>OZ241378.1:0-4800000 GCA_965200345.1 Candidatus Poribacteria bacterium
CCTTC
Source organism: Candidatus Poribacteria bacterium (assembly GCA_965200345.1). Classification (GTDB taxonomy): domain Bacteria; phylum Poribacteria; class WGA-4E; order WGA-4E; family WGA-3G; genus WGA-3G. The sequence goes on from OZ241378.1 coordinate 6, forward strand.
GGAACAATTTCTGCAAGAGTTGGAATTTAGCAGACAGTATATTCCTATTTTCGCTTCTGAGGGCGCGCGTTGTGAAGCCGTTATCTACCCTGTTTTGCGGGAAGTGTATAAAGCGTACGCTGCTAACTACGCCCTATGGATAAAAGAACCTCTTGCCTACGATGAAATGCTGAGCGGCACGCCCGATTACTTCATCTCAACAAGATCCGAATTGGGCATACTCATTGTAGGTAACCCGTTGATAATACTCGTTGAGGCAAAGAAGAACGACTTTGAGCAGGGCTGGGGACAATGCTTAGCGGAATTGGTAGCCTTCACCCAAAATCGAACGAGTTTTAGCGTAGATAATTTGCCTGTCCTCTTTGGTGCTATTGATTCTGTCTTCAAATCGGCAAGCGAGGTTTCTCAAAAAACCTCCTCCCAGTAAGTACTTTTACCTATTTGTGTAAGTTTACTTATTCAGCCGCAACCTTCTCAAAAATGATAACATGCTGCCACGGTAGACCGTCGAGCGTCTCTACCCAAGAAAGTGGATGCGGCGTTGCTTCCTTAATTACCTGCAATTCACTCATCTTGTGCAAACGCTTAATCGGCACGTTGTCATCTTCCAATCGGTATTCTACAAAAGCAACCCTACCACCCGTTTTCAGACCACGGCAGATATTCTGCATCATCTCATAAGGATGCGAAAATTCGTGGTAGACATCTACCATAATCACCAAATCGACTGCGTTCGGTGGCAATTTCGGATCGGTAATCGTGCCTAATACCCCTTTGATATTGGTAATCCCTTCTTCCGCCATTTTCTTGGCAAGGATGTCAAGCATCTCCTGCTGAATTTCAACACCGTAGACGATCCCTGTTTTGCCGATTTTCGGTGAGATCCGCCGAGCGATGTACCCCGTACCAACCCCAATATCCGCGACAACATCCCCTTCTTTGAGTTTCAACATTTCAATGAGACGATTCGGCATCTCTTCTCGTTCGCGCTCTGGACGTTCTAACCATCCTGCGGCGAGATGTCCCATCACGTGCGAGATTTCGCGTCCCATGTAAATTTTGCCGATTCCGTCTCGGCTGGGTGTCCGTTGTTCATAGCGCGTACTCGCTGGACGTTGCCGGTCGTCAGCAGTTGTGGCATAAATTAACAGAAGAGCTACGACAATAAAACTTGCCAAAATATAAAGGTTTCTATACATATATTTTGTTTCCTAAACTATTGTCAAAGTTTGAGCAGATGGCAGCAATTGGGAAACAGATCTGCCAACTGCGTCACAAGTTGATCCGATAGATTTTGATCAAATAGAAGCTTCATTGTTGTAAACGACCATCTGCGATTTTTCCTTATCCGCGGCATACGCAAAACAGGCGCGAATGTCGGTCTCGGTTAACTCGGGGAAATCTTTAAGAACTTCCGCTACTGTCATCCCTGATGCGAGATACTCAAAGACATCGTAAACAGTGATCCGCATTCCTCGAATGCACGGCTGCCCGCTGCGTTTGCCCGGTTCAATAGTAATAATGTCTCTGTAGTTGTTCATCTCTGTACCTCCTAAGGATTCCTTGAGCTTTGCGCAAACACCTCTACAATAGAAAAAGAGATGCTAATCGAGTCTACAAGAATGAGCCAACAGTTTACCACCTTCCAAGATAGAGTCCTCGGTTTTCCATCGGCATCGTCACTCGCTTGCCTTGCTGGCGTTGTGAATCGACAATAGCGAAGACCATCTCCGTACTTCGGTGCGCGAGATGGATGTTACCGCATGTTTCGGTATCGGTCTCAATCGCATCAACGATGTCTTCAATACAACCGACGGTACCGCTTTTCCGTTCATAAGGGGGGAATTGCGCTTCCAAAATCTCGTTAAACTGCCCTTGCCGTTTGCGGAGATGAAAACCGAGTCCGTTATTGAGCGCACGAATTGTGCCTTCGCTACAATTCACCTCAAATTCATAAGCCGTGCCGGGGATACTGATACCGTTAATACCGTTCTCAAAACGAATAAATCCCATTACGATACCGGGATCGGATTCCGTGCGGTTGTCCTCAAAATCAGCATCGTCAACGGCGACGTTGCCTTGCACGTATTCAATCGGTGAATCGCTCGCCAAAAAGAGGAGCATATCCGCTGCATGCGTGTATCCCCAGAGCGCGGCACCACCGCTATAGGCGATAACAGAGCGTCTCTCACCGAGTTCGCCGCTTTCGAGGATTTCACGCATTTTGATGTATCCCGGCGTGTAACGGCGCTGCGTGCCGAGGTTGAATTTGACATTGTGTTTTTCGCAGACCTCTACCATTGCGTCTGCTTCTTCCATAGAGGCACAAAGCGGTTTATCGCAATAGATACCCTTCACGCCGTTTTCCGCAGCGAATGCTGTAATTTCGGCATGATTGCCAGGACGTGTGGCGATACTAACAATATCCGGTTTCTCTTCAACAATCATCTCACGATAGTCTAAGTAGTACTTGGGAATTTCCCATTTATTGCAGACGTATTGCGCCTTCTCCTCCACTACATCTGCAGCGGCGACGATGTCTGTCCGCTCGAAAGCGGTATATCCTGCGGCGTGCGAATAAGGTAACGCGCCGTGTGGTGTCGCACGGACCTCTTCATCAATTGTACCACCCATTCTGCCACAGCCGACGATGCAAGCACGATATTGCGTTCCCATTAGATTCCTCCATTACGTTTCGCTGTTGAGATCAGAAGATTGTTCCTGTCGTGAAAGGTTTCCGCTAAACTGTCAACTGCACAACGTCTTGTTTGACGATCTCTTTTGTGTGTCCATAAGATGCAGTTTGCACGAGTTCCTGAACTTCAGGTGTTAAACGGTTAACGATTTTCTCCGGTAGACTTTGCTTGCCATCGTATTGCGGACGATAGCGGAGAATCAAGAAACGCCTGTCCCGATCCTTCGGTTTCCACCGCAAGACCCCGTGTGTCAAGAGTTCAGAGATAACGAGAAAATCGCCTGCTTTTGGCATGAGATTGGTAAAAACATCGTCGAGTTCGGGATCAATACCGTCGGGCCCCGGTGTCAGAAGGTCTTCAGGTCTCTCGAATTTGCTCTTATGCGAGCCGGGGATAACGATAAGTCCACCATCGCCGGGCTGCACATCGGTCAAGTAGAAGAACGCCACGAAATCGTTGCAGTAGATCTGGTTATTCTGAACCTCGTAGCGGGTGAGCCAGTGCCGTCCCTCACGTGCACAGTGCAAGCCCGCCGGATTTGTTCCCATCGGTTGCCTGTCCGGGTTGTGCTGTTCAAGCGTGAGTGTGCCAGTAACAAACCGCGGTTTATCGAAGGTAAACTCTTTAACGAGGGGCCAGATAGCCGGATGCACCGTCATCGCCTCAAGCGATCGGTCAAAAGCGAATCCGTGTTCATATCTACCGCCTTTCCCGGGTTCTAAGTCGCGCGGACGTGTCGTGAATTCTTCGGGACGTTCATCAAGCGGCATGTGAATATACCGATCTACAGCCTCCTGTACCGCCTTGAGTGCATCCCCTGTGACTGCCCCTTTGATGTGCAAGTAGCCTGTAACGTCAAACAGATACCGTTGTTCTGGGGTCATTTTTCGTTCCTTTTAGGTTAGCTGGACATGTTCACTTTTGACGATGTCCTTGATATGCGTATAAGATGCGGATTGCGCAAGTTCAATAGTTTCAGGGGAGAGTCGTTCCATCACCTCCGGCGGAAACGGATTTCGAGGTCCCTTGGTGTCTTGAAAAAACTGTGTTTTGTAACGCAAGATGATAAACCGCCGATATCGGTCTTTCGGTTTCCAGATGAGAACCCCGTGCGTCAGCAATTCGGACAGGACGATTGCATCGCCAGCGCGGGCTGTCACGTTAACTAACGCGGGATGAAGTTCGTCGGGTGGATCCTCTGGGTCCGGGAAGAAGAGTCCCTCCGGACGTTCAAAGTTTGCTTTGTGGGAGCCTGGTAGGACAACTAAACCGCCGTCACCCGAATAGACATCGGCGAAATAGAAAAAGACGACGAAATCGTTGCAGTGAACCTGTCCGTCCTTGACGGCATAGCGGCGCGTCTGCCAGCCGCAATCTTCACGCGCACAGTGCAACTTACCGATAACCTGATCATGCTCGGGTCGCTTAGCAACAAGACTGCCTCGATTAAAACGGGGTTTATTATCGGTAAGTTCCTTCACAATTGGCCATGTTTTCGGATGGAGTGTGAGTGCCTCAAGCGATTTGTCGAACGAAAAGCCGTTGGAATAGCCGCCACCGCCATAACTAATACCGGGCGGGAGTTCGTCCTCCGGTGTTTGAACGCATCGTTCAACCGCATCTTGGGCATTTTTCAACTCTTCATCGCTGAGAACATTTTTGAGGTGGATGTACCCTGTTAAATCAAAAAGGTATCGTTGTTTGGGAGTCATATACGTCTCCTTTATTGGAAAAGCCCGATCATTCGCAGGTAAATTGTACACACGATGCCAGTTTCCGTCAAATGTTTTTCTTAGCCAGCCCCGTCCTAAATATAACCTGTTGAACCATCCGGGCGGATGGGACACGTGCGCTGCCAATGGATGTATTCGTTGTCAGTGATAGCTGCTTCGTTCACCTCTACACCCAAACCCGGACGATCCCGTAATTCCAGATAGCCGTCTTTCGGTAGGTAAGGCTCGTCTACCCAAGCGTTCCATTCCGTCTCGGTCGGTAGGAGATATTCAAGTATTTTGAAATTCGGGGTTGCAGCGGCGAAATGGACATTGACAGCCGTTGCCAGCGGTCCCATCGGATTATGAGGGGCGACGCTGACGTAGTGCGCTTCGGCAATCGCAGCGATTTTGCGCATCTCTAACAATCCACCACAGACACAGATGTCCGGTTGGATAATATCGGCACCCTGTCCTGCGATGATGTCCAAAAACTCAAAACGTGTGTAGAGGGATTCCCCTGTCGCGAGAGGTACTTGCATCTGGGAGCGTAGACGCGTCCATGCGGGGATGTGTTCGGGACGGAGCGGTTCCTCGTAGAAATACGGATCGTAGGGCGCAAGGGCGTTAGCGAGTTGGAGTGCGCGGATAGGTTCAAATATTTTAGCGTGTGGATCGAAAGCGATCTCCCAGTCCGACGGCGTATTCTCACGGATCTGCTCAAAATAGGTGGCGGCTGCATCGCAGACGCGTCCCCATCGATTCGCGTCCGGATCGAGTTGATAAGGACCGGTCTTGAAGGCGGTAAACCCCCACTCTTCATGAAGTTTGTGTGCTTGATCAGCGGCTTCAATACCGTCTCTACCACCGATACCACGGTAGACGCGGATGCGGTCCCGTGCATGTCCGCCGAGGAGCATGTAGACTGGTAAACCTGCTGCCTTGCCACTGATGTCCCAGAGGGCGTGATCTACGGCAGAGATGACAGCGAGTCCTGCACCGCCTGCGGGAAAACGGAACTGCTGATGCAGTTTCAGCATGATATACTCAATCCGTCTGGGGTCGTCGCCTTGAATCATCTCAAAGATATAATCAGCGATTGGTTCAACAGAGAGGTCGGGACCTGTGGAGTAAGCCTCACCCCATCCGTAGAGTCCTTCATCTGTCTCGACTTTGATAAGGCCGCGGGGACGGTTACCAAAGCGTGCCATAAAGGTTTTGATAGCAGTGATTTTCATGTTTTTAACTATGTGCCTCCGCGCTGCCCTCCACTTCGTTTCGGGCAGGTTTTTGGTTAAGTCGCATGGGCTTTGGCTGTTGTGCAAAATATAGTAAAACCGAAAAATAAGAGTCTTGTAGGTTGGGCTGAACGGGAGTCAAGTAAAGCGTTGATAGAGAAGATACCTATCAAATTCAGTAAAAAAACTGAAGACACCAAAAAACGAGTGAAACCCAACACTTTTTAGGCTCAACATAACGGTTTTTGTTGGGTTTCGCTATATCTCTCTATACCAACGATTCATGGAAAGCCGTAATTTCCTATGTAAACGTAAGGATCTTTACCGCTCAACCCAACCTACGGAAACTGCTCTTTACTGACTGCTGAAGACTGATGGTTATTCTTCACCATGAATCGGTACGAAACGGTGATGCGGGTAGCCCTTCCTTATTCACAAAATTGGGTTCCGCGCTCTGGTGCCACCCGAATCGGACAGCGACCGGATTCTCAATAGTTTCACTGGAGACGACGATTGTGTCGTCATCAATTGTTGCTTGCGCTTTAACGAATTGCTTATCTTCACCGGCGATTTGGAACCATGTGAGCGGTTTTTCATCTTGCGAGGTTAAACCGCTACCGACGTGATCAAACGTGAGTCGGATTGTGTCTCCTTCGACTGCCATTGATTTGTAGAGCGGACCGGAATATGTTACATCATCTCTGCCGTAGTCCTTCGCGAGTGCCCACAATGCCAACCGTCTGCCGACTCCTTGTTTATTTCGGGGATGGACATCTCTGGGGTCACCGATGTCAGTTGTCACTGCCATACCGGTATTTGGGAGTGCCAACGTCGCTGTTTGTGCTTCCCAGATTTGCGGCAGGAAAAACTGACCTTCCTCTTGGTTACTGTAATTGAAGGGTGCGAGTTGCACAAAATAGAACGGGAAATCTCCTTGCTCCCAAACCTCTCGCCACCCGTTGATGAGTGCCTTCATCTTCTCGTGGTAGATCATACCGTCCTGATGGTTTGATTCGCCTTGATACCAGAGTGCGCCGCGTATGCCGTAAGGAACGATTGGATGCACCATACCGTTGTAGAGTGCCGTCGGTCTCCCTGCATCCATTAGCGGATGCGTATTGTCAGGCATCGGTTTAAGCTGCGCATCGGTTTCTAACGCTTTCCGTGTTTCGGCGATCCACGCTTCTATCGCGTCTATTTTCTGTGGAAGTTGTGCGCGATAGTTCGCCTGTATGTCTTCGACTTCCTTGTTTATAGACGCAAGTGCAGGCACACCAGCGAGACCGACAGGGGGTGTCCACGGTTCGATGAGGGTACCGCCCCACGAGGTGTTGATTAGCCCGATCGGTACATCAAGATTTTTATAGAGTTTCCGTCCGAAATAGTAGGCGACAGCGGAGAAATTCGGGATTGTCTCAGGTGTGGTTTCATACCAATCCGCCTCAACATCTTGCTGAGGTAAACCTGACGGGACTCGCGGGATATGGAACAGTCGGATTTTCGGATACATCGCTGCGGCGATCTCTACCTCGCTATCATTTGAGATGCTTACGGGCCATTCCATGTTCGACTGCCCGGAACAGACCCAGACTTCGCCGAAAAGCACGTTTGTCAGTTCGAGGGTGTTACTGCCTTTGATTCGGAGTGTATAGGGACCCCCAGCTGTCACAGCGGGGAGTTTAGCCTGCCAATTGCCATCAGCGTCAGCAACCGCGGTGGTTATTGCTGAAACCGGTTCGACATCTTCGGCTTCAGCACTGAGTGTTAGGGTAATCTCTTCGCCTGGGGATGCCCACCCCCAGATAGGTGCCTGCATGTTGCGCTGCAGTACCATGTTGCTGCCGAAGACACGCGGCAGTGTAACTCTGGAATACGCGAAACCTCCTATGAGAAGTGATAGAAAACCGATGAGGCATAGCAGCGTTAGTTCCATATTTTTGCTCCTTCAATTAGATAGCGAAGTGGATAAGTCAAGTCCTTCGGCTATTTTACCATGAATCCGTACGGAACGGTGATGCAGGTAAGCCTTCTTTATTCACGAAATTCGGTTCTGCGCTCTGATGCCAGCCGAATCGGACAGCGACTGGATTCTCGATAGTTTCGCTGGAGACGACGATTGTGTCGCCATCAATTGTTGCCTGTGCTTCGACGAATTGCTTATCTTCACCGGCGATTTGGAACCATGTGAGCGGCTTTTCATCGCTTGCCATCAAGCCGCTACCAGTAGCGTCAAAGGAAAGTCGAATTGTGTTTCCTTCGACTGCCATTGATTTGTAGAGCGGCCCGGAATATGTCACATCATCTCTGCCGTAGTCCTTTGCAAGTGCCCACAGTGCGAGTCGTCTACCGACATCCTGTTTGTTTCGGGGATGGATGTCTCTGAGGTTCCCGATGTCGGTTGTTACAGCCATGCCGGTATTTGGGAGTGCCAACGTCGCTGTTTGTGCTTCCCAGATTTGGGGTAGGAATAGTGGGTTCGCATTGCGTCCGCCGTAGTTGAACGGTGCGAGTTGAACGAAGTAGAAGGGAAAATCGCCTTGTCCCCAGACCTCGCGCCAGCCATTGATGAGTGCCTTCATTTTTTCGTGGTAGAGCATCCTGTCTCGGAGGTTTGATTCGCCTTGATACCATAAGGCACCACGCATCGCATAAGGGACAATCGGATGCACCATGCCGTTGTAAAGTGCCGTCGGTCTCTGTTGATGCCTTAACGGATGCGTATTTTCAGGCATCTCCGTGAGTGGTGCACCAGTTTCCAGTGCTTTCCGTGTTCCGGCGATCCATGTTTCAATATCTTTCATTTTTTGTGGGAGTTGTGCGCGATAGTTCGCCTGTATGTCTTGGACTTCTTTGTGGATGGTCGCAAGTGCAGGCACAGCAGCGAGCCCGACAGGGGGTGTCCACGGTTCAATACGGGTGCCACCCCATGAGGTATTGATTAAACCGATCGGTACATCAAGATTTTTATAGAGTTTCCGCCCGAAATAGTAGGCGACGGCCGAGAAACTGGCAATTGTCTCAGGCGTAGTTTCGGACCAAGCCGCGTCTACATCTTGCTGTGGAAATCCTGATGGTACTCTCGGTACATAGAACAGTCGGATTTTCGGATACATCGCTGCGGCGATTTCTACCTCGTTGTCTTTTGAGGCGTTCACCGACCATTGCATGTTCGACTGCCCGGAGCAGACCCAGACTTCGCCGAAAAGCACGTTTGTTAGTTCAAGAATGTTACTGCCCTTGACTCGGAGTGTATAGGGACCGCCAGCTGCCATAGCGGGGAGTTTGATTTGCCAATTGCCTTCTGCGTCGGCGACCACAGTGGTTGTTGAAATCGGTTCGACACCTTCGGCTTCAGCACTGAGCGTTATGGTGACCTCTTCACCTGCGGATGCCCACCCCCAAATAGGTACCTGCATATTACGTTGCAGTACCATATTGCTGCCGATGACACGTGGCAATGTGACCTCGGCATGAACGAGGTTTCCTGTGAACAGTAATAGAAAACCAATAAGAAATAGCGTGATTCGTTTCATATCCTTACTCCTTGAATTAGATAGTTAGTGATGTAGCCTTTCCAGTTTTAATCTGTGGACTATTAGAGGTCAGCCATGAGTGATTTATCATTCTTTCGGAATGATTTCCACCTTCAATTCAATTTTTAAACCTTTGGCAATTTTCATAAGATCTCGTTTTTTATCTTGTGTTGTTGCGCCTACATAGATGTAATGTGAACCTGATTGCCTTTGGGAGTAGTCCGGGTATTCAGAATCTGAGACGAGAGGGATTTTGCTCCGGATTATCTACGTTTTCGGTTCTAAAACCCAATGCTTTAGCTTTGGGATACAGAACCGCCCTATTGAATTAGACCATGGGGCTATAGTTAAAAAAAGAGTTGACATTTCGTCAAAAATGTAGTATAATTAACATAGTCATTGATTGAGACGTGTAAGCAGTAGCTACCTTGCTACTGGTCTCAATCACCCTCTTACAAGGACAGAATGACTATGGCTAATATCCATTAAAAACGAACATCACAAAATCCGAATACGTTGAAAGATACGATATTCCTGAAACCTTGCGAGGTTCAGATTTTGTTGAGATTTCAAGTTCTGAAGCAAGAAATACTTGCCAGAAGTATCGGTCGGTCACGAAGGTTCAAGTGATTTTCCGTAGTGTGCCAGATGACCCGCACCGCGAGATTACACTCGTGTCGGTTCGGATTAAACCCGAACAAGCTCCCAAGGATAACGTCTGGACGATTGCGACGCTGAAGGGAGTCAGAGAAGCCAGTATCGCAGAACGTCAAATGGACGTCGTGGTATAACCTAAAAGAACCACTTGGGAGTTCCGTCAAAGGAATCCCAATCCTTTAGGTTTGGGAGGGGTCAATCCAAGTGCTGCAACTTTCTCTACGCCTAACTTTTCAATTACCTCAAAGAAAGTGTCTCTTATCTTAGGGCACTCAATTATTTCACTATTGGACATCGTAACAACGAGTCTCGTCCGTTGCGGTGACTTTTTCGATTTTGGAGTTGGCATAGGCGGATCCGGAATTGGCGTAACGGGGACTTCTTGGGGATCCGCTGTTAAACTTTTCAGAAAGGCAAGCACTTCTTTTTCTGTTGGTATGTATCTACAGACTTTTTTCATTTCTTTTGTTAGAAGTTGCAGCAATGCCTGATCCTTTTTTTCCAAGAGCTTATGCCATACTCCGGGCAAATGCTGTGCCAACTCGCGTTGTCGAGAAAAGTCCCAATAGTCTTCTTCGATTGCAACAAATGCCCTACCTGTTTGCACCGACTCGTAGTTTAGGTATCTGTTCAGATAGTAGGTATTTTCCTCATGATTTCCTGTGCGAAGATCCAATTCGATTACCTTGCGTTCTTCATGAGTTCCTTCACCAGCTGGATAAAAAAACGCAATAAGTAGTTATTGACTTGTTAATTGTCAAATAATTCCATTTGGTCAGTTGTTGATTTGCCCCGTACCAGTGGGGTATCAAAGCGTTTGCCTTCAAGGATTTCCTCTATACAGAGAACCTGTAGGCGAGGATATTCTTTGCTATCAATGGTGATTGTGCCTTTAGTTCGGCAGAAGTCTTGAAAGTTCTGTCTTTGTATCTGTCCGAGGGTCTTACGCGTGATGAAACCACCGAGTGGATAATCATTTTCATCTATCACCCCCGCAAGTGCGCGTAAATCTTGTATACCCACCCTTGCACCACCCTTTACTTCTAACTTCATCGCTTTTAGGTCTTCGTCATAAGGGAAGTAGAGTCTTCCATCTACACCACCGTCCCGACTTTTACGTGCTGTTACAAAGCCATCAACCATTTCTACAGCCCATTTCTGAAACTGGTACTTATCACGTTGCCAAAGGTCTTTCGCGCCTTCTACGCTACGAGGAATACCTGTGATTTGATAGTCCTGATCTTCTACTAATCTGCAACGCTCCTGTAAACGAACGGCACTTACGCGTTTGATCGCATGAATGGCAATATCAATACCAATCCATCTACGATTTTGTTGTTGGGCAGCCTCAAGAGTTGTTCCACAGCCACAGAAAGGATCAAAAATAATGTCATCTTCGTTACTTGATGCCAAAATAATACGTTCAAGCAGTCTTAAAGGTTTTTGAGTCGGATAGCCAAGACGCTCATTTCCACGTAAATAAGGTATATGTATAATCCAGTCTTCTGGGAACTTACCTAAAGGATTAAGTTTAGTGACACCTTCTTTTGAATAACCACTTCCGAGACGATTGAGTGTTTGTCCTTCCCGTGCTTTGCTGCCTTCAGCATACGGTAACCGAATTGGATCAACGTTAAAACACCATTGACTTCCATTTGAATACCAGAAAATCGTATCATGAGCGCGAGATAATTGGCGTTGTCCCTTTGCCGACATCCTCGTATATGCCCAAACAATCTCATTTCTGAAATTTTTTTCTCCAAAAATGCCATCCATGAATATTTTCAAGTAATGGCTACATGTTGGGTCACAATGCAAAAAAATGCTTCCAGTTGGTCTGAGAACTATTTTCATTTGCAGTAATCGCTCTGCCATATATGATAGATATGCCAGAAGTTTTGGGTTTGTATTCGTGAGTGCCTTCATCCATGCCTGCCAAAATCTGACGATGCCATCATCCACTCCAGACATTAACATTTGTTTGGGAAGTTCACGAATTGCTCTTTCTCGATCAGGATCAAGTGTCCATAAATCACAAAAGGCTTCTATCTGATCTGGTAAAGGTCTCCCTGTTTCATCTTTGTAAATAGCGTTATAAGCACGATTGGAATTGAAAGGTGGATCGAGATATATTAAATCTACACTGTTTGCCTTCATCTCTTGCTGCATTACGGTGAGGCAGTCGCCATAATAGAGTTTGTTCACGCGGCTGCCCCCCCCCCCCCCACTTGAACGCTCTCCCTAACAAACTTCCAAAAGATACTCTGTTCGCGGTAGTTATACTTATAGCACTGCTCGGCTACATAGAGAGGAGTATACCCCGTCTGATAATGGTGATGTGAACCGTACCATGCGCGTTTTAGCAAACTCCAAAAGCCTTCAATAGTGTTGGTGTGAATATCACCATCTACAAACTGCTCTTGATGATTGATGACGGTATGCTTCATCTCTCGACTTATTGCCCAATAAGCACGGTATTCATCAGTAATCAGTTCTGATTCTTTCGTATTGACAACTTCCCGAATGAAATTCAGGATACCGCGACCGGTCAGATCGGTTGCCAGCCGTGCTACGACTTTTCCACCACGTTCTACCGCTCCGATAATGGCATCTTTCTTTGTACCGCGACCGCGTTTATTCGGTTTATCGTCCTCGCGTTTATTTTCCTTGCGAGGCTTGCCACCGATATAGGTTTCGTCTGCTTCTATGATGCCCTGTAGTAACGCACTTCCCTTTTTTGCCATCTCCGCACGGATACGTGTCTGCATATACCATGCAGTTTTCTGATTTAGGTCTAAATCACGTGCTAATTGATAGCTTGATAGACTTTTCTTGGCATTTGCTACCAGTGAAATCGCGAGAAACCACTTTTGAAGCGGTATTTTCGTATCATGAAAGATTGTACCATGCGTTACTCTAAAGGATGCATGGCAGTCGTGGCAATTCCAGCGTCCAACTTTCCCACTTTCGTTGCGTTTTCCCGTGTGGATACTCTCACAATGTGGACAGGGAACAGGATTCGCACCCCAACGAACTTTTTCAAGATACTTAATACAAGATTCTTGACTTGGGAAACGTTCCATGACTTTGATTAAATCCATTGATAAAATACTCCTATATCCTTAGAATATACGTATATTTTACCATTTTATGCACTTTTTGTCAAGTCAATAACTACTTATTGCGTTTAAATTTGCTGTAATAAAGGTATTGACAGGGAGTAGACGATCAAAATTGGGCATTTGGGAGATAGTACTATCCGACACGAACACCTCTCCGATTAATCCGTGTCCTGGCATCGCTCCTGTATCGAAAATTCCAAGACCCCTTCTAATGTCATTACCCAAAATTCCAAAACCCCTTTTAAGATTCTTACCCGAACTGATATTGGAAATGGGACTGGGTGCATCTATTTGCGGTAGATCGGTGTACGTAACAATATCGGTAACGGCATCAGCACGAATCAGTGCTTTAGGCACACTTGCCCGTAGGGTATAAGTCAACGGAGTAAGCGAAACCTCTGATGCCCCAGCATTTGCCATCTGTCGGTTTGGACGGACGTGCCGGGGCAAAATCCGCCGCCTTACCTGCTTTTTAGGGACAGTTTCCAATATCTCCGCAGATATATGCTCCTTCTCCGTATCAAAATGATGGGCAAGAAACACAGAAACAACAAACATCAAAGCAATATGTACACAAAGTGATAATAATAACGCACGACTTGTATGTTTTTGTATTCTCATGTCTTTGATCCTTTTTTCGATGTTTCAATAGTTTATATTAAGTTAAGATGTGGAAAATAACTTTAGTGTTCAAAAAAAATCAGATGTAACACACACTGATGAGGTTTGAAAAAATTTCGGTAATTTGGTTTGGAGAACCGTGGCGTTCCTGGTGTATACCCGGTGCGGTTCATGAAGTTTAAGTATTTAAATCGGTAATCCTGATTTTCCCCAGGCCCGGTAGGTGCGGTTTCATGAAATTTAAGAAAATATTTCGGTAATTGACGGGCAATAATGCAGATCGCATTTGGGTGAGTACACCGCAGAATTGCCCTACTACAAACGGGTTAGTTCGTAGTAGTGCGATTTATCGCACGTTCCGACATTACCGAATTAATAAATTAATCTTCATCAAACCGCACCATAAGTGTCAATTTTAGAAAAATAACCCTCTCGGCATCCAAAAACAACCTCGCCACTTAGATCCAGACGGGCGGTTTCCTAACGCTTTACACTTTTGGCTTCTGAACTGTGATTTCTCTGATTTCTCTGATACCTATGATAAGAGAATCCATCACAAGAAACTGGAAACTGAAAACCGATTCCTGACGACTCAGCGATTCCGCGGGAACGCCATCTTTGTAGAAACTTCAACCCCACAATCAGCATCTTATTTTCCATCAGAGATCTTATCAGAAAAATCACAGCAATCAGAGTTCAGACTTACTATGCCGAGAATGGCACGAAAACTCCCTAAATTGACACCTATGGTGCGGTTAGGAAACCGCACCATAGGTGTCAATTTAGTGGCTTTTCCGTAGCCTCTTGGATTCTGCGAAGGGTTGTATTTCTTCCAGTGCTTCTCTGAAAAGAGCCACCGTTGTCAAATGAACGTTTTATGTCTTTGAAAGTTTTACGAAGTGCCGTTTTTGAGTGATGAAAACTCAAGGTGAGCAGCCTCGCATAACCTGCGATATGCTTTGCCGTCTTGATGAAACTGTGCTGTATATGTCGGTATCCAGCCCCTAACATGACAGCGTGTTGAATCAGAATCGCAATAAGTTTGGCATAGATTTCAGAGAGTATCCGATAGGGTTTCTGACTTCGAGAAACATGAAGTTTTGAGATACTTTTGAAACTCTTAAACATCAACTCAATCTGCCATCGGATGCCGACAATGACACAGATTTGTTTCGCTGTGAGTTGACGTGCTTCAATATTGGTGATATAAAGGTTGTATCCTGCGAGACGTAAGAGTGCCTTTGAGGGTGTTTTGGCTTTGCGTTTGGCACGGCGTCGGATGTAGCGTCGGCGTTGATTTGTCTGTGCTTGAGAAAGTTTTTCAGCGATGAGATAAACCTGAAGTCGCTTTCTTTTACCGATCCGAATAGACTTACGGATGTAGGTGTCTTCTTGAGTCGCCTTGAGCATCTTTTCTAAATCAATGCGTTGCCCGTTTTCATCAGCGAGGTAAGAGTTTGCTTTCAAACGCGAGACCCAGTAGACGCTGTTTGCGGTGAGTTTTTCAAACTCATCAAGGGAAAAATATGCCAGGTCTGCGAGTTGTAAACTCCCTTCTGGCAGTGGATCGGCTGCTTTTGCATCCGTCAAATCAGCCGTCATACCATCGGTGAGTTGGAAGTCCTGAAAGCCGCCCGTAAGGACATCAAAGCGTAAATGAAGTTTCAATCCGGCTTTCTTGGGATGATTCTTTTTCGGTTGCCCTTTCCAAATCTCATGAAGTTCATCAGGGAGTGATAACCCTGTCGAATCTTGTACATAGACGCCCGTAAACGGCTGAAGTAAACACACGGCTTGGCGTTGACTGCCAACTTCAAGCACTTCTGTAATGGCGGCGTCAAGTGTCGTTTTCAACATTTCAGTCGTTTCGAGGGTCAGGCGTTGTTCAAGGGCTTGCCGTCTGACTTCTATACCGAGCGTCGCAGCGGTTTCGGTGAGTTGCTGATAACTTGCTTCTGGATTTTCTAACCACCCCAAGACAAGGATTTGCGTCAGCGCACTCCCCGTGAGTTTGCGTTTTCTTTTCACGAGTCCGGTATCGACAGCAGCTTCATCAGGGAGGGTTTGAAGGATCGTTTGCATTTTATCTACCACTTGTTGTAAAATGGACATTGGAAATACCTCTTTTTTGTAGAAATAACCACTCTAATCTTTTTCTACATTATACAAGAGGTGTTTCCTCTTCACAGCATTTTTCTCACACGAAATACAACCTTATTCCTGCTAAATTGACACCTATGGTGCGGTTTCCTAACCGCACCATAAGTGTCAATTTTAGGAAAATAGACGTGTTTTTTCTGTCAGATACAGAGTTCTAAAATCAAAACACCTCACGTATCAGGAAAAAATGTCGGAAAACCTTCGCTCTTTAGTCCCGTAGGGACGACATTTGTGTAGAAATGTGCATCGACCAAAGACCTAAGCCCCGTAGGGGCGGCATTTGTATAGGGACGTTCCTATAAAATACCTCGAAAAATCCCTAAATTGACACCTATGGTGCGGTTTTTCAACCGCACCTACAATTCCCTTAACGCCGTAATCTCCCTGAGCGTCAAAAATCGGTATTGTCCTTGTGGGAGGTCACCCAATCGCAAATTACCGATCCGGATCCGCTGCAAACGGATCACCGGATACCCTACGGCTTTAAACATCAGGCGCACCTGCCGTTTTTTCCCCTCGTGAATGACTACCTCAAACTTCGTTGACGCGCCATCTCTGCTTGTTTTCAAACGTTCAACTTTCGCTGGTGCCGTAGTCCCGCTCGGGATTGTGACACCTTCACGCAACCGTTGAACAGCGTTGTCGTTTGGCACGCCCTTCACCCATGATAGATAGGTTTTCTCGATCTCATGGCTCGGATGCAGCAACCGGTAGGCGAAGTCCCCATCATTCGTGAAGAGGAGCAGCCCCTCGGTTTCCAAATCTAAACGTCCAACAGGATAGATGCTATCAGGTAGATCTGCGACGAGATTCATGACGGTAGGACGACCGCGCTCATCGCTGCGTGTCGTTAAGTAGCCCGCGGGTTTGTTCAGCATCAGATAGGTGTGTTCTGTCAGCGGTTCAACCCGTTTCCCTTCAAATTCGACTGTATCGGTCTCTACGTTAATCGGGTGTCCCGGAACCAAAACGGGTTCGCCGTTCACAGTGACCAGTCCGGCTTGGATACGCTTTTTCACCGCCCGTCGAGAGGCGATGCCTGAGGTAGCAATATACTTTTCAAGTCGCATGTTGGCTTATGGCTATTCTTCTATCTGCCATTCTTTTTCTGTTGCAATTCGCCGCAACTTTTGGTCGGGGTTAACGGCAACTGGGTGTCCAAACAATTCCAGTTTGTACGCGTCTGTGTGGTGATTCCCATACGCGTAAGAGTTATTTAGATCGAGCCCGTGTTCAGTCGCGAGTTGCTGAGCAAGTTTCGCTTTGTTTTCCGCAAAAGGATGCAATCCGACACGCTGACCCGTAAGTTTCCCATCAACCACCTCCAGTTCGTGTGCAACCATCAAATCAGTTTGGAAGTGTTCATGGAACGGTTGAACGAGGAACGACAACGAACCCGACATCAAGATAACTGTCCGTCCATCGGCGCGATGTGCTTGTATCAATTCGGAGATATGCGGCGCGATGCTTGGACGGAGTCTATCAATAAAACAGCGTCGCGCAATCTCATGGAGACGTTCTTGTGCCAAACCGCGGAGATAGATTTTGTTAGACTTCGCCACTGGCAGCGACTTTACTTTCAAAAAATTCGATGCCCATGCAAGCAGATTCGGTATTGGGATCTCACCATGGCTCAGCAGATAGGACAAAAAAACTTGTTCTGAGGAGACACGGATAATCGTGCCATCTAAATCGAAGATAGCGCATGTTTTAGATATTGTCATGTTACCTGCTGCCCCAGTGCGCGTCGATACGCTTTGACGGCAGCTTCCATGCCGATATAAAGCGCGTCTGCCATGAGATGGTGCCCGATAGAGACTTCAAGAAGCCCTGATAATTTCTGCATCAGCGGTAGGTTATCAAGGTTCAGGTCGTGTCCGGCGTTGACACCAAGTCCCAAATCTACCGCCTTCGCCGCTGCGGTTTCCAACAGCGCGAATTCACGTTCAATTTCCACCGCCGTTTCTGCCATTGCGTAAGGAGCGGTATAGAGTTCGATTCGATCCGCACCGATGTCGCGTGTCCTCGCTATCTGTTCAACATCTGTTCCGCTAAATAGGCTGACACGAATATCAGCATCTTTCAAAGCTGCAATAATCGGCTTCAACGTGTCCCCGTCTTTACGAATATCCCAGACGGTATGGCTTGTTATCTCACCTGCCACAACGGGAACGAGGGTGCATTGTGTCGGTTTTGTGTGGAGTACCATATCAATAAGGTCTGGTCTCGGATCGCCTTCAATGTTATATTCGATGGTAGGTCTTTTTTCGGTATTGATTTCTTTTAAGCGTTCGGCGATGTCCGTAACATCTTTAGGTGTGATATGGCGTTCATCTTCACGCGGATGCACGGTGATACCTTGCGCCCCAGCAGCGACACAGGTATCAACAGCGGTGCGTACATCGGGAATATCACCACCCCGTGAATTTCGTAATGTTGCGATTTTATTTACGTTTACACTTAAAGCGATCATGTCTCTTCCTTTGTTAGACTTCGGTTTCAGTTAAATGACGTTAGTTCATCGGATGCGCCGCATGTATTCATCATGTTTGCCGATCCAAAACCAGACGAAAGTCCCTTCCACTTCAAATGCCAAAGCGCGATAGGACCTGTTAATTCTCACCGACCAATCCGTTTTTCCAACTTGTTTGAAATTCAGGGAGGGGTGTTTCGGGTTTTGCTAAAGCAATTGAAAACACTTGTCGGCTTGTCGTTGGATTTCTTGGGGTAGGTTTTGATAGTGCTCCCAAAATTCACTGCGCGTTTTATAGATCTTTGCACCTGCCTGCCCCCAAATCCTCAAGGGCTTCCTTGCGAAGTCTATCAAGCCTGCCTGCTTTTATATTTTCCTCGATCTGTTTATCCCACGCTTCCCAATCCGCTTCTAAAGTTTCATAAAGCGTGTTTTCAAGTGTTTCCAACAACGCTTTTTGTGTGTTTCCCTCACACTTCACTTTGGGGTATTCATGTATCCATCCTATCCACCCGCTGCCATTTTTTTGGATGTGGGCAGCATAAGTCGTTTCATATTCTGAATCCCATATTTCAAAGACTTGAGTCGGTTCCATGCGTAACTCCTTGCGTTCAATTTGTCTGAAAATTTATTATACCTTGTAACAGAGCAATTGTCAAAAAACTCCACAGTTAGCTAAGGAAAAATTCCCAGCTGCATATAGGATTGCGCGATTCTATGGATGGCATTGATGAACGCTGCTGTTCGGCAATCGACGTCATCATTTTTGCTGCTGTGCTGCATGCGGGTCTCACGCAGCTCCTGATAGGCTCTTATCATTGTATCCTGAAGTCCAGAATTTACCAAATCTTCCTCATCTGCACCGTGTATTAACTGACGTTCCTCATTCGAGAATTGATAGCCGGTTGCTTTTTCGACAGCGTGAAGCATGGCGTGCTGCGTGCTGTCTTCAAACCGTTTTCCGAGTCGTCCGAGTTGCACATGTGAGAGATTCCGAAGCCACTCAAAATAAGAGACGGTGACACCACCGGCATTGAGGTAGGTATCCGGTATAATCATAATCCCCTGTTCTCGAAGAATCTCATCGGCGGTTGGGGTTGTGGGTCCGTTTGCGGCTTCTGCGACAATAGCGGCTTTAATCCGAGGCGCGTTCTCTGCCGTGAGTTGGTTCTCCAGCGCAGCTGGCACGAGGACATCGCAGGTTAACTCCAAGCCGTCATTCGGGTTTTTAATAAGTTCAGCGTCAGGATACCCGCAGATGGATCCGGTTTCCGCGCGATGCGCGGCGACTTTCTCAATATCAAGTCCCTTCGGATTATGGATTGCACCGTCTACCTCAATAATCCCCGTGACGCGTGCATCCGCCTCCATCAGAAACTTCGCCGCATGATACCCGACATTTCCAAAGCCTTGGACGACGACGCTTTTTCCGTGTAGACCGGGAGTCAATCCAAGTGGTTTCATATCCTCTTCGATACTACATACCTCTTCCAGTCCGTAGACAACCCCGCGCCCGGTAGCCCCTCTCCGACCATGAATCCCGTTTTGTTCAATCGGTTTGCCCGTGACGCACGCAATTGCATTCAGCTTATCGGGTGCCATTGTGATATAGGTGTCGAAAATCCACGCCATTTCTGTTTCACTGGTCCCAAAATCGGGTGCTGGCACGTCTACCCCGGGCCCGATATAATTTTTCTGGATCAGTTCGTATGTGTAGCGACGGGTAATACGTTCCAGTTCGCTTTTTGAATACTGGCTTCTATCCAACTGGATGCCGCCTTTCGCACCACCGAACGGAACATCGACAATTGCGCACTTGTAGGTCATCAACGCCGCAAGTGCTATGATCTCATCCTCGTTGACGAGGGTGCTGTAACGGATGCCACCTTTGGTTGGGAGTTTATGGTGGCTATGCTCCGCGCGCCAACCGTGAATCGTTTGGATAGTCCCATCGTCGCGTTTTATCGGGAACGTGAAATGGCAGGAACTATTACAGATTTTTATCTGTTCCAATAACCCAGGCGGATAGTCAGTGAACCGCGCGGCTTTATCGAAATCCGTATTCACTTTCTGGAAAAACGAGGAATTTTCTGCCATAGTGTTCAACCCTAATGTAGCAACAGGCGAGGCACAGAGACCTCGCCTTACAATATAGAACTACCATCACGAGACATTATGAACTTCGTCCCATAAACCTATTCTATCGTTGCCGGATAAATTTTTGGAGTCGTGCGTCCGCTTGAACTTCGCCGACGTATATATCGCCGTGCGAATCTAACCAGATGCCGTGTGGACACGCCATAAACTCGCCAGGGACGGTGCTGCCGCGTTCACTACCCCATTGGGAAATAACTTCGCCGTCGAGTGTCATGATGCTAATCCGTTGTCCCAATTCGGCGATATAGACCAGATCGTCATCGTCGATATAGATCGTGTCGGGTTGCAGTAAGTCGCCCCACTCCTCAATATACTCGCCATCGAGCGTGAAAAACTGGATGCGGTTATTTTCGCGGTCGGCAACCATAAGTCTGTTGCGTGGATCGACCCTGACGCAATGTGGTAGATCAAATTCACCGGGCCCTGTACCGGGTTGCCCCCACGATTTGATGAGTTCGCCATCGGGTGAGTATTTATGAACACGAGCGTTCCCGTATCCATCACTGATGTACATCTCGCCATCGGGTCCGAGTGCAAAATCTGTCGGTTTATTGAAGGGTTCTCCCTCTGCCCCGGGTTCATCGGGTGTACCGAGCGTCATCAGCAGTTCGCCTTCCGATGTAAACTTCCGCATGACGTGTGTGTCCCGTTCCGTACAGTAGATGTTATCGTCGGCATCGATGAAAATCCCATGGGCATCCTTGAGGATGTCGTCGCCCCAAGCGTCAATAAAATTGCCGTCCCGATCGAAGACGACCATCGGGTGCTCACTCCGACTATAAACATAGACACGGTCCTGTGAGTCAACAGCGACGGCGGGAACCCAACCAAATTCCCAACCTTCTGGGAGTGTCCACCAATTTTCTTGCACAGTATATTGATGTGTTCCTTGTCCAAAAACCATAAATTTTCTCCCTACGCGAAAAAGAATTGGCATCTATTTTAACAGGTTTATCGCGATTTCTCAAGGGAAATTTGGGATTAGCGATCAGCCATCAGCCATCGGCATTCAGCCCAGAGGGTGGTAGGTGTATAGAACGCAGTATCATAAGCGGATGAAACCTCAGAGAGGCGGTAGGTTTATAGAAAGCGGTTATTTGACAAGTATCTCATTAAAGAGGGCGCGCGTCGTCTCGGTACACTTACCATAATCCTGCAAAAACGCATCCACGATAGATGTGTCTTCAGTTGCCACGTATCCGAGTCGGCGTGCTAACTGCGCCAACTCTGCGCGGTTTTTAGGGAGGGCATCCAACGGACGGTCATGGACAATCCGCAACGCGTTCTCGACGCGCCTAAGGAATAAGTACGCCTCCGAGAGCCCATCACGCTGAACTTCTGTCAGCACACCGAGATCGTGCAATTTGTTAATAGCGAGCGGTGTATTTTGCACACGTACAGACGGTGATTCTCCACCGTGTACGAGCTGAAGCGTTTGCACAGCAAATTCGATATCGACAAGTCCGCCGTATCCAGATTTGACATTCG
The DNA here is from genome assembly GCA_965200345.1 of Candidatus Poribacteria bacterium. Lineage (GTDB taxonomy): Bacteria > Poribacteria > WGA-4E > WGA-4E > WGA-3G > WGA-3G. Next base: position 21,863 of record OZ241378.1, read on the forward strand.
TAATCGATGTCTGTGTTTTACTGCGTCCTCTGCGTCGCGTGGTAGGTCTGCGCGTGGCTTGCGCCTCCTTCCGTTTCCGTGTATGTACAATCTGCGCGATTTCTTCGGATGTCAGTGACCCGCCATAACAGAAGGCGTGCCCAATGTCCAAAAATCGGTTTCCAACCCCTTCTATGTCTCCAGCGACAACACGTGCCCGCGTTAACGCCTGACGTTCCCAGACCTCTCCGGTGTTATCGTAATAATTCTGATACCCTGTCAACGGCAGGGCAATAGCACCACCTGTGCCGTGTGGACGGAGCCGCAAATCGATTTCATAGATACCCATCCCCTGATTTCCAGCGAGCCGGTTGACCAACTCCAAGCCGACAGCCGCGAAGAACTCTACGTTTGGCATGCCTTTGGTCGTCTCACCATCTGCGGAATAGACGTACATCACATCTAAGTCGGAGCTGAAGTTCAATTCGCGTCCACCAAACTTACCCATCGCAATGATTGCAAACGTCGCGGGTGTTCCATCAGGCGCGAGCGGCGTACCGTGTGCCTCACGGAGTTCAGCATCAATCTCTGGATAAATCGCTTGCAGAACAGCCGCTGCTACATCGGAGAGTTCTTCGGTCGTCGTTGGTAGGGTCGCATTACCGAGGATATTCCGTAGCGCGATGCGCCAAATTTCGTCGTTCTTATACCGCCGCAACATGGACAACATCCGTCCTTCTGGTGCCTGCGCTACAATTTGCAGTGCTTCCTCTTGTTTCTCAGTGAGCGTCTTGGACCGCTCTACTAACGTAGGCACCGTTAGCAAATCAAAGAGTTCTGGACTTGTGATGAGCATATCCGCGAGATACAGACTCGTGCCACAGACACGGGTTAATGCTTCAAGCGTTGACGGCTTTTCAGCGAACATCGTGTAGTAGCTGCTTCGAGCACCAACTTTATCCGTGAAGGCTGAGAGATAACGGAGTGCCATGTCGGGGTTCGGAGAATCACGTAAGACCTTTAGGAGTGTTGGCGCGAGTTTGAAGAAGGTGCGTCTAACTCCCGGCGAGAATTGAACGCCGTCCCCACCGTTCGCGAGTTGTCTGAGTAGACGCTGGGCGTCTCTCACTTTTTCAAAACGGTAGGTCCTTAAGAAATCTTCCAGTTGGCGCGGATCCTCTTCGGCAAGCAGAACAGCGATGTCGATCTCGCCTTCAGATTCAATTGAAGTCGTGGTGACCTTCTGAAAAGTAGCACGTACCTTTTGGGTATGGGCGCGATAATCCGCCCGAAAAGTTTCCAGCGCATCCGTTTCTACAGTATGTTTGTAGCCGACGCGTCGGGCAAGTTCGCGTTCTTCAACGTCTCCTTCTGGGATAGTGTAGCGCTGTTGATCTGCCTCAATTTGGATGCTATTCTCAACGGTGCGTAGAAACCGATAGGCAGCGGTGAGCGCGTCTGCGTCCTCTGGCGTGAGTAACGCGTTCTCCTTCAACGCTGCGAGCGTTTCCAATGTGTTATGTGAACATAACGATTTGCGTTTGGCACCGTGAATCATCTGAAGACACTGCACGGTGAACTCAATATCGCGAATAGCACCGGGCCCAAGTTTTACATGCTTATCAAGATTCGCACCTTCACCGACGAGTCGTTCCTCTATACGCGCTTTAGTGCGTCGGATGTCTGCCTTTATCTCACTGAGGGTTACACCGTCTAAGTAGCGTTGATACACAAAAGGCTGAATCATACGGATGAACTGGTCGCCAAACGCCATATCTCCAGCGACAGGACGTGCTTTAATTAAAGCCTGACGTTCCCACAGATCCCCCCATCCCTCATAGTAACTTTCGTAACTCTCCATAGAACGGATGATAACCCCTGCGCTACTTTCGGGACGCAAACGGATATCAACCCGAAAGACGTAACCATCTGATGTTATCTCGCTCATCGCCTTGATCATAAATTCACAGAGACGTGAGAAGTATTCGCTATTCTCATTCCCCATATCCGTACGTGCATCATCTGAATACACAAACATAAGGTCGATATCGGAGCTAAAGTTGAGTTCATAGCCGCCTAACTTCCCCATCCCAATGACAGCGAAGCGGCACGGTGCCGTGCCTTCTTCATTCATCGGTGTCCCGAACTTCGGTTTCATTATTTGGTCGCGTCCGATTTCGTAACAGTGTTGTAACGCCGCCTCTGCCAGGTTACTCAAGGCCAACGTTGTCGTCTTGACATCGACCGTCTTGAGCAGATCGCTCAGTCCGATGCGGAGTGTCTCGCGGCGTTTATACCGTCGAAGGATACAGAGTTTCTGCGCCACTGAATCGAATTGCGAGAGCGATTTTGCCAGTTCTTGGTACATCGTTTCGGCGGTTTTCATTGTATCCATCACATTCGCATCAATGATGTCATAAAAATATTCGGGTTGGCGAATTAGGATTTCGGAGAGATACGTGGAGGCACCGAAACCCAGGATGACGGGCCGTATGAGTGTTGGGGCATCTCGGAGCAGCTGATAGAGTGTTCTGCGGTTAAATGCGACTTGCGCAAAGCGGGAAAAACGGTTTAAAGAGGCTTCAGGGTTAGGTGAATTGAGGGCAGCTTCCAACAACGGGATTACGATATCTGAAAAGCAGGTTTGGAGGTCCGCATCGTCGGTGGTGAGTTCTTGTAGGCTACGCAGTATAGATTCGCTATCCAGAGTACCCGCTTTCTTGGCAGCATCTGATAAAATCTGATGAATTTCTTCTCTCTGACGTTCTGGGAGTGGCAATTCTATGTAATTCATCAAGTTCCTCCTCCGTAATCAACGCTACACTTACAGGCGCCGTCAACCCTCAGCAGTCCGCGAGATGGCTATCGGTTTCCACCAACAGTCCAGTGAGTATTGCAGCCAGGGTGCCGCTCTACAGTAAAGGCAATTTTAGCACATCTTCTGCCTTCATTGCAAATCAATTCGTTATGGGTTCAGACAATAACCTTGACGCTCCACCGCAAACCTGCTATACTTTTCAGCAAAAGAGAAAACGGGAATAGAAAGATGAGACACTTCGGCACCCACGGTCCCGTGAACACCATCGCGCCATCACCGTCAGTCTGACAACGGTGGAGGTTGTGGACGGGTTGCCAGTGTTGTAAACTATTTTGAACATAAACCTTGATTTGTGATAATTTAGATGGTATAATTACCAATACGCAAAAGTAAATATCTGCGGATTGTTCCCTATTTGGTAGGTGCTATGTATGGAAACACAGAAGTACATTTATTGGCAAGATGAGGACATGTTTCTTGGCTACCTTGAGGCATACCCTGATTATTGGACGCAAGGTGAGACATTAGCAGCACTTGAGGAGAATCTTCTTGACCTTTATGCTGAACTCACAAGCGGCGCTATTCCATGTGTCAGGAAGGTTGCAGAGTTACAGATTGCATGAAAAGACGAGACCTAATTCGTGAGTTGAAGAAGATGGGATGTGTGCTCATTCGTCATGGCGCGAAACATGATTGGTATCAGAATCCAGATACGCGCGTTTCTCAGCCAGTTCCGCGCCATAGAGAAATTAAAGATCCTTTGGCGAAGCATATCCTCAAGATGCTTAAGAATTAAATAGGACTTACGCAAAATCACAAAATTGCGCCTATTACGATGTGGTATGGCACATACCAAGGCGTTGCGTAAGTCCTAAACTATCTAACGGATCCGATACCGCTCAACCGCAGCCATATCAAGACTGATACCCAATCCCGGTGCGTCTGTCAGGTTGATTGCGCCGTTAGACAGATCCATACTACCACCAGAGAGATCATCAATACGGATGTGCGGGAGTTCGTCAATCGGCATCGTGCAGTTCGGTATCGTACACGCCATGTGTGCGGCAAAGGTTGAAGCGACGCATGAACCGAAGGCAAAAATCTGTACCCAGATCGGCAAATCCGCGGCTTCGGCGACAGCGGCACTCTTCCGCAGCCCCGCGACGTTCCCCGCTGTATTGATAGCATCCACTGCATCTGCACGGATGTTCTTTAAAATCTCTTGCCCACCCCCGATATGTCGTGCAACGGGGACTTCCACCTGCTCCCGCATCTGACGGTACCAAGATAAATCCTCAAATCGGATCGGGTCTTCATAAACTTCGATGTTATACGGGAGCAATTCCTCTGCGAGCCGGAGTCCGGTCTCCAAGTCTCCGAATTCTGTATTCGGATCGACGCGAATCTGAAAATCCGGTCCGCACGCTTCTTTCGTTAGGCGCGCTGTTTCAACGATAGTCGCCTTACGTGCTTTGAGTTTGTGTACCCGAAATCCAAGGTCTGCAGCACGTTCTGCCTCTGCCGCTGTCGCCTCCGGCGGCATCGGCGGCGACCAATAGGCGAGTTCAACACTATCCCGATGTTTTTCCCCGATGAGTTTATGAGCCGGTACCCCTAACGCTTGTCCAGCCAAGTCATAAAAAGCACTTTGAAAAGTGAACGACTCGGACGAAAGGTCAATATCCCAAAGGTTTTTGCCGACGTACCTTTCAGCGATACTGTCAGCTTGATCCGTAATATCGCTGTGCAGAGAATTACTTTCACCCAACCCTGTTAGACCTTCATCTGTATGTACCCAGACCAACGTTGTCGGATACTCCATGGGCCAGTTTTCTTCTATTGCAGGAATAAAAGGGATGGAAACGGTGCGATATTCAAAGCCTGTGATTTTCATGGGTGCTCCTCCTTGAAATTCTGTTTCACCCCGGCCCGGTAGGTGCGGTTTGCAACCGCACCGAGCTTCACCTTCACCCCCGGTCCGGAATGATAAAATCTACCGTATACCTTTCGGTGTCAGTTGACTATTATATCACAAAATTTTCTAACGCTTCGCTGAAAATTGAATACCCCTGTGCGATGCTTCAAGTCGACTGATGATAACTGCAACATGTCCGTTCAATCGACTTTGCCGTGCTATATATGGAAATTCCTCACGGAAGGTCTGCCACAGCTGCCCACCGCGATTTTTGGCAACGAGACAGGTCAGCAGCACAAGATCGTCTCCGTAAATATCGCGTGCTGAGAGTGCTGCTTGTAGTGCCTTATCGTTCCGAGCAGATGGTTTAAGCAAGCCTTCAGCGATCAGACGCGCTGTTTTCACGTTCATATAAGCGTTTTTATCCATTTTCATCAACAGCGACTTCGCCAGATCTTTGTCTGCATCCACTTGACGCGCCAGTACAGCATACAATGTACTGAGATAAGCGGACAAGTTATCTTGCAGCTTCGGCAGTTTGATCTTGGTTACCTTCGAGAGAACACGTTCAGAGAGTACTGTCAGTTCTACATCGGTTGGAACTGCTTGGGCTGCCGTGCGAATACACCAGGCAGAACGGACGGCAATGTACTGGTTGCCTCCGGTGATGATTGCTTCAAGCAGCGGATCTTCCCAAGCCTTTTGGAGCGTCGTGAGGGCTTCTTTGTCAACTTTACCATCAATCGCGCCTGCCAAAAGTTTCCAAGACGGTACGACCAAAGACTTTCTTAAAAATTCCGGTTGTACAGAAGTTCTCTCTACTTCGGAGACTATGCCGGTTGCTTGGGGACTTGCCTCTGCCTCCAACGCCTCAACAGTTGGACCTCTATCAACACTAACACTATGCTGTGCGGTTGGAGCAGAAGAGGTTATACGAGCACTACGTTTTACCATTTGCCCCATGTTTGAAGCGGCAACCCTTGTCCTCTGATTGTAGAATCCTTGGTAATCAGTGCCTTCTGGCAATGGGACAGGTACCACAACCTGCCGAGGGGCTTTCGCTTCTTGATTTATCGGTTGCATGTCATTCTCGTCTACAGCGACGAAACTCGTATATTGCGTCATCAACCGATGGGTGAGCGCAATGTTCGTGATTTCCTCGGTGACTTCCGATGAATCAGCGGTGTACATCTGCGAAGAGAGGTCTTCGATTTTCTTGCGCGCCCACACTTTTGACAAAACATCGTGTGCCGGTTGCGCGTCGGGCAGCGTCACATGTAGTTTATATTTCAGCGGTTTCCCTTCTGCGCTGCCGGAAAGTTCGATTTTTTGACTGCCCCCTGTCTTATAACGTCCAAACATGATGACAGGGCGGCCCGCCCAAAGTTCGGGAATGCGACGCGGGTAGGTCTCATAGACAGCGAGTCCGTTCCAATCAATCTGGATTTTGGCGAGTTGTGCGCGATGGATACGCTCAGCGATCTGCGCGACAAGGGGGCCAGGATCGGTGTTAAGTTCGATCACGTCCGCCAACCCGCCGCCGTGTTTTGCCACGCCGTCAATCAGATAGCGGTTCGGCGATGTGCCGATACCGATAGCCGAAAAACGGATCTGATCTCCGGCCCGTCTGTCAATCTCAGCGATGATTTCCGCTTCGTTGCCGATATAGCCATCGGTGAGCATGACGACGATGCGGACTCGTTCCGGGTCAACAGGTTCGTTGAGTACCAACTTAATAGCGTTGAGCATCTCCGTTCCGCCGCCGCTTCGTATGTGTTGTGTGAAGTTGAGGGCATCTTCAATGTTTGCTTGCGTCGCTGGCACCGATTTTTCAAAAAGTTTATCTGCGTGGCTTGAGAAAGTGATAACTTGCAGGGTGTCGTTCGGTTTCGTGCGTCGGAGGAAATGGTGCATCGTCTCTTTCACTTTTCCGGTCGGTTCTCCGCGCATTGAACCTGAAACGTCAACGAGAAAAACAATTTCTCGGGGCGGTGCTTCAGCAAGTTCCGCATCAAGTTTGGGCTGGATCATAAGCATGAAGTAGCCTTGTTCGGGTTCATCGGAGTGCGCTAAAACTGCCATCTCCGGCTTTTCGCCGACAACGGCGTATTTCATCACAAAATCCTTGTTCGGTATCGAATCAGCGGGTGAAAGCACAGCAGTCGCACCAGAGGCATCAACACGATCCACATTCGCCGTGTGGTTGACAATCTGGATATCCTGAATCGGTACACCCGCATCAAGTGCTACCGCGAGGCTGATGTCGTGGGCAGTGCGGTAACCGGGTTTGAGTACAGGAGGCGTGATACGTGAAGCATCCGGCACACGGTTTGTGTCTGGTGCTACGCCTGTTCCCGATGGGTCAGCACCGTCCAACGGAGCGTCCAAAGGTACTTCTAATTCGCCAACTTTCCCTTTTAATTCATCCGGTAGTTCTGGTTTCTTAGAGGTCGGGGTGCCCGGAATATATCGAGGACCTACCACCATTGGAAAGTGGAATTCGTAGGTGCCCATATCGTAATCAAGCACATCAACGTAAGAGATTTCGATGCGAACTTCATCGTTTGGCTGGATGTTACCCACCGACTGTGTAAAGATATTGGGACGTTCTTGTTCCAATAGGCTCGCTGTTTTTCCCTGTCGGATTGCTTCTTGGTAGAGGGCTTGCGCCTCAGCACGGCGTTTGATTAATCCGACAATCCGACGGTCACCAACGGTCATCGTCATATCATCTACCGCTGCAGTATGTGGGAGCGGGAAAACGTAGACTGCTTCAATTTTTTCGTCGTATGGATTATGAAAGTTTTGGGTTACAGTGACGCGAGCAATGAAACCTGCGATATTTGCTTTTACATCGGTGTGTTTTAGTGGGCATTCGACAATCTGTTCGTCAACCTCAACGCGTAATGCCCCTTGTGTGATTTCTTGTTCCATGGGAATTATAGGCTGCGACGTTTCGGTAAAAGCCGTGCCGCTGGAAATACCGAGCATTATCAGACCGCTCAGTAATGCGGTTATCCAATTCCGTTGCTTCATGATGTCCTCCAAGATTCGGATGTGCAATTCGGCCCAAATCAACATTTTCTTCAGATTGGAATCTCCAGCCTTCAGAAAACCGGAGAGGAAAATCTGTCCTATATATCTAAAGTCCGTTGTAGTGCTAATTCGCCCTGATTTACTTTAGGTTGTTTAGATACAAGTTGTTTGTACCTAAAATTAAGCCGTGTTAATATTTTACAATCCTCTAACTTTGCCGAAAGGATTAGCCTTTTACCCCCTTGTATCGGTTGTAACGATAATCCCCCCTTCTGATGTCCGCACACTGCTGTTATGCCATACTTAACATGTTTCACAAGAGTATTCTTAACCACACCAAGACACACTGTCCCTCCAAATCTGGGTCTTTTTCCTCCTTTTTGTGGCAATTGTCGGTGGAGTTGCCGCCTCTTAATCTGTAAAGGCGATATACAGAATATATCAGTATTATCCACAATGGGATCACCCCCAAGCACATGATATGCCAAGCACCAGGAATCCACGCAATGTGCATCAAAAGTCTCTGCTGTTTTCTTTTTGGATTTCGTTAATCCAAAACTGTCACGAATATCCTTTGTTTCGTGTCCGGCAAGTGTGGTGAGTTGCCAACGCTTTTCTATCTCAGAGTAGAACCACTGCTTACCCACTTCAAGTGGACTAAACGACTGGTTCCATTTCTTCTGATACTGCTGAGTCCGTGCCTTAATATCCTCTACGCAAACATGCGTGACTGGATAGAGTTTACTTAACCAATCTAATATACGCAACTTCCAGTCCCATCTCGCACGCGTCCCAGCAGGTATTCTGTTTCTATTAGACAGGTTATGTGGTTTCTTTTTCCGATTAGGACACTTACGCGATCTTCTACCTCGCCTTAACTCTCTGCGATTCTTCACCTTCTTTGAAGTATGCGTATGGGCATCCGCCTGAATATTTAGATACGTGTGCGACTCAGATTTCACGGTGAAACCCTCTTTCTTACTGCCAGGATCCACGCCCACACATATATCCTGTGTATACTCTGTGGTTTCGTAATTTAATCTGATACAGAATATACCGTTTGACCAGTAAGGCGTTGCTAATCCCTTTTTAATTAACATCCCCGCCTTGTTAGGATGGGTTGGCATTAACTTTTTACTATCTTTACTCTTTACTGGAACATACATAGTATGTAGTCTCCCTTTCGGGTTGTGTGTTGCCCCATAGAGATCGCAATACCAGCGTTTACATAGGACTTGAGGAGCATCCTAACCACCTCTGCGTACCACCGCAGGATATTACGATATATTACTCTATTCAGTGTATTTACAATCGTCCAACCTATAGACTCGGCTGCCGTATTGAACAATCTCCAGGCTTTAGCCTGAAGTCACTGAATACATTTGGATGTTACTGGGTTTGAATCAGGGAAATGCCGAAACCGTGTTGGTTTTTGAATTTACTATATTGTTTGTCATAACACACTATGAAGACAAAAAGGTTGCATATCGCGTTAACTTTTGGGGCCAGCCATACACCTGCCACTTCATGAACATAATAACACATTAGCTGAAACAATCAACGGAAAATCGAAGCGACGAAAATCCTGCTTGCTATTAACATTGTGCTGTGTTAACATGTCGTAAAAGTTTCAAAGGAGAAACACAGCTATGTTTAAACTTGGCGTTATCGGCGACGAAGTTTCACAGGACTTCGCCACCGTTGTCAATTTTGTGAAAGATTTCAACCTACATTCCATTGAAATTCGCTCTGTCTGGGATAAACTTCCACACGAACTCACCGAAGCCGACATCGATGAGATGAAACGCCTACTTGATGGCACCGACATTGAGATTATCGGTATTGCCTCCCCGTTTTTTAAATGCGATATGGATAACGCTGAAGAACGGAAAGAGCACCTTGATATACTGAAAGGATGCATCCGCACAGCAAAGGCGTTTGATACCAATCTCATCCGTACCTTTGTCTTCTGGGATACCGGTGAGACCGAGGAGCGTTGGGACGATATTATCGCCGCCTACGATGAACCGCGCAGGATGATAGACGGCGAAGGCATTGTGCTCGGCATGGAAAACGAATCCACCACCTCGCTCAGTACTGCCAAGCTCACAGCGGAATTTATCGAACAGATTGATTCTCCGAATATCCGTGGTATCTGGGACCCTGCCAACGAAGCGCATGCAAAGGGCGGCGGGACCCCATACCCCGATGCATACAATCAGATGAAACCGACGATGATTCACGCGCATCTCAAGGACGCGGCACCAAACCCCGATACCGGCGAAATGGAATCTGTTCCGGTCGGCGACGGGATTATCGACTGGCAAGGGCAGCTGCAAGCCTTGATTGATGACGGCTACGAAGGACACCTCTGCCTTGAAACGCACTGGCGACCCTCGCTGAAAATTGATGATGCTATCCTCAATAAACCCGGTGGACAAGCCTTCTCTGAAGCCGGTGAGGAAGCCTCACGTATCTGTATCGAAAAATTACTGCCGATGATCGAAAACCTAAAGCAATAATTTTTCCATCCGAAGATTAGATGCAGAAGTCCTATCGTGTAAATAATGTAATGTTGACAAAACAGTAGTCCGTAATGAAATGGTTCTCACTGCGAAGCAGGATTTAAGAAGATCCCGTGAAATAGTAATTTCGCCTTGTTTAACCGCAAGGAAAATTTAAAAAATGAAAATTAAAGCAGTTCGCACATCTCTTTACGATATCCCACCCGAAGTTGAACGTGTTGATGCCATCCAAGCGTTTGTCTCTATGGAGTTCCCTTTCATTGAGATTGAAGATGCAGATGGTGTTGTTGGCACCGGGTTCTCTTACACTATCGGTAAAGGTGGCGAGGCAATCAAACAGGCTATGGATGCCTATCTCACGCCTATCCTCCTTGAAGAGGATGCCGCCAACATTGACCGGATTTGGAATCGGATGTGGATGGAGACACACTGGGTCGGCAGAGGCGGTATCGTCGGTTTAGGCATGGCAGCGGTAGACATCGCGCTCTGGGACCTCATGGCAAAGCGCGCCGAGTTGCCGCTTTATCAACTCCTCGGTGGCGCGAGAGCTGCTGTTCCCGTCTACAACACAGACGGCGGTTGGCTCCATCTCTCCGAAGACGAACTCGTCAGACAGTCTGTGGAATTTGTGGAGCAAGGCTTCAAAGGTATCAAGATTAAAGTCGGGCGCGACAGTCTCTACGAAGACGTGGCACGCATCTTCGCTGTCAGGAAGGCGATTGGACAAGAACCCTATCTCATGATTGATGCCAACATGAAGTGGAACGCGCGTGAAGCGATTCAACTCGCATGTCGGGTCGAAGCGGCAGATCTCTTCTGGTTTGAGGAACCCATCGAGGCAGATGACGTAGATAGCCATGTGACGTTGCGCGAGAAAACTACGATTCCGATCGCTATCGGCGAGACGATTTACAATAAATATGTCTTTAAGGAGTATATCGCACAGCGGGCAGCGGACATCTTACAACCCGATGCTGTGCGCGTCGGCGGTATCTCTGAATGGATGAAGGTCGCACACACCGCGGAATGTTTTGGACTCTCTGTCTCCCCACATTTCCTAATGGATTTGCATGTACATCTCTCTGCCGCAGTACCCCACTCGCTTTTTGTGGAATATATCCCTTCACTTGATCCGGTACTTGACGACACGTTGACGCTCAGAGACGGGCACTTTTCACCGCCTGATCGTCCAGGGCACGGTATTCTGTTCAACAAACAGAAACTCGCGGCATATCAAATTCAGTAATGGCCTATAGGAGCGAGTTGTGCTCGCGATCTATAATGAATGGTTTTGCTGTAGGAGCGAGCTGTACTCGCGACACTTAACTTACTACTTGAGGAAAACCCGTGAAACTTGAAAACCGTATCGCGATTATTACAGGTGGCGGGCGCGGCATCGGTCGGTCAACCGCTCTCGCTTTTGCCAGGGGAGGTGCCGACATCGTTCTCGCCGCACGGACGGATACCGAGATCGCCGCTGTTGCTAAAGAGGTGACGCAACTCGGCAGACGCGCACTCGCTATTACAACCGATGTCCAGTCGAAAGCCTCTGTTGATGCCATGGTATCTCGGACGCTTGACACCTTCGGGAAGGTAGACATCCTCGTCAACAACGCAGGCGTAGCAATCCACAACCCGATTCCGAAGATCCGAGAAGAAGATTGGGACCTAACAATGGCAGTCAATCTCAAAGGTGTATTTCTCGGTACACAAGCCGTCTTCAGCCAGATGTGTGAGCAGAAGTATGGACATATCGTTAATGTCTCCTCGGTCTCCGGTAAATTTGGACACGTCAACGGTGGGGCGTATTGCGCCTCCAAATTTGCCGTGATCGGTTTTACTGAGACGACGAACAACGAGGGGAGACCGCACGGTGTGAAAGCCTCGGTCGTCTGTCCGGGACCCGTGGATACCAAGATGCGTCGCGATAACCATCCTGACGATGTGATTGCGCATCTGACGCTTCCAGAGGATGTTGCGGATCTGATTCTGTTCCTTGTAACGCAGCCACCCCGCGCGCATACACTTGAAACCGTTATCCGAACGCCGCTAATGTAGTTCTGGTTGGCATATACAAAATATGTTTATTGACTCACACGCACATATTCAGCTCTCCCAATTCAATCGCGATCGAGAGTCCGTACTCAAGCGAGCACACGAAGCCTCGGTCTCCACTATCTTGGTCATCGGATTTGATATGGAGACCAGTCTCGGCGCAGTGGCGTTGGCTGAAAAACATTCGCACATCTATGCTACTGTCGGAATGCATCCGCACGACGCAAAGGATCTAACACCCGATGTCCTAAAAACTTTTCGTGAACTCGCTGCACACCCAAAGGTGATTGCATTCGGTGAGATGGGGTTAGACTATTACCGTAACCTCTCACCGCGTTCCATTCAGCAAACGGCGTTTGAACAACAGTTGGACCTCGCCGAAGAATTGCAGATGCCGATCGTTATCCACAACCGCGATGCCTATACGGATATCCTGCCCATCTTGGAAGCTCGGGAGAGGAGAGTCCGAGGCGTACTGCACTGCTTTACCGGTGATGTCAAGTTGATGCAGCGGAGCCTCGCGATCGGATTCCATATCGGTATCGGTGGCATTGTGACATACCCAAGTGCCAAAGATATCCAAGCCGTGGCGCGAGAGGTGCCAGAAGATCGGCTCTTAATAGAGACAGATTGCCCATGGCTCGCACCGCAATTTCGGCGTGGCAAGCGGAACGAACCGGCTTATGTTCGCGCTGTAGCAGAGAAAATTGCGGAACTTCGTGGTGACTCTATAGAGGTAATCGGTGAGGGAACGACGAAAAATTTCAAAAAACTTTTTGCATGTTAACGCGAGACTATGTTTTCTACTTCTCGGGGAGTCATCATGGAACGAAATAACCGGTTATGGGTCGCGATGTCCAGATTACTCAAAACGGTTCCCATCCTTTGTTTACTGATTTGTTGTCTTCCGCTGACGACGTTTTTCGGTTGTGCGATAGGGGCTACCTTTGAGACGGTAGGATTCGTGAAGGGTATGACAACGCAGCTTAAGGAACGAGAAGCGTTTTTGGTGGAATTAGCAGAAAAACCTCTCACAGAAAATCAAGAAAAACTCCTCACCGAACTCCTTCCCGAAGAAGAGAGTTTGAATACTGTTTTATCGAGCCAAGCGTATTTGACTTATCTGGAGGAGCAGGTCGGCACAGTTCATAAAGATTATCCGACGTATCTTGCCGCAGTTCCCACCACTGAACAGAAATCAGCTGCCACGGTCGCGCTTAAAGAGATTCTTCCGCCAGAGGCAATAGATGAGCAAATCCAAATCTGCACAGATTTCTATTTCCAATTCCGTGAACTGATCGTGCACGAACCGCATATTACCGCCGACTCAGAAGAAATGAAACCCTTCATCGAGGAGCACTTAGTCCGTCCGTTAATGGATACGTACCCATCGGAGCCCTCCGTTTCCGAAATAACGACAGTGATGAAGATGGCAGTGGTGCCGAGTCCTATGGCTATAACGGATAGGGATGTATTTCATAAGATCTGGCTTGAGCAGCTGGAAGTTTACGGTTCTCGAGAAGGGCTGCTGCGTTGTGCTATTTTAACTCCTGACGAATTTGCTTTTACGCATTCATTTTTTCAGGATATTGATGCCTTTGAAAGATGGATTAAACAACCCCCCGAACAAAAGTGATTCCTGAAGATAGAGAGATGCTTAACAGATAAAATTCTTTTCATAATGAGACATTTTAATCTCCGTATGTATGCGATGGTGCTTGCGCTCTTTTGTGTCTGGGTGATTTTCACACTGCTGACCAGCGGCACTTTTCTCAGCACTCGGAACCTATCCAATCTCTCCCGCCAAGCCGCCGTCACTGCTATCCTCGCTGTTGGTATGACGCTGGTCATCGTTTCTGCCAACATTGATTTGTCTGTCGGTTACGGTGCCGGGTTGCTCGGGGCGATTGCAGCGATTGTACACGTCTGGTGGGGGCAACCCATTCTCGTTACACTTTTCATCGTTATCTGTATCGGGACCCTGATTGGATTGATGCAGGGTTACCTCGTCGCATATCAGCGGATCCCGGCGTTTATCGTCACGCTGGGCGGCTTTTTGGCGTATCGCGGCTTGATGCTGGCTTTTACCAAAGGCGAGACCATCCTACTCCCAGACAATTGGCTCAAAGCGATTGGCAATGCCTACCTCTCACCGATGCTCGGATGGGCACTTATGGTTGTTGGGTTAAGCATTAGTGGTTACCGATTTTACCGACAACGCGTTGGGCGGCTGCAATATGGAAACCCAGAACAAGCGTCTCTGCTCATGTTTCTATTGAAGATAGTCGGGATGTCGGCGCTGATTATCGCATTCATCGCTGTGATGAATGCTCATAAAGGCGTTCCGTTTCCAGTATGCATTCTTTTCGGATTGGCGTTCGTGTTCCATTTCATCGCGAGCCACACCCGTTTCGGACGTTACGTCTATGCGGTCGGCGGCAATGCGGAAGCAGCGTACCTCTCTGGGGTGAATGTTCGCGGTATTACGTTGCGGGTATTTGCAACGATGGGTGCCTTGATGGCAATCGCCGGTGTCGTCATGACAGCACGTGTCGGAAGTGCGAGTCCAGAAGCTGGAAGGTTACTGGAGTTAGACGCTATCGCTGCGTGTGTTATCGGGGGTGCCAGTCTAATGGGCGGGCGCGGGAGCATCTTTGGTGCGGTTTTAGGTGCGTTCGTCATGGAAAGCCTCAACAACGGTATGAGCATGGCAAATATGGATGCTTCATGGCAGGATATTATTAAAGGCGTGGTGCTTGTCGCAGCGGTCGGTTTTGACATGGCATCACGACGACGATAATGCGGTTCGTAGTAGGGCAATTCTGCGGCGTACGCGAAAAAACACCCCAGCAATACGCAGAAATACCCAAGCAAAAACACCCAAATGCGACGTGCATCATTGCCCGTTGTCACCCGGCGGACGTGTGATAAATCACGCTACTACGAATTTATCTTAAAATTAAAAACAAATGAAACACAATTTTCATTTGTTTAAACCCTTTCCGCATAAATTCTCCTCTTTATAACTACAGTCTAATTGGCGAAATCTAATTGGGAATTTGTCTATGCGATATGATTCATCAACGTACACAGATTTGACAGACGAAGAGCTCATTCGGCGCGTGCAAGACGGTGATGAGGCGGCATTTGCGCAACTCGCAGCCCGCCACAGTTCCAGAATTTGGCAACTGGTTGTTTTTAACTCCCGTCAGATCCGCGATGCTGAGGAGATCTTTCAAGACGTTTGGGTTGCAGTCTGGGAAAACATCGGCGGTTTACGCGAAGTCAGCAGTTTCGGGGCTTGGCTCCGAAAGATAGCCTGGACGACTTGCAGAAGGTACTACGCCGCCAAGTCGCACACCAGAGGCGAAATCCTTCAGAGTGCAGAGGAACTCGCTGAGACTATCGATCGGGATGTGCTTGCCCGTTCCCGAGAGACGGAACTTCGCGCGGCTGTAACAGAAGCCGTACACCACCTCCCAGAGCGGGTCCGCGCGGTTGCGGTGTTATACTACTTAGAGTTGTGGACTGTCAACGAGATTGCAGAGGAACTGGGTTTGGCGGCGGGTACCGTCAAGACAAGACTCAGCCAAATTCGGACGCTCCTGCGTGAAGAATTTGGTGTTGCTGAAAGATTCAAAGAGGAAGTGAAGGGGGGAACAACTATGACGTATGAAAAAGAAGTCCCAAAGCCGTCAGGGTACAAAATTAAGGTTTTCGGTGTCGGCGACGCGGGGGGTAACGTCATCAAACGGATGATGGCATCTGATTGGAAAGAAGTGGAATTTTATGCTGTGAATACTGACTTGGAAGCACTCCGCACGTGTGAGGGCGCGACGCAGATACAGATCGGGACTGACACCACGCAAGGGTTTAGCGCAGATGCGAATCCAGAGATAGGTAGAAGTGCAGCTGAGGAAAATCTGGCGACACTTGACGCTGCGCTTGCAGACGCGCGTCTACTTTTCATTGTAGCAGGCATGGGCGGTGGAACGGGGACAGGTGCCACACCCGTGATTGCATCCGTTGCACAAGAACACGGTGCTTTGACAATAGGTGTTGTAACGCGTCCGTTTGATTCTGAGGGACAACGCCGCGCCGAACAAGCAGAATATGGGCTCCAAGAACTTCGCGAGAACGCCGATGCTGTGATCATGATTCCAAATCAGCGACTCCTTGATATCGTAGATACGGAACCCGCAACGAATGAAGCGTTTCGTATGAGTGATGAGACTGTGTTACGCGGTATTGAAACGATTTCCGAGATTATTACGGAATCAGGTGGGATTAACATTGACTTCGCCGATATAGAGAGTGTCATGAAGAATGCGGGTCCAGTGTTGATGGGTGTAGGGAAGGCAGAGGGTGAAAACCGGGCGCGAATCGCTGCGGAGAACGCTGTCTCCTCCCCGCTCTTAGATGGGGGGAAAATGAGCGATGCCCCTGGGTTGATTGTCAACATCAGCGCGCCACCAGATTTCATGATGAATGAATTGGATGCAGCGATGACGGTAATCAAAGATACTGCACCCGAAGCACAGATTATCTTTGGATTGGTCTATAAAGACGGTGAGCCTAAACCTGAAGACGTGGTTGATGTCACTGTCCTTGCAACAGGCGTTGAGACGCAAAGCGAACCTACCACGCCATTCTCCACCCAGCAGGACGGCACCTCTCCTGAAGGCGGTACTTATATCCCTTCCACAACCGGTTCCGAATTTGTTCATCTCCACAACCATAGCGAATACAGCATGCTTGATGGCGCGTGCCGTATCCCAGATATGGTGGATTGGGCAGTTGAAAATGGCGTTCCTGCCGTTGCCCTTACAGACCACGGCAACATGTTCGGTGCGTGGGAGTTATACAACAAAGCGACGGATGCCGGGGTCAAACCGATCATCGGTTGTGAGGTATATGTCGCAGAAGGGAGTCGAAAGACACGGGCGCAAGAACCGGGTGGTCCCTATCATCTCACGCTACTTGCAGAGGATGCAACCGGCTACCAGAACCTCTTAGAATTAGTATCACTTGGATACACGGAGGGATTCAATCGTAAGCCGCGCATTGACATGGAAATCTTGCGTGAATATCGGGATGGAATCATCGCACTGACCGGGTGTATCCAAGGACAGGTACCGCAACTCCTCTGTTCAAATCAGCGAGACGAAGCCGTTCAGAACTTCAAAATGCTGATGGAGATAATGGGTGAACGAAACCTCTACGTTGAGATACAGAATCACTACATCGACAAGGAACTTGAGGCATATCCAGTGATGGCGCAGCTGGCGAAAGAATTCAATCTGCCGCTCGTCGGCACAAATGACTGTCACTACCTCCGCAAGTCCGACCACGAAATGCACGATGTCCTCCTCTGTATCCAGATGAGGAAGACTGTCAACGACCAAAAGCGGCCGCGGTTTGACAACCACTTCTACTTTAAAAGTGTTGACGAAATGCGGGAAGCACTTAAGGATTATCCACCGGAGGCTATCAGTAACACGCTTGAAATTGCGAATCGGTGCAATCTTCAACTGGACTACCGACAAGACGCAATGCCGAAGTATGAGATCCCCGATCAGCAGACACACGACAGTTATCTCAGAGAACTGTGTTACCAAGGCTTGCGAAAAAAATATGGTGAACTCTCCGAACCGATCCGACAACGGATTGATTACGAATTGGATATCATCAAACGGTCAGGATACGCCAACTATTTTCTGATTGTGGGCGATTATGTCAACTATGCCCACGAACAAGGGTACCCGCTTTCTGCGCGCGGTTCCGCCGCCAGCAGTCTGGTGCTGTATGCACTTGATGTGATCGGTTTCAATCCGATGGATTACGGCTGTCTGTTTGAACGGTTTTTAAACCTTGAACGTCTCAATCCGCCGGATATTGATATTGATTTCGCTGACCGCGCGCGTGAATCTGTGATTGAGTATTTGGCGAAAAAATACGGCGCGGATTCTGTCGGCAAGGTTGCGACCTTTGCGACCTTAGGTGCGAAAGCCTCTATTAAGGATGTCGGGCGCGCACTTGAGGTGCCTCTTGAAAAAGTCGAAAAGTTGACAGGGTTGATTCCGCCCTTTCCCGGAATCACGCTTGATGAGGTCTTGGAACGGGTACCCGAATTTCAGACCCTCGCTGAACTCCCCGAAAATAGAGAGTTAATTGAGATTAGCAAAGCGGTGGAGGGTATGAAACGGCACGTTTCCTGTCATGCCTCCGCGATTGTCGTCACAGAGGGACCGTTGACAAACTACGTCCCGTTGTTCAAGGATAGACACGACCAGGTCGCGACGCAGTTTGAAGGTAAAATTGTTGAAGATGTTGGGATCATCAAATTTGATTCCCTCGGCTTACGGAGTCTCACCGAGACGCACGACTGCCTCCAGATGATTAAGGCAAACCACGGCATTGAGATTGAGTTAGCGGAAATTCCATTTGACGATGAACAAACGTATTCGCTCATCGGCAACGGACTCATCGCGGGTTTGTTCCAGTTGGAAGGGGTCTCTGGTATGTATCGGGTTGTTACCGAACTCAAACCGGATAACTTTGAGGAGTTCTCCGCGATTCCCGCCCTTTATCGTCCCGGTCCGATAGAAAATGGGGATATGCAACAGTACATAGATCGGAAGAATGCGGTGCAGCCCGTAGCGTATATGCATCCCTCGTTTGAAGGCGCACTCAAAAGCACGTACGGTGTATGCATCTATCAGGAGCAGGTGATGCAAATCGCGCACGATATAGCAGGCTTTACGCTCGCTGAAGCCGATATACTTCGCGCCGCGATGGGTAAGCAGAACAAGGTGTTGCTTGCTACACAACGTGAGAAGTTCGTTGAAGGGGCAGTGAAAAAAGGGTTCGCTCAAGAGGAAGCAGCGGAGATATTTGAACTGCTTGAACCTGTTGGTCGCTATGCCTTCAACAAATCGCACACTGTCGCGTATTCGATGTTGGCATACCGTATGGCATACCTGAAAACCCACTATCCACACGAATTCATGGCAGCAATGATGACCGGGGAGGCGGGGGATCGGATGAAGATTGCCCGCTACCGAGAGGAATGTGAGAAACTCTCTGAATTCTTGGGTGTGACAATTGATCTGCTCCCGCCAGATATTAACAAGAGCGAAAAGGGTTACACGGTCGATGGTAATGCCATCCGTTCCGGGTTTGTTGCTGCTGAAGGGATTGCAAATGCGGTGATAGATAAGATTTTAGCGGCGAGAGCATCTGGAGGTATGTTCACATCGCCGGAAGATTTCCGTACACGGGTAGACGGAGTGGGTGAACGGGGTATTGAGAGTCTCGTTAAAAGCGGTGCTTTTGACGCTGTTTAAGTGCTGAAGTTCAGTTCCTGCAGGCGGGGTTTGCAACCCCGCCAATCCATTAAAATAGGTACTATCTAATGAGGCTATCTTGCCAGATTCCGCGCCTCTTTGAACTTCTCTTTCGCAAATTGTCCCCATTCTTTGATTTTCTCGTTGCGGATTTCCGGGTCTTTCCAAGCACCACTCGCCAATTCCATCGCCTCTTCTTCGGTTATCGGCATCTTCGTTAAAACAGCAATCGCCGCCTCTTGCTTTGCTGGGTCTTTACATTTTTCAATGGCTTTCCACGCATTGACGAGATCCTTATGCGAATTGATAATCAGTACCCCGAAGAGCTCGTTGACGAGATCCCATCGAGTGCTGCCCTTCTTAGAGTCATATTGAAAGGGGGTGCCTTCCATGGCAAACGGGTTCGGAACGATGCATCGTTCGCCGAGTTTATCATAGAGTGTTGGCAACACACTTGCGCGGTTCAAACCACCTTTCCATTCGGGGCCTTCCGGATCGGTATCACGGAGCATCCAAAGTTTCTGCGCGTCTTCCGATAGAACAAATTCAAGAAACTTTTCAGCGATTGGTAAGTTTGGAGCACCTTTGAGGATCGCAATCGGATCAGCCGTGACCACCGCGCCATCAGCGGGGACTACGTATTTAATTTTGTCTGCTCCGACGACGGCGATCTGACCGTACGCGTAGAAGTCAATTGCGAGTCCGTAAATGACTTGCCCTGCGACGACATCTGTCGGAATCGCATTGGCACCCGCGGAGAAACCGCGAACATTACCACCGAGCTTCGTTAGCAGCGCGAACCCATCTTTCCATCCGATGGTTTGAAGGATGATCTCATAGACCATGTGTGCGGAACCACTCTCTCTCGGATCCGCTGCGCCAATTCTACCAAGCAATTCTAAGTTTCCCAGGTCTTCCCATACTGCGGCTTTCGGAAGTTTCAGCAGTTCACGAAGTTCTTCATTGTACATGATACCGAAACTCGATAACGCTGCACCATACCACTGATATTCAGCATCATAGAGTGGAATCCCTTGGAACGATTGCATCATCTGCTCAAGTTGCGTTCCGGGCAGCTGGTAAGCGTGCAACCATCCCATATTTGACAGGCGGAGGTAGTTGTCAGTGCCACCGCCAAAAAAGATGTCGATACCGATGCCATCCGGCACGCGTTTAAATTCAGACTCAATAAACCGATAATTAGAAGAGGTTCCACCGACATCTCGCCAATCGGTTTTGACGGTCCTACCTGTTTCGGATTCGTACCATTTCTCGAAATTTTTGCCAAATTCTGTTTCAATACCCTCTGGGTGCGGGGAGATAATGATGAGTTCGTCTTGCGCGAATGAGAGCATCGGTAGTGCTAAAAGACATAATATTATCGCCAGGACCAGGGGCTTAAAGTCGGACATTTTTTGATACTCCTTTTCCGATATGTTTAATAATAGGCAGTTAACCTTGATTCATAGTTAGTTATGGTGAGAGCGTTGGTTCTTGATTAAAAATAAACAGGGTTGGGTTCCTCCACTGTTCTTTTTCCATATCATAAATGCCGTAGTGGAGGTGAGCCCCCGTGCTACGACCAGTATTTCCGACGTAGCCAATAATCTGACCACGTGCCACTTCTTGATTAACTTTGAGCCCCTCCGCATAGCCTTGCAAATGCGCGTACAAAGTTTTATACCCGGATGCTTCATGGACAATCTCAACTGTATTTCCCAAATAGCCCTTCTCTCCAACATGGACAACTGTGCCATCGGCGGCAGCGATCACAGGAACGCCGGCGCGGGTTTTAATATCCAACCCTTGGTGAAATTCACGATTTTTCGTTAACGGGTGGTTCCGCCATCCGAAGTGGGAAGAATACCAAAAAGCGTGTTGCTCCCCGTTTTCCTGTTGGAATTTCACTGGGAGAATCAAAGGGTATCCGAAAGGCTGTTTTTGATATGCGTTGATATAGTTATAGAGAGCCTGCAGCTCCTCTTTCAGGATACTGGGTGTCAGTTTCTGCGGCTCGTGGGTATCAGGTGCAGTATCAGTGAACGCGGATATATCTGGCTGTTGAGGTTCGGATTCTCCGGCGGACGAAGTAGTATTCATCTCGCCGCCTTGCCCGAGGATCCCTAAAGCCTCCCGGATCTTTTCTGCCATCTGCCGGATCTCGTTCATCTCCTTATTAACGGCAGCAAGTTCCGATTCAACTTGGTGTTTTGCCTGCGTTAATTGTTGAATTTCTTTCTCCATGCGCGTCTGTAATTCGTTTTCAGTACTGACTCTCTGCCGTTTTTGGAAGAGTCCATAGGTGAAGCCGCCAATTGCCGCAGAGAATAGACCAAGGATAACGCAAGATAGCAGCAACAGAAGCCCTCGACCGATCACGTGCTGGCGGACAGAATTTTTATGAGATGACATGATAATAAGTGTATACATTCAACAGATCCTCCTTTCCAATAAAACTGATGCAAAACATCAGCATTTGCTTACAAGAATTGGAGACTTATGGCTGCCTAATTCACCCAACAAGAACGAACTGTTTACAAGTGCGAAACGATCGCTGGCATTTTCCAGATGAGGATGATGATGGCACCAAGTAGGATGAGATACCACACGATCAACATTCGGACGCGGGTTCTCTTGAAAATGTGACGGCGCGGACGTTTCAATTGACTCACTTAACCTTTTTTACGTTTTTTTTGGTAGCCCGAATTTCGGATATCCCGTACTTGAAAGCTGCCTCTATATTAAATTCAACATTTTCATACACAACTTTTTCACCTTTTTGTGGTAAGTGTCCGAGTAACATCAGGACAAAGCCACCAATCGTATCACACTGATCTGTGGGGATTCGGATGTCTAAGATTTTGTTAGCATCAGCAATTAACATACGTGCATCGATACGCCAGTCGCTTGCTCCAAGTTTTTCGATGTGAGGTGTAGCCCGTTTGCGATTAGACGTGACCTTGCCTATAATCCGCTCTAAAATATCTATCAACTCTACGATCCCGACACAACTGCCGTGCTCGTTAACCACAATCGCGATTGGTATTTCAGATTGCCGCAGTTCACTCAATAAATCCGTAGCGGGCTTCAGGGCAGGGACATAATTCACATCCCTCACGAATGACGATAAATCGTTGTCGTGGTGCTCGCCTGCAAGTACCTCCATTGCATCAACGACACCGAGCAATTGGTCAACGCGCGCATTATAAACAGGGATGTAATGATAGTTGGAAGCGCGGCAGAGTGTGAGAACTTCAGAGGGCGATGACCCCACTATCAACACGGCTGCTTCTGCTAATGGCAACATCACTTCTTGTGCTGTCAGCGTTTGCAGCTCAAAAATTGTACTGAGTAATTGGGCTTCGGAGTCCGAAAACGCCTCAATATTTTCCAGAAGTAACTGGACGAGCTGTTCGCGAGATGGGGTCGTCTGCCGCCCCGATTTCCCAAAGCCTTTCTTGCGGGGCTTGGCTGCCTGTTCATCATAGGCAACAAGCGGCTTAGGCGTAACTAACTCTATTTTCCCGATGTCCGGTTTTCTAACGACAGGCATGGGCCCCTCTTTTTCTTCCGAGGGGGTTTTGGTAGTCTCGTTCATAGTTCAGAATCCCTAAAAATCCAAAATGTTGTGAATGCCTTAGTAACTTGGGTTATGTTAGGACATAATGAATAAAATTATTTTTTTATTTCTTATTATGTCGTAGCGTGGCAAATTATACTCAAATTCAATTTTTAACGCAACTCAAATCTGGTTTCAGTAGGAAATTCTATGGATTTACAAATGGCAACTTGGGTTAAGAGTTCCCATTAAGTCTGGGCAACGAGTGTCAGTTCCGTTTGACCGCCGAGCCCAGCAACGACAGGAAATGTTTTTTCACCGGGCTTCCCGTCTTTCGGGACATACTTGACTTTCGGCGAGAAGTAGGCATACAATGCTGTATTCCGAGGTGTTGGCGTAGTATTGGGTCCCGAACCGTGCACCATCAGGCTATGGAAGAACAGCGCACTTCCTGCCGAAAGTGGCACGTCCGTCTGTTGTTCTGCGACCTCTTTCCGATCGGTGAGTTGCTCACCCTGTTCGCGGGCAATATGTCCCCAAGATTGCATGCCCCACAGATGGCTTTTCGGAATCACCTTGAAGCAACCGTTCTCCGGCGTAGCGTCGTTGAGCGCGATGCTCACGGTAACAAGGTTCGGCGGCTCCATCGGCCAATATGCCGAGTCTTGATGTAAGCCATGTGAAGAACCGTGGAACGCAGGTTTGAACATCAGCGTGCTTCTAAAAAGCAATAGATCCTCGGATTCGGTGAGTTCTTGGACGACCGAGATGAGTTTCGGGTGCTGTGCGAGGTTCCGAAATACTTCGGAATACTGCCGTGTATTTTCTGCTTTCCGTAACACCGGTAGGTTGCTTCCTTGGGTCTCGTCTTTTGCGAAAGGTTCACGTTGTACGTGGTGGCGTGCAACCGCTGCTCGTTCTTTTTCTATATCGGATTCCTGTTCCGCTGCGAACTGGTGCAACTTGTGTATCTCTACTTGGCATGCCTCAACCTCTTCCGCTGACAACAGATCTTCAACGATAAGATAACCTTCCTTTTCAAAAAACGCCTTTTTCTCGAGTTTCATTGTAAAAACTCCTATCAATTAGCCAGAAATCCATTTTGCCATCGGCAAAAATGGGCAGAGGCTCCATAGTTAAAAAAACCGTTTAGCCTCCAATCAATTGTTTAACTTCCCAGATGATGCTTGAAATCGCGAACCCGACATAGACACATGAAGCAATCAGCATCATGACGGTAGAGAGCCGTTTCGGTTTGGCGAAATCAGGCAGAAAGCGGTAGTTCATGTAAAGTGTAAGCGGGACATAAATCGCCATAGCGAACCCGCCCATGTATGCCGCATTAAAGAGAAATCCTAATTCACTGACGTTTAATTGCTCCATTACAAAAGTGATTACACACCCACCGACGATCCAGATACCTGCGATGAGAAGATACCACCAGCTCAAATCCCGCTTTTGCGCGCCTCGGAAGTTGGTATAGATAATGTCGGAAATCGAGCGTGATACGCCGTCAACCAACGCGAGTTGCGTCCCGAAAAGCGTGGCAACACCGACCAATAAGAAAATCTTCTGTCCAGCCGCGCCCCAGATTTCACCTAATATCTGTGCTTCATCGTAAATAAGTTTGCCTCGCTCAGGAACAATCCCTTGCGGGTGTAAAACCGCGAGTGCACCGAAAATGAAGAGCAGAATCGTGAGTGTGTTGAGTGCCCAGAAGAAAAGTATCTGGTCCTTTTTCACATATTGCCACCATGCCGTGAAGCGTTTTCGATTTTCCTCTGTCACTTGAAAAATGAACCCCGTTGCAGGTACTTTCTCGGTCCTGCCGCGAAGCGGGTTCTGTAGCCCCGGTAGCTGCGCACCCATACCGATATTCTTGTCGCGTAGATAGAAGGTGTAGAAGAGGTTCGCCGTCCCACCAGCACCTGCGAAGACTAATGCACTAAAAAATGTTTTCACCGGCATGCCGGGGTCTTTGTAACCGACGTTTATCAAGCCCGCGCCGACTTCCTTCCATGTATCCATGGAACCGACAGCGATAGCAACCAGGATTAATCCAATCGTTACGATGGCAACAAGCAGTTCAACCGTCCGTTCTACAGAATTGTAAATCATCTTCGGTCCGAAAAGGATCAGCGCGACTCCTGCAAATGTCACTATGGTCCAGAAGGTATCAGAGCCCCAACCGCCGGGTCCAAGCACAAGTGCTTTGAGCGCGAGGCCGGATGTGCGTGCCCATCCGGGTGCTATCCACCCGACTACAGTCAGCAGAATAAACACCGGTGCGAAACCTCGCCAGATACGACTGTAACCTGTATATACCGTCTCGCCTGTTGCGATTGTCCAGCGGCCTACCTCAAAGTTAATCCAAAGTTGGAGGAATACCCCGAGCACCGCCGCCCAAATCATGCTCCCACCGTATTCTGCGGCAATGAGGGGCCAAATCACACTCTCACCTGCACCAATAGATAAACCGACCAAGATCGCCCCAGGCCCCGCAATTTTCCAAAACGGTAACTGCTTTTCGGGTAACTCAACGACCTTAAAATCGTCAAGCGGTTGATAAAGTCTTGCCATTAGGTTTTCCTCCGGTGCCTGAGGTTTAATTTTTCATTACTGCTTCGTGTAACACTTCAACTGGATGTCTCGGTTGCACACCGGTCCCGTGTTCAAGTTGGTGCCTGCAAGAAAACCCGGCGGCACTAAGCGCGAAACTCCCCGGCGGCTTTTCACGGACGGCATCAAAAAGCCGTAATTCACCTATTTTCATAGAGAGATCATAATGTGCCTTCTCGTATCCAAACGCGCCAGCCATACCACAACAGCTTGAGTCGATTACTGTGACGTTGTATTCTGCGGGTAGGTTTAGCATCTGGACAGTTGGTTGGATACCGACAAGTGCGCGCTGATGGCAATGCCCGTGCAATAATACGTCTCGGGGTTCTGCCGAAAATTCCAACGGCAATTCGTCCTTTTCAGCCAGCTGCGCGAAAAATTCCTCAAACGAATAAGTCGCCTCAGCGACACGTTTTGCATCCTGTGTGCCGATCAACTCAACGTAATCATCGGTAATGGCAGAGGTGCAACTCGGCTCGCATCCAATAATCGGGATGCCTTTGTCAGCATACCCGCGAAGTGCGTCAATGTTATAACTTGCATTCTCAATTGCCCGGTCAAGCATCCCTTCTGAGATTAGTGGTCGACCGCAGCACCGCTTTTCAGGTAGTAGTACCTCAAATCCGCATGCTTCCAGCAACTCCGCCGCAGCTTTACCGATAGAAGGTTCGCTGTAATTCATAAAGGTGTCGGGGAAGAGTACAACTTTTTTATTCGATGTCTGTTTGGAACCACGCTTTCGGAACCACTGTTCGTAGGTAGGACGCACAAAGGTAGGCATATCCCGCCGTCGGTCAACGCCAATTAATTTTTCGGCGATCCATTTTGAAATCCGGTTGTTGACTGTCCAATTGGAGAACGGAGAAAACATCGAGCCGAGCGGCGCGAGCGCACCGATCTCACCAAACAGCCGCCGATGCAAGGGCAAACCGTTTGCTTTGTGGTAGTGTGCCATGACCTCGTATTTAATTTTTGCCATGTCTACATTAGACGGACACTCCGCTTTACACGCTTTGCAGCCGAGACATAAATCGAGTACCTCTTGTAGCCGTTCATTCGTGAATTCCGTGTGTGGCAACGCTCCGGAAATGATGGAGCGCAGCGCGTTCGCACGCCCACGCGTCGAGTGCTCTTCTTCACGCGTACCGATAAAAGAGGGACACATGGTGCCAGTCAGCGTTTTTCTGCATGCGCCGACACCGTTGCACATCTCAATAGCTCTGCCAAATCCGTCTTGACTGGAGAAATCGAAATAGGTATCAATTTTAATAGTGTTGTAATCTGCACCGAAACGTAGGTTTTCTGTCATCGGCGGCGCCTCGACAATTTTGCCTGGATTCATAATACCGTTCGGGTCAAACGCGCTTTTTACCTCGGTGAGTGCCTGATATATCTGTGGACCGAACATGCTTTCTATCCACTCACTCCGGACGAGCCCATCGCCGTGTTCTCCACTCATAGCACCGTCCAATTCCATGAGGAGGTCTCGAACTTCACGAGCGATGTCGTGCATCTTTTGAATGTCAGTTTCGGATTTGAGGTTGACGATAGGGCGATTGTGCAACAACCCCACGCTTGCATGGGCATAGTAGGCGGCGGTGGTGTCGTGTGCCGTGACAATTTCATCGAATCGGCGAACATATTCTGGCAAGTTCTCTATCGGCACCGCTGCATCTTCAACGAAACCTACCGGTTTGGCATCGCCTTTCATTCCCATTAGCAAACCGAGTCCAGCTTTCCGAGTCTCCCAAACGCGCGATTTCTCTTCAGTGGTAAAACAGCGGACGAACGCATAACCGAAACCTGCACTTTTTAACATCTTTTCAAGTTTCTCTAACTGTGATTCTAATTCTACTTGGGTCTCACCGTAAAATTCGACAGCAAGGAGTGCGGTTGGTTCGCCTTGTATGAAAGTGGTAAGTCGTGAAAATTCTAATGAACCTCGCGCCATATCAAGGATCGTTTTGTCTATGAGTTCTACAGCGGTCGGGTTACATTCCAAGATGGGTTGCATTGCCTCCATGGCGGCAATGAGAGATTCAAAATGGACGACACACAGCGCAGTCAGTTTGGGAATCGAAACGAGATTAACTGTCGCTTCAACGGTCGTCGCGAGTGTTCCCTCAGAACCCACGAGAATTCTCGTCAGGCTAAATGGGTGGTTTTCATCGCATCCGTCGCGCCGATATGGTGTGACCTCTTTTGAGCCGGCATCTGTAACAAACTCATCCAGATTATAGCCGGCGACACGACGCAGGATACGCGGGTAACGTTTACGGATTTCTACTGCGTTGTCCTCACAGATACGGCATAACTCGCGATAGATGTTCGCCTCTAATGTGTTGCCCTGTTTTTTGGTTTCTAATTTCTCAAGTGAAATGGGAGATGCTGTGATTTCGTCAGCGTTGGAAAGCACCAAGTCAAGCGACATGACGTGATCGATGGTTTTACCGTAGATGAGAGAGTGCGAACCTGCGGAGTTATTGCCGATAGTGCCACCGACGTTCGCGCGGCTGCTCGTGGCAACATCTGGCGCATACATCAAACCGTGCGGCTTTAACTGATGATTCAACTCGTCTAAGACGATACCCGGCTGGACACGCGCCCAACGTTCAGCGACGTTTACTTCAAGCAGTTGATTCATGTACTTAGACATATCCAACACGATCGCCTCACCGACGCTCTGTCCAGCGAGGCTCGTACCACCACCACGAGGAAGGATTGGGACGTTATGTTCTGACGCGATTTGCACCGTCTTGATAACGTCTTGGCTGTCTTTCGGAATTACAACACCTATGGGTTGTATTTGGTAAAGGCTTGCATCTGTGCTGTAGAGTGCCTTAGAATACGGATCAAA
This sequence comes from Candidatus Poribacteria bacterium, assembly GCA_965200345.1. Classification (GTDB taxonomy): domain Bacteria; phylum Poribacteria; class WGA-4E; order WGA-4E; family WGA-3G; genus WGA-3G. The sequence goes on from OZ241378.1 coordinate 50,572, forward strand.
ACGCACCTCACCTGCAAGTGTATCCGATAGCTGTTGTTCAAGATTTTCCCATGTGGGGGTGTTCATGTTGCCATCCAAAGCGGTCGTGTACATGACTGATGGAAATTTCTAAAAAAAGTCTAAAAAATTTGACATTACTATCTGAATAAAGTATAATTAATCACAATGCCCCTGTGATGGAATTTGGTATACATAGCAGGTTGAGGGCCTGTGCCTTAATTGGCATGCTGGTTCGAGTCCAGTCGGGGGCATCTTTTTATTCTGTAGCCTCCCCAAGCAGTTCTTGATATACTTGATATGTCCGTTCTGCGATCGTCTCCCACGTGAAATTTTTGATACGGTCAAGCCCGCGCGTAACCAGATCGTTTCGGAGGTGTACATCGTGGGCGATTTGATATATCCTTTCCGCTAAAGCATCCGTATCCGCCTCAGGAAAGACGAGCCCTGCGTGATCAATTACGTGCGGAATTTCGCCGGAATCTGAACCGATGACTGGGACTTTGCACGCCATTCCCTCGATAAGCACTCTACCAAAGAATTCTACCCATCCTGTTGTCGTTCGCGAGGGCAGGACAATCGTGTCCATACAATTAATATAGGCAGCGACCTCTTCAGGGGGTACTGCATCGATCCACACAATCTGTTCAGAAATACCCAGGATTTCTGCCTTTTTTACGAACCCATCTTTATCTTCGCCTTGCCCGAGAATTAAAAGTTTATAAGTGCGTGTGGTGTTATGGGTTACAAGGTGTGCTAAGGCTTCAAGAAGCGTATCTATACCCTTCATCTGGAGCAATCTACCGACATAACCGACCACAAAACAGCCGCTAAGTTCCAGTGAGTCACGTAATTTGGTGACATCCATCTTATAGAAATGGCGTACATCAACGCCATTCGGAAATGGGGTCTGTTTTCCAGTGTAGCCCCGTTCGGTTAGAATTTTGCCAGCATTTTCACTAAGCGGAAAGGCTCTATCCGTCTCTCGAAAGACGGCGCGCTCAATCCACACTGGTAATATGCCAAACCGCTGCTTCGTCGGTATGCTCAGGGACGTGCGAAAAATGAAACGACTGTTCGGACAATACTTCCGTTTTAAACGAACCGTTTGTAGGGCGTTGAGGCTCCACGCTTCCTCCTCTAAGTGAATAATATCCGGTTGAAAGTCCCTGAAGTGAGGTTTAATGCCGTGCCGGTAGTAAAAACGGCTACCATAACCGGAGAATCGGATCGGGCACGGAAACTCTTCACACGGCGTGTCTGGTTCCGGTTGAAAAATAATATCTTGGAAGCTTTCATACCAACGCATTGGTGTGACAACACGTAGTGTAACATCTGGGTTTTCCGCAATGAGCGCGAACTTGCGCCGGTACGGCTTCATAATGTAAGAATGAGAGAGAACTAAGACGCGCAAGGTGCTAATTATGTTGGTTTACTCAGAGTGTGCCGAGTCTGCTGAAGACGATGGTGATGCTTCGTCTGATTCATCATCCTGCGCCGTAAAAGCGATCTCATCACCTGTATCTGGTTCCTCTGTCTCATTTGAGGCAGCGAGGACATCCATTAACCCTTCAAGCCTCTCTTTGATTTCGGAACGTTCCTGAGAAGTGCCTAACCGTTCTAAGTCGAGTTCCTCCTCAAGTTCGCTATTACGGGTTTCAAGTTCTTGAATCTTTGTGTCGCGTTGTAACACATCACTATTGAGACGCGCGATTTCAGCTTCAAGCTCCAGTTTCTCTGTTCTCAACTTCTGAACAGTCGAAATCGCAAGTTCAACATGTTCTTCCAAATGCGATACTATACTTTGTTCAAATGTTTCAGACATATTGTAGACACCTCCAAGATCGCTTTTTAGTATCTTTAATCCAAGTTGCTACCTAAATCAAAATGGCACATAATTATGTCAATGTATACTGATATAATATAATTACTTTTATGCGTCAAAATGACTGGATTATATTTTACTTTTGGTTCCAATACAATAAAAATGTGTAGTAAAGGATACCGAATTTTCTGGCAAGATAGAACTCACCTGAGTTGTAGGCGTTGATTTCTCTACGAAAGGATATCTTACGATTTTCAAGCAAAATAGCCTCTTTACACCTACAATGCTTAGATGGAAACTTGCTGATCTTTATTAACTCGCGGTGGATTCACACTGTTTCTCCACAGCGGTAACAGTTGATTCAATAAGCGACAAATGCTCGGCATCTGCCCAATTTGAACACTCATGAACGTAGTGAAACAGATACTGCTGTGCGTATCCTACACTGTCCCCGAAATAACTGTGAGCGAATTCGCGTATTTCACGGTGCGTCGCGCGTCGGCGAAGATAAAGCGTCTCGAAAATCCGTTTTATCCAGACATCGATCGGTAATGCCGCGAGGTGCCCAAGCGAAAACAGACAGATGCAGTCGGCGACCTTTTCGCCGATGCCGTTTCGACGCATTAATTCTTGCTTCGCTTCAAAGTACGACATCTGTTTCATCGCTGTGAGCGGGAGTTCACCATTAACGATTGCTTCTGCAGTATCCCGCAGGTAATTGGCTCGATAGCCAGTGCCACACGCAAGGAGTTCCTCGTTTGTTGCTATTGCGAGTGCTTCCGGACTCGGAAAACTGTAATCCTCATATCCAGCAAGTGTTAAATGTTCACCGAAACGTTCGGACAGCCGACGGATAATACCACGAATCCGAGAGACATTGTTGTTCTGCGATAAAATGAACGATGCCACTGTTTCCCAGAGCTCTTGGTTCAGAATCCGCATTCCCCAAAGTTTCTGAATCGCCCGATGCATGTAGGCATCGTTGTTAACTTCAGCAAGAATTTTGGGTACATCGCGCCCAATGTCAAGATAGTGGCGGAGATATGACACGAAACGGGTCTCATCTTCGTCGGTAGAGCTTTCAACACACAAAGTTGTTCCTTTTTGGGTGATTTTGAGGATACGTCCTTCTACAACACCGTAGTAGGCATTATCTATTCGGTTCCATCGAAATGATTGTCCCGATTCTAAGGTGTATTTCAGACTGAAATCTGTTGCGTTCTGAATCTGCATCGTGCGTTTTGTTGAGTTTTAATGAAAGTTTGCAGGCAATACCCTTGATGTTACCTATTATAAGTATATAGTAAATTCCAAAAATTAGCAAATTTTTATTGTATTACGTAGGTTCTACTCTCCAAAGATGGGTTCTATAATTTGACATTCACCTCGTTTGCGCGTATAATATATTAACACCTCTTGATAAATAATGTGAGCATCTGTTAGCAGAGTCAAACAGGAGATACCTTTAAAACATGATTATCTTTCTACGCGAAAAATTTATTGCGCAACTCTTTATGTGGGTAATCGCCATTGTGTTTTTGGTTGGGACAGTTTTCCTCTATAGCAACACGCGCGGCGGAGATGGAAACCCTGAGGGGGAAGTTGTTCTCAAAATCAATAATGCAGAGGTCAAACGTGGAGAATTTGAAAGTGCTGTTGCCAACGCTATGGAATCTCAAAGGCGGAACCAGCGGTTCGGCGGCGCGCCCAACAGGGAGCAGATAGAAAAAAACGTGATCGATCGTTGGGTTCAACAGACTATTCTCGGAAGTGTGGATATTGGTGACGCGGAAGTAAAAAGTTATATTCGAAGTGACGCAGATCGGGTTAAGCAGTACAACCTCTACCAACAGTGGGGCGTAGCAGACCTCTATACTGAAAATGTCCGTTTGGAACTCAGTACCGATGCGCTCCGAAATAGTGTTCAGGCTCTGGAATTGGTAACCGACGCTGAAGCAGAACGAGCCTATCAACTTGAAGCTGATAAAGCGAAAATCAAGTTTGTTGAATTTAAGTACAACGACTACACCTCAATAATCGAGGTTGACGACGCAGAAGCGGAAGCCTATTTTGAGAAAAATCGGGATAACTATAAAACTGGAGAACAGGTAAATGTCAAGTTTATCAAGGTGAATCCTGCGGATCTCGTTACCCCTGAAGAGGTTGAGGCGTATTACGAAGAAAATCAAACGGAATTTACAACACCAGAAGCTGTTAAAGCACGCCACATTTTAAAAAAGTTCCCTGACAACGCGACAGACGAACAAAAGGCGGCAACCAAGACTGCGGCAGAAGCGTTACTCAAAACCGTCAATGCAGAACTCGCTGCTGGCGCGGATTTCGCCGAACTCGCCAAAAAGCATTCGGAGGGGCCATCGGCAGCACAAGGTGGTGCCTTAAGAGGTAGTAATCCAAAACTCCCACCGGGCGACTATTTCGCACGCGGTGATATGGTAAAACCCTTTGAAGAAGCAGCTTTTGATACGCTAAAGCCCGGAGAAGTTAGTGGTTTGGTCGAAACCAGTTACGGATATCATATCATCAAATTGGAGGAAAAAAAGGCACCAGAAATTCAACCTTTCGCCGGTGCTCAATACGAAATCCAACAGAAACTTGTTCAAGTAAGCGGCGTTGACAAAGCGAAAAAGGTTGCAGAAGACCTCTTGTTTGATATAGAAATCCGAGACTATGATGAAGCACTCGCACTTGAAGAATATAAGCAACTTTCCCTCACTGCACTGGAAACAGGACTCTTCAGCCGTGATGCCACGACTATTCCACAGATTGGCGCGACATGGGGCTATCAAGGTTTAGTGGATGAACTTTTCGATATGGAAGTCAACGTAATAAAGGTGATCGAAGCAAAGAGGCGAACTGGGCAGGAGGTAGACGCCTATTTTGTCGCTACCGTCCTTGATAAGAAACCTGCGGCTATTCCACCCTTTGAGGAGATAAAGACAGAGGTGATTGACGGAACAAGCAGGGTTGACGGGGTAAAGAAAGAAAAGGCGAAAGAACATGCCTTTGCGGATGCACAAAGTTTGTTGAATCAACGCGGGGATGCTACGTCTTTGGATGCTTTACTCGAAAAGTATAAAGCTCCGGAAGGTTTAGCGGCAGACCGGCTTGTCGTTCAAGAGAGCAATCCGTTCTCGCTCAGCCCAACGAGCGATTATATCGCCGGTGTAGGCAATTCCGCGGAAGTTATGTTTGCAGCGTTTCAAATGAAAGTCAATGCTATCGGTGGTCCCTTCAGCGGCAACAACGGCGTTTACATTATTCAACTCGTTGAGCGCGAAGAACCGGATGTTGAAGCGTTCAGAACGGACCCGGCGGAGAAAGCTCGGCATCGCCAAGCCCTCATCCAAGCCAAAAAGCGGGAGGCGTATTTAAACTGGTTCGCCGCCCGCAAAGAGGCGAGTGAACTCTGGATACATCAAGATTATCGTTAGATACGTAGGTGATTTTCAAGGCACACTTAGAAACTTGGAATCGCCAAAGCACGCAGAACACAAGAAACCCAACAGACTCTCGCACGAATGGCGTTTGGAATGTTGGGTTTCGCTTTATATCATAAATATGGATAGGTGGCATCAGGTTGATAGTCTGGGAGCAGAGCATCATGGGGTTGTCCGGCGATGAGTTTTGTGCCGTCGGTAAAGCCTTCAGGACGATTGCGAAGGAACTCAATTAGACGATTCCGCCACGGTGTTAGCAGCGTTTCAGCCTCGCTCAACTTCGCCAAATCGCGTGTTTCGTGTGGATCGTCCTGTAGGTTAAAAAGGTGTTCCTGCCCGGTTTGGGAATACCAGATGTACTTGTAATGTCCGTCTGTTACAAAGTGGTTCCCGTGCTTATAATCGTAACAGCCAGAGTGTTCACCGTGTAGACAGTCTCGTACTCGATCGGTATCACCCCGCATGATCGGCAGTAGGCTTTTACCCGTGCAGGTGCTCGGTATCTCAACCCCGGCTGCGTCCAAAATAGTCGGCATGATGTCTTGTAGACCGACGGGACTTTGACAGACAGATGCTTGCGGGTAACCCCATTTCGCTGGTACCCGCATTAGAAAAGGCACGCGCGCCGAGGCTTCATAGGGCCAGGTTTTCCGATATAGGTTGTGATCACCGAGCATCTCACCGTGGTCAGAAGTAAAAATGACTAACCAGTCTCTCATCCCGCCGGTGTACTGAATCAAACGGCCGATCTGATCGTCAATGAAATTGATCATCCCGTAATAGGCGGCGCGCGCGCAGCGCATATCGTACTCGTCGAGACAGATTTCCCAAGCGTTTGGATTCAGTCCTTTTTGCGTACCTTCAAATTCGGGTGCCCAATCGCCGACCGTAGGTGGAGGCAGATCCCGCTGAATGTAACGCTGATAATAGTGTGCTGGTGGGGTCAACGGAGGGTGTGGGTCTATGAAAGAGATATTTAGAAAAAAGGGGTCCGTCGGGTCGCGTTTTCGCAAAAAATTGAGGGCGCGGTCGATACACCAAAAAGTGTGCATCTGCTCTTCGGGTAGGTGATGTGGGCGACCGACCCATCCGTTGGCGGAAACACCGTGAGCCATACCGGGATCAACATCGTTCCGATGGTAATATTGCTGCAACCAATCAACATAGTCGTTGTTATCCCCGCGGGTGGCATCCGCCAACTGGAGATGATCGAAACCGTATCGCTTACGCGCTGGAGTCAGATGCAGTTTGCCAATCATCTCGGTCTGATAGCCAGCTGCCGACAATTCACCGGCTAAGGTATGCGGTGGGTTCCACTGCGCGCCTCTAAAGCCTACACCACCGTTGGCCGCTGGCGCGGTGCCAGTCATCAAACTACGCCGTGCCGGGATACAACTCGGACATTCAGCATACCCGCGGCGAAAATGCGTACCGGTATGACCGATCCAATCTAAATTTGGTGTTTGTAAGCAGTTCGGAGCGTCGGGATCCAAGCCGAGACAGTCACCACGTTGTTGGTCAGTAGTAATTAACAGAATATTCGGACGGTTATTAGGCATCTCAAGTTCCTTGTTGGGAATGTCAACTGGTCTTTTAACACTTTAGTTAGACTAACGAAAAACTCTAAAAAGTTATCTTAGCTATCAAGCAATGAAAAATGTTGAAAACCGCTAACTGAAGGGTCTTAGCGCAATTTATCTTATTTTATGATAAGCATTTTTCCGGTAGCAATAAAGTCACCAGCGGTCAGCGTATAGAAATATACGCCGCTGGCTACAGGCTCGCCTAACGCATTCCGACCATCCCAATATGCCGATCTCGATTTGCTGTGATATATACCTGCTGGCAAATGTCCAAACGCCAACTCCCGAATAAGTTGCCCATCTGAAGAATGAATAGAAATGTTTACCTCTGTCGACTTCTCTAACTGATACGGTATCCACGTTTCTGGATTGAATGGGTTTGGATAGTTCGATAGCAGTGCCGTTTCTGGCGGTAGAATCTCTCCCTGATTGAGAACTCCTAAAAGCTGCTCTAAGACAGCAATCCCTTTTTGAGTCCGAGGATTTTGTGGATCAAGCTCCTTGGCAAAAGCGATCCATCGCTTGAGATTTTCCGGCATCAGACCATATAACTCAGATCGGTTTTTCCAGAGTGTAGGCGCATCTGCAGAAGTATCTATTTCCGCTGCAATCGCAACGAGATCTCTCACATCCACAACTCCATCTTCATTGGCATCCGGATAAACGCCAGAACTGGCGAGCATCGAAGGGTCTGGAGTGTGAAAATGGGTACTCACTAAAATGAGATCTATAATATTCACAACACCGTCGCGGTTGACATCCGCTGTGTTGTTAGGAGATATCGTTTGGTTGCTGTTATCATATTCTAACAAATTCGCTATTATTCCGGTAATCGGAGTAAAATCTGATATACCGTTATCACTCAGATCTAACACCATTAGATTTACCAAACCACTAAGGGCAGACACATCTGATATCTGATTGCCCCGAAGATCTAACACCGTCAAGTTTATCAAACTCTTAAGAGGGGTCACATCTGATACCTGATTGCCATTAAGATCTAATTCTGTCAAATGTATCAAACCTTTGAGTGCGGATATATCTGATATCTCGTTGTCATCAAGATCTAACACTGTCAGCTTCACCAAACTACTGAGTACGGACACATCTGATATTTGGTTATTATGAAGGTCAAGAAGCGTTAGGTTGCTCAGGACGCTGAGCGGTGTCACATCCGATACTTGATTGCCATCAAGATCCAATTCCGTCAACTCTGTCAAAGTTGAAAGCGGAGATATATCCGATATCTTATTGTCATCAAGATCCAGAAATGTCAGCCTTGTCAAGTCTTTGAGGGGCGATATACCTGATATCTCATTGTCGTGAAGATCAAGCAATTTTAGATTTGTCAAAGTACTGAGCGGTGTCACATCCGATACTTGGTTGCCATCAAGATCCAATTCCATCAACTTTGTCAAAGTACTGAGCGGTGTCACATCTGATACTTGGTTGCCATCAATATCCAGAAATATTAGATTCGTTAAAACGCTGAGTGTAGATATATTGGAAATCTCATTATCGTCAAAATCTAGGTAAATCAAACTTATTAAATGGTTGAGCGGTGAAACATCCGATATTTTATTCTCGTGACAATCTAAATACAATAGCCTTGTCATATCTTCAAAAGCGGAAATCTCTGTTATCTGATTGCTGTCAATATCTAATTCTATTAGATATGTCAGATTTTTGAGGGGCGACACATCCAATATCCTATTGTCGGAAATATCTAATACTGTGAGATTTGTCATACCTTTTAGGGGCGATACGTCCGATATTTCATTATCATCAAGATCCAGATATGTTAGATTCGTCAGATTTTTGAGGGGCGACACATCAACTATTCTATTGGCTTCAAGATCCAATTGTTCCAGATTTATCATATCCTTTAGGGGTGACATATCCGACAACCGATTGCTTTCAAGTCCCAGGAATGTCAGTTTCGTTAACCCCTTTAGGGGCGATATATCCGGCAACCGATTGACTCTAAGATCTAAATATGTTAGATTCGTCAGATTTTTGAGGGGCGACACATCTGATATCGCATTACGCTCAAGGTGCAGCTCTTTCAGATTGATAGCATATTCAAGACCTGTTAAATCTTGAATGGCAGGCCCAAACGTACCAGCAGTAGGGGCAGGACATATAAACCTGCTTATTCTGGGTAAGCGACATCTGCTGGCTTGAAGCGACTGCAAACTCGCCATATCCTTTTGAGTGATGTCAGCACCGGCATCTTTGCCCAACGCTGATTCAAGTGCTGCACGAAGCCCAGGATCCGGGACATGGACAACAATCTGGGCAGTTGCTATCCGGTATGGTGCTCCGAAAAACAGGCGCACTATTAAAATAAGAATGCCAACGCGAATGAATCCTAAATTCCGGTGTGAGAAATGTGTGTTCGCTAATTTCTGATATGATGTAAAAAACTGCAAAAGATTTATACCCTTACTTAGACTAACTAAAGAGGGATGCCAATAGAAAATCAACCGCGCCTTGAGGTAGGAACCGTCCTCTGCACGCTTGGTATTCGCGATAATTAATTGAGGAGTTCGTAGAAGAAGTTACGACGTTTGGGGATATATCCGAGTTCCTCTATAGTTCGTTCAATCTCCTCAATCGGCATGCAGTAGACTGTGCCTGCTTTGCTGACAACATTCTCTTCTATCATCGTGCCGCCCATATCATTCGCGCCGAACTTAAGCGATAGCTGCCCGATTTTAGGACCTTGGGTTACCCATGAGGATTGGAAGTTATCAAAATTGTCGAGAAATAATCGGGAGATCGCAAGCGTTTTGAGATACTCAAAACTCCCAGCGGGTGGAATATGTTCCATACGAGTATTGGCAGGTTGCAGAGACCAGCAGATAAAAGCGGTAAACCCCCCCGTCTCATCTTGCAAATCACGCAGGCGGAGAAGATGTTCAACACGCTCGGCGTAACTTTCTACATGCCCATACATCATGGTTGCACTTGACTTGAGTCCAACGAGATGTCCCTGGCGCATGACTTCCAGCCATTCGTCAGCGGTGCATTTTTTCGGACTAATCTCATTGCGGGCATGGTCAGTGAGGATCTCCGCGCCGCCGCCTGGGATCGAATCCAGTCCAGCATCTCGCAAGCGGATGAGCATTTCTCGCAACGACATACGGTTTATCTTGGCGAACCAATCCAATTCCGGTGGCGAAAAACCGTGGATATGAATAGGATAATTCGCCTTAATCCAGCGGAGTAGGTCTTCGTACCAGTCAAGCTTGAGTTTCGGGTGTAACCCACCCTGCATCAGAATCAACTCACCACCGAGGTCGAGTGTTTCTTGTATCTTTTTTCCTAATTCGTTGCGTTCCATGACATAAGCATCGGGATCCCGACGGTGGCGGTAAAAAGCGCAGAAATCGCAATCGACATAGCACCAATTGGTATAGTTGATGTTCCGGTCAACGATGTACGTAACGTAGCCTTCTGGGTGCTTCTGTTGCCGTATAACGTCCGCCGCGTGCCCCAAAGCAAGGAGATCATGGCTCTTGAAAAGCGTGAGACAGTCATCAAAGTCTAACCGTTCCCCCGCAAGTGATTTTTCGAGGATAGGCTGGATGTTTGTATCCATGTAGGCGTTCCTTCAGTTTGAAAAGTTAATACTTCAATTTTAACATTTATGACTCAATTTGTCAACTTTTCTGTTGTTTTAACTTGACTTTTGGAAGAAATTTGGTATAATTATAATACACTTGGTGGAATCTGTATTTATAATGAGGAGGCTAAAAAATGAATGAGGTCGTTTACAATGAAGACTTGGTAAAAACAGTAAAAAATAAGTATCTTGCAGTGAATATTGCCGCGAAACGGGCCAGAGATATAAATGCGAACGGCTTGCCGATCGCTCCCGCAAACACGGCAGACAAAAAAAAGAAACCGGTTGCTATCGCGACAGAAGAATTGGTCGCTGGGAGGCTCAACTTTGAAAAGGGCGAAGCAAAGGTTCCTGATTCAAAGATGCCTTCGATTTTTACAGATGCCGAAGCACCAGCGGATGGGAGCGGTATATTCGATGAAGAGCTCCTGGAACAGGAAAGCGATGCGGTGGTAGAAGAACGCGAAGAGGGTCTGTAGCACAGATTCACTATGGCACTTGTTCTTACCGAAAAACCTCGTGCGAAAAATGGAAATCACTTGACAACCCTGAGTAAAGTGAGTATAATTATAAAGTGTTGCTGACGTGGCTCAATGGTAGAGCAAGTGATTTGTAATCACTAGGTTGGAGGTTCGATTCCTCTCGTCAGCTTTTCATCTTGGGGGTATGCTAGAGCGGTCAAATAGGGCAGACTGTAAATCTGTTGGCTATGCCTACGGTGGTTCGAATCCATCTGCCCCCATTAGTTCTTATATTGAGTAGTATCGTAGGGAATCAACCAATGGAGCAAGGTTCGGAAAAAAACCTTGTGGAGGTGACGCATTAATACACCACGTTATCACTTATATTATGCGGGAGTAGCTCAGCTGGTAGAGCATTGGCCTTCCAAGCCATGTGTCGCGGGTTCGATTCCCGTCTCCCGCTTGTTGATGTGTTTTAATTTTTGCCGACGTAGCTCAGTCGGTAGAGCGCGTCCTTGGTAAGGACGAGGTCACCGGTTCAATCCCGGTCGTCGGCTCCATTCACCGAAAGTAGGGTTTTATTATGCCAAGAGACATTGTAACATTAGCATGTGATGCATGCAATCAGCGGAATTATGTGACAACCCGGAACCGCCGAACGCAGCAAAATCGATATGAGCGAAAAAAATACTGCCGGTTCTGCCGAAAACATACACCCCATAAAGAGACGCGATAACTTTTTAATCCGTGCAATGGGTATCACACTACCTTAATCGTTAAGTGAGTCTGTGGCACACTACAAAAATCTTGCAGGCCAGTAGCTCCAACGGTAGAGCGTCGGTCTCCAAAACCGAGTGTTGGGGGTTCGAATCCCTCCTGGCCTGCCTTCTATAATTTTATTATGATAACTCGCTTGAAAAAATATCTTCAGGGCATCCATCTCGAATGGCAGAAGGTAACCAAACCGGATATAAGAGAGGTACAGGGGAGCACCATTACCGTCATTGTCGCCTCCGCTCTATTAGGGCTTTACATCGGTATCATCGATGGCAACCCTAAATTTCCAAAATGGGAAAGTCCTTTATCTTGGATTTTTCTCGCAGCCCTTCCAGTCGTTGTCTTTTTGATCGTAAAAAGTTGGGAAGACCACTCACAAAACGAGAGAGATCCTGAGGCTGCTATTGATGGAAACCGAAAAATAATCGCAGCGGCAGTCGCCAGCATCCCACTCATCGCTGTACTTGTGAGCCAGTATGTTTTGAACACCTCGCTTGAGGGCTTCGGGATGACTTTTCTCAGAACTCTTTTTATTCGTAGTTAACGTTTTTGTGCTTCAACCATGGGTGAATCAGAATATGGATGGATACTGGTACGTTGTTCAGATATACACCGGACATGAGAAAAAGGTTAAACTCACCCTTGACAACATGATCGCAAGGGAGGAGTTGCAGGACGAGATCTTGCAGATTAATGTCCCGGAGACCGAAGTGGTAGAGGTTAAGGACAGCCAACGGAAAGTTAGCGTCCGGCCCTCCTATCCGGGATATGTACTTGTTAATACCACCCATGCACTCGGGCCGCATGTCGAGAGCGAGATTGGACAAAAGAGTTGGGCACTCATCCAAGAAACGCCAGGTGTCATGAATTTCTTGGGTCCGCCCTCACATCCATCGCCTTTGAGTCCGGCTGACGTTGAGGCAATGCTCCAGATGTCGACTGAGGAAGAAGAAGTTGTGCCAGTCCCAGCAATGGAATACGAGATAGGCGATAAAGTTAAGGTGATCAACGGACCGTTTAGTGGGTTCCCTGGCGAAATTGAAGAAATCGACATGGAACACCAACGGTTACGCCTCAGTATTTCGCTTTTTGGTCGTTCAACTTCTGTTGACCTGGGCTTGCTTGAAGTAGAAGAACTGAACTAAATTACGCGGCGTTGTCAAAATATGAAATCACGGTTATGAGTGCGTGCCTGATCCGATATGCCGCTTTATAGGAAAACGTGCTTTAGAATTCTCACAATCCACAATAGGGAAAAACAATGGCAAAAAAAGTAGCTGGTGAAGTTAAACTCCAATTGGTATCCGGACAGGCAACTCCACAACCGCCTGTTGGTCCAAGCCTCGCGCCTTATATGATTAATCTACAGGAGTTTATCAAATCTTTTAACGCCCAGACACAGCATCAAACCGGTATGGTGGTGACAACTATCATTACCTGTTATAGCGACAGGTCGTTTACGTTTGCCGTAAAATCGCCGCCCGCCGCAGTTTTGCTCAAATCTGCAGCGAAGATTGCGAAAGGCTCAGGTGAACCCAACCGAAACAAGGTTGCTTCTGTCACAATGGATCAAATCCGCGAAATTGCCCAGACGAAATTACCTGATTTGAATACAACAGACTTGGATGCCGCAGTGCGGATGGTAGAAGGCACTGCTCGCAGTATGGGGCTTACGATTGGATAGCGAGATCCGTTGCCCCGTATACCCATAAGCTCGCTTTGGAATAAGGCTACGGAGATACGCTCCACTAACTATCGGAGAATAACATGGCGAAAAGAGGAAAGCGATATACCGAGATCAGAGAGCATGTGGATAGACTCCAACTCTACACAGTAGATGAAGCAGTCTCGCTTTTGAAAAAAACGAGCGGCGCGAAGTTCGATGAGACAATAGATCTCGCATCACGTCTCGGCGTGAATGCCCAACATGCCGAGCAGAATATCCGCGGCACCGTCACACTGCCACACGGGACAGGGAAATCAGTCCGTGTTGTCGTCTTCGCCGAAGGCGATCCTGCACGACAGGCTGAGGAAGCTGGCGCGGATTTCGTTGGTACAGATGATCTCGTTGATAAAATCGTTGATGGATGGCTTGATTTTGACGCAACAATTGCGACACCGGACCTGATGCGTAGTATTATGCCTAAACTTGGACGAGTCCTCGGACCGAGAGGTTTGATGCCTAACGCTAAGGCGGGCACCGTCACAATGGATGTCACTGATGCAATACAGAATATCAAAGCAGGCCAGATTGAATATCGGGTAGAACGCTCATCTGGTGTTGTCCACGTCCCGATCGGCAAAACCTCGTTTGAGGAAAATAGTATCAAAGAGAACCTCAATGTGGTAATGAGCGCACTCGTCACCGCTCGGCCCTCCTCTGTAAAAGGTAGATACATTCGGAGCGTGGCGATCTCAGCAACGATGGGAGTCGGTATCCGGATAGACCCACAACAGTTTGTATAAACACAGGCGATACGATATGAAAATAGTCTTTACAGCTGAATAGAGTCGTAGAACGTAGGTGCCATCGGCTTAATTGCCTACCGAGGCTTGAATGGAATGGAGCAAAGGGCGTGCTTCTCAAAGTGCATATCCGATCTTATTGCCCACTGTTGCTTTCTCCGTTTATGTGAGCCTCCAGGCACCTGGAGGCTTTTTGCATGCAATCGTATACCCAATTAGCCCGTTTGTATGGAAACCGAAGCGACGTGATGCGGTTTTTATACAACTCACGCAGAAAGGAACTGACACATGCCAAATGAGGCGAATGTTCAGCAAACAGAACAAATTCGTGAGATTTTTGACAGTGCCGACGTTGTTCTGCTAACAGACTTTCAAGGACTTACCGTCGCAGAAATTAATGAGCTCCGGGATCAACTCCGGGCATCAGATATTCGGTATAAGGTCTGTAAGAACACTTTAGTAAATGTTGTCGCTGAAGAGAGAGGTATTGAAGGGTTGACACCTTATCTCAAAGGAAATACGGCCCTCGCTACCGGCACAGATCCGGCGACATCTTCAAAAATCTTGCTCACCTTTGGCGAGGAACACGAAAATTTAAAAATCAAAGGCGGGATTCTCGGTACGCGGGTGATTGACGCAGCGGGCGTTGAAGCACTTAAGGATATGCCGTCCCGAGAAGTCCTTGTCGCTAAAACCGTTGGACTTATCAGCGCACCTCTCACTGGACTCGTACGAACCCTACATCAAGGGTCCCCCGCTAACGGGATAGTGAATGTACTTAGTGGAACAATACGTCAGGTGACCTCCGTACTGACACAGGTTACCGAGCAGAAGAAAGAGGCAGAAAACGCCTAACGCTTATACTAAATATCATAGGAGAATTGAGGCACTGGGTCTCGTTTTTCCTACACCACTTGATCGGAAAACTCTAATCCAGGACTTACGCAAATTGAATGAGGAAACGGTATATTTTACTGATTTAACCCCCTAAATCCCCCTTATCAGGGGGACTTCAAGAGAAAATGCGTAAGTCCTATAATCAAGTCAATTGTGTACGACTTATAGAAAGGATACAAACATGGCCGCAGATATGGAAAAAATGATTGAGGAAATTAGCAACATGACCGTTCTGGAACTTTCCGAATTGGTCAAGGCATTGGAAGATAAATTTGGAGTCAGCGCATCAGCCGTACCGGCAGTTGCTATGCCGGGCATGATGCCCGCCGCAGATGGTGCAGCCGCAGCTGGAGAAGCAGAAGCCGCAGCTGAAGAGAAGACCGAATTTGATGTGCAACTCAAGGAATTCGGTGCCAATAAGATTCCAGTTATCAAAGAGGTTCGTTCACTCACTGGACTCGGCTTGAAAGAAGCAAAAGAGAAAGTCGAATCCGCGCCAGTCGTCATTCAAGAAGGTGTCTCGAAAGAAGATGCTGACAAGGCGAAAGAGCAGCTTGAAGAACTCGGCGCAGTCGTCGAAATTATCTAACTCGTGGCACACTGTCGCACATAATAGATAATGCGCGACCAAACAGCGCCCATAGGTAGACCCATTGTGGTTCTTAAGCATAGCGAGGCACGAATCGGTCGCGCTACAACGAACTATAATGGGTCTCCATTTTTTGTGGAAAATAATCCCACAATGGTAGGGGCAGGTCACGCCTATCGAAAATTACTACAACCTATCTCATAATATCGTAGGAGGGGTTTGTAACCCCGATTTACCACTCAGATGAGTTTGGACAAATCGTATTTATGAGACACACGCTAAGTGGCACCGATGTTTAGTATTCTCGACATTTTTTATCTCGTGTTCAGCCAACTTGCAGTTGGCGGGTTTGTTCTTCTCTTTTTAGTCCCGAAAGGGTTAGTTGGGGCAAACTTCTATCGTTTGATGGGAAGCATCTACCTGCTTGTAAGCGTTTTATCTCGCTGTGCGGACTTAGCTCGTCATCGGCAATCCGTCACATTTCTCAATTTTTTCGGATTCTGGCAGAACCCCGAGTCCATTTTCGTTATCTCTTTCGTTCTTATTCTCCTCCTTTATACACTGAGTTGGTGGTTCAAAAGCCCGCTATTCACGCGGCTCCTTTTCTTTGGTGGGGTAATTTGTGGTGTTGCATGGATCGTTTTGAGTGCGCAGCGTTACTTCCAAATTGTTCAACTCCCCGGCGAAATGTTTCTACTCCCGCTTCAATTCTTGACTGCGTCTGTACTACTCGGTACTGTCAATAGTGGCATGTGGTTCGGACACTGGTATCTCGTGGTCCCTGATCTACCAGTCGTCTATCTGAAACGGTTTAATACCGTTTTACTCTATACCTTGTTAGGGATGGGGCTACTTCTTTCCTTGAACATCTTTTTCAGACAGCAATCCACGGATGTTGTCTCTTTCAACCTCTTCTACCAGATCATCTTCGGCATGCGGCTGCTCATAGGCATTACTGGCACGTTACTCCTCTATTTCATTACATGGGACTGCTTACGTCCTAAATCTGTCGCCCGAGATGTGCTTGGCGCGACACGTGCTGCAACCGGTTTTCTTTTCATTGCCATCATTACAGTCTTCCTCGGTGAGTTTTGCAGCCGATTTTTGCTTTTGGAAATGCGGTTCATCTTTTGAAAAATGAACTTACTGCGCGATTTATGGTAAAGCCTGAAAGTCTGACATCTGCAGGAACATTCGTCCTATGATGTCTTACGCTGACCGTTTTCTAATCCATTTGTGGATCCATTAATTGAGGGGAATATGCGAATTTTAATACTGTTGTTTATCTTTTGTTTTTTGTCTTTCACGTGGGCGGATATTCAATTTGAAGATGTGTCACAACAGGCAGGAATTACGCGGATTGGTGAAAGTTGGGGGAATGCTTGGGGCGATTTTGATGGCGACGGATATCTTGATTTATGGGCAACCAATCATCGACACAAGCCAAGTCTATATCGGAATAACGGAGATGGTACCTTCACAGACATTATTGATAGGGTTTGGGATGCGAATCCATTGGCGGATACACATGGCGCAGCGTGGGCTGATTTTGATAACGATGGCGATCAAGACCTCATTGTCCTATCAGGCAGCAGCGGTGGCTTAAATAATAAAGTGCACATCAATCAAGGGAACCATTTTTATATAAACGAAAGTGGACGACTCATAGAGAAGGCTGCCCAACTCGGCATCGATTATCCGCTTTTGCGAGGTAGGACCCCTTTATGGTTCGATTGGAATCGCGATGGGCTGCTTGATGTACTATTGACTGGTGTTGCCCGACAGATGTGTTGCCCGACAGATGGAACGGGGACGTTTATCGGATCCGCGGTCTTCGGTCAGGTAGCGGGAAAATTTGAAAATATGAATGCAATATCTGGATTCTTTCTTGAGAAAAGCGTGGAATTTGCACAACTGGCGAGCCTTACAAAGACAGGAAATTTGCACCTCATTTTGGGTTCTCATTCCCATGTCTATCCCGCCGCCCTATACGAAATATCTGGTACTCCTTTTCAGGATGTAACCGGCACGCTTACTATCCGAGGTGGGTATATTGTACAAGATGCTGCCGTTACGGATATGAATGGAGATCTGTTACCTGATATTTTTCTTGCACGTAGCATTTATCCATCCTATATAGGTCGACCCGATGCACATAGATTAGAACTGAATATTCAAAGCACTTTAGGGGTCCTTTCTCAACCTATTCCTATTTTCCTTGAAAAAGGGGTCTCTTTTAAAGCCGAAGGAGATGTCTATTTTGAGATTTATTCAGAGTGGGGGCCACAGCACCACCTTCTCAAAATTGGGGCAGTTGGGCATGAGATAACAGAATTTACTGGCGGTGAATTTATAGCGATCATGCCAAATCTCAGAGCTGCTACCTTCAAAGTTAGACTGTCGCCTGACGATCCGAGGGTCGCTGGGCTTAAGGCGCGCCCTGAAAATGAGAGATTTGGGATTTACATTGGATATGATCCCAACACAAAGAAATGGACACTCATCTATCACAAACTACCTGCTACGACTTTAATTCAAACTGCTGAGCCTATATCGGATGTTGAAGCCATTAATTTTTTTCCATTCGTAGATATGCGTTCCGATCTTCTAATTAACAAAGGCATTGGCTTTGAACCGTTACCGCCGTTAAACGCGGCAAAACACTTTCCAGACTGTCACTCTGTGGCTGCAGGCGATTTTGATAATGATGTGGATATTGACCTTTATGTCGTCCGTTCGAGTACCGCTGAGAATCTACCGAATTACCTTTACGAAAATCAAGGGGACGGCAATTTTGTTCACCTATCAGACACAGGTGGGGCATCAGGAAGCAAACAAGGCAGAGGTCAAAGCGTTACCATGGCTGACTATGATCGGGATGGACACCTTGACCTCTTTGTTACCAACGGTAGAGGTATGTATCCGTTTAGCGAAGGGCCCGACCAACTCTTCCGCAACCTCGGCAGCGATAATAATTGGCTCCAAATTGATTTAGAGGGAACCATTTCCAATCGCGATGGAATTGGCGCGCGGCTCTTTGCAACAACACCCGATGGGAAAACCCAATTGCGAGAAAATGGTGGTGGGATCCATTGGGCGCAGCAAGACCAGAAACGTATCCATTTTGGACTTGCACAGAATGAGAGAGTTAGCGAATTAGGAATCCACTGGCCGAGCGGTATTGTTCAAAAATTGAAGAATGTAACGGTGAACCAAATATTACGCGTCGTTGAAGAAGATAGTCAAGCCTTTCTTTCCGGTGATGTCAATCAGGATGGAGTAGTGAATATCCTTGATCTCGTTGTTGTGGCGAAACATCTTGGTGAAACCCCGCCTACAAATGCAGCGGTTGATGTTAACAATGATGGGGTCGTAAATATCTTAGATCTCGTTGCTATTTCAAATTTATTTACTGAAAAAGACTGAAGAGTCTCTTAAATTAACTTTTGCTCATTTGGGGTAGAGTGTCATGATATAAATCTTACTTAAAATCTATTGTAAATTAAAATCAGACGTGTTAAAATAACTGCATCGATTAAGACTTAAGGAGGCAGAAAAATAATGAAATCTCAAATTTTTTATGAACCCGAATCAATGAGCCTTGAAGACCGATCTGTACCGGAACCTGGTGATAATGATCTGTTGGTTCAAGTACGTTCGGTAGGCATCTGCGGTTCGGATGTCGCATATTATTTTGGTAACAGTTCGCTTGAAACAGACGACGGAAAGGGCCCCCTTATCCTTGGTCACGAATTTACTGGCGAAGTCGTCGAAGTCGGCAGTGAAGCAGACGCAACCGGCGGATTTAAAGTCGGTGACCGCGTTGTGGTCAATCCTGTCCAATCAAACCCAGACTCCTTTTGGAGCAAGAAAGGTTTATCCAACCTGTGTCCTGAAAAACGCGTATTAGGTGTCGGTGTTGATGGCGGATTCGCCGAGTACGCAGTCTCTGATTATCGCTGGACTGTCAAATTACCCGATAATGTTACTTATGATCAAGGCGCATTAACAGAACCGCTTGCCTGCGGACTCTACGCTGTCAACAACCTCAATGCTGAAGAAGGGCAGACTGCCGTTGTCTTTGGACCGGGGCCTATCGGTTTGATGATGGTGCAAGTATTGAAGAGCCGCGGCTTGAAAAACGTACTGCTTGTCGGAACTCGTGATTATCGTTTGGATTGCGGTAAGGAGCTCGGTGCAGATGTAGTCGTCAATGTCAGCGATACTAACTCTCCACACTACGTTGAAGATCTGGGTGCTACAATTCAGGAACTCAATAACGGTGAATTGGCGGACCGCGCAATTACGGCTACCAGTTCACTTGACGCGATTCACACCGCATTAGACGTTACTGGTCGGCACGCAACCGTCGTTATTTTCGGACTCCCCGGCGACACAGATGTGATGCGGGTGCCTATTCTTGATACGATCCTCATGGATAAAACAATCAGGTTCTCTTGGCTGGCACCCGATACATGGGAAGAGGCGGTTCAACTCATTTCGAGTGGTGATGTCAACATGGATAAAATCATCAGCCACGAGTTTCCGCTTGAATCGCTTGTTGAAGGGATAACAAAGGTCCGCAACCGCGAAGATGCCTGCACTAAAGGATTGATAAAGGTCTCTGATTAACCGGTATGTAACATGGGTATCCCGTTTTTCATTGTTTTTGTCCTTTCGATCGTTTTTCTGTCACTTGGGATAACGGGGTGGGGTGACTTTATTTCCGTAGAGTGGCCTGAACAGGATTCACCCGATGCGAACAGCGATACCGTAACTGTCACCCCCTACCTCAGTTTTCAAGCCAATTATTGGGCAATCGGACGATGCGTCATAGGATTTCTGCTGTTTTTGCTCAGCCTTTATACTATGGGCTTTCTTCTCTATCTTGAGGAGCGAGAGAGCGGTAGAATTATGAAAAATGTTAAAAGTTTCGCCAAACTACGACGACTCTTGGAACGATATCAGAGGAAGGACATTTCACAATGAGATCTCTCATAGGACTCTTCGTTAATGCGCCAATACAATCCCGGGTGTTGATAGGCATCGGGGTCGTATTCATCGCACTCTGTTGCGTTACCGCGACCACTGCCAAGATTGATCCGAAGACGGTTGCTGGCATCTGGCTTTTCGACGAAGGTAATGGAAAAACCGCAAAGGACTTATCGGGGCACCATAATGATGGTGAACTCATGGAGGGTGCGAAATGGGAAGATGGGCAATTCGGACAGGGAGTCGTATTTGATGGAAAAGATGACTACGTCGAAATTGCGCCTTCCCCTCTATTTAATCCAGAGAAATTCACCGTTACTTTTTGGATGTATCCGACAGCAGTCGGCGGCAATAATCCCGCGGGGAAAGGCTCCGCTACGCTCGTCATCGCAAACGGGAATCCGGGGGACGGCGGCGGTGCGAATTGGTGGTTTGAATTTTGGAACGCCGGTAACTTTGAATTCAAAAGCTGCCAAGCTGGCTGTGCAGCTGCAACGACACCTCTTAATAAACCTGATACGTGGTACTTCATCGCCGGTATCTATAACGGAACTGAATATGAACTCTATATTGATGGCGAATTTAAGTCAAAGGGTCCGAATAAAGTCGGCGCACCCGAAAAGGGGTTACTCATCGGAAGTGGTCTGTGTCCAGCAGGACACGGATGTGATGGTGGTTATTTCAAAGGGATCATTGACGATGTGGCGATGTTTGGCGATACGCTAAGCGAAGCAGACCTGAAGTTGATTATGGAAGACGGTGTTGGCAAAACTCTGGGGGTCGCACCGATAGAACCCACAGGCAAATTAGCAACGACGTGGGGCAAATTGAAAGGGCATTGAAGGGGTAATTTCTCTCAGCATGGAACAGGCATTAAAAAACGACTTACTTCTTCGCGCAGCGCGATGTCTGCCAGTGGAACGCGTACCTGTATGGATGATGCGACAGGCAGGCAGGTCAGATCCGCTTTATCGTCAGATTCGAGAAGCATTAAACGTCCCTTTAGAACAGCTTTTCCGAACCTGTCCAGCACCGATGTCAGACACCGATGTTGAATCGGCAGTCAAAATTTCGCTTCTTCCAAAACGTATCGGTGTTGATGCGATTATTGTCTATAAAGATATTCTCACCCCGCTTGCCCCGATGGGCGCACATTTTCGGTTTGACCCAGGCCCCATTTTAAGCCAACCGATTCGGACGCAGGCGCAGATAGACGCACTCCAACCGGTTGATGAACCCGCCTCACAGTTAGCGTTCACAGGGAAAGTCATTCGTAAACTCCGAGAGACCCTGAACGGAGAACTACCGCTCATCGGTTTTGCTGGTGCCCCTTTGACGCTCGCATTTTTCCTCATTGCAGGGGAAAGTCCTATCAAACGCGGTGCCGGTGTATCGGAAAAGGCGACTCCTATTTTTCAAATGATTGAAGAAGCCCCTGAACGCTTGCATCGCTTGCTAAGCAAATTGACGGAGATGACCGTTAATTATTTGAACTACCAAATTAGCGAAGGGATTCAAGTTGTACAACTTTTCGAGTCCATCGCGGATGTCTTACCGAGACAGATATATAAAGAGTTTGCATTTCCGTATCACCAACAAATTTTCGCTGAACTCAGCCCCGAGGCACCCGGGATACTTTTCGCAAAAGAGTGTAACCATCTCGATTTAATGCTCCAAAGTGGGGCAGGCGTACTGAGCGTCGGGAAATGTGTAGACCTTGGCAGGGCCAAAGCCGAGACTGATGGCACCGTCGCTTTTCAGGGGAACGTGGATAACGATATACTCCGGGACGGAACACTTGATGACATCACTACAGCCGTCGAAACCTGCTTAGAACGGGGCGGAAAGACGGGGCATATATTGAATTTGAGTCATGGACTTCACAGAGACACACCTTTTGAAAATGTTAAACATTTTGTAAATATCGCAAAAACATTTGAGGAATAGAATAAAAAACATGACAGAGAACCCTTTTGCACCCCGACAATACGGACAACTCGTTAAAGTCACAGAACGGGTGTATCTGTTTCGCAATATCGTCAACTCCTCTATTATTATTGGAGATAACGGTGTCGCAGTAATTGATACACAAGTAAACCAAATGATGGCACGACGACTGTACAACGCCATCCGTACTGTTACAAACAAGCCAATTCTATATGCGATTAACACACATTATCACTGGGACCATACGAACGGAAACACTATTTTTCATCAGGCAGGTGCAACTGTCATCGCACGCGAGATGACGAAAGACTTCATGGTCAATAGGGCACCCCGGCAGGAGGCGTTCCTGCGTTCTCGCGGCTTTACACTCGGCGATCCACCCTTCCTTCCACAGCAGACATTCACACACGAAACCGAACTCGATTTAGGCAGTCAACCCTTACACCTCGTTCATTTAGGGAAGGCAGAAACTGACGATGCCACTGCTATCAGGATTCCCGCAGAAAATTGTATCGTCTCTGGCGACACCGTTATGACAGGCAGTTTTCCGATCTTTGGGCAACCTGTCATGAATGAAGGTCTCATGGCGAACCACGATTGGATGAATACAATTAAAGAACTACGAACATACACACCCAAATGTGTACTACCGGGACACGGTCCTTTAGCACAAGACGCAGAAATAGATCTGTTACTCCAGATAGAGTCCTATTTCCTAACGGAAGTCCGAAAACGCGTCGAACAAGGCATGTCTTTAGCCGAACTGGTTGCTGAGATGGAGGTTAACTTTCCTGACTGGATTCGGTCTATCGCCGAAGTATGGGGAACACCGCGCTATGCGATTTTAAGGGTGTACCGCGGGTTGATTGACGACCCGGAACCAGGCTGGCAACACCTGAAACCTTCGGCTATTCCGGCTGCGGATACTGAAAAACTTCACGAAAAAACACACGCGCTTGAAAAATTTGAAGCGTACCGAGAAACCGCCGAAGAGGTTGCCGAGGGTAATGATTTCGGTTTAGCAATCGCTATCTTGAAAACCGCAACCGAAAAGTTTTCTAATCTTCCAGACGCATGGACAGCATACGCGAATTTGCTTACGCAAGCGTCCCGCAGCGTGTCAAGCGTCCTTGAGAAAGGAGACTTCTTCGCCGAAGCGAAAAGATCACTCAATACGGCACTTGAATTGGACCCCGATTACGCACCTGCGCACCTTTTACGCGGGTACAATCACATTCTCTCTGCTTACCGCAACGGCGATGAAACAAAAACAGGGTTGGCATCTATTTATAAAGCCCTTGTCAACGGGCTGCAGGGTACACAACTCGCACAAGCATACTTTTCTATTGGACTCGCACATCGCACAAATGGGGATGAGACGTTGGCACGTGAAGCTTTCGCGAAGGCGATCGCTGCCGATGCTCGGTTCATACCAGCACAATTGGCCAATATGGCGTAGGAGGCATATTAATAATGAGATACGACAGTGTCTTACTCGTTGCATTTGGGGGGCCCACACCCGGATGCTGTCAGAAATACGATAGCGACGCATGTCCCGGTGAAGCTTATTGCTTTGTTGAAGGAATTGCTGGGGCAACTGAATCCCAAAGAGAACGTGTAAAAGACATCTCAGCGCATTACATAAAATTAGGCGGATTTTCGCCATTCAACGAATTGACTTTTAAACAAGCCGACGCTTTAGAAAACACATTAAAAGCACGCAATCTTCCGCTTCCTGTTTATGCAGGATTCAGGCATTGGACACCTTATTTAAAAGAGGTCATCGCTGAAATGGCAGAAAAAGGACACCGTAAAATACTCGGCATTATCATGGCGCCCCACCAATCTCAATTCAGTTGGGAGTGGTATCAACAGACAGTGAAAAAAGGAATTGATGCAGTTGAGGGTGAAAAACTGACGATTGACTATCTTGATCCCTGGTATACACGTAAAGGCTACATCGGTGCCATCGCTGAGATTATCAAAACCGCATGTGGCGATAAGTTAGAACGGGCCGAACTTGTTTTCACGGCACACGCGATCCCCCAGGTAGCAGCCGATAACTCGCCATACACACGACAACTTGGAAAAACCGGCGAAGCAGTCGCTCAGGAACTCGAAAAAGCTCAGTTCGGCTTGGCATACCAAAGTGAAGTAGAAAACAGTCCCATTCCGTGGACACAGCCTGACATCAACGATTGGCTTAAAACGCAAAAAGAAGAAGGCGTTGACACCGTTGTCGCCTCACCGATCGGTTTTCTTTGCGATCATGTTGAAGTACTCTACGACCTTGACATAGAGGCGGCCGAGACAGCGGAAGCCTGCGGAATTGATTTTATTCGGGCAGGAACTGTCGGTGCCCACCCGAAATTCATTAACATGTTAGCTGACGTCGTCTATGAAAAATCTGAGAAGTAGATACAGGCAGTTTCCTGATTTCGCGTGCCTATATGCTGCCAGCAATGGATAAAAACACAACACTATAGACGAAATGACTTAGGATGGATCGGTCTTATGCCGGAAAACTCTGATAGGAAACGCGCTATTGTTATCGGTGGCGGCATCACAGGGTTAGCCGCGTGTTATCGCTTACAGCAAGAGGCAGCACTTCGCAATATCCCGCTTGATGTCACGCTTCTTGAGGCGACCGGACGCGTTGGTGGTGTTATCCAGACCGAACACCGAGACGGATTCCTCATTGAGCACGGCCCCGATGCTTTTATCTCCACAAAACCGGCGGCAAAGGCTCTCTGCGAAGAACTCGGTATCGCGGATCAATTCATCGGCACGAACCCAAAGGTCCGACGAAGTTTCGTAACTCGGAAAGGCGTATTACACCCCGTCCCAGAAGGCTTTTACATGATGGCCCCGGGGTCTCTGAAGCCGTTTCTAAAGACCCCTCTCTTCAGTTGGCACGGTAAGTTACGGATGGCGTTAGACCTGTTTATTCCGCGCCGAGAAAGAGACATAGATGAAGCCGTTGCGCATTTCGTCAGGCGGCGTCTCGGCAACGAAGCCTTTACACGAATGGCCCAACCTATGATAGGGGGTATCTATACCTCGGATGCCGAAAATTTGAGTCTAAAGGCGACCTTTCCAAGATTCTTGGAGATGGAAAAGGCACACGGGAGCATTATCAAAGCACTCCGCGCACAAAGGAAGCAGGCGGCTGAAACCAGCCAAGACACCAGCGGCCCCCGTTATAGTCTCTTTCTGTCATTCAAATCAGGAATGCAGCAATTAATTGATACGCTCACCGACATCTTATCCGATAATATTAGATTAAATACCCGTGTGGAAAGTATCCAGGAAGATGACGATGGTGCAGGGTGGCGTGTTGCTCTCTCTACTGGAGAAGCCTTGAATTCGGAATTTCTCTGCATCGCACTTCCAGCCGTGCAGACAAGCGCGATCGTTCGGAGCGTATCAAATCCACTCGCCACCAAACTCAATGAGATTCCATACGCTTCTTCTGCAACGGTTAATTTAGCGTTCCGCCGTACAGATGTTACACACCCGTTAGACGGCATGGGATTCGTTGTCCCCGCTACGGAAAACCTATCGCTTATCGGGTGCTCGTTTAGTAGCGTCAAATTTGAGAACCGCGCGCCAGAAGAACATATCTTGTTACGCGCCTTCGTTGGTGAACCCACTTCTAAAAACACCGAAGCCGACCTTATTCAATTGTGTCAAACAGATTTAACATCGCTCCTCGGCATTGAACACCCACCCCTGTTCGCCACTGTTAACAAACATACGCAAGCAATGGCGCAGTATCAGGTAGGGCACCAAGATGTTGTTGATGATATAGAACGGCTCACGAGCGAGTTGCCAGGACTTGCTCTTGCAGGAAATGGTTACCACGGTATAGGCATCCCCGACTGTATCCGAAGCGGGGAGACCGCAGCGATTTCACTCTTAGATGCTCTTTGTGAGGCATCGCGATGAATTTTAAAGCAATATGCTGGGGTATCATCGGCATAAGTTTCGGACTGTTTGGATGCGTATTCATTACATTAACTGTTGACCTTGCGCTGCGTGCTGATGACAATACACATCGCGTGATAGAGGCATATCAAGGGTTTCAGGACGGTAAGTGTAAAAGCTGCCACCCTGCTATCTGGAGGGAATGGGAGAGTTCGATGCACGCCAAGGCATGGGTTGATGAAATCTATCAGGCTGCCGCAAAGCAGGTCGCCGATAGGGAAACAAAATGCGATCAGTGCCATGCTCCCCAACCGATTCTCATGACAGGTATTGGGAAAATGCCGAAGTTGAGGGACACACAACGCGAGGCGGGTGTCTCGTGTCTCGTCTGTCATCTTGATGCGCACGGCGCAATGAACGGACCCGCAGCAGGTGCGGAAACCTATTTTCATGCTAACGTTACCAATCCTATCTATACCGAACCGACGATGCTTTGCGGTACCTGTCACGGTCAACAAAGCGTTCCTGAGCATGACCAAGTTTCCAGTTTCCTAAATAGCAAATTCGCCGAAGGCGATACGAGTTGCGCGACATGTCACATGCCGGTTGTGACGCGGTTGCAAAGCACAACGAGCCATGAAGCCATCAAAGGCAGAAAACATACATGGCGCGGCAGTCGCAGCGTCGCACAACTCAAGCGTGCAGCAACCCTTCAACTTGGATATGCAGACGGAAAAGCGGATGTGAAACTTCGGAGTCAGACGGGACATATCTTACCGGGAGGGACATTGCGCACTATTGTGCTTGAGGTGACAAGGCGCGCACCAGATGGCACGGCACGTCAAAAGCAGCAAATCTCAATTTCTGCCAAGCATGGGAACCGACTGCTTCCAAACGAGAACAGAGCCTACGCTTTTGATATGGCATCCGCCACAACCGGCGACACAATTAAAGCGCGTTTGATATATCAATTGACACCGGATACTCCGGAACCTAAGTGGATATTAATGGCAGAGAAAACGCATGTTGTCCCTTGATATTCTATAAACACATCGGGCTATTTAGTTTTCCATTTTTTACGCGGATCTTGATGCACCAAGCCTTGTAGGTTCGGAATGTAATACAAGGAATGGATTTAGTCTATCCGCAGGCTAAATCCCCTAACCGAACCGGGTTTCAACGAAGTTGTTCGTCTGGTGGCGATATACTACGCATTCATATTCGGCAGCGAATCGAAACCGAGCAACCGTTTTAATGTAGGCGTTGCACGCGAAATAACTTCATCCGAAACCAGTTCCAGATGTGCTTGTTGTGGTTTCAAGATAGAACGACAGAAAAAGCCGAGTAACCCAACACGCGGTTCATTCGTTATATTTTTTGAAGAACCGTGCCAGATTGCACCGTTAACAATTAGGACGGATCCCCGCGGTCCACAGATTTGCAACTCGTCGGTGTATTCAACACCCGGTTCAGGGAGTGCTTCAAGCCGTTCGTGGCTTCCCGGCACACAACTGGTGGCACCATTTTCAAGCGTCCAGTCATCTAAGAACCAAACGCTGTTGGCAACCAGTGGAAAACTCGGGCGTGGTGTCGGTAACGCAGATAGTGGATAATCGATATGGAGACCGGCATCCGGTGCCCCTGGATAAAGCACATTCACCGTAAAGGAACTCAATGTGCAATCGGCACCGAGTAGATACGCCATCGCGGCGAGCATCTTCGGTTGTTGGATAGCCTCTTCAAAAATCTCGCCTTTGTTAACAAGATTCCAGACGCGTTGCGCACTGTCGTTCGCGAGATACCTATGGTTTTTACCGGCTTCTTGTTCTGCTACGGCAAGTGCCAAAGCACCGTCCCGAAGTTGTTCCGTTATATTGGAGGGTATCAGGCTTTCGAGCAGCAAAAAACCGTGTTGATCCAATTGCGCTTTTTCAGATTCAGTTAACATAGGCTTTTTCCTCAAATCTATTTTTTTTTCTTGACAGTTTAAATGTTTTCTGATAATATGTCAAATAGATTGTTGATTTCTGATTAAAAGCGTCAGAATTCTTCATCCAAAATTCAGATTTTGGTTTGACATGTTTTGTTAATTGTGGTATCATATATAAGCGGACTGCAATTTAATTGATGATATACCGATGCGGCGGGAATAAAATTTTACCGATTGCATAAAACATCACGTAACTGCAGAACGATTCTGGTTACAGGTTTCGTGCCTATAACGCTAATGTCTCTGGCACGTAACGATTAAATGCTTGCTTAATTTTACTACTTTTTGCTAAAATAATAGAAAAATTCCCGCAGAGTCGAACATGGAAGTTAGATGCCCGCTTTCCTTATGTTTTGACCTGTGCCTTAGGTTATACGAATCCTATCCTATGGTTACATCGGTATCGGGAAATTTTAATGCTCGTTGGTAAGATGTTAATTGGATGGGCAAACATCATACCCCGGTCGTCTTTGTCGTATTCTCGCTTGCCCATCTAAGAAACTCAGTACTTAGTCTTGCGAGCGCGCAGACTTAACGAGGAGGATGAGTTAATGAAAAAACGAACACTCGTTTGTTTTTTGATTTTTACATTGTGTGTTTTTTACACCTCAATTCCGAACACAGTTTTCGGGCAAGAAGAGGAAGCTTCTCTCGCTGAACAGGTACAGGAAAAATACAGCGTATTGCTTCAACGTGAGGATCTCGCAGCAGTGCTGCCACAGGTTTTCGAGGGGTTGAAGTCAGATCAAGTTCAAGGTATTTTGAGTACAAACCCCGCCCTTATTAATGTAGTCGTTGCGAATCCGGATGTCCTTGAAACTTTCGGTTTGACCTTAGATCCGGAATTCATAACACTTCTGAAAGAAGATCAGGAAGTCAAGGATCTGCTCAGCGATCCACTGGTGCAGTCGCTGCTTGCGGATGTAGACGCGATTGATGAACTTGCAGCATTGCTGGCAGCCGCTCCAACGGAACCGGAACCAACAGAACCGGAACCAACGGAACCGGAACCAACAGAACCGGAACCAACGGAACCGGAACCAACACTTCCGCCAGTGACAGTTCCAACGGCAGATCCATTTGAGTCAATAGCACCGACAAACCTTTCGGGCAAATCGCGATTGGGTGGCTTGTCCCTAAACAGTGCTTCTGGAAGGCGATTCATAGAGGGTTTTATCAATCAAATTGCCCCTGCTGGACTGACGATTGAAGCAGAGATCGTAGTGGATGCAATCCTTGATGCGGTTCCAAGAGGGTATCTTCCCAAAAAGCAGATTCGGCAGATTTTACTGTCAAAGCGTCTCACTGCTTTCCCTAAAGAAGCAGATTACTTAGATGCTGAAAACTTTGGAAATGCTATAACGCCGAATTTTGCTGATTTCCTCTACACTGATTTTGGCACAGTACCAAACCAAAAATACCTGACAAGCGATGGCCTGCACGTTTATACGCGGGTTCCAGCGAAAGTTGCTGGTGTCGAGTTTGGTCTCTCAGATGGTACAACGAAGGCAGGCACACCAGTTACGATGGACGAACTCGGGGCCGATACTATCCCTTATACCTTCCGCTTAGAGGAGACACTTGCTGCTACCAACTTACCGGCATGGCCAGATCTAAACGCCCAATTGTTTTCCAGCGTTACGCTTCGGTACTCGAACGCGGGGCTGATGGCAGACTACATCGCTATTGATATGCAACCGGTATCTGGAGAAAATGGAGTCGTCTGGGAAACAGAGTTAGGTATACCTCCAGGTGGTAGCACGTATTACTATTTTGAAGTCGTACTTGCTGAGCCGCTGAACTTCACCGCATTGGACCGGGATGCTATTGCAGCTCTGGATCCAACTACCGTTACGTTGGCAGATGTCTTTGATCCAGCGAATCTACATAAAATTAGGATTGATGGTTGGGCAATGCCTGATCCGCGTAACCTCCAATTAGCCGACCGCGGTATTGTTAATCAGTTATTCACACCTGACTTGATAGCTGAATTTTCCGAGATATTGGCTTCACCGCAAGTCATTGATATAGCTGTAAAAGCCTTCGCGGGTCAGCAAGTCAACATAAATGAAGTCTTGAATGTTGCAACCTCAAAGCAGCTAAATAAGATCCGGAGGATGTTGTTCCGGAACGCGAACGCACTGACAACTCAATTTGAGAATGAATTCGATCCGATGTTGGCTTCTGTCTTCACGGTGCCGCGCGTTGATCTGGAAACGCATTCACTCTGGACTGCACACCTTGATATCCCCGTTGATGGTAACTATCAGTTGAAAGTTGATGTACTTCATGAGGATGGAACCATTCTTGATCGGATTCAAGAGAATATCACTGTTGACACAAGTGCACCGGAAGCGGATATTGGCATTAGTCCAAGTGATGCAAATGCTACCGGTTATTGGAACGATGACATTTTCGTCGCCACTGCACCTACTGCTGGTACCGCCGCGATGCTCAATATTATGGGTATGCCGAAGGCTGCTGACATAGGTCCAGGCACAGGCTACCTGTTTTATCAAATGATTGGATTGAATGAAGATGGGACACCCTATCTTGGAGAACCATCGACCTATCAACCCAACACTTGGATGCCGTTGACTGTTGATTCCACTATGTTGGTATCCAATATTTGGGAAGCAGTTAAGGGGGCAATCGCAGCAGGAGAATTGGACGCGCCGTCCGATCCAATCCTTCAGGCAGCCTTCGCGTTGCCTCTGAGTGGTGTGTTGGGTATCCTAAATGCTGATTTGATACAGCAATTCGCAGGTCCCTTCCTAAAGGGCTTGGAGCCTTATATAGGGTTCAGCAGCTTAAGTGATAGCCAAGCACAATTGATTGTTGATGTACTCGGTGCTACAATAGATATCGTTGATCACCTTGTTCCAGTAACCTTTGATGCATCTGACCATCTTGTGATGCCTATCCAAGGTGAGGGAATGCCACTCTTGGTTGGGAATTACGGTATCCGCGCAATGGGAATTGATACCCTCTTAAACATCGGTTCATACACTGCACCTACACATCTCAGAATCGTTGCTCCTAATGATCCGGCACAAATGAACCGCGCAAGCGTTATACGTGTTAGTATCGGTGACCGTAACGGTGATGGCGTAGTTGATGAACAGTATGAACACGGCACCATCTACGCAAATACGACACAGGGTGTGGAATTAACGATCAAGATTGACCAGCACCCGCACTTCTTAGCAGGGATCGCGGTAGAATACCAAGATGCAAACGGTAATTGGCAACCGAGCCCTGTCGCATTCAGTGCAGATGAACTCGCTGGCACACAAGTTGGCGCGGAATTCAGTGTGACGTTTGATGTCCCAGATGCTCTCTTTAATGCATTGCTGGCCGCAGGGGACACTGTCATGGTGCGTGCTGTGGCAACTAATCAACTCCAACTCACAGACGCTGAACCAATGGAATTTGCCATCAAGTTGGATGCTGGTGTTTACCCACCTGAAGTGTTGAGACTTGAAGTTGATGAAGCGTCCATCACGATGCGTAATCCAGATAGTGATGGCCCACAAGGCATGGTCACTATTAACGCATACACGTTACCACTGACCGGTCCGTGGACTGTCGGCGTTCGGTTTGTCGCTACACAGGGCGATGGAGCACCGATAGAACTCGGCACTGCTACTCAAAATGATACACCCGGTCTCGTTAATGCAGTTGGTGCCACAGTTGATGCCGCAGTTGAAGGGGCTGATGCTCCGATCAACACCGGTGAAACGATATGGTCACTTGCTGTAGATACGGCGAAGCTGCTGCCAGATACCATCACGAAGGATAGCCCTGGTGCACGCGACGTATCTAAGGATGATAACCCGTATACCATCAGTGCTTTTGCTGTCAGCGCAGATGGAAAAAATGATTGGGCCTCTGATGCCACAGCGATGCTTTCCGTTGACAATGTTGATGATGTTGGACCTCTCGGGCCAACGAATATCACCGCTATTGCTAACGTTGGTGGTATGGTTGAAGCCGATACGCATCGTGGACTCGTTGACGAAAATGATCCGTCAGTCGTTCCACAGAGTATTACGCTTACCATTGAACCGATTGCTGTTCGGAAAACTTATACATCGGTGATGTTGGTCAGTGATCCTGAAATTAATGCTGCTCTCATCGGTGACATAACCGAAACCGCTGAAGGTAGTGGCGTTTTCATGGTAACCGTTGACATAGGTGCCTTGGGTATTGAAGGAAACGGCACTTATAAACTCCACGCCTTGGTTGATGATGAACCTAACAACGGACAAGACGGGGTGTCTCCGGAAAGCACGATTCACGTCAAAAATTACGAGCGTCCAGATCCTGCTGTTTTCAAGTTAATGGTAGATGTTGGCACAGAGAAGAACGCAGATAGTGAAGGTCCACAGGGCACTTTCATGTTCACGGGCTACACTATTGAGCAGAATTCGCCGCCTATTGAGTCCATTCGCTTGGAAGCAAAACGCGCAAGCGATACAGACTGGACAACAATCGGCACTGGTGATGCCAGCACTTCTGTTGATATTGAAGATGCAGCACTCCCCGGTGTTCTTGATCACTTGGTTGGTATTGCTGCTGAAGGCACTGAGGCAGGTGATAAGTCAGTTGTCGCCATTGATGCAACTAATAAACAATGGGTAGTTTCCGTAGATACGGTAGCATTGGCACTTGAAGATACCATCACGAAGGATAGTCCCGCCGCACGGGATGTCTCCAAGGATGACAATCAGTATACAGTTCGCGCTTTTGCCGTTGACGCAAGCGGAAAAGAGTGGGCTTCTGATGCTACGGCAATGTTCTCACTTGACAACGTTGACGATGTCGCGCCACTTGCACCTACAGGCATTAGCATAACAAGTGTTGATGGCGTTGATACTGTCTTTGAAGCCGCTGAAGATGGCAGCTACACCGTTGGTGGGCTCGTTGATAAATATGACGACGCTGTCGCATCCCCGGTGGCTACATTTACGATTGAACCGGTAGCGGCGCGGAAAACTTACAAGTCCGTCAGGCTCGCAATGTATCCTGAGGGTGCTCTTGTCAGTGAGATAACTGAAACTGCCGAAGGCAGTGGCGTTTTCACAGTAACTGTTGATGTCGGTACACTCGCTGACGGTGAGACCTACCTTGAGAATGGGACCTATATGTTCCAAGCTCTCGCGAAAGATGAGTTTGACAATGAGGAAACTGACGGTTCTCAAATCTCGGTAACTGTTGAAAATACTTACCGACCGGCTCCGGAAGTTTTGGTGATCGCTGTAGATCCCGAAAGCATTACACAGACGAACCCAGATAGTGGCGCGCCTCAGGGAACTATTACGCTTAATTCCCGCTCCTACGAGATAACATCTCCACCGATTTCTGGCAAGCACTTTGAAGTCAAGCGTCCGACGGACGAAGCGTGGATTGATGTTGGCACTGCTACTGAAAGTATGATGGTTAGCGATGTTTCGGATGCAGAACTTGCTGATTTCGTTGGCGACGTAGCTGTTCTAACTGCCAATGCGACGGAAGCGAGCGAGAGTGGTGAAGCCACTGTTGTACCGATCAACCGCAGCCAGACGTATCAAGAATGGATGCTTGAGGTTGATACAACGACACTTGAGGATACTATTACTGCTGATAGTCCTGCCGCACGTGATGCTTCTAAAGACGATAACCAATATATGGTGCGTGTAACCGCAATCGCTGAAGCAGACGGAAGCGAAACCATGTCGGCAGATGGCGTTACAGCACATTTCTCCGTTGACAACGTTGATGATGTCTCACCGGTAGGTCCGACGAACATTGTCGCTGTTGCTGACGTTGCTGGTATGATTGAAGCAAACGAAGATGGTAGTTATACTGTCGGCGGGATTGTTGATGATACAGTTCCTTCACCAATAGCAACATTTACAATTGAACAGACTGCTGATCCTATAACCTACGAGGGTGGGTCGGTGAACTTGGTGCAAACCATAGCGGACGGCACCGAAACGACTACCGAAGGCGAAGCCGGTGTTCTGGACACTATTACAATTGATGTCGGAATGCTCGAAAATGGAACTTACATGTTCCACGCTTTAACTGTTGACAAATTCGGCAACGTCCAAACCGATGAGTCTCCTCAAATAACGGTGCACGTAGTAAACTTCCGAGTCTCTGATGTTACTGACATAACAGTCATTGCTGTAGATGGTACGGACGTTGCGGAACCACCCGCAGAACCGATTCCACTTCGCAACTCAGTCTCTGTGAGTTTCATGGTTGCAAACGGTTCGTTAGCTGCTGAGGAACTTAGTGGCTCAGTAAATGGTAGTGCCGTGCCGAGTGAAAGTGCTGAAGATCCAGAAAATACCTTCTCACTTATGGTAGAGGTCGGAGCACTCGTAGATGGTGTTTATACACCTGACGGTGTGGTCACGAAACGGAACGGTTCGGTCGCATTCCCAATAACAACAGTTAATGTGGATAATACCGGCCCAATGGTTACCATCGAATCACCTACGGAAGACGAGACGGTAGATAGCCTGCCGACCATCCGTGCAACCTATCATGACGGTGCCGGATCTGGTGTTGATGGCGCAACAGGAAGCCTTGCAGTGGCACGTCTCCAGCCACCTAACGAAGCCGAAGTGGTTGTTGACCAAGCGGAACTTGAAAAAGATGCCGCAAGCTTGGTTTACACCCGCAGCGAACCGCTCGCTGGCGGCGCATATCGTGTGACTGTCCAAGTGACCGATAATCTCGGCAACGTCGGTGAAGGGTCTGGTGAATTTGCGGTTAATGGCACGCTCCCAACCGTAGCGATTCATTCACCTGCTTCAGGGCAAACCTTTGAGCACGGCAAACCGCTTATCAGTGGTGAATTTTCTGGCGCAGGCACTGTTGAGGTAACAACGTTTACCGTCAACGATGTTGATGCCACACCAGAGGTAAACGGAAACCGATTCTCTTATACCCCTGAAGAAGCATTAGGTGATGGGAATCACATGGTTGTTGTCGCGGTCACTGACGGTGATGGCAATATGGCGCAGACATCTGTTACCTTCATGGTAGAGATACCGAAAGATACAACGCCGCCTGTCATATCCACAGTTGCTCCCTCTGGGCTTATCAAACTTGCCACGCATGGTGCTGTGATCACCCTTTCAGCTGTTGTGTCTGACGAGCAATCCGACATTTCGAGTGTGAAGTTCCGTGTAAATGATGGAGCATTTCGTTCCGTGTCAGCCGCACACATCAAGGTGGGTGAAATATCAGTTTCGCATCTACTTGAACCTGGTCAGTATACCGCAGAGGTGGTTGCAACCAGCGCAGGGGGCACGACTAAACATTCATGGGTCTTCACCCTTGTGTTTGATGATGTCAAACCGGCGATTACCTCAATCACGCCTTCTGGAACTATCCGTGGTGGACTCCCGGTTATCTCTGCAAGTGCTAGCGATGAATCTGGCATTGATGAAATGACTATTACCGTTATGGATAGCGACGGTGAAGAGGTGGCAGGTAAGACCGCAGACGATGGTGAAGAAAATGTTGAGGGTATCACCCGTTTGGATTTCAATCTTGAAGAACCTCTTGAAGAGGGAACTTACACGATTGAAGTCCGCGCAACGGATCCGCTTGGTAATTCTGCCTCAGCAAAGGGGAATTTCACAATCGACTTCGATACCGCTGCACCGATTATCACGATGGCGGCACCACACCAGAACGCTCGCTTCAAGTTGAAACCAGGAGATGAGGCACCGACAGTTTCAATAACTTATGCCGATGCTGAATCTGGCGTAAATGTTGACTCTATCACCTTGGTTATAGAAGGTGCTGCTTCTCAATACAAGGCTACACCGAGCGGTACTAAGATTACCCTTAAGCCTGAACAGAAGTCGGCAAGCCAAGTTAGGTATCCGCTCTCATTGGATACCAACGCCAAGCCTGAAACTTGGGCAGGGGAATATGTGGTCACGTTTGAGGTGGCTGACAACGCGCATCTGGAAGGCAATGTTTCTGCCAAGAGTGACGGTGCTCGTGAAGCGAATAGGACAGTCCACACCTTTAGTTTCTTCCTTGAGGCTGCGGAAGGTCCAATATTAGCATCGCGCCCGCTTAACTATCCGAACCCGTTCAAGGACAATACTCGCATCTCGTTCACGCTCGCACGGCAAGCAACTGTTTCGATTGTCATTTATGACATAACGTTGCGACCGGTTCGCGTGCTTGTAGATAACCGTGTATTCGATGCTGGGAACTATACCCTTAAGGAGAACGGTTCAGATGCAATCGGTTGGGATGGTACATCAAGCAGCGGCGAGGACTTAGCTCGAGGCATTTACTTCTGCGAAATCATCGTGGCAGACGGTTTCGAGCCAGAATACGCCATTCTCAAACTCGCACTGACGCGCTAAGTAAATGGCAGTCCACATATCGGGAATTGGATGTCCGTCCAGTTCCCGATGTGGACAGTCTTTTGGAGGATATAATGTTAATGACAAAACGAATCGCTAAATGGGCTTCCAGAAAATGCCCGAAATTGTTATGCGGTTTAATACCACTTTTCTTTCTTATCCTAGCGGTGTCGCCGGTCAGCTTTGCCGGAGTGGATGCCATGCCGCATTTACGGCTTGGTGCCGGTGCACGCTCAATCGGGTTAGGCGGGGCATTCACAGCAATCGCCGATGATGCCACCGCAACTGTCTGGAACCCAGCAGGCCTCGGATCCGCACCGGATTTAAGTCTCAATTTTTCCACGCAGCAGCTCGACTTGGATAGAAGTCACAACTTCATCGCATTGACGAAAGCACTCGGTTCAGCTGGATCTATCGGGCTGGCAGTCACAAACGCAGGTGTTAGTGGTATCCCACAGTATGATAACAAGGAAAATTACGGCGGCGAATTTGACTATAGCGCGAACGCCTACTCCCTCTCTTACGGCATCGGCATTGGAAACTTCAGCTTCGGTTTAACCGGTCGTATGCTCGCCGATAACTTCGGTTTAGACAGCGTTGAAAACCAGAGCGGTTTTGGCGGTGTAGATGTCGGATTAATGGGACATGCACTGCACATAGATGTCGGCGAAGAGAAAGTGCCGACTTTCCATTACGGCGTTGTTGCTAAGTACCTCGGCGCATCCCTCGGCGATGACATCGTCCCGATGGTAGTCAATGTCGGTTTAGCTTACAACCTCTATATGGGCAATGTGGTCACATTCGCAGCGGATCTTGAGCAGGAATTCGTCAATCTTGATCAAAGTGCTACGAGCCTGCGACTCGGTGCTGAATACACGATTGTCACTTACAAATCCACTGCCTTGTCCATCCGTGGTGGAGTTAGGGCTTCACGGGACGCGCAGAGCCTCTTCGGTGGGTTTGGTGTGAACATAGGTGGGCTGCAGGTTGACTATGCTATCCAAGATGGCATGGCGAGTGAAATCAACGGTGTTGGATCAACTCACTTTGCTTCCATCTCTTATAGATTTTAAAGGAGAAAACTTATGAAAATGATAAGAGGCACTCTGAAGTTGGTACTGATTCTGTACATCTGCACAGCACTCAGCGGCGTTTATATCTTGTCCGCCTCGGCACGAATCACACCACATGATGGCGATGATGACACTATGCTCATCACTATTGAGAAAGGCGATACCCTCTGGGATCTCTGCCAAGAGCATCTCAAAGACCCGCTCCAGTGGCGCGAGTTGAGCAAGTACAACGACTTCACCAACCCCCACCTCATCTATCCCGGCGAACAATTGCGTATTCCGCTCGCTATGGCGAAAGATGCCATCGAAATCGCTGAAGCAGATTTGGTTAAACAGCAGGAAGAACTTGAGAACTTAAAGGTGGAATTAGCCGAATCCGAAGCGACGCGAGATAAACTTGAGGCAGAAATTAGCAGTCTCAATGAGAGTATGGGCAAACTCAAGGGGCAACTCAAAGACCTTGAAGATAGCCTGAAATCACAGAAAGAATTGATGACGGCTGTCACCGACTCCGGAAACGAAATCGCTTCTGGTGTGAAAAAAGCACTTGAAGCCACCAAAACCGCTATCCTTAACGATATCGCTCATCTTGACGAGCATCTCGCAGAGATGGATAAGATGATCAAAGAGCACAAAATGGCAGAGGAAGCAACGCGCGCGCTCATTGAATCTATCCAAGGCGACGTGAAAACGCTTTTAACACAGGTTGAGACCAACCAGAAGGCGATCAACGAAGTTAAGATGATACTTGAGGATGCCAAAGGCGTACACGAGGAATCTACCACATCCAAACGTGCATTGGTGTTCCTGACTACGGCCGCGGCTGGCATCGGTTGGTTCGTTATGAGTACCATCGGTGGGCGCAGCGGCGAATAATCGGAACGCATCGCCTTTTAGGCAGGGAAGGTGTTTTAAAGCACCTCCCTGCTTTTTTTATACGGTTTGATACTGCTTGTGGTGGGTTTGAAACCCGCTAACGCTATCGGTAAAAGGTCTTGGGTGTATGTTATCAAATACCGCTAAATACCCTCAACCGCCCTTCACTCAGGCGATAGAACTTTATGGCGAT
The DNA here is from genome assembly GCA_965200345.1 of Candidatus Poribacteria bacterium. Classification (GTDB taxonomy): domain Bacteria; phylum Poribacteria; class WGA-4E; order WGA-4E; family WGA-3G; genus WGA-3G. Next base: position 89,638 of record OZ241378.1, read on the forward strand.
AGAGCTGGAAGTAAAGGGACTTTCAAATTTGCCGGATTCGCGTGGATACAGCAGACGAAGGTCATACTCATCCAAGGCGATGCGCATAGCCTAAACACTGCCGCTGAGTGGCGATGTTTACTGCGCCTAACCGCACTTGCACATCGCCTCAAAAAGCCAATCGTTTTGTGGGATCTACCTGTCACGCATATCGCGGCGATACAACGCAGAACCTCATTAGCCTGTGCAGAAGCAATTCAGAAAACCGAATTAGAATTGCTAAAACTGCCACACCCTATCATTGCTGTTTTTGAAGGTGCTGATAATGTTGATCACACCGCTCCTGAACTGATATGGAACGATGGGCGTGTACTTGTCGCAGCATCCGACGCACAATTTTCTGAAGAGAAAAAAGTCAAAATAGCACAGTGTCCTACAGACATCGCGCCTGCAATCTTGGAACTTCTGTGTCAAGCAGAGACAGTTCCCGCCACAGAATTGATCAAAAACCGGCGAGAATCCTTGAGGAGACGTTGCAATGTTTGAAGCGAAATTGAAACCCCACCTTGAGATAATCCTGTCTGCTATTGCGAATAAAATGGTGGCACTCGGTATTACAGCGAACATGGTAACGCTTTTCGGGTTCTTCGTGAATCTCATCGCGACCTTTTACTTCGCAACAGGACACCTGATTACCGGTGGGATTCTTATTCTGTTTGGTGGGAGTTTTGATATGATAGATGGAGCCGTTGCACGTGCGCAGAGAAACTTACGAGCATCCGGAGCACTCTTAGATTCTGTTATTGATCGTTACTCGGAAGGTTTTCTCTTTCTCGGCGCACTCATCTATTTTTACACTTTGGAAAGTCTACTGGGGATAATTTTAGCGTTTGGTGCATGGTTCGGTTCAATACTCGTTAGCTACGTAAGAGCAAGAGCCGAGGGACTTCAAATTACTTGTAAGGTGGGACTCATGCAACGACCCGAACGCATCATCTTACTCGGGACTGGTACGCTGATTCAAGGGCTGCTCTGGTACAAATTTCCGATTATTCAAAGTACTGGAATGATTCTGCTCTGCACACTCGGTATCCTCACACTCACCTCACACATTACCGCCGTTCACCGACTCATCTTCTCATATCAAGAATTGAGTCGCTAACCCAGCCCGAGCAGCGATATAATATCGAAGTTAAAGGGTTTTAATACCAGGTTCACGGAAAAGGCGAGGACTGCTACAACAAGAACCACTTTAATCCATTTGTCTCCTTTTTCGACTGCCCAATGGCTGCCAATCCATGCCCCGGTCGCATTACCTATTGCCAACGTCACACCTAAGGTCCAATCAACCTGCTTTTCCATGATAAAAATACCGAGGGCTAACACGGTATAAAAGAAGATAACTAAAACTTTAATGGCGTTTGTTCGCACTAAATCTATACCGGTAAGGAGACGCAAAGCAGTGATGACAAGCAGTCCGACACCCGCTTGGATGAAACCACCATAGATTCCGATAAAAAAGAAAACGACCATTGCGATGATTTTAGGACCGGTGCCGCTGCTTTCAATCCTATCCTTTAACCTTGCTGTTGGGTTCAGGAGTGTTAAAGTCAGCATAACAAGCATCACGCCTGCAAGAATAAATTGGAATAACGCCGCATCCGTACCAATCGCAATTTTGGCACCTATTCCTGCACCGATAACCGCAGGTATAGCGAGTAGGATACCATACCTAAAATCAGAGACACCCTTACGCCGGAAGCCTATAATGGCACTGATGTTTTGGAAAAAAATAGCGACCCGGTTCGTGCCGTTTGATAATACTGGATCGGAGGTAAGGAAGATCAGCATCGGCAGTGCCAACAACGATCCGCCGGCAGCAACCGTATTTAAGAAACCCGCGCAAATACCTGTACCAAAGAGTAAAATGGTGTGCAAGAGGTTGAATTCCACTTTAGGCTTTTATTCTCTCCTTTTTTCGGATGAATCGGATGACATTCGGCGATATTTCGCAACCGCAATTAGAATCAGCGCAGTAAGGTTACCAACGACAATAGCACTTCCGACTCCGGTAATTGCTATAAAACCACCGACCTGAAGAATCCCGTTTCCAAGCGGACAGTGCCAGTGTAGGCTAAAAATAGCCACAGCAGGGATCAATAAACCGAGGACAAAACCTACGCCTGCGGCAATGCCAGCAACATTTTGAAATTTCTTCAACGCTGGTAGTTGAACTTCAAACATTTGTGCCCTTCTTTCCTACCATTTTCGCTAAGCGCGCCCTAAGTATTTATCCCTACCTTGCACGAGTGCCTCTATTTTCCGGTCTACTACGGAGCGTTGAAGCATCCAAAACCCGCAGTCCGGATGGACCCAGCCAATCCGTCCTCCGCCCAATACCTTTTCAGCGTCTTCAATGCTGGAAGCCACGTCGTCAGGTGTCTCTATCGGATTGACCTTCACATCAATTACACCGATACCAAGGACAATATCTGACGTAACTGCCTTAAGTGCCTCAAGATCCGCTTCAGGACGGTGTTGCAGCTCCAAGACGAGATGATCGCATCGGAGTGTATTCAAGAAGTCGATGAGAGCCTTCCAGTTGCCTTTTTGGATAACCTGGCCTCCGTAATTTCCAAAGCAGAAATGCACCGCTTTTTCTCCTTCAAATGCATCAAGGACAATATTGATAGCCTCGGCGGCGCGGGGCGCGTCTTGCGGGTTACCTGGTATATTGGCTTCGTCAATTTGGAGACAGGCACAATCGAGTTCTTGCACCTGTGCTGCTAAAACTACCGCCAAAGCAGTAAGCATCGCGTCAAAGTCACCGTAATGTTTGTCCAATAACGTCCGTGCGAGCATATACGGACTTGTTACCGTAAATTTAATGTTTTTACCGGAAACACCAACGGCGCGTTCACAATCAGAGACGAGGTTTAACGAGCCTTCCCCTAACGGTCCCTCAACAACACCGGCAGGTTTCGCTCGAAAAGACATCGTTTGCATCTGACGAAACTCATGCCATTCCTGCCTTCCGACTTCTGCCTTTATACCCGAAAGTGGGCGGATGAAATAATCAATCATTCCATTGGTATCTGGGTGGTTCGGATCAAAGCGGTAAAGTTCGCCATCGGTTGGTAGGTCGATACCACGTTGCCGCTGAATATCGACAACAACGCGTGTTGCATCGAGAAGGGATTGTTCCGTCGGCATTGACAGCAGCCATGCCGGTACAGGATAAGAACCGACAGTTGTGGTTAAGATTTCTGGTTTGTTTGATAGATTTTTCACCCGCACGGTACCTTAGTTGTTCTGTCCATATTTTCTTGTAGGAGCGAGCTGCGCTCGCGACTTCTATACCGTTCAACTTTGACGTGACAAAGCATTAGTTGTTCATCAACTCAAAGGATTCAAGTTCAAAAACGGTGTTGACTGTCAAATCACCTCGAGTCTGCGATTGTGTAAATTTGACGATACCGACATCTGGTGCAATCCATTTTTTTACGACGGTAACATCAAGTGGGAAATCTTGGTTTCCAATATCGAAACCCCACCAAAATGATTCCTGAACCTGAAAAACATGTTCAAAAGTCCCAACTGGCACAGTCACTGTCTCTTCTGAAAGCACCTCAAATTCATCAAGTCCGTCACCAAGAGGGAAAAGTTCCGGCACTAATTTTGCCTGAAAGCTAACATCCCACTTCTCGCCCGGGATAAGTGGAAATTGATATAAAGGCAGGAACGGCTCGAACAGAATTGTGTCCCCTGTCCCGGATGTAGTATTCTGAGCGTGCTGCACAATACCTGAGACTTCACCTTTTTCATCAAAGAGCGGTCCTAAGTAAGAGTAGTTGACGATGTTCTCCAAATCCGCATGCGTACTGGACTTCTGAAGCACAAAACTCTCAATGGTTTTTCCACCAGCGCGTTGAATTTGAATCGTATCTATGATTTCAAAAGTAATCTCACTACCGTTTTCGTCACGGTAGTGCCAGGTGTTCCCCACAGCCAATGGATAATAATTACCCGGTCGCGTCTGCCACACTTGGATATCCAGTACGCTTATTGTCGTGTTTTCGCCATCGCTGACTGTAACTTCAATTTGGTACTTCCGTTCAGTTTCGGGGGCCCGCCAGACTGCACCAGAGGCGTTCTCCGTTAATTCGCCGCCTGTAACTGACCAAGTATATGATAACACATCATTCTCAAGATCGCCAGTTACCAAGCGGATTGCTACCTCCGTCCCTGGAGCAACTACATCTGATTCTGCTTCAAAGGTTAAGATACGCGGGGCGAGATTTGTATCACGCGATACGTCATCGCCGCAGCCTAACCCAACAGCTATAAGTAGAAACCAAAGAATTTTCCATGCATCGGTCATTTTTTCAATTTTCATGTTTTCTCCACATACATGAGCCATTTCTCCAGAAAATACCTTTACATTTCAGATGAAGCTTCGCCAAGAAGTATCCTCGGTTGGACGATTGATACCTTCGTCTTCATACTTTATCCATCAAGTGGTTTACCGCGTAAGACTTCACGAGATTGGGTCGCACCGTTTCCTGTCACATTGTAAGCGAAAGTGTTCATCAACCGATCGTTTACCGAATTATTCGGTGCCGAGCCATGGATAATCAGCGCGTTAAAGAAGACACCGTCACCTGGCTCCATTTCGAGTGCCACAGCGTCTTCCCGTTCTTGATAGTGACCAGGGAGAAATACGCCAAAGGTCTGGTGTTTCCTTTCGTGTTCTTGCAAACCCCAATTGTGGCTTCCGGGAACAAACTGGATGCATCCGTTCTCAAGGTTCGCCTCGCTGATAGCCAACTGACAATTGATCATAACAGGTTTATTGTTATCATTTTTCCAGTAGGCGTAATCCTGATGCCATGGGATAGCGGTACCATCTCCGCCTGCTTTCGGGAGCAATTTACTGTGATACAGTGAAATGTTTTCACCCATCATTGCTTCTAATATATCTAATACATCATCGCAGCGAAGCAGGCAATTGAGTGTTGGACTCACCAACTCGCTATGCATTAACTGCTTGATACGCGGTGGGTGGTCGTCCGAATCGTAGACTTCCCAAGAGATTCCGATACCGTCGGTCGGTTGTTCCGCCATACGATTGTGTATATCTTGGATTTCTTCCTGAATTTTCACAATATCTTCTGAAGAGACAAGCCCTTTTTTCAAGAGATAGCCATTTGCCTCATAAAACTGTTGTTCTTCATTCGTAAGTCCCATGTGATTTCTCCTTAACCCATCCAGCGCAATCACTGAGTGATGTGAGTCTTTCCTCCTAAATGAAATTAGCATTTAAAAGTATATATCAAGATTCGAGAAAAATCAAGGGATTTCCGTTTTAATTGTCCATTTGAACGGGCACTGAGAGAAAAAAGTTTACTTTCATCGCGGAAGATGCTACAATATGAATGGTTTAGGATTGCCGTAAATTCCGTGCTGCAGGTGCTGTTGCCCTGAATGCTTAAAGGTCGCGTAAGTCTTGAATACACGTCACCAAAGTGGAGATGGAACTGATAGATATGGACTACACACTCGAAAATTGCCAAAAGATTGTAGACGACTGGATCCACACCCTTGGAATCCGGTATTTCTCAGAATTAACCAATACTGCCATTCTCATGGAAGAAGTCGGAGAATTAGCACGGATTATGGCGCGTCAATACGGCGAGCAGAGTTTCAAGGAAAACGAGAAAGACCTTGATATTGGTGAGGAGATGGCGGATATTCTGTTTGTGCTTATCTGTCTTGCGAATCAGACAGGGGTTGAACTTGAAGATGCATTCAAAAAAACCTTGGAGAAAAAGACCCGACGGGATAAGGAGCGGCACAGCGGAAACCCAAAACTCCAGAAAAACTGAGTATCGGGCACCGAGCTGCTGGTGGAGATAAACAATAAACTATGGAAACTTTTGAGTGGCACAACGATACAGAACTCTTTGATATGATGGAAGAGCAGTTATATGCCGCTGTGATTTCGGACGCACTTGACGCAGCCGGGTACCGCGGGCAGGCGTTGCGGCATACCATCCGCCCTCTTAACCCAACGACAATTGTCGTTGGGCGCGCGATGCCTGTGCTGTGCGTAGAGGTCTACGAGATTCCAGATGAACCGTATCAGCAGGAAATCGCGGCGGTGGATAGCCTCAAACAGGACGATGTGCTTATCTGCTCAACGAACGGGAGTACCCGCATCTGTTTTTGGGGGGAACTCCTCTCAACAGCGGCGCGAGCACGTGGGGCGCGTGGTGCCATCATTGAAGGGTTTATCCGAGATGCACGCCAGATTTTAGCGATGGGGTTTCCGGTGTTCACGACAGGATTGTCGCCTGTTGACTCTAACGGACGCGGCGATGTGATAGCGTATAACGTTCCGATTGAATGTGGTGGTGTCGCGGTTAATCCTGGCGATATCGTGTTCGGCGATGCTGATGGTGTCGTTGTGATCCCACAAGCGGTGGAAACAACCGTGATTGAAGCTGCGCTGGAAAAAGTAAGCGGGGAGAATCGGACCCGCGACGAACTCCGCGCCGGTGCAACGCTGCGGGAAGTTTATGACAAATACGGGATTCTGTGATGAATAGTCATCAGTTATCGGTTTTCAGTTTTCAGTTAAAGAAGTTGTTTGACTGTTCAAGTTTCTCTTAACTGATGACTCTTACTGCGAGGCAAACTGATAATCCTTCCTCTGCTGGCTGTTCTTAGCGCGTAAGCCCAACTAACAAACCGGGCTGGATATACGGAGAGAAGCCTTCTTCGCAAAATCCGCCTTAACGAACCGCAAGGAAAGTTAAAAAATGATTTATGAATTACGGACGTATCAGGTCGTACCTGGGAAGATGAGAAACCTGAATGACCGGTTTGCGAATATCACGCTTCCTTTGTTCGAGAAGCACGGTATGAGGGTTATCGGGTTTTGGGAAACTGCCATCGGTGAGGCAACGACAACGGAACTTGTTTATATCCTCGCCTTTGACGACCTCGGACATTATCAGCGCGCGTGGGATGCATTCATCGCCGATCCAGAGTGGCAAGCGGCGAAACGATTAACGGAAGTCGGTGGTCCGCTGGTGAATGTGGCAAGTTCAAAGATACTTGAACCGACAGATTATTCACCCTTACAATAGAGGGATCACCTGCTCTCACTGACCGCTAATTGCTAACAGCCGACAGCCATTCTCATCGTAAGATGGCGAGTTTTCCGACCTTTTCTATTTTTCCATTTTCGGTGCTGGCAATGACGCGATAGAAATATACACCGTTGGCACACCGCACGCCTGCTTCATCTCTGCAATCCCAACCGGTTTCGTTGGTGCCGCGGTTCGCGCTCACATCGTCGAGTGTCTTGAGGAGTCTACCGTTAACACTATAAACTTTGATTGTAACGCTGTCAGGTGCCTGTGCAAGGTGATAGGTGAAAAAAGTCTTCCCGCCGAATGTCCGGTCCACAGGATTCGGGGCATTGAACACCTCATTAAGCGTGACTTTTTCATTTAAGGTAAAGGTCGTAACAAATTCTGCTATGTTCTCACTGGTGTCTGCCGCAGTAATCTGGAGTTGATATTCCCCATTAGCGAGGTCTGGTGCATAGGTGATATCGGCACTCACGGGAGCAGCCGGGTCAAAAGTTTGCATGTAATTGCTGGCATCTAATGGTTCAAGTCCCTCATACAGACCTCCAAAATTGAATCGAAAAGTGGTTTCATCAAGTGCATTATCATCGGTGAGGGTAATCTTGAAGCGGGGTTGTTCTGTGAGTACTGCGCCGTCTGCCAAAGGTTCCTCAAGCATTTCGTTTCCTGAACCTCTACCGCGCGCACCGACTTGGATGTCAATAGTCGGAGGTGTGATATCGGGAGCTTCAATGACAAAAAACCTATAACTAACAACACCGTCATCACCACCGATAGTGTTTCTGTTGAAATCTTGTGCGCCAATGTTGAAAGTATACTCGCCCGGGAAGAGTATTGGTCGATAATCAATCGGGACCGTTTGAATACCACCTTGTGTACGGAGTTCGTAGTCGGTAACAGATTCAAAAGGTCCTCCATCTTTTTGTTTCTCCAGGGAGAAGAACTCTGTATCAATACCGTTTGCATCTTGCAGCACAATAGAGATAGCAGGGCGCGGGGCAATGACGCTACCGGTTTGTGGTTGGAGACCATCTACCCAGAGGTTAAAAGTAGGCGGTTCGGTATCGGTACTACGCATGAGGGCAAACCGTGTGAGTTTAGGGACATCCGTTGTAATTGTAGCGACGCGAGCACTACTGAATTTAAACTTATCGCCAAAATCAAATTCTTCGGAACTCGCGGTGACGAGCAGTTCAAAACCGAGATGGGTTAGGAAAATAGGTTCGTTGATCTTCCCGCGTATTTTGACACCATTGGGAAAATAGGAAGGTTCGTTAGAAGTATCACGGAGTTCATAGTAATTAGGATCGGTAAAAAAAATGAACCAGTCGCCTGTCTCAAACACCGCTTTCGGTCCAAGCCTACTATTTACCGTTGCACTGCCGTTACCGAGATTCGTATTCCACGTGCGTGTAAGGATGACATCGCCTTGGGGATCATAGTCGGTTTTAAAAGCGAATACGTCGGCAAATTCAAAGGCGTAATTGACATCAAGAGATGGGTTCTCTTGCCGTGGAATCCGTAATTCTAAACCAAATGCTTCCTCCCTGAACGGATTGTCAAGTTGCCCAGTCCTATCAAGTTTTTGGAACCGTGGTTCTCCCTTTCGCTTGAGAAATATCTCGTACTCACTACCATCAAGAAAAATGATAACCCAAGTGCCTGCTGGCGTGAGGTTTGGGTTGATGGTGATATTATCAGTTTCTAAGTTCTGTTGACTCGCATTTTCCATCTGTACGGGTGTAACATAATTTTCGAGCAGAAAGTCGCCTTCAGAAGTGTAATTAATTTTCGATGGCAACCGTCGCCATGCTGACAAGTTAACATCCGCCTCCTCAGCAGCAGACTCCGATTGTGGGCCTCTCTCGACATTTGCCTGCCACGCATAAATTGCTATCTGGTTCGTGACTTCAGTGAATTCATGTTTAAATGTGGGATTGTCAGGCTGAAGTCCTTTTTCCTCTCGTACGATGTCTTCCAAAGCACTCACATCAAAACGGAGTTTGATCTCGGCAGGTTTCGCGAGCACTGATGCGTCTGTGCGAAATGCGGGTTCATAGTATTGAGCGACAGCCCTACCTTGCCGAATGAGTCCGCGCCGGAGCGCAGCGACACGGGGAATCGGGGCAAATTGGAGGTCAGGCTGTGTCGGGTCCGGTGGCGATTGTGATGTAACAGCAAGTGGGATACTTACGGTACCCTTCGTTTCGGTTTCAAGCGCGTTTGGAGGGAAATGGATCTCAAACACCCTGTCTAAACTAAAGGCTGTTAACTCTTCCTTGAGTCGATAGTTAAAATCGTTGACGATGAAAGAGACATGCTGCTTGTTATCATAGAGACGTGCTTCTTCGACATTCCCATCAATTTTATCTTCAATGCTCGGGTCTTCTGGGTCTGCCAGGACATAAATTTTGTGGACACCCGTCTCAAGCGGGGTCTTGAGGTCTAAGATAGCCGTTGCGCGTTGCCATACGTACGTCCCTTCCACCCAATCCGTGGCTTTCACGACTACAGTCCCAAGAACGTTCGCGGTTTCGTCAACGATAAGGTCTCCATCAGCGTCAGGGTTTTCTTCAGCAAATACGACCTCAATATCCGCCAACACAGGACGGCCCCCGTTATTGATCAATTCTGCTATGAGTTGGTAACCGTTTTTCTTCTCATCAAAGGTATATCGGATAGGGGCCCTATCTACCTTGTCAGTGCCGATTGCCAGGTTCGGTCCCTCAGGAACTCTGACGATGTTGCGTTCTTTTTTCGATGGAATGGCGACTTCATGTCCCGTACTATCGGTAATGCGAATTCGGTAACGTATCTGCAATCCACCTTTCGGGAGTGGAATAGGTGTCTGAAGTTCATACCATCGCCCACCCGGTGGAACATCACCAAGCGGTGTGGGGGCAGGTACCATAGGTGTCACCACGTCTGCGAAGGTGGCTGTATTATCCCATAAAACGCTTATACTTCGTATGCCCCCCGGTCCTTTGTCATCAAGGACGAGGGCACTGATATTAAGGGTATCCGTGACCTTAGTATCAAGTGTCTCACGGATGTCGTATACAACAGGTGTATCTATCCAGAATCGGGTGCCACCGATAGCAGCACGGGTGTCGTCATAAGCAAAAATACGGGCAAAACCACTGCCGGGTAACGCGTTGTTTGGGACATCAATCCGAACAGTTCCATACTCTCCCTGCCAGACATTGCCACCTACCCGTCGCGTGAGGTCATTGCGTAGATTGTCGTCAAAATTATTTGCAAAGACTGCGAAAGCAAAAAATGTTTCTGTGCTAAAATCGGATGCGCGCGTGAAGCTCACGCCGTCTGTACCCTCGATTCCTGAATTTCGGATCACGCCTATCTCGTTGGCCTTAATCACAATTTTATGTGTGTCGTTGAGCGCGACGCGTTCCAACTCCACCTTTACGTCAAGTTGGGGACGGGCAAGGCGAGATGCCGGATCACCAAAAAGTGTATATGATTCGGTTCCAGGAATCCAATCTATGTTCCGAATCCGGTTGAGAAAGCTAATTTTGGCATCAGCAACAATAGATCCTATCGTTGGCTGTAAGGGCGGACTGTTAGTCGCCAATTCTGGAGACTCCTGAACAACACGAAACAAGGCTTCAAAGAGGTCTATGTCAAATTCAGCATTTGCTTGCCCGTAGGTGAGCCGCGTTGCCGAAAGTGCCGCAATAGCACCGTACTTTCCTAACAGAAACTGTTCGCTGAGGCAAAAATTTCCAGCCTGTTGTGGCTTATCAAACTGTCCATTGAGACAGGTCGTTGTGATAACAAAGGGGAGGTATTGGTTCCGCAAATCGGCGGCATCCTCAATACGGAAAATAGATTCATCTGCCCAGGTCTGGCTTCCACCGTGTCCAGCATATTCAATAGCAAGCGCGCCTCTATTAATAGCAGAGCGGATCATCCTACGTGTATTGTCAGGGCTCCCAATCTTTCGGAGGTAGATTTGGCGCGTGTCGTATCCGGGAGGGATAACCTCCTGTATCAGTTCATCACGTGACTCTTCAAAGATACCATCATTGGGTTTGTCTGTATGGTCATCTGCCACCTGAATTAATGTGCCTTGCCACACCCCCATCTTCGGATCTTTTTCATAATCAATCATCTTTTGAACCATGGTTGCGAGGGCTTCGGGCGTTTGCACCGAGAGTCTACCAATAAACATATCCGGCAAAGGATCCTCGCCACTAATATTGACAAAACGCTGGTCCATAGAAGTTTCACCACTCGCAGGTGCCCAACCATGGTATGTCGGCACGAAGTTAGGATAGAGGTTATAGGTACCTCGAAACGTCGGATCTTGGCGGTAGATATCAACAGTGGCTCCCTTGTAGTCGTAGTGTGCATCTCCAACAAGGAGGACATACGTAGGGGCAGGTTGTTGCCAATTGTGGTAGGTATATCGTAGGAATTTCTGGATCGCAAAGGGGTTGAAGAGGCCATCGCTAAATTCATTGTAAATATCGTCAATATCAACAACTGTAGTTGTTAAACCTTGCGAACGCCGGAATTCGACGAGCGGAAGAATATTTTCGGCGAAAGTCGAGTGTGTAATGACGACATAGTCAGCTTGGTTAGCCGGGTTTCTTAACGGTGTCGGGGGGGTCGGAACGAGTGCGTTGATATTTTTATATGCACTACGACTTATTACAAAATAGCGTCTATACTGGCTAACAGTATCTTCAAACAAAATCCGACGAGTCGCTCCCGTTCGAACGACTTTACCGCCAGTGAGTCTGCTTGTAATTCCGTTTTCATCCAACTGATATACGTCTATTGTGTCGTTAAAGAAGTTTCCAACTCGGTACTGAACTTGCCCACGGTTGAGCGGTTCAGTATTGGTATTAAATTCAAGGCGATTGGACTCCGCCTGAAAGTCCCGCCAATAGTCAAGCTCATACCAGTCGAGGTAGAAATCGTACGACCCTGGTGGCGTATCGTTGTCATCAAATGCCTCAATGCGCATATAGTTCGTCGTATCGTGGAAGATGAGATTCTGTGAATTGTGTGAGATGTCGCGGGTTGCGGTCTGCGAAGCTTGACGTTTCCACTCCTCATCCCTACCAAGTATCTTGTTATTAAAGGTGATACGAGCGATGTGGCGTGCACTCCCCTTGCGAGAGGCACCTTGGAATTTAATACGCAAAGTACCAATGCGATCAATTTGAAGCCGTGGTATTGCTCCCGGAATGTCTTTAGGTTCTATAGGAAAATCTTTTCGGCTTGTATTAATATTCCCACCGCGGAAAGCAACGCCGAAATAGTGGTCTGCGAGTTCAGACTTAATATCATTACCGGCTAAGACATCATGATGTCTATTCTCCTCAAAGCGAACGCGTGTTTTAAAGGCTTTAGGGGATATTAAGTTTGGCGTTCGCGGACTTCCGTCGCGCGCCGCCACGCGGGATGTTTCAAAACCCGCGTTTGGTTCTCCGCGTAAGCCGAAACGGAGCCAATAAACGTTTTCATCAGTAAATTTGTTGTCTGCTAATGCCCGACCATAAAAGATAATCTGCTCACCAGGGTCAAGTGTATTGTTCTCGTTTTCATCGAAAATATAGACACCTTGCTTCTTTCCGCTGCTCTCCAATCGAAGTGTATCAAGGTCTATACTCTCTGGTTCAATACCAGTATGTGCCTTAATGTTGTTATAGGTAATACGATACATATCTGTCTTAGCGACAGGGATTTTAAAACGGCGCGTATTCGCATTAATTAGCGGTGGTGCCCCGGGAACGTGATTTCCATCTGTGACGCTATAAGATGTCCGACGTTGTTTTCGCCACGACTTTGCCTGCTCATAGTTACGCAACGTTCCTTGGAATAGGCTCTCAAAAGCACGCGGAGGTTCTCGAAAAGCAGAAGGTGCTGTAGAAATAGTGCCTCCAATAACCGCCCCCGGAAAATGCACTCGGAACGTCACAGACGGAAATATTTTTAATTGCTTCGTCGTCTGATTGTATTGCACGGGGTTGATTTGCAAACTGCCGATGCGCTGGTCTCGCACAAGGCCGCTAGGGATAACCTCTACAAGCTGCGTGGGATAAAATTTGGCGGGAGTCCGTGAGGAACTTCTGGAAACCAGAGTCGGAAAAACTGGATCATCAGGTGTGACACGCACATTTTCGATTATCCTCATCTCCGAACGCGCTTCAATGATGGTAACAACCGGCGTTCCTGCGACAGGGATTCCAATGCGTTGTGTGTAAATGGGCAGCTGGGGTTTGCCTACGTCAAGCGTCCGATCCGCGCCTGCAAAGCGAATATCAGTTACCACACCTTCGGAATTATCTACAGTAGAGGAAGTATGTGTCGTTATCTTAAGTTTTGGTAGGGTGAAACGTGCTGTGAGGGTGTCCGCTGTAATTGCCAGAATTTGAAGCGGTGGCACCTCGTCTCCAGTAACGGGTAGGGACCCTGACGGTGTCTGACTTACGGCAACCAGCATCGGAACAGTAGAAAGTGTAAGGACTATAGCGAAAAAAATAAGCGTCTTTTTCATGGCGTTTTACGATTCTTCCTATCGTGAATTATAGAAATAAACAGACAGCAGCGAAAACGGTCCGTCTCCACTAACGAGCTTTTTTAACTTTGTTGCTTTACAGTGCCTCTTTAATTCTAAAATCTACCATAATTAGCAATCTTTAAGAGGTTTTCGGTATATTTAAGGGAAGGTGTTTCATTATTCGCTGCATTTTTGGACCGTAAACTGTTGGTTTGGGGGAAATTACCAAACCCAAATGAATAATGCCCGCGACGCAAAGCCAACAATCTAAATGCTATTTACTTTTGTTGTGGTTGTAATGATTTATGAAATCCCCTTATTTAACGCCTCTTGCTAATCACCTCTTTGTTGATGGTTACTGACGGCTGATGGTTAATTCGCGAGTTGTGAAGCGCAGTTTAGTGCCGCAACAAGACTGCTCTCATTAGCGATACCTTTACCGGCTATGTCAAACGCTGTGCCGTGGTCTACACTCGTACGGATTATCGGTAAGCCTAAGGTGACATTTACAAGTTTCCCAAAGCCGAGAAGTTTTATCGGAATATTACCTTGGTCGTGATACATAGCGATAACGGCGTGCCACTGTCCCTGATTTGCTTTGACAAAAAGCACATCGGCAGGGAGCGGACCGTCTATCGTACCGTTTTGTGTCTGTACCTGGGCAATAGCTGGACTGATAAAACGCGCCTCCTCCTCTCCGAACATACCGCTTTCACCCGCGTGAGGGTTTAGTCCCGCAACGACCAGTCGGGGCTCAGAAATACCACAGCGGATCAGCACCTGTTGCGTGATTCGGATGACGTTCACGATCCTTGGAACAGAGAGATGTTTCGGAACGTCAGCCAATGCGATATGGTTCGTCACGAAAGAGACTGCGAAAGCGACTTGATTATTTTCGGTCTCTACACAAGGTGTTGCGGTCTCCAAAGCGGGTTTTGGGGTCAATGCTTCAGGCGTACAGAGCATCATCACTACGTCAGGTGTGTTCGTGAATGCAGCAAGCATTTCCGTGTGTCCTGAGTAGGGGATTCCTGCGCGGTTTATGGCTGCTTTGCAGATTGGAGCAGTTGTGATAGCATCAAGTTCACCCTGCATCGCAAACTGTGTGGCGACCTCAATCGCTTTGACAGCAGCAGCACCTGCCCGGGCATCTATAGTGCCGAGGCAAATCTCTTCAGGCGATATTGAAGAGACATCAAGCACATCAATTGTCCCGTGCGTTGTGCTTGCTTGCATCGGTGTCTTGATAACATTAAATTTTAATTGGGGTGCGCCAGTGGATATAAATTGACAAGCATTCTGAAGGATAGCAGGACTCCCAATGACAATCGGTTGGCACATTGAATATACACTTTTGTCTGCAAGTGCCTTGATAATGATTTCAGGACCGATGCCAGCTGCATCCCCCATTGTTAGCCCAATCTTAGGTCTATTTGTGGTGTGCTGCGTATTCGTTTCACCCCGCATTAGCGGGTGAGGATTCCGAAACGCAGTGACTTCAGATTGGATTTGCGTTTCTGTGCGAGTCATTGCAATTTTTTTCTCCTTTAATCGAAGCAAGCGGTGCCTCGATCAGGAGATGGAGGCTACGGGTTTATTTGGCGGTAGAGTGTTGTAGCACGCGCACGTGAGACGTTTCCAGAGGGTAATTCAACAACCTCGTATTCAGACTCTGGCACGTCCTCAATGCCTGTCGGATGTCCTTCCGCAGTAGAGGGTGGGGACCCCGGCATACGAATTACATCACCTATAGAAAGCATTTTCCCGGCTTTTGCAACGTGTCCGTTGACGCTCACTGCGCCTTTGCTACAGAGGGTATTAGCAATTGTTCGCCGTTTTACAAGACGGCTGACCTGCAGGAATTTATCTAACCGCATTTTTTCAGAGTTGTCAATTATCAGTTTATTAATTTTCAGTTGACGGGTATCAGTTGTCGGTTAAAAGAGGGTACTGTTAAACGTAAACCTCTTAACTGACAACCGCAAGGTTTGCACAGCAAACCATACTGAAAACTGATAACCATCCTACACAGATGGTTGGGAGGCGACTGGCATTTCTACAGGCACCTCGGGGTCCACAACAGGTTCTGTCAGTGCCAATTCCAGTACCTCCATCATATCGTTGACTTTATGGAAACGAATCCCTTCGCGAATTTCTGTAGGGATGTCAACTTCATCTTTCTCGTTGTCCACGGGAATGATGATGTCAAAGATACCGTTTCGGTAGGCAGCGAGTGCTTTTTCTTTTAAACCACCGATCGGCAGTACTCTACCGCGGAGCGTAATTTCGCCAGTCATGGCAATATCTTTACGAATAGACTTACCTGTGAACGCGGAGAGGATTGCCGCAGCGACGGTAATCCCGGCAGAGGGACCATCTTTCGGGACTGCGCCTTCTGGAATGTGGATATGAATATCCTGCTGCTCAAACTGCTTGTTAGAAAGCCTGAAGGATTCAGCACGCGAACGGATATAGGCGACAGCGGTCTGGACAGACTCACGCATGACTTCCTGAAGCTGCCCAGTCATACTCAGTTTGCCTTCTCCTTGCATCGTCGTTGCTTCAACGGAGACAATATCACCGCCAATCTGTGTCCAGACCATCCCTGTAGCGACACCGACTTCGTCGCGTTCTTCGGCTTTTGTGCGCGTCCACTTAGCAGGCCCGAGATAATCGCTCAAATTGGTGGGTGTTATTTCCAAGTTGAGATCCGGTGTCTCTTCGGTGACAATCTCTCTGGCAACCTTCCGCATGACGGTGGTGATTGTGCGTTCAAGGTTTCGGACCCCGGCTTCGCGGGTATACTTATGTATCATCTCATAGAGGGCTTCGTCTGTGAAGGTGATATTCTCACCTGAAAGTCCGTGACGTTCAAGCTGCTTCGGGATAAGCCCGTTCGGTATGAAGGTAGCGATGTTATGCTTCTCGAAATCGGTATAACCCGGCAATTCAATGATTTCCATCCGGTCCTGGAGTGCAGGCGGTATAGTAACACGCGTGTTAGCGGTCGTGATGAACATCACATCGGAAAGATCAAAAGCAATATCCATGTAATGGTCGCGGAAGGTGGAATTCTGTTCTGGATCGAGAACTTCAAGGAGTGCGGATGCCGGATCACCCCGGAAATCCGCACTGAGTTTATCAATCTCGTCAAGCAAAAAGAGCGGATTTTTCGACTTTACATCACGGAGCCCTTGAATGATACGTCCGGGAATAGCACCGATATAGGTACGTCTGTGTCCGCGGATTTCAGCTTCATCTCGAACGCCGCCGAGCGACATTCTGACAAACTTCCTACCGGTCGCGCGGGCAACCGATTTACCGAGCGAGGTCTTCCCCACCCCCGGCGGCCCAACGAGACAAATAATGGGGCCTTTAAGATGCTTCACGAGTTGTAAGACAGCAAGGTATTCGAGTACATTCTCTTTCGGTTTTTCCAACCCGTAGTGATCCTCGTCAAGTATTCGTTGCGCTTCGGGAAGTTGGAGTTGATGCTCAGTGCTCTCTTTCCAAGGTAAGGCGAGTATCCAATCAACATAAGTACGGATAACTCCGGATTCGGCAGATTGCGGCGGTATCTGTGCGAGCCGATCAAGTTCCTTAAGTGCTTTCTCTTCCGCTTCTTCGGACATTCCGGCGTTTTTGACCTGTTCCCGGAGTTCATCGACTTCAGCGATATCATCCCTGCCGAGTTCCTTCTGAATGACCTTCATCTGTTCCTGAAGATAGAATTCTCGGTGTGTCTTTTGGACAGATTCCCGGACCTGATTGTGAATATCATCTCGGAGTTCATTGCGCTCAAGTGCCTCGTTCAAAAACTGTATGATGACTTGTAAACGTTTAATAGGGTTGAATTCCTCAATAACATTTTGGCGTTCTAGTGCGCTGAGGTCGAGAAATCCAGCAATAATATCTGCGAGAGGTCCCGGTTCCTCTTGCTCTTTAATAAGCTGCTTGACTTCTTCCAAAGTCAAAACATGCGGTTGTGAGTTGCGCGCCTGCTCCTTCTGCCTTGTTTTTGCGTAGTCATTGAAAAGTTTCTTAGTATCTTTGACAAGAGATTCAGCGGCATCTGCTAACCCGATCTCTTCGTGGATAATTTGCACGTCCGCTTGCAAGAAATCAGCCGTTTTCGTATACCCGAGAACAATCGCGCGCTGCTCTACAGCAATAGCGATACGGATAGTGCCGTCACCAGGTTCATAAGATTCAATGATATTCGCGACAGCACCAATAGTGTGGAGATGTTCAGGAGCGACATCTTCTCCTTCTTCCAACTCCACTTTTTGGTGGAGGAGGAGTATCCGCCGATTCGATCGGAGCGCAGCACGGGTCGCCTGGATCCCCATCTTACGGGCGGCATTTAGGAAGGATCTCGTTTTCGGAAAAGGAGAATACATATCGAAATCCGGGGACAAATCAATAACCGGTAAACTTACGGTTCCATTTTCTTTTCCTGCTGTCGGATTCATAGTTCTCGTCCTAGCGCCAGGTATCAATCCCAGCATATTAGTTTTGCCAAAGTGGCAACGGTTCATTTATAAATTTGTCGCTAAGCAGTTTTAAGTTCTTCGGATTTTCTATAAGTGAGTTGTGGTGGTTCACTGTTACGCACAGAATCCTCGGTGATGTGGCATGCTTCAACATCGTCAAGTGATGGGAGACGATACAGGGTATCAAGCATAATCTTTTCAAAAACGGCTCTTAACCCGCGCGCACCGGTTTCACGTTCAATGACTTCGTCAGCAATAGCGGTTAAGGCACCATCAGTCGCGTGGAATTGCACACCTTCATACGCCAAAAGACGCCGATATTGTTTGACAAGCGCGTTCTTCGGTTCCGTGAGAATACGAATCAACGCCGGTGCATCCAATTCGTGAAGCGTCGTAACAACTGGAAGTCGTCCGATCAACTCCGGTATAAATCCGTATTTAATAAGATCTTTTGGTGTTACTTGTGCGAGAATTTCATGAATTTTGGTTTCGCTTTTCGGTTGGATAGACGAACCAAAACCGATACTTTGCTTTCCGAGTCTGTCCTTAATGCCTTTATCTAACCCAATGAAGGTTCCGCCGCAAATAAACAATACCTTTTTGGTATTTACCTCAATCATCTCTTGATGAGGGTGCTTCCTGCCGCCACGTGGTGGCACATTAGCGGTTGTCCCTTCCAGAATCTTGAGTAATGCTTGCTGAACGCCTTCACCGGATACATCGCGAGTAATCGATGGATTCTCGGATTTCCGAGTAATCTTATCAATTTCGTCAATATAGATGATACCGGTTTCAGCGCGTGCGACATCGCCATCCGCCGCTTGAACCAGTTTCAATATGATATTCTCGACATCCTCACCGACGTACCCCGCTTCGGTCAAGGTTGTTGCATCGGTGATAGCAAAAGGCACATCTAACACCCGTGCAAGCGTTTGCGCAAGGAGCGTTTTCCCTGTACCTGTCGGTCCGATGAGTAAAATGTTGCTTTTGTCTAATTCAACATCATCAGTCATATCGCCGTGGTGTAAGCGTTTATAGTGTGTATAAACTGCAACAGACAATGTCTTTTTGGCGTGTTCTTGACCTATTACGTATTCATCAAGTTTTGCTTTAATTTCCTCAGGTGAGAGGGGTTCTGTGAGTGCGTCCTGTTCATTTTTTCTTTCGGAGTTCGGTGTATTTGCAGTATTGGTTTCAGTACGTTGGCGAACATTGCGCCCGCGCGCTTGTGCAGATTCCTCTTGGTCACCTTCAAGATCATGTTGTTCGTGTGGTCCCTCCGCTTTGTTGAGGTCCTCCATGGATAGATCAAAACTACCGTCTGGCTTACGAGCGAGAATATCGTTACAGAGATCAATACACTCGGAAAGACATCTCTCACAGATATTCGCCTCAAGTCCATTAAAGAGTCTTTCGACGTGAGTATTATCGCGCCTACAAAATGCACATGAAGCACTATCCGATGTAGATGCTGATAGTCGGACAATACATTCAACACAAATATTGGCTTCCCTGCCCTGAAGGAGTCGTAGGCGGACTTGTGTACTGTCCTGTTGACAGAAAGAACAAGACACTTCACGATGAGCGGATTGTGACATAGAAGTTCTCCTTTTTTCGTAGAGCTATCGGTCCGGTCTGCTACGCAAACCTTTCAGTTTGCTTCGCAGTGAGAGTCGTTGGTTAAGAGATGTCCGTATTTATAAAAACTCTCATTTAACGACAATTGATAACTTTAACCATTAACTCGCTCTAATTAGATCCGTTTAAGGCACGAGTTGATGGTTAAAACAACTCTACTCTGTGGCACGCTGTTCTACAACATGATCAACAAGACCGTATTCAAGAGCCTGATCGGCAGTCATATAAAAATCGCGATCGGCATCAGCAGCGATCTTGTTAACATCTTGACCGGTATGTTCGGCTAAAATATCGTAAAGTCGATCTCGCTCATGTAAGATTTCTCTCGCATGAATGTTAATATCGGAGGCTTGACCGCTGATCCCGGTTGCCATTGGTTGGTGAATCAGTGCTTTTGCGTGTGGCAACGCGTAGCGTTTGCCAGGAGCACCCGCAGCGAGCAAAATAGCTCCCATACTGTACGCTCTACCTAAACACCAAGTTTGCACATCTG
The DNA here is from genome assembly GCA_965200345.1 of Candidatus Poribacteria bacterium. GTDB lineage: Bacteria > Poribacteria > WGA-4E > WGA-4E > WGA-3G > WGA-3G. The sequence goes on from OZ241378.1 coordinate 109,930, forward strand.
CCTTGATATACTGCATTGTATCGTAAATCGCCAAACCGGCAGAAACAGAACCACCGGGCGTATTGATGTAGAGCACAATATCTGCATCCGGGTCTTTCCCTTCAAGGAAAAGCATCTGTGCAGTTACGATGTTCGCGAGGACATCATCATCAATCGGTGTTCCGATCATGATAATCCGGTCTTCAAGCAAGCGAGAGTATATGTCGTATGATCGTTCGCCTCGACTGGTTTGTTCAACAACGATAGGTACAAGATTCATGTTTTTTAATAGTTGTCAGTTGCCTGCTGCACAGATTTTGGTTATCATCTGTCGGTTAAGAGTCTCTTGTAGCAGTTATGAATTCCGTGAACACCATAAACATTTGGACTGAAAACTGACTACTGACTCCCACTCTTCAGGCGATTATGAGCGACTGTTTAGCGGATGCACTGTGAATGAGGAACTGATAAATTTTTTCGTGTTGTAGTTGACCGCGAAGTTCTTCCAATCGGTTGTTTGACTTCAAGAGGTCCGCGTATTTTTGAGCGTCTCGATTTTGTTGCTCAGCAGCGCGACGGATTTCATATTCCAATTCATCATCAGATACGTGAATGCCCTCCGCTTCAGCGATAGTATCGAAGATCCACGACTGTTTTGTTTGCTGAATGAAATCTCGCCGGAGTTCATCAGGCAAGGTATCCATGTTAATGCCAGCATCTTCGGCTGTTCTCTGTTCGTTCGCCAATTGCAGCTTGACATTCTGAAGCGTCTGCTGCACGTATTGGTCAACTAACGGTTCTGGAATCGCAATATCAGTTTTTTCAATGAGTTGCTCCAATAATTCCGCTTTCTGCTTATCAACATGTAAACTCGTCTCTTCTTCGACCAGATTGTTCCATATCAGCCCATAAAGTTGTGAATAGTTTTCATACCCGAGGTCTTTCGCAAACTCATCATCTAAGGAGGGGAGGTGTTTCTGTGTAATAGCGTGCAGCGTGATACCATATTGTGCGGATTTTCCTGCGAGTTCTGCGATCGGATGTTCTTGTGGAAAATCAATATCGACAGATTTTGTTTCGCCGATCTGCATCCCAATCAGTGTCTGCTCAAGTTTTTCATTTAACGCCCCGGCACCGAGTTCTATATCAAAATCTTGCCTCGATTCAGGTTCAATCCGGTCCCCGTTAATTAGGCATTCCCAATCTACACGGACGCAATCTTTCTCTTCGACTGAACGCTCAGTGTCAAGGGGTTCATAAGTTGCCGATTGTGCCTGTAGTCGGGTAATATAGGCATCAACATCTTCACGAGGCACATTAACCGGGTTTTTATCGGTTACCAGTTCATCATAACGAGGGAGGTCTATATTGGGTCGGATATCAACCGTGGCTGAGAACGCGAGCGGTTCGTTTTCTTTAACTCGCAATTCATCAAGAGGTGGTGTGAAATTGGGTTGGGAGAGTGGATTCAGTTTTTCCCTATAAATGGCATCTTCGTAAGCAGGAGCGACAAGATACCGGACAGCTTCACTATTAACGTAATCAGGAAATCTTGACTTGAGGATTGCGACAGGCACGCGCCCTTTTCGGAAACCCGGAATGGAGACTTGGGTACGTAATGTCTCATAAGTTTCCTTTAATGCTGCATTAACATCTTCAGAAGGCACCTCAATGTCCAGACGGACTTGCGTGGTGTCTAACCTTTCAATTTGAACTCTCAAGTTTTTGTCCTCACGTCAGGCATTCAAAACCCGGATACTTTATATCTAATACGAGCATGGGCGAGGAGGGACTTGAACCCTCACGAGGTGTAACCCCAATAGATCCTAAGTCTATCCTGTCTACCAATTCCAGCACCCGCCCGAATTTCGGTGTATGCTATTAACAAATGCGCCGTGAAGGAATCGAACCTTCAGCCGCCTGATTAAGAGTCAGATGCTCTGCCAATTGAGCTAACGGCGCGCTTGCTGCCTACCTTGCTCATAGGTGTATTTCATTCAGCACCCACTCGCTAACTGCTACCGCACACCCAAAGCGCGGACTTGGCATCCAAAAGTATACGCGTCCGGAGGGATTCGAACCCCCAACTTATAGTTCCGAAGACTATTGCTCTATCCATTGAACTACGGACGCTCATGAGGGTGGATGATGGGATTTGAACCCACGCCCTCTTGATCCACAGTCAAGCGCTCTACCCCCTGAGCTACATCCACCATATTTTGATTTCGTCTCCGTGAGCAGTATGAAAAGTACGCCTAGCAGGAGTCGAACCTGCAACCTACGGATTAGAAGTCCGTTGCTCTATCCAATTGAGCTATAGGCGCTTGTGTTATCAGCCAGTTTTGAATCGGGGCGAGAGGATTCGAACCTCCGACCTTCTGCTCCCAAAGCAGACGCGCTAGCCGGGCTGCGCTACGCCCCGAAAGGGATACATACTTTCAATTTACAGGCAATAACGGCAACATTAGAGACTTCATTGAGGGACGTAATGGACGCTTGCCTGTTGCGTTCTACGTCCGCTTCGGTAGTTAAAATTATACACTATCTTTGGGCAGATGTCAAATTAAATATGAAAAATTCTTGTGTTTTTTTCACAGACTGTGCTATACTATTGACCTAATTATAAGGCGAGATTTCCGTACCTCGTATACCCGTTTCTCTGATATTCCAAATACTTGTAGCGATGCTTCTTACACCACAATTTCTGAAACGACTTGACCCTTTCTGCATGCGCTCGAAGCATGTGTTCCGCGGCAAATTCAGAGGCGAACGGCGAAGCCTCAATCGCGGCGCAGGTATGGAATTCGCTGACTACCGTGTTTATGAACCCGGCGATGATCTGCGACATGTTGACTGGAACATTTACGCCCGGTTAGACAGACTTTTCATCAAACTCTTCCACACTGACGAAGACTTATCACTTGTGCTACTCATTGACAATAGCCGTTCCATGGAATTTGGATCGCCTACCAAATTGACGTGCGCTAAGCAGATCGCCGCGGCGTTGGGTTATATCGCTTTAGCACATGCTGACAGCGTCGCAGTCTACACTTGTGCTGAACGACTCTCGCCAACGCTACCACCAACGACAGGCAAATCGCAATTCCCACGGTTAACGAAAGCACTCAACGCAATGACAGCATCCGGGCAAACGCGGCTAACGGAATGCCTTAAGCAACTTTCTATGTACCAACGACGTGCTGGCATGGTCGTCATACTTTCAGATTTTTTGGATCCGAACGGCTACGCCGATGGGTTCAAATTACTCTTAGGACGCGGGTTCTCCCTCACAGCTATCCATTTGATAAGCCCAGAAGAGATGGACCCACAAACACACTTGGAAAACACACCTACTGGCGCGGATTGGTTGGTGGAAGATGCCGAAACAGGTGAAACTAAAGCCGTCACGATTAATGCAGAAATCCTTGCACAATATCGGGATCAACAGCAGGCATTTTGCAACAATCTGCAACGTTTCTGCACCGATCAAAGTATTGGCTACGCGCAATTAAAAAGCGATACCCCTGTAGAGCCTTTTATTTTAGAGGAGCTGCATAGGGTAGGTTTCATTCAGAGGAATCGGTAACCATAGGGAGACAGTCTAATGAACAAGCAGATTAAACAAACAGACTTGGAAATGATTCAAGGCGATATCACGAAAGCTCAGGTTGATGCTATCGTGAATGCAGCGAACAGCGAACTCATCGGCGGTGGCGGTGTAGACGGCGCGATACGGCGCGCTGGTGGGGACGCAATTGAGGGGGCATGCGCAGAAATCCGCAGACGCGAAGGCGGTTGTCCTACTGGCAAAGCGGTCATTACCCCAGGGGGTAACCTTCACGCGAAATATGTGATTCACACAGTTGGGCCGGTGTGGGAAGGCGGTAATTCAGGTGAAGCAGCACTGCTTGCGAGTTGTTATAAGGAGAGTCTCCGACTCGCTGTAGAAAACGGCATTCAAAGCATTGCTTTTCCTTCGATTAGCACCGGTATCTATGGATACCCAACGGAGAAAGCGGCAGTCGTTGCCCTGACTGCGGTGAAAGAACTTGTGTTCCAGAGGAACACTGTGCCAGCAACGATTCAGTTTATCCTGTTTGATGAGGCAACCCATGTCTGCTACGTGGACGCTTTGCGCACTGTTTTTTGAAAATGAGGCGTGCTAAAAAGCTATCTGTGCTGAAAGGCACCCAAAATTGAACACCCCTAAATTTAGCCGAGTCTCGTTGATCCTCCCCATCTACATTCCAGCCTTTTTGTTGGCGACAGGTGGAGGCATTGTTTCACCAACGCTCTCAATTTACGTTAAATCGTTTGAGTTATCCTATACGTTAACAACAGTTGTCCTTGCTGTCGGTGTACTTGGAAACATCCCGGCGGGTATTTTAGTAGAACGACTCGGGCGCAAACCGTCAATGCTGGTCGGCTTAGTGCTAATAGGCTTGTCAACTGTCGGTATGGGTGCAGCAACGAATTTTTTCCAACTTATGGGTGCACAGTTGGTCGGTGGGATTGGGAATGCCTTGTGGATGCTCGCCCGGCACGCTTATATGACAGACGTAATTCCGATGGCGAATCGCGGGAGAGCGATTGCCTTGTTCGGTGGTGTAAACCGGATGGGGACCTTCGCAGGACAATTCTTTTCTATCTTCCTCGGTGTAAACTTGCGCCTGCCCTTCTTTATTTATGCAGGAATTGTGTTGCTGAACCTTTTCCTCTGTTTCTTCTTCATTCCAAAGACACACCGCCGCCGAAGTGAAACAGCGGATAAGAAAACTCCCTATCTGAAACACCTTCTCCAGATATCGCGTCAGCATGCCCGACTGCTCGCTACAGCAGGAGTCGGGCAGGTATGCGTCCAAACGCTACGCCGTGGGTGTCATATCATCATCCCACTCTATGCCGACGAGGTTGTCGGATTAACAACGCAACAGGTCCGCTCGGTCGTCATGGTATCTTCAGCGGTAGACATGTCAATGTTTCCGATTGCTGGATTTATGATGGACCGATTTGGTCGAAGGTATGCGACAGTCCCTGGAATTTGCATCTTTGCCACCGGAATGGTATTGATGCCGTTTACAGGTACATTTACGTGGTTGCTGCTTGCAGCGATTTTGATGCGACTCGGTAATGGCATCGCTTCGGGAACAATGATGACCCTTGGTGCTGATTTAGCACCACAAGAGGGGACTGGCGAGTTCTTAGGTTTGTGGCGGCTCACAGGAGATTTCGGCGGCTCAGCAGGCCCCGTTATCGTCGGCAATATTGCCGATTTGTTCGGGTTAAGTTATTCTGGCTTCGCGTTGGGAGGCATCGGTTATCTCGCGGTCGGGATTTTCTTGTGGCTGGTCCCGGAGACACTGAAGAAAGAGTGATAGCACCCACACGCTAAAGCGTGGGGCTTCGGCTTCGTACTCTCACTGCGAGGCATGCGGTTTTCTCATAGAGTCCACCGTCTTATTTTCGCTCCACCCGCGGGCGTTTCCCTCGTGTTCTCAAAGTGATTGAATGAACACAAGGCATATCGTCAAGGGACGGCTATCCCCGCCCGCAATATGTTTCGCGCAGCGTTGATGTCTCGGTCGTGGTAGGAACCACATTCAGGACAGGTCCACTGCCGATCGTTCAATGTTAGGGTTTCATTATGAAAACCACAGTCGCTACAAGGTTTTGTTGTAGCAGTCCATTGATCAATCTCTTTGAAAAGACGCTTATGTTTACGACACTTATACCGCAATATCTCAACAAACTGGTAGAAAGCGAGATCGGAGACTTTACGTCCCCACAACCGTTTCATGCCATCAAGATTCAAAGTTTCAATGACAATCGTATCAAACTTTTTACAGAGTTTAGAAGCAAGTTGCCAATGAAAGTCTTTGCGTTGATTGCTGATTTTCCGATAGAGACGTGCGATTTGCCTAACACATTGCCACCAACGATTAGAGCCTTTGACTTTACGACTCAAACATTTCATGAGAGACCGAAGTTTGTTCAAGGATTGTTTCAAAGGTTGTGGGTGTTGTATCTTCTCACCCGTGCTAAGCGTCAAATATGCGTCTTTCATACCAAAGTCTGCCCCAACGCTTTTACCTGTTGTCGGCAGCGGTCTAAAATCTGTGTAGTCCGTTGTTATACAAATCCAGTAGCGTCCACATGTATCACGCTTAATAGTGATAGTGCTAATAGTGCCATGCCACTGACGGTGCTTGTGAAAAGTATAAGGTATCCTATCAAACTGCCATTTGCGTGTTTTCGGATTCCACTTGCGAAAAGTCAATGTGATACGGTTATTATACAAAGACCAACCCGCACTTCCAGGATACGTCATAGACTTAAACTTGTGTCTCGGCTTAATATGCGGTCTACCACCAAGCTTCTTGAAAAAACGATCATACGCATTATCAATACGGATAAGCTCTTGTTGAACGGCTTGACTCGGCAACACTTTCCAATGCGGGTGCGTAGTCCGTTTCAGTTCTCTAAAGTGGCTATCCATATCATTGTAGTTCGCATAGGGCAGCCCGTCTTTATATCGTTGACGCTGCCACTCGTGGAAACACACATGCACTTGCCACATATCGTCAAGCAGATTACCGATACGGATACAATTAGACTGATCATAAAGCGGATATTTATAGGTCTTCATAGTATATCAAGTACCAAGTTTTTAACCCCTAATCAGCAGGTAGGCAGGCACATTACCAAGTGGTAACGCTGATTATACCTGCCAACTTGATACTATCATTATACCTATTTTTACGTATAGGTCAAATGTTTTTTACTACAAAATCCAACGCCCGCCTACATCCCGCAAGCTAAAGCATGGGGTCTTGGCGGGAAGATTGATAAAGTAAATAGGCACGCGTGGATAGCGTGCCTACACAATATTTCATAGATGCCGGGAAAGGGGCTCGAACCCTTACGCGCGTAATGCACACTAGACCCTGAACCTAGCCTGTCTACCAAATTCCAGCATCCCGGCGAGCAATTATAGTATACCCTAATTTTCGTCCGCTGTCAAATTAAAATCCGGAGAAGAGAGCGCTGAAAAATCAGATTAAACTTGCAACACACTCAATATGTCTAATGTAATTAATATGCCGATTACTTTTTTAGTAGTATCAAACTGTGGTCGCGATTTTCCGCACAACAAAAAAGGAGTGCAAACCTATGAGAGTGAAAATATTGCTCTGCACGGTGCTCGTGCTATGCCTCGTAGTCAGTTACAGTCAAGCCGAGATTGATTCGGATAGAATTGTCGGGATCTGGCTATTAGATGAGGGCAAAGGCGATGTCGCTGAAGACGCGTCTGAACACGGACGTAAAGGTACGATTACCAATGGAAAGTGGGAGGAAGGCAAGTTTGATGGTGCCCTTGAGATCAAGAAGGGTGGAACTGTTACAATTCCGCTCGGCAAAGGCATTATCGAAGATAAAGTGACTTTCATCTTATGGCTAAACTTTACCGACATCGGCGGTCAACAAAACTATTTCTCTATATGGGATCAGAGCAACAACCGCTATGTCCCATACAAAAACGGTGGAAATCTCATGCGTAGTTGGACGAACACCTGGGATGTCGCCAGTGGCGTGACCGTCAAGGCAGACACATGGTATCATGTTGCCAATGTCTACGACGGAGAAACCTGCAAAATCTACATTGATGGCGAAGAAAAGGTGTCACAAAAGGTGCCGAAGTTCCAACTCCAAGACCAGGATCAGACAGCATGGCTCGCTACCGATAGAGGGACAGGTTTCCTTTCCGCCACTATTATGGACGAGGTGGGTCTCTTTAACGATGCGCTCACCGAAGATGAAGTTCAGGGCATTATGAACGATGGTATCGATTTCACTGCTTTCGCTGTGGAACCGTCGGACAAACTCTCTGTACTCTGGGGCAAATTGAAGGCGGAATAGCAATGATTTTGCGGTCCCTTTGCTTTGTTTGGGGACCGCTTCACAGCAGGAGGCACCGATGCAATATTTTGCGTATGGCTCCAACATGAACATTTCTCAAACGCAACAACGGTGCCCCAATATCACTCGTATAGGGAAGTCCCAACTCAAGGATTTCCGCCTTGTTTTTAATTACCACGCTGATATTATCCCCGCAGAAGGATGTATCGTTCACGGTGGACTCTGGAAACTTACAGGAGACCATGAAGTTGCGCTTGATACGTACGAAGGTTACCCCAATTACTATGGTAAATATTATCAAGACAACGTCATGTTCTACAGGATGAAAGAAGCGTCTGACAATTCGGAACCTCCGTCAAGATGGTATCTCGAAATCATCATTCAGGGGTACAAAGATTTTGGGTTAACGCAAGACGACTTTGAAGAGAGCCTCGGTGTCCAACAACTTGGGTTAACGCGCACGGACCTTGAAATGATTCTCGGTGTGTCAACGAATGAATTAGAACGTTTATTCTCTCGCGTGGCAACCTCTCCTGTTTACCAGTAACCCCATATCTTAGATTACCCGTTTCACATACACATAATACGCCCCAATTGCCAATTCGCCAGTTTCATCAGCAAATTCAGTGTGCATACGTGTCTGACCGGCGGTGAGGTCGAATGTAAACGTCACGCCTTTTGCATCCGGTGAAATGGCTTGTGTAGCCGTCTGGTTTCCAACGCGAATTTGTGCTGTTGTTAATGCCAACGCTTTTCCACCATTATAGAGATCAATATGCTCGCCCGGAATGCCATCCGTTATCGCCCTATTTTCGGCGTAGGGCCACCGACGCAGCTCAAAACTGTACTGTCCATCTTCCGGCACCTCAATCGCCCAATAACCGTTGCACTCCATGCCGCGGCGAATCATCCCTTGATTCCATGCGTGTGATTCCCCATGCCAATCGTGCGTTGTGATACACGTAACAGGTTCGCTTTGCGTGCCGACGACAATTGGACAATCCTCATCAAACCGCTTTGAAACCAATTTCCACCACGCCTCATAATGTTCACGGAGTTCTGCGACAACCTCTGGATGCGCATCTGCTATATCGTGTTGTTGCCCGGGATCCGCTTGAATATCGTAGAGTTCTTTTCCGTTGATGAGTCGCCACCGTTGCGACATCGTCGCACTGTCTTTCCATTTAATCGGATTTTCGACGCGCTGCGAATCGGTAACGATAACCCGTTCTTCCCACGTCTCCGCCTCATTTCTCAACAACGGGACGATACTTGTGCCGTGGAAGCTCGCACTTGAGGAGACTTCGAGATCACAGAGATCTATCAACGTCGGGAGTAAATCAATATTTGCGGTGAGTTCGTGTACCTCTTGCTTTTCCGTGAAACCACCACCGGGCCAATGCATGAACAGCGGCACGCGATGCCCACCTTCATAAGGTGATCCTTTTTTGCCGCGCATTCCAGCGTTGTACCCGGACTCGACGAACTGCCCCGCACCCAAGTCGCACCCAGCCGCAGAACCGTTATCGGTCATGAAGATAAGGATAGTATTTTCCTCAAGCCCCAAGACCCGGAGGTGATGTCGCATCCGTGCCATGTTGTCGTCGATATTGGTGATCATGCCGTAGAAATTCGCACGATCCCGTGGCACATCTTTCCTTCGATAGACTTCGCTGTAAGCATCAGGAACACGGAACGGACCGTGAGGTGCATTTGTAGAGAGATAACAGAAGAACGGACTGTTCTGACCACCTTCAGCCTGACTGTTAGCTTGCCTGGCAATAAACGCCATCGCCTCCTGAAACCAGACATCGGTGCAATAACCATCAAAAGGTTGTTCGGAACCGTTACGGAAATAGGTGTCATCAAAATAGTCGTTGCCCCAATAGTCAGGGGTCTGACTGATACCGCCGCCACCGTGGTAGAGTGCTTCGTCGAAACCTCTGTCGTGTGGACGGAACGGATAGTTGTCGCCGAGGTGCCACTTGCCGAACATAGCAGTTTTATAGCCGTTGCGCCGGAAGATATCTGCCATCGTGACCTCGTCGCTGCGAAGGAGCGAGCGTCCGCCGATAGTATGCCACACACCCGTGGAATTGCAGTAGTGTCCCGTCATAATCCCTGCACGTGTCGGGGAACAGGTGGGACCGACGTGCAGGTTCTGCAGTTGTACACTCTCTGCTGCGAGCGCGTCCAGATTCGGTGTATTGATAACGGGATTTCCAGTGCATCCCAAATCGCCGTAGCCTTGATCATCTGTGATGACGAAAACAAGGTTAGGGGTATTCTGTTGTGCCACGATGGTATCTCCTATATGTGATTAAAAGACACGCCTACCAGTTGTCTGGCGGCGCGCCTAAACGTGTGCAACGATAATAATGTTATAAGACGGAATTGATAAGGTTTTATGCTAATGCCTTTTTAATCCGATCCAATCCACGGTTGATTTCTGTCTCCGAAGTAGCAAAAGAGAGTCGCAAATGGTTATCTGCACCGAACCCATTGCCTGGCACAACACCGACACCCGCTGAATTGAGCAGATAATCGGTGATATCCATTGACCCCTCGATTTTTTCTCCATCAATCGTCCTACCGTAATGTTCAGAGAAATCGGGGAAAATATAGAACGCCCCCTGCGGTTTGACATAACTGACACCGTTAATCTCGTCAAAACGCTGACAGATTACGTCTCGGCGTTCTTCAAATGCTTTCCGCATCTCTTCAACAGCATCTTGGGGTTCATTGAGCGCGACGACAGCGGCTTTCTGTGCGATGGATGTCGGATTTGAGGTGCTGTGTGATTGGATACGCGACATCGCCGAGATCGCATCTTCGGGACCCGCGGTATATCCAATCCGCCATCCTGTCATTGAGTAGGCTTTAGATACGCCGTTGACGACAAAGGTAATCGCCTTTGTTTCTTCATTGAACGAAGCGGGACTCTGATGTGTCGCACCGTCGTAAAGCAGTGCCTCATAAATTTCATCAGAAATAAGGTAGACCTGATGTTTGACAGCGAGATCGGCGATTGCCTTGAGTGTGTCCAGATCGTAAGTGGTACCGGTTGGGTTACTTGGACTGTTAACGAGGATCGCTTTTGTCTTTGGAGTGATGGCTGCTTCTACTTGATCCGGTGCCATGCAGAAATTTTGTGCCGGTGTCGTCTCAATGACGCGAGGCACTGCCCCTGCGAGTTTAATCTGCTCCGGATAACTCACCCAATACGGCGCGGCGAAGATGACTTCGTCGCCCGGATCGCAGATCGCTTGTAGGATGTTATAGATGGTATGCTTGGCACCACATGAGACGATGACCTGAGAAGTTTCATAACTCAATCCGTTATCCCGTTTGAATTTCTCGGTGATTGCCTCGCGGAGTTCGGGGGTGCCGGGGACGGGGGTGTACTTTGTAAACCCGGCATCAAGTGCGGCGATTGCGGCGGCTTTGATATAATCGGGTGTATCAAAATCGGGTTCGCCTGCCCCGAACTTGACGACATCTACGCCATCAGCGATCAGCGCGTTGATTTTCGCGGTGATCGCCAAAGTGGACGATGGCGTTACATTTTGACTCCGTTGTGATAATGAAATCATTCGTTCTCCTTTGAAAATCGGTTTTTGAGTTTAATTATGCTTGAGCATTATAGCGGAATGAACACCAACCTATCGCGATATTCCTCAGCGTCGGAGGCATACCAAATCAGATACAATATGTTGATGAGTTCTCCCATCGTTACAGATTTACGAATGCAGAGGATCCCTGGCACATGCCTGCCAGCAGCCAGATATTCGTTGAAGTGCTTGGGCATTGTCTTACGGTTTTTGGTGACCAAGATATGGTCATTATGTTCTATCCACATCAAAATATCAGGATCAGACGTTCCTCGCGGTGGTACTTCCGCATCTCCTACCAATTTTACATCTATCTCTGAATTCAAGCGTTGGAGCTGCCTCTGAATCGCTCGATCCATGTTTTCATCAAGGAGAAACCGAAGTCTCATAGAACATCTGCCGGTTTGGTAGACTTTCTTTTCGCCTCAAGCAATTCCTGAGAAACCTTAGCAAAGCGTTCCCGCAATTCAACCACGAAAGGTGAAGGGTTCTGTCGTTGTTCCTGCTCCGCCTCCTCATCAAGTTGCCTTACGCGTTCAAGATATGCCTCCACTTCCTCTTTTTTAGCAAGGTAGTAGAGGATAGTCGCGTGGATTTTTTCAAGACTTAAGGTCGGATAGCGGAGCAGAATTTCTTCGGGACTCGCGCCTTCCAGATAATCTTCCAACACAATCTCAATGTCAATGCGATTCCCTTTAATCCGGATGACATCTTCTTGAACAAAGTCAAAGTAGTTTTCCAGTTCCATCGTTGCCCTCCATCGAATCTTCACATCATAGCGTCTTATCAAGTTCTTTCAGCAAATTCCGCTGCTTCCGCGACAACGACTTTGGAATCTCCACGACCAACCGTACCCGCAAATCGCCCTTCCGTCCAGAAGCATCCGCTGCGCCTTGACTGCGCAAGCGGAGTTGTTGGCCAGGTTGCGCCCCCGCTGGAACCTTCAGGTCCACATCGCCTGTCAGCGTTTGCACCCGAACAGAACCACCTAACGCCGCTGTTGTCATTGAAATCGTCGCGTCTGTTAGTAAATCTGCACCTTCACGAGTCAACGTCGGATGCGATTGTACAGCGACTGTCACTAATAGATCACCAGAAGCACCTATGCCGAGGGCTTCTCCCTGTCCTCGAATGCGTAAGGTTTGCGCGTCCTGAATGCCCGGTGGGATTGTAAGGGTGATACGTTTTCCTTCGACATTGACCTCTTTCTTACTCCCCAACACCGCATCCGCAAAAGGGATGTTAAGATTCATACGGATGTCACGCCCACGGGTGGGTCCCGTCGTGCGTCGTTGTCCGAAGGCATCGCCGAACGCATCATCGAATCTACCGAACCCACCGAACCCACCGAACCCGCGCCCGAAAATATCGTCCAAGTTTATGTGTGAGAAGATGTCGTCCATATTTTGGTAGCCTTCAAACCCCATACCGTGAACACCGGCATGCCCACGGGTATCATAGATACGCCGTTTTTCGGGGTCTGAGAGTACCGAATATGCATTCGATGCCTCTTTGAATTGCTCTTCTGCCGCTTTGTCGCCGGGATTCTTGTCCGGATGGTACTGGACTGCGAGTTTGCGATAGGCTTTTTTGATTTCTTCAGGGGTGGCACCTCGGTCAACACCGAGGATTTCATAGTAGTCTCTCATATTTTTAATTATGGCGGTTTCTGCTCGGTTTTTCTCCGTTGTCAAAAAACCGGTTGTTTAGGTTTATATCTTCATCTAAAATGACGTGCAACTTCATCAAGACCCGTTACTGTTAACGGGAGAAAACGGTGCGAAAACTACCAGGATTAAGAAAGCATCGCGATGACCGCTGTGACATCTCGTAAAGATTGGTACTGTTTGACAAGCGTTGTTCCGAATTGAAGTGCTGCTCTCTCTACACTTAGTTTTCGAGAGAGATCAACAATGCCTTCAATATCTTTGACGTGCGCGGCACCGATAAGGCGACGCAGAATTTCCAATCCTGCAAACCCAACAGCATCTTGGAAGATGTTTTGTAGAGTTTGCGCTTTCAATCCAACATCAATCGTTGTAAATTCGGCCCTATAGGTGTCCCACACGTGCCCAACTGCTGTTTTGAGTGCTGATTGTACGCTCAAGGCATCTTGATGTGAAAAATAGGATAAGAAGTAATTCGCCCAATATAGTCCGAGGTCAAATCCTACGGGACCGTAAAAGGCAAATTCGGCATCAATAACTTTAGCTGCATTGTCTTGGACGAGAACGCTACCTGTATGTAGGTCACCATGGGTTACACCTTGCTGCGCCGTTAAAAAAATCCGCTTGAGATGCTCCGCTTGACGCAAAAAATCCGTATCCGCTTTCAACCGTTGCACATCCGGCTCCAACCCAGGTGTCCAAAAGTTCGTCTCATGTTCGGTAAGCGGGAAGGTGAACACATAATCGGCAGTTATCGCCTGCATAATGGTGTTCGCAAATTGCTGTCTATAGTTCTGGACAGTTGCGTTGCCGATGTTATCAACATAGGTTTGACTATGTACAATCCCCATAAATCGCCCAATCTGTTCAGCGATTGTAGGGTCTACTGTACCAGCGATCAGTGCATCACGTAGCACACGTGCATCTCGGAGGTCCTCCATTACTATGGCTGCTGCGTCTACATCGAAATCGTACTGCACAGGTACGGTGCCACTCGCCAACCGATTGTAAATGTCAAGGGCGCGAGACTCAAAAGTCAAACGTTCTGTGGACAGAGGATAATCGGGACCTAATATCTTAATGTAGGGCGGTGCATGTTTCAAGACAAGCGAGCGCGCCGGGCTTGCGGCATCTGAGACGCGATAGACGGTGTTGAGATTACCGTCGCCAATTTCTTCTATACGGAGCTCTGCCTCTGGTTCAAACATACGGAGCTCTGCATGTCGCTGACGAAGGTAGTCCGGTAGCGTGGCAAGGTTGAGTTCCATATCACTTTTGAAGGCTTACAGCAGGTTTTCGGCGATCTGGATAGCGTTCAAGGCGGCACCTTTACGAAGATTATCCGAGACGACCCAGAGGTTCAAACCGTTTTCTATGGAGGCATCATCACGGATTCTACCCACGTAGACTTCATCTTTACCTGCAACGTCAACAGCAAGCGGATATTGCTGATTGCTCGGGTTGTCCATAAGTTTCACACCGGGTGCATCAGCGAGGCACTCTCTGGCTTCGGCTGCTGTGAGTTTTTCATGCGTCTCAATGTTTATTGATTCGGAATGTGCAAAGAAGACCGGGACTCGGACGGTTGTAGCGGAGACACCGATCCTATCGTCCTCCAATATCTTCCGAGTCTCGTTGATCATCTTGACCTCTTCTTCATTATCACCGCTGTCTAAGAAGGGCCAATCAAATGCGACATTGAACGCCATCTGGTGTGGGAACTTATCCAAGGTGATGGGTTTGCCTTCAAGGGCTTCAGTTGTTTGTTGGACCAACTCCAAGACAGCGCGCCCACTCTTACCAGAAACACTCTGATAGGTAGAAACGACTATCCGTTTGATGCCAGCAGTATCGTAAATTGGTTTGAGTGCTACCATCATTTGGATAGTAGAGCAGTTGGGGTTTGCAATGAGTCCGTTGTGGGTGTGGGCGGCAGCCATGTTGACTTCTGGGATGACCAGTGGTGTGGCTGCGTCCATCCGGAACGCGCTGGTATTGTCAATGACGAGCGCGCCTTTATCTACGGCTGTAGGGATGAATTCGCGGCTGACGGACGCACCTGCTGATGAAAACACCACGTCCACATCTTCAAATGAATCGTGTGTTAATTCCTCAACAACGATGGGGTCATTTTTAAAGGACAGAATCTCACCAGCAGAGCGATGTGATGCCAGAAGTTTCAGGGAAGCGATAGGAAATGATCGTTCTTCAAGAAGTTGCAACATTGTATTGCCAACAGCACCCGTCGCACCGACAACCGCTACATGATAACTCTCACGCATTTCTGATATTTCCTCTATTGTATGATTCAAGCAGAATTTTTTAGTCAAAATTTAATTCTTAATTTTACCACAAATACGCCCCTTAAAGCAAATATTTTGGTAAAGACTATATATTTGAACGAAAAATTCGCTGTTTTGAAACAAAAAACTTGACAAACCCTACGATTTATGGTATTAATTTTAAAAGATAGACCTGTTATGTCAAGCGACCTTTGTTAGAGACACCTATTTTTGACAAGGTAGTGTAGGCTCAATTGGAGTGCCTATTCATTAATCATTCCGACTAATTTTTAGCATTAGTCACATTTTTTCTTGACATATCTATATCTGTGTAGTATAATATAATTACTATTAGTTTTTTGTTAAATTCATTTTATGCCTGAGGCGGAAGGTTCGCGATTTCCAGATCGTATTGGTAAAAGCAGCGTTCACTTATTCAGGCAAAAATTAGAGGAACATTTAACATGGCAAAATTAACGAAGAACGATGTCGTCAGCAGTATCGTCGAAGCGACTGGACTTAGCAAGAAGGAAGCAAACGCCGCTGTTGATGCTTTTGCTGCGACTATTTGCGAAGCTTTGAGCAACGGCGATTCCGTTGGCCTGATTGGGTTCGGAACATTTGAAACCAAACATCGCCCCGCCCGTACAGGTCGCAACCCACAGACCGGCGACCCGCTTGACATTCCGGCGAAAACGGTCCCTGCTTTCAAAGCTGGTAAGAAACTTCGCGACGCCGCCGCCTAAGCCTAGCGGTTTTTTCGCTCAGTTTCTTGGAAAAGCCGCGGGGCTGTGCCTCGTTTCTACACAGAGGGATGGCTGCGGCTTTTCTATGTTAAACCCATCAGTAAAAGTCTCTGCAGATCTTTGCCATAGAGGCTGCCTTTGCAACGTATTCCAACACGGTGCTATTACCTACAATTACTGGCACCAATTTTTGCTTGTATTATTTGTAGGGACCCTTTCCAGCTTTTGTCCGCATCGCTTCCAGGCACGCTTTGCAAGCGCGTTCGTTAAAAACTGATGTCAGGAGACCCGTCATGTTAATCCGAACGAGAGCCCCCGTCCGCATTGATTTTGCTGGCGGATGGAGCGACGTTGCCCTCTTCACCGAACACTCAAAGGGGCTCGTCGTTAACGGAGCCATTAATCGATACGCTTATGCAACCCTCCGGTGTGAGCGGCAGACAGCACAAGACGACTCTGTTGAACTGCAACGGATTTTGGATAAAAGCATTCGTATCTACTCCGCGGATTTTGACACCTTTATCGAAGCAGATGATGTACGTCAACTTGAATACGACGGAAATATTGATTTGGTGAAGGCAGCTGTGCGACGGATGTCCATACAGATTGGCGGGTTTGATCTCATCACGCAGTCCACTGCCCCTCCAGGTAGCGGGTTAGGCACCTCCGCATCAATGGGAGTCGCACTCGTTGGTGTGCTGGGCGCGCTTAAGGAAGCCACCTATCTCCCATACGAATATGCTGAGCTTGCGAGTACTATCGAACGTCATGAGCTCGGAATACTCGGCGGAAAACAGGACCATTACGCAAGTGCACTCGGCGGCATCCATTTTATGGAGTTCCAGGACGAAGAGGTAAAGACCTCGCCGTTGAAATTCCCATCCCATATCCGCTACGAACTTGAAAAAAACCTTGTGCTTTGCTACACCGGGCAGCCCCGACTTTCTGGTAATATCCATCAGAACGTGACCGAGGCATATAAAAGCGAAGAACCGAGTGTGCGCAACGCGCTGGAAGCCCTCAAAGCCACTGCCGAGGCAACAAAAACGGCACTCATGCGAGGTCGTTTGACGGAATTCGGCGAACTTCTCACCGAAAATTGGAATAACCAGAAAAGGTTGCACCCCTCTGTCACAAATGAGCAGATTGAGCATCTCTTTAAAATTGCGATGACGAACGGCGCAACTGGTGGGAAAGCATGCGGGGCTGGCGGCGGCGGATGTCTCCTGTTTTATTGCGAACCTACACGTGAACACCGCGTCCGTCAAAAACTTGAAGACGCAGGGGCGCGAATCATTGATGTCAACTTCGATTTCGATGGACTTCAAATGTGGAAAGTCTCAAACGATTAAACTCAAAAAATATGGAAAATAATACACAAACTACGCAAACCGCAACTGATATGGAAGCCGCCGAAACACTAAAAACGGCACGAGATAACATTTTATCAGAACTCAAAAAACGAATCATCGGTCAGAACGAAGTCATTGAGCAGCTCCTCATGGCACTCTTTTCGCAAGGACATTGTTTATTGGTAGGCGTGCCAGGGTTAGCGAAAACGCTGCTAATTAGCACGTTCGCGCAGATTCTCGAACTCCCTTTCAACCGTATCCAATTTACGCCAGATCTGATGCCCTCCGATATCATCGGCACCGATATTATTGAGGAAGGCGATGCTGGAAAACGTGCTTTCCGTTTTATTAAGGGCCCAGTATTTGCGAACATCGTCCTCGCCGATGAGATCAACCGAACACCTCCTAAAACACAAGCCGCGCTTCTACAAGCCATGCAGGAATACAAGGTCACCGCAGGCGGTAGAACATACGCATTGGAACGTCCGTTTTTCGTCTTAGCGACACAGAACCCAATCGAACAGGAAGGTACTTACCCGTTGCCGGAAGCACAACTCGACCGGTTTATGTTCCATATCACAATTGATTATCCTGATAAAGATGCCGAGAAAGAGATCGTGATGACGACAACTGCGGCGTATGAGCCGGAGATAAAAGCCATTATCACAGGCGAAGAGGTACTACGAATACAACAAGTTGTCCGAAAAGTTCCTATTGCGGAAGCGATTGTAGACTATGCCGTGGAATTGAACCGACAGACACGTCCTACAGCAGACGCACTTGATTTTATTCAAGATTGGGTGCAGTGGGGTGCTGGACCGAGAGCGTCACAATATCTTGTTCTCGGTGCAAAGGCGCGTGCGATTCTCCACGGACGTTATCATGTCTCATACGAGGATATCAAGGCGGTCGCTGTACCGGTGCTACGCCACCGAATTTTGACCAATTTCAACGCAGAAGCCGACGGTATCACGAGCCTGGATATTATCAATAGGCTATTGGAACAGGTCGAACCGCCAACGGTACACTAAGTAGATGGAGTATAAAAACAATGCGTATAATTGACACTTTTAGGATGGATAAGAAAGAGTTCTCTGTACTATCCTCCTTTGAAAAGGCGGATGAAGCTGACAAAGCCTATTGGCATTCTAAAAGTCCACAAGAACGTATGGAGGCCCTTGAATTGATGCGGCAGATTAACTATGGCTACGATCCAACTACTGAACGACTTCAAAGAGTTTTGAAATTGCTGAACTCACGCAAGGAGACTAAAATAGCAAAGAATGAAAATTGCAATTATAGGAACAGGATACGTCGGTTTAACCACAGCAGTGGTTCTCTCCTACCTCAACCATGATGTCGCCGCAGTGGATAAAGATGAAAATAAATTAACGCTGTTGCACGAAGGGAAAAGCCCGATTCATGAACCCGGCATCCAGGACCTTCTTGAGGAAGTGTGGCATACGATCCGTTTCACACCAAGCGTATCTGAAGTTGTCCCAGAAGCAGAACTAATTCTGATTGCTGTCGGAACACCACCGAAGCAGAACGGTGAGGCGGATACGCGGCATGTCGAACAAGCCGCGAGAGAAGTTGCACAAGTCTGCTTACCAAATAAGCATTACACGCTTGTCGTCAAATCCACAGTTCCGATCGGCACCAACCAACGAGTTGCTGAGGTTGTAGAGGCAGTATTCTCAGAACGGGGAATCCGAGGGAATATTTCTGTCGCTTCAAATCCAGAATTCTTACAAGAAGGCTTGGCGTTACAAGGCGCGTTCTATCCGGACCGGATTGTCGTCGGGGCAAACAGTGATGAAGCAGTTGATACCTTGCGCCGCCTCTACCAACCGATCCTTGAACAGACCTTTGACCCACCAAGCGAGTTTCCACGTCCATCCGCTTACCATCTACCACCGATGATGACAACGGACCCGAACAGTGCCGAGATGATTAAATACGCCGCTAACTCCTTTCTCGCGCTTAAAATTAGCTTTATCAATGAAATTGCTGGACTTTGTGAGGAAGTTGATGCAGACGTGACAGAAGTTGCACGCGGGATCGGGCTTGACGCCCGTATCGGACATCAATTTCTCCGTGCGGGTCTCGGTTGGGGCGGAAGCTGCTACCCAAAAGATACTGCCGCACTGTTAGGTGTCGCAGCGCAATCCGGATACACGATGCCAATCACGGAAGCTGCGCGTACCGTTAACTTCCGCCAACGCGACCGGATCGTTGAAAAGTTACAGGGTACACTGGGAACGCTCAAAGGCAAAACCATCGGTATCTTGGGGCTTGCGTTCAAGCCAAACACGGATGACGTTCGCGAAGCACCTGCGCTGGACATTATCAGAGAACTGCTTGCCGAGGGTGCAATTGTTCGCGCACACGATCCAATCGCTATCGCAAATGCTCGCCGTGTTTTAGGCGGAAACGACGAAACAGACAACAATAGACTGCTCTTTACTGAAGATATATACGAACTTTCGTACGACACGGACGCACTCGTGCTTGTTACTGAATGGGAACCCTATCACAAACTCGAACTCCGCAGACTCGCCAAGCAGATGAAGACACCTATTCTTATCGACGGTCGTAACGTATATTCGCCAGAAGAGGCGAGAGCTGCAGGTTTTCACTATATCGGGGTCGGCAGAACGTAAGGTGCACCTAAGGCTATAGGTACTATTAATCAGAAAGGGCACAAGGTTAAGACTTACACGGTACATCAAAAACGTTAGCCCGTAACGAAGTGGAGGGCGGGTTTAAGGAACGTACTTGATAACTCAGATGCACGTTGTTTAACCGCAAGGAAAAATTAAAAAACAGCCTGAACCTTTTGATACCAATTGGGAGCGATATTGCCCACAAAAGCCGTTTCCACCGTATCGCCACATACCCGGTGTCACCCCACATCCGATTCGCGATCCACTCGGGCACAGTTATGGGATAGAAGACGAACACGACGCAGAACCGCTGTCGCCGGAACTTTGGAGACAAAACGAAGATTACCTCTACGGTGTGGATCTCTACAATTTTGCTTATTGGTGGGAGGTGCATGAAGCGTGGGAAGGGTTGTGGCATCAAGCAGAAGACACATATCGCCTCTTCCTTCAAGGGTTAATTCAAGTATCGGCATCCCTAATCAAATACCACATGCGGATGTTGCGTCCCTTGCGTACGCTTTCTACCGCGGGGCGTGATAAATTACGGCAAGTTGTCGCTGAATGTGACGATGCATCGAATTATATGGGGCTTAATCTACCGGCATTTTTAAACACCGCCGATACGTTTTTTGCCCCGTTCTTTGCCGACACCGTTACGGAAACCACCTATCATCAGGATTCTGTTAAACCGCTGATATTGCTGAAAGATTGACGTATATTTTGAGGAAAGCAATATGCCAACATTCTTGCCTTTTCTCATCTTCAGTTTTGTCTGTGTTTTCATCGTTGTGCTGCTGCTTATTGTGTTTAAAATAGGTGCTTATTTCGGTAGGAGTGATATTGATGAGTTCCGAGCCGTTCGGTGTCCGCAGTGCCAAACGCGGCGAA
This sequence comes from Candidatus Poribacteria bacterium, assembly GCA_965200345.1. GTDB lineage: Bacteria > Poribacteria > WGA-4E > WGA-4E > WGA-3G > WGA-3G. The sequence continues at coordinate 131,038 of OZ241378.1, forward strand.
AACCCGAAAAAACAGGTATGGTCAGAAACCTCGTTGAGTTTGAGATGCGCTGCCCGCGCTGCGGGTACATCTCATGGGATATACCGCCAAAAACGAACCTATCCACACGTCCCACTGATCGCGATAATATGCCGTAACGATACGGTTAGAAATCAGCGAACGCTCCATCATCTGAATGCCAGAACATCCCACGCAACCGAAAAGTTTCATCTCGCACGGCTTCAATAGCAGCGTCGTCCATATCCACACCGAGTCCCGGGGCTGTTGGTAATTCGATGAACCCATCTTTGAATACCAGAGGTGTTGAAAATAGCCCTTCTCCACGTCGGTGTCCACCTTCACATATCAGTAAATTCGGCACGGTTGTCATCACATGAACAGATGCTGCGACTCCGATAGGACCCGCAGCGTTATGTGGAGCGATCGCTATATTGTGGATTTCCGCCATCGCCGAGATCTTTTTCAGTTCCAGTATCCCACCACAGTGGCGGATGTCGGGTTGTAAAATCGCGCACATCTCACGTTCAATTATCTCTCGGAAACCCCATCGTGTCAAATGCCGTTCACCCGTCGCGATCGTTACCGTCGTTGACTTAGATAAAGTCAGCAGCGGTTCGTTGTTTTCTGGGTGGCACGGCTCTTCAGCAAACAGGAGTCGAAACGGTTCTAATTCTTTAACGAGAATTATCGCCATTGTCGGGCTTAATCGCCGGTGTAAATCAACGGCAATATCAACTTCATCACCGACTGCTGTGCGCACCGCTTCGACGCGCGCCACCATCGTGTCAATCGCCTTCGGCGTATCCACAAATCGGACAGGCTGCGGTGAGGCACCCATTTTCACGGCACGGAATCCTGCTGCGACTGCTTTTTTCGCGCGCTCTGCACATTCATCAGGCGTTGTACCACCTATACCCGTATAGACGCGGATCCGCCTCCGCACCGAGCCCCCCAGCAACTTCCAGACGGGTAGACCGACGACCTTGCCGAATACGTCCCACATCGCCATCTCAATACCGCTTAATGCACCGACTAACACAGGCATACTCCGACTATAACTCGACCTGTACATCGTTTGCCAGTGTTCTTCAATCTGTAACGGGTCTTTACCGACAAGATACTCCGACATATCGTCTACGGCTTGCGCGACGACGCGCCAATGCTCATAGTTCATCGGTTCACCGTAACCGATCAAACCTTCATCGGTAAACATTTTCAGAATCATTGCGCGCCCTTGAATCGGTATTGTCTCAAATCCGGTAATCTTCATAGTTGCCGTCCTAAACTGGTCGCCACCGGATGATGCAGAAGTGTGAGTTTCCTGTAGCTTTCTCCCATTTACTCACATCACCGTAGCAGGAACCAATGAAAGTTAATATCTCTTCACCATCTAAACTGATGTGTCGCGGGAAACCTGCGACGTGTCCGTGACAGAGATAGTAGACTTCATCGGACCAAGTTTTGCCATTGTCATCGCTGACCATTGCACGACCACTACCGAGTTCTCTCGGATAACGATGATCGTACGCCACAACGGCGAGGTTGTTAGAAAGCCCGATTGCTGCACCGTGGCACTGCCCATGTACGCTCGTCAATTGACGCAGATCTGTCCATATTTCACCATTGTCCACTGAATCAGCAAGAAAAACGGTTTTGTTCGTATGAGGTTGGTCTGTGGGGCCGGGTTGGTAACGAATGACCGCAAGCAGCTGCCCGGGGAAAAGCTCTGCGATGTTGACCTCATTGCCGTAATCTGACAAGAAGAAGCGATTTGGGAAGGTGTGTCCATCATCCTCTGAAACGAAAACATAGGTTGGATTTGTGCCTTCGTCAAATGGATCATCACGCCTTTTTATAGGCAGCAGAAGCGTTCCATCGCTGAGTCGGGTCAGGCTTGAACCAGCAACAGTTTTCTGAAATGGTGCGACATCTATTTCACTCGTCTGCTCCCAAGTCTCACCCTCATCATCGGATAGCCAGACAGTAGTCGGTTGTTCTTCACCCTGTTGGCTTACATTAATAAGTTGCCCGTGCCGATTGGCTTGCAACAACCATCCACTAAACCCGAACGCGGAAGGATCTCTATTGAGGTGTTCCCAAGTCTTACCACCATCGGTGGACTTGGAAAAGATAGTCTGCTGCACCGCATAGATAATCCCATCGGGTGTTAAAACGAGATTCAATCCCTGATAATGTGCTTTCGGGTCCAAAGGCATGCGGATTTTCTCCACAGGAACCTTGTTCAGCACACCATCGCGGGCATATAGGATATAGTCACCCGCTTGCATATCGCTCAATTGGGTTGGTGTGACGACAACGCCGCCCATATTTTCGGTTGATAGCATTTGCAAGACTCCCCTACAGTAGGTTTTTTCTTGTGCTAAGCGATGAATTATGGCAAAATATTTGAAATACCCATCCTGCTAATATACACCATCGCACCGGACAATGCAAGCCATATTTGAAGGAAAAGAGATATATGAACATAAATGATGCGACTCGGAAACATTACAATGCAGCGGGTGTTCACCCAACGACTGACCCCGACAATCCGAGATCGCAATTTGCTGTTGACAGATACGAAGACCACTTACCTAAGTTGATAAAGCCCGGCATGCGCGCATTAGATTTAGGCTGCAACGCAGGACGGTTTACCTTTGCTATGGAAGACATGGGCGCGATAGCAACAGGTATTGACTTCGCAGAGACTCCACTCCTCCACGCTAAAAAGGTGGCACAGAGAAGAAAGAGTCGCTGTCAGTTTAATATCGGGGATATGGCTGCACTACCTTACAAGGAGAATTCTTTCGATCTTGCGTTGCTCCCGCAGAATATTGGGTACTTATCCTATCAGATACTGGAAAACTTGTCAGTTCAGCTTAAACGGATCCTATCGGATAACGGCATTTTCGTTGTAACTATGCACGATGAATTGATCAAAAGCGCGGGGAAGGAAACTCTTCCAAAGCGATACGATGTCCAGACCGGTTTGATGGGAGGAAGTCGTACAATTCCAGACAAAGGTACGTATGCATCGCCATGGTACTTCTGGACAATTGCCTTTGCCAAGTACATTATTGAAAAGCATCTGCCTTTAGAACAGGTAGAAAAAATAGAAGAAAACAGATTTATGGTGGTGTTCCGTAACAAAAAGGGAAACGGAGGTCTATAAGTGTCACAACACAACGCAATAGAACATCTTGAGACATTCGGCTATTGCTTGATTGAAGATGCGATTCCCGCAGCGCAAGCCGATGCAATGGCGGAGAAATACTTCCAACTCCACCGAGACCCAGCGAATCGACAGACTTTTCAGGATCCGAATGATGAACTGTATCAAACGCTTTTCGGTGTGATCAACCTTGATGAGATGTGTTGGGAGTGCATCGCGCATCCGCAGGTACTACAGGTCGTCCGTCATTTTCTCGGCGATAGCGCACGGCTGGGTGAGGCATGCACGAAATGGGTCAAACCACGTGCCCCGCAGGGTGGTATACACTCCGATTCGACGCACGACTTGCCAGCCCGCTTACCTGAAACACCGTGGATGATTAATTCCATCTGGATGATAACGGATTTTACCGTTGAAAATGGTGCGACGCTTGTTGTCCCATTTAGCCATCGCGCACGCCGGAGCCCTTCGGCATCCGATATTGCAGAGAGTCATCCGGTACCTGTCTGCGGACGACGCGGTTCTGTACTCTTATGGCACGGCGGGACATGGCACGGGCAAGGGGCAAACACTACCGATGACCGGCATCGCATGGCGTTGAACATCGCCTATTACCCTGCATGGTGGAACCTCATGCGCGAGGGTGGACACCAACCTGTTTTTCCGGAAACCTTTGCGCGGATGCCGGAAGACCTCCAGGCACTTGTGCGGCACAAGGTCGCAAAACGGCGTGAGGACATCTATGAGTTTTGATCTGACCAAACGCCAGCGTTATTGTTGCGCCACAGTCTTGAGAACCGCCTTGGTAGCGTCCGAGATATTAAGCGTTGTGAACGCCGCATCGGATAACGCAACCCAATAGTATGCTTGGTGTTCGGTAGGGTTAAGTTTGATTTCACCGTGCTCAACCTCGACAAGAAAGTTGAAATGTCTCGTTTTCTTGCCAGAACTGGATGTCCAATTAAAAGATCCGAGATATTTAAGGATTGATGTTACAATAAGTCCTGTCTCTTCCTGTACTTCTCGGGCAAGTGCTGTGAGTAGGTCTTCTCCATCCTCCACGGTCCCACTCGGAATTCCAACAAATCCACCCATGGAATCAAATGGAACTCGCTCCAGAAGCAAGAATTTGCTGTTTTTGTGAATGACCGCGCCCACAACCAGTTTTTGGATGCCGTCTTTTTGAGCATTGGCGACCAACTGCTGAATGATAATAGGGTCAATGTTTGACTTATTATGGTTCATTTCACCCGTTGTCCTGCTTGAAACACTGCTGTCACTCGGCTAACGGCATCTACATCGTTCGTTGGATCGCCCTCAAAAGCAACGAGATCGGCTATTTTTCCCGGTGCAATGGTCCCAATGTCGTCCGCCATCCCGATTGCCTCCGCGGAGATACGGGTCGCTGAGATGAATGCCTCTGCTGGCGTAAATCCGACTTCAACGAGCAGTTGCAAATCGTAGTCGAGATGACCGAATGTGAGATTGCCAACCCCGGAATCGGTGCCGGGGACAATTCGGTCACGAAGATCGTAGTCGAGCATACGGCGCATCACATCTAAGCGTACTTCTGCCCGTGCCTCAAGTCGTTGCAATTCGGTCATTTCATCACCAGAAATCGTGTCGTTCTCACGTTTCGCGCGGAGTTCAACGATGTGCGGATAACCTGTCCACGCTTGGAGGGTCGGACTAATCCAGATGCCAGACTCCGCCATCATCTCGGCAATTTTAGGGTCAAATCGGAGTTCACCATCTGGGTCGAGAAACTCGGCATGCTCCATCAAATCAATGCCTGCCTCAACCGCACGCACCATAGATTCCTTCGCTCGGCAATGCGCCACCGTGAGCCGATGAAAGTGGTGCGCCTCGTGAACAGCGGCGTGCAACTCGGCGACAGCGTAACTGGCGCGTCCGGGAATCGTTCCAGCAGTCCCTCCACCTGATGCCATAATCTTGATATAATCTGCACCTTCGTGGACTAATCGACGGACCGAGCGGCGCATCTCAGCCTCGCCATCCGCTGTCTCGTTACACATGTGGAAGTGTCCACCTGTACAGGTGATTGGTCGTCCGCTCACTAAGGTGCGGGGACCGGGAATGTAACCGCGCTCAAGTCCTTCCTTGAGTGTAAAGCCGACCTTATTCCTCGCGCCGTGCTCACGGATCGTTGTAATCCCTGCGGCGAGGTGGCGTTGCAGATTCATCGCCCCCGTCAATACCATCATCTCATCGGTTTCAGAGAACATCTGAACGTAGTTCCGTCCATCACCTGCAAGACTTAGGTGTGTATGTCCGTCAATGAGTCCCGGCGCGAGACAAGCATCGCCGAGGTCGATAAGCTGCGCGTCAGGTGGTGTCTGTTTCGCAATCTCTTCTTGATGCCCGACAGCATCAATCCGGCCGTTGGTTACCAGGATTGCCTGATCGGTTTTGGCGGACGTGCTTCTCGCGTCGACAAGTCGAGCGGCGCGGATTTGAACGGTTTGATTTGACATATTTTTAGCTATTGCCCCCTGGACTAAAGAAACGCCCAAGCAAAAACCCCTCCATTACATTACGGGCAGGTTTCTGGTTAATTCGCGACTGGGTTAAACCTATTGACTGCTCTTTCATCACGGTATTTGAGAGCCTCTTTTTTCAGACCCGCACAACAAATTCACATCCCTGTCGGAACCATTCCCGAAGGATTGTGTTTTCATTGTAAGTCCGTTTCGCTGGCGAACCTGATGCTTGCGAGAGATCTATTGTTGCTGATAGGATGTCATCTCCGAAAAATCCAGCCTCTTTGATAACGTTACCATCTGGATGTACAATCTTCGAGTTTCCATGCGATGAGCCTGGCGAGCGAATGTCGTCAGGATTCGCAGGCGTATTCGCCATCAGGAGATAAATCCCGTTTTCTGTCGCACGTGAAATCGGCATGGCGCGATACGCTGAAAGTTTATATTCCGATAATAATCCCGCTTCGCACGAACAGAAAATGCAGAGTTGTGCACCCATCGCCGCGGGTAGCTTCACCAATTCTGGATAGCGCACATCGTGGCAGATGATAAAACAACAATCAATACCTGCAAGCTTCACAATCGGCAATTTCCCACGATTGTTGATACACCACTTTTCTCCGGCAAGAAAAGTTTTGCCGTACCGATACTTAAGGCTCCCTTGTTGATCGAAAATCGCTAAATCGTTGTGCCAATTCTCGCCATCATGGTGCGCGGAGCCGACAACAACAGCCATCGCGTGCCGACGCGCAGCCTCGGCAATCTGCGCTTCAGCCTCTTTGAAAACCTGTGGAGAGATGCGTTCCCAATAATCTGTCCGGCAACAGTAGCCGAACAGACACCCTTCTGGGAACACCGCAATCTGGATCTCCATCTCCGCACACGTCTCAATCTGCTGGAGTACTTTCGCGGTACTTGCAGAAACATCTTCGCTTGTGAGCAATTGACATGCCGCGACTTTAATCTGGTTCTCAGCCATCTGAACGTCCCCCTTTACGTTTTTGGCATTGTATCACATCCACCCATTTGATTCAAGATACAGTAAAACCTTTCTACAGTGGATTTCATTGTAAAAACCAATATTTTTTTATTTTTGCGGATTTTGCACGTTTTTTGCCGAAAAAAGTGTCTTTAATATGTAGTTCGGCGATGAACACCGACCTATGTTATTTATTCAAGTTTTTGGTGAAGGTATTGATAAGGAGAAATAGTGAAAATGAATTCAACATTTCACGTTTGCACGCTTTTCATGGCAGTGCTGATATTCAGTATACCTTTTGGCACTTTCGCACAACAGAGTTCCATACAGGCTGCTGAAGCCATAGCCAATGCTAAAGCCGATGCTAACAAAGATGTAAACAAGCCTTTATGGTTTGGTGCTGGTTGTCTCCTTTCTGGGTCTGCATTTTTGCTGAAGCCGTATGGTTATTTTGCCCTTCCAATTGGTAGTATCGGAGGCTATCTCTACCAACCAGCACCCCCACCTTCGCGGTTGATTGGGAAATCACCTGAGTATGTAGCTGCTTACACATCAACTTACAAATCAAAGAGAGGAGAGATTCAAGCGAATTCAACTGCAGCAGGTTGTCTCAGCGGTTGTCTTATCATTGTAGTTGCAACTGGAAGTATAGGTGTTGGATTGGGAACAGCAGCTGCAACGCAGTGAGAAATACCCCTAACTCTTCTTATAGTGAGACCTGAAAAGAAAAAGATATTTTGTGGGGTTTGCTTGGGTATTTCTGCGGATTTCTTCCCTTTATGGAGGTCCGCAAACGCCCCGTTGACAAGGTCCAATTTACTATAGATGTCTTTTACAAGGTTTAAATAGATATACACATTCAGAATCCGGTATAATTTCTGTAATAGCCCTATTCTATTAGCTCAAATCGCTTGTAGATGAGGCATTCAGATTTTCTTAGATATAAAGGAGAACCTATGAACCCCATTTTCAGATACACCACGATAATAATCCTCATGCTGATCAGCATCCATGCGCTGATACTTCCAGCAAAGGCGATGGAAGGGCCACACATAATACCACACGTACACGTCAATCCGGTTGTCGAATTCGCGCAAGAAGATGCCAGACAAGACACGGGACACAATGCAGACTTGCGTTGGTTCGCTTACGGCACGGGATGCTGGATGTTCGCTATCGCCTATGCGAACGTAAGTAACCCGACAGTTCCAAGTCATCGGTTGTTAGGCAAGTCCCCCGAATACGTTGACACCTATAGCGATGCATACAAACGTGCCATCAAAGACCGACGGATGAAGATGGCAGGAATAGGCTGGAGCGTATCGCTGGTGGCAACGCTCTGGCTCTGGAGCATCTTTATGGATTAAGTCATCCGCAGTGCCCTCGACGCAAACGATAAGGTATGCGCGCGAACTTCGTGTCTCTATTGCCTTGTGCCTGCTCCGATTCGTCGATAAATTTTGCCTTATTCAACTTATCGATTGACATACGCCAAAAAATCTGGTATAAGGATTAGAAACCAAGAACGAAGTGCGCGCAGGAGAAAATCTACCATGAAAATCACAGACATCAAACCTTACCCCGTTTGGGTGGGACACAGGAACCAACTCATTGTTAAAGTAGAAACTGATGAGGGCATATACGGTTGGGGTGAATCTGGACTGTCAAGTCGAGAACTGGCAGTCGTTGGGGCGGTTAAGCACTACCGAGAATTCCTGATTGGGCGCGACCCGATGCAAATCGGTGGGTTGTGGCAGGAGATGTACCGGAGCCAGTATTTCGAGGGCGGTCGTGCATTAACAGGCGCGATCTCGGCAATTGACATCGCACTCCACGATATTGTGGGGAAGGCGTTGAACGTACCGGTTTACCAGTTACTCGGTGGAAAGTTACGTGATGCAGTCCCGTGCTTTGCAACGACGGGGGCTGCAACGGTCGAAGAATTAATTGCGAATGCGAATTTATTGCTTGATAACGGCTGGAACGTCATCCGAACAAATGTGTTGTATCGTGCCAAACCGGGTGAGGAAAACATCTTTGAGCCACGTGAATCTATCAGTCTTGCAGCAGAATGGTTGACGGCACTTCGGGAAGCCATCGGATCTGAACCTGTCCTTGGCATTGATTACCATCACCGACTCAGCGTCGCGGAGGCAGCGTCTTTTTGTCAACGTATGCCTTCTGGTACACTCGACTTCTTGGAGGAGCCGATCCGAGACGAGACCCCGGAGGCGTATGAATCCCTGCGAATGATGGTGGATGTGCCGTTTGCTATCGGCGAGGAATTTTCCAGTAAGTGGCAGTTCCTCCCTTATCTGGAACGCGGTATCACGAACTTTGCGCGGCTTGATGTGTGCAATGTCGGCGGTTTGACGGAATCAATGAAGGTTGCTGGCTTAGCCGAGGCACACTATATTGACTTGATGCCACACAACCCATTAGGTCCTATCTGCACGGCTGCGACGGTTCACTTGGCGGCGGCTGTTACCAATTTCGCTTGGTTGGAAATCCGGACTTCGCCGACAGAAAATTCTGGACACTATGATGAAGATCTGTTTCCTATCCAACACAAACTCGAAGGTGCCTCTATACCGGTACCAGAGGGGCCCGGCTTGGGAGTCGAAGTTAACGAAGAATTAGTAACGGCACAGACATTCAAGTTCTCGGAACCTCCACATTTGCGCCGACGGGACGGTTCGCATACGAACTGGTAGCACGCTGTAATTTCAGAACCTATAACCACTCAGTAAAGGTGAATACCTCTATGCAGGACAATCCTTTTGAAACACGTCGCGACCTTCGCGGTAGATCACTGATAATGGTTGGTATTCTTGCTGTTATTGTCACTATCGTTATCGATTTCATCTTCTTTAAATACAGCAGAGATACTCCACTACCAAAAGCACTGACCGGTTTATTTCTATACGCTTTCTTTTTTCTCTTTAACTTTGGGGCACTATCCCGTGCGGGTTTGTCTTACGACCGATTGTTCGGGACATTCCCAACATGGCGTACGTTGGGACGATACAGCCTCTGGGTAGCACCACTTGTGGTCGTCGCTATTGCAGCTATCTACGTTTTGTATCTGCCACTGTCCTATGTTTTTCCCGGATTTGTCAAGTCGCGGTACCTTGAGAGTTCCACAACAATGATCTGGAAGCAGGACGATAACTATATCCTTGCGAATGCGATCAACTATCTAACGATTGTGTTAGTCGCACCCGTGCTGGAAGAGTTTTTCGCACGTGGGATTTTGCTAACGCGATGGACTGTCAAGTGGGGTGTACCACGGGCTATCATTGCGTCATCAGTCGTTTTTGCACTTCTGCATACGAATTACCTCGGTGCGTTCTGTTTCGCCTGTGCGATGGCTATTCTCTATATCCGAACCAAGTCCCTTTTTATACCGATGAGCCTCCATATCGTAAACAACCTAACCGCTTGGATCATGGAATCCGTTACATTGGATACTGATGCCACCATTTCATACGAAACGATTGCTGAGTTTCAAGAATCTTGGGAGACAGGACTGATAACATTCATCATTAGCGTCCCGTGCGTTATCTTATTCTGGAGACGCTATATCCCAAAGACTGATTGGCGTGTTCCGTACCTCATCGAACCCGCTGGCAGGAAAGACACCACAAACGATGATGCGCAATAGGATAGGAATAGTGAATATCTACACACAAAACGCTCCACTGTCGTTTGTGCTTCTATCCAAATAGGTACTTTTGCACAACATCTTCTCGCACCGTGACTCCCAACCCCGGTATATTACGGATGGTGATATAACCGTCCTCTTGTATCCACGGATCGCTGACCAATTCGTGCTGCATTGGAGATTCGTGGGGCTTAAAATCCGCACAATCGGCATGTGCCGAAATCGCTAACATGTGCAGACTCGCAGCGGTATTCAAGGCACTACTCCATGTGTGGGCACTGAATTGTAGGCTTTCCGCCTCAATCAGTTTGATGACATGCCGGCTGCCGGTGAGTCCATGGCAACGTCCCGGATCAATTTGTACAACATCGACACCGCCGGACTGGATAAGCCGTTTGTAACTTTCGACATCCCACTCATCCTCACCTGTACCAATGGGTGTCGCGACCGATGACCGCAGCTGGGCGTATGCTTCAAAGTTATCGGGCGGTAGAGGTTGCTCAATCCATTTGAGCCGATAGGGTTCAAGATCCCGGAAGCGTTGGATGGCTGTCGGGACATCCCAAATGCGACGGTGTCCCGGCGTATCAATGACCAACTCAAGTTCGTCTCCGATGACATCACGGACGCGACGAATCATTTCAAGGTCGCGTTGGCGGTCGAGACCGAATACTGCCTCTGGTCGCATTCCCCAACCGCCTTTGACAACGCGGTAGTTTTGCTCTCGCAACCACCGAAATTCGTTGAGCGTCCATTCCAGGTCCTCCATATCAAAGATGATTGATGCCATTGCAATGATTTTGTTGTGTATTTGACCCCCAAGGAGTTTACAAACAGGTAAACCGAGTGCCTTGCCTTTTAAGTCCCACAATGCCATATCCACAGCACTGACGGCGAATGCAGCGATGCCTTCGGGGCCATACCACCAGATGTGGTCAAGCATTTTATGCCAGTGTCGTTCCACATCCAAAGCATCTTCACCGGTAAGCAACGGGGCAAATCCCTGCTCAATAATTATTTTTGTTGCGAGTGTTGCTTCTCGAAATTGTGAGATACACTCCCCCCAACCGACAAGACCGTCGTCGCTTTCCACGCGGGCGAGCGTGATGTAGCGTTCGATACCTTTGTAATGCGGTTCCGGGTAGGCAAGTGGAAACGCCTGAATTTTTTGAATTTTCATATTTTACTGTCCCTTGCGGAGAAGTTAAGCGCGTCTAAACTATCAAGTGCGTTCCTTAAATCCGCACTCCACTACGTTACGTGCTAACATTTTTGATGTTACGAAGTTAAAATATTGCGTGCACAGTTTACTGCTACAGCAAGATTGATCGGTTTTCTAAGATAATACAAATACATTGGACTACGGCCAGATTCCATAAGTCGGTATATTAAACACCATGCCCAATATTGTCCACAAACTTCCGACGGTAAATTGCCCCAATATCAGTCCGAGAAAAAACGGCATCGCCTTTCGATGTGCATTTCTCCCGCCGTATTTCAGCAGAAGCAGTTTCAGCACCCAGACGATCCCGAGACTAAACCAGATGTAATTGACCGCCCAGCTTCCGCACACAGTGGCATATGCTGCCGGATGAAATGGGAACCAGAGAAACTTCATTCGCATCAACATAAGAAAAAGCGAGAACAGTAGACCGATGCCGGTAAATCCTAACGCCCAATAGTTCGGATCAAGCGGATGTGCTAACCAATTCTGCAGATTCCGCCACGGTTCGGAGCCGTATATGATTGGTACGTGAGACATCTCATGCAAAGCACCAAGTCGGTAAGGGACAGATATAAGTGCCCAAAACTGCGAGAGAATGCCGACAAACAGTGCAATAACGATCGCAAATAGCATAAATCGGCTTCGGATGCCTGACGTTGAGGCGAGTTTGAAGCCTTCAAGTTGATGGGGCATCGGATGAGAATCGAAAGTGCGCGTAAAAAACCAGAAAAAAGAGAACATCGAAAGATTATTCGGTCCCAGCGGACGAGTCCCAACAGCAGCAACCATGACCCGTTCGGGCCCCGTATAATGTAAGTCGTGCATCGGTGATCCGAGTTCGGCGCGCATCCGGGAAACCGCCGTTGAAAAGGCAAAATAGAGTCCAAAGAAAACAAGAATCGCCCAGAGCGACATACCAGCTTTCAAACAAAAAAGCGTCAAAAACAAAACGCCGGTAATAAGCGCGAGAACAAGCATCCGGGGCGACATCGGCTCATCTCGCGTGGGCGTGGAATCGGCTTTTGCTCCCAGTAAATTCTGAAGGTATTTTCGGCTCCTCCAAACGGCAATGAGAAAAATGCCCATGTATGCCCCAAATCCCTGATAGTTGATGTAAGGATAACCCGTTCCGTCTAAGCCCGCAATGCTGCCGATGAGTTGTTGTCCCTTCCATACCCAAAAGAAAAACCAGGTCGAAAACAGCAGATCCAACGGAATCAGAAATCCGATGCCTAAAACGAAAGGGTAAATCCCCAATCTCAGCCACCCCATTGCGGAGAAGGGTTTCTCTGTGAACCTGAAACGGTATGCTTTCTCGTATACGGAGGGTATTGCGGGAAAGACGTGGTGGAGACCGTTAACGATGTCGAAAGTCGCTACAAGTCCGAAAGCGATCCACATCAGCCGGTTCGTGAAAAAACCCTCGCTTGTCATTCGCGCTGGAAGTTGAATAATCGGATACGCCAGTTTCTCATCTTCCGTCCACGGTTTCCGCACGATAAGCGTGATGCAAACCATAACAAAGAGCAGCGCAAAGAGAAAGCCAAACCAATTCATCACAGGCGTTAGCCAGCCCAGCAGATGCTGTTTTGTGTAGAGCGTAGAATCTCCCTCGTAATAGCCCGAAAGAACATCCTTGTCCGCCACGGCAAGCCATCTCGGAATATACCGCCAAAACAGGTCCTTCCAATCATTTTCTGGCGTTGCGAACCAGAACGCGTGCCCCAATGTGGAAACCAAAATCTCCATCATGCTGTGTCCCGCAGTGGCTGAGGCAACGGATAGCATGACGTAAATGACCAAGAGTTCACCTTGAGATAGAGCCATCTGAGGCAGAAATCGCTTGAGTATTCGGTTGAATCCTATCAGCACCAGTACATTGAAAACAACGGTGAAAATCAGCGAGACGATGGTGGGCTGCGCGGAATATTGGACGAGTTCAATATAGGTAATCCAATAACAATTGATAGGGATCAGAATCAGTCCAATTGCTATAGACCACCAACGGACTGATGGAAGCGGTTTTGATGGGGATAGGGAGGGTTTTGTGTGCGGCATTTCGGATCTGTTTTGAAAATCTTGACCCACAAATTAGAAAAATTATGACACCTCTTAGATTGACGTGCCTTCTGCAAGCACGCCATCCGTCGCCCCAACGTCTTATAGATTTTTGTTGTACTTGATAAAAATCGCTTTGACCTGTAATACGCTTTTGGTTTTTGTGTTGACGATACTTGTATCACCTATGTCATTGACTATAGTTTGTTCTCCGGTCTCTACCCGATCGAATCCTTCAAATATGATGCCATCAGCGCCGCTCTCGCGTGCCTTCTCTATTAACGTTTCTTGTAACGCCTCTGTGTCCCCTCCATCTGCAGTAGCATGTCCTATTACCAGATAGCCTTCGGTTATACCCTCTTCTGAAAAGTAAACATCAACATGAGAAGTAGGTGGATAGGAGTCCCCAAGATAATCGACATCGATATCGCTACCACAAGCGGTAAGAAATAATATCATTGGTAGAGTCAACACGATAATTTTCCCATTCACATTTGCGCTCAACATGAGAAAACTCCTGATATTTGGTTTTCGATTTAAGACTGATTTGATAGTGTGCTACTGTTTCGATATGAGAAAACCAATGGCAGATGCGCATCGTCCGCCAACACATCGCCGGTTTTCAACTTTGCGACCACTTCATCGGGCAACGCGCTTTTCTTTCCGTTGAATGTGGCATCCTCCGGCATAAAGAGCATCGCAAACGCACGTCGGGGGCGCGTCGTCATATTCGGTCCTGCTGCATGCGCGACCATCCCGCTGATGAATACACCGGCTCCCGCTTTCATCTCAGCGGTATAAGGTTCAATCTCTGCCCACTCTGGATATTCGCGGAACAACTCACCGATGCCGACCTGTCCGAGATTTCCACCGACCTCAAAACCACTCGCCTTATGTGTGCCGGGCAAAAAATACAGACAGCCATTCTGAACCGTTGTATCATCAAGTGCTATCCAGAACATGATTGCCTGATGTGAGTAGAAGGGGTCGTATGGATTATCCACATGGAAGTTCGTCGGATTTGCCCACGGTTGTTTAACCATGGCGTGGTCGTGATATAATCGCACGCCCGAAGTGCCAGCGAGATCTGCTGCCAGTTTACCCAACTCGGGGGCAAGAATCAATTGTTTAATCTTCCCGCACGTCTTCCACAAATTGACGCATTGAAAGAAGACATTCTCGTAGTAACTGTCTCCCCCTCTCTGATTATGGTACATATCATTACGCTTCATAAATTGCGCGATAGCCGCGTCAACAGTATCCTGCCACAATGACAATTCGGTACCTTTCAGGAAATCGTCAATAATCAGAAACCCATTCTCGCGGTAAAATTCAATCTGCTCGCTCGTAACTTGTGTATTCATGGTGTCTTAGGTGCTTCTCAATCGTAATTACTGGGTCGATGGTCGCCGAGGAGCCGTCTCTGTTGAGGGTTCACTTGCGCGAGGATTGATTCATCAAACTGAAACTTATTCAGATAAGGCGGATATTTCTGGGTTATCATCCGCATGGCATAGTGGACCTGCAAGAGGTAACGGGTTTCATCACTCGTATTGGCAGAGCCACGGTGCCAGACTTCACTACGGAAAAGCACTACATCCCCCGCATTGCACAAGATACTCTCTTCTGTCCGGTTATTCCACTCAGTTGCGCCGTTTGGAGAGCACCCAGAGAAATGGCTGCCTGGAACGAACTTCGTCGGACCCAATTCCTCATACATATCATTGAGATAGTAATGCGCAGTCGTAATGAAAATCGGAACTTTAACACGTGGATCAGAACGCACATCTGCCGGTAGACTGATAGGCAGCCAATCCGTGTGTAACCCCTGATCTGGTCGTCCCGGCCCTGTTATCCACGATTGCATACCGATGCAATGACAATCCTCACCGTGCGTCGCTTCAGCAACTTCAATAATTGGTGATTTATCAAGGAATTGGAGATAGAGGGGATCGCGATTAAACGAGTTGTTGATGATTTTATTGAGGAATCCGTCGCCATTTTGAGGCGTTTGGTGCCGATCCAAACACTCTGGGATCGTCTCTAATCGCTCCATAGTGGCTCGTAATTCGGCGACTTCCTCAGCATCAAGCACACTGGGAAAATAGACATAACCGTCCCTTTCGAGTGCTTCAACTTGGCTTTCTAAGTCATTGTGTGCCACAAGCGAGAGGGCTTTCGACATTTTCAGTACTCCTTCAAAGCAAATATTGGGATGAAAGGATGGAAGGAAAGGAAGGATGGAAGTCTGCCTTCCACGCCTCCATCCTTCCAATCTTCCGATTCTGTGAGGAAAGGAAGGAATTTTGCGTAAGTCCTATTCTGCTAATACAATAACACCACAACCGATACGCGCGCCTGCAGCCCCCGAAGGTTGCGAGGTGAAATCGTCCGCATCAGCATGGACAATGATACCTTTGCCGACGACATCTACGTCAGAACCGGTGCCGATTTCCCAGAGATCTGTCGTCAATGTAATACGACCGGTTCCATCTTCGCCGACAGTGATGTTGCCGATATCTCCAAGATGAAACTCACCTTCTCCCCACTTCCCGTGTGCAACATCAGTGGGATTCCAGTGACCGCCAGCGGATGTCCCGTCGGGTGCACTACAATCACCGTTTGCGTGGATATGAATGGCGTGCAGACCGGGGGACGCGCCCTGGATTTCAACCGTGAACGTGATTTGGTCGCCGTTTTGTGTGAAAACTGCCATTCCGGTTACGCCACTGTCGTTCAATGAACCAATCACGGCGTGTGCTTGTTCTGCGGGGGTTTCCGTTGGAAGAACACCCGCCTGTTGCTGAACTCTCTCGCAACCTATCAATAGGATCGAAACACTGATCGATAGGAAACATACTGACTTTATACCAATAGACATTAAACGCTTTTTCATTGATAGTTCCTTTATTAAAGTTAGGACTTACGCAAAAAGCAGTAATTCCGGTGTATTTAACCCCCTAAAGAATCAACGGTATGAATGCCTTATGGGCATTCCCCGCCCCTTATCAGGGGGACTTTAAGAGGAAATGCGTAAGTCCTAAAAGTTTGTTAATCTAACGTGAGTTTGGAAATAAAAATATGATAGAAGAATCCCTAAAATTCCTCAATCATAATAGCTCGGCCGATGATCGCCGAGGAGCCATCTCTGTTGAGGGTTCGCTTGGGCGAGAATTGACGCATCAAATGCGTTTAGTTCCACAGCAGCACTGTCTGATCCCGACTCCCACTGGCAAGCGTCAAACCATTCGGACTGAACGCTACACTATTGACCCGACCCGTATGCCCAGTGAGTGTCGTTTTCAACGCCCCGGTCCGAATGTCCCACAGCAGCACTGTCTGATCCCGACTCCCACTGGCAAGCATTGAACTATCCGAACTGAACGCTACGCTGCTGACATCGTTTCCATGCTTCCGCCATGTGGCTTTGATCGCACCCGTCGCAACGTTCCACACACGAACTCTTCTGTCGTTACCCCCACTGGCAAGCATTGAACCGTCTGGGCTGAACGCTACACTATTGACCCAGCCTGTATGCCCGGTGAGTGTGGCTTGGACTGCCCACGTCCCGATGTTCCACAAACGCAACGTCTGGTCCCGACTCCCGCTGGCGAGCGTCTTTCCATCTGGGCTGAACGCTACACTATTGACACCGCCCGTATGTCCAGTGAGTGTCGCTTTTAGCGCACCTGTCGCAACGTCCCAGACACGAATTGTTCTGTCACCACTCCCACTGGCGAGCGTCTTTCCATCTGGGCTGAACGCTACACTACTGATCCAACTCGTATGTCCAGCGAATGTCCTTTTCATCGCACCTGTTGCAACGTCCCAGACACGAATTGTTCTGTCACCACTCCCACTGGCGAGCGTCTTTCCATCTGGGCTGAACGCTAACTCGTATGTCCAGTAAGCCTCGCTTTGAACCTACCCGTCGCAACGTCCCACAGACGAATTATCTGGTCACTACTCCCACTGGCGAGCGTCGAACCATTCGGACTGAACGATAAACAACTGACTTCCTCTGTATGTCCAGTGAGTGTCGCTTTCAACGTACCTGTCGCAACGTCCCACAAATGAACCGTATCATCCAACCACCCACCTGCACTGGCAAGTGTCGAACCGTCCGGGCTGAACGCTACACTATTAACGCCCCCTGTATGCCCGATGAGCGTAGCTTTTACCATACCCGTCTCGACATCCCACAAACGAATCGTCTGGTCTATATCTCCACCACCACTGGCAAGCGTCTTTCCATCCGGACTGAACGCTACACTATTGACACCGCCGATATGCTCGGTGAGTGTCGCTTTCGCTGCGCCCGTCGCAACGTTCCACAAACGAACCGTATCGTCCAACCACCCACCTGCACTGGCAAGTGTCGAACTGTCTGGACTGAAGGCTACACTAATGACACCGCCGATATGTCCGGTGACTGTCGCTTTCGTTGAACGCGTCGCAACGTCCCGCAAACGCAACACCCCATGTCTCCGGTTCAGGCTTCCGCTGGCAAGCGTCTTGCCATCTGGACTGAGCGATACAGTACTGACACCGCCGATATGTCCGGTGACTGTTGCTTTGATGTTACCACTCTTTTTAAAGTCCCACAAACGAACTCTCCCCTCATAATCCCCACTGGCAAACAGTGAACCATCCGGCCCAAACGATACACTACTGACACCACGGAGGTAATCAGTGCGTGTCATTGTGACCCTGCCCGTCGCGATGTTCCAGAAACTTAACACCCCGCGATCCTCGTTCAGACCCGCACTGGCAAGCGTCTGTCCATCTGGGCTGAACGCTACACTATAAACCCAGTCCATATCCCCAGTGAAAAATGCAACTTCTTCGTATGTTTTGGTATCATACAGCCAAATACCTGCCCTACTTCCTACCGCAAGTAACAAACCGTCCGGAGAATATGTTACCTCTCCTACACTCCCTTTGCCCAGACGTGCTTTCGCACCCTCGGGTAAACTGAATTGGGTATGTGCCGCATACTGCGCGAACCCATCAAGAATACCGACGCTCGAAACTGTTAGGAGCGTTAGGGTCAACAAAAACGTTGTTTTCGCCTTCATGTGCTTATATCTCCCTTTCAGAGAAAAAGTTAAGGACACACATCAAATTACGTGTTGCTCTCAATCATAATTGCTTGGTCGGTGGTCGCCCATGAGTCTTCTCTGTCGAGGATTTGCTTGGGCGAGAATCGACGCATCGAACTGAAATTTATTCAAATAGGGTGGATATTTCTGTGTAATCATCCGATTGGCATAATGGACCTGCATGAGATAACGGGTTTCGTTACTGGTATTGGCAGAGCCACGATGCCAGACTTCGCTGCGGAAAAGCACTACATCCCCCGCATTGCATAGGATACTCTCTTCACCTCGGTGATTCCACTCTGTTGCGCCGTTTGGGGAGCATCCAGAGAAATGGCTGCCCGGTACAAACTTCGTCGGTCCCAATTCCTCATACATATCGTTGAGATAGTAATGGGCAGTGGTAATAAAGATTGGGACTTTGACGCGTGGATCGGAACGAACGTCTGTCGGTAGACTGATGGGCAGCCAATCGGTATGTAATCCCTGATCCGGCCGTCCCGGTCCTGTCAGCCACGAATGCATACCGATGCAATGGCAATCCTCACCGTGCGCCGCCTCGGCAACTTCAATGACAGGTGATCTGTCAAGGAACTGGAGATACAGTGGGTCGCGATTAAACGAGTTGCTGATGAGTTTGTGGCGGAATGCGTCACCATTTTGAGGTGTTTCGTCCCGATCATGAGACTCCGGGATCGCCTCCAATCGATCCATGGTTGCCCGCAATTCAGCGATTTCATCGGCATCAAGCACATCGGGAAAATAGACATAGCCGTCCCTTTCGAGTGCTTCAACTTGGCTTTCTAAATCGTTGTGTGCCACAAGTGAGAGGGCTTTCGCCATTTTCAATACTCCTTTCCGACGATAGCAACGGGTCAACGCTTATCGCTATGATATGTTAACCACAACGAAGTTGTCAATGAAAAAATGTGTCGGAGCTGGATTTCAAGCATCTGGGTTTCTTTTCAGGTTTACCACAAAGCGATTGTACCGGTCCCTCAACTATACTGCCTTGAGTTTTCGCCATAGGGTTGTACGACTGATCCCCAAACGTTGTGCAGCGAGCTGCGGCTTTCCATCAGATGCCTCCAAAACCCGTTGAACTAATTCACGTTCCAATGCAGCAAGTGGGTTGCTTTCCCTGAGTGCCTGCGTAACAATATCATCTCTTGACGAAATAAGATCGAGCGGTAGATGTTGCTTTTCAATGCTTCCACCCTGACATTTGACGAATGCGTGCTCTATGATGTTCTCCAACTCTCGCACATTGCCGGGGTAGGTATAATCCATTAAGATTTCAAGGGCATCGGGTGAGATGCGATGAATGGATTTTTGGGTCTGTTGACTAAATTTTTCGATGAAGTGTTCAATGAGGAGTGGGATGTCATCTCTTCTTTCACGGAGTGGCGGCGGCGTAATCGGGACGACATTGAGCCTGTAGTATAAATCCTCTCGGAAACGTCCGGCATCAATTTCTGTTTTCAGGATTCGATTTGTTGCTGCAATGACGCGGACATCTACTTTCTTTGTCTCGGTTGAACCGACCATTTCGTATTCGCCCTCTTGCAAGACGCGGAGCAACTTTGCTTGTGTTCCGAGACTTAACTCGCCGATTTCATCAAGAAAGAGGGTGCCGCTGT
The DNA here is from genome assembly GCA_965200345.1 of Candidatus Poribacteria bacterium. Lineage (GTDB taxonomy): Bacteria > Poribacteria > WGA-4E > WGA-4E > WGA-3G > WGA-3G. The sequence continues at coordinate 151,376 of OZ241378.1, forward strand.
CCGCAGCTGCGAACCGCCCTTCGCGCGTTGCGATGGCATCGGTAAACGCCCCTTTAACATGTCCAAAGAGTTCACTCTCCAGCAGATTATCAACCAAGCCAGCGCAATTGACACGGATGAAGGGTTTTTTTGCCCGCTCGCTATTGTGGTGGATTGCGTGGGCGATCGGTTCTTTGCCAGTCCCGCTTTCGCCTTGAATCAGGACAGTCGTTTTCATGGGTGCGACGAGTTGAATTAACTCGAAAATCTCCTGCATTTTCCGGTTTTTTCCGATGAGATTCCCAAACGCATGGCGCGCTTTGAGTTGGGCACTGAGTGCCTTTACCTCCGAGAGATCACGGACGAACCCCTGGATGAATTCTTGATCGTCATGCGTAATTCGGATGGCGCGAATTTCCAAAGGTAAGTGGTTTTTGTTTTTACGAGACAATTCGGTTTGGAAGGTAATAGGATTCTGTTGGTCAAGGCTTTTGAGCGTTTCGCTGGTATTTTGAAATTCATCGGGAGGCATTAGGTCACGCAGTGACAGATTGACGAGTTCTTGATGTGTGTAACCGAGCCAGGCACAGAAATTTTCGTTTACGGTAACGAAGGCTTCCGTTAGTGATGGACAGATGAAGATTGCGTCGTTGGACATCTCAAAAAGTGTGCGGTATCGTCTGTTGTTTTCGGCGAGTTTGTCTGTCCAATTCCCTTTTTCAATCAGAATTGAGAGTTGCCCAGCGATGGGTTTGAGTCGTCCAATATGTGCCTCGGAGAATGCACCGGGTTTTTCGCTCGTGAAAAAGACGACCCCAATGGGTTTACCCTGCACCTTGAGCGGGAGTGTCAGATTGGAGCGCATCCCTTCTTGAACCATCAGCCGTGTCCAGTGCGTCGGTCTTTTTGAGAGAATTTCCTTAAAATCGTCAATAATCCGGGCTTCACCTGAATTGAGGATAGGCTCAAGGCTTGACCCTTTGATTTTTGCTGAGAACCCGTTGTCCAGCAAGATTTTTCTGTTGGATTTCGTTTTGCACTGCACTAAATCACCGGAGGATTCGTCAATGAGTGCGATACCTAACCGGTTATGCGGCACTATCTTCTGAAGTCCAGCGTGGATGTTCTCAAAGACTTCATCGAGTGTCTTTCCAAGTTGAATCTGCTCAAGGATTTCATAGACCTGATCCGTTTCAATGGTTTCTTTAAAAAGGGTATCCTCCAGCGTGTTTTTTACTGATGCCTCAGGGATAATGGCAATCTGAAGCGTGTCTCCTTGAATCCGGAGTTGATAGGTTCGGAGATTCGGCGTGGTAATCGGGCATCCACTTTTTAGGTCGTATTGCCAACCGTGCCACGGACAGGTAATGCGGTTGTCTTCCAATACGCCTTGGTTAAGCGGGCCGCCCTGATGTGGACAAGCGTTATTGACAGCATAAAACGCTTCATCTACGTTGAAGATCGCGATGTCTTCTCCCTCACATTTGACCACGATATTCTGTCCCGGTTCAATTTCAGCTGTTTTAGCAATATTAATCCACTTCACCATTTCCACTCCACGCGTACACAGGATTTGTGACCTATGGGTTACAGATTATCATATAATGAAGCGGATGTCAAGCGTTTTGTTTCATAAATGAAAAACGTTTCATTTGTGAAATAACCTTTATTTCTAAGACTTTGAAGCAATTAGTTCAAGTTTTGTTTCAGATTTGAAATACATCGGTAAAATCTGAAATTGCGTTCTAACCCTTGACCCCTCCCAAACCTAAAGGATTGGGATTCCTTTGACGGAACTCCCAAGTGGTTCTTTTAGGTTATACCACGACGTCCATTTGACGTTCTGCGATACTGGCTTCTCTGACTCCCTTCAGCGTCGCAATCGTCCAGACGTTATCCTTGGGAGCTTGTTCGGGTTTAATCCGAACCGACACGAGTGTAATCTCGCGGTGCGGGTCATCTGGCACACTACGGAAAATCACTTGAACCTTCGTGACCGACCGATACTTCTGGCAAGTATTTCTTGCTTCAGAACTTGAAATCTCAACAAAATCTGAACCTCGCAAGGTTTCAGGAATATCGTATCTTTCAACGTATTCGGATTTTGTGATGTTCGTTTTTAATGGATATTAGCCATAGTCATTCTGTCCTTGTAAGAGGGTGATTGAGACCAGTAGCAAGGTAGCTACTGCTTACACGTCTCAATCAATGACTATGTTAATTATACTACATTTTTGACGAAATGTCAACTCTTTTTTTAACTATAGCCCCATGGTCTAATTCAATAGGGCGGTTCTGTATCCCAAAGCTAAAGCATTGGGTTTTAGAACCGAAAACGTAGATAAAACGTTGATATAGCTCAATTGTATAGGTTCTAAATGTTTGGCACGAAACTTGCAATGCTATTATAAACGTGAATTCTGTATTTGTAGCGCGAACTTTCAGTTTGCGGACGCAGAAGCACAGACGAACAGCATAAGCTACAACAACTACCACATTTCAGGAGGATTAAGAAATGAACCGTTATCTTGAACACGCCAACATGACCGTGAACGACCTTGAAAAAGCGATCGATTTTCTCACAACTGCCTTTCCAGATTTTCGAGTCAGGGGTGGTGGCAATAACGCCAACGGAACGAAATGGTGTCACCTTGGGACTGACGATTTTTACATTGCATTGTCAGACCGTAAGCAGCCGTTCACCGGTGACCGTAAGGGGAGTTACGTAAACCATCTCGGTTTTGCTGTTGATGACGCTGAAGGTATCAGAGAACGCTTGCTGGCTGCCGGATATAAAGAAGGGTATAAAGTTGGACCGCATCCCCACCGAAAGCGAATCTATTTCATTGATGCCGACGGTTTTGAATGGGAGTTCGTCGAATACTTCACGGATGACCCAGCGAAACGCAACGATTATTCACAGTGAAACTATAGTCAAGCTGATAATTATTTCCACACGCGGTGGGATCCGTAGGGGCTGGGTTACCCAGCCCCTACGAGCGTGTAATGGAGGGTTAAGGCGCGGTGCTTGCCCTACAAGTTTTTTAGTGCCTTGCTGGAAGGTTTCTTGGGTTAGCCCTTCATTTTACTAAATGAGTTGTATATTCATTATACCAAAAGCGACTAAGCCTATCGCGCAGCCTTGCAGACTTAATATAACTCGCTGTCGTTTGACCTCTTTTTTCTAACTATCAACGTAAACATTAACGTATTCGGATGATTTTCCCAAAAGTCGCTCGGTAGGTGGAGCGGATGAAGCAGATATAGCATAAACAAAAGGAGAACAAGTTGATACCGTCGCACCAAAAATGCTCAAAGGAACGCTCCAAGCTTCAACCAGTGGATCTCGGGGAGCAATATATTTCTTGTCGAGTAGTGTTATCACCGTCCCTCCCGCAGCACATCCTATAAAACCTCCAGTGATCCATGCAAATTTATTAACATCATTTTTCGCATCCCGTTTGGCTTGGACCTCTGCTGGGATTTGCTGGGCAAGGGTTGCCAAAGATGAACTCAGCAGGAGCACCACCATGAGAAATGCCAATAATGAGGATCGGGACGTTAAATTCGCTTTCATAAAATTCTCCTTTTATCGGTTTCTCGATCACAATGTGCAATCGTATTCTTGGATAGAAGGTTAGAAGTATATCATTTTCCAACCTTCCGCTCTTTTCAGATGTGTACTATTTCCGTATCAACATCTTGCGCGTAGCCGTAAAATCGCCTGCTGTGAGTGTGTAGAAATACACACCACTCGCCACAGGTTCACCGAACTGGTTTTTGCCATCCCAATACGCCGCACGGGAACGGTTTTGATACATCCCTGCGGGTTGATGTCCGAGTGCCAAGGTCCGCACCAATGTGCCGTTCACAGCATAGATATGCAGCGTAACATCCGCATCCTTTTCCAAATGGTAGGGGATCCACGTCTCAGGGTTGAACGGATTTGGGTAGTTCGCAAGCAGTGCCGTCTCTTTGGGAGTCAACGCTATAAGGAGTTGTTGTAAGAATAGGATACCGCGTTGGGACGTTGTATCCGTGAGGTTCAATTGTTGTGCAATAGATAACCACTGTTCGACCTCTGTAGCCGTGAGCATTTCTAAAACTTGGGGATGTAAGGAAGGTGCGGCGGCACTATTGCCTAATGCGCCAGCAACCAAGACGAGATCCGCGATGTTGACAGTCCCATCACCATTGACATCCGCAGCATTCTGTCCTGTCTCGCCGAGATTTGAAGCAACTAACACTAAATCCGCGATGTTAACAATCCCATCACCGTTCACATCCCCTTTGAGTCCGGTTGATTCAGTTATCTCAGCCTTTTCCAAGTGAGGAACAAAAATTTTCCCCGCATTGTCGGTAAGCAGCACATCAGATAACGTCAAGGTGGATGCCTTCATAGCGATGACTTCAAAGGTGAGTGTGGCGAGGGTTCCGTCTCCATTATTTTCCCCAGCGAGAGACGCTGCGTTGAGTTTTATGAGATTGCTTTCCACTTTCGGCTCCACAAAGAACGCCCCAGCAGGCAGAAAATCACCATTAGTACTTGAGATATAGCGGAGAGCAGTATCATCAAACTGGACAGTTGCCTGATAACCTGCAACTGCTTCACCGTCTATAATGTTCAGACTGAATTCTAACTGCTCCCCAATAGCAGGGGATGCCACCGAGGCGGGTGAGATGTTAATCGTAGCATCGGTGGTTGGTGCTTCTGTAGGTTCTGTTGGCATAACACGCCATAACAGCACAGTGCCATTTGAACTGCCACTTGCCAGCGTCTGACCATCCGGACTGAAAACTACGCTATTGACCCCATCCGTATGTCCTGTAAACTGCCGTTTTTCAACACCACTTTGGACATCCCATAAACGGAGGGTGTTATCATAACCGCCACTTGCCAGCGTCTGACCATCCGGACTGAAAACTACGCTATTGACCCCATCCGTATGTCCTGTAAACTGCCGTTTTTCAACACCACTTTGGACATCCCACAAACGGACAGTCTCATCCGAACTGCCACTTGCCAGCGTCTGACCATCCGGACTGAAAACTACGCTATTGACCCCATCCGTATGTCCTATGAGTCGCCGTTTTTCAACACCACTTTGGACATCCCACAAACGGACAGTCTCATCCCAACTGCCACTTGCCAGCGTCTGACCATCCGGACTGAAAACTACGCTATTGACCCAATCCGCATGTCCTGTGAGTTGATGCTTTTCAATACCGGTCCCAATATTCCACAAACGGACAGTGCCATCCCAACTGCCACTTGCCAGCATCTGACCATCCGGACTGAAAGCAATACTACTGATCGAATGCGTATGTCCTATGAGCCGCCGTTTTTCATCACTTGTCTCTACATCCCACAAACGGACAGTGCCATCCCAACTGCCACTTGCCAGCGTCTGACCATCTGGACTGAAAACTACACTCCAGACCTCATCCGTATGCCCAATGAGCCGCTGCTTTTCAACACCACTTTGGACATCCCACAAACGGACAGTCTCATCCCAACTGCCACTTGCCAGCGTCTGACCATCTGGACTGAAAACTACACTATAGACCGTATCCGTATGCCCTGTGAGTCGCCGTTTTTCAACACCACTTTGGACATCCCACAAACGAATAGTTTGATCCCGACTGCTACTCGCTATCGTCCTACCATCCGGACTAAAACTCACGCTACGGACCAAAAACGTATGTCCTGTGAGTCGCCGTTTTTCAACACCACTTTGGACATCCCACAAACGAATAGTTTGATCCCGACTGCTACTCGCTATCGTCCTACCATCCGGACTAAAACTCACGCTATAGACCGAACCCACATGTCCTGTGAGTCGCCGTTTTTCAACGCCACTTTGGACATCCCACAGACGGACAGTGTTATCATTACCACCTGTTGCTATTGTCTGACCATCTGGACTGAAAACTACACTCCAGACCCAACTCGTATGCCCTGTGATCAGGTTAAGTTCTTGCCCACTGTGTGCATCGTACAACCAAATGCCGATAGAGCTCGCAACAGCAAGCAGCCTGCCATCGGGAGAATATGTTACATCGTTTATCCTGCCTTTGCCGAGGCGCGCCACAGCACCTTCTGGTAAACTCCATTTCGTAATGTCTGCCGTAGCAGTATGCGGCAGAACAGTGAAAAGTGAAACTGTCAATAGAAATAAACGAAAAATTAAAGTTGTTTTCATTATCAAGCTCCTATATGTGTTAATCAGCAAAATTGATCGGTTTTTTCAACTAAAGTAGAGGTTACTTCTGTATAAGGACACGGCTGTGAAGACCATTGACTGCCACCGGTTTACCATAATTCGCTATAAATAATCCTATAGTTATAATAAGTCTTATTTGAATAATTTTCAAATTAAAAAAATAAAAAGCCTATCTGTAACTATAAATTATACGAAATTTTCAGGGAAAAGCAAATTCTGTTGATAAAAATTGTTAACTGTGCTTGAAAGGTGCGTAATGCTTTAGGGGTGGGTAATATTTTGTCGGCAGAATTTAAATGGAGTAGGACTTACTCACTACATCTTAAAGTCCCTCTGATGAGGGGGATTTAGGGGGTGTTTTTGCTGGGGTGTTTCTTAAAAATATAGAAAATACCGATTTTTTGTGTCCAAATGTCCGATAGTTACTCAGTTTGCGTAAGTCCTGTTTAGTTCAGTCTTCGTCAATAGACCAGATGCAATTGATATTGCTGTCCTTATAAAATTGCTTGAGTGCTGGCTTATCAAACCAGAGCTGCATCTCTTTGCTAACAATATGGCCAACGCTGCTCACCTTGAGGTAAAGTCCACCGGCTGTCCATTCGGGCATGATGTTGTACTGTCCGGTTTGTGCAGCGTAGATACTGAGCAGTGCCAGCGGCTCCATCGCATCGAGGTTTGCGGTTCTATGGGTATCCTGCAGAAGTTCAGCCACACTTTTTCCTTCATGCCCCTCTTGTAGTTCTGGTTTATCCATAACCTTGCTGTGGAGGATAAAGTCATCTTCAAGCGTAAAAAGACCGCTATCGGCGTGTTGTCTACCTTGCAGCAGGTTGTCCCCTATCCGCTCCGCCATCGCCAGAAATTCTGCCTTCGGTTCCATCCGATACATATCCACCAGCGCGAAGATATAAGCGGGTTCCAAGGCAGTTGTCCCAAAATTCAACGAGGGTGGAGCGTTCTTATCGGCACCGATGTCTCCGATCCCAAAGGCTTTAAACATCGTACATAGATAGTCTCTGAACTCGCTTCTGCCTTCGGAAACCCGATACCCACGGGCACAAACGGCGGTAAAGAGCGGTGTGATGTTTTGCGGCAGAAAAGCACCGCCTTCTTTTGCCCCAAAGTATAACTTCGCATCTCTGAAAGGTCCCTGTATCCGAAAACCTGTGAGATCCGTCCCATCAATAACGATGCTTTTCAACGTGTTATTTTTTCGGTCATAGGAGGCATCTAAAAAACCGATGATGTGTTGCGCAACCGTCGCTTTGATGTGCGCCATTTCGCCGATGCGTCCATACTTTTGGGCATTTTCTACGATTGTCAGCATGCCCATCATCTGGGTAATCGTGTGGTTCAACTGATTGCCGACATAGACCCTCGGTTCGGTCGCCTGCGGATATTTTCTGCCGAACACATTAAGCCCGCGTTTGCCACTTTGCGGATGCACCAAATTCGGCCAGATACCAGTCTCTGGATCCCGCTGCTGTATAATCAGATTTAAGAGGCGTTCCGCCCACATCCGCGGTGCCTCCTCCTGTTTTTGGTAGCCCAAGCTATATGCAGCGTAAGCCATATCCAGTGCGACACTGATAAACGAGAGATCGCCACTGATTTCGGGGGCTTTGTATCCGTTCCAAGGTCTGTTCCAGGTATTGGCATGATCGACCTGTTTCTTGAAGTCACCGTGTCGATTGTAGTGTAAGGCATCCCAATCCTTGATATTCGCTTCCCAAATACCTTTCATCAGCCCCTCGCCCCGGTCAGGGTTTACATCTCTCAGCAATTCCCAATAGGGATATACATCCTCTATTTCGTGGACAACACCCTTCATGCCGTACCGATTGCCGGTCACCAAATCCACATAGCCGTGTCCACCCCAATGCAGAACGCCACTCTCTGGATACCAGTAGTTGTTGAACATGTATTCAGCGGCTTCTCCGGCAGCGCGGACATATTTAGAATCCCCAGTGAACTGACTTAAAGAGGCGAGCAATCGCATCAGGTTCTGCTGATTTTGGAAGAAACTCCAGACCGTCGGTTTCGGCTCGGTGCCTGTGCGGTGAGAGGTCATGGATCTGGATGCCTTTAAATGCTCGGTGTGGAGGCAGTCGGTAAAGAGCGGCATATTCTTGCCACTGTATCTATCTCTCCCGTATTGTATCGCTGTATCCGCGAAGAGACTGGCGGCTTTTAGAAAGCGGTTGCTATCTATTTCGTCGGGACGCAATCGGTTTCTGCCAATCCATTGATCCAATCGATTAATGCTCATGCAGCCTCCATGTTATTTTTTCGTTTGTTTCCTTTTATCCATGCTATCACGGTAGCACCAAACACGGCAAAGCCGAAGAGCGTAAACGGCATCTGCCACAAAAGAAAACTCATGTGTGTATGGACGTATGAGTGTGCCTTGAAGATGATGAACCACGATAAGGGTGCCAGAATTGAGAACCATGTTGCCGAGATTAAAGCGATGAAATGTTGCTGTCGCTCTACTGGCGCCGCGTTATTGCTACGCCAAAATAGTAGTGCCGACATCACTATAAAGAGAATTATCAGATAATAATAGCGGATTTTCAATAGGAAGTTAGAGACGAAGGCGTTCTTGATGGATAGATAGTTATTGAGATCAAGGAAAACACCGGACAGGTAGGTAATGACCACATCCATCGTGCCTGCTCGAAGACTGGCAGCGTATTTTTTGGGGAAGTCTTCTGCTTCCCCATACGTGCGCCTTCCAATAGAATAGATCACATGCACAACACCGTCCATAAATCCCTCTTTCACAGTGCCGATCTGGAAACATAACATGATAAGACTTAGAAAAATTGCAACGCCTGAACCGGTTATGACAGCAAGCGTCCATTTCAAGCAGTGCTGCCTGTCCCACTTATTGAGAACCGCATAATAGATACACGGGGTCATCATCATTACAAGTGTAGTTGTGATGTACTCGTAACCGTTGATGAAACACTTAATGGAAACCACGATGAAGGTCAAAATTCCAAATCTGATAAACTGACGGTTCTCTGCGACGCGATGACGTTTAAGGAAAGACAGAACAGCGATCATCGGTAGGTAGAAAGCCCATAGACACCACCAAAGGTTTTTACCAAAACCTGTCAACCAATAGGAGAGCACTGCTGAACCCAAGACGAATGTAGATGCCAATAAACCGAATTCTTCGTAGAACCAACCTATGATGTATGTCAGTGCGATTGCCGACAGTAAAGCCGTCAACACATAGAACAACTCTAACTTGATTTTCGGCGATAGCGGAATAAGTTTGTCAAGTAAGCTGAAAATTATGCCTTGTCCACCCGGTTGTGACATGTAGATCCAGTAATTAGGAAAGGCTCCCGTATTCTGATAAGCAGCATATTGCTCGACAATCCAGTCTGAATTGATCCAATCGCCTTGGGCTTGCTTTTGCGTTCCTGATCCTGTTAATCCGCCTGCAGAGAAGATGCCGTCTTGACGAGATTTGACCATTCTTCCGATGATAAGGCTTTCAGTGCCGCGTTGATGATTTTTGAACCATTGCTGTTCAGCCACACGCCAAAAGTTGGTGTGAAACCCGAAAAATAGCAGCAAGATTGACACAACCCAAATTCCGACTTTCCTTATACGTTCTGGTTGACCGAGATATTTCAGTTGTGTAGTTAACATAGCGTAGTGTTCTGTGTTTCTGTATAGTAGGTTCGTTTTCCTAACCGCACCATAGGTGTCAATTTTAGAAAAAACTCATAATATCGTAGGTTGGGTTGAACGGAGGCCACCAAAGCCTGAAAAACAATAGAGGAATCAACCTGTTCCATAGGTGTTCTGTCGAACAAAAACCGAGTGAAACCCAACATTTTTGTGGCTACCGAGACGCTGACGGTATGAAGTTGGGTTTCACTACGTTTTTGATTACAGACGACGACAGGCTGGCTTTGGGAGGTATTTGGGAAACACATCAGTCTTCTGAGTTCCGTTCAACCCAACCTACAGTCCTGACCTTTGCCTGTTTCCTTTCCTCCACGGTATAACAGCAGCACCGAACACGGCAAACCCAAAGAGCGTAAACGGCATCTGCCAGAGAAGAAAACTCATGTGTATATGGATGTATGAGTGTGCCTTGAAGATTATAAACCACGATAAAGGTGCCAGGATTGAGAACCATGTTGCACAGATTAAAGGAATATAATAGTGTCGTCGGTCTGCATGACTACGCCACAACAGCAGCGCGGACATCGCTGTGAGGAGAATTATCAGGTAGTAATAACGGATTTTCAGTAGGAAGTTAGAGACGAAGGCGTTCTTGATGGATAGATAGTTGTTGAGATCGAAGAAAATACCGTTCATGTAGGTAATGACCACACTTAACGTACTCGCGTTCAGGCTGGCAGCATATACCGGTGGAAAATCCTCCGCTTCTCCATACGTGCGCTTGCCAAAAGACCAGATCACATGTTCAACGCCGTCCATGAACCCATCCTTCGCAGCACCGATCTGGAAACATAACATGATGAGACTAAAAAAAATGGCTGCACCTGAGCCAAGTCCAGCTGCAAGCGTCCATTTCATGCACTGGTGGCGGCTCCACTTGTCGAAGATGACATAATAGACCAACGGCACCATCATCATTACCAGAGTGGTTGTAATATACTCATAGCCATTGATGAAACACTTAATGGAAACCGTAATGAAGATCAGGATTCCAAACCTGATGAACTGGCGGTTCTCTGGGACTCTGTGACGTTTAAGGAAATACATGACCACAATCATCGGCAGGTAGAATGCCCAAAGGCTCCACCAAAGATTTTTACCAAAGACTGTCAACCATTGCGAGAGCACAGCCGAACCGATAACAAATATCGCGACCCATCCACCGAACTCTTCATAGAACCAACCTATAATCGCCGTCAATGCGATTGCTGAGAGGAGTGCTGTTAGCACATAGAATGACCACAGCTTGATTTGAGGCGATAGGGGAAGGAGTCTATCCAGTAGGCTGAAAGCTATGCCTTGCCCACCAGGTTGGGACATGTACGTCGAGAATTCATCAAAGGAGCCTCTGTTAAGATAGGCGGCATATTGATTGTCAATCTGATTTGAAGATATCCAGTCCTGCTGAACATTATTCGTTATTCCTGCCCCGTTCAGTCCACCTGCTGAGAAGATGCCATCTTGGCGAGATTTGACCATCCTTCCAATCACAAGACTTTCAGTATCTCGCTGATGACCATTAAACCACTCCTGTTCAGCAACATGCCATACGTTAAAAAGAAACCCGAAAAATAGGAATAAGATTGATAGTGCCCAAATGACTATTTTCTTTACAGGTTCTGATTGACCGAGATGCTTAAATTGCATATTGACAGACTCCGGCTGCTTTAGCGACGGAATGTATTAAAGTATCCGTCCTTTCTTAGGGACCTGTGCGTTCGGATACCACCGAGAATCGGAAGGTGGTGCTGGATCGGGAGGCTGCAAGGAAGCAAACTCAGCCAACTTCGGTCGGATCTCGTCTTCCCAAATCCCCTCCATATCATCAAACGTCAGTGGTGTGTGATTCGACACTTCCGCTTTGTATGCGGCTAACAACTCCTTCGTCTTTTCACCGAAATGCGCCACAATATCTGCCACCATCTGTTCACCGACTTGACGACTCGAAGATTCGTTGAAAGACCCCATTGCGAAATCAGGGGCGCGGGCATCATCCGTCGGCATCCGCGACATATCCACACAATCTGGTGCCACCGCCCAGAGCACAGACGTTTCACCGCGTCCGGCGTGTCCACCCAATCCTTTACCGTCCTCAAAACGCTCAATATCCGCGCCGATGCTCATCGTCGAATACATCCGAACCCCGACGTGTGCCTGCATGATTTCAATCACCACCGGTACGTCTAACCGATGCGGACCCGAATGCCCCGAAAACAGGATCGCACCGTGAAAGCCGAGTGCATCGACCGCTCGAATGTGATAGCAGATATTCTTCAAAAACAGCCAAGGCGGGATCGCTGTTAGCCACGGTCGCTCTTGGTTGATTTGGTTGTGTCCCCATGAACCGTAGCCGCCGATCTCATGGCAATGCCAGTAAAACGGCGGGGCGACAATCCCACCATGTGCTTGCGCCGCCTGACACGAGCATTCGTGTGCCCGAATCGCATCCATCCCTACTGAGTTGTGCCAACCGTGTGGTTCGCACAACCCATAAGGTAGATACACCATCGGACACGCCTCAAACGCTGCTTCTAATTCATCGGGAAACATCCGTTCCCATCGCACCTCATTGTGTCTCATACGATATCCTTTTCCGATTATTCGCGCTTTTCACCCGGTTTGCGGCGATGCTTTGATGCATAACTATCGCCTTCAGCATCATACGAAACGAACACCTGACCGTCTTCCACAACCAGGCGCGGTACAGTCCGGTGGCGACCGTCGCGCTCGGGACCTCGCATCACAGCGAATTGTGCCTCGGTCATATCTTCGACCATATCGCCCCACCGGTCTTTCGGATCAATCACACCACCGCCCCAATTGACATTTTTCGATTGATACTTAATCAATACCCCACGTCTGGGGATCGGATTCTTCCATGCTAAGGCACCGTGTGTGCATCCACCGTCCATAAAGAAGAGGACGTCCCCGGCTTTCATAACCGGTTGGACTACCAAACCCATGGTATCATCACACGTCCGGATGCCGCGTGGCATGGAGTACTGCGTCTTGTGAGAACCGGGTACACACGCAAAGCCGCCCAGTCCTGGCTCAACATCGCGCAATTGCCATGTAATCGTGACGGTCTCAGCATAACTGCGTCCGTTCTTAAAAGCATAACCGCGTGATGGGGTCATCGGCTCATTTCCATCGTGCAGCGAGTGCCCCGATGTGCCTTGAACGGCACAGAATACGGTCGCGCCCCCCATGCGATAGCCGCTGCCGCCCATCCAATTCATTCGCTGCACGACCTCAGGATGTGCAATCATGCGTCGAAATGGGGCGTTATAGGGGTCAGGTAGGTCTAACAAACCCGGCAGGAGCGGTCGCCCTGTGCCAGCCTGACTTATCGACCCGCGAGCTAATTCCTCGCCTACGACGATGCGATCTTGGAATTTATCCACTGCTTCATTGGCTTCTGCCAACCACTGTTCGTCCATCAAGCCACGCACCACCAGATACCCGTTCAGATCCCAAAAATAAAACTCTTTCTCATCAATTCCAGAATCTGGATCGCGGGTGTAAATTGATGGATGAATGACCGAGGAGTCTTCCGCCACCCACGTCTTTTCACCATCCGTATTCACCACCGGTGGTGGGCTTGAACCCTTATACCCAGGGGTATACATGACCGCCTTTTGCGCAGGTGTTGCTTCCTCCGTCCATCCCGGCAAAGATTCGGTTTCCGAGTAAGGTCCAACTGGATTAGACTGAATCGCTGCGCGCGCGGCATACCAATAGCTCAACAATCTTTTCGGCTCGCTTTTCCACGGGCGAACGCCTTGGAGCGTGGGCACCGCGACCAAAAATAGATCGCCTGCCTTGAGTGCGGGTTGTATCACCAACCCCATATCATCAACACCGGTTGCCAAGTCGTGCGGCGTTTCGACATTGCTCTTGTGGCTTGCCTGAACAACGACAAATCCACCGTCGTCTTCTGCGACATCGTCCAATGCCCAAACTGCTTTTACACCTTGACAACGCCTTTGACCGTTTTGTTGGCGATATGCCAAGGACGGATTTCTCGGTTCATCACCACCGACGAGTGTTGTGCCTGCTTCACCTTCTTGCTGCCCCAACAATTGAGGAGCTTGATCGAGGCGGAAGCCGTGTCCCACAATCTGGTTCAAATACCACACCAATGTCGGATGTACCAGTAGGTCGCGGAATAATTCGCGGTGCGGACTCGCCCCACCTAACAACGTTTCACTCTCTCCAACTGCATCCAATGCCTCATTGAGTGCCGATACCTCTTCTTGACTGAGAACACCCGGAATGTGTAGATAGCCTGCCACATCAAAAGCATAATTCTCTTCATTCGTCATGAGTTCGTTATCCATTTGTCCCTCCTGTTATGGGTGGATGGTCAATACGGATTTGGAATTCTGGAACCCTATTTATACGCCTGATTCAATAGCATTATTATCACACACCTTTCCGGCTTTGTCAATAATCAAGTTTCATTGGGTGTGTAAAGTCTTTGGCATTAAGTGCCCAAGTCGCCCGATGTCCTTGTGGTATGGGTTTCTAACCCTGATACTTGTAGAAGTGGGGTGCCTTGCTGACGGCTGATGGCTGAAAACTGAATGCCGCTGCAGCGAAGGTGTTTCGTATTGCACTTTTCTGTGTATTACCATATAATGCTACTCAGTATAACAACGTGATTGCACGAGACTTCTATAACGCAAGGGAGGACAGATTGGATGAACAGAAAAATAATTTTGACATTGGTTCTGGTGATCTTGGTTCTGCAGACGAATCCCGCTGGGAGTCAGGTCGTTAGAGACGGACTGGTTAGTTACTGGAGTTTTGATGTTGAAGATGTTAAAGGCAATACCGTTATAGATCTTGTGGGAGGTAATGACGGAACGATTTTAGGCGCGCCTAAACAGGTCGCAGGCAAATTCGGTGGAGCGTTCAAATTTGGTGGGAATCCAGACGCTATTGATATTGGTTCTCCCGCTAACGGTAGTCTCGATTTTGGCGAAGACATAGATTTCTCAATGATGGCGTGGATAAAAGTTGACAAACCACCAGAACTGGACGGAGCACAGTCTACGATTATTAGCAAGGGAGATGGTGGTAACAATGCAAGGATCCTCTGGAAAATTATTACGACTCAAGTGAATGTGACGATTGCAAACGAAGCTGGTGCTGGTCCGAAACTCGTCCTTAATTCAGCCAAGGAAGTGGTCGATGGAAAATGGCATCATGTGCTGTTTGTTTCAGATAGATCGGATGCGACTCGCCTCTATATTGACGGTAAATTCGACGCTGAGGAAGGAGAGACTGAAGGCACAGATATTACCACAGAATCTCGTATGTATATCGGTGCCTCTGTCCGGATCGGCGAAGCCACTCGAAGATACTTTGAAGGGTTGATTGACGAGGTGGGTATCTATGATCGCGCGCTGACAGAGGATGAAATCGAACGGAACTTTGATGCGAAAGGATTTGCTGTCAGTCCGCAAAAGAAACTCGCTATCGCATGGGGAAAGATAAAGGTTTTAAAGTAAGGTTTAAAATCCCTAAATAGACAAAAAATGGGCAAAAATAGCGGCACGGAATATCATCCAGCCGGGGACGAGGGTAATGTGCTTTCCGCACAAACTCAACATCCAATCAAGTGGTCAAAAAGGGCGTTGGTTATCGGGCTCACTTTGGCTGTCTTAGAATGTTTGATCGCGCCTTATAACGACTTTGTTATTCGTAACACCTTTCTGGCGGGTGGCCATTTTCCGCTTGCCCCATTTTTTGTCCTGACCGTCTTGGCATTGGTTGTTAATTCCGTCCTAAGGTTCCTGCATCCTAAACTCGCACTTTCCTCCCAAGAACTCATTGTTATCTGGTGCATTATGATTGCTGTCGCGGGTATCCCGTCATCGGGAATGATGCGAGACGCGTTATCCGCTTTCGCGGCTTATAACTATTTTGCCACACCAGAGAACGAGTGGAGATCACTCTTCTTTCAATATATCCCTGAATGGCGTGTCGTGCGAAATGAGGGCGCGATCGTCTCTTTCTATGAAGGCTTATCCGTTGGCGAGCGAACCCCCTGGGGC
The DNA here is from genome assembly GCA_965200345.1 of Candidatus Poribacteria bacterium. GTDB lineage: Bacteria > Poribacteria > WGA-4E > WGA-4E > WGA-3G > WGA-3G. The sequence continues at coordinate 167,349 of OZ241378.1, forward strand.
GCATGGTTAAAACCGCTCTCCGTGTGGGCGTTGTATGTTTTAACTGCCTATTTCGTTATGGTCTGCCTCGCTGTAGTCCTCCGAAAACAGTGGATCGAATATGAAAAATGCACGTTTCCACTTGTTCAACTGCCTGTAGAGATCTCTATTCATCAGTCAGGCGTGGTCAATTCATTTTTCAAAAGCAGAAAAATGTGGATCGGCTTCGCTATACCGGCGTTTATTCACACCCTGAATGGGCTTCATGCGTATTTCCCCACCCTACCACATATCCCCATCCGGTTTTGGCTCGACCCATTTCTCGTCGGTAGACCGTTCAGTGCCTTGAGACCTTTTCAGATCGTCGTGTTGATGTCCATGGTCGGATTTAGCTATCTTCTCACACTTGAGGTCGCATTCAGTCTCTGGTTTTTCTTCGTGTTTTTCAAACTACAATGTCTCATTGGGAGTATGCTCGGTTTTCTAATAACAAAGGGGCCAGGTGTAAAATGGACGGCGTATTCGTTCAGTGCCGCGCAGGAAGCGGGTGCGTGTCTGACGCTTGGGGTTTTCGCACTCTTCAAAGCAAGGGCACACATCAAGCAGCTGTTTTTGAGCGGCTTTGGACACAGACATCCTCAATCTGATGCCCAGAACGAACCGATGCCTGCTTGGCTGACAGTTTTTGGACTGCTCGGCGGTGTGTCCCTCTTAATATACTTAAGCCACCTGATGGGAATGTCTCTCGGATTTGCGGTGCTCTTCGTGATTTTCTCAGTTGGCGTGTTTATCGCCTTGACATGGCAGATTATCAACGGTGGTATCCCTTTTATCAATCCCTCATTTTCACCGCAAAGTTTCTTCCTCACAACACTTGGAACGTCACACATGACACCCTCAACGATAACATGGCTGTTCATGCAACCTACCGCTTTAACATCACATCTGAGGGAGTTCATGATGCCGAATGTGATGAACGGGCTAAAGGCGGCAGATGCGGTTAGAGCCAACCGCCGCAAACTTCTCATAGGGATGGGATTGGCGATGGTGCTGGGGCTGTTTGTCTCATATTATTCCGTGCTGAAAGTAAGCCATCAACACGGCGCGTTATACGTGCATACGGGCGGTAGCGGCGGGGTGCGCTGGTTGAGTGCTATCCTTACCAGTCCTCCGATGGGCACGGATTGGACGAATACCGGTTTTACGCTTTTCGGCAGTGCATTTACGATCGGATTGATGTGGATGCGAAAAGTCTTTGTGTGGTGGCCGATTCACCCGATTGGATACACGATGCTAAGTTCCTGGGCATCGTTTAAGTTATGGTTCTCTATCCTACTCGGTTACCTTCTGAAATATGGCATTGTCAAATACGGAGGGCTCAGGGCATATAGAGAGGCACGCCCGCTGTTTCTTGGATTGATTCTCGGTGAGATGACATGCGCCGGACTCTGGTCAATTGTTGGGATGATAACCGGCGTTCAAACCGGCTATCGCATCTTGCTGGATTGACAGAAGTTATGCGGTAGAAATTGTTAGAACCGCGAATAACGAAGATAACACGGATAAACGCGGATAAGAGGTTGTAGGGTGCAAAGCCGCCCGCTTATTCTCCAAATTAGGAAGGACACAGATGAAGAAAAAGGAGGGAATTCGGCTTTCGCCGAAATGACGAATTCCTATCTGGGACCCATTGTATAACCCCAGTCAACGAGAATGTGGCACCACACACCGAAACCCTTGATGGTAGGTTGGATCCTCTCTGTTGCGGTTACTGACGCGGATGAGATTATCATAGTTTTCCCAACCCCCACCGCGTATCACACGCACCGATGCTATCGCTTTATCGTCCGCTAACAACTTACCCGCTAACGGATTCTCTCGCGGGCTGGAAGCGTAGAAATTCTGCTGATATTCATCAAGACACCACTCCCAAGCGTTACCCGCCATGTCGTAAAGACCATAGCCATTGGGTGGAAAACTGCCAACGGGGAACGTCGTTTTTCCATCCGTGTGTCCCAGAAAATCGTAGTTTGCACGGTGCTGTTCATCATCTTCCGGTGCCGCGTCGCCCCACGGATATTTCTTCCCAACCAAACTCCCACGTGCCGCTTTCTCCCATTCCGCTTCAGTAGGTAACCGTTTTCCTGCCCATTCTGCATACGCCATCGCATCATACCACGTCACTCCGACGACTGGTTGGTTGGGTTGATTATATTGTGGATCATTCCAAAACTTTGTCGGTTCCGGGTGTCCTGTGGCTAAGATGAACTGTTTGTATTGGGCGATGGTCACTTCGTATTTATCGATGTAGAAAGCGTCAAGGTAAATGGTGTGGACGGGCTTTTCATCCGGATCACCAGTATTGCTGCCCATCTGAAACTCACCCGCAGGAATAAGCACCATCTCTGCTTCATCCTTCTCCCAAACGATGGTTTCAAGCCGCATCGCACTCGGTTGTTCCGGTGGTGCAACGGTTGTAATCTGTTCCGGTTTGGCATCCGCCGGATCCAACCCTTCCAGACTCCAGAGCGTGAGATGTGAAGCGTCTTTGATCAGCATGCGATTATCCAAAATGACGGGATGCGCCCAAGTTGTGCTATCCGCAATTGAATACTGAGCGATCGGCTCAAACGTTTGGGGACTTGGCTTGATGAGAATCAGTTCCGCATCACCTGTTAAACAGAACAAAACCTCACCCGCACTGATAATCGATGCAGATTCGCCTTGCCGACCCTCGCTTGTCCAAAGGACCTCCCCAGTGCGCGGGTCAAGGCAGAAGAATTGCCCTTTGCGCTGCATAGAAAATCCATACAATAGGTCACCATTCAAAACAAACGATGCAGTGTACATGTGAATTTTCGGGTTGTGCCAAACCAGTTCGGTTGCCCATTCATCACCGTCTTTACAGACACGGATCGCACGCGTCCCCATCTCTGCGGCTGAAAGCAAAAGTGTATCTTCATAACGAACTGGAGTGGGGATGGTCTCATCCCACACTTGCTCAAAAGGTGTTTTCCAAAAGAGTTTGCCAGTGGTCGGTGAGATGCCAATGCAGTATTTTCGGGTCAGTGCGATGAGTTGTTTTGTCCCTTCAAACTCAACACAGATTGGCGATGCGTAGGATGGACCATCTTCAGTCCACTGCCATGCGACATCACCTGTCCGTGTCTCAAACGCAGTCAATGCACCGTTCTTTGGTTCACCTACATGAACGATGCAGTAACCCCCCTCTACAATTGGCGATGTCGAACTCCCAAAACCGAGGTGTTTCTTGTAATCTTCGCGCCAAAGAAGCTGACCCGTTTCAGCGTCAAATGCGGAGAGGGCTTGCGTGACCCCCAAGGTATAGACAACTCCGTCGTGAACCACTGGTGTGGAAAATGGACCTTGGCCACGCGATTCCGCCCCATGCCAGGGCCACATGTAAAGCACCGGCCCATAGGAATCCTGCCAAAGTACCTGACCCGTTTCGAGGTCGAGCGCAGTAACGACTTCGTTTTCGCCCTGCCGTGTGTGTGTATAAACTCGCCTTCCGTTGACGATAGGCGAAGAATCTCCGCCCCCTACCTCCACGTGCCAGAGTTTTTTGAGTTGTTTCGGCCACACCGCTGGTGCAGAAAATTGAGTCAGGATACCATCTCGGTTTTGTCCGCGCCATTGTGACCATTCAGCAGATGCGACGGTGGTACAAAGGCATACGATGATCCAGATGCTTCTTGAAGGTCGTTTCATTTTTCCTCTCAACAGGTAAGTGGAATTCGTGGGAAGGGTTTTAACCAACTAATGTCATTGCAGGTGTAGGCAGAAAACCCTCTTGACCGTGCCCCTGAAATCATTGGAAAAGTATATCAAATTTTCCCCAAAATATCAAGAAAACAGACTTCTCATTGGCTTCTCCTCTTTTTTCTTGACTTCTTCTAATAGACGCTGTATCCTCGTCTCAGGGAAACAATCAACACGCTGGAAGCATACTGTGAAGTATCCAAGGTATCAAACAATACACTTCGTCAAATACAGGTTCGTCAACGTAACACAACGCTATAAAGGGATCTATGCGTACTTATGATGATTTTTTAATGGAGTCGTATCAACTCAGGGAAAAAATGATCGCTGATAAATTTCGTCCGAAATATCATTTCTTGCCGCCACACGGTCGTTGGAACGACATCAACGGCGCAGTCTTTTTCAACGGTAGGTATCATATCGGCTACCTACAGAAAATAAGAAACGGTCCCGACGAGAGAGACTTTTCGAGTTGGCAACACATTTCGAGTCGAGATCTGCTGCATTGGCAATATCACACGGCGTACCTTGACGAGCCACTTGAAGCAAAGAAGGGCGATTATTTCAATAGCGGCGACATCATGGAAGGCGTTGAACCTCCAACAATTATCACCAATATGCCCAGAAGAGGGATCTGTATCTACCAATGTCACGATGCGGAACTCTCACACTGGACACCGTTGGCGGAAAATCCAGTGATTCCAATTGATACCGACCAATTCCCCGAATGCGTGATTTTCGATCCGAGCGGCTGGAAAGACGGGGACACCTATTACGCCTTAATCGGTAATAAAAATCATCGCCCTGGCTACGAAGGTGATTCGACCAGTCTGTTTAAATCGAAAGACCTCAAGAAATGGAACTACGTCGGTCCCTTCTATAAATCTTCACGTAGGTGGACAGCAGAGACTGAAGATTGCGCCTGCTCCGACTTCTTCCGCTTTGGGGAGAAACACATGCTGCTGATGCACACGCATCATCCCTTCAACAAATGCCAGTATTACATCGGGCACTATGAGAATGAAACTTTCCATCCAGAAATTAACAGACAACTTAGTCATCTCGGCAGTATGCTCTCTGGTCCCGAAACGCTCGTTGACGATAAAGGCAGACGCCTCTTTTGGGGCTGGATCGCTGATGCCCGCGATGCAGACAAATATGGTTGGCACGGCATCATGACACTACCTTGGCACCTGAAACCGACATCGGATAACCGTCTAAATATTGCGCCTGCTTCGGAATTACAATCCTTGAGATACAATCCATTTCACTCTGAAGATCTGTTTTTAGAAGTCGGACAGGAAATTACCGTTGAAGGGTTTGCTTCGGACTGTATGGAACTAAAATTGACCATAGAACCGCATTCCGCGCAGCGATTTGGGTTGAAACTGTTCTGTTCGCCGGATCTTGAAGAGGAAACGATAATTTGCTACGATGCGGGGCAGCAAGCCTTTATTGTCGATTTTGAAAATGCAAGTAACGACAAGACGCTTTCATACCGTTGTGGGCGTGAAGTGTTAAAATCTGGCGAGTTCAAGCAAACGGTGCCGTTTGCGTTGGGAGGTGATCAAGTACTTGAACTTGATATTTTCGTTGACAGATCGGTAATTGAAATATTTGTCAACGCTGAGTTGTGCATTGTCCAGCGGGTTTATCCGATGCGACCCGATAGCAAACAGGTGCGCTTGTTTTGCGAAGACGGGCGGATTACGGTCAGAAATATCGTCAAATGGGAGATGGACGCAACTAACCCGTGGTAAGACTGTGGCTACAAACACCATTCGTAAGGACCGGGACCTGTCCGGCGAATCATTTCGCTGATTTGCTGCTGCATCTGCGCAATACGGTTCTGGTGTTCTGGACGATCAGTAACGTTCCGCATTTCGCCCGGGTCTGTCTTGAGGTCGTACAGTTCATCAATATCGAAACGGTTCTGAACATATTTCCAGGGACCATCGACAATCATGACATGCGCTGCCAATTCTTCTGGTTCGTTGGCGTTGTGATAGATCGCATTGAGACTGGCGATTTCAGCGAAGATCGGTTGAGGTTCCGGTTGTCGTCCGTTCAAAATCGCCTCTGCAACGGACCGCCCATCAATTGGCGTTTCTGGTGCCTGACCCGCGAAACTCAACAACGTCGGCATCAGATCCACACCCGCCAGAGGTGTCGTGGCGCGAAAACCCGACGGCAAATGGTTCTGCCATGAAAGCAGGCACGGCACCCGTACCGAACCTTCATACATCAGACACTTCTCGGTAAAGCCGTGGTCGCCGAGCAATTCCCCGTGATCACTCATAAAGGCGACAACTGTATTCGTTCCCTCAAGCGCATTCAGCAAGCGACCGACTTGGGTGTCGATGTGTGTAATCAGTGCGTAATAGTAAGTCATCATTTGCCGGAATTCAGCGTCAGTGACCGTTGAAGGGATACGAAATTTCCCTCGCTTTTGAAATTCAGGCTTTCCATTGAGCGGGTCCCGCAATGAGGCAGGTAATGGCATCTCTTCTTCTCGATAGCGTGCCGGAAGGTCCGGCGGTACGAGGATACGAGGGTGCGGGTCCTTGATACTCGCAAACAGGAAGAACGGAACATCATCATCTTGTCGCTGAATGAATTCGAGTGAACGGTCGATTGTCCAAGTTGTGCGTTGTTGTCGCGGGTCTGTAATCGTGCCAAATTCCAAGATGTTTCCGTACTGCGTCATTCCCGGTGCCTTCGAGCGATATAGGTTTTCAACCCCTTCCGTTTCAAAATAATCAAACAGCGGGTCCGGATAGTCTCCAAGATAACGATAGGTACACCAAAAGTCGGAAAATCCGTGTTGTGGACGATGGTTGTCTCCCAAATGCCATGGACCCACGATACCACAGCGATAGCCAGCAGATTTGAGGACATCCGCGATAGTGATGCGGTCATGCGGTAGGTAACCGCCAAACTCGCCCATTCTTTTCGTCCCATAATTCCGCAGTTGTCCGTGGGCATGCGGATAGAGTCCAGTCAACCAACTTGCGCGTGCCGGTGAGCAGACCGGTGACGCACAGTAAGCGTTTTCAAAGCAGACCCCGCTCGCCGCCAGCTGATCCAGATGGGGTGTTTGAACGACCGGACTACCAGCGAATCCAGCGGCATCCCACCGCATCTGATCACACATAATGAGTACGATATTGGGTCGAGATGTCATCGTGCTATTCACTTTGGTTAAATTCCCAGGCCCGGGTTGTATTTTTTACCAACAATGTGATAACATTATACTATATTTTCACATCCAAGCCAACGGAAAAAGGGGTAGGGCTCCAGCCCAAGATCTATGAACATCGTCTTCCTATTTTCAGATGAACACGCCGGTGCTGTGATGGGGAATAGCGGGCATCCGGTTGTTCAGACACCGCATCTTGACCGCCTCGCCGAGCAGAGTTACACATTCGACAACGCTTACTGCAATTATCCAATCTGTACACCCTCACGCCTGTTCATGCTCACCGGACGCTATCCGCATCAGATTGGCGCGTGGGATTTGGGAGCGATTGCGGATCGGCAGTACCCAACGTGGGGCGATTATTTGACGGAGGTGGGTTATGAGACTGTGCTGTGCGGACGGACCCATTTCAATGGGACTGATCGACTTCTCGGTTTCTCCCATCGCCTACTTGACGATCTACCCCGGTGGAGACACACAACTGGTCGTCCACCACGACGCACCTCGGACGCGCGTCGCGGCTCCAACTCACACGTCGCTGAATGCGGACCGGGAGATCACGAACACACGAGATATGACCAGAACGTTACAGATTTGGCAGTGGATTTCCTCCGTGAAAAAGCAGCTTCGCCAGACGACAAACCGTTTCTGCTCTATTGCGGATTCATGCATCCACACTTTCCACTGATTGCACCACCAGAATTTTATTCACTGTACGACCCAGATACCCTTGAGCTACCTGCTACATGGAACGAACCGCTTGAATCCCAGCACCCCATCATCCAACACCATCGTTGGGCATGGCAGAACGACATCCCACCACCCGAAGCCGTTGTACGTTGTGCATTAGCCGCCTATTACGCACTCGTTTCTTCGCTTGATGCCCAGATTGGGCGGATACTTGAGGCGATTGATACATCTCCGTTGGCGGAAGATACAGTTGTCATCTATACCAGCGATCACGGCGAAATGGCAGGACACCACGGGAACTGGCAGAAACAGTGTTTCTACGAACCCGCAGTGAAAGTGCCGTTAATGCTACGACTGCCTTCCGGTGAAACCGGGCGCGTGGCACAGAACGTTTCCTTGGTAGATGTTTTGCCGACTTTGCTGGAGATCGCTGGTTTGGGAGTGACATCTGATTTACCAGGAGATAGTTTGTTGGAAATAGCCCGACACCAAGCAGACGCGACAACGCGCACTGTCTTTTCAGAGTACCATCACATGGGGATGCTTAACGCCGGTTTCATGCTCAAGCGTGAGGATTACAAACTGTGTTATTACGTCGGAAGCGAACCGCAATTGTTCAACGTCGCGACGGACCCGTTGGAGGACAACGATTTGGCATCAAAGCCTGAATATGCAGCAAAACGTAGCGAGATAGAAGCTGCTCTGCATGCGATCCTTGATCCGGAACGAGAAGATGCACGAGCAAAAGAGAATCAAAGAATGCGTAGATCAAAAATTAGAGATGTCTAACTAACATGAGTTCGAGAAAAAATGAAGATGACACAATATCGGATAGTAGTCAGCGGTCAGGGAACATTAGGTTTCAAGGCTACGTGCGTCCCTTTGCTTCCCAAAAATCCTAATGCGATCCTATCAGACTTCCATCGCTCCCGCCTTCTACCCATCTAACCTAAACTTTTGACAAAATATTTATACACCCTGACAAAATATTTGCATTCCCCCCAAAAGTATGGTTTAATTAGGGTAGGAGGGACGCACGACGCGCCTATTCAGGGATACCCGAAGGCTGGAAGAAATTTACTGCCATTCGCCCACCCGTTTTTGGTCAAATAGAAGAATAGCAGGAACGGGGGACTGGCGAATCACCTTCCACGGTTCCATCCTTCCTATCTTTCCCTGTGCCTGACATTAGACGAGGCAAATCGGAGATAACACCCATGAAACAATATTTTCAAATCCCACTTCTTGGACTTACTATTTCACTGATACTCACTGCTTTTGTGGTGAATGCGGATACCCCCCAAACGACGACTTCTCAGGTCAATTATGGCTATTACTACTTCCTCAATTATCTCAAGGAATATTGCCGCTTTTTACCTTCCCCCGCACCCGAAGGACTCTCTTACCATGGCAGGGTGATAGCCACTGCAAATATTGATGACACGCCCGAAAAAGAGAACATTGTACTAATCGTTGTGGGTCCAAAACCGCGCACATTCCGTAGCAATGGCGCATTATCCGACAACTACATCCAAGCGTTTCTCCTCATTGCGAACACGAAAGGATCGAAGATTGAAAAGAAAGCCTTATTCAAACTTTTTGACACGGGGACGCATCCGTTGGAGGTCCCAGCAGCGGAAGTCATCGAACTTCACAGTCCACCCTCCGGAAACCTCAAGCTACCGACTGATGTTTCCCTTAGACTCGCGGATGTGACAGACGATGGCATTTTAGACGTGTGGGTGAAATCTGCCCATGGGGTTGCGCTCATCTCTTTTGAGAACGGGGAATTCAAGGAAGTCTTCAGCCTCTACACGGTGACCCGAGAGAAACTCACAAAAACTGCTGAGGTTGAGTATTACGGCTACGATGTTCGGCATGAGCCTGAGGGTCAAAAATATCACCGCTTTTTGGCGACCCCACCACCGGAAGGCGCCTCTTATGGCACCCGGCAGAAAGCCGTCGCAAATATTGATGACACCCCCGAAAAAGAGACGATTGTTCTGATGGTGGTTAATTCAAAAGAGGAATGGCGCGCATGGAGCCAAGCGTTTCTCCTCATTACTGAACCTGAAACCGAGATAGACGGGTTTCCCAAGACGAAAGCGTTATTTACACTTTTTGGTGCGACGACTCACGATTTGAATGTCCCAACGAAAACGATTGAAGTTCAGAGTGTCCCCTTCGTCTTTCGGAAACCTTGGTGGAGCGGTAAGGATTGGAGTTTCAAGCGGGTCTCTTTTGACCTTGTTGATCTGACGGGTGATGGGATTTTAGACATCTGGGTTGACCATGCCGAAGGGGTCGCTGTCATTTCTTTCCAGAACGGCGAGTTCACCGAAGTCTGCAGTGCCTATAGTTCTACCAGAAGAGAGGCACCGATAGAACACGTTGACTTGGATAACGATGGTATCTATGAAATCAAGATTCCTGATAGCATACATATCAAGGGTACCCCTGGTGCGGCGGCTCCGGGATGGATGAGCCTCTACGAGTGGGATGGCACGACTTACGTTTTGAATAACGAAAGGTTCTATGCTGAGAATGACGAGTTCCTCACTCGGTCATTGAGCAACTATAATGGTTGGCCCCAAGGTTTTGGGAAAAGTGAGGAACAAAGATTCTACATCGGGTTGATATACTACTATCGGGGCAACGCAGCAATGGCGCGAGAGTTTCTACAGTGGGTCGTCGGACATGGGAAGAAACAAGATTATAGGAAAGCCGCCGAATCTATCTTGAAAAAATTGCCGCCTCAATGATTAACATCATCTCCTGAGCAAAATCCAACACTTTAACCAGAGAAGGTAGCAGGAGGGAACACTCAGGTCCTGCTACCTTTTTCTCAAAGAAGTGTGTAAAACCCGTCAAACAGATGTGCAGGCAATACCAGGCCATCTACGAAACCGCACCCTTGGCACAAGAAATTAAACTTCGCCATCCCAATAACTCAGGCTTGGGTCTTTACGGTAAATCTTTCCAACGACATAAGGTAATACTTTATTGGAATCAGGATACTCGCTGACATCATGCGGCGTGGTTGTACCGAGAATAAGGAACGCAACCGGAGCATCGGTGTTGTTCACGAACTTATGTGCTCCGACTGTGCCGGGCGGAAACGCGATGAAATCCCCCTCTCTGACTTCGACATCGCCTCGCGGCGTTTTAAGCGTGCAGCTCCCTTCCATGATATAGCACATCTCCTCACCGAAGTTGTGGAAATGCATCGGGAAACTCATCTTATCGGGTTGGAGGCGGATAATCCGATACCCCAAATTCTTGCCACCAATGAGCGGGTCAATGTCTTTATCCTCAAAATCGTAAGGGTGTGGCGCGTTTTTATACTGCCACTCTATCTGATCAATATGAATGCGGTTAATATAAATATCCCGCCGCGCTTGCAAACAATCAACGAGGTATTGGCGCGCATCTTTAAAGATCGAGTGTCCATCACCGACAAGAATCGTGTTGAAGCGGAGTGCCAAGATTTTGCGCAGTTCAAGTGCGGCTTGAGGTGGATCGCTCAGTTTGCTATCGGAGAGTAAAGTCAACGCACCCATCGGTTCACCTACCACGAGATCCCCAAATAGGACGGTCTGTTTTTCTGGGAAGTAGAGCGCAATCTCGCCAGGGCTTTTCCCGTGGTTGAGATGGATGGCATGTAAACCCGGCACAATCGCTTCGCGATCCTGCACTGTCCTCGCTGGTGTTATATTCAGCGCGTCCGCATCGGCTTCATGTACAATCACGTCAGCACCTGTCCACTCTTGAAAAATCGCGGCTTCACGTTCATGATCAGCATTCGTTAGAACAATCGACTTCGCGCCGCCGAGTGCTGTCAGGTGTGCCCGGTCAGCCTCGGACATCGCAACCGGGTCTATGAGGATATTTCCGTCAGGACGCACCCACAAATGCCCGTTAAAATCTATCTGTCGCTCCGGACTAAAGACACCCCAACTGTATATATCTTCAAAAATCAGACGTTTCATTCTTGTTTTTCCTTTGAGACAAATCCGTAGACCTCAAGTTCATGTATGAAGGGTCTACCTAACTTTATTTGCGGTACGACTTCGCCACGCCTCGGATCATACTGGCTGGCTTTCTTTTCATCATCGGTGGTGCCACTGATGTAGATGCGGATGGCATCTGTCACAACAGCATTGATGCGCATTTTAATCACCGGACTTTCATTGTTCTGAATCTGCATAATTGCACGCCAACGGCCTTCGCCTTCCAATTTTTCGTATATCATGGCGTTTATAATATTCGTTCCGTTGATGGTAATCCGATGAATTGCCTTTTGCGTAGGCAAGTTTAGGTGAATCCACCGTCCATCGGCGTAGCCTCTTGTCTTCACATCACCGTCTATCATTTCCGGTGCCGTACAGGTGACCCCTTCCGTAACGGCGTAGTTGTAAAGTTCCTGCGGTTCGATCAGCATTTGCAGCACCTGAGATTGGCATCCTGAAAGGAGTACAATTGCAAGGAACATTATGAAAATAGAAAGGTAACGTTGCATCTTTTCCTCCTCCTGTCTGTCCCGATTTTCAGAATATTATATCACATTTTCACTTTTCTTTTAAAGTGGAATTCTACGAAAAGCGTTGCTTTAAAATCGCACTCTACATATAATGCAGTATCTGTATTCATAAAGTAGAAGGAGAAAGATTATGTACAAAAGTGCAATTTTGGGATGTCGTGGACGTGCCCGCGGGCATGCCCGTGCCTACGAACACGTCAAAAAAGGTAAACTGTCCGCTATCTGTGATATGAAGGAAGACCTGCTCAACGACTTCGGGGACGAATTCGGGATTGATGCGCGTTATACCGATCTTGATGAAATGCTCTCTAAAGAAAAACCAGACCTGCTACACATCGTTACCGCACCCGTGCTGCGCGGCAGCAATGAACGTATCCGCTACCCGCTGATGAATCAAGCATCTGAACACGGTGTGCCTGCAGCAATCGTCGAAAAACCGATCGCAGTCGAAAGCGAAGACTGGCGGCAAATCTCCGAATTGGCGGAACGCACTAAAACCAAATTCGTCGTCAACACACAACTCAATTTCCATCCAGAGAACCTTGCACTCAAGCGGGATGTCGCTGAAGGCAAAATCGGTGCCATCAAATTTATTGAGGCGAGCGCACGTAACCCGCCCGTTGACCAAGCCCCCCACGTCCTACAACTCGTGTCCTCTTATATTGATAACTCGCGACCCGCAAAGGTCCTTGGACAGATTTCCGGTGCTGGACAACTCGATTCTGCACAGCCTTCACCCGCAAACGCCACGGCACTCGTAACCTACGCAAATGGCGTACAAACCTCGGTCGCATTCGGGCCCGAAATGGCACCCCGCGTACTTCCCGATACAGGAAACAACCGGCACAAACGCGTCTGCGTGTTCGGTGAAACAGGGTTCGTCCACTGGCGGTTTGAGAGTTGGGAACGGAACTTACCCGGTAGCGGTTATGAAGGTGGTGCCATGAGTTACGGCGGACAAGATGTCATCGCACAAGGCGGACTCACCGATGCAGTGTTTGAGTGGCTCGACGATGAAAGCAAAGTGCATCCGACGCATCTCAAGCAATCTCTCGCCGAATTCAACCTGCTTTTGGGAATTTATTATAGTGGTCTGACAAACACCGTCGTCGAATTGCCGTTTGATCCACCTGACGGCATGATTGACATGTTCAGAGAACGGCTTTAATTGCGCTATTTTCTACGTTGGCGAGGTTTTTAACCTCGCCTGTTTTATGCGATTTCTCACCAACAATTTGGAAATTACTCACAAGGAACATTAGCGTGTCTGACATCATCTACATGGATAACCATGCCACGACCCCAATTGCCCCAGAGGTGCTTGAAGCGATGCTGCCTTACCTCACGACGCATTTCGGGAACGCCGCCAGCACACATCCGTTCGGTGCTACGGCGAAGGACGCGGTAGAAAAAGCACGCCATCAAGTCGCTGATTTACTCGGTTGTTCAGCGGAAGAGATTATTTTCACCAGCGGCGCGACGGAATCGGACAATCTTGCTATCAGAGGGATCGTCTACGCCTATAAAGAGAAGGGCAATCACATTATCACAAGTACAGCAGAACATCACGCAATTCTTGATACTTGTCACGTTTTGGCAGCAGAGGGGTTTGAAACTACATACCTGCCGGTAGATAAGTATGGGAGGGTAAGTCCTGATGATGTTGAAACCGCGATAACGCCAAAGACTATCCTGATGAGTTTCATGTATGCGAATAACGAGGTCGGCACCATAAATCCGATCACTGATGTTGCCGCCATCGCTGCCAAACACGGCGTGCTTTTCCATTCAGACGCGGTACAGGGAATCGGGCAGCTGCCCTCAAATATGGAGATACTCGGCTTAAATCTTGCATCTCTGACAGCGCACAAAATCTACGGTCCAAAGGGAATTGGCGCGCTTTACATGCGTCGGAGCTGTTCTCAGCCCCATTCGCTTTTCTATGGAGGCGGTCAAGAGGATGGGATTCGCCCGGGCACGTTGAATGTTCCAGGGATTGTCGGTTTAGGTGCAGCGTGTGAACTTTCAAAAAAGCACATGGCGTCGGGAAAAAGCTGCGTGGCAACTTTACGGGATGCACTGCATCAGAGGTTAAATGAACACTTAGGTGACATTCATCTCAACGGGCATCCTGAACATAGACTACCCGGTAATCTCAATCTCTGTTTTGCGGGTGTACAGAGCCACGCGCATTTGGCAGGTCTTAAACACGTTGCCGCGGTATCAACTGGGTCTGCATGTGACTCAGAGTCAGTGAAGGCATCACACGTCTTGGTCGCAATGGGAGTGCCGAATGAACTGGCGTTGACGGCCGTCCGTTTCGGCTTGGGACGCTACAACACCGCTGAAGAGGTTGATATTGTCGCAGATGAGGTCGTAAAAGTCGTCAATCGGCTACGGGCATTAGCACCTGAATAGTAGTATCCTAAGCCCTTTAGTGAGGAGATACCCATGTCATCTATTGCAGCCCGAACCTATCTGACCCCCGAGGAATACATCGCTGCCGAACGCAAGGCGACTCTCAAAAGCGAATACCTGAGTGGCGGGATCATCGCGATGTCGGGGGCAAGTGATACACATAATCTTATCACGATGAATACGTCAACTGCCCTTTACAATCAATTGGCAGACCGAGGATGCAGAGTCTACGCCAGCGATATGCGCGTTGGAATTAGCGCAGGCGTTTCCTACTTCTATCCGGATATTGCCATTACCTGTGATAAACCCCGCTTTGAGGATGACGTTTTTGATACGCTCATCAATCCGCAGGTTATTATTGAAGTACTTTCTGATTCAACTGCAGGCTATGACCGAGGCGAAAAATTCATACGTTATCGTCAATTAGAATCACTTCAAGAATACATCCTTATTTCACAAAATCAGGTTCAAGTCGATCACTATCTCCGTCAAGGCAAACAATGGGTGCTTACCGAATTCAGTACACTTGAGGATGTGTTACCACTCGTTTCAATCGGCGCGGAACTCCCCTTACGCCAGGTCTACAGATTTGTTGAACTGGAAACTGATGCCTCCATTGAAACTACCCGTAGCGTCTAAAAGAGGAAACCTGTCTCATGCTGACCGTTGAACAACTCATCGCTTGCGGATTAGAAAAAACGGAAGCAGTAAAGATAACCGAAGCCGTTAATCGGATATTGCCAACACAGTCGCCAACAGCCTGCTGGTACGAAATTTCGCGCTACATCCTCACGCCACAACATCCGTTTGCCCTCCACCAATTGCTTTATGAGACGGTATACGCGGATTTCGACCGCGCAAAGTACGGTCCACCGCCTGCTTGGTTTCCCACGGACGAAGACATCACCGAAGCCAATATTACCCGTCTAATGGCTGGGTTACACATCAAAACCTATCCCGAATTCCACGCGTGGTCGGCCGCCAATCGCGACACATTTTGGCAGATGATGATTGATGCATTGGGCATTAAAGCAACAGAAACATACACCGAAGTGCAAAAAGACGCAACAGGCATTTCCACACAACTTGCTCAACTTAATATTGTCGAAAGCTGCTTTAATGCGCCTGACGATGCCATCGCGATTGTTACACAGCAAGAAAACGATGAAAGTCTATCAATGCTCACCTATGCCGAACTGGAATCCCTCACCAACCGAGTCGCAAACGGACTTGTGGATATTGGTATAAAGCAAGGCGACGCGGTAGCAATTGACATGCCGATGAACGCTGAATCCGTTGCCATCTATCTGGGGATTGTCAAAGCGGGGTGTGTCGTTGTTGGCATCGCCGATAGTTTCGCGCCAGAGGAGATAGCCACCCGTCTCCGTATCGGTAACGCAAAAGCCATCTTCACACAGGATTATATCAACAGAGTAGGGAAACGTCTGCCGTTGTATGAGAAAGTGGTTGCCGCAGATGCCCGGAAGGCAATCGTTTTTTCGTGTGAAGGCGGTGAAACCATCGCACAACTCCGACGCGAAGGCGATATGACGTGGCAAGACTTTCTAAGCGATACAGAGACATTTGCCGCCGTTCCATGCCACCCTGACGCACCTACCAATATCCTCTTCTCTTCCGGCACCACTGGCGAACCGAAGGCAATTCCGTGGACACACACCACCCCGATTAAAGCCGCCGCAGATGCCTACCTACACCACGATATCCACCCCGGGGATGTGCTGGCATGGTACACAAGTCTCGGTTGGATGATGGGACCGTGGCTCATCTACGCAAGCCTCATCAACAATGCTACGATCGCCTTGTATGACGGCGTACCAACAGGTCGGAACTTCGGTGTTTTTGTGCAGAACGCTAAAGTCAGTATGCTCGGTGTTGTGCCGACGCTTGTGCGGGCGTGGAAGAATACAGGCTGCATGCACGGACTCAACTGGCATGCGATCCGAGCGTTCAGTTCAACGGGTGAATGCTCTAACCCTGAAGAGATGCTTTACCTCATGTCACTTGCTGGCTACAAGCCAGTAATCGAGTATTGTGGTGGCACTGAGATTGGCGGCGGTTATATTACCGGTACGCGTGTTCAACCCGCTGCACCTTCGACATTCACAACACCAGCACTCGGTTTAAATTTCTTACTCTTTGATGACGCTGGAAACCTCTCTGACAACGGTGAAGTTTTCATCGTTTCGCCATCGCTGGGTCTCTCCACAAGTCTGCTCAACGCCGATCACAATGAAGTCTATTTCGCGGGGACACCCGAATCCAATCTACGCCGTCACGGTGATGCGATTGAGCGGTTAGGCAACGGTTTTGAAACCGAACCTTGGCTCGCGGGCGCGAAATACCGGGTGCTGGGGCGCGTTGACGATACGATGAACTTGAGCGGCATCAAAGTCAGTTCTGCAGAAATTGAAGAGGTGCTTAACGTCGTTAATGGGATTCAAGAAACAGCAGCGGTCGCTATCTCACCGAAAGATGGCGGTCCGAGCCAACTCGTCATTTACACCGTGCTGGCAGCATCAGAAGCAGCACCCACAAAACAGGCGCTTCACGCAACGTTCCAAGCCGCGCTTTCCGAGCATCTCAATCCGTTGTTCAGGGTTCACGATGTCGTTATCGTAGACGCATTACCGCGAACCGCTTCTAACAAGGTGATGCGCCGTCTTTTGCGCCAGCAAGCGGTGTGACCTTGGCAAAAAGATTGACTTATGCAATTTTTTTAGGTATACTTAACCCAAATACCCGAGTGCCAGACATTTGTTTTTCTATCACTTTGTGGAAAAAGGAGATGTTCTCATGGAAACGCATCCAAATTCACGCCACATCCCTTACGCTCCCACAGAAACTGCTGATCTATACCCTGAATCGGATGGAAAACCTATGGCTGAGACGGATATGCGCGCAGTGGCTATCATCGATTTACGGCAACGTTTTGACGGCTTCTTCGCGGATAATCCGGATACTTATGTCTCCGGGACTATCATGATGTATGATGTAGAGGGCCCTGGTCGCACAGCTGTCTCACCCGATATCCTCGTCTCTTTCGGCATAGGCAAGAAACTCCGCCGCACTTATAAGGTGTGGGAAGAGGGGAAGCCGCCAGACTTCGTGATGGAGTTTTCGAGCAAAGGAACGTTTCAAAATGACTTAGGGCATAAAAAGGTACATTACGCGTCAATGGGAATACAGGAGTATTTTCTCTGCGATATAGATAGACGCTATTTGCCCACGCCGCTGATGGGGTTTCGTCTCAAAGGTGAAACTTATGAGCGAATACCGGAGAACGTAGATGGCAGCATCCCTTCTGGGACGTTAGGCGTATCGTTCCATCTGTTGGATGAGGGGTTAGCCGTCTATGATGAGGCGAGGGACCAGTGGCTGCAAACGCCTGCAGAGGCAGCAGAGCAGCGCGCAGAACAAGAAGCCGCCGCACACGCCCGTGAAGCCGCTGCACGCGCCGAAGCGGAAGCGGAAGTCTCGCGCCTGCGCGAAGAACTTGAGCATCTTAAAGCGCGCTTGTCAGATGACTAACGCTTCGTGCGCGAAGTCCCAAAAATTGTCCAAATTTTATACTATTTTAGAAATTCTCACCCGTAAATGGAGTCACACCATGGAAGAAAAACAGTTCAAAGTTAGAGCCGCACATTGCGATTACCGCGCAACGGAAGAGGAAATTTATCAGATCCTCCGCCGTATTACCGATCCGTTGACCCGCGCTTGGAAACCGATCGAGAACGCCAAGAAGGTGGTTATGAAATTCAACATGATGAAACCACCTGAGCGGATTATCTACTACGAGGGACGGCGGCGAGAATTAGTAGATGATGCCACTTGTCGTGCCGTGCTGCGGTTGATTAAGGAGCATACCACGGCGCAGCTGATCGCGACCGATACAAACCCCTACACGCACGGACATCGCATGCCGCCCGATTTCAATTACCTGCACCACCTCAAAGAATTTGATGTGCAGTTTGTTGATTCTAATCTGCCTCCCTTTAAGGATTACGATGTCCCCGGCGGCGGTTCAATGTTCGACCGCTACACATTGAGTGCCTGTTTCGACGATGCGGATGCAGTCGTCTCCGTGGCGAAGATGAAAAACCACGCTTTCATGGGGATCACCTTATGCACCAAAAACCTGTTCGGGTTACCACCAATGTTGCTTCCAGAAGGCAGGACACGCAGTTATTACCACCATCTTATCCGTCTCTCTTACGTGCTGCCAGACCTTGCACTCATCACAAAGCCGTGTCTCAACATCATTGACGCGCTGACGGGACAGTGGGGACGTGAATGGGGCGGCGTTGGTAGAATCTGTAACGCCCTCATCGCAGGCGATCACCCTATCTCCACGGATACCGTCGGCATGCATCTGATGGGACACGATCCGGCATCCGACTGGCCCACGCCACCCTTCAAACGTGATCGGAACCATATTCTCATCGCTGCACAGCGTGGATTCGGCACTGTCAATTTAGATGAGATCGATTGGCAGAGTGAAGTCGAAGCACCCTTAGCGGAATTTGATTCTGTCGAAACAGATAGTTCGGAAACGGTCGCGAATTGGCGGAAAACAACCTGTGAACAAGGGCTGGTCTATCAGGAAAACCAGAAAGACCTTATTGACCGGTATCGTGATAATTTTATTTATATGCAAGGCGGTGAAGTCGTCTGGAGCGGACCGGATCCGTCGAATCTCGGCAGCCGTCGGCAGCTGAGTGGTGAGAAGAAGGACAGCGCACTCTGGCTCAAACTCGTTGATGCCGAAGAACACGAAGGCGAACATTTCAACGTCTACGAGGAGTGCCTGAAAGATTTTGCGGCATAGTTTAGACCTGTTTGGCGAGGTCTCCGTGCCTCGCCTACCGAAGGAGATCCAAAATGGGTATCACCGACGCACAAAAGAAGCAACTGGACGAACAGGGGTGCATCGTCATCCCAGATGTGCTTTCCGATGAGGAGATCAAGGTCTATAGAGCAGATATACTCAGGTTGGCAGAAGAAGAAAAGCAGAACGGATTAGCACGCCAACACAGCAACGGGCACGGGCAGCATGTCCGTTGGTTGGTGAACAAAGGACAGATGTACGAAAGTCTCGTTGCCCGACCGAAGGTGATGCCCTTCTTTGAACACCTCCTCGGTCCGGATTATACCCTCAGCACACTCACCTCCAACATCATTGACCCAGGGGCACCAGATGGTGGCTACCACGTCGATAGCGTCTTAGGATCTATGCCGGAACCACTGCCCAGTTTCCCACTGGTCGCCAACAGCCTCTGGCTCCTTGATGATTTCACACCTGAGAACGGTGGCACGCGTCATGTCCCCGGCATCCATCTCCAGCGCATCAAGCCTCCCTCCGGCACCACGCATCATCCCGATGAGGTGCGACTCTCTGCCCCGAAAGGCTCCGTATTCCTGTTCAACGGTGCGATCTGGCACTCCGCAGGTGCTAACAAGACCGACCGGCAGCGCATCGCCTTGATCTGTTTCTGTTGCCGTTCTTTCGTCAAACCGATGTTCGATTTTGTGCATCACCTCAAACCGGAGGTCGTCGAACGCGCCACCGCAACCATGCGCCGCATTTACGGTTTCGATTCCCAACCCCAACCACCAGACCAACCTACGCGGTAAAGCTGAGATATGGACATGCAAATCGAAACTTACTTTGAATCCAGCAGGCATGAAGATCGGTCATTCCTTTGGGAACTTATGCTTTTCTCTCCACCGTGGGTAATCATCTGCGAGGAGCTTGGCGGCCCAGCTCCCGTAGTAGGCGTATCCGGTACGGCGTTCCTGCCCGATCTCGGAAAACGCGTAACGGACCACCGAATCGCGATCCAGAAAGATTGGACGGTTGCTGCCGATCTCATAGAAACGCGCCCAGAGCGGTCGAGCGTCGGGATCCGCTACGATCCGCTTATCGTCCTGCCCCTCTGCATTGGTGAACTTATCAAGACGCGTGCCGTGGATGGTGACGCTTCTGAACCACTCGACGGATCCTTCGACAGCGGCGATGATCTCTGGCGTGGGTTCTTCGACTGACATCAGGAATCGCACAATGCCGACGCTTTCGGCACCTGAGAGAGACGGTGGTTCATAGGAACGTGCCCACGCAGGTTCAAACGTTTTCTCGTCATGCTGTGCGCACCAGACTGTGAGTTTGCCATTCTGCTTAATTTGCGTACGCAGGATACAGTCGATGCCTTTGGTTACAGCAGCTTCAGCCTTGGTGCGGTACTCCGTTTTCAGGAACCCATAGTCGGAAGATTCAGAGACATCTCGAAGAAGTTCGAGAATGCGGACCATAACATTGTCATTGAACGTGATGTGACGCGGGTAGCGTTTGCTTAATGGATAAAATTGTGGCCACCCACCATTCGGGTATTGCGCTTCAAGGATATGAGAAAGCCCCTTGAGAAATGCTTGTTGGTAGCGTGGCTGGTTTGTCGCACGAAACGCACGAGCAAGGAACCGTAGTTCGTTAGTGGTCGCGCCGTTGTCGAACGTTGCGTGCAGATCCTCACTTTTACCGTCAAACGGTTCAGATGCCGTGTCTCTATTCTTGGGCCAACCGCCATGCGGTGTCTGCCAAGTGAGGACATTATCGGCAATACGGCGACCTTCCTCGCTTTGGAACCATTCAACGGATTGCTTCGCGTATTGGGAAGGAACGGTTGCATCGGAAGATGGCAGAAGCAAAAGAAGCAGGACATAAATGGTGGTAAGTCGTAGTTTCATGATGGTGCTTTCTCGTTAGGAGTCGGAGGGTGTTGGTTAAATAATGATGCGAAAATTAGGAAGGTCTCCCGTGAACCGCTCCCAACAGCATCAGACGGATTCGGAAGCGGGCAGTACATCGCGTTCGACTTCGTGAACCTTGTCGGGGAAAGTCTCACCACGAATCCACATAACGGGTTGTCTTTTCCTGTTATTGGGTGTAGGTGGACGTGCCCATTCCGCTTGTGCACTGAGGTAGTGGATGACATAACTGCGGCGGAATCGTAAACTGTGGTTGTCCATGCTCTTATGCAAGAGATGGCTATGGAACCAGATCACCGCACCGGGTGGCACCTCTACCGCAACGCCATCTTCGTCGCGAACACCGCGCGCCAATTTGAATTCCTGTTGTTGCGAACCTTCGAGGTCGTCGTGTTCAAAAATATCCCATTTATGGCTACCGGGAACAACATAGAGACAGCCATTTTCCCGATCCGCAGCATCAATGGCCGTCCACGTCCCGACTGTCGTCTCGGTATTAAACCGATTGCGGAAGTAGAACTTGTCTTGATGCCACGGGAAACCGAGACCAATCTTCGGTGCCTTCCAGATAAACAGATTATTGATGCCGAGGATGTCTGGACCAAGAATGTCAACGAGCGGATCTGTTAGACGCGGATCGCGCACGCGGGCAAGAAATTCTGGGCAGTAACAACTCGGATGATGAATCTTGTGCATTGCATAGATGCCTTGTTCCTCTATTTTTCCATCTCTGACGAGTGCGTTCTGATTGATGTTTGTGGACGGATACGGACGTTTTCCATCGACAACGTCTTCAGCGGTTTGACGGAGAGCATCGTTTTCTTCGGCGGTGAATACATTTAAACGGACGAGGTAACCGTTTTCGTTCCAATATGCTAACTCATCTGGGTTCAAACCAAAGGTCCGTTCCTGTGGTACCGATTTTGTACGCATTATGATTTCCTGTTTCTATAGTTGTGGGAGTGAGGGCAAAGCCTCAGAGGTTTAGGGTTACCATTCGGAGACGGGGATAACTTCGCGTGCTACCTCGTGAACCTTGTCGGGAAAAGTTTCACCGCGAACCCACATGACGGGTTGCCCCTTCCTACCATTCGCCCACTCGGCTTGCGCACTGAGATAATGGGCAACGAAACTACGGCGGAACCGCAGGCTATGATTGTCCATACTTTTATGCAGAAGATGGCTATGGAACCAGATCACCGCACCGGGCGGCACCTCTACCGCAACACCGTCTGCATCGCGGACACCCTGAGCCATTTTGAATTCCCGTTGTTGTGAACCTTCGAGGTCGCCGTGCTGAAAGATATTCCATTTGTGGCTGCCGGGGATAACGTAAAGACAACCGTTCTCACGGTCTGCGGGATCAATCGCTGTCCATGTCCCGACTGTCGTTTCTGTATTAAACCGAGTACGGAAGTAGAACTTGTCTTGATGCCACGGGAAACCGAGACCAATCTTCGGGGCTTTCCAGATAAACAACGTGTTGATGCCGAGAATATCCGGACCGAGAATGTCAACGATCGGGTCGGTTAGGCGCGGATCACGCACGCGGGCGAGGAATTTTGGATCATAGCAGCTGGGAAAATGGATCTTGTGCATCGCATAGATGCCTTGCTGCTCCGCTTTTCCATCTCTAACGAGTGCGTTCTGATCAATGTGTTCAGGCGGAAATGGACGTTTGCCGTCAACAATGTCTTCAGCAACTTGGCGGAACGCATCGTTCTCTTCAGTCGTGAATACGCCTAAGCGGACGAGGTAACCGTTCTCGTTCCAGTATGAAAGTTCCTCCTGACTTAATCCAAAATGCCGCGCTTGTGGTGTTGATTCTGTGCGCATTGCTATCTCCTATTTCTGAGTTTGCGGTACCGAGGGAAAACTCGCTAAACCGCTGTAAAAATAGTAGCACGTTTGGTGAAAAAGTCAAGAAAAATCAATTGGCACGATAATTGCTACTAAATTTAGCGCATGCTGATACGTTCTCAGCATAAGGATTTTTAGTTTACCTAAAATTGGTGTTCCACACTGCCAAGACACCAGCACAGGTGGAGGAAACCGAAAACTAAACTGTCCTTGATTGTATAACGTTAGAAAAATAAACACATTAGAAAAATAAACACAAAATAACAGACATGTGTCTAACTTTCGCTTCCAAACCTAAAGATTCAAGTGAGGAGGCTGAAGTTAGCATCACCGACACGCTTACCGAAAGAACGACAGACCTCGGTGCTAAAATACGGAGATTCTTAAAATGAGAACCCTAACCTCAATCCTTTACGGATTAATCTTTTGCGCATTATTCATTTTCGCAATAAAACTTAGCGCACCTGAAGTCCCCGAAGGGATGGTGCTAATTCCTGCAGGAGATAACATTGACGCATTCTACATGGACGCGTATGAAGTCACAAACGCAGAATACAGAAAGTTTATTGAAGAAAATCCAGAGTGGGAAAAAGACAAAGCCTTAACCTCAGTAGTAGGGGATGGCTACTTATCTGGTTGGAATGTCAATATGTATCCAAAGGGTAAAGCGAATCATCCGGTGGTGAACATCAGTTGGTTTGCCGCCAAAGCCTATGCGGAATGGATGGGCAAAGAATTGCCAACAGAAGCACAATGGGAAAGATCGGCGCGCGGCACCTTAGAAGGGAAAAAATATCCGTGGGGCGACGCTAAACCTCGTCTTAGAGCCAATTACAACCGTTACACCCGCAGCGCAAGCTTCAGAAACCCACCGACGAAAGAAGTGGGGAGTTATGCACCCAACAAATACGGTCTATATGACATGGCAGGCAACGTTGAAGAATGGTGCTTAGAGCGGTTAGACGTTGACGATATCCACGGCAGGTATCATAGGACGCGAGGCGGCTCCTGGTTTAGTAGTGCGAAAGCTATCCAAGTCGCAAAGAGAAGCCAACACTCTGTAAATGATGGTATGAGAACTCTCGGTTTCCGTTGCGTTCTGCCCAAAACGGAGACGATGTCAATCGAGGTAGCAACCGATATAGCTGCTTGGCTATCTGATGAGATGTGTGGGCAGTTTAATAGTGCATTCTATAGTGTATCAAAGGGTTATACTGCACACGTTAACCTTGATGCCAAACTTGCTGACATTGTGATGTACAATACCGGGTATCCCCGAAGGTTCGAGAAGGAACTTATCCGTGTGCTACGCGAGGTCGGTCCCGAAGGAATTGACGATCTGCCCTACGACGAACCCACTATCTACTATGACCTGACGCTTCGACTGTGGCGGCTCTATCTTGAAGTTCATTTCAAGCATAGTACAGAAAATATTTATGAGAAGTTGCGTCTCTTCAAGGCGCGCGTTACAGAAAATATAGACGATGTCGTTTTGTCAGATGGCTGCTGATAGTAACATCCGAATGGGACGGAGTAAAATCACGCTCCGTCCCGTCTAACAGATCCCTTAACCCCTTATTATCAATTACCCCTTTTTGCCTCATCCGAAAAATCTGCCAATTTTTTCTTGACAGATGCCGTTGAAAGCGGTATCTTTATGAAAACCGACCTAATTTCACATAGAGGCATTCAGTGCTTCTGTAAGACGAGTTTCCGAATTCTGGCTGCTGATTGCCATACACTAAGATTTTGGGAAATATGTGAAGTGTGTTAGAATAGTTTACTCACTCAAAGTAACTGCCTGACAGGGAGGAACAATAATGAGCACAAGTGAAGCACAAGCGAATGAAACTTACCGCGCGACTGCGTTCGCAGATTTTGAACCTGAACTTTCGGCTCCGGGTGCCACGCCTGAAAGACTGGCATATCTAAAGGAGCACGGTTTTGTCATCATCAACGACTTTGTTGATAACCCTTGGATTCCTATCCTTCGAGAAGCCGGACGGCGTGTTACCGAGGCATCCGCTCCTGAACACGTCTACGACAAAATTGATTGTTCGAGGGGTTATGTCCATCGTGCCGCACACAATGAGCCGTGGGCGATCCGAGGCCTCATTCATCCCGCATTCGGTGAGTCAAGTTTCGCCGAATTCCACGGCTCTTCGGATTTCTTAGATTTCGTTGCTTCTTGGTGTCACGGGCTGCAGCCTGAGGATATGACATTTAGTGGTATGCTCCTGTGGGCGAATCCACGGAAACAAGAAAACGGACCCAGTTGGCACAGAGACGTGACGTGGTGGGGCGATGGGGCAGGCTACTTCTCACAGCGGGAAATCCGCGGTGATACCCCTGAAGATTATTCTGAAGAGGTAGAACGGATTCGTTGGAAAGAAATCCAAGAAAGCAATGAGAAGCGAATTACCGAACGGAACGGCGTAAGCATGTTTTTGGCACTCACAGACGATGAATGTCATGAGCTTATTCCGGGTAGCCACCACCGATGGCGCACCCCTTTTGAGCATGACGTCCTACTTCCGCAATCGATGAAGGATCAGGGTGTCCCCTATACACCGAGTTGGAACAAGAAAGATCCGTTACCCGGTCAGGTTGCGATTCGGCTTAAGCCGGGTGAGGCACTCATCCGCAATGGCAACAACATCCATACGGGGCACACCGTGCCTGACCGCGAACGTAACACTTTGTCAATCGGCTGGTCGAAGTGGTCGGGTGAATTCACCGGCGATCCATCGGTTGCGGATGCTCGAAACGCGTGGCAACTTGATCCTGCTGTCCGGGACGCTTTACCGCACGGGTTTATGCAGACGGCATGGGACCGGTGGGCAGAAACGCAAAAACTCGGCGGCACGCTTGAGGATCGATACGCTGGATTTGATATTCAGCAGATCAAATCAGGAAAAATCGTCGGATGGCGTACCGAATTGGAACGTCAGGCCGCGGCAACAGGCGACGCGTGGGAAGCCTTCCAAACCGTTGCCTAACATCACAACTCAGTTGTCGATAATAATCGTAAATTGTTGTGGGGCAGGTCTTGTGCCTGCCCTTGTCCTTTATATCCGCCCAACTGTAAGTGTCAATTTTAGAAAAAAGATGACTTATTCCGTCCAACGCATCACATCTTTACAAAAGCCGGAAAAGAAATAGAACCCAAAATCCGGGATTCGGACAAACAATACCCTGAATGCTTCTGTCCCAAATTTTACTTGACTTTGCCTCTAAAGTATGGCATCATAACTTGAGATGGATTCTCTTGATCAAGACAGAAATCAACCGATGCATCATAATTAGACAGCGACCGACCGCATTGCCTAAAAAATTAGCATACAAACGGCAGGCATCTAACTTGCCTTCACATCTCTGTACAACGCCGAAGTGTGTTATATTGCGCAAGTACCTAAAACAGGGCATCAACTTTCGGAACAAATCGAAATTGGCACAAGTATTGCATCATACGTATAAGGTTCACGCGATTCCTAAAATCGCCACTCTTTAGCATTTTGCATCCTCGCTGCGGAATCAGCGATCAATAGGAAGGCACATTGCCATGACAGGATTTGAGGAATACAGCACTGATGGATTTTATGACGAGATGTTTGCCCCAGATGGGAGTGCGCGTCCGGCTGCCCAGATGTTGGTAGAGCGGATTGAGGGCTTTCCTGAAGGTGAACTCACGCGTCGCCAAATTGCCGCTGAATACGCGTTGCTCCGAATGGGCATCACGTTCAACGTCTACGCGGACGAGCAAGGTGTCGAAAAGATCTTTCCGTTCGATCTCATCCCACGAATTATTGATGCCAGTGAATGGGAATGGATAGAACGTGGACTCAAACAGCGCATCCACGCGCTGAACCTGTTCATTGACGACGTTTACCACGACCAAAAAATTCTCAAAGACGGTATCGTTCCAGCAGATGTCGTGCTTTCATCGGAAAGATACCTACAACCCTGTATCGGTTTAGACCCGCCGCGCGGTGTCTGGTGCCATATCACTGGCACAGACTTAGTTCGCGATAGCGATGGACAAGTTTATCTACGTTTTCGGTTCTAAAACCCAATGCTTTAGCTTTGGGATACAGAACCGCCCTATTGAATTAGACCATGGGGCTATAGTTAAAAAAAGAGTTGACATTTCGTCAAAAATGTAGTATAATTAACATAGTCATTGATTGAGACGTGTAAGCAGTAGCTACCTTGCTACTGGTCTCAATCACCCTCTTACAAGGACAGAATGACTATGGCTAATATCCATTAAAAACGAACATCACAAAATCCGAATACGTTGAAAGATACGATATTCCTGAAACCTTGCGAGGTTCAGATTTTGTTGAGATTTCAAGTTCTGAAGCAAGAAATACTTGCCAGAAGTATCGGTCGGTCACGAAGGTTCAAGTGATTTTCCGTAGTGTGCCAGATGACCCGCACCGCGAGATTACACTCGTGTCGGTTCGGATTAAACCCGAACAAGCTCCCAAGGATAACGTCTGGACGATTGCGACGCTGAAGGGAGTCAGAGAAGCCAGTATCGCAGAACGTCAAATGGACGTCGTGGTATAACCTAAAAGAACCACTTGGGAGTTCCGTCAAAGGAATCCCAATCCTTTAGGTTTGGGAGGGGTCAAGTATTGGAAGATAATCTCGGTTGTCCATCAGGAGTCTCTTATGTCGTGGAAAATCGGCAGTTAATGAAGCGGACCTTTCCGCAACTCTTTGGGATGTCGCAAATTCAACCGGTCGAAGATTATCCGAGCCAATTGCTAAATACGCTCCGGTACCTCGTAACCGACAAAATCTTATCTCCTGAAGTTGCGGTACTCACACCGGGCGTTTATAACTCCGCATACTTTGAGCACTCCTTCCTCGCGCAACAGATGGGCGTTGAATTGGTTGAGGGACGCGATCTCGTCGTAATGGACGGGTTTGTGCACGCGCGAACCACGAAAGGCTTTGAGCGTGTGGATGTCATCTACCGCCGCATTAACGACGATTTCCTTGACCCGAAAGCGTTCAAACCCGAATCAATGCTCGGCGTTCCCGGATTGATGGATGTTTACAAAGCCGGACGTGTCGCTTTGGTTAATGCCCCTGGTACCTGTGTCGCCGACGACAAAGTCGTCTGTGCTTTCGTCCCTGAGATCATCAAGTATTATCTCGGCGAAGACATTATCGTCCCAAATGTTCCGACCTACATGTGTTGGAAAGATAGCGATCAGAAATATGTTCTGGAACATCTCGACGAGCTCGTTGTGAAAGAAGCTAACCAGTCTGGTGGCTATGGAATGCTGATTGGTCCGCACGCAACGAAAGCAGAACACGAGGAGTTTGCCCGCCGCATTAAAGACAATCCGCGCAATTACATTGCCCAACCGACACTCGCACTTTCACGTGTGCCGGTGATGATTGACGACCATTTTGAGGGACGGCACGTTGACTTGCGTCCGTTTATTCTTTATGGTGAAGAGATTTACGTCCTCCCAGGTGGATTGACACGGGTCGCACTCAAAAAGGGTTCACTTGTTGTCAACTCCTCACAAGGTGGCGGTAGCAAAGATACGTGGGTCTTATCGGGCCCGGGATCCCCGCCCGTTACTGGGAAAGGAGCGTAGGAGGTTGTCATGCTGAGTCGTGTTGCAGAATCAATTTATTGGATGAGTCGCTACATTGAACGTGCCGAGAATGTCGCCCGTTTCGTCGATGTCAATTTGCGTTTGATCCTTGACGCGCCCGTCGGTATGCAGGCACAGTGGGAACCTCTTGTCGCGACCACAGGCGATGATGAAGTGTTTGCCGAACGCTATGGCGAGGCATCACGTGAAGCCGTCATCCGATTTTTGGCGTTTGACGCTGAAAACCCAAATTCAATTGTTTCTTGCTTACGGGCGGGTCGAGAAAACGCCCGGTCCATACGCGAAAATATCTCATCAGAGATGTGGGAGCAGCTAAACGATGCCTACTTACTGGTGGCAAACACTTCCGAACAGTGGGCGATGGCAGAACCCCATGAATTCTTCACAGAGATCAAACTCGCATCACACCTCTTCATGGGACTCACAGATAATATCATGTCCCATAGCGAAGGGTGGCATTTCTGTCAGTTGGGACGTTTGATTGAACGCGCCGACAAGACCTCAAGGATCGTTGATGTCAAATACTTTATCCTACTCCCGTCTATCTGGGATGTCAATACACCGTTTGATGATATTCAGTGGGGCGCGCTGCTTCATTCTGCCAGCGGGTTTGAAATGTATCGCCGCACCTACGGACTCATCTCCCCAGATGATGTCGTCGCTTTTTTGTTGTTAGACCGTGAATTTCCGCGCTCTGTTCTCTATTGCCTCTCCAAAGCGGAGGAGTCATTGCACGCGATATCCGGCACGCCTTTAGAGACGTTCTCCAATACCGCAGAGCAGCGTTTAGGGCAACTCCGTGCCGAATTCGCGTATGCCCAAGTCAAACAGATCCTCTCAACCGGTCTACATGAGTTTCTCGATGCATTCCAAACCAAACTCAACTTAGTCGGCGAGGATATTCGCAAGACATTTTTCGCCTTGCGGCCTGTCAATGGAGAACCTATTCAGGAACAGACGCAGTTGTAGGTTGCGCTATTGCATATCCGCTAAAAAAATCAGAAATTGTGTGATTTTACAAGAAACCCAATTTGGACAACGGACAAATCGGAGCAGAAACCCGATACTTAAAAAAATGGCAATTCGTGTAGCAATTAATCATAAATCCATTTACCAATATGACCGGTTTGTCAACTTGTCGCCACACGTTTTTCGATTGAGACCCGCCGTCCACTGTCGAACACCGATTGAAGCGTATTCGTTTAAAATTGAGCCCGAAAACTACTTTATCAATTGGCAGCAAGATCCATTCGGCAATTACCAAGCCCGTGTTATTTTTCAAGAACCCACACGCGCCCTATCTATTGAAGTAGATCTTGTTGCAGATATGACTGTTATCAACCCGTTTGATTTTTTCCTTGAAGCGAGTGCTGAACATTATCCATTTTCCTACGAAGCGCAGTTGAAAAAAGAATTAACGCCCTTTCTTGAAGTGAAAGAGAATGGTCCATTGCTGACAGCATGGTTAGCAGACCTTCCCCGGACGCAGAAGAAACTCATCGACTTCCTTGTTGATGTCAACAGATCCTTATGGGAAAATATAAAATACACAATTCGGATGGAACCGGGCGTGCAGTCCTGCGAAGAGACTTTAGAAAAGCGGATCGGTTCATGCCGGGACACAGGATGGTTGCTCGTTCAGATTTTCCGACACCTTGGCTTAGCTGCCCGATTTGTCTCTGGTTACCTCGTACAACTCGTCGCCGATCAGAAGCCTGTAGACGGACCCGCTGGTCCTGCACAGGACTTTACCGACTTGCACGCGTGGTGCGAAGTCTATGCACCCGGCGCAGGGTGGATAGGTTTGGATCCAACATCCGGCTTATTTGCGGGTGAGGGACATATTCCTTTGGCATGCGTACCCGACCCTGTGAGTGCAGCACCCGTCAGCGGTTACACGGATCCGTGCGAAACAGAATTTACCTATAGTAATACCGTCCAGCGTATCCATGAAGACCCGCGCGTGACGAAACCTTATACAGAAACACAGTGGGCAGATATTAACGCCCTCGGTCAGCAGGTTGACCAAGACATAATTCAAAACGACATTCGGTTGACAATGGGTGGCGAACCGACTTTCGTATCAATCGACGATCCGGACAGTCCGGAATGGGACACAGAAGCGGACAGTCCGAAAAAAAGGGAGTTAGCGGCAGGACTTCTGCGGCGTTTGCGGAACAGTTTCGGACCCGGCGGCGCGTTCTATTACGGACAAGGAAAATGGTATCCGGGTGAACCGTTACCGCGTTGGAAGTTCGGCTGCTTTTGGCGTAAAGATGGTGTGCCCGTCTGGCAGAACGATGAACTCTTCGCTGAACCTCACAAAGATTACGGCTTCGGCGTTGAAGAGGCTAAACGGTTTATGGATCGCCTCACGGAAGGGTTGAACATCGCGACACATCAGGTAGTACCGGCTTACGAAGACGCGCTTTATTTTCTTTGGACGGAAGATAGGCTGCCTGTCAACATCAATCCGCTCGACTTTGACTTCAAGGAAGCGTCCGAACGCCAGCGCCTCGCGCAGCTGCTACAAGCAGACATTCTCGGGGCACCAATCGGCTACGCGCTACCCCTACGCTGGAGCCTCGTAGACGATGTATGGGAGAGTTGTGAGTGGAATTTCCGGGATGGACGTATGCTCTTAATCCCCGGCGATTCACCGATAGGATTTCGTCTGCCGCTGGAGTCTATGCAATGGGTGCCACCTGAAGCGCACGAAACAGGTTACGAACGTGACCCGCTTGAGCCGCGCGAGGCAAATTTAGACGCAGCAGTACAAACAAACTTGCAAAACGCGTCTACACCAAAACATAGAGATGACACACCCGCTACAGAAAACGCAGAAGAACAAATGGTTTTTCAGACGGCACTCTGTGTTGAACCGCGTGAGGGCAGATTGTACATCTTTATCCCACCCCTAACGCATCTTGAGCACTACCTTTCGCTCCTTAAAGCAGTTGAAGCAACCGCGCAGGCTTTAGAAATGCCAGTGATCCTTGAGGGTTATGAAGTTCCGCACGATTGGCGCATTCAATCGTTGAACGTGACGCCCGATCCCGGTGTGATTGAGGTAAACATCCACCCAGCAGCAAATTGGGATGAGTTGGTTCATAACACTACGACGCTCTACGCGCAAGCACGGTTAGCTGGATTGAGTGCCGAGAAATTTATGTTGGACGGTAGACACACAGGGACGGGAGGTGGTAATCACGTTATTATTGGTGGTCGGACTCCTGCTGATAGTCCATTATTACGGCAACCCCACCTCCTACGCAGTCTCATTACCTATTGGCAGCACCACCCTGGCTTATCGTATCTTTTTTCTGGGGCCTTTATCGGTCCGACGAGTCAGGCACCGCGTGTAGACGAAGGACGCGATGAACAACTCTATGAACTGGAGGTCGCTTTCGGGCAGATCCCTGATAGCGATACAGAAGATGTGGAACCTTGGTTGATTGATCGGCTCCTGCGGCACTTGCTGGTAGATCTCACAGGCAATACGCATCGCGCCGAGTTTTGCATCGACAAACTCTACTCTCCCGACTCAGCAAGCGGGAGGCTCGGATTACTGGAGATGCGAGCCTTTGAGATGCCGCCGCATGCGCAGATGAGCATTGTCCAGATGCTCCTAATCCGTGCCTTAGTCGCCAAATTTTGGAATACGCCTTACAAAGGGAGGCTCGTGCGCTGGGGAACAGAATTACATGATCGGTTCATGCTGCATCACTATGTTCGGGCTGATATACGGGAGGTTGTTACTGAACTTCAAGAAGCTGGTTACCCGTTTGAGATGACATGGTTTGAACCTTTTTTTGAATTCCGTTTCCCCAAATTGGGGACTGTTAACATACAAAATATTGAACTCGAATTGCGGATGGCAATTGAACCGTGGCACGTGTTAGGTGAGGAGATAACACGCGCGGGAACCTCACGTTTTGTTGATTCTTCTGTTGAACGGCTACAAGTGAAGGTGAGTGGGTTGACAGACGCTCGATACATCGTTACATGCAACGGACGGCAATTGATTCTCCACAATACAGGGACACAGGGAGAATATGTCGGTGGGGTGCGTTATCGCGCGTGGCAACCTCCATCCGCATTGCATCCGACTATCGGTGTACACTCTCCACTCGTATTTGACATCATTGACACATGGAATGGACGGGCAATTGGCGGTTGCACCTATCACGTCTCTCATCCCGGGGGAAGACATTACGATACCTTTCCAGTTAATGCTTACGAAGCAGAGGCACGCCGGACAAGTCGATTCGGCACAGACGGGCATACGCCGGGGGTCATTCAATCCCAACCTGCGGCACCTACGACAGGGCATTTTCTCGCTGAAGGCACGTCACCCGGTCCTATAGATGTGCCACCAGAAGAGACCAATACCGAGTATCCGTATACTTTGGATCTCCGCCGAATTTAAGCAATCAGCAATCAGTAAGATAGGTTAGATGTACCAATACATCTTTGCTGATGGCTGTCTTACTGACAACTGAAAACTGGTAACCAATTAGGTATAGATAAGAGATGCAACGAGCAGATCTAAAAAATTGGAAGGCAATTGGTGATAGTTATCACGCCGCTAAATCTGCTGATTTGTCTCACGACGGACAGATTGATGAAATGCTAAGTTGGGATAGGCAAATCAATCCGCATTGGCACGGCTTCATGCAAGCCCTGGACACGCTTGGGCTTGCAGAGATGGAATCTCGACACAAAGAGATTCAGCGTCTGCTACGTGAGAACGGTGTCACCTATGTCGTCCATGGAGAACAGCAAGGACATCGACCCTGGGAATTGGACCCCATCCCCCTGATTATCTCAAATACAGATTGGGACGCTATCTCCGCTGGGCTTACGCAGCGTGCAGAACTGCTAAACCTAATTTTGACGGATCTCTATGGAGAACGACGTTTAATCAAAGACGGGTTGATACCACCAGAAGCGGTTTATGCGCACGCAGGATTTTTGCGAGCCTGTGTTGGACTTATCCCGGCTGGATTCCCGTTCCTCTTGAACTATGCCGCCGATTTAGCGCGAGGATCGGATGGCAGAATGTGGGTGCTCGGTGACCGGACACAGGCACCATCGGGGGCGGGTTATGCGCTCGAAAATCGGACCGCTCTTGCGCGCGCACTGCCCAATCTCTTCGGCGAAATCGGTGTTCATCGACTCTCTTTTTTCTTTCGCGCCTTACAGAACAGGGTTTTAGACCTACAATATCAACTTGGGCAACTTGAAAGTGCCACCCGTATTGTCCCACATCAAAAAGACAACCCACATGTCGTTGTGCTAACGCCTGGTCCGCTTAATGAAACCTACTTCGAGCACGCCTATATCGCAAATTACCTCGGTTACACCTTGGTACAAGGCGATGATCTGACAGTATGGGACGGGCGTGTCTGGTTAAAATCGCTTGGAGGCTTACGTCCGGTTGATATTATTCTGCGTCGAGTCGATGACATTTTCTGTGATCCGTTGGAACTCCGACAAGACTCTCGACTTGGGGTCGCAGGCTTGCTGGAAGTGATTCGACAAGGAAACGTAAGGGTAGTAAACCCGCCGGGCAGCGGTATCATGGAAAACCCAAGCCTGATGCCGTTCCTACCGAATATTGCAAAACATTTAATAGGCGAAGACCTTCGGCTTCCCTCTGTCGCAACGTGGTGGTGCGGGGAACCCAAACAGCGAGACTATGTGCTGGCAAATCTTAAGCAGTTAGTTATCAAACCCATTTATCGTCAACCCGGTGGGCGACCCTTATTTGGTAGTGAACTCAGTCGTGCTGAACTCAACACACTCCGCGCGCAGATCAATGCTGAGCCACACCTCTATGTCGGGCAGGAATATATTCACTTCTCCACAACACCTTCACTCATTGATGGGGAACTAAAACCGCGCCGCGCGATTCTGAGAACTTTCCTATTTGCAGAAAAAAACGGGTATACCGTGATGCCAGGCGGGCTGACCCGTTGTGAAGGCGCGAAAGGCGAATTGACAGTCTCAATCCAAGGTGGTGGCATTAGTAAGGACACATGGATCCTCGCGCCCGAACCGGAACCGCATATCAGTTTATGGCAACAACGAACCGGACATATACAAACTGCTGGTGCGTCAGAAGGTTTGTCAAGCCGGGCAGCTGAAAACCTATTTTGGGTCGGACGCTATGCGGAACGCGCAGAGGGACAAGCAAGACTGCTCCGAATTATGCTGGATAAAGCCAAGATGGGCAAGATGGGCTTAGAGACATCACGCTTAGGACAGATGTCCCCTTCTACGCTCTTCACTGAGACCCGTGGCGAAGAAGCGAGGGAAGTATCTGAACTCACTTATCTCCGCAGTATGCTCCGCTCTCTGACTGGCTTGACCTCGTCACACCCAGGTTTTGCGAATAAAGGGGAACAATCCTTAGAAAACGAACTGCTCTCAATCATGCTCGACACAGAAAACAACGGTAGTTTAGTGTCAACGCTTCAAGCACTCGTTAGTGCTGCGTACGCAGTCCGTGACCGCTGGTCCACGGACACTTGGCGTGTGATGAATAATATTGAGAATCTATGCGCCACGCTCGAAAAAAGTGTCCCTGAAGATGGAAATACAGGCAAACAGATACTGACAGACCTCGTGTTGCAAGAGGCGGAATTGGCTTCACTCGATCAACTCATGATTTTTCTCTCCGCATTAAGCGGGCTTAACGCCGAAAGTATGACGCAGACGGTTGGCTGGATTAGCTTGGATATGGGACGACGTATCGAACGCGCTCTCCTTCTCATCGTGCTGTGTCGTTCAAGCCTTGTCGCTGTGCAAGACGAATGGATCGAAGATCTGCTGCTTGAATCTGTCCTCGCCGCTGCTGAAAGTCTCATCACCTATCGTAGCCGCTACCGTGCAGCCCTACACTTTCCGACAGTACTTGAGTTGCTACTTCTCGATGAAGATAATCCACGTTCGCTCCTCTATCAACTTAAACGCCTTCAGGAACAGATTCGTGTGCTTCCGAGAGAAAAACTTGGGTATCGGCTCAGTGAAGAGGAGCAGCTCATTTTGGAGGCATTAACGCAGCTCCAACTTTCCAATACCCTTGATCTCGCCGAGCGTTCGGAGCACACAACGCAACGAAATGGATTAGAAAAACTCCTGGTCCGTCTCGCACAGATACTCGTTGATACTTCTGATGTCCTGACGCATACCTATTTCAGCCATATTCAAAGACCTCAACAGTTAACAACAACTGATAACCTATGAACTATAAGATTATCCATAAGACCGAATACAGCTATACCCACCCTGTGAACCTCTGTTATAACGAAGCGCGTTTGACCCCACGGAATTATGCGTATCAGCATTGTACGGACAGTCAATTCACTGTTGAACCTGAACCGAGGGAGTGTCGAGAACGTCAGGACTTTTTCGGAAACACCGTCTACTATTTCACAATCCAGCAGCCTCACAATCAACTCACCGTTACAGTCACAAGTAGTGTGGATATCAGAAGTGGAGAGATGCAACTGAATTTCGCTGAGCACCTCGCTTGGGAGGATGTTCACCAGCAGCTCCAGACGGATCAGGATCCAGAAACTCTGGAGATACGGCAGTACATTCTTAATTCGCCAATGATTCCAGCGATGTCCGAACTCCATGCTTATGCCGAGCAATCGTTTACCAGCGGACGACCGTTACTGGAAGCCGTTGAAGATTTAAGCGCCCGCCTCTACACCGATTTCATCTATGACCCTGATTTCACAACAATAGCGACCCCACTCGCAGATGTACTAAAATACCGTCGAGGAGTCTGTCAAGACTTCGCGCATCTCGGCATTGGCTGCTTACGCGCCTTAGGATTCGCCGCCCGTTACGTCAGCGGCTATATTGAGACAGAACCACTACCTGGCAAAAAACCTTTATCGGGTGCTGATGAATCCCACGCATGGTTTTCTGTCTATCTCCCGCAGCTTGGCTGGGTAGATTTCGATCCAACGAACAACCAGATGCCCGCCGATCAACACATCACTGTCGCTTGGGGCAGGGACTATACAGATGTAACTCCATTGAAAGGGGTCGTTTTCGGGAGCGGCACCCATGAATTATCTGTCTCAGTGGATTGCCAGAGACTGGATTCAGGTGTGTAAAGTTTTTGATACGCACTTATGAGAAGTACACCCTTGTAGCATAAGCTGTTAGTTTGTGCCGCGTCCTTTCATAATGCTAAAGCGTCTATACGCCTAAAAAGCCCGCCTGCTGACAACCCGCTGGATTCCCACATCGGCTGTCATAAGCCAGACGCACGTAATGGACCGCAAGGAAAATAGAAAGGAAAATTTAAAAAATGACAATTGAAGCGTTTCAGAAGCAGATTGAAGCGATCTATTACACACGCGATGCTGAACGCGGAGTACCACTCACCTTCACATGGTTCGTTGAAGAGGTGGGTGAGTTGGCAAAAGAAATTCGCAAACAGCCACAAGACATGCAACGACTGCGTGAGGAATTTGCTGATGTCTTTGCATGGCTTGCCACATTAGCGAGTCTGCTCGATATTTCTTTAGAAAATGCAGCACAAATCTATGCGGAAGGTTGCCCGAAATGCGAAAACACTCCGTGTGATTGTTAGGATACAACTGGCATCACTGCCAACTTCAAATAAGGTGCCGAATTCATCGGAAACCCGATTTTGACAGCGGAAAAATCGGCGCAGAAACCTAATAGTTAAAAATTCAGGAACCGATCAAAGTTGCCACCGAACAGATTGTTTACATCCCGTTCAATCTCTGATGAAGTGAGTGTCCATCCGACATCAAGGAGCGTCTGGTATTTCTCCACCAGAACGTCTGCGATAATCCCACGCGAGTGCTTCCATTTGTAGACGAGTTGATCCAAAATTCGGGCATCCGAATGCTGCGGGATAACGCTTAAACCGAGCAGTTCAATCCGTTCCCGTGTGATCTCCTCAATCACGCTTGGATTGTTCATAAACCACCAACACCCGAATATCATCAGGTTCTTGAATTTCCGTCCGATGACGCATAACTCATGCTGGTTTTCGCGGGACAAGAGCGTAACGAGAAATTTGTTGTCAGGATTTTCACGGAGCAACGTTTCCAGACTCGTCAAATCTGCTTTTCCACTCCCGTCGCCTGCCATCTGGAGTTGCGGATTAACGGCGCGTTTCACACCGATCATTAGCGCGAATGGGACATTGAATTCACGGGAGATGGGTAGTATACAGTTATCAAAAAGTCGCCCCAAAACACCATCATCTGGATATTGAAAATCTGGTGGGAGCGAAACCGCCATATACTTCGGGTTCATCCGTTGAATCCACGTCTCTAAAAACCGGCGAACTTCCTTGTAGGTTTTCTCTGTTGATAGATTCGGATCAACATCATAGCCAAGACCTTGGAGGTGTTCGTAACCAGTTTCCTGATAGGTATTGATGAGGACATCCATCCGAAGTGCCGCTTCAAAGCGGGCATCTCCTGTTTCGCCAGATTGCCACACCGGTGCCTCTGCTGAATCAAACGGATCGTTTGTCATCACCACTTTAGAGACTTTTGCGCCCTCAAAAACTGTGTCGATAAATGCCTCAACGGTTGTATCCGCAAAGTAGTCGCGATAGTCCTGTAGATTGCGCGAGCCGACATCCAACCCCAACGCATTTAAAGTCGTAACAACCCCGCGGCACGCCTCACTCACCGGCGAGTTCTCAATGAAAAGCGTCTGCCAGATAAGGTCAGCCTGTTCTGCCTTTGTCATCGCCCAAAATTGATCGTACGAGACATCTGATTTACGAAAGACTTCAGCGATGAGGTAGTGATACGTCAGCAATTCATCTATACCCCACAGTAACAGTTCACCGAAGGGCGGACTAAAAAGATGCGTGTGAATATCTGTGATGCTTTGCGTCTCAACAGCAGCTAAAACGGCGGTTTTCAACGCTTCTGTGGTAGCAATTGTTTGTGTGTGGTTTGCGTTCATTTAATCCTCCAGATTTTGAAATCCAAAAATTTTTCTTTCAGCGTTTTGGACCTATTAGATTTTCCATGATGCCGGATTATAAACAGAACCGAACGGTGGATATTCCAATCCCCATTGTGCTCTGGCAACATCCATAGTTTTGATAATAGATAGAGACTCATCTAACGGCATCACATCGCTTTCGAGTTTATCCGCTCGTAGACAGTTGATAACCTCAAGTACTTGGTATTCAAAACCGTTGTCAGTGAATGGAATTTCAATCTGTAGGGGTTCTTTCCCAAGGACTTCAAGTGTTGCGGATGTCGCTCGTGAGAAGTTGGGTATATGGATCGCGCCTTTTGTGCCGAAGATGCATGCCTCCTGCGAGGTGCGTGTCGTGATAGCGCAGGATAAATTTGCGATTTGCCCAGCATCGTAGCCGAGAAGGATAGCTGCTTGTTCATCAACACCGGTTTCGCCGGTGTGTGCCAGACTCGTTATCTTCGTTGGCACGCCAAACACCATAGATGCCAAAGAGACGGTATAAACCCCGATATCCAACATTGCGCCGCCTGCGAGTTCCAGTGCAAACAAGCGTCCCTTCATGTTCTCAGCAGTTAGTTCCACACGATTGCCGAAATCTGCGGTTAACATACGTGGTTCACCGATAATACCATCTGCCAGCCATTCCCGCACTTTAACCATTACCGGAATGAAACGTGTCCACATGGCTTCCATGAGGAATCGCTTATGTTCGCGTGCACACGCTATCAACGCCTCAGCCTGCTCTGCATCCACAGTGAATGGCTTTTCACATAAAACCGCTTTCCCTGCTTCCAAACACAACATCGCACACGCTTTGTGAAAAGGGTGCGGTGTTGCAACGTAGATAACGTCCAGTTCAGGATCGTTCGCCAGTTCAACGTAGCTGCCGTGCCTATGTGGAACATCAAACGTGTCCGCGAATCCGTTCGCTCTCTGGAGGTTGCGTGAACCGACAGCAACGATTTCCGCATCAGGAATCGCTTTCAATGCAGTGGCGAACTTATGTGCAATACCACCGGGACCGAGTATCCCCCACCTCATCTTTTTCGGCATTCGGGTTTTCTTTTCCATGAGAAAATTCTGATTTAATAAGAATCAGTAATTTTTAATAAACAACTCATCCCCTTTTGCAGCACTCGTTTTCCGATAATTGTTCATTCCGTATTGCAATGTCCATTCCTGAATTTCGGCGAAGGCGAAAAGCTCCCTAATAATAGGTGAGTCGTCATAGGTAATTAACCATTTGTGTTGGCACTTTCTCATATTGTCGGCAAATTGTACGTGATCAAATGTGGTATGGAGAGTGCCTCTCACACCGTATAACTTCGACTCCGTCGCTTTCCAATAGGGTGGATCAAGAAATATAAACACATTGTCGCCGTCTTGGCAAAGTGCCTCGGTATAATCTCCGTTGGTGATTTTGGTTCCAGCAAGGTAAGGCGATATGTTTTTGACGCGTTCGATAGACGAATCCGTAAACCGCTTCTCGTAAGCAGATTGCGAATATCCGCCGGAATCCACGGTACCGGAGAAGGTAATTCGGTTGAGTATGAAGAAGCACACTGCACGCTGAAATTCACAGAGCGCATTTCGATTCTGGTTCAGGTGATCTTTCGCCTGTGTTAATTGCTCAAATAGTGCGCGTCCATCGGTAGTTGTTGTGTGTGTTTCTCTTAGTGTGGCAACCAAGTTTGGCGCGTTGTCTCTTACCTCTTTCCAGAAACAGTATAGATCGTAGTTCAGATCATTAATCCAATAGGAATTGATACGGTCATGAAAGAGGCTTCGGATCGCAAAAAAGACAGAGCCGCCTCCAACGAAAGGCTCACGAAATTCTGATATATTCAGCGGAACATGCGGCAGAATTTGTTTGAGTGCCCTTGATTTACCACCCGGATAGTGCAATGGGCTTTTCGGTGATTTAGCCATATTGAGAAATCTCAACATGTCTTCAAATAGTACTACAAACACCCAAGTTGCTACTAACGGATTTTGAGTGTTTCAACACAGTTTTTCAGACGCTTTCCTCACCCCAGGGGGGTGGTAGGTCTATAGAAAATGGCTTGGGTTACAAACAAAACAGTTTTCAAAGTGAGAACATGCCTATGCCTTGAAGTCTGCCAGAACATTATAAAGATTGTCCAAAGTTTAGTCTTTAATTTTGCTGGTAATAAAATTAATGATTTCTTCAGGGGGGTGCTTACCAAATCGGATGTAAACACCGCGGAAGTTTTCGAGGCGTGTTGGGCGGGCGAACGGACTGAGCAGCACCCCGTTCGCGTCGGTGTAAAAACTGCGAAATGTTTCCCAAGGGCGTTCCAGTTTGTAGCAGCAACTTGTGATGACAAGCTTATCCGCATCAAACTGGTGGTGAAACGGCAGAAAATATTTATAAAGCGATCCGATCAAAAAAATAGCAGACAGGACGGCGACGTAAATTAGTTGGAAACCCAGATAGATGATAAGT
Organism: Candidatus Poribacteria bacterium; assembly: GCA_965200345.1. GTDB lineage: Bacteria > Poribacteria > WGA-4E > WGA-4E > WGA-3G > WGA-3G. The sequence continues at coordinate 208,712 of OZ241378.1, forward strand.
AAGAGGAGTACCAAAAAAAGCCCTAACAGTACAGATTTGCGCCAATTCTCAACGAGCGGATGCACTGTCCATGAAAGCGTTATGGGCGCGTCCGACATACTGGTACTCTTTTCCTAAGAACGATCTCCGACATGCTTGTGGATGCGATCGAGACTATTCTGTGCTATCCGTAGTGCCACCATCAATCTCTGTCTTTGAGGCATCTTGGGCATCATCCGTGCTGCTCTCATCCGTTGTGGTTTCAACAGTCCCTTCATCTGTAGTATCAGTAGGTTCAGTTGCCCCTTCTTGCGTCGTCTCTTGTTCAATCGGTGTGAGTTCACCGCCGATATTCTCGCCGTAGAAACGCATCAAGAATAGCGAAATAACCATGAACGCGATCGCAAGCCATGTCGTCAACTTACCGAGAAAGGTTGCGGCACCGCGTCCTCCAAGAACGGACTGCATCTCCGCGCCACCAAAGGCACTCGATGAAAGTCCTTCTCCTTTACTGTCCTGTAATAAAATAATCAGCGTCAAAACAACACAGACAGGCACGAAAAGGAATAATACAAAGCCGATGATAATTCCCATTTGATAGTTCCCTCCTATTAGTCAAACTTCACAATTTGCGCAAACGATTCCGCCTCAAGACTCGCACCACCGACAAGCGCACCGTCTACATCCGGTTGTGCCATCAATTCCGATGCATTCTCCGGTTTAACACTCCCACCGTATTGAATGCGTATCTGCGACGCGACTTCTGCTGAGTGCAACTTTGCCAGCAGCCCTCGAATGAAGTTGTGAACCTCTTGTGCTTGGTCAGGCGTAGCGGTTTTTCCAGTGCCAATCGCCCAAACCGGTTCATAGGCAATAACACAAGATAACAACTCGGCAGCGGCTAAACCCGCAATACCACCCGTAACATGGTCTTCAATGACCGCTTCTGTCCGTCTGGCTTCCCGTTCTTCAAGGAGTTCACCGACACAGATAATCGGTTTTAATCCATGTGCTAATGCCGCTTTCACCTTCTGATTAACGCTTTCATTGGTCTCACCGAAGTATTGCCGCCGTTCCGAATGGCCAATAATGACATAGTCGCACCCGACATCCTTGAGCATTGGCGCGGAGACCTCGCCGGTAAACGCACCGCTATCCTCTGAATAGACATCCTGTGCTGAGAGGTGTATATTGCTGTCTGTTATCACATCGCTAACCGCAGCAAGTGCCGTAAAAGGTGGCGCGACAATAATTTCAATACCGTTGACATCGACAACCGATGCCTTTAATGCTGTTGTGAGCGCGATTGCTTCCGAAACCGTTTTGTTAAGTTTCCAATTCCCTGCAATGATAGGTGTTCTCATAGTCTTTTCCATTAGAGTGTGCGCGCAACAAGTTCGACGAGACGGTTGGAGTAACCCCACTCGTTGTCATACCATGAAAGAACTTTAATCAACCCATTTTCAATCACTTTGGTGAAAGGCCCGTCGAGAACAGAGGAGAGTTTGTTCCCATTGAAATCCGACGAGACAAGATCAAGTTCGGAATAACCGAGGATTCCCTCCAAATTGCTCTCTGCTGCTTCTTTCAGCGCAGCGTTGACCGCTTCGGCATCCGGTTTATCCTTAAGATCAACAGTAAGGTCAACGACAGAGACGTTCGGTGTCGGCACACGGATCGCAAACCCATCAAGTTTACCGTTCAATTCGGGTAGGACTTTCCCTACGGCGACAGCGGCACCGGTGGTCGTCGGGATCATGGAGAGTGTCGCTGCACGGGCGCGGCGCATATCGGAATGCGGGAAATCGTGAACCCGTTGGTCGCCGGTATAGGCATGAATAGTCGTCATTAATCCGCTCTCGACCCCGAATGTCTCGTGCAACACCTTCGCTACCGGTGCAAGGCAGTTCGTCGTACACGAGGCGTTAGAGATAACATGATGTTCTGATTTATCGTATTTATCGTCGTTTACACCGATAACAATCGTGATGTCCTCACCTTTCGCCGGTGCAGAGATGACCACCTTTTTCGCGCCGCCAGATGTGATATGTTTTTCTGCGTCTTCCCGTGCCGTAAAGAAACCGGTGGACTCAATAACGACATCCGCACCGAGTTCACCCCACGGTAGACTACCCGGATCGCGTTCGGCGAGAACCTGTATCTCTTTCCCGTTGACCACCAAACCGTTATCTGTCGCAGCGATGTCATCTGATAAGATACCGTGAACAGAGTCATACTGCAGAAGATGCGCAAGTGTCTCCGGGTTCGTCAAATCGTTGATAGCCACGAATTCTATATCTAACGCAGGGTTCTGCAACGCCGCTCGAAAGGCGTTCCGACCAATCCTACCAAAACCATTTATACCTACTTTAGTTGACATAAGATAGATAGATCCCTCTATTATAAATATTTTGCCGCTACAAGGCGTTCTTTCAACAGCAAGTTCTATAAGCCTGCAAGCCTAAAACATTAAGAACTTAGAGAAGCGAACATACAGGTTTTTCACAAATATCGGCTGGCAAGCGATACTCCTTGATTTGCTATTATCCAATTTTTACGATCTAAAATCTTTTTAATTATACCCTAAAATGAGGTAAATTGCAAGTGCTGTTTAAGCCAGAGGTATTCAATTGTCGAATTGTTCTGAATGCACGTTGCTTATGGGCGCGGATGCTGCAAATCGCGGATGACATGGATTTTTAGGTTTCGTTATCCCAAACCGGTTTGAAATTTGGAGAATTTTTCAGAGAGTTGAAGAGCTCTGGGTCCATCTAATTTTTATTTACATTTTTAGGGGGATCTGTTATACTTTCGCAAAATTGATCGAATGCGATACGTCAGGATTAGGCAGGAATTCATCGTATCGTCATTTAACGAAAAATCCTCAACTTTAGTGTACTTCATACCAACTGCAATCCATCTGTGAAAGACAAAATATGCCAAACTCAAGTATTCCGATCAACGCTTCGGCCCCATGGACGAAGCGAATTTCAATTTATATACTGTGCCTCCTGCTCGCGTTTTGTATATTCACATCCATTGGTCATGCGCAACCACACCTCGTTTTCGTTGTAGGCGAAAATGAGTACCGCTCTGAAGTAACGATGCCCGCATTGGCTCAGGTGTTAGCAGACCACTACGGTTTCCGCACTACACTTCTCATAGACGACGTACTTCAGGGAGATGAGGGGAACAACATCAACGGTCTTGAGGCGTTAGAGACTGCAGACCTCCTTGTTTTGTATCTGCGATTTCGCCAACTGCCTGAGGCCCAACTTGCGTTGTTACAAAAGTACATTGACCGGGGCGGTCCCATCGTTGCTTTCCGTACAACAACGCACGCCTTTGCCTACGAAGAGGATGATCAGCAAGCAATGTGGTGGAATAGTTTCGGGGCTCGCGAGCTCGGTGCCCCCTGGATTTACCACTACGGACACGCCGCAAGCACCGATGCTACAATCGTTGGCAATCATCCGATCCTCACAGGTGTGAGTCCAGCGTTTCACGTCCGCTCTTGGACTTACCATGTGCGCCCTGACTATCCGCCGAAAGATGCCCAGGTCTTAGTGCAGGGTCGCCCTGTATTTCCCGAAGGCGAGCGTGGCGGGGCAGAGACGGTCAATCCAATTGCATGGACGCACACGCACTCCGGCGGTGGGCGTGTGTTTACAACGACAATGGGACACCCAGAGGACTTCAGCGTGAGCGACTTTCGCCGCCTTGTCGTTAACGGTATCTACTGGTGCCTCAACCGCGAAGCCCCGCGCCGCTATCCACCCGGTTGGCGTGCTAAAACCGGACAACCGTGGCGGGATATGGATTATGGTCCCTACCTCTCTACAGCTGTCGCTGCGAATGCGAATAACCTTACTTACAAAGGTCTGGTTATTCCGCTTACCCCGGATCTCGCGAGTGGGGCAGTGATGTTCGACACAGACTTGTTGCGCTACTCTGCGGGTTGGATAGATGGGTTGATAGACTTTGCCGATGTTGCCTATAACGGTTGGCATCAGAGTTTTCCATCGATTGAGGGCAAACTGCTGTGGGAAAACCCGGTGGAGCCCGGTTGGGCGAAGGATGGCAGCTTTGAGGATGCACGCACTGTTCCTTTTGGGCCCTTACCCAAGGATTGGGCGCGTTGGAAAGGATTGTATCTTCACGGTAACCAGGTTGTTTTGTCGTATACGGTAGGCACTCGCTCGGTGCTGGAAACTCCATCGCTTGAAAGCACGGAAAAAGGGTTCGCTTTTGCCCGTACTTTTCATCTCGGCCCATCTGCATCGAGTGCGCTTGTCCGTATTGCAACGATCCGTGCCGCGGAGGCATCCGCTTTACACGTGTTTCCAGGTAGTACCAGGGTTGCCCTATGTCCACTGGGGACAGACCCTGGGGCACCAGGCAGTCTGCTCGCTGCTTTGGTTGACGCGCAGGAAGGCACACAGTGGGAGATAGTGAAGGACGAGCTTCGCGTTCGGTTTCCGCCATCTGAACAAGCAATCTCCGCCAAAGTTCTGATCGCTCCAGCGATCCAGGATACACTCGAGTTGGATGTGTGGACACAATTCGTTGAAACCTCGCCGCCTGTAGCGGATCTGACGAAGTTGATCCGAGGGGGTCCGCAGCGTTGGTCGGAGAAACTCGTCACGACTGGAGACATTGATATACAGCAACAACTCAAGGTGGAAAAGGTAAAAATCGGCGCGGAGACAACGACTTGGCAATTAGAAAAAGATGGATACCTTCCGACAGTGCTTTCGATAGATAATCTGTTGCCGGTCCTTGGCGATGTCGGGAGTACAGACCAGTGTATAGCTGTCCTGCGCCCGCCCGCCAAAACCACACAGTCCGCGTCGGCAGATGAACAGAAGAAAGACGCTGCTTTAATCGGACACTGGCATTTCGACGAGGGGAGCGGTTCGCATACCGTAAGTGCGCCACCTGGGGAGGCGGCAATTGTGCTTGATGGGGTTCGCTGGGAAGCTGGGCGGTGGGACAATAGCCTTGCATTTGACGGTGAATCGGAAGCCCGTTTTGACGAAAACCTCGCCCTTGATTTCGACACCACTGACCTAACTTTCGCTGTGTGGATTTCCACCGAGAACGACGGTACAATCTTCGCTGAATCGCTTGAGGCATCGGAGTGGGTACCTAATGGCAAAACCTTTTTTATCCGGGATGGGCATTTGACGTTTGATGTCGGCTGGGTCGGTGCCATCGGGGGTGGGCAATCAGTTGATGATGGTGCTTGGCATCATGTGGGATTGACGTGGCGACATCAAAGTGGTACAGTGACGCTGTTTTTGGACGGCGAGATTGCTGCCGAAGGTGCCCTTAAGCCAGAAGCGGCATTGGAAGATGACGTTTGGCGTCTCGGGTTCACCGCAGCGGATTTTCCAGAAGGATCTCCATGGTTTGAAGGGAGGCTTGATGACCTGTATTTATACAACCGCGCCTTCTCACCCGACGAGATGTCCGCGCTCTACCAGCAACTCCGAGAGCCACCACTGATTGCCGCAGCTCTGGTCGAGCCGATTGCGGGTGCGAAATGGCGCGTCGACGCTGAGCGTGTTTCCCTCGACCGGCCTGCAGATACAACCGCATCGGTGCTGATATGGGAGGGTAGCGAATCGAAACTCTCAGATTTCGCCCGATTAGTGGAAAATGATGGACTTGACCCTGGTCAACTGTTCGCGATCGACAGGATAAATTGGCCCGCGCAAAATCCGTGGGCTTCGTGGCTACGTTTCGGTGGGTTCGACTTCTTTCCAGACGGCAATCGTGCCGCGCTTTCCACTTGGAACGGCGATGTCTGGACAGTCACTGGACTCAATGATACCTTGGACACACTCGTCTGGCAACGTATCGCTACCGGGCTGAACCAACCGCTCGGACTTAAAATTGTGGGACAGCAGATTTACGTTGTCGGACGCGACCAGATCACCCGCCTCGTTGATCTCAACGCAGACGGCGAAACCGACTTCTACGAGAATTTTAACAATGATACCTACAACAGTGAACACTTCCACGAGCAGGTGATGGACCTGCAGACCGATACGGCGGGTAACTTTTACTACATGAAATCTGCCCGACATGCACTGCCTGCGCAACACCCGCACCACGGCACACTCATCCGAGTGTCGCCGGATGGGGAACAATCTACTGTGATCGCTTACGGATTTCGTGCATCAAATGGGCTTGGAATTGGTCCCGGACCTATATTCTATGGGACAGATCAGGAAGGCTACTGGATGCCTGCCAACCGGCTGAACCGTATCACTGTTCCCGGTAGATTCTATGGTAACCGCTGGGGGTGGTACCCACCGGGCGAACCGCCAAACACCTATGAGCCGCCCCTCTGCTGGATCGCACCTTTCGTTGATCGATCCCCGGCGGCACCGATTTGGGTTCCCGCCGGTACCTGGGGGAAAATGGGCGATTCTCTACTCTCGCTTAGCTACGGTACTGGAAAAGTATACGCTGTCCTTCAGCACCAAACAGAGGCAACTGTACAAGGTGCGCTCACCGAGCTCGGTGTAGAACTGCCTACTGGAGTGATGCGTGGACGATTCCATCAGATCAGTGGGGACCTCTATCTCGTAGGTCTATTTGGTTGGTCGTCTGACAAACAAGAAGATACCGGTTTCTACCGGATCCGCAGGACCGGTGCCCCCCTCCGAACCCCTGAATCGTTCCGTGCTGTCAGCGGCGGCTTAATTATCAATTTCTACACACCCCTTGCACCAAAGTCCGCCCAAAATCCAGAGAACTGGCGAGTGCAAAGCTGGGAGTACCGCTGGACTGAAAACTACGGTTCACCACAGCTTAAACGTTCCGGCGAAGAGGGCAGGGACATCCACCCTGTCCAATCAGCAACGCTCTCTGCGGATGGCAAAACCGTTTTTCTCAAAATCCCAAGCCTGACATCCACAATGCAGTTCCACGTCAACATCACGGGCAGCTTCGCAGACGGCATCCCCTTGGATTGCTATCTGCACGGCACAATACACACCCTCGAAGATGGACATCGCACGGAGGCTCCGTAGGGGATGGGGTAACCCAACCCCTACCACATTTCGGTTTGACAATTTGAGAGATTTCGGATACCCTATTGATATGTCAACAAACACCGAGAAAAAGACGATTCAACCGACCGGGAATTTCCGCGCCATTCCTGTTGAAGTGCCGGAGAACCTCACCAACATCCGAGTCATTCTCTTTGAACCGCGTGAGCCGGGAAACATCGGCTCTGTTGCCAGGGTCGTGAAGGGGATGGGACTCTCACAACTCTATCTGGTAAATCCTGTTCCGTTCCAAGATGTGGACGCAGCGTGGTACATGGCACACGGTGCGAAGGATATTCTCGAAAACTGCCACGTCGTTCCCGAACTGAAAGATGCACTTGACGGTATCCAATATCTGGTGGGGACGACACACCGTCGTCGAGATGTCCGTCTGCCGCAGCCCGTACCTGCAAGAGATGCCGCGCAGACCATCGCCACAATTTCACAAGATAAGCAGGTCGCACTGCTATTCGGACGTGAAGATTTCGGTTTGTCTACCGATCAGATGAGCCTCTGCCAATTGACAGCAAGCGTGCCGATGGCGACCAAAAACCCGTCCCTGAATCTCGCACAAGCCGTCCAAATCTTCGCGTATGAGGTCTTCGTTGCGAGTCTCGACGAGTACCCGCCATCCGAGATTGATTACGCCGAAGTAAACGCCTTAGAAGAGTTCTACGGGCGCGTGACCCGTTTATTGGATAAGGTAGGCATGTCGCCATATAATAGCGAATGGGAGACGTATCTGAAATCGCTACGCCGCGTCTTCTCCCGTGCCCCATTAGAATCAAGGGACATCGCCACACTGGATATAATTTTCTCTACAACGTTTCGTTACATTGAGCGTCTTGAAAAGAAGTTAGACGAGGACTGCTGACTTTCAGTAGCATAGGCTGTTGGTTTCTTGTTTTTGTAGCATAGGAGACCGTTAGCCTGTGCAGATGTTCGATGAAAACACCATACGAAACAGGCAGAAGCTGTCCAAACTTTAGTGAGATTAGGACGCAATAATTTAATTTCTGATATAATGTTATCAAAAGTTTCCGAGACTAAAACCCCGTCCTTTAGGGCGGGGATACAGGCTCGCTTTAGTGAATTAGACGAGGGCGTTTTTTTCTAAAAAAACCTTGACATTTTTTGTAGGTGCTGCTATACTTTTTAGACCAGTTGGCAGACAGTTCAAGCGTAGTCGCAAGACTATGTGTCTGCCACCTACTTGAACGGGGTTAAAGACTGGTAACTGGTAAAGCATTGAAAACCTACAAATACAAGATACAAGCCCATAAACGCAACCGTCATTTACAGTCGGATACGCGTATCATAAGTCAGGTGCATAACCACTTTGTGGCGTTGACGCGTCGGCATTACCGTATTTTCGGGCAATCTGAAGGTTATAGGCGCGCGTCGTATAACCGTTTGAGTCGCCACTTGACGAAACTTAAGCGATTGGAGAAATATGCGCACTGGCGGATTCCCTATTCTTGGGCATTGCAGGAATGTTTGAGACGGTTGGATCTGGGCTATATCAACTTCCTTGAAGGTAGAGCTAAACGCCCTCCGAAGTTCAAGTCGTGGCGAAACTATCGCTCTATGACTTTTGACGGTAAGCAAGTTAAGATTCACAAGGTCTGTGATAAATCCTATAAGCAACGCCGCGTGCCTGTCTCTAAGGTTCGTCTCAATGGACGTTGGTATCGGTGCTGGTATTCTCGCGAAATACAAGGGACTATCAACCGCGTTACGGTCAAACGTGATGCCCTCGGTGATTGGTATATTACCGTTCTGACAGATGATGAAGGACTTGACCCCGAACCCAAGACGGGTGATGCTGCAGGGTTTGACTATGGCAACAAGACTTTCCTTACCTGTTCTGACGGCACGAAATACGCGTCGCCTGAATTCTTTAAGCAGTCCGTCAAGAAGGTGAAACAAGCCAATCGTCAGTTGTCTAAAAAGGTGAGAGGTAGCAACAACCGCGAGCACGCATCTAAACACTCTGCTCGGACCCACCGTAAGATTCAGCGTCAGCGCGAGGACTATCATTGGAAACTTGCCCTTGAGATTGTTCGTAAGTTTGACATCTCTTTCTTTGAGGACTTGAACCTGAACGGCATGAAACGACTTTGGGGTCGTAAAGTCTCTGACCTTGCCTTCGGTGAGTTCATGCTGAAGATGAAATGGCAATCGAAAAAGCGTGGTAAGCGCGTGGAGACGATTGGACGTTGGGAAGCGACAACGCCTGTCTGTCACTCTTGCGGGCAACGGCACTTGTTCATAGACTTGTCTGTTCGGGATTGGTATTGCCATAGTTGTAAAACCGATCATGACCGCGATGTGAATGCTGCAATAAATGTTCTCAAGGTTGGGACATCAACCTTTGGCGTAGAGGGTGTAAGACTTGCGATCGCAAGCGTCCCTTGTTGATCCCACAATCCGCTCCGCGTAGGGGGAAGAATCCCCCTGCTTTAGCGGGGGGAGTATGTCAAAACTTCTTGAACAGTGGTCATAGAAAAATGAAAACATTTAATACCTTTGGTCCCGTGAATCCTGAAGAACATTATGTCGTCTCACGTGCTGAAGAGCTCGCTGATTTCATCAAACGCGTCAAACTCGGACGATATATCGTTATCTTCGCGCCTCGGCAAACTGGAAAAACAACGTTCTTTCAATGGGCTCTTGATGCCCTCGCCGTCGATACCTCAGAAACCTATTTCCCGATTGAACTCAATTTTGAAGTATATGAAGACTATACTGCGTCCGAGTTTTACCCTTCCCTCTATAAACGGATTTATGAGGAGATTAAGTGTGTCTTCCAGAAGCGCGGCATCGCGCCTTCCAAAGCCTTAAGTCAATTCTTGGAGGATACAAAACTAACAGACCACGTGGCGATGCTCGAATTCTTCCAAGCGTTCGCAACTTTTCTTGGAGATGAGAAACTCGTCTTCATCATTGATGAGTTTGATGGTATTCCTCAAGATGCTTTGCGGGGTTTCCTTCGGTCACTCCGCAGTATCTATGTGCAGCGTTCTATGCGTAAATGCCCCTACAGTGTCGGTATTGTAGGCGTTAAGAACGTTACGCAACTCAATCTTGATCGTTCTATTTCGCCGTTCAATATCCAAGACGAGTTCACTTTGCCCAACTTCACGCTTGATCAGGTCCACGAGCTGCTTGCAAAGTATACGGATGAGGTCGGCCAAGCTTTCGCCCCTGAAGTTGTCGAGAGTATCCACAGACAAACTGCCGGACAACCCTTCCTCGTCAACCGATTCGCACAGATTCTGACGGAGGAGATGGCTATCCCGAAAAATGAAACGATCCAGATGGTGCACTTCGCAGAAGCACATACGCAACTCCTTGAAGAAACAAACGTCAATATCAACCACCTGATAACCAATATCCGTAGAAACCCGCGTTTTGAAATCATCCTGATGCGAATCGCCTCTTACGAAAGCGGCACCCGCTTCAATCCACACGACGAAATCATTAGTGAACTCGCCACTTACGGTGTCATCACAAAAGGAAACGACGGGATGTGTGAAATCCTCAACCCGATATATCAGCAGCATATCATGCAGGCGTTCAAACCGCTGGTCAATGGGTTGGAGCACGAGTATTTTCCCGAGGATACCCATCAAGGCTTGGTTGATTATCTAACCTCTGCAGGTCAGATTAAGATGGACGCGCTCCTTGACAACTTCCGAGATTTTATTGCGCGTGCAGGCTTTCGGATTCTATTAGTGCCGGATACGCCAAAGGAGTTTGTCGGTCAGCATCTTCTCTATGCGTATCTGGATCAATTCGTCCAATTAATACGGGGACATATCTACCTTGAAGGGCAAACTGGGCGCGGCAAAATCGATCTCGCGATTTTCCACAACGCCAAAAAACACATCGTTGAGACCAAGATATGGGAGGGGCCCCGATCCTATCAGTCCGGCAAAAAGCAACTCGCAGCATATCTCAAACTCGAGGGAAGCAGCGAAGGATACTACGTCGTCTTTGATCATCGTGCTGAGCCAGAACCCCGCGTAGAAACAGAAACAATAGACGGTTTGACAATCCGGAGCTACGTCATCCCTGTTGTACAAGAAGCCCCTTCACAACAGACATAATGCTGAGGAAAAATCAGTGAAAGGGATTTGGAATATTTGGAATAATTGAGTGGACCGACAAGAAATTAGAGGATTCAACTTGAAATTCTTGTGTGTACTAACGTATCATATATGTATACAGGACTTACGCAAATTTAGCACGCGATGGTAGATTTTTTAGTTTTTAACCCCCTAAATCCCCCTTATCAGGGGGACTTTAAGAGGAAATGCGTAAGTCCTATGTATAGATATGTATAGAACTTGAATAGCCTTATAAGTACAAAACGTTTATAGAACAAACGAAAATGCGATACATCAAACCCATCGTTTGGCTCATCTTTATCTTTTCCGGTGCCAGTGGCCTCATCTATCAAGTCATCTGGATGCGGCAGCTCACGCTCATCTTCGGTAGCACCGTCTTCGCAACGAGTACCGTCCTCACAGCGTTTATGGGTGGACTCGCGCTCGGCAGCTACTACTTCGGGAAGAAGATTGACGAAAGCACGCAATCACCGTTGCGGATTTACGCACTGTTGGAAGCCGGTATCGGTGCGTTCTGCCTTGTCTGGCCGCTTATCTTAACCGTACTGGGCGCACTCTATGTCCTGATTCATCGCAATATCACATCAGAATTCTATACGCTCTCGCTCATCCGATTCGTGTTGACATTCGGTGTCTTGTTGATCCCGTCCACATTGATGGGTGGCACGTTGCCAGTACTGACCCGATTCTTCGTGAAAAGGCTGGAGCAGCTCGGTACGAACATCGGAATCCTCTATGCTCTGAACACATTCGGTGCAGTCATCGGCACTGTGGCAGCAGGTTTTTTCCTGATTGAGGCGTTAGGCATCCGATGGACGCTCGGTGTTGGCATCGCTATCAATTTCGCAGTAGCAGCGATCGCGATAGTGTTAGCACGCAAGGCGTTAGCAACAGAAGCAGACGAACCTGAAGAAGAAACACAACAACTGGAGTCTGAAGATGTCACGCATCAACCTGAGAGACTTCTCGTACTGTGGGCAATAGGCATTTCAGGTTTCTGTGCTTTGGCTTATGAGGTGTTGTGGACCCGTATCATGGTCTTTTTTCTCGGCAGCACGACTTACGCGTTCGCGACGATGCTCGCGGCATTCCTGTTCGGCATCGCTTTGGGGAGCATTGTGCTTGCGCGTTGGGTTGACAGAATTAAGCAACCTATCGCAATCTTCGGCATCGCCCAACTCGGCATCGGACTGTTCGCGCTTATCCTGATGCCAGCATTTGAGGAGTTGTACGGACTGAGTCGCGCCTTCCAATCCACCTTCGGATTGAGCAGATTCTGGACATTCTTCTCCTGCTTCCTCGTGATGTGCCTGCCGACATTTCTGATGGGTGCAAGTTTTCCGCTGGTAACGAAAATCTACACCGGCAGCGCACGCCAACTCGGTAAAAGCATCGGAAACGTCTATGCAGTCAACACAGTCGGAAGCATTTTAGGGGCCTTCTGTGCAGGGTTTATTTTCATTCCGCTCTTGGGTATCCGTCCGAGTATTGTCTTAACGGTAGCCTTGAACTCAGGTATCGGGTGTCTGCTGATCTTGAGAAGCCGGTGGCAGACCGAGACCGGAAAATCACTCCTACAAGGGATAGGCATCGGGATGCCGATCCTCAACGCTGGGTTAGCAGTGATCCTACTGCTCACGGTGAATCAACCGCTGTTCCTGAAGAGCGCGATTTTCAAAACCCAACGTCCCGGTGATACGCTTGTTGATTACAATGAAGAGGTGGATGCAACGGTAACAACACTGAAAGATGATGAAGGTGTCTATCGTCTCTATGTAGATACAAATCAGGCAGCGGATGCCTCGCGTTGGGATTCGCCATCGCATCGCGTCATCGCGCATCTGCCGTTATTATTGCATCCGCGTCCGAAACGTGCACTCGTCGTCGGATTTGGCATGGGACTCACCTCACATTCGATCACACAACACGGTGTACAGGTCGACGCGATAGAGTTGTCGAGCGGTGTGCTCTCCGCAGCCCAAAAGTATTTTACGCACGTCAACGAAAATGTGTTTGAAAATCCGCAGTTTAACTACAAACTCAACGATGGACGCAACCATATTCTAATGACGAAGACGAAATACGACATGATCTCAACAGGTATCATCCATCCGCTTGTCAGTGCTGGGAGCTCTAATATCTACACTGCGGATTTTTACCGTTTGTGCCGCAAAATTCTCACAGAAGATGGGATCATGTGCCAATGGGTACCGTTGCATCGGCTGCCGGAAGCGCACTACAAAATGATTGTCCGCACGTTCATCGAGGTCTTCCCTGAGACAACGCTCTGGTATAAATATACACCCGATTTCGTGATTCTTATCGGTACGCGTGAACCACTTTCGATTGACTACAAAAACTTCATAAGCCGCGCACAGATAGCGAATATCCGCGAGGGTCTCGCCGCTGATGATCTTGATGGCATGTCGCTACTCGATTCATTTATGATGGGACCGGAGATAGTGCACAAATACGTCGGCGTTGGGCCTATCCACACAGACAACCGCCCTCGGTTGGAATTCTTCCACGGCGCAGACCTCGTAGGCACAACAACGCAAAACGTCAAAGGCATGGCTGAATATCGGGAGCGTGTGCTACCGTATCTCACAAACTACGGCACGACACTTGCAGAGAAAAGAATCGCTCGTGAGAGATTGGATACCTACTTTAGAGCCACTCAAAAATTAATTCGTGGACAGATTGCTTACGCCCGTGGGCAGTACCAAAACGCTGCAAATCTCATGAACGAAGCCGTCGAACTCAACCCAGTTGACGAAACAATCCGCTATAATTTCGGTGTCGTTTCAGGCTTGATTCGTGAAGGTGATCAGGAAGAACTTCAGCGGATGCAACAAGAGATCCAGCGGACAATGGCGCAAAATCCTGACGATAGTGAGGGGCATCTGCACTTGGGAATCTTATACGAGAAACAAGGTGAACTTGAAAAAGCTGCAACGGAACTTGAGGAATTTCTCAGACATGAGCCGAGTCGATCCGATGTCTACCTAATTTTAGGTCCGCTTTATGAACGCCAAGAACACTATCAAAAAGCACTCCGCACTTATGAACGCTTAGAACAACAAGCCCCTGATTTACCCGCACCAATTTTCGCTGCAATGGCACGACTCCACTTAATATTAGAAAATGTAGAGGCAGCCGAAAGATATGGACAGAAAGGTATTGCTACAGATGCCAATTCGTGGCGTTCCCACTATATCCTTGGAAACGTTCACGCCGCCATGGATCAACCGCAAAAACAGGTAGAGTATTATAACAATGCTTTGAAAGCACTTGATAAAATCATCCAAGTCAACCCGGATCCGAATGACTTACATATCAGAGAACAGATCCAGAACGAACTTGAACAACTTAGAAAATAACATCTGTTTTTTCAATTTCTTTCTAAGATGAGCAAGCCCGAAACGAAGTGGAGGGGTGTTGCTTGGATGTTCTTCAACGCTACGAAAATAAACGTCAACGCACTAACCTGCTTGACTGAACCGCAAGGAAATTAGAAAAATGTCTCAAGAAACCCAAGAAGTTACATCGTCTTGTTTAAAACGGACCCACTATTGTGGTGACCTACGTCTAACCGACGCGGGGAGCACCGCGCAACTCAACGGTTGGGTCAAACGCCGTCGCGACCACGGCGGTGTCATCTTTGTCGATTTACGCGACAGGACTGGCATTACACAAGTCGTCTTTGATCCACAGATTGACGAAAAGGCACACGTTCTCGCGGAGGCCATCAGAAGTGAATTTGTGTTGAACGTCAGCGGTACTGTCCGCGAACGTGAACCTGGTGAATTACTTTTGCACGCTGACGCGGCTTATCAAACAGATCTCGTCGATGGCAATTTGTCCGCAGCATTCCGAGCACTATTTTCGGATGCAGATACCAAATATACGCTCTCCGAAGAAATTGAGGTAGCCACTCGAGTCCAAGGTGAGCGATGGCTGCTCACCGATGTCGAAAACAATCGGACATATCACATTGAGAACGAAGAAGCTGGTCTTATTGTCTATCAAGGCACTGTCAACCCTGAACTTGATACAGGCGAAATTGAAGTCGCTGTGGATTCTCTCAGTATTCTCAATACTGCCAAAACGCCGCCGTTTCCAGTTGAAGACGATATTGATGTCGCGGAAGATATTCGGATGCGCTACCGGTTCATTGACCTACGCAGACCTGAGATGCAAAAGACGCTGGCGATGCGGCATCAAGCAGCACTCGCGGCGCGCAACTATATGAACGAGCAGGGTTTCCTTGAGATTGAGACACCTATCTTGATGAACAGCACACCTGAAGGCGCACGTGATGTACTTGTCCCAAGTCGGCACTATCCCGGTCGGTTTTACGCGCTCCCACAATCACCACAGCAATTCAAGCAGATCCTCATGATGAGCGGTGTCGATCGATATTTCCAGATTGCCCGATGCTTTCGAGACGAGGATACCCGTTCCGACAGGCAGCTGGAGTTCACGCAGCTTGATATTGAAATGTCTTTCGCTGACACAGACGATGTACTTGCGGTAACCGAAGGATTGATGAAACGGATATTTGAGGAGGCAGGCGATATTCCTGTCCAAACCCCGTTTCTAAGACTCCCCTACCACGAATCGATGGCACGATTCGGAAACGACAAACCTGATACACGGTTCGGTATGGAACTCACAGACCTCTCCGATGTCATGGCGGATTGCGACTTCCAAGTATTCGCACGGACATTAGCCAGCGGTGGACAGGTCAAAGCCATCGCCGTACCCGGTGGTGAGGGCTTCTCACGCAAAGACATTGACGACCTGACAGCATTCGTCGCTACCTATCGAGCGAAAGGCTTGGCATGGGTGAAAGTCACGACAGAGGGTTTCTCATCAGGAATCGTCAAGTTCTTCACGACAGAACAACTCGAAACGGCACAAGAACGGACAGGCGCACAACCCGGCGACATTATGTTCTTCGTCGCTGACAAGCCGAAGGTCGTCGCTGATGCGCTCGGCTACCTGCGTCTCCATCTCGGCAAAAAACTCAACCTTATTGATGAATCCCAGTATAACTTCTTGTGGATTGTCGATTATCCACTTTTTGAGTGGAACGAGGAAGAGAGTCGCTACGAACCGTTTCATCACCTGTTCACTGGTGGAACAGAAGAGACATTACCGCTGTTAGATACCGACCCTGGAAAAGTTCAGAGCCAGCACTACGACCTCGTGTGCAACGGCTACGAAATCTGTAGCGGAAGTGTCAGAATCCACCAATGGGACATCCAACAGAAGGTCTTTGACATTCTGAACATTACACCAGAAGAGGTCGAAAGTCGGTTCGGTTATTTCATAGACGCGTTGGCGTATGGTACACCGCCACACGCTGGCATCGCGCCCGGACTGGATCGGATGGTGATGTTGATGCGGAACGAGGAGAACATCCGAGAAGTTATCGCGTTCCCGAAATCGCAACAGGGACTCTGCCCACTCACGCACGCGCCCTCTGTTGTATCGGATGATCAGTTAGAAGAACTCTCTATCCGTGTTGATGTAGACGGTTAAAATAAGAAGATTTTATACCTGTAGCATAAACTGTTGGGATTTGCGGACTACCTCTTAAAGTCCCCCTGATAAGGGGGATTTAGGGGGTTAAATACAACGAAATCCCGTCTTTTCAGCAAAAGATACCCGTTCTACGTTTAATTTTTGTAAGTCCTAAGGAGATTGATGGTGAAAGTCGGCAGATACCTCCCTATAGTCATCCTAATATGCATCGGATTCGGGTTTGCAACAGCAGATGCCCAAGAAAATCTTGCACAAGAGGTGTACGCTATTTTTCAGCAAAACTGCTCAAATTGCCATGGCGCATCCGGTGCTTTTAAAGAAGAACTCTTGATTGATCGCACAGCACTTATTAATACCAAGTCTGTCATTCCAGGAGACCCGGGAAACTCAGAGTTCTATAAACGACTCCTTGGACCTACTGAGAATGGTCCGCAAATGCCACTTAATCTACCACCGCTTTCACCAGAAGCCATTGAAACAATTGCCCATTGGATTGCCGCAGGCGCGCCAGATTGGAATGTCCAGAACGACATCAATTTCATAACCACGGATGCAATACTTGATACCATCCGAACCCATCTGGAGTCGCTGGATCCCTTTGACCGTCCCTCCGCACGATATTTTACAATGACGCATCTCCATAACGCGGGTGAAACGCCTGAGACTCTCAGCGACTATCAGATCGCGCTCTCTAAACTCATAAATAGTCTCTCGTGGAAGTTTGAGATTACGAATCCAACCGCTATTGATGAGGCACAGACAATCTTCTATATTGACCTACGGCGTTACGAATGGAATACCACAACCGAGGTCTGGCCACAAATTGAGCAAGCATATCCGTACAACATTGCGTTTGATCCAGAAACACAAGCCGGATTACTCGAAAAACTGACACAACTGCAGACTGAAACGGGCAGCACAGTGCCATTTGTCCATGTGGATTGGTTTCTTGCGACTGCTTCGCTGCCACCGCTCTATCACGACATTTTAGACCTTCCACAAACAGACCGTATATTAGAGACGCAACTGGAGGTGAATGTTGCGAGTAATATCCGGAACGCCCCGGGAATAGATGTCTGGCGCGCGGGTTTCAACGATTCAGGGGTCTCACGGCACAACCGCGTTGTTGAGCGTCACACGTCTCGCTATGGTGCATATTGGAAAAGTTATGACTTCGCCGGGAGTGCGGAGTCACAGAATATCTTTACACATCCGCTTGATTTCACACACGATGGTGGTGAAATTATCTTTAATCTCCCCAACGGGTTGCAGGCATACTTGTTGGTTGATGCCAATGGTAACCGGCTCAACGACGCACCAATTGACATCGTTTCTAACCCCGCAGCGAGTGATCCTACAGTACGGAACGGACTCTCGTGTATTGGGTGCCATACGCAAGGTATGAAAAAGTTTAAAGATAGTGTGCGTGCGGCAATTGAACAGGATGACAACCCGTCGTATAACAAAGCACAAGCACTACGCCTCTATCCGGAGCAGTCAGTCCTTAATGCTCTGGTGGCAAACGATACGGAAAGGTTCCAGCAGGCACTGGAAAAGATTGGGGGTCCGTTTGCGGACGACGCATCCAGACAACGCTTCTTCAAGCAACATGAGAACGAACCGATCCAACGGTTTCATGAGTTGTTTCAGACACCACTAAATGCCTCACATGCTGCAGCCGCAGTCGGATTAGAAACAGAGGCATTCCTCACACAGATAAGTGAGAAACAAAGCCTAAAAAACTTAGGTCTACAAACGCTCACAGGTGTGAACGGCACGGTAAAACGGGATGCGTGGACATCCAACTTTGACGATGTGATTTCAGCATTGAATACCCCTGATAGTACCCTACCACCAGTCGTGCAACGTCCAGAACGGATTCCGGGGGATGGCATTCACATCCCCGACCCGAACTTACGGGCAGCAATTGAAGCGAAACTCGGCAAAGCACCGGGGGACCCGATTACAGTAGAGAATATGAAAACATTGACGGAACTTGATGCTGAGAATATGGGAATCAGTAAGCTGACAGGGCTTGAATTGGCAACAAATCTGCATAGAATCAATCTTTGGGGAAACGAGATCTCCGATATATCACCGCTGACAGGATTAATCAACCTACGCAGTCTCACATTTGTAGATAATTTGATCTCTGATATATCTGGGCTAAAGGGCTTAATAAATCTAACTCACCTAAATCTTTGGGATAATCCTGTCTCTGACTTATCACCACTCACAGAATTGACTGGACTCAGTGAACTAAGTCTTGCTAATCAAGCAGGATTTGATTTGGGGGTTGTCAATCTGTCACCGCTCACAGGTTTAACCAACCTGATTAAGCTATCGTTTCACAATATCGCGGTCTCCGACTTGTCCTTTTTAGCAGGATTAATCAATTTGGAGAGGATATCGTTCGCCAATAATGGAGTATCTGACTTGTCGCCCTTAGCGGGTTTAATTAACCTAAAACATATTCATACTTGGGGTAATCCTACATCAGATTTCTCTTTTCTAACGAAATTGACAAAATTGGAAAAAGTAGATATTTGTGGTGGAGAAAATGTGTCCAACCTCTCACCTCTGGCGAGTTTAACAACTTTGAAGGAACTGTACCTTGTCAAGAATGGGATTTCTGATGTGTCACCCTTGGCGGGTTTAACAGAATTAACACATCTGAACCTCGCAGAAAACGATATATCGGACGTATCGCCATTGGCACCTTTAACCAATCTGACCTGGCTCAAGCTTTCCAATAATCCGATAACTGACTTCTCATCTTTAGAGGAACTTGCTCAAACTACAAATATACTTACTGGGGAGGTTGCTATCCCTGATCCGAACCTGCGTGCCGCAATTGCGGAAGCACTTGGCAAAAACAATACTGCGATTGTCTCAATTACGGTGGAGGAGATGGCAACATTGACACACCTTGATGCGGAAGGAAGGAATATTCAGGATTTGGAGGGGCTGCAGTTTGCAGCAAATCTGCAAAGCCTGAATCTGCGCGGGAATCCACTTTCCGATCTCTCGCCTCTATCGGGCTTAACAGCACTAAAAGATGTGAGATTTTCCGGAGAATCCCTATCCGATTTATCGTCCTTGATAGGTTTGACTAATTTAGAAGTAGTCAGATTTTGGAAGACTTCCATCTCAGACCTCTCACCGCTGGCAGGATTAACAAAACTTAGATGGTTAGAGTTTAAAGAGAGTCCGGTATCTGATTTATCGCCTTTGGCGGGACTCACAAATTTGAAAAAACTGGAAACTTATGGCTCAGAGGATCTGGATCTCTCGCCTCTAAAAGGATTAATGAGTTTGATAGACTTAACCATTGCTAGCAGTGGCGTATCGGACATCTCACCACTATCAGAATTGATTAATTTGAAAAGGCTTGATTTACAGGACAACCGTCGTATATCAAATATTTCACCTTTGGCATCTTTGAGAAACCTTGAATACCTACACCTTCACACCAACAAGATATCGGATGTCTCGGCCCTCGCAAGTTTGTCCAATTTGAAACACCTGTGACTTGAACGTAACAACATATCAGATATATCCCCCTTGGATGGGCTCCGTGAGAAAACGGAAATCTATTGGTTTAGCAATCCGGGTTTCCGACAGGGTGGGCCCAAAATAGAAGGCCCTTGGCTATGGGTGTTGGTATCCGGAGTAGGTTTTGATGCTGGTGTGGATCTGCTTTCACAAGCAAGTGATGGTGCTGTAACCGAACTGGGGATCGCAACAAATGGGGCAATAGAGGGGGAGGCTGTCGGCGAATATGTGTGGACATCAGGCAAAATTTCACCTGTGCTTGTGGAAGAGCGGATTAACATTAGCACGGTGTTAAACGCCATGGGTGTGGAAAGACCATATGACGAGAACATGGTTTATGGTGCCATTACCTTATACGCGCCGCGTAAACAGCAGACAACCATATTTTCCGGGGGCTGGGGAGTGGAAAAAGTTTGGCTCAATGGTGAATTTCTTCACGAAAAACCTTATGGGGTGTGGAGTAATGAGTATCAAGATTTCTTCCCAGTCACACTAAAGCATGGAACAAATGTTTTGTTAGTTGGGCTTTACACCCCTAGGCAATCCGCGGATGTCGTCGGTTTTTTTGGATTCGCCCCTGACGCGGAATATACGGTAGTATCCCCTGGTACCGGTTTCACGTTTTCGACAGACACTACGAGCGTTCGCGTTGGCGATACTTTTACTGTCCATGTCAACGCTGAAAAGGTTACAGATTTAGCGGGATGGCAGTTCGATCTTACATTTGGTCCTGATGTACTTGAAGTCGTTGAAGTGAACGAGGGCGATTTTCTGAAAACAGATGGTGGAACGACCTTCTTCCAACAAGGCACGGTTGATAACACTGAAGGTAAAATTGCGGGCTTAAGTTCGGCATTGATTTCTAAGAGAGGCATCACAGGCACAGGCACGTTATTGTCAGTGGTATTCTCTGTGAAGGCGGATGGGAACAGTCAATTGATACTGCATAACTTTCAACTCGGTTCCAGTACCGGTGCAGTAATTCCAGCTGGGGTGCGTGATCTTGCCATCACTGTGGAGTCCGGCCCCACTTGGGATGTAAATGCGGATGGACAGGTAAGCGTTTTAGACCTGATTCTGGTAGCACAGCACTTAGGTTCTGATGCGTCTGCTAACCCGCAGGCAGACGTAAATCGGGATGGAACTATTAACATCCAAGACCTCATCCTCGTCGCACAACACCTCGGTGAATCAACCGACGCTGCAGCACCTTCCGCTATTGCTATAAACGATTTAGATTTATTAGACCCAGCAATGATACAAGCATGGATAACACAAGCACAAATTGAAAATGACGGCTCGCTTGCCTTCCGACAAGGCATCGCCAACCTTGAACGACTCTTAGCACTATTCATCCCAGAAGAAACCGCTTTACTTCACAACTATCCAAACCCGTTCAACCCAGAGACATGGATACCGTATCAACTCGCTGAACCCGCGGAAGTTACCTTGACCATTTATGCCGTGAATGGGACGCTGGTCCGAACGTTGGCATTAGGGTATCAACCCGCTGGCATCTACCAAACCCGCACCCGTGCCGCGTATTGGGACGGCAAAAATCAGGTCGGTGAATCCGTCGCAAGCGGTGTCTACTTTTATACATTGTCCACGGAGTCCACACGCGACTCCGTTACAGCAGGCGATTTTAACGCCACCCGAAAAATGTTGATAAGAAAATAAGCATTCGTTTTACATCAATATGTATTAGGGGTTGGGACGCTCAAAAAGCATGCCAACCCCTAAACATATTTAAACGATTGATAATACCTGTCGGATATGTTATGCTATAGATTAACAATAATAGATATAGAGGGCGCATGCCGAAAGACACAACTACACAAAACATAACTGAGGAAATACGGGACCTCTTTGATACAAAGGTCGGGCATTTCGCCGATAAAAGCGCAAGATGGTTGTTCCGACAGAAAGAGAACGTCCAAGGACTCATTAGAATTCTCGCAGAAGAACTTGAAGAATATCTCGACTTTCAACGGCTCACGGTGCTGAACAGAAGCTTTGTAGACGATACACTACGAGACTTACAGTCCGATATGGTGTTCAGGGTGCCGTTTCGGGACACCACGCAAGGCGAAGACGTGACAATCTACATCCTCATAGAGCATCAATCGACGGTTGACCGTATGATGGGTTTCCGGTTGCTGTTCTATATGTGCCAAATATGGAACGAGCAACGAAGTGCCTTGGAGCGGTCTCGTGTTCCGAAGAGCCGTTGGCGTTTGCGTCCTATTATCCCGATCGTCTATTACACAGGTTCTCAACGCTGGGAGACACCGCTGTCTTTGTCTGCAGTGATGGATGTTCCTGAAGTGTTGTCTCGTTTTGTTCCGAGATTTGACACGTTATTTCTCGGCGTAAAGGAGACGGACCCCGAGGCGTTGACGCAAACGGATCATCTGTTGGGTTGGTTATTGCGGGTGCTGCAAGAGGACGAATCAGACGCAGGTTCGCTGTCCGATGCGCTGCAGGCGACGTTGCGTTATCTGGATACGTTACCTACTGCGGAGTTGGTGCAGCATAAGAATGCGATTCTTTATCTCTATCACCTTATTCTTTTCAGGAGACCCGAAACGGAACGTGAAGGCTTGATACAACTTATTCAGTCGCATACAACAGATACGGAGGTTAGAAACATCATCATGACAGGTGCAGAAGCCCTTATAGAACAAGGCATTGAACAAGGCATTGAACGCGGTTCACGTGAGATGTTGATCCATAATATCTTTACGGTGCTGAGCGAACGTTTTTCACAAGGGGAGGTGGAGCCGGTTCGCGATGCCCTTGAAACGGTTTCAGACCTCACAATGCTAAACGAGTTGTTCCCGATAGCTCTCCATATCTCCAGTGTCAAGGCCTTCTTACACACAATAGACACAACGGATGAATAAAAATAGGAGATTAATTGTGAAAATTAGCAGATACCTCCCTATAGTCCTCCTAATATGCGTCGGATTAGCGTTTGCAACAGCAGATGCCCAAGAAAACCTCGCGCAGGAGGTGTCTGCCATATTTGAACAAAGTTGTCTCATTTGCCACGGATCACACGGCTCCTTTACCGAGCAACTCATCATTCAAAGCAGCCAAGAATTGATTAATACCGGGAAAATTATTCCCGGAAACCCTGATAGTTCCATATTCTATCAGCGGTTAATCGAAACCGCTGTAGAAAAACGGATGCCACTTGGGCAGCCACCTTTGGCACCTACAGCAATTCAGACAATCCGACAATGGATCCAAGCAGGCGCACCGGATTGGAATACTTTTGCCAGAACCGACATCAACTTCATCACAACCGAGGAAATGCTGCAGACGATTGAGAACCACGTCCAATCGCTCGATACATTCGACCGCGCCTTCGCACGCTACTTTACATCAACACATCTCTATAACGCAGGCGAAACAACAGAGACCCTCCGCGCGTACCAACGGGCACTCTCAAAACTCGTGAACAGTCTTTCTTGGGGACGCGAAGTTACCAAACCGCAGCCCATTGATTCACAAGCGACGATATTCTATATTGACCTCCGAGATTATGAGTGGGAGATCGGCACCAACCGATGGACGCTGATTGAAACAGAATATCCCTATAAGGTTGAATTCGACGCACCAACACAGATAGTACTTCGTGAAAAACTAACGAGCCTACGCCAAGAAATGAACTGTGAAGTGCCGTTTGTCCATGTCGATTGGTTTCTCGCGACCGCCTCACTGCCACCGCTCTACCACGACATCCTTGATCTCCCACTAACGGATCGGGAGTTGGAGACACGTCTTGAGGTGAATGTCGTTGAAAATATCCGAAATGCTCCAGGAAGACGCGTCTGGCGTGCCGGGTTCAACGATTCCGGTGTCTCCAATCACAACCGTGTTGTGGAACGGCATCTCTCTCGATACGGCGCGTATTGGAAAAGCTACGACTTCACAGGCAGCGTCGGCACACAGAACATCCTTACACATCCACTCAATTTCACACACGACGGTGGTGAGATTATTTTCAACCTTCCAAACGGCTTACAAGCATATTATCTGGCGGATGCCGGTGGCAATCGGCTGAATGCAGCACCGATAGAGATTGTTCGCAACCCTGCCGCAAGTGACCCGACCGTCCGCAATGGCCTTTCCTGTATCGGATGCCACACGGAAGGGATGAAGACGTTTGAAGATCAGGTGCGTGGTGTTGCTGAACAGAACGAAAATCCACCGTTTGACAAAGACCAAGTGTCGCGGCTTTATGTTGAAAAATCAGAGATGGATGCCTTTGTGGAGAAGGATACTGAACGTTATCGACAGGCACTTGAAGCGACAGGCGACATATTTGGTGGTATTGAACCGGTTCAGCGACTCCATGAAGCGTTTCAAGCACCCCTTGATGCTTCACACGCTGCAGCTGCTGTCGGTTTAGAGACCGGGGTATTCCTTGGAAAAATTCGTAAGAATGTGAGTTTACAAAACTTAGGATTGCAGGTGTTAGAAAATGGTACTATGAAACGGGATGCGTGGGCATCCAACTTTGACGATGTGATTTCTGAGATCAACTCTCCTAATACCGTTCTGCCACCTGTTGTGCAGCGACCAGAAATTATTCCTGGTGTTGGTGTACACATTCCTGACCTAAACCTACGCGATGCTATTCAACAAAGGCTTGAGCAAAGACACGGCAAAGCCCCAGCGGATGTTATTACCGTAGAAGATATGGCGAAATTGAAGTCACTTAAAGCTGTGGATAAAGGTATTCAAGATTTAACAGGGCTTCAGTATGCAACAAATCTGGAAAGTCTTGAAGTGTGGAATAACCAGATTTCCGACCTATCGTCTCTGAAGGCGTTAATAAATCTACGTACAATATCACTCGCCGATAATCAGATTTCCGATATATCACCACTAACAGGATTAATCAATGCAAAAAATCTTTATCTTTCACATAACCCTATCTCTGATCTATCTCCTATAAAGAATTTGAAAAATCTGTCAGAATTGAAGCTTTGGGATTGTCCGGTATCTGACTTATCGCCACTCACAGAATTAACTCAACTAACAAAATTAACTCTCGCTTATGATTATGTTGACATCAATCCCGAATTTGTAGACATATCCTCACTCACAGAGTTAACGAATATGTCTTATTTAATCCTTCACGGTGTGAACCTATCTGATTTATCCGCCTTAGCAGGTATGATTAATCTGAAGTTTCTAAAATTTGATGGCAACAATGTATCCGATGTGTCACCCTTAGCAAATTTAATCAATTTGGAAACTATTATCACCTGGGGGAATCCTATATCAGACTTCTCATCTTTGGCGAAATTAAATCAATTGAAAACGATAGATATTTGCGGCGCGGACATAACGGATATCTCATTTTTGGCTGGAAAACAGGAATTGACAGAACTGTATCTGGTCAGTAACGGAATCTCAGACATTTCAGCCTTGACGGAGTTAACGGGCTTAACACGTCTGGATCTTTCAGGAAACGATATATCGGACGTGTCGCCGCTGGCATCTTTAACCAATTTGACGTGGCTCAACCTTTCCAATAATCCGATAACTGACTTCTCATCTTTAGAGAAGCTCGCTCAAACCACAAATATACTTATTGGGGAGGTTGCTATCCCTGATCCGAACCTGCGTGCTGCAATTGCTGAGGCACTTGGTAAAGAGGATGCTGCGATTGTCTCTATTACGGCGGAGGATATGGCGACATTGACAGAGATGAATGCAGTGAACGAGGGAATCAGCGATTTAACTGGACTAGAGTTTGCCACAAATCTGGAAAGTTTAGACCTTAGGGGCAACCCAATTTCTGATTTGTTGCCTCTTGCGAATGTGATAAAATTGAGAGAACTGTCGTTTTCCAGTGCGGCCGTATCCGATCTATCGCCATTAGCGAGACTACAAGAGTTAGAGGAGTTACGCGCTTGGAATGCCATCGTATCCGATTTATCACCTTTAAAAGGATTAACAAAACTGAGAGTGTTAGGATTTAGTCATGCCCCATTATCAGACCTCTCACCACTCTCATCTTTATCTCGTTTAGAGCACCTTGTATTTTATGTGTGCGACAACATATCTGATCTCTCGCCTTTAGAAAGATTAACACGGCTAAAAGACATACTACTTTCCCATAACAGCATTCCCGATATCTCACCACTTACAGGACTCATTAACTTGAACGTGCTAAAACTTCAGGACAATGAGATCTCGGACATCTCGCCATTGGCAAGACTTTCTAATCTGATACACTTAGAAATCGGGGAGAATAAAATTATGGATGTCTCACCACTGGCATCTTTACACAAATTAGAATTCCTTGGAATTGAGCACAATAGTATATCTGACTTCTCGCCTTTAGATGAGTTACGCCAAAATACAACTATAGTTTGGCATGGAAATCCCGGATTTCCTAAGGGTGGACCCAAAATAGAGGGACCCTGGTTGTGGGTAACGGTACCTGGTGAGGGAGAGCATAATAGAGAACTAAGTCGCAATAAGGATTTGTTAGCAGAGGCAAGCAATGGTACAGTAACAGAACAACAAATTGCTACTGATGGCGCAACAATAGGAAGCACCGTCGGGAATAGTGTTTGGACTGCCGGAGAAATTGATGCCTCGGATGGTGATAATATCGCACACATGTTACATGAACTTGGTATAGAGTCGCCTGAATTTCCAAACTATGTCCTCTATGGTTCTATTACCTTGTACTCTCCACATCAACAAGGTACAACAATGTACGTCGGGGGCGACGATGACGAAAAAGTATGGCTCAATGGGGAACTAATTTATCATAACCCTCACCGATACCTTCATTCCGATTATGAGACGTTTTTTCCAGTCACCCTAAAACAAGGCAAAAATGTTCTACTGGTCGCAACGTATAATGATGGCGGCGCATGGAGTGCCTTTTTTGGATTTGAAGAAAGCACGGAGTATATACTTGGCGGCGGCTTTGCGTTCTCTACAACGGCAACAAGCATTATTCCCGGAGATACATTTATATTGGACCTCAACGCAGAAGACATTACTAACTTAGCAGGATGGCAAACGGATATTACCTTTGATCCCAATATCCTTGAAGCAACTGAAGTCACCGAAGGCGATTTCCTGAAGTCGGAAGGTGGAAATACCTTCTTCCAAGATGGCACGATTGATAACACAACAGGGAAAATCACTGATCTGGTTTCGGCGCGGATATCTGAAAGTGGTGTTAGCGGAACAGGCACACTGCTGTCGGTGACATTCAAAGCAAAAGCAGGCGGCGAAACACAAGTGACACTGGAAAATTTTGAGTTTAGTTCTATCACTGGCGAGGTCATTCCTTCTGTTCCTCCCAATATTACTGTGACTGTGGGAGACTATTCCGCTTGGGATGTAAATCAGGATGGACGTGTAAGTGTTGCGGATCTGGTTCTTGTAGCAAAAGATTTGGGCTCCAATGCGCCTGCTAACTTGCGGACAGACGTAAATCGCGATGGGATTATCAATATCCAAGACCTCATCCTCGTAGCACAACATCTCGGCGAGTCAACCGACGCTGCAACACCTTCCGCTATTGCTATAAACGATTTAGATTTATTAGACCCAGCAATGATACAAGCATGGATCACACAAGCACAAATTCAAGACGATGGCTCCATTGCCTTCCAACAAGGCATCGCCACTCTTGAACGGCTTTTAGCACTGTTCATCCCAGAAGAAACCGCTTTACTTCACAACTATCCAAACCCTTTCAACCCAGAGACGTGGATACCCTATCAACTGTCCGAACCGGCTGAGGTTACGTTAACAATCCATGCTGTGAATGGGACTTTGGTCCGAACGTTGGCATTAGGACATCAACCCGCTGGCATCTACCAAACCCGCACCCGTGCCGTATATTGGGACGGCAAAAATGAGGTCGGTGAATCTGTCGCAAGCGGTATCTACTTTTATACATTGTCCACGGAGTCCACACGCGACTCCGTTACAGCAAGCGACTTTAACGCCACCCGAAAAATGCTGATACGCAAGTAAAACAAGTACTCAGTTGTCAGCGAGGTCTCTTCTTGACTAAGTACTGAGTACTGAAAGGTTTTTCGCAGAAAAACCGTACTGAATAACTGACAACTAAAACAGGAGTCAACCTATGAATGAAAATGAAAACGAACAGAAACCGAAAGTTAGCCTCGGGCTGCTTTACGGAATTATCATTGCGATTGTTGCTGGCGCGATTATCGGTGGTTACGCACCAGACTTCGCAGTCCACACAACAATACTCGGTGAAGTCTTCTTAAACCTTCTAAAGATGATAGTTGTCCCGCTCGTTGTCCTGTCTATGATCGTCGGGATAACCAATTTAGGCGACATCCGCAACATCGGTTCCATCGGCGGACGAACCGTCCTGTACTACATGGCAACAACCGCCATCTCCGTTGTTATTGGGATGATTCTCGTGAATATCATCTCGCCGGGGAAAGGACTATCACAAGGTGAAGAACGTCCTGATCTGAGTTACACATTGTCTGGCACCGAGATGCTCACTGTTGAGATGAGCGGCGAATTCAATCGGACATATAACAATAAATACGTCATCACGCTCGCCGATCAAAACCTACGTGGCGAAGTGAAATCAATTTCCGGGACAACAGCCACAGTGGAGTCGTGGCAACCGTTATCGGAGGATGCGCGTTACGTCACAACAGACACCGGTGAACGCCTATTATTCATTGAGGGTCGTCTTGAGACGATAGAGCCTCAAAACACAGGTACAGGCGTTAACATCAACCTACCGATTGCCACAAGCGTGTCCGGCAAAATGGAAAAGACGATGGGCAGCACCATCAAAGAGGTATTCCTCGGTAACGAAGAAACAGGTAAAGAGGGGATGATCCCGTCAAACGTCTTCAAAGCGATGGTGCATACCGACATTTTGCCTTTAATCTTTTTCTCACTTCTCATCGGTGCCGCTTTGTCCATGCTCGGTGATATTGGCAAACCGGTTGTCGCTGTGATTTCGGGGCTAAATGAGGCGGTGATGAAACTCGTTCACTGGATCATGTATGTCGCACCGCTCGGTATCTTCGGTTTAATCGCAGGTAGGATTGGCGAGGCAAAAGGATTTGCGGGTTTCTGGCCCGAACTTGTCGCCGTGGGCAAGTACAGTGCGACAGTCGTCTTAGGGCTCGGCGTACACGGTGCTATTGCTTTACCAGTCCTGCTTCTGTTGCTTGCACGCAGAAATCCGCTGAACTACTTCAGAGGCATGGCAACCGCTTTACTCAACGCCTTTTCGACAGCAAGTTCCAGCGCAACCCTTCCGCTAACGATGGAAGGTGTCGAGAATCAGAACGGTGTCTCCAGTCGGACTTCCAGTTTTGTGCTTCCGTTGGGAGCAACCATTAATATGGATGGCACTGCGCTCTATGAAGCCGTCGCTGTCATGTTTATCGCCCAAGTCTATGCGATCTCCATGGATCCAGCACAACAGGTGGTTGTTGTACTGACCGCGACATTGGCAGCCATCGGTGCTGCAGGAATCCCAGAAGCGGGTCTCGTCACAATGGTTATTGTGCTGAGAGCCGTAGATCTTCCAGTTGAGGGTATAACACTTATTCTCTCTATTGATTGGCTACTCGACCGGTTCCGTACCACAGTTAACGTCTGGGGAGACAGCATCGGTGCAGGCGTAATTGAGGCGTATGAATCCAGAGACGGAAATGCAACCGAAGTGCCAGCAACATCGTAATTAGTTTTCAGTTATCGGTTCGGTTTTTTTCAAAAAACCTTTCAGTTTTCAGTTAAGAGACAGACTTGGATAAATCAGATATCCCTCTTAACTGACGACTGATAACTGATAACTATAACATCATGAACACACAAAACGAACCGAACCCACAAAAACCGGTACTCAGCGGTGCAACAATCCTCGCAATCATCAGCGTCGTACTCGCTGCTGTATGGATCGCTTTCGCTTATTACAAAGGCAACAGTTCCAACGGCAGTCGAACGATGCTACTACATCCGGTAGTCCCGATATTGCTGATTGTGTTGCTCACGCGTATCTATCGTTGGATCGATATAAGAAGCATCGTTATACTGGAAATCATAATGATAAGCGTCTGGGTTTTTATACGGTTGTTGGGTGTCCTGATGCCTTTCATTTTGGGGTTCGGTTTCGCTTACGTCTTCAGGTTCCTCTGGAACGCGCTCCCCTTTAAAAAGCAATACCAACGCGGCATCGCAACCACTGTGATTGTGCTCGTCTGTGGCGGTGTACTTTTCTATACCGGCAAACAGGTGAGTAGACAAGCCAGCCAGATGGGAGTTGGGTTACTGAAGTTTTACCATGAAACTGTTCTGCCGCATGCTATCGGTGAAACCTTTACAGCCGTCACGATCAGTGTTAATCCGCGTGCTAATGAAGACGAGGTTACCGAAAACAACGAGAAATCCCCTCCCGCAGAAACGTTCTATCTCGGCACCAACCACGGGGTCTATGAAATGCGACCAAACACTGAAGGGAAACTTTCCCCTATCGGTATCACTAACGGTGGGCTCCTCGGTAAACCGATACGAGTACTCACAGCGAGTGAAAGCATTATCTACGCTGGCACGCAAAGCGGGTTATATCGCTACTATAAGACACCACCTACTGACGAAAAAGACGCAAGTTCAACACAGGTATGGCACAAAGTGGAAAACACCCCGTTTGATACGCTTGCCATCCAAGCCATCAACGTTCCACACTGGGATGACACACAGATTTACGTTGGAACACAGAAAGGACTTTACGCAAGTAACGACGCAGGCGAAACATGGAACCCGGTCGCGCCTAACATTTACAGCGACAGATCGGTTGTTAGTATTATCTCCACTACAGATACCAATGGTGATCGCGTAACCTACGTCGCCAGTACAAGGCAGATGGGCGCGGAAATTCCCTTAGAACAGGCGGAAATCCAAACTACAGCAGCCGAAATGGATGCGGTACCCTCAGAGCAGCCAGAACGGACAGACACCACACCTACAGCGAGGAAAATCGAAGCAGAAACCGCTTCACAACAGACGCACGCCTCATCTATAAGCACAACAGTGCATTGGCACCTAAAAGGTTCTTCTCTCGGATGGGAAGAACTCACTAAAATAGAAAAGGTAGTTTATGCACTGGCAGGTGGCGATGAAACAACAGGTGACACAAATGGCAGCGGAATCGAATTATATGCTAACACTCCGGATGGACTCCATGAATGGAATCGTCATGACTGGCGAAAAACGGAAAGGACACCTGTAATTTCTGGGACACCAGCAACCCCACTGTTAGCCTCTGCACCTTCTGGAGTATATGTTGGTAACAGCACTGCTATCTGGAATCGCCCTACCTCCACCCCCAGATGGCGAACGTTTACAACATACAGGGAAGGCATCAGCCACGCCTACGAGGACCAACCTATTGTTGAACAGGCAAAATCGTATTTGACGGAAAGAATACCGACAATTGCCCAGACCGGTGGCGAGGTAGTCAAAGAGGGATTTCAGTTCGCAAGTTCAATCGCTTTTGGCTTTGGCGGTTTTTTAGCGACTCTGTCACTGACACTCATCGTGTTTGTGTACGCCAACCAATCGTTCGATAACTATTTCAGGAGTTTCCTCACGCTTGTGCCTGAAACGCATCGTGACGCTGCCAAAGCGTATCTGCGTGAAATTGACAAGAATCTACAAGAGTTTCTAAGAGGACTTGTCACAGTCATCACAATCGTCTCAATAATTTCCTCTATTGCTTACAGTGTCATCGGTGTTCCCTTCGCTTTAGTTATCGGTATACTTGCCGGCATCTGTAATGCTATACCGACCTTCGGTCCCTTTATTGGTGGTGCTTTCGCGTTTGTAGCCATGTTGATGGGGTTGGCAGCCGGAGATTTCGGGGAGATCGATTTCCTCATTCGCTGCGCATTTGTGTTGGGTGCCATTCTCGGTATTCAGGCAATTGACAATTCGCTTATCTCCCCAAAAATCATGAGCGATGCCATTGATGTAGACCCGTTGCTGATTATGTTTGCAGTGATTGTCGGTGCAGCCGTACTCGGTTTTTGGGGAGTATTGCTTGCAATTCCTACCATTGTTGTGATAAAATCGGTTATTGCCGTTTCCGGCGACAGAACGACGCTTGGAAAGCCAACCTAATTGTGGTTTCGCTGGTAACGCGAAAATTGTCAAGTAACCAACAGTGGAACTTACCCGCAAGGAAATAGAAAAAATGGAAACCAGACGCCCCATTGTTGCGATTGTCGGCAGACCCAACGTCGGGAAATCATCGCTCTTCAATAGGATCACTGCATCGGCACCTATAACTGTGCCTTACACAAACGATGATGCCGAAACCGAAGCGAACGACAAACCCGTCAATACGAGAAGACCGAGAATTTCACGTAAATTCGCTGTCGTCCATGACACACCCGGTGTAACTCGCGACAGGAATTACGCAGACGTGGAATGGGCAGACCGCGCTTTTACCGTCGTTGATACCGGTGGGTTAGACATTGATCCGGATGATCGGCTTATCGATAACGTCCAATCGCAGGTGGATGCTGCTTTGGATGAAGCAAGCCTTATACTGTTCGTTGTTGACGCACGCACCGGTATCATGCCACACGATAGGACCGTTGCCGATAAACTCAGGGCAACCGATAAACCCATTTTCCTCGTCGTCAACAAGGTAGATACCGAAGGGTTCCGTAATGAAGCCGCAGAGTTCTACGCACTCGGATTCCCAGAACCGATATGGACATCGTGCGTTCAAAACGACGGGATTCGAGAACTCCTTGACCTTGTCGTAGATAGCCTACCAGAAACCGACGAAACACTATACGATACATCTGGCACTATAAAAATCGCGATTGTCGGCAGACCCAACGTCGGAAAATCGTCGCTTATCAACAACCTATTAGGTGAAGAGCGAATGATCGTTGATGACCGACCCGGCACGACGCGCGACGCTGTGAATATCCAAATCGTTCACGACAATATCCCCTTTGAAATCGTTGACACAGCCGGAATGCGACGCAAATCGGCGATCAACGACGAACTCGAATCCGCAACTGTCAAACGCGCCATACACAGCATTCGCCAGAGCGATATTGCTGTCCTTGTCCTGGATGTAACCCAAGAGGCAGCACAGCAAGATAAGGCGATCGCCAAGTTCATTGAACGACAAGGCAAAGCCTCTGTTTTAGTCATGAATAAATGGGACCTGATTGAAAAGGATAACGCAACACACCCGGCGTTTATGGATAAACTTGACATCCAACTCCCACAGCTTGATTATGTACCACGCGTCTTCGTCTCTGCTGTTACGGGGCAGCGCGTTACCCAAATATTAACGACAGCCTTAGAAGTCCATCGAGAGTATTGCACGCATATCCCGACACCCGCACTCAACGAATTGCTGCTCGAATTACGAAACGCACATCCGCCGCCACGCGTCAAAGGTGTACGTCCCGCGCTGAAATACATTACACAAGTCGAGACGAAACCACCGACGTTCCTTATCTTCGGACGAAACGTAAACCGGGTCGGTCAACCGTATGAGGCATACCTCGTCAACAACATTCGCAGAGAATTCGGATTCCACGGCACACCGATACGTATTTTTTATCGTAGATCATAACCCACAAAAGGAGGAACGCTTTGTCAGGATTTAAAGTTTTTATCACCCGACCTATCCCGGAAGAAATTCGTGCGAAAATCGCGGAAGAATGCGAAGTTGATATGTGGCATACGAGTGCTATCTTACCGCCTATCGCCGAAAAAATTCCGCCGCTTGACGGGTTAATGACTTATGGACACGAACCTGTCTCCCCGGAGATGATCGCGACTGCACCGAACCTCAAAGCGGTCTCCGTCGTCGGGGTCGGTTATGACCACGTCCATGTCGAGGCTTGCAGAGAACGCGGCATCGCAGTTGGGCACACACCCGGTGTCCTCAGTGATACCACCGCTGACATGACGATGGCACTCCTGCTCGCCACCGCACGAAACATTGTCCCGGCATATAATCACGTCCAAGTGTCCAAGCAGTGGAAGTATTACGATCCAAATATCCTCTGGGGTACCGATGTGCATCACGCAACGTTAGGGGTCGTTGGTATGGGTAGAATTGGCTACGCTGTTGCCAAGCGCGCAAAAGCGTTTGATATGCGCGTGCTTTATTACAAACGCGAACGCCGACCCGACTGGGAACAGGAACTCGGTGTCCAATACGTAGCATTTGAAGAACTTCTGCAAGCCTCCGATTTTGTGTCGCTCCACGTGCCACTGACCGGCGAGACAACACATCTTATCGGCAAGGCAGAACTTGCGTTGATGAAAGAGACTGCTATTTTAATCAACATCGCCAGAGGTCCCGTCGTTGACCACTATGCCCTATACGACGCGCTCAAGCAGGGGCAAATTGCCGGTGCCGCCGTTGACGTAACCGAACCGGAACCGATCAATACCGATCACCCGCTCCTCAGTTTAGACAATGTCCTCATCGCACCGCACCTTGGTAGTGCAACTGTCCAAACACGGATGAAAATGGCAACCATGGCGATGGAGAATTTACTTGCAGGGTTAAAGGGGGAACAATTGCCTTACGGCGTGCTCCAGCCAAACTTTTCATAACTGCCTACACTAAACTAACTGGAACAAGGAGGAAAGATGCTAGAAAAGCTATTTGAGTTAAAAAATCACGATACTTCGGTGAGACGCGAACTGGTCGCAGGTTTCACGAATTTCATGACGATTTCCTATATTATTTTCGTGCAACCCAATTTCCTCTCAGCCGCTGGTATGAACCCTGGGGCTGTCATGGTGGCGACCTGTGTATCCAGTGCAATCGCAACATTCCTGATGGCGTTTCTTACGAATTATCCCGTCGTATTAGCACCCGGGATGGGGCTTAACGCCTATTTTGCTTTTGAAGTTTGTAGCAACAGCGGTTTAGGTCTATCCTGGCAGGAAGGATTAGGCATCGTTTTCATAGCAGGGATGCTATTCCTTATCCTCTCATTTGTAGGCATACGAGAAGCCGTCATGAACGCGCTTCCGCCGTCGCTCCAAAACGCGATTGCCATTGGAATCGGACTGTTCATTGCCTTTATCGGGCTACAGATGAGTGGAATCATTACAAAAGATCCCGCCACGTTTATAACGCGAGGCGAACTCGACTCTAAACATATTCTCCTCGCACTCTTCGGCATCGCTGTAATACTCGCACTCATGGCACGTAAAGTACGAGGCGCGATTCTGATTGGTATCCTTATCACAACGGGTGCTAACCTTATCTTCGGATTCGTTAACTACGAGGGCATCGCCGCACTTCCACCGGATCTAACGCCAACGCTCTTTAAATTACAGTTCCCGAACATCTTCGCCAAACTGGACCTCATTCCGGTCATCTTTGTGTTCTTTGCCATCGACATGTTTGATAGCATCGGCACACTCACGGCTATCGGCTATAGAGCGGAACTCATGGAAGCCGGAAAACTCGCCAAAGCCCGACGCGCACTTATGGTGGACGCAGCCAGTACCGCTGGCGGTGCTTGCCTCGGCACTTCCACCGTGACATGCTACATCGAAAGTGCAACCGGGATCGCTGAAGGCGGACGCACAGGACTTACCGCTGTCTTCACTGGGATTTTCATGTTGGGGTCGCTCCTTTTCATCCCGCTCATTAAGATTATCGGTGGCGGCTATCCCATCAATCCGATTATTGGTCCAGCACTTATCGTCGTCGGTGGCTTGATGCTCAGAAACATCATCCAGATCGATTGGGAAGACATCACAGAATCGATCCCAGCGTTCCTCACGATGATCATGATGCCGCTCTCCTTCAGCATCACAGACGGGATCGGCTTCGGCGTTATCTCATTAGCGTTCCTCAAATTAGTAACAGGCCGTAGCAAAGAGATCCATCCGATCATATACTACTTCGCGCTCTTCTTCATCGCCTGCTACATCGGCGGTCTGTAGAGGCGTTCGTAATTACCGTCCTCCACTGGCGGGGTTTCAAACCCCGCCGGTGTCCGGTGGTTATCGTCTGACTGTAAATGCCTCTACGTAATACGTTTGCGCTCATTCTCAACTTCTGCTAAAATAGTATGCAATAAGAGCTCTAAACAGTTTTACCCAAACTATAACATAATCCTAAATTATTCCACAAATCCTATTTATGAAGGATTCGGTATGAGAAAACCCGAACAGGAACATGAGATGAAACCGTTAGTTTGGGTAGGTTCATCCCATGAGGATTTGAAAGCGTTTCCCTCAGAGGTCCAACATGAAATGGGGTACGCGCTTTATATCTCACAAAAAGGAGATAAACACCCTAAAGCCAAATCCTTGAAGGGATTTTCTGGGGTCATGGAAATCCGAAGTGATTATCGTACGAATACTTATCGAGCAGTATACACGACCAAAATCGATGACGTAATTTACGTCCTGCATGCTTTTGAAAAGAAAGCTAAAAGAGGCATTCAAACCCCGAAAAAAGAAGTAGATTTAATCAAACGTCGGTTGAAATCGCTCAGGATTCAGTAGAAGGAAAATAAATTATGGCAGACTACACGCTAAGTTCAGGAAACGTATTTAAGGATCTGGGACTTCCTGAACCCGAAGAAAAATTGGCAAAAGCAGAACTGGCATATAATATCAATCGCTTAATTGCCACGCAAGGCATGACACAAAAGGAAGCCGCTGTTTTCTTGGGAATCAGTCGATACAAAATGACGCAACTGAGAAACGGGCGACTAAATAATTTTACTATTGAACATCTGACTTATCTACTTGAAATGCTTGAGCTCCACATTAAACGCAGTGCCTATGATTGTATACAACGTGGTATTGATGCATATCAGAAAGGCAATACAGATGAGGCTATTAACTACTACAACAAAGTCATAGCGTTAAATTCAGATACTTCCACTATTTCAATAAGTTATTCCATTCGCGGAATTGCCTATCTATCCAAAGAGGTGTATGAATCTGCTATTAAAGATTTTAGTAAAACATTAGAGCTAAGCAGGGATAACCCCCGTATTTATTTACTTCGCGGTTGGACTTACCATTCACAAAAGAATTACGATCATGCAATTGAAGATTACAATATGATGATAAGATTGAATTCTGAGGATGCTATGAGTTATTTCCTCCGTGGTTTGGCTAATTATTATAAAGATGGATATAACAACGCCATTGAAGACTTTACTAAAGCGATAGAACTGAATCTACATGATGCTGATGTTTACACTTATCGTGGTATAGCTTATTATTACAAAGGCAAGCACAACAAGGCTATTGAAGACTTTACTAAAACGATAGAACTAGATCCCGAGAATACTGACATTTATAACTATAGAGGAGTCGCTTATTATCACAAAGGTAAGGTTAACAATTCGATTGAAGATTTTACCAAAGTGATAAAATTAAGTCCGAAAAATACAAATGCTTATAATAATTTAGGTCTCATATATCGTGACAAAGGCGAGTATGACAACGCCATTCGGAATTTTACCAAAGCGATAAAACTGGATCCCGAGGATGTCATTATTCGTAATAATCGCGGTGTTGTTTATCGCGACAAAGGTGAATTTGACCTCGCTATTGAAGATCATAACAGAACCATACAGCTCAACCCAGACTACGCGGAAGCCTATAATAATCGCGCTGCTATTTATCGCGACAAAGGTGAACTTGACCTCGCTATTGAAGATCACAACAGGGCGATACAACTCAACTCGGACTACGCGGAAGCCTATTACAACCGTGGTCTGACTTATAACAAGAATCGCAAACTCGCTCACACCCTTGAAGACTATACCAAAGCTATAGAAATCAACCCCAATTATGCAGAGGCATATAACAATAGAGGCACTGTTTACGACGAACAAGGGAAGGTCAATCGCGCTCTTGAAGACTATGATAAGGCGATACAACTCAACCCGAATTATGCGGAAGCCTATTACAATCGCGGTTTGATCTACAGCAAAAAAGGCAAGCCTGATAGTGCCATCAAAGACTTTACCAAGGTGATAGAACTCAACGGGAATGATTCAGAAGCTTATAACAATCGCGGTGTAGTTTACGGCAACAAAGGCGAACTTGATAATGCTATCAAAGACTTTACCAAAGCGATAAAACTGAGTCCCAATTATACCAATGCTTATTATAACCGTGGTATGGCCTACGGCAACAAAGGTAAACTTAACTATGCTATCAAAGACTTTACCAAAGTGATAAAACTAGAGTCCAATTATACCAATACCTACAACAATCCTTGGAAGAAACGGTCACATATAGGAGTATGTGAAGAAGTCAAGACAGATTTATCGACTGGCAGAAATACGAAAAGAAACTTCATGACTCCCTTGCCCAGAGATTATAAACTATCGGAAGGTACCGCCACAATGTTGGCATCTCAGCGAGCGGATGATTCATAACCCCTGGCAACCGAATTATAGGAATCGATTAAATGCCCCGTATCTTCGATAACATTGACCAACCACTGCTCCCCGCCCTCCAACAAACCCTTGAAACCGCTACACATGCTGACTTCTGCGTCGGATATTTCAACCTCCGCGGCTGGCGAGGACTTGCTCCTTATGTTGAAAATTGGGACGGTGGCGAAGGCGACTGCTGCCGTCTGCTCGTCGGCATGCAACGCTTGCCCGAAGACGAACTCCGAGAAGCCAAGCGGCTTGCGAAACAGGGCAGTGGAATCGACAACCAAACCGCACTCCGTCTCAAACGCAGATTAGCAGAGGAATTCCGCGAGCAGCTGACCATAGGCGTACCCACACGCCAAGACGAAATAGGGTTACGCCAATTAGCGCACCAACTTCGCGAAGAAAAGGTCCAGGTGAAACTCTTTCTCCGACACACGCTCCACGCCAAACTCTATCTGATTTATCGTACTGATCAGATCACACCAACCGTAGGTTACCTCGGCAGTAGTAATCTAACCGTCTCCGGACTTTCACATCAAGGCGAACTCAACGTTGATGTTGTTGATTCAGACTCTTGTGAAAAGTTAGAAGACTGGTTTGAAGACCGATGGAACGACAAATGGTGCATCGATATTTCCAAAGAATTGGCGGAAATTATTGAGCAGAGCTGGGCGCGTGAGGAACCTATTCCGCCATATCACATCTACGTCAAAATGGCGTATCATCTTTCACAGGAAGCACGCGCCGGCTTGACTGAGTTTCAGATTCCACGTGAGTTTGAGGACAAACTGTTTGAATTCCAAACCGCCGCCGTGAAAATCGCAGCCCATCACCTCAACAGACGAGGCGGTGTACTTATAGGCGATGTCGTCGGACTCGGTAAAACACTCATGGGAACGGCACTCGCACGTATACAAGAAGACGATTACGACCTTGAAACGCTGATTATCTGTCCGAAAAACCTCGTCAATATGTGGGAAGATTATCGTGAGGAATATCGCCTCCGCGGGAGAGTCCTCTCAATCAGCCAAGTGATCAATACGTTGCCCGACCTTCGTCGCTATCGGCTTGTTATGATTGACGAGAGCCATAACCTCAGAAACCGTGAGGGTAAACGCTACCAAGCCATTCAGGAATATATCCACGAAAACGAGAGTAAGGTGATCCTCCTCTCAGCCACCCCTTACAACAAAACCTATCTTGACCTCTCTAATCAACTCCGTCTGTTCGTTGATGAAACCGAAGACCTCGGCATCCGTCCAGAGCAATACATCAAATCGTTAGGCAGTGAAACCGAGTTTATTCGCAAACATCAAAGTGGTGTTCGCTCCCTTGCTGCCTTTGAACATAGTGAATTCATTGATGATTGGCGTGAACTGATGCGCCGCTATCTTGTACGCCGAACGCGCAGCTTCATCATGGACAACTACGCCGAAACAGACCCTGATACCGGGCGCAAATTCCTCTCTTTTGCTGATGGAACACCTTCCTACTTTCCGACACGTGTTCCAAAAACGATAAAGTTCACAATTGATGAAAAAGACCCCGATGACACCTACGCGCAGTTATACGCGCATTCCGTAGTGGATACCATCAGTAATCTTAAACTCGCGCGGTATGGACTCGCAAATTATATTGTTGACACACCGTCAGAGCCACCGACGGAGACAGAACAACGGCAATTACAAGACCTCTCCCGCGGTGGAAAACGGTTGATGGGATTTTGCCGGACGAATCTTTTCAAACGCCTCGAAAGCAGTGGACAGGCGTTCATCCAATCCGTTGATCGTCACATCCTACGCAACTATATCTTCTTGCACGCTATTGAGAATGGTGAACCGCTACCTATCGGTTCGGAAAACGCTGAAATGCTCGATACTCGGTTTGAAGATAGGGATACCGACGATACTACTCTTATCTTAGATGCTTCGGGTGATGACGATGACGCACAGGTTGATGGCATAGATTCACAGACGAACGCATATACAGCCGATGACTATAAACAACGCGCCTCCGCTATCTATGAACTCTACACGACGAAGTATAACAGCCGGTTTAAGTGGCTCCGTCCAAACCTCTTTTACCCGTTGCTTCGCGAAAATCTCACTGAAGACGCGATTGCGCTTACCAAGATTTTGCAACAATACGGGACATGGGACCCCGAAAAAGACGCAAAACTCAACGCGCTTCAAGAACTCTTAACACAGACACACCGAGATGATAAAGTGTTAGTCTTCACACAATTTGCGGATACTGTAAAGTATCTGACAGATGCACTCTTGGAACGTGGGATGCCAAGCATCGCCGCTGCAACTGGCGATTCCGCAGATCCCACCGCTTTGGCACATCGCTTTAGTCCTATCAGCAACGATAAACGCGACAAAGTTAATCGAGAGAACGAGCTGCGGGTGCTGATCAGTACGGATGTCCTCAGCGAAGGTCAAAATCTACAAGACTGCGCAATCGTCGTTAACTATGATCTGCCATGGGCAATCATCAGGTTGGTCCAACGTGCCGGCAGAGTTGACCGGATTGGGCAAACAGCGGAAGACATTTTATGCTATTCGTTTCTACCTGCTCAAGGTGTAGAGCGTATTATCAACTTGCGCGGGCGCGTTCGTGCACGCCTCCAGCAGAACGCTGAGGTCGTCGGCACGGATGAAGCCTTTTTTGAAGATGACGGTGAAGAAGGCAACAGCGCAGTTGTTGATCTCTACAACGAAAGGGCAGGGCTCCTCGACGATGCCCGCGACAACGATGTGGATCTCGCCTCTCACGCTTATCAGATTTGGAAAAACGCCATTACGCAAGACCCAAGCTTAGAAAAGAGTGTTTCTACCCTTCCATCTGTTGTCTATTCAACGCAACTGCATACACCAACCGAAAACGAACCCGAAGGCGCGCTCGTCTACATCCGAACAGGACAAGAAAACGATGCTTTGGCATGGATAGATCGAAGCGGCGAAAGCGTAACAGAGTCCCAGTTTGCAATCCTCCAAGCCGCAGCCTGTGAACCCAAAACTGAGGCACTCCCCTCGCTTGAAGAACATCATTGTCTTGTGGAAGCAGCCGCAAAGTTAATCCTCTCTGAAGAACGATCAGTGGGTGGGCAGCTCGGACGACCCACCGGCGCACGGTTCCGTACTTACGAACGCCTAAAGGATTACGCCTCAGAAGTTGAGGGAACGCTGCTTAGCACGCCAGCACTTAAGCAGGTCATTGAAGCCATTTATCGCTATCCTTTGCGGCAGACAGCAACCGACACCCTCAATCGCCAACTCCGTAGCAGTATTTCTAACAAAGACCTTGCAGATTTAGTCATTGACTTATGGGAAACAGAACGGCTCTGTATTATTGAGGAAGAGCAACAAACACGAGAACCACAGATCGTCTGCTCACTTGGACTCCGCACAACGTAACATCTCAGGACTGTTTAGTTTTCGGTTTGGAAACTCACTTTCAATACCAATTTCTGCTACTGATACGCAGGGGCCCTTGTAGCATAGGCTGTTGGTTTCCTGTGCGTGTATGAGGCGCAACCTAACTGGGTACGCTCGAAAAGAGAAAATTAAATACCCTTGTGTAACATTTGAAAAATCTTGAGCTTTACTGATACATCATGTATAATGCACCTAAATCTCATACCTGTCCACACGGAGGTTTCAGGTGGAGAATTCTAAAATTGTTGTTGGACACCTAATAGACGATGGAATGATAGTCAAGGTCCTTACCACCCCAGAACACTTAGAATGGATCAAGTGGTTAGGCCCTGAAGAACTTACTGCGTTTTTTGAGGAATTGCTCAACTTGGTAACAGAAATTGCAGAGGAAAAGGAACCGAGCGAAACACTAACAATTTTTCTTGACCAATGCCGGGCGGATGCTGCAATCAACGCGAAACTATACGGCTCTCAAAACATCACTGACACAATACCGGAGGTGGCGGATGCCCTTGGGATAGATATTGATGAGGCAGTGGAGCACGTGGCGGATGCCCTTGGGATAGATATTGATGAGGTACGGCAGGAGGTGGCGGATGACTTTGGAATAGATATCGCTGTGGCAACACAGAAATTGAGGGCACTCGGAATAGATATTCCTGAGGAGCAATGGAAACCAGAAATACCCGCATCCAACACCTACACGGAACCTGAGATTATTGATGTGACGGAACAGGAACGGGACCACTACTTAGCTCAACCTATCTCTGAACTTGTACTCTCTATCCGAGCTGCAAACTGTTTTGAAAGAGAAAATATCAAAACTGTACGAGATCTCGTCATAAAGACAGAAAGAGAACTTTTAGCATACAAGGGTTTCGGACGAGTGTCACTACTTGAAATCAAAGAACAGCTCGCCAACATAGGTCTTTACCTGGGGATGGACCTTGATGACGACTTTGACGATGATGACTTTGACGACGACTTTGACGACGTGTAGTAAATCCCTTACAGCCTCCTTTAGCAGATGAGACACTTGCGGAAGTTGCCGATGCGCTTGTTACTGATATATAACGAAAGGACAAACATAAATGCTGAACCGCCAAGAAACACATCAATACCTCAAAGAATCCGATTTTGAAAACCTTTTCACACAAGAACTCGGTTGGGACCATCACACCCAAACCCTCAACATCTCAGTAGACGAAACCGAATATCAACTCACCGCCATCGCCGAAAAACGCGGAATGATCGTCTTCGAGTGCCCAGCCACCGAAACCGACGGACGCATCCCGGATTACGCAACCCGCCGCAAAATCCAAAAGCAGGTGGCCAAATCTGCCCACGAACACTTTATCATCTACACCGATGCTGAGAAAACCACAGATGTTTGGCAGTGGGTTAAACGCGAACAAGGAAAACCTGATGCCTGCCGTGAACACCCGTATAACCGCAACGAACAATCCGGTGAGTCCCTCATTCAAAAACTGAAAAATATTGCCTTTACTGTTGCAGAAGAAGAGGACATTACACTCACTGACGTAACCGGACGTGTTAGGACAGCCTTTTACGCTGAAAAGGTCACCAAAGAATTTTACAAACGTTTTGAAAAAGAACACGAGGCATTCCTCAAATTCCTCAACGGTATTCCCGACAAAGAGATGCAAAAATGGTACGTCTCCGTGATGCTCAACCGCCTGATGTTCATCTACTTCATCGAAAAGAAAAGTTTCCTTGATAACAACGAAAACTATCTGCATACCAAACTAACAAAGAGTCAAGCGAAGGGCACCAACAAATACTACAAAGAATTTCTCTGTCCACTCTTCTTTGAAGGATTCGCGAAGCCAGAAAACGAGCGAAGCAGAGGAATGAAACAACTTCTCGGAAAAATCCCCTATCTCAACGGCGGCATCTTCCAAAAACACCAACTTGAGACCCTCCACGGCGAAGACATTGACATCCCCGACAAAGCGTT
Organism: Candidatus Poribacteria bacterium; assembly: GCA_965200345.1. GTDB lineage: Bacteria > Poribacteria > WGA-4E > WGA-4E > WGA-3G > WGA-3G. Next base: position 252,881 of record OZ241378.1, read on the forward strand.
TGAACAAATTTTCAATTTCTTTGAGCAATACCAGTGGCATCTTGACGACCGTCCCCTTCGCAACGATAATGAGATTAACCCCGATGTCCTCGGCTATATCTTCGAGAAATACATCAACCAGAAGCAGATGGGTGCCTACTATACCAAAGAGGACATCACCGAGTACATCAGCAAAAATACCATCATTCCATTCCTCTTTGACAAAGCGAAAAAAGCATGCAAAATCGCATTTGAAGGCGATGCGTCTGTCTGGCGACTCTTGCAAGAGGACCCAGACCGCTACATCTACGATGCGGTGAAAAAAGGTGTCGATCTGGACTTGCCAGAGGAAATCGCTGTCGGCATCAACGATGTTTCCAAACGCACCGATTGGAACACACTTGCACCTGAAGAATACGCCTTACCTACAGAAATTTGGCGAGAGACCGTCGCACGGCGGCAGCGTTATGAAACCGTCCGCGCCAAACTCACAAATGGGGAAATAGATAACATCAACGATCTGATTACCTACAATCTTAATATCCGTCAATTCGTGCAGGATGTCATCGAAAATTGCGAAGGACCCGAACTCCTCCGCGCCTTCTGGAAAGCCATCACCGAAGTAACAATCCTCGATCCGACCTGCGGTTCCGGCGCGTTCCTCTTTGCCGCGCTCAACATCCTCGAGCCGCTCTACGAGGCATGCCTTGATCGGATGCAAGTTTTTCTTGACGAGATGATAACGGTTTCCGCACCTTATAAGGAGACAGAGGGATTAGGAAAGGTTTCCCCCCTGATAAGGGGGGCAGGGGGGTTACGCAAATACAGCGACTTCCGCGATATTCTTGAACGCATCAGACAACACCCAAACCGAGAGTATTTCGTCCTCAAATCCATCATCATCAACAACCTCTACGGTGTAGACATCATGGACGAGGCAATTGAGATTTGCAAACTCCGCTTATTCCTCAAAATGGTAGCACAACTTGAAGACGTAAAACGGATTGAACCGCTGCCGGATATTGACTTTAACATTCAGGCAGGCAATACCCTCGTCGGTTACGCGACTTATGACCAAGTGAAAAAGGCAGTCGAAAGTAGACTTGACTTTGACGACGCAATGAAACGTATTCAAGAAAAGGCAGAGGACGTTGATCAGTTGTTTACCCTGTTTCGCCAGCAACAGACGGAATTGGGGGGCACCGTGACACCTGTTGAAAAACAAGCATTGCAGGATAAACTCACGGCATTAGAAGATGAGCTCAACGGCTACCTCGCTGGCGAATACAAAGTAGACCCAAACAAGAAAACCGATTACCAAAATTGGTTAGATTCACACAACCCGTTCCACTGGTTCATTGCCTTTTATGGAATTCTGCAAGATGGTGGTTTTGATGTGATTATCGGTAATCCCCCGTATCTTGAATTAAGGGAAGTTGATTATTTGCCTCTCCAAAATTTAGTCAGCTCCGAAACTAAAGCAATTCATGCAATGTGCCTAGATCGCAGTTTGCATCTTTTGACTGAACAAGGCTGCATGAGTATGATTGTCCCTTTGGCGTTAGTCTCCACACAACGAATGCGGATCATGCAAACCCTTCTGGAAGAAAGTTGTGACGTTTGGTATGCTAATTATTCATGGCGTCCTGCTAAACTGTTTGACACAGTAAATCGTGCACTTACTATTTTCATTGCGACCGTTTCAAAGCAGGAACAAACTTTTTCTACCAATTATCAAAAATGGTACTCCAATAACCGAGATTCATTAATGTATAGCATTGATTATACAGAAATACCACGTCATAGAGGTGCTGTTTGGGCACCAAAGTTAGGAGTGGAAATTGAAACCGCTATCTTAGAAAAATGCCTGAGGATAAAAACTGTCTTAAAGTTGTTCATGACCCAAAGTGGCAATCGCGTTTATCACCGAACAACAGGTGGGTTATATTGGAAGGTATTTACAGATTTTCCACCGGTGTTCAAGGTTAATGGCAAGTTAGGACATTCTACAAGCGAAACATCGTTTGGCATCGAAACTCCTGAGATGCTAAAATCTGTTATCGCTGTTTTGAGCAGCGATCTATTTTGGTGGTGGTATACGATTACGACTAATTGTCGAGATCTTAACCCATATGTCCTTCAGAATTTTCCTACTCCTAGATCTGTACTGCACGATTCTGAACTTGTTGAGCTTGGAAGGATGTATTTGGAGGACCTGCAACGTAATAGCATAATGCAGTCTCGCGTTCAAAAAACAACGGGACAAACTGAAACGCAGTCGTTCAAAATTCAGAAATCCAAATCCATCGTAGATGAAATCGACCGTGTCCTCGCTCAACACTACGGTTTCACCGACGAGGAGTTAGACTTTATCATCAACTACGACATCAAGTATCGTTTGGGATTGGGGAATTAATTCCATCAATTGAACATAAAAAACGAAATAAATTTGACCATTCTTGCGCTGTGTGGTATACTTAATATTTGTTGACATCATCACACGGCTCAAAACATTTCCAATTTATCCGGCAATAACACTATTTAGGCAACCGTTCAATTATAAAAATCAATGGAGGGACGATTATAATGGAAATTCCACCAACAACCGAGGAGTCTTCAAACTATGATGCAGGCATAGCAGCCTACCAACGTGGACACTATGAGATAGCAATGTACGATTTTGAACAGAGAGCTATGCAAGGCGATCCCGTAGCACAATTCTGCCTCGGTTACATGTACAAACACAGCAAAGGGGTGCCCTCCAACAACCAAAAAGCCATAGAATGGTATACAAAATCCGCTGAGCAGGATTATACCCCCGCACAAAACGACCTCGGAGTAATGTTCTTACGTCGCTGGGAAGAATTAGAATTACTTGAGAGGAAAACAGGGAGATCGGACCTTCAGCCAAATATGGAATCGTGTCTTAAGATAGCTTTTCAATGGTTACGAAAAGCAGCGAAACATGGTAATCCAACTTCACAATTTAATCTTGCTTCACATGCCGCAGTATGCGTAAAAGTTATGCCTCCAGAAACTCCTGACCTAAATAAATGGTCTGAAGCAGCAATTTTTGCGTATAGAGATGCTGCTTCTCGAGGTTATGCACCTGCACAAAATGAACTCGGCAAGATCTATCAGTTTGGTCTATTGGGAATTGCTCAAGATTCTAAACAAGCCCTGCAATGGTATTTAAAGGCGGCATCCCCAGATCCGAATAGGGCAAATTCAGACGAAAAAGGCTATGGCTCCGCACAACAGAACGTTGGTACAGTTTACCTTGTAGGTGATGGGGTACAGAAGAATTCTAAAGAGGCATTCAAATGGTTTAAAATGGCAGCTGCACAAGGTAATGCTGAATCACAATTCCATCTCGGCCTCCTGTACTATAATGGTGAAGGAGTAAATCAGGATGTCAAAGAGGCATTCAAATGGTTTAAAATGGCAGCTGCACAAGATCATCCCAAAGCACAAAACAACCTATCTCGCATGTATCTTGAAGGCGAAGAAGTGCCTGAAAACTCTGAAATAGCTTGGAGGCTGCTTTTCGCATCTGCCCAGCAAGGCTGTGCTGTTGCCCAAGTCAACATCGGTCAGGCATTTGAAGAGGGGGTGGATAAGATACCAAAAGACCTCGCGGAAGCATATTATTGGTATACCTTAGCACTTAAGATAAGAATTGATTTGAATCAGGTAGAGGCTGGGAATATTATTCCTGAAATGTCCAAAAGGCGTGAAAGTGTTGGAAGTAGGTTGTCAGAAGAACAGAAAAATGAAATTCAAAAACAAGTTGATAGTTGGGATCCGAAGCGTCTTTTTTCCTCTGGCACAGGATTTCATATTAACGCCAATCACATTCTAACCAATGCACATGTGGTGCATTCAGCCGATGAGTTGCGTATTCCTTACCATTGTGTGGAAATAGTCGCAGTAGATGAAGATGCTGACTTGGCACTGTTGTTTAATCCACATGGAAATCCAGATATCGCAACGTTCAGGAGTTATCCTGTTGATTTCGGGGAAGAGGTAGCAGTGTTTGGGTATCCGCTGAGTAATATTTTGTCCTACAGAGGCAACGGTACCTCCGGTATCATCAGCGGATTATCATCTATAATAGATGATGCTCATCCTGATAATCTTTTTCAGCACACTGCACCAACTCAAGCGGGCAACAGCGGGGGACCAATATTAGACTCTGCTGGAAATGTAGTTGGGGTTGTCGTGAGTAGCCTTGATCCCGATGTCATCCGGAATCAGAACGTTAATTTCGCTATAAAATTCGGTGTCATTGAAGATTTTTTGCAAAGAAATAACGTCACTGATTACAAGGATCCAATTTCGGTTTTGGCGAAAGAAATTGACCGAAACGACCTTTACGTCAAAGCTGAAAAATTTACCGTGCCAGTGTTGAACTTCGTCAATCAGGAGTTACCTTTCCCGTTGGAAGAAATCGGTATTGGTGGGCTGGATTAGTGAGAAATACAAGCCACAACAACTAATGTCGTATGGGTTCGGGAAATTGACGAGGAGAATTGAACGCATCTCGCAAATTGCAAAACATGGAGGAGGCAATGGATACTGTAATCCGTAAAAAGGTTATTTTGTGCTTAATAGATTGTGATTCTAAATCAGCAAACGAAATTGCCGCTGAGATTGGCAAATCGTTGGAAACTATAGAGGAGCAACTTACAGAACTTGTCTCAGAAAATATTTGTGAAAAAATAAACCAAGATGAAATCAGTCAGTATGTTGTGAAAAAAGATATTGAGACTTTTGCACGATTGGTTAAAGCGTTTCTCTCAGATAAAGAGAAACATAAGGAGGAAATAGGCCAGTTCATTTCATCCGATTATTATTTTTCACGAATTGACAATCAGTTAGTAGATTATGTTCTTAGACGCTTTTATCTTGATTCTGTATATCAAACTGAAAAAGATAAACTGCCAATTGAGAGGATATTACTTGCGTCCCCATCGGCTTTGTTTTTCGCTTTACATGGTGACACAGCAACTTTTGATGAATCGTGGTCACATTGGAATCAATTAGATTCCCCTGGTTGGACTCGGGACCAACTTCTTCAAAATCTGAACAGCGAATTCATGATGCAATTATCGGAAATGCTTGCTGCTGATATGAGACTTGATGCTTATGGGGGTCTCCATGATAAGCTCCAAATTCGGTTAGTGAAGATAGGTGTCCAAGTAAGTTTAGCAACTTCTTATGAACAGTATGTTGAGACAATGGGGACGATGATTTTTGGCCGTCGTAAAGTAGGGGAAGACTTTCAAGGGAATTTGCGTCCTGGGCAACTGTTTACCTATGTTAATCCGATAGACTTATCCGATGATGGTTTAGCGTTTCTTGAACTTGGGGAGTTCCAAGCTGCTCTTAATTGTTTTGATGATGCCCTTAACTCAGTACAGGATCCAAATCAAAAGCCAATTGTCTTGAACAACAAGGGTTTAGTTTTTCTCAGGTTGAGACAATATCAAAAAGCGATTGAATGTTTTGAAGAGGGGATTGTGCTTGATTCAAAAGGTGAAATTTCTGAGTTACGTGAAAACAAACGGATAGCTGAAAAATACTTAGCGCGCGCGACTGACACTGACAACTTAACCGAACCGACCCAAGTTAGTTTTGTTCACGACTTGCCTGTCCCTTTTGAGGAGACACGATTCTATGAGTTTAAAGAAATCAAAGGCGGAAATCCAGTTCGTTCCATTACAGATATTGCTGATAAATACGCAGTTGCTTTTCTCAATAATGAAGGCGGACGTATTTTTTGGGGAATAAGGGATAGTGACCGGATCACAGTAGGCGTAACCCTTGATGACCAACAAAGAGATGAAGTACGTCGTAAGGTATCTGAAAAACTTTGGGGTATACGTCCTCCGATTAGTGATCAAGATTGGGATATTGAATTTCATAACGTTTATAACTTACAGACCGAAACTGTAGAAGATTTATGGGTCGTTGAACTTTTAATCTCACCCCAACAGGAAAAAGAAGTCTTTTACACTAACAGTGGAGAACTTTTTGTCAAGACCCCAGGAGCTAAGCAGAAATTATTAGGACCACAGGTAACAGAGTTTATCCTCAGTCGTTTTCAGAATGATACAGAAACGGACTAAATTCGTTTAGGAATCATGTTGCTCCGTTTGCTTTGATATTGAGCATTTTGAGAGGAATTAGACTTTATCAACTCTCACATCAAATACCGTATGGACTTGGGAAATTAACAAAGCCAAAGGCAGAATTTCATCATGACAAACACTGATAATGTCTCACCCGAATTACGGAAAATTGAGAAGGAAATAGACGACTATTACAAATCTAATCCTTTGCTCAAACTCCCATTTGCGACTGCCGCATGGTCTCTCTTAGCGTATGGTGAAGACTATATGTTAAAGGAGCAAATCAATAGAGTAGTCGGAACACAAGATCGTCATGCGTTAGGTAGTGATTTCATTACTGAACTTGAGCATTCTGTCTCTTGGCTCCACCGTGATTGTGAACAGGGTGGGAAAATCTCTTTTGCTTATCTACGTTTTCGGTTCTAAAACCCAATGCTTTAGCTTTGGGATACAGAACCGCCCTATTGAATTAGACCATGGGGCTATAGTTAAAAAAAGAGTTGACATTTCGTCAAAAATGTAGTATAATTAACATAGTCATTGATTGAGACGTGTAAGCAGTAGCTACCTTGCTACTGGTCTCAATCACCCTCTTACAAGGACAGAATGACTATGGCTAATATCCATTAAAAACGAACATCACAAAATCCGAATACGTTGAAAGATACGATATTCCTGAAACCTTGCGAGGTTCAGATTTTGTTGAGATTTCAAGTTCTGAAGCAAGAAATACTTGCCAGAAGTATCGGTCGGTCACGAAGGTTCAAGTGATTTTCCGTAGTGTGCCAGATGACCCGCACCGCGAGATTACACTCGTGTCGGTTCGGATTAAACCCGAACAAGCTCCCAAGGATAACGTCTGGACGATTGCGACGCTGAAGGGAGTCAGAGAAGCCAGTATCGCAGAACGTCAAATGGACGTCGTGGTATAACCTAAAAGAACCACTTGGGAGTTCCGTCAAAGGAATCCCAATCCTTTAGGTTTGGGAGGGGTCAAGACAGCGACGTTTACAAAGCATCTAAGGATTTATTTGAGTTAGGACAAAAATATGATCTGATTGTTTTTGCGTACACGTGTGCCACTGATGGGGTGCTTGAATTGGAACTTCAGGGGTCAACTATTCAACCCACAGGAGATTTTTTCGCAAGTATAGAATATGAAGCATATAATATCTTGGTTGATGCACATGAACCTGAAGAAGCACAATTCAATCTGAATCACGATGATTTTCCTAAAACAGCGATCCTCAATTCTATAAGGGTCCAAGGCGATAAATTTCGTTACAAATTGAACCCAAGAATGGTTGCTGATGTGAAAAAGTATTTGCAACCGTTATTTGATGGCATGTTTTTGCTGCCGAGTGAATGGAAATTTAGTTGTTATACGTTGGGAGATTTTCGGAAGGCTTTTGAGGCAATATGTGCCATAGCGCATGTTCACTGGACAGCACACGGAAGTGCTGTTATAGAGCAAGGAGTTACTCATAAAGGTTATCTTGATAATATTTACGTGCTAACCTATGGAGAACTGCTAAGGCGGGTGGTTAGATATTCTGGTTTGTCAGACGCAAAGGTAAAAAGCATTCTTGATGATTTGACCTATGGAAATCGCGGTATTAGAAATCCCAGTCCGGCTTTACAACCTATGATTAAACTAAATTCAAAGCACTATGCAATTGTACCTAATATATGGATTTGCACATCGGCAGAGCGAAATTTCACTGCACTTTTGAATAGAATGCCAGATAATGAGAAGATTTACGCAAAATTAGTTGGTAAAAAAGAAAACCTTATGAAAGAACGTTTTACTACTGGTTTATGTGATAAAGACTTTAAATTCATTTCGGACAACATAACAAACCTAACCGATATTGACCTCGCCATTGTAAATCATTCCGAAAAAGCGTGTTTGCTTTTAGAACTCAAATGGTTCATTGCACCAACAACAGCGCATGAACGTATTAATAGATCTAAAGAGATTAAAAAAGGGATTTGCCAGATTCTGAAACTGAAACAGGCTTTTATGGAAAATTACCGGTCGTTGTTGGAAAGACTCAACATTGACTCCAATTACAGGCTTGAAGGTGCTGTTGTCTCGGAGAATTGGATTGGATATGGCAATGTTCAGAATCCAGAAGTGCCTGTCATCCGAGCCAACCATCTCATAGAAAAGTTAAAGACAACAGACAGTCTACATGCAACGATGGAGTGGTTGAAAGACCGAGAGTATCTGCCTAAGGAAGGAGAACATTTTACGGTTCATAGACCTACTACAACAATCGGTAATTGGACCATAAAGTGGTACGAGATTAGATCGCTCACTGAAAATGCGTTTTTTCACTTGTAATACGGTTGCACTCACCATTAATTTCTGCTAAATTGTATACAAACTAAACAGTCTATGAAAGCTACACACTCAAAAAACACAACTAACAAAAAACAGAAGCAACGCCTCGCCTTTCCCACCTACGGTGAAGGGGACACCCTTAACTTGGACGCGGTCATCGTTACTCCTCCGCCGCGGCAATCCGGTACAATACGAGTTAAGTTAATATACGAAGAACCGAGTAAACCAATTCCGGTTGGAAATCCTTGGAAAGAGTAGGTATTGGACTTCATCAACTACGACATCAAACATCGTATGGATTTGGGGAATTGACGTAAGTTTTATATGTCAATTTTTTGACTTTCTACATTATATATGTTATCATACATAAATAGGCTATCATATATAATGTAGCAGCTTATGAAAAACCGAAGCAACCTCGCCTATAAGGCGAACTGTCCATCAGATAAATTAACAAACGTTAACCAGTGAAATTCGCATTTTATGAACAACTTGAAAACAAACCGAACCCATCAACTGCCGTAAAGCCAATCACACACTACGCTCGTGGCACTTTGAAAAGAGATAGGCAAAAATTAAAATTGCCCAATTGTTCACGAAAATTCCAGAGATATAGAATTCAAAAACGTCATACTCCAACGGTCTGACTGCGTTTGTGCTGTTTACAAAGGACAAAAAAGTATCGTGAACAATTTCGTGAACATTTGTGAACATCTTGACAAAAAGATCATCGTCCACAGAATCTATTGCGCTCACAAACCCACGCTTTGAGTGGGTTCACAACCGCGTATACTGCGAACATGAAAATTGAACACATCGCCAATGTTCATGAATGTTCATGAAAATCCGTGCCATGTTCACGAAATGTTCATAATTTACGCCTTAGAAACCGATTGTCCACGAAACCAGAAAAAATTAACAAATAGTTAATTTTTAGGACTCATGCAGACAGGTGATAAAGGATTTCCTTACGACAAGTGGATGTCTACATTTGGATCTTTAATTATCAAACTCACGTTAGGATTAAGCACTCCGCCCGCCCATAAAATTTCATAGCAACTTTCACAGCATCCACTATCAAAAACCGATCAAAACCCAGTCATTGTATCAGTTTACAAACGATTTCACGGCTTATCGTTTTTTCGATTTTGCTATGAAAACTGTGAAACGCGCGCCACTTCATTTCTCGGATTTTTGTGCAATACGGTTGCATGCCTCCCCAGCTTCTGATAAAATAGTACGCAAAAGGAGTTTTAAACAGTCCATGAAAACTACACACTCAAAAAACACAACTAAACAGAAACCGAAGCAACGCCTCGTTTTTCCGGTCTATGATGAAGAGGATATTCTTAACTGGGATGCTACAGTCATGCCACCACCGCGTCCATCTGGCACAATACGGGTTAAGTTAATATACAAAGGACGCAGGAAACCGTTGCCTGTTGAAAATTCTTGGGAAGAATAGGTATTAGACATAAGCACTTATGAAATCACGCCACTATAACGACAATGTCTTTATCAATTGTCCATTTGATCCAGCTTATAAGCCGTTGTTTGATGCAACAGTATTTGCCGTGCATGATTGTGGTTTTATTCCACGTTGTGCACTTGAAGAAGAAGACGCAAGCCAAGTAAGGATTGAAAAAATCTACGAAATTATTGCCGATTGCCGCTACGGTATTCACGACATATCCAGAATAGAATTAGACGAACCTTCGGGGTTTCCCCGATTTAATATGCCTCTGGAATTGGGTATTTTTCTCGGCGCAAAAAAATTTGGTTCGGAAGCACAAAAAGGCAAAAAATGTCTCATATTAGATAGAGAACCGTATCGGTATCAACAATTCATGTCGGATATTGCAGGGCAAGATATTCAGTCGCATAACAACGCACCAGAAGAAATTGTAAAGGTCGTTCGGAATTGGCTCCGCACAGCATCAAGACATAGGACAATTCCGAGTGGCGACATCATTTGGGAACGTTACCAAAATTTTATCCAAGATTTACCTGAAATGACTCAAATATCGCAGTTAGATGCTAATAACCTGATTTACAATGACTACATTTGGCTGATTGTGAAATGGTTACGCACCAGAGAGAACCGTTTATCCTAATATGGACAAGGAGATGATTAAAATGGGAAGAAAAAGAATCGTCAAAGACCCTCCGAAACAAGGGAATCTTACAAAAAGCCAGATTCAACATGCGGTAGAGGCTGTCGTTTACGGTCTGGCAAAGGATACCCATTATGTCATTCGTGGCAATAACGGCGGCTGGGATGTGAAACGCCGGGGTGCTACAAAATCATTAAGACATTTTGATACGAAAAAGGACGCAGTGGCGTATGGACAGCAGGTTAGTCGAAATCAGAACACGGAATTCGTCATCTGCCACAAAAATGGCAATATTCAACGTACAAATAACCGCGGTTTTGATTAGATAACCGAGAAAAACTATCTCAGCTTTCGGACCTCAAAGAGTTTCCAACGAGACGATAAGTTTGAGTATCCGCTGAAGGCACTGCGAGAGGCGATTATCAACGCCTTGATTCACCGCAACTATCAAGAAACTGCGGATGTCCGAGTTTTTATATTTGATAACCGTTTTGAGGTTATTAGTCCCGGCACTTTTCCAGAGGGCGTTAGTCCAAACGAACCGACTCACAAACCGGTAAACCCTACTTTGAGTCAATTCATGTTTGATGTCGGTTTCATTGAACGGTACGGTGCCGGCATCAGGATGATGCGCAGATTATGTGAGGAGTGGGGAAACAAAGCACCGCGTTATGAATTTCACCCTCTTGAGACCAAAATCATCTTTGATTCCCCGATCCAAGAGAGCACTTATATTGAAATAGACGACATTTCAGAACAATTGAACGAGCGTCAAAAGAACGCTTTTTTCTATGCACAAAGACACGGGCAAATTGCGACAAAGGAATACGTAGAGATCAACAATATCTCGCGCAAGATTGCCTATCAGGAACTAAAGGATATGACAGATAAAGGGTTATTGTCCATGACAGGAAAAGGAAGAGGAAGCCGATACGTCCGAAAAGTAAGCGATTAGGTAAGCGATTAGGTAAGCGATTAAGTGAACGATTAGCATAAGGAGCAGGTCCCACATGTCGGAACAAACTATCGAAGGCATCACTAAGGTAGCCGTGAAGGGTTTCAAGTCCATAGCGGAGGAGTGCGAGATTGACATCCGTCCGCTGACGATCCTTGCTGGCGCGAACAGTTCCGGGAAATCCAGCATCATGCAACCCTTATTGCTGCTCAAGCAGACGCTGGAGGCACCCTATGATCCGGGAGCACTGTTGATTGATGGCCCGAATGTGCAATTCACTGAAGCAGAACAATTTCTATCCAAATTAACTGCTGAAAAAAGGATGGATCGTTTTCGGATACGGATTAAAACTCGCGACTCTGATTTTGCTTACTCAGTGGAAACAATTTTCAGGAAGGGACAAAGCGGAATTGAAATTATCGAGATGACAATTCACGTAAGGCAAGCTACCCAATCATCGCCTTTCAAACATTATACCCTATATCCTGAAATGTCGGCTGAAGAAATCAACGCACTCGGTAGCCAGGGTCCAATGCGTAGTGATTTTAAGGCGGTGAAACGTTTACGTTGTTTTTTGGGTTTTGAATCTCAAGATGATGATCGTTTTTTCGATGTTACCTACAACCTTGTTGAATCTTACATTTTGGATAGCATTCATCTCCCTGGGTTACGTGGCAACCCTGAACGTATCTATAAACTCACCAGCACCGGTCCCCGGTATCCCGGCACGTTTGAACATTATGCTGCGAGTCTCATTCATGAATGGCAGGAGACGAAAGACAAACGTCTGAAAACGTTAGGTGATGCCTTTCATACCCTTGGATTGACAGGCAATGTCGGCACTCAAAAAGTTGGCGATGTCGGTATTGAACTTCAAGTCAGTCGTCTTCCACATGATCGAAACGACGAAACGGATATGGTCAACATCACCGATGTAGGACTTGGTGTGTCTCAAGTCTTACCAGTTATAGTGGCACTGACTGCAGCGAAACCAGGACGATTAGTCTATCTTGAACAACCTGAGCTGCATCTCCATCCCCGCGCCCAAGTTGCATTGGCACAAGTATTAGCAGACGCGGCAAAACGGGGCGTGCGCGTCGTTGCCGAAACGCACAGTTCACTGCTATTATTGGGCGTTCAAACGCTTGTCGCCGAAGGAGACCTCCCACCGGAATTAGTGAAGCTGCACTGGTTCGCACGGCGTGAAGATGGAATAACCGAAGTTGCCAGTGCCGACTTAGATGAGGCTGGAGCTTACGGAGAGTGGCCTGAAGATTTTGCAGATGTCAGTCTTCACGCTCAAAGTGGTTACATAAAGGCAGCACGGTCGCGTTTTATTAAAGGGAGATAACATGCGGGCAAGGAGCTTAAAACGACTCGTTGTGAACGCTTCGGTTGCCCGCGCTGCTGGCGGTGTAGACGCAACTGATTCTATATCAATCAACTGCACCAAATTCTTTGAAATCTTTCGAGACGACTCTTCTCACCACGTTGTGATGACATTTGAATTATCCGAAGAGTGGGATGAACATCAATCAAATTTTGCAGCCGAATGGTTAGGAAATATGATTGCGACAAGGAGGTTTCACTATATCGAACTTCCTGAAAATAGAGCGTTGTACGACGAAATTGAAGCGACAGCGGTCGAAGAAAAAGACATCAACGCGATGCTAAAGGATTTTCACCTCCTCGGAGCGGCATTGGAAACCGATCAAACTATCATTTCGCTCGATGAAACCATTCGACGGCTTTTCAAACGATCCTCTCAACAGGTTGGCGAAATCCAACATATCATCTGGGTGAATCCAGATAGGACAGCAGAAGAACAACCCATCACTTGGCTCCAAAACGGCGCACCACCCGAACCCCATCGTTGCCTTTCTGCTTAATTCCATATCTTCAGTAATGTTATAAACAGGACTTACGCAAACTGAGCAAATATCGGACTTATGGACACAAAGAAGCGGTGTTTTCCACATTTTTAACCCCCTAAATCCCCCTTATCAGGGGGACTTTAAAAGGAAATGCGTAAGTCCTAATAAAGAACAAGTTGGCAGCCACAGAAAATCTATAATCCTGTCCATCTTAAAATCCTGTAAATCCTGCTTCAGACAATTACCCACGCCAACCCACATCAATACTGGTATATCCGTGTGTATATTGCTGAAAATGTAATGGTAAATCCGCTAAGAACTGCCTACCGTCGTCTGGTATCTCCCACGGAATATCAATGTGATGGGCCCGACTCCGAAAACCAATCGCACACGACAACCGGATCTCATCAATCTGGTTCGGGAACGCGCCGTGATACGTCCGATGCGCAAACACAATCATATCCCCTGGGTTTGTGAACAGTGGTACCAACCCCGGAATATCAAAACCCACGTACGCCTTTTCTTCTTCACCCTCCTTATAGAAGGAACGCTTGTCGGCAGTTAGGTTGAAACCTTCCGGTCCCTCCCAATCCTCGACGTGCGAATCCGCAATCACGCACAGGCCACCATGTTCCGGACGAGAACCCGTCAAGTAAAACCATTTGCCTGAGGGCCACAATCCACGGTTCAGCACATCGCCCGAATTCTTCGGGGCATCCGTTGAAAACCCGCACCAATCCGTGTGCCATGCAACAGGTTGGGACCCGGACATCCGAATGATAGCGGCAGAACGGTGGACAGTCATCTCATCCGTGCCAATGAGATAGCGATGAATTTTCATAAAAGGTTCGTATCCGAGCAGCTGCCAAGCCCCCGGACCAGACTCCACCCAAGCGTGTCGGGTCCGACTCTGCCCATGTTCTAACTCTCTGTTTGGATCCGTACCATCAAAGACCGCTTGTTTTAGGCTTTCGACCAACTCAGGTGGCAGGACATCTTTGACAATCGCGAAACCGTGTGCCTCCAAGCATTCGGACATCTGAACAAGTTGATCAACCTCAAACTCGTAAGTATAACCCAGTTCCGGTTTTTGAATCTCTAAATATTCTTTCATAAATGACACCCCAAGCATTTCGTCAGTTATAGTCGCCTACTGTAAACGTTGCGTGTTAGCATCTTAGCAAACATTCGTTATCACGTCAATTTCAAATTCTGCACCGTAGGTTATATCCTTGCACTAATTACCAACTTTTGTTAAAATAATACTACTAACGCTGAGACACTTTCACAAGGCAACGATAGCACTTTACTTAGGATCCAGAAGTGATACCGTCAATCCAAAGCATCACGCAGACAGACGCGAATTACCCAAAAAGGTTAAAAAAATATCTAAAAACAGAAACCCCAGAAACGATCTGGGCGCGCGGGAATATCAACTTGTTACCAGGACAGAACACCAGTTTAAATGGAGACCTTTGGGCACTTTTCTGCTCCCGCAAGTGTCCCGGCGAACTTATATTGAAGACACACGACTTAGCACAGACATTCAAAGAAAGAGGTACCCCAACGATCGGAGGCTATCACTCGCCAATTGAACAAGAATGCCTGCGCGTCTTACTACGTGGTGTACAACCGATCCTCTTATGTCCGGCACGAAGCATCGAAGAGATGCGACTGAAACCGGCATGGAGAGACGCATTAACCGATGAACGGTTATTAATTTTATCTACTTTTGAGAGTCGCCACAAAAGATCAACAGCAGCATTGGCGAACCGACGCAACGCTTTCGTTGCAGCACTTGCAGACAAAATTTGTATCGCACACGCCGCAGAGGACAGCAAAACCTTGGAATTTGCACAGATGATAACAACATGGGGTAAACCTGTTTTCACTTTTGAGACACCAGCAAACGATGCACTTTTTCAACTTGGGGCGCAACCTTTATTCGGAGGAACATAATGGCACAAACCGTTTTTGTAGGAGACCATGAACTGACCTTCCCCGGTCCACACCTCGGTGTGCTTCGGGACTGTAACGCCGTGCTTGATTCAGCAGAAGGCTTGCACAAACAGATAGCAGAGGATGGGTATTTACTCGCTCGCGGTTTAATTGATAAAGAAAAACTGATCGCGGGGCGGCGCGCAATCCTTGAATACGCCAATGGAAACGGCAAAGACGAAGTTTTCAAACCGGACACCGACATCATGGAGGCAGTCGCAGGTGAAGGAAGTCCCGGACGGACGATGGGTACACCCGCTGTTACACACCATCCAGATGTCCAATCCGTTTTGGAGGGTGATGAACTTTTCAAGTTTTTCCGAAATTTCTTTGGTGGTGACACCCGCACGTTCGATTACAAATGGCTCCGGTTCGTCCGTCCGGACGGCTGGTCAGGACCGCATTTCGATTTCGTCTATATGGGGAGAGGCTCGAAGCAGCTGCACACCTGTTGGGTACCGTTCGGTGATGTGCCTGCAACGATGGGAACGTTGACCGTATTGGTCGGCTCACACAACCTACCGAGTTTCGCACCGATTCGGGACACCTACGGCAAAACAGATGTTGATAGAGACGGGACTCCCGGACACTTCGGACGCGATCCGATGGAAATTAGCGATAAATATGGGGGTGAGTGGCAGACGGCCGATTTTGAGATGGGGGATGTTATCATCTTCACGATGCACACGATGCACACCTCTACCAAGAACCTTTCAGATCGCTGGCGTATCAGTTGTGACATCCGTTTCCAACCAGCAGAGCATCCGATCGATGAGCGGTGGGTCGGCAAAAACCCGATTTCTCACACAGGTAGTCAGAAGATTTCGTTCGAGGAAGCGAAGGAACAGTGGGGATTGGAGTAATCCACACCCTTAAGGGATACGGTTTTTGCACAATTTCTCTATACATTAGGCAGGATGTGTATACTTTTTCGCAATTTCTATACATATCCGAGTGTATATGTATAATTTGTATACATATCCATCCAAACATGTATACTTTTCGGCAATTTCTATACATGTTCGCGTATATATGTATACTTTGTATACATATTGATTGATCATTAACCGAACAACGCACGCCGGATCTGACGGACTGCCTGACACGTTCTACCTTGTTAGAGATGCCTCCACAGTATCAATTGACAACAAGTTGATAAGAGGCTGGTTAATATAGTAGCACTCTCGCCGAATTAAAAAAATGTAAACACTGGCTAAAAAAGTGTTGCCCTTGTACAAAGCCTATAAGATTCAATTAGACTTTGTACGAGGCAAGTGTGCGCTATTTGTCCGTTCCCTTCTCCATCTCCTCCTTCTCAGTGGTCCCGTTGCTTTGCCAATCATCGGCTTTTTCCTTGAGTTTCTCAAGGTCATCAGGATTTTTAATATCGACGATGTGCGGGGTAATAATGATCACAATCTCAGCGTCTTCCATAGCAGTTTCAGTGCTTTTGAAGAGCCTACCGAGTAACGGAATGTCGCCTAAGATCGGGAGTTTGCTCTCCACTTGTTTCTGCTTCTTACGGATGATACCACCGACAACAATCTGTTGCCCATCTTCGACATCGATATAGACACTAATAGAGTTGTCATCGGTGATAGGTGCGTTGAAGTCGGTGAACTCAATGAAGTTGCTGGCGCTAATATTATTGATTTGAAGTCCGATGGTGCGCTTACCATCCTCTCCTGCTTTCGATTTAGCGATGTAAGGGGTGAGATCAATATTGATGCCCACAGGTGGATCGATAAAATCGTAGTTAAAGAGCGGTTGTGAGACGGCATCTCCTAAAATACTGGTGGTATCAACGCTCTGGAGATAAGGGATACGTCTGCCGCTACTCCACGTAGCACTCTGACTATCTCGTGTCAAAAGAGACGGTGTCGAAAGGGTTTGCACCTTGTTTTCACGCATCAGCGTGTGGAGGAGTGCCATATATTCTTTGGTCGCCAGACCGAGGTTAAACCCTGAGATTTCCTGATCAAGTCCGAGTTGGCTATCGAGGTCGCCAATCAACGGATTGCCGGGAACGGGGGATACGCCGAAAAGTTTGTTCTCTTGCGCTGTGAGTTCAATACCGAGCTTGGTGGTCTCATCAAGGGTCACTTCAAGGATTTGAATATCTATCCAAACTTGTCCTCGGACGAAGTCTAACTGCTTAATGAGTGCCCTGACATCAGGAAGATACCGCTGGAGCGTAGTAATAATTAGGGTATTGGTATCACTCTCAGCGAAGACAGTAACTTTTCCACGCAAGGAGTTAATATCTTGCTGCTGTTGTCTGCCAGCATTCATAACAAAGAATCTAAAACTACTAAATCCACCATCATCTTCACCTTCCCAGACATCTTCAAGTACATCCTCAAGTGTCTCGGCATTTGCATACTCAAGCCGAATTGCTTCAGTGACCTCTTTCAGGTTCTCGGGTGTCGGGATATCCATGGACTTGATAAAATCTTCAATGAGCTGAAAGTTCCGCTGTGTAGCAGTGGAAATGATAATAGCGTTCAGCGTAGGATAGGCTTCAGCGGTGACATTGCCTGCTAATGACCCTTGCGTCTGATTGCGTTGACCGCCTCTCGGTAGATAATAGAAGAAATCTCTACTATTTCCAGAACTCCCTTGATAGGTGTTATTGATGACAGCGGCGATATTCTCAGCATCGGCGTATTGGAGTCTATACATGCGGGTCCCCCACTCCTGGTCCGGCATGTTGACATCAAGTTTTTCGATGAGACTGTTAATTGTTTCAAAATTTTGAGAACTTGTTGAGATAAGGACAGCATTGAGGCGTATATCAGCGACAAGGTGAACCTCGCCTTGCACACCAAATCCGCCCCCACCTTCAGAGGGTTCGCGGTATCTACGTTCCCACCATGGACGCTCCCTGTCCCGCCCCGTACTGCCCCCTTCAAAGAGGTCCTGCAGGCTCGGCACGAGGTTTTCAGCATCCGCATGTTTGAGGAAATAGAGTCTAATCTCTTCCTGTGTCTGTTCCTTGTCAAGTTCTTGGATAACCTTCTCAATGATAGAGAAGTTGCGTGGATCTGAGGAGACGACAACGACATTGATCCGTTCGTTATAAGCGACGTTGACGGTTCCGACAATACCTTCTTGGTCAAGTCCTTGTTCGCGTTGCCAGTTTCTTAACTTGGCGCGATCCCAAGCATCCATCCTACGGCGGTCTCCTCCACGTTCACCCGTGAGTACTTCCTGTAGGGTTTGTGCGACATCTTCGGCGGCTGCATAGTTAAGCCGGAAGGTACGGATCTGGATTTGTGCGGTGGATGGCACATCAAGGTCCTTGATGATCTCCTTCAAGAACACCAAGTTTGCCTCGGAGGCTTTGATGACGAGTGAATTGGAGTTAGTTTCAGGGATAATCTTGATGGTGCCATCAAGGACTTCGTAGCCGGTGCCGTCAGCCTTCATCTGTTCTGCTGCGGCTTTCGCTTCCTCTGCAGTCATACGCGTAGCACCGCTATCAGATTGCCTTTCGTCGTGCCCGTCCTCTTCCCGAAAAATGTTTGTGAGTGCCTGCGCCATGCTGCTGGCATCTGCAAAAGCGAGCGGGACAATGAGAATCTTTAGTGGAAATCTTTCACCTTCATCAGCGACTTGTAGAATTGAAACGATGCGTCGTATATTGGAGGAGACATCTGTTATAATAAGCGAGTTTGTTGCGGTATCCGCGAAAATATGTGCTTGACTATTAAGGAGCGGTTTGAGACGGTCCACCTGTTCTGAGGCAACGACGTTCGTCAATCGAATGATATAAGTTTGAATCTCATCGGTCATATCCACGAGATTAGGGTCAGGTGTAATGCTTTTGACGATCCCTTTTGTTCTCATAGCGCGCGTGAAGGTTGTGACTAAGAGCGTGCTATCGGTTTGGATGAGGGTGAGATCGTATTGTGTCAGGACAGTTTTAATTTGTTCGACAACTTCTTCAATTGTCACATTTCTGAGATTAATCAGGGAGAACTGTTTATCGCGAATGTCGTTTTCACTTGCGATAATCGTGAGGTCTGTTTCTCGTGAAAGCCATTCAAGAACGCCTTTGAGTTCCTGGCTTGTAAAGTTAAAGTCAAAACGGATTGCACGCCCTTGTTCATCGGTTTGTGCGACGCGCATCTGCTGCTGTTCCTGTGCCTGCAGTTCAACAACTCCCGCGATCAGTAATCCGAAACAGAGTAGTGAAATAATTAATAATTTTTGTCCTTGCATAACATCTGATCCTTTTTTGTTTTATCACACTTTCCTGCCAACTTCGTGGGAGTCTTCTGATACAAGAATTCTATAAAGAGTCCCATTAAGATTTAGACAGTTTTTTTAAGACCTAAACCGAACTATCAAATTCAGTAAAGTTAGAATATTCGAGCGATAAGAAGTATATCAACATTCAAGTTTGTCGCGTCATCCCCGCCACGATTCCGACCGCGCGCCGGTCCGGCACCGGATCCCTGCTTATCAGCAGAGATTCGCAAATCGCGGACTATTAACCATTTAGCATCTGTTTCAATAAGACGGTTCAAGTTAACGAGTTTTTCGAGATCTGTTTTAAATTTCATTTCAACGGTGTAAAGTTGCGTTTCGTAAGTTGGTGGTGACAAAGCGAGTTTCTCTAAAAGGTCGGCACTCTGTCCCTGAATCTTTTCAATATATTTGACGAGTGCTGATTGAAGTTCACCTGTGTCTGGTGGTTTTTCAGCGTACTCGTCCGGTGCTTGCATGAGAATATCCAACAGTCCACTATCTCTTCGTAACTGGACCTCAACAGTAGCAGGTTTGGCACCAATGCCGAAGATACCCGGCGTAGCAGGCGTTCTAATTTTAAGAACTTGTGCTTCAAAGAAACCTTGCCTGAAATCCGTCGCACCGCGCAACTGCTGCGTTACCATGCTTTTGATATATCCAGCGAGTTTAGCACGAACAGTGAGCGGCATCGTCTCAGGCATTGAGGTGAACTTCCACTGCGCCGCAGCGGTTATTGGGTTTGCTGGCTGTGCTTCATCTATTGGTGCTGGTTCTTCGCTGGATAATGCCTTTCCAGACGCTGCATCTTCGTCTGTCTCCTCCACTTTTTCATCCGTGTCTAACTCAGATTCTGTTCCAGACAGCCATGCGTCCATCAACATATCAAATGATTCAGCTTCTGCCGCCTGCTCTGCTATCTCTGTAAGTTCGCTTTCCTCCGCTTCTATATGTTTGAGATAGAGATAGAGGACAAGACGCTCTCGATTTTGCATTGTTAATTTTTGGGTCTGTTTACCGGTTCCAGGTTTCGTCAGAAGTTGATAATTCTGCTGGATACCGGCACGTTTAACCAATGCATCAACGCGCGCGCGAATGACAGTCTCTGGAAGCTGCGTATCAAAGAGCGTTGCGGCCCCTTGGTTACCGCTCCGTGCTTGCTGATCTTCTGTACCTGCTAATCCGGTTGCTTTATAGATCTCGGACTCAATCGGTTTAAGCACCTCGGCAGCATGTACTAAATTTTCAGCATTCAACAACTCTTCCTGTTTAGCTTTCGTATTCTGATTTGCAAACAAACGATAAAAGGCAGGAACGCCTTGTATGAGAAGCAAAATTAGAAGCACCGCGCCCAAAATACCGAGCAGAATTCTGGTACGTGGTGTTAATTGGAAATCCAGTTCCATAAATTTATCCTCTGTAAAAGTACCATCTTTGTTTCGCAGTAATGTATATTTTATTCTTCTCCAGACGCTGCATCTTCGTCTGTCTCCTCCACTTTTTCGGCTTTTTCATTTTCAAGATTTTTTGATGTCGGGGGCGCGACGGAAAATTCTGTCTGCCTTTCTGGTTCATCGACTTGAGGATCGGGCATCGGGTAGCGTTTTTTAGCGAATGCCCGTACAGCAGAAGATTTTAAGTTACACCGCACCTGCACTTGGAAAATCTGTTTTCTGTTTTGAGAAAGGGTTGTAACTTCACCCGGTCGAACATTGGTAAAAACCGCAGAACGATCAAGGGCACCTAAAAGGTTATTTATGGCGTTATGCGAGGCACCCTCCAAATTGAAGGTAATGCGCGCTGTCTCAGGCGTATGGAGATTGGTAATATTGAAATTTGTCCAAGCAACCTGTGTTCTATCACGAAACATCTCACTGAGTGCGTGTAAAATATCAAGCGGTGAGATGTTATGTGCCAACATCTCTGTAAGTGCCAATTCGCGTCCAAGTTGTGCTTTTGCGGCAGCCACCGGTTGGGCGTAACCCGCAAGTTGTGTCTCTACCATTTCCGCCCTATGTTTTTGTGAGCGTTGAAGGGTATAACCGCCAAAAAGGAGGCCGCCAATCACCAAAATGCCCAACCCAGTTGTAGCAAAAATCTGTTGCTGCCGTGTGGTTTGTGTCAGCGTCTCGGCTGCCTCCTTTGGCAACAAGGAGATCTGCGTTTCCGGATTCAAAGTAGCCAGCCCAACACCTAATGGAACAGCAAGTGTATCACCCCATTCGTCGAGTATAGCTTTGGCTTCCGCTCGCTCAAGGTCAATTTTAATAGCTGCCTGTTGTTCAATAGTATGAAGTGGATTCCATAAGTAGGTCGGAATGTCGAGTTCCGCTGCTAAAACCGTTGCGAGATCAGGAACGCGTGCCCCACCACCACATAACCAGAGTTCGGTCTTCGCTTCGGAGCGTGTAGTCCCGCCCAATATATCGGTTTCTTCCGCTGTGCCAAAACTATCCGTATCCCGATGTGCAGTCGCAGCGGCAATAGAACGCTGGAGTTCGCTGATCAACTCGGCTGTCCACGCAGAGGTGGGTGCCTCATCCGCGGAGATATGCCGTTTTTCTTGCGCAGCGGTTTCAGGATCAACGTTCAATGCCCGACTGACATGCTCAGATAGATTGTCACCGCCCAAGCGAAAACTTCGCGAAAACCGGAGGGTGCCGTCCTCAACAAAACAAAAGTCTGTTTGCGCAGCACCGATGTCGACAATGAACGTAGGTTCGGTGGGGCCGCTGTTCGTTGCCGCTTCAGCGATGGCTACCATTGAAGGCGTAACGCCCGATGCGGACACACCAATCTGCTCAAGGATATCCAGATATCCTGTGATCGATGCGCGCCGAGTAGATATCAACTCTACCGAAGTCGCTTCTGCTGTTCGGTGTATATCGTGGTAAGTAAAAATCGCTTCCTCAATCCGAAAAGGCAGCTCTGCTTCTGCAGCGATTTCGACGATATTCGCGAGTTGATCATCAGTTGCTGCAGGTAAGTTGGCTAAACGTTTTGTGTTTACCAAGGATCGCGGAAGCGCGAGAACAACTTCCGTCTTATGCCTGTTGAATAGCGAATTTAAGTGCCCCTGTTTCGGTGGTTTTCCTAAGGTTGACCAAAGGTTCTGCATCAACGCCGCCATCTGCTGTCGGTCATCCGTGTTCGCATACGTCACAACACCTGCGTTGATAAGACGCACGCCCGCAGATGACTGTTCAAGTTGAACCATTTTCGCTATGTGTGTGCCGATATCTACCGCCACAACTCGTTTTTTCGCCATTTTTGCCTCAGCCGTCAGCAATCGGTTTCCGTCAGCGCATTAGCCGTTAGCCATCAGCTGTTAGCAGTCAGCAAGAGAACGTAATTTAATCAGAAAACTCTTTACTGAAAGCCGAAAGCCATTTTGCTGAAAGCCGATGGCTGATAGCCACTCCTCTAATCCTGTCTCCAATATTGGACGACGACTTGGTCACCCGTCCGGTCAATGATACCAATACAGGTCGAGATAACTTTACCTGCAGCATCGACACCATTTGCCGCAATACGATACCCGTGTGAACGGTAGGTTACCCAATCGACGACTTCCCTGAACGTTTCAAAGTCAATCTCCTCAAGGTCTGAGAGTTGTGAAATGTTAGTGAACGGATTTCCCTTTATCTCTTCATCAGTATAATTCTGTATCGGCGAATCGTCGGGTGGATCTTGTTCACGGCGTTCAACGATCGCCTGTGCTTTTTGCACATCCATCCCCGGTAGCAGTGCTAAGATTTCAGCCGACGCAGTATTTATGTTAATAAGTCCGCTGCGGGTATCTCCATCTTTAAGGGTTATTTTATCAACGATACCGATGAATTCTTGCTGCGTTAACATTGTGACATCTTTAACAGCATCTATGTTCTGAAAAAATCCTTGGGAGTCGCGATGCTCGACGATCCGTTGGGCAATACCTTCGTCAATACCCTGCAAGGATTCCAAGGTTTCGACATCAGCGGTATTAATATTGACTTGTCCACCTTCGCCTTGTTGTGGTCCCTGTCCACCCCCTTGGCGCGGCGGTCCGTTTCCTTGTGAATTGTTCGTTTCTCCATCGTCTTCATTTCCACCGGAATCCTCAGTGGTGATTTGGTTTTGAATGTTGTTGAAAAGTTCATCGGAGACTGCTTGGACATCTATGAGTGCAGCGAATCTGTCAAACTCACGTTGCTGAATCAGGGATTCCGCCTCAGCCTGCGAAAAAACAGGTTGCCCGCCACCTTGACCGGATTGCGTCTCAATTTGCGTCAGTTGTTCTGCGTCCGCTGTATTAACATTAACGAGGGACTCGCCATTTGGATCGGTGCTTGCGTCAAGTGAATAGATGGTTGCTAAATCCACCAATCTGGGCTGCGTCTCTGTTGTAGTCGCTTGAAGACTGCCAGTCCCTGCTGCCGTTGGAAGTCCGCCAACCGTGCTCGTAGACGTGCTTTGTGGGGCTGTAACGCCTTGTGTAAACGCTGCCATTTGTTGCGTGCCGTACAAAATCTCAGAGGTCATCCCTTCTACTCGTGCAAGATCCCGAACGGTTCGGTACGGCTGCCCTGCTACAATGCTGTTGGCAAGTTCTTGGGTGAGCGGTTCATCCGGCGAAGCTCCGACTTGTGCCAGCAAATTACTGATGAGTCCAACATCAGCAGTATTGATATTGACCTTTGAGGCTTCATCGGTGATGGTCACCTGATAGTTCAAGAAATTTCCGACTCGCACGCCATCATCAACCTGTCCTTGAGTAGGTTCAGCCCAACTCTCACCAAGTGAGTCGAAAGGGGTCTGGTCTGTGTGCATAACAGCGAGTGTCCACTCAAAGCCCGCCCTTGCGGCATAGTGATACTTCGCCCTATCTAAAAAATTCCGTTGGGTACGTTGCTCAATATGGATCGAGTAGAGCAGCTGTGCAGCCAAAATAGAGAGAATCGTAAGTATCCAGAGCGTTGAAACAAGGGATAAGCCATTCTGTTCTTTGTAAAATGTATCGGAAACCCTTTTTCTCAGGAACATGGTCTATGGTCCCCCTTGAGGTACGCCTTCGGCGCCACCAGCAGTAGCACTCGCCGGGAGATATACCATCGTTGATTGCGTCATACTGTTTGAGGGTATTACAGGTTGTTGACTTTGAGTCGCAAACTGTGTCGTATCTGTGCTTACGGTTCTCTCCGCTTTTCCTTGGACAGTTATTAGGATTTGTACAGCACTCGGCATACTTTCGGGGTCATCCCATGAGGCGTTCCACACCTCCGCCTCTCCGTCAAAATATTGTAGATTGAAATTAGCAAGTCCGGTAATGAGGGTTGCGATGTCAACGTAAATCGGTTCGCCGTTTTCGTCTGTTTCCGGGACTGTGCCTGTCTGTAAAAAGGGGCCAATAACAACCTCTGGGTCAAGCACTGTGGTTGCGACGCGAAAGAGCGCATAACTGCCGCTTTGCTCGTCCCTGATACCGTCTGTAAAACCACCTTGGAAACTTTCAGAGTTCAGAGCGGATTCACCCGGTTGAGGTTCCGCAGCGACAACATATGCGACACGTTGGACATCGCTTAGAAGTGGCAAGGGAACTTGTGCAGCGTTTTGCGCTTGAAAACTTGAAAGCTGCTCCAAAAACGGATCGGGATCTGTCCTGACAAGGGTGACAAAACTCAGCATGTCTCTATCGCCCGATTGGCTCGGTCCATCCTGTGTGTAGAGTGTGAGTTCAGGTTCCTGAAGTGAGACCTGCATGTTTTTGAGATCCGTCACAAGCCGATCCATAGCGAAACGGCATCTCTGAGCAGCTAATATTTTTTCTTCGGTCTGATGGTAGGCATCCACCGCTGTCTTGAAAGCGAAATACGCTGACCCGCCAATGATAACGAGAATGCTAACTGCCATGAGCATTTCAATGAGTGTCAACCCACTCTCACCAGTTGTGTTGGTGGGCATTTTTTGAATTTTCATGTCTGCGGTGCCCCGTTGAAATATCGAAGGAACGGTTATCGACCCCCGCCCGGCTGTTGTCCTTGCTGTGTTTCTGGCTTTTGTCGGTCAGCGACATAGGTGTTCATAGACATAGAACGTTCTCGGTTCCTATGCTGCCATGTGACGGTTACTTGAACCCGTCGGACGTTTTCAACTTCTTCAGATTCTATGTCCTCAACGACAGAACTCCAGCGGTAGCGTGTATTATTACCGAATTCGCCTGTCTCCTCACCAACATCAGGATAACCTGCCATCTCAATCTCTGCCATCCGAAATTTAAGGAGATAGAGTGCCGTGGTACTATTGTCCGAAAGTCCTTGGGTACGTGCAGCAGAAGCAAAGGCATGCAAAAGCGCGGGGAGCACAGCCCCCAAAATTGCTAATGTCACGAGTATCTCAACAAGCGTAAAACCGTTTTCTTCGGCTGACCTCAACTGTTTAATTGGCTGCTTCATACTTTACATCCCGACTCTAAACTATAGGCGAATTAGTTTTCTGGTGTTTCAAACCCTAACGTTTCAACCTCTCCTGACGGGAGTTGTCGCACACTCACGCGTCCACTGGCGGTCTCAATAGCAATAGACATAATCTGATTGCGTGTGTTTTGGAGGTAGATGAGTGTTTCTTCAGAGGTTGCATGCGG
This sequence comes from Candidatus Poribacteria bacterium, assembly GCA_965200345.1. GTDB lineage: Bacteria > Poribacteria > WGA-4E > WGA-4E > WGA-3G > WGA-3G. Next base: position 279,152 of record OZ241378.1, read on the forward strand.
TGAGAAGTAGACGGACGCGACACCTGAATCAATTTGAAGCCTACGACCGTTGCGATTGGTCACCATAGCTGCTAATGTGACGCTTCGCTCCATCAGATAAGGCACTCCCAAGATACCGCCAGCACGGGCCAAAGTCTCCTGTTGAACAGAATTTGTTGTCAGCGGGTTCCGGCTTGTGTTGGTCCGGGATGCGGCGACAGCCGTAGAATTCTGGGCAGTGAGTGCGGACGTGAGTGGGGTACTCGGGTTAAACGTCTCACTGGAGGCGAGCCAGCACCGCCCGTTGTCAAGATCAAAGACAACCAAGTGTGCCGTTCGATCAGTGATTGCCATATCCCGTGCGAACGTGAGGAGACTGCGGATTGTATACGCTGACGCTTTCAGCCGACGCGTTGCAGCGAACCCTTTCAGTGTTGGCATAGATATCGCCGACAGTATACCGATCAGCGTCAAAACGAGCAGTAACTCCGTGATCGTGAAACCACTTTGGAATTGAGAAATAGGCGAGATCCGCGAATCTCGCCTATTTATTGCTCTCATCACTGTTTTAATAGACTCCGGTTGTCTCTTCAACCCAATTGGTGATGTCCGCGTCTAACTCAGTGCCGCCCACTTTGCCATCTTTCCCCATTGAATAGAGGTCATAGTCATAGCCGTAATGGGTGCTCGGTTGCCGATAGACGTACGGGTTACCCCATGGATCCTCGAAACTCGGGCTACCAATATAAGGACCGTCCCAGTTCGGTGGTGCCGGACTCGGTGCGCGCCACAAGGCATTCAATCCTTGTTCAGTTGTCGGATACTCACCGACTGCGATAGCATACTGTTCCAACGCGGTTTTCATACCGCTAATCTCTGTTTGCGCCTTTGAGACTTTCGCTTGCTGCGGGGCATTGATCACCCGTGGTGCGATGAAGGCTGCTAAAATCCCTAAGATAACGATAACAATCGTTAGTTCAATCAGGGTCAATCCGGACTCATCGGATTTTAGTTGCATGAACATTTAATTATTCTCCTATATTATTATTTTGATAAGATGCTTTTTGACACCTAAGAAGCATATTAGCCGCTTAGTAATTGGTTCGCCTCAAAGATCGGGAGGATCATCGCGATAGCGATAAACCCGATTATCACTCCCATCAATAGGATGACAAGAGGTCCGATGGAAGTCGTTAAGCGTTCAAGGCTCTTTTTTATTTCTAAATCATAGTATTCAGAGAGTTTACTGAGCATGTGAACAGGTTCACCCGACTCCTCACCGACAGCCACCATGTGGGTAACGAATTCGGGGAAGTCATTGCTTTTACTGAGTTCACGGGAGAGCGTAGAACCCTGCTCAACCTCTATTTCTGCTTCGGCGACAACATTGCTGTATACCCTGTTTCCGATCGTGTCTTTGACGACTTGGAGGGCAGGCAGCATGCGTACACCATTCTCCAAAAGTGTTGCCATCGTTCGGGTAAAACGGACAATGGCAAAAGTACTAATTATGGGTCCGATGAGTGGTAATTTGAGTTTCAACCGGTCAAACCAGATTTTACCGGTTTCAAGCCGCAGGTATTGTCTGAAGCCAACCACGCCTACGATGAAAATGGCAAGTCCCACCCACCAGTAAGTCTGGAAGGCATCCGTAGTACCAATGAGGATTCGTGTTGGCAATGGCAATTCGACACCGAGGTCGTTGAACATCGCAGTGAATTTCGGTATGACGAGAATCATAAGTACGACAACAGCGGAAATGCTAAGCGTCAACAAGATAATAGGATAAAAGAGTGCTGAGATAACATCGTTTTTGAGGAGTCTTTGGCGTTCTGCAAATTCCGCGAGGCGTTCGAGGACTAAACCGAGAACCCCACCGCTCACCCCCGCTTTCACCATGTTAACATATAGGTCTGAAAAAGCCTTCGGGTGTTGGGTGAGTGCGTCGTGAAAAGTTGCCCCGTGTTCAACATCGTATGCAACTTGAGAGACGATGCGGTTAAGCGCGGGGTTCTGGATCTGTCCGAGAGCAACTTCCAAAGCACGCCGCAGCGGGACATGTGCATTCACCAGTGTTGCCAACTGATAGGTGAAAAACTCAACGTCTGCCGCTTTAACGCCGCTGCGCCCAATTTTAAGCCATCTGCGAACATCCGTTGGAGCGTCTTGCTCTGTCTCTTCAACAATATCGGTTGGCCAATACCCCATCTGCCGCAACCGGGAGATCAGTTCGGCTTTAGAGTCAGCCTCCAAGGTATTTTTTACGCTACCGCCACCATGCGTCAGTGCTTCATATCGGAATAACGGCACGATCAATCCCTCCGTCACAATATAGAACCGCAAGTATATTCTATAAACGCTTTAGACTTCCCCACACTGTCGCGAGTTTCGCTTTCGGTGTTACTGACAACCAACAGTTTCCCAAGAGCCGGGTAGCGCATCACTCATAAGGAGTTCCTGCCATTCATCCAGCTTTCCGCTATCAAAATTCACCAGAAACGTCCCTGCCCCTGCTGAGAGAGTAAAGAGTAAAACAATACTTCCGCTTATTGCCAACTTCATAATTAGTGATCCTCTACTAACACAGAAGGTTTAGAATCGTTTAGACAGCAACTTCTCCAAAATCAAATTCATCTTCCTGTGTTAACCGGATAACTTCGTCAACAGTTGTCAACCCGGCGGTGACTTTGCGCCACCCATCTTCACGTAAACCTCTCATGCCCACTTGGACTGCGAGGCGGCGAATTTCATTTGTCGACGCTTGTTTAAGAGCCATTGAACGAATTTCATCAGTCATCAGCAAAACTTCAAAAATGCCAATTCGCCCTTTGTACCCTCTTCCGCGACACTCTTTACATCCGACTGCCCGGGGGATCTCAAGGTCATCAGAAACAACGACACCGTTGCCATTCCCGTTATGACCGTTACCCATAAGTCCGACCAATTCATGCCTATCGGGTGAATACATCTCGCAACACGCATTGCAGACGCGGCGAGCCAGCCTTTGTGCTATGATACCTTCCACCGTAGAAGCAACAAGATACGGTTCGACGTTCATATCAATAAGCCGCGTGATAGCCCCCGGAGCATCGTTTGTATGGAGTGTGCTAAAGACAAGGTGCCCCGTCAGTGACGTGTGGACCGCCATCTCTGCGGTTTCGTAGTCGCGTATCTCACCGATTAAGACTTTATCCGGATCCTGACGTAAGATATGACGGAGCCCAACGGCGAAAGTAAATTCAATATCAGGATTCACCTGGATTTGGTTGATACCCTCTAATTCATACTCAACAGGGTCTTCAAGGGTGATGATTTTAACATCGGGTGAGTTGATCTCTTTCAGACACGCATAAAGAGACGTTGTCTTTCCACTACCGGTGGGACCGGTGGCAAGAATGATGCCGTGGGGTTTGCGTATCATGCGTTGAAAGAGTTGGAGATTATCTTCAGTTAATCCGAGTTCAGCAAGCCCGAAGTCGATAGACTGCCGGTCAAGGATACGGAGGACAACACTTTCGCCATGAAGCATTGCGACAGTAGGAACAGTGGAAACCCGAAGGTCTATTTGTCGGTTCCCGACGCTACCGATCCGCCTACTGATTTTTCCGTCTTGGGGCCGTCTGCGTTCAGCGACATCCATTCCTGCCATGATTTTGATACGGGAGGTAATAGCGGATTGTAAATAGGCCGGCGGTTGGGGTTGATCCTCAAGCACACCGTCAACACGAAATCGGATTTTGAGTTGTGTTGGATAGGGTTCAATATGGATATCACTCGCCCCCATCCGGACAGCATCAATAATCATCTGGTCGACGGCGTGGATGACTGTCGGATCTTGGCTGAGATCTTTCTCATCAATACCGAAGTCTTCAATGGTCTCACGTTCAAGCGTCTCAGTAGCACCGACGGGGCCCTTGATACCAGCACTGAGTAGGCTCTCAGCCGTACGTCCATAGAGACGGATAATTGCCTCGTCAATGTTCGCCTCATCAGCAAGTGCAGGAATAACCCGACAGTTTGTGATGAGTTCAAGTTCATCTATGAGGACGACATCCAGAACATCCACCATTGCGACGGTGAGTTCATCGCCATTTAGGTCAATAGGGACGACTTTATTGCGGTAGGCAAACCCTGGAGACACCTTTTCAAGTGTATCAGGTTCAGGATCAACGCCTTCCAATTGGGCGAGAGGTGTCCGCGCTTCAACACTCTTTGTAGCAAGGGCAAGGAGGTCAGATGACACACCATGCTTGGAAAGGATCGCGGCTTCAGATGCGCCCGTCTCGTTTATTTCTCTAACGATGTCTGTATAGTCTTGCTCAGAGAGAAGAGATGCTTCTCGCATCACCTCAACAACCGAAGTTGTATTTTCTGTGTTTTGCATAACAGGAACGCTCTATCCTGGCGGGAATTTTGACCCGCGCGAGCGGTAGCCTTTGTGTTATTTTGTTCTCTAAATTTGTCTTAAGTCATTTCCCTCAGTTGACAATTAAGACGTATCAACCACAAATAAGTTTAACAAATTACCTGACGATTTATGTCTCACATCCTGTTCAGAAACATTTCAGCATATACTATTTTAAAATACTTATCAATAGTATTAGACGCATAAAAAACCTATTTGTTCGATAATAAGAAGAAAATTGATTCTCATTTTCATAGGACTTACCCAAAATTGAGCATAGACACGTTCTTCGCTATGGCACAAAACACTTACCATCACGACTCGGTACAGATCACATGAATCAACGCCAAGTCCGTGTGTTGCCCCGTAGTGAAAGTCGTCGGGGCGAGGATGCCGCAAAACCGCACCTACCAGTGCAGTGCGTAAGCCCTATTTTATTAACGTTTTAAGCGAAGCCCTATTTCGCCGCCTCAATCCGGCGAATCGCCTTTTGCGCAGCACTACGAACGTTTTTAGAACTATCCTCCAGTGCCTGTGTCAATGCGGTTACCGCCGCCGGTGATTTCGCGCGCATCTCACCCAATTCGTCAGCGGCGTTGCGTCGGACATCTGCGGCGGAATCCCGCAATGCAACGAGGAGCGGTTTTACTACCATCTCATCGGATTCACCGCGCTTCACGAGTGCCTCACCGATTTCCCCCAATACATCAACAACATGTCCACGCGTAGTGGCTGATTGGTTGTTCGTCAGCGCACCTGCCAACAGAGGCGTGATGCTCACAGCATGGCTTCTACCGAGTTTAATCAGCACATCTTCAGCACGTGTCCTCACGGACTTAGCATCATCTGAGAGCGCACCTATCAACGCCGTGAATGTTTCAGGAGATGCTGCTTGTATATCAGACAACTCGGCTATCGCATTGGTTCGGACTTTAGTCGAATTATCATTTAGACCAACAATTAAAGCATCTCGAATTATGTCGGTGGACTGTCCATTTTCTGCGAGATCTTCGCCGATCTCTCCTAAAATATCGAGTACATCGTCGCGTGTACTTGATGAACCTTTCGTTTGTGCAGCGATGAGTGCTGGTACGACGACAGCAAGCGATTCCGCAGATGTCGGACGAATGTCACCCAATTCCGCAACTGCCTCACGGAAAACATCATCAGAATCGTCTTTGAGTGCCATTGCTAAACCGATCGCAGCAGCATCATAATTCCGTCCTGCCTTCCGCTCACGTTCACCGATTCCGCCTAATGTGTCCGCTACCTTTTTGCGTACATTCTTAGCCGGATCATGAATCATTACAGCGAGTGCGGCCATCCCGGGACTCCCAATTTCTTCAAGGAAATCCACAAATTGACGCTTTACAGCGTCTGACGCGTCCGTTAAAGTTGGTACGATTTGTGCAAGTAGTTCGGATTGCCACTTCGCTTGAATCTTTTCATGTTCTGCTTTGAGCGCATCAAGTTCCGCCGTCAATTGTGGGAGGATTTCCTCTTGTGATTCCGCCGTTGCCTCCTGAAACCGCACCATCTGACCAATCCCGAAACCGAGTAATAAGCTTGTAACAATTGTTAACACCCAAAACCATTGTTTAGTGTTTGTATGCTGTAAAAGTCGTTTCTGAATCAACATGGTTGCCTCCTTGACGGGTTGAACCTAAGTAAGATAGCGTCTACTAATTCTCCATAGACCAAACGTAGAACGGAGCGAGTTTCGCGAGCACCTCAAGCGGGATCTCTTTTCCCGATAAGGTCATTTCTAATAGGACTTCATCATCTTCGACTGAAAGCCACGCGAGTATAGGTGAAATCTCTCTGGAACCGACAAGCACTTTATCAGCAGGTGGTGCGCCTTCCGCTGCTGCCTCTAAAATCCGCGCTAAATTCAGTTGTGTGAACGCTACAGGGGTCTTCGGCATCTGTTTCAAATAAGACAGTTTCTTGTTCTTCTTAATCTCGTCAACAAGCATACACACCTGCTCTTCCGAAAATCCCATAAGAAATAGGTCATTTAGTTTACTATAGTAGATACTTGAGGCAAACCCTGATACCGTAGTGCCGTTGTAATCGGTTTGAGAAATAGAGGCATTTTGTAGGTTAGACAGACTATTGCCGATTTGGTTCCATTTCATCTGATGGCTTGGACTAAAAATAATAGCACCATTCGTCTCCACGCCATCTGCGTCAAGTACAAATGTGCCATCAAACTCAAGATTAAGGTTATCTACGGCTTGAGGATCAAATGTGGTGAAGTCAGGAACCGATAGCGCAAGTTCGCCAGTCAATCCCGTCATAACATCCTCCTCCAGATTAAGGTTCAGTAGTCCCTCCAAGAAAGAGATCGCCGCGTAGGTCTCACCCGTTGCGTTTTTCTCCATTTCGGTGCTAACAAGTTCCCATACACTTTTCAAAATGTTGGGTGCTATAGCAACGAACAGATCGTCCTGAGCAGATAATGCCTTCAGGGTTTTGAGTGCCACGCCTTTTTTTAAAAACAGGCCGATTTCATTTTCTGGAAGATCTGGATCAAATTCGACAGATACTTGAAAGAAGGGGCCTGTTTCAAGTAGATTAAGCCGGGCAAAGAGGGACTGAAAAACAGCAAAACGCTCTCGGTTTGCCGCATCAATATCATTTATCATAGGTAAAAGGGATGGAACGTCGGCGAACACGATGGCGACCCCGGATCCTATTTTCTTTACTGCATCGGTAAATTCTTGGTGCTGCTGGATAGACGGGGTATCCTTCCGGTAGGTATCCACCAATTTTTCAAAAGCCTTTTCACCGACACCAAGCACGAGAAACTCATCTACAAACCCATATTTAACAATATTCTGTTCCATTTCCATCGCGTTATAGTGGACCCGCTGGTGCACACCGGCATCCAAACGTAAAGTGCCTCCACCAGACATACCAACCAATCCCTCGAGTATTTTCGTCAAACGTTGAAGCTCACCGAGATTACCGCCGGAATGTATTGCGAGTCCGAGCTGCTGTGTGCCCGTTTCATCTAACCATATCGCCAACGCGGTTCGGTAACCCACAGTTTCAATTACGCTCATCAGATCTGTACTCAGGACTCCTTGTGCCATCAAGACCCCTTGTTGTATCTCCTGCCAATCTGCGACGACATCTGGTAAAAGCGCGAGTGTCTTATCCCAATTTTCGGAAGTCTCAATTTCACCGTAGACTTCATCTATATCTTGAAGCTGGAGATAGAAAACACTCTCCTTCGGCATGAAATCCTTGACCTCCGCTGCATTCGCGGAAAAAACGATGGCAGCGGCAAGAAAAAATAAAATTGTTACTTTCAATTTGCTTTTCATGAGATACCTCAATGTGTGTCCCTAAAGTTAGGTCCAATGTGTTTGGTTACGGAACCCGAATATCCTCAACAAGTGCCTGCACCTCATCAGGTGGCGGTGGCGTCAAAGCAGCGACACCAATAGAGACAACGAAATTTAGCACCATACCGACAGTTCCGATGCCTTCCGGCGAAATACCCCACCACCAGTGTTCTGATGTGTTGAGATTGGGGCTAATAAATTTGAAATAGATAATATACGCCGCAGTAAAAGTGATACCGACAATCATACCACTAACCGCCCCGGCTTTGTTCATCCGTTTAGAGAAGATTCCCATGACAATCGCGGGAAAGAACGAACTTGCCGCAAGCCCGAAGGCGAATGCAACGACTTGCGCGACGAACCCCGGCGGATTTATGCCAAAGTACCCCGCAATACAGACGGCAACACCTGCAGCGATACGCGCCGCTGTTAACTCCTGTTTCTCTGACAGCCCGCGTGCGATACTTCCCTTAAGTAAGTCGTGCGCGACCGCCGTAGAGATCACTAAGAGTAAGCCCGCGGCTGTTGAAAGTGCTGCTGCCAAACCGCCAGCAGCGACTAACCCAACAATCCAGTTCGGAAGTTTCGCAATCTCAGGATTCGCCAATACCATGATGTCTCGATTAATTTCAAGTTCATTTGCCACATCTGATTTCGGACCGCGGTACTGAATTCTGCCATCATCGTTTAGATCATCAAATGTAATCAATCCCGTCGCTTCCCAATTTTTAAACCACTCCGGTACATCTTCATATCTAACATCCGTTAAAACGCCATCCTGTTCGTATCTGACGGTTTTGAGGAGATTCGTCCGAGCAAACACAGCGACTGCTGGCGCGGTGGTATAGAGAATCGCGATGAACAACAGTGCCCAGCCCGCAGAAATTCGTGCCTCGGAGGCTTTTGGCACTGTATAAAATCGGATAATCACGTGTGGAAGTCCCGCTGTCCCCAGCATCAACGCTGCCGTGATAAAAAAGACATCAATCGTAGCTTTACTGCCATCGGTATATAGGTTAAACCCCAACTCCTCGTTCAAACCGTTGAGCCGATCCAAGAGATATAATCCTGAACCATCTGCCACTTTCCCCATCAACCCAAGTTGAGGGATAGCATTGCCTGTAATAAGGATAGAGATAAAAATCGCAGGAACGAGATAGGCAAAAATCAGCACACAGTATTGTGCGACCTGCGTGTAGGTAATACCCTTCATACCGCCAAGTACAGCGTAAAAGAATACAACTCCCATACCGATAAGCACGCCGGTTTCAACATTGACACTCAGAAACCGGGAAAAGACAATGCCAACACCCTGCATCTGTCCTGCAACATAAGTAAACGAGACAAAAATTGCACACACCACAGCGACAATCCGAGCCAATTGTGAATAATACCGGTCACCGACGAAGTCCGGGACCGTATACTTCCCGAATTTGCGGAGGTAGGGTGCCAACAACAACGCCAGCAGCACATAGCCACCTGTCCATCCGAGCAAATAGACAGAACCGTCGCGTCCCATAAAGGAAATCATCCCTGCCATGGCGATGAAAGAGGCAGCACTCATCCAATCCGCTGCCGTCGCCATACCGTTGACAACCGGATGGACATTACTCCCCGCAACATAGAAATCACCCGTCGAGCGTGCTTTCGACCAGAGCGCAACACCGATATACAACGCGAAGGAGAGCCCAACCATCACGAAAGTCCATGCTTGTACGTTCATGTTTATTGTGGATCCTCCGCTTCTTCGCTATCTTGGTATTTTTTTTCCAAGCGGTTCATTAACCAGGCATAGACAAAAATCAGCTCAACGAAAATCCAGATGGATGCCTGTTGCGCAAAATAAAAACCGAGACGATAGCCCCTGATTTGGATTTTGTCCAACTGATCAACAAACACAATTGAGCAGAGATACGAGGTGATAAACCAAATCCCCAATAAAATAGCAAGGTATTGCAAATTCTTTCGCCAATACGCCTTATTTTTTGCTGATGTTTCCATAAATTGCCCTCCTTACTTAGGTAACCATGATCACAACTTGCTTTCACAAATTGTTTTGTTCTTAGCGACTAAAGATGATCCGATTCAGGCTTTTATTGTGATGAGGGTTGTTCTTGCATGACAGGAATCACATAACTCCGAACTGCTACGCCATCTAATTCTTCTGTCTCTACTCTCGGTTCTGGACTTCTCCGATGATCAAAAACAACATAGTATCCTTGCCCCGCTCCTTCCAATTTGAGATATGCAGCAAGTTGCTTTTTGCCTGCCTGATAACGGACATCTCCGCGCCAGATCTTTGTCTCAACAATATACTTTTCTGTCTCGTGCGTGATGAGGAGATCCATCCTGCCGCGCCCTGTTTCGGTCTCAAAGGACAAGGTGCCGCCCACGCTCCGAGCAAAGAGGTCGAGATAGGTAAGGAGGAGATGTCGTCCCACGGATTCTTGCGGCGTATCCGGCACCTGTAGGATTTTGAAGCCGGCGCGTGCGATGAAGTCTCGGAAGTTATCAAGCAGCCGTTCCATGTCTATCTGTCCCGTGGCAGTCAGATAAGCTTGAAAACCGTCTATATTGTCTTCGTGGAAGTATTCCTGCTCAAGTCCGTTGATCGTCGCCTTGAACGCCTGCATGATGCAATAGAGATAAATCGGATTGGCAATTTGACACATGCCATCCCCGTCTTCCGTGATGACACCGTACGTAGCGAGTTCATCAATATGCTCATCACGCAGATTGAAATCCAGGCCTTCCTCATAAGCCATAATGTTCATCAGAAGTCTTTCAAAACGCCTATCCCTACGGATATTGGTTGTAAGGTGTTGGATGTTGATGTTCCGGCCGCGCACAAGTTGGAGATGTGCCTTTAAAAAGTGTGCCATCGTAATCGGCTCGGTTTTAGGAATCTCCAACTCCGTCGTCAGAATCTGCGCGAGGCGGTTGACGAGGACAGGTTGCCCCGCAGTCTCCTTATGAATAGATTCAATAACCTCAGTCGCGAAGACTTGACCGACTTCATCGGTATACTGCGAAAGCAATTCGTGTACTTGTTCAAGTGTAAAATTCGGCAAGCGGAATTCGTCCTGGATATTGAACGGAGAGACGGACCGGTCGTAATCCAGCTGCGCAATGCTCTTGACCCCAACGATGCCTATACTGTGTGGACATTGCATCTCATCAGAGAGGTAAATTTGGCGGAGTGAATACAAAAAATCGCTCACGACGGTTTGTGGAATACCCTCAAACTCATCAATGAGGAGTACAACCTTTGTGGAAGCAAGCCTTTGATTGCGAAAATCGTTGCCCAGAAAACTTTTTAGGTTTTCAAAGAACGCTTCCATCGAAAAATGATCGGTTAGTGTTGTGTTCTCTAAAAATTGTGTTAGTGTTTCAGAAGGCACCTCGCCTCGTTTTTGGAACACGCTTTCAATCTGCCTGTTAATCTGGTAATAGAGTTGTTCATAAAAAGTGATAGGGGCGGCGTTGCGCATCGTTTGGAAATCCAATTGAATCGGAAAATAGGTTGGGTCTTTCGCGACAAGTGCTGCAAGAACCAATCGGAAGAAGGTGGTCTTCCCGGTCTGGCGCGGTGCAAAGAGGACGATGTACTTGCCATTTTTGACGCGGCGGATGAAATCGATAATCTCCTCGGTGCGTGGAACAATATAGTGATGCTCAGGACGGACGCGCCCCTCGGTTCCAAAACTTCTCATTGTCGCCTCCTCAAAAGTTCTCAGCAATTTATCCTATCACATCGCTCCCTGAAAATCCACTGTTAATTTTCAAATCCAATAATTCAAATACAGTAAAAGGTGGCTACCCATAATTGTCTGGAAACATCAACCGCTCGACATGTTCAATCAAAATGTGCAAGACTTTAATATGGATTTCTTGAATACGGTCAGCCGTGTTGCCGGGGGCAATCAGACAAACATCGCAGTATTGCTTAAGGTTCCCGCCATCACCGCCGAGGAGCCCAAACACTTGGATTCCACACGATTTCGCTACCTCCGCTGCACGCACAACATTTTCAGAATTTCCGCTGGTCGAGAGTGCTACGAGCAGATCCCCCGGATGTCCGAGTGCCGATAGTGGGCGTGCGAAGACCTCTGTGAATCCGAAATCGTTTGCGGTACACGTAATATGCCCGGCATCGCTGAGTGCAATGGCTGGAAGTGGTCTCCGATCATCTCGAAACTTCCCTGTACATTCCTCAGCAAAATGGACAGCATCACACAAACTACCACCGTTCCCACACGTGAAGATCCTACCTTGCCGTTCAAATACGTCTCGCATCATTTCCGCTGTCTCCGCGAGGGTTGCGATATTCTCAGGATTTCGGATAAACCGATCAAGTACGTCCTGCGCTTCTAACAACGCATCGCGAATGCTATGCAAAAGGTTCATAATTCCTTGTTCTCCAATGGAAGAATAGAAGTGGTAATTATTTCAGATTTAGCATCTTCCGAGTGGATGTAAAATCCCCTGCTGTTAGCGTATAGAAATACACACCACTCGCAACAGGTTCACCAACTTCATTTTTCCCATCCCAATACGCCGCACGAGTTTTGTCTTGATAGACACCCGACGGTTTATGTCCAAAGCTGAGGGTTCGTATCACTTTTCCATCTACCGTGTAAATGAAAATAGTTACATCCACCGATTGCGCTAATTGATACGGTATCCAAGTTTCAGGATTAAAAGGATTTGGATAGTTTGGTAGAAGTCCTGTCTCTTTCGGTGTTAGTGATACTAAGAGATATTCTAAGAAAAGGACACCCTTTTGTAATGTTGGATCTGTCAGATTTAGTTGTTGTGCCTGCGAAAGCCACTGTTGCACAATTGCTCTTGTTGGTATTTTGATCAGGTTGTGATTTCGTGCAGCTGGGGCATCTGCTTCTCTACCCATCCCACTGGCAACAGTAATTAGGTCTTTGATGTCTACAACTCCATCCCTGTTAATATCCGCTTCAGTTTGATCCTCCTGCCCAAAACGCGCAGCCACGTACGATAGATCCAAAATATCTACAGAACCATCGCCGTTTACATCCCACGGCGGTTCTATTACCTTCCCTGAAACCACGATATAGGGTAACCTTACACCAGCACTGTTCGAAAGGATTGCTGACATACTAATAGTTGATGCTCTACGCGAAATAACTTTGAAGGTTATTGTAGCAAGAGTGCCGTCCCCTTCACCAGCATCCGCAGTTGAGACGCTGCTAAAGAACACTTTTTCAAGTTTCCTGATTACTGGTCCCTTATAAACTTTGTCAGATAAATAATCACCGTGAGCGTGAGACACATAACTTAGTGAATTGCGATCATATTCTACGCTGATCTCATATCCCCTAACATCTTGTCCACCAACAATGTTAACATCAATATCAAATTCCTCACCAATGGCTGGAGATTCAATAGTTGAGGGTGTAATGTTAAGACGGGTGGAAAGATTCCATAGACGAACTATACGATCACTACCGCCACTCGCTAAAATTTTACCATTCGGACTGAATACAACACTGTAAATATCAGATGTATGACCTACGAGAGACGCAATTTCAGTTTCGGTTGCAATATCCCACAGAGAAATATTGTGGCTTGAATAGACCCCTGCAAGCATTGTTCCATCTGAGTTAATCGAAACATTCCGCAAATTATTAACTGAAAGTGTTTCTTTATGTTGACCAGTGACAGTATTCCATAAACGGGTTGTCCCATCGTTACTCTTACTAGCGAGCGTCTGACCATCCTCTATAAATGAAATATCATAAATACTGCTTGTATGCCCTGTGAGAGTTTGCTTGTGGAAACCTGTAGTAGCATTCCACAGCCGAATCGTGTGATCAGAACTTCCACTTGCGAGTGTTTGACCATCCGGACTGAACGCGACACTATTTATAGTTGCAGAATGTCCTTCAAGTGTTACTTTGTATAGACCTGTAGTAGCATTCCACAGCCGAATCGTGTGATCAGAACTTCCACTTGCGAGTGTTTGACCATCCGGACTGAACGCAACGCCTCTTACAGAACTACTATGTCCTTCAAGTGTTACCCTGTATTGACCGGTGGGGGCATTCCAAAAACGAATTCTACCATTTTCGCTTCCACTTGCCAGTGTTCTACCATCTGGACTAAAGGCAACAGAATAAATATAAGAATTATGACCTGTGAGCGTGTGTCTATGTGTCCCTGTAGCAACATCCCATAAGTGAATTGTTCTGTCCTCACTCGCACTTGCGAGCGTCGCCCCATCAGGACTAAAAATAATTTTAGTGACCCTACTTGTATGTCCCTCAAGACTGGTATAAGGAAAATCTTGGGCGAACGTGTTTAGTGAAAAAACAGTTAAAAGAACTAATAAAGTCAAAATTATTTTCATAATGAAGTCCTTTTTTGGGTTCAATTGTTAGATGTTGATGATTTTAATCTTCTCTTTTCCACAAAACGATTGTGCTGCCAGCATTTCCGCTTGCGAGAAGACTGCCATCAGGGCTGATGGTAACACTTGATATTCTTGCCATTGCAGCACTTGGATAAAAAAGCAGGGCAATCTCAAATGCCCTGCCTACATTACTATAGCGCAAGTTGCCACCTATTTACTTACATAGCACTCCGCTGGAGTGCAGAACGTTGATATACCTTTTTCTATAGACATTCCACCCCTCTGGGGTGGGGAAAGTGTCTGAAAAAACTGTGTGGAAATGTCCAAAATTTGTTAGTAGCAACTTGGGTTACTATATCCTGCCTCTAAAATAACAATAACTCCCTGTACAGGACAAAAGCACAGACCCATTAGTCTTGTTTGTGGCATTTGACTGGCGGTAGCGATACGTATTTCCAACCTTCCGCTTTGTTCTTTTTATTTTCCGCCTTCAAATAATCGACAAGTTCCTGCATGGTTTTGAACCGGGCAGCAAACTCTTCTTTCATCTTATAGCATTCTTCAAGGATAGGATCCATAGGTGGATGTTCTTTCTCTTTCACGTGCATCTCCTCAATCAACTCTACAGGGGTATAGAGGATCGTAGGTTGGTATCCAGCGGCTCGACAAACCTGATCTATATGCTGCCGCTTAGTTTCGTTGACGATATGTTTATAGTTCCAAGAGGTTAGGTACTCAATGCCATTTACCACAGCAATAGCAATATGTTGAGCGTCCGGTAGCGAATGTGGTGGTACAGCACCTGCATTTATTAATTCCAGCGCGAGGATAACTGCCTCCGGGGACAGCTCCAATACTGTAAGACCTGCTAATGCGTCAATTCTACGCTGTGCTGCGATTTCATTGCCTTGTCTAATTTCAGTGATAACGACATCCGACACGACAAACTCCAAGGTATCGGAGTAATTTTCCCAGAACTGTTGTGTAACTCGTTGTCGTGCACCTAAGGTTGCCTCTGTGCTGGGGCGCGCTACTAAGTAACTCACTACTGTGGTTTCTATGTATACTGTTGATTTTATTTTTTTATATTTTAGCATGCAATCGGTTTGCTTTCAAAACCTTCCTTACGGTAACAGCCAATTTAATTATTATCAATATTCCTAAATCCGGAAAATTTCGCCTAACTTCCCACCAAGCGCACGTCCTGCCCCGAGTAGACACGCAATCAGGATTAACATCCCTACCACGCCGAGCGCACTCGCCGTATATGCCCCGTGATCGGGACGCTGAGAGAGTGACCAAATCGCCTTTGTAATTGGATAGTACTTGTCCTGCATTGCCAAGATTAAACTATCACTGACCTCTAACATCGAAAAGGAAAAGACGAGAATCGCACCGGCGAGGATATTTGCGATAACTAAGGGCAACGTAATTTTATACAAGGTACGGATCGGTGTCGCTCCCATGTTTTGCGATGCCTCTTCGTAACTAACGCTCGTCTGCTGGAGTCCGGCATAGATAGAGCGCAACATATACGGCAACCGCCGTACTGCATAACTAATAATTAAAAGGAAAGTCGGGTTTTTCCGCGGGTCTATGACGGAAACAAACCCTTCAGGGAAATATCGGAGCAAGAGCGTCGTATCCGCGAAGCTGCCCATATATCCGAACGCTATCGCAACGCCCGGCAACGCTAACGGCAACATCGCAACAGCATCCAATAGATTTTGGAACGGGAGCCGTTTCCGAGTTAACAAGTATGATACCACAATACCGACTAAGAGTGCCAACAGCGTGCTGAAAATACTGTATTTTAGACTGTTAAAGATACTCGGCAGTGTATCGTCGTGTGTGAACGTCTCAACATAATGTGCGAAGGTCCACGATTGCGGTAGCACGCTCAATCGCCACTGGCTTGCGTCTGGCGTTAGGGAGACAAGGATAACACTGATATGTGGTAAGAGCGCCACGAACGTCAATCCTCCGATAAAGAGGTAGATGATGGTGCGCATACCCCATCTTGCATCCGTTTCACGGGATGTCACATGCCCTCTGCCGAGCATCTCATAGTGCTTACTTCCCGTCCACCGCTTTGAGACATAAAAAGCTAATGCTGTTAGTACAATAATTAGGACAACGAGGGCGTATCCCATCGGATTTGTGTTCGCCTCGGTGACTTGGTTGAAGATCCGCACCGAAATCACGTTGCGGTATTCAAAAATCAGCGGCGTGCCGAGATCCGTAAAAGCCCAAATAAAGACGAGAATCGCACCCGCAAAATACCCCGGCATCATCAACGGCAATGTTATTTGACGGAAAACTTGGAACCGCGATGCCCCCATATTCTCGGCGGCTTCCTCCAGACTCGGATCAACATTTGCGAGTGCAGCGACGATGTTAAGATACATGATCGGATACAGGTGCAATGTTGACAACATCACCACACCCCAGAAGCCGCCAGCGAACCAATCAATAGTTTCAGCGATATCCATCAGATTGAGTTTGACGAGGAGCATGTTGATGCTTCCAAAATTACCGAAAAACTGCTTCATCCCAATTGCCCCCACAAAAGGGGGCATAATCATCGGGATCAAGATAACGGAGCGTAACATATTGCGTCCCGGATACCGGTAGCGCGTCAAGAAGTATGCGAGTGGTAGACTGATGATGCTCGTCACTATTGTGACCATCACACCGATATTGAAACTGTTGACAACCAGTTCTCGGATATTCGGATCGGTCACCATCAGTTTGAAGTAGGCAAAAGTGAATTTATTTTCAATCCAGAACGCCTCTTTGAAAACATAGAGGAGTGGATATATAAGAAAGACAACAAAGAACAGCGTCGTCAATCCGAGGACAAGCGAGATTGACGGTGTTAAGTCATATTTTCGCCTAATTTTATCTATTAAGGACAGATTTGTATACGGGTTCTCTTCTGTCTTCAAGTGATGCAGCATCGCTTTCTCCGACCTTCCATGTGCAGGGAACATTACATTCTGCGTCTGTACTTTACAATAGTGTGAGTCTGTAGGCTACCCCTTAATAATTATACTCTATACACTGCCGAATTGCATATATTTTTTCGCTATGGAAGAAAAAGAGGTGTGATGATATTCGGTAGTAAGCCGACTTACCATCACACCTCGGTCTGTTCCTTTGGAAACGTTCCTAAATCCATACGGCGGAGCAATCCGAGTTACCGTTATTTTTCGGAAACCGGTTCTGTGACAGATGGAACACCAAAGAAAACCCTTTCAACCTTTGAAAACGCAACTGAAATGCAACATGAATTGTCCAAACGACTTTATAAGTTACATTAAGGTTTATATTTTTTAATTTGACAAATATAAAAAATTGACGTATCATAACCTATAACTTGCGCAGCAGCGATCTTTTAGTATAGCAGATTTTAGTTGTTGACTGAGATATTCAGACCAAAGTTGAGAACCATGCGAAACGAACACATCAATATCAACATCGCCGAACCGATTTTACGGGAACATAGCGTCTATGGTGTAAGCGTTCATACTGCGTGCCGTTTCTCTGTCCGTTCGTTGATTTTGTGTGTTATTAACTCACAGTTAACAGCCCTGTCTTTTAAGGTTACCGCCCCCCCCCCGCTTAACATTTAATAAGCATAATACTTCACAAGATAGTATAACCTTCACGGTAGTGCTATCCTTTGTCATGCCCGCGCGCGTTCCGTTCTGCACGGAGCGTCTTGTCGCGGGCTTTTTTTCTTGCACACCCGACGGATACCAAAACAAGAGCCGATTGGCGATAATCTTCTATAGTTATTAGGAAAATGGAGGCGTTTATGAAACCATTGATTGAAAACCGTAAGTATACTTTAGCAATTTTTTTTACACTTTTAATGTTTTTGGGAACACATCTTTTAGGTGAGGCGGCTGTTACGCCTGTGAGTGAGCGAACACCGCAGGTGCGGGATGCGATCGTTGCCACAGTGCCGGGTGTCAATGCTGCTGCCGACCTGACCGAAGCACACCTCGCGTCAATTACCACACTTAACATGAAGGGAGAAAACATTGCAACCCTGAAAGCAGATGATTTTGATGGACTGACTGCACTCAGCGATCTCAATCTATACGGAAACCAACTCCGTCGCCTCCCTGATGGTATCTTTGAGGGATTGACAGCGTTGCGAACGCTCCGTCTCGGTGGCAATGCGGTTGACCCGTTGCCGATCCCTGTCACACTCAAAAAAGTGGCTGAGGGGCAATTCAAGGCAGTTTCCCCGACAGGTGCGACTTTTGATTATGTGCTGTCAATTACGGCTACAAACGGCAGCATCACAGGGGGTGCGACGCCAGTCACTATTCCTCACGGTCGTGTGGAAAGTGAAATATTCACCGTGGCACGGACACCTGGCACGATGGGTGAAGTGGCCGTGGATATTGAGACGTTCCCGCGGCTGCCGCGTGAGCATTACGGCTATGCGCTTGTCAGATCTGAAACTGTACCGTTATCGGTCATCGCGGGAGTCAATACGGCACCTGTGTTCATAGCGGGCAGCAGCGTTACGCGTTCTGTCGCAGAAAATACCGCTGCGGGTACAAACATCGGTGCAGCGATCGCTGCGACAGATGCTGAAAACGACACATTGACCTACACACTCAGTGGTGCGGATGCGAGTGCGTTTGCGATTGACACTGCCACCGGACAACTGAAAACCGAGGCAGCACTCGACTATGAGACCCAAAACGCTTATAGGGTGACAATCACTGTCTCTGATGGCAGTTTCACAAACACCATCACGGTGACAATCACCGTCACCGACGTAAAAGAAAACACGGCGCCGTCTTTCTATGAAGGCAACAGCACGACGCGGTTCGTTTTTGAGAATACGGCTGTAGGGGTGAATATAGGTACGCCTGTGTTGGCAACCGATTCGACTGACGACCTTCTAAGATATACCCTCGGCGGCGTTCATGCGGATGCGTTTGCGATTGACAGTGCCACCGGGCAGCTGAAAACCAAAGTTCCACTTGACTATGAAACCCAACGGCTCTACACGGTGACGATCACCGTTGACGATGAAGTGCTCTCGGATAGGATCACCGTGATTATCAGTGTGATGGATGTCAACGAGACTCTCAGTAGTGCTGGGTTTCTCCCGGTGATAGAACGCACACCAGAGGTGCGGGATGCCATTGTTGCTGCCGTTCCGAACGCAACGGATGCCGCCAGTGTTACCGAAGCAGCAGTCGCTGCGATCATAACCCTTAACCTGAGAAATAGCGGTATTTCATCCCTGAAAACGGGTGATTTCTCCGGTATGACTGCGCTGCGAAACTTGAATCTGTATGGCAACCACCTCAGCAGCCTACCGACAGGTATCTTTACCGGATTGCCAGCACTGACATCGCTCAGACTGGGGGGCAACGTCCTTGACCCGCTACCGCTGATTGTGTCTCTGCAAAGTGTCGGTGCTGGTACGTTTAAGGCAGTGATGCCGACAGGTGCGCCGTTTAATATCGTGCTGCCGATTGATGTAGCAACCGGCGGCACGACGCATGTGATGATACCGCAAGGTAGCACGGAAAGCCGTCCCTTTACAGTCGTCGGCACGGGCACCGGAACGCCAAAAGTGGCATTCCATCGGTTCCCCAGATTGCCCCACTATCACTATGGCTATACGATCGCACAATCCACTGTCTGCAACCGAACAGAACAGGTCGCCGCGGCGATTGCGGACGCTCTCGGCGTAGACGACTGTAGCACAGTGACAGAACTGGATCTCGCCGCAATTACAAGCCTGGATCTCTCAAATGCTGGGATCACAGCCTTGAAGGCGGGTGATTTTGATGGCATGCTATCGCTGACGACGCTCTCTCTTGAGGGCAACACTCTCACCGGTCTGCCGAGCGGTATTTTTAGCGATTTAATATCACTGACACACCTTTATTTACAGAGTAATGATTTGCGTTCGCTCTCTGCCGGTGTGTTTGAGGGTCTTTCGGCTTTAGAGGCGATTCACCTACAGGAGAACGCCCTCACAGATTTACCCAGGGGGATCTTTGATGGGACCCCGTCCCTCCGGAGTCTCCTATTATCTCATAACAATCTGATTTCACTGCCAACCGGTATTTTTCACGGTTTGACGCAGCTCCAGCAACTGCAGCTGCGTGGGAACCCGGACGCGGCTTCACAATTGCCGTTGGTTGTAGCACTCGAAAAGGTTGGCACGCGCCAGTTCACGGCAGTTGTGCCGAGTGGTGCACCGTTTGAAATCATACTACCGATCAAAGTTGCCAATGGCAGTTTGGTAGATGGCGCGACGGCGATCCTCATTCCGAAAGGCAGTCTGGAAAGCAGCCCGATGCCGCTAACGCGCACGCCGAACACAATCCATGCTGTCACCGTGGAGATTGAAACGCCACTGCCGATGCCTCCCGCAACGCATAACGGGTACGGGCTTGTCAACGCCACTACCGGACCGTTAGAAATTATTGAACAGATCAACGTACCCCCAGTCTTCACGGAGGGCGCGGACACACGCCGCACGATAGCCGAAAATGTGGCTATCGGCACTGACGTTGGGCTCCCTGTGACAGCCACCGATGCGAATAAAAGCACTATTTTGACCTATAGCCTTGATGGATCAGATGCAGATGCGTTTGACATGGATAGTGAGACGGGACAAATCACAACGAAGACAGCATTGGATTTTGAAACGAAAAAGACGTATGCCGTCACGCTCAGCGTCTCTGATGGCACACTCACGGATACGATTGCTGTTACGATCAACGTCTCTGATGTCAACGAGGTACCCGTATTTGCAGCTGACAGTTTGACAACGCACACTGTCGCAGAAAATACACCCGCGGGTGAGAACATCGGAACCCCTTACACTGCCACAGATGTGGACGCGGATGCCTTGACCTATAGCCTTGATGATGGAGCCGATGCCGATGCGTTTGACCTCAATAGCGAGACAGGGCAGCTAAAAACAAAGGCTGATCTGGACTTTGAAACGAAAAAGACGTATTCTCTTACGCTCATTGTCTCCGATGGCACACTCACGGATACGATTGCTGTTACGATCAACGTCTCTGATGTCAACGAGGTGCCCGTATTTGCGACTGACAGTTTGACAACACACGCCGTCGCAGAAAATACACCATCGGGTGAGAACATCGGAACCCCTTATAGTGCAACCGATGCGGACGGGGATACCTTGACCTATAGCCTTGATGAGGGGACAGATGCTGATGCGTTTGACCTTGATAGCGAGATGGGGCAGCTGCAAACGAAGGCGGCACTGGACTTTGAAACGAAAAAGACATACTCCTTCACGCTCAGCGTCTCTGATGGCGAGCTCACGGATACGATTGCTGTTACGATCAACGTTTCTGATGTCAACGAGGCACCCGTATTTGCAGCTGACAGTTTGACAACACACGCCGTCGCAGAAAATACACCCGCAGGTGAGAACATCGGAACCCCTTACAGTGCGACGGATGTGGACAGGGATACCTTGACCTATAGCCTTGATGGAGCCGATGCCGACGCATTTGACATTGATAGTGAGACGGGACAGATCAAAACGAAGGCGGCTCTTGACTATGAAACAAAGACCTCCTATTCGGTTAGAATCAGCGTCTCGGATGGCAAGCGCACAGATACCCTCACCCTCACAATAGATGTTACAGATGTAGAGGAAAACCGTGCTCCTGCCTTTACAGACGGCAGCACCACCACACGTTCCATTGCTGAAAATACGCGTGCGGGAGTCAATATCGGCAGTGCTGTTGGGGCAACAGACCCAGACGACGATGACTTAACCTACAGTCTCAGTGGAACAGATGCGGCTGCGTTCAGTATTGTCAGCACCTCCGGGCAGCTCCAAACCAATGCGCATCTTGACTATGAGCGGAAGTCTTCCTATTCAGTTACGGTTTCTGTTTCTGATGGTAAGGGCAAGAGTGATAGTATTGACGTTACGATCACTGTTACGGATGTCTACGAAAGACCGCCGAATCGCGCGCCTATCTTCACAGAAGGCAGCAGCACGACCCGTTCTGTAGCAGATAACACGGTATCCGGCAAAAACATCGGCGATCCGGTCTCTGCCACGGATGTGAACAGTTATAATACACTCACCTACAGTCTGAGTGGTCCAGATGCGGCATCGTTCAGTATTGATAGCACCTCTGGGCAGCTCCAAACCCGTATAGACCTTGATTATGAGCGGAAGTCTTCCTATTCGGTGACGGTCTCTGTTTCTGATGGTAGGGGTGGGAGTGATAGTATTGACGTTACGATCACTGTTATAAACTATGCCCCCTACTTTACAGGGGTCAGCAGCGACTACTCTATAGAGGGCAGCACCACATATACTATACTGGGAAGCAAGCAAAGAACCATCGGCACGTTCTCTGCCACGGATGTGGAAGGGGATCCCTTGACCTACAGTCTGAGCGGGACAGATGCGACATCGTTTAGTATTAACAGCCAGACCGGGCAGCTCCAAACCATTACCGGTGGCCTTAACTATACTACGAAAAAATCCTATAGTGTAACTATCATTGTTTCAGATGATAAGGGTAGGCGCAATAGTATGACTGTCACTGTCAATGTGCTAAAACCTGTCACTGACCGCACACAACAAGTGAGAGACGAAATTGTTGCTGAAAGCCCTGTTAGTGATCCTGCTAATGTGACGGAAGCACACCTTCGGGCAATTACTGAGCTAAGTCCCAGTCTCGGGGGAGCTCCTCTAAACCTCGGTGATTTTGATGGACTCACTGGGCTGACAGATCTCGGCCTGCACCAAAATGCTCTAACCTCATTGCCGGCGGGTATCTTTGGCCGACTCACTGCGCTGACACGGCTCAAGCTGTGGGGCAATGCTCTAACCTCATTGCCGGCGGGTATCTTTGACCGACTCACTGCGCTGACACGGCTTGACCTGTCCGATAATGCTCTAACCGCATTGCCGCCTAATATCTTTGACAAACTCACACAACTGACATTGCTCGAACTGTCCGATAATGCTCTAACCTCATTGCCGTCTAATGTTTTTAACCGACTCACCAAGCTGACATTGCTCGAACTGTCCGATAATGCTCTAACCGCATTGCCGCCTAATATCTTTGACAAACTCACTAAGCTGGAAGATCTCTACCTGAACGAGAATGCTCTGACCGCATTGCCGGCGGGTATCTTTGACCGACTCACTGCGCTGACAGGGCTCAGGCTGTGGGACAATGCTCTAACCGCATTGCCGCCTAATATCTTTGACAAACTCACCAATCTGACATCGCTCAGGCTGTTTGACAACAATATCACCGATATGTCCGCACTTGAAGGTGTGACTTCGCTGACGCATTTATTTGTCAGGGGAAATCCGATTTCGGATTATGGGCCCCTTCAACGCCTCAAGATAGCAAATCCGGGTGTTACCATTGATGTTACTTTTTCTAACAATCCGCCTGTGTTCACAGAGGGTGACAGCGCCACGCGCTCCGTCGCAGAGAACACGACATCCGGGCAAAACATCGGCGCGGCTGTTGCTGCCACTGATGCGGATACCGGTCATACGCTCACCTACACACTCGGTGGCACGGATGCGGCTTCGTTCAGCATTGTGAGCGGCTCTGGGCAGCTCCAAACCAGTGCAGCACTGGATTATGAAACAAAGACATCCTATACCGTAACGGTGACCGTCAATGACGGGAACAGTGGCGGTGACAGAATTACCGTCACGATCAATGTCACAGATGTAGCCGGTGCCGCGCCCTCTATTGAAATGCCTCCTGTGATTCCGGATGAGACCGATCTGCTGACCAACTTCCCCAATCCATTCAACCCTGAGACGTGGATACCGTATCAACTCGCCACGCCTGCTGACGTTACGCTAACGATCTACGATGTCCGAGGTGTTGTCGTTCGGGAGTTGAAGCTGGGGCATCAGGCTGCGGGTTTCTATCAGAGCCGTTCGCGTGCGATTCATTGGGATGGTCGGAACATGTTGGGTGAGAAGGTTGCGACAGGTCTGTATTTCTACACGCTTAAGGCGGGTGATTACGCGGCTACACGCAAGTTATTGATACGGAAATAGTACCCATCGGTGTCAATTTAGTGTGTAATTTGCAGATCCAGGGCCGGTAGGTGCGGTTTTGCGGTGTACTCACCCCGGGGAATGCCCATAAGGCATTCATACCGTTGATTCATGCGATCTGCATTCCTAACCGCACCATAAGTGTCAATTTTAGAAAAATAACCGTCGCGATCCCCGGCCCGGTAGATGCGGAATGTAATACAAGGAATGGATTTAGTCTATTCCCAGACTAAATCCCCTAACCGAACCGGATTTTACACAAAAACTTTAAAGACTCCAAAACCTTCTTTAGTCCCGTAGGGACGGCATCTGTGTAGAATCGCGTTTGCCCTAGTTCTTTAGCCCCGTAGGGGCGGCATCTATTAAGACGCTGCTACAAAATACCGTGAAAAATCCCTAAATTGACACCTATGGTGCGGTTTCCTAACCGCACCTACCGGGGGGCGAAAGTGTGTATTTATTTTTGGAATTTACTATAATTACAGGTTTTACTATAAGAAAAATAACCATCGCGGTCTCCAAAAACAACCTCGGCACCCAGACTGGAACGGGCGGTTTCCTAACGCTTTCCACTTTTGACTTCTGAACTGTGATTTCTCTGATGGTTATGATACCCATGATAAGAGAACCCATCACAAGCAACTGAAAACTGAAAACCGAGTCCTGACGACTCAGCGGTTCCGCGGGAACGCCATCTTTGTAGAAATTTCAACCCCACAATCAGCATCTTATTTTCCCTCAGAGATCTTATCGCAAAAATCACAGAAATCACAGTTCAGGCTTACGCTGCCGAGAGTGGCACGAAAAATCCCTAAATTGACACCTATGGGTACGCTGCAAAACCTCACCTACCGGGTCTGGGGGGTCCAAAATTGGACGAAAAACCGAGAACTGAATGGCTCTGGGCTGAAAACTAATTCTTGTTGACCGCTAAACGCGATTCATGCTATACTAAAGCAATATCTATCATACAGAAGATCACGAGCAACGAGAAATCCGCAGAAACACCTAAGCAAAAACCCCAAGCAGAAACACTCGCTCCTACAAAGAATATAGAAGATCGCGAGCAAACTCGCTCCTACAGTGGAGCACTAAATGCCTCAGTAACATCATTTATGGCGACCGTAAAACTCGAAAACATTACAAAACGCTTCGGCGACCTTATTGCACTCAACGGTATCACACTTGACATCCAAGACCAAGAATTTTTTGTGCTGCTCGGTCAAACTGGTGCTGGAAAAACGACGACGCTCCGCTGTATTGCAGGCTTAGACAAACCGGAAGAAGGCACAATTTATCTTGACGGTGTCAGCGTCAACGCCAAAACCCCAGCCGAACGCGATGTCGCTTTCGTTTTCCAATCACACATTCTCTATCCGCACCTGAGCGTCTACGAGAACATGGCGTTTCCATTACATCCGCGCCGTCTCTCTGCTGAGGAAATTGACCGGCGCGTCAGAGATATTGCACAGATGCTCCACATTGAACATCTGCTCATGCGTAGCCCGAATCAGTTGAGTGGTGGTGAAACACAGCGTGTTGGACTTGGTCGGGCGATGGTACGCCGTCCGCAAGTCTTCCTCATGGATGAACCGATATCGAATCTGGACGCGAAACTCCGGACAGAGATGCGCGCCGAAATCCGTTGGCGGCAACGCGAACTCGGCACGACTACCTTCTATGTAACACACGACCAAATCGAAGCGATGTCAATGGCGGATAGAATCGCCGTGCTTGAAGCGGGTAGAATCCAGCAACTTGGCACCCCGTCGGACATCTATAATCACCCTGCCAACCTGTTTGTCGCTGGTTTCATCGGTAACCCAAGTATGAATTGTATTCCGTGCCATATTTCCAGCACAAACGGCGAACTGCACCTGAACTTAGCAAACAATACAGGGAACGACAATTCAGTTACAATTCAAGATGCGCGGGTTGCCAAAGCACTGCACGACAACACCTCAAACAGCGACACCGTCTTTGGCGCGCACGCTGAGGATGTCCTTGTGAGTCATCAATCCATTCCGAACGCTTTTCAAGCGGAAGTCTATAGTGTCGAACCGCTGGGTGCGGAAACAATCGTCGAACTGACGCTTGGAACGGATGCCGCAGGTGTGCATACGATTCTCAAGGCATGCACAGCCCCCAACTTTGCAGCGGAGATTGGACAACACCTGTATGTCTCGTTTGTCCCAGAACGTATGTACTTTTTCGATAAAACGACTGGCAACGCTCTCTTGTAGGAGGGATTTGAACTGTGATTTTTTGATTTCTGTGATTGCTATGATAATACTATTGTCGGAAACGTTCTCAATTGATACCCGCTAACCCCCTGCAAGCGACGGGATGGATTTCTGAAGACGATCGGTTATCGGAACTCTTCAAGTAGAAATGGTGTTACCAATCATGAATTGGCGACTTAGGCTTTTTAATCTCATCCCCAATTTTCTAAAACGTATCGGCTGTCAATCACTACGCCGACTGGGGTATGACCCTGACGCGTGGTTAGAAAATTTTCTTAAAGAACACAAAGGAGACTAATACGTGAAAGGCGGAGATATTCTCATCGAATGCTTGAAAGCACAGGGAGTCTCAGCGGTTTTCGGAATGCCCGGCACCCAAAATATCCAGATTTACGATGCCTTGCTGCGCCGTGGAAAGGACACGATTAATCACTACCTCGTCCGGCATGAATACGCAGCAACGCAGATGGCAGACGGCTTCGCTCGTGCAACGGGAG
This sequence comes from Candidatus Poribacteria bacterium, assembly GCA_965200345.1. Taxonomy (GTDB): domain Bacteria; phylum Poribacteria; class WGA-4E; order WGA-4E; family WGA-3G; genus WGA-3G. The sequence continues at coordinate 306,101 of OZ241378.1, forward strand.
AGGTTGGGGTCGCTATCACTGTGCCAGGACCAGGTGCCAGCAACGCATCAACAGGGATTTTAGAGGCGTTTACGGATTGCGCGCCTGTTCTACTCATCACTGGACAGAGCGATTCCAGTCTCTATAGCAAGCATCCGAGCAAGATGTTCCACGGCTTGGATCAGATGCGGTTTTTTGAATCGCTCACCAAGTACTGCGCTATCGCACACACCGTCGCTGAGATTCCGGTTGTTGTTGAAAACGCCTTCAAAGCGATGCGGAATGGAAGACCCGGACCCACAGTGCTGGAATTCCCGATGGATGTCGTTACAGGAGAAGGCGAGGTGCAAATCCCACCGCGTGTGGAGCGCGCTGAATTACCACCACCTGATGATACAGACCTCAGCACTGCCGTTGAAACTATCCGTAACGCCAAGATGCCCCTAATCTTCGCGGGTTCTGCTGTCTTCCACGCAAATGCTCGAAACGAGTTACGTCTCCTCGCTGAGAAACTGAACGCGCCTGTTATTGTTACTCGCAATGGAAAAGGCGTTTTATCGGAGGACCATCCGTTAGCACTCCAAATCTGCTACGGCTATCTCGGCCGCGAGGCACTCCAGCGTGCCGACTGTTTAATCGGTATCGGACCGCGCTTTACCTCTATTGATACTCGGAATTGGAGTCTGGAACTGCCGCAACCGTTCATCCAAATTGATGAAGATGCAGACGAGATTGGGCTTGAATATCCGTGCGATGTGGGTGTTGTCGGTGATATGAAACTGACGTTGCAAGCACTCATTGAGGATGTTGCCCCCGGTGAAAACGGCTGGAATGAGACGCTGGCAGCACTCCGAAAAGACTTTGACGCACAACCGTCATTACCGGTCATTCACGAACTCAAGGATGTGCTTCCGCGAGATACTATTTATGCGATTGATGTCCACGCGCTCGGTTACGCTTCCTTCGCTGAATTTCCTATCTACGATCCGAGGACTTTCCTCTATCCAAATATCGGGGTGGCGTTAGGGCATGCTTATCCTGCCGCGATCGGTGCCAAAGTTGCATATCCCGACCGTCCGGTCATCTGCTTCAGTGGCGATGGTGGGTTCTTGATGGGTGCAGTGGAGATGGCAACGGCTATGAAATACGGTATCAATGTCGTGGCGATTGTGGTGAATGACGGTGCCTTATCAGCGATTAAGGGATCTCAACAGAAAGGGTGTGAAGGCCGCACAATTGATACAGACCTGCTGAATCCCGATTTCGTTGCATTCGCAAAGTCTTTCGGTGCGTATGCGAAGCGGGTCGAGGATTTGGGTGATTTCAAGGAAACCTTACGCGATGCACTCGCCGCTGAGAAACCGGCACTCATCGAAGTGATGCTACAGGAACGGCAGGACGATATTATCAACGTCATCGGATGGTTAATGTCCGAACCGCTCCGGAAGACCGGATTTTAGAGTTCTCTCGAATTTCACGATGCCAAACGCTCGTTTCCAGAGGCATTTAGTTTTAGATAAATTATTGGATTTCATAGATGTGGCAAGTTTTCTGAGGAGTAGCTGGTGCGGTTGCAAACCGAACCATAGGTGTCAATTTAGAAAAAGAATAGCCTCGGTTCCAGACTGAGTAGGTGTGGTTTGAAACCGCGCCGGCCTTTAGACACAAAACCTACATACTCCAAAATCTTTCTTTAGTCCCGTAGGGACGGCATTTGTGTAGTATGTTCAAAGCCCAAAGATTCAAGCCCCGTAGGGGCGGCATCTGTATAACCTATAAGGAGAAATATGCCCAACACCTACACCCAAATCTACATACATATCGTCTTTGCTGTCAAAGGTAGACAAAACCTTATTCCAAAGGAACACAAAGCCGAACTCCACGGGTACATCATAGGCATTATAACAAAGAAAAAACAAACGGTAATTCAAATCAATTCAATGCCCGACCACATTCATATCCTTGTTGGGATAACACCTGACACCACTGTATCTGGTTTGGTGAGAGATATCAAAGCGAATTCATCAAAATTTATCAATCAAAAGCAATGGGTTACGGGAAGATTTGAATGGCAAGTCGGGTTTGGTGCGTTTTCCTACTCAAGATCTCAATTAGATGCCCTCGTCAAGTATATCAAAAACCAAGAAAAGCATCACATGCGGAAAACGTTTAGAGAGGAATACCTTGAGATCCTGAAAGGTTTTAATGTCAATTACGACGAAAGATACATTTTTGATCCGGTTGAAAAGGATACCCAGATTTAACGTAGCGATACAGATGTCGCCCCTCTGGGGCTTTCTTCTTCTTTAATACATATTTCTACACAGATGCTGCAGAAACACCCAAGCAAATAAACCCTACGGGACTGAGGACATTCTGAGTAAACGGTAAAGTGCAGTATTCCTATTGAATCCAGGGACCAATTTAGGGAGTTTTCGAGGTATTTTGCAACACCTTTTCTATAAATGCCGCCCCTACGGGGCTTAGGTCTGTGAGGTCCCGTTTTTCTACAGAGATACTTAAAGAAACACCCAAGCAAATAAACCCTACGGGATTCAAGAGGTTTTTGAGGGATACCTCAAGGGTTCCGCGGAGGATCCGGTTCGGTTGATGAAGTTTAATTTTTTAATTCGGTAATTTCCTGGTGATGCCCGGCGCGGTTGGAATGCAGGTCGCATTTGGAGTCTTTGATAGGGGTTTTTGCTTGGGTGTTTCTGCGGATTTCTGCGGATTTCCTCGCGTACGCCGCAAAACCGCACCTACCGGACCTGGGGAGAACATAGAATTACCGATTTATTTCCTTAAATTTCATCAAACCGAACCTACCGGGCCTGGGGTGCAAAAAAGGAACAAGCTTGCTTTTAATTCCTTGACATTTAATTGGTGGAATCATAACTCTCATCGTATCTGATTCAATATTCTCCGCGTGCATTCCAGCCGGGGTATTGTTCTTCTAATGCCTTAAGCGTTTGGGGAGTGTAGTATGGATGACCAGCAGGCGGAAATCGAAAAACCTCACGCTCTGCTGCTGTTAGCGTCCCGATGAATTTCGAGAATGTCGGATTCCGACCTTTGTCTGTGTAGTGTCGAAAACCTTCCCAATAGTGGTCTGCGCGTCCGAGACCGAACCCCCACGTGTAGCGTTGTCCGTCCTCGCGTAGATAATCGCTTGCCGAATGCAACGTATAGTTGTTGAAGATACAGAGCGTTCCGCCTTTGCAAACAAGGGGTTCGTATTTAGAGGTATCCCGTTCGTGTTCCTTAGCAAGCAGCCTAAGCGGTGCCTGGTCTTTGTCAACATCCTCAAGGTGTACCCAAAAGCCGAGTTGCCCGAATTCACGAGCACTCTCGGACTGTGGGAGCAGCGAGTTGTTGCCGTTATCAATATGCAAATTGCTTGGATCGCTATCGACACCCGGGCCTTTAAATCCGGGATAGCGTGCAATCATACACCCAGCACGGTAGTGAATATGCTCCGTTTTCAGAAATTTACGTGCGAATGCCCAGGCATCGTGGTCCACGATCGCACGTAATAACGCCATTTCAGCGGGCGGGAATTCGGTCAAAGTCGCTCTACCAGGGGGTGGGTCATCCTTAACTTCTTCCCATGTCGGGAGTACACGGCGTTGGGCAGCTTGCATCTCCGCGAGTTGTTCACCTGAATAGTAGTCGGGTACAATTAAGTAGCCTTTCGCTAAGAGTTCATCCAGCTGTGCATCGGTAAATTGCTTAGGCATATTGACCTCCATTCGAGAAGTCGGGTGAGTTTGGACAAGAATAGGTTAAACAGGACTTACGCAAATTGAGTAAATATCTGACAGTTAGACGCAAAAAGTGATAATTTCCGTCTTTTAAACCCCCTAAATCCCCCTTATCAGGGGGACTTTAAGAGGAAACGCGTAAGTTCTATTAAAAATTTTTGCTGACGAACCTTGACCACAAAGCCCGTCAGCAAATTGAAACTCCCCCAGACGGACTCGAACCGCCGACACGATGGTTAACAGCCATCTGCTCTACCAACTGAGCTATGGGGGAATGTTAGTGTTAATTATAACCTATCTCGTCAGCAATTGCAAGTTAAATAGTACTTTTTTGCTGCAAGCGAAACAGACTGATTTTAATTAAACAGTCAGGACTTACGCAAATTGAATGGGGAAACGGTATATTTTACTGATTTAACCCCCTAAATCCCCCTTATCAGGGGGACTTTAAGAGAAAATGCGTAAGTCCTAACAGTATCTTATTCGCAGTTGCAAATTAAATTCCGCTATCGTGTTTAACACCCGCACACAACTTCAGTCCCCGGAACGCCGCGCTTACCTTTCGTTTCATAGCCATCGCGCTTCCACCAATCTAAACCGCCCATTAACTCTTTAACGCGGAACCCCAGTTTCGCCATATTTAAAGCACCTTTGGTAGAAGCATTACAGCCGATGCCATCACAGTATGTCACATACACCTCCGATTTATCGAGCTCACGTGTAGTCGCCTCAGACATTGTTCGATGCGGGATATTTATAGATGTTGGTATGTGTTCAAGGGCGTAAGCCTCTGGAGAACGCGCATCTATGACAACGATAGGCTCCGCGTTATTGAGTGCCTCATAGAGATCCCAAGAATCCGTTTCGTAGTTGAGTTTTGCTTGATAAAATTCGATCTGATTCATAACTCCCTTTGTATATAGCGTTAGGTATAAATTTTAATTTCTTCGGGGTTCACAGCGACGATACGAGAAATACGCGCCAGTTCGTCCTCGGATAACACTTGGACAATGTCTTTCCAGACCCGCTCCTCGCGTTCTGAGCGTTTGTATTCATAGATGTCAAATTTACGACTGATAACAAGGATACGGATGTGTTCATCTCTGTCGTCAAAGACATCAATGAAATAGTCTGGATCAGGAAAAGACCCGGCTTTGAGAGTATCGTGAATTTTTTGCTTTAAGGTTTCGGATGCCATGTGTTAGCCTCTATTTACCAGATTTGGACCTCTTCAGGCAGCACGCCAATAGAAAGGAATACATGTCCCCATTCCTCTTGAGAAAGAGTCTTTACCAATTCATCCCAAATAATATCACTTCTGTCTCCCATGGTGTGTCCATTGAATTTTCGGCTAACAATGACAATATGGACATGATCTGCGGCACCGTCGGAAACATCTACAAAATCTTTTGCATCGCTGAAGTATCCGCCCCTGAGCGTATCATGAATTTTCTGCTTTAATATTTTGCATGCCATTATGCAAATTCTCCCTTACAGGTTGTTGTTTATCTCTGCCAATCGTAAATTACTCCACAGAAAACACTTCAATTTCACCGGTATCCATCCATTTTGCTACCACACTTCGCCCCATAATTATCGCGCCTTTATATTCAAAAGATTCTGCTCCGAAGTTTGCGAATATTTCAACCGTATCGCCAAACTCGGTGCGTTGGACTTGTCTGTCATCGCTTAGCCACTCAAAATCGGTCATTGGCTGTCCACCGATCTGCCGATGTAGTGGCGAAAAGAACGCATAGTGTCGTTTTATCCACGCTTTATGTTTTGAAAATTCTGCTATATTCAGATGATATAACGGCGGCACGTTGTAGAGCAACTCTAACAGTGCTAACGTTCCGATTGCGTTCTTAAATTTGAGACTCCCGGAACCCCAATGATGCGTCGTTATCACTGAATCATGAAACACAATCTGATAGAGCGGTAGGCGAAAACGCGGATCGTAGTAGTGATACAGATAGTTCGGTTTGAGAGGTACCTGTTTAATGTGAATCGCCGGACCTTCGGGGGGCCAGTACCCGCCAACGTAATAAGGCGAGGTTTTAGACTTCATGTCTGGGTCTCCCCACCCGATGACAGGAACCGTCATGCCGTGCGCAAAGTGGAGCGTTGCTGCTGAATACGCAGCACCGCCCTCTGAGCCGACAACCATATTATGTGTATCCCGAATCCATGAAATCCGAGCCAACCGTGCATGCATATCATCTAACTGTGTTGCAGGATGCGTCGCTGAATAATCGTCGTAGAGTTCGCCGTAAGCATCACAATCGATAAACCACGTATTGAAATCTGACGGCATCTGTTCAACAATACCGTTGACGCGGTTTTCGACATAAGGCTGTGCCACGAGCGGGCTTAAGTGATACCCTTTCTTTTTAAATCCTTTGCTCTTTGTGCCGTCTGCGTTGACAATCGCTCCGGTCTCATAGAGTGACAGATCAAACTGCGCAGTCTCCCACGTATCTTTTTCGTTGGGATGATGGATACTGTGGTAGGAATCGTAGGGTCCAACGAGATAGCCGAGTGCTTTCGCCTTCGCAACGGCGGTCGGGTGTCGAAATCCGTCCTGCCACGAATCCACACCGAGCCAGAGCCTATCTAACCCATTCTCAGCAAACTGTTCCAACAGCTTCACAGAGAGACCGTCACCCCACTCGTCTGGATGCCGTAGCGTGTCGAAAAACGCGGTGTAAAGCAGTAGACAATTGCGGCGATACATTTCCGTGAGCGATAGCGTGGGGACGTCTCGTGAGATTAACTTTTCTGTCTCTGACGTAAGGGGAATTTCTGTCCAAAGCGTTGGGTTGTAAAAATCAGGCTTTTCAAGTTGTTCACTTATTGCACGACTTACGACGCGTAAACTATATTTAGACGGATAGTCCACCTGAACGATTTCACGCATTGCTTTTCGCGCCTCTGCATTCAACTGCGTCCACATCTGCGTCGCAACCCGGCTATCACTACTGAGCCTTGTTGCAAATGTTTGCCAATCCGTTACATCATATTGACTGAAGAGTTTGCCGCCCCAGAGATAGATATGCGCAGCACCGAGTAACTTCTCTGCAGCAGGCGTTTTCTCAATCTTTTCAGCAAACGAAACGAATTCAGCGTTCTGTTGCAACCAGTGTCGGTACTGTTTGGCAGGTGCGACTGGCGATGCTGCGCCGAGTGAGATATGCAATCCGTATCTGCTCTGTTCCCAATTCGGCGCGAAGGTGTGCGATACCTCCATACCTAACGACGGGGCTGCTGTTTTATTGAACCGGATTTGGTTGTTAAATGGATTGGTTAAAATGTAGGTAAGCGTTCGGTCAGTGAGGTCCAAACCCCAGAACGGCATTGAGAGACCCGCGGTTGTGTTTATGGATCCCCGTTGGGATAAGAAATCCTGCCATGTAATGTCATTTTTGGGTACATAACTCCCCTGAAAAAAAGGTAAAATGTAGCCACGGAGAGATTCAAAATCTTCAATAACGGGCCATGTTAAACTTAATGCGTCATCTGCAAACTTATCCTGAACAAATTCAACGGATAGCGAGTCGTCTACCAGTTCAAAGCGCACGGTGAGAAACCGATCTACAATCCGCCAACGGACGGTATTGTCGTCTTGGGAAAATTCCGCGATATCGCTGAATTCGGACTGCGCCGCCGAAATAGGCACTGCCGTTTCGGATTCTACAGGATAGGCATTTACGGCGAGGGATTGCGTCGCGATGTCAACTGTCCACACACCATTGCTAAGACGGACGGTTTCAGGTACTGCACCGACACCGATAACAGTCAAAAGAAGTATCCCTATAGATAAAATGTAAAATCGAGATCCGAACACTGGTGCCTATCCTCATTCAAAGAGTTGTGAGATTTCACACGAAAATCCTTCGACGATATCTTCGCCGGTAAGTGTATCTTCGCGTGTAAGCACTTTGATATCTGTCTCTGAAAGATACACCGTTACCGTTTTTGCCACAGGTTCAATGACCCAAACGAGCTGCGTTCCGCCACTCAGATAGGTGAGTGCCTTTTCAAAGACACGGAACAGAACATCTGTTGGAGAAACAATTTCAACAGCCAGATCCGGTGGGATTGAAAACGCCTTACGTCTGTCATCTGGCAGTCGTTCTGTCGAAACGAACGCAATGTCTGGTATCAGGAACCTATCGCCAATCTTAAAACCGGTGTCCGATGTGTAGACACGTCCCCGTTGATTTTCGCGAACATACGGGCCAAAAAATAAAAATAGATTGGCACTAATATCACCATGTTCTCCGGATGTCGGTGGCATCGGTATGAGTTCTCCTTTCACATATTCATATCCCTCTAAATCGCTTTCAAGGAATTCCTCAAGCGTCATATCAGTTTCTATCGGAGTCGGAGGGATTACAACCTGTTCTGGGTTAGCTTTTAGAATACTCATCAGAAGACCTCCTTATTATCTGGCTAATTCTTCCCACAACGCCCGATAAAAATTCATCACGCGCACAGGATCAGAACTTCCAGCGATTTCTGCAAGCGTGTAGCCTGTGTATCCGGACGCTTTCAACGATGTAAAGAGTTCCCGCCACGGATACTCACGGCGATGGAGTTCCGTAATATGTACTAAGCCGATTCTCCCTTTGACGAGGTCAAAGTTGTTTTTAATGGTTCCGTTTTCCACTTCACCGAAATTAGAATTCCAACAGACGTAGACGTTCTCGTGGTCAGCAACATCAATAATCGTGCGGATATGTCGGAGTTCGGAGGTGCCACCGCCGTGGACTTCCAACCGAATTTGTACGCCGAGGTCGGCAGCGAATTCGCCACACTCGCGCAACGCCAATCCAATTTGTTCCAGTGTCTTTTCGACAGGCACTTCGTCAGGCAGCCCATTCGGACGCACTTTCACACCGGGTGCACCGACATCTGCTGCGAGTTGAGAATAGACCTTCGTGCCTTCTATATTCTGTCGAACCGCATCCTGATCTACAGAATGATAGTCAAACGCAGAACCCAAGCCAGCGATCTCAATCGGGGAATCGTCGAATTGTTGTTTTACCGCTGCGCGTTCACTTGCCGAGAGTTCGACTTCAACGCCGTGGGCATGCGTCGTCCGCAATTCCACACCGGCAAATCCTGTCTCTACACAGTGTTCAATAATTGTAGGAATATCCCAATCTTTTGCCATATTATACGTAACTAAACCCAGTTTCATAAAATCTCCCTATTCAAAAAGTTGTGCGACTTGACACGAAAACCCTTCAACGACCTCTTCACCCGTGAGCGTGTCGTTGCGTGTGAGCAATTTGATGTCTGTTTCCGAACGACAGACTGTCACCGTTTTTGATCCGGGTTCAACGACCCAGACGAGACGGGTTCCCGCGTCCAGATAGGCGAAAGCCTTTTCAATCACACGCCGGAAAGCATCTGATGGTGACACTACCTCAATCGCGAAATCTGGCGGCACCGGGAATGCCTTGCTCAGGTCGTCAGGCAGTTGTGCTGAAGAAATAAAAGCGATATCCGGTTTCAAGACGCGCTCGCCGACCTGGAAACCTGTGTCCGGGGTAACCACCTCGCCAAGTTCATTTTCACGGACGTACAAACCCAAGCACAGAAAAATCCTCGCGCTGACTATACCGTGTTCCGCAGATGCAGCTGGCATGCGTATGAGTTCTCCTTTCACATATTCATAACCCTCTAAATCGCTTTCAAGAAATTCCTTAAGCGTCATCTTGCCGTGTTCAGGCAGGGGCATTTCTTGTTTGAGTTCGTGAACATTTTGTGGATCCATCTCCTGTCCCTCCATAATTATAATTGACCCTGTCTCAGCAATATCTATTCAAAAAGTTGTGCGACTTGACACGAAAACCCTTCAACGACCTCTTCACCCGTGAGCGTGTCGTTAATTCCTAACACCCTGATAGGCGTTTCGGATCGATACACGCGTACCGTTTGTGAAGTAGGTTCGACAATCCAGACCATTTTTGTACCTGCCTCCAGATAGTCAAGTGCTTTTCTTACGACGCGCCGAAAAGCATCTGATGGCGAGACGACCTCAACAGCGAGATCTGGTGCTATAGGGGATGCCTGGTCCCTGTTCTCAGGCAACCTCGCTGTAGAAACAAACGCTACATCCGGTTTAACCAGTCGGTCCCCCAATTTAAAGTCTGTATCTGCCGGATACAAACGTCCCAGTTGATTCTCACGAACATGCAAACTCAAAAGAAAACTGAGATTCATACTAATTTCACCGTGCTGCATTGTCGGTGGTGCCATCGGTATTAACTTTCCTTTCACATATTCATAGCCCTCTAAATCGCTCTCAAGAAACTCTTCCAACGTCATATCGGTTTCCAGCGGTGCGAGGGATATTGCCGCTTGTTCATATCCATTTTTTGGAATGCCCATCAGAATTCCTCCGTTTTTGATGCTCCCTATTTCAATTGCATCACACTGCGTTTTTTGTTATAATGTTCCTTAAACCAATAAAGTAAGGAGAACACCACCATGGCATACACACTTGAAGACGAATTTGGTGACATTATCGGCAAAGCCCGACGCGGGCAAAACCTATCTCAAAGCGAAATCGCAACTGCTGCGGGTATCACAGAAACAGAACTTTCTCGTATGGAACAGTATACCTTAAAACCGACAGAAACGCAAGTTTTTCGGCTCGCGGAAGTCCTGAATTTGGACGGTTCCAAGCTGCACGATATTGCCACAGAACAATGGGAACCCGAACCGCCTCAGCAGACGGGCGACGCAAACCTTGAGGTTATCACAATTAGCGCGCCCGTCGGAGGGTGGCCCGTCAATGCCTATCTTTTGATCTGCAAAGCCACCGATGACACTGCAATTATTGACACTGCCGCGCATCCGGATCTTATCTTGGAACAGCTTGATGCTCGTCCTGTGAATCCGACTGCGATTCTGCTGACGCATTCCCATGGCGATCATACCAATGGATTACCGAAACTCCAAACCGAAACTGGATGTGAGACCTACATCCATCAAAACGAACCGAAACCGCAGAGCAACAACAAATTGCATGAAGTCATTCATGGTGATGTTCTTTCTGTCGGTGAGCTTATGGTAAGTGTTGTCAATACACCCGGACATACAACTGGCGGGTGTAGTTTCCTGACGCAGAACGTAGCATTTGTCGGCGATGCCATTTTCGCTGGCTCTGTTGGTGGACCTAATATCTCCTATCAGGATGAAATTGAGAGCGTTCGGGACAACCTATTATCACTCCCAGACTCGGTTCGGCTCTTTCCGGGACACGGTCCCTCTACAACTGTCGGTGAGGAAAAATTGCACAACCCATTTTTCTAAATTTTGGGTTTGCGGACTGAAAAATCGTTCTTGACAGTTTGTAAAACAAAAGGCTTGACGTTTGATCTCTTATCTACTTCAACGTTTTCTTTCGATCGGTCTGTCCCTATTAGCGGTATCGCTCCTCGTTTTTCTGATGGTGCATCTCATTCCCGGCGATGCCGCTGTCGCTATTTTGGGAGAACGTGCCACCGAAAAAGCACTCACCGAGCTGCGGGCGGAAATGGGACTCGACAAACCGCTATACCACCAATACGCTAAATTCTTATGGGATGCCGCACATCTCGACTTTGGACGCTCCTTTAAAACGAAACAACCCGTAGTCGATGAAATCAAACGCTATTTCCCGGCAACGGCTGAATTAACCCTCGCAGCAATGGTATTTTCGATTATATTCGGCATCGCTGCTGGGATTATTGCTGCTATCTCGCGTGGAACGTTTTTGGATTACTTTTCCATGTCGGTATCCCTGGCTGGCATCTCCATGCCAATCTTCTGGCTCGGACTTATGCTCATTCTCCTTTTTTCCTATTTCCTGCCAATATTACCAAGCAGTGGCCGGTTGGATGTCATCTTGGATTTAGATGTTCAGACACGCACTGGATTTTATCTTATTGATACACTGCTGACAGGAAACTACGCCGCTTTCAAGAGTGCCATTGTCCATCTCATCCTCCCTGCAATTACATTAGGCACTATTCCATTAGCGATTATTGCCCGCATGACCCGTTCCAGCCTGCTTGAAGTGCTAAATCAGCCGTATATTACGACGGCTTATGCGAAAGGTTTACCGCGGTGGAAAGTTATCAGCAAACACGCCATGAAAAATAGCATGGTGCCTGTTTTGACGGTTATCGGCTTAGAATTCGGCTATCTGCTGGGTGGCGCGATTTTAACCGAACATATCTTTTCTTGGCCCGGACTCGGTTCATGGTTGCGTGCCGCTGTTGAGGCTCGCGATGTCCGTGCCGTGCAAGGTGGCGTGCTTTTCGTTGCCACAGTCTTTATGCTTGTTAATCTTATCGTCGATATGTTGTATGCCTACTTCGACCCGCGTATCCGAGTAGGAGACGAAGCCAAATGAACACTTCAATAACCGCCAGCAGCCAACAACATATCTTTCGGAAACTCTTAAAACACCGTTCCGCCACTATTGGTGCATCCATTATCCTATTTTTCATTGTCGTTGCCATCTTTGCGCCGCTTATTGCGACACACGACCCAAGACAAGCCAATATCGTTGAACGCCTTCAGGGTGGATCCGCTTCGCACTACCTCGGGACCGATAAGGTGGGACGCGATATTTTCAGCAGGATTGTCTATGGTACCCGTATTTCTCTGAAGGTTGGACTTATCGCGATGACCTTTTCCGTTGGGTTTGGCACACTATTTGGTGCAGTCGCTGGCTACTACGGTGGAAGAATTGACAACCTGATTATGCGCGTAATGGATATGATGCTTGCGATGCCGAGTATCCTGCTCGCGATGGTTATTGTGACGATTCTGGGGCAAAGTCTTACAAATGCGATTATCGCTGTATCAATCGTCTATATCCCACAATATGCTCGGATCCTGCGCGCCGCAGTTCTTAAAGTTCGCGAATTAGACTATGTTACCGCCGCGAAGGTGATTGGTGCGAGCAACAGTCGTATCCTTCTTACCACTGTCCTCCCGAACTGCCTTGCCCCGTTGATTGTCCAAGCGACCTTAGGTATCGGTGCGGCCATTTTAGATGCGGCGGGACTCAGCTTCTTAGGACTCGGCGCAGAAATCGGTGAACCCGAATGGGGCGCGATGCTCAACGAAAACCGAGACCTCATCCGTCGCGCGCCTTTAGCCGTCACCGCTCCCGGTGTCGCTATCTTCCTTATCGTCTTAGGCTTCAACCTTCTCGGTGATGCACTCCGAGATGCGCTTGATCCGCAGATAGATTAAAAACAGACGCGTTTAGACTGTAAAGGGAAACGCAATTGACGGACATACCCCATATTTTTTTGACACGTCCTATTTTTCGTGGTATAATTGAATGCAAATTTAACCCACTGAGGTTTAGTTCTTTATGAGACCTGTTTTAAAGACTCATTTTTTGAAAATGAGTCTCAATATCACAATCCCAGACCTGCCACAAGGCACGTATAAATTGCTGCCTCTCTTTCTTAACAAAAAATCACGATTTACATCCGACATATTTCTCGTTTTTATCGGTATGATCCTGTGCTTCTTCACCGTCACTGCCGAAGCTGCGACACGAGAATATTGGATTGCTGCCGAGAAAGTCGAATGGAACTACGCACCAAGCGGACGAAATCTTATCAGACCCAATATGGGATTGGACGTTTGGGGCAAAGCCCTTGTGTATGAGAAATATCGCTATATTCAATATACTGATGACACCTATACAATACAAGTCGAACAACCTGTGTGGATGGGTATTCTCGGGCCGCAATTGCACGCTGTTGAAGGCGACAGCATAAAGGTGCATTTCCTCAATCGCGCTGATAAACCCCTTAGCATCCACGTTCACGGGTTACAATACGATGAAGACAACGAAGGCGCGGATATGAAAGGATCCGGTGCCTTCGTGAAACCCGGAAGTATGTTCACCTACCATTGGGAAGTAGACAGCGATGCTGCCCCTGGTCCTAATGATCCGTCGTCTATTGTCTGGCTCTACCACTCCCACGTCAACGCTGTCACAGAGGTTTATGACGGTTTAATTGGAACTGTTGTGGTCACGAAAAAAGGCATGGAACGCGCACCAAATGACCCGCGTCCTAAAGATATTGACAAAGCGTTCACCACGTTGTTCCTAATCTTCAATGAAAATGACCGAAAAATCGTTGAAAGCGGACAAAATGAGGCTTATGCCTCACCTGAAGAAGCGGAAGAGGGAAACCTCAAGCACGCGATTAACGGATTTATCTTCGGAAACCTGCAAGGTCTGAAAGTCGAACAACACGATCGCGTACGGTGGTATCTTATTGGGTTAGGTACTGAAGTCGATATGCACACCGCACACTGGCACGGTCAGACAGTGCTAAACGCTGGGAAACGTACCGATGTTGTAGAACTCCTCCCCGGTAGTATGGTTACTGTAGATATGATAGCAAAAACGCCCGGCAATTGGCTCTATCACTGCCACGTTGCCGACCATATCACGGCAGGCATGAATACACGCTGGCGCGTCGTGCCAAAGCGTTGACAAAACGGCACCCTGTGCATCTGTGCAATAACCCCGAACTTTTTGCTACTATATCTGACAAAATTTACACGGGTTTCGATCCGGTGTACACCCATTCAATTTATCAAAGGAGACATAATGTTTAACAACAGATTGCGTTTGTTTAATTACGTTTTGCCAATTTTGCTCTTATTCACCGCCATCGGGACAGTTCACGCTGAAACGCTAACCATCTATTCCGGACGCAGCAAGAGCCTCGTTGAACCGATTATCAAGCAGTTTGAAAAAGAGACCGGCATCCAAGTGAAGGTGAGTTACGCCAATACGACACAATTAGCCGCCACGCTCTTAACAGAGGGCGACAAAAGCCCCGCTGCACTCTTTTGGGCGCAAGATGCTGGTGCACTCGGTGCAGTGAGTAAAAAGGCGATGTTTGAAAAACTGCCGAAATCTATACTCACTAAAGTTCCTTCGGATTTCCGCGATGCCGAGGGCTTCTGGGTCGCAACAAGCGGTAGAGCGCGTGTCCTCGCGTATTCCCCAGAACGCGTTAAAATGGAAGAACTTCCCAAAAGTGTTTTCGATTTAACGCAACCGATGTGGAAAGGCAGAGTCGGTTGGGCACCAACAAATGCGTCCTTCAAAGCGTTTGTTACGGCGCTCCGTGTGCAAGTAGGAGAAAAAAAAGCAGAGGAATGGCTACGCGGCATGAAGGCAAACGGAGCCAAAAAGTACGCCAAAAATACACCCATTATAGAGGCACTCGCTGCAGGCGAAATCGATTTGGGTTTGCCGAACCACTATTACCTCCTCCGTTTCAAGAAAGGGAACTCTAATTTTCCCGCCGCACAAACCTTCTTTAACGCAAATGACCCTGGTAACCTCGTCAATGTTGCAGGTATTGGATTGCTAAAGAGTAGCAAGAACAAGGATACAGCCTTGCAATTAGTGGAATTTTTGTTATCCGCCAAATCACAGCAGTACTTTACCAGCGACGTATTTGAATACCCGGTCATCGATGGTGTAATTCCGAATGCTAATCTGTTACCGTTATCCGAGCTGCTCCAACTCGCCCCTACATTCAACCTGAATGAGATGGACGATCTTGACGGCACTCTGGATTTACTGCGGCGCGTCGAAATTCTATAGAAATAGTAAACCTTGCTGGAGGGATTGGGACTACCGGAATTGAATGCCCAAGTTAAAAACACACACCGTTATTTCTCTATGTCTGCTGTCGTGGCAGGCATTCCGATTGTTATGGTCGGCTTTGGTGGCCTCATCCCTTTGGTTTACCTACTGACCAAAGCGTTTTCAGCGGAAGGCAGTGCACTCGTCGAAATCGTCTTCCGCTGGCGAAACGCGAGCCTGTTCCTCAATACACTACTCCTGACCGTAGGGGTTTTGGCTCTTGACCTACTCATAGCAACCCCCGCGGCATGGTTAACGAGTCGAGTAAACCTAAAAGGTAGACGACTCTTCACGGTGCTGTGCGCGCTACCGCTCGCTATTCCGGGTTATGTGATGGCTTATGCGTTGTTGGCACTCGGTGGAAATACTGGTATTGTCGCCCAGTTATTCGGCACAAGTATCCCACGCCTCAGTGGGTACTGGGGCGCGCTCCTCGCACTCAGCGCATACACGAGTCCTTACCTCTTTCTGAACCTACGCACCGCCTTGTTAGGACTCGATCCGAGCCTCGAAGAATCCGCTCGGAGTCTCGGCTATCGGTATTATGAAACTTTCTTCCGTGTCATCCTCCCGCAACTCCGTCCTGCTTTCTATGCAAGCGGACTTCTCATTAGCCTACATGTGCTCGGCGACTTTGGCGTTGTATCGCTGATGCGCTATGAAACCTTTAGTTACGCACTTTACACAGAATACACGCTCTCCTTTGAACATGTCTATGCGGCGTGGCTTGCTTTGATGCTTCTCGCCTTTACCGCGTGCCTACTCTATCTTGAAGCAAAGTTGTTAAATAGGGTGGCATTCCACCGTGCCGGGCGCGGTACTTCTCGCCAATTGTCGCAGGTTCAACTCGGTGCGTGGCACAACCTCGCTTATATTTACCTCAGTTTGCTGGCATTTGTAACAGTGGTCGTTCCAGTTGGAGCCATCCTGCTTTGGATGTTCAGAGGGTTTAATACATCTGCCCTGGAAAGCCTTTTAGAAGCCCTCGTCGGTTCGCTGTCGATTGCAATACCTGCGGGAATTCTGTGTGCACTCCTTGCGGTGCCATTCGCTTATATAGATGTTCGCTATCCATCACAGGCTTCAAAGGCGTTGGCGCGCGTTGCGTACATTGTTTATGCGATACCCCCACTTGCATTCGCATTATCACTCATCTTTTTCGTTTTAAACACAATATCTTTTATCTACAAGACACTCCCCGTGTTAATCTACGCGTGTACCCTACACTTTCTGGCAGAGGCGATCGGACCGGTGCGAAGTTCGCTCTACCAAGCCTCACCGAACTTAGAGGAGGCAGCCCGCTCGCTTGGGTATCCACGCATACAAGCATTTTTCAAAACCCTTTTCCCTATTCTCATGCGTGGCATGCTTACTGCGACTGCTCTGGTTTTTCTTGCGACCATGAAAGAACTCCCACTGACTTTCCTCTTATCCCCCGCCGGATACGAAACACTCGCTCTCAATGTCTGGAGTTACACAACTGAAGCCATGTTCGCTGAAGCAGCACCTTATGCACTCGCGATTCTGCTCTTTTCTGGGGTGTTTGTGGGTGTCTTGATTCGTCAGGAAGAACAGATATAAAATAGGATAGAATCCTCAAGTAACCCACCCGAACAACTGCATCAATCTACCTTGTAACATAATTTTTCAACAATTTATATACAAGCTTGTCTAATTGTGGTAAACTACTTGTACAAATCTCTAATTGGCAAACGGGAATGAACACATTATTTGAATTTTTAACGATACCGCCGCTTGTAACACTTGGTACTGATGCGCTTAGGTTGTTACTTTCGTTCGCACTGAGCATTTTCATTGTTAATATCTACCAGTGGACACACACCAAAGTCCCACAAAAATCGTTTACCGACACGCTCATCATCCTATGTATGCTGATTTCTGTCGTGATGGTGATTATCGGGGACAGCATCGCACGGGCGTTTAGTTTAGTCGGTGCGCTGTCCATTATACGGTTCCGTACTGCTATCCAAGACCCACGGGATATCGGTTTTGTTTTTTATGCCTTAGCCGTTGGTATGGCGGTCGGTGCTGGCAATCCATCTGTCGCGATTCTGGCAACATTCCTCATCGGTATCATCGTCCTCTGCATGTACTATTGGCATCAACGCTTTGGTAACGATAACGAATTTAGTTTAGAATTCTGTCTGCCACCCGATCGGAGTTTTGAAACTGTTTACCGTTCTGTGTTCGACAAATACTTGATTTACGAACGTTTACTTGAAAAACGGATCAAAAAATCGCAGGTGGTTGAACTGACCTTCAGGGTCAAATTAGTGAACCCGCAAGAGTGGCTCACCTTTTTTAACGAACTCTCGCAGATTGAAAATCTCACAGAAGTGAGAATGGATAAAGAATAAGACACAGCCACCACGGAAAATCCGAACTTCTCTATACGAAACAAGTCTTAAGATTAATAGGACTTACGCGACTCCCTGGTAGGCGCGGTTTTGCGGTGTACTCACCCAAATTTGGTTTCCCACACGCGGAAACCAAATGTTGCTTCGCAGTGAGAATGCTTTACATTTGCGATCTGAATTCCTAACTGCACCTACCGTATGATGATAGGCGTAATCCCCTAATTTTGCGTAAGTCCCAAAAAGGAGAATACAATGAAACACTTTAAAATAATAATACTACTTATGCTAATAGCTACCGGTTGGACGATGCACACCAGTGCTCAAGACAATCAACAATCGTCAAAACTTACAGATGAACAGAAACGGTTTGACCTCAATGGAGACGGTAAACTGAGCAATGAAGAAGATGACCTCAGGCTCCGAGTCACAGGTTTAGAAGCGTTTACAGGGGACAAATTCAGCCGCGAAGAGATTGAGAAGATGCAAACCAACACCCCCTTTGATAGAAACCCCGGCGGAATGCCGCCATTTGGTGGTGGACGCGGTGGACCGCGACCCCCTGAAAAAATAGTCGATAAGTTTGATACAGACAAAGACGGAAAATTAACCGGTGCTGAACGACAAGCTGCCCTGGAGACTCGCGGCGGTGGCACTATTACACCACTGAACGAGGAAAATTTGCACAACAGTGTTCAGAACGATGTCCAGACAAGTCTCACTTCTGTCCCAGAAGGTTCACCGCCGCTCTACGACGCTGAAACACTCCGTACCCTCTATCTCCGATTCCACCATAAAGATTGGGCCGAACAGATGAATGCGTTTTACCGCACGGATGTTGAGGTGCCTGCCGATCTTATTGTTGATGGGAAGGTCTACGCCGATGTCGGTGTCCACTTTCGCGGTACCTCTTCCTACTTTACGGTTCGATCAGAAAAAAAATCGTTCAACATCGCTGTCGATTACGGCGAAGATGGGCAACGCCTCTACGGCTACAAAACCCTTAACCTCTTGAACGGACATGTTGATGGCTCTTTTCTCCGTGAAGTGCTCTACAATCGCATCGCGCGCGACTACATCCCTGCGATGAAAACGAACCTTGTGAAACTGGTTATCAACGGCGAAAATTGGGGGGTCTATATCAATCTTCAACAATACAATAAAGATTTCCTCGCCGAGTGGTTCGGCACAAAAGGCGGTATCCGATGGAAAGTAGGTCCCGGTAGAGGTGGTGCCTTGGTCTATGCAGGCGACGATCCGACAGCGTATCAGGAGACGTATCAACTCAAAACCAGCAACGTTGAAAACCCTTGGGAAGGTCTCATTGCCCTCTGCAAAATGCTTGATGGAACAACCTCTGACGCAGAACTTATGGAAAAGCTTCCATCTATGCTCAATATTGATCAGGTGTCGTGGCAGCTCGCTGTTTCAAATGTCTTTATGGATGATGATGGCTACATTCATAAAGGCGGTGATTACGCTATCTACCAAGATGTCAACGACAGGTTTTACCTCATACCGCATGATAACAATGAAAGCCTAAGATTCGGTCGATCGGGGCGTGGAGGTCCTGGTGGCGGAGGTCCCGGCGGTTGGTCATGGGGTGATTTGGAGAATGGAATGGTATCCCCTGTCGCGCATGAAGATAATGCTGCACGTCCACTTATCAACCGATTGCTCTCAACCCCGGAGTGGCGTGCCCGTTATCTCGCACATGTCCGTACCGTTGTAGATGAATGGCTTGATTGGGAAGTGTTGGAACCAATTATCAAAGAATACCAGACCCTCATTGATACAGAAGTACAACAAGACGATAAGAAGTTGTACGGATACCAAGAATTTGTGACCGATGTCCCCGCGGACCTTAAGCGTTTTGTCAACGAACGCCGTGAATATCTACGCAACCATCCAGAGATCAACAGACCGGTTCCCAAAATTATCTCCGTCGAAATCGGATCTGGATCTCCACCTATAGCCAATCAGCCTGTCTCGATTGAAGCGACACTCGGTAAATCAGTTGCAGCTGATTCGGTTTTCTTGTATTATAATGATGATCGGTATGCAGTTTTTAATCAGGTTATGATGACAAAGGAAAAGGATAGTTTTGTTGGACAAATTCCGGCTTTCCCTGCAAACACAACAGTCTACTATTATGTTGAAGCAAATGCAGTGAAGACCCACGGCACAACTACGTTTTCACCAGCACGTGCCGAACAGGGAGCCGCACAATATCAGGTCGGTGTTCCTGTTGTAAAAGACAGCCCTGTCGTCATTAACGAATTGATGGCGTTCAATACCAAGAGCATCGCTGACCCGCAAGGACAATATGAAGACTGGCTTGAACTCCACAATCTCAGCGACAACACAGTGAACCTCGCTGGAATGTATTTGACAGATAAAATTAACAACATCAAAAAATGGACATTCCCAGAGGATACCTTGATCCCTGCACACGGCTATCTTCTTGTGTGGTTGGATGAAGATGGTAAAGCAGAAGCAGGGCTCCATGCCAACTTTAAGTTGTCTCGTAATGGTGAAACTGTTATGCTCGTTGATACCGATACGCGTGGCAATCAGGTGCTTGATATAGTGACGTTTGAAAAACAGGAGAAGGATGTTGCGCTCGGTAGATCGCCGAATGGTAGTGGCAAACTCAAACAGGTCCAAACTACACCCGGTAAAGAAAACGTGCCTAAATAAAACAAACGAACCTTTTGTTTTGTTGTATGTTTATATTAAATAAGAGAGCCATTTAGTTGCAAATCCGCTTCCTTCAAGCAAATTTTAGGATTATCCGAGAATTGAATGGCTCTGAGTTAAACTAAGTACTTTCTTTACCTTTGTAGTTTGGAGAAAAGTATGTCCCTGGCGACTCCTACAACTACTATGGAAACCAATTCAGAGATGGGCAAAACTGAAGAATTGGATCTCGCACAAGAACGTGAGATTGTTTTGCGTTGTCAAAATGGCGATGCTGATGCGATGGGTACCCTCATCATTCAATATCAACATTGGGTCTATAATATCGCTTACGGCATGCTCGGTCATCACCAAGACGCGGAAGATGTAGCACAAGATGCGTTCGTTTCTGCATGGGAAAACATTGGGAAATTTCAATTCCGCTCCCGATTTTCTACATGGCTTTACCGCATCGTTAAAAACAAATGTCTTAACCATATTGACCAGTACCAACGTCGAAAAACTGACCCTACAGAGATCGACGATTCACAACCCTGGGTGCCTTTGGACACAGTAACACCTGAAGAAGAAGCACTCCGCACTGAGGAAAAAGAGATTGTCCACGCCGCGCTCGCAAAGCTCAAACCCAACTATAGAGAGATTCTGGTGCTAAGAGAACTGCGAGATATGGCTTATGAAGAAATAGCAGAAATTTTAGGATGCACACTTGGTCGGGTCAAATCCCGTTTACATGAAGCACGGAAAGCGTTAAAAAAAGAACTGGAGCGAGTCGAGTGGTAAACGACCCTTACCGCTATCCTCGATTAAAGATATGAATCACAAACGCATTCAAGACGAACTATCAGCGTATTTAGATAACGAATTAACGCCAAGCAGACGCGAACAAATTGAAACACATCTCCGTTCCTGTAGTGAGTGTTCTGAAATGCTGTCGGCGTTTGAAGATAATCGTCAGATGATCACAGGCTTCGCGCATCCGGCACCATCGACACTTAAAGACGCTGTGATGGCAAAAATACACACGCAGCTCCAAGGTGAATTATCAGCCTATTTAGACGACGAGTTAGCACCTGCTGTGCGCCAGCGGATTGAGACGCATCTCCACGCCTGCAACGAATGTTCCGAAATGCTGTCAGCGTTCCGCGAAAATCGCGAGCGGGTTAATAGACTTGAACAACCTGCGCCAGCGTCCATTCATGATACAGTAATGGAAAAAATACGCCAACAAACAGCAGATGTACAGGCAGAGGAATCCACGCCCGCGGGATGGTTATCGGATCTTGGACGCTGGTTCCCCGATCTTGGACGCTGGTTTTTCCGTCCTGTTACAGCGGGGGCTACCGGTATCCTGACGCTCGCGCTGATTTTGGGGGCACTCTATTTTTCCCCGACTGCACCCCAGTATGAAGAAACATTCGATCTCTACTTCGGACTTTATACTGAACAACTCGAAGACAACCCTTTGAAGTCGAATGTCGTCAAACCGATCAATTCAACGTTAATAGCGGATGGCGATAGCTCAATTACAGGAACTGTTGACGATGCTGACCTGTTTCTTGATCTCTATCTCGAAAATGTAGGGGATTAAATTGATCACCAGGCAATCAATAGGTGAATTTATGCGAATCCATAAATATCTGATTCTTCATTCCGCAGTTTTAGCCTTTTTGCTGTGGACACCGCACACACTTTTCGCCGACATCAGTACGCTTGAACGCATTGCAGAAGCCGAGCGCAAAGTCAGTTATGTGGGCGTTCGTTGGAAGACGTTTAGTTCTTCAAGAGGCTCACGCACTTTTGAAGAGGTGGTCATTCATCAATCTGCAGATGCTTCGTATCGGAAGGTGCTATCCGTAGTCGGCGAGCGGAGATCGCTTGAAGGCTCGCAAGACAGAAACGAGCATCGGGGCAACAACAGACAAGACGACAACAACGAGAATCGCAGAGACCGTCGGGAAAGAACTCGGGACCGGAACGAATGGCGACAAATTAGGAATCCATTTCCGAAAAAAGAGATCCAGTTGATTGCCCAAAATTATAACTTGGAGGTATCGCCATCCACAGAAAAAATAATAAATTATGAAACCGACATTCTAACGATCACACCTAAATTTGCTGACAGACCCACAAAACGCATCTTCTTTGCACGCGAAAATGGCGTTATCTTGCGGGTAGAGGATCTCGACGCTGAAGGCGTACTTCGCCAGATGTTTGTCTATACCCGCATTAGCTTTGATCCTGCAACCGTGCAACGCAAATGGGAAGTCTTTGAAAAGGAGATTAAACCGCGACCGCCGCGCAGTTCTTCAATTTCACTTGCCGAAGCGGAAAAAGTGTTAAAAACCAAACCCGCTCAGCCTGAGTACCTACCACCGGGGTTCCAGTTAAAGGATGTTCGTATTATCAAAAATAGGAAGAACGACTCAATTCTTCTCGAATATACAGATGGATTGGTAAATTTCACGCTGTTTGAAAAAACGGGCGATCCACCGCATATCAGGGACAGAGATCGCAGAGAAGAAAAAGAGATTGAACTTGCAGGGACAATTGTGTATAAACGCCTGTTCAGAGAGGCGGACACCTTCAGATGGTCGGGCGCAAAAATTCACTACTTTCTAATCGGCGCGATACCGACTACCGAAATGCAGAAGGTTGTGGAATCCGTTATTCATAAAGAAAAAGAAAAGTAAGGAGAATGTATGCAGATATACTATGCTCTCATGTTAAGTATAATTGCTACCGGTTTTTTATTCATAGCCAATGTAAGTGCTGCCGATGAAAAGGCTGAACTCGAAAAGTCTCCCCGTCACGGCGAATGGGTGAAAGTCACAGCCGCCAATGACCGTGTTATTAATGCGTTTGTTGTTTATCCAGAGGTAAAAGAGCCAGCAACATCTATAATTGTCATCCACGAAATTTTTGGACTCACCGATTGGATCCGCCTCGTAGCGGATAGGCTTGCCGCTGAGGGGTTCGTTGCAATCTGCCCAGACCTACTTTCCGGTATGGGACCCGATGGCGGCGGCACAGAAAGCTTCGACTCTGGTGATGATGTCCGAAGGGCTATTCGAGAGCTCCCCGCCTCTCAAGTCGCATCAGATTTGGACGCTGTCCAGAAATACGTCCGAGACCTCCCCTCAACGAACGATAAAGTCGCTGTCTCCGGGTTCTGCTGGGGTGGCGGTCAAACATTCAGTTACGCTGTCCATTCCGATACAATCGCTGCGGGTTTCGTATTCTATGGTCGTGCTGTATCCGCAGACGATGTCCCCAAGATATCAGTGCCAATATATGGTTTTTACGGCGAGAGCGATAACCGTATCAATGCCACAATTGATGCCACGAAAGCAGCGGCAGATGCGGCACACGTTACCTACGAACCCGTTATCTACGAAGGCGTCGGTCATGCTTTCCTGAAACGCGGTATGGGAGAAGAAGCAAACGAAGCGCAAAAATCTGCCACCAAAGCCGCATGGGAACGGTGGGTATCCCTCCTGCAAGGAATCTAAGAGAGTACACATGGCTAACCGACTCAAAGACAAAATCGCGATTATTACAGGTGCAGCACGAGGTATCGGCGCGAAAAGCGCAGAACTTTTTGCAAGTGAAGGGGCCGCTGTTGCAATCTGGGATCTCAATGTTGAGCGAGGTGAAGCAACCGCTCAACAGATTCAAACCTCTGGCGGAACTGTTCTGTTCTGTGAATGCGATGTAACCGACACTGTGCAGATTGAAAGTGCTGCTGCCCAAGTCACATCCGAACTGGGTCCGCCCAATGTGCTGTTCAACAACGCCGGTATCGCTGTCGTAGGCGAATTAGAAGAGATCTCTGAAGCAGACTGGGATCGGCAATACGCCGTCAATGTGAAAAGCATCTATCTCGTCTCACGGGCAATAATCCCGTTGATGCGCGCAGCCCGTGGTGGTTCGATTATCAATATGGCGAGTGAATCTGCCTACGTTGGGTTTCCGATGCACCCTGCCTATACCTCCTCCAAAGCCGCTGTCGTACACCTCTCACGCAGCATGGCAGTTCGGTATGCTGAAGACAACATCCGTGTTAACAGTCTCTGCCCCGGCACAATTAACACCGAACTCTACCAAGAATTCCTATCAAAGCAGCCAGACCCAGAGGCAATCAACAGAGAAATCAAAGAGATGCATCCATTGGGCATCGGCGAACCGGAAGACATCGCTTGGGCGGCAGTCTATTTAGCCTCCGACGAATCAAGATACATGACCGGTGCCCCGATGCTCGTTGAGGGTGGAATTCTTTCACTCTAAATGGCTTCGTTCCTTAAGAATACTCCTTCCTACACCTTCCTTAATTTTTTGCTTTCTGCACCCATTCGATTCTCAAATCGGATCATTAATTATAAAAGCGTGCCACTCAAAACGCACCAGAAGGGATAGATCCAATCTATTCCCTTTATTCTATTTTCCCCAATTTTCGCAGAATTAGGCAACCGTTTCTCCTCTAACACGCGTCATTATATATTACAAAACGATCCTCCGATGTTGAGGAACAAAAAGAACACAGCATTGAGGTTATTGCACAAATCCGTGCAATTTGTCATTAATGTCTGCCCCATTTGGTGCAGGGTTCCTCCAAATATTTTTATTTTCTAAAAATCGCTTAATTCCGTGTTCAACCGACGACCAAGGCTATATTTCCTGCCTCACTATAATATTTTTCTTGGATTGGCACATAAATTGCTCATTATTTTTATGTCTGCTATTTCAAGGTAAACCTGAGAAACCTATATTAGGAGGGAAATATGACACGATTATCCATCAGCACTATTTTCTTCAGTGCTGTTATTCTGTTAGCAATGACTGACGCGAACGCGGGTCTTGATGAGGGGCTTGTTTTTTATCTCAACTTTGACAACGTTAAAGACCAAACGATTGGTGATACGTCCGGCAATGCTCTTGACGCGGAGATCATCGAGAATACCAAGATTGTGAAGGGTAAATATGGGGATGCGATTCATATTACGAACAACGGACAGGACTGCGTCAATATCCCTTCCCACGAGAAGTTAAAAGTCGTAGACGAAATAACAATGGTGGCTTGGGTCTATTATCAAGAAACGTGGAAAGGTAAGAAGGTGCATTGGATTGATAAAGGTTGTCATTGGTTTGAAGTTGATTGGGGTGCCTCTTATGGCATCGGTAGTATCGACATCGGTACCGGGCCGGGAATCTGGTTGTTTTTGGGGGCACAGGATGACCGAGGAATTTCGGATCGGCAAGAATTCATCGTGCCGCATGAAATGGAGGAAAAAAGGTGGCATCATGTCGCGGGCAGCTACGACGGCAAAACGATGAAAATTTATTTAGATGGTGAAGTCATGGGCGAAGAAAATAGGGAATTCAACTTCGCTGGCGACAATATCGCGAGCGTCTGGATAGGATGCGCAAAAAACAAGTACGCATTTGTCAATGGCTCTATTGACGAAGCTGCGGTCTGGCAACGGGCACTTAGCGGAACCGAAATCAAACAAACAATGTCAGGAAATTTTCTCGCTGTTTCACCGAACGGTAAAATAGCAACGACTTGGGCAAATTTGAAAAAGGGTCGTCCCTTTAAATGAAAATAAGAATGTCCATCTATCTGTAACAGAAGGAGTTTTCAATGCAAAAACGATTTCATGTGATATGGCTTGTTGTGTTTTTATCATTAAATTGGATAGTATCCATCCCCGACGCAGCAGCACTCAAAATCGAAAAAACCTTCACCCAAGCAGAGGGTTTGGTATCCAATACGGTGCTCACCGTTTTTGAAGACAGCCGCGGTCATATATGGTTCGGAACGACCGACGGCATTACCCGCTATGATGGAGAGAATTTCCGAACCTTCACAACAGAAGATGGACTTGCCCGGAACACGATAGGACTCATCTTTGAAGACCAACAAGGAATGCTCTGGTTCGCTGACGGTGTACTTTCACATTTTCTCGAAAGAGGGAAGTCTATGGATATGTCATGGATGGAAACGCCATTAAGTGAACTCGATCTTGATATTCAGCCGTATCACGAGGCAACTGAAGAAACAAGGAGAGTTGTTCCCCTAAAAGGCGTGAGTCGCTACGATGGCGAAAAGTTCAGAATTTTCACGACTGCCGATGGTCTCCCCCGTGATACTGTTAAGGATATCTTTGAAGACGAAGCGGGTACGCTTTGGTTTGCGACAGGGTCCGGTGTGAGTCAATACGACGGTGAAAAGTTCAACAATATTACTGTGAACGGCCCTATGGGGATGAATGTATTACCCGATTGGTGGGGTCAAATCACAGCAATTGCACAGGATACAGTAGGCAATTTTTGGTTTGGCAGCACAGCCGGCATTACCTACTACAATGTCCAAAAGTCCGATTTCCGTTATTTTGCTGTTGACGCGGATTTCGCGCCTTTCCAAGAGATGGGGCAATCACCAAATACAAGCATAACGGATCTACAGTTCGATGCGAAGGAGAACCTCTGGATAAGCCGAGATGGTATGGACAAGGAAGACAGTGGTATTCGTCGATACGATGGTAAAAAACTGACGACCTTTCCACAAAGTGAAGCACTTCCAATGAATAGCGTTGACAACATTATGCAGGATAGCAGCGGTAACCTCTGGTTCACCGGCGTTAAGAACCTGCCTCCGACGCTAAACGAAACTGAGGAAAGTGTCAGCATGGTTTATAATGTCGTCAATGCTGGTGTGAGCGTCTATAACGGAGAGAGATTCCAAAACTTTGATACAGACGACGGTCTACCGAGCAACCGGGTCTGGTCGGTATTTGAAGACAGCAGTGGCAGACTCTGGTTCGCTACAGATGCTGGTGCCGCAGTTGGCGTTTATCTCCCATCTCAAAATTCAGACAATTAAAATCCGTTCAGTATCTTCTGGCAGGAGGTAAAACAGATGAAAAAGATTTTTCAATATATCACTTGTTTTTCAATAGCAACTCTTTTTGGAATTCTTTTCTTGTTAACCGGTTGTGTAAAAAAAGAGATTACTCGCATAGCAGACTGGCAAACCCATTTTACAGACGTGTACTTTGCGGATGCCAAACACGGATGGATTGTCGGGCATCACGGGTGGATTCTCCATACGGCTGATGGCGGTGTAAATTGGGAAAGACAAACGGTGAACACGAATGAGGATTTCAAAGCGGTTTATTTCACAAATCTCCGTAACGGCTGGGCAGTCGGAGATAAAGGATTAATCGCCGCAACTGATGATGGCGGACGACACTGGACCCTGCAAAGGGATCAAGCACACACGCTGCTTATGGATGTCTTTTTCCTCAACTCAAAGACGGGTTGGATTGCTGGACAGGATGGGTTGTTGTATACAAAAAATGGCGGAAAAACATGGCATCATCAGGAAGCGAGCGCATTCGGACTCGGCGGCATCCACTTTGTGGACAAGCACCGCGGGTGGATCGTCGGAGATTACGACCGGATCTTTGTCACTTCAGACAACAGTCAGACCTGGCGTAGACAGAATGAACTTGTGAGAACGGAACACGATACATCGGAGGTTTGTAACCTCCACACGGTATTTTTTGCGACCCCTTATAAGGGGTGGAGTGGTGGCACAGACGGCACCATTTTCCATACGACTAACGGTGGAGCAGAATGGCAGACCCAATACAGTCGACTCCCGATGATTTACGGACATATCCGCCCAACCGTCTATGACTTCCATTTCATTGACGATAATTACGGTGTGGCGGTCGCGCAGGGTGGGTTTATCATCCGAACCGAAGATGGCGGGGAGAACTGGAAATTAACAGAAAACCAGACCAAAAACGACCTGATGGGTGTTCATTTTGCGACGCCTAAAGAGGCATGGGCAGTCGGTTGGAACGGCACGCTCCTACACTCAACAGACGGCGGGGTAACATGGAACATGAGAAGCGGTACGACAACCGATGATCTACAGAGCGTTGCGTTCACCGACGCAAAACGTGCGGTTGCTGTCGGAGAGAAAGGGACAATCACGACGAGTGACGACAGTGGTAAAACCTGGACCAACATTGAGATGGACACTTGGCATCGCATCCGGAATCTATCTTTCGTCACCGACAGAGAAGGTTGGGCGGTTGGCGATGGTGGACTCATTCTCCATACAACCGATGCTGGTCAGACGTGGGAACGACAAACCAGTGGATGGTGGTACACCCTCAATGCGCTCCATTTCATCAATCCGAAAAAGGGGTGGATCGTTGGAGATTTGGGAACAGTGCTCCATACAACAGATGGCGGCAAAACGTGGATACAACAAGCACCACGCTACTTCCACGAGATGATTAAAGGCATCTTTTTCCTTAATGAGACAGAGGGTTGGGTGGTTGGTTGGCCCGGTATCGTTTTTCATACTGAAGATGGTGGATTGACGTGGAAACGACAGAATAGCAACAGTTACAACGAACTCTATGCCGCTTACTTCATCGATCGACATACCGGCTGGGTGGTCGGTCAGTTCGGCGAAATTCTCCATACCCTTGATGGTGGAAAAACGTGGAAATTCCAGCGGAGTGGAACGCAGGCAAATCTGAACAAAGTCTACTTTGCCGATGCGAATCATGGACTAATTGTTGGCGCTGAAGGTGTCATTTTGACGACCATCAATGGGGGCATGACGTGGGAATCACAGAAGAGCGGCACGTCCAACGATCTCTATAGTTTCTCGCTTTCTCCCGACGGTATCCTCGTTGTGGGTGAAGGTGGTATCGCGATGCGGTACTCTGTGGACACGGAGCAGTTCATTGTCGAGTTGCCACCCCCTGCACAAGAAATGGAAACCGATGAGAAACCGATTGAAGCGATTGAATACCACTGGGAGATCGTTCGTCAAGGGAGTTGGCAAGCCAAATTCACCGATACCTATTTCCTGTCTGCACAGGAAGGGTGGACAGTCGGTGACAGTGGCACCATTTTACACACTACAGACGGTGGCACCACGTGGCAGTCACAGCAGAGTAGTGTGACAGAGAGATTACAAAGGGTTGTCTTCATTGGTGAAAACCACGGCTGGATTACCGGTCAAGGCGTACTGCTGCGAACAGAAAACGGGGGCGAGACGTGGCACGTTGTCCGTGAAGGGTTGAAAAACTTTCGCAATGTTCGTGCGATCCACTTCATCAATCCGAAAGAGGGATGGATCGGTGCTGATAGAGGGCAAGTCCTACGCACAAGCGATGGCGGTATAACCTGGAAACTTCAGCAAACAGGGACAACCCAGCAACCGATTACGCACCTACATTTTATCAACAGTCAAGAGGGATGGGCAGTTGCACCACAACGCCGGAGTGGCGGGTTTATCCTGCACACAATTGACGGGGGTGATTACTGGCAAATTCAAGCCACAACCCATCAGCGTTGCATTGGTGTCCATTTTCTGAATGCCAAGTCGGGTTGGGTGGTCATGGAAAATGGAACCTCACTTCTCACCACAGATGGCGGAGAAAACTGGAAACGAGACTTGAAAGCAGAGCAAGACATTAAAGGAACAAATTTTGATATCCAGCTCCACACGGTGAAATTCCGTAATCACACTGAGGCGTGGGCGATTGATAGGGGACGGACAATTCTGATGACCGAAAACCAAGGTAAGAATTGGGAAGCGATGAATTTCTTGCTTGATGCAGGTGTCACAGACGATGAAGCGAAAAGTTGGACAGAGAGAATGTTAGAAGAACGTCCCTTTGGATTCTCAATGCGAATTACCAACGCGCACCTCCTCGGTGATGGTCACTGTTGGGTAGTCTCTGGTGAACAGATTCACGACAGGGAATTGTCCAGGGCTGATATTGGCGGTTCCAACGAATCAGGCGCATCTACGGGTCAGATTTATGCTACGACAGATGGCGGAAAAACTTGGCAGCATCAACTCGGTGAACAACTTGATAACTTCCGTGATGTGCTGTTTCTCAATGAGCAGAACGGTTGGATCGCCGGCGATAACGGGGTTCTGCTGTCAACAGCAAACGGTGGAGAAAATTGGAAACGTTTGGAGAGCGGCACCACCGACCGCCTCGTCGATGTTCACTTCATCAGTCTTGATCCGAAATGGGGTTGGGCGATGGAAAAGGAAGGCACTTTGCTCTATACGACTGATGGAGAGGATTGGTCAGCAGACGAGAACCAAGAGCTACCGCAACGCGAGCCACCGCCACTCTCCATAAATGAAGTTGCATTTGGTAAGTTCTCTGAGGGATGGGCTGTCGGTGAGAATGGAGAGATTGTCCATAATTTGGATGGCGGTCCGATTTGGCAGCTGCAGCGCACCTCAACCGGTAAAACCCTCACAAGCATTGATATGAAATTTGCACCCCTCGGTTGGGCGGTCGGAACTAATGGTGTCATCCAGCGAACCGTCAACGGTGGTGGATACTGGAAGTTCCACGAGACACACGCCGGCTACGACCTTTACGGCGTATCGTTTATCACCAAACGAAAAGGATGGGCAGTTGGACGCGCCGGGATTATCCTATCCACCGCTGATGGCGGATTTACTTGGGAGTCAAAGTTGAGCGGTATGTCGGAAACGCTTTACGATATTTTAGCACTCTCCGAACAGGAAATCTACGCTGTTGGTGCCGCTGGAACCATCATTCATTCGATAGATGGCGGAGAAACGTGGGAACAAGAACATACCGGTGTTAACAATGACCTGTATACTATCACACGCGTCAAAGACGGTGGGACATTGTGGGTCGTTGGACAAGGCGGGGTTGTGCTACGTCGTCCGAAACATTAAAGGATACCCTGTTTGAATATTGTGCGGAGACCCGTGAGATACACAGCGTCTCCGCATGATATTCTTACTAATGCACTCGGATGATTCGACGACCCGTGAATGTTTGACCGAACATATCCGTTGTACGGACGTAGATAACGTGCGTTCCTTCGGGAACATCCGCTGGCAGCTGCGCTTGCCAGATGTGCGTTGATTTTGTAATTCCGGTAATCCCTTTCCCTACTTGTGGCAATTCGCTGTCTTCTTTCAACTGTGACTTCATTGTTTCTCGAAGGGCAACATGCAGTTTCCGCTCAAGTTGGTTCGTATCGTCCCGTGCCTTGAGTGCTTTATAATATGGGTCCCTCTGAGGTGTATAGGTCATCGGTCTCCAGTCCCCATCTTCTCCGAGACGAATTTCAACTGTTGAGCGTTTGGTACCTCCAAAAACGTTAACGATGATATCTGTGTTGCCTGTTTCAGTTGAGGTAACTTCCCACGGTGCCCATATATTCATCTGATAATCCGCTGGACGACGGGCAGCCTTAAACCGAATTGAATATTGGTTTCCACTGAATGTGAAGATACCATATCCGTTGGGAGCACCATCTCGCATCGTCGTATGCGGGATACCGACTTCATCAAGTGCGCCCTGCCACCAAGAGCCTGATGTGGTTGCGTGATTGTGGTGATGATGTGGATCGTCCCCATGCCAACCGTGATCCGGTCCAACGAAGTCATCGCGTTGGATGTGTGTGTGCGCTGACAGGGACAACGTGTGAGGTCGATCACCGAGTAGGTTCATCAGTTTTTTTACATCGCGCATCTCGGTCAACGGAATATGAAAGGAGATAACAACAAGCTGATCTTTTGGCACAAAAGCAAGGTCGTTGCGAATGAACGTCAACTGCCGCTCTCCCACCTCACTCAAGTAGCGAGGATTGTTCTTTTCATCGCGATGAAAGTACACATTGTCGATGTTGATGAAATGGACAGGTCCCCAATCAAATGAATAGCACGTCGGACCATAAACACGTTCAAAAGTCTCATCGGCATACTGGTCATCCGTAGCAAGCCGGTTCATATCATGGTTACCGTAGACGTTGTACCACGGTATCCCAACGGTAGCGATTACTTCGTTAAGTGGATGGAATAAGTTTAAGTTGTCACCCACCAAATCGCCAAGACTGATTCCCAACACTGCATCAATTCCAATAACCTCTTCAATTACGTCGTGTGCTAACCACTCAATATCTTGCATATTATTGGGTTGTGTGTCCCCGAAAACAAGTACCTTGAAGGTATCAGCCTCAGTCTGTTCAGTGAGCGGAAAATCAATCGATGCCGGTAATGGACCGGTCGGTGCGACCCCGGCATACTTCAGTCCCTCCGGTGAACCGTGCGGCTTGTGAATGTAATAAAATTTCGGAAGCCGATTTTCATCAACCGGTGTCATAAACCCACGGGGCTTAATTACAAAGAGAATCGTGTCGTCATTGACTGCGAGCGTGTATTGCCCGTTGGCATCAGTTTTCACAACATCCTGCCCATTAGAGACGCGAACCCCAGGCAACCCCTTCTCGTTGTCGTCCTTTATTTCGTTTCTGTTTGTATCCAGAAATACAGTGCCAGTTGCGGTTAAATCTGCGCCTACACTGTTTCCAATCGCATAAAAAACCAAGATGACGATCAAAACCGCAAAATTCCATTGTTTGTAAATCATACAATCCTCCTTAGTAATGGTATCAATCCAATCCCCACTCCCGGCGGAGTTCCGCTATTGGCTTGTAACTCACACCTTTGTTGTAAAAATTACCGAGCCAACTGCCGTCTTCGCGAAAAAAGAAGCGGTCATCCTTCTCTTCGCGAGCGAGTTGGTATCGCGTATCAATGCTGATACGATAGCGGTCAGAGCGATTTGGTGCACTACTGTGCATCATATAAAGCCCAAAAATAATAACGTCTCCCGGCTGGAAATGTGTCGTTGCCAGTGTGAATCCGAATTTCTCAACCATCTCGCGCGGATCGGTGCTGAACACGGCTTCTGTCAAATCGCGGTCCATATCGGTCGCGCCGTAGGTTGACTTTAACCGGTCATGCCGATGCGAACCGAGGCAGATGACGAGCGGTCCATTTTCCAGACCGATATCCGTCAATGCGCTCCACATCGTGTACCGGTTCTGTGTACCGCGTCCAACGTAAACGCTATCGTAGTGAAAATGGTTATGCCCACCCTTCGCCATACAGCGAAGCCATCGTTTGTCAAACGTAATGACGGAACCACCGAGGAATTCTTCGTAGAACCGCATCGTTCGCTGGCTATCGACAACATCAAGAATCGGTTTGGCATGTGCCACCTCAGTTTGTCGAAAGAAACTAAAATTCTGATTCGTTTCGCCGATGATACCCTCTTTAACAGGCGTATCCGGCTTTAACCCACCACTTTGCGCAATGGCTTGCAATGTCCAATGTGCGGCTTTCTCCGCGTGCTGACGCGGATGGAAACCGCGAATAAAGAGATAGCCATCCTCACGCATTTTTCTGTGCAATGCACCCGGATCATTGAAAAGTGAGGAGGAATCTTTTAATTCGACGATCTCCCCACCAAAATGAAAACGATGCTCACCGAATTCAAAAGGTGTACCCGTTCGGATTTTCTTAGGTCTGTTCAATGTCATTAAAGTCTTTCGGCGTAGAATCCCCGCGCTTTAGCAAGAAGTGGAAAAAGCCGTCCCTTTTTTCAAGTCAAACAATTTATGGCGACCCAAACGCCTCCAACACCGGCTTAGCGATCCAGCAGTCGGGTGCGGTCAACCGGAAAATATGAGCGACTGTCGCGGCTGTGTCGTAGATGTTCACGAAAGACGTCAGTTCCTTTGCAGGTGCAACTCCGGGACCAGTGATAATCCACGGGATCTCGACCTCCGCCAGCGTCGCGCCGCCGTGACCTTTTCCGACACCACCGTGATCAGAAGTAATGATAAGAACTGTTTGCTTCAGCATCCCCGCCGCTTCGAGTCCGTGAATCGTCTCGCCGATGAGCCGATCCGCCTCTTCAACGGATTTGTAATACTCAGGCGTTCCATGACCGTACTTATGCCCAGCGTGATCAATGTGATCAAGATGGATAAGTGTAAAATCAGGCTGCTTTGCCTTGAAATAAGCGACTGCGCGTTCGGTGGTGTTGACGGGACCATCTGTATCTTCGATGGTGTCCAAGGCTTCGCGTTCAAACAATACACCGAGACCACTCCAATCGTGGAAACAGGCAATCACTGCGGATGGCTGCTGCGCACGCAGCACGCTGAAGATCGTCGGGAAAATGTTACCGGACCCCACTGCCGTCGGCGCGAGCGCAAATTTATTGGGTCTCCAGTCGTTGGACGTAACACCATGCTGTTCGGGTCCGGCACCCATAAGCATTGAAGCCCAATTCGGACTGCTGGAGGTTGGCATCACGGCGCGGGCGTGCATCGTATAGGCACCACGCTGCATGAGGGCATCCATGTTTGGTGTCTCCGCTTTCTGAATGCCGTCGGGACTCATCCCATCACACCCGATGATCACGACATGTTTCACACTTGGAACCTCGGAAACAGTCTGAAGCGTGAAACCAAAGAATAGAGAACCGACCAACAAAATCGTTCCAAACACACCGAAAGTCCCTTGCTTCTTGAGAGAGATGTGCATTACTTTTTTCCTTTGAAGTCGCCGCGAGTTATCTGCTCGCAGCAGTCTTGAGTTGGCCCCAAGTGAGACTCAGTTTCCCAGCAGGTTCCACCGCCAACCCTTCCGCTTCCATATTGTTCAAGACCTCTTTTTCACTGAGTGCCCGATCATAGAGACGCACTTCGTCGAGCATCCCTTTGTGGACAAAGTCCTCATTGTCATCTTTATACGCACCGATGGAGAAAAAGATACGATCCGGGTAATTGATCGGCCCCGACTGGACACCCGAAGTGCCCTCAAGTTTCCCATTTACGTAGATTTTCATCTCCTTACTGTCATACGTTCCGACGACATGGTACCATTTATTCATCTCGGACGCGTTGGCGGCGTTGAGGTAGGTTAAGAGACCATCCCCATCATCAGCATCCTCCGAGGAAAGCGCGAAACTGAAGGCTTTCCATCGGGTGCCGAGCAGCCACCCTTTTTCAAAAGCACCGTTATCCTGAACTGCTACGACGTAACCACCCCATTCGATGAACTGCTCATCCCACGCCCATAATTCTATAGTCATTTCCTCTGTAGGGAGTTCGGCTTTTTTGATGTCATCGGTCATTTGGACACGGGCACCCGCGCCACCCCCCAATTGCACTGCCTCTCCAAACTTACCCGGGACGATTTGAAGGTCCCCTATGATCTCAGCATCTTGGTTACCCCAGATATCCGCTACCGTTTTGCCTTTTACAGTGTCTTTATCGAAACTCCAGTATCCGATTAACCCATCTTCGATGACAACTGTCCGGGCAGCGACAGGAATCCCTACGCCCAACCCAGTGATTAAAACAGCAACCAAACTCAGAGCCACTTTTTTTTTGACGTTCATAAGAAATAGAAACATTTCTTCCTCCTTTGGTTGACCTTACCGCAAATAGCGGGTGAGTTGTTTGTGCAGGTGTTTCTTCAAAACCTAATCCGATACTATAGTATACAATACATGTTGTGTTCTATCAAAGTATAATCGGCAATACTGTTATCAAAAATAGCATCCTCCACATCGCTATGCCCTAAATTTTTTGCTTTATGCACCCATTCGATTCTCAAATCGGATCATTAATTATAAAAGCGTGTCACATACCACTTTACGAAAATGAGTTACACAAAAATCTGATCTTAGACAATGAATAAAAGAGCATCCATATCGTGATATAGAATTAAAGGGGAGTTCAATATGTTAATGACGTTGATTCAAAAAGAGGTTATGCATCATATTCTGAGCGTCCGTTTCGTCGCGCTTCTTTTAATGTGTCTCCTTCTCGTTCCGCTCACACTTTCTACCAATTACCGAAATTATCGCCAAAACTTAGTGGACTATCAAGAAGCCGTTAAACTCGCAAACATTGAAGAGACCATAGTAAATCCGAAGAAGCCACCGCAACCGGAAGTTGAAGTTTCCAAACTTTTTCTCAAACCGACACCTTTGAGCGTCTTCGCAAAAGGATTGGAGGACTCACTCCCCAGCTACCTTGGCATGACACGCAATGGAATCACACAGGGACCGCCATCTACATTTTCAGCACCTCTCTCCCAACTTTTGGGACATCTCGACTTCCTATTTGTGGTAGGTACCGTCTTCAGTCTCCTTGCGCTACTATTCACATTCGATGCCGTTGCCGGAGAAAGAGAGGCAGGCACCCTTCGGATTAACTTAGCAAACTCTCTTCCACGCGACCTCTTCCTCTGGAGCAAATTGATTGGTGGATACTTTGTGTTCGTGGTTCCGTTTTTGGTATCTTTTCTATTAGGCTTACTCGTGCTTGTTTGGCAAGGGTTTCCCTTGGGCGAACCTGATATTTTTCCTCGCGTGCTCAGTTTGACTGCTATTTCGCTCCTCTACATAGCGGTGTTCTTCGCAATCGGAACGGTGATTTCTACCTATTTAGACAATTCCAAAACGGCTCTTATTGTCGCCTTTACTGTCTGGGTGTTCGCCGTGCTAATTACGCCACGCATCGGTTTTCTTACTGCGAAGCTCATTTCTCCAACACGCACTTCGCAGAGCGTTTATATGGAAAAGACCGCCATGCGAGATAATTTCGATACCGAACTCAACGATCAAAAGATGAAATTCTTCATGGAGGTACCCCCAAATAAGGACGGAGCACGCATTATAGGTCCGGAAATTGCGGAAAAAATTGACGAACGCATGAAATCTATTGAAGAGGAATATCGACTGAAATTCCAGAACCGTGCGAACAAATTAGATCGAGGTTATAAACGTGAAACAGAACGACAAGAACAGTTAGGTGAGACGTTTTCCCGAATTACCCCCACATCTTCCTTAATCTATCTTACCACGAACTTAACACAGACAGGAAAAGCAGAAAGAAGCAACTACTTTCAAACAGGTGATCGCTATTATGAGATGCTTCGCGCAGATTTCTTTAGCAAAATTTCAGATCATATTTCTTACAGAGTGTATCGCCCAGAAGATAATGTCAAAATTACACAACCACCGCAATTGGCGACAACAACCTTAGGAGAGATATTCAGCCAATCGGTGATAGATGTTCTACTGCTCTGCTTCTTTGCGGTCATATTGACAACCGTGGCATTTCTGAAATTCTTCCGTTCCGATATTTGATGCCAAGTACGACTCAGTATGTTAATGATAGCCGAATTACCGGTAACATTTAAAACGCGTCTTGAGAATATAGACGCATATTGTCAAAGGTTAGACTTCAAACACGAGGTAACATAACGCCTCTGAAGGAGAAAGAAAATGAAAAGGACTTTTCACCATGCAGGTACTCTATTAAGACTTGCATTCTTGGCCACTTTGGGATTCGCGATCTTTTCGGGGGGTGCCTATTTATATGCACACGGCGTTAAAATAATTATATCGCCGCTTGAAATTATATCGCCGGGTATGCGGTTCCACGTTAAAATCGACTGGAAAACGCCACTCGTCATTGAAAAATATACCGGTCCCCAAAATGCCCAGGAACTGATGAAAGCGTTAGATGCGGATTACAATAAGGGACACGGAAAAACCGAAGTAAGTCTATCGCGCAAGGACAACGGTACAGAAACTGAAAGCTATAGCAGTAACCTTACAATAAGTGAGATAGATGCAAGGTATCCACGAGCAGAGTGGCTTCAGCTGCTTTTGGAGAGAGGCATCATCATAGGAAACCTCTACGAGTATGCGTCCAACTTGTCCCAACGGCATGCTTTGGCATTTCTGGAAGACAATCCGAATCTGTGGGAGTTAGGCGTTCTTGATACTCCACCGACGGATGACTGGGAAACCTATAAAGCGGCTTACATCGACATGTTGGTAGAAATTAAAGGCACCAAGGCGGAGATTGAACGCAGAAAGCCAGAGATTGAGCGCACCAAAGCGGAGGTTGAACGCACCATTGAACGCATTAAGGCACAAGTCGAACGCGTCAAGGTGCAGATCGAACAGAGTAAGAAGGACGTTGAACGTGCCCAGAACAAGTTGAATTCACAACAGTTTGAGCATGTTAGGGAACAACTTGAGCACGCAAGGAAACAGATTGCGCGCGCACAAGAGGCTTTAGAACACCTCAAAGAGCCAACGCCTCCTGAGAAACCAACGTCTTCTCAGGAACT
Source organism: Candidatus Poribacteria bacterium (assembly GCA_965200345.1). Lineage (GTDB taxonomy): Bacteria > Poribacteria > WGA-4E > WGA-4E > WGA-3G > WGA-3G. The sequence goes on from OZ241378.1 coordinate 344,657, forward strand.
AACGCCTCCTGAGAAACCACAGTAGAATGAAAGAAAGAGTCTTCGTTCCCTCCTTTATAGGACAAGGTGATAGACTCTTTTGGGCTATTCTGTTCCATTGACATTGTGAGGCTTACGCGCCACACGTTTCTCTGGCTACTGTCTAAGCAAACACCAGAAGCGCGGAATTAGCGTAAGCCTCGCTTAAAATAAGGAAATCAAAATGAAATCAGTTATTATCTACGTTTTCGGTTCTAAAACCCAATGCTTTAGCTTTGGGATACAGAACCGCCCTATTGAATTAGACCATGGGGCTATAGTTAAAAAAAGAGTTGACATTTCGTCAAAAATGTAGTATAATTAACATAGTCATTGATTGAGACGTGTAAGCAGTAGCTACCTTGCTACTGGTCTCAATCACCCTCTTACAAGGACAGAATGACTATGGCTAATATCCATTAAAAACGAACATCACAAAATCCGAATACGTTGAAAGATACGATATTCCTGAAACCTTGCGAGGTTCAGATTTTGTTGAGATTTCAAGTTCTGAAGCAAGAAATACTTGCCAGAAGTATCGGTCGGTCACGAAGGTTCAAGTGATTTTCCGTAGTGTGCCAGATGACCCGCACCGCGAGATTACACTCGTGTCGGTTCGGATTAAACCCGAACAAGCTCCCAAGGATAACGTCTGGACGATTGCGACGCTGAAGGGAGTCAGAGAAGCCAGTATCGCAGAACGTCAAATGGACGTCGTGGTATAACCTAAAAGAACCACTTGGGAGTTCCGTCAAAGGAATCCCAATCCTTTAGGTTTGGGAGGGGTCAATGTGTTGTGTATTCTTCTCTTTATTTTCGCCGCTCAAGCGGGGACGTTTTTGGACACTTTTGATGATGGAGAACTCGTCAACTGGGAAGAATTAGTTATGTTCGGTATCGATGTTCCCGGTTCCTGGGAAATTATTGATGGTCAGCTCCAGGGAAGTAATGGCGGAATAACCCGTTTACTTACAATTGGAGAAGATACCTGGCAAGATTACGACATCGAATTTGATGTTAAACCCCTCGAAAAACATGGCCCTGGAACCATTGTGATCGCTGCCCGGATTAAAGGGACATGGGGCGTAGTATGTGGGATTAGTGACGAGGGCCCCGAACCAATAGTGGAATGTTTTGGGGGCAATTTGAGTGGAAACTTCTTTTTGAATTATGCTCAGAAACCCCACAGCTTATTGAAGTTGCGGAAATGGGCAACCTTCCAACTGAGCGTTCACGGAAAGCTCTTGACCTTCTCAATAAATGGGAAACAAGTTTTGGACCCCATAGCTTTAGAACCGCTACATGGATTTCCTGAGTTTCCGACCGGTAGAATTGGGTTAGGTGTGGCAAATTATACAACAAGATTTGACAATCTCAAGATCACAGGTCCCGATATTCCAAATAAGGGTGGATTATCGGTAACACCGAGAAAAAAACTCGCGGTGACATGGGCAAGTCTGAAGCAGCTTTAAACAACAGGAGAAGAGAGGCGCGTAGTGGTCGTCTTTTACGAGTGGGACTCCGCGATTTTACGAAAAAATAGATCAAAAAGCACACAATTAAACCATTATAATGTCTATTATGCACCCTTTCCACCTCAAAACCGTATCTTTAATTATAGAATGATGAAGCAATGCTGCAAACTTAAGGGTTTCATTTTACGATTGTGTTTGGTATACTTTCCGGTAGGAAAGGGACTTGATATTCAGAGAACTTGTCCATTTACCGCTGTGTCCGGCTAAACTCGGCGGATTATAATAATCACGGAGTACTCCGATGGAAAGAGAAAACGATGTTCAACTGATTCGTAGAATTTTATCAGGCAACGATGAAGCATTCAGTGTTTTAGTCCGAAAGCACCAAAAGAGTATTCACGCGCTTGCGTGGCGGAAAGTCGGTGATTTTCACATTGCTGAAGAAATTACGCAAGACACGTTCCTTCAGGTCTACAAAAGCCTCGCGCAGCTGAAAAATCCGAACCAGTTTGCGGGCTGGATTTATGTTATTGCCAATCGCCTTTGTCTAAAATGGCTCCAAAAAAATAAATTATCGGTGCAATCATTAGAAGACACACCTATGGAAGAAATCGAGGAAGTTTCTTATACGCATTACGCATCCGACCAACGGCAGGCAGAGGTCGCCGAGGATCGCCATGAACGCGTCAAAAACCTTCTGGCACAGCTGCCGGAAAGTGAACGCACGGTGGTGACACTCTACTATCTTGGAGAAATGACAGCGAAGGAAATCGGAAAATTTTTAGGTGTGTCGGTAAATACGATTAAGAGTCGACTTCGCCGGGGACGCGAGCGTTTACGGGAACAACAAGAAGAACTATTGGTCCGCGAAACACTCGGAAGTATCCCATTCCCCGCCCAAGTAACTGAGCGTATCATGCAGGAAGTGGCTAATATGAAACCGGTACCACCGCCAGTTGGCAAACCGTTGCTCCCATGGGCGGCTTTGGGAACTGCTGCCGTCCTGGTCATATTGCTGCTCGGTGCGAGCAACCAATACCTTGCGCGTTTTCAGAAGCCGTACAGTTTTGAAGCACAATCCGAACCTACCATTGAAATCATTGACACACCTATCATTCTTGATGTTACAGCAAAACCAGCTGTAAGAAATCAAGTGGGTCGGGCGGCTTCCGCAGGTAAAAGCAGCGGCACTGGCACACAAGTCTCTACAACTCCCACAACATCTGCTACATTGGAGGACTCCGCCAAGTTTTCGACTTCGCAGTGGACGCAGGGCAGCGCACCCCCGGGCGGGCACGTACGCGATATCTTCGCTACATCCGAAGGAACCATCTATGGTGTTACCCCCTCAGGAATATACAGATTAAGAACAGATGCGACGGCGTGGACACGCATCAACACGGATATTCCAATTGGTGAATCTCTGATGCCGATGGCAGAGCAGGGTGGTCTCCTTTATATAGTATCCACCGATGAAATACTTACGTCGGGTGATAAAGGTGAAACGTGGAATGCGATTGGTTCCAGACCACAGGGACACGCCGTTGTTCTCATTATCACGGGTGAGAGTTCTACGATGTATCTTGCCCTCAGAGATGAAGGAATTTATCGATCTACAGACGGTGGCACACGATGGCACTTATTTAATGACGGATTAGCAAACAAAACGATTTCCACAGTCGCTGCTGTTGGAAAAACAGTGTTTGCGGGTACAGCGCGCGGGCTCTATCGTCTCGACTCAGGCACTTGGAAAAAGTTGCCGGTGGAGACATCAAGAGCTATTTACGCCTTGGCGGTGTCTGAGAATAATCTCTATATTGGGACGGGACCCGATCTGTTGGGGTTCACGCCAATAGAGGTAGCACAGGAAGTACAAAAAATTGAGTCGCACGCACTCAAGATTTTCCACTCAACTGACTTGGGAGCGTCATGGACTGAAATAACACCCAATTATAAATCTGACGCTTACGTTCGAGCGATACCCTTTGGCATGAGGGTTTTGGCTGTTGGTGAAACGCTCCTTGCGTCAACTGCCAGCAAACGCTATCGTTCAACAGATAACGGACAAACCTGGAGGGAACTGCCAGGAGATGCGGATATGTTTATGGTTCATAGTCTGCCAGCTGTGGCCGTAGACGAGACGACATTTTATGAAGCCGGTCCCTTTGGCGTTCATCGCACAACTGATGGTGGAAAACGGTGGTACTCATTTATAGAAGGGATGGTGGGAACAAGGTTAAAGGATTTAGTTGCCGTCAACAACAGATTATACGCGCATACTGGCTTTGGGGTGTATCAATCAACTGACGAAGGTGTGTCTTGGAAAAAACTCTCAATTGCCGAGGGGTTTTTTGGGAAGGTGACTACAATTAGAGATGAATCATCACCGGGCAGAACCCGTATCTCTAACACCTTTAATTCAAAATTAATAGTTGATAACAACAATGTTTATCTTCTTTCATATTCTCTAAATAACAATTTGCGAATTTCCGGCTTATCTACAGATCGCAATATACCCACTTCTGATGATTCTGAAAAAGAGCATCAATCAATCGTATCAACTGTTTCCCCTCCTGTACGTGACCTACATGGAAAGGACGTGAAAGCCACAACAGTCGTAGTCTGTAACAATGTGTTCTATGCTGAATACGGACGGACGCTTTTTAAGTGGAGACTTGGTGATCCACAGTGGACAAACACAGGATTAATAGACATGAGCCAACTGTCTTATGAAGACTTAAGTAAGGATCTCAAATTAGCGGTTTTGGGAGAAACCATCTACGTCGGCAAACGCGATGGTAAACTATTCCAGTCGCTTGATGGCGGGAGCAGCTGGAGAGATGTTACGTCAAACCTACCCCTTCACTTTACCCATTTCAAGGAGATAATCCTTGTCGATTCAACAGTTTATGTCGCAACAGACGAAGGGGTCTTGAGTTCAGAAACCGGCGTACACTGGCGCGTGCTAACCGATAGTGTGGGTACGCGTCCGATCATAGACAGATTTGCTGTGGATAGCTCCACAACCTATGGTGTTGGCGACCTCGGAGCCTATCGCTTGGATACCGGTAACCAATGGAAACAGATCTCTTCAGAAGTGCCGGATAAAATTAATGCTCTCACGATTGTTAACCATAAACTCTATAGTGCTACTGAAGATCGTGGGATATTGCACATCTCGCTTGCAGAAGAATAGACGACACAACATTGTGGGAACAAACTGCGTTTTTGGTTCGTAGGAACTTCTAATTTAGTTGACAAGCGTATAGGGCGGATGCAAAATCCGCCCTTCATAATTTAATAGCTCACGAAAGATCGTACTACAACGAGAACAAAGTACGGTCTTCTGGAAAGTGCCAAAACCGATGAAAGTCGATGAATAATCCCGCACATAATCGACAATGCTGTTATCAGGAATAGCCCCCTCCTTACTCCATGCCCCAAATTTTTCATTTTATGCACCTTTTCTATTTTCAAATCGGATCATTAATAATTATACAGAACTTACGCAACGCGCAATAAGGCACGTCGCATTTTATAAAAGCGTGCCACATGCCCCATACACGAAAGTTGTCAGTTATCAGGCAGATAGTTACCAGTTACGAGTTTCCAGTTACAAGACCGTTATGATTAAATCATAGGAAACACCCTCTTTAACTGGTAACTGGACACTGGTGACTGAAAACTATTAATGGAGTTCAACATGTTAATGACGTTAATTCAAAAAGAGATGATGCATCATATTCTGAGCGTCCGGTTTGTCATGCTCCTTTTGATGTGTCTATTGCTTGTTCCGTTGACCCTCTCTATCAATCATCAAAACTATCGTAAAAACCTTTTAGATTACCAAGAATCCGTTAAACTGTCAAACATCGAAGAAAAGATTATAAATCCGAGTATGGAACTCGAACCGGAGCTGGAAGTCTCTAAACTCTTCCTCAAACCGACACCCTTGAGCGTTTTCGCAAATGGATTGGGGGACGCACTGCCAAGTTACCTTGGGATGACGCGTAATGGGATTACCCAAGGTCCACCGGCGACCGTTTCCGATTCTATTGCCCACCTTTTAGGGCATCTCGATTTTCTGTTTGTCGTCGGCACCGTCTTCAGTTTGCTTGCGCTGTTGTTTACCTTCGATGCAGTTGCTGGGGAAAGAGAAGCCGGCACATTGCGGATTAATTTAGCGAACGCTCTCCCACGCGACCTCTTTTTATGGAGCAAACTCATTGGCGGATACATCGTGTTCGTGGTGCCGTTTTTGGTAGCGTTTCTCTTCGGTTTACTCGTCATCGTCTGGCAAGGGTTTCCCCTGGGTGAGCCAGAGGTTTTCCCACGCGTCATGAGTTTGATGCTCGCCGCGCTGCTCTACATCGGTGTATTTTTCGCCATTGGCACGGTGATTTCCACCTATTTAGATAGCGCCAAAACAGCACTCATCGTCGCCTTCACTGTCTGGGTATTCGCTGTGCTGATTGTGCCACGCATCGGGTTTGTCGCGGCGAAATTAATCGTACCCACAAAAACCGCGCAGAGCGTTTATCTCGAAAAGACTGCACTCCGCGAAAATTTCAATGCTGAACTTGAAGAAAGAAAAAAGGAGATGCACCAAGAATTCTGGAAAGATCGTCCGAAGGCTTCCGATGAACAGATGTTTGCAGTAGGACAGGAGTTCGATAAACGGGTACAACCGCTTGAAGGCGCATATAAGCAGAAATTCGCGGATCGCACCCACCAGATAGATAGAAACTATCAGCGCGAGAAAGCACGACAGGAAGCGGTCGGCGAGACTCTCTCACGAATCACACCGACCTCTTCCTTAATTTATCTCACCACGAACTTGACACAGACCGGAAAGCTTAAAAAACACAACTACTTTGAAGCAGCGGATCGTTATTATGGCGCACTTCACGCGGATCTGTTCAGTAAAATAGTAGATCACGCTTCCGTAAGAAGTTACCATCCGGATGATCTTGACACAATTGCGCAGCCACCCGCTATAGCAGTCCCTTCTTTAGATGAAACGTTAAGGCACTCACTGGTGGATGTGCTCTTCCTATGCTTCTTTGCGGTGGTGTTGACAACCGCAGCGTTTCTAAAATTCTTCCGTTCCGATATTTGACGCGAAGTACGACACGACATACTAATGAAGCCGAATTATCAGCAACGTTCATTGCGTTACGCAAACACCTCGCCTATTTTGGCGAATATTGTTCAAAGGTTAAACTTCAAACACGAGGCAACAGAACGCCTCTGAATTAAAAGGAGATACTAAGAATGGAAAGTACTTTGAGTATGCGGTTCTGTGTACATTCGGTATCCGGTACATCTTCAATGACAACCACTGAACTTGAAATTATATCACCGAGTATGCGGTCCAGTGACAAGAAATATACCGGTTCCCAAAATTCCCAAGAACTGATGAAAGCGTTAGATGCGGATTACAACAAGGGACACGCAAAAACCGCAGTCAGTCTATCGCGTAAGGGCAATGGTATAGAAACCGAAAGTTATAGCAGTAACCTTACAATAAGTGAGATAGATGCAAGGTATCCACGGGCGGAGTGGCTTCAGCTGCTTTTGGAGAGAGGCATCATCATAGGAAGCTTCTACGAGTATGCGTCCACCCTGTTACAGCGGCATGCTTTGGCATTGCTGGAAGACAATCCGAATCTGTGGCAATCAGGCGTTCTTGATATTCCACCGACGGATGACTGGGAAACCTATAAAGCGGCTTACATCGACAAGTTGGTAGAAATTGAAGGCACCAAAGCGGAGATTGAAGGCACCAAAGTGGAGATTGAAAGTACCATTGAACGCAGTAAGGAACAAGTCGAACGCGCCAAGGTGCAGATCGAACACAGTAAGAAAAACCTTGAACACGCAAGGAAACAGATTACGCGTGTACAAGCAGCTTTAGAACGCGTCAAAGAACCGCCTCCTCCTCAGGAGCCAAATTAGCGGGACTTACGTAGCTTCATCGCTGGCGAGGTTTCAAGGGGAAACACCCAAGCAAAACACCTCGCCAGCGGCGCATGATAATCGCTATTCGTAGCCCCAAATTTTTCACTTTATGCATCTTTTCCACTTTCAAATCGGATCATTAATAATTATACGGGACTTATGCAACGCGAATAAATTTTTCACTTTATGCACCTTTTCCACTTTCAAATCGGATCATTAATAATTATACAGGACTTACGCAACGCGCAATACTGAAAACTATTAAGGGAGTTTAACATGTTAATGACGTTAATTCAAAAAGAGATTATGCATCATATTCTGAGTGTCCGTTTCGTCGCGCTCCTTGTGATGTGCCTCCTTCTCGTCCCGCTGACGCTTTCTATAAATTACCGAAATTATCGCCAGAATTTAGTAGATTACCAACAAGCCGTTAAACTCGCGAACATTGAAGAAACCACGATGAACCCAGGGATGTCACTGGATCCAGAACTGGAAGTTTCCAAACTCATCCTCAAACCGACCGCTTTGAGTGTCTTCGCAAATGGATTAGCAGATGCCTTGCCGAGTTATCTCGGTATGACCCGCAATGGGGTTACACAGGGCGCACCGGCTCTGGTGTCCTCTCTCTCTTATATGTTAGGGCATCTCGATTTTCTGTTCGTCGTTGGTACCGTCTTCAGTCTACTCGCGTTACTGTTTACGTTCGATGCGGTCGCCGGTGAACGAGAAGCGGGCACTCTTCGGATTACCTTAGCTAATTCCCTACCGCGCGACCTATTTTTATGGAGCAAATTGATTGGCGGATATGTGGTGTTTGTCGTTCCGTTCTTGGTGTCGTTGCTATTCGGATTACTGATACTTGTCTGGCAAGGCTTCCCTCTCGGTGAACCTGAAATTTTTCCGAGAGTCCTCGGTTTATCCATCATCTCATTGCTCTATATTGGTGTCTTTTTTGCAATCGGCACAGTGATTTCTACCTACTTAGACAATTCTAAAACGGCACTCATCATCGCCTTTACTGTCTGGGTGTTTGCAGTATTGATTACACCACGCGTTGGGTTCCTCGCTGCCAAATTTATCGCACCAGCGCGGACTTCACAGAGTGTCTATATGGAAAAAACAGCCATGCGAGACGATTTCAACGCAGCACTCAAAGAGGAACAAAATAAAATGATCATGGAAATCCCCCCCAATGAGAAGGGACACAGACACATAGGTGGGGAGGTTTCCAAAAAAATTACTGAACGTATGAAACTCTTTGAAGCGGAATATAGATCGAAATTCCTGAACCATTCTAACACATTGGATCGGAATTATAAACGTGAAATTGAACGGCAAGAACAGGTGGGGCAGATGCTTTCTCGACTCACACCGACATCTTCTTTAATTTATATCACTACAAACTTGACACAGACCGGAGAGGCAAAAAGAGGTGCCTATTTTCAAACGGGCGATAACTATTATGAGATGCTCTATACAGATTTATTCAGTAAAATTATAGATTATACGTATAGCAGGCAAGACAACCCCGTCAAAATTACACAACCACCATCTGTGGAGATAACGACTTTAGGAGAAACGCTCCGTCAATCGGCAGTGGATGTGATGCTGCTCTGCTTCTTTGCTGTGGTATTGACAACCGTGGCATTCCTGAAATTCTTCCGCTCCGATATTTGACGCAACAAACTGTTAGGGAAATCAAACAGGACTTACACAAATTTATTGGTGAAAGGAGTTTTCGGTGAGATTCACGTGCATTGTAACACTACTCTGTTTCTTGTCTTTCTCTGCCTCGGCGGGGACATTTATAGAAACCTTTAGTGATGATGATCTGGAGGCGTGGAAGGAACTCGTCCACTTGAATAAAGCCCCTGGTTCTTGGGAGGTTATCAATAATGAGCTTCACGCCGTAAGCCGTGAACTATTTCGGCGTCTACTCATAACTGGAGATAATACATGGGAAAACTATACTATTGAATTTGATGTCAAACCGCTTACAAAACACGGTGTTGGCACTATAGTGATTGCTGCACGGGTTAGCGGCACTTGGGTGGTTTCCTGTAACATTGACGATCGGGTGGAGTTAATTGACGGAAAAGCGGTCCCTGGCACACGCATAAGTTGTGACTATGGTGATTGGCGCGGGATAGATTTTATAAGCCTTCACCGCGCAGCGCACCCGCTTCTAAGATTGGATAAGTGGGCGCATCTAAAGTTAAGCGTTCAAGGAAATATCGTCACTTTCTGGATTGATGGGAAACAGGTTATGGAACCTACGAAACTTCTAATTCTTGCGGAGGTTCAAGCTTTTGATGGTTTTCCAGACTTTCTGACGGGTGGTGTAGGCTTCGGTCTCTCGAATTATACGGCGCGTTTTGATAATATTACTGTGACCGGTGATAGTATTCCAAACAGCGGTGGATTCGCCGTAACATCCCAAGGCAAACTCGCGACAACATGGGGAAACTTGAAGCGGTTTTAGAAAGATTTTGCGGATGGCCCGTAAAAAAGGAAATTTTAGTGGGTTTAAGAATTACAGGACTTACGCAAAAAGCAGTAATTTCAGTATTTTTAACCCCCTAAACCCCCCTTATCAGCTGGACTTTAAGAAGAAATGCGTAAGTCCTATCAAAATCAAATCGGAAAACTAAATAGCCTTGGGTATCATAAGACAAGTATGGATCGCATAAGTACATGTTTTACAAATTACCCTTACCAGTCTACATGAACGCAACGCTAACCAAGGAGATAAATGAAAATGAAACATAGAAACCTCACGCGAATATTCTTGATTTTGGCAGCCTTAAGTATCACCACCGTTTTTGGGTTCCAAGCAAATTCACAAACAATCACTTCCTTCACAGAATCAATAGAAGGCAGGTCCCCAGCACCAGATACCACCCCTGTAGAATATGACGGACCGCAAACTGTGAAGGGATTGATGAACGCCTTTGATGCCGCGTACAACCAAAGGTTTTCAAAGGTAAAGGTGACGGCAATCTTTGGGGATGGTGTCGTTTATAGGAGTGAGCTTGCAATTAGCGGTGAAATAGACGCGAGACATTCACGCGTAGAGTGGCTCCACATGCTTTTGCAGAGAGGTATCACTATAGAGGATTTCGACGATTACAGGATCTACCTGTCAAAGCGACATACTTTAGCATTTTTGGAGGACAATCCGGATTTACGGAAAATCGGGTTTCTTGGCATGCCTTTAACGGATGATCAAGAAGCTTATAAAGTCGCTTATATCGATAAGTTAGTAAAAAAGAAGCATCAGAAGGAAATTCGGGAAGCCTCAAAACGAGTTGAACGTATCAAGGAACAGATTGAACGCTCTGAGAAACAACTTGACCGGGCAAAGAAACAGTCCAATCCGCAGCGGCTTAAACATGTTCAAGTCCAACTTGAGAGTGTTAAGAAACAACTTGAAGATGTGAGGGTACAACTCAAACGTATACAAGAGGCTTTAGAACGCCTTAAAGAACCAATGCCTCCTCAGGAGCCAAATTAGCGGGACTTACGCAGCTTCATCGCTGGCGAGGTTTCAAGGGGAACACCCAAGCAAAAACACCTTGCCAGCGGCGCATGATAATCGCTATTCGTAAGAAAATTGCGTAAGTCCTATTTTTTAGATTATGCACCCTTTCCGCCTCAAAATCGTATCTTTAATAATTATAGACGGACGAAACAGGGTTTCAAATTTATGGGTTTCATTTTACTGTTGTGTTTGGTATACTTTCCAATAGGAAAGTGACTTGATATTGAGAGAACTTGTCTATTTACCGCTGTGTCAGTCTAAACTCGGCGGAATATAATCATGGAGTATTCTGATGGAAAAAGAAAACGATGTTCAACTGATTCGTAGAATTTTATCAGGCAACGATGAAGCATTCAGTATTTTAGTCCGAAAGCATCAAAAGAGTATTCACGCGCTTGCGTGGCGAAAGGTCGGTGACTTTCACATTGCTGAAGAGATTACCCAAGACACTTTCCTCAAGGTATACAAGCACCTCGCGCAGCTAAAAAATCCGAACCAGTTTGCGGGCTGGATTTATGTCATTGCGAATCGGCTTTGTTCTAAATGGCGCGAAAAAAATAAATCTGTGATGCAATCACTGGAAGCCACACCTATAGAAGAAATTGAGAAACTCTCTTATACGCGTCACCTATTTGAACAACGGCAGACACAGATCACTGAGGATCGCCATGAACTCGTCAAAAAACTTTTGGCAAAGCTGCCGGAGAGCGAACGTACGGTGGTGACACTCTTTTATCTTGGAGAAATGACGGCGAAGGAAATTGGAAAATTCTTAGGTGTGTCAGTCAACACAGTTAAAAGTCGACTTCACCGCGGACGCGATCGTTTACAGGAACGGCAGGAAGAACTGTTAGTTAGCGAAACACTCGGGGGTATCCCATTCCCTGCCCAAATAACTGAGCGTATCATGCAGGAAGTGGCTAATATGAAACCGATATCGCCTCCGGTTGGCAAACCTTTGTTGCCGTGGGCGGCTGTTGGAACTGCTGCCGTTTTGGTTATATTGCTGCTCGGTGCAAGCAACGCGTATCTTGCTCGTTTTCAGAAGCCGTACAGTTTTGAAGCACAATCTGAACCAACGATTGAAATCATTGACACACCTATCATTCTCGATATCGCGGCGAAACCAACTGTACAAAATCGGGTAGGTCGGGCGGCTTCCGCAGATAAAGACAGGGGGACCGGCACACAAGTCTCCACAACGACGACAGCATCTGCTACACTGGAGAATTCTGCCAAGTTTTCGACTTCGCAGTGGACGCAGGGAAGCGCGCCCCCGGGCGGGCACGTCCGCGATATTTTCGCTACATCTGAAGGGGCCGTCTATGCTGTTGCCCCGACAGGCATATACAGATTAAGAACAGATGCGACGGCGTGGACACGCATCAACACGGATATTCCAATTGGTGAATCTCTGATGCCGATGGCAGAGCAGGGTGGTACCCTTTACATAGTATCCACCGATGAAATATTTACTTCAGGTGATAGCGGTGAAACCTGGCGGATGATTGGTCCCAGACCAAAGGGACACGCTGTCGGTTTCATCATCATTGATGAAGCACACGCGCGCAGCCCGAAAGCACGTCGGACGATGTATCTTGCCCTTAGAGATGAAGGGATTTATCAATCTACAGACGGCGGGACACAATGGAACCTATGTAATGACGGATTAGCAAACAAAACGATTTCCACAGTCGCTGCTGTTGGAAAAACAGTGTTTGCTGGCACAGCGCGCGGGCTCTATCGTCTCGATTCAGGCACTTGGCAAAAGTTGCCAGTGGAAACATCCAGAGCCATCTACGCCTTGGCGGTGTCTGAGAATAATCTCTATGTTGGGACAGGTCCCCATCTGTTGGAACTCACACCAATAGAGGTAGAACAAGAAGTGCCAAGAAATGAGTCGCATGCGCTCAAGATTTTCCATTCGGCTAACTTGGGAGCATCTTGGACGGAAATAACACCGAGTTATAAATCTGATGACCGGGTGATACCCTCTGGTATAAATGTTTGGGCGGCTGGTGAAACGCTCTTTGCGTTAAGTGCCGAGTACCAATATCGTTCAACAGATAATGGACAAACCTGGACAGAACTTTCAGGGGATACGGACCTGTTCATGGTCAATAGTCTTCCAATTGTGGCCGTAAACGAGACGACATTTTACAAAGCGAGTCTCTTTGGGATTCATCGTACAACTGATGGCGGACAATTGTGGCGATTACTTATAGATGGGATGGTAGGAACAAGGTTAAAGGATTTGGTTGCGTTCAATAACAGATTATACGCGCATACCGGCTATGGGGTGTATCAATCAACTGACGAAGGTGTATCTTGGAAAAAACTCTCAATTACTGATGAGTTTGTTGGAAAGGTGATTACAATTACAACTGACTCATCAAAACCGGACAGCGCGCTTGTCTCCAACACCTTTCACTCAAAATTGATGGTTGATGACAACAACCTTTATCTTATTTCACCTATAGTTAACAACTTACAAATTTCCCGCTTATCTATAGATCGCAATGGACGCAGTCCGGTTCAAAGCATACCCACTTTTGATGATAAAGCATTACGCCGCAAATTACCGACAGGTAGCGAGACAGCGAAAGAGCACCACTCAATCGTCCCAATCGTTCCACCTCCCATAAATAAAGAGAAAGCGGGAGCCAAAATAGTCGTGGTCTCTAACGATGTATTCTACGCTGAGCAGGAACGTACGCTTTTTAAGTGGAAACTGGGTGAACCGGTATGGACAAACACAGGATTAACAGACAGAAGCCAAAAGTCTTATGAAGACTTAAGCAAGGAGCTCAAATCAGCAGTTTTGGGAGAAACCATCTATGTCGGCAAACGCGATGGTAAGCTGTTTCAGTCATTTGATGGAGGGAGCAGCTGGAGAGATGTTACGCCGAGCCTACCGCTTCATTTTGCCGATTTTAAGGAGATAACCTTTGGCGGTTCAACAGTTTATGTCGCAACAGATGAAGGTGTCTTGAGTTCAGAAACCGGTGCCCACTGGCGCGTACTAACCGATAGCGCGGGTACGCGTCCGATCATAGATAGATTTGCTGTGGACGGTTCTACGATCTATGGTGTTAGCGATATCGGAGCCTACCGCTTGGATACCCGTAATCAATGGAAACAAGTTTCCTCAGAAGCACTCGGTGAAACTGCTGCGCTCGCTGTCATTAACGATAAACTCTATAGTGCCATCAAAGATCGCGGGATATTTCACATCTCGCTTGCCGAAAAATAGATGACATTACATCACGTGTCATCCTAAACGTTTAACAGACATCAGTAGTAGAGCGTGTAAAAAACTTAGCGATGTCCGCGATTGGGATCCCTTTGCCTTCTGAAATTCTTCCTCTGACATCAAAAATGCTTGATCCGCGAAATAGACGAAGTAGGCAGAATTACCAATCTGTGAGTCGAGCCAACTGCTCCAGCCGCGATGCTCACTATGACTTCCGCAGCACTTAAAATCGTGCGTCAGTTCCCATGAGTTTCTCCTGTTGAAAGAAGTCACTTACCCCCATTTTTTTTGGAGGGTAGTCTGTCGTTGATATTGTTAGGTTTGTATGTGAGAAAAGCAGTCATCTGCTGTAAAGTCAGAATGGATCGCCTCTGCTGTGTCTCTGGATGAAAAAGGAAATAAGAAAATGTTGGTTCCATAAATCCGTGAGAACGCGTTTGATAACAGTAATAACAGAAAAAGTTTTTCTGTTATTACTGTTATGTGCCTTCTGCCAATGTGTAGAGGCAACCCTCTCATAACTGATAAAAAGCAATCCATAGGCCAAACAGACAGCCAACCAAAGGACCTCAAGACGGGAGACCTGTGTCGGTTTTTTCAAGACGAGTTTTCCAAATCCGAAGCAGGACTTTATATCTCGGAAACCGTGTTCAATCTGCATGCGGCGTTTGTAGCAGTGATGTATCTGATGTCCAGACAGGCGATTTGAGATCAGATACATCGGATCCTTGAAAGCCTCGTCTCTGATGATATAAAGCTGAACCGGTATCTGCTCGTGCGTCTGATAAAGGATGTGCGGATACCAGCCATCTTCCAAGTCATCAAGTTTCTTCAGACTTGCGTCAAGCGTAATACCGACATGCCTCGGAACACGCATCACGAACACGATATCCCGCACCTTGAGAAACTTGATGACGTACCGCGCACGCGCGAAACCACAATCAAAGACCAGAACAGGACGTTGCTGATGCTTCGACACCACTCCTAAAGCCTCTTGATACACAAACTCGCAGAAGTATTGGATGATCTCGTTATGACTTTTATAGATACCGTCGCGGATCTGCTGATCCTTATAGATGAACCAGAACACAGGGAGCGCACGATGCCGAAACCGGATTGCGACAACAAGTGCCTTCCATCCAGCAATGAGTTTCGTCTCATCAACGAGCAAATACAGATGCTCGTTAGCAGCCTTGCAACACCAACTCACAACCGACACAAACCAAGCTGTCTTAAGCGCATCAATAGGCAAGGGCGTTTCAAGGAAACGCAGAAACCTTTTCTGTTTCGACTTTTCCCGGGCAACAATGACAGGCAAGCGCGACGCAATCTCATGAATCCGAAATGTTTGCGCAACACTGATCGCAATCAAGACGAACAGCAGATTCCGGGCAGTCGGTTTTTTCAGACCCACAGATTTGAATATTTCTTCAAAACGTGTTATCATAGTTTCTGGATTTACCCGTTTCGGGTATCTCTTTTTCCTAAAATACCTCCTTACATGTTTTGTGAAGTCAGTTTACAAACGGTTGCTGTAAGGAGATATTTTATCATAAACCGACTAAGTTTCTCACACTTTTAACAACAAAAACCTTTCACCACAAACCTTCAGAAAAAAATGGGGGTAGGTGAGCAACAAACCCTCCTTGACAATCCGATGTGTGCAGGGTATAATTAAAAAAACGCAACAGGAAGCCGAGACCCACACATACCCATGAATCGAATTGACCAAAAATTTCAAGAACTCCGCGACCGAGGTACCCGCGCGTTTATGCCGTACCTCTGCGCTGGCGACCCGACCCCTGAACTGACCGCTAAACTCCTTCTCACGCTTGAGGCAGCAGGTGCAGACCTCATTGAACTCGGTGTCCCCTTTTCCGACCCAATCGCAGACGGACCGACCGTCCAACGCGCAAGCGAACGCGCCCTCACGCATAGTATCTCACTCCAGCAGATTTTGGAAATAGTGGCATCCCTCCGTCCAGAGACAGACATCCCTATTGCTTTGATGAGTTACTATAACCCAATCTTTCGGATGGGGGAGAACGCATTTTGCAAAGCAGCACAAGAAGCAGGCGTTGACGGTCTCATCGTGCCAGACCTGCCGCCGGAGCAAGCACAACGGCTTCTGGAAGTCGCGCCTCACTATAACCTCTCAACTATTTTTCTCGTCGCACCGACAAGCCCACCGGAACGGATGCAGTTAATCGCATCCGTCAGCACCGGATTTATCTATTGTGTTTCGGTAACTGGCGTAACAGGCGCAAGGGCTATGTTATCAGATGAGATCGCGCCGATGATCACAAAACTGCGAAAACACACAAACAAGCCGATCGGTGTCGGTTTCGGTGTATCAACGCCTGAGCAGGCATCACAAGTAGTACAGATCGCTGATGGTGTGATTGTGGGAAGTGCTATTGTCGATGTCATTGAAGAGAATATGGATAACGAAGTGAAATTGCTCGCTGCAGTGAAGCAATTCGCGTCAGATTTAGCAGCAGGTGTAAAAGCATAAGGTGTGATCCTGTTTCTGTATCCACCTCTTTTTGAGGATGTGAAGGTGGATACTAAGATTATATGGAGGACTCAACACATGGCTTATAGCAACTTCACCTTAGAAACAGTGAGAGAAGCGTTTCAACTCGAAATGGTTCAGTCTGCAGGTATCTTTTCCGAAACAGAGAAGGTTGAGCCGAGTTCCGAACTCATCAAGGCGTTGGCAAAGAAGGTCCCGTTAGCCATTGCGATAGGTACAGAAAAGGCGAAGTCAGAGATGATAGTCGCCGATGTCCTCGTTGAACTCCGGGAGCACTTTGAGCATCGTATTAGTCTTTTTTCGGGTATTGATTTCAATGTTGATACCGAAAACGACTTGACAGGTGTGTGTGATTTTTTGGTGAGTCTATCTCCAAACCAGTACTATTTGGAGTCCCCTGTTATTATCCTTGTTGAAGCCAAGAAAGACGACCTCATAACAGGCCTCGGACAGTGCGTGGCGGAGATGATCGCTGCGCAACGCTTTAATGCCGAAAAAGAAAACGACATTCCACGTGTTTATGGTGCCACTACAACAGGGACGAATTGGCTCTTCCTCAAATTGGAAGGCAAGCGACTCCACATTGACATGGAAACTTATATGCTTGAGCGATGCGACAAGATTCTCGGTATCCTTGCAAGCATGGTCGCACAAAAAGTGTGATATCCTCTACATCCCGCGCTTAACACCAAATTCCGCCTCAAATGCTTCCCAAATGTTTTCTGGAATGTCAGCCGTTGCTGCTTCATATCCGTCCTCTACTTGTGCTTTATCCGCCGGACCGAACATAACAACGCCGTCTATCGGTGCAGCGAGACAAAACTGCATCGCCAGATGACGGATATTGACACCACGTTCCCGACACCACTTCCACATCGCGTAAGCCTTCGGTTCCGCATCAGGATTGCGTCGGCGTTCCTCTTCAACTTTCGGTTCCGCACCTGTTAAACTCCCCATACCTAAGGGACTCGCAAGGATAATGCCGACATCGTGCTGGCGTGCCAACGGCAAGGTTGTCTCTGCTACAGATTGTGATAGGAGTGTATAGTCCAAGAAGGTAAGGATAATGTCGATATGCCCCGTTTCGATCAGTTCTTTGTGGAATTCATGAGAACGCACGCCAGCACCGATGTGTCGAATAGCACCCTCCGCCTTCATCTCCAACAGTGTATCTAACGCGCAACCCGGTGCCAATACGCTCTCCATATCAATCGGGTCGTGAATAAGTACGGCATCGAGGTAATCTGTGCGGAGGTCTTTGAGACTGTTGGTCACACTCCAGCGAGTGCCATCTGCGGAGAAATCTTTCCGTCGTTCTGGATGCGTGCCTACTTTGGCTTGTAAATAGATTTTCTCTCGCAATCCATCAGAAAGTGCCTCTCCCCAGAGGTGTTCCGCGTGCCCGGGATAAGTGTCGATGTAATTAATACCGAGTTCGATACCGCGTCGGATCGCGCCGATGACTTCAGCATCCGGTTTCTGCCAGATCCATGCTGCACCGAGTGCCAGAGCACTCGGGCGCATCTCCGTACGCCCCATCCGTCGTGTCTCTAATTTTGTGGTGGTTTTCATAATTGTCCTATAGGTTACGGCACGACGGCGCGTGCCTACTACCTTGTGAGTGGATTACGGCACGACGGCGCGTGCCTACTACCTTGCGAGTGCTTGCCTGAGTTTATGTGTAGATTCGGCGAGTGATTCTTGTAGATATGGGTAAGGAAAACCGCCCCACCGATCAGGGGGTGGCTCGTGTGCTTGCGCAATCTTCAGGCTCACGAAAGTGGGTCCGGTTTCATTCCAGATTTTCGGAAGGTCGGCTGCAAGCGCGTCCGAATCATCAAATTCATAAACCTGTTCAAAACCGGCACCTTTCGCAATCATAGACCAACTGAACCCAGCATTACCATCAGGCACAGGTTGGTTGCCCGTTACCTCATAGGTGCCGTTGTCACAGACAAAGAGGAGATAGTTCGGGGGTGGTGTGTTCAAGGCGGTAATTGTCGCTAACGTGCCTAAACACATTAGCATACTGCCATCCCCGTTAAGCACAACTACCCTTTTATCGGGTTTGGCAAGCGCGATGCCGAGCGCGAAATCGGCGGCGTGTCCCATCGCGCTTCCGACGGAGGCGTAGTCTAACGGATGTGTCGATATTTTGCCCCACGGTACTGTAGTTCCCATCGTCGTGACAACGATTTCATCCGTCCGTTGATTTGCGATTAATTGTAGACATTCTTCCTTGATGAGCATGATTTTCTCCAACAACTTGAGATTATTTCTCTTCTTCTGGTGGTAAGAACGTAATGCGTGGCGGAATTTTCAGGGCTGTTGCCGTATCTTGAACATGCTGTGCGAATTCCGTTTCCGTCTCAACGCCGTCGATACCACCCCCCCAGATAGCGAACGTCCGATAGTTGAGTCTACCATCTGCATCAGGTGTTAGAATAACTGGCAAAAGGTCGGTTTTCTCAGATATGTTTGTGCTATACGTGTCGCGACGGGCGGAGGTAATGAGGGCTATACCGAGCGTGTCTATGCCACTTAGATCTGTTCCCCAACTCCATATCCAACCTTGTTCTCTGTCCTCTTTATAACCACCTTTCAGATCCGGAATACCTGTGGCGATAGCGTAATTTGTCGGTAAGTCTCCATCAATATGGATGTGATGCTCAATCCACGGGTTTTCTCCATAGATGAAGGTAGTTGATGTGAATCGGCGGATTTCACCTTTAACATTCCACTCGGGGATAATCCTTTGAACAACAGAGCGAATCGAACCATCGGCGAGAATCCGGACGTAGTCGCCTTCAGCAGGTAGTGGCACCATCTCCGCTTTTTCTTTATCCCATAGTGCGATCCCGCCGCAGCCTATTAAACCTTCACGCGGGGTTAGTGCTACCATTTCAGTGGTTTCAAGATCGAGCAGCGCGTTCAGCGATAAACCGATTGATTCAACAACATTCAACTGTCCTGCTGTTGGAGTTTCCTGACCGAGATCAGAAATATCGCTGTCGTAGGATTTGCGGATAAAGTAGGTCTCTTGGTTCTCAAGGTCTCGTAACAGCCACTGTTGCTCCGGTTTCTGCGTCTCTACCTGAACTTGTTGGGAGAGGGTTATACCATGCGTCTCAAAGTGCTGTATGAGTTCGGGTGAAAGCGGTCTTCTGTCTAATTCAGCTTGGTCTAATTCAGTTTGGAACATCGCATCCATACTGAAGCGTGCCACCCGTTTTTTGCCGTAGGCGATGAATGCCCCATTCGGTTTCAGTAGATACGCGATTAAATTTGACTCCATTGCTGCCACTACGTTCAGTTCAGGAAAGATCGCCGCTCGCGTCTGTTTGTTGATATCGAGTGTTAATGTCGCTTTGACAGTCGGATCGTAAAGGATCGAGACTTCTTTTGTCTCTTCCGCTCCTAAGTTTAGCAGGAAGCAGAGTTGATCGCGTTCTCCATCGTAATCCAAGTCATCTGCTTGTGCTGGGACCATCACTTCCCGTGGGGGTTTTCCAGTAACGACCGAATAGGCTTTAAAAGAGAAGTCAGAGTTCACCTTTCGGAGTTGGGCACCAGTCAACACAATCGGAACGTTTTTCCGGGGGATGGGCAACGTATTTTGAATGGAGAGACGGATCTTGCTAATCTTCTGATTGCCACCCGGCATTGTACAAGCACTGAGCATCAGCAGGGATCCGAAGATAAGCGATAGGCAGATCGTTAAGATTGTCCTCGCTATATGTGTCTGAATGTGATCTTCCGTATGTGTAGTTTCCAATTTTTTTTCCTTGGTTAGATTTTTGTACGTGCTGCGGATGACGGGTTTGAAATGCCAGAAAGAAAAAAGGATGTCTTCAGCATTAAAGGTCCGGTAGCACTTCAAGTAAACGGTCAATTTCAGATGGGGTGTTGTAGAAATGGGGTGAGACTCTGACTCCACTCCCACGTTCTGCTGTAATTATGTTTTCAGTGTAAAGCGTTTCGTAGATTTCAGCAGGCGTATGCCTTTCACTTTCAAAGATGACGATCCCTGCTCGATCTGTGTCTGTTTTTGGTGTGATGACACGATAGCCTTTTGCTTCTAATCCTGCTATTAGGCATCCAGTGCGTTCCAAGACCCGTGTTTTAATTGCGGGGATACCGACATCATGCAGTAAGTCGATTGCTGCTTTGAGTCCGTATAATCCGACGCTATTGTAAGAGCCTTCTTCAAAGCGGGTTGCGTCCGGTTTCTGGGTTAAGTCGTAGTTGAGAAAATCGCGCGGATTGACGACACTCGCCCAACCGACATTGGTGTTAATCAATTGTTCCCGTCTTTCATCGGCACAGTAAAATATCGCCGCGCCTTCCGGTGCTAATAACCATTTATGTCCATCAGCGGCGAGGATATCAACGTTACAAGATTTCACATCCACTTCAACGACACCGAGACTCTGAATAGCGTCCACGACAAACCAAATATCGCGTTCTCGGCACAGCTCGCCGAGTGCCTTAATGTCGTTTCGGAAACCGGAGGCGAATTCCACATGGCTGATCGTTAAAACACGTGTTCGTTCATCAATCGCAGCAGCAATATCTTCAATATAGATACGACCATCTCGTTCCGGCACCATGCGCGTGCTAACCCCGTAGCGTTCCTTCAAACACCACCACGGATAGACATTCGCTGGGAACTCGACCGCCGTTGTGACGACATTGTCACCCGCCTGCCAGTCGATACCGTTCGCAGCGATGAGAATTCCTTGCGTCGTGTTCTTCATAAACGCTATTTCGGTGGCATCGGCGTTGATGAGTCGTGCCGCTGTCACACGGCATGCCTCTGCTACTTCTGCCCAATCGTCAGCATGCACTGCCCCATAAAGCGTGGCATCTTCTATGAATCCTGCCATTGCGTCTTGCACCCGACGCGATAGCGGCGCGACCCCGGCATGGTTCATATAAACGTACGTTTCAGTTACCGGGAATTCACTGCGCCAATTTTGCCAGATTTCGCGCTCAGGAAGGCTATTCACTACAGATCCCTTCGTTGTTAGCATTCAAAAATGTTTCGACGGTATAGTCTTTTACCCATTTGGCATTCGCAAACGCTATGAGTTCACCGAAGAGTCCAAAGCAGAACACCAAAATTCCGGTTGCGATAGAAATAGAACCCAGATCTGACGCTGCAATGTTCAACACTTTCGACGACAGCAAACCCACCTGCGGAATTAGTAAAATTCCACCGAGTATCAACAACATCACACCGATGGGACCAAAAAGCCGAACGGGTCTCCGCTTACATCTAAAGATGAAAAAGCGAGCGAGTTTCGCCAGCTCAGGTAACTTCTGTTTAGCCTGTTGAATTTGGTGCTCTGTCAGCCACCCAAGTCCGAGTAAGGCAACTGCTAAACTGAAGCAGCTCACCACTATGATGTTGGCACTACCAAACAAAATGCGTCCTAAAATGAAAAAAGGGAGACTTAGCATCGCAGCAACACGAAAAGCTCTCTGCTTCGGGTTAAAAAGGACATTGGATAGTCGTTGCCACAGTCTTTTCGGTTTTTGTGATTTCGGGCGCGATGTGAAGACAGAAATTATGAACTTGAAGGCAATAATATCTAACATAACGCGCCATACTCTTCCAAGCCCGTACTTGCTTTTTCCAAAACGTCGCGGGTGATGTGTGACGACAATTTCGGCGATACGCGCACCTACCACTGTAGACATCGCAGGAATAAATCGGTGCATCTCTCCGTAGAGCGACACCTGTTTAATTATCGATGCCCGATACGCTTTAAGGGAGCATCCATTGTCATGGATAGGAACTCCTGTCACTTTGCCGATGATCCAGTTGGCAACGATAGAAGGAACACGCCGCGTTAAAAATTTATCCTGCCGCTCTTTGCGCCATCCGCAAACTAAGTCGTAGCCTTCGTCGAGTTTTTCAAGCAGCTTCGGAATATCACTCGGGTCGTTTTGCAAATCCCCGTCCATACTGATAATCCGTTGGCCTCGCGCGAATTCAAAACCTGCTGCCATTGCTGCTGTCTGTCCAGCGTTCTTTTGGAATCGGATGACTGCCAATTGTGGTGCCTGTTCACTCAGTTCTGAAAGTACGGTAAAAGTTTTGTCCTTGCTGCCGTCGTCCACAAATAACACTTCGTAAGTATCGCCGATTGCCTCACATACCGTTTTAATCTTTTCAAACAGTGGGCGGACGTTGTCTTCTTCGTTGTAAACCGGGACCACGATGGATAGAATCGGTTTTTCGTCCATTTGCCTCTCTATGCTGTGACGATCCCCTTCGAGGTCCTGATACCGAGGAAGGGATGTAAGCGCGTTACTGCCAATCCGGGGAATTCAACAAAATCTGGTGTGCTTCAGTAAGCGAGTCAAAGGTAGTTCCGGCATCAACCCACTTTCCGCGCACAAAACTATACTCGAGATCTCCACGATACACATAGGCGTTGTTGACATCAGTTATCTCATATTCCCCGCGGGCTGAAGGTTCAACGGTGCGGATGATGTCAAATACAGAAGCGTCGTAAAAATAGACCCCTACTACCGCGTAATTACTTTTCGGGTGCCTCGGCTTTTCCTCGATCGCGACAATACGATTTCCGTCCAGAGTCGCGACACCGTAATGCTCTGGGTCCTCCACCGCCTTGAGCATCACGCGTGCGCCGGCTTGTTGGGCATGAAAATCGAAAACGGCGTGATGGATAGGTGCTTCAAAGATATTATCGCCGAGTAAGACGACGATTTTACCACCGGCGGCAAACCCTTCCGCCAACGCAAGCGCATGCGCGATACCTTTCGCCTCTTCTTGCACCCGATAGGTAAATTCGCATTCAAACTCTTTTCCACTTCCCAAGGTGCTCACGAAGGCTCCGACGTATTCGGGATTGGTTACAATAAGAATATCTGTAATTCCTGCCGTCGTGAGTTGTTTAACGCTATGAAAAATCATCGGCTCGTTGCCGACTGGTAGCAGGTGTTTACTGGTAACTTTAGTGAGTGGATGCAAGCGGGTACCGAGACCGCCTGCAAGGATTACCCCTCTGAGCATAGTTTTTTAGCTATGAGCCTCCGCTCTGCTCTCCATTTCATTTCGAGCCGGTTTCTGGTTAATTCGGGATTATAACTCAGAACTTGTACATTTTTAGTTCTTTGTGCCTCGCCCGGGAAAAGTAAGTTCAGCAACACCAGACTTATCCAAATCACCCAATCCGAGTTCAATCATACGATCGTACTGCGCCTTCGTTGCTTGGGCGAGTGGTAGAGAAATACCCTCGGCATTTGCCAAGTCGAGCGCAATACCTGAATCTTTAGACGCATGTGCTGAAGAAAAATAACACTCATGGTCCCGCGCTTCCATGTCCTCTCCATCCGTTTCCAAGACCCGCGAATTCGCCCCAGTTTGTGCAAAGACCTCTTGCAACATCGCAAGGTCTAATCCGAGTGCCGCACCCAAGCCGAGTCCCTCGGCAAGTCCTGCAGTATTGATGTTCATCACCATATTGACGAGTGCTTTGACTTGTGCTGCTTGTCCAGCTTCGCCGATATAACGGAGCGAGACACTCATTGATTCCAGGATTGGAAGTGCTTTATCGAATGTCGCTTTTTTGCCGCCGCACATGAGGTATAACGTGCCTTCTCTCGCTTGTGTAATACTACTCGCCATGCACCCTTCAAGGCTCTCCGCGCCGTGCTTCGCCGCGAGTTGTTCAATGTCTACATGGACTTGTGGACTAATCGTTGCACAATTAATAAAAACTTTACCTGATGCGCCTTGAGTCAGGCTATCATCTGCATCTTCGGCGAAGATTTGTCGCATCGCCGCGTCGTCTGTAACTACGGTAATGATATAATCAGCGAGTGCCGTGACCTTTGAGAGTTCTTCCGCCGCTGTTGCACCAATTTCTGTTGCAAGTTCTTGCGCGCGTTCGCTTGCGACATCGTACACAACAGTCACTTCAAACCCTTCGTCATTGAGATGTCGGGCGATATTCGCCCCCATTCTACCTACACCTACAACACCAATTTTGTAATCAGAACTCGGCATGTTTACCTCCGTGCTATTATCAACCTTCACGCTGCAAATCTATATTAAATAAGTCATTCTGCGATTATGATGCCAATCGCTTTAGGTAGATTCAATTTTTACATATTTGTAGATGTTTGTCAAGTTTTTCGTTTCCTTTTCTCTTGACAACTGGTAACTGATATAAGACTTACGCAAAAAGCAGTAATTTCAGTATTTTTAACCCCCTAAATCCCTTTTATCAGGGGGACTTTAAAAGGAAATGCGTAAGCCCTATGATAACTGCTCTGTTGAAAACTGAATACCTCTATAAAAATAAAAAAATGTTAACATTTTTTTTGAATTTAGTATAATGTCAGGGACAATGAACGGAACACCTGCCAGTTAGGTTTCTCTGACCGAAATATATCGGCATGTTTCTATTTCCCTAAGGAGGACTCACCATGAACCGTTTCACATCCGCCTTCGGTCTCCGAATGGATCAAGTCTATCTTCTCGTCCTTGCTCTCGCGTTTCTCGCAGTGGCGATTATTGGGTGCACACCAGGTAGTATTATTCCGCTCAATGCGAAACTTCAGAATGCTGATACCGCGTTTGACAAAGCAGAAACTACCGAAGTGCGTGACGATAACCCTAAAGAAATGGAGAAGAATCGCCAGAAGCAGCAGGAACATTACGATAAAGCGATAGCATTCTATTTGGAGGTTATTGAACGCGATACAGAAGGGAAATATACACAGCGTGCGCATTATCAGGTCGCCAAAATCTATAAACGCCAGTATAACTGGGATAAGGCAATCGAGCATTACCAAGCAATTGTCGCTTTAGATCCTACCGGATATTACGCGAAAGAAGCAAAAGCGGGTACCGCGAATATCCGGAAGAACCGCGAAGTTATTAAAACGAAGCGGGCTGAATACCAAAACTATAAAGCTATTTATGATAGTTCGCCAACAGATGAGACCTTTAATATGGCTGCTAAAGCACTCTATGAAGTCGCGCGTGCTTGTGAAAGTTTAGAGAATTACACCGAAGCTATCCGCAATTACGAGCGACTGGTCGCAGAATTCCCTGAACACTCCAAAGCAGCACAAGCACAATTTCAGGTTGGCAACGTCTATTTTTACACGCTTTTTGACTATCTCGGTGGATGGCCCGCCTTTGTGGCTGTCACTGAGAAATTCCCCGATTCTTACGAGGCTTCCCAAGCGGGAGCACTTCTAAAGCAGACACGGGACATTTTACAGGAAATTAGCGAACTGAAGGATGAAATTGATAAGTTTCGCAATAAGAAAGTGGTCGAACACGAAAAAAATGGTCGGAAGATTGCCCCTGTTGATATGTGGGTAGAGGAGTATGGCAACCAAGTGGTTCAGAATTTTCAACAGATTGCGAGCAACTGGCGAAAACTTCGCAACTACCCGCGTGCTATTAATGCCTACAAAACCTTGGCGAGAGACCTATCACATAAGAAATTCGCCGCTGCGGACGCATTGTTCCGAACCGGAGAACTCTTTCAGCAGAACGGTGAGTACGAACGTGCGATTGAGGCGTATGACGCGCTGTTTGAATTCGCTCGTGAGTCTGTATGGCGAAACGAAGCCATTTACCAGCAGGCGGTCTGCTATCATTCTATCCGTGAATTCGAGGCTGCTTATGAAGGATTTAAACTCTATAGGAGGATTACAGAAGGTGATACACCCTACCTTCGTGAAACTGAGCAGCAAATACGCCAGTATGAACTTGATCAGGATGAAGACGGATACAAGTTCTACAAGGAGATGCTCCCTGAAAACTGAGTGTTTCTATTTTAATCAGGACTTACGCAAATTGAATCGGGAAACGGTATATTTTACTGATTTAACCCCCTAAATCCCCAACCCCCCATATCCCCCCTTATCAGGGGGGTAGGGGACTTTAAGAGAAAATGCGTAAGTCCTATTAATAAAAAAAATAATAAAGCGTTGACTTTTTTTTTGAATTTAGTATAATGTTGGGAACGATGAACGGAATGCCGGCCGGTTAGGTTTCTCTGGCTGAAAATATACCGGCATATTTCTATTTTCCTAAGGAGGACTCACCATGAACCGTTTTACATACGCCTTCGGTCTCCGAATAGATCGAGCCTATCTTCTCATCCTTGCATTCGTTTTTCTTGCAGTGACGATTGTTGGGTGCACACCCGGTGGTATTAGTATTATTCCGCTCGGTGCCAAACTTCAGAACGCCGATACTGCGTTTGACGCGGCAGAAACTACCGAAGTGCGCGACGATGACCCGGAAAAGATGGAGAAGAATCGCCAGAAGCAGCAGGAACATTACGATAAAGCGATGGCACTCTATTTAGAGGTTATTGAACGCGATACGAAGGGGAAGTACGCACAACGCGCACATTACCAGATCGCCAGAATCTATAAGCGCCGCTACGATTGGGATAAAGCGACTGAGCATTACCAAGAAATTGTCGCCCTGGATCCTACCGGCTACTACGCTAATGAAGCAAAAGCTGGCACGGCGAATATTCGCAAAAATCGCGAAGTCATCAAGACGAAGCGTGCTGAATACCAAAACTATAAGGCTATTTACGATAATGAACCAACGGACGAGACCTTTAATATTGCTGCAGAAGCACTCTACGAGGTCGCACGTGCCTATGAAAGTTTAGAGAATTACACCGAATCCATCCGCAATTACGAGCGTCTGGTCGAAGAATTCCCTGAACACTCCAAATCACCGCAGGCGCAATTCCAGGTTGGTAACGTCTATTTTTATACGCTTTACGACTATCAAGGCGGTTGGCCCGCATACATTGGTGTTACTGAGAAATTCCCTGATTCTTACGAAGCATCGCAAGCCGGGACGCTCCTAAAGCAGACAGCAGAGATTCTGACGGAAATTAACTTCTTGAAGGATGAGATTGATAAGTTTCGGAATAAAAAAGCCGTTGAATACCGAAAAACTGGACGGAAAATCACACCTGCTGATATGTGGGTAATGGGATATAGTGACCAAGTCGTTCAGAATTTTCAACAGATTGCGAGCAACTGGCAGAAACTTCGCAACTACCCGCGTGCTATTAATGCCTACAAAACGTTGGCACGTGACCTTTCACATAAGAAATTTGCCGCCGCTGACGCACTGTTCCGGACCGGAGAACTCTTTCAGCAGAATGGGGACTACGAACGCGCAATTGAGGCGTATGAAGCACTGTTTGAAAACGCACCTGAGTCTGTATGGCGAAACGAAGCTGTTTACCAGCAGGCGGTCTGCTATCGTTCCATCCGTGAATTCGGAGCTGCTTATGAAGCTTTCAAAGCCTATATGAGCATTACAAAGGGAGATACACCGTACCTTCGCGAAGCCGAGCAAATTGTGCGCCAGTATGAACTTGACCAAGATCAGGATGGATACATGTTCTACGAAGAACAGGAAGCTGGAACATCTGACCAAGACGCAAATTCCCATCCGGGTATGGGCAGCTAATTTGAATTTCAGGGAAACCACGTCTCGATCTCTCGGTTTCTCTGCGTCGTTTTAGCAGAACAATGGTGATCGTGTACTGTAGGGCGAGGTCTCCGGACTTTGCTGTCGTTCATAGATGCGCGGCATACGGACTCGTCCCTACAAACACAACCTTATCCTATATCGCGCCTTTTCTTTAAGGACTTGTTTGAAACCTACCTTAAAGGTGAACAGGTAACTATGTTTACTGAAATGTTTGAGACTAAGACTCCATCCGATTGTTGTATGGGACGGAGTCTTCTTTGTATATTCTTGTCGATTTGTCTCGTTACGTGTTTCGGGGTCTCTGATGCTGCTGACCTCCGCGACGGACTGATTAACTATTGGCCCCTTGATGGCGATGCTACCGATAGTATCGGTAAACACGATGGAGAAGTCATCGGAGGCCCCAAATGGGTAAATGCGCGTATCGGCAAAGGTGTCGAATTAGATGTCGGTTCGCAGAAAATCCATATCCCCAAATACAAAGTTATCACTGAAACGACGACTTATGCTGCATGGATTAATGGGTGGAAAGCCTCCGCGTGGGCAGGGATCGTTGGATCTCGAACGCCAACCGCGACGGAACTCATCTTCGGAGACAATGATTTCCTCCATTATGTCTGGAATAATAATTCCGCTGAAACATGGCGATGGGATGGTGGACCAGAGATTCCGATGGAAGAATGGGCACTCGCGGCGATGGCGATTGAACCGAAGCATGCCACACTTTATATCTATAGCGATGCCGACGGTTTGGAGAAAGGCATCAACGATATTCCGCATGTGGAACAAGAGATCGGCGTGCTAAATATCGGCTGGGTTGACTGTTGTGGCGGCAACCGCTTTTTCAAGGGTATTATTGACGAGGTGATGATCTTTGACCGAGCGTTGTCTGAAGATGAAATCATGAAACTCGCGACGCAAGGACTCGCCGTTGATGCTGTAAATAAACTAACAACGACGTGGGGCAAAATCAAGTGCTCTCGTTAACTCGTTAACCAACGTAATAGGGCGAGGTCCCTGTCACTTATAAAGAAGTGGAAGCATGCAAAACATGGAAGGCACGGGTGACGCTGTTACTATGCCTCAACGGCATCCAAGGCTTGTGTCGAGGATATCGAGAGATTATCGAAACAACCTCGGTCTATTTTGGCAAGTGATGTTACCCCTAATTATCGTCAACTTCTTGTTCTATATAGGGATATTTCTATTGCCCAAATTAATGTTTTCCGAAGGGCAATGGACGATAAGTACAAATAGCGGTTTTTCTGCTTACACATCATCCTCTCAATCAACACAACCAGTAGGCACTGTATGGGGAGTGCATTTTGGCTTTTCATCTACACATATCGGTTTGCTGTGGCTGGCGATGTGTCCTCTCGTCTTCGCCATAGTGCAGCACCGTAACGGCATGGACTCGACTTTCAAAGCAGTTTGGCAACAGACCCTCCGTAAAACAGTTCCGATTTTAGGTGCCGCTTTTTTCATCGGGATGCTTTTCTTTGGTGTTCCGATAATCTTCGGTTTCCTTGCTTTTGAATTCTTTTTTCAAGAGCTCGTTCAGTCTAATGCGCCCACCTTCGTTTTCGTGTTTGCGTGTATTATTGCTGCTTGGTTCGTTCTCTCTGCATATTTCACTGTAAAATGGAGTTTCTACAACCAAGGGATTATTGTTGAGAATCTGTCCGCAATTGGTGCGCTTCGGCGAAGCAGTGAATTGGTACGCGGTAGCACTTGGTGGAAGTTTCTCGGAATATATCTGCTGCTTATTTGGGGATCTACGGTGTTGACTTCCCTCCTACTCGGTTTAACGCTGGTGCTTCTCTCTTTTGCCGTTCCTGAGCTTATCCCTATGCGTGAAGTATTGCAACCGGCCAGGTTAGTTAGTCTCCTTGTCGGTGGTTATGGAAAAATGACTTTAGAGGGTACGCCCAATTTTTGGACAATAGGGGCGATCGTTAGTGTACACACACTGGTACATGCTATATTAACCCCTATCTGGGCAAGTCTGACAACGCAGCTTTACATGGAACGAGCAGACGCACATGTGCAGCAAGTCTCAGCAGAGTCTGATGCTTCGGGATTAGATAAACAAGTGGACGCGGGCACGTTCTTCGGGTGGTAGATAGTTATAAACTTTTTGTCGGATGAGTTCAGGTGTGTAACGACGGGAAAAATGCGTCAAAACAATATGTTCGCTCTCAATATCCGCTAACATCGAAGGTAACATCTCAAGGTGTAAATGCATCGTCTTCTTGGCACGGGTCCGATGTTCCGGTAGGATAAACGTGCATTCACAAATTAGCACTTTGCACTGCTTCAGCAACGGATGCGCATCAATCGGGATACTCCGTGTATCTCCAAGATACGCGACTAACGGCAATTGCACCTCCGTCGTGACCTCGATACCGGATCGTTTCAATTCCACGATGTCCGGTCCTGACAAATGCTGAAACTCCGGCTTCAGTTTCTTCCGAACCTCACAAATTAAATAAGAGACAGCGGGGACACTGTGGTTGCCGGGTAAAATGTGTGCCACTAAATTCTGCCGAAACGGAATCGCTTCACCTGCCCGAACCGGCGTGATTTGATACGCCCAACCTCTGCCTGTATCCAAAGCGGAGATCCTATCGAGGATGTGCATCAGTTGTTTAGAACCTTTCCACGGAACATAGATATTCCCCGGCGGTATGCCAGAAAGCCAACGTTGACTTATATAGATAGGCAATCCAAAATAGTGATCCAGATGAAAGTGCGAAATGAAGACGTTGCCGATCCCGATAAAATTCATCGGGCATCTGCCTAAATCGAAAACGAGATCTAGCTCTTTTACGCGAACGTAAGTAGCAACGGCGGAACTCGATTTTCCTTCAAGTGTTAAATTACCACAGTGCAACAATGCCATATTAGATTATTGAGAAATGTAAAAAGATGTAGACACCTGATGGTCGGTGCGCTTTGTAAGCACACCAATCAATGGTGTCTCGTTAATTGTAATGTTTATTTTATTATAATAGTTGGTGAGTTGTCAAATACTTTTTTAATAATTGATAACTATTCCTAATTCTAATGACGAAAGGCCCCGTTTACCCTCGCGGTCCCTGTGTCGAAATTGATGCAAACTCGCCTGTTTGGCAAAACAATCTCAGTTCGCATCTTGTGAAAGGATAAAAAATGCGTATCGGAATCATTGGCGGCAGCGGTTTTTATCAGATGGAAGGCTTGACGGATATCGAAGAAATTGAGGTCGAAACCCCGTTCGGTAAACCGAGCGATGCTCTGATTCTGGGCAACCTTGATGGTAAGCCCGTTGTTTTTCTACCGCGGCACGGTGTTGGGCACCGATTATTGCCCTCTGATATTAATGTCCGTGCCAATATCTATGCTCTAAAATCGTTAGGTGTCGAGTGGCTTATCTCCGTCAGTGCAGTCGGGAGTCTACGACAAGATATTGAACCTCGCCATTTTGTTGTACCCGATCAACTCTACGACCACACCAAGGACCGAAAGTCCACCTTTTTCGGTGACGGTATTGCTGCCCACGTCAGCCTTGCACATCCTTTCTGCTCACAACTGAGTGCCTTTCTGTCTACAGCAGCTACAGCAGCCGGGACCATTGTCCATAACGGCGGCACTTACATCTGTATGGAAGGACCAGCGTTTTCAACGCAGGCGGAGTCTGAACTTTATCGGCACTTCGGATTTGACATCATTGGTATGACCGCCGCGCCTGAAGCCAAACTCGCTCGCGAGGCCGAAATCTGTTACGCTGTCCTCGCATGTTCTACCGATTACGATTGTTGGCACTCCGAACATGATAACGTGACAACCGAGATGATTCTTGAGAATGTCCGTTTTAATGTTGAGGCTTCCAAAAAGACCGTCCGAGCCGCTGTCGCTGAAATCCCAGAAGGACAACGGGATTGTGCGTGTTCGACTGCCCTCCAATACGCCCTTGCTACCAGCCCCGACAAAATAGCGGCTGCGAAGCGACACCAGTTAAAATTCATCTTGGATAAGTACTTGGCGTAGTGTCTCAAAGATCCTATCTGCCTCTACCTCGGTTAGAATAAGCGGCGGTGCAATATAAATAATATTTTCCGGTTCCTCAACAGCGTGACCGATTTTCCCAACGATAACGCCCTTTTCTCGTAGTTGTCCGACAATCTGGTTTGTTTTCGCTGTTGCGAGATGTGAACCGTCGGTTTCGATGAGTTCCACACCGATCATCAACCCTTTACCGCGCACATCACCAACGATGGGCAATTTGCACAATGTCTCTAACTTTGAGAGCAGATGGGTACCGACTTTTTCCGCATTTTCCCAGAGGCGTTCTTCTTGGAGAATCTTCAGATTCGCGATCCCTGCAGCACAAGCGACCGGATGTCCGCCATAAGTACAGACTTGCGCAAATTCCCGATTCTCATCGGTATCTCCGAGGAATGCGTTGAAAACTTTTGTTGAAGCCACACAGGCACCGAGTGGTAAATACCCACTTGTCAACCCTTTTGCTAACGTGATGAGATCGGGTTGTACGTCCCAATGCTCGCACGCGAACATCTTGCCAGTTCGTCCGAATCCGGTGATCACTTCATCAAGTATGAGGAGTAAACCGTAATCGTCACAGATTTGTCGGAGTTTTGGGAGATACTCGTCAGGGGGCACAATCGCACCGCCGCCACCGATGATTGGCTCGGCGATGATCGCAATCACCGTTTCGGGACCTTCTCCTTGAATAATCCGTTCAATATCATCGGCGCACGCAATACCACAGGTGGAAGCGTCTAAACCGATTGGGCATCGGTAGCAGTAGGGCGGATGCGCGTGTGGAAACCCCGGAACAAGCGGTTCAAAAGCTTTCCGTCTGCGTGCTTGTCCTGTTGCCGACATCGCTCCATACGTAAACCCGTGGTATCCACGATACCGACTGATAATCTTGTAGCGGTTCTCACCCGGATAGGTTTGTCTGCCATATTGCCGCGCAATTTTAATCGCGGTTTCGTTCGCCTCCGAACCACTGTTACAAAAATAGACGTGATTCAAATCACCCGGAAGGCATGCAGCGAGCTGCTCCGCTAACATCGTTGCGGGGACGTTAATCTGTGAGTGTGGATAGTAGGGCAGCTTCTGTATCTGTTCATAGACTGCATCTGCGATCTCCTGCCTGCCATAACCGACATTGACATTCCAGAGTGCCGAGTAAGCGTCTAAGTACTCGCGTCCTTCTACATCCACAACCGTTGTCCCGTGTGCTGATTCAAGAACGGCTAACGCTGTCTCTTCGAGGCGTTGATGTTGAAACAACGGATGCCATACGTGTGCCTTATCGATTTGTCTATAATCTTTTGCCATATTTTTTCCTGTAATAGTTATCAGTTATCAGTTAGTTACATAGAGGCAGGCGCGGAAATGCCTAAAAGCGTTAGTCCGTTTTTCAACACCGTTTGTACACTCTGTATCAGGATAAGCCGCGCGTGCGTTTTTTCCATGTCTGCCGAATCCAGGACCCGATGTTGATTGTAGTAGGGATGAAAAATGCCCGACAGTTCATGTAGATAATGCGGGATGCGATGTGCCTCGCGCGCCTCCGCACTCAGAAGCACAATTGATGGGAATTCTGCTAATTTACGGATCAGTTCATGTTCCATCGGTTCACTCAGCCGTTTTAGGGAGACTTCTTGAATCGGTTTCGGTGTAATTCCGTGTTCAGCACCTTGTTCAAAAATGCTACAGCATCGGGCATGGGCGTATTGGATATAGAAAACAGGGTTTTCGCTGGCGTGTGTAATTGCCAACTCCATATTGAAATCGAGGTGGCTGTTGTTGGCGCGCATGAGAAAAAAGTAGCGGGCGACATCCACTGCGAATTGTTCACCCACAGTCTCTGCCAGTTCGTCAATGAGTGTATCAAGGGTATAAAACTGCCCGCGCCGTTTTGACATATCTAACCGGTTGCCTTCTGCATCCACAAGATTCACCTGTTGAATGATAGACATCTCAAGCCAATCATCAGGTAAACCGAGAGCTTTCACAAAGTTTTTGAGGCGGCTAATATGTCCCTGATGGTCTGGTCCAAGTAGGTCGATGACTGTTGTGAAGCCTCTGTCAAACTTATCACGATGGTAGGCGGCATCCGGTACAAAATAGGTATATTCACCGTCCTGCCGGATGACGACGCAGTCCTTATCGTCGCCAAAATCTGTCATCCGAAACCATGTCGCGCCTTCGGCTTCATAGAGGTATTCCTTCTCTTGAAACAGTTGGATGATCTCCTCCGGTTTCCTGCTCTCACGAATTGCCTTTTCACTTGACCAGACATCGAAATTAACACCAAAACGTTCTAAAGATGCTTTTTGTTGTGCTAAGATGTGTGCGATGCCTTTATCCCGGAAGCGTGCTACCCGTTCGTCTGTTTTAAGTCCGAGATGCTTATCACCGTCTGTCTCGACGATCGTTCCTGCAAACTCTCGGATATATTCACCCTGATACCCGCCTTCTGGAATTTCCAACGCCTCTTCACCAAGTGCCTGTCGGTAGCGGACATCTATGGATTCACCGAGCCGTTGCACCTGGCCACCCGCATCATTGACATAGAATTCGCGGATTGCCTTATAGCCTATCGCATTTAGGAGGTTAACAAGTGTGTCGCCAACCGCTGCTGCGCGCCCACTAACAATGTTAAGGGGACCTGTTGGGTTGGCACTAACGAACTCTGTTTGGACTTGCTTTCCGGCACCTTTCTCGCAAGTGCCGTATGCCGCCTGCATCGCTGCGATTGTGTGGAGTGTGTCATAGAGATAGTTGTCGGAGAGGTGGATATTAATGAAACCCGCACCAGCGATGTCGATTTGGCGGATAATCGCATGTGCATCGCGGTCTATGTGTTTAACAATTATCTCAGCGATGTTGCGCGGTGCCATCCGTGCCTGTTTTGCAAGTCCTAACGCAATGGGGGTGGCGATGTCGCCGTGTTCAGGCGTTTTGGTCGGTGAAAACGGAATAGTGGGTACTTCGGATATAGCGAGTTCGCCGGCATCGACTGCGGCGTGGATTGCGCTCTCTAAAATATTGTAGACTTCTGTTTTAATTGCATCCATATCAACAAATTAAGATGTGTATTAGATAGTTTATGTTTTGAGATTCACATTTTCAAACATTTTCAACAAGCAAAATTATATCACAATAGAGCGCGTATGTCAAACTTTGATTTGTTGTGGGTGTGCAAATATTTTGTCAATTGTTGTCTGAATGCAGGTCGCATTTGGGGTTTTGCTGGGGTGTTTTTTCAAATACGCCGCAAATCGCGGATTCTCACGAATGACATGGAATAATGCTATAAAAAAATAAAAAAAATATGAAAAAAAATGACGGACTTTTGACTGACCTATTGAACAAAAAAATAGCAAAAATGACGTGGTGGATGAACGCCAAAAAAGAGGCGGGACAAACCGGCGAGAAACCCTTATATCTATTGACTTCGTTCTTTGGCTATAATGCACTGGAAATCACTGAAAAATCACAACGTGATCCGCGTTTGTCAACCGCAAGCATGTGGCGGGCAACGCACACCGCAGGACTGGTAAAATTGCCCGTCTCTTTGAAAAAAGACTTTTTTTCAAAAGTGAGATGCCCGTCTGGCGTGGGTTCCGGAACACACGGCGCGGAGGACTCCTGTTAGACCACATTTTCAACTTCCAAATTCACCGTCAAAAGGACTTGAAAACGCAAATGCCAAAACTGAAAACGTATGGGGTCATCACCGAAGAAGAATTAAAGCAGGCAGAACGCGAGGGACATTTCTCATCGCTGACACCGTCACCTGCTCGTATTGTGACCAAACCGTCACCGTTGATATAGACACGCAGTACCTCTATTGCAGAACACACAGGCAACTCGCTTTGTCTATGTATTGGTATCCGGGATACCTCGCAGTGCCTATGGACGCACCCCGCTATAAAGAGATGCATTTTGCCGTGTCTCCGCTGGAGCGGAATCGTCCCCTGTTCGACCATCAGCAACCCGAATATATCGCACGAGAGAAAGGCTGCCCGTTCTGTGAGAGATACACGACTCCGGTCGATCCGTGCATTGAGCGTCTCTGTTGAATCAGCCGACGTTTTGTTCCGATTGTGGGGTCTCGTTTCGTATAGAAGCCATCGACGTTCGGGGCGTGCTACAGATGCGGTTTCAGGTGGAAGCCAAACATTTGCCACCCACAGAAAACGACACCGACACGCCCCAAACAGAGAATTCAGTCGCGTCTGTCGAGAGTTCTGACGCAGACCCACAGGTCCCCTATCGGTCTGCCGAGTTGACCGTCCCTGAAAAAATCGTTGAATTCTTGAATTATATCAACGAAGATCACACCGCGACCGGCACGGAAATCAAAAAAGCACTGGGTGGCTTAGCACCTGCAACATTTAAATGGGCGATGGATCAACTCGTCGAAGACGGCAAAGCCGAGAAAGGTGCATACAACCTTTATCGCCTCCGAACCTAAAGAAGTCCGTGAAAGAATTCAGTCACATCAACACTAAAGATAACCACCCCCGTCACGTTTTTTGAAAAAAAAGCAAATATTCAAAACCCTTATGGTGTATAGGCGCGGACAGGCTTTTGCTGTCTTGATGCGGTGGTTCTGCAGTCGTTACGTTTTTTCTCGGAGTTGCGTCAAGAATTCAGTCAGAATTCAGTCGAAGGCATCAAACCTTTGGTATACTTTCAGTAGTAAAACCTCCTCTCTCACGCGTCAAAAATATTTTTTCCCGAAAAAATGGAAAAGCTTGATGTGGTATGGATTTGGCGTGTTTTTGATTGGAACTTTGTTGGAACAATTGGAACTTTCGGAAGGAAATATGGGGTAGTTTAGGTTAGTTTGTGGGTGAGTTTCTGCGAGACTTTTTCGGTTCTGTTCTCTGTCTGTTCCCTGTCCAGCGGTTGCGACATTTCACCACTGAAATCGGCGGTCTCGCTTGTATAATTCCACCTGCACACAATTTCCGATGTTGATGTCCACTGCGTTTAGAGCAGGTGCAGGTGGAATTTTGTGGGATTAGCAGTCGTCTCGCATCACTGCAGCACCATTGCTTGATCCCGAGAGAATTCAGTCATAGAATTCTTGGAAGTTGCGCGCACGCGGTGGACGCGTCCGTAAGCTCCAACGCAACCACTGAATCTACCATGAACATGAAAAAATGGCAGCACGCGCCAGACACGGACTGCCATTGTTCGACTATTAGTTTTCACCATGCAGCGCGGTATCGCTGCGTTTCTCGGACGGAGCGGACATCATCCACGAAGTGCGCCCCGTCCGAACGGTTAGACGACTGCGAGGGCAATTCGTTTGCGTCAAAAACGACTATCTGCGGCGCAACTCCCACTTTGCAGGGTTCTTTAGCCGTGCATCGCCAATCGGTATCGGTTGACCTTCGCGGGTCTCCCAGTCGGAGAGCGGCGGTCGGCGGTCAGGGGGTTGCGGTGCAGAGACAGCGGTCGGTGCTGGCGTGGGTTGGCGGTTCACCGGTGCAGTAGGCGGTGTGTGGGTCGTCCTTCTCGGAGAACGGGTGGCAGCCGACGCGTTCAGGGTGACAGTCGTGTTGAGGCGCAACGTTCTTTGTTCTCCGTTGCTTGAAAGCGTTACCTGTTTGCTTTCTATCGAGACCACTTCGGTCGATGTGTCCAGTGTCTCACCGGTGGACACGATATATGTTTTCTCTCCTGCGATGGATTCTATGATTGCCTGTGGCGGTGTGTTGGCATCTGTCGCAAGTTTCGTGCCAATCAAGCGATAGGGTTCACGCGGCACAGGCGGTCTCCAACCCAGTGGACGGAACAGGTTATTGTCTATAATCGTGCGTTTGAAGGCTTCCACATCAAAGACTTTCGGGCTGGCGAGGCGGACGCGGTCCGGTTCGGGGTCGGTTCTCTCATTGACAGCGGAAGATGTCGAGGGCGCGCGAAAACTCACGACAGTCAAAAGTAAAACCAACGCTCCAGCAATCCAAATACCACTGACGCAGAGATGGCGACTGCACAGCGCAATGTGCGGTCGCCGTCTGAGGTTGAAAAGGGTTTGTTGTGTTTCGGACATCTCAATTCAACTCATCACAAGAATAGCAACGCACCGACGAGATATTTGAACACCTCGCAAGAGATGTGCCACAGTTACTACAACTAAAATCTTCGACGTGATCTTCACACGACCAATAGTTTTGCCCACACCCCGTGATCGTGCAGCCATATAGAGTACAACTACTATGATCACATGCTGGCGGCGGGGTGCTACCACCTGTGTTGCCACCGTTGTTACTCGGCGGGGTGCTACCTGTCGAACTGCTACCCGAATTGTCATAATCCGCACAACAGCACCAGTTGTGACCGCACGTCCCAGGAACACCCTGCGCGGATTTTGTTGAACACGTCCCCGCGTCATTGCAATAATCAGAACCGGACGCGTTTGAACAACCTGAACTGCTACTGCTAACGGTGTCATCCGTTTCACTATGTGCGTCTTTAAAGATCGATGACCTGTGATAATCCACATGCGGCATGCAATTGCGGAAGGAATCACCACAAGTATACGCACGATAACGTTCACTGCCGTTGGTATAGTCGGTGTATCGCGTCCGCCAGACACCTTTCGCACACGTCCGAACCCTATGGTATGCTTCTTTCGTTGAATGGTTAGAATCACAACTATACCAATCAACACCACAACCGTCCGAAACACTACGCGCAGCAAGGATCTCCTGTTGTTCAGTGAAACTCAGCAAACGCGACACTTCCTCAGCTGTCCCGCACTTTTTCGTAGTGCGCATTGATCGCCTCGTAGACCGTGCTATACGTGTTCGTACACGCACCTGGACACTCAAACGTCGGTAAGTTTATATTACCAGGTCCGACCGGCGCACTCGGAGCATTTTTCGATTGCGAGGAATGATACCTATTATAGTGATCGGTCGCTTGACCGCCCTTATTCCACGCCTCTATCGCTGAATTCGCTGCATCATAACCCACAAGACGCGTTGGATTGTTATAGAGATACTGCGCCGACCCATGATAACTACTCGCACTGCTAATCGCAGAGTCTACCGCACTCGACAGACTCGAACTCCCATAAATAGAGAGAAACGCACGGACACTCAACGCCAACGTATTGGCAAGTGATGTCTGGTTCGCTGTTGACAACGAAGAAATCAGGGTCGTTTGCAGCGAGCCTAATGAACCGCTACCCATTCCTTTGAGCGAATTTGCCAGTGCGATGTAGCGATTCCTTTCAGACACATACTCGTTGATAACCTTCTGATGACGTTCTTGCTCGGACTTTGCATTATCTATATCCGTTTCAGCATGTGCGTCGGGAACATCGGCGGACACATCCCTCACAGCAACCGGAAACACAATCAAGAAGAAAAGCGTTGTCATCAAAATATATTTCATCGGTTCTCCTCCTCTTGTAGCCGTTCTCTGTACGGATTCGGCAACGGCTCTCCACCCAGAGGGTTCTTCGGAAGGAGAGCATCAAACTCATCGGCGGCTTTACGGAGCTGCGACAACTGATCCGCATTCAGTTTCGGTTTCGGAACAAGAGCATAATAAGGGTCTTTCCACGAATATATCTCATGGCTTCTGTCCTTATAGACAGGATTACCGGTATCTATAAAAATCCCGCTCAGGGCTGTTGCCTCATCAAAGGCTGCCGTCATTAGGTTATGAGTGATCGCAGTCTCCATATCACTCCGTTCTTCTGCTGGTAAACTTATAATATCCATTCCCTTCCGGATGGAGGCTTTCACAACCACCTCAAAATCGTGACTAAAAGAATCTTCGGGGAGGGCTGCACGGAAAGCCGCTTTTGATCGGGCGGTGTCCACTGATGCAAGACGTTGTGCTTCCAAAAGATGCGCTGGAATATGTAGCGATCTTTTTCCGGATCGTAGCCACTGCAGAGTGGATTCCGCAGACGGGGTATAAACATTAACACTATTAGAAACCGCTTCTTCGTTTACCTCTTCACGCGGGGCAGCATGCCAAGTGCCATCTTCGTGAAAGTGTCCAACCTCTGCGGGCTGCTCAACAACGGGTGCTTCCGCAGTCGGTTGTTGATTCTGTCGCTCGTTCCATTGCGCAACGCGTGCCTGCGTCTCGGCAAGTTTTTCGGCTTCGACCCGTTGGACATGCTGCATGTAAAGCAGACTCCCGCTAACGCAGAAGATAAAGATTGCTAACGCCCCTATAAAAAGGCGGTTGGTAAAAATGTTCGCGAACATAACAGTTCTCCTGTTATTTCTTCCGATACACGTCTGCATCGGGTACGGGTTGAATTCAATTGATGGTGGTATTGCCCGCAAGCAACAAAAAAGCAAAGGAGGTCAGGAAATCCGTCCCTGTTAAGTGCTAACCTAAAATATTAAAAAATATGCGGATTTTCTTTACAATTTAGGTTAGCGATGTCATAGGTGGATTATGGCATTGCCGCTTTGTCGGTGATACACCATCGACAAAGCACTCCTCTAAAATGGTGAGGTTGCCATTCACGACCCGCATTATAGAAAAAACACAAAAATTGTCAAGCATTTTGAGT
Organism: Candidatus Poribacteria bacterium; assembly: GCA_965200345.1. Classification (GTDB taxonomy): domain Bacteria; phylum Poribacteria; class WGA-4E; order WGA-4E; family WGA-3G; genus WGA-3G. The sequence goes on from OZ241378.1 coordinate 385,548, forward strand.
AACGTCACTTGCCCCCATTTTTTTTTGAAGGTTTGTGGTGAAAGGTTTTTGTTGTTAAAAGTGTGAGAAACTTAGTCGGTTTATGATAAAATATCTCCTTACAGCAACCGTTTGTGAACCGACTTCACAAAACATGTAAGGAGGTATTTTATGAAAAAGAGATACCCGGAACGGGTAAATCCAGAAACTATGATAACACGTTTTGAAGAAATATTCAAATCTGTGGGTCTGAAAAAACCGACTGCCCGGAATCTGCTGTTCGTCTTGATTGCGATCAGTGTTGCCAAAACCTTTCGGATCAATGAGATTGCGTCGCGCTTGCCTATCGTTGTTGCCCGGGAGAAGTCGAAACAGAAAAGGTTTCTGCGTTTCCTTGAAACGCCCTTGCCTATTGATGCGCTCAAGACAGCGTGGTTTGTGTCGGTTGTGCGTTGGTGTCGCAGGACTGCCAACGATCATCTGTATTTGCTTGTTGATGAGACGCAACTCATTGCTGAGTGGAAGGCTCTTGTGGTTGCGGTGGCGTTTCGGCATCGTGCGCTCCCTGTGTTCTGGTTCATCTATAACGATCAGCAGATCCGCGACGGTATCTATAAAAGTCATAACGAGATCATCCAATACTTCTGTGAGTTTGTGTATCAAGAGGCTTTAGGAGTGGTGTCGAAGCATCAGCAACGTCCTGTTCTGGTCTTTGATTGTGGTTTCGCGCGTGCGCGGTACGTCATCAAGTTTCTCAAGGTGCGGGATATCGTGTTCGTGATGCGTGTTCCGAGGCATGTCGGTATTACGCTTGACGCAAGTCTGAGGAAACTTGATGATTTGGAAGATGGCTGGTATCCGCACATCCTTTATCAGGCGCACGAGCAGATACCGGTCCAGCTTTATATTATCAGAGACGAGGAAACCTTCAAAGACCCGATGTATCTGATCTCAAATCGCCTGTCTGGACATCAGATACATCACTGCTACAAACGCCGCATGCAGATTGAACACAGTTTCCGAGATATAAAGTCCTGCTTCGGATTTGGAAAACTCGTCTTGAAAAAACCGACACAGGTCTCCCGTCTTGAGGTTTTTTGGTTGGCTGCCTGTCTCGCTTATGGATTGCTTTTTATCAGTTACGAGAAGGTTGCCTCTACACATTGGCAGAAGGCATATAATAGTAATAACAGAAAAAGTTTTTCTGTTATTACTATTATCAAACGCGTTCTCACGGATTTATGGAACCAACACTTTCTTATTGCCTTTTTCACCCAGAGACACAATAGGGGCGATCCATTCTGACTTTACAGAAGATGACTGCTTTTCTCACATACAAACCTAATAATGTCAACGACAGACTACTCTCCAAAAAAAATGGGGGTAAGCGACTTTTGAGGAACAGGAAGGCTATAAATGCTTCCACTTTTTATCAACAACAGACTCCACTGACTGCAGTTTCTGTGTCACGAGTGTGTAAAGACTCATTCTTGCTTTCGCTGCTTCACCTGTCAGAAAATGATAGAGCTGAGCATCAACAGGAACATTGAAGGGGTCCTCGTATTCATTCCGTGAGGGTGCTTTTGGAATGGGTTCACCGTCCGGTAACATTCCTTCATCAGTTCCCACGCTGTTTTTAGTTCCTCCCAGTGCTTCGGGCGGTGTCGCTCCGAAAGCTGAGACGTTAGGAAGTTCTACAAGATGCGCGAGATAATCGCCATCCTCATCGAAAAACACGTTAACCATGAAACCATCAAAATCGCCGTGGTTATTCTTCTTCATGCTATAATTTTAACCATTTACCTAAGAAAAAATCAACCAAATTCCTCATTTTCTAAAGGATATTTTGCACAGACTACACTTTATTTTTTTACTTGAGTTTTTAGGCGTGCAGGTTTATACTGAAAGGAAATTTACAGACTCTAAACAGAAAGAGGAAACGAAACAGTGCGAGTACTCATCATGTCGGATATGGAAGGTGTTAGTGGCATTGTCGTGTGGGATCAGGTAAGCGGTGGCGCGGCGATGTTTGAAGAGGGTCGGCACCTTTATACAGAAGAGATTAACGCCGCAGTGCGCGGTGCGAAAGCCGCTGGCGCGACAGAAATTGTCGTTGTGGATTGCCACGGTGCAGGACAAGGTTGGACCTTTAATTCGCTTATCCCTGATAAAATTCACCCAGATTGTGAATGGGTGGCACATCACGGATGGGGACGTTACGAGGATATGTGGAAAAATGGATGCGATGCGTGCTTACTTATCGGTATGCATGCCCGCAATGGCACGCCTGATGGTGTCCTCTGCCATACCATTTCCAGTGTGCAATATCGGAATCTATGGTTCAATGAGGACCTTGTCGGTGAAACTGGCGTGAACGCTGCGCTCAACGGTGCTTATGGTGTTCCGATCGCGCTTGTTACAGGCGATGCGGCAGTCTGCCGAGAAGCCAAAGAACTCCTCGGCGATGCACTGCCTACAGTCGCTGTTAAACAAGGGTTAAGCCGATTTAGCGCACGACAACTTCCGCCTGTTCGTGCCCGTCAATTAATCGAGGAGGCAGCGAGAGATGCACTCACAGATTTATCGCGCGTTAAGCCTTACGTCCCTGACACCCCAACGACAATCAAAATCGAACTTGGAAGCGTCGATAAACTCGCAGAATTCAAAGGACGACAAGGGGTTGAGATAACGGGACCTGTTACCGTTGAAAGCCGAGCGAAAGATTGGCTGACGGCGTGGAACCAGTTCTGGCCTTATGTGTAACAGAGACTCACGCAAATTGCATCCAAAAGCAATATATTTCAGTAAAAATCGCTATTTCAGTTATTTAACCCCCTAAATCCCCCTTATCAGGGGGACTTTAAGAGAAAATGTGTAAGTCCTATCTAAGATTCGTCAAGCACGTCGAGCGGATCGCCAGCGGCATCTGCCCGTTCTAAAATTTCGACTTCGTAACCATCCGGATCGGTAATGAACGCCATTTTCATGCCGCCGGATGTAAATTGATCGCGCCATTCATCAGGCCAAATCTCCAGTCCGGCTTTCGCTAACCCATCGCAAAATTCGACAATATCAGGGACACCGATAGCAAAGTGCATCAAGTCTTCTTGGACCTGAAGTTCAAAATCCGGTGAGTAGGTTAGTTCCAATGTATGTGCATTCCCCGGAAGTTCGAGGTGTACAATCTGGTTACCTGCCGGAGATTTATCGCTCCGACTGAGGACTTTAAATCCCAAGTGATCACAATACCAATTGATAGAACCGTCAAGGTCACTGACGCGAACTCGTGTGTGTAAAAAAACTGCCATTATGGATCTCCTTTTTGAGAATTATGGACACATCATAGCACACGCCGCAAATTTTGGCAAGAAATCGGGAACGTTTTAGGGACATGCGGCACTAATTGATGATGGTTTTTAATTGAGAATATGTGTGTTACTATGTATAATATCTTAAACAAGAGAAAAAGGAGAATCTCATGACACACACCTACACTGCCCTTATTCAACAACGCGGAAAATGGTGGGTCGGACGAATCCAAGAAATTCCCAGCGTGAATTGTCAAGAAAAAACGCGGGACGAGTTATTGGACACACTAAAAACCACCCTCGGGGAGATACTGGAAATCAACCAAAAGGAGGCCATCAGCCTTGCTGAGAATGGGTATCAAGCAGTCACAATTCAACTATGAAACGAAGAACGTTGATTAGACATCTCAGGAGGCATGGTTGTTTTTTGATCCGTGAAGGGAGAAAACACGCTATATGGGGAAATCCGGTCATGAACACTAAAACCCCTATCCCTCGCCATTCCGAGGTTGATAATCAACTTGCTGCAGAAATCTGTAAACAGTTAGGGATCCCGCCGCTATAAATTCCCTGAATACATCGTTCCTACTTTGGGAACATAGATATGGAATAATAATTCAATGAATCGAAAAACCGATAGACCGAATGTTCTCTTTATCATGTCCGACCAGCACCGGTATGACTATCTCGAAACTGCTGAAAATGCGCCTGCTGCCCTCAATACGCCGAATTTGCGACGGTTGGCAGAAGCAGGAGTCAGTTTTCCGAACTGCACGGTGAATGCCCCGGTCTGTGCCCCGTCACGCATTGCACTCGCCTCCGGACTGCAACCGTCTCGATTAGGAGCGGTGGACAATGGAAGTTTTCTGCCCGCCACCGTGCCAACCTATTACCAACAACTCCGCGACCACGGCTATCGCGTCGGATGTGTCGGAAAGCTTGACCTTGCCAAACCTGACGGATATAACGGACGCTACGGCGACCGACCTCGCACTTATAGTTGGGGATTCACGCATCCTGAAGAGTGTGAAGGCAAGATGCACGCCGGGAGTTCACCAACGCCTATCGGTCCCTATACCCATTATCTTGAAGAAAAAGGCGTGCTTAAAGCGTTCCACGAAGACTATCGGAAACGCAGTGGCGGCGGTTGGATTAAAAACGGCTCTCACGATTCTGTCCTCTCCACGGAAGATTTCGCTGATACCTATATCGGCAGACGCGCAACCGAATTTATTGAAACCATTCCCGACGACTTCCCGTGGCACATGTTCGTCAGTTTCGTTGGGCCGCATGATCCGTTCGACCCGCCTACAGAATATGGCGATAAGTATCGGAATGCGGAGATGCCGCCTGCTATCGTTGACAATATGGACGGAAAGCCGGAATGGGTAAAACGGAGCGTCGTTAATGTCAGTCCAGAAGATATTACTGTGACACGCCAACAGTACTGCGCCGCGACGGAACTCATTGATGACCAGATCGGCGAAATGCTGCGGGCACTTGAACAGCGTGGAATGCTTGACAATACCTATATCATTTATTCAAGCGACCACGGTGAAATGCTTGGTGACCACGGGCTTTACACCAAAAGCGTCGCTTATGAAGCGTCGCTACGGGTACCATTCCTTGTTGCTGGCCCTGGTATTCCAAGAAATCAGGTTTCAGACAGTTTAGTTGAGCTGATTGATCTGAACCCGACGATATGCGACTTCGCGGATGTACCGGTGCTGCCTCGGATTGACGCACGCTCTATTGCACCTCTGCTTCGGGGTGAAACGGAAACGCACCGCTCCGAAACGGTGAGTGCGCTCCGAAACTTCCGGTGTATCCGGACGGCGACCCATAAACTTATCGAAAACTATAACGATGTGACCGAGTTATACGATCTGGAAAACGACCCTGTAGAGTTATACAACATCGCACAATCAGAACGCAAAATTGCTGGAACCCTCAAGGGAAGTTTGGGGAGGCGGTTCCGCTCTGAATTGGGCACGGATTGATAAACAGGACTTACGCAAACTGAGCAAATATCGGACATTTGGACGCAAAAAGCGATAATTTTCGTGTTTTTAACCCTCTAAACCCTCCTTATCAGGGGGACTCTAAGATTTTTAACCCCTAAATCCCTCTTATCAGGGACTTTAAGATTTTTAACCCTCTAAATCCCTCTTATCAGGGGGACTCTAAGATTTTTAACCCCCTAAATCCCCCTTATCAGGGGACTCTAAGATCTTTAACCCCCTAAATCCCCCTTATCAGGGGGACTCTAAGAAGGAGGGCATAAGTCCTAATAAATTCAGATGGATACGAATCTCGCCTATGATGCAAAACTTGCATATTACCACATCACACAACTCGCTTTTCCGAGATTAGTGGACAGCGTGGGTGAAGCAGAGGCGCAAGACTATATCGTCGAGCAATTCACGGCGTTAGGCCTCGATGTTTCATGGGAACCGTTCTCGTTTACAAAATTTCCCGCCGAAGTATTGCCGCGTATTCTCTCGATTCTCTTCGTGCCAGTCGTTTTGTTTGTGCCGTGGTTCGGTGAACGATTTCCGCTACTTCTATGCCTCGCTTGCCTACTGAGCCTTGCTATCGCGTTGTTCTTTACCCAATGGCAAAAGCGGTTTGAGGGGTTGTATGATGTCGGTAAGCGGTGTCGTACGGAGAACATCATCGGAAAAAATGGAGTGGAACAAGAAGATAACACCCCTGCTTTTTTGTTCGTTGCACACTACGACTCCAAATCACAGGTATTGCCGATTGCTGTTCGGGCAGTGTCCTACGGGATCGCGATTACCGGGCTTCTCGTATTGACAACTTTAATGCTCATTAAGCTCTTTGCCGCCGTTTGGTTGCCTAATTACATCGTCTGGGGTGTTGCGGGAATTACGAGTTTGTGCCTGTTGCTTTTGCAAATTAATGTGACACAGAACCGCTCTCCTGGCGGGTTTGATAACGCTTCGGGTGTTGGTGTTATGCTTGAGGTGGCACGCGTAGTGATGGCGCGCGACGCAAAAATACCCATAACCTTCCTCGCCACTGGTGCAGAAGAGTACGGCATGTGCGGCGCGTTGCGCTATGTTCAAGCGCATGCCGATGCGTATGACCGAGACAATACCTACGTTATCAATTTAGACGGACTCGGCGTTGGAGACGGTGTTAATCTCGTTACGCGCTACGGAATTCCACCGACCCGCACGACGAGGACATTAGCAGACCTGTTCCGGACATCAGGTGAAGCACTCGGTATACAGGTTTCGGATCGTTATTTCCCTATTGGTGTCGGATTGGACAGCATTCCGATTGCCAGTCGTGGATTTGAAACGGTTACATTAACGGCAAGAGGTGTGGGCAGTGTCGCCTTAAAGGTACATTCAAAACGGGATCGGAGCGAACTGCTCAATACGGAAAGTCTGCAACAGGTAGGTGAGTTAGTTGTCGATGTCATTGAACGTACCTAAAAAAAGGCTTCCAGTCACAGGCGTTATTCTTGCTGGCGGTAAGAGTCGGCGGATGGGGCAGAATAAGGCGTTGATACAACTCGGCGACAGTCCGCTCATTGAACATGTTATCCGCCGCTTGCGCCTCGTTGTTGACGAACTCCTGCTTATTACCAATACACCTGCTGAATATACGCACCTCGGTTTACCGATGCACAGTGATATAATTCCAGACGCTGGCGCGTTGGGCGGTATCTACACGGGTCTGATGCACGCTTCGCATGATGTAGTGGTCTGTGTCGCATGTGATAGTCCGTTTTTACAACCGAAATTGCTCTCCTATCTCATCTCTCTTTTAGGTGAATATGATGCAGTGATGCCTTATACGTACAGTCGTAATAAAGGCATCGGGGTTACAAACCCTTCCCACAGCACTCATCAGATGATCCTTCAAACATTGTGTGCGGTGTACGCTAAACGTTGCTTGCCTGTTATCGAACAGATGCTGAATGAACCCGACTTGCGCGTCCATGCGCTACGGGAACGCGCGAATATCCTGACCCTCGCCCCAGAAATTTGGAAAACCTATGATTCTGAAGGTCATTCATTTTTCAACGTTAACACACCAGAAGATTTTGAAAAAGCACAAACTATAGTGAAACACAGAAATAATTAAACTTCTACTTGTAGACGCACGGTTCATTGCGCGTCTTTAGTTTGTTTACGGCACGCGGCGCGTGCCTACTACTTTTAAGCACACATTTTTCAAAGAAAATTCTATATGCTCACTGCTTTTTTGAAAAAAATTGCCTGTTATGCAACCTTTTGCGCCTTGCATGTATCCTTATATCATAAGGGAATACCATTAGGAGGCACTTATGCAAAGCAACGATGTTACATTAATTCAACAGATTCTTGATGGTGATCAAAACGCGTTTACAGCGTTGGTAAAAAGGTATCAAAAGCAGATACACGCGTTTGCCTGGCGGAAGCTGGGTGACTTCCATCTCGCCGAAGAGATTACGCAGGACACCTTTCTTAAGGTCTACCAACAACTTTGGACGCTCAGAGACCCAAATCGATTCGGTGCATGGCTACATGCGATTGTCAGAAATTGCTGTTTAGCGTATTTACGAAAAACGCAGCAACCCATCGAATCTCTTGATACCATGCCTGAAGCGGAGATGGAAAGCGTTTCTTATAACCAATATCTTGAGGAACAGCGCGAGGGTATTGCGAATGAAACACGGCATAAGGTTGTAAAACACCTGCTCAGCAAACTGCCTGAGAATGAACAGACTGTGATAACCCTTCACTATCTGGGTGATATGCGTTGTGAAGAGATTGGCAAGTTTTTGGATGTACCCTTGAATACGATTAAGAGCAGACTGCATCGGGCAAGAAAACGATTAAGGGAGGAAGAATTGATGGTTCGCAAAACATTAGGGGGGTTTGAACTTCCAGAAAATCTTACGGAGAATATCATGGAGTGGATTCAGATGAATGAACCGGGGGTAGCGGCACCCGTAGGGACATTAACGAAAACTTCCGATGGATCGCTCTATGCAGTGACGGGTTATAAGAACATTTACAAATTGCCTGCGGGTGAAAATGAATGGCAACTTGTTAACGCGGATTTTTTGCGTCAAGAGACCGCGGGTGATATTCCGATTGCTGAACACAATGGCACGCTTTATATAATTCCATCTGGGACGTTGTTTGCCTCAACAGATGATGGTAAAACTTGGAATTCTATCGGTCCTTGTCCAAACGGACACGTGAGGGAATTGCTGATTACGGAGGATGCTTTTTACGTTGTCCTTAATGAAGGTATTTTCCGATCTGATGACGCTGGAAATTCATGGAAAAATATGAATGACGGTTTAGACAACCGCTTCACACAGAAATCGGGAATTTACACATTACAGTTGAGCGAGGACACGCTGTTTGCCGGAACCTCTCTCGGAATCTACCGCTTCAAAACAGGAACTTGGGAACACCTACAATTGCCGGTGGACAATACTGTGGTAGTGTGTTCTTTGGCGATGTCTGAAGACAATATCTATGTCGCCGTAGAAGTAAATATAATGGAAGGTGACGGAACGCCAGATGAAAATTACCATAATTTCTGTGACCTCAGTAAGGATTCATGGTGGGTATTCCGATCAACCGATGGTGGCGATTCTTGGACAGATGTAACGCCCACGGATGCCCGGGCTCTGATGATGAAAACATTGCCGACGATTAAACTACTCGCGTCTGGAAAAACTGTCTTACTGATAGGTGGAGAGGAAGGCATTGTGGCGCGCTCAACCGACTGTGGAAACACTTGGCGTTCCACAGAATCTTCCGGTATTACACCTATGCAGTTTAGCGTGGGTTCTGCTGTTGCTTTAGACGAAAACACCTTTTATACCGGCGGCATCCCTGGTATCCATCGATCAAGGGATGGCGGTGAAACTTGGCACCGATTCAATACAAGGTTTGAGTGCCGTGTGGAGAACTTAATCAGTTTAGAGACAAGCCCAAATTCAAAAGCATCTCAGGTGCTGTACGCGACGGTTGCTGGCGGTGTGGTCAAATCAACAGACGCAGGGAGTTCGTGGACTGCTGTTGACATCACACGACCCAATTACACGCTTGAGGTGCCAAAATTCAATGCGAAACTAAAAGATAGGGAAGACACACCGCTAATTGTGAAGATTTCCGAAGTCGATGGTGTTCTGTGTGCAAAAGGAATTCGACGTAATAGCGAGACGGCTTACTATCGTTTAGATCCGGACATAGATTGCTTATTTCCTGTAGAGGGTTATATTTTTGAAGAGGGAAAGACACCGCCTTCGCGAGATTCAGGAAGGCTCATGTGGACAGTGTTCAAGGGAATAACACTCCCCTTTGATTCTTATCGGTTACCAAAACAAGAGGGACAAATTACTTTTACCCGCTCTACAGACCCAGACGCTGATGTTGAGCCTTTATCAACACAGATAATACGCGAGCATCCGAAATTTGGAGCAGAATGCTTTTTAAAACTACTGGGTCAAAAACAAGGCGATCGTCAACTCACTTATGCATTGATGTTGGAAGGTTTATACGGCAACTTCGCTGTCAGTGGGGAAACATACTACATGGAGTACAACTATAAACTCTTCCGATGGAACCCTGGTGACACAAGATGGTCGGATACAGGTGTCGAAGAAACGTGTGAACTCACACGTGAAAACATGGCACAAGGTTTTAAAATTGCTGCTTCAGGAGAAACTGTCTATGTCGGTAAGCGAGATGGGCAGCTCGTACAATCGCTTGATGGTGGAGATAGTTGGAACGACATTACATCAAACCTGCCGCAGTCGGTTGAACACTTTAATCAAATTGTCCTTTCCGACGCAACGGTTCATGTCGCAACCGACAGAGGCGTTTTCAGTTCAAGGGATGGTGTTGTTTGGAACGCAACTACCGATAAAACGGGAGAAAGCATCATCATTAAGTCGTTAGCGACAGCAGAGAATACTGTTTATGGCGCGAATGACGACGGCATCTATCACTTAGAAATGGAAACAGGGACTTGGGAACAAATTGTGCCTGAAATTCCGGATGCTATAACGTCTCTCGTTGTTGATAGAGATGTCTTTTACGTTGGCACAGAACATCGGGGTGTGCTCCATCTTGAACGCGCTGAGTCATAGTGTTTGATCCCAAATTAACAATCGAAAAAAATAAGGGAATTCAACATGTTATTGACATTGATTCAAAAAGAGATGATGCATCATATTCTCAGCGTCCGGTTCGTCGCGCTCCTCGTGATGTGTCTTCTGCTCGTGCCGCTTACCTTGCACATCAATTACCGCAATTACCTCCAAAACCAAGTCAATTATCAGGCATCTATCGAACTCTCGGCTGCAGAAATCAATGATGCCCTGCATCCACTTCGGGATCCGCCCGCTCCAGATGCAGAATTCTCTAAACTTTTTCTCGAACCGGCACCTTTAAGTGTGTTTGCAAAAGGTTTAACGGAATCGCTGCCGAGTTACCTTGGGATGACCCGCAACGGTGTAAAACAGGGATCAACATCACTTGGGGATGCCTCGCTCTCCTCTGCTTTAGGGAACCTTGATTTTCTATTTGTTGTCAGCACGGTCTTCAGTCTACTTGCACTCTTGTTCACGTTTGATGCCGTTGCGGGGGAAAGAGAAGCCGGAACGCTGCGGGTAACTTTGGCAAATGCGATCCCGCGAGATTTGTTCTTGTGGAGCAAGCTAATTGGTGGGTATATCGTGTTTGTTGTTCCGTTTTTGGTGTCGTTTCTGTTAGGTTTGCTCGTGCTTGTTTCGCAAGGGTTTTCTTTGGGTGAATCTGACATCTCCGCCCGCGTGCTTAGTTTGACCTTAGTCTCGTTGCTCTACATCGGCGTATTTTTTGCAATAGGCACCTTAATTTCCACCTATTTAGACAATTCCAAGACAGCACTCATCGTCGCTTTCACTGTCTGGGTGCTCGCTGTGTTGATTGCCCCACGCATTGGGTTTCTCACCGCTAAATTTATTGCACCGACACGCGCGATTCAGAGTGTCCATATGGAAAAAACGGCGATTCATAATAACCTCACTTTAGAAAAGGACCAGGTGATTATAGGAAAAATGAGCACTTTAGAGGATCTTAACCTCAACAGGGATTACGAAAAAATCAAGGCACTCAGGGAACCGATTGATGCCGAATATCGACAGAAATTTCATGAGCAAATCAGCGAAATAGAACGCGCCTATCAACGTGAAAAAAAGCGGCAAGAATCGGTCGGAGAAACCCTTTCGCGAATCACACCGACAGCTTCGCTCATTTATGTCGCCATGAATTTAACCGAGACTGGAAAAATAAAAAGAGACACCTATTTTGAAACGGGCATGCGTTATTATAACCAACTGGAGGCGGAGTATTTCAGTGAAATTTCGGACGATCAATTCGCAAGGTTCATGCGACAAAATCAACCAAAACCACAGAAAATTACCCCGCCGCCAGATATGACAGAAACCCCCTTATCAGAGACCGTCCGGCACTCTATGGTAGATTTACTGCTGCTCTGTTTCTTAGCAATTATATTGACGACCGTAGCGTTCCTAAAATTCTTCAGCATCGATATTTGACATACTTCCCTACTTCATCTCTATAGTAAAGTTTAGAATTATAACGCAAGTTGCTACCTATGTGATTTTAGATGTATGAACACCGTTTTGCAGTGAAAAGTGGTCATTTTTGCGAAAAACGTGGCGTGTTTCCTACCATTTTCGGAGAACCCGAAGAGGCATAGGAAACCAACGGTCTCCTATGCTACAAGGTGGCAACTTGGGTAATTATAGTAAAATTGATAATTATAGTGAGGGTGTTTGATAAATAATAGTAGTCAACAGTCAGGATAGTGGGTATCCTTTCATTTTATACCACATAAAGTGAAGGAGATACCATGCAATATCCTGACCTCAAAGAGTATATCACATTTCTGTTTTCAATGTTAGACGAGTTCTTGATGCTCCAACACAGGGCACATAAACCTTTACCACTGCGAGGTGTGGCGTATGTTTCGAGTTTTTTGGGCATTGGCATCCTATTGTTGCAACTCGCAATGTTAATCAATGTCCGATGGGGGTTACCCACCCGAAATGTGACTCACATCAAAACCGTCTTTCGATAAAAATTAACGCAATAAGTAGTTATTGACTTGACAAAAAGTGCATAAAATGGTAAAATATACGTATATTCTAAGGATATAGGAGTATTTTATCAATGGATTTAATCAAAGTCATGGAACGTTTCCCAAGTCAAGAATCTTGTATTAAGTATCTTGAAAAAGTTCGTTGGGGTGCGAATCCTGTTCCCTGTCCACATTGTGAGAGTATCCACACGGGAAAACGCAACGAAAGTGGGAAAGTTGGACGCTGGAATTGCCACGACTGCCATGCATCCTTTAGAGTAACGCATGGTACAATCTTTCATGATACGAAAATACCGCTTCAAAAGTGGTTTCTCGCGATTTCACTGGTAGCAAATGCCAAGAAAAGTCTATCAAGCTATCAATTAGCACGTGATTTAGACCTAAATCAGAAAACTGCATGGTATATGCAGACACGTATCCGTGCGGAGATGGCAAAAAAGGGAAGTGCGTTACTACAGGGCATCATAGAAGCAGACGAAACCTATATCGGTGGCAAGCCTCGCAAGGAAAATAAACGCGAGGACGATAAACCGAATAAACGCGGTCGCGGTACAAAGAAAGATGCCATTATCGGAGCGGTAGAACGTGGTGGAAAAGTCGTAGCACGGCTGGCAACCGATCTGACCGGTCGCGGTATCCTGAATTTCATTCGGGAAGTTGTCAATACGAAAGAATCAGAACTGATTACTGATGAATACCGTGCTTATTGGGCAATAAGTCGAGAGATGAAGCATACCGTCATCAATCATCAAGAGCAGTTTGTAGATGGTGATATTCACACCAACACTATTGAAGGCTTTTGGAGTTTGCTAAAACGCGCATGGTACGGTTCACATCACCATTATCAGACGGGGTATACTCCTCTCTATGTAGCCGAGCAGTGCTATAAGTATAACTACCGCGAACAGAGTATCTTTTGGAAGTTTGTTAGGGAGAGCGTTCAAGTGGGGGGGGGGGCAGCCGCGTGAACAAACTCTATTATGGCGACTGCCTCACCGTAATGCAGCAAGAGATGAAGGCAAACAGTGTAGATTTAATATATCTCGATCCACCTTTCAATTCCAATCGTGCTTATAACGCTATTTACAAAGATGAAACAGGGAGACCTTTACCAGATCAGATAGAAGCCTTTTGTGATTTATGGACACTTGATCCTGATCGAGAAAGAGCAATTCGTGAACTTCCCAAACAAATGTTAATGTCTGGAGTGGATGATGGCATCGTCAGATTTTGGCAGGCATGGATGAAGGCACTCACGAATACAAACCCAAAACTTCTGGCATATCTATCATATATGGCAGAGCGATTACTGCAAATGAAAATAGTTCTCAGACCAACTGGAAGCATTTTTTTGCATTGTGACCCAACATGTAGCCATTACTTGAAAATATTCATGGATGGCATTTTTGGAGAAAAAAATTTCAGAAATGAGATTGTTTGGGCATATACGAGGATGTCGGCAAAGGGACAACGCCAATTATCTCGCGCTCATGATACGATTTTCTGGTATTCAAATGGAAGTCAATGGTGTTTTAACGTTGATCCAATTCGGTTACCGTATGCTGAAGGCAGCAAAGCACGGGAAGGACAAACACTCAATCGTCTCGGAAGTGGTTATTCAAAAGAAGGTGTCACTAAACTTAATCCTTTAGGTAAGTTCCCAGAAGACTGGATTATACATATACCTTATTTACGTGGAAATGAGCGTCTTGGCTATCCGACTCAAAAACCTTTAAGACTGCTTGAACGTATTATTTTGGCATCAAGTAACGAAGATGACATTATTTTTGATCCTTTCTGTGGCTGTGGAACAACTCTTGAGGCTGCCCAACAACAAAATCGTAGATGGATTGGTATTGATATTGCCATTCATGCGATCAAACGCGTAAGTGCCGTTCGTTTACAGGAGCGTTGCAGATTAGTAGAAGATCAGGACTATCAAATCACAGGTATTCCTCGTAGCGTAGAAGGCGCGAAAGACCTTTGGCAACGTGATAAGTACCAGTTTCAGAAATGGGCTGTAGAAATGGTTGATGGCTTTGTAACAGCACGTAAAAGTCGGGACGGTGGTGTAGATGGAAGACTCTACTTCCCTTATGACGAAGACCTAAAAGCGATGAAGTTAGAAGTAAAGGGTGGTGCAAGGGTGGGTATACAAGATTTACGCGCACTTGCGGGGGTGATAGATGAAAATGATTATCCACTCGGTGGTTTCATCACGCGTAAGACCCTCGGACAGATACAAAGACAGAACTTTCAAGACTTCTGCCGAACTAAAGGCACAATCACCATTGATAGCAAAGAATATCCTCGCCTACAGGTTCTCTGTATAGAGGAAATCCTTGAAGGCAAACGCTTTGATACCCCACTGGTACGGGGCAAATCAACAACTGACCAAATGGAATTATTTGACAATTAACAAGTCAATAACTACTTATTGCGATTCATTTTGCTTCTTTCTACCTAATACCAACAGGACTTACGCAAATTGAGAAAATATCGGACGTTTAGACGCAAAAAGCGGTAATTTCTGTCCTTTAAACCCCCTAAATCCCCCTTATCAGGGGGACTTTAAGACGGAATGCGTAAGTCCTAACCAATTCTGATTGATGATTCCTTTTAAAAGAATTTACTGTTTTTGGTTACGCCCGGTTCGGTTGGAATGCAGATCGCAAGAAACACCCCAGCAAAAACACCCCCCTTTATCCCCCCTTATCAGGGGGGCAGGTGAGTACACCGCAAAACCGAATCTACCGGGGTTTGGGTGAACGGTGCGGTTAATGCGATATAAACATTTAGAAATGGTATAAGAACACAGGTGTGGACGAAACATCGTCTTTCATATAGCGTAGGCATAACTCATAAAACGCACACCTGAACAGCTTCTAAAAAATCCGAATTTTTTTGTTTTTTCAAATTATGCAGTTTTTTCAGTCTAAAAATTCGTCTTTAATAATAGAGGGCATGAACTGTATCACATTTTTAATTTTACAAGGCTTGAGATTTGATTCAGCCTTTTCACAAATATGAACACGCCCCAGTCTGTTCATTAGGAGAGGAACTCTTGGAAAGAGAAAACGATGTTCAACTGATTCATAGCGTTTTATCAGGCAACGACGCAGCCTTTGACCTTTTGGTTAAAAAGTATGAAAAAGGCGTTCACGCCCTGGCGTGGCGGAAAATCGGTGATTTTCACTATGCTGAGGAAATTACGCAAGATACCTTCCTCCAAGCATACAAAAAACTCTCGACCCTGAAAAATCCGCATCAATTTGCTGGATGGTTGTACGTCATCGCAAATCGACTTTGTATTGATTGGATGCGAAAGCAAAAACCTGCGATGCAATCGCTGGAGAACACACCTATGGAAAAAATCGAAGAAGCCTCTTATAGAGATCACGTATCGGAACAGCAGCGAATAAGAAGTGCTGAACGTCGCCACGAAAGCGTCAAAAAACTCCTCGAAAAGCTGCCAGAGAGTGAGCGCACGGTCGTAACCCTCTACTATCTCGGCGAAATGACAACAAAGGAGATTAGTAAGTTCTTAGGGATCTCTGTAAAGACGATCGGGAGTCGGCTGCGTCGGGCACGAGAACGTCTAAAACAGAAAGAAGATCTCTTCGTCCAAGAGTTTCTCGGCGGTGTGCAGTTATCAGCGAGCTTAAGACCGAACATCATGCGGCAAGTCGCCGACCTGAAACCCACACCCCCGCCGCCCGTGAGACCAGTACTCCCTTGGGCAGCCTTCGGGACCGCTGCTGTCCTGATTCTATTGATGCTCGGTGCAAGCAACCGATACCTCACCCGATTTCAGAAACCCTATAGCTTTGAAGCGGCATCCGAACCTACCATTAAAATTATTGATGCCACTATCGTCCTTGATACCGACGCAAAACCGGCACTGCGAAACCAGATTGGACAAGCCGCCCTCTTCGGTAAAAGCACCACTGCAGGCTTACAAATTTCCCAGACCGTCTCAACACCCAATACTTCAAAGGATTCACTCAAACCTTCTGCAACACAGTGGATGCCGGATGCAAACCTACGCGAGGCTGTTCGAGAGGCACTGAATTTGGAACCAGACGCAGCACTTACCCAAGAAGATATGCTTCAACTCACAAATTTCGCACACGGACGCAGACGTGGCATTTTAGACATTAGCGGGTTGGAGCGCGCCACAAATCTACGTGTTTTGTCTATACACGGCAATTCAATTGGAGATTTAACGCCTCTGGCGAACTTAACAAAACTGCGATATTTGAACTTAGGCGGTTGCCGAATTACGGATCTGTCCCCCTTGGTGAACTTGGGGACGTTAGAGACGCTAATCTTGCGGGTAAATAATATTACCGACGTTACACCGTTAGCGAATTTGATAAACCTCCGGGAATTGTGGATACTTAGCAATCCGATTTTAGATTACACGCCCCTTCTGAATTTGTTAAAAATAGAATATATGGACTGGCAAAATACGTGTGCCGTGCCGAAACCTACTACTCCGTTCCGTGAACGCATTGCTTCGCGTACCTTCCCATCTATTTTCGGGGCGTGGTCCGAAATTGTAAACCTCCCGCTCTCACCAGAAGCAAGATTAGAAGGGCACGTCATAGCGGAATTAGCACATTACGATTTGTATTTCTGTTGTCCTATGTTTGGACTCAGTTGGGCGAAAACCCTTGAAGGTTGGAAGTTAGCAGGCGATGTAGAACGTGCCCACCAGATGCACAACGAATTACTTTCACAAAACCCAAGCAGCCTCCTCCTGATGCCAATCGGGTATTTCACCGAACGCTCAGACGCATATCCTCTAAATTTCCCCGGGTGGTTGCGCGACACTAAAGGCAATCCTCGTGTAGATCTTGAGATTAATTTTGAAGATATACCTGAAGGTGAAATCGTTGATTTCTGCCTTGATTTCACACGACCTGAAGTACAGGATATTGTCGTTCAGAAAGCGATTGCAACCGCACGGAGCGGTATTTATGACGGTATTATGCTCGGTCATTGGAACGAAGTGCCCAGGCTTGATAACTATCGGACAATAGAAGAAGAATATCTCGCAAGGGATGTCATACTCCAACGAATCCGAGCGGAAGTCGGTGATGATTTCCTGATAATGGTCAGTGCCGATTGGGAAGAAATTCCGAGATGGGCACCTTACGTCAATGGGGCTTTT
The DNA here is from genome assembly GCA_965200345.1 of Candidatus Poribacteria bacterium. GTDB lineage: Bacteria > Poribacteria > WGA-4E > WGA-4E > WGA-3G > WGA-3G. The sequence continues at coordinate 403,158 of OZ241378.1, forward strand.
ATGGCATTACGTCCCTATCGTATGCGCGAAAAAGAGTATGCGCGTGAGGATATCAGGCGGATTGAAGACTTACTAAAATGGGGAGAATCCAACTATCGCGACCCCCAAATTAATGGGTTAGAGGGTTGGGGTATTCGCACAGAATCCCCTGATAGCCCAGAGAACCTGCGGTGGATGCGTCTATTTACAACAATGAGTCTCATACACACTGACGGTTATGTACTTTACAATGTTGGTGATTCACATTCAAATTATTGGTATCCATTCTGGGATGCCGACCTCGGTCAACCCGTCGGCAAGAAATCGCAGTTGTATCAAAACAGCGAGGGCTTATTTATCCGCGAGTTCACCAACGGTTGGGCAGTCTACAATCGTAGCGGAAACCAACAGAAGATCCGTTTACCGGAGCAAGCCTCCGGTGTCGCAAGCGGGACTACTGGGGTTAATCACACGCTCTCCGATTTAGACGGTGAGATTTATCTGAAATAGGAGATTAGCCCACCTGCAAATGTTATAGTAAATTTGAAAAATAAATACACGCTTTCAACCCCCGGTAGGTGCGGTTTGCAACCGAATCCATAAGTGTCAATTTTAGAAATAATAACCGTCTCAGCCCCGGGTCCGGTAGGTGCGGTTTTGCGGTGTACTCACCTGCCCCCTGATAAGGGGATAAAGGGGGTGTTTTTGCTGGGTGTTTCTTGCGATCTGCATTCCTAACCGCACCGGACCCTGAAAAAAACGACAAGAAACTCTATAATTTCTTAAAACTGAATGACTCTGGTTCCCATGTAGCATTGCAGTGTTTCTGCTGACAGTATTGGTCGGTTTTGCGCAAGTCATTCATAATAGAATGATCATTGATGAAAATCCATTAGAAAGGAATAAGACGTGAAGCTAAATATTAGATATTTTCTGATAGTGTTTTGTTTATGTGTTGCAACAAGTATTCATGCGGAAGAGATATGTATTATTGACAGACCTCCCATTGTCGAACGCGTTGAAAATAGGACATATCCCTCTACTTTTGGGGATATGGAACATGTTCTTTTAAACTATCCAAGACCGGATAATATATGGGAATGGTCATATCTAAAAGAAATGCGCGCACACCACGATCTATTTGTGGGAGGGTTGTTCAGAGGACTACAGTGGCGTTTTGGACCTGAAGGGAGTAAAGTAGTAACTGCTGAAGTTCAGCACACACAGTATTTTAGAAACCAATTACAGGAACTAAACCCAAATTTTCTATATCTTGCGGCGTTGTTCTATTATGGGGCAGCACCAGACGTGTATCCAGAAGAGTGGCCGTATTGGCTCAGAGATGAAGCGGGAAATAGGATTCAAGACACCGGCTATGGTGAACTTCTCATCGACTACACCCATCCTGGTGTGCAAGATCATTTTGTCCAACGCGCAATTTCGATTGCCCAGTGCGGCATCCTTGATGGTATTTTCTTGGATTGGTGGGCGGGTGAAGATAGAGAAGATACGCTGGGGGAACCTGGAACGGCAGATTTATACCATAGCAATACGGCTGATGCTCGCATTTCACTTCTTAGACGTATCCGTGAAGCCGTTGGCGATGACTTTCTTATTATCGCAAATACAACCACCAACAAAGTCCCGCGTTCCGCACCTTATCTCAATGGGACATTCATGGAAACGTTTAGAGGTCCAAAAGGGTATTCTCTCAAATATTTGATTGAAATTGAAAATGCCTTGTCGTGGTATGAGGAAAACTTCAGATACCCGCAAGTCAACTGTTTGAGTATACAAGCGATACCCGATGAACCTCTGGACTCCCTACGAAACCAGCAACAAGCACGAGTTTTTACCTCCCTAAGCCTAACGCATTCCAATGGCTACGTTTTATATAAATACGAGGATGGAGATGGTTACTGGTATCCCTTCTGGGATGCGGATCTCGGTCGCCCAGTAGGTGGTGATGAAACCAAAGGGCAACTTTACGATAACCGAGACGGCGTATTCATCCGTGAGTTTACCAACGGCTGGGCGGTGTATAACCGCAGTGGTAAGGAGCAGCAGATTGAACTTCCAGAGAAAGTATCAGGGGTTGCCAGCGGTGTGAAGGAGAAACGCTCACACATCCTCCCTGACTTAGATGGCGAAATCTATTTGAAATCGGGGTTAGAAACCTCTCCCACTGCGGACATCAATGGCGATGGTGTTGTGAATATCCAAGATTTAGTGATAATAGCGAATGCCCTTGGTAAAGCGGAACCGGATCTCAATGGTGATGGCGTTGTGAATATTCAGGACTTGGTGATTGTAGCAAATGCTTTTGGAAATCTTTAGACTGCGTTTCGTAAAGGAATAAGATATGAAGATAAATATGAGATATTTTTTGATAGTGTTTTGTTTATGTGTTGCAATAAGTATTCATGCTGAAGAAATCTGTATTATTGACAGACCTCCCATTGTTGAACGAATTGAAAATAGGTCGTATCCCTCTATCTCTGGAATTGGGCAGTTTGACCTTTTAAATAAACGGCCTCCCGATGATGTGGATGACATATGGGAATGGTCATACCACAAAGAGATGTTAGCATATCATGATTTATTTATGACTGGCGTAGCTTTCCGAGCTGTATCAACGCGGCATTTCCCGCAACCACAGTTAGTCGTAGAGGGCCCGCTTTGGTACGCTCGTCAAGAAAGAGATGAGGTCCAGGAACTCAATCCAAACTTTCTACTTCTTGCAGGTTTTGACTATTATGGCACGAGTTCAAAACATTATCCAGAAGATTGGCCCTATTGGCTGAGAGATGAAGCGGGAAATAGAATTGAAGACGAAGGTTGGGATGCACTTACCATAGACTATACACTACCGGGTGCCCAAGACCATCTTGTCCAACAGGCTGTTGCGATCGCCAAATGCGGTATCTTCGATGGGCTTTTCATGGATTGGTGGGGTGAAAATGAAGATAACGAAGCGATTACAGGAGTAGATGGCGCAGGACATCTCTATCACGGCAACCGGGCAGATGCACTCGTTTCACTCGTCAGACGCATTCGTGAGGCAGTCGGCGATGATTTCCTCATTATGGTCAATACAGACGATAAAATTCCACGCTCCGCACCTTATGTCAATGGGGCGTTTATGGAAACACTTTATGATGGCAAGACCGGAATCGGAAAAGCGCATGCTCGCGAACATTTCATTGAAATTGAAAATGTCTTGTTGTGGTTTGAAGAAAACTTCAGATACCCGCAAGTCAACTTTCTCGAAGCATTTGGTATTGCGAGCGAGCCTCCTGACAGCCCAGAGAACCAGCGACAGGCACGCGCTTTTACGACGTTGAGCCTCACGCATTCTAATGGCTATGTTATGTATACAACGGGAATTATAGGTCCCGATGAAAATCACCTACACGCTTACGAGATATGGGAAGGACACACACAGGAACACGCAAGAGGGGAATATCACATCCATCACCATCAAAAATACTGGTATCCCTTCTATGATGCAGACCTCGGTCAACCTATCGGCGGTAATGAAACGAAAGGTCAACTTTACGAGAACCGAGACGGCGTATTCATCCGTGAGTTCACCAACGGTTGGGCGATCTATAACCGTAGTGGTAAGGAGCAGCAGATTGAACTCCCAGAGAAAGTATCAGGCGTCGCCAGTAGTGTGATGGACAAACGCGCACATACTCTCCCTGATTTAGATGGCGAGATTTATTTGAAATCGGGGTTAGAAACCTCTCCCACTGCGGACATCAATGGCGATGGTGTTGTGAATATACAAGATTTAGTGATAATAGCGAATGCCCTTGGTGAAGCGGAGCCCGATCTCAACGGAGACGGCGTTGTGAATATTCAGGATTTGGTGATTGTGGCAAATGCTTTTGAATAGAAACACGAAATAACACAAGAAGGAGATGAAGTTATGAGAAATTTCTGTGTCAAATGTGTCTATATCCTGATATTGCAGTTTGTTTTGGTGGCTGCTGGGTCGACTAACACTTTGACAGTTGATGAAGCAGGCGATGTCCTTGCGGAGACAGATCGCTATACTGCACACTTTGAAGGCGGGCGACTCACCCATTTTCACAACAAACTCACCAACGAAACACATACACAAGGCGACAGTGAGGCGTACACACGACTTGTAGTGGAAGGACGCCGTCTAACATCACACGAGATTACACCAGAGATGAAAAAAATATCACCGCTCGAATGCCAACTCATCTATCAGGATAGCTGGAGTGCCCCACGTAACAATGAAGTGATGCTTCACCTGTTTATCGAGATAGATGCGGAAACCGGGGATCTGCTCATCCGCCAAAAAGGCTTCTCGGAAACTGGAGGTATCGAACAGATTATGTGGGGATTTGGAAATCTTTCTGAATCTGTTGTAGATACCATTGTACCTGTAAAAGGAGGGCAAATCCTTACTCCCAGTTCTATTATAGCAGAGAGAGTTAGATACCAATATCCAGGGAAGTGGGAGGCACAACTTGCAATACTTCAAGGACAGCATGGAGGAGTATTTATCCGTAGCGATGATGACCAATACAGATTCAAATTACTTGAGTATATTCCACAAGGTAAAGGTTTTGCCATTAATTTTTGGGAAATCCCCCATGTTCCATTTGAAGATATAACAGAAATAACAACAACTACATGGCGAATAAATGCTTACGAAGGTGATTGGCAAGTCCCCGCTACGATTTATAGAGAATGGATGCATAATTCACTAAAGCCTGCCAATCGTGAAGAAATGCCTGCATGGGTAAATGATATTGAATTAGTTATAACTCATGCTGATCCTTTAGAAAGTGTAGGTACCAGTGTCATAGATATACTTTCTCGACATGTAGATCCTGGAAAAACACTATTATACGTTACAGGATGGCGAAAAGCAGGATGGCGTTGGAATTATCCGGATTATACACCAACAGATAATTTTGGAGAATTTCTTAAAAAGGCACATAATTATGGGTTTAAAGTAATGCTGCATGCAAATATGCTGGCGGTTTCACCTGCTAATCTATTCTATGATAAAATAAAAAAACACCAAATTACTAGCCCAATTACAGGAGAAATAGTAGGTGCACATTTGGATTCTCCAGACCCATTAAGAAGTTATGTTTCTATCAATACTGCTTCAGAGGATTTTAGAAATTTATTGATAAATCGGCTAAAAAATGTATGGGAAACTTATAATATTGATGCCTTTCATCTAGATCTCAGCTTTAGTGTAGATAATGTTTACTCTATTGAAGGAATGAGAATGGCAGAGGGCAATATTTTGCTTCATCAAGAATTGAGAGAAGCAATGCCCGGTATCGTTCTTGGTGGCGAACTCATCAATGAGGTTACCTTTCTACATGAAAGTTTTGCACAGCAACTGTTAATTGGTCTGACAGAGCAACCTCATCCGATCAGTTCCTTTCTGTTTTCACCTTATACCAGATTCTATGGACACTTAGGTTTTCCTAATCCTGATAGAGATCCCGCTAAGTATCAGGAATATGTCCACGCCTATCGAATATGGGAGGTAATCCCTACCCTTAGACTTGATGGAGCATCAGATTTAGATTCAGAATTAATAGAAACGTACGAAATATTAGAACTCGCACGGGAACGGCAAAACTATAGATTTGGAGACGTAAACGGCGATGGTGTCGTCAACATTCTTGATCTCACACTCGTCTCACAACAGATCGGAACGCTGAATCCGAGCAATCAACGCGCAGATGTGAACAAGGATGGCGTTGTCAACATCCTTGATCTTGTGATGGTCGCAAATGCTTTTGAGTGAAACAACAACCGATTATCCCCGAGGAGATGCTATGTATAAAAGATTTTTTTCGCTTATTATTGCTTTGTTTGTAACTATTCACACCGCTTATGCACAGGGACTGGATTGGATACCGGATCCTGCTCTACGACAAGCCGTCCGAGAAGAGATGGGTGTTCCAGAGGGTGTGCCTATCACAGAAGTGGACATAGCGAAGGTTGTTAGTCTGAACGCCGCATCAATGGATATTATGGATCTGACAGGTTTAGAACGTTTTGTAAACCTTGAAAATATTGTTGTCAACCATAACCACATACAGGATCTTCGCCCCCTTGCGGGATTAACAAATCTCGGAGATCTGCACTTAAGTTACAACAATATTCAGGATCTTCGCCCCCTTGCGGGCCTGAAAAATCTGGCAGTCTTGACATTAAATCACAATAATATTTCAGATATATCACCCTTGGCGGAATTGATAAATCTCATAGAGTTGAGCTTAACTCACAACACTATTTCAGATGTATCGTCCTTGGCGGGGCTGGTAAATCTTCAATCATTGTGGTTGTGGAGCAATCAAATCAAAGACATATCCGCGTTGGAAAACTTGGTAAAGTTAGAGACCTTGATGCTCATCGACAACCAGATTCAAGACCTTTCACCGCTTGTCGCCTTGACGAGTTTGAGAGAGTTGAACGTGATCCAGAATTGGATTGTTGACCTTTCACCGCTCAGAGAACTCACCAGCATAGAGATTCTGGCTACTGAAGAGAATCCTGGCAGTGATCTTCCAGAGGAATGTGCATTGTCCCGCCCCTCTGTCATCCCTCGGATTCAGAATCGGACGTATCCATCGGTTTTCGGAGCATGGGGAAGTATTACCGATCCTGATTATCCACCCGTGTTGCCGAAATTGTCGTGGCAGGAGGAACATATCGCTATTGCCTATTATGATCTCTATTTATGTTGTCCTAAGATACCGCTTGATCTGAAGCTCAGAGAAACCAACGCCGGTGTTCATCTGATTGGCGACTTTCAACAAGCTAAAGCCCGGCGAGACGCACTTTTGGCGTTTAATCCGAATGCAAAGCTCCTTGTTGAGGTCAGATATTACGGCAGGGTCAAACCGGACGACTATCCTGAAGATTGGCCCCTTTGGTTACGGGATGAAAACGGCAACCGTATTATGAATGACATTTGGGGGGTAGCCCTCGTAGACTTCACGCTCCCTGAAACGCAAAAATGGGTGATCGAGCAAGCGAAAACGATCGCAGCATGTGGATTGTTTGATGGCATCTTCTTGGATAATTGGAGTGAAGGGCGAAGACTCCGTGAACTTCGGTCCCTTGAAGCAGAGCACGTCGCACGCGATAAAATCTTGCAAGGCATTCGTGCTGTGGTAGACGACGATTTTTTGATACTGGTGAATACCAATGAAGACAAGATTCCGAGATGGGCGGAATACGTCAACGGCACTTTCATGGAAACATACCCTATCCTTGAAACACCATTTGAGGATCTCACATCCTTAGACCAGCGTATCCCTCTCGGTTATACACATGCAGACATTTTTAAGATTGAACAAACCCTGATATGGTCAGAAGAACATTTCCGTGAACCGCGTATCAACGCTGTGCATGGGTACGGGCTTGTCAGAGAACAGGGAGACTCTCCGGGCAATAGACGCTGGATGCGGCTTTTCACAACGATGAGTCTAACACTTTCAGACGGCTATGTGGCGTTTGATAATTATACAGTAGGTATTTGGTATGATTTTTGGGATGCTGACCTCGGCACACCTGTCGGCGAGAAGGCACAACCCTACGAGAACCGCGACGGGGTCTACATTCGCGAGTTCACCAATGGCTGGGCGGTCTATAACCGGAGCGAGAAGGAACAGAAAATTGAGTTCTTGGAAGCGGTGTCAGGCGTTGCGAGTGGTGCGAAGGACCAACACTCACATACACTCCCTGACTTAGATGGTGAAATTTATCTGAAATCAGAATCGGCGTTAGAAACCTCTCCCACAGCGGATGTCAACAGTGATGGCGTTGTGAATATACAGGACTTAGTGATAGTAGCGAATGCCCTTGGTGAAGCGGAACCGGATCTGAATGGTGATGGTGTTGTGAATATTCAGGATTTGGTGATTGTGGCAGATAATTTTTGAAGGAAAAGGGTGGACGGACACACAACGTACCCCAAATTTTACTACTTCGGTGGTGATTGCGATTCCCCAAAGTTTTTTAACTGTTACTATCATTTCGGAACTTTTCAATCTTATGATATTCAGGACTTACGCAAATTGAATAGAAAAGGAACGTATTTTACGCATGCCTCACAATGAGAGTACTTCGATGTTTTTAACCCCCTAAATCCCCCTTATCAGGGGGACTTTAAGAGGAAATGCGTAAGTCCTAATATTCTTATTTGCCAAAAATTTGTCACTTTTCCTTGAAATAATCGTTAAATTCTCTTAAAATTCTTTAACTCTCGTTAAAGAGATGGCTTTCAACCCTTTTTAAGCGTAATATCACATATATCCCAATAATTTCCGTCAGCACGCTTGGTGCGACTTCAACGAAGAAGGATACAAAACAATGGTTGAACTTACACGGAAAGACATCGAATTTTTCAAAACTGAAGGATACTTGGTCAAACGGAACGTCCTTGATCCAGAATTAATGGAACGCGCACGCGCAAAACTCTGGGAAGGTGCTCCGGAAGGACGTAAACGTGAGGATCCTGAAACTTGGATAGGTCCGTTCACCCCTGAAGAGGAAAACGTTGACAAAAACAATAATCGACGCGGTTTCCGCTGGAACTTCCGTGAGCCGGGGGGAGAGGGTTGGATGGTTCAACTCCTTGCTACCGATCCGAATGTCTGGGGGATGGCGGAGCAGCTTTTAGGTGAAGGGAATCTTGTACAACCAGACCGTGTCCGCGGTATCTACTGCACGCTGCCTTACGGCGATGTCCCGAAAAAATCGATAGGGTGCCATGTGGACGCGCATCCGTTTCATCTCGGAGCGGTCGGTTATATTGACGATGTCCCGCCGGAGGGCGGTGGGTTTACTGTCTGGCCCGGGAGCCATCAAGTCTTCTATTACGATTACCATTCCCAATACAAGAACGAACCAACATCGCAGTATGATGTTGACCGCGAACGTATCAGCAGAGGTCCAGGGATTGAATGCTACGGCAACGCTGGAGATGTCGTTTTCTGGCACCATCGCATCGGACATGCTGCTGGACATAACTATTCGCGGCAGATCCGGCAGGCGGTGCTATACGACTTCCGAAAAACAGAATTGGAACGGACGCAAGAGGAGCCACCTAACGAGGACATGTGGCGGGATTGGCCCGGTATCAAGGCGTTAGAAAATGGTTCATCATAGCATTGCGTAGGTGTGGTTGTCGCCATACGACTACGCTTTTGTCTAATAGTTTTGTAGGCGCGGTTTTATGAAGATTAATTTTTTAATTTGGTAATTTCTTGGCGAAGCCCGGTGCGGTTAGGAGGGAAACACCCCAGCAAAAACACCGCACCTACCGGACCTGGGAAAATATAAAATTACCGAAATATTTTTTTTAACTTCATTTGACCGCGCCTTCTGCAGTTATCTCAAGCCCAATTCCTTCAACGTTCCCGCCATCATATCATGCGCGATTTGCGCTTTCTCCATCCGCATGTGCGGAAATGTTTCCACCGAGATATACTTATCATATCCCACTTTTCCCAAACTCGCTGCGAAGGTCCGAAAATCCAATTCATCTCCTGCTTCACCGGGAATCAGAAAGGTGCTGTAGGGATACATGCCTGTCACGCCTTTTACATGACAATGCACCGTTAGCGGTCCCAATTTTTCGGTAACCTCAGCGATGTCCTCTCCGAGATGATAGAAATTGGTGATGTCGTTGAGCGACTTCAGCGCGTCTGATCCGACATGCTCAATCAGAAGTGTAACTTTTGCAGACGCATCAATGGTTGTTGCCTCGTGGTTGTGGATGTTCATTGTGATGCCAAGTTCTTCAGCACGGCGACAAATAGGCTTCAGCACATCAACGAGAAGTCGCCAAGCGAAGGCATCGCCTTTATCTCCGCCATACCCCGTGAGAAAGTTAACGCCGCCCGCTCCAAGCGCGACTGCCACATCTTGAAGCAGCGCGTAGTGGTCAACAGCTCCTTGTGGGTCCTCCACCGCCAGTTGGTATAGAGCCCCTCCAGTAAACGGATTAATAACAGAGACTTTTAAGCCACTGTCGGTTACCATCGTCTTGACTTCTTTGAGCAAGTCGTCTGTGACTTCACCGGAGGGGATATGCGCCTCTGGACCGCACATCATCTCGATTGCATCGTAACCAGCATCAGCGAGAATTGTAATAACTTCATTGAGCGGAATGTCCTTCATCCCACCCGCATGATAAGAGATACCAATCACTTTTTAACTCCTTCTGCCCTTCATTATTCCCTTACAAGAAGTGAACCTTCCTGCGTCACGCATAGAAGTTTTTGGCTATCTGTCGAAAACATCAATTCACGGATAGCACCTTCTTTGATGGGAAACGCGGACATAAGGGCATCGGTGCCGACATCCCATAGTTGAATGTGCCGATCTCTGCCGCCACTTGCAAGCAGTTCGCCATCGCGAGAAAATGCGACAGTATCGACCGAGTCAGTATGTCCCCTTAAAATAGATAGCACACGCTCGCTATCCACATCCCACAATCGAACAAGTGTGTCCGAACCGCCACTCGCCAGCACTTTACCTTGTGGCGAAAACGCGAGCGTCAAAACAAGTCCATCATGTGCCGTGAAAGTTGACAAAAACCTACCTGTCTCAACTTCCCATAATCGAATTTTACCGTCTCCGCTACCACTTGCGAGCGTTGTGCCATCCGGTGAGAACGCCAAACTCCTAATACGTCCTGGGGCTTCAGTCGCACTGGCAAGCAACCGTTCAGTGCGCGGATCCCATCCGGGAAGCGGAACGCCATCGGGTGATGAAGATGCTAACGCTTGTACTAAATTGGAATCTCCGGCGAGTGTTAACGTTTCACGAGCAGTCGCGGTATCCCACAGGCGAAGTGTATTGTCTTCACTGCCACTCGCGAGTACGGTGTTATCTGGCGCGAATGCCAATGCGCGTACCCGTTCCGTATAGCCTGAGAGCATCGCAAATTGCGCACCACTATCAGTATCATATATCCAGATACGACCATCACCGCCCGCCGCAAGTCGTGTGCCATCTGGCGAGAATGCGATGTCCGTCACTTCACCTTTATCGAGTCTCAATCTGAGTCCCGGTGGCAACTCAGATTCGATGCAATTCTGGAACAAGTCTATTTTTTCCATAATGTTTCTCTTATCAAATTAGGCAGCAGTCCAATCCAAAACAACCCCAGTATACACATTCGGTTCATTGAGGAGGCCATCATACGCCTGCTTAATCTGCTCCGGGTTGAGACGATGCGAGATTAACGGTTCAACGTGCAGCTGCCCGCGCGCCATCCAGTCAAAGATAGTTTGCTGTTTACTCCATTGAGAAGTTCGGTTGCCGATGTCCGGATACATCGGCACGCACCATTCTAAAGCCCCACGGATGGTAATCCATCGTAGATGCGTTTCAGACAGCAGATCGGTCAGATCGCCATGGACTGAGACGCGTGGCGAACCGAGAATGATGAGCTGCCCGTGATTGGTGGTGACACGGAGTGCCTGCATGACGACCCCACTATGTCCGACTGCATCGACGGTAATGTTGCCGAGTCCGCCGCCGGTAATTTCTTGGACCTCTGCTTGTGCTTCATCGGCACTGCCGCCGACGGTGTGTTGAATCCCGCACCGCTCCGCGAGTTTCCGTCGCTCTGCTACCGGGTCCACACCGATAACGCGACACCCGTGAATTTGAAACATTTGCGATGCCAGATTCCCGACAAGCCCTAACCCGAAAACAACAACCCACGGGTTCGTGCCAATTTCTCCGACAACTATCGCTGTCATCGCAACACCCGCCATCCGTGATGCTGCAACCACAGCCGGATCTACCGCTTCTCTGACAGGTGCGACCAGTCGGTCTTCTGAGTAACGAATCGTTGAGGCGTGTCGTCCATAAGTGAAGACTCGGTCCCCCGGAGCCGCGCGGGTAACACCTGAACCGACTTCACGGACAACCCCAACATTCGCATAGCCAGAACGCCACGGATATTCGCACCAAGCACCCTTTTGAAAAACTTTCGGCTCTTTGCCCGTATAATTTGCGAGTTCCGTCCCACTACTGATAAAAGTGTATTCTGTGTCTATCATTAATTCGTTGGCAGCGAGCACCGGCGCATCTATGTCAGCAGTCTGGAGTTCAACTTGGTTTTGACCAGTTACAACGACTTCTCTTATTCTCATGACGAATCTTCTTCTCCTAACTCGTTTAATTCTTCTTGTTTAATTTTCTGAATTAGTCTCTGCATCCGTTTGTATCTTACAAGCCCAACAAAGAAGGTAGCAATACCCAGTAAAATAAAGATGATGCCGATTACCTCAATGACATGTGAGCTAAAGATGGCGACCTGCGAGCTAAAGATGTCTTTGAAGTGCACAAAGGATAACCCTGCGACAAACAGTGTTAATGCCGTGCGAATATAGGCGAGGAAAGTACGCTCATTGGCAAGAATAGTCCGGTCTGCCGCGAGGTGATCGCGCAAGATAAGTTGGTCTTCTAATCCTGTATAAGGTGTCGGTTTATCTTGCATCTGCTCCTTATCCTTGCTTTAAAAGAGATTTAAAATAATGACCCCAATAAGCCATCCATAAAAAGTCCGCATGCACCGTAACCGCTTTGCTGTGCGCCGATATTCCACCGTATAACGCGCCGGGTTTTGAAAGTAAAGTGATTGTCGCTTAGGCACAGACAAGTCAATTGTCGGTGTTAAGACACCCAGGACAATAGTACTTATGCCGAGCAGGACAATATTGACTGTAGGCACGATACTGAGAATCACCCCGAACATTATCCATCGCCATTTTGCAACGCTTCGCGATGCGTCTAATCTTGCCGCATGAACCAGTGATGCAGCAGGCGTTTGGGTTATAGAAGCCATACGTGATGTCCGTGTTGTCACCGAGCCGCCCTTACCCTAAAACGCATTCTGACGCTAACACGCATTAACCCTCGTACCGTAGATTCTTGCCGTTGTCGGGCCCGCCTTGTCCCCAAACCCAGACATTACGGAAGTATGCCTGTTTTTCAGGGGGTAACCCTTCAATAATGTGCTTTGGTACTGACGGCTTGTGAAATTGGCACCCAACGAAATTATAGCAATTGAAGATAGCTATCCGCGGGCGATCCGGATTTTGCCATGCTACTCCCGAATGACAAAGGTTTTCCGTGAAGATAATCACAGAACCTGGCGGACAACTGTAGGTCTCAAAGAGCGGCGAATCCGTCTGCTGGTGTGTTTCAGGAATTCGGAAATTTGCTTTATGGCTCCCCGGCAAGAATAGCGTCCCACCTTCACCGGCTTTGACTTCGTTCAGTTCAAAGACAACGCGCGTTAATGCAGAGTATATCTTCCCATCGTGGCACTGGTAGTTGAAGTTCGGATTTACATTTCGTACACCACCGTGTGGTGGCGGCCCACCATCTCCTACTGCCCGATAGGTGAACCAACTCGACTCCATCCGGATCTCTCCAAGAATCTCACGGAGAATATCAATCACGACAGGGTGGTCGATTAAAAATGAGGCAGTCCCACCCGGAAACCGCCGTTCGTGTGGCGGCAAAGATTCCGGGTCAGTGCGGATCGTCTCAATCTGTGCTTTCAGTGCTGTAATCTCCGAAGCTGTCAAGACTTCAGGGATTAACAGGTAACCCTTGAGATCAAAGATAAATTTCTGTTCTTCAGTCATAACAATAATCCTTTCAAGCAAACAACGCTGTTGATCCTCTAACACTATTATAGCAAATTTTTCCTTTAATTCAAACGATTTTTCTTTTTGTAGGAGCGACACGTACTGACGGCTTCTCGAAAAATTGATAACCTTTTCTTGACACCGATGCCGACTATATGCTATATTTAAAGACATATCACAAATGGCGTTTTTCAGTTGAAGCAACGCCGCGGAATTGAATTTTATTTATCAAAAAGAAACGGAGTAACCAGTTTGATGGATTACAAACAAGCGTTAGACAACAAAATCGCAGATTACAACTTACTCAACCATCCGTTTTACCAAGCGTGGAGTGCTGGCGAGTTACCAACCGATTCATTACGCTCTTATGCTCGTGAATACGGTGCCTTTATCTCTACGGTACCTAAGGGATGGGAGACACTTGACGATGCCGAAACCGCAGCGGAAGAGACAGAGCACATTGATATGTGGGCCGATTTTGCCGATGGACTCGACACAGCGGTCTCTGAAGCACAAATCCCACAGGTGAAAGCACTGCTTGAGACAGCAGGTGAGCTCTTTTCCGAGCCAGCGACCGCACTCGGTGCGCTCTATGCGTTTGAGGCACAGCAACCGGCAACAGCGCAATCAAAACTCGCCGGTTTGAAGGAATTCTACCAACTCCCTGAAACGGTTGAGCCGTATTTTGAAACGCATTCGCACAATGAGCATGAAGCGGAGAAGCTGCTTGAATACATTGGCGCGTTACCATCGGAATCTCACACCACTGTCGTGCAGGCGTGTGAACAGATGAGTGTCGCCTTGTGGAATGCACTCACGGGAATTCATGATGCCGAATGCGCATGATACAGTGACATCATATTTTAACGCACTTGTTGCCAGAGATGCTGAAACCCTCATTGAAATGATGCTTCCTGCTACACACTACGTCAAGATCGGCACCGATGCAGACGAAGTTGTTGAAGGCAGCACAGAAATCGCGGCGTATTATCGAAACCACGCCGCAAACACTGAGGATTTCAGCATCAAATTTATTAAGCTTGATGTCCAAGAACGGGATGATGTCGCGTGGTTCTACACACAACAAGTCTGGAAACTCAAATGGCAAGGCACACCAGAGGAATTCGTGATGCGGATGACGGGTGTCTTGGAAAAAATAGATGAGTCGTGGAAGTTCGCGCAGATCCACGCCTCAATCGGTGTATCTATAACGGAGGACGCATTGTGATAACTCTTTCTAAAGAAATTCAAAAAGCGATCAAGGATTCCCAGGAGGATCCTGTCCGGTTAGTGGATCCAGAAACAAATGTGGAATATGTTGTGTTACCTGTCGAAACGTTTGAACGGATGCGAAAAGGGGTATACTACGATGACGGTCCAATAACAGAAGAGGAACGAACAGCCTTACTCGTTGAAATGGGACTCAGTATTGGTTGGGATGATCCAGAAATGGACGTTTACAACGACATGGTTCCACGGAGGGATGATGAGAGTTCAACGCGGTGACATAGTTCTCGTGAATTTTCCTTATAGCAACCACACCGGAAGCAAAATGCGGCCAGCACTTGTTGTGCAATCGGACGTATGGAATCAGAGGCTTAACACTACGATGCTTGCTGGTATCACCAGTAACTTGCATCGGAGAGTTGGAGCTCCAACGCAGTATTTTATCGATCTTGAGACGACTGACGGACAACAAAGCGGGCTCCACTTTAATTCTGTCGTTCGATGTGACAAACTAATGACATCCAATCACTCCCGAATTCAGGGTGTCATCGGCAGACTCCCTGAGGCTGCGATGGCGGAAATAGAAGCTTGTCTGAAAGCTACGTTGGACATTCAGTAAACGTCCTATCAACTCTTTTCCTAACGGAGAAACCCTTGCAAATTTCAACGATCTCTTTTGATGGCGACATGACACTGTGGGATTTTATGAAGGTCATGCGCCATTCACTCAAGCAGACATTGGTGGAAATACAAAAGCAGGTGCCAACGCCGCGTGCCTTGAAACTTACTGTCGAAGAAATGATTGCTATTCGCGACCAATTGGCTGAAGAGGTAAAAGGCGAAATCTGGAGTCTGTGGGAAATCAGGAAACGGGCATTTGAGCGAACACTTGAATATGTTGGGCACCCAGATAAGGACCTCGCTGCGCACCTCAATGCAATATACCGTAAACATCGCTACGGGGATATGCAACTGTATCCAGACGTTATCCCGACCTTTGATGCTTTAGCACCGCATTTTAAGTTAGGATTACTTTCAAACGGAAACACCTATCCCGAACGTTGTGGACTCGAAGGACGTTTCGCCTTTGTTGTTTTCTCCCAAGATGT
Source organism: Candidatus Poribacteria bacterium (assembly GCA_965200345.1). Taxonomy (GTDB): domain Bacteria; phylum Poribacteria; class WGA-4E; order WGA-4E; family WGA-3G; genus WGA-3G. Next base: position 419,167 of record OZ241378.1, read on the forward strand.
GCAAGTTGAGAAGCCAGATCCAAAAATCTTTCAAATAACGGTTGAGAGGGCAGGTTGTGAACTGAGTCAAATGCTACATGTCGGCGACTCCCTTAAAAGTGATGTCGCAGGCGCAAAAAACGTTGGCGCACCTTCCGTCTGGCTCAACCGCGACAAACTTCCAAATGACACGGGGATTCAGCCTGACTACGAAGTGGTTTCATTGGCTGAGATCCCTGCGATTGTAGGGTTGGATAATTTGTAGCATCCAAAATTTTTTGCATAAAACTATCTCTTTATGCTACTATAGTAAACATGGAGCGCACGAACAGCGTTACAACACAAAACACTCTAAATATAACAAAGCCAAGCGCGTCTCGACTCGCACTGGTAGAGAGCAATACACCAGAGGCATTCCGAAAACTTTGCCGTGATTATTGGACTTGGCACTTTGACGAATCGCTATCTGATGCTGTTCAGTTGCTGTTAAGCACAGAACTCGGCTGGGAGACGATGTCGCAGCTCACAACGCCACCGATCGGTGAAGTTATCTCACCACTCGGCTACGCCCTTGCACACGAAGACATAAAAATTCACGATGCCGCATTACACGTATTAGATGCAACTGTTCATATTCCCGCAGGGACAGCCTATATCGGCGAAGAATGCGCACCGCTTGAGATGGATAGGTTTGAGATTGGAGTCTACCCTGTAACCAACGCACAATACCAACGATTTGTTCAGGATACAGGACAGACACCACCTCAGGATTGGACAGACGGCATCTATCCAGCAAACAGAGGGGATCACCCGGTCGTCTGGGTGACCTGTGAGGACGCTGAGGCGTATGCCCGTTATGTCAATGGTAGGTTGCCGACATTTCCTGAGTGGCAATATGCTGTACGTGGTGCTGATGACAGACTTTTCCCGTGGGGATATGAGATTGACAAGCCGCGATGCAACACCGCAGAACTCGGCGCAGGCACAACGACACCAGTCGTTAGTTTCAGGGACGGCATCAGTCCTTTCGGTTGCTACGACATGGTCGGTAATGTTTGGGAATGGACGGCTACCCCTTATGACGATGATGGGGGTTTCCGTGTGGCATGTGGCGGGGCATGGTATTACAATCATGACTATAGTACCTGCACCAGTTACGATTTCTTTAGCAACGGATACGCGGAATTTGTGATTGGGTTCCGTATCGCGCGTTAGGTCCTGGAAAAAAACAGATGAAAGACAATAAAACCGACGCAGAAAACGCCTTAGTCCCTGATGATTCTGGAGTGTCCTCAAGCCAGGCACAAAAGGAACTCATCCAGCGTGGACAGGTCGATATTCATACGCATCAGACCGCCGCGAAACACTTAAAAGACGGTGCGGATGCTTTAAACGCCCGGAACTACACAAAAGCGATTGAAGAATTTCAACAGGTAATTCAGTATAACCGTGAATCAGCGGAGGCACATTTCCATCTCGGTTTGGCGCATTTTATGCTCGGTGAATATGAAAAGGCGATAGATGCCTATAAAATGGCGGTCGCTTGTGAACCGAGCGAAGCGACAGCGCACCTGAATCTCGCTGCAACTTATCGCTTGCTGAAACGCTACGACGAGGCGGTTGAGGTTTACACGCGCGCCATCCGTTTTATTCCAAATCACGCTGAGTTGCATTCTGAGCTTGGGGCAGTCTATACCTTTCAAGGCAAGCGGCGTGAGGCAGTCAACGCATACAAAGCAGCAATGCGAATTAAATTGAAATTTATTGGAGATACTTCATAAGATGGACGGAAGGCATGCAGTTTACTGAATGCCATCACGGAGAATGTCATGTTTGTTTCCGATGAAGATTTGATGATGAAATGTGGTAAGGGGGATATAGGGGCGTTTGAGTTGCTCGTGCGCCGGTATCAAAACCCGCTGATTAACTATATCCACCGTTCTATTGACGACTATCACCGCTCCGAAGACCTTTCTCAGGAAACGTTCCTTCGGGTCTTCAAGAGCGCTAACCGTTATGAACCGACCGCATCGTTCAGAAGCTGGCTCTACACAATCGCCACGAATTTGTGTCGGAACGAGATTCGGAACCGTTCACGTCGAAATACCTGTTCCCTTGAGGGCCTAGTTGAAGAAGGCGAGGATGTGCATCACACTGAGATCATGCGGGATACCCGCTATCTGCCGGATATACTCCTCGAAAAAAAGGAACAGCGCCAGATGATCCGCAAAGCACTTGCACAGTTACCAGAAAATCAACGTGTCGCATTGACGCTCGTTACATATCAAGATTTACGATATGAAGAGGTTGCAGAAATTCTCGGATGCTCGGTAGGGGCTGTTAAAGCGTTGATTCATCGCGCTCGGCAAAAGATGAAAAAACTTCTTATCAAAGCCGGAATAGGGGAGGAGAGGGTCAATGCGAAAATATAGACAGACCGAATCTCCAAACATATATAGTTCAGAATGTGAGGCACTACTTGCGAGTCCAGACGAACTCTCCGCTTACATCGACAAAGAGTTACCCGTATGGAAACGCCATCTTATCCGACGGCACCTCAAAAAGTGCGAAATTTGTGCTGATCGTGTGCAACGGTTACAACAGACCGATAGTTTCCTCCGTCACGCCGGAGCAGTAGAAGTCTCTGGTGACTTCTTAAGCGGTGTGATGGCGCGCGTGTCTGAAGCTGCACTGCATCAGCGACAACACGATTCGCTGCGATCTCACGTCGCGCGGTTTGTTGAAACATCGCTTGGATGGACGCGGCATCTCTCTACATTGATGGGCAGCCTTCGCTACAATATCCGGACGCGGAGTCCAGTTTATATCTTCATACTGACTTTTGCCGTTTTTACAATGGTAGGCATAACGCTTTACCCGCCTTCTGGTGATAAGTTATTAGAGAAATCGCATGAACTCGAACTGAATGCCGAAAAGTTAATTTCTTTTGAGGTTATTCAGCCCGAACCCCCTAAGCGTTTACTTACAACCTACCTTCAAGGAGAGTAAGTTGCCCCTTCAAGGCATGCGTTCCTACCTGCTTGACGAAGTTTTTCTGTAACAACCTTATATTGGGCTTGAAAAATGAAATCAGAAATCCGTTTATATAAGACTTGGAAAACGAAGTCAGTAACCCGTAAAGCGTTATCCATTTCTCTGATATTTCATCTGTTTTTTCTCATCACAACCTTTTACGTCGTGGTGCAGAATCAGCCGATGGTATCAGAGAAAGCAAGTCTCGCAGCGGAACTCATCTCAGTGGAAAATACTGCACGCCCGAAACCTCCACTGAAAAAAGTTGTGCCACGTCTTCACACGCCTTCACGTGACTCTGTAGATGTGAGTCCAGAACAAACTCCACCAGATCTGGCAGTTCCATTCGCTGTAACAACTGAAACCTCGCGCCCTGCCTTGGGACGCAGCTTACATGCTGAAATTGAAACGGAGAAACCTTCGGCATCTCTCGACTTGTCGAAAAAAAACTGGGAAGAGGTCAGCACGGCTGCCCGCACGCTTCGCGACCTTGAAGGGAATTTATCAAAAACAGAAGCAGCAAGTCCCGCGGGGAACACAACCTTTGGTGCGAAACGCTCAGGCCCACCGAGAATTCAACGCGCCCCGAAGGTTTCGACCCTTAAAATAGAGGAAGCGGAAGAAGAAGAGGATATATCAGCGGCATTGGTGGCAGAGATTCGGGAAAAACGGAAGGTATTGCCCAAAGTGCCGTTTCCGAGACTTATGCAAAAACTCGCGCAAGAAATTGTCAAAACGAGCGAAGGTGGTCCGATTGATGTCGTTTTTGTTATTGATGCCAGTGGCAGTATGGGTGATAATATCGAATCTGTCATTGAGCATCTCAAAGAGATGGTAGATGTCTACAAGGCCTCCAAAATCGATTATGCCCTCGGCGTAACAGAATTCTGGGCAAGTAAAGAACAGAATGAGATCAAAGTCACCCAGTTGACCAAAAGTTTCACGGCGTACAAACGTACCCTACGAGAAATCAGGACGCATCAAGATGAAAACACCTTGGATGCTGTCGTGCAGACTGTCAAAGAACTCCGGTTCCGCCCTACATCAAAAAAGCATTTTATTCTTGTTACCGATGAACCTTTCACAAGCCGAATCGGATTGAGTGTAGCAGATACCATCGCTCACTGCCGAGAATTCGGTATCTATGTGAATGTCCTTGGTCTTCCGCTTGATGAACATCAGTTAATTGCCGCTGAGACAGGCGGTAAATGGCATGTCATTCCTGAGAAACCACGGCCGCAAATGGCGCAACAGATCAATAGATCGATGACTCCGAGGAGCAAAGCCACATCGCTACGGAACGCACAATGGGCGGATGTTCAGACAAAAATTGGCAGCGATGTACTCAAACATGGCAGTTACGCCCCAGTCGATCTTATTCTATTCGTTGACAGTAGCGAGAGTATGGACGATAAGCTTCCAAATTTTTTACAGCAACTTGACATCCTCGTTCGGGACTGGGATAACGCTTTAATAGATTATCAGATAGGGGTCGTCCGTTTCCGGTCGCGTGCGTCTGTGAACATGATAAATGTCTACAATCCACCGCAAACGCTTGAACAAGTTCGGAAGATCATTGAATTGCCGTGTCAGGACGATGAAATGTTATTGGACGCGGTAGCAGAGGGACTCCGGCGTTTAAAACTCCGTTCAAATGCAAAACCGTATTTCATTCTCGTTACAGATGAGCCAGCAAAAGGTGAATACTCGCCACTCGCGATTATCCAAATGTTAGAGCAAAAACAGGTTCTCGTCAGCGTTGTCGGCACCTATGACGATTTTCAACAAAAAGTGGTGACCAAAACCCATGGCGTTTGGGTGCCTATCCCAGAAGGACAGAGGACAAACAACTCGTATTGGTAGAGGCTCAAATTAATTGTCTGTCTGATCCTAAAACCTGAAGGGATGGACAGTTATCAGTAACGAACACCCTTGAAATTTATCAAAAACCTTGAAAAATCGGAGCGGAAACCCAGTCATTAAAAATATGAAAATCGCAGTACTTGTCTCAGGGAGTGGAACAAATCTCCAAACCCTGATTGAGCAGCTACATCAAGACGAAACAAGTGGTATTGAGATCGCAGTTGTGATCAGCGACAGACGAAAGGCTTATGCACTCACACGTGCGAAACGTGCAAATATACCGACGCACGTTGTTAAAACCCAAGATTTTAAGAAGCGTGTCGATTTTGATACAGAAATTTCAAATCTCATTGAATATTATGCCGTGGAACTCGTTGTCCTCGCGGGATTTATGAAACTGTTCCAACCCCCCTTCGTCCGAAAATACCAAAATCGTATTATCAATGTCCACCCCGCACTTTTACCTGCATTCCCGGGTGCGCATCCTGTTGCTGATACATTAGCGTATGGCGTGAAAATCGCTGGTGTCACCGTTCACTTCGTTGACGAGGGTGTAGATTCCGGGCCCATCATCGCTCAGGCAGCTGTTCCGGTTTTAGATACGGATGACGCGGAGAGTTTACACAACCGAATTCAGGTGGAAGAACACAAACTCTACCCTGAGGTGATTAAGTGGTATGCACAAGGTAGACTGAAGGTTGAAGGACGCAAGGTAATTGTGCAATAGTTGTCAGTCTTCGATCACGCTGCTGCTGGACAAGCCCTTTTATGTAACTGCTACAAAGTACTCTTAACTGATAACTCTCACTGCGAGGCAAACCGATAACTGATAACCAATACAATGTTAGCAATTTCAACAATGTGGAACGCCTTGAAACAGCAAGACGGTGCCGCCTTATTTGACGAACTCAAAAACCTTGGCTTTGAAGCACTTGAACTCAGCAGACATCTGACCCCGGATCAAGTCGAGCAGCTGAAGCCATATTTCCGTGAAAATCCGCCCTGCTCTATCCACAATTTTTGCCCTATCCTCCCCGGTACATCTCAGGCAGATGCAGAGAAGGACAAGATTTTACTTTCAAGCCTCAACGCAGATGAGCGGAAGGAGGCAGTCCGGCGGACTCTCCAAACGATGGAGCTTGCACTTGAATTAGAAGTCCCAACGGTGGTACTTCATCTCGGTGAAGTGGATACCTACGACCGATCATACCTAATGACGGATCTTTACACTTATGGCGAGCGCGAGTTTGAAGCCTTCGGTCAAAAAGTGACGGAAGCCACAGAATGGCGGAAGCGCAAGGAAACCAAGCATCAAGATGCTGTCTTGCGGAGTCTTGATGAGTTAAACGAAAGTGCATTACGGATGGAACTCTGTATCGCTATTGAAAATCGTCCACATTACTATCAAATCCCGAATTTTGATGAGGTCGGATTGTTCTTTGAGAAGTTTTACGGGAGTCCGATGCGTTATTGGCATGATGTCGGGCATGCAGCGCGACAGGAAAAACTCGGCGTGTGTTGGGCAGATGAATGGCTTGAGCATTATGCCGAGCATCTTGTCGGTGTAAACCTACATGATCTCCAAGACCTTAAGGCGTATCATCCACCAGGTACCGGAGACCTTGAATGGGACGAAATTTTCAAGCAGTTGCCTTCAGAGATATTAAAAGTGTTAGAAATTCGTCCTTGCGAAACGGAACCGGTTATAGAGGCACGGGAATTGTGCGAATCCTTAGCACAATCACGTGAACAATCCGATGTCTAAAACACCGCCAAGTGCCACCTACTTTTTCACGCAAGTGGAACACGAAGTTCTCAAGTCCGTATGTGCGCATATGGTGGGAGTCCCGTGCGATGCAGCGTTGGATATCCCGGTCATTACTATTGACACGTTCATTAAGCAGTTGCCCAAGGCGTTACGGACGCAACTCCGTTTTGCGATCCTCCTATTCCAGTGGGGGCCGCTACTCTTTATCAGGAAACCGTGTCGTTTTACACAACTTGACCCGAATGATGCGGTGAAATATATAGAGGGTTGGGCGAAAAGTCGTCTCGGGGTCAGACGAAAACTTTTTCGGGGTCTACGAGACATCGCATTTCTCGGTTACTATAGTACCCGATAGAATTTGGCATTGTTGTAGCAATGCAGCTGACAATGTACGCACTTCGTCCTTTATTGTAGGAGCGAGTTTTGCTCGCGATTCTTACTTTAGCACCGTAGCAGCGATATGTCGTTTCGGGTTCCGCTAAATGGTTTTATGTATTTTGACTTGACAAAATTTTGATAATTTTCAATAATTAAGCGCAGATTATGTATTCAAAATCTGGAAACACGGAGACATCCACCTCAAAAAGATTAACTTTAACACAATAAAAAGGTGGAAATCCGTAGAAGAAGGAGGTATACGTAGAAGTGATTCGACGAATAATTTACACATGGAGTGTTGTCCTACTACTATGTGCATTGTTGCCAATCATATCAGCGGACGCACAACGAGATGAAGCGACAGTTGCCGCAAACTGGACATTTAACGATGGTAGTGCTGATGATACTTCAAAAAAGAAACTTAACGGTAATGTTGTTGGAGCTCCGAAAGCCGTTGATGGTATCGCTGGAAAAGCGTTGAAGTTCGATGGTGAAGATGATGGTATAAAAATTCCGGATTCCGCGGACATAAACACAGGTGGTCCTTATACCAATCGGACGATTGCTGCGCTCTTCAACTGCGATAATGTCGGAATTGATAATCGAAAACAGGTGATTTTTGAAGAGGGTGGACGGACACGCGGTTTAGTCATCTATGTCTATGATGGAAAAGTTTATGTCGGCGGCTGGAATCGCGCTGAATATAACTGGAACGGCGAATGGCCCTCTGCCGATGTTAAGTCGAAGCGTTGGTATCATGTCGGCTTAGTCATTCGAGATGCCTCTGGTAAAGTAGAGAGCAAAAAGTTTGAGATGTGGCTGGATGGTAAACGTATCGCTCAGGAAAAAGGTGGTCAACTCCACGCCCACGGGGACGACATCGGTATCGGATTTACCAACCAGAATGCTGTCTATCATGATGAAGGTGGGGGTGGAACTAACATTGACTGGTTCGCTGGTTTAATTGACGAGGTCGTCGTCTACGGTTCTGCTTTTGACGCGGGCGATTTCGCAAAACTCGCGCAGCCACTAAGTGTTGAGCCACAAGGCAAATTCACAACAACTTGGGCAAGTCTGAAAGCCCAACGGACGCAAAAGTAACCTCAACATCAAAATTGCGTTTTTAACAATGTTGACCCCTCCCAAACCTAAAGGATTGGGATTCCTTTGACGGAACTCCCAAGTGGTTCTTTTAGGTTATACCACGACGTCCATTTGACGTTCTGCGATACTGGCTTCTCTGACTCCCTTCAGCGTCGCAATCGTCCAGACGTTATCCTTGGGAGCTTGTTCGGGTTTAATCCGAACCGACACGAGTGTAATCTCGCGGTGCGGGTCATCTGGCACACTACGGAAAATCACTTGAACCTTCGTGACCGACCGATACTTCTGGCAAGTATTTCTTGCTTCAGAACTTGAAATCTCAACAAAATCTGAACCTCGCAAGGTTTCAGGAATATCGTATCTTTCAACGTATTCGGATTTTGTGATGTTCGTTTTTAATGGATATTAGCCATAGTCATTCTGTCCTTGTAAGAGGGTGATTGAGACCAGTAGCAAGGTAGCTACTGCTTACACGTCTCAATCAATGACTATGTTAATTATACTACATTTTTGACGAAATGTCAACTCTTTTTTTAACTATAGCCCCATGGTCTAATTCAATAGGGCGGTTCTGTATCCCAAAGCTAAAGCATTGGGTTTTAGAACCGAAAACGTAGATAATCTATAAAGGAGATATGCCAAAATGGCAAAATATCGTTTAATTTTTCTTTTCAGCGTTTTAATTATGTTGGTAGCCCTAACAACTTACGCTGCGAAAGACGAAGCAACTGTTGAAGGTGTCTGGAATTTTGACAACGGAGATGCCGCAGACACCTCTGGAAAAGGTTTAAACGGCAACATCGTCGGAGATCCTGAAGTGGTTGACGGGATCGTTGGTAAAGCACTGCTTTTTGACGGTGTAGACGATGGAGTCAAACTTCCAGATTCCGTGGGTATCAATACGCTCTCGCAACCCGATTTCTACACTGATCGGACAATCGCTGCTTATTTTAACTGCACAGATGTCGATATTACCGAACAAAAGCAGACGATTTTTGAAGAAGGCGGACGGACACGCGGTCTTGTCCTTAATGTCTTTGACGGACAGGTCTATGTCGCCGGATGGAACCGTGCCGAATACCAGTGGGCTGGCACATGGCCTTCTGCTCCTGTGGAGTCTGGGAAATGGTATCACGTCGCCTTGGTTATCCGTGATGCCACAAACGCAGTCGAAGCCAACAAATTCGAGATGTGGCTTAACGGTGAACTCATCGCAAGTGAAGATGGCGGTGCGCTCTATGGTCACGGAGACGATATCGGTATCGGGCACGTCAACGCTAATGCTGTTTTCCACGATGAAGACGGTGCAGGCACCAATATTCACTACTTCGGCGGAATAATCGACGAAGTTATCGTCTACAATTCCGCTTTTGATGCAGCTGACTTTGCGGAGTATGCAGCACCCGTTGTAAGTGTTGAACCGCAGGACAAATTTACCACGACGTGGGCAAGCATCAAAGCTGAACTAACACGTCAATAGAACTTATTTCTATTTTTGTTTGTGTTGTAGGGCGAGGTTTCAGTGCCTCAGCCCTACATTTCTTTAAGGACAATAATATGCTCGGTGCCATTATTGGCGATATTGTCGGTTCGATCTACGAACCCAAAGATCACCGTATCAAAACCAAAGATTTCCCTTTCTTTGGTGAAAATTGCCGTTTCACGGATGATTCGGTTTGCACAACCGCTGTCGCGGAGGCTCTCCTGCATGATCTTTCACCGGCGGAGACAATGCGCAAGTGGGGAAAAAGGTATCCGAACTGCGGCTTCAGTCAGATATTCAAAACATGGATTTATGCCGAATCTGAAGCGGATGCACCGAACTGTACTTTCCGCAACGGCGCGGCGATGCGCGTCTCACCGGCAGCGTTCCTGAATCGCCATGATCTTGACGCAGCTCTTCTCGCAGCCGACAAAGTGACCGTTATCAGCCACGATCATCCAGAAGGCATAAAAGGTGCACGCGCAACTACACACGCTATCTGGTTCGCTTATCAAGATGAAAATGCTCCAGCGATCCGTGAGGCTATCGCCACTGAATACGGCTATGACTTGACGCAAACGGTGGACGACATCCGTCCCGACTACGCTTTCGATATGACGTGTCAAGGCGCGGTACCACAAGCAATCACGTGTGCTTTGGAATCCGAGAATTATGAAGACGCCGTGCGTAATGCTATCTCTCTCGGTGGTGATTCCGACACGCTCGGTGCAATCGCCGGTGCAATCGCTGAAGCACTACACGGAATTCCGCCAGATATTAAAGAACAAGCAAAGGTCCGTTACCTCGCTAAAGCCCCCGACATCCTTGAAATGATCACGAAGATGTATAACAGGGTCAGCGATTAAATTCAGTGAAACGCACATATTATGGATGCCCTCGCGCCTAACACCCTTTCAAAGCGAGATAGTTCTTACAGTTGCTCTTATTGTACTTTTAAATCCGATTGGCTGGTTTTAATTACTGCAATTTCTGCCCTACTCCTTACGCTGAGACCACTTCCCGCCCTGTCAATAGAATCTCCTATTCATTTCACAGATGTTACCGATAGTGCCGGTATCCACTTTAAACACACAGATGGCGCAGCTGGCGAATTTCATCTTCCTGAGACACTCGGCGCAGGCGGCGCATTCCTTGATTATGACAACGATGGCGACCTTGACCTCTATCTCGTCAATAGTGCTGCACCAAGTATGCTTTACCGCAATAATGGCGATGGCACTTTCGCAGATGTTACTCCGTCTGCTGGTATTGATAATCAAGAGAGTTATGGACACGGGGTTGCCTGCGGAGATTACGACAATGACGGTTACGTGGATATTTACGTAACCAATTTCGAGGCGAATCGACTCTATCATAACAACGGCGACGGTACGTTCACCGATGTCACAACGAAATCAGGCACAGGCGACACACGCTGGAGTAGTAGCGCGATCTTTTTTGATTACAACTCGGATGGCGACCTGGATCTCTATGTTGTTAACTACCTCAACTATAAGTTAGATGCCTCCTATCCTCCGTGTTTCGAGACTCCCGCGTTCGGCGCAACCGAGAGGGTGCGCGGTTACTGTCATCCGAAACACTTTGAAGGCGCGCCTGACAGACTCTATCAAAACAACGGTGACGGCACCTTTACCGATGTAACGGAGGCTGCCAACATTCGAGATCCGGGCGGCATGTTTCTCGGCAAAGGATTAGGCGTTGTTGCCGCGGACTTTGATGCAGATGGTAATCCTGATCTCTACGTTGCCAACGACGACACACCAAACTACCTCTTCTATAACAAGGGTGATGGCACTTTTGCCGAGATTGCCATCCTCACAGGTTGTGCATACAGTGCTGATGGCATCGCTCAGGCCGGTATGGGTGTTGATGCGGGTGATTACAACAGCGACGGTTTTCTTGATCTCTTCGTCACCAATTTCTCTTATGAGACGAATACCCTCTATCGGAATAACGGGGACGGCACTTTCACAGATGTCAGTTATAAAGCGCGGCTCGGCGAGGAGAGCTATCTCTCTTTAGGGTTCGGCACCGGGTTTTTCGATGCCGATAACGACGGACATCTTGATATTTTTGTTGCTAACGGGCATATTTTTCCGACCGTTGAGCGGACTACAGATGTGCTTTCGTATAAGCAATCGAATCAACTCTTCTGGAATCAAGGTGATGGCACTTTTGCTGAGGTACTGTTTGATGAACATCCTGCTGTCAGCCGCGGCACCCTCTTCGGAGATTACGATAACGATGGTGACACGGATCTGCTTGTCACACAGTTGAACGGTGCGGTGACCCTCCTCCGAAATGAGAGTCAAACCGCCAACAACTGGCTCCGACTCAAACTCATCGGTACTCGCAGCAATCGCGACGGCATCGGCACTCGCATAACATTGACCATCGGTTCTGAATCCCAGACGCGCGAAGTACGTATGGGGTCAAGTTATCTCAGTAGCAACGATCCGAGGGTGCTCTTTGGAATCAAGGCGCGCGATGTCGTTGATAAACTTAACATTCGCTGGCAAAGCGGTGTTGTACAGATATTAGAGAACCTCGCAGCCAATCAAGAACTCGTTGTAACCGAATCCCTACCAGATGAGTAAGATTTTGATTGATAAATTGGCTTGGCTTAACCTATTTGTCGTGCCAGATTTGCAGATCAGATGCCAAAGTGGCACGAGTTTGAGTGTGCAACCATCCGTTTTTACCCGCCAAGGCGAAAGAAGAATGGCACAAATCTTGCTACACTTGTGTTGAACTAACTTGGGCGCAATTTAATGAGGATGTGTATAAAATAGATATAACAGTGGAGGTTCATCATGAGATTTGATAGATTAACAATTAAAACACAAGAAGCACTCGAAACAGCACAAAATTTAGCAACAGCTGCGCAAAACCCTGAACTTAGCGTTGAACATTTAATGTTGGCACTTATCAAACAAAGTGAGGGGATTGTCACACCGATTTTTCAGAAATTAGGTGTTGATATTGCTGGAGTTACGTCAGCAATTGAGGCTGCTGTTGAAAAAGCACCCAAAGTGCAGGGCGCAGCTTCTGAAATGCGCATCAGCCAGGCCCTACAATCCGTTCTGGATACTGGATTCAAAGAGGCAACAGCACTTAAGGACGCGTACGTCAGTACAGAGCATCTTTTGATAGCCTGCGCCGAAGCGAAGCAGACGGAAGTCGGTAAAATCCTTCGAGAAGCCGGTGTAACGAAAGACAAAATCCTCAAGGCACTCGTTGATATCCGTGGCAACCAACGCATAACCGATCAAAATCCAGAGGACAAATACCAAGCATTGACCCGATTCGGTCGGGAACTCACACAGGAAGCGATTTCAGGCAAACTCGACCCGGTTATCGGGCGTGATGATGAAATCCGACGCGTGATGCAGGTACTCTCCCGAAGACGGAAAAACAATCCGGTGCTAATCGGTGAACCCGGTGTCGGAAAAACAGCGATTGTGGAGGGGTTGGCACAACGGATCGCTGACGGTGATGTGCCAGAGAGCCTCCGTGAGAAGCGGCTCATTGCTCTCGATTTAGGCGCGCTCATCGCAGGCAGTAAGTATCGTGGTGAATTTGAAGATCGGTTGAAAGCCGTCCTTGCCGATGTGGAGCAAGCAGAGGGCCAAGTCGTTCTCTTTATTGACGAACTCCATACCATTGTCGGCGCAGGGGCTGCTGAAGGTGCCGTCGATGCTTCCAACATGCTCAAACCGGCATTGGCACGCGGCGAATTGCGGTGTATCGGTGCGACAACGCTTGACGAGTATCGCAAACACATTGAGAAGGACGCTGCCTTGGAACGCCGATTCCAGCCTGTACAGGTTGAAGAACCGTCGGTTGAAGACACAATCGCGATTCTGCGAGGTTTGAAGGAACGCTATGAAACGCATCACGGCGTACAAATTCAGGACAACGCTATCGTTGCCGCTGCTACACTCTCAAAACGTTATATCTCCGAGCGATTCCTACCCGATAAAGCCGTGGATTTGGTGGACGAAGCCGCGTCACGCCTGCGAATCGAGATTGACAGCGTACCAGTGGTGATTGATGAGGTGGAACGTCGTATCATCCAGCTCCAGATAGAGCAGCAGGCACTGGAGAAGGAGGAAGACAGCGCATCACAACAACGGCTTGAAAAACTGATCGCAGAACTTGCGGAACTCAAAGCGCAAGCGGACGCACTCAAAGCCACATGGCAGAACGAAAAAGCGAGTTTGACGCAGATTGGCGAGCTGATGGAGCAGATTGAGGCACTTCGTATTGAATCAGAGCAAGCCAAACGCGCAGGCAACCTCGCCAGAGCCTCGGAACTGGAATACGGTAGGATACCAGAATTAGAATCGCAACTCAAAAATGTTCAAGAGGCTATAGAAACGAATACGCAAGGTACTCAGATGCTCAAAGAACAGGTTGGCACAGAGGACATCGCTGAAATTGTGGCGAAGTGGACCGGTATTCCTGTTTATCGGCTTATGGAGGGCGAGACCGAGAAACTGATCCACATGGAAGAGCGTTTGCGTGAACAGGTGATCGGACAAGATGCGGCGGTGAGTGCTGTTTCTAATGCAATTCGTCGTGCCCGCGTCGGTCTCGGTGACCCTGAGCGACCGCTCGGTTCTTTCCTCTTTATGGGACCCACGGGTGTCGGTAAAACACATCTCGCTAAATCGCTCGCCGAGTTCTTGTTTGACGATGCGAACGCCATGACGCGCATTGACATGAGCGAGTACATGGAAAAACATACCGTCTCCCGCTTAATCGGCGCACCGCCTGGATACGTCGGCTACGATGAAGGTGGGCAGTTAACTGAAGCCATCCGACGACACCCGTATTGCGTCATCCTGCTCGACGAAGTGGAGAAGGCGCACCCAGAGGTATTCAACGTCTTGCTCCAGATGCTTGATGACGGTAGAATGACAGACGGACAAGGACGCACGGTCGATTTCAAAAACACTGTTGTCATCATGACCTCCAATATCGGTAGTCAGTGGATTAGCGACGCACTCTTGGCAGGAAAAGAAATTCATCGGAAGGTGATGGAAGCGGTACAGGCGCATTTCCCACCCGAATTTCTGAACCGTATTGACGATCTGATTGTTTTTGACCGACTCGGTATTGAGGCGTTGAAACAGATTGTCACATTGGAACTCGCACAATTGAGCCAACGTTTTGCGGAGAAAGAGATGACCCTGACACTCTCTGAATCTGCAAACGAAGAACTCGTAAAACGCGGATTTGATACGGTATACGGTGCGCGTCCACTCCGACGGACGATCCAGCGGGATATTCTCAATCCCTTGGCAATCCAGATGCTGGAAGGCACCTTCAACGATGGCGATGCGATCGCTGTTGATTTTGAGAATGAAGAATTTGTTTTTAGGAGGAACTGATAATGCTTAAACACATCATAGATCCCGAAGTTGAAGAATACGAAGATGTTTACGATGACCATGAATACTTCGCAGCCCAAGAGATGCAGCAACAGGAGGGCGCACTCCTGAAAAAGGACGAAAAACTCTATAATTTCTTAAAACTGAATGACACTGTACTTGCAAGAGAAGGAAAATTAGCGATGAAACACCTAAATTGGACAGAAGCCGATTCACGCAATGCCAAGCGTATCTGGGCAGAATACCAAAAACAGCACGACATTACGGAACGGATCGGGCAAACCGCTGGCATCGATCCGAAAAGTGGCGAGATTTGGTTCGGCGACTCCATTATAGAAATCGTCGAACACCGGCGTGCTGAAGGATTGACTTCCCCGCTTTTTTTTGAACGCGTCGGCTTTAAAGCTTATTTTCGGAAAGGTGGACATTACTAATGCATGGCACTGTGTCGGATATAGGGGTGCCTATAATTACCCCCTCTGTTGCCGGGCAAGAGTGGACGGCGACTATTGATACAGGCTTCAATGGAGATATGGAATTGCCTGAAGCCTTACGAAAAGCGTTAAATCCTCAATATGTAGGAAAAGTGACCTCTGCATTGGCCGGCGGACAAACCATTGAGGAAGATGTTTATTTTGTTGATTTCCCTTTTGATGGTTATATTATTCAGGCAAGGGCAACTTTCGTGATTGGTAGTGAAATCCTTATAGGTACTCATTTACTACGTGAGTATCACCTACAGATTGATTTTGTCAGGCAAACCGTTATTTTGGAAAAGGTTTTATGAGGGACTAAAGCTTGGACAATTGGATGGCGAGGTCTCGGTGCCTCGCCTGTTTTTTATAAAACGATTTCGGGAACGCGTCTGTAAATGTCCTGCAACGGTAGTTTGCATCCAATAGAAGCAAGGCTTAACACATCTTCAAGGGCGTGCAGCTCGGTCTGAACCCACTGTGTCTTAACAAGGCGATACTGTTCAACGCGAACCCTATCCTATGAAACGAGAATGTATTCCCGCAAAGATGTGAGTTCTTGATAATGCCTAAATTTTCCGCTTTTGTCATACGCTTCAGTTGATGGCGAAAGCACCTCTATCACAAGAGTAGGATTGAGGAGCGTGTCGAAGACGTTATCCTCAAATTCGGGTTCGCCACAGAAAATGACGACATCAGGATAAAAATAGGCACCTTTTGGGCCCGTCTTCACGCGCATATCGTTGATGAAAAAGGAAATAAGAAAATGTTGGTTCCATAAATCCGTGAGAACGCGTTTGATAACAGTAATAACAGAAAAAGTTTTTCTGTTATTACTGTTATGTGCCTTCTGCCAATGTGTAGAGGCAACCCTCTCATAACTGATAAAAAGCAATCCATAGGCCAAACAGACAGCCAACCAAAGGACCTCAAGACGGGAGACCTGTGTCGGTTTTTTCAAGACGAGTTTTCCAAATCCGAAGCAGGACTTTATATCTCGGAAACCGTGTTCAATCTGCATGCGGCGTTTGTAGCAGTGATGTATCTGATGTCCAGACAGGCGATTTGAGATCAGATACATCGGATATTTGAAGGTTTCCTCGTCTCTGATGATATAAAGCTGAACCGGTATCTGCTCGTGCGTCTGATAAAGGATGTGCGGATACCAGCCATCTTCCAAGTCATCAAGTTTCTTCAGACTTGCGTCAAGCGTAATACCGACATGCCTCGGAACACGCATCACGAACACGATATCCCGCACCTTGAGAAACTTGATGACGTATCGCGCACGCGCGAAACCACGATCAAAGACCAGAACAGGACGTTGCTGATGCTTCGACACCACTCCTAAGCCTCTTGATACACAAACTCACAGAAGTATTGGATGATCTCGTTATGACTTTTATAGATACCGTCGCGGATCTACTGATCCTTATAGATGAACCAGAACACAGGGAGCGCACGATGCCGAAACCGGATTGCGACAACAAGTGCCTTCCATCCAGCAATGAGTTTCGTCTCATCAACGAGCAAATACAGATGCTCGTTAGCAGCCTTGCAACACCAACTCACAACCGACACAAACCAAGCTGTCTTGAGCGCATCAATAGGCAAGGGCGTTTCAAGGAAACGCAGAAACCTTTTCTGTTTCGACTTCTCCCGGGCAACAATGACAGGCAAGCGCGACGCAATCTCATGAATCCGAAATGTTTGCGCAACACTGATCGCAATCAAGACGAACAGCAGATTCCGGGCAGTCGGTTTTTTCAGACCCACAGATTTGAATATTTCTTCAAAACGTGTTATCATAGTTTCTGGATTTACCCGTTTCGGGTATCTCTTTTTCCTAAAATACCTCCTTACATGTTTTGTGAAGTCAGTTTACAAACGGTTGCTGTAAGGAGGTATTTTATCATAAACCGACTAAGTTTCTCACACTTTTAACAACAAAAACCTTTCACCACAAACCTTCAGAAAAAAATGGGGGCAAGTGACACGTTGAAAGAAGTGTTGCAAAAACTCTCTTGGTTTGCTAAAATATGTGTATGCAGCAAAAACGAATGCGAGACGTTTTCTGGGTGGGCGACTCCAAGAAGAGGCTTTTAGAATTTCCGGACAGGGTACAGCAAGAAATAGGCTATACATTGGAAGGTGTGCAATCAGGCATAACGCCTCACAAAACCAAACCCTTGAAAGGATTTTCGGGAGTGTATGAAATTGTCAGCGATTATGCCCGGGATACCTATCGGGCAGTTTATGCGGTGAACCTCGGAGACTTCATTTATGTTCTGCACTGCTTTCAAAAAAAATCGACACGGGGCATAAAGACTCCCAAAAGGGAAATTGATCTCATCCGTAGGCGTTTGAACACGGCAAAAAGACTTGCCCAAGGAGAAAAAAATGACTGAAGAAAAAATTGAAGGTGAAAAAAGCAGCGGTAATGTGTTTGACGATTTAGGTTTTGTCAATCCAGAAGAATACCGTACGAAAGCCCGTCTTTCCTTAATAATCAACAGCATTATAACCGAAAGCCAACTTACATGGGACGAGGCCGCCAAACTTTTGGAACTCAGCAAGCCGGAAATCACCGCGCTCCTAAACGGCAGACTTGATGACTTTTCTATTGAATCCCTGTTTTTACTCATCAGAAAACTGGATTGTGACGTTGAAATTGTTGTTAAAGGTAGTCCTGCATACAATCCCACAGCAGAGATTAGCATTTCAATTCCGTTCTGATACATTTTTTGCAAAAGCAGCCAAATAAAATAGTTGTCGGTTAAAGAAGCATCTTGTCCAGAAACCTTGACCAACAACTCGCCTACCGATATTTTTAATAAGGCACGAGTTGTTGGTCAAAACTAACCACTCACCTTACAGCGCATGGTCTTCCGGACGGACACCTTTTGTAAAAGTGCCAAAACCGAAGAACGTCGGTGTATAATCGCCGACATAATCGACAATACTTTTATCAGAGATTGCGTCCTCCATCCCCATACACCAATAGCAACCATTAACAAGCAGACGACGGAGTCCTTCACTCTCCAAATCAACAGAGGCACCCATCGTCGTGTTAAGGACACGTGAGGTGTTCCCTTCATCGCCGGTATAGGTTTTAATCCACACCATCGGCATCGTAATGGTATCCGATTTTGGTGCATCTGTCGGATCCATACCGACCAACACCTGTCCGTGGATAAGCACCTGTGAATCGCCTGTCAAGTCATTAATGCCGTAGACATCGGACGGTCCCCAAACATCATCAACGCCTTTGAGAATCGGGTGGTCTTGCATCGCTTCGTCAATCACACCGCGGGCACTCTCTTTACCGTGATGTCCATGGTGGTTGACCCACGTCTCACCGAGCACTTGTCTGCCGTAGCCGCCTTCAAAATCTTTGTCGTTGAAGCTATACTTTGCATACGGACTCTCAAGATCGCGGCTATAGCTGAAAGCGTGTGTCGCCGTGCGGAGTCCCATCACAGGCTTACCAGCATTCGTATAATCAACGACATACTTCATCTGTTCATCGGGCAGTTCTCGGAAACGCGTGAATAGCACCATCATATCCGCTGATTCTAAGTTGTGAAGCCCTGGAATGTTCGTCTGCACCTCCGGATCGATTTCACCTGTTTCGGGATTAATCGCAAACAGTACCGTGCATTTAAACCCGTGGTGTGTAGCTAATACCTTCCCCAACATCGGCAACGCCTCTTCAGAGCGATATTCTTCATCACCACTGACAAGGACAATATGTTTACCTTTCCCGGGACCTTCGTTCCCTTCGTAAACAACCCATTCGTTTTTCATCAAAAATTTTACTCCATCCATAAAATAAGATTTTGCATAAGTATAGCACATTCGGTTGAGAAAGTCACGTTGAATCTTTTTACAGAAAACCGACGTTCTATACGCAGAGCGAAAAAACTTTGACAAATATCAGAAATTACCATAAAATTAAAAGACAGACTCGAAAACATTATCCGAAACGGACACGCAATTTGTAGGAGAATGTGCCCATGCCTTTAACCTCTCAACAGCGAGACCATTATAAAGAACAAGGTTTCGTGGTAGTTCCCAATCTCTTTGACGCAGCCACAGTGGCATCAATGTGCGAGCATTATATGAAACGCCGTGCAGAAGGGCCGAAACCGGGTGACTCCGGCGGGACAACCGACTATGCCGACGATCCCAATCATAAATTCCCGCGTATGATCAATATGCACAACTGGGACGAACTCACCCAAGAGTGGGCAACTGATACCAACCTGCTTACCGTTACGCAACACCTGATTGACGATACGCCGGTGCTGTTACAAACAATGCTCTATTTCAAACCGCCCGGTGCGCGAGGTCAAGCCCTACACCAAGATGAACAATATATTACCATAGACCCACTCATCGGTGTTTGGGTCGCATTGGATACATCGGACGAAGCTGTCGGACGCATGGTGCTTATCCCCCGTTCTCATCAACACGGATTGTTTGCTGTTGAAGCAGCGAACACCAATATTTCGTTTACAAACGTCCAAGCCGTCAAACCGGAAAACGCTGAAGAATTGGGAATTGACATGGCACCGGGTGATGCGCTTTTCTTTGACGGCAAAGTTATTCACGGTTCCTACATGAATAAAACACACCATCGGTGGCGGCGGAGTTTTATATGTCATTACATGGGCGAGAACTCCAAACGGTTTGAGCCAGTTGAAGGGACACACGTCTCACATCTTAGAAAATAGTTTGGGCACGCTGAAATCCTAAACGACTTCACGTTAGTTAGAAAAAATAAAAAATTGGAGAATAGAGTATTCCGTAGGTTGGGTTGAGCGGTAAATAACCAAGATCGTTAGTTTACATGTGAATTCTGCTTTTCCATGACGCGTTCATCAAAAGAAGTATAGCGAAACCCAACAATGCAAACTGAATAGAAGAAATTGGAGGACCAGATTGCTAAAAGTATCCAAGTTTGGCGGGAGTTCCCTCGCAACAGCGGCGCAAGTGCGTCAAGTTTGTGACATCATCACTGCTGACCCGGGACACCGCCTCATTGTCGTCTCCGCACCTGGAAAACGGCACAGCCAAGACATCAAAGTAACCGATCTGCTCATTGCTGCGGCATCACAACGTCTCGCTGGAAAACTCGGTGCTTCGGAATGTGCTGAAGCCATTGAACGTTACCGTCGCATCGCTTCTGAATTAGGACTCCCTGCGGAGGTCACTGAACCCATCGCCCGCGACCTAACAGAACGTCTGGAGAACAGTATAACAGATGCCGACCTCTATATGGATACAATGAAAGCAGGAGGCGAAGATAACTGTGCACGTCTCGTCGCACAAGTGCTACAAGCACAAGGTGTAGACGCACACTACGTGAATCCGAAGGACGCAGGTTTACTGCTCTCCGACGAACCCGGCAATGCACAAGTCTTACCGGAAGCGTATAACCGGCTGCGTGATCTACACGAACGTCCAGGGGTCACTATTTTCCCCGGCTTCTTCGGTTACTCAAGACAGGGCAACATCGTCACTTTTTCGCGCGGCGGTTCAGACATCACAGGTGCTATTCTCGCGAGTGCGGTTCGGGCGGAAGTGTATGAGAATTTTACGGATGTTGATTCTGTGTTCGCAGCGAACCCGTCTATCGTTAAAGACCCGGCACCAATCGCCGAGTTAACCTATCGTGAAATGCGGGAACTCTCTTATGCCGGATTTTCTGTGTTCCACGACGAAGCCCTCGAACCCGTCTATCGCGCACATGTACCCGTCAACATCCGAAACACTAACAATCCAGACGCAGATGGCACCCGGATCGTTCCGCACCGAAAATCAACAGACATCCCTGTTATTGGGATTGCTGCAATGGAGAGTGTCTGCTGTATATATCTCAGCAAATACCTTATGAACCGTCAAATCGGATTCGGGCGGCGGTTATTGCAGATATTGGAAGCCGAAGAAATTTCATTTGAACACGTTCCGTCGGGTATAGACAACATGTCAGTCATTATCCGTGAAGAAAACCTCTCGGCGGAGAAAGAAAAAAGGGTCATCGAACAGATTCGGCAAACGCTTGCACCTGAAGACATCTCTGTTGAACGAGAGTTGGCACTGATCATGGTCGTAGGTGAAGGAATGCGTCACACTGTCGGTATTGCTTCGCGCGCTACAAGTGCCTTGGCGGGAGCAGAAGTAAACATTGAAATGATTAATCAAGGTTCCAACGAAGTCAGCATGATGTTCGGCATAAAATCTGGAGACATGGAGACGGCTGTTCAAGCACTCTACAAAGAATTTTTTGGCTAAAGGAAAACATTATGGAGATAACCGTTCAACCGAAAGAATTAGCAGCAGGAAAACTCTCGGACGCACATGTCAAGCAAGCACTGGACGCGATCCGTGTTGATGGCTACGTGGTTTTAGAAAACGTCGTTAGCCATGAGCACTTGGATATTCTTCGCGAACGGATGGATGCCGATTCGCAGACCCTCATTAAAGCCGAGAAATGGGGGGGGCGCAGGCAAACTCATAGGGCACCTTCAACAGGGACCGCCACCCTATGCGCCTTACATTTTTACAGACATCGTCGCGAATCCCTATGTTGTGCAGGTGACGATGGAGCTGCTGGGTCCTGGGCTTTATAACAACTTTTACAACGGCAATACGAACTGTCCCGGCAGCACAACCCAACCGCTCCACAGAGACGGTGCTCACCTCTGGCCAGACCAGAAAGTCGCACACCCAACAACAGAAGTCGTCGTTAATATCTCACCGCAGGATACAACAGAAGAAAATGGCAGTGTAGAACTCTGGCCCGGTTCACATCTTGAGGTCGGTGAGCACGGGATAGAGCCGGAAGTTGAGGAAGCACGCCGTGAGATCTGTCCGCCCATCCGTGGAAATGCGAAGAAGGGCAGTGCACTGATTCGAGACATGCGACTGTGGCATCGCGGTGTCCCCAACCCGTCTGACAAGCCGCGCCACATGATAGCGATGATTTACCGCGTTCATTGGCTCAAATCCAACCGGCGACTGAAGTATAAAACGGGGTGTGAAGCCGCTTTTGAAAACAGCGATCTTGACCATAATGCTGAATTCATTGACTTCGCTGAACGAAAAATAGATGATTACGATTATCTCTTCAATCCGAGATTCTAAATGTATGCAGCGGTACTAAGTGCCGCTCTGAGTTCACGACGGAGGTTTCCATGAGTGCCCAAAACAATTGGCTCCCGGCGGAGCCTGACCTTGAAACGGTTTGTCAAGCCTATAGCGACCCGATTTACGCACTCTCCCAAGCCGAAGTGCCTGCCATCATCCTTCGGAATACCTATTCACCGACACAGTGCCAAGGGCTTATTAATCGGTTCACAAATATGGGCTTGATGCGCGATGAAGCGGACCTCAATTCTGCTGACAAACGTGCCCGTATTGACATCGGTACCAGCCTCGGTAACCGTGGCAGCGATAAGGCAAAATTCTTGGCACATGCGAAAGCAACAGAACACCTTTTTAATTTCCTATTTGACGGATTTGATAACCCCGTGGACCTCATCTATAACTCGCTCACTGCGCTTTCTCCCGGTAAAGAAGTGAAGGTTGCGCGAGAACCCGATGGCGCGCGCTACGGCCCTGCGATTTTTCGCGTTCACTATGAAACGCACAGTTATAAACCTCATATTGATCATGTCAAATACCGTGAACAGCGCACCGATTATGCCGTCTACCGCTTTGAACACCAGTTTGCAGGCGTGTTGTGCGTCCAAAACGCCGACGAAAAGGGAAAAGGCACACAAGCCATTCTGCATCGATGCCTCTGGTCCGATGAGATTCAACCATACATTGCTGAGGAAACCTTTGATCGATACGCTGTTGACAACGGCATAGAGAACTATCAGGTCGATTTGCAACAGGGAGACCTTTACTTTTTCAATACCCGCTGCATCCATGAAGTACCGCCCGTTCAAGGCACACGCGCCCGAATCGTTTTGGCGGTTTTTATCGGATATTCTCCAGAAGATAATGAGGTATACGTCTGGTCCTGAGTCTAATTCACGCCAATAACTGACGCAATACACTTTTTCGTGGCATACTCAGAAAATCACTGGAAATTCGTTTGCAGGCATTCTACAGTAGTCTACCAAAGGAGAGTCTCATCTCACAATGAATAAAATATTATTTTCCATCTTACTAACGCTACTTATCCTTTTAAACCCACATCTACCCAGCAGCTTTGCCCAAGATCAAGATCCATCGCTATTCAGTTTACCGGGAGGCACCAAGGCACGTCTCGGTAAAGGGTGGATAAACGAATTACAGTATTCGTCAGACGGTACGCGCATGGCGGTCGCAAGTTCTATCGGCGTTTGGCTCTATAATGCCCAGACTTATGAGGAAGTGGCACTCCTCACAGGGCATACAAGCAGTACCAGTAACGTTGCGTTCAGCCCGGACAGTGCGACCCTCGCGAGTTGTAGTAGGGACGGCACTATTCGTCTGTGGGATGCTGCCACAGGCGCGTATCAACGGACACTCACTGGACATACAGGACCCGTTTTTAGTGCCGCTTTCGGTGCGGATAGTCTTACACTGGCGAGTGGAAGTGGCGACGGTACTATACGCTTATGGGATGTCGCAACTGGAGAGGAACAGCAGACATTAACAGGTCATACGGATATTGTCTATACTGTCGCTTTCAATGCGAATGGAACGACAATTGCGAGTGGCAGTGCCGATGGCACTATCCGCTTATGGGATGTCGCATCTGGAGAGGAACAGCGGACATTAACAGGCCATACAGAGGCTGTCTATACTGTCGCTTTCAATGCGAATGGAGGGAACCTTGCGAGTGGCAGTGGAGATGGTACTATCCGTTTATGGAATACGACCTTCGGTGTGGTCCAGCGGGCACCGCTAACTGGGCATACAGGTGCTGTCTTGAGTGTTGCGTTCGGTGCAAATGGGGACACAATCGCCAGTGGCAGCGCGGATGGCACTGTCCGCGTGTGGAACGCTGCATCCGGACAGCATAATTTGACCCTCGTAGGACATGAGGGTGCTGTTTTGAGCGTCGCATACAGTTCCAGCGGTGGAACGATTGCGAGTGCCAGTACGGATGGCACCATCCGATTGTGGGATGCTGTCTTCGGCGGGCACAGGCAGACGCTAACAGGATATACGAATTATATCAGTAGCGTCGCATTTAGTACGACTGAGGGAGTGCTGGCAAGCGGTAGCACGGATGGTACAGTGCGTCTCTGGAACACAAACTCTGGCGTATCCACGCACACGCTGACTGGACATACTGCTTGGGTCGGGAGTACTGTGTTCAGCCCGGATGGTGCTACACTCGCAAGTGCAAGTGATGACGACACGATCCGGCTTTGGAACGCTGCCACCGGCGAACACCAACAAACGCTGACAGGACATGCAGATGCCGTCAGCAGTGTTACATTCAGCCCGGATGGCACTACACTCGCAAGTGGAAGTTTCGATAGCACGATCCGCCTATGGAACGCTGCCACCGGTAAACTCCAGCAGATACTGATGGGGCAGCCAGAGGGTATCCTGAGTGTTACGTTCAGCCCCGATGGCGATACACTCGCCAGCGGCAGGACGGACGGATCTATCTATCTATGGGATGTTGCATCCGGTCAGCACCATCAGACACTCACTGGACATACGGATTATGTCAGGAGCCTTGTATTCAGCCCAGATGGTGCTACACTCGCAAGTGCGAGTGATGATGGCACCATCCGGCTATGGGACACCGCTTTCGGTGAGCATAAGCAGACGTTAACTGGACACACAGATTACGTCTTTAACATTGCATACACTTCAGATGGCGACACGCTCGTGAGCGCGAGTTTAGATGACACCATCCGTCTGTGGGATACTATCTCCGGGGCACATGTGCAAACCCTGATCGGACATACAAGTGGTGTTCTCGGCGTTACGATCAGTCCAGATGGTAACACACTCGCCAGTGCGAGTTTAGATGGGACTGTGCTTTTGTGGAATTTTACCCCGCCAACCAATATGTATGCGACTGTGAGTTTTTCGCCATCTCCAGTACAATCACCCGCTATCGGCGAGCAACTCACATTTGCTCTCAGTATTGCAGACGGAGGAGCCGTCTCAAGTTATCAGGCAACCGTCCGGTTTGACCCTTCTGCTGTCCGATTTCTTGAAAGCACGAATAGTGACTACTTGCTATCGGACGCGTATGCGGTGCCTGCGCTTGTCACAGAAAACAGAGTAACGCTTGCCGCAACGTCTCTTGCTGGCGAAACCAACGGCTCTGGTACGCTTGCGACCGTTACGTTTGAGGTCCTTGCCCCGAAAGCCTCCACGCTAACATTATCTGATGTGCTTCTCACTGACAGTGCTGGTAGAATTTCGTATGCGCGAGTCAAAACTGGACAAATAACGGAACCCTTGCTCTCAGTAGGCGACTTGGACGGCAATGGTGTCGTAAACGTCCAAGATCTGGTCATCGTCGCCTCAAACTTTCACCAGACAGGTGAAAATTTAGCGGATGTCAACGGAGATGGCATTGTTAATATTGTCGATCTCGCGCTGGTGGCAGGTGCGATAGGGGATACTGCCGGTGCGTCGGCAGCGTGGAGCCGCGATGCGGAAATAACGCTTACAAGAAAAGATGTCCAACAGTGGCTGCTTGAAGCACAACAAGTTGCGCTATCAGATCCCGCTTTCCAGCGTGGCATTTTAGTACTGCAGCAACTCCTTGCAGCGTTGACACCGAAAGAGACGGCACTTCTCGCAAACTATCCGAACCCTTTCAATCCTGAGACATGGATACCTTACCAGTTGGCAGCACCCGCGGACGTGACGCTTCGTATCTATGCAGCACACGGCAAACTGGTGCGGACTTTAGCACTCGGACATCAACCTGCAGGGACCTACCAGGATCGGAACCATGCAGCATATTGGGATGGTAGAAACGAACTTGGTGAATCCGTTGCAAGTGGCGTATATTTCTATACTTTAACAACCGAAGATTTCACAGCAACTCGGAAAATGGTGATTACGAAATAGTATCAAATGACCATAGGATAGCTGGAAGGTTGATGTTTATTGACTTCCCCCAATTGGTTCGATCCGAGACAGCTGCCCGTTTCGCCCTCGGCATCGCTTATGACGACTCTTTGGGGCGAGACCAAAACTCAAGATTAGTTGTGAAATCGCATCAAACCGTACCATCTACAGCAACGCATCTGCTAATGCCGTAAAATCTCCTACCGTTACATCAGGTTGGTACGGTGTCTCTTCGTATGGCAGTAGGTAACGGTTAACAAACGCCCCCTTATAACCGCATGCCCGCGCACCCATGATGTCAAACGAATTCGCTGACACCATGAGACACTCGTTGACTTCAAGTCCCAATTCTCTCGCAGCGGCGCGATAGACTGCTGGATGCGGTTTAAACGCACCGACCGATGTAACGGAGATAACATCGTCAAAATCCCATGCAACTCGCTCTCTAACAAGATACTCTAAAAACGACGGGTCCCCGTTGGATAAAATGACTAACCGATACCGGGATCGCAGCCGTGAAAGTGCAGCCAAAACTTCTGGAAACGGGGAAAGCTGCTCCCACCCGTGCATAAACTCTTTTACCGTATCCGGCAAGACATCAATACTGTTCTGCCTGAGTGTGTAATGCAAGGCACGGCGCACCGTTTCCAGATAACCACTATGCCCAAGCATCATAATTGTGTCCTGATACTGATCAATTCGCTGCCTGTAACGCCACTGCGCCCAAAATTCATCCGCAGATACATCCGCTGCAGCGTGGGCATCCAACGATTCGCTAATAAACGGCGTAAGACTGCCGCCTAAATCCAAGATTGTGCCGAACAGGTCAAAGGTCAGTGCTTTTGTCTCTGTGAAATTTGCCATAATAAATAGTTGTCAGTTATCGGTTGTCAGTCTGCTCGCAGTGAGAGTTAAAGAAGTCCGTTTGAAACTTTAGCACACTTTCTAACACTGAAAACCGATAACCATTAACCCATTCAAATCTGCTATCCTAATTCGACCGTCCGTCCCGTCGCCATCGCTTCAAAGGCGGCATCAATGACGCGCATCTGATTGACACAACTTTCCGGTGAAATTCGGTGCGGTTTCCGGGTCCCTAATACTTCACACATGTGCTCAAGTTGCAACGCAAATTGGAAACACGGTTCAAAATCAATGACTTCTCTGCCCTCTCGTGTGGTAAGTTCAATATTGACTGCTGAATTCTCATTGTTCCACGCTCTATCAATTCTAAGCATGCCACCGAGTCCAGCCATTTCGGCATACTGCCCACCAGCGCAATTAAAACCGGTAGAAATCTGGGCAACCCGTTCACCGGGAAATACTAACAGGAGGTAGGAACCATCGTCCACTTCTAATCCGGCTTGAGACATTCCTGATACCCGAATCGGTTCAGCACCAAACATAAATCGCGCATGGTGGATATTGTAACATGCCAAATCGTAAATACTACCGCCACCCTTCGCTTTATTAAACCGCCAATTCGCTTCGGGAACCCGTGTTTCAGGACCGCCACCACCGCCCCCAGTGCAGAAAGTACTGCGGAGCACCTTAAACTCCCCGATTGCCCCGGAATCGATTAATTCTTTCGCCTTGAGGTGCATCGGATGATGCCGAAATTTAAACGCTTCCGCCACGATAACGCCGTTCTCTTGGGCTGCTCCGACAAACGCTTTCGCCTCCGCTGCCGTTGACGTAAACGGCTTTTCACACAAGATCGCTTTGACTTGGCGGGATTCTGAAAGCTGGATACCGACTTCAGCGTGGAAGGCACCCCAAGTACAGATAATAGCGATGTCCAAGTCCTCAGCATCTAACATCTCTTCCAAAGCGAGATACTGGTGCTCAGGTGCCACATCAAATCGCTCACCGAAACCGGTTAACGCATTTTCTGACACATCACAGACCGCCGCCAATTCAGCACTCGGTGCTTGTTGACATGCACTGCCGTGCGCGTTTGCAATGCCCCCCGTTCCGACAAGTCCAACACGGTAAGGAGTGTTTGTTGACATAATAGTTCCTTTCTCTGTTATGTTGCTGTTAAGGGATAACCGTTTTCAACGATTGCTTTTTTCAGAAACTCAAATTCGTAGTGCGGTAACGACGCACCGGGTTCCAATTCAGCGAAATCTTTTTTCCATCGTGCTACCGCATCTGCACGGACGATGATCCTACCCAACGGGATATCCAAAAACGCCTCAAGTGCCTTGAGCACCCGCTCCTGATCCAAAACAAAGTCCTCAAATCGAATCTGAATAACATTTTTAGGCATCGGCGTTGCTTGCATGAGTTGATACTGATAGATCCAAGAAATCGCGCGCCTCTCATAAAGGTCGTCCGTTTCAGGATACACAACCCCGAAATCCCGAAGATCATCCGTTTTGTGGCTGCCCCGAATACAATCTCGCGGATCCCGAATCCAGTGGATGTACTTTATTTTAGGAAACATCCGGATTATCCATGGATAGACGAGCGTTGTCTCTGGGATCTTCCAACCTTTATGCGCAGCGGGATCCTGCAGGACATCCGCCAAGTAGGTGTTAATGAGCCGTTCAAACTCAGGATCGATCGGCATCGTAAATAGGGGATCAAAATCCCATGAGAGGCCACCCTCCCATTTGACATATTGTGCCATGACTCGGCAGGCATCATACATCGCATGCGGCGGGATCTTATCGCCGGAAGGGTTAATTTGGCTCCCCATGAAAACCCCACTGGCGTATAATGTATGCGAAATGGCGCGTGTTCCAGAATGACCGCGCCCAATTACTGTGATTAAATTTTCCATAGTAAATAGCAGCTGGTTCTCAGCAGTCGGCTATCAACACTTACCGACAACCTATAACCTCTGCGTCTTATATCAAATCGACTTGTTTATTTTGCGTATTTAATATTATATTAAGTACATGTGCGAATGTGCGCACCTAAGATGTCGCATTACATAGTTTCATGCGCATTGAAATGTCATTGCTATCAGTGACAATTTCTCACGTGATTCAAAACATTGTATCAAATATGTAAAAGAAAAGAAATCATTTTTTGGAAGGAATTCACTTATCATGCAGAAATTCTTAGCACTCATCAGTTTTAGCGTCCTGCTTGCAATATCAATCGGGTGTGACCGCATCCAAAAAGTTGTTGCGCCTCAACAAGAAGAAGAAACTCTTAAGATCGGTTTCGTCGTCGCAGGCGAACGAGTTACCTATCCAAATGGTGCGGAAATGGCTGTCACGGAAATTAACCAGCACGGCGGACTGCTCGGCACGCCTGTTGAATTGATCGGACATATTAATAAGGAAGCGGGACCGGAGGTCTCCGCGCAAATCGCTGAGCAGCTCATCGTGGAAGATAAAGTTATCGCGCTCATCGGCCCCAACCGCTCTTCTCACGCGGTTGTGGTAGGACCAATAGCACAACAGTATGGAATCCCAATGATTACCACAACAGCAACCAACCCAAACGTGACAAACGCCGGTGACTTCGTCTTCATGGCATCCTTTACGGATAGTTTTCAAGGTGCTGTGATGGCACAGTTTGCTATATCGGATCTCGCCCTCTCTACCGCCGCGGTTATCACACGTAGTGGAGACCTTTACACTGAAGGGATCTCTGAATTTTTCACATCCAGTTTCAGTGCTCTTGGTGGCACAATCGCCACACATGAGTTCTACGAAGCGGGCATCTCAGATTTCACTGCGCAGCTTTCTCATATCGCATCTATGCAGCCCGACGCGCTTTTCATAGCCGGATTCGTTCAAGATATATCGCTTATAACGCAACAGGCACGACAAATTCCGATGCTCAATGCTGATGGAGAACCGACAATCTTCCTCGGGGCGGATTCATGGGATAGTGAACTTCTGTATGGCGACGCGGATGCCGAAATAGAAGGCAGTTTTTTCAGTGGGCATTTTTCGCCAGACACAAATGAACCGAATGCCAGAGCGTTTGTTGACACTTACGAATCCATCTATGAGTCCACACCCACTGGCGGTGTCGGCGTTAGTTACGATGCAGTTAAACTGCTCTTTGAGGCCATCGAACGGTCGGGCAGCTTGGATCCAAAAGAAATACGTAATCAACTTGCTGCGACTCAGAACTACATCGGTGCAACCACAATCGCCAGTTACGACGAGAACCGTCACCCAACCAAAAGCGCAGTCATCTTCACCATCAAAGACGGAGAAAAGCGGTTCCATAAGCAGATTGACCCTTAAAAGTAGTAGATATACCTATGAAGATTAAGAATTTAATCGGGTAATTTTTACCGATATCCAGTGCGGTTAGGAATGCAGATCGCATTTGGGTGAGTACACCGCAAAACCGCACCTACCGGACCTGGAGGTTCAGGTACTGTAGCGGAAGTTTTCGTGTGTGTTTAGCAAATCTGATTTTTCTGAAAGAAGCCGAAACATTTTACAACAAAAGTAACGTTAGAAAACGAACCCAACAGGCTTTTTGAAAAATGAACTGTTTGCGATTCCAAAAAGGAGATACTTCACCATGAAAACTTCCTTTTTTCTGATATTCACAGCAATCATCGTTTCAGTCTGCTGTTTCCCATCAACCGCCCAAGATAACCCACAAATCGGCTTACCCGAAGATGCAATAGCACGTATCGGCAGAGGCACCCTCGGCGAAGTCCACTTCTCTCCAGATGGCAGTCAACTGGCGATTTCAACGGCTATGGGTATCTGGTTCCACGATCCACAAACAGGAAAAGTATTGGAATTGCTCCAACGTCCGAACATAAAATACCCCTTCGCTTTTGCTTTTTCACCCGATGGCAACAGGATCGGCATTGGTGTTCGCGCGAAAAAGAGAAACGCAAGCGGAAGTTCCAGGTACTCGGTAGAGGTGTGGGATGCTACGACTGGCGAAGCAAAAGAGATGCGTCTTGGACACTTACACAGAGTTCAATCCATAGCCTTTTCGCCTGATGGGAACTATATTGCCTCCGCCTCCTTTGACGGGTTTCACAACACTGCCCGCTTATGGAATGTACAAACGGGAAAACGCATCCCCATAAGAAACACGCATCCAAAAGGTGTTAATTTAGTTGTGTTCTCTTTGGACGGACCAACTTTCGCCACTGTAGGGGGGGACGACAACATAACATACTTGTGGGACGGAAAAACTGGCAATCAGAAAATCACGCTTACTGGACCTACAAAACAGGTTTCTTGTGTCGCATATTCCCCGGATAACAAGATCATCGCCACAGGCAGCTACGATGGGACAATTCGGTTGTGGGATGCTACCACGGGAACGCATCAAGCGACACTCGCTCCCGCAGTCGGAGGCGTGAAGGCTTTAGCATATTCTCCAGATGGCGACACCATCGTCTGCGGCGGTAGAAACGGGAATGTGCAATTGTGGGATACACAAACACTGAAACTCAAATCTACGCTCACTGGACACACAGCGCGCCTCAAATCTATCGCATACGCGCCAGACGGAAACGCGATCGCTACGGGCAGTTCAGACGGAACAGTGCGATTGTGGGATGCCGCGACAGGTAAAGCCAAAGCCATACTCACAGGATACATGCGCATCAACGCCGCCGCATATTCGCCCGACAGCCAAACAATTGTCACCGGGAATCAAGACGGCAAGGTCCACTTTTGGGATGTGTCCACAGCAGCCCTTAAAAACACTTTTACCGGAGATAAAGATGGTATCATTTTTAACATCGCATATTCTCCAGATGGCAAAACGATTGCCGTGGTGAGTTCATACAATGATCGCGTGCTGTTACGAGATGCGAAAACAGGCAAACATAAAGCGACACTTAAGCACTTTGGTTTGATTGACACCATTTTTTTGCTACTTCAAAACCGTGAATATGATATAGGGCCTATCGCTTATTCCCCCGATGGAAATACTATCGTTACCGGTGGAGATTATTACACTATCGAAAAAGGGACGGTATATTTGTGGGATGCCAGGACAGGCACACGCAAAAGGGTCATATTTAAAGGACCAGGTGCTGTTCGTACTGTGGTATTTTCAAAGGATGGAAAAAGAATCATCGCGACTGGAGATTGGAACAATAAGATCCGGGTGTGGGATGCAAGAACAGGGAAGGAACTGGCCCCAATGCTTGCTGACCCTCCAAGTGGTTCCAAGTGGTTGTTGCGTTCCCCCGATGGTATGACTATTGCACAGGT
Organism: Candidatus Poribacteria bacterium; assembly: GCA_965200345.1. GTDB lineage: Bacteria > Poribacteria > WGA-4E > WGA-4E > WGA-3G > WGA-3G. Next base: position 451,884 of record OZ241378.1, read on the forward strand.
GAGTCAAGATGGCACTGTGCTAATCAGGGAGAGAAAGACAACTTTACAGAAAAAATAACCTCAAACACGAAAGCGGAGATAGATCGCCCATGAAAATCCCCCTTTTCCTGATACGGATGCTACTGATAATTCCAATCTACTGTCTCCCAACCGTCGCGCAAGATTATACACAATTCAGTCTACCCGAAGGCGCGAAAACACGACTCGGTAAGGGAACTCTCGGCGAAGTTCGCTTTTCTCCGGACGGCACCCTACTCGCCGTTTCCAGTTCTATTGGCATTTGGCTCTATGATCCGCAGACAGGGAAAGAAGTAGATTTGTTAGTACATAGAGATGGCGTTTCGCCTTTCGCGTTCGCATTCTCACCCGATGGAAAGACAATCGCTATTGGCAGCACGAACGAAATAATGGTGGTAACAGGAAGAAGAGAGGCAAGACTTCCTTCAAGTAAGGGCAATACGGTGCAATTACGGGATGTCGCCACTGGAGAAAAGAAAACTACACTCAGACTAGGGACACAGAGAGTTACTTTCATTGCATATTCTCCTGACGGAAAAATGATCGCTACCGCAAAAAAATGGGGCAAGACAGTATATCTATGGGACGCACAAACGGGTGAACCTCAAGGCACACTTGAAAGGCGCGTAGGTAGAGGTAGCATCAGGTCCTTTGTGTATTCACCCGATGGAAAGACCATCACTACTGCAGGGGGTTGGAAAGACAACATCGTGCAGTTGTGGGACGCACAAACGGGTGCACATAAAATTACACTTACTGGACATACGAAGCAGGTTAATTCCGTTGCATACTCACCTGATGGCAATATTATTGTTTCTGGAAGTAGCGATGGCACGGTGCGGTTGTGGGATGTCGCCACAGAAAAACACAAAGCCACGATGAAGCATACAAGTGGGCTCGCTTTCTTACTTCCATGGTTTTATATTCCTGTTAATTCTGTGGCATATTCACCGGATGGAAACACCGTAGCTGCTGTAAGTATAGACGGTAAGCTACGATTGTGGGATGCCCGGACAACAAAACTTAAAATGACCCTTATTGGAAATCCAAGTATAGTTGATTCCATAGTATATTCCCCCGATGGAAAGACAATCGCTACTACCAAAGGTTGGGCAGACAACACTGTTCGATTATGGGACGCTGTCACAGGTGAAATCAAATCTACACTCACAGGATATACCCATATCAATGCTGTAGCATATTCCCCTGATGGAAAGACGATCACTACTGGTGGAGATTACAAGAACAACTCGTTGCAATTGTGGGATGTCCGGACAATGGAACTCAAAATCACATCTACCGAACACACTAAAGGCACCCATTCTTCCATCGTGTACGCACCGGATGGAGATACGATCGCCGCTGTGAACTTGGACGATGATACAGTTCGGTTGTGGAATGCAAAGACGGGTAAACACAAATCTACATTCAAGCATACCAATACACTGCACCTCGTACTCACAGACCGTGAGTACGATATATCTTCGATGGCATATTCTCCCGATGGAAATACGATTATCACGGGTGGTGGATATTATACACACGACGAAGGAAGAGTGTATCTATGGCACGCGCGAACGGGGAAACGCAAAACTCTATATAAAGGCCCCGATTATGTCTCTGCCTTAGCATATTCACCAGATGGCAGAACAATTGCCACTGGAAATCAGAAAAAACAGATACAGTTATGGCACACCGTAACGGGTGAAGAACTCAAAGCAATATCCACGGGACACATAGCCGGGGTCCAGTCGTTGGTGTATTCACCTGATGGCAATACGATTGCTACCACTGGTGGATTTCAGGACAACACGGTGCAACTGTGGGATGTGACAACGGGGAAACATAAAACCACACTTATAGGGCATACGAATACCGTCACTTCTGTGGCTTACTCACCCGACGGGAATACGATCGCCTCTGGGAGTACGGATGGCACCCTACGACTCTGGGATGCGACAACAGAAGAACATAAAGCCACACTCACAGCACATACAGACATCGCTTTTGTCGTGTATTCACCAGATGGAAAGAGTATCGCTACCAGAAGTACGGATGGCACAGTACTACTCTGGGAAATTAAATCAACTTCAGGAACCGAATAGTCCATTCCTCGTAAAGGACCTCTCCAAACCTACCGTTCCTTCATCGAAAAATTTGGTCCGTCACTTTTCATCAGAAAAAACGTGACAGACCACAACTTTTGTGCTATATTTATTTACAGTCTCCCGTATAAACACAATCTTATTGGATAAAGTCCGCGTGAAACGGAAACTTGCCAGATTTCGATACAGGATTTCCGAGCCAAAGAAGGAGAAAATATGAATCGACCACCAGAAGATTTCGTCCACGTAGACGAAGAACGGCTTCTTAACTTCAGCACTGCCTGCTTTGAGAAAGCCGGTATTACACACGAACACGCCGCACTCATCAGCCGTCTGCTTGTTAATTCCGATCTGCGAGGGGTTCGCAGTCACGGCACACGGACCGTCAATGGATATTGCGGCGGCTTTGAAAATGGGAGTTTCAACCCTAATCCCGATATCCGAATTATCCATGAAACACCAACTGCTGTCGTGCTTGATGGCAACGGTACACTCGGTTATCTCCCGATGGTTCGTGCCACTGAGCACGCTATCGCCAAAGCGAAAGCGGTCGGCATCGGAATGGGATTGGTGCGCTATATCGGGCATTACGGATCCGCGGGACACTATGCGCGCCTCTGTAATGAAGGCGGCTGTATCGGTTTTTCCGTACAGGGGTATCAGAACCAAGGTAACGCTGGAAACCAAGATCCCAAACCGCAGCTTGGCTACTACGGTAACCCGCCGATATGTTTTGCAATACCTTCTGGCGATGAACCGCCGGTTGTGCTCGACGCAGCGACCTGTATTATGGCAGACTATCAGCGTGGTCCCGATTTTGATGCCTTGCTTTCAGTTATACCCGCGGCTTTCTTCAAGAGTATCGGTTACACTGCTGTGGCAAGTCTGCTCGGCGGTGCCTTGACCGGCTTCACTGAACCACCCCCGGAAGATACCGCAAAATGGAGCGGCGGCAGAATGGGTGGCATGGTCCTCGCAATAGATATTGCATCTGTCGTGCCAACCGCTGTTTTCAACGCCGAAGTCGATCGGATGGTCCACGATGTCCGCGAGACTTACGAACCGTTACCAGGCACCGATAGAGCACTGTTACCCGGAGCGATCGAAACGGAACGCACAGAACAACACCGTCGTAACGGTATCCGTTACGGTGAGATGGAACAGGAATCCGCACGCGGGGTTAGTGAACGATTAGGCGTGCCATTGCCTTGGGACGAATAATCCCCACACACTTAAAGGAAAAGAGATGAACAGACCACCAGAAGATTTCGTTTTAGTCGATGAGGAACGGCTTCTTAACTTCTCGATCGCCTGCTTTGAGAAAGCCGGTCTCACCCACGAACACGCCGCACTCATCAGCCGCTTACTCGTCAACTCTGACTTACGCGGTGTCCGTAGTCACGGCACACAGACCGTTAACAGATATTGCAGAGCCTTTGAGAGCGGAAGCCTCAATCCGACCCCCAATATCCGCGTCATCCATGAAACACCGACTGCTGTCGTGCTTGATGGCAACGGCACACTCGGCTATCTCCCGATGGTTCGCGCGACCGAGCACGCCATCGCTAAAGCGAAAGAGGTCGGCATTGGGATGGGACTTGTCCGCTACATTGCGCACTATGGGTCTGCTGGTCACTACGCACGTCTGTGTAACGAAGCCGGATGCATCGGTTTTTCGGTACAAGGATCACGGAACCACGGTAACGCTGGAAACCAAGACCCTAAACCACAACTCGGCTACTACGGCAACCCGCCAATATGTTTCGCCATCCCCTCCGGTGAGGAACCTCCAGTTGTGCTCGACGCAGCCACCTGTATCATGGCGGATTACCAACGCGGTCCCGAATTCGATGCCCTGCTTTCGATGATTCCCGCTGCTTTCTTCAAAAGTATCGGTTATACTGCTGTGGCACATCTGCTCGGTGGCGGACTCACAGGCTTCACTGAACCACCACCCGACGATACCGCAAAATGGAAACCGCCACCAGGCGGCATGGTCCTCGCCATAGATATTGAATCCGTTGTGCCCCTTGATGTCTTCCACGCAGAGGTTGACCGGATGGTGCACGATGTCCGCGAAACCTACGAACCGTTGCCGGGAACCGATAAGGCACTGCTACCGGGTGCCATCGAAATGGAGCGGATGGAACAGCATCGTCGTGACGGTATCCGTTACGGAGAAACAGAACAGGAATCCGCACGTGCGGTCAGCGAACGGTTAGGTGTGCCACTGCCCTGGGATGAATAACTTTCACACCGTTGAGATTTTTCTTGCCTTTTTTGAGAAAATGTTACATACTTTTACGCAATAAGTAGATATGGGATGGGTTAAATTGCAAATAACAGTATTAGCCCCAATAGATTTGATATTCTGTTAGTATCTTGGAATGGTGTAGAGCGATAAACTTATCAACACGCAAACTTATCCCTATATTATTACCCGGATGTTGGGGAGATGTTTTAGGAATATGAGATGGTACATGTTCACCATTTCCACCTTTTCGGTGTAACAGGACACACCCCCCAATCATAATATTTCCGTTTGAATTATAATCTATAGACTTTGAGATAGCATTTAGAACATCTGTCATTTTCCATATACGCATAATGCTTTCATCTCTGCTGAAAAGAACGAAAATTTCACGACCGGGAGTTTCAGAAAATGCTAATCTGATTATTTTAGAACTCGATGGTTGGATAATACCCTTGAATCTTTCTCGAACATGTGGCGGGAACAACGGGATTTTGTACGGATCATGACTCTTTCTTACGACAAGTGTCCTTAAATCTTCTTTTTGAGGTTCTGATAGGTTAAAATGTTCAGCGAAATTATCAATACTCCAACGTGTTATTTGGTTAAATCCATTTCCTGTATATGCCTTAATGCTTGCGTCTATATTACGCCCGCAAGTAAAACCAAGTTTCACGTCACACTTTCCACCAGTGCTTGTTCGCATTGATTCTGAGAAGTGACCATCAATCCTATATGCGACTTTTAATGCTTCAGTAACTTCAGGATATTCGGAGATACTGTCCTTAAACAATATCTCTCCATTCCTACCAATAGATGCGTTCTTGTTTCCAATATATCCAACCTCGTTATTCACTACAACTTACCCCGCTATAGATCAGACTAATCATCTTTGGAATGACAGCATTTCCTAATTGTTTGTAACCTTGTGCAGATTCACTCACATAATGAGATTCTGAAAAACCCATCGCTTTTTTACATTCAGAAAGAGACAATTTGCGAATATTACCATCAATGAAATAAAGACCTGTTTTTGCTCCTAAACCGCCACTGGATGCAGATAAGGTAATCGCATGCCCATTGGGGTGATAAATTCTTTCTCCTTGTCTTCCTTTATTAACTTGACCTATCCGAATAGGGCAAAATTGAGGTTCAGGCTGAATATCTTTATCAATTTCCGCATCTTCTCGGTGAATGATAAGGTCATTTTCTACATCGTCATCTAAAATATCCCGAAGAAACACTTTTTCATGAGTTGGCTTAGGTTCAGAGAACTTCAGTCCTGCGTCCTTTCTTAAACAAATGAAGTAAACACGTGAGCGTGCTTGTGGTATTCCGTAATAAGACGAATTAAGGAGCGAGGGATATACTTTGTAACCTATTTTTTTCAGTTTATTTTTGATAGTTTTAACAACCTTGCCATTATTGATCTTCAGGATATTCCGCACATTTTCTAAAATCAGTAGTGGTGGTTTATGGTAGTTAGCGATTCTAACTATATCATAAAAGAGCCTACCACGATTATCTTTGAACCCAGTATGATTGCCATTAATTGAAAAAGATTGGCAAGGGAAACCTGCACAAAGAATATCGTGTGATGGAATATCTGCTTCGCTAATTTTTGTAATGTCTCCACTTGGTTTATCGCTAAAGTTTTTCTGGTAAATTCGTGATACCTCTTTGTTTATCTCTGCTGAAAAAGCACATGTTAAACCATGACCCTCGAGAGCAACCCGGAAACCACCAATACCAGCAAAAAGGTCTATGAACTTTTCCATAGTCAACTCCTATACAGCCTCCTCTATAAACTTCCAAAAGATAGTTTCTCGGTGGCGGTTGTTATACACATAGCAGCGTTCAGCGACATAAAGCGGTGTGTATCCTGTGCTATAATGGTGGTGAGAACCATAATACACCTTTTTCAACAGGGACCAGAAGCCCTCAATCGTATTCGTGTGCTTATCGCCGTCTACATACTGCTCTTGGTGATTGATAACCTCGTGCTTCATATCACGGCTAAGTGCGTTATAGGCGTGATACTCGTCCGTCATAAGTTCAGATTCTTTGACATTCACAACACGCCTAATGAATTCGAGTATATCGCGACCGGTTAATCCTTTCGCGACTTCTGCAACGACTTGACCGCCACGAGCAACTGCTCCGATCACAGCAGTTTTAGAAGTACCACGTCCGCGCGGTGCGGGTTCGCGGTCTTCCTTTTTGTTCTCTTTGCGGGGTTTCCCACCGATATAGGTCTCATCTGCCTCTATAATGCCTTTTAGCATGATAGAGTTGACTTTATCTGCCATTTCTGCCCTTATGCGTGTTAGTATATACCACGCTGTTTTTTGGTTCAAGTCTAAATCACGCGCTAACTGGTGGCTTGAGAGTCCTTTTTTCGCATTCAGTATCAATGAAATCGCGAGAAACCATTTCTGTAACTCTATTTTCGTACCATGAAAGACTGTGCCACAGGTAACTTTGAACGATGCTTTACATGCAGAGCAGTGAAACCGTCCCACACGCCCTACGCCATCCTCTTTCTTGCGAACCACCTCTATACACCCACAATGTGGACAAACAGGTGTTCCTCGCCACCTAATACGCTCCAAGTGGTCAATACAACTCTCTTGGTCAGGGTAACGCTCCATAACCTCAATAAGGTTCATGAAAAAACTCCTCTGTATTTCAAAAGGAGTTGCTAAAAAACTGCGATTTTAGGTATAATAGCAGCAGTGATACTCCGAAGCAACTCCGCTTTGGATTTAAGGGAGGTTACCGCCTCCCTTTTAACTGCAATTATTATACCATTTTTCAAGGAATTAAATCAAGCGAAAACCCTCTAAATATAAGGGTTTAATCGGGTTTTCCAACAACTTTTTTCAATCCCATATCTACTTATTGCGTACTTTTAAGTGTTCTGAAATAGTCCTGCTATGATGAATCATATAGGACTTACGCATGATGCTCTTTTGTAGCATAACCTGTTAGGTTGTGCCACCAAAAGGTCTGTGTTCTTTCACGAATCCCATCTAACACGGCACCTTACGGTTAAAATTGCGTCCGCCCTAATATTGTTTTTTATCTTTTGAAAAAATACTTCAATTGAGGTTTCCGTTATGCACACTCATATTAAAACCAATTTTTTGTTTTACACATTTACGTTATTCTTCTGTCTCAACTCCTTTTTCCTAATTAACACTGCTGCACAAGTCGGCGATGAACCCGTTGGTATATCTGCCAACTATACTTTTGAAACGATTGATGTTCCGGGTGTAGACTTTTTAGCGGTGGCGGCAAGTAGCGACTTTGAGGACTACGCCGGCAACACGCCAAGTGCCGATGGTGAAAAAATGGTCGGCTTTACCCTCATTGATGGCGTTTTTGAGACCCACGATTTCCCTGGGTCACAAGGCACTTATTTCTATGCACTCGGTAATAATGGACTCGCTGCGGGCCACTACCAAGATAGCGACGGTCTGTATCATGGCGTTATCTTGGAAAACGGCGAAATGCGGCAATACGATTTTCCGGGTGCCGTCGAAACGGAAATATACGGGTATAGCGATTCGACGGGCGTACTGACGGGTAATTTTATTGATGCTTCCGGCGTTCGCCGTGGATTCTCAGGAGATGAAATCATTGAGTATCCCGGGGCATCGGCAACTTATGCCGATTTTGTAAGCGGGTTAGGCAATATCGTGGGCAGCTACGTAGATGCTGAAGGTACATATCATGCATACCTACGTGGACCGGGCGGTAGTTTTGCAACTCTGGGTATTCCGGAAATACCAAATATGGAATACTTTTTTCTCCACGGTATCAACGATGCACTGATTGCCGTCGGTCGAGCCAAAGCGGTCGGTGATGTCCCGCGCACCTATGCCGGCAATCCCGTCGCCCTACAAGAATTAAAGTTTCCGGGCAGCGTCAGCACGGAAGGCTGGAATGTTAATCAGGACAACTCTATCGTGGGACACTATGACTCCGCGGACGGACGCAGACACGGGTTTATCGCTAGACCGAAAGCGGGTACGCCACAATCACGACCCGGTGTTGTGCCTCCTGACCTCAGCTATACTTTTGAGAGTATTGATGTTCCGGGCGTAGATTTTTTAGCAGTGACGGCGAGTAGCGACTTTCAGGATTACGCAGGCAACATGCGGGGTCCTGATGGTGAAAAAGATGTCGCCTTTACGCTCATTGATGGCGTTTTTACGACCTATGATTTTCCCGGCTCGCAAGGCACCTATTTCTATGCACTCGGTAATAATGGGGTCGCTGCCGGGCACTACAAGGATAGCGATGGGCTGTTTCACGGTGTTATCTTAGAAAATGGTGAGTTGCGGCAATACGATTTCCCGGATGCTGTCGAAACGGAGATCTACGGGTATAGTGATTCGACGGGAGCACTGACGGGTAGTTTTGTAGATACTTCTGGTGTTCGTCGGGGGTTTTCAGGAGACACAATAGTCGAGTATCCCGGGACACCGGAAACTTACGCCGATTTTGTGAGCTGGACAGGCCATATCGTGGGCAGCTACGTGGATGCTGATGGTGTATATCATGCATACATGCGTAGCTCAGTGGGTAGATTTCTATCTATCGACCTTCCAAACGCACTAAATCTGGAATACTTTTTTCTTCACGGTCTCAACAGGGCAAGGACTGTCGTTGGGCGAGCGAAAGCGGTGGGTGATGTCCCGCGTACCTATGTCGGCAGTCCCCTCAATCTAAAAGAATTGCGGGTTCCGGGTGCTGTTAGCACAGAGGGCTGGAATATCAATGAAGACGGTTCTGTCGTCGGGCACTATGACTCAGCAGATGGACGCAGACACGGATTCATCGCCAGACTCGTTCCCAAAGCAGAAGGCGATCATTTTGGCAACGCCTACACCGTTACGCTATCTAAAGGTCTAAACATGCTTTCTGTTCCATTGGCACCCCCAACACCGATGACTGCCAAGGCACTTGTCGCGATGACAGGGGCGACAACCGTCATCACACTTGATGAGGCAACACAGCAGTTCGTCGCTTGGACCCCAAGTGCACCCAACGACGGGTTTCCTATTGAAGGTGGCAAAGGCTATATCGTCAATGTCCCGGAAACTCGAAACTTTGCATTCGTCGGAGCACAATGGACAAATCAAACCGAGGCTGCGGCAGCGTCACCTGCCATATCCGCGGAGACACCCCAAGAAGCATGGGCATTTGTTGTCAGCGGACACTTGAAAGGCAAACCAACGTTTGACAGCTACCAGGTCATCGTCCGGAACCTCAGAACCAACAGCATTATAACTGCTTCAGTAGAGGGCGATTACTTCGCTGCTGCGACTGCTGACTTGACACGGCGGAGCGTTGTCCAAGTCGGAGACGTGGTTGAAGTACACGTCATCGGTCCAGATGGAAACTTTGAATCACAGACACGCAGTTTTAAAGTGACACCTGAACACCTCGCAAACGCCATCTTGTCTGTCAGGATTGATAGCATCGGTCAACCGACGCAGAATCTCTTGTTGCAAAACTATCCGAACCCGTTTAACCCGGAGACGTGGATTCCGTATCAACTCTCCGAAGACAGTTCTGTATCGGTCTCCATTTATGATACAACAGGTCAGTTGATTCGCACACTTTCGCTCGGTTATCAATCCGCAGGCTTCTATAACAGTCGGGAACGTGCTGCGTATTGGGATGGGCGGAATGCCCTCGGCGAACGCGTTGCGAGTGGTATCTATTTCTACCAGTTGACAACGCCATCTTTCCAGCAAACACGACGACTCGTTATTGTAAAGTAGCGTCTATCCGTGAACGAACAGGTGTCACAGTTGCACTTCGGTGTGACTGTGACACTCCTTTAAGTCGATGTGTAAATCCCAATCTACCGAATTGCCACCCTTGTACTAAACGACCCCCTAACTTAATTTTTAGAAATTTAAATACCTCATCCAAGAAAATTAAGAAAACAGATGAGATTTTCCTTGCCTTTTTCGGGAAAATGTTGCATACTTTCTTACAGGATTTTTGGATATTCCAAGATAGCCTGTCTTTGTATGACCTTGTTGTTAAAACACATATTCCAGTAGCAGCGATCTCCGAATCGCGACACTCAGCAGAAAATCGGTAGAAAACCGAAAACTGAATGGCTCTGGGATAGGATGCCTAATATACTGTTTTTTATCTTTGAGTTTTATACTTTAAGAAGGAGTTTCGTTATGCACACTCATATAAAAATCAACTTTTTGTTTTACACATTCACGTTGTTGATATGTTTTAATGTCTTTTTCCTAATTAACACACCTGCCCAAGTTGTCGAATCCATCAGCGACAACTATACATTTGAAACGATTGATGTCCCGGACGTAGATTTCTTAGCGTTGACGGCGAGTTCCGACTTTGAGGATTACGCAGGCTACACGAAAAGTGCTGATGGTGAAAAAGAGGTCGCCTTTACGCTGATTGATGGCGTTTTTACGACGTATGATTTCCCAGACGCACAGAATACATATTTCTTTGCACTGGGTAATAATGGGAACGCCGCCGGACACTACGAGGATAGTGATGGTCTTTTCCACGGTGTCGTCTTAGAAAATGGCGAGTTGCGCCAATACGATTTTCCGGGTGCCGTTCAAACTTTCCTCTATGGCATTAGCGATACGACGGGTGCCCTGACGGGTAATTTTATAGATGCTGAAGGTGTTCGCCGTGGATTCTCAGCGGACGAAATAATTGAGGTCCCTGAGGCAACGGAAACATTCGCCGATTTCGTGAACTCAAGTGGTGGTATGGTCGGCAGCTACGTAGATGCCGATGGCCTGTATCATCCATACATACGTACCCCGACGGGCAGATTTGTATCGCTTGACCTTCCAGAAGCACCAAACTTGGAATACTTTTTTGTCCACGGTATCAACGATGCCCAGGTTGTCGTTGCACGAACCAAACTCGTCGATGGTCCCCCAGGCACGCTCGTCGGCACATTTCGGCAGGGACTCAAAAGATTTGAGGTTCCGGGTAGCGTTTCCACGGAAGGCTATAATATCAATCAGGACGGTTCGATCGTCGGGAACTATGAGTCAGCGGATGGACGCAGACACGGATTTATCTACGTTTTCGGTTCTAAAACCCAATGCTTTAGCTTTGGGATACAGAACCGCCCTATTGAATTAGACCATGGGGCTATAGTTAAAAAAAGAGTTGACATTTCGTCAAAAATGTAGTATAATTAACATAGTCATTGATTGAGACGTGTAAGCAGTAGCTACCTTGCTACTGGTCTCAATCACCCTCTTACAAGGACAGAATGACTATGGCTAATATCCATTAAAAACGAACATCACAAAATCCGAATACGTTGAAAGATACGATATTCCTGAAACCTTGCGAGGTTCAGATTTTGTTGAGATTTCAAGTTCTGAAGCAAGAAATACTTGCCAGAAGTATCGGTCGGTCACGAAGGTTCAAGTGATTTTCCGTAGTGTGCCAGATGACCCGCACCGCGAGATTACACTCGTGTCGGTTCGGATTAAACCCGAACAAGCTCCCAAGGATAACGTCTGGACGATTGCGACGCTGAAGGGAGTCAGAGAAGCCAGTATCGCAGAACGTCAAATGGACGTCGTGGTATAACCTAAAAGAACCACTTGGGAGTTCCGTCAAAGGAATCCCAATCCTTTAGGTTTGGGAGGGGTCAACGCCAGACCCATAACGGACACTGCTGCACCTGTCGAGGATCAACCCGTTGCTGCTACACCCGAGGAACTCAACTATACATTCGAGAGTATTGATGTTCCCGGTGTAGATTTTTTAGCGTTAACAGCGAGTTCCGATTTTGAGGATTACGCGGGCTACACGAAAAGTGCTGATGGTGAAAAAGATATAGCCTTTATCCTCATAGATGGCGTTTTTACGACCTACGATTTCCCCGGCTCGCAGAACACGCATTTCTATGCGCTCGGTAACAATGGGAACGCCGCCGGATACTACGAAGATAGCGAGGGGCTACACCACGGAGTCGTCTTAGAAAATGGCGAGTTGCGACAATACGATTTCCCGGGTTCAGTCCAAACGGAGATATATGGTATCAGCGATGCGACAGGCGCACTAACGGGTAATTTTATTGATGCGTCTGGCGTGCGTCGTGGATTTTCAGGAGACCTCATAATTGAGGCACCCGAGGCATCAGCAACCTTCGCCGATTTTGTGAACGCGAGCGGTCGGATGGTAGGTAGCTACATAGATGCTGACGGTCTATATCATCCTTACATGCGTCAAGCAAATGGCAGGTTTATATCCCTCGACCTTCCACAAGCTGAACAGTTTGAATACTTTTTTGTACACGGTATCAACGATGTAGGGACTCTCGTTGGTAGATCCAAACGAATCGGTGGTGTCCCGCGCACCTCTGTCGGTTCACTCCAACACGGGCTAAAGCCGTTGAAGGTTCCCGGCAGCGTTAGCACGGAAGGCTGGAATATCAATCAGGACGGCTCCGTCGTCGGGCACTACGACTCAGCAGATGGACGCAGACACGGGTTCATCGCAAAACCTGTCTCACAAGTAGAAGCGGAAAGTTATAGCAACGCCTACACCGTCACGCTGTCCAAAGGTTTGAACATGCTGTCTGTGCCGTTGGCAGCCCCAACACCAATGACCGCCAAGAACCTTGTCGCTTTGACAGGGGCGACAACCGTTATTACGCTTGATACGGCAACCCAGCGTTTTGTCGCCTGGACACCCAGCGCGCCGGACGACGGGTTTGCAATTGAAGGCGGACAAGGGTATATCGTCAATGTTCCACAAGCTCGCAATTTCGCCTTTGTCGGCGCACCGTGGATGAATCCAACAGAGGCGGCTGCCCCAGCACCTACCATATCCACAGAGATGCCGCAGGAAGCATGGGCATTCGTTGTCAGTGGACACTTGAAAGGCAAACTCGCTTTTGATGGTTACCAAGTAATTGTCCGTAATCTCAGAACAAACAACATGGTAACTACTTCCGTGCGAGGTAATTACTTCGCTGCTGCGACTGCTGACTTGACGCGGCGGAGTGTCGTCCAAGTTGGAGACATCGTTGAAGTACACGTCATCAGTCCGGATGGCAATGTTGAATCACAAACCCTCAGTTTTAAAGTGACCCCTGAGCACTTGGCAAACGCAGTCTTGTCTGTCAGACTTGATGGCATCGGTCAACCCACACAGAATCGCCTGTTGCAAAACTATCCGAATCCGTTTAACCCAGAGACGTGGATTCCATACCAACTCGCCGAAGACAGCTCCGTATCGGTCTCCATTTACGATACAACCGGTCAGTTGATTCGCACCCTTTCGCTCGGTTTTCAAGCCGCGGGTTTCTACAATAGTCGCGAGCGCGCTGCGTATTGGAATGGGCGCAATGCCCTTGGCGAACGCGTTGCCAGTGGCATCTATTTTTACCAGTTGACGACACCCGCCTTCCAGCAGACACGGCGACTCGTCATTGTAAAGTAGAATCAATCCGTATAGAATGGACAAGTGTCCCAGTTATGCTATCAGTGTAACTGGGACACACTGTTAAACTGAAGAAAGGCGATTTTTATTATGCACACTCAGATTAAAAATATTTTTTTATTTTTCACGTTTACGTTGTTCCTATGCCTCAATCCCTTTTTCCTAATTAGCACCACTGCACAAGTCAGCGATGAACCCGTTGGCATATCTGCCGACTATACTTTTGAAACGATTGACGTTCCGGGTGTAGATTTTTTAGCGTTGACGGCGAGCTCCGATTTTCAGGATTATGCCGGCTACACAAAAAGTGCTGATGGCGAAAAATTCGTCGCCTTTACACTCATTGATGGTGTTTTTATGACCTACGATTTCCCTGGTGCCCAAAACACGTATTTCTACGCGCTTGGTAATGATGGGCGCGCTGCGGGCTACTACGAAGATAGCGAGGGTTTGCACCAGGGTGTTATCTTGGAAGATGGTGAGTTGCGGCAATACGATTTCCCCGATGCTGTGCAAACGGAGATATACGGGATTAGTGACGCGACGGGTGTATTGACGGGTAATTGGATAGATGCTGCCGGTGTTCGGCGTGGATTTACAGGAGACATAATCCTTGAGTTCCCCGGGGCAACAGCAACATTCGCCGATTTTGTCAACTCGGCAGGCAATTTGTTCGGCAGCTACATAGATACTGATGGGATATTTCAAGAATACGCATATTCCGCTGATGGTAGGTATATCCCTTTCGATCTCGCAAACGCAGAAAATCTTGAATTCTTTTATGTGCATGGTTATAACGATGCAAAGACAAGGGTTGCCCGAGGTAAAGCGTTCGGTGATGTCACACGCACTTATCTTGGTACATTTGTTGACGGTCTGCGGGAATTGAAGTTGCCGGGCAGCATCAGCACAGAGGGTTATAATATCAATCAGGACGGCTCTGTTGTCGGGTTCTATGACACACCCGATGGACTGAGACACGGCTTTACCGCCAAACCCATTGAAGTCATTGAGCAGCCCGTTTTCCAAATCAGTGGCTTCAACTATACTTATGAGAGTATTGATGTACCGGGCGTAGATTTTTTAGCGGTGACAGCGAGTTCTGACTTTGAAGATTATGCGGGCTACACGAAAAGTGCCGATGGTGAAAAAGAGGTCGCCTTTACACTCATTGATGGTGTTTTTAAGACGTATGATTTTCCCGGTTCACACAACACTTATTTCTATGCCCTCGGTAATAATGGAAATGCTGCCGGGTACTACGAGGATAGCGAGGGGCACCACCGCGGTATCGTCTTAGAAAATGGCGAGTTACGCCAATACGATTTTCCGGGCTCCGTTGAAACGGAGATATACGGTATTTCTGATGCAACAGGCGCACTGACAGGGAATTTTATAGACGCTTCCGGCGTTCGTCGCGGATTCACAGCGGACATAATCGTTGAGTATCCGGGAGCAGCGGAAACATTCGCCGATTTTATCAATGCGTCAGGTGGTATGGTCGGCAGCTACGTAGATGACGACGGTACATATACGCCATACCTACGCGCTGCGGATGGCAGGTTTGTATCTTTCACCCTTCCAACCGAAGAAACTTATGAATTCTTTTATGTGCACGGTCAAACCGATACAAAGATTTCCGTTGCTCGAGGCAAAGTGGTAGGTGAGGTCCCCCGAACCTATGTCGGTTCATTCCTTGGGGGACTCCATGAATTGAAATTTCCAGGCAGCGTTTCAACGGAAGGGTACAATATCAATCAGGACGCTTCTGTCGTTGGGCACTATGACTCGCCTGATGGACGCAGACACGGATTTATTGCAAGACTCGGTACCGAGGAAGAGAGCGATGCTTTCAGCAATGCCTACACCGTTACGCTGTCTAAAGGGTTGAACATGCTTTCTGTGCCACTGGCTCCCTGGACACCCATGACTGCTAAGAGTCTTGTCGGGCTCACAGGCGCAACAACCATCATCACGCTTGATGCGGCAACCCAGCGGTTCGTCCCGTGGACACCAAGCGCGCCGGACGATGGGTTTCCGATTGATGGTGGAGAAGGCTATATCGTCAATGTCCCACAGGCTCGCAATTTCGCCTTTGTCGGCGCACCGTGGATGAATCCAACCGAGGCGGCTGCCGCAGCACCTACCATATCCACAGAGATACCGCAAGCAGCGTGGGCGTTCGTCGTCAGCGGACACTTGGTAGGTAAACCCGCGTTTGATGGCTATCAGGTAATCGTCCACAACCTGAGAACAAACAGCACAATAACCGCCTCGGTCCGAGGTAATTACTTTGCTGCTGCGACGGCTGACTTGACGCGGCGGAGCGTCGTCGAAGTTGGAGACATCGTTGAAGTACACGTCATCGGTCCGGATGGCAATGTTGAATCACAAACCCTCAGTCTGAAAGTGACCCCTGAACACCTTGCAGATGCAGTTTTATCTATCAACCTTGATAGCATCGGTCAACCGACGCAGAATCTCCTGTTGCAAAACTATCCGAACCCGTTTAACCCGGAGACGTGGATTCCGTATCAACTCTCGGAAGACAGTTCGGTATCAGTATCCATTTATGATACAACGGGTCAGTTGATTCGCACACTCCCAATCGGCTTCCAACCCGCAGGCTTCTATAACAGTCGGGAGCGTGCGGCGTATTGGGATGGACGCAATGCCCTCGGCGAACGCGTTGCGAGTGGCGTCTATTTTTACCAGTTGACGACACCCGCTTTCGAGCAAACACGGCGACTCGTCATTGTAAAGTAGGAGCCATCCGTGTAAGACTTACAGGTGTCATAGTTATGCTCTCAGTGTAACTGTGACACCCCTTGAACCTACAAAAAAGTTTTTTGATATACGGCGCGGTTTCAACCGCGCTTACTTTTTTGGGAGTTGTGGACGTATAAATTCCAACCCGCCGAATTCCCTCCGTTTCTATAAGCCACAACCCACTGATCCTTAGAAATTTAGATATCCAAGGAAATCAAGAAAGCAGATGAAGAGAAAAACCACCTTTGAAGTTATGTTGATCTGAGGAAGCAGACAGTTGCCTCTCGTCTGCTTTTCAATTTAATTTGACTTATGGGTCTATAATTTATACAATTAATCGTATTGACGCATTACATAAAATATATTATATAATATATTTTATGTATTTATATGATTAATTGTGATTTCACCTATTTTTACTGCTTAACCCAATCTACATTTGGGTTTTTAGGTTGAACTCACGTAAATGTACCAAGATACCCAGTCCTCGCTTTTAGCGTATTGTTGAACGCAAACTTGCGAAATTTCAACGACAAACATCATCCGTTAGGGCGGGGTAGCTGATACATTCTTTTCATTTTTCAATAACATACTTTAAGTGAGGTTTCATTTTGTATACTCAGATTAGAACCAGTTTTTTGTTTTACACGTTTACTTTGTTTATCTGCTTCAATTCCTTTTTTCTCAGAAACAGTGCTGCACAACTCGGCGATGAACCCGCTATCGGATCCGCCAGTGAACATTATACCTTTGAGACGATTGACGTTTCGGGTGTAGAGTTTTTAGCGGTGACAGCGAGTAGCGACTTTGAGGATTACGCCGGTTACACGAAAAGTGCCGATGGCGAAAAAGAGGTCGCCTTTACGCTCATTGATGGCGTTTTTACCACCTACGATTTCCCCGGTTCGCAGAACACTTATTTCTTCGCGCTCGGTAACAATGGCAACGCTGCGGGACACTATGAGGATAACGATGGGCTTTACCACGGTATCATCTTAGAAAATGGCCAATTGCGGGAATACAATTTCCCGGATTCTGTTGAAACACAGATATACGGTATTTCGGATGCGACGGGCGCACTCACCGGTAATTTTATAGACGCTTCTGGTATTCGACGCGGCTTCTCAGGCGAGATCATCGTTGAGTATCCTGGCGCACCGGAAACATTCGCTGATTTTGTCAACGCCAGCGGTCGTATGGTGGGCAGCTACATAGATACTGATGGAATATACCATGCTTATGTGCGTTCCTCGAAGGGCAAGTTTACATCTATTAAACTTCCAGATGTAGAAAAACTGGAATACTATTTTATCTACGGTATCAGTGACGCGGACACAATAGTTGTCCTATCCAAAGCTGTCGATGATGTCCCACGCACGTATGTCGGTAAATTTGGCGTACTACAGGAACTGCGGTTTCCGGGGAGCGTTAGCACCGAGGGTTACAACATCAATCAGGACGGTTCTGTCGTCGGCTACTATGACACCGCCGATGGGCGCAGACACGGGTTTATCGCAAGACCCATAGCGGACGAGGCACCTCTTGTCGCGCAACCTCCCACTCACACTTATACTTTTGAGAGTATTGATGTGCCGGGTATAGATTTCTTAGCGGTGACGGCGAGTTCTGACTTCGAGGCTTACGCAGGTTATACAAAAAGTGCTGATGGCGAAAAGGAAGTCGCCTTTACGCTCATTGATGGCGTTTTTATGACCTATGATTTCCCCGGCTCACAGAAAACCCATTTCTATGCACTCGGCAATAATGGCATCGCTGCCGGACACTACCAAGATAGCGACGGTCTATATCATGGCGTTATCTTAGAAAACGGCGAACTGCGTCAATACAATTTCCCGAATGCTGTCCAAACGGAGATATACGGTATTTCGGATGTGACAGGTGCATTGACGGGCAATTTTACAGATACTTCCGGCATTCGCCGTGGCTTTACAGGCGACGAAATCATTGAGGTTCCCGGGGCTTCCGAAACATTCGCCGATTTTGTCAACGCAGATGGCGTTGTCGTGGGGAGCTACGTAGATTCTGAAGGTGCCTATTCCCCTTATGTGCGTTCCCCTGATGGTAATTTTACATCCATCACCGACTTTCCAAATGCCGAAAAAATTGAATACGCGTTTATCAGCGGTATCAACGATGCATGGACTTTCGTTTTCCGATTCAAAGAGGTGGGTAGTGTCCCGGGCACATCTGTCGGTACACCCCGGACTGGGGTAAAGCCATTATGGTTTCCGGGGAGTGTCAGCACGGAGGGCTGGAATATCAATCAGGACGGTTCTGTCGTCGGACACTATGACTCGGCGGATGGACGCAGACACGGGTTCATCGCCAGACCCGTTGATGAGGCAGAAAGCAATCAGTTTGGCAACTTCTACACCACCACGCTGTCTAAAGGGTTGAACATGCTTTCTGTACCATTAGCACCCCTAACACCGATGACTGCCAAGTCCCTTCTCGCGATGACAGGCGCAACAACCATCATCACCCTTGATGCAGCGAGCCAACAGTTCGTCGCATGGACACCGGACGCACCCAATGAGGGTTTCCCAATCAAAGGTGGACAAGGCTATATCGTCAATGTTCCGCAGACGCGCAACTTTGCTTTCGTCGGCGCACCTTGGACAGATCCAGCGGAAGGGGCTGCAGCACCGTCTGCCATATCCACGGAAGCGTGGGCATTCGTTGTCAGCGGACACTTGAAAGGTAAATCCACGTTTGACGGTTACCAAGTCATCGTCCATAACCTCAGAACAAACAGTGTGATCACAACCTCGGTCCAAGGCGATTACTTCGCTGCTGCAAATGCTGATTTGACACGGCGCAGCGTCGTCCGAACTGGAGATGTGGTTGAGTTGCGCGTCATCGGTCCCGATGGAAACTTTGAATCACAGACCCTCACTTTTAAAGTGACCCCTGAAGACTTGGCAAATGCAGTCTTATCTGTTAGGCTCGACAGCATTGGTCAACCGACGCAGAATCTCCTGCTGCAGAACTATCCGAACCCGTTTAACCCCGAGACGTGGATTCCGTATCAACTCGCCGAAGACAACTCCGTATCGGTCTCCATTTACGATACAACAGGTCAGTTGGTCCGGACACTTCCACTCGGTTTCCAATCCGCCGGTTTCTATAACAGTCGCGAGCGTGCTGCTTATTGGAACGGACGTAATGCCCTCGGCGAACGCGTCGCAAGTGGTATCTATTTTTACCAGTTGACAACACCCACTTTCCAGCAGACACGGCGACTCGTCATTGTAAAGTAGAACCCACAAGCGCCACAGTTGTGCTATCGGCGTAACTGTGACACTCCCTATAGGCATCAATTTAGGGGTTCCCAGGTCCGGTAGGTGCGGTTTGCAACCGCACCATAGGTGTCAATTTAGGGATTTTTCGAGGTATTTTATAGGAACGTCCCTATACAAATGCCGCCCCTACGGGGCTTAGGTCTTTGGTCGATGCACATTTCTACACAAATGTCGTCCCTACGGGACTAAAGAGCGAAGGTTTTCCGACATTTTTTCCTGATACGTGAGGTGTTTTGATTTTAGAACTCTGTATCTGACAGAAAAAACACGTCTATTTTCCTAAAATTGACACTTATGGTGCGGTTTGCAACCGCACCATAGAGGTCAATTTTACGAAAAATAACTGTCTCAGTACCAGGCCCGGTAGGTTCGGTTTCCTAACCGAACCGGACTTATCCAAACCGGTTCTTCGGCTTCTTGTTTAGGGGATGCCTTGTTTGGCAAACGCTGCATCTGAAGGTTTTCGCGGAGTATCCGATGCGGTTAGGAAACCGTATCTACCGGCTTGGGGGGCGCGACGGTTATTATTTTTAAAATTGACACCTATGGTACGCCGCAAAACCACACCATAGAGGTCAATTTTAGAAAAACCATATCGTCCCGTAGGTTGGGTTGAACGGATACTCCCAAAACCCTGAAAAGTAACACAAGACTCAGCTTGCACCAGAGATGGCACGGCAAACAGAAAACCGAGAGAAACCCAACGCCTTAGCGGTTTCCGGTCCTCTGAGGGTATGAAGTTGGGTTTCACTGCGTTTTTGGGTGTATAGGACGACGAGTTGGATTTCAAGGTATTGGCACACCGACATCTGCTTTCTTAACACCGTTCAACCCAACCTACAGGACTAAATTGACACCTATGGTACGCTCCAAAACCGCACCTACCTGTTTTGGGCATGCGGATGTGCAAATCCCAACCCGCCAAATCGCCTCCCTCGCTATAAGCGACAATCTCCTTATCCCATAAAAATAAAAAGTAGTCAATATCACAGAAAAGTGCTATAATATTCAGAGAAAGTTCCGTTTGATATCGGTTTAAATATCTCATTTGAACAAAAACCGTTTACTCACGATTCCAAACACACATTAAAAAAGGATAACTATGCATCATTACATAAAAATCGCACTTATTCTGTCTATAGGTCTAACCATCTGCTTCATAGGGAACACCGAGGCACAGCTCGAAAGCGAAACACCGATTGCAGATTATATCTTTGAGACCATCGAAGTCCCCGGTGTCGATTTTCTGGAGGTGGCTGCGAGTAATGACTTCGGAGACTACGCAGGAAATACCCGTAGCCCAGATGGAGAGAAAACCATCGGCTTCACGTTGATAGATGGTGTTTTCAGCACGTATGATTTCCCCGGCTCGCAGAACACTTATTTCTATGCGCTCGGTAATAATGGGAACGCCGCTGGGCACTACAAGGATAGCAACGGTCTGTATCATGGTGTTATCTTAGACAATGGCGAACTGCGTCAATACGATTTTCCCGGTGCAGCCGAAACCCACATCTACGGTATTAGTGACGAAACAGGAGCACTGAGTGGTAACATCGTCGATGCAGCGGGAGTCACCCACGCTTTCTCAGGGGAGCTGACAATTACATTCCCTGGCGCAGTCAACACTTATGGGGACTTTGTCAACGCCGCAGGGGCTGTCGTCGGCAGCTACATCGATGCTGATGGAATGTTTCACGGATTCATACGTCACCCCGACGGCAGTTTTACCACTATTGACCTTCCAACAAAGCCGGACCTCGATTTCTTGTTTGTGAACACCATCACTGATTTCGGTGTTATCGGCTTCAGAGCCAAAGCTGCAAACGATATTCTGCGGTCCTATATCCTCCTGCCGAGCGGCATCCTCTATGAAGTGCGGCTCCCAGGCAGTATTAGCACCGTCGTCCGAAATGTTAATCAGGATGGAAGTATTATCGGTTATTATGACTTAGCAGATGGTCGTAGACTTGGTTTCGTCGGTAGACCTAAAACACAACCCAACGGAGCAGATTTCGGTAATATTTTCTCCATGCACCTCTCTAAAGGTTTGAACATGCTGTCTGTGCCGTTGAAACCGACTGTCCATACGACAGCACGCTCGCTTGCAGTCAAGACGGGGGCGACAACAGTCATTACGCTTGACACCGCAAACCAACAGTTCGTCGCATGGACACCAAACGCACCCGACGACGGATTCCCAATCGAAGGAGCAAAAGGATATATCGTCAACCTACCACACGCACGCCCTATTGTTTTCACTGGAACAGAGTGGACGAATCAGACACAGATCGCTACAGCACCGCTCGCAACGATACCGTATCAGACATGGGCGTTTGTTGTTAGCGGATATTTAGAAGGTATCCAGCAGTTCAACGATTACCTTGTTACAGTCCGAAATCATCGGACCAACACCATCATGGAAGCCCGAGTGCGCGGTAATTACTTCGCCGCTGCCACCGCTGATCTTAGCTACCATAGCGTCGTAGAAGTCGGGGATACAATGGAATTAATTGTCACCGATACAAACGGAAATATCGCCTCAGAAAAATTTAACTTCACGGTGAACACAGACGCTCTTGAAAATGCAGTTATGACCGTGACGCTTGACGGCATCGGCATGCCAAAGCAGAACCGCCTGCTTCAGAACTATCCGAATCCGTTTAACCCTGAAACATGGATCCCGTATCACCTTGCGGAAGCCGGTGCTGTGTCTCTGTCTATCTATGACGCGACAGGCCACCTTATCCGAACACTTCCACTCGGTTACCAATCGGCAGGTTTCTATGAGAGTCGAGAGCACGCTGCCTATTGGGATGGACGCAACGCGTTCGGTGAACCTGTCGCAAGCGGTGTTTACTTCTACCAACTGACAACGCCTTCTTTCCAGCAAACCAGACGGATGCTGATTCTAAAATAGAAATAACCGAACATTAACAGGTGTATCGCTGGCGAGGTTTGAAGCCTCGCCTCTGAAATACAGTATACAAGCTTGAATAAATGCAATACGAATGCACCAAATGTAGCAAAACTTATAATGTCTCGCCGTTACGCTACCGATGTAATTGTGGAAATGCGCTAAACTTAACCACAGATTCAAATATCTGTCCCAACCCACAGGTTCCGGCAGCGATGTCACTCTGGCGGTATCGCGAGGCACTGCCGGTTGATGTGGATACAGATGTTGTTACTCTCGGTGAAGGCATGACCCCGCTTGTCCCGATTGATGTGGACACACCGGAACACTTCGTAAAATTAGACTACCTCTGTCCAACTGGTTCCTATAAGGATAGGGGGGCATCTGTCCTCCTGACGCACCTCAAGGCACTTGGTGTCGAGGAAATCGTTGAAGATTCATCGGGCAATGCGGGTGCAGCAATAGCCGCTTATAGTGCAAGAGCAGGCATCCAGTGCACCATCTACTGCCCGGAATCTACCTCACAAGGGAAACTCAAACAAATTGCCGCCTACGGTGCCGAGTTAAAACTGGTTCCGGGAAACCGCATGGCGACAACAGAAGCAGTGAAGCTCGCAGCGGAGACCACCTGTTACGCCTCGCACAATTGGCATCCGTTTTTCTTGGAAGGCACCAAAACGCTTGCCTATGAAATTGTGGAGCAGCTTGGATGGCGCGCACCAACACATGTTATCTGTCCCGTCGGATTCGGGAGTATCTACTTAGGACTCTTTATCGGTTTTCAGGAATTACAAACACAAGGGATTATCGTAAACATGCCGCGCCTTCTCGGCGTTCAACCTGATGTCTGTTGCCCGATCTACAATGCCTACGTTAATAAAACAGGATCCATCACAAGAATGGCACAAATCGGTAAAACGCTCGCCGAAGGAACGACTGCCGAACTCCCCATCCGAGGACAGATGATTTTGGATGCTATCGCTACAACAAACGGTGCCTTTACTATCGTTGATAACACAGACATAAAAGCAGGACTGGAAATTCTCTCTGCCAAAGGCATCTATGTCGAACCGACTTCGGCTGTAGTTGTCAAAGGATATCAAAAGTTTCAGGAAACAGGTATTATAAGCACAAGCGATCTGGTAGTGTCAATTCTGACCGGCATCGGCTTAAAAGCGAGTTTTTAAATATTGGGTTTCTGCTCCGATTCAGGAAACGCAGCATGCAACAACGGCGCATGCGACTCTACGGAGAGGCACTCCGAAATCACAGACCCGTCTCACCAAACCGCAAGGAAAATTAAAAAGAATGATGCAAGAAAACAGACTTTATCCCACTCGATTCATTGCGGTGTGTGTGTTGATTGTGCTTTTCATTCTCGTAATTGGGGCACTGCGGGCTTTAGAACAACCTATTTTCCGTAGCACTGCTGCCAAGAGTCGGAATGGTGAGACGCTCCCTGATTCTGTCATACGCCGCGATGAGATTGATCGTAAGCGTTGGCCAGAAGGGTTTCAACTCCACCGTTACTGGTGGATAGGAGGTGCTGCTGTCTATGTCGCAGAGATGGATCGCATGACAGGAAACCTCCAATTCGATATGGAACTCGCCAACAACCAGATATTGGGACGTGAAACCATTACGAACGCTACGCGACGGCTCATGAAAAAGCAGATACTGCCCCTCGCAGGTGTTAATGGCAGTTTCGGTATCCGAGAGGACTCCTACGGACGCGGCGGTATGACTTTTAATCTGCACATCCAAAATGGTGAACTCATCAGCATACCGATAATACGTGATAGATGGGGGTATTCGCCGCCGTCACCATGGGGCGAGACGAGTTTCGGTGTCACCCCTGATGGCGAGTTCCTTTTGGAGAGGGTACAGCTCAACGGTCAACTCCACATCGACGACGGCAGCGGCGATATACTTCCGATTAATGCCATCAACCAAATCTGTGACACGTCGGCTCCGGTCGTCCTCTATACGCCTCGTTTTGGACACAGGACACTGACACGCCGATGCTACGAGTTCACGCTCGAACGACTCGAACTTCCGATTACCGGAAAATACACAAGCAGGTTTACTGTGACCGAGGTCAACCGGCGCGGGAACAGCCGTATCCCGTCTGACGGTGTCGTTATCGCGATAGAATCGCGTTTGGCACGCAATTGGACAAAAAAAATTACAACATCTACAAAAGGCACACTGAACATTGCGCTCACCCCGACAAAATGGCAACACGTTCAACAAGGTGTCGGGGGCAATCTACGACTCGTCCGAGACGGTAAGATTGAACCAGAACTCGTTAGATTTGGACAGACTGGAGGCCGCAGTGCATCCGCACATCGTAACGGTGCCTCGCGCCACCCGCGTAGTGCCTTAGGATTTAACGACGAAAAACTCTTTCTCATTGCCGTTGACGGCAGACAGCACGGGTATAGCATGGGGATGACGCTTTACGATATGGGAAAATTTTTCAGCGAACTCGGCATCAAACACGCCATCAACTTCGACGGTGGCAGCTCCTCAGCGTTATGGGCTTTAGGCGGAGTCGTGAACAGTCCCGCGCACGGCTATGAGCGCCGTATCTTCAACATCGCAATGATTCGTGCGAAAAAGAGATGAAACCACGATACCTCTTACTATCTATCTTCTTGGTACTCGCGTGTTCTAATAGGAATACCCCGCGGGCAGTCTGCGAGGATTTTATCTACAACTACTACCAGCGCGCCGACCAAGTGGCAGCTCTACAACTCAGTCACGGACTCGCCGCAGAAAAACTCCAAGATGAGATTGAACGTGTCAGTGAAGTCCGCGTGCCAGGGCAACAATTTGACGAGATGCCGAAGATTGAATACGAAGCAACCGGTAAAGAAGAAAGCACAACACACGTGCTATTCAACTACAAACTCACTATCGAAATCCGAGGTACGACAACCCATACCCGAAAAGTCGTGATCCAGACCGAACAGATTGATGGACGCTGGAAAGTCGTCAATTTTGATGAATATTAGAGCGTTACAATTCTGACAGAATCTATCTATGCCAGTAAGAGAAATGACTAACAAAAAAATCGAATATGAAATCGGCAGCGGTGAGAAAAATTATGAGCAAGCGGATTAAATTTGAAAAGAGCTCAGGCAATGTCTTTAAGGATTGAGACTTGCCAGACGCGGGCCAACTATTTCTTAAAACGAAGTTTGGATTTGAGGTGTTCCGAAGTCATGGAGGGCGGATTGTTGAAAGGCACGTGTTTGCTAAACCCACGTCAGCTCTCCGCAAGGTAAATTAAAAATATGAAAACTGGAAAAGTCGCCATTTTCACGCAGCCGCAAACGCCTATGGAATTTAGGGAATACTCAATTCCATCCGTCACGCCTGACGATATGCTTGTGCGAATCCGTATGGCAAATATTTGCGGGTCCGACCTACATTTCTGGCGCGGACACGGTCCGAAAATTGAGAGTGGTATCCCGCAAGTGTTGGGACACGAGATGATCGGCACGATTGAAGCGATGGGGCGTAACATCACAACGGATAGCACGGGGCAACCGCTCACCGAAGGCGATCGGATCGCTTACTCCTATTTCAAGCCGTGTCAACACTGCTGGATGTGCCTCAACGGGAAACCGGGGTGTCCAAACCGCTACAGAGATTGGCTCGGTGTCTCCAGTGAACAGCCGCCGCACTTCCACGGTGCCTACGGTGAATACTACTACATGAAACCCGGACATTGGGTGTTTAAAGTTCCTGACGAACTCTCAGACGCGCTGGTATCCCCCATCAACTGCGCCTTGTCCGAAGTCATCTACGGACTGAACCAGATCGGCATCACGCTCGGTGACACCGTGGTTATTCAAGGGGCTGGTGGCCTCGGTCTTTACGCGACCGCAGTCGCACGCGAGATGGGCGCAGGGAAAATCATCGTTCTTGATCGACTGCCCGCACGCCTCGCACTCGCGAAGGAATTCGGTGCAGATGAGACGCTCAACGTTGACGAAATTGACATGAAATCACGGGTTGAATATGTGCTCGACCAGACAGGTGGCATCGGTGCGGACCTCGTCGCGGAGTTTGTCGGTTCGCCGCGTGTCCTTGCGGAAGGCATAGAAATGCTCCGATGGGGTGGACGCTACCTCTGGATCGGCAATATTAATCTCGGATTCCCCACCGAGATTGATCCCGGTAACATCGTCCGCTGTAGCAAGGCGATTCGCGGCGTGATTGTCTACGAACCGTGGGTTATCCCGCGGGCACTTGATTTCCTAATGCGCACTCGTGACAGGTATCCGTTCCACAAAATCATCTCCGATACCTTCCCATTCGGCGAGATTAACGAGGCGTTTTCTTACGCAGACACAGGTTCAGCCATCCGTATCGGATTGGAATTCGCCAATGCGTAACTATAGAAAATTCAAAGACTATCACGTAGAACAACTACGCGATTCTGAGGACGCAAAAATATACCTTTCCGTCGCGATCGAGGATTATGAAAAGGACAAAGACATGGACGCATTGCTACTCGCGGTCAGAAATATAATAGAAGCACAAGGCGGTATATCTATGTTAGTAGAATGCTACGGATTTAAAAAGCCTACTTAAAAATAAAAATCTGTTCGTAGTAGTGCGATTTATCGCACGTCCAAACCACAACGGGCAATAATGCAGATCGCATTTGGGTGAGTACACCGCAGAATTGCCCTACTACAAACAGT
This sequence comes from Candidatus Poribacteria bacterium, assembly GCA_965200345.1. Lineage (GTDB taxonomy): Bacteria > Poribacteria > WGA-4E > WGA-4E > WGA-3G > WGA-3G. Next base: position 479,471 of record OZ241378.1, read on the forward strand.
AACTTTGTTTATTTATGAACTATCCTCATAAAACGGCTACTTCCGTTTACATTCACATCCCGTTCTGCGCGACGAAATGCTACTACTGCGCCTTCAATACGTACACTTTCCATAAAGAGCAGGCGAAAGCATATCTCACGGCACTCCGCACAGAGATAGCACTTTACGCCTCGGAAGCCGACCCCTTACAAACGATTTTCATCGGCGGTGGCACGCCTTCTATCCTCTCTGCTAACGCCTTATCGCAACTACTTAACGATATACATCAGCATTTCCAAATAACACCGAATGCCGAAATCACCGTAGAATGCAATCCCGGTACCGTTGACACCGAAAAACTTCGCGTCATGCGAGACAACGGTGTGAATCGACTGAGCTTCGGGCTACAAGCGATGCAAGATGAAACCTTGAAGCAGTTAGGCAGAATCCACACCGTTGCCGAATTCCTCGAAAGTTACCATCTGGCACGTGAGAATGGTTTCGAGAACATCAACATAGACCTCATCTTCGCGCTCCCTGAGCAGACGATGGACGCGTGGCACCACACCCTCAGCGAAGTAATTTCTCTTGAACCCACCCATGTTTCTGCCTATAACCTCGTCATGGAGGAGACGACCCCGTTTTATGAATGGTGGCAAGCCGGTGAACTCCATCTCCCCTCCGAGGACACCGAAGCGGATATGTTCCAATACACGATTGAGACACTCACAGCGCACGGGTACACGCACTACGAAATCTGTAATTTCGCCAGACCCGACCATTATGCAAAACACAACCTCGTCTATTGGAATAACCAACCGTGCATCGGACTCGGGGCAGGCGCGTGCGGGTATGTCAACGGCGTGCGTTATTCTAATATTCGGGGTATCGCACCTTACATCAAAGCACTCTTGCAAGGCAACAAACCCATCGCCGACACCGAACGCCTAACAGGGGACGCTGAAAAAGCGGAAACGCTCATGCTCGCACTTCGCAAACGCGAAGGCATCTCTCTTGATGCTTACCAAAACCGTTTCGGCGAAGATATTGAAGTCGCATTTGGGAGTATCCTCAAAAAATGGATGGATTTGGGATTGTTGGAACGTACAGCCACGCATCTCCGATTTACGCCTCGCGGGCTTTTCCTTGCAAACGAAGTCTTCGTCGAATTGATGTAATCCCCTCTTCCTATTCACCTCGCTGTCGCACCAGTAACGGTAGGTTCGGTTTCCTAACCGAACCGGCTTTTTCGCGGAAACCTTGAAGACCTAAAATCCCTCTTGAGTCGCGTAGGGGTTTATCTGCTTGGGTATTTCTTCAGCATCTCTGTAGAAAATATTGTAGTTAAGAAATCAAGCCCCGTAGGGGCGGCATCTATCTTGACTTTAAGCGTCATTCACCGAGAAATACGGTTGACTGATCCCTCAAAACCTGCTAATATAACGTATATTTAAAATGCCACAAATTAACACTGGGTTACATGTTACACCAAAAGGAGCATCCCCATGAAATTACGTTTTCCCGAATCTAAAATCCAACAATGGGCTGAACATTACAAACCTACAGGCGACAAAGCCCGATGGGAAAATGAACTAATAGAAATAATCAAACCCAAAGTGAAACAACACGGATATCTTGAATTAAACGAATTGGAAACATTGGTGAAATGGAAATCCGAAAGACGTAAGGCACTCGTCAAAGATAACTGTGATAGTGACGTAAAACATATTACAAAGTGTGCATTTCTTGTCAGGGGTAAACGTCCGAGAATAGAAATTTTAACTTGTCTGAGAGGTGTAGCCTATCCAATTGCTTCTGCAATTCTGCATTTTTTTCATGAAGATCCATATCCAATTTTAGATGTCCGCGCCTTGTGGTCTGTTGGATTTGAAGAGGAAGAGATTAATCGTTTGTCCTACTCGTTTAAATTCTGGAAGGAGTACATGCGTTTTTGCCGGAATGTTGCATCCCGCAACGGTATCAAAGATATGCGAACCTTGGATCGGGCACTATGGCAGTATTCAATCGTTTGTCCTACTCGTTTAAATTCTGGAAGGAGTACATGCGTTTTTGCCGGAATGTTGCATCCCGCAACGGTATCAAAGATATGCGAACCTTGGATCGGGCACTATGGCAGTATTCAAAGGAAAACCAATCGGTATCATAATTTTCGCGAATATGCTATCATGCCTGTATGCCGAAACTCAACCTCAAACCCAGTCACAAAACAATCCGCGACTACTACGCCACACTGGACCAATACGCACAACAAGGCATCACACACGAAGGGGCCGTCAGTTCACCCTTTGATACCCTCCTCCATGCCTGCGCAAAACAGATAAACGCCACCTTCATCCCACAACACGCGATGCACACCGCAGCAGGAAACCGTATCGTCATTGACGGCATGATTCGAGACGAATACGGACTCCCGCTCGCTTACTGGGAAGCGAAGGACATACACGACGACCTCCCAAAGTCCGTACTGGAAAAACGCGACGCAGGCTACCCACTCGATAACACCCTCTTCCAAACGCCACAACGCGCCATCTTGTACCAAAATGGTGCCGAAGTCCTCGATATTCACATCACTGAACCGGCAAACCTAATCGCAGCACTCCAATATCTGTTTGCTTACGTTCCACCGGCATTGGATAACTGGCAGACCGCCGTCTCGAATTTTAGGGAACATGTTCCTGACCTCGCAACGAAACTAAAGGAACTCATTGAGCAACGCCACGAAACCGATCCAGCCTTCAAGAAAGCGTTCTCCGATTTTTACGAAACCTGCCGCACCGCGATTAACCCCGAACTCTCACAGGATGCCGTTGAGGAGATGCTCATCCAACACATCCTCACCGAACGTATCTTCCGCACCGTCTTTAATAACTCCGCCTTCACCCGCCGAAATATCATCGCACGTGAGATTGAAAACGTCGTTGACGCACTCATCCGTCAAGCGTTCAGTCGCGAGGAATTCCTCAAACCCTTAGATCGGTTCTACGTTGCAATTGAGCAAGCCGCGATGCTCTGCAGAGACTTCACCCAAAAACAGCATTTCCTCAACACGTTTTACGAGAAATTCTTTCAAGGGTTCTCCGAAGATGTCGCAGACACGCACGGCATCGTCTACACACCGCAACCGATTGTCGATTTCATGGTGAAAAGTGTGGCGCATATCTTGGAAACCGAGTTCGGTCGGTCGTTGTCGGATACCGGCGTGCATATCATTGATCCATTTGTTGGGACCGGGAATTTCATTGTCCGACTCATGCAGGACATCCGAGGCACAGCGTTAGCGGAGAAATACCGTCACGAACTCCATTGTAATGAGGTAATGCTACTGCCCTACTACATCGCCAGCCTGAACATCGAACAGGAATTCTTTCAACGCACAGGGACGTACCTACCCTTTGAAGGCATCGCACTTGCGGATACGTTTGAGCTGCTTGAACAGCAGCAAGGCGAACTTTTCACGCGTGAAAACACCGAACGGGTAAAGAGACAGAAGGCAGCGGATATGTTCGTCGTCATCGGCAATCCACCGTACAACGCATGGCAAGTAAATGAAAACGATAACAACAAAAATCGCAAATATCTGGCAATGGATAAAGTGATACAGGACACCTATGTCGCAAACTCCACAGCAACGAATAGAAACGCGCTTTACGATCCGTACGTCAAAGCGATTCGATGGGCATCCGATAGGATAAGAGATCAAGGCGTTGTTGCCTTCGTAACAAACAACGGATTCCTCGACGGTTTGGCATTTGACGGCATGCGAAAACACCTCGCAGACGATTTTGACGCGATCTACATCTTGGATTTAGGCGGGAATGCCCGGAAAGGATTAAAGGTCTCAGATGCAAATGTATTCGGCATTCGGGTCGGAGTGAGCATCAATCTGTTTATCAAAACAAGGCAAGGTCAATCCGAGCCATCTTGTATCTTCTACTACCGTACCGATAACTTATGGAACAAAAAACAAAAATTCGACTTTCTGAATGAACATAAGCACATAGGAACTATTGAATGGCAAACGATTGAACCGGATACGCGTCATACATGGTTAACCGAAGGACTCCATCCCGAGTTTCATACCTTTATTCCAATAGGAACTAAAGAAGCGAAAGCAAACAGAAGCGCAGTGTCAAACGTGATTTTCAAAACTTATAGTAGTGGCGTTAAAACCAATCGTGATGCCTGGAGTTATAACTTCAACAAAAATACACTAACTGTAAATATTCAGCAGATGAGTAGTACCTACAATGCAGAAGCTGGTAGATGGGAACGGGAAGAAAACAAAGAAACAAATATTGATGACTTCGTAGTATATGATGACACGAAAATCGCTTGGAGTCGAGATTTAAAGGTAAAGTTAAAACGCGGAACAATTACTGAATATACAGAATGTAAAACAAGAACTGCCCTCTACCGTCCTTTTACCAAATCAAACCTTTACTTTGACCGGACAATCAGCGATGTTTTATACATGTTTCCATCCATTTTTCCCAATCCTGAGACTGAAAAAGAAAATCAGGTAATATGGATTAAGGTCGGGAAAGAATGGTCAATGTTCGCGCTGATCACAAACAAAATTCCCGATATTTTGCCACAAGGTGGTTCCCAATGTTTTCCCCTCTATACCTACAACGAAGACGGCACAAACCGACAAGAGAACATTACCGACTGGGCATTGACAGAATTCCGAACCTATTACGCGGACGACATCATCACCAAAGGGGACATCTTCCACTATAACTATGGACTTTTGCACCACCCGAACTATCGCGAGAAATACGAGATGAACCTCAAGCGCGACCTACCACACATCCCGTTTGCCGAAGATTTCTGGAGCTTTGCCAACGCCGGTGCGCAACTCGCAGACCTCCACATCAACTACGAATCTGTCCCCAAATACGACGGACTAAAATACATCGAAACACCCGATATGCCGATAGATTGGCGTGTCGAGAAGATGAAACTCTCGAAAGATAAGACGCAGCTGAAATACAACGATTTCCTCACAATAGACGGCATCCCTGCGGGGGTCTATGATTATCGGTTAGGCACACGTTCAGCGTTGGAGTGGGTGATAGATCAGTATCGTGTCAAGACAGACAAACGAAGCGGCATCGTCAATGACCCAAACCGTGCAGACGAACCCCGCTATATCGTAGACCTCATCGCCCGCGTCATCACTGTCAGTCTCAAAACCATCGAAATTGTCTCAGGATTACCCCCATTATAATCTAATATCTCTTTGGTAGGAGCGAGCTGTGCTCGCGATCTTCTTTAGATGTGTTCTCTACCGCAAACGTTCTTCTGACGATGCTCGCGATCTTTCCGGTTCATATCTGTTATCGGTTGATCTTCTACCTTCTACCTCATTCCATCTCAAATTTACACCGCCAAAACGGATAATCCCTTACAACCTTCACCAATCCGGACCGCACTGGGTTCTGGTAACAATATTCAATCCGCGTCATCGCTATAATCCGAGATTTGCGGCGTGCTTGAAGAAATCCGCAGAAATACCCAAGCAAACACCCCCAGCAAACACCCCAAATGCGATCTGCATTCAGATGAATTGGTTTCCATCAGCAGGCAACAATCCATTTTTCTGACAACTACATAAAATTTCATAGCAGCTTCCATGACCCCTTCTACAAAAATCGCCTATAACACAGACAGTGTATAGGTTTACAGCTGTTTTCAAAACCCATCAATTTTCAGAGTTGCTATGAAAACTGTGAAATTAGTCCTATCAGAAAAAGACATGCCTCCAGAAATAAAAGCTGCGATAAAATATAAAAATCTGTAGACACCTCTCAAAATTTGTCCATTTCCCCCAATTCTTTGCAGAATTAGGCAACCGATTTGTCTATCTCCCGCGTCTTTATATATTGAAATGCGGATCTACGTGAACGCGAACAGAATCCCGTAAAGGATCAATCGTTACGTACGTGAATTGTAAGGAGATAAAAGATGAGAAGAAATTGGTTGATTTCTATAGTGTTGGCAGTATCAATTACCAGCTTATGCATAAGCCTTCAAAGTAGCAGTGCTGATCAAATAAACCTCCAAAATACATTGGATAATAACACAATCTTACAGGTACAGGCATATTGGGATCCGATTGCGGATGCCTCACTCGGTTTGCCCGATTATACGCCGGAGCACGCCGCGCTACTTAAAAACCTTTCACCGGCACACCCCAACGAAGAATATAAAGCAGCCGATTTCAAAACCTTTTTCCCGAACAAACCCGTTGCTGTAGGAAGCGTATGGGAACTCGATGCAAACAAAATTATCCCCTTTCTGCGCCAGTTTCATTCGGGAGCCACTGCGGAGATGCATATAAACCCTGGGGCTTGGAGAGATACTGCTCACGGACGTGAAGTTATTAGCGGCATGGAGTCAGATGGTGCATTCGCTTGTTTACGCGCATTGTCGGTGGGTTATGTGGAAATTGCCTTCAGAATCCATGCGGAATTCGTACTGGATAAGGCGGCGCGTGCCTACTTTACACCCGCACAATTTACTGGACGTTTGATACTCAACCGCACAGGTGGCTCAATTCGGGAGTTCCGCCTCTATCTTCCACCTCGCAATACCAATGTTGACATCAACGCCTTTGGCGGTGCGGATATGGTTTACGTGCCGCGCATGGAACTCATCGGACAGAACATAGACGACCAGCGTGATATTATGTGGGAGACTTCTATGACAGAAGCAGATGCAAAGTCAGCATTAGAGGCTGCCTTCTACAAGTTTTCCGAAATTGAGCGACTCCCGATTGCGGAAGCTGTTGCGTACGCCCAAGAGAAAAATCGTCCAATTCATCTGCTGCTCACATGGGGCGTATTTGATGATGAATCGTGCTGAGGGAGCGGCAAAACCTTGAGGGCAGGTGTCCTCGCTAATTCAAAAATCATCACGCTGCTCAACGAGCAATTTGTTAACGTATTCGTGCTTTTAGGGGATTTGCCAGAGCTTCAGCAGGGGGCAAAGGGTGAATTGGTAAGCAAATTAGCCACAACAGTTGCTACAACGCTTGAAGCGTCTGTCGCGCAGAAGGCAGGTCGCTCCGTAAACTCGTTTGTGCTATCGCCCCAGTTGGAATTGATGGGGCATTTACCTTATCGAAAACCCGGTGAACCCAATATTAACGAAGAAAGATACGTAACATTTCTCTATGAATCCTTAGATGGAAAACTCCCAGAGTCAACAGAGGATACTTCGGAATCTGAGTCAATAGATTGGGATACCCGTCTTGAAACTGCTGTTGAATCTGGTGCTATTGCTGATAAGGATTTGCGTGCCGTGCTCACCGCTGACGCGCACAAGCAACAGATCATCAGCGTCTTTCGCTCACCTGAGACTGACACTCAGAATTACACCATCGTTGAAATTGATGCGATAGCCTTTAAAAATGGGGGTGTGCTCAACATTGAGGTCCAGGTTGGGGAAGCCGAAGTTTCCGGGGCGTTCTACCTTTTTGCGGACGACGTGCAACCGCCTGCGAAACTTGTGCCTGACAACGCAATCGCTTCTGTTCGGGAGATCCCAACCGACGAAAGAGAAACGATCATGTTTCCTTTCGAGCACGGTCAAGTCTTTACGTTAGCGGCGACCGGTAATCACAGTAAGAAGGGAAAAATCAACGGATTTCTCGCTAACATCTCTGTTCAAGCTGCATCAGAAAAATAGGCACGGTAGACGCGCTTTGGCAATGTAGCAATCTATGTTGGTTTTCGCTTTGCTCTATTCAACCTACGGGTATCTATTCGCTGACAACTGATAATTGTCGGTTGATAGTTGTGTAAATAGTTGTGCGGTTTCTCTATTAATTGTAAGGAGATAGAAAATGAAAAGAAATTGGTTAATTACCACAGTTTTGGTGGCATCAATTTTCGGCTTATGCATAAGCCTTCAAAGTTGTGCCACAAATAAAATAAATCTGCGAAAAACATTGGATACGAAGGAAACCATGCAGGTGCAGGCATATTGGGATCCGATTGCGGATGCCTCGCTCGGTTTGCCCGATCATTCACCGAAGCATGCCGCGCTGTTTAAGAATCTCTCACCGACGCACGTCAGTCGAAAATATGACGTAGACGCTTTCAAAGCCTTTTTTCCAAAAGGATCCGTTCCTATCGGACACGTGTGGGACCTGGATATGAACGAAGTCCTTCCGTTTCTCCGCCAGTTTCACCCAGGGGCAACCGCGGAGATGCATATCAACCCGGGCGGAGAAGGTGCCATAGAGATATTTGGTCGGCATATAACTCTGATAAAGGTAGGTCTGGAGTCAGAGGGTGCCTTCGCATGTCTTCGCGCACTTTCGCCGACTTATGCCGAAATCGTTTTCAGAATCCATGCCGAATTCGTACTGGATAAGGAGGCGCGTGCTTACTTTACACCGGCACAATTCACTGGACGGTTGATACTCAATCAGAACAACGGTACTATTCGCGATTTTTGGCTTCATCTCCCACCGCGTAATACCAATGTTGACATCAACGCCTTCGGCGGTGCGGATATGGTTTACGTGCCGCGCATGGAACTCATCGCACAAAACGCGCATGACCAGGGTGATATTGTCTGGGAGACTTCTATAACCGAAAACGAGGCGAAAAACCTGTTAGAGGCTGCCTTCTACAAGGTGTCCGAAATTAAGAGACTCTCTGTTGAGGAAGCTGTTGCACAAGCACAAGCGGAGAATCGCCCTCTTCATGTGGTTCTCACATGGGGTGTGTTTGACGACGAATCGTGCTGAGCGAGCGGTAAAACCTTGAGGGCAGTTGTCCTCTCCAATTCAAAAATCGTAAAATTGCTCAATAAGCACTATGTCAATGTATTCCTTCTGATTCGGGATCTGCGTGAACTTCAGAAGGAAACGAAGGACGAGACAGTAAGTAGATTCACAAACACGATTTCCAAAACGTTTGAAGCGGCCCTCGCAGAGGGGGTAGATGGTTCGGTCAACAGTTTTGTACTATCGCCCCAATTGGAGTTGATAGGTCATTTACCTTATGAGGGTCTAATAAAACCGAATGAGGTCATTGACGATACATACCTGACATTTCTAAAGGATGCTTTGACCAAAAACAAGTAGGTACGTTTTGGAACCGAGGCTCTCGTTACTGGGAAAGGAGGAGAGTCCCAACTATTGGTAACTGATTGCTAACTGCCGTTTGATTAATAACTAACAAAATTAGGCAACCGTTTTGTCTGTTACCCGCGTCACTATATATCAAGATTAGGATCTACGCGAACAACATTTTTTGTATAGGTGATGTTACGGATGAGTTTCACTATAAAGGAAAAATAAAATGAAACGAGTTTTGATACTTTTTCTTCTGGCGAGTGGAGTGCTAAGTTTCATAGCAATTTTATTGGAAGGTATACCCGTCCAAGAACCTCCAGAACATTCGCAGAAGATCAAAATTTTTCTTGATCTCGCAGGTGAAAGTGAACTTATATTTTTAGCAAAAGAACAACTGCTTGAGGTCTTTAGTAAAATTGAAAATATCGATGTTGTTGAGGAGATTGGAGAAGGCGTATCCTACGTAGTCTCTGTTGTTCTCGTGGAAGCACGCGCCGGTACAGATAGGCAAAAAACCGGTAATATCGCTGCCTGCGTTCAGTATATCGACTATTTTGACAATAGTATTCTCAAATCAGATGTTGCTGTGTCAAATTGGGAGCGCGTTGACAATCTCACAGAAAATCTGATTGAACATTCCCAAACAGGTTTGCACCTATTTCCTAAAAACGATTTAGAAAATGTGACAAACCGTGTAGTTTCCAAGTTTCAGACACTATTTTTGGAACAGAAAAAATAAAACAAGACTTACATAGACACGAATGGATCGCACGACACCAAACAGATATTAATTTTAGACTGGAAAATCCGCAAGGATATATCTCATAAATAGGTTTAAGGCATCCTTCACATCGGACTTCGTCCAGCAAACTGATAAGGAGATAGAAAATGAAAACCTTAAGCGTTGCGCTACTCGTTCTAATAGTGATGAGTGGACAACTCAACGCCGACAACCACTCAGCAGCTCATAAAAAAATAACACTGAAACTTAATGGCACTTCAGAAGTGTCTGTCAAAGGCTTCATTGCTCCGATTGGAGAGACCGTGTCCAATTCCGGTAAGAGCTGGGATCCCTTGACAAATATGCGGGTTGCTGAGCCGGAAAAGCAACATCCAGCATCAGTTTTTCATGCTTTCCTTCCAGACAAACCGGTTTCAGTTGGTGGACACTGGAAGGTCGAGTCGGATGGGGCACTCGAACTGCTGCGGCAGCTCCACCCTAATCCAAGTCTAAATATGCATATTAACACTGGGGATTCGTACGGGCTGTGGGCATGCTTACGTGCTTATAATGATGGATTTGCCGACATCGTGTTTCGCATCCATGCAGAGTTTGTCTTTGAGGACGGCTGGTTCACACCATCTCAGTTTGCGGGACATCTTGTGATCAATAGAGTTAAAGAGATCGTCGCATTTTTCGTGATGCGTGTCCCGGGGGGTCCGGTAAACTTTGATTTCAATCGGATAACGCCTATAGGACGCATAGCAGGTATGGGCTTTTGCTCACAAGTAGAGCTCCGTGCGGGAACACAAGATCTTCTGGAAGATATTGAATTCGTAGCGTCTATTACCCAAACAGTGGCTGAACGCGCGCTGATATTGCGTTTCTATAAATCACAACAAATTAACTGGGTACAGCCAGACCAAGTATTGGAGATGGCGCGAGTACAACAGAAGCCAATTCATGCGATCTCTATAGATGGTCCCTTGGTTGATGAGTCGTGCTGAGGGAGCGGCAAAACCCTGAGGGCAGGTGTCCTCTCCAACAACCGAGTCATTGCGTTCTTGAACGAAAATTTTATCAACACTTGGGTGTCGAACGTCGAATTAGAGCGCACATCTTCCAAACAGAAATTCATGGCACTGAGACGACAGCAAGGATTCAAACCGTTTGACAAAACGCGTCCGTTAGCACAGGCAATCATGAAAGGCTGGAAGAAACGTTCACCCGCAGATTCTTTGGTGATTTCGCCAAAACTTGAACTGATGGGCAGACTACCGGTCAATGAACGCTCTTCACCCTACAACGGCGCAAAAGGGTACCTTTTATTTCTCAAGGAATCCTTAGATGGCAGACTCCCCGGATTCGGGGAGGAGGTCTCGGAACTTCAATCAACGAATTCGGGGACTCACTCCAGCTCAAGTGCCGCTGGCATTAACGGTTTAAACGTTATCCTCACCGATGAGAAGCCTGAGCAGCAGGTATTAAACATTTTTCGGACACCAGAGGCAGGTTATCAGGATTACACCGTCGTTGAAATTGATGCAACAGCACTTAAAGAGGGCGGTATACTCACGATTGATATCTCAGTAGGAAGCACCGAGGCTGCTGGTTCCTTCGACCTGTTCGCTGGGGATAGCGAACTCCCGACAGAAGGTGCACCTTTGAACGCCCTTGTCTCCGCTTGGGGGATTTCATCTGGTCAATCAAGGAGAATCACATATCTTTTCGACCGAGGGCAGCATTTTAAGTTAGGGGCTACGGGTGATTGGCACAGTGAAAAAGGGAGCATCAACGCTTTTTGGGCAAAAATCTCTGTTGAACCGGAGCAGAAATCTGAACCAAGAAAAGTGTCATCAGCGCACTTAGGTCAATCTGCGGAAGATGTAATGAACACTTTCGTGGAAGCATTTAAGAATCTTGACTCAGAGACAATACTTTCGATGCTTACGGAGAATGCCAGAGAAACATTTGAAGGTGATTTTGAGGATATGCCAGAGGATGCGCGTACTCAGATGCGTCAAATATTGAGTCAGATGGAGGTTTTGAGCAGCCAATATGTAGGTGATGAATTCCACTTTCAATTAAGAGTGCCCCTGGCAGAGTCCTCGGAGGTGTCTGTTAAGATGCGAAAAGTGGAAGGCATCTGGCTCATTTATGATGTTGTCGATTGATTCAAATTGCAGAACGGTCAATTTATTACCCGTTTTCATGATTTTATGGTGTGCGATGAATCGCACGAGTGCGAACAGACTTATTCGTAGTAGGGTAATTTAACACAAGTTGCTACCCAAGAGGTCCTACACATTTGAACATAAGTTTTTCACTCAAACAGTTAATGTTCGCGTCCTGTAGGGGTGATATTGCTTCGCAGTGAGAATAGAAAATTGTGTCGTCAAGGCACTACACTCCCGCGGAGTGCTATGTGTATAAAAAATGTCAACTTGCATTATAATAATTATTACAAGGGGATTGAAAATGAAAATCTTAGCAATTGGACTGCTCATTCTGGTAATGATGGGTGGACAACTCAACGCCGACAACCACTCGGCAGCTGATAACAAAATTACACTTAATCTTGACAATACATCAGAAATATTAGTGAAAGGGTTTATCGCACCAATTGGGGATACTGTGTCCGATGACTTTAAGGATTGGGAGGCGTTAACAAATCTGCGGGTTGCTGAACCAGAGAAACGGTATCCTGCCTCCGTTTTCCAGTCTTTTCTTCCGAACAAACCGATTTCGGTCGGCGAACTCTGGGTGCCAGACATGACCGGAATAGTTACCTTGCTCAAGCAACTGCATCCGAACCCTAACCTACTTATGCATATCAATGCGGGGGATTCCCTCGGTTTGTGGGCATGCCTACGCGCTTATAACGAGCAATACGCTGATGTCGTGTTTCGGATCCATGCGGAATTTGCCTTTAAGGATGGTTGGTTCACCCCTTCTCAGTTTACCGGACATCTTGTTATTGATCGGGTCAAAGAGCAGGTCGCGTTTTTCGAGATGTACGTCCCTGAAGGTCCAGTAAACTTCGATGTCAACCGGGTACTACATGGAAGTCGCATTGCAGGCGCGGGTTATTGCTCGAAAATGGAACTCCGTGCTGGAACGCAAGATTTACTGGGAAACGTTGAATTCGCAGCATCCATTACGCAAGCAGCCGCGGAACGCGCTCTGATATTGCGTTTCTACAAATCGCAGCAAATTAATTGGGTAGCACCCGACCAAGTATTGGAGATGGCACAAGCACAGCAGAAGCCGATTCATGTCATCTCTATAGATGGACCTTTAACCGATGAGTCGTGCTGAGGGAGCGGCAAAAGCCTGAGGGCAGGTGTCCTCTCCGACGAGAAAAATATTGAATTCATGAACGAAAATTTCATTAACGCTTGGGTGTCGAATGTTGAATTAGAGCGCACGTCCTTTAAGCAAAAATTCATGGGACTCAGACGACAGCAAGGATTTAAACCGTTTGACAAAACGCGCCCATTAGCACAAGCAATCATGAAAGGTTGGAAGAAACGCTCGCCATCGGATTCCTTGGTGATCTCACCAGAACTTGAACTGATGGGCAGACTCCCCGTCAATGAACGCGCTTCGCCCTACAACGGCGAAAAGGGCTATCTCTTATTTCTCCAAGAATCCTTGGACGGAAAATTTCCAGGATTGCGCGAGGCGTCCTCAGAACCGCAGCCAAAAGATTGGGATAGCGTCCTCGAAACCGCTGTCGAATCGGGTGTTATTAAAGATAACAGTTTAAGCGTTGTACTCACCCGCGAACACGCCGAGAAAGAAATTCTCAGTGTTTTTCGGACATCTGAGACCGATTCTCAAAATTATACTGTCATTGAAATTGATGCGACAGCCTTTAAAGAGGGTGGCGTGCTTACGATTGATGTCTGGGTTGGCGAATCCGAAGTTTCGGGGTCGTTTGATCTGTTTGCTGGGGACACTACAGAACTTGCGCCTGACAATGCCCTTGCCTCCGTACGGGATATTCCAACGAACCAAAGAGAAGTGGTCGAGCATCCTTTTGATCGTGGTCAAATCTTTAGGTTGGGGGCTATTGGCAATGCCAGTGAGAAAGGCAAAATTAACGGTTTTCTCGCGAAAATTTCTGTAAAACCTCCATTAGCAAAAAATGACGAAAATTAACCTATCGCAAGTCAGGTAGGTATAGTTTTCAAAAACTGAAAAGGATACGAAAATGAAAATGACCAGATTCGCAAGTTTCATGTCCCTTTTAACCCTTATTATGTTTCTCGCAAACGGGTTTACGGAGGATTTACCCTCTGGTGCAATTGCGCGAATTAATGCACCTGTTAATGCTATAGCATACTCTCAATCCGCAAATCAACTCGCGATAGCTGCAGCGAACAATATCCATATCCATGATGCGGATACCTACAAAGAACTGATGGTGCTTGCCGGACATACGGATTCGGTGCTGGCAGTCGCCCTTTCTGCAAACGGCAAACTGATCGTAAGTGGCAGCGCGGACAAGACGGTGCGGTTATGGGAAGCAGAGACGGGGAAACTCAGGCGGGCCCGGGAAGAACACACTGCACCTGTTAATATTGTCGCTTTTTCTCTGGAGGGCGAAAAGTTTTGGAGTGCAAGTAGGAAAAACAACATGCTTCGGTCGTGGTACTCGCGTGATGGCGGCCGTTGGAGTGAAAAAACCTCGTCATCAGATATGGTGAAATCAATTACGACGGTGGCATTTTCACGGTATAGTAAAACTTTCGCACAGGCAGTTGAAATGACAATGGCAGTTAAAGACTTATTGGCAGTTAAAGACAGGTTTGAATTCGCTGTTTTTTTGTCTGAGACTGACACTGGTAAAGAACTTGCCCCTATCTTCACAAAACATAGAGAAAAAATCGTTGCTTTAACGATTTCTCCCTCCAGTGAGTTTATCGCAACTGGGAGTTCCGACTGGACAATAGAGGTCTGGAAAATTACAGATACGGAGCCACTACGGATGGATATGGATCTCGGAGATCCTCTGTGGATCCTGAAAGGACACGCAGGAACAGTCACTTCGGTGGCGTTTTCTCCGAGCAGCAAAATGCTTGCGAGTGGTAGTGCTGACCAAAGGGTCCGATTGTGGGATCTCACAACTGGAAAGCTTCTTCATACCTTCTCAAACCATACAAACAAAATCAGTGCTCTGGCATTCACGAGAGACGATGTGCTTGTCAGTGGCAGTTCAGATGGCACCGTTTTTATTTGGGACCTAAATAAAATCGTCTTAACGGATTAGCGTTTATGTTATCATCTACATGCACAGCCATCCGAAATAACAGACCTACGACGTTTCGCATAAAGAGGAGGTTTTGACAATGCTTAGTAACGTGCTTTATATTCTAAATTTTATGGTATACTTGGGTCTTGCAGTATTGCTGGTGTTTATATGTTTACGAACGAGATCAAAGGGGTTGATTCTCATTAGCGCGATACTCCTTACGGGTGGAATCTTTAATTCGATTTTTGAACAAGGTATTGATTTCTATATGGAACAATGGATAGCGCGTGAGGCAGCCAGCGACGGCGTGTGGCATATGAATGCTGGAGAGTTCCTAATGGGAGTTGCCTTGGTAGAATCCTTGCTATACGGATGTTTATGTTTGATCGGTGGCTTCCTTGTCTATAGGGAGTGGCGACTCGGAAAGTTTCGCAACCCCCAACCTGAACATTTAGAAAAACCTATGGCATAACGAAATCAATTATAGTAAAGCTCGAAGATACGTGGACACTTTAGCAACACAAAATTCCCGCTTGCAAGCGGGGTGTCCAATTAATTGTGGACTTTACTATAACTTGTACAAACGACAAGGAGATAGAAAATGAAAACCTTAAGCGTTGCGCTACTCGTTCTAATCGTAATAAGTGGACAACTCAATGCCGACAACCACTCGGCAGCGAACAACAAAATCACACTTAACCTTGACGATACATCAGAAATATTAGTGAAAGGGTTTATCGCACCGGTTGGAGAGAGTTTGTCTGATAACTTTAAGCAGTGGGACGAGTTGGTAAATCTACGGGTTGCTGAACCTGAAAAACGGCATCCCGCATCGGTTTTCCAAGCGTTTCTTCCGAAAAACCCTGTTTCGGTGGGTGATCTCTGGGTGCCAGATATGATAGGTATCGTAAACTTGTTCAAGCAACTACATCCGAATCCCAATTTCTTTCTCCATATCAATGCGGGGGATTCGTTCGGTTTGTGGGCATGTTTACGTGCTTATAACGAGCAATACGCCGACATCGTGTTTCGGATTCATGCGGAGTTCAGACTCAAAGATGGGTGGTTTACACCGTCGCAGTTCACCGGACATCTTGTCATCGACCGGAAGAAAGAGAAAGTCGCTTTCTTCGAGATGTATGTCCCTAAAAGCGTAATAAACTTTGATGTTAACTGGAAGAGAGATAAAGGCGATATGGTTACAAGCACCGGTTATTGCTCGAAAATGGAACTCCGTGCTGGAACACAAGACCTTCTGAAAAACGTTGAATTCACAGCATCCATTACGCAAGCAGCCGCGGAACGCGCACTGATATTGCGTTTCTACAAATCACAGCAAATTAACTGGGTGCCATTGGATCAGGTGTTGGAGATGGCGCAAGCACACCAGAAACCGATTCATGTGATCTCTGTAGATGGCCCTTTGGTCGATGAGTCGTGCTGAGGGAGCGGCAAAAGCCTGAGGGCAGGTGTCCTCTCCGACGACAAAAACATCGAATTCATGAACGAGAATTTTATTAACGTTTGGGTATTGAATACGGAATTAGATCGCACGTCTAAGAAGCAAGAACTCATAGCCTATAGACAACAGCAAGGGTTTAACCTTATTGACAAGACGCTCCCATTAGCACAGGCAATCATGAAAGGTTGGAAGAAACATTCACCCGCAGATTCTTTGGTGATCTCGCCGAAACTTGAACTGATGGGTAGACTCCCTGTCAATGAACGAACGCCACCCTACAACGGTGCAAAGGGGTATCTCTTATTTCTCCGGGATTCGTTGGATGGGAAACTCCCCGGGTTTCGTGAGGATACTTCAACACATTGGAATACGCTCCTTGAAACCGCCGTCGAATCCGGTGCTATTAAAGATGACGGTTTGAACGTTGTACTCACCCGTGAACACTCCAAGAAAGAGGTTCTCAGCGTTTTTCGGTCACCTGAAACTAACACTCAAGGTTACACTGTTGTTGAAATTGATGCAACTGTCTTTAGAGATGGTGGCGTGCTTACCATTGATGTCTGGGTTGGAGAAGCCGAAGTTTCGGGTTCGTTTGACCTATTTGCTGCGGATACTACAGAAATCGTATCTGACAATGCGCTCGCCTCTGCGACGGATATTCCAACCAATCGTAGAGAAGTCATCAAGTATCCTTTTGATCGCGGTCAAGTTTTTAAGTTAGGGGCTATTGGCAATGCCAGTGAGAAAGGCAAAATCAACGGGTTTCTCGCGAAAATCTCTGTGGAACCCGCGTTCGCAAAAAATGAGAGAAACTAAAAAATATGAAAATGACGAAATTAGCAAGTTTTATTCTATTTTTAATTCTTGAAATGTTTCTCGCAAATGGGTTTGCCCGAGATTTACCGGTGGGTGCAATTGCTCGAATTGATGTTGGTGAGGGACCTGTAAACGCTATCGCATATTCTCGATCCACAAATCGGATCGCTGTAGCCGCTGCGAACAACATCTATATCTACGATGCGAGCACCTATGAAAAACAGATGGTATTTACCGAACACACCGATTCGGTGTTAACAATCGCCTTTTCTCCGAACGGCAAACGTCTTGTCAGTGGCGGTTCGGACAAGACGGTACGGTTGTGGCATGCCGACACCGGGAAACTCAGAAATACCCGCGGAGAACACACAGCACCTGTGAGTACGGTTGCGTTCTCTGTTGATGGTAAAAGGTTTTGGAGTGCAAGTAGCGAAAACAACACAATTCGGTCTTGGTATACGCGTGATGGTGGTCGCTGGAGTTCTCGAATTTCTCCAGATACGAATGTTGCATTCATAGCAATCGCATGTTCATACAAAGGGGCACCCGTGGCAAGGGCAAGAGCGTTAGATAGTATGAGTGATTGCATTATTGAGTTCAGAGGCAGTAATCATTGGCGTGTTGTAAGTGGACATACAGGTCCGGTTAGCGTCCTAACCCTTTATGCGGATGGAAAAACCGTCGCCACTGGAAGCGCGGACAAAACAATTGAGTTGTGGAATAAGGCAGACACCGACAAACCGCTTCATACGCTTACAGGACATACAGGCGGTATAACTGCTATGGACTTTTCAGTAGATGGTAAACTTCTTGCCAGTGGGAGTTCCGATAAAACGGTTCGGCTGTGGGATCTCACAACTGGCCAATTCATCCAGACATTCACAGGACACACAAGTGAAGTAGGGGCTGTGATATTCTTGGCAGACAAAGCACTTGTCGGAATAGCACTCGCCAAAGCTAAAGCACTTGTCAGTGGAGGTTCAGATGGCACCGTTTTCATTTGGGACCTGAATAAAATCGTCTCAACGGATTAGCGTCTATGTTATAATCTACATACGCAGACGTTCAAGATAACAGACCTAAGGAGTTTCCCATAAACACTATTTCATTCGGTAATATCGCGTGAATACATACAATTTTTTCAACGTGTGCTAACCATAAGGAGATTTTGAAAATGAAAGTCCTAACCGTTGCCCTTTTCATTCTAATAGTGATGAGTGGACAACTCAACGCCGACAACCACTCGGCAATGAACAATAAAATTACGCTTAACCTTACAGATACTTCAGAAGTCTCAGTGACAGGCTTCATTGCTCCGATTGAGAACACCGGCTCCGATTTCCATGTGGAATGGGATGCGTTGGCAAATCTGCGGGTCGCCGAACCCGAAAAACAGCATCCAACATCGGTTTTCCAATCTTTTCTTCCGAACAAACTGGTTTCGGTGGGTGAACTTTGGGCGTTGGATGTTCGCGGCGTACTTGCATTGCTCAAGCAGCTCCATCCAAAGCCTAATCTATTTCTTCACATCAATGCGGGGGATTCGTATGGATTGTGGACATGCCTGCGCGCTTACAACGATCAATACGCCGACATCGTGTTTCGGATTCATGCCGAATTCAGACTCGAAGATGGGTGGTTTACACCGTCTCAGTTCACAGGGCATCTTGTCATTGACCGCATCAAAGAGAAAGTCGCTTTCTTTGAGATGTATGTCCCGGAAGGCGTAATAAATTTCGATGTTAACTGGAAACAAGATAAAAACGACTCCCATTTTCATACGACTACCGGTTTTTGCTCGAAAATAGAACTTCGCGCTGGAAATCAAGAGTTGCTGGAGAGCATCAAATTCACAGAAACTATCACCCAAGAGGAAGCCGAACGCGCCCTGATACATAAGTTCTACAAATCGGAACGAATTAACTGGGTGCCACCGGAACAGGTACTGGCGCAGGCACAAGCACAACAGAAACCGATTCATGCCATCTCCATAGATGGACCGTTAGTTGATGAGTCGTGCTGAGGGAGCGGCAAAAGCCTGAGGGCAGGTGTCCTCTCCGATGACAGTATCATCAAATTCGCGAACGAAAATTTCATCAATACTTGGGTATCAAATGTCGAATTAGGACGTACCCCGAATAAGCGAGCCTTCATTGCGGCGAGAATCCAGCAAGGCTTCAAACCATTTGACAAAACGCACCCATTGGCAGAGGCAATCATCACAGGATGGAAACTAAAATCCCCGTCGGACTCTCTGGTGATCTCAACGGATCTTAATGTGCTGGGCAGATTACCCGTCAATGAACGAACTTCGCCATACAACGGACCAAAAGGTTACCTTTTATTTCTCCAAGAAGCCTTGGATAAGAAACGCCCCGGATTGCCTGAACCTGCCCGGGAGCCGCCATCAATGGATTGGAATACGTTCCTTGGAACGGCTGTCGAATCCGGTGCGATTGTTAATGACGGTTTGAGCGTTGTGCTCACCCGTGAGCATCCTAAGAAAGAGGTCCTCAGCATTTTTCGGGCACCAGGACACGGACTTCAAGACTATACCGTTGTTGAAATTGATACGACAGCATTTAAAGACGGCGGTATGTTGGTTATTGATATCTCAGTGGGCAGTGCTGAAACCAAAGGCGCGTTTGATCTTTACGATGGCGAGACTGAACTCCCCACAGAAGGGATACCTCACGAAGCGCTCACTTCGGCATGGGAGGTCCCTCCCGGCGAAAAACAGACAATCAAGTATCCTTTTGCGCAAGGAAAAGTTTTTAAGTTGGGGGCTACTGGCAGTTGGTTCCATAAGAAAGGCGAAATTAACGGTTTCCTCGCTGAATTTTCCGTGGAACCCACACCAGAAAAGAGCAACCAAAATTGATCGGTAAGCAAGACCACTGCTTGCTATTTATAGGTGACCTATGGGAAACAATGATGTCGAACTCATCCAACAAAGCCTTGCAGGCGACCAAAGTGCTTTCGCTAATTTGGTAAAAAAATACCAAAAGTCTGTCCACGCGCTTGCATGGCGGAAGATAGGGGATTTCCACATCGCTGAAGAGGTTACACAGGACACCTTCCTGCGAGTCTACAAAAAACTGGGAACCCTAAAAGATCCACATCGGTTTGAGGGATGGTTGTATAGAATCGCCTCGCGCCAATGCCACGCTTGGCTTAGAAAGAAACGGATGCAGACGCAATCGTTGGAGGAAACCGACCCCGCGTTGATAGAAAAGATGACGTATTCTCAATACATCGCCGAGGAGCAGGCAAAGGCTGCGACAGAAGCACAGCGCAGTATCGCCCACAAATTGCTTGCCCGGCTGCGGGAAAGTGAACGTACTGTTGTTACACTCCACTACTTCGGAGAAATGACGGTTGAAGAGATTAGCCGGTTTTTAGGTGTGTCGGCGAGTACCATTAAAAGTCGGCTCCGTCGCGCGCGACACCGCTTAAAGAAATCGGAACCTATAATCCGAGAGGCGCTGGACGGTTTCCAAATTAGGGCGAATTTCACCGAGAATATCATGCAAGAAATCTCACGCATTGAACCCGTGGTCCCCTCCGGTGGTAAACCGTTCATTCCGTGGGCAATCGCTGCTTCAACCCTTGCTCTCGTGGTGTTGGCACTTGGTGTCAGCAATGAGTATCTAACGCGTTTCCAGCAGCCTTACAACTTGGATGCCACATCGGAGATGACAGTAGAACTCATTGATACACCGATTGTCCTGAATCTTGCATCGAAACCGGATGTACGCACCCAAATCGGTAAGTCTACTATACCCAGTAGAGGCAGTGGGTTCACCCCAAGCATGAATCAGTCCGAATATGTGCCAAGATTTCTCGCCGCACAGACCCGGATCGTTACACTCAACGACGCGGAGCCTTCGCGGGATATTTTGAGTGTTTTTCAGACACCAGACGCTGAATATCAAGATTACACTGTCGTTGAGATTGATGCGACAGCGTTTAAGGATGGCGGTGTCCTCACTGTTGAACTCTGGATGGGGAGCGCAGAGGCTGCGGGGGCTTTCATCCTGTTTGAAAGCGACAGCGAACTCGCCGTGGACGGAATGCCCAAAGTTATACTGACCGCAGCATCAGGGATCGTCCCCGGCAAATCGGGGAAACTCACGCACCGTTTTAACGAAGGCGGACGTTTTAAGTTAGGGGCTACCGGTAATTCGTTCAGCGGGAAAAGCAAGGTTAATTCCTTTCTCGCAACGATCTCCATAGACACCGAAACTGATAACTGAGAAAGAGAGAAAAAATGAAGATGACGAAATTAGCAAGTTCTATTCTACTCCTAACCGTTGCAGTGTTTCTCAGAAACGGTTTCGCAGGAGATTTACCGGTAGGTGCGATTGCTCGAATTGATGTCAGTGAAAGCCCTGTTAATGTTATCGCATATTCTCGAACTGCAAATCGACTCGCGATAGCCGCCGCGAATGATATCCATATCTATGACGCGGATACCTATGAAAAAATTATGGTGCTTGCGGAACATACCGATTCGGTGTTAGCACTCGCCTTTTCTCCGAACGGTAAATTGCTCGTCAGTGGCAGTTCGGACAAGACGGTACGGTTGTGGGAGGCAGAGACTGGGAAACTCAGACGGACCCGCGAAGAACACACTGCCCCTGTAGAGACTGTTGCGTTCTCTGTCGATGGTAAAAGGTTTTGGAGTGGAAGCAGCAAAGACGACACGATTCGGTCTTGGCACCCGCGTGATGGCGGCCGCCGGAGTTCTGAGATCAGTCCAAGAGATGTCGCTCTCATGACAATCGTATGTTCATATAAAGGTGAAACCAAGGCACGGGGGTTCAATATCGGACCCAAGCAGTTCGTTATTTATCTCAGCGGCATCAACGATTGGCATATTGAAGCCGGACATATAGATTCAGTTAATGTATTAACACTCTATGCAGACGGGAAAACCCTCGCAACGGGGAGTGCAGACAAAACAATTGAGTTGTGGAATAAGGCAGACACCGACAAACCGCTTCATACCCTCACAGGGCATACGGGAGGCATTACCGCTATGGATTTCTCAGTAGATGGTAAACTTCTTGCCAGTGGCAGTTCCGATAAAACGGTTCGGTTGTGGGATCTCATAACTGGCCAATCCATCCAGACACTGACAGGACATGCAGATGAAATCGGTGCTGTGACATTCCTCGGAAACAAAGCACTTGCCGGGATGGCACTCGCTAAAGCCAAAGCACTCGCGAGCGGCGACTCACAGGGTACAGTTTTCATCTGGGATGTAAATAAAATTGCCGCATCCCATTGAGGATACTAACGCCTAATATACGCTCCGCACCCCGCCAACAAATAATAACCCCAGTTTACCGATTGCGGAACGCAATCCGGATACCAACGCCTCAGTGCAATCCCACTTATACAACATCAATCCCGCCCCACTTGACTAAAGTTCAAGTTTTTTGTCTTTTTTTCATCATTATGCACGTTTCTGCTTAAAAATCGCGTCTTTAACGTACAATAGGCATAACTGTATTATAGTAGAACCCGTAATTATTTGCACACATGGAAACCGTAGTAGGGGTGTTTTTGCTTTGGGGTGTTTTTGCTTGGGTGTTTCTGCGTATTGCTTGGGTATTTCTGCGGATTTCTTCGAGGTAACCCAACCCCTACGAGCGACAAGTGTAAACTTATTTTCGGATTTTACTATAATATAATAAATGGGAGGCATTCGTAAAATGAAAAATAGATGTGTGTATCCAGTATTCGTAATGCTGATGTTATTGAGTTCTGTCCTACTGACAATAAATGTCGTAGCACAAGATACAGGTTCCGAATACATCTCCTTCTCTACTAACAGGAACGGTAACTACGATATTTATATGATAGATAGGCATGGCGGTAATCTCCAAGCACTCCTCGACAGCCCCGCGGATGAGATTCACGCGAGATGGTCTCCGAATGGACGCTACTTGGCTTATGCCTCCAATGAAAATGCCGCCTTTTATAATATCTATATCATGGATATGCACACCCAACAACGTTGGCAACTCACTGATCTCGCCGCCAACGACACGACCCCGACATGGGCACCGGATGGGACAGAAATCGCTTTTATTTCTGATCGAAGGGGCGAGTATCGGATCTACAAAATGGGTATAAACGGTGAAAAACTCACCCAATTGACCAAAGGTGGGAGCGACTGGGGACCCGCTTGGTCTCCGGATGGACAATGGATCGCGTACAATACACTCCAACCTGACCCACCTCACAAACGTGTTTACCTCTATATTGTATCTGCTGATGGGAGAAAGCCGAGGCGGCTGGCGACGGCTGTGGAGAAGGGACGCTCTGCGGCATGGTCTCCTGATAGTAAGAAGATTGCGTTTTCTACTTGGGAACTTGGGATAGGTCCAAAAATTGCGATTGTAGATGTAGAGAGTGGGAAACTCCGTCGTGTGACGCTTGGCGGCCGCGTTCCTGGGGGACGTGTATTCATGAAGTACGCCCCAGCATGGTCTCCAGATGGGAAGTGGATCGCTTACGTTTCGGACAATTTAGAAGTCCAGCACAAGACTTTTCTCTATGTCGTTGATGCTGCGGGTGAGGAACACGCAGAATCCATTCGGCTCACGACGCATCTATCAACGAATATATCGCCTGCGTGGGTGCCAGAGCCATTCTTCTCTGTTTCACCAAGCGCAGAAAAAATGACAACGCTTTGGGGCAAACTCAAGGAAAATAAATAGTTAACCACTCCAATCCACAAGGAAAAACAACGCGTCTCTGTAAGAACATGATTTTTTTTGGCACAATGCACGTTTTTTGCCCCAAAATCGCGTCTTTTATATTATAATACTGTATGAGTTGTTCAATTAAAGGTCTTAACGCATACCAACGCGATTAAATCCCTTGGTCAGGATAGTTCCATGAAACAAGAAAATGATGCTCAGTTAATCGATGATATCTTGTCTGGCGACGATGCCGCGTTTAACACTTTGGTCGAAAAGTACCAAAAGAGTGTCCACGCGCTCGTCTGGCGAAAAATCGGTGATTTTCATTATGCTGAAGAGGTTACACAAGATACCTTCCTACAGGCATACAAAAAACTTTCGACGCTCAAGCATCCGAATCTGTTTGCCGGATGGCTGTATGTTATTGCAAATCGATGCTGTATCGCTTGGCTGCGAAAGGAGGAACCTGCGATGCAGTCGTTGGAGACCACACCTGTGAACGAGATAGAAGCATCCTCTTATACGCGTTATGTATCCGAGCAGTACGATATAAACGCGACCGAGGATCGCCGCGAACTCGTCCAAAAACTTCTCGAAAAACTCCCCGATAGCGAACGCACGGTTATGACCCTTTACTATCTCGGTGAAATGACGACGCGGGAGATCGGCAAATTCTTGGGGGTGTCGGTGAACACGATTACGAGTCGGCTCCAGCGGGCAAAAAAACGTTTACAGCGCGACGAAGAACACTTGGTTCAGGAGGTACTTGGCGGTGTACAGGTATCAGCGCGTCTCAGCCAAAATATCATGCGAGAAGTCGCAAAGATAGAAACAACATCGCCGCCGGTTAGCAAACCGTTGCTACCGTGGGCGGCTTTTGGTGCAGCCGTGGTCTTGATCGTCGTGCTGCTTGGCGCAAGCAACCGATACCTTGCGCGCTTTCAGAGACCGTATAGTTTCGAGGCACAATCTGAACCGACTATCGAAATTATTGATACACTTGTTACGCTTGATATTGATTCAAGACCAGATGTCCGGAATCAGATTGGAGAGGCTGCGTTCCCCAGTAAAAGCAACAGTACGGGTTTACAGACCCCTGAAACGCCTCTGGCAGCTACCGTCGGAGTGGATGCTGCAAAGTTTTCTACTTCGCGGTGGAGGCAGGTATCTGGTCCTCAAAAGGGTCCCGCCTATGGTATCTTTACGACACCCGAAGGAACGCTCCACGCCTCTACACAGACAGGTATTTACAGATTACCAACGGGAGAAACGACGTGGGGGCGCATCAAGGCAAATCCATCAATTAACAGGGGCTACATATCAATGGCAGCATATAGGGACACCCTCTATATCGCCTCCATTGATGAAATCTTCACTTCGAGCGACGATGGCGAGACGTGGCACATCTTTTGCTCGCGACCCAGCGGACGCACTGTTGGATTAGTAATAACCGATGCGCCGCAATCCACCAATCCGCGAACAACTATTACAATGTATCTCGCTCTCCGAGGTAAAGGCGTTTTCCAATCTACGGATGCCGGCACCGAATGGAATTTACTTAGTGAAGGATTAACAAACAAACGCATTTACGGAATCGCTGCGATTGAAAACACGGTATTTGTTGGTACAGATGAAGGACTCTACCGCCTCAACGCAGGTGTTTGGCAGGAATTATCGGTGGATGCCGCCAAAACTACCCAATCTCTTGAGAACTTTGAAGACAAGACTCCTACTAACACAGACAGCGGTTTCTATCGTTTCATCTCAGGTATTTGGGAACAGGTGCCGATAGAATCTGTCAATGCTATTCACTCCTTAGCAGCCTTTGAGAATAATCTTTATGTTGGCATGGGACCGGATCTGTCTATGTGGGCGAGATCGACGAAATCGGAATTAGCGGAATTAGGTGTAATAGTGGATGTGAACTCGGTACGAGGCAGAATTTTTCACTCAGCAGATTTGAGGGAATCATGGACTGAGATAACGCCTAAGGATAAACCGCTCTTTTTTACAGTCCTAACCGGTATAAAGCTTTTAGTTGCGGGTGAGACGCTCCTCTTACAGGGTGTTGAACAATTCCGCTCAACAGATGCTGGGCAAACTTGGACGCAACTGGACACTGCTCCAGTTCCGTCTCCACTTGATGATTTCCGACGAATCATCGCGGCGGATGAAAGGGTTTTTTACACAATTGGCGGAAACGGCGTTTATCGCACAACGGATGCTGGCGACTCATGGCACCTATTTATGGATGGCATTATAGGGACAGGGATTCGGAGTTTGGTGGCATTCAACAACACACTCTGTGCGTATACCGGCAGAGACATCGTTCAGTCAACCGATGGTGGCGAATCGTGGAAAAGGATTCCTGTTGATGCTGACGATTACTTCATGTTGTCTTATGGTTCAAAGTTAAGGGTTAAAGATGATAAGCTTTATGGCATCGCATCTGAAGTGAAAAATTTTCGGATTTTTGGTCTATCTGCAGATGGTAATACCCTTATTCCAACAGAAAAAATACCCGCTTTTGATGAAGAAATGCTTTCCACCGAGTCGTGGACAACTCTGGCAGCGGCAGAACAGTTCCATTTACCTGATGACCTTGAAGAGAATCCTCAGTTGACGAAGACGTTGCGCAATATGACTACCTTTGCAAGGGTCGGCGGATTTGCAGTCAGTGGTGAGACATTCTATGTCGAGTGCCTGCGGCGGCTTTTCAAGTGGAAACCCGGCGACCCGGAATGGACGGATACTGGATTAATAGACCTTACGCAAAAATCCCCCTGGGGTCAGGGAGGCTATGGGTTCAAGTTAGCCGTATCCGGAGAAACCGTCTACGTCGGGAAGCGAGATGGCAAATTATTCCAATCATTTGACGGTGGAAACAGTTGGAGAGACATCACGTTGATCCTTCCACTTCGTTTTACGTATTTCAAGGAGATAGTTTTTGCGGGACCAACGGTTCATGTTGCAACGGATACAGGTGTTTTGGTTTCACAGAACGGGGAACACTGGCGCGTGCTGACCGATGGAATGGGGCAGCGTCCCGTTATAGACAAATTCGCTGTAGATGGCACTGCGGTTTATGGTGCTGGCAATGTGGGTGTCTATCATTTAGGGAGCCGTGGCAAGTGGGAACAGGTTTCTCCAAGCGTTCCGGGTAAAATTATCTCTCTCGCCCTCAATAACGACAGACTTTATGTTGTTGCCTCACGTCGTGGGTTATTTCACATCCCGCTTGATGAGAAATTTCACAACGCGTCAATCAATGAATAGGCACCAGAAGTAATAAAATTCGAAAATAAGTTTACACTTGTAGCGACGAAAACAGACGACGCTCTGGGGTAGACTCAAGCAAGCGGAAAATACGACCAAGTAGATACCGCATTATAGAGGGGGTTTGTATATCTATGAAGCACGCACGGATTTATATGTTCGGGGTTGTATTGCTTGTAGGGAGCGGACTGCTGTTCATAGCCAATTGGGCAGATGCTGCGAGAAGTGATCGGATCTCTTTTGCGTCCAATTCAGAAGGAAACTTCGATATCTATGTTATGGACACAAATGGCGGGAATCTTCGCCTACTCACAAATCACCCCACAGACGAACGCGATCCAACGTGGTCACCTGATGGGCGTTTCTTGGCATATACTTCCAACCGAGATGGAGATTTCAAGATTTATATCATGGACACAAGGACAGGGGAACACCGGCGACTCACAAACCGCGAAGAGAGAGAATGGACACCAGCATGGTCTCCTGATGGAAAATGGATTGCCTTTGTCTCTGGTAATCATGAATTTATTCCCGGGGTCAAAATCGATATAACGACCAATATCTACAAAGCGGATATCAACGGCGCACATCTGGTGCAGTTGACTGACCGGGGAACAAACCTGGGGCCCGCTTGGTCACCAGACACCCAGCAGATCGCGTTTGTCTCTTACCATCGCGGTGATGAAAGGAAAGGTATTTATGTGATGAATGCCGATGGAAGAAGGTTGAGACGCATTGATGATAAACAGGTACAGGCACTCGATGGCATAATTCAAGGTGAGTGTGCTTGGTCTCCCGATGGCAAACAGATCGCCTTTAGTATGGTTGTCCCCAGGGATGATAGCATGCACTTGTACGTGATTGACGTGGATGGTAAAAACTTTCGTCAACTCACCCAAGGGACCCCTATATTGGGGAATAAGGACGGTGCTCGGTTTCCTGAGATTCGCCAACCTGCGTGGTCGCCGAATAGGAACTGGATTGCCTATGTTTATGAAAATGCACCTGGA
This sequence comes from Candidatus Poribacteria bacterium, assembly GCA_965200345.1. Lineage (GTDB taxonomy): Bacteria > Poribacteria > WGA-4E > WGA-4E > WGA-3G > WGA-3G. The sequence goes on from OZ241378.1 coordinate 507,820, forward strand.
AATGCTGATATTTATGTTATAGATGCAATGGGAAACGGACGCGGGAAACCGCTTATGAAGGGTGGAGGAAGGGATTTATATCCTGCTTGGGTGCCGGAGGCGTTCCTTTCCGTTTCACCAAGTGTAGAGAAGCAGACAACGCTTTGGGGTAGGCTCAAACAAGTAGAAAACACTGTCAAGTAACCATTGTATTAAAGGAGCTCGTATGAAAACGATACAGTCGTTAGTTTTTGTCATATTGATCCTGTTTGTGCTAAATATCTGTGCTTCTCCGCTCTTTGCCAAAGCACCAACAACCCCTAAAATCCTGTTTACCTCCGCACGCGATGGCAACGATGAAGTCTATATCATGAACCCGGATGGTAGTGAAAAGGTGAACTTAACCCGACATCATGCACATGACTCGGATGCTGTCTGGTCTCCGACGGGTGAACACATTCTTTTTGTTTCGGATCGCGGCGGCATCCAAGATCTATATCTGATGCGTCCAGATGGCACTGATGTCCGACGCGTCTTTAGAAAAAAAATAAAAACCCGTAGAGAAGACCCTACGTGGGCACCTGATGGCAAACAAATTGCTTACTGGTCCCCGAATAGTCAGCAGGGACCAACGGGTATTTACGTTGCCACCTTAGATGAACAAGATGTGGAATACTTTGCGAAGGGTTTTAATCCAGCATGGTCGCCGGATGGCACAGAAATCGCTTATGGCGCAGCTGACCCCAAGAGTGCTTGGCTCATATTAGCCAACGTCCGCACACGAAAACAAGCCTTCCTCTTACCCAAGCAAGCATTGCCTTGGCAACGAACTCCATCTTGGTCACCAACAGGCAACAAACTTGTTTTTATTGGCAACAACGATCCGTTACCAGTTATTTTGGATTGGGAGTTACAGAAGGCATGGGAAGTTAAACGGACCATCTTTATTGTGAATCGTGACGGCACCGGTCTCCAACAACTGACGGATGAAGCCGGTCAGGAGGCTTGGGCACCTGCGATATCGCCAGATGGTGAACACGTTATTTACATACAGCGAACGAATGGTGAGAACCAGATTTTCAAGCTTGATGTCAACAGCGGTATTCGGACCCAGCTGACGCATATTTCTTGGAATTTTGATGGCGACTGGTTTGACCCGGCGTATGCGCTGCCGGTTTCACCGCAACCGCATTTGCTTACTACGACATGGGGAGATGTGAAAAAGCGGTAGTTATTAGTTATCAGAGGTCGTTTATGAGGAGTGTAATATGAAAACGATGCGGTTGTTAATTTTTGGTATATTGATTGTGTTGGTGCTGAATGTTAGCACCTTTCCGCTTTTCGCAAAAGTGCCGACGACCCCTAAAATCTTGTTTACTTCCGCGCGAGATGGCAACTACGAAATCTACATTATGAACCCTGATGGCTCCGAACAGGTGAACTTGACACAGCACCCTGCCGAAGATATGAGTGCGGTGTGGTCTCCGAGGGGTGATAAGATCCTCTTCGTCTCGAATCGTCAAGGCACGCGTGTGCGAGACCTGTATTTGATGGACCCTGATGGGTCGAATGTCCGACGCGTCTTGAAAAGAAAAGCAAAGGGTCGGAGAGAAAGTCCGGCATGGTCTACCGATGGCAAACAGTTTGCTTACAGCTACACGGACTGGGATCGTGGAGAGTTCGGTCTCTATCTGGGGACATTTGGTGAAGAAGATGCCGAACTTCTACCGTATGGGCATTCCCCTGAATGGTCGCCGGACGGCACCGAAATCGCCTATTCTATATCTCATCAATTCGGGGCTCGACTGACATTTATGGATGTCCGGACACAAAAACTGGAACAACCGCTCCCCGATAAAGCACTACAATGGCAACGCAATCCATCTTGGTCTGCTGCGGGAGATAGGCTTGCGATTACTGGGAACAGGCATCTGTTACCTGTTATTTTGGATAGAGGTCTGCACAACGCATGGCGTGATAAGCAGGTAATTTTCGTTGTGAATCGAGATGGCACCGGTATCCAGCAACTTGTTGATGAAGCTGGACCTGACGCAGGGTATCCTGAGTTATCGCCCAGCGGGGAAGAAGTGCTTTACACACAAGAAATTAATGGGCAGAGCCAGATCTTCGAGGTTAATGTAAACGGCGGTATTCGGACGCAGCTGACGCATATTTCTTGGAATTTTGGTGGCGACTGGTTTGATCCGGCGTATACGACGTTGCCGGTTTCACCACAACCGCACTTGCTAACAACGACATGGGGAGATGTTAAAAAACAGTAGAGGAACTTGTATGAAAAAGATGCAGTCGTTAGTTTTTGTGCTATTGCTCTTGTTGATGCTGAATGTCAGTGCTTCTCCGATTTGGGCAAAAGCCCCGACAACGCCGAAAATCTTGTTTACGTCCAGCCGGGATGGCAATCGTGAGGTGTACGTGATGAACCCCGATGGCTCCGAACAGGTGAACTTAACACAGCATCCCGCCCGTGATGCTAGTGGCGTATGGTCTCCGACGGGTGATCAGATTCTCTTTGTCTCCGATCGCGGTGGGGTGCTGGACCTGTATGTGATGGACGCGGATGGCACGAATGTTCGGCGCGTCTTCAAGAAAAAAATAAAAGCGTCGAGATATAGTGCGACGTGGTCGCCTGATGGTAAACAGTTTGCTTACAAGTACTTGGACTGGGACCGTCGAAAATCCGGTCTCTATCTTGGGACGTTTGGTGAAGAGGATGTTGAACCCTTGCCGAATGGGAGTTCCGCGGAATGGTCTCCCGATGGTTCAGAAATCGCCTGCTCTGTCTCTCATGCATTGGGACAACGACTGACATTTATCAACGTTGATACACGCGATAGCGAACAACCGATCCCCGATAAAACGCTACAATGGCAATCGTCTCCGTGCTGGTCTGTTGCAGGGGATAGACTTGCGATTTCTGGGAACAAGCATCAGATCCCTGCCATCTTGGATAGGGACCTGCACGAGGCATGGAACGATAAATTCACGGTCTTCATTGTCAACCGCGATGGCACGGGTCTACGTCAACTTGTTGATGAAGCCGGTCCCGGGGCAGGGCCTTCTGCATTATCGCCTGATGGCTCGGAAGTGCTTTATACACAGGAGATTAATGGGCAGGCGCAAATTTTTAAGTTGGATATAAACAGCGGAGTTCGGACGCAGTTGACGCATATTGCCGGTGCTTTTCGTCAAGCGAATATTGGCGGTGATTGGTTTGATCCGGCGTATGCGTTGCCGGTATCGCCGCAACCGCACTTGCTAACAACGACCTGGGGAGATGTCAAAAAACAATAGTTCTGCTGTTTGTAGAGGCAGATCTTGTGCCTGCCCTTTAGGAAGAGATTGTATGAAAACGACATATTTGTTTATTTTTGCCATATTTATCTTGTTAGTGCTGAACTTAAGCATTTCTCCGCTTTTCGCACAGGCACCGGCAACACCGAAGATCCTGTTTACCTCTACGCGGGACGGCAATTACGAAATCTATACCATGAATCCAGACGGCTCTGAACAAGTCCCCATAACACAACACCCCGCAGTGGATTATGGAGCTGTCTGGTCTCCGACGGGTGAGAAAATTATTTTCGTCTCCGATCGCAGTGGCAGGCCAGATCTCTATCTGATGGATCCAGATGGGTCCAATGTCCGACGCATCTTTAGGCGAAAAATAGTAGGTCGAAGAACATCCCCGACGTGGTCGCCAGATGGCAAACAGATCGCTTACATGCATGATTATTGGCCCGACGGAGGCGGCACATCCGGTATGTACATAGCGACTTTAGGCGACCAAGATGAGGAATTTATCATCGGTCAATTCTATCCAGCATGGTCGCCAGATGGGACAGAAATTGCCTACAGAGCGTCTGACTTAGAGGGAACTTGGATCGCATTCATTAACGTCCGCACACAAAATGTGGAACCACTGCTACCCAAAAAAGCATTCCGGTGGGAAACGCGTCCGTCTTGGTCGGCTACAGGGGATAAACTTATCTTTATAGGGAACAAGCATCCGTTACCTGCCATCTTAGATAGGGAGCTGCACGAAGCATGGGCAGATAAATACACCGTCTACATCATCAACCGAGATGGAACGGGTCTCAAACAACTTATTCCGGAAGACGGTCAGGAAGCAAAAGCTTCTGCGTTATCGCCAAACGGTGGCGAAGTCATTTATACACAAGAAATTAACAATCAGAGACAGCTCTTCAAAATTGATGTAAACAGTGGGATTCGGACGCAGTTGACACATATTGGGCGAAGAAATATTGGTGCGGATTGGTTTGACCCGGCGTATGTGTTATCGGTATCACCCCAACCGGAGCTGCTAACCACGACATGGGGTGATGTGAAAAAATAATAAAAGGAGCTCGTATGAAAACGATACAGTTGTTAGTTGTTATTCTATTGGTACTGTTGATGCTGAGTGTCTGTGCTTCTCCGCTTCTCGCAAAAGCACCGACGACACCGAAAATCCTATTTACGTCCTCACGGGATGGCAATCGGGAGATCTACATGATGAACCCAGACGGTTCTGAACAGGTGAACCTAACCCGACATCGCGGCGCGGATGTCAATGCCGTCTGGTCCCCAACGGGTGAGCAGATTCTTTTCGTTTCTGACCGTGATGGCATCCGGGATTTATATTTGATGGATCCAGATGGAGACAATGTCCGACGCGTCTTCAAAAAGGACGCTTATAGAGACGAACCGGCGTGGTCGCCCGATGGTAAACAGATTGCTTATACATACGCCGAAGGGTTGGGCAGCCCGTCTTTTATTTACACTGCGACCTTAGGGGACCAGAAAGAGGAACTTATTACGAGAGGCTTTTATCCGGCATGGTCGCCCGACGGAACGGAAATAGTTTATATCACCTATGTCCCTATTGGACATGCCCGCCGGGTTACGTTTGTTGATGTCCGCACACGAAAACTGACACGCCTGCTACCCAAGGAAGCAATGGATTGGCAAAACTTTCCGTCTTGGTTAGCAACACGTGACAAACTCGTCTTTTCTTGGAATAAGCATCCGTTACCACCAGATTTCGATCCGTTGAAAGATCGTTTTCCGCCTGTATGGAGAAACAAGGAGACCATCTACATTGTGAATCGCGACGGCACCGATCTCCAACAACTCCTCGATGAAGCCGGTGCCTACGCGCAGTATCCCGCGTCATCGCCGAATGGAGATGAGGTCCTTTATACACAAGAGGTTGATAGTCACTTCCAAATCTTCAAAATCAATGTGAACAGTGGCATTCGAACACAGCTGACAAATGTTGCGGGAAGGAATCTTGGCGGGGATTGGTTTGATCCAGCGTATGCATTGCCCGTTTCACCGCAACCCCATTTGCTCACGACTACGTGGGGAGATGTGAAAAAACAATAGAGGAATTCCTATGAGAACGATTCGGTTGTTAGTTTTTGTCATATTGATCTTGTTGATGCTGGATGTTAGCGTTTCTCCGATACTTGCCAAAGCACCAACAACTCCCAAAATCCTGTTTACCTCCGCACGCGATGGCAACTACGAAGTCTATATCATGAACCCGGATGGTAGTGAAAAGGTGAACCTAACCCGACATCACGCACATGATCTGGATGCCATCTGGTCTCCGACTGGCGAGCAGATTCTTTTTGTCTCGGATCGCGGGGGTAAGCGAGATCTCTATCTGATGAATTCAGATGGCACGAATGTCCGACGCGTCTTCAAATCCAAAACAGAGACCCGTAGAGAAGATCCGACGTGGGCACCCGATGGTAAACAGATTGCTTATTGGTATCTTGACGGAAGGGACGGACCGACCGGTGTTTACATTGCTACCTTAGGCAAACAAGATGCCGAATATTTCGTGTTGGGTTCGGATCCAGCATGGTCGCCGGATGGCACAGAAATCGCTTGTGGTGCAGCTGAACCCGGGCGCACCTGGCTCATATTAGCCAACGTCCGCACACAAAAGTACGCGCGACTTTTACCTAAGAAAGCATTACCTTGGCAACGAACTCCATCCTGGTCAGCAACAGGCGATAAACTCGTCTTTGTGGGAAACAACGATCCATTACCGGTCATCGCGGAACTGGAACTGGGCAATGCAAGAGCACTGCACAACGCATGGAAGGACAAACAGACCATTTTTATTGTGAACCGAGATGGCACTGGTCTCCAACAACTCGTTGATGAAGCCGGTGAGGAAGTTTGGGCACCTGAGATATCCCCAAATGGTGAACAAGCCCTTTACACACAGCGAACTAATGTTGAGAACCAGATCTTCAAACTCGATGTAAACAGCGGTATTCGGACGCAGCTGACGCATATTTCACGGAATTTTGGTGGCGACTGGTTTGATCCCGCGTATACGCTACCGGTATCACCGAAACCTCACTTTCTCACCATAACATGGGCAGACGTGAAAACCCATTAACCCCCTAAATCCCCCTTATCATTGTGTCCTAACGAGGGAGAAACCACCGATGCCGAAATCGTGAAAACCCATTAACCCCCTAAATCCCCCTTATCAAGGGGACTTTGAAGCTGCTGCGTAAATCCTATATTGTTCACCGAGGTCCCGTGCCTCGCTTTCCCACAAACACTGTTCGCCGAGGTCCCTGTGCCTCGGCGAATCTGCTTTTTAGGGACAGGAATCAAGCGGTTCCTCATCCGGATCATCTATACACCTATCGTTGGATTCATGATATAATTCCGGCAATCGGAACAACCTACTGTTCTATTATACTGTTTTCTACCTCTCGTATTAGGAAACTGGAAACCTATTCTTCCTTGGACGAACACGTGCCTTTTGGCGAAGTTGACAGGTTTCTGAAACTTGTTATTCAAAAATTTGCAGAATTATGCACCAGTTTGACTGATAAGGCGCGTCACAGGTGTTAATCCGAAATAATGAACGCTCCTTTCCCATGGGATAACTGATGAAAAACGACGATGCTAAACTCATTCAACGCGTTCTCGCTGGCGATGATACTGCGTTCTCCGTGCTTGTGAGGAAATACCAAAAGCCGGTGCACGCGCTGGCGTGGCGGAAGATTGGTGATTTCCACATCGCCGAAGAGATTACGCAGGACACTTTCCTGAAAGCATACCAGAAATTGGCGATGCTTAAGGAGCCACAGCGTTTTTTGAGTTGGCTTTATGTGATCGCGACGAACCACTGCAAGGCATGGTCGCGTAAGAAACGTTTGCGGACAGAGTCGCTGGAAGATACGAGTAGTGCAACGTTGGAAAAAGCAACCTACTCGGGATATGTTATTTCGGAAAATGAGCAGACAGCGGTAGAAGCACAACGCGAGGTCGTCAAAGCGTTGCTTGCCAAACTTCAGGAGAGTGAACGCACAATTGTAACGCTGCGTTACTTTGGCGAGATGTCGAGTGCGGAGATTGGCGAATTTTTGGGAATATCAGCAAATACGGTCAGGAGTCGTTTGCGCCGGGCGCAGCAACGTTTAAAGAGGGAGGAACCCATGATACGAGAGGCTTTAGGCAATTACCAGATCACACCGAATCTAACAGAGAATATCATGCGCGAGATTTCGCGTCTAAAACCGATTGCACCGTCTGGTGGCAAACCGTTGGTGCCGTGGGCAATAGGCGTTTCTACGTTAGCAGTTATCCTCTTGATGTTAGGTGTTGGTAGGCAATACTTATCGCGTTTCCAAAAACCATATAGTTTCGATGCTGCCTCGGAAATGACTGTGGAACTCATTGAAGCACCGATTGTGCTGAACCTTGAATCCAAACCAAATGTTCGGACGCAGTTGGGAAATGTCAACGCACCGAATAGTAGCGATGGGTTAAATCAACAACCCAATCCGCCAGAATATATAGTTAGACGTGCCGCTGCGCCGGTAGATGAAACAGAGGAAGTAACTGTTGTCGATGAAGCCGAGCGCGATATTACCTTGATTGTCAATACTACCGCGGAAGGTGGAGGGCATTTGGCAGAAGGAACTTTCAATCTTAGGAACACCGATGAGGCTTTGACATCCACAACTTATTCTACCAGTGGAGGGAGTGGTGGAGTTGATCCGTCGCCGCGGTATATGTTGTTCTCTTATGTTAACCACAAGGGGATAGAGCTTTTTAGATTTCCCTTAAGTATAGGAAATACTTGGACGCAAATAGGTCGCTTCGGTCGATGGTACATAAAAGCGGAAACAAGTTTGGAAAACTATGAGCAAGTAGAAGTTTCCGCAGGGACCTTCCGTGAGTGTCTTAGGCATAAAACTGTTTTCACAGATGTTGAAGCCGACTCCGAACTGAAGAGTGCCTTGGCAAATGGCACGCGCTATTTGTGGTTCGCCAAGGGCGTTGGAATCGTAAAAATGCGTTATGAGCATACCAATGGCATTGTAACGGAAGCCGAATTGCTGGAATACGAGGTCCCAGCCAACGCCACGGAGTACTTTCCTTTGCAAATTGACAACACATGGAGCTACAAATGGCAAAACAGTTATCGGGACAAAGCGGCCATTGAAACATGTTATGTTGTCAATTCAAGTGCCGTTTCAAGGCAGCAAGATACAACACCTCCAAAAGTGGAGAAGACTATTCCCAACTTATCTGAGAAAATTTCAACGGATCTAAAGGAAATTCGGATTGTCTTTGATGAAAGAATGAGAGGTATTGATGTGACGTTTGCTGGGGTTCCGGTTGATGATATCCGGTGGGAGGATGGCAACACAACCCTCGTTATTTCATTTAAACAACACCTCGCGTCTTCAAAGATTTATCGGCTCATATTGGGCGTTGATGGAAATATTAAAGATATAGCAGGCAATCCATTAAATGAACACACTCTTATCTTCACAACTGAAGGACCAGAACCAGTTACACGTACTTTTGTGGATATAACACCTGTTCCTGTAACAAATATTGAAGAACTTGATCTCTCAAGTGAGCTGCTTTGCCGCGTCTCAACGGACCTTACAGATGGCTTTGCTTTTCCATATTATCTGTTTATTCCGCAGGGGATAGATGCTAACAAACCGATTCATCTCCTGGTAGAGCCGTGCAATACAGGGTATGGCGACAATTTTAAAAGACTTGATAGGAAAGTGAAGGCATTCACAGAGGCATCTCATGCGACTGTCATCGCAAGAAAACTGAAAATCCCATTGCTCGTACCTGTTTTTCCTCGGCCCGGCGGGGACCAATGGCAACTCTACACACATGCTTTGGATAGGGATACACTCCTGCTAAAAGAGGGTGGACTCAGGAGAATTGACCGGCAACTCATCAAAATGATAGATCATGCACAACGACTGCTACGGCACAACGACGTGAAAATGAATAAAAAGGTTTTCATGAATGGGTTTTCGGCTTCTGGAACGTTTACGAATCGGTTTGCGATTTTACATCCAACGGTTGTCCGCGCTGTCGCAACTGGTGGAATCAACGCTATTCCAACCTTCCCAACGGATCGCTGGAATGAGGTCACGATTCGTTATCCAATTGGAATTGCTGATGTGAAAGAAATTGCTGGTATTGAATTTGATGGAACGGCATATCAGAAGGTTTCTCAGTACATCTATATGGGGACTCTTGATGACAATGACACGATTCCGTTTCGAGATGGTTACGATGAAGTAGATGCCGAGTTAGTCAAAAGGCTGATTGGTGCTAAAATGATGCCGGATCGATGGGATGTCAGTCAATCAATATACAAGGCACTTGAGATTCCTGCACAGTTTGTTACTTATGAAAATACCGGGCATCAAATCAGGAGTGAGATGATTGATGATATTGTCGCCTTTTTCAAGGCTAACTCTGGAGATGAGATTGTTGAGATCGTTCCTCATCAATATCTGCCTCTATCTGGAGAGTGAAAATGAAACGGATACTATTTCCTTTAATTTTTCTGCTGTTTACAGTGAGTCAAGTTTCTGCTGGACTGGATGAGGGACTTGTTGTCTATCTTACTTTTGACAACGTAAGAGACAAGAAGATTCTTGACGCTTCTGGCAATAATCTCGATGCCAATGTCATCGCAAATGTAGATTTTATTAAAGGCAAATATGGAAATGGAATTCATATTGCTGCTGAGCCGGAAGGCGATGATTGCGTTCGTGTTCCTGTTGACGATCTGCTAAAAATCGAAGACGAGATAACGATGATGGCTTGGGTGTATCATGAGGATTGGGAAATCGCTTGGGGATCGTGGCTTGATAGAGGCAGTCAGGACCGGATTGATACGAAGCTGTCCTACAGCATGGGGTTCTTTGAAGCTCATATTCCATTCTGGGGCCCAAAAATTGGCATGATCTTGGGGAACGTCCAGGGGCATTGGAAATTCATCACCACGGGTCCGATGAAAAATAAAAACTGGCATCACATCGCCGGGACTTACGACGGTAGGACCGTGAGAATCTATCTGGATGGTATAATCCGTTCTGAGACCGAGGAGATCTTTGAATTCATGGGTACTAATGACTCGGAGCTACATATTGGATGCGCGGTAGGACAGCCGCGATATACCTTCAGGAACGGTTCGATTGACGAAGTAGGTTTATGGCGACGTGCCCTCACCGAAGCCGAGATCAAGGAAGCAATGAAAGACATCTTTGCTGTTTCATCGAAAGATAAAGCATCCACCACATGGGGTGATATTAAGGGAAGAACATTGATGCATTAAGTATGAATGCGTTTACTTTGTCAGGGCGGTGATAGATGCCGCCCTTTTCCACCTCTCCTCTTCTTTTTCCTTCAAAATCCACTCTTTTTTTAGAATTAAGCAACCATTTTGCACCTATCTTGCGTCATTATAATTTGATGGGTTAGTAATTCAACTATCGCTTTCTGGGGGTGCCTGATGAAAAACGAAGATGTTGCAATTATTCGACGCGTTCTTGCTGGTGATGAAGCCGCTTTTGCTGAACTTGTGAATAAATATCAAAAGCCGGTTCACACATTGGCTTGGCGAAAAGTGGGGGATTTCCACATCGCTGAGGACATCACACAGGATACCTTCTTAAAAGTGTATCAGAGACTCCATACCCTGAAAGATCCGAACCAGTTTTCTGGGTGGCTTTATGTGATTACAGCAAACCTATGCGCCACGTGGCTCCGCAAAAAACGGATACAGACGCAACCGTTGGAGGACACAGAGATAACGATGATACAGGAAGACGCTTATTCCCAACATGTCACCGAAGAACGGAGCAAAACCGCAGTTGAGGCACAGCGCGAAGTCGTCAAAAAGCTGCTTGCGAAGTTGAAAGAGAGTGAACGCACAGTGATGACGCTCCACTACCTTGGCGAGATGACAGTTGCGGAAATTAGCCGATTTTTAGGCGTATCGGCGAGCACTATTAAAAGTCGCCTGAGGCGGGCGCGGCATCGTTTAAAAGAGGAGGAACCGATGATTAGAGAGGCACTGGACCATTTCCAAATTACACCGAACCTTACAGAGAATATCATGCGCGAGGTCTCGCGTCTAAAACCGGTTGCCCCATCCGGTAGTAAACCCTTCGTGCCGTGGGCAATAGGTATTTCCACCATAGCAGTCATATTTTTGATGTTAGGTGTCGGCAATCAGTACCTGTCACGTTTCCAAAAGCCGTATAGTTTTGAAGCGACTTCAGAAATGACAGTTGAGCTGATTGAAGCACAGATTGTGCTGGATCTTGAATTCAAACCGGATGTTCGGACGCAGTTGGGGAATGTCAACACGCCAAGCAAGAACAATGCCGCTAATCGACAGCCGAATGAGGTTTCAGCGTTGGTTGCAGACGCAGAATCAGAGGAGATCGCTAAAGACTATTCTCAATGGGCATTGCCGAAAAAGGCGAAAGCGCGTTTCGGAAAAGGCGGCATTAATGCGATCCAGTTTTCACCAGACGGCACACAACTCGCAGTCGGGAGTAACATCGGTATATGGCTGTACGATGTGGAGACAGGTGAAGAGAAGTCCCTATTTGCGGGGATGTGCCAATCGCTTGCCTTTTCGCCGGATGGTCGTTTCCTTGCGAATGGTGGCGGTATGTTTCGCGGGCAGGAACTCCAGTTGTGGGAAATGGCTGCGGATCGTAAGGTACCGCTCATTGGTGGACCTTTTGTCGGATCGACATTGCAGTTTTCTGAAGACAGTAAAACCCTTGTCAGTTTAGTTTGGACTGGAGACAGACTTGTCTGGTTAGATGTTGAAAGTGGACAGGGGAATGTGAAGAAGACCGAAGCAAAATTTGGCATGGGGATACCTTATCCTGATGTTTTCGCACTCACATACGATAAAATTGCGATTGGATGGGATGATGGAAAAATACAGTTGTGGGATCCAAAAACTGGTAAAGCGTTATCGACGCTCGACGGACATGCAATGCCAGCAGATATGTCGGATGATAAAAGAGTCTTAGCATTAGCATTTTCACCCGATGGTACTCGCCTCGCCAGTGGAAGCAAGGATAAGACGGTGCGCTTATGGGACCTGACCAACGCCGACGATGGGATTACCCTTCAAAAACATACCGGCTGGACAAATGTGTTAGCGTTTTCGCCGGACGGGAAAATGCTTGCCAGTGGGAGTGTCGATAAAACAGTGCTGTTGTGGGATACTGCCACGGGTGAGCTGCTCGCGACGTTGACTGGCAATACCAGTAGTATTAATGCGCTAACGTTTTCACCTGATAATAGCGTGCTTGTAAGCGGAGGGGCGGATGGTACTATCCGATTTTGGAATACAGAAACAGGCGTTTCGCGACCGCTCCATATCACAGGACACATGGCATCGATGAGAGCAGCGACTTTCTTTCAAGGTAGTTCCACGCTTGTGGGCGTAGCATTTAATGGGGAAATTACCTTTTGGAATCTGAAAACGCCGCATAAGTCTATTGTTCATACGGCGGGCCATCGAGATTTGTTCCGGTCTTTAGCGTTTTCGCCGGATGGAACAAAACTCGCCAGCGTTGGTGCCGAGGGCAGCGTAATCTTCGGGGCAGGTTTCGGCCTCGCGAGTTCGCGTCCAGATTCTTTGATTCGTTTGACTGATGTCAGTACGGGGAGTGAATTGGCGACCCTTACAGATATTGGAGTCCCTTCAAATCTGACTTTTTCGCCTGATGGAAAAATAGTAGCCTTTAGTAGTCACGATAGAATTAGCTTGTGGAATATAGAAACAGGGACTTTGTTTGACCCTCCTCTTCCACCCGCGCGTGCTTTGGCATTCTCACCAGATGGGAAAAAACTCGTTACTGGCACTCGGGAGGGAGATGTTCAGATGTGGAATGCGGAAACCGGGGTTGCGGTAACTTCGTCTATAGAACTTGATGGTTTTAGCAATACTGTAGCACCTATCAGATCCTTGGTATTCTCTCCAAATAGTGCGCTGCTTGCTGTGGCAAAGGATGAAGGTGTCTATTTGTTGGGAAGTCATAAAGAAATTCATCTTAAAGAAAGGTACCACCGTGGTGCCAGAACGTTAGTGTTTTCGCCAGATAGTACTGTATTTGTTGCTGGACTTAGATATGGCAACATTGAGTTATGGGATTTGATAAAAGGAAACAAACTTACTACACTCAATGGACATACAGAAGAAGTGAAGATGTTGGTATTTTCGCCTGATGGTAAAACACTCGTCAGCACAGGGGCAGACGGCACACTTCTTTTGTGGGATTGGAATGAAGTCCTCGTGGATTCGTCCGAAAGTGAATAGTCGTAAAACAGATTGTGGAGGTAATCATCTGCGGATTGCAGGGGCTTGCCTCCTTATCCTTGGGCCACTCAAACGTCTAATTAACCTCGCACCCCTCACGTTAAATCTCCGCACTTACTGTCATTCCCAGATGATATTCAGATTTCTACACGGATGGAGGCTACTGAACTTACCTCCAACCAAATCTCCCCTGAAGATTGCTGTCCCCGAATCTGTATCCTTTTAGCCAGATTTATGCTATAATTCTGCTAACAGAAAGAAGTAGAAACAAATCCAACGACTACAAGTTCTCCTTATCCCTCGTTATCATCAGAACGGAAGCTTAACCCTCTCTGCATGAACCACTCCTATCTTTTGCAGAATTATGCACCAGTTTGCCCTGTAAAAAGCGTCACTATAGCGCGATCGGAGGGAATTCATGAAAACCACTGATGTTGATCTTATCCACCGCGTTCTCAATGGTGACGATGCTGCCTTTACGGAGCTTGTGAAGAAATATCAAAAACCGGTTCACGCGCTTGTGTGGCGGAAGATTGGTGATTTCCACATCGCCGAAGAAATTACGCAGGATACATTCCTAAAGGCATATCAGGAATTAGCGACGCTGAAGAAACCGCAGAGTTTTGCGAGTTGGCTCTATGTAATTGCTGCAAACAACTGTAGTACATGGCTGCGTAAGAAGCGTTTATGGACAGAACCGGTTGATGATACACGACTACAAGAAACGACGTATTCTGGATATGTCGTTGCGGAAAACGAACGCGTAACGGCAGAAGCACAACGCGAAGCCGTCAAAAAATTGCTTGCCAAACTCCAAGAGAGTGACCGCACGGTCATCACACTGTATTACTTCGGTGAGATGTCGAGTGCGGAGATCGGCGCATTCTTAGGCGTGTCGGCAAATACAGTTCGGAGTCGTTTACGCCGTGCGCAGCAACGTCTAAAGAGGGAGGAACCGATGATACGAGAGGCTTTAGAAAATTTTCAAATCACACCAAATCTTACAGAAAATATCATGCGCGAGATTTCACGTCTGAAACCCGCTGCACCGTCTGGCGGCAAACCGTTAGTGCCGTGGGTGATCGGTGTTTCCGCATTAACAGTTGTCCTTTTGATGTTAGGGATCGCAAACCATCAACTTTTATCGCGTTTCCAGAAGCCTTACAATTTCAATGCAGCGTCAGAGATGAAAGTTGAACTGATTGACGCACCCGTTGTGCTAAACCTTGAATCCGAACCGGATGACCGGACGCAACTCGGAAATGCCAACGCACAGGATAAGAACAATGGAGCGGGCAGTCAAATTGATGATGCCGCTTCGCTTGACTTGGAAACAATTATCACTAAGATGAAGCATTATGATAATGCCGTTACTTCCGTAACTGGTGATTTTGTATTTGAACAGCATCAAGATCAGCGAATCCGGAAAAATGAATATACGCTGATGTTTGAAGGTCAGAAAGTCCAAATGGAGCAGGAAGAAGGATGGCCGATCATAGGGTATTGGGATGGAGAACGCTCCTGGGAGGGCGCAGAAAATAAAAGGATGATCTTTGAATTTGAAATTGCACCCGGCAAGGAGAAAACTGATCTTGAGGCGATTCGACAGGCATTCAAACATAACGCTATTGACCTCGCAGACGATGTCCGCATCGTTGATGGCGACGAGCCAGAGAGTTTCACACTTGTTGAGAATGAGACGGGGACAACCTACTTTTTCTCGTTGGAGGGGGAGACGACGCTGTTAGTTTATGATTATCATCTCGAATATAGTGTTCGACCTCAGTGGTTGATTCCTGCCAGTTATGATCCGCGGTTTTGGCTCACCTTTTCAGCTAACGCATCAACCAACACTTATCTATCCGAACCGCTTTGGCACTTGCTTGAGAAACATGAGAGTGAAATTATCGGGAATGAGATATTGAACGGTAAAAAGACATCCGTGATTCGTCTTAATATCCCTGCTTGGTCCACGGAAGAATTTAAAATGCCTGCTGAGTCCTATAAACTCTGGATTTCTCATGATAAAGGTTTTCGACTGGTTAAGTCGGAACAAGCGTTTACCGTGGAGAATCCGACGGAATGGAGTTCTTACAAAGCAGGTGTACCCTATATCAGGAGGAAAAAAATTGAATATCACGAATACCTGCCGGGTGTCTGGTTTCCTAAGAGAATAGAGTCGTCTACTGTTCCAAAGGCATCACCGGAACAACAACAAGATGAATCGGATTTCGTTTACAAAAATGTCCTTCTCACGAAGGAGTGTCGGATAAACGCGGATGTTACAGGGTTCCTCAGTCTACGTCTACCGCCTGATACACCGGTTTTCGATTACGGAGAAAGTCAACCGAGTTTCGTAGAGAATGTGCTAAACCCTAAACCCAAACCGGATATCCTGACGCGATATGAATCTGATGTGCAGGTCTATGATCCGGCACCGCATGATTTACAAACGGTTATCGACAAGATGAAACACTATGACAGTGCTATCGTCTCAGCAAGTGGTGACTTTGTCATTGAGCACCATAGAGATACAGGGATCGCGAAAACGCAATATGCATTGACGTTTGAGGGAAAGAAAATTCGGGTAGAACAAAAAAGGGATTTTCCGACGTTAGATACGGATGTGCCGCTCATAAAAAGGCTGTTGCCGCTCGTGAAGATTTACGACGGAGAACGGCAATGGGAAATCTATAAATACAAAAAGCTGCTCTTTAGCCTTGAGGTTACACCTGACGAAGAAAGGGCGGTCATCAAAACGATTCGACAGGCGTTCAAGCAACAAGGCACTAAACTTGCGGACGATGTTCGCATCGTTGCGAGTGAACAGCCGGATAGTTACACGCTTATTGAGAACCAGACAGGCAAATCCTATTTTATCTTATGGGAGGCAGATACGACTCTGAAGGTTTATGACCTCAATCATCTCGAATATGGGGTTTGGTATCAGCGAAATATCCTTTCTGACCTCGATCCGAGATATTGGCTCACTTATCCCGGCGAAGGTGAAAGTGCCTATCTCACCGAACCGCTTTGGGAACTCCTTGAAAAGCATGAAAGTAAACTTCTCGGTAGTGAGTTACTGAACGGCGAAGAAACTTCTGTTATCCGACTGAATTTACCTAAGCAATCCCTTAAACTCTGGATTTCTCACAACAAAGGTTTCCGGTTGGTTCAATTGGATAGCGCATTTATCGCTAAGAGGCCGGTGGAATCAATGCAGTTCCAAGTCGGTAATATTTATGTAGAGACACGGAAAATAGAGCATCACGAATACCTGCCGGATGTCTGGTTTCCCAAGAAAATTGAAAGGTACTATACGCCACTGACAGATGCCGATCCGCAAAGCAAGGATCAAGTCGTTCTAAAAAGGACTGTGGTCCACACGCAGCAATGTCGGTTAAACACGGATGTCGCTGAGTTACTCCGTTTAGACCTACCACCCGATACACCTGTTTTGGGTTTAAAGCCAGAACCTGATGCGCCAAAAGCGGAAAAAGTCGCATTTTTACGTCAAGAAATCCCTCGAACGCTTAATCTCCGTCTTGACATGTTAAAATTGTTTGAGGAACTCGCCGAATTTAGAGCGAAAGATCCCGATCTTTCTTTGTTAACAGATCAAGTCTATGAGGAATCGAGAAAACTGATATGGATTATCTCTAATTTGGGGCATCGTCATAATCGACTCACCAATGATGAGTCGGCATTCAAGTCAGGTGGTGAATTTCACGATCTCATGAAACAAAACGGCATTAGCATTTCCAGAGAATAGTGAAATAACACTGAATCCGAGAAGCGCGATGAATTGTTTGGCGAGGTTCCTGTGCCTCGCCTTCGTTTTTTAACGACTCCACACCCCTTCCAAAGCACATATACTATTAGTTGGATTTATGGTATGATCCTACTAACAGAAAGAGGACAAATTAGGCAATACAAACACAGTCCGCCGCCTTCTCATTAATCTGTAAAATAGAATTTTCAACCTCCTTTACATGTTCACGGATCTATCGGCGAAATTTGCCATCAGGCGTTGGCAAAATTGTGAGACTTTTTTATTCTAAGTCGCATCATTAATTATAGAGATAGAACTGTGAACATTCCTTTTTGAGAGGTGTCCGATGAAACACGACGATGCTGAACTCATTCAACGCGTGCTTGACGGTGATGATACTGCGTTCTCCACACTTGTAAAAAAACACCAGAAACCGGTGCACGCGCTCGCGTGGCGGAAAACTGGGGATTTTCATGTCGCCGAAGAGATTACGCAAGACACCTTTCTGAAAGCGTATCAGAACCTTTCGACGCTGAAGGAACCACAGAAGTTTGCAAGTTGGTTGTATGTCATCGCGGCAAATTACTGCAAGATGTGGAGGCGTAAGAAACGTTTATCAACACAATCTTTGGAAGACACAGACAACGCAGAATTAGAAAAAATAGCATATTCTGGGTACGTCATTGCGGAAAACGAACAGGCAGCAGTGGAGACACAACGCGAAGTCGTCAAGAAACTCCTCGCGAAGTTACAAGAGAGCGACCGAACAATCATTACGCTTTACTACCTCGGAGAAATGACATACGAGGAGATCAGCGAGTTTTTAGGGGTGTCGGTGGCATCGATTAAAAATCGTCTCTATCGTGCACGTCGTCGTCTGAAGAAGGAGGAACCGATGATCCGAGAGGCTTTAGAAAATTTCCAAATTACACCGAATCTCACTAAAAATATCATGCAGGAGATTTCGCGTCTGAAACCGGCTACACCGTCTGGTGGCAAACCGTTGGTGCCGTGGGTAATAGGTATTTCGGCTGTGACGATAGTGTTGTTGATGTTCGGTTTTAGTCATCAGCACTTGTCGCGCTTCCAAAAACCTTACAGTTTCAACGCTGCGTCAGAGATGAAGGTTGAACTGATTGATGCACCTGTTGTACTAAACCTTGAATCCGAACCCGATGACCGGACGCAACTCGGGAATGCCAACGCAGAAGGTAGAAGCAATGGATCTGACGAGCAAGTGAACAGTGCCGCCCCGCTCGACTTGGAGACGCTTATCACGAAGATAAAGCAATACGATAATGCCGTTACCTCCGTAACCGGTGATTTCGTCATGGAGAGACACGGCGGCCCAGAAATCGAGAAAGATGAATATTCATTGACGTTTGAAGGAGAAAAAGTCCGAGTTGAACGGAAAAAACGGAGTGCTGTGAATTCACCGCTCATCGGGTATTGGGATGGTAAACAGCACTGGGAGGTATACCAACCCGATAGTCTTCTCTTTGGGGTTGAAGTTGCCCCTGACAAGGAAAGTACTGCCATTGAAAAGGTCCAACAGGGATTCAAGCAGGTAGGCATTGACATTGCTGACGATGCCCGCATTGTTCCTGGGGAGTTGCCCGATAGTTTCAGGGTCATTGCGGAAGATAAAACCTACTTTGCCCAGTTAGTCGGAGAAACGAAGTTGGAAGTTTACGATGGCAATGTTGAATATGCTGTCCGACAGAATATTCTTGAAAATGACCTTGATCCGCGGTTTTGGCTCACCTATCCAAGCAATGCCTCAAACGATTCCTATCTATCTGAACCGCTGTGGCAATTGCTTGAAAAACGTGAGAGCGAACTTATCGGCAGCGAGATGCTAAACGGGGAAATGACATCTGTTATTCGCGTCAATACGACACCGAGTCGGACGAATTGGTCTCTTAAGCTCTGGATTTCCCACAACATAGGTTTCCGTCCGGTTAAACTGGAAGACACGCATACCCACGCAGGCGTAACTTATATTAGCACTCGAACAATTGAGTATCACGAATACCTGACGAATGTCTGGTTTCCTAAGAGAATTGAGAGAACTTATGGTCCAGAGAAATTACCAGAACAACAGCAAGGCGCGAATTTCATTGTCAAAAACGTTCTTCTCACGAAGCAGTGTCAGCTAAATACTGATGTCAGTAGATTGTTTCGTTTAGACCTATCTACTGATACAACTGTTTACGATTTTGGGGCTAATCACCTCCGCCCGGTGGGTGATCTCGAAGTCAAACCGAATTTCCAGACACAACTCAACGGTTCCGATGAACTCAGTCAGAACACTGTATCCGAACGGCAAGTCAACAATCCCACACCTCCAGATTCGCTGCGCTGGCACTTGCCCGAAGGTACTCAAGCGCGTCTCGGTAAAGGACGGATAGTTGAAATTGAATATTCCCCGGATGGCACGCTTCTGGCAGTTGCGAGTTCTATTGGAACATGGATCCATGATGCGGCTACTGGACAGGATCTCGAGCTGCTGGCGGGGCACACTGACCGGGTCACGTGTGTGGCGTTTAGACCAGATGGCAAAACGCTGGCGAGTGGGAGCAGGGACAATACCATCCAGCTGTGGGATACACAGGCACGTACACGCCTCAAAACGCTCACAGGGCATACAGACACAGTATTAAGCGTGGTGTTCAGTGCGGATGGCACTACATTGGCAAGTGGGAGTAAGGATAACACCCTCCGGCTGTGGGACGCGCAGACCGGCGAACTCCAGAAAACGCTCACAGGGCATACGAACGCGATTTTAAGTGTGGTGTTCGGTCCCAATGGCAAAACGTTGGCGAGTGGCGGTAAGGATAAGACCCGCCGGCTATGGGATGTGGAGACGGGAACTCTCCAAAAAACGCTTAACCTCATTGAGCATACGGAGGAGATTCTGAGAATGGCGTTCAGTCCGGCCGGAAAGACACTCGGAATTTGCGATTGGGGTTCGGATGCTCCCATCCGTCTGTGGGATGTAGAGACTGGGGAACTCCAGAAAACGCTCAAAGGACAAGAAAGGGATGTCGTCTATGACATAGCGTTCAGTCCAGATGGAAAGACACTCGCAAGTGCGATGGATAACGGCACCGTCCGTCTGTGGCATACGCAAACCGGAGAACGCCACCGAATCCTCACTGGGCACAAGGATATTGTCTTTAGCGTGGCATTCAGTCCAGATGGAAAGACACTCGCAAGTGGGAGTCATGACGGCACCCTCCGTTTATGGGATAGGGAGACAGGTGAATGCCGCAATACCCGCACCGGATACACCAGCGAGGTCTTGGATGTAGCGTTCAGTCCAGATGGAAAGACACTCGCAAGTGCAATGGGGAATGCCACGCTCGGTTTGTGGAACGCGCAAACGGGTACGCTTCGCCGGACGCTTAAAGTACACAAGGACGCAGATACGATAAAGAGCGTGACATTTAGTCCCGATGGAAAAACGCTTGCAGGTGCGGGTTATGGTCGTGTCATCCACCTATGGGATGTGGAGACAGGTGAACGCCGAAATACCTTCGGCGGACATGAGATCATCGCAAGCGTGGTATTCAGTGCGGATGGCAAAACACTGGCGAGTGCAAGTTGGGATAACACTGTCCGTGTGTGGGATGCAGAAACAGGCACAGTCCGCCACACCCTTGAAGCGCATACAGACTGGGTCAATAGCGTGGCACTCAGTGCGGATGGCAAAACACTCGCAAGTGGGAGTAAAGATATGACCATCGGTGTGTGGGATGTCGAGACGGGCGAACTTCAAAATACCCTCAAAGGGCATACAGATGCTATCAATAGTGTAGCATTCAGCGCAAATGGGAAAATGTTGGCAAGTGGGAGTAAAGATATGACCGTCCGTGTGTGGGATGTGGAGACAGACGAACCCCGAAATATCCTCAAAGGACATACAAATGAGGTCATGCGCGTGGCGTTCAGTCCGGATGATAAAATACTCGCAAGTGCAAGTTGGGATAAGACTATCCATCTGTGGGATGTGGAGACAGGCGAACTCCGCAAAATTCTCACGGGGCATACATACTGGGTTAATGGCGTGGCGTTCAGCCCCGATGGCAGGACGCTGGTAAGCGGGAGCCAAGATGGCACGTTGCTGTTATGGGAAATCACACCTGAGGCAACTGATTAAAATTAGACCCTATAGCAACGTGAGTTTGATAAAAGATCCTGAATCCTGTAGGTTGGGTTGAACGGGGAGCAAGTAAAAGGTGGATAGAAAAGAGACTTATCAAGTTGAGGCGGAACTTGAGAACACCAAAGAACGAGTGAAACCCAACGTTTTTACTGCCTACACGACGGGTTTGTTGGGTTTCGTTATATCTCTCTATATCAACGATTCGTGGAGGGCGTAATTTCTTGTATAAACAGAGGCGACTTTACCGCTCAACCCAACCTACGGGGCCCTATTCGCATTTTTAATTATCAAACTCACGTTATAGTAAACAACCGGAACAGCATAGGAGAAAACGATGCCAAAGGTTTTTGCCAAATCAATCTTTCCGTTTCATTAAAATAGAGTTTCCCCCTAAAGCAGATAACTATAAACGCGACCAATTTTTATCCGCCATACCACTTCAGGCAAGGCATCCGACAAGTCTGGCAGTTGCGGAAGGCTACGCCTACGTGTTAGCCACACCGAAAGATTCAAAATGATACCCCGTTCTTCGCTGGTGAGATTTGTAACTTCGCCAATTTCTGGTGTATAAGTAATCCTATATTTGATTATAGTCGGATTTATGGTACAATTCCACCAATAGAAAGAAGAAGGAGCAAATTTCAGTCTGAAGCGTCCGACACAAACCCTCTTTACCTTTTGTTGTCAAGAAAATAGAATCTTAACCCTCTTTTCATGAACCCATCCCAATTTTTTCCGAAATTATGAGACTTTTTTATTTCATGTAGCGTCACTAAATGTTGATGTGAAATGATGAACATTCCCTTTGCAGAGGTGTCCGATGAAAAACAACGATGCTGTACTCATCCAACGCGTGCTTGATGGCGATGATACTGCGTTTTCTGTGCTTGTAAAAAAATATCAGAGATCCGTTCACGCGCTTGCGTGGCGGAAGATTGGAGATTTCCATATCGCCGAGGATATCACACAGGATACATTCCTGAAAGCGTATCAGAGGCTCTCAACACTAAAAAAACCGCAGCGTTTTTCGAGTTGGCTCTATGTAATAGCAGCGAACCATTGTAGTACGTGGCTTCGTAAAAAACGGCTGTGGACACAATCGTTGGAAGAGACAAACAGCGCGCAGTTAGAAAAAGCGACGTATTCTGGCTATGTCATTGAGGAGAACGAGCGGACGACAGAGGAAACACAACGCGAGATCGTCAAAAAGTTGCTTGCGAAGTTACAAGAGAGTGAGCGAACAGTCATTACGCTCCACTACCTCGGGGGAATGAATTATAAGGAGATCAGCGAGTTTTTAGGGGTCTCGGTGGCTGCGATTAAGAATCGTCTCTACCGAGCGCGGAACCGTTTAAAGGAGGAAGAACCTATGATCAGAGAGGCTTTAGGCAATTTCCAAATCACACCAAGTCTTACAGAAAATATCATGCGCGAAGTTTCGCGTATGGAACCGATTGCGCCGTCTGGTGGTAAACCGTTAGTGCCGTGGACAATAGGCGTTTCGACGTTAGTTGTCGTTCTTTTGACGTTAGGTCTCGGTAGCCAATACTTATCACGTTTTCAAAAACCTTACAGTTTCGACGCTGCATCAGAGATGACGGTAGAATTGATTGAGGCACCTGTTGTGCTGAATCTTGAATCCAAACCCGATATTCGGACGGAACTTGGAAACGCCAATGCCCTGAAGAATAGCGATGGGTTAAATCAGCAACCTGCTCCGTCAGAAGATATGGCTAAGGTTACCGCTGCACCAGTAGATGAAGCAGAGGAAATTACTGTTACCGATAAAGCTGAGCGCCACATCACACTAAGTACCGACGCTACTACAGAGAGTGGAGAACGCTTGGCGCAAGGAACTTTCATTTTCAGCAAAACTGATACAATTTTGACCTCTACAAGTGCTGCAACTGAAGGCACAATTTCTCAAGCTGATCCATCGCCGATGTACATGCTGTCAAGTTATTTCATTCATCATCCAGTGGACCTTTTCAGATTTCCTTTGGTTGTAGGAGATAGTTGGACACAGAAGGGGGCCTGGGATTCACAGGCTGAGATAACCTTGGAGGGCTATGAGCAGATGGAAGTTTCCACAGGAACTTTCCCTGAATGTCTCAAACACAAAACTGTTTTCACAGACGCTGAAGCGGAGTCCGATCTTCAAAGCGCGCATGTGAATGGAACACGCTATTTGTGGTTTGCTAAAGGCGTTGGACTCGTCAAAATGCGTTATGAACATTCTAACGGTGCCACAACGGAAGCAGAATTGCTGAAATACAATACTCCAGCCAACACTATAGAATACCTCCCCGTGCAGATCGGCAATACATGGACATACAAATGGCAAAACGATTATCGCGAAGAAGCAGTAATTGAGCGGTTTCATATTACCGAGAACTTAGGTAAACCGATGGCATTCAAAGCCGCGAAGTATGAAGTTAAAATAAATGCCGATAATAAGCGCGTGGCGCATGTCAATTGCGTTCTAACTCCGAAAGTGGGGAGTGGAGAGACAATACAGTTAAGCATGGACAATTTTGGTACTGAGGGACTGCCCTTTGGTTATGCTACTTACGTCCGTGGGTTAACTGTTCGCGACGCGACAGGCAAAACATTGCCTATAGAAGAACTTGATCGTGTTCGCTGGACGATTGGGACGATTGAAGAATTTAAAGATACATCTCCTATAACCCTTAGTTATAGGGTATTACTCAAGCACGATGAAAGGGAATGGCCACCTGGGCCGGACGAAGCACCGTATGCTAAAGAAGATTGTGTGTTCTGGACGGGTCGTGCCCTGTTCGTTATGAGTGAAATGGACAATATCAAAGTGCAGTTTAATGTTCCTGAGAACTGGCATGTTTCAACGCCTTGGAATCGCATCGGGAACAAAAAACACCAATTTGCTGTTACAGACCAAAAGGATTTGATAGAATCTTTCCTCTTGCTTGGTACACATGCCGAGAGGATAGCAAAATCTGATGAGGCAGAGGTTGTCTTGGCAATCGGTGAACGCTTTAAAGCTGCTGCTGATGAAATACAAGAGACAATCGAAGCTTTCCTGAAAGCGTACACAACAGTATTTGCTGGTACCCCAAAGGGTCGCATGCTGTTTGTTGTGAATCCTTATAATAGAAAAGGAAGCATGGATGGTGGTGTTTTTGGGCGCAGTATCAGTGTTCTGATGGGTGGCACCCCGAATGAAAACAACGGACATTTTTGGATGCCTTTTGTCGGACATGAAATTTTCCATATCTGGAACGGACAAGCTATCAATTTTCGTGGACAGGAATATTGGTTCAGCGAAGGGTTTACCGAGTACTATTCACGCGTCGTTTCTACACGCCTCGGATTTACTTCTGAAGATAGTTTTCTTGAAAACCTTGAACGCGCATGCGAATTGTATCTGTCTAAGCAGGGCGCATTCTCTATGCGTGATGCGGGGAAAAACAAATCCGCCAACAGCGATTTAGTCTACCAAGGGGGCAGTCTGGTTGCCGCCACATTGGATGTGCAAATCCGAAAACTTACGCAAAATCAGAAGAGCCTTGACGATGTGATGAAACAGGTGTACCAAGAGTTCGGTCTCACTGGCACTACCTACACGATGGACGATATTATCAGAATTGTTAGCCAGATTACTGGCGAAAATTTTAAGCCGTTCTTCCACAACTATGTTTCTGGAACAAAAAAGTTGCCGCTCGCCGAATATCTTAGTGATGCTGGTATAGATGTTCAGATAGAATTTGATGAAGTACTACCGGATCTCAATTATGTCCTCCAACAGATGCTTCATATTAAATCACTAACGCAAATAGGTGTAGGTTTGATAATTCATCGGTCTCAAAGCGAAGGTTATCAAGATGAAGATAATCTGATTGGTATTAATGGCATACTGGTGAAGACCTTTAACGATATAAGAAAAGTCGCTAAAGATTGGAAGATTGGCGACAAAGTTGAGTTAACACTTGAACGAAAGGGTGAAAAAATTACTTTGCCTATCAAATTAGGTGGGACTTCAGATAAACCGCCAATGGTGTTTTCTGGAGTCAATGTGACCATCACTAAAAAAGAAAATAGTACTAACGCACAACGTGCTATCTTGGCAGCCATCTTGGGCTACAGTCCTTGATTTTCCTCTACTCTTGTTGCGCCTTGAAAATTTTGCATTTTCAAGGCTTGACCCCTCCCAAACCTAAAGGATTGGGATTCCTTTGACGGAACTCCCAAGTGGTTCTTTTAGGTTATACCACGACGTCCATTTGACGTTCTGCGATACTGGCTTCTCTGACTCCCTTCAGCGTCGCAATCGTCCAGACGTTATCCTTGGGAGCTTGTTCGGGTTTAATCCGAACCGACACGAGTGTAATCTCGCGGTGCGGGTCATCTGGCACACTACGGAAAATCACTTGAACCTTCGTGACCGACCGATACTTCTGGCAAGTATTTCTTGCTTCAGAACTTGAAATCTCAACAAAATCTGAACCTCGCAAGGTTTCAGGAATATCGTATCTTTCAACGTATTCGGATTTTGTGATGTTCGTTTTTAATGGATATTAGCCATAGTCATTCTGTCCTTGTAAGAGGGTGATTGAGACCAGTAGCAAGGTAGCTACTGCTTACACGTCTCAATCAATGACTATGTTAATTATACTACATTTTTGACGAAATGTCAACTCTTTTTTTAACTATAGCCCCATGGTCTAATTCAATAGGGCGGTTCTGTATCCCAAAGCTAAAGCATTGGGTTTTAGAACCGAAAACGTAGATAACGGGAGTTAGCATAAGCCTATCCAAACGCTAAAGGAAGAAATAACAATGATACGAATACTGTTTATTCTCACTGCTCTACTATTGGTACCCACTTATGCCACCGCTGGACTGGAGGATGATCTCGTCATTTATCTAACCTTTGACAACGTGAAGGACGAGAGAGTTTTCGATGCTTCTGGGAATAATCTTCATGCTGATCTTCTCGCAAATGCAAATTTTGTCAAAGGTAGATATGGCGAAGCCCTTCACATTACCCGCGATGCTCAAAGAACAGATTGTGTTAATGTCCGTGCTGACAATATGTTAAAGATCAAAGGTGAAATAACGATGATGGCGTGGGTATATCATGAGGATTGGGACAAAGTTTCAGGACAGTGGATTGATAAAGGCACTCATAACTGGGCTAATGCCTATGGCATGGGGAGTTTCAGCGATCGCCGTCCCTTTATTCAGAGGGTCCAGGGCAAAAGTATTGGATTACTCCTTGGTGGTCCCAAAGGTACTTGGGACTTCTTCATCCGAAACCCGATAGAAGATAAAGACTGGCATCACATTGCTGGCACCTATGATGGTGAGTTTGCCAAAATCTATCTGGATGGCGAACTCATCTCTAAAGACAAGAGTGCATTTGAATTCGCTGGCACCAATGACCTGGACCTACGTATTGGGTGTGTCAAGGAACATCCACAGTATAACTTCAAGAATGGACTGATTGATGAAGTCGGTATCTGGCGACGCGCCCTCACCGAAGCCGAAATCAAGGAAGCAATGAAAGATATTTTTGCTGTTTCACCCAAAGATAAGACAGCCACCACTTGGGGCGATATTAAGCAAAGGGCAGTTACTTACTAAGTGTAAATTGATTTTGTTGTCTGGGCGGTGCTACAATGCCGCCCTTTCTTTCGGTATCTAAATTCCTCAACAATCTATTGACCTCACATTCTTGGCTCTTTCCAAATCTATTCTGTTCCGTCTTATAGTAATTCCATATTTCTTCACACGTGTAGGTGTCGCGAGCACAAATCGCTCCTACAAGAAAACGTTGCTGTGATTTTAAAAGATCGCTGGAAAGTTTTAGAAGGAGTGGATATTCAATCCTTTAGGTGCCAATTCTCCAATGGAACTTTCCAGAATATCGGAGGCTTCGGCGGGTATATGCTTAGCGGTTGGCGGGAGCGGTGTATCAAAAAAGTAGTCAGGATCGGTTTTCTGTCGTTGCCAAGTTTCGCGCATCTCTCGCCAAGCTCCTAAAAGCGTGCGTGGTTCGGGCATATCTTCGGCAATTAGGCGATGCAATTTTTTCAAATTGTAGCAGGGTACGCCTGCAAACATGTGATGCTCAATATGCCAATTCATACGCCAATACAGGAACTCTGCCAACGGATTAAGCTTGATTGACCGTGCGCATTTACGGAAGTCAGGGTCATTTTCCTTTAACCCACAATGTTGGGGCATAGAAACAGCGTAGGATCCCCAGTTTGCAATAAAGGCACTGGCAGTGATAATGATCGGAAAAACCCAATAGCCCGTGGCGAGTGAAACGACAAGTAGGGTGCCGTGAAAAAGGAGTAGCATCCGAGACCACCACATCGAATTTTTATGCTCTTCGGGTTGGTCGGCATGTAATGATGCCAACCACTCCTGGCTCGGAATGTCTGGTGAACCTTCTCTGCCAAAGGCACTACGGATGGTGCAGATAACTGCAGCAATAAACCCGCCTTTACTAAAGGTGCGACCGGGTTGCGTGAGTAAGTTTATGGTGAACAGTTGTAGAACGAATAGGGAGGCGAGTTTAGGTTCAAGCGGAAGAAGATTTTCGCGATCCCCTTCAGGGTATAAGGTGTAGCGATGATGGTAAGTATGGCTACTGGCGTAGTCAAAATGGTCCCACCAACTTATGAGGCTAAATAAGTAGAGAAAAAATTTGTTCAGCCACTTGGTCCGAAATACGGTGCCGTGTCCTAATTCGTGATTCGCTGTCCCTTTGAAAAAACTGGCGACCGTGCCATGCACAAATAAGGCAATGAAAAATCCAAGCCAGATTGCTTGCGACCAAAAGAAATAGACCACGCTACCCGTCAATAGCCAGAGGGCAAGATGCCCGCCTGCTTGAAACCAGCCTTGCAAGTCGCTTCGTTTTGATAGATTCCGTAAGGTTGTGTGGTCTACTTTGCTCCGGTACCATTTTACACGGAGCGTTTTTCGGACTTCAGCAAGCGGTTGATACGTCATTTGAATATCCTCTTTATCGTGATGTCTTCCCCAACGACGCGTAAAGACGTAGGTTTCTGACGAAGACTCGCTTTCCACGAAGCACACAAGCAGCGTTTTACCTCTTATACCATACATTCTCATCTGTGTCAATTTTTTTGATTTTGCACGTGGAGCCATTCAGCTTTCGATTTTTGTCAATTTTAGAGGAAGCATCGCGACCAAGAGATTGCTCCTACACGGAAGAATTTCAGAGTTGGGGTTGAAAATCCGTCCTACAAAAATTTTACACACCCGTCTGAAGTTTAGTGAGATTTATGGTATAATAATTGAGGGAAGTGCGTAAGTCCTATCATTATCAGGAAAATAGAACCTCAACCCGATTTATATGCATGGGTCCTACCTTTTTCAGAATTGTGAGATTATTTTTCCTCTCGTCGCGTCACTATATATTGATGTGAAATGATGAACATTCCCTTTTCAGAGGTGTCCGATGAAAAACAACGATGCTGTACTCATCCAACGCGTCCTTGGTGGCGATGATACTGCGTTCTCCGTGCTCGTGAAAAAATATCAGAGATCCGTCCATGCACTGGCATGGCGGAAGATCGGAGATTTCCATATCGCCGAGGATATTACACAGGATACGTTCTTGAAAGCGTATCAGAGACTCTCAACATTAAAGAAACCGCAGCGTTTTGGGAGTTGGCTTTATGTTATAACCGCGAATCAGTGTAAGGCATGGCTCCGTAAAAATCGGACGTGGACGCAGACGTTGGAAGACGCGAGCAGCGCACAGTTAGAAGAAGCGACGTATTCTGGGTATGTCATTGAGGAAAACGAGCGGATGTCGGTTGAAACACAACACGAAGTCGTTAAGAAGTTGCTTGCGAAGTTACAAGAGAGTGACCGGACAGTCATCACGCTCTATTACCTCGGGGGAATGACGTACGAAGAGATAAGCAAGTTTTTAGGTGTATCGGAGGCGGCGATTCGGAATCGTCTCTACCGTGCACGTCGCCGCTTAAAAAAGGAGGAACCCATGATTCGAGAGGCTTTAGGCAACTTCCAAATTACGCCGAATCTCACTGAGAACATTATGCGCGAGGTTTCCGCCTAAAACCGGTTGCGCCGTCTGGTAGCAAACCATTAGTGCCGTGGGCAATAGGTGTTTCTGCGTTAGTCGTGTTTTTGATGTTAAGTGTCGGCAGTCAATACCTGTCGCGATTCCAAAAACCGTACAGTTTTGACGCGACCTCAGAAATGACGATTGATATTATTGAAACCCCAATCGTGTTAGATATTGCATCGAAACCCGATGTCCGAACGCAGCTCGGCAGTGCTGCCGCGTCCAGTAAAAACGATGGTGCCGGTCAGCGGCTTGATGAGGTCTTATTTGCTGCCGCGCAGGTGGACAGAGAAGATGTGCCTGAAAACATGCCACAAAGTCCGCAAGAACACTGGTACAACCTCACCTTGATGAATACTAAGATCGGTTACATATACATATCCAGTGAAAAAACCGAGTACGAAGGGGAAGAGGTGGATCGGAACAAAATTAATACGGTTATAAATCTTAAGGGGCTCGGGAGCGATGTAACAATTGAAAGGACCCACGTTGAGTATATAGGTCCCGATTTAATGCCGCGCCACTTTCTTTTCACCTCCAATCAATCTGGCTTAAAACAGGTGGAGGGACGCATCATAGATGGTGTGGCACACATTAAAACAACGCTCAACGGTGAGATGACTGAATCAGAAGTTCCAGTGCCACCGGATACAATTTCTGAATATACAGGTGTGGAATTGCTTTTTCAACAGGGTCTTAAAATAGGCGACAAACGGAACTTCCACGTTTTCAGCTTTGACCTCTTAAAGCCAGTGAAAACGGAAATTGAGGTTGAAGCGCAAGACACTTTAACCTATCAGGCAGAGGAAAAACAGGTCTATGTTTTACGTCAAACGATGGACATGATGAATAAACTTACCACGAAGGTCTGGCTTGATACTGATGGCGTAAGTTACCGAGCCGAAACACCGATGATGGGTTTCTCTATGGTAACAACAAAAACCGATAAGGAGGCCGCCCTTGGCGATACGGAAGAGGTTGATATCGTTTTAAAAACGCGTATTCTTCCCTCCGGCAAACACCCTACGCGAAACGCAAGAAACTTTGAAGCCGACGTAAAATTGACATCAGGCAGTATCGCTGATACCATTATGTCTAATTCCCGTCAAAAACTGGAAGCAAACGGTGAACAAGCAGGTAGACTTTCGATTCAGGCCCCAACGGTTGCAGCAGAGGATTGCCCCGATTTACCGATCCGGGATGCTGAAGGTAAATATCTTGGCGCGAGTGCTTATATTCAAACCGACGCACCAGCGATTCGTGCGAAAACCGAGGAGATATTAGACGGGGAAGTTAATTCGTGGCGTGCGGCAGAAAAATTATGCCAATGGGTTCATACAGCCATTACGGAGAAAAAAATAAGTGGCGGTTTCGGTTCATCATTAACTGCCCTGGAAACGCTCTCCGGGGATTGCACGGAACACACTGTGCTTTTCATTGCTTTAGCCCGGGCTGCTGGCATTCCAGCACGCATCTGCTCCGGTATCGCTTTTGGAAAGGATGCCTTTTACTACCACTTCTGGGCTGAAGTCTACGTCGGCAGGTGGGTACAGATGGATCCAACATGGGGACAGACCATCGCTGATGCGAATCATATTCAACTTGACGGAAGTACCTTGGAATCAGATACTCTGTTGGAATTCGCTGAAGACGTTCTCCGAACGCTCAATCAACTTGAAATTGCCATCGTTGAATAAGGATTCTATAGGTCCGCTCCGTCAGAAGACGTTTGGGTTTACAAAGGGGGATTTAGGGGTAAAAAATATGGAAAATACCGCGCGTGTTGGTACGCTTTCACGAAGCTTGGGAGAAAAAAGATGAACCTACTTCAACTCGAAAATGTTCATAAACGGTTTGGTGATTTCACAGCCGTATCGGATATCTCCTTTAGTATTGAAAACGGAAGCATATACGGACTTCTGGGGCCCAACGGTGCCGGAAAAACAACCACGCTCCGCATGATAATGGACATTATCGCGCCGGATGCAGGCAGCATTACGTTCAGTGGCAATCGGCAGGTCCAAGATTTTTTGGACCAGATTGGGTATCTGCCGGAGGAACGCGGCTTGTACCGGAAAATGAAGGTACGGGATGTTATCCTCTTTATTGCCGAATTGAAAGGCTTATACAAGCAGCAGGCACTCAGCGAAATTGAGCAGTGGCTGGAGAAGATGCAGCTATCGGAATGGGAAAACAAACGCGTTGATGAGCTTTCTAAGGGAATGGCACAGAAAATTCAATTCATCACAACGGTCATCCACAAACCGGAGTTAATTATTCTTGATGAACCCTTTTCCGGGCTGGACCCGATTAACATGACACTCCTCAAAGATTTAATGCTTGAGCTGCGTGAGAACGGCAGTACAATTATCTTTTCAACGCATGTAATGGAACAGGTGGAGAAGCTCTGTGATCATATCTGTCTCATTCATCAAGGTAAGGTATTGATTGAAGGCGAGCTCCGCGCTGTGAAGCGTGCGTTCGGCAAAAATTCCGTTGAGATTGAATATGTCGGAAGTCTTGAACCAATTCAAAATTCCGCTTACATTCAAGGAATCAACAATTTCGGGCAGTACGCTGAAGTTAAATTAAGAGCTCCAGAGGACTATCGTCCGTTCCTGCAAGAACTGGTTCAAAAAAGTGTTGATGTGACACGGTTTGAATTGATGGAACCGACGCTACACGAGATTTTCGTTCAGAGTGTTGAAGCACACGGAGGGGTCGTGCAAGATGCCGAATAAAATTGTTGCCGTTATCAAACGTGAATATATGACGCGCGTTAAATCTAAAGGATTCATCGCGTCTTTATTTCTCATGCCCGTGTTGATGTGTGGATTGGTATTATTGTCCAGTTTTCTTGCAATCATGGAAGACAAAACCGAAGAGATGAGAAAACTCGCAGTCATTGATGAGACAGGTGAAATCTTTGAGCAGATGCAAGCGGCTGTTGCCAAGCATCCGACTTTTCAGCATAAGGGTGAACTTGTCTATCAGCTGCATGAGGAAACCGCTACCACAGAAGACGAAAAAACTACCCTCCAAGAACGCGTCAGGACAAAAGAACTCTACGCCTATCTTGAAATCCCGAGGGATGTTTTTGCAAGTGGGAGGGTCCGTTTCTACGCCAGAACAGTGACAAATTCTAATGTACAAAACGCGTTCCGCCGTATCATTTCAGACATCGTCCGGGACAAACGGTTTGCTGAGAGCGGTTATTCTCAGCGTGAAGTCCGTCAACTTATGCGCTCCGTTGGATTCAACGCTTATGCTGTTAAAAGTGGCAAAGGGAAGGACGGTGGTGCTAAAGTTGAAAGTGCTATAGAGACGGGGGCGCGGCTGGGGCTCGGATACCTTCTTGTTTTTGTGCTTTACCTGTTTGTTATCATCTACGCCAACTCCATCATGCGGAGTGTGCTTGAAGAAAAAACAACTCGAATTGTTGAGGTGATTATTTCTTCAATAAAACCGCATCAGCTCCTACTCGGTAAGCTCTTCGGTGTCTGTTCTGTCTGTTTGACAATGTTTGCTATCTGGGTGATATTTGGCGTGTTATTGGTTATGAACATAAAGCCGCTACTCGGCATCTTTGGCATTGATAGCCTGCCGATGCAGTTTATCCAAGTAATTGGGACTATCAAAGCGAGTGGTACCGAGATACTTACGTATTTCTTTATCTATTTCATTATCGGTTTCTTTATGTATTCGACGCTTTATGCTGTCGTTGGTGCGATTTGCAGCAGTGATGAGGAGGCACAGCAGACAGGAGGTCCCCTCACGATGCTCATCATTATCCCGTTCATACTGATGTTCCAGTTATTTAGAGTCCCCGATTCGACACTCAGTGTGCTGCTCTCACACATTCCGTTTTTCTCGCCGATACTTATGTTCATGCGCATTAACGTGCTAATGCCGCCTTTATGGGAAATTCTACTGAACATCTTGTTGATGTGTGCGACTGTTCTGCTGGTCATGCTTATCAGCGGGAAAATCTATCGGGTTGGCATTCTGATGTACGGTAAACGTCCTACCTTTGGGCAATTATGGCAGTGGATGCGGTATTAAGAATTTCTATCTTTAATTTTCCAAGGGAACTGAAAGCTCTGAAAAGAGCAAAATTATGAAAATCTGCTTTTCCGAGTCTATATCCTTTTAGCTAAATTTATGCTATGATGCTGCTAACAGATAATAGCAGAAACAAATCGAACAACTACAAATTCTCCTTACCCTTCGCTATCACCAGGGCAGAATCTCAAACCGCTTTTCATGAACCCGCATCATCCTGCGAAACCTGAAAAATAAAAGTTTGCAGAATTATGTGACCTTTTCATCTCAAGTCGCATCATTAAATGTTGATATGAATTGATGGACCTTCCCTTTTTAGAGGTATCCGATGAAAAACAACGATGCTCAACTCATCCAACGCGTCTTTGAAGGTGATGATACGGCGTTCTCTGCGCTTGTGAAAAAATACCAAAAGCCGGTGCACGCGCTGGTGTGGCGGAAGATCGGTGATTTCCATATCGCCGAAGACATCACACAGGATACGTTCCTGAAAGCGTATCAGAATCTCTCGACGCTGAAGGAACCGCGGTGTTTCGCGAGCTGGCTCTACGTGATAGCGGCAAATTACTGCAAGATGTGGCTCCGCAAGAAACGTCTGTGGACACAGTCCTTGGAAAATACAAGCAGCACCCAATTAGAAAAAGCGACGTATTCTGGATATGTTATTGCGGAAAACGAGCAGGAAACGGCGGAAGCACAGCGCGAAGTCGTCAAGAAGTTGCTTGCGAAACTTCAGGAGAGTGAACGCACCGTCATCACACTTCATTACCTCGGGGGAATGACGTATAAGGAGATCAGCGAGTTTTTAGGTGTATCAGTAGGGACGATTAAAACTCGCGTTTACCGTGCTCGGCAACGTCTGAAGAAGGAGGAACCGATGATTCGAGAGACTTTAGAGAATTTCCAAATTACACCGAGTCTTACGGACAACATCATGCAAGAAATCTCACGTCTGAAACCCGTTACCCCGTCCGGTAGTAAACCTTTAGTGCCGTGGGCAGTGGGTGTTTCCACATTAGTCGTCGTGTTTTTGATGTTAGGTGTCGGCGGTCAATACTTGTCACGTTTCCAAAAGCCATATAGTTTTGATGCTGCAGCTGAGATGACAGTTGAGCTCATTGAAGCACCGGTTGTGCTAAACCTTGAATCCAAGCCAGATGTTCGGACACAGTTGGGAAATGTCAACACACCGAGCAAAAGCGATACCGCCAATCAACAGCCTAACGATGTGTCGGCATCAGTTGCGGAGGCGCAATCAGATGAAACGGCTAAAGACTATTCACAATGGCATCTGCCGAAAGCGGCGAAAGCGCGTTTCGGTAAAGGCGGCGTTAACGTAATTCAGTTTTCACCCGATGGGACACAACTCGCGGTCGGGAGTAACATCGGTATATGGTTGTACGATGTGGAGACAGGTGAAGAGAAGTCCTTGTTTAAAGGCGCGTGCCGATTTCTTGCATTTTCGCCGGATGGTCGTTTCCTTGCCAACGGCGGTGAATATGGGACTGACGCGCCGAGAGTCCAGTTGTGGGAGATCGCTACCGGCCGTGAAGTGTTACTCCCTGAGGTCTATGATACCGCTTTAGTGTTACGTTTTACTTCAGATGGGAAAACGCTTGTCAGTGTGGGTGGTTCAGGAGATGCAATTATCAGTTTGGATATTGAAACTGGAAAAGTGACTGCGAAGCCTTTCTTCAGTCCTGCGCCAATTGGCTGGTTGCGTCCGATAAATCGAGTTTACGCGATTACACACGATAAGGTCGCGGGTGGGCGGACGGATGGGAAGATTCAGTTATGGGACGCAACCACCTACAAAGCGTTACCTGCCCTCAGAGGCCATATAGATTTGCCGCCTCAGCCGTTGGATGAACCTGTGCCTCGCCGATCACGACCTAAAAATCAGATTTTAGCGTTAGCGTTTTCACCCGATGGCACGCGCCTTGCCAGTGGAGGTGACGATACGACGGTGCGATTATGGGATCTCACCAACACCGACGAATGGATGACACTCGAAAAACATACGGGTTGGACAAACGTGTTAGCGTTTTCACCCGATGGCACGCGCCTTGCCAGTGGGAGTACCGATAAAACTGTGCAGTTGTGGAACACCACCACGGGAGAACGTCTCGCGACATTTACTGGACATATCAACGGTATTACTGCGTTAGCGTTTTCACCCGATGGCACCACGCTTGTGAGCGGCAGCGCAGATGGCATGATCCGATTCTGGAATACACAAACTCAGGCTCCACTCTCTGACCGTATCACTGGACACACGCAGTTGACGAAAGCAGCGACTTTCTTGGAAGATCATAGGGGCGAGGGGACCTCGCCCCTACTGGTGAGTGCGGCGTTTAATGGTGTAATTACCTTGTGGGATGTGAAAACATCGAAAAAATCCACTGTCCACAATACGGAACATCGGGATTGGTTCGTAACTTTAGCATTTTCACCCGATGGCACAAAACTCGTTAGTTTAGGCGTAGAAGAAGGGACTCCGATCTTTGGGGCAGGCACAAATTTCGGCCAGCCTGTTGGTTCTTATTGGGCAAATCATTTTATTCACCTGACGGATGTAAAGACAGGGCGTGAACTGGCAACCTTGCACTATACTATGGGAGCCGAAAAACTGACCTTTTCTCCTGATGGCAAAACGGTTGCATTTAGGGGTCCGGGTGAAATTCGCTTGTGGAACACGGAAACGGGTGATGAAGTGGCAATACCTCTCGCTGATCTGAGTGCTGGTTTTCGCAATATACCCTGGGTTTGGGCATTGGCGTTTTCGCCAGATAGTAAACGGCTCGTCAGTAGTACTTCAAAAGGAGACATCCAAATGTGGGACGTTGCGACCGGGGCGGCACTGGTTACCTTTGCAAAGTGGAGAGCACTGAGAGCTCGGGCATTGGCATTTTCGCCAGACGGTGCCTTGCTGGCCGCCGGAACACTTAGTCACATCCATTTATGGAAAGTGGATACGGCTAATGAGCTTTTCCCCATTAGGACTGGGCATAGGCGAGACAGGCCCTCTACTGATTCTACCGAACTGTTGGAACTGTTGGTATTTTCGCCGGATGGCGAGGTGCTTGTTAGCGGGTTTGACACCGGTGCAATCCAATTGTGGGGCGTTAAGACGGGAGAGAAAATCGCTGCGCTTGATGGGCATACGAAAGGCGTAAACACGTTAGCGTTTTCATCGGATGGGACAATGCTCGTTAGTGCTGCCACAGATGGTACAATTCTCTTGTGGGATTGGAATGAAATCCTCAAGGGTTCATCTGAAAGCGAATAATGGTGAAATAGATTGTTGAGGAGGCAATTATCTGTGGGTTGCAGGTGATTGCCTCCGTATCCGCATCTATTCAAACCTCCAATTTCTTGTAAAACGCCCTTCTTTTCAGATCACATACACCTGCCTTCCTACCGCCATCTCTCTCTTTTTCTTCAAAATCCTCTTTTTTTTTTATTAAGCAACCATTTTGTACTATCTTGCGTCACTATAGTTAATATGTCATTAATCAACTTTCACTTTTTGGAGGTGCCTCATGAAAAATGACGATGTTGCAATTATTCGACGAGTTCTCACTGGCGATGAGACGGCTTTTGCGGAACTGGTGAATAAATATCAAAAACCGGTTCACGCGCTCGCTTGGCGAAAGATCGGAGATTTCCATATTGCTGAGGACATCACCCAGGACACTTTTCTGAAAGTGTATCAGAGACTTCATACGCTGAAAGATCCGCACCAGTTTTCTGGGTGGATCTATGTGATTACAGCAAACCTATGTGCTACATGGCTCCGCAAAAAACGAATACAAACACAACCGTTGGAGGGCACAGAGGCAACGATGATACAGGAAGATGCTTATTCCAGACACGTTACTGAAGAACGGAGTAGAACCGCAGTTGAGGTACAGCGCGAAGTTGTTAAAAGGCTGCTTGCGAAGTTACAGGAGAGTGAACGTACAGTGATGACACTCTACTACTTTGGTGAGATGAAAGTTGAAGAGATTAGTCGATTTTTAGGTGTATCGGCGAGCACTATTAAAAGTCGTCTGAGGCGTGCGCGGCACCGTTTAAAAGAGGAGGAACCGATGATTAGAGAAGCACTCGACCATTTCCAAATTACACCGAGTCTTACGGACAACATCATGCAAGAAATCTCACGTCTGAAACCCGTTACCCCGTCCGGTAGTAAACCTTTAGTGCCGTGGGCAGTGGGTGTTTCCACATTAGTCGTCGTGTTTTTGATGTTAGGTGTCGGCGGTCAATACTTGTCACGCTTCCAAAAGCCATATAGTTTTGATGCTGCAGCTGAGATGACAGTTGAGCTCATTGAAGCACCGGTTGTGCTAAACCTTGAATCCAAGCCAGATGTTCGGACGCAGCTGGGAAATGTCAATACGCCAAGCAAAAGCAACGCCTCTAATCGACAGCCTGATGAAGTTTCAGCATCGGTTGCAGACGCACAATCAGAAGAGATCGTTAAAGACTATTCTCAATGGGCGTTGCCCAAAGTGGCGAAAGCGCGTTTTGGAAAAGGTGGTATTAATGCGATCCAGTTTTCACCGGACGGCACACAACTCGCGGTCGGGAGTAACATCGGTATATGGCTGTACGATGTGGAGACAGGTGAAGAGAAGTCCCTGTTTAGGGGCGCGTGCCGATTCCTTGCTTTTTCGCCGGATGGTCGTTTCCTTGCCAATAGTGTCGGACATTTTGATGGGTCGAAAGTCCAATTGTGGGAGATAGCGACCGGACGGGAAGTCTTATTTCCTGATGTGTATGATACTGCTTTAGCCTTACGGTTTTCTTCAGATGGGAAAACGCTTGTCAGTCTGGGTAGTGGCGGCCAGTTTATCATCAGTTTGAATATTGAAACTAAAGAGATGACTTCAAAGTTTTTCAAGCGTGGTGAACCATCTGACATGTTTGATGAAATAGGAGTCTGCGCAATTACAGACGATAAAGTTGCGAATGGGAGAACGGATGGGAAGATCGAATTATGGGACATAACGGCTTACAAAGCGTTGCCCACCCTCAGAGGACATATGGATTTGTCGGTTCAGCCGCTGGATAAACCTTTGCCTCCGGCACGGTTTAAAAATCGGGTTTTAGCGGTGGCGTTTTCACCCGATGGCACGTACCTTGCGAGCGGAAGCACAGATAAGACAGTGCGACTATGGGATCTCACCGACGAGGACAAATGGATGACACTCGAAAAACATACGGGTTGGACAAACGCGTTAGCGTTTTCGCCGGACGGAAAAATGCTTGCCAGTGGGAGTACTGATAAAACGGTGCAATTGTGGGATACCACCACGGGAGAACGCCTCGCGACATTTACTGGACATATCAACGGTATTACTGCATTGGGGTTTTCGCCGGATGGTACCACGCTTGTGAGCGGCAGCGCAGATGGCATGGTCCGGTTCTGGAATACACAAACTAGGGCCCCGTTGGCTGATTCTATCACTGGACACACACAGTTAATGAAGGCAGCGACTTTCTTTGAGGATAATTCCACCCTTGCAAGTGTGGCATTTAATGGTGAAATTACCTTTTGGGATGCGAAAACATCACAAAAGTCCACTGTCCAAACCTCAGGGCATCAGGACTGGTTATCGACTTTAGCGTTTTCACCGGATGGCACAAAACTCGTTAGTGTAAGAGTTGAAGGGACTACTGTCTTCGGGGCAGGGATTTCTACTTGGCAGCCAGCAGATCATTTAATTCGCCTGACGGATGTAAAGACAGGTGATGAACTGGCAACCTTGCAATATAGGATGGGAGCCAATAAACTGACCTTTTCTCCTGATGGCGAAACGGTGGCGTTTACGGGTCTTGGTGAAATCCGCTTGTGGAATACAAGAACCGGTGATGAACAGGCGATACCTCTCGCTGACCTGAGTGCAGGTATTCCTCGCAATATCCCCAGAATTTTAGCATTGGCATTTTCACCACATGGTACATGGCTTGTAAGTGGATCTGATAAAGGGAAAATCCAAATGTGGGACGTTGTGACCGGTGGAGCCTTGACTGTCTTTGCAGAGCCGACGGAACAAGAGGATCTGGGGCGTATTTTGGCAGTAGCATTCTCGCCAGACGGCACCTTGCTCGCCGCTGGAATACGTGGTCACATCCATTTATGGGAGGTGGATACGGCGAATAAATTGTTATCGGTTAACACTGAACATAGGCGAGGCGACAAGCCTTTTGGTGGTGCTGCCGAACCGTTGGTATTTTCGCCGGATGGCACGGTGCTTGTTAATGGGCTTCACATGGGGGCAATCCAATTATGGGATGTTACGACGGGAGACAAAATCGCTGTGCTTGATGGGCATACGCAAGACGTAAACACGTTAGCATTTTCACCGGATGGTCAAACGCTCGTCAGCACAGGAGAAGATGGTACAATTCTCTTGTGGGATTGGGATGAACTCCTCGCGGATTCACCTAAAAGCGAATAATGGTGAAATAGATTGTAGAGGTGGTAACTGCCCGCGGGTTGCAAGGGGTTGCCGCCTTATAAAATAAAGGAGCGTTCTAATGAATATGAAGACTTTACTCGGACTTTTTATTCTCATTACTTTGCTATCCAGTTGCGGTGTGAGGCATGTCAATGAGTCCCTCCAAAACACAACACCCGTCGGTAAAAAACAGGAGTCCGCCAAAGAAGATTTCATTCCCGGGTTCCATCCGTTCAAGGATGATCCGGACAATCCGAGTCCGCACAACCCGCTTGTCAGGAAGTTCGGAGATATTCCAGAAGTCCGTACCTATATCCGGTTGAATCAAAAATTCCGATACGGCATCGGACTCAACGTTGATGAAGCGATAGCGCTTTATACTGCAGAAGCCCATCTCTATCCGTCTCCTGAAGCAAAGGCGAGGTTAAAATCGTGGAAAAAGGACAAAGAGCGATACAAAAGACTGGGTATCTTAACGGATGAACCTGTAATGGGGTATAACCTCAAAGCCGATGTTAGTGATGAAGATCCTGCAGCCAATGAAGCGGGAGATTAA
This sequence comes from Candidatus Poribacteria bacterium, assembly GCA_965200345.1. Classification (GTDB taxonomy): domain Bacteria; phylum Poribacteria; class WGA-4E; order WGA-4E; family WGA-3G; genus WGA-3G. The sequence continues at coordinate 548,612 of OZ241378.1, forward strand.
TGCCCCTCGACATTGGCAGGGACAACTTATCTTGGAACATAGCAAATTACCTACCTGCAATATGCCCCAGGGGCTGCCTCTCTGTAGGGATTTAGGGCAGCCCCTGAATCCCTACGGATATGTTTTCCATCTTCTTCATTTCTATTACGCTTCTTCTATCGCTAAATTTGTGCTATAATTCTACTAATAGAAAGAAGCAACGACAAGTCCTCCTTACCTCTTTTTACAACAGAACAGAATCTCAAGCCTCTTTACATGGGTCCATATCTTTTCGGCGAAACTTGCATATCCAGGACTTACGCAAATTGAATGGGGAAACGGTATATTTTACTGATTTAACCCCCTAAATCCCCCAACCCCCCATATCCCCCCTTATCAGGGGGGTAGGGGGACTTTAAGAGAAAATGCGTAAGCCCTAATATCAAAAGTTTTCAGAATTATGAGACTTTTTTATCTCAAGTCGCATCACTATATGTTGATATGAAATGATGAACATTTCCTTTTAGAGGTGTCCAATGAAAAGTGACGATACGCAACTCATCCAACGTGTGCTTGATGGCGATGATGCTGCGTTCTCCGCGCTTGTGAGAAAATATCAAAAGCCGGTGCACGCGTTGGCATGGCGGAAGATCGGGGATTTCCACATCGCCGAAGATATCACACAGGATACGTTCCTGAAAGCGTATCAGAGTCTCTCGACGCTGAAGGAACCGCAGCGTTTCGCGAGCTGGCTCTATGTGATAGCGGCAAATTACTGCAAGATGTGGCTCCGCAAGAAACGTCTATGGACACAGTCCTTGGAAAATACAAGCAGCGCCCAATTAGAAAAAGCGACGTATTCTGGGTATGTCATTGAGGAAAACGAGCGGACAGTGGCAGAATCACAGCGCGAAGCCGTCAAAAAGCTGCTTGGAAAACTTCAGGAGAGTGAACGGACAGTCATTACGCTCTATTACTTCGGCGAAATGACACATGAGGAGATCAGCGAGTTTTTAGGGGTCTCGGTGGCTGCGATTAAGAATCGGCTCTATCGTGCGCGCCGCCGCTTAAAGAAGGAGGAATCCATGATACGCGATGCTTTAGAGCATTTCCAAATTACACCAAACCTTACAGAGAATATCATGCGCGAGGTTTCGCGTCTAAAACCGATTGCGCCGTCTGGTGGTAAGCCGTTGGTACCGTGGGCAATAGGTATTTCTACAGTAGCAGTCATCTTTTTGATGTTAGGTATCGGAAACCATCAACACCTGTCGCGTTTCCAAAAGCCGTATAGTTTCGACGCGCCATCAGAGATGACAGTTGAACTCATTGAGGCACCCGTTGTGCTGAGCCTCGAAGCCAAACCCGATATTCGGACGCAACTTGGGAGTGTTAGCACACCGAACGAGGGGGATACCGCCAGCCAGCAGCCTAACGACGTTTCAGCATCGGTTGCAGAAGTAGAATCAGATGAGACAGTTAAAAACTACGCCCATTGGAAGCTGCCCAAAGCGGCAAAAGCGCGCTTCGGAAAAGGTGGGATTACCACAATCCAGTTTTCACCGGATGGAACCCTACTTGCAGTGGGTAGTAACATCGGGGTGTGGCTGTACGATATGGAAACAGGCGAAGAGAAATCTTTGTTTGCCGGCGGCATGTGTGAAGCTCTTAGATTTTCACCTGATGGCCGTTTCCTTAGTATTTCTTCTAAAGAGACGCTCATCCAATTGTGGGAGATCGCTACCGAGCGCGAAGTGCCGTTTATTGACTTGTATGGGGATGCTTCCGTATTGCGATTCTCTTCAGATGGAAAAACGCTTATCGGTTTGAGTCGTTCGGGGCATGCTGCAATTACGCGATTGAATATTGAGAACGGGAAAGGGGAAACAAAACACCTTAAAACCGGACTATTCGGGATCGGTCTCTTTAGTTCTGAGGATTTTAATGGTGTTTACGCCATGACGAGCGATAAAATCGCGATTGGAAAACAGAGTGGGATGATCCAGTTATGGGACGTAGCAACCCGTAAAAAGTTATCGACGCTCAGAGGGCACGTAGATTTGCCGCCTCAGCCGTTAGATAAACCTGTGCATCGCATGTTCAAAAGAAATTGGGTGTTAGCAGTGGCGTTTTCGCCGGATGGCACGAAACTCGCCAGTGGCAGCACAGATACGACAGTCCGATTGTGGGATACTACTGGTGACAGGGATTCGATGACGCTGCAGAAACATACTGGACCGACAAATGTGCTGGCGTTTTCACCCGATGGAAAAATGCTTGCCAGCGGCAGTACCGATAAAACTGTGCAATTGTGGGACACCACCACTGGCGAACCCCTCGCGACACTCTCTGGACACATCAACGGTATTACAGCGTTAGCATTTTCACCCGATGGTCGTACACTCGTAAGCGGGAGTACGGACGGCACACTCCGATTTTGGCAGACAGCAACTGGGGCTCCAGCAAATACCCTGATCACTGGACACACACAATTAATAAAAGCGACGACCTTCTTTCAGGACAGTTCCACACTTGTCAGCGCGGCGTTTAACGGTGAAATTACCTTTTGGGATGTGGAAACAGCGCAAAAGTCCACTGTCCAAAATAGCGGACATCGGGATTGGTATTCAGCAGTGGCGTTTTCGCCGGATGGCACGAAACTTGTCAGTGCAGCAGCAGATGGTACGATAGTTTTCGGTGGGTTTCCTACTGGGTTCGCTACTACGAAGCCAGATAATCTAACTCGGTTGACGGATGTATCGACAGGAGACGAACTCGCAACTTGGCAGAAACATGCCAGAGAACTTACCTTTTCTCCTGACGATAGAACTAAAACGGTGGCGATTACTTCGAGTGGTGCCATTCGCTTATGGAATACGGAAACAGGCGATGAATTGGTCATTCCGATTCATGATGACCTACCCCTCGGCTTTCACCACAATATGCCAACGGTTTTGGCAGTGGCGTTTTCGCCAGATGGTAGATGGCTTGTGAGTGGAACTACAGAAGGAGAAATCCGAATGTGGGACGTTGCGACCGGTGAAGCTTTGGCTGTCTTTGCAGAACCGACGGAACAAGAGAATCTGGGGCATATTTCGGCAGTGGCGTTTTCACCAGACCGCGCCTTGCTCGCTGCGGGTACGCCGAGTCAACTCCATTTATGGGACGTGCGTACCGGTCATAAAATTTTTTCGGTTAGCACCGTGTATAAACGAGGTCGGGTGACACACCATGATTATCCAAGAGTGTTGGTGTTTTCACCGGATGGCGCAATTCTCGTCAGTGGACATAGCGGGACAATCCAATTATGGGATGTCAAAACTGGAGACAGAATCGCTGCGCTTGATGGACATACACAGGAAGTGGAGACGTTGAAATTTTCGCCTGATGGGAAAATGTTGGTTAGCACGGCGCAGGATGGCACAATCTTTTTGTGGGATTGGGATGAGGCTATCATCGAATCACGTTAAAGTTCCGCACTGACGGTCATCTCTAAGCGGTGTTCGGGTTTGCGCTGTTTTGTGGAGAGTAAACGGTAATTGAGTCGAAACAACAGATCGGTGAATTTTCGTAATCTGTAATCCGCCGTTGTGCGAATTTCGTGGCTGATGCCTTCGTAGAAAGTGTATTGTGCGAACGGGATACTGCCGCTACTCTTACCATAGCCGAGTTTATAGTTGAAATCAATGCGTCCCTTGCCGATGAGACTATACGTGATACGGTTTTCATAAGAAAAGGTGCGTGTCTTGGCTTCAGGTTCCTCGTCAAGCTGCTCCTCGTCGGTTGTCTGTTTATAGCCACCGATACCGCTCCATCGCAGCGTATTACTCAACTCGTATCGGAGGTTCAATTCAGTTATCTGCTCAAGCTGACGGAGGTCTGATATAGGTGTAGGGGGAGGATTCCCCATCGCCTCGGTAGGATCGGTTCCCTGCGCGCGTGCCTCGCTGAATTGGCTATATTTTTCGTTTTCCCGACGTTGTTCCCAATTTGCGCCGACAGACAGGCGTTTCGTAGGATTCACAGAGAAACCAACATCCCAAGTGTTATGCAGTCTGTGACGTTCCTGGTTATTAATCCGCTTGTTAAGTGTCTCGCCAGTGCGGAGGTTGAACTCAAGGCTGAACGCCGGTGAGGGTGAAAACTCAAGTCGGTGGTGCTGGTTCAACCGCCCGAAAAGCGTATCCGCGCCTTGTAAACTTTGGAGCAGATACAGAGATACTGCATCTTCTACCTCCTGTTCCTCGGTTAACCACAACCGCACTTGACCTCTGAGCGCGCTCAAAAACCATTCTAAATAGCCATTGGCTGTCGGCTTTCGGCTGTCAGAAAGAGGGCGGTCAGCCATCGGCTGTCGGCTTTCAGTAGAAGAGGAATCTGATGAACCAGAGTCCTCTTGCTGACTGCTGACTACTGAGGGCTGACGGCTATTTAGCGTTGGACGCAAACTATCACGTTTCAACATTGATTCACGTTGCTGCTGTTGGCGCGCTCTGGCACGCCGTGCGAAATACTGACGTGGTTGAAAACGGAGACGGAATTCGGCATCTACCGCCGTTGTCGGTTTATCACCGACATTTTGGTAGATTTTGATGTAAGTGCCTTCCTCGGGATCCTCTACGTAGTGCAGATCGTCCAACTTCACGTAATAGCCTTCGCCGGGTTGCAGTAAAACACCCGTGTGTGGATGAATGTTGGTATAGACTTCATGCCGCTGGCTTGTCAATTTTTTATCTAATTCGTAGGTGAGTTCTATGTCAATTGCGCGACTGAATGGTGTCAACTGAAGGTTGATATCGGCAAGTTGCGTTGTTGTGTTCGCACCGATATCCGTATGTGCCTTCAGCATCCGACGCGCCAAGTTGGCTGTCAGATTCACGCCACCGCTGAGAAAAGATTTCTGTTGTGAAAAGAGACCGACTTTCCAGGTTCGCGCCGTAGTGCTTCGCTGCCAATCGGAGAGACCGATCGGTGCGTCGTCCACAGTGAGCAACGGTTCTTTCGCATAAGCCTCCTCAAGTTCGTAACTGGTGTTGACGGCCACCCAGCTGAATTCAACGAGATTGACACGTCCGATCGCACGATTCCGTTTTCGGTTGAGTGTAGCGTTGCGTGCCTCGTTCGATTCCAACCTGCCCAATGTCCCAATAATTCTGAAGGGACCGAGCGGATAGGAGAGGTTGCCTTCCTGTCGCGACTTTCGTTGTGACTGCGTCCGTGTTGAATCTTCACTCTCCACCCGCGAACTGCTCCGATAATCATCCCAACGGAAATTCGGTAACTTCCTCAGCAACTGCGCGCCCTTAGACGGTACTTTTTCTGGTGCTGTAGCCTCTCTCGCTTGTCCGTCTGTACGCGCGTTTTCTTGTATGCGGGTAGAGATTACACTTCCACTGCCTGAACGCCGATTAAAATCTATTCCCCAATTGAAATTATCACGGATAGTTGCGTTTGTGGTAGACAACACCTCTGTTTCGCCTATGGTGTCCGTCGCCTCCTGAACGGTTCCGAGGCGTTGTGGTTCCTTCTCTTCGGTCCGACCGACTCCGGCATCAACGGCTAACCAATCCGTCGGTATCAATCGGATGTCAAAGTTCGCGGCTCTTTCATCTCGGGAAATTTGTGAGCGTCCAGCACTATCAAAAAGAAACGCATCATCAAAACCCTCTTTAGCGTATTGCGTTTCATAACGGGAACGGGAACGGTTACTACTTGATGCCCCGACAGGCACAAAATCGGCATCCATTGCCCGTATGTCAAGATTTGTGTTCAGTTTAGGTTGGAGCTTCTCCGTCCATGTAGCGAAATCCCAGTCTGCAGAACCTATCAGTTTCCACGCCTGACTCACCTCTTTACGGTCTACGGTGGAATAGGTATTTTTATCAAGATTGCTGTAGGCGAGTTCACCTTCAACCCACGCTTTTTCGGTGATATTCACGCGACTTTCTACACCCCAGACCGTATGTTTCTGCGGTGCCGTGAGCAGCGATCCGTTTTCCTCTGGATCAAGGATATTTTGGCGCAGAGCCTCCAGGTCCGCGTCTGTAATTTGGATTAAAGCCTGTTCGGGTTGGTTTAGGTCCGCCTCAACGGCATAGGAGGCACCGAGGGTTATCCGTTCTCCGGGCAGTGTGAAGACACTGCTGAGTCCGTAAAGATTCTGTTGATATGCCCGTTCTTCAGGGATATATTCAAAGTCAATCCGAATCGTGTCGTTGCTGGTTATCAGGTGTTTGCTGTTGAATTCGATGATCGGATCCCCATATTCTCGGATGACGTAATCGTTGTTCTCACCGCGCCGCATCCGTTCGCCATTCAACCAGACGATTTCACTGCCCGCTTTCACAATGACGTATTGCCCATCGACTGTGAGTCGATATTCGCTACGGCCTTCCTCTCCGCGCAGGACTAAACTCGTAGACTGTCCTTTCGGGATAGCACTCGGAATGAGATGAAATTTTCCCCATTTGAAGTCGCCTTCGACTTGTACACCTTCAAGTGCCCGTGGAAAAAAGATAAACTCCGAGGCACCGAGTGATCCCTCAAAGTCGCCTAATGTGCCTCTCATGTTCGGATGCGTGATACGCACCAACTTCTGATCGATGTCTTGTATATTCTCGGTTGTACCTTCGGGTTGAATTGGTAAATCTTGGTCGGATAATAGCGCGAGGATACTGATATTCTCCGAGACATTACCCTCTACATTAACACGCAGTTCCTGATTCGGCGTTACGTCACGCCCGCTTCCAACTGAGATACCGAATGTTTGGCTACCGGATACTTCTAATTGTGATGTTTGGCTATCATCTATTGGGGACTGTTGGAAACTATCAGCAGAGAGGTTGCCTGATAAACCAGAGTCCTCTTGCTGACTGCTGATCGTTAACTGCTGGTTGCTATTCGGATTTTGTTCACCGTAAAGGTCGCGTTTATAGACCTCTTTTATTGCGAAAGGCAGTGTGCGATAGGTTATCTTTAATCTGTAGGGGTCGGTAATAGCATCCCGCTTTACTACAGTGATCTTTCCGGGATAGAAATCAATTTGATAGTCTACATTTCGGACAAGGACTTTTCCGTTCGCTGCTACTAACTGTTCACTGTTTGGGAGAATCGGTGGGTACTTCACCGTAAATTCCTGCGCATCGGTTTTCAGTTCAAAGGACTCCGTTTTCTGGAGAACAGAAAAGGTGGGAAGTTCGAGGGTTTTCGTTTGGTCATCAGGGGATTCTTGTGCCGTACTTCGGGGACACGGTAGCAGACACAAACAGAGTGGAACGAGGAAAAAGAGTCGGATATGCATTAACAGTTTTCAGTTTTCAGTTTTCAGTTTTCAGTTAAGAGATGGCTTGAGTGCGTCAAAACCTCTTTAGCTGATGACCGATAACTGATAACCGATGACCATTCCTCCGGTAACTATTTTTTACGGAAGACTTGGAATACCTTTATGTTATTCGCTTCCGCATCGCTCACGAAGACGCGTCCACTTTTTGAGACTGCGATGCCTATGGGTTCAAGGAGCGTAGGGGTGCTAAATTCTGTGATGCTCTTGCCATCAGGTGCGAAGACTTGGATACGCCGATTACCGCTGTCGGTTATGTAAAGATAATTCCAATCGTCTAAGACGATGCACTTCGGTTCCCGCAGCTGCCCGAGCCCGTCTCCTTCACCCCCCCAAGCACTGATAGGATTGCCGCTGAAGTCGTATTTTTTGATGAGATGGTTACCTGTATCAACGACGTAAACATTCCCGTGGGTATCAACACCGAGGTCTGTAGGATTCCAGAATTGTTCCGTACCGCTCCCGAAGCTGCCTCGTGCGACAACTGGTACCCCCGCCACGTTGAATTCAATCCAGCGATGATTACCGGTGTCCACAACATACACCTCGCCATTGCGTCCAATACCGATGCCTTCGGGTTGGTCTAACAGGGTGCCTTCAATACGCTGACTGAGCGGATAAAAAATTTGATCAATGACATTGCAGTATTGTACCCGATTGTTCCGTGTGTCTGCGACATAGAGGTGTCGGTAACTCCGCTGGAAACTCAAGGCTATGTCTGATGGATGATCAAACTCGCCTGTCTGCCACCCGCGTCCTCCGAATTCCGTGATGTAATTTCCAGTGGCATCAATAACTTGTACTCGGTTGTTCCCTGCATCGGCGATGTAGAGCCTATCTGATTCATCTATTGCGAGTCCCAAGGGCATCTGAAATTCACCTGCGCCTTGTCCAGCGGTGCCAAGGGTTTTAACGTAGCGAATACCGACGATAGGAAGCGGTGTGCGTTCACGGTTCGATGGGAGAATTTCAATCTGCCCCTTCCCAGTAACAGGTGGGGACCCCGGCTGCGCAATTTCACTTTCAGGTAGCGCACAACCCAAACAAAGGACGATGAGAAGCACACAGAAGGAGTAGTTAACAGTAGCCAGTAACCGGTAACCAGTAAAGAAGCTTCCCTTCTGGTAACTGGTAACTGGTACCTGGTAACTGGTAAGCGGGATACTCAGATTAGCCGCGTTGTACCTTAAATTTGAAAACGAATGTCGTTTGTTGATTATTGAAATCACTTGTGACTCTCGGCACAATGATGCGTAGGCTGCTATACTTAATACTTCGTTTGCGGAAGTAGAGGAAAAATCTCGCGTATTGCTTCGGCATCACCGTTGTGCTTTCAATGTCTGCTCGAGGCAGGACTGCTGGGGCCCCTTGTATTCTGATGGACTTGTCCCATCGGAAGACTTCTGCCGCAAATTCAGGTGGCAGATTCGGTCTAAAATTCTTCTTCAGATAAAAGGATTGCTGCGATTTGTCAATGGGTTTTGTAACGTTGCCGGTGCCATCAAGCATCTGGCAATCCTTCTTTTTGAAAGAGACCCAATGGTTGGTCCCGTTATAGATAAAGACACCGAACGCATCAACTGCCTTCACATCATTGAGCGGTACCACCATTACCTTGATACCGTTTCTGAGATAACCGACGGTGCCTGTCTGGGGCATGATATGAGCATCTGGATCAAAGACAGGGACAATCAGTTCTGGCTGGAAGGTGTCTTTAATGAAATCTGGCACCTTGGCACAACTTAACGGAATTAACGCTAAACAGAGTGCCGCTAAAATTTGTAAGACAGACACGCGAGGCAGCTCGACAATTTCCCGATCAACCGGGTCTTCGTCGGGATGGCAGTTTTGCCTGGTGTCTAAAGTTTTCAGCCGATTTGTCTTATTTTTCATTGATATTCTCCACGGCGCGCCTACAAGTTTTCTGCAGCAGGTCCCGGCAACGCGCGCATCTCAGGACAGGAAACCTGCAGGTTACGTTTTAAAACGCTGGCTTCTCACCTTCAAAGGCAAGCATCGCAGCACCTACAATACCAGCATCATTTCCGAGGTGTGCCTTCACAATTGTCATCTGCGCCGGTATATCCATCGCACGTTTAGAGAGTTCAGTCCGGATAGGTTCAAACAGCAGTTTTTCGCCAGCTTCCGCGATGCCACCACCGATAATAGCGATTTGAGGATTGAGAATATGTGCTATTGAGGTGAGGGCAATGCCTATATACCGCCCTGTTTCAGCAAACATCTCAATTGCGAGTTCATCACCTGCTTGAGCGGCTTCCGCTATCATCCGTGGTGTTAAGGCTGTTCCAGCAGTCGCTGCGGCGGCTAAAGTTGTACTGCGTCCAGTTGCTATCTTCTCTTGGATACGTTCAACAATGTTTTTCGCACCCGCATAAGCCTCAAGACACCCCTGATTACCACAACCACAATAACGTCCATTGGGTTCAACGACAGTATGCCCTAATTCCCCGGCAGTGTTTTGGCTCCCGTGATAAACTTCGCCATCAATCACCACACCGCCACCTACACCAGTGCCGAGCGTCAACGCGACAAGGTTATTATATCCGACACCTGCCCCATGATGAAGTTCACCTAAAGTCATTGCATTCACATCGTTGTCCATGCCGCGCAGTATCGGCTTATACTTTTTATGGGTCTGTGAGGGCTGTAGTTTCGCCAGTTCTGCGTTTACATAAGTAACAAGAGGGATATCGCTCCACCCCGGAAAGTTCGGCGAAAAGTGGACGACCCCTGTTTCAGCGATGATAAGTCCCGGTGAACCGAGTCCAACGCCAATTTCGCATGCGTCATTGTCTGTTTCAAATTCTCTGGTGCTGCTTAACGTAGATTTCTGTGCCGAGTCGGACTTTGATGTGCCGTGGATACCATGAGTTTCTGCTTTCACAAGGACTTGGCGAACGGCTTCTGCAATCCGCGATGCAACTATCTTGGGACCGCCTGTCTCTACGTCTGTCGGGACTACCACGCGACAAGAAATATCTCCTACCGATGAAACCAATCCAGCCTTGATATCTGTTCCGCCAAGGTCAACGCCGATACTATGTTCCGTTTTTTCGATATAAGTTGTCAAAATAACTCCGAACTCCGAAAAACTTGTGCGCCGTCACTGACATTACAGAGATAAATTTCAGGTTCAATGCCGGTCTGTTTGTGGTATTCCGTTGTTACACGGGTCTGGAATGTCTCCAAAGCGTCTCGATGAACAATACTGACTGTGCATCCACCAAACCCTGCGCCTGTCATACGACTCCGGATTACTCCAGTGATGCTACGTGCGATGTCCGTGAGTAGATCTAACTCCTTGCAGCTGACTTCGTAATCGTCACGCAGCCCGTTATGTGAGGCGTTCATTAGACTCCCAAATTGTCCAAGCGATTCATCTGTTTTATCCGATGTGCTTTGGCTGCGTCCCTTAAGCACGGAAACCGCATCTAATACGCGTGCATTTTCCTCAATTACATACCTGCATCTTTTTTGTGTTAATGCCGGTAATTCTTCTTCATGTTTTTTGAAATCCGTTAGCGCGATATCACGCAGCGAGGAGATACCGGGTATCCACCGACTCAGAATATCTACACCTCTTTCACATTCCGCGCGCCGTTTGTTGTATTCAGAGGCAGCGAGTTCGCGTTTTATTTTTGTGTTGCAAATCGCGATAGCGTGCGCTGCCAAATTGAGCGGAACATGCTCATATTCAAGCGAACGACAATCAAGGAACAGTGCGTGGTTTTCTTGTCCTAACAGCGAAATCGTCTGATCCATGATACCACACTTAACGCCAGCAAATTCATGTTCTACGCGTTGGCACAACGCTGCGAGGTCTTTTTTGTTATCCTCCAATTCTACTGTTTCAAGTTCAGAACCCGCGGCTAAAAAAGCAAATGCCGCAGCGACTGAAAGCGCGGCTGAAGAACTTAACCCTGCGCCAATTGGCACATCCCCTGTGATGAGTGCATCTATCCCAGCGATTTCTCTCCTGGATGCTTGAAGGACAGATGCAACACCGATGAGATAATGACTCCAAGCGGGAGCCTGTGGCGGTATGGCACTCAACGTGTCAAGGCAAAATTCCCAAGAGTCGTCTACATCCAGCGCGTATAGCGTGACACGCCGGTCAGATCGTTGACGCGCAGCGATGTTAAGATATTTATTGATCGCGACAGGAAACACATAACCGTCGTTGTAATCAGTATGCTCACCGATAAGGTTTACTCTGCCCGGGGCGGATGCGATGAACGTAGGGGGTCCACTGAAGATCTCTTCAAACTTCTGTGTGATGAAAGCGGTGCGATTGGATTTTTTGTCGAGAGTTCTGAACGTTCTCATAACGTCGCTCGAAACGTCTTGTTCCATTTTTACCCGTAAATTGTAGGTGGTGTGGTGTCAATCAACTATGGCGAGAAAAATTTTAGAAATAGCCCTAATACGTTTGGGAGCTCCTCGCGCGGGACATAGCAATCAACGCTTATATCAGGTTCTATGCCTGTTTTTAATGTAGGTGCCTGCGTAATCAGTTGTTCTTCCGGGGCATGTAGTGCGGGTTGTAGATTCGGCAGTGTCGGTTTTTTGATGGTCGCTGTCCCTTCCGCGATAACCAATTCGCCAATAGGGAGATGCGTCGCGAGTGGGTACACCTCCGTTTCAGTCATAACTGTGATATGCGGTAGCGAAGCCTCCGCGAGTTGTTCCATTTGCATTGTTAAATAGGGGGTTTCTTTTAATGTATCTTCATATCCCTCCGGTTGGCACGCGATGATCGTGATCAGTGGAATTCGTTTGTGTAAGGCGTTTTCAATGGCCGCCAGCAGCAGGGACACATTAATCTCTGCGGGAATCACATCTATATCAGCGATGAAGAGACACGCCGGATACTCTGAAATCGTCCCTTCGGCAGTAAAGCCAGCAGCGTTGGTTGAACTGATTTTTGTGACTGACAGATCATCCAACAGGTATTCGAGACGTTTCTCGGCGAGTAAAGGAAACAGCGCGCCGCAGTGTGAGCAAGTATAGAGGTTCCGTTCGAGTTCGCCTCTGAAAACAACTTCCTTGCACCCTGTGCATTTATGCCATAAATTGATGCTCTGTTCTGTGTCAGTAGAGATGCTTGTTTCCATATTTTTTGGGTACTGGTTATGAGTTATCAGTTGTCAGTTATTAGTTAAGAGGATGATCTGATTCATCAAGTCTTTCTGTTAACTGACAACTGAAAGATTTTTCGCAGAAAAATCGTACTGAAAACTGATAACTATTAAGCCTATAGGAAATGACCGATGGCTTCTGCTTCTGTATTATAGCAGTCAAAAATTGTCATCAGTTTAGCCATAACAATAAGACTTCTGATGTTGCCGCCAAGATTCAGCAGCACCACGCGTCCGTCATTCCGGCGGATAGTCGTATAAGCAGCGACGAGTATCCCTAAGCCGGTGCTATCCATCATCTGGACGCGCTCCATATTTAAAATTAAATTAAGATTTTCGCCATGTTCTGCTTCGCTACTCAGTGTCTGAATCTGTTGATCAATAATGGATTTAAGAGCTAAAGCATCTGGTCCAATAATTTTTCCCTCAATATCTAAGATTGTAATACTGCCTTTGTTTCGAACGTTGACTTGCATGATAATTCCTTAAAAATATGGGATACCTCAAACCTGAAGGCGCAATTATAAGATGTGATTCCATGCTTATCCACTTTAAAGGGATTCAATACCTTACATTTTGAATCCAATATGAGGAAAAGGTTTGGATGTATTAGATAAGATAGGTCTTAAGACATTTTCTGGTGCGCTGAGTGTCACTCAATCCACGAAAATCGGGGAACGAATATCACTGTGCCTCCGCTGCTTCCTTATATTTAACCATTTTGATAATGGTGCCGTCGGCTTCGTAAGTAACAGCGTCCATACAGGCTTCCATCAAGAATAAACCTCTGCCGCTGCTTTTGAGCAAATTCTCTGGGTCAAGTGGGTCAGCAACTTCTTTGCGTGTGAACCCCTCGCCTTCATCCTCAATGATAATTGTGAATTTATCTTCATCGAGAAGGAACTGCATAATCGCCTTTTTGCTTGGGTCCTCTTTATTTCCGTGTTTGATCGCGTTTGTGCCCGCCTCAATGGCAGCAAGGTTAATCTGCTCTTGGATCTCCTCAGCGAAATCCGAATCTTTCAAAATCTCAGTAACGACGACATCAAGTAGGTAAACATGTCGCATTGAGCTTGGGAGAGAAAGCGTAATAACCTGTTCAGTTTCGGACTCTTTGTGCGTGGATTCCTCACTCTCGTCAACAGTGGAAATGGTGAGTTCACCGCCAGTAAGAGTTAGCCGAAAAATTATTGGTTTGCCTGGATCCTCTCTATCGCCGAGTTCTTCGATCGCGTTTGTACCCGCTTCAATGGCAGCAAGGTTAATCCGCTCTTGGGTGTCTTCATCAAAATCTGTCTCTTTCAAGATTTCAGTAACAACAGCCTTGAGTAGATAAACATGTCGCATTGAGCTTGGGAGAGAAAGCGTAATAACCTGTTCAGTTCTCTCGCCCACGTTTGAAGCTCCTTCTCTATACCCTTGGACGGTTTCCAAGGGTGTGTACTGCCTACAAGACAGGATTAAGAATTGTCCCATCTCTCATTGTTTGTTCTGCGGGCAATACCACATTGCATGCCCGTTCTAATTTAAACGTCGCGTTTTATAACAATTAAAGCCCTATCGTCATGGGTTTGTGTACTGCCGCTGAAGTGTGCTAAATCGTTAACAATCGCTTCGCATAACGCTGATGCTGACAGTGCCGCGTTTTTGGAGAGACAGGCAGCAAGCCTATCACCGCCGTAGAACGTATCGGTCAGTATTGCATCTTGGCACATGTCATCCTGTTCTGAATTTTTGGGCCCGCTGTGATTTCCATCGGAAACCGGCGCGTCGCCCGCCGCCGTTTCAGTGATACCATCCGTATAGAACACAAGAACATCGTTAGGCGCGAGGAGACAGGTGCTGGTCGTGAAGGTTGCTTCCTCAAATGCGCCTATCAACATACTTCCTGTTTTTAAAACATCTATACTCCGAGCATTGTTCCAATGAAGTGGATAGCAGTGTCCGCCATTTGCGTATGTAAAGGTTGCGGTTGCGGTGTCTAATATACCGTAGATCATCGTTGCGAACAGATCCGCCTCAGTATCACGCGCCACTAAGTCATTAATCCGTTTGAGGATTGCAGCAGGTGTGTCTTCCTCATGACAGAGTAAGCGGAGTGCTGTCCGAATCATTACCATCAATAGTGCTGCCGGGATACCACTACCCTTTACATCTCCGAGAACAATCCCAATCTGTGTCTCGCTGAGTGGGATGAAGTCGTAGAAATCGCCAGAGACAGATGTAGAACTTTGCAGCAATGTTGCGATGTCAAAGCCGTCGAGATTCGGTGCTTTTTCGGGTAACAATTTTTTCTGAATTGCAGCGGCGGCTTGTAGATGCCCTGCGAGTTGTTCCAATCCTTCCTCGCTAAACCCTTCGCCCATTGCCCGCATAAGTGGATTGATATATTTAATGGGTCGGGTTCTACCGAGGACGGCTTCAACGCGTGCGGTTACCTCGCGTAAGTCAAAGGGTTTGGTAATGTAATCGTCAGCACCTGTATCCAAACCGCGGACTTTATCCTCTGTTTGTCCGCGCGCTGTAACTAAAATGACAGGGACGTTTTTTGTTTCCTCTATGTCTTTGAGTTCTTCAATGACCTGGAAACCGTCTTTATGCGGCATCATTACATCGAGAAGGATAAGATCGGGTGGATCTGTGCATGCGCTTTGCACTGCACTGTCGCCATCGCTTGCGGTACGCACGTTGTACCCTTCCGGCTCTAAGTTCATCTTTAAGAGTTCGAGTATATCCAGATCGTCGTCAACCACTAAAATCGTTTCAGCCATTTTTGCCCTTTTCCAACGGAATAAAAAACTGGAAGTTGCACCCGTGTCCGTTATCCCCGGTATGCACCCATAATTTTCCACCGTGTGCTTCAACGATTCCAGATGCAATTGAAAGCCCTAAGCCGGTTCCGCCCTGTTGCCGCGTCTGTACACTTCCGAGTTGTCTAAATTCATCAAAGACTTTTTTTCTTTCGTCAGCGGGGATACCCGGTCCTGTATCGATAACTTCAACGTGGAAACCGTTGCTTTCGTCCCCGTTCTGTGAAGATTTTGATATTCTGACCGTCACCTTTCCGTTATCAGGTGTAAATTTAATAGCGTTTCCGATGAGGTTAATAAAAATTTGTCCAATCCGGTCTGCATCGCCAATCATCACGGGTAGATTCGCCGGTGCCTCCAAGAGCAGAGATATAGTTTTTTCATCTGCTTGTGGACGGAGTTCTTCGATTCTCCGTTTTGCTATCCAGTCTATCTGTACCTGCTCCTGCTTCATCTCAATACGTCCGGCTTCAATTCGGGAGATGTCAAGCAGATCATTGATAAGCGCAGCCAGTCGTTTTGATTGGCGGTGTGCGCGGCTCAAACTTTCATATTGTTTCTGATTAATTTCGCCAGTCTTTCCATCAAGTATGAGCGAAATGAAACCGATGATGGATGTCAGTGGTGTCCGCAATTCGTGTGAGACGAGAGAGACGAACTCCGATTTCATCTGCTCTATTTCGTGTTCATTCGTGATGTCATCAAAGACGTAGACCGTGCCAGCGATGTTGTTGCTCTCATCAGGAAAATGGCTTGCGATGATGCGAAGTATCCGAGCGCCGTCAGTGTTTTGCTGGTGTCCATTGACATCCACTTCCGCAATAAATGTTTGATGCTGTGTCATCTCACGTTGCGAAGAGGACAGAATTTTCATACCGACGGTTCTCGTGTCTGCGGTTTGGGTTTCCTCGTTTGGTGCTAATACCTTTGTCCAGCGGATTGTCCCGCCTTCAGTATCAAGCGAAATAAAATTTTCATAGTCACCGGTTTCCCCGAGATTAAGGAGCCGTTCAGCTACAGGATTGACGTAGAGCACACGTCCCGAAGGTTCAACAACAATCAGTCCTTCACCGAGGTTATCAACGATGGCAGTAAGTTTTCTCTCCTCTTGCGTCAGTTTGTCAACTGCGGTTTTCAAATTCCGACGCATTTCATTGAATTCTTCAGCGAGAACGCCGACTTCATCATCACTGTCAACGATGATTTCGCTGTCGAATTCGCCCTGCCCAATGCTACGTGCCCCTTGTGCGACTTTCAATATAGGTGTTGCTATCCGTTGTGCTGCCCACCATGCAATAAATACAACGATACAACTTGACACAATGGTAACATAAAAAATATATTTGTTTAATTGTACGATGCCTGCATAAGCGGAGAAAGTTGGTCGTGAAACAAAAACTATCCAATTGCTGAAGTTCTGTCGAACCTTCCACGGCTCAGTAGGTGAGCGTTGGGTTCGCGCCCAACCATACACACGCGGCTCGTTGAAACTGTCTGTTTCACCTTCTGCTTCATAATCGTAGTATTTCCCCTGATTCCCCCTTTTCGCCTCAATAATCGCCTCTTCCGCTGCGTTGTTCATCTCTATGTAGGTATCTACGGGGTACCCGCTTTCAGATGAGGCGGCAATAATTTTCCCCGATTCATTTGTTAAAATAGTGTGCGTTTCTTCAAGGTCCAGACTGGATTCGACTATATTTTGAAGTTCGGGGAGTACCAGAACAATTCTCAGCACACCGACTGTTTTATTTTCCTCTGATGCAGCGACGGCTTTAGGAGCCGTACGTATTGGAAGTGCGATTGGCAGTAGATGCACTTTCCGTGATGCGTTATAGTGGATGTCTTCGGCGAATAGGTAGCCTACACCATTGTTATACGCTCCTTGCCACCAGGTCGTGTTGTTCACGCGATGGGGCATGCCTCTTCGTGTAAAGTACTCCAGTCTCGGATTGTTTGATCGGAGGACATGTCCGGATGCATTTGTAATGGTTACCTCTGTTTTATCACCGGCATAAGTTTCAAGCAAGCGGATACTATCAACGAGTTGCGTCCAAACGTCAAAAAATACACCCTCTGCTCCATCAGCGGTGTTAGATCGCACAACTGCCGCTCGGATGTTTGAGAGTTCAGCTTCGATCTTTGCGATTTTCTCGGAGATGGCATTGTCGGCACGGGCAAGTTTCTCTTGTGCAAGCAGTACATGGTTTTCACCGACAGTACCTTTTAATGCATTTTCACCTAACACCTTGATCGCTAATGAAATAGCGAACAACGGCATGAGTGCTACTAAGAGAAAAAGCACGACCTGTTGACCGCGTAACCCGACCTTAAACCGAAAACGCTTTGTACGATTTTTGTTTTCCATGTTTCCAAGAATAGTGCCGGACAACGCGCTTTCTGTTGAGCCAAGTTCTGCAATGCATGTCCTCGATCTGTCCCATTTTTCCTGTTACATGAAAGCGTCGCGCGCGGACTCCTCCGTATCATAGATCTCAATAACGGTTGAGAGGTGCGTCACCTCCAAAACTTCTTGAACAGCCTTCTGCGGGTTGAGTAGCACCAGTTTTCCGCCCAATTCCTGACAGGACTTCAAGGTCGTCACTATTGCCCCCAATGCGCTACTGTCAATTAACGGGACGTTCGTCAAGTCAACGACTAATTTATCATGCCCCGTTTGAAGCTGCATCTCCATTTCCTTGCGAAACGTATCAGTGGCATTCCCAAGAATCTTGCCTTCTATATGAAGGGTGGGAATGTTTTCCTCTCCGATTGTTGTATCAAAATTCATAGGACTTGTCCTCTTTAGGATGTCGTGTTTTTTGGCACCTTGTCCCAATGTGTTCTGGTTTGACTGCAACTCATAAATAGCGTAGAGACGGAGCAGAGACCTTGCCTTGTGTAAATACCTTTATAAAATAAATAGAAAACGCCATCACTTTAAGAAGGTCCAGTATAGTTATGATCGCTCGTACCGTGTCCAGAGTCGTATTTATGCGTTAGGCTCTAAGCGGACGAAACAGTATCTTTCCCGTGCTCATGTGTTATTGCGGCGCACCACAACATAACTTCGATTGAATTTTGGGTTTGTGAAAACGGTTTCAATGTTTCCACCAAGCGCGCTCAGGTGCGTCGTGCTTTCATCAATTTCAGTATCTATTCTTTCCTGCCCAAGTTTGTAAGCCACCCACTTTCCTGTCGGTTTCAAGAACGGCAGACAGTACACAGCAGAATCCCGAAGCGTTGCGACGTACCGGGTGAAAACCCAATCGTAGGCACCAACACGATCCGGGTCTCGTGCACAAACTTCCGCACGTTCAGTGAGTACTTCAACGTTTGCCTTTTGATAAAGGTTTAATTGCGGGATTAGAAATTTTAGGAAACTCCCTTTCTTTTTTGATGCTTCAACAAGCGTTAATCGAATGTCTGGCACGTAAATTTTCAGGACGATTCCTGGGAATCCGGCACCTGTCCCGATGTCAATCACAGCGTCCCCTTTTTTAAGTGCTATATGCTCCAAAACACTTAAGGAATCAAGAAAATGCTTATAAACAATCTCATTTTCATCTGTGATTGCGGTCAGGTTCATACGCGCATTCCACCGAAGCAGTTCGGCACGATACTTGTCAAACTGTGTTGCCTGATGCGTGGTTAACGAAAACCCGTGCCGATTGAAAGTTTCTTTTAATAAAACGTGCTTGTCCTGTGCCAAAATTTTTTAAATATTGGGTTTTGCTCCGTTTTGTCCGTTGTCCAAAACGGGTTTTAGACGAGAACAAACGGATACTGTTATATTACGTGTGACTTGACCAACTTGTAGGAGCGAATTTCAAATCGTGATCTACTTTCATGCTCTCTTTTGATGAAGGATAACCGTCAAGATTGAGATGTCGGCTGGCGAAACGCCGGGCAGTCGCGATGCTTGCCCGATAGAGGCGGGACGAATCTTTGCAAGTTTCTCTCGTGCTTCCGTCTTTAGCCCCTGAACGTTCGCATAGTCGAATGTATCTGGGATTCGGAAATTTTCCAATCTCTTAAATTGGTGAATCTGTTGCTGCTGCCGTTGGATGTACCCATCGTATTTAATCTGAATTTCAACCTGTTCCTGCACGGCAGATGGCAATGTCGCACTGGGCGGTGCGATTTGTGTTATATGTTCATAACGAAGTTCTGGACGTTTCAAGAGGTCAGCCAACGATGTCGGTTGTTTTAGTTTGCCTGTCTGGAGAATATTTTCCAAATTCTCCAGAGTCGCTGTGGTTGGCTTAAGAAGCGTCTCCTGTAACCGTTTCAATTCTGCTTGTATGTCCGCTGCTTTGCTTTGGAATAGGTGGTATGTGTTGTCATCAACCAGCCCGATTTGCCTACCGATTTCAGTAAGCCGTAAATCGGCGTTGTCTTCTCGCAGCGCCAATCTATATTCAGCGCGTGAAGTGAACATACGGTAAGGCTCACGGATGTCGAGCGTAACGAGATCGTCAATAAGCACGGCTATATACGCCTGTGCCCTATCCAGAACGAGCGGTTTTTCGCCTTTGACCTTTAGTGCAGCATTAATACCAGCCATCAGTCCTTGTGCGGCAGCTTCCTCGTACCCCGTGGTGCCATTGAGTTGTCCAGCGAAGTAGAGTCCTGGCACCTTCTTAGTCTCAAGCGTCGGTTGTAGTTGTGTCGCTGGGGCAAAATCGTATTCCACGGCGTATCCGAAGCGCATAACCTCAGCGTTCTCTAACCCTTTGATGCTATGCACCATCTCTACCTGTACATCTTCGGGGAGGCTCGCGGAAATACCGTTGAGGTAAATTTCATCCGTGTCCCGTCCCTCCGGTTCTACGAAGACTTGGTGCTCGGTTTTTTCAGAAAAGCGGACAACCTTATCTTCAATTGATGGACAATAGCGGGGACCAATCCCTACGATACGACCACTGTACATTGCAGACCGGTGAAGATTCTCGCGAATGACATCGTGTGTTTTTTCATTTGTATAGGTGAGGTAACATGGGAGTTGCGACTGCGTGATCCGTTCGGTTGAGAATGAGAAGGGAAGAGGGTTTTCGTCACCGGGTTGGATCTCCATCACGCTGAAGTCAACCGTCTGGGCATTGACGCGTGGGGGTGTGCCTGTTTTGAGCCGCCCAATTTCAAAGCCGAGGTTCAAAAAACTGTCTGAGAGTTTTTCCGCTGCAGATTCGCCTGCCCTGCCTGCGCTATATGAAACATCACCGATGTGAATGATGCCTTTTAGGAAAGTACCTGTCGTCAGAATTACAGTCTCTCCGAAGTAAGCGGTTTGTGTCTGACTCAGAATCCCGATGCACCGTCCATTTTCCACGAGGAGTTCTTCAACCAATACTTGCTTGATGTCAAGCCTTTGTTGCGCTTCCAAGACGCGTTTCATTTCATCTTGATACGCCTTTTTATCGGCTTGTGCACGGCTTGAACGAACCGCGGGTCCTTTTTTGGTATTCAAACGTCGAAATTGAATCCCTGTCTTGTCAATGTTCTTTGCCATCTCACCGCCGAGCGCGTCTATCTCTTTAACGAGATGTCCCTTGGCGAGACCACCGATAGCGGGATTGCAAGACATCTTGGCAATCGTATCCAGATTGATTGTGACGATAAGCGTTTCGCAGCCCATTCGCGCGGCAGCGAGTGCGGCTTCGCAACCCGCGTGCCCTGCACCGACAACGATAACGTCATAATGTTTGTGATAGGTATTCATTTTTTTTTTAGTTTTTAGTTTTCAGTTTTCAGTTTTCAGTTAAAGAGATGTGCTGTGGCAGTAACACACTTTGTAACCGCCAGACGATATTAACCGACGACTGATAACCGATAACTGATACCTACTGACGACTGATAACGCTTCTACAGTCCGTCATAAATAATGCTGATAACGAGTGTCGCGACGACTTCTAAACTTTTAGGGCTACATTTATCAACCGTATCTTCAATTGTATGCCAATAAGGGTAATCGAAGTCGATGATATCAACCATCGGGATACCGACTTCGATTAAGGGAACGTGATCATCCATAATCGCGCGCCCTAAGCGTTTTTGAAAAGGTCCCAAACCGAGGGTTGATGCTCGATTCCATATAGCCTCAGTGAACTCGCGATTTGCAGTCCAAGAGTAGCGTTCTATCGGGAGCGTCAAATCTTTGTCACCCACCATATCTAACAAAATCCCGTAGTCTGGTTTCCATTTTCCGAGGTTTTTGGCAAAAAACCGGGAGCCGATAAACATATCGTCGGTAGACCTACCGTAATCCTCACCATCGAAAAGAACAATAACAACCCGTCGCGGTGGCGGATGCGCTTTCAAGACTCTGGCAATTTCAAGGAGGATAGCGACGCCTGAGGCTCCATCATTGGCACCGAGAATCGGTATATCCCGATTTTCCGGTTTTGGATCGTGATCGGCGAAGGGTCGCGTATCCCAATGTGCTGCGAGTAGCAGTGTTTCGCCCGTGGGAGGTCCGAACTCTGCCAAGATATTATTTAGCTGCAGCGTTTCAGTTTTTGCCTTGTACGTGTGCGGTTGAAGTGCTACACTGTTCGCATATTTCTGAAGTTCAGCAAAGAGATAATTCTGTGTTTCGCGATGCGCCACTGAGCCTGGGGGTCGCGGGCCGAATTCGCACTGTTTTTCCAATGCTGCAAACGCACGTTGGGCATCAAAAGTTGCATTCGCTTGGCGAGCCGTGCTTGCCCTGAAATCGGTGGTGTCTTTTAATTCTATTTTTTGGCTATTTGAATCCGGTTCCGCGCATGCGATACTCAGCACACCACAATACAGATAGACTAAAAGTAGTAGGAAACACTGCGTTCTCATCTAAGCCTTTCGCCTGCCTTCGAGTGCTTTCGCAAGGGTTACCTCGTCAATGTACTCCAAATCTCCACCTACAGGAATACCGTAAGCAATACGAGTAACAGTGACTTCAAACCTTTCGAGATGTTGTGTAAGATAAAGGGCAGTAGCCTGTCCTTCTGTTGTCCAATTCGTGGCAAGAATTACCTCTTGCACGGGTTCACTGTTTGCGGAGGATTCCTTGATCCTTTGGAAGAGCGTGTTAATTCCGAGTTCGTCCGGTCCGGTCCCGTCTAATGGTGAGAGTACGCCCCCAAGTACATGATATAACCCCTTGTATCCGTTAGTTCTTTCAATAGCCCAAAGATCATCCGACTCTTCAACAACACAAATCATCCGGGTGTCGCGGCGTGGGTTTGTACAAATATAACACGGATTTGTATCGGTAATCGTGCCACAGACATCGCAGTAGCAGAGTTGTTGTTTTACCTGTGCGATGGCTTCTGCGATTTGGGCGGTTTCAGTGTCAGGTAACTTTAGCATAAAAAACGCTAAACGTTGCGCTGTCTTCTGACCAATCGTCGGTAACTTTTGGAGTTCAGTGATAAGTTTCGCCAGCGGTTTCGGGTATTCTTGCATGGATTCTTTGTGCGGCAAAAGCCATCAGTCATCAGTCATCAGCCATCAGTAAAAGAGGTGTTTGGTTGCGCGAAAACCTCTTTGCTGACGGTTTCCGACGGCTGACAGCCGACAGCCATTCTTATGGGAGTCCGGGAATTTTAAGACCGCCAGTCAATTTACTCATTTCCGCGGACATCAATTCTTGCGATTGTTGCAGTGCCTCATTGACAGCTGCGACAACGAGGTCCTCAAGCATTTCGGTATCTTCTGGGTCAACAACTTCCGGTGTAATCCGGAGTGAGATGACTTCCTGTTGTCCATTGACGACAGCGGTTACCATTCCACCTCCGACAGTTGCTTCGACAGTTCGGTTTGCGAGTTCTTCTCGGATTTCAAGCATCCGTTTTTGCATTTGTTGTGCCTGTTTCATCAGGTCGTTCATCTTCATAGTTTTTGTCCTATCACCAAGCAGCTTTGGATCTCGTGTACATCCGTGTTTCGTTCCTGTTTGTTACAAAATGCTTGGTGTCATAAAAGTTTCCTTACTTAATAAGATACGCTTTCCCAATTTGAGAAGCGGCGATTATTGGGTTTCCAAAACTGTGGCCTCAAAAAGTTCAAGCGCAGTTTTGAGCTGGGGATCGTCTTGCGCCTCAACTCTTCGCATGAGTGGTGTCTTTCGTTCTACTTTCTCGGTCGCATCTTGAGCAGCAGCTGATTCTGGGACAGTATCCAACGCAACCAACTCAATCGTCACGGACATGCCGATTTCCTGCGTTAGAATGTTAGTTATGATTGTCTTGTCTTCTTCCGTAACCATTGAGAGATGTGTGGGTGAACAAGCGATTTTAACCGCATTTGTGCCGTTCACAGAGGGAACAGAGCCTTCCAACAAACCGTACCTGAGTTTCATAGGCAATTTTGGTTTTAATCCTTCCCAAAACAGAGGCAGGTCTGCAAGGTCCCGGGATCCGTGTGGCGTTGCCGAAGGGTTTGGGACATTCAGACCTGATGAAGCGGAAGTTACGGATTGCTCTTTAGATTGTGTGTTCACCTTATCTTTTCCGAAATCGGGGGCGGATGAACTGGCGGGTTTTCGACTCGCTTGGAAAAGCGGCTGCGATGTTGCAGCTTCTCTATCCGACGGATCTACTTCTGAAGACGGAAATTGTTGTTGCGGCGGTGCGGAAATCCCGGCGGCATCAAATTTCTGTTCTAAGGCGGACAATTTATCAACAATTTCTTGAAGCGGGATGCCCTCTTCAAGTGAGTTAAGTTGAATGAACGCAGCCTCTAATTGGAGTTGTGGGTAACCATACTGTTTAATATCGCGGTCGGTATACATCAATATCTTAATGATCCGCGAGAGTCGGCTGACCGACATCTGCTCCGCCTTCTGCTTGAGTTCTGACAAATCTGATTGAGGACTTTGAATTAGATCACTTAAGTTGTCGTCAATTGCTAAAAGGCGTAGGTCTCGAAAATAGCCGATTAGTTGATCTAAGCATTGCGACAGGTCTGTCCCTTGTTTTGTTAAGTCGTTTAACGTTTTCAGGCTCTTTGAAATATCTCTTTCCGTAATTGCCGTTGTAAGTTTTCGGAGCAGTGCACTCGAACCGAGTCCGATGATTTGTTCAACGGCATCCGTTGTCAAATCCTTGCCAGCGGATGA
Source organism: Candidatus Poribacteria bacterium (assembly GCA_965200345.1). GTDB lineage: Bacteria > Poribacteria > WGA-4E > WGA-4E > WGA-3G > WGA-3G. The sequence goes on from OZ241378.1 coordinate 572,996, forward strand.
AACGAGACGTTCTAACAGATTTTCGGCATCCCGTAGACAGCCTTCAGATTGACGGGTGATGAGCGTGAGTACATCCAGGTCCGCTGAAATTTCTTCTTCTTTTGCAATTAACTGTAAGCGTGCAATTATCTTTTCATCTTCAAGATGTCGGAAATCGAAATCTTGACAACGAGAGCTAATTGTCTTCGGTATTTTGGCATGCTCGGTCGTTGCCATGATGAATATGACGTGTGGGGGTGGTTCTTCAAGCGTTTTAAGCAGGGCGTTGAACGCCTCTGTTGAGAGCATGTGCGCTTCATCTATGATATAGATTTTGTAGGTGCAGGTAGCAGGAGAGAGTTTAACGTTTTCCCGAAGGTCTCGAATTGTATCAATACCGCGATTGGAGGCGGCATCCATCTCGAATACATCAAGCGACCGGTCCTGTGAGATGTCGTTACAGAATACGCATTGATTGCAAGGTTCAGCAGTTTGGATAGTGTCAAATTCGGTTTCTCGAACCCGGTTAGGGCAGTTAACAGCTTTGGCAAAGATACGCGCGACGGTGGTTTTACCGGTACCGCGAGGTCCCCAAAAGAGATAGGCATGCCCGACGCGTTCAGACAGAATCTGATTTTTCAACGTTGTGGTAACGTGTTCCTGTCCGACAACGTCACTGAAGTTTTGCGGACGCCATCTTTGGGCGAGAACCTCGTAAGACATTGCGCAATCCTTTCCTGTACGGCTTGAGAATGTAAAGCAAAGACAAATTGTGCTTTAGTGTCACAATTTGGGAATGAGATGTGGTCTGTCCAGATAATATGCCCAAAAAAAATGGCTATGCACCCAGAGTTGACATGCTTCTCCAGGCGTTGCCCGCGCCGTTAGCTCAGGTCAGGCACCCTTGCGTCACACGAACAACTCATCTACCGCTGCTTCCTTCCGGACCTGACGGGGTTCAACAAGCACTCGTTGCTCAAGACCCAACCCTCAACACTACGTACGTGGGACAGGCCCCACAGAAACAGGCCGCATACTGGGGATTCAGTCCTGCTATAGCGGATTGCAGATACAGGGCACCGCTACCTCCCCACTTAGCATAGCCAAGATATTAAACACAAAAAGCTGGCGGAGAGAGTGGGATTCGAACCCACGGTACTGCAAAACAGCACACATGATTTCCAGTCATGCCAGTTCAACCAACTCCTGCATCTCTCCGCACTTTGGTATAGCAAGTTCTGGCTTGCCAATCCTACCAAAATGTTTGATGTCATCTCGCGTTATGCGACATCAGATAAACCGTGTAAGATAAAGACAATTTCAATCTAATTCCAGATCAAAATTTCCTATGGAGCAGACGGGATTTGAACCCGTGACCTCATCCGTGCGAGGGATGCACTCTCCCAACTGAGCTACTGCCCCACGTGCTGCAAAACTTAAGCGTCTTGCAATAATCAGCGTGTGTCTCATAAATACGATTTGTCCAAATTCACCTCACTGGTGGGTCGGGGTTACAAACCCGTCCTACGATTTATGAGATAGACTGTAAACTTTTTTGATGCTATCGTTCACCGCGAAACGAAACTATCGAAAAACGGAGAGAGTGGGATTCGAACCCACGGTGACTTGCGCCACAACAGTTTTCGAGACTGTCCAGTTCAACCACTCCTGCATCTCTCCTTATGGGGCGCGATAACGATAGCGTAGCCTACCTTCAACGCTGGATTCATCTTTTAGCGTTTATGGCGGCGTTCTTGGAAAAAAGACTTTAGCAGCGCGCTGCTCTCATCTGCTAACACGCCACTTACCAATTCAACCCGATGGTTTAGCCGTTCATCTTGGAGAATATTGTAGAGTGTGCCAGCTGCTCCAGATTTCGGGTCTGCCGTGCCGTAAACTACTTTTGGAATGCGCGCTAAAACAATAGCGCCCGCACACATTGGGCACGGCTCTAACGTCACATAAAGTGTTGTATCAACAAATCGCCAGTTCCCGATTTTTTCGGATGCCGCTTGTATGACAAGCATTTCCGCATGAGCGATAGGACTACCGGACTGTTCACGCAGATTGGACGCTTCAGCGATCCGGACATCGTTGCTAACGAGTATCGCCCCGACAGGTACTTCGCCCTTCTCGGCAGCTTTTTTCGCTAATTCAAGTGCTTGTCCCATCCAGAAAAGATCACTATCCAAATTTTGTCCAACAAATAACTTATGAAGCGCCTGAGAGGATTCGAACCCCTGGCCTTCTGATCCGTAGTCAGATGCTCTAATCCACTGAGCTACAGGCGCGCATCGTACTTTATTGAAGTGTTAGGCATCTCTGCTTTGCCTATCCTTCGTGTCTGATTTGTTGCTTTAAAGACGGAGAGGGTGGGATTCGAACCCACGATGGCTTGCGCCATAACTGCTTAGCAGGCAGTCCAGTTCAACCACTCCTGCACCTCTCCATAATGGCGGTGGGAGTAGGATTCGAACCCACGATGGCTTGCGCCATAACGGTTTTCAAGACCGCCGCTTTCGTCCACTCAGCCATCCCACCTATGGTTCATTCTTCGTATCATCTACCGTATATATTATACAATATCTGGGGCGTTTTGTCAAGTTATATATCAATATTAATTTCAGAGATGTTTGGTTTTCATTTTTCAGTTTTCGTTTTTTTCGCGCTAAGACTTATCCGCTACTTTTGATTTTTACTGGGGACTTCATACCCTGTTCTGTGATGAATTTCAGAGGCATTCAGGTGTCAGTAAGTTAGAAGAATCGCGACCGGAGGTCGCTCCTACAGGGAAGCGTCTGTGATCTATTTCAGTTCTACTGAATTTCTCCGTTCCATTCGAGCGGTTCATTTCGCAAGTAGGGGAGCAGCATACCTTGAAGCTGCCGGTGTGCATGGTGCAAGTGCGCTTTAACCGTACCTTCCGACCTGTTTAGCAGTGCTGCGATCTCTTTGATCGCGAGTTCGCGTCGATGCCGCAGATTAAAGACCCGACGCTGACCGGGTGGAAGTTTCTTCACCGCCTTTCTGATGATAAGCCCAAGTTCCTTCTCATCAAGAAGTTGCTCAGGAGACGGGTAGTCATCGGTCATTCTTAGCACCTCGTCTGCTTCAATCGGTAATTCTTCAAACGTAAGCACCTTATCGCGGTTACGTTTGCGCTGAAAATCGATACTGCAATTGATCGCAATCCGGTAGATCCAACTATAAAACGCTGAACCACCTTTGAAGTTGGGTAGGGCATTGAACGCTTTCAGAAAAACCTCCTGGCAGAGGTCTTTTGCTGTTTCCTGATCGCGCACCCGTTGGTACATGAGGTTGTAAATTTTCTTTTGATATTTAAGCATGAGAGGATTAAAAGCCTCTGTGTCGCCGCTCTGGAACCGATTGACAAGTGAATCCTCATCAATCTGTTCAAGTTCGGTGTCCGTGTAAGAAGTGATACTTTTTTGGATAAATGTCATGTCTATTTTCTCCATAGGACGCAAAGTTAACTTTAAAGTGCCTCAGTTTATTGGTCACCATTGTAGAATCATTTAATACGTACACACCGTGTGTGCCAAAAAGTTCCTGATTTCCCGTACTTTCCCATATATTAGACGTATTTGATTGAATTTTGTTCGGTTAAAATATTCCTCACAAGGATGAGCTGCTTCAATTGTTTTCAGTGTAGGATAGACGCATCACGAGATTTTGATTTTTACCCCCTAAATTCCCTTGTTAGAGGACTTATAAACCAACTGTGGGACTTCCAAAAAAGTTACCAGCCGTGTGGAAAAGATACCACGGAAAGTGTAACATTTTGCTAATTGTCGGAATCAAGATTTTACTGTGTCCATAATTTTAGTTTACATTATATATGATAACATATTTGGCTTAGGGATGCAAATTTGTTTTTATTCCCTGAAGGAAACAATCATGGTTGACATGCCAACCGCGTTGGATTATACTAACAGCAATCTCAGTGAAGTTATTGCATACGTGTTGATGAATTACCGCATAAGGTTGCTCCAGCACATTTCTTCTTGAAATGAAGATAGGTTTCAATTGTTAGTGACGCGATTTGTAGGTGAAAAGGGTGCATAATTTAAGAAAAATCGAGATTTTGTGTTATCCAAAATGAAATCTATCACGTGAGTATCAGGTTTCGGTAGCGAACGACATGCAAAAGACCTCTACAACCTGTTTATCGTGGCAATCTAAGAAAAGAGGGTTCCGATGCGTCGGTATGGCATTCAAACCAAAATTGTTCTTCCGTTCATGCTTCTCTTCGCTCTGGTTGCTATTGTGCTCCCGTTAGTTGCCGTTGAAATCTTCGCGTGGAAATACGACGAACAGTTTACGCGTGAAACGGAAGGCTGGCTGGATACCATCACCAAAACGGGATACTTTGGGGAGGATCCGGAAAAAATCAAAAGTGCTTATAGCGTTGAGATTATGATTTTTGGCTCTGATTACACGCTTAATGGCACCACGCTGGATAAACTCTCAGATGTAGAAGGAGATTGGACTAATTTAGCAGATAAAATGCGGCTCCGTGAGGTCAAGCCACGTCTTGAGAATCCAGATGGAAAATCTGTTATCCAAGACATTACGCTTAACGGAAAGCCGTATAAAGTTTTTTATCTCCCGCTGAGCCTTGGACGATATTACTGCTTGCTGCGTCCGATGGAAGCGATCGCCGAGGCGAAACGGACGCTTACGTGGTACATGCTCAGCATTGCTGTGCTTGTTATAGGACTGGTTGCCCTTATCAGCCACCTCATTGGGAGGAACTTAACGAACCCAATCAAAGTTTTGGTTGACTCTACGGCGCGCGTCGCGACGGGGGAACTTGATGAGCAGTGTGAGATAAAAACACACGATGAGATCGGTGATCTCGCCGCTGCGTTTAACCAGATGACCAGAGATCTAAAGCAGTCAAGAGATCAATTGATTCAAGCAGAACGCTTGGCGACAGCCGGAAAAATGTCTGCTTCGTTCGCGCACGAGATACGGAACCCGTTATCATCTATGCGGATGTTGGCACAGATGTTGATGCAGAAACCGGAGATGGCAGTTGAGAAACATCAGCAATCGCTGCGTTATATTCTTGAAGAGATTGAGCAAATTGATACGATTGTTAAGGGATTGATGGACTTCGCGCGTCCGACAGCACTTAACCTCGCCCAACAGCCACTCGCGCCTGTCCTGCAAGCCGTCTTGGCATTGATGGAAGCCAACTTGGCACACCACAAGATTCAGTTAGTGTTAGATTTGTTACCTGAAACCCCAGAAATTCAATTTGATTCAGATAAATTGAAGCAGGCGTTTATGAATGTCGTTCTAAACGGGATGGAGGCGATGCCGCAAGGCGGTGTGTTGAAAGTCTCTACAATTGTGAATGAAAATATGGTCGGCATCAAAGTTGTTGATAACGGTGTCGGGATACGAGTGGAAGATTTAGCACATCTGTTTGAACCGTTCTTTACGAAGAAAACGAGAGGCACAGGTCTTGGTTTGGCAAATGTGAAACGGATTCTTGAGGAACATGGCGGTAGCGTCGAAATTGAAAGCACGCTCGGTGAAGGGACTGAAGTGTCGTTGTGGCTGCCGTTATCAGAATAAGTGTCGGGACATAATTGCTAATTCTCGGTGATGATAACAGTGGCGTTATTTCCGAATAAGCATCTTTTTTGTGGCTGTAAAGTCACCAGCGGTGAGGGTGTAGAAATAGATGCCACTTGCGACAGGTTCGCCTTCCCCATTCTGACCGTCCCAATAGGCGGCGCGGGATTTATCGTGATAGATGCCCGTCTGCTTATGTCCTAACGCAAGGTTCCTGACCAATCTTCCATTTGCGGCATAGATGGACACGCTGATATCCGCCGGTTCCGCCAACTGATACGGTATCCACGTCTCCGGGTTAAATGGGTTCGGATAGTTGGGCAAGAGCGATGTTTCTGCAGGTAGTGCCGAGGGAGCCTTGGCAACGTTTATGTCTGGCGTGGTGTCAACATCATTGAGGTAGAAAGTCCTAACGATGATCCACATTCTGCCGCGCAAAAACCACCCATCTTCAATCTCGCCCCAGAGTCTAATTGAACGGTTACTGATTCGCTCCCATCCGCTTACGCTCGCTGTACCTGTGGAAGTCAGGAGTTCAATGTCAGAAACCTGTACAATACTAAATGGATTTTGGAATGTGAGCGTCTTTTCCCAGGCGCGCGTGCCCCCGCGGAACCTGGTTTCGCCGTAAACTTCAATCGCCTGCATATCCGACCAGTAATCCAGGTAATTTGTTTCAAAGGAAGGGGCTCCTGACGGAACGACGACTGTATTCGGGTTGAGATGGATATTTTGGAGCAATCCTACGTCAATCTGGAATTCGTACCATTCCTCGCCTGCTGTCTCAAATTCTGGCTGCCATTCCAAGGTCCAACTTTGCTGCAGCTGCTCCGCGGTCCACCATTTAAAATGTCCGTTCGGGTCCGCGATGAGGAATTCATCCCACCGAGTATCATAGCCTACAGCGACCACCCAGTGATATCCTCTATTTGAGAGTCGCAGGAGCAGAATAGGCGGGCGATTTTCATCGATGTAGCGTCGCAAGTCGTCAAGCGTTCTTCTGCTGTACCAATGTGCGGGGACATCTGATTCGTTGAGTGCCTGTCGGAGCTCGCTCGGCACTGTCCCGAATGCGACGGTATTGATGCCTCCTGCCTTCCAGATATCCTTGAGTCGCCTGTGTTTTCTGTGGTAGTAGAGTAGCATCTGAACGCTGTTGGGGCCGCAGTTTTTATCGAACTGCTCCATTATGATGAACTCGTTTCCGCCTTTGTGTGGGATGTATCCGTTGGCAATCGGATCAAACCGTGTTAGATCAAGTGGGAGCCCTTTGAGGGTGACGATTTCGTTGCCTTTGCCGTAGGGATACGGATAGACCTCTGCCTCGCTGCATATTGGGGTGGCAGCAAGCATTAGTAGTACAAGCGCGATGTGGAAGGTGTTGTAGGAATAGCGGAGATGTTTCATATCCTTGCCTCTTGATGCAGTTTACCACAGCTTTCGTTTTTAGTCAAGTCGAAAACGGAAAATCTTCTATCCAAAAAAAGATGATTGTGATATAGTATGCAGCAAGGTTAGGAGCATCTACGGAACTCTACTTTGAAAGGCAATTACTTGATTCAACAACAAGTCAGAGATAGCCTTACATGGCGTGCGGTGTTGATTGGTTTGGCGTGTGCCACTACTGAATGTCTTCTCGCGCCTTATAACGATTACGTTATCCGTAATATCTTCCTCGCGGGTGGACACTTTCCAGTCGCGCCGTTCTTTGTCCTGACGATTTTTGTGTTGGGCATCAACGTCCTCTTGAAACGATTTTATCCCGGTTCGGCTTTCTCTCCCGGAGAACTTGTCACGATTTGGTGTATCATGCTTGCCCCGGCAGGTATCCCGTCTTCAGGGATGATGCGCTACGCGCTCAGCCCGATGGTGGCTTATAAGTATCTTGCTACCCCGGAAAACGACTGGGAATCGCTATTTCACCACTATATCCCGCACTGGCGTGTGGTACAAGATCACACCGCAGCACAGTCATTCTTTGAAGGACTGTTCGCAGGCGAATCGGTGCCGTGGGGGGCATGGATCGTGCCTATCTTGACGTGGAGTGCGTACGTAGTGGTCGTCTATTTCGTGATGATCTGTCTCTCTGTGCTACTCCGCAAGCAGTGGGTGGAGCATGAGCGTTGTGCCTTCCCGCTCGTTAAATTGCCAGCGGAAATGGCAGGGCAAGGTAGCGGTAGCCTCGGTCCGCTTTTTAAAAACAGCGCGCTGTGGTTCGGGTTCGCCTTCCCCGTGTTCCTGCATACGATGAACGGTTTGCATACGTTTTTTCCGAACACACCGCACATCCCGCGTGATTTTTGGCTCAACCAATACCTCGTTGAACGCCCTTGGAGTGCTCTACGGCCATTTCAGATTGTTATCTTCTGGTCGATGGTCGGATTTAGTTATCTGCTCACCTTGGAGGTATCGTTTAGTATCTGGTTTTTCTTTGTCTTTTACAAATTGCAATGCCTCTTGGGCGTAATGCTCGGTTTTCAACTCACTTCGGGACCGGGTGTGCAATGGACGGGTAAATCATTTAGTGCGGCACAAGAGGCGGGGGCGTGTCTGGCGTTTGTTGCGATCGCGCTCTGGAAGACGCGGCATCACATTAAGAACATGCTCCAGTTTCGTCCTTCCGATGAGGCACTTCCTCACAGTGTGACAATCTTTGGTCTTCTTGGTGGTATCTGTGTGCTTGTATTTTTCAACCATCTGATGGGGATGTCCCTCCTATTCGCGTTCGGTTTTGTGCTATTTCTGCTGGCGATGTATATCGTGCTGACGTGGCAGGTGATCAACGGCGGGATCCCGTTTATCAATCCGTCGTTTTCACCGCAGAGTTTCTATTTGACAACGCTCGGCACCTCAAAAATCCACCCTTCTACGTTGACTTCGATAATGATGCATCCCGTGTGCCTCACATTAGATCTTCGCGAATTTATGATGCCGAACATTATGAACGGGTTGAAGGCGGCAGACGAGATTCGCGTCAAACGGCGGCAACTTCTCATCGCAATGGCGGTTGCGATGGTTATCGGGCTTGCCGTTTCCTATTACTCTGCAATCAAAATTAGTTATGCGCACGGCGCGCCTTATACGGGTGGCAGTTGGTTTATGCGGCAACTCGAAGGACTGCTCACAAGCCCGAAGACAAGCACGAATTGGACGAATACCGGGTTTATGGTATTCGGCAGCGGTTTTACGATCTTTTTAATGTGGATGCGTCAAACCTTTGTGTGGTGGCCCCTGCATCCGCTCGGTTATACGATGCTGAGTTCTTGGGCGACGTTTAAGCTCTGGTTCTCTATATTCTTGGGTTGGGGATTGAAATTTAGCATTGTGAAATATGGCGGATTGAAGGCGTATCGGACGGCACGACCTATATTCCTCGGACTGGTTCTCGGGGAGATGACGTGTGCTGGCCTCTGGGCAATTATCGGGATGATTACTGGGATTAGCACAGGGTATCGGATTTTGCCGGATTAGGCATTCGTCTGGAGAGTTTTGCCTTGACATTCGGATGAATACCGCGTATCATTAAAAAAGAGTCCCACGGTTAAAAGATTAAAGTTAAAACTCTATAGGAAACCATGAAAAAATACACTGTTATCTTACTCTTTCTATCCATCTTCTGCTTGCTATGCGTCGGGTTACCTGCCGCTTTTTCGGTGGATTTTCTCCAATTAGTGCAAGAATTTGCTGGCAAAGGTTCAACCCAAGGTCGGTTTAGCAAAGATATACACCTCGCCTTTGATAACCAACACATCTATGTCAGTGATACAGAGAACCGGCTTATTCAGAAATTGTCGGTGACCGGAGAATTTCTGTTTCAATTTCCAGAAGTACCCGAATCTCCAGATAATATCCTACGGAAACCTGGGCATCTCGCTGTGGATAGCGCGGGGCATATCTACGTTGCCGATGTAACTGTACATCACATCGCCGAAACCGCTGCCCCAAAAGTTTATATGTTCGCGCCGTGCGTCCATAAATTTAGTGCGTTAGGTGAATTGTTAGATACTTACTTTGTTGATACAATGGATGTTTATCCGAAAGTTGTGTTGCCAGCGAACCTCATCATTGACGAAGCGGGGAAAAGTGCATTCGCCATTCAACCGAAGGGACATGACAGAGCACTCCGCGTTGCGCTCAATGCCGAAAATGAACTCTACATTTTAGACGCTGAACGGGGACGCGTCCATAAATTTAGTGCCAACGGCGAAAAGTTGCGTGCTTTCGGTAGATACGGCGCAGGCGATGGCGAATTTGATACCGATGCCTCCGACATTACAATCGATGCGCGTGGGAACATTCTAATCTCGGATACCGGTAATCACCGGGTTGTGAGATTTGATGCAGCGGGGAAACCGCTCGGCAGCTTCGGGAGGAAAGGGCGCGGCAACGGTGAATTCACGAAGCCGATGGCACTTGTTGCGCTGCCGACTGGCGAAATTCTCGTTAAAGATGCCAGCCAATTTCGGAGGAAAGTCGGCGGGCTGCCGGAGGTTGTTGTCCTTTCACCGACTTTGACGCAGTTGACGGAGAGCACACCCGGTCAAGCTGAACTTGCCGATACGATTTCGAGTGCGACGCGGTCAGAATACGGTCCGTTTGCACAAAGTTCTGCAGTCGCTGCTGATACTGCAGCCCTGAATAGACGCGTCCGCTTGTTGGAAGAGGCAGAATACAGTCGCTACTACGCCGATGAAACCGACGATGCGGAAGACAAAGCAGAACTTGCTGAAGAATTGAAACGCAAAGACATCCGGCTGACACTCTTTCATAACGTCATTTCACGTATCCAAAAGTTTGATGGTAACGGACGGTATATCGGACGGATTGTTTATGAAACGGATCAACTCAGCGAAGAGAGGCATGATCAGACTTTCTTGGACCTTGATGCCGCGGGTTATCTCTATCTACGGGATGATAGTGATTTTACGATCGCTCAGTATTCTGTTACAGGGTTTACTGTGAAGCCTTCCCACATGAACGGATTTTATAGTCTGCGCGCTGCGAATCTCCATAATAACTACCTGGAAGATTATGAAGACATCGATTTTTCAACGGATGTTGAAGATAAACTCAACCAATTGGAATTTAAAAATCTATTTGGATGGACGTATAGCCTCTCTGAGCGGTGGCACTTGACGTTCCTTGATGAGTTAACGTATAGCGAGCAGGATGAACGTTATATCACGCCTGCGAAGGTAGAGGACAGTTACGATTTTGGGACACAAGCATTAGAGAACGCCTTCGCCGCGAATCTGAAATTTATCACCAACCCGAACCCGTACCGGTATAAGGAGTTGAATCTCTCTGTTGGACGTGTAGATGGTACGTCTGATTTGACGCAGAATGCCCTTTACGCTGATCTGAATAAACAGCGTCGAATTGATACCGGCGATGCAAGTTCTACGGTTATTGAACTCAATTGGGATATCTGGTCCCGGACGAATCTATGGTTCCGTTACGCAGACCTGAATCCGGCAGAAACGAGCCGAAATTTTATCCGGCGGTTTTACGATGTCTCTGGTGATCTTTATGAAGTGTTTGGGAGCCGCAATGAGGCGCGTCAGTTTCTTGGCGAGTTGACTATAAAGTTTTAAAAGTAGTAGGCATAGTCCGTGTGCCGTCCACCAAAAGTGAGAGTATCTATAAATATGGAGTTTCGCGCACTTTATCCTGATGAGTTAGAAGCATGGCTGGACCATGTCACGCACGTTTTTTCAGGGGGCCGCCGATATTTTTCTAACCATTGGCATAACGATCCGTGGCGGGACCCAGAAGGTATCCGCATTGCGGTTGATAATGGTACAATTGTCAGCACAGTTCGCGTTTTTATCCGTAAGATGTTTTTGCACGGTGAACCGGTCAGTGTCGGTGGTATCGGTGAAGTCAGCACGCGCCCAGAATACCGTCAACGTGGACTTGCGACGCAGCTTCTCAAGGATTCAATTCGGTTCATGGAGTCCCGCGGTATAGTTATGTCTTCGCTGCACGGCAGCCAACGTATCTATTCGGTTGAAGGGTGGGAGAAGGTGCCGCGCTACTATGCGAAACAACCGCTCACTGCCAAAAGACAGGTGGCGTGGGAGGTGCGTCCGGCGAATTTTGATGATGCAGCCGAGATCAGGCGGGTTGCTGCTATCTATGACGGGTACGCACGTAAATTCAACGGCACTTTCGTCAGAGACGATATGGCTTATTGGACGGAGTGGGTGCGGACCGAGTCGCCGAACGCGTGGGTCGCTGAACGGGATGGAGTCATTGAAGGTTATGTTTCCGTTGTCCGACGCGAGGCGCGATTAAACGTTGAGGAATTTTTCGTTTCAGATTCTGTCTTTGCTGAGGATCGCGGTCAACAATTTTTTGAAGAGCTACTCTCTAATGTCATAGCGCAGCTGGATGCCGAGTCGCTTGAAGTTATCTATCCTGCTCCGATTGCAGACGGTTTCAACGCACCAACCATCGAAGAGCACGGTAGTGCGATGTATCGTATCAATCAACCCGATGCCCTTTCCAGTTCTTATGATTCAATCCCGAATCTGTTACACAACCAACCCCAATTTCTATCACAAGGTGTTAGATCACATCATATCTTTTGGTATACGGATGGGTATTAGAGAGTTCCATCTCGGTCTGAGACAACATCAATAAAAATTTCATTGCGGAGAGCTTTTGCCGCATAGGCGAGTACTGCCCGAATGCTTTCTTCCGTTAAATCTGGATAGTCTGCAATGATCTCTTGATTCGACATACCACTTGCCAACAATCCCAATATATGCTCCACGCTCAAACGCGTGCCTTCAACAATCGGTTTTCCACCAAGGATTCCCGGATTAGCAACTATTCTTGCCGTGATAGCACCCACACGCTAAAGCGTGGGGCTTCGGTTTCATAGCAACTGCGGTTTTCTCAAAGAGGAGAACAACCGTCTAACTGTCGCTCCACCAGCGGGCGTTTCCCCGTAGTGTCCTACAGGCATATCGTCAGGTAACGGCTATCCCCGCCCGCAATATGTTTCGCGCAGCGTTGATGTCTCTATCGTGGTGAGAACCACATTCGGGACATGTCCACTGCCTATCCTTCAATGTTAGGTTTTTGTTATGAAAACCGCAATCGCTACAAGGTTTCGTTGTAGATCTCCATTGACTAATTTCAATGAGTCGACGCTTATGTTTTTGACACTTATACCTCAATATCTCAACGAACTGGTAAAATGCGAGGTCAGAGACTTTACGTCCCCAAAGCCGTTTCATGCCGTCAAGATTCAAAGTTTCAAGGACAATCCTATCAAACTTCTTAGAGAGTTTGCTGGCGAGTTGCCACTGAAAGTCTTTGCGTTGGTTGCTGATTTTCCGATAGAGACGGGCGATTTGTCTCACGCACTGCCACCAGCCGTTAGAACCTTTTACCTTTCGAGAAAGGCTTTTGTTGAGAGAGCGAAGTTTCTTCAAGTTCGCTTTCAAGGGGTGTGGGTGTTGGATCTTCTCACCCGTGCTAAGCGTCAAATATGCGTCTTTCATACCGGATTTGGTCTGGGAATAGACCAAATCCATTCCTTGTATTACATTGTCTGCCCCAACGCTTTGACCTGTTGTCGGCAGCCGTCTAAAATCTGTGTAGGTCGTTGTTATACAAAGCCAATAGGTACCGCAACTATCACGTTTGATGGTGATACGACTGATACAACCGTGCCACTGGCGGTGTTTGTGAAACGTATATGGCATTCTATCAAACTGCCACTTACGCGCATCAGGATTCCATTTGCGAAAAGTCAATGTGATACGATTGTTTTTCACAGACCAACCCGCGGTCCCTGGATAGGTGATAGATTTGAACTTATGTCTCGGCTTAATATGCGGTCTGCCACCAAGTTTCTTGAAAAAACGATCGTATGCATTATCAATACGCATCAACTCTTGTTGCACCGCTTGACTCGGCAGTATTTTCCAGTGCGGGTGCGTCGTCCGTTTCAACGCTCTAAAGTGATTATCCATGGCATTATAATGCGCATACGGCAACCCATCTTTATAGCGTTGACGTTGCCAGTCATGGAAATACTTATGCACTTGCCACATGTCGTCAAGCAAATTGCCAATACGTATGGTGTTAGATTGTTTTCCCAAAGGATATTTATAGGTTTTCATGGTATATCAAGTATCAAGTTTCCTTTAACCCCGTTCAAGTGGGTAGGCAGACACGCGACCTTGCGATCACGCTTGAACTGTCTGCCAACTTGATATTAATATCATATCATATTTCTGTATGCAATGTCAAATCTTTTCTTCCTACAAAATCTAACGCCCGCCTACATCCCGCAAACTAAAGCATGGGGTCTTGGCGGGAAGATTGATAATTTTTTACCTCTCTATCGAAAATTCGTTAATCTCATCTACATAGTTTATCAGAATTTGTGGTTTGTATCAAATCGTTTTGCTGAATGGGTGTGTAAATATTCTGTCAATTGTTGTCTGAATGCAGGTCGCATTTGGGCGAGTACGCCGCAAATCAGGGATTTTCTCGGATTTCACGGATTAGGAAATGCGTGTCACAGACTAACAGTCTATGCTACAAGTGATACTTGGCACGGATTGGGAAATATGTGCCACAGGCTAACAGCCTATGCTACAGAACCACTCTTTTAATAATCGCGCGTCAAAAACTTTATATGCTCTGCTGAATTATCTCTGATTTTCTACAAAAAGTTTGACTTCTAATCTGATGCGATATATAATCGTTTTTGTGGCAAAACAGTGAATTCATAGCCATCTTGTTTTCAGTTTTCCGTTGTTTGAAGTTACAGGGAGGATATGGACATGGCAAATTTACGCGTTGGGGTTATTGGTTGTAGCGGTATCGGTACGACACATGCATCCGGGATAATCGGTCTGCCGAATGTTGAATTAGCCGCTGGCTGCGATTTTGTTCAGAGTACGTTAGATGCTTTCAAAGAGAAATATCAGGACAATTGGGACAACATTTCTCTGTATACGAACCATCAGGAGATGCTGGCTGCTGAGAATTTGGATGTCGTGACGGTGGCAACGTCTGATCACCGACACGCCGACCTCGTCGTTGACGCTGCAAACGCCGGTGTAAAAGGTATCTTTTGTGAAAAGCCGATGGCGACGAGCGTTGAAGATGCGGACAGAATGATAGAGGCAACCGAGCGAAACGGCACGATTCTGTCGATTGACCACACCCGTCGGTGGCAACCGTTGTGGCGGCATACGCATGATGTCGTCGTCGGTGGTGGACGCATTGGGGATGTGCAATATGTCATCGGTACCTTAAGCGGCGGACGCGCAATGCTTTTCCGCAACGGAACACACCTCGTTGATGCGATCTGCTATTTCGCGGACTCAGAACCTGAGTGGGTTACCGCCGAATTAGAGGACGGCTATGCGGATTATAGCGAGTATAAAGGGGATGGTGGACATGTGCCAGCAACGGAGCCGTCGGCGCACGGGTATATCCACTTTGCGAACGGTGTGCGCGGCTACTACGCTGGCGGTCCAAAGACAACACTCTCCGGGTTCCGTGTAGAGATCGTTGGCACCAACGGCTATATTCTTATCAGTGACCGAGGGGCGACACTCCATCAAGATGATGCTGTTGAGACGATTGAGGCACCGTCATGGGATATGACCGGCATTCCCGCGGGTGTTCGAGAGTTGGTAGGTCTTGTTGCAGAGGGTGGACAACCCGTTTCGCCTGGGAGCGAGGGGTACAAAGTCGTCCAGATTATCATCGGCTTCTTAACCTCGCAGCAGCGTGATAACGGGAAAGTTAAATTACCCTTGTCCAGTGGTTAGTCTTCGTCTGTTTTTAAGACAATCGCGTTTTTAGGGGTCCATTGCAGATAGACTGTATCGCCGGGTTGAAGGCGGTGTGTGTCTTTTGCGCCTGTGTTCTGTTGGTGTGCAATGAGTGGGGTCGGGTAGCCTGTCTGCACGGTGTATTGCAGCGTCGTGCCGAGGTAAATTTCATCTTCGATCACACCGCGTAAGAAATTAGGAGCATTGGCGTTAAGGGTTGTCCGCAAGTCGAAACGTTCTGGACGAATCGCTATAGTAACAGGTGTGTTCAATGGCACGTCACGATTCGGCATGCAGACAACCTTAAGTGGTGGTTCCGTTGTCAGCATAATTTCATTCTCGCTGATGAGTGTTCCGGCAAGGAAGTTAGAGGTGCCGATAAAGTCTGCGACGAAACGACTCTGTGGTGAATCGTAGATTTCGGACGGTGTTCCTACCTGAAGGATTTTCCCGTCGTTCATTACCGCCATCCGGTCTGATAGTGCCAACGCCTCCCCTTGATCGTGTGTAACGTAGACAAACGTGATGCCGACTTTGCGTTGCAATGCCTTGAGTTCCAATTGCATCTGTTTTCGGAGTTTCAGGTCAAGCGCGGAGAGCGGTTCATCTAACAGCAAGATAGTCGGTTCGTTGATTAAAGCACGTGCCAGTGCCACACGTTGTCTCTCACCGCCAGAAAGTTCACTCGGTCTCCGGTCCCCGTATCCGGGCAGCTGAATCAAATCTAAGGAACGTTCAACGGCATCTGAAGTCTCTGCTTTAGATGCCTTTTTCATCTGTAGTCCGAACGCGATATTCTGGGCGGCTGTTTTATGTGGGAATAAGGCGTAATTTTGGAAAACCGTGTTGACTGGACGGCGATACGCGGGTATTTCTCCCATCAATTCGTCGTTGATGTAGATTTCGCCAGCGGTAGGATACTCAAACCCGCCGATGATGCGTAGTGTTGTCGTTTTTCCGCATCCGCTCGGTCCGAGTAGGGAGAAAAATTCGCCGCCTTCTATCTGTAATGACACGTCATCAACTGCGACCGTATCACCGAACCGTTTTGTTACAGATGTGAGGGTAATCTGTCCTATTGACATTTTTTTAATTATTGGGTTTTCGATTTTTTAACTATTGGATTTTCGCTCCGATTTTTCCGTTTTGACCATCAACTCGCGCCTTTCTCTATAATATTAGGAGTCGAGTTGATGATGAAAAAATCGGGTTTCTGTCAGGTTTGGATAGGATTTTGTCTGATTAGAATTTTAGTTATGTTTTCCTCTGACAAACGACGATGTTTTCTTCGTGCATTGTTGTAGCGGTCTCACCTGCGATATTGGAAGGACTGTTCTTCTTCGGCATCCGTTTGTTTGGAATGTCTCAACGCGTTAGAGTTCAAGCTCTATCGTCTCTCCCGTGGATAGACGGGCACTAAACTTTTTAACAGCTGGTTCGACTGCTATTATTGACTTTTTAACTTCTGCTTCCACGCCAAATCTTTGATTTATTAATTCAATCTTCAATATCTCAGAATCTTCATTATTAAATGGATTAACAACGACTTCCTTAATCAGAGAATTCGTGTCCACAGGACAACGCACCCCATTTTTAGACAAGCCTTCATTCAATATTGAAGCATGCCCCCCATAAGATGACTTAGCATCTCTCCAGTATTGAAGAATTGAATTTTCTATGTTTGTTATATTTTGAGGAGAAAAATTAACAACATTAACCTGATATGGCAAGTCAAATATTTGCTCTGGTCCTGAGTGGATTTGAAAGTTAGATTGAAGGGTTAAATTTTCCATATCCGCTATATTTTCTTCTGGTCCTGAGTGGATTTGAGAGGTAGGTTGAAGGGTTAAATTTTCCATATCTGTTATATTTTGAAGAGGAGAATTCGTCTCATCAAAGATATGTGGAAAGTTAAATCTTTGTTCTGGTCCTAAGTGAAGTTGAAGGATAACTCGTAATTCTCTTTCATCCACATATTCTAACTGTTTATGGAAATAACGATCTGAGCCGACAGGCTCTATATAATTTCCGCGTGAAATATATTTAACATCCCGTGTTTCAATAAGAACTTCATAATCATCAGATGGATCAATACCGTGCTTCTCCTGAAATACATCCGAGTTTTGGTACCCTTCAGCATTTATCCCTAAACTGGTTTCCAGTGACGATAGATCAGATTTGATCATTACGCCACCGTCCGCTGCATACATTTTCCACATGGGCATTGATTCTATATCACTTTGGTGCCAACAACTGACAAAGGTAAATTCTCGTAAAAAATCATGGTAAAGTAAAGGTTCAAAAGTCTCTAAAAACTCTCTTGCTAGAGTTTCCGGTTGTAGAGGTTTCGCAGTTATCCGTCCCAATCTTGCCGTTTGCTTCTCTATTAATTTATCCGCAGGTATATGATCTAACGAACCTTCATACGGATCTCCTAAATTAGTATAGCGAGGAAAGAACAACGTCCCTGTAGATAGCAAATTATAATATTTTCCAATACTCATATACCTTGTCAATTTCATCTAGCAAACCCTATTGGTTAGTCAAGCGAATTTTTAGATAAATCTGTGTCATCGTCTACCGTCTGTTTAAGTTTTGAGTTTGAGAAATGATTGCTATCAGGGGACTCATTATAGTTTCGGGTAAACTTAGTAATGTGGGTCCTTAAAAATTTGCGGTAGTTTGGGTCTGCAAAAATGTTAAAATGGATTTCCAACTCATTTTCCTCAGCGAAGGACCAAATATGCGGATCATTTAGATTAAGCGACATTTCCATGCCCTCTGTAATGTCAACCTCTAATTTGCCATCCTTACTATTAGGATAAGTAATTCTGACGTTTCTATTTGGTGTTAATAGAAATAAACCAAAACTTTTCAAATTGTTGAGTAAAGATCCATTAGAACCGGAATGCGGTTGAACCTTATATTCATCACCGGTAGATTTACTTAATTTCTTGGCAATATCAACAGCAGTACTAATGTCGCAGCCAGCATTAGTTGATACTTTAACCCTTAGCATATTATCCATACGTGCTGATTCATGTTCATCATACTCTAGTTCAGGATATTCTGCGAGAATCTGTTTGAGTTTCTGAATGAGTTCTTGATTTTCTGATAACTTCATAATAAACTCCTTCTAAAAATTTTGGAGTACTTTAATCCGTTGACAAAACTCGCGCGAGAATCTGATTTACCAGTTGCGGGTTTGCTTTTCCGCGAGTGGCGCGCATTACTTGTCCTACGAGGAATCCGATCGCTTTCTTTGTGCCGTCGCGATAATCTTGGGCGGGACCCGGGTTCTCCTCTACAACCTGTAAGACGATGGCTTCTATCTCCGAGGTATCGGTAATCTGCGCTAAGCCCTTTTCAGCGACAATCTCTTTCGGCATTTTGCCTGTCTCAAAGGCATCGTCAAGCACAGATTTAGCGATTTTGCCACTGATGGTCGCGTTATCAATCAATTGGATGAGTTCACTGAGATGTGCTGGCGTGACTTTAGAATCTTGGATCTCAATTTCTGCTGTGTTAAGGAGCCGGGTTAGATCGCCCATGATCCAGTTCGCACAAGTCGTCGGTTCGCTGCTGAGTTGTGCGGCTTCGTCAAAGAATTCGGCGAGGGATCGAGTGGTCGTCAGGAACTCGGCATTTTCGGTGGAAATGCCGTAATCCGCAATAAAACGTTTGCGCCGCGCTGCGGGGAGTTCGGGGAGCGTCGGTTGGACTTCCTTAATCCATTCATCACTTATCTGGACATGGACGAGATCGGGTTCCGGGAAGTAGCGATAGTCGTCTGCTTCCTCCTTGCCGCGCATCGCCACGGTTTTACCCGTGCTTGGATCAAATAGGAGTGTTTCTTGGACGACCTCTTCACCGGCATCTAAAATCCGTGCCTGCCGTTTCACTTCGTATTCCATCGCATCTATCAGTTCCTGGAACGAGTTTTTGTTCTTAATCTCTGTGCGCGTGCCTAATTCTTTACTGCCCTTGGGTCGTAGGGAGAGGTTCGGTTCGCATCGCAGACTCCCTTCTTCCATGTTGCAATCGCTGACTTCAATGTATTCCAAGATTTCTTTAACAGCGCGACAATAGGCAATCGCCTCTTCGGGGGAGTGGAGTTCAGGTTCGCTTACGATTTCAAGGAGCGGTACACCGGCGCGATTGAAGTCCATGAAACTACGGGTTGGATCACCTGTAACTTCGGCGTGTATAGATTTTCCTGCGTCCTCTTCAAGATGGATTCTACGGAGTGCGACAGTCCGAAGTTCGCCATCAAATTCGAACGTTACCTGCCCATTTTGACATAACGGGATGTCATATTGCGAGATCTGATAGTTCTTCGGCAGGTCTGGATAGAAATAGTTCTTCCGATCAAATTTACTGGAGGTTGTGATTTCGCAGCCCATCGCCAGTCCTGATCGAACCGCGAACGCGACGGCGCGTCTATTGATGACCGGTAATGTTCCCGGCATCCCTAAGCAAATTGGGCATGTACAATCATTCGCTGATGCCCCGAAAGTATAAGCGCAGTTGCAGAAGAGTTTACTTTCTGTGCATAATTCAGCATGAATTTCTAAACCGATAACTATTTCATATTTGTCCATGGATTTACTCTCGTTTTAGATGCCTGTTATGATAAACAGCGCGAGCACCCCTTGATATCCAAAGCGGGACACTCGCGCCAGCATAAAATAAGAATCTCCTATAAACCGTTCTCCGACAATTCGTTGACAACGGTGACGTTCGCTTCTACCTCGCTCTCCGAGGTCATGCCGATCGTCATTGCGTGGACACAGGGGAGCCCCATCACGAATTCGATTGCTTCGCGTTGGTTCTCTGCGTCTTTTGCCAATTTCCCCATACCTAAGACTTTCATGCCATAAATCCCTTTGCCAGCAAATGCCATCTGTTCCATCGTTCGGATGACATCTGCGGGGGACGCGTCCATGCTAACACCGGCGTGATTAATTCGCGCCAAAACAACGTCAACCCATGCCGTCATTGCGGATGTCTGGAATGCGCCGTAGTCGTGACAAGATACACCGTGCGCGCGGATCAAACCTTGCTCTTTACAACGGACGAGAGCTTCCATTGCCTCTGGATAGCGTTGTGGCCAATCTACTTGTGTGAGGCAGTGGAGCAGCACAATATCCACATAATCAGAACCGATTTCTTTGAGGAACCGCTTTACGTCTTCTTCCACCGTCTCCCGTGTGCGGGATGTTGTCTTTGTGGTGATAGTGACACTTTCTCGCGGCAGCTCTTGAAGTGCTGCCTTGACATGTGGATGGCTACCATATTGGTCGGCGGAATCCCAAAATGTTACACCTTTTTCATAAGAAAACAGCAATAGATCTCGAAAGGTTTCAAACCCCAAATCCGTCTGATTTGAACGCCCATTCCAACCATTCGATCCGGTGCCTATAGCAAGCCGTGAGACATTTAAACCTGTTTTCCCCAGTGCTACAATTTCCATTAAATTTCTCCTTACTGCTCAAGATATGCTTTCAATCTAAATCCTCAGTCGGTTAAGTCTAAGTTAAAGTGTAACATAACGACCCAAAATTTGGCAAGCGATTTCTACTATTTGTGAACGTGTCTACTCTAATTCACTTTTTTGTTGCTTTTTGGCGATAATAAACGTTACAATTGAAAGTTAAAAGGCAAAACCCATCATCAGTCTATTGCATCTATCTAAAGTGGTATGAGGAGGATTCAAATAAGGAGTGAAATGAAATATATAAATTTCTTTAGCAGAAACCGAACGCAGTTTAGCGAAAGAACAAACCCAGGCATTATATTAGATGCCCCTATAATCCATAATTTTTTTTGGGGTTTGCTTCTACTGGCTTGTAGCTGCTTTGCAGGGGCAACGTTGGCTTCCGCGGAAGAAGCGCGTAGTGATGCGTGGGGCGAAGCCTTTGCGCTCATTGATAAAGGGGAACGCAAACGCGCCGTTTTAAGACTCGAAAGTTTATTGCAATCGAGTCTATCCGAGTCGGACAAACTTAAAATTCATCATGCGCTCGGTTATAACTATGAGAAGCTTCGGAATCGCCCAAAAGCGGTTGGGCACTATGCGCGGGTCGCTTCGCTGAGTTATCCATTGGCAGATTGCGCTGTCTACCGTCTTGCGCAACTTTACGAAAGTATAAATAACGAGGAACGGGCGATAAAGTGGTATATGCAACTCGTCAAGGATTATCCGACGAGTTTCTATAGCGCAGCGGCAAAATGGGTTTTAGGGCAGTTACACCTTGAAAAGAAAGAATACGAAACGGCGAAGTCGTACTTAGTAGACCTCGTTAAACATCCCGAATATGCGAGAGAGGCGACTTTCGCTTTCGCGCGCTGTGATGAAGGACTGGGTAATGTTTCTGCTGCGTTTGATACTTATCGTGAACTTATGAAAGAAAAGCAGTCGTATAGCGTTGCGGAGGCGTCACTTGGTCGGTTGAAGCTGCTTGCCAGAAGCCATAAATCGCTAAAGCTTACGCCAACAGATCGACTTAATTGTGGTATGGTGTTTTTCTCCAATAGGCAATGGCGGTCTGCCGTGAGTGAATTGGCATTGATACCTAAAACTGCAGGTTTGGAGATGCGCGCGCATGCGCTTTACCTAACTGGACGGAGTAACCGAGGCCGAAAGTGGCCGAATACGGCGATTAAGAACTTTAACGCCGTGATTGCCCTTGGCGGCAAAAACAGTTACATACCACGTGCTGCCTATCAGATAGCACAGTGCTATCGGCAGAAGGGGCATCTGAAAACAGCGGTCAGCAGACTTGAGACCTTTGTAAAAACCTATCCTGAGGCCGAATTAGTTGATGATGCGTTGTACGATATCGCGCAGATCCGAGAGAAACGGGATCAATCAGAGCTAGCACTGGATGCGTATTCACGTTTAATCGAAGTCGCGCCAAACAGTCCATACGCGGACGTGGCGGCATGGCGAACGGGTTGGCAGCGTTTTGACGAGCGTCGCTATGAAGAAAGTTACAACGCTTTCAAAGGCTTGAAGGAGCACTTCCCCGGCAATCGCTACGCAATGGGTGCGCATTTTTGGATGGCAAAGATACGTGAACGTCAAAACAAACCCGAGTTTGCCCGGAAACTATACAAGGAAGTAGCAGAGGCGCGATATTGGTACTACTCCGCAAGGGCAAAAGCGATTTTGGGAGTAGGTGGGTCCGAACTGGAACCGAAAGCCGTCCAAGATGCGGATATACCGGAGCGTCAGGCGTGTCCGTCCCAGGTGCAAATGTTAATGGAACTGAGACTTTATGAAGACGCTATCCCGCAATTGGATCACCACATTAACACAACTTCGTTCCCTGAACAGAAATGTTTTCATGATTTGATTGCGTGTTATGAAGGGCTCGCGATGTACGATAAAGCGCGGAAGGTAACTGAAAAGTCGCTTGAGAGTTCCGCTTTCGCAAATGCGACACGCGCGGATTTGGAGAAGCTCCAACATAAACTCTACCCGCGCTACTATGCCGACACTGTTGAGAAGTATGCCAAGATGTATAACGTTGATACTTTCTTAATTGCGGCAATGATTCTGGAAGAGAGCCGATACAACGCTGAGGCAGTGAGTTGGGCGGGTGCGATTGGACTTATGCAGATCATGCCTGCTACTGGGAGAGAACTCGCCCAGAAACTTAAGATTCGACGGTTCCGTACTTCAATGCTTAAGCAACCGGATATTAATATTCGGATGGGGACAAAGTATATTGGCGAACTCAACTCATGGTTTGATGGCAATATCATGCACGTCATCGGCGCGTATAACGGCGGTCCCGGGCGGATGGAGCGATGGGTGTCAACGAAAAATATTAAGGATATTGACCTATTCGTTGAGAAAATTATGATTCGGGAAACTCGGCTTCATATCAAGAAGGTTATTGACAGTTACGATAATTATGTCGAAATTTATCAGAAAACTGATGAACCGCCCGCGGTGAATTCGGCAACGGAGATCGGGCAAAAGCGATTAGAAGGCTTTTGAGTGTCGATAGTTTAAGAGGCTATCACAAGGAAATCGCTTCGGCGGTGTTGTCACGTGTAATGAGAATACGCCGTCGCCATTCGGTATCGTCTTGTGTCGGAAAATCGGCACGGTAATGGGCACCGCGGCTTTCCGTGCGGGCGAGTGCAGACTGCGTTATCATCAAGGCGACGTTGAGCATATTAACTGTTTCTACCGTTGTTACGTCTGCGACTTCCGGATTTGTTAGCACACTCCCTAAACTTTCCATTAAATCTTGCAATTCGGCGAGGGTTTCTTGTAAGCCTTCGCCGTTTCGTTCGATGCTGACATTCTTCCAGAGCGTCTCGCGAATAACATCTTTGATTGATTCTGTAGAATAGTTTTCGGTTATCAGTTTTCGGTTATCAGTTAAAGCGTCTCTTGTGGCAGCCTCAAACCCCTCTTTTAACTGCCCACTGATAACTGGTGACTGGTAACTATTTGCGAATGTTGCAGCGTTTGTGCCAGCGCGGGCACCGTAGACGAGGCATTCAAGCAGAGAGTTGCTTGCTAAACGATTCGCACCGTGGACACCCGTACAAGCCACTTCTCCACAAGCATAAAGCCCTTTGAGATTTGTTTGTGTATCTGTGTTTGTGCGGATGCCGCCCATCATAAAGTGTGCGCCCGGGCGGACGGGGATTAAGTCCACGTTAATATTGAGACCGTAGCGTTTTGTGGTATCGGAGATAGTCGGAAATCGTTCAAGGATAAAATCTTCGGATTCATGGGTAATATCAAGGAAAACGCACGGGAATCCGGTCAAGTCCATCTCGCTTTGAATAGCGCGGCTGACAACATCCCGTGGCGCAAGTTCACCTTTCTCGTGATATTTCTCCATAAAGCGTTCACCACGAATGCTCAAAAGTTTGCCACCTTCGCCTCTCACCGCTTCTGAGATCAAAAAGTTAGGTGCCCCGTCTAAGAAAAGCGTTGTTGGATGAAACTGGACGAATTCCATATCTATCATTTCACATCCGGCGCGCCATGCTGCAGCGAATCCGTCGCCAGTCGCTACTTTTGGGTTAGACGTACACGGGTAAATCCGCCCAAGCCCACCGGTCGCGAGAATTGTGGCTTTGGCGCGAATACAGACGATCTGTTCTTCTACAATTGCCGTAACGCCATAACATGTAGATGTCTCCTCGCGCGCTAATTTGACATCCGCGTCGGTCAGCAAATCAATGGCGAATGTATTTTGCAGGACGTGAATGCGTTCCGTATTTAGTACGCGTTGGATAAGGACATCTGTCGTTTCACGACCTGTTGCGTCCCCTTTATGTACAATTCGACGGCGGCTGTGAGCGGCTTCTCGTGTAAAGCGCGGCAGGGTTCCTTCCCAATCGAAGTTTGCGCCCCAGTCTAATAGTTCGCCAACGCGTGGAATACCTTCAGATACCATCATCTCAACGGCTTCCACATTACAGAGACCGGCACCCGCGGCGCAGGTATCCTTTATGTGCAAGGCGATCGTATCATCGAGGTTCATAGCAACAGCGATGCCGCCTTGGGCATAGTGTGTGTTGCTCTCTGTCAGTGTCGTTTTGGTAATTAACGTCACATTCGCGTGCTCACTCGCAGCGAGGGCAGCGCGTAACCCGGCAGCCCCACTACCGATGATAAGCACATCGGTGTCCCACTT
This sequence comes from Candidatus Poribacteria bacterium, assembly GCA_965200345.1. Taxonomy (GTDB): domain Bacteria; phylum Poribacteria; class WGA-4E; order WGA-4E; family WGA-3G; genus WGA-3G. The sequence goes on from OZ241378.1 coordinate 598,062, forward strand.
CAAATGCGCCTCTGGGCTCATCGCAGATGTTGGATTTTCCATGTTTTTAAATTACCTTGCGGTGGGTCAAGGGCTTGATGTATCTAAAGTTTGTGTACAAATGCCGTCCCTCCATTTCATTACGGGACTACGTTTGTGGTTGTTTATCAGAATGCCCAGAAAGTTCAGAATCGAGCTGGTACTTTCGGCGCAAAGTTCTCACCGACGGGGACGACTTTACCTGTACCGGTAGCAATGAGGGTGCCATCACTGAGCGTAACCTCTGCTTTTGCTTCCACTAACCTCTTGGAAACTTTAGTACGTTCAGCGCAGACCAAGAGTTTCACAGCCGTTGGTGCTGGATTACGAAAGCGGACTTCGAGTTGTGCTGTTACTGCAGGCTGATCGAAGGTGCCTATTCCGACGTAGGTAATCGCTTCATCTAACAGGGTACTGAGGATACCTCCGTGTAGAATGTTTGCCCACCCTTGCAAGTGTTCAGCGGGTGTACATTCAATGCGAACCGATGCACCATCACCTATAATTTCAGGTTTTACCTGAAAGCCGAATGGGTTTTTCATACCGCAAACAAAGCAGTTGTCATTGTTTTCAATCGCCATTTTCACTTCCTGATTCGGTAAGCATTGCGAGGCTTCGTGCTAATTTGTCTTGCTCTGTCAACAACCGTTCAAGTTGTGCCTTCTTTTGTGCAACGACTTTTTCCGGCGCACGCTGAACGAAGTTCGGATTATCTAACGTCTTTTGTGCCGACACGACGTCCTTGGTTGTCTGTTGATGTCGTTTGCTAAGCCGTGCGTGTTCAGCATCGAGATCTATGACATCTGCAAGCGGAATATAGATAGCGAGTTCTCCAATAACCGCTTCAGCTGAAGCGGGCGGCTTTTGCAGAGATTCAGCGATAGTGATGTCAGTTACCCGTGTGAAAGCCGGTAAGTACTGTGATAGATATGTTTCGAGTCGCTCACGCACTTCACTGTTTGGTGATTGGATATGAACTTCTACAGACGCTCCAATCGGAACGTTCAACTCACCTCGGATGCTGCGAATACTCTCAATGACTTCCGTGAGCGTCGCCATAGTGGTTTCTGCAGTTGAATTTTCGCCTGTTGGCTCCGGCCAAGGGGCAATAGTTACTGACTTATCGTCCTGAGTTCTATTGAGCGGGAGTTGTTGCCAAATTTCCTCGGTTAGGAAGGGCATGAGCGGGTGGAGGAGCCGCATTGTCTGCTCCAAAACGTCTGCAGCTACCCAGAGTGCCGCCGGTTCGCCTTGCGCAATTCGCTGTTTGGTGAATTCCAGATACCAATCACAGAATTCGTGCCAAAGGAAAGCATAGAGCGTTTGTGTCGCTTCGTAGAAACGGAAGTTTTCGAGGGCTTCGGTTGTTGTTTTAATAGTATGGCTGAAGCGACTTCGTATCCATGTTATTTCGAGCGTTTCTTGTTCGGTCTCTCTGGCATCCACCTCGGCGGGAATGGGATGTTTTTCTAAATTCATAAGAATGAACCGGGCAGCGTTCCAGATTTTATTGGCGAAGCGTCTACCTGACTCAATCTGGGATTCTGAGAGCGTGACATAAGGGATTGGTGTGCTTGCATTTGCAAGGGCGAAGCGGAGTGCGTCTGTCCCGTAAGTATCGATTGTCTCTAACGGGTCGATGGTGTTTCCTTTCGATTTGCTCATCTTTTGTCCCTTTTCATCGGCGACAAGCCCGTGCAAATAGACGGTTCGGAAGGGTACCTTGTCCATACATCCGAGTCCTAACATTATCATTCTCGATACCCAGAAGAAGAGGATGTCCCAACCGCTGACAAGAACAGAGGTCGGATAAAAAGTTTTCAATTCTTCCGTTTCTTCTGGCCAGCCCATGGTGGAGAAGGGCCACAGCCCGGAGCTGAACCATGTGTCAAGGACATCTTCATCTTGACGGAAATCAGAGGCACCACACTTGCATTGCTGTGGCGTTTCCATGGCAGCAGTAACTGCATCACATGCGTTACAGTACCATATCGGGAGTCGATGTCCCCACCAACGCTGACGTGAGATCGGCCAAGGTTCGATAATCTCCATCCAGTGATAGAAGCGATCGGTCTCGCGTTCTGGGATGAACCGGACTTCGCCCTTTTGGGTCGCTTCTATGGCGCGTTGTGCGAGCGGGCGGACATCCATGAACCATTGCAATGATATAGCAGGTTCAACAATCGCACCGCACCGGTCGTGATGGCCAACAGCGTGCCGATGCGGTACAATTTTGACGAGGTGATCTAAGTTCTGCAAATCTTCGACGACCCGTTTGCGACACTCCCATCGGGATAAACCGACATATTTTTCGGGTGCCGCTTCGCTTATATGTCCATCTTGCGTGAAGATCGTACACTGTTCGAGTTCGTGCCGCAAGCCAATTTCATAATCATTAGGATCGTGTGCAGGCGTTACTTTCAAAGCACCGGTCCCGAATTCTCTATCCACGTAAGCATCGGCGATTATCGGGATTTCCCTGTCACAGAGCGGTAGGCGTGCTGTTTTTCCAATAACATGCTGATACCGCTCATCGTCGGGATGCACAGCGACAGCCGTGTCACCTAACATTGTCTCTGGACGCGTCGTGGCGATTTCAAGGACAACATCACTGTCTTTCACAGGATAGCGGATGTGGTAAAAGTTGCCGTCTACCTCAATCGGTTCCACTTCAAGGTTACTGATAGCCGTGTTGCACTCTGGGCACCAATTGACCATGTAGGTATCGCGATAGATGAATCCCTGATTATAGAGTTTGACAAAGGCGGTGCGAACGGCTTTCGAGAGCCCTTCATCAAGTGTAAAACGCTCACGTTCCCAGTCACAAGAGCATCCGAGTTGTTGAAGTTGTGAGACGATATAGTCAGCAGATTCGGCTTTCCATTGCCACATGCGCTCGGTGAATTTTTCCCTACCGAGTTCAATTCGACTTGTCCCTTCCTCGGCGAGTTTTCGTTCCATGATGAGTTCAGTAACAATACCGGCGTGGTCGGTTCCGGGCATCCAGAGCGTGTTATACCCTTGCATGCGCCGCCATCGGATGAGGCAATCTTGGAGCGTATTATCAAGTGCGTGTCCGATGTGGAGACTACCTGTAATATTCGGCGGCGGAATCACGATTGCGTAGGCCTGTTTCTCGGAGGTTGCCGCCGCGTGGAAGTAGTCATTCTTATGCCAAAATTGGTACCATTTCCCCTCAATTTCTTGAGGGGCATAGATTTTTGGGAGATTCGTCATTTTTTACTTGTCAGTTATCAGTTATCGGTTAAGAGATTTTCGTTTAAGAACAGTTTCCTCTTGTAACTGATAATCGATAACCATTCCTCGTATTTACAGTTGTCAGTTATCAGTTATCAGTTATCGGTTAAGAGATTTTCGTTTAAGAACGGCTTCCTCTTGTAACTGATAACCGGTAACCATTAGGCAAAGAGTGGCTCTACCCACCCGTATGTCCCCTGCTCCATTTCATAAAGCAAATTGACTTGCCGAGTTTCCGCGTTTAAGAACAGCAGAAATACGGTATTTGAGGCTTGGAGTTCCGTTGCGGCTTCTGCGACTGTCAGTGGTTTCGCTGCGAATTTCTCCTGTGTCGCTATGATGACAGGTGCGTCAGTGCCATCAGGTTCTATTGCAGTTTCCACGTCTTCAGGATTGAGTTGTGCCACGACTTCACGATGCGGCGCATTATGCCGGTGGTCTTTGACTCTATCCTTGTAACGACGGATCTGACTGATAATCTTATCCGTTACAGTGTCTAATGCCGACAGGATCTCATGCGTTTCACTTTTCGCATAGAAGGAGACGCGTGGTGCTGTCACTATCATCTCGGCGTCAAATCGACGCTTCTCAGATTTGAGGACGACGTTCAATTCCTGCATATCTCCGAAACGGGTTTCAATTTTGTCAGCACGTTTTAGGATGTATGCATGAATATCATCAGTGATTTTTAGGTTATGTCCGGAATAGGTTATTTTCATTTTGATTCTCCGTTCTTTTATCTATGATGGAACAAGGCTGAAGGTAAGCAACCCTTAATATTAATAATCCTGAAAACGCATCCACTCTCGTCGGAAATTCGATCAATGCGTACGATTCGCGGCGTGGACAGCGGACCTTTCACGTGATGTCGGAATACCTAACTCGTCCCGATATTTCTGAACAGTCCGCCTCGCTAATAGGATCCCATTTGTTTTTAAGGCGTTACTGATCGCTTGATCACTCAGCGGTTTGTTCGGTGTTTCAGCATCAACCATCTCTTGAATGAGGTTTTTCACTTGTTTGGCAGAGATCGCTTCGCCTTGCGTTGTTGCTAATTCATTACTAAAGAAAAATCGTAGCGGATACATGCCGTGTGGCGTTTGCACATATTTATTGCTTGTCACTCGACTGACAGTTGATTCGTGGACGCCTATTCTTTCAGCAATCGTTCTGAGTGTTAAAGGTTTGATGCTTTTAGCCCCTTTTGTCAAGAATTCTGTCTGTACCTCAAAAATTGCCTCGGTGACTCGGGCGATTGTGCTACCGCGCTGTGCGAGGCTGCTGAGCAAATTTGAGGCATCACGATAGCGTTTTTCTATCCATTCCTTTGCCTCAGTATCAAGCGTATCTTGCCGATTTCGCATCAGATTAAGATAGTAAGGATTTATCTGTAAGCGGGGTATATAACTGTCTACAGAAATAGCCTGATATTTGCCGTTGAGGTACTGTATCTCCACGTCTGGCGTAACGGTGTCCGCATGAGAACTTTTCTTAAGCGAGTGCGTCATTGGATCGGTGAAGTAGCGACCTGGATAAGGCGACAGTCTGCCTATCCACTTGACGACTGTATCAATAACCAAGATGTCAATTTTTAATGCGTCTGCGATGCAGTGCCATTGCTGATTGAGAAAAGCGTCGAAGTAGTTTTCGATAATCTCTTGTGCGAGAGATTGCACAAACATTTTTTTATTTTGAAAACTTTCACACTGCCCCAGTTCACCGTCCAAGTTTTCCGCGACTGTGCGTATCTCTTCTGGCTTCTGATTGCGTATCTGAATGAGCAATGCCTCTCTTGTATCTCGATGTGCGATGCCGAGGGGTTCGAAGTTGTCTTGTATCTCGCGAAGCACAGTTTCAACGAGGGTCGTTTCACATCCGACGGCTTCGGCAATATCTTCCAACGTGAGTTGATAGCAATTCAGAGCGGGTTTGCAATTTCCGAATGTATGTTCATATATGATGGTATAAGTCTTGTTGTTGTCCGGATCGTTGATTTGCCATGTGCAGTTTATAGGTGCGCCTTCGTTTTCGGCGGACATGCGCGTTGTCTTTTTCCTTGCGATTGTAGCGGTTTTTGAGAATTTGATATTATTATTACGCGTTGCGGCTTGTAAACCTTTTTGAATGATGGTGTGTAATTCTGCTGAGATCTCTCCTGCATTCAATGTAGATAAGTACTCACAGGGGATTTGAAACAGTTTGAGTTCCAGTTTCCCATCGTCGTTCAAGTTCCCGAGAATGTGTTCTGCAATAGTGTGTTCCATCTTCGTCCTGATGATATCGGCAGAAGCGAGGTCAAGTTGCTCAGCAAGGTGATCGTGCAGGGAACACTCGTATACGACATCCGGCGGCGGTTCATCAGGGTCTGCGTGTTTCGTATTCATTCGGTCACTGAGCGAGATACGGTCTTCAAAAGCCATTTCCCAATCAATATCAACAGCAGTATCTTCCTGATCAAGATTGCCTTCAGGCTCGTTCCATTCGGGTGTTGGGTCTAATTCTTCTTCAAGGGTAGGTACGACTTCGTCATCGGCTTCAAGTTCAAGAAACGGATTCTTCTCAAGTTCTTGGCGAATAAAATGTGTTAGCTCTTGCAGCGGCATATTCAGCACTTTAAGTGCTTGCTGTAACCTTGGCGTGATAGACGTTTTTTGCGTCAGCTGAGGGGTCTGGGTAAGTTGCACTTTGTACATTTCATACGTCTCTTTCGGTGTTGCTGCAGTGTTGCTACTCTACCCGATAGGAGAAATTGTGTCCAAAATAGAGATCTCTCGCTATTGGGTCGTTAACGAGTTCTGTAGGCGTTCCAGCGAGCGTAATTTTTCCATCAACAATGATGTATGCCCTGTCAACGATGTCAAGCGTTTCAACAGCGTTGTGGTCTGTAATGAGTACCCCTAAGTTGCGGTCGCGCAAATGTGAGATGAGTTGCTTAATGTCTGCGACAGCAATGGGATCTATTCCAGAAAGCGGTTCATCAAGAAGAATAAAATCCGGTTGTGCCGCGAGGGCTCGTGCTATCTCCGCCCGGCGACACTCACCCCCAGATAGTGTGTATGCCTTGCGTGGTAACAGGTTGGAGATGCCGAGTTCGTTTGTCAGTTCATGGATACGAGAACTGCGTTCGGATTTAGGCATCCCTTGTGCCTCAAGGATCGCCTCAATGTTCTGTTGAACCGTCAACTTACGGAAAATTGATGTCTCCTGTGCGAGATAACCGATGCCGAGCCGCGCCCGCTTATACATCGGATAGAAGGTGATGTCTTTTTCGGCATACGTGATTCTCCCCGAATTGGGGCGAATCAATCCGACGACCATGTAGAACGTTGTCGATTTGCCAGCACCGTTGGGACCGAGCAGCCCGACAACTTCGCCTTGCTGTACCGATAGACTCACCTCATTAACAACAATAGGACCGTTCCTTGTATAACGTTTTACGAGTCTGTGTGCTTGTAATTCTGTTGTCATGATCTTTAACTATGGTGTTCCTACTCTTATTATTAATAGGACTTACGCAAAAAGCAGTAATTCCGGTATTTTTAACCCCCTAAAGAATCAACGGTATGAATACCTTATGGGCATTCCCCGCCCCTTATCAGGGGGACTTTAAGAGGAAATGCGTAAGTCCTAATTAACTGAGTTGTTTAATCGTTTTCGGATTCATCCGTTTCAGTGTCAGCGTCAGCGTCATCGGGGTTTTCAGTATCTGTATCCGTCTCTTCTTGGGAATCCGCATCTTCAGCATTTCCAGTATCTGCATCAGATTTATCTTCCGCATCCGGGTCTGCATCATCCGTCTCAGTATCTGTGTCTTTTTTATCTTCTTCAGCCTTAGTTTCAGTTTTCTCAGGCACAGTTACGGCAGATTCTTCTTCGCCAGTCTCCTCATCACTTTCGGAATTTTCATCCGTCTCTGTGGTTACGGGTGCCGCTTGTGTAACGCTCACTTTGAATTTAACGCCACCTTCGCCAGTCTGTTTACCTGTCGTCCGATTGAAAGTGAAAAGTTTAGTTTCCAGTCTATCCTTGTTTTGTAGAACAACAACGTTTTCCTTGAGCGTAATGATATTCGTCAGGTTGTTCATGATAGCATGGTCACAGGTAGCGAAGATATCTTGATCTCGGATTTCTACATTGCCCTCAGCGATAATTTCTGTTGTTGTTCCAATTTCGGGTTCACTTTTCATGGTAATTTTATCAGCGTTGAGAAACCCGATCTCGACATCTTGTGCGTTATACCGGACCGTCTTGGCATTGCCGATAAGGATTGTTATACCGTCCTTATCATATCTCTCCATTCTATCTGCGGTGCCGGTGATCTTTTCTTTCGACATTTCTAACGTGGTATCCGTATTTCCAGGGGTGTCCGCCTTTTGCCCGGCGTTTTCCGTCATTTGTGTTTCTACCGCATTGGTCGCTGGCGGTTTCGCATCTTCTTCAGCAACAACAGTTCCGGCAATAAGAAAGACCAGAAGCGCGAGCAATCCAACGGAGGCACGAAATTGACAGCGTTGAGATCCGCGTTTACGGCTACTTTGATTCAATGGAGGTATTATGATGTTCATGTGTTTTCTCGTCTTTTGGGTAAAGTGTGAATTCATTATTTTTCATTTTTACAGTTTCAAGCGTCGGATTCGCGAACATTTCTGTTCCGACCCAGGTAGAATCTCCACGCACGACTGTGGCTTCATCGGGAGCATACAACCTACCTGCGAGGTTCTGCCAATGAAGTACCTCAGTAAACAGTTTGCCATCTTTACTGACCCCTACGACATTTCCTGTCAGGTGCAGACTGTCCTTCTTAGTGCCATTGAGAAATTGTTTGCCTTTCTCGCTATTCAAGGTGATAGAAACAAGACCCTCTTCAAAAATCTGCACAGTCGGATTCTCCACTTCAACATAACTTCCGTGGAATGTTGAAGCGTTCCCGATAAGCGTCCATTTGAGGACACCTGCCTCGGTGTGTTGCGTAGAAAACCTGTCAAGTTTCTGCGTTGGTACCGCTTCTACAGATTCATCGGGGGCACTGACTGGCGTTTCTGTGCTTTTACAGGACGTTACAGAGAGCAGTAGGGATGCAAAAAAACCTATGAGAATGCAGTTAATTCTGTGTCTTCCACCGTCGATGCATCCAAATCCATTGTGCCGGATATTGTCGGATATAGGATTCAATAATTTTCGTGAATTTCTGTGTATTGACAACAAGATCTTTCTCTTTCGTGCTCGTCCGTTGCAACGCCAAAGGTGGTTCAATGATTGCCCGATGCGAACCATCGGATTGACGGACAATGAACGTTGGTAGTATTGCTGCGCCTGTTTTGAGGGCAATAGCAACCGGACTATACGGTGTGTAAGCGCGCCTGCCAAAAAAATCGACAAAAACGCCGCTGACAGTCGTATCCACATCGGCGACGATGCCAAGTAACTCATTGCGTCTAAGGCATTGAAGTGCTTGACGTATCCCTGTATCCCGATCAATAGTTGCGTAACCGGCCTTTTCTCGGTAATGCGAGACCAAGGCGTTTAAACGCGGAGAACGTAGCTCACGAACAATCGGAGTCAGCGGAGCAACTGTAGCAGAAATACTGGCGGCGAGAAGTTCCCAATTCCCGAAATGTCCTGTTAAAATAATCGCGCCTTTTCCGTGTGTCAGTGCCTGCTCGACATGCTCGATCCCTTCAAAAGTGACGTATCGCTGGATTTGCTTGCTCCCCAAACGAGGAAACCGCATAAACTCTACGACAGTCTTGCCGAGATGTTGGAAGCACTGTTTAGCGATTGTTCTGACACAGCGTTCATCCGAGAGCGTCAAACTACACCGTAGATGTTCGCACGCCAATTCTCTATATCGCGGTGCGATCCAAAATACAAATGTTCCTAACCATCCACCGATAGCGAGTGCTACGGGACGCGGTATCCGAGATACGCAGAATCCAACCGATTTGGCGGCAAATGCATAACACCAATCCTTCATTTGTTAAATAGTATACTCAATTTCTCGCAAAATTACAAAGAAAAATATAAGACAACCCAAATCCTACCACGTATAGGCAGAATTTGTTACTTCGTTGCATTGAGGGGTGATTCCCTTTATTTTTTTGATGTCCTTACGACTTAAGGGGTGGATGTCTGTCTTAGGACTTACGCAATTTTGATTTTAGCAGACACTGTTAAGTGGGGGGCATGGAAAGAACGCAGACGGTCCCTTGGCACAGGAGACCAACGGTTTCCTATGCTACAAAAGAGCAGCATGCGTAAGTTCTATGTCTGGATGCAGGTCGCATGCGTGCTTCACGTAGGGGTTTTTAGGATTTGCCATATATCCGGGTCACGTTGAATCCAGATTGGAGGGCGATTGCTCAAGATAGGCTTGATAGAGTTGACGCTTGAGATCTGCGTTGACTTCCGGATTCGTTAATTTTGATAATTTCTTGTAGAGTTCCAACTTACTATTGACGAAGCTCAATAAAATCTCATCAATCACATCATCAAACTTACGTATTTTGTTAGTCTCCGTATTATCTGCCTTGATCACTTGTCGCAGCGCTTCGTGCTGACAAACCTTTCGGTAAATAGTCTCAACGTCAACCTTATCTTCCGGTGTGAAATCTGTTTGATAGGCATCGTTCAAGGCGTTAATGATATTGGAGAGGAAATCCTGCTCAGGCTCCCTGCGGGGAGCGACATCGCTGCCGATTGCCTCGACCTCACTATCCTGTGCTTCAAGGAGCAGCTGTAAACTGTCATGCATTTTCTGGACGCGAAACGAATCCAAGTTCACGGACTCAATAAGACCTTGCAGGTCCGGGTGTTCCCGTTTTGGTAACTTCTTGTTGAGACTGTGCCCAAAGATATACAGCTTTTCCAAGGCTACATCGGTGAAGGTAATAAGTTGTGAGATGTATCCGTAGAAGCGAATGTAAGCTTGTAAGTTAGAACGAAACTCCTCCCGATCATCTCTTTTGAGGGCTGCCCACCTCTCGACAACCCCATCAAGAACGCCTTGTAGAAGTTCATCGGGTTTATCAGCGTCATAAAAGACTTCACAGAATTCGTTGATAGTCTCTTCATTGTAGAGGTCAAAATCCACCAACTGGCTCTGTAGGTCATACAACCGATTCGGGTCGGTCTCCTGAGGCAGCGTCGCGGTCTGATAGTATTGTTGGAATGCGGCTTGTATCTGGTCAGGTTCATTCACGAAATCGAGTACCAGCGTATCCGTCTTACCGGTAGCGACACGGTTCAGACGGCTCAAGGTCTGAACACATTGTAGCCCGTCTAACCGCTTATCAACGTACATCGTGTGTAGCATCGGCTCATCGAAACCTGTCTGGAACTTGTTGGCGACAATTAGAATCCGATACTGCGGCTCCTTGAAGCTATCGGCAATTGAGACGCTTGGTGGTAACGCATTCATCCCGTTTTCCGTGTAGTTCTGCCCATTGTCGGTGTCGTGCACGGTGTCACTGAACGCTACGAGACACCCGTAGGGGAGCCCCATTTCTTTCATCTGTCTATCGAATTCCTGCTTGTATCTGACGCAGTGCAGTCGGGACGATGTAACCAGCATTGCCCGCCCCTTCCCGCCAATTGTCTTTTCGGTGCGTGCGGTGAAGTGTTCCAGCATAATCCGGGTTTTCTTTTCTATGCTGTGGGGTTGCAGGTCAACGTAGTTAGTCAGTGTCCGGAGCGTCCGGGCCTTTTCGTACTCTTTATCCTCCGGTACACTTTTGACGAGTTCAAAATATCGCTTAAAGGTGGTGTAGTTCTGCAGCACGTCCAGCGTAAAACCTTCGCTGATACTCTGGTGCATTGAATAGGTGTGGAATGGGGTAAATATCCCTTCTTCGTTTTTCTGTCCGAACAGTTCTAAGGTCTTGTTCTTCGGGGTGCCGCTGAACCCGAAATAGGAGATATGATCCTGCATTCTGCACTGTTCTATCTGTTCAAGGATTTTAGCGTCTATATCTGATTCTACCGTATCGGGGTCATCATCATCTATGTCTGATTCTATGCCTTTTGAAAGCGAAACTCTGAGGTCTTTTGCTGCTTCACCGCTCTGCGAAGAGTGCGCTTCGTCGATAATCACAGCAAATTTCTTGCTTTTGAGTTTGCCGATCTCTTCGGCAATCACACTGAATTTCTGAATGGTTGAGATGATGATGCTTTTGCCGGATTCGAGATAACCTTTGAGTTGCGCCGAGTCCTTAACGACAGGATGCACCACACCCGCAACCTGTTCCGACTGCTTGATCGTCTCCTGAAGTTGTTTATCAAGTACAATCCGATCTGTCACGACGATGACGGAGTCGAAGATCCGATTTGTAGTGTCTGATGCGCTGAAGAGATGCGTCAGCAGGTGTGCCAACCATGCGATGGAGTTGGATTTGCCGCTACCGGTGGTGTGTTGGATGAGGTAGTCATTTCCGACCTTCTCTGCGATAATAGCCTCTTTTAACTGGCGAATCACGTCCAACTGATGGTATCGCGGGAAAACAAGCACGCGGGACTTCTTATCTGTCACCATCCGACTGTTAGGGTCGTAGACCTTCTCCGTAGTCTCCTGCTCATGAATGAAGTTGTTGATGAGTTCAATCAGGTTATCGGGCTGTAGGATGTCCTCCCACAGATAAGCGGTCTTGTGTCCGTTCGGATTCACCGGGTTTTCGATGTCTTTGTTAAACGGAAAGAATCGTGTCTCACCCGCTTGCAAGTGGGTCGTCATGGAGACCTTCTCGTTACCCACCGCAAAGTGCACCAGACACCGCTTGAATTGGAACAACGGTTCTCTCCGATCCCGATCTGTCCGATACTGTTTTTCCGCATCTGCTACCGTCTGACCGGTGAGGCTGTTCTTCAGTTCCATTGTAGCCAACGGCAACCCATTGAGGAACAATACCATATCCAGCGAGTTCTCGTTCCGCTGTGAATAATGCAGTTGTCGAATCAGAGAAAATCGGTTTTGATCATAAAGTTCCTGATGGTCGGGATTCATGCCACTTGAGGGTTGGAAATATGTCAGTTTAAAATCACAACCCCTATCTTTAACCCCTTTCCGAAGCACGTCCAATACCCCACGACTCGCAATCTGGTTGCTGATACGGAGCGTGAGTTTCTGCGGTGTATCCGCGCCGTACTGGATTTCCAACTTCTGATACGCTTCTGGTTGCGTGTCCTGAATAAATTGCAAAACCTCATCGGGTATCAAGCAGAGGGATCTATCATAGTCCATAGATTGTAATGACCGGTAGTCCGACTGATTCAGGTGTTGTTCAATGTGATCCTCAAAATTTTCTTCTGTATACGTCGGCATAGTCTAAACCTCGTTTCGGACATCTATCTTGCCAGTCACCGCTTCGGAGATGAGGGATTGACGGTATTCTTTGAGGAGTTCAATTTTTCGCTGCTCTGTAGTTATCAGTTCGTCAATCTGCTTGGTGTTGCGGTCAAGGAAGTTGGCTACTTGGACTTGTTCAGAAAGTGGTGGCACAACACAAGTAACGTTAGAAACCTCACCTACCGTAACAGCATCATAGGTACTACCAGTCGCAACAGCATGTAATTCAGCACGAACAACCTCAAGTAAATACTTAGCATAGCGGTGTTCAAACTGATTCGCTTGAGGACGTATTGCACACAGACCACGACCAATCCCGTATTCTTGATTTGCGATGTTGATTGCTCCTACAGGTGCACGGACTGATAGTAAAATATCACCGGGGTCCGCGTATTTCTTTGCGGTCGGACAATAGATTTTGGGTGTTGGATGATGCGAACCCAACTCGGCATTGCCCTGAAGAAAGGGTGTTCCGACTTGATCGCTATTATATTCTTCAGAAGGTGGTGATTGACCCATGTTTAAGTCCGCAATGTACTTCAAGCGTTTTACTTCCCAATGCCTCGGTATCTCCCCAATCCACCCTACCTCTGACGGTTTCATCTCCACATTTGGGTCAAGACCCTTTGTTACTGCCTGATTTATGAGTGCGGTGCGTTGTTCCTGCAGCAGTTCTATTTGCCGTTCTTTGATACGGATGAGCTTGTCAATCTGTTCGGTTTTGCGGTCGAGGAAGTTGGCGATAGCGCGTTGCTCCACTAAGCTAGGCAACGGTATTTTTTCCTGAAAATAGGAGTCAATGTCAAGGTTCTGAATCCCTGTGGTCTGTTTAATATGTTTTCTGGTTAAACCTATATGATAGAAGAAACACAAGCAATACAACAAGTATTTAGGAAAACACGAATCCGATTTAGCAGTGAACTTAGTGATAAAATTTGAAGTAACGCTTTGCCTTGGTATTTCAGCGTTAAACATCACCGTTTTTCCAACAGGTGATTTTTCTCCGCCTCCTGATTTTTCTACTAATAAGTCGTTATTTTTTAATACCCTTTTATTCTTTTCTGTAAGTGGTATATTTCTTAATGTAAGATTATGTGTCGAAATTGTCAACTGTTCATAGTTAAAATCTGCCACTCGTATACAGTAAATATCATTTTCGTTTCCTTCTGGTTCGTTACCCCAAACACCACCTAATAAGTCAGATTGGGTATTTTTTATTTTTCTCATCTCCCAATGCACTGGTATTTCTCTTATCCGCTCCACGCCACTCTCTTTATATTCAGGATAAGGTTTGAATCTCGGATTTTCGCTGATTAGACAGATTGCGCGGATTTTGCTATCTTCCATGCCAATTTCACTTTCACGAATACATCGCGGATTTTGTTATGGTCTATTGAAGGTTCGCGTTTAGCTAACAACGTTGCAGTCTAAACTTGTTTAACAATTAGTCAAATGTAACATAAATAGCTTGCTCTGAGAATGAGTGATTGCTCCTCATAAGCGAACATGGATGTTCAACTTACCGAAAAACTTCATCAAGTCGCCAAATGAGCTTAAGCGCATCTGACCAACCTGTTTTAGCAAAAAGATCTAATAAATTTAATAGGTTTTCCAAAGATTCACTGTCATCTTTTACCACATGCCGGTAGTCGACGAGAACAATTTCAACCAAATCAACAATATCTATAACCGCAATGGGATCAAGGGTATAACCGAATCGTTCACTTGAACCTGCTACATGTTCGGCTAAACGCAAAACTTCTTTGGGATTGCAGCTAAGAAAACTTGTTAAGAGTTGCATGAAATAATGCGCTGTCGGCGCAAACATAAGACCGTTTTCAGGATTATCAGCAAACTCAATAACCTGTTTCATCAAAGATTTGACTTCATCGTAGAAACAACAACGTAGATCGTTAGAGATCGTCTCTATCTGATTGTCTGATTTCCCTCTTTCATGTGCAAATGAATAGTAAAGACTTGATATCACTTGATCAATCACATTGTAAGTATTCTGTAATTTTTTCTGATCTTCCTCGGTGATATTTTGATTCAGTACATTGCAGAGTTCCCTTATCTTATTGACAGTAACGGAGATAACTTCATTAAGACAATTAATTGCCCGTTTAACATTTTCTATTCCTCCATTAGCTTCAAATTGCTTTGGATTCAGATATGTTTTTATTGTATCCCTAACGACCCGGGTTAACATATTTGAATATTGAATGGGATCATTGAAGTAAGTTTCTTTGATAAAATCTATTGCCCACGAATTTTCACGTTCTATTACTAACCACATCAGCAAATTGATAAATGGATCTGATGTCCCAATTTTACTTCCAGGAAAGGGTGTATGCTTAAGCAGCTTAGCCATAACGTCGGTTGTCTTGTTTTCATTCTCTCTTCTATGCGCTACGACGACATTCAACGTTCCATAGAGACATTCTTGAACAACAAGATTTGTCTCCAATTCAGAGCGTTTATTTATAATTTTCCAGAATCTATCGTAATTTTTTACATATACATTTCTCAACTGCATTGCTATCAACATCCGAACAGATGGTACAGGATCATTCGCAAGGAGTTCAATTGCCTCTAATATTTCTTTATCATCGGGTTTGTCGTATGCAAGCAAGGTCAAACCTTTGGCAGCTTCATGTCTTGGAAATGGTGAATATCCCGTAGAATCAAATTGCGAGTCATATTCAGGATCAGGAAGGGGAAGTTCGTGTTTTGCGCCTTCTAAGATGACTTGACGGGAAAAAGTAAACGAATCATTATCAAGACTATCGACAATTCCAGCAAGAACAGATGCACACTCGGTTAACTTGCGCCAAAGTATATTGATAATCTCTTTATTAGCTGCTGTATAGTCCTTTATTATAGAATAAACCATCTGCATTTTAGGTAGAATCAAATCAATAGCTTCCGAAGTAGGATTATCATTATTCCAATCCTTGCAGAATTTTTCAAGTATTTGAGAATATTCTTGTAATTTCTGATTTTCTGGGATTGTCGTATCAACACCTTTATCTCTAAGCCATTTTTCTTCAGTAACTGTTTCTGAACTAAAACTAAAACTCACCGGAGGACGATTCTCTGGAACATTATCTTCACGCTCCATTTTTTTTCTAATTGACTTTCCGTCTTCTGTAGAAAGTAATTCCATAGGAATTCGGGCGAGAAGGTTATCTCTATGCATTATAAGATAGTCGGCATTTTCCTGATCCTTCGCTTCAATGGGGAGTGCTAAAATACATTCTTCAATCTGACGAAATTGTTCAGCGGTAAATTCAGAAGCAGTATTTTCTAAGAAAAGACCGAGTTCGTAAGAAACTTCAAGATGGAGTAGTATAGGTTTTGCTATACATAACTCAAACAATCGCGGTACAAAAACCTTGGGAAACTGAGATGCTGTTTTCAACAGTCTTTTCCAAAAGAACGCGGCTAACACATGTTCAATGAATACATCAAGAAGCGAATCGAGAAGGTAATATTGCTCTTCAGATTTTGCTAAATCTGCAATAAATTCAAACAGCGCATCCGCCAATTCAATAGGTTCATCAGAAGATTGTTGTGCATCCCAGATATAACTATCGTCTTTCAGAAAATATGCAGTTTTCCCACGAAAATCAAATGGTTCTATTAAATCATCAATTGTTATACCTCTACTGGAAAATTGTAAAATATGTTCTTGAACAATAAAGTGGTTCAAACTTTGGATTGCTGCTTGTGTTGCTTGGATAGGTTTTTCTTTCAGAAATTTTGGGAAATGGTTTACCAGACGATACTGACACATGCTGAAATCTTGGCTCCGATAGGTAGTTATCCCAAAAACAGGGCCGCCGCGTTGTGTCTTTCCCTCACTGTTAAATTGGTGTGAAAAAACAGTTCGATATATTAAGATTGCAAATTTTGGGTCATGCACATATATCTTATCAACATTGTCAGTCAACCATGTCAGAAATCCTATCGGGAAATTGTTTTCCTGTGTCAGTTGGAGTACCTTTACAAGTAGTGCGCGAGATTCTTCAATATTTGTATGATATGTTTTAGCGACAAGCGGCACTGCCCAACGCCCCCCAAAACGATTATACCAGTCGTCTGTCTTTGTTTCCCTTTCCTGCCAAACCCATTTAAGTAACTGTCGTCCAACACGTCCACATGTATCTGTTACGCTTGAGTCCGTTGCTTTCTCAAGAATATCTGATGTAAGGTTTGCCAAGTCCCAAGCAAAATCGGTGTCTATGTATTCCGATGTCTTATCAAAGAAATGGATCCAGGGGTTTTCACGCTTTATTTGTAGGGTTTGAAGTGCCTGCAAAAGTCTTGTTATCGCCTCAACAGCATTAGGTTCTCTGTCTTGAAGTTTTTGTATAAGTGGTGTCAATTGTCCAATTTCGTGTGCTTCGTTTGCAATGACGCTTGTTGGAATAAGGCGCGCGACGAGACGCAAGTGTACAGATTGATTGCTCGGAAAAATATGCCAAAAAGCACGCCAGAAACTTTCTGAATTATAATACCAGAGGCGAGTGAAAAAGTAAGTAAGACTTGGTCTGAGAAAGAGTGGACGTGAGGGATCTTCAGTAATAAATCTTTCCAGATGTTGTGGTGCGTCATCAATATGTAAAACACTTATTGCGTAGTCAAAAAGAATGTTGTGAGAAAAAGCGATCCTTTGTCCGGTTGAAGAAACTTTTTCCAGAATTTCATCACTCTGGAGCTTGTCCCAAGTGGTATTCCTTATTGGGTTGTCAAGGTCTACTTCATCATAAATGTTATTTACTCTAACAGTTAAAGAACGCTCCTTAACCATTCGACTTGAAACTTGTCGCAAGACACGTTCACTTGTTTCATTATTAACTCGTTGTTTCCAAAACCGATCAAACAACTGAACTTCAGAACGAATCTGGCTAATATGTCTAATATTTTCAGGTGATACGAACTTAAGAATCTTTTCTAATAACCAGAGATTAAAAGGGTTTGCCAGGATGTTCTTAAAGTCCTGAGAACCCTCCAGATATACGGATTTTGGAAATCCAATTTGATCAAAACCTTGTAAAATCTCCTCCTCAGTGAAAGGTGGAATTGTGAAATGTCTACATAATATATCTTCGGTCTGATATCCAGTGTCATCAGAATTACCAAACATATCTAAGAGTTCTCGTGATTTCATAGCATCATAAGTACGGACTGTGACGACAACATTCCATTTTGTGAGATCTTTGATCGCGCGTTGAATCAAGTTTAGAAAGCGATTACGGGCATTCTCATCTCGTGCAGCATCAAAGGCATCAAACAATAAAATGGCATTTTTACCTGAAACAGAAATAGATTTCAATTTTTCAATCAGATCACCTTGGTAAGACAACTCTTCCCGTAACGTTTCGTCAGAACCGTCTCCAAGTTGATCGATCCGCAAGAGTAGATGTTTTATCCCCGCAGACTTTAGGTGTTGGCGGAGTTCTTTCAGGACGTATGATTTTCCAACCCCTGGTCCGCCGATCACAACGCCATCTCCACACAAGGCAAAGTTATGCAAGTCATTTATTAGCTGCTTCCGTTCAATTTTCATTGCCAATACCCTTTTCCATATTTTGATTCACTTGCTCCAACCAATCCTCTTGATCAGTTGTCGACTGACTACTATTTTCAAACACTTCACTGATCTCCTCAATGATCTTCTCTAACCCTTGATGCGAACCATCAATATCCTCGTAGAATACAGTGCTAACACCGTACTTATTGTTAAGTCTGTCAGCTTTGTCTTTTGTATCTTCAGCATCTTTGGGGCTAATACTCATAATTGCAAAGTGAGTAGATTTATTCCATGTCCATAGATCCTCACTGACAACCTCTAAGATTTTGTTCAGATAAGGATCGTCCATACTAAAACCGACAAAAACAACCCTACGTGTTGCTAAAACTGCCCAAAGTAGTCTGGAGCGAAGTTTTGATTCATTTCTTCCTTGATTTTCTTCGTCAATAGAGTTTATTAAACCATAGGCACGTTTGTAGTCTTCAATACTTAGAATAATACTTGTTGCAGGATCAAATTTCCCATGTAGGTGCGCGATGCGTTTTGTGATTCTCCTATCATTAGTCAATGACATTAAAAATTCGTGGACTCTTGCTCCCGAATCTTCATCAATTATCAACGAATTGTCAGAGGCAGACTCTAGATCAATCATTCCCAATGCGGCTTCAAGTACAGTGTCGTAATTTGTAGTTAAAATCCCTCTGAAGGGCAATGAGACAAGCATTTTGTGAAAATCATCACATGGAGGAGATTTTCGTTTAAATAACTCATAAAGGCAATCATGATACCTGTTTAGGCTACCTGTGTTTTTCTTAATATGTGATTTGATATCTTCAGCGTATGCTAATAGGTCATTCTTACGACTTTGATCAAGATCGTCTTCACATTGAATCGCCAATTTTTCTAACTCATTCAACAGTTCCTTCCAAGTCTCATATTTAACACGTGCACTGCTTCCTGATCCAACTATGAGTACAGCTTCTCCAGAAACAACAAGGTTAATCAATTCACGCTTTCGCCCAGCGTTTTCCTTTCGTTCTTCAGGTGTAAAAGCTTCAGGTAATATAATTTCTTTATTTTCCATTTTAAAGCGAGAGTGATAACAATGACTAAAGTTTGGACAATTTGTATCCTATTTGGGTTGAAATTTCAAAGGTTGCGGGATTTTTCTACGAGTCTCACAAGAAACCCCAGGACTTGGCAAAAAATAGCGAAATATCTCTGATGATCCGAAACTCGGACGAAAACTCTACGCTATAGTGCGACAGAAAACTAACGGTTTCCTATGCTACAAAAGAGGGCATTCGATCAGAAACTTTTACCTGCTTTAAAATTGTCCAAAGTTCAATATTTATTAAGGAAAGTCTATTTTTATCATTTGTGCAGTACGCCGTTCATACTCTTTATTAAAGCGTTCGCTTGCTTCTTCAGGTGTTATGAACCCATCTTTAACATTTCAACTAATGATATTGTAGCTTTATGGAAAGATATATCTGCTTCAGCAATTTTCTTAGCAGCTTCTAATTTATCTATAATTATCTTTTTCTCAGTTATCTTACGCATTATCCGTCTCCTTCTGGAATATACTAATCGTAGTGTATCAGTATTTCTGCTGTCTTACTTGCAAATATTATACCATATCTCACCCCACGGATAAAACAAGATTTGCGTTTCAATGGCTCGCTGAACGCTAAGACCTAAACCCCCATCATTAGTTTTTCAAGTCGTGGATGAAATACTGCATAGAATTTTTCGAGCATATCAACCAACCATTCGTGCTGATTATGCCAATCCTTCTCATCGGTAGGATCTGCCTCTTGATTTCTGAAAGCCACGCGTTTCTCAGATTTTGCTTTCGCCCACCATTCCAATTTGTTACCAAAGTCTTTCTCAATTTCTTCTTCCTGCACCCTTAAAGTGTAGAAGTGACCTATCGCATTTGCCCCTCTCATGACCAACGCAGCACTGATTTCCTTATGTTTAATAGTTTGCCTTGCTCTTAGCGAAAAACCTTTTATTCCAATCTGAAAATCTTGGTAATGAGATGGATGAGCCATTGGCCGTTGTAGGCGACTGTCTCGCCAGTTTAGATGCTTACGCAGTCCTGTCCAATATTTAATATTCTGTAATTGTCTTTCAGTAAGATTTTTCCCTATAACTTGTTCAGATCCGATCTTACCTGAAGTCTGTAATTTGCCATGTGACACTGCATTGGACATCATGTTTGTCGGCGGCAGATTAATGGGAGCCTCCGCTCCAAAAGATGTGAAAATTGAACTCAGGATATGGAAAGGTGGCATGGATCCATTATTTACGGCATCTGAAAGAAACCTCGGATCAATACCGGCTTGTTCTGAGACGCTAAGAATCCCACCTTGTGCTTCTATGACATTCTTTATTCCCTTTACAAAAAAAGCCTTGTCGCCATCATCTAAATATTCTTCAAGAGAAACTTCAAGGTAGCCAATAACATCTTCTGGATCAGAAAGACGTTCCATTAAAATTTCATGCCACGTTCTAAATCGTTCCATCATTATATCCCTCATATCTTTCTTTAACATCTAACGAATATTTTTTAGCACGTTCAATATCACGTGTTTGTGACGACTTATCACCGGCACACAGAATCAGAATAATCTTGCTATCTGATTCGCTAAAGATACTAAAATAGATACGGTAACCAGGGCCAAAATCAAGACGTAGTTCATAAAGGTTAGTCCCTAAACGTCTATAATCACCCATATTTCCATCCTCTACTCGGTCCATTCTCTTTTCAATTCTACCTCGCGTAGTTTTATCTCGGATTGAAGCCAACCAGTCCGTGAAGGGCTCTTTCCCGCTTGCAGTCCGGTACGCCTCCACCTCCAGTTTACCTGTATCATTCATCCATCATCTCCATATCCAAGCTTCTCTGCTGAGTGCTGTCCCTTCAACTGAAATTCTAACACATTGTTATGTTACAATACAAGTTAAGTTGAGACACAATCAAGGGGCGATTTAACTTTTAAAAATTATGGTTTTTTCTCGAATCCGGTGCGGTTAGATGAAGATTAGCAGTTTAATTCGGTAATTTTCTGGGGATGCCCGGTGCGGTTAGGAAACCGCACCTACCAGGTTCGGTTACCCAAATACGGTATACCATCACATCACTAATCTCTCAGAACCTCAACACCTCATTCAGCAAGCCTTCACTTTTCCGTTCCAGTGCCAGTATTTCATCGGCAATTTCCTTGAGTGAGCGCAGCGGTGTGTACTGGTAGAAATACCGATTGAAGTTGATTTCGTAGCCGACCTTATCCTTCTTCCTGTCTATCCAGCTATCAGGCACGTGCGGTTTGACTTCGCGTTGGTAGTAGATATCAATATCCTCTGTGAGTGGGACGCGCTCATAATCTCGAAACTTGGTATCCGGTTTCGGATTGCCCTGCTTGTCTCGAACGACAACCTCCGTCTCCGCACCCAAAATCTCACACTTTTCAATCAGCGGTCTCTCAACCGTCACTTTCGTGTAGCCAAAAAACTCGTTTGGATAGATTTTGCAGTGTTCGGTTTCCTCAAAGTTGGTGTAGAGTTGTATCAGTTGATGGATATGGCTCTCGGAAATGAGAGCGTTCTTGGCTCCGAGGTTCCTTTTCATCTCGTCGTGGAAGTCAACGGCATTGATGAGTTGGATCTTACCTTGTCGTGCCTTGGACTTTTTATT
This sequence comes from Candidatus Poribacteria bacterium, assembly GCA_965200345.1. Taxonomy (GTDB): domain Bacteria; phylum Poribacteria; class WGA-4E; order WGA-4E; family WGA-3G; genus WGA-3G. The sequence continues at coordinate 619,914 of OZ241378.1, forward strand.
TGTTAAGATCCAGATATAGGTGGCGATACTGGTGTTGAAGAACAACTTTTCAGGGAGCGCGATAATACACTCCAGATAGTCGTTTTCTATGATCCATCGTCGAATTTCACTCTCACCGCTACCGGCATCCCCCGTAAAGAGCGGCGACCCGTTAAAGACGATCCCGACGCGACTCCCGCGCACCTCCATCTTGGAGAGCATGTGTTGCAGGAACAGTAACGCCCCATCGGAGGAACGCGGCGTACCCGCGGAGAATCTGCCGTTGGCGTTCTGTGCTTCCGCTTTCACCGCTACTTCGTCAGATTTCCAACTGACACCGAAGGGCGGATTTGTAATCATATAGTCGAAACGCTGCCCCTGAAATTGGTCATTAGAGAGACTGGAACCGTGTTGGATACTGTCGGGATCCTCTCCCGTGATGAGCATATCCGACTTGCAGATTGCATAGGTCTGCGCGTTCAGTTCCTGACCTAAGAGCCGAATATCGGCATCGGGGTTAATCTGCTCGCGGAAGTATTTCTTCCCTATGGTCAACATGCCGCCTGTCCCACAACACGGATCGAAGATACTGCGGATAACGCCCTGCCCGCGCAGGTTTTCACGATGCTCTGCAAACAGCAGCGAGACCAATAACTGAACGACATCCCGCGGCGTGTAGTGTTCGCCGCTGGTTTCGTTGGACATCTCGGAGAATTTGCGGAGCAGTTCCTCAAAGACCAGTCCCATCGTGCGGTTATCTACCTGATTTGGGTGCAGATCAACCTCAGTAAACTTATCGCAGAAGATGAACAACCGGTTGTTTTGGTTCAATCGCTCAATAAACCGATCGAGATTGAAGTTCTCAATGATGTCGCGCACGTCTTGACTGAATCCGTTGAGGTAATTCTCAAAGTTGAGATGGATGTTGGTCGGGTCCTCTGTCAGTCGAGAGAGGTCGTATTGGGAAGTGTTATAGAAACTGGCGTTTATCGCTTTGCGGATAATCGGCGGTAGTGCTTCTTCAGGTACGTGATCTTTGAATTGATTGTAGGTCTGGATGGCTTTATCTTTTCGATGGTCTTCGTCTAAGATGCAGTCCAATCGGCGGAGCACCAGAAACGGGAGGGTGATGTCGCCGTATTCGTGTGGTTTGAACAGTCCTCTGAGCACATCATCGGCTACACTCCAAACCAGATTTGCCAGTTCTTGATAATTTGCCATGTGTTTCCTTCTCTTTATAGTACTGTCAACGGGTTAAAATAATCAGGACTTACGCAAATTAAGGAAATATTGGACATTTCGATGCAAAAAGTGGAAATTTATGCCCTTTAAACCCCCTAAATCCCCTATAGGAAACACCCCAGCAAAAACACCCCCCATATCCCCCCTTATCAGGGGGGTAGGGGGACTTTAAGGCAAAATGCGTAAGTCCTAAATAATAACCGATTTCAACGAAAAAATCAAGTCAAAACATCAAAACCGAATATCCCTTGATTTCGGTCATAATTTGCGGTAGACTCTAAGGATTAGGAGTAGAATGGACATCCCTATGCATACGCCTGAAAACGTTAATAAAGAAATCTATCGCCTCGCTGTTCCGAATATCGTCAGCAATTTTTCTATCCCGCTTCTGGGTGCGGTGGATACCGCATTGATGGGACGGTTGGAATCCGAACACTACCTCGGTGCCGTTGGTATCGGTGGTATTATCTTCAGTTTTGTTTATTGGGGGTTCGGGTTTCTGAGAATGGCGACGACAGGATTGACAGCGCAAGCCTTTGGAGAAAAGGACCTCCCCGAATGCGGACGCTTGCTACTCAGGGCGATATGCATCGGGATCACGGCAAGTCTACTGCTCCTTATCTTCCAATGGCAGCTTGCGGATGTCAGTTTCCGACTCATTGATACCAGCCGAGAAGTGGAACACCTTGCGCGAACCTATTTCCATATTCGCATCTATGCTGCGCCTGCTACATTGTGCCTGCACGCCTTTCACGGTGTCTTTTTGGGGTTACAGAATGCCCGTTATCCAATGCTATTGACGATTGTGGTGAATCTTGTCAATGTCGCTCTGAATCTGGTGTTTGTGCGGTTGTTCGGTATGAAGGTAGAGGGTGTTGCTTTGGCGACTGTCATTGCGCAGTATGTCGGACTGTTTTTAGCAGTCCTACTCTTTTCGAGGTACTATCGAGGTATTTTGAGAAGGTGGCGTTCCCGAGAGGTGTTGGCACTTTCCAAACTCAAGCGATTCCTTAACATTAGCGGTGACATCTTCATCAGGACCTGTCTTCTTGTGTTTAGCCATGCTGTTTTCACAGCGAAATCCGCCGTTTTGAGTGATACTGTCCTTGCTATCAACACAATCCTCCTTCAGTTTATCAATCTCTCATCCTACGCGATTGATGGGCTCGCTTTTGCAGCGGAAAGCCTGATCGGTAAGTACAAGGGGGCACAAGATATGCTGAATTTGAAACGAACAACGCGCCAGATCTTCTTCTGGTCATTTCTGTTCGGTGGCATAATTATGTTAATTTTCGTGTTATTTGGAGAGACGCTGCTACATCTCTTTACAAATCAGGTGCCGCTTATCGAGCGGGCAAAACCGTATCTTATCTGGATAATTGTCGCGCCTGTTGTCAACGTCGCTGCCTATATCTGGGACGGTATTTTTCTGGGAGCAACTGCTTCTAAGGCACTGCGGAATTCTGTGATTGTGTCAACACTCCTTTTTTTGGGCACTGTATACTTGCTCATACCTTTTGGAAATCATGGCTTATGGGGTGCATTAACATTGCTTCTGATTGCCCGCGGTGTGTCGCTAACAGTATTGGCACCGAAATACCTGTTTAAAGCAGCAGGTTCTGAGTAGTCAGTCCACCTTATTAAAGAACGTGAGTTTGATAAATGTTGGATTTATGTAGCGTCAGGTGTTAATGGACGTCATATACTGCACAAACTGGGAAGTTTGTGCTACAATTGACGTTTTACTTGGTTCTCGTTCAATCCAACCGACAAGCACAAACTGGGAAGTTTGTGCTACAATTGACGTTTTACTTGGTTCTCGTTCAACCCAACCGACAAGCACAAACTGGGAAGTTTGTGCTACAATTGACGTTTTACTTGGTTCTCGTTCAACCCAACCGACAAGAGATACGTTTTTTATCAAGCTCATGTTAGTATATCTCTATAAATGCTATAGTAAGGTTTAAACCACCTTGACTTAATAAATTGGATTAAGATATAATAAATTGGATTAAGATATAATTGCCTTAATAAGATTTTAGTAGTTTAATCCGGTTATTTCACTGAGATGGAACTTGCGTTATAGATAAATTATGAATGCCTTAACAGATATCCTTCAGCGTTGTCATCAACGACACAAAAAGCCGCTTCGCCAGCGAAAAACAAAGGCGACACCTGCGCTATACAAAGGGCTCCCATATCATTTCACAGTCTATTGTGCTTGGCGATGTCCTGTGAAACTCTATGAACTTGAGCAGGCAGACATCTCGTTCATGCCTATAGGACGCGCCCCTCAGCACGACTACGGTCCGCTGGATTTTGGTGGTGAACGGTTCTTGAGCCGACAACGCTTAAGGGATTGGAATAACTGGGTATGGCACAAATCATGGGGAATTCAAATCTATACCGGCACGCCTTCAGCACGCGATGGGGCGCAATGGCACGACATTGATTTTAAGTATGACGCAATTTGTGCTGCCCCGGATGCTGTTCTTGCTTGTATTGAGGCACTCGTTAATTCTGTTGCGAGTCCACTATTAACGCTGACAAAGTCTGGTGGGCTGCGTTTTTCTTGCAGAGTACAGGATTATCTCCATCAAAATACTGATGAAGCGAAGCGGTATATCTATAAACACACACCGACAACAGAAAACCCATACCATAGCGATGTATATCTTGAGATCCTTGGCAATGAGGAATACAGTCGCTGGGATGGGTGCTATGAGATTCTGCTCGGAAATTTATTAGATCCGCCTATCATTACTAAAGAGGTACTCTTTGCCCCTATTGATACCCTTCGCGCTGCGCTTCACGAATCTGCGCCGCCAGCAGAAGGGAAGTTGGCACCGAGTCCGAGATCGGCGCCTGTTGTGCCGGCGGACTTCGGTTCGCACAACCTTGATCTTGCAAAAGAGGCGTTTTTGAAGCGCGAGTTTTCTTATGTCCAGCAAGAAAATAATGTTCACTACTGGAACCGACCCGACAGCAACGTTGGAGATGGGCGCGTTTTGTTATGGGAGCAAGACGGGGTGGTGTGGGTACGCGCGTCTACATCTGATGAAGAACTGCCGATGGAGGCGACACACATAACAGATGTCTGGGACGATACCGGTATTCTGCCATTGCTGCCAACTACTGGACTGCCAGTAACGGATAATGTGCTTGACGTGCGGGAAGGGAAACTCAGTCCGTTGGCGATAAAGCGTCCGGCTCCTATACTGCAGCAGCAGGAACGTGAAAATAAGGTTTACGGGGCCCTTGAAAAAAACGCCGCTGAGATGCAGCGTGTTTTCAATCGGGATGTCCGAATTCTTGGACTTATCGCCGAGACAGGGGCAGGGAAAACCTACGCCGCGGCATCCTATGTCCTCAACGGCGGTGCGATCAGTTTCAGCGGAAAATCCGTGGTAACACAAAAAGCAGAACGCCGCTTTCAAAATCGGGACTTACCATCGGTTGCCTACAGGCGAGCACGCGGATACTTGTGGGAACGAGTGAAAGAGATACCGGTTGAGGAACGGATGGCGATCCCTTTTCAACGCGGTAATATCTGTGAGGACCCGGAGCGGTGTTACGAGTTTGAAAGAAAGGGCGGGAATCCAGATGAAAGTATTTGTCCACAGTGTCCAGTTTATATAGAGTGTCAGCAGCGCGGCTATTTGTCGCAACCCGGCACCCTGCAACGTGCCAAAGCACAAATATGTAACCCAATGCGACTGTTTTTGGATCCACAAAACTCAGAAACGGTGGAAAAAATACTTGAGCAGATGGATGACACAGAGCGGCTCTGTATCATTGATGAAGCGTCAACGGATCGGCTATTTATTTCCTGTCGTGTATTAAAAAACACATTGGAAGCGTGGCGTGTAGACTGGCGAGGAGATGCCTTAGGGAACTTTGGGAATGCTCTATTAAACGCATTGGAAGTCAAAAGTGGACTTGATGGTGATGGTAATGCTGTCGGTCGGATCCGCGCAGTGTTACAGGCGTTTGAAGGGCAAAAAGAGACACTCATTCAACAGATGTGTCAAGTCAATGCAACGGGTAAAGTGGTGCCGCGTGAGTTTGTTGATGACGAAACTGGCGAACCCTTGGCACGTTTTAGCGTTGTGTTTGAGAACGAAGCTGCTGCTCACATTCCGTTAGATACAGAGGCTGCAGATAAACTTACGACAAAAGGACTGCCTGTCTTTGAGCTTGATACCTTCGCATTGAACGAGGACATGAAAATACCGATGTCAATGACACAAGCCGTTGCGTTGGGCATTTTGGATACAGCGACCCTACCAAAAATCAAGGCATTTCCGACAGTGTATAGGCATCCAAATTGGACGTTTTGGCATCAACTGAAGCGTTTCTTTGAACATTATCCGCGGGATGCTGATGCCCCGTTGTTATGGTCTGACGAAGAGCTGTGGTTCTGGGTGCCACCGGCGTTGCCGCCAACGGTCAAGCGTCTTCTGTTCATGTCGTCAACGCTCTCCGAGCAGGATCTCTATCGGGCATTTCCGGGTGAAGAGATTGAAGTCCACCACATCAAACCGACGGCGTGGGTCGCAGGGAATCGGGTTTTTCAGATTCGCACAGGTATCTATCCACGACAAACAATTTTAAACTACGATACCGATTGGGACGTTCTGGGTATGTCTGAGACCGGACAGCGATTTTTTCTGGGTATCCAAGCAGAAATTGAGAGGGACCCAAGTGTTAAGCATGCGATTATCACCAGCGCACCAGTAACACAACATTTACAGAACATCGCAGCGAGGGAAAATGTCTGTTGCGTAACAGGTTTCAAAAAGATAGAAACACTGGAAGACACCGCTTTTGAAACGGCAGAAGTGGTTTGGATAGTTGGGGCACCGCATTGGTCACCAGGTCTCACTTGGCGGCAATCACAGATTTTGTTTGGCAACGACGAAAAACCGCTCTGTTATGACGGAGAAGTGGAATTTGGTAACTACAAAGACGAGCGCATCCAGGGTGTTTATGAACGGAATGCTGTCGGTGTATTTACACAGATTGTCGGTCGAGTCGGATTGAACCGTTTACCGAACAAGACGGTGGTGGTGCTTTCGAGCATGTCATTGCCCGACATCACCCATAGACCCGAAACCCTCCTTTTTGACTGGGAAGACTTTGAGGTTGCTGGCGGGTTGGGCAAACTCCCTGAGGTAATAGCCGAACGCGAGCGTTTTGAAACAGAACGCGACAATCTCACTGCGGAATCTGGTCGCGAAAAAGTGGAACAGGTTATGGGCGTCTCCAGCAGTCAGGCGAACCGTATTTTGATGAAGTTCAGAGGCGGTAAACGCCTTCGGGTTCCGTTCCGTGACCAGATTTTCTCGCTGCTTTCCGGCGGTGAGAAAAAAACATCAGAACTCATTGATGCGATTGAGGGACATCCAGGTTCCATCAAAAACGAACTCAAGCGTCTTGTAGATTCTGGTGAAATCGTGAAGGTTCGCCGGAGTATGTATGCGCTGCCGCCTTCATCTGACTCCAAGAAAAAGTAATCTCATCGTAAAACCACTTCGGACCCATCTCCCGCATTATTATCAGACTGTTATAGTAAAATCGGAAAATATGTTTACACTTCGCACCTTCGTAGGGACTGGGTGACCCAGCCCCATAGGTGTCAATTTAGGGGTTTTTCGTAGCATTTGTGGCAGTGTCTCTACACATGCCGCCCTTACAGGGCTTAGGCCTTTTTGGGCACATGTTGCTATAAACATTGTGAAGAAACACCCAAGCAAATAAACCCTACGGGACTGAAGAGGGTTTTGAAGTCTTCAAAGTTTCGGCATCGTATCCGGTTCGGTTGGGAATGCAGATCGCATTTGGGCGTGTACGCCGCAAAACCGAACCTACCGAGCTTGGGTAAATGGTGCGGTTAATGCGATATACACATTTAGAAATGGTATTACATAGCACTCCGCTGGAGTGTGAGACGTTGATATACCTTTTCTATAGATATTTCACCCCTCTGGGGTGGGGAAAGTGTCTGAAAAACTGTGTTGAAACGCTCAAAATCCGTTAGTAGCAACTTGGGTTATAATAACATCACACGAACGACTGCTGACTCTCCGAAAAAACTTGAAAACGCTTTGCTATTTGTGCTAAACTAAAAAATTATTACACGCTATAAGGAGAACAACACATAATGCCAAAGTTTGGTGTAAATTTATTACTCTGGGCAGATAAGTTTGATCGAGAAACTGCAGATCTGATTCCGAAAGTTGCTGAAATGGGTTTTGATGGTGTCGAAATTCCTATCTTTGACCCTGATACGGTGGACATCCCTTACACCCAAGCGTTACTGAAAGATACCGGTTTAGAGACTATCGGGTGTAACATCATGGGTGGGGATAGGAATCCGATTGACGAGGACCCTACTATTCGAGAAAACGCAAAGACCTATCTTAAACGCACAATCGAGATCGTTGCTGAATTGGGTGCCGATACGCTCGTTGGACCGATGTATAGTGCTGTGGGTAAACTCGTTGGGCGGGCCAGAAACGAACAGGAATGGGACTGGTGCGTTGAAGGTATACGAGAGGTCGCTGAATTCGGCGGAAAACACGGTGTCACCCTCGCGAGCGAACCGCTCAATCGGTTTGAAACCTATTTTGTTAACATCGCCGAAGATGCTGTTAAGCTTTGTAAAGCGGTGGATAGTCCGTACTTCAAAGTGCATCTGGACACGTTCCACATGAACATTGAAGAAAAGAATCAGGCAGATGCTATTGTTGCGACGGGTGATTACTTGCATCACATGCACTGTTGTGAAAATGATCGCGGCACTCCGGGCACAGGGCTCGTTGATTGGGATGGCGTTTTTGGCGCGTTGGCAAAGGTTAACTATGACAGATGGCTCGTGATTGAATCATTTACGCCGGCTGTCAAGGAAATCGCTGCCGCGACATGCATCTGGCGTGACATCGCACCGAGTGCCGAAAGCCTCGCGATAGACGGTCTCGCCTTCCTTAAACAGAAAGCAGCCCAATACCTCTAAAATAACGCAAGTTGCCACTTGTTTATTCTCACTGCGAAGCAATAGCACCCCTAATGAAGATTAGGAATTTAATCGGGTAATTTTTAGTTTTTTTGTCGGACCCGGTGCGGTTAGGAAACCGCACCTACCGGGCCTGGAGTAAATTACCCAATTTATTTGTTAAACCTCATACGGGGTGAAGAAAGTGTCCGAAAAACTGTGTTACAGTACCCAAAATCCGTTGGTAGCAACTTGGGTTAAAATAGTAAACTGTTCAAAAGGGAGGGATGGAAATGCGTTGCGTTAAATTGATCGGGCTGTTCTGCACAATATTCTTTGCTATCTTCGTAGCAAACAGTGCTGTGGCACAGCGGACAACACCAGAAGAAACAGAGGCTAATAACCCTGTTGAGGAGACACGATTTCTCAGCAATATCCGACAACTCACTTATGACGGGAAGCGCGCTGGGGAAGGCTATTTCTCTGAAGACGGCAACGCCCTCATCTTTCAAAGTGAACGTGAACCGGATAACCCGTTCTATCAGATTTATCTGCTAAACTTGCTGACCGGTGATACGCATCGCGTCTCAACCGGTATTGGGAAAACAACTTGTGCCTTCTTCCGACCGGGGACCGATGAGGTGCTTTATGCCTCGACACACCACGATGCTTTCGCGAAAGCAAAACAGGAAGAAGAATTGCAGTTCCGAGCATCTGGGCAAGAGCGTCGCTACAGTTGGGATTACGATGAAGCGATGGACATCTTCTCGGCACATCGGGATGGTAGCAACCTCAAGCGACTGACAGACGCACCCGGTTATGATGCTGAAGCCTCATATTCGCCTGATGGCAAGCGCATTGTTTTCTGTTCACTTCGAGACGCGTATCCTAAAGATCAACTCACTCCGAAGGACCTGAAGCAACTTGAAGTTGACCCCGCCTATTTCGGCGAAATCTATATCATGAATGCCGACGGTTCAAATCAGACTCGGTTGACAAACGCACCGGGCTACGACGGCGGTCCCTTCTTCACACCCGATGGGCAACACATCGTCTGGCGGCACTTCACGCCTGACGGAAGCCAAGCAGACATCTACACGATGCGGATAGATGGTTCAAATATCCTGCGACTGACCAATTTTAAGAGTATGTCGTGGGCACCTTACTTTCATCCGAGTGGTGCCTATGTTATCTTCGCTTCCAACAAACTCGGATTCTCTAATTTTGAGTTATACCTCGTTGATGGCAGAGGTAGACATCAACCCGTTCGTGTTACCACAACCGATGGATTTGATGGACTCCCTGTCTTTTCACCTGATGGGAACCAGTTATGCTGGACCTCGAATCGGAACAGTCAAGAGGTCTCACAACTCTATTTGGCAGACTGGAATCACCAAGCTGCACTTGAGGCAATCTCTTTGGCTCCAAGAGCTCATAACACCCCTATACCGATTTTCGACTCGCGGGCAAAGGATGCCACATATGCGTATGACGCATCGACACCAACGAAAATCAGCATCCGGCAGCGGGTAGAATTCCTCGCGTCTGACGAGCTGGAAGGTAGGATGACCGGCTCCGAAGGCGCGAAACGTGCAGCGGAACACATCGCCACGCAGTTCACACAACTTAATCTCAAACCCATTGGTGATGAAGCAACCTACTTTCAAGAGTTTGAATTCACCGCGGGGAGACGGATTATAGCAGAAGAAAACAGTTTTCATATCACACGCCAGATACACGGTTCCGAGCAGGTGATGGAATTCGGTGTGGAACGCGATTTCCAACCGCTCTCTTTCTCGCGGAACGGGGTCGTTGAGGGTGAAGTGGTTTTTGTCGGGTATGGGTTAACCGTCCCCGGTGAGTTAGGTGAAGGGTATGACGCTTATGCCGGTCTGGATGTGAAAGACAAAATCGTTGTTGCACTCCGCTATGTTCCTGAAGGCGTTGAACCTGAACGCCGCCAGCAATTGAATCGGTATGCTGGACTCCGCTACAAAGCGATGCAAGCGCGGGAGCAGGGGGCAAAAGCGTTTCTTGTTGTTGCCGGTCCGAATTCCCCGAACGCTGGCAAGTTAATTCCGCTTGACTTCGATAGCAGCCTCGCGGATTCCGGGATTGTCGCCGCATCCATAAGCGATACTGTGGCAAACGCGCTCTTTGCGGCATCCGGTAAAAACCTGAAAGATGTTCAATCCGGACTGGATGTGGAAAATCCACACTTCCTTGGACAATTTCCGTTGCCGGATGTCAAAGTCAAAATCGTGGTTTCGGTTGAGAAAGTTAAGAAAACCGACCAGAATGTGGTCGCGCTTCTCGCACCACCGGAATTAACAGACGAAACTGAGTACGTTATTGTAGGCGCGCACTACGACCATATCGGTCATGGTGAAATTGGTTCACTCGCTCGGAAGGGTGAAGAGGGTCAGATTCACAATGGGGCAGATGATAACGCTTCAGGCACTGCTGTCGTATTGGAATTGGCGGCAACGCTCAGTGAGGCATACCAGAAATACCCAGAAAAGTTCCGCAGGGGGATCATCTTCGCGCTCTGGTCGGGTGAGGAACTCGGACTCATTGGATCTACCCACTTCGTCAACGCTCCGATCATCCCTTTAGAAAAGGTGGCGGCGTATGTCAACTTTGATATGGTCGGACGACTCCGTGAAAATAAGCTTATTTTGCAAGGTGTCGGTTCATCGTCTGTATGGACAAAGTTGATTGAAAAGCGGAACATTCCCATCGGTTTTAACCTAACACTCCAAGAAGATCCTTATCTGCCAACGGATGTGACTGCCTTTTATCCGAAAGAGGTACCGGTACTGAGTTTCTTCACTGGTGGACATGAAGACTATAACCGGCCAACCGATGACCCAGACACACTCAACTATACTGGCATAGAACGAATCGCGCGTTTGGCACACGGCATCGTTTCAGACTTAATCAGTGCTGATGAACGTCCGGCGTATGTCCGAGTAGAGCGGAGTCAGTCAGAGGAAGGGAGTCGTGATACGCTCCGTGCCTATCTTGGGACGATCCCCGACTATACAACGGAAGGCACGGGTGTCAAACTCTCTGGTGTTCGCGCAGGAGGTCCCGCCGATAAGGCAGGTTTAAAGGGTGGCGATGTCATCGTTGAATTTGGTGGACAGAAGATTACCAATATCTACGACTACACTTATGCACTTGACGCTGTGAAGATTGGGGAACCTGTCGAAGTTGTTGTCCTACGAGAGGGAAAACGGGTAAAACTGACAGTTACGCCCGAAGCACGGAACTAATTTTTTACCGAAATTTGTTTTATACCACACTAATGTATACCTACTTCTATTAAAGGAAATACTTATGAACGTTAAAGTTTTTAGGTTAATGCTATGCGTATTCCTATCGCTCTCAGTTGCGCTGTTATCTGGGTGTGAACGGATACGCGATATGGGGATGACTGATGAAATGGTCACGCCGTCTGATGAAACGGCTATGCCCACACTTAAAGTGGGGCTAATTCACCCACAACCCAATTATACCAGTTTTGGCAAAGGGGCTGAACTTGCTCAAGCTGAAATCAATGCAGCGGGTGGTGTCCTCGGTATGCAGGTGGAATTCGTCTATAAAGAGGAAGTCACAGCCACCGTCGCTCAGGATGCCACAGAATTGGCTGAATCGGAAGGTGTTGTCGCTATATTGGGTCCTCTGTTTTCGAGCCATGCTGTGAAAGTTGGACCTGTTATCAATATCCCTGTACTCCTCGGCGCGACAAGGGCAGAGGTGACGGCAGACGCGACTGATCCAAACGATTTTATGTTTCTCATTGCAGGCTCCAATGTGTTACAGGCGGAACTTCTGGCAAAAGTCGTTGTAGACCAACTTGAGAAGAAAACCGCTGCAATGATTTGGCTGGATAAGGATGTGTATTCCGAGGGGTTTGTCGAATCATTTGGGACGAGTTTTGAAAAACTCGGCGGTAGTATTGTTGAGAAACAGGTCTATCAGGGTGGTGATACCATGTTTGAGGCACAACTCACAGCGATCCAAGCCGCAGTGCCCGATGTCCTTCTTCTCGCCAGTTTTCCAGAAGCGGTCCCGCGGATAATGGAACAAGCAAGGAACATGGGCATTAAATCGACCTTTATTGGGAGCGATGGTTGGGATGATCCGCTGATGTCTACGACTTTGGCGGATAATGAACCTGTTGACGGGTACTATTGTACCAACTTAGATCCGGACGCTGTAGATTTTATTGCTGCTTATGGGACGAAATACGGTGCTGTTGACGGCATTGCTGCAACAGGCTATGATGCCATGAGAATCTTGAAAATGGCGATTGAGACAGTGGGCTCAACCGATGATCCGGCTGCGATTCGCGATGCGATCGCTAACATCACAAATTACGAAGGCGCGACAAGTATCTCTCATTTTGATGCGAATCGCAATCCAGTCAAAAGTGTCGGGGTACGGCAAATTCTTAATGGGATGCCGCAGTCTGACATAATTGAGGCGACACCAGAGGGTAATGAAGCTGAGTAGATCGTTTACTCAGTATATTGCTTTCTTTGACTTAAGTAGGACTTACGCAAAAAGCAGTAATTACGGTATTTTTAACCCCCTAAATCCCCTATAGGAAACACCCCAGCAAAAACACCCCCCATATCCCCCCTTATCAGGGGGGTAGGGGGGCTTTAAGAGAGAATGCGTAAGTCCTATTAAGTAAAAAGGGTGCCGGTTTGATAATGAACAAAACCTGCCCCCTTTTACTTTTTAATCAGGCTTAAGGTTGTGGGCTTGGATATACGAAATGTGCGACGACTCCGGCATGGTCGGAGGGCCACAACCCAGAAGGTAGACGATCTGAGGGTTTATCACCTACGGTGTGCGTCATGACAGAAGTTGGGAGTTCCAGATTTCGGACGAAAATTTGGTCAATCCGGACAGAGAGATCACTCATCTCATTGAGGATGTCATCGTCTTGGCAACAAGTTTTACCAGTGCCTTCGGAGTCCATCTGCCAAACGTCAACATACCCCGCCGACAGTAAAATTTGATAAGCAGTGCCGTCTGGTGCTCTTGTATTAAAATCCCCTAATAGGATGATTGGTAAAGTTTCGTCTTGAAGGTTATTCACGAGTTCTTGTGCTTGCGCCACCCGGTTTTCCATCCCTAATATTTCTGCTTCTAAATGTGTATTAACAACGTGGTAAGTGACACCAGCGACAGTAGCATCCACGGTGGTGTAACCTCTTTGCACTTCAAGCCCAAGCATTTCAATTGTGAGTGCATTTGTGTAGTTCGCACTCATAGGTCGCGATACGACGACATCGCTGCGAGAAAGTATCACATCGTAGTCGGTTAAACGGATATCATCAATACCGGTATCGGTGAAGATCGGCATCTCAATATCCAGATTTTCAATTTGGGCAGCGACTTGATAACTTACCCCCTCCGCTTGAAGCGCGCTCATCAAGATTTGGAGGAAATCTATGGTGACCTCTTCAGCTGGAACAGTTCCACCTGTGATCCGATCACCTGGGCTTTGTCGGCGAATGAGTGAAATCTCCTGTAATCCGATGAGATGTGGTTGATATGTTTTTATGGATTTGGCAATTGCCGCAGCGCGTCCCGGAAAATCGGATGCAATCACGTTGTTATACATATTCGCGACTTCTTGCGGGACCTGTAAGAGATTCTCTACAGCCAAAAGTGGTTCTGCGCTGCTCCCAACGTAAACGTTGTAAGTCATCACTGTCAGTGGTTCCGCTTCCAGTGTACTGTCATCCGGTAGCATCGGGGTTGATATTCTTTCGCAACCCGAAAGGCTGAATAAAATTCCAGACACCAGCAGCATAATTTTGATGGAACTGACAAATTTTGAAAACTTGCTATAAAAATTCAACTTTTCTATCATATTCATCTCCAGTATTTTAGTTTTTAAATTGTCGGAACTTTGCTAAGCGGCGATCTTCTGACCGCAACCCATAGCGATTTTCTATTGCACGTGAAAAAACTGTGCCAAAAAGAGAATACCATAAACCTGCCGACATGTCAAACCGAAATTATTCAACTGCTTTCGCTTGACATTTGTCTACCTTTCCACTATACTTAAGGCAGTTTTTAAAGACGCATGGAGGTATATATCACAGTGAAATTCCGCTATCAATCTTGTTCGTACGACTGGAGGTCAGCACTCATAGTTGTTTTGGTGACAACACTACTTTTTATGGGGTGCAGTCAAAAGATAGGGACACCGGAGGCTCTTCAAACGGCATCGCTCACTGGGACAATTGTTGAAATTGACGACCATGGCAATGCTGTGACCGATCTGGAAATTGATCCATTCACCGAACGCGGTTGGAAACTCGGGGACGCGCTCGAAGCAACGTTTGAGACCGGACAGAAAATTCGGATAAAATTCGTTGAAAACTACGGCGATGTGCCTGTTGGAGACTATTTGGGCAGGTTTTCGACCTCTACGAAACAATTCAAGCTTGCGATTAATATGGGCAACATCTCTGAAACCTTGAAGTTGAAAAGCGAGAGCAAAGTGGTGCTTCAGAAGGTAGAATCGCTTTCAGCAGATTGAGCAGAGTTGTTACAGTAAATAAGCCTTCTCTCTTGCATAAATGTAGCATTGCTTTTTTATCAGGACTTACGCAATTTTGACTGTAATCCGTTCTGTTAGATGAGAATTTTCGGAAAACACAGCGGTCTCCTGCCACAAACTGGGAAGTTTGTGCTACAAAAGAGCAGCATGCGTAAGTCCTATTTATAAACGAACACCGGATGGGAGGATAGATATAGAAAAATGCTTTTGACGCTCAAACAAGCAAGCCAATGGGCTTCAGAACACCTCAACAAAAACGTTACACCCGCAAATATTACCTATTTAATCCAGTATGGGAGAATTGACTCCGTTATTAACAACGGATTAACATTGGTTACTAAGCAAAGCCTTGAAGATTACTACAGTTTGAACCGTCGAGAGACACGATGGAAAGACGAACTCGGAGATGATTTGAACTGGACGTTGTCTTTTGAGAAAGTTAAGGAAGCGGAAACAACAAAACACGTCCACAGACTGCATCCGTACAAAGGCAAGTTTATCCCGCAGTTAGTTGAATATTTTTTGGATGCGCGTACCGACAACTTTAAACGAGATGTCTATTTTCAACCGGGTGATGTTGTGCTTGATCCGTTTTGTGGGAGTGGGACAACCTTAGTCCAAGCAAGTGAGCTTGGTATGCACGCAGTTGGCATTGACGTTTCGGCGTTTAACGCTTTTATTGGCAATGCCAAAGTGGCGACCTATAATTTGACCCATTTGTATGAGGCATGTCAGAAAATCACGGTTGCGCTCAAAAATTTTGTTGCTACATCTAAGATACTTGAATTTGATTCTAAACTCGCGGAATTGCTTGCGGCTTTCAATAATCAATATTTTCCAGTAGTTTTCAAACGCCAAGTCAGATCGGGTGAAATTGACCAGAAACAATACGGGGCTGAAAAAGAAGCCGTTTTTTTAGAAATATATCATAAACTCGTTGCTGAGTATCAAATTGACACGCAAATGCCAGCCGACTCCGCTCGCTTTATGAAGCAGTGGTATCTTCCGAGGGTTAGAGCCGAGATTGATTTTGTCCACAACGAAATTCTTAAAGTAAAAGAGGCATCAGCACAAAAAGCTCTAATGCTTATCTTAAGTCGGACTATCCGTTCTTGCAGAGCCACAACGCACGCGGATTTAGGTACATTGCGGAAGCCTGTAACAACAACATATTATTGCCGAAAACACGGAAAAGTCTGTAAACCCCTCTTTTCAATCCTGAGTTGGTGGGAACGATATTGTAAGGATAGCATCCAACGATGGGGCGAATTTGGCAGACTAAAAACGGACACTTTTCAACACTGCATAACCGGTGATTCGCGAACGATTGACATTTTCGCTATGTTGAGACAAGGATCTCCGCAATTCGCAGAGATTGCTCAAAAGGAAAAAATCAAAGGGATTTTTACGAGTCCTCCGTATGTTGGGCTCATCAACTACCACGAGCAACATGCTTACGCCTATGATCTCTTTGGGTTCAAAAGGTTAGACGAATTAGAAATAGTACCGCTGTTCAGAGGAAAAGGACGAGAAGCGAGAGAATCGTACATCCACGGAGTAGCGGAGGTTTTTAAGAATTGTAAACGATTTTTGGCTGACGATTACGATGTCTTTGTTGTTGCAAACGATCAGTTCAATATGTATCCGACTATCGCTGAAATGGCGGGTATGCAGATTGTTAATCAACATAAAAGACCTGTCTTGAATCGGACCGAAAAAAATCGGAATATGGTGTATCCTGAAATGATATTTCATTTCAAAGAGAAAAGCAAGAAATCAGAGCAATTTGCCCAAGCAAAAGTTTAAGCAAAGTCTAACTTGCGAGTGTTGTATCGCTTATGAAGGTTGACAATACTTTTGATAAAACGGAACTAAAGGAATCCCTCAGTACTGCCTACGCGCTACCCTTACAATCCATAACCTTTTTCCCGGAAGGTGAAGATAGTTACGGTTACATTGTTTTATCAGAAAACGGCGAGAAGTATTTCGCCAAAGCTTCAACTTCTGTGCCGAATAGTTGCTTGCAGGTCGCATCACTTTTACGGCATCAGTGCAATATATCCGGTATTGTCGCGCCTTTGGAAACACAGGGTGGGGACTTAAGCGTTCCGTGGCAAGATTTTAGGGTCTCGTTGTTTCCGTTTATTGAAGGAAAAAGTCGTTGGGATTTGTGGAAGGTCGACAAAGATTTCACGGATGCAGAACTCTCACAAACAGGGGCATTACTCGCAACAATCCATGGATGCACAGATGCAGTTGCCTCTAATAACCTGACAGTCGCAACGTATGATTTGCCTTTACGACAAGAACTGCACACAGTACTTGAGGCACCGTGGCAGATACCGCCTCAGAATGGATACCAGAAGCAGTTACTTGATGCAATTGCGCAGCACAGATCAAAGATTTTACAGGCACTTGAGAGATACGATAGTCTCGGACGTTCGGCATCGGCACTACAAACGCCTTTTGTCATTACGCATGGCGATCCGACACCCGGTAATCTCATTATAGATGCTGAAAACCGACTTTATATCATTGATTGGGACGGTGTCTGTTTAGGTCCCCCTGAAAAAGACTTGGTCTCTTTCACAGGTGAACGGTTTGAGGTGGTTTTAGAAAGTTACCTTGCGGAACGGCGGAACGGTGCTGCCCTACACGCGGACATTTTCGGGTTTTATATCTATGAATGGACGCTCAATGAAATCCGAGATTACGGCACCAAAATCCTCTTTAAAAATAGTGACACGCAGCAGAATGCATACGATTGGGAGAGTTTGCAAGACTATCTTCCACCTGATAGGCAGTTGATGGAAGATGGTATTGCGGCTGTCCGTGATATACTCAGTAGGTATAGTTTTTTACCGAAAAACAGTGGAGGTTAGATGATGTCTCAAATCAAATCCGTACTACTTTGGGAAAACCAACGGCGTTATGTCCGTGAGGCGATTGATGCGGGTACGCTCAAAGGCGCGATTATCCCGACGGGTAGCACAGAGCAACACAACGAACACTTGGCGATGTATCACGATACGCAAAGCGCGGTCTATGTCTCCAAATTAGCAGCTGAAAAGTTGTTTCCACAGGTTATTGTCACAACGCCTTTAGCGATTGGTGTATCCGAACATTGGATGGATCATAAGGGGACTCTCACACTTCGCGCTGAGGTCTTTGGCGAGGTGCTTTATGATGTCGCCGATAGCATGCGTCGGCATGGGATTGACAACATCCTAATTGTCAACGGGCATGCGGGTAATGCGGGTCCCGTGCATGAACGGTTGGATGGGTACCGAGAGAAACTCGGCATTAACATCGAATTCCATTCTTATTGGGAAGCGTACACGAGTGAACTGGTCCAAGAGCAGATGGAATCAGGTGTCTGTCCCGGACACGCTGCGGAGTTTGAGACGGCGTTTGCCCTTGCCGCCTTCGCGGAGAACGTTGATTGGAACGGTGTGGATTATGACAGCGCGAAACTCACCATCTCTAATGAAGGTCAAGCGAAATCCGATCGCGAATATCACCATCAGGCAAAACTGGCGACAGCCGACAAAGGGCATGCGATGATTGATGTCGCTGTGGATTGGGTCGCGGAAAAGATGCAGGGGATGCTTTAATGGCTGTTAACCGTCGGCTATCGGCTGTCGGTCAGAGTTATTTGTGGCAGAAACAGATATTGCAACTGCACACATGCCGATAGCCGATAGCCGATAGCCGTTCTAATGTCCGTCAAGAGCCTTCCTGACTCCGTCACCCTGTTCACGCCACCAGCTGTAGAGGATAGAAATATCGGTGCCGATGCAGAAATGCCGGACCCCCATATCCAGATAGCGTTTCGTGTCGTCGGCACTCCCAATTTCGGCGCGCGGGGGCACCCCCATTTTTATGGCGGTTTTAAACACCTTGTCATGCGCCTCTTGGATTTCAGGTGCCCCGCGCTGACCGACCATCCCGATACTCATGGAATAATCTGAACCGCCCCACTGAATCATATCAACGCCTTCAACAGACAGTACCTCTTCAAGGTTATCAACGGTCCCTTTTTTCTCAATCATAATGACGTTGACGACATCACGGAGTGCCTGGACGTATTCTGGCCCCCCTCCGTAGCCCATATAGGAAAATCGGCGGGTTGCTACACCGTAGCTGCCCCCATCTTCGGGTGTATCTGCGCGCGTGGTACGAACGCATTCCTTGACATCTTCAACATTCTGACAATCCGCGTAAAGCACACTTTGGAAACCTGAGCCGATTGCCCGCTGTGCGATGAAGCCCCGCGGTTCTTGGTCAACCTTAATCATCGTAGAGATGTTGTGAAGTTCTGCTGCCCGACACAGGTTATCCAGATCATGCAGATCAAACGGACCGTATTCCCCAACGAATTCAACGTAGTCATACAGCCCTGTATGCCCAATCGCTTCAACGATGGAGGGCCAGGTGGTATGGATATGTGTGCCGACTGTCAGTTTATCAGCATTGAGTAGTTCTCTAAACGTATTTTTCCTCATGAATTGCTCCTCGATTTTTGGGTATAGGACGTAGCGTTCAAGCCTCTATTAACTTACCAAATATCTGCACTTTTTACAACAACTTTTGGCTCGCAAGGTTATCAAAAAACGCTTGTTTATTGACCCGATTTCTGTTAGACTTATAACATCTGACTCGGATTTATCAATGTATCCAAACCCCCTTCCTTCAAGACACAGATAGAGGTTTCTCATGAAAAACTTAATTACACTCCCCCAAAATTTTGATAACTATTTGACGATTGAAAATGCCGATCTCCGTTTCAGAGAAGCGACCGACGTTGCAGAACGTGTCATCGGTGCGGGTGTAGACATCTATCCGAATATGGATCACGCTGCGATCTTCTGTGACCCGCCACACCTCGTCGCAGATGGTTTGAAACAGCTCGGTTACGTCAACGGATGGGATGCGCGGTGTTATCCGTCGCCAGTTGACGGTTGCGACTATATCAATGTCTCCGCCCAATTGTCCGGAGAGAGTCCAGCACACCGTGAAGGGTGGTTTGATTATGTCGCTGTTGTGCACCCCGTTGACAAACTGGCACTGCAGCACATGCTCGGACAGGGATACGGAAACCCGTTTATCCATCACCTGACATGGGGGCTTGTACCCCCCGAACGCGCCGGTGACGATGATTTTGCGTACGCCAGCTGCGTTGTGCCATTTATGGTAGAGAAGCGGAACGTTATCGGAGATGCTATTGGTGATGCGCCTGGCACTTTGATTATTGCTTTACCAGAGAACGTTCTTGCCAATCCGAAATTTGAGGCATCTCTGCCGACGTGGCTTGGTAACCTTGACGAAGAAGAATATCAGGTCGAATCTATGCAGGGTGGCGGTTTTCTGATTCAGTTCTTTGTGTTGACCGGTGGTAGGATTGAGGTCGCACTCCGCGTAGATACAACGCAGACTTTTAACCCGAAAAGTGTCCACAAGATTTCTGAAGACGAAATCAGTGCTGTGCAGGGGGAATAGTTAGGTTTTCCCTTACTTTATTGCGAATTCTGATGTTGATACGGTATAATACCTATTGACAATCAACTACTTGTGCAGTGAAAATCTTCTTAGTACTGATGCAACTGGCAGTGGGCATTTTAAAATTGATGCTTATCAAAAATGGGATTAGACATGCATCGTAAAAACATTCCAAAGACAGATTCTATTCAAGGACTCGCGCATTTTTGGGATACACACGACCTAACGGATTTTGAAGGCGAACTTGAGGAAGTGGATGAACCCGTTTTTGATTCTCTAATTTCTGTTCAGTTGGAACCCGAGGAACTTGAGTTTATTGAAACGCTTGCCAAAGCACGTGGAATATCTCCTGCAAATTTAATTCGAGAGTGGGTTGTCGAACGTATTGATCAAACTCAGGTCAGAAATTAGGTTTTTTAGACATTTCGTTGAGAGGTGGAGACAAAAAATGGATACGAAATGGATCCAATCAAATCCATCTATCATGATGGGAAAACCTGTCATTACTGGAACTCGTATCCCTGTTGAGTTGATTTTGGAGAAGTTCGCGGCAGGTGAAACGATTGCGCAATTGCTTGAGGCATATTCGCGCTTAACTGAAGAAGGTATCCGTGCAGCTTTTCGTTTTGCGGCGCAAGCTCTTCGCGCCGATGTCGTTTATCCTATTCACCAATAAAGTTTGATACATAGGGGGAACTGTCATAATGGCGTATAGCAATTTTACCTTAGCCGAGGTGAAAAAGGTATTTCAAATAGTAGAAACGGTTGAGGTGGAGAATCTTTTTTCGGAGATAGAGCCGATAGCTCCAAGTTCGGTGCTAACAGCGGTATTGGAACGAAACATGCAGGTAGCCCTTGCCGTCAATACAGAAAAGGCAAAGTCTGAACTGATTGTTGCCAATGTTCTCATTGAACTCCGAGAGAAATTTGAGCGTCGTATTAGTGTTTTCTCGGGCATTGAGTTTAATGTTGATGCTGAAAACGGATTAACCGGTGTCTGCGATTTTTTAGTGAGTTTGTCCCCAGCACGGTTTGTTTTAGAGGCACCTGTCATTGTCTTGGTTGAAGCAAAGAAGGATGACCTGACAGTCGGATTGGGACAGTGTGTCGCCGAGATGCTCGCCGCACAACGCTTTAATGCCGAAAATGGAAACGATATTCCGCGTGTTTATGGTGCTACCACTTCTGGAACAGAATGGCTCTTCCTCAAATTGGAAGGGCAAAGATTGGACATTGACACGGAGTTCTACTCTATTCACGAGTGTGACAAAATTCTCGGCATCCTCGCCAGCATAGTAGAGCAAAAGGCGTAAAATATTCCGGGAGGTTTCCTCAGTACAATGGAAAACAAAGAATTTGTGGCATGCAGTATTATGGAGGAAGTTCGCGAAATGCGGCGTAAAATCTCCGCGGAGTTTGGACACGATCTCAACCGATTGGTTGCGTATTACCAAGAATTAGAGAATGAAATGCGGGAGTCTGGGAAATACAAGTTTGCAGCTCTGCCAAACAAAAAACCTGAATGCGGTCTTATATTATAGTGATAGCTAAGTCGACAGAACACCTTGGCACGATGAATAGGCTTGGTGGATGGATCTATTCTAAAACCGTTTCGCTTGTCTTTAAAACACATTTTGGGGAAGGAGGTACGAACAGATGGCGTATAGCAACTTTACTTTAGAGACAGTTCGGAAAACGTTTCAACTGGAAACAGATGAAGCCGCAGACATCTCTTCCGGTATAGAGCCGATGGCACTGAGTGAATATCTCACAACAACTTTGGCGCGCAAAGTGCCGTTGGCACTCGCTATAGGCACGGAAAAAGCGAGTTCGGAATTGATTGTCGCGGATATTCTTGTTGAACTCCGTGAAAAATTTGAGCATCGTATTAGTTTTTTTTCAGGTATTGATTTCAGCATTGATGCCGAAAGCGGTTTGACGGGTGTCTGTGATTTCTTGATAAGTCTTTCACCTACGCAATTCCATTTAGAGGCACCTATTATTGTTCTCGTTGAGGCAAAAAAGGATAATCCAGTGCTCGGTTTCGGGCAGTGCGTTGCCGAGATGCTTGCCGCACAACGCTTTAACGTCGAGAGGGGAAATGATCTTCCTTGGATTTATGGGGCTGCCACTACAGGCACAATGTGGCAATTTCTCAAATTGGAGGCGCAGAAACTCTACATTGATAGGGCAGTCTATTCAATTGGACAATGCGACAAAATCCTTGGTATCCTTTCAAGCATGGTGGAACAAAAGGTGTAGTGCTTCTGAGATGACTGTAATCTCGGAAAACTGATGCTGTGACTATAGAAAATAAAAAATTTGCAATTAATACACAAATATGGTATAATATAAAAATAAATGGAGCGTTCGTGTTAAAACCTTTTTAATCCAATCCAGAGAGGTTGAAAAAAGGATGCCAGATTATAATTTGAATCGGACCCAAAATTTAGATTGTCCACCGGACTTAATTGGATGATGCCTTTCTCGTCACATCAGACGGGAGAGGCTTTTTGTTTATTAAGACAACACAAGCGATAAACTGACACAGGACAAAAAAATGGAAATGCGTGAAAAAGCACAAGTGATGAACACCGAAGAAATTCGCCGCGCCTTACTCAGAATCGCTCATGAGATTTTAGAGCAGAACCATAAACATATTGAAGATCTTGTATTTGTTGGTGTTAAAAGTCGTGGGGATTTCATTGCCCATCGTATCGCCGAGAACCTTGAACGCATCGAAAATATTGAAGTCGATGTCGGTGCCATTGATGTCACGCTCTATCGAGATGACCTTAATCTCCATGAGGCGCAGATTCAGGTTAGCAATACTGAACTGCCCTTTGATATTACCGGCAAATGGGTCATTTTGGTAGACGAGGTACTCTATACAGGGCGCACGGTTCGCGCAGCAATGGACGCACTCATGGATTTCGGTAGACCGGCGGCTATTCAATTGGCGACTCTGATCGACAGAGGCCATCGCGAACTGCCAATTGCTGCCGATTACGTCGGCAAAAACGTACCCACATCACGCAGAGAGTTTGTGCGGGTGCAGCTTGCCGAGGAAGAGCCTGGCATAGACGCAGCCATCATTTATGAAAGGGTAAAGGAGTAACCAGTAACCAGTAACCAGTAACCAGTTAAAGAGATGTTCGGTGAATCCTACACCTCTTTTCTGGAAACTGGAAACTGGAAACTGGAAACTGATAACTTGAAAGACGCGTGTATCATTAACGGACGTATTATCGATCCGGCTAATAACATTGATGAAGTTGGGAACCTCTCTATCACCGATGGCAAGATTACCAATATCAGTTACCAGTCATCAGGCACCGTAGGGGCGAGGTTTCCTCGTCCGCACGGGTTGGGCAACCTGAAGAAACACCCAAGCAAAAACACGCCTACGGAAACTGGAAACTTCTTTTACGATGCGACAGGGCTGGTTGTCGCACCGGGTTTAGTCGATATGCATGTCCACCTCCGAGAACCCGGGTTTGGGCATAAAGAGACGATCGCCACTGGCACGGCGGCGGCAGCGGCAGGCGGATTTACCTCTGTTGCTTGCATGGCAAACACCTCACCAGTGATAGATACACCCGAAAAGATTGCGCAGATTTATGACATCGCCGAAGCGACAGCAAAGACGAATGTGTTCCCTTTCGGCAGTATTACGAAGGACCTTGCTGGTGAGGAGCTGACCGATATGCGCGGGATGCGTTCAGCAGGTGCAGTCGGTTTCAGCGATGATGGCGTTACTGTCATGAACGCCGCGCTCATGCGCGACGCACTCGCCTCGAGCGCAGAACTCGGTTTTCCGATCATGGTCCACTGCGAAGAGCATAACCTCAACGCCGGTGCTGTCATGAATCTGGGAGAGACCTCCCGAAAGCTGGGACTTATTGGTAGTCCGAACGCTGCAGAAGACATCATCGTCGCGCGCGACATCATGTTAGCGGAGCTGACAGGTGGACATCTCCATGTACTCCACGTCAGCACTGCGGGTGCCGTTAGGTTGATACGTCAAGCGAAAAAACGAGGGGTTCATGTGACTGCCGAGGCGTGTCCACATCACTGGATCCTCACGGATACAGAGGTCGAAAAACAGGGGACGGATGCCAAGATGCATCCGCCGCTCCGTACACAGACTGATATTGACGCGGTTATTGAAGGTTTGTGCGATGGTACGATTGACGCAATTGCTACCGACCATGCACCGCACGCGCCTTCCGAAAAGGCACAAGGCATGCTTGAGGCCCCCAACGGAATTATCGGTTTAGAGACATGTCTACCGCTTGTGTTCACATACCTTGTGCAACCGGGACACCTCACATTGGCGGAAGTGATTGCAAAGATGACCGTTATTCCAGCGAATATACTCGGCATTGACAGGGGTACCCTTTCTGTCGGTGCAGTCGGAGATGTTACCGTCATTGATATTGACTCGGTTCATCCTGTTGACGTAACAAAATCTTGTTCAAAAAGTTGCAACACACCTTTCAAGGGCTGGGAACTTAAAGGCTGGCAGGTGATTACACTTCGGGGAGGAGTTAACAGTTAACAGTTAACAGTTAACAGTTACAAGAGGTTTTTGACGATCCGAGAGTCTCTTTCTGACAACTGAAAGATTTTTCGTAGAAAAATCGTACTGACAACTGGCAACTATTAAAAATGAAAGCGATTCTGGCATTAGCCGATGGCACAGTTTTTGAGGGCGATCAGTTTGGCGCGACGGGTGAAACCGTTGGTGAGGTCGTCTTCAATACCAGTATGACAGGCTATCAAGAGGTGTTGACCGATCCTTCCTACAAAGGACAGATCGTCACAATGACATACCCTTTGATAGGTAATTACGGCTGCAACGAAGCAGATGTTGAATCCATCGGTCCACAGGTGGAAGGGTTTGTCGTTCGCGAATATAGCGCATACCATAGCAATTGGCGTTCAAAATGGAGTTTAGATACTTACCTCGCCGGGCATAATATCATCGGCATCCAAGGGATTGATACCCGCGCACTCACTCGCCGTCTCCGAGTTCACGGCGTAATGAATGGATGCCTCTCCACGGAGGATCTGAATCCTGAAAGTCTTGTTGCGAAAGCCAAAGCGTGGCGCGGATTAGTTGGTTGGGACTTGGTGCAACGCGTGACATGCCCGAATCCATACGCATGGCAGAATAGTCACCAGTTACCAGTAACCAGTGGCCAGTTAAAGAGTCCTCTTTCTGGAAACTGGAAAAACTATAAAGTCGTTGCCCTTGATTTCGGTATCAAATACAATATCTTACGTCAACTCACAGCGCACGGATGCGAGGTCCAAGTCGTACCAGCGAAAACATCTGCTGAGGAGATTCTCGCCGCGGAGCCGGATGGTGTTTTTCTGTCAAACGGTCCGGGTGATCCAATGCCAGTCGGCTATGCGATCGAGACGATCCAGGGTTTGATGGGCAAAAAACCGCTTTTCGGGATCTGTTTGGGGCACCAACTTCTTGGGCTTGCCCTCGGTGGAAAGACGTTCAAACTGAAGTTCGGACATCGAGGGGCAAATCAACCTGTCAAGCATCTTGAAACCGACAAGGTTGAGATTACCTCCCAAAATCATGGATTCTGTGTTGATATTGATTCACTGCCGAATAGCGTTGACATTACGCATATCAATCTAAATGATAACACACTTGAAGGGATACAGCATCGGGAGTATCCCGTTTTTTCTGTCCAGTATCACCCGGAGGCATCCCCCGGTCCGCACGATGCCAGTTATCTTTTTTCGCGTTTTACGGAGATGATGAAGGAGTAACCAGTAACCAGTTACCAGTAACCAGTTAAGAGATGCTGTGTTAACCTAACGTCTCTTTAACTGGTCACTGGTAACTGGCCACTGGTAACTATTAAATGCCAAAGCGAACAGATATAGACAAGATATTAATTATAGGGTCCGGTGCGATTATCATCGGACAGGCGTGTGAGTTCGATTACTCAGGAACGCAGGCGTGTAAGGCACTCAAAGAGGAAGGGTATGAAATTACCCTTGTCAACAGCAACCCTGCCACCATCATGACCGATCCGGATTTCGCTGATCAGACCTACATTGAACCGATCACAGCGGATACGGTGGAACTCGTCATCGACAAGGAGCGTCCAGATGCGTTGTTACCGACACTCGGTGGGCAAACCGCTTTGAACGTGTCTGTCGAACTTGCGGAATCGGGTGTCTTAGATAAGTACGGGGTTGAGCTGATTGGTGCAAAATTGCCTGCCATCCAAAAGGCAGAGGACCGCGCGCTCTTCAAAGCAGCGATGACAAAAATCGGTTTGGAGGTCCCTCGGAGTGGTATCGCGCACACTGTGCAAGAGGCACTCGCGTTTATCCAAGATATAGGATTCCCGGCGATTATCCGTCCAGCATTTACGCTCGGCGGCACTGGTGGCGGTATCGCTTACAACATCGAAGAATACGAAAAAATGGTCGCGACGGGGCTTGCTCTCAGTCCAATCAGTGAATTACTTATCGAAGAATCTGTCATCGGATGGAAGGAATTTGAACTTGAAGTGATGCGGGACGGTGCGGACAACGTCGTCATCATCTGTTCCATTGAAAATGTCGATGCCATGGGCGTACACACCGGTGATAGCATTACCGTCGCGCCTATCCAAACATTGACGGATAAAGAATATCAGTGGATGCGGGATTCAGCGATTAAGATTATCCGAGAGATTGGCGTTGACACAGGCGGTTCTAATATCCAATTTGCTGTTGATCCGAAAACAGGTAAACAGGTCGTCATTGAGATGAACCCGCGTGTCTCTCGGAGTTCTGCGCTCGCTTCAAAAGCCACCGGTTTTCCGATCGCCAAAATCGCGGCGAAACTCGCTGTCGGTTATAATTTAGATGAAATTCCGAACGACATTACCGCTGAAACCCCCGCCTGCTTTGAACCGACAATTGATTACGTCGTCGTTAAAATCCCACGCTGGGCATTTGAAAAATTCCAAGGCACTGATGAAACACTCACAACGCAGATGAAATCTGTCGGCGAGGCTATGGCTATCGGCGGAACCTTTAAAGAGGCGTTACAGAAAGGGCTGAGATCACTGGAAACCGGATGGTTTGGATTGGATAATCACCCACTTGATGAACTTCCGTTGTCTGAGCTTCCGAGCAAACTGAGTATTCCGAATGTCAAACGCATATTTTATATCAAAGCCGCCCTTGCCCGCGGGATGAGCATTGAGGAAATCCATGCCTACACACACATCGACCCGTTCTTCCTCTACAATTTGAAGGAGATTGTTGACTTTGAGAATGCTTTGTCCGAACCCGATGCCCGCCAACAGATAAAAGAAGTAACCAGTAACCAGTGGCCAGTAACCAGTAAAGAAACTCCCAGAACTGGTAACTATAAACTGGTAACTGATAACTTGAAAAAAGCAAAACAATACGGATTTTCTGACCGCCAGTTAGGCGACATCTACGAGGTATCCGAAGAGGCTATCCGCGAATGTCGAAAAGAACTCGGGATTGAAGCAACTTTCAAAACCGTTGACACCTGTGCCGCAGAGTTTGAGGCAGAAACCCCATACTATTACTCTACTTGTTCCAGCGAAGATGAGGTACGTCCCTCAGACAAGCAAAAAATCATGATTCTCGGTGGTGGTCCGAACCGTATTGGGCAAGGCATCGAATTCGACTACTGCTGTGTCCACGCTGCTCTCGCACTCAAGGATGACGGTTATGAAACCATCATGGTGAATAGCAATCCTGAAACCGTTAGCACCGATTACGACACCTCTGATCGCCTCTATTTTGAACCGTTAACGCGTGAAGATGTCCTGAATATCTATCATAAAGAGAAACCGATCGGGGTCATTGTTCAGTTTGGCGGACAAACACCGCTGAATCTTGCTGTTGCGCTCAAAGATGCAGGTGTGCCGATTATCGGAACCAGCCCAGAAGATATAGCACGTTCCGAAGACCGACAACTCTTTAAAGCAGTATTGGACGATATCGGCTTAATGCAGTCGCCTAACGGTACCGCAACGTCCAGTGAGGAAGCTGCCCCTATTGCTGCCGCACTCGGTTATCCTGTTATCGTGCGACCGTCGTATGTTTTGGGTGGACGTGCCATGCAGATCGTTTACGACGAAGAAATTTTGCACGACTACATGAACTCCGCTGTCGAAGCCTCACCTGAGCACCCTGTACTTATTGACAAATATCTTGAAGAAGCCATTGAAGTCGACGTTGATGCGATCTCCGATGGAAATCGGACGGTCATCGGTGGTATTATGGAACACATTGAGGAAGCCGGTATCCATTCCGGCGACAGCGACTGCGTGTTACCGCCTTATACCCTGGTAGATGAGCAGATTGAACAACTCAAAACCTTCACCTACGACTTGGCGAAAGCACTGCGCGTCCGCGGCTTGATGAACGTTCAATATGCGATAAAGAACGATGAGATTTTTGTGCTTGAGGTGAATCCACGGGCATCCCGTACCATCCCGTTTGTCAGTAAAGCGATCGGTGTACCGTTGGCAAAACTTGCTGCGCGCGTGATGGCGGGTAAGACGCTTGAGGAACTCGGATTTACGCGCGAGATAGAACCCGCCTATTTCAGTGTCAAGGCACCGGTGTTCCCATTCAACCGCTTCCCAGGTTCAAACACGCGCTTAGGTCCCGAAATGAAATCAACTGGCGAGGTCATGGGAATTGATACGGATGTTTCCCGCGCCTTTGCGAAGGCACAGAAAGCATGCGGTTATACTTTACCGTTGAGTGGCAAGGTTTTCATCAGTGTAAAAAATAAAGACAAGCGCGCGATCATCTTCATTGCTAAAAAACTCACGGATATGGGCTTTGAACTTATCGCTACACACGGCACAGCAAAGGTCCTGCTCCGTAATGGAATGGAGTCGGAACTCGTCTTTAGCATCGGTAAAGGGCGCCCGACGATTCACGATTATATCAAGAATCATGCGGTTGACCTGATTATCAATACCCCTACTGGCGACTTGCATCGCCCCAATGAACTCTTAATACGTGAAATGGCGATAGCCCACGATATTCCAATTTTCTCAACGATACCCGGCGCAGCCGCAGCCGTTAACGCGATTGATGCGCTACAGCGTGGTGATATTACTGTCACCCCGCTCCAGGATTATTTTCAGATGCTTTAATAGTTACCAGTTACCAGTTACCAGTTACCAGTTAAGAAAGAAGGTTCACTGTTACGCTTGCGTCTTTAACTGGTTACTGGCCACTAGTTACTGGTAACTTGAAAAAAGGATAAAAAAATGGCGAACGATTCTATACAGAGAAACACCCGGTGGGTTCAGACCTTTGATCGGATTCTTGAGATGCTAAATCTTGACGCGGACCGTCCGGTGAGCGTCCTGCAAATTGAAGATGGTAGGGAGGTGATCGTTGTACAACCCAACGCTTTCACGATCTCGCGCATTTATGCAACTGGCCGTCCCGACGGTATGCGTCCACACGGTGTGGATTCTTATTATGATTATTTTTTCGCAAAATTACGGACGTATGAAGAACAGCACGGGACGCGGGAGGGGTTTGCGTTGGAGTCAGACGAATGGGAAATCCTTTTTGAGGAATCTTTTCATCGGTATACCCGCTATCTTCTATTCGCAGGCATTAAACGATGGCAAGATGTCCAACGTGATACGGCTACCAATATTGACGTAACGAATTTGGCACGCGAATGTGCACCGGCGGAAATTGCTTGGCAGAGTTATCAGTATAAAGGTTATATGCTCATGATGCACAGCATCGCCACCGCCGAACTGAGTTTACAGGAAAACGATAACGATGCAGCGTTACGGCATATTGACGCAGGCATTCAACAGATTGGAGAGTTCTGTGGTGAATGTCTGCGTGAGGAACATGGAGAAGCAGAAAACATAACACGGGAACGCTATCTCAGCAACCTTATAGAATTTCGGTCCGATTTGGAGACGCTTGACACTGAAACTGCTGAGCCGGAAAGCGACGAGGAAGATATTTTGGCAGAACTGGAAAGATTGCTAAATGAAGACGAGGCATAGGGCACCAGTTACCCATATCGCATTCAGTCGGGTAAGGTATCTATGCTTCACA
Source organism: Candidatus Poribacteria bacterium (assembly GCA_965200345.1). GTDB lineage: Bacteria > Poribacteria > WGA-4E > WGA-4E > WGA-3G > WGA-3G. The sequence goes on from OZ241378.1 coordinate 650,333, forward strand.
TACTGCCTATGGTTATATATTTTCATCGTATGGTGCTTGTATAAGCACACCGCCAAGGAACAGAAACGCTATGCCACGGATTAGCACGTGCAATTCTATCCCATAGTGTAGGTATCCTCTATACTTTAGGAAAATACCTATTGGAAAGGCTATTATCGAGATAAAGAACAGATAGCCAGCAACTGGATTTCCCCACGCATGGAGTGCCGAACCATAACAGAGTGCCAGCAACACGCACAAGAATGCCCCGGTCATAAAGAGGGATTCGCCCCATTCTGTCCAGAGTATGTAAAAGGATTCGCCTATCTCAGTGGGAGCAGTTTCGCCTGCCAATTTCGATAGTTCATTTATCGGAGCGGTTTGTGAACAGTGGGCTATTAATTCTATGATAAGCCATAGGACAGCGATACTCGCGCCTAAAGCACTTCGGGTATGTGCTTCTGAAGAGAGTAAACCATAACTCGCTAATAGAGTTGGTACGAGCAAAATAAGTGTGACAACCTCTATGCCATGAAAAATTCCGATTCTTCCAAATTGTTCTGTCGATGGGAATGAAACAACAGACGATAAACCAAATATAAACCAAATACTTGACGCTAACATAAGGAAGCCGCTTAAGATACCGGTGAGCCCGCCAAGTCTATAGAGCGCGCTAAGCTGTTTATCCATTCATACCTCCGAAAAGTGCTGACAAAGATTTCTATATCGTAGATTACGATTCTATAGTTTACCTAAATTGTTAATTTTAAACAATACTTTTTTCGATTAAAAGTTTCAATCAGAGGATTCGGATAATTTGGCAAACTTGGGATCCAAAACTGACGATAAAACAGGAGAAAGTGCTCCGACCATGAACGCACAGAAAACCGTACTGATTGTTGATGCCGATCGCGGTGAGCGTGAACTTGTCTGTGAAACGCTTGCGGGCAAAGGGCTTCGCCTCGTTGTCACAGGTAACATGTATCAGGCGTTTCATCAGATTGAGCACCTAAAGGTAGATATTCTTATTGCGCCCTTAAAAGCGGAGCGGATTGATGGCTTAGCCCTGTTAGAAGCGGGGATACAGCACCATCCAGATGCCGGTGTCGTTTTTATTACAGAACCGAACATTTTAGAGACCGACATCGGTATCAAAGCGATGCTCGCATATAAAGATACCTATTTCCTGCCGAAACCGGTTAACCCTGTCCATTTGGCGGCACTTTTGCAGAGAACGCTCGAAAATCAACGGCTTGCGTTTGAGAACAGACAACTCCAGTCACAAATAGATGAAAAGGAAGGCTTACGCCGACTCACAGGCAATTCACCGCAAATCATCAAAATTCGTGACATGATAACGCAGGTTGCCCCGACGAAAGCGACAGTAATGATTTATGGCGCGCGCGGGACTGGGAAGGAATTGGTCGCCCGTGCGATTCATCACCGGAGTTTGCGACGCGGTTCCCTCATCGCTTTTAATTGTGCGACCCTAAACGAGAACCTCGCAGAATCTGAACTCTTCGGACATGAACGCGGCGCGTTTAGTGGGGCATATTACCAACGGAAAGGTAGATTTGAACTTGCACACAGCGGTACTCTGTTTCTTGACGAGATTTCACAGCTGAGTCTATCTAATCAAGCGCGCCTTTTGCGCGTCCTTGAAGAACGCGAATTTGAACGGGTGGGTGGCGACAAAACCATTCAGGTAGATGTTCGCGTTGTTTGTGCCACGAACCATGATTTGGAAACTGCATCCGAAAGGCGAGAGTTCCTTCCAGATCTCTATGACCGACTCAACGTGGTGCCTATTCATCTCCCAACGCTTCAAGAGCGTATTGAAGATGTCCCGTTGCTCGTGAAGGATTTTCTTGACGAGTTTTGCCTACAAAATGGGAAACCTCTGATAACCATCGTACCAGAGGCGATTAGAACGTTGATGAAATATGAGTGGCCGGGGAACGTACGCGAATTGAAAAATTGCATTGAAGGGCTTGTTGTGATGTCCACGCAATCGACGATCCAGCAAATTGACTTACCTGAACGCATCCTCAAAGCAACCGGAACAGCGTTTTCAAATCTACTTTCAGTCCCCGATGTCTGGCAGTCAGTTGGTACAATTGCGGATAAACAGCGTTTAAATGTACAAGTCGGTATGTCCCTTGATGAAATTAGCCGTGAGGCACTGCGGGCGACCCTCGAATCTGTGAACAATAACAAAGCAAAAGCCGCAGAAATACTCAAGGTGAGCCGAAGGACAATCCAGCGGAAAGCAAAAGAATACGATTTGAACGATGAAGAAGACCCGTGATACTGTGCCTCAATAGTCCTGAGCCAACAGTTTCTGTTTATTCGCGTAAACGTGTTTGTAGTAATCTACGCGTTTGAGTTGCGAAGCTGCCGTCTCATCAATGACAACAACCGTCTGTGGATGCATCTGTAGCACCGATGCTGGCACCTCTGCTGTAATGGGTCCCTCCACGGCGTTTGCAATCGCTTCGGCTTTTGATTCGCCGCTTGCCAATAGCAGACACTGCTTCGCTTCCATGATTGTGCCGACTCCCATTGTAATCGCCATCTTCGGGACAGCATCGACAGTGCCGCCGAAATGTGGAGCGTTCGCTTCAAGTGTGCTCTGCGTCAGCGTTTTTATACGAGTCCGGGAACCGAGGGAAGAACTCGGTTCATTGAAACCGATATGTCCATCTTTTCCGATGCCGAGGACTTGGATGTCAATGCCGCCGGCATTCACAATCGCCGCTTCGTACTTTGCACAAAATTCCTCATGTCCGATTACTGTGCTCTGTGGGATGTGACAATTCTCTGAGGGAATGTTGACGGCATTGAAAAAATGGATATCCATAAAGGTATGGTAGCTGTACGGATGATTGGGCGGAATCCCGACGTACTCATCAAGATTAAAAGTCGTCACGCCAGAGAAATCAAGTCCATCTGTTTTGTGCATCCGGACTAAGGCTTCGTAAAGTCCAATCGGCGTGCTACCGGTGGCAAGTCCCAAAACGAGGTTTGGCTTTTTTAGCAGCGCGTCTCGGATGATTTCAGCTGCGACATCGGCAAGCCGCGTGTAAGTCGGTTGAATAATAACTTCCATGTACTTCTCAATCCCGCTTTCTAAACGTAGTAACACAGTTTATAGGAGTGAAACGGTCGCGCTTCACCGCTACGTATTTCGTTCAATTTAATCTGATATTACACAGTTCCAGCGATAATTCGACGCATATCATCGCTGATGCTATGCACCCTGCCTTCCGGGTTGTCTCCATCAACGGGTAATTCCGCTGTCATGTAGTCATCATATCCAATATCTTCAAATGCTTCCATAACGGCATTCCAATTGATTGTGCAATCCTCAATTAGATAGGTGAACCGACTCTCGTTTGCGTTGAACCCTTTGACATGCACTTTAGAAATACGACTTCCCAGAGAGCGAATCCAGTGTTGTGGGTATCCGTACAGCACGATGTTTCCAACATCGAAATAGGCAGTCACTGTTTCACTTTCAAACTCGTCAAGATAACGACAAAATTCTATTGGGCTGAGCAGAAATTTATTCCAAACGTTCTCAAGTGCAATTGTGATACCCTTCGCTTTTGCCTCTGGAATCAGTTTATGAATCTCTGTTTGTGAACGTTGATATGCGTCCTCATAACTCGTCGTATCATTGACAACGGCAGGAACGAGCAGCACAGCGTCTGCGCCGAGAGCCGTCGCGGTTGCTATTGAGTCAAGCATCCCGGCTCGCGATTCGGCACGAACATCGGCATCGGCATCGGAGAGTGGACATGCCCAATGTTTGCTATTCATCACACTGAAGACTTCTAATCCGTGTTGTGTGGCGATCTCTTGCGTCTGGTGTCGATCGTCATCATTTCCAAGGGTGCCGATTTCAACGCCGTCAAACCCCGCTTCTTTCGCAAGTTTAAACCGTGCTTCGGTCGAACCGCCGGGTAATGATCCGATACATATACCTTTTTTCATTTTTTCTCCTTTTGAATTTTTGCGCGTAATTTGCTGTATGCCCCCACATTCGGTGCTAACGAGATGGCTTGATTAATAGCGTCCAAAGCCTTGGCATATTGGGCATTACGGTAGTAGGTGTACGCAAGTGTGTCATAGTGTTTTGCTGTAGGTGCCAAAGCGACTGCCTGTTGTGCCAAATCGATCGCTTGTTGCATCTCTTTACCGAGTCCTGCATAGAGACGTGCGAGGTTGTTGTGTGCCTCTGCGGCTGTGTTATCGACAGCAATCGCACGCTCGAACGCTGCAATTGCTGGATCAAATTGGTGTTGATTGATATAGATAACACCCAATTTGGTCTGGACTTGGGCGTTATCCGGCGCAATCTCTGCGGCTTTCTTATACACCCGGACCGCCTTTTCAAGGGCGCGTTGTTCGATAAATACCGCGCCGAGGTGAACGTACGCTGGCAGGTAGGACGGGTGCACCTGTGTGGCAACTTCATAAATCTGTGCTGCTTCTGTTAAGTTGTCATAAGCCTCATGGAGTTCGCCGAGTTTGATGTATAGCACCGGCAGGTTCGGGTTTTTGTAGATGCTTTCTCGGAACCGATGCATCTGATCCTCATAAGTCTTTAAGCGTTCAAACTGTGCCATAGCAGCTGCGGCGTGTTTTTTGTCTCCAAGCTTTTGGTACGTCAGGGCGCGCCTATAATGTACCTGTGATAAATATCGGTTCCGCGTGAGCGCGGTATCGTAATATTCCATAGCCTGCTGGAGGTGATTTTGCATTTCTGCTACTCTACCCAATCCGTAGTAAGATTCAGTATGGTTTGGATTCAGGCGGATACCTTCTCGGTAAGTCTTTTCAGCGGCACTGAACCTACGTTGGAGAATGTATACATCGCCAAGATGGATATGTGCTTCCGCAGATTCATTTAGCAGGACGCGTGCTTGTTTGAGATGGTTTTCAGCAAGTGCTAACTTACCTTGTACTTTGTAGACGATGCCTAAATAAAGGTGTGCGTTGCCGTGTACTTCTTGTGGTGCTTTAAGTGCCAATGCTTTCTGATATGCTGATGCAGCAGGGTCCAGATTATTCAGTTCCTGATGCGTCATACCGATATAGTATTGGGCGAGGCTGCTAATGTCCGCTGCGGTAGCAAATTCTTTTTGGATGGCTTGAAATTCGGTGAGTGCCAGATTATACTGCTCCGCATCAAGATAGTGGACACCGCGTTCAAACCGTCGATTCAGTGCTTGCTCAGTATTGCACCACGCCACTGGCGGAAACAGAACAAGCAGAGCAAAAGAGAGAATAATGCTTTTCAATATGGGGAGTAGATAGCATTGACGAGTAGACATGCATTGATGAGAATGTGAATAGGGACAGCATGAGAGCCGTCCCTATATTTTCGGATATGGCATTAATCACGACGTTTCTTCACTTGTCCCCATGTTGTGGCGAGTTTGTCCGCTGGTTCAACAGGCAGGAGCTTGCCGTCCATAATATCTTCAACCTCGTCGGCATCAACTGCCCTATCGTAGACATAGAGGTCGTCGATGTAGAACTTCGCAGAGTTATAACCCGTTTTACCGATATACATTTTCTCTGCCCCTTGCGCGTGCTCTTTCGGGACACCCGGTTCCGCGACGTTTTTTCCATTGACATAGAACGTCAACTTGGCACCGTCTTTAACACCTGCGATATGATACCAGTCGCCGATTTCAAACGTATCGTTTTCTCCATCAGGGCCTGCGCAGAGTGTGCCTTGGTTACCCGGGTTAAACCGATAGTGGATGTGCAGAGGCACACGGTTACAGGTCCATATCCCGGGTGAACGGTCTGAGCCGGGTGCTTTTTTCGCGATGATTTGGTCCCAGCCGCCGGAGTTCGCCTTAGTGAAATTGAGCCAGAAAAGATAGGAGTTGTCCTGATAATCTTCTAATTCTTTGAAGGAATCGACCGTTACACTGTCCCCTCCCTCGTCAAATAACATCGCGCCTTTGCCGTGGACGACTTCATCGGTGACAATCTTCGCGCCATCAACTATTTCCCCATCATTTCCGCTACCGGTTTCATCTATGACCTTTCCGCCTTTCGCTGCATCGAAACTGAAGTAAAGGATTAAACCGTCGTCTTTAACAGTAGCGGCATGTGTGGTGAGTGTGCTGCCTATAATTAGTAACGCAACAGCAAGTACGTACATAACTAAACGCATGAATGAACCTCCTCATGTCTTAAACGATTAATGTACTATGCGAGGACCTCTTGGATAAAAAAAGGCTCGCGTTTTAATTCACAAAGGGATTGTAAAAGCAACGGCTAAATATGTCAAGAAAAATCCGCGTCTGGAATTTTCCGATTCCGTTACAAAAGGATAGAGCGGACTGATTTAAGAGATGCTTATTCACGCTTGGCGGGAGAAATAAAACTTTGACAGGTAGGCAAACACAGATGTGAAAATAAATGTGGGACGGTGTGAGACCGTCCCAACGTTTCAGGGTATGAAATTAATCTTGACGTGTTTTCAGCTGTCCCCACGTTGTGGTGAGTTTGCCTTTCGGTTCAACAGGGGTGAGGTTACCCTCCATAATATTTGAGACCTCAGCAGCACTAACGGCTCTATCGTAGACATAGAGATCATCCATGTAGAACTTCGCAGAGTTATAACCTGTTTGACCGATATACAGTTTTTCTGTTCCTTGTGCATGATCTGCCGGAACAGTCTGTTCATCGACGACTTCGCCATCAATATAAAACTTGAAGCCGTTACCTTCTTTGACACCGGCGATGTGGTGCCAGTCCCCAATCCCAAATTCGTCACCTTCGCCATCAGGCCCGACACAAAGGCTTCCGGCGTTCCCCGGATTGAAACGGTAATGGATATGCAAAGTTACGCGGTTACAGGTCCATATCCCGGGTGAACGATCAGAACCGGGTGCTTTTTTGGCGATGATTTGATCCCAACCACCGGAGTTCGGTACGATGAAATTGAGCCAGAAAAGATAGGAGTTGTCTTGATACGTTTCTAACTCGTTGAAGGACTCGACTGTCACACCATCACCGTTAGCATCGCATAACAGGGACCCTTTGCCGTGGACGACTTCATCGGTGGCAATTTCGGCACCAGTAATTAGACCGTCATTGCGGCCACCGGTCTCGTCTATAACGAATCCGTCTTCTTCTGCATCGAAACTGAAGTAAAGGATTAAACCGTCGTCTTGAACTACGGCATGCGTGGTGAGCGCACTGCCTACGGTCAACAGCGCAACGGCGCATAGATACATGATTAAACGCATGAGCAAACCTCTTTATGTTTTAAACGAATTAAATTCTATGCAAGCCGATTGTATAAAGGGATTTTCAAACGACCCCTTTAATGGAAAGACTCGCGTTTTTACGCAAAACCACATCATAAAAGAAACGCTAAAATATGTCAAGAAAAATCTGCATCTATAACTTTCTAATCTAATATCCTATTAAAAAATAGATGATGTCTAATCTCGGATATGCTATAATTAAGAGGAGGGAGGTCAAGATAGATGAAAATTGGGACATTCACAACTATGAAGTTTGTTGTACCGAGAGCCTGTTTAGTAAACCAGTATCGCTTTGAAGAAGGTTGTGAGTTGGTGATTGCTTGGTTTAACAAGGGGTTATACCGAAAATGAAGCGTACCAATAACCAACCTACCTACGTCGTTGCTATCTGTGGGAGTCTGAGGGCGGGGAGTTCAACGCATGCTGCGCTCCAAATTGCACTCTCTGGCGCGAAAGATGCGGGTGCCGAGGTCGAATTGCTTCAACTTAGTGAGTATGACCTCGTTTTTCAAGGTTCTGTCGCTAACGAAGATGACTATCCTGCGGGTGTGTTCAAACTCCGGGAAAAGGTGAAACGTGCACACGGCATACTTCTCGGTTCGCCTGAGTACCACGGCAGCTTCAGCGGTGTCCTTAAAAGTGCGCTCGATCTCATGGGCTTTGATGAATTTGAGAATAAAGTCGTCGGACTCATCGGTGTCTCCGGTGGACGGATGGGCGCGGCAAATGCGCTTTCTATGTTGCGCACAGTTGGCACAGCCCTCCACGCGTGGGTCGTCCCGAAAGACGCATCTATCCCGAACTCATCTAAGGCATTCGATGCTGAGGGTAATTTGCACGACGCTGAATTAGCTGCACGCCTTAAAGCCGTAGGTCAACAGGTTACCGAATTCGCGGCACTTCGGAATTCAGCATAAATCCAAAACGATAACGAATTGAAGTAGGTTCAATGGACGCAATACATAACTGGAACGCATGGATTGGTACAGATGAAGCGGGAAAAGGTGATTATTTCGGCCCACTTGTCGCCGCAGCAGTTTACGTGGATGCAGAATGCCGCGAAACTTTCTCGGCTATGGGGATTACTGATGGGAAACGGCTATCAAATCGTCGTATCCAAGCCCTCGCGGAATCGATGCGCTGTCGTTATGCGGAACATATCGTTGTCGTGGAAAAGATGCCTGCTGAATACAATTCCCTTTATGCCATGCTCCGCAGGCGGGGGCAAAACCTAAACCATCTGCTCGCGTCGCTTCACGCTGAAGCTATTCGGACATTAGCGAACAGCGTCGGCGCGAAATACGCACTTGTTGACCAGTTTTCTAAAGAAGATCTTATCACGCGGCAGCTAAGCCAGCGAGCCAATAACGCACCGCCTTTACAGCATGGTGCTGCGTCTACTCCGTATGAAATAAAAGTAAAACAGGTCACGAAGGCAGAACGCGATATCGCAGTCGCTGCAGCCTCTATCATCGCCCGCGATACTTTTCTGACCGGGATGGACACGTTGTCCGAAAAATATGAGATGCGTTTACCGAGGGGGGCATATCAGGTGGTGGAAGCCGGTAGGGAATTTGTTAAGCTGCACGGAAGTGACGCATTACAGAATGTAGCGAAACTCCATTTCAATTTGACGGATGCCGTCCGTGCTTTGTAGCACGAGAGAAACTATGGAAGAATTGTTTAGTATTCATTACGCCGAAGTTGGACTCAAAGGGAAAAATAGAGCATTTTTTGAAAAACGGCTTGCGAACAACATCAAACTGTCCCTGCAAGGTACCGGGTATGCTGAAGTAGAAAGGCTTCACGATAGGATTCTTGTGCATCTTGGGCAACATGCGGATATTACTAAGATTAAGGAACGTTTACGGCACGTCATGGGCATCGCCCATTTTGAGCTTTCATGCCGTACCGAAAACAACATCGCAGCTATTAAAGATGGAGCCCTGCGGCACATCCGAGATGTCTCTTGCGAATCCCTGAAAGTTGAGACGAGGCGAGCAGACAAAACCTTCCCACTCACTTCTCCGGAGGTGAGTGCCGAGGTCGGTGGGTATCTCATCAAGGAAACAGGCGCACGGGCTGATATGCATAACCCCGACCTCACCTGTTGGATTAAAATAACACACAACGCGGCATATATCTCCGCCGAAAAAATTCAAGGGATCGGTGGTCTGCCAGTCGGTGTAAGTGGTAAGGTCCTTGTTATGTTGTCCGGCGGGATTGACTCCCCCGTCGCTGCATGGCAAATGATCAAACGTGGCGCGAAAGCCGTTTTTATTCACTTTTATAGTTACCCTTATACCGATAAGGCTTCTTTGGAGAAGGTCATCGAAATTGCTCAGATCTTAGCCGTATCTAATTATCGGAGCACCCTTTATCTCGTTCCGTTTGCGGATCTCCAGCAGACGATCGTCACCGCAACGCCAGCCCCGTTCCGGGTTTTGTTGTATCGGCGGATGATGACACGGATCGCTGAGCGTGTTGCCGCTATGGTCGATGCGGAAGCACTTGTTACGGGGGAAAGTCTTGCACAAGTGGCTTCGCAGACGCTGACAAATCTCCGAACGATTGAAGCGATTGCTGAAATCCCTATTTTGCGCCCACTTATTGGCGAGGATAAAGCTGAAATCATCACGAAAGCACAACGGATAGGGACCTTTGATGTATCCACGCGTCCGCATCAAGACTGTTGCTCGCTTTTTGTGCCTAAGCATCCTGCCACGCGGGCATCGCTTACCGAGTTGGCGGATGCGGAATCAGGGTTGGATGTAGATACATTGGTTGAAGACGCACTGAATAACCTTGAAAAACAGGTGCTTGATTGAACAGATGGCTGCTGAAAAAATACTCCTTATTCGCCTCAGTTCCCTTGGCGACATTGTGCTCACAACACCCGCGATCCGGGCTGTTCGCGCCTATTTCCCGGACGCGTACATCGCTATGCTTGTCGCAAAACAGTCCGCAGATATCCTCCGTGAAAATCCACATCTCAATGAAATAATTACGTTTGATCGGCTTGCTAAAGACAAGGATACCGGCGAGATGCTGCGAATTATTCGTCATCTGCGTGAACGAAAATTTACGATGGCTATTGATTTCCAGCGGAAGTTTCGTACTGAGATGCTCATGTATTTCAGTGGTGCCGCCGACCGTATCGGTAAAGGTAGATTCTGTACCATCCGCGTTCCTGAGCAGGGTAACAAACACGCCACAACACACTATTTCGACCTGTTACATGCAGCTGGGATTCCGGCAGAAGATCAGAGATTGGAACTCTTTCTCTCCGAACCCGAGCGGTTAGATGCGGCGCAGCGGTTTGACGCTGCAGGTGTTAACAGTGGGGCGTTAACAGTGGGACTTTTTCCCGGTGCCGGATGGAAGTTACGCGAATGGATGCCTGAACGCTTCGCTGCCATTGGGGATAGGCTTGTGGAGCATTTCAACGCCAATGTTTTGATTTTTGGGGGACCAAAAGAGGCGGCACTCGTGCAGACTATTGCCAATCTCATGAACACACACGCTATTCCGTTTGCGGGGAACCTCCAAGTTCGGCAGTTAGCCGCCTGCCTTAGAAAGTGTGATCTCTTTCTCACCAACGACACCGGTCCGATGCATATCGCCGCAGCGGTCGGAACTCCCACCGTGTCTCTGTTCGGTCCCGGCAATCACATCCGATTTCAACCGCTCGGAACATTGCATCAAACCATCCGTCACGCTGTGCCGTGCAGTCCATGTAAGCAGTTCACAGATAAATGCAAAGACAATATCTGCATGAAAGGGATTGGTGTGGATGAGGTGTGGCACTCTATCTCTCGCGTCCTTGCGAAAGTTGCTTAACCTGAACCAAGCCAGTGCATTACCCGCACGCTGTCTCAAAGACGCGTAGGTGATTTTCGCCGAGTACCTTTCGGATATCGTCATCGGAATAGCCGCGTTCACTCAGCCCTTCCGCGATTTTGATAAATTCGCTGGCATCCTTGAGTAAATCTCCACCGCCATCAAAATCCGAACCGATACCAACATGGTCAATGCCAGCGATGTCAATAGCGTAGGCGATATGGTTAAGCAATTGCGCCAGGGGGGGCATTTTTTGCCAACCGTCTATCATAATAAACCCTGGAACAAAGGTGATTCCGACAACACCGCCATTAGCCGATAAAGCTTTCAATTGTTCGTTGCTCAAGTTCCGTGGGTGCCGGCACAAAGTCTTACAATTGCTATGAGAGGCAATAACCGGATGCTCCGAGATTTCGAGAACATCCCAAAATCCACGTTCACTGATATGCGAGACATCCACGAGCATTCCTAAGCGGTTCATCTCTTTAACCAATGCCATCCCAAATCGGGTCAAGCCGCCCCCCATATCCTCTTCATCATTTCCCGTTGATGCCCATGTATTTAGATTATGCGTTAAGCCAATAGAGCGGACACCGAGCAAGTAAAGCGAGCGGAGTATATTCAGGCTCCGTTCGACTGCCTCACTGTTTTCAATGACGAGCACTGCAGCGAGTTTACCCGCTGCCTTCGCCTCGCGAATATCACTCGCTTTCCGAACGATGCAGATGTCGTCAGCGTTTGCTGTCACTTCTTCGTTGAACCACCCGAACGCATCTAACGCATAAGCGAGATGGTTTTTCCAGGCGCGCGTCACGTCAACGGCGAAGAAAGCAGCATCAATACCACCTTGTCGCATTTTTGGGATATTGAGTTGGATACCGATGGCTTCCTCTGCCGGTGGCACGGCACCGCGCAGATAGGCGATAGTGCCAACCGGATCCTCTGGATTTCGGGCGTTCTCGTCAGCAAAGCTCACATTACCGCGACGGATATGTGCCACGATGGCATCATTGTGCGAGTCAATCACGAGTGCCTGCTCGTGTAACTCAGCAATCCGCTTGTCTATTTGGGTCTGTCTGTTTTTCTTTTCCATAGTCCTCAGGCTAAATCCAGTACTGTTTGTATCGTTCGTTCGGCTATATCAGATGTAATCCGTAGCGTTGTCGCGACGGTGTACGGGAGCTGGTGTTGCGCGACGTAGTCGGACAAATTGATAAGCGTATCAGCAATTGCCTCACGGGCGACAGCTGACGGACGATAGTTAATCTGCAAACACTCTAATGCATGACGATACTGCATCCACGGTTGCGATTGCAACGCAGCCATCAGTAAAATACCGAGTCCTACCAATTCACCGTGTAAAAGATCGCCACTGCCTGCAGATGTTAAGTGCTTCTCAAGTGCGTAAGTAAAATAGTGTTCGCTCCCCTCTTCAACGCGACTATGTCCGCATAGATTACAAAGCTGCACCTCCATACAGAGCAGGTCGAGTAGAAGTTTCAATCCTTCAGGTGTCCCGTTGCCAATCTCCCGTGCGTTTTCCAAGAGCGTTTGGAGGAGGGTCTCCCCGATAGCAACTGCCTGTGGCGTAATTTGTTGATCAGATGGATTCTCACCCATCTTCTCCGCTTCTTGCCAATCCCATAGCGCTGTTGCGATTGAGAGCACATCCGCTGCGCCACTCGCTCGCATTGCAGCAGGGGCGTTGCAGAGCATATCCATATCTACGATAACAGTATCAGGGGTCTTTGTAGGAAGATAGTGGACACATCCGTTTCCTCTAACACCTGTTGCATCGGTGAGGAAAGCGTCTGTTGACAAAATCGTCGGGACCGCGATGAGAGGCAAGTCGTTTGCGGAGGCAACGTACTTAGCGGTGTCAATTGCCAGACCACCGCCGATTCCGTAAACCACTTCACCTTCGCATCCGTCGGCAAACGCAGCCATAGTTGCCTCCGTGTTGCCGTCAACATAGAGAAGTTGATGTGGATTTATATCAACGCCTTCGACTGCCTGCCAAGCAGGCCCTGTCGTCAAAACGACTGCCTCGCGGCGTTCATTAATATCGGCAAACGCGCGTGTCACAATACTCGGCAATCGTCCAATATCTTTTTCAGAATGCTCTTCTAATAACATCAGAATCCTCTGGTCTCACTTCACTGACAACGGTAACTCGAGAAAATAAATTTGTCGGGAGCCTTCATGAACTGAATCGAAAGTAATTGCTTGTCCATCTGGTGCCCAACGCGGGTGTAAATCACATCGGATGTCTCCAGTGAACTGTTCTTCATGATGGAACTCACCCAAGACAATCTTCCGATTTTCAGCGATATTGTAAACCATCAATTGCGCTAACCGTTCGGGACCTCGTGGATATGTATCGCACAACAGCCACTGCCGATCGGGCGAAAATGAGGCGTGCCCATCGTGAGGTAACACACCGCGTCCGATAGGTGTGAAGTCCCGTGCCCCATCTGTAAATTCAACAAACCCCATCTCATCAACAATATCTGAAGAGACAAGAATCCGCGTCGGTGTCCGCCAATCGAAATGTGACACGCGATACCCGAACGGAATTTGCATTTCCAAATCAGTACCATCAGGGTTCACCGTCCAGAGTGAGGTGTAGAACCCTGTTTCCGCACGCACTCGGCAAAAAAATAGGAGGCGCGTGCCATCTGTATTAAATAAAACATGGTTGAACCAGGTCCGTTTCCCTACCATCCGTGCGTCACCACTGGCTCGTATAACATCGGCGATAGAGCGTACAAGTTTAGAATTTCCATCTCGGAGGTTAAGTTGATATAAACCGTCTGTCTCCGGTTGTGCCTCAATGTCACTTGGTTTGCTGTGGGTAGCGTAGCCGACGACGGCTCGACAGTGTGCCATCCGTCCATAGTTTAACCCAATCGCAAGCGGTGCGGTAGGAGACACGGCAGCGATCGCCCCTTTTATAGTGCGCACATCGCCCGTGGTTGGATTTAAGGCACGCGATACCAGCGTGTCCTCCTCCCAATCATTAAACGTGAATTCTGCAGCAGCGGTAGCGTCTATCCAATGCATCATGCTACCCTGTTGGAGGTTAAAAGCGGTGGTCTTCGCGTGCGGAATAAATTGATGCGTGTTCCGATCAACTAATCCGACTGTTGCCACGTCTTCTGGCATAGGGCGATGTGTATGAAAATCTGTCTCTAATGCAAGATGATACCGCGTTGTGCTATCCCAAGGATTAATGCCGTAGTACCCAAAAAAATGGTGCTTTGGACACGTAGACAGTTTTTTAATGTTCATATTACTTCTTGAGACTTTGAATCAACAGTCCTTATTAATTCTAATTTAGTTCCATCTATTTTTTATTGGGTATGAATTTTGAAACCGAAATCCAACTTATATCGTTTTACCCTTTAGTCTACATTTCCAAAAAGCTAAGTGGTCCCTCTGAATGAATTCGGCACCTTCCTGAACATAGCGCGCAATAAGCCTTTTGTATTCTTAACCACAAGCGATCCGGACGAAAAAAAAAAGAAAATGCAATTTGCAGCCAGAACGGATACAGGTAAACTTCGCGATAGGAACGAAGACTTATACTATTTTGATACGCAGCTTCAACTGTTTGCTATCGCTGATGGTATGAGTGGACACGAACGCGGCGACATCGCGAGTCGCATTGCTCTTGAAGTTATTCAGGAGTGGGCGGAAACCCAAGCATCTCCACAGAGCGACTTAGGTCCCATGAAACGACTCGGAGTTCTCAGCGAACTTGCGGAGGCAGCGAACGAGCGTATCTATACTTCCGCTGAGAGTCAAGGCAAAGGTCGCGGCATGGGCACAACCTTCATTGCAGGTTTTGTTACCTTTAGTTATCTCGCGTACGTGCATGTCGGCGATAGTAGACTCTATGTCCTACGCGATGAAACACTCACACAGATAACGACAGACGACTCCTTCGTTGAAAAAATGGTCGACAAAGGTGAAATAACACCAGAAGAGGGGCGCGTCCATGAAAAACGGAACATCATTACACAAGCGATCGGTTTGAAGCCAGAGGTTAGCGTCAATGCAGATGCATATCCGCTTGTCCCCGGTGATATTGTCCTCGCCTGTACCGATGGTTTGCATGACCTAATTATCAACGATGACGAGATCGCCGACATTATCTTGTCTGCTTCTGGTATTGAAGAGGCATCTGAGAATCTCATCAACAAGGCACTTGATTATGGAGGCACCGATAACGTTACGGTACTTCTTATAGATGTTGATTAACCCGCCATACCCCGCATCTCTTTTCAGGTTCGCAAGTTTCCCAAAAACGCGATCATAATTCCGACGTACTTTCCCCGTGTTCTCCAAAAACCAATACGCTGTCTGGATCTGACTCTTCTTGTGCTTCTTCGACATGTACAGGCATTGCTAACTCTGGCAGTTCAATCCGCTCGGCTTCAGCCCACAAACGTTCGAGGTTATAATAAGCACGTCTTTCGGACAGAAAGACATGTACAACAAAATCAACGTAGTCTAAGAGAATCCAATCCGCTTTACGCGCGCCTTCCTGATGCCAAGGTTTCTGTGACCAGTTGCTTTCAAGTTCCTCAAGCACGGCTTGCGAAATACCTTCTACTTGGATGTCGGAGACACCGCTGAAGATAGCGAAGAAGTCCGTGAAACCATCAAGTTCACGTAAATCAAGAATAACACCATCTTGTGCGCGGCGGCTCATCGCTGCCGAAGCGGCGGCTTTTACCATATCTAATGTGTTTTTTCCGTTTTCCATTGTAAATTCCTTTAAGTTTTGACGCTCTCTAACGTGCTGTTGTAGGTATGAAGCGTATTTGGATGAATCATTACACCTTTATTCAAAAGGTGTTCAATTTTCGCGCGAGCGACATGATGAACGGCACGCCTCAAGTCTGTGTACGCTAACTCCCGTACGAGATGAACAGCTGTATGTGTCCGCGTCGGCTCCGCGAAGTCTGCTACGTATAATACCTGTGATATAACCCCCATTGATGGATTTCCGGTTGTGTGGTTGCGAATGGCTTCGAGCACCTCAAGTTCTGTTACAGCGAATTTCTCAACCGCTAATTTCACGCCTATAAGTGGATGCAAGAGCGAAGGATTTACCTCTTCAATCGGGTCAAGGCGAATTTCATAGGCGTGTACTGCCTCATATAACGCTTGAGCGTTCATCCATTTCGCGCTGTCATGTAAAAGCGCAGCCAGGCTTGCCTGCCAAATATCCGCTTTATGAACACACGCGAGATCCACCGCCATCTCTTGTACGGCGAGGACATGCTGAAGCCGTTCCGCACTCAATTTATCTGAGAGATACTGTTGAATTTCAATCGACTTCGGGTGTGCCCGGAGTTCTGCGAGTGTGGTGTCTATCTGATCGTATACGTAGTCCAATTACTCTCTCTCATCGTCAATGCGAATCCCTAATTCGGCTAATTCAGCAAGCAGTTCTCGTTCAGTCTCAGACAAAATCGTGTCCGGCAACGGGGTACGAATCGCGTATTCCTCATTCATCCATTTTGAGAGATCCGCGGCTTTGCACCGGGCACTACAGAATGGGAAATTTTTGGGTAAAGGGGTCCCGACTTCCCACACAAAATCATAAACTGTTCCGCACATGCTGCATGTATGTTCCACGTTTTTAAGGTCCTTATATTCAAAAGCGCGCTTTCCACACAACGCGAAAGCATTGCACAACCTCTTAAGAATGTCTTCTCAGGGACTGACAATGTGGCGTTGCTTCAGGGTTTCTATTTCTGCTTTGAGCGTCTCAATTTCTTCCTGTTGTAGATTGTCTCGGATACTGCGCCTGTGTGCCAATATACCCCACACAGTTGCACCTATCGCAAGAATTGCCAAAGGTAAACCGATGCAGGCAATGATGATGTTATTTTGTCTGTCAAAACTCTTTTCAATCCTGTCAAAACTCTTGTCAACCCTGTCAAAACTCTTTTCAACCCTGTCAAAACCCTTAGCGACATTCTCTTTTAGATTCTTGAGGTCGGTTTTAATCACAAGGACATCTGCTTTGAGTGTGTCATCTACTTCCGACTGCGCATATAAAGGCAACGTGATTGCACAAAGAAGTAGCAAGCAAAGTAAAATCGTTTTCATGATGTAGTTGCTTGTTTTCTGATGAATTTTAAACGGATATTTCCTGTTATTGATACAACCGATACCGCTGAATATAAGATTCAACTGTTTCTGGTACAAGGTACCGAATGGAAAGCCCCTTGCGTATCCGTTCCCGAATGGCTGTAGCAGATATATCCACACCTGTTATTGGAAAGGTCGTAACCCGCTTGCGAACTTCCAATGGCACCCGGTTTAGGTCGTAATTCGGGCGTGTCGTTGCAATCATAATACACCGTGCCAAAACTTCGTCGAAATCTCTCCAGACTTTATACTCGATGAGCGAATCTGCACCGATGATCCATGCGAGTTCGGTCGTCTCTCCGTAAAGTTTTTGTAGCGCCTTTAGCGTTTCAACGGTATATGACGGACCGGCGCGCTCCAGTTCTATCCGTGACACTTCAAAGTGTGTATGCTCTGCAATTGCCAAGAGTACCATCTGATATCGGTGTTCGGGTTCAATAATATCGGTATCTGCGACCTTATGCGGGGGTCTCGCAGAAGGGATAAATAAGATCTTATCGTAGCCCAATCCGACCCGGACCTGTTCAGCACTCAGCAGATGCGCGTAGTGAATCGGGTTGAATGTTCCGCCCATCACAGCGATTCTTTGGGTTGTCTTCAGCATCAGAATGTCCAGCAGATATGAACTTAATTAAGTCAATCTCGCACTTCTCCATGCTCCTTAAAGTATACGGTTTTACACGAGAAAAGTCAATGGGAAAATCGGGACACGCTAACCTCCGTGTAGGCGAGCCTTGTAATCATCATAAGCCCGCTCAATCTGTTTTGCGGATTCTTCGGGACCGATGAAATGCGCGCCGGTCAACACAACAGGCGGTTTCCCGCGTTCCGTCAGCAGCTCAGCGACTCGGCACTTAATCGCATTGACAATCGAGAGTGTGCCAATGCTGGACGTGGGTCCCACCGGATACGCCAGATTCGGGATGTCAACAACGGCATCACCGGGTGGATTACAATTGTCAATCGTTAGGTCCGCGATTTCAAAAAGCCGTTTACCAGAGGTGTGCTTTGAGGTTGATGAACGACTGTGCACAATGGAACTCACCGCGATGACAGGTAGATGCCGCGCCTTCGCTCCCATGGCTATTTCAATCGGCAGGATATTCGTGCCTGAATTGGAAAACACCATCATGGTGTCGTGAGGACCGAAAGTGAAATTGCGTAAGATGACTTCCGCATAGCCTGAGATGTTTTCCAGAAAGAGTGCCTGCCGCTGACCGTTGCAACCGACGACTTGGTTGTGATAGGTAACGGCTAATTCTACGATTGGAAAGAAACCCGGGAAGCTTCCGTAACGCGGGAACATCTCCTCGACTGCCATGCGGGAATGCCCCGATCCGAATAGGTAGACGAGACCGTCTTCGGCTATTGTTTCAGCACATATATCGGAGACCTGCGCAATCGTGTCGGTTTGCGTCGCTTCAATCTGTTTCAAAATGTCTTGTGCAGTGTGTAGGTAACTGAGATGGGAAGTACTCATAATATTGTTGTTTGCTGAACCTCAATCGCTTAATTTTTGAATTTATTATTACAGTGTAATGCGTGTGTCCATATTGCTAAAATGCCAGCATCTATTCTATCACAATTCTGACATATCCACAATGTTTTTCTGCAGGTCCTCAGGACGATTTAGTTTTCGGTTTTCGTCCAATTTTGACTCCCCAGGTCCGGTAGGTGTCAATTTAGGGATTTTCCGTGCCATTCTCGTTCCATTAAGTCTGAACTGTGATTTTTCTGATTTTTCTGATTTTTGTGATAAGATCTCTGATGAAAAATAAGATGCTGATTGTGGGATTGACGTTTCTACAGAGAGGACGTTCCCGCGGAACTGCTGAGTCGTCAGGACTCAGTTTTCAGTTTTCAGTTGCTTGTGATGGGTTGTCTTATCATAGAAATCAGAGAAATCCCAGTTCAGAACGCAACAGTGGTAGGCGTGTGTCCGTTTTTGGGCTCGCAAGGGTTTTCTGCTGCCCTGCTGTCTCCAAGCGGATCTGTTTGGATTGAATCTCAACAACTTTCGTGTGGCGAGGTTTTCTAACCTCGCCGATGCTGATGTCTAAGTAATTCTAAAATCTACCAGAAATGACCCTAAATTCTGCTGCAGAGGCGTTCAATTTTCCTGTAGGAGGGAACTCCGATTCCCAACTCCGTTTTGTAGAAGGGGTATTCTGATTGAAGCATTCAGCAGGAAGTAGATAGAAAACCGACAATTGAATAGCTCTGAAATCTACCGTAAATAGCCTTGACAAAGACAAATTTGCTTTTTCCCTGGAATTGTGTATAATATATAGTTAGATTTAGATATTAATATTTTTTAACTTGAATAATATTGAAAATTGACCTATTATAACAATAGGCGTGTCGCACAAACTTTTTAATGTGTGCATGTGTGGGTTGCAAACTAAAAGTTTGCCGTACAAAAGAGAAAACTAAATGACCCTATTTATACTGCCAATACGTGTATGACAAACATGATCAAAGTGATAAAGGTGACACCAATGCTCGGCAGACATGTAGATATTAACAGGACAAACAGGACAAATCGGTTTTTACCCATTTCCTCAACTTACAGCGTGTGTCTTGCTGCGTATGCACACGCCTTTAATTCAGCGAATATCCCCCCCCCCGCTTTACACAAGTTAAGTATATTATTTTATAACGAGATTTATGCAGAGAGCAACTGGGCACCGAGTGCCTCGTGCCTTGGCGATCTCTCTTTTCAGGGTCTCACTGCAAGAGAAAATTTTACCCCCTTAAACGGAATAGTGAGAAATGTTAGGACTGTTCGTAGTCGCGCAATGAATTGCGTGACTACGAATTATTTCAATGAAAGGAACTGAAAACTATGAAACGTTTTTACACACTTTGTGTTTTTTTACTCGTTCTGAATAGTTTGTTTCTAAGTGCTTATGCCCAAGACAATGGAGTAGAGAATAAGCCACCGGATCCTGCTACATGGATGCCGGATGCGAATCTCAGAAATGCAGTGAGGGCTGCGCTTCACCTCAACGCAAACGAACTCCTCACACAACAGAAGCTGCTAAACTTGAATGTCCTAAATGCCCCTCGGTTTGGGATAACGGATCTCACAGGTCTGGAATATGCCACGAACCTCAGATCGTTATCGGTTGGCGGGAATCAGATTAGCGATCTTACACCTCTGGCGAACTTAATAGGGTTAACGGATCTGTATATGGAAGACAATCTCATCAGTGATATCACTCCCTTGGCAAACTTGACAAATCTTAGGCGATTGGGAATGCTTCGGAATCAGGTTACCGATATTAACGTCTTGGCAGGTTTGGTCAATCTTGAGTATCTACGTCTTGTGGGGAATCCGATTACCGATACGTCTCCGCTTAGAAGTCTCCCTGAGTTGATTGATGTCGATGTTTATATTTTCTCCCCACCGCAACAGGAGAATACACAGCCGCAAGGCGAATCAACTCACTTTGATATGGATCCGCCCGAAGACGATGGGCAACAGAAAGATGATCGGCGACAAGACGATAGGGGCCAGTCGCAACCGCAACAGTTGCCAGAGCCTGAATCCGAACCGGAAGCACAACCGCAACCGCAACAGTTGCCAGAGCCTGAATCCGAACCGGAAGCACAACCGCCACAGCAACAACCACCAACGAATCAGCAACCGCAACAACCACAACCACCACAGCAACAACCACCAACGAATCAGCAACCGCAACAACCACCACAGCAACAACCGTCAACGAATCCACAACCACCAACGATTCCACCACCAGAGCTCGTGGAACTGCCACCAGACCCTGAACCTCCACGGACACTTCCGTCAACGCAACTACCGGAAGAGGAGGAAGAGGAAGAGGAGGAGGAAGAGGAGGAGGAAGAGGAGGAAGACGAAGATGAGGACCCGTACGCGGACTTCATAGCCGACTGCGAAGCACTAGGCGGAACAATCCATTGGGCTACAACTATAGATGGCAGTGACAGAATCCCAATCTGTATCCGTCGTGCGACACCGCAGGAGCTTTGCGAAGCATTAGGGGAACATGGGATGAAGATAGCGAAACCTGTGACGGCGTGGAAGACTTTCCTCTGGCCCCGTCCTATCCTAAAAACGTGTTCCTCTTGGATCGGATAACGCTTGAGCAGTTGGACCCGGCGACGTTAGAGGCACAACTTGACATCTGGCTCGCCGAAAGCGACGGGTCTGCCCTATACCTACGATCGATTGTATTGCTTGAAAGCGTTTTGGCTACGAAGCGTCCGGATAAGACGCACCTGCTTCCGAACTATCCCAACCCGTTTAACCCGGAAACTTGGATACCGTATCACTTGGCGAACCCCAGTGAGGTCCAGATCACTATCTATGATACGCGCGGCACCGTTGTACGCCACCTCGATCTTGGTCATCAGCAGGAGGGGTACTACACGAGTCGGAGCCGTGCGGCGTATTGGGATGGATGCAACGATATTGGTGAAAAGGTGTCCAGTGGCATCTATTTCTATCAACTCCAGACAGATAAGACATCCCTGCTGCGGAAGATGGTAATTGTGAAATAGTATCAAATGACCATAGGATGGCTGGAATGCTGATGTTTATTAGCTTTCCGGTCATCCATTGCTGATGATTGGATTGAGTTCTATTCATCCGAACACCCCTTCTCCTCCACTGACGGAGTGTATAATCCCACCGACGATAGGTTTCCCCACGTTAGCACATTAGCACATTTTCTTCTGGTTTTTAGATTGAGAATGTGCTATAATTTCCTTATCTACGTTTTCGGTTCTAAAACCCAATGCTTTAGCTTTGGGATACAGAACCGCCCTATTGAATTAGACCATGGGGCTATAGTTAAAAAAAGAGTTGACATTTCGTCAAAAATGTAGTATAATTAACATAGTCATTGATTGAGACGTGTAAGCAGTAGCTACCTTGCTACTGGTCTCAATCACCCTCTTACAAGGACAGAATGACTATGGCTAATATCCATTAAAAACGAACATCACAAAATCCGAATACGTTGAAAGATACGATATTCCTGAAACCTTGCGAGGTTCAGATTTTGTTGAGATTTCAAGTTCTGAAGCAAGAAATACTTGCCAGAAGTATCGGTCGGTCACGAAGGTTCAAGTGATTTTCCGTAGTGTGCCAGATGACCCGCACCGCGAGATTACACTCGTGTCGGTTCGGATTAAACCCGAACAAGCTCCCAAGGATAACGTCTGGACGATTGCGACGCTGAAGGGAGTCAGAGAAGCCAGTATCGCAGAACGTCAAATGGACGTCGTGGTATAACCTAAAAGAACCACTTGGGAGTTCCGTCAAAGGAATCCCAATCCTTTAGGTTTGGGAGGGGTCAAATCACGTAATCACAAAGGGCGCGACTTGTCTGCCCATATAAAATAAGGAAAGTATTCGTAATGAAACACATAAAAATTCCCGGAGTTAGTAAAGACATCTCACATCTGATTCTGGGCAGCATGATGTTTTCGCCTACAAGATTCGACTATAGCACTGAGATGCTTGACGCGTTTTTTGAAGCGGGTGGAAATGCCCTCGACACAGCACACGGTTATGGTGGTGGCGATAGTGAGATGCTGATTGGGCTCTGGATGCGGCAACGTGGGAACCGAGACGATGTTTTTCTTATTGATAAAGGTGGACACCCGCAAGGTAGAGTGCCACGCCCGCGTCTGTCCCCTGAAGAGATTAAAGCCGATCTTGATGAAAGCATTACACGCCTCCGGACCGATTATATCGATCTTTACATGCTCCATCGCGATGACCCTGTAATTCCGGTGCGTACGATTATTGATTATCTGAACGAGGAGATCGGGGCTGGACGCATCCGAGCGATTGCTGCCTCTAACTGGCAACCGGAGCGTATTACTGAAGCTAACACCTATGCCGAGGAAAATGGACTCGCGGGTTTCGTCTCTTGTAGCAACAATATCAGTCTCGCTGTGCCGATGGAACCGATGTGGGGTGGGTGCGTCTGTGTTGATGGTGCCGCACGCGCATGGCATCAGGAGAGCCAATTCCCGTTGATGCCGTGGTCTTCGCAAGCACGCGGCTTCTTCAGCGGCGCGTTTACACCGGAGAACCGCGATAACGGAGATATGGTGCGCGTCTATTACAATGACGAAAACTTTGAGAGGCTTGCACGCGCAAAAAAATTAGGCGAAAAATACGGCTATTCCCCAATTCAAGTCTCCCTTGCATATTGCTTGAATATTTCGTTCCCAGTTTTCCCGATTGTTGGCCCCGCAACTTTAGAGGAAATGGATTCCTCGCTCGGCGCAATGAGCCTTGAACTCTCTGATGCTGAGATGCAATGGCTTAACTTAGAAACGGATGGTGATCCCCTATGATGATTCGGATTTTTTATCTCCTACTCTGTCTTCAATTCATCCTTTTTCCGCTCGGCTTTGCCCAAGAGAGCTGAGGTGCTTGAAGCAATCTCGCGACTCCACGTGGCGGGATCGGTGAAGTCAGTTTGGCTTCAGGAGAGATGAAGAAATTTCAGGGCACGTTCAGTATGATGCGGTGGTTTGACGCACAAGGTGGACACCTTGAAACAAAAGGGATTTCCCCAGAAGGAGAGGTAATAGATGTCCCGTTACATCGACACCACGTTAAACTAAACATATTTCGCATTGACATTGGGTTGAAATATCAATTCAATTCCGAATGGATGTTAGAAGCGAATGTGCCATACGAGACCAAAATCCAAGAGGCAACCATTGAAGAAATTGATACGCTCACGGATGCACAACGAAAAGCAATTGCGCGCAATCGGGACAATCATCATCGCAATGAGACCTACGCGGGCCCTACGGATACGGACATCTTCTTAGGGTATCAGAGGCGAGACGTGTTTGTGGATCACGATTTCCTTGTGGGACGTATAGGAACGACGATTCCGCTTGGAAAAACCGAAGAGGATCCCTGGAAGTTAGGGGATGCAGGACTTAAGCATCTCCATATCCAGTTTGGTACTGGCACCTTTAATCCGATCGCTGATCTGCATTACGGTTTGCCCGTCTACAAAGGTTTGCGAGCGAACGTCAGTCTCCGCGGAAAGTTGCCCTTCTATGAAAATAGCAAGACCTATCGCGCTTCGAGAGAGATTACCTACACAGGTGGTCTGAATTATAGTTTCAGCGATTGGCTTTCGTTCCAAGTTGGCTATCTCGGCTTTTATCAATCCTTCGCCTATTGGGCAGGCGAACAGGACATCAATTCCGGGCTCCGGTTCAGTATGGCATCTTTCGGAGCATCAGTTATAACGCCTTATAATGTGCCGTTGTCTCTGGCGGTGATGTTGCCCTTACATCAGGAGACGCTTTATGACGACACGAATGCTTTGTTGGATGGTACATACGAGGAGCGCGACGCCTTTGAATTCGGTCCCTTAGTATCATTAACGGTTTTATATGCATTTTAGAATATCGTTTTGCCTCTGAAAAAAGGCGTATTTTCATAAGAAGATGATAAAATTATTGAGACATCACAATACAATGCGAAGGATCAATCAGAACTTACGCAAAGTTGAAGAGGTTCCCTTATTTACGGGTGCTAATATCCCTTACTGCCACGGACTCGGTGCGGTTAGAAACCGCACCTACCAGGGGGGTTGTGTAAGTCCTATCAATTTTAGGGCATTGCTTTTAAGCAGATGTTTGATAGTCCTAATCGTACTCTCTTTTTTTCTGAGTTGCGGGGTGCCGAATAATCCGTATCCGAAATCCGAACAGGACGAGGAAATCTATTACAGCACCTTTAGTGAAGAACCGAAGCACTTTGATCCGGCAGTGTCCTACAGTTCAGACGAATACAGGTTCATCCAGCAGATTTATGAACCGCCTTTACGGTATCATTACCTCAAAAGGCCCTACGAATTGATCTCACTAACGGCGGCGGCGGTCCCGCAACCCCAATATTATGATGCTGATGGCGAGCAGCTATCGTCAGATGCTCCTGCAGCGTCTGTCGCGCGCGCTGTGTATGAAATTCGTATCCGTCCCGGTATCATGTATCAGCCGCACGCCTGTTTTGCAAAAGCTGAAAATGGCGTAATGCGGTACCACACCTTGAAAAAAGCAGACGTGAAGGGCTTTACCGAGATCAAAGATTTTCCGATGACAGGGACGCGTGAACTTATCGCAGCGGATTATGTCTACCAGATCAAACGGATGGCGGACCCGCGTCTCGCCTGCCCTATTCTTAGCACGTTGAAAGATTATATCCTTGGGATGGACACGTATTCCGCCGCGCTTGCTAACGGACAGGAAGAGGCACCCTTTCCGGGCGTGGAGGTCGTGGATCGGCACACCTATCGAGTTATCCTAAAAGCGAAATATCCGCAGTTTGTCTATTGGTTGGCGATGCCTTTCTTTTCACCGATGCCTAAAGAGGCGATTGACTTTTACAGCCAACCCGTTATGAAGGAGCGGAACATCACGATTGATAGGTTTCCTGTGGGGACAGGTGCTTATCGGATAGAAACGCTCCTCGCACACAAGGAGATCGTCCTGGTCAAGAATGAGAATTTTCGGGTTGAGCGTTACCCGTCGGGTGGGGAACCCGGTGATAGGGACGCTGGACTGCTTGACGACGCATGGGAAACTATCCCGTTTATACCGAAAGTTGTCTACAAATTAGAAAAAGAATATATCCCGCGCTGGAATAAGTTCTTGCAAGGGTATTACGACAGTTCCGGCATCTCCTCAGATACATTTGACAGCGCGATTATGTTCGATGATACGGGGGATCCGAAGGAAAGTGAGGCATTGAAGGCGAAACATATTGTCCTACGTACGAGCGTAGAACCGACGACTGTTTATCTCGCTTTCAATATGTTAGACGATACCGTCGGCGGGTACACCGCGGAGAAACAGAAACTTCGGCAAGCGATTTCGATCGCCTTGAATTACGAAGAGTATATTGAAATTTTTCTCAATGGACGGGGTGTTGTGTCACACAGTCCACTGCCGCCTGGTATCTTCGGCTACGAAGCGGGTGAGACGGGTATTAATCCATATATATACGACTGGGATGCAAGCACCAACCGTCCGGTCCGAAAATCTATTGAAGCAGCACGCCAACTGCTCGCAGAAGCGGGCTACCCGGGTGGACAGGATAGTAAAGGGAATCCGCTGATTGTCTCTTTTGACAACACGTGGAATTCGGCAGGTGCGACGTCCCGCTTAACGTGGATGCGAAATAAATTAGAGCAGCTCGGTATCACGATGGAGAGTCGCACCACCGATTACAATCGATTTCGCGACAAAGTGAAAAACGGGAATTTCCAAATCATCTTATGGGGGTGGCATGCGGACTACCCCGATGCAGAAAATTTCCTGTTCCTTCTCTACGGTCCGAATAGTAAAGTCCTACGCGATGGCGAAAATGCGGCCAACTACGATAATCCAGAATATAACCGGCTCTTTGAAACAATGAAAAACATGGAGAACTCGCCGGAACGGTTGACACGCATTCGCGAAATGAACCGCCTGTTACAACGCGATGCGCCTTGGGTCTTTGTCTATCACCCTGTCGTTTTTGGTCTGTCGCATCAGTGGTTGAAGAATAGTAAACCGAGTGCTTTGGGGCGTGGAAACTTCAAGTATCTCCGCATTGATGCCAGTCAGCGGACAGAAAGCCGTCAAGCGTGGAATCAGCCTATTGTTTGGCCCCTATGGGTCTGTCTCGGATTGCTGATCTTAGGCACGATTCCGGCTGCCATCACAATTTGGAAACGAGAAAGACAGACAAAACAGGCGCACATTGCTGATGAAGCGCCAGAAAATTAAATAGAGTTTGTGCATTTCCTCTTAAAGTCCCCCTGATAAGGGGATTTAGGGGGTTAAAAATATCGGATGTGTATGCTTGTGCTAACCGAAAGTCAGCACAGTTTTAAAAAATTCATTGCTCTGGTGAAGAATGCTCACTTATATTATACGGCGAATGCTTTATGCGATCCCGATCTTAATAGGCGTGAACCTCATCGTCTTTTTCCTCTTTTTTGTCGTCAATTCACCCGACCAGATGGCACGGAAGATTCTCGGTGAAAAGAATATTACGCAGGAAGATGTTGAGAATTGGAAGAAACAGAACGGTTATCACTTGCCCCTCTTCTTCAATACTGAGGCATCACGGGGCGGACACTTTACGGAGACGATCTTCTTTCAGAAATCAGCGAAACTTTTCCTCTTTGATTTCGGGAAATCTGATACGAACAACATTGATATAACATCACAGATCTCGCAGCGCATGTGGGCAAGTCTTGCTATTGCTTTACCGACGTTCCTGATCGGACTGCTCGTGAATATCACTGTGTCTATGATTGTGGCTTATTACCGGGCGACGTACGTCGATTTCTGGGGCACGATCATTGCGGTGATGGTTATGTCTATTTCTCAACTTTTTTATATTATTGGTGGTCAGTGGTTGTTTGGCAAAATGTTGCGACTCTCTCCGATTTCTGGTTATGATTCGGGTGTAGACATGCTGAAGTTTGTGATTCTCCCTGTGGTTATCGGCATCATTAGCGGTATTGGTGGTGGCATCCGCTTCTATCGTACAATATTCCTTGAGGAGGTAAATCGGGATTATGTCCGGACAGCACGGGCAAAAGGCGTGAGTGAAGCCGGTGTTCTCTTTAAACACGCCCTGAAAAATGCGATGATTCCGATTTTAACGAATGTCGTGTTGGCAATTCCACTGTTGTTTATGGGAAGTTTGGTGATGGAGGCGTTTTTCGCGATTCCGGGGTTGGGAAGTTTTACGATCGAGGCGATTCAAGCGCAAGATTTCGCTATTGTGCGAAGTATGGTCTATCTCGCTTCTGTTCTGTATATCGTCGGTCTGTTGCTAACCGACATCAGTTATACGTTGGTTGATCCGCGCATCCGATTCGGGTGAGAAAGTGGTAAATGATTTCACAAAATAGAAGTTATCAAGTTATGCAAGGCGTGATGAGCCTCCTATTGGGCTGCATCAGTATCGTCTTACTGGTAACCCTCCGGGGCTCAGGGTATCCGAGTGTGATTCTCTCAGCATTTCTGATTGTGGGCATCACGCTAATCTTATCAGGTGATTACCTCCTTAATCCTTTCAAGCTACCGGTCACCCCGTTAAAACAGGAACTCGCAAGCGACATCGGTTTGATCGCTTACGGTGTACTGTATTTCAGCATCGCTATGTCAGAACTACTGCAACCGCGTTGGTTCACTGTCGGGTTGCCAGTCTTTTTACAACCGATTTGGGTGCGGCGCGGGTTAGCAGGTGTCGGGATTGTTCTGATCGCTGCGGGCATTTACGGTATCTGTCACTTATACACGGCGCAATTATCCGACAACTCACCAGAATAGCACAACGCTAAAAGAGTTTCGTAGACCACCGCGTCTTTCGAGACCTATCACTTCGCGATAATCACGGCATAGCGGAGCGGTGTTGCACCGACGTTGCGTATCCCATGCAAAACTTGGCAATCGACGTGGACGGCTTCGTTGTCGCTGACGCGGTGTGTCGCTTCACCAAACAACACTTCACCTTCCCCAGAAAACACATAAAAAATTTCTTGTCCGTCATGTGTATGCGGTGGATGCGCGCGTTGCCCAGGTCCAACTTCGGAGATGTGGAGATGGAGTTGATCCGTATCTGCCCCTGCTTCAAAAATAAAGCGATTGATACCTTTGATGTCGTTTCTAATCTCTTTTTCCATGAGAATTTTTCCTTATTGCTCTAAAAATTTGGAAATTAATGTAGCATATGCCCCAAGAATTGTCAATCTGCAAATCAGAGAGATATAATTTGCTTTTTGACTTAAAATATCCTATAGTGTATAGTTAGATATAGGCTTAATTATTTTTAAATTGAATAATATATTCAAATTTGACCTACTCTAACCCAAGTTACCACTTGTAAATCCATGGGAGTTCCGATTGCAGATCAAATCACAAAGGTGTGTAAATATTTTGTCAAAAATTGAAATTAAAATAGTCATCAGGAATAGTTATCTGATAATTTAATTTCAAATTCAAGGAGAATTTTATGAATGCAAAGAGTTTAGTCGCTGAATTTGTTGGTACGTTTGCACTGATTTTTATCGGTGCTGGTGCATTGGCGATCACTCAAGCGAATTTAGTAGGGGTTGCACTCGCTCACGGCTTGGTGATTGTAACGTTTGCGTATGCGTATGGACACATTTCTGGCACACATATCAATCCGGCTGTGACGCTTGGCTTGCTAATAGCGGGAGAGATTGAATTTGTCGCAGCGATAGGGTACTGGATTGTGCAATTTCTTGGCGGAATTTTGGGGGCGGTTGTGCTTAACGCTGTGCTACCGAATCCTGGCGATTTGGGTGTAACAATTTTGGCTGAAGGTGTTACCCCGGTTCAAGGGCTTGTCGTCGAAATCGTGCTCACTTTCTTCCTCGTCAATACCATTTTCAACACCGCTGTGAGTGGGAAGGCAGGCAATTTCGCTGGACTTGCAATTGGGCTCACACTGGTACTCTGTATTCTAATGGGTGGTCCATTAACACGTGCCTCTCTCAATCCGGCACGTACATTGGGACCCGCTATCGTCAGTGGGAATTATGCGGATCTCTGGCTCTACTTCGTGGGACCGGGCGTCGGTGCGATCCTCGCCGCACTTCTCTATATCGGTGTTTTGAAAGACAAAGAGGAAGCATAGTCCATTTATCGCGGACAAAAAGAGAAGGCTGGCACATTTACGCGCCAGCCTTTTTGTTTGGTTTTAAGGGGTGTGTCTTAAGATGTCGTTGTAATCGGAACTTCGGTCGGTTTCGCTGCTTCCGGTTTCGGAATAGAGAGCGTCAACACACCGTTGCTGTATTCGGCTTTGATATCGTCTGTTGCCACTTCCGATGGGAGCGTGAATCTGCGTTGGAAACTCCCATAACGGCGTTCAACTCGACGGTAGTTTTGGGTGTCATCACCTGCATTTTCCTGCCGCTTTTCTCCGCTGAGCGTCAAGAGGTTCTCTTTGACAGAGACGTGGAGATCGTCTTTTGCGACACCTGGCAATTCGGCGCGAACTTCAAATGTGTCGTCTGTTTCCGAAATATCAACCGAAGGTGCCCAGTTATATGTGCCTGCGTCGGTTTTTGCGTGCAGTGGTGCAAGGAACGGGCTGTAAAATCTGAATGGGTTTCTTGCCGGTCTGTGTAAAGTCAAATAAGTCATTTTTTTTCTCCTTTGGATAACATGCTGTATGTGTGTTGTTGGACATGCCTCGCGTGTTCTATATAACAGACGAGGCACGTCCGAGTCTTAGATTAGGAATTGACTGTAATCGGAACTTCAGTTGGTTTTGCTGCTTCCGCCTTCGGAATTCCGAGTGTCAAGACCCCATCTTTAAATTCCGCTTTGATAGCATCGGTTTCGATGTGTCTTGGCAACGTGAAACTTCTCTGGAAGCTGCCGTACCGCCTTTCAACACGGTGGTAGTTTTTGCCATCTGTCTCTGCTTCTTGATGTTTTTCACCTTTGATGGTAAGCAGATTGTCGGTTACAGAGACGTTAACATCGTTTTCGGATACGCCCGGCAGTTCAGCGCGGATCTCAAATCCGTTTTCCGTTTCAGAAATATCTACGGTAGGTATCCAAGCGGTGCTGTCCGTATCCGTTCCACCTTCGTGAGAATCGAAGAGATCGCTAAAAACCTTCTCCATCTGGTTGTGGAGGTTAAACAGGTTTCGCATCGGTCTGCGTGTTGTTAAGTAAGTCATTTTTTTTCTCCTTCTGAATTTTGTTTGTGTAAATGTTAGATGCAAGTTCTGTGCCAAACAGGTTGCAAGTTTCATGCCAATTTTTTCAGAGGCAACCGACGATGTTGCCGTTCTGTTTGTATGTGAAGCAAATTCCGTGCCAAAGCAGCTTCTCATCTGCTGACTGCCCACAGCGAGTGGTGTTTCCTAATCGCTGTAGGCGTAGGTCTTGTGCTTACCACGTGGGGACCCCATCTATATAACACGATTCATGGAAGAATAGAGAGGCGGTGTAGATTTGCCAAATTGACATCACCCTTGCCACTGTGGCACTGAGGGCATGTCAAAATGGCTATGAAGGGGAAGGTACGCTTTCGACGCGCGTTTATGAAGAAGTTTTGTTTTCCTGAATTCGGGCGCGGATTCCGGCAACGAGTGTGTGCAACGCAACCGGATTTTCGTTTTGGAATGGGATCACCAAATCTGCGTACTGTTTGCAAGGTTCGGTGTAGACAGGAAAGTTGGGCAGAACATCGCGCCGGTACCAGTTGATCGCCCACTCCAGATCGCCGCCGCGCCGTGCAACATCACGGAGCATCCGTCGCAAGACGCGCTCGTGGGCATCTACATCAAGGAATAGTTTGATGTCCATCAAGTTACGTAAGTCTTCACTCCAGAAGATAAGATGTCCTTCTACAATGACAACATCGCTGGGTTGAACACTGGTCTGTTCGTCCCCGCGTTGGGCACCGCGGGTGCCCGGGGTCGGCACGTCAATAGCGTCTCTGGCACGCAGTTTCTTGATGTCTGTAATAAGGGCATCCCATAGAACAGCATCCGGGTGATTCGCGGTAATTACGCGTTCTCGCTCTGCTTCGGAGTATTCTGACCAGTCCCGAAAATAAGAATCTTGGTTTAGCACAACGGGCGAAAATTCCGCGAGGGCTTCCGCCAAAGCATTGGCAAATGTCGTTTTCCCAGAAGCGGAGCCGCCCATAATCCCAACAGTGATAGGTGTGAAAGACTTTTCTTTTGGCATAGTTTCTCCGTCTACATTATGTTGTAAGAGTTCAGTTCTGTATGTTAACATACATCAGTTCGAGGGTCAAGACTATTGTGGACATTTATCAGAATTATTCAGTTGTCAGCAGTCAGAGGTTTTAAACCTCATCAGCGAAGTTTTACAGAGTCTGGACTTGGAGGCTGCGACACTTACTGACAACTATTAAAAAAGAAATTTGACTTGCATAAAAAAATGTGTTATTATATATTTTAAAGTCAGTGGTAGAGGATGCTACTGTTCAGAAAGTTTAAAGCGGATAGCGTAGTTTCTCTATTACAATGACTAAACGTTTTTTTTTAATAATGTCTTAGTAGTATAGGATTGTTTTTGAGATGTTGCGGGCATGTTTTTTGTTGCCCGATTCGGGGAGCTTGATAATGCGAATGCTTGAACGCAATACCATCGCAATACAGATAACCGGTGTAGGGCTCGTTCAGGACCTTTCTTTCTACGCTTGGGCCTTTTTAGCGCGACTTGCAAGCAGCAGTTTGCTGTTAAAAGGCGCGTTGGCGTTTTATCTGTATCTGTACTTATATTGGTACGGCAACGATAGGTGGTGAAAGTTCGTAGGTAATGTCTCAATTGTATGATTAACCGATTCCAGTGTCGCCACCCAGCGTTGAAGATAAATTCGATGTTGGGTTATTTTTTTTAACCGAATTTGATTTGGGATAGATAGAGTTTTTCTGGGAGGTAGTTGAAAAGGATGGTAATCGTTACCAAGACCGATGCAACACAATCAGATATTGATGCTGTTGTAAAACGGATCGAAAGTGTTGGGTTGAAAGCACAAATCTCAACCGGCGAACGGCACACGGTCATCGGTGTCATAGGAGATAAAACATTGCTTGGTGATATTCCGATAGAGTCAATGTCCGGTGTTGAACGAACGATGCCGATTACAGCACCGTTCAAGTTGGCGAGCCGCGAATTTCGGGAAGAACCAACAGTTATTGCAGTGAATGGCACAAAGATTGGTGGAAAGCAGTTGCCTGTTATCGCTGGTCCCTGTGCAGTAGAGAGCACAGAACAAATTGTGACTATTGCTCGGTTGGTTCAAAAATCGGGCGCGAGTTTCATCAGAGGCGGTGCGTTTAAGCCGAGAACGGGGCCTTATAGTTTCCAAGGCTACGGTGAAAGTGCTCTCAAGATGCTAAAAGCAGCGAAAGACGAAACGGGACTCGGTATCGTCACTGAAGTTATGACGCCACACGAGGTGGAACTCGTCGGGGAATACACAGATATGTTCCAACTCGGCACTCGGAACATGACAAATTTTTACCTGTTACGTGAGGTCGGCCGCGCGCAGAAACCCGTAATTCTCAAGCGCGGGATGTCCGCGACAATCGAAGAATGGCTGCTTGCTGCCGAATATATTCTCGCAGAAGGAAACCCAGATGTTATCCTATGCGAACGTGGTATTCGTACATTTGAAACCCATACACGTAACACACTTGACCTGAACGCGGTGCCCGTCGTTCACGAATTGAGCCACCTTCCAATTGTCGTTGACCCAAGCCACGGCACCGGTATTCGGAGTTTGGTGTGTGATATGACGAAGGCATCTGTCGCTGCAGGCGCCGATGGACTGTTACTTGAGGTACATCATGATCCTGATCATTCAATGACAGGAGATGGGGCACAATCGTTGTTCCCAGATCAATTTGAGACGCTCATGCAGGAACTGAAACCTATTGCGATCGCTGTCGGTCGTGAAATGTAATTTTTTAACGATTGAGTTTTTGCTCATTTTTTGCCGATGGCAAAAAATGGTTTTCGATGAAGTTGGCGGTGTTGGTTATGTTATGTTGTCTGATGCTTTTAAACTTGAGGGTAACCTTTTGATAGCATCAGACTTCCGTCGTAACTTGCAAACTTTATCTATCCGTGATTAAAATTTGGAGGAAAGAGCCTTGGACGATTTTGAAACCAACCAGCAGAAAGTCTATATTTTTGATACAACGCTCCGTGATGCCGAGCAGACCCCCGGTGCTGCTCTGGGTATCCAGGAAAAACTCGAAATTGCCAAGCACCTCGCCAAATTAAATGTTGATGTCATTGAAGCCGGATTCCCCATCTCCTCACCGGGCGATTTCGACGCTGTCAAACGGATAGCAAATGAGGTTGAAGGTCCGGAAATTTGCGCGCTCTCTCGCGTTGTAGAGAAAGACATTACTGCGGCATGGAAAGCGATTGAGGACGCGCCGCGCGCCCGTATCCACACGTTTGTCGGTACATCACCTATCCACATGGGACGTATCACGCGAACGACACCGGAAGATACACTCCGGATGGCAACGGATGCTGTCGCCTATGCTAAGCGTCTCTGTGAAGGACACGCAGATGCGAATGTGGAATTCTCGCCGATGGACGCGGGACGGACAGAATTGGCGTTCCTTTATGAGGTCGTTGAAGCAACTATCGCCGCAGGCGCGACCGTCGTCAATATCCCGGAAACCGTCGGGTGGACAGTCCCAACGGAATTTGGCGACCTGATTAAAGGCATCATGGAAAATGTCCCGAACGTTGCCGATGCCATTATCAGTGTTCACTGTCATAACGACCTCGGCTTGGCGGTGGCGAACAGTCTGATCGCGATTGAGCAAGGCGCGCGTCAGGTAGAATGTACAATCAACGGACTCGGGGAACGTGCAGGGAACACCTCGCTTGAAGAGGTCGTCATGGCAATCCGAACTCGGCGAGACTATTTCAAAGAATATTACACCGAGATTAACGCAAAAGAGATCGTCCCGATTAGTCGGCGTGTCAGCCGAACGATGGGTATCTCTGTGCAACCGAACAAAGCGATTGTCGGCGCGAACGCCTTCGCACACAGTTCGGGTATCCATCAGGACGGGATCATCAAATCACGAGTAACGTTTGAAATCATTGATCCGAAAGAGATCGGTTGGAAAGAGAGTCAACTCATCCTCAGTCCTCGGTCGGGACGCAACGCACTCAGACACCGACTCAGCGAACTCGGCTACGAAGTGGACGCTGAACAGTTAGACAAAGTCTATGAAAGATTCCTGAGGGTCGCTGATAAAAAGAAAGCGGTGCAGGATGCTGACCTTGAGGCGATCATGAGCGATGAGATTCGCGCAATCCCTGCTGTCTTTGAACTTGATTATATTCAAGTCGTCAGCGGAACGAAAATTTCACCGACAACAACAGTCGGAATTCGGACGGAAGACGGCGTTGTTGAAAAAGCGTCAACTGGTGATGGACCTGTTGATGCTGCGTTTAAGGCGATTGGTCAGGTTGTTGATATTCAACTGAATCTCATTGACTATCAGATCCGTTCTGTAACCGAAGGCGAAGACGCTATCGGTGAAGTCTCATTGAAGGTACAGGATAATGGACACATCATCACCGGACACGGTGCCAGCACAGACATCATCGAAGCGAGTGCGCGTGCATACATCCACGCTGTTAACAAGTTAATCCAGATCCGGTCTGAAGGGTAAGAGCGTCGGGATTTACGCAAAGGCATTTGCTGGCGAGGTTTCAACCTCGCCAGCGGCGCGTTATGGAAAGGTTGCTTAAAACGGGATAAATTTTGTCAACGATAATCTATCTTGACACGAGTTTTTGTGGGGGAAATTCAATGTTGAGAACATCGTTCGTATACATATTAGTCATTGTGTCTTTCATTTCCATAGGATGTGGAAAGATAGGTGTATCTCAACGAGATACAAGCGATCCAAATGTTACCCTGTCTTTCACAGAGGTATTAAACGATCCGGAAACGTACATAGATAAGGTATTAACCTTTGAGGCAGTTGTAAAGCGCACACGTTATGGAAGTGATATAGAGTTATACACTAACAAGAAGCTTAGACAATTTTCCATTACCACGCATGGTGCTGATATTCATAGCATAGATGAAAATGGCGAGGAAGTGGAAATTTTTCCGAATGAGAAATATAGATTCAAATGTAGGATTTACGAGATTAAGATTGATCAGCACGGTATATGGGATATTCAAGCTGAATTTATTGTTTCAGATGAAAAGCATATATTGCATCAACCGGAACTTGTGAACTAAAGGGATAAATCTTTTTCAATAGTGATATGTCAAGCCCTGTCGGATGCTCCAACAGGGCTTTTTTTTTACTGTATTCTATGGAAAATTACCAATCCTCAACCAGTTGCACCAATAACCGCACGCCGTAGCCGGACGCCCCTTCAGGGATATACGTAGAGCCTTTCATCCCCCAAGCAGTGCCAGCGATGTCGAGGTGTACCCACGGGTAGCCTTCCGCGAACTTCTTCAAAAACGCGCCCCCGGCAATCGTGCCAGCCGTGCCGTCGCCTATGTTCTGCACATCTGCGACTTTGCTTTTGACCCCTTCATCGTAATCGTCCCAAAGTGGTAATTCCCAAACGCGTTCATGCGTCTTTACGGCTGCCGATTTCACTTTCGCCATGAGTTCTGGATCTGTCCCCAGTGCCCCCGCTGCGATATGTCCTAAAGTACCGATCACAGCACCGGTGAGCGTGGCTAAGTCGATAACGCCTTTGGGGTTATACTGTGCCGTCCATCCGAGCGCATCTGCCAATACCAAACGTCCCTCAGCATCGGTGTTAAGAATCTCAATCGTTTTGCCGCCATAAGAGGTGACGACATCGCCGGGCTTAACCGCAGTGCCACTCGGCATATTTTCGGTCGCGGCAACTAAGCCGATGACACGCACATTCGGTTTGAGTTGACCGATGACTTGCATCGCGCCGATTACAGCAGCAGCACCCGACATGTCGTGTTTCATCTCATGCATACCGCTTCCGCCTTTGATCGAGATCCCGCCTGTGTCAAAGGTAATCCCTTTTCCAACAAGCACGACAGTATCTTGTCCTTCACCATCAGGCGTGTATTCGAGAATAATAAAGCGCGGCTCTTCAGCACTCCCTTGCGCGACGGCAAGGAGTGTACGGAACCCTTTTTCTTCGAGGGTGGCTTTGTCAAAAATTTCGCAACCGAGTCCTGTTGTCTCTGCTACCGCTTCTGCCTTTTCAGCGAGTTGCGTCGGCGTGAGATAATTTGCGGGTTGGTTGCTCAAATCACGGGCGAGCAGTGTACCGTTAGCGATTACTTCTCCGCGCTGGGCTGCTGCTTCTACCGTGGCCTGACTGTGATCACTTTCAGTTAAGAATGTGATGGATTCAAGTTTTTTCTTTTCGTCTTCATCATCGTTTCCGGTTTTGTGTTCATCGAACTGATAGAGTGCGAGCAAGGAGGCTTCCGCTGCGGCTTGTATCATTTCAGGGGTGGCTTCGTTTGGCATCGGAACAGCGGCGTTTCTTAAACCCATATCCCGGATCGTCCGCACGGCGTGGCCGGCTGTCTGGCGGACTTTTTCGGTAGTCAGGTCGTGATACTCACCCAAACCTACCAGTAGCACGCGAGGCGCGGTTATCGCACCGTTTGTATAGAGCCAACTCGTCGTTTTCAACTTGCCTGTGAAATCGCCGAGGTTCATTCTTTCGCGAATGCGTCCACCGAGTGCTTGATCTATAGTTTGAAGTGGAGCACTATAGAAATCCGGATTCTCCAGCACACCGATGGCAATCACATCGCTCTGTTCTTGGTTAAACCCACCCGTTTTGACAGTAATATTCATAAATTTTCCTTTCTATTTTGTTGTCTGAACCAGGATTCCGGAAATGAAAAGAATTACAGACATTTTCTAATTGACGAGGTTCTTTTCCTATAGGACTTTAATCTTACGTAAATCCTCAATTTTTTAGTTGTTAAGGTTCAGCCAATCAATCTCATCAAGTGTAGCTGCTTCCCAGACCTCTTCAAAGAGTGAATCAAGGCGCGAGAGGTTCTGTATTGAGGCTATCTGATTAGCAACGGATTCTGGAACATCATTAAATCGAAATTGTAGCAGCTTGAGCACCGCTGCCTGTTTCGCCCGGGTTTCGCCTTGTTCTATACCTTGTTCTATACCTTGTTCTATACCTTGTTCTATACCTTGTTCTATACCTTGTTCTATACCTTGTTCTCTAAGAATATCTGCCATCGATTTTGCCATTGTTTCTACCTCCAACTCTTGGATATGTTGACCTACTAACTTTACTAACTCTTGATGTTCATCAGCCGGACGACGATGCAGTATTAGTAAAAGTATATACTTAATAGCACGCTCCCACTGCCCAGATCGCTCTGTATCAAGTTCATTCAGGTGAGACATCGCCTCTACAAGCGCATCCACTAACGCAGCCTTACTTGCACGTTCCTTTTGAAGAACCGTTAGTAACCAACCAAATGGATGGTTTGTTTTCGTTAAATCTGATACCACCGTTCGTTTAACATCTAAAAACAGGATTTCACACTTCGGAACAAATTGAAACATGCCTTCCGGAATATCCATTATCGCATCAAGTGTCAGCGGGGCATTCCAACCCCGGTCTCCACTATAAAAGACTATCGGCAGAATCGGACGCAAACGCCACGCACGCTCGGGGATATCGTTGGACACCCACTCCCGACGCTGGGCAGTCCAAATATCTATCATGTAAGACATCACACGCAATCCCATGGAAACGTCAACCCTTGATTGGTGTTCAATCAGGATATAGATAAGCAGATCATCTGTTTCAGCCCCGCGTTTATAGGGCACCCGAAAAAGAAGATCCGCTTCTTGTTCGCGAAGGGTATCGGCAATTAAACTCCTATTGAGTTGCGTGAGTTGACTAAAATCAATATGCTCAACGAATTCGCTGGGGGCAACGATTTCTAACAACCCTTGGACGTATTCTATGTATTGCAGGAGCCATCTGGCACTTCTATCGGGAAAATGTGTGATAGAAATGTCAAAAAAACTGCGTATATCTGTATCTTTGAGCATATTCTCTGTGCGTTATTATGGTGTGTCTTGCTAACTTGTGTTCCACTCTAAGTTTTTCGCATTCCCGTTAAGACGACTAACGGTTCGTGACTCGTGACGGTAATTGAGTGATAGGTATTCGCAGGAACATCAATCCGATCGCCACTTTCTATGGACCCGTGTTCATCCGCGACCTTCACATCTGCCGTGCCAGATAACACACAGACGACTTCATCTTGGGTGTGGATATAATCGAGATAGGCACCGCCAGGACGCCCCGACCACTCGTAGGCATTGAAGCCTTCGGATTGCAGCTGTTGCTTTAAGGTGTCAGTGTCTGCATGCTGTTCTGACCAACGCGATTTCCAATTCATGGAGCACCTCCTTGGTTGGTTTATTGGTGAGAGATTTCTGTGGATATTATACCATTTCTGAAATTATATCCTGCACTCACGCCTCATATTAAAATGAACCACCCTCACTCAATTTCTACGATCTGAATATTATTTCCGCAAGTATCATTGAAGACAGCAAAAATTGTTGTTCCTATCTCAGTAGGTTCTACACTGAATTCGACGCCAAGGTTGATTAATCGCTCATATTCTTCCTGAACGTTTTCCACACTGAATTGGGTATAGGGAAGTCCTGCATCAAATAAAGCTTTTTGATACGTTGTAGCGGGTTTAAAATGGTTTTCAGATAATGGTTCTAACAAAAGTTCAGGCCCGTCTTGTTCTTTTTTTGATACTACCGTAAGCCATCTGTCCCCATTTTCTAAGGGAATGTCCCTCTTCTTGACAAATCCCAATTTTTCAGTATAAAATTTTAATGCACTTTCCTGATCTTGAACAAAAATGCTGGTTACTCTAATTTTCATAGCGTTATTTACCTCGAATTCGCCCGATGAAGCGGACGCTTTTTTCTTCAAATCTGATCGAAAAGCTTCCAATCAGAATTGGTGTTATTTTATATTTTTCTGTCCTAAACGGTTCTTATAGTAGAGCCCGTAATTATTTTCACACATAGGGGAACCGTAGGGGTTGGGTTACCCAAACCCTACGAGCGAAAAGTGTAAACTTATTTTCGGATTTTACTATAACTGACAACTAAGAACCGAAAACCACTAAAGTGGCTC
This sequence comes from Candidatus Poribacteria bacterium, assembly GCA_965200345.1. GTDB lineage: Bacteria > Poribacteria > WGA-4E > WGA-4E > WGA-3G > WGA-3G. The sequence goes on from OZ241378.1 coordinate 690,373, forward strand.
CAACCGTACAGGACACACTTTTAGTTCGGCTGTGTGGGTAATCGGGTCGTAACCAGAACCTGTCAATAGGTTGACAGGGACATCTGCGAAGCTAAAACTGGCGAAAACAGTCCCGCGCGGCGAACGGTTCGTCGCTTTGACTTTGATGTTGATACTGCCGCGTGCACTACTCATTTTACACCACTCTCCATCCGTTAGTTCCCATTTCTCAAGGTCTGCTGGATTGACCTCCAATGATTCTTCAGGCAAGAGGTAATCAATCCCCTGTGCCCTACCCGTCTGTGTTCGGGTGTGATAGGACTGCAAGCGTCTCCCTGTTGTGAGCCATACGGGGAAATCGTCGCTAATTGTCTCGGCAGGGTCTCGGTAATGTACATTTGAGAAAATACCACGACCGTTGACAAACGATTCCTCATGGAGCCGTGGTGTCCCCGGATGTTCCTTGTGCGGCACGGGCCATTGGTATTCACTCTTGTCAATGCGTTCCCAATCTAATCCTGCGTAAATCGGTGAAACCCGACAGAGTTCATTGAAGACCGGTTTTGGCGTATCGAAATCGAAGCCTTCAAACCCGAGACGTTGTGCAATTTGGCAGATAATCCACCAATCCGGTTTCGCCTGACCCGGTGGTGGGACGGCCGCGCGCATCCGTTGAACACGCCGTTCCGTATTTGTGCAGACCCCATCCGTTTCACCCCAAGCAGTTGCTGGTAGTACAATATCAGCGAGTTCAGCAGTCTCAGTGAGAAAGATGTCAATAACGACGAGGTGCTCTAATGAACGGAGCGCGTGCTCACAATGCTCTCTATCCGGGTCGGAGAGCAACGTATTTTCGCCATCAATGAGCATCGCATGGATGCTGTCCCCACAAAGTTCTAAGGCAGTTACTTTCGTGATGCCCTTCTCCAAATCAACGGCTTTGCCATACTCCGCTTTGAATTTCGCCTGATGTTCTGGATCCGTAACGGCTTGGAAGCCGGGGTAGTTGTTCGGCAATGCGCCACTATCGCCTGCCCCCTGAATGTTGTTTTGCCCACGCATCGGATTGATACCTGTTCCCTCGCGTCCGACATTCCCGGTCATCAAGGCGAGATTGCAGAGGCTCTGAACATTCTCAACGCCACAGATATGTTCGGTGATGCCGAGTGTGTAGTAGATAGCCCCTTTGTTCGTGCTGCCGTACCACATCGCCGCTGTCTCAATGTCCTTCGCGGGGACCCCTGTAATCGTTTCTGCCCACTCCGGGGTCCACTCACTGATATGTTCAAAGAATTCGTCAAACCCAGTCGTGCGGTTTTCGATGAACGCTTCGTCAATCAAGCCTTCGCGGGCGATCACGTGTGCCATGCCAAGGAGCAGTGCTGTGTCGGAACCGACGCGGAGGGGTAGATAGAGATGCGACAACTCTGCCAACCCGATGCGTCTCGGATCCGCAACGATGAGTTTCGCACCACGTGCGATTGCCTTCTTAAGCCCCGTCGCCGCGACAGGATGACATTCCGTCATATTTGTGCCGATACAGAAGATGACCTCCGGTTTTTGCATATCAACGAGCGGGTTAGACATCGCGCCACGTCCGATTGTCGCTGCCAGACCGGCAACGGTCGGCGCGTGTCAGGCACGGCTGCAGTTGTCGATGTAGTTGCTCCCGAACCCTACACGGATAAACTTCTGCATCAGATACGCAGCTTCACTCGGTGCCCGTCCGGAAGCGATGCCATAGATGCTGTGTCTACCGTGTTCAGCATTAATTTTTCGGAAACCTTCAGCGGCTTTCTCAAGTGCGTCCTCCCATGTGGCTTCGTGGAGTTCACCATCTGCCCCGCGGATAAGTGGGGTCTTTAACCGGTCGGGATGTTGCACGAAATCGTAAGCAAACTGACCTTTAACACAGAGCGCGCCTTGATTCGCGGGGCCGTCCATGGCAGGATGGATGCCAACAATCTTCTCATTTTTCGTGAGGATATCAACGGAGCATCCTACACCGCAGTATGGACAGATTGTGCGGGTTTTGTCAGGCATAGCATCAGCTACCTCATCAACCGCCCGGAGTGCTTTCTTGTCGGCGAGTGCACCTGTCGGACAGGTCTGGATACACTGCCCGCAAAACGTGCAGGCGGAATCCTTGAGAAGCCCATCAAACTCTGTGGTAATCTGTGTATGGAAGCCGCGGTTCATGACGTTGATCGCGTGGTCCCCCTCTTGTTCGGCACAGACGCGGACGCACCGATAACAGGAGATACAAAGTTCATAATCTCTGAGGATAAACGGATTGTCATCTTCGGTTTTATTACTGCCGGATTTCGCACCTGTCATACGGGTGCCGTTTACTGCATACTTGTCGCGGAGGTCCGCGAGTTCACCAGCAGCATAACCGCGTAACGGGGACACATCAACTTCACGATTCTCGCTGACAACCATCTCCAGCAGCGTCTTCCGGTACGCCTCTATTGTATCGGTCGCTGTGCGGACAACCATTCCCTCTGTGGCTTGCGTTGTACAGGATGCCACAGGGTTTCGCGCACCTTCTAACTCGACGATGCAAAGGCGGCAACCACCGAAAGGCTCAAGCCTCGGATCATAGCAGAGCGTTGGAATCTCTTTTTGGTGGCGTTGCGCGACTTCAAGGATAGTTTCGCCTTCAGAAAAAGTGACTTCAATACCATCAATTTCCATGTTATGTTTCATTGCGATAAACCTCAACGTGTCGTGCCCCGGGGTTGCCGCTACCCAATAGGTTATTCTCCAGCACTAAAATCGATTTGTGGCACCTCTAATGTGCCAGCAAGAATTTGCTGTCTCGCTGCTTCTACCTTTTGTTGTACCGCTTCAGGTACCTGAGATTTCAGTTCTGGGTTATAAGTCAAAGCGATTGCACCGTTGGTAGTCATTGTAAAGACATAGAGTTTGGATTCAAACGTTCCTGCCTTGACAGCCGTGGCGAGTTGCACATAGGCATTCGGTGTAATCACGGCATTCGCGAGTACAGCGCGAGGTGAGACTGCACTCTGATCGCGGTTAGCACCAAAGGCGTAGACAGTTTTGCCGGAATCCTGTGCCATGACGACTGCTTCAAACACACCGAGTCCGGCTTCATTTGCATTATGAAAAATAAAGTCAACACCTTCTTGTATCTGTGCAAGTGCCAGTTCTCTCGCCTTAGCGATGTTTTCCCAATCGCCTACATAGGTGCGTTGCACTACGGCATCGGGGTTGCCGCTTTTCACGCCGCCCTCAAACGCCATAAATGTGCTGCTGCCAGACGGAAGCTCCTGACCGCCGACAATACCGATCTGGTCTGTCTGTGTCATCAGACCGGCTATCATCCCTAAAAGGTAGGTGGCTTGTTCAAGTCGAAAGACAATCGGGGCGACATTCTCACGGACGGCCCCACTTGCGCCGGCAGAGGTAATAAAGACAATTTCAGGATAATCGTGTGCGACGGCTATCGCTGCCTCCTGATATTCGTAGCCATGCCCGAAGATAAGGTTATAGCCATCCATAGCGTAGGCGCGAAAATCTGCTTCCCAGACATCCGGGGTTAAACTCTCGACGTAGTCTATTTCGGCACCGAGTTCGGCTCCGATTGCTGTTAAGCCATCGTGCGCCAAGGCGTTCCATCCCTGATCGCTAATAGAACCCGGTAGGAGCATACCGACTTTGAATGTTCCGGATTCTGGCGCGTAGATAATTTTGCTGCTATCCTGAACTCTCTCGCAACCGACTATAGACCCGATGACCAAGAGACATACGATTAGGACTGAACGTCCAAGTTTATCTAAAAAAATCCAATAAATTCGTTGTTTCACCTGAATGCTTCCTTATTATTCGCTACCGCTGGCGCGGTTTGAAATTGGGGCTCTGCCCGTTCCGGGGAAGGACACCAGCAGTACACAAACTGACGGTTGACGGCTATTGCGTAAGATAGGTTTGCTCCACCTTTAATTCGCCTGAGAGAATTTTGGCTTTAGCATCCTCAACGGCTTTTTGTGCTGTCTCTGGCACCTTATCCTTCAATGCCGGGTTGTAGACAAAAGTAAGTGCTTCATCTTCTGCCATTGTGAAGCGATAGGGTTGCGGTTCAAAGGTGCCTTCCATCACAATCTTGGCGAGATTTACAAAGACCTTGGGGGTAACAATGGCACTCGCGACTATAGTTGTAGGGGACAACTCGCTCTGGTCTCGATATACCCCGAAAGTGTAGACGGTCTTTCCATCGGATTGTGCCTCCATTGCAGCTTGAAAAACGCCGAGCCCCGCGACATCCGCAACCGGAAAGAGAAAGTCGCTGTCTTCATTAATGTGCGCCCGGGCGAGTTCCTTCCCTTTCCCGATGTCCGACCAATTGCCGACATACGCCCGATGGACCACGACATCAGGGTTAACGCTTTTCGCGCCCTCTTCAAACGCGCTAAACATACTATTGATAGCTGAGATGTTTTGTCCACCGACAATACCGATTTTGTTTGTTTGGGTCATTGAACCGGCGATAACCCCTAACAAGTAAACGGGCTCCTCAATCGCGAAAACGATCGGAGATATATTATCGGTGACGGTGTTCCCAGTGGATGTAATAAAAACCGTTTCGGGGAAGTCTGGGGCAACTTGTTTCGCAGATTCCTGATATCCGAAGCCGTGCCCCCAAATAAGTTGGTACCCATCCAGCGCGTAATCGCGAAAGTGTGCTTCCTGATCCGTAGGCGTTCGGCTCTCAACGTGGCTAACTTTCGCGCCTAACTCCTTTTCAATCGCTTTGAGGCCATCATAAGCGAAAGCATTCCATCCTCCATCGGTGATGGAAGCGGGCAGAAGTAAAGCAACCTTAAATTTTTCATGTCCTTTCGCATAGATATTTATGCTTCCAATTAACATGAATCCGATTGTCAAAAGCCATAGAAGTACGGCATAGATTGCCATACTATATCGCGATTTCCGAGATAGCTGTTTCACGCGAATATTCCTCCAATAGTTCGGTTACAGAAGCCTATCAATCTTTGTCGTCTTCCTTTTCAGTGAAATCAATTTGTGGTACCTTCAACTCACCTGCAAGGATCTTGGCTTTTGCATCTTCAACGGCTTTTTGGACATTTTCTGGCACCTTATCCTTCAACGCGGGACTGTAGGTGAGGGTGATCGCTTCGTCTGTCAACATGTTGAAAGTATAAACCTGCGGTTTAAACTTGCCGTCCTTGATAAGTTTGGCAATTTGTACAAAAGCGTTCGGTGTAATCACGGCATTCGCAATCACGGTCGGAGAAATATCACTCTTATCGCGATTCGCTCCAAAGGTATACACCAACTTGCCCTCTTTTTGAGCGAGCTCAGCCGCCTCATAGGCACCGAGTCCAGCGGCATCAGCATTCGGGAAGATAAAATCGACGCCCTCATTAATCTGTGCGAGTGCGAGTTCCTTACCTTTGCCGATGTCCTCCCAATTCCCGACGTATACCCAAGATACCTCTACTTCAGCGTTCACACTTTTCGCACCGCCTTCAAACGCCATAAACGTGCTATTCACAGATGGGATATTCTGTCCACCCATCACACCGAGTTTATTGGTTTTCGTCATCATGCCTGCGATCATCCCTAAAAGATAGGCAGGCTCTTCAACGCGGAAGTTCGCGGGTGAAATATTATCGGTGATCGTGCCGCCGGAAGATGTGATGAAAATCGTCTCAGGAAAGTCGGCTGCGACAGCTTTCGCAGGGTCTTGAAACTCGTATCCGTGTCCAAACACCAAGTTGTAGCCGTCCAGTGCGTAGGAACGGAATTGTTCTTCCTGATCCGAGGGGGTTCGGGTCTCAGCGTGGCTGGTTTCCGCACCGAGTTGTTTTTCGATCGCCACAAGTCCTTCATAAGCCAGAGCGTTCCAACCCGCATCACTGATAGAACCGGGTAGCAGCATCGCAACTTTGAATTTTTCATGTCCTTTTGCGTTGAGATCTATATTCCCAACAAGTATGAATCCGATTGCGAAAAGGCATAGGAGGAGTCCGTAGATTGTGACCCTGTTTCGTAAATTGTAAGATAGCTGTTTCACGTTAAAAATTCTCCTTTATCACTGGAATGTTGCTTTAAAGTATAGCACGTTTACGCGAAAAATGTAAAGTGGTATCATTTTACGATTCAGCGCCATTCAATTTTAAGAAATTATTGGATTTCACGTCTTTTTTTTCAGGAGCCGGTGCGGTTGGAATGCAGGTCGCATTTTGGGTTTTTGCTGGCGGTCTTTGCTTGGTGTCTTTGATAGGGTGTTTCTGCGGATTTCTGCGGATTTCTTCGCGTACGCCGCAAAACTGCACCTACCGGGCCTGGGGGTGAAGATTCGATCGGAAAATGGAGAATTGAATGTCTCTGTTTTACGATTACGATAAAAATACAGCTAACTAAAATTCAAAGATGGAAAAGATTGGTAAATCCCTCATCTTTTCTCTACCGTTGAGTTCGGTGAGTTCTATTAAAAGGGCAATGCCTACAATTTCCCCACCTGCTTTTTCAACGAGTTCAATCGTTGCTGCAAGGGTTCCACCAGTAGCCAAGAGATCATCGCATAAGAGTACGCGGCTCCCTTTTGGAAAATCGTCTTGATGGATAGTGAGTGTGTCTTCTCCGTACTCAAGATCATAGGTCACTTCGTATGTATCATAAGGTAACTTCCCTTTTTTACGTACAGGAACAAAGCCTGCCCCCATCCGATACGCAAGTGCAGAAGCGAAAATGAACCCTCTTGCTTCGGGGCCTGCGATTACGTCAACTCCCTCATTTTTATAGTGGTTTGCGTAGACCTCAATTACAGCGTTGAAAACAGGGGCATTTACTAAAAGTGGCGTAATGTCTTTAAACATAATACCGGGTTTAGGATAATCAGGTATAGTTCGGATAAACTTGGATAAATCGTTCATAACGTTGTAAAACCTTTTGAATTTAGCAGTTTCAGGTTTGAGATTTTTGTAAAACAATTGGCTATATTATAGCATTTTTATGCTGTATTGTCAAAAACCGAGACACCTGTTAGGGTATCACGGTGAAGTGCTGACGTTTGCGGAATTTCCATTGACACGCTTATACAAATTGCGTATACTTTTTAGAACCATTTGTGCAGAATAACGCGGATCAAAATATCAATTTTAATTAATATTGAAACTTGTTCAAATGAGGAATTATGGAAAACAATTTTGAAGTTAAAGTAAATGCCAAAACACATCTGGTTGTTGAAGCCGACACGGGTCGTTGTTTGGGCGGTGTCGGTGCGAACTTTTATCGTCCGTTTGTCTTTCCGTTCTACACGCCGGCGGGACAGACCGTCGTTCAGGAGTTCGCCTTCGATCACCCGTTCCACAACGGTATTTTCGTTGGACAAGGACCGGTTCAAGTCGGCGACAGGGAAGCAGGTTTTTGGGCATCGCCGCCCCGCCGTTCTTGGACAGATAAAGTCTTTGAGAGATTAGGACGGATGGATACGCAGAAAGACATTGGCATTACGCCACACGCCGATGGTGTCCAATTCGTTCAGAATGTTGTCTGGCGAGATGAAAACGAAGAACCGTTGATCGATGAAATTCGTACTGTCAATCTTCACGCGCTTGATGATGCCACTATCTGCGATATGACGAGTGAGAAGATCGCTGCTTACGGTGCCGTTACGTATCCGCAGACGAAATTTGGGAGCATCGGTATCCGCGTTGAACCGAGACTTCTGCCTGTCATGGGCGGTATTGTGTTGGGGGACAATGGACGCAGCGGAAGTGTTGATGTCGTCCACGAAGGCGAATCGGATTTCGTTGCCTACCAAAACGTGTTGGCAGGGCATGGTGCGTTCGGTGTCTTTATGAGCATTCTTAATGAAGGCATTCGGGGGCCGTGGTTCATTCGGGATTACGGGATGGCGCTCTATAATCCGACTTGGACAGGCACCGTATCAACACCTGAAGGTGAAAGTTGGACAGTTTCGCTTCGGGTTATCGCTTACGATGGAGAATTGACGCCCGCGAGCGCGGAAAAGTGGTGCCTGCTGTAGATGGAAAAAGAAAACATCCTTGAACTTCAAAATGTTACCAAAACCTTCGGTGATCTTGTTGCCGTTGACAGCGTTGATTTTGCGCTCCAAGCGGGTGAAATTCACGCGATTTTAGGGGAAAATGGTGCAGGAAAGTCCACACTGATGAATCTTATCTATGGGCTTTACCAGCCATCGGTAGGACGTATCTATGTTACAGATCGTGAAGGGTGGCGACGTAGGTTACGGGCAAAGTCCCCGCGTGATGCGATTGTTAGCGGTATCGGCATGGTGCATCAGCACTTCATGCTGGTTGAAAATCTGACTGTCGCTGAGAATATCGCCTTGAGTCTTGGGCAATTGCGTCGGGGCACAGCGAGAGACGCACCTGAGAACGGTAGTTATAAGAAGTGGTTGGGAAAATTCCGCTTTAAAAAAGAAGACGCGATTCACATTACGGAAGCACTTTCAGAACAGTTCGGTTTAACTGTTGATCCGAGTGCCTTAGTACGGACCCTCTCCGTAGGCTTAAAACAACGCGTAGAGATTCTAAAGGCACTATCAGTTGACGCGCGGATTCTCATTCTTGATGAACCGACAGCTGTTCTAAGTCCGCAAGAGGTAGAAGGTTTCTTCACAATTCTCCGAAAACTCCAAGCCGGTGGTCGCGCAATCATTTTCATTAGCCACAAAATGAAAGAGGTTTTGAGCATCAGCGATAGGATTACCGTTTTACGGCGCGGCAAAAAAGTCTATCTCGGTCCGACGGGTGAACTGACCGCACGGGAACTCGCGCGGGAAATGATCGGGGCAGAAGTCAACGAAGTTGAGCGCTCAGGAACCCCCCCCCTTGAAGGCGAGGTATCAGACAACGTGCTACAACTCTCAAACCTGACGGTATTGGGCAGTCGCAACGAAATCGCGGTGTCGGATGTCTCTATGGCGACCCATCGCGGTGAAATCGTCGGGATCGCTGGCGTTGATGGCAACGGACAGCGCGAACTCGCCGAAGCGATCATGGGATTACGGCATAGCGAATCTGGAACAATAAGTATCTTAGGCACCGATCCGAAAGGGACAAAAGCGGTGCGGCAGCGCGGGGTCGGTTATATCCCCGAAGATAGGCAAACGACTGGCGTTATCGCGTCGTTCTCAGTTACAGAAAATCTCTTGTTGAATATAACGCACTTGGAACATACAGCACATTGGAATGTCCTGAATCAAAAAAGAAAACGGAATACAGCGGAACAACTTATCGCTGATTATGACATCCGTCCGCCTATTGGTGGCATTCCTGCCGCCGCACTCTCCGGTGGGAACCAACAAAAAATTGTCCTCGCCCGAGAAATCTCGCTTCAGCCCGACTTACTTATCGCCGTTAATCCGACACGCGGTTTAGATGTCAATGCCGCTCGCTATGTCCATGAGAATTTGCTGGCGCAACGCGAGAAAAAAAAATCTGTCCTGCTCATCTCAACAGAGTTAGATGAAGTCCTCCTCTTGAGTGACCGACTCTTTGTGATGTCGAGGGGTAAGTTGATCAAGGCGACAGCGCAGCGCAACGATATTGAAGCACTCGGATTGTTAATGACGGGGCAAACCCATAAAGATTTTGGTGATAGTCTGAAAACCTGATGTTAAAAATAACCAACCTATTCAAAAGAATCAACGTTCATTGGGTGGTGACACCGGTTCTAATACTCGCGAGTGCGTTTGTTACAAACGCCATTATAATGCTGCTCTGCAACTACAACCCGTTAGAGGCTTATCAAGCAGCGGTGAGTGGCGCATTTGGGAACAGTCGGAAATTCGGAGAAACGTTGGTGAAAAGCACGCCGTTTCTGATGACAGGGCTCTCAGTTGCGATGGCGTTTCGGTGTGGGATTTGGAATATCGGTGCCGAAGGACAGTTCCTGATGGGCGCGTTAGCAGCGACATGGTTTGGAACGAAACTCGCTCCACTTTTCCCTGAAACGCCTTGGATTGCTGTGCCGATATGCCTCGGTATTGCGACGCTTGCAGGCGGAATATGGGGGCTTATTCCGGCAATCCTCAAGGTAACGCGCGGGGTCAACGAAGTTATTAGTACGATTATGTTGAACTACGTCGCGCTCCATCTGGTGAGTATGATGATAGATGGCGGTCCGTTGCAAGAAGCCGCACAACGCGGCCCGCAGAGTGATCGGATAGCCGAGTGGGTATTTCTACCGCGGCTTTTCCCACCGCATCGGGTCCACCTCGGCATCGTTATCGCTGTCCTCTTAGCAATTATCCTGACGTTTGTCCTCTTTCGGACAGCGTTTGGGTATCAACTTCGCGCAGTAGGCGAAGGCTCGGCTGCAGCGGAAGCAGCCGGGATTTCGATTATGCATAACACCCTCCGCGTCTTTTTCATTAGCGGCGCGCTCGCTGGACTCGGCGGCGCGATTGAACTCACCGCACTGACCCGCCGACTTTTTCTCAATTTCTCACCCGGATACGGGTACACAGCGATTGCGGTTGCCCTATTAGCGAAGTTGAATCCCTTAGTGACGGTTGCTGCTGCCTTGCTATTTGGCGCGCTATCGACCGGTTCATACAGTATGCAGCGAACGGTCGGCATCTCTGACAAAGTAACGTTCGTGATGCAAGCGACAATTTTGCTTTTTGTTATCGGTTATAGTTCTGTGCAGTTGTTCCGCAAGCGGACATCTGCACAATCTGAGTAAGAATTGCTTGAAGCAGCAAATATTGAAGTTGTAGGTATTTCTTATTAATATCAAAGGGTGTGTTGACAGCCAAAGATTGTGATTTATCAAAGTCAAAAGCGTAATAGTTTACAATATCGTAACAACCTAAGCAAAAACCGTTTTTCGACAACGGAGAAAAACGAGCAAAAACTTAATAGTTAAAAATATGTTTGAAGAAATTCTTTCGGCAACGATTCGCGGGGCGACTCCGCTCCTGCTGGCAGCTTTAGGTGAAGTCATCTCCCAACGTGCAGGTGTGCTTAACATCGGTATTGAAGGGATGATGCTCATCGGCGCGTTTTTTGGGATGGTCGGCTCATTCTACACGGCGGAATTCGTGATGTTTGCACCGTGGTTCGGGCTTCTGATGGCTGGACTCAGTGGACTTATCGCTGCCGCGCTTTTTGCGTTGTGTGCCATCAGGCTCCGTGGTGACCAAGTTATCATCGGCACGGCGATGACGCTTTTGGCGCTGGGATTGACAGAAGTGATCTATCAACGACTCTTCGGTGTAACAGGGATTGCAAAAGGCGTGCCAGCATTCCAGCAGATCAACATCCCGATGCTCTCCGAAATCCCTGTCTTAGGGCATGCCTTGTTTTCACACAATATCCTCGTTTTCATTGCGTTTCTGCTGGTGCCGTGTGTCTATTTTTTCCTCTACCATACGCAGCTCGGACTCAGGATACGCGCGTGTGGTGAGCATCCGAAGGCGATTGCCACCGTCGGTGCTAATGTGTTCCGTTTGAGAACGATGTGTCTACTCTTCGCGGGTGCGATGGCGGGTATCGCAGGCGGTTATCTCTCCCTCGCCGATGTCCCCTATTTTACACCGGGGATGACAGTCGGACGCGGGTTCATCGCTTTGGCGATCGTTATTTTTGGGAAATGGCATCCTGTAAAGGCATGCGGTGCTGCTTTGCTCTTCGGACTCGGTTCAGCACTCGATGCACGGTTCCAAGCCCTGGGCTGGGATATTCCGTATCAGTTGTGGTTGATGTTGCCTTATGTGCTCTGCTTAGCGGTGCTGGCAGGGTTTGTCGGACGTGCTGAGGCACCCCTCGCCTTGGGAAAACCGTACGGGGAATAGCCGTCAGGGAGGTTTTTCTGCAAAAAAACCTCCCTGATGGCTGACAGCCTTTAAAAAGTACTACCGAGGCGGAAATGTGCCCGTCTTGTATCGGTTGAACTCGGAACAGATACGAGTGGGATCGCATAGTCGAGTCCGACTGTGAGCGCGCCAAAATCCAGATAGAGTCCAGCACCAACAGCGGATGGTAAACGCGTTAGCGTCTCAATATCCGCCAATGAATCCCAGACATTGCCAGCATCAAAAAAGAAGGCACCGCGGATCATCGAATAGATTGGGAACCTTAACTCCGTATTAAAAATGAATTGGACATCGCCACGATGGATACCTGAGATCGTCTCGGGACCGAGGGAACGCTCTGTGTAGCCTCGAACCGTCGTACCGCCGCCCGCCCAAAACCGCTCAAAAGAGATGAGTTCCGCGCGGCGGTTTGAACGCAAACTGGTCGTGATACCACATCGAACCGCAGTTGCTAACACAAGGCTGCCGATGAGTTTTTGATAATATCGTGTATCCGTTGTCGTTTTAATAAAACTGGTTTCGCCTTGCAAGAGGCCACCCGCGTATTCGAGTGTCATCTCGTTGAACATGCCACCTATCGGATTCAGATAGCGCATACGAGCATCGTAAGTCCAAGAGAAACGGAGACTACTCACGGTTGTGCTGGATGGGTTCTGTTCTTCGTAGGGGCGGGGTAACCCCGCCCCTACTGGCGGTGTCCCTTGCTCCATGGGTGGCACCGGTTGGTTCAAGTCTCGGTAACTATATCGCAAATCCAAATGATGTGATTTACCTAATTTCCTACTGAGGATAAAACTCCCTTGGAGCGCGCGAACATTGTCATCTATCTCTAACTTCTTAGCAGATAACCGTAAGGTGCCCCGCGTCCTGCCAATCAACCACGGTTCGGTGAGCCTTGCATCCACAAGGTAACCCAATTCATCACGCCACCCTAATCGACTGAGGAAGCGTCCTCGGATGTTCCGTTTAAAGAGGAAGTTGCTATTCGTTAACTCCAGCGTCCCATTCCAACCTTCTGCGAAACTATAGCCACCGCCATAACTAAAGGTTCTCGGTTGCTGCTGCTTTTCAACTGTTACTAAAACATCATAGGTTCTGAGAATAGCTTGAGGGGTCTCTCCGTCAGTCGTCTTTACACCATCGTTGCCTTCCATCTTTTTCGGTTCGCGAGGTTCTGCTTGAACCCTGCGAAAAATCCCTAAGCTGGAGAGGTTTTGCAAGGCACGGCTTAATCTGTCAGATGTCCAAAGCTCCCCCTCAAGATGGGCGACTTCGCGTTTGAGAACGTGTGGTTTCACAACGTCCGTATCGCCTTCAAAATAGAATTTACCGAATGTTACCTGCTCACCCTCTGTCTCCACAGCAAGATTGAGGATACCGTGTTCAAACACCTCAAGATGTGTCGGTGCCTGGTTGAGTGTATAGCGTGGATTGCCCTCAATATCTTGGATGCTCCAGTGGTTATCGAGTTCCGTGGTTATGGAAAGTCCTGTGAGTGTCAGATTATGATTTTTAAATTCATCGCGGATTTCCAAAGGGAGGTTACCCTCCGAAAGAGATTCCGAAAAATTACCTTCTACTTCAAAAACTGCAGTTTCTGTTTCAGGTATGTAAGTGTCATTAACCTTTGCGTTGCTATATCCGCGTTCACGATACGCATTACGGACAGCCTCTTGATAGACAGTTCTTTCAAACACAGCATTCGGTTGTGGCAACTGAAGTTCGCTTTCCAAACCTTTTAGAAGCGTAGCAGTATCTATCGCGCGGTTACCGCTGATGACACATCGGTGAATCAACTCTTTGCGGTCCTCAAAAATTGAGACATGTATTTCGACTTCGCCAATGTTTTGACCGTTTAAAGGTTGTTTGTTAGGGGTTGCTGTGATGACTGCGTTAGGATAACCCGCTCTCTCGTATAAAATACCGAGTCGATGTTCATCTGTCTCAAGGTCTTCTTGATAAAAAAAGCGTTTCTGTTCTTGCCGCGAGAGGAACCTGGCAACAAGATTTGAGAGTCGCAGACTCCCGAGAAGTCCGACTGCCGGTTTCACTGTCATTTCTCGGAGTAAGTCGGCGTCCAGAAAGGCGCGGTTCCCAGAAAAAGATACACGCGTAACCCTATAACGGTTCCCAGGATTAATCGTAAGTTGAACGCTGGCGGCATCCGCAGCTTTCTCCTCCACAGTCGTCCCATGATAACCTTCGTCTTTGAAATGCTCTTTTATCCGTCCTTCCCACAGAGAAGGTGCCCCCGTACTGATCACCTCGGCTATATCTTCTCTGAAGGTATCTTGTTGGGATAAAGAGAGTTCACCGGTCCTTGAAACGAAATTAAACTCGACCTGCTTGCCTTCATTGATGTCAAACTGCAGTAGCCCGGTTTTCGCTGTAAATTTTGGTGCAATAGTTGCGGTGGGATAATTGTTTTTACGGTAGAGTGCTTCCATTGCTGCCACGTCGGTGTCAACATCAGTTTTATTGTAAACCGGATAGCGTATGCTGAAGCCACAAGCACGTTTGAGGCGGTTGGTTGAGATAGCGAAATTCCCCTGAATTTGCAGCCTTTTGATCGTTGACGGAGCCCCCGGGGTTATCTGATAGGTTAATACGCCAGTTTCGGTAAGGACATCGGTAACCGTAACTTGCGCATCAAAATATCCATGGTCTCTGCAAATCCGTTTGATATAGATAATATCTGCTTTGGCAATCGCAGGGACATATCTCCCCCCCGGCTTCGATTTTACCGCATTTTCAATAGCCGATCTGAATTGGCTCGGCGGAATGCCGGCGATGACAACCGCCTTAATGAGATCAAAAGATGTCAGTTGATAGGTTAACGCAACGCCATTGCGGTGCTCCTGTGCGTAAACCTGAATTTGGGAGTATTGCTGTGTCGCGTAGAGTCTCTTAATACTCTGTTGAATAGCGTACTGAGATAAGCTGTCCTCAACACTTACCGAGGCCTGCTTGCTGAGCATGTTGTATTGTTCTGTAGCTTCCGCTATAGGTGCGGTATCAATGTAGTATTCGATTTTGTCTATGCGCGTCGCATCAGGTGCTTCCGTGAGTAGGAACTTCTCTGTCTTTGTCTCACCTGAAGTTTCTGTGGGTGCGTTCGCGCCTACAGATTGCAAAAAAAAACAGCAGAACATCAAGATAAAACAAATCACGCTACCTATGAGTGTGTTGTAATTTATAGTGCCCACTAAAAACGCCCCTTTATCTCAAAACCGACCCCATATTCGCCTTTTTCGTTGTTTTCAATTTTAATGGACATGTTTTTTCGCAGTTGATATTCTGCGCTGACAGACCGCGCGTCTTCATCATGCGGACGGTGAAAATTAAACGTGAAGCCCCAGAAGGCACGCGAAAATGCAGCATTGCGGATAAGAAACGTCATAATCTCCTCATGCGAGAGGATTTCAGGCGCGTTCGGTGCGCTCAGAACAAACGCTGGGTTCTTTAAGGTACCAGTCAGACTCGCGTTAACCTCAAGATCAACCGTGCTTTGATCTCTCGGCAGGACACCGCGAATACGATCCGGTGTTTGGAGAAGGATGTTGAGTTCTGGATCAAATTCGCTCGTACTTCCGTTGGTAATTCTTGAGCCTTCAATGAATTCAAAGCTCTGTGGAACAAGTCCGATTCTACCACTGATGACCGAAACAGTTCCATTGAAAATCGGATTTTGAATGGGACCGATGAGTTTACCCCCTGAACTCGAAATTTCAATGTTTGTCGGTCCCGTGATGGATGAAAGCACACGGAAATTGTCCGGGATATCAATATCAAGGTTCAAATATAAATCGCGAAGGATCGGATAATCCAATATAACGTCTACCTCGCTGACAGAAGTCCTCGCGAACCAATCGACAACTGCCTCCCAGTTTTGTTCATAATACCCCTGACTTATATTCAGGTTGCCTGTTAAAGACGGATCCTCAAATCCACCTTGTAGGTGTAATTGCGTCGGATTAGAACCGAGTTGAATTTGATACTTTCCGGGTTGTTCAAGAAGCGCGGATGAGATGCTGGTCTGCAAATCCATCGTCGGTGGGTTTTCCCATACACGTCCATCGGGGGGTGTTTTAACGCTGCCGGTCATCAAAAAAACACCATCGTTCAACACACCCTCAAGCTGCTCAACGGTTGCACCTTGCTCTGATAACGCAATTCTGCCTGTTGTCTCTTTAACATGAATGCCGGCTTCCGAAAGTTCAAACCCTATATCGTCGAAACGCACAGCCCCTTCAACTCGCGGCGTTTCCATCGTCCCATTGAGTACGACATAGGCTTGACCCGTCCCTGTCGGAGATTCCAGACCCGGGACTAAGTAGCGTAGAATGTCAAGATCATCGACTGTAATATCCAAGATACCGTTCATCTCTGTCTGTAGGAGTTCGTGCCAAACTGTTTCTGGAGACCGTTGCAGTGCCATTAAAAACGGCGTTATCTCAAGGTGATAAGGCATCGTCCAGGAAAAAGTAAGCAGATCTCCACCGAACGTCGCTTCAACATACCGCTTTTTTGAGATTTCCCATTTCCCGTTCTGATACCGAATTCTCCAGCGCAGGTCGATAGGGATGTCATGCAGGTAGAGTTCCGCGGGTTCGGACGTGTGTCGTCGCAAAGTTATCTTCGGATTTTCACTGGTACCACTCATCTGTATGCTTCCGGACAACGCACCCGTAATCCGGTAAGGCGCGGGCCAAGAGGCAGTTATTGCCGAGACATCGAAATTTTTGAGGCGTAGGGCTGTGTTAAATTCTCCATTTACCGACCATTGACTGCCAGCATCAATGCTGAGTGTTGTCTTTGCGTCTTCAACTGTGTGTACGTCCCCGGCAACACCCTCTGGTTTCTCATCTTCATCGGTAAACGTCTGTTCGACCTGAAAGATGTACTGATTTTCAAGGGTAAATGCTTGAGGTAAAGTTATTGTCCCCGCGTTCAGCACTATCTGAATCGGTCGCGGGTCTTGGAAATCGTAGGACTTATCCAGTGCCTTAAAGGCGAGGCGGACACTGTTAATGGATAATTTCGCGTTTGAGACAGCCACAATATCTGCGAGTGAAGGGACCTTTTGGATTTGTGGAAATGGTGTATTTTCTCCTTTTGTCAGAAAACTACTGAAAGGAATTGTTAATTCATTGAGCGTCGTACTGAGATGTCCCTCAATCTCTTCCAATGCTTCTGGCGGCAGGGCATGCTGAACCGTTGCGCCGAGTGGGAATGATTTAAATTTCAATCCGATTAGTGTGAAGTCTTTAGGTGTTAACCCGTCCAATGCCAATTGCGCCTGTTGAAGGATACAGTAACCTGTCCCTAAATCGAAGCCGAGTTCTGTAAGGTCAATCGTATCTTCGCGAGCGTTAAGCTTCATCTTCATGTTCCGAATGGGTTCATGGAAATTCTTGAGTTGGAGTTGCACCGCCTCAAGCGATGCAGTCCCCGTTATGTGAGGATCACTGCTTGTGCCTTGTAGTGCTAAATCTATGTCAACGGTGCCATCTGCCTCTGAAAAGAGTAGATCAATGCCGGGGAAAAATTCAAGCGGGAGTTCACTACCCCGAAAATGTACATCAATCGGTTCATCGGGAAACCGATCCGATATGTCTATCCCTGTGAATTCTAAATTGAACGGAATCACACCGGTAATCGTTGACCTACCCGCACGGTTCTTTATCTCAATGCCTGCGAGTGTTATCCGTTCATCACGGTACTCGACTTTTCCGTTCCATTCCATCTCATTGATGTCGCCGTTCCATTCCGCTGTAATCTCCGGTGCCTCAAAAGTGCCTGTGATATTAACGTTTGCCGTTGTCACCATTTCAGGCGACTTCAGTGCTAAAGGGAGACGCACAACAAGATCTCCTCGTTCGGATTGGAATTGAAGCGGCGTTGTGTTGGTACAGTTAATACCATACCCCTGAAAATTCAACGCACTCACTTCACCGGTTATTGAGATTTGGTGTGGGTGCAGGCTGCCTTTACCGCTGAGTTTCGCATGTCCAGAAACGGTGCCACGGAAAGGTGGGACTTGCCTTGACAATAGGGTCACAAGATCAGCGATCCCCAGTTCAGACACTAACACATCAATGGCAAACCGCTGTGCATCTGCATCTTGCGTTGAGAACGAAGCGCCTCCTTGTATCCGGTAGCTGCCATCACCTATCTGTCCATCTGCCTTTACCGATTGGATGTTTAAAGCACCTGCATTAAGAGTCGCATTCGCATGCAAACTTTCCAATGTGATAGGGTCCGCATAAGCCATGAACCGAATCGGCTGCTGGGGTGCCGTTTGCGCGTTTACGGCGATAACAATTTCAACGGGGGTGCCTGTAATCTCTATTGAAACCCCTAACGCGCCTCCTGTGAGATCTTCACCCTTAATGCCATTTGCGGAAGCCTTCGCTATTAAGTCGCTAAACGTCGTGAGTGCTAAATCAGGTGCGTTGACGCTGAGGTTTAGCCGCGATTTGTTAACGTCTTCCGGGTGAACGTTTATCTCGCCGCCTATATCTACAGCGTTCCCCAAAAGTTTCAAATCAGTTTTTTCAAGGCGCATTAAGTTGTCTTCGTATACGATCGCACCGCCTGCATCGCTTATACGAGTATCACCTACTTCTGTCTTTAAATCCAACATCGGGATTGCCCAATCCAACGCGACCTTGGGTTGCTTAGATGTGCCAGTTATTTTCAGGGTATAACGACCGCTCCCGGTCTGTAGCATGTCAAGCGGAAGTCCTAACGCTGTGCCAAAAGGTCCCAGCGCGAACCCGTCAGATTTCGCGTCAAGATCCATCACCTCGCTTTTGGCATCAAAACTCCCCGTCAGTTCAATAAACGGTGATTTATCTTCGGCTGTCCTTAGGGCAAACGCGTCAAAAGTCCATTTGTCGTCTTTGAGGTATAACCGAATCGGTTCAGCGTTTGTGAATGGACTCTTTTTCCCGCTTGAATTTCCGTAATGAAGTTGGCTGGTGTCAATTTCGATATTGACATCGTAAGGGTGAACCCGCTGTTTTTGACCATCAACTTGCGCCTTATCAAAAGTATCTATAGATGCGTTGATGTTCGAGGAAGAATCGCTTTCAGCAAGGAGGTTTTCTTGCTGATGACTGATGGAAACCGATGGCTGACGGCTATTTTCCTCATCCGTTGGCGCGAGGGCTGCTACTGTCCCTTTTATTTCGGCGCGTCCATTGGCAGTCCCTGTGACCGCCTCAAGGGCGGGGTGCAAGATACGCAGAATCGGTGTAACCTCAAGTGCTTCGCTCTCCATTATGAATTTGTAAGGGTTGTCGGGAGCCATACTGACGTAGCCCCGAATCTGACCGTTAAACCCGCGCCCCGTGAAATCGAAACGATCCGGTTCACCGGTAGTATTTTTAAGTTCTACGAGTTTGCCGTGTAGCAAAACATCACTGAGTGGATGTTTCGTCTCCCGACCATTGTCTAAGAAGGTTATGTCCGAGAAATCCAGTTCGACCTGAAAATCAACATTTTCCGGTTTTTTTAGCGTTCCGACGACCCGAACATCAAACTGCCCTCCAAAAGGAAAATCGGGGATTTTTGCTGCGCTTGCAAGTTCTTGGAAACTCACAGGTGCATCGCTTTCGAGCAGCAAATCGTAATCGCCGTTTGAAGTCATCGTTACGTTGAGCGTAACCTTCTGACCACGGGTGGTTATCTCAAAATCTGGAAGTGCGATGTTGTAATCCTCAATTCGCAAAGGAAGCGTTAGCGGATCCAGATGGATACCCCATGCCACACCTTCGGTGACACTGAAATCGGCACTGCCATCAAGATTAATCAGCGTTCCGTATAGTTTGAGTTCGCCAGTAACTTCACCGTCTACTGGGTATTCTGCGCCTAACAATACCCTCGGATAGTGTTGGGCGTAAACGGGATCAGCAACGACACTGAATTCGGCTGGAAACTCACCTTCGACATCCACAACGCCGGTAATTGTCGTCCGGCTCTCATACGCCGTCACGCGGTTGTTTATCGTATTTTTGGTGAGCAGACCATTTTCAATGAATACCTGTCCATCTTGGTAGTCGAGGTTACCTACCAAAGCACCGATCGGGATGTCATTGAAACTCGCATCCGGGATTTTTATAGCACCTTCCAGTATACCATCCGAGGACAACTTCGCAGTGTATTCTCCCGTCCCGCCGAGATCCGCACTGTTAACAATCTTCATTAGGTTGTCAAAATTGATACGCGAAATGTGGATATCCAGAGCATCTTGCGCCGCTAAAGGAAAGGGACCGGTGATGTTAATATCGGTTTCATCAAGGTTTCCACCGGCTTTCACTTCACCCGCATCAATCACACAACTCAGTGTTGAATCCACAAGCGCGACTTCGTTGAGGGTGGTCTCTGTTATCTCTATCGTGCTATTGAGTTTGAAAGTTGAGAAGTCTGTAGTATTTCCGTTGAGTGTGGCGGTTCCTGAGAGGAGTCCTGTGCTGTCTGTGAGGAATTCGGGGAGTTGAACAAACATCGACAGCAGGGGTATGAGTTTGATATCTGTTGCCTTTCCCTGTCCTGTATAATTAAGCGGGGATGTTGTCAGTTGTCGTAGCTGCGCAATAACATCACCCTCCGGTCGGCTTTGGAGTCCGATCGTTCCGTTACTGGTCAAGGTGCCGTCAGCGATCTGTGTCCTGAAGGTTTTTAGCGTGAATGTAGGGATTGGGTGTAAATTGAAATCGGCATCAATTTTTAGGTCTGTCAGTACAATTTGTCTATGGCTTTCCGCTTGTGTCATAGAAAATGTCGGTGTTTCCACAGAGAGTGCAGCAGCGAAGGCTAAATCGCTGTTTCCGCTTGCCGTTATCCTACCCTTGACAATGCCTTCAAGTTCGGTGGCTTCGCCGAAAAATTGATCTACATCTGCAACATCCAATCGCAGTAAATCCAGTCCAATATCCCAAGGTGCCCCCGTTTCTCCGTGCGGAAAATGACCTGTAACTTCCAAGCTTGAGTTGCCAAATTCTAATCGGAGGCGATCCAATTCGCTAAGCGTGGCTAAAATCTGAAAATCCACTTCAAACGTATCAATCGGTGTCTCGGAACCGTTGAACTTAAGACTGCCAGCATCAATTCTTAAATAACCGTTGTGGTTCCATGTGTCGAGGGGCCCCTTTACGTCAATAGAGACACCTGTAATCTCTATATGAATATCGCGTTGCGTATCAATGTAATCAATTATACCGTTATTACATTCAATATGTTCAACTGCCAAAGCGAATTTCGGAGGACCTTGTGTTGTAGTTTCCTTAAAAATATGCGCCAAATTAACACTACCATCGGCGTTGGACTTCGCGCGAATCCGTGGTTTGGTCACACTCAGTTGTGTCACCTCAAATTCGCGAGTTAACAACCCCAGTAGATTATATTTCAGGACAACTTTTTCTGTAGAGATTACCGGCGTATCTGGTGTATCATGCTTGGAAATTGTAATACCGTTGATAGTAATATTGCCCAAGATGCTGCCTTTTATCTTACCGACACTTGCCTTATAATCGTCTGTTAGCCGATATTCAAGTTCGGTCACAAGCCGTTTTTCTGCCCAATTCAGAAAAGCACCTGAACGAATAAAGAAAAAAACCCCGCAGAGGGCAAGGATAATGAATATTCCGAGGAAAATAGCGATTTTCTGGATTCTTTTCTGCATCTTCGTTTTCCTATCTGGCTATCGGAGACCATCAGCAGTCAGAAAAGAAGTTATTTATTCCCAGAGAACCCTCTTTACTGATGGCTGATCGCTGATCGCTGGCGACTCCAAAAAAATTCGTGTGCCGCCGCGACTACCTCAGCAGTCGTTTGCTGGGGGTGAGCGTCCGTTCCGAGCGCACTCGCTTGCGTGTCAAGCCCAATCGTGAGCCAAAGCAAGTACTCAATATTTCCGATGTCTTTGTGGATCGGTGAATACGTCAACCCTCTCACCGCAGCCCCGAGTTTCTCCGTGACAAAAACACTGAGATTGTCTATTGTCTGGATATGCACCTGTTTGTCAGGGACAATTCCGCCCTTTTTCACATGGGCTTTTCCGGCTTCAAACTGCGGCTTAAGCAGGGCAATAATATCATAGGAATGGTTATCAGTTTTCAGTTCGGGTTTTCTGCGAAAAACCTTTCGGTTTCCAGTTAAGAGGTTATCGTTTTGACAAGGTACCTCTCTTAACTGATGACTGACAACTGACGACTGACAACTATTCCCCTGCGTCAGAATCTTGATGACACTCGGTAGCACCGTCCTTAGAGAAATAAAAGAGACATCAATCACAGCGATAGTGATAAAATCATCGCTATCGTGTAGAGGGTTTTTGCTTGAAGGTGTTTTTGTTTCGGGTATTTCTGCGGATTTCTTCAAGGTAACCTTGCCTCTACTTAAAAGTGTTGGGGTTAAATGCCGGATGTTCGTTTTCTCGATCGACTGAACCTGTGGATGCGTCCGAAGTTTCCAAGCGAGCTGCCCGTAACCGACATCAACGGCATAGACGAATTTCGCGCCGTGTTGGAGGAGACAGTCTGTGAATCCACCCGTTGATGCGCCAACATCAAGCGCGACCCGGTCTTGTACATCCACATCAAAGATAGATAACGCCTTCTCCAACTTGAACCCGCCGCGACTGACATATCTTTGCGGTGTCTGAACAACAACCTTCGCGTCCGTAGAAACACGCCGCCCGGGCTTAATTCTGGTGTCTCCGTTAACGGTTACAGCACCTGCAAGGATAAGCCGTTTCGCTTGCTCCCGGCTCTCCGCCAAGCCTTGCTCTACCAAAAAAATATCTATCCGTTGCATTTTTGTGTCCAAGAGTCAGAGTTGTCAGTTATCAGTTTTCAGTTAATTTCTTCAGGACTTACGCAAATTGAATGGGAAACGGTATATTTTGCTGATTTAACCCCCTAAATCCCCAACCCCCCATATCCCCCTTATCAGGGGAGTAGGGGGACTTTAAGAGAAAATACGTAAGTCCTATTCTTGTGACGGTTGCTTTTGTTTCCCTGCCACAGCATATCTCTGACTGACAATTGACAACTGATAACTGGTAACTATTCCAGCATTTTCTCTGCGGCGCGAACAACAGCGTCAGCATCGCACTGGTATAGCGCGTGAAGGTGCTTGACATCACCGTGCTCAATAAATTCGTCAGGGATACCGAGATTTGTAACTCGCACGTTTGTGATCCCCGCTGCGGCGAGTGCCTCCAAGACGGCGCTGCCGAAACCGCCCATTATTACACCGTCTTCAATCGTAATTACCTTGCCGATGCGTTCCGCAAGCGGCAGAATTGTTGCAGTATCTAACGGTTTTACAAATCTCGCGTTGACAACGGTCACTGAAATTCCGGTATCAGCCAACGTTTGCGCGGCTTCAAGTGCGGGGTAAACTCGGTTACCAATAGCGATGACAAGCACATCGTCACCTTCTCTGACGATCTCACTTTCACCGATAGGCAAGACTTGTGGTTCCGCTGCGATCTTTACACCGACCCCTGTGCCTCGCGGGTAGCGGAAGGCAATCGGACCGTCTTCATAGGCAAGCGCGGTCTTCACCATAGATTGTAACTCGTTCTCATCTTTCGGTGCCATCACGACCATGTTCGGAATAGAACGCAGATATGCGAAATCGAAAACACCGTGATGTGTCGGGCCGTCCGCGCCGACAAGTCCACTCCTATCGAGTGCGAAGATGACCGGAAGGTTTTGGATACAGACATCGTGTAAGACCTGATCATAACTCCGCTGGAGGAAAGTGGAATAGATGGCAGCGACAGGACGCATCCCTTGTGCTGCGAGTCCACTTGCGAATGTAACGGCGCACTGCTCTGCCAGTCCGATATCAAAACACCGACTCGGAAACGCGTTGGCAAACTTATCAAGTCCCGTCCCACCCGGCATCGCTGCCGTCACGCCGACGACCCGTGGGTCGCGTTTCGCCAATTCAATCAGCGTTCGGCTGAACACTTCCGTGTAGGAGGGGACCGTCGGTTTCGGTTTAAGTGTCTTCCCTGTCTTCAGGTTGAAGGGACCGCTGACACTATAGAAGCCGACCGGGTCCTCTTCCGCTGGTGCGTAGCCGCGTCCCTTTTCAGTTACGACGTGGAGCAGGATAGGCCCGAATAAACTACGGATACCTGTCAACACCGGGATGAGTGCCTCCAAATCGTTTCCATCAAGCGGGCCGAAGTAACGGAACCCGAATTCCTCAAATAGCGTCCCCGGTTTCAATGAAGCCTCAATTTTACGGGCAATCTGCTTTGCATCTGCCGGAATTAAATTCAGCATCTCTTTGACACCGGAGCGGAGGAAGTTATATTGTGGTGAACTCGTGAGTTTGTGAAAGTGTTTTGAGAACGCACCGACCGTCGCGGAGATAGACATGTTGTTATCATTGAGGATAACAAGCATATCGTTCCTGAAGTCACCGGCGGCGTTCAACGCTTCAAACGCCATACCGCCCGTTAAACCACCATCCCCGATGATAGCGACGACCTTGTAAGTCTCATTAATCAGATCTCGCGCAGTGGCGATGCCTAACGCCGCAGCGATAGAGGTGCTCGAATGCCCGGCACCAAAAACATCATATTCACTCTCGGCTCTGCTGAGAAATCCACTGATGCCATCAGTCTGTCTGAGCGTTGGAAAGGCTTCTCTTCTGCCAGTCAGTAATTTATGTGGATATGCCTGATGTCCGATATCCCAAATGACTTTATCGCGTGGTGTGTCAAATACCTTATGCAATGCTATCGCTAACTCAATCGTACCGAAATTGGGTGCAAAATGCCCTGGATGCTCGGATAAAACTGTTAGTAGATAGGCGCGCATCTCCTCAGCCAGCACTTCAAGTTCGCTAATCTCCAGTTTTTTCAGGTCAGCGGGTCCATTAATTTTTTCTAAGAACATGGTTTTTAATCCTATTGTTTATGGGTTATCTGTTTTGAGAACGTTTTCTACCCGCTGCTCAGCGTCTTCGAGCATCTCGCGACACGATGAAACTAAGCCGACACCTTCCTCAAAGAGTTTGAGAGAATCCTCAAGCGGCAGTTCGTTGCCCGCCTCAAGTTTATCAACGATCTCGGTCAGTTTTGCGAGTTTTTCTTCAAAGGTCATATTTTATCTCCATTAGCGGTGAACATGCTTGTAGGAGGGTTTGTAACCCCAATATATAACTTCTTACTTTTGATGATCTTCGTCCAGAAATTCTTCAACCCGACACGCGAGATGCCCCTCTGATAGTTGGACCTCGATTCTATCGCCAACAGATACATGTTCAGCTGTTGTTAGCACCTCACCATCTGTTTTTCGGCTGATACTATACCCACGTTTCAGTGTGGCTAACGGACTCAACGCGTCAAGCCGTTGGGCAAGTGTGTGAAGTCTATTTTCGCTATCGGTGAGGCTACGTTTCGCTGCGTTACGACACGCTGCGTCAAAGGTGTCTACTGTTTGGTAGAGTTGGTAGATAGCATCCTTACGCTGTGTCGGTGCAAGCCGTGTCTCAAGCTCTTGGATCCGTGTTTTATGGCTATTCAATTGGCTCTGAATTGTTGTGCGCAGCCACGCATCAAAACCGTCTAATTGTGCGAAAAGTTCATCCTGATCCGGAACAATATGTTCAATTGCTGCCGACGGGGTCGGTGCCCGGTGGTCTGCCACCATATCCGAGATCGTGTAATCCGTCTCGTGTCCGACTGCCGACACAACCGGAATCGTGGAAGCGAAGATCGCACGCGCAACGCGTTCTTCGTTAAATGACCAGAGATCTTCAATCGAACCGCCACCACGCCCGACGATAAGCACATCTATATCGTCTCGCTGATTCATCGCTTGCAGCGCGTCGGCAATCTCTTGTGCAGCACCATCGCCTTGGACGAGGGACGGATGTAGTAACACTTCGGCTACCGGATACCGTTTGCGAAGCTGCTCACAGATATCTTGGAACGCTGCCCCCGTTGCCGACGTAATCACACCGATCTTCTGCGGGAATTTTGGTAACGTTTTTTTGTGGATGTCATCGAACAAACCCTCGTCTGCGAGTCGCTGTTTCAACGCTTCAAACGCTCTCTGTAGCGCACCGATCCCGACAGGTTCCACGTTTTGACCAATAATCTGATATTGTCCTCTGGTAGCATATAGGCCCAGCTGCCCTTGCACAATCACCTCCTCACCATCCTGCGGTAAAAATCGGAGACGAGAAGCATTGTTCCGAAAAAGAGCAACCGAGATTTGGCTGTTCGCGTCCTTGAGCGTGAAATAGACATGCCCGGCACCAGAACGACTGTAATTTGACACCTGCCCCTGCACCCACACATTTTTGAAGGGTGGATGTTGCTCTATCAACCTTTTCAAGAGGTTTGTTATGTCACTGACACTATGGACAGTTTTTGTTGGCATCGAAAATTCTAATTGCATATTAGTACTTAGCGATTGGCTATCAGCCATCAGTAAATATTGCCAGCACGGGAAAATCCGCAGAAATACCGGATTTAGTCTGGGAATAGACTAAATCCGTTCCTTGTATTACATTGCAAAAACACTTGCTTCTACATTGATAACCAAAAGTAAACCAGCAGCCCTCTTGCTGACGGCTGACAGCCGACAGCCGTCGGCTACTCAATATTGATCTTGCAGCGGCACAATACTCACTGCCAACCCCGTTTTATCGTCTAATTCTATCTCAGCACCGCAGAGTTTGACATTGCCTTTAGCGACAGTGAAGCGCGCTGGCATCATCGTCAGAAACCGTTCAAGCACAAGATCCGTTCGTACGCCGATAACCGAATCATAGGGGCCCGTCATCCCAACATCTGTAATATAAGCCGTGCCTTGCGGGAGCACGCGCGCATCCGCTGTCGGAACATGCGTATGTGTCCCAATCACCGCGCCGACTCTACCGTCAGCGTGCCAACCCATTGCGATTTTCTCAGAGGTCGCTTCGGCGTGAAAGTCGAGAAGGATATTGGGTGTCACCGCTTTTATCTCAGGCAAGATTGTATCAAGGGCGTGAAATGGGTTGGTATATGGGTTCATGAAAAGTTGTCCAGCGAGGTTGATGACACCAAGTTGGGTCTGTCCGTCATCAGAAGAGACGATGGTCACGCCGCGCCCGGTCACCTCGGTTGGATAGTTCGCCGGACGTATCAGCTGCGGTGTTGTATCTATAAAGTTGAAAATATCTTTATTATCCCAGACGTGGTTGCCAGTGGTAATGGCGGAGACACCTGATGCCAAGAGTTGATCAACAATCTCAAATGTCAACCCTTTCCCACCCGCCGCGTTCTCTCCGTTAGCGACAATAAAATCATACCTGTCGCGATGCGCTTCCAGAAACTTCGTTGTTGCTGCTCTGCCCGGATTGCCGACTATATCTCCGATAAACAGTATCTTCATTTTTAATGGCTATCGGCTGTCGGCTTTCAGCTATCAATAAAAAGGGCTCTGATGAACCAGAGGCCCTTGCTGACTGCTGACTGCTGACTGCTGACTGCTACTCTCCTTCTAACTCCGCAAGCGTAAAAACGGACGTGAATGTGCATCCAAGTGCATTAATCTTTGCTGCTCCGCCTGCCTGCCGATCAATCGCGGCTACGACATGTTCCACTCTATACCCCGCTGCACGAATCTGTTCAATTGATGTGCAAACCTGTCCCGCAGTTGTAATCACATCTTCTATCACGACAAGCCTGCTACCCACTTTGACCCCACCCTCTATAAGGTTACAGGTGCCATAAGTTTTTGCTTCCTTACGGACGTAAAAGCAGGGGATCCCCGTTTGTAATGAGAGCGCGGTTGCAAGCGGGATGCCACCTAATTCCAAACCTGCCAACCCGTCACAACTCGGTGGGAGCCGTTTCACCATCTCTTCAGCAATCGCGGTGAGCAGTGTGGGGTTGCTCTCAAATCGGTATTTATCCCAATAGAAATTACTAATACTTCCTGAACGGAGTTTGAATTCACCTGTGAGATACGAAGTCTCACGGATCTGTTTTGCAAGCTCTGTTTTTGTCATTGTTTATAGTTGTCAGTACGGTTTTCTACGAAAACCTTTCAGTTGTCAGTACTCGGTTGTTGGTTATCAGAGGAATAGTTGTCAGTTATCAGTACTCAGTTTTCAGAGAAAGGGTTATCAGTTTTCAATTATCAACTACAAAAGGCCCTCGGTAAACGAACACCTCTTACCTGACAACTGAAAGGTTTTTTAGAAAAAAAAACCGTACTGACAACTGATAACTATTAAAACACCTCAATATGCGCGGTTTCTCCTGCTACCACTTCTCCAATAACAGCGGCTTCAGGGCAATCCGCTGCACGGAGCTCCGCTACCGCTGCATCAGCGTTCTCGGCGGGAAGTGAGAACAGCAAACCGCCGGACGTTTCCGCCTCCATCAGAATGTGATGCATCGCCTCGCTATCTGTGTGGAACGTAACTTTGTCGGCAAGGAACGTCATATTCGCAAGATAGGCTTGCGTATAGGTATCCTGCGCGATGAGTGCCGGGGCATCTTCAAAGTGAGGCACGGCTTTGCTATCTATCTTAAGATGGGCATCATTGCCTGCCGCCATCTCCGAAGCGTGCCCTAACAACCCGTAACCCGTGACGTCCGTGCAAGCACTTGCACCATACTTCAGCATCACCGTCGATGCTGAGGCGTTGAGCCGAGTCATCGATTCAACGAGTTGTGGTAGCACCGCATCGCTGATCTTATCAAACTTCAAACCTGTGGTCAGAATACCGATACCGAGGTTTTTGGTCAAAATGAGGACATCCCCCGGGCGTGCCCCGTAATTTTTGACGAATTTCTCCGGATGCACGATCCCCGTTACAGAGAGTCCGTACATCAATTCTGGTGCATCTACCGTATGCCCACCGACAAGCGCAGCCCCCGCTTCAATCGCTTTTTCAGTGCCGCCCCTGACAATATCACCGAGGATTGATAAATCCAAGTCCGCCTTGGGCCAGCAGGTGATATTCAACGCCGTTTTCGGGACACCGCCCATACTATAGACATCGCTCAGTGAGTTCGTCGCAGCGATCGCACCGAATGTATACGGGTCGTCAACGATAGGTGTGAAATAGTCAACCGTGTTGACGAGTGCAAGGTCATCAGAAATACGGTAAATTCCGGCATCGTCCGAGGTTTCGGTACCGACAAGGAGGTTCGGATCGGTGGATTTCGGGATGTTATCTAAAATGTGCGCCAGCTCCCCTGGAGCGAGTTTTGATGCTCACCCAGCGCATTTCACAGTCGCAGTTAAACGGATTTTCTGTTGTGTCATAATAGAGGTGCCAGTTTTCGGTTGTCAGTTGCCAGTTAAGAGGTTTCCTGTAGATCCTCCAAGACAGATTTTACGTACGCCACGCTCCGTCCATCTTGATGGAATTGGTCGCCATCGCGGATACCCTCGATCGCCAGATAGCCATCGTAGCCAGCATCAAGTGCCGCGGCGATTGCGAAGCGATAGTCGATTTCACCATCGGGCAGCGGGACTTGGACATAGATAGCCGTTTCCAGCTCTGGGATATGCACGCGATAGAGGCTTTTGCAATGCCAATAGTTGACATGCGGTGCAACCGCTGTGATTGCGGCTTCGCACGTCTCCTCTGGGATGTCGTAAGTCCAGTAGACATTACCTAAATCCGGATTTATGCCGACATTCGGCGCGTCAATTAATTTTAACAACCGTAGCGTTGACGCACTGTTATCCGCTATTGAATTTTGATGGATTTCTATGGAAATCTCGACACCGAGATCCGCGGCGATAACGGCGACTTCACTCACAGCTTTCGCAGTCCGTTCGTAATCTCCATCATTCGCTTGACGGCTTGATCCTTGTGAAACGGATTCGCCACGATATGTCCCTTTTCCGCCCGGATCGTCGGGCGGTGTAGTGACTGTGGAATTAACAATGCCCGCACCCACTTTCGCCGCGAAGTGGACGGCATCTATCATCCGTTGTTTGTTGGCTGCAGCGACCTGTGGGTCCCTCGCAGCACCACCACCGCCGCGAATGGCGACGCATGGCATACCTGTATCTTCAAGTTCTGCGCGGAGTGTTTTGGCTTCAGCGTCAGAGAGATTCATTCCAGGAAGTTCAATCCCGTCGAAGCCGATCTTTTTGGCGTGTTCTAAAAACCGCCGTCTATCTGTTGCATCGGTGGGTAACGCGCCACCGTTGTAAGGGTATGATGTACATCGTCTAAAAGCGTACGCAATCTTCATGGCATCCTTCCTTCAAATAGATAGGCTACAGCCTGCTGGAACTGTTGAAAAAGTTGAGCGTTTACAACGTCTATTGCTGCAGGCTTCTTCCAAGCGTCATTACAATCGGATGGTTCGTGCTGAGGTGCGGTGTCTTTGGCATCGGGTATGGCACGCGCACCGTTATCAGGCGTAGTTAGTTTAGCACGTCCTACCCTTTTTTGTAAAGCGACATCTCGGTCTGCGATCGCACCGAGAACGCTCCGATAATACCACGCTTGGTCTTCGACACCGCCGTGAAACCGATCCCAGACAGCATCGCCGATGAGATTGTATTCTGAAATGATAGTCCGTAGATTGTGAAGCTTATCAGCGCACGTCACAGTACAGACTTCGGGGCTGGCACTTCTTAATGCCTCAATCCGTTCCGTTTTACGGGCGCGCCACCGCAATGCCTTGTCCTCTGAACAACCGTCAACGATATTTGCGATAGCATCCCCAAAACGTTCCCGAATAAATTCCAACGTCAGATCGGTGTCCTCAACCGTATCGTGCAAGATACCTGCGATAATCACTGCCTCAGTGCATCCCGCTTCCATTAAGATGAGTCCGACGGCATAAGGATGTGTAATGTAAGGCGTATCGGTGCCTTTCCGATATTGCCCTTGGTGGGCTTCGGCGGCGATCTCTATCGCTTCTTCGATCTGATTTTTTCCAGTACCGTTTTGCGTCATACTTCTATTGAAAAAGACAGGTCCTACAGACCAAACCTTGGTAGAAAATTGGAGATTTAAATATTGTTAAATGATACACTATTTCAAGTGTAACCGTCAAGGTATTTTTGTAATAGTAACCAGTAACCAGTTAAGAACTCTCACTGCGAGGCACTCTTTAACTGGCAACTGATAAAGGAACACATTATGACAACAATCGCCATCGGCGGCATCATGCACGAATCCAATACATTTAGTGAGACGCCGACCGACTTCGCCGCGTTTTCGCAAACCTTTGCTCGGAATCTGGTCAATCTCTGGGGCGAATCCCATCACGAAATAGGTGGGTTCATCCAAGGTGCAACAGAATACAACTACACGGCTTACCCGACACTCATGACTTCGGCAACACCCGCAGGGCGTGTAACAGATGACGCTTTCGACCGATTTACCGAGATGTTAATCCAGCACCTCAAAGCTGCCCCCAAACAT
Source organism: Candidatus Poribacteria bacterium (assembly GCA_965200345.1). Classification (GTDB taxonomy): domain Bacteria; phylum Poribacteria; class WGA-4E; order WGA-4E; family WGA-3G; genus WGA-3G. The sequence goes on from OZ241378.1 coordinate 721,637, forward strand.
GAAGGACTCCTCCTCGCACTCCACGGCGCAATGGTCGTGGAGAGTTATCCGGACGGTGATGGTGAAGTCTTGCGCCGACTCCGAGATGCCTTTGGTCGTGACTTTCCGATTGTCGTTACGCTCGACCAGCACGCCAACATCTCCGAACAGATGGTCGCCGGATCAACCGCACTCGTGGTTTACAAGACAACGCCGCACATTGATCAACGCCAACGCGGACTACAGGCGGCAGAACTCATGATGCGGATCCTCAGGGACGAGGTTACGCCGACGCAAGTACTCGCTAAACCACCGATGCTCCTGAATATCTTGTATCATAACACCAGCGTGCCACCGATGGAGCCTATTCTCACAGCAGCGAAGCAACTCGAAACGCGTCCTGATGTCCTCGCGGCAAACGTCGCATTGGGGTATCCGTATGCCGATGTTTATGAAGCCGGTCCCGCCTTTGTCGTCGTCACTGACGATGCCCCACAACTCGCACAGACGGAAGCCGATCGGTTATCCGATGTGTTGTGGAACGTCCACGAACAACTCACACTTGATCTCCCCGATGCTGCACAAGCAGTCACGCAAGCCGTCCAGTCTGAACAGCGTCCTGTTATTCTGGTCGAGATGGGGGACAACATCGGCGGCGGTTCACCCGGGGACAGCACTTTCGTTTTGGCGGAGTTGCAACGACAAGGGGCATCGGGATTCGTCGTTGTGCTCTATGACCCCGCGGGTGTGCAAAGTTGTATTCAGGCGGGTGTCGGTGCAGATGTCGCTTTAGGTGTCGGCGGGAAAGCAGACAATCTGCACGGTGATCCTGTCGCAATTCAGGGCAAGGTACGTCTGATCCATGACGGTAGCTATGAGGAGACGCAACCTCGGCACGGCGGGCAGCGGTACCACAATCAGGGGTTAACAACTGTCGTCGCTGTGGGTGATTCTCTAATCGTACTGACAAGTAGACGGCAAACCCCGTTTAGTCTTCAGCAGTTGTTGAGTCTCGGCATTGATCCGACTGCGATGCGGATGATTGTTGTCAAAGCCGCGGTCGCCTACCGCGCTGCCTACGAACCGATTGCGGGGCAGATTATTGAGGTGGATACACCCGGATTGACTGCGGTGAACCCGTTGCATTTTGAATATCACAACGTCCGTCGACCTTTGTTTCCTCTGGATTCTGAACTGTGATTTACAAGATTAGAGAGGCTATAAACTTGAAATACTACTTTTATGTGCTAATGACTGACGGCTGATGGCTAATACGCTGATAGCCGACGGCTGATGGAAACCGACGGCTGACGGCTATTGCGCTTCTATTATCTCGTCCCACAAAACCTGCTGCACGTCCCCGGAACTATACATTCTTAAAACAACCGGTTCCGGTCCACCTAAGATGACCGAATCGCCTCTATCATGATTAACATTGATAAAACTATTATGCGCGTTAAATGCCGATACCGCCGCTGACGCACCTCGTTCGTTTTCAACCTTCAGCATCGCTCTGGGACTTTTGATCACAACAGCCGCACCATCTTCCCTTGTCCCAATTGATATCGTACTGGCACCGTTATCAATAGCGATGTCCCCATTATTAACACCGTTTATTTTCTGGACATCGATAGCAATTGTCGGATTTAAAGGATCATCACCGACATGTATAACTTCAAGGACTCTCAATCTCTTGACCGTTAATGTATCGAGTTCTTTTGGTACATCCTGTGCCCCAATATCTCGACTGAGGCTCCCGACAAAAAATATAGCGAAACCCAAGAAAAGCCCTAAGCATACATACTTTAATTTATCAGTCAATTGGATTTTCATAAGAATCTCCTTTTTGTAGTAAAATCCGAAAAATGAGTGGACACTTGTCGCATAAACTTTTAGTTTGTGTTTCCTTACAGCAAATGGATTAAAGGATCCGCTTAAAAACGCGGAACATATTTCCTGTTTGTTAAAGACACAATTTGGGGGTGGAAAACGTGCATTCTGGAAAAAAAAATGAAATAAATTTGGTTTTTTAGCAGCGATATGATAGAATTTTTCCAAGATGCGGAGCTATAGGAGAAAACGGAAATGAGAACCTTTGGAACACAAGGGCGCGTGTATCCGAGCCGACACTACGTCGTCCCACGCACCGAGGAGAAAACAGAATTCATCAAACGCGTCAAAGAAGGACGCTATATTGTCCTTTTCGCACCGCGACAGACCGGCAAGACAACCTTCTTTCGATTGGCACTTGACACGCTTACCACCGAAGAGCCCAGCTACTTTCCAATCCAATTGAATTTTGAGGAGTACGAAGACTATACCGCTTCCGAATTTTACTGTAACCTTTACGAAGATATTCGTGAAGAGATAGAAACCGTTTTTCAGAAGCGAGAAGAAACACCCCCCAAAGCACTCACCCAATTTTTAGAAAATACAGCACTCACCGACCACGTTTCGATGCGAAGGTTCTTTACACATTTCGATAGTTTCCTGCCAGACCAAAGCGTCGTTCTCATCATTGACGAGTTTGACGCTATTCCGCGCGAGGCTCTCAAAGGTTTTCTGCGTTCACTCCGTCGTATCTATCTCACCGATGAGGATCGGTGCCCTCACAGCGTTGGTATCATCGGCGTCAAGAGTATTACACAACTCAATTATGATCGTTCTGTCTCTCCTTTCAATATCCAAGATGAGTTCAACTTGCCGAATTTCACCTTTGAACAGGTGCGTGAGCTGCTTGGACAGTATACCGCAGAGGTCGGTCAGCCCTTTGAGGAAGAAGTCATTGCCTCTATTCACAAGCAAACTGCGGGGCAACCTGTGCTTGTCAATCACTTCGCCGAGATACTCACAGAGGCCTTGGAGATTCCGAAAACCGACCCGATTACGATGGCACATTTTGCAATCGCACACACGCAGCTCCTTGAAGAGGACAATGTCAACCTTAGGCATCTCCTGACTAATATCCGCAGAGATAGGCGGTTTGAAACACTCCTGATGAAAATCGCTTCTTATGACATCGGGGTACGCTTTACACGCCGCAATGAAATCATGGATGAACTTGCGACGTATGGAGTCATTAAAGAAAGGGTTGATGGAATGTGTGAGATTCTCAATCCGATCTATCACTACTGCATCCTACAAGCATTTAAACCGCTTGTAAATGGACTTGAGAATGAATATCTCCCCGCAGACAACGTCGCGGGCTTTCAAGATTACCTGACACCCAATGAAGATATTGACATGGTGACGCTACTCAATAACTTCAAGGATTTCATTGCGCGCGCTGGTTTCCGTGTTTTACAAGTGCCGGATACACCACAAGAGTTTATTAGACAGCACTTACTGTTGGCATATCTTGACCAGTTTATCCAACTTGTTGGCGGTGTAATGTATCTTGAAGTCCAAACAGGGCGCGGACGGATGGATCTGCTCATTTACCACAATCGGAACAAATATATCGTTGAAACGAAGATTTGGGAGGGTGATAGTCGCTACCAAGCAGGCAAGAAACAGTTAGCAGCATACCTGAAGTTGGAAAGCACACCGGAAGGATACTATATCGTATTTGATCATCGTCAGGAGCCAGAACCGCGCGTAGAAACAGAGACGATAGACGGGATAACGATTCGGAGTTATGTCATTCCTGTCATCCAAGAACGCCCTTCAGATGAACAGCACAGCAGTAAATACAAATAATAACTTACAGACATTCCGTTGATTTGCCAACGTTTGTTTACAATCAAACAAGATTCAATAGGGAGGGAAAACCGTGGCATTTAGCGATTTCAAAACGATCTCTGAAGTCCAAGAAAAATTCAGAATCATATACTCGGAAGATGATTTTGTTAAATCCGAGCCGTCAACCCCTTCGGCAGAATTCCTCCGAGATTTTGAATTTACCCGGGAACACATCAATGTTTTTGCATCCGAAGCATCGCGGTGCGAGACGATTATCTTTCCTGTTTTGAAGGAGAGCTATAAAGCCTACGCCGATCAATACGCGCTCTGGATAAAACAATCCATCGCCTACGATGATGTCTTGAATGGGGTACCAGACTACTTTATTTCTACCCGATCTGAATTAGGCAAAACCGTTGTCGGAAGTCCGTTGATACTCCTCGTTGAGGCAAAGAAAAACGATTTTGAACAAGGATGGGGGCAATGTCTGGCGGAGTTAGTCGCCGCCCAAAAAATAAATGATGATGCTGCTTTCCCTGTGTACGGTATTGTCACGGATGGGACGTTGTGGCAATTCGGACGGCTTATCGGCGATACTTTCACTCAAAACAGGGCGGACTTTGCCTTAACCCATTTGCCGACACTTTTTGGTGCGGTCAATTCGGTATTCAAAGCCGTAGTTGATGTGAATTGAAAAGCGTATGCGGGGCGGTATCATACGGTTTTCTACACAGACGGTATACCCTTCACCGCCTGGGAATTCAACGCAACAAGACAAGCACGCAACATCTTTTCAACTTCTTGCCGTGTATCCTCACGCAACGGGCCCGAAAGTGCTGCACGATAAAGGTTCACCGCCCGACTCGCATCCCCCGCCTTTTCATAACACGATGCTGCGCTAATCCGATGTATCGCGCCCTCTAACTCGCGACCGAGGGCATCGAGCATTGGTGCGATATGTTCCTCATAAGTGGCAGCGGATAGCCAGAGCGGTTGCGCCGTTTCTGTCATACCAACTTCCCAAAATGCCTGTGCTTTCGAGAGAATCTCTGACTTTCGGCTCATCGCCTCTTTGAGTGTTTTGATGTGAGGTAATGTAGGCATGACTGTTATACAACCTGTGAAAATCGTATTAGTTTATGAGCCCTTCATGTAACCGGCATATTTCCGCTATATTCTACCATAATTTCTTGTCTGAATCAAAGGGAAAATTATCCATCTCTTTAGTCCGATAGGGATAGCATGTTTATAGAAGGTCTGAATCGCGGATTATCGCTGATGACACGGATTTTAAGCCATCAGTTTGATGCAGCCGTAGGTTGGGTTGAACGGGATATTACTGAAAATTCCACATAGAAAATAACTTTCAATTTCACCCAAGAACTTAACATTATCAAAAAACCGAGTGAAACCCAACGTCCCCTCACATTGTCAGCGTTTGGATTGTTGGGTTTCGCTATAGTTATCTATTCGGATGCGGCATCAAAAGCAGAGATGCATCGCATAAATTGTAGATTTTTTGATTTTCATCGCTCAACCCAACCTACGATGTGAACTATGATTTCTGTGATTCAAGTGATTTACAGGATTATGGTGTTTTTGTCTGAATCGCGGATTATCGCTGATGGCACGGATTTCGCGGATTTTAAGGGTATTTTCGTATTTGGGTTGTGTTTAGCAAAGACGGGTGCCGCGGAGCCAGGAGCGTTGCGGTTTGTAACCGCACCCATAGGTGTCAATTTTAAAAAAAATAACCGTCGCGACCCCCAGGCCGGTAGGTTCGGTTTCCCAACCGAACCGGATTTTACGCGGAAACATTGAAGACTTCAAAACCCTCTTGAGTTCCGTAGGATTTATTTGCTTGGGTGTTTCTGCAGCATCTTTGTAGAAACGCGGATCAAGGAAAAACAAGCCCCGTAGGGGCGGCATCTATGAAGGTATTGCGGCAAATATTGCGAAATATCCCTAAATTGACACTTATGGTGCGGTTTCCTAACCGCACCATAAGTGTCAATTTAAGAAGAAAAACCGCCTCGGACCCAGGTCCGGTAGGTTCGGAATGTAATACAAGGAATGGATTTAGTCTATCCCCAGACTAAATCCCCCAACCGAACCGGATATTCCCCGGAAACCTTGAAGACTTCAAAACCCTCTTGAGTCTTGTAGGTGTTTTTGCTTGGGTGTTTCCCTTAGGTTGAACGGCGTTGGAAAGTTGGGTATTGATAGGCCAAAGCACCTGAAGGTTTCCAATATCCCACCCTATCTATCCAAGAACGCAGAGAAACCCAACTTTACACGTTCATCGTCCAAGGGGCTTCAAGGTTTCCAAAGCGTTGGGTTTCACTCGGTCTCTGGTGGGTGTGGCGTATCTGGAGCGAGTTGTGTTTTTCTCTGATTTTAGGGTTTCGGTGGCATCCGTTCAACCTAAGGGAAACACCCAAGCAAAAACACCTACAGGACTGCGACAAAAATGTCACGGAAAATCCCTAAATTGACCCCTATGGTGCGGTTTTGCGGTGTACACGCCCATATGCGATCTGCATCCTAACCGCACCGGCTCCGATAAAAAAACTGAAAATTACCCGATTAAATTCTTAGTCTTCATTATGGACATCTCACGACTATGTAGATGCAAGCAAGACACATACATGTTAATTTTTACTTGCTATCCTCTTGAAACTATGTAATACTTTTACATAGTTTTCAATCAGGATTACGGCGAATTTTGAAAATAATTAATTCTGAAATCTACCATAGTTTGTAGAACGGAGGTTAATAGAGTGACTAACGAAAACACTTATACCATTGAGCAGATCAAGGTTTCACCGATCAATATTAATACGGAAGACCAAAAAAGTATTAAACACACAATATCGAAACTTGCGGATGGTCCCATAAAAGGCGAAACAGAGATCGAGGTGTTCAAAATATTCACCTCGGCGTTAGAACGGAGATTTGGCGCAGAAATGTCTACCTTCAGTCCACCTTCAACAGACTACAAGCACTGGAAAATACATCTTCCGAAAGATGGCAATTTTGATGCTACGCCTTCAAGATTCTCCGTGTCCTTTTATATTAAACGCAACAATAATCCGTAATTAATTTGATCAAGGAACCACTATGCTCCTCAAACTTACTGGAATTGAGCTGCCTGATGATGCTGACTTCTTATGGAAATATATGAGTTTTGAGAAATTTGTTAATCTTTTAGGCACTAAAAGTCTATATTTTACACGAGCAGATAAGTTTGAAGATCCTTTAGAAGGTTTTACCCCTCCACCAGTTAAGGAACACTATAAACACACAATCGATGATATTACTACTTTGGAAACATTCCAAGAAAATTGGCATAAATATACTTTGTGCAGTTGTTGGCATCATGCCACAGAAGAATCGATGGCGATGTGGGAAAAATATCACATGCACAATAACGGCATTGCTATCAAAACGACCTTCGGGAATTTTAAAAACTGCTTAGTAGATGATTATGATGTCTTTTTCGGCAAAATTGAATACATCAATCATTATGAATACCCAATTACACAAAAGTTAAACGAAATGAGTATGTTATATACTTGGTATTTCCATAAGCGGAAACCATTTGAATACGAACGTGAATTCCGGGCAATTATTCCACAATATCCATCCTCTCTAATGACTTATGTTGATAACCACGGCAATTTAATTAATCCAGATTCTTCCTTAGAGAATATAGAATTCCCCGATATATATAAAACTGGAATGCACGTCAATGTTGATGTTAACACGTTGATACGCGAAGTTCTCACATCCCCTTACGTTGACGACTGGATTACAGACACTGTCAAATCAGTTGTCCAACAATACGGTTTTGAATTCAAAGTTAATCGCTCAACACTTTTAGATGCCCTAAACTCTACATAGAAGATAACTTCCAATTTCACCCAAAAACCTAACATTATCAAAAAACCGAGTGAAACCCAACATATCCTCACATTATCAGCGTTTGGATTGTTGGGTTTCGCTATAGTTATCTATTGGGATGCGACATCAAAAGCAGAGATGCATCGTGTAAATTGTAGGTTTTTTGACTTTCACCGCTCAACCCAACCTACAATCTGAACTATGATTTATGGGATTCAAGTGATTTTCAGGATTATGGATAGCGTTATCGTCTGAATCGCGGATTACCGCGGATGACACGGATTTCGCAGATTTTAAGAGTTTTTTCATTTTGAGAGTTTTCAGTCCCGTAGGGACGGTATGTTTATAGAAACCGCGTCATATTCCGACTCTTTAGCCCTGTAAGGGCGGCATGTGTATAGACTTGTTGGAATAGCGTTATATTTGTCCAAATCGTGGATTATCGCGCCTACCGTGGATTAACAGAGTTTTTTGTATCCAGATTGTTTTAACCGCAATGAGCGACATGTGTGTAAAAACACGGTTATCCACTTTTTTCATGGGGGTAGTACTAAAGTAGGTTCAGGTATTTCAAGAATCATGAACCTTATGATAGTTCCATTTTGTGATATTTGATTTCCATAATTTTTCTTGTTGAAGTCTGAGGTCTGTGATAGAATCATAGCAGTGAAGGGAGTAAAATAGCATGCCAAGTGATTATAAAGCGATAACGGAGCGTAACGAGGCCCGATTAGGCACGGATACAGTTTCGCGTAAAACACAGATTTCTATATATGCCAATTCAACTCAGTTTATATATGAGCTCTTACAGAACGCCGAGGATTGTGGTGCAACAGAAATATTATACAAACTCTTGGGAGATGCCATTGTAATTGAACACAATGGGAAACCGTTCGTCCAAGCTGATGTTGAAGGCATTACTTACTTTGGCAAAGGAACACGTCCTGAGGATTTCATGAAAACAGGACGTTTTGGTATCGGTTTCAAGTCAGTATTCGCTTTCACAGCAACACCTATTATCATTTCTGGTACTGAACATTTCAAGATATACGATTTGTACCGCGTCAAAGAATTCCCGTACCCAGATTCATCTGGACGTACAGAGAGCGAAGGTTCACTGTATTTTGGTACACGTATTGTCCTTCCGTTTAATCATGATTCTGAGCGACCTGAGTTCATTGAAGAACGTATGCCGAAGGAAAAAGCATACGAACACATAAAAACATCTTTAACAAATCTGGATTGGGAGATATTTTTCTCTAAGCGAAGTATTGAAAAAATTAGTTGGCAAATATACCACTGTGAAACGCTCTTCACTCAAAAAATTCGCCGTAACGACGAAATCATATACATAAACGTTAATGAACAAGAGGTAAAAAACCCTAAAGAAGTTTATCCTGAAACTTCAGGTTCTATGGAACGGGAAGAGATGGGAGATGAGAAACCTGAAGTGCCACCCTTTATTTAGACCAAAATTTCGCAAAGTTAAGAGAAGGTTTGTTGTTGAAATTCCATAGGTGTCAGATACCCTAACGCCGAATGTGGGCGTTTCTGGTGATACACCTGTGTGATAAAATGACCGATGCGTTCTCGAGCCTCGGTAATATCTTGGTAATCATTGAGGTGAACTTCTTCTTCCTTGAGCGTTCGGATCAACCTTTCGGCGTATCCGTTCTCCCAAGGACACCCTCTGCGAGCGACTGAAATCTGAATACCGTGTTCTTTGAGTCTCGAGAGATAAGCACTTGAAAGATACTGCACGCCTTGATCAGAGTGATGGATCTCCGGAACCCTGTCGTCTCAAGCTTGCTCTAAGGGTTCCAACGTCAGAGATTGCGTCAAGTGTTGACTGAGGTTCCACCCTCTAATCATGCGGGTGAAGACATCCATGAGCAGAGCGACATAGATGAAGCGGTGCTTGAGGTGGACGTAGGTGATATCGCCCACCCAAACCTGATCGCATCGACAGACCTCAAGCGTCTTGAGGTGATTCCGCCAGGGCTGCGCACCGTCAGTGGAGTGGGTCGTTTGACAGACACGTTTGACGGAAACCGACAAGTTCTCTTCTTTCATCAAGCGGGCGACGCGTTTATACCCAACGGTGTGTCCTTCGGTCGCCAGCAACTTCGGGATACGTCTATATCCATACGTCGGATACGCTGCCGCTAATCGCTGTATTTCGGCGCGCAGGACATCTTCAGAAGCGTTGGTTCTCGGTTGATAATAGAAGGTGCTCTTATTGAAACTTAGTGTCTGACAAATCTGCCGCATGGAATACTCCTTGCGCAACGTCTCAACTATGCGTCGCTGTTCAGACGGTGTCAATCCAACAACGTCAATGCTTTTTTTTCGATTTCCAGTGCCAGCGTCAACCGTCCAACAAGTTGCTCAAGTTGAGCGATTCGCTCCGCTGACTCGCTTGACTGCTTATCGGTTTCCGACTCAAAAAAGGTTTCGGCATTTTCAAGAAGTTGGCGTTTCCATGTGGAGACCTGGTTTTCGCTGAGGTTATGACGCCGACACAATTCTGCTTGTGAAGTTTCACCGCGGAGGGCCTCAAGCACAACCTCTGCTTTAAACTTAGCAGTGAATCTTCTGCGTTTCGCCATCGGAATGCTCCTTTCAGTTAGATTGTCATTGTAGCACAATCTTATATTAGAGAGTGGTCTAAATTTCCGGTGGCAGTACAGTATATTGCGAGTCCCTCAGGCGAGGTGATTTCGACCTGTCCAGCGTCCAGAAACCGCTCCAGGAGCCGCTTTAAATTTTCAGGTGAATCCTCAATGTTTGCTGTTGCGCGCGATATCCCGCCCCTATACAACCGAAATTCGACGAAATTGGTGAGGATGAAGTTATCAAGGTTTTCGATGAAGCGAGCGTTCTGTGCTGCCGCGTGTCCAAATCTCTACCGTACGCTTCCGCTTCAATATAACCGACAGGCAGCAACCCATCGATTGCAATAAAATCCGGTCTCCCAATCTGCTCCAGTTGTCTCGGTTCTTGCGTGAGTGTGATGGTATCTCTGCCAAAATAGATGGACAGTTCCTCAAGGAAGGTTTGGAGGTGCGGGTATAGGGAGAGTTCTGGGGTCGCTTCGGTGCTGGTTTGTGTGCGGTGGATGTTTTGTAGATAACGGTCGCAGTGTGTTTGGGAGTTCATATATATTTTGGAATCGTTTTTGGTTATGCCCGGTGCGGTTGGGAAACCGCACCTACCGGGGTTTGGGTAAACGGCGCAGTTAATGTGATATAAATTTTTAACGATGGTATTAGAACCAGTATGGAAATGCAGCAGACTCCTGAGACGCAACGGGTCGGAGCAATTCAAATTTTCCATTCATTGATTTACGGGTTAAGACGATAATCCCACCGGAGGCGTATGTGCCTTTTGTGACATGATGGTACTCAAATAGCAAAACGTCCTCGATACCATCATCGTTAAAGTCAGCCCGCACCATCTCCTTTAACATTTGCCCCATACCGAACCCCTCAACATTCACAACATTTTGACTTTTTTCGGTAACGACAAGTTCTTGATTATCAATCTTTTGCTGGTATGTCGTCTCTAAATCTCTGTCGGCATCCCAACTCGATTTAGATGCCAGATTTTCGCGAAACATCTCGAAAGGGAGCAATTCTAAGTTAAGGACCCCCACTTTGGCATCTGAGATAAAACTTTTTTTGGGCGCACTCGCCTTCTCAAGCGCGTTGAGCAATCCACAGGGATGCATGAAAAAAAATGACATCTTGTGGTCAAAGTTACTACTCGGGTAGTAGTCACGCTGAAGTGCTGAATCATATTCTCTACAGGTTCGCACATGAACTGTGTCGTCCCTCGTTTTCGTGAGCGTTACGCCATCAAGATGATCATTCTCACCGAGACGGATAGGCAGGTCCCGAAGGGTGTCAATCTTATCTTTAGCAATGGATTCCACTATCGTGCCATCCGCAAACCGTATACTTTCAATAAGTTGAAAAGTAACATTAGATTCCTGCGGCGTTTTATTCGGTTTCTGCTGATCCGCTGCCAAAGACTGCTGGACATGGACATTTTGAGCACTTAAAATAAATGCCAGTAAACAGATAATACTGCCAGAAAACTTGATAGTTGTCATTAAAATCTCCTTTCTAAAGGCGGGTCGTTTTGGGGCTCTTGCTCAACGGCATTATACCTTAATTTACCTCTCAGATGCAAGGCTTTTTGCAACCTGCACTCTGCAAAGCATTTGACAATAAAATCCGGGTATGATATTCTTATTGAGACTGTCTGCTATAGAAGAAAACTTGCACTTAGTATCACGATTTAAAGGAAGAGAAATGAGACGCTTTGGAACGCAAGGTCCCGTTCATCCAGAGAAAAACTATGTCGTCAGCCGCGCGACTGAACTTGCGGATTTCGTCATGCGCGTCAAAGAGGGACGCTATATCGTTATCTTCGCGCCGCGGCAGACCGGCAAGACGACTTTCTTCCAATGCGCCTTAGACGTATTCACAGCGGAAGAATCCGCCTACTTCCCAATCCCGTTGAATTTTGAGGAATATGAGGGCTGCACGCCGTCAGTTTTTTACCGATCTTCCCGCCAAAGCCCCATGCTTTAGCTTGCGGGATGTAGGCGGGCGTTAGTTTTTGTTGTTGAAAACAGATTTGACATTCACCTATAAATGTGGCATGATATTAGTATCAAGTTGGCAGACATGAACAGCATCACTGCTTAGTGGCGTGTCTGCCAACCCACTGTTCAGGGGTTAAAGACTTGATGTTTGATACACCATGAAAACCTATAAATATCCGTTGGGAAAACAATCTAACACCATCCGCATTGGCAACCTGCTTGACGATATGTGGCAAGTGCACGAGTATTTCCATAAGTGGCAACGTCAGCGATACAAAGACGGGTTGCCGTATGTGAACTTTGAGGGTATGTGCGACCACTTGACTGAATTGAAACGCACCACACACCGGCATTGGAAGGCCTTGCCAAGCCAAGCCATCCAACAAGAACTGAAACGTATTCATAAGGCCTACGATCGTTTTTTGAAAAAACTTGGCGGTAGACCGCATATCAAGCCGAGACATAAGTTCAAATCTGTGACTTACCCAGGGCCCGCGGGGTGGTCTCTGAAGAACAATCGTATCACATTGACCTTCCGTAAATGGCATCCTCATACGCATAAGTGGCAGTTTGATAAAGTGCCGTATACGTTTCATAAGCACCGCCAGTGGCATGGGACTATCAGTCGTATTACCATCAAACGCGACAGTTGCGGTAAGTATTGGCTTTGTATCACAACAACCTATAGAGATTTTAGCCCCCTGCCGACAACAGGTCAAAGCGTTGGGGCAGATTTTGGTATGAAAGACGCCTATTTAACACTAAGCACGGGTGAAAAGAAACAACACCCACAACCTTTGAAACAGTCCTTGGACGAACTTCGCAAACTCAACAAAGCCCTGAACCGTCAGCAAAAAGGTTCTAACCGTTGGTGGCGGTGTGTGAGACAGATCGCAGGCCTCTATCGGAAGATGAGTAACCAACGTAAAGACTTTCACTGGCAACTCGCCAGCGAACTTTGCGAGAGGTTTGATACGATTGTCCTTGAGACCTTGAACCTTGACGGTATGAAACGCCTGTGGGGACGTAAAGTCTCTGACCTTGCCTTCTACGAGTTCGTTGAGGTATTGAAGTATAAGTGTAGTAAACATAAGCGTGATTTCCGCCAAGTCAATCAATGGACGCCTACCACAAAACCGTGTAGCGATTGTGGGTATCATAACGAAAACCTAACACTTTCAGATAGACAGTGGATATGTCCTAAATGTGGTTCTCACCACGACCGAGACATCAACGCTGCGCTAAACATTTTGCGGGCAGGGATAGCCACGACCTAAGCGTGATATGCCTCATATCCATCTTTTTGAGGATATGGGGGAAATGCCTGCGGGTGGAGCGACAGTCAGACGGTTGTCTCTTTGAGAAAACCGCGGTCGCTACGAAGCCGAAGCCCCACGCTTTAGCGTGTGGGTGCTATCACGAATACGATATAGCACTTTCTGATGGGCAGTACCTTCATTAAGTTGGAATGAGGTGTAACCATGCGAAACTTGGATATAAAAAACCTCTATTACATCACGCATATAGACAATCTGCCTTCTATTCTTGAAAGAGGAATTCTTTCTCACGAGAGAATTGAAGAAGAAGGGGTACAACCTACTCGCATTTATAACACAGACATTGTTAACAGAAGAAGAGGGAAAAACACGCCCGATCAAAAAAGCCTATGGAGTTATGCGAATCTCTATTTTCAGCCACGCAATCCGATGATGTATCGCGTCGTTCATGAAAAAGGAGCCAAGGGTTTAGCTGTTATTAGTGTTACTAAAAAAATTTTACAAGCACCTGGTGTTTTTATTATAGATGGCAATGCCGCCAATGATCCAACTCAATTTTACTTTCCCTCCGACGGTTTGAAAATGCTTGGGCAGCAATGGAAAATTATCCAGAACGAGTGGTGGAATAATCTTGACGGATCAAAACGTAAAATCATGACAGAATGTTTGGTCCCCAATAGCATTAGTCCGGAATTCATTAATTCAATTTATATTGCTGACGAGGAGATCCGAGTGAGCGTATCCGAAAAGGTTGGTTCCCGTTCAATCTCTGTCATTCCAGAACCTAAGATGTTCTTCCAACCGAACAGTCGAGATAAAATTGGAGACAACATTTCAGTAATTAATGGCGACATGTTTTTCTCTAATCTACAGACCTTAACAATTAGTGTTAATCTTCAAGGGGTTATGGGCAAGGGGTTAGCCTCGCGTGCCAAGTATCAATTCCCCGATGTCTACGTAGCATATCAGGATGCTTGCCGACCAAAACGTGTCACCGAGAAAAGACCATATCTCTACAAGCGCGAAGGCTCGTTGGATGAAGAATTGGCAGACTTCGGTGCCGATCTTACTACACCTAACGCTGTAAAATGGTTTCTGCTTTTTGCAACAAAGCGGAAATGGAGAGAAAACTCACGTTTGGAAGACATCGAAGGTGGGTTAGATTGGGTGCGGCGTAATTTTAAAAAGCAAGACATTCAATCCCTTGCAATGCCAGCTCTTGGATGCGGATTAGGTGGATTAGACTGGAAAGATGTGGGACCGCTGATGTGCAAATACTTGCACGGCATTGGTATTTCTGTCGCAATATATCTACCGAGAGAACGGACAATACCACAGGAATATTTGACACCATCGCATCTCCTCACAACCTGATATGTTCGGAAAATTACCGTGTCCATCCCTTTCTATCTACATCTGCACATAACTTTCGCGCGGTTCATCTAAATCCGAAAGAACTTTCGGACCCACCTTTAGAAACCGTCCGTTCAGCATAATGAATTGAATATCACCAGATGCATCTCTCCGTAAGAACAGATATTCCCCAACAAACCGAATATCTTCAGTGGACATCTCTGCCAAGCCGTCGTCAGAGATTAGGAACGTGTCTGTCGCGTTCGGCAACGCAAGCGTGAAACCTGTCCCCAAAACATCGGCATCCGTGCGAACTTCAAGGTCAGAAATAGTGGGGTGTGCTTTGACCCCAGGTTTCATCGGAAAAAGGAGTGTGTTCAGGACTGCTGGTGGTTTGCTGTTACGTTGATAGATAATGCTGTTTTCCGCTAACGCTACCGTCAGGTCTGTCGTATCGGTTGCACCAATAAAGAGGTTGCTACGGCGTGCGTCTTCAGTCCAAGTATATCCTGCATCAGTGTTGATCTGAGTATCTATCCCACCACCGAGATGGAAAGTCTGCTCCAGTGTCTGCGCTTCTGTACCTAACACGAGGTCGTGCAAAATAAAGTATTCGCCTTTAAGGTAGAAGATGCCGCGTTTGTGGTGCGCAGCTGCAGTTTGACACCATTGTTCGACGAAATCAAAAGTAGGTGTTGTTATCCATTGTGTATCAAGCCCATCAGGGACTGTTGATGTCGGACCAAGCATACGGGCTGAACCTGTTGTCAATTGTCGTCCGTGTGCATAGAGTACCAGACTTGATATGTCAGTGTTGTTGGATTCTCCCCTTGGCTGTGCATCAAAGAAGAGGTATTGTCCGTCCGGTTTCCAGTTGTCTCTCATGATGTAACAGCCGGTTTCAGGGAGCGCGTACGATGTCGTGTCAGGATACTTGAAGCTGCTATCGGCGATGGCGCAGAGTTCGACGGCATCAAAGTTGGGCGCGGGGAGCGGACCGAGGGGTGGGAACGAACGATCGGGCTGACTCAAATGGATGCATGTCGCTATCAGTTTTTCAAGCAACATTCGTAGTTCTTTAGTTTGCTCGTCAGACGGAAAACGGAGGAATCTCGCGAAATCCGCGATTGCCTCAGTTTGTGCCCGGAGTGTCCGGTCTTTATGAAACCCATCAGTGTGGAAGAACGCGTCGGAGACCCACTTGAAGCGATGCAGTGCCAGTTTATGAAGTTGCTCACTTCCGCGATATTCTGGGAACAGGTGCGCTGCGATACCGATTTCCGTAGTTGCTGTGATAGCCGGAGTCGGATGGATAGACAACCGTAGCAGGCACTCAAGATAGGTTTTGGCTGTGGCGTAGGTGTCAGAGCGTTCTAATAGGGGGGCATCGCCTCCTACAAAATTTTTTAGGAACTGGTGACGAAAGGCGGTATAAGCGGTTTTTGCGGTAGGTATATCGTCTGTGAGGACCGCAGCGTTCACGGCTTCCATTCCCGGAAAATCCAAGTTGAGGGCATCAAAAAAATCGCTGTCGCTGAGGGGTAGATCAAAACAGTTTTGCGGTGTAAAATCCGGCTTGAGAACAGTGTTATAAGTGTCAATTGCAGATGCCAGAATCGGAAGGTTCCATTCGTTAGCAAGCGAGAAGGCGACATCAATAGGTAGGGTAAGATACGAATCTGTCGGTGCGGGAGTAACCTCCGCAAGTGCTGTGGAAACCCTTCCAAATCCAGTGAGTCGCCAGAGTTCGGACTGCGGAAGCGACGCACAGAGTCCACCCACCAATGCCAATGCGCTCCCGGCTTCAAGTCTCGGACGCGGTTCACCATCCGGATAGGCGTAGAGATAAACGGTATGTTCTAACAGGATACGCGCAAGTTCTCGGTATCCCAACTCGGTCAGCGGTTCATGCGCAGCGGCTGCGATCCCCTCAATGACACGCGCCGCGACGGATTCCAACCGCCATGCCGGATGTTGTGGCGTAAATTCAACCGGTGTCGGGTTCGCTTCCGAGAAGGTCAGCAGCTCCTCAAAATCCGCTATCGGTTCAAGTTGCACAATGAGAGGTATCTGCTGCCTCGCGAGTTCTTCTGCCAGTGATTGGATATGTTCAGTTCGGAGCGTCGTCCATTTTTCCAACAGCATGTTATGCCCCTATGTTTCAATTTGATGGGTAATTTGAGGTATGATAACAGCGTTGGAGTGGTTTGTCAACCGACATAATCTCTTTGCTGTAGGAGCAACTTCCCAGTCGCGATTTTCGCTGACTGCTGACCGCTGATGGCTAATTGCTGAAAAAAAAAGCGGGGATGGTAAAACCATCCCCGTTTGAAGTTCTAAAGATTTTGGATTTTAGACGGATAGTGCCGAAACCGCAGCAGCCTCGCTGTCATAATGTTCAAAGACCCGAACGAGCCGACTGAGAACAACCAGATTTTTGATCTGTTTACTGACATTGATAACCCCGATACGCCCTTTCTTTCGTGCTGTCACAGCACGGACTCCCATGAGTGCACCAAGTCCTGAACTGTCGATTTTATTGACGTTCTCGAAATTAATAAGGATGCGAGGGGCATCAGCTGTCTCTAACTGCGGCGAAAGGGCTGTCTGTAATTCGGATACAGAGGGTCCCATTAGTTTTCCGTTGGGTTCCAAAATTGTGATGCCGTTTTGTTGACGAATTTTAGTGGTCATGATTTACTCCCTTTTAATTTTTCTAAAATATTAAAGTTGTCAATTCACTTCTCTAAATTTTTTGAACTTTCAATTTGCTTATTTGATAGTTTAGTCAGATACGATCAAAAAAAGTTCGTTTTTTTGGAAAGTATCTCATAAATATTCACCTTTGAATCAACCCCTGCCGTTCAACTCACCAATCCTTTTGTAAGACAAACGCTACGGACATCTGTTTTTGTTCAAGTCTATTTTCCGATTAGCGAGGCTTTCAATTGTTAATGACGCATTTCGTTAGTAAAAAGGGTGCAAAATTTTTAGAAAAATCGAAAAATTTTTAGAAAAATCGAAAAAAATAAGATTTATTGGCGTATTTAATCCAAAATTAGCGTTTTTTTGGGGGGGGGTAGATCGCGATTTGGAGAATTATACGTAAATTTCATTTTTTTTATATTATGCACGAATTTCGCTCAAAAATGCAGTCTTTAAAAGTAAAGTGATTTAGACATAATTTGAAAAAAATATGAGTCTTGATATTTTTCAGTTTTTAACCCATGAAAGAATTATATTTTTTGCGGTTCTGAGTTGTGGGTTGTACACGGGATATACCGATTTTCGACATCGGAAGATTTCCAACATTTACGTTCTATTTCTGGTTGGTTTTGATATTATTTAGTCAAACTCCTTATTGAAAGTAGAATATATGTGGGTTCTACAAGATCCTTGGCATTCAAATTCTTTAGAGTCCTGTCTTTTGAAACTTGTCTCGGTAAACAGTGTGTAACGCGGTAACACACTTTTGAGAAGTGTTACGGCAGAAATCCAGTTGAAAATTGTAGCAACTTGCTGGTTTTATTTCGGTTCTATAAGCATCCTATGCACATGGAGATTTTAAGTATGTTAAAAATAATTTTACGATTGAAGGCTTTTGACCGCCAATCTCTACTATCTGGTCGAATCATAACCTTTCTGCTTGCAACTTTATTGATAACTGTGGGCATTCAGGGTGTTCTACGCGCCGATACGGGTCAACTCCTTTTTGAAGCAAAGGATATCAAAGATGTAGGCAGTTTGGCGGTGAAACTCCAAGACACGCGTGCTGTCATATCCCAATATATAGCTGGACATTTGTCTGCTGAGACACAGCAACTTTTAGAAAAATATGATGGTATAAGTCGTCCGTCTCCATATCTACAGAAAGCATTGATTGTAAATTTGAATCGGCTTCTTCAAGCCGGTTCGCTCTACGATGCCCTAAGTTTTGTGGATATTGAGCTTAGCGAACAGAGCCAACTGCTTCTTAGGCAGAATCCGGAAAGTGGAGAGGCATTAGTTCGTTTAAACCGATTTCTATTGGCAGATGCCTATCCTCACGAGTTAGCCTCGCCTGAAGAAAAACATACTTCTGAAGATTCCAAAGAGATTGAAAAATGCAGAGAGAATTTAAGGCAGATAAACCTTGCTCGCAAAAATTATCGTGCTGATACTAATGAAGATGTAGAATGGCTTTCAAGGCTTTCTCCAAAATATCTTAACGAAACAGTGCTGCTTTTCCCTGCAGACGCAACGAATGGTAAACCTGGCGTTTTAACAGAAGATGGGTCGGACCCAAGGTTACCGTGTAGTTATCTCTATGAAATTCGTCCCTCTGAGAAGATGGGTCAGCAATTTCTGTTGGAAGTCGAAGGTGATATGCTTGCTGTCGTTCGATGCGAACACCACTTGCTGAATCTGAGTGTCAGTGGGAAAATCTATCGGAATGGACCGCAACGCGTTATCTATAATAACAGCACCGTAAAGATGACACAAAGCATTCCTATAAATACTGAACTGTCAGCGGATTTACCTCCGGAAGTCAGGAAGCAAATGGAAAAGGATCTTCTTAAAAACCGTCCAAAGGTCCCAAGTACTACTATTCTGAAAGTTTCCCCGTCGGACAACAACTTACACGAGCAGTTAAAAGAACAATTTGGCGAAGCGTTTCTTGAATCACCAGAGGGGCAATCGCTTCTTAAGCAATTAGGGTCAGCATCACCAACGTCCACAGCCGCGGCGTTGTCACATCTATTGGGTAAACCCATGCCGGGTGTTGGGTTAAGCGATCTTTCGGGGAAATCTGTCAAGTTAGAGACATTTCGCGGCAAATTCATCCTCTTACATATCTTTTCAATCAATTCTGATGCCTATGGACCGAAGTTAAAACAATTGGAGAAACAGCTTGAAAACTATGATGCCTCTGTGTTGCAAGCGATTGGCATTAGTCCCAATGATTCTGTGAAAGCAATTGAAGCATTCAAGGATAAACACCAACTTTCAACACCTATCTGGATTGACAAAAACGACCAGATACGGACCCTCCTTAAAAGGGAAGCATCGGAGTCCGATAAGGAACTGGTAACGCTGATTTTAAATCCAGAACTGGTTGTCAAAGATGTGTCTGTAGACCTCGATCCAGAAAGCGTCTCGCGAAAGCTTGAAAAGTTAATTGCGTCTGAAAAGTAAGAGGACAACGCGACCGTCTGTCCGTGCAGGTGTTCAGAGCGATGTTAGGAGCGAAGTTATGGTTGGGAATCTCGTCTGTGAAAAGGAGAATGTTAGATGTTGATGACGCTCATTCAAAAAGAGATTATGCACCATATCCTAAGTGTGCGGTTTGTCGCGCTGCTTTTGATGTGTGTTTTGCTGATCCCGCTTACCTTTTTTATCAGTTATCGGCATTATCGGCAAAATCAGGTGGACTATCAGGAAGCGGTCAAACGCGCGAGTACTGAAGCCAAAGAGAACCCACCAGACGCACAGGATCCAGACAAGGAAATTTCCAAACTTTTCCTCAAACCGACACCCTTGAGTGTTTTCACAAGTGGATTAGAAGAAGCACTACCCACTTATCTCGGAATGACACGCAACGGTATAAGACAAAGTACCACGGGGCTTACACAAACACCCCTTTCCTATGCTTTAGGACATCTCGATTTTCTTTTTATTGTTAGCACTGTTTTCAGTCTGCTTGCGCTGCTGTTTACGTTTGATGCTGTCGCTGGCGAAAGAGAGACAGGGACGATTCGTCTAACCTTAGCGAATGCGATCCCGCGCGATCGTTTCTTGTTGGGAAAACTAATAGGTGGTTATTTTGTGTTCGTTGTTCCGTTTTTGGTATCGTTTTTATTAGGTTTGTTGCTGCTTGTCTGGCAAGGATTTCCGTTGGGTGAGCCTGCTATTTTTCCGAGGGTGGTCAGTTTAACACTTGCTGCGTTGCTTTACATTGCGGTTTTTTTCGCGATAGGCACGGTGATTTCCACCTACTTTGACAATGCGAAGACAGCACTCATTGTTGCTTTTAGCATCTGGGTATTTGCTGTGTTGATTTTACCGCGCGTTGGATTCCTCACAGCGAAAATCATCGTCCCCACCCGAACGGAGCAGAGCGTCTATATGGAAAAATCAGCACTTCGCAACGATCTCTTGAAAGAAAAGCAGGAAAACATTAACAAAAAAATGCTTGAAGTCTTGGGTGTAGGCCAATTTAGCCTGACAGAGGATATCCAGAGGAAATTGGCTGGGCTCAGGGCCCCTATTGAGGAAGAGTACCGGCAAAAATTCCAGAGCCAATCGGACAAGATTGACCGGGCGTATCAGCGTGAACAGAACCGACAGGAGCAGCTGGGCAAGACGTTTTCGCGAATCACACCGACCTCTTCTTTACTCTACCTTGCTATGAATTTAGCACAGACTGGGAAACTAAAACGAGATACATACTTTCAAACGGGTAACCGTTATTATAATCAACTGGATCAAGACTATTTCAAGGATATTTCGGATGATGCCCTTGCGGAGGTGGGACACTTGACAGGACGTGCGATCGCTCGTCTCAATCCTTCCGCAGCTTCTTCTAAATCAGGAGCAGAGAAAATCCCGCCGGCTCCAGACTTAACAGAATCTTCGTTAAAAGAGGCATTGGAGTATTCTATGTTCGACGTGCTGTTGCTCTGTGTTTTCGCGATCGTTTTAACAACTGTGGCGTTTCTGAAGTTCTTCCGCTTAGACGTATAATGTCATTTACCGTGCCCAATTGTTTATTATAATATTGTTTTGTTAACACATTGCTAAATTTGTTCGTGATGGTGAATTTCGATGGTAGAAGATGATGTTCGACTGATCCGTAGAGTTTTGTCGGGTGACGACGAGGCATTCACTACTTTGGTGCGAAAGTATCAAAAGAGTGTGCACGCGCTTGCATGGCGACGGTTTGATGACTTTCATTTTGCTGAAGAAATTACTCAGGATGTTTTCCTGCGGATATACAAGCATCTCCCGAAACTAAAAGATCCGCGTCAGTTTTCTGGATGGGTTTATGTCACTACAAATCGACTGTGTAATACTTGGCTGAAAAAGAACAAATCAGCGATAGAATCGCTGGAGGATGTATCTATGGTCGAAGTGGAGGAATCGTCTTATTCACATTATGTATCGGAGAAACGCCAAGAAGAGGCGGATGAGTATCGCCATGAGCTCGTGAGAAAGTTTTTAGAAAAACTGCCGGAAAGTGAACGCACCGTCGTAACCCTTTACTATCTCGGTGAAATGACAGCGAAAGAGATTGGTAATTTTTTGGGTGTATCAGTGAACACGATTACAAGTCGACTTCGGCGGGCGCGAGAGCGTTTGCAACAGGATGAAGAACTCTTAGTTCAAGAGATACTCGGAAGTGTCCAATTACCTAACAGTCTAACGGAGAACATCATGCAGCAAGTTGCCGACGTGAAACTGACACCTTCTTCGACTGGGCAACCGTTACTACCGTGGGCGGCTTTTAGTGCAGCTGCAGTTTTGGTGACGCTACTCTTATTAGGTTTGAGCAATCAATACCTCACCCGCTTTCAGAAGCCATATAGTTTTGAGGCGAGATCTGAACCGACGGTTGAAATTATTGATGCACCTGTTGTCCGTGATATCAATATCAAACCGACTGTACACAATCAGGTAAGGCGTGTTGTCACTACTGGAAGAAACACCGGTGCTGGTGGACAGATTTCTGAGTCAGTTCTGGGGTCTAATGCATCTCAGGACTTACTGAGATCTGCTGGAACACAGTGGACGCAAGTAACGGGGCCGCAAGGGGGTCCTGTAACTGATATATTTGCTACATCTGAAGGGACGCTCTACGCTTGTTCACCGGTGACAGGTGTCTACAGATTAGCAGCGAATACGACTGTGTGGATGCCTGTTGATATTGGTGTTCCGATCAAAACATTGCGAACCCTTATGGCAGAACATGCGGATACGATCTATATCGTTTCTGGGGATCAGATATTGGCTTCAAGCGATAGCGGCGAGACATGGAACGCGTTTTGCCCGCGTCCTGTTGGAGATGCTATTGGATTCATCGTCACGAATGAAGTACAAGGATCCGGTTTGCAAACAGGTTTTACGATGTATATCGCTCTTGAAAACAAGGGCATATTCCGGTACGCAGATGCTGACAAGCAGTGGGTCCTTCTCAATGATGGATTGGTAAATAGAACGATTTCCGCAGTGGTTGCGATTGAAGGCACGGTGTTTGCTGGTACCGATAAAGGTCTTTACCGTCTCAATTCAGGTGTATGGGAGCAATTACCGGTGGCTAGGTCCAAAGCTGTTCAGACTTTGACAGTGTTTGAAGAAAATCTCTATGTTGGGATGGGTGCCAACGTTTTTACCTCGAAAGACCTTAAATCAGGGTTAAGGAGTGTAGACGGAGTCGTACACGTTAACAACCCAAGTTCAAGCAGAATTTTCCACTCGACTGACTTAGGGGTGTCATGGATTGATATAACGCCGACAAACGGATCCCGGTTTTTGAGAATGCCAACCGGCATAAGGCTTTCGGCTATGGATGAAACACTTTTAGTATTTGGTTCTAACAGATTCCGCTCAAGAGATAGAGGGCAAACTTGGGCAAACCTTGGGTTTGATAGTAATTTGTTAGAACTGAGCCTTTTTCCTGTTGTAGCAGTGGACGCGCACACGTTTTACAAAGTTCGATCACTTGGCATTCATCGAACAATTGATGCCGGTGAATCGTGGCATCTATTTATGGATGGGATGATAGGCACACGGATAAGAGGCTTGGCTGCTTTCAATAACAGGCTTTATGTACACACCGGTACGGATGTCGTTCAGTCAATTGATGGTGGCGAATCGTGGATAACCGTTCGGATTGATTCCGACGAGGGAGAACTTGATCTGGGAAAAAATAAAACACCTCACGGTAATTTTCATTTTAATTCAGAATTAGTGGTTGCTGGCAACGTTCTCTACGCGGTTACAGCTGCTGAAAAAAACAAACTATCTATTTTCCGTTTATCCGATGATAATGTGTTAGTTCCAATTCAAGGCGTACCCACTTTTGAAATGGAAGTCCAGTTTGCTGCATCAAAACGGGTTTATTTATCTGAAAATCCTATAAAAGGTGACAATTTGACAGACATATCGCGCCGTAGAAAACGTAGCATGGTTGGCGCATTTGCAGTTAGTGGCGAGACATTTTACGCGGAATACAAGAATCGGCTCTTCAAATGGAAACTCGGCGATTTGGCATGGAAAGACACAGGGTTGATAGATACAGACGACCGGCTTGACGCAGGTGTGAAAAATGGATTCAAACTATCCGTTTCAGGAGAAACTGTTTACGTGGGTAGACAGGATGGCAAGTTATTCCAATCGTTTGATAGTGGAAACAGTTGGAGAGACGTTACACCAAACCTTCCACGTTCGCTTATCTATTTCAAGGAGATCGTCTTTGCGGGGCCAACGGTTTACGTCGCAACGGACAAAGGGGTTTTGGCATCCGAAACTGGGACACACTGGCGCGTGGTCACCGATGAAATCATCATAGACAGATTTGCTGTAGACGATATCACAGTCTATGGTGCGAGTGATAGAGATGTCTATCGTTTGAATGTTAATAGCGGTTGCGAACAGGTTTCTTCGGGCGTTCCGGGTAGAGTGCTTTCACTTGTTGTTGATCGAGATAGGCTTTATGTTGCGACACAACAACGCGGGATGTTTTACATTTTGCTTAATAATAATGAAAGGGAGTGGTAAAACCACCCCCTTATGAAATGCCCAGAATTTTCGGTTTTAGGCTGCTAATGCTGAAATCGCAGCGTCCTCGCTGTCGAACCGTTCAAAGAGGCTCGCGAGCCGACTAAGAACAATCAGGTTATTGATATGTTTGCTGACATTGATGACCCCAACACGACCTTTCTTTCGTGCTATAGCAGCACGGGCGATCATGAGGGCACCGAGGCCTGAACTATCAACTCTATTGACATGTTCAAAATTGATGAGGATGCGAGGTGTATCAGAAGCCTTTATCTGTGGTGAAATCGCGTCCCATAATTCTGATGCTGAGGTTCCGATTATTTTTCCGCTGGGTTCCACAATTGCGATGCCGTTTTGCTCGCGAATTTTAGTAATCATGATTTTTTCCTTTTTTGTTTTTTGCTTTTTTGATGGGTATTTTGAAATATTAGTAGGACTTATGCAAAAAGCAGTAATTCCGGTGTATTTAACCCCCTAAATCCCCCTTATCAGGGGGACTTTAAGGGGAAATACGTAAGTCCTAATTAGTTGACTTCTCTTTTGAATTTTACACAATTGAACGTTCAATTTAAATGTTCGTTTACTTTAGTCAGTTCCTGTTCAGAAAAGTTCGTTTTTTGAATTTACTAAAACAGGACTTACGCAAATTGAATGGGGAAACGGTATGTTTTACTGATTTAACCCCCTAAATCCCCTATAAGAAACACCCCAGCAAAAACACCCCCCATATCCCCCCGTATCAGGGGGGTAGGGGGACTGTAAGAGAAAATGCGTAAGTCCTATAAAATTTGTTGTCATTTAGAAAAGGGATGCTAAAACATCCCTTTTTGAGTTTCGACACAAAATTCCGGGGTTTAGGTGGATAACCCGGAAATGCCATCAGCCACGTTATCAAAATGTTCAAAGAGGCTAACGATCCGGCTAAGAACAATCAGATTTCTAATGTGTTTCCCGACATTGGTGCCCCCGATACGACCGTTCTTTCGTGAAGCGAGTGCCCGTGCCTCCATAAGGGCACCGAGCCCTGAACTGTCAATCATATTGACGTGCTCAAAATTGATGAGAATGCGTGGTGCCTCGGAAACCTCTATCTCCGGCAAGATTACTTTCCGTAATTCGGATACAGAGGGTCCAACTATTTTTCCATTCGGTTCCACAATTGTGATGCCATCTTGCTGGCGAATCTCAGTTGCCATAATTTTCTCCTTTTAGGTGTTTGTTACCTGAGTCAGACACTATCCAGAAACTGTCGGTTTCAGATTGATAATCCAGAAACTGCGGCATCTTCGCTGTCGTAATGCTCAAAGACCCGAACAAGTCGGCTGAGAACAATCAGATCGTTGATCTGTTGACTAACATTGATGACCCCGATACGACCATTTCTGCGTGATGCAAGGCTCCGTACCTCCACAAGGGCACCGAGGCCTGAGCTATCCATCCTATTGACATGCTCAAAATTGATGAGAATGTGTGGAGCATCGGCAGCCTCTATCTCTGGTAAGATTACTTCCCGTAATTCGGGGACGGAGGATTCCACCATTTTGCCGCCGGGTTCCAAAATCGTGATGCCATTTCTTTTACGAATTTTAGCTGCCATAATTTTCTCTTTATTCCATTTACTAAAACACTTGAGGTATCAATCCACTTCTCTGCTAAATTCCTATACTATCTAACGTTCAATTTAGGTATTCGTTACCTTCAAAAAGTTAAACACACCTGCATGACACTTCCTTGAGATAAAATTGAATCACATCAGTATATGAGTGAGCAAGTTTTATGCCAATGCTTCCAAAAGCAAATATTTGTGTCAAACCCGTTGAGATTCGGAGACAATTTGCACCATCAATCGCTTAAAACATAGGCACTGACTAAGTTCATCAAGAGTGTGTCGCCTTTTTCTAAAGAATTTCATCAAAGAAACAGAGCCTGTCTGGAATCCGCTATCTGTTGCCAACGCGCAAAAATTGTAATAGATACGCGCAATATTTGCGCGCATCCTGAAACAATGGCTTCGTTGTACCTCGGTATTTTTTTGGAATGTAACATTCAACTGGACCAAAAAACAATTTGACACAATCAACAGATTATGTGATAATTCTGTATCTTGTATCATTTTTTGCCTTGCGCGTTTATCGGAGGCATTTTGGAAAGAAAGGAAGTTTTGACAATGGCAGTTACATTTCACCACGTTCATCTTCGTTGTGAAGATTTAGAGGGTGCAGTTCGTTATTATGAAGAGATGTTTGATGGCAAAGTTGATGAAACCGTTGAGGTCCGCGGCTTAAAAATTGTCCGAATGGAAATCGGTGGGGAACGGATTTTTCTATCCCCTAAGTTTGGAGATATGGAAGTCGAAGCCACCAGCGGCAATCCACGCTGGGGTGTCTACCAACTCGCTTTCACCGTAGAGGATTTGGACGCAGAGGTCGCGAAACTCCAAGCAAAAGGCGCGGAACTCGAAGACCTGAAACCCAACGGGTTAATGATGGCGTTTTTCAAGGGACCCGATAACGTTCAAATCGAACTCATTGAGGCTTAGCGTCGGCAAACTAAAGCCGCGCAAGCGGTACCATGAAATTCAGCGAACTCTTTCATACCATTCAGGGTGAAGGGCAACTCATCGGTGTTCCCTCTGTTTTTTTCCGAACGAGTTACTGTAATCTGAGATGTGTTTGGTGTGATACGCCTTACACATCTTGGGAACCCGAAGATCGGGACATCACCGTTGCCGAAAGCGTTACTGCGATCACGCGTTACCGGTGTAAACATGTTGTTATCACTGGCGGTGAACCCTTTATTCAACCTAAAGAGTTGATGGAACTCTGTCATGAACTCGATAAACGGGGACACCACATTACGATTGAAACGAACGCTACACTGTTCGCGGAGGTTGCAGCGCATCTCATTTCAATGAGTCCGAAGTTACGGAACTCCAATCCATCGGAAGATAATCGCTTTTTCAAACGGCACGAACGCGAACGCATCTGTCCGGAGGTTATCCGTAAGTTTTTGGATGCCTATCCGTGCCAAGTGAAATTTGTCGTAGATACGCCTGAAGATTTGACTGAGATCCAGACGCTACAGACAGAAATCGGTATCCCTGCCGAGACGATTCTGCTGATGCCGCAAGGCACAACGTCTGCCGTGCTACAACAGAAACAAGAATGGCTGGTCAACCTCTGCAAAGAGAACGGATATCGCTACTCGCCTCGTGTACATGTCGATATTTGGGGTGATAAACGCGGTGTCTAACTTTACTGTAGATGATCTCCGGGGCTCAACCTTATGGATGCTTGGTTGTCAAGTGTCAGTCATTGATTAAAGAGGATATTAATATCGTCAAAAACATCTTGTAACTGATAACTGATAACTGAAAACTTATAACTAAAATGAAATATGACATCCTACTGAAAGGTGGCACTGTCATTGATGCCGCGCAAGGTTTGAATGCTGTGCGAGATGTCGCAATTGTTGACGGTGTTATCGCATCAATTGAACCCGACATTCCCGATACTGCAGCGACACAGACCGTCTCTGTTAAAGATAAATGCGTAACACCCGGGCTCGTTGATATCCACACACACGTCTATTATGGTGTAACAACATGGGGCATTAGACCCGACACCGTCTGCCCGATGGCAGGGACTACCACAGTTGTGGATGCCGGGAGCCCGAGTTGGGTGACATTTCCCGGTTTCCGAGAATTCATTGCCGAACCCGCGCAGACAAATATCCTTACCTACATTCACATCTCAGGCATTGGGCTCGTCTACGGGCCTGTGGGCGAAATGTTTGATATAGCCTATGCTGATCCCGGACGCGTTGCGGAAACATTACAACAGCATCGCGACATCACCATCGGAGTGAAAGTACGTCAAGGGAAAGGTCAGGTCGGTGATAACGGTGTTGAACCGTTGAAGCTTGCTATCCAAGCCGCCGAGCGCGCTGGAACATCTGTGATGTGCCATATCGGTGCCGGGGTGCCGCTCCCCGATATTTTGAAATTACTGCGTCCCGGTGATGTGATTACGCACTGTTTCCAAGGCAACGGTGATAATATCGTTGACGAAAAAGGTAGGGTCCTCCCCGAGGCATGGAAGGCGCGCGAAGACGGTGTTATCTTTGATGTCGGTCATGGGGCTGGCAGTTTTCATTATGAAATTGCCCAACGTGCTATCGAACAGGGTTTTATCTCCGATGTTATCAGCACCGACCTTCACACTGGAAACATCAACGGTCCCGTCTACGATCTACCGACAACACTATCGAAATTGATGCACTTAGGTTTGTCCCTTGAAGAAGTGATTGACAAAGCGACCTTCAGTGCCGCGAAGGCTATTCAACGTGAGGCGCAGCTCGGTAATCTGAAAGTCGGTACCGTCGCAGATGTTGCGGTATTTGAAGTCCTTGAAGGTGAATTTGAATACTTTGACGCGCACGGGACAAAATTTATCGGGAATCAAAAGTTGAAGGCGGCACTAACGATACGTGAGGGAAAGATTTCACTATAATTTCCGTAAGTCCTATAAAAAATACAAATCTATGAACCTCACGGAGGTCCCGAACTAAAAAATACGTATGGCGAATATAATAAGCAGAAAACTAAGTGGCTGCTATAGGCGAGTTCTGACTTTTTTATTACTGATTGTAGGCGTCAGTTTGATCGCTGCAGTTGTAATCTACCGCCAGGTCGGAGGACCTGAGGGCGCATACCATTGGATGGCAGAACGCGCCCTGAACAGCGTCGAAAAACACCTTAAGTCAGAGGACCAAAGACCTGACGGCATTCCAGAGGAACAGATTGTTGAAAACTTTCAACGCGTCCGTGAAGCGATTCAGAGACGGCAGGTTAACCTGACATCACTCTATGAGGTGCTAAAATCGTATCAGACCGAGTTTAATGAAAAAAAGCCGTCAACACCGGAAATTCAGGCGTTTTTCGGAAAACTTGTGGGTACAGTCCTTGAGAATGCTAAGAGTAAGAACTGATACCATAACGCAAGTTGCCACCTGTTTATCCTCACTGCAAAGCAATATTACCCCGTCCCCCTTCCCAGTAACGGGTGAGGCCCCGAAGTAAAGCCTGATTATATTTAAACCTTCATCAGACAGGCGCACAGAGCCATTCAGTTCTCGGTTACCGCCTTAGGCAGAAAAACCGCTTATCATCTCCCGTATCCGATTTGTGCAAATGTCGTCGCTTAGATGAATATCAGTAACATGTGTGAGCGCGCTTTGGAATCTCGCCTGTGCATCGCCCCACGCCTCAAGGAGTATCCTGCTTTCGGTGGCTTCGGGCTGCGCGATAGCCCGCAAGAGTTGATGGATAACCGAGAGGTAGAACAATAGGTGATGACCGTCAACACGCGCCGCGACCTCTGCGGGTGGACAAGTTTCGCGGTGTGTACTTACCCACTCGGCATAGGTATTGACAAGTTCTCTGTCTAAGAGGGAAATGAAATTGCCGGTTTCAAGCGGTGAAACGAGGAAGGCACCAATACTATTGAATAGCTGCACAAGGCGCATCGCTTGCCAATTCCAACCGATACTCGCGAAGTCGATAAAGAACGGAGATACGTCCCGAATGACGATATTCCGAGCGTTGTTGTCCAAGTTGCCAAGTGTTGTCGGCGCATGCTGTAAACGGTTCGCAAACATGTTCCATGTATCTGTGAACCGCTCTGTTTCAGCAGATGACATCGGGCTGTTGTTAAGATGTGAGAGATAACCGACGACTTTTTTGCCCTGTTCCAGTAAATCTCGCAGGGTTGTTTGTGCATTAAAACGGAAGACATAAGGCGCGAACTGTGCCGCGTGCGTTGTAAAACAGTTCTCAATCTTACACAATTCTCGGAGTATCGTCGACAGAAGTCTGGTAATAGACGGGTCAGATTTTTCGTGAGACTGGACGAGCGCGTCAAGTGTGAACTCACCACACCACTCTAATAATAGCGAATGGAGGCGTTCTGATTTCCAAATGAGTTGAGGTACTTGACAACCCTTGTCGTGTAAAAGTGTGAGAACAGCCGCTTCAATCTGTAAAGGCGTGTGTCCCGCATCGACGACAGGTGTTGTCATATCATATTGTTTGAGCAGGTACTTTTCAGTATCGAATTTCAGAACGCAGACGTTGTGCCTCTGTCGCACGCCGTGTTGAATCGGTTCAAATTTGAGGGCATCCGCATCTGTTTCGAAGTGTGCAGCGATGTGTTTAATCAGATGTTCCACCTTTTCCCTCCCCTTAAATTATACCACAGCCTCCGATCGAATTCTATAATTTTCCCAGAGGCATTGTAGAAGCGACATTTGCTGATTGCTCGCTATTATTCTCGCGATGACTGATAACTGACAAGTGGTAACTGACCACTAATTTTCCTTGACATCCATCTCAGACGTGTGTTATACACTTAAACTTGAAATTCAACTGTTTCTGTGGTAAAATATTCGTATCAATTCCGATGAATAGGTGTTCATCGGGCGTTTAAACTTTAATTGTAAATACAACACACCTCTCGATTTGCACAGCGGGTTCTCTCGTGCTGAGAGTCTGATGCAGATGTGAAGGAGGTGGACGCAGAAACCCAGCAGAAGCAGTGTCGCTTCTGCGAACCGTAGGAGGTTTTTTTGGCTGTTACAATGAAAGAACTCCTTGAATGTGGAGTTCATTTTGGACATCAGACCCGTCGCTGGAATCCGAAGATGGCAGAGTACATTTTCGCCGAGCGAAATGGGATCTATATCATTGATCTACAAAAGACGTTACGGATGCTTGAAGCCGCAGCAGAGTTCGTGCAAGACATCGCTTCACAGGGCGGCGGGGTACTATTTGTCGGTACAAAACGTCAATCCCAGGAAGCTGTACGCGGCGAGGCTGTTCGATGTGAGATGTACCACGTGAACCACCGCTGGCTTGGCGGTATGCTCACTAATTTCCAGACTATCCGCCGGAGTGTCAACCGTTTGGATAAATTGGATGCCGATGAGACAAATGGGGTCTTTGAACAGATGCCGAAAAAAGAGGTAATACGCCTACGACGCGAAAAAGGCAAACTCGACAATAACCTCAGTGGCATCAGAGAAATGAAGCGGCTCCCTGAAGTTGTCGTCGTAACGGATACACGTAAAGAGCATACGGCTATTGCCGAGGCGAATAAATTGGGTATCCCGATCATCGCGATTGTGGATACGAACTGCGATCCTGACCCGATTGATCTGCCGGTCCCCGGAAATGACGATGCAATCCGTTCAATCCGGCTTATCTGCTCCGTTTTAGCGGAGTCGGTCATTCAAGGACGCGGTGGTGCATCAGAAGGTGCAGAGGTCTCAGATGAGGCAGCGCAACCTGATGCCACTGGCCCCGTAGATGCCGTGCTTGAAGCCGAACGACATGAGGAAGAGAGTGCCGCGATTCTTGAAGAAGCACAGTTGTCCGCGGAACCCGAAGCTATTGGCGACAGTGAGCAACGTCAAACGCGTGCACCTCGCCAGCGACGGAGAGGCAGACCCCCACGGCGGCAATCCCAATAAGAGACTTTTGCGCGCGGTTGCTTCTTCATTAGCAATCGCGCCATAAATATTTACCGGAAGAATGGCTTTCAGCAGTCAGCATGCTTCGCAGTGAGAACAGTCAGAAAGGGGGTTTTGGGCTAACCGAAAGTCTTTTTACTGACGGCTGATGGTTGACGGCTATTTCTGCTGAAGACTGCAATCAAAGGAGGATGGATGGCAATTACAGCAAAGATGGTTAGCGAACTCCGTTCGCGTACGGGGGCGGGGATTATGGAATGCAAAAAAGCGTTAACCGAAACGAACGGAGATATCGACGTAGCAATTCAGAAACTACGGGAGCAAGGTTTGAAAGCTTCCGAACTCAAAGGCAGCAGGGCGGCAGAAGAGGGACTGATTGTCTCCTATATCCACCCTGGAAGTCGCGTCGGCACATTAGTCGAACTGAATTGTGAAACCGATTTCGTCGCGCGGACGGAGCAGTTCCAAGCGTTGGCGAAAGAGATCGCGATGCAAGTGGCAGCCGCTAAACCGAAATATGTTAAATCCGAAGATGTACCTGCCGAGGATCTTGAAACTGAAAAAGCGATCCTAAAAGCACAAGCCGAACAAGAAGGCAAACCTCCGCATATCGCTGAACGGATCGTTGAGGGACGCATCTCTAAATTTTACTCAGAGACATGTCTCCTACAGCAGCCCTATATTCGCGATACAGATAAGACCATTGAGATCCTTGTCAAGGACGCTATCGCCCAATTGGGTGAGAATATCGTCGTTAAACGTTTTGTTCTTTATGTGCTTGGACAGTAATGATACACAACCATTTAGTCTCGAATGTGTGTAGAGATGGTACCAGCAGCGTCGGGGCTTGAGGCTGCCATAAGACTAAATGTTGATAAACTAAGAGGCAGAAGCGCAGCTTCCGTCGCGATGCCTTGTCATTGAAGGGCAGCACCCTTGCTGAGTTTTTAGTGCGCCACAGGTATCCGCGATGTCTTAGAGGGAAAAAATCAGATGCAACAGAAGATATTTCAAGAAACTGAATCCCGGATGAAGAAAACCATTGAAGTAACAGCGACAAAATTGTCGCATGTGCAAACCGGGCGCGCGACACCGGCACTATTGGATCAGGTTACTGTTACCTACTACGGCACCAAAAGTCCACTGAGTCAGGTCGGTACGATTACGACACCTGAACCGCGCCTACTTGTCATTCAACCCTGGGATAAGACGCTAATTACAGAGATTGAGAAGGCTATAGCCCATTCGGATTTGGGGCTCTCAACGAGCAACGACGGGAACGTTATCCGGATCCTGGTCCCCGAACTCACGACAGAGCGACGGACTGAGTTAACGAAGGTCGTACGTAAACTCGCTGAAGAGGGGAAAGTCGCCATTCGAAATATCCGCCGGGATGCCAATGACGCTGTCAAAAAACTTGACGGTGATTCAGGGGGCGGCGGCGGTAAAAGTCGAGGTCGCGGCGGGGATAAAAAACGCGGAAAGGCTACCGCAGACCCCGTGCAGCAGCTCACAGATACATATATCAACCAAATTGACGAATTAACGGAGGCGAAAGAAACGGAATTATTGGAAACTTAAGTGGCATTTTATATTACTTTGCAGTCTCGTAAGGTGATGTTGATGATTGAAAACGTTGCTCCACAGATCCGCTTTCTATTTCTTTACAACCTACGTTTGTGTGCTGCTTTTTAGCACAGAAACTATAGTCCGTAATGTAATGGTTCTCACTGCGAAGCAGGATCCTTTGCGCTAACCCTTGAAAGAACAGGTCCACCTGATTAACCGCAAGGAAATTTAAAAAAACAGGATACAGAACCTATGTTTTGGCGGAGAGCCCTGAGTGTGGTTGTGCTGGTGCCGTTAGTCCTTCTCATTATCTATCGAGGGGATTGGCTCTACCTGCTACTTGTATCGGTCGCCATGTTGATGATGCAAGTTGAATACTGCCGTCTGGCGCAGCATTTCACTGAAAAATTGAATCCTGTGATGCCAGCACTCCTAACAGGTGTGTTCTGCTTATTAGCGTATCTCCTACCTACCTTGACAAAGACGGTATCCGATTCAGCGATAATGTTCAGTTTCTTGACTTTCGTGTTCATTTACGTCTTTGCTGAAAGTATCTTTAGAGCGAAAGTTGATGGTGAGTTGATCACTGTCACGCTGAAATTAACTGGTATTTTAACAATCGGTTGGGTATTAGGATACCATCTCATTTTGCTGCGGAACGCTGAATCAATCGGTATGCATCTTATTTTCTTCTTGTGCGGCACGGTTTGGTGTAGCGACACCGGCGCGTATCTCGTCGGCAGGGCCTTCGGTAAACATAAACTCGGCACCCCTGTCAGTCCTCGCAAAACAGTGGAGGGGACGATCAGCGGATTGGTGGTAGGCACTTTAATCGGAACGCTGCTGGGGGGCATTCTCCTGAAGGGAACCTTTTCTTGGGAGAACGCTGCTTTTATTGGGCTATTGTTGAGTGTGCTCGGACAACTTGGGGACCTCAGTGCATCGCTTATGAAACGCACTGCTGGGGTCAAGGACTCGGGAGACGTTATTCCCGGACACGGCGGTTTTATTGATAGATGTGACAGCCTAATTTTTAGCACGCCTGCCCTTTACTACTATTGGGAATTGATGCGACACTTTTAGAACCCTCAGTTTTCAGTGAGGAGGTTTTGATGTAACAATTCACCAATTCTTGAGGCGCGCCAAGTTGGAGCGGATTTTTAAAAGGGACTGATAACTGATAACTGATAACTGATAACTAATGAAGCATATCGCCATACTCGGTAGTACGGGTTCTATTGGAAAGAACGCCCTCAGCGTTGTTGAAACGCATGCTGACGAATTTAAAGTCGTCGGCCTCGCAGCGAACCGAGACGTTGATACCCTTGAACAACAGATTCGGCGGTATCGTCCCGCGTTGGTGGCCGTAAATGAACCGACTGCGGCGGGGATACTCCGGGCGCGTATTCGGGACCTCAATGGGACAGAAATACTCGCTGGTACCGAGGGCCTTCAAGCCGTAGCGACAATGCCACAAGCCGCCCAAATTTTGGATGGCATGGGCGGGAGCGCAGGCTTGTTACCAACTTTAGCAGCGATCAACGCCGGTAAAGACATCGCTTTCGTTAATAAAGAGGTAATGGTCATGGCGGGACCGCTTGTTAACGCAGCGGTTAAGACAAATGGCGTTAACTTAATCCCGATAGATGGCGAAATGAGTGCTATCTTCCAATGTTTGGAAGGCGCACGCGACCGACAGGCAGAGATCCATCGACTCCTGATTACTGCTTCTGGCGGCCCCTTCCGAAAGGTGCCGAAAGCAGAACTCTATTCTGTAACGCCAGCACAAGCACTCCAGCACCCGAATTGGAAGATGGGACCGAAAATTACTATTGATTCCGCAACGATGATGAATAAAGGGCTGGAGGTCATCGAAGCGAAATGGTTGTTTAATATAGAACTCTCAAAAATTGATGTTGTTGTCCACCCGGAGAGTATCGTTCATTCTATGGTAGAATGGGCAGACGGTTCCACGCTCGCACAGTTAGGCCCTACAGATATGCGTATTATGATTCAATACGCTTTAACTTATCCGCGTAGACTCTCCGCGCCGGTACCACGGCTGGATCTACAGGCGGCGCGTACACTACACTTTGAACCTGTTGATTTTGAAAAGTTTCCGTGTCTCTCGCTGGCGTACACCGCCGCAGACGTTGGCGGCACGCTCCCTGTGGTACTGAGCAGTGCCGATGAGGTGGTTGTAGAGGCGTTTCTTAACGCGGACATCGGGTTTATGGATATTCCGGTTATCCTCGGGCATGTGATGGATAAGCACACAGTCGTTCCAGAGCCAACACTCACGGATATCCTCGAGGCAGATCGGTGGGCAAAAGCAACAGCAAATTCACTCATAAAAAATCACACAAAGAAAAAGGGTAATAGACATGGAATTCTTGATTGATCTAATAAACTCTGTCCTTCCGCACTTCAGGACGGTGTTTCTCGCAATTGTTTCTCTCGGTTTTCTTATTTTTATTCATGAGCTCGGACACTTTTATGCCGCGAAACGGTGTGGTATCAAGGTGAACACTTTTTCCATCGGTTTCGGTCCAAAACTTGTCGGGATTCAGCGAGGTGGCACGGAATATAAAATCTCCGTATTCCCATTTGGGGGCTATGTCCAGATGGAAGGTGAGAATCCAAGCGAGCAGACGGGGGCCGTTGGCGAATTTGCGAGTGCATCGCTCGGCAGCCGCACTTTTGTTGTTGCCGCGGGGCCCGCTATTAATCTTTTGTTTGGTGTTTTGGTCTATGGGGCTGTCTTCGCGACTGGACTTGACAGAGGGTCTGCCAATCTCATCAGTAATTTTACCGGCAGACCGATCGGTGAGTCCGAGGCAGTTCAAGTAGGGTGGGTCGCTGACGATGGACCTGGCGCTGCAGGCGGAATTATGCCCGGCGATGTACTTGTTTCAATCAATGGGGATTTAATCCGTCATTGGTCTACCTTCGAAACCCGTATTCTCACAAGTGCAAATAGAATGTTGGAACTCGTTGTAGAACGAGATGGTGTCCACCAAACCCTCTTTGTTAAACCGGATGCGATACCGACTGTTAGAGGTGATATCGGTGTAATTCGGGTGAGTAGTGGACACACAACAATCGTGAGTCATATTGAAGAAGGGAGTCTCGCAGCACAAGCCGGCCTTCAAGTCGGGGATATTATTGAGAGCATCAACGGCGAGAGGCTCTATAGTGTCCCGTACTTTGGTTCCGGGGTGTGGCACCCGTCAGCGGACTGGATGGATGAGAAATATAAGGCACTCTATAATAGCATTAACGAGCATCGAGAGGCATTAACGCTTGGCATTCGCCGAACTGATGAGGTCTTCACGCTTCAACTGCCAGTGGATTGGCAGGTGATAGCAGGTGTTCAAAAGGGGAGCATGGCTGAAGAGGCAGGGATCCAGAATGGAGATATGCTGCTTACGCTTAACGGAGCGTCGATAAATAAGACGACACTCTACTCGCAACTCATGGCAGCGGCGGACCAACCAGTTCAAATCGGCTTGATGCGGGAGGGGAACCCGAAACAGGTAACCCTTTCAAGCGAAACGCAAAGTTCAGAGGTAGACCCAGAAGCAGTCATGTTCGGATTGATGTGGCAGTCCACCCTCAGCGGCATGCAACTGGCTCCGAAAACAGCACCTTTGCCGGAATACAACCTTTTGACTGGATTCGGGAAAGGTGTTGAAGCGACATGGCTAACTTTTACCGCTATCGGTAGAACGCTGCAACAGTTGATAGGCGGTGAGGTATCACCAAAACTCCTCGCCGGTCCCGTCGGTATTACCCACATGACGGGTAAATTCAGCCGTCTCGGTTTGAGCAGCCTCATCTTTTTTGTAGGGTTTATCAGTATCAATCTCGCGATTGTCAATCTGTTACCGATTCCGATTGCTGATGGCGGGCAGCTGCTCTTTTTTGCTGTTGAGAAAATTCGTGGCAAGCCGATGCCTCGAAGGGCACAGGAGATTGTGCAACAAGTCAGCGTTGTCCTTCTGATTGCCTTCTTCCTGTACGTCACTTGGTTCGATGGCATGTCCCTGATTTACGATCTCAGGAATTAACTTCTGAGTTATAATGGATATAAATAGGATTTACGTGATTTCCCGGTACGTGTGATTTCTAACCAGGATCCCCACCCATTACTGGAAAGGGGAACGGGTCCCTACCGCGGGGTAAAAGTCGTAATTCCATCATTTTGCATAAGGTCTCATAAAAAACACACAAGTTATAACAAAACAGTAATGAGTTAAGGCATGAGAACCTTGCTCCTAAAAAAAAAGGGTAATAGACATGGAATTTTTCGTTGACTTCATTGGCTCCATCCTCCCGTACATCAAAGTTGGGTTTCTCGCGATGATTCCGCTCGGTTTCCTTATCTTCATCCATGAACTCGGTCATTTTTATGCGGCGAAGCGCTGCGGTATTAAGGTAAGTACCTTCTCTCTCGGTTTCGGTCCGAAGCTTGTCGGGATTCAGCGCGGTGAAACAGAATATAAAATCTCGCTGCTCCCGTTTGGTGGATATGTCGAAATGGAAGGCATGGATACGAGCGAACAGGCCGGGGCACCCGGCGAATTTGCGAGGGCTTCGATCGGCAGTCGCGCGTTTGTTGTTGCGGCGGGCCCCGCTGTTAATCTTTTGTTTGGTGTTTTCGTATATTGGTCTATCTTCGTTATTGGACTGAACGCGGATGCTGCGCGGTTAATCGGGGGATTGACCGGCATGCCGCTCGCTGCGGAAAAGACAGTTCAAATCGGGTGGGTCGCTGACGATGGACCTGGGGCAGCGGGTGGACTTATGCCCGGTGACACACTTGTTTCAGTCAATGGCGACTCGGTCCGTCATTGGTCTGCGTTCCAAACCCGAATTGTCACGGGGGCTAACAAGGACCTTGAACTCGTCGTAGAACGGGATGGCATACACCACACCCTCACTGTTAGACCGGATGCTATACCGAGCGGCAGAGGCGATATCGGTGAAATTCGGGTAAACAGTGGAGACGAGACAATCGTGAATCACATCACGGAAGGAAGCATCGCCACACAAGCCGGTCTTCAGGTTGGCGACGTAATTGAGAGTATCAACGGTGAGAAACTCTATAACGTCCCGTACTTTGGTTATGGTGTCTGGCACCCTTCAGCGAATTGGGTTGATGCGAAATATAAAGCACTTTATAATAACATCAACGAGAATCGAGAGACGTTGGTGCTTGGAGTTCGCCGTGTGGACGAAACACTTACGCTTGAAATGCCGGTGGATTGGCGTGTGATAGCAAGTGTTCAAAAAGGGAGCCTTGCCGAAGACGCTGGGATTCGGAGTGGAGATGTCCTTACGACGCTTAATGGAGACGCAATAGACGAGATGACGCTCTACTCGCAACTCATGGCACTGGCGAACCAACCGATTGAAATCGGTTTAATCCGGGCGGGGCACCTGAAACAAGTAACCCTTTCGAGTGAGGCGCAAAGTTCGGAGACAGACCCGGAAAATATTATGTTCGGATTGATGTGGTGCACCTCCCTGAGCGGGATGCAACTGGCTCCGAAAAAAGTGCCTTTGCCGGAATATAACCTTTTCACAGGGTTTGGGAAAAGTGTTGAAGCGACAGGGCTGACCTTTACTGCCGTTGGCAGAACGTTCCAGCAGTTGATTAGTGGGGAAGTTTCACCGAAACATCTCGTCGGTCCAATGGGCATTGTGACTGCGACGAGCAACATGTTTAGCCGTCTCGGTTTGAGCAGTGTCGTCTTTTTCATCGGGTTTATCAGTATCAATCTCTGCATCATCAATCTGTTACCGATTCCGATTGCTGATGGCGGGCAGCTGCTCTTTTGTGCCGTTGAGAAGGTCCGTGGCGAGCCGATACCTCGGAAGGCACAGGAAGTTATTCAACAGGTTAGCAAAGTTCTCCTAATTGCCCTGTTCTTGTACATCACTTGGTTTGATGGCATGTCTTTGATTCACGATTTCAGAAATTAATCACGGGAATCGTTGTCAGTTTTCAGGGCGGTTTTTCGCCGAAAAACTTTCATAATTTATAACCGTTCCTCTGCCAACTGGTGACTATTAAAATGGATACCGACAACTTCAGAAAAGAGTACATAGAACTCGTTGCAAGCGTGAGGGAATACATGGAAGAGCAACTTAAACTCGGCTTCATAGAAACAGAACTACGCGAACCTGAACAGCAGTCGCCTTATGCGGATTTCGACCTACCTGCCTTGGCAACAGATGCCGGGAATTGCACCAAATGTCCGTTACACGAGACACGGAATAGTGTCGTTTTTGGGGTCGGGAATACGAACGCTGACCTTATGTTCATCGGTGAAGCACCCGGGGCTGACGAGGATAGGCAGGGAGAACCTTTTGTCGGTCGAGCCGGTCAATTACTGACGCAAATCATTGAGTCCGGGATGAAACTTAAACGCGCCGATGTCTATATCGCCAATGTACTTAAATGCCGCCCGCCCGGCAACAGAAATCCTGAAGCGGACGAGGTCGCAACCTGTAGTCCATATTTAATGCGCCAAA
Source organism: Candidatus Poribacteria bacterium (assembly GCA_965200345.1). Taxonomy (GTDB): domain Bacteria; phylum Poribacteria; class WGA-4E; order WGA-4E; family WGA-3G; genus WGA-3G. The sequence goes on from OZ241378.1 coordinate 761,834, forward strand.
TCGAACTGATTCAACCGAAGGTGATTGTGGCACTCGGGAGTTTCGCCGCAAAGATGTTGCTTGATACAAAGGTAGGTATTACCAAACTTCGCGGTGATTTCCATGAGTGCAATGTCCCCGGACTGCACGTCCTTCCACATAAAAAGCCACCGGTTATTATGCCAACCTATCATCCCGCATACCTCCTCAGAAACCCAAACGCCAAACGTGAGGTGTGGGAAGACGTAAAAAAGGTGCTCACATTTTTGGCGCAAGGGTAAAATAAAGGAATAGTTGTCAGTGTATCAGGAACCAGTGACCAGTTAAGAAGAGCTTTTGTTAATCATGGGGAAACACCCAAGCAAAAACACCCTCTTTTCTGAAAACTGGTAACTGGAAACTCCTAAAACTGATAACTAAAAGATTTTTCACAGAAAAATCGTACTGACAACTATAAAAAAATATGCGCTATGCAAACGTTGCTTTTCCGCTATCAGTAGATCAAGTGTTTACCTACGGCGTGCCGCCGCAGCTGGACTCGGTTTTACAACCCGGTGTCCGAGTATTAGCACCGTTTCGCAGAACGAAGCACGAGGGCGTTGTCGTTGAACGGCTTGATGAAACTGACCTCGCCCCCAACCTTATCAAGAATGTCTCCGAGTGTCTTGATGAAACACCGATGTTCTCGCCTGAGATGCTCACCCTTACGAAATGGATGGCGGATTACTATGTCTGTTCGTGGGGGGTCGCGCTTTATTCTGCAGTACCCGCCGCTGTCCGGACGCAGAAAACGGAACAGGTCCGACTCCTACCTGAATTTTCAGGATCCCTCGGAAAAGTGCAAAAAAAACTCGTCGCACTTTTGGAAGCTGAGGGTGAACTCTCGCTCAATCAGCTTGCCAGACGAACGGGTTTGAGCTCTCAAGATGTCCGTTCGCGAATCAGGAGACTCCGCGAAAAACGTGTTGTTGAGACCAATGTTACGCATAAACCGAAGGCTACCACACAAAAAACCACTGTCGCGCAATTAGCTTTACCAACTCCTGATGTTGAGGCGGCGATTCAGCAGCTCAAGAATGAAACCTCGGACGTTCACGAAAATGCGGTCCCACAGCGCTCAGCTAACCGCCTCCATGCTGCCGATGTCAAGCGGGCAGAGATTCTGCAATTCCTTCTTGATGAAGCGGCACCTTTGGCAACAGCAGACTTAATGAAGCGAGTAAACGCCAGTATTTCGCTGCTACGGACCCTTGAAAGACACGGGTTTATTCATATCGTACAGGCAGAAACGGTGCGGAACCCACTGAGTCTTGAACCTGTCGCGCCGACCCAACCGCTTCTCTTGAATTCCGCGCAATCTGCAGCTTTCACGGAAATTAAAAACGTACTGGTATCACACACCACAGAAGCCGCCTCGGACAACGGTATGAAACAACCACCAACCTTTTTACTTCACGGCGTAACGGGAAGCGGGAAAACAGAGGTCTATATGCAGGCGATGGCAGATGTCCTTGAAAATGGCAGATCTGTCATTGTATTGGTCCCAGAGATTTCGCTCACACCGCAGACTGCCTCTCGATTTGTGGGGCGATTCGGTGAGCGCGTCGCCTTGCTGCATAGCCGATTGAGTGACGGCGAACGCTATGACCAGTGGCATCGCATCCAAAAGGGCGAAGCCGATATTGTCATTGGACCGCGCTCTGCTATCTTTGCCCCGGTCCAAAAACTTGGGATGCTGATTATGGACGAGGAGCATTCGGATTCCTATAAATCGGATACTGCGCCGCGCTACCATGCACGGGAAGTCGCACAGAAGCGGAGCGACCTCGCAAAATGCCCCGTTCTACTCGGAAGCGCGACACCCTCCCTTGAAAGTTTTCATCGGGCACGAAATGGACGTTATCGGCTCCTAAGCCTACCCGACCGTGTTTTTGATAGAAAAATGCCCGACGTTCACATCGTTGATATGCGAACCGAATTAAAAAAAGGGAACCGGACGATCTTTTCGGATCTGCTCCGAAGCTCTATTGAGGAACGGCTTGTTCGGCGAGAACAAATTATCTTGTTTCTTAACCGACGTGGGCACTCCACTTATGTCTTCTGCCGCACCTGTGGCTATGTCGAACGGTGCGACAACTGTTCTATCTCGCTAACGTATCACCGTGAAACGCAGCGGCTTGTCTGCCACCATTGTGGCAGTAACCGTCCGACACAACAAACCTGTCCGCAGTGTAGTAGTGATGCGATTCGCTTTTTTGGCGCAGGAACGGAGGCCGTTGAACAAGAGGTACGCAAGGCATATCCGAAAGCACGTGTAAAGCGGTTTGATGCGGATTCAACGGCGCGGAAGAACGCGCATCAGCAGATTTTAGCGGAATTTGAACAACAGAAAATTGATATTCTGATAGGTACACAGATGGTATCAAAGGGATTGGATTTCCCGAATGTTACACTTGTCGGGGTTATCGCAGCGGATACCGCCTTGAATCTTCCTGATTTCCGAGCAAGCGAACAGACGTTCAGCCTACTCACACAAGTTGCAGGACGTTCTGGACGCGCGGAACTTGAAGGCAAGGTCGTCATCCAAACCTACATGCCTGAGCACTACTGTATAGAGGCAGCACAGAAACACGACTACCTTGATTTCTATGCACAGGAGGTCGTCGCGCGGGACGCACTACGGTATCCACCTTTCGCTCACGTTGCGACCCTCTTACTCCGAGGCAAAGACGAACAAGCAGTTATTGATGCCGCACATGCTGCACGAGATCAACTCGAAATTTGGCAGGAGGACCGAGAACGCGCTTCACAGGTCCCCACCGTTAAAGAGACATCGGTGGAGATCCTCGGTCCCGCACCGGCACCACTCTCGAAAATTGAAGGGAAATTTCGGTGGCATCTCTTGCTCCGAAGTACCGATGCTGAAAAGATAGGGAGGCTCTTTAAGCGTTTTACTGACGAACCACCAGCCATCATAAAATCAAAGGCTATTGAATTTGTGATAGATATTGACCCAACGAATACACTCTAAAAATAGTTGTCAGTTGTCAGTACGGATTTTTTTCAAAAAATCCTTTCAGTCATCAGTTACAGGAGATGTTGGAATTATCAAAAACCTCTTGTAACTCTCACTGCGAGGCAAACTGACGACTGATAACTGATAACTAAAACCGTAGTCCGTAATGTAATGGAGGACGGCTTTATGGAAAGGTATTTGAAGTAACAACCCACTTGATTTAACCGCAAGGAAATTTAAAAAAATGGGCAACCGGATATTTGATAAACTTGCTGATACAGAATTGCTTGCACAGAATCCGATTCTGGTTTTCGCTGCGGATCCACTCGCATCCGCAGGGATTAAAGGGCTCGGACAGGTGCAGCACCCAAAACCTCACTACCGTACACATGCAGAGTTTTTGCAACTGCAACGCGACCTTGTCGCTGATGGACAATTAGATGGACTTCTGATGACACCCGCTGATGCAGAAACGCTTGCACTTGAAGAAAACCTTTTTGAAAACTCGCCGATTACGCCAATCGTCCGGATGAACTCGGAAACCGCTATCTGGAATCCGCGGTTTGGTGTCTATACTTCGAGTCCGTCAATGCCGTTTCAGACGGTATTTCCAGAGGATATGCAACGCTATTGTGAGGCACTCATCGGGCCCGCACTTGAATGTCGCGTTAACCTTGGGCTGTACTCTATTACGCTCAATAACGATCCCATCGCTGATGAGCGGATGTTACAGGCGTATGTACAATTCGCACATGTTGTTGGTGAAATCGAAGGATTCGATCATCTCTTAGAGGTGTTTTTGCCGAACATTAAACTGCCCGGAATGGATGAAGAGAAACGAGGCATGTATGTCGCCGATTCTATTGTCCGGACGATGAGTTATCTCCGAAAACACCAACGCCCGCGCTTCATTAAAACCGCCTACACAACCGCTGAGGTCTGGGCTGAGTTGTGCCAATTCGATACGACGTTGGTCATCGGTGCGTTGGGCGGTCCTCGTCAAAATGCCCGTAGCACATTCGCCTTAGCGCACAATGTTGTCAGCAACGGTGGGCGCGCGATTCTGTTCGGACGTACCATCTTTGGCGAAGAGGATCCGATCGGCTTCGTGCAATGCCTGCGGCGTGTCCTTGATGGTGAGGAGGATGCGCAGAATGCACATGCATCGTATCAGAAGTTATTGAGAAGTGCTCGGCCGAATTAGTGGCTTTCAACAGTCAGCAATCAGAAAGTTAGGAAGTGTGCGAAAGTTAGAAAGTAAGGCACAACTTCGCAACTTCTCAACTTTCAACTTCTGATAACTGATGCCTGAAAACTAATTACTTTGATAACCAATAATTGATGACTGATGACTGATAAATCGCGTATCCTCCTGCTCCTACCAACACGCACATATCGAGCCGCTGACTTCCTTGATGCTGCCTCGAAACTTGATGTGGAGGTCATCGTTGCATCAGAAGAAGCAGCAACGACAGCAGACCTCTCGCCGCGCCACACCCTCGTGTTAGACTTCAGCGCGCCAACCGTTGCAACACAGGCCATCCTCGAATTTGATGATACATATCCGCTTGCGGCAATTATCGGTGTCGATGACGATACAACCCTGCTTGCGACGACTGCATCAGCGGCTTTAGGGCTGCCACACAATCCTGTTGCTTCAGCGAAAGCCACGCGCAATAAATATCTTTTACGCGACACATTAGCAGCAAATGGGGTCTCGGTGCCTGCTTATCAACGCTTTTCTATCTGTGATGACCCCACCGAAATAGTAGGCGTTGGGTCGTCTAACCCCTACGGCACGGATACACAAGTCAGTTTTCCGTGTGTTATCAAACCCCTCTCCCTCTCCGCAAGCCGTGGTGTCATTCGGGCAGATACGCCTGCTGAATTTATTGAAGCTTTTCAGCGGACAACGAAACTTTTACATGCTTTGCAGGCAGCTACCGAGGGCAATTCACAGGAACACGCTTCACAATATCTGCTCGTTGAGGACTATATTCCGGGAATAGAGGTGGCATTGGAAGGTATCCTCTTAGACGGTGAACTTAAAACGCTCGCGCTCTTTGATAAACCCGATCCGCTCGAAGGCCCTTTTTTTGAGGAGACGCTCTATATTACACCTTCTCGTTTATCGGTGGATGTCCGGGATGCGCTGCATCGCGCGACAGCAGAGGCAGCCGCCGCCTTAGGGCTGCAACACGGACCCGTCCACGCCGAGTTGCGTTATAATGACAACGGGGCACATCTTATCGAAATTGCGGCACGGACGATTGGCGGACTCTGTGCAAGGACGCTCCGGTTTGGAACCGGAATGTCGTTGGAGGAACTCGTTATCCGACATGCGATTGGACAACCCGTGGAAGCGTTACAACGCGAGCAGCAGGCAGCGGGTGTGATGATGATTCCGGTGCCGAAGGCGGGTATTCTCGGTGAAGTCCGCGGCAAAACAGCTGCGCATCACGTAGATGGAATTGTAGAGGTTAACATCACGATCCCGATTGGTGGGGAAGTGGTGCCGTTACCAGAGGGAGCGCGATATCTCGGTTTCATCTTCGCGCGTGCCGAGACACCAGCGTTAGCCGAAACGGCATTACGTGAAGCCCATCGGCAATTGGAATTTGTAATTTTGCCGTGTAGGAGGGATTTGTAACCCCGATTTCTTTTGGAACGACGCTATGTTTACGAAACTATACGTTATTATGCTCTCTGTTGTAATCGGCCTTCTGTGGACAGCACAAGCGGAAACCGACAAACCCCTATTTACGGAAGTGACGGCTGCGCTCGGTTTCTCACAGACGGAGGCTGCTTGGGCTGCAGGCACGCATGCCCTACCTGAGGTCATCGGGAGTGGCGTTGCACTCTTTGATTACAATAATGATGGCGCGCTGGATGTCCTACACATCCGATTTCCACCACCCGGCAAAGCGGACACACCCGCCCCCAATCAGCTTTTTCAACAACAACCCGATGGAACGTTTGTTGACGTTACAGCAGCCGCTGGCATCGGACACGAAGGCTACGGGCAAGGCGTAGCAATCGGTGATGTCGATAATGATGGCGACGTAGATGTCTATGTAACGAACTACGGGGTTTCCGATGTTTTCTATCGAAACAAGGGGGACGGTACATTCATATTAGAAGAGGTAGGTCTCTCAAATGAGGCTTGGGGAACATCCGCAACCTTTGGCGATTACGACAGGGATGGAGACCTTGACCTCTATGTTGCGAACTACGTTCAATTTGATCCAGAAATGGTGTGTCGCGGGAAACACAGCGCGCCAGATTATTGTAATCCAAAAGTCTTCGAGCCTGCAACAGATCGTCTGTTTGAAAATAACGGCAACGGCTCTTTCACAGATGTGACCGAGCAGGCAGGTATCGCCGCCATGTCCGGCAGAGGCCTCGGTGTTGTGTGCCTGGATCTGACGGGTGATGGTTGGGCGGATTTTTTTGTTGCCAACGATGGCGAAGCGAACTATCTCTGGGTAAACCAGACCGACGGCACTTTTGCTGAGGAAGCTATATTGCATGGGCTTGCGTTTAACGCTTACGGACAACCCGAAGGCAGCATGGGCATCGCTGTCGGGGATATCAACGGTGATACGCTTCCTGACCTGTTCGCAACGCACTTATCCGGCGAGACAAATACCCTTTATATCGCCGCTAACCACTCTGTATTCACTGACATGACTGAAATAGCAGGTTTCGCCGGACGCGACCTACGTTTTACAGGCTTTGGATGCGGTTTCCTTGATTTCGATAACGATGCCGATCTTGACATCGCGCTCGTCAATGGAAGGGTGAAGCGCGGGGAGATCTTGGATGGAGCAGATGTTGGCGAATTCTGGAATTTTTATGCCGAACCCAATCTCCTCTTCCGAAATAGCAATCAGCAATCAGCGGTCGTAGGGGCGAGGTTGCCTCGTCCGCACGGGGTGGGCAACCCAACCCCTACAACCACTGAAGGTCTCCGACGGTTTCCGACAGCCCATTTCAGCGATGTGAGTTCACGTGCGCCTGACTTTACAGAACGTGTTGAGGTAAGCCGCGGAATGGCTTTCGGTGATATTGATCGGGATGGCGATATTGATATGGTGGTGAGCAGTCTTGATAATCGGCTTCGCGTTTTCCGAAACGACGCACCGCCGCCTCAGCATCATTGGTTATTTGTGCAAGCTATCACCGAAAATCGAGACGCACTCGGGGCACAAGTCACGCTCCAAACTGAATCACGTACATTGACAGGCTATGTGCTGGCTGGAACGAGTTATCTGAGTAGTAGTGAACCGAGTGTGCATTTCGGGTTAGGAACAATTGATGCAGTTCAGACGATTGAGGTGCGTTGGCCCGATGGAAGTCGTGAGAAATTCCCTGGAGCATCCGCAAACCAGCGTGTGACGGTTTATCAAGGAAAGGGGAGGCCGTTTTGATGAAACAGATTCTCTATCTTCTCCTAATTCTGACGAGTAGCTTTGTATTTGCGGATCGTAATATTGATATTCCACAGCCTGCAGACCTCGACTTAGTTGAGGAGAAATTGCTTTTGGAGGCAATTGAAACTGCACAAGAAGCCGTTCGGAATTCTCCTGATGACGCGAATGTCTGGGGTCAATTGGGGCACGTCTATCTCATCCACGGTTGGGAGACACCAGCGATACCGTGTTATCGTCAAGCGAGTATACTCGCGCCTAAGGAATTCAGATGGTTCTATTTTTTGGGACGTTTGACGAAGGACCGTCAACCGGAGGAAGCCGTTGAACATCTCACGCGAGCACTTATGTTAAACCCGGAATACGCGCCCGGGCATCTCTATCTTGCTTCTGCCCTCCGAATTTTAGGGAAGCTTGAAGATGCGAGACATCACTTGGAACGCGCGAAACACTTTCAACCGAACAACCCGTTTTCTGAACTCTGGCTCGGCGAAATTGCACTTGCAAGACAACAAGTGAAACTTGCCAAAAGACATTTAGAGAACGCACTGCGCCTGAATCCGAGGCAAAGTGAAGCGCACGCATTAATGGCACAGGTTGTTACAACATTAGGGGATAAGCAAGCAGCAAAACGACACGCACAAGCAGCACGCTATCCGAGTCAATATGGCGAGTTATCGGACCCGCTGTGGTGGGATGTGCTGCAGGCGGGTGTCACTGCATCGTTGTACGCCGAACGCGGTAGACGTTATATGTCAGAAGGCGATTATACAAGTGCTGTCGCTGAATTTGAAACGCTTATCTCAGACGAACAGAAAGATATAAAGGTCTGGTTCGACTATGGCGTTTCACTCCTCTACACAGCACAGCACCGCGAAGCCTTGGCAGTATTAGAACACCTCCTGTTGCTACTCGACAGGGATATAGAGATTCAGAAGCAGAGAAGTACAGACGAGAGAGCCTACTTGAAAGCGCAGGCGCATAACTATATAGGACAGATCTATTATGAAACCGGACAGACCGCTGCAGCGATCCGTGCCTGCCGAATGGCACTTCAGTTTAAAAAAAATAAAACAGATAGCGAGTCTCACGGACAGTTGAACCCTTCAGATTACGCCACTTTTTTCTCAAATGTACACGCGAATCTTGCGGCAGTGTATGAGAACACAGGACAGTTTGGAGAGGCAATTCGGCACTATCAGGCAGCACTTGAACTCGTGCCATCTCAACTGTCGGCGCATCGCGCACTTGCCGGTGCCTATTGGAAAAAACAACGTTATACAGCAGCTGAGCCACACTATAAACAGGTCATCACCCATGACGCAACGGATGTCCAAGCTACTTACAGACTCGGTTTAATTTTTCTGACAAAGAAGGATTATCTCGAAGCCATCTCATTATTTAAAAAGGTTATCGCAATTGAGGCGACGCACGTTCGCGCATACGGGGCATTAGGCGTTGCTTATCAGGAACTTGGAAATATTCCGGAGGCGATTGGTGCCTTTGAACGGGTTTTAGAATTGGAACCGCGGAATAAGGCTGTGTTAGACAAACTCAGGGAGCTGCATGAATTAAAGTAGAGGTGTCGGTATGTGTGAGGCGTAGCGAGATCAACGGGTAAGTTACTCGTAGACGCACTATGGAATTTACTATAACCCAGTACGTCTACGAGTATCGAAAAAAGGAAAGGCTATTGCCTGATATGATGCGTAGCTTTAATTTGTCCCCAGGTTGTACCAAGTTTACCTGCAGGGTCAACAGCCAAATAATTTTGATATCCTTTGTCCATGAGCTCTTGGATATCTTCCTGTTCCAGTGCCGAGTGGAAAATCATAACTTCGTCCATTAGACCCGGGAAAAAGTTTCCACCTGCATCCCAGACACCACAACCACCAATATTGACGTTAAAGTTAGCTGCGCCATGGTTTGCCCACTTCCCTTTTTGCTCAGCGTATTCGCCATCAATATAGGTATGGACGTAATCTGTCGTGGCGACACACCCGACATGATGCCATTCACCATCACCGTGTTTGTGTTTCCAGGGATTATTCGTTAAACCCGCTGCAGGGGTCCAGAGACTAAGTTCATTCGTCGTAATAAAGCCAAACTCAGGTGCATTGTTCTGTCCGACGAGTCCAGTCCGGGCAGGCGGGTCGTCCGTACTTTGTATCCATGCAAGAATAGTGAATTCTTCGAGAGCCTCAAGAAGTTTCTCTTCAGTTTTGACACAGCCGGCTTTTCCATCAAAGTCGAGTGCTTTGCCGAATTTTCCATCCACCCATGGGGCTTTGACGACTTCACCGTCGTTGCCTTCACCTGATATGTCTTTAGCGACCGCACCTTTGCCTTCATCAAAGAGCCAGATACCGACCGCGGTATCGAAATCAATCTCGGCAGTACTGATATGGACAGCGATGAAGCTGAAACACACCATGCCGAGGATAAATAATAGTTTTTTCATGATATTTTCCCTCCAATATTTATAGTAACCGTTTTTTATAGTGAATTCTAAAAATATCTATACATGGACAACGTTCCAAGTTCCCCCTGATAAGGGGGTTAGGGGGTAATGTATAAGTCATTAAAAATTCACTATAAAACGCTACAATGTTAGGTTCATTTTATATCTAATTCATCATAAAATAAATGGCATAAAATTGCAACAAAAAACCTGATTTAGACACAGTTTTCCACATACAAACACAGAACAACTCGTCTAAATCAGGTATAGGAGTTCACACCTACGCAAGCGTAGGGCAATTTTCGAGGTCTAATAACTATCTTTCAGATGTCCCCAAATTGTAGGGAGTTTGTTGGCAGGCTCAACAGCGAGTGCTTGTGCATTTAGCAATTTCGCATCACCGATTGCCGAATGATCACAACCGATTCCGTCGCCGCCATCACCCATGACAATTTCAAGTTCTTTGGCACCTGATGGAATGTCAAATTCCACTTTGAGAGCGTCAACGTTCTTTCCGCCGTCAGTGCCTTGGAGTGTTTCAGATTTGAAAGCCTGCTTACCATCAACACTGAAGATGAAATCGCTGCTGCCGCCATGACCGCACTCAGCAGGATCTTTTTCGTCTGACATGCCGACATATCCCTCGAACTTGAGGTACTTATCACCACTGAGATCATAAACGAAGGTGCCAATAGCGTGGGCACCAATCCCACGTTCAAAGTAAATACCGCCGATGACGATATGGTTACGGGTTGCAGCACCTTCGCCGATCGTGGCGTTGTCGAAGTTTAAGGGACCGCCCCAACCTGTCCATTCTGCTTCCGGGTTCTTCGGAATAAGTCCGCATGCCTTCGGTTTCGGTTGGCTGCCTCCGATTAAGGCGAGATAGGTAACGCCTTTTCGATCGTCTTCTTCTATGATTTCGTCATAGTCGTTCTGAACGGCATCGCCTTCTTTACCGACCTCTTTAATAGGTTTCGCGCCATCGCCATCAAGATTTTCGCAGTCGTCTTTGGCTGCGTAAACACTGAAAGTCAACCCGACAATAAGCATGGCAATTAACACAGAAATATTAGCAAATTTCAATTTTATTGACCTCCGTCTGTTATATAGTTTTACAAAAATCCTCAGAAAGATTTCCGACAGTTTGCTTTGTCTAAGTTACACCGCTTTAACATGAAGCGTGCCTTCATCCGCACGGTTATATTCATAACGCTCATCAGATGCGAACACGATATCCAATTCGCGCTGAGCACTTCTCCGAGAATCCGATGCGTGCACAACATTATGCGTTATATCAACAGAGAAATCGCCTCGGATGCTCCCCGGCTGAGATTTCTTGGGGTCGGTCTCTCCGTTAAGGATACGTACCAACTCTATAGCGTTTCGTCCTTCAATAGCCAAGGCAATAATAGGTGCCGATGTCATGAATTTGATGAGTACATCGTAAAATGATTTTCCGTGATGGACAGCGTAGAGTGCTTCTGCCGCGACGCGCGGAAGCTGCAGCAGTTTCATTCCAGCAATCTTGAGTCCTCTGCGTTCGTAGCGGGCAATAATTTCACCGACCAATCCACGTTGAACGCCATCCGGTTTGATTAAAACCAGCGTCTGCTCTATTTCCATGGTCCCTCCATATCAACTTCGCACGCGCCTCCATAGCACGCTTAGCGATATAAGCATTCAAGGCTTGACATCAAGCCTTTTTAAGTATACCATATTTTCAGTGTGTTTGCCAATTAATTTTTTGCAATTAATCTAACGGAGATGGCTATGTACGATAAAATTGGGGAAGCGATACTGAAGACAGAAGAGCGGATGGAAGTTGGTGTGATTACCGCACCAGATACACGTCATGCCGAAGAGGTGAAACAGTTCCTTGGACACAAGGGCGGAAACTGGGCGTGGCATATTGAGCGATGCGTCACCGGAGTGCTTGATGCCTTGGAGACCCGTTTCTATGTCGGTAAAATTGACGGGCGCGTGATTACCAACATCATGACGGTCGAGCATGAAGGGATCGGCATTTTAGGACACGTTTTCACGCTCCCCAACCAACGCAGGAAAGGTGCATGTAAAGGCGTGATGGCGTATCAGATGGAGGATTTTCGACAACGCACGGGGCGCGCACTCTATCTCGGCACAGGATACAATAGTCATCCCTATTATATCTACCACAGTTTTGGATTTGAGAGTGTATATCCTGAATCCGGTTTCATGAAGTATTACGTGGACGAGGACTTTGAAGAACGCTACTTCGCGCCTGCACCCACGCAACCGAAACCTGTCGAATGGCATGACTGGCCGAAAGTTACAGCGTTGTCAGGCATTGTCGGATGGGACGCGTTGCGGAGCCTTAAATGGGAGGTTTACGGTCCGACGAATATGGAAGGCGGTTTCTTGGGTTTCAAGCATGACTTAGAGACAGAAGATGTCTACGAAGATACGAAATTACTGATGACATCGGACGGTGCAATCGTCGGTTGGGCAACGGTAAGCCGTGATGAACGCTGGCGACCAGCGACTGCCGTGCTCGATCTCTTCTTCCATCCAAATTTCGCTGACGATGTGCCTACCTTGCTTTCAGCCGTGGAGTTCCCTGATATGAAAGTTCAGTGTTATGTTGACAGCGGTGCTAAGAGGAAGACATCGGTTTTAGAAGCATCAGGATTCACCTGTGAAGGACAACTCAAAAACCAGTTTGAATACGGCGGACAGGATTACGACGTTTCGGTATTTGCGCGACGGTGATATCTGAGGAATAATTTCCAAATCTTCACACTTTTACCAGTACTTTTCTTGCGAGTGGGGCCATACATGCCAGTTTAAGAAATTGAACAATACACCCTCTGTGTTTATGTGGTGGACTGCAGTGATGAGTCATATCAATTCACTCAGATGAGTTGACAGATATTCCACTAATTCAAGATTTATCCGATCGATTTCGGCAAGAAATCCATCCGCGGAGAGGCGATAATTTTGTGGATTAGTTCTGAATCATTATCGGTTTTTCACACTCCCACCAGCAGCGCGATATGTCTATAGCACACTTAACGTGCTATGTTACGGATGTCGGGTGTTATTTCAGAGCCAACGGGTTCTACTTCTTGAATAGCATTCCAATCAATCACTGCTGTCCACAACTTTTCTTCTTCGGAGTAGTGAACAACGCCTTCAACCTCCAATTCTTCGCTATAGATTATAAGAGATTGCCCATTCTGCATCACAATTTTTTGACGTTTGATATCCGCCGTCGTACCGGCACAATTCAACCGCACTCTGCCTTTTGCATCTGCGTTGTGGAAGTCTGCGAAAACTCTTGGTTTGTTCATCTTGTTTGCTCCCTTCCAGGATTTGGGACTGTCGGTGTAAGCAGTTTACTGACTTGTTCAGGCGTAAGTCCTGTCAGCGTCGCATGATAAGGACTGCGTCCAGTCGTTCGGACAACATCACCGCCTGCTTTTCGGACTTCGGCAACGGTTGTTATACCGATTTGCCTATGTGGAATAGTTTTCGCCAATTCTGCAACGGATACACCTTCTGCACATTCTACCGACACGCCAATGATTCCAGCAGGATGCCTGCCAGTCCCGCGTTGAATGTCCTGCGTCTGGTTTCTACCGCCCCGAATCACAAGGGCATCGTCGGGAATTCTTGAGAGGCTAATTCGCATGTTCTATTAGGATTGCTTTGAGTCCTTGATTGCTCTGAATCATTAATAGCTTTTCGCTCTTCTGCTCCAGCGGAGCGATATGTCCGTAGCATTAGGGACTTTGGAGCCCTGCTCCAGCGGAGCGGTATGTGTAATGAAGATTAAGAAGTTATCTGAGGCGCGTCCGTTGTCTGAAGCAGGATTTACAGGATTAAAGGATTTTCAGGATAGATAGGACGTACAGAACGCTCTCCTATTTAAAATTGGCAGCGGTTTTGAAGCGGTAAATTAGGCTTTGCTACTACTGCTGCATCAACATCTCGGCGATGTCTTCTGGCAACTAAACACCGGTTTTCTGCTCAAAGTCTTCAACATTTTCGTAGTCGTTACGGAATGAAGCAATAATATCTACGTCCATATTTTGAGCAGTCGTCAGGTCTGATTTGGCTTTCTCCCATTCTTGCAGATGTAACCACGCCTCACCACGGTTGCAATGAGCATCGGTAGAGTCAGGTTTCAACAGGTTGGATTGCTTAAATTAAAAATAACACATTCAGTTAACGGATGTCAACCGAATTTGGATGCTATAGACATATCGCTCCACTGGAGCGTAATCCGCGAAATCTGCGTAATCCGTGATAATCCGCGATTCAGACAATCTATGATTTACCCCGCAAACTTCGTGCCTTCCGCAAACGAGATTCCACAAGATTTACAACCGCTTCATACACACCATCCCGTTCGCCTTGTGTGAGACCGAGGGCATCAAAGATGATTACGTCAAGGGCGCGACGGTCATCTGAGGGATCAAGCATTTCCCATACAGTTGATGTGAATATAGTTTCGTTCTCAAATGCAAAGGTTTTTGGATCCAAACAAAGCAATTCCGATACTTCATAAGTCTGAATTTTCAATAGACCACCACCGAAATTAGAACGTCCCGCCATATTTACCATCAGTTGAAACAGTGATAAATTCAGAGAGGCACACAAAGGTAATATCAAACCTAAATCCGCGTGGACTTCCTGAAAATTGTCGCTTGTATAGCAATCGTTTTGTGCATATAGCGTTCTTGCAGTTGAAGAAATCAGATAGTTGAAAGAAAACGATGGCATCTTCCGCGCCATTATTAGCGATGTGATACATTTTTGCATGCATCAGATTAGATTTCCGAATAGACTGGATTTTCACTTTTTCGCGAATCCATGCGGCACACTCCTTGGCAACCCAATTTTGTCTTAGGCGGTCCTCGAATTTCAAACCTTCGTCTTCACCTTCAATTTTGTAGGCTTTCTTATCTGTCTTTTCTGGATCAAGGCTTTTTATAAAACGGGGTTCACCAAACAGAAACCGGAGCTCTTTGATTTCTGTGAGCGATTCTTTGAGTGCTTGAAAGGCGTGAATGGTGAAATAGGCGGAAACAATTGAGAGGGAGGAACCTTCTTCTATTTTGGATTTTAGGAAATCGCCAACGTTTCCGTGTTTATGATTGTCTCGGATATTGGATTTAAGATTTGACATAGTTAACCCGATTCTGAAAGTATTTCTGTTATGATTCAAGATTTGAGGGTTTCATATCCTACTGAGAGGGGTTCATAAATCATTGCGACTGCCAGAGCGAGAGGTGCGATTGGACGCAACGCATTTGTTAGATGTGTGTTACTGAACCGATCTTAATTATACGTCATGGATAAAAAATTATCAAGAATTAACGTTAGAAACTCAGAACCATTCAGCACCTGGAGTTGAAAATCTGACTCCTTGAGGCAGGGGCGGATGTGCATCGGAACTATAGGATGGATATGGACGGTGAGATTTTGGAACTCACATCACTGACATATACACAGAAACTTGCGTCTCTGTTTCCAGATAAGCCTTGTCAACTACCCAAGCCTAAAGACTTGGGCTTGCTGTCGCGTCAAACAACGTGAGTTGTGTTGCGTTCTGCGAGCCTTTGTCTTGTGCTTCGTTCTTGTTTCTCGCTTCATAGAGGGTGGCAACCCACCGCTCTCCACGAAGGGCAGCAGCTGCCCTGAAAAGTATGTTTATCGCAGCGTTGTGGTCGCGGTCTAAAGCCGTGCCACAAAAACTACAATCAAAGGTGCGTATCGCCAGCGAAAGTTTCTTTGGCGACTTCTGACCGCAACTTGAGCATGTTTGCGAGGTATTTTTGGGGTCAACTTGATGGAAGTGCAGACCGTCTCTTTCGGCTATGTCCGCACACCACTTGAAGAATGTTCCCCAAGATGCGTCGCTGATGCTCTTGCTGAGGTGTGTGTTCTTTACCATATTAGATACGCGTAAGTTCTCTGCCACTAATACGTTATTTTGCTGATGGTAGTAGAGTTTATAGACGAGTTTACCGATAAAGTCTTTGCGTTTGTTGACCGTTCGCTCATGGTGTAGACCGAGTTTGTGTTGTTGTTTCTTTCTACGATTAGAGCCTAACTTTTTACGGGAGAGGTCTTTGGAATGTTTACGCGTCAGCCCTTCTGCCTGACGATACCAACGGGGGTTGTCCTCTTTCTCGCCTTCGGAAGTCGTTAGGTAATGGGTGGTTCCCATATCAACCGCAATCGCGTCCGTCGGGTCGACTTTCGGCGTATCCGGAAGTTCGCAAGTGATATGGGCAGACCAGCCACTCGCTTTTTTCACGAGCGTAACTTCTTTCGGATCGCCTTGGAGTGGACGGTGCATGTATATCTTAACTTCGCCTAACTTCGGTACTTTTAAACGGTCATGTTTCCATGCGGTTTCTCGGATAGGATTCTCACGAACACGTATCGTCTGTTTATCTGTATCTTCGGTTTTTTTAGCAACAACTTTGGTATATTTGCGGAGGCTCCATGTCAGGGAACGCACACGTGTTTTGTAGCGAGGATACCCTTTTTTTTCAGCACCTGCTTTACAACGCCGGTGGAAGTTCGCGAAAGCCTTATCGTTTCGCCGTAGGGCGTGGTTCTGAAAATCTTGTGGCACTTCTTGAAAATCATCATACTTCCCACGAGCGGCTTTTAGAAGGTCCTGCTGGGCATCAAGAGAAACAAAAGTCCCCTCAGTCTCATACGCAACAAGCCTATCATGGCGTGCTGAATTCTGAAGGTCGCATAGGTGGTCAAGCCATTTTTCTAATGTTGTTTCCTGTGTTTGCGTAGGATACACAGGGTATCTAAAGGTGCGTTTCATTGTGTTTCGTGTGTCGTGTGTTTATGCCTTTGTCAGTCGGAAGCAAGCACTTTACCAAGTGCTAACGCTGACGATGCTGGTTGCCAACACGATACCCTATTTTTTACCGAATGTCAGGTCTTTTTTCAAAGGTTCAAAGGTTGGGTCTAATGGACAAGGGCGGTTTTTCCTCCCAAACCTACGAGGATTGGGATTCCAAAACCGACTATTCCCTTGATAAGATTCTTGAAGTGCTCCTGCGTAATCGGTAATTAGTTATCAGCGGAAATAGTTATCAGTTATCAGTCCTCAGTACGATTTTTCTGCGAAAAATCTTTCAGTTGTCAGTTTTAGGAGTTTCCAGTTTCCAGTTTTCAGAAAAGAGGGTGTTTTTGCTTGGGTGTTTCCCCATGATTAACAAAGGTTTCCCTTCTTAACTGGCCACTGGTTACTGGTCACTGATAACTGATAACTATTTCCGCACCGCTATTTTGCCGAACTTTTGTTTGCGGACAGTGTTGTCTTGGGCGTTGGTGAATTTGGCGGTGAATTTGTAGAGATAGACACCGTTTGCAAGCGGTTCACCGTCGGCATCGTAGCCGTCGTAGTGAAACTCGTTGAAAGAGACAGACGCGTCAAGCGTATCAACGGCGAGGATCAGGCGACCGGTTATCGTATAGATTTTCAGGCTTACTTCATCAGCCCCCTTGGTGAGGTAGTAGGCAAAATGAGTGCCGTCTCCGGGGACGAAAGGGTTCGGGAAATTGGCGATATTTTTAATCTCAAATTCGCCTGCGACGGTCGCGGTCTGCGTCGCGTCTGATGCGTTGCCGTTTGCGTCTTGTGCCTGCAACCGAATACGGTACTCGCCAGGTTCCAAGACAGGCGTATAGGTTACAAGCATCAGGTTGTTGTTGGTAGGCGATGCCGTAATCACATATTCGTCCGCTGGTACCCGTTGTCCGTTTTGGGTGAGGATTATGTGCGCCGGACGTGAGTCAATACCGTTGGCATCCTCAATCCGTGCTGAAATGGTTGGGGTATCAGAGATATAATCACCGTCAACGAAGCCTTGATGTTCAAAGGTTAACTCAAGCACGGGTAGACTTGTATCGCTGTGAGATAATAGCGCGAATGTCCCAGGTAGTTTCACTGCTGCTGAGATCGTCTCTTCATCCGTTGTTTCCTTGTTTCCAACCAAAATCCAATTGCCGTTGTCGTCGCGCCGGTAGATGTGTGGATCTTCACTTCCCGCCTTTAGGAAAGTAGCCGTTGCTGTTAATTCCGTCTGTTCGCTCAAATCAAGTTGATAGGCGAGAGCCGATGCAGGGGTTGCCTTTACAATATCGGGTTGATTGGTGATCGTAAGTGCCGCTTCGGTGTAGGTCAGCACCGTAGTCGTTTGGAGACTGTCTGACGGAATAGCGACTCGGAAACTACCATCTTTGCTCTGAATGGACGGGTTAGGTGTTTCAGGTGTCAGAACGATACGGTTACCAACAAACTGCCGATCGCCTATGTTATTTCTTTCCAATCTTTCAATGATACTTCCTTTTGGCAATTCGGCAGAAGGCATATCGACATAAACTGTGATAAGATAGTTTCCCGGCAACGGTTCCCACGGCACACTCACGGTGATTTGGGCATCAGGTGGGATTTCGGAAATTATCTGAACACCTTCAATCGGGGGGGTGTTCTGTAGTTCTGAAAGCGTAGGGATAGAGGCGATATTTGTGCCAGAATTCTCAGTTTCGGTGTCTACCGTTTTCTGAAAAAAGTGGACAGTGACATTTCGGGCGGTTTTGGTGCCCTGATTGCGGATTTGTGCTGAGAGCGTAAAGGGCGGTGTGGTGCCCCATGTAATCGTCTGCTCCAAAAGGACAAGATCCACTTCAGGTTCAACATATCCAACATCATAAGTAACAGTCTCTGTTCGTAGGACACGTCCGGCTTTTAATTTCACTTCTAAGTAATAATCGATAATATCGCCATCAGGATGTCCGGGGATAGGTCGCTCGCTTCTATAGGTGGTACCGCTATGAGGTACTACAGGAATTGCGAAAAATTCTCTACCATCCCAACTCCAAAAAAGGGTCATTTCGTCAATAGCACTTTCGTTAACTACGCTTGTGTAAAGATAGGCAGGTTGGTTCGGTTGAACGGGAAATGGCGTAAGGCGCACGTTATCAACGTATTGTGATAGGGTGTTATAGGTGGCATATCCGATTGCATCAGCGTCTGAATTCCATGCGTAGGCTTGCACGCTGCCCGTATCAAATTCGGGATCCGTTGGGAGTTGTATTCGCGTCGTGAACCGCCCGTTAACGACAGAGACTGTCTCTTTTTCCGGCGGTATATCGTTACCAGTTTCAGTTGTTGGAACGACACTAATTTCAGCATTCCCGCTAAAACTCTGGTCGGGTAATATTCCAGTGACAGTGACGAGGTTCTCTTTGAAAGTACTTTCGGTAGATAAACTGCCGAAATCTATTACCACCTCCATCTGATTGTTTGGTATTTTCAACTGTGTCGCCGGATCGCCAAAGAGGGTGAAGACTTCGGTCAAATCGAGAAATCCGGGGGTGTTTACGAGAAATTGGGTTTTGGCTTGGGCGAAGATAGCACCAATATTCTGGGTGTGCCCTTTGAAAATAACATCGAAAATTTCGCGGTTGAGAATGTAGTCACCATCTAAGAGTCCGATACTGGTGGCTCCAATGACAGCGATAGCACCCCCATTTTCCGAGCGGAGGAGTTCTTCAGCGAGACTGTTTTTGGTGCCGTCAAAGGCACCGGTGTAGCAGGTCATGCTGATGACTAATGGAAGTTGTGAAATATTGGTTAAATTTTGTTCAGGATCCTCAAAGTCAAGCATGCGGCTGTCTGACCAGATACCTCCACCGCCGTGACCAATATAGTTGATAAGACTTGCACCGTTGTTGAAGCCGTCGATAACCTGTCTGGCGATAGGCGTGGTAACACTTTCGTCAATGCTCAGATCCAGCTCATCTTTATAGGGCGCGTAGATGCGTTCGGTCTCATACCTGTTCCTGAGTTGATTGCGCGAGATGAGTCGATCAATCTGAGAATGGAATGTGTCATCCGAACCTGCAAGCATCAGCAGCCGTTTGTGCCAGGGGCCCACCGGTGAACTCGTTTCATGTTGAATGGTGCGTTCCACGAATATGCGTGCATCGACGCGAGTATTCGCTGGCATCCGCCCGATGAGCATATCTGGAAAACTATCTTCACCGCGGAATGTGACGAACTGATGATCACTTGCACTCGATCCGTAGCCTGGGATTTGCACACGTATCGTTGGCACAAAATTGATTTTATTTTTTATATCAATATGCGTGTCGCCTACAAGAAGCACATACGTTGGAGCGGGAGGCTGCCAGTTGGAGTAAGCGTACTTAAGAAACTCACGAATGGCGTTCGGATTGAGGATGCCGTGATTAAATTCGTCATAGATATCTTGGACATCAACAACTTTGGTACGCATCCCCTGTTGACTGCGAAAGTCGGCAAGTGGCTGAACATCGTTGATAAAGTTCGCGTGTGTGATGGTAATGTGATCTGCTCCGTTATGCGTGCCGCGCAGATCGGATGGAGTGTCTACCGAAATTTTCGGTTTTCGGAATTGGTTCCGAGTGAGGGCGATGTATTGAATAGCGGGGTCCTTCTCGTCTTTAGGACGGATTTGCGTGGAGCGGAAGATAATTCTATAAGTACCAGGGGCATCCGCATCAACAAGAGCCGATAATCCATTATAGCGGGTACCGTCGATCCCATAAATTTCGACATCGGGGGTGGAGAAGTTCTTTAAGATAACCTCGAAATTCGGATTTACAGCACCGGTTTCGTCCGGGAACGGCGTGATTGCAAAGGGCAGTACATCCGATTTTGCGTCGAAATTCCGCCAATAGTCGACTTGGATCCAATTCAACAAGATAATGTCAATAAGCGCTTCGGGACTTCCGGGGTTCATAATCTGAAGAACGTTGCGTCCAGCCTGAAGGAAGGATTGGGAAAGTTCTTGGTTCTGAAGTTGATATTCGGTTTCACCGGTCCATCGTGCTTCTTCAAGTCTGATTTTATCGTTGAGCCATATATCACAGTCATGCCCTGTGTTGGATCTACCGTGGAGGCTAACGCGGACCGTTGCGGGGCGGGCGGTATTTGCGAGACCCGCAAGCGTAAAATTGAACGACTTTGATGCCGGTGCAGTCAGTTGTGCCCAGAACCAACTATCATCTGGGAGTGCCGGTAGTTCAGTTAGCCTAAATGAACGGGTCTGTAAACCTGCGCCGAATTCTTCGTATGTTTGTCCTTCTGCGAGATTCACATCCCGGAACCTCCTAAAAGTGTTATCTTTCTCGAAATGGGCACGTGTCAGAAAAAGTTTGTGATCTTGTGTATCGCTTGCCCTTGTGAAGGCCGTTTTTGTTACCATCCGACTCCCGGGTCCCGAGTTCCATGAAAGCCAATAGACATTCTCATCGGTGAAGGGATCAATGTAACTGGTCTCTCCGTGCTGGCGTTCGCCGTAGAAGATAATTTCATCTGTTAGATCGAACCTGTCATCGTGTTCGCCGCGAACAAAGATCGGAATCTGGTTCCCTTTGTTTATCAACTTCAATGTCCTCGGCATGATAGCCCTGACATCGGCACCCGCTGCGGCGAGATCTGACGCGGCAATGCTATACATCCCGGATTCCGTAACACTGACTTTATACTGTGGATGTGTGGAAAGTACACTCGGGGCTGAAGGGACTCGTGCGATAGGTAAACGCCACTGCTCGACGTTTTGTGGGTTAATAAGTAGATCGTTGAAAATGGCATTATAGGCAGCGGATTCGGCATGTAAGCCGGTCGGCATTGCGGAGGGTGAAGCGTTCACGCCACGTGTAAGCGTTTTGATAAACCGGACTTCAACTACGAGTCGGTGATAGAGCCTCACTTCACGGCGGACAGGGTTATACTGAACAGGATTGAGTTGGATAGCGAGGATACGGTTTTCTCGCATCCATCCATCTTCCCTGATTTCGGCGAGGCTGTCGGGGGAAAAAAGGTCTCTTTTTTGTTGTATTGCGCCTTGGGGTGCTGGTGTATAGACAATCCTTTCCACGCTGCGTGTACTGAAACGCTTTTCGACAATCCGCAACTGAAAATCCACATCGGCGGGGACAGCGAGGAGTGTGGTCTGGACGGGGAGACGTGGTGTCCCCGGTTCGGTAGTGAACCGGCAGTTAGAGAAAGAGATCGTCTGATTTTCAACTTTCCCAGTTTCAATTTTGGTGTTACTGCTATTAAAGCGAAAATCGGATTCAGGGATGAGCAGTTGGATTGTTATACCTTGCGCAGTAGCACTCACTAATTCAACATTCTTTGGCAGAATAGTGCTACGCCTTAATTCAACATTCTTTGGCAGAACAGTGCTACGCCTTGTAGGAATACGGGAACGTTGATCGCTTGAAGTGATCGGTGCGGCGGCTGCGCTTCCATTTCGGACAGGCAAGGCACCAAAATCTAAACAGAAGAAGAATATTATGAATAGCGTTGGGAACCATAGGCGCGCGGTTGTGCGTATCTTCAACGGAGACATTTGCATTAAAGGATTAACTCCAGAGGGGTCTATTGCTAAACTGACAGTTGTAATTTTAAGATACCTGTGAGCAGGTGGCATCTTTTATTTTATAGTGTTTGTTGTAGGTCGTCTCGTTTTTCTTTGAAAAATGTGGCGTTTATGAAGCCGAGAAGTTTATCATAGGTTGGACAATTAATGATGTGTGATGGATCGGCGCGCTTACAAAACGCGCCGACGCTTTGTTACTGATAACTGACAACTACAGGACTTACGCACATTGCGTAAATATCGGACGTTTAGACGCAAAAAGCGGTAATTTCTGTCCTTTAAACCCCCTAAATCCCCCTTATAAACCCCCTAAATCCCCCTTATCAGGGGGACTGTAAGAGGGAATGCGTAAGTTCTAAACTATTTAACCGTCTACTTTTCGGCGAGGTGGTAGATTTCAATCTCACGGATTTGCGCCACTGCGGGTTGCATGACGCGATAATGTGGGAAGTACCTACCCGCAAGCGTTGTCCGCCGGTCAACGATTTTGTCTCCCGGTTCTGCCATTATTTTGTTGATAACAGCATCATCAACCGTCCGAGTGACGGTGACGCGAATCATCTTCGTCTGGAAGTTTAGCCTATCAAAGATGAACTCCGCTTGCGCTCTTTCGTCGCCAACATTGCGTCGCTGGACGATTGTATCAAACGTCTCCCATTGACCGGTTTCCTCGTTCAGATAATCCATCGCAAATCGAAACAGATTTCCATTGTGGATAACAATTTTCCGGACGGGATGAACATCAGCGAATTGGATGATGAAATTCCGTTCGTTTTGTGCTGGAAGTGTCGCGAGTGTTTTAAGATTTCCATCGTTCACACCCGGATGGTTCGCTTCGGTGCCGTAAGCGGCACTGGCTATATTCTCGCTGTATTGTGTAGATAACACCTGTGCGACTCTACACGCGTTGAGGTGTAATGCCATGAATAAAAGGCAACAGATAGGTATGACGATACGGCTCATTCTTCTTCCTCCTGAAATGTTATATCAACTGTGTCCACGATACCCATGATAAGTTCTCGAATAGGCGCATCTTCAACCCCGAAAACTTCTTGTGCAACGCCGGGGCCCGCACCCACAATCACTGTGTCTCCTTCACCAGCACCAACGTAGTCAACAGCAATCGTTGGAGTGCGAACAAGTTCGGACTTGACGCTTAACGGTTGGATGAGCAGCAGGGTGCGGTTTTCGTATGCAGCATGTTTAACGATAGAAACGGCTTTTCCGATTACTTTGGCTATGTACATTTTTAAGACTCCGTTTCTGGTGGCGTTTCTTTTGAAGTGCTCGTTGCATGGGTCACAGAGAGAGAATCTACAATTCCGACGATGGCGACATCAACCGGCATCCGTTTTCCGGGTATAATGCTGACGGCATCACCGCCTGTGACGATGTAGACGATTTCGCCGACCCCGGCATCGTTTAATGTATCAACTGCGACGAGCGGGTCAGAAATCGGTTCCTGGTTCTCGTCTAAAGGTTGGACGACGAGGAGGCGCGTGCCTTCTAAACTTGGGTCTTTTCGGGTAGCGACAACGGTGCCAATTACTTTTGCTAAATCCATTTTTTTAATAACTTTCAGTTTTCAGTTTGCCTCGCAGTGAGAGTGATCAGTTAAGGACGGATATGCTTTAACTAAACCATCTCTTAACTGTTCTCACTGCGAAGCATGGTAACTCCTAAGAAACAAGTTCATATTCAACAAGTTTCGTGTGAAGGGTGTTTCGGTTAATACCAAGAATATCTGATGCTTTACTCCGGTTTCCGTTGGTGTGCTCAAGCACAATTTTAAAGAGCGGTTTCTCGAAAATCTCTCGGATTTCAGCATAAAGAGCCCCTGGCGGTGTGTCGGATTCCATATACTGTTCAATGTGTGCTTGGAGCATCGCGTGAACTTGAGCATTGAGATTTCCAGGCTCGCTTATAGGTGCCAATTCCTTTAAGATTGGATCAAAATGCTCAGGCAATAGCATTTGCCCTGAACACATGACGAGTGCGCGCTTGATGGCGTTTTCTAACTCCCGGACGTTGCCGGGCCAATCATAAGTCGTCAGTTGTTTAATGACTTCCATGGATACGCTGATTTCAGGCAATTGATATTCTTCAACAAACTGGCGTATAAACAGATCTATGAGTTCCGGGATATCCTCTTTCCGCTCCCGTAGCGGCGGGAGCGAAATTGGGATGACATTGAGACGATAGTAAAGATCTTCCCGAAACGATTTCTGTGCAATGGCGGCTTCAAGTCTACGGTTCGTAGCGGCAATGATTCGGACATCGACAGCATGTGTTTCGGTGCCGCCCATCGGTTCTACTTCGCGTTCCTGTAGGACGCGCAGCAGTTTCATCTGGACTTCGATGGGCAATTCTGCGATTTCGTCAAGGAAGATGGTGCCACTATCCGCCTGTTGAAATTTTCCCTTTCTTGCGCTGTGTGCATCCGTGTACGCGCCTTTGACGTGTCCGAAGAGCGCGCTTTCAATGAGACTCGACGGCATGGCACCACAATCAACAACCACGAATGGATTGTGAACACGACGACTGTTTTGATGAATCAATTGGGCGACGAGTTCTTTACCGGTCCCGCTTTCGCCTAAGACAAGAACGGTTTCATCGCTGACAGCGGCACGCCCAATCTTGAGGTATATCTCCTGCATTGCAGCACTCTGCCCGACCATTTTCCCGTGTCTATCGAAATCAGGTGTAGTAGATGCCTTGACATTCTTCGTCTGTTGTGTTGCAGATGCGGAGCGCGCGACAAGTTCAATGAGTTGCTTCTGATCAATCGGTTTAGTGAGGTACCCGTAAGCGCGTTGTTTCGCTGCATCAATAGCGGTTTGGGTTGTGCCGTGTGCCGTGATTATAATGATTGAGGCGGTGCTATTGTACTGCTGGATGTCCTCAATTAATTCAAGCCCGTTTGCGTCGCCTAACCAGATATCAAGCAGGATGACATCAACATTTGTCTCTTTGACACACGCGAGCGTCTCCGCACCGTCTCTCGCTTTCAGGGTCTCATATCCTGCTTTTTCGAGAGTGGCGGCGAGTATGTGCCGAAGACTATCATCATCATCAGCGATAAGCACAAGATTTGACATAAATTATAGTTGTCAGTTGTCAGTAGGAGTAGTTATCGGCTGTCGGCTATCGGCTTTCAGCAATCAGTAAAGAAGCATTTAGTTTAATCAGAAACCTCTTAACTGACTGCTGACTGCTGACCGCTGAAGGCTATTTCTCTGAAAATTGAAAACTGAAAACTACCTCCTCTGTTGCGTTGTGCGTGAAGGACACGTCCACAAGCAGTTAATTGACGGGAAGTGACATGACAAATGCCGTGCCGACTTCAAGGTTAGAATCAACTTCAATGCCCCCTTGGTGTTCGGCAAGAATTTTTTGGCTAATATAAAGCCCAAGCCCTGTTCCCTTCTGTTTAGTGGTATAGAACGGGTCGAAGAGCATTGGAATATCTTCAGGTGGAATTCCCGGACCGTCATCTTGAACCCGTACATGGATGACTTCCTTTGCCGGTAGGTATTCTGTCCGAATAGCCAATGTCCCTTCTGTATCCATTGCTTCAATGGCATTGTAGAATAGATTGAGCAGCACTTGCGTTATGCCGTCTTCGTTTATATTCACTTGCGGACAGTCACTGTCGTATTGTGTGGCGACTGTGATAGCGTGATGCTCGAATTCAGGACGGCAGATCGTGAGGCTCTCCTCAAGCAGTTGATGGATATCGGTACGTTTCGCGACCTGCATCGCCGGTTTGCTGAAAGCGAGTAACTGTTCAATAAACCGGTTGAGCCTATCCACCTCTTTGATAATGATCGCGGTGTATTCCTGAATCTCATCTTGAGAGAGTTGTACTGCGTCGGGATGGGTGCCAGTTTCTGAATCTCCTTCTGTCTCAGCGTGTTGGAGGAGCTGGGTGCCGAGTCGGATACTGCCCAACGGGTTTCGCACTTCGTGTGCGATCGTTCGGACTAACCTTCCGAGTGTTGCCATCCGTTCTGATTCAACGAGCGCGTCAATCGTTTGCTGAATTTTGACGCGTTGCGCAATAGTTGAAGCAATAATTGTCAATAACCGCCGGTCGTCTTCTGCTGAAAATTCATCCGAAGCCTTGTCAATTGTCAATGTCCCGATAACGTGCTCTTCCACAATAATTGGGATACACCAGAAAGCGATTACATCTTTAGATTCGACGCGTTCTGGCTCGAAGAATTTAATATAACTCAGCGGACTCCGGGTTTGTGGTACACCGATCGCTTTACCTGATGTCAGCACTTGTTTCTGGATGTCTTCCATCTGATTGTCGGTGCCGCGTTTCATTTCTGCCGGGGTGAGTCCTAAGACAGCTTCTACCGAAGTGACGACCTTTCCGTTTTCATAGAGATGCAAAGCACCGCGATATATCCCGAGACGTTTGGACAAAATCTCGATGATGCGCTGAAAGAGTCCCTGCAGCTCAAGGTTCGCGTTCGCCGCTTGACTCACCTCAAAAAGCGTAGAGATGTCGCGCACCTGTTTTTCCAAATTCGCATTGACGCTATGTATCTCCGCCATTTCTGCGACACCGCTACGTCGCTGGGTTTGGAATTGACGGATGATACGGATAACACCGAACACAAGGAACGGATACAGCAGTGCGATAATGATGCTCTCGGTCTGATTCGGATAGCGGAAGACGTAGCCCCAATTGGCTAATGCCGTGATGCCGAACAGAATGTTTTGTTCGCGGGGGCGAGCATAGATTACTGCGAGAATCATCACGCCATAGTAGCAGTGACTCGCAGCGGGATAGTATGCCTGCATCTGAAATAAATGTGTACTAATATTGATAAGTAGTACAAACAATGCCAAGAAAAACGTTAGCATATTTTTTAGTTATCAGTTGTCAGGACGATTTTTCTGCGAAAAATCTTTCAGTACGCAGTTAAAGAGAGATTTGATTAATCAGAGCCTCAGAAAGTTGTTGAGCATTTTTAATCCGACGCGCCCGCTCTTTTCGAGGTGGAACTGCGTTGCAATGAGGTTATCGTGTGCAATCGCGCTGCAGAATTCGAGTCCGTACTGCGTCTTTCCAATCACGATGTCTTCTGCCTCTGGGACAGGATAGTAAGAATTGACGAAATAGAAGTGCGCCGGATTCGGAACGTCTTCAAAGATTGGATGCGATTGTGTCTGATGTACTTCGTTCCACCCGATTTGTGGTACTTTTAATGTTTCGGTTTTCTTTTCTGTATCTATTATCGGATATGTTTGGGGATATTTCTGGACGTATCCGGGTAAAAGCCCTAAGCATTTCGCATCTTCTTCCTCACTGTGTTCAAAAAGTATCTGGATACCGATACAGATGCCGAGCATAGGTCTACCGGTACGATAGAAGTCTGTCAAGACCTGATTGAGTCCGCGTTTCTGTAAGGTTTGCATCGTGGCTTTTGCGGCACCGACACCGGGGAAAATAACGCGATCCGCTGCGAGAATCGTTTCAGCAGCGGCGGTAATCTCATTTTTATAACCAAGATGTGTCAACGCACGCGCGACGCTCGTAAGGTTGCCCGCGTCATAGTCTATAATTGCAATCATTTTTTTTAGAGTTTTCAGTTTTCAGTTTTCAGTTTTCAGTTAAGAGGGCGTTGTGGCAGTTGCAAGCGATTGTCAATGCCCCGCGAGTGCCTGACAACTGATAACTGATAACCGATGACTTATATAATGACTTTTTCAATTGTTTTATAGAGGTTGGCTGTCTCAATCCCGGCGATGGCGGCTTCAGAACCTTTGTTGCCTGCCTTGATACCGGCGCGTTCAAGTGCCTGTTCTATCGTATCTGTCGTGATGACACCATAGATAACGGGGACACCCGTACTGGCGGATAACTGCGCAATGCCTTTCGCACTTTCGGCGGCGACGTAATCGAAGTGTGGGGTCGCGCCGCGGATAACCGCCCCGAGACAGAGGAGAGCATCATATTTTTTACTTTCGGCGAGGTGTTTGGCGATGCCGGGAATCTCAAAGGCACCGGGTGTCCAAAAAATATCGACCTGATCCAAATCAACGCCGTGCCGCTTTAGGGCATCTAACGCGCCAGCGAGGAGTTTTTCGGTAACAAAACTATTGAATCGGCTGACAACAATGCTGAATGTGAGTCCTTCGCCGAGAAGGTGTCCTTCGTAGACGTTTGGCATAGTTTTTTATTTATTATCGGTTGTCAGTTTTCAGTTAAAGAGAGATTTTGGTGAACCGAATGCCTTTTTTAACTGTTAACTGTTAACCGTCAACTCTCCATTCTTTATTCCTCGTGTAGGAGGAGATGACCGAGTTTAGAACGTTTTGTTTCTAAATATCGGCGGTTAAAGGCGTTCGGTTTGGTTTGCAAAGGGACCCGCTCGATGATTTCAAGTCCATGTCCGGACAGGCCCGTGACCTTTTGTGGGTTGTTCGTCATCAATCGCATTTTTCGGACACCTAAGTCGGCTAATATCTGTGCACCGATGCCGTAATCTCGCAAATCCGCGGGATATCCGAGATGCTCGTTTGCTTCGACGGTATCTAATCCGTCATTGTCTTGTAGCTGATAGGCACGGAGTTTCCCCTTGAGTCCCATCCCTCTGCCTTCTTGCCGCATATAGAGAAGCACGCCTCTGCCTTCCTTTTCTATAGTTTGGAGTGCGATTTCGAGTTGTTCACCACAATCGCATCTGAGTGAACCGAAGACATCACCGGTCAGACATTGCGAATGCACGCGGACCAAAAGCGGGGTCGCATCGGCAATATCGCCTTTTGTGAGGGCGATGTGCGTTTTATCAGTTTCGACACTTTCACCGGATGTATCTGTGCTTTCGTAGGCGTAGAGTTTGAATTCGCCGTGTGCGGTGGGTATATCAGCCGTTGCGACGCGCTTAATAAGCGTTTCTGTCTGGCGGCGGTATGCGATCAGGTCAGAGATTGTGATAATCTTGAGTTGATGTTGCGCAGCGAACACCATCAATTCCGGGACGCGTGCCATGGTGCCGTCCTCGTTGAGTATCTCACAGAGAACACCTGCCGGATATAACCCCGCCATCCGTGCTAAGTCAACAGTGGCTTCAGTATGGCCAGCACGCCGTAAGACACCGCCCGGTTTTGCCTCTAACGGGAAGATGTGACCGGGGCGAACGAAATCTGAAGGCACAGCATCAGCATCAACGAATTTCTGGATCGTGTATGCACGTTCTTGCGCGGAGATACCGGTGGTCACCTCTTTCGCGTCAATAGTGACTGTAAATGCCGTTTGCATCTGTGCCGTGTTCGCAGCGACCATCGGTTGGAGTTCGAGTTCGGCGAGACGTTCTGAACAGGTAGGTAGACATATCAACCCCCTGCCGTATTTCGCCATGAAATTTATAGTCTCTGCTGTCACCTTTTCAGCCGCCATGATGAGATCGCCTTCGTTCTCGCGGTCGGGTTCATCAACGACGATAATCATTTCCCCATTTTCGATTGCAGAAAGTGCTTCAGGAATAGTATTAAAATTGTTTGGCATTCTTGCCTACCGTTTTAAGGCTATCGGAAACCATCGGTTGTCGGTTTCCAGAGATCGTTATCGGAATAGCAATCGTTGGCAACCGCCGCAATCTCTTAACTCTCACTGCGAGGCAAACTGACAACTGATAACTGTTAACTAATATATCCGTGTTTTGCTAAAAAACTCAAATTAAGCGTCTCGGAGGAGGGTTGTTCGGTCCACCCCTTCTCCGTTTCGGTATTTTTGAGCAGCGTTTCAATATAACGCGCAACGATGTCAACTTCGAGATTGACCCTTGCGCCGTTCCGTTTCGTTCCGAGAGTTGTTACCTGCTTTGTATGCGGAATCAAGGCAACTTCAAAAGCATCTGCGTCGATGCCTGACACAGTTAAGCTGATACCGTCAACAGTGATAGAACCTTTGTATGCAATATACCGTCTAATGTTGCTGCTCATCGTTACCTGCATCAGCGAGGCATCGCCTTCGTCTTTCCACCCGCAGATTGTCGCAACCTCATCTATGTGTCCGAGTACGAGATGTCCGCCCAATCTGTCGCTTAACCGGAGTGAGCGTTCAAGGTTAACTTCTTCACCGACTATCCGTTCGCCTAATGTCGTACGGCGTAAGGTTTCAGCAGATATATCCGCGGTAAAAGCCTCCGGTACAAGGGAACGGATTGTGAGGCAAGCACCGTCAACAGCGATACTGTCGCCGATTTCTGCATCGGCGAGAACGTTACGCGCCTGAATTTCAAGGATGGCACCTTCGGATTTGCGCTGGATATTTCTGATTGTTCCGAGCTCTTCAACAATCCCAGTAAACATGCTATAGATACCCCTCGATGAGGAAGTCGGAATCAGGAATCTGCGTGATATGGACTTCCCGCAAGTGAGGGACATCCGTCAAATTGGGAAACCCTTCGCCACCGACGGGTCCAGACGCGTTCCGTCCACCAATGATTATAGGTGCAACGAAACACATAACCTTATCAACGATTCCCGCTGCGATGGCAGACGCATTGATTTCGCCGCCACCTTCTATCAATACGCTTGTTATCTCACGTTTGCCCAATATCTCCATCAGACTCTTAAAACAGACTTGGTTTCCGTATGCTTCCGACACAGTTATCACTTCCGCGCCTGACTTTTCGAGTGCTTCAACGTTTTCAGACGGTGCTTCTGGTGTTACAGCAACAATCACACCGGCACTGCTTTCGATGTTGAAAATACGTGCGTCCGTGGGTGTCCTCGCATGTGAATCCATCACAATACGGATCGCATCCTGTCCATGTCTTCCCTGTAGGCGCGTCGTGAGTGCCGGGTTATCGCGCTCGACTGTGCCTCTACCGACGAGGATCGCGTCTACCTCGTCCCGAATCTCATGCCCTCGTTGGCGCGATGCCTCAGATGTAATCCATTGCGATTCACCAGTAGCGGTCGCTATCTTTCCATCAAGGCTCATAGCGAATTTGAGGATAACGAAAGGCAGACCGGTCTGAATGTATTTCGTGTGAACTTCATTTAATTTTTCTGCTTCTTGTTTACATACGTCTACATAGACATCGATGCCTGCCCGCTTAAGTTGACGAATGCCTTTGCCAGCGACGCGCGGATTCGGATCAACGCCTGCGATATAAACCTGAGCGATGCCTGCCCGAATCAGTGCCTCTGTGCAAGGTGGGGTGCGTCCCCAATGGCAACACGGCTCAAGCGTCGTGTAAAGCGTCGCCCCTTTGGCGTTCTCGCCTGCGGCGTTGAGGGCGTGGACTTCGGCGTGCGGCGTTCCCGTTTTTTGATGATACCCTTCACCGATAACTTTACCGTCTTTTACGATGACCGCACCAACGAGCGGATTTGGACTGGTGCGTCCCTTTGCTTGCCTTGCCAACTTCAGTGCGCGTTGCATGAAGGCTACATGTGCTGCGTCCATAGCGATATGTTATCTACACTTTTAGAATTGTCAGTTATCAGTTACAAGAGGTTTTTGAGGATCCTAAAGTCTCTTTTTCTCACTGCGAAGCAAACTGAAAGATTTTTTTCAAGAAAAAATCGCTCTGACAACTGATAACTTTTATTTCCATAGTATATCACATTTTCATTAGAAATCAAATCATTTATTAAAGTTTCGCCACCGCTTTCAAGGATTCAAGAACTTCTGTTTGTTGGACAAGATCAAACTGATGCGTGCCGATATACATGTATCTAATAATGCCTGTTTTGTCAATAATAAAGGTTGACGGACGTGCGATGTTATATGCCTCAAGGCTGAGCCAGTGATAGACCCCGTAACTTTTAATGACGCTCCGTGTTTTGTCCACCAATAGTGGGAATGTGATCCCATTTTTATCGGCATAACCGCGGAGTTCACGGGGCCACTGCCCCGCGATGGCAAGTGGCGTAGCTGTGTATGCTGCATAGACTTCAACATTTTTTTTGACTGCCGACAACTGGCGGCGACTGTTCGGTCACCATGTCCCTCGAAAGAAAGTTAAGACGACATGTTGTGCGTCGCGGTATGCCTCAAGAGAGATGTCCGCTCTTTGATGCGATGGCAGCGTAAATAAAGGGGCTGCATCACCGATGTTGAGAATTTTGTTTTTACGTGGCATGCGAATATTATATAGGAAACTACGGTTGATGTCAAATATTAGGGTCATTTACAGCAGAGCCATTCAGTTCTCGATTTTTTTGTCCAATTTTGGACCCTCCAGGCCCGGTAGGTTCGGTTTTGCGGTGTACTCACCCCGGGGAATGCCCATAGGGAACCTTCATACCGTTGATTCATGCGATCTGCATTCCTAACCGCATCGGATCCTGAGAAAAGGACGAGAAACTATATGCGCCACTGTAGGATTTTCACTGCGAAGCACTCTCGGTCGCGACTTTTCGTTTAAACTGGGCAAAAGCCTAAAACTAAAAGCCATGGAAAACAAGCAAGGACTCTTGACAAAATAAAAGATACACATAAAATAGTATGCCAAAGAGAAAAAATCGCGCGTATCTCTTTGGAACGCTTAAAACCGAAAGGAACAATTAATGATTCAGACGGCTTATAAGGAAACATATCGTCCACAGTTTCACTTTACACCGAAAACCAACTGGACCAACGACCCGAACGGCTTGATCCACTATAAAGGTGAGTATCATCTCTTTTTTCAACACAACCCGTCCGGTATCAATTGGGGTAACATGACTTGGGGACACGCTGTCAGTCGAGATCTCGTCCATTGGAAACAACTGCCACATGCCATCCATCCAGATGAACTCGGGACCATCTTCTCCGGTTCTGGTGTCGTAGATTGGAAGGATACCGGGGGTTTCCAGGCGGGTGACGAGGCGGTGCTTGTCAACTTTTATACATCTGCCGGTAGCCATGCACCGGAACCCGTGCCGTTCACGCAGAGTATCGCGTATAGTAACGACCGCGGACGGAGTTGGACAAAATATGAAGGGAATCCTGTCATTGAACATATCGTCGCAAGCAACCGCGACCCGAAGGTGATCTGGCACGAACCCACAGAAAAATGGGTGATGGCTCTCTATCTTGATAAGAATGATTACACGCTATTCGGTTCAACAGACCTTAAAGAGTGGACGCGGTTGTCTGACTTGGAGATTCCCGATACAGAATGCCCTGATATCTTTGAACTGCCTGTCGATGGCGATCCTGAAAATACGAAGTGGGTTTTCTGGGGCGCGGCGGGGAAGTATTATGTCGGTGACTTCGACGGCACAACGTTCACACCAGAAGATGAGGCACATCGTGCAGATTACGGTGCTAATTTCTATGCAGCACAAACGTGGAGCGACGTGCCAGAATCCGACGGCAGACGCATCCAGGTTGCGTGGATGAGTGGCAGTAATCCGCCAGACATGCCCTTCAACCAACAGATGAGTTTCCCGTGCAGTTTGACCCTTCGGACGACTTCAGAGGGTATCCGTCTCCATCGAGAACCGGTAGCAGAAATTGAAAACATTCATGCGTATACGCATGCGTGGAGCGACCTGACGCTTACACCAGCGGAAGATCCGCTTGCAGGATTGACGGGTGAACTGTTTGATATCCGCGCTGAAATAGCACTTAATAATGCGAGTGCTGTCGATTTCAAGATCCGTGGGCAAGACGTTCGTTATGATGTCGCAGCGCAACAGTTGACATTCCTCGAAAGAAGCGGTCCCCTCGCCCCACAGGATGGCAAAATCTGTCTGCAAATTCTGGTTGATCGCATCTCTATTGAGGCATTTGGGAACGACGGTGAACTGTCAATGACCTCGTATTTCCTTCCTGATTTGGATAACGCTGATATTGGTGTTTACGCCGATGGTGGCGATGCAACTTTGGTGTCACTGAAGGTGCATGAGTTGAGATCATCGTGGGTGTAAGTCTATAAGGGAGTTAGCTACTGAAAAGCGCGCCTATATGGGCGCGCTTTGATAAAGAGCGATATTTTTTGAAGACACAAGTCCATATAGCATGCCTACGAGACATAATCACACGTGTTAAACGTTAAAGGACTCGCCGCAACCGCATGTATTTTTAGCATTTGGGTTGGTTATTTTAAAGCCTGAATCCATTAACCCGTCGTTATAGTCGAGGACGGAGCCTGCGAGATATAGCGTGCTACGTGGATCGATGAAAACCTTTAATCCGTGAAATTCAAACACTTTGTCAGTGTCTTTTTTCGCACCAAATTCGAGGTTATATTGGAAACCGGAGCATCCACCACCGACAACTTGCATTCGCAAGCCGAGTTCGGATTCAGTCGGCGTTTCACTATTACTACTAATGAGTGTGATTGCTTTTTGTGCTGCAGATTCTGTAACACTAATCATGGTGATTGCGCCTCCTATTTGGATAAAAAATCAGCAATTGCGTTTTTTAGAACATTTTCAGCAGTGTCGGCGTAACGACGTTTATCTTCTGGTAGCCCGCCTAACGCATCGGAAAGCTGCACTGCGGTAATTTCTTTTGCTTCCAAGGTATGCTTTCCCGTAACAAGTTCGGTAAGGACAGAAGCACTCGCGATGGCAGTAGGACATCCGAACGCTCGGAACTTCGCCGCAACAATGACATTATCGACTATCTTAAGTGTTAGTTTCACCATCTCACCGCTGGCAGGAGAACCGACGGTAGCAGTGCCACTGGCATCTGCGATAGTCCCGACATTGCGCGGGTTTTCGTAATGATCGGTTACCTGCGGCGTGTACATACGACGTTGCAAATTGGGCTTACGACTTATGATAGGACTTACGCATTTTCTCTTAAAGTCCCCCTGATAAGGGGGATTTAGAGGGTTAAACCAGTAAAATATACCGTTTCCCCATTCAATTTGCGTAAGTCCTGTTATGAGATAAACTGTAGTCTACAATCCGCTTATTAAAGAAGTCTTTTCTGAATTATACGATATTTCCAGACGGATGTCAAGTTTTTAATATTGCAACTTAACCACAGTTCCTTTAAAATAGCACCTAAATCAATAGAGGAGAATTATCATGCTTCAGAAATGTCAGTTGATTTTTGGTTTAGTGTTCTGCTTTTTGCTGATACACCCCCTTACAGGCTTTGCTGTAGAAGAATTCAAAGTCTCTGAGTATGGAAAGGGTGAACAGATATGGTTCGAGGCGGAAGCCTTTGATGAAAGGGATTCCGAGGATGTCTATAAATTGGGCAAAGGCGAAAAGGCTGTAGACCCTGCTGACGGGGCATTCGGGGATATTGTTACAAATGCCGGTGCTGGGAAAAAAGGCTGGATACTCTATAGGTTCGATATTAGTCGTGCGGGTGGAAAAGCCGGGGAATGGCGTTTCATTGGTCGGCTCATTAATCCGAGCAACCACTCAGATTGGTTGTGGGTTTTGGGTGATGATGGTGATAAGATTCCAGATGCGGAACCTGCGTTTGCCCCTCCCGCTGATATTATCTTTGAGGAAAATGTTCCTGCCTGGACGTGGATGCGGACAGGTGATTTTGGACAGGATGCTGGCACGATTAACGAATTGCAAGACGGTGAAAACGTTATGATGATCTGGACGCGGCAGAGCTCGCTCCAGGTCCAGTATGACGTATTCTGCTGGTCCAGCGACTTGGAATATGAACCGACGGACGAAGACTACGAAAAAGCGGAAGAGAAAACTTTACCGGTAGAACCGGACGGATTACTCACCACAACGTGGGGTCGGCTTAAGCAGTAGTTTCGTCGGCTTCATCAGGCGTTTTTGGCTCTAACTCTGCTTGGCACTCCGCACAATACCCGATGATTTCATTACGGAAGCGCACGGCTTTAAAGTTGTGTGCTTCACACACCGATTTTTGCAAGGCATCAATCTCCGGCTCTTTAAACTCGACAATCTCGTTACACCGTAGACAGATAAGGTGTGCATGTTCTCGCAACGAATGGATGCTCTCATAGCGGGTGTTTTTTTGCGCGTCAATAAATTCTGTCAACAACCCACTTTTCACAAGCAAGGGGAGCGTTCGATAAATCGTCGGCCGCGAGACTAAGTACCCGTTTCGTCGCATCTGAACTAAAAGGTCTTCTGTTTGGAAATGACCGGGATAATCGAAGACTTGGTTTAAAACATCCAATCGCTTTTGTGTTAAACGGAGTCCACAACTTTTGAGATAGTCCTCAAACCGCTTTTCAAATTCGATATTGTTAGTGGATTTCTCAACGGTTTCCATTTTCCGCCCTTTCAGCAGGATTTAAAAGTTAGAGAACGGCATGGCGGTGCAAGATTATTTTTTACAGCATACTTATAAAAGAGTTCAATGCCAGCAATTGCAGATTCGTCAAGGTCATATTTGATACGATTTTGCAAATAGTCGAGGCAGAGTGTTTCAGGGAGACCCAGTTTCTGTGCCTCAATTTGCGCGATTTCTGGAATTTGTGCGATACCACGCGTTTTCGATTCAAGGAGTACCTGCGGTAAGTTGCCGAGGCACGCTTCTTCTCTTGCAACCCAACAAGCATAGACGAACGGCAATCCTGTCAACTTATACCACGTCTCGCCGAGGTCAACACTATATGCTGTTGAATCAAGGTGTCTAAGAGCTGGATCCCCAATCAAGAGGACCGCCTCAAACGGCGGATACTGACGGTTTTGAAGTGCGGTGCTTGGAATGACTGTCGGCGCGCACGTTGTGAATGCTGGTGAAATCCCATATCTTTCAGCGAGTAAGACTTTCAGTAAGGCGATGGAGGTACGGGAACTCGTATCAAGTGCAATGCGTCGAATTTCTCGAATCGGTACGCGACTGAACAGTTGGATGCTTTTCACACTTCCGTGCGATGCAATTGATATATCGGGTAGAATACAGTAATTCGTATCCGAAGGCTTCGCGCGGAAATATTCGATAATCGGAATCAGTCCGACATCAAGTTCATCTTCACTTAAAAGTGCTGCAACACGACTCGGAACATCAACGGTCAACGCAATATCTGCTTGGATTTCTTTATTTAACAGGGGATAAATGAGCGGTTTGGTGTTCAAAAATGAGACCGCGCCTATCCTCAAGCGGCTTTTCTGTACCACCGATCTCCCTCTCGAATGATTTCATTGTAAAGCGTATCGCGCTCAACAGGCACGAAACCTGCCTCTTCAATGAGGTGTGTTAACGACGAAACGGAGACTGCCTCCGGCGTATCCGCACCCGCCATGTGTGTAATCTTTTCCTCGGTCACGGTGCCATCAATGTCATCCGCACCGAAACGGAGTGCGACTTGCGCAGTCTTCAAGCCGGTCATAATCCAATAGACTTTAATATGCGGAACGTTATCAAGCATGAGGCGTGCGACCGCAATGTTGCGGATATCCGTTAATCCGGTCGTTGAAGGTAGATACGCCATACGGGTATTCGCAGGGTGGAAAGCGAGCGGAATAAATGTCACAAATCCACCGGATTCATCTTGTTGTTCCCGGAGCCGTATCAGATGGTCTACCCGATCCTCGTTTGTTTCAAGGTGTCCATACAGCATTGTTGCATTTGTGGAAATACCGAGGCGATGTGCTATATCGTGGATCTCTAACCAACCGTCAGCACTGAGTTTTCCTGGGCAAATTTTTTCGCGTGTCTCCTCTGCAAAAATTTCAGCACCCCCACCGGGCAAGGAATCCAGACCCGCCTCGCGTAATGCCGTTAAAACTTCTTCTATCGACATTTTAAAGATACGTGAGAAGTGGTGGATTTCGACAGCGGTGAAAAATTTGAGGTGTACTTGTGGCATCCGTTCTTTGAGTCCACGGATAATATCAACGTAATAATCAAACGGCAGTTTAGGGTGTAATCCGCCGACACTGTGAATTTCGGTGCATCCGTGCTCTATAGAATACATCGCTTTATCTAAGAACTCATCAACACTCATTTCCCATGCACCTTCCGTTTGCATGTTTTTTCGTGCAAAAGCACAAAAGTGGCACCGGGCGTGGAGGATACAAACATTTGAATAGTCAATGTGCTGATTGATATTATAGTAGGCAACGTTCCCATTTAAACGTTCACGGACATGGTTGGCAATGAAGCCAACACCGGTAATATCTGGGCTTTCGTAAAGTGTGACCCCTTCCTCAAAAGAGAGCCGCTGTTCTGCCTTAATTTTTTCATAGATGGCAGACAATTTCGGATCCGTAAAACAACTATAGTGCTCCATGATTTTTTATCCTGATCGGTTATCAATTTCCGGCAAAACTCGCAAACCAGAACCTGCTATTGGAAAATTAAAAATTACTTGACACTTGCCTCTGATTACAGGTATTATAGCATAATAACTTTAAAAATGCAAGTCTTTTTTATCGTGAAGTCTAAAATTAATTGGACATTAAACTGAATGGTTCTGAGTTGTTAGCAGTCGGCAGTCAACCATACACGGTAAGAGTGGTTTGCAACCGCTCTTATCGGATTTGGGTATCAAAGAGGAGTAGATAAATTTATGTCAAAGTTAGGACTGATTCACTACAACTACGCCAGTAAATCGCTTGACGATTTCCTGAAATTTACGAGTGAAACGGGTTTCAGTTATGTTGAACTCCAGATCAGCGATGTATGGAATTCAGAGACGGCTGATCCTGAAAAGAACGCCGAAGCCGTGAGGGCACAAGTTGAAGGTTATGGCTTGCAAGTCTCGGCACTGGCAGCCGGGAACGATTTTGTTGTGCTCGAGGAAGAGACGATCCGTGCCCAAGTTGATCGGATGGAACGTATTGCGGGGCTCGCTAAACGGCTTGGCACTTCGGTACTCCGTACAGAAGGTGGCGCAGCGAAAGATGCTGTCCCCGAAAGTCAATGGGTCGAAGCGATGGCTGGCTGCTTAAAGCGATGCCTCGAATTTGCTGAACGCGACGCCGTCTACTTGGCAGTGGACAACCACGGTATCGTTACAAACGATGGCGATTTGCAAGTAGAACTCTTTGAGCGGGTCGGTTCCAAGTATGTCGGTGCGAATATGGATACGATGAATTACCGCTGGGCGGGTCACGATTTAGAAACCGTCGGCAGATACTATGAAATTGTCGCGCCGTATACGTTGCACACACACCTGAAAGATGGGACAGGTTCACGGGGTGATTATCGCGGCGAGGCACTCGGCGAAGGTGAAATAGATCTCGCGAAGGCAATTCAGTGCCTAAGAGAAGCCGGATACGATGGGGTCTGGTGCTGCGAGTATGAGGGTAGAGAAAACGACGGCACAGGGCAGCGGAAAAGTTTTGCTTGGATGCAAGCGAACTTATAGTTATTGGTAATGGACAACCCATCTTGTATCATCACTCTGACAACGGATTTCGGGACAAGTGATGCTTATGTTGGGATCATGAAGGGAGTGATCCTCGGCATCAATCCAGATGTGCAGGTGGTCGATCTCACACATGCGATCCGACCGCAGGATATTCACGATGCTGCACTTTCAATCCATTCTGCGCATCGCTATTTTCCAGAAGGGACGATCCACACCATCGTCGTTGATCCAGGTGTCGGGAGCGACCGGCGAGCGGTGGTGTGCCAAACAGACCATGCTTTTTTCGTCTGTCCTGACAATGGAATATTGACCTATCTACTACAAGAGATTGAGAACACTGGCCGACAGTCAATAAATGCAGTCGCAATTCAGAATCAGATTTACTATCTACCAGAAGTGAGCAACACCTTCCACGGTAGAGATATTTTCGCACCTGTTGCAGCACACTTATCCCTTGGTGTGCTGCCTCTGGACATCGGTCCACCGGTGGAGGATCTCGTTCAACTCCCTGTTCCAATACCTCAAGTCTCTGGAAGCACAATAACCGGACAAATTGTCAAAATTGATAGATTTGGGAACGCGATAACGAACATATCGGAAAGCGTACTTGCTGGAATTGGGGCTACTTACGAGATTAGGGTTGGAGGTACGCGATTGATGGGGCTCAATCGTGCTTACGCTGAATCTGGCATCGGTAAGCCTTTGGCGATTATTGGAAGTTTTGGATTGTTAGAAATTGCCATTAATGGTGGAAGTGCCGAAGTTCGTTTGGGGGTAAAATGGGGAGATGTCGTTGAAATTCAGAGGTATGATTGACATCTCAGGCTCAGCAAGGTATAATAAAGTCAGGAACAAAAAGGAGGATAAAAAAATTTGAAACAGATTGCTTTAACAGGACTCAAACCGACAGGGCCCCCGCATATCGGTAACTACCTCGGTATGCTTAAACCGTCGCTGGAACTGGCAGAACGGTATCAGGCACTCTACTTCATACCGGACTATCATGCCTTGACCACCGTCAGAGACCGCAAAGAGTTGACCAATCTCACCTATCAAGCAACGGCGACGTGGATAGCATTGGGGTTAAATCCAGATGAGGTGATTATCTACCGCCAATCGGATATTCCAGAGGTGTTTGAGTTGGCGTGGGTTTTGTCCTGTTTCACAGCAAAAGGCTTGTTGAACCGTTCGCATGCCTACAAAGCGATAGTTGATGACAATATTGCTGAGGGGCGCGAAGAGGACAAGAACATTAACATTGGACTCTTTACGTACCCGGTTTTGATGGCGGCAGATATCCTGCTCTTCGGGACACACGTTGTACCCGTGGGGCTTGACCAGCAGCAACACCTCGAAATTACGCGCGATGTCGCCCTTATCTTCAATAATACCTATGGCAACGTCTTGACAATCCCAGAAGCCGTAATTCGGAAAGAGGTGATGACTATCCCCGGTATTGATGGTAGGAAGATGAGCAAAAGTTATAACAACGTCATCCCGATCTTCGCGCCATCGGACCAAGTGCTTAAACCGGTCAAACGTATTGTAACGGATTCCATGCGTCCCGAAGAGCCAAAAGACCCCAATGAATGCAACATCTTTGCAATCTATCAGCACTTCGCGGATGCGGATGCCGTTGCTGCGAAGCGGAAACTCTATCTTGAGGGTGGGCTTGCCTACGGTGCCATGAAACAGGAACTCTTTGAATTACTGGAATCTACATTTGCCACGAAGCGCGATCGGTATAATGACTTGATGAACAACACCGATGAATTGGATGAAATACTTGAAAACGGCGCGGAAAAAGCACGTGCCATCGCGGCACCGATCATGGCAAAAGTCCGTAAAGCCGTTGGTGTGCGTGGTTAAGCATAAAACGAGGCATTGCTGCCTCACCATCTCTTTTATAATGAATTATCAAAGTACATTGACATCTATTGGTAGGGTTTTTGATAGGGTGTTTCTTCGCGGTTTGATAAAGTTATCTGGTTCAGAAACTGTTCGGATTAATTTGCGTTGAAATCAATATAGAAATATGTTATAATTATAAAAATGGCATCGCCAGAAAAAAAACTTGTATTTTTATGCAAAATGTGTGAAAATGTCTATATCTCCTATTTTTAACGTTGCGGGGAACATCAGGCAGTTAATGCGCACTGATAGCTTTACAAATAGCGGATTAGCCAACGAAACAGATCCGCGCTGCGTCGCGGTAAATCTTTAAAGAAAGTGAGAGGAATTAAAATGAAATTTAATGCTTTAACAGTTGTCCTGTTCAGTCTGGGACTGATGGCTTTGAGTCTGGTCGCTGTGAACAGCAGTAACGCCGAAATTAACCAGAATGATGTTGTAGGCATTTGGCTGTTCGACGATGGAGCAGGAACCATGGCGATGGACTCGTCAGGAAATAACAATCACGGCACGATTGTCAACGCCCCGATTTGGGTCGATGGTCGATTTGGCGGTGCCTTAGGCTTTGATGGCTCAGGCAACTGCGTGAATACCAACCAAAGACTCCTCAACGGTGTACGTGAATTCACAGTCGTTGCTTGGGTGAAACCTGGGAATATCACCACCAATCGTGTTGGGGTGATAGGTCAGAACGACTCCCCGGAATTCGGTTTTATTAACCCGACGTCCGTCATGCTGTGGACACCTACAGCCGGTGGTAATGAGAATCCTTACGAACATCCACCAGGTGAGTGGCACCATGTCGCTGCCGTTGCGACCCGAACGTTCACGAAGGTTTACGTCGATGGCAATCCGACGACGAAAGAAGGGAGCTGGATCAATCACGGCAGGTCCGATTTCAATGTGAATATCGGTGGATGCGGCGTTTGGGACGGTAGCGGTAACTGGTTCACAGGGGCAATGGACGAGGTCGGTCTTTTCCACGCACCTTTGACCGATGCAGATATCGTTGACCTGATGAATAACGGCTTGAACGCTTTGGGGGTTGCGGTAGAACCGGCAGGTAAACTTGCTGTAACTTGGGGTTCGCTGAAAGAAAAATAGTATTAGACACCTCTGGACAGCGGAAATGTTGGGGAAGTGGTACGCGTTACTATTTCCCCGCTTTGCCCCCGTGTTGTACAGATAAGCCCCGGTTCGAGACCGGGGCAAACTTATAAACCGCAGAGAACATCGTATGCCTCGCGGCATTTCCTTCCTACTTCAGAGATTCATGCAGGTGCAGTAGCACCGAAGCTAACAGGAAACAACCTATATTTCCATATCGTTGTCGTCTCTATCGTCGTACCGGCGCGGCTCGCGGCGTTCTGTGCGAGGACGCGCAGGGTTGACTTTCAGGGGACGTCCCATCATCTCTTGACCATCCAACGCTTCTATTGCTCGCTCGCCATCCTCTTGGTTTTCCATTTCAACAAATCCAAACCCTTTGGACCGACCGTCGTACCGGTCACGGATAATCGTAGCGGTAGCAACTGGACCATACTCACCAAAGAGTGTTTCAAGGTCTTCTTCCGTGGCGGCGTAAGGCACGTTGCCAACGTAGATATTCATCTCGTTTCTCCTTTTAGAAACTATATGTACCCTAACCCGACATTATAAGCACTTACGGTATACCCGCAGGACACACGGTGCGTCCATGCGAACCGATATTTTTCAGCATAGCGGCATAGGGTAATGAAAATACGGGAAAATGAGAAACTGAGCACTGTCAGCATTTTCAAAGGCAGAAATTTGGCAGCAAGCGTAGGAAAGATTTCAAAATTAGCGATCATCAATCTCTTGTCAGAACCCTTGGGCCCTCTCAGAAAAGAGAGCGGTTTTGGTTCCAAACCGTAAAACTGTCAAAACACTACTCGTAACTTTGCCAGCGGACACTATCACATTTTCCTTAAAATGTACCATAAATTATATCACAACCTTTGCCGTTTGTCAATTTTAAATTTCATTTTTAGAAAAATTTTACTTCGCGATCATCCAATTATCCCCAATTCCTGCTTCTGTCCGAAGCGGGACGAGCAGCGACATCGCATTTTCCATCTCTTCACAAACAATCTCAGCCTGCTCCGCAGCGAGTGTTTCCGGTACCT
This sequence comes from Candidatus Poribacteria bacterium, assembly GCA_965200345.1. GTDB lineage: Bacteria > Poribacteria > WGA-4E > WGA-4E > WGA-3G > WGA-3G. The sequence goes on from OZ241378.1 coordinate 805,470, forward strand.
CAAGTACCAACTCATCATGAATCTGTAGCAGCATTTTTAACGGCAATTTATCCGCATCAATTCGATGTTGCACATGTACCATCGCCGCCTTCATCAGATCCGCAGCAGAACCTTGCACGACGGTATTGATTGCTAAGCGTTCACCGAGACTCCGCCGACTTCGGTTGGTGGAATAAATTTCAGGAATAGCGCGTCGTCTACCGGTAAGTGTACTCACATACCCGTGATCCGATGCTTCTTGGACACACTGCTGCAGAAAACGATCTATTCCCGGAAAACGCGTTTTGTAATCGTCAATGAGGGCTGATGCTTCTTTTACACTCATCCCCTTAATCCGACGCGCGAGACCTGTCGGGGAGACCCCATAGATGATACCGAAATTAATAGTTTTCGCCTTATCGCGGAGTTCTCGTGTAACCAATTCCGTCGGCAACTGAAACACCTGCGAGGCAACAGTTGTATGGATGTCCAAGTCTTCGGTGAATGTCGCAATCAGACTTTCATCTTCACTAAAGTGTGCCAAAATACGGAGTTCGATCTGCGAATAGTCCGCGCAGATTAACTTATGTCCTTCTGGTGCCGTAAATGCACGCCGTAACTGTCTGCCGATCTCCGTACGGACAGGGATATTTTGTAGATTCGGACCGTCGGACTTCAAACGACCCGTTGCTGTCGTTAACTGATAGAGGTGTGTATGGATACGGTCTGTTCTTTCATCAATAGCACTCTGGAGCTGTGCCAGATAGGTGCTCTGTAACTTACGATACTGGCGGTAATCAATAATTAAGCGTGGCACACTCGTCTTCGGATCGTTGACATCCTCTCTGAGGGAAAGGGCTTCTAACACAGTGACATCCGTGGAGACTTTGCCGCCGCGTGTCCGTTTTACCGGTTTGAAACCGAGTTCATCAAACAGGACTTGTGCCAATTGGCTTGGTGAATCAATATTAAACGGATACCCGACTATTTCGTGAATTTCTGCTTGCCGATCATTAACGAGTTTTTCAATAATCCCACTTTGACGTTTGAGTTCCGCCTTATCGCAAACGATGCCGTTATATTCCATCTCAGCGAGAATCGGCGCGAGCGGTGATTCGATCTCGCGCACCAATTCTGTAATACCCAACGCATCAAGTTTCGACGTAAGGAAGTGGTAGAGACGGAGCGTGATGTCTGCATCTTCTGCAGCGTAAACTGTGGCCTCCGCCAAAGGCACTTCATCAATTGTTTTCTGCCGTGTGTTCTCTGCCTCGAAGAGTCCATCCAATTGTTCTGCTTCGTCAGTAGACGTTGCATCGCTGGAATCCCGCGTTAGTTCCTCAAACGAGATCATTTTATGCTCTAAATGGAGCAGTGCCAACGTATCAAGGTTGTGAGAGGGTGTCCGCGCATCGACCAATTGGCTTGCGAGCAGCGTATCAAAAACCACACCTTGAAGTTTAACACCGTTCCTAATGAGGATACTCGCATCAAACTTCAGGTTATGTCCACATTTCGGTCGCGCGGGGTCCTCAAGAATTGGCTTGAGTGCCGAAAGCACGGTGTCTACATCTAAATGGTTTTCAGGCTGCGGCGAACGCACCGGTACATAAACGCCTCGTTTCGGTCTCCAAGAGAAACTTAACCCACAAAGTTTCGCTTCACGATCCAAGCCGTCTGTTTCGGTATCAAAACTGATGATTTCTTGTACCGATAGCGTCTCAACGAGCGCGTTCAGATCTTCGAGCGTAACAACCGCTGAATAGTCGCCTGTTTCAGCGGTGCCGTAGCTGCCTTTGTCCAAAATAGCATCCGTTTTTTGTGCTAATTCCGCAACCCGTTCCTTGCGTGTCGCCGGTGCGGTTACAGACTCAGTATCCCCACCTGCGAGTTTTGTTACAACCTGTTCATAACGTTTGAGTTCCAATTCCTGAAGCAGCGGGCGGATTTTCTGGAGATCCAGCGGTTTGACGCGTGCCTGCTCTAAGGAAAAGTCCAAATCAGCGTCTCGTATCAAGGTTACCAGTTGTTTTGAAAGCGGAAGTTGTGATCTCGCCTTTTCCAAATTCTCGCGACGTTTCCCTTTAATCTCATCAATGTTTTCAAAAATACCGTCAATAGAACCGTACTGCTGAATCAATTGTGCAGCGGTTTTCAAGCCTACTTTTTCGACACCGGGGACATTATCAGAAGTATCACCCATCAACGCAAGCGTATCAATAACTTGGTCCGGTTTTATACCTTTCGTCTCCCACAACGATCGCTCATCAACAACCTTATTGTTGTGGAGGTCGAGCATTGTCACCCGGTCCTCAATCAGCTGCTCCAGGTCTTTGTCTCTGGAAATAATAGAGACATCAACATTTTGTGCGTTCGGATCGTCAAGTATCGCTTGTGTAACAGAGGCGATGATATCGTCTGCCTCCAGTTCCGGTTTACCGAGCGTCAAGATACCAAACGCCTCAAGCAATTGCAGGATGCGATGAATCTGGGTCACGAGGTCATCAGGGGCAGGCGAACGATTCGCCTTGTATTCCGAATAGAGTTCATTGCGAAACGTGTCGCCGGGTGTATCAATTGCAGCGACGACATACTTTGCCTGAAGCTCGGTTAAAATTCTAATCAGCGTCCCAGCGAATCCGAAGACCGCATGTGTCGCTTCACCGGTAATGCTGCTTGTCAACCCACTACGAATCGCGTAATACGCGCGAAATATTTCGGCGTGCGTATCAATAATATAGACGGTATCTTTTTGCTCGTTCTGCATTACTTCTATGGATGCCTCCTAATGCGGGAAATGCCAGCGGCGCAAGGAGTCTGATGCTGATAAACCCGCTTCTTGTCCGAGTGCGAAGGCTGTTGCAATTAAGTTCCGCTCACCGGATATAATATCGCCCGCGGCAAAGAGTCCAGGAATCGGGTCCCCATTGCTATCTAACATTTGCATATCTTCGTTTGCGATAATCAAACCTTCTTCGTCTTTCTGGTAATCCCATCCGTCAAGGAATTTCGTATTCGGGATTAACCCTTCATCAACGAGGAAGCCGTGGAAAAACAGTTCGGTGCCATCAACCATCTCGAATCCCAACAGGTTGGTTTTCTCACCAATGTGCCGTTTAATTTTCGTCTCAATGATATTAATTTTACGTGCTTTCACCTGTTCCAACACAGGCGGCGACATACCGTGCGGCCTGCCGTTTGTTAGGATTGTGATTTTATCGGTAAAGTCTTGCGCACCGATCGCTGCCTCATAGATATAGTCGCCGACACCGAGGAGTGCTAAATGTTCATTGACATGGAGATGTCCATCGCAACGGATACAGACGTGCCACCCTTTTTTGTTACCGGCGTAGCGGAAGACGGTCGCATATTGCTTATAGAGTCGTTCTTCACCCGGTTCAAGCTCGATATCGGGCCATTTATCATCAAACCCGGCAGCAACGACGACGGTGCGAGATTTAAAATGTGTGACCTCTAAAGGTGTATTTTGTTTAAGTGTTTTTGTAGATGCTTCAAGTTCAAAGAGATCACCGCTCCGTGTGAGTTTTTGCACCAATCCATCGCGTATATCAATGCCAGTTTTTCGTTTTTCCGATCCGAGCATGAAATCGGCAACCGGGCGGCTCTCCATCCACTTCATGAGTTCCTTCGCAAAATTCGGTCCGATGATACCGGGAAAGACCGGCGCGTCTTCAATTTCTACCGACTTTGACCAATAAGCACGCCCGCGACTGAAACTCACTTTTCCAGAGTGTAGCATCAAGACATGCCGCATTTGGTGGCTCGCTGAGACTGCGGCTTGTGTGCCAGCAGGTCCCGCGCCAATGACTGCGACATCGTAAATCGTTTCTGTCATCGTTCTTCTCCTGACTTTTCATTCTGAAGGGGTTTGTAACGCCAATATTTCTCATTGTAGAAGGGGTTTATAACCCCGATGTCTATTTAGTCCTATTTCTCAAAACCCATATTTTTTCCACTTCTCATCGACTAAAGCAATCACATCATCGGACATCCGAATCTCCTCGGGCCATTCGCGTTGATACCCTTCCTCTGCCCACTTCGTCGTGGCATCAATCCCCATCTTAGACCCAGCACCCATAAGCGGTGAAGCGTGATCCAACACATCAACAGGTCCCTCAACGATTGTTACATCCCGTTTCGGATCAACATTGCTTCCGACATAGAAAAGTACCTCTTCGACATTCTGAACATCTACATCTTTATCGACAACGATGATGATTTTACTGAACATCAGCTGCCCGAGTCCCCAGAAACTGTGCATCATCTTTTTCGCCTGATAAGGGTAACGTTTGTCGATAGAAATCAGCGCGAAATTGTGGAATACACCGAACAAGGGTAGATTCATATCCACGAGTTCCGGAAGCTGCGTCTTAATCAACGGCATAAAGATCCGCTCAGTCGCCTTCCCCATGTAGCAATCCTCCATCGGTGGTTTACCGACGATAATTGTCTGATAGATGGGGTTTTTGCGGTGCGTAATCGCCGTGATATGCATCAGTGGGTACTCATCTGCTAAAGAATAAAACCCCGTATGATCACCAAAGGGTCCCTCTATGCAAGTTTCATCTGGCTCAATATACCCCTCAATCACGATGTCGGCATCTGCCGGGACAAGCATATCAATCGTCTTAGCAGGCACCATCTCAACATTCGATTTACGGAGAAACCCTGCAAATAAGAGCTCATCAATACCGGACGGCAGCGGTGCCGTACCGATGTAAGACATCACAGGATCGCCGCCGAGCGCGATTGCCACAGGCATCTGTTGCGCGGCTTGACGATATTCGCGATGATGCGCGGCACCATCATGGTGAATCTGCCAATGCATCGCTAATGCGTGTGGGGTTATCTTCTGCAAACGATACGTTCCGACATTTCGTTGACCTGTTTTGAGGCTATGCGTAAAAACTTGGGGTAGGGTGATATACCGGTCGGCATCAAGGGGCCAGCATTTAATAAGGGGTAGGACATCCAAGGATGCATCTTCACCGGTCAGGACGACCTCTTGACACGTCCCCTTTTTCACTGTTTTCGGTGGAAAGTTCGTCAGTTGGGATAGCATCCGAAGGATTTTCACTTTATCGAGGAGCGTATCCGGTGCATCCAATTTAATCATACTTTCAATTTCGGACGCGACCTGTCCGAGATCGTCAACACCGAGTGCCATCGCCATCCGCCGAAACGAGCCGTAGGTATTAATCAGGAGCGGCATCTTGCTGCCCTCAACCTTTTCAAACAGGAGGGCGGGACCCTCTGTCTTACTCACGCGATCGGTAATTTCGGCAATTTCGAGGTCCGGGGATACAGTCGTTTTAATGCGTTTGAGTTCGCCTGCCCGATCCAAGGCTTTCACAAACTCTGTGAGACTATCGTATGCCATGAAAATCCTTTCATTTTAATCAGCAGTCAGCAATCAGTAAATTGATTTTTCCTGTTCATTGCGTGCCTTCTTTGTGTATAGTAAATCACATTTGCTTGTGTGTGTCAAACAAAAAGTGTGGATTCCGCGTTACAACACAGTGCTTTCACCGAAGGGGAGTTTCGGTAACTGCACAAAGTTTTCTATGATAATCTAATGTTTTGCGTTGTTTTCTATATTTTTGAAAAATGACATTGAATTTTCCATAATGCTATGATATAATATTATGTAATATGTTACTATAAAATACAGATTCGTAAGGATTGGTATAGTAAAATGGGTGCAGTTTATTCAAACTCACTTACTTAACACGAAGCTCACGTAAAAGTGAGATTCATTTCTCTTAGGAGATTGAACAGCATGAAAATTATGTTAGTATTCGCAGGATTTGTGTTGATGATGGCCTATTGTGTTATCGGCACGAGCAACATGGCAGAGGCGGAGGAAGTCTTGGGAACAGGAACGGAGTCACTGATAGGCGGCGACCTAACTGACCCAGAAGACAATGGTGAGCCTGACGCAGATAAGGGGTACGATGCCATTTTCTCATCTAACGAGGAACCCGGGTTCGGGGGCGGCGAATTTTCGTTTAACGTCTTCGATAACCGCCTTGGTCCCATCAATGACAAATGGTGCTGCGGAAAGGGAGGCGGCATCCCAGATGAAGGGCTATACATAACGGCTGAGTTTGAGGAGCAATACGCATTGACACACTTCACCGTATCTTCAGCCAACGATGTGCCTGCAAGGGACCCGACAGTGTGGGAGGTTCAGGGGTCGAACGACGGTAAGAAATTTGAGACCATCTATGCGCACGATGGGGATAGTTTTTGGGATCAGCGCCTGCAAGTCGTCCTTTTTGAGGCGGGGGAAGATTACGACAAGCAAAAAACCGGGTATCGGTTTTTTCGGCATGTTACTTTTGACACCGTAGCGAATCCGGCTGGGGCGTACTTTCAAATTGGCGAAATTGAGTTCTTCGGCGATGATAGCTATCCTGTAGACCCTAAAACCAAGCTCGCAACCACATGGGGACGCATCAAAAAAGCCCGATAAGCGCAAATATCAAACGTTTTCTAAATCGGAAACCTGAATCGAGTCATAACTTGGTTTGGGTTTCCGTTTTTCATTTTCGACCGTTCCAATGAACTCCCTAAAAGCGGACAGCGTGTACTTCAGTCAGCCGCTGATTTTGCAGAAATCTGTTTCAGTCCTTGTTGATAGTTCCGATTTTCCGGTTCAAGTTCCAACGCCTTTCGGATCGCTTGCTCGGCTTGCCGATAATCCCCACGCCGAAATTCAATAAGTGCAAGTGTATTGTAATAACTTGCGACATTCGGATCCATATCAATCGCCTCTTGTACGTAACGCCGCGCCGTTTCTAACACGCGTTTGGTATCCGCTTTATTTCTGCTGGCAACTTTCGCGCTTAACTGTGCTAAAGCATGATACGCCTTCGGTAAACCAGACGACAGATAAGCCTTCTCTGCCGCACCGAAATCGCCTTGACTCGCCTGAAGTTCACCCATAAGATAATAGGTTTCTGTCAAAAACGATGGTTGAAGGGGTAATCGTTCCATCGGTTGCAAATCACCCGTCGCGGATAACGAAAGATCAACAGCCTTTTCAAGGGCTTTTAGTGCTGCAGCGGTCAAATCCTGATCAGGTTGTTGATGCGGATTACGCTTCCGCATTGCCTGATACGCATAACATAAACCGAGATTGTGATACGCTTCGGCATCGTCCGGTTGCAGTGAGATAATGGTTAGGTATGTATCCGTTGCCTCGGCATGACGCTTCTGATTCAACAAAATCATCGCAATTTTTAGATGTGCCTCCAAAAATTGAGGGTCCTGCTTAACCGCCTGTCGGTAATGTTTTAGAGCGAGTCCTATCTTATTTTGGCTGAAATACGCCAATCCGATGCCTGCGTGTGCCTTTGCAAAGTTCGGTTGAAATTCCAACGCCTTCTGTTGTGCAGTGATCGCTGCCTCGTATTTTTCAAGCATTGTATAGGCAACACCGATCCCGTTATAAGCAACGACGAGTTGTGGATCCATACCGAGTGCTTTTTGGTACTCCGAGACGGCTTTCTCATAATGCCCATCTTTGAGGTAAAATCTGCCGATATTGGCGAGAATCTGTGCACGTTCAGTTGCCCCTTGTGTCCGCTGCAGGGCACCGCGTAACTCGTGGAGGGGTGTAAGCGCGGCTTTCCGTTCCTCAAACAGTGCCATCTGTTCACGCGCCGCTGCAGCGTCCCCGGCACGGAGATACGCTTGTGCGAGATTATAGAGTGCCTCAACGAGTGCTGGATCGTTCTGATACGCGGTGCGATACGCACTGATAGCGTCAGCCCACCGCTTTTCGTGTACGTAGAGAAGTCCTAACTGATAGTGTGCAGCTGCGAACTGTGGTGCGATTGCAATTGCCCTTAGTTGATGTCGGACTGCTGCTGCATGTTCCCCACGCTTACTATAGACGTTCCCGATTTGATGATGAATCATCTCATCGTCAGAATCCAACGCAACCGCTATTTTATAGGCATCAAGAGCCTCGGCGTAACGGTGTGTGTTCGCGTAAGCACTCCCTAAAGCCGCGTGTGTATATGCCCAGTCGGGAGCAGACGCAATCGCGCGCTGGTATGCCGCAATAGCATCCTCAAACTTTTCAAGCCCGGTATACGCCAATCCTAAACCGTAGTAGGCCGCGGGCATATCTGGATGGGGTGAAGCTGTCGCAATCGCTATTACTTGCTGGTATTCGTTAACCGCCTCAGCATAAGCTTCAATTTGGAGGTACACCTTAGCGAGTTGCAAGCGAACCTCAATCTGGGTGCCATCTGCAGCGAGCTGTGCTTTATGGGCGCGAATTTGTGCAGTGATGTCTGAGGCACCAGTTTCTTGGCAGGATGCGTCTGGAAGTTGATAGAAGGTAAGGTGGCACCCTAAGAGTGCCACCCATACAACTGCATAATAGGAAAGTTTCGGTCGCACTTGTTACCGTCCTACGGTGAAACGGAAATACCACCTAAAAACGTTGTTTGATGCGTCCCCACGTTGTAGCCAATTTATTTTGCGGTTCAACCGGGGTAAGACCGGCGATAGCATCACCAGAGACGGTAACGTCATCAAAACTTGCAGCAGTTTCCCACGCCCAGACACCGGCTTGACCAGCAGCGTATTCGGCACCGGTCTCATCCTTGAGTTCCCCTTGGTCCTCACCGTTAATCCAGAGTTTCATTGATATGCCTTCAACGACGATTCGCATATCAAACCATTCACCATTTGCAACAGTGATGTTCGACCCCGCAAGTTCACCAATTTTGTCGCGAGCGTCCCACGCGCCTTCCTTATGCCGCCAAAGCTCAGTTTTGTTATTTGGGACGTTGAGATAATAAACATAGTATTCCATCTCGCTCTGTGCGCGAAAGACAACACCTGCCCAGTTCCCTTCATCCAGTCGAACTTTCGCCTCAACGGTGTAATCTTCCCATCCAGCTTCACCGACGAGGGAATGCTCTGCTCTACCGCCTTTAGCGAGTTTATCTACGTTTTCGGTTCTAAAACCCAATGCTTTAGCTTTGGGATACAGAACCGCCCTATTGAATTAGACCATGGGGCTATAGTTAAAAAAAGAGTTGACATTTCGTCAAAAATGTAGTATAATTAACATAGTCATTGATTGAGACGTGTAAGCAGTAGCTACCTTGCTACTGGTCTCAATCACCCTCTTACAAGGACAGAATGACTATGGCTAATATCCATTAAAAACGAACATCACAAAATCCGAATACGTTGAAAGATACGATATTCCTGAAACCTTGCGAGGTTCAGATTTTGTTGAGATTTCAAGTTCTGAAGCAAGAAATACTTGCCAGAAGTATCGGTCGGTCACGAAGGTTCAAGTGATTTTCCGTAGTGTGCCAGATGACCCGCACCGCGAGATTACACTCGTGTCGGTTCGGATTAAACCCGAACAAGCTCCCAAGGATAACGTCTGGACGATTGCGACGCTGAAGGGAGTCAGAGAAGCCAGTATCGCAGAACGTCAAATGGACGTCGTGGTATAACCTAAAAGAACCACTTGGGAGTTCCGTCAAAGGAATCCCAATCCTTTAGGTTTGGGAGGGGTCAAAAGTACCGTCCTCAACACTCCAAGCACCGTTAGCGGGTGTCCAATCGGCTGCATCCGCTTCAAATGACCAAGACTGTTCGCCTGCAAAAGCAAAGGACGCCACGAGTACGAGGAGAGAACACATCACAATAGTTGGAAATAGATATTTCATAATATCGCTCCCTTTATAGAAAGTTGCCTCAGAAGTTTTCAACGAGATTCTCACGCAGAAAACTTCTGAGGCTACACCTAACGCAAAATTAGTAAGCCTGTTTGAGGCGACCCCATGTCGTTGCGAGTTTGTTATTCGGTTCAACGGCAAGGGTATCCTCTATATTATCACCGTAGACGGTGAAATCGTCAAAACTCGCCTCGGTTTCCCATGCCCACACGCCGACTTGACTGGTTTTGTAGGCATCGTCTTCATGTTCACCCTGAAGTTTTCCGTTGAGGTGTATCTCAAATTCACTACCCTCAACAACGACCTTCATATCAATCCATTCGCCGTTCTTTATTTGCACCTTGTCAACAGCCGGGATTTGCGCGATATTGTCGCGGGCATTCCAGGCACCATCTTTGTGTCGCCAGAGTTCCGTTTTGTTATTTGGAACATTGAGATAGTAGACGTAGTACTCCATCTCGCTTTCAGCGCGAAAAACAATACCCGCCCAATGGTGGTTATCCAATCGAACTTTCGCCTCAATCGTGTAATTATCCCAGTCTTCTTCACCAACGAGCGTGTGTTCCGCTTGTCCACCCTTGTCAACGTGGTAGACTCCTTTTGCGATTTCCCAATTCCCATTGGCAACTTTCCAATCATCATGCTTTTCTTCAAAGTCCCATAATTGGGTACCTGCGTACGTCGGTAGCGAAAGCACTGTACCGAAAAGCACAACGAGGCTTAATGCCGCTAACTTCGGCATTGTGATAGCCATTCTCATAGTCTCTCCTCCATCTTTTCCGCTATAGTCTATACATTCCCCGCTATCACAATAACAGCGAGAATTCTGCAAATAGAATAACGTTAAACAATAAAAAATCAACATTAACTTATGGTTAGTCATCAGCAGTCAACGGTCAGTTATGAGTGGTCTGAATCAGGTAAGGTGCTATCAGCAGGAAATCGAAATTATGGGAGAACTGAATGGCTCTACGCTGCTGAATAAGAAAACTTGCATTTGCGTCTACTATGATGTATGATAGGTAGTATTGAAGCACACATTTTCCGTGTTTTTCAAAAAATTGTCGGATGGAAAGGAGAACATTTTGCACTTGACATACTCCCCCCACTAAAGCAGGGGGATTCTTAGAAACACCCTGAGCGGGGCAGATCGTGCTATCAACGACCACTGCTTGCGATAGGCAAGTCTTCTGTAGCCTCCTGCAACAGGTAATGCCCTAACTGCGTGCTGTAAAGCACCTTACGAAAAGTTTTGAGTCGTTTATTTCAAATGGGATGTGCTTTTAAGCAATCTTTCCCGACTAACGACTGACAAGCATATTTTAGATATTTTTCAGTCGTGTGAGGCTTTTACGTGATTGTCTGAAATATCAAGCAATATACCAATGCATCAATCACAACCAATGCCGAACACGATGAACATTTTAACATTTTTGGCAATCTTTGTCAAGAGAAAATATAGGCAGCGTCTACATCTCCGACCTACGAGGACGGAGTTTTGACGCTGAAGATTATGATAAGGATTTTAGTTACAGTTTTTATCGCCTGCTTTGCTGTGATAGAGACAAGTTCGGCGGCACTGAAAGTCGGTCTCATCTACGATGTCACCGGGCGTGGCGACCTCTCATTTTGTGATGCTGCCTACGCCGGTGCGAAAAAAGCAGAAGACGAATGGGGATTTAAACTCACAGAGGTCACCCCAAGCCAAAGCACTGATACCGAATTGACACTCCGCAGATTAGCGAAACTGAAATATGATCTTATCATTGGTGTCGGATTCCTTTTTCAAGAACCGATGAAACGGGTCGCAAGCGAATTTCCGGATGTCAAATTTGCCCTTATCGACGCGGTTATAGAACAACCGAATGTCGCGTCACTCACCTATCGTGCACACGAAGGGACGTTCCTTGCCGGTGTCATCGCAGCCTTGAAAACAGAGACAAAACAGATCGGCTTTATCGGCGGGATGAAGGTGCCGCTGGTTGAGGCGTTTGAAATTGGTTTCGGTGCTGGTATTAAGGCGACGAATCCAGACGTTAAATTCGTCGCGGATTACGTCGGTGTTACACCACAAGCGTTCAACGATCCAGCGAAAGCCAAAGAGCTTGCCCTGACACAATATAATCGCGGGATAGATATTATCCTCGCCGCTGCAGGCGCGAGTGGTCTCGGCGTGCTTGAAGCCGCGAAAGCCAAAGAAAAATCAATTATATGGGTTGACTCCAACGGCAACAACCTCGCCCCGGGTTTAGTCCTCACAAGCGTCATCAAAGGCGTGGAAGTATCTGTTTACGAAACGATAAAGAGTGTCCAAGAAGGCAATTTCTCTGGTGGTCTAAAAAACTATGGACTCAAAGAGGGCGGTGTTGAGTATATCGTTGACGATGTGAACCGAGAACTTCTTCCGGATGAGGTTTTGAAACAGGTTGAGGCATTCAAGGCGAAAATTATCGCGGGCGATATCGTCGTCCCGCATGAACGGCAGTAGAGATGACACACACACCCATCATTGAGATGCACGGCATCAGCAAACAGTTTGGACATGTACAAGCAAACGACTCGGTGGATTTCACGCTCCAACGCGGCGAAATTCATGCGATCGTTGGCGAAAACGGTGCTGGTAAATCTACGTTGATGAAAATTCTCTATGGACTTTACCAACCCGATGCAGGTGAGATCTTCGTTAATGGAAATCGCGTAAATATACCCTCACCGCGGCGTGCGATGCATCTCGGTTTGGGAATGGTGCAGCAACACTTCACGCTCATTCCAGTGTTCACAGCACTTCAGAACATCGTTCTTGCCAAAGAACCGCGCAAATTCGGTGCGCTCCTTGATTACCAGCAGGCAGAAAAACGGATTATAGCACTCGCGGCACAGCTTGGATTCGATGTGCCGCTGAACACCCCTGTTGAGTCTCTACCGATTGGGACGCAGCAGCACACGGAAATCTTGAAAGTCCTTTATCACGGCGCGGACATTCTCATCATGGACGAACCGACAGCAGTGCTGGCACCGCAAGAGGTCGAAGGGCTTTTCAGCTGTATGCGCAACCTCAAAAGTGAAGGGAGGAGTCTCATCATCATCACGCATAAACTCGACGAAGTGATGGCAATAGCGGACACTGTCACAGTGATGCGACGCGGGGAATCTGTCCATAGCTGCCCCATCGCTGACACCGATCCGGCGCTGCTGGCAGAAATGATGCTTGGTGAACCTATCATTCCAACCGCCCTGACGCGCGAACTGATTGAGAATACAGCACCAATGGTTCGGATGGAAGGTGTTACGCTCTCAGGAAGCTCAGAGGTCGTAGGGAAACGTAAATGGAAAAAAGTCCTGTCAAATGGGAATCCGAGCAAACAGTCCCTCACTGAAGTCAATCTTGAAGTGTTCCCCGGTGAAATCGTCGGGATAGCAGGCGTGGAAGGGAACGGACAGACAGAACTGGTTCAGGTACTGACAGGTCTACGAGAGATTGATAGCGGCACACTCACATTACATGGCGAACAGGTTGCACACATACCTGCCGATAGACACCGACACGGCATTAGTTTGAGCGATCGTATTGATGACAACTTTATCATCGGGCACCACAAAAAGAGACGTTTTTGTCGGAACGGGCTGCTGCAGCGGAAATCAATTCAGCGGTCTGCTTTGAACGCACTGGATAAATACCAGATTCGTGTAGGGAACATCACGCATCCGATTCAAACACTCTCTGGTGGCAATCAACAGAAAGTCGTTGTTGCGCGGGAGTTAGAGGCAAATCCTGAAATTATTATTGCTGCGCATCCGACACGCGGCTTGGACATTCACGCGGCGGAATTTGTCCATAGACGACTTATTTATGCACGCAACCGTGGCAAAGCGGTTTTACTTGTGTCCGCCGAATTGGATGAATTGCTCCATCTCAGTGACAGGATCGCAGTCATGTATGATGGCAAGATTGTCGGGACTGTGAAACCTACGGAGACCAATAAACGAGAATTAGGTGCCTTGATGCTGGGGCTAAATTAAGCGAAGTTGGAAACTCACCAGCGAAGAGAAACATTCTCAGGAGAAAAAAATGATAATTGATTCACATACACATGCCTGGCCCCGGTGGCCCTACCAACCGCCTGTCCCTGATGACGAAAGCCGCGGTAAAATTGAACAACTCCTCCACGAAATGGATCTGCACAATGTCGACAAAGCAGTGCTTATCTGTGCACGCATTGACAGAAACCCTGACAACAACGATTACGTCGCAGCATGCGTCAAACGTTATCCGGAACGGTTGACTCAATTCGCCGATGTGGATTGCTCATGGACAGACACGTATCATACAGATGGCGCAGCGGATCGGTTGAAAACGGCAGCAGAAATGTATAACCTTAAAGGCTACACGCATTACCTCAGAGGCGATGATGATGGGAACTGGTTTTTCTCCGAAGAGGGAGAACGTTTCTTTCACACAACATCTGAAATGCGACTCATTGCGAGCATTGCCATGGGAAGCCACCAACATGAGGCACTCCGTAAAGTCGCTGCAGAGTTTCCGAGTATTCCATTTCTGTGTCATCACATGGGCGGCGCCCGGGCTGGCGAAGAACACCCGTATCCGCAGCTCAAGCAGGTACTCGCTTCAGCGAATGTCCCGAATATTCATATCAAAATGTCAGGTTTCGCTTATGTTTCGCAAGTCTCGTGGGATTATCCACATTCGGATACACATTGGATTGTGCGCGCCCTTTACGAACATTTCGGGCCCGGTCGTCTCTGTTGGGGATCCGACTATCCGGTTGTTCGGAATTTCATGACGTATCAACACGCGCTTGAAGCGTTTCGGACACACTGCTCTTTTATTCCAGAGGCCGACAAAGCAGAAATTTTGGGGGGAACTCTCCAGCGTTTGTTAGATGAGGCGGGGAAATAGTTAGTTCCTCTTGTGAAGGACAATCGCGAAATTAAAGGAGGATAGATCCGATGACACGTTTAAATTTAGCGTTAATCTGCGTTGTATATCTGGTTCTCTCTGTTGATATTGTCTTTGCACAAAACGACTCTCTACATCGCGGGACTATAGACGACCTCACACAACTCGGTGGAACTATCCGTGGACAGATTGTTGATACAACCGAAATGCAAAACCCAATTGAAGGTGTTGACGTTAGAATCGTTGGTACAAGTGGAGAGGAATACATAGCAACAACCGATGCCAATGGTGATTATAAACATTCCGGCATCCCCGCAGGTAGATACCTTATCAGCATCTATAGAGAAGGATACGGCGATCGGGTTGGTAAACCTGTAACAGTCGTTAATGGCGGAGATCACTACGTCCCACTCAAGATGACTAAAAGGGACACTATCGTTGACTTTTTCCAAAGCCCTGTTCCTATGTACTGGGTGCTGATCCTTTGCGTCATTATAGTGATCTTAATTTTCTCACGCGCAAATAGATGACAGACCAAAAGAGGCGTAGATACATGCAAGTGAAGACAATCACATTATCTTCAGGATATTTTGTATTAATTGCCACTTTTTTGATACTCTATCCCTTCGACAATGTCCACGCTTTCAGAGGTCAGGAGCGCGGCTTCATCTATGAAGAACGCAAAGACACGCTTGTCCGGTTGGTAAGGAAAAACTACCGTGGGAGGCGTAAAGGCTTTATTTTTGGGCTTGGTGTCGGGGTCGGTCAGACCAGTTTCACGAAACCGTTCGCGGAATACTATTGGAGACACGCGTCCGAAAGCGAATGGTCAACCGAACGTCAAACAAGATCCGCCTTGGTAACAGAGTTGAAAATCGGCCACGGACTTTCCGATCAGTTCCTACTCTACTACACAAGCCGCATTTCATGGCTCCCGCTTCAGCATTTCTATAAGGATACGATGGTTGCCAATGGTGCCGCGGGAATGGGACTCATGTATTTTCCATTCCGAAGGATAGGTCTTTACCTCGTCGGCAACATCGGGTTAGCGACACTCGTAACGTGGCAACCGCCGCTTACATTGGAAAATGCCAGACAGACCGGAGTTTCTGTCTCAGGGGGTATCGGTTATGAATTCCTGTCTCACTGGAGTATTGACTTCACAGTGAATTCTGGCAACGCTAAGACGACGAGAGTTGATGACCCGAGTGAGATAATATTCAACGATGAAATTCTCACTTTTTCAGTAAACCTCAATATGCTCGCCTATTAGCATATTTTCTGGAGGTGAAATCGTGTGCCCTAAAAGAAGTTTTGGAACAGGGACGACTCTATTATTGGTGATAGCCGTATCGGTATACCTTCTGAGCTGCGGTGATGTTGACCTCGACATTGACCAAGAACAGACCGAGGAACCGCTCAAATTTATTGAATTTGTCCTTTTTCCGACAGCACCTTACATTGATAAATCCTACGTAGAAAAAGTGCCGGAAGATGAAGTAGTAGTCAGAGACCTTGATTTTGAAGTCGAGAAACAAGCGATTCAGGTGGTCTATCGTGCTTTCATTAGAGCCTATGTAGCAGAAGACATGACGGCACTTCAAGATACATTGGATAGCACAGCGGGCATTGAATTTGGGACTAACACTACCGGCGTTGTCTATGGATGGAACGATGTCAAAATTTATATTCAAGGAAGATGGGAGGAATTAGATTGTCAAGGCGATCCAAATTGGGAACTGATAGATTTTTATATTCGCCCTGAGAATGTTAGTGTCCCTTGGGTAGAAGCGAGCGCGAAGGGCCCCATGTTTTACTACACTCCGGATTTACCCTCTGAGTGTTACAATGCCCTTGGACGTTTTTACTTCACAAAGAAGTCAGGCAAGTGGCACATCCATCAAATTGACGGATCGAAATACTTTACCGATAATCAGCATAAAGTGCCGTGACCGGATTAGGGGAAAAATAGAGAATTGAATGGCTCCGGTGTGATAAAAAAAGTTGACATTTTACACGCGTCAGGGTATAATAACCTTAAACGGTGTAGTATCCTGTTCGCGACCGATAACGTGAACCCGATTTGTAAACTACACGCCACTCAAGCAAAGCGTAAGGAGGAACAGTGCATGAAAGGTATACTTGTTTTAACAACACTCGCCCTGACGCTCGTAGCAGGGTTCGCTTTCGCGACTGAAACCCCAACAGTGCAAGGCGAATACATTGAAGCCCGATCCGCGAGTGTGTATGTCGGCGCGTGCCACTTCGGTGCCGAATATGTCGAAGGCGGCAGAGAAGCGACAGCCGTCTGGAACATCCATGAAGGAAATTGGAACGGTGTTTCGCTGAACAACTTAACCGTCGTTGCCGTTATCAGCGCGAAAAACAACTTGGCAATCGATGCCGAAACTCGCAAGAGTGTGTTATATATGGACGCAAGCACCACGCCAGAACAGCGTGCTGCGCTCAAGGATCTGCTAACAACGAAACGTGCTGACGTTTTAGGCGAAGTTGTCGCGACCGAAACCACTTCTATTGCCTTCACGAAAAAAGGGACTAAATACGATCTAACGGTTAGTGACATCCTCGCACTCTCTGCGAACCGCTATCCGTGCGCAGGCTGCACACAGCCACATCAGATTTGGTATAAACCGCTGACAACGATTCAGAATGCCATCGTCGGTAAGTCTGAAATCTATCGGTATAAAGACACGCACCTCCCGGTGACGTGGCAGCAAAGCGGTGCCGAGAACAACGTCTTTGTCGGCGACTTCTCGATGTAACACATTGAATGTCTGTAGTTGTCAACAATTGATGGCAGCTACAGGCATTATAATGCCTTCTTCGACAGGGATTTCAAAGGAGAAGAACAGTGAAAGTTACATATTTCCATGACACCGACACAGCATTGATTGAGTTTTCAACACGGGATGTTATTGAAACGAAGGAAATTAGCGAAAACATTTACATTGATGTGGATGCTTCGGGGAATCTGGTATCAATGACCATTGAACACGCAGAGCAAAACACCAACCTACCTAATCTGACTTTTCAACCGATAGGCTACCCAAGCCCTAACTCACCTTTGCAAGTGCAGGCAGAAAATCATCGGTAAGCGTACATTCTGTATTGTGCATGTTACAAAGCGAGATATGTTTATAGGCATAAACTTCGGTTTGCCACCCGCTTCAACAAATCTTAGATAGGAAGATTTAATGAATACAGATACTCCCAGAGAACGGAAATTTAGGCTGACACCTGAAGAACGAGCCGCTTGGGGCGAGAACGGCTACTTCGTCCGTCACGGCATTTTTACCAAAGAAGAAAACGACCTTTTAAGCCAAGTCGCAGATGCCATCGCTCTCGGGAAAATTCCGTTTCCAGACCACCGTATCTTTCAGAACGCGTTAGTGAGAGACGGAAAAGTTGAAGCATCGGGTATCCACGCGATGCACAGCATCCATCAAATGAACCTTTATTCCCCTGAATTTCTTGCGCGGACACGTGATCCGCGGCTCACCGACCCCGTTGTTGACATTCTCGGTCCAGATCTCCTCGGGCTTAATAGCCTTTATATCTGGAAACCGCCGAAAATTGGCTTAGGATTCCCATGGCATCAAGATAGATGGTATACTCGACCTCAGTTTAAAACCAAAACCACTGTCGGCACGTGGACGGCTATTGATGCAGCCGATAAAGAAAACGGGTGTCTATGCGTTATACCCGGCAGCCATAAAATCGGCATTCTTGAGCATGTTGAGCTTGAAGGTTCACAACAACAGGAATTTAAACAGGCAGTCGGTGCCAAGGACGAAGATGGCGTCGCTGTTGAAATCCCACCCGGGAGTGTCATCTTCTTTGACAACCGAATCCTCCATAAGAGTACGGATAATAACACGGAAGGCTTTCGGCGCAGTAACATCGCACATTATATCAGCGCGAAGGCAGAACGCGTGCCACATAAGAATTATACGCGTCCGCTTATGTGGGTTCGCGGTAAAATATACCCAACGCTGTCTGAGGGTGTCTATCGTGACACTTTACCTATCACAGAATCCGAGTAAAATAAAGCACGGTCAACGACTGGATCGTGCCGTCCAAAATTTGTCAATAGGAGAATGCGTGAACACAAATACAACATCTGAAGAACGGAAATTTAGACTGACACCTGAAGAACGAACCGCTTGGGAGGAAAACGGATACTTTGTCCGTTACGACGTTTTCACAAAAGAAGAAAACGACCTCTTAGCGCAAATTGCTGATGACATCGCCATTGGAAAACGATCCTTTCCAGACTATCATATCTTTGAAAACGCTTTAGTCAGAGACGGTAAAATCAAAGCACAAGGTGTCTACGCAATGCACAATATCCAATATGTGAGTTGTAATTGCCCAGAATTCCTTGCACGGACGCGCGATCCGCGTCTCACCGACCCCGCTGTTGACATCCTCGGCCCAGATCTCCTCGGTCTCAACAATCTCTATATTTGGAAACCGCCAAAAATCGGTCTCAGTTTTCCGTGGCATCAAGATAAATGGTATTTTAACAGACAGTATAAAACTGGAACGACAGTTGCAACATGGACAGCTATTGATGCCGCTGATAAAGAAAACGGGTGTTTATATGTCATCCCCGGCAGCCATAAGCATGGTGTTCGTGAACATAAGGAACTTGAAGGCTCACAACAAGGAGAGTTTAAACAGGCAGAGGGTGCCCGTGATGAAGACGGCGTTGCGGTAGAAGTCCCTGCGGGCGCGGTCATCTGGTTTAATAGCCAAGTCCTCCATAAAAGCACAGATAATCACAGTGAACGTTTCAGACGTGCAAACATCGCACACTATATGAATGCCAAAGGAGAATGGACCCGTCCTGAGGCTATTAATAAAAGACGACCGCCCATGTGGATTCGTGGTAAAACCTATCCCGGCATGGGAGATGAAGTGCAATGGGATGTTATCCCAATTTTACAATCCGATTGACGCCTAACGAAAGGATACTATCATGCAGCTACGACTGACTACCATCTATGTCCTACTTCTTTTGCTACTATCATCTGCCGATGCAAACGTTCCTTCCCAATACGCGAAGCAATCCGTTGAATGGTTCCAGAGCGAGGAAGGTCGCCGTATTGCCGACAACGTTCTCACTTGGCAGACACCGCACGGCGGTTGGCCCAAGATTAGAGACACGGCATCTGAGCCGTTTGATGGTAAAAGTGGGGATCTGCACGCAACGTTCGACAACGGGGCGACTATTGACGAACTACGGTTTCTTGCCCGTGCGTTTCGCGCGACAAACGAGCTGCGCTACGAACAAGCATTTCTCAAAGGGTTTTCTCATATCCTTGAGGCGCAATACCCGAATGGCGGGTGGCCGCAGTTCTATCCACTAAGCAAAAACTACCATCGTCATATCACGTTCAATGACAATGCTATGGTCCGCATTCTCGAACTTCTCCGAGATGTCTCTGAATCTCCCGACTATCGGTTCCTAAAAACGGAGGACCGCACTAAAACTGAAGCTGCTGTAATCAAGGGTATCGACTGCATCCTACGCACGCAAATTAAGCAGAATGGCAAACGCACGGCCTGGTGCGCACAGCATGACGAGAAGACGCTTGCGCCTGCGTGGGCACGTTCCTATGAGCCACCGTCGCTCTCTGGTGCCGAAAGCGTTCGTGTCGTGCGATTCCTGATGTCACTCGAAGAACCCACGCCAGAAATCATCGCCGCTGTCGAAGGAGCCGTCGCGTGGTTCACGAGCGTCGCTATCCACGGCATGCGTCTTGACAAGTTCACCAACGCAGACGGGCAGGACGATAAAC
The DNA here is from genome assembly GCA_965200345.1 of Candidatus Poribacteria bacterium. GTDB lineage: Bacteria > Poribacteria > WGA-4E > WGA-4E > WGA-3G > WGA-3G. Next base: position 825,929 of record OZ241378.1, read on the forward strand.
GGATCGTAGCAGATCCCGACGCGGGACCGCTCTGGGCGCGTTTCTACGAACTCGGCAGTAACCGTCCAATCTTTCTCGATCGCGACTCGGTGGTCCGTTACGCGTTTTCCGAGATCGGGCAGGAACGCCGCACCGGATACGCTTACTACGGGAACTGGGCTGCCAAGCTCCTCACAGATGCGTACCCACGGTGGAGAGAAAAGCACAAGTTCCCAAAGGAATGAACGACTCATGGATACAAATACAACACCCGAAGAACGCAAATTCAGCCTGACACCTGCAGAACGAGCCTCTTGGGACGAAAACGGCTACTTTATCCGTTACGACGTTTTCGGTAAAAAAGAAAACGACTTTTTGGCACAAGTCGCAGATGACATCGCCACAGGAAAACGACCCTTCCGTACACAAAATATCCACCAAAACGCATTGGTCAGAGATGGAAAAACTACAGCATCAGGAACCCACGCGATGCATTGTATTCACCACATAAATAATTACGCGCCTGAGTTCCTGGCACGTACACGCGATCCGCGTCTCACCGATCCGGTTGTTGACTTAATTGGTCCAAATATCCTCGGTCTCAACAATTTGTATATCTGGAAACCGCCAAAAATCGGTCTCGGTTTTCCGTGGCATCAAGATAGATGGTATTTTAACAGACAGTATAAGACAGAAAAGACAGTTGGCACGTGGACTGCGATTGATGCCGCAGATTTAGAGAATGGGTGTTTGTACGTTATTCCCGGTAGCCACAAAGACGGCGTTCTTGATCATGAGGATCTTGAAGGTTCACAACAGAACGAGTTTAAGAGCGCGCGCGGTGCCAAGGACGAAGACGGGGTCGCCGTTGAAGTGCCATCCAGAAGTGTGATTTTTTTCGACAACCGACTCCTCCATAAAAGTACGGATAACCACAGTGGCCGCTTTCGCAGATGTAGCGTTGCTCATTATATAAGTGCGGATTCAGAACGTCTGCCGTATAAAAACATAAATCATATCAAACCGGTGATGTGGGTTCGCGGGGATACATACTCCGAAAAGATGGAACCCGTCTATCGTGACGCTTTGCCGATTCCAGAATCCGATTGAAAGGCGCAAAAGCAAGATTCAGGCACTACTCCCAGGAAACAGCGTCTTCTTTAACAAATCACAGGTATAAATCGCACTCGGCAACACTTCACACTTTTATCTCATATTTGGAGGAGGATCAAAGTTAGATGACCTACACATATAAACAGATAACCCGATCTTGGAAATCGGCAAACTTTGCCAAGATTATCACAGTAGCCGCTCTATGCGTTACCATTACTGCTACAGCCGTCGCCCAAACACCCAATTTTCCAGAACGGATGCCAATTGTTGAACGTCCATTCTCAGATGACCCAGACAAATTCAGTTTCGCGATTATTGGAGACAAAACTGGTGGCGGTTTGGATAAGTGGCCAGTGTTTGACCGCGCAATAGACGAAATCAACACACTGAAACCTGATTTCGCCATCATGGTCGGTGACCTAATACAGGGTGACACAAGAGACCTTGAACAACTCACGGCGGAATGGAAAGAATTTTGGCAACATGAATCTGATCTCATCGTCCCATTTCTGCCCTTACCGGGTAATCACGACATTACCAACCCAGTGATGTACGAATATTGGAAAGAACACCTCGGACGTACCTATTCAGCGTTTAGATATAAAAATTGCCTATTTATAACGCTAAACACCGAAGAGTGGCATCATCCTGCACAGGCAGAGGCATGGGACTGGGACAACGGATGGTTTGGAGAAGAACAAACGAAATATGTGGAAGATCAATTGGCAAAACACGCAGATGTGCGGCATACGTTTGTCTTGCTGCACAGACCGCTATGGCTTCAGGAACACTCCGGTTGGGAAAAAATTGAGGCGGCACTCGGTGAACGTGCATACACAGTCTTCGCAGGGCACTATCATAACCTGACGCTTCATACACGCAACGACCATCGATACTTCGTACTCGGTGCTACCGGCGGCGGATTTACACCGCAGGTGGTACGAGAATACGGCGCATTTGACCACTATAGTATTGTAACCGTAGATGACGAAGAGGTTAATATCGCGATTATTGAACCCGGAAATATCCATCCCGCGGACATTTCAACGGCAGCGTTTAAAAGTCGGCTTGCGAACTTGCTTACTTTTAAACCGCAGTTTAATCTCAACAGAGAGCAATCGCTCTCCAGTGGAAGCCTTGAAATAACCCTCGAAAATACGCTTGAAAAACTACTGAAACTTGAAATAGTTTTCAATTCAAATGAGAATTGGCAGATCTCCCCAAATCAACTATCTCTTCAAGCCAAACCCGGGCAAACCGCAAAAACAATTGTCGCCTTTTCAGCTCCATCGGATGACTTCCTCCCACTGCCCACCTATAATTATTCAGCACTCTATGGTGGTGAACAATTGTTGAACCGTAGGCAGTTGTTCCACCCTATTGACAGAGAAGATATGCGTATCCTTAAAGATTGGATGCTTCTCGGTCCCTTTGCGCTCGGTTTGACAGAGACACCCGCCGATCAGAACGATGTCCCACAGAGTTTTCTCGAAATACCATTACCGGAATCCAATCTCAATAAGATTTACCAAGGACAATCAGGAGAAATTACTTGGCAAGAACATCGCTCAGAATCGGAGCGCGTCAATTTAAATGACGCTTTTGGGGACGCTGAATTGGCGTATGGTTTCGGCACCTCCTATATCAAAAGTCCTGAGGCACGGCGTGTGTTTGCGCAGATCAGATGGGGAAGCAATCTCGGAAGACTCTATCTTAACGGCGTTGAGATTTCGGGTGCCGCTGTTCCGGGCAAACATCTATTTTCTTCGTGGGCACACTTTGAATTACCTTTGAAAGAGGGTTGGAATATCTTGACGATCTTATCTGCAGATTACAATGGCTGGTGGGATTATCGGATGGAAGTTGCAGACCTAACGAATACGTTGCAGTTCAGCCTGCAACCCACCGATTTCCAAGATTAAGAGGTTGACTCAACACATCCTTCAAAATTTGACAAAAGACTTTCTACACGCTATACTGACACGTAAGAGAATTATCCGCAAGGAAAAGCATTATGTCTTACCTGCATCCAGAACTCCACAGAGACTGGAAAACGAACGGTTACCTGAAAATCCCGCGCTTTTTCTCCCCTCAAGAGGCGGCGAATCTACAAGCATGGGTCTCTGAAATATCAGATTGGGAACCGACATCCGACAAGTGGATGCACCACTACGAAGCCACACCGGATGGCGCACGGCTTTCCCGCTCAGAAAATTTTGTGCCGTACCACACCGATATGAAAACCACCGTGACGAGTGGCAAAGTGTTAGCCGTTGTTTCCGAGTTGATGGAAGAACCCGCAGTCCTTTACAAAGAGAAAATCAACTACAAATATCCCGGTGGCGGCGGTTACGCTGCGCATCAGGACGCGCCCGCCTACGAGTTTATCAATTTCCACATCACCTGTTTAATCTCGGTGGATTCAGCGACTCCCGAAAATGGATGTCTCTATTTTGCACCGGGTCGGCATCAGGAAGGGTTCATCGCACTCGACGAAAGGGGATGCGTCGCGCCTGAGACCGCCTCAGCGATGGAGTGGATAGCGGTGCCGACAGATCCTGGAGACATTCTTCTTTTCGGTTCTTACATCCCCCACAAGAGTCCGACGAATCGTTCTGACCAACCCAGACGCATCGTCTATCTTACCTACAATGCCGAGTCCGAAGGCGATTGGCGTGAGCAGTATTATGCCGACAAACGGCAGGCTTTCTCTGAATATGCTAAAGACAGTTCAAACCGAGACAAACAAATTAGCAAAATCGCACATTTTCAAGGAAAAACAGTAAACCATGCCAAACTACATTGACCAGAGCCTTGCACACGAAATGGAAAACGCAACAGCAGAACAAAAGGTGGATGCGTTGTTCAACTACATGGAAGCAGAAGGGCAGTCGTTCTACGATGAGGTCGTGACGCAGCTGGAGCACGCGCTTCAATGCGCTGCCCTCGCACAGCAGAACGATGCAAGTCTCACACTGATTACGGGTGCATTACTCCACGATCTCGGACATATCATCTTAGACGAACACAATGCCGATAAAGCCTTTCTGGACATAGACTTGAATCATGAGGAGATTGGGGCGGAGTATCTGGCACCGTTTTTCCCGGAAGCCGTCACAACACCAATTCGGTTGCATGTCCCAGCGAAAAGGTATCTATGTGCGACCGATGCGTCTTACCACGACGGGTTATCCGAGGCATCGAAAAGGAGTCTCATAGTTCAGGGAGGTGTCATGTCAGACGAAGAACGAGAGGCGTTTGAACAGATCCCACATTTCCGAGACGCGCTCACTTTACGCCGATGGGACGATCTGGCTAAGGTGAAAGGGGTAGAGACTGCAGGGTTAGAAACCTATCGAGACATCGTCCAACAGTGCTTAGCATAGTTAGAGAATGCATCTTCCCTGTAGGAGCAAGCTGCCGACGCTTGTCTTATTCTTTGTAGGAGCGAGTTGTGCTCGCGATCTTATGATACTTCCTGTAGGAGCGAGTTTTGCTCGCGACTCTCAATAAAAATCAAAGAGGTATGTGAATGAGTTACGAAGCAATAGAATCAAAGTTTATCGCAACGCCAGAAAAAGGCGAGGTTTCTTCAATCCTAATACATCCAGATGGCGCGAAATGGCTGCTCGTGCTCGGACACGGGTCAGGTACAAACATGCGTAGTTCAACGCTCCAAACAATCGCTGAACGGTTAGCAGATATAGGCATCGCAACGTTCCGTTACCAGTTCCCATACATGGAACGTGGCGGTGGCGGTAGGGAATCAGAGGCGGTGGCACTCCAAACTGTCCGATCCGCTGCGGCTGCTGCTCATGAGGCTGCAAGCGATTTATCCATCCTCGTCGGCGGACACTCCTATAGCGGACGCATGTCCTCAATGTCCGCAGCGAAGGAACCGATTGAGCATGTCAAAGGTCTCGTATTTTTCGCATTCCCGCTGCATCCATCTGGCAGAGAAGGCACGGAGCGCGCCGAACATCTCTCGGATGTCACAATTCCGATGCTGTTCCTATCTGGCACCCGTGATAAGTTAGCAGTGCTTGACCTATTGGAACCCGTCTGCGAAAAACTCGGCGACAAGGCGACTTTACATCTGCTGGACACAGCGGACCACGGATTCAAGGTACTCAAACGCCGTAAAACGGAAGAAGACGTTTTCGTTGAGATGGCGCGGGTTCTCAGCGAATGGGTCGAAACACTCAGTTGACAGGACTATTTAGTTTCCGGTTTTTTCGTCCAATTTTGGATCCCCCAGGCCCGGTAGGTTCGGTTTCCTAACCGAACCGGATTCTACACAAAAACCTTGAAGACTCCAAAACCTTCTTGAATCCCGTAGGGATGGTATCTCTGTAGAAGAACTCCACAGAACTAAGCCCCGTAGGGGCGGCATCTGTTGAGATCTACGACCAAGAATTAACGGAAAAACCCCTAAATTGCCACTATGGTGCGGTTTCCCAACCGCACCCGATCCCCTTCCAAACGTCACTCCTCATTCACGCTCCGGTGGTGCATTCCTAATGTCCAATTTCCCCTTGACTTTGCTCAAAAGATGTACTACACTTAAATTAAGAAATCGGTGGTACGTTGATAACTGAAACAACTTATTGTTTATGGTAGATTGCTGTGTAATCGCCCTGTGATTTAACCACCTTCAATGTTAGGTTCTGAGAAAAATGGCAAAGAAAAACAATAAACGAAAACGCAAAAGAAAACCCTTAAAAGCAAATCCCAAGCGTCAAGCACATGCTCAACTAAGAGGATACCTCTACCAAATCTGGCATAGTGTGAACGCTTGGTTGGACCTTGCCGAAGATGAAATACTCTATCTGGAAGGTGCAGAAGACTTTGACAGAGTATCAGACGATACCGCTACAGCAACACAAGTCAAACACACACAACAAAATATAACACTAAAATCTCAGGAAGCCGCTGACGCAATCAACAACTTTTGGGAATTGCGGACCAACAATCCAGATCGGCATGTCAAATTCCGCTTTCTTACACGCTCTGAAATTGGGACAGAACGAGGCAATCCATTTGGAGAAGGCAAACGAGGTCTTGAGGTATGGAAACATTGCTCAAGTGACGAAGCATCTATCATAGAAATTTCCGAATTCTTACAGGTTCAGGAAAGAATATCAGATGAAGTAAAAATATTCCTCAGACAAGCAGCCCCCCAAACAATCTATGAACAGCTCATAAAACCCATCACTTGGGAAACAGATAGTAAACCCATAAGTTATGTTGAGCAATCCATACGTGAATACCTTATTCACCATGGAGATCGATACAATATCCCGCCTCCTGATGCTGAAAAAGTTGTTACTTCTCTTATCACAGAAGCATGGAGAGCAGCATCAGATGAAAAAAAACCTGAGTTAACTCGAAAGCGGTTTCTTGAAATTTTTGCAGAAAATACGAGGGTCAGTGTTCCAATTCAGGATACTCGGGACCAACAAACAATTAACTTGAAAACGCTTCTTGATTCTATAAAAGAAGCCCTTCTTGGCGATTCGCCCGATATTAATATTGCTATTCAGTCCAAATTTCATATACAAAATACAGTACCACCGCTTTTACCTGACGCTATTTTGAGAGAAGAATTACTTGCAAGTATCCAAACTAAACTCCAATCCCATAGCGTTGCTGTAATTCAAGGTGGGACGGGAAAAGGAAAAACGACACTTGCAAATTTGACTACAAGAAGCATTGATGGTGACTGGTCTTGGTTAAATTTCACAAACAAAGATTCTTCTCAGGTTGCCCAACTTTTGCAGCAATTTTCTACTGCATTAAGTAATCAGTCCGTTCAAATCAACGTAGTCCTTGATGATTTGAACCTGCAACCCCAACAGTTGCGGATGTATGAAGAAGTTTTGGGTATTGTGATTTATCGAGTAATAGAGCATGGCGCGAAATTATTAATCACGAGCCAACATAAACCTCCTAATAATTTCATCCGCCGCCTCGGTGTATCAAAAGCAATAACGGTTGATGTTACGAATCTTACCATATCTGAAACTGAGCACTTTGCTGCAGAAATGGGGTGTCCAACTGATGATACAGAGACTTGGATTGTACCAATTCAAGCACATACAAGAGGGCATCCAGGACTCGTACATGCTTGGCTTTCCCGATTAAAGGAGAATAATTGGGCTGAACAGAACATACTCTCAAACCTCTTGCATCCGCCCGAAGAGGTGGTAGAAGAGTGTGAAGCAGCGCGACTATTGCTTACAAATTTGCCGGAAGATCATCGAGAATTTCTCTATAGACTCAGTCTCCTTACTGAATTCAGGAAAGATTACGCGCGCAATATTGGTGAAATACCAAAACCTATATCTTATCCAGGGGATGTTTTTAGTCAGTTGGTCGGGCCATGGATAGACCGAGTTAGCGAAAATTACTACACAATTTCCCCTTTGTTGAAAGACGCAGCCAAGGAGGTTTGGTCCGAGAGTAAGATAAAGGATCTTTATGCCCATATTGCAGATGCGATCCTTGAAACAAAGGATCTGACTACAACAGAAGCCTGGGCTGTGTTCCTACATAGTATGCGTGGAGAAAATAGAAAAGGTCTTATTGCTGTGATTTGGTCATTGATAACCGCTTCAGAGGATTATTGGGAAATAGTCAGCAAAGAATTTTCGCTTTTAATCCCCATGAAGATCGATCTTCCTGAAAAATTATTTATTGGAGATGCTTTCGTAAAGTACCTGATACGGTTTTGGCAATATCGCATTGCTGCTAAGGTGAAACCGGAGTTTGCACGGAAGGTCCTTGAAGTTTGGGATAAAGAAACCAAAGCACAGCAGCAAAGTCAGGAATATCAATTGCTTCGTCGAATGTTAGTGATGGAGGCATTAAGATACAATCAAGTGTTACTTCCAGCTAAACAAATGGTGGACTATCTCCAAGAAGTTATTGAGATTACAGATAGTGATGCAGAGCTTCAAGAAATACATAGCAACTTCATGGAACAATTAGGAGAACACAAAACTGATAAATCCAGCGTTTTCAGTATTTTATTTAGTTTTGTTTATACCCGTCCTCCTATTTATGCACCGTTCCTCAGTGACCTTATTGATGCGTTGAACGAACTTCAGCCAGAAACCCGGACTTTATTACTGACCGATTTTGCGGATGATAATATTGAGCCGCGGCTTTTGATTGATGGTGTCTGGCTGGCAGAAGCAAATCTCGAAAGTCCAAACTGGACAAGGTGCCTTCAGGTATTTGACAAAGTAATTGAGAAAACTATCGAATGGGGTTATCCGCATCTCGCTGCAGCATCAGCAAGAGGCAAAGCCATCATTCACGACGAATACTTGAAGGATCCTGATACCGCTCATGAAGTTCTCCAAGATATTATATCAAAAGTGGGGACACTATCTGTAGTAGAGGAAGCACAAGCTGTCGTGTCCTTTAACCAGAAACGCTATAAAAACGCACTTGATATTTATGAACGTATTCTCCCGAAATGGAATCCACCGTCGGAACAATTAAACCTTGGGCCTTTAGAGGAGTATCGTCGAGCTGCTATTTGTGCTGCATCATTGAATGACTGGAAAAAGGCAGCTATTTTTCTTGAAGATGGTGGAAAAAGAACTCAAAAGATTGAGAATACTGAAAGATATATCGGTTTGTATGTAGATGCAGGATTTGCACAGTTTAAGGCGGGCAACATGCTGAATAGCATAGAACTATTGAATTTGGCATTGCAAAAATTTGAAACGATCCGCCAAGACAATACAAATGTCAAGTATTTCACTTTAAAGGAACGTTTAGTACACACCATGAGGCGGATGGCAGCACATAACCGTGAAAATTACTCTTCAGAGTTTGAAGAACTTCCAGCAGGTTTTTGCAGCAATCCAGACACAGATGAAAAGGTTTTGGAGCTACCCGATTCTCCAATTGGAGATGCTTGGATTAATCTGGCACAGATCGAGTACAAGTTTGGGCATGGAACAGCGATTTTGGAGCATGCCTTACAACTCACAGATAAGGATGTATATCCAGAATTAGATTTCTCCCTTTCTCTTCTTGAAACACAATATGATTTTAGAAACAAAACCTTTGATAACTTGCCTCAACGGATATGTCAATTGGCGAGGGCGTATGCCTTGATACAGAAGCATGACCAAAGCGGGAGAGGAATTGGAGAAAAGGGGGTTTATTCTATATCTATTTCTGATTTATCCAATTTCGCTTCTGTTGAGACCATCAGTAGTATATTAGTACCAGCCCTTCTAACTCAATTAGTAACCGAGCAAAACATGCAGGACGTTCTAAGCACATGGCGTACAAATTCTTCGGAACTATCAATAAAAGATAACATATTCGCTACCCTTGATTTAATTGAATCAATGTTATTTGGAGATCAAAATAATGCCCTAACAGTGCTGAAAACACAAGAAAACAAAGGTGAAGAACGGCTTGTAGCAGCACTAAAAGTTGTTCAGAATAAAGAAACAGTCCCGGGGGACCTCCTTTATGCACATACATTCATTACGACTTCGCTCATTGGTAAAACGTGGGAAAGTTTTGCCGTAATAGATTTAGCAAAGCTTCTTTCCGCTCAGTGGAAGGAAAAAATAGGGGAAATACCTATAAGGGCAGTGTCCGAGTTACAAAAAGCCTGCAACAACAGTGAGACCGGGAGGAAAAAAATCGGTCAGATTCTGCTTGCAGCAAGTCAGTCTATTTCAGGTAAAGTGCCCCCTGAGGTTTTACAGCAGTTCCGCATCTGGGCTGATAATTCATAAGAATCTGATCATTAGAGGAGTTTATGCATGCCCACACTCGAATTCAAAGGAAAACAACACATCTACGCCCACCATCTCACCGTCCCCTACCGCCCACTCGAACCCGACGAAACCCGCTCCTGCAACCCGACCGACACAGACGATAATCTCATCATCCACGGCGACAACCTGCACGCCCTCAAAGCATTACTCCCGCGCTACGCTAACCGTATCAAGTGCATCTACATCGACCCACCTTACAACACCGGCAACGAAGGATGGATCTATAACGACAACGTAAACAGCCTGTTGATGCAGCAATGGTTTACAGAGAACGCACCCGTTGATAACGAAGACTTAGAACGACATGACAAATGGCTCTGCATGATGTGGCCGAGGCTCCACCTACTAAAAGAACTACTTGCCGACGACGGTGTAATTTTCATCTCTATTGATGACAATGAAGTGCACCATCTCAGAATGTTAATGGATGAAATTTTAGGAAGGGCAAACTTTCTTGCAGATATTATTTGGCAACACCGCTATGGTAGGAGCAACAATGCCAAATTATTCTCAAATCAACGTGAACATATCATTGCATATAGAAAATCTGATACTGTTTCTCACATTCGGGTTAAGCGAGATGAAAAGCTTGATGAGACATATTCTAATCCTGATAATGATCCGCGGGGAAGTTGGGTGTCCAGTTCGTATGTCAATCCTGCGACGAAAGAACAGCGTCCAAATTTAGTTTATGCAGTAATAAATCCGCATACAGAAAAGGCAGTAAATCATCCTACACATGCTTGGAAGTACAGCCAAAGCACCCATGAGAAACATGTTAGGGAAAACAGACTTTGGTGGGGACTTGACGGGAATTTGAGTTATCCTCGTCTTAAAAATTTTCTTAGTGAATCTGAAGAAAAAGGTATCGTCCCAATTGATTTAATGCTGGCGGATACTGCAGGCACCACAGACGAAGGAACAAAGCAGCTACAAACAGTTTTCCAAAGCGCAGCCCTTGAGTTCAACAATCCTAAACCGACAAGGTTGATTGCGAACTTAATAGGAATTGCCGAGGGTGTATCAAGAAGAAATGACACTCTTATTCTTGACTCTTTTGCCGGTAGTGGCACCACCGCCCACGCTGTTCTTAACCTTAACAGAGAAGATGGCGGGAATCGAAAGTTTATCCTCATTGAATGTGAAGATTATGCCGATACCATCACCGCTGAGCGTGTCCGTCGTGTCATTAACGGTGTTCCTGATGCCCGTGACGATGCCCTGCGCGAAGGTTTAGGAGGCTCCTTTACCTACTGCACCTTGGGAAAACCCATTGAGGTAGAGACAATGCTCACAGGAGAGGCGTTGCCATCGTATTCAGCACTTGCCGCCAATCTGTTGTATACAACCTCCGGCGTTTCCGTAGGCGCAGACGCATTGGAGGCACAAAATGATAACGGACTTTTCCACAGCGATGACAAAAATGATTACTACCTGCTCTACAGACCCAACCTCGATTACTTGCGCAGCGACGCGGCAATCCTCAATCTTGAGCGAGCGGAACGCATTCGTGATACCAGTCTTGAGAATGGTAGAAAGGCAATCGTCTACGCAGCGGGCAATTACATCGGGCAACGTGAACTCACACAAATGGGCATTATATTTTGTCAACTCCCCGATGCCCTGCACGAAAGGTAGTAGGCACGCTCCGCCGGATTCTCCGTAACAAAAGGAAGTAAAGATATGCTGGAATTAAAGGAATATCAGCGCGGTGCCCTCGACGCTTTAGCCCGTTGGTTAGAAGCACTTGAGGAAGCACAGTATGATTCAGAAAGACTGATTGAAGCGTTTCAACAGACACCAACCAATATTCCAATTCCCGATGAAATTCGCAATTACCCTAAAATCGCGTGGAGAAATTTAGCAGAAAACGATGGTGTCGCGTCAACAGCAGGCGAATACGTTGACCGCACCGACGAGGCAAACCGCCCCATTCCGCACATCTGCTTCAAAGTACCGACGGGTGGCGGTAAAACCCTACTCGCTGCCGCCGCATTGGAACGCCTTCCTTGGCAAAGAGGTTTAGTCTTGTGGGTTGTGCCGAGCAAGGCGATCTACGATCAAACGAAAGCTGCGTTGTGGAACAGACAACATCCCTATCGTAAAATGTTGAATAGAGCGGGTGCGGGCCGCGTCAAAATGTTAGAAAAAGAGGATACCTTTAATAAAGACGACATCGCCAATTACCTCTGCGTCATGCTGCTGATGCTCCCAGCAACGAACCGGCAAAAAGGCAAAGAATTTCTCCGTATGTTCAGGGACACTGGACGTTACCCCAGTTTTTTCCCCGATATTGACAATGTCTTCGGTAATACCGAGCTGGTAAATGAATATCCCGATCTGGAGTGCCACACCGAGCGCGGACTCATCAAACAGAGTCTCTTTAATGTGTTCAAGCTGCAGCGTCCCGTCGTTGTTCTGGACGAAGCACATAAGGCTTACGGTGCAAGAAATCAGATAGCAAACGAAGAATTTGCCAAATCTATTAACCGTCTTGACCCGCGGATGGTGATTGAACTTTCAGCAACACCCAACCGCGGGATTAGCAACCTCCTCGTCGATATCGGGGGCCCCGATCTAAAAAGAGAGGAGATGATTAAGTTACCAGTGCAGGTAACATCGTTTCCAAACGCCGAGTGGCAATTGACGCTTGGACAAGCAGCCGATGAACTTGAAAAGCTTGATGCCGAAGCAAGGTCGTTTGAAAGCAGCACGGGACGGTATATCCGCCCTATTGCCGTTGTACGTGTGGAGCGGACGGGTAGAGATCAACGGGACGGCGAACGAATCCACGCCGAGGATGTACGAGAATATCTCACACAAAACTTGCGCGTGCCCTCTGAGGCAGTTCGCGTCAAATCCGCCGAGAACGATGAACTCGGAAGAGAAAATCTACTCTCCGAATTCTCGCAAGTGCGTTGGATTATTACAAAATCCGCGCTCATGGAAGGGTGGGATTGCCCGTTTGCTTATCTGTTAGTGATGCTCGACAATACACAAGCACAAAGGGCAATCACACAACTCGTAGGGCGAGTCATGCGGCAACCGTACGCGCAACGTACTGGTAACGAATCGCTCGATCAGTGCTATGTCTATTGCAATAACGCTGAAGTCGGCACCGTTGTCACACAAGTTAAAAACGGCTTGGAGTCGGAAGGGTTAACAGGCTTGGGTGACGAAGTAATGGGGGCATCGGATTCACAACAAGGTAGTGAAATGCAAGAAATCGAGACGCGAACAATAACACGTCGCGAACAGTTTCAGAATCAGGGCATCTATCTGCCGATGGTACGCCATAGAAATGGAGATGAATGGGTTCAACTGAATTATCAAGCACACATTCTACCACAGGTAGACTGGGCAGCAATTGAAGCACCCCGCCCGAGCGCGTCTGCACCCCAGAGCGTCCGACGGGAATCCGAAACGGTTGACGTTGATGAAACGACACCTATTTCCCATACGGAACAAGAACTGCACATTGAGAGGCAAATAAGTATCGCCGATTTTGCGCGCCGTCTGTCCGATATTCTGCCCAATCTCTGGCAAGCGGCTCGTATTGCACAACAGATGCACGAACGCCTTAGAGCAGACGGTGAAACCGAGGAGGCTATCTATGATAGGCGTTCTTACCTCGCGCATATTCTACGCGAACATGTAAAAAGTGAAGTGGAGAAACAAGCAGAGCAAGTCTTTCGTAGAAAACTGGAGCAGGGTGAGATCCGTTTCGACTTGGAGACGCAAGAAGCCAATTACCAGATGGTAGATAGTTATGAAATACAGGTGCACTCCAATGAGAGACAACTCGAAAGGTATAGCAACCCTGTGCAGCTAAGTCTGTTTGAAAAGGTATTTGAGCAACAATTTGACAGTGATTTGGAAAAGAAATTTGCCTACTATCTTGACGAGGAGGTAGCACTACAATGGTGGCATCGCGTCGCGGCGCGCCAACGCGGTGAGTATTATTTACAGGGTTGGAAACGCGGACGCATCTATCCTGATTTCGTTGCGATGGCAAACGAAATTGGAGGCGTGACACACGTCATGATTTTTGATACAAAAGGGGAACACCTTGCTGGCAATCTTGACACCGAGTACAAGCGAAAAGTGTTGGAAACGCTTGAAGGGGCATTTAACGCAGCGGGTAGAATGGTTGTGCGTGATGGTCCCACGCGTCAAGGCATCTTTCAATTGGTATTCAGCGAGCAAGAATTTTTGGAAATATCTGCCCGGTTGGATATTGACGCATATGCTACAAGAAGGTAGCAAAGATTCTATACACCTTTCGCACTGCTAATGCTTGGGAGCATTTGAGAATTAGGGTAAAATGAGAGATTAGCGATGTTTGACAACTTGACCAAATACTTTGATGAACAGTTTGTCCCGAACACGGGTATCGACACATTGACGATCTTCGCAGCAAAACCACCAGTAACGAAAGAATAGACAATCAATGCCTACAGATTTGTTCAAAATCACAGCCGTTGAAAGCCAACTCTATGAATGGGACAAACCGCCTATCTGGAACGGCATGCATGTCTACGATAAAGGCAGGCTCCATCTGGTGAAGGTAACCGCCAAAAGTGGGACAGAAGCGCACGTCGGATACGGCTTTAACGGCGGCACCGCTGCAACCCGTCCACTCTCCATATTCCCAAAGTTTGTAGACCTGTTCCGCCCCATTTTGATTGGTCACGATGTAACGGATACTGCCTATGTCTCACGGTTAGCTGAAAACTACAAAATCTACGGACCTGGCGGGTATCACACACAGGTACTCGCAGCCATAAACCAAGCGTGCTGGGATGTCCGTGGGAAAATCGAAGGAAAATCTGTTCACGCCTTACTCGGCGGCACACAGCAACGGATCCGTACCTATATCGCCGGTGGCTACTACGGTAGAGAGAAAGGATTTGATGAACTCCGTGAAGAGATGTCGCGGAATATAAATGCGTTCAACGCTACCGCGGTCAAGATGAAAATTGGGGATCCCAATACGGGTCTTGAAACGGACATCAAGCGGATTGAGGTGGTTCGTGAAACAGTTGGTTCCGATATTACCGTGATGGTGGACGCAAATTGTGCCTTGTCCATTGAAGAGGCGCGGGCGTTTCTGCCCGCGCTGCAGGCAAACAAAATCTTCTGGTTTGAAGAGCCGATTCATAGCCACGATTACCGCGGACATAAGGCATTACGGGCAACAGCACAAGATTACGGTATACGAATCGCCACCGGCGAAAACGGATACGGATTACACTATTTCCAAACACTCATTGATTATGACGGCGCGGATGTATTCAATCTGGATGTCGCTATCCTCCCCGGCTATGACCCAGCGATGCAGGTCGTTTCAGAAGCGTTGGGAGCCGAGAAATTGATTGCACCACACGGGGCGCAAGAGTTACAAATCCATATCGCCGCAAGCCGAGACAACGGTCTGATGTTAGAATACTATCCACCGGCTGTTGATCCGTTGCGCGGTGAAATGTTCCTCCCGCAGATGATTTTAGATGCCGATGGATATGTTACAGTTCCGTCCCGTCCCGGCATCGGTTTTGAGCCGAATTGGGAATTGCTGAAGCATCATCAGGTTTAAGGGCACTGTTAAACGTGAAAATCAGTTGACTTAATTTGGGAATCCTGCTATACTCCTCCCAAAATTTGAACCAACCAGGACTTACGCAAATTGAGAAAATATCGGATATTCAGACGCAAAAAATCGGTAATTTCCATATTTAAACCCCCTAAATCCCCCTTATCAGGGGGACTTTAAGAAGGAATGCGTAAGTCCTACCAACTTCGATCACAGCCCAAATCAAAACTATACCCTATCTGGAGGTAACACCCATGAGATATATTTATTTTCTTTTAGTACTCACTTTAGTCGTTAGTTTGTCCGCATTCGCAGGAATCCCTAACGATAAAGATCTGCTCCTGTGGATCGGCGAAGGTAGTGGCAACAAAGCTGTTGATGGTACAGGCAATGGGAACGATGGAACGTTTGGCGGCGCGGCGAAATGGGTCGCTGGTCAAGGCAAATATGCTGCTGGCATTTCCATCAGAGGCAAGGAAAGTTTCCTTGAAGTACCCAAGGTCATCACCGAGGCAGGAAGCCTACTCTTCTGGTTCAAACCGGATTGGGATGGCAAAGATGATGACGACTATAGGCTTTTTGATGCAAGTCTTGGCGGTATCTATTTCTTCGTAGGAAAAGGATCAGCGCACCCGGACATCACACCCGCGGAATTCGGGTTCTATTTTGAAGCAGCAGACGACGGCGACTGGCAAGATGTCGAATTCGACCCGACAGGTATCATCAAAAAAGACACATGGTTCCATTGTGCGGTCACATGGGATTTCACCGGTGATGCCCCGTTTGTCTACATTGATGGTAAAGAGCAAGCAACGAGTCGTAAGATTACAGGTGGCTTCCCCCCACTTCACGAAAAACCGAGGTTCGGATGGGAAACCGTTCAGTACATCGCGCTGACCAACGGAGCAGACGGTATCATCGACGAAATCTCGTTCTGGGCACGTGCTTTAGAAAAAAACGAGGTTCAGGACATGATGGATGTCAGCTTAGATGTCGAAGCAGTCGGAAAACTGGCTGTTACCTGGGGTAAATTGAAGATAACCCGATAAACCATATTTCTGAATGCTGAAGTATAAATCGTGCTTTCTAAGTCTGGTGATTCTATCGCCAGACTTATTTTTTCGAGTCGGGTACAGTTGGAAACCGCACTTACCAAAATTAGGTTTGGCAAAGTTGGAAATCTTGCCAGTATAAGCGGAGTAGCTCAGAGAAGCGGTGCTGATGTTTTTCCAAAGACTCGCGGGAGCCAGAGACTCAACTCCGGCACATACGTCACCAAAACAAGTGCTACCAATAACAGCGCGATAAATAAGAGGACAGAACGGTAGAGCAGCACGACAGACCGATCAAATTTCATGCTGGAGATGAACAGATTCATCCCGACAGGTGGAGTTAAATACCCGATTTCGAGATTGGTTAAGACGATGATCCCGAGATGCGCCTTATCAATCCCGAATTGCTCAGCAATAGGAAGCAGCAACGGCACCACGATAATTATCGCCGAAAAGATGTCCATCAGACACCCAATGATGAGTAAGAAGACGTTGAGTCCGATGAGTGTAATGACACGACTTTCTGTTGTTGATTGGATCCAGTCGAGGACGGCTGTCGGCACATCAAGCGTGATAAGATAGTTTGTCAACCCTAAAGCGATACCCAGAATAATAAGGATTGCACCAACAAGTAAGGTGCTCTCCTTGACGATACGCGGTAACACTCTCAACGAAATAGAACGGTGGATGCCCATTTCTACGATACAGGCATAGATAGCTGTTAGTGCAGCCGCCTCGTCCAATGTAACGATACCCGATAAAATACCGCCCAACACAATAAACGGCAGCAGGAGTTCCCACTTCGCTTCCCAGAGTGTGCTTAGGAAAACCGTCAAATCAAACGGTGTTGTCTCACTCTTCTTGATAACACTCCATCCACAACAATAGAAACTCAGAACACCGAGAATCAGGAGACCGGGAATAATCCCCGCGAGGAACATCCTGTCAATAGGAACTTGGGCGATAATCGCGTAGAGGATGAGCGGAACGCTCGGTGGAAAGAGCAGCCCGATACTCCCAGAGGCAGTTATCAAGCCGAGCGAAAATTTTTCGTTATAGGTTTGCCGCAGAATCGGATAGACCAATCCGCCGAGTGCGATAATCGTTACACCAGACGCGCCTGTGAAAGTAGTAAAGAAAGCACACGTACCGAGAACAACAACAGCAATACCACCCGGTAACCAGCCAACACTCGCACGCGCGAACGCAACCAACCGTTGCGGTGCCTTCCCTTCAGCGATAATGTATCCTGCAAAGGTGAAGAGCGGGATAATCAGGATTGTCGAATTCCGGGTGAGCCGGTTGAAATCAATCAGGATTGTCGCGATCGGTAAGTCTGCCATGGCGTATCCAATAATCGAGGCACCACCGAGTAAGACAAAAAGCGCACCACCGAGCAAGGCAAAGCCTATCAAACCGATACCAATTATGAGTCCCATCAGTCAGGTTCCCCCTTGATAGCATCTGGCGTATCCGCACTACCTGTTAGATGGATGCCAATCTGGAGCACCACATGGATGCCAATGAGAACAAAACCGTACGGAATAATAGTTTTCGCCCACCACAACGGGACACTGCCAATTAACACAGCCTCGCTTGACTGTTCATCTCCAAGAAAGAGAAAGCCGTAATACGCTAAAATCCCGACAACGACCAAAGCAATACAGTCAATAACGAGATTGGTCCAACGCGTGACGCTTCCGGGCAGAATCCGACTCAGTACATCAATACTGATATGTCGTCTCTCACAGGTAGCGAGCGCGGTGCCGAAAAAGCAGAGCCAGAGCGTCAAGTGTTGCAGCATTATATCGCTCCACAACAGACTGGTGCTAAACACGTAACGCAGGACAATTTTGAGTATCGCAAGCCCGAGCATCATGGCGACAATGAGACACAACGCGCCGGTCTCGATTTTACCGAGGAAAGTATTAGCGTTTTGCAGGAAAGCATTACCCGTACTTTCTTTGGGTATCGGCATCTATTTCTCCGGGGCTAACACCTGAATTCCGGCGGAAGGTAGAACAGCCACTTTTGCCTGAGATGGTAGTCTCTCGGCGAACAGCGCGATCAACTGATCAAGATCTCTAAAAAGGAGGTCCCCTGGATGTTTTTTGTAAAAATCATCGACGAAAAAGTGTTCTGACCAGACGTGCAGTTGGTCTTGCGTTCCGAGTTGTGGGGGTGGGAGTTCAGATTGCGTCCGCTCCGCTCTCTGTTGTAAGAAGCGTGCGAAATCAATCTCCTCAAACAGTCCATGGTAGCAGATACCGTCTGATGCGGGGTTGAGTGCCATTTTATGGGCTTTTTGAAAATAACGCGTCGCCCACAACGCTTTACCCGTTTGGATCGGATCGCTGTCAAGTGGGTAGCAGTTGAGTACAACCAAATCGGTCTCTTTTCGACTCGTTTCCGGTATCTTTGTGCCGTAAGTGTCTAAAGCGAAGTGTGCACCTTTACGGTGCGCCTGCACAAAATCACCTACGAACAGCCCGCAGATTTCACGGCGGTTGTTGAGTACCGTGTTGACAATCACATCAAGTCCGAGGACACCCGCTACTTCCTCAGCGAAATCTCGATGATCCGGTTCACTACCCTTTCTTTCAATAACGGCGTGTCCGCGTCCGGGTGAAAACGTATGGAAATAAAACATTGTGGCGAAACCTGCGATTCCCGGCACGACCAATTTCGCGCCGCCACCGAAACCGACGGAGCCGTGCGGATAGATACCACCAAGACAGATTTTGAAATCCGCATCCGCAATGACACGATTGAGATAGATAGGCATCCCGTTACTAAGATTTCCCAGGGCACGCAGATCGCCACTCATGAAATCGTGGCTCGTTGCCTCATATTCAGCGGCGACAGTCGCACCAATCTTCTTCGCAACCTCTTCATCAGTGAGAGGTCGATGAGAACCACCACCAACAACGAATCGGATTGCGGACTTCGGGACACCTGCTGAGGCTAACTCACGCAGAAGCACAGGGATAACCTTCGCTGCAGGCGTCGGACGGCTTAGATCATCAACGACGATCGCAGCACTCTTTTTCCCTTTCGCGAGTTCCGATATACGAGGTGTGCCGATCGGTTCGGCAAATGCCTGTTCAATTTGTGTATCCGAAAGCACGGGTGCGTCTTTGGGCCCGAGTACCTCCACTTCCCAGCCGGTCGGAAAATTCAAAGTCAGTTCCTCATCACCGTACCAAGCACGGGAGTAGACCGTAGCGGTATTGTTCATAATTATCCTCCATTTCTGGATAGCGGATTAAGCGTATCTGAAAAGATTACCTTGTTCTATTGGGAAGCAGCGGGTATTAGCACCTGAATCCCTGCCACGGGCAAGACAGTAACTTTAGCGCGGGCAGGCAGCTTCTCAGCGAAACGTTGAATCATCTGTTCCAAGTCGCGGAAGAGTAGCGAGGCTGGGTACTCCTTATAGAAATCATCTGCCAGAAAATACTCAGACCAGACGTGCAGTTGCCCGCGACGCCCAATTTGTGGTGACGGAAGTTCGGGGGGAATCTGCTCGGCTCGCTGCCGAAGATAACGCGCGTAATCAATCCGGTCAAAGAGTCCGTGATAGCAGCTACTATCGCTCGCGGGGTAGAGTGCCATCGTATAGGCATTTTCAAAATAGGTTAAAGCCCCGAGTGCCTTATCAAGTTGAATCGCGTCAGCATCCAGCGGATAGCAGTTAATCACTACCAGATCTGATTCGGTCTGATTTGTTTCGGGTATCTCCGTGCTGTAGGTATCCATCGCGAAATGCGCGCCTTTACGATGCGCTTGTATAAAGTCACCGACGAACAAGCCACAAATTTCACGGTGGCTATTCATCACAACATTGGCGATAACATCAAGTCCGAGAACGCCTGCTGCCAATTCAGCACAGTCGCGACGATCTGGTTCATCACTCTCTCCCTCAATTATTGCGGGTCCGCGGCCAGGTGGGAATGTATGGAAATAGAACATCGTGGTAAATCCTGAGATACCGGGGACAATTAACTTCGCGCCGCCGCTAAAACCGACGGAACTGTGAGGATAAATACCGCCGAGGCAGATTTTGAAATCCGCATCCGCGACAACGCGGTTGAAATAGTTAGGCATCCCGTTCTCAAGATTGCCGAATGCCCGTAAATCACCGCCCATAAAGTTATGGTTTGTTACTTCATATTCAGCGGCGATATCCGCACCAAGTTTCTTCGCTATATCTTCGTCTCTTAGCGGACGATGCGCACCGACTCCAGCAACAAACCGGATCTCGGATTTCGGGACACCTGCCGATGCCAACTCACGCAGAAGAAACGGGAGAACCTTCGCTGCAGGCGTTGGACGGCTCAGATCGTCAAAAACAATAGCGGCACTCTTTTTCCCCTTCGCGAGTTCTGCTATACGCGGGGTGCCAATCGGCTCAGCAAATGCCTTTTCAATTTGAGCCTCAGAAAGCGCAGGCGCGTCTTTCGGACCTAATACCTCAACTTCCCAATCGGTCGGAAAATTCAGCGTCAGTTCCTCATCCCCGTACCAAGCACGGGAACGGACTTTAGCTGCGTTGTTCATTGCTCTTCTCCTTTCATATTTTCATCTTCGGATTGATAGGGGAGCACCGCTGCAATGAATTCACGAAAAAGCGGATGTGGCGCAAGCGGTTTAGATTGAAATTCGGGGTGGAATTGTGAACCTACCATCCATGGATGATCCGTTACCTCAGCGATTTCGACGAGACTTTCGTCCGGCGACAACCCGCTAAAACAGAGTCCCGCCGATTCTAATTGCGATCGGTATAGGTTATTTAACTCATAGCGATGACGGTGACGCTCCAAAATAATAGGTTGCTGATAAGCGTCATAACTTTTAGTATTTTCTTTAAGTACACATGGATAATGTCCGAGTCGCATTGTTGCGCCGAGGTCGGCTATTGAACGCTGTTCATGCATTAGATCTATAACCGGATAGGGTGTATTCTCGTCTACTTCTGTAGTATTTGCATTTTTTAGTTTCGCAACGTGCCGGGCGAACTCAATTACAAGACACTGCATGCCGAGACATAATCCCAAATATGGGATTTTATTTTCACGGGCGTATCGTGCAGCAACCAACATCCCTTCAATGCCGCGATAACCGAACCCACCTGGTACGAGTATCCCATCAGCATTCTCAAAAACAGCGTCAAGGTTCGGATGTTCCGTGAGCGACTCCGCCTCTATCCACTCAATGTCGACCGAGGCTTCGTTAGCGATTCCACCATGTTTGAGAGCTTCCTGAACACTGATATAAGCATCGTTGCCGGTCGTGTATTTTCCAACAATCGCAATTTGGGCTTTCCGTTTCGGGTTTTTTAACTTTTCGACCATCGCGCCCCATTCGGCATCCATCGGCGCGCGTGTCTCAAGTCCAAGCCTCTTTAAAACGAGATGTCCCATCCCTTGTCGTTCAAAATTAAGAGGTATTTCATCAACACACTTTGTGTCCAATCCCTCGAAAATGCATTCTTCAGTAATACCACAAAGAAGGGCAATTTTCCGACGGAAAGCTTCATCCAGCGTTTGGCTGGTGCGACAAAGTAGGACATCTGGCAGGACCCCCAACTCTTGGAGTTTGCGGATGCTATGCTGTGTCGGTTTACTCTTGCTCTCGCCATTAGGTAAGGTATAAATGAGTGACACATGGAGAAACATTGTATCCTCGCGTCCGACCTCGACTGCCATTTGTCGGATGGCTTCAACGAAGGGTGGCATTTCAAAATCGCCGATAGTTCCGCCTATTTCCGTAATAACGATTTCAGCTTCGTTATCCTCACCGATCTGGTAGATGCGTCGCTTGATCTCATCCGTAATGTGCGGAATCAGCTGCACGGTTTCACCGAGATAGTCGCCCCGTCGTTCCTTCTCAATGACTTCCTTATAGACAGAACCGGTGGTAAAGTTAGAATATTTGTTCAGATCTATACCGAGAAACCGCTCATAATTTCCTAAGTCAAGATCGGTTTCCGCACCATCACGGGTGACGAAAACCTCACCATGTTGGAATGGATTCATCACACCCGCATCAACGTTGAGGTATGGATCAATTTTGACGACAATCACCTTAAACCCGCGATTGATAAGCAACCTCCCAAGAGATGCGGTCGTGATGCCTTTACCGATGCCTGAGATAACGCCGCCCGTCACAAAAATGTATTTTGTCATGAAAGTATCCTATGAAGCCTCCAAAATCTGTTTGACCCGTTCCAAATCGGCAGGAACATCAACCCCAATAAGCGGAGTGTCAGTTTCGACGACATGAATAGGGATACCGTTCTCCAAGAAGCGTAACTGCTCTAAACCCTCCGCCAGTTCGTAGGGGGTTCTGCTCCACTTTGTGAAAGCGAGGAGTTGTTCCCGTCGGTAAGCGTACAACCCGACATGCCGATATATAGGAAATTTATGTAACTCCGTCTCAGGGACGCTACCGGGCATAGATGCACGTGAAAAATATAACGCATCGCCGTGAAGATCTGTGACGACTTTCACGACGTTAACATCTCGATAATCTACAATAGTTTTAACTCGCTGTTTTAGCGTACAAACCTGGATCTCTGGTTTGTCAAGGATGGGTCGCAGCATCAGGTCTATTTGCGCAGGTTTAAGTAACGGTTCATCTCCCTGAATATTGGCGATAATATCACACGCTAAGTGTTCCGCGACAACAGCGACGCGTTCGGTCCCAGTTTCACACACGCCCGTCATCTCAACGTTTCCACCGAATCCGGCTACCACGTCATAAATCCGGCGGTCGTCCGTTGCGACAATCACTTCATCCAGTGTTTCTGCGCGACATGCACTTTCATAGACATGCTGCACCATCGGCTTCCCAAGGAGATCCACCAACGGCTTCCCCTCAAAACGACTTGAGGCATAGCGAGCCGGAATAATGCCTATACTTTGCAACCTTAGCCCCCGTTCGACACCTTAAATTTCCTATCCATATTTTAAATCAGTCTACCGCAAAATGAAGTTAAAATCAAGAAAATTTTGATTTTCATTGCACACCCGAATAGAAAAGTGGTAAACTTTTAATACGAGTAATCGTTTGTAAAAAAATGAACGAACAGTTCATTAAAGTCAAAGGAGATTTTGAAATGAAACGCAATTTAATATCTTTAACATCGAATTGTAGGTTAGTCCCGTATCTGATGTGCTTACTTCTGATAGGCGCGCTCTGTTTACATACGACAGAATTCGCGTCGGCGGAGGTCTTAGATCCGGATTTAGTACTGTATTTCGATTATGAAGACTTTAAGGGGGACACTGTCCTTGAAAAATCCGGACGCGGTTACGATGGCGCGATCAACGGAAAGGTCACACAGTCTAATAACGGGAAGTTTGGCAAAGCCGCCCATTTCGCTACTGGCAGCTTCCTTGACTTAGACGGCCCAAATATCGACCCTGATGATATCCCTACCGAAGGCATGAGTATTGTCGCGTGGCTTAACGTTGAAGCCATCGCAGATATGGCGATTTTCAATGCCCGTGCTGGCGACAACACATGGCTTGTACATCCAGAAGCACGTGGGAGTGGCAAGTATCGTTGGCTCAATCGTAGCCCTGGCGGTGCAACTATCTTTGATATTCGCGCTGGCGATAACAAGGCGAATGAATGGCAGCATTACGCTGGCACGTTCAGCCGCGCTGACGGATTAGCCGTGCTTTACATCAACGGAAAAAACGTTATGGAAGAAAAAGCCCGCGTCGGTACACCTATTGCCGGAGATTGGGATTCTGGTGCGCGCGTCGGCTATAACATCGATAATAACCGACCCTTCGCTGGACTCATGGATGACCTGAACGTCTGGAAGCGCGGCTTGACTGAAGAAGAAGTCAATACCATTATGAACGAAGGTGTTGACGCTTTTCTCGCTGTGGAAGCACGCGGTAAACTGGCGACGACCTGGGGAAAACTTAAAGCATCGAAGTAAAACAAAACCCGGGAAGTGGAAATGGATCTAATCCACTCCTTGGTTGGCACGTCATTGGACGGTTAGTAACAGCACCAATAGCGTGCCTACCCAATTTGCGCAAAAAAGTACAGAATGGTTTATCTAAAGGAGGATTTCGAAAGATGAAATGGAATCTTACACTAACCCCTTATCTAATGTGTCTACTTCTAATAGGTGTTTTCTATATGTCTACAGCGGGAATTCAGGGGGCATCCGCTCAGATTTTAGATCCGGATTTGGTTCTGTATTTCGACTATGAAGACTTTGATGGAAATACCGTCGTTGAAAAGTCCGGACGTGGCTACGATGGCGAAATTAATGGAGATGTTACACAGTCTAATGATGGAAAGATCGGGAAAGCTGCCCATTTCGCATCCGGTAGTTTTCTGGATTTAGATGGCCCCAATATTAAGGCTGAAGACATCCCTACCGAAGGTATGAGTATTCTCGCGTGGCTCAACGTTGAAGCCGTTTCGGATATGGCGATTTTCAACGCCCGTGCAGCGGATAATACATGGCTTGTACACCCAGAGGCGCGTGGGGGCGGAAATTATCGCTGGCTCAATCGGAGCCCCGGTGGTACAACGATATTCGATATTCGTGGTGGCGAAAACAAGGCGAATGAATGGATACATTACGGCGGCACATTCAGTCAGGCAGATGGGTTAGCGGTACTTTACATCAACGGTGAAAAAGCCGGTGAAGAAGCAGCTCGCGTCGGTACGCCTATCGCAGGCGACTGGGATCTGGGGGCACGTGTCGGCTATAACATTGACAATAACCGTCCGTTCACCGGGCTGATGGACGACCTCAATATCTGGAAACGCGGTTTATCAGCGGAAGAGGTCAATAACATCATGAATAACGGGCTTAGCGCAGTGCTCACTGCAGTAGAAGCAGAAGATAAACTCGCAACTACTTGGGGCAGGCTTAAAGCACATTAACGAAAATGGGAAGGATTCAAACCATTTTCCGGTAGGCGTGCTGGTGAAGCGCGCCTATCAAATTTGCCTAAATCCCAACAAAAAGAGGACACATGGCTAACCGATCCAATATACTCTGGATTTGTAGCGATCAGCAGCGGTTTGATCCATCAGGTTGTTACGGAAATCCATTTGTTGAGACACCGAATTTGGATCGGTTGGTACAAGAAGGCGTTCTTTTTCAACACGCCTACTCGTAAAGTCCGGTCTGCACACCGAGCAGAGCAAGTTTTCTCACCGGACGCTACCCACGTACAACACGATGTAGGCAAAATGGACAAGCAATCCCACCCGACGAAGTGTTGGTGACGAAGTTACTCCGCGATGCTGGATATGTCTGCGGTTTATCGGGAAAATTACACCTCGCGCCTTGTAATCCACGCGTCTGCAGCGGGGAACTCTACGACCTTGACTTGGATCCACAAGAGACAGACAATCTTTGGGATTCCTCTGATCACACGGCTATCAGGTTGGAAATGCAGGAACGGGTTATGGATCGGATGGCTTGGACGGTGGACCCGCTTCCGAAGCGTCAGGCGCCGTGGTAATCTCTGAAACCGAAAACGCGTTTAGTAACTCGGTGCGATAATCGTCTTGTGAGAGTAATTCTTTATTCGCGCGGAGACTCGCTTCATGGAACCGATAGTCGTTTTTGCCGCGTCGATAGTAACACTGCAGGTATTCAGCGTCAGCTGCCCATTTGAGGGCGGCTGGTGAGATATCGAGCATCGCCGCCGCTTCCTCGAGATCATATTCAACCACGGCATTGCGTATCTGCATCTTTTCATCTCCAATTTGCTATTGCAATATAAGGCTTCGTACCTCACGAAATTATAAAAGATACAACGTCATAGGTCAAGCGGAATTTCATAATGCAGTATCAGTGTGTTAGTTACGTCTTCGCGAGATACTTTAAACCGTGGTTTATATCCAGCCTGATCCTCTGTGGTTCTATAACAGGTTTAGATGCAACTGCTGAAAACTTCTTATCACGCTGGGACCAAACACTCTTTGACCGTATCTACGATTCACCACCACGTCAAGAACCGATATGGACAGGCATGGAAGGTATCTCAAGGCTTGGGGACTACCGAGGTGTGATGGGTGCCTCAATCCTCCTGATGGCTTACGGAAATGAATCACATCGGGAAACTGGCAAACTTTTGTCTTCGGCATACATGGGAGCCGGGATCATAACGTTTGGGATGAAAAGATTGATTGGGAGAAAACGACCGCTTGATGAAACACTCGGGAATCCAGCCATGCCGTCAGGGCATGCGTCCATTACGTTCAGCGTTGCAACTATTTTAGGGTATCGATATCCGAAATGGCGAATCCCACTCTATATCGGCGCAGGTCTCGTTAGTTTCTCGCGTGTCTATTTAGGACGGCACTATACCTCAGATGTAGTCGTTGGCGCGGCAATCGGGACTGCGACTGGGGTGCTCGTCTGGCATAACCGCATCACATTGTTAAAATGGGAGTTTTAACGATAGGTTGCGTATCACATGTAGTTCCAGCAACCTATATCTATTGGAAAATAAAAATCTTGACAATGAAATTCACATTGCGTAAAATATAATTACATGGGAGGGTAAGACTCATGACTCGCAGGAAAAATCGCATCAATTTCCGGTATCAACTTATGTGCAGCATCGGTTTGCTTCTGCTCACAGGGGCATTGCTGGCAGGATGTGCTGCTGCACCACAACCCTCAATCGATGTTTATATGGAACCTATTACGGGACGGTTTAACGCCGAGATCAATGCAGAAACAGGGGCCGCAACTGTCGTAAAAAACGGAGTCGCTGTTACTATCAAACCACTTGATGAAGTGGAATTGTTCACGCTCACCGAAGATCCGAAAACGAACCCCTACCTCATCGTCAAGGGGAACGGTGCCGTTGAACCTATCTACACAGTGTTTGAGATTATAGTCCACAATCGCGAGCATCGTCGCGTTCTTGTCGAAGACACAGCGATACTCATGGATGCAAACGGCGCGCAATACGCGAATTTGCCTAACGATTACTTTGATTCACTTTACGACGACGTGAATCTCTCGCCGGGTGATCCATGGAATACAGCGTATCCGTATGCCGCTACTGCTTACCCCTCTTACTACGGTTATTATCAGTCTTATGTAGATGCTGAGGCGTTAGAGTGGGGACGTATTGTGATAGCGGACACTGTTTTTGAAAGCGGTAAGTTGTTCTCCGGCGCGAAACGGAGCGGTTTCTTAATTTTTGACCGTCTTGAGAGTCATGCGACGGATCTCAGAATTATTGTGCCAGACGTTCGGATCGTCCGCTCAGACGGCAAAGAAGATAAATTGGAATTTAAAATTGACTTCAGGCAGATTTTGCCGTAAAATAAGTATATTTCGGATTGATAGCACGCAAGGTTTGCCAGAAAATGAAAGGAGCATAGATAACATGAGAAATTGGCTTGTAGGGTTGCTAATAGTCGGGTTTGTGTCCGTTTTCGGATGTCAGCCTCAAGATAAGAAGAATACAAGCACAACACAGACAACACAGAAAGAGTTAAAAGTCGCTGTTGCAGCACCATATACAGGCGGGGCTGCAGCGTTTGGAGAAATGATCCGGCGCGGTGCTGAGCTGAAAGAAAAAGAAATTAACGAGGCAGGGGGCATCAACGGTATGAAACTGACGCTGCTTTTTGAAGACGATGCTGGCAAAGGCTCAGAAGCAAGTCTCGTGGCAGAACGCATCGCCAACAATCCCCAAATTCTCGCGGTTGTTGGACATTTTAATAGTGACTGCTCATTAGCCGGTCAAGAAATTTATGACCGGGCAGGTATTGTTGAACTGTCCCCCGGTTCAACGGCTGTGGAAGTTTGTGAAGGAAGTCCGTGGACTTTCCGAAATTTGTACCACGACGGTTTTCAGGGAAAATTCATTGCGCAATACCTTGATAACGTCCTGACCGATATTGAATCGGTTGCTGTCTTCTTTGATAATGATGCTTACGGTCGCGGTTTAAGAAACGCTTTTGTAGCGGAAGCCGAGAAAATCGGACTTACCCTCGTCGCTTCGGAAGCCTATGAAAGAGATAGCACCAATTTTAAGGCACAACTCACGAGCATTAAAGCCAAAAATCCTGACGCTATTTTTATCTCTGGACTCTACACGGAAGCAAGTTTAATCGTTAAACAGGGACGTGAAGCTGGGATTACCGCCCAGTTTTTCGGGGCGGATGGCGTGGATTCACCAGATTTCCTCACAATAGCCGGCTCCGCCGCAGAGGGAACTTACCTAACGACACCTTTTACATTTGGCGCAGGAGGCGCAGAGGCACAACAGATGGCAGCTGACTTTGAGACACTTCACGGTGTAGCTCCTGATACATGGGCCGCATTGACATACGATGCTGTTGGAATGATTAAGGAAGCACTTGAAAAAACTTATAACGCCGAAGCATCCATCGAAGATAACCGAAAAGCCATCCGTGAGCATTTAGCATCCTTAGACGCACCTGAAAAAGGCTACGAAGGGATTACAGGGTTAACCTATTTTGATATAAAAGGTGATACCGTTAACAAACCGGCTTACGTGAAAATTGTGAAAGATGGACAGTTTGTTGCCGCTGAGAAACAGCTGTCTGAGTTGAAATAAGAGGTTTTGTGTAATGTTCGGAGGCTGTTCTTTACAAGGTTAACACCCGAAGAAGCTAATTATGGCGCAATTATTGGAACAATTTATTAACGGGTTGGTGTTGGGCGGCATTTACGCGCTTATTGCTGTAGGCTATACCATGGTCTACGGCATTATCCAGTTGATTAACTTTGCACATGGCGAGATTTTTATGTTTGGGGCCTACCTCGCCCTGATGCTTATAACGGTTTTTAATATACCGTTTTGGATAGCATTACCCGCCAGTATGCTCCTATGTGCACTGTTAGGAATGTTGATAGATCTCGTAGCGTACCGACCCCTTCGGGACGCGCCGCGTTTATCGGCATTGATTACAGCGATAGGCATTTCCCTTGTGTTACAAAACCTCGCCCGGATGATTTGGTCAGCGAGGCCCCGCCTATTTCCAACCGAAACGCTTCCAGCATTCCTCGTCAGCGAAGTAAATATGCAAACAGGCGAGATTTTAAACGCCATACCGCTGCCTGGCGGCGGTATCCTCCCTTATCGTGATGTGTTTATTCTCTTACTGGCTGTTGCTTTAATGATCGGTCTAAACAGACTGATTTACCTGACCAAAATAGGTAAAGCAATGCGGGCTTGTGCACAAAACCGTGTAGCCTCAAATTTAATGGGAATCAAGACAAACCAAGTCATTGCGGTAACATTTGCTATTGGTTCCGCTTTAGGGGCAATTGCTGGCATAATGGTAGGCTTGAGCGAAAATATTACACCTACCATGGGGTACTACAAAGGGGTCGCAGCGTTTGCAGCTGCCGTCCTTGGCGGCATTGGCAACATTACAGGCGCAATGCTCGGCGGTATCATCATCGGCTTAGCCGAAGTTTTTGGCGCAGGTTATATCTCCGGAGGGTATCGGTTAGCGATCGCATATATAATCATGATCGCAGTGATCGTCATTCGTCCATCTGGACTGTTCGGAAAATCAACGGGAACTCGAGCTTAGTATGAAAGATATACTCACACGAAAAAACATTATCTTTGGCTTACTGATCTGTTTTCTACCGCTGTTGATGTATGGAATAGACGACATCGTCGATTTCCTGTCAGGGTACGATATCTATCTTGGTTGGCCAGGCGGCGAGTATATGCTACGAATTATCGTTCGGGCAGGCGTCTACATGCTCCTCGCGGTCGGTTTGAATATTGTGTGCGGATTTACTGGATTGCTGGATCTCGGCTATGTCTGTTTTTATCTCATCGGTGGTTATACTGCTGGAATATTGATGGCAAGGCTTGGCGTTAGTTATTGGGTTGCCCTCCCACTCGCTGTGCTACATGGGACAGTGTGGGGACTGTTGCGCGGCGCACCCACCTTGCGACTTACAGGCGATTATTTTGCTATTGTTACGTTTGGCTTCGCCGAACTCTTCTTCCGTATTATCAGAAACGAACAGTGGTTGGTTGGCGCGCCAAACGGTCAGCTGCGTGGCATCCCCGCTCCTACGTTTTTTGGAATAACCTTCAATCAAAATTGGCATAACTACTACCATATTCTCATCCTGCTAACCTTGGTTATTTTTATCACCTATCGACTACAGCATTCCCGGGTCGGTAGAGCATGGGTCGCTATCCGTGAAGATGAACAAGCAGCAGAAAGTATGGGGATTAACGTCAGTCGCTATAAATCGCTGGCGTTTGCCGTGAGTGCAGCAATTGGTGGACTCGGGGGTGGGTTTGTTGCCCAATTTCAGGTTAGTATCAGTGTGCCATTCTTTGATTTTTGGGAATCTATCCTGATCTTGTGTATGGTAGTCCTCGGTGGTATGGGAAGTATCAGAGGTGCCATGATAGGCGCGGCGATTCTCGGTTCTTTAGGTGAAGTTTTGAGACCTGGTTTTATCATTCCCTATCAATTTGGCAACGCTCGATACCTCATCTTCGGAATCATCCTCATCCTCTTGATGCGTTTCCGTCCAGGTGGGTTATCCCTGAAAAAAGCATAATATCAACCGAATCCTAACCAACACTGCTCGGTTTTTAACGGCGTGGTTTGCGAAACAATAGGGTAAAGTGTAGCACCTCACAGATAAGCAAAATTAACGCCGCAGCAACAAACCATTGGAAGCGTTCTTGATAGTCACCATCCGCGCGGATTCTGAATTTTTGCTTTTCGAGCCGTGCTAAATCCGTTGCTAACTGCGTAATTCCTGCTGTTGCTTGGTAGTAGTTGCCATTTCCGGCTTTGGCGATTTCTTGCAAGCGTGTCTCATCTAACGCTGTGAGCACGAGTTGACCGTTAGCATCGCGCTTGTAGGGCGTAGCTTCTGTCCCGGTATCACCCGGCAGTGGTATAGGCACAGACCTGACAGGGCTACCAACGCCGACACAATAGATATGCACGCCTCTCTGGGTCGCTGTTTTCGCCGCCTCAACTGCCTCTCGTCCGTGATCCTCTCCGTCTGAAAAAAGAATCAGGACCTTCTGTCCATCGGAATCGGACGTGATTGTTGTCCGATTTTGATCTGGAATAAGTCGATCTATTGCTGTTTCAATAGCGTTACGAATACGGGTGCCGCTGTGCGAAAGCGTTTCTGCGGTTATCGCCTCCAAGAATTCCCTGAGTGTTACAGTATCACTCGTCAGAGGACATACCACAAAACTCGCCTCTGCAAAGTAGAGTAATCCGATCCTGTCCCCCTCAAGCGCATCTAACAGTGAGAATATGAACGCTTTGGCGTTGTCAAGGCGCCGAACGGTTTTCTCATCTTCCGCGAGCATACTCGTTGAAATATCAAGTGCTATCATAACATCCAACCGCTCAGCGACTGATTCGGGTTTCGCGCCCCACTGCGGACGCGCGATTGCGAGCGTGACGCAAAGATAACTTAGGAGCAACAATCCGGCTTGAATCCTATGGTGTTTTAGATGCGTGGGATCAACATTGCTGTGGAATCGTAGCAGGGCATTCTGTTTCTGTCGCAGTCCAAAGAGACATAAGAAAATTAGAGGCGGCACTGCCCATAGAAGATGGAGATATTCGGGATTGCCAAAACGGAGCCAGTCCATATTTTTAATTATTGGGTTTTCGCGCCGTTTTTTCCGATGTCAAAAACGGGTTTCCAACGAGTATAACGTTAGGTTTAATTGTGTGTTCTTGTTCGTCAGTTTTTTGGTAAAGTCGAGACAAATTCATAAAGGAAGGCTGTTATAAGACCTGAGTTTGATAAAACATTTCACTTGTAGGGCAAACTGTTAGTTTGCGCCGTATGTGCCACAAACTAAAAATTTGTGCGACAACTCAGGTGTCAATGTCCATTAGAAAAGGATAGCGTTACGAACACGTTCAAAAATCTCAATCGCATAGTCCAGATGTGCTTTGGTTGAGATGTTGAAAGAGATACCGAAATTCTTGACTGTCACGTTCGGCAAGTTGGCTCTGCACTCAACGATGTGCAGCGGCGTAAAGTCGCCGTGGACATCTACTCTGAAATGGGTGGCTCTTCTTGAAGGGTACGTATCAAGCCACCAACATCCACCGATGGTCATCCGGAGTTTCGCGATACGCGGTCGAAGTGTTGCACCGCATGTGTCAACGTACGCTAAAAATTCGTTGGCGATTTGTAGGAGTTCCTCGTTCACCTGTAGCGTCTCAATAAACGACGCGAGCGTCATAAATTGCTGTGTGGCACTGCCATAACTCCGTTCTTCTTCCTTGACGACTGTTCCACCTAAGACTGTCTCGGTAGCGACCAAAATTTCATCAGGCGCGTGATAAGAAAAATAGGATATATAAGTGAGATCGAGTCCCAATGCCCGCAGATATTCAGCAACCTCTAAAACACGCGTGTCCACGCCCTCCGAAATAAGCACTAATCGCTGCCGTTGGTTGAACGCCGATTTACGGATATCACCGGGTTCATATCCAAAAAATTCGCTGTGCAGTGCAGTGAGTGTAGAGAACTCTTTTCCGTGCTGTAGGCACCATCGGTAAGCGAGCTGCTCTAATTCTATGAAAGAGAGTTGTGAAACCCCAGCAGCATACTCCAAAATTTGCGTGATCGCTGTCCTCGAAGGTTTTCCACGCTTAAGTTCAATAATCACGGAATTGCCCTGTCGGTCAAGTGCGAGTAGGTCAATTTTTTGCTTTGATGTACTCAGTGGTGGTTGCCTACTGATAACACAGAGAGGTTCACCAAGGATGAGTGTCGCATCCTTTTCAAGAAGGTCCTCAAAGTCGCGCTCCGCGCCAAAGCGCAGCGGCTCAAGTTTGCCAAATTTCCGGTCTTCCCAGCGGTAAACTTCCATAGTTTCATACCTTAAGATAAAAATTCAGCCATCGGATGTGTTCGCGATACGCCGCAACCTCTGCCGTGATTCTCGCTTGATCCCAATTGTTTTTTTCACTTAAGAATTGTGCGATTTGGGGCGCAATGTCAAGCCCTTGGCCCGGTGTCCAACCGATACGCGTACGTCGCCAGAGAAGGTCGTCCAGCGTGATCGCCATCTCGCCCCAATAGGCGTAAAGCAGTTCAGCTTTCGTGAAGGACAGAGACGGGGTTATCGGCTCAGCAAGTGTTGCATCGTCATTGATAAACTTAAGAATCGTCTGATATCCGTCTCCATAGCGTTTAATGAGGCGTTCCGTATCAATATTCGACTGCGAAGCGTGATTCGCGTTTCCATTCGGTGTCTCCGCTGACACATTCAACAACGGAACGGTATCCGTTTTACAGCGGCGCGGGACATTCAGAAAAGTTGCCAGGTGGTCCACTGTCTCCTCTGCCATCTGGCGGTGTGTGGTAAGTTTGCCACCATAAAGATACATTACACCGCTCGGACTTTCTGTGATTAAGTGATCCCTTGAAACAAAACCGGTCTTTGTGAATTCGCGCGAGTACCAATTCGCCGCTATGAGTGGTCGGGTCCCGGCATAGGCAGCAATGATAGTATCATTATTGAGCGTCTTTTCTGGAAAAATTCGCTGCGTTTCCGAGAGTAGGTACGCCGCTTCATTAGCCGATGGCCGCACCGACGATAAATCTTCCGCTGGAGTTGTTTCAGTGGTACCCACGATAGAGGTATTGTGAGGACCGGGTAAAATAAAAATGCCCCGGGATTTGCCACCTTGTTGCTTTTCTGACTGTGTAGAGATTACTAAACCGTACGCTTCCGATGCATGTTCTTTTCCGCACCTTGGTAAAACGATATGAATGCCTTGCGCATTTTTCATTATCAGGCGCGGCATTCCGTCGTAACTTGGATCCTTGCACCACACAGAGTCGCTCCAAGGCCCCGTCGCTGATACAATTTTTCGCGCGGAGATTTCAAAACGTTGTCCAGAGATAATATCTTCAGCAGTTATTCTGTATATCCGGTTTCCACTATCAGTTGTATCCGGTTGATTGACAAAATCGAGAAATCGGACATAGTTGGTTACAACAGCACCATGTTGATGGGCATCTTTAAGTGTTGCGAGGGTTAATCTCGCGTCGTCAGTAGTGCTGTCCCATATAACAACACAACCTTTTAGGGTATCCGTGGCAATGGGGCCGAGTAAGTGTTGAATCTTTTGAGGATCGCGAATCGCTTTCGATTTTTCTGTCTTGTCTATTTTAGAAAGGTAATTGTAGTAGTACGCGGCGGCTTGTATGCCTGCTAATGGGTACGGATCGCCTTTGTAGAAAAGAATAGCTAAAGGCAGCGGTTTGACAAGATTCGGTGCAATGCGCTGAAGGATCTCGCGTTCTTTACGCGACATTTTAACGAGTGCTCTATCGTGTTGAAGGTAGCGAAATCCACCGTGAACAAGCTGCGAGGTAGCACTGCTTGTTCCACTTGCAAAATCGCCCTGTTCAATTAATCCTGCTTTGATACCTCCATTAAGGGCAAGATCGCGGATTAAACCCGCGCCGACAATACCACCACCAATAACCAAGACATCCAAAGGTTCAGTCTTGAGTATTTTAATATTATTTCCCCGAGTTCGGGCTGAAAATTCTGTTGACATTTTTGTTTACTTATTCAGCAGCTATCAAACGACTATGTAAAGCGGCTTTACGAATAGCAGCCAAGATTCCCGATGCAGCACCTGCTACCGGCTTCGTTAATAGCGGCAAAAATATAAGCTGCGAACAAGCTTTCTCAGTCACGGGAAAATCTGATGGGGTATATCCTTTAAACGTTCCACCGCCATCAACCGGGCAGAGAGAACCACGACCGTTCATGTAGATATCAAGTCCTTGCATAAAGAGCGGCAAAGTATGTAGGAGCGGATACGGATTGCTATTAGTGGGTAGACTCCCTGAAAAAAGCGGCACACCATCCCCAACAAGGAGTGGATAAGGATTATTATTTGCCAGAACACCCTCTTTTCGGAGTGCTTCCGCAAACAGTGGTGCAGGCAGTCCATTCATATCTTCTTTATAATAGTGAATAGGAAAACCGTAAAATCCTGCTGACTCAGTCCCTTCATGCGTCTCAATAGGAGAAACGCCCGGAATATCCTGTAATCCATCAGAAATTTCTTGTATATAAACGCGGCGGTTTGCATTGAGTTCATCAAGTTTTTTCAGTTGTACCGAAGCGATACCAATCGCGAGTGGATGGGCACGAAATTTAACGCCGAGTCCCATCGGTGGAAGATGGGTGTATTGGAGTGCTTCGGCTGCTTCGCCTTTGACGTTAGGAGAACGATTAACTTGACCGAGCAGACATGCCCGCTCAAAAACTGATACATCGTTAGTCGCAAGCATACCCCCTTCACCGCCGCTAATCGGTTTGTTGCCTTGCAAACTCCAAGCCCCTACCTGTCCGATGCTTCCGCACGGCAGGCCTTTATAAGACGCACCGTGTGCGTGCGAGCAGTCCTCTATGACGGGTATACCTGTTTCATCACTAAGAGCCATGAGCGCATCCATATCGCAGACATTACCCCACAGATGCACTGCCACGATTGCCTTGGTTTGCGGCGTAATGCGCTGCCGAACATCCTCTACATCAATAAGTAATGTCCTCGGATCCACCTCGCAGAAAACGGGTGTTGCCATCAAGGTTAGTGCTGGCGTGATTGACCCCATCCATGTATAAGTCGGACAGATAACCTCATCGCCGGGACCAACACCGAGTCCAAACATTGCGCTATGTAAAGCTGCCGTACCGTTGGTCAGACTCAAAGCAAATTCGGTTTGATGGCGTTCACACCAGATACGCTCAAATTCTTGAAC
Organism: Candidatus Poribacteria bacterium; assembly: GCA_965200345.1. Classification (GTDB taxonomy): domain Bacteria; phylum Poribacteria; class WGA-4E; order WGA-4E; family WGA-3G; genus WGA-3G. The sequence continues at coordinate 862,277 of OZ241378.1, forward strand.
AGTCGTAGAAGTACCGGAGAGTTCATTCCGAAGCGTCATCTCATAAACGACCTGTGCTTCTTCTTCAGTAATTTGCTGCCACTGGTCAAGCTTTGGATAGGGCGCGTCAGGTGTTATTTCAAAGACTGGCGTTCCACCCAAAACAGCAGGCAGATCTGTTGCGGTACGCTCATGATGAGATGATTGGCTTCTGTTGCTCTCCATAGTGCTCTCCTCGCTACCCTCTGAATAATCAGCGGTTTGTTTTAATCTGATGTCTGTGCTATACTAACAAACATATTGCGAATAATAACACCGTACATAATAACACGTTCTAAAAACTTTTGTCAAGTTTAGCAGAGAGACTGAGAACTCTTGAACATCCGAAAATTGTTTGTCTCGCTGGTTCGAGACAAAACCTCCCACTCCAGAAAGTTTTTCCTAAGTTGTATACCTCCGCTGCTCGCTATCCTCGTTTTTTTTCTCTCGTGTGGGATCGTGGTCCATATCCGAGGACAAGACGCGTTAGAGTTCTACAGTATTATTCTTTCCAGCGGATTCGCAAGTTTCGATGATTTCGGGTATATCCTGTTTAACGCGACCCCATTAGTCTTTACTGGACTCGCTGTCGCTATCGGCTATAAGAGTGGCTTGTTCAATATCGGTTGCGAGGGGCAACTCTACGTCGCCGCGTTCGCTGCTGCGTGGGTAGGTATGCACTTAAACCTACCTGCTTTCCTACTGATTCCGTTCTGTATTGCGGCGGCGATGATTGCTGGTGCGGCGTGGGGTGCTGTCCCCGGTTTTTTAAAGGCGAGATATGGTGCACATGAAGTTATCAACACAATCATGATGAACTTCATCGCTTTTGCCCTCATGAACTACCTTGTCACATCAGTCTACAAGGAACCGGGGCAGATGATTCCACAAACCCGACAGATCCATGAAACGGCGCAAATCCCACGATTAGCACCTTTTGTACCCGTCCTCCCCGAGAGCAATCCTTTAAACATGAGCTTCTTGATCGCCTGTGGGTCTGTTGTGCTCTGTTATATCTTTTTAACGTACACCCGTTGGGGATACGAACTCCGTTTGGTAGGCAACGCGCAAGAGGTCGCAGCTTATGGTCGGATCAACCCACGCATTGTGACTGTATGGGTAATGGCATTAAGCGGTGCAGTCGCTGGATTGGCAGGTGTTGCTGAGGTGATGGGATACCGTTATCGGTATCTCGATAGTTTTTCAGCGGGTTGGGGCTTCACTGGAATAGCAGTCGCCCTCTTGGGTAGAAACAATCCTTTCGGTATTTTGGCTGCAGCTGTATTATTCGGATTACTGAACAAAGTTGCCTTGGATATCGACATTTTGTTGGGGATCCCGCGCGGGCTATTCCTGGCGGGTCAAGGCATGTTAATCATCTGGTTAGTTAGCATAGAAGGCATATCAAGGAAAAAGAATGATTTTTGAATTGATTCCAAGTGCTTTGCGAATGGCAACCCCATTAGGTTTCGCCGCGCTCGGCGGGATTTATTCCGAGCGCGCTGGGGTAATTAACCTCGCCTTAGAAGGAATGATGTTGATCGGGGCTTTTGGTTACATTGTCGGAACGCAAGGTTCCGGATCAACCTGGATTGGGTTGCTTGTCGGCATTAGTTGTGGGATAGCGATGGCGCTGTTACATGCTGTTGCAACAGTTACATTTCACGCGGAGCAAGTTGTCACCGGGATAGGCATCAACATTTTGGCGTTAGGAATTACAGAATATCTCTCGCCCCCACCTGAACAAGTAGGAGGACTGCCACACTGGCAGCTGCCCCTTATTGGTTCATATAGTTTCATCGTCTATTTACTACCAGTATTGATGGTGGCAAGCCATATCCTTCTGTTTAAAACGCCGTGGGGTTTGCGATTGCGTGCGGCAGGCGAATCGACGGAAGCACTTGCGGCATTGAGTCTCAGCCGCGCAAAGTGGCAATATCTTGGGATACTGTTAAGCGGACTCTTAGCAGGAACGGGTGGATGTTTTCTGGCATCCGAAGTCCATTACTTCACAAAAGGAATGACCGCCGGGCGTGGTTATCTCGCGCTTGCAGCCGTCATCTTCGGGAACTGGCGACCCTTAAGCGGTGTATCTGCGTGCTTCCTGTTTGGATTCGCCACTGCCTTAGAACTCGCAAACCGATGGAACATTCCGGGCCAACTGCTGCATAGTCTCCCCTATATTTTAACAATGGTCGTGCTCATCGGGTTTGTAGGAACATCGCGTCCGCCTGCAAGTTTGGGGAAGATGAAGTCGTAAGTTTATGAGTAGCGGTGTGAAAAACATAATCAGACAAAACCTACTCAGTTTCGCTGTCTTCATCCACAAGCCCATAGTAACTCCCGTGGCGACTGTAGTAGCCATAAGACTTGGCGTGTTTTGGATTGATCATATTACAAAGCACACCGATCCCCTTAGTAGGGAAGGCTTCTGTCAAATGCCGTACCCCTGTGAGAATGTCAAACCGTCGGGTTTTCGTGATGTCAAAGACATAGACGATGGCATCAACAATGTTTGCCAAAATCATCGGATCGGCGACAGCACGGACAGGTGGTGAGTCAATTACAATAACATCATACTCGGTTTTTGCGAGTTCCAACCATTCCGTCATCATCTCTGAGTTGAGAAGTTCAATCGGATTCGGCGGTACAGTTCCGCTTGGGACTAAAAATAAATCAGGAATGCCGGTCTGCTTGACTGTCGCACGCAGGACATCATACCCATTTTCTGAGTTTAGATGGATGAGGGCTTCACTTAATCCGGGTTTGCGTGGGTCAGTGCGAGGTACAGGTAATTCAGACGTAGTTGTATCTACAGCGGCCTCTACTTGAAGGAGTTGTTCTCTCGGAAAGGTATTGTGTTGCGAAGGTCTCCGCATATCGGCATCTATTAGCAAAACGCTATTGCCTCTCTGTGCAAGTGCAACGGCGAGATTCGATGAGATCGTACTTTTGCCCTCGCCGCGGGTCGCGCTTGTGACGAGAATCGTTTTCACGGAAGCACCAGGGTTCAGGAACGGCAGTTTCGCTTGTAGCACACGAAACGCCTCAGCAGTCCTTGAGTCGGGCGCATCGTGAACCATCAGCGGGAGCCGATAGGAGCTCCGCCTTTTGATAGACGGGAGTACACCAAGAAAACTCGGAGATTCGGGGAGTGCGTCCAATTGTCGGACAGCTTCCTCTAAGCGGAGATAGGTATCTTTAAAATAATTTTTGGCGACAGCGAACGTCACGCCGAGGAGCATGCCGACAAAAGCTCCCAAAACGAGATTCAATTTTAGCCGTGGTTTCAAGGGTTCTTCAGGTGCGCGTGCCTTATCCATCACCTTGATACTCTCCGAGCGCGCTTGGGCGAAAATCTCTGCCTCTCGCATTTTCGTTTCTAAAGCAATGACCTGCGCGTTGTAAATCTCAACGTCTCGCTTGAGGCGATAGAATTCTAATTGGTCAGGGGACCATTCACGGAGCTCAGCAAAGTGTGCGTTAACTTGGGCAGTAACTTCATCCTTTTGCTTCTTAAAACTAATAGCGGCTGCCTCTGCCTCATTGACTTTCTCTGTGAGTACTTGGTGGAGCGGATTATAGGAAGATGTCGTACTTTTTATATCTTTCTCCTCTTTAGCAAGACGTGCCTCCGTTTCTACAATCTTCTTATCAATAGCAGCCACTTCAGGATGCGTTTCATCATACTTGCCAAGAAGCTCCGCCTTATCGATTTCGTATTGGTTTAAATTATCCTGTAGTTTGGAGTGTGACGGATTTCGGGCAATAGTTTCCGATATGAGCTCTTCTGATAGACCTTCCAATTCTTCACGATAGGTAGCGCGTCTCAATTCAGCACCCACCAATTGGTTGATCAATTCATTTTCCCTGACTTGGAGTGCGAGAATGATCTGTGCTTGCGTTCCACCTTCTGCATTTAAGGTAAGCTTCGGGTGCTTTTCCTGAAATGCAAAGAGCTCTTTTTCGGCATTTGCGAGATTTTCTTGTGTTTGATTCAGCATCTCTTGGGGGAGAGGTTTCTGCCACCACTCCATTCTCTCAACCGTTTCGGCTTCAACAACCGCCTGAAATACAGCAGCGATCCTATTCGCCAGATGCTGCGCCCGTTCCGATACGTGCTGCTGTACAGCCCGTGCACCCCACTGCTGCACAGTAATAGTAATCACTTTTCCATCCGGTGATTCTTCGACCTTTAACTGCTCGTCAATAAGGGTTTTGATGAAGAAATCTTCCCACTCGGTATCTGTGAGTTCTCCCTGCTCTGTAGCAGCTGGATCGAGGGCAATATTCAACACATCTGCAAGCCACATGACAATTCGCCCGCGATGAACGGGCAGTGGGTCAAGAAGTCCCTCATCTCTGAGTTGACGGACTGCCGGTGTAATCACAAGGTCCCGGGATTGTAGCTGCGCGGCGAAAGCACTTACAGATGTCCCGCCAATTAACCCCGATATCGGTAACTGTGAGAGTAGGGAGGAAGCGGATTGACCATCTAAAACACGAATCGTGGTTTCGGATTGAAAAACCGGTGGCGTGAGATCTGTTATGAGAAACGCCGCGAAAACGGAAAGGAGAAAAATGAGAAGGACACTCCACTTATTCCGAAAGAGTATCCAAAAATAGTCTAACAATCGAATTTCTCTAACTTCTTCAAGGTGCCTATCAACTGTCTCTGGCATCTGTAACCTCGTTCTATTTCCTTGCTGCCTTATAGGTGTAGCTCCCCAGGCGTATATCCGCAATTAGTTGTATCTGATGAGGACGGTGACAAGTAGGTTCACAAACGATGTTGCGAAGGTAATCACCCGCCAATCTAAACGCGTCCGTTCACGGACGCGGAGTTGATCTTTCGGGTTCAGGTAGACCTCTGAGTGGACCTGATCGAAATTCAATTCTGTCTCTGTTCCATCAGCACGCGTCAGGAGACATTTTTTCGGGTTTGCCCTTTCCTCGTTGAAACCGCCTGCCATGGCAATAGCTTGTCCCAAAAGAACAGGTTCGGTAATCACGTATTGTCCTGGCTTTTCGACTGCGCCTGTAACGCTTATTTTTGCTTCCGCCAACGGCACATACAATGTATCGCCTGGTCCTAACATCGCATCAACCTCTTCCGCAGCGAGATTGACTACAGTCCGTTCTTCGCTCGTGATGATTTCCGATTTGTGCAAATCCGCGAAATCTGTTCTTGACCCACCGGCAAGTTTCAACGCTTGTGTCGCTGGCACTTGCGGTTCGGTTATCGGATACGCACCAGGGGCAACAACCGCGCCTATAACACGCACGGGGCGCTGTTGAAAAACAGAAGGAACGAATATAGTATCATAATTTTTCAAGAGAACATCGGGGCCCCCCGTGTTGATGAGATCAACATAATCAATTCTTTTGAACAGTTGTCCATCGCGCCAGATAGAAATATCCGTCAGGTCCGCACGTTCATAGTTGATTGAGGCGGAGGCAAGTGCTTGAAGAAGATAAACCTGTCCAATTTCAAAAACGTGTAAATTTCCACGCGCTCGCGGTTCAATCGCACCGAATACAAGAATCGTTCGTTTCGGTTGCATGAGCGTTACAAACACACGGGCTGTCGGAAGGTGTTTTGAAAAAGCAGATTGCATCTGCGCCTCAAGTTCAGAAACCGTAAGACCGGCGACTTTGATGAGTCCAATAAGCGGATAAGAGACATAGCCATCTTGTTGAACCGGCACTGGAATTCGCTCTTTGCTATATTCAGGATATCCATCAACAGTGACAACAAAACTATCGCCAACTTCCAGCTTATATGTAGATAATTCCGCGGGCTTTGCCACCTTTGGCGTAACTTCTGTGCCGACTGTCGGATTTTCGGTAGCGGTTTCCGCTGCGAAAACATGAACGGAAAAACTGAGGTGTACTAAAGTGAGTAGAGATATTAGAGATGTCTTAATGGGAAATTTTGAGCAACAGCGCATGCCGTCAAAAAACTGTTGGCGTAGAAAAAATATGTTCATGAAAAATCACTATTAACCTTTTCAGAAGATTTAGTTTCTTTGTTGATTCCCAAGTTTGGGTTCTTCGTCATTCTTCAAATCGCTGAAATATTTTAACAGATATTGGTCAACAACGCAAGTGAAAACCACTTTTATCAGGCGGGGCCCCTTCGGGACTCGACCGAATATCTGCTTGTAAACCGATTGCAGCCGTAGCGTTTTTTTTACGGATCCGGCGTGGCGTAGTCATACCATTCAAGAATACGCCACTCCCCATTTTCGCGGAGTTCCAAGATAAAAACCATGCGTCCTGATGGATTGGATTTTCCCTCATGTGTGAAGTCAAGTCTGAGATCATAATCATAGTCAGCCATAGCAACAGTGGCACCCAAGAATTTGATGTCTCCATTCTTATAGAGGTTCAGTTCGATATTCTGAGTTACATCGAACATTTTCAACGTCCCTTCGCGCTCCTGTTGCCCACCGCGAAATATCATATCATCATCTGGATTATCGGGGGTGCCCATGTCACTGGCATAAAAGAAGTTGTCTTCCCATATAGCGGACATATATCCTTGAATATCGTAAGCTTCGAGACTATTCCTCCACTGATCATGGATAACGGATTTGATTGCTAATCTCCCCAAATCGTAATCAATTTCATCATCTTCAGCATTGAGATCCACTTGTTCTGTTTCCTCAACAGCATCATCAGCCTCCTGCTCAAGTACTGAAGAGAGCCATGCTTGGAATTCTCTGATTTCATCATCGCTGCTCTGAGCCGTAGGCACGTTCTCTGGCACAGGTGACGTTCCTAACTCAGGAGACTCAATGTCTGTATCTTGTTGCTGTATTTTCGTTCCTCTTTCAGAAGCGTGCTCGGCAAACGGAGGCATAGGGATTTGCCTGTCCTCTGGCTTAACTACCTTGATTATTAGTTGTGCCTCTTCTATATCAGGTGATTGGCCCCTCAACACTTGAAACCCAATCAATCCAGCGACAAGGACACCAACGATACTAATGGTTATTTTAAGCGTCTTCACTTTCACTGCTGTAGTATCTCCTTAGAAAACACATTGGGTTTCACGCGTGTTTTGACGATTTCAGGTTCCTATATGCTGAAAAATCGCCCTGAGCAGTTCTCAGTAAATTCTCGTTCAACTTAATCCACGTGCTTAAACCAGACTCACGTTATATTACGTTTGTTGTAATCTCTCTGATTTCCTTCAAAAAATAATGCTTGTTGCTTTAACCTGTGGATTTATGCTAATATAGTGTTGTGAACTTAAAAACTATTTTTGCACAACTCCAAGGTAAGCGGGTAATGATTATCGGTGATATCATCGTGGACGCGTATATCTGGGGGGATGTAAACCGAATTTCGCCTGAAGCCCCTGTACCCGTATTTGAAATCGAGGCAGAAAAGACCGGATGCGGAGGCGCGGCAAATGTCGCACAGAATGTCGCCAGCTTGGGCGGCGACGCAATCCTGGTGGGTGTCATCGGGAAGGACAGGGAGGGCGAAAAGTTAGTCCAGATGCTAACCGAAATGAATCTTGACACCACTGGGATCAGTATAGATTCCGGGCGACCCACAAGCACCAAAACACGTGTGATCGCACGTGCTGATACCACGACTTTTGCTCGACGCGAGCGTGATGCCGGACATCATCTACTCCGTATTGATAGAGAATCCAAACAGGAAGTCTCTATAGGTATGCAGGAGCATCTGTTGAACAGTGTGGTTTCTCACCTGCCAGTGAGTGACGCGATTATCTTCGCTGATTACGATAAAGGCGTGATTAACGCACAGCTCATCCGGGACGTTATGAAACATGCCCAACCCTATGATATCCCCATTATCGTCGATCCGAAGCGAGACAACTTTTGGGATTATAAAGGTGTAACGGCCATTACACCTAACCACAACGAGGCAGGAGTCGCTGTTCAAAAAGAGATAACTGATGTTCGGCATCTTCTCGCTATTGCTGAGGAGATCATAAGCCGGTTATCGCTCAAAGCGTTGTTAATTACACGCGAGGCAAAAGGGATGTCCCTCTTTCAACGCAAACCTGACGGAAGTCTGCAAGTAAAACACCTACCACCGCAGTCTAATGTCGTGACAGATGTGACAGGTGCCGGTGATACGGCTGTCGCCGTTTTCACACTCGCGATCGCGGCAAACGTCGATTTTTACAATGCTGCGGTATTGTCAAGCCTCGCGAGTGGAATTGCCGTTGGCAAGATGGGGTGCGCTACCGTCACACCCAAGGAACTGCTGAATGCAATTGAAACCGAAACGGCTGTCTCTGGACTGTACGGAGACTCAGCATGAAAACTGTCTTTCTTGATCGAGATGGCGTGATCAACCAAAATCCACCGAACATGGGCTATGTCCGAAGATGGTCAGAATTCTCTTTCATTCCAAACTCACGGAAAGCGATTCGAGAACTGACGCAAAATGGTTATCGTATCATTATCGTAACCAATCAAGCAGGGATTGGGAGAGGGCTTTTCTCGGAAGAGGATTTGAAGGATATCCACTCCCGAATGGTTTCCAAAATTACGGAAACAGGTGGCAGAATTGACGCGGTTTATTACTGCCCACACCATCCCAATGCTGGATGTGAGTGTCGAAAACCGAAACCCGGTATGTTAATACGCGCTGCACGCGAGCATAATATTGAACTATCAAGTGCATATCTGATTGGCGATTCAACAACAGATATTCAGGCGGGACGGTGCGTTGGAACCAAAACATTGCTCGTTTTAACGGGACTTGGACAGCAAAGTTACCACCATTACATTAATACCAAACCTGGTGGGTACGCCGATAAAAACGGACACCACCCCGAAAAAATTTTCACAAACCTCTATACAGCGACGCGCTGGCTCAGGAAAAATTAAAATAATGAAAAACTGAAATTGTAGCCCGTAGCGTAGTGGAGGGCGGTTCTACAGAGAAGACTACTACATTTCCAGTTCACCTGACTGAACCGCAAGGAAAATTAAAAGTATGATACTTGAAAAAATAGAAACCCGGACTGCTCACGCCGGTGTCATCGGGCTTGGCTATGTTGGGTTACCCCTTATGGTTGCGATTGCGAGTGCAGGCTTCCGAGTTACAGGTATTGATATTTGTACGCAAAAAATTGAACGGTTGAAGCAGGGGATATCAGATGTACCCGATGTCGCCAATACAGCCCTCGCGCCTTTGATTACGTCTCGACAGATTCAGGTAACGACAGACTTCAGTGTGCTTCAGGAATTAGACACAGTCAACATCTGCGTACCGACACCTCTACGTGAAAACCGTACCCCCGATATGCAGTTTATCCTTGCTGCAGTGGAACAGGTCGCCCAGTATCTCCATTCTGAACAGTTGATTGTCCTGGAGAGTACCACCTACCCCGGCACAACCGAAGAGTTTGTGCTACCAATGCTCACCGCCCATTTCAACAAAAACGCATCCACTCAAACCCCAGAAGTAGGGCGCGATTTCTATCTCGCTTTCTCCCCGGAACGCATTGAGCCTGGAAACAGTACCTACTATATGACAAATACCCCTAAGATTATCGGAGGCGTTACACAGTGCTGTACGCAAGTTGCCCAAACTTTTTATTCCCAATTTATCAATAAAACACATACGGTATCTTCATCTCGGACAGCTGAGATGGTGAAGTTGCTGGAAAACACGTTTCGGAGCGTCAATATCGGATTAATCAACGAGGTCGCCCTGATTTGCGACCGGATGGATTTGGATGTATGGGAAATCGTTGATGCCGCTGCTACGAAACCGTTCGGATTTATGCCTTTCTATCCAGGCCCCGGACTCGGCGGGCACTGTATCCCTGTCGATCCGCATTACCTTTCTTGGAAGGCACAGAAGTATCAATATCATGCTCGGTTCATTGAACTCGCCAGCGAAATTAACAGCGAAATGCCGAAATACGTGGTAGAGAAAATAAGCCATGCCTTGAATCTCCAGCGTAAACCCCTTAACGGATCAAAACTATTAATTCTCGGTGTTGCCTATAAAAAAGACATCGGCGACACACGCGAATCGCCTGCGCTTGAGGTAATTCGTTTAATTCTTGACAAAAAAGCAGAATTTGTATATCATGACCCGTATGTAGAAAATCTGTCTCTCAATAGCAGAGAAACCTATCATTCAGAAACGCTGACAACCAATTTGGTTCAAAGTGCCGATTGCGTTGTAATTCTGACCGATCACGGTGCTATAGACTACAATTGGATCGTCGAACATGCCCAATTAATTGTTGATACGCGCAACGCGACACACGGCGTGCAGAAGGGACAGGAGAAAATTATTAAAATTTAATTCTTATCGTATTCTTCGGAGCATAATAATGTCATACCCAAATTTAAAATTGCAGATACATCGGGACCAGCTCACTTGGTTTCTGGACTTGCTTTTAGACGAAAGGGAAATTTTCCAGCTGAGTGCCTCTACCGGCATCGTTCCTGATGTGGACAAGCTCTATGCCTTATCAAGGCGAGAATTATTGGTAAATCTAACCGACGCGTTTTTGGGTGTAGTTGGCAGCGCGGAACCTACTCTTGAAAATAGCGATGCTCGCACTCCGAAACCTGAAATAAACAACGGGGATGTCTCAATTGAAGCATTAGCCAGCCAGTTCCTCAGCGAGAAGGCACAAGCCGCAATTTCACGAGTTGGCTATATGGAAGTATCCGAAATCGAAACGTTTTTCAAAACGTCCGATATCCTCATTGAAGCAGGCGACTTTGGCGAAGTCGTCTGGGCACTCCTCACTGATCAGCGTACTGCAGTCGTCGAACACGGTTATAAACTGCTTAATACAACGTACGAATCTATAAACGTAGCATACACAAACGGGTACGAACTCCCCATAAGTAACGAGCAACTGGAAGAAATTAGGGCTGAGGCTGCCGACAATTTAGAAGCCGAAGATCAACAATCGGAACATCCGGTCCAAGAAATCGAACAGCTTGAGCGACAATTAGCAGACGCAAAAGCGGACTACCTCTCGCTTGAAAAAAAACACAATCGGTTGGACCAACAGCGTGCTTTTCTCTTAGAGGAAAATAAAGGGCTGAAAACCAAAACGGAAACCCAACACGAAAATGAGAAACGCTTGAAGGAACTTGAACGAGAAAATAGTGTGCTCCGTGAACGGGTTGTGCGATATACCGAAGACACCGCGGCGTTACAACAACTCGCTAACGAACGCGAAGTCCTTCTCGCAGAAAAAGAACGGTTGGCAGACCAGTTGAAAGAATATGAACAGATTAAGTCAGCCAAAGAAACCTTCACCACTGACCTCAAATTAGTTGAGGAAGCGATCTACAAAGGGCACCAAGGACTTGAAGATTTTCAGACGAGTTTAGATAGCCATTTCGATACCTTGGAAAGTTGCCATCAAGCCGCGCGTGGTGCTCTGAACCAGATTCGCCAAACGCTAACTTATCTGGACACCCAACCGATCACTGAGAGTGACGCTCACTACGGTATAACACCAGAACAACCGCGCGTCGGCGTTTTTGTGGATGTCCAAAATATGTTTTACGCTGCCAAGGACCGATTTGGCAGAAGAGTCGATTACATCAAACTTCTCGATCTGATCGTCGGACCGCGGTACTTGATGGTAGCGTACGCTTATGTCGTCCAGATCCCAGAAATCAATCAATCCAGTTTCCTGTCACTCCTTGAACACAACGGCTACACAATTAAGAGTAAGGATTTACGCTTGCGCGGGGACGGGTCTGCAAAGGGTGACTGGGATGTCGGGATTGCTGTAGATGTCGTCTCAATGCTCGGTTCATTGGATGTCGTCATTTTGGCAAGTGGAGACGGCGATTTCTGTCCGCTCGCCGAACTTATCAAACAACAAAATAAACGGGTGGAGGTCGTCGCTTTTGAACACAATACCTCCATGGATTTACAACAAATCGCAGACCAGTTCTTCCCCATAGGGGACGAACTGCTTATTTCCTAAAGCATTGCAGCGAGCATAAGCTTGCGCCTACATGATGAACTACCTTCTTCAGCGTATACGGGATGCGGGTGGTAAAGTTGGAATGCGCGTGCGGCGTTCCAAAGCCATTTTGACCGACGGTTCTTCTCTGCAATCCCGGATATGCCTCGCGCTCACAATCCTTTCTGTGCTTATTGTAATAGACGTATCAAGGGCAGAATGGTCATCTTCAGCGACACAAAACCTTCCATTATGCACAGCAGAAAATGAACAACGCTTCCCTGTTCTCATTGCTGATGGACAAGGCGGTGCTATCGTCGCGTGGAGCGATGCAAGACACGCGAATCGCGATATCTTCGCACAGCGCGTCAGTGCGACAGGCGATATGCACTGGAACGAGAATGGGATCCCGGTCTGCGATCTACCTTCATCGCAAAGCTGGCCACTGATTGCCACCGATACGATGGGGGGCGCGATCCTCGTTTGGGGAGATACGCGGCACGGTAATCAAGATAGTTATGCCCAACGCATTGATGCAAACGGCAATAAACTATGGAACTCCGACGGGGTTCCTGTTTGTACACATCCAACGTTGCAAGACGATTTGAACGCTATTGCAGATGAAAAAGGCGGCGTTATTGTCGTATGGGAGGATTGGCGAAACGGAAACCAAGATATCTATGCCCAAAGGATTGATAGTACGGGGAAACCTTTATGGGAAGCGAATGGTGTGCCAGTCTATAGTGGCGATGGCGACCAGTATGATCCGGTGCTGATCGCAGATGGAGAAGGCGGTGCTATCTTCGCATGGTGGGACATCAGCACGCCCGATTGGAATATTTTCGCGCAACGGCTGTCCGCTGAAGGTAAACCTCTTTGGAATCCGGTTGATAGTACAGAAGGTACGCCCATTCCAGTCTGTGTCGCGACAGGTAACCAAGGTGCGCCGGTTGCGGTGAGCGATGAAAATGGCGGCGTGTTCTTCGTTTGGTCAGACTACCGGAACGATCCGAACTTTTATACGAGTGCACAGTTATATGCTCAGCACATAACTGCCAAAGGAGATGCTTTGTGGGAAAAGGACGGCATCCCTGTCTGCGAACTGCGGGTCAATCAGCAACAACCTGACTGTATCCGCGATGGCAGCGGTGGTTTTATCGTAGCGTGGTGGGATGAGCGAGACGTTTTCGCGGATATCTATGCACAACGTATTAACGCAAACGGTAATGCGTTGTGGCACGACGAAAATTCACCGTTCCAAAAGGATGGCACCCCTGTTTGTACCGAGGCAGGCGTTCAGCGTCTCCCTCAACTCGTTTCTACAGATGAAGCAGGTGCCATCGTCTATTGGCTCGATTATCGAGAAGATTTCGCGGATTCAACCGAGGATGCGATCTATGCACAACGGCTTGATGCTGACGGCAAACCGCTTTGGGAAATTAACGGTATCCCTGTCTGTAACGCACCGAAAGCACAAATTACGCCGAAAGCCATCGCTGCAAGTCTTAATGCTGCAATTGTCGTCTGGGGTGATGCCCGCGGTTCAGATGAAGACATCTACATCCAACGTGTTCCATAACAGATAGGTTTGATTTTTTCTGTTTTCTATGTCATAATAGATACGACAAAGGAGGCGAAAACATGTCAGGCCAAGATCTCAGGGAGGGGTATTGCGTGCCATTTGCAGACCTCAAGTGCACGACCGAACGCGTAGAAGACAAAATAGAACGTGTAGAAGGCAGAATATAACAAGTGAACGAGAAACTAAATAATAGGTTAGCAGCCGAAAAAAAAGATGTCAGTAATCTTCACGGGGATGTTAGATGGATTCGAGGTAAGCTGGAAGGCAGACAAGAAGCAACATGAAACAAAAAAATAAGATGCCAATATGGATAATATGGATAGCATTCGGATCTGCATTAGCAGCCATCATAGCAGGCATCATATCGCTGATTAAGTCGTTCTGGCAATAGGATATTCGGAAAAAATATAAAAGGAGTTCTTATGACAAACCGCACGCAGCGCGCCCCCGCAAAACGGGCAATCATCGTCGGGATGGATGGGGCAAGCATGGAGCTTGTGAAAAATATGATTGACTGGGGACATACCCCAAATATGGCGAAACTGCTCCAGACAGGGGTTTACCGTCCCATGATCGGTGTCTTTCCGACATTGACACCCCCCGGATGGACAGCGCTCTCGACAGGTTCATGGCCCGGGACACATCAGGTGATGGACTTTAATATTCGGGCTGTCGGGGAACAACTTGACAAAACAGTGTGGGGTATCAACACTGGGTTGTGCCAATCCGAATACTTATGGAATCTCGTAGAACGTGCGGGCGGAAAACCGATTTTAGTGAAATGGGAAATGTCTTGGCCCCCCACTGTTAAAACTGGTATCCAAGTGGAAGGAACAGGACCAGGGGTCTCCAACCATCATCAGATTGCAGGGTATCATCTCTTTGTGGCAGGAAAATGGGCACCGCGTCCTATTGGCGGACAGCGCGACCCAGAAACACTCGATCCGAGTGCATTACAGAAAGTTCGACATATTGATCCTGTTACTATTGAACCCGTTGATAATGAAGAATGGAGTGCCTTGCCGGATTCTGCTGAACCGGTGCAAGCGGTTGAACTCACTATCCGACCTTTAGCACGCGGTAGAGAGGATGTGATGCCTTCCGTCTATTCCCAAGGTGAAGCATCCGATGCCTCTCATCAAGAAGTTGGGCGTGTGCCAAAACCGTTTTATGGGCTAATTTACGCCTCTGGTAATGACGGCTATGATCGGGTCCGGGTCTGCCGAAGTCGTTCTGGGGACGATGCCGTCGCTGATCTCGGTGTCGGCGAATGGAGCGACTGGTGGTTAGATAGTTTTGAAATTGACGGTAACAAGGCAGAGGGTTACGTCCGAATGAAACTTGTGACGCTCACATCGACGGCTGATGCTTTTGAACTCTTTGTGCCTCAAATCTGGCCGAGAGTCGGATATACCGTCCCCGATACAGTCGCCACCACGATTGATACGGAAATCGGTTCGTTCCTGCAAAACCCGGCTCGCGACGCACTCGGCCAAATGGACGACGACACCTATTTTGAAGTCTTAGATTACCACCACCAACGTCTTGCGGATGTCGCGACCCATCTCGCAGCAAACAACGATTGGGATGTCCTGATGGTGGAGAGCCACGCGCCAGACTACGCCAGTCATTTCTTCCTCAGTCAAGCGGATGAAATTAGCGGCGCACCACCGGAAACAATCCATCGGTGCCGTGAGGGGTTACGACGCACTTATGAATCTGTTGATCGGATGATTGGGCGTGTCGTAGAATGTGCCGATGACGATACAGTTGTCCTCGTCTGTGCCGACCACGGTGGGACCCCGAACCAATTCCGTGCCGTGGATATTGAATCGGTCTTGGAAGAGACAGGGTTTATTGTCAAAGATACAAACGGTGAGATAGATTGGGCAAAAACACGGGCTGTCAACGTCGGTTTGGTGCATATCTTCATCAACTTAGCCGGACGTGAACCCGATGGCATCGTCGCTCCCGAGGACTATGAAGCAACACAACGCGAACTTATCGCAGCATTGCATACTTACAAAGATGAGAAAACTGGACGGCATCCGTTCACTTTAGCCGTCACGCGTGCAGATGCTGAGATGTTTAACCTACAAGGCGAATTAGTCGGTGATGTAGTCTATGCCCTGCGTCCCGAATTCGATGGCGCGCACGGTAAGCAGTTGCCTTCAGTGAGTTTCGGTATCGGCGGACAGCACTCTACATTTATTTTATCGGGGGCTGGGGTTCGGCAAGGTATTGCCTTAGAGCGGCAGGTTCGCGTTGTAGATGTCGCACCGACGCTCTGTTACCTGCTCGGACTTCCGATGCCTGATAAGGTAGAGGGTGGTGTCGTTTACGAGGCGTTAGAAGATCCGAATTGGCATCTGACAGCACTCACAGATTTAGAGTAGTCTTAATCGGAGGGCTCTTAGCCGCTCTGCACAACGACTACAGTTTTTCTGCTTTTTCACAGAGGTTTCAGTTTTAACCCTGGATGTCACCACTGGTGTCTGCTGCTTTGGAGAGATTCTTCTTCACAAATATTCTAAGGCGAGTTCCTCTTTAGGCAACCTCGGAGTTCCTCAGCGTTTTGTGCATCCATCTGGTAACCGTGTTCCTCCAATATGTGTCTAACAAACGTTTTACCTGCTTTCGAGTGGTACTCTATACTCAAGAAATGCGGCTTGATATGGAATGGGTACGCTTCCAAAATTGCGACTTCTGCACCTTCAACATCTAACCGTAAGAGGTCGATATGTTTATGACCGATGGCAGAGAGCAAGGTTTCAAGGGATACAGTGAATAGACCAAAATCTACTGTGTTATCAACCGCACTCGGATGGAATGAACGCGACTCTCTCAAGGTGTAACGATTGACAAAAAGCCCCTTGAATACACCTGTTTCCATACCCATCGTTGTCAATTGTGAAGTGCCGCTAATGGCGGCATTGATGAACGTCAAACGATGTAAAAAGGGACAGAGTTTCTCGTCTGCTACTGTTTTTTCAATGAGTGCTGAGAAATTACGCGGATGCGCCTCCACTAAATAGCCGTGCCAATTGCCTTGCTCAGAGAGCCATGATTCAGGAAGTGCCCGCAATCGGTCTGTTTGGCTTTTGCTGCGCGCGATGTCCTGCCAATCATCTCGGATAAGGTATGTCCATTCGGCCCGTTGTCCCGTTCCAATCTCAACAAAAACGCGCGTCGGTTCCTCTACCTGACGTATCTTCCCACGGATGCTGCGCCTTTTGATCTTTGACAGACACCTGAGAACAACCGTTTTGATGTCTCTTTTGGTTTTGTTATACACGTCTCTGCCTGAAGTAAATCCCAAAAGCAGCACCTCCTCAGAGCCGTTCATTGTGTTTCCGCTGGAACGGCGTTCTGGCGTTTGTCAAGCACGCGGTAGATCCAAACAAAGTCAACCCCATTTAGCCGGACGACATATTCAAGTTCTCTGTGAAAATCTTTGTGGAGCTGTAAAGCGGAGGGCGGTAAGCTGTTTTTAGGGATGGCATCGACAGGCGTGCCCTGGATCTGTTTGTCGCGGACATATTCGACCTCATAATCGAAATCAATGTTGCGCTGTAAAGACATGTGCGTGTTTTGCCTCCATATTTTTCCGACGAAATACTTATTCAAGTTCCCGCTAAAGCGACTCACACGCACCTGTAGACGTTGCGCATCGGGTTTGGCATTGAGATAAGCGGCGGCGACATCCAACCCGACACCGCCTCCGAGCGTCGTGTTTTTCGCAACCCACTGTGCAGGTAAAAGGGGAAAATGATATGTGGCATAATAGGGATGGACTCTTAATACCGGCACGGTTTGTAAAACGATAATGGCAACGAGTACAAGAAAACGCCATTTTTTTCCACGGACGTGTTGGCTGACGTAAATGGCTCCTATTGCCGCTAGGAGGCTCACCGCGGGGAGGCAGATCACGAGATACCGTGCGATTTTTTTGGCAACGAGACTCAGCCCGATGTAGTAAAAGACCCCGAAGAGCAGGAGTGCTACCGTGATACGAAAGGCTTTTTTCTCCTGAGGCCTTTGCCGCCATGCGCCGTATATTGCTACGAGTGTGAGTGGCAGTGTCAGAGGTGCGCTCCAAAGAAAGCCCATGACAGGGTAATAAAGGGGCCCTGGATTATAGCGAATCTTCCCGAAAAATAACTTTGGTAATTCATGTGCGATTGTCAGCGCATTATACATGCGATCGAAAACAGAACTCGCTGCGGTCCCGAGGAGTCCAGCCATCAGACACAACCCGATGCTGAGAATGATGAGTTCTGTGCGCGAGAAAGAGGCGTGCTTTGAAAGTTTTCGCCAACTCCAGAAGAGGGTGCCGCCAGTGCCCCAAAACAGTAGGGGTGATATGTATCGATTTCCGAACGTGAATGTCCAGAGATAGGGCCACGTACAGAGCACTGTGAACACCGCCATCGAAGCAAAGAACAGCGCACTGATGAACATTTTCGCCCCAGACAGACGGCGTTGTTTGACATACCAAAAGAGCAGAAACGGCAGAAAGAGCAAGAAGGCACCCGCATGGCTTTTCGTCAGACACGCCAAACCAAAGCAGATTCCTGAAGAAACCAGATAACGCCGCCTGTGGGTTTCCCCTTCCAAATAGCAGAACCACAGCAACATCGTTAAGAGTAGGAATTCTGCGGTTAAAACATCTGTGTGAACCCGTCGGCTTTCGGCGAGCAAAAAAGGTTCAATGGCAAAGAAAAGGGTCGCAACGCTGGCGATCCTCCCGCCAAACAAACGATACACCAGCCCGCCTGCTATCAAAATGAGAACGCCGGAGAGACACGCAATCGGAAATCGCAACCGAGCCAGGTTTTCCGGTGATAAAAACTTCGTAGACTTCGCCCATTCTGCTCCTGAATCTCTCCCCGAAGCCATCCAAATAGCAGCACTGCCGAGCCATGTCGTTGTCACGCCAGGATGAGACGCGGTGAGGGTCTCTGCAAAATCTCCTTTTTCGAGGCCTGAAACAAATTTGAGAGAACGCTGCATCCAGAGCGTCTCATCACTTGACCAGTGGGCTTCAAGCGACAGCAGGCGCGGCAAAAAAGTCAACACCCCTAAGAAAAACAGAAAAACACCGATAGAAATCCGTTTTCGCATGTGTACTCCTTGTTTCAAAATATCCCACCTGAAAAAATGCGCCGGATGCGCCTTCAATCTCTGAGTTTCCACCAATAAAATCCAGAAGCGATGCCTGTCATTGCGAGTTCAGCACTGATGGTCCAGAGTCGCGAGAGAAGCGCGATAAGCGTTGCGGTAGCGGGGGGTAGGACACTTGTGAGCAGCAGACTTAATATGCCCTCTCGAACGCCTAAGCCACCCGGTGTGATAACACTGAGGATCCCGATGCTCCACGCGATGGCATAAGTGCCTGTTACGACGAAGAGTTGCGAAGCGGAAACGGGCGCGAGACTCTTAATAAAGAGAAAAAAAGCGGTACCTAAAAGCCCCCAAAGCAAGAGATACCCGCTGATCAGACGCAATATTCCAGAAGTCAAAAACATGGCACGGAAATTTTGTTGCATTAGATCGGCGAATGTCTCTCTGATGCGTCTCCTATAGAGAAAAATGATGCTGGCACCGAGTGTGAGAATAGCGATACTTCCGATGAGGAGAGCGGTTTTTCCAGATATTTGTAACTTCGCGAGCAAGTCGTGTAAAATCGGGGCGACATCTGTGTTTCGCAAGACGAGAAATCCGATAAAGCATCCCACCGCACACTGAAAAGCGAGTTGGAAGCAGGTGGCGAGGACTGCCCCTTTTTTCTGTATTCCGAACTTGTTTGATAAGGAAAACATCACTACGAACTGCCCGACTTTCCCGGGCAGATACCGTCCCAGTTGCGAGAGTTGAAAAAATGCCCACCCCGATAGGAGGGGGTTCTGCTCTTTGTTGGTGAGGTTTGTTGCCTCACTTGTTTTTTTTGATTTTCCGCCTCCTACCCGGTAGAGAAAAAACCATAGAATACCGAGCGTTCCCAAATAGGCGAGCAACAGCGTTAGGGATGCTAATAACCAGAAAGGTTTGAATGTTATTGATTCCATTTCAACGGCAGTGAGAAGATTGTGTAATCGCTTGACGAGGAAAAAGAGGATCGCGAGTACGGGTAGTATTCTTGCCCACTGCAGCAGCCGAGAGTGGCTCATGTGTGGGGTGTCCCTTTGTTCTTGGAAGGTGTGTGTTCGGATGTTTTATTCGTCGTTATTCGCCGTTCGAGTCGGGAGATTAGCCCGATAACAAGTTCTCCGAGTAATCCGATCGAGAAGAATTGGATACCCAGAATTATCATCAAAACGGATAGCATAAGGAGTGGACGGAAACCGACCCCGCCTTTCACAGCCCATAAAACAGCAAGATAAAGCCCGATGAGGATGCCGATGGAAGCGACAGCTGCGCCGATGGTGCCGAAAACATGCAGCGGTCGTTTGAGGTATTTCGTCAAGAATAGGACGGTGAAGAGGTCAAAGAACCCTTTGGGTATCCGCTTGAACCCATACTTAGAGACACCAAACCGCCGCGGGTGATGCTTTACTTTGACCTCGCCGACTTTATAGCCTGCCTGATGCGCTAATATTGGGATATATCGATGTAGGTCGCCGTAGAGATGCAGCCCTTTGACAACTTCAGCGCGATAAGCCTTGAACCCACAATTCATATCGTGGAGTTTGACACCAGTAAAAAACGCCGTAACGTGATTGAAAACGAAAGAAAACACCCGTTTCTCAAACGGATCTTTGCGCGGGTATTTCCACCCTGAGACAACATCATAGTTTTTGTTATTAAGGATTGCTATCAACTTCGGTATCTCATCCGGGTCGTCCTGCAAATCTGCGTCCATAGTGATAACGATGTTTCCTGCTGCTGCTGCGAATCCCGCCGTGAGTGCCTCTGCCTTACCCTGATTGCACCTGAAATGGATAACATGCATCGTAAATCGGTGGGTTTGGGTTTCTAACAGCGCGTCTAAGATTTCCGCCGTTCTGTCCGTGCTGCCATCATTGATAACGATAACCTCAGCGCGGTGGTAGGCATGCGTTTTCAGTACCATCTGAATGTGCTCTAACAAAACAGGGAGCGATTCTGCCTCGTTATATGCTGGGATCACTATGGAAAGTTGGGGGGCATTATGTGTCTCTGTTGGCATGTTGCTGATAAATACTGATAAATTGTTCTATCGTTTTCGTCCATGTTAATTCATTTTGAATGCGCTGTTGTGCTGCCTTGCCAAACTGTTCTCGTTTTGCGGAGTTCTCTAACAATGAAACAATCGCTGAGGCGAGGGCATCAGGATTCTTTTCTTCCACCAGAAGTCCAGTTTTACCGTTCTGCACGACGATAGGTATACCGGAAATTGCTGAGGCGACGACGGGTTTCCCACATGCCATCGCCTCCAAAATGACTATTGGACACCCATCCATATTCCCCTTCGGGTCCACTACGGCTGGTAAAACAAATAGGTCGCATAAGTAGAAATATATTGGAACTTCTAACCGATTGATGGTTCCGGTAAACCTTATGATATCTGAAACGCCTTTCTCTTTTGCGAGTGTTTTTAGTCTGCCTAAGTCACTTCCATCACCGCCGATGATAACTGTTGTCTGCGGACACTTCTCTCGCATATAGGACAACGCTCGAATGAGCGTGTCAAATCCTTTTTTCAAGACGATGCGCCCTAAAGCAAAAACAACGCGCTGCTCTTCTGGAATTGAAAGTTTATTTCGGAGTTCTGCTAACTGTTTGGGAGTCGGTGGCGGGAATACTTCTGGATCCACGCCGTTGGGTATTAGACACCGTTTCTCTTCGGGAACGCCCAACGCCGCGAGTTCAGGCAGAAATGTGGGTGTCACGCTCGTCACCATCGCAGTGTGTTTAAGTGTCCACTTGGCGATCGCTTTGAAAACAGGATTTAGTTTTGAGACGAAGATGTCGGATCCGTGCAATGTAATGACGAGTGGGATTTTATACAATTTGGAGACAATAGCCCCGATAAATCCGTTGGGCAGAAGCCAGTGTGCATGAATCACATCAAAGCAGTGCTTGCGGTGTAAACGGAGCAGCTGGAAAATGGCAGATAGGAACATAAAAGGGGCGAGCAGATAGACGTATCTCTTCAATTCGCAATCGTTGACGAGCGTGTTGGCGTATCCGAGGAGCTGCAACCGCCGCGGAAAGAAGTAGCGGTATGTCTTTAGGTTGATACTATGATCCGCTGTGGTGCGGGTGAACTTGGGAGTATCGGGTGTTAGCACAGTGACACTCGCCCCATGTTTTTGAAGCGTCTCGGCGATGGATTCAATAAAAGGGGCAGTGGTATCTGAGAGGAAACGAGGATAGCCATGCGTTAGTAGACAAACTTTCATAGTAACCTCACCTTACGCGGTAAATCCAGACTCGGTCGATGCCATTAAGGGTAATAACATGCTCTAAATTCCCGCCCCGCGTTCCTTCCTGAGGTATCCACCCGATCTGAGAATCTCGGATATAAACAACCTCATATTCGACTGGCGGAGGTGCCGTAGGTTCTTTAGCATGTTTCGGAGGTAACTGATAGACTGAACCAATAAAGTAATATTGAAAGAGCCCAGCACTTAATGTGGAGACCTGTACTGTCATCTGGTGTGCATCGGGTTTCTGATTGAGATATTTCGCTGCGATATCTAATCCAGATCCGTCACCTACCGTGGTAATTTTTGTAAGATCCGTGGCTTTCCAATAGAGGTTGTGGTAGATGCCATAATACGGGTGCAAAGCAAATACGGGTAGAACCGTCAAAACAAATACTAACACAACACAAACGATTTGCCCAGCTTGTTGTACCAACACGGCTTTGAACCGGCTACCCACCCACTTGATAAAATAAAAGAGTCCTAGCCCAGCTAACATATCTATTATCGGGAATACAGGTAATAGATAACGACCAAACTTTTTGGCAGTTAGGGATAAACACAGAATGAAAAGCAACACACCACAGATCACGGAAAAGGCTATCCGAAACCAATTTTCTTGGCGATGTGTGTCTTTTCTCTGTTTCCATAACAGAATTACACCAAAGATGGCAAGTGGGACTGTTAAAGGTGTACTTTTTATCGAGATAGCGAAAGGATAGAAGAGTGGCCCCGGGTCTGCTACAATTTTCCCCAAAAAGAAGTGTTCCACGTTATGAGGGGTTGTGACTGCCCAATTCACTTTATTGAAGACCAACCACACAGTTTTTAATGCATAGCCTGTGCAGGCTATCAGAACAAAAGCATTAACACCTAAAATGGGTTTGGTATATCTCTTGGACTTCAGGGCGTATGGTAAAAACGCTGTGAAACCTAACAGACAAGTTCCGAGCAGCACAGATATAGGATTCCAAAAGAGGGGCCATACAACAAAAATAGTAAGGAAGGTAGCATTAAAAAAGAGAAGTCCAATTTCAAAAGCATTGGTCAAGAGCATTCTCAATGCCGTATCATTAGAGCGGAACAACCATAAGCAGAGGGGAAACCATAATAATAAGATGAGTGCATAACTTTTGGAAAGGCATGCCAAACCAAATGCTATGCCTGAGAGAACTACGAAACGGCGTTTCTGGGAGGAGACACAATAGCATAAGAAAAGCAAGACGGTTAAAAAAATAAAAATTGTCGCGAGGGCATCAGTATGGACGCGTCGAGATTGGGCAAGAAGAAAGGGACTTACAGATATAAAACTCCATGTACAGATGGCTTGCCAAAATTCAAAGAGGCGGTGGAGAAGAATTGCTGCTGCAGCCAACCCACCTAACACTGCAATGCCAATGAACCATCGGGCATAAGCCAAGTCTGAAAGTCTATGTGATGTCAAATCTGAGAAAAAGAAGGCTCGGAAACCTGATAGCCACATTGTCGTTACCCCTGGATGGTAAGCAAGCAGAGTTTGTTCAAATTGCCCTGCTTGGACTGCCTCTATAAATTGGGCACTCCGTCTCAACCAAAGAGATTCATCACTAGACCAATGCACCGATAGCGTGAATATTCGGGAGGTGCCAAGTAGAAAGAAAAGGCAAAATGCGAAAACCAAGTGATGTGTTCTCATGAGATATTTTGTGAAGTCTCGGATATCGTATTGTTTTCTTCTTTTTCGAGAAGTGGCCCTATCCCTTTGCTAAAATGGGTAATGTCGCGTTTACGTGTTTCATGCCTTCTTCATATCCATGAGTAACTCTCATTTTCTACCCCGATAGTTCAAGAGCCTTCTACTTCTGTTTCGTGGACTCTATAAGACGTTTTCGCTTTTCAGTACCGCTACAAGAAGAAAAATCTTTTATTTTTTTCTCAGTAACATTCTTGGCTGATGTAGAGACATCCGACACAGTTTCCATAGTTTGGGTACCTGGAATGTCTTGTGTTAAAGTCATGACGGTAGAAGATTGGGGTACCTCCTAAACATGGGTGATCTTTTGTGGAACATCAAAGACAAACCTACTAATTTCAAAAACGCCTATATGGATGTGATGGAAACTCTGTTATTCTCCAAAAGTTATGCTAATTTCCATCGGTTCATCTCCGCCGTGTAACGCCCTGAATTCGTATAGTTCTTCCATACCATAGGAAAGGTCCTCAATCTCTTCAGTGTCCTCTGGTGGGGTAAGTCCTATGATGGCTCCTCTCAAGGCAATTGCATCGTCAACCGTCGTAATGCCGTCATTGATGCGTCTAACGGTTTCAACAATGATATCCACTTCAAAACAGTTCCCGTTTTGCTCGCGAAGGGCATCGGTAAGACTTGCATAGGCACGCTCAGGGTCGCTTACTAGAAAGGCATTGTAATCCCTAAAGCCTACCCTAACTTTTTCTAAATCATAAGGTTCAAGGGGTTCATCTAAAATATCTTCTAGCGGCTCCTCGAGAGAAAAGATCAACTTTTCAAAGTCGTTTATGTCGTCCTCGGTCTCGGAGCGAGTGTTTTCTATATCCGTCTCCGCTTTGATGATTTCAGGCTCTCCATTTGTCTCTAGCAGTGGCTCCACAGAAGGTGTAAGGGACTTTGCGTGCTCTGTCGTTTGCTTCTCGTTTTGGGAAGCAGGATTTGTGCGCACGTTGAATTTTGGCACCTCTCCTAGGGAGGCTTTAAACCGAGTTAGATCCCATTGTGCATAGAAATAGATTCCGGTGCAGATTAGGACTGTTAACAAAACAGCAACACCTATCGTTTTGAAGTTATATTGTGCCTTCATGCAATCAGCCTCTTATAATAAGCTTAGTCATTCTCACCAGATTGTATTGAAAGTTCAAAACCGATTTTATAGGTTTGCGGATCTATACCAGATTGAAACTGTTTGGCTTCGACATGGTCACGCTCTTCCTTGAGGTAAATCTGGTTATCCTTAATCTCGTTAGCATGCTTTTCAGCATCAATGTCTGTTAGCATCTGAATTTCTATCTCAGTATGACGGATTAGTTCTAAGACTAATGCTTTCTTTTCACTCGTAAAACGGAAAGTGAGCTCAACCCATTCGTCCACGAGAGGGTGATTGCCATACTTTAATTTGGCGAATTTTTCAAGTTCTATCCAAGCTGCTTCAGGGTTATTCGGGAGAAGCCTTAGAAAACTCTCTAAGTGCTTTGTACTTTTTTCTCCTATCTCAGTATCCTTTGCTTCATCTCTAAGTTCCTCAGCGGAGGATAGAGCAGGAGCTCGTTCCACAACATCTGATTTTTCAGTTTCAGTTGCATCGTGGCACCCGATTGTAATGAATTGTAGACAGACAAGACTCGCAAGTAAAAATCGCATTACCATCACCTATTTAGAGGTTGGAGGTTGCTAAACCTACAGTATATGTTGAGTCAGTATAGCAACCTCGTTATTAGGTTCCCTTATGAATCTTTATGTGAATGAGTGTTCGGATTAGTTATGGCACCCACATGTAAATTCATGCACGTTATTGTGATTATGCCACCGCCAATCGTTATGTAGCCTCTTAATCCAGCGGTTGCGATGCTCGTTCCAAATCCAATGATGATGTCTACAGTCATGTTTTCTCTCAGCTTCGACATCTGGGACTGGAACTATTGTTAGCAACGAAATGCCCAATGTTGCAACGACAAAAAATGCCATAATGGCACTTACCAAGGTTTTTATCATCGCTCGGTTCCTCCTTTTGTCGCCCTCTGACGAGGATCGGAATGTCAATAAAATCGCAGGTAAATCAAATCTTGCGAATTAAGTTTACCTCCTTTGAACTCTATCGTCTCTTACGCGATGATACTCAGTGAGATTTTGTACTCACATGAATCGTTTTAAACACAATGCGCCTCTTCTCAATCAATCCGGCTGTGAATTTGCTTTTACTCCACACACCGCGCCCGCGGGTTAATTGCCAAAGCGCGGACGCTGGAGAGATAGCGGTATGCGCGGGCGGGCATCATGCCCATCCAGCCCATCCCGATAATGCCGATGCCGACCGTCTGTTTCGTCTCCATTCTCTGTGTAACCTTCGTTATTCGCTTTTCAGGTGTCCCCATATAGTTGCGAGCTTGGCTTTCGGTTCGACAGGACGTGCTTTGCCCGGACCGCCATCGTCGATATTTGAACCTGTAATTTCAACGTCATCAAAGCGAACTTCTGCATCTGAAATGAACACCCCAGCTCGCCCTGGTCCCAGAAGTTTGGGGTCAGACAGCGTGAACAGCTGCTTATCAATCTGGAATTCAATTTTACCGTTTCTATGAATAGTGGCAGTAAGTTGGTACCATCTGTCCGCTTTTACTTCAAAATCGAATCCTCCGAGTGTGACCGGTTCAGCTGGAAATGGACGGAATTTCCTAATACTGATAAAGTTAAAGTCCCCAATGACAGAAAAATAATAATGCTCATCAAGTAGTCCATCAAGTAACTCATTATTGTTAGCATGCATCACGATCCCGAAAGTCGCAGGTTCCTTTTTACTTTTCACTAATTTCGCTCGACAGGATACAGCGTAGTATTCCCATGTGGATTCACCCGTCAGCCACATAGCAAAACTTGATTCGCCCAATGATTCCGCGACAGCTTCACCTTTATCAACCCACCACTTTCCTCCTGCATCTTCCCAATCATCAACGATTTTCCATTCGGACATATCATTGTCTTCAAAACTATCTTTCCAAGTGCCTGCAAAAGCAAATTGGTTCAGAGCAACGCTGCAAATAACGAGTCCAAAAACGAGACATTTTTTAAGCACAGTTTTCTCCTTTAGGCGAGAGACAAGTTTCTCGCCGTTATCACTCACTTAATTGAGGGTGCTTAATAAATAATAGTTGTCAAAAGTCAGGATATTGGGTATTCTTCATTTTATAGCACATAAATTGAAGGAGACACCCATGCAATATCCCGACATCAGAGAGTATATCACATTTCTGTTTTCAATGTTAGACGCGTTCTCAGCCACCAAAGAAAAAGTCTCAAAAAGAGGAAGACCCGAGACTTATCCGGATGCTTCGCTCATGGTCTTTTACGTCGTTATGACGCTCAAGGGGATCACTGCTATGCGCGCACAGCACAATTATTTGTTTCATCATCCGCTCTACCTTCAAAGATGTCAACTCCCGGCATGTCCGTCTCACGTGACACTCGGTCGTACATATAAAACGTTGATGCCTAAACTCAAAGCGTTCACTGAATACGTCGCAGCCTCTCGGTTCGCCACCGAAGCTGGGTTTCTTCAACAGGTCGTTTATGAAGATAAAAGCCTGTTTAGAGCCGCCGGACCCGTCTGGCATCAGAAGGATCGTCTCAAGGATCATCTCCCCAAAGACTTACGAGGTGTTGATAAAACGGCAACTTGGTCGAAAAGTGGGTATTATGGATGGGTGTATGGCTACGGACTCCATCTCACCGGCAGCCTCAACAGGTTTCCTATCATGTTTGAAGTCGGACCCACCAATGTTAACGAACGCAAGGTCTTGGATACTAAGAAAGACCGACTTATTGAAAAAGGTGTGCGGTGTATCGTCGCTGATAACAGATATGTTGATAAAAAACGTGATGCTGTTTTTGCTGAGGTTTCCGAACTGCTTTTACTCACACCTAAGCCTACTCTCGCAGAGGCAAACCTACTCTTAGGTGCCGACCCGCTTTATACCGCAACACAAGTTCAGACTTGGCAAACTGCACGAAAAACCACCATTGAACCCGTCTTTGATTTACTAAGTAAACTCCTGTCAATTACAGGAGCACACAAACCTTTACCGATGCGAGGTTTGCCTTATGTTGCTACCTTTTTGGGACTTGGTGTCCTCGTGTTGTAACTCACAATGTTAATGAATCACCGCTGCGGATTACCTATACGAAATATCACACATTAAAATTGTCTTTTGATAGAATAGTAATGATTTATGAAACACCCTCAATTATTGGTAGCACCCTTGGTGCACCTACATGTTTCAGTCGAGTTCACGTTTATAGTAGCAAGTATTATGCCAATATGAGAAACCGCACCGTGACGGGATCTCACCACTTTTCCACTGGAAAGAATCTGTCCAGTTGGAAACATTTTGTCCACTGAACTGGTAAAAATGTTTCTAGTTGATACACCAAACGTGTGGTTCTGGATCGAATACTGAGCATCATAAGACCCAGTTTCCTGAGAAAGACGAACGGATGTCATGGGTCAAGCAAACCTTTCCGCTGTAGGCGTGCTTACACAGAAGTCCTAATGTCCTATTCCTCTTGCGCATAGGTGTGTAACTTGGCGCGCAAAGTGGTTCGGCTAATCCCCAAAACCGCCGCCGTTTTTGACCTATTCCCATTTTCTCGCGCCAAAGTCGTCAAGATCGCTGACTTCTCTACCTCTTTCAGGGTTGTACCCATCGGGAAGGGCAGCACGAAATATTCTGGGGCGTTAGGACTGGCTGCGGCTGTTTCATCGGCCAACGGCAATGCGTGGGTTTGAGGAGTCCGCAAATCAGGCGGTAAGTGGTGCGGTAAGATGTCACCGCCTTCCGCTAAAAGTACCGCGCGACTTATGACTCCTTCTAACTCCCGGATATTGCCGGGCCAGGTGTAGGTATCAAATAACGAGAGCACTTCTGGATTTATGTCGGCTACCTTTTGATCGGAAAGGTCGATTTCCTTTGTCAAAAAATGTTTTGCCAACAGGGGAATGTCTTCCCGCCGCTCCCGTAACGCCGGCAGCTCGATATGAAGGGATTTTAATCGCTCATAGAGATCTCGGCGAAACCTACCTGCTGCAACCGCTTCTATAAGGTCGATATTTGTAGCTGCAAGGACGCGCACTGACACTGGAATCTGTTTTATCCCTCCCACGCGGCGAATCTCGTGTTCCTGAAGGACCCGCAACAACTTCGATTGTAGGCGTGTCGGAAGTTCCCCGATTTCGTCGAGGAAGAGTGTGCCCCCCGATGCGGTTTCAAACAGTCCAATGTGTTGATTATCCGCGCCAGTAAACGCACCCTTCTCATGCCCAAAGAGTTCGCTTTCTATTAGGTTCTTCGCAATCCCTGCACAGTTCACGATGACTATGGGGCGCATGGCATAAGGGCTCTCTGTGTGCAAAGCACGCGCGACCAATTCTTTGCCTGTTCCGGTCTCGCCAGAAATAAGCACGGTTTTAGCAGATTTTGCGAACGTGTCAATACGTTTTAGCACTTTAAGATGCACGGTACTCTCACCGATAATATCGTCGTAATTCCCATGCAACGTCTCTCTTGATAACAGCATTTTGATGCCACCTTGTTTGCGTAAGTCCTATTGTCTTTCATGTAATGCGAAACAAAAAATGGAGTCTTCATATTACTGTAACGCGTACGTCAGGACGAAAGGTTGCATAAAATAGATATTAGACATGATAATGGGGAAATTGTGTGTTCTTGTTCACTGATTTTTGGTCATCCGACAAACACTTTTTTTTGAAATGGCAAAAGTGCGGACAACTCCCAAATGACATCGTTAAAGCGATTTGGCACGGCATTGAGTGTGAAAATAGTACCAGGGTGTTGCTGTGTGCATGGTAGGATGAAAAGAAAGGCAGGGTTACCAATTACACAGGCGATGAATGTAGTGTTGCTGTGTGCATGGTAGGATGGAAAGGCAGGAAAATAGAAACATCCTCTGAGCAACCATGGGGTGTAGGGTGCTGAGAGAGTTTGTTGATTTGCCTGGAACGGGAAATATTTGTGTAAATTGTCCGGTATTTCATAGAAAGACGCACCGGAAACGGCAGGAAGATATTTAACGTTTGTTGAAGGAGGGGGAATGGTTGGTCATTTCATAAGAGACAACGATCTGCCACCATGCAAGCAGCATAATATGACCACCACTTGGCTTGATATTCATTATAGTGAAGCCCATAAATAGATGGACATCTTTGTAGCATGATGCCCGTCACATCTGGGGTTTTTGCTTGGGGTGTTTCTTCGCGTACGCCGCAAAACTTTTAGTTTGGGTTTCCAGTCTGAATGCCTGTTATAGGTATTCAGACTGTTTGAGAGTATCCAATTAATTATAGGTTTTACTATAAAAGGACACTATTCAAATTCTCAGAAAGCCGCGATTCACTTTAAACGCTCGCCGATGCCACATCTCTCGCGCAATTCTTCCAACGTATAGGTATTGATGACTTCCGATTTTGTGAGCCATCCGCGACGGGCAACATTCAAGCCGGATTGTCGGTGTGCCAATTGTCTAATAGCATGTGCATCGGTATTGACTGCTAACAACACGCCTGCGTCTTTTGCCATCCGTACAAACCGAGGGTCCAAATCCAATCGACTCGGTGAGCCGTTAATCTCCAAAACTGTGTTATTTTCTGCAGCGGCTGCAATGACTTCCTCAAGATTCAGCGGATAGCCAGGTCTGTACCCGAGCATTCTGCCTGTAGGATGTCCGATGATATTGACAAACGGGTGCTCAATTGCGCGGACGATGCGTTTTGTCATTTCTGCTTCGGTGAGGTTGAAATGACTATGGACGCTTGCAACAACAATATCAAGCTGCGCTAAAATCTCATCCGAAAAATCCAGAGTACCGGACCGCCGAATATCTACTTCAGAACCCGCAAGGACTGTGATACCCTCGACCTCCGCATCTAATTCACGGACTTGCTTCACCTGTTCAAGGAGTCGTTTCGGATCCAAACCGTTTGCGACAGTGGAAGAGACCGAATGGTCCGTAATCGCAAAGTATTCAAGACCTTCTGCTTTCGCTGCCGCCACTATCTCCTGAAGTGTATTCCGTCCGTCACTTGAGTCAGTATGCGCGTGTAAGTCCCCTCGCAAGTCGGTAAATTCAACGAGATCCGGTAAGGTGTTATCTTTAGCCGCTGCGACTGATGTGCCATCCTGTCGAAGCTCAGGTGGAATATAGGAAAGACCAAGTTTTTCGTAAATTTCTGCTTCTGTGATACCGTGTTTAGCCGTTTGTGGAGCAGGACAATCAGGTAGTGCGTCAAAGTGGGCATCTGCTGGTGTCGTTAAAAATAGGGTGAGTTCGTACGTGGCAGCGGTGCAGAGATAGATAGACACTGGAAAATCTTGGTCAATATAGAATTGAATTACGGGGAGTGTATCGCGGACATCATCTGTCGGTTCGTTTTGACTTTTTTCCGTGAGAGATGCCCTATTACTGTCATACACGTGCTGGGTTTGATCGCCTGTTCTGAAAACTATTTGTGTTTGCGAAAAGGGTTCAAGAAAGGTTTGCAGCGAATCAGGAACGACACCATTCTCAAACTGAAACGCCGATTCGCCCTGACACTCAACAATCACTTCTATACCTCGACAGATCTCTTCGGACCGCCGTAGATGTCCTGTGAATTCGGGTTTCCGTTTTATCCATCCATCGCTTATTAATTGCCCTAAGTTCTCGGAGATCCGTTGTGCGATTGGCAAAACATCCCGCAATGGACGTGCTTTCCGAAGCTGCATGCGAAACTCTAAACTCTCGGATATCATCTGAAGGGTCTTTTTCCCGATCCCCTTCATACCTCTCAGTTTTCCGCTCTCCAGCAACGCCTGGAGGTCTTCAAGATTTCGCACACCGAGTTCCTGATAGAATCTACCGACAGTCTTCACACCGACCCCTCGGAGTTCAAGCAGTTCAAGTATCCCTGTCCCCATTTCCGCGGTGAGATCGTCATAGTATTTGCAACGTCCGGTTTCCAGCATTTCGACCGTTTTGTCTTGGATAGCTTTCCCGATGCCGGGTGTTGCTCGGAGTTGTTCGATTGCACCTTTATTGTAATCGGATGCATCTTGCTCGGAGGATTCAGAGGTTTCCAGTTCAGAGGGAAAGTCCGCAATTATATCAGCTGCGCGCTCATAAATTCTCGCGCGAAATGCATCGTCCCCTCGGATTTGGAGGAGGGATCCGATAGCGCGGAACACATCACTAATCTCACGATTTGTCATTTTCAACGATCTCCATTCGCAGTAATGATCGGGGCCCGTCAGATAGGACCTACGACGCGAATTTCCGATATGTAGCAAAACCGACGATGAGTCCGATTAGCATCTCAGCCACAATAACCCAAATGATTTGATAAATAGTAAGGAAGTGAAGACCGCCTAATTGAGATCTAAAGATATACAGCACGCCATAGAAGCAGCCAAGTCCAGACAAGGCACCAAGTCCACCGAGGAAAAGTCCATGAACAATAAAAGGCGCGAGAAGATAGCGTCGGAACATACCAAGAAGTTTCATGAGGTGAAACTCATCGGTGCGGGCAATTGCTGTTTTCTTGATAACCGAACCGATAATGAACCAGACGACAACGATTGTCACACCGATGGCGACGAGAGTTGTCCGCTCTGAGTCGCGCAACCGATCTCTCAGTTGTCCGTGTCCGGTTAACAAGATGTCCTCAATTTCGTCGTGTGCTTTAATCTCTAACGCAATGTGCTCTAACGTTTTACGGGTTATTAATTCTTCGTCCACATAGACGTTGAGGGATGCTGGAAATGGGTTGACACCGCGAGTTTCTGAAAACGCCTCCTTAATCAGAACACCCAAATCCTGAAACTCGGTTTCGCCGCTCGCGAGTTTCTCAGCCTTTGAAGCATAATTTACCGCGAGGATCTGTCCATTCTTCTCTAAGCGGCTAACCAATGTGCGTCCCATTGACTCATCCACGGTATCTTTTAGGAACGCGACGAGGGTAGGGGCATGCATCTTAAGTTCAGACTGTCGCAAAATGAAAAAGTGGTTTAATAGCAAAGTAGCGAGTAAGGTCGTGATGAATCCGATGCCGACAATACCTATCAGACTCGAAGTGCCAGCACGTGCAATATGAGATATGGCATTTTTAAGACGATAGCGCATTTTCAGTTTTCAGTTTTCAGTTTTCAGTTTTGGCCTTTGAGGCACAAACACGCGCTTTCAAACCTTTACCTTTTGAAGCGTCATGGTTAAAAAAATATTGAACAATCAGAATCCTCTTGTAACTGATGACTGATAACTATTCCTCCTGTCTCAATGGATACCGCCATCTCGCAATTCAATAATGCGCTTATTACATTTCTCAGCGAGTTTTCGGTCTGAGGTTGCTACAAAGATAGTCATACCTTGAAAATTAAGGGCATCGAGAAGTGCCATAACCTCAAGCGAAAGTCGCACATCTAAGCCTTCTGTAGGGGCATCCGCAAGCAGCAATACTGGATTGTTGATAACCGCTCTGGCTATAGCTAATCGTCGCCGTTCGTTGCTGGATATCTCAGTGGGTAACGCATGTTGGTGATGGCTCAAACCTATTTGATGCAGAAGCTTGTTGACATTCTCTTTCGCTACCCGTGGTGCCATGCCTACCAGTCTCTGCGGCAAGGCAAGATTCTCCTGGATCGTCTTATCCACCAAGAATTTGAAATCTTGAAAGACAAGTCCTATTTTCTGTCGAAAGTAAGGAAGACTCACCTTGTCCAATGTAGCAAGTTTTTGCCCAATCACACTCAGGTCCCCTGCCACCGGTATCAAATCGGCGTATAGTAACCGTAAGAGCGTTGTCTTCCCAGAACCGCTGGGTCCTACAAGAAATACGAACTCGCCGCGCTCCACGCGAAAACTGACCTTTTCAAGCACGCTAAGTTCATCATAACTGAAGCTGACTTGGTGTAACTGTATCATTTATTCTTTTGTATAATCACAATCCGGTTTGCGACAACTCAGTGACACGGTTACAGTCTCACTGCCTCTCGGTTTTCTGGTTTTCTCAACCAGAAACGGGGCATTACATTTTGGACAAGTTTCAGGCACAGGCTTATCCCATGTAGAAAATTCACACTTCGGATAGTTGCTGCATCCGTAAAAGACTTTCCCACGTCGGCTGCGGCGCTCACCGAGGTATCCCTCACAATCCGATTCAGGACAGTCAATACCCATTGGAATAGGCTTGGCATTTTTGCATTTCGGATATGCACTACACGACAAAAACTTACTTCCGGCACGGCTTACCCTAATAACCATCGGTTCACCGCACTTGTCACACGGTATCTCTGTCGGTTCTGGTTCTGGAGCGGGTGTATCATCTGCACTTAAGGGTTTAATATTCTTACAGTCTGGATAGTTCGCACATCCGAGAAATCGTCCATATCTCCCCCATTTGACGATCATGTTTCCGCCACATTTTTCACACTTCTCGTCGGACTCCTGTTCCATCGCTTTTCGCGCTTCATACATCTTATCGGGGGCTTCTTTGAGAGCAATTTGGAACGGTGGATAGAACTGTCCTAAAGTCTGCACCCACGCAACTTTACCATCAGCGATGCTATCAAGCTGCTCCTCCATCTTTGCTGTAAATTCAACATCAACGATATTGGGAAATCCATGAATTAGGAGATGGTTGACGAGCCTACCCACATCGGTAGGTAAGAGTCGCCCACGCTCTTTGTTCACATACCCACGATCCTGAATTGTGGAAAGAATAGAGGCGTACGTACTGGGCCGCCCAATCTCTTGCGCCTCCAGCATTTTGACGAGGGTCGCTTCGTTGTAGCGTGGTGGTGGTTGCGTAAAATGCTGCTTCGGTTGTAATTTGCGGAGATTAAGCGTGTCTCCCTCTTTAAGAACAGGCAAATTGACATTCTCTTCACTTGAGTCGTTTTCATCAATAGCGGTATCATCTTTACCTTCCATGTAGATACGCCTGAATCCATCAAATTTGATAACTGAACCGGTGGCTCGGAAAAGATAGGTGCCAGCTTTAACATCAATCGTTGTCGCATCAAAGATCGCGGGATTCATTTGGCTCGCGATGAACCGCATCCAGATAAGTTCATAAAGGCGATATTGATCACTGTTCAAATGAGGCTTCAATTCTGCAGGGAGGCGTAAGGGGACAGTCGGACGGATTGCTTCATGCGCGTCTTGTGCGCCCTTTTTGCCACGGTAATTAACGGCTCGACCCGGCAGGTATTCTGCGCCATACGTCGTTTTGATGTAGTCTCGCGCTGCGTGGAGTGCCTCTTGGGCAACACGGGTTGAATCGGTTCGCATGTAAGTGATAAGCCCGATCGAACCTTCGCTGCCGATGTCCAACCCTTCATAGAGTTGTTGTGCAACAAGCATCGTCTTTTTGGCAGTAAACCGGAGTTTCCGAGATGCTTCCTGTTGTAAGGTGCTTGTGATAAATGGCGGGACAGGTCGCTGCTTTCGCTCCCATTTTTGGACCTTTTCGACGATATATTCGTGCGTCTTTGCGTCTGCAGCGAGTTCTTTTGCCCGCGCCTCGTCTATACGGAATCCATAATTATTAATCTCACCTTTCTTGCTGCCAATCTTGTGTAACTTGGCAAGGAACGGGTGTTCAAGCTCAACGGGTGTAAGGGTAGCGGTGAGGGTCCAGTATTCTTCGGGTTTAAACGCCTCAATCTCTTCTTCCCGTTCACAGATAAGCCGGACTGCGACGGACTGAACTCGTCCCGCGCTTAGCTCTGGTTTGACGCTACTCCACAAAATAGGACTAATTTTGTATCCGATGAGTCGGTCCAAAACGCGTCGCGCCTGTTGCGCATCAACAAGCGCCATATTGATTTCACCCGGTGCTTCAATGGCATCTAAAATGGCACTTTTGGTGACTTCGTTGTAGGTGATCCGATAGATAGGTTTCTTTGCCTTTTTGAGTTCTTCAGCAAGGTGCCAACAGATAGCTTCACCTTCCCGGTCGGGATCCGCAGCAAGATAGATGTTGTCAACTTTACGTGCTTCGGTCTGCAGAGATTTTACAACCTTGCCTTTCCCGCGAATCAGGACATATTTCGGCGTAAAAGCGTTTTCGATATCAACCCCGAGTTCGCCCTTCGGTAGATCTCGGATATGCCCGACGGAGGATTCGACAATGTAATCCTTACCTAAAATCTTTTTGATAGTTTTCGCTTTCGCCGGCGATTCAACAACGACGAGTGACTTCGGCATGTTTTATTCCTATATTTGAATTGATAATTGCCCCGATGAAATGGACATCGGTTTTCGATTTAGTATCAGCAGTTTTGCGAAGATAAAAAATGTGTAACGGGCTACACTGATGCGAATCCTTTTAACAGTGCGCAATTAGGCAATAACTACACACTTTTATTAACGACTAATGTTGATAAAGGTTTCATACCTGACTTGTGAACCTGTCTATGTTAGGTAAACCCGAATTTAATTTTGGAGACTGGGAAAAGATAATTTCACCGATCAAACCGCAAAAGTGATTAAGTCGGTAAGCATTTGTCTCATATCAGTGCGGTGAACGATAGCGTCAATGAACCCATTTTCTAATAAAGATTCTGCTTTTTGAAAATTTTCAGGCAATTCCTCACGGAGGCTGGCAACGGCTAACGGACCCGCGAAGCCGATTCTCGCACCGGGTTCAGCGATAATTACATCTCCAAGCGATGTATAACTCGCAGTGGCACCACCAAATGTTGGATCGGTGACAACAGAGATATAAAAGACACCCGCTTTGGCATATTCAGCACAAGCGGCAGCGGTTTTTGCCATCTGCATTAAGGCAAGCGTGCCCTCCTGCATCCGCATACCACCACTCACAGAAACAATGACTAATGGCAACTTGTTTTCAACGGAGCGTTCAATACATCGGGTGACTTTCTCGCCAATGACAGAACCGCACGTTCCACCTATAAATCCGACATCACCAATCGCGATGGCAGTCGGATAACCGCCAATTTCAGCGATACCAGAAAGCATTTCAGATTTGAGTCCTGTTTTTGCGACATCCCTTTCGAGTTTCTCTGGGTATTCGGGGAATTCCAGCGAATCAATAGAGTAGAGGTGCGCATCGTATTCCTCAAAAGTATCTGTATCTACAATGAGGTTGAGTCGCTCATAAGCACTCATATAGTGGTGGTGGTCGCAGTGTGGACACACCTTCAGATTATCAGCGAATGTCTCTGCTGGTATCTGTGTGTCGCAATTCCTACATGAAATCATTTTTGAAGTCTCGGACATTTTTTGGTAATGGGTAGGGTGTGATCGAAAAGCACCCTCTGAAAATAGGCGAGGTCGAAGCCTTTCCCTCTACGCCGTAAAGGTCGTGACTTCCCTCGCCCAGAAAAGTTAATGTTCAATGATAGATTCTACTGTAAACTTGTTTTAAGGCTGCCCCAGGTTGTGGAAAGTTTTCCTGTCGCTTCAACAGCGAGCGCGTCCACGCCCTGGTCCATGAAAGTATTGATCTCGTCTTCGCTCAATGCGCGATTCCAGAGACGAACTTCATCAATAATACCAGCAAAAACGTAGTTAAGACGGTCGCAATCCTGGCCGACTCGCCACGGATCATCGTTTGCTGCGAGTTTACCGGGCGTATCCCCTTCCTGTACCTCTTTGCCGTCATAGTAGATTTTGGTTTTCTTCGTATCGTTCGTGAAAGTGATATGCACAAATTCCCCAGTCTCAGGCAAATCGGTTGCAATGTCGGCGCGCCCCGCTTCGGTCTCAAGACGGATTTTGAAGACCGCTCCTTCACTGAAAACGCCGTATTGGACCCTACCGCCACATCCGCCATGAACGGATTTGCCGACGACTTGACGGACACCGTTCCATTCCTCGGAGTTGATCCACGCCATAAACGAGAATGCGTCCACGTTCAAGGCATCAGTGCTCTCAACCGTGACGAAAACATCGCTGCCTGGACCGCCAAATTCCAACGCCTTGCCGAATTTGCCATTAACCCATTTCGGATTGTCAATTACACCGTGATGCTCGTTTCCGCTAAGGTCTTCGGCTTCAGCATCTTTCCCTTCATCATAAGGATGGTATAGCACCAAGCCATCCAAAAATTCGTTCGGACCAATAGACATAGCAAGAGGTGTTAGCACCAAAAGTAGTGCGATGCATAACTAATTTCATTCTTAGAATTTTCCTCCTTATAGGTATAGATAAAATACTATAACAATAGAAAAAACATTCGTCAAGAAAAAAATCTGTTGGGTCAACGCCATACATTAATCGTTCAAACCGAGTTGATTACTCAACTCCATCAAACGTCTATTAATTCCTGTCTTGTCAATCCGGTTGCCTTCAACAAATTCTTGGTATTCCGGCAACAAACCGTCTGGAACCATTATACGGGAGTTGGCTTCTCGCAATGCCAATAACCCCATGAAAGTTTGCATCTCCCGTGAATAATCCGGGATGAAGTCGTTGAGTGTTTGACGGAGCTCGGTTTCTGTGAAGGTATCACGCCCCTCACGTTTTGCGACGTTATTCGCACGTTGGACAATCAAGAGCAGATCTCGCCAAGTCAACCCGTCCGTTTCCGAACTGCCGACGAGTGCTTGGAAGTTGATGTTACCTGATGTCTGCCCGCGACAAAATATTTTTAAGATTTCCACTCTGCCACCACTGGTGGGCGGTAGCATGATTAATTTCGTATCGAAAACGCCGTACCGTCGAAAGATTGGCGGCATTAGATCTGGGCGTTGCGATGTCCCCACCCATATTACGCTGCCGTGCAATGACGTATCATTTATAGCATTCACGAGGGCTCGCGGAAATGCCGGATCGTGGTCCTCCGGATTCATCGTCGTATGCGGGGATGCCTGCTCAATTTCATCCATAAAGACAACGGTCGGTGCGATTCCACGGATAAAATTGAGACCTGCATTTAGGTTCCGTTCATAAGTGTTCCCGTTTTCATTGATGTTTATTGTGACTTCACCTACCTGATTAGCATAGCGGAGTTGGACCAGGGTCATATTCGCTTCACCGGCGAGTACTCTTGCGGCGTAAGCCTTGCTGGTTCCAGGGGGACCAAGCAAAAGCATCCCGCGTGGCACACGGCGCAGATCTCGATTTTTCATACCATCTGCGATATCCCGAATCATCCGCGTTACATACCAACCATCACCAGAAGTGTTTGTGTGAGTTTCACCAAGTTCAAGCACTCCGTGGCTGAAGGTCTTGATACTCTCGCGCCTGTATCTAAGTAACGGTTCACCGCCTGCTTTCTGTTGCGCAGATTCTGCTTGTTGCACAACATCGTGGATACCGAATAAGTTCAACCCTACCGTTTCCCGTGCCAATGCCTCTCTCTCTTGATTATTTCCGACAGTTTTACGCATCTGCGAAGAATCATCTGAAATGTCGTGTAGATGTTCAATAAACTTCAAGCGTTCGGCATAGGCTGGAAACGGGATTTCTATCATAGGAATCTCTGGGTTCACCGTGAAATTCGGGTGTATGTCAAACGTGTTATGCGTCATGAGCAGGACAACGTGTTTATGCCTGCGGATATTAAGATCGGATGCCCAATTTTGGATCCGATTAAACAAGAGTTGTGATTCATCTTTGGCAATACTGCCCAACGAAGGATCGTTCGGCGTGAGCTGCTCGAGAAAATTGATAACCAACCCAATTTTTGTTCTGCCTTGTGCAAGGAGATTATTTAACTTGTCGCGCAACTCTTTGGAGGGCGCGGGGTCTATTTTCAGGAACGGGTCTTTATGAACTTCATCGAATGCCACGCTGGAATTAATTCCCCGACGCTCCTCCTGCTGCACCGCCTCTTTTTCTTCTCTCGGAAGAAGTTGTAGCATTCTCTGTGTGTTTCGCCACCGCCCAACACGCGGCAAATTAATGCCTTGTGATGTGTTATATCCAAGGACAAGATCACAGCCCAATATATTCAGCTGCTCCATGAGATAATCTACAACAGGTAGATAACCGTAAACATCGTCATATAGCAAGTCATTGACATTAAAATGGAGCAGAAATTGGTGGGCAGAACCTGCATCGTAGTGTTTTTTTATTTCATCCCAAAACATTTTTTCACCGATATGCAGCATCCGATTCGTATAGAGAAACGTGAATAGACACGAGCTACAAAAAATATCCTAAACACGTTGTTGGACGAAGCACAGGCACCTCGTCCAACAAAAGCACCTAAAAGAAGTAAGTGGGACGCTTCAAAAGCGTATCTGCCATATCTTAACGATGGATTTTGATATCGCCCCAAGTTGTGGTTAATTTCGCGCGAGCATCAACAGCAGTCGGCAAATCTTTGAGGGCAGCGAAATCCTCTGCGGTTAAAGCACGATTCCAGAGCCTCACCTCATCTATCAACACCGCGAAGACATAGTTGAGGCGATCGCAATCCTGCCCGATTCGCCACGGATCGTCGTTGGCATTTAGGGTGCCAGGCACCTCACCATCTACAACAGCTTCGCCATTAATATAGATTTTCGCTGTCGAACCGTCGTTGGTAAAACCGATATGAACCCATTCACCGGCTGGCGGGAGATCGGTTGAGATGTCGGCTCTGCCACTTTCGGTCTCAAAGCGGAGTTTGAAAACGCCACCCTCACTAAACAGACCGTATTGCGTTCTACCGCTACAACCGCCGTGGACGGATTTACCCACAATTTGGCGTGTACCATCCCAATGGTCGGCATTGATCCAAGCCATAAACGTACATTCATTCACATTCAGAATCGGGCTACTCTCAACAGTGACGAACACGTCACTACCTTCGCCGCCAAACTTGAGTGCCTTCCCAAATTTTCCATCAACCCACTCAGGATTATCAATCACGCCGTCGTGCCCATTCCCGCTTAAGTCTACAGTCAGGGTGCCTTCCCCCTCTTCGTAGGAATGACGTAAGATAAGCCCCTCCGCGAAATCAGCCGAGGCAAACGGAGTGAACAACATAAATTGTGTTGCCAAGAAACACATAAATCCACAGACGATAAATTTACGAGTCAATATTACGTTTTTCATGTTCTCTCCTCCTGTAAATATTAGGACTTACACAGTTACTTCATAAACCCCTGGTAACTGGAGTTTAGGGGGTAAAAACCAAAATCTCGCGCCGTATGCTAAATTCAGGTAAGCCCTGTATAAAGGGTATTATAACAGTTTTTGGGTAATTCTGTCAAAAAAAAAGAACATTACAAACACATTGGCCTTCAATTCTCCCGTAGTCTTGACTGTTAATCAACGTTTCGCGGGTAGACACTTTGCTTGCGAAGCACTCCCGGTTGCGACACTGCACAGACTGCTGAGTGTTATAGATCGACAACTGAATACCTCTGGCGAAGCTCGGTTTTCACCTTGACCTCGAAACCAAATTCTGCTAATATGAACAAGATCAATGCGACATCTATCGGTCTGATTTCACCATTGACTATCAGATTTCAATCCAGTAAGACTTCGTTTGCGAATCTGTGCTAAGGAAACCCAACAGTACTAAGCAGGAGCAACAGTACCAAAATATGAAAAAAGCACGGGGCGACCTAACCCGAGGGAGTCTTCTGGGGCATTTACTACGGCTTGCAGGCCCCATAATACTCAGCTACATTCTCCAAGAAGCGTTTAACATCGTTGATATGATCTTTGTTGGAAGACTTGGGGCAGGTGCGATAGCGGCTGTTGGCGTAAGTGGGAACTTAATCCGGTTAATCGGGGTCTTCTCGCTCGGCATTTCAACAGGTGCAGGGATTATGGTGGCACAGTATTTAGGCGCAAGGAACCTCGCCCAAGCCGAGCATATCACGATGCAGTCAATCCTGTTAGCGGTTCTCTTTTCCATCGGTGTCACGCTCGTCGGTTATCCGTTGGCAGAGCACGGATTGCTTGCTGTGAGAATGACGGATCCAGAGGTATTAAGACTCGGCACCACTTACATGCATATCATTCTCGTCGGTATTAGTACAATGTTCGTGTCAATGACCCTCGGCTCTATCTTCCGTGCTGGTGGTGATACCATCACCCCGATGGTAGTTCTCATCTTCTCAACACTGATTAACATCACACTCGACCCGTTGTTGATTTTCGGCTTATGGGGATTCCCAAAATTGGGGGTAGCCGGTTCGGCGTATGCAACGCTTATCGGACGCGGTGCGGGTGTAGGGATCCTACTCTATCTCTGTTGGAGTGGACGTGCCCCTGTTTCCCTGCGGCGCGTTCAGTATCAGGTAGACCTCGTAGAAATGCTTGACATTTTACGGCTCGGCGTTTATAGTTCTATGCAAGGGTTTTGGCGACACCTGTCGCGACTCGGTTTCCTATGGGTCATCGGACCTTATGGCAAAACTGTCGTTGCCGCATACACGATTTGTATGCGGCTCCGGATTCTGGTAATGAACCCCGGCTTCGGCATTGCGAACGCAGTCGTCCCCTTAGTCGGACAAAATTTAGGCGCGAACCAGAT
Source organism: Candidatus Poribacteria bacterium (assembly GCA_965200345.1). Taxonomy (GTDB): domain Bacteria; phylum Poribacteria; class WGA-4E; order WGA-4E; family WGA-3G; genus WGA-3G. Next base: position 904,451 of record OZ241378.1, read on the forward strand.
AGAACGTGCTGAAAAATCGACACGTGTCGCCAACCTGTTAGGTACCGTAATTATGGCAGCGATCGGTGCCGTTTTTCTCGCTTTCCCGCAAATTTTCATTCGGATTTTCACAACGGAGACAGATGTAGTTGAAACCGGGACCGTCTATCTACGGTTTCTGTCTCCGACATTCGGATTTATCGCATTTTCTCTCATTTTAGGGCGAGCACTCAATGGGGCTGGCGATACCTTCTCACCGATGGTAATTACGCTTGCCGCACAGGTCGGTGTCGGGCTCGGACTTGTAATTCTACTTTCGCACTTCATCGGACTGAACGGCGTTTGGTTAGGGATCGCTCTCTCAAATGTCGTCCAAGGGATCGCTATGTGGTTTTGGTATCGTATTGGAAAGTGGAAGACAATCAAGCTTATTAAAAAGAAGCCGAAAACAGTGTAAGAAAGCAGTCTTTGATAACAAATAGGAATTACACAATTTTCCCGTGAACGCTACGTATTACGGGTTTCAAGCCTCTCCACAGCAAAGGCGTTTGTGTGAGTCCTGACAAATTTAGAAGGAGTTGACAGACAATGGCAGCCTATAAAGGCTACGAAAACCCACAACTGGTGATCTCTGCTGAAGAATTGAAACGGACACTCGATGATGGCAAATTCTGCATCGTGGATACGCGGCCGGCTTATGAATATATTCGCGGACATATTCCGGGGGCACTTCATTTAGATCTGTTCGGTTTGAGTCTCATCGATACTCGCAAAGAGACCTTTGATGCCTTTATGTGGATGATGGCGTATCTGTTTCAGCAACGCGGGCTTGACCCGACAAAGCCGATTGTATGGTATGAAGACATTTCGGGGACAAGAGCATCACGTGGACTTTGGTTCTGTGAGTACCTCGGACATTCCGATACCCGTTTACTGGATGGCGGTTTCAGAGCATGGCTCGCAGCAGAAGGACCGATTAGTACGGACGGTGCTGAACCACCAGAAGTTCTGCCTTTCGAGATAAATGCACAGCGCGACACTCACATGGACGCTGACGTGATTCATGTCCTCTTAAACCGAGAAGATTTTGTGCCTCTTGACACTCGAACGGACGATGAACATTACGGCAGGGTGGCTCGTGCAGAACGAGCAGGTGCTATTCCGGGTTCTATTCACATCGAGTGGCTGAATAATCTTGATGAAGCGGGAGCGTTCAAAACTGCTGACGAACTTCGAGAAATGTATGAAGCGGTCGGTATTACACCGAACAAACAGGTAATGTGCTACTGACAGGGCGGATACCGCTCTTCGCAAACCTATCTGGCGTTGCGGCTTTTGGGATACCCGAAAGTGAGTAACTACATAGGTTCGTGGAAAGAGTGGGGTGACCGGCTGGATCTGCCGGTCGAGATTCCTGAAGGTTAAGGCTACGGCAGACTTAAAGTCCCCCTGATAAGGGGGATTTAGGGGGTTTAAAATGCCAACGGAGTGTGTCTAATACTTCGGCAACCTCAACTGGGCATTCATGCGGGAGGTAATGGCCAGCGTTAGGGACCCATACCCATTGAATATTCGGATTGGACGGGATGCGTAATTTCTCCTCCGTTAAATCATTCCGTCCCATACCGCCAAAAACCTCCAAGATAGGAATATCTGCACGCTGTAGGTAGGTGTAAGCATCAAAATCTTTGACAGACTCCCAGAAATCGTGCCAGATTTCGGCGTGAAAGCGGTTTCGCGTCGTTTCAGCCTTCCGTTGAATTTGCGTAATCATTGCCTGTGACAGCGAACCATAAAATCGACCTGTATCAAAAGCACTGCCCGCAGACGAAAGGCTTGTCCATCCCTCCAGCAAAACAAGCCCACCCACACAAGATGAACGCCGTGCGACTTCCATCGCAACCATACCTCCCAGGCTATGCCCAACAATCACCAATTCATGAAGTCCCAGATTGTCGGCAAGGTGCGAGACATCATCAGCCAGGTCTGTTAGTGTGAACGGCTGCGTCGGTACTGTGCTCTGCCCATGCCCACGAAAATCGAGCGCGATGCACCGCTGGTTACGCGCTAACCTCTTGGTCACGGGTATCCAATCTGACGCGTCACATCCCGTGCCGTGTAAGAAAAGTAGCGGAGGCATTGAACTCCCTGAATCCAGGTAAGCCATCTCTCCCCAGGACATTGGGATTGTTGTCATCGTACACGATTCCACTTCAAGTTGTTAGATTCCAGATCCGTGCGGCTGTCCCACCGAGAATCTGTGCTTGGTCGTCATCTGTCAAAAACGGAAGTCCTTCTTGTATGAGTCGGAGTTCCTGTTCTAAAGAGGGCCAGTTGTGTTTTTGTCTATGGTGTCCGGGGTAACCTGTCCCCCATACTGTCCGTCCTGCACCGAAAACTGAAAGCAATTTTTGGATGAACGGGTGCACGTCTGCGTATGGAAAATCTTGATGGGAACGTCCGGCAACGTCCGATAACTTGAAATGGACATTGTCGTATTGCGCGAGGGCCACGATAGGTTGAAACTCTGCAGCGTCGGCATCTATTTGTGGGTACCCCATGTGATCAAGGATAAGCGTTAGGTGTGGGTACTGTTGCGCAATAACAGCGACCTGATCTGCGAACTCAGCGCGAAGGTGAAATTGGAGGATCGCGTCCAGTGCCGCAATCTCCTCCCACATTGGACCGTTCTGTTGGGTTAGCAATATCTTTTCATCAGGATAGTACATCGGATGGAAACGAAAACCTACCAAACCCCGGTCCTTTATCCAATAGCGGACCTGCTCGGCGTTGTTTGGGTCTTGTGGATCAATTAATCCGTGTCCGATGAATCGGTCTGGAAACCGTTCTACTGAATCCGCAATATAGCCGTTATCCCAAGTCGACCAACTCGTTTGCACCAACACCGTCCAGTCTACACCGTGGGTGTTCATCTCTGCCAAGAGTTCATCAGCGGTACCGGGTTCATCAGGATACGAATTCCAACTCGGTGCTGTAGGACCGACAGGGTATTTCGGAGGATCAATTTCCCAGACATGAACATGTGTATCTACAATCATGGCAAGCTCCTTAAGTACCGTGTTTAGAACAGAAATTGGGCATCCACTTTTTCGCCAGCTTGTAGCGTTGTAGCCGTTGGAATCGTAATTAAACCGTTTGCCAGCACAAGCGAATGCAGAATACCCGACCCTTGTGGTCCCGTTGTTTGTGCAGTGATTTCTCCATCAGACACTTTAAGAATTGCACGCATATAATTAACACGACCATCTCTATTCGTGACAGATTCCCCTAAGACGGCTTTGAAGGTTGGACGGAATAGATGTGTATGTCCTGCCATTTTCAGGAGTGCAGGTCGGACAAAGAGTTCAAACACAACAAGCGAAGAGACGGGGTTCCCGGGCAATCCAAAAATAGGTTTTCCGTCTGCGATGCCGTAAGCCTGAGGTTTTCCGGGTTTCATTGCGACGCGCCAGAAGTTAATTTCACCCAACTTCGCCAACACAGTTTTCACCACGTCGTGCTCCCCTACCGAAACACCACCGCTTGTAATAAGCGCATCCGCCTTCGCGAGCGCAGCCCGAAAGATCCGCTCTGTTTCTGCTTCGTCATCAGGTGCGATCCCCATATCGATGGCTATACCGCCTGCTTCTTCAACTTGCGCATAAAGCCCATAACGGTTGCTGTCCCGAATCTTCCCCGGTTCGAGCGGTTCACCGAGGGGTGTCAGCTCATCACCCGTCGAAACAATTGCAACAGTAGGTTTCCGGTGTACTGCAGCTTCCGCACAATTGAGAGAGGCAAGCATTGAGACCTCTGGCGGACGCAGGTGCTTCCCCTTTCGCATCACTTGCTGCCCTTCCGCGACACTCTCGCCGGTAAAACGGACGTTTCCAGCTGTGTCAATACTTTCAAAGATCTTGACTTCATCGCCCTCTTGCTGCGTAACCTCTTGCATAATGACAGCGTTAGCCCCGTGAGGCATCATTGCCCCAGTCATGATTCGCGACGCTTGCCCCGCTGCAACCTGTTTTGTTGGGGCATACCCTGCTGCGATCGTCTCTACAACCGAAAGCGCGGCAGGATTCTTCTCGGAAGCATTTCGGACATCGGCTGCGCGAACGGCATATCCATCCATCGCTGAATTGTCAAATGGTGGGATATTTTCTGTAGCACGCAGTGCCTCGGCAAGGACATAGCCCGTACACTCAAGAATTTCGCGCTTTTCCGGCGGTAAAATCGGAATGGTATCTAACATCCGTTGGCGGGCTTCTTCTACACTTAGCATCTAAATTTCTCTCCTTTGGATATTCTCATATCCAATATCATAAAGCATTACGATGATAAGTGCAAGGGCATTAATTTTCGTGGGCGTGTAAATATTTCGGCTTGATAATTTACGCCAGGTCCCATAGGCGCGGTTTGGCAGCGTACCATAGGTATCAATTTTAGGAAAATAACCCGCTCGGCACCCAGACCGGTAGGTTCGGAATGTAATACAAGGAATGGAAATGTAATACAAGGAACGGATTTAGTCTAACCCCAGACTAAATCCCCTAACCGAACCGGATCCTACGCGAAAACCTTGAAGACTTCAAAGCCCTCTTGAGTTCCATAGGGTGTTTTGCTTGGGTATTTCTTCAGCATCTATGAGCGAATCGCGCCAAATATCGCAAAATATCCCTAAATTGACACCTATGGGGCGGTCGCAAACCGCCTCTACCGGACCTCGCACTCGGGTAGGGGCACGTTAAAGACGTGAAACCCAATAATTTATTAAACAGGACTTACGCAAATTTAGCACGTGATGGTAGATTTTTTAGTTTTTAACCCCCTAAATCCCCCAACCCCCCATATCCCCCCTTATCAGGGGGTAGGGGGACTTTAAGAGGCAATGCGTAAGTCCTATTAAAATTGAATGACTCCAATTTCTCAGGAAAAAGAGTTGCTTTTTTCGGACAAGTTCTGATACAATAATCAGATAAGTATGAAAGCCCTTTATTTACAGAAGTTTATTGCACTCTTTTAACAACTTTTTGCAAGTCCAAAACGACTAATCCTGATATATTCCTACGCTTGAAAAAAATATGAAGTTTGTGAACACCTCATAAAGGGTATTTTCCAGCGTGAGTTTGCCACAGAATTTTTTGGAACCTATCCGCACTATAGGGAAATGTGTCAATGACAACCAATGCCTTGCAAGATATTATTTCACGCTTCCACCAATGGCACGAGAATCCACTTAAGCAACGGAAGACGATCTCAACACCTCGGCTTTACAAAGGACTTCCTTACCATTTCACAGTCTATTGCGCTCACAGATACCCTGTGATGCTTCAAGACTTGGAGGCAGCAGGCATTTCTTTTATGCCAATCGGGCAGGCTCCTGGAACCGACCGTCCGCCGCGTCATTTTGGAGGCGAACGGTTCTTGAAACGCCAACAGGCGACAGACTGGGATATCACCCAATGGCACAAATCGTACGGGATTCACGTGTATACCGGTATGCCCTCAACACGCGATGACGCCCCATGGCATGATATCGACTTTACATATCAAGCTATCTGTGCTGCACCTGAGGCTATTCTTGCTTGTGTGCAAGCACTTGTTGATGCCGTTGCGAACCCGTTGTTGACGCTGTCAAAGTCGGGCGGGCTGCGTTTTTCTTGCCGGATACCGGGGTACCTGCACCCGAACACCGAGCAATCCCGGTTGTCCGTCAATAAACAGACATCAACGGCAGAGCATCCGCACCAACACAAAGCATATATTGAAATTTTGGGTGAGAAGGGACACAATTGCTGGGATGCGCGCTATGAAATCCTGCTCGGAAACCTGTTAGACCCACCTCTGATTCCTAAAGAGGCCTTTTTCGCGGCTATCGATGCACTTCGCGCCGCACTGCCCGACCGTATTCCCCAAAACGACCAACACAAGGAGAACATCCCCGAGGCACCCTATTCTCTCGGATCGGACAAACTTGACCTCGCCAAAGAGGCGTTTTTTATCCGCGGGTTTTCTTATCTCAGACAGGCAGATGGATTTCATTATTGGAACCGGCAAGAGGGTGAGATTGACAACGCAGAGATATCATTGTGGGAGGATGAAGCGGGTGTGTGGTTACGCGCCTCTACAGCCGATATCGGGCTCCCTACAGAGGCAACGCTTATAACAGACGTTTGGAACGATACCGGCATCTTGCCGCCGACCCCTGCGACAGGGCTGCCTATAGACGATAAGGTGGGCGCCATACGGGAAGGGAAACTCAGTCCACTATCAATAAAACGGCCTAAGCCTATATTACACAAGTCCGAACCGACCGAAAATACTGATGAAACACACGAAGAGATTGGTGTTCAGGTGCAGCGTGTTTTCGATAGGAATGTGCGGGTCCTTGGCTTTACTGCCGAGATAGACGCAGAGAAAGACCCTGAAGTAGACTCCGTTCTGCGTACGCGTAAGGCAATCTGTTTAAACGTACCGAGTGGTGATCTTGCGGCAGTAGCATCGCGATTTCTTCAAAGCGGAGATGTCAGCTCGGTGGCACAGTGGCGGGATCGGATGCATCTCTGGGATCAGGTGAAAGATATTCCCAGTACTCGCCTGTTTTCGGACCCAGAATACGCAAAAATAACGGAACAACTTCTCGAAACGCCCGAGGGAACACAACCCCTCTGTATCATCAATACCGGCGGTGAGGATCAACTGTTTCTTAGATGCAAACTCCCCAGAACCACTCTCAAGGCGTGGGTTACTAATTGGCAAGGCAACGCATTAGGCAACTTCGCGCTGGTGCTACTGAATGCAGTAGAGATCAGAGATAAATCCCATAGAAACTCTATCAAACGGATCCGAACAGTCGTCCAGACGTTTCAATGGATCGAAGAAGAGATCATCGAACAGATGTCCCACGTCGATGCGGCGACTGTTGAAAACATTCAGGCGTTCCCAGCGATTTATGCGGACCCAAGTTGGACGTTTTGGCATCAACTCAAACGTTTCTTTGCACATTACACACGGGACGCTGATGCACCGATGCAATGGAGGGACGAAGCCCTACAGTTCCGGGTCCCCCCCATGCTGCATCCGAGCGTCCAATACCTTTTCGTCAATATGCTGGCTCTTGATGCTGAACATTTACGGCGGACATTCTTGGATGTAGAAACCGAGACCCTTCGCACCCAACCGATGGTGTGGGTTCCCGGAAACCGCGTTTTTCAGATTCGCACCGGTATCTATTCACGCGAGACAATTTTAGACCTCAGCAACACTTGGGATATTATGGCGATGTCTGAAACGGGGCAGCACATTTTTTCCAGAATTCAAGCGGAAATAGAAAGGGATCGAAATATTAAGCATGGGATTATAACCCATGTTTACGCAATTGAACACCTGAAGGATATCGCGAAAGATGAAAATGTCTGTTTCTTGACGAGTTTTCGAAAAATGGAAGGATTGGAAACCGCTTTTCAAGAGGCGCAAGTCATCTGGATAGTTGGCATGCCGCAAATGGGAGCAGGCTCCCTTTTGTACCGCACGCGAATGTTGTTTGGAAACGACGAGGAACCCCTTTCCTATGAAATGGAACCTGAACTCTACCGTTACAAAGACGAACGCGTCCAGAGCATCTATGAAAAAGAGACCACCCGTATATTAACACAGATTATAGAGTTGGCGCAGCTGAACCATTTCCCAAACAAGAAGGTTATGTTGATTACGAGTTTGCGGATTCCTGAGATTACCGATAGACCTGAAACACTCCTTTTTGACTGGGCAGATTTCGATGTCGCCGGTGGGTTAAATAACCTCGCTGAGGTGATAGCGACGCGCGAACGTTTTGAGACCGAACGCGACAACTTGACTCCTGAATCCAGCAGAAAAGAGGTAGAGCGGGTTCTCGGATGCCTCCCAAGGCAAGCAAACCGGGTGTTGCAAAGAATGAGGGGTGGGAGCGTACGTGTCACTTTCCGCGAGCAAATTCTTGAACTGCTCGCCGATGGCGAAAAAAAGACACCGGAACTCGCGGCAGCGATTCAAGGACATCCAAAAGCCATCAATACAGAACTCACGCGCCTTGTGACGCGCGGTAAAATTGTAAAGGTGCGACGCGGTGTTTACAGGCTGCCAAAGCCTTAGAACGGGGCGGTGTAGCAAAATACGATTTTGATTTCTTTTGAAAACAATGCAGGACATACATGCTTCGACCAATCTTAACCGTGTAAACGGCTCGGTAAGTGTCCGTACCGTAGGTATCCACAAGCTCAAACACCCCGGATTCTATACCTTTCATCGGTTTTGCCGACGGCGGGGTCTCGCCAATCTGCACACGATACAAGGCGTGCCCAATATCCTTACGCACTGGCTCCGGAAAAGTCTGTAACCTTTCTTTTGAATCACCAATCCACTGAACGTTTCTTGGGGTTGTTGTTTCTTGACCCATATCCTACTGTAACGCATTAACTCATATTTTCGCAAGTCCAAAGTCATCAACTTCAGGGGCATTCAACTGTCGGTTTTTGGTGTTGTATTTTGCGTAGGTGTTAATACTTAATATATGTTATGTTTTGAAACAAAACGCAGAAATTTTCGCAGCATTTCGCAGCGGATCCTGAAAAAAAGACATCCAATCCAATAATTTCTTAAAATTGAATGACCCTGCATTAACTTTTCAAGTTCGATTTGACTTTAAGACAATCACGTGCTATAATTTATGGCAAGTTTAATGGCATTGATACATTTAGATCATATCATAGGTTCTGGTTCATGAGAAACGGCACGACTTTAACATTTGGGCGTGGTTTGAAAATTTGCATTGCGATAAGCCTATGCTACTATGTCGCGCTGCTCGGTGTCGTCGAACTCACACACGATCACGCTGAACATTCACACGCCCATACTAAACACTGCGATTCTGAAAATACCTGTATAGCCTGTATTTACAACAGCCTGCACGCTGGCATTGAAATTGAGCCTTTTACATTCGTCTCTCTGCTTCTTATTACGACCACACTCCCATTTTATGAAGCCATTTTTCTTCCTTTAAGACTTCCCGCGAACACGCGCAGTCGCGCCCCACCCGTATTCTCCAAAAAACTTACAAATTTTGCCTCTTAAAGGCAGACTTTGTTTTTCCTTTATACCTGTTATTGTACAAAGACCGCGGGGTTATCTGCACGCGCCCCGCGCTTTGTACACCTCTGCTTTGCAATATGATAGTAGTCTTTCTGTGATAGACACCACCTGATTGTGTATTATAGTGGATTGCGTGATTACTTATACACGCATATTGTTGTGTGAAGTTCGTTCTCATCGAGGCATAGGAAACCAACGGTTCCTATGCTACACGTGTGGATATATTTTCGGATTCTACTATAATCGTGCGCTTTCACGAGGCCTATAGGTTTTACTATAACAAAGCATGAGGTACTCGCGGCATGTCAACAAGCGTTCCATATCTTTCGCGTGGCATGTTCGTTGTTAAGTGTAATTCCATTTGAGAGAGGACTTACGCATGCTGTTCTTTTGTAGTATAGGAAACCGTTAGCCTGTGCCAAGAGACCCTCTGCGTTTTTTCCAAGCACCCTACTTAACAGTGTGTGCTAAAATCAAAATTGCGTAAGTCCTATGAAAAATAATGGGCACATACTGTGTGCCATCAGATCAAAAAAGTTAAAAAATTGGAGAATATAAATGTTTACGTATTTTTTTCAGCGCGACTTTTCCGTCGCTATTTCACGATTAATGTTAATAAGTTTTGTAGCAGTGCTACCGTTTATCGGTGGCTGCGGCGAAGATGACAACCCGATTATTGATGATGAGCATGACCACGAACACGAAACGGATGCCCCACTTCACGCCGATGTCGACGGCTTTGTTTTGGAAGTCAATGAGGTGGAGGTCTATCGCCAGTTTCAAGGCACGCATAGCGGCGGCCTCACCGTCGACGTTGGTCAAGAGATTGAGGTCCATGCCGTATTTCTTGATGCAAACGGTGCCGAAGCCCACCTCCATGAAGTAGAAGCCGTGGATGAACATGGACATGAAGAAGAATTCGCCTTGGGCTTGTCAGGGTACGATTCCGCTATTATCGAGATCCATCTGGACCACGATGAAGAAGACCACGATGAAGAAGACCACGATGAAGAAGACCACGATGAAGAAGACCACGATGAAGAAGACCACGATGAAGAAGACCACGGTAAAGAAGACCATGGTGACGAGTTACCGTTTGGACTTGAGGGATTGAAGGCAGGTAAAACGGAAATCAAACTTCAACTCCTTCACGGGGACCACCCAGATTTCACGGGAGCACTTCTGATACCGGTAACCGTTCAATAAGGGGAACCCCATGTTAAGCACTTGTTTAAGCACTTGTGCCTGTTCGCATAGGTCTCCCACGGTAGGGATGCTTAGAAAGCGTCCCTACCTATTCGTGTTGGTGTCTGGGATAATCGTATGTCTATTTTGCTATCTCAAGGATTCCCAAAGTGCTTCAAACACAACGCAGTCGCTGGAAGGAGAGGTCGTTGAAACACGGAGCGGTACTCAACTCATTGGCGTTAGTGTCCGTATTATCGGGTTAGATAAGGATGTACAAACCGATGTCAACGGACGCTTCAAGTTCAACGCGGTGCCTGAAGGACAGTACACGCTTCGGTTCACGAAGGCTGACTATCAGCAGTTTGAACAGGTAATTGATGTCAATGCCGCCACGCCTTACATCCAGATTGAGCTGAAAACGTTAGCCTATCACTTAGAAACAATTAGGGTGTACGAGTCAGTCGGTGATCTCTCGAAATTTGAGAAAACAACCGATTTGGCATTGGAGGACACGGAGTTTGAAAGAAAACTCGGCATGACTTTAGCGGATACGTTATCGGATGAGGTTGGCATCTCACAACGAATGATGGGGCGGGCAACAGCGCGCCCTGTTATCCGAGGATTAGGAGGGGATAGGCTGCTCATTCTTGAAAACGGCGAACGCACAGGTGACAAATCCGCATCCAGTGCCGACCATGCCGTATCCATTGCCCCAACGATTGCTGAGGGTGTTGAAATCACACGTGGTCCCGGAGCACTCATTTACGGCTCAAGCACATTAGGGGGTGTTGTCAATGTCAAACGTAATAACATTCCACAAATTCTACCAATAGGTACTGACACGCACCTAACGTTTCAAGGCGAATCTGTAAATTCAGGATGGACAGCAACGATAGGTAGCACTTCATCACTCGGTCCCTTTGCGCATCAAATTAAATTGAATCGTCGACGCGCCTCAGATACACAAACACCCTTCGGCACATTAGGAAATACCAGTCTCGCGAATATGAATTTTTCGGCGGGTACTTCTCTCATCAAGGACTGGGGGTATATAGGCATCTCAGGCGATGACTACCGTTCAGACTACGGCATCCCCGGTTCCCCTGAGGGACATATCAGCGGCGTTAACATCGCGCTGGACCGGCAACGCTACGAAGGACAGATGGAGTATCGTTTCAATCGTCCGGGGCTTGATAAAGTCAAACTCCAAGGCACCTACACCCGTTACCAACATCAAGAGTTGGAATCAAACGGCACACTCGGTGTGGAATTCGGGGTGCTCACCTACAACTTCTCAGCGATGGCACACGTCCTTGACAACGCTATCATGGGTATCTGGGGAGAGTATCGCGACCATGCCACAGGTGGGTTTTACTGGACACCCCACACACGTGAATTCGCGCTCGCGGGTTTCTACCTAAACGAACGGGACTTTGACCGCTTCACCTTACAAGGCGCAATCCGTTACGACATCAGACGCGCAGAGCCCTTCAGAGCTGATGGCATAGTCATCCGCGCCGGAACTGTGCAACGGCGCGACTTTAACGGATTTTCGGGCGCAGCCTCCGGTATTTATCGTTGGACGGATCGCTTAAGCACGGGGGCGACTTTAATGAAAACGTTTCGCGCGCCGGGTATTGAGGAACTTTTCAGCGACGGACCACACCTGGCAGTCTATTCGTATGAAATCGGTAATGCGGCACTGGAACCTGAACATGGTTACGGCATTGAAACGTTTGGACGCTATACACTGGGCAACCTCAGTCTGAATCTCGCCCTCTTCCAAAACCGTATACAAGATTATCTCACGCCGACGAATACCGGAGAAAAAGAGTGGGGAAGTGGGGCCGCTGGATGGTTATGGATTTACCAGTACACCGGACAGGATGTTGTCATGAACGGCGCAGAGATCCAACTTGATGGTGAGGTGTTCCCTGATTTTCGCCTGCAACTCAACGTGAGTTACGTTGATGGAACAATCAAAGCGAGTGGTAAACCGTTAGAGCGAATCCCACCTCTCAACGGTAAAGTCGCCCTCAGTTACGCCCCATGGCCTTTCCATTTTCATGTAACATCCCGTTTTTCAGGAAGCCAAACACGGCTCGGTAAATTTGAGGAACCCACGGACGGTTATCTCGTCCACGATGTTGGTGTTTATCTGAGCTTATGGTGGAAAGAGTTTGAGAACACGGTGGTTTTCGAGATTGAGAACATTCTTGATACAGCGTACCGTGAACACCTTTCACTCATTAAAGCAGTAATGCCGGAACCCGGACGGAATGTGAAACTCTTGTATAAACTTAATTTTTAAAACTGTAGGACGGAGCGATGATTTCTATCATACCGTCCCGTCCTCAATTTTCTAAGGAGATAAAATTGAAAAGAAATTTTAACCCCGAACTCGTGAATACGACTGGCGCGTGTCTCTCTGTCGCGTGCGCGGCGTGTCTCCCTTTCGCATGTGCTATCCATTGCCTCGCGATGCCGCTTTTAGGAACAGTTTTACCTTTGATTGGGTTGAGTTTCCTTGCGAATGAGCGGGTTGAGTTTATCCTTATTGCTAGCGCAATTGGACTGGCAATCGGGAGTTTAGCGTGGGGGGTTCGACGCCACCGAAACTGGCGAGCGTTTTTGGTACTGATAGCGGCGTTGGCATTTATCGTCACCGCTCGGACAGCCGTTGAAGGTACTTTTGAAGTGGTCTTCTACAGTGCTGGCGGAATTCTACTCGCCTCCGCACACCTCGTAAATCGGCACCTTTGTAAGACTTGTCTAACATGTGAGGCAGAAAATGTATAAAATTATACAGAGAATATACATTTCACTGTGTTTAATAGGTATACTGGTATGGACTGGCTGTGATCCGAAGGGACAACCGGATACTGCCACAGGCGATAAACTGCGCGTTGTTACCACGATCGGTATGATTACTGATATTGTTAAAAATGTTGGTGGTACGCGCGTTGAGGTGACCGGGATGGTGGAACCTGGCGTAGACCCACACTTTTACAACCCGACACCTAAAGATGTTCAAAGGCTCGGTTCAGCAGACATCATCTTCTATAACGGGCTGCACCTTGAAGCAAAAATGGTGGACATCCTTGCGAAGATGTCAAAGAACACGCTGACGGTCGCCGTAACAGACGCTGTAGATCGGAGCCTACTGCTAACACCCGCAGAATACGAAGGACTCTACGATCCGCACTTATGGTTTGACGTGAAACTTTGGATGCAAGCGGTGGGAAAAGTTCGCGATGCCCTGAGTGAATTCGATGCCGATAATACTGTCCTGTACCGAAGCAACGCCGAACGCTACCTCACGAAACTCATGGAACTCGACGCATACGTGAAGTCGCAAGTCGAACGCGTGCCAACTCAGCAACGCGTCCTTGTGACGGCACACGACTGTTTTAACTACTTCGGAAAGGCATACGGGTTTGAGGTACGCGGATTACAAGGTATTAGCACCGCGACAGAAGTCGGCATCGCTGATGTACAGGAATTGGCGACGTTTATTGCGGCGCGGCGTATCTCTGCTATTTTTGTAGAATCATCCGTCTCTTCACGCAGTCTTGAAGCCGTGAAAGCCGCTGTAAAGTCAAAAGGATTTGATGTGAAAATTGGTGGTGTGCTCTTCACAGACGCTATGGGAAACGAGGGAACACCTGAAGGCACCTACACCGGGATGATCCGATATAATATTGATACGATTGTACATGCTTTGACTGGGAAATCGGAGTTATAACCCGTTGGCTTCCAGCCAGTAAGTTTCTATCAGGGCCAGGCACGTGCTGCCTAAAGGAGACCATACAACAGTGCTCAATTTTTTCAATTCGCAAAAAGAGAGTGACCCACAGCAACTCGTCCAAGTCAAATCGTGGGTCTCCCAAGCCTTTGACCTATCAGAAGACATCTCCGTGATGATTACTCAGTTACAGTGCACCGAAGAAGGCTGCCCGCCTATTGAAACGGTCATTGCAATCATGGAGACACCCGGAAAGCCCCGGCAATACAAGATTCACAAACCGCTGGCGGAGGTGAAGCAGACGGACATCGTTCGCTTGACCGCCAACTAAATTCTACAAGGAGAGAAAGATGAACACAGCCATGCTAAACAATCAAGTCCCCGTCACCGTGTTGACCGGCTTTTTGGGGTCTGGTAAAACTACGCTTCTCAACCGCATTCTCACCGAAAACCATGGCAAACGTATCGCCGTCATCGAAAACGAGTTTGGCGAGATCGGTGTCGATAATGATTTGGTCATCGGTGCCGAAGAAGAGATTTTCGAGATGAACAACGGTTGCATCTGCTGCACGGTGCGCGGTGATCTCATCCGTATTTTGGGGAACCTGATGAAGCGTCGCGATAAGTTCGACTACATCATGGTCGAAACCACAGGACTTGCGGACCCCGGACCAGTTGCTCAGACGTTCTTCATGGACACCGAAATGCAGGAGAAACTGCAACTGGATTCCGTCACGACGCTGGTGGATGCCAAACACATCTGGCAGCACATTGATGACAGCGACGAGGCGCGTGAACAGATTGCTTTTGCCGATGTCATTTTGTTGAACAAAGTTGACCTTGTGACCGAGGGAGAGTTAGATCAACTCGAAGCCAGAATTCGCAGTATGAACGCTGCAGCGAAGATTTATCGAACGAAAAATGCCGTGGTTGAAATGGACAAGATTCTCAATGTCGGCGGATTCGATCTCGACCGGGCGATGGAGATTGACCCACAGTTTATGGAACCGGAGTATCCCTTTGAATGGGCTGGTGTTTATAACCTTTCGGCAGGCACACATGAACTGGGTCTCCAAGAAGGTCCCGACCCGACGATGAAAGTCGCGTTGGTGCCCGTAAATGCGTCAACCGATGAAGCCTTGGAGGCAGCTGTTGAGCCAGTCGTTATGGTTTTCTCTGATGATGAGCGTGAACTTTCAGCGGGTGGTACCCTTCAACCGAGTGGACAACTCATTGCGTTGAATCTCACAGCGGACGAATTACGCTTTGACGTGCAGATCGACCGCCCCGGTGCTTACGCGCTGTTTACCGAGCATCACCCCGACGAATTTCAAGCACAACTCTTTGGCAGCGGTGCCCTTGTCAAGCCAGTTGTTGAACGCGAATTTAAGCCAGACCACGAACATGATGACGAAGTCACATCGGTCGGTATCACAACCCCTGGCGACCTTGACCCTGACCGGCTGAACGATTGGATTAGCGATCTACTTCGGACAAAAGGTGTCGACATCTTCCGCATGAAAGGTATTCTGAGCATCAAGGGGCAGCCAGACCGATTCGTCTTCCAAGGGGTTCATATGCTCTTTGATGGTCGCCCCGACCGCCCGTGGGATGCTGAACCGCGCTACAATAGCCTCATCTTCATCGGGCGCAACCTCGACCGGGCCGAATTGACTGAAGGATTTGAAGCATGTCTCGTTTGAACACCCTGAGCAACCGCTTTTTCCAGCCCTCTCAACTGCACGAAAATTGGACCGCAACCATCAGCGACCACGTCATTGATCTGGCGTGGTCACCTGATGGGAGATACATCGCTGCCGCGTCGGTCCTCGGTCCGGTGACAATTTTTGAAGGGCATCGTCGAGCGGTTATCCATGCCTTCAAAGGGCATGAATTCGGTACAATGTCAATCGCGTGGCGTCCAGACAGCAAGGTGCTTGCAAGCGCAGGACAAGATGGGAAAATTCGGTTGTGGGATATGGCGGGTGGCGAAGCAACCCATTCGCTGGACGGGGGCGCAGAATGGGTTGAGCACCTATCTTGGAGCGGCGGCAAAGAACCGATACTCGCCTCTGCCGCGGGGCGGCAGCTGAAACTCTGGAACGCTGTCGGCGATCTTGTTCGCGAATATCCCGACCATCAGAGCACGATTTCTGATCTCCAGTGGAGACCGCGTGTAAGGCAACTTGCCTCAATTGCCTACGGCGGTGTCACGCTGTGGGACCCCCAACAGTCGGAAGCCGTCCGCCGATTGGAATGGAGAGGTTCATCACTGGTGATTGCGTGGAGCCCTGACGGCAAACATATCGCCACGGGAGATCAAGATTCGACCGTACATTTCTGGATTATGTCTACCGGTGACGACTTGCAAATGACTGGCTATCCGACGAAAGTGCGAGAACTCTCGTGGGATGCCACAAATCGATACTTGGCTACGGGAGGCGGTCAGGAAGTTACGGTGTGGGATTGTTCCGGTCGCGGCCCGGCCGGTACCAAACCCATTACGCTTTCCGGGCATCAGGATTTTCTCAGCGTTGTGCGTTTTCAACATCGCGGAAAACTGCTGGCTTCAGGCGGTGCCGACGGTCTGATCTACGTCTGGCAATTGCGAGGCAGACGCAGTTCTCTGGCGGTTTATGAAGCCGCTCTAACAGCAGGGGTCACAAACCTCGTTTGGTCGCCGAATGACCAGCATATTGCTGTTGGCGACGAGTCGGGTGGCGTGAGCGTTTTTTCGATAACTTGAAGTTCAACATTCAATCGGAGTCAGCTGCCCGAGTTCTTAGTTTGGTTATTTAAGCAAGCTAAGAACTTGGGCAATTATTACTGCCTCCTTGATAACTCTGATAAATATCAGGTCGGTAATTTCTCAACGTGAGATAAATCGCGCAACAACACGCGGCCCCGTTCGTAGTAGGGTGATTTATCACCCGTTCCAGTTTAAGAACGGGCAGTAATGCACTTCGCATTTGGGCGAGTACGCCGCAGAATTGCCCTACTACGAACCGGATTCCAGACAAGGCACTACCGGTGTGCTGTTTTGAGTGCACCCCATAGCGTCGTTAGTTTTTCCGTGGCATCAACATCAGACGGTTGCTTTCCTGATTGCTCAAGTTCCTCGGCGGTCAACGGACGATTCCACACCTTCACTTCATCAATCAGCCCCTTGTAAAAGCGATTCAGATGTTCTCCTACCCAAATGGACTGCCCGCTGTTGATGTCCTTTGTATTGTCATCAACTTCATCAATCAACTTGCCATCCACATAGAATCGGATCTTTTTTGCTTTCTGGTCTCGGACACCCGCGAGGAGGTGCCATTTGTCATCGTTCAGGAAATCCGGAGACCTTATCCCAGCACTATTGGCACGGCCCTTATCCCGGACGCTAAACCCCATCTTGCCTCGAGCCGCTGGGTCATCGCCGCTGACGGAGAGTATCCAAACCGCATCAGTACCCGGACGATAGTTCCCGACAATCCCATCGTTCTTTGGTGGTTCATCGTCTGTTTTTACCCACACTTGGACTGTTAGTGAATCGCCAGTGGAAAAGGCAATCGAATCTTCGAGTGGCACTTCAACAAAGGCACTCTTGCCATCAAATTCCAACGCTTCGCCGTGCTTCCCTGCCACCATCTTTGCATCACCGTTAATCGTTCCATCATTGCCTTCTTCAGACAAATCCTTTGCCGTATCACCTTGAATGGCACTTTCATCAAAACTCAGATGCAGCACTAATCCTTCCGGCGGATTGGCTTGACTACACGGGACAAAACCGATAAGCATACCCATCACCGCGAAAATCACAAGAACCCTTTTCATGATAAACTCCTTTTAAGCAATTAGCCAAAAATAAGACGGTTTTGGCTAAATAATGGTTTCGGAACTAACGAAAAGACTCTTAACTGTTTACGACCACATCAATCGCAAAAATGATAGCAGATTTAGCGAAAATAGTCAAAAAAGACTTTATTTTAGATCACATTTCAGAAAGGACAGCTGCGCTGCAGTAAAGAAGAGCACATTGAAAAGGATCAGCAGTCCGAGTGGAAAAATCGCGTTTTGATGCAAGATGCGTTCTTTAAATACGGGTACGGTCTCCGGAGCCACGGGTTTCTGAGATAAGCCCTCTCTCACAGGGTAGATATGGAGACTATGAGGATCACTTTTATCCTCCGTTTTGATGAAATCTATGAATGTATTTCTATAGCGGCGTACTTGCTTAACAAAACTGATATAACTGACTATTCCGGTATTCGCGAGTCCTTCCATGGCATATTGGAAACAGACCGTCGGAGAGATTTGGGTGAGTTCGCGGGCGAGTTGCACCTGTCTTAATTGCTGATCTACACGCGCATCTGCTATGCCGGTTTGCACTTCAGACCTTTCCCTGAAGTAAGTCGCCCATAGGCGCGTTGCTGATGGATTGTCAACGGAAGGAGCTTCACTGAGTTTTGCTGCTTTCACCAATTCTGCTGGGCGAAATTCATCATCTATGTTCGCTAATTGCAAGCGTTTTTCCGCGGATATTCTTTCTATTGATGGGATTGGATCAAGGGTTCCGACGAAGAGTCGAAGTAGACTCGGGAAGATAAATGCTAAACAGACCCAAGTTAGCAATAACCACACTAAACTGGTGATGGCATTTGAGACGCGACTTGAGAAAAACAGTCCCAAAAAAATGAAGATAGAAATATGCAACGCGAAGAGTCCGACCATTCCTGAAATCCGAAGCCAACTGCCTGAATCAAAGGGGATATTCCCTGACAGGTAGATGATGAGAAGGTTCATGAGGATTCCAATCAGAAGTGGGATGATGAGTGTGAAAAATGTTCCTAAGTATTTCGCGAATAATACCTGTCCACGAGGGATCGGGTTGGACATCATGAGACTGAGTGTTCCCCGCATGCGTTCCCCGGCGATGGCATCGAAAGTAAATAAGATAACAAAAAAACTCATGAAGACACCGATGAATACCCAGTCAATTTTGATGAGCGTAGTTGCGTCCGCGCCATGATTTGAAGGTAGATATTCTAAGGACCACAACTCCCGCCAACTATAGCTTTCAACCAAGTCCTCGTATTCAGGCCGTTCCCAATTTATGCGATATGCGATCGTGATAGAACGGGGTATGAAGGTGTCAGCTCTATCGGCACAGAATTTCAACTGGGGCGGACGCTTAGGTATCTCTGCTGGACCGACCATCGCCAACTCCCCTAAACCCTGGGCAGCATATTTTTCTATATGAAAGCGTCCTTGGTCTACTTTGCGGTTGTAATCTCGTATTTCCGCTGTGTACCCATTATCCCCGAAGCCATATATTAGGGCGTTGGCGATCATCAAGATGGGCAACAGAATTATCATCAAGACGAACCGCAGCGTTGTAAGATTGTGATATATCTCTTTTTTTGCAATATGCCAAATCATTTTTTAATTTTCCTTTTCGATTAGGATGGATGTATCAAGAATGTTCCTCTCCGTATATCCAACCCGGCGCGTTGCTTGGGCTTACATCATTCTACCTTCACGTTATACCTATGGTAAATGTTCAGTTCAACTCATATCGAAGGAATGACACATACACGCCTATAAACAGAACGATATTCCACGCCAACAGGATCAGGATATCGCTTGATGCGCGGGAAAGACTCTGAAATAGGGAAGTGTGTGGGTTCTGAAAAACAGGGAGATCTTTAAACGCCGCTGCGCCTTGATCGCTGGAAAACCATGCTCTCGCGGAAAAAGCGTTTTTACTGGTAAGATAGTCGACAACTTGACGTTTATAACTCCTTGCCCGTCTAATAAAGTCTTGGTAACTTTCCCTGTCTGTATCGGTTATCGCGCCAACGGCAAATCGGTATGCGTCTGCGAAAGAAAATCGGGAGATATCTTTGGCGAACTGTTTGTTCCTTTCTTCAACCTGTTCTCTCTGGCTGAGGAGTGCCTCTGCTTGATTTGCGTAGTCGATACGTAGGGGTTCTTGGTAGCCCAATACTTCCTGAAATTTGGAGACATCCACGATGTGGATCTGTTGGATATAATAGAACTCGCTATACCCGATTTCCTCTGGTGAACTCGTGTACATCGCTACTAAAAAATTCCCCTCGCTTATCGGAGAAACCGCGCTAGCTGGATGTTCGTATTCCCACTTCTTGAGGATGTAAGCATCCCGTTCTTCCCTGAAATCTTCCCATCTCTGTTGAATATGCTGCAGAACCTCCTTTTCAGCTTGTGGTTGATAGAGCGGGAATTTCATGACTGAGAAGGTTGCTATATTGGAATGTAGGATTGTGAGGATTCCCCAAATGAACATTGAAAGGATGAGCGTGGTGGTTGCTTCCTTTATCCATACGGATAGAAGCATCCCTAAAAGGTAACACGTTGACACGTACAACAGGGAAAGGATGAGCACGGCAAGGAGTCGGAACAGATCAGCACTATCGAAATCGGTCGCAGGAGAAGTGTAAGCGATAAGGATTCCGGTGATAAAGCTGATAACCACCATTGGGAACAGAGATAACATGCCGCCGAGGTATTTTCCAACCACGAGTGTATCTCTGGGAATCGGATTGGATAACACTAATTTTAGGGTACCGTCCTCGTGTTCCCCTGAAATCGTATTGTAAGCGAAAAGGATCGCCAAGGCACTAAGGATGATTTTGAAGACAAAGATAGCATCAATTGCAAGAAGAATGGAGAGAAACGGGTTATCGGATCCCTGTTTCTGTGCCTCTTTCTCCCAGATAGGTGTTGCGAGCTGAATACTCACCATATCGGCACCAGATTTTTCCATGCCGACATTAAAGATACTCAGCGGATTGGGTTTTCTGTGTGCCTTGGGATTAATTTGGCTGTAGAGGTCCCAGGTCTGGGCTGTTTCTTGATGTTCCTGAACGGCGATGTGGTAGGCTGCTAAGCGTTTCTCATAATCTTCAACCTGCACAAAAACTGCGGCAGCGGTTGACATGAGACAGATGAGAAAACCGATTATGAATCGGGAAGTCAATACATTTGAAACGAATTCTCGTTGAATAACAAGCCAAAGTATTGCCATAAGTTTATACCGAGTATTCAAGATGAAGTGCTTTTCGCCGTTCTGTTGGAAAACTGATTCTCACTCAATCCTTTATTATTAAACCGATTTTTCTCTAATTTATTCAATTAAACTTTTTGGCGAACGGTTATCAACCATCAGCAGTCAGACTTTGATGGTGATTTGGCAGGATGCGGCACAGAATCGGGAGAAATTTTTCCGGAGTTAGTCGTTTTGGACTTAAGAAAAAATAAATTTGACAAAAAACAGAAAAAATTCTATAATATTTAGAATGCCATTTGGTAGCGAATTTCATCTGTCTCGTTTGAGGCAGTCGCTATATCTGCCGAGTGGAATCGGAATGGCATTTTCAAGAACGCCATTTGGTAGCGAATTCCACCTGTCTCGTTTGAGGCAGTCGCTATATCTACCGAGTGGAATCGGAATGGCGTTTTTATCACGCCATTTGGTAGCGAATTCCATCTGTCTCGTTTGAGGCAGTCGCTATATCTACCGAGTGGAATCGGAATGGCGTCTTCATCCCAGACCTAAAGGATTGGGCTTTCACACCGAAAATAGCGAACCACAAGAACAACCCAACGAATAACCTCGCTCTTATACATCATAAAAGAAAGCCGTTGACTACACCAGTTGACGGCTTTTTTCTTCTCTCTGGGCGAAAAGCAGTATCGGATATTTCCATCATGGCAGGGCTGTAGGGAGCGCGAGGGGTATGGGGCGACTAACTGATGACATGTGGAAGTTCTTGAGATCTTTCTGTGGGAAAAATAAGAGGATTTTGGCTAAATAATGGTTTCGGAACTAACGAAAAGACTCTTAACTGTTTACGACCACATCAATCGCAAAAATGATAGCAGATTTAGCGAAAATAGTCAAAAAAGACTTTATTTCAGATCACATTTAAGGAAGGACAGCTGCGCTGCAGTAAAGAACAAGATATTAAAAAGGAATAACAGCCCAACGGGAAAAATCACACTTTGATACGAAATGCGCTCTTTAAACCGTGGTATAGCATTCGGATCCACCGGTTTCTGAGACAACCCTTCCCGCACAGGATAGATATGTAAACTCTCCGGATCGTCCCTATCCTCCGTTTTGATGAAATCTATAAACGTTTGTCTGTAACGGCGTACCTGTTTAACGAAATCCATATAACTGACGATCCCAGTGTTTGCTAACCCTTCCATTGCATATTGGAAGCACACTATCGGGGAGATTTGAGTAAGTTCGCGGGCAAATTTCACTTGCCTCAATTGCTGGTCCACATGTTCATCGGCGATGCGTGTTTTCGTCTCGTACCTTCTCGTAAAATATGTCGCCCATCGGTGCGTTGCTGATGGGTTGTCAGGCGATGGTGCTTCGCTTAACTTTGTTGTTTCCAATAATTCCATCGGGCGAAATTCGTCCTCAATACTTGCTAATTGTGCCTGTTTTCGTGAGGAGACTATTTCTATGGATGGAATCGGGTCGAGTGTGCCAACGAAAAGTCCAATCAGGCTCGGAAAGATGAACGCTAAGCACACCCACGTTAATAGCAGCCACACCAGACTGGTAATGGCATTTGATACCCGACTGGAAAAAAACAGTCCCAGAAGAATAAAGATAGAGATATGCAACGCAAAAAGCCCTACCATCCCCAAAATTCTAAGCCAATCGCTGGAATCAAAAGGGATATTCCCCGAAAGATAGATAATCAGCAAATTCATCAGGACACCAATTACGAGCGGCACCATAAGCGTAAGAAAAGCACCTAAATATTTCGCTAACAACACCTGCGCTCGAGAGATTTGGTTAGACATCATTAGGCTCAGTGTTCCATGTGCTCGTTCTCCAGCAATGGCATCAAAAGTGAACAGAATCACAAAGAAACTCATGAAGATACCGATGAATACCCAATCAATTTTGATGAGCGTCGTTGCGTCACTGCCATGATTTGAGGGGAGGTATTCGAGTGTCCACACTTCTCTCCACCTGTAGGCTTCTGCTATATCATTTCCTCCACGACTGCCTCCTGAGCGTTCTGCTAACGGAATAGCGTTCGGGATGAGTTCATCAGCCCCATCAGCACAGAATTTGAAACGACTCGGACGCTTGTAAATTTCACCGGGACCGCGCATTGCGAGTTGCCCTAAACTCTTTTCGGTATCGTCCTTGACACGAGATAATCTTCTTTCCATGGCGCTGTTATACGCATCGACTTCTTCTCTATAGCCGCTATCACCGAAGCCGTATATGAGCGCGTTCGCCACCATCAAAGACGGTAGAAGGATTATCATCAAAACGAACCGCAGCGTCATGAGGTTGTGATATATCTCTTTCTTCGCAATGTGCCAAATCATTTTTAATAGTTATCGGTTAATAGTTGTCAGTTTTCAGTTAAGATGCGTTTCTAACAATCTTTCCACCTTGGAATATTTCAGAAGGAGGTGCATTGTTACCAGACACCTCTTGTGACTGATAACTGTTAACTGACCACTCTCACTGCGAGGCAAACTAAAAAACTGACAACTCTCCTTTTCAACTCATATCGTATCGTAGGAAAGACAGGTATGCGCCCATGAATAAGATGATATTCCACGCCAATAAGATAAAAATATCCGCTAACGCACGCGAGAGACACTCCGAAAGTGCGTTATGTTGGTGCTGAAAAACGGGTAGATCGGTGAATTCTGCTGTTCCCTTATCGCTTGAAAACCATGCGCGTGCAGAAAATACGTCTTTACTGGCGAGGTAGTCGACAACTTGACGTTTATAACGCCTTGTTTGATTTATAAAGTCGTTATAGCTCTCCCTATCCGTGCCACTTATTGCACCGACAGCAAAACGGTACGCGTCCGCGAAAGATACCCGAGAAACATCTCTGGCAAATTGCCTATTTCTTTCGCCAACCTCTTCTCGCCGTTTGAGAATTGCCTCGGCTTTATCCGCATAGCGCACGCGAAGCGGTTCTTGATAACCTAATACCTCCTGAAATTTGGTGGTGTCCATCTTGTGAATCGGTTTAAGCGCGTAGAACTCTTCAAATCCGAGTTCCCCCGGAGAACTCATGTTCAACCCTACTGAGATTTCTCCTTCATAGGAAATCGCACTAATTGGGTGTGCGTGTCCGATCATTTTGAAGACATGGGCAGCCCGTTCTTTCTTGAAATCTTCCCATATCTTTCCAATTTGTTGCCGAGCCTCTTTTTCAGGTTGAGATTTATACAGCGGGAATTTCGCGACTGCAAACGTTGCCACATTTGAATGAACGATTGTCAGAATTCCCCAGATAAACATTGAGAGGATCAATGTCGTCGCTGCTTCCTTTGTCCACACTGATAAGAGCATCCCTAAAAGATAGCAGATTGACACATACAACAGCGAAACAACGAGCACCATGACGAGGCGTAGCAGATCGCCAACATCAAAATCAGTAGCAGGAGAGGCATAAGCGATAACGATGCCGACAGTGAAACTCGTCACCACAATCGGAAATAGAGACAATATGCCGCCAAGGTATTTCCCAAGCACAAGGGCATCCCGCGGAACCGGATTGGATAACACCAGTTTTAGGGTGCCGTCCTCTCTCTCCCCCGAAATCGTATTGTAGGCGAACAAGATCGCCAAAGCACTCAGCACAATCTTGAAGACGAAGATA
Source organism: Candidatus Poribacteria bacterium (assembly GCA_965200345.1). Classification (GTDB taxonomy): domain Bacteria; phylum Poribacteria; class WGA-4E; order WGA-4E; family WGA-3G; genus WGA-3G. Next base: position 929,180 of record OZ241378.1, read on the forward strand.
ACATCAACAGAAAGGAAAATTGAAAGAAAAGGATTATCTGACCCCTGTTTTTGTGCTTCTCTTTCCCAAATAGGTGTTGCGAGTTCAATACTTACCATATCCGCGCCGGACTTTTCCGTTCCGACGTTAAAGATGCTAAGCGGATTCGGTTTTCTGTGCGCTTTCGGATTAATTTGGCTGTAGAGGTCCCATGTTCGCGTCTCGTCCTGATATTCCTGAACGGCAGTGTGATACCCCGCTAACCGCTTTTCGTAATCCGCAACCTGAACAAAAACGGCAGCAGTGGTCGAGATCAAGCAGACAATAAAGCCGATCATGAACCGGGAGGTCAGGACATTTGAGACGAATTCTCGTTGGATAATTAGCCAAAGTGTTGCCATAAGTTTATACCGAACGTTTGAAGCAAAGTACACCTTGCCGTTCCGTGCCGACGTAAAACGTATCTTCATCAACAACGAGAGAAGTTACAACACCGGAAAGTTCCGGCGCGACCTGTTCCCACGTGTCTGTATCACTTTGCAGGCGATAGATACCATCATCGTTAGCCCCATAAACCGAGTTACCCGCTGTCGCTAATGATTTGATGATAACAGGCTTACCCGTCTGATCGGTAAGTACGTTCCAGACAACACCATCTTTTGAATTGAAAACGCCTTTATCAGTTGCGACATGAACCGTTGCATCGGCAAACACAATTTGATCAAAGCGTTCAATAGATAGCGGCAGATGTGGCGTGATGTCGTTCCAATTGTCGCCACCATCAACGGATTGCCAGAGATGTCCATCGCGTTTACCGACATAGACAGTTTCCCCTGAAGCAGCGATTTTAAAACCTCTCCGGACGTTGTCACGCGAGAGTTCGATGGTCTCTTCCACGCCTGTGTAGCACCATTCAGTCTCACCCGGTTTCCATCTGAAGAGTTTATAATTGTATTCCATATAGAAGGTTTCTCCGCTGACTGCGAAGTTCCCCCACATCCCTTCCCATATCAGTTCATACGCAAATGCGGAGTCTGCTTGGACTTGTATCAACTGTTTTAAGAATCGTTCTGCCCCAAAATCAGGGTTCTCCTGTATCAACGCGCTTGATAAAGGATCAATGGTAGAGGAAATGGTAACGATGAGTCCTTGCCCCATTTGTCGTTCGTCTTTGAAATCGAAGCTCCTGCCGCCTAACACGTGGCCCATCAGTTTCGCTGAATTAAAAGAGGGCGGTATCTCAGTGGGAAGGCTTAAAACATTACCATCGTTAGATAATCGGAAAATAGCAGTGGACTTGCCCCGAATTCCTTTTACATGAAGCACACCGTCGGTTTCTACGGCTTGAACGATCAATGGCGGGTTTTCCTTGTGCGAAGGTCTATCTGTCTCTAATACTACATTGATGGCATCCCACGATCGTCCCTCATCCATTGATTTGACGAGGTTTGGCCCTACCCTTGCGTAAAGCGCAGCGGATACATTTGGGGTCTTACCACCCGTGAGGCTGGCTAAACCGTCTACACGGCTTTCAAACCTTGTATTAAACCTGTGCCACGTTTGACCGCTATCCGTTGAGCGATGGATGCCCGTGCTTCCAGCGGTATAAAACGTGCTTTGGTTCAACGTCAGGGCACTGCTTACACTGAACTGCATAGGCGTGATCCCCGAGGACTCGATATATGTCCAAGAGTCGCCACCATCGGTTGAGCGGACCACCATACCACTATCCTTCCCAATGACCAATAGCGTTTTTTCTGAGGCGAGCAGTGTTATCTGCGGAAGGACACGCATGAGGTCTCGCGCTTCCACAGGTGTTATATCTGTCCAAGAATCGCCACCATCGGCGGATCTGAATACCCACCACGAAAGTTTCTCGCCTTTCCATAGTGGCATGAAATTCTCTTGCGGCGTTCCGTCGCCTTCCAGAATATTCACCGATACTGCCACATAGATATGATCTTCAGATACGACGACAGGATCGACACTAACAATATCATCCACTGGCAATTGCAGGTGTTCCCAAGTCCCGGCGTTAAGTCGGTATATCCCGCGATTCGTGCCAGTAAACAGCGTGCTTTGATGTATCCGTAACGAACGGATTCCAGCGTGCTCTGTCAAGCGACTGTGTAAACCATCGGTCATTGCTGTCCATGAATTGCCAGCATCATCAGATCGGAAAATACCGTTATCAAGGCAGAGATAGAAAGTTTCTTCCGTTACTATAAGTTCTCGTGTATAGCCTTTCGGACAAGGACCGATAGAATGCCATGTTGTGCCCTCGTCGGTTGAGGCGAATAATTCATGCGATGGAATCATGTAGAGCGTGCCATTGTGCTCCGCGATAGGTATACTGCCGTGTGTGTCTTGACGCAGGAAATCGCTATTAACCAATCGCCATGTTTCTTCACCGACGGGTAATTTGTAAATACTTTCATCGCCTATAACGGCATAGAGTGTCTTATCTGCAGTTAGAGATAATGTGTTTACGGCGTGTCGTGTGCCGGGTTCGTTCATCTGAATCCAATTCATAATATCCTCCATGAGATCCTCAGAGTGTTGAGAACCGCCCAAAATTTCATGAACGATAGGTGCTTCCTTCTTTAATCGCTTTCGGGCGCGGTGAAGTCGGCTCTTGATCGTATTCGGTGACATCTCCAGGAAGTCACCGATTTCTTCGCAACTCATCTCACTCAGATAGTGAAGCACCACCACTGTCCGCTCACGCGCCGGTAATTTTTCAAGGAGATACGCAACGACTTCGCGTTGCTTTTCTGTCGCCAACTTTTCAGTCTGTTCCATCATATACCGGGCGTAGAGCAGTGCCTCTATTTCTGCTTCACGCATCGCGTCTAAGGACTGCATCGGAACTGTTTTCTCATCAAACCATGTGAGAAAGCGGCGGGTAGCAATCATATAAAGCCACCCCGAAAACTTGTTTGGGTCTCTCAGCGTACCGAGTTTTTCGTAAGCCCTGAGAAAAGTATCCTGCGTAATTTCTTCAGCGACGTGATAATCCCTCACCCGCCGCCATACGAACGCGTGTATTTGTTTCTCGTATTTTTTTACGAGTGCAGTAAAGGCACCTTCATCGCCTGCTAAGATACGTTCGACCCATTTCGCATCGTCGTTTTTCATACGTGTTCTCCAATCAATAATATTGGCTTGTGACGTGTGACAGATATTATAGAGTAGACGGTTGCAAATTCGTACTTTTTTGTTTCAAATGTTTTGGAAAGTGCCTTCGGTTCAATAATATAGTGAAATCTAAAAATAAACAGACACTTTCATCTAAATCTGAGAACACAGATGTGGCACGGTGTGTCGCATGTTGAATCTCAGACCGCCCTCCCCTTTTGAAAACGGGTTATGATCTCCTTATCGCGATTCTTACTCACAGATCATCATCTTTCATTTCCATTAGTTAGGCATATGCACCTTTTTTTCCTAAAATTGTGTCTCTATATTATAAGAGGTGTGAAACACGGGTGGATTAATAAAATTACCTTAGTATATCACTTTGAGGTGCCGCTTGAAAAAAATAGGCTATGAGCAACATCAACTCGCGTCGGTTGAGACAAACTTGCCATTTGTCTGTTTCTACGGAATACATACAGCGGAGCATTTGTTTTTCTCTATCCCACATCAGAAAATTCTAACACAAGTCAAAGTTTGGGAGATTCACTATCCCCCGACTGTAAACCACATCCAAAAGACCTTGTGACATACCGGAGGAATTAGGTCCGTGATAGCAAATGCCATAACACTCAGTCGTCTTTTATTAACCTTCATTGTTATTCCGTTCTTCAAAGTACATCCCATCTTAGATATGGCACTCATTACAACAATCGCTCTCATCTTTATACTTGATGCAGTAGATGGAATTGTAGCCCGCAAGCGTAATGAAACATCAGCGATTGGGGCATTATTAGATACCATTGCAGACAGGGTGATTGAGAACATTTTTTGGATATATTTTACCGCTGTAGGACACATTTCAGTGTGGATCCCAATCGCAGTTATGACTCGTGGAATTTTTACGGATTGCTTGCAAGGGGCTTTTGTGAACACTCCTAAAATCGGGTGGGCACACGCGCTCACACGCTCGCGGATCAGTCGTGCCCTTTACGGTACAGTCAAAATGTTTGCGTTTATAGGTCTCGCGACCACTTATGTTTTTCGGACCCCTGTTTTATTACAGCAAGTGAGTCTGATACTTATCACCTTTGCTGTTGTCTTTTGTCTCGTTCGTGCTCTTCCGGCATTGGTGGAAGTTTTCGTAAGGATAGAAAAGACAGGGAGATTGAAAAAACAATTTAGCCTGATTTCTCGAAACACTGAAGAGTTCACGGAAAGTTCACAGATACCGAAGGAAGTTTTAAAATGAGATTCCTAAATATCTACGCTTCACAAAAGGGACATGAATTCCATAAAAATACAATTAAGGGTGCTGCGTTTTCGTTTGCTTTCGTCTCTTCATGCCATTCGTCCAAGAGTTTCGCTTCGTAGTTTTGCCAGATCTCTGTGGTTCGCCAGCGCGAGAGCGTGGCAGGGTTGACCTCAAGAGTCTGCGCGATGTCTGTGAGCGTCTCGCCTTTGAAGTGTAAAAGGCAGGCTTGATGTATCCTTTTTGGGTTGAGGCGTTTGGGCATATCCGTGTCCTTTGCGAAGTGCTTTTTGAGTTGTTTTGGACTATTATATCCTATTTTGAAAAAAAATGCTTGACAAAATGCGCATATTTTTTGTAGAATACCTGTAGACGTTGAAAAGTTGCTTTTTCGGCACTTCAGCGTCTGGGCAGCGTCCTATTTTATCAGAGGTGCTACGCTGGTGTGTGATAGACACCGAGCGCAGCGATGCACTGCCATAGCCTAATTATGACAGCGCTGGTCACTATCATAGCAGATGACGGGTGTTATATGCTATAACAATAGGTACCAGCACCCATAAATCTACTGGTGTGCCCATATAGGCACACCAGTGCCAAAGTTCAATAGGAGGCAATGAGATGAAGATAAGACTTGTTTATGCTATCGGTTCTCTCTTTATCCTCGTCATACTTGGTGTTTTTCTCTGGGGTATGCTCCAGTCGAAAGAGAAACTACCGATAGTGATATACAAAACCGTCACACCTGAACCACACGCTACTGAAACAGCACAAGAATCCCTACCACTACAGGAGGAGAATCCCCTTACTGTGGAAGAAAAGGTGGAACAGAGCAAGGTATTACTCGATGTCCTCCAAGATGATAGTAATCCTTATACCCAAAAACTTCAAAAAGCTCTGAACTCCCCCGAATACCTTGAATATCTCAAAAGTCAGGAGGGAACATTTGGTGTGAATCTTACAGCTTGGTGGGACTTCTTAGAATCACAGGGCCTCAGTTCTGGTAGAAGTCTCCAGGAAAAAGAATTTCGCAAACGGTTTACAGTGGGCGATGCTGCCGATTATGAACCCGAAATGCGTAAAAAGGTTGCGGAACTTGCACTTGCGAATCCTGAACTTGATACCGTCGGACTTCTCCAAGCGTTTTGGCGGCAGGACGAAGACAGATCGAATTATATCTGGTCTCGTCAACAGTTCAATGGTCACGTCGGAGACTTTGATTGGGTTGAAAATATCCGTCAGAACGCCGCCAGTATCTTTTTGGAATCCACACCAATAGAGGCAGATATAGACACTGCAGCACTTCCGACGACATCTACCTTTACGCCAGAATTCGGCACCATCGATGGCATCGAAGAAAGCACTGACCCTACCTCTGCACCACGCGCGGATACCGGACCCCCGACCAATATAGAACCGATATCCGAATCCCCTGAGGCACTTGAGGCAGAACTCACGAAGAACATCTTCGCAGATGCAGATAGCCCGGACCTCTCCACAAACGCAGATTTTGAAAAAACACTCCGTGAACGTTTTTCACCGGAGCGATTCACCACTGCCATGCAAACCTTAACGCAATACGGACCCAAAGATGGACTCCAGAGGCTTAAAGAATCTGACCCGGAGGTAGCAACACACATCGAACGCTTCCTTCAACCAAGCAAGGAAACAGACGCAAATGAAAGATAAGCACATTTTCTACATTGTCTGCAGCTTCGCTGTTCTTGTTATCTGTGCCATTGGTATCGGATACGCAACCGACGCGCGCCCGCTTTATAAGCAGAATGTTACAACTTCTCCATCGTCCACTATAGACACGACAGAGGTTAGTACTGAAAATCTGGAAACTGGTACCACCACAAACCAGATAGTGAACACCCCATCAAAAAAGAAGGACTGTGACTGTTGTAAAGAGCGAATGGAAAAATTCCGGGAGCGAATGGAGAAATTCCGGAAACGAAAAATGGATGCTCAAAGCACCGAGAATACCTCCCTAAAATAAGGAATCTTACAGTTATGAAACGCTTCTTATTGATTTGCCTCCTATTTTCCTGCATTTACACTTTGCAAGGATACACAGAGACTTATGAACACGAACGCCGCGAGTTCACGCTTCTTGAAAAGGAAACTTTTGATACCCTTAAGAAAGAGTTTGCCAATGAACTTCTCGATGCAGAGTTGAAAACGCTGAATGAACTCGCCAGAAGTAACACATACAAAAACTTCCTCATCAAAGCTCATCCAGATGCGTCTCTGCCGCCCAAATTCTCGAAAATTGTGAATGCAGATGGACAGATCGTGGAGGATACGCTCTACAAAATACTGCCACCCAAGGAACGATATCTCACATACTATACCGAGCAATTTGGGGTCCAAACTCTCGATGAGGTAACGACTCTTGAGCATTTCATCGTTCACTATGAAGAAACAGGAAAATGGATCTTCAAGGCAGTAAAACGAGGTGGTGATAAACCGGAATATCTACGCACCGAAGGACACCAACGCGGTGGACCGCTCGGTAGGTCGTCAGCATTCCAAGCTATGATGAAACATCGTTTCGGTATAGAAATAAAGGAGAGACCTGACATGTCAAATATCCGCCAAATAATGTCGGTCTTTGACTTTCCGCTTACCGGATTGACATCCGAGTTGATGGATGCCGATGTCCGATGGATACAAGCCTTGTTTGAAAAACACGGAAAATCTGAAGGTATCCTCTGGGTCGCCCTCCAAAACCCAAGGATCTTCAATAGAATCCTCTACGCGTTTACTACCGACAAAACGTTCCTAAAATTTATTTATGAACCCAATGAGTAGGAACCGCAATGAACATCCGAACTCTCTGTACTGTTACTCTTTTTACTCTTATTCTATTCACTGCCTTTCTTATCCGCATCCAAGGCGCCTCAAACATCCCAGAGGGGCAGTTTACCGGAACAGATGCCTATTTCTACTACTGGCAGGCACACCTCATTTCCGAACACGGAAAACTGCCTGAACGCGATATGCACCGATGGCTGCCTCTTGGTAGAGATTTAGGACAAACTCTTAATCTCTATGGATACATTCTTGCCTATACACACAAAGCAGTTGAGTCGCTGTTTCCGAAAGTGTCGCTTTATCAGGTCGCCCTCTATACCCCAGTTGCCTGCTTTTGCATTGGACTCGGTATCCTCTGTCTTTTTCTCTCGCGGGCATTCGGGACCACCTTTTCTTCCATTGTAGGCATCCTTTTGGCAACTCTCCCTGGCAGTATTGAACGGAGTACCACAGGGTTCAGTGACAGAGATGCATGGTGCCTGATGATAGGGATTCTGTCAGTCATCACCTATCTTATATCCTTACAAACGCAACACCCACGTAAACAACTTTTATGGACGCTCGCCAGTGGTTTTTCTGTCTTTCTCGGCGGTCTCTCCTGGGAGGGGTTCGGTGTTTTCTTAAGTGTTATTATGCTTGTGGAACTTTGGCGGTTTCTCACCTCTGAAAAGGAAGACGGATTCAAACGATACGTTCTCTGGGTTTGCACCTTTGTGCCAACACTTTACCTTGCCTCCCCTGTCTATCGCAACGGATACGGTTTTGCAAAATACGTTGCCGCCTTTATGCTCGTACCGCCCCTTGTACTTTTAGGGATGCGCTTACTCCGGCACCTCCTACTTACAAAAACCTCATTTGCGGATAAACTCCGTCCACAGGCCCGCACTCTCGCCCTTGGCATAACGCTGAGCAGCTTTGCTATTGCAATCGGTTACATCCTCATGCAACTTGACAACTTCGCTGCTACCACTGTTCCGTTGAGTCAGAACACACTCATGAAAAGCGTAGGAGAACTGAATAACCCTTCGATTGAACATTGGATGATACGTTACGGTAGCGTCTTTCTACTAGGATGTCTCGGAGTGGCTACAGCGGTCATCCGATTTTGGAAAATTCGAGGACTTTTGTTGGCAGGGCCACTCACTCTTTTCGTGTTGACTGCCTTTTATCGAAGTCGACTGGACGGGCTTTTGGGGACCGGCGTAGGTAATTTGATTTTTGGAGTAGGGATCGCCACCTGCACTCTCGGAATACTTACACTCGCATGGCGGAAAAATTTCACAGCTGAAAACGAAATCGTTTATGTTGCTTTCTACACTTGGCTCCTCTTTTGGGCAGCACTCACGCGCGATGCACAACGTTATGACTTCTTTATCGGACCTGCTCTCGCTGTCTTTACCACAGACTTCATCCTATTTCTCGCCGATTTTTATGGCACACAACTAAAAAAGAGGATGCCACAGATCCTCTTAAAGACAGCTATCACCGCCGTTCTACTCGCTTTCATTCTATTCTGGTCCCCTGTCGGAGGACACGCACAACGTACCTTGGATGCCGCAACAAAGATGCGCCGGGCAATACCCGGCAATAGCGAACTTACAAAGACCTTGTATTGGATTAAAGACAATCTGCCAGATACAGCAGTTGTCGCCGGAAATTGGGACTATGGGAGTCTCATCAATGTCATCGGCGGTGTCAAGACTATCGTTGACCAGGATCATTATATCCAGCATTGGATATATCTCTACAATCGCCATGTTCATTGTGCGAACACACTACAAGAGGCGTTGGAATTCCTAAAAACCCATGAAGTAACCCATCTTATATTGGACGCACAAGATACTCTTCTCAATTCGGACTATTATTCCAGCCTTGGTAGTAATCAAGACGGAGACATCCGGTTTACTATCACTCCACTTCATAAGCAGCCACCGAAAGATATGAAATATCGAGCAGCTCCTGACACCGAAACCAATATCCCTTTGAAATCTATTGATTTTGACTTGGTTTCCGAAAATACATTGTCTGTCAAAGCACAACTGCAAACAGGTGAAACAATTTTCTTACCCGCTGTTGCTATCACTAACAAAGGACGTGTTAACGTCGAAGCGGAAAATGAACACGGTGGTATTCTGATTGTTTTTAATGAAGTTCAACATCCTACAGCAGCCTACTATATTCCGCCCATCGGGTGGGACAGTCTTGCAATTCGGCTGTACTTTCGCGGAGATATACCAAATGTCTTTGTTCCCATTTATCCCACTGACGCAGATCTTACCGCCGATTTCAAAATTTGGGAGATTCATTATCCTCCCGACATCAAACCAAATCCAAAATACATTGAAACCGGGATACCCGAAATTGACATAGATTTACAACCATAAGAAGTATAATCGTGTAAATCCGATAATTCTGTCCCCCACCCCTTATGATTGGGGATTAAGGGGGTTATTCCGTTTCAAACAATGGGCTCTCCATATTACGCCCAACAGATGCTGGCCTAAAAATAACGAATGGCACGCGCCTCCTTATTTTCACTTAAGGAAGTTGGCTTGGATGTTTTACTTGAAGCACGAACGCGAGATGAGGTGCTTCTCCAACTTGATGACATTAGAAAACGCCTTGGTATACCCAGAGTAGACGCACTAAATACCGAAAGGAAACAGTTATTGTTAGCATCCTTTCCATTCTCAACCCGACGAACACGTTCAGCATCGCACAAATCGTCGGTGGGAATTACTGAACACGCAGCTCCACTATTAGAAATCATAAGAGAAGGAAATTAGAGGTGATTCAGTTAACTGAGGGTGTTTCATAAATTATTAATTTTCGCAATAAGTAGTTATTGACTTGTTAATTGTCAAATAATTCCATTTGGTCAGTTGTTGATTTGCCCCGTACCAGTGGGGTATCAAAGCGTTTGCCTTCAAGGATTTCCTCTATACAGAGAACCTGTAGGCGAGGATATTCTTTGCTATCAATGGTGATTGTGCCTTTAGTTCGGCAGAAGTCTTGAAAGTTCTGTCTTTGTATCTGTCCGAGGGTCTTACGCGTGATGAAACCACCGAGTGGATAATCATTTTCATCTATCACCCCCGCAAGTGCGCGTAAATCTTGTATACCCACCCTTGCACCACCCTTTACTTCTAACTTCATCGCTTTTAGGTCTTCGTCATAAGGGAAGTAGAGTCTTCCATCTACACCACCGTCCCGACTTTTACGTGCTGTTACAAAGCCATCAACCATTTCTACAGCCCATTTCTGAAACTGGTACTTATCACGTTGCCAAAGGTCTTTCGCGCCTTCTACGCTACGAGGAATACCTGTGATTTGATAGTCCTGATCTTCTACTAATCTGCAACGCTCCTGTAAACGAACGGCACTTACGCGTTTGATCGCATGAATGGCAATATCAATACCAATCCATCTACGATTTTGTTGTTGGGCAGCCTCAAGAGTTGTTCCACAGCCACAGAAAGGATCAAAAATAATGTCATCTTCGTTACTTGATGCCAAAATAATACGTTCAAGCAGTCTTAAAGGTTTTTGAGTCGGATAGCCAAGACGCTCATTTCCACGTAAATAAGGTATATGTATAATCCAGTCTTCTGGGAACTTACCTAAAGGATTAAGTTTAGTGACACCTTCTTTTGAATAACCACTTCCGAGACGATTGAGTGTTTGTCCTTCCCGTGCTTTGCTGCCTTCAGCATACGGTAACCGAATTGGATCAACGTTAAAACACCATTGACTTCCATTTGAATACCAGAAAATCGTATCATGAGCGCGAGATAATTGGCGTTGTCCCTTTGCCGACATCCTCGTATATGCCCAAACAATCTCATTTCTGAAATTTTTTTCTCCAAAAATGCCATCCATGAATATTTTCAAGTAATGGCTACATGTTGGGTCACAATGCAAAAAAATGCTTCCAGTTGGTCTGAGAACTATTTTCATTTGCAGTAATCGCTCTGCCATATATGATAGATATGCCAGAAGTTTTGGGTTTGTATTCGTGAGTGCCTTCATCCATGCCTGCCAAAATCTGACGATGCCATCATCCACTCCAGACATTAACATTTGTTTGGGAAGTTCACGAATTGCTCTTTCTCGATCAGGATCAAGTGTCCATAAATCACAAAAGGCTTCTATCTGATCTGGTAAAGGTCTCCCTGTTTCATCTTTGTAAATAGCGTTATAAGCACGATTGGAATTGAAAGGTGGATCGAGATATATTAAATCTACACTGTTTGCCTTCATCTCTTGCTGCATTACGGTGAGGCAGTCGCCATAATAGAGTTTGTTCACGCGGCTGCCCCCCCCCCCACTTGAACGCTCTCCCTAACAAACTTCCAAAAGATACTCTGTTCGCGGTAGTTATACTTATAGCACTGCTCGGCTACATAGAGAGGAGTATACCCCGTCTGATAATGGTGATGTGAACCGTACCATGCGCGTTTTAGCAAACTCCAAAAGCCTTCAATAGTGTTGGTGTGAATATCACCATCTACAAACTGCTCTTGATGATTGATGACGGTATGCTTCATCTCTCGACTTATTGCCCAATAAGCACGGTATTCATCAGTAATCAGTTCTGATTCTTTCGTATTGACAACTTCCCGAATGAAATTCAGGATACCGCGACCGGTCAGATCGGTTGCCAGCCGTGCTACGACTTTTCCACCACGTTCTACCGCTCCGATAATGGCATCTTTCTTTGTACCGCGACCGCGTTTATTCGGTTTATCGTCCTCGCGTTTATTTTCCTTGCGAGGCTTGCCACCGATATAGGTTTCGTCTGCTTCTATGATGCCCTGTAGTAACGCACTTCCCTTTTTTGCCATCTCCGCACGGATACGTGTCTGCATATACCATGCAGTTTTCTGATTTAGGTCTAAATCACGTGCTAATTGATAGCTTGATAGACTTTTCTTGGCATTTGCTACCAGTGAAATCGCGAGAAACCACTTTTGAAGCGGTATTTTCGTATCATGAAAGATTGTACCATGCGTTACTCTAAAGGATGCATGGCAGTCGTGGCAATTCCAGCGTCCAACTTTCCCACTTTCGTTGCGTTTTCCCGTGTGGATACTCTCACAATGTGGACAGGGAACAGGATTCGCACCCCAACGAACTTTTTCAAGATACTTAATACAAGATTCTTGACTTGGGAAACGTTCCATGACTTTGATTAAATCCATTGATAAAATACTCCTATATCCTTAGAATATACGTATATTTTACCATTTTATGCACTTTTTGTCAAGTCAATAACTACTTATTGCGAAATGAATTATAGTAAATTCCAAAAATAAATACACACTTTCGCCCCCCGGTAGGTGCGGTTTCCTAACCGCACCGATACTGAGTGTATAAGTAATTACGAGATCTACTATAAGAGGAATCATCAATCAGAATTGGTATTAGGTAGAAAGAAGCAAAATGAATTAAAAGCTTCTAATTAAGAAGATGTCAGGGAACATACTTTATCCTGTTAAAGAGACAATTTTGGAGCAGAAAAGGTGCATAAATGGAAAAATGACAAAATTTGACAAGACAGTGTATCTCTACTATAATTATGCGTATGCTAAGACCCATAATTGTCCTACTGCTAACCATTTCATATCCAATGTTTCTTTTTGCACACCCCGAAGGGACAGGTAAACACGTCGTTGAGGCTTACCGCATCGAAGGTGAACCGCCACAGATTGACGGCGTGCTGGATGATGCTGTATGGCAGCAAGCATCACCACGTAGCGGTTTCATTCAACTTGAACCCGCACGCGGTGTCCCCGCAACGGACGACACAGAATTCCGAATTGCTTACGATGTTCATAACCTCTACGTCGCATTTCGATGTTACGATGCCGAGCCCGACAAAATTGTGAATCGGATGACACGGCGCGGCGATGTCTATGCCTCAGATGTCATCTCTTTTTTTCTCGATCCACATCACGACCATCGCACTGGCTACAAATTCGCAACGACCCCCGGCGGTGTCCAGAGTGATAACTACCGATATGAGGATACCCAACGCGACTCCAACTGGAAAGGAATTTGGTGGGTTGAAAGCAGTATTGATGCATTCGGATGGAGTGCCGAGTTTAAAATCCCGTTCTCCAACTTCCGATTTACTGACAAACCGACACAGATCTGGGGATTTGATGTAGAACGAGCAAACCGACGGAAAAGCGAGGTAACGGTTTGGAAACAATTAACACAAGCGGGTGTGGTTACGCGGATGTCCGATTTAGGACATATAGTCGGGATTCAGGGGATTGAAACGGGGAAAAACTTTGAAATCACGCCGTATGCCTTAGGGGGTGCCGCCGGTGCTGCTAATGTGGATATTGAGCGTCAACTCGGCACAGGTTTGGATGTCCAATACAGCCTCACGAGCGCGTTGAAGGCGAACGTTACTGTAAACCCTGATTTCGCACAAGTTGAGGCGGATCAACTGGAAATTAACTTGACTCGGTTCCCGACGCGTTTTCCAGAGAAACGTCCGTTTTTCGTTGAAGGGAACAGTTTTTTTGAAACACCTTATGACTTAATGTTCAGCCGTCGTATCGGGAGTCGTGGGAATATCCTTTGGGGTGGCAAACTTACCGGGAAGGTAGGGAAGTATTCCATTGGCGTTTTAGGAAACCAAACGGGTGAATTCGGTTTCTCTGAGAACACTTCATCCAAAAAAGAGACGGCATGGTTTTCTGCCATCCGAATTAAACGCGATATTCTCAAACGTTCAAATGTCGGGATTCTATTTGTCAACAAGGAACAACCGGAGGACGCTAACGATAGTTGGACACACAGCAGAGTCGGTGGCATTGATATGAATCTTGCGCTTGGCAAAACATATCATCTTTCGGGGCAATACGCTGGGAGTTTCCATCCAGGAGAGGATAAAGATAATTTCGCATACACGGTTGATTTCGCGCAGCGGAACTACCTCTGGAGCAGCAATATCGGATTTGAACGCGTCGCGCCGCTCTTTGAGATTAACCAGACAGGATTTTTACGAAAAGAACGAAACCGGGGCTGGCAACGTGCCTATATGCGCACCTCTTATTCTCCATACTGGGGCAATCGCCAGTTTTTCTCTGGCATCACCACCCGCCTCTCGCAAAGTCTTTATACGCCAGAATATTTCAGCGAATGGAGAGAACGGAACCCAGACCTATCCCTCTCACCCGAATTTGACGAGGATCTGTTCAGATGGAATGTCAATGTTTACGTCGGGATGGACTTCAGGGAAACCCTTTTAGACGATATTACCGCATACTATTACCGGAGCCGAGAAGTAGAACTGACTGAGATATTTATAGCAGACGGATACGGGTTTTCGATTGATACGAACTCTACAAACCCGATAGCGATCGGTATTGAAATAGACTTCTCTGACTATTTTAATTTTGGTCGACAACAGGCGGGCAAGCAGCGGAGCCTCACCCTTGAATCTACCTTACGCCCACTGAGTAATTTTTCGATAGAGTTAGATAGCAGCTACGCGCAGAGTCTTGATCTGGAAGGTGCTATTGACGGCAGATTTTTTGTCAGTTCATTGCGTGCGACCTATTTATTTACGCGTGAATCGTTTTTGCGGATCTTCGCGCAAGCGAGTCGGGAACGTCCGCTATCTGCGGAAATTCATGAGAACTATCTGCTCAGCCTTCTATTCGGATGGGAATATAGCCCGAAAAGCCATCTGTTCGTTGCCTACAACGAAACCTGGGGGGACGCGCCTGTTGGCACAGGTCTGAATCGTGCGTTAGCGTTGGAAAATCGAGTTGTTGTGGTTAAAGTAACGTATCTCTACAATCTATAAGAAATGGTTGTCAGTTATCAGCAGTCATCCATTAGCAAGAGCGTTTTGCAAAGTCAACGGATCGCGACCGGAGATCGCTCCTACAGTGAGAGCGCGTTGTTGAACGAAAGAACAAAATTATGGAAAGTTGAACAGTTCTGGACAACACTCAGTTAAAAATTGTAAAAAGTGTACGGGTGTGATATAATAAAAGTATGAAAGACTTTATACTGCTATTTTTTAATGTCCTATTAACGGTAATAGGGCAAATCCTGTTCAAACACGGTATGAACATAGTAGGTCGTATCAACAGCATTCGGGACGCGTTGAGCAAGCTGCCACAAGCATTCCTGAATCCCTATGTCCTCAGCGGGATAGCGATATACGGCTTTACGACGCTTGTCTGGTTGATCATCCTGTCGCGCATTAAACTGAGTATCGCGTATCCGATGTTAAGCTCTGGCTATGTGCTGTCCATCCTGTTCTCTTGGCTGCTGTTCAAAGAATCTATCCCTAAGGTTCGGATAATTGGTGCTCTGATCATCTGCATCGGTGTCTATCTTGTCGCACAAGGGGAGTCTTAATTCATGGCAGAACCGACAACTGCTTATACTGAATCCAGTCATCTCAGGAACCCTCAAGGTGCGCCTGCTCCTACGCCTTCTTATGTTGCGATGGTACTGTCGGCTATTCTGCCGGGGCTCGGTCAGTTATACTTGGGACAATTCCTGAAGGGATTTATTATCTTCTTAATATTTGCTTCAGCAGTCGGTATTTTCTATCTCAATTCCATGCCAGTAAAGGAGTGGCGCGATTTAGTTCGGTTTAAACCTATCCCGAAAACGGAAACCACAACGGACAATACAGAAGGTTCAGAAAAGTCCCGCGGATACGCCATTCATATCTGGACGTTTGACGATGGGGAGAAGTTAATGTACCGTCCATCTTGGAAACTGAAGATCAGCGGTTCAATCCAAGGGATTTTATGCTGGCTCTATGCGATTGGCGATGGCTGGCGCGGTAGACGTAGAAGGCACAAACGTTAACTATAGGTTTTTATGATAGTCAATCTAAGTTGGAAAACTTCGTTAAAAGTTCTCAAGTTTCTGCTCTGTAGTACGCTCCTCATTGCTTTGGTGATTGGGTGTCAAGATAACAAGGCTATCTTGAAAGAGAGCGAAAAACACTTGGGTACCGGAGCCCCACAAGCGGCAGTTGACGGATTAGAGGCTTTTATTCAAACAGCACCCGAAGAACCGAAGGCACGGCTATTGTTAGGAAAAGCCTACAACGAATTGGGACGGTACAACGACGCAGTTGAGCAGCTACGAAAGGCTTCACAACTCTATGCAGCGCAACCTGAAGAACGCATCGCAGCACGTTTGGAATTGGCCCGGACTTATCTCAGATTCGGGGACAGAACTTCAGCGTTTCGTGTGCTCAAACTCGTTCAACGGAGTACTTCGGACCCCGAAACACTCCGCAAAATCATTGAACTTGTTGGAGATGGCTACCGGACGAAGCAACTCACGACCGGCGATTCGGATAACTATTCACCGACCTTTTCACCGGATGGCACACAGATCGCCTTTGCGTCTTTCCGAACCGATAACGGTGAAATCTATTTAATGGATCTCAATGGACGGATCCGACGCCGCGTAACTTTCACAACCGATTTCAACGACAGTTCACCCACATTTCTTACGACTCCGAATTACCTTTTTTATAGTAGTGAACCAAAATCCTCTCGCGAAGTTAAAGTCGTTATCCAAAGTAGCGGTTCAACACCGATCTACGCCGGGTTCAACCTGACGCACATCCACAGCAAAATTACACGACAGGTTTTACCGGTGACCTTCGGCGCGCGGGTGCCACGCACCTCGCCAGCGGGCAGTCAGATTATTTATGAATCCAATGCAGATGGAAATCTGGAATTATATTTGCTCGATTTGGAGGAAGTTGATCTCGCACAACTGACCCCAGAAAGCATCAAACACAAACGCATCACCTTCAACGAGACCGACGATGGCAGTCCCACATTTTTCCCTGATGGCAAACGCATCTTGTTTGTCTCCTCACGCAATGAGGTGAATCAACTCTATACGATAGATATTGATGGACAAAACGAGACACATTTCAACCCGAGCCGCTACGATTGTTACAACCCGACTGTGTCTCCTGATGGAAAAACGATTGCGTATGTCTCTGCCAGAGATGGCGACTGGGAAATTTATCTCATTGATACAGACGGCAAAAATGAACGCCGAATCACCAACGACATCGGCAGGTCTATCCAACCGGCTTTCTCACCTGACGGGCGACACCTCGTGTTTGTTTCCGATAGAAGCGATACTTTCCATATCTATCTGATGGCTTTTGACGAACCTGTTACACGTGAGGATTTAGTTCAACGTTTGCAGTAGGGGCGAGGTCACCTTGCCCCTACGCTTGGAGGTAAAACAGACATGCTTCAGGTAACCAAACCAGAAGGTTTCGGCAATATTCAACTCGAAGAGGTGCCGATGCCGGAGATAAATGCTCGACAGATTCGAGTGGAGACAGATACGACGTTAATTAGCCGTGGCTCCGAACTATTTCGACGCTATATCATGGAAGACGCAGTCCCCCCGTCAATCATGGGTTATTCTCTTACAGGCGTTGTAGATGCCGTTGGTGCAGAGGTGACAGGTTATCGGATTGGACAACGCGTCATGGTCGTCGCACCGCACGCGCAATATGTTGTCGCTGAGCCTAACGCATCGGATGGACGCATTGTCCCGCTCTTTGATGATGTTAGTTTTGAAGCGGGAACTTTCCTCCCGCTTACAACGAGTGCTGTCGCTTGGTCAGACTCATCCGGTGTGAAAGCAGGAGATACCGTCGTTGTCTTGGGACAAGGATTGGTGGGAAGTCTGATGATGCAGGTACTACGTGGCTATAACCCCGCGCGGATTATCACTGTGGACGCACTGCCGCTTCGGTGTGAATTATCGACGCAGCTTGGGGCGGATGTCTCTATCAACGCTGGTGAGATAGATCCGGTTGACGAAGTACGTCGTCTTGCCGATGGAAAAGGCGCGGACTTGGTCATAGATTGCGTCGGTGGATACGCCGGGGTCAAATCTTTTGAGCAAGCACAGGATATGACCCGCCAGTTCGGTACTATTCAACTCATTGCGCTCTATCAGCAGGCACCGCTCCCGCTACACTCTTCAAAGATGATGAGCAAGCGTCTCGTCGCTGGTATCCTGACAGATGAACCCCGTTCACAGATTGCTGCACGCGCCTTAAAAAAGATACAGAACGGCGAGATTCGCGCTGCTGACATGATTACGCACCGCTTTCACTACACCGAGGCGAAAGCAGCGTTTGATCTCCTCTGGAATTCCCCGGGTGATACGCTTGGAGTGCTGATAAAATGGCAGTAGATGTTCCGTCCCGAGAAATTGCGTTTCGGGCAGAATTGCGCGGCGCATCCCTCGCTTTTTCAACGACGTGGGGACTCTTCTCACCAAAGGGCATTGATGCCGGGACACGTCTACTGCTTGAACATCTGGATATCCAAGAAGGGGACACCTGCCTTGATCTTGGATGCGGATACGGTGCCATCGGTATCACGCTTGCGAAATGCGTCCAAACATCAACCGTCTATATGGTCGACAAGGACTTTGTAGCGGTTGATTACACCCGCAAAAATGTGGAACAGAACCAACTCAAGAATTGCCGTGTCCTCCTGAGCAATGGATTCAGCCACCTTCCTGACATCGAATTCGATCTTATCGTCTCTAACCTACCTGCCAATGTTGGTAAAGAGCTTCTACAGCTTTTTCTGGCGGATGCCAAACACTATCTCAAACCGAACGGACGACTCTACGTCGTCACAATTTCGGGGCTCCGCGAATTTATCAAGCGCAATTTTAAGGCGGTTTTCGGGAATTATAAAAAGGTAAAACAGCGTAACACGCATACAGTTGCGCTGGCGACGCGAGTGTAGCGTTTTTTCGCCTTGCTTGAAGAATTGTATGCTTACAAAGCTGTTACCGACTGTAACGCTTTGAGAATGATTTGACATAGGCATAGCGGTTAGGTATAATTATAATATTATAGATACAATAAACAAACAAAACACTTTTCCCAGTTAAAAAAGACCGCAAAGGAGAGCATAACAGATGGCCCGTTTAAGTTTCGTGTTAATGTTAATGGCTTGTGCTGGAATGTCCGTTAGTATCATCTACGCGCAAGAGGAGGTTGTAAATGGTGGAACCGTTCGCGGTAAAATTACGGATACAAGCAACGCACAGAATCCGATTGAAGGCGTTGAAGTCAAGATTGTTGATATAAACGGCACAGAATTCACAGCAACAACTGAGGCTAACGGCGAGTACACACGAACAGGTCTGCCCGCGGGGCGTTACCTCATCAGTATCTATAAAGAAGGATATGGCGATCGGCTCGGAAAACCGGTTACAGTTGTTAATGGGGGCGACCATTATGTCCCACTTAAAATGACCAAGAAATCGAACATTGCCACCTTCCTCGAAAAATTCCAAAAACAGCGTGCCCCCGAAAACATGCCACAAAATCCGCAAGAACACTGGTACAACCTCACCTTGTCGAATATCAAGATCGGTTATATGCATATGTCAACAGACAAAACCGAGTATCAAGAGGAGGTGGTGGATCGACACAAAATTGATATAGTTATGAATTTTAAGGCACTCGGGACCGATATAACATTAGAAATCACCCGCGTGGAGTATACAGGTTCCGATTTAATGCCGCGTCACTTTCTCTCGACCTCTAATGAATCCGGCTTAAAACAGGTAGAGGGTCGCATCGTAGATGGTATGGCATACATTAAGACAACGCTCAACGGTGAAACCACTGAATCAGAAGTTCCAGTACCGCCGGATACAATCTCTGAACACGTAGGTGTAGAATCACTGTTCAAACAGGGACTTAAAATAGGTGAGAAACGGAACTTTCACATATTCAGTTTCGATCTGTTGAAGCCGGTGAAAGCAGAACTTGAGGTTGAAGGGCAAGAGACTTTAACCTACCAGTCAGAAGAAAAGCAGGTTTATGTTTTACACCAGACCTTGGATATGATGAATGGGATCACTGCGACAGTATGGCTTGACGCTGATGGCGTGAACTATCGAACAGAAATACCCATGATGGGGCTTTCTATGGTAACTACGAAAACGGATAAAGAAACTGCGCTTGGTGACATTCAAGAAGTTGATGTCGTCTTAAAAACTCGTATCCTTCCTTCCGGCAAACGCCCTACACCAAAGGCAAAAAACTTCAAAGCAGAGGTGAAACTGCCAGCAGGAAACATCACTGATGCCATTATGTCTAATTCCTACCAAAAACTGGAAGTAAACAGTGAAAACGCAGGTAAACTTTCGATTCAGGTGCCAACGGTTGCAGCGGAAGACTGCCCTAATTTACCGATTCAGGACGTAGAAGGTGAGTTTCTTGGTGCAAGTGCTTATATTCAAACCGACGCACCAGCGATTCGTGCGAAAACCGAGGAAATATTGGATGGGGAAGTCAATTCATGGCGTGCGGCGGAAAAATTATGCCAATGGGTCCATACAGCCATTACCGAGAAAAAAATGAGTGGGGGTTTCGGTTCATCATTAACTGCCTTGGAATCGCTCTCGGGGGATTGTACCGAACACACTGTGCTTTTCATTGCTTTAGCACGTGCCGCTGGCATTCCAGCACGAATCTGTTCCGGTATCACATTTGCAAAGGATGCCTTTTACTACCACTTCTGGCCTGAAGTCTACGTCGGCAGATGGGTCCAGATGGATCCAACATTCGGACAGACTATCGCCGATGCGAATCATATTCAACTCGGCGGAAGCACCGTGGAATCCGATAACCTCATGGAATTTGCCGAAGGTGTTTTCCGAACGCTCAATCAACTTGAAATTGCCATCGTTGAATAGTCATCAGTTATCAGTTAAAGAGGTTCCTGATAAACCCAAATCATCTCTGAAACCATTAGCATTTCAGAGATGATAACATCTTTAGGACTTACGCATTCCGTCTTAAAGTCCCCCTGATAAGGGGGATTTAGGGGGTTTAAAGGACAGAAATTACCGCTTTTTGCGTCTAAACGTCCGATATTTTCTCAATTTGCGTAAGTCCTGATCTTAAAAGAAGGTGTACATTTATCAAAAACCAAAACTGATGGCTGACGACCAAAAACTATTCCTTTGACGACTCTCTATAACTGTTCTCACTGCGAAGCATGACGACTCTCACTGCGAGGCAAACTGATAACTACTGATGGCATTTCTCAACCCACTATTTCTTTTTGGACTCCTCGCCGCTGGTATCCCACTGATTATCCATCTTTGGAACCGTCGCCGTGTTGTGACGGTCGATTTTAGCAGCCTGATGTTTCTGATGGCGGCGCATCGTGAAAATGCGCGGCGATTCCAACTCAGGCAGCTGCTGATTTTGCTTTTGCGGATGGCAATCGTCGCCCTTATCACGCTTGCTTTGGCGCGTCCGTTCTTGACGCTCGGGCTGCCGGTTGCGTCCGTCCGCGCGAAGACCGACATCGTCATCGTTTTGGATAACTCTTACAGCATGGCGTACCAAGATGTTGACGGCATCAGGTTTGAAAAAGCAAAAGTTTTGGCGATTGATATTCTGGATACACTGCGGCACGGAGACAGTGCCGCACTTATTTTGATGTCGGATGTTCCGAATCCTATTTTTCGACAACTCACGCCTAACCTTCGGAGCGTTACAGCGGCGATTAACGATGCTGCAGTCTCTTATCGCGCCACAAACGTTCAACCGAGCCTTGAACTCGCGCACGAAATCCTCGCCGAATCAGAACAATTGAACAAAGAACTCTATCTCATTTCAGACTTCACCCGGAACGGATGGGAGAACTGGAGTAGACTGTTAAATCGTTCTGGTGCGCGTGTTTCTCTGATTCCGGTTGCCGAAGGAGAAGCACATAACACAAATATTGAAGAAGTCCGTCCCTCCAATCAACTAATAGGTGTAAATCTACCGCTCCAATTGAATGTGACGACCGCGAACCATTCGGTAGCACCGTTGGCGCGAAATATACTAACGCTGTCTATTGACGGCGAGAAACAAAAAACTGTGAGTTTTTCTGCAGCAGCTAACGAATCACTGAATACGACTTTAACATACAACTTTTCTACACCCGGCACGCATATCGGTTCCCTTACACTCACAGAGGATCGCCTCAACATTGACAACCAGCACTATTTCGCTCTGGATGTCCTTGGTGAGGTGCGTGTCCTTTGTGTCGGAGAAGAGACGGAATACCTTACATTGGCACTTAATCCACATAAAAATAACCGTCAGCAATCAGTTTCCGTCAGCAATCAGCAAAGAGATTTTCTTAACGCCCCACCGACAGCCGACAGCCGACAGCTAACAGCCGATACAATGATTTTACCGACGCAATGTACGCCTACCGCATTTGAAACCTTTCCGCTTGAAGATTACGACGTTATCATCCTTGCAGATGTGCCGAAGATCACCCGACAGATCAATGCGCAGCTGCAAGAGTTCATCCGGCACGGTAAAAGTGTTATAGCCTTTGTGAGCAGCTCCAGCGAGGCAAATAGTTACAACTCGCTTAGCGATGCTTGGTTGCCTGCGCAACTCGGTAGTCCGCTCACGTGGACACCACCGCAGCAGGTGCGTGCGTATCAAGCGGCACACCCTATTTTTGATATCTTTCCGAACGAAGGTTTTTCTGCGCAATACGCCCCACAATTTCACAGCGGCGTGGGACTACGCCCTACTTCTGAATCGGAGGTAATCGCACATTTCGATGATGAAACACCGTTTCTTGTCGAGCGAAATCACGGAACAAGCACCGTATTGCTTTATAACTGCGGGCTGCTCAGACAACAGCGTAACACATCCACGGCAAATGCCGGACCCTCTCGCGCTACAGCCGTTACAAACGATCTACTCGTTAACCCGTATTTCCTCCCGATGCTCCAACAGAGTGTGCTTTACACTGCCATAGCGAATCGTAATCTTTTAACATGGGGCGGTCATGTCGGGGACACCTATACGGCGCGTTATCCGCGCAGTGCTGGCGGGAAAGCGTCTATTCGCTTGAAAACGACTGTCAATACGCCAGATAATGATGGATCAAACACTGATAACAGTGCCGTGGTCCCGATTGCTGAAGATGGCACGCTGCAATTTCAGGGGACAGAACGTCCCGGCATCTATCAGGTTGAGGTGCGAACACAAGATAGACTCCAACGAGATTTTTTTGCGGTGAATGTTGACGCGACTGAAGCCGATTTGGCACAGATTCCGCTTCAACAAGCTGCCGCACGCCTCGGCGCACAAACGGCAGCAGGTGTGGAAATTGATGGAACAACGGTGGCAGCTGATGCTTACAACGTTAAAAGACACGGCAGGGAAATATGGGGTGAGTTGCTTCTTTTGGCTGTCTGCTTTATACTCCTTGAAAGTTTCCTCTCAAATCGCGGAACCCACTCGTTCCAGGGAAGAGGCGACAATCTGGGTCACGATGGGGTCTTGACCGTCGGTGAAACATAATGGTGGATTTTAGGTTCGCTACGCGCCTACTTGGAACTCTGTGCTTAATTGCGTTGTTCAGTATCAGTATACACGTTGAAGTTTCATCAGAAACAGCGACTGCTTCGCAGAACGAAACAACGAGTTTAGGAAATGGATCAAATACTGTACGGAGTCTCGTTATCAAAGGTAATGATTCATTCTCCGAACAGCAAATCCGTGCCTTGATGCGGACAGATGTCTGGAGTGTATATGATGAAACCGCTTTGGCATTAGATTTTGAAGCGATCATAAGTTTTTATAAGGAGAATGGTTATCACTTTGCGCGCATAAACAAAGAACATACCTCTGTGAAGAAATTCACTGATGGCGTTTATCTCGGTATTGAGATTGACGAAGGCGTTATCGGGGAAATCGATTTATCCGGTAACGAGAAGACCAAGAAAGACGTTATTCTCCGTGAACTCTTGTTTGAAGTTGGTGATGTTTACATAGAAGCAGACAAGGAAGAAAGTGAGCAAATACTCCGTGATAAGACTTATATCGGAGCAGCGAAAATTGTTCCATTGTGGGATGCGAGTTCCAATGCGGTAGCGATTCAGGTGAATGTCACAGAACTCTGGTCGCCTCCGCTTCCTTCAATTGACCCGGCATTGAACAGCCAAGGGGGTACGTTTCTTTTAGGGTTCCGGGAATCCAACGTATTTGGCTCCGGTCACGACACTGAAGTCCGTTATCAACGGATCAGTGAGATCGGTGAAAAAACAAAGAGTCTTTTAACATGGAAGTATAAAATGCCCCGTGTTGTCAGCTCACATTGGAACTTTGATGGTGCTTACATTCAGAAACGTGAAGGAGATTCATGGGCGATCATATTAGAACGTCCACAATACACATTGAAGAGCCGCTGGAGTGCAAGGTTTACCTTGTCAGAATCAATTGGTGATTTTTCATGGTTTGAAATGGATCCGTTTTCCCATAAATTAAAGCGAACAGATAGATTTGAGGTCAATTTACAAGGTGTGTCTGGTAGGATCCGGCGGTACTTTGGGGACCGAGAGCGTCAAAACTATATTGGGCTTTGGGCGGCTTCACGCCGTTCAAAGTATGTGCCAATTGAAAAAGAATTTCCTTCCACGGCGGATCTATCAAATCGCGACATCAAACTGGTTGGTATTACTGTCGGACGAAAACGTGTCACTTATCACAAAACGCAGTTTATCAGAAGAATGGGGCGCGAGGAAGTTTTTTTAGTAGGATCTGAATACGCTTTCTCAGTAGGACACGCTTCCCCTTTATACGGTTCAGATAGATCAGAGGGCTACGCAAATCTTATAGGCAGAGCGGGATGGACACGCGGGAATCGGATATTAGGCACAACCCTTATAGATATAAGTTCATACTTCACAACACACATTGAGAATTCAACGTTTCAGGCGCGAACTTCGTGGTACTACACCGACGTATTCAATACAGGCGATATTTATACAGTTGACAGAGGATTTCGTAAAAATGGCTTTTTGGATTTTTACCAAACGTTTGTAGCAGAATTCAAAACGAGATTGGAGTTTGGCTGGCATGGTGAAAGTCAGGTCCTCCTCGGTGCTTTCAACGGATTGCGAGGTTACGACTACCGGCAATTTAGCGGGGAAAAAATGATGGTGCTGCGCCTTGAGAGTCGAACTGTTTGTGGTGGGACGCTCTTCAGAAAACTTGATGAGGGGATTGAAGCAGTTGCCACTTTCATCGCGAAACCGTTTATCAAACGTTCCGTCAACCTTGGGCTCATCTTAAGTGCGACTGCCTTTACCGATATCGGTTATATCTGGAATGGAAAACGGACATTTAACCTGATGGACCCGAAACGGAGTATTGGATTTGGACTCCGGGGTGGGTTTGCGAAGATTAGCAATGCCGGGATATTTCGGTTCGAATTTGCATTTCCACTTGATGCCCCGTCTTCTCCACCGGTCAAACAGATGCTTTTTTGGGGTATTGAGTCCACATTCTAATCTACCAAATGTATTAGGATTCCGCTAAGAGTTCACAGACATAAATATGGACACACCGCCACGCACTTCAGTTGAAAGCATCACATGGCGAGCGATCCTGATAGGGCTCCTGTCGCTGCCACTCAATATCTACCTTGTCGTTCAGACAGAAACAGTATGGACAACACAATATCCCACCACAATGGCGATTCTCTTCAACGCCGTTTTTACGCTTTTCCTTGTCACAATCATCAACCTACCCCTAACACGCTACCTCCCGAAATGGCAACTCACGCAAGCAGAAATGTTGACGATATACCTCATGGTAACCTTGGCATGCGTCGTGTGCGGACACGATCTTTTGCAGGCGACGATGTGCGTCTTGGGACACGCAGCATGGTTTGCAACACCAGAGAACGAGTGGCAATCCCTCTTTTTCCGATATATCCCGGACTGGATCGCTGTTCTGAATCGGCGTGCCTTAACCGGCTATTATGAAGGCACCTCAAACCTATTTGAAATCGAGCATATCCGCGCATGGGCTACGCCTGTAGTGGTATGGCTGGTTTTCTTCTCCGCGCTCGCGTTTTCCATGATGATGCTCAGTGTCATCCTCCGTAAACAGTGGATTGAACACGAAAAACTGAGTTATCCGATTATCCTACTCCCTTTTGAAATGACGAAAGGGGCGAGTTTCTATCGAAATCGGCTCCTCTGGATAGGCTTCGCGGTCGGATGTGGACTCGACCTGCTCAACGGCGTCAGTTTCCTCTATCCGTTTGTACCGAGTATCCCTATCCGCTACGACATCGGAGCGATGTTCACTGAAAAACCGCTGAATGCTATCGGATCAACACCTATTCACCTAAACCCCTACGCTATCGGTATCGGTTTCTTGATGCCGTTAGACCTATCATTCTCCTGCTGGCTGTTCTATCTTTTCTGGAAGGCACAACTGGTGTTCGGAGCAATGACTGGAATGAACCAGACACCCGGTTACCCGCATATTGACATGCAATCGCTGGGTGCGTATTTTGGACTCTGTTTTTTCGCACTCTGGATTACACACAAACATTTATGGCAGGTTATTCGTAATATCTTAGGTTTGAAAACAAATCTTGAAACGGTAAACGAACCGATTGGGTATCGCGGCGCATTTGTTGGACTACTGCTGAGTATCGCAGTCGTTTTTGGGTTTTGTCTGAAGGCGGGGATGTCGTGGTGGGGGGTGCTTGGATTCTTCAGTATCCATTTTATACTTGTTTTAGCGTTCACGCGGATGCGTGCTGAACTTGGCACACCGACGATGGATTTCTACCGTGCCGGTCCTGGGCTTTTCCTCACTTCAATTTTGGGCTCCAGAAAGATTGGGGCACCGACATTGACAGGGTTCGCCTTCCTTTATGGGTTCACCCGTAACTACCGATCGCAACCGATGCCGAATCAATTAGAGGGGTTTAAACTTGCGGATAAAGGGAGTATTAATACACGTCAACTCCTTTGGGTCATGTGGGGCGCGACGGCCATCGGACTCCTTATCGGGTTTATCGCGTTTCTACATGCGGGTTATCTGCATGGAAGTTTGGGAACATGGCGCGGACAAGAGGCGTTCAGCGACTTGCAACGTTGGTTGACGCTCCCTAACGACACAGACTGGAGCCGCCTCGGATTCTTCGGATTCGGTATCTCGCTGACGCTTACGACGCTCTTTATGCGTTTGCGATTTATCTGGTGGCAGCTGCATCCACTCGCCTATCCGCTTGCGGGGAATTGGAACTTCGGCAGGCTCTGGTTTCCAGTCTTTTTGGCATGGTTGATAAAGTCGATACTGATTCGGCACGGTGGGATTGGCGCGTATCGCCGAACGCTGCCCCTCTTTTTCGGGACAATGCTCGGCGAATTTGTGATGGGGAGTATCTGGGCGATTTTAGGACTATTTCTCGGACAACGGATGTATTCGTTCAAGCATTGGTGATCTTTAGTCTCCTGCCCTCTGCAGACGGATAGAGCCAGCAGATGTCCGCAATTTCAGCAGAGGTCCACCGCCATTTATACTGCCTTTCAATCTATTCTTGGGAAATTTCCCTTGAATAACCGATGCTACTGCAAAGTCGGTTGAAACGCTCCCCGCACTGGTTTCTGCGTCCACGTCAACAGTAACATCTCGGATAAGGGTAACAGTTATACCACCTGCCGATGTGTGCAAACTACACTCATTCTGGGGTTGGGCTGTCATAGTCGCTCGGATGGAGCCAGCTGAGGTTTTCGCGTTTACATCCCCGCCGACACTTTCCAATTCAATACTGCCAGCGGACGTTTTCACATCAACAGCGCTATCACATGAAGTAAGTTTGATACTTCCTGCTGATGTGCGTCCCCACACTGTGCCTTTGATTTTACCAAATCGTAAACCCCCAGCCGAGGTTTCTGTCCGAACATAACCATCAAGGTCATCTACCGAAATACCACCGCTTGAGGTGTCTAAGTCAACATTGTACTGTCGGGGCACCGTTACCAGAAAATGGATTTTCAGTCGATTCAACTGTTTCCGCCAGTGCTTACGACCTTGCTTGAACTTTCCGTCAACACGAATATCGGCTCCCTTGTGTTCAAAGGTCACTTCAAAATCTTCAAGTACTTCTTGAGACACCTTAACTAATTTGGATTTTGATTCTTTTCTGACAATAACCTCAACCTTATTCTGTTCAGCGGTTTGGATATCAATTGCACCAAACTCCGATACAATAGTCAAACTTCCGCCAGCATTGACACTAAACGCTTTTTCAATCTTTTCCAAGACAGGTTCCTCCGCTGTTGGAGATGTAAATTGGCAGCCAGTACTATAGAATAGAAGTAACACTGAGCCCAAAAAGATTAAAGAGGTAAATAATTTCATTGCGTACCTCCACCTTCTTCTCGGCTTAGGATTTTGCTTTCGCACGTTGCGATCATAAATCCTTCACGCGAAAGGACAGCCAAAAGCATATTGGGAACAACCCAGCAGCTGCTCCCAACAACACATAACTTAAAGTTCTTTGTTCTGTTCAACCTGTTGTGTTCGGATTTCTTGGAGTATCTCGACAACAGTCTCCATTTGTCCTTCAAGTTTGCCAATACGCTGTTCGACAGATGGCGCGTCCGCATCTTCGTCCGAGGTAACCTCAACGGTCTCGGCGGTATTAACATCTTCTTCTTCTGTTTGCCCACTCCACATATCTTTGAGAAAGGAGGGCATGGATTGCCGGACAACCTCGCTGACATCTTTTAGTTCGTCACCAATGGTTTTTTTCATGTGATCGAAGTCAAAATCGTCAACGCATCCTTCTTTAACGTACGCTGCGACTTGGTGGCATGCGAAACAGATGTCGCCAAAAGTGGCATCCGTTTCAAGAGGTTCAAAAAGCCCGGCGGGTACGGCACCGAGATCCGTTAGAAGTGTAAGTGCGTTGTTGAATTGCCGAGCGCACCGCTCCTCACCTTCTGAAAAATGTTCTGTAATCGCAGAAGTTTCTACAATACGTGCTGTGGTCTCCAATAACCGTAGAATTTTGCGAATTTCCTTTTGGGATTCATGTTCGTTAGACATGATTGTCTCCTTTTTAGGTCGATTTGCTTATATAGAGACCCTCAAGGCTGAAAAGGATAGTAAAAAATTCAAACTGCACTATTTTCGTTTCAAATAGGCAGAAAGTAAAAGTGAACAGAAACGCCCAGATTTGCCTATCGGGTTCGTCTATATAGAGTCATCTCCGACTAAAAGGATAGTGGAAAAAATAATTAAGCTTGCTAACCGCTGATACCGGGACATCAAGCAGTTTCCGACTTCAGTTCGACGACGTTCCGACGGATCTTGATAACTGCCTTAATAATGTCCTCCATAGCCTCTTCGCTCGCCATAAGGACGTTTTGGCTTAGAGAAAGACCTGTTTGACATATTTTTTCAGTCTCAGGACAATGCACATCATCAAGATTGAGATTCTGACCGAAAAGATTAGAGGCGAGGAAGTCGGCGCGATACATAGGGGTGGAATACCAATATCCCATAGGTATGCCCTCTGCACGCATCGCACGGAGGAAAGTCTCGCGTGAGATGCCTTCAAACTCTTCGGAATCAAAGATCGCCTTGTAGCCGTGGCATCCACCACGCGTCGCGCGCGGATCCAATGGTGTGACTTTAATACCCGGTACCTCGCCGAGCCAACCGTCTAACCAGCGCATGTTCTTATGTCGGTGATTGGTTTCAGTTTCAAGCCGAGTTAAACGGGAGAGGAGAAGTCCGGCTTGCCATTCCGTCATTCGGAAGTTGCCGCCGAAGGGTTCTGCGTCTCCGAATTCAGCATCAGGCAGCGTGCGACCACAGTTATGCAGTGCGTAAGCGCGTTCATAGAGTTCACGGTCATTTATGAGGACAATGCCACCCTCACCCGCGCAAAGGTTTTTCGAGGACTGGAAACTGAAGCACCCGAAATGCCCCCAACTGCCAACACCGCGCCCACGCCACTCCGCACCGTGTGCCTGCGCACAATCCTCGACAATCTTGAGATTATGGCGATTTGCGAGGTCAACAAGTGCGTCTAAATCTGCTGGATAGCCTGCGATATGGACCGGCAAAATGACTTTCGTCTTTTCGGTGATCGCGGCTTCAACTTTGGAGACATCTAACAGAAAACTATCCGGTGCAGTATCGACAAAGACTGGTACGGCATGCGTCATCAAAATAGCGACGACTGTTGCTTGGAAGGTATACGGCGTGGTAATGACCTCGTCGCCGGGACAAACGCCCGCCGCTTTCAGGGCGATATAGAGTGCCGAGGTACCGCTATTGACGCAAACGCCGTAGTTCGCCCCTTGGAATTCAGCGAACTGTTGTGCAAATTCTGGAACTTTCGGTCCACCAACACCCCATTGCTTACTGTTATAGATAGTTTCAAATGCTTCAAGATCCGCCGCGTCGAGTCTGGGCCACGCCGGAAAACCGTCAGTTTGGACAGGTTCGCCACCGTTTATTGCCAATGTTGCCATCTCTTCATCCCCCTTCAATTCTTAAGGTAACTTTTCTACATAGTCCCGCAAATCTGGAAGTTGCGCTCTATCAAACACTTCTTGCAAAAGAGATTCTAAATGACCATCTTCAACCTTAGCAATTAATGTATTCAGTACTTCTCGTGCTTTTCTTTCCAATTCAGCGTCAATTGCGCCATTTTGAATCGCCTCTTCAAACTCGTCTTCATCCTGAATTTCATAAGTCCCATCTGGGTTTACCCAGAGATCCAAAAACAGATCGGTTATTTCAAAACACTCAAGTTTCCCCGCCGCATTTACGCGCCGCTTGACGGGTTTCAGAACATCACAATAATAGCCGGTCCACTCGTTATCCAGATTATAGACTTTGCCGATATCATACCAAAGCCCTGTAAACACAAACCAGACTGCAGCAAAGTCATCCCCTAAAACTGTCGCGCCGTTTTGAACTATCGGTGAGGACGGTTTAACCCGCTGAGACGTGACAACCACATCGTCGTCCAGATAAAGTAACTCTTGTTGAAAGTGATTCACACGATCCGGCGGTCTTTTATAGGTAAGTGTTACTGTTTCCATCTTTTTAACTTTCCTTGCGGTTCGATCAGGCAGATTGGAGCTTGAAAGTTTATCTCCGTATATCCGCCCTCCATTTTGCGGCGTACTTGAAGAAACACCCAAGCGAAAACCCCATAAGCGATCTGCTTCATTACGGACTTGCGGCTTTGGATTACATTCATCCTACAGATTATTCGTTGTCTTGTGCTGAACGGTAGGACGCAACTGCCTCACGGAAGGCTTTAATATGCTTCGGTGTCGTTCCGCAACATCCACCTATTAAGTAAGCCCCAGCTTCGATAAGTGCGGGAACATGGCTTGCCATCTCCGCTGGTGTTTGCGTATAAACAGTGTTATGGTTTTCGTCAAGCTTCGGCATGCCGGCATTTGGATACGCCATCATCCATTTCCCATTAATACCCGTTTCAGTGAGTGCTGTACTGAGCTGCTGGATACCTGCAATCGCATAAGGCATCCCTGTATGTTCATCACGTCTGGATTCAGCCCCACAATTCACACCAATGATACTAACAGCATCCAACAGAGAACCATCTCCCGAAAATTCATTGTTCATGAGAATCTCAAGCAGATCCGCAGGGGAATTTCCCCAATCTGTCCGATAAATAACATTACCTGTCCGCCGCTCCTTCGTCCATTTGTAAGTCAAATTCACCGCAACAGGGATTCCTGTCTCACGTGCGACATCTACAGCCATTGCTGCCTCTTTTGCGGAAAACATCGTCTCAAGACAGAGAAAATCCACACCCTCTTCTGCGAGTGTATGGATCACTAACTTATGTGCCTCTCTCGCGTCATCATTT
Source organism: Candidatus Poribacteria bacterium (assembly GCA_965200345.1). Classification (GTDB taxonomy): domain Bacteria; phylum Poribacteria; class WGA-4E; order WGA-4E; family WGA-3G; genus WGA-3G. The sequence goes on from OZ241378.1 coordinate 961,130, forward strand.
GGAATCCCGAAAGTTGTATCCCCGCTATCGGCTTCAATCGCACCGGGGGAGGGTCCAACAGAACCTGCGATATATACATTTTTTCCGCTCTGTTCTACAGCCGTTTTTGCGTGTTGGACAGCAAGGCGTGTCAGACGTTGCGCATCCGCTGTGTCTTGCCCCGCCATTTCCAAGTGAAGTGGTGATGCGACAAACGTATTTGTTCCAATCGCCTCGGCACCTGCGTTGATATAATCTGAATGGATGTCAACAACCGTAACAGGATGCAATTCATTGGCGAGTGCGCTGTTCGCGAGTTCTATGCCGCGAGCAAACATCTGCGAACCGAACCCGCCATCGTATAAAATCGGTTCATCAACTTTTAAACGTTCTTGAAAGTTTTTCATTTTTAATAGGTGTCAGTTATCGGTTCGCAGTTCTCAGTTAAGAAACCTCTTGTGGTAGGTACAAACCTTGTTACTGCCACAAGACAGTAACTGACAACTGAAAACTGAAAGGATTTTCGTAGAAAATCCGAACTGATAATGACTATGCCATTGGTTTGAATTGACAACCTTCCACGAATATGTCAAAGAAATCGGGTGTGGTTTCCAATTCAATGTGTTCGATATTGTTGACAAACGCTTCAACAGTTGAGCGTTTTTTCTCGGAAAGGAGGACAGCTGTCGCGCCTGCTACTGCTGCGTTGCCGATTTTGACAACATTTTCTTCTGGAACAGGGGCAAGGAATCCGATTTCAATTGCATCCTGTAAGTTAACATAATTGGCAAAACCGCCTGCCAAAAAGAGTTTTGTGATGTTTTCAGGTGCACAACCGAAATGTCGTAGGACAATATACTGTCCGCAGTAATTGGCTGCCTTTGCTTGCGCAAGATTACTCGCATCCTCGCGTGAGAAGGTAATACCGTGTTCCGGCAAAAGCGGTATAATGCGCTGCTTTCTTTCTGCAAAAACGCCCTTCGGACTCATCTGATCGTTCCGTCGCAACTCCGCCAGGAGTGAAATCAGCCCAGAACCGCATAAGCCTTGCGGTGTCTCTGCATCAATCGTCCTATAATCGAATTCGCTGCCATTCCATCTCACAGCCTCAATCGCACCGGGGTAAGCAGGCATCCCGTATTCAATACCGCCGCCTTCAAATGCGGGACCGGCAGGACACGATGCGGCTACCATCCGATTTGCATTGCCGACGACCACTTCTGTGTTGGTCCCGACATCAACCAACATGATGACTTCATCCTGTGAGGCGATGTCAACTGCGATTAAATCCGCGGCGACATCTGCGCCGACATGGCTGGCAATCAACGGTAGGCTGTACACCATCGCTTTCGGGTTCGCACGGATGCCTAAGCGGCGCGTCTTTTCCGTAAGCGAAGTGGTTGAACGGATGCCGTCCCGATATTCATGCTCAATCAGGGATTTATACGGTTTTTGTCCGATGCTCTGGACATCCTGCTTGAAGAAAATATCGCGCATTGTTGTGTTACCGACAACGACGATTTCATAAATTTCCTGTCGGACGAAGTTGTGTCGCTCACACATCTCCATGATCTCACTGTTTAGTGCGGCGATAAGCGAGCGGCGCAGTTCACCCTGAAATTCACCGTCATAAGTGATGCGGTTCATGATATCGCTGCCACCAAAACGTTGTGGGTTTTCAAACGAACTGACAGAGACTGTTTTTCCGTTCTCCAGATCCACCAAATTTGCTACCACTGTCGTTGTCCCGATGTCTATGGCTAACCCGTAGAGATGTCCACGGTAACGGTCAACAGGTTCGTCCTTATAATAAACAACGCCATCACTATGGGTAACCCGTGGACTGAGTGCCAGTGCTTCATCGTCATTTGTAACGGTATGTGTTAGGATCTTCGGTGTGCGCCGGAGCGGGGTAAACTCAATGTCTTCATCCATATCAAGAACGACCGCTTGGCAGGCGAGGCGGTAGTTATCTCGCAGGAAGGCTTCGGCTTCATTAGGGGGTTGGAGACTGTCCATTCCGCGTTTAATCTCAACGATGCATTCGTGGCACTGCCCGGTTCGGAAGCAAGAGGTGGGTACTTGGACGGTTAAATCATCAGCATAGTCAAAAACGGTTTTTCCGGGAGTGAGTTGATAAACCTTTCCGTCGCATGTGATCGTGCCTTGTGATTCCGATGTCCCATTAGGCGCGTCAGTTTCCCAAGCACTGCGATAATCTAATTTATCATCTCCGACACAGAGAAGACCTGTCCCTTCATCAATTTTCCGTTGGTTTCGGCAGCCGAACTTCGCCGTGCAGTGGTCAAAGCGGTTTTTGTAGGGGCACCGATAAGTTGCCTGTTCATCGGCGTGGACAACCAACCCTTCAAAGATTTGTGTAATTTTATTGAGGCGTTTCTCATACTCCGCTTTATCTATTTTTTTCATGTTTATTGGTTATCAGTTATCAGTTTTCGGTCTTCAGTTAAAGAAAGGCACGGTTTAACCAAAACCTTTTTAATTTCGACAACCCTTAAAACCGATAACCGTTCCCCCTACCACTCCTCAGGTTCTTCAAGAAGAAACTGTTTGGCTAAGGCGACACAGGCAAGGGCATCTTTCCCGTATCCATCAGCCCCCATGTCGTCTGCGAATGTTTGCGTGACTGGCGCGCCACCTACCATAATCTTTACCTCTTCCCGTAGGTCCTCGTCAATGAAGGCATCAATTGTTTTTCCCATGTTCGGCATTGTTGTCGTCAGGAGTGCTGACATCCCCAAAATCGGTGCTTCATATTCCTCAACGGCTTCAATGAATTCATCTTCAGAAGTATCGACACCCAAATCGTGTACCACGAAACCTGCGCCGCGTAACATCATAATGCAGAGATTCTTGCCGATGTCGTGCAGGTCGCCTTTGACGGTTCCCATAATCACTGTGCCGATCGGTTCAATACCTGATTCGGAGAGGATCGGTTCAATATATGCCATCCCTGCTTTCATTGCGCGCGCGCATGCAAGGACTTCTGGCACAAAGATGAAGTTCTCTCTGAATTTGATGCCGACGATGCCCATCCCAGCGATGAGACCGTCATCCATAATTTCTAATGCTTCTGTGCCCTCTTCCAATGCTGCCTTTGTTAATTCATCGACAGTGTGATGGTCGCCGTCAATAAGTGCAGCGGCGATGTCTTGCATAGCCGGTGTTGCCTGCGCGAACGTGTCAATGGCAAGTGCTATCTCATCAGGCTCTTCCAAGAACTCTTCAATCTCTTCTCGGATAAATTCATTTGCGATGTCATTAATAGATGCCACGAATTTTGAATCCCTCCTCAATCTTCAAAGCGATATAATACCACACACTCGGAAAAAAGACAAATGAATTTCACGTCCAACCAGAGGCATTCCGTTGTCAGTTATTGGTTATCATAGGGCTTAGACAAATTTGATGGGCGCGCTTTGGAAGCGCGCCATCTGAGAAAGGTTGCTAACGCATTGCGTCAGTGCTATCTATTTGCTTTTTCGGTACGCTTCCAAGAGAGCGTTAATCTTGTCAAGAAAGGTTTGCGAGTAAATCTCACCGACGAGCGCGTTGTGGGTTTCGACTGCGATGGCATCCCACGCTTCTCGGGAGTCTCCCTCAAATTCAACCACCTGAATGCCCGCCTTTTTTTGGAGTGCCTCAAGTGCCCTGTCATTGTCTTTGCGAATATTCTGAATTAGATCGCTCTGATACGCGTCCGCGGTTTCACGCAAAACCTTCTGCTGTTCCGCGGTCAACTGATCAAATTTCTCCTTCGTTATAACTGTTGCCCCAACCCCAACATTGACAGGAAGATCCGTCATGTATTTGAACTTATCATACCATTGGAGTGCGACAGTGACATAAGGAGACGCCGCTAAGGTGTTGAGCTGCCCCGAGTAGAGTGAAGATAAGACCTGTGTTACTTCTCTCGGTACAGTTGCGATCTCGGCGTTTTTGTAGAATGTGAGGGCAATTTTGTCCGTCGGACGCGCCCACATCTTGACGCTTGGGGACTGAAGATCGGCGATAGTGCGGATGGGTTGATTGCTGAATAGATAATAGTATCCGATGTCCCCCATACCGAGCAGGATATACCCGGCATCCATAAAAGCTTTGTCAAGATCTTCCCGGAGGTAGTCCCGAACGTAATCAAGCTCCTCGTAGGTTTTGAACAGTCGAGGCAGTTGGAAGATTAAGACCTCTTCCTGTATCTCACCGAGTCCAGTGGCAGTCATAGCACCTGCGTGAAGCAGCCCTGCTCGCATCTTGCGGATGACATCAAGCTCGTCTCCTTGGACACCGTTTGGATAGATGCGGAGTTGGAGTTCACCACCCGTTTTGGAGCGAATTTCTTTTCCCATCGCCTCAAAATTATTCATCCATGTTGAACCTTTCGGTGCAAGCGTCGCGAACTTAACGGATTCCGCTGCAAGATGCGTTATGGGTAAACATAACATTCCTAAAATCAATAGAAACACGCATGCGAATTTAGCAGTGTTTGCTTTATAAATGGACTTCATTTTTATCATCATTCAGAGTCTCCTTCCTCTATATCTGGATCAAACAACATATCAGCCTGATCAAGCCAGCGTTTGGCGCGCGATTTTGCGAGCGATGTGGCAGCCTCTTCCCCCGGATAAATATCTTGCGGGGCATCAATGACTTCTTGTAACGCTTGCTTGTAGAGTTTCACGTCCTGTTTAGGATAAGCATAGTATCGTGCGAGATAGAATTTGCTCATCAGGAACTTGCCATCATTAAGTTTGTCGACATGCTCAATGTGTTCCTTCGCTTTCTCTGGATCACCGCCGATTGATGGTGATCGGTCACCGTAATAGACAGCATAGAAAAGATGTGCACTGCCGAAGTAGAAGGTTTCGTCCAATTCAAGCACACGGCGCATCATTAACTCGACGCGAACGAGGTCAATAACTTGCATCGGGTCATCTTTCTGTAGGCTGATACCACGTCCCATAGCGTAAGCAGCCCAAAAAAGCGGTTCAACCTGTTTTTTCTTCAGTTTCTGGAGTGCCTTTTCAAATACGGGGATTTCAACAGTTCTGGGTTGCTCAAAGGTTTTATCGGATTTCGAGAGTGCCTTAAAAGCGTATTCTTCAGCGCGGACATAGCGTGCAATTGCTTGTGAACGCATTTCAGCTGCTGTTTCGGAATCTCCAGCGATTTCTGCCTCTTCCATTTTATCTTCCAGAAAACCGCTGTAAGATGAATAGGCGCGTGCGGTCTTGACAATGAGTCCGGTATTCCCAGTCTTAGCCAAACGCTCAAGGGTTCCGAGATTTTTGGCGAGAGTGGATTCTACGACAACTAAATTGCCCTCTTTTTGAATATTAGACAACTTAGCGAGACCACAACCGCCTAAGAATATGGGTAAGAGCAGCAACAACAAGGTTTGGGTTCTAAAATGGTTATGTGTCATAATGAATGTTCCTTATAGTTGATTTGTTAGTGGTTTTAGAGGTTTACAAGTTATGTTGAAAAAGGCAGCAGTACAACCGTAGCATCAACGTGCCCATTTGATGTTTCAATCTGAACGCGATTGCCTGCTTCTGTGACTGCGATCCGAACATAACCCAAAGCGACCTTTTTTCCGAGTGTTGGTGCAAAGGTGGTACTTGTAACCCAACCGACCTCTTTATCAGCGTTGAAAACCCGTGCACCTGGACGTAGTTCGCAGTCGTCTCGCGCTGTTGGGCTATCATCAATTTCAATACCACGCAGCAAACGATTTGGATGTCCCCGATATTTCATCCGTGCGACAATTTCTTGTCCGATATAACATCCCTTCTCAAAGTCGATGGCGTGTTCTAATTCCGCTTCGAGAGGGATAACAGCATCGGTTAATTCTGTTCCATATCTGGGGATACCCGCTTCGATCCGCAGTGACTCAAGCGCATTCCAGCCGATAGGTTGCACGTTAAATTGCGATCCTTCAGTCATCAACGCTTCCCAAAGTGATGCCAACGCCTCGGCAGCGGTATAAAGCATGTAGCCGACTTCACCAGTAGTATCTGTCCTCACGCAGACGATTGGGTGTTTAAAACGTTCATCTACTTCACGAACACAGTTGTAGCGTTCTGGCAAAGCAGCGACATCGCTCACGCCCAGTACAGATTGCACAAGTTCGGACGATTTAGGGCCGTGGACAGCAATCGCGCCAGTTTCAGCGGTTAAATCAGAGAGTTCAACATCATCAGCGATGATGTACTTGTCTAATTCACCGAAGAGATTTTCTGCGGTTTCAGGGGCAGCGTCAATAATGATTGCGTCTTCAAGGACATAGATATTTAAATCGGCGATAATTTTGCCGCGATGGGTTAAGAGTGTGGCGTATGTGCCTTGTCCTGCTGAGAGCCCTTCAATATCATTCGAGATGATGCGGTGTAGAAATTTAGCGCGATCATCACCAGTTAATTGATGCCTGCTTCGGTAAGATAGATCAACAATACCGACACTATTTCGTACGGCGTGATGTTCGGAAACAGCATCGGTGAATTGGGCAGCAATATTCCAACCTTGATGCTTTTCGACAAAAGTCGCACCGAGCTGCTCATGAATGTAATGAAGCGATGTTGTTTTCATAGTTATGAGTTGTCAGTGTATCAGTTACAGTGGCCAGTTAAGAGGGTCCTTTGTTAATCTAAACTCTGACTCTGGTAACTCCTAAAACTGATAACCAATAACTGACAACTATTCTCCTAAAAGATACGGTCCAAGCGTAAAATAACTCCCGGATTTCTTAACGAAAAAGACGAATCGAGCGGTTCTGCGATTTCAACAGCGACGCTCCACGGTGCCATTGTGCCGAACGGGTCTATGAAAACGGAACATCCAACACCAATTGCGGTTTTAATCCGTTCGGTAAAAGTCTCAAAATTGGAAAAGGGTGCGTCATTGTGCCACCAGATGCTGCCTGCATCCAAGAAGCAGCTGAGTGTCCATCCAAGTGTGACATCAGGATCTCTACGGATTGTCTCTTTGATGAATCTATACTCAAGATTAAGCAGAAGGCGATTATCTCCAGCATACCTGTTGAAATCATAACCACGCACGGTGGAACCTCCTCCAAGGTGAAGGAGGCGTTGCCTGGGCAAGGGATCATCGGAAAAATCACCCGCAATCCGCACGTTCAGGTTGTGTGGACCGATCAGCGGTGTGTAGCGTGCTATTTCAAATCGGTAGAAATTGAAGTCGTAATCACCGCCAAAACGTTGCCCCGTCATTTCGACAGCGAACTGTGCACGCCACCCGCGCCGAGTTCGCTCATTTGCAAAGAACAGCGTGTGGAAATCTCGTGTGACTGCTGATCTATGGTCCCGGGTATCAAATGCAAAAACGAGAGCGAGATTTCTCAATTGCCCACGATCAATCCGAGAATTACCACGCTTGATTTGGTTCCGGTTTAAGTAACTCCAATCCGTTGATTTGGAGAGGTTATCGTGTTTTTCTCCTGTGAATTCCAGCCTAAGAAAACTCCATTCAGTGGGCGCGTAGATTAGCCATCCTTGGGTTCCCCAACGTTCATAATAATCCTGAAAGGCGGAACCGTAATAGGCGGCACTCAAGGTAGCATCACCCTGATTTAAGTAGGTATTAGAACTGACATCAGTGAGTTTATAGAAACTCGCGCCAAATTTAAGGGGTTGTCTCTTGAAGAACCCTTTTTCGATACCGGCGTGATAGTTCCATATTTTGCTTGAAAATCCATAGCTGATTGACCCGAAGACCTGCTCTTTGCCTGTCAGGCGAGTTGCGAGTGTTCCACCGGCTCCGAGCATCAACCCGTGAACACGATTGAATTGAAGAATTGGAAAGCCTCCGGGTTGAGCGAAGGGTTGTTCTTCAATCTCAATAATCATGATGTTTTTTCCACCCTCGCGTTGGACGCGCCAATCTCGGACAGATTTAAAATGCTCACTGTTTTCACGGAGTTCCTTGACCATGCGATTGATCTTTGACCGGGCAAGGGTATGGCGATAAATATCGGGTGTTTGTGCACTTTGTTTTTCACCAATGTCTTCAGTCTTTAGGTTAAGAGCCGACAGCAGTTCTGCCCGCGAGATACGAGCGTTCCCGGTGAAACGAATTTCGTGTAACGTGCCTTCGTTAATCGTAAATTCAAGGGCATCGTTAGCTAATTGATGCCTAACGGTTGCGAATTCATATCCACGGTTTGAATAGAAATCGGCAATTAGCTGCTGTTTGCGTCTCGCGGCTTCGACAGCAACGTAGCCGGGTTTCAACTGAAACCATTCCTGGATGAAACGTGTAGGAAAACTTCTATTTCCGTCAATTCTAACCAATCGGGCAAGTCCTACGGGAGCTTCTGTAACTTGGATATGCACACTGACAGCTGGGAAAACCCCGGGCTCTCCAGGTGTGAGATGCGCTTGTTTTGTCTCCAAACGTGCGTCCTGAAACCAGTCGTGATCTCGCAATTCCGCTATTAGCCATGAAAGCTGCGAACCTGTGATAGTATCCTCAGGCTGAATAGGAAGATGATGCTGGATAATCGCAGTTGGGATTGAAGTATTACCTTCAATTTCGATTGCTGTAACCCGAAATTTCTCCTCGGATGCAAAGGTTTCTAAGGAAGTCGGTGGTGCCTTTACAAAGTCCAATACACCCATCGCTGGTGCAGAGCGTTCAGAAAGTATACCCATATACTGATGCGGTGCGTGGGGCCACCACGGATGTTCGCTATCATAAGTTGGTAGCCAATAACTATACTCTCTCTGTGTGGTAGGCACAAGGTCTTCTGTATTGCCGATACTGCTGTATGCTTTACGGTGGATGTTAAAAAACCATCTGTTTTCAAAGGCAGGGTTGTTTTCCAAGTCTGATTTAGAGGGTTTTTCCAACATTCCACGCGGGATCGCAACTTCAATGCTCCAAAAGGTGGTGTTAATTTGGGTAGCGACCTTTGCATCTGAATTCCATTTGCTATCGGCATCAAACGCTGTCTGCAGAGTCTTCCGATCTAAAGTGAGTTGGACATCATGGGGGGCAAATTGGAAATTAGGCGCGCCTGGGACGTTAACTTTCTGATCAAAGAACGCGCCAATCGGGTTGATAACAAAGTGGTAGTAAATGTCGGTTTGAAGGTTAGGATCAATCAAGATTTCAATACACTCGTCTTCCCAAATAGGCGAATCAAGTTGTGTCTGTGAGATATGCGGAAGCTGCGATTCAGCGACATAGGCTTTTACGCCGATATATAGATTCTCAGCGTCCCACATCAGAAGCGTTTCAGTAGGATTCTGTGGTTCACCAGCACCATCTGCGTTCTGAAACGGCGAAAGTGCCGCCGCCTTCTGCCACACTGTCTCAAATAAATTGCCATCAACGACGGGGGGGTGTGCTATCTCCGGTACAGGTTGGGTAGAGTCTTCAAACGGATCCGACACAGTATCCGCGGGTGTATCTTCGTCATTCGGTGAACTCGGTAGCAGCGAAATCGCATGGGTCGCTTTTAAACGAAATAGGGCCCCCCCACCGTTAATAAGCGTTAGCGATGTCTCATCATCAATTTGGGCAGGAAGGTTGATAACAATCTGCTGCTTTTCGCTTTCAAGTTCAACATCAACAGCATAATTTTTAGGTAAATTTAATCGGATATTGCCCCCTTGGGCAGTCACATCCATCGGTGTCGCAACAGGGTCAAGTATAGTCAAAACGATTGAGCCGTCTTGTGTCTCCAGTTTATTCTGCCCTTGCGTTAGCAAAATTTTCCCATCAATGCGTCCTTTTTTTAGCGTGACATTGTAGTTACCCAATGTCTCATCTAACTGGACGTTCCCTGTTTCTGCCGCAATTTCTATCTTGCCTCGGATACGCTTGAGGCGTATATCTCCTGTTTTCGCTTGGACTTTAACAGAAACATCTGCAGGCGTTTTAATCGTACACTTCAACTGGAGTTGTCCTCGGAGCGTCGTGTGCAGATCCGTGATACTGGGAAACGGGTTAGGTTTTTCGCCAGTAGTATCTGCCTCTGGCAATTTTACCTTCAATTGCAGTATACCGCTGTTCTGTGTTCCTATTAAGGAAATGTTCTCCAAGTAGTTCCGAAGTAGAACATCCTGCGCTGTTTTTGTGGCTTGTGTCTGTTTTTCAAGGGTAACGCTGATGCCTTCGTCCTCCGCTGCAATCATTTCAATGTCCGCTGGTATGTCTAAATTGAGTTCTATTTGGTAAATATCTTCAAAACTGAAATTTTCTACAGCCGTTGCCGCTAATATCGGGGTTTGTTCTTGCGTCGGAATAGATTCATCAGACGCCTTTTCGGGATCCCCCGCGCCTGCGGGTAAGACAAATAGGTTCAGGACGCACATGAAGGAAAAAAATAGATATAAAGGCGATAGGATTGTACGATACATTGGTAATATTTCAGGAAAATTCGTTTTAATTCGGGACGCGTGGCATTGCAACATTGGATTGAAGACTATATCTGCAGAATTGCTTGACATATTTTAAATAATACTTTATACTTATTAGAAAAGTCAAGCAGTTTTTTCGTACCCTTTACCGTTATAGGAGCGTTTTATTATTCAAAGTGATACCTTAGTAATGAAGAGGTAGAGCGAATGCTGCGTATAGGAGAAAGTAGATGCGCGAATCATTTGAAGGAGTGACAGAATACTGTTTCTCTTTCGGTCCATGGAACATACACGAGGGAACAGACCCTTTTGGTCCCCCTGTTCGGGAATCGTTTAGTTTTGATGAGAAGGTTAGTTTCTATCGCGATCTCGGTTTCGTTGGCATTCAATTTCATGACGATGACATTGTACCTGATATTGATGAAAAGACCCATGCACAATTAATAGCACAGACAAAAACCGTAAAAAAACAATTGGACGATCACGGTTTAACACCGGAAGTGGTTGCCCCGCGTCTGTGGGAATCGCCCCAGACAATTGACGGGGCTTACACGTCGAATTCTGCGAAAGAGCGGAAGTACGCGCTGGAACGTTCAAAACGGTGTGTGGATATTGCCAATGAAATTGGGTGTAAAAACCTCGTGTTGTGGCTTGCCCGCGAAGGCACCTATATCCGAGAGACAAAATCGTCTGCGGACGCGGTTGGCCAGATTCTGGATGCCATTAACGCGTTACTTGAATACGACGCGGAAATCCGCATTCTGATTGAACCGAAACCGAATGAACCGATGGACATTGCCTATATTCCGACGATTGGACACGCTATCGGGTTGGCGTATGCAAGTAATGTGCCGGAACGGGTTGGTGGATTAATTGAAAGCGCACATGCTATTCTCGCAGGCTTAGAACCATCTGACGAAATGGGATACGCCCTACATCATAAGAAACTTTGGAGTGTACACCTCAACGACCAGAACGGACTTAAATTCGACCAGGATAAGGCGTTCGGGTCTGTCAATTTGCGACGGGCATTTAATCAAGTCCGGGTCCTTGAAGAGAACGGATACGGTAGAAACGGTGAATTCATTGGATTGGATGTGAAAGTCATGCGAACACAACCGCGCGACATCTCAACCAAACATCTATTGAGCAGCCGAAGAACCTTCCTTAACCTACTTGAAAAAGTACGGACGTATGATAAAAAAGTTGAACAGGAGTTTATCGCAGCGCGAGACTATGAAGGCTTGGATTTCTATATTCTTGAACACCTGCTTGGTGTGTAGTATCTATTATAAACGCGCCGTTGCGACGTATGCGCAGCGCGTCAACTCAACGGAGAGTCATAAGGCGGCAGAGGACAAAAACAGACATGACAACGGATAAGAGCCCTCTACACGAGGCGGATGGACTTTGTTATCAAGCAGTGATGCTTGTTGGTCCCCCCGGTGTTGGCAAGGGAACACAGGGGAAACTGCTGGCACAAATTCCGGGTATCTTCCATGTTTCCAGCGGGGATATGTTCCGAGAACTTGATGTCAATTCCAAATGTGGACAAATCTTCCAGCAATATGCTGGCATCGGTAAGTTAGTCCCAGACGACATTACAATCAAAATTTGGCAGGACTACATGGAGACGAAGGTGCGTGAGGGACTTTACGCGCCAGAACGCGATCTGCTCATCCTTGATGGCATTCCACGGAACATCACACAAGCTGCATTGATAAAACCGTATACCACGATCTTTAAAGTCATTTTCATGGTCTGCGAGGACCGGGAGGTGATGTTTAAGCGGATTCGCGGGCGCTCACTGAAGGAAAACCGGATTGACGATTCCGAGGAAGTAGTCGTTCGATACCGCTGGGATCTATACAAACGGGAAACTGAACCACTGATTGACCACTATCCGCAAGAAATAGTTCGGATCATTGATGCTGACAATATCGCAGCGGACGTGCTTCACCAAATTTTATCGGAAATAGTTCCGATTCAGAAGGATTATTTCAAGCCACCCTTGATGTAAATGTTGCACAGATTACATTGAAGTTTTCGGACTGGAAATCTTGCTCTTTAATGCGGGAAGAACAGTCCGTTTTTCTTTGTTACCACCAATAGCGTTTGTTTGAGAGCGATCACAGCCACAAGAATACCGAGCCATGCGACAGGCGTTTTCAAACTGTCTATCTGTTGCGTCATGTGTTTTTTCATACGCTCCTCCGACGCTTGGATCTTTTCATCATATCGTTTTTCGGATGCATCGATCTCATCTTTGACAATCAAGCGTATCTGATTGAGATCCGCGTCGGTCAAATCTGCAAGAGCCGGTAAAGTGATCGCAGAAAAGAGTATTGAGAACGCGAGTATCGTTTTCATGGGGTGTTCCAGTTCCAGTTTGTTTTATCCACGGCAATGGTGGGAGGGGCGCAGAAACAGAGATAGACTCCGAGTCTTAACAGTGCTACCCTAAATTGGTTTAAATAGTATAACGCATAGAACGCTGAATTGCAAGTTGTTATTTACGTCGGCGATAGAGCAGGATCTCAGAGTGCGCAAGTGCTCGCATCGGGAACGGGGCACCGGTATCGGATATTTGGATGCCAAAGAATTCTGGCGTATATTGGAAGGTTTTGTGCAATTCATACGGGCTGTCTTCCCCTAAGATTTGCGTATAAAACGCCACTATCTCTTCCAATTCAATCTCGCTGATCGGGTACCAGTCCTCATCTTGATAGCCGTGAGGATGTTGCTGATATTTTAGGAACACTTCAAGCTCTGGCGTGAGGATAAGTACCCATTCTGCTTCTTGATCTGCTATTTCCAAATCTAAATCGGGTAGAAGCCAGTTGAATAAGGTTATTGGGGCACTTGCAATAACTTCCTCCTGTGGAATGTGAACGGCTATCCATTCCGACGCTGCAACACGGGTCGGTTGCGCGAGCGTCACAGAAGCAAAAGCGGCAGTGTAGACAAACGAATAGAGTACAACGATACCGACGATAACACGCCCTCCCCATTTTCCAAAGATAGTATACCTCGACACCAGAAGCGGTGAACTACTATGTGTAGTTTTGAGAAGATTAGCGAGGGCAATAGCAGCAAGCACCGTAAGTGCCGGATAAAGTATCAGTAGATGACGTGTGAATTTGATCTTGTGTATCCCGATAAATAGTAGATACGGGATAACAAAAGCAAGTAAAAGTGTTTCCAGTATAGGAGCACCGCCAGTTTTGCCCTTAAGCAACATAATTGCACGCAGTGTCCCAAAAGCGACGAGGAGTGCAAGCGGCAACCCCATCCCCCATTTCAAAAGCACCCATAGATAGACAAACCGTTGGAACAACCCCGCTTCTGCTGTGGAAATGAGACCGAAGTGCCCTCGGTGGTAGTGCGTAGCTTCATACCAGAAATCCTCAAAGAAGAGATTCCACGTTGGCGAAATCAGATCGATGAGCCAATAAGGACAGAGGAGCGTAAAGGTTAAGATTGAAATACCAATGACTGTTGCGAGTCTTCTGTAAAAATGCTCACTCCGGATGAAAATAAACAGAGAAAGACAGACGAAAATGGTCGTAAATTTGACTGCGCAACCGACGCCAGCAATGATACCGAGCCACACTGCTGTCGGAAATGTGAGTATCGCTGAAGAAACGCGCGCACACACGACCCGCCAGAGAAAAAGCGTCACGCAGAAGGTTGCGGGAATGTCAACGAGTGCGAAACGCGATTCGTTAGTGGCATGCAACATAGAGACTGCAAGCAGTCCTGCGGCAATTTGTCCCACGCGTCTGTTGCCCGCGTGTTTTCCAATAGAATAGGTGAACCAGAGTGTGGCAGTGGATAAGAGGGTGTTGATACAGCGCGCCAATAGGATGACGCGGGCTTCCGTTAGATGCCAACCGCCGATTGAGAGCAATTTGCCTACCGCAGCAACGATATAAAACCACGCCGTTCCGGGCCAGTTGTAGGTTTGTGGTGGTGCTGTGAAGTGAATGAGGTTCAGCACATCTTGTGCAATAATCACCTCACGCGGATCAGGTGTGTCGGGCAATCCAACGTTTAGACCGACGACCCGCAAACCGAAACCACTGATGAGGATCGCGGCTATAACAAAGTTGTCGGGTGAACTAAAACAGTTTTTTACCGCGAGCAGCCATCTCATTCTTGGAGAAACTCCAGTTTTTCAAAGATATTCCGCCAACGCAGTACGTGGTTTTCACGGACATAAACTGGAACAAAACCGAGATTGAGATAATTTTTGATTGCGGGTAGGCGAAAATCGTCAGTGTCTAACATTACGGATGTCGCCTGCTGGGTTCTAAAATAGTACAAGAGAAATACGGTTAGCCACTTTCCGAGTTTATGTCCTGTGTGTTCTGGCAGGACGGCGAGCATATCAATATAGCCTACCTGTTTGCCACGGATATCCCTATTCCAAGCGCATGCTGTGCCGATTGGTATGTCGTTGTGGACAACAAAGCAGAAACCGTCCGAATCAAAGCTGGGTTGGTTGATAACGTTAGTGTATGTATCTTGGGCGGTTCTGCCTTTGTCTACAAAAGACCTGTCCATTATGTGTGCCCAATGTGCTTCGTCCCCTTTTTGATAGGTTCGGATGTAATAGCCATCAGGACATTGGAGTCTCGGTAGTTTTTCTAAGCTGTGCAGGACCATTCTGAGTTGATCTTCCACTGTATTTTTACCGTGAGACCTTCGTCCACAGTTCTGTGGGGAGTGTTTCTTTGGCGTTTAGAATCTGTGCTGACATTGACGGAAGTCCCAATTTCTCAAAGATATCCGACCACCGCTCTGGTTGCCCTTTTTCAACATAAACAGGTATGAACCCTAAATTCAGATAGGTTTTAATGGCAGGGATACGAAAATCGTCGGTGTCAAGCATAGAACATTTGAACCCGTTGTCCCGAAAGTAGGAGAGAACAGCAAGTGAGACCCATTTTCCGAGTTTGTGTCCGGTGTGTTCAGCGACAACGCCTACCATATGTACGTATCCGACCTCTTTTTCTTCTACAGATTGCCGCCAGGCACAAGCAGTGCCGACAGGAACCCCACGATGGGTTGCGAAGTAGAAACCTTCGGGGATAAAAACATCTCTGCCCGTAATCTCGTTCTCCGTGTCCTGTGCAGTACGTTCCCTGCCGCCAAACGAATCACTGATAATACGTGCCCAGTGTGCCTCATCGCCTTTCTGATAAGTGCGCATACCGTAGCCTGTTGGAAGTTCTAACGCCGGTAAATCTTCCAAATTGGGACGTACCATCCTAAGTTGTCGTGGCATCTGCTTTCTCCTTTTGGGTGCGATCGGCTTGCCAGTTAGCCGTAATTATACCATACCTCAAAAATTCATGCAAAACCCTTTACAATATTTTTTAAAAGCAGTATAATAGTTTTCAGTTGTTAGTTATCAGTTGTCAGTAAGTCCTTTCCCAGTAACGGATGGGGACCCGATTTTAAATCGCACCCAACAGAGTTACGGAACCAGTCGCAATAAAGGCGGAGAACCGGTGAAACCTCAAGAAAAAAGGAAACCCAACATTGTGCTTGTCGGTTTTATGGGGACCGGGAAAACCTCTATAGGTAGACGGCTTTCCATGCACCTCCGGATGCGCTATGTGGATACTGACGATGTCATTGAACGCGATAGTGGGCGACGTATCAGTGACATCTTCGCGGAAGATGGGGAACCGGCTTTTCGAGAATTGGAAAGCGAAGCGGTCCGTAAAGTGTCAAATCTGTATAGTTACGTCATCTCTACGGGCGGCGGTGTCGTTCTAAAAGAAGCGAATATGGTAGCACTTAAACGTAACGGTATCGTCTTCTGTCTAAATGCGACAGCAGAGGAAATCTATCAACGGGTTCGACATCAGTCACACCGGCCGCTGCTTCAAACCCCCGATGCGCTCACGAAGATTAGAACTATGCTCGAAGAACGGCACCCCTATTATGCAACAGCCGATTATATGGTGGAAACAACAGGCCGCTCCTTCGGAGAAATTATGGGATATATCAAACGGGTATTTGCACAAAGTGTCAGGACCTCAAAATGACGAAAACTTTACGCGTGGAACTCGGGGATAATAGCTATCCGATCATTATCGGAGGCGCGCTTCTTAATCGGGTTGGCGAACTGCTTACGTCACATACCAAATCCCAAAAGGTGCTTATCGTTTCGGATTCATTTGTTAAATCACAATATATGCCTGCTGTTCACCAAAGCCTTGAAAATGCGGGATTTGATGTAAGCACAATAGAGGCACCTGCTGGTGAAGAAAGCAAATCGTTGGCACAGTTCTCCCGGATACAAGATAGTTTGATTGCACACCAACTCGACCGCAGTTCAATGCTCATTGCGCTCGGTGGCGGTGTCATCGGTGATTTAGGTGGTTTTGCGGCGGCGGTATATATGCGTGGTATCTCTTACGTTCAGATCCCAACGACACTACAGGCACAAGTTGATGCGAGTGTTGGTGGCAAAACAGCGATTAATCATCCGAAAGGCAAGAACCTCATCGGTGCGTTTCATCAACCGAAATTGGTGCTTATTGACGTAGATACGCTCAGAACCTTACCACAACGCGATATTCGTTCAGGACTTATCGAAGTTATCAAAATGGGGGTCATCCGCGATGAACCGTTGTTTGAAATGGTTGAGGAAAAACTCGACGCTATCCTAAATTTAGAAGATGTAACGCTCATTGAGATGATCGCAAGCGCGTGCGTTAACAAGGCAGAAGTCGTCGCGAAAGATGAGAAAGAGAGCGGGTTGCGGATGGTGCTTAACTATGGACATACATTTGGCCACGCGCTTGAAACACTGACGCACTACAACAGATACCGTCACGGTGAAGCCGTCTCTATCGGTATGAATTGTGCTGCGCAATTGGCGGTTAATTTGCGGATGTTCTCTGAAACCGATTTTCAACGGCAACGCACGCTCTTAAACCGTGCGAAATTGCCGCTTACGTTCCCGCCCGACCTGACCCCAGAAGCAATATGTGATGCTATGTATTTAGACAAAAAGACGCTCGGTGGTAAACTCCGCCTGATCTTGCCGACGCGTATTGGAGAAGTTGTCATCCGAAACGATGTGGACGATCAGCATGTTTTAGAAGCCATATCACAATGTTTTTAATAGTTGTCAGTTTTCAGTGCGATTTTTCTGCGAAAAATCTTTCAGTACTCAGTTAACACGTTGCGAGGCATTCTTTAACTGATAACTGAAAGCGCAGCGTATTCTCACTGCGAAGCAAACTGATAACCACTCTCGAGGATATAACATTTATGATAAAAACAACGCAATGGATAGCCATCTGCTTGGTTTTATGCCTAAGCATCGGTACTGCGTTCAGCCAAGAGCCTGCCGCACCGTCAAATGTCACGGCAGTGGATACGCCAAACGATGACGGTTCGAGTATCACCCTTAAGTGGGATGCAGCAGCTGAGGATACTGGCATCAGCGGCTATCAAATCCTACGACAGATAGCAGACGGTGATCTTGAAGAAATCGGTGAGCTGTTGCCTGCTGGGACGACGACTTATGTCGATTCCTCTATTGAAAAAGGAAACATTTACGCCTACGTTGTGCGTGCTGTTTCCGAAACAGAGGCGACTGTAGATTCTGAACAGACTGCCCCGGTTAAAGGAACAGGTGAGTGGTTCCATACTCGTAAGGCCGCGCTATTTATCGTCATGCTCCTTTTTTCCGCAGTCATTGTTTGGAATATCTATGATGCGCGAAGTGGCAAAGAGGTATTTGTCCGACGCATTCCTGGGCTTGAGGCAGTAGATGAAGCCATCGGCAGAGCGACAGAGATGGGACGTTCTATTCTTTATGTTTTAGGATTAGGGAGCATAGGGAGAGTCGCGACGATTGCGAGTATGACGATTTTAGGACAAGTTGCCCGCCGGACAGCGGATTATGAAACACCGCTGCGTGTGCCGTGCATTGATCCGATTGTGCTAAATGTGGTTCGCGAGGTAGTCAAAACCTCCTACATTGATGAGGGACATCCAGATGCTTATAATGAGGAAAATATTTTCTATCTTACTGGCAGCCAGTTTGCTTACGCTGCGGGTGTTGATGGCATGATGGTTCGTGAGAAGCCTGCTGCGATATTTCTACAAGGTTCTTTTGCAGCGGAATCGCTCATCCTCGCTGAAACCGGAAATTCTATCGGTGCTATTCAGATCGCTGGAACAGACTCTGAACATCAACTTCCGTTCTTCATCGCTGCGTGTGATTATACGCTCATAGGTGAAGAACTCTACGCAGCGACAGCATATCTCTCTAAAGATCCTATGTTCCTTGGAAGTCTTAAGGGACAAGATTGGGGCAAGGTGCTGATTTTGGGGATGATTGTGCTGGGTGTGGCTCTTGAAATTTCTGGTATTAATTGGATCACAACGCTCTTACAGCAGGTGAATTAGGAGGTTTAGGGCACAGACTGCAAGCCCATATTACACTTAATCATGAAACAAAAAATCCCCTTAGTGCTCTGCTTTCTCTTCGGGATTGTAATGATTCTCACGGAGTTTAGCCCACATGCTGCTTCCCAAGCAACCTATAAAGAAATTGCAAATTGGGGGAGAGTTATTTCGCCCTTTGTCTTTGTTTTGGCCGTGGTGACACTTATCCAAACCCATTGGAACCGCATTCAGCGTCGCACCGAACATTGGCAATATAGTTTTGTTGTTTTCGCGGGTATGTTAGCGATGGTCGCAGCAGGCGTTCCCTCTGGTCCCCAACACCCCGCGTTTGCGTGGTTGTTTAATAACGTTCAGGTCCCAATGGACGCGACGATGTTTTCGCTGCTCGCCTTTTTTATTGCCTCTGCAGCCTATCGTGCTTTTCGTGCCCGAACATTTGAAGCGACGTTGCTTCTCGTCACAGCAGTAATCGTGATGTTAGGAAATGTGCCTGTTGGCGATTTACTTTGGCCCGATGTTGCCTCAAACGCTCGCCAATGGATTTTGGATAATCCGAATCTTTCAGCAAGGCGCGGGATTATCCTAGGGGTTAGCTTAGGTGCCATTTCACAATCCATCCGAATCATCCTCGGTATCGAACGTTCTTACTTAGGTGGAGGCGATTAATAAATGTTTGAAAAATTGATGAACATAGATCGGCGCATTATTTTTATTTTTGTCGCTTTAGTCGTTATTATTCCGATGTTGTTCCCTTTTAATTTACCGCTCAACGTCTCTGAACCCACACAGAAACTCTACGATTACATTGATGCATTGCCAGCCGGTTCAACGATTATGATCTCGTTTGATTACGGACCTTCTTCTTTTCCAGAAACAGAGCCGATGGCTGCAGCTGTCATGAAACACTGTTTTGATAAGGGAATAAAGGTTATCGGGGTCGCGGTGGCATATATAGACGCTGTGCCGCTTGCTGATAGGGTAATGCAGCAGGTCGCTGCAGAAAAGGAAGCCGTGTACGGTGAAGACTATGTCCTGCTCGGGTATCGTCCTGGCGAAGAGTATGTGATCCTTGGGATGGGGGCGGAAATTGCCAGCGTCTATGATAGTGATTTTTCAGCAACTTCAATCACCGAAATTCCGATGATGCAAAATATCACGAACTACGACCAAATTTCGCTGCTCTTAAACCTCGCCGCCGGTTCATCCGTAGAAGGTTGGATTACTTACGGGCACACTAAATTCGATTTGAAGATTGCTGCTGGGGTTACAGGGGTGATTGTATCACAGATGTATCCGTATCTACAAACGGGGCAGTTGGTAGGTTTGTTGTCCGGCTTTCGCGGTGCCGGGGAATACGAAAAACTGATAGAAGCACCCGGAGATGGAACAAAGGGAATAAATACCGCATCTTTAGTGCATCTTTTGATTATCGGATTAGTGGTCATAGGAAATATTGCGTTCTTTGTGCAGCGTCAACGAGAGGAGTAAAATTTTATGGAAACTTTGGGCATCTGGATTGCAGCTGTTTTGACGCTCTGTATCTACAGTTTTCTTTACCGCGATAATCCGTTCTATCGGTTTGCAGAACATCTCTTAGTGGGTATGTCTGTTGGCTATATTATTGTAATCACCATCTATTTTGGATTTATTCCATACGCATGGACCCCAATCAAAAACGCAGTAACGGATGAAACAGCGCGCCTCGGTTTTTTAACGCTAATACCGATCTGTATGGGATGTTTATTTTTCGCGCGCCTATCGTCACGGAACGCTTGGTTGATTCGTTACCCTATCGCAATTTTGATGGGGATTAGTTCAGGTATTATGATTCCGAACGCGTTGCAAACAGACATCTTTGCACAAATTCGCGGCACAATTGACCCGTATTCAAGGATTGAGGCACTCAGTGCATTTGAGATTACTGGCGCGATCCTCATGGTTATTGGAGTCGTTTGTACACTCACCTATTTCTTCTTTTCCGTAGAACATCGAGGTCCGATTGCTGGCGTATCTAAAGTCGGTATCGCCTTTCTTATGATCGGTTTCGGTTCAGCATTCGGGAACACGGTTATGGGACGTGTCGCTTTGCTCATTCAACGCGTCGACTTCCTAATAAACGATTGGATCGGTTCAATTGGGGCACTTTTTTGACAAGGACGGGTAACTCCCTCAATCCATAAGGAGAAAATTATATGAAACTTGGATACAGCACATGGGGAATGCCTACTGTCCCTATTGATACCGCTATCCCACATCTCGCGAACCTCGGATACGATGGCGTTGAACTCACCATCATCCCACGCTTCACGACTGAACTCAGCACGCTCGATGCCGCTGAACGGAAACGGATTGCCGCTCTGTTAGCACAGCATAACTTAGCACTACCGGCAATCGCGGCACATTCGAGTTTACTCGAAACAGATCCTGATGCGCATGCGAAGAATATGTGGCGGTTGAAAGGTGGCGTTGATCTTGCAGTCGAACTTGCGCAAGGGGATGAGCTGCCTGCAGTTAATACGACCCCCGGTGGAAAACCGGAGGATTGGGACAGAAACAAAGATTTCCTCGCGGAACGGATAGGAGCACTTGTGGATTACGGTGCATCGCGCGGCGTTACGATTGCTATGGAGCCACACATCGGTGCAATCATTGACACACCAGCGAAAGTGCTTGAACTCTTGGAAATCGTCAATTCACCCTATCTCAAGGTCAACTTTGACATCAGCCACTTTGATATCGTCGGTATGCCGACAGAAGAAACAGTGTCGGCACTGGCAGCGGTTTCAGCACATACACATGTCAAAGATCAGCGCGGTATTGCCCCGGACTTTGAGTTCCTCATCCCCGGCGAAGGCACTTTTGATTATGTTGACTATCTCAAGAAGATGCAAGCACACGGTTATGAGGGGTTCATCACTGCTGAGGTGAGTTTTATGGTGCAGGCACGCGAAGACTACGATCCGCTCGCTGCTGCGACACTCTCTTACGAGACACTGTCAAACGCCTTTACCGAAGCCGGAATTGAACGAGGTTAAAGATGGGAAGCCCGAATATTCTTTTATTAATGACAGACCAGCAGCGGTCGGACGCGATGGGTTGCAGTGGTGATTGGGTGCAGACTCCGAATTTGGATCGTATTGCAAGCGAAGGCGTTCAATTTACGAATTGTGTCACAACCTCGCCGGTTTGCATTCCGACACGGTTGAGCTTAGCGACAGGTTTATATCCGCATAACACCGGCGTTTGGAACAATATGCAGCATCAGATGCCTGCTGAAACGCCGACATGGATGCAAGCGGTGCGAGACGCAGGTTACCGGACGAGTCTTTTCGGCAAAACGCATCTACATCCACACGGTGGGGACTTGCGTGAGCGCGAGGGATTAATGAATGCCTATGGGTTGGATGATGTGAATGAAATCGGTGGACCGCGGGCAAGCGCGAACGTCCTGTCACACATGACAGCGGAGTGGGAAGAAAAAGGATTATGGGATGCCTACCGAGCAGATTATCGTGAACGGTTCAATACGAAACCATATCTCGTGCGCCCATCAACGTTAGGACTTGAAGACTACGCCGATGTCTACGTCGGACAACAGGCGAAGCAATACCTCCAGAACTATGACCGAGAGGAGCCTTGGTGCTGTTGGGTCAGTTTCGGAGGCCCGCATGAACCTTGGGACACGCCCGAACCTTACGCCAGCATGTATGATCCGAAAGAGATGCCACCAGCAGTCCCGCGCCCACCTGCCGAAGAACGTCCGCAAGGACATTTAGATAGGCTTATGCAGCGGATGAATCCAGCGTTTGAACCCGGTGAAATCGGTAGACTCCGTGCGAATTATGCAGGCAATGTCACACTTATTGATGCACAGATTGGCGAAATTCTTGATGCAATTGCAGTACGTGGTGAACTTGAAAATACAGTCATTGTGCATACCTCCGATCACGGTGAGATGAACGGAGACTATGGACTCATCTATAAAAGCAACTTCCTCAACGGCGCAGTTCGGATCCCACTACTCGTTCGGACCCCCGATAGCACAAACACTGGTAGTACTTGTGATAGTCCTGTGGAATGGATTGATATCGGTCCAACGCTTGTTGAAATAGCAGGTGGTGAACTGAAGCATCGTCAGTTCGGGCAATCGTTGTGTCCAGTGCTAACGAACGCCGAAGCGACGCACCGTGATTTCGCAATTTCTGAGATAGAGGGCGAGATTATGCTGCTAAATCAGGAATGGAAGGCTGCGCTCAACAAAGATGGCGTAGTTTATCTGTTGTTTGATGTGAAAAACGATCCGAATGAGACAAATAATCTCGCTGGCAAACCTGAAGTTGTGGATGTTGAAACGGCGTTGCGCCTGCAAATTTTAGAGCGGCTTGTGCAGACGCAACTGAGAAAACCGTTTCGTCAATGATAGGAACATACGTCGGATGCCCTAACTTACTTGTTCCTGTTTCTTAATTTGTTCGGCGTTACGCACGAGTGCCAGTAATTCTTCGCCTCGTGCCTCGGCTTGGTCTCCGTCTCTCGCAATAACCTCCGGATGCTGTTGTAAGATGCTTTTAAGCGTCTGGTGGACAGTTTTTAGACAACCATTTTTCACCCAGACGCTCTCTCGTAGAATTTCAGCAAATTGCGCGACGGTGGCGGCAAACTGAAGTCCCAGTGAAGTTCCCTCAAACTGGTCTTTAAGGTCTTCAACACGGAATTTCTCGCTGACCTCCGTTACTTTCTGTGTATCGGGGTCTTCATACCGTATAGAGACTTTCGCGAGTCTACCTGTATCAACACCCTTATTGAGTTTAACTTCATAGAGTGCGGTGACGCTGTGTCCGGATCCGATCTCTCCAGCATCCGCATCATCGTTTCGGAAATTCTCATGTTTCATCTGGCGATTTTCATAGCCAAGCAGCCGAAAACTTCTGACGGTATCTGGATTGAACTTGACCTGTACCTTTGCGTCTTTCGCGATAATCTGCAGCGTGCCGGTGAGATTCTCGACGAAGATACGACGCGCCTCGCTAAGGGTATCCACATAGGCGTAATTTCCGTTGCCTTTCTTCGCGAGTTTTTCCATCAGGACATCATTGTAATTCTCCATGCCGAAGCCGACTGTGGTTAAGAAGATGCCATCCTCATCAACATAGTTGCGAATTTGCTTGAGTAGTACTTCTGCAGATGTTACACCCTCGTTGGCAACGCCGTCTGAACAGAGAATCACGCGGTTGATGCAATTGCTGTCTAAATTCCTGCGAGCGAGTTCATACCCTTTGTGAATTCCGTCTTCAACATTTGTCACACCTTCTGGACACAGAGAATCAATGCTTTCCAAGATGTGTTCACGATTCACCACACTGGTATGTGGTAGGACGACCCGAGCGTTTGTTCCGTAAACGACAATGCCAATCTTGTCGGCGGGACGGAGTTGTTTGACTAAAAGTCGCAATGCCTTTTTTACTAACCCCAACCGATTCTCCATTCCCATTGAACCGGAGACATCAATTACGAAGGTGAGCACCGCATCCTTGCGATCAACATCAGGAACAACACGTCCTTGGATGCCGATGCGTAGCAACTGGCGTCGCTTGCCTTCACCAAATTTTGAAGGTGCGCCCTCAAGATGCAGTGCGAAAGTGTCGTCTGTTGGCGGTGTATAGTCATAATCAAAAGCGTTGACGAATTCCTCAACCCGTACGGCTTCTATCGGTGGCAGATAGCCATCTCGGAGATAACGGCGCACTACGGAATAGGACGCGCTATCGGCATCCATACCAAAAGTTGATTGGTTGTCGTCTTCAGGATCAATAAAGGGGTTCGTGCCGTGTCCTTTGAAGAAGACATCGCGGTAAGCATCGCCGTTGGGCGGGTTTAATTGTGCTGATGTCGGAACAATTGCACTGTACGCAAAGGATTCCATGACTCGCACGGGCCTCTTCCGCTCGAAAGTAGGACTGTGAAGCGTTAATGGCGGTGCGTTATCCATAGGTATGTCCCGCCGGACCGGTTCTACTTCATTAAAAACGTTATCGGTATTAAAAACATCATCGACAAACGCATAGCGACAGATGAAATCCGAATCTAATTCGACATTAGAGGCGTAGTAGGCCATGTTTACGCTTGCATAGTTTTGCGTAACCGTAACGTCGTGCGATGGGGACTCAATGTCGCCAATTGCGTCCTCACCTTCAATGTCTATCGACATCAAGAAACTTTCGACAAGCTGATTGGTTCGCAAGTGATGCGTGTACACTAAACTTTCGTCGGTTTTCTCAACAAGTTCAGAATATCTAATCTGAACGCGACATTCACTATTATCAGGAATCGGTGGGATCTCTACTTGCAATGCGGAAGTGCCGATTGTCTGTAGGATTTGCAAGTCTTGCGCTTGAAGAATGCGTTTGTAGAACTCGGTTAACTTCTGTTGTCTCAGCAACTGTGGTTCCGTGAGATTGCCACTAATGCGAATCTCGGTATTTTTTTGTTTCGCGCCAGCCGGTAGTGGAAAAAGAAAAAGACCACCGACAGGAACGTTATTTGGATTGCTGAAAACGATATCTACTTCTGTTGTTGCTAACCGATTATCATCAATTGAGACGTTCACGTGATAACGCTCAACCATCAGTTTTTGAAAGTGAGATGCCTGGGTCTCTGAAGGGACAAAAAGACTTCTCGCCAGTGTGTAGAATTCCAATTGGTTCATGGAATATCTCCTTTTGTTATATGTTAAAATGTTGGGTTTAGTTGGTTTGTCAAGTGAAAGGTAAAGTCGTTCAGGCACGTTTATTTGTAGTTGTGCCTTTAACACGCCGTGCAACGCGAAAGGTGCGTTTAAAATCTAAACACTTAATAAGACGTTGGAATTTATGGCAGGTTTAAAATGCCGCTTTTTTCTTTTACCAATCTTCTGTTTCTATCGGGAGTTGAAAACAGGTGGGATAGAAAATGTGTTCTCTTTTCTCGATTTACGGAACGGGCGGACATTGTAGTCCGCCCGTGCAAAGAGTCAGTAGATTAGGCTCTGCCGTAAACGGGGATGGCAGCACCGTTGATGATAGTAGCATCGTCAGAAGTGAGGAAGCAGATCACTTTGGCGACATCTGCGGGGGCTACCCACCGATCGTGTTCTTCGTCTGGCATGGCTTCCCGGTTGGCGGGGGTATCCATAACGCTCGGCATAATGGCATTGACATTTACCCCTGAATCCATCACCTCAGCGGCTAACGACTCGGTCAAAGTGCGGACACCGCCTTTCGAGACACAATAGGCACTCAAACCCGCCTCGCCTTTTAAACCGGCGCGTGCGGAAACGTTGATGATCTTCCCATAACTTTGTGCTGTCATGCGTGGAATAACGGTTTTGCAGCAGAGGAAAACCGATTTGAGGTTGAGATTCATCATGAAATCCCATCTATCCTCTTCAAGTTCTGCCGTTGGTATCCCTCCGACAAAGCCGCCGACAATATTTATCAAGACATCCAATGATCCAAACTTGGATACGAATTCTTCAATGGTCTTCTGAACTTCGGTTTCCTCGGTAACATTCGCAAATAGGAAAGTAACGTCTTCACTGAGGTCAGGGTTATATTGTTTGAAGCGTTCGACCTCTTCTTCAAACAGATAGGTAACCGCGACAGTATCACCTTGAGCGAGATAGGCTTTGGTGACGGCACTTCCTAATATACCGGTGCCGCCGGTGATGAGGACGTTTCGGTTTGATTTTGTCATTTTAGATTTCTCCATTTTGTTTAGCGGTTGTGTATATCCTGAGAGTAAAATTTTTAGCAACAACCAGCTTTAGAGTTTGTGTAGAAAAAAGAACGCAATAAGTCGTTTTGGACTTAAAATGGAATAATATCCATAATTCAGAATGGAAGAGTTCTTACACTTGGTTAGTTGATGTTCAGCCTATGTAATTTAGGATTATTAGTAATGTCGTTAGAATGATCATTAAATAAACACATTCTAAGTATTCTTTATCGTCTTTGTTTTTTCCTATTGTTTTCGTCAAGTTATGTATGAGAATAACAAGAGCAGTTATTGGAGCGAAAATAAGAATGGCAACTATTATTTCTAATCCTATTTCCATGATTAACCTATCCAATCACCTCAACCTAACCGCCACACATATTATAACATTTTGCGAATATTCTTCACATAACCCCGATGCCGGGGTGTTTTGGCAGTATCAGTTTACCATTATCAAGGGTTACGCCTGTGTACGGGTCGTTTGTGATGAGCAGGTTGCCGTCGAGATCGGCGTGGTCTACGAGCGGTGTTAAGTGCGCAGCGGCGGTGATACCGAGAGAACTCTCTATCATACAACCGATCATAATAAGCAAGCCGTGTGCGCGAGCGATGTGTATCATCCGATGTGCTTCAAGTAGTCCTCCACACTTGACGAGTTTGATATTAATGCCGTCAACACATTCAGCGAGTGTTGGAATATCACTCGCGCGTTTGACGCTTTCATCGGCAATAATCGGTAATTCCGAGTTGTCTCGGACGAATTTGAGTCCTGCCAGATCATCAGGTTTTGTTGGCTGTTCAATCAATTCAACGCCATAGCGTGCAAGTTCACGAATTTTGCGGACTGCCTCTTTCGGTGTCCACGCCGTATTCGCATCAACGTAGATGGGTTTATCTGTTACACCGCGGAGCGTCTCAATTATCTCAATATCACGAGGTGTACCGAGTTTGACCTTTAGGATCGGATACGCTTCAGCGTGTCGAATTTTCTCTGCCATCACTTCAGGTTCATCAAGCCCGATGGTAAAGGACGTGCAAGGCGTTTTTTGTGGGTTAAGACCCCAGAGTCGGTAGAGCGGAACGCCGAGTTTTTTGCCGAGTCGGTCGTGTAGTGCCATATCAATGGCAGATTTCGCGGCGTAATTGCCGCCGAGCGTCGTTTCGACAGTTGCCATTACATCATGGATTGCATCGAGGTTGTCAGGAAGTGCGGGGGCAATGGTTTCTAATGCGATGCTCACTGTCTCAACGGTTTCACCATAAAACCGTGCGGGTGCTGTTTCACCGATGCCACCATCAATCTCTACCGAGATCACCTGTCGGTATGCGTCTGTTGCACGGCGGGCAATTTTGAACGGATGCTTGAGTTGTAGATTTGTGATTCGAGAGACGATATTCATTTTTTACTTTTCCTGGCGGTTCGTTCGGATAAGTTGCTCTTTTGACATGCTTTCCCGTAAACCTGAAGAAATCCGCAGAAATACTCAAGCGAAAACCATTCCACTTCGTTCCAAGCTACGCGCTTTTATCTAATCAGAAGAATACGCTTGGATTTCTTTTCGGTATGCCATAAAACGTTTTTGCTCTTCTGCATCAATCTTGCCATCTGATTTTAGGAAAGCCCATGCCCCAAAAAAAATAGCATGTGCTTCCTCCACGGCAGAAGTGTTTTGCTGATTTAAGGATCGGATTTCAAGGGTCATCGCCATTTTGTTTGTCTGCTGGATTTCAGGAGTCGTCCGATCTTGAACCGTGACAATGGGTGTCTGAAAAAGTGTTTTGTTGAACTGTTCGAGTATCCGTTTTAGAAATGTTTCTGTCCCTTGATTACCGCGGTAGTGTGCTGCGATCAAAGGCGGTTCATCTTTACGCCACTGTGTATGGTTAATTTGCAAATAATATCCTCTCCCTTCAATGGCGTTAATCTGGCGTATCCGTTCTGCTATGGTCAACCTTTGTCCGGGGGTATGAATATTGTAGACCTTTGCCCCAGTAAGTTCAAGTAATTCTCTCAATGTTTCGATCAATTTTTCCGTGGTAGGTGTATCACTTCGTGAGTCGAGAATGATGACTGTTGATGCAAATGCTCCGCCTGCAATAGGATGAAGTTTAGTATGCGCAACCGTTGCCTGATTTGGGATAAGGTCAATTTTGCGTTTGTGGGAATAGTAACCCATCTTGGAAATGTATAAGGTTGTTTTGATTGGAGCCTTCGACGTGGGATCGGTTGTGATGAAGAAGTGTCCATTAGTATCTGTGGTTGCGGTTAACCCCGGATCAGCCTGTAATTGTACATCTCGCAGCGGTTCTCCAGAATCCGCGTCAGAAACTTGCCCTTGCACAATAGCAATATCCGTGTCTGTAAAGTTAACCGTTAACGATGCCCGCTTTTCACCATAAGCGGCTTCTACAGTTGCCGTACTGGGTGAATCAGGTGCGTAGAGATAGAAGTTCGATGAACCGCGCTTTGATAATTGATGGGTCTCTGCCAATGTCCCGTTTGACGTTTGCATGTAGATCGGTTCACCATCAGCAATGGGTGTTCCCTCAGCGTCAAGCGCGGTTACAGAAATACCGACATAACCTTTACCACCAACCGGAAGCGTATCCGTCCAAGCATTAAGGCGAAGTTCTACCGCCGCGGGTGCGACTTTAAACCACTGCCGCGAAGGTAGACTGTGATTACCATAATAGTTCACCAATTCAGTCTGGACAAAATGGACACCGTTTGCGAGCGGTTTTTCAATAGCGACAGTGATTATATCCGTATCGCGATCGTAGTGATACGGCACACTCACGTCATCAATTTTGATTCGGATAGAGTTCGTGAAGACCTGCTGGCGTTTGAGCATCCACGCGCCGCGTTCGTGGAGTCCATCCATGACTCGAATCTGAAGTTGTGGCGTTCTGGTCTGGATAATAGTCTCAGGTTGTGGTGCTACCAAAACTCCCTTCGGAAACCCTGCGGCAACATAACGGGCAACACCGAGAAAGTAGCCGTAAGCCTCATTTCTGAGGTAGTCGTCCTTCTTCAACCTCGCTTCTTCATCTGGGTTTGAGAGAAAAGATGCTTCGCATAAGACCGCTGGACATTTCGTTAACCGCAAAACACCAAACCCAGAAGCTGCCATCAACTTATCCGAAAAGAGACCTGTTGCTGGCGAACTCGGTAATCGCAGCGCGTCCGAAACCCCTTGTTGGACATATCGCGCAAGGTCGAGGCTCTGGCGCGAGTCGTCCGCATCGCCGTGATACCATGTAGAGGTATAATTCGTCTCTGGGTTATCAATGCCGTTATGGTGAAGTGAGATAAAAAAATCAGCCCCACTGTCGTTGGCGATTTGGCTCCGTGCCGCCAAACTCACGTAAGCATCATCAACACGCGTCATGACAACGGTAGCCCCGACTTCCTGTAACATGTTCCGTAAGTGAAGGGCGACTTGTAGGTTGACATCCGCCTCACGAACACCTGTGGGACCGCGTTTGTAATCAGAGATGTGTGCTTGCCCGCCGTGTCCTGGATCGAGACAAATTTTAAATCCCTTGAGATGCCGAGTATAAGAGGGGATCTCGGCGTGGAAAGGTGTCTGCTGTTCTGTAATTTTTTGGCGGCGGGAACAACTGGTAAACAGCAGAAAAACTGAGGTAATAACGGCAATTTTGTAAAAGAGGCGGGTTTTCATTTAAAATCCGATATTTCCTGTTCAGGACTTAGAGAAATAGATGGACTTGAACAGAGAACGCACCTCAGCATAGATGTACAGCAATTTAGTCAGTCCCGTGTAAATGCCCCTATCTGTTCCGCCTCGTTCGCCGCGATCGGGGACGCTCCAAGATTTCTTTGAGAATGATACCTTGACGGAATGTTTGAGGCGACAAATTCAGCAGTGACGTAGCAGGGATGGATCGGATCCCGGCTGGGGATTTCACAGGTACTCGCGGCGGTTGTGGCTGTGGCTCCTCAACGGGCTGAGTTGGCTCTTGTGGTGCAGGCGGTTCCGGTTCTTCAGAAGCCGCTGGCACCGCTTCCGTTTCGTTTTCGTCCTCTTGCGTCATCATCTGCTCTAACTCTGTTGCAAACGGAAAATCCTCCATGAAAGGCGGTGGTGATGCGTTGCCGTCACTCTCAGGGAGCGTATTCTCCTCGATTCTTCTCTCAGCGTTCTGTTGTTGTGCCTTCCGCCGCCGCGAATTGCTTACAACGAGTGAAAGAATCACAATAGCGAGGGGTATTATCAACTGAATGAGACTCTCCATCAATTTCTCCTTTAGGGACCCGTGTTATAGTTTCCCTTCAGTGACTGCTATGAAAGTCCGAGTGAGTGCGAAGAGCGCGTTGTGTCTATCTCTTGTCCTTCAGTAACAGGCGAGGCGATAGACTGTCGCATCTCGGTATCCGCGAGGATATTCCTGAGTTCATAATAATCCATGACGCTCATTCTTTCGGAGGTAAGCGTGTCAGCGATCGCGAGCGGCACTTCAGCATCAGCCTCAATGAGTTTGATTGTCATTTCTTCAACGAGTGCCTTATTCTCTTCTTCTTCCGCTTGTGCGCGAGCGCGTTGCTCTTCAGCCTTTGCACGTGCAATTTTGAGTTCCGCCTCCGCTTGATCGGTCTGTAATTTGGCACCCACGTTCTCGCCGACATTTATATCTGCAATATCAATAGACAGAATCTCAAATGCGGTTCCAGCGGCTAAGCCTTTATCAAGAACTGTTTCTGAAATTCGGACTGGGTTTTCTAAAACTTCCTTGTGGCTTCCGGATGAACCGATCGTAGTGATAATGCCTTCACCGACCCTTGCCCGGATAGTATCTTCGGTAGCACCGCCGACGAGCCGGTCAATATCCGCTCTCACCGTAACGCGTGCCTTCACAATTAACTGGATACCATCGCGCGCAACAGCGGTGATGCCGCTACTCGCGTCATCTGTACTGGGAATATCAATAATCTCCGGTGTAACACTGACCTGAACGGCTTGCAAGACATCCCGACCCGCGAGGTCAATTGCGGCAGCTTGTGCGAAGCCGAGTTCAATGTTCGCTTTGTCCGCTGCGATAAGTGCGGCGACAACACTTGCGACACGTCCCCCGGCGAGAAAATGTGCTTCAAGATCATCAAGAGACAGGCTTAACCCTGCCTTCGTTGCGTTAATCTGTGGTTCCACAATCGTAGTCGGTGGGACACGCCGCAGGCGCATCGCAACGAGATCGAAAATTCCGACCTTAACACCCGCCGCAATAGCAGTAATCCACAACCCGATTGGGACGAGCCAGCTAAGCGTAATTAGAAACAAGAGTATTAGAACAGCGATAATCGCAACAATTGTTGGTGTCATATTTACTTTTCTCCATTGACATCGTATTTCCGTAGACGCGGTTTCAAGCCGCGCCTACAAAAGGTAGGTATAGTCGCGCGATAATTTGCCCGCGCTTATAGTATCAGGATTACTGCTCTGTAACGTTTAAGTTGCCTTCACGGAACGCATTCGCGAGGGAGCGGGGGACCTCCGCTTCAGCCTCAACCACCTTTGCACGCATCTCTTGAACGTTCGCGGTCATCTGTTGTTTCCGAGCTACCGCCATGGCGCGCCGTTCTTCCGCCTTCGCTTGTGCGACAACAAGATCCGCTTCGGCTTGCTCCGCTTGAAGTTCAGCACCGATATTTTTGCCAACATTGACATCAGCAATATCAATAGAAAGGATTTCAAAAGCGGTTCCCGCATCAAGTCCTCGATCTAATACGGTCTTAGAGATGATGTCCGGGTTTTCAAGTACATCTTCGTAGGTTTCAGAGGCACCAATTGCACTGATAATACCTTCGCCGACCCGCGCGATGATCGTCTCCTCACCTGCACCACCGACAAGCCGATTGATGTTCGTCCGGACAGTGATACGGACAGTCGTTATCAATTCAACACCATCTAAAGCGAGTGCACTGATCCTCGCCGTGGTAATCACTCGCGGATTAACGCTGATCTGAACCGCCTCAAACACATCACGTCCAGCCAAGTCTATAGCGGCGGAGCGTTGAAAATTAAGTTCAATTCTTGCTTTATCTGCTGCGATGAGCGCGCTGACAACGTTAAGGACGTTTCCGCCAGCGAGGTAATGTGCCTCTAACTCGGAAGTTATTAACTTCAAACCTGATTTGTGTGCGCTGATTAACCCCTTTACAATAACATTTGGATTCACGCGTCTGAGGCGCATTCCGATCAGGTCAAAGATTCGGAGCGGAACCCCGGCTGCGATAGCGGCGATCCAAAGTCCAACAGGAACGAACCAAAAGAACGTGATGATAACAATTAGAGCAACAAGGGCGATTCCCCCTGTAAATAGATCCATTATCTGCCTCCTACGAATAGTTGTCAGTTTTCAGTTATCAGTTTTCAGTAACTTTGCTGTGGTATTCAGTTTTGTTGTAGATCCCATAGGAAACTTTGACACCACAAGCCCCTAACTGACAAGTGATAACTCTTCTATTGTAAGCTACGAACGACGACGCGAGTTCCTTCCACAAAAATTACTTCGATATCTGTTTCGGGAGCGACAAATTCGCCTTGTGTGACAATATCAACGCGATGTCCATTGATTAATGCGGCACCTGCGGGTCGCAAAGGCGTGAGTGCCTTCCCAGATTTCCCGACGAGGTTTGTCAATTCCGAAGGTGGGGCTTGGAACCCAGCTTCCTTATTTTCGGTTGTATTCAAGATGAATGTTTGAATGACGGGGGTTCTGCGCAGGAGCGATAACCCGATTATCGCCAACGGAATGACCAGCACCAGCGTTATCCCGGTAGAAGTTAGTGCGGTCTGCCAACCAAATTTCCACCACGCCATGCTGACACCTATCAGTATAAGTAGACACCCGGGTATGCCTGCCGCCCCAAATCCTGGAAGAATCAAGAGTTCAATAAATACCAATAGAATTCCAAAACTGATGAGGAAAATTAGAAACCACATAACTGTCCCTCCAAACCTATCAAGTAATCACAACAAAATTATGCATCCTCAACTGCCTCTACGAAAACTTTAGGACCCTCAACCTCGACAACTCTGACACTACTATCTTGTGCGATGAAATCCCCAACGGTAACAACATCCACTCTTTTATCACCGATTCGCGCTGTTCCAGAGGGGCGCAGCGGCATTAAGGCGGTGCCCGATTGTCCGAGATATGCCTGAAAATCTTCGGCACTTGAGGAGTGGTATCCCATCTCAGTATCCATGACTGTTGACAGCGCGAACCGCTGGAACAGCCGTGTTTCAGGTAAGAAAAACGCGGCGAAAAGAACCAAGGCAGAAGTCAAAATCACAGAGATTGAGAGCCATAGGACTGCGGTGCTAAAATCGTGTGCTTCGTCGAAAACAAAAAATATACTCCCCAACATCAATACAATACCCAAAATTCCAGCAACACCAAAGCCGGGGATCACAAAGACCTCCAAAGCGATTAATCCAATTCCAACCAAGAAAAGCAGAAATGCCCATCCAGCACCGATCTGTGTCAGCATGTGCCCCCCGAAGAAGAGACCGACACAAAGCAGACCAAGAAAACCGGGAACGCCGAAACCGGGTGAACGAATCTCTATAAAGATACCGAGAAGCCCCAACGAAAGTAGGAGCGAACTGATAAACGGGTTGGTGATGAAAAATACGATCTTATCGGCGAGTGTCGCTTTAACTTTTATAACACGGGCATCCGCCAATGTTTTCAGACGCTTGACTTGCGAAACACCGTATTCACGCTGCCGTTGCATGATCGCTTCCTCTGTCAGAGGCATCTTAGTTCCAACAACTTCAACAATCTCGTACTGTGCCAATAATTCAGTGAGGGTTTCTGCTTGCGCGTCGGCGAACCTATATTCAAGTGCCTGCCGGGTGGACAAGGTGAGCAATTTTCCTTGGGCGCAGAGGATTTCCATCTCCTCACCTTCTTCTTCTCGCGCCGCGTATTCTTCGGGAAGGAGTTTGATAATTTGCCCATCTCTGAGTTTAACGAGAACAAGCTCTTTGTCGACCATGGCTTCGGCAATATCAGGATTCCGGTTTTCGCGTTCAGCGGTCGCGCGAATCGTTCCTTGGATGTAGGAGACTGCTTTTTCACCGACCTCGTCTCCTTGAATATTAACAGGTGCGGAGTCCCCGATGGTGCCCCCAGAAGTCATTACAATCTGATTACAAGCGATAGAGATCATTGCTCCCGCTGAGATCGCCTGCCGATTAACAAAAGCGATCGTCGGGATCTGTGTGTTTTGAATTGAACGAATAATATTCACAGCAGAGTCCACTCTGCCACCGGGTGTATCGACATCAAAAACAATCGCATCCGCCTCGGCTTCCTCGGCTAACTGAATCCCGTCACTGATATAAGTACCGAGACCACTTCCGATCTCGTTCCGTATGTCAATCACGTAAACGAGCGCGGTATCCTGCGCGAGCAGGTCGCCACTCACGAAGAAACATCCGATTATAAGGAGCACGTAACCCAGAAGATGTGTTTTGAGCCTCATGGAATTATCCTCATCCGTCGTTCGGATTGCAAGTTCCGTCCTTTTCAGTCCCGAAGTGTTTTTTGTGCAACAATTTAACGATTGATCACTAATTGAATTATATCTTAAGGTAATCTCATGCGTCAAGGTCTATTTGTATTTTGGGCTATCGGCTGTCGGCATTCAGTTATTATCTGAATGCACGTCGCATTTGGGCGAGTACGCCGCAAATCACGGATTGCGCGGATGACGCGGATTTTAAAAGGTCTTTGTGACGTAATATCTTGGTTCCGGCGTAGGTGCGGTATTTGGGTAGAGATTTCGCGAGAATTGAATAACTCCGATATTTTTACGTTGATGTCAACTCTTCTCGTACCCAGACGTGAAGGACGTGATTCAGAATTAAATGGACATCCTCAACGGGACCATAGTGATTGCTATCTACAATAACATTCACATCGCAAATTGTCGCTAAGGTACCGCCGCCGAATCCACTCCACCCGATCGTTTTGCACCCAATCTCGTTGGCATGCTGCATTGCACGGATTACGTTCTCGGAGTTCCCACTTGCACTGATACCGATAACGACATCTCCGGGGTTCACAAGGTTTTTCAGTTGTTCAACAAAGACATCTTCATAGGATACATCGTTAGACCACGCGCTCATTGTTGCGACGTTGTCTGTCAGACTGATGACTCGGAAGCGAGGTTTCCCGGGTACACTCGTGCCTTTTCCGAGATCACAAGCGAGGTGCGACGCTGTTGAGGCACTTCCGCCATTGCCAATCACAAAAATTTGTTTTTCGGCGTGATATGCGTCCATAATAACATCTATGGAGCGTTGGACATCTTCCAAGGAAAGTCGTTCCAAAACACCCTGAAGATGCGAAATGTAGTTCTGAATTCTCTCCATGTTGATTTCTTAGTTTCCTTTCTTTACCGTGAGTCCGACCTAAGCATGTAGGTTAGAAATCGTACACATTCTCACATGGGTAAGGTTTGCTTGTTGGGTTTCGCTATGGTTATTTCCATGAACGTGTCATTGAAAATCAGGATTTTTGGTCATTCACCACTCTACCTAACCTACGGAAACGCTTTAATTTTTATTATCTAATTCACGTTTTTTGATAGACAGTCGTAATTTTCAGACGACCAGTGCGATAGCGGCGAGGTCGCCTAATGCGTCTCCTAACTGTGCTGGCGCAATTTTAACGGCTGCTGCGGGACGTGCCATAGCAAATTCGGATACCGTCTTCCGAATCGGATTGAGTAAAAGGTCACCCGCAGCGATTGCAATCGTGCCTAATAAAACGATGTCAGGATTCAAAACGTTTACCAAATTCGCGATACTCCATCCCATATAATATGCGGTTTCATCAACGAGTTGCAAAGCCAGAACATCACCCATCCGCGCCGCTTGAAGTACATGCTCAGACTTAACATTTTCGATACTGTTGTTGGCAAGATTTAAGAGGGTTGTCGCTGATGCCTTTCCATTTGCGAGTTGTTCTCGTATCGCATCTTGGGCACGACGTGCGATCGCGGGACCCGAACAGAGTGCTTCAAGACATCCACGTTTACCACACCCACAAAGTGGCCCGTTGGGTAGCAATATCTGATGTCCAACCTCGCCTGCACTATCGTTGGCGCCGTGATAAATTTGTCCATCAATAACAATACCGCCGCCGATTCCCGTACTCATCGTCATATAGAGGACGGCATTGTAACCGCGCCCACCACCGAACCTGAATTCTGCGAGTGCACTTGCATTTGCATCGTTTTCAATCGTCACTGGAATGTGGAATTCGGATTCAAGCTGGGCTTTAAGGGGCAGCGCATCCCATCCGGGCAAATTCGGTGGTGAATAAACGACCCCGGTTTTCGTATCCAACGGGCCGCCACAACTCACACCTATTGCTGAAACCGATTCCTGCGTCAAACCCGCCAAGTCAACGGTTTCACGCACCATATCAAATAGTAATTGAAGGGCGTATTCCGGCCCCTTTTCTGAAAGCGTCGGTTCCCGGACTTTGCTAAGGACGTGCCCGGTGCTATCTGCGACAACAGTGGCAAGTTTAGTGCCGCCGATGTCAATTCCGACAACGTGTGTTTCCATCGGTTTCTCTTTCCGATCCAATGTATTTCAAACTGAGTTTACAACGCATAATTCAGGTCGCGTAGTGCGGGATAAATCTGTGCGTATGCTTTCAACTTCTCATCATACTGTTGCGCGAGTGTCTCACGCGGATAGTATACATCACGGGGTGTGACTAACTGTTCGACGGCTGTTTCAATGGAATCGTACTTGCCTATCGCTGTGCCTGAGAGGATAGCAGTGCCGAGACAGACCCCTTCTGATATATCCAGAGCGATGACCTTTTTGCCAAACATATCGGCTTTGAGTTGCAGCCACCTCTCAGATTTCGCACCACCACCGATGGCGCGCACCTCGTTTATGACAACGCCTGCGTCTTGCAACATAGCAAGATTTTGTTTAATCTCGTAACTGATGCCTTCCAATACCGCTTTGACGAGTTCACCTTTGGTTGTCGAAAGTGTTAATCCGACAATCGCACCTTTCGATTCTAAGTCAAGATAGGGTGTCCCTGACCCGGTAAAGTGGGGTAGTACCATCGCTGTCCCCGGGGAATCGGGAATATCTTCCAACAGTATGTCATAGACATCGCGTCCTTCTGCGGCTGCTTGGGCGACTTCTGCTTGCGCGAGGGTATCTCTATACCACCGTAGCACAACGCCGCCGCTTGATACGAAACCGAGTGTGACATACAATCCTTCAACAACGTGCGGATAACAGGCAAAGTTCCCGTCTATCATCTGTTGATTAATGACAGGTTCCGTGAAGGCGGGTGCGATACATTCAACGGTGCCGGTTGCGTCCATGACCTCACCACTCCGAATGATCCCTGCACCCAATGCACCACAGGGTTGGTCGTGCCCACCTGTAACACAGACGACACCTTGCGGGAGACCGAGTTCGTCAGCGACCTTGGCACTCACCTCACCGATGACGCTCCCTGACGGTGCGGTCTCTGGGAAAAGCGTCGCGTCTACATCCGCCAAGCCGAGCATTTTTTCTGACCAGCATTTGTCGATAATGTCAAAAGCCATCGTGCGTGCCGCGAGGGAATAGTCCAACACAGGTGGAATACCGAGTTTGAAGTAGACAAAATCTTCAAAACCGAGGAACTTCGATACCTGCCGATAGATGTCAGGTTGATTCTGTTGTATCCAAATCAGTTTCGGGAGGGTATGGATATCGCTTATCGGCATCCCGGTGATTTGCATCACCTCAAGTGGCGTTATGTGTTGCTTTAGTTCGTCACAGATGCCTGCTGTGCGCGCATCGAAAGTCGTAATCGCGTTCGCTAAAATCTGTCCGTCTGCAGACACTGGTGTTACGGCTTCACCCTGTGAGGCGACACTGATTGCCTCAATAGGATCGGATTTCGTTTCTGTCGCAACCTGCTGAATGCCGGTCGCGATGTTTTCCCAGACGACATTTGCGTCGAGTTCCGACCAGCCGGGTTGCGGATGGGTCAACGGATATTCGCCATACGCCTGCGCGAGCAGTGTCCCGTCCTCACGAAATGCGATGACTTTACACCCTGTCGTGCCAACATCAATCCCCAAAAGACTCATTGCTATGTTCTCTCCTTGATACAAGATGCAATTATCATACAACAGGTCGCAAATTAATTCAAGATTTGGTTTTTGGGTTATTGATTGTCAGTGGTCTGATTCGGATTCAAAAGGTAAAGAATTTCAGGATTAGATCTCTAAATATTTAGCAAAATTCCGATGCGCTTCCGTCCCAAAAAAGATACCAATCCGAGGAAAAAGATACCAAATGGTATCTTTTTTCGTTTTTTGGTATTTTTTTCAATTTGGTTGTAAACCCAATCGTTGTAGGGATTGAGAGGCGTTTTTTGTACGATCCTTCGTTGAAAAAAAATATTACCACGGAAAATGTAACATTCTATTTGTCTTATAGTAAATTCCCAAAATAAATGCACACTTTCAACTTCCAGTGGGTGCGGTTTTGCGGTGTACCATAGGTGTCAATTTTAGAAAAAACCTACGGGACTATAAGCTCATCGCTTTTCCGTCATTTTCACATTTTGATTTTCAAGGTTATATCGCCTTTCGAGAATCCTGCATTCTCTAAATCTGTTTCTAACTGTGAAACATAGGTCGCAGTTACGCGTTCCACTGCCTGATTCAAGGTCTCAGCTATCCAGACTGCAAAGTCTTTGAGCGTCTCATATTGATCTGTCTTGAAATGATACGTCTCGCCATTAATGACGAGTTCCAGCGGCTCGCCACTTTCGGCATTTTCTAAAGAGATCTCTTCAGTAGGTGGAACAACTGCTGCCTCCGCGTGCGTTAATCCAAGTCCTGCCACTGCCTCACGTATGTATGCCTCAATCTGATGCGCATCCCAACTATTGTTGGCAGCTCGGACGATTGCCTCTGTGACAGTATTCATCGGAATGTGTAGGTCGCCTACCAACCAATCTTGCGTCACCAGATACTCTTCTCCGCGCCATGTATAAATCAACATTTTCTTAATTCCTTTTCTAAAATTTTCGTGCCATGTTGTATTTCGTTGAGAATCCAAAACGGATACCCAAAAACTGAGATAACCAATTGCGTAATTTGTGTTCTCTGTTCGACTGATTTTATTTAAATTTATTTATATTTACATATTTAAGTTTACATTATCTATGATAACATATATAATGTAGGGATGCAAATTTATTTCATTTCTAACATGAGTTTGGCATAAATGTATAGTTTGGAAACTCGACACATTCTCACGTTTTATTTATTTTAATTGTGGAACTCCGCGATGTCACTTCTACAAGAGAATAGTGGGTGTCTGAGTGTTTACAGAAAGAAAGTTGACAAAATATGAGGTTTTAAAGTAGAATTTAGAATAACCAACATTTTCTGGTACTTAGGCGCAGACATTCAATAGCAATAAGG
Organism: Candidatus Poribacteria bacterium; assembly: GCA_965200345.1. GTDB lineage: Bacteria > Poribacteria > WGA-4E > WGA-4E > WGA-3G > WGA-3G. The sequence goes on from OZ241378.1 coordinate 1,001,198, forward strand.
AGATTGACATGCTAACGCAAGAACAGGTTGACTTTTACAATGAGAACGGCTATCTCAAGGTTGACCAACTTTTCACACCAGAGGAGACAAAAGAACTGGCATCCGAAATGGTGCAGATTATTAATAACTGGGGACAGGAGACAATCGGTTGGCCGGGCCCTTGGCGTACACGCTACCTCAAAGAAGAGGATCAGCAGACGACGAAGGCTGTCTTTATGCACAACCCACACTTCTACTCGGCTACATGGGGTAGAGTGATCTTTCACGAACGACTGACAGGTGCTGTGCGATCACTTATCGGTGATACGATCCAGTGGCATCATACGGTACTCCATGCGAAGCCGCCGGAAAAAGGCACACCGTTCCCGATGCATCAGGATTATCCGTTCTATCCGCACGATGGTCTCGACTTCGTTGATTGCCTCGTCCACCTTGATGATGCCCCGTTTGAAAGTGGCGCGCTGCGGGTTGTTCCGGGTAGCCATAAAGAGGGACCTCGCGAACACATTACAGGTGAAGGTACTGCTCCGCATCTGCCGACTGATAAATTTCATCCAGATTTCATTGATTCAATCCCGATACCTGCCGAAGCGGGTGATGTGATTTTCTTCAGTTACTGTCTCATCCACTGGTCAGAAGTCAATAGGACAGATCAGTGGCGGAAAGCGGTTCGATTCGGGTATCACACCCCAGAGATGCGTCCTGTTGGACGTGCTCCAGAAGAGCCCTACAACAATATTATGGCAGGCGGGTTCAAATTGAATCCGACATCTGGAGAGGTAATGGCTTAGGCTCAACAAGTTCACAACTCTATGGATTAAAAAGGTGCTGGCGAGGCTGAAATTCTTCTCTTTTTCTACACGGCTGGGATCCGCCTCGCCAGTGGAACATAATGTCTCATATTTTCTTTACACGGTTTGCTACCTTCTTCATACTAAGCATGTGCTTGGTTTACACAACTCAGGTTTCCGGTCAAGAGGTTTCGGCTTCGCTCGCTGAACAGGTATTTCAAGAATACCAAGAACTTCTGCAACGAGAAGATGTTCAAGAAGTCCTGCCGACAGTTCTTATTCAGCTCAAGAAACCGGAGAACCAATCGCTTTTAACGCCTGCGACTATAAACGCAGTACTGGATGAGCCGGACATCCTCAAGACCCTTATACCAGATATCAGTGATGAATTTATAACGTTGTTAAAAGAGGATACTGACATCCAAATGATGCTTAGGGATCCTGATGTTCAAACGTTACTCCAAGATAGTGAAGCGATTGATGAACTTGCCAGTCTACTTGAAATAGAAGCATTCACACTTGCACCACTGATTTTTGACAGGTATCAAATGCTTTTTCAACGCGAGGATATTCGGGAGCTACTGCCGGACGTTCTCACAATACTCAAGCATCCAGATACACAAGCACTTTTGCAACCTGCTACGATCAAACTGGTAGCAGAGGATCCAGACCTACTGAAAACAATCGCTCCAGAGATCGAGGATAGATTCATAATGCTCCTCAAGGACGACGTGGAGGTTAAGGCGTTCATCAATGATCCGGAAGTTCATACGTTACTCCAGAACCCTGCGGAAATTGATGAACTTGCGAGACTCCTCAGCGTCGAACCACCGTTAATTGTTGTCAGTATAGTACCTGCTTCGATTGAATCCCCTGGTATTGGTGAACAGTTCAGTATCACTGTTGATATTGCTAACGCCCAAAATGTAGCAGGTTATCAACTATCACTTCAATTCGACTCGGCGGCACTTCAATATATCTCATGGGAACAGGGAACGTACCTTCCGGGTGCCCTCTTTTCTCTCCCCGCGACTATTGGAACAGACGAGATAACTCTCGCATCGACAGCCCGCACGGCAGCAGATGCCACACAAGGCATCTTATTGACAATAACGTTTGAAGTCGTCGCTGTAAAAGCCTCGACGCTTTCATTAAGCGAGGTCATCCTTTCGAGTCGTATCGGAACAGAACTTCTTGTAACGACCGAAGATGGTGAAATCGTTGAGCCACCAACACCACCGTGGGATGTTAACAAAGATGGTGTAATCAATATTCTGGATTTGACTTTGGTAGCAGCGAATTTTGGGCAGACGGGACCTACACCGGCTGATATCAATGGAGATAACGTTGTGAATATCTTAGATTTAACACTGGTTGCGAGCCATTTTGGTGAATAGAGGTCATCTCATGAACAAATTAGGGCGAGGCACAGAGGCCTCGCCCAACATAATCAGGAAACTTTATTCTTACTTTGAGGTCCGGTGCGGTTAGGCATGCAGATTGCATGTGAACCGCACCTACCTTGCTTAAGACTACGGTCAGCGACGTTTCACATTGCCCCAGGTGGTTGTGAGTTTACCTCCCGGCTGCACCGCCAACCCACCAATTGTTTTCATGGCAAGATTTATCTCATCAATATCAATGACGCGTTCCCAGATATAAACTTCAGCGATGACGGCATTTAGCCACTGTCCATCTTCACGGTGTGCGATGAACACAGGACGATTACCCTCCTCACACGGACCGTTGCCGCCATCAGCGGCTTGCGCGACGGGGGCTTTGTCCCCATCCACGTAAACTTTCACGCCTTCCTTTAATTTAAACGTGCCGCATTGGTGGATCCATTTGCCTTGTGGCGCAGTGCCAGCGGTGCTCGGCTCTGAAACGCCTGAACCTGGACATGTCCAAACGGACATCCCTGCTCCGAAGTTGTCGTAGATGTAGAGCGCGAACTCCCACTGATTGGCACCACCTTTCATGACGATAGGCTGACGGGTCTGTCCATGGGCATCGGTGCCAACCTTTAGCGGTTTGACCCACGCACAGATAGTCATACCCTTCTTATCGTTGAAATGTGAATCGATATCCTTCTTCTGCCCCGCCATATCAATTTTGACATAGGTTGATTTGCCATCAAATTCCATCGCTTTTCGGATGTCATCGTGTTTGGCATCGACCCATTTCGGGGCAGTTTTACTGAGTTCTGTGTCAAAACTGTGGGGTCCATGATCACTGACCTTATTCCCTGCCCCCTCATTCAGAGGCAGATACATCCAAAGTCCATCCTCAATATCCGCAGCATTCACGAGCCATGTTGATACAGAGAACACTGCTATTAACCCGATACAAAACATAATCTGACGCATTTTTTCCTCCTTTGATGTTAATTGGGTTAGCGGCGTTTAATGTTGCCCCAGGTGGTTGTGAGTTTACCGCCTGGTTGAACCGGTGTTAATCCGCCAATTGTGTTCATGGCAAGATTTATTTCATCAATATCAATGACGCGTTCCCAGATATAAACTTCAGCGATGACGGCATTTAGAAACTGCCCATCCTCACGGTGTGCGATGAATACAGGACGATCGCCTTCTTCGCAGGGGCCGTTGCCGTTATCATCTGCCTGTGCGACGGGCTCTTCGTTCCCATCTACGTAGACCCGTACGCCCTCTTGTAACTTAAACGTGCCGCATTGGTGGATCCATTTGTCTTGCGGCGCAGCGTCAGCGGTGCTCGGCTCCGAGACCCCTGAACCCGGGCACGTCCAAACCGACATCCCTGCTCCGAAGTTGTCGTAGACATAGAGCGCGAACTCCCATTGATTGGCACCACCTTTCATGACAACGGGCTGACGGGTCTGCCCATGCGTATCGGTTGCAACGTCTAACACTTTCACCCACGCACAAATAGTCATCCCCTTTCCCTCGTCGAAATGCGAATCAATGTCCTTCCCCTGCCCCGCCATGTCAATCATGACATAGTTTGACTTACCATCAAATTCCATCGCTGTTGCGATGTTGTTATGTTCGGCAGCCACCGATTTCGGAGGCGTTTCACTGAGTTCTGTTTCAAAATTGTTGGGACCGTGGTCGATGACCTGTTCACCTGCCCCTTCGTTGAGTGGTAAATACATCCAAAGTCCATCTTCAATATCCGCAGCGTTCACCAGAACGGTTGGTACAGAGAACACTGCTATCCATAAAATACAAAACACAACCTGACGCATTTTTTTTCTCCTTTAGCGTTAATTATGGACTTCCACAAACCGCTTTACGCCCAATTCTATTGAAAAGCCACTCTTTTCAAAGGTGGATGCTGAAAATTGTGCCCGTGAGTCCTGAATTAAATTAAACAGTTTGTTAATAAACAGGTTCGGATTTTCTGTTGGAAGTTTTGGAAACCTACAATTTGCATGCTACAACGTGAAAATATAGCATGTTGATCTGGTTTCTGAACGACGTTTGAAAAGAAAAGAGGTCGCGAGCGACAAAAAATACGCAGAAATACCCTATCAAAGACCCCAAGCAAAAACACTCGCTCCTACAAATACAGATTTGAAAAGTGAAACAGAGATTGTGGGGGCAGCTCACTCCTACAAATACAGATAGGATTAATTTTGACGCGCGGCGCGCGCCTGAGCTACCCGCAGTAAGTTCTGCGTCTCAACTGCTTCGGGATTTAATTGTAAAGCTCTTTCAAAAGCCTTGACGGCTTCGGGGTATGCGTCCTGTTTTGTATGGCATACACCGAGTTCGTGATACGCTTTCGCGTTTTTCGGATAGATTTGCGTTATTGTCGTGAAGGCTTTTATTGCTTCGGCGAACTGTTCTGTGTCTCGGTAGATGTAGCCAAGCTGCATCAGCGCATCGGTGAAGTTCGGTTGCAGGACCATCGCCTGTTTGAGTGCGACTGTGGCTGCGGGTAACATGCCTTTATGCCTATAAGCGAGACCAATCCCATAATGCGCGTAGACGAGAGTTGGATCACGCGTGAGTGCCTTCTGGTATTCGGCGATAGCCTCATCAAGCCGTCCTGCTAATCCATAGACTCTGCCTAAGTCCACATAAGCCGCCGCCATGTCAGGGCGTAATTGGATAACACGCTTATACGCAACAGTCGCTTCAGTAAGCTTCCCCTGCATGACATACACTGTGCCTAAATTATGATGTGCCTCAATCAACGTCGGCTTTATCTTAATAGCTTGCTGGTAAGCCGATGCCGCGTCTTGGACTCTACCAGCACGTTGGTAAGCGGTTCCTCGGTTATTGTAGTCCTGTGCAGAAGGTGAAACCGCTGATTTCGTCGGTGTCGCGGACGTAGACTGTTCTTTTGCTGGCGTTTTTTCGTTACTTTGGCATCCGCTAATTAGCCCTAAAATTGTCAGAAAGAGACATCCATATACTTGCAGTTTCATTTTTCGGATGCTCCTTCGGTCACCTCTATAAGTTGGTTCGCTTTGAGTTCTACATACCGGTCTATCTCGCCGGAGGGCCATAGGATTTCAAGGTTTGCAACTATATCACTGTTCCCCAACCCGAAAGTCAATACCACTTCACTTTGAGAACAGTAACTGCTGCCTGTACGGATCATCTGCTGCTGGACAGTGTTGTCTGATGTCAATCGGATTTTAGCCCCGATTCCATCACGGTTGCTACGGGTACCTATTGTTCTGACTCGGAGGTAATTATACGATGGCGTACTGTCGTTACGGAGGAGCCACACTTTGCCATGCGCTTGCGTCGCGCCATTGTTGCTTACAAGAAGGTCAAGATCACCGTCATTATCGTAATCGCCATAAGCGCATCCGCGTCCAACACTTGCGCGTGTAAGTCCAGCATGTTTAGTGATATCTTGAAATGTTCCATCACCACGATTTCGGAACAGCGAAGGCATTTGCGCATACGGGGTATGCTGCTGATAGCGCGACACCTCTGGTTCAATATGCCCATTCACACAAAACAGGTCAAGTGCGCCGTCTAAATCACAATCGAAAAACAGCAGTCCAAACGTTAGTAAACGGTGGCTTGCAGCACCAATTTTTACGTTATCTGCTCTATCCATAAAATAGGAATCATCGGGTTCAGCATAAAAGAATGCGATCTTCTCATTGCTAAAATTGCCAATAGTGATTGCGATACCATCGCTATTATAAATATCCGCAGCATCAATCCCCATGCTGCCGCGCGCCTTCCCTGTCTCGCTGAAGGCGATTCCCATGACAAGGGCTTCATCGGTGAATGTGCCGTCCCGGTTATTCCGGTATAGAAAATTAGGTTCGGTATCGTTCGCGACAGCGAGATCAATCCAACCATCGCGATTGTAATCCAGAAGCGTAACACCGAGCGACTTACCTATCGGGTTGGAAAGTCCGGCTTCTGATGTCCTGTCGGTAAACGTGCCGTCCCCTCGGTTACGATAGAATCGGCAGGATTGCCCGGTATAAACATTCGGCGTGCAATAGGTGCGCGGTGGCGGCATCTCACCTGTGATATTCACGACACACGGAATATCGGTTTCAGGTGTCCAATCAACGTAGTTGCAAACAAAGAGGTCTAACCAACCATCGTTGTCGGCATCAAAGAAGGCAGCGCTTGTCGACCAACTTGTATCGCCCACATTTGTAAATTCGGTAACATCCGTGAAAGTCTGGTCGCCGTTGTTTCGGAAGAGTCGGTTTTCACCTACATTGGTAAAGTAGATGTCGGGGTCAGTATCATTATCGTAATCGGCAACGGTTAGACCCATGCCGTACATCGGAACATTGAGTGCTGCTGCTTTAGTAACATCAATAAACTTTCCGTTTCCGATGTTTCGGTAGAGCCGAGGGGTATGGGTCGGGTCTACGAGCGTCAAATTTGTCCCGTTCGCGAGTAGAATGTCCAAGTTCCCGTCGGCATCGTAATCCAAAAAGGCGCAGCCAGCTCCCATTGTTTCCGGCATATAACGTTTGCCTGTTGCCCCGGTGAAGTGCTGAAATTCGATACCCGCGGTGTCAGTGACATCTGTAAATTTTACATCTGCCTTTGCAGGAGGACATAGCCAGATAAGAGCAACCGCGAAAACAACAGTCCGCATATTATGTTTTCATAATGATTTTTAAGAGATTCGACTTTATAAGACTCACCCTTTGCGGATGTCTATGGTAAAAGGATACCAGTTGTCAAACTCGCCATGGATTTTAGAAACGCGCGTCAATCAATCATGATTTGCATTTCCGTTATTTCCTGCACTCATTCTAAACAATTTCGGAATTTTTGTCAAACATTTTCTTTAGCATTGGCAGCGCCATTCAATTTTCAGTTTTCTGAGTACATCATCGGAAATAGGTCCGCGTTACTATCCATAAGCATCGGGGTTACAAACCCCGCCTACAAGAAAATGGAACGTCTAATGCCAAAAACTTACACACTAATAAAATCTTTTTCTTGACTATTTTTGATAAATCTGTTATGATGCTGTTATCATTTCCAATTAATATGCTGTAACGCGGTTAAGAGAGGATTTCCGCCAGTTCCAGCACTATTATTTATTCAAAACCCTCTTCCGAAATACGAGATAGTTAAAATGCTGAAGTTCACTCAGGCTCAACCTAAACTATGGACTTTGCCTGAGCAGAAACCTTATCTATAAGAGAGTATAACTTTCGCATTTTAGTGTTATGAAGTATGTCAACATAAGGAGGAGTAAACAATGAAAGCCAGATTGGTATGGACTGGGATAGTCGTTCTATTTATTGCGGGTATGTTCACCGCTTCAAGTTATGCTGTGTTAGACCCTGACACCATCGTGGGGATATGGAAATTTGATGAAGGTAAAGGGGATACTGCAAAAGACGCTTCTGAAAACGGGAACGACGGGACACTCATGAGTAAACCGAAGTGGGTGGATGGCAAATTTGGCAAGGCTCTTGAGTTTGATGGCACAAACTTTGTGGATATGGGGAATGATGAATCACTGCAGTTCCACGGAGATGTGACAATTGTTGTTTGGGTGAGACCTGAAAGCGTAGCGGGTGGTCGCCAAAATATAGTTTGCAAATCATACGGCGGTGAAGGCTGCTTGACACAGGAAACAGATGGTCGGTTGAGTTTTTATTGGGGCGATTGTGGCGGAAATTGTGAGCCGTATGTGGAGGTCGCAAGACCAGCCCCTGGTACTTTCGTAGATGATGAATGGATTCACGTGGCTGAAGTAAGAGATGTCAAAAAACGCGAGTATAGGATGTACAAAGACGGTGAGGTCACGGGCCAAGATAAATGGCTGAAATGCGGTGCTCACCCGTGTGGAGACTCCAGTCCGAGCAATCTCAATTTGTTCATCGGCTCTGGTTATGCTGGTAAATACAGAGGGATCATTGACGACGTAGGTATTTTTAATGTGGTTCTGAGTGAGGATGAGATTCAGAGTATCATGGATGATGGGTTGGACGCGGCTTTCGACGTTTCACCCAGCGGCAAACTCACCACCACATGGGCAACCCTAAAGAAATAGGGGACCGACACCAACACAAAAAGGCAAGAACACACCGTTCTTGCCTTTTTTATTTACCAGTAGGACTTACGCAAATTGAACAGAAAATCGGAAACCTATTTTGCTGAAAATACCGCGCAGTGAGCGTATTGGGTTGTGTTTAACCCCGTAAATCCCGCTTATCAGGGGGACTTTAAAAGGAAGTGCGTAAATCCTAAAGAGTTTAGGCTTTGTAGAACTCAACTGTTGTTCCAGCCATATCCTCAACCTTTTCTATCAATTTCTGGCGTTCGTCGTCTTCCATACCAGTGAAGTTCCTTGCGATGTCAATTTTCTCTTGCATCTGTTCAGCATTGTCGGGACCGGTAACGAGCGTACTGACCGGTAGTGCCCAGACGAACCGGATGGCTTCGGATATGCTGACGCGATCCGGGACGACTTTCGGATTCGTACCGTGCCGTCCGTGCTGGGAACCGCCAAAGAACCCACCGTTTGCCAAGGCTTTCATGCCAATCACACCGATGTTTCGCTCCACGAGGGTTGGCACAACTCTTTCGATGAAACTCTCGTAACTGACATCAGTAAGGTTCATTGATAATTGGCAGGCATCGAAAATATCGGTCTTTTCAAGGACACGTTGATGCGCAGCGGGACTTGAATGTCCTGTAAATCCGATATAACGCGTTTTTCCAGTCTCCTTAGCCTCAAGCATAACATCAAAAACACCGTTTTCAATTCTCTCATCCACGTCTGCGGGGTTCTGTACGGAATGTACCTGCCAGAGATCAAGTCTGTCTGTATTGAGGCGTGAGAGCGAACCTTCAAGGTGTTCCCAAGCTTCATTTGCGTCGCGTGCTCTCGTCTTCGTCATGAGGAATACATCATCTCGATATTTTGGAACGAGCAGTTTTCCTAAGCGACTCTCACTGCCGCCAGTTTGATAGCCTTCTGCAGTATCAAAGAAACGCACACCGCCTTCAAGCGCGGTTTCGATTGTTTTTTGAGCCTCAGCTTCCGTCATATCTCCGATATGCCATCCGCCAACAGCAAGCATTGTCACAGCCTCACCAGTGCGACCGAACCGTCGCGTCGGCAGGAGAGGGCCAAGGCGGTCGCTGGTACTATTTTCTTCTTCACCTTCAGCGCATGCAGATGACAAAAGAATGCCGGTTGTCAAACCTGCGAGCGATTTTAGAAATGCACGTCGGTCAATCATGATTTACACCTCCATTATTTTCCTTTGAGCATTTTAAAGTATTTTGGAATTTTTGTCAAGCATTTTCTCTGGCAGTCGCAGGGCCATTCAATTTTACAATTTTAAGAAATTATTGGATTGGACGTCTTTTTTTCAAGATCCGGTGCGAAATGCTGCGAAATCTAGCGAAATGCTGCGAAAATTTCAGCGTTTTTTCATAATACATAACATAAATTAAGTATTATCGCCTGCGAAAAGGACACCCAAAACGGACAATTGAATGCCTCTGATAGCAATTAGCCGTCAGTCGTCGGTTGTCAGTAGTAAGAGTTGGGTTAGAGACCTCTTCTACAAGGATTACAGATTTTGATGGGGTTTTTGAATAGTTCTGTTCAGATATCGCTTTTTCCTTGATTTAAGCAGCAGCCTGTTGGTATAATAATGTGGCAATGCAGTATAGCCTCGAACGTTTTAAATTAACATAGGTTAAGAAGTATGGAAAACGTTTTACAGAAGAAAATCCCTGATAAACTCGTCGTGTTGACCTTTGATGACGGCTGTAAATCGCAGGCGACTTTTGTCGGTCCGCTCCTGAAATCTTATGGCTTTGGAGCGACCTTCTACATTACCGAAGGGTTGAACTTCCTGACGAATAAAAAAGCCTACATGACGTGGGAAGAGGTACGTGGCTTACACGATGCGGGTTTCGAGATCGGCAATCATACCCAGTACCATCGAAACGTCACGCAACAGTCCGCGGCGGAGCTGCGCGCGGATCTTGAACATATTGATGCGCGATGTGAGGCTTACGGCATTCCCCAACCCACAACGTTCTGTTACCCCGGTTATAGCCACGGTGAAGCAGCTGTTGAGGTGCTCGCGTCACACGGTTTTGATTTTGCGAGGCGCGGTGTCGCGCCTGAATTTCCTTACGACAACGAAGGCGGGCGCGGACCGGCTTATAACCCCACACAACACCATCCGCTCCTAATCCCGACAACCGGAGCCGCGGGTCCCCATTGGAACTTTGATGATTTCACATGGGCGCTTGCCCAAGCAACAGATGGGAATATTGCGATTCTCACGTTCCACGGAGTGCCAGACCTTGAGCATCCATGGGTTCACATAGAACCGGAACAATTTGAGGCGTATATGGCGTACCTTGCTGAAAACGATTACAGCGTCATCGCGCTCAGGGATCTTGCTGATTATGTGGATCCAAAGGCTTCGTGAGAAGTTATGATGTCCGCGGCGTGAAGGTTTCCCACTTCTTTAGATGTTAGGTGAAACGCTGCTATCATATATAAGGCTGAGGCGTAATAGAAACAAAAAAGATTTGACCTTTGTTTGTATGTGTGGTATAATATCTACTGTATTGCTGGTAGAGGAAACCCCTCGCTGCTCCCTACTTTTCAGTGGACGGAGTCGGTCAAAGAGAACAAAAGGAAATAGAGAGGGTCGGTTTCATACCTCTGCCTGCTTACCTTACAAACTATGCTAAGAGAATTTACAAACAGTCTGACGCGATGGGATAGGTTGCTGTTCGAGCACATTTTTAGTTGGGGGGACGAACGCATTATCCTCAATCGTTCATTTCGTTTGATCTCGTGGAGTGCTAACGGATGGATTTACCCATTTTTAGGACTCTACGTATACCTAACATTTAGTCCCACCATTAGCAAACCATTTCTTTTGTCAGCGGCAATTGCCTTCCCGCTTGAGAGACTCCTCTATCATCTCATTAAACAGTCAATGAAACGAGATCGTCCCTGTAAACACATTGTGGATGTCGAATTTCGAGTCCGTCCACCGGATCAATTCAGTTTTCCATCAGGGCACACCGCCTCCGCTTTTCTGATGATGACGCTCTTGGCAAGTTTCTTTCCAGTTTTACGCATCCCAGTATTTTTTTGGGCAACCACAGTTGGTATCGCACGTGTATATCTTGGTGTCCACTATCCGACAGATGTGTTTGCAGGTGCAATTCTTGGCATTGTCACAGCGCGGATAGGTATATGGTTCATCATGTAATTATTGTAAAATCCGAGAATATGTTTACACTCGTAACATAGGAAACCGTTGGTTTCCTGTGCCTCCATGAGACGCACATTCACAAATTCCCAAGTAGCCTCGTCCTCAAATAACATTCAAGTTTTGCAACCCCAATGGATTGGAAAGATAACAAACACAGTGTTTCTTCCAATCTTCCTTACTTCTTTTACCTTTCACAAGTAGGTTTCTGGAAGAGTGTCCATCTGTTTTCGGGCTTTACTATAAAGATGGACAAACCCTTTGGGCGCGTCTGCTCAGAAAAATTTCACACTAAATTGCGGAGGAAAAATGTTCTGGGATGAAATTAAAAAACACTATGATGCGGGTTCTGCTCACCAATTTCTGCTCCATTTTAATATAAATGATCTGCTATACGACGATGTTTACGGCTACTTGCGTACTACGGACTATCTCATGGCGCAGCTCAATTTATTAGGCTGCCAACTCGTCCTCGGATATAATACATCGGAAGGGATTCATTTCCCTAAAGTTGGTCAATGGCGAAATATACAGAGAACACTTGAGATCTTCCCCCAGTACAACAAAATAGGGACTTTCCATTTTCAGAGTGTAGCGACATGGCTTCAGACTTTGGGTCGCTTTCGAGAAGTTGAAGACGTTAATCTCGCCGAACAGGAAGTGGATCCGCAGCTTGTACGCCGAAGAATTAATGCCGATTTAGCGTTTAATAAAGAACATGAAGATCCATTAGTGACCCTGGATCCTTCGCCTTCTGAGGAGTTGCGGAGCAAATTAAACCGTCTCTTGCGGCAAGGCAGAACAAGAATTGGGTTGGTGATCAATTTTCTCGAGCTGCTCACGCCGAACGATCCGTCGCTCAATGAAGTTGGTGGAGATGAAGCACAACTCTTGTTTAACCAAATCCTCTATTGGGCATCTGACCTTGACATCCGAAGGCATAAGCACGTCGTCCTGCTCGTTACTCACAATATATCCGACGTACACCCGAATTTCACCGTGAATCCTGAGATTCCTATGATAGAAATTCCGTTTCCGAACTATAACGAACGCCTAAGGTTTATTGAACATCTATATGACCTCTCGGATGGTTCGTCACAGATGCGTAAAACCTTGGGAAATAATCGCGAGAAAGAAGCCTTGGCACGGGAAACACTTGGGCTAAACCTACTCGGTGTTCACGATGTTGTGCAACAGGCAGAATCTGCACAACGGAAAACAGGCGGTGAAGCGTTGTTCAGATACCGGCGTGAGAGTATCAAGACCTTCAGCCACGGTGTTCTTGAACTCGGTGAAACTCACAAAGGCCCTTCTGACGACGGTTGGTATGTCATGCGAATCATCCGGGATATTGCAGAGGGTATGAAAAATCGAGATCTGAGACGTGTGCCGCGAGGCATGCTCTTCCTCGGCCCACATGGAACCAGCAAGATGTATGCCGCAAGGGCACTCGCGGGTGAGGCGAACATGGCTTTCGTCCGGCTCCGCTACGCCAATCAGGTTGGTGAAGTCACAATAAATATTAATGAAAACGGAAATAGTTATGAACGGAACCTGAATGCGGGGCTCAATTTTATTCGCGGCATTGCCCCAACGGTTGTCTTTATAGAGGACATCGAGCAGGCATCGCCGTATGCTACAACGAATCCAGAGGACCACGAGCAAATGTTTCCTCGTGCGCTCGCGACCGCCATGAACGATATATCGTTACACGGCAGAGTGATATGGGTAGGGGAATCGCAGCGTCCCGACTTAATGCCGCCGATCTTTCGACGGTACGGTATTTTTGACACCAAATTAATCATGCTACCGCCTATAGGTGGTGGCAGAGTAGAAATTTTGAAAATTCTCTGTCAAGGGCAAACCTCCGGCAACATCAATTTTCAGTCACTTGTCGGTGGTGCAGAAACGGACGGATTGACTTGGCGAGATCTGTTCTTGATTGTTCAGCGTGCAAATAACATCGCCAGACGCAGGGGTCGCGACACCTTCACAGAAGGTGAGCTCCGTCAAGCATTCAACGATTTCATACCCGACTATTCACGGGAGATGCAAATCTTTATGGGGTTGTTAGCATTGCGTGAAGCGAATTCACGCCTGATGGTCCCAGACGGGTTGTTGCCAGAATATCAAGAATTTGTGGCAGGCAACCGGATTGATAAAACAGGGATAAATAAACGTCTAATGGAGTTAAGTCATCAACTCGGTTTGCGCAATTGATGTGATGTATAGAGATGAAATTGTTACCTACGGGGTAACTTTTGGATTTCTCGTAACCTTAATTGTTTTTCTCAAGTAACTTTCTTGAAAAATACTGTGTGAACGTGGGTGTCTGCAGTAGTATCTCTTCAGTTTTCACGTTAGTTAGAAATAATGGAAAAAAAATTAAGGGAATGTGCTAAAATGCTTTTCGAGCCTACCACTATTGAAAAAAGAAAACCATTACAATGAAAACTGCAAAACTTTTCAACGTTCCTTTTGTCCTCTTGTTAACTTCTGCCTTCTTCCTTCCAAATGGTTTTGCTCAAGAGTATACCCGATGGAATCTGCCGCAAGGAGCCATCGCGCGTTTGGGGAAAGGCAAGATTAATGAGGTTAAATATTCACCCGACGGCAATACAATCGCAGTGGCGAGCAGCATCGGGATTTGGCTATATAACGCACACACCGGTGCGGAATTAGCATTGATGACGGGACATACACGCAACGTCTACTGTGTCGCTTTCAGTCCAGATGGACAAATGTTGGCAAGCGGGAGTAGCGACGGTACAATTCGATTATGGGATATGCAGACACGAAGGCGAAAAGGCACTTTTGCTGGACACAGAAGCCGGGTGAGAGCCGTTGCCTTCAGTCCAGACGGTGAAACGCTTGCAAGTACAGGGGCAGATGATACAGTTCGTTTGTGGAGTCTTCGGATCAAAAGGCTTAAGAAGATGCTCACTGGACATACAGATGTCGGACGGACAGTCGCATTCAGTCCTGATGGCAAGGTGCTTGCGAGTGGGAGTGAGGATAGCACAATCCGGTTATGGGATGCCCATACCGGGCAACCTTTGAAAACCTTGACAGGTCACAAACGAACCGTAACCGCTATCACCTTTAGTCCGGATGGGCAGACACTCGTCAGTGGTTGCGACGACAGCACAATTGGCGTGTGGGACATAGGCACAGGAGAACATATACGGATCCTCACAGGACACACGTGGTATATTGCATCGGTGGTCTTTTCACCAAATGGAGAGACAATCGTCAGTGCGAGTTGGGATAATGCCATCTATCTATGGAATCCGTACACCGGTAAACTCTTGCGAAAACTTAAGGCACACACGGGTCCTGTTGTCTCAGCGGCGTATTCTCCGAATGGAGAGACGCTTGTGAGTGGGAGTCATGATGGCACCATTCACTTGTGGGACATGCAGACGTGGGAAGGAAAAAATACCATTGCTGGACATACAGGGGATGTCAAGGCGGTCGCATTTTCGCCGGATGGAAAGACGGTTGCCAGTGGGAATACGAGACAGACGATCCATTTGTGGGATGCCGAAACCGGCGAACACAAAAACACACTTACCGGACACGGTCGGACAGTTGCTGCTGTCGCCTTTAGTCCCGATGGCAGTACACTTGCGAGCGGCAGCTGGGATAATACCATCCGCTTGTGGAACCCAGAGACAGGACAACACAAGCAGACGCTGAGTGAACATTGGGATTACGTTGTGGCGTTGGCTTATTCGCCGGATGGCAGCAGACTCGCGAGTGGGAGTAATGATGATACCATCCGGTTGTGGGACGCGAAAACCGGTACCCCCTTGCATATTCTCAAAGGACATACGGGCGATGTCAGGGCAGTCGCGTATTCACCGGATGGTAGAACACTTGCCAGTGGAGATGGAACTAATGACGAGATCCGTTTATGGGATGGACGTGTCGGGAGACACAAACTGACGCTTCAGGGGCATAGTAACGATATTACCGGACTCGCTTTTAGTCCCGATGGCAGCACGCTCGCCAGTGCTTGTGATGATAGGACGGTAGGACTATGGAATGCGTACACCGGACGGAACAAACAGATGCTCAGAGGTCACACGACGTACGTTTTAACAGTAGCGTATTCGCCGGATGGTGGGACGCTCGCCAGTGCGAGTTGGGACATGATGATTCGCTTGTGGGACCCAGAAACTGGGAGACCTAAATCAGGTTTGATTGGACACACAGGGTACGTTTTATCGGTAGCGTTTAGTCCCGATGGGCGTGTGCTTGCAAGTGGAAGTACGGATGGAACGGTGCTTTTGTGGGATATGACACGGTTCCGTTCCAAAACCGATTAGCGTCAGCGATCAGTCATTAGCAGTCAGCAGTCAGTGAATGTTGCTCCTACAAGAAGAAGCCACAATCAGAAAACCGAAATTATAGGAGAACTGATGAAAAATCTGAAGCTGCTTTCTATCCTGGTAACCTTTATCTTCCTACTGTCATTCTCAAGTAGTTATGCCCAAGAATACACCCGATGGCACCTTCCTGAAGGAGCGATAGTCCGCTTTGGAAAAGGCAGAGCTTATGGTTTCACCTATTTTCCGGATGGTACCCGACTCGCTGTCAGAAGTTCAATTGGCACTTGGATATATGATGTGGACACGGGAGAAGAAATTGAGCTGCTGACGGGTGATATGTGGGATACGGGGACTATGGCATTTAGTCCGGATGGAAACACATTTGCTGTCGCAAGGGGTAGGAACATCCATTTGTTGGACCCAGACACGAGAAATCAGAGAGATGTCCTCACAGGACACACGTTTACGGTCTATGCGTTGGCATTCAGTCCGACTGGAGAAACGCTCGCCAGTGGTAGTCGAGATACCACAGTTAGATTGTGGGATGCAAATACCGGTGAATTGCTACGAACACTCATAGGACATACGGACAGGATCGCCTCTGTGATATATTCACCTGATGGCAAGATGCTTGCGAGTGCTGGGGGTTTTGAAGATAATACAATCTGTTTATGGAACGTGCAAACAGGAGAGCTCCTGCGAACCATTACTGGGCATCCGGATAGAATTTATCCTATTACCTATTCTCCAGATAGTATGACACTCGCCAGTGGCGGACGAGATTCCAAGATTCGTTTGTGGAACGTACACACCGGTGAACTTATAAAAACTATTATCACTGATATGAAGTACGTTTCTTCCGTCGTGTATTCACTGGATGGTGGAACACTTGCCAGCGGAAGTCGGTCGGATAACAACATCTATATGTGGGATGTTCACACCGGCGAACTCTTAAAAACGCTTACGGGACATACTGATCATGTTGATTCTCTCGCATACGCGCCTGATGGTAAGACCCTTGCCAGTGAAAGTGAAGACGGGACAATCCGATTTTGGGATGTGGACACCGGTGAACTTTTGAAAACTATCAGTGGACATACGTTTCTCGCAAGAGCGGTGACGTTTTCACCAGATGGTGGAACACTGGCGAGTAGTGAGAGAGCAGACAATGCGATTGCCCTGCGAGATGCCCAGACTGGGAAACTTTTGAAAACACTCGCCGGACATACAGATCACCTCAGTTCTGCAGTATACTCTCCGGATGGAAAGACCTTAGCAAGTGGGAGTTGGGATGGACAAATTCGTCTATGGAACGCGCAGACCGGCGAACTCCTGAAGACTCTCACTGCACATGAGAGGGGCGTTCCATCTCTCTCATTTTCAATGGACGGTACCACCGTTGCGAGCGGCGGTTGGGACAATACGGCCTATGTGTGGTATGTACCAACCGGACACCTCCTACAAACCATCACCGGAAATATCAACAAACCACAAGGAGACTATAGTGAAATGGATATTGCGCTTAATCCTGATGGGGACACCCTTGCCGTCGCAACTGACGAAGAAATAATACGACTCTGGGATATCCGCACAGGCAAAGTTAAAACAGAACTTATAGGGCATCGGTGGGGTGTCGCCGCTGTCGCATATTCACCAAATGGGTCGGTGCTTGCGAGTGGTGGTAATGACCGCAAAATTCGGCTATGGGATGCTGCCTCTGGCGAATTGTTGTCCACTTTTCCAGAGCAGTTGGACCATATCATGTCTATCACATTCAGCCCGGATGGACAGACGCTTGCGAGTGGAACTGTGGGGGATATCTATATCTCGGATTTAGCGGCGGGCAAGCACATAGCAATCCTCACTGGACATAGGAGTCCGGTTCGATCCATAGCGTTTAGTCCTGATGGAAAGATGCTTGCGAGTGGAAGCGATGATTGCACGGTTATTCTGTGGAAGGTGCCGGGTAAAAAATCTCCTTGATAACAAATAGACTTTCTGAAACGCGCTCGTTACGTTTTGAAACTTGGCAACGAGCGCGCTTGGCATAACAATATTTCCTAAAACGGTGTTCCGCGCGTTGTTAGGGCACACCAGCGCGAAGTAAATAGATGATTGAAAAGCACGTCCTGTGCCTCTGGCGTTTGAATCTGTTTTAACGCCAACGCGGCATGGAAACGGACATATCGGTCCTCATCCTCAAGTTGCGCGACAAGCGCAAGCATCGCCGGTTCAGCAAGCGTTCCCAATTTCGCTAAGGCACGGGCAGCGTTATCGCGAACAGGAAAATAGTCATCGCTCAACTGAGTTGCCAAGACCTGCACAGTCTCGGACACATCTATTTCGTCAGACACCAGTTGTCCGATGAGTCCCAACCCCTCTGTTGCGTGTCGTCGGACCGATTCGGAGGGATCTTGTGCAGCGCGTATCAACGCAGGCATTGCTTCTTGTGCGGTTTTTCCCATATCCGCCAAGGCGAACGCTGCGCTTGCCCGAACGGAATCGTCTGTTGCTTGCAAGGCATCAATAAGCGGCGAAACAGCGGATGCACCGGTGAGACTCAAAGCGTATCCTGCATACTCGCGGATAGCATTAGATTCGCTGTATAACATCTGCTTCAAGGCAGGCACGGCAGCTGCACCGATCCGCCCCAACCGATAAGCGGCATTTAACCTGTCTTTTTCATTATTACTATTCAAGGTTTCGATGAGGGTATCCACTTCATTTTCGGGAACACCGTTGGCAGCACCGTTCTGTTTCCCGTAATACCAGTCCCATACCGACTCCCATAATTCTGGATGTTCGGATTCTTTACCATTGCCAAGCGTGTACCAGTCGGCAGTATGACTCTGCCATAAAGGTGCTTGTGGCTCATCAAGTCGGATAAAGAGAAACTTTAACATATACCGCTTTTTGTCGCTCCGATTTGGCATTGCGCGGTGCCACAAATCGTAGTGGACAATCGTCACAGTCCCTGCTTCGCCACAGAGTGCAACTTCTGGCTGTTCATGCGCACTTTCACCCGTCTCGTAATACTGAGAACCCGGCAGCACAGCCGTCGGTCCCATATCTTCTGTGACATCCTGCGGGTAGTAGAACGCCATCGTCCAACGACACCGGTGCCGACGGATCTGTTCGTCTCCTGCATAACTATCCTTATGAAAATTCTGACCCTCGCTGCCTTGTTGATTGAAATGGCAGTATCGATGTGGATGCATGACGTAGTCCGAACCGAGCACACCTTGCGTTGCCCCGTGGACCACAGGATGGTCAAAAACTTCTTGAATTTCAGGGATGGTTGGCAGGAGATTGTTCCCCAAATTCCCGGTTTCCTCAAACATTGCGTCCAATTGCTGACGGATATTCGCATGAAAACTCGACGGGAAATCGGTTTTCACCTTGATGTACCCATTGATGATGAAATCTCGCATCTGTTCATCGGTGAGTGGCAATGTCGGTTTGTTCATCTTGCGCGCCCTCCTCTATTTTTTTTGACAGGGAGTCAAATTCTATTAGGGCATTTAAGAGATGTTCGCTAATACGGTGTCCCGCGTGTCGTTAGCGTACACCAACGCGAAGCAAACAGGTGATTGAAAAGCGCGTCCTGCGCTTCTGGTGTCTTAATTTGCTTTAACGCCAATGCGGCATGGAAGCGGACATATCGATTCTCATCTTCGAGCTGCTCAATAAGGGTAGGGATTGCCGGTTCAGCGAGTGTGCCTAATTTCGCTAAGGAACGGGCAGCGTTATCGCGAATCCAGTAATAGTCATCATGCAATCCGTTTGTTAAGACCTGTACAGTCTCGGACAGGTCCATCTCTTCAGAAACCTGTTGTCCGATGAGTCCCAATGCCTCTGTGGCGTGTCGTCGGACCCATTCGGAAGAATCTTGTGCAGCGCGAGTTAACGCAGGCGTCGCCTCTTGTGCGGTTTTACCCATATCCGCTAAGGCATACGCTGCTGTGCCACGGACGGAATCATTTGCCGCTCGCAGTGCGTCAATGAGTGTCGGAACAGCGGAGGCACCAGTGAGACTCAATGCATACCCGGCGTAGTTGCGGATAGCATCAGATTTACCGTGTAACGCCTGCTTCAAGGAAGGCACAGCAGCAGCACCAACGCGCCCTAAACGATACGCGGCATTTAGCCTTTCTCTCTCGTTATCGTTATCCAAAGTTCCGATAAGGGTATCCACTTCAGCGCGCGAAACGCCGTTGGTAGTGCCGTTCTGTTTCCCGTAATACCAATCCCATAAAGATTCCCACATTTCCGGATGCTCAGGTTCTTCGCCGTTGTGCCAGTTAGCCGTATCACTTTTCCACGCCGGTGTTTGCGGCTCGCCCAATCGGGAAAAGAGGAATTTCACCATGTACCGTTTCTTGTCGCTCCGATTTGGGGTTGCGCGGTGCCACAAATCGTAGTGGACGATTGTCACAGTTCCGGCTTCACCACAGAGCGAGAGGTCCGGCTGCTTGTGCGCGTTTTCACCGGTCTCATAATACTGGGAACCGGGCAGGACAGCCGTCGGTCCCATATCTTCTGTGACATCCTGCGGGTAATAGAACGCCATCGTCCACCGACACCGATGCCGACGAATCTGCTCATCACCTTCATAGGTATCTTTATGGAAACCCTGTCCATCGCTGCCTTCGGGGTTGTAGTGGCAGTATCGGTGTGGATGCAGGACGTAGTCTGGACCGAGTACGCCTTGCATTGCGCCGTGGACCACCGGATGGTCAAAAACCTCCTGCATCTCAGGGATGAGCGGCAGAACGTTATTGCCTAAATTGCCCGTTTCAAACATTGCCTCAAGTTGTTCGTAAACATTTTCATGAAAGCTCGATGGGAAATCCGGCTTTACCTTGACGTAGCCGTTGATGATGAAATCCCGCATCTGTTCATCGGTGAGTCGCAGTGCTGGTTTGCTCATTTTAGGAACCTCCATAATTTGGGGTGAGTCCTATAAAATGTCTATGTCTTTCAAACGTGCAATTAGTTCGGCTTGCGTGCCGTTTCCTTTAGTGGCGTTGCATGCCCCACAAAGGAGTTGTAGGTTTTCTTCGTGGTCTGTGCCACCTTTCGACTTCGGCACAATATGGTCAATCGTCATATTCCGAAACGGAAAATGTCCTTTACATCCATTGCAGTAGCCTTCCTGTTTGCCATAGAGGGTATGCTTATGTGTTCGGTAGTTTGGCAGTTTCTCACTCCGTTTGGGTATATCCTTACGCTGAATAACCTTGCCAAAAAAGCCGAGTGCTTTTTCTAAACGCATGTTGACGAGTTCAACGGCTTTCGGTGAAATATCAATCCCTATCCATTGACGCTGTAGGCGTTCGGCTGCGACACAGGTTGTGGCACACCCGCAGAACGGATCAAGCACAAAGTCGCCTTCGTTTGACGAGGCTTTTATGATACGCTCTAACAACCTAACAGGCTTTTGAGTTGGATATCCTGTTTTTTCAATTGAATCACCTTGTATCGAAGGGATGTCTACCTGTATATCGGAAATAGGTTTACCTTTTGTTGCACTTAAATAGCGTTTAAACCTCGGTATAGCGTTGAGTTTTTGTGGTATGTAGATAAGTCCTATTCTATCATAATAATCCAATTTTTCTCTTACTTTAAATGTTTCCCAATTTTGGGGCAGTGATATATGAGGGGGTATTGTCCTTGGCACTACCCAATGTTTCCCTTTGCTTGTTGGATCGATATTTCTCCATACTTCACCCGAATCACCGTTGGTAGTGCCCGCTGCGAGTAAAGGCGATTCTTGCCAATAACCATATTTATCTTTTCTATTGAAACGAGATTTGACATAATCAGGGTCGTATTCAGTATAAACTTGATTAAAAACAGACTTTTTAGACTTCGAATAAAAAAGCAAGCAATCATGGGCTGCCCCAAATTTATTCTTTGTTGATTTAGGGACATTTATACGTTTCCATGATATATCATTCCGAAAATTCGACCTGCCAAATACACTGTCCATAATTACTTTAAGATAATGACTCGCTGTCGGATCGCAATGCAGGTAAATACTCCCTGTAGGTCTTAGTACTCGTTTCATTTCAAGCATACGCACCGCCATCATGATCAGATACGACTTCATACTTTTGCCGTGTGTCAGTTCTGCTGTGTGTATCGCCTGATAGAGTGCGGGTTCTCGCTCTGCGATCTCGCCGTGCCAAGCGTTGTCTATGTCTGATAGTGTCCACGTATCCTTGAAAGCTGCGCCTGCTGCCTCACTCCCGATAGGTGCGGAGTAGTTACGATTAGAGTTGAATGGAGGATCGAGATATATCAGGTCTACAGACTCGGAGTCAAGTCCGCGTAGGATATACAGGTTATCCCCTTCAAAAATAGTGCGGTTTTGGACGTTCATTTCATGCTGCCTTTCTGGATTACTACCGACTTTCACAGACGCTTTGATTCTATAGACATAGCACTCCACTGGAGTGCGGTATTTTCTCCAAGTTCCCGCGTGTCGAAATTCATAAAAATATGCGGACTCCTTGAAAACGCAACGCGAATTGCCCAAACTTTAGTATTTAATAGTGTAGCATTCTTCAATAACAAAATCAAATAGAAGGTCAGTCTACATCAGGGGCATTTAGTTTTTTTTTTGTAGCGTATCCTGTTAGGTTGCGCCTCATACACGCACAGGCTAACAGCCTATGCTACAGGGCCGCCATTTTGATAATCGCACGTCAAACTTTACACACCCGTCAGTCCACAGTAGAGTCATTCAATTGTCAGAACTGTGATTTTTGGGGTTTGGAGATTATAAAGATAAGGTTTGTTCAGCTTCAGTTAAGAGATTTTTGTTTAGGAGCAACCTCTTGTGACTGACAACTATTTCCTATTTTTTCACGGCACCAAATGTAACGCCTCTGAGTAAGTGTCCCCGCATTAGGAAAGTAAAAACAGCGACGGGGAGCAGGAAAACAAACGTCGCTGCAGCGATTTTTCCCCAATCCATGCCTGCAGAACCGGTCGCACTGGTAATTGAGGGCGGCGCGGTTACGGCTTTGCCACCGACTTCTGTGAGCACCAAGGCGAAGGCGAATTCGTTCCATGCTGTAATCAGACAGAATACCGCAGTTGCGGCGATACCCGTAACGGATTGTGGTAAAATCACCTTCACAAAGGTTTGAAACCGAGAATAACCATCAACGAGTGCAGCATCTTCATACTCCTTCGGAATTTCATCAATGAATCCTTTCATGAGCCACACCGCAAACGAGACATTAAAGGTGGTATAGAGCAGGATCAAGCCAAAGTGTGTGTCTCGCAAACCGAGCTCACTATACATCAGATAGATCGGAATGACGACAACGACAGGGGGTAACATCCGTGTGCTGAGGATGAAAAAGAGTAGGTCATCTTTACCGGCTACGTCGAATCGGGAAAAGGCGTAAGCTGCAAGCGTTCCGAGTCCGACTGCGAGAATTGTGCTACCGCCACCAATGATAATACTATTGAGCAATTGATAGAAATACTTGGACCCACCGTTCGCCAATGCGACACAAACAGCGATTGTTCCAAAGACGCTCGGTAAGACGACCGTCAGTCGCAGTTTCTTCTGAGTTTGTGAGGCTATGCTGCCTGTTTTCCTTAATGGGTCAATCAACAGATAGGCGATAATTGTGCAGACGATCAGTAGCAGAAAATTGAATCGGGCATCCGTTTGAAGACGACTCGGCATCGGCGGCAGACTCAGAAAACTATAGAGACAGGTTAAAACGAAAATAATATTCCAGACTAAACCGAGATAGCGGGGTAACTTCGCCTTAAACAGAGAAAAAACGCCGAACAGGAGTAGTCCTATGAACACCTCTGCGAGAAAAATGTATGTTACGCTTGGTACCCCTTCTGAAGGCATTAATTTCTGATAGTTTTCCAGCGATATTTTAAAGACGAACTTCGGAAGTTTCGTGGTAATATCTGCGAAACCTTTCAGAGACGTTGCCAAAATCCAATAAATCGGCGTGATATAGATAATCACAGCAACGGCGATGAATGCAATTATGAGGTAGTGCCAAAAATTTTTCCGATTCCGCATTTTTCTTATGCTTCCCCTTTAACGCGGTTGAGGTATTTCACGTAGATATTGCTCAGTGCAACGATAATGATGAGCAGAATGTATGCCATTGCACACGCCTTGCCGGTGTTATAGTTCCGAAAGGCGAGTTTATAGAGGTTCATTGATACAGTTTCTGTAGCAGTGCCGGGGCCCCCCTCACGGGTCAGGACATAAACAATGTCAAACATTTTGAAGGCATCCATTGTTCGGAATAGGAGTGCAATGAGTAGAAGGGGTGATACCAATGGCAGCGTAATCCATCGAAATTTGAACCAAGCGGAGGCTCTATCGACATCAGCGGCTTCATAGAGATATTTCGGAACAGCGCTTAATCCGGCTAAAGCGATCAGCATCATGAATGGTGACCACATCCATGTATCGACAATAACAACAGCTAACATCGCCACTTTCGGATGGGTTGTCCAGCCGATCGGGGATTTCAGAAGAGGGCTGAGGAAAAAATTCAGCAATCCGGAATTATCTGAGTAAAGAATAAACCGCCAAAAGAGTCCGACAACCACGGGGGATAACATCATCGGGAGCAGGAGAAGTGTTGTAGTGAAACCCTTATATCGGAATTCACGATTCAGGAGCAGTGCTAACCCGAACCCGATAACGAATTGCGCTGCCACCGCCAGCAGTACGAAATAGGCAGTCGTTTGAAAATAGCCCCAGATCTCTGGGTCTTGAAGGAGGCGTGCATAATTACGAACACCAATAAACCTTGGGGCTGCGGGCATTGAAGCTTTGTAGCGATGGAAACTTAGGTACAACGACCAGAGGAGCGGAAAGATGTTCATCAAGATGAGCAAAACCATGGTGGGCATGATGAATGCCATCTTTATTTGGTAGTCGCTCATCCCGCGCGATGTCTTGTACGGGTGGTTGGTTTGCATATTATTTACGAAAGCCGTCAGCCATCAGAAAAGAGGCTTTTGGGGAACCAGGCACCTCTTGCTGTTAGCAGATACACCGACAGCCGATTTGTCAGTCCTGTATTTTTTCTTTAAGCTGTTCAATAACCGCTAAAGCCTTGGCAAGTTCTGTTTCGGCGTGTTCCCGTGCTTCTGCCTCTCTTTGCCGTGCTTCTGCCGCTTGTGCAGCGCGCGTCTCCGCATTTTCAACACGTGCTTCTGCCTCTAAAACCCGTGCCTTCGGCGGTGGAACCCATGCAGAATGATTCGCATCGTACAAACTCAGAATACCGTCTCGCTCCCCTAACTCCAAACCGAGTACGACTGACGGTAAACGTTCATCCACAAACGCGATCTCTTGATATACCCCGTCTACCAGTCGATACCCTTGAAAATGTGGATGTACTTCTCCATACGGGTCGTAAATGTAATACTCTTGAACACTTAACACAGACGCATAGAGTGCTTTCTTGTCTGTTATATCGTTGGTGTATGTGCTTGGACTCGCGACCTCCAACACAAAATCAGGGGTGTGCGCCTCCTCCCACGTCCGATACGTCCGCCGCTCTTTCTTACTGACACCGAAAACAACGAACACATCGGGGGCTACAGATTTGTAAATGTTGCCTTCCTCATAATACATCAGTAGGTTTCCTGAGACGTATACATCGTTGACATCCTCAAAATGTTTCTTAAGCATAAAAATAAAATCCATCATGAGATTTCGATGTCGATCGGTTTCAGCCATAGGTTCCCCATCTGATTCGGGATAAATGATTGTCGGTGCTGCCTTAATCTGCTTCTGCATTGTGCCACCTCGTGTGTTATGGGGAGATGTCTTCTTGCCATCACGCTCAACGATACTTGTCGGCAGGATTTAAGATGATTCAAAAAATGGCAACTGTAATGGCGGATGGCGGGTGAAGGACTGCATTTGCAATCTTCCACCCTTTCAATCCTTACTCGTCGTAGTAGCCTGCGTCCTCAAAGATTTCCTCATGCTCTCGTGCGATAGCGTCGAGTGCCTCTTTAGGGGACTTGATTTTGGAGATGGCTGCGTTCCAATGCGTCTGACAAGCCGCTAAGAGTTCTGCGTATTCCGGCACAGCCCAGAAATCGCGAAGGTATGGAAAACTCGCAGCGAACGCTTCGTTAAAGGGCGTTGCCATCTTAAAGGTATCCGACTGCAACACCTCTTTGTGGGGTGTGAAGCCACCGAGTGCGGCCCATTTCTCCTGCACAGGTTTCTGCATAAACCATTTCATGTATTGCTTGGCAATATCTTTGTTCTTAGAATAGGAAGAAATCGACATGCCTTGTCCACCGATGCTGATATAGTGTCCTTTCGGACCGGCGGGTGCGATAAAGAAACCGCTCTTATCGTGCGAGATCTTATTCACCTCTGGATTAATCACCCCGGGGAAAAAGGCGAAATAATTCATTGCCATCGCAACCTTACCAGAATTGTAAGCATTCAGCGTTTCCGCCCAATAATAGTTTGGTGCATCCGGGGGTGAAAATTGGAGCAGATCGGTGTAGAATTCGAGTGCTTTGGCAGCGTCTTCCGAGTTAAGGTGTCCAGCGACTTTATAGGTCTCTGTGTCGCCATAGGAACCACCGAAACTCCACATCACCTGTTGAAATCCCATCGTAATACCGTCGTATTCTTTGCTATACCACGTTGCGATACCGTAGAGGTCATCATCTGGGCGCGTAAAGAATTCGGCAATATCACGGAGTTGATCGTAAGTTTTCGGGGGTGCGAGTGCGTAGCCATATTTCTTTTCAAACGCCGCCATTTCCTTCGGGTCTTCAAAAAGGTCTTTCCGGTAGACGTATCCAGCGGCATCTACCTCTGCGGGCAATGCCCAATATGTGCCGCTGCCTTTCGGGTATTCAGCAAACGCAGTCATCGCGGGTCCGTAGATAGCATCTACATCGATATTTTCATTGATCCAATCGGTTAGATTGATGTAATTTTTGCCTTGAGAGTTCCTGCCGAGCCACTGGCTATCGCCAATGACAATGTCGTAAAGGTTGCTTTTCCCGACAAACGCTGTAAAGACTTTATCTTGGAAATTGGGCCACGGAATCTGGATGACATCAACGGCTATTCCGGTTTCAGCGGTAAAGTCTTTTGAGAGTTCCTGCAAGTAATTGGCGGGATCCCATTCTGCCCAGACAATGGTTAACGATTGGGATTGGTGGTTATCGGCTTTCGGCGCACTAACAAATGCAAGTGCAAGTATTAGTGCTAAAACAAGACTTATGTGAACACTTTTCATATTTCTGTCCTCCGTATAAAGTATCATGCGAGTTGTTATCAGCACCTGTTAAAATCTGACGGACGGTTCGGTGCTTTACCAAGCATTATAAGGAAACAGAAAAATTTTTGCAAGGAAATTTGTTTGCAGTGCAGGTGCAGGAGTCGAACCGACCTAACTACATTTATCTGAATGGGAATGTCTGTTAAAGTTCACCGATGCAGAACACGGTATTTTTTGCTTCTAAACTCCGAATTTTGGAATAGTGGTAAACTTGGGTAACTTCCACTCCATTTTCAATGATGGCAGTGGGGCGTTCGATAACGAAGTCAGCGAAGTGCGGTGCGTTGAAAGCAACGTAAGCGAGGCTGAACATCTCAATCTGCCGATCATATCGCTTTGACAGATCTGGAAATAGCACAATCCCTGTATCAACTTGGTAGATGCCCGCGTTTTCATCTATGTTCATCGTTTTAACCGGACACTCGATAATTGCCCGCTGCTGTGTATGGGTATCCCATATTTCTGTATGCGTTACGATGGGTAGACATTTTTGCGTCGCCTCAAAAATGGCTGCGTTGCTATCAAGGATCTGGACCGGCGATGCCTCTTGAACATCAAACAGGGGGCCTCCCCAATAGTCCCGCGCCGGTCTATACTCGACGTAGTTATCGTTGCAGTAAGCATGCCTTCTGAATACGGCTGTATGTTCTTTGCCAAAAACAGGGAGGAAGTCATAGTTTGGATTTATGAAGAGATTTTTCTCCGCGAAGGTGTGTTCACTCTTACACGAACCACATTGGTAATAATCGCTGAAACTTCCATCTGTGTTATCTATGATACGGCATCGCGATTCGACCCAAAAGCGCGGAGCGTTCCCGTTGCCAACAGTGTTGATAAAAGAGAGTCCATAATCAAGGCAATTCATTGATTTTCCCTTCGGTGTGGTATATGATTTATTAGCCCCATTTTATCCCAACAGTATTCGCTTGTCAATCGGAATCTCTTGTTTCATCTACCCTATTTTGCTTTGTGTATTGTGTTGAATAGTTTCGGATGAGTTTTGATCTTAGGGCACGACACGGAGTTCGCTCCCATATCTCGCGCTTTTGGTTTGTGAAATACCTGCAATTTAAAAAATGCCAAAACCTAAAACGAGTCGGATGGCACCTATGAGAATAGCTACAGCACAAAGGATACATCCAGCAAAAGCGAGCTCTTTTTTTGATGATAAGACGATAGCTAAGATGCTGAAAAGCAAGCCGAGTACTGCAAACGGAATGTTAAGATAATTGAGGCTGCCGAAGCATGGGATGATACCGACTGCCATTCCAATAACAGCCAATATGCCCCAAACTAAACTGAAGATTGATAGTAGCAAACCCATGGTGATTCTCCAAATTATGACAATACTTTATCGCTATGAGGCATTGCCCCTATATTTTTTAGAAAACGTGTATTTCGCTTTAAAGTGATCACTGCGCAGAGTGTGTTTAGTAGGAAGGTGAAGTAGATGTAAAGGCTTAGCGGATTCAAGCGATGTGCCTGAGCGAAATCGCCGCGCGAGATCGCGTAGAATGCGGTACTCATTCCGCAAAAAGCACACGGTTTATGAAATTGTGATTGCCAAGTGCATTCGGGGATAAATTGCGCTAATTGGTGTTGTGGCACAACAAACGGCAGCAGAAGTATTATAAAAACACCTACGCTCAAGATGTACCACACAAACACGCCAACTAACATCAATTCCCTTCGTCTGCTCTGTAACACCTTTACACCTCTGTCGAATTTTCTTCTTCTGTTTTCCTTAGGGCGATATTTCCACCAACGGAACGGAGTTTTAGCAGTGGGCCCCCGCCATTAATAACTCCCCGCAACTGATCCGGTTTTACAGTCCCCGATGCTTCTACGGTTACCGGAAATTCCGTCGTTACTGAACCACCGAGTACTTTTGACTCGACAGTTGCGATGATATCTGGATCAAGTGAAACATTTATACTGCCGCCCATTGTCTCCAAATCTAACAGTAAGTTTTGATTGGTGGCTACCTTTTGAAGTTGGCAACGGATGGAACCGCCACTCGTTTTCGCAAGGACAGGGCCGTCGTTTTCGACCTCTATACTTCCACCAGCCGCTTTGAGTTCTGCGCCACCTTGGCATCCGCGTAGGGTAACATTGCCGCCGGAGGTTTGCCCATTAACCGCACCTATGACCTGAACAGCCTGTACGTTTCCTCCTGAAGTTTTGGCTTTAACATCACCGCTACCAGCTGCAATCGCAATATTCCCGCCCGTCGTTTGAAGCGCCACATCTCCATTAAATGCCTTAAGATCAATGTTCCCGATGGATGTGACCGCATCAATACGCCCCGTAATATCTTGCAAACGGAGCCCTGCGCGGAATGTCTCTACGTTCACGTCGCCTGTAACATTCACGACAGAAATGTCGTCACATGCGGTTTGCAAATCGAGATTATAGTGCGATGGCACGAGGATATCAAACTGAACATCAAGGTCGTTTTTCCGCTTCTGCCAGCGTTTTGCGTTTCCTATGAACTTCGCCTCAATTTTAACATCGGATGCCTCATGTGTTATCTGAACATCAAGATTCTTGAGGATTTCCGCTGCCCGCCGATTCGTTTTTATCTGCGCGGCGCGTTGAATGCGGACCGAGACAGTATCATCGTTTGTGCTCTGCACGTCGATCTCACCACAGTCAGCATCAATCGTTAGTTTTCCACCCGCTGCAACGGGGAAAGTTTCGACAATATCCTCCAATGTTGTTTCGGTCAAGAAATCTGGAACAGCCTTTCGGATCATATCTCCAAGAGGTTTATCTGTTGCCTCTTCTTTCAGATTCTCTATGAATCGTTCTCCGAAAAAGCTGGCGAGCCATCCTTTGGCATCTGTGGTCGTATCTAACCCTTCATTGAGGTAAGCTGCGAGTTGATGGCAGGCAATTCCGATTTGACCAAAAGACGCTTCAGCGTCAAGTTCGTCGAAAAGCCCGTCAGGTACAGCGTTGAGTTCCTTCAAGCGGGCAAGAACGTTATTGAATTGGATAATGCATCGTGTTTCACCACCACTAAAGGCACCTGTTAACGCTGCATCCTCTGCGATCTTTGCGGTGTGATCCAACATCTGGAAAAGACCTCTGAGCTCCTGCTGTTGCTTCTGTCTCTGTTCTTCCATGGCATCCACCTCCTATGATAAATACAAAAGTTTCCTAAAGATTGTCACATATCCTCGCCGTAACCGTATTTTTCTAAATTTTCTTTTAGCATCTCTTTCGCTTTACGGAGCCGCCACTTTACAGTTGTCAGTGGCAGCGATAGAAATTCAGCCATCCGTTGCTGAGGCATCTCTGCCCAATAATAGAGTTCAATTACCGACTGATAGTCCGCAGGTAGGTTCTGAATAGCGTCTCGAACTGCCTGCTGCGTCAATTCGCTTTCCACAATATGTGCCGGATCCGCCGCCGATGTATCAGATACCCTATTTAAGTGTGGTTCCATATCCTCTTGCGGTTGGTAGCGACTGCTATTTCTGTAGTAACGCAAAGCACGGTTCCGCGTAATTGAATGCAGCCACGCCCCAAACCGATTCAAATCAGTAAGTTGTGGCAACGCCTCAAAAGCCCGTAAAAACGCGTCCTGCACGACATCTTCTGCATCCGCGGCGTTTCGGACAATTTGTTGCGCGACTGCCAACATCGCGCGTCGGTAGCGATTTACTAACACATCAAATGCTTGTGTATTACCCGCAAGTGCAACAACAACCAACTCGGCATCACTCGCGTCAATCAATTCTTCGGAATGCATGACAACTCTCCCTCTTCTTGCTTATTAGAGACATGTCACGTAAAAAGGATAGTGAAAAATGCGTTTTGTGGCAAAATAATTGAGCGAGTGGAGTCAGGAAAGGATATAGTGTATTTAGCCGCCTCCTCGCGATAAATGATGGGAAAATCTACAATTATTGCGAAGAAGCGGATTTACGATGATTTTTTCGAGGGGCTACGAAGTCGGTCTATACAGCATCACTAAACAGCCACCCAGCGCAGCGAGCAGAATACCTGCAACGAACTGCCATCGGACTGCGCCCCAACCGCCGGCGGGTGGATGGGAGAGTGTTGCAACGATAGCATTGACAATAGGCGCGCCTGCAAAAACAATGGACATCACGACAGCCGGTCTACCGCCTGCACCAAAGGCGAGTAGCACGCCAAATGCACCAATCGCACCAACAAGCCCTGCGACAAACGACCAAGAGACACCTTTACCCGTAAATTGCCAGTCGGCCCCATTAAGGACGAGCATCAGTGCGGAACCGATAACTGCTGCGAGAAGATAGGCAAGTCCGACAAAGAGAAATGCTTTGTAGCGCACATTAGGATCCACCTTAAGGTCTCCCATGGAGACCTGTCCTTGATGGAGAAAAACACCGTAAAGTCCCCATGCCGAGACAGTCATAAAAACAAAAATCAGCCATGTTTTAGACATAATTCATTTCCTTGGTGTTGGTTGTCAGTTATCAGTTGTCAGTTTGCCTCGCAGTGAGAGTTAAAGAGGGTTAAGATATTTCTAAGGTCTCTTTCTGAAAACTGAAAGGTTTTTCGCAGAAAAACCGAACTGAAAACCGATAACGACATTAGACATACTTTTCAAACACTTTCAAGAGTTGCTCTGCTACGGTCGCATCGTTAAACTTTTGGTGGACATTCATTTTCCCTGTTTCCGCGAGACGTTCACGCTGTTCAGTATCGTTAAGGAGTTCTATGATACCCGCCGCGACTGCCTCAGCAGATTCGGGTTCCACGAGAATTCCGCCTTCAGTTGCACTAATCATCTCAGGAAATGTACCGTGCTGAGGTTGGACGACCGGTACACCGTTGGCGAGCGACTCTATAATCGATAACCCTTTGGATTCACGGTAAACAGTGGGAACAGAGAAAACATGTAGACGGTTGAGAAAATCAATTTTCTGCGTACGCGTTACCTCGCCGTGATGTACAAAGCTGCCTGCCAAACCAGCTGCCTGAATCTGATTTACGAGTTCCTCAAGGTACGGTTCATCTTTCTTCCCGAGGTAGCCAGCGACATGCAGTTGAACGTTATTAACACCGAATGTTTCCGCTACTAAATGGAAAGCATCTACTAAGATATGTAGTCCTTTTTCTGGACATATCCGCGCTAAGTAACCGATAATGAAAGGTGGCGGGTCCGGTTTTTCGACAAGCAAGCCGTGTCCGTCCATGTTTAATCCGAGTGGGACTACGTCAATCTTATCAACAGGCACGTCAAGATATGCGTCTGCCATAAATCGTGCATAATAGGCACAGGGTGCCACGAAGCCGTCAGCATCCGCTGCCCGTTCTTGGAGAAGTGCTAACGCTTCTGTCTTATACGGTTCAATTAGATCTCGGAGAAAGATATCTTCGCCTTGCAGTGCACAGATAACCGGCACATCCAATGCCTTCTTTATTTTTCTTGTAAAACCTACGAGCATGGAATTGGTGAGATAGACGATATCGGGTTTATTCTCCTCAGCGAGCCATTTGACTAACTTCGCTAATTCCTTCTTTTGATACCCTTGCTCGGCACGGAGCATAGATACCGTGAGTTGTCCAAGGTCACGAGCGTCTGTTGAGCCGCTGAACCGTGCCAATCCGTTTAACAGTGTCGGGCTGTCGAGTAGTTTGTCAAACGTCCACGGGGTGTGCCTAAAAATAGAGAGTTTCTGCTGAAGATAGACGTTAACACCGCCAAAAAAGACGCGGTTCATGCTGACATTTGCCTCATCTGTTCGGGTGGGCGTATAGGTAGGAATCAGTGAAACGTTATGCCCCTGCTTCTTTAAAACAGTGGCTACCATATTATCGTGGATACAAGTGCCGCAGTACATGCCAGCAGCACCTGCGGTAATATAAGCAACTTTCATATTCTCCGTTTTAGTGCGAGGGGTTTAAAGAATGAAATCGTTTCTCCTGTGTTTGCGAGTGCGGTTGTAATTTCTTAGGTAGTATACCAGATTCCCCGAAAAAAGTCATGCTTATTTTTTCATAGCAGTCGGCAGCTATCGGAGGTCCCCCACAAGGTAGGTGCGGTTTCCGAACCGTACCATAAGTGTCAATTTTAGGAAAATAGACGTGTTTTTTCTGTCAGATACAGAGTTCTAAAATCAAAACACCTCACGTATCAGGAAAAAATGTCGGAAAACCTTCGCTCTTTAGTCCCGTAGGGACGACATTTGTGTAGAAATGTGCATCGACCAAAGACCTAAGCCCCGTAGGGGCGGCATTTGTATAGGGACGTTCCTATAAAATACCTCGAAAAATCCCTAAATTGACACCTATGGTGCGGTTTCCGAACCGTACCTACCGGACCTGAGTGGCTAAAGCAGGTCGCTTATGGGGTTTTTGCTTGGGTGTTTCTTCGCGTACGCCGCAAAATTGGACGAAGAACCAAAAACTGAATGGCTTTGGGTGTTAGTGAGGAAAATTTGCTTTTTCCGCTTAATTGTGGTATCATTAATGTTTAGGTTTAACCAACATTTTAGAGCAAAGAAGAAGGAGAGATCAAGATGTCACGCGTCTGTACGATCTGTAGCAAACGCCCGATGACGGGTAATCAGATTAGTAAATCATTTAGACACACAAAGCGGCGTTGGCTTCCAAATCTTCAACGGGTTCGGGTTCAAACGGAGGCGGGTCCGCGGCGGATTCGCGTTTGCACGAAATGTCTGAAGAGCGGAAAAGTCGCTAAAGTTATATCAAGAATGCCTACCCCTGTATAGCGCAGCACGATCCACAGCGTATGCCTCCAATATCACGAAATTGGAACTATTATGGATTGGATTTAGGACATGCGGGTGACGCGTTGTACGCCTTTTAGTTGGCGAATCGCTTCCATGACTTTGTCCAGCTGCTCAGCACCTGTTACGTCTATTGTGAGGTTGTCAGCAGCCGTAGCATCAAGATGGACAGTAGAGGGTTGGAAGGTACCACAGCGAATGTTCACTTTGTATTGTGCGATAGCAGTTGTGATTTCACCGAGCATTCCGGGACGATCGCTGCATTCGACGAGGATTTTGACAGGGTAGACATCAGGTGGATGGTCTCCATTCTCGGACATCGACTTTTCGAGCCACTTGACTGCCAAGAGTCGTTCCGGTTCTTCAAGGATGCGGATGCATCCGGCTCTATGTACAGAAACGCCGCGTCCGCGAGTCAGGTAGCCGACGACTTCATCACCAGGGATCGGGTTACAACATTTCATGATCCGCATCATCCCTAAGTCGATATCATTTTCGAGTTGGATAGCCGGTGATGATTCTGGTTTCCGTTTCGGTTTAACCACTTCTGCCGTTTCGGTTTCAGGTTTCGACACCTCAGGTTTCAAGAGATTGACGACATGGATAGCCGACTCATCCCCGTTACCAATGCGTACGAAGAGTTCTTCAAGATTCTTGAGTTTGAGTTGTTTGGCAATATTGAGCAGTTCCGGGGAGTTGAGATACTCGCGTGCGTTAAGATAGAAGGTACGTAATTCCGCCGCGAGAAATTTCTTGCCTAATTCCAGAGCGTCCGCCCTATCCTTTTCGCGGAACCAATGCCTTATTTTACCCCGTGCGGTAGCAGTTTTCACATGCGGCAACCAACTTCGACTCGGTTTTCCATTGGATTGTGTCCGAATATTGACTTGGTCTCCATTCTCAAGGACCCGTCGGATTGGGGCAACAGATCCATTCACTTCCGCCCCGACACATGTATGTCCGATATCCGTATGGATTTTATAGGCGAAATCGATAACCGTCGCGCCCGCCGGTAGCTTAAAAAGGTCGCCTTTCGGTGAAAAAATGTACACTTCATCTTGGAAGAGTTCCAACTTCATCGATTCCACGAACTGATGCGGACTATCTTGTGTCTCTTGTATGTCTTCAAGTATCTGTTTATAACTCGCGAAAATGAAGCGTCCCTGTTTACTTGCGGGTACTCCCTCCTTATAACTCCAATGCGCAGCAATGCCATCCTCAGCCACTTTATGCATCTGATAACTGCGGATCTGTATCTCAACGGGTTTACCGTCATCTAAAATCGTGGTATGGAGTGACTGATACCCGTTTTTCTTAGGTTGTCCGATCCAATCTCGAAGTCGGTCGGGATGGTAATTCCATTTGTGGTGGAGGGCTCCGAGTGCCATGTAGCAGTCAGGTTCAGTCTTAACAAGGACCCGGAGACCAACGAGATCTCGGATCTCGCTGAAAGGAGTCCCTTTCTGTTGCATCTTCTGGTAGATACTATAGATATGCTTTGTTCTGCCGTGGACATCGGCATAGACACCGCGTTTTTCAAGGACTTGGCAAATCTGTTTCACCATTTTATCACAGTACGCCTCGCGCTCGGTGAGTTTCTGGTTCAGGAGATCGGCAATTTTTCTATATTCGCTGGGGTAGAGATGTTTGAATGCCAAGTCCTCAAGACGGCTCATGATACGCCATATTCCCAATCGGTGTGCGATCGGTGCGTAAATCTCCAATGTCTCTTTTGCAATGCGTTGACATTTCTCGCTGGTGAGGAACTTCAACGTCTCCATGTTATGAAGTCGGTCCGCGAGTTTAATAAGGATGACCCGCATATCTTCTGCTGTTGCTAAGAGGAGTTTCCGATAGGTTTCTGCTTGGCGTTTGCGGTGGACGCGATCTTCAACTGTGATGGGTGTGCTGGCATTCGGCGCACTGACGCTCGGTCTATATTTCCCAATTTTCGTGACACCTTCAACCAGATTCGCAATGTTTGCCCCGAAGCGGACCTGCAGTTCCTGGCGCGTGATGCCTGTATCTTCGAGTACATCGTGCATGAGTCCGGCACAGATCGTGTGGGTATCGAGGTGGAGTTCTGCGAGGATCTCAGCGGTTTTAAAGCAATGTGTAAAATAAGGTTCGCCAGACTTTCGCTGTTGTCCGTCATGTGCTTCTTGCGCGAAGCGGTAGCAACGCTCAAGAAGTTCAACTTCTGCGTCCGGATTATAGGCTTGAATCTGGCTTATTAGCGATTTGATACTCATGTTCTATGCGCTCCCACATAGATTCAATGTTCTCTTTCAACTGGAACTCAACGAAAGAGGGACTCGTCTGCTTGATCCATTGTCCTCTCAGGTAAGTTGGCGAACGAGATAAATCACTTTTCTGAGCAGGGCGGAG
This sequence comes from Candidatus Poribacteria bacterium, assembly GCA_965200345.1. Classification (GTDB taxonomy): domain Bacteria; phylum Poribacteria; class WGA-4E; order WGA-4E; family WGA-3G; genus WGA-3G. The sequence goes on from OZ241378.1 coordinate 1,037,480, forward strand.
TTTCACCAGTCTGTGTCCTGATTCCGCATACCGCTCAATAAACTCCAATTCTTCAAAGATCGTAAGTCCGGTTTCAACTGTCGCGGGTGCTCCGAGCGTACCATTTAGCATTGCTGCCTCAGCGTATCCCTCCGCTCCGTTGGACTGTATGACTTTACGTATTCCGCCGTACAATTGCTGTAATTCGGCTTTTTCGGGATACTTTTTACCGACCCAATTCCGCATCTCTACTCCATCGGCATCGCCGTAGATAAGATGCAGGTAGGAGGTCTCTTCCGTTGCAAAAATGGGCGCGCATCGCATGAAAAAGAGATCTGGACTCGGTGTGAGATGGCAAAAGACAATGTGCTTCACGAAAGGATATGCTTCGCGACTTGATAAACGATTACTTGAGGCGATAGTTCGGAGTTCGCCAACCTCCAATTGCTTCAATAACGCTGCTTCCTCTTCACGAGATGTTGCCGCATCGTGCCTCGCAATGCCCTCAATGCTTTCTGGTAAAAGCCTTGTGAGCAGAGCGTCCAGCATTTCTTCATCTTGTACATAAATTATACAAGATTCTTCTCTTTCAAGCAACTTTAAAAGATAGTCCTTTTTCTTCGTGTTGCGCCGATCAACAAGTTTTAAGGAGGATTCATCGTTAAGTCTGGGAAAAACGTCCCAGTTCATCTCCCTGCCTTCGGCGTGTATCTCCCAATCTTTGAGGATAAGTTGTACGGATCGGGCGCCCTGCCACTCGTTGATCTGAGGCGAAAAAGCGACATCAAGTGATACATTGGGACGATTGAAAGTGACGAGTTGGTCGCCAGCCCCCCAAGCAATCGCACAATGTCTGACACCACCGTCGTTGACAAACATTTTCAGGTGGCTGCCATCCTGTCCCATTGTTCTCGGTGTGCCATCAGCAACTGTGACGCGCCGTTTGCCAAAAAGAGGCGTTGGATTCTCTTGCCCGAAAGGTTCAAACTGCTCAAGTTCCTTTAGGGTGTCTAACGTTAGGAGTGAGAGGTGCGTTTCAAATTCAAGGTCCAGCTGCGGTTGGAGTTCCTCCTCTGTTAAATGTTCAGAAGCGTATGCGTTGAAAGCATCCTTGAATTTGGGAATATTTCTGGTTTCGATCGTTAACCCGGCGGCGGCTGCGTGTCCACCGTGTTTCACGAGTAACGCTGTGCAGGCGACAAGACTGTTGGCGAGGTTCATCCGCTCACTCTCAATACAACGCCCGGATCCAGTTGCTTCATCACCGTTAATTGCAAGGACAATGGCAGGCTTATAGTAGGTTTGCATCAAACGTGCGGCGACGATGCCGACCACACCTTGTGCCTTTTCGTCCCACTTATCACTGGCGACAACAATCCCTACGGTGTCATCATCAACCTCGTTTTCAATTAGCTCCACTGCTTGTTCTTGGATTTGTTTTTCCAAATCTTGTCGATCCCGATTTGCCTGATTGAGTTGAGAGGCGATCCGGGTTGCAACATCCTCAGCGTCGGTCGTAAGTAGGTCAACCACTTTGTGGGCGGTATCCATTCTTCCCACTGCGTTGATGCGGGGACCTAATTTAAAAGAGAGTGCGTATCCGTCGAGCGATGTATCAATTTTATGACCCGCTGCTTCACATAAAGCATGAATGCCAGGGCGTTCCCGTTTATCAAGTTCCGCCAATCCTAAACGACTCAAAATGCGATTCTCTCCAGTTAGCGATGCCATGTCTACGACAGTGCCCAATGCAACCAGATCCAAGAGTGATTCAAGAAACTTTCTATCGTCTATTAATCCTTGTGCTAATTTGAAGGCTAAACCGACACCTGCGAGTTCGGTATATGGATATTCATTCCCCAGAATCTTAGGTGAAATGAGCGCGTGTGCTGGTGGCTGTTCCTGCTCTGGTTGGTGGTGGTCGGTGACAATAACATCCATACCGAGTTGGTTGGCTAACGCGACCTCCTTAACCGACGTAATACCACAGTCTACAGTGATTATCAACTTTGCATTGTTTTTTTCGTGAATTTTTTTGATCGCATCTTCGCTGAGACCGTAGCCTTCATCAAACCGACTCGGGATATAGTAGTCGGCGGGAACATCCATCTGACGGAACGTATTCAGCAACAGCGCAGTGGCGGTGGTGCCATCGGTATCATAATCGCCATAGACACAGATTTTCTCACCGCGCGAGATCGCTGTGTGTATCCGTTCCACAGCTTTGTCCATATCGGCTAATTCAAAAGGCGAGTGGAGTTCATCAAAAGTCGGGTAGAGGTAGGCGCGCGCTTCGGCGGCGGTTTTTATCTTTCGATTGATTAGCAGCTGCGCAGCGAACGGCGAGACACCCGCTTCGGATGCTAACGCCAAACTGCTGTCAATATCTGAATTGCTAAACCGCCACTTCTTGCGGGTGGGTTTTTTCATGTGTTCCTACGGTTGTTGCGACGGGAACTGATGTTTTGCAGTATATGGACTACAAACGACATTTTACGGCTATTGACATATTACCACAAAAACTTTGGATTTGTCAAATATTTTGCGATGTCGTCCAATTTTCGTTTGTAGATACTAAAGTTTGGACAATTTGTATCCCATTACGGTAGAGTTTGCAAGGAACCACAGATTTTTCTACGAGTTGCACATATCCGTAGAACTGAGAGAAAAACGCCGCGCTTACCGTAGTTTACCGTAGGTTGGGTTGAACGGATGCCTCCGAAGAATCGGCAATGGTCAATCATCTGCGGAGGTCAGTGGATCCCTTTGAAAGCCCTCTCCTACAAGGACGGGCACGGTTAAGTCAAAAACTTTACAGACGTTCGTTAGAAATATAATTTGACAAAATAGACTGCATGTGATATTATTTATAGTGTCCTGATCGCAACTCAGCAGACACAGCAAAAAAAATCCGCCATATATGACGATGTTTTTATCCCTTCTTCATCAGAATGGTTAACTTCATGTATTGAGTGGGGTTGCCCTTATGATTGTATGGAGGTTTTTACTATAAATCAAGCGGAAAGGAGTTTTCCAACATGACGTATGTGATTTGCGAACCGTGCGTTGACGTTAAGGATAGTTCGTGCGTTGATGTGTGTCCAGTGGACTGCATTCACCCCCTACCGGACGCTGAGGAGTTCGAGGAATTCAATCAACTCTATATCGATCCAGAAGAGTGTATAGACTGTGGTGTATGCGAACCCGAATGTCCTGTTGAAGCAATCTTCATGGAAGAAGACGTTCCTGAAGAATGGGAAGAGTTCATTGATATCAACGCGGAGTACTTCGAATAACAGATAGCAGAGGTAATCCTTAGATCCGCAACTCCCTGAACGGTTGTTGATTTGCGAGACTGCTTGCGGTCAGACAAATTGGCAACCGTTTTTTTCAAGAGTTATCATGGAAAAATTTCAACCGACGCGCATTGAAAGAGGCAACACAAGTTTGGAAATTCAATGGAAAGATGCGTACAGTAGCGAACTCTCCTACCGCCTCCTGCGCGAAAAATGCCCATGCGCCCATTGCGATGCGGTACGTTTCGGAAAAGACCCCTTCCATATTTTACCGCCTGATGATTTTTTTGAAAACTTACGGCTTGTGGATATTCAGCGAGTCGGACGCTATGCGGTGCGTTTGGCGTGGAGCGATGGACACCGCACCGGAATTTATACCTTCCAGTTTTTGCGCGAGTTAAGCGAAAGCGCGCCTAAAACACCTGATGGGTGCTAATTATCGTCCCAATCTATATCATAGAATGAGATACCTTCTGCTCTCGCCTCTCGATATTTCTCGAGGATGCGTAGCGGGACCCCCGCTACAATAGGCCGGAGCTGGTCCGATGCTTCAAACATAGCATAGTATTCGTATTCATAAGTTGAGCGGATCTTAAAGGCTGTATAGAACGCATTGTATGCCGTAAGATAGGAACGGCATTCGTTGTCTGCTCTTGGTAGATCCAGTTCCAATTTTCTCAAAAATTCGATAATCGTGTTAGCTCCCGGCGTGTTGCCATATTTTTCAATAAAAAAGGCGCGCATGCTTTTTACCCAAGCTTCAGGGTCTTCTATTCTGAGCTGATCTAAGCGGCGAAGTTCTTCTATTTCGAGACTGCGTTCTCCTTGTTCTATTATAACTTTTAAGTGCTTCATTTCGTCTTCAAGCAAACGCTTATGGTCTTCAGTCGGAAAAAGAAAATAGTGTGCTGCGTAATTCCCAACGAATTGCTTAGCAATTTCAGGTGTTGTAGTTATAGTGAAACCTTGCTTTTTCAAATAATGTCGATCAAACTCTACCTTATAGCGAACCTGTGGAATGTCTCCGAACTGCTGGAAGAGCGCAGCTTCGCGATGTTTTTCGCGTAATGCTGCGTCTGCCGCCTCAAACGCCCAGTCTTTCGGAGCCTCAAGGTTCATGAGTTCTTTAACTTCCGCGTTTGTCAACCTGACCCAATCTTCGCCTTTTAACTTTTCCCAATCTTCGTCTTCTAACTTTCTCCAGTCTTCGGCTGTCAATTGTAGCCATTGTTTAGTCTCTTCTAATTTTTCCCGGTCTTCGGCTGTCAACTGTGGCAGTTGTTCAGCAGGTCGTAGGGGGTGTTCATCAGGTTCGTCGAGGAACGTATGATAGGTCGAGTTGATGACTTCTTGCTCGTCTTCCGTGTCTCCACAACCGAAGCAGAGGAACAGACTGAAGAGACATCCGAGATAAAAAAATGAGGAGAAGGTGAGTCTACTTTTCATAGCACCTTGATTGGTTCAAAAACGATGTGTTATGCTTTATCAAAATATCGCTTGTAGAAGGGGAAACACCCAAGCAAAAACACTACGATCCCCGACTGCCAACGCTTTGTAGGAGGGAACTCCGATTCCCGACACTCATTGAAGCAGCAGAAAATCGAAAACCCAATACATCTTAACGAAAGGTGATTCAAAGCGTTTACACTGATTCACGATAATCTATGAACCGCCTTTATATTAAGCAGGACTTACGCAATTCTGAGGGAGGTTCTTGTATCACGGGAATCACGTAACTCCGAATTGTAGAGCCGTCTAATGTTTCTGTCTCTACGCGCGGCTCTGGATCTTTACGGTGATCAAACACGACGTAGTAGCCTGCCGCAGCTGCCTCGAGTTTAACATACGTTGCGAGTTGCGCCTTGCCAGCCTCATAGCGCATAGTCCCGCCCCATATCTTGGTTTCCACGATGTACTTTCTCTGATTATGGAGAATGAGGATATCCATCCTGCCGCGTCCTGTTTGTACTTCCAAATACATCGTCCCGTCCACGATCTGGACAAACTGCTGAAGATAGGCAAAAAGGAGATGTTGACCGACGTATTCTTGCGGTGTTTCTGGCACTTGTAGGATCCTGAAACCCGCGCGTGCGATAAAGTCACGGAAGTTATCGAGGAGTGCCTCCATCTGAATCTGTCCATCAGGTGTGAGATAATCCTTAAACCCGGCACGCGTGTCTTCGGGTAAATAGTCTTGCTCCAACCCATTGACAGCGGGTTTGAACGTCTGCATGACACGGTACTGATAAATCGGATTGACGATTTCACACAACCCGTCAGCACCTTCGCCGATAACACCGTACGTCGCGAGTTCATTAATGATTTCATTGTCCAGGTTGAATTCTACACCCTCATCATAAGAAGCGATCTTCATCAGGAGTGCCTCAAATCTCCGATCCCGACGGATATTCGTTACCAGATGTTCCGTATGTGTGTTCCGTTCGCGCAGGAGCTGCGCGTGTGCTTTTGAAAAGTGTTCCATTGTGATTGGCTCAGTTTTCAGGATGTCCATCTCCTCCGTAAGAATCTGGGCGAACCGGTTGACAAGCACGGGCTGCCCCGCGGTCTGTTTGTGGATAGATTCAATGGCCTCGGGGACAAAGGGCTGCCCAGCTTCGTCTGTGTATTGGGAAAGGAGCTCGCGGACTTGTTCAAGCGTGAAGTTCGGCAATTTGAACTCGTCTTGGATATTAAAAGGCGAAATAGAGCGATCGTAGTTGAGTTGCGTAATGCTCTTCACCCCAACGATACCGACGCTGTGCGGGCAGCGATCTCGACCCGAGAGATAGATGTGGCGGAGTGAATACAGAAAATCGCTGAGAACGGCGCGTGGGATACCGTCAAATTCGTCAATGATCAGCACAACTTTTTGTCTATTATGATGGTGTTCAAGAAAGTTTGAGAACCGTCGAAAGAATCTTCTCATGGAGAGATGATCAGTAATTTGGGTGTTATCCAGAAATTCTGTGAGAGTTGAAGAAGATGCGCTGCCACGTTTTTGGAAAACCGCCTCTATTTCCTCACAAATATCTTCGTAGAGACCTTGGTAAAACACGGAGGGTTCAAGGTTATTGGATGCTTGGAAATCGATCCGGATTGGGAAATATACGTCGGCCGGGAGTGTCTCTAAAGCGCGATGGAAGAACGTGGTTTTACCAGTCTGTCGCGGGGCAAACAGGACGACGTACCTGCCCTTTTCGAGTCGATTGATGAAATCCGAAAGTTCATCTGTCCGGGCAACGACGTAGTTATCTTCAGGATAAACAGGACCGCGGGTCTCAAAACTTCGCATTTACTTCATTTTCCTCGTCGGAGTTTTAACCACTGACACACCGCATCTTCGACTACGGATAATTGCTCAGACTGAAGGTTCCCCAATTTTCTGATGTGTGCTAATCATCGCCCCATTTTATGTTATAGAAGGATAGGCCTGCTGCGCGTGCCGCTCGGTATTTCTCAAGGTGGTTTGTCTGTTTCGGGGGATCCCCGAGGATATGTCTGAGCTGGTGTCCAGCTTCAAGCCAAGCATAGCCTTCATAAATTGACTCAGTATGAGAACCAACAAAATAGAGCTCGCTACATACCCCAATATAGGCGAAACATTCCTCGTCTGTTCTTGGTAGATTAAGTTCCAATTTCCGTAAAAAGTTGACAATAGTGTCAACTTCAGGAATATCGCCATGTTTGTCAATGAGGAAGGTCCGCATACGTTTTACCCAAGCCTCGGGATCTTCTATCCTGAGCTGCTCCATAAAACGCCGTTTTTCTTGTGCTACTATAGATTTTAACTGCTTTATGTCATCTTCAAGCAAACGCCTATGGGCTTCAGTTGGAACAAGAAAATAGTTTGCTGCGAAATACCCAACGAGGTGCTTAGCAAACTCAGGTGTTACAATTCTCGTTCCACCTTTCCCATTCCAATACTTTCGATCAAACTCTACTTCATAGCGAAGTTGTGGGCTGTCTCCAAGCTTTTGGAAACGAGCTGCGATGCTAAATTTTTCACGTAACGCCTCGTCTTTCGTCTCAAGGACCCAGCGTCTTGGAATCTCAAGGTTCATGAATTCTCTAATTTCTCTGTTCGTTAACCTGATCCAATCTTTGCCTTTCAACTTTTCCCAATCTTTGTCTTTTAAATTTACCCAGTCTTCGACTGTCAGGTGTAGCCATTTTTCAGCGTCTTTTAATTTTTTCCAGTCTGCGTCTGTCAACCATCGCTGTTGTTCAGCGGGGTGTCGCGATGGTTCATCAAGTTCGTTGAGGAGCGTATTGTTAGTAGGGTTGGTTACCTCTTGCTCGTCTTCTGTGTCTCCACAACTGAAGCAGAGCAAGAGGCTGAGGACAGAGGCAAAATAAAAAAAGCGGGAAAGGATCAATCTGTTTTTCATGGTGCCTCCATTGTTCCAAAAATGGTGTGTCAGGCTTTTTACTCCGATAGTAGTCGAGAAACAAGGTAGCAATTCGGCGTTTTTTGCGTGGCACCCAATTCGGTGCTAAGGGTTTGACAGGTTTTCCAATAGTGGTTATAATTGAGGGGACGGTAGCGGTTGCGCTTGCCGAGGAAAGTTTTGTGGCAGCAGGCTAAGTCATTGCCGTTATGAATTGGATATCCCCAGACGCGGCAGATGACGGGACGGTGTTCGTAAACAGAACAGACCCCACCGATGAGCATAGGACACGCACCTTCGGGCTTACCGCGTACCACGCTAACGGCTTCCATACCGGTATCTGGCATGATGCTTTCGATAGTGTGTCCGTGTGCTTCCAATTTTTTGATGCTGCGTTCCGCTTTTGCGCGGATATGCGCACGGAGTTGCTCTGGAAGCGCATCCAATCCTAACTTTAGGTCTCGCGCTTCAACCTCACTGATCGCCATTGTCGCCGTGTTATGGCAGCAGGCGAAACAGGTAGATGGACACGGCACACCACCCGATGCTTCGCGTAAGCGTTTCACATCACGCTCAATCTCACCGAGAAGTTCATAATACGCCTTCATAGTAACCCTTAATCTACGGAAAGGTTGTAGACCGCGTGTCGGAAGATGACGACCTTCGCGCCATTCTCTAAAATGAGTTTAATTTCATAAGGGCTCACCCAGTCTACAATGCCCCGGAAGATCTCTCCTTCTCGGAGCGTAATCTCAATAGGGGATCCATTTTTTCGGGCCTGCCGTACGGCTTCCGTATCGACTTCACAGAGCTGCGCGTCGGGTGGTAATTGCGTCAACTGTTGTGCTTTGACATCTTCCGAAATCTGAACAGCTGCTTGAACTTTCTCTGCGTCAAAGTCTTTGTAGCAATATTTAACATCTGTTTTAGCGATCTGCTGTTCTTTGCCATTGCTATTGAGTGTCAAACTGGAAAGTGTCATTTCAAGGACAGTCGCCGGAAGTTGTATAGCGTTATACAACGCGAAAAACATTGACGTTTCAAAGTTAATCTGCTTGAGGATATAGAGGTCACCGAAGCTGAGTTGTTTTGAAGATTGTTCTTGCCCGTCTTGTGCGGGTTCATCAGCATCCTTAAAATCTTTTGTTGAGGCGGATTGATGGCGTGGTTTCGATGTAGGTTTTGAGGGTACCACGGCGGTATCACGGTTTCGGCGGTCTCGAACCGGTTCTGATTTGCCTATGTCGTGATTAGAGGCTGGTGCCGCCTCATCAGCGATAAATTGTCCCTGGTTTTGCCCTGGAAATCCGGCGTAACCACGGGGGATAATTGCTTTTCCTTGCCGCAGCCAGCGGCGTTCTGTCGGTGTCAATAAGACTTCAACGTTTTGGGCAACGAGTCCCTTCTCACCTTCAACAACACTATATTTCACGCGCTGCCCGACGCGGAGTTCTTCATATTCGGGCTGCTTAATGGCAGAACTGTGCAAGAAAACATCCGCGTCACTGCTATCTTGCGCAATAAATCCGAAGCCTTTGTCGAAATTATAGTACTTTATCCGTCCTGTAGGCATTGTATGCTCCTGTGGTCTGGTCCCTCATCAAGAAGGCAACAATAACCACTCGCGTGCCTGCGCGAGCATTTCTCATTTATAGGGAGTCTACATCTGATCCTCCCCGAATTTGTCAGGGCCATTCAACTTTACTGTAAGACCGCCGAGTGGTATACGAGCAATCGTTGGATCGCAACCTTCCATTTTAAAAGCGGCGTAAAAATCAAAACTAAATGACTCTGTCGAATGTACGGTTTTCCTTGACACAAACCTCTGACTCTCTTATAATAGAGCGAATTTCGTTTCCCTTGCTTTTCAAGGTTCCGCGCTACAACACTGCAAAGAGAGGCAAATTGCCAAGACATTACACATTTATTAAATCATAACTTAACACATTTGTCAAGTACGAGACGCTAAAGACTTCGTTTCAACTTTTTATAGGAGACCTCGCATGGCAACCACCGATTTAACACATCACATCCAATCTATCCGTCTTGTGGATACACACGAACACATGAAGCGCGAAACTGAATGGGTTGAAAATGGTCCCGATATTCTCCAAGACCTGTTCGGGAACTATGTGCCTGCCGACTTGGTAACCGCCGGTGCCTCTTCAAAAGCGATGGCTAACCTGATGGATGCGTCCCAAGACATCGCTTCACGATTTGAAGGCATCCGCGATGCGTGGGAAGCAACACAGTTTACTGGATACGGCGAGGCGGTCAGCCTCATTGCGAAACACATCTATGGGCTCGACGAACTAACAGGTGATGGACTCGCCGGTGCCGATAACCTAAAGACGCTTCGCACGCCCGGTAAACGTTATCACATTTTACACGATCTCGCGAATCTTGATCATATTCAAACGGACGATTTCAGTTGGCAGTGCACACCGGACACCTCCGGTCCCGATTTCTTTCTCTACGATCTTTCGTGGGCAACGTTCTGTAACGGACAGGTGGATCCGAGTGCTATCCACGCTGAAACGGGTGTTGAAGTCAAGGACCTCGCTTCTCTTAAACACAGCATGGATGCACTTTTCGCGAAACATGCCCCGTGCGCTATCGCCGTAAAATCACAACACGCTTACAACCGCACACTCGACTGGATCAAAAGAAGCGATGCTGATGCTTCTGCTGCGCTGAATGCTGTGTTGACAAAACCCGCCGGAGACCTTGATGAGGCAACGCGCCTCTGTCTCGGTGATTGGTGCTGGGCACGCGGCGTTGAACTCACGATTGAACACAATCTCCCTTTCAAAATCCATACCGGTTACTATGCAGGCAACAACCGGATGCCGGTGCGACGTATCCCCGCCGGAAATATGTGTGCCTTGTTCTCGGAGTATCTTGACGCGAAGTTTGTGCTGATGCACATTGCCTACCCTTATAACGACGAACTGGTTGCACTCGCCAAGCACTACCGCAATATTTGGGTAGACTTTTGCTGGGCATGGAGCATTGATCCGTACAGTTCGCGTGATTTTCTCCGTCGGTGCATCCACGCCGTCCCGTCAAATAAATTGTTCGCTTTCGGCGGCGATACGGGGTGGCCAACCAGCGCGATGGCTTATGCGATTCAAGCAAGGAACGAAATCCGACGCGCCCTTGAAGCCGAAATTGCAGACGGTTACCTCACGGAAAAACAGGCGATGGCGTTTGCCACTCGGATCATGAACACGAATCAGTACGACTGCTTTGACATAAGTGGTACCCGATCGAACATTGCAAAAGCTGCGTAGGTTACGAGTCGCGTAAAGCCTTCAGATTTTCTGTATAAGGTGCGCGTGCGACACCTTTTTCCGTGATAATCGCTGTGACTAACGCCGCGGGCGTAACATCAAATGCGGGGCTATAAACCTTCACGCCTTCAGGCGCAGTCAATTTGCCGAAGCCCTCTGTTACTTCCTCTGCTGCCCGCTGCTCAATCGGAATCTCTGCGCCTGTTTCAAGCGCGAAGTCTAATGTTGAAGTCGGTGCGGCGACATAAAAAGGGATGCCGTGTGCCTCTGCAAGGATAGCAACATTATAGGTGCCGATCTTGTTAGCGGTGTCACCGTTTGCTGCGATTCGGTCGGCACCGACAATAACGCATTGGATCTTACCCTCTTTCATGACTTGTGCCGCCATGTTGTCACAGATAAGGGTTACATCAATTCCTGCCTGCATGAGTTCCCAAGTCGTGAGGCGTGCGCCTTGTAATAACGGGCGCGTCTCATCAGCGTAAACTTGGATCTGCTTACCGGCTTCGTGTGCGCTAAACATGACAGCCAACGCCGTACCGTAGTCGGATGTGGCTAATCCGCCAGCGTTACAGTGCGTCAGAATGGTATCGTTTTCGTTCAGCAATGCCATGCCGTGTTGCCCGATAGCCCGACACATCGCCTTATCCTCATCGATAATCTCCAAAGCCTCAGCGAGCAGCACCTCTTTGAGTTCAGGAATTGGAAGATGGCTATTTTCTTCCGCAGTGTGGGAGATCCTATCAAGTGCCCAAAAGAGATTGACGGCTGTTGGTCGAGATGTCGCGAGATAATCGGTAGCGGACTTGAGTTCAGCAGCGAATGCCTCGTAGGTTTCCGCGGCGGAATTCCAAATGCCGAGTACTGCGCCCAAGGCACCAGCGATTCCGATAGCAGGCGCGCCTCGGACACGCAGAGATTTAATTGCCTCCCAAGTTGAGGGGAGGTCGTCGCAATAAATTTGCTTAAATTCGTTGGGTAACAGCGTCTGGTCGATCATCCGAATTTTGCCGTCTGCCCACTCAATTGTTGAAACTGCCATTTTTGGGTACGGGATCCTCCTATAGAAAAAACGAAGTATATCCGAAATCAAATAGACTTAAGACCATGATGCATCTATTAGATGGGACATGTTAGCTGCCCAAGTTCATTTGTCAAGCGTAGATTTTCTGCATAGTTGACAGGGCAATCAATGACCGACGGGACTTTTTGGCTAAACGCATCATTGAGTATAGGTACCAGTTCGTCACTCGCTTCAACTCTATAACCTTTGGCACCAAAGGCTTCGGCGTATTTGACGAAATCGGGGTTCGTGAAATCGATGTGTGCCGGTCTACCAAAGCCGTTCATCTGCTTCCACTCAATAAGCCCATAAGCCTCATCATTGAAGATAAGGGTCACAAAAGGCACACCGGTTCGGACAGCGGTTTCGAGTTCCTGTGAGTTCATCATGAACCCGCCATCGCCACAGATTGCTAAACACTTACGCTCTGGATAGATAAGTTTCGCGACGAACGCTCCCGGCAGTGCGATGCCCATGGCGGCGAACCCATTGGAGATGATGCATGTATTGGGTTGGTAGCACGGATACATGCGCGCAATCCACATTTTGTGTGCGCCTACATCAGAGATGACGATGTCATCCGCAGCGAGTACGGAACGGACATCGCTCAAAATCTTTTGGGGTTTCATCGGAAAATCCGCGTCGTCTCGATGTTCGCTAAGTTGGTCGAGTATGATTTTCCGCAACGTGTTTGAGGCATATTCTGCGTCTTTTGGGTAGATTTCTTCTGCCATGAGGTGCCTGATGCTCTGTCGAATATTGCCGACCATCTCAACATCAGTAATGTACGAGGCATCGGTTTCGCTCGGTTGTGTATCAATATGGATGAGTTTTTTGTCTCGGTTCGGGTTCCAGAGGCGTGGATGGTATTCAACGATATCGTAACCAACAGCGATAACGAGGTCTGCTCGGTCAAACCCGCAGGAGACGAAATCGTTTGCTTGTAACCCAACGCTTAGGAGCGAGAGTCGATGGGTCCACGGGATGCTGCCTTTACCCATAAAAGTGTGCGCGACAGGGATATTCGTCATCTCTGCGAATTGCGTTAGCATTCGAGAGGCATTTTGACGGATGACTCCATTGCCTGCAAGAATAATGGGTTGTTTCGCGTCGTTAATGAGTTGTGCGGCGCGTTGCAAACAAGAGACGACAGGTTCCGCCTCGCTTTGGAAATCGTGTGAGATAGGTTCGGCATCAATTTGCATACTCGCAACATCTTCAGGAAAATCGATGTGGGTCGCACCGGGTTTTTCGCCTGTCGCTATTTTGAAGGCTTTGCTTATGGATTCCGGAATGATTTCCGGCAGATGAACGAGCGTATTCCATTTCGTCATCGGTTTGAAGACAGAGACAACATCCATATATTGATGCGATTCTTTGTGCATCCTGTCTAAACTGGCTTGCCCGGTGATTGCGATGAGTGGTGCCCTATCCATATTGGCATCAGCAACTCCGGTGACAAGGTTCATCGCGCCAGGACCAAGGGTCGCGAGACACACCCCCGCGCGTCCCGTGAGGCGACCGTAGACATCCGCCATGAAGGCAGCACCGCGTTCATCGCGCGTCTGAATAAATTGAATATCGGATTCCAATAAGGCATCCATGAGGTCCAGGTTTTCTTCGCCCGGTATCCCGAACATATAATCAACGTTTTCGTTTTCCAAACATTTTACGGTGAGTTCTGACGCTTTCATGAGTGTATTCCTTATATGTATTTATTAGCACATAGAAAAAATTTGTTTTTTCCCTCTGAATTCCATACCATTAATATATCAGATTGGATGCAGAATTGCAATCTTAAATGCAAAGTGGTGGGCATACGCAGTGTAGCAGCGACAAAACGGAGGTCTTCCAGTTAGTAAACAAACAAAAAATTATGACGGAAAAATCTATCTATATCTATATTCTCGTGTTGTTTATAAATACTCAGTTCGTCTTTGCGCAGAGTAACTCAGACAACTTTTCTCAAATCGCGCACACGCCGGGCGAACTAATTGTACGCTTACATCCAGACGCTTCTCGTAAGCAACTTGACGCATTGAGTAAAAAACTCGGTGCGGTATCCGTTTCGCCTATTTTCTCACCGATGACACCCGCCGGACAACATCCACGTCTCCGTCGCAACTATCTCATTCGGTTTCCAGCAGAATGGGCATTGGAACCCTTGCAGCGACGGTATGCGAGACATCCATCAGTTGAAGCGGTTGAGATGAACCGTCTCAATCGTCCCTGCGCCGAAATAGTACCGAACGACCCTAACTATGGCGAACAGTGGAATTTAGCTGTAATGAATATGCCACAAGCGTGGGATATTGAACAGGGAAACCCAGAAGTAACAGTGGCTGTTGTAGATGGCGGTGTCGATATGCAGCATCCCGAATTTCGTTCGCAACTTTGGCGAAACGTTGGAGAAGTTCCGGGGAATGGTGTTGATGATGATGGGAACGGCTATATTGACGACCTTAACGGTTGGGATTTCAGCGATGCGCCGACGCTACCAGGCAACGGTGATTGGAAAATGCGCGATAACGAACCAGAGGACGAAATAGGCCACGGCACCTATGTCTCTGGCATTATCGGAGCGGCAGCAAATAATGGAATTGGGATCGCTGGCATTGCGTGGCAGTGCCGTCTCATGCCGTTGAGAGCCGACTTCAAATATGGGGGCGGTGGGTATCTCCAGAATGACGATGTCGCTGCAGCTATCGTTTATGCTGCTGATAATGGGGCCCAGGTGATTAACATGAGTTGGGGAGACACAGTAAACGCCTTCATCGTAGAAGACGCTGTAGCATACGCTTACGCTCGTGGATGTGTTATGGTTGCGGCTGCAGGAAACGAGGGAGCCGTCGGATCGTGGTACCCTGCCGGACTCAAAACCGTTGTCTCGGTTGCGGGACTTAGCGTAGAACGGCAGCTATGGAGCGATTCCAACTTCGGGGCGACAATTGATATTGCTGCGCCCGGGGACGAAATCCTCAGCACAGATCTGAACGGTGGGTATCGGAATTTATCTGGCACATCCATGGCGGCTCCGCATGTCTCTGGCGTTGCAGCTTTAGTTAGGTCCGCGAATCCAGATTATACCAATGCAGAGGTTCGGCAGACTTTGATTAGAACCGCGGACCCACTTTTTATAAGTGAATTCGTTGGTGCCGGTTCGCTTAATGCCTACGCCGCACTCACCGCTCCAACGACACTTATTGTGCAAATTAACACCGCCCGAATGTTCTCACAAGATGCAGAACCCAGTAATATTGAAAAAATTGAGATTTTTGGGAGTGCCGGAGGGAGCGGATTCACGGAGTACTGGTTAGAATATGGCATCGGCGAAGTGCCGGATTTATGGTTGCCCTTAGGGACTCTGAAAACGAAACCGAAATTTAATGTTTGCCTGTACAAATGGGACACTTCCACCTTAACGGAAGGTAAATACACAGTACGGCTCAGCGTCAAATCGAAAACGGGTGAAATCAAAAGAGACAGAACTGTTGTTGAAGTGAATCACACCGCACCGCTTATTTCTGCGTATGAATCACAGGCATGGTTCGTTGGAAACAGTCTTACATCAGTGGTGCTGTGGCAAACAGATGAGATTTCTATCGGAGAAATAGAGATTTTTCAGACAAACGGGAATATCGTTAACGCTGTCCGCTCGGATTCAGAGAATCTGCTCCATATCGTGAACTTGTCCGATTTAGGTATATCCCCCGGTGTGCATAAGTATCGCTTATTAGCAAAAAATCGGGCAGGTGGACTGCGAGTTGATGACAATAACGGCAGGTTGTATGAGGTTGACGTACAAGACGTGCCGATGAATCCACTGCACCTTTTGCCAGGCACATCAACTGAACGCGCGTTGCATGCTGTCGGGACACCGGTAGATATAGACAAAAATGGAAGATTAGAGCTTATCACTGCGGAAATAGGTACGAACTTGGCACACATTTTTGAGATTAAGGATAACGGCAGCTTCAGGCGAATTTTCTCATTTACTGAACCCTTCTTGCCGAGAGCCATCGCGGACACGGATAACGATGGTCTCATGGAAATATTGTGTAACCCACCAGATGTGACGTTCTTGCTGGAACAATCCGCACAAGGCGAATTTCCAACGGAACGCATCTGGGAAGCACCAGGAAACTGGGGTGTAACAATTGCAGATGCGGATACAGATGGTACACCCGAAATTTTCACTCGCGATGACACTGCCAATTCTATCTCGGTATACGAAGCAGATGGAGATAACAACTATCACGATACCGCTACGCTCGAAAACCCGACGTTAGGCGAGAACAGAATTAGCGCGAATTTCGCTACCGGCGATTTTGATGGCGATGGACAGACGGATATTTTAATTGGCGATAGCGATGGGGATATATTTATATACGAGGCAATTGGAAACAACCAATATAGACATACATGGACAACTACGCTGCCAGAAGGCAGTCCAGAACTCTTTGCCGCTGGAGACATGGACGGTGATGGCAAAGCGGAATTCGCTGTCTGTGCGAGGGCAGGGACCAAGGTCGGTGCCATAGAATTGGATATTCGTTACCATCACTGGCTTTTAACTGTTTTCAAATCCGATGGAAATGACACTTATCGACCCGTATGGACGCAACGCATTCATGATGTGCGCGATGGCGGGAATGGCATGGCTATTGCGGATGCCAACAACGATGGACGCAATGAATTGTGCATCGCCGTCGCCCCGAATTTCTACCTTGTGCAATATGATGGTGTAGATTATCGTCCAATCTGGCACCATCCGGCGACAAACACTTTCAATCCGATTGTGGCAGATATCAATGGAGCGGGTGAGAAGGTTTTATTATTTAATAGCAATAACACTTTAACCGTCTTTGATCGGGATAGCAACAGTGAACTTTCAGGACGCTCCACACCTGTACCTGTAGTCGCAACTCAACGACCGCGATTGCGGGATGCAATGTATTCACCGCCGAACCAACTTTCATTGATGTTCGACAAACCGATGGGAGTTTCCGCGACACACGCTGGACTTTATCGTTTGCGTAAGTCCGGAAGTCCGGATAGCAAACCGGAGATTTATACACCGCGTTCAGCGATCCTTGATAGGACCGGTCAGCGGGTCCTCCTGACTTTTCCGGCTCCTGCCTTCCGTACCGGTACGCACTATCAGGTTGAAGTCGGACAGGTTTCGGATACCGACGGTGTCGAACTTGCGGATGACGCGAGCGTGCTGACGATAACGCTGCCAGCACCTCAATTAGCGGAGACCATCGTCTATCCGAATCCAGCAACAGCAACATGCGATCAGGTTACATTTGATAATCTACCAGCGGGGACGCACATCTATATCTATGATGTCAGTGGAAACTGTATTGCGTCGCTCGCTAAGACGGAACGTGAACGTGAAAAAAAAGTTTGGGATCTCTCCGGTATCAGCAGCGGCATTTATATTTATGTCCTTTCGTCTGAAACGGATCGGCGCGTTGGCAAACTTTCTGTCATCCGCTAAGTGCTGATATAGTTTCTATTTGACTGTGTTGAGGGGTACAAAGGAAGGCTTGAGTTTGAACACGTTACGGATTGCCTTTACCGCTTTTTCCCGTTCATTGGCTTCCAGTGCGACTTGTGCGAGATGGTAGTGCGGCTCAATGGCATCTTTCTGAAGATTAATAGCACGTTCTAAGGTTTTCATCGCCTTATTCACCTGTCCGCGCTTCGACAAAATCCAACCCAAGGTATCGTGATAAGCGGCTACATCTGGATTCAGCGTAACAGCTGCATACGCCAACGCCTCGGCAAGTCTTAGTTTTGAGGAAATTTCCGGGTTTCCGAGGCCTGCTGCTAATGGCTGCTGATAGTTGTTTGCATAGAGGCGTGCGAGGTTGTTATATGCTTCGCCATACTTGGGTGCGAGCCGGATCGCTTGCTCATAAGCGCGTTGTGCGTCTAACACACGTCCAAGCTTCGCATACGCCGTGCCGAGGATATTGTAGGTTTCGTAGTCGCGCGCAGTTCCCTTCCGTACCGAAGTGAGTGGGTATACCCCCACAAGCGATGCTTCAGCAGCAAACACATCAGGTGTCTCGTCATCTCGTGCCTCTAAAAACAGCTCATACGCTTCTACAGCAAGTGCATACTGACCTTCCTTGAAGTATGCGAACCCAAGTTTTCTGTAGAAGTCAATAGGGAGTGCACCGAATCCTCGACTCAGTTCATAAGCACTAATGGCTTTTCGATAATACCCTTCTTGAATGTAGAAATCACCTTCTGCTAAGGAACGTTTTACCAATTCCGGCAGTTCATCAGTGGAGAGGCCAATGCGCGGTAGTGCGTCTAATTCTGCTCTGAAGTGCTTCTGATGTTGCGTGAAGCCGATTACACCGACAATGAGAACAGCCCATAATAGTAGATAGGCGCGCGTCCTGGACATCCACTGTTTAGAAAAATACCGGTTTGGATGCAACAGCGTGAGGAAAAAATTGGCACGCATCGGTTCAAGTGCTGTTTCTTGCGGATGGTACGGCACAGTGGCGGCGTTCGGTACTAATACGGGGAGGTTAACGGAGGATCCCGCAAGCCGAGGCGATCGCGCGATTGCATCTGATAAATCCTTTATATCTGTATCATCTTCTTGTTGTGGCGAATCGGGATCGGATGCGACCGATTCCGTATCTTCCATTTCATCTGTAGTTTCGACCGATTCCTCAGCAAATTGCGTATCACCTGTCGTCTCATCTATATCTCCCGGATCCGTTACAGTTTCTTCATGAAGGTCATTAGGTAGACGTGCGGCCGTTTTCGCTGCTTCTGTCGGTTCGGTTTCATCTATAATTTCAGCAGATTCGCCGCCCGGTTGTGCGTCATCTACCGTGTCAGTTCTCTCATCAAGTTCTGTTAAAGTCGGTTCAGTTGGATCAACAGGCGGATTTGTGGCGGTCAACTCTATAGAGATACTTGACTGTTCGTCAGCGAATGCCTCATCCGCCACCATTTCTTCTGGTTTTTCTATAGATGTATCGTTGGGTGTCTCGGTTTCAGTAGGCGGTTTGACATCAGGTGTCGAATCTTGTGCTGATGCCTGACTCGGTTCTTTCTCTTCTGCATTAGGGATAGTTCGATCTTCCGCAGGAGTAGGCGAGGACTCCGATCTTCCAGAACGATCTGTCGGTGGCACTGCCGCCACTTCTATCCGTTCATTACGCGGTTCAGGCTTGGAGACTTCTGGAGCTATGTCGGTGTAGCGCTCCCCGATACGAGAGATACTTTTTTTAACCTCCAACCGCGTGAGCATAGAGTCAATATTGAGCAGTGCTTCGAGCGTGGGGAGTACACTCGGGGTTCCCAATTCGCTGATAGCTTCAAGCATTGCCCAGAGTGTTAAATCATTTGACTCTGTTTGCAACGCGCGCAGCAGTGGCTCGGTCGCGCTTGTGGCATCCAAGTCCTGAAGTGCTTTTGCCGCTTCACGTCGTATCATTGCGTCTGAGTCAGCAAGCGTTTCAGTTAGGAGTTTCACACTCTGTGGGCTGCCCTGCGCGACAAGGCCCACGATAGCACTGCTACGCACAATGCTCGGCTGCGTTGTATCTGTTAGATTCTGGATGAGTTGCTCGAAAGATAGCATATTTTTCGACAGGATCAGTTTGCACCATATATTATTAACAAGGTCATAGAACACCCGTACGGATTGTATGAGGTACGTTCAGAGCCTCGTCACTATCAGTTAAGACATTACCCCCTTTAATAAAACGACTTTTACAGAAATGAGGTTTCAAATCCTTTAAAAAGCCTTGCACTCAAGACCCAGAAAACGTATAATGCAAAAAATCGGTTTTCATGCGGACATCACCAATTTGACGAGGCTAACTGCAAAGCAACTATGGACTTTCAAACACACTGCGACGGTTATCTACAAAATATACACCGGACACAAACCAACGCTGAGGCGACCCCAGAGCTCTCCCTATTCCCACACCTCCAAGCCTTCCTTGAAACGCTATTTGTTGACCACTTCGGCAGAGATACCGTCCGATTAACACAAGAACCGAGACAATTGGAACAGATCGGGAGACCGGACTTCATCGCAATGGAGGGTTTGCTACCTATCGGCTATATTGAGGCGGAAAGATATGGCAGAGACCTCGACAATCTCACTGGGCACGCCGAAGCACAGAATGCACGTTTTATTGAAAATCTTGACAACTTCATCCTCACCAACTTCGTCGAATTCCGGTTGTATGCCGATGGAACATTGCGAGTGACAGCAAGCGTTGAAGATGGAACTGAAAATGTAGAGACGCTATTGGAGCGGTTTCTGGATGCCGGACACGTCCAGATCACCGCTCCAGAAACACTCGCGAGGTACCTCGCCAGACGGACGCGGGAACTCCAAACACAGATCGCAACCACACTCAGCGATGAAGATAGCGAGATTTATCGGATGTTTTCGGCGTTCAAAGAGACGCTCATCTCTACGCTGACACCGGACGATTTCGCCGATATGTACGCCCAAACCCTCGCTTACGGGTTGTTCGCCGCACGCTGCACACTCCCGAACGCGACCAACTTCTCACGACACACTGCCGCCGAGGCACTCCCAAAATCGAATCCGTTCCTTATCCAACTCTTTTATCACGTCGCCTCACCGACACTTGAGACGAACATCACCTATATTCTGGACGATATTGCAGTGCTTCTCCGAAACGTCCCAACAGAGATGCTCCGCACGGCGTTTGCTGCAAGAAATCATCTTGAAGACCCAGTGATCCACTTCTACGAAACCTTCCTCGCCGAGTACGATCCGCAGCGACGCGTTGATCGTGGAGTCTACTACACACCGTCACAGGTTATCTCCTATATCGTCAGATCCATCGATAGCCTCCTCAAAACAGACCTAAACAGGCCCGACGGGCTTGCCGATGACAACACGCTCATTCTGGACCCTGCGACAGGCACGGGTGGCTTCCTCCTGACAGTGCTGGATCACATCAAAGAATACGTCACGGAGACCTACGGCACGGGTGAATGGACGCAATATATCAACGCCCAGCTCGTCAAACGGATCTTCGGGTTTGAACTGCTCGTCGCCCCGTATACAATTGTGCATCTCAAGTTGAGTCTGTTCCTACAAGCGCAAGGGTGGCACGCCAATGAACGCCTCCGTATCTATCTCACCAACACATTGGAACAACCAGACGAAATGCAGCCTTCTATACCCTTTGCGGGGTTTATATCCGACGAAGCGAACGCGGCATTGTCGGTAAAACGGGACGAACCCCTGCTTGTTATCCTCGGCAATCCACCCTATCAGCGAAGTTCTGCTAATCCAAGCCGTGACGCTGACGGAAGTTTAAATTTCATTGGACAATTAATGGAGAATTACAGAAGCGTTGATGGGGCACCAATGACAGAGCAAAATCTCCAAGCACTTCAGGGAGACTATGTGAAGTTTACTCGGTGGGCGCAGTGGCGCATTGATAAAAACGGTGAAGGTGTTATCGGCTATATTGTAAATAACGGATTTTTGTACGGTATTATCTTTCGCGGTATGCGGCAAAGTTTGATGAAGAGTTTCAATACTATCTATTGTTTCAATTTACACGGCAGTAGCAGAATTGGAGAAATTATACCTGATGGTGAAACCGATGAAAATGTCTTTGATATTCAGCAAGGTACTGCGATTCTGTTATGCATTAAGGAACGTGATAACGTTGCGCCGGCAAAAATCTATTATGCTGATCTATGGGGAAGTCGAACGGAAAAATACGAGACTCTTTCAAATACTGATGTTCAGAGCACGACATGGACGGAATTAACGCCTGATTCACCGTTTTATCATTTTGTACCGCGTCAAGATCAACATATAGAAGAATACGAAATTGGTTGGGGACTAACCGACATCTTTCAAGCGAGTTCAATTGGAATAATAACAGCGCGAGACAGACTTACCATTCATGGCACCCGAGAAGCAGTACGCTCCACTGTTACTGATTTTGTATCGCTCTCTGAATCCGAGGCACGGCAACAATATAGGCTGCCACGGGATAGACGTGACTGGCAAATTCGTCTTGCCCAAGAAGATCTTCAAAATCATCCTGAAGTAGAATCACACATTGTACCAATCAATTATCGCCCGTTTGACATACGGTATACCTACTATACAGGACAATCTCGTGGGTTTCATTGTATGCCACGACCTGCGATTATGCAGCATCTCCTTATGGGTGAAAACCTTGCCCTCTGTACACACCGCATCATTCGGAGTGCTACCACATGGCAGCATATTTTTGTCACCAATAGAATTACCGATGGCAATTGTGTCTCAAATAGAGATGGCCCGACCCATGTTTTTCCGCTTTACTTATACCCAAATCCAGAAGAATTGGGTATCTCGACAGAACGCTCGCTCAATTTCAAACCAGCTTTTCTCACCACACTCTCAGAGTCGTTAGGTTTGCCGCAGACTGAACCGTTTAACCTACCGGAAGGCATTTCACCGGAGGAGATTCTCGCCTATATCTACGCCGTGCTTTACAGTCCGATCTATCGCCAACGCTACTATGATTTCCTAAGATACGATTTCCCACGTATCCCCTTACCACAAAATATTGACCACTTCCGCGCCCTCGCGGCGTTAGGACAGCGTCTGATGGATTGGCATCTCCTAAAAGATGTACAGATTCCAGCAGTGCATCGGTTTGAAGGTG
Organism: Candidatus Poribacteria bacterium; assembly: GCA_965200345.1. Taxonomy (GTDB): domain Bacteria; phylum Poribacteria; class WGA-4E; order WGA-4E; family WGA-3G; genus WGA-3G. The sequence continues at coordinate 1,060,199 of OZ241378.1, forward strand.
AGGGCGATGGCGTAGTCGAAAAAGCGCGCTATTCGGACGGACGCGTTTGGATCAATCCGACCCAGTATTTCACAGATGTCTCCGAGGACGTATGGGAATACGAAATCGGCGCGTATCAGGTCTGTGAGAAGTGGCTGAAGGATCGGAAGGGAAAGGTATTGCGTCATGAAGATGTGCGTCAGTATCGCGCGATTTTGGTAGCCATTGCGGAGACGCTTGCGGTTATGGGTGAGATTGATGAGGTTTGGTGGTAAGTTGTCTGAATGCACGTCGCATTTGGGCGGATACGCCACAAATAGCCGATGACGCGGATTTTTGTGTTTGGGTCTGCCAAAACTGCAAGGTAACTTAGCAGGTTTTCCAGAGAATTGAATGGCTCTGAACCGACAACTGAATGGTTCTGTAATTTGCTATTTAAACTTGACCTGCTGACAAATTAATGCTACACTTTTTAAGAACCGCTGGTTTATAGATAGACAAGTTGTACGAGCCTTCAAAACCCATCAGGATAGGACATTTACAACCGCAATATCCACTAAGAACAACCTAAGAGGACAGTATTTTGGCACTTCAAACAGCAACCATTGGACGCTTACGCTCTCTCTTTGTACGGGGACCTGATCCGATTTTTCTACTTGGTGCTGGTGCTTCTGTGAAATCAGGTATTCCTCTCGCGCATGACATGGTGGAAAAGATCGCTGAATGGGGATACTGTCTTGAAAATGGCTTGGATCCTGAAGACCCACGCGTTCGGCCTAGCGACTGGTACCCATGGTTAAAGATGCAGAAATGGCATCGTGAGGATAGGGAACAAGCGGATAACTATCCTGATGCCGTAGAGAATATTCTGCAACCCCGCCAAACACGGAAAGATTTCTTTTTGGAGATGTTGAATACACAAGTCGAACCGAGCAGCGGATACGAGCATATCGCAGAACTTATGGCGAGGAAGTGTATCCGTACCGTCCTCACCACAAATTTTGACCTCATTTTGCCAAAGGTATGCAAGGACAATAAGCAACTTCACCATCCACAGCTCATCCAGACAAAATCCGACTACACAAAATTGTCCACAAGTCCACAATATCCGCAAATTGTTTACCTACACGGTTCTGTTGAACATTATACGGACAAAAATACCATTACTGAAGTAGATGAAGAACTTGATACAGATCTTGTTTCAATATTACTACCTCTTTTGAGAGATCATCCGTTGATTGTCATAGGGTATCGGGGAGCCGAACTTTCTGTCATGAAACATCTTCTCATCAATCATGCTAAATCAGTAGACAACTATCTAAATGGAATCTATTGGTGTACACGGAATTATAAGACAGACCAGTCCGATAGTCTAACCCACTTAGTGCATGAACTTGCTGAAGAGATCCAAGGAAACCTTCAGATCGTCCCTATTGATGGATTTGACGAAGTAATGGGTGCCCTATGGCAACACGCTCGTAAACAACAACCGGATTATCATCAAACACAAATTACAACAGCACTTGAAGTATTAACAGAACTCCCCTATGATTTAGAAGTGCTCACCAAATCCAATCTTGACGATTTTGACTGGCCGCCCATGAGAGTTCGGCTTTTACAGTACTGCGACAGGACGGGTATTCGGGTACCGCCTGTTAGGGACGACAATTGGTTTCTTCAGCTGTTGTGCGATCGAGATCTCGCTACACGTACAAAGGAAGGTGATATTTTCCCTACAGTTGGAGGCTACTTACTCTTTGCCGATACACCACAGAACCATATCCAAACAGCGCAAGTCGTCGTTCGCTTAAAAGGAGATCCGGAGTGGATTGAAAATATTTTTGATGTTTTGGATGATGCTGAATCGGTTGGAGAGAAGATAGAGCAGGTAATTGAAGGGAACCTGTGGATGCAGCTTGAGGAGATATATGAATTGCTCTCTCGCGTCAATCGGTCCTTTCTTTTGAAGGAAGGACGACATTCAAAATATGTGTACCCATATCCTCCAGATGCCTTACGGGAGATAGTTGTTAACGCGCTCGTTCACCGTGACTACCAGAAAGACGAACCAATCGTGATAGAGATTGAGGAAACCTATATTCGTGTACGCAACCCCGGAGGGTTGGTTGAGGATGTAATAGAGCAGATGATAGGTACATCTCAAGAGGAGATAAAAGACGCGTTTGAGACAGAAATCAAAAAGGGGACACGCGGCATTCGAGGCTATCGGAACCCAGTTGTAGCGGACCTGTTTTATGGTGCAGAAGAAATGGAAAAGGCTGGATCAGGTCTATCGGACGTATGGCAAGAAAGTGAGAAAAACAAGAATGAGGTGAACTTTGGTCCCATTGATGACAATACAGCTTTTGAGATAACAATCTCCCGGCGTCCTGAAGTTGTGGATATGATTACAAGGACTGCCTCCAGTAGCGATAACTTTACTCGTTATGCCAGCAATCTTCTTGAGGTTGTCAGTCTCCCTGATGTTATTTGGCATGCTGGTACTGAAGCACGGAAGGCAAAGGAGGTATGGGAAAAAACAGGCGCAGATTGGTTACCGCCGTTCATGCCATATCAAGGGAGGCTTTTCTCCTTTGACAATCTTTCGACTTCTGCCAATCCACTCTATGCCGTAATTGACACCAACGATATAGAAAAGATGACTGTTGAAGAATTCATAGACATTTATGGAGAACGGTGTTTTGTGTGGGTCCTTAATGGGTGTTTCTATAGGCATCTTGAAGTGCAAGGGCTCTGGGTCGATAAAGAGCGTATGCGCGCATATTTTCCTCGAACTGACGAGGGACCTCGAAGAATCAAGTACCAAGCACGTTCGCGTCGGGCAACCCGGACGGTAGTGAAAAAGATAAGGAATTATTGGGAGCACAAATCTTTTCGGTTTCGATTTGAACGGTTTGGCGATGTTTGGGCGCTTGTTATGCTGCCAGGTTACGTTTTCACAACCGATGGTAGATCAGATCTTCTGGAAGGGAAGGTAGTTAATAGACTTTCCACAAAACGTGAGGGACGAGACTACAATAAGGTTGTCCACAACGATCTTGTGTTCTGGACGTGGGTGCTTTCGGCGGAAAATCACAGTATTTTTGCGCTTAATACAGATTCAACTGGTACTCAAACCGGTATGATTCCACCAGACAAGATTCATAGGCGAAATGGAAATCAAATTCGTATCAGAGCGAATTTATCGGCGACAGTTGCCGCTGATTTCGGAGATGATGCGTGGGGCATAAAACGGGTTGAGAAATTGGAGGCAAACCGATTAGCACAGTTGGAATCAGAAGTCTCACAGGAAGTTTCGCAATTGGAGACGATAGAAGATGTTGATTGATATGGAACTCATGCAATTGCCAATACCGAGTATTGAGTTGGGTTCGCCGGGTACCTTTGAAGACCCGAAAACGGGGCTTACGGAGGCGGGCCCTTTTGACCGCCGTTTCGGTGCTACGCGGAAAAAAGAGATGCGCGTTGGGCTTGTTGGAAACGCTGATATGCTACAGAAAGCACAACAATGGCTTGATCAGTGTCGCGCACCGATTCCCTCCGACATCAAAGATTCCACGCAATATCTTGATTTTCCCGGGTTTAACGAGGCTTTCCATACCTCACTTATATTTGACCGGCAATCGCAAACAGAAATTAATAACGGTATGCTTGAAGCCATGCTTAAGAAAGATCCGAAACCACGCTTTGAAGCGGTGTTGGATATGTATGCAGATGGTGTTGAGAGATTAGCTGATAACACCAATATTCGTCCCGATATTGTCTTATGTTGTTTGCCTAATGATGTAGTTCAAACATGCTGGAGTATCTCAAAATCTCTGACTTCAAGGCAGCGTAGGCTTATCAAGATACGACAAGTTGAGCGCGAATCCGGGCAATTATTTTTGTTTCAGGACATAGAAGAAAACGAGGATGATCTGCTGAATCGGGATTTCAGACGAGCTTTGAAGGCTCGAACAATGAAATTTCACATGCCAATTCAGATTGGTACTCGTAATTTGTTTGAAGATCAAGATACCAATCAAGATCCTGCAACGCGAGCGTGGAACATGAGCGTGGGGCTCTATTATAAAGGTGGAGGAATACCGTGGCGGTTTAAGTTAGACGGACCAGAAACCTGCTTTGTCGGTATCAGTTTTCATCACTTGCGAACTCCGAGCAAACACCTTGTCTATTCAAGTTTAGCACAAGCGTTTTCGAGTCGCGGGGAAGGATTTGCACTCCGTGGAGAAGCTATTCCTTGGGATGCAAATCAGAAACGTAATGTCCATCTTACTGTAGAACAGTCCGTTAAACTTGCTGACCAAATTCTTCAAGAGTATCGAGATGGTATAGGTGGAAATCCACAACGTGTTGTACTTCATAAAACATCAAGATTTGACGAAGCAGAAAAAGAAGGATTTCGGCACGGTTTTCGTGATATTCCAATAGTCGAATTAATTAACATTATGCCGACACAATTTCGACTCTTAACTTATGGAGCATATCCACCAAGAAGAGGAACTCTCTGCACAGTGAATAAGACAGCCACATATCTATTCACCACAGGTTATATGCCTGAGTGGCGGACATATCCCGGCCCTCACATTCCCGCTCCTGTAAAACTTGTAAGTGACGATGATGTTGACATGCATCAGGTTGCCTCAGATATCCTTGGGCTTGCCCGTATGAATTGGAACACAGCAAGCATGAGTAGTGCACATCCAGTGACTCTCTTTTTTTCTCGGAGAGTTGGTGGCATCATGGCAGAAGTGGGGCCAAACCGTAAACCGCATCCTTCATTCCGTTACTATATGTAACACCTTCCCGGTCAATTGTTTCCAGCAGTATTCGTATAATTCCGTAAATGTATTTTGATAATTCACTATAAATGGTCGTGGATTGCGGCTGAAGATCACTTGACATATTCCAGAAAAGTCTGTATCATAGCATATATATTTTCAAGCATATCGGAGAAATTCATGAAAACAGAATTTTACATACGAGTCTTTTCACTCATCGTTCTGATACTATCCTCTACGGTATTTTCGTCTGCGTTCGCCGATTCGCATCTGAAGCAGGGTGGCACCTTAATTTTCGGGCGCGGTGGTGACTCCGTCGGGCTTGATCCGGCACTTGAAGAAGATGGAGAATCTTTCAAAGTTTGCGACAACATCTACGATACACTCATTGAATACAAAGATGGAAGTGCTGAAATTGAACCGGGGCTCGCTGCAAGTTGGGAGAGTTCAGAAGATGGTTTAATATGGACCTTTCACCTTCGGAGAGGTGTAACCTTCCATGACGGGACCCCTTTCAATGCAGAAGCCGTTCTTTTTTCTCTTAACCGACAGCACGATGAAACGCATCCGTTTCATAAAGTCGGTGGCAGCTACATTTACTGGATAGCCACTGGTTTGGCAGAGATAGTAGATACAATTACTGCTGTTGATGAATTCACTGTCCAGATTCGCCTTAAAACGGCTTATGCCCCGTTTATCTATACGATTGCAATCACGCCGTTCTCGATTGTCAGCCCAACAGCCGTTCAAAAATGGGGCGACGAGTTTTCCAATAATCCCGTTGGTACGGGGCCTTTCAAGTTTGTACAGTGGGATAGAGGCGATAAAATCGTGCTTGTTGCAAACGATGACTATTGGGGTGGACGGCCCATGTTAGATAGGGTTATTTTCCGCTCTATTCCTGACAATTCTGTGCGTCTCATCGAACTTCAGCAAGGCAGTCTCCACGCCATGGAGTTCCCAAATCCAGACGATTTGCAACAGATTCGAGATGATGCGACGCTTGAATTGCTATCGCAACCCGGGATGAGCATCGGCTATTTGGCGATGAACATGGATAAACCGCCATTTGACAATCTCAAAGTCCGGCTTGCTATCAACCACGCCATTAACAAACCCGTGATTATTGAACATCTGTATCAAGGTTTGGGGGTCCCAGCTAAGAACCCGATTCCGCCGACACTCTGGAGTTATGATAATACAATTGAGGACTATGCCTACGATCCTGAACTGTCAAAGCAACTTCTTACTGAAGCTGGATATCCTAATGGGTTCGAGACAACTCTTTGGGCATTACCGGTACCACGTCCCTATATTCCTGATGGACGCGCCCTTGCTGAAGTATTGCAGTCCGAACTCCGCAACATCGGCGTTGAGACAAAAATCGTGACTTTTGACTGGGGCACCTATCTGGAGAAGACAAAAAATGGCGAGCACGATATGGCGATGTTGGGGTGGAGTGCCGATCTTGGTGACCCAGACAATTTTCTTTATTTCCTTCTGAGTAAATCGTCAGCGGAGAAACCTGCCGGAAACATCGCATTCTATCGAAGCGACGCAATGCAAAACGTCTTAGAGCAGGCAAGGGCAACTACGGATCGAGAAAAACGGATTTCTCTTTATCAAGAAGCGCAGCAGATTTTCCACAAAGATGTACCCTGGGTACCCTTGGCGCACGCGAAACAGATTTTGGTCATTAACAAGAAAGTCAAGAATCTCAAACTTCATCCGTTGAAATGGCGGTACTTCCGCCACATTTGGATTGAAAAGTAGTATGAAAAATTTAATTTTTATCGCAATGATTTTAGGACTATCAGTCCTATTTTTTACAAGCGGTAGTGCACAGGATGCGCAAATCGCAGGTGATGCCAATGGCGATGGTATTGTTAATATCCTTGACTTAGTTCTTGTGGCTTCGCAGTTGGGTGAGAATATTGACCCAACAGGTGAAACGAATACTGATGTTAATGATGATGGTGTTGTTAGTATCCTTGATTTGGTTTTTATTGCTAACATTATGGGTGGCGGCGAACCGGCGGTTACGCCCACAGGCGACACGCTGATCTTCGGGCGCGGCGGTGATTCTCTGACACTTGATCCAGCTGCAGCCATTGATGGAGAGTCGGGGAAAGTTTGTGATATGATCTACGATACACTCGTTCAATACAGAGAAGCCACAACCGATCTTGAACCCGGCTTAGCTGAAACGTGGCAGCGCTCCGCCGATGGATTAATATGGACATTTCAATTACGACGAGGGCTCCAATTCCACGATGGGATGCCGCTTGATGCCGACGCAGTCGTTTTTTCACTGACTCGGCCCCTCGCACTATTTCCTAATTTTCATGAACAATTTATCGACCAGATTATCGCCCTTGATCCGTTTACGGTGCAAATTCAACTCAAAGCACCTTATGCGCCCTTTATTAGTACATTGGCGGGAACCTCATTTTCTATTGTGAGTCCGGCAGCTGTTCAGAGTTTTGGCGAAGATTTCGAGAACAATCCGGTAGGAACGGGGCCTTTCAAGTTCGTTCAGTGGACTCGGAACGACAAGATCACCCTTGCAGCAAATAATCAGCACTGGGCAGGAAGACCCGCTTTGGATAGGCTTATTTTCCGATCCATTCCCAATAATACTGACCGTCTCGGCGAACTCCAGCAAGGTAATATCCACATCATGGACTTGCCGAGTCCTGACGAAATACCATTAATTCAAGGCGATCCAGCGTTTGAGATTCTTATACAACCGAGCCTAAATATCGGCTATTTGGCGATGAACATGGAGAAGCCTCCCTTTGATAATCTCAAGGTCCGGTTCGCGATTAACCACGCCATTAACAAAACTGAAATCGTTGAACGCCTCTATCAGGGGTTAGGAATTGCTGCTAAGAATCCGATTCCGCCTACGCTCTGGAGTTATGACGATACGATTGAAGACTACGAATACGATCCGGAACTCGCGAAACAACTCCTCGCTGAGGCGGGATATCCTGAAGGCTTTGAGACGACACTCTGGGCATTACCCGTGCCACGTCCCTACATTCCTGACGGGATGGCAATGGCAGAAGCCATTCGATCTGACCTCCAGGTTATTGGCGTTGAAGCAGAAATTGTGACATACGACTGGGGTACCTATCTTGATAAAACGTCAAACGGAGAGCACGATATGGCGATGTTAGGCTGGATCGCTGACGTGGCAGATCCAGATAACTTTCTTTACACGCTTTTGAGTATATCGTCTGCAGAAAAGCCGGCATATAATATCTCATTCTATCGAAACGTCGAGCTACAGAACATTCTGGAGCGCGCAAGGATGAGTACCGATCAAGACGTTCAGGCGTTCGCGAGTAACCCGGAATTGCGTGGAGTAGATAAGGTCGGGGCGCATTTCACCGATCGAGATCTGCGTACTGCACTTTATCGGCAAGCACAGGCAATTGTTCATAGAGACGCGCCGTGGGTGCCGTTGGCGCACGCACAGCGAATTTTAGTTATCAACAGAAGGGTTAAAAATCTCAAACTTTCGCCAATAGGATGGAAATATATCCGTAGCGCATTACTTGAATTAGAGTAAACATCAACCAAATTGAATAGGAATGGTAAATGGATAAATCTGTATTTCGCGTAGGTGTTACGCGTGACTTTTTGGGACCCAATGGCACCTGCGATTTAGATGACATCGCCGGTCCGCTTTTTGACGGAGCCGGTCTACAATGGGAATATATCGCAGAAAATACACCCGTGTTACAAGCGACGCAGGTGCAGGATTATGATGCGCTTTTAGTATTAGGCGCAGGCATCACAGCAGAAACGTTCGCTGGTGCTGATAGATTGGCAGTCATCGCTCGCTTCGGTGTCGGCTATGATAAGGTGGACGTGGAAGCCTGTACTGAAAATGGTGTGCTGCTGACAATCGCGCCCGATGGTGTTCGCCGCCCGGTTGCCACCTCCATCTTGACTTTCGTCTTATCGTTGAGTCATCAGTTGTTAATAAAAGATAATCTTACCCGTTCTGGTGGATGGAGAAATACCCAAAACTATAGAGGAATGGGATTGGTTGGCAGAACACTTGGACTTGTCGGTATGGGTAACATTGGAAAAGAGGCGTTCAAACTGGCGAAACCTTTCGGGATGCGCCATGTCACGTCTGATCCGTACGTCACACCTGCTGAGGCAGAGGCAGTTGGCGTAGAACTCGTTGACTTGGACACCTTGATGCGAACCGCTGATTTTGTGTGTGTCTGTTGCCCACTGAACGAAGAAACACGTGGACTCGTCAATGAGAGACGTATTGGGTTGATGAAGCCGACGGCTTATCTGATTAACACTGCTCGCGGTCCAATCGTTGACCAAAAAGCACTCACAGAAGCCCTTCAGCATCGACGGATTCAAGGGGCGGGACTTGATGTTTTTGAGCAGGAACCGATTAGTGATGATGATCCGCTCTTAAGCCTGGACAACGTCATCGTCACGCCACACAGTATCTGCTGGACAGATGAGTGTTTTGACGGCAACGCCAAGAGTGCGTGCGGGAGTATCATCAACGTGGCTTCTGGGCAAATTCCATCGTGGATTGTGAATCGGGGGGTCGTAGATAGCCCAAAACTGCAACAGAAGTTGGCACAACGCAGAAAACAATAATCTTGACATGTAACGCCGTGACGTTCGGAGGAACATTATGCTCACAGCACAGCAAATCAAGCATTTTCACACCTTGGGATTCCTCATTTTTCGGCAATTACTCGACGCAAACGAGCTGAACACGATACACGAGGAGTTTGAAGCGGCGATGGCGGCGGCGTATCATCACGCGCCATTTGATGGCACACGCCGACATTGGCTGCCGATGATGGGTCCCGAAACACCATTTTTCGCGAATTTGCCGGAAGACCCACGGTTCTCTGAAGTGGCAGAACAGCTTTACGGTGATGACGTATTTTTCGTCGTTTCGGACGCAAATCGTTACGTCGGTAATACAGGTTGGCATCCCGACCATAATGCCGATCCAACCCAAGACTGCTACGGCGTGAAATTCGCATATTACCTTGAACCCGTTGATGCCGAAAGTGGAGCGTTACGGCTGATCCCAGGTTCTCATAAGAGGTCGCTACACGATGATCTACGTGAGAATTTGAATGAACTGGGGCTGGAGATTTGTGATGTACCGGGTTACGTTTGCAAATCGGAACCAGGGGATGTGGTTGCTTTTGACATGCGCTGCTGGCATGCCAGTTGGGGCGGTAGTGAAGATCGTCGGATGTGCACAATAGTTTACTACAACAATCCAAAGACACCTGAAGAAGATACCGCCACACGCAATCGCGCGCGAAGCAATGCGAAAAGTCCGGAACACTTTAACCGACCGGGTACCTCACTTTACGATCCACATTGGGTCGAAAATCCAGCGGGAAGTGAAAGGCGACAACGTTGGATCCACCGGTTACGTGAGTTGGGATTCTTGGATCCTGTTTAAACTTATAGTAATCTAACTTTTGTTTTATCTTTGGTGTTTGGGGCTGTTGGGTTAACCCATAGTTGTAGTCGATTGCTCTGCCTTCCACCCACAACATCACCTTGTCTTTTTTTAGCAGTTGATGCTACTTCCGCAAAACACGCCTATCCATTCACTTGCAGAATTATGCAACCTTTCCTGCTCAGTTCGCGTCACGTAGGTTAAAAATCGAACAAACACTGGGAATTGAGATTCAAACCCAACCGTAATAGCAGGAGTTCCTGATGCAAAACAATGATGTCGTTTTGGTTCATCGTGTCCTTGCAGGTGACGACACAGCCTTCACAACATTAATGGAAAAGTACCAAAAACAGGTTCATGCCACTGTGTGGCGAACAATTAAGGATTTCCACATTGCTGAGGACATCGTCCAGGAAACCTTCCTGAAAGCCCACCAAAAACTTGGAACCCTTAACGATCCGCATCGGTTTCCTGCGTGGCTCAATGCCATTGCCACGCGCCGCTGCATTGCGTGGTTCCGTGAGAAACGGTTAAACACCCAACTTTCCGAAAGTATAAGCAGTACCATGAAACAGAACGACCCGTACTCCGGATATCTCGCCGGAGAGCAAGCGAAAGCGGCAGCGCAAGAACTGCGCGAAATTGTTAAAAAATGGCTTGCGAAATTGCCGGAAAATGAACGCACTGTCGTTACACTCCACTACTTTGATGGAATGTCCTGCGATGAGATAGCGGCTTTCTTAGGTGTAACCACAAACACTATCAAAAGTAGGCTCAATCGTGCGCGGAATCGACTAAAGAAGAATGAATCTCTGATTCAATCAATGCTCGACAATTTCCAGTTTTTCGCGATGCTGAGCGAGACAATTAAAACCGAACGGAACATTACAGTAGTGATCAAAATCACCACTGAAAACGGTGAGCACTTGGGGGAAGGAACCTTCTCTTTAAAAAGAACCGATGCTCTTTTGGGACTTACTGGTTTTAATTTCGGCTGGGTAGGAAGCAATCCAGTTGAACTTTTGTCAACAACATTTTTGGCAACCTTTCTTACGCCTTTCCTGTTCAAATTTCCTACAGTTGTAGGGGATACTTGGACACAGGAAGGATTCTGGGACTCACAACCGAAGACAACCTTAGACAGATACGAACAAATACAAACCTCCACTGAAGTTTTTCCAATGTGTCTCAAACACAAAAGCGTTTTTATCGACACGACACCACAACCACAGAATGATATACCCTTAATTATTGACAATGAACGATATAAATTAGATTCTAAACGTGCGAACCTTATTGAGAATTTTGTTAACGGGACACGCGACTTGTGGTTTGCCAATGGGATTGGACTCGTGAAGATGCACTACGAACACGCCAACGGTCTCACAACGGAGACAGAATTATTTGAATACAACGTCCCGGGCAAGACAGAAGGATCTCTGCCTATGCAGATTGGTTCTACGTACACATATAAATACCACAATGTTTTTCGCGATGAAACGGTCTTTGAGAAGTGGGACGTTACCGAAAACTTTTGAATCCAAGCGGTATCTATCTGGATAGAGCAGACATAAAATTGAAAATGATTTATACCTTTTACAACCGAGGTAACGCAATGCTTTGGACAATTGTTAGAAGAGAAATCACAGCAAATATTTTGAGTTTCAGATTCCTGATGGGATTGCTCATCTATTTTTCCCTGATTGTGACGAATATCTTCGTTTTGACCAGAGGCTACGGGGACAGACTGCAAAGTTACCGAACTGCTATTCGAGAAAATGAAGATAAGATAAGTCAGGTAACAAGATACTCTGAATTTGGACTCACTCACATGCTGAAGTGTGATAGAAACCCGAAACTGCTTAGCATTTTCAACGAAGGCGTAGATAAAAGAAAGGGAAATACAGTAACGGTGGCACACGGATATGTTCCCGGCGTTGCCGAACAACACGGTTCTGATAACCCTTATTTGAACATTTTCGCCTCTATCGACTTCACGGTCATCTGTCAAGTGGTGATGAGTCTGCTGGCACTGCTTTTCGCTTACGACGCGATATCGCGAGAAAAGGAAGCAGGCACCTTGAGATTGGCACTCTCAGGCGTAGTTTCGAGACCGACGCTGCTTTTAGGAAAATATATTGCCGGAATGGTGTCTATTTCTCTTCCGCTCATTGCGAGTTTTGTTGCAGGCTTATTGGTGATACAATTCTCTCCTTACGTCTCTTTCAACAGTTCAGATTGGGGCAGGATATTGCTAATTTTCCTTGTATCGATGCTCTATGTATCTCTCTTTTTTCTCATCGGACTCTTTCTTTCGACTCGAACGGACCGACCTTCTATCACTCTGATGTTTTCAATGTGCGTCTGGGTACTTTTCGTGCTTATTGTTCCGAATCTAACAGTTTTATTGGTGGAACATGCAAGTCCGATACAGTCAGAGGAGTCGTATAAAGGGCAGGCAGGTGACTTGTGGAAGCAATATGAAGCCGAAGTCAAAGATTATTTACAGAAACGAGGCGTTGAGAATTCTCTTGATCTCGCCAATCCCAGTGGCGTTGGTTCCCGATCAGGTGTCAATGATTACGACAGTGGAGAGACAGTCAGTGCGAGCGGTTTTCGGAATGAAGACGGCTTGCCTTTTGCCCAAGAGTGTTATGAATTCAAGGAAAATCTCCGTGCGCAATATGCCGACAGGATATGGCAAATACGCAAGGCGTATCTCGACAAAAATCCAAACCAACAATCTCTATTGGCACTAAACGTATCCCGTATATCTCCGGCAGCGGTTTACTACAATGCTGCTGCGATTCTTGCGGAAACAGATCTCGGAAGTTTCTGGCGATTTATGGAACAAACGCGACAATATCGTCGTGAATGGGTCGACTATCTAAAAGACGAAAAAATATTTTCTTCACGCAGATGGTTTACAACTGAGTTCGAGGAACCTTTTGACTTGAGCAAAATTCCAAAATTTAAGGAACGGAGCGAAGGCATTGGTAAGAGTCTGCAACGCGCAACACTGGACATTATGATACTCGCGGTATTAAACGTTCTATTCTTCATGGGAGCATTTATCTCATTCCTGCGCTACGACGTTATATAGGGGATAAGCTGCGATTGTTTGGAGTAGGGCAATTCTGCGGCGTACTCGCCTACCCCCTTGATAAGGGGATAAAGGGGGTTGCGACGTGCATTATTGCCCGTCTTTCAATTGATAGGAGAAAAAAGGACAACATGATCTGGCACATAGCAAAACGAGAAATCCTTGATAATTTGACGCGTTTTCGATTTGCACTCACGCTGATTCTGGTAATGGTGTTGATGGTGGTGAATGCCGTGATATTTGTGAGCAGTCAATATCCGCGAAGGATCGCGGAATATTCCGAAGATACGCACAAAGCCGCTGAGTCGCTGAAAAAGAAAAGTCGTAATTTAGGTGAACTTGCAGTAAAAGGGCCAGGCGATCTGTACAAATCCGTGAGTCCATTAACCTTCATCGCTACCGGTGAAGATGCAAACTTACCAAAGCGAGTTGCAGGTGCCCACAGTGGCGGCTATGGTATCGGTATGACAACGCCTGATTTTAGCTTCAACTACTCTTGGTCAGCGAATTGGTGGTTTCAGTATCCGCAGGACATATCCCGCAAAAATGATTCATTACCCAATTTCACGGAATTAGATTGGACGTTCATTATCGGATTGGTTATGAGTTTTATGGCGATCCTGTTTACTTACGATGCTGTCTCTGGCGAGCGTGAGACAGGAACCTTAAGCTTGCTCATGGCTAATTCTGTGCCCCGTGCAACTGTGCTTCTCGCAAAGTTTATCGGTGCGTTTCTTAGCATCATGGTCCCATTAATTATAGGAATATTGTTGAATTTGCTGATTGTCAACGTCTCAGACTTGGTAGCACTTGACGGAGGCGAGTGGGGAAGAGTTGGAATTATTGTTGGTATTTCGGCGCTCTACCTCTCAATATTTTTATGGCTTGGATTGTTTATCTCAAGTCAATTTTCTAATTCGTCAAGCAGCTTGCTGACGTTGTTGTTAATTTGGATCGTCTTTGTGGTGCTTATTCCAAACACAATGGGAGTTTTGGCAAGCGGTTTCAAGCAGGTTCCCTCCAAAAGCGAAATATCTCGAACAAAGAAAGCAACAGCAGAAGAAATTGATACTCGGCACAAAGAAGGAGACAAACTTTACCGAACAGGTTCGCCTTCCGATCAACCTCCTAAAATTCAGGTGTTAAGGATGTGGGCTGACTATCTAAATGAGCATGCTGATGCCAAGAGCAACATCAATGACGAACATCTCAATAAACAGTTCGCACAGGTTGCGTTCACACAACAAATTACGCGACTCTCTCCAGCGGCCGTCTACAAATATGCTTTAGAATCGCTAACTGGTACCGGATTCGCCAGACATAAAAGATGAACGCAATAAGTAGTTATTGACTTGACAAAAAGTGCATAAAATGGTAAAATATACGTATATTCTAAGGATATAGGAGTATTTTATCAATGGATTTAATCAAAGTCATGGAACGTTTCCCAAGTCAAGAATCTTGTATTAAGTATCTTGAAAAAGTTCGTTGGGGTGCGAATCCTGTTCCCTGTCCACATTGTGAGAGTATCCACACGGGAAAACGCAACGAAAGTGGGAAAGTTGGACGCTGGAATTGCCACGACTGCCATGCATCCTTTAGAGTAACGCATGGTACAATCTTTCATGATACGAAAATACCGCTTCAAAAGTGGTTTCTCGCGATTTCACTGGTAGCAAATGCCAAGAAAAGTCTATCAAGCTATCAATTAGCACGTGATTTAGACCTAAATCAGAAAACTGCATGGTATATGCAGACACGTATCCGTGCGGAGATGGCAAAAAAGGGAAGTGCGTTACTACAGGGCATCATAGAAGCAGACGAAACCTATATCGGTGGCAAGCCTCGCAAGGAAAATAAACGCGAGGACGATAAACCGAATAAACGCGGTCGCGGTACAAAGAAAGATGCCATTATCGGAGCGGTAGAACGTGGTGGAAAAGTCGTAGCACGGCTGGCAACCGATCTGACCGGTCGCGGTATCCTGAATTTCATTCGGGAAGTTGTCAATACGAAAGAATCAGAACTGATTACTGATGAATACCGTGCTTATTGGGCAATAAGTCGAGAGATGAAGCATACCGTCATCAATCATCAAGAGCAGTTTGTAGATGGTGATATTCACACCAACACTATTGAAGGCTTTTGGAGTTTGCTAAAACGCGCATGGTACGGTTCACATCACCATTATCAGACGGGGTATACTCCTCTCTATGTAGCCGAGCAGTGCTATAAGTATAACTACCGCGAACAGAGTATCTTTTGGAAGTTTGTTAGGGAGAGCGTTCAAGTGGGGGGGGGGGGCAGCCGCGTGAACAAACTCTATTATGGCGACTGCCTCACCGTAATGCAGCAAGAGATGAAGGCAAACAGTGTAGATTTAATATATCTCGATCCACCTTTCAATTCCAATCGTGCTTATAACGCTATTTACAAAGATGAAACAGGGAGACCTTTACCAGATCAGATAGAAGCCTTTTGTGATTTATGGACACTTGATCCTGATCGAGAAAGAGCAATTCGTGAACTTCCCAAACAAATGTTAATGTCTGGAGTGGATGATGGCATCGTCAGATTTTGGCAGGCATGGATGAAGGCACTCACGAATACAAACCCAAAACTTCTGGCATATCTATCATATATGGCAGAGCGATTACTGCAAATGAAAATAGTTCTCAGACCAACTGGAAGCATTTTTTTGCATTGTGACCCAACATGTAGCCATTACTTGAAAATATTCATGGATGGCATTTTTGGAGAAAAAAATTTCAGAAATGAGATTGTTTGGGCATATACGAGGATGTCGGCAAAGGGACAACGCCAATTATCTCGCGCTCATGATACGATTTTCTGGTATTCAAATGGAAGTCAATGGTGTTTTAACGTTGATCCAATTCGGTTACCGTATGCTGAAGGCAGCAAAGCACGGGAAGGACAAACACTCAATCGTCTCGGAAGTGGTTATTCAAAAGAAGGTGTCACTAAACTTAATCCTTTAGGTAAGTTCCCAGAAGACTGGATTATACATATACCTTATTTACGTGGAAATGAGCGTCTTGGCTATCCGACTCAAAAACCTTTAAGACTGCTTGAACGTATTATTTTGGCATCAAGTAACGAAGATGACATTATTTTTGATCCTTTCTGTGGCTGTGGAACAACTCTTGAGGCTGCCCAACAACAAAATCGTAGATGGATTGGTATTGATATTGCCATTCATGCGATCAAACGCGTAAGTGCCGTTCGTTTACAGGAGCGTTGCAGATTAGTAGAAGATCAGGACTATCAAATCACAGGTATTCCTCGTAGCGTAGAAGGCGCGAAAGACCTTTGGCAACGTGATAAGTACCAGTTTCAGAAATGGGCTGTAGAAATGGTTGATGGCTTTGTAACAGCACGTAAAAGTCGGGACGGTGGTGTAGATGGAAGACTCTACTTCCCTTATGACGAAGACCTAAAAGCGATGAAGTTAGAAGTAAAGGGTGGTGCAAGGGTGGGTATACAAGATTTACGCGCACTTGCGGGGGTGATAGATGAAAATGATTATCCACTCGGTGGTTTCATCACGCGTAAGACCCTCGGACAGATACAAAGACAGAACTTTCAAGACTTCTGCCGAACTAAAGGCACAATCACCATTGATAGCAAAGAATATCCTCGCCTACAGGTTCTCTGTATAGAGGAAATCCTTGAAGGCAAACGCTTTGATACCCCACTGGTACGGGGCAAATCAACAACTGACCAAATGGAATTATTTGACAATTAACAAGTCAATAACTACTTATTGCGAAGATGAAATGTCTCCACACGGATCTACACTATCGGATTCCCGATGCCGGATATGCCCTCTGTTTTTGAGAATTTCGCGATTCGCTTTCGCGCAGAATTGAAGATTGACACACCTGGAATGTACACCTTTACACTTAACTCAGACGACGGTTCACAGCTCTATATTAATGGAAAACTCGTAATAGATAACGACGGCATTCATGCAACAGTCAGTAAGCAGGGCAGCATAAAACTTGACATAGGGATTCACCCTATTGAAATTCACTATTTCCAAGGCCCCCGATATCGTATCGCGCTACAATGGTTTTATCAGCCACCGAATAGTGCCAAAAAAATTATTGTACCACCCGATGTTATCTATCTGCCCAGCGAACCGTAGATACCGAATTTTTCACCGAAACCAATACCCTCTCCAAGGTCTAAATCTCGCAACCTACACTGAAGGTTTCCAACTGCTGATTGCCCGCTACAATCCCAGAACCATTCAATTGTCCGTTTTTGGTGTTTAGTGCTGTCCTTTTCGCAAGTGTTAATACTTCATGTATGTTATGCTTTAAAACAATTCGCAGAAATTTTCGCAGCCTGTCGCAGCCTATCGCAGCATTTCGCACCGGATCCCGGAAAAAAAGACATCCAATCCAATAATTTCTTAAAATTGAATGGCTCTGCTACAAACCACATATCCGTTGACAGAAAACAATTTTTAGAGTATAATTATAGAGGTAGGGCTTACGCATTTCCTTTTAAAGTCCCCCTGATAAGGGGGATTTAGGGGGTTAAAAATACTGAAATTACTGCTTTTTGCGTAAGTCCTAAGAGGTTTAGTCGTGATCGCAATGTCTATCTCGGTTTCAGAATAGCATCTCGCGATGCTATTTATATTTTACAGATACTGAAATTACGCGCGGACCGCACATAACAAGAGCGAGGATCGATAATGTCAGCAGCAAATTTAAAACAGCGGATTCACAACGGAGAACACGTCTATGGTGCTAACGTCTCAATGGCGACATCCCGCGATGCGCTCGTCGCCAGAGTCGAAGAAGGCGGCTACGATTTTGTCGCCGTTGATAGCCAACACTCTCCGTACAACGAAGATCGGCTCGTTGCCTTTTGCAATATGGCGAATGAACTGGAGATTCCAGTCAATTTTCGGATTAAACACACCCGAAACGCCTTTCTCATTGGAAACTACCTCGACTTGGGTCCCTCTGGTATTGAGGTGCCGCAAGTTGAATTAGACGAAACAGTAGACGAAGCAGTCGCCGCTTTCTACTACCCGCAGCAGGGCATCCGGAGTTGGGGCGGTGCCCCTCGCGTGAATTCCGCAGGCAAAGAACGCCTCGAATATGCCGAATGGTGGAACAACAACGGAATCCTCTGGATGCAAATCGAATCCATAGAAGCCGTCACACACGCCCGACACCTTGCCAAGCCCGGTGTCGATTGCCTCTCTTTCGGGCCCGCTGATCTGACATTTAGCATGGAGGGACACCCCAATCACGCCCTTCAGACGGTAGATGCGTGTGTTGAATACGTTGCCAGAGCCTTAGAAGGAACGACAACCGCTGTCTGCTTTAGGAACGGCAACCCCAGCACACGCCAGAAATACGCAGATATGGGCGTTACGGTCTTTTTGGAATAGTTGTCAGTTCGGTTTTTCTGCGAAAAACCTTTCAGTTCTCAACTCTCAGTCTTCAGTTAAGAGAGTTGCTGCGGCAGTGATAAATGAAGCGACCGCCACAAGAAATTAACTGATAACCGACGACTGATAACTGATAACTACTAAAAATATGTTAAACTACGGATTGGTAAGCACAGCAGTAGCGGAGGACAGAACACGACTATTTGAGGGCATGCGACTGTTAGCCGAAGTCGCGCATAAACACGGTATCCCGATTACCTGGGCAATAGATACGAAGTCCGCGCCAGTCGTCGCTAAATTGCTCACAGAATGGCATACTGAGGTTGGGGATGTTCCGCTACTAACGCTTGACATCAAGCCGATGTGGGATTCAAATTGGGAGGCACAACGAGACGCGAACCCGGGCAATAGTACAGAAGCCATGGCATCACACGTCGTCACGATGCGTGAGAAACTGCCAGAATATATATCTAAAGAGTGGGAAAGAATCAAGCGCGTACTACCTTGGGCAGAGCCGAGTGTGGCAGGCGCGGTGTTCAAGAACGATGTGCTCCTCCGCGCACTCGAACAGTCTGGGTTCCAAGGACTCTGGGGATATCACTGGAGCCAACAGGATACAAATGACACTGAACCTGACACACCCGAACCAGAAATTGATCGGGGCGGTTTTGGATGCTTTTATCCGCTTGAGGCTACAACGTTCAGCGATGCAATTGTAACACGAGAGACCCCCGATGAAAGTCTCGCGCACCAATTTAAAAACATCGTCGGTATCCCATACCGGACCGCTGGTCATCTCGCAGAAGGGACCGATAATCTCCGCGCCACGCTTTTGAACGGAACAGCGCAGCAGCATTACGATATCTACGTAGAAAATATAGCATGGAATCCGTGGCTCGGCTATATTGAACACATTGATCCATTTACCGTTGCGCAGCTTGGAGAGGAGGGGCTGGAACGCCTGGATACCTATTTCGCGCACGTTGTCAGCGTTGAAGACACAAAACCGATACCGCTTTCTCAAATGGTTGACGATTACATGTTCCATTGTGAGAAGACCGAACCGACAACTGTTGTAGCGAAAAACGTAGAGACACAGGACACAACTGCCAATCCGAAATCTACGTTAAGGATGCTCTATTGTGATGCAGCATGTGAATTCGCCTTCGTTGAAGGTGGCATGGAACCCGTTGAGATTAAAAATTATATCAGTGAACGGGTATTGCAATCCGATGCGAGCAAACCTGTTTTAACAGGTTTTTCGCCGATTCGGCACCGTACAGAATTACGCATCACTATCACGGTAGAATCCATCAAAGCAATGCCTTATGGCATAACCCTATGGGGCAATCACGAGGGCTTACAATTAACTGAATCTAACGCGGATGATGTTAGGTGGATAGGGAAACACTCGCTCTTTATACGCCTGACATTGCAAGCTGGCAAGAACGAATTTAACCTTAAACTGACAATCTAATTAGGCTTACGCAAATGGAAAAAAATCGTTATTGGGTTGTATTTAACCCCTAAATCCCCGTATCAGGCGGACTTTAAGAGGAAATGCGTAGGTACTACTAATTTTCTATAGGACTCACATCTTTTGACCAGCAACTCGACACCGAACATAATGGAGGAAGGCATGAATTGAAGGTCAAAATAGAAAAATCGGCGCGAAAACCCAATCGTTGAAAAATCAAAGAGGTATAGAACAATGGAAAAAGTATTGGGACTCAGATGCCGTGAATGTGATAACAAATATCCGAAAGAACCCCTTCACGTTTGCGAATTCTGTTTTGGTCCCCTCGAAGTAGACTATAACTATGAAGCGATACAAAAATCTATCTCAAGACGCTCAATAGAAAACGGACCCGAAAACTTATGGCGTTACGCCGATCTCCTCCCAATAGACGGCGAACCGACTGATGGGCACAGCACCGGGTTCACACCGCTTACCCGAGCAAAAAACCTCGGAGACGCCCTCGGAGTCAAGGAACTCTATATTAAAGACGACTCTGTCTGTCACCCGACGCTCTCTTTCAAGGACCGTGTTGTCGCCATCGCTCTGAGTAAAGCAAAGGAATTTGACTTTGACACGGTCTCTTGCGCCTCTACCGGCAATCTCGCGAACGCCGTCGCAGCACACGCTGCCATCGCCAAACTGAACTGCTTCATCTTCATCCCTGCCGACCTTGAAGTCGGCAAAATCGTCGCATCTCTCGTTTATGCCCCCACAGTCGTGGGCATTACGGGTACTTATGACGAGGTGAACCGTCTCTGTAGCGAAGTCGGCGGTGTCTATCCGTGGGCATTTGTTAACATAAACATCCGTCCCTTCTATGCTGAAGGCTCAAAAACACTCTGCTTTGAACTGATTGAACAACTCGGTTGGGAGGCACCCGCACATATCGTCGCTCCCGCCGCCGGGGGTTCCCTTATCACAAAGATTGGTAAAGCACTCAAAGAATTCCACCTTTTGGGGCTAATAGACAAACCGAACACCAAAATCCACGTCGCCCAAGCGGAAGGCTGCGGTCCGATCGTTAACACCTATAAAGAGGGTGGCGATTTTGTGAAACCTGTTCTGCCGAACACGATCGCTAAATCGCTCGCTATTGGTAATCCGGCAGACGGCATCTATGCCGTGGACACAGTCCGGAACTCCGGGGGTGTCGGCGAACACGCGACTGACATTGAAATCGTTGAAGCCATCAAACTCCTTGCCGCTACAGAGGGGGTCTTCACCGAAACGGCTGGGGGTGTTACGCTTGCCGCTGCGAAAAAATTGATAGAAAATGGGCACATCCAACCCGATGAACCGACAGTGCTCGCGATCACCGGCAACGGTTTCAAGACCATTGAGGCACTTGAAAACAAAACCGATACAACCCATATCATTCCACCACAACTCAACGCTTTTCGGAAACTGATGACGGAGATTAAGTAAGTTTCAGTTGAAGATTAGCAGGTAAAACAGACGATAGATGCCTTATCTTTTCTATTCAAAGGTGCTTGGACTTTAGCACATTGGTGACATTCTATACGGAGGATTCAGAACATGACGCAACAAGAAATCCACGAAGTCGAGCAAGGCATACGTCCGCCAGAAAGTGTCAAAATAACGTTAGAGGAGTTTCTGGAACATGATGTAGAGGGATATGAATACATAGATGGCAAATTAGTCCTCAAATCACCGTTACTCCCTCCAGAGATGTGCGCAATATCCACCACAATGACATTGGAAGAGTTTCTGGAGCATGATGTAGAAGGGTATGAATACGTTAACGGAGAATTAGTACCAATGGCACCGCCATCAAGAGAACATGGCGAAATTAGCGTCAATGTCATTCATTATTTGTATGAACATGTTTATCAGCAGAAATTAGGTCGTTTATATACGGCAGAGACGACATTTCAAGTTGGGGAACGTACGGCAAAACCGGATGTGGCGTTTGTTGCAACTGCCCAGTTAACTGGTGACAAAACAAAGGGTTTTTCAATACCACCCGATTTGGCAATTGAGGTTGTTTCTCCGTCAGATGTGCTGTCTCGTATTGCAGAAAAGGTATTTGCGTATTTGGATGCGGGAACCCGCCTGGTTTGGGTGATTGAACCTGTTTCTAAAACAGTAACGGTATATCGCTCCGAGACAGACATTGAAACACTAACACGTGAGGACACACTTACTGGCGAGGATGTCGTCCCAGGATTCACTTGCTTAGTCGCTCACCTATTCGAGTAGTTCACATCCGAGCAAAACATGGAAACGCTACAGGGTATACTTGAACGTATCGTCTATGAGAACCCTGACACCGGTTATACTGTCGGGCGGCTCTCCGCGCGTGACCATGCCGAACTCCTCACCGTCGTCGGCAATTTGGCATCTGTTAACCCCGGCGAGAGCCTCCTCCTCCAAGGCGAATGGGTAGACAATGCTAAATACGGCAGACAGTTCCAAATTGAGAAATATGAAACCATCCTACCTGCAAATGTCGTCGGACTGAGAAAATACCTCGGCTCAGGACTCATTAAGGGCATCGGTCCGAAGATGGCGGCACTCATTGTCCGTAAGTTCGGTATGGATACGATGGACATCATCGAGCACGAACCCGATAAACTCGCACGCGTGCCGGGTATCGGGCGGAAACGCGTGGAAATCATTAAAGAAGCGTGGGAGGCACAACGCGAAATTAAAAACGTCATGCTCTTTCTGCAATCACACGATGTGAGCACGGCGCACGCTGCAAAGATTTACAAAACCTACGGAAATGACGCAATCCCGATTGTCACAGAAAATCCGTATCAACTCGCAGATGATATTTACGGCATCGGATTTGTAACCGCTGACACGATCGCACAGAAACTCGGCATGGATAAGGACGCACCGCAACGCGTAGAAGCCGGGATCAAATACGTCCTCAGCCAAAAAGCAGATGATGGACACGTCTTTCAACACCGTCCCGAACTCGTTGAGGCGTGCCAGACGATGCTGGAGCAGGAACCAGAATCAATTGAAAAAGGTATCCATGCACTCGTTGAAAAAGAGGAAATTATAAATCCCAACTTCACAGACTTGACAGGTTCCGACGAACAGGTCGACATAGGCGAAACGCAAGACAACTACGATATTAGCAATCAGCAATCAGGAACCAATAACCAAGAAGAGGTGCCTGATGCAGATCAGAAACCTCCTCCAACTGATAACCAACAACTGATAACTGACAACCATTCCGCCATCTACCTCGCCCCTTTTTACTACGCCGAACTGGGAGTCGCCAACCAGTTTTCGAGACTCCTCGCTTACGGTGAGAGGCATAATATCAGTCACACTGAAACCGATACGTCGTCATCTAAGATTGCCGGATTCCTTACCCAATTAGAGAACGAAATGCGTCTCCATTTCGCCCCGCAGCAACGCGAAGCGATCCACACGGCGATGACAGCACGCGCAATGATTCTCACCGGCGGACCCGGCACCGGTAAAACGACAACGACAGTCGGCATGATTCGCCTCTTTGCAGCACAAGGCAAACACATCACCTTAACAGCACCTACCGGACGCGCCGCGAAACGTCTCAGCGAAACAACCGGCGGCGAAGCCAAAACCATCCATCGACTCCTCGAATTCTCCCCGCAAATTAACAGTTTTAAACGCAATCGCCATAACCCTTTAGAGACTGATGTCGTCATTGTCGACGAAACATCTATGGTGGACCTTGTCCTTATGAATCGATTGATGCAGGCCATCCGTCCAAGTACCACCGTCATCCTTATCGGCGACGTTGATCAGTTACCCTCCGTCGGTGCTGGCAACGTACTTAAAGCACTCATCGATTCGCAAAAGATACCGGTCATTGCGTTGACTGAAATATTCCGTCAAGCGCAAGAGAGTATGATCGTCACAAACGCACATTATATTAACAAAGGCGATTTCCCCGAACTCACTGGTGACGCAGATCGGAACTTTTTTTTTATCGAAGAGGAAGATCCCGAAACAATTACTGAATTAATCTGTTCTCTCATTGCCGATCGCTTACCGCAGCACTATGATTACCATCCGATAGACGACATCCAACTCCTATGTCCAATGCGACGCGGAACACTCGGTACTGAAAACCTCAACAAACGCCTTCAAGAGGTATTGAACCAAGAATATACTGCCCCAGCAAGCCACCCGTTGGAGAAAGCGCGCTTCGGAAGTCGCGCATACGCACAAACATCCCGCTTCGGAGACACGTCCGTCACCGTCGGAGGTTTCCGCATCGGCGATAAAGTGATGCAGATCCGCAACAACTACGATTACGACGTGTTTAACGGCGATATCGGAAGGGTTGTGGCAATCGAACGCCTTGACAAAAAAGTCCACATCCAGTACCCTGATAAACAGGTGGCTTACGATACTGCAGATCTCGGGGAACTCGTCTTGGCGTACGCCACGACGATCCACAAAGCACAAGGGAGCGAGTACCCCGCCGTTGTTATCCCGTTGCACACACAACACTATCTCATGTTACAGCGGAATCTTCTTTATACCGGCATCACCCGTGCGAAGGAGCGCGTCGTGATCGTCGGCACTAAAAAAGCACTCGGCATCTGTATCCGCAACAATCAGGTCATGCAACGCAACAGCTACCTCGCCGAACGACTTCAGTAGTTATTAGTTTTCAGTACTCAGTTGTCAGTTACCAGCAAGAGTTTCTTCAGACCCATAGGTATCAATTTTAGAAAGAATAACCGTCTTGAACCCAGGCCCGGTAGGTTCGGTTTTGCGGTGTACTCACCCAAATGCGATCTGCATTCCTAACCGAACCGGATTTTACACGGAAACCTTGAAAACTTCAAAAACCTCTTTAGTCGCATAGCGACGGCATGTTTATAGAAAGACGTTGCAAAAGCAATTCAGCCCTGTAAGGGCGGCATGTTTAGGGTATCTGTCATGATACCCGCAAAGAATCGCTAAATTGACTATCGTGCGGTTTGAAATTGGGAGCCCACCCGTTACTGGAAAAGGAAAACAGATTTTAGGCAGAAACTGTGCCTACCACGAAAGCCCTAAACTGTGGACGACAGAATCTGAAAGCCGATTGCTGAAAACTCACAACCAATTAAAAATGTAGCATTGAATTGAATATGAAAGGAATAGCATATGGCACTGGAGGAACACATTGACAAAATTCGCAATGGTTTAGAACGCAGACAATTCACGAGTGAAACTGCAGTGCGCCAGGGGATTATAAATCCGCTGCTTGAACAGTTAGGTTGGCCGACATCCAAGACTCAGATTGTCTTTCCTGAGTACACAGTTGAGAGTGGGAAAGTTGATTACGCGCTGTGCCACCCACCTGGAACGGCACGTATTTTTATTGAAGCAAAGCAACTTGGAAAACTTGACGGGGCAGAAAGACAACTTTTTAGATATATTGCCGATCAAGGTGTTCGTGTTGCTATTCTCACTGATGGGCGGAAATGGATATTTTTTTACGCAATAAGTAGTTATTGACTTGACAAAAAGTGCATAAAATGGTAAAATATACGTATATTCTAAGGATATAGGAGTATTTTATCAATGGATTTAATCAAAGTCATGGAACGTTTCCCAAGTCAAGAATCTTGTATTAAGTATCTTGAAAAAGTTCGTTGGGGTGCGAATCCTGTTCCCTGTCCACATTGTGAGAGTATCCACACGGGAAAACGCAACGAAAGTGGGAAAGTTGGACGCTGGAATTGCCACGACTGCCATGCATCCTTTAGAGTAACGCATGGTACAATCTTTCATGATACGAAAATACCGCTTCAAAAGTGGTTTCTCGCGATTTCACTGGTAGCAAATGCCAAGAAAAGTCTATCAAGCTATCAATTAGCACGTGATTTAGACCTAAATCAGAAAACTGCATGGTATATGCAGACACGTATCCGTGCGGAGATGGCAAAAAAGGGAAGTGCGTTACTACAGGGCATCATAGAAGCAGACGAAACCTATATCGGTGGCAAGCCTCGCAAGGAAAATAAACGCGAGGACGATAAACCGAATAAACGCGGTCGCGGTACAAAGAAAGATGCCATTATCGGAGCGGTAGAACGTGGTGGAAAAGTCGTAGCACGGCTGGCAACCGATCTGACCGGTCGCGGTATCCTGAATTTCATTCGGGAAGTTGTCAATACGAAAGAATCAGAACTGATTACTGATGAATACCGTGCTTATTGGGCAATAAGTCGAGAGATGAAGCATACCGTCATCAATCATCAAGAGCAGTTTGTAGATGGTGATATTCACACCAACACTATTGAAGGCTTTTGGAGTTTGCTAAAACGCGCATGGTACGGTTCACATCACCATTATCAGACGGGGTATACTCCTCTCTATGTAGCCGAGCAGTGCTATAAGTATAACTACCGCGAACAGAGTATCTTTTGGAAGTTTGTTAGGGAGAGCGTTCAAGTGGGGGGGGGGGCAGCCGCGTGAACAAACTCTATTATGGCGACTGCCTCACCGTAATGCAGCAAGAGATGAAGGCAAACAGTGTAGATTTAATATATCTCGATCCACCTTTCAATTCCAATCGTGCTTATAACGCTATTTACAAAGATGAAACAGGGAGACCTTTACCAGATCAGATAGAAGCCTTTTGTGATTTATGGACACTTGATCCTGATCGAGAAAGAGCAATTCGTGAACTTCCCAAACAAATGTTAATGTCTGGAGTGGATGATGGCATCGTCAGATTTTGGCAGGCATGGATGAAGGCACTCACGAATACAAACCCAAAACTTCTGGCATATCTATCATATATGGCAGAGCGATTACTGCAAATGAAAATAGTTCTCAGACCAACTGGAAGCATTTTTTTGCATTGTGACCCAACATGTAGCCATTACTTGAAAATATTCATGGATGGCATTTTTGGAGAAAAAAATTTCAGAAATGAGATTGTTTGGGCATATACGAGGATGTCGGCAAAGGGACAACGCCAATTATCTCGCGCTCATGATACGATTTTCTGGTATTCAAATGGAAGTCAATGGTGTTTTAACGTTGATCCAATTCGGTTACCGTATGCTGAAGGCAGCAAAGCACGGGAAGGACAAACACTCAATCGTCTCGGAAGTGGTTATTCAAAAGAAGGTGTCACTAAACTTAATCCTTTAGGTAAGTTCCCAGAAGACTGGATTATACATATACCTTATTTACGTGGAAATGAGCGTCTTGGCTATCCGACTCAAAAACCTTTAAGACTGCTTGAACGTATTATTTTGGCATCAAGTAACGAAGATGACATTATTTTTGATCCTTTCTGTGGCTGTGGAACAACTCTTGAGGCTGCCCAACAACAAAATCGTAGATGGATTGGTATTGATATTGCCATTCATGCGATCAAACGCGTAAGTGCCGTTCGTTTACAGGAGCGTTGCAGATTAGTAGAAGATCAGGACTATCAAATCACAGGTATTCCTCGTAGCGTAGAAGGCGCGAAAGACCTTTGGCAACGTGATAAGTACCAGTTTCAGAAATGGGCTGTAGAAATGGTTGATGGCTTTGTAACAGCACGTAAAAGTCGGGACGGTGGTGTAGATGGAAGACTCTACTTCCCTTATGACGAAGACCTAAAAGCGATGAAGTTAGAAGTAAAGGGTGGTGCAAGGGTGGGTATACAAGATTTACGCGCACTTGCGGGGGTGATAGATGAAAATGATTATCCACTCGGTGGTTTCATCACGCGTAAGACCCTCGGACAGATACAAAGACAGAACTTTCAAGACTTCTGCCGAACTAAAGGCACAATCACCATTGATAGCAAAGAATATCCTCGCCTACAGGTTCTCTGTATAGAGGAAATCCTTGAAGGCAAACGCTTTGATACCCCACTGGTACGGGGCAAATCAACAACTGACCAAATGGAATTATTTGACAATTAACAAGTCAATAACTACTTATTGCGATAATTTAATATCCTTCGCTGTCCGTTTATCTGGGAAAAGTGTCAGAGGGGTCTCAACGTCGCGGATATCCGATAAAATTTCTTTGAGTTTGGCAGTTAGGGCAGCATCAAAAGCGAGGATTTCACCTTTGTCGAAAGCCTTTGTCCCAGGTCGTCTCTTACCTGATCGAGCATCCCAACGCAAATATTGCCCATCTTTTCGGGTGTAACTGATACCCTCTAAAACACAGAGGAGTGCAAGACGCAAGATAGCCTGAATTTTCCCGTTTTCTCGTTGAAGTGCGCCTCTGTACCTCTCAATCGCTTCTATTGTTTCTTGTGGATAAGCATTCTCTGTGATTCGGATTGTACTGAATGACACCCTTTCTGAGCATTCGTTCCAGGGGAGAGCGGTTATCCAATGCTCAAGTGTAGCGAGATCATCCGATGCCATTTCTCTTTCCGACAAAAGACGTGCATGGATAATCTCTTGACCGATAGGCAACAATTCTATACCATCAGCAGGGATGCCTTGAGAACTTGCCGCAAACAGGGTTGTGCCTATCCCAGCAAACGGATCAAGCACTTTTCCTGATATCTGTCCGTCGTAACTACCGAGAAAATATTCAACAAGGCTTGCTGAGAAGGCTTCTTTGTATTTGTACCAACTATAGGCGGGTTTATCTTTGTTTCCCTGAAAACTGACGATTTTTCGCGACAAGAAAGGGGATACGGAAAATTGAGTTTTGAAGTTTTCAGCGAGTTCAGCGTCAAGCGCGGCGATTTTTTCACGCAGTTCGGCAGTTTCTGATTGGGTTCTATCGTTTTCAGATGTCATAAGCATCTCTACGCATCGTCGCCGGGGATTTCTGGCCAGTTGTGTTCTGGTGAATATCCTAAATCGTCTTTTGCCTGCTGCCATGCAAAACGGGAATCGGTACGTCCAGCAACGGCGTTATATGCTCCATATTTTACCGTCTCTGTCTCAATCGCGCGGGCGACACATTGCGCGACATCTCTCGGATCCACATAAACGAACCAAGGATCTGTTACAACATCAGGGGCTGCTGGACCGGGGTTTTGTCCATCACCAGCGATAACCCCCGGACGGACATGAATTACATCCAATCCGTGTGCTTGATGGTATGCTGCACTGATCTGCTCGCCGAGGTACTTCGCGAGCGCATAGTAGAGATCCCCAGGGCCAAACCGAAAATCATCGCCTACCTCGTACGGCAATTTTACGCCGGGAGCAGGAGGACACGTCGATATACTTGATATGTTCACAAGTTTCCGTACGCCTTGTCGAACGCAGGCTTCAGCGACATTCCATGTGCCTTTCACCATGACATCAGCAAATAACGAGAGAGGTTTATCGGAGCGTCCTCGCACCAAGGCGACAAGATGCACAACCGCATCCTGCTCCGCACACGCTGCTTCAATTTCAGAAGTATTTGTCACATCCGCCTTGATAAAGGTCGTATTTTCAGGTATACGCTTCGGTTCAACGATGTCAGTCAGCGTCAGTTCATACGTGCCGTGCAACCGGTCAATAATAAATTGCGCTAAATACCCGCTTGCACCCGTAATCAAAATTTTTTCAATGGTTGCCATCAGTTTTCGTCCTCGTCGGATTTAGACAAACGGTGGGTTCTCATAGAGTGCTACATTGTAGCCGACAAAAAAGACATCTCCACTCTGGACTGTCGGTGCGCGCAGGCTACCGCTACGACCAAGGACCGCTTTCAAAATCGGTTCTTGTGTGTCATCAGACGGCACGAAAGTTTCCACGCGCTTCCCTTTCGCGACAACGATCTGCTCCGCATCACCCATTAAATCCCATACCGCTTCGGCATCCATTCTCTCTTTTCGAGCGTCCGTACGGTTTTCCGCCTGTAAATTATGTGTGTCAAGAAACTCTTGCACTTTTTTGCATGAGTTTCAGCTGTTCCGAAAATAGATCCAATCTATCATTATTTTATTTTCCTTGCGGTTCGGTGAAGTGGATTTGGGATTTCAAGTTTGCCTCGCAGCGAGAGTCCGTCTATCCGCTTTCCACTTCGTTCCAAGCTTCGCGCTTCTCTAACCCAATTCTTCCACGTTAATAAATCTGCCAGTGTCGCGGCTCTGGACAGCGGCATCAATCAATGCAAGCGTCTGAATTCCATCAGCAAAAGGTGAGCGAATGAGTTCCCCATCACCTGTTTCAATGGCGCGCAGCCACGCCTCGGTTTTGTCTAAGCCCAAACTGTTTTCAGAGACTGCCGGTTCATCAACAGTTTCACCGTTGAGGTACCCGCGAATAGTATTATCTGTCATGTGGGCGTGTAGTCGCAAATGCGGTCCGACGACTTCAACCTCAAAACTAAATCCTTCTGTGCCACAATGATTCATGTGTGTTCCGAAAACACCGTTGTCCAATTGATAGGTCATCTGAATGGCATTTTCAGCATCAAATTCCGTCCGTTCCAGTGCCATATTTTTAGTAGCCAAAGCATGTGCCTGCACCGGTTTCGGGTTCCCCATAACAAACCGCGCACAATCCAAGACATGCACCGCTTGTTCGGGCAAGGGACCGCCACTTATTTCATACTGCAGGAACCATGGCGCCATGCTGAAACTAAGATAATAATTGACGGTGCAGACTGTCCGAACGAGATGCACCGTCTCCGAAGCGATTAACGCCTTCAACCGTTCATAGAGCGGATGATAGCGGAGTTGGAATCCCACGGCGGCGATGATACCTGCTTTCTCAATGGCTTCAAGGCACTTTCTACCTTCAGCCATATTCAGCGCAGGCGGTTTCTCGACCATAATAGGAATACCACGGTCGCACGCCATTTGAATAGGTTCAAAGCGAATGGGGGGCGGTGTTGTGATAACCACTCCGTCCATTTCTATATCGAAAAAAGCATCTAAATCGGTAGTGGCGAGTGCTCCGTCAGTATGCGTTGCGAGTTCACGCGCTGCCGCAAGCTGCACGTCATGGACCGCCACGACGCTCGCGCCGTAACGGGTTATTGCTCCCTGATGATTTCTACCCATATTACCAGCACCGATGATGCCGATTGCTAACGATTTTTGAGAGTTCATTGTGTTTTAAGGTTTCCCCACGTTACCGCGAGTTTGTCTCTGGATTCAACAGGAAAGATGTTAAATCCCGGGGTGGTGACAGAAATATTATCGAATTGCGCGTGATGGGCGGCCGCGCCCCGATTACCGCCTCGCGCGTAGAAACCGATTTTACCCTTTTCGTATCTTTTCTCACTATCAATCCATTCTCCGACAAAAACAAGACTATTCCATTTCGCGCCAACCTTACCGAGGTATGCCTTAAACTTGTAGTTTTTGCGCACCTCAAACTTGACGCGGTACCAAACATTCTGCCTACGTTTCTTTTCATCTGCGAAAGGCGTTGTTTCGACGGACCAGTTGTTCTCAAGGTTTATATGCCATCCGATGTGTTGTGGTGCGTACTTAGAACCAGCAGTTGAGATCTCGTGCATATAGAAGTACTTGTCGTTCTTCGCGTGGAAAACGAATCCCAATGAACCGCCATTTTTAGCATTGAAATCGGCGTAGTAATCAAATTCTTCAGGGAAATTGGTAAGCGTCAACCCCGCGCGACCTCCCCAAATGTCGAGTACTCTTTTGCCGAGCACGTCATGTCGGGTGTCGTTATCCTTAAGTCCCCAACTCACTTGCGGTGTCCAGTCAGCGAGGTCGATTTCTTGACGCTCAAAATCGTCGTGAAACAAGATCTCTGTAGAAACCGTGCTAACACACAAAGCGAATGTCAGGAAAATAAGTGTGAAAAAAATGGGATATCGCATTCAGTCTCCTTATTCGCGCTTGAGCTCACCCCAGGTCAGAGGTAATTTCCCTTTCGGTTCAACAGAGAGAAATCCCGGGGTCGTCACCAGTATATTATCGAATTGGGCACGCTCACCCCAGCCCCAATTAACATTTCCTGTCATTGAGAAGCCGATCTTTCCGCGCGCGAACTTCTTTTCATTATCGGTCCATGTTCCTACGAAAATAAGTTCGTTAGGAGCCGCGCCGACCTCACCCAAGTATGCATGAAATTGATGATTCGCCCGGACCTCGAACTTTACTCGGTACCAAACGTCCCGTTTCCGATTTTGTTTGTCTGCAAACGGAACCCTCCAAACTAACCAAACTCTTTCACGAACGAAGTGGTGTCCCCAACGGATATGTTGCGGTGAATATTTGGCACCTTCCGTTGTAATTGATGCTGAGTAGTGGTTATAAATGCTGTTTGCCTGAATAACGTTAAGTGGATCCACTCGATCTTCTTGCGCGTGAAACACAAAACGGGCAACACTCCCAGGGCCGGTTCCCTCCATCGTCTTGAAATCAGCGTAGTAATCAAATTCCGCTGGGAACTCAGCGACACTTAATCCGGCACCATGCCCCCAGATATCAAGCACCTTTCTGCCTAAAACTTCGTGCTTATCCTCGTTGTCACTGAGTTTCCAACTCGGTATAGGCATCCACTTCGTTTCATCAATGACCCGCTGACCAATTGCGTCTTTCGCCTCAAAGTTATCCTGAAACAGAATCTCAGCATAACCGATGTTGACACACAGCATCAGCATAACAATAAGAGTTATCTGCCATGTGGAGGTTTTCATGCGGACATACTGCATTTTTTCTTGTCTACCCTGTTTGTTGTAGACGAGGTTTTAAACCCCGCCTACAGATAGCAATCCTACTCTGTTTTTATCTCTGCCCATGTCGTGGTAAGTTTCGCGTCCGGTTCAACAGCCATCGGATCACGTCCACCATAAATCTCGAGTTCATCAACCCGCGCGCCACCGTCTGCACGAATATGGAGGCGCAACCACCGGGCTTCTATATCTTTGAAGGTGAACTCGGTCGTTTCGCTAACAGGGTCCCCCTTGTGCGTGTAGACCTTCGTCCATGTGTTCGCTTCGGAATCTGCATCCGCTTTGGTCGTCGCGACGAGGATATCAAAGTCAGCCGCTTTCCGGTCCTGGAAATTTTGTGCATGATCGCTCGCGAAATAGATACGGTTCACATTCGCGACATCACCCATGTCAACCTGTGCCCACCCCGGTATCGGACCGATGATCCAACTCCGACAGTTGTTGTAAAAACCGTCGTTGAGGTATTCTATGCAGTGTCTACGCGGACACCAGCCTTCCAACTGTGAGGAAGCTTCTGCTTCCGCATCCTTGAGGAGTGCCAAGTTGGGTTCTCCATCGCGAACTGTCGGCACGAATTCAGGTCCCAACGCTCCACCAGCATCACATTCATCCGTTGCTGCTGCAATGTCTTGTTCCTTGAACTCGTAACGTCCGAATTTCTCAGGTCCCTTATCTTCTTCATGGGCTGCGAAGACAGCAGGTATACTGATTAGCATCGCTATCATCGCAAACCACCCATATATTGTCCATTTCATCACGCATTCCTCCGTTTGTTTGTGAGGTAGTACTCACCGTACATACTAACGCAAGTCCAGAATTATTGCAAGAAAACCGTTAGTTAATTGGCAGGACTATTTAGTCTTCGGTTTTTTCGTCCAATTTTGGATACCCAGGCCCGGTAGGTTCGGTTTCCTAACCGCACCATAGGTGTCAATTTAGTGGCTTTTCCGTAGCCTCTTGGATTCTGCGAAGGGTTGTATTTCTTCCAGTGCTTCTCTGAAAAGAGCCACCGTTGTCAAATGAACGTTTTATGTCTTTGAAAGTTTTACGAAGTGCCGTTTTTGAGTGATGAAAACTCAAGGTGAGCAGCCTCGCATAACCTGCGATATGCTTTGCCGTCTTGATGAAACTGTGCTGTATATGTCGGTATCCAGCCCCTAACATGACAGCGTGTTGAATCAGAATCGCAATAAGTTTGGCATAGATTTCAGAGAGTATCCGATAGGGTTTCTGACTTCGAGAAACATGAAGTTTTGAGATACTTTTGAAACTCTTAAACATCAACTCAATCTGCCATCGGATGCCGACAATGACACAGATTTGTTTCGCTGTGAGTTGACGTGCTTCAATATTGGTGATATAAAGGTTGTATCCTGCGAGACGTAAGAGTGCCTTTGAGGGTGTTTTGGCTTTGCGTTTGGCACGGCGTCGGATGTAGCGTCGGCGTTGATTTGTCTGTGCTTGAGAAAGTTTTTCAGCGATGAGATAAACCTGAAGTCGCTTTCTTTTACCGATCCGAATAGACTTACGGATGTAGGTGTCTTCTTGAGTCGCCTTGAGCATCTTTTCTAAATCAATGCGTTGCCCGTTTTCATCAGCGAGGTAAGAGTTTGCTTTCAAACGCGAGACCCAGTAGACGCTGTTTGCGGTGAGTTTTTCAAACTCATCAAGGGAAAAATATGCCAGGTCTGCGAGTTGTAAACTCCCTTCTGGCAGTGGATCGGCTGCTTTTGCATCCGTCAAATCAGCCGTCATACCATCGGTGAGTTGGAAGTCCTGAAAGCCGCCCGTAAGGACATCAAAGCGTAAATGAAGTTTCAATCCGGCTTTCTTGGGATGATTCTTTTTCGGTTGCCCTTTCCAAATCTCATGAAGTTCATCAGGGAGTGATAACCCTGTCGAATCTTGTACATAGACGCCCGTAAACGGCTGAAGTAAACACACGGCTTGGCGTTGACTGCCAACTTCAAGCACTTCTGTAATGGCGGCGTCAAGTGTCGTTTTCAACATTTCAGTCGTTTCGAGGGTCAGGCGTTGTTCAAGGGCTTGCCGTCTGACTTCTATACCGAGCGTCGCAGCGGTTTCGGTGAGTTGCTGATAACTTGCTTCTGGATTTTCTAACCACCCCAAGACAAGGATTTGCGTCAGCGCACTCCCCGTGAGTTTGCGTTTTCTTTTCACGAGTCCGGTATCGACAGCAGCTTCATCAGGGAGGGTTTGAAGGATCGTTTGCATTTTATCTACCACTTGTTGTAAAATGGACATTGGAAATACCTCTTTTTTGTAGAAATAACCACTCTAATCTTTTTCTACATTATACAAGAGGTGTTTCCTCTTCACAGCATTTTTCTCACACGAAATACAACCTTATTCCTGCTAAATTGACACCTATGGTGCGGTTAGGAAACCGAACCTACCGGGCCTGGAGTTTTCTATAGATATAGCACCCCTACGGGGTGAGGAAAATGTGTGAAAAATCTCCTTGAACCTTCAAAATTTGTTAGAGCAACTTGGGTTAGTAGTAGGCACGCGCCGACGTGCCGTATACATTTGTCTTTTACAGCGTAGCGATTTTCTCACGTAAGAAGTTGGTACAAAAAGGCACTTGCGCTTCTGACAGTCCGTGCAGCACGACTGCACCATCATAGCCATTCTCCTTTAGCAAACCGAGATATTGATCGTAGTCCAGCAACCCTGTCCCCGCGGCGAGGTGTCCCGCCTGACCGTCCGTGTCCAAATCTTTGGCGTGTGCAAGTGCGATGTCTTCGCCGAGGAGTGCGAACGCTTCATCGAGGATTTCACGCATCTTTGGCAGCTCACCTTTATGGAAGATATTCGCGCCGTCCATACATACCTTCAAGTAAGGGGATTGCATCTCGTCAAGCAGACGACGCGCTTTCTGTGCAGAATCAATCACGTTTGCCACTTCAGGTTCAAGCGCAAGCACTACGTCGTATTCCTCCGCCACTTCTAACGCCTGTTTCATGGATTCAACAAGATCTCGCCACGCTTCTGGCGTGTTATTATCAGGATGCGCGCGCCACATACTCTGCGGGTCGCGGGAACCGGTGCAGAGCGTAATAACCGATGTCTGCATCGGCGCGCATTTCTCTGCGACGGAACGTAACATCCGTAACCCAGCGTGGCGTTTCTCAACATCTGGATCAATCATGTTATAAGTGCCTGAAAGTGCAGAAATTGTAATCTGTCGAGCGTCCATCTCCTTGCGAATCTCCGTAAGCGACGGTCCCGATGCTGGCACATGATACTGTAGATGGTGGACACCGTGTTCCACAACGGCATCAAGGCTCTCGGTTAGCGTTTCTCGCCGAATTGTTCCTTCCATGAGTCCAACATGCATAGATTTCTCCTGTTGCGCAAAAATTGTTTAAATCCTGTTTCTCCTATCGTCAATTTTTAGACACTACCGCGCAGGTTGCGTAAACTCTGAACTATATCGCGATTATACAACAGAAAAGATGAAGTGGCAAGCAAATTGCTCAAAAACACAGGGTGATTTAGTTTTATAGTAAAACCTATAATTAATAGGACACTCTCAAACAGTCTGAATCCCTATGACAGGCATTCAGACTGGCACAAACTGGAAGTTTATGCTACGAATGTGTCTATTTATTTTTGGATTTCACTATAATTGACCCCTCCCAAACCTAAAGGATTGGGATTCCTTTGACGGAACTCCCAAGTGGTTCTTTTAGGTTATACCACGACGTCCATTTGACGTTCTGCGATACTGGCTTCTCTGACTCCCTTCAGCGTCGCAATCGTCCAGACGTTATCCTTGGGAGCTTGTTCGGGTTTAATCCGAACCGACACGAGTGTAATCTCGCGGTGCGGGTCATCTGGCACACTACGGAAAATCACTTGAACCTTCGTGACCGACCGATACTTCTGGCAAGTATTTCTTGCTTCAGAACTTGAAATCTCAACAAAATCTGAACCTCGCAAGGTTTCAGGAATATCGTATCTTTCAACGTATTCGGATTTTGTGATGTTCGTTTTTAATGGATATTAGCCATAGTCATTCTGTCCTTGTAAGAGGGTGATTGAGACCAGTAGCAAGGTAGCTACTGCTTACACGTCTCAATCAATGACTATGTTAATTATACTACATTTTTGACGAAATGTCAACTCTTTTTTTAACTATAGCCCCATGGTCTAATTCAATAGGGCGGTTCTGTATCCCAAAGCTAAAGCATTGGGTTTTAGAACCGAAAACGTAGATAAATTGTCGGATTGTCTCAACTTTTGAATTTTCTTTTTCAAACCCGGTGCGGTTCCAAACCGTACCATAGGTGTCAATTTAGTCCCGTAGGTGTTTTTGCTTGGGTGTTTCCCCAAGGTTGAACGGATACCCCCAAAACGGTAAAAATCAGAGAAAATGCGACTTGCTCCAGATACGCCACACCCACCAGAGAACGAGTGAAACCCAACGCTTTGGATACCGTGAAGTTTCCGGGACCCTGAGCGTGTAAAGTTGGGTTTCACTGCGTTGATGAGTCGATATAGCAGGATACTAACTTTCAGGTGTCTTTGGCCTATCAATGTCCAACTTTCCAACGCCGTTCAACCCAACCTACGGGACTCAGAGCCATTCAATTTTAAGAAATTATTGGATTTCACGTCTTTTTTACAAGAGCCGGTGCGGTTGGGAAACCGAACCTACCGGACCTGGGGGTGAAGATTCGATCGGAAAATGGAGAATTGAATGCCTCTGAAAACTACTTTATCATACTTGACCTTTTAAGTTGTTTATGATAGCATATTTTCATCCAACGGGCGTGGAGGTGCTATTTGTGGTAAACGCGGCATTGATTATCACTAAAATATGCAACGCTATTGATCTGATGATCGAAAGCAGTAAGCCATACAAAGGGCTGTTCCCATCTATTTTACATCCGAAAACGGGTGAGATGCTAACAGAGAAACCGCCTAAGATTCCGGGTCAACGAGATGGAGATCGGGCACATCTCGGCACGAACTTGATTCACGATGAACCGTTGCTCGCCACGATGAACGTGCTTGCTGAAACCGAATCGAAACCGGAATACGCCAAAGCAGTGGATCGCTACTTGGCACACTTTGCTCAGCATTGCACGCGGACGGCGACGGGTCTGTTCCCTTGGGGCGAGCATTCGTTTTGGCAGCTGATTGAGGAACGGGTCGGGTGTTCCCGAAATCCGGCGGGGGGTGCCGCAATTCACGATCATCTGCGTCAGGTTCCACTATGGCTCTGGCAAAAACTGAGGACGTTTAATCCGGTATGTGTGCAGAGTTTCGCTGATGGGTTGGATTATCACTGGACAGAAGGTGACGGACTTGAATACATCCGTCATGCGAATATCGACACAAAAGCACACCTCGTTCGCGGGGGGCGAGCGTGCGATTTTCCACGGCATTCAGGCTTTTACATCTTCGATTTGGCGTTCGCATATACGCAAGAGCAACGTCCTGAAACCCTTCAACAGATTCAGAACTATACCAACTACTGGTGGGAAAAACGGGATGACCGTGGACTTTTGCGTATCGAAAGTCGTTCACCCAAAGCGGCAGAACGGTTTTTTGAGATGAACGCCCCCACGCAAACGTTCTCATTGGGGATCAGTCTGCTTGAATCTGCAACGTTGATAGAACCGTTTCTACCCGAATTAGCAGACCAGATGCGGCAATACGGTTTGGTCTACATTGACGGATTTCTCGCGGCACCGCATAACCTCGAAACGCGTGAGTTCATCAGTTTATGCGAGTGTGAGACGGATCGGGTTGTTGAACGTATGTCCGCATGGGGCAGTGTCTACGGTGCCGGGACTTCGTGCAGTACTGGTGTGTTGTGCCTCGGTGGATGGCAGTTGACGCAGAATGAACAGTTGATGGAATACGCACGCGCCGTTGGCGGGACCTATCTTGATGAGGAATTTCCAGTGGATCGCGTTCAGACGGAAGCGTTCAAGATTCCAGCATCGGATGCGGGTCTTACGCTTGCGTTGTTTGCGGATCTCTACGACATCACCGGTGAATCGGTGTGGTTGGAAGGCGGCATTGAACTTGCGGAGATAGTGTTGGAAGTCTATTTCCCGGAAACACTGCCCTACGGTGCGTCGGGGATAGATTGGTATGAATCACAAATGGGAGCAGCGTTCTTAATTCACGGTTTGGCACGAGTGGCACTGTTATCGCTTCACCGAACCTGCCCACTCGCACCCAATTATACCGCACGATAATGATTACTAAAGTTTGGACAGTTTTAAGACGATAGACATTTCGCCCCTACGGGGCTTAGTTCTGTCGGGTAACGTTTTTCTATTCTCACTGCGAAGCAATACCATCCCTACGGGATTCAAGAAGGCTTTGGAGGCTTCAAAGTTTTTGTGTAGAATCCGGTTCGGTCAGGGGATTTAGTCTGGGAATAGACTGGATTTAGTCTGGGGTTAGACTAAATCCGTTCCTTGTATTACATTTCCATTCCTTGTATTACATTCCGCACCTACCGGGCCTGGGGGTCCAAAGCAGGTCGCTTATGGGCGAGTACGCCGCAAAATTGGACGAAAAAACCGAGGACTAAAGATCCCTGGGGGACCCCTAAATTTGGGTTGAATTGCACATACATCTATCCTATAATGTTGCCATGAATTTAGGACAACATCGTTCCACACCGTAAAAATATGAAAGGAATATTATGTCAAGAGTACCGATTGGTTTAGAACTATTTTCTGTCCGAAATGAGTTGGCGGAGGATGCCCGCGGCACGATAAAAGCGGTCGCAGAGATGGGTTACGAAGGCGTTGAATTCGCCGGTCCGCCCCGACATCCCGCACAAGAGTTGAAAGGCTATCTCGACGAGTTCGGCTTGGTTTGCTGCGGTTGGCACACGCCGTTTAACCTCGTGCAAGAAGATACCCTCGCCGAAACGATTGAGTTCAATAAGGTTTTGGAGAACCGTTATGTCATCGTCCCGGGTATACCGGGCGAACTGCGTCAGTCGCGTGCAGATTGGTTGAAGTTGGCGGAGGTCTTCAATGGGATCGCTGATAAACTCGCCGCACACGATATGGTGACGGGGTATCATAACCATCACGTCGAATTTACACCGCTGGATGGTGAACAACCGTGGGACACCTTCTTCGGGAATACAAACGAAGGCGTTGTGATGCAGCTGGATATGGGCAACGCGCTATCTGGTGGTGCCGATCTCGTCGGCATTTTGGAGAGATACCCGGGACGCGCTGGCACAGTCCATCTCAAGCCGTATGACGAATCAATAGGTGAGACGGACAGACACGCCGGTTTCCGTCCGATTATCGGTGAAGACAGTGTGCCGTGGGATGAGATTTTCCGTATCTGCGAAACGACCGGTGGTACGGAATGGTATATCGTTGAATATGAAAGCGATGCCTACCCGCCAATTGAGTCTGTTGAACGCTGTCTAACTGCACTCAAGGAAATGGGTAAATAGTTGTCAGTTATCAGCAATCAGCGGTCAGCAAGAGAACCTTGTGGCAGTAGGTTGAGTTGAACGCCGTTGAAAAGGGTTTTGAAGTCTTCAAGGTTTTCGTGTAAAATCCGGTTCGGTTGGGAAACCAAACCTACCGGGGCCTGGTGGCACGGCGGTTATTCCTGTCTAAAATTGACACTTATAAGGGTAAAAATTATGAGAACCTATTGTGCGAGTACGCTTCCATTTTCCGCTTTTGATTTAACGGCGTTTGTGAGCGAGTTATCCAACGGTGGTGTGTCCGCCATTGAACTCGCACAACCCCATTTTTCGGATGTGGCAGCCGAAACTATCGACACACTTCGAGAAGAGACTGGACTCAATTTCAAATCTATGCTGAGCACGGTACGGGTTGACGCGCCAGATGGACTTGAAGCGTTAATCTCAATTCTCGACACTGCGCAACGGCTTTCCGTTCCAATCGTCAGCATCGCGAGTGGTGGCAATGAAACCGCCACCGCTCGTGAGATTGACACGATTATTGGTCATCTCAAAACAGTCACCGAAGAAGCACAGGCTCGGAATCTAACCCTTGTGCTCTATGCGCATGAGGGGAGTCTTGCTTACAATCTTGAACGCACGCAGCAGATCCTCAACGCGATCCCTTCCGAAAATTTTGGCTTTTACTACAGTCCATATCATTTCCATCGCGCTGGAGACGATCCTGTTATTGCCTTACGTATGTTGTCAGAACGGCTGGTTAGTGTCTATTTCAACTGCGGTGTCGATTCGCAAACAGGCAGCGAACCGTTCTGGGCACCGGAGATGGATTTTCCTGCTATCTGCAAGGAGATAGACCGTGTCGGCTACACCGAAGAAATCATGCTGATCTATTTAGGATTGAACGCGGAGACACCACAACCGATTGTTGAGGGTGTTTTAAACGCGCGTGCGAAGTTAGAGACCTACTTTTAATTCAAGACGCTTCACTATTCTATTCCACACGTTACACGAAGACGATGGATGAAAACGGGCAAAATGTTGGGAACTTTGCTTTTCACGTTGTGCATCATGTATGATCATACTTGTGGTTTCTCAAAACCCGATGCCAACGTGCTGTTTGTTTTCTCCAAATTTCTTTAGTATATTCCTATAATCACGCCCGTCTCTCAAAAAAATCCTTTCAAAAGTGTCCAAACGTCTTTCAGGGACATCCATTGTGTTTTCCCTCCGTAATCGGGGTTTATCCTGCGTTCAGAACCCGATACTCGCAGAACAACTTCTAAAAATCCTGATTTTTTTATTATTTTTTTCAAATGATGTGAGTTTCCCGTCCAAAGCTTCGTCTTTAATAATAGAAGGTATAAACCGTATCGCCCTACGTAGTTTTACAAGATTCGGCATCTGATTAAGCCTTTCGGCGGATACGGACACGCTCCAACTGTTTATTGGAAGGACCCCTCATGGAAAAAGAAAATGATGTTCAACTGATTCAAAGAATATTATCAGGCGATGAAGCAGCGTTTGATGTCTTGGTCCAAAGGCACCAGAAGAGCGTGCACGCCCTTGCGTGGCGGAAGATCGGCGATTTCCACGATGCTGAGGAGATTACACAGGACACATTCCTTCAAGTATATAAAAAACTCCCGACACTCAAGGATCCTTATAAATTTGCTGGGTGGCTGTATGTCATCACAAATCGGCTTTGTATTGATCGGATGCGGCAGAAAAATCTTACGATACAATCGTTGGAGGACACACCTGTGGAAGAAGTTGAAAGATCCTCTTATACCCATCACGTATCGGAACAACGGCATACAGAAAT
Source organism: Candidatus Poribacteria bacterium (assembly GCA_965200345.1). Classification (GTDB taxonomy): domain Bacteria; phylum Poribacteria; class WGA-4E; order WGA-4E; family WGA-3G; genus WGA-3G. The sequence goes on from OZ241378.1 coordinate 1,102,372, forward strand.
CACCGAGCGTCGTCGTGCTATCGTCAAAAAACTTCTCGAAAAGCTCCCGGAGAGTGAACGGACAGTCATGATCCTCCATTATCTCGGCGAGATGACGGTGAAAGAAATTAGCAAGTTCCTGGGCATCTCTGCAAACGCAATTCATAACCGGCTGTATCGGGCACGAAAGCGGTTACAAGAGGAAGAAGCCCTCCTTGTTCAAGAAGTTCTCAGCGGCGTGCAAATACCAACGAGTGTAGGTCAAAACATTATGCAGCGTGTCGCTGACATAAAACTCGCGCCGCAAACAACCCCAACACCCGTTATTCCGTGGATCGCTTTCGGTACCGCTTTTCTTCTGCTCGCATTGCTCTTTGGCGCGAGCAATCAATACCTCACCCGTTTTCAGAAACCCTATAGTTTCGAGGCGGCATCCGAACCGACCATTGCCATCATTGACGCACCCGTCGTTCTTGAGACAGACGCGAAACCCGCACTGCGAAGTCAAGTTGGACAGGATACTGCCTTAAATCAAAGAACTGGTGCAGGCTTACATGGATCTGAAACTGTCTCAACAACCGAGTTACCGATGCAGCCAGAAAATATTGAGGCATGGATGCCAGATGAAAATCTACGTCGGGCTATTAAATCTGAACTCAAACTTGGCGATATTCCGCTCGAGATAGAACATCTCCAGCAACTTGAGCGGTTACTCAGTATTGATGGCGGCATAGAAAGTATTGTGGGTTTAGAACGTGCTGTCAATCTTAAATTTCTACATCTTGCACCCAACAAAATCTCGGATCTCACACCACTCGCAAACCTACACAACCTTCGGATACTGAAACTCTATCTCAACAGACTCGTAGACGTTTCACCCCTTGCGGGATTAGTAGGTTTAGAGACTTTGCATCTATCAAATAACAGGATCGTTGACATCTCACCCCTTGAGAGGCTTGTGAACCTAAGAGATTTACGACTCGACTACAATCGCATCGAATATTTTTCACCGCTCGCCGGATTAACAAAACTTCAGATCCTTAGGATTCACGACAATTGGGGCATCGATATTTCATCTGTCCCGACATCCAATTTGACAGAATTTCTGTATGATCCGACCTTTAATACCCCAGAGATTCCGAACCGGGACCGGATCATGGCTCGCCAGTATCCATCCGTTTTTGCAGCTTGGCATAACATCATCAATCTACCAACGCTCTCATGGGACGAAAGATTAGTCTATCACGACCTGTATTTCTCTAACCCTATGTTCGGGCTTCATTGGCGGTGGACTCCTACAAAAATGAAAATCTCTGGGAATTTTCGGACAGCAAAGCAACAGCGAGATACGATGCTCAAAGAGAATCCAAATATGATTTTTCTCGTCGGGATTTATCACTATGGCACACAAGATACATTCGTTCAGCAGGCTATTGAAGTTGCCAAATGTGGTATCTATGATGGTATCTTTTTAAATTGGTGGCAAGGCGATAGGGTTGATGCGAAAGTTGCTATACTGCAGAAAATTCGTGAAGTGGTTAGAGATGATTTTCTCATTATCGTCAACGGACTTCGCGCTAAAGCTTCACACTTAGCACCCTATGTCAATGGCACATTCATGGAAACGAGACGATACCATCCACAGGGTTACACCCATACCGAACTTCAAGAGATTGAAAGTGCTTTGCTATGGTCAGAGAAAAATCTTCGATCTCCACAGATTAATTCCTTAGAGGGTTGGGGACTCGCTGAGGAACCCTTAGATTCACCGCGTAACCAACAATGGATGCGGGTCTTTACAACCTTGAGTTTAACGCATTCTGACGGCTATGTTTCGTATGTAACGGGGATTTCATCGTTAACCCACACACATCATTATCCCATTTGGGAAGGACATTCCGACGAACACGCACAAGGGAAACTACACGATCATACGCACCAGCACTACTGGTATGATTTCTGGGACGCTGATCTCGGCCAGCCAGTAGGTGGAAAAGGGCAGCTCTACCGCGGTCGCGACGGGTTATTCATTCGGGAGTTTACCAAAGGATGGGTAGTCTACAATCGCAGCGGGAAAGCACAGCAGATCCAGTTGCTGATGCAAGCCACTGGTGTCGCGAGTGGTATCACCAGCACATCACACACACTCCCTGATTTAGATGGTGAGATTTACTTGAAGTAGGTCTCACCGCCCGTAGATGTCAATGAGATGGCACAGTGAACATCTTAGATTTAACGCAAGTTGCCACCTTTGTAGCGTACGGATCATGAACCTCTTTCATGAAAAACGGGGTCTGCACACCTAAAATTTTGTAAGTATCAAGTTGGGTTAGATTTGGTTGCCATCGTAAATAGTTTCTAACCCCAGAGAGACAAACGAATCCCTACATAGGAGGAGAATACGCCTTATGAAAATTAATGGATTTTTATCTACAATTATATTGACCGGACTGCTACTGATTACCACACTCGGAGGCATCACACACGCCCAAGACGCAGAAGACTGGATGCCTGATCCAAATCTCCGGCAGGCGGTCCGTAAAGCACTTGACATCCCTGATGAGATACCTATACATCCTGAAGACATGACAGGATTACAGAATCTTTTCTTAATAGGACTTGACATTAGGAGTCTAAAAGGACTTGAGTATGCCGTGAACCTTAGGGGCTTGTTTGTTATTAGAAGTGAAGTCTCAGATTTAACGCCACTGGCGGGACTCAAGAATTTACGGGACTTAAAGTTGAATCATAATCGCATCACGGATATTTCACCCCTTTCTGGGTTGGTGAACCTACAACGCTTGCAATTGCACAACAATCAAATTGTAGACATTTCACCGCTCGCAGGATTGATAGGGCTACGAGACTTACGAATGAAAAGCAATGAAGTTGTGGATATTACACCCCTTTCTGGGTTGGTAAACCTACAATGCTTGAAATTACATGACAATCAGATTTCAGATATTACACCGCTTGTGGGATTGATAGGGCTACAGGAACTTCATTTAGGGAGTAGTTTGATCTCGGATTTGACACCGCTGGTAAACTTACAAAACCTCAGAGTGTTAAGTCTACAGGGCGAGCAGATTTCAGATGTTTCACCCCTTGCGGGATTGGTAGGGCTACAGGAACTTATTTTAGAGAGTACCGCCATCTCGGATTTCACGCCCCTTGTGCGTCTAACGAATTTAAAAACCCTTGTTATCTATCCGAATCCGATTCCATTAGGGAACCAATTTATAGGTATAGACGCATCGCATCTTGAGGCAGCAGAAAAAAATTTTATCTGTGAACACCCAAGACCTTCCTATACAACCACTGTGGCGGAACGACTTAACAATCGCGACTATCCGTCTGTTTTTCTGACACATAAAAGGAGCAACTATGAAGAAGATCCGGATCCATTCAATCAGTTGGTCCACTACGATTTCTCTTTCATGTTCGAGCCGTTCCATCCACTTGTTCATCCACGTACCTTTAATTCTCCATTTGGTGGTGCGGTACGGACTGGATCGCATGAAACGATAGCACATCTCTCGCACGTCCATACGGAGGCGATCCGTGAAAATCCGAATATGATATTTATTGTTGCGATTGGATATTTCGATGGGGGTTTCTTCAATATTCCTGAAGACTCGCCTTATTGGTTCCGAAATAAGGATGGTTCGATAGCACGTCGTTTATGGAAAGTAGATCATCTCGGTAACGAATATTGGGAACCCCTTCTCAATTTTACACATCCCGATGTTATCGAAATAATTATTCAACAAACTGTTGCGATTGCAAAGTGTGGACTATATGATGGTATCTGGCTGGATCGCTGGAAGGAGTTGGAGGGTGATTTTCGGGGTGAACTCAGCCATCTCGTAACGAAAGAAGATGAACTGAATGCAAGGCTCCAAATACTTCAAGGGATCCGTGAGGCTGTCTCAGATGATTTTTTGATTATGGTCAATTCAAAGGCAGAACTTCCACAGTCTGCGCCGTATATCAATGGTGTTTTTATAGAAGGTGGTCCAAAACCAATCTACACACATAAAACTTTGTATCATTTTGAGAACATTATAAAGTGGTATGAATCGAACTTGCGAGAACCGATTTTTACACTTTTATGGGGTCAAGTTGATCATAAACCTCTAACAAGCCAACGCACGGTGCGTCAGTTTACAACGCTCAGCCTCACGCATTCAGATGGGTATGTCAACGTGAGTTCGGGGCACCCCGATATTAGGACGCTTTGGTACGATTTTTGGGATGCGCCTTTGGGTCGCCCGATCGGTGGCGACGAAACCAAAGCGCAGCTCTATGAGGGCATCGATGGGCTATTTATCCGAGAGTTCACGAACGGCTGGGCGGTCTATAACCGCTCTGGTAAGGAACAGGAGATAGAGCTTCCGCAGGAAGTCTCCGGCTGGTCGAGCGGTGTGGAGAATCAACGCCGGCATACGTTGGCAGATTTGGATGGCGAGATTTATTTGAAGGCGGAAACGCCTCCTACAGCGGATGTCAATGGTGATGGCACGGTGAATATCCTGGATCTGGTCATGGTTGCGAATGCGTTTGGGGAAGCAGCACCGGATTTGAATGGTGATGGTGTTGTGAATATTCAAGATTTAGTGATTGTAGCAAATGCGTTTTGAAAAGGAGATTATACATTATACTATGACAATGAAAGAAATATATCGTAAATCATTTTGGTTTCAGTTGCTCCTCGCGTCGGTTGTGGGCATACTTGTCTATAATACTTTTGCCTATGCCGAGGATGCCGAGGAGTGGATGCCGGATCCTGCGCTCCGCGAGGCAGTCCATGAAGAACTCGACATCCCTGATGAGATACCTATACATTCTGGAGACATGGCAGGATTACATAATCTTTTTTTAATAGAAATAGAACACGGTATTAGGAGTTTAAAAGGACTTGAGTATGCCGTAAATCTTAAAGTCTTTGTTGTCGACAGAAGTGAAGTATCAGATTTAACACCTCTGGCGGGGCTTGAGAACTTAATATCCTTGTCTATTGTTAAAAGTGAAGTATCAGATTTAACACCTCTGGCGGGGCTCAAGAATTTACGGGTCTTAAAGTTGGGTAAAAATCATCGCATTTCGGATATAACACCCCTCACAGGACTGGTAAATTTAGAACGATTGCACTTGAACGACAATAAGATTTCAGATCTCACGCCCCTCATAGGACTGGTAAATTTAGAACGATTGCACTTGAACGACAATAAGATTTCAGATCTCACGCCCCTCACAGAACTGGTGAATTTAGAAGTGTTGCAATTGCACTACAATCAAATTTCAGACATAACCCCGCTAAGAAACCTAACCAAACTGGAGCTGTTGACAATAATAGGCAATCCTATTGACTATACACAACTGGGAAATCTACCCGCAGAATTGCGCCAGTGCCTGGTAGATGCCTCCCCATATAAAGCCCCCATTGCAGAACGCATCCAAAACAGAGCCTATCCTTCTATCTGGGTGAGAGACTACATACTTGCGGAGCGTGGTCAACGCACTATGGAAATTTTCACGAGGTTTGACTTGGTTTTTGGAGCTCTCCCTTTTATTCCCCTTAGAGAATGGACAACAAGATGGCTAACAGCCTGGGGATTTCCACCTGTCGTCAAAAACTTATCCACACGTGTCGGACACATAGATGAAATGATAGAAATACACACCGAAGTTCTTCAACGAAATCCTAATATGATTTTGCTTATAGGTCTGGATTTTCAGAATGGACTTTTTGAAAGGTATGGCGAAGATTGGGAGGGATGGCTACGCGATAAAGAGGGAAATCGTCTAACATCCCGTTGGCGCACGTATACCGGGGAAGAAGACTGGGATAATCTTATCGACTTCACGAAGCCTGTCGTCATAGAACAAATTGTGCAACAGGCAAAAGCGATTAGCGAGTGTGGACTCTACGATGGTATCTGGCTCGATCATTGGGGCGAAGGGAAAAGACTACAAGGAGTCTACACCGCAGAAGAAGAATATATTGCGAAGGACACAATCCTCCAACGCATCCGCGAAGTTGTTCCCGATGACTTTTTTATACTCGTTAACAACAACCGCCGTAAACTGCAGCCCCGCTGGGCACCCTATGTCAACGGTGTCTACATGGAATCAGGACGCGATTTTTTAGAGACTAGGCCGGATGGACCTGACGGCTATACCTTTGCGGGGATCCGTGACATAGAAGAGGCACTTTTGTGGAATGAAACGAAGTTAAGGAAACCGACATTAAATCTTTTAGAGGGTGAGGTGTCATATGTCAAAGCGATTGACGATCCCGAAGTAAAGAAAATCGTCAGGTTTTTCACGACAATGGCACTCACACATTCCAACGCATCGGTTTATATGCTCCATTATAATGATTTTTACTGGTACCGCTTCTATGATGCGCCTTTGGGTCAACCGATTGGTGACGATGAAACCAAAGCGCAGCTTTATGAGAATCGCGAGGGGTTATTTATCCGGGAGTTCACTAACGGCTGGGCGGTGTATAATCGGTCTGGCGCGGCACAGGAGATAGAGCTTCCGCAGGAGGTTTCCGGCTGGTCGAGCGGGGTGGAGCATCAACGCCGACATACGTTGGGAGATTTGGACGGTGAGATTTATTTGAAGGCGGAAACGCCTCCTACGGCAGATGTCAACGGTGATGGCGTTGTGAATATTCAAGATTTGGTCATCGTCGCAAATGCGTTTGGGGAAGCAGAACCCGATCTGAATGGAGATGGTGTTGTCAATATTCAAGATTTAGTGATTGTAGCGAATGCGTTTTAAAAAAGGAGATTATACTATGACAATCAAAGAAATATATCGTCCATCATTGTGGTTTCAATTGATCCTCGCGGCCGTTGTGGGCATACTTGTCTATAATATTTCCATCCATGCAGAAGATGCCGCGGAGTGGATGCCGGATCCTGCGCTCCGAGAGGCTGTCCGTGAAGCACTCCAAATTCCTGATGGTATACCGATGCATCCCGCCGATATAGCCGAATTAAACCATCTAATAGCAGAACACGATATTCAGAGTTTGAAAGGGCTCGAACATGCCGTGAACCTTAGTGGCTTGATTATCGACAGAAGTGAAGTCTCAAATTTAGCACCCCTTGCAGGACTTGAGAATTTCCAGGCTTTGAGGTTGAATTATAATCGCATCACGGATATTTCACCCCTTTCTGGGTTGGTGAACCTACAACGCTTGCAATTGCACAACAATCAAATTGTAGACATTTCACCGCTCGCAGGATTGATAGAGTTACGAGACTTGCGAATGAAAAGCAATGAAGTTGTGGATATTTCACCCCTTTCTGGGTTGGTAAACCTACGATACTTGGAATTACAGGAGAATCAGATTTCAGATATTACACCGCTTCAGGGGTTAGTAAACCTTGAGGGGTTGAACCTCGCAGGAAATCAGATTTCAGATATTACACCGCTTCAGGGGTTAGTGAACCTTGAGGGGTTGATCCTTGGAGGAAATCCGATTACCGATTTTACACCCATTTACGGGCTTGTCGAAGTCGCCGAAGTAACAGTAGATCTCGGCGGGACACCTATAGACTTTGAAACACTTCAGAGACTGAATCCAGCAGATCGTATTGTTTGCGATATAGCGAGAGAACCGATACGCCCTCGTATTGAAAACAGGACGTATCCGTCTATTTTTCAAATAACATGTGCGAATATTATCAACCGTCCAGAACTTTCTTGGTCGGAGCAGATAGCATACGATTTATTTTCCTGCACGGCGTTCGGAGCGGAATTTTTTCAAGGTCCAGACGGCCTGGTTCTCAGACTCCATGAGAAGAGTCGGGAAGCCGAAGGCATACGCAAACGGCGTCCAAATATACTTTTCCTTGCAAATACACCTATAGGCTTTCATGGTGCAGGCGTAGACGAGTTTCCAGAGGATTCGCCATATTATCTCAGAGATGAATCTGGAAATAGAGTAATAGATACCAGATGGGGGACGGTTGCTCTCCTGGACTTCAGGCATCCTGATGTTCAAAAGAGGTTTATACAGCAGGCACGTGAGTTTTCGAAATGCGGGTTGTTTGATGGAATAGCCATAGATAAATGGGCATCGACTGGACATGGAGATATGCCCCGAGAAGAACACGTTGCTGCAAAGGATCGCATGATACAAGGCATTCGTGATGCCGTCGATGATGATTTCTTGATACTGGCAACGACAGGGAACGATATTATAACGACGCGGCATCATGCGGAATATATCAATGGTTTTTTCATGGAAACGGCTGCTGAAGATTATGAGGTCGGTTATACGCACGCAGAACTCGCTCACATCGAGAACACGCTGTCGTGGGCTGAAGAAAACCTTCGAGAACCGCAAATCAACTGTTTGGCAGGCAGGGGTGTTCGCAACGAACTGCTGGATTCTCCGAGAAATCTACAATGGATGCGCTTGTGGACAACAATGAGTCTGACACATTCTGATGGCTATGTCGTATTTGTGATGGGTGGCGGCCCTGGCCATCCCCCCCACCCTTTTGAATTTTGGCCAGGTCATGCGGATCTGCACGCGCGGGGCGTGCGTCATGGTCACCAAAACACCCACTACCACTATGACTTCTGGGATGCGGACTTGGGGCGTCCGGTCGGTGGTGATGAAACGAAAGCGCAGCTTTATGAGAATCGCGAGGGGTTGTTTATCCGGGAGTTCACTAACGGCTGGGCGGTGTATAACCGGTCTGGTACGGCACAGGAGATCGAACTTCCGCAGGCGGTTTCCGGCTGGTCGAGCGGTGTGGAGAATCAACGCCGGCATGTGCTTGCAGATTTGGACGGCGAGATTTATTTGAAGGCGGAAATGCCTCCTACGGCGGATATCAATGGCGATGGTGTTGTCAATATTCAGGATTTGGTGATTGTCGCAAATGCGTTTGGGGAATCAGCACCGGATCTTAATGGCGATGGTGTTGTGAATATACAAGACTTGGTGATTGTGGCGAATGCATTTTGAAAATGGCTTGTGCTAAATCGCGCAACTTTTCTCAACCAATGCCTTGATGACTATCTTTGTAGTTGTGATGATTTATGAAATTCCCTCAACAAAATATAAGAAATCCTATCTTTAAAGAATGCACCGCAATTGAAAAAACCTATACATCACACACCGTCCCGGATTTAGATGAAGAGATTTACTTGAAGTAGGTTTCATCACCAACCGATGTCAACGGCGATGGCGCTGTGAATATCCTTGCCCTCATTTCGTCCTTACCTCGTTCTCATCTCATCAAAATATTCGGGCAGGATACCCCTTGCTTTAGCTGGGGGAGGCATGCCCGATCCTATAATTAAAGTTTAGTTTTCTTAGGACTTTGAAGTCCATCCGTTTGGCACCTGTTGTGAGGCGTTTTCCCTCTAAACTGTAGAGAGCAAACAAACCTTTGGCGTTGATACCTGCTAACCTTGTTAATCCATATTTGATATGCCTAACAAGGGTGTTCTTGACCAAACCCTCACACAGCACAGTGCCCCCATATCTTGAACGAATGCCACCCTTTTTGTATTGTTCTCTATGCAGATTACGTCTCGCTATAGGGATCGGTGATATACACATCACTGCTTTGTCGTCTACACTGCTGTCGCCACCGACAGTATAATGTGCCAAGCACCAACTATCAACACAATGTGCATCAAAACCTTCAGACAACTTCTTCGATGACTTCTTGAGTCCGAGTTTATCACGAATCTCTTTGGTTTCATAACCCTGAAGCAGCAGCAACTCCCACCGTTTTTCGATTTCGCTATAGAACCACTGTTTGCCAACTTCCAGTGGACTAAAAGAGGTATTCCACTTCTTGGCATGTGCTATCGTTCTTGCTTTGATGTCCTCAACACAGACATGCGTCACAGGGAAGAGTTTTGAGTACCAATCAAGGATGCGAAGTTTCCAGTCCCAGCGTGCGCGTGTGCCAGCAGGTATACGCACTTTGTTCGCAAGACGATTCGTTCTCTGCTTGCGGTTCGGACACTTCCGTGAACGTCTACTTCTACGCAACTCGCGACGCTTTGCGACTTTCTTACCGACTTGATTATGGGCATCTGCTTGCAGATTCAAGTAGGTGTGTGCTTCCGATTTGACGGTAAAGCCCTCTTTCTTGCTACCGGGGTCAACCCCGACAGCAATCTCTTGTGTATCCCGATCAGAGGGTTCTTTGTTGAGACGAATACAATATATGCCATTATTGAAGTAGGGCGTTGCTTCGCCACGCTTGACGAGTTTTCTGGCGCGTGCAGCGTGCGTAGGCATGAGTTGTCGTCCGTCTTTGGTTTTAACAGGCACAAACATAAGTTTGTCTTCTCCCTTACGGGGTATATGTTGCCCCTTCCAGATCACAGTATCGAAGAAGAATCAGACTTGGGGAGCATCCGAAACGTCGTTTGAGCTACCACGCTGAGAGACTGCGATATTTTACTGTAGTCAACGGTTTACCTTGTGGAGTGGACGTTTGGTATACGCTTCGCACAAGCCCCCGACTTCAGTCGGGGGTTATTGACTCTCATTACTCAACATTTAAAACGGAGAGAAAAGTTGAGAAAGGAAACCGCAATACAACGTGCAGACTTTCACCTCTGCCCCGATTCACACTTTCGTGCAATTACGCCTCAACGGTCTCAATATACTTTTTAGGTGGTATGGACACCGAACACTTTTTCACTACTTCTCACGGTAGTGGACACCACCTCTACAAGGTATGTAGAGGGTGAGAACGGTGTCCAAAGTGTCTGACGTTAATTATACGACATTTTTAGGTATATGTCAATGTTTTTTACTACAAAACCCAACGCCCGTTTACATCCCCTACCTGAAGGCAGGGGGCTTGACGGGAAAATGATAAGAACGTCTGTAGCGTTGTGTGCTAACACTTCCAGACTTTACATAATTGGTGGTTTATCATGTCCCTGAAACCTAACCTTCCTTCCGGATAACCGTTAAAAAAATAGAAATTTTCATTTTTTTTCAGATTATGCACGTTTTCCCTACCCAAATTACGTCTTTAGAAATCAAGCGGTAAAAAAATCGGTTTGTTTAACGATTTTCGTTTATAGTAGATCCCGTAATTACTTATACACTCAACATCGGTGCGGTTAGGAATGCAGGTCGCAACCCCCCTTTATCCCCCCTTATCAGGGGGGCAGGTGAGTACACCGCAAAACCGCACCTACTGGGGGAAACCGAAAGTGTGTATTTATTTTTGGAATTTACTATAATATCTGAAGGGAGAAAAAAGATGTCAAAAACTTTTAGTTCGGAAACTTTCAAAAAAACGTTTGACACGTACGTCCGAAAGTGGCATATATTGGAAGCAGTTTTATTGATTGTGGCTTTCTTGCCTTTCTTGGCGTATGGCATAGCGAAATATTTAGAATTTTCATGGATACCTATCTTGGGCGACATAACATTTGGGGCAATTTCATCTGGTCTTGTCTCTTTTGGAGCCGTCTCCTTTGGGTTTGTTTCGATTGGTGCTGTTTCCTTTGGTTTCATAGCTATTGGCAGCGTATCTTGCGGGTTCATAGCGATCGGCGCAATATCCGCGGGGACTTTTGCTTTTGGAAATGCCTCCGCTGTTGGACTTGTCGCCATTTCTACAGGTTCAACCGGGGTAACGCCGCGAGTCGGTGGCAACGCCTTTGGGCTTATTGCGATCGGTCGGCATGCAAGCGGAATATACGCGCTGTCCTATGAAAAGAAAGGCAACGGTGTTTATCAGTTTTCGCCGGAATGCCAAGATATAAAGGCTGTTACCCTGTTTACGCGCTGTCTCCGAAAGTTTAAGAAAGTGTATGCCGAATCGTCTTAAACTGACGTGCGGAACAATCGCTCAAAGTTTTTGAAGACCTAACACTTGGAGGTAATTAAAGATGATTAGCAGAATTAAACACGCCATCGTGGTGTTATTTATCCTTGGCACTTTTTCTCTGGCTGCCGCTGCGCCCCCTGAGGTGACACGCTTTACATTAAGCAACGGCATTAAGGTTGTCAATCTCTACGTTGAAGATTCCACGGATGTATGTATTTTCAGTTATTTACCCCTCTGCCTCGTCACTGATGGGAAAGCAAAAACACAGTGGAGCCATCTCATTGAGCATTTGGTATTACGAACTACGGGTCCGATTAAGAATTATATGGAGCGTAATGGGCAAACAACTCACCATGGAATGCATCTGGACTTTATAGGCACGACGGACAATTGGAAGCAAGGTTTGGAATTACAAACCAAATGGCTGTCCAATTCACCACTTTCAGAAACAGATTTAGTTGAAGAATTACCCAAAGCCCTGAGTGAACTCGACTTTGTTACTGCTAATTTGCAGACTGGACTCTTCGCTATGGCAGCGTGGAACCAAGTTTTTCGGCATGGCGAGACCGATATAGCGATGCGCGGTGCGATTGAATCCGCCGAGTTGAGTGAATTACAAGCGTATAGAAACCGCCACTTGGTACACGCAGATCGCGTGCTCTTATGTGTCATCGGTGGAATTGAACCCGAAACATTGCAAGCAGCAATGGAAGCACAACTCGGGCATATTAATTTAACTGCTAACACACTGCCTAAAGCTACAGCAACGTCGACACAGAAAAGAGATCGGCGCGCTACTTGGGACGTGAACGTTACCCATTATATAGAAACTTATGCAATTCCTGATTCAACGCATGAAAACTACCCTGCGTTTTTAGTAGCGAATGTGCTTTTGAAGCAATCACTCATGATGGATTCGGAACTAAAGCAGCTGACGGGTAGCATTTTCTGCGGTGTAGATCTCATTACTCCCGAACAGACCTATCTATATGTCACCGCGGCACTCAAGCCGGGTTCAGACATAGAAAAAGTTAAACAGCAAGTTAGTATGCTGATAAACCAACTGAAACAACCAGAGAACAATCGGCAGGTTGCTATGTTTGCCTCATTCCTTTCCAAAGAACTCGGTTCATCTCCGGACATAGCAATGATGATGCAACAGAAACCTGCTGGTATGACAGAAACCATGATGCTCGGGAGCATAGGTTTACAGTGGGGTTTGCTTGAATATCAATATGGCGATGCCTTACCCAAGTTTGCGAGCACGCTTGCCAATATCTCTGCAGCTGATGTCGCTGATATTGTTAGTAGGAACCTCACCAAAGAGAAGCGGATGACCTTAGTTCTCACGCCGCGTGCGTCGGAGTGATATGAGGCATTAGCAGCAATGCTGTTGTTTGTGTTGACGTATTATGGAGAGTCCCGATGGATAAAGACGACGTTCAGTTGATTCACAACATCTTATCTGGCGACGACGAGGCGTTTAGCACCTTGGTTCAAAGATACCAAAAGAGTGTTCACGCCTTGGCGTGGCGGAAGATCGGTGATTTTCACTATGCTGAGGAGATTACGCAAGATACCTTCCTTCAAGCATACAAAAAACTCCCGACACTCAAGGATCTGAATCAATTTGCGGGGTGGTTGTATGTCATTACCAATAATCTATGCACCGATTGGCTCCGAAAGAAGAAACCTGCCATGCAACCGCTGGAGGACGCGTCTGTGAAAGCAATAGATAAGTTAACCTACGAGCGTTATATATTGGAACAACGCGAGACAGAAGCAACTGAACGTCGTCATGAAATTGTCAAGCAACTTCTGGAAAAATTACCAGAGAGCGAGCGTACTGTGGTGACGCTCTACTATCTCGGTGAGATGACCACGAAGGAAATTGGTAAGTTCCTGGGTGTGTCGGTGAACACCATTACGAGTCGGCTTCATCGCGCGCGGGAGCGTTTACAAGCATCAGACGAACATTTGATTAACGAAACGCTTGGCGGTAGGCAATTGTCTGGTAACCTCCTTGAGAACATCATGCGGCAAGTTGCTGACATAAAACCCGTATCACCGCCTACGGGAAAACCGTTGTTGCCCTGGATGGCTCTTGGGACAGCGACGGTTTTGGTTATATTGCTGCTCGGTGTGAGTCACCAATATCTCGCCAGATTTCAGAGACCGTATAGTTTCGAGGCACAGTCCGAACCGACTATTGAAATTATTGAGGCAGTTGTCGTTCTTGAAACCGATGCAAGACCGGATATGCGCAATCAAATCGGACAGGCTGCCACCGCCGGTAAAAACAATAGTGTCGGTTCACAGGTTCCTGAGGAGGTCTTAGCACCTAATGCATCAGAGAATTTCCCTAATCTTCTTGCTTCTAATGCTACGCCTGAAGTGACCCGTTTTACTTTAAGCAATGGCATTCGGGTTGTCAATCTCTATGTTGAGGATTCCAATGATGTCGGTATTTTCAGTTATTTGCCGCTTGGGCTCGGCACTGATGGGAAAGCAAAGGCACAATGGAGCCATCTCGTTAATTACCTGACAATCCGCACCGCAGGTCCTATTGACTATAACATAAGTAATGCAGAAACAATGGCTGACAATATGCGTTTGGATTTCATCGGTAATACGGATACATGGACGCAGGGCTTGGCACTACACGCTAAATGGCTTGCTGGTTTACCGTTTTCAACAGAAAGTCTCGCTGAGGCACGCCCGAACGCCTTGTCCCAGATTGACTATGTTGAGGCGAATCTGACAACGCATAAGTTCGCACACACTGCGTGGAATCAGGTCTTTCGGCATGGTGAAACGGATATAGCGTTGCGAGCGGGCATTCAATCGGCGCAACTCAGTGAACTCCAAGAATATCGCGATCTGCATTTGGTCCAAGCGGATCGCGTTCTTTTGTGCGTTATTGGTGGTATTGACTCGGAAACACTGAAAGACGCAATGGAAAAACAATTGGGAGCCATCAGTTTAACCGAGAAAACCTTTCCCACGCCAACAGTCCCTCGAGAGATAGCGAAAGATCAAAAAGCTTCTTGGGATATCAATGTAACGCATTACATGGAAACCTACCCGATTCCTCGCCCCGAAAACGAAGACTATCCCGCACTCTATATCGCGAACCTGCTTTGGCGGTTAGCTTGCACGCAAGATGCTCAACTGAAAGCGTTGATAGGACACATTTTTTCTGGTGTTGATCTCGTCACACCTGAACAGGGATACTTATACGTCAGTGCCTCGCTCAAGCCGGGTGCAGATATAGAAAGGGTTAAACAGCGAATTCGAGAGTTGATGAACCCGTTAAAGCAAGCCGAAAACAATGCACAGGTTCCCATGATTGCGCAGTCTCTTTCCACAGAACTCAGCACACCGCCGGATATGAAAACGCTCATGCAACATAAACCTGAGAATGTGCCAGAGAATCTGATGTTCCTGCAGCTGGGTGTGAGTTGGGGGACAATAGAGTACCAGTATGGTAATACCTTACCGCAGCTTGCAGATGCATTCGCCAATGTTTCCGCAGCCGATGTTGCCAGCATCGTCAACCGATACCTCACTGAAGACCGTCGGATGACGTTACTTCTCACGCCACAAGCAGGCGTTAATCCCCAGGCCCGGTAGGATTTGCTTACGGATTTCTGCGGATTTCTTCACGGCTTCCTAACCCCACCGGAACTGAAAGGGGAAAATCAAACATCTATTCCAATAATTTATCTAAAACTAAACACCACTACACTCACTGACTTGCTTTCACAATAGTGTGCTGCTCCGGTTGACCATCAACAATTTTCAACACGCGGATACCTGCAGCAGGTTTGATAGGATGACGGTTCTCATCAAAGCCAGAAATAACTGTTGCACCTGCGTAGTCAGTGATAGCAGCAACCGCATCCCGAACCATAACAGGGTCTGTTGATTGCACGTTTTCAATTGCTATTGCCAATAACTTCATGGCATCGTAACCTAACGGAGCAATACCAATAGGCTGATTTTTAAACATGGTTTCATAAGCATGAATAAAATCTGCAGCAAGTTCATCCGAGATACTACAATAGTAGGAATTCTCGAGCGGCGTGTTATCCGCTAAAATGTCTAACATCAACGAATCATCCCAACCATCGCTGCCGATAAAGGTAGACTTAATGCCCATCTCCCGTGCCTGCTTCACTATGATGGGGTTCTCTGGCGGAAAACTTGCGAGAAGCAGAACATCAGCACTTGCCTCTTTGATGATCCCAAGTTGTCCATCAAACATTGTATCGCCTTGTTCATAGATTTGATTGGCAACAATGCGACCGCCAAGCTCCTTGAAATTGGCATCAAATGCGTTAACGAAACCTTTAGAGTAGACATCCCCGTTCTGCCAAATCATCGCCGCAGTTTTCTTGCCGAGGTCATTCACCACAAAATCTGCCATCACTTTTGCTTGCAACGCATTTGAATTCGCCACCAGAAACAGAAAATCGCTCGGATCATTCCCAGTATTCGTCACGTCGGCACCTGTTGCCCCCACAATGACAGGGATATTGATGATCGGTCCAACTTTAACAGCACTACTCGAAAACATCGGACCCAATATAGCCACAACATTTTCCTTTTCAACTAATTCTCTTGCAGAATCAGCTATGCTTCCTGTTTCCACTTTATAGATAAGCTCTACCTGTTTCCCAAGAACACCACCAGCCTTGTTGATTTCGGCTAAGGCGAGTTTTGCCCCATCGCCAAAAGTTGTGTAATTTAGCAACGGATGAATCAAACCCACTTTAAGTACAGGCATCGGCTCTTCAGTTATTCCAACATCTTCCGTGCTCTC
Organism: Candidatus Poribacteria bacterium; assembly: GCA_965200345.1. GTDB lineage: Bacteria > Poribacteria > WGA-4E > WGA-4E > WGA-3G > WGA-3G. Next base: position 1,119,022 of record OZ241378.1, read on the forward strand.
CTCCGCAGCAAGGTAAGCGACTGAGAGAACGAATAATACGCATAGTGTTAACCTAAAAATTTTCGGATTCATAAACTACTCCTGTGTTTTTAGACCAACGCATTCAGCGCAGGACAGTCTAATATTCTATAACTTAGACAATGTGAACACAACCTAAACTTTTTCAAACACACGTTAATATGTACTACAGTTTGGACAATTTTAAAGGTGACCAAAGGTTTACGATCAGAGACCTACTCCGGTCGCATAGGAGACTGTTGGTTTCCTAAAATATATAGTTAAGCGTGGCCTTTAAGTCGCGCCAACAGATCCGTCATCTCCAGATGAATCTGTGCTTCAACTGACGGCAACAACGCCAACCGATACGGACCACTAAGCGCATGGTTCCGCGGTCCGGCTTCATAGCCTGCCTTCAAACCTAAATCGTAAGCCGCTTTTGTCGCAATATAAACCTCACTGCCGTTCGTGTACCCGAAAACGAATGTATGCGAGAACGGGGAGGTTTCGTCGACGAAGCGTTGATATTCCGAAAAGAGTTCGTGCGATACGGACAGGAAGCAGAGCGCGTCACCGATTGCAAATGCACGCATTGGAAAAGGCAAGGTACGTTTCTCGCCACTCTTAGCGACTTCCAGTAAAGCGACGTAGCGTTCATCGTCAGGGAATTCTTTTATTAACTGCTCGCATTCCGCAACCGATGGCGGATCTCGGAATGGTAAATTGACGAGTTTAGAACATGCTTTAAGCGGTGCTGCAGGAATTTCTTCCGCAGCCTTTAAGGCTTGGTGTGTCGCAAATGCAAGGGCAAATCCGGCGACATCGCACGCCCTGAACCCGCCTCGCAACGGATACCCGTTGATATCTGCTGCGCAGCCTTGCGCGAACAACAAAACGCTTTCTGGCTTCAGTTCTAAGAAATTGCGTAGGTGTTCAACGGCATAGCCCGGGTAATCGGCACCGATCTCTTCGCTGGACCAGTGGACAATCACCGGATGCGCGGCATGCGAGAACAACACGGCGATAATCTCTCCGTTTTCATCATAAGCCCCCAACACATCAACCCACGGCACAACAGACCCTTCTGGGTTCGGTGCCATTGTAATATAACCCTCGTCGTTCATTATGCGACGGTTGTAGCCAATTTGGACAGGCGCGCGCCCAACGCGCAATGTTGCGGATTCAAGCGCGTCTACGGCATTTTTTACCAGTTCAGCGAGACAGGTTGCCAACCATGCTTCGGATGCCTCAGTTATCCATCGTCCATCAACACCCGGCGCGTTATGCGTATGGCTACAGTTGATAACGACATGCTCTGGTGGTATGCCTGTGGCTTCGTGGATTGCATCGAGCAGCACGCTATTATATTGGAGTGGAAACTGCCCGTAGTCGGCTGTTACAATAGCGAGTTGTTTTTCGGCATCAGCAAGCACTAATACGCGTGCATATAACTCGGCATAGACTTCGGGTCTGTCCTTGATGGAGGTAATCACAGTCTCGGCTGCCCCTGCCATGAGGGTATGCATAAGATGCCTCCTGATTTCTGTCCACCACAAGTTGTAAAGGCAACGGCACGCGGCGCGTGCCTGCTACTATGTCAAATCTGTGAGTTGTGGCATCACTTCGTTCTTGAGGAGTGTCATTGAGTTCAACCACTGCTCTTTGGGATCCCATTCATGTCCCATAGCAAGTAAGACCCCAAAACCGCCGACTTCATCGTAAAGTTCACGCAAACGGTTTGCAACGTGATCTGGACTTCCAACGATCCACAAGGTATCTAACAGATGTTCGAGGGTCATGTCCGCGTCGTCGATATCCTGACTCGGTTTGAAGTGCGCCGGGCTAAATAACTTGAACCAATAGTCTCTAAAATCGCGTCCGAGCGTACCTTCAATAGCCTCTTTACGCGCCTGTTCGGTGGTATCTGCAACATAAACCTCACGCGCAATACGCCACGTTGAGCGAGATGGCGATAAGCCAGTTTTTTCCGCGCCTTCTTCCACGGCATCCCAATGTGTTTTGATGGTAGGAACATGCGCTAAATTAATACTCATTGGAATCCAGCCGCGCTCACCGGCGAAAATTAGCGTGTCCGACCTCGCGGAAGACCCTGCCAGCGCAATTGGCGGGTGCGGTTTCTGATAAGGCTTCATGTGGACACTCACAATGTTCGGACGGTATTCGGGGATCTTAAATTCCCAGAAATCGGTCTTGTAATGTCCGGGTTCCGGGTCGGTCCAGATTTTCAGGACAGCATCAATCCCCTCGCGTGTTGATCTACGCCTGTCTTCACCAGCCATGAACATCTCCGCATCGCTCGGTGTGGAACTCGAACCGACGCCCCAATGGAAACGTCCGTGCGTTTGATGGTCGAGTTGCGCGATGCGATGCGCGACAACGGCAGGATTGTGGATCGGCATACAGGTAATCCCCGTGCCGAAGATGATGTTCTCTGTCATCGCAGCCGCTTTTGCAATAAAAAGATCGGGAGACGGAATATTCTCCCATGTAAACGTGAAATGCTCACCGACATAAGCCTCTTTGTAGCCCAGTTCATCAAGGACTATCATCTGCTCAAGATCGTCGTCTAATGTCTTAGTCGTGTCGCTACCGGGTGGATGCAGAGGCATCGTGAAAAATCCGAGTTCCATTTTTTAATTTTTCCTTGCGGAGCAATAACGGCAATTTGGATATTGACGGTTTTCGCGTTAGAGTCGCCTGCGCCGTTGTTGCAGGCTACGCGCTTTTGCTTACGCTCTCAAAAGGATATGTTTCTCAACTTGACAAAATTGGTCGGATGTGCTACTGTTTTCACGAAGTTTTAGGATATTCGGTAATAAAGTTACCACAAACCCAAATATTTTTCAAGCATTTTCACCAAAGGAGAAATTTGCGTTATGTCTATGAGAATTTTTATTTTAATTTCGGCTATTCTACTCACGGCACTGACAGGATGTGAACGCGTCAATCAGGTAGTTCAGCCCGATGCGACCACTACCCCGACAGAAGCGACATTAAAAATTGGTGTGATCCAACCCGCCAATACCTTTACGACCTTTAGCCAAGGGGCTGAAACCGCCCGTGCTCAAATTAATGAAAAGGGCGGGGTACTCGGTATGCAGGTGGAATTTATCAGTCGAAATAATCAACCCATAGCGAGTGAACCCCCGACACCAGAAGCCAGCACCACTGCTGCAAAAGAACTCATTGAAATGGAAGATGTCTTTGCCCTCCTGGGTCCCGTTTACTCCAGCAATTCCGTTGAAGTCGGTCCGATCGCGCAACAGGCACAGCGACTTATGCTTCCGGGTTCCAGCGGTTCAAACGTGCCAGCAGTCGGGGATTACGTCTTTCTCATTACAGTGCCGAACCCATTTCAAGGAAAAGTGATGGCGGGTTTCGCCATGAACCCGAATGAGCTTGGCGCGAAAACGGCAGCAACGATTATCGAGGAAGGCGATGACTATACGATTGATCTTGTAGCGGCGTTCGAGGCGGCTTTTCAGGCAAATGGTGGAGAAATCGTTTACAGTGGTGCCTATACCGTAGGCGATACCAACTTCACTACACTGCTCACAGAAATTCACGAGGCAACGCCTGATGTTATTTTCTGTCCCGGTTTTCAGCCGGAAGTGCCATCGTTGATAAATGCAGCACGGCAAATCGGTATCACAGGGACCTTCCTCGGTGGCAGCGCGTGGGATGATAGGGAACGATTTCTCAGTATCTTAGACGATAACAGTGTGTTGGATGGCAGTTATTATCCGACCAATTTCTCGGTTGCGACACAGGATACAGACGTGCAGGAATTTGTGAAAAGTTATACAGCACTGTTCGGAAGCCCACCGGATGGCATCGCCGCGTCGGGCTACGATGCGATGCGACTCTTGGCACGCGCGATAGAGACAGCAGGTTCACTTGACCGCGTTGCGGTTCGCGATGCGTTCGCTGCAGTCAATAGCTACAAGGGTGCGACAACCATTTCGCATTACGATGCGAACCGCCACCCCGTCAAAAGCCTCGCAATCCAGACAATTAGTGGTGGGCAGGTTGAACACTACAAAGTTGTGGAACCGTAGCACACGAGCGTACAATGCAGAAAATATCACCAACGCGCCCGAAAGCTTTTTTGATCGATTTGGATGGAACGCTCTATTTTAGAGGCGAACCTTGCCCCGGTGCAATTAAAACTGTCAACTACCTACGTCAGGAGGAATACCAACTCCGGTTCTTGACGAATACAACTGCTAAAACCCCGAAGATGCTTCACGCGCAGATGCAAGCACTCGGTTTCGACATCTACGAAGATGAAATCTTTAATGCAACTTACGCCTGTCTTCAATACTTACGTTCGCAGCCTGGGGCAAGTTGTCACTTCATGGTCGATGATGCCGTCAAAGCGTTTTTCAAAGAGATACCCGTAGATGACGATGCCCCTGATTTTGTCGTCGTCGGAGACTACGGCGAAGGGTTTGATTTTCGGACTTTAAATCACGCCTTTCGCCTGTTAATGAATGGTGCCGAACTGATAGCGTTGCAGAAAAACCTCTACTGGTTTTCATCTGAAGGCATGTTCTTGGATTGTGGTGCATTCGTGACACTTCTGGAGGCAGCCGCAGACAAAACCGCTACGGTTATGGGCAAACCGAGTGAGACGTTCTTCAAAATTGCACTTGAAAGTCTTCAACTTTCCCCAAATGAAGCAGTTGTGGTCGGTGATGACATCACTTCCGACATCGCTGGTGCGCAGACAATGGGGATGCAGAGTATCTTGGTTAAAACTGGAAAGTTTAAACCCAGTCAATTGGAAAACCCCGTCGCGGAACCGACAGGGGTGCTTAATAGCATTGCAGAATTACCGAATATGTTTTAGACAAGGTTTTTTTATTTTTCATAGAAGCGTCGGAGGCAATACTTATGACGAATCAAATTACGCAACTCGGTGTCGTTGGATGCGGATGGGCAGGTCGTCAAGCTATCCAAGCTGCCAACGCCACCTCTCGCCTAAACGTTATTGCGATTGCTGAGCGCGATCCAGCTCGTCGTGAGGAAGCAGAAGATGAGAGTGCAGTCCCGCATCGCTATGCCGACTATCACGAACTCCTTGAAAATCCTGATGTCGAAGCCGTCTATCTCGCGACTTCTCCTGATGGTAGATTGCAGCAAGTCTTGGACACGCTCAGTGCGGGTAAACACGTCTTAGTGCAAAAGCCTCACGGCATTCGCGCGCCTGAAATTTTGGAGATGGAAGCAGCGGCACAGGAAGCCGAGAAAACGCTCCAATTCTGCTACTTTATGCGCCACTTTCCGAACAATCGAAAGATTCGGCGCGCCGTGCTGAACGGCGCAATCGGAGACCTCTATCATGCCCGCGTCTTTGGGAAATACAATTTCATCCCTGACTTTGATGAGAACAGTCGCTGGTTGCATGTCTACGGACAGAAAGGCGGTTCGTTAGGGCAGCACTATTCGCACGAACTCAACCTAACATGGTGGTGGATGGGGTGTCCGAAACCGGAATGGGCGTTTGCTGCGAAGCACGTGCTTTACCCGCAATATGACGGCCCCGAAGGCGCAGCGGAGGACTATTTCACCGGTCTCCTCGGCTGCGAAGGTGGGAAAACGATCCAGATTGACTGCTCTCGGATGAGCCACTCGGATTCCGGGAGTGTCGTGGAACTTTACGGTACGACTGGGGCAATCACAAACGGCGGCATATCCCGCTTTAAAGATGGCGAGTTTGTCCGAGAAGCAATTGATGAACCACTTGAGATTGACCACGGTGAACTCCCCGAAGAGGTGCATGTCTTCTACTATGAACTCAACCACTTCGCAATGGCGATCGCAGGTGAAGTCGCACCCGATGTTGCTGCACCGGACGCGTATACCTTCATGCAAATCTTAGATGCGTTCTACGATAGTGCGAAAAGTGGTGAGAAAGTCCACATCTCCTCGTAGAAGCGATCCCGAAGTAACACTTGACAAAAACATTTTCTACTGTTAATCTGATGCAATCTATTATTCTTCTATAGCCTGTGGCTCGACTTGCCACATCAAGGATGCTTAGGAGCCGGTTCCATGTATAAAACTGCGATGTTAGGGTGTGGGGGGCGCGCGCGTGGGCACGCAGATGCGTATCGCTTTGTCAAACGCGGTAAACTCACGGCGATCTGCGATATGGACGAAGAACGCCTCAACAACTTTGGGGACGACTTCGGTATACCTTCACGCTACACCGACTTCGATGAGATGCTTGAAAAAGAGAAGCCGGATGTCCTGCATATCGTCACAAGTCCTGTGGTTCCGAGTAATGAAGAACGTCTCCGTTATCCGTTGATGAAACAGGCATCCGATCACGGCGTGCCAGCGGCGATTATTGAGAAACCGGTCGCTATTGAAGGTGAAGATTGGAAACAGATTGCGGGGTTAGCAGAAGAGACACAAACGAAATTTGTTGTCAATACACAACTCAACTTCCACCCGAAAAACTTGGCGTTAAAAAGAGATGTCGTCGAAGGACGGATCGGTGAGATTCGGTTTATTGATGCAAGTGCGCGTAGTAGAGCCGCCGAGCAGGGAGGACATGTGCTACAATTGGTGTCTTCCTATATTGATGACTCACATCCGGTAAGGGTTCTTGGACAAATCGCTGGCAGCGAGCATTTAAATTCTGCGGGTGGGCATCCCGGTCCGATGCATGCTGCCGCTCAGGTTTTGTATGAGAACGGTGTCCATGTCTCTATTGCCTTTGGTACGGAGATGGCACAAATGGCATCCGATGACCCGGGTATCTACGGTCACAAACGTGTGTTTGTTGTCGGGACGGAGGGTTTCGTGCATTGGCGTTTCAGCAGTTGGGAACGTTCAACCCTGGACGGTGGCTATGAGGGCGGTCCACTGAACTATGGTGAGCAAGATGTCATCGCACAGGCGAACTTCACCGAAGCCATTTTCGATTGGTTAGACGATGAGAGCAATGTGCATCCGACACATCTTAAACAATCGCTCGTTGAGAATAACCTCATCTTAGGGATATACTACAGCGGGATAACAAACGAGATTATCGAGCTCCCATTTGAACCGCCCGATGGGTTAATGGACGCACTTTGGGAGAAGTTGTGATTTAAAATAATTCTGTTTTGTGGGGCGAAGTCTCCCTACCTTTGCCCACTTTATCTTCTGGCACGCTGCTGGCGTGCTGTTGTTAACATTAGAGGAACGATTTCATGTACAAAACTGCGATATTAGGGTGCAGGGGTCGCGCCCGTGCGCACGCCAATGCTTACCAGTTCGTCAAACGCGGTAAACTCGCCGCCATCTGCGATATGAACGAAGAACGACTCAGCGAATTCGGAGACGAATTCGATATTTCTTCACGCTACACCGATTTAGACGCGATGCTTGAGAAGGAGAAACCGGATGTCCTACATATCGTCACAGCCCCCGTGTTACGCGGGACGAGTGAACGCATCCGCTATCCATTGATGAAACAGGCTTCCGATGCCGGTGTGCCAGCAGTGATTATCGAAAAACCGATTGCCGTTGAAAGTGAAGATTGGAAGCAAATTGCGGGGTTGGCAGAGGAGACGAAAACGAAGTTTGCCATTAATACACAACTCAACTTTCACCCGAAAAATCTGGAATTAAAACAGGATGTCGCGGAAGGACGCATCGGTGAGATTAAGTTCATTGATGCAAGCGCGCGTAGCACACCCGTTGACCAGGGGCCGCATGTGCTTCAATTAGTGTCCTCCTATATTGACAACGCACGTCCCGTCCGAGTTCTTGGACAAATCGCTGGCAGCGAGGGTTTGGATTCAGATCAGCCGTCTCCGATGCATGCCGCTGGGCAAGTTTTGTATGAGAACGGTCTCCACGTCTCTGTCGCGTTCGGGACAGGTATGGGAACGATAGCGGCACCTGATACCCCAGGTATCTACGGCCACAAACGGGTCTTTGTTGTTGGGACGAAAGGGTTCGTGCATTGGCGTTTCAGCAGTTGGGAGCGTGCAACGCAAGAAGGTGGTTACGAAGGCGGTCCACTGAACTATGGCGAACAAAATATCGCTGCACAAGCAAATCTCACTGAGGCTGTCTTTGATTGGTTAGATGATGAGAACAACGTGCATCCGACACATCTCAAGCAGTCGCTCGCGGAGTTCAACCTCCTCTTAGGACTGTACTATAGTGGCATAACGAACCAGATTATTGACCTTCCGTTTGAACCGCCTGATGGGTTGATGGATTCGCTCCGAGAAAAATTGTAAACCGATAGACATAGCGGCAGGCGAGAATCTCGCCTGCTGTAAATTACGCCACAATTGACAAACCTCCTAAACCCATGCTATAATAGACGGAAAGAGATGCGCTAAAACCTCAGAAGGAGTGAGATGGCAAGTTTTGATACTGCCTCCAAGAAACAGATCGAAACAAATCCTCAAGATTTCGTAAACCTCTGCTTCAAATTCAGGTCAGCAAATACCACTGTATTAGAGGTCGTTACACCAGAACAACCTACCGTTGAGATGCATCAAGCAGATACCCTCATTAAAATACTGCACGATAATCAAGAGGTGCTTGTACATTTCGAGTTTCAAACTACCGACAGTTACGATCCTGAGATGCCGCTCCGAATGGCCGGTTATATCATCCGAGCGATTGAAATCTACCGATTACCGGTGTATTCCAATGTCATTTACCTGCGTTCTGATGCCGGTAATAACGACCCGGGAAAATTTGAACAAAATCTGGAACGACATAATATTTCTATTGAGTATCAGGTTTTTCGGTTGATTGAGATGGATGGACAGGCGATTCTTGATTCAAAACCAGCGGGTTTGATACCTTTCACCCCGCTCATGAACCTCCAGACGATACGGATGCAGAACAGTGGCTTCGCCGCTGTGTTCAAACTGCGGATAGCATTGATATTCCCAACAAATCGGAATATCTTGGAAGTCTAGCTGTTTTAGGGAATTTAGTTTACGATTCACAAACAATTTTGGAGATCATTTCGGAGGAAACCATGCAACGACCACCTATTGTCGAATACTTGGCACAGGAGGCACACGAACAAGGAATCCAACAAGGAATCCAACAAGGGGCTCAAGAAACTATTCGTGAGAATATCCTTGAGGCACTCGCTTCCCAGTTAGAGCCTGAAATTGCTGAAACTTTCAAATCCGATTTGGAGACGATTAATGATTTGCAGCGTCTTAAGCGGCTCTTTCGCACCGCAATACGGGTGGAAACGCCAGAAGATTTCATACAGGCATTGAACGAAAATGGTGAATGAACCGGACCGTGGTTTTTCCGCAAGTTATTTTTTGGTTTTACTATAATCAAAGTATTGAAGGAGACTTTTTATGTATAAAACAGCGTTCTTAGGGTGCGGGGGTCGCGCCCGTGCGCATGCGGATGCTTACCGCTTCGTCAAACGCGGCAAAATCGGCGCAATCTGCGATATGAACGAAGAACTGCTCAACAGTTTCGGAGACGACTTTGGGGTTTCGTCACGTTATACCGACTTGGACGAAATGCTTGAAAAGGAAAAGCCAGATGTGCTTCACATTGTCACCGCACCGGTGTTACGCGGGACCAACCAACGGATTCGGTATTCGTTGATGAAACAGGCTTCCGATGCGGGTGTGCCTGCAGCGATTGTCGAAAAGCCGATTGCCGTTGAAAGCGAGGACTGGAAGCAGCTTGCCGGATTAGCCGAAGAGACGCAAACGAAGTTTGTTGTTAACACACAACTCAATTTCCACCCGAAAAACTTGGAACTGAAGCGAGATGTCGCAGAGGGCAGAATCGGTGAAATAAAGTTTATTGATGCCAGTGCGCGTAGCACGCCTGTAGATCAGGCACCCCACGTGTTGCAACTCGTCTCTTCCTATATTGATAACTCGCGTCCAGTGCGAGTGCTTGGACAGGTTTCTGGGGCTCAGGATTTGGACTCCACGCAGCCCTCCCCTATGCACGCTGCCGCTCAGGCTTTATATGCAAACGGTCTTCACGTCTCTCTGGCGTTCGGGACAGGTTTAGGGCAGAAAGTGCCTAAAGAACCGGATGCCGGTAATCACACCCACAAACGCGTTTTTGTTGTCGGGACGAAAGGGTTCGTACACTGGCGGTTTAGCAGTTGGGAACGCGCAACGCCAGAAGGTGGGTACGAAAGCGGTCCGCTTGACTACGGAGAGCAGGATGTCGTCGCACAAGGTAACCTCACCGAGGCTGTCTTTGATTGGCTTGACGATGAGAGCAATGTGCATCCGACGCATCTCAAGCAATCTCTTGCGGAGTTCAACCTACTTCTGGGAATCTACTACAGTGGTGTAACAAATGAGATTATTGACCTCCCATTTGAACCACCCGATGGGTTAATTGATATACTCCGAGAGAATCTATAGAAAGTTATCTTGTATTTTCTCCTCTTAACATCTAACCCGCTTTGGCTTGATACTCGAAATAGTATTGAAGGAGACTTTTTATGTATAAAACAGCGTTCTTAGGGTGTGGCGGTCGTGCCCGCGCCCATGCGAGTGCCTACCGTTTTGTCAAACGCGGCAAAATCGGCGCAATCTGTGATATGAACGAAGAGTTACTCAACAGTTTTGGAGACGACTTCGGCGTTTCCTCACGCTACACCGACCTTGATGAGATGCTGGAGAAGGAAAAACCGGATGTCCTTCACATCGTCACGGCACCGGTGTTACGCGGCACCAACCAACGGATTCGATATCCGTTGATGAAGCAAGCATCCGATGCGGGTGTGCCAGCAGCGATCGTCGAAAAACCGATTGCCGTTGAGAGCGAGGATTCAAAACAGATTGCGGGGTTAGCGGAAGAGACGCAAACGAAGTTCATCGTTAACACGCAACTTAACTTCCACCCCCAAAACTTGGAATTAAAACGCGATGTCGCCGAAGGACGGATCGGCGAGATTAAGTTCATTGATGCCAGTGCACGCAGTACGCCTGTCGATCAGGCACCGCATGTGCTGCAGTTAGTATCGTCCTATATTGATAACTCGCGTCCGGTGCGTGTGTTGGGTCAAATCGCGGGGAGAGAGCAGTTAGATTCCGCACAGCCGTCTCCGATGCATGCCGCTGGGCAAGCCATATATGAGAACGGTCTCCATGTCTCTCTTGCGTTTGGTACTGGCATGGGAACGTTGGCATCGGACAGTGAAAGCACCGTTGCGCATAAACGTGTTTTTGTTGTAGGCACGAAAGGGTTCGTGCACTGGCGTTTCAGCAGTTGGGAACGTGCGACACCAGAAGGTGGATATGAGGGCGGTCCACTGAGTTATGGTGAACAAGACATTGCTGCACAAGGTAACCTCACGGAGGCGGTCTTTGACTGGCTCGACGATGAGAACAATGTGCATCCGACGCATCTCAAGCAATCCCTCGCGGAGTTCAATTTACTCTTAGGTCTTTACCACAGCGGGATAACGAACCAAATCATTGACCTCCCGTTTGAGCCCCCCGATGGCTTGATGGATTCGCTTCGCGAAAAACTGTAAAAATGGTAAAATATTAAAGGAGATATTTTTGTGTATAAAACCGCAATGTTAGGGTGTGGTGGCCGCGCCCGCGCACACGCAGATGCCTACCGCTTTGTTAAAGGCGGTAAACTCGCTGCAGTCTGCGATATGAACGAAGAATTACTCAATAAATTCGGAGACGATTTCGGCATCTCTTCACGATATACCGACTTCGATGAGATGCTTGAAAAAGAGAAACCCGATGTCCTTCATATTGTCACTGCACCTGTGCTGCGGGGTAGTAACGAACGTATCCGTTACCCGTTGATGAAACAGGCTTCCGATGCGGGTGTGCCTGCGGCGATAGTCGAAAAACCGATCGCTGTTGAAAGTGAGGATTGGAAGCAAATTTCGGGACTCTCCAAAGAGACAAAAACCAAATTTGTCGTCAACACACAACTCAATTTCCACCCACAAAACCTTGAATTAAAAGCAGATGTGGCAGCAGGACGTATCGGCGAGATTAAGTTCATTGATGCCAGCGCACGCAGTACACCCGTTGACCAAGGTCCGCACGTGCTGCAGTTGGTGTCCTCTTATATTGACAACTCGCGTCCAGTCCGTGTACTGGGTCAAATTTCAGGCGGTGAACACTTAGACTCCGCACAGCCCTCACCACAATATGCGTCCGCGCGCGTGCAGTACGAGAATGGACTTCATGTTTCTGTAGCATTCGGTACAGCTATCGCACCGACTGCCTCCGATGATCCGGTCGTCTTTTTCCACAAACGCGTTTTTGTTATAGGGACAAAAGGCTTTGTACACTGGCGGTTCAGCAGTTGGGAACGTTCAACGCATGAAGGCGGTTATGAAGGGGGCCCGCTGAACTATGGTGAACAAGATGTCATTGCGCAGGGCAACCTCACCGAGGCGGTCTTTGATTGGCTCGACGACGAGAGTAAAGTTCATCCGACGCATCTTGAGCAATCGCTCGCCGAGTTCAACCTACTTTTGGGAATTTACTATAGCGGCATCACCAATGAGGTGATTGATCTTCCCTTTGACCCACCAGATGGATTGATGGATCAACTGAGAGCCAAGTTGTAGTATAGATTCTTGTTCTCCTTTTCACCGTATGGTGAGGTTTCGATTTTTGATGCCTCACCACACACGCGTATAAATGGAGGTATCGCCGTGTCACTTTCAAAAATTACGTGTCTAATATTTTTGCTATTAGGCGTAATAGGTCTTACAGCAAATGCGGACTTGGTTGGCTACTGGTCATTTGATGAAGCGGATGGCGCGGATGATCTCAGTGGAAACGGGAACGACGGCATCATCCGAGGAAATCCGAAAGTCGTAGATGGAAAGTTAGGTGAGGCGTTGGAATTTAACGGCAGCACGGATTATGTCGAAATACCGGATGCGCCGTCGATCTCCGAACTTGAAGCACTATCTATGGCGGCGTGGATTAAGCCGATAAAACTCGGTGCGTGGGTTGCGGTTGCTGAAAAAGGTATCCACCTCAACTGGAGTTACGGATTTTTCATTGAACCTGATGGGACGCTCTCCTTTGAGGTTTCTACGGGTCCCGGAAACAATCTCGTCTGTTGTGTTGGCAATGTTAAAATGGAAATTGGACAGTGGTATCATATCTTCGGTTCGTACGATGGTGAGTCCGTAAAGGCTTATGTTGATGGCAAGTTAGAAGGCGAGATGGCGGGTAATGATGCTGTTCACATCACCGAAGGGCTGCCTTTCACGATCGGGAGTCGTAATGGTCAGAACCACTATGGCGGTGCTGTTGACGAGGTGGCGTTCTGGGACGAGGCAATCTCTGTTGAGGATTCGATGGAGCCGCTTCCTGTGAGACCCAAGGACAAACTAACAATTGTTTGGGGCGAAATAAAAACAAAAAGATAGAACGATGGGAACGTATTCTGAAAAATTTACGGAGCAAGGCTATCTTGTCGTGGAATCGGCACTGAGTGAAACGGATCTCGCGCCATTGACCGCTGTCATCTCCGAAGTCGTTGATAAGCGTGCTACCGAACTCTATAATGAAGGGATGATCTCCGATCTCTATGAGGAACTATCATTTCAACGCCGTTGGCATGCGATCCTAAAGGCGTGTGATAGAGAAAACGAGGTCTTTGGCTGGCACACACTTGTTTTTAGCGAGGCACTCTTTGACCTGATAACCCATCCGAAGGTGTTGGATGTGCTTGAGCATCTTATCGGTAGCGATATCCAATTCAACGGTGATTTCTGGGTGCGTCCGAAACTCCCGAACGAAAAATTGACAACACTTCCATGGCACCAAGACAGTACCTATATGCCGGACACCGAAAACGATACGCATCTTACTGTGTGGCTCCCATTAGTGGACATCAAAACAGAAAATGGTGCTTTGCAATTCCTACCCGGTAGCCACAAGGCAGGTTTACAGGCGTATCACCGCGTTCCCGACGAAGCGTTTGCCGTCCCTGTTCTTCCACCTACCTCATCCGATACCGATATTGATACGTTAGAGATGCAAAAAGGCGATCTGCTCGTTTTTAACAATCTGGTCTTCCATCGGTCGCTGTTCAACCGGAGCGACATCATCCGTTGGTCGGTAGATTTTCGGTTCAGTCGAACCGGCACTTCATTAGACGCGTTGTGGCACGAAGTGATTGCGTGTCCTGCTCGTGAAAGTGCAACTCGGCAGTGTCCAACATCTTGGCAGACGTGGTCCGCGCAGTGGGAAGCTAGTCCACACAAAGATCGATTTGTTTAGAGGGTGTGCATAACGCCCTGTTTTAATAAGGAATTGTATTTTTGTATTTTTTGTGTTATAATTTTTTTAAATATGACACAGAACAACTGTGTTGTACAGAAGCTGCGGAATGTACACAGTTTACCAATCTTTCTAACTGCACATAGGAGGTTACTCTGTTGAACGCAAAGATTATTACGATTACCCTCGGTCTGATACTTATCTACGTTTTCGGTTCTAAAACCCAATGCTTTAGCTTTGGGATACAGAACCGCCCTATTGAATTAGACCATGGGGCTATAGTTAAAAAAAGAGTTGACATTTCGTCAAAAATGTAGTATAATTAACATAGTCATTGATTGAGACGTGTAAGCAGTAGCTACCTTGCTACTGGTCTCAATCACCCTCTTACAAGGACAGAATGACTATGGCTAATATCCATTAAAAACGAACATCACAAAATCCGAATACGTTGAAAGATACGATATTCCTGAAACCTTGCGAGGTTCAGATTTTGTTGAGATTTCAAGTTCTGAAGCAAGAAATACTTGCCAGAAGTATCGGTCGGTCACGAAGGTTCAAGTGATTTTCCGTAGTGTGCCAGATGACCCGCACCGCGAGATTACACTCGTGTCGGTTCGGATTAAACCCGAACAAGCTCCCAAGGATAACGTCTGGACGATTGCGACGCTGAAGGGAGTCAGAGAAGCCAGTATCGCAGAACGTCAAATGGACGTCGTGGTATAACCTAAAAGAACCACTTGGGAGTTCCGTCAAAGGAATCCCAATCCTTTAGGTTTGGGAGGGGTCAAGTTGAGTATGAGTCTCACTGGTTCTGCTGAGATCACCGAGGATATGATTGCAGCGGCATGGCTATTTGATGGCGATGCCGAAGATGTTTCCGGAAACGGATTTGATGGTGAAGTCAAAGGCGGCAAGTTTGTCAAAGGCCAAATCGGCGATGCGATCGAACTCAACGGCTCAGACGAGTGGATCGAAATTCCGAAACGGATCGGCGAATTTGAAGAAATTACCTTTACACATTGGGTCAAGTCCACTGGACGTGAGGGAGCGTGGCGTGTTTTCTTCAACAACAACGGTTGGAAACCAGGCGACATCCACTACCAGATGCATCCGAATAATAAGGTTGAGTTTTCCATCCACAGTAACCCGGGTGGGAACGACACTTTTGCGAACTATATGTTAGCAGGAGATCAGATGGATAAATGGGTTCACATTGCAACCGCTTACAGTGCAAAGGAAAAGAAAATCCGCTTTTACGCTAACGGCGAACTCGATATCGAAAACGATTGGGGTGGGAATCCCGGTGTCCTTGATCCTGCTCGGATTGGCGATTGGAATCAATCCCGACAGTGGGAAGGGTTGATAGACGAGTTCATCATCTTCAACACTGTTCTCAGTGAAGATGACATCCAAGCCGTTATGAACGACGGTTACGAGACAACGCTTGCTGTAGATGCAAAAGGGAAATTGGCGCTTACGTGGGGAAGTCTGAAAAAATAAGAGAGGCGTGCGATCACTATTATCCGAAACATACCGCCTATAACGAATGAGTAGTGGTCAAAAATTTCTATCAGCGGTTTGAGGTGTCCGCCAATTTTGAGTGGACATCTCTTCTCCGTAGTGACAGGATAGGTGATATATGGATTTAGGACTCAACGGCAAACGCGCAATTGTTACCGGCGGCAGTCGAGGCATCGGTAGGCAGTGCGCGCTCGCGCTCGCACGCGAGGGAGTTCAGGTCTGTATCGCTGCCCGAACACAAGACACGCTCAACCAAGTACTCACAGAAATCAATCAGACCGGACCTAAAGGACACGCTGTTGCTGGAGATCTTACCACACAAGCGAATTGCGAAAAAGTGGTACAGGCAACGATCTCTCGCTTTGGCGGTGTTGATATTCTTGTCAACAATGTCGGTGCTGCCCGGAATGCTGATATTCTGGAACTATCGCCGGAACTCATTGATGATGCCCTTGCATTGAAAACTTATAGTTATCTACGAATGTCTCAATTGGTGATTCCTCACATGAAGGAAAACCGATGGGGCAGAATTATCAATATCGCGGGTTCAGCAGGCACAAGTCCTACCCGCGGGAATATACCTACCGGTGCTGCCAATATCAGTATTCTGAACATAACACGCGCACTTTCCGATGCTGTTTCGGGGGATGGTATTTTGATAAACACCGTTTGTCCGGGATTGACCAATACCGGTCGCGCACGCACGCAACAAGGCGCGAGAGCCGAGCGTGAAGGACGCGATATTGAGGAGTTGTTAGAAGCACTCGGACAAGAACTTCCCGCGGGTCGCATCGCAGAGCCGGAGGAG
This sequence comes from Candidatus Poribacteria bacterium, assembly GCA_965200345.1. Classification (GTDB taxonomy): domain Bacteria; phylum Poribacteria; class WGA-4E; order WGA-4E; family WGA-3G; genus WGA-3G. Next base: position 1,135,618 of record OZ241378.1, read on the forward strand.
ATTGCAAACGTCGTGACATTCTTAGCCTCTGAAGCCTGCTCTTATATGTTTGGGACCGCACTTTATATGGATGGCGGTAAGCGACGCGCAACACCGTAAACTGAATGCGTTGCCATTCAACCAAAAGTTTGGAACCCGCACAAAGCGGGCTATTAAAGCATCCCATTCCAACAGCGGATGGGTTAATATAAACGGCTGCAACTCGGCGCGTTTATGAAACGCGCTATGCCGTAACACGTGGATTAACATTCACATCTACATTAACGTATGGGAACGATTTTACTCGTCTTATTTGGGATCTTCATCTTTATTGTATGTATCCTGATTCTCTTCCAAATTTTGCAAGTAATTTTTGCCTTCGTCTTTTCCGTCGCACTGTTTATTATTGTTGTCGGTGGGGCGTTCCTGATCCTCAAGAAAATCTTTAATGGATGAAGGTGCCACGCTGTGGTATTTTGCTTGCAGCTTTCTCATACTTTTAACGAATCAAAGGAGATTTGATTGTGCTTCAAAAGGTAAGTTTTGTGTTATTAGTACTTGCCATCGCTCTAATCACAACTAACCTCCCTGCCCAAATTGTTGAGGACGGATTGGTCAGTTATTGGAGTTTCGATGCAAACAAGATCAGCGGAAAAACCGTCACAGACGGGACAGGCAATTATGATGGAACCATCAAAGGTAACCTAAAAAAGGTCACCGGTAAAATCGGTGATGCGTTGGAGTTCGATGGAAACGAAGCGAACTTCGTCGAAATTGATTCGCCTGAAGAATTTGATTTCAATGTTGATTTCACATGGTCGGCATGGATTAAGACCGACAGTAGTGGTCCGGGGGTAATCTTTGCCAAAACAGGGGTCCCGGTACCGACGATAAGGGTCCCAAAACCTTGTGGGTTCGCAATGGAGTGCTTAATCTCGACACGGGTTGGGTGGGCAATGTTGAAGACACAGAAAACATTGCCGATAACAAGTGGCACCACATCGCTGTTACGGGTGTGCCAGAGGATAGTGCGGTTCAATACTTCGTTGATGGTAAAGCAACAGGCAAAGGGGTACTCAACCTTGCCCAATTCCCTGAAGACGATTGGGAAAATCACGTTTTCATCGGCTTAGATGGAAGAGCGGATGGTGAATTCGGGGTGTTCACAGGTATCATTGACGAATTCAGCGTCTATAACCGAATACTCGAGGAAGCCGAAGTCAATCAAAATTTCAAGGCTGAAACAGGACTCGCTGTTGACCCGAACGGAAAACTCGCTGCGACGTGGAGTGCTATCAAAGCGCGACGGTAGGACCAATATGCTGTCCATTTCATTTCATTATATGTAGGCGCGCTTCCGAAGCGCGCCTATACACAGTATTATAGGAAATAGGATGAAGGTCAAGAACCGAACCATCTTTGAAAATGACAATCTTCATGTACTTCGAGGGCTTGACACAGATTCTATTGACTTGATTTATCTGGATCCGCCCTTCAATTCCAACCGGACCTTTGAAGCACCAGTCGGGAGCAAAGCCGCAGGGGCAACGTTCAAAGATTTCTGGGCATTGGAGGATTTAGATAACGCATCTCACGGTGAACTCGCGGATAGGGAACCCGAACTCTATCATGCCATCAGTGCTACTGAGTTTAGTCACGGGAAGTCCATGAAAGCCTATCTCATCATGATGAGCATCCGAATGCTGGAGATGTTCCGCATCCTCAAACTGACCGGGACGCTCTATCTCCACTGTGATGATAACGCCAGCCACTACCTCAAAATGGTGATGGATAGCGTTTTTGGGAAAGAAAATTTTAGAAATGAGATTATCTGGCAACGGGCAATAACCACCAAGGGAAACCTCAAAAAGGGGTTGGCACGAGATTCTGACATTATCTTCCGATATTCAAAAAGCGATATGTATGTCTGGAACGTTGAAGCAGTCACGATTCCGTATGACCTGGCGAATTTGGATGAGAAAACCAAACGTCAGTATTATTGTGTTGAACCGGAAACCGGACGACGCTTTTCACTCACTTCTGTAACTGCTCAGAACCACGATCCCGATTCTCATCTGACGTATGCGGTCATGGGAGTCGTCCGAACATGGCGCTGGTCAGAAGATCGCATGCGCAAGGAAATTGAAGCAGGACGTATCGTTCAGACGCGTCCGGGAAATGTGCCACGCTATAAGCGGTATCTTGACGAACAAAAAGGCAAAAGGCTGAATAACATCTGGGTCGATATTCCAAACTTAACAGCCAGAAGCAAAGAGCGGATTGGATACCCGACACAGAAACCGCTTGCACTGTTAGAACGAATTATTGGGGCGAGCAGCAATCCTGGCGATATGGTGCTTGACCCCTTCTGTGGATGTGCTACTACGTGTGTAGCTGCCGAGCGGTTAAAACGCCAATGGATAGGGATTGATTTAAGTCCCAAATCTTATGAACTGGTTAAGTCGCGTTTTGAACAGAACGGTATTATCAAGTCGGTCATTCACCGAAAGGGTGAACCTAAACTTTCCAAACAGCATCAAACCGATAAACGCACACTGTTTGGAATCCAAGAGGGTAAATGTAACGGTTGTCAAACGTTATTTCCGTTTCGTAGTATGACGGTCAATTATGTGATAGCCAAATCCAAAGGGGGCACCGATGCGCCTGATAATCTTCAGGTGTTGTGCCGTGCGTGCAGTTCAAAGAAGAAAAATCGGGTGCAGGAACAACTAATTCAAAAGTTACAAAACGAAGGAATTCATCAATGAAAAAGTTTATGAAGCTTAAAGTCGCAGTCACGATAGGAATAGCAGCTGCGCTGTTGTTCTGTACAGCGAACTTACCTGTTGATGCGAAACGTGATAAGGAATATGTTGCGAAACAGCTGAGAAACCTTAAAGTAGATGGAAAACTTGACGAATGGGAACGTGCTGAAATTGTTGCCTTTGACGAATTGAAAGATGTCAGTCAAGGTATCCCAAAAGCCAACGATTTTACCGGTCAAGGCAGAGTCGCGTGGAATGCCCTAGATCCGACCCGTATCTATTTCGCCGTTGAAATCACCGATGACGAACTCCAAGACGTTAATCCGCCTGATGCCAGATGGTGGGAAGACGATAGCGTCGAATTTATGTTTGATTTCGACAACGGCATGGTGCGGGAGAGCCTTGTTCAGTGGACACTCGGTGCCAACGGTAAAGATTTATCCGCCGCCGCATCAAAGGATAACACAGAATGGGTGCTGGTCAAGAATGGCAACGATTATATCTATGAGGTCGCGATTGACCCGACGAAGCCGCGCGGCAACCCCGCGTTTGCCAACCCCGGGAAAGGTGATAAATTCAAAGCGAAAGCTGGGTTGACGATCGGGCTGAGCTTCCACATGAACGATTGTGAGAATGGGAAACGCGAACACCAGATCGGATGGATCCCCGGCGGTGCATGGGATGGTCTCGCCTATGGGGACCTCACTTTTGATGCCGAGGTATTAGCCGTTGAGCCCTCAGGCAAACTCGCAGTGGTGTGGGGATTCCTTAAGCAGTAGAGAGATTATCAGTTGTCAGTTTTAAGAGGTGTCAGTTGTCAGTTAAAGAGGTGTCTTGTAGCAGTGACAGAAAATGTTCCAGACACAAGGTATTAACCGATAACCGACAACCGATAACCAATCATCCGATAACTGATAACTATTCCCTCTGATGACCGATGACTGATAACTGACACCTATTCAACACATGCCAGAATCTCGCGCCTCCTTTACATCTGGAATCACGATCCGTGCACTCCTGATTGGTACACTCCTTGTTATCGGGAATGCTTACTGGCTTGCCTATGCTGCGGAGATGATTCAGCCGCAGTTCCTCCTGAACTTCGTCTCGCTTTTCTTCAATGCTATTTTCACCCTTTTTGTTGTTATCGGACTCAACTTCGCTTGGAAAAGAGTTGCCCCTCGTAATGCCCTAACGACGCAGGAACTTCTCGTTATCTATATCATGGTCGTCATGGTATCCACAATCGGTGGGCATTCGATGATGACCTTCCTGATCGGTACACTGGCGCATCCGTTCCGGTTCGCGACTCCCGAAAACGAATGGGCATCTCTCTTCTGGCGTTACATCCCGACATGGTTCGTGCCTGAGGATTACGCTTTGGATGCCTACTTTAAGGGAGGTTCGACCTTTTATCTTCCAAAGCATTTACGCGGCTGGTTGGTGCCAATCCTTGTCTGGACAGGGTTTGTCACACTGCTCTGGTTTACGCTCATATGTCTGATTACAGTTATCCGTGTCCAGTGGACTGAGCGTGAAAAGTTGGCGTATCCGATCATCCAGCTGCCGCTCCAGATGGCGCAAGGACGGAAAAGTTTTTTCAGAAGCGGCACGATGTGGATAGGTTTTTCGGTTGCCGGGTTTATTGAACTTCTGGCAGGATTGAGCCATCTATTCCCCCAGGTCCCATCTATCCAACTCAACTACTATTCAATCACGCATCTGTTCACAGACAAACCGTGGAACGCTGTCGGATGGATTTCGCTATCTGCCTACCCGTTCATTATAGGATTGACCTTCTTCGTACCGTTGGACATCTCAATGTCGGCATGGTTTTTCTATCTGTTTGGCAAAGCAGAGCGGGTCGTTCGTATGGGGATGTTAGGTGAAGGTGAACTCTATTTTGCGGAACGCGCGGGTGGGGCATGGCTCGCTGTCGGCGCGCTGGCATTGTGGGGGACGCGTAGGCATCTTCGCGATGTCATCCAAAATTGTTTGACAGCCAAAAAGGCGTTTGATGATTCAGATGAACCGATGCCCTACCGTTTTGCCATCGCTGGGTTAATCTTTGGAGGCCTCGGACTCACACTGTTTTCAGTGAAGGCGGGGATGTCCTTAGGCGGTGTATTCGGTTTTATCGTCATTTTCATTGTGATGGCACTTGGTGTGACGCGTGTACGTGCCGAGTTCGGTCCGCCATCACATGAGATCCTCGCGCTGGATCCAGCACGGTTGATGTCAGTCACCTTCGGGCCACGATTCGTCGGGACCGAGAACCTTACGATTATTTCGTTCTACTACTGGCTCAATCGGCTTAATGTCTCGCATCCGATGCCAAATCAACTGGAAGGGTTCAAACTCGCTGAGCGTGCGGGTATAAACAGCCGAAGACTCGTTTGGGTGATGATGTTCGCCATTGTCATCGGGACACTTGCATCATTTTGGGCGTTCCTTTACCTCCTTTATGAGACTGGAGCATTCGCTGTACACGGCTACATCATCGGTATCGGTGAGGAGGTTTTCGGTAGACGTTTAGAACGGTGGATTAACAACCCTACCGGTCCGAATTGGGATGGCACACAATCTATGGGGATCGGTGCAGGGATGACATGGATTCTCTATTTCCTGCGCCATAAATTTATGTGGTGGCCCTTTCACCCGATCGGGTACGTAATGACCGCTGCAACATGGGGTGGACTTGCCGATTTCTGGTTCTCTGTTTTCCTTGGTTGGCTGGTGAAGTTCATCATTCTTACTGTCTTCGGTTTACGGGCACATCAACGCGCAATCCCGTTCTTCTTAGGCTTAGTGATGGGGGATTACGTGTTCGTAGGGATGTGGGCACTGCTTGGCACGCTGTTTAATATCCCGACATACGTCCTCTGGTCGCCTTAAGACGACTCGTCCGCTTCGTTTTTACCATTTTCGGCATCGTGTGTTTTCAGCACCTCTTCAAGCGTTATACCTTTTTTCTGAGCTTGCTGCAACTCACGATACACTTCCGCTTTACCTTCTGCTCTGCCTTGCGCAAGGATTTTGTCTTTGAATAGTTTGGCATATCCTAACATGATAACCTCCCATATATGCGCTAATATGAAGAACCAGCCGACTATTAGCGTCATGAGAACCGCAGTTCGTGTTAGCCCCGTCTCACCTAAATCTTTCCAAGCCCAACCGGTAAAAAATTCAATTAAAACATTGGCAATGACCAAACTCGAAAAAGTCCAGACGAATACATTAAACCACTTACGGGGGATTCTTACTAACGATACATAGTCATTATTTCCGTTTTGATTCATAGGTGAACTCAGGTCTAAACACGTAGTCTTATATTCTGAACATAGACAACCGTCTGTTTTCCATCGGCTATAGTAATTGTCTAACGCTGAAACAGTCTTTTTCCAATTATACTTTAAAAGGTTGAATGAAATCAAATTAAATTGAACCTTTGAAGGTCTTAGCAAAAACACCGCAGCAGAAACTAACGCCTATAATCCAGGCAAACTTTCAACAATCTCCACTGTCTTTAGACTCACAGAGATAACACGCTCAATCAAATCCACAATATATCGTGGCTCATCGGCGCGATTCGGATCGTTAACGATGCCGCTCCGTTTGTCTATCTTAACACGATACTGATCGATAATCCACTCTAACGCAGAACGTGTGCCGAGCCGATAGTCATAAACCTCCGCAGGAATACCATCCAACGTTAGGAAATGGTTATATTTTAACTGCGTCTTGTCTTTGGAGAGTTTCATCTTCTCGACATCCCAATTGACCTGCATGCCGGGGGTTTCAACCTTTCGGAGTTTATCGTATTTCGGAACGGATTCATAGTTGACGTGGAGGTCCGCTAACGCCGCACCCGCTTTGGAAAAACCCCAAAAATCTTCGGCAAATGGGATATGCGGCAGATCACGCTTGAGGTTCATCTCGTATTTCTCACGATAAACGGGATGGTGCAAGAGGGCGTAGGTATAGTGGAAGATGTCCCACTTGGTGATGGTGTCATCGTTGTAGTGATTTCGGAATTCGGACAATGCCCAATCGGTGATGTTCTCTTGTCGGTTTGTGCCATCCTCATTGTAGGTGTAGAAGGGAAAGCATTGGGAATCACCAGTCAGATGTACATCTGCCAACTGCTGTGTCATCAAGCAATGAAATGACTGCTTACTTCCAGGAGCCTTGAAACAAATTACTCTATTTTCTGTCTCTGTCTCAGCGGTGGGGAAAATAGATGGAAAAACATAAACACGTTCTATCATCATTCGGTCAAAGTAGAGGTGCAATTTCGTAAACGGGCGATAGATTGCTATTTTCGTCCTTCCTTCCGCAAAATCAATGGTTTTTCCACTTTGCAAGTTTCGCTTTAGCGTTTCACTCCAACTGACTTTCGCCGTATCAGAAACCACAAAACTATCAACGTTAATTTCTCTCTGATTTTTCTGCCGTTTCCATCTATCCACTTCTGTGTTATAGGTCTCGCTCATTTGCTGAACATTCGCAGTAAGGATATTTCGGTTGAAGTTGTAAGCCCACGCATCACGGCTTGTGTTGACCCCGCGACTATAAGTCTTAAAAACTACATCTGTCGCAGTCCCCTTTTTCGCCTTTGCCTCTTTTGTACCTATCGGGATAAAGGTGTCAAATTCGGCGTGGAGACCTTCCGTGAGCCACGTATGCTTAGCGTCAATGTCCACCTGTTTCATCGGAACGTTTGTATAGTCTCCGAAGTCGGTTAAAAGTTTCTGCTTCTCGCGTGCTTTAAGATAATCGTCAACAGCATAGAGCCAAACTTCCGCTATTTCCGAAGTCGTTTCTGCTTTTTTGATGAAGAAACTGATACCAACGCCAACTCGTATCTGGTCATCAAAAACATTACCGCCCTCTTTTCGACGGCGTTCACCAGAGGTACGCGCATTCCCTTTGAGATCAATGTGATAAATCTTGCTGAAATCCTGTGCAAGGTGTTTTCGCATCCCATCGAACGCGATGCCGTCGAGAAAACCGTTGTTCGTCACAAACGCTATAACGCCTTCTTTACCAATTCGTTTTGATGCCCACAGAATCGCTTTCACATACGGATCCGAGAGCACATTTTTATTTCTTGCTTTTGAGGCTTGTGAATACGTTTCTCGTAAGAGGGTGTCCATCGTCTCATACTTCCGATTTTTATTGTTGTCGTTTTCATTAATCTGTCCCATGTTATAGGGTGGGTTACCAATAACGACAAACATATCCGCTGCCTTCTGTCTCGCCACGCGCTCTGTGTTTTCACGGGTGAAGAGTTCGCCTTGCTGCTGCTCAAGCAACTCAAACGTGTCCGCAAGCGTAATTCCTTCAAAGGGTAGATACGTCCCCGTCCGTTGAAAATACTCCTGCTCAATGTTCAAACTTGCAATATAGTAGGGCAGGAGCATCACCTCGTTGCAGTGGAGTTCATGACGGTATTTCTCTTCCAACGCTGTGCCTTGGATGTCCTGCATGAGACGGACGATGAAGTTACCGGTGCCGACAAATGGATCAATGATATGCACGCCGGTATCCGATAACGATCGGTCGAACTCGGTTTTCAAGATGTGTTCAACGCTCTTCACCATGAAATCCACGATGGGTTGCGGCGTGTAGACAATACCGTGCGTATCTGCCACATCTTCGGAGAATCCCTGAAAAAATTTCTCGTAGAACGTATTGAGGAAGTGCTGTTTTTGGGAGAAGTCTTTACAGAGCGTTGCTGCCTGCTCAATAGCAACGTAAAACCGGTCTAACGGTTCAAGAAATACGTCCCGACTCACTTCATGCCGCATGAGTATGTAGCTGACGTTTTCAATCTCGCGGGCGATAATATTCCGGAGCGTAAAGTCTGACCGATTGAAAACGGTCCGGAAAATGCGTTCGGTGAGGATGTGTTGGATGAGCATCTCTTCGACGGCATCGCGTGAGAGTTCCGGGTTAATGGAGGTGCGGCAGATTTCATAAAAATCGGTGAACGCCTCTTTGAACGCCGGATCTGTCTCGTGACGTTGATCGATGAGTGTTTTCAACGCGCTCGCGAGGTCAGGTACATACGCTCTGAAATCGGAGACAGCCGTTTGCCAATTGTCGAGCGCGGGCGGGACGTAAGAGAACAGATATTGAAACGCAGCAATCAGGCGTGCCGGTTCGGTGATGTCCACGTCTAATGCTACTTGTCCATTTTGATATAAAATGGCGCGCTGCGGTGTTTGGAAGAGGATATTGTCGAGTGGATAACCAGCATCGCGTTTGGCTTGGACGGCTTTGACGAGATCATCGTCAATATCTTTCGCTTCCCAATACGCGAAGGGGAGTCCATATTCGTCAAGGACGACACCATCAATGACGATCCGGTTTCCCTTTGGGCCCCGCATCGCATATTGGGGAATGAGCGTAGCGTTTAATTGTTTTGCACAGGTATCCAATAAGAAGGCAAAAGGATTGCTGACCGCGCCTTCGTGTGTGGCATTGTATTGATCGTATTGCTGCAGTGTGTCGTAATAGTCTCGGATCGGTTTGTGGGTGGGTTTTAGATTCAACTTTGGCATGGGGATATGATAGCAGGTTTGGGGTTAGAGGGCAAGAAGAAATTGCCAATTTGACATCTCCGTGAAAATCTGCTATACTCTGCACCATTCAATCCATAGGAGTTATATACCAATGTACAATTTAGCTGGAAAAGTTGCCTTGGTAACAGGGGCAGGTGGCAAAAACGGCATCGGACGTGCCATTGCCACGCGTTTGGCGAAAGAGGGTGCCGATGTCGCTGTCAACGATATTACCGAGCATCCATACGCAGCGGACCAGGCAGACTGGCAAGGGCTGCCTGATGTCGTGCGTGAAATTGAAGCGATGGGACAACGTGCTATCAGTGTCGTCGCGGACGTTGGGGACACGGAACAGGTGGAAGAGATGGTTGAGAATACCGTCGCACATTTCGGGAAAATCGACATTCTCGTCAACAATGCCGGTACAATGGCTGGCAAGGATCGCGTGCCTGTCGTAGATTTGACTGAAGAAGATTGGGACAGAGTACAGCGCGTCAATGTGAAAGGCGTATTCCTCTGTTCACAAGCCGTGGCACGTCATCTCATCGCGCAGGGAACCGGGGGCAAAATCATCAATATGTCTTCTGTTACCGGGAAACGCGGGTCGGCGCGCTTTGCTGCATACAGTGCCTCAAAATTCGCTGTGATCGGTTTCACACAATCGCTCGCGTGTGAACTTGCACCTTATCGGGTCAACGTCAACGCCATTTGTCCTGGGCTTGTAGACACAGAACGCGTTACACATCTGGCATCTGTACTAATGCCCGGTCATCTTCCGGCTGATGAACAACTTTCGGAATACACACGCCAATCCGAAGCAAATGTACCCTTTGGACGACTCGCCGAAGGAGCGGATGTTGCCAAGATGGCAGCGTTCCTCGCCTCAGACGAAGCCGCCTACCTCACAGGGGTTTCCATCACCGTCTCAGGCGGCTCCGTGATGGACTAAGAATTAACGCAGAATCCGCTGGTCGCTCAGGTCCTTTCCACCGACTGTTTTGACGATGGATGCGCCACGCCATTCTTTGACTTCCAATTCGTGGAAGGCGTTGACGATGTTGTACTGCGTCGGTAGGTCTTCCCAACGCGCTTTGTGGAATTGCACTGTGCCTTCACCACGCCAATGTTCCTTCACCACCCGATTCGGCGTGCTTGCAGGCGTTAGCACGGCATAAGTAATGTCGGCAGTTCCCCATTCGCCGGTTCTTGGCATATATTTATAGTGGAGTGTGCCGGTAAGCGGTTGTTCGCCAGTCGTCTGTTGTGGTGAAGCGGACGTGGTTGGTATTGGAACCTGTTCTGCCGCTTGGACGTGCATGTCCATAAACTTGAAACCGAGCCAACTGGCGGTACAGTGTGTCTCACCATTAAACGTTAGCGGATCTGGCAGTTCGCAATAGATTTTGGAGAAACCTAATTCCTCGCGTCCCGTCAAAATCGGGTCTGTCAGATTTTCCCAGAGTACTGTCAGAAGCGAACCTGTCGCTCGGTCTACTTCACCCTCAAAAACGACTGGAAAACTGACACCAAGGGTGTTATAGCCGCGTCCTGCCAACCACTCAATTTCTTTCATATAGCCTCCTGACACGGATACAACGGGTTCGCCGTTAAGCGAGAAGCCCGGCGGTAGAAAAGCCTCCAGTTGCTCGCTGTTTGTCAGGAAACTGACTGAAACTGATGTCGATTTCGGGTTATCTTTACATTCAAATTTTCTGCCATCGGGTCCGTATCTCGGGCCTGTCCTCGGTCCAAAGTGGGTCGGCATCCGGTACATTGCTTTCGGGTCAAACTTGTATCCCATCTAATTCCCTCCATGTTTTGAGTAGTACACCCTTATTGTATCAACATAGAGTGGAATGTCAAGCCTAAAGTATAGCCCTGATGGCTCTGATGCGGACATGGACTTTATGCCAGAAATATGATATAATACCTTCCAATACAACTATGTCTCTAAAGCAGAATCGGTCATTTCATGAAAACGGATAAAAAGAGGTGCATTGTTCTCCTCATTCTTTTCCTCTGTGGGAACATCGTAAACGTATTTGCGAATGGCACTCACGCCGCATCAGAAAAAAAATCGACTGAGCAGATAGTCTTCACTCGTCCTGATAACTATGCCCCACTCGGTGTTATGGGAGACCATGTCCACAGGGCAGGGGAGATGATGTTCTCATACCGTTCCATTGAGATGGCAATGGACGGACTTCAAGACGAGAACGCCATCTCAATCGAAGAAACACTCTACGACTACCTGATGGCACCTCTCAGGATGCGGATGCGGGTGCACATGTTCGGAGCGATGTTTGCCCCGCACGACAGGATTACGCTCATGGCAATGATGAGTTATCGGAACAACTTCATACAAATGGAAGGTGCACACCTCCACAGTCCCGGAGGAGACGGGCCCGTAGGACACCATCACATCATAGGAGATCCTTCCGGGACGATCGCCGGACTCGGGGATATTACACTTGCCGCGCGCATTCCACTGCTCAACGCAGCAAACACCGATCTCCGCCTCAACGCCGGTGTCTCTATACCGACGGGTTCTATTATTTCCGCAAGAGGCGAGTACACCAGCAGCAGCGGCGTAACCGGTCTTCACTACCCGATGCAGGTGGGGTCTGGCTCTTTTGAACTCAGACCGGGACTCACCTTTGTAACAACACACGGCACCTGGTCTTACGGGGCCCAAGCACGCGGTGCAATCCGGCTCAACAAAAACAAGCGCGATTACAGATTAGCACCCACTATCGGTTCCACGCTTTGGAGCGCACGCAGGCTTAACGACTCTCTTAGCATTTATCTCCGCGGTTCATTTGAAAATTGGGGTAACGTTACCACGTTCACCTCGGAAGAAAATAGGGCATCCCACGACAGGTACACCGCACTCATCGGAACGACACGATCTGACTATACATCTCCGACGATGGATCCAAATCTTCAAGGGGGGAGGCGCGGAAGTGTGTCGGCAGGTGTGAACTTCATCTTCCCCGACAAACCTGGCGGAATTTTGGCAGGCCAACGGTTCACTTTTGAATTCCAGATGCCTGTCTATCAAAACCTTGACGGCCCGCAGATGGCACTCGACTCGACAATCCTTCCCGATTGGCGAAATTTCATGCTACTGCACTATATCGACTGGACAATCGTCGCCGGTTGGCAATACCCTCTTGATCAGAATCCCGATGGAGCACAGATGAAACTCGACTGGACACTCGTTGTGGGTTCGCGCAATTTCATGTATCTTACCGATGTCCAGATATCCGAATTCGACTGGATAATCGTTGCCGGTTGGCAATACGCTTTCGGGTTATGATAAATGTTTTTTACCGGCACTCCACAAAACGGAAAGGATAACCTGGCTATCTATGCGCATAAAATACAACACGCACGCAGCGTTAATAACGCTCATTATCACGGTATGTCTTGTAAGCAGTTGTGACAGAATTCCGACACAGGTTATTACCACGGAACCTGTTGAAAAAGTCGCAGTTGCCGTTATCTCAGAAAAAGATGGAAGCGGTCTGACGGGTAAAGCCACCTTCGCGGAGGTGAATGGAACGGTTCATGTCCGGATTGAAATTCAGAATGCATCCCCAGGTTTGCACGCGGCACACCTCCATATCGGCAGCTGCACCAATGTAGGACCCCACTGGCATCCTATGGAGGTTCCAGCAGGTACTGTCGGCGTTCCTGTCGCTGAAGCGACACCTGAGATGCCGCCCATCGGTGTCGGTGAAATCGGTAATATCCTGATCAACGAGGACGGTACAGGCGTTTTAGAATTTACGACACCGCTCTGGTCTCTTGGCGGTGCCCCGGGCACGGACATCCTCGGCAAACTGATACTTATCCACGAAACAGGCGATACTTTTCAGACCAATCCGCACACGCACTATACAGGCGTGCATACCCATAATATGACGCAAATGGAAACAGAGATGGTGGCAGCCACGCATACCTGTACGCTGACAGTACTCGGCCAACAGATCGACTTGGAATTGGAACACCATCTTCCCGGTCAAACGATAAATCCACATAGCCATGAGCCGTCGGAGCTGCTGCTTCGCTGCTTCTTTACACCTGAGCAACTGCTGGATCTGGCATTTTTGCCTGTGATTCAGATGACGGAATCACCAGCGTACCAAGCGTTTTTGGAAACTGAACCGACCCGTTTGGCTGCCTACCATGAATTTTTTCTGTCTAAGGGCGCGCCCATAGACCCGGATTTTTTCACAAATCAATATCGGCAGATTTTCCTCACTGGAGCCCCTGAAGAATTTGAGCAGGAGATGCGGATGCGGTTAACGCACCTCTATATTTCATCCGGCATCGATTTTGAGAACTCCGCAGACTTAGTGGGTTACAATCAACTCCTCATCACGTTTCTGGACGCTCGGGCGACTGCGTGGATGTTAGGCTATTTCCAAGGGGACGATGTAGCGTTCGGTGAGTGGATTGTTGACGTGCTTAAAGAGGTGCAAGTTAGAACAGGCGGTGGTGCCCGCATCGGTTGTGGTGTGATTGCGTTGATGGAATAAAATCATATCTTCTGTAGGAGGTACCTCCCAGTCACGACCGTCCAATCAAAATGGTTAAAAGGTCGAAACTGAACAGCCCTATCATTCTTGGCAAACCCCTTGAATTAAACATTGAGTTATGCTATCATGCCACAAACCTTCAACGGAGTGAGTGCATGAGAATCAAAGACATACAGACCGTCCGAATCAATGTTCCGCCGCGAGACATCAAACGCACGGAACCGCGCCGTGAAGCGTGGAATGCCCATGCCGAAGTTGCGAACCCTATGTCGCGCTACCCGCAATACAAACGCCACCGTTCGAGTTGGATGCCGAAGTGGGATACCGTCTACGTCAAAGTCACCGCTGAAGACGGGACTTGGGGGATAGGTGAAACTTCGTTCGGTACACCGGTCGCAGCAATCATTGATGAACACTTCGCACCGATGCTGATCGGCGAAAACTGTTTCGCTGTTGAGAAGATTTGGGATATGATGTTCCGTATGTCCAAACCTTACGGTTCACAAGGTTTAACGAGTTGTGCGATCAGCGGTATCGACATCGCTTTGTGGGATCTGAACGGCAAAATTAAAAACCAACCTGTCTATGAACTGCTGGGGGGTCCCTTGCGTGAGAAGATGTTCGCCTACGCAACGGGTAATGATACCGATTGGCAGTTGGAACTCGGATTCAAAGCGGTGAAATTAGCCTGTCCGTACGGACCTACAGACGGTGAATGGGGTTTGAAAGAGAACGAAAAATTGGTGGCAAAAACCAGAGAGATGGTCGGTGATGATGTTGAAATTATGCTTGATTGCTACATGGCTTTTGACGTGGATTACACCATCCGTTTGGCGCACCGGCTCCGTCCGTATCGGCTCAAATGGATAGAGGAGTTTCTCATTCCAGAAGACATTGACGGGCTGGTGCAGGTCAGAGAAGCTGTCGATTGGGTGAGTTTGGCGAGTGGTGAACATCACTATACCCGTTTTCCGTTTCAACAGATTATTGAGAGACGGTGTTTGGACATCTTGCAACCCGACACCTTCTGGGTAGGTGGCATCACCGAATGCGTCAAAATCTGTCATCTCGCAGACGCTGCAGGACTGACTGTTATTTTTCACGGTGGTGGTCTCCGACAATCTGGACTCCATCTTTCTGCTGCGATGCCAAATACACCTTGGGTAGAATACTATCTCGGTGTCCCTCCCGGTGTGCCGTTGGAGGAAACAAAGTTGTTTGAAGGCGAAACTCTCCCGACAGATAGTTATATCGCTCCAAACAATGGGCCTGGACTCGGTTTGCATATTGAAGAGGAGTGGTTGACACCGAGAAATCCGCGATAATATGCTGCGCTACATCACTTTTTTTCTCTTGCTTTGTATCGGCGGTAACACGGACGCGCAAGTGCTTATTGATTCGGTTATCGCGGTCGTCAATACGGATGCTATCACGCGCAGCGAACTCGAAAATGAATTTCGTATCGCTGCTATCATGGGGAAACCTCGTGCCGAGGCACCGACATCTGTCGAAAAACGCGCCGTGTTAGAGACTATCATCAACCGTAAATTCGTCTTACAAGAATCGGACCGAATCGGAATTGTAGTTGCCGAGCGTGATGATGAAGTTGCGGGAAAGATTATGGAGATGCGCACAAGGTATGCTTCTATGGCAGATTTCCAGAGCGTTTTACAGCACTACCGGTTAGAAACCGAAACCTTGAAGATGTGGGTTTATGAACAGCTCATTTACGATGAATTTTTCCGGCGTAAATTTTTCAATGCTGTCAACAGTGCAGAAGTCGAAAAATTAGCCAAATCGCACTATGATATGAATAGTGCCGAATTTGTCGTACCACCCACGGTCACTTTCAACTCGCTCCTTATAGTCGTTCCTGCAGATATATCAGAAGCGGAAGATCCGAACATGGTGGACCTGGTACAACAACTCAGTGCACATTTGCAGCAAGGGAAAACATTTGAGGCGGTGCGTAAAACTTATGAGACGCAGCTGACACTTAGGCTTTCGGTCTCGACAGTTGAGACAGACACGCCGTTGGGGAGCATTGTAACCGAATTGAAAACTTCTGCGCGAAGTCAACCGATCATGGTTGCGGAAGGATACCAGATTGTTGAACGCATTCGGCATAACCCGGCGTATCAAAAAGCGTATTCAGAGGTCAGTGAGGAGATCACAGATCGGATTCGACAAGCGGAAGCAGAAACAGCGTTTAAAACGTGGTTAACCAGACAGAAAGAAGAGAAGACCTGGCATATTTTAGATGATGAACTGACGCGAGCGGAAAACGAGGTAGAATAAACAAATGTGGGATCATCAGGGTTTGATTCATCACGAAAATAGACGACCAAGCGGGACTGCTCCTCAGGTGAAGTGGGAGCATTGCGCCATCGGAATGCTTCTGTTTATGTTCACCACATGGGTGCCTGGAGATATATTGCGAGGGGATATAACAGCCTATCCTAAAACGTTTCAGAAGCAGTTGACAGACGCACAACGAGCCTTTCAAGCCGAACAGTGGCAGGAGGCATTCCATTTATATCAAGTCCTCACTGAGGAGGCACCAGAATTGCCGATTGCTCACATTGGTAAAGGAGATGCCGCCGCAAAACTGAAAGACTATCCCACCGCGATTACTGCTTTCCAACGTGCCTTGCAACACCTCTCAACGGAACAGCACGCTGATATCGCGATCGCGCGCCTGCGATTCATCGTACAAGCCAAACTTGCTGCGGCGTATCATCGCAATAAGCAGCTTGATGAAGCCGATATGTGGTTCCAAAAAGCCATCAAAGGTGCTGGTGAGGACGCACCGGTGGCGTGGTATGTGGCTTTAGGACAAATTGAAACCGAGCGTGGGAATTTAGAGCAGGCACGCAGATACTATATCGTCGCTGTGCAACTGCAGCCAAACACAACTGCTGCATACAACAATCTTGGGCATGTCCTTCTCAAACTCAACCGTATTGACGAAGCCGATGCCGTATTTAGGGAGGCACTCACCCAAGACGAAACGCTTGCGAGTGCGGCGTTCGGACGCGGTGAGGTAGGTGTAAGCCGCGGACACCTTGATGTTGCCCGTCATTTTTATAAACATGCTATCCAACATGCGCCGGACGAACCTACATTTCACAAATCACTCGCAGATGTCCTCCGCGGCATGGGAAACAGTGAAGCAGCCGAAGCCTCTGAAGCGCGTTACCGCCGAACGCTTGCTGAACGTTATCTCCGTCAAGCCCATTGGTTCATTGAGAAACAGCAGCTGCAGCGTGCCTTAGAACCTCTCAAGAAGGCACTTGAAACAGATGGCACGTTTATACCTGTACTCAAAGATTATGCATATGTCCAGATGCAACTCGGCGAACTGGCAGCCGCGAAGCAGACATATCAGCGTGTTCTAACCGTAGAGCCGACCTCCCGTCAGGCACTTTTACATCTCGGCATGATAGAAGCCAAGCTCAGAAACGTGCCGAATGCCGCAGCGCACTATCTCAGTCTCATCAAACACAATCCAGATTTTATGGATACCTACGTGCAACTCGCCAATTTATATGAGAGCTCGGGAGACTTAGCAGCTGCCGAGCAAGCACTTACGATGGGAATAGAATACGCGTCGACATGGGCACCCGGTTATTTATGGCGTGGAAAGATTTACCAAAAACAGCGTGCGTCTGACCTTGCGGAAACCGATTTCCGTCATGCAATCCAACTTGCCCCGGATGTACCGTTTCCGAAAGAGGCGTTGGCATCCCTACTCGCGATGGAAAACAGGAAACTTGCTGAGGCACTTACACTTGCTGAAACTGTCGTTAAAAGGGATAACCGACCGGCACATCGTGCCACGCTTGCTTTCGTCTATTACCGCCTCAAGCGTGTGCCCGATGCAAAACGTGAAATTGAAGTGGCTTTTACGCAAGCCCGTAAACATCCTTATGTCCTAAAAATTCGCTCACAAATCCTAAAAACCGATAAGTAGTGACTCTTTAATGTTTTTTTCTTGAAAATTAAAACGAAGTATAGTACTATTTAATAAGGTTGTGTATACATAAACCGGAAGAGTTAAATTCTGAAATGAATGAGCTTTGTTGCATGAAGTTCACAACTCTTCGTTAATTCTTTTTTAAATACAGAGGAAGGAGCATTATAATGCTTAGATTTCAGATAGCCTTGTCTATCATTTTGGTTGGTTGTATGGCTTTCCTATCTTGCGGCCGGATGCAGCCTGGTTTAGATGATCCGGTTACCGAGGAAGCCCCCATGGAAATGGCGATGGAAATGACGATGGAAGAGGCCGCGCACAAGGCATGGGACTATGTTAAGCTTCCAGCACCGACGATGACCGTAGAAGAAGCTGCTGCAGCTATGAATCCTGGCGGAACCGGTGCAGCACACGGTATGGGCAGTCGCACTGTCTATTTCAATGAAGTTGGTGCCATGGCGAATAGGGCAGGGATCGTAGCCCCCGCAGAGTATCCCGTAGGGACCATGATTGTCAAGGAAGTCATGGATGTTACCGAGATGTTTGTTATGCAAGTCGTAACGATGATGAAAAGCGACGACCCGATGTATGCAGCGCATAACGGATGGATGTACGGTGCGACCCAGCGTGCTTCAGCGACGGACGAGTTAATGATGCCACACCAGCTTACCGTGGAAATGGCTCAAGGATGTCACGATTGCCACGCAAAAGCCTCAGTATCGCTACCAGTTGCAACTGACAGTGTCTTCGTGTCGCTTCCCATGAAAGAAGTCGAGATGCCTGATGCCGACGCTGATGCCGATGCTGATGCCGATGCTGATGCCGACGCTGATGCCGATGCTGATGCCGACGCTGATGCCGATGCTGATGCCGATGCCGATGCTGATGCTGATGCTGATGCCGATGCTGATGCTGATGCTGATGCTGATGCTGATGCTGATGCCAATGGTGGTAATGGCAACGGTGCTGG
Source organism: Candidatus Poribacteria bacterium (assembly GCA_965200345.1). Lineage (GTDB taxonomy): Bacteria > Poribacteria > WGA-4E > WGA-4E > WGA-3G > WGA-3G. The sequence goes on from OZ241378.1 coordinate 1,154,418, forward strand.
TAACGGCAACGGTGCCTAGTAGTTCTATCTCACAACACCTATAAGAAGGGGACCGGTAACAATATTCTGTTGTTGCCGATCCCCTTTTTCTTTTCTACCAATGTTTTAGCCGATGAATGCCCCGCTCTGTGGTGCAAGCGAGACCTTTACGGAATCTTCTGATACTGTCACTTGATTCTCATTGAGCAGGTCTTTGGTGGCAGTTTGGAACGATACATTTGGAACTTCAATCGTTTGCGTACACCGACTTGTATTCAATGCAATCAAGACAGAATTGGTTTCGGAAGCGCGTAGGTAGGCGTAAGTTCCTTGTTGGACATTTAGATGGACCACCCCCCGCTTACCCGAAGCGAGTACCCGAAACTGTTTTCTTAATACACCCAAGCGTCGGAAATAGGTTAGCAAATCTTTGTCCTGTTTATCTTCCCATAGCATTGGCAAACGTGCTTCCTCAAAACGTCCAAGCGGGTTGCGTTGCGAAACGCCTACTTCGGTACCGTTGTAAATTATCGGCGGCGCGGAAAGTGTGAACAGCACTAATGCTGCCAACCGGACCTTTGCTTTATCTTCACCTGCCGAATAGAGGATGCGTGTCATGTCGTGGTTGTCTAAGAACGCTGGAAGTGAGAAGTCCTGTGGAAAGTAAGCCTCATGTGCTGCTAAAAACGCCTCAAACTCCAGTAGTGTAGAAGTTTTGAGGACGAAGGTTCGTCGGAGTGCATCGGCAAGCAGAAAATCAAGGCATCCATCAAAATGTGGCACATAAGCGGCTATCCCTTCCGAATGACGGACCACCTCCCCGACAAGAAAGACATCAGGATTCACCTTTTTACATGCTTGGCGGAAATCTGCCCAGAAAGTGTGCGGCGGCCCGGGTGCATAGTCAAGCCGATAACCGTCAACACCCTTTCCTAACCAATACTGTGCACATGCTAAGAGATAGTCGCTTGCCGGTTTGTGTTTTAGGTCCAGCTGCGGCATCCCCTTTACGCCGAAAAAACTGGTGTACTCATCGGGCCACCGCTGCCATGTGTACCACGCCCGATACTCACTGTTTTTATCACGTTGTGCCGCCTGAAAAGTTGGATGTTGATTGGACCAATGATTCGCGACAAAATCCAAAATAACCCGTATCCCGTGCTGGTGTGCTTTTTCAATCAGTTCAATCAGTTCTGTATTCGTACCAAACCGGGGTTCAACGGTGTAGTAGTCTATAGCATCATAGCCATGATGCGATGGGCTTGCAAAAAGCGGCGAGAGCCAGATCGCATTACATCCCAAGGCTTGAATGTAGTCAAGTTTCTGAATTACACCGCGGAGCGTTCCACCGAAAAACCCGGAGAGATTTGTCGGTTTTTTCCACGAGACACCGTCACCCGGATAGAAACGATCTAAGAAAACATGATAGATAACGGCATCACGTACCCACATTGGGGTATCGTAATCATCAACTGAGATAGCGAATTCGGTTGCTTCCGATAATACGCGCGCTTGATTATCCGCAAAGATCCATCTATCTGTCCCTACGACGCGTCCGCCGATGCGGTAGCGTAATGTCGCGCCGTTTGCTTGTGGTGGAATCTGTCCGTGCCAATGGCGAACATATCGCCATCCAAATGTATTCCAGACAGATTCGCCCGGCACGAATTCAAATGTAATCTCTTCACCATTTACATTCATCCAACAGCGAACCGAATCGTAAGCGACACCGCCAGATGTTGTCACGTGGAGAGTAATCGGTCGGTTCGGTTGTGGTCGTGATTGGCTTTGAGACGATGTTTTCAATCGGTGCTGGTGTTTGATACCGACTAAACCGTTTCGGTATTCGACAATACGATTGTCAAAATCTCTTTGCGCTCCAAACATAATACCCTTTGCTATTTTGACCTTGTGATGTGTTGCATGTTCACGGCAAAAAAAAAGCCGTGTCACGAGTACACGGCTTTTCTATTCCAATTACGAATATGCCTACTTGTCACCCCAGGTGGGTCCACGTCGTATCCATAAGAATTGTCCGACGCTCAGTTTCGTCCGGTCAAAGATGTAGTCATCCTGATTTCCGGCAACCAGCCGTTTCCACATCTCTGGATTATCGTAGATTTCCGGACGTGCAGCGATGCGTTTGAGAGCCGCTTCGCCATTTTCTTCCTGAATGTCCTCTTCCTGTACATGGTATCTGTCGAGTTTCTCCGGACTGGTTACACTGAAACTGAAGCTATGTGGACTTACGAGAGCATTTCCTGCCATATCAGTGGCACCAGAAACAGTAACAGTATACATACGTCCTGCACGCATCGGCATGTCAGATGTAAACATTACAGAATCGCCAGTCCCACTCACTGTCCCTGCCAGCGTTGCATCCATCGGTTCGCTCATCGCATCTTCCGTTTTCGCGACGGCTACACTTATTGAGACGCTGTCGCTATTAACGGCTTCACTAAACGAGACCGACACGCTGTTCATCACATTGAGTGAATCTTCATATTCAGAGATGACTGTGCCGTCAGCGGGTTCGTTCATCGTCACGGTGGGTGGTGTTGCGTCGGTGTATGTAAACTGCTGCGAAAGGGTGACCGGGACTTCGGGTTTCCCTTTGTTGGTAATGACAACAGAGACGGCTTCTCCTGCCATGCCGCCGGGCGTCACTGCCGTAATTTGGGTTTCACTTGGAACCGTCACGCTTGTAGCGTTTTTGCCACCGAACGTCACGGTTACCCCATTTTTCATATCAAATTTTTCGCCGGTAATCTGGACGGTTGTCCCGCCGGTTTCGGGGCCTTGTGTGGGGTTCATCCCACTCGGCACCGGTTCTGGATTACAGCCGCCGCAGCCTACCATCCACGCGCAGACAATCGTGAGGATAGCCAGAACGGCTATATTTCTGGGTTTTTTCATTAATTCAGTCTCCTTATCATCAGAAAAAGTCTCATTCCGTACCGCGGTTTTGGGCAGCTTGCTGATTTCCAAAACTTGCTGTAAAGAAGTGGCGCAGCTGACTGGTTTCCAAAACTTGCTACTACAAAGTAGAATCTCGTGGATTAGAAGGAAGCCTCTAAATTACACCTTAAATTATTATACACATAAATGGGTAAAGTTGTCAACACTTTTTGCGAATTTACAAGCAAACCCATGCGCAGTAAAGCCTTAACCGCGCCAACTTGTCCGCTTTAACGGGTCTCGGACAGAGACAGTGAGGTCTGGACCGAAGCCTTCTACTGCCAATCTCACTGTGTCTCCGTCACCGACAGCGGTGAGTGCCTCATGATGTGTGCCTGTAGAGACGACATCCCCCGGTTCCAGTGTTACAACGTTGGTCACCTCTGCCAGCAATTCTGGAATGAAGCGTGCCATGGAATTCGTGGAAAAATCGTGTTGCAACCCGTCATTGATCCAGAGTTGCACGCCGAGGGCGTTCCCGTCAGCCACTTCGTCAGCGGTGATGAGCGCGGGCCCCATCGGTGCAAACGTATGCCAACTTTTCCCTAAGAAGAATCCACCCGGCAGCCCCCGTGCAGACACATCAATGAATTGCGTATAACCGAACACACAGTCTAAGGCATTTTCTTCGGAGAGATGTTTCGCTGTTTTGCCGATGACGATTGCCAATTCGGGTTCAAAATGGAACACAGTAACATCTGCTTCTGGTAATTCGACAGTGTTTTTTGTGGCAATGATACCGGTTGGCGACTTTAGAAAGGCGTTAAACTCACCGCGAGACGGGCTGTCCGGCTCAATGTAATTGCCAGCGAGGCATACGAGTTGACCTGGGCGCGGTAGCGGGGCTTTGAAACTAACACTGTCTAAAGCGGTAGCAGTTCCATTTTCAGCAGCATCCGCTATTGCTGGACGTAGATTATCGAAATCCTCAATCACCATCCGTATCAATTCTTGCGGTGTATGATGCGAAATACCAGTCAGGGCATCGCTGATGTTAACAATCCCATCTGCTGTTATTACACCGAGTTGATAGTCATTAAAGAATGCAAGTTTCATTCAGTTATTTGCTCCTGTGTTAAGACGTTTTGCAAGCGGATGGCTCCGCTCCTTTAACGGCAGGTGCACCTTTGTTCCACTAAAATGGGATACGTAGGTTGCACTCACACACTCAAGGGATGTAAGTGCGTTGCGTCCACCGAGTTCTGGTTGATTTCCGTTAAGAATTGCGTCTCGCATATTTTTCGCGCTCCAGATAGTGTGGCGCGATTGCCACGCTTTTCCAGAGATGAGAAACGCTGATGCGTCAAGTTCTATCTGTTCCCATTTAGGCGTGTGTGCTGCAAACGAGACATCGAACGGACAGTACCACATTTCATCTATACCCGTGTCCGGGTTCGGTTTTATCATCAGCTGTCCTTCCGAACCGAGCAGATGCGGTCCCATCATCCATCCATGTCTCGGTTCGCGGCAATAAAGTTCCATAATACCGTAGGCACCGCTCGCGCCACCGATATGCACAAGCATCGTATCGCCTGCGACGATACCGTTATCGCGGCGGTCGGTTTTGCACAATTCACTGCTGTGCATAATGCCTGCGTCCGTTACATCGTGTCCTTGATATGTAATATGTGCTTGGATCCAAGAGATACCGTCCAAAAAAAAATCCATCTCGTCAAAATAGTGGACCCCCATTTCCATCAGTTCAAATCCCGCTTCGCGTCCTTTGCCGACTTCCCGAATTGAACGGAGTTCACCGATTTTGCCTGCATCAATCAAGACTTTCGCGTGCCGAAAGAGCGGTGTAAATCGAAATTGATGACTGACAGCCAAGTGTACGCCTGCCTCATGACACGCCGCAAGCATCTGGTCGGCTGTTTCTAAATCAACAGACAACGGCTTCTCAGATAAAACGTGGATGCCCGCTTGTGCGGCAGCAATCGCAATCGGTGCATGTAGCGGGGCATGTGTGCACACGCTTACGATATCAAGGGATTCCGCTGCAAACATCTCCTCATAGTCAGTGTATCGTTTTGAAACACTGTATTCATCGGCACGGTTGTTGAGGGCGTCGCGATTGATGTCGCACATTGCGACGAGATCAATCCCTTCCAAGTTCGCGTGCGCTGCGGCATGGCTCTTACTAATCCCGCCACAACCGACAATTCCTGCTCGTAAAGTCATTAATTATCTCCCACATTCGGTTTGTGGACGTTTAATGCATCTCCAACAACGCCTGCCACTGCGTCTCGTCCACGAGCACCCCTTTTTCGAGACTTTCTTGCCGTGTCCGTAACATGCCTTCCCCCGGATACCGGACCTTTTCATTTGCATCTAAAGGTGTAGCTGTATGGAAATCGTTGATGATCGCTGTCACTGTCTCATCCAACGCCGCTTGTCCCATCAATCCCTTGGCATTGATCGCGATGTACACCTGGGAAACCGCGTATTCTGAGCCCTGCTTCCCGATTTCGTGCGTGGCTTGCCCACCTGAAATAACGGATGCCATCGTGTCAAGCACCAGTGCCAGCCCTGACCCTTTCCAGTAACCGATAGGGAGTGCTCTCTTGGAATCAAGGATCTCGCCAGGATCAACCGTTAGTTCTCCATTGGGGTCGTAGCCGCCGGGTAGTGGTAATTCTTTTCCCTGCAGCTGCAGTACTTCTAATTTCCCGTTAGAATACTGACTCATCGCCATGTCAAGTAGGATGTGTCCTTCTTCCCTTGGCACGGCAATCGCCATTGGATTGTTCCCAATCTTTTTTTCTCCAGAACCCCAGGGAGGCATGAGTCGCGTCGTATTTGTCCAACATATTCCTATATACCCGGCCTCCGCTGCCTGCAGGGCGTAAGCACCGCCGCGCATCCAGTGGTTGGTGTTTGAAAGCCCAACACACCCGATGCCGTGTATTTCAGCAAGTTCCGTTGCACGCTGCATACAGATATGGGCGTTGACGAGACCGACCCCCATCTTACCGTCCCAGCGTTCTAACGCACCGAAACTCTCGGTTTTCTCTGGTTGCGCGCGGAAGTCGATCTGTTTACTCGCCAATCCAGCGACGAATCCGGGAAAGCGGTTGAGTCCATGCGAATAGACCCCGTCGCGTTGATTTTCGGCGAAGAGTCGCGCACATAGCACTGCTCGCTCATCGGCAAAACCGACTGAAGCGAGCACACGATAAAATTCGTCTTGTAAAGTTTGGAAAGGCACACGTTTCATAGGTTATAGTAACTGTTATTCCAGCATCGGCTGCTTTTGTATTGTAGTCGCTACCACATTTCGAGCCATTGTGTCAGAGGTGTCACGGGTTGTGTTTCGCTACGGATGACCCACTTGAAATCGGGGTCTCCCCAATAGATTGCCCCCGGATGGTCGCCGTCACGGAGATAGCGGATGTCAATCGCCCAACGGACTACATTACTTGTGGTGTGCGGTAGCGATCGGTGAAATGTCAGGTTGTGGAATACCAAGGCATCTCCCAACTCCATAGGACACGTGACAATACGAGACGTATCCACAAGCTCGTCCATTACCTCAAGAAATCTTCCCTCCCGTTCTTCTGTCCGATGATCAACCACACCTAACCGATGCGAACCCGCAACCACTTGTAGGCAGCCGTTGGTCTCATCTACTGGCACCAACGGTATCCATGCAGTCGGGATGACGGAGCTTTCGCTAACTGTGCCGAAATAGCCGCTATCCTGATGCCACGGGACCACCGTCAATTGCTGACCGGGCAGTTTCGGGCGCGCATTGAAAACAGGATGTCCGATGACATCTGTACCTGTGAGTTGTCCGATTGCGTCCACGAGTGGCAGCGCGTGATGTATCTCGAAAATTTCAGGTGTGGCAACTTGGTTCCGCCAAGAACGACCGAAGCGGTTGGCATGTTCACCAGCGACTTGTGCGAATCGCGTTTCAAACGGGAGTTCTAACCCCTCATCTTCGATAATTCCGTCCGTTTTCAACTCGCGAATGATGCCGTCCACGACGCGAGCGAAACTGTCGCGCACACCATTGATAGCAGGTTCCGGGACAACGCCCTTTAGTAACAAATATCCATCGTTTTCCCACTGATGCATCTGTTCAGATGATAGTGGAGTTCCCTGTTTTTGATTGTTTTTCATTTTTTTTACGCCAACTTATTTAATTTCAAAGTCCAGACAATTTTGAGAATTAAGATGACAAAAGTAGAAAAGATTGTAAAATAATAGCATATTTGGCGAAAAGAGTCAAAGAAAATAGCCTTGATCGTGTTGGTATTTCGTTTAGCAAATGATACGCTATACATCAAAGGAGATCGCATGATGGCAACTTTAACGCAGACTGAAAACCAAATCAGACCGCTCTATATTGATGGATATACCCATCAACTCAGCTATGCACCCGGTGAAGAAATTGCATTCCATATCTCAACGAGTGCAGGCAGCTACTCACTTGAGATTGCACGTATCGGTGCGACGCGTGAAGTCGTCTGGAGCCAAGCGGAGCTGCCCGGTGAAGCACAACCGATCCCCGCTGATGCGTCATCGCAGGGATGTGGGTGGTCACCCGTTTTTAGCCTTGAAGTGCCTGAATCGTGGCAGAGCGGTTATTATGAAGGCATACTCCGCGCAACAGATGGTGGCGGTGATGTTGTCTATCGGAACCATCGTACTGCTGAAAGCACGCTGTTTTTCATTGTCCGTCCTGCGAAACCGGGAGCAAATACGCCTATTCTGCTACAACTCTCCACCAACACCTATAACGCTTACAACAACTGGGGTGGCTTCAGTCTCTACGGATATCACGGCGCAAGCAAGATACAAGGGAACCGTGTCTCGTTTGATCGACCCACTCGCGGCATCTTCAGTAACTGGGAAGCGGCTTTTGTTGTCTGGGCAGAAAAGAACGGATATACGCTTGATTATGCTGCGAACTCCGATTTGGAATTTCACCCTGAAATGTTGGAACATTACAAACTTGTGTTGAGTGTTGGACATGATGAATACTGGTCTGCCCCAATGCGCGATAATCTTGAGGCATTTATCGCCAATGGTGGGAACGCTGCCTTTTTCAGTGGGAATTCCGTCTGCTGGCAGGTGCGTTCTGAAGACGATGGCAGGGCACTCGTCTGCTGGAAACAGACCTACAACCAAGATCCTGTCTACAAGACTGATGATCACAGCACACTCAGCACCCTCTGGAGTCACTATCTGGTGGATCGTCCTGAGAATCAATTGACCGGTGTAGGTTTCCTTCAAGGCGGTTATCATTTAAGTCATGGGCAGTTTATGGACGGTGCGGGAGAATACACAGTCCATCGTCCAGAACATTGGGTCTTTGAAGGGACAAATCTCTCGCGAGACGATGCTTTCGGTGGCACAAATACCATTGTCGGCTACGAGTGCGACGGGTGCGAGTGGACCCTTGAAAACGGTTTACCGGTGCCGACCTATCGCGACGGCACGCCTGAAAACTTCACGATTCTTGCGACTGCGCCTGTGCGTTGGCATCCGGATGACTGCGAATGGTATGAGCGGTGGGAGAGAGGGAGAACCGGTGCTGCAACGATGGGCATCTATACACAAGGCGGGACAGTCTTCACTGCTGCCACAACCGACTGGTCGCACGGGTTAGCAGGAGGCGATGCGGTGGTTGAACGCATCACACATAACGTTCTGCGCCGGCTTGCAGAATAAGCACGCGTGATTATATCTCTTTGCGTTGAAATGAAACGTGTGCCGCTGCAAACAACACTATAAAAAAGAGCAACAATAGCATCACGTCCAGGGTCGCGCCTTTGAATGCATCTCCCAGACGTACGCTGTCTTGAAATTTCGGGATGCTTTCAAAGGAGACGGGTTTATCAGACATACCTTCTCTAACGAAGGGGACATGTAGACTGTCTGGATCCGCGCGGTCGGCAGAGATGAGGAAATCGTTGAATGTGTCGGCATAACGCTCGGCGTTTTTCAAGAAATCCAAATGCCTTTGGAACCCTGTTCCCGCAAGGGATTCAACGGCGTATTGCACAATTGCTGTCGGTGAGATACGATTCAACTCTCTTGCAACTTGGATCTGGTGTATCCGTGTTGATAGGAATTCTTTATTTCCTCGGTGATCCGCTCGCTGCTCTTCGTTCAAAAACTGCGCCCAGAGTAAGGTCGCGTCCGTTGGCGGTCGGACGCGAGTCGGCACATGATCGTATAATCCACGCGCTTCATAACGTTCTGTGATTTCTTTGCGCTGGCTGGAACGTTGTGCCTTGTAATCTTGCGTGCTTAAGGGTTGATTCAATCCACTCAAAATCGTCCCAAATGTTGCGGGTATCAGCAGCACCCAAATAACCCATAGCAGTAAAAGAATAACGAGACTTGTCGCGGAGCGGTTCGTGAGTGAAGAGACGAAAAGCCCAAGGGCGATAAAAATGGAAAGATAGATCAAGCTTACCACGGAAACGCCTACGATTCGCCCCCATTCCTGTCCGCTTAATTGAAGGGTCCCAGAAAGCAGCAGTAGGTTCATCAAGATACCGATCAGTAACACGACGCCGAGACTCATCAGGATACTTAAAAACTTGCCAGCGAGTACGGTGCCTCTTGCAACGGAATTGGACAACGTGAGACGGAGTGTCCCGCGTTCCGCCTCTCCAGAAATTGCGTCGAACGTAAAAACAAGTGCCAGAAAACTGAGCACGACGGAAATGATAAGTATCCAGTCAATTTTTAGGAACGTTGGAAAAATATCTGTGGCGGTTATCGGTGGTGAGACATCATACATGAGCCGCCATAATCCTGATACTTTGTAGGTGGGACTTTCTCTTGACCATCCCGCGCTCCACCCCAATACAGATGTCGGTAGATAATCTTCACTGCCCTGTGCACAGAAAGCGAGTTTTGAAGGCTGTTTGCTAAGCTCGCCTGGGCCACGCACAACGAGATTGTAAAGGTTATCGCTGTTTTTTTTCAGACGTTCCGAGGCGGTAGACACCTGCTGACGGTATTCTATCTGTCGCGTTTTGTATTGCTTAATATGTCCAATAGCATTGAGAATCATCAGAAAAACGATGAGGAGAATTGCGAACATAAAACGGAGGCTGTTGAACTGTTGAAATAATTCGCGTTGGACGATGTGCCAAAGCATCTCACACCTCCTGTCTACTGAAAATCACAATAGTTCCTATCAATAGCACAAGATTTAGGAGGAGAAGCTGCAGTAACTCTCCAGAGGCACGGGAACTATCCTCTGTTAAACCCCTTAAAGCCTGATAAGAGAACCTGGGCAGATCATCCCACCGGACTGCCCCCTTATCACTGGCAAACCACTGTCGTGAACCGAACGCCTTTTTGTCATAGAAGTAGTCCAATATCGTTTGCCGATACTGCCGAACCGCTTTGAAGAAAGCCTCCATCGCAGCGAGATCAGTGCCTGCGTATGCAGCCGTCGCCAGATAATAGAGCCCCGCAGGTGAGAGTCGGAGTGCGTTTCGGGCGGTTGTTGATCTGTGAACGAAGGTTTCAGAATAGGCTTGTTTTCGCACCAACCACGCAGCTGCCACAGCACGCAGCCGCTGAGGTTCTAATTCTTGATAATAGGCTTTAACGGTTGGGATTTCCAATTCGGACTCCGCTTCGATGTGTATGACATCCTTAGAAATTGAGCTTCCGCCCCAGTTTCCTTTCAATAAGAAGGGCCACGCAAACGGATCTCTGAGTTTCGCCTTTTCTCGCTGAAAACCTTCCATTATCTGTGAGATTTCACGGTCGGCTTGTTCTATCTTTTCTTCTGTCTCAATGAAGTGATTCACTATGAAGAGACTCGCGTTTGGATAGATGAAAGTCAAAACTACCCAAATGAACATTGAACTAATCAGTGATGTCGCTGTGCGGCGACTGATGCATGAAATGAGGAGGCCAATAAGGTAGAAGGCGGAGAGATAAACAATAGTGGCTAATAAAATACCACCGATTCGGAGGAAATCAGCAGTGCTGTAATCAATAACAGGGGATTGAAGCTGCAGCATTAATGCTAATAGAAAACTGATAAGAACTGGCAGAAGGAGGCAGACCATGGCACTCAGATACTTTGATAACACGATTAGACCGCGTCCTACAGGATTCGCCAGTATCAGATGGAGTGTTCGATTTTCACGTTCCCCGGCTATGGCATCGTAAGCAAAAACAAGGGCAAGTAGGCTGAGAAAGATTTGGAAGACAGTCACAATATCAATCGACGCGAGAAGGTGTCGGAACGGATTATCAAAGCCAGTGCTGAAATAGTTATCTTCCCACACGGAAGGCACCTTGTCACGGCGAAGTCGAACAGAATTCGCTGCGCGCTTATCAAGTCCTTGGTTAAAAAGGCTCAACGGGTTGGGGGGGCGATCCAACTGCAGGGTCAGACCTGGATAAGTTTTGGCACTGAAGTTTTTTTCCTGATGCGTTTGAAATGCTTCATTGTAACTGGCAAGTCGTCGCTCGTAATTGTCCGTTAAGGCGGCGGTAATTGAAAGTCCAAGTATGACACACGCAATAACTGCAATGGGAAAGCGGAATGTCATCAAATTCGCTAAAATCTCTCGTTGAATCAGCGTCCAAAGCATCGTATTTGCCTTCCTTAACCTTTTCGGTAGCAACTTGAGTAGAGGATATAACATTCTGATGCCAAAGTCAACCGCAAATTTTCATTTACCCCCATTTTTTCGTGAGTATAGAATATAGTTGTTATATCTCTTTCCGCTGGAACGAGATGTGCGCTGTCGCGAATAGCACAGCGAAGAAGAGCAGCAATAACATCACGTCCAAGATCGCGCCTTTGAACGCATCTCCTAAACGCACTCGATCCTGAAATTTGGGAATGCTTTCAAAGGAGACGGGTTTATCGGACATGCCTTCTCTGACGAAAGGAGCGTGTGGACTGTCCGGATCCGCGCGGTCGGCAGCGATGAGAAAATCGTTGAATGCGTCGGCATAACGCTCGGCATTTTTCAGGAAATCCAAATGCCTTTGGAACCCCGTTCCTGCAAGGGATTCAACGGCGTACTGCACAATTGCTGTCGGTGAGATACGATTGAACTCTCTTGCAATCTGAATCTGGTTTATTTGTGCGTTTAAGTATGCTCTGTGTAATCTCGCGCCTTCTCTCGCTTCTTCGTTTAGAAACTCAGCCCAGAGCAGTGTTGCGGGTGTCGGTGGACGTTCACGAGTAGGCACTGCATCTTTTAATCCGCGGGCTATATAGCGTTCTCGGAGTCCGCTATACCTGAAATATACGGGACTCGGACCCCGGCGGATTGATGGCTGGTTCAATCCACTCATAATGGTCCCAAGCATTGACGGCACGAGCATAATCCAAATTACCCATATCAGCAGCAGAATTACAAGACTTGTTGAGGCGTTGTTAACGAGCGTGGAGATGAGAAACCCTAAAGCGATAAAGACAGAGATATACATTAAACCCACAACGAAAATACCACCGATTCTGCTCCATTCTTGGGCATTGAGTTGGAGTGTTCCAGAGAGGTAAAGTAACAAGAGGTTAACCAACACACCGCTCATAAAAACAGCACCGAGACTCATAAGACAGCTTAAAAATTTACCAGTGAGCACTGTCCGACGCGCCACAGCATTGGATAACGTTAATCGGAGGGTGCCATGTTCCACTTCCCCAGCGATCGCGTCAAACGTCCAAACGAGGGCGAGGAAACTGAGGACATTGGAAATGATGAGAATCCAGTCGATTTTTAAAAACACTGGGAACATATCTTTCGCTTTTATCGGTGGAAATCCACTATATTTCAGTCGCCAGATACCAGAGACGTTGCCTATGCCCCATCCTGCACGTCCCCCGGATGCAAATTTAGGGAGATTATTTTCACTGCCATGTGCACAGAAAGAGAGCGGTGAAGGTTTCTTGTGAAGTTCGCCGGGACCGTTTAAAACGAGGTTATAAAGATTATTACTATTCTGTTCGAGTCTCGCCGAGTACGCTGAAACCTGCTGTCCATATTCTGCTTGTCGTGTTTTATATTCGTCAATGTGCCCCACGGCGTTGACGAGCATTAAGAAAACAGTAAGCAGCATCGCGAGTGCGAAACGGAGGCTATTGATTTGCTCAAACAATTCTCTTTTCACAATATGCCAAAGCATCTCAGACCTCCTGCCGACTGAAAACCGCGAATGTCATCATAAGTAGTATTGGATTCAGAATGAAAAGTAGAAGTAGGTCGCGGAGCGCGCGGTTACTGGCATCCTCAAACACACTCGGTGGTTGATAAGAGAACCGTGGCATATCATCCCATCGGACGGCCCCTTTATCACTCGCAAACCATTGCCGTGAACTGAACGCCTTTTTATCGTAGAAATAGTCCAATATTGTTTCCCTATACTGTCGTCCCGCTTTAAAAAAGTCTTGCATTCTCACGAGCCCCGTCCCTGCCCACGCTTCTGTGGAGAGGTGATATAAGCCTGCGGGTGAAAATCGGAGCGCGTTTCGAGCAATATTTGATTTATGAATATAGGTTTCGGAAAAGGCTGTCTCTCGTATTTGCCAGACTTTGTTAGCAGTCCGAATTCGAGCGGCTGTTAATTCTTGGAAATAGGCTTTAACCGTTGGGACATGGATTTCCGACGCGTCTGGAATGAACGTAATATTTTTTTTTAAATGTGTGTAACTGGAACTCCCGGCACCTGCTTTGCTGCCCTTTAGTAATGGCGGGTCCTTAAACGGATCCCCAGGTTCCTCTTCAACCCAGGAGAATTGTTCCAAAATCTGGTCAATTGCTTGATCCGCTTGTGTTACCCTTTCCTCTGTATCAATGAAGCGGTTGACGAGGAACAGGCTTACATTCGGATAGAGCAGTGTCAACGTCACCCAGATAAACATTGACACGATTAATGATGTTGCCGTGCGGTGAATCACGCTGGAGATAAACAATCCGATGAGATAGAACGCAGAGGTGTAGACGGCTGTTGTGAGAAAGATACCGCCAATCCGAAGAAAGTCGTCGGCACTATAATGGATAGCATTAGATTGCAGTTGGAGCAGTAGTGCCAACAGAAAACTCATTAGTAGCGGTAGTGTAAGGCAGAGCATGGCACCCAGATACTTTGCCAATACAATCAATCCGCGTCCAACGGGATTGACAAGGATTAGACGTAACGTCCCGTTCTCGCGGTCGCCAGCGATTGCGTCGTATGCGAAAACCAGAGCGAGGAGGCTGAAAAGGATTTGGAAAATAGATACCAGATCTATATCGGCGAGCAGGTATCGGAAAGGATTGCTGAAGCCTGTATTACGGCTGACATCACCCCATAAGAAAGGCACTTCTCCAATCCTGATTTGGAGTGAGTTCTTCGCGCGTTTGTCAAGCCCTTGATTAAAGAGGCTCAATGGATTGGGCGCCCTGTCGAGGGACGGCATGAAAGATGAATACGTTTTTCCGCTAAAGTTCCCTTCTTGGTGTTTTTGGAAATCCTTATTGTAACTTGCGAGTCTCCGCTCATAATTGTCCGTTAAGACAATGCTCCCCGCCAGCACAAGTGACATAGACGCGATAACCGTAACCAAGAAACGGAACGTCATTAAATTCATTAAGAGTTCATGTCGAATCAGCGTCCAAAGCATCAAGGCACATTCTCCGTTGATACAACTTTCACTTATCTACGTTTTCGGTTCTAAAACCCAATGCTTTAGCTTTGGGATACAGAACCGCCCTATTGAATTAGACCATGGGGCTATAGTTAAAAAAAGAGTTGACATTTCGTCAAAAATGTAGTATAATTAACATAGTCATTGATTGAGACGTGTAAGCAGTAGCTACCTTGCTACTGGTCTCAATCACCCTCTTACAAGGACAGAATGACTATGGCTAATATCCATTAAAAACGAACATCACAAAATCCGAATACGTTGAAAGATACGATATTCCTGAAACCTTGCGAGGTTCAGATTTTGTTGAGATTTCAAGTTCTGAAGCAAGAAATACTTGCCAGAAGTATCGGTCGGTCACGAAGGTTCAAGTGATTTTCCGTAGTGTGCCAGATGACCCGCACCGCGAGATTACACTCGTGTCGGTTCGGATTAAACCCGAACAAGCTCCCAAGGATAACGTCTGGACGATTGCGACGCTGAAGGGAGTCAGAGAAGCCAGTATCGCAGAACGTCAAATGGACGTCGTGGTATAACCTAAAAGAACCACTTGGGAGTTCCGTCAAAGGAATCCCAATCCTTTAGGTTTGGGAGGGGTCAAACGTCTGTTTGGATGCACTTTTCGAGTGTTTAGCAGAATTATAGGGTCTTGCAGCAGGGCATCTCAATTGAAATACAAGGCTATTTATGGTGAATTATCAAAATATGTAGACATTTACCAAGGATAATAGGGATTTAGTGGGTTGATAATGAGGCAGTAAGCGGAAATTAAGGTAGGAATGACTTAATTTGCAATTAGCGCATGAAACTTTACTTTTGTGGGGTATGTTTAGATATTGGAGATGGTTGTGTTGATGCTACGTTGGCACAGTAAGCTTCAAGCTCTGCTTTAACCCAACGGCGTATCATTTGTTCGTGTTCGGAACTCGAAGCATCTGGCGTTAGCATGATGCGTGCCATCATCTCCTCCAAATCAAAGGGGTGTCGAAAGTGTCCATCAATAATAATATCAATGCCCCCATCTATCTCGTCTTGCACTAAGCATGCCCAATGTTGATAGTCGTTACTCAAAACGAGTGTGCCGCTTATAGCGTGAGGGACATCCATCACAGTCCCATCATAAAAGACCGAGACGCTCCTGTCCCAAGGCTGTCCCATGTAGGCGAGGTGAAGCCCATCAGGACTGACAATCAAACGTCCTACCCATTTCAATGATGGGCTGCGAAGCGTATCAGCAACAACAAAATTGTCGCTGTCCCAACTTGCCTGGTAAAATAATGACTCCCCGGCAAAAGTCAATTGTTCGACGCTGCTAAAGGCTAAACTGCGTTCACCATCTCGGATAATGAACCAACCATCGTCCTGTTCGGCAGCATAGGCATACTGTCCGCCTTGCGAGAATTGAATGCTGCCTAAGTTATCAAAAACTTCACTCTTTTGTCCATCTATTACTGCTTGCCATCTGTCATTGTTCCGAGCCAGTATACCTAATTTGCCGTTTGGACCGAGGGTGAAATCAGCAATCAAATCGAACGGCCCCAGCAAAATCTCATCCAAGGCAAGGTATTGTTGATCACCTATTCTGGCAACATAGGCAAGCCGTTTACCCTCTGCTTCAAACCGCAGCATACCAATAGCGTCGTAAAGAGAGGCAGGCTCTCCGTCCACGACGACGCGGAACTTATCTCCCTCAACAACCACGAAAGCAAGACGACATCCGTCGGGTGAAAAAGTAAGCGAATTTTGCATCACCGCCTCAAAAGAAGCACTTCGGACACCTTCAAGAACAACTCGCCAACCTCCTAAATCAGAGGCGACATAAGCAAATTTCTGTCCCGGGCCAAACAAGATCCCTCCGATACCTGTCCATGGGCGGCTCTGCACGCCATCAACTATTACAATCCAACCCGCCTCTGTCTCCGCAGCATAGGCAAAGTGTCGGGAATCTTCACTAAAGACGATGGTTTCGAGGGCCACGCCGAGGTAAGGTTGCGAAAGTGTTGCGTCTAACTTCAGTTGTTGACGCTTATCTTTTTCAATGACTTCTACTCGGTGGAGACGGTCAGGACTATGACCGTACCAAACGAGATATTCCTTGCTACAGCCGCATACGAGCAGTGTCAGCAGCAACGTTATCCAGCGAAGGATAGACATGCAATTTCTCCTTTCGCGACGCTTTGCCCATTGACTTCGGCTTGCACTGACCAACTGTGCATGTCTGAGGTATTCTGATAGACCTGATACGCAATGATACACCCCGCGAAAACTGGAGCGAGCAGTTTTACGCTTAATCTAAGCGGCGATTGCTCAAGTTGACGTATCCTTTGTAGGGCATCAAGCACACGTTGACACAGAACTTGGTCCACTTGAGGTTGTAGCATGCGGTCCCTTTGAAGCTCAAGAAGTCCACCAAGCATCCCTATTTCTTCCAATTGGCAAATGACATCAAGGAGTACACAACATTGTCGGAGTCCCTCAATCGTGTGAACACCGGGCCACAATTTTAAATCTGGAAAATGCCCGACAAATACCGGTTCGTTAGCAGACACATAGCGTTCGGCAGATAGTTGGAGTCGCGGCGAACTCCGATAATCAATAACTCGATCGACCATAATCATTGGATGTCGCTCAGGTATCAGGTGTTCTATGACATCGGCACCGATAAGGAATTTTCTACTATCTTTCAAAAGGTGTCTCCGTGAACAAGGTTAGGTAAAGGCGTTTAGGACTACTTTTCATATCAACGCTACTTTTGCTTGGGGGAGATTACGACGTACCAAATAACGGAGCGTTCTGCCCGGACCCGCTATCACGAAACGTTCAACGCCTAACGCATCTAAGGTGGCGAGAGCAGTTGTCCAATGTAACGGTTCAGTCAGTTGTGCCAGAAATTGAGGGACTATCTCTTTTGTGTCATTAATGCAGGCACCGTTAAGTCCGGAGACGACAGGACGAATATGTGGTTTAACGCAGAGACACCCTAACACAGTGGCAAGTTCCGGTTTTGCTCCTTCCATAAGCGGACTATGCCAGGGACCACCGACGTTTAAACGACGGGATTGGCAGAGAGGCGCGACTGCTTGTAATGCCGGAAGTGTTCCTGTGAGGACGACTTCTCGAGGGGCATTGTATGCTCCCACACTCAACGGACCGTGTGTCTGTCCGATAGTCAGCATTTGTTGCACCCCATCTGCATCAATATCAGTTAGCGCGAGCATATCGCCTTCATAGATACGCGCCGCGGCCCCCATGGATCGCCCGCGAACCGCAGCGATTTCGACAGCATCCTCAGGGGACATCGCGCCCGCGAATGCCCATGCTGCGACTTCTCCGAGAGAATGACCAGCAAAGAAATCCGCTGCAAAGCCCTTTTCCCGCGCCCTGAGTGCTTGTGTCAACGCCAAAGCAATATGCAAGGGTTGAATTACATCGCTTAACTGCAGCATGCGTCCGCCATCAGAAAAAAGCGAGTCAGCCGTACAGTTGCTGGCACGAAGCGCACGTTCAATCAACGGAGAATCTTGTGCCATTTCCTGTTGCAAGACAGTGCGAGTCGTCGGGTCGCCCAATCCGCTAAAGAGAAGTGCTGTTTTCACAGAGACAACCCTCCATCCACGACTAACTGCTGACCTGTGATATAACTCGCATCATCTGAGGCGAGGAAAAGCACAGCATGAACGACTTCTTCGGGGTTTCCAAAACGGGCTAAGGGAATATGGCATCGCTTCTCTTCAGCAAGGTGTCTACTCATTCGCTGAGTCATGCCTTCTGTTAGAAGTCCAGGTACGACAGTATTAACGCGGATACTTTTGGGGGCAAGTTCAACCGCTAAAGTACGCGTCAAAGCCATAATTCCACCTTTAGCGGCTGCGTAATTGGCTTGTCCAGGGCTGGCAATATGCCCCGCTACAGAGCCGATGTTTACAATAGCACCTTTACCTTTTGCCATCATTGAACGGACCACGGCGCGTGAACAATTGAAAACACCGCCGAGGTTGGTTTCCAGGATTGCTGTCCAACTCTCTGCAGACATGAGCGCGAAAGGTTTATCATCAACGATAGCAGCGTTGTTTACCAAAACATCAATACCATCACGCTGAACAAGGAAGGCTTTAATCGCCCTATCAACTGCCTCAGCATCGCTCACATCTGCTTTTACCAGCGCAGCATCTCCACCCATCCGGTGGATTTCGGCAAGTGTTTGCTCGGCACCCTTGTCAAAGCGATGGTAACCAATCCCGACGAAGGCACCTTCGGCGGCGAAGGCTTTAGCGATGAACCTTCCCAATCCTCGAGAAGCACCCGTGACTAACACAGTTGAACTCTCCCAACGCATCAGCTCAAGTCCTCCGATCGCGTGTGAAAACTGTGGCGGTATGGGCTAACTTTCAAACTAAGGTTATTGATAGCTGGTGCCGAGATGGTCTTTAAAGGAATGCCACCCACTTGAAAAGCATCTAATCCAGCGTGCCAATACGGTTCGTTGAGCAATGCCTTACCGACGTAATCCCCTCGCGCAGGCGAATATCCTGCCACTAAAACATGCCCCACGATTTCATCATCACAGGTAATTTCCGCATCAGCGTTTACAGGGTCAGGCGTAGTAAAACAGGTGAGCCTACGTGCCCATCCAGAGTGTCGGAGTGTGTGTAGTGCTTCAGCACCGGGGTATGCGGTTTTCTGTGAGGACAACCGCCACTGCAGCTGCAACTCCAAAGGTGTGAGATTATACTGACCTTCCCTATTGATATCAAAGAAGAAATTTTCTAACACACATTGGGCTCGGACGGACTCATCGGCGCGTGCCATCTCGAATGCTGCACCCGTAGCAAGCAAATTCTCGACCCAACGGTCTTTTTGGTCGGTTGGCACCAATAGGTGATACCCATACTCTCCTGTCCTACCTGCACGAAACGCAAGAATTTCATTCAACACCAGCATTCCCAGATAGGGTAAACCGAGCATATCAGGCCCGAATACCTCCGCACACAATTCCCATGCATAGGGACCATCAATTGTTAAGTTATCGTATGACGCTCCGAGATCGACGATTGAAAAATCGGTAATACCGGTTGCGTGATGGATAATCCAGTTAGCAATCTCATCAGCACCGGATCCATAGCCAATCAGATAAGCATTCTCACCTTCTCGGCAAACATAGATATCGGCAAAAGGGATACCCTTATCGCTCAGCAGCAATGTGTGCTTCATCTGCCCATCTTGGAGGAAAATATCGCACGGACATACGGCATCAAGCGCATCAAAGGCTTGGCTGCCTGTCAACTGCAGGCAACGCAGCTCAGGTTCCTCAGCAAAAGCCACCAAGTTACGAATGGCGTGATAACTAACTTCAGTTTCCATCATCAAGATTACCCTCACTTTGACGCAGTACCACATCCACAAGGGAATTAATTGTGCGTAAGGCGAACATGCTATCACCGTCATCCAGTGAAACTCCGAATTCCGATTCCAAAGCGACAACGATCTCGACAGCATCTACGGAGTCAAGCCCGAGCCCAGTACCGAAAAGCGGTGTATCTGGGTCTAACTCTTCATAAGAACGATCAAGTTGCAGACCGGAAATTAACAGTTCAATTACCCGATTGAGTGTATTTTCACGATGTTCAATTTTTTCTTTTAGTTCAGGTCGCATACTTTGCTCCCAGTTTCCAGAATGACAGCTGCGCCGACAGATCCTTTACCTCGGTTACTAATAAGAAAGGGACCCTGTTCGCCTGCTTTTAAGGCATCTATAGCAGCGATAACTGCCCAAAGTCCAGCAACGGTAGGGGGTCCCGGAACAGCCATCGGCACAACCTCTTTGCGGTTGAGAGATGCTTGCGCCAATGCCCGTTCAGTTGCTAATCCACAATTTGTTGCGAGTGCCCATCCGGTTAGATTCATAGGAGCCGACGCTTCTCCCGCTTTAAGAAGAATGCTGGCAGCTCCATTTTCATAATTATCCGATGCGTCCGGTTCGTCAACTCCTGCAGCCAATAGGTGATTAACATCATCACGCCAGGCGAGATGGTCTGCTGCCAAAATAAGAGCGGTCAGTCCACTGTCCACTCCAGTTGAGAGTGTCGCTGTGGGACCTTTTAATCCAAAAAGTCTACAACAAACACCGGTTGCGTAATTACAGACCATTCGCGTAAAAGCCGATGCAGAGAGGTGCGCTAATCCGCGTGCTTGAACGCTTTTCTCAAAGGCTTTGACACTCTCTGGCGAGACGCGGGTCTGACCGACGAAAAGCCCAATCCCTTCGCAGCCTGGCGTTCGCGTTCGGACTCCGGCATCTGCTAAGGCGGTACCGGTTGCACTGGCGAGAAGGCGTGCTGACATATCTATGCCTCGCAGTTCAGGGCGCGGCGCAAATTGGTTAACCTGATGGTCATCCTGAACTATACCCGTGCCAGCAAGGCTAATGGGACGCGGGGCTTTTCTTTCGTCGCGTAGTGTTCCATCTGCACCCCCGAAAACTAAGGCAGTATTGACACCTCCAAACGCAGCATTGGTACATACAGCGTGCCGTATCATATACGGTCTCGGTTTTGGTTCTGCAACAGGATCCGTCGGCGCGTTGCGGCGGGGTTGCGTAACATTGATGGTGGGCGGTACAACTTTGTGCTTCATCGCCATCAAAGTTACAATCGCCTCAAGAGCACCGGCAGTACCTTGCGCGTGACCGAGGAAACTCTTGCTTGAACTCACCGGTAATAGATTAGCAGCATCGCCGAAAACGCGCTGGATCGCACGCCATTCGGACGCATCGTTCGCGGCTGTACCGGTGCCGTGTGCATTGAGATAGTCAATCGTCTCAGGTTCAAGACCAGCATCTTCTACTGCAGCCAAGAGGGCTTTTGCCATCCCTAAACCTGACGGGATGGGGGTTGTATCGTGATAAGCATCGGCAGAAAACCCATATCCCATGAATTCTGCCAAAGGGGTTACATCCCGTGCTTTCGCGGAGCATTCAGATTCAAGAAGCATAAACGCAGCCCCTTCACCGAGGGTGGTTCCCATATTCGTGCTGAAGGGCGCGCACGGGTGTTTAGAGAGCAATCCGAGACTGTGAAAGCCAGCGAAAATCTCTGCGCTGAGAATATCTACGCCACCCGCAAGCACAGACGCAATAACACCCTGTCGGACTAAATCTGCAGCGAATCCTATCGCATGCGCCGACGATGCACACGCGGTTGAAAGGGTGATAGCCAGTCCTCCGAGTTTCAAGGCGTTCGCGAGATCGGTGGTTACGCTGTGTAGATCTCTCCCCAGCAATCCGTTACAGGTCCCAAGCACCAAGCCGACTTGATCCCTATTGCCAATTTTGGCATATTGGAGTGCTTCGGTGGCTGCAGCACACCCGTAAGCCAAGAGACGTTGTTCTTCAGTAGCGTAACAATTGCCCGAAGACACCAGCGCCCCTAACTGGGTATCAAACGTACCAACGTTAAAGCGATGGATGGGTGCAATACCGCTGTTGCCTTGTTCTATAGCATCCCAAAGTGTTTCAATGTGTTCACCCAAGGCACAGCGTGCCCCGAGCCCAGTAACTACGATTTTCATGGACCATCAAATATATCTATAATGCCTCCGAGGAGGATAATACAACAACTAAACGCAGCAAATAACACAGCTCCGATGGTCATAAGTGCTCCAACGTTGCCCACTCCTGTATCTATGTCTCCACCACCAATTGCGATTAGTCCCAAACCGCTCACAAAGACGACACCACTAATCCCAAGCATAAATAAACCTGTTCTGTACCAACCATCGCTTGGCTCGCTACCACTTTGTTTTGCTATATTTTCTGTTTTCGGCAATTGTTGTGGTTTGCGTTGTTCTTGGCTGGCATTCTCTGGCGAATTTTCGTCGTTTACACCTTCATTTGTCACCAGTTGATAACCAATAGGAATATCTTCAATGTCCTGCCTTTGCCAATACCGCGCGGCGTTTTCTGCTTCCTTAAGCCGGGCTTTAAAAGCTGCCTGCCCGATGCGAGCCGCCATAAATCGCTGCGTTTCAGCAGCGGAACCTGATACGGCTGTAAGTTTTTCGCATTTGGTGACATATTCGTTAATAAACATGTCTGAGGAATGCTTTAAACGATCAATAATATGTTGGCCTATCACATGCAGCTGCTTTCGGCGACGGTTAGATGCGCCGACAGCAGCCGCTTCAAGGTCCATTGCCTCAAGCGTTTGGGCACCGAGCGTGGGATTCTCACGGAGAGCTGATTGAATATCGGCTCGTGCAGTCGGAGACAGCGACTTCATCTGATTCACTGTCCCCTGAACGGCTGCGTCCATCTCCGGAGCAGAGTAGTGAAGCCTTTTCTGCATCCCTGGATGCACCTGGCCTGCTACCGATAAATCACCGAAATTGCCGACGAGCAGGAGAGAGCGTATACTTTGACGGAACAGCTGCGCGTCTTCTTCACTCATCGGTTTCTGTTGAAGTTTACTGATAGCGTGTCCTCCGTCTGGGTTTTCCACAATGCGATTCATTGCTTTATCTACGTTTTCGGTTCTAAAACCCAATGCTTTAGCTTTGGGATACAGAACCGCCCTATTGAATTAGACCATGGGGCTATAGTTAAAAAAAGAGTTGACATTTCGTCAAAAATGTAGTATAATTAACATAGTCATTGATTGAGACGTGTAAGCAGTAGCTACCTTGCTACTGGTCTCAATCACCCTCTTACAAGGACAGAATGACTATGGCTAATATCCATTAAAAACGAACATCACAAAATCCGAATACGTTGAAAGATACGATATTCCTGAAACCTTGCGAGGTTCAGATTTTGTTGAGATTTCAAGTTCTGAAGCAAGAAATACTTGCCAGAAGTATCGGTCGGTCACGAAGGTTCAAGTGATTTTCCGTAGTGTGCCAGATGACCCGCACCGCGAGATTACACTCGTGTCGGTTCGGATTAAACCCGAACAAGCTCCCAAGGATAACGTCTGGACGATTGCGACGCTGAAGGGAGTCAGAGAAGCCAGTATCGCAGAACGTCAAATGGACGTCGTGGTATAACCTAAAAGAACCACTTGGGAGTTCCGTCAAAGGAATCCCAATCCTTTAGGTTTGGGAGGGGTCAACCGAATCAATTAGAAAACGATTCATCTCCAAAGGCGTAACATTGGGCCAACTTGGGGCAATAACTTGGCTGATCCCTGCGCAACCGGTGACACCGGTCGCCAGTGCCCCCATACCACCGATTAAGAAATCTCTTCTTTTCATAATATACCTCACTGTTGAGTCATGTGCGTTGTGATTGCACACCAACTCCAGTTGATTGTCTGAAAATCGAAAACATAATGTTGTTGGTAACGATACGATCTGATTGATAAAATCCAAGCGTTAAAGCGATTGATGGGTACAATATCGTTTTTCCATTGTTCTACAGCATTCCAGAGTGTTTCAATGTTTTCGCCCAAGGCACAGTATGCCCTGAGCCCAGTGACTACGATTTTCATGGACCATCATTTATGTTGATAATGATCCGATGAGGAGGGTAACAAGCCCCATATACAAAATAATAGGCCCAACGGTTATTCCAGGTACCACTCCCAGAGCTCCTACACCACTATCTCCATTGCCGGCCCAAGTCTCCAAAGCAGCGTCCGGACCACCTCCAATGCCAATTAGTACCCAACCGACTGCAGTAGTAACGGCACCGATTCCAAGCATACGGACACCTACTCTGTACCAATAATCCCTTGCGACAGTACTACCTTGCGTGGCTATATCTTCTTTTTTCGATAACTCTTGTGGTTGGGGTTTCCCCTGGTGAGAGTTGTCGGATTTACTATTGTTGTTTGCAGCCTCTTGCGCCACGAGTTGGTAGCCAATCGGGATATCCTCGAGTTCCTGAACTTGCCAGTACCGTGCCGCGTTTTCTGCTTCCTGAACCCGTGCTTTAAAAGCGGCTTTACCCATACGCGCTGCCATGAATCGCTGTGTCTCAGCGGCAGACCCCGATACGGCGGTAAGTTTTTCACATTTGGTCACATATTCGTTAATGAACATGTCCGAGGAATGCTTCAAACGCTCGACGATGTGCTTGCCCATAACATGCAACTGCATCCGGCGACGGTTAGATGCACCAACGGCAACCGCTTCAAGGTCAATCACTTCAAGCACACGCCCCCCGAGTGTGGCATCCTCACGCAGTGCAGACTGCATATCGGCACGTTCCGTTGGAGACAGTGATTTTATCTCATCCGTTGCGCCAGAGACTGCTGCATCCATCTCAGGCGCGGAGTATTGAAGCCGCTTTTGAACACCCGGATGCACCTGTCCCGCCACCGATAAATCACCGAAATTACCAGCGAGCAGGAGAGATCGCATTCCTTGCCGAAAAAACTGGGCATCTTTTTCGCTGGGGGGCTGCCCTTGAAACTCACTGAGAAAACGTCCCCCTTCCGGATTCTCTGTAATTTGATTCATGGAACCATCCAGACTTGTCAAAAAACGATCCATCTGCAAAGGAGTAATATTGGGCCAATTCGGAGCAATCACCTGACCAATGCCTGCGCAACCGGAGACCCCGGCTGCCAATGCCCCCATACCACCGATTAAGAAATCTCTTCTCTTCATTTTATTTTCTCCGTTTGTTTAGCGAGACTCTGTAGCAATTGCTTGCCAGTTTCTAATCCTATCCGGAAATCAGACCCAAACTTTGCGGCGGCTTCACCCATCTGTGCCGCTGCATATTTTGTATTACCCGTAAAAGCACAAGCAGTACCGACACCACGCCAAAGTTGTTTGCGTCGGTCCGGTAAAAATCCGTCAATCGTGTGTACAATAGGTTCAACGCGACCGATATGAACAAACCACAATGCCCGTCCGAGACCAATATCATAGAAAGTGCTTAATTCGCCTGTGTTCATAGGAAATCCTCTGCCTGTGAACCGCTCGGAATGGAAGAAGCCTTGGTGAAAGCCGTATCCATCTACAACTGCGGACATATAATGTGAACCTAACACTGTCGGTGACCAGTCAAGCGGTTTGCCCAAGCGCGCACTTGCCCATCCGACACCAATCGCAACAAGGGTCTGTTCTTCAGCAGATATATCATCAAATAAGACACAGAGCCTGCTATGTCGTACTGGGCTTAATTCATCCATTAAGGTCAGTGCCATAGCCATACCTTCAATTGCGAAACCACGTCCTTGAAATGGCGTAACCTGCAAAAGTTGAGGCAGTGCTTCCGGTGGAACCTTCAGTGCTTCACTGAATCCACGCAAAAAGTATGCACGTGCATCCGATACCCGCTCATATATTTTTTGATGGACATCAATAGGCGAAGGCTGTGGTATATCACGGAATAATTGAGATAACCGCACCTGTACGCGATCAGCGTGTGTACTCACCTCACAATCTCCTCTATCGTGTTACTAAAGGATTCTAAAATTTTTATGTTTTCTTCTAACCGAACCTTGAGCACATCAGCATCTTCCAAACGGTCTTTACTGGACAAATAGAGCGACTGAACGGCTTCAACACAGGCTTGATCAATAAAGTGCCCAGCGTAAGAGTTTCTTGGTGCTTCATACCGTTTGAAACGGTGTATCATCCGTTGCTGCAGGCTCTCCAATAAGGCATTTTCCTTTTTAATCATCTGGTGAAACCGAGGGTCACAGAAATAATCGTTACAAAAAAGTAAGACATTGTAAGCAAAGTAAACGGCAGTGTCCCATGCCACCTTTTGTAGCATGGTTCCGGGTCTCCCCATCAACGCGTAGTTCCCGTGATACAACCCACAATAGTGCCGGTACATACCATTAAGCAACTCCTCACCAAATTTGGCAAGAATTGCGAATCGGAGTCGATCTTCGGCGTAATCTGCCGCAACCATCTGTGTGATGAGGGTGTTGCCAACAGCGATAAAGTCTCCGCCTGGTGAATAAAGGGCATCTATAAAAAAAGCAGATTCACCGCAGAGTGCCCAACGATCCACCGAGAGCGTACGTCGACTGAGATAAGATCTCGCTTTCATTGCGTGAAAGTCCAGATGCTCTATAGAACTGACAACCTCAGATAGTTGCGGTTCCCGGGGTTTGAGCCAAGTCAACACTTTTTCAAATCGGTTGAGTTGCTCAAGGGCGTGCAGGTTAGGATCTGCCATAATACCGACACTCGTGGCTCCACTTGGCAGTGGAATCAGCCAGATCCAATAGCCGTCTCCCATTAAATGGTTCGTACTAAGCCAACGCAAGCCTGGGCGTGTCCTGCTGTGATACGCTGCATCCTCGGTCCAATGATCTGGATCAATTCGTCCAGCGAGTCGAAACCATGCAGCATTGACCGTATGTCCTTGCGTCTGTCTGAGTTTCAAACGACGCGCGAGGAACCCTGCACGTCCGGTTGCGTCAATAACCCAACGAGCGTTAATCTTCAAATCGGAAGTGCTTGCGTCAGCAACAAGTTCATGTGGGTCACCGAGATTCAAACTTTTAACTTTGCAAGCTTCTATAACTTCAGTCCCAATTTTGCGACAGCACTCCAGAAGGTAGTTCTCTAAACGCCCCCGGTCAATGTTGTATGTTGGCAAATGGATTCCGGGAAGGTTCATCTTTGGTTGAGTGGGCATATCTTCTGGAATTCTGAGCAGACCATATTCCGGACGGCACCCCAGATCCCTATTGTCCGAGTTGTTCATAAAAAAACGTAACCCAAACTTGGGCAGATGTGACGCAAGCAGATGATCGCCTAATCCGAGCGTTTCTCGGAGGTACCAAGAGGAGACCTCAACCATTGACTCGCCAACCTTGAAAGTTGTTTCAGGGACAGGGTATCGGTGCCGCTCAAGCACCGTCACACTGAGTGAGGGAAGTGTCTGCCGCAGTTGAAGTGCCAATGTCAACCCTGCAAGGCCGCCGCCAATGATGACTACATCGAAATAGCGCGTCATAAATAATTCTCCAATTGCGCACCCACTATCGTGCCGTGGGCAATGATTCTTGATTCTACAGACGCTTGCACCGCGAAGCGGGACAACCCTTCAATCACACGGGCCTGTTCCACTTTGTATTCAACCAATTCACCAGCCCGAACTCGACCAACGATCTCGATATCTACCGAAGCCAACATACCTATTCTGGAAGCGGCATTCACTGTGCTATCCCCAAAAATCTCTAATAATTGTTCTGAGGAACAGTCCCCCTCAGCACTTTCTGTACTCATCAAGAGATCACTAACATTTTTTGTCCCCAATGCATTCGCTACACACTTACGCTCATACATCCAGATCAGATGCAAAAGACTGCAGCATTGTCCTAACCCTTCAATGATGTACACCGATGGCCAGTACAGTGTAGGTTCAGCACCGGAAAATACGGGCTCAGAGCGACGAACGGGTCGCTCTGCATTGAGAATAGGAACATCACCGCCTATGTATCCAACGATTGATTCGACCATCAGAAATGGAGGTCGATGCGGCAGGAGAGATTCTATTATTTTCATTGTCCAGATACAGCATTAATTAACGCATAAGTGAGACTTCCGACCAAACAGCCCAGAATAGCAGGACCTGTTTGGCGGTTACGGACCTTTGCTTTGTAAGTTTGTGTATAAATACGGATATATTCTGGCGATTTTCCAACGAATCGCGCTGCAGGTGGAGGCGGTTGGAAGAAATAAGCTATAGGAACCGTGAAGCAGCCACACAGCAAACCAACAGCACCCCACATACCTTGATTGATATCGGCTTTGGCATCTTGTTCAGCAGCAGCCACGGCATCTGCCAGTTCTGAATTTTGCTGTGCCAGGGTAATAATAGGCGTACTGAAGACCAACACTGCCATAAAAAACACTAAAAGACAAAAAGTCGAATCTATCCTCATTTTATTCCTCCTTGCGGATTACGGTCTGTCTGCTTTGGGTGAGGTCTCCGAGTACGGTTTGGAGCGTTTCGGGAAAAATGAATCCTTTCACGCGCTAATTCCCAGCACATCGCCAACGAAACCAGCACGCAGCAAGCGACTGCAAAGTATAGAGCCCACCATCAGAAAACCAGAAAAATTGGGGTGTTTGGACGTTGTCTTCTCAGACGCATACCCAATTGCCAGATGGCGGAGACGGGAGGTAGCAGGAACTACTTCGGTAATCCGTCTCCAACGTCCATTCGCAATCATACCTGATTCTCCGAGAAAAATCACGTAAAAGTTGCGAGGCTGCTTAAAATATCAGAGACATCAAAAGAGATATATGATATAATTAAACACGCACTGGCAATCCTGGTTGGCAGTGCCGCGGTTCGGGAGTCTTGCACACTCGCCGAACCACCTATAGAGGGTTTTTACGGATGCCAAAAGGTAATATAGCAAAAAAGAAAACAAATTACAACATTTTTTATTTTACCTCAATTTTTATCTGAATTTAAGTGGCTATCCAGCAAATTTTGAAGAGGAGCCAATATCTTTCGCGCATTTCCTCCGATGCGGATTTTTGTTTCGTAAGGTTCCCATGCCTCGCCTGATCATTCCCAAAATCTTGTTGGACGAGGTTTCTCGTGCCTATCGGAAACTGCAAAAGAGGAAACTAATACCATTATTGAGATAATACCGTCTCGGTTAAGAATATGTGCAAGAAATATGCCAATGTCAATAATCCGCTGTAAAACACCGTAAACATTAGGTGAATCACGGATGGCATCAAGAAGTATATCTTCACGAATTGGGAAATAATTTTAGCGTTTACCAAAAAATTTTGAGGAATAGGTAAAAATTTTTAAGGATTTATAGGCGGGTGGATAATCGGTGTATCGAGTTTGGATTTTCAAAATTCCAATAAAAAATAGAAACGAAATAGTCCTATCCTGCCTCCAACATTCCGTTGCAAATTCCATGATTATATGCTATTCTATTGAACATGAAAACCGAAGCGCGGATCTCCTCAGCGATGCACGCCCCTGGCGCGATACTCTTGATCTCCTGCTACGAACTCGGACACCGACCCGCAGGACTTACGCGTCCATACCGCGCACTCGAGACAGCAGGATTCGCACCCGACACAATTGATATTGCTGTTGAACCTCTGGATGTTGAAAAAGTCAAACGCGCCCGGTTTATCGGCATCTCCGTTCCGATGCACACAGCACTACGGCTCGGTGTTCATCTCCTGCACCGTATCCGGCAAATCAATCCGGATGTCTCTATATGTATGTACGGACTTTATGCGACGCTCAACGCCGACTATCTGCTATCACAAGGTATCGATTTTTGTATCGCTAACACAGCATCAACGGAACTCGTCGAGTTGGTGCAATCTGTTGTGGAGGGAGAACAGATTGAGACGCAGAAGGTTGATTTTCATGCTGCGAAACTACCACCGTTAGAGGTGTATGCCCAGTTTGAGGATAATGGCGAAACCCGAACCGTCGGGTATACAGAGACGACCCACGGGTGCAAACATCTCTGCACACACTGTCCTATACCGCCGGTTTACAATGGCAAATTTTTCGTTGTTCAACGCGATGCCATCCTTGCTGAGGTACAGGAGCAGGTAGCACAAGGAGCAACACATATTACGTTCGGCGATCCCGATTTCCTCAATGGACCGATGCACGGGCTTCGCATCCTCCGTGAAATGCATGAAATCTATCCGAATCTGACCTTCGATTTTACGACAAAGATTGAGCATATCCTGAAGCATAGAAAACATTTCCCGGAATTCGCGCACCTCGGATGTCGGTTTATTATCTCCGCTGTGGAATCGCTGAGTGAGACGGTCTTAACGATTTTGGAGAAATACCACACGCGCACCGATGTCGAAACCGCAATTGACATCGTTCAGGATGCCGGTATCACACTCCGTCCGACGTGGGTACCGTTTACGCCGTGGACAACCTTAGACGACTATTTTGAGATCTGCCAGTTTGTTGATACGCATCGCCTTGTGTATCACGTGGATCCCGTGCAGTATGCCGTTCGGCTTTTAATTCCGCCGGGTTCATATCTGCTCAACCGTCCTGAGACGAAAGCACTTTCACTCACGCTTGATGAAGCAGCTTTCAGTTATACATGGATACACCCGGACGCGCGGATGGATGAACTTCATAAAACGGTCAACGCACTTGTTGAAAATGATGCGCGTGCCGGTGTGGATACCTTAGAGACTTTTTATCGGATATGGACACTCGCTGCGGATATGCAGGGTCAACCTCCACCGAAACAGAGTAAAGGTGTACATCAACCCGCACCACGGATTACTGAAGCGTGGTTCTGCTGAGCGGAACCCACCGAAGGGCAGTTTGCTCCAATTCAATTTTTTTAACGATTGCGTTTTGCTCCGATTCGTCGGACAGCCCAATCGGGTTTCAGATAAACTCCAGCAGATTTTTTAATTATGGGATTTTCACGAATTATTCCGTTGTCAAAAACTGGTTTTAGAGATAAAATAACAGTCCACGAATATTTTAGGTGATATAAACTATCTGTTTTTACTTTAGGATTTTGGCTGTAAAGGAGAAATATGTCGGAACAAATTCAGCAGTTACTCAATCTGGAAACGCCTCCTGTTGCCGTAACATTTCACGATACGCAACCCAATAGCATCTCCCGTGTAGAGAAAACGGAGGCCTCTGGCTGCACCTATTGGCGACGCGCAGCAGAGGGCAAAACTTTCTATACCGAAGCATCCGACCATTACAACTGTCCAATCGGATGTTATACACACAACGTTGAACTCCCGGATGCACAGATGGAGGAACTCGAAAATACGCTCGGACTGATGGGGGAACTCGGTTATATCGCTATGGAGGAAGTCCCCGGCATTCCACGGCAGGAAAACCCTTTCAAAAGCGCAGTCTACGCGCCTTTGGCAAACGCCACTAACACACCTGATGTCGTTATTATCTCCGGCACGCCGAGACAGATGATGCTCTTAACAGAAGCCGCCACTGCTGCTGGCATTGGTACGGAAAACGGGGTTATGGGGCGACCGACGTGTGCGGTTGTTCCGGCTGTCATACAAGGCGGACGGAGTGTGAGCAGCTTGGGGTGTATCGGCAACCGCGTGTATACCGCGCTCTCCGACGATGACTTCTATTTTGCTTTTCCCGGTGAACACATTGACGCACTCGTCGAAAAGTTAGAGACGATTGTAAATGCAAATCGTGCATTGGAAGAATATCACCAACAACGTCAAGCAGGGATTTAAGAGTCATGCAAAAGGTTGCTGTGATTACGGGTGCAGCGAGTGGGATCGGGAGAGGATTAGCGGAACGGTTCGCAGCGGAAGGTATGAGGGTCGTTCTCGCCGATGTTGAAGAGGGAGCGTTAGCCGAACTTGCAACAGACTTAAAATCTAAGGGCGCGGACGTTCTGGCTGTGAAAACAGATGTCTCAAATACTGACGAGGTCGAAAACCTTGCAGAACAGACGGTGGATGTTTTCGGTGCGGTGCATATTCTCTGCAACAACGCCGGTGTTGTCTGTAGCCGTCCGATCTGGGAGCATACCCTTGCCGATTGGGAATGGGTGCTGGGTGTTAACCTGTGGGGTGTGATTCACGGTATCCGAGCGTTTGTGCCGCGGATGCTCGTACAAGGCGACGCGTGTCATATTGTAAATACGGCTTCTATCTTGGGTTTGGTCGGAGGTCGTGGTGAAGGCATCTATAAGGTGAGTAAACACGGGGTCGTCGTGCTTTCTGAAACCCTTGCTGATGAGCTGGCGCAAAAGGAAGCGAATATTCAAGTACATGTGTTGTATCCGGGTTGGGTTCGCACGGGCATTCTGGAATCCTCTCGAAACCGTCCGGACACATTGCAAAATCCAGAGACAGAAACACCGCCACGTCAGGAAACTATTGGCGGTTCACGGAATGTCCGTGCCGAGATGGAGGCAGGGATGCCGCCCACTGAGGTTGCGGAGCATGTTTATAATGCTATTCAAAATGGCACTTTTTATATTCACACACATCCTGAACACAAAGCGTGGATTCGCGAACGCATGGAACGTATCCTTGAATAACTGTTTTAAGACGTAGCCAATTGGTAATTTTTGAGTTTTTGTGATATACTATTGAAACCAGTTCTGGGTGGTCTCACCACGAATCGGATCTACTCTGTATTTGAAATCATGTGAATTCTTGTAGGAGCTCTTTATGACAGATCAAAACATTCCTGATGTCGCTGCAGCTAAAGAAGACTTCATTCGCTTCCAAGCAAAAATGGAAGAAGTTGATAAGGTTGAATCACGTTTGGATAACCGAATTAAGGAAGTAAAAGAAGATCTAAAGGGTGACATTCGGGGAGTCAAAGAGGACCTCCATAACAGAATAACCCGATTGGAAACGCGTTTGCAGTGGTCTGTAACTATCGCTATAGGTGTTACAGGCATCGTCGTCGCCATAATTGTTAAATTTGTCTAATTGGCAAAGGGAGATTAACAATGTCCGAGAAAGCACCAGGATTGGAAAAATATATCCCGACCCGTTTAGAATGGCTCGCGCTTCAGTTAAACGACCTTTTTCAGCGCGATGATGTAACCCAAGATAAGTTCAGCATTTATTATGTAGCTGGGATAGATGGAGAAAGTATTCGCGTGCAAGTCAGTTATTTTGATGATGTAAATAAAGAAATTATGAATGAATGGATTAATAAATCGAAAGCCTCTGTTTTAACAATGGCTAAACTCTACGGCTGGAGTTCATGGATCAAGGTTGAAGTAGATGTTGAGCAAATAAAATAGGCTGCAGAGGTTTACGATATGAGCGAACTGTCGGAATGGAAGTCAGTCCCTGTTATAGTTTCTCTTGTAGGAAACTGAGTGCTTCGTCGAGCATCAATGAAAAAATGCCTCCATAAATTGTTATTACCAATTCAGCCCAGGAAACATTTCCACCTATGAAAGAACCGGCAATAACAAATAATATTATAAAATAAATAAAAATTGTCCAAAGTTTAGTAGATGTACAAACGTCAAGTAAAAAGAGTGGATAATCATAATAGCGAGGTTAACAGTATCAAATGAAACGTAGACTGGAAGTGGAATTAGATTTTATCACAGATTTATCGCCGTTAGAACTCGCGTCAAAAGTTGCACCGCTCGTTCGCGAGGCTGTCGACACCGTGAAACAATCCTTGGGTGCTGAATTGGAGTTTGATATTTTCCTAATACTGGATGGGCACGAAGTTCGTTTTGTGATGGAGTCAGTGTGACTTGCCCTGCACATATTTATTAAGTCAAATCAAGCACGCTCCGTGCGACTTCGCCTTTTGCCAACGCCTCAAATGCGTCGTTAATCCCTTCTAACGGGTAGCTGCGCGTAACGAGTTCGTCGAGTTTGAGTTGTCCGGATTTATAGAGCGAGACCAGCCGTGGGAAATCTACGTGCGGGCGTGCAGTGCCGTACATTGAACCGATAACCATTTTCTCTGGCATCAGCATCCGTGCATCAAATTCGACAGGCGTGTTCTCCGGTGCGTGTCCAACGAAGACCGTCACACCTCTGCTTCGCGTACAGAGAATCGCTTGCCGGAACGTCTCACCGATCAACCCGATCGCTTCAAATGCGTAGTGGACCCCGCGTCCGCCGGTAATCTCCTGAATCCGTTCTACGGGATCGACTTCGGAGGCGTTAACGGTATGCGTGGCACCGAACTGTTTACCGAGTTCGAGTTTGTTGTCAAGGACATCAACAGCGATAACGGGTTCACCGCCAGCGAGCGCGGCACCTTGGATGCAATTGAGTCCAACCCCACCGCATCCAAAGACGGCGACTGAGCTGCCCGGTGAAACTTGGGCAGTATTGATAGCGGCCCCAACACCTGTCATCACACCACATCCGATGAGTGCTGCCTGTGCTAACGGCATGTCTTTATCAATCGGTACGACGGCATCTTGAGGCACGAGTGTTTCGGTACCGAAGGTCCCTAATCCCGCCATCTGGTCGATTTCACGTCCGCCCGTTTTTGTGGTAGGTCTACCGGAGCCGTCAGCGGGAAGCGCGCATAGGTTCGGATACCCCTTCTGACACATTTCACAGAATCCGCAGTTCCGTTTCCATGAGAGGATAACGTGGTCACCGACTTGGACTTGGGTTACATCGCTCCCGATTTCTTCTACGATGCCAGCCCCTTCATGCCCCAGAATAACAGGTAACCTGACGAAGGGCCAGTCGCCTTTAACGACGTGCCAATCGGAGTGGCAAACGCCGCTGGCAACCAGTCGTACCCTTACCTGATTTGCGCTGGGACGCGGTAGGTCGAACTCTTCAATTTTTAAGTGCGTGTCAGTTTCATATAATACTGCGGCTTTCATGGGTACCTCCGAAGTTTGATACGGCAATATCTATCTTACTTTCGCTGAAAATAGAGGCTATCGTTAAGAAAAGGGATCAAGGCAAAAGTTACGGCTTGCGTGTAGTTCAGCAATCTATCCACTACACCATTTGTGAAAAAACCGCTGGCACTCTGTTTCTCTTTCGTGTTGCAGTCTCCAGTGAGTTCATCAATGATGTGGCTCAATTCAATACCTGCCAATAGCTTTTCAACGATCCAGTCCGGCAGTTCATACAATCCAGTTGTGCCAAAACTTTCTCGGTGCTGTTGATCTAATATGTGGATGACAGTAAATTGGAACCATCTGTTATGCAATTGAAGCACTCCACCCTCAATACCGACAAAAAAGTTGGCGTTTAGATGCCGTTCATCGTTGATCCGCTTTGCCTGCTCAGCACGGTTCTTGGCACCGACGAAAGTCTCTTCATCAAAGGGTTGAGCAGCAACGCCAGAGTCAACGGATAATCCATGAATCTCCAACGGATTGAAAAATTTTGAGAAACTTTGTCGGACGCTCTCAATTTTGACGCGGTTTCCTGAACCGATTAAAACTTTAGTAGGTTTCATAGGCATTATTATATCACTTTCAAAAAGAGAGGCAAGGAAGATTTAGAATTGACATCTGTCTCCGAAAAAAGATATAATAATTAGACGGACTGCTCGGTATGAGAAGCCGTAAAGTACACCTAAAACGGACAAGAGGAGGATTGATGTGTTTCGCTTTAACTTGCTCTGCAAGCCTATATTAAAAAATCGAGGCGTTTTACTTGTTAGCATCTGCGTACTTGCGATGCTTTCATGTGGAAGTGGGGAGATTCAGAATTTTGAAGGCATCGCGATCCATGCGGATCCGCGTGTCGATAGGATTGATTTAAGGATCTATTTGGTTGACAGAAATGGTACGCCGTTGATATGGAATCAAAGCATTCTCAGTCCGAGTGTCGGTGTGAGTACGATCTCTGAAGCAGATTTTACCACTAACGTCAAAGTCTACTCTATGCGCAATGGCGAGAAACATCGGAAAGTCTACGATGGACGGTTGATAGACCTCCGCTGGTCGCAGGAGTTGAATAGGTTGGATCGTCTCATGACTGCGGAGATCCCACGTGCCTTTATCGAAGAAGACCCCGAACGCGATACGCCTTTAGGTATCATCACGGTTGAAGTCCAAACTGAAAAGCAGGGTCCCTTCACAGACACCTTAGAGAAGGCTGAAATCTATAAATTCTAAACTAATTTATGACGACAGGAAGCACACACCCTGTCCCGTTACCCAACGCATCCGCTTGAAGGGTCGTTTGTTATTAGAAAACGCAACCGCTTTTTACTGAAAACTGAAAACCGATAACTGGAAACTAATAAAAAATATGCCTATTCACACACAGAACTACCGACATTGGGAAGGAACGCTCAACCCTAACCATTATACACGATGGTGGATTATCACAAAAGCAGAACTAAAACTGCTGGCACAACGCAAAATTGTCCGATTAATTGTTGCTATTCCTCCGGCAATCTACATCCTTGTTCACGCAGTCCTTATCTACATCCAGAATCAGTTCCCGGAAACGGCGTTTTTGTTTAACATTGACAACGAGTTTTTTCAGAAATTCCTATTCCGAAACCCCGGCACAGGTCCGCCTACCTCATTTCTCATCGCGCTGATCGCTATTTTCAGTGGCTCGGGATTAATCGCTACAGATCTGAAGAATAACACGCTCGCCCTCTATCTCTCAAAACCCATCTCATGGATAGATTATCTCATCGGGAAATTCGCAGTCATTGGGATCCTACTTGGTTTTCTCACGGTGGTGCCTGGGCTTCTGCTATTTCTGGAGCAGGCACTGTTAGCGGACGTGTCCTTTCTGAAAGAGAACTATTGGGTACCTTTTCCGATTATCGCCTATTCTGCGCTACTTATCCTCTCTGCCAGCCTATTGATGCTATTTTTCTCATCGCTGACTTCAAACCCTCGCTATGCCACAATCGGTTTCTGCGCTGTATGGTTTGGCTCGCCTGCCATCCAGCAACTGCTCAAAGTGATTACCCGCACCAGTAAAACGGCTGTCGTCTCGCTTTGGGCAAACTACGAGATTTTGGGTTCAGTACTCTTTGACGGTTCACAGAGTCATGCTGTACATTGGGTTTGGTCGCTCCTCACCGTGCTTGCGCTGATGGTTCTCTGTCTTTTCGTGCTCCACCGTCGGATTCGCGCGGTTGAAATCGTTAAATAACTGTTGCGTCGCGATTCGGAGAGTGCTTCTACGAGTTAGTTAGCGCAACCTTGCGCCGTTTGCATCCCACATCTCACTCTCCGAATAGACCTGTGGTGGTATTATCGGTGTCAGCGTGGGTAGCCAATCCTCGCGGAATTGCTGAACCAATCGCACCGCATTCTGATAGGCGATCCGCTCTTTTGTTTCATCGTCAAGGCGCGCCGCCTCAATCTGTGCTTGGACTAACCGGAAATCGTAGTAAGGCAGATCGCTGCCGAACATAATCCTATCGTTGCCAAGGTGATTGACAAGGTGCACCAAGTCCCAACTTTCGTCCGCACCTTCTGGTTTTTGTGCAACATCGAACCAGATATTTTCCTGCTTTCCGCACTGCTTGATAGCATCAAGATGTCCTGCTTTGCTCATCGAAACATGTCCAATGATAAACGTTACCGACGGGAATCGCCTCGCGTAAGTTGCGATATTTTGCGTGGAGCCTGCCTGATGTAATAGGCAGAGTCCGTTGTGCATCGCTACCACTTCGAGGAATGCGTGCAGCTCACCGCCGAGGGAATGCCCTGACAGTCCGGGGTGGCACATAAATCCGACTAAACCGTCTTCTCGTATTGCTCTGTCGAGCTCATCCACACCAGCCTGTTCGTGTCGAACTTCGACGTTGCCGAGTCCGATCGGAAAACGTTCTGGGTGGAGTTTGCAGGCATTGGCAACCGTCTCGTGTTGGGCGCGCGTATCCAATACACCGCGTGCCTGCGGTCCTCCGCCCGTTGGACACGGGATCGCGCCGATAACATTTGCTGAAGCCATCCGCGCGAGACATCGTCCAACACTCTGTCCTATAGTTGGGGCGCGTGATACCGTCATACCGATATGGCAGTGTACATCAAAATAGGGACCCATAATTTGTCCTTT
Source organism: Candidatus Poribacteria bacterium (assembly GCA_965200345.1). Taxonomy (GTDB): domain Bacteria; phylum Poribacteria; class WGA-4E; order WGA-4E; family WGA-3G; genus WGA-3G. Next base: position 1,192,426 of record OZ241378.1, read on the forward strand.
CTCAAGGTTAAGACTTGCGAATTTTCTCTTAAAGTCCCCCTGACAAGGGGGATTTAGGGGGTTAAATACAGCCAAATACTCTCACTGTAAGGTGCTTCATCCTCCCTTCAATTTGCGTAAGTCCTAAAAGTGCTAAAATTCTGGCACAGGCGTGTAGGTATTAAAGCCGTCTGTTCTATCTTTGCCCTGCAACAGATAGATATAGTGTGCGCGCCGCCACTCTGCCCCGGGATAACGGACATCTGCTGGCATGTAGCGCATTGTGTAGCCACACCGCCGTTTCTGAGAAACGTTTGGACTCGAATTGTGGATTGTCCACGCATCGTGGAAATGGCATTCGCCGACCTCTAATTCCAAGTTGACCACTTTTGATGTGTCCAAGTCCTCATCAACAACTTCGCTTCCGAAGAGATTATTTGTGCGATCCACCTTTTCATAGCGACGATCACGTGATCTGTGGCTACCGGAGATAACACGCATGCAGCCGTTTTCTACTTTCGATTCATCTACTGCTAACCACATTGTGATAACGTGCATCGGATCGAGAGACTCGCCCCAGTAGACACCGTCTTGGTGCCATGGAACTGCCATGCCGTCGTTTTCGCGTTTGCTAATAAAATGGCTCGACCAGAGGACGATATCCGGTCCGATAAATCGCTCTATCACCTTCAACACGCGTGGATGTGTGAGGTATTTGAATAGATAGGGATGTTCAAAATGCGGGACATCCATCTGCTCAGGACGCCTACCGTCCGGCAAATTCTCGATCATATCGTCCACATACTCCCGAAGTTCGTCTAACTCCGGTTTCGTGAAGATGCGTCCATAAGTGAGATACCCGTTTTCTTTGTAAAATTTGACCTGCTCATCAGAGACAGTCGTTTCCAGTTGCCAGTTCATGTGTCACCTGTTTCTCTAAAATTTCGATCCATCGCTGTCGGCGTTTCAAACGCCACCAGCAACAGTATATCGTTAATTGTGGATTCTACCGTTTCATCCAAAACCCGAAAGCCCAAACAGCACGTTCAACGCAAAAGGGAAAGCTTATTTCCTTTTCATTTTCGCCCAGGTGGTAGCCAATTTATCATTTGGTGAGACAGCCTCTGCTCCCAACGTCCGCGCAAGCCCTTTTTCGGCGATTTCTGTTATCTGATCCTCAGTTAACACAACGTTGAAGAGTGCCGCTTCATCTATTGCTCCATCCACAAGACTTCGGGAGGCAACGCCGGCTTCACCACCAATAGTAAAGGATTTATGGTTATCCTCATTCTCTTTTTGCTGGGCGGAAATATCTTTTTCAGCCTCCAGTTTCCCATCACGGTACAATTTCATGGCACCTTTCCGGTCAGCAGTTGCAGCGAGATGGTGCCACTTCCCATCGTTAATAGGTGATGTTCCAAAGAGATGAACGCCTGCACCTTGTGCCAATCCAAACCAAAACAGCGGTTTCCCTTTGTTATTCGGATCAAGGTTCCCGCGAACGCACAAGAGGTAGCCGTGTCTCGGCATGGCGAAATCAGCTTTTTCGATAATAGTTGCGTGCCAGTCGTCGGCTGTTTTAGAATACTTGAACCATGCTAACATAGAAAAATTTGCTTTGCCGACGTTCAGGAGCGGTGAAGTGCCAGCGTTAACCAATCCGCCACTTTTGAATTCCAATCCACCGTCGAATTTGCCATCCGTCCACTTCACAGGTTCCAGGAACTCCGCATCGAGTGCGTTTTCCGTTAAGTCCTTGGCGAGATCGCCGCCATCCTCGTTGAAGAGCCAGACGGCTACTGCCGTGGCGGGGTCAATTGCGGTGTGTCCTTGTGTAGTAAGCAATAATATGGCAGCACCTATAACAGACCAGAAAATGCTCGGTTTTTGATATCTACATCTCATCTGTATTACCCTCAAGATTATTTCCTTTGGATTTTGACACACATTTGTATCAGATGTCAAGCAATTTTTTCAACGTCAGTAAATATCGCGACCACAGATCGCTCCTACAAGAAAATACACCATAAGTGTCAATTTAGCGATTTTTCATGGCGTTTTAGGCACTGTAGATATAAACATGCCACCCTTACAGGACTGAAGAGGTTTTTGAAGTCTTCAAGGTTTCCGCGTAAGAGCCGGTTCGGTTAGGGGATTTAGTCTGGGAATAGACTAAATCCATTCCTTGTATTACATTCCGAACCTACCGGACCTGGAGGACCGCTAAATTGATACCTATGCTCCTACAAGAAAATACACCACAATGCATCGCGACCAGAGATCGCTCCTACACTAAAAAAATACGCTATTTGTTGACTTTTCGGTTTAGTATGCTACAATATTGTCCGTAGTTATGCCATATTATGATGTAGATTCTACAACCACATCCATGTTTCATAGGAAACCCAACATATCTTATTTTGAGAAATATATGAACTTTAGCAGAAAATTTTATGTTTCGGCGTTTTTGATACTAATGTCGGTATGTTTAACGGTTGTTGCCGAAGAAGAAACCGAAGAAGTTGTTCAGTTGGAAGACATCGTGGTTACCGCACGTAAACGCGAGCAGCGATCTTTTGAAGTACCGCTCTCCGTTTCGACGCTTCGGGGTGAGAAATTCGACGCTATACGCTCATCGGGTATGGATGTACGCTTTTTGTCGAACCGCACGCCGAGTTTACAGATAGAGTCGTCGTTTGGACGTATCTTTCCGCGTTTCTATATCCGCGGTCTCGGCAATACGGACTTCGACCTCAACGCTTCGCAGCCGGTTTCGCTGCTCTACGACGGCGTTGTGCTTGAAAACGCCTTGCTAAAGGGATTTCCCGCCTTTGACTTGGATCGGGTTGAGGTGTTGCGGGGACCACAAGGCACGCTATTTGGACGCAATACGCCCGCGGGTATTGTGAAATTTGAATCGGCGCGTCCGACACAGACATTGGAAGGATACGTACGGGAGAATTACGGTCGATTCAACAGCAGTAATTTTGAGTCGGCGGTATCGGGACCACTCCTTCCGTCTGTGCTTTCCGCTCGGCTTTCATTGCTTGTGCAGCGGCGGGACGATTGGGTGGACAACGAACATACAGGTGAAGATGATGCCTTAGGAGGACATCGAGACTTTGCAGGTCGCCTACAGTTGTTGTGGACACCCATGCCGGAGTTAGAGACACGACTTAAGTTCCATGCTCGCGATCTTGACGGTACCGCCCGCCTGTTTCGCGCGAATATTTTATCAAAGGGTGAAGGTGGACTGGTGCAGGATTTTGCCCGGGGCAGTATTGCACATGACGGACGTAATGAGCAGACGCTAAGCACACAAGGTTTGAGCGTTGAAGTACGCTACGATATTGGGGACTTCCAACTGGTGTCGCTGACGGGATTTGAACGACTGACTAATTTCTCGCGCGGCGACATCGACGGCGGATACGGTGCTGCGTTTCTCCCAGTAAGCGGTCCCGGTGAGATTCCCTTCCCTTCTGAAACCGCGTCTGGTATTCCGAACCTGCAACAGTTTAGCCAAGAAGTACGCTTGATGAGTCCAGCGGCGCGCCGTCTCACCTACCAGTTCGGTTTATACTATTTTTCGGAGTTCGTGGAGATGGAGGATTTCAACTACGATACACTCGCTGTGGGTGCTTTGGATGGCGTTGCCCGACAAGAGCAGGCATCTACAGCAGGCGCAGCATTCGCGGCGTTGACCTTCCAAATGCTTGAGAACCTCGAACTCGGTGCCGGTCTACGATTGTCCCATGATGCGAAGGACTATACCGCATGGCGGGAGCAAGCACCTGCTGTTACCGGGGCAGGGCCACTCGGTCCTATCCACGAGAACCCCCAAGCCACCGTCTGGAGCGGAGATATGAGCCTCCGCTATCAAGTGGCACCGAGTGTGCAGACGTATCTCCGCGCGGCGCGAGGCTTTCGGGCACCGAGCATTCAGGGACGCTTGTTGTTTGGTGATGCTGTCACGGTCGCGGATACCGAGACGATTCTCTCCTTTGAAGGCGGTACGAAATTACGCTTGTGGGACCAGCGGTTACATCTGAATATGGCGGCGTTCCAGTACTTTATGCAGGATCAGCAACTCACTGCGGTGGGTGGCGAAACCAATTTCAACCGGTTGGTGAATGCTGATAGCACGATTGGACGCGGCGTTGAAGCGGAGTTGGTTTTTATGCCAATGACTGCACTTGAGGTCTCCGCAGGACTCAGTTACAACCAGACCCGGATTGACGATCCGAATTTGGCGATACAGGGGTGTGGTGCGCCGTGTACAATGCTGGATCCGCCTATTGCTGATGGAATTTACGCTATTGATGGCAACAGTCTGCCGCAGGCTCCGGGATGGATTGCAGACGTAGCACTGCATTATATTCTCGACCTGCCAGCTGGTTTGCGCCTCATCGCTTCCACGGACTGGGCATATCGCAGCCGAGTCCGATTCTTTCTCTACGATTCTGTAGAGTTTGCCGACGATTGGCTTTTGGTGGGCGGTGTCCGACTTGCCTGTCTATTACCGTCCAGCGATATAGAAGTGGCACTTGTCGGGCGCAATATCCTCAACGATACATCTCCGACAGGTGGCATTGATTTCAACAATCTGACCGGGTACGTCAATGAACCGCGGTTTTGGAGTCTCGAATTGATGCGGCGTTTTTAAGAACTGATGCGGTTGAAAAACCGTCTCTACTTGGAAACAAGGGCATGAAAAACGTAGACATCTCAATGAAGTTTGTGTGTCTTCACGGCTCCCCATATTGTGGTGAGTGAGTGGGGTTGTGGTGAAACGGGCAGGGTATATGCCGGATTGAACCAATCGCCTCCAAAATTCCGCTTAATATGTGTTAATTGGGTCTGAGCACCGCTGTCCACATCAACTTTGAAGATTTGTAGACTCCCATTAATTTCCTGTTTATAAAGGACTTCTTCTCCATTTGGCGATAATGCCGGAGCCATTGCCCTAGGCCCCGCTTCATCAACAATTTGCCGGAGACCGGTGCCATCACGGTTGACGATGTAGATTGTCAACTTGTCCAGCCATGCGTCGGGCACATGTTCACCAGCTGCGAGCGGCGGCAGCGGATTGTTATTCCAAGAAAAGGCAAGTTTATCTCCCGCAGCAGACCAAGATGGAAAGGATTGTCCACCCCTCTCTTTCAAGGGCAGAAGATGTTCCTGATCCCCTGTGCGGATATTGATAAGTGTGAGTCGGCCCTCTTGACCAAGCCCCCCCACTGAACAAGCAATTTCTGTTCTATCTGGTGACCATGCGGGATACAGAGCATTCACGAGGGATTCCTCTTTTTCTTTACCTAAGGTGGCAATGTAGATAGTGGATGCCCGAAGGTCATGCGCCTTGTGCATGTAAGCGATCTGTTTACCATCGGGTGCCCACGTCGGATGGTATCTATAAACGAATTTTTTGAAGACGCGTCGGACATTAGACCCATCTGGATTCATCAGATAGAGGTCTCGGATGCCATCGCGATCGGAGACGAAAAGAATCTCCTCACCGGTCGGGGACCAAACAGCCTGAAGATCCTCTGCCCGATGTTGTGTGAGGTTCACCTGTTTAGAGCCATCTGGATTCATGACGTAGACTTCGCGATTGCCGTCCCGCGTGGAGGTAAATAGGATTTTGGGGGTCGTTGGTGCCTTTGCGAAAAGTGGAGAAAGGTTTGCACATAACACGATTAGGCTGAATACACTGAAAATAAAGAATTTTTTGTTAAGCATCGGACGCTCCTTTGTCGTTACGCAAACGGTATTATTATCTGATTATTAAAGAGACAATTTTTAGGAGCAAAGGGTGCATAATTTTTTTCTTTGACATAAGCTAATCTCCTTATTCAGACGCATTAGCAACAATCACCAAATCAAGAATGTTCACCGTGCCATCGCCGTTGAAATCGGCAAATGCCTCTATCTATTTCAGGTAGATGTCACCGCCTAAATCGGAAATGCCATGTTTCTTGCTCATGCGTGCCAAGTGCATACTCCACGTGGGTTCTGGCAACTCGATTGTGTGGGTATTACCACTGCGATTGTAGACTGCCCAACCGTTGGGAAACTCACGGATATACAATCCCTCAATGTTTTCATCATATAGTTTTCCTTTTTCACTGACAGGTTGACCAAGATAGGAACCCCAGAAATAGTAACTCCAGAAATGGTACCAGAAATGTGTTTCGCCAGGTGCATCGGCTGTTGTATAGAGGACGTAACCGTCTGAAAAGATTAGGCTCATCGTTGTAAAGAGGCGCATCCATTGCTCATTTCGACCAGAATTCATGGGTTCTTCAGTGAGTCCCCATCCTTCGAGGCAGTTAATACGGGGTTCACGAAAATGTTCTTCGGCCCACTTCAACTGATTTTCAATAGATAGGAGGTCTTCACGGGTATAGCCTTCTTCCCGAATCCGACGGTGCTGTTCTGTGTCGGACCCTAATCCGATATACGCGCCGTTGACGTATTCTGCCCATCTCGGAATCGGGGTACCATGGGTGTTGACTAATATGAGAAAATCATCGGCAACTTCTGCTCGAATTCGCTGGAGTAGCGTATCTCTTGCGTGATGTTCTGTTTCTATGGTGTGATTTGGGTGAAGTATGGGATCGGGATGCCAATGGTCTAAGAAAATCCCGTCATAAGTCCCAGATTCTGCGACGGCGGCGGCTTTCTGGATAACCATATCTTGGACTTCAGGGCGTGTGAAATCCAGCAAGAAATCGATGGCCTCATCTTTAGGGGGCTTTTGAAGATTGACACCGCCATCTACACGCGGATTCCCTTCCGCATCCCGCATCCATCCGCGGAAATCTAATGGATATGCGTCCGAGGGTTCGGTGAAATAGTCAATTGGCATCAGGAGAACGCTGCTCGGATTTTGTGAAAGTTGTTCGTCACGTATCTGTTGGGCACGTTCTACATTGCCGCTCAACTCCCAACCTTCGGGTGTTTTCGCCCAATGTAACCCGAGTATAGAACGATGCCAATACAAATCATAAGCTGCGACAGGTCCCGGATATCCAGTGTGGAAATCTGTCAGCAAGTTAGAAGTTCCTATCGTTTCCGCCCATGCCCAGAAAACAGATGGAAAGGCGCGCGATGCGATACGCTCGCGAACCGAAAGTTTCGGTTTCGGGACAGAAGTCGTCTTTTCCCATTCTATTTCTGTCAAAAAAACGAGGGGCTTGTAATCTAAAATCGGGTTGTTTTTCAGTGCCAATACTTGTAAGGCACCAATTTCTCTAAGGGGTTTGACATCTGTAATATGGTTGTTTTCCAGCTCTAATACGTCCAAGTTCTCAAGTTTTCCGATAGGTGTAATATCCCTAATTTGATTGTTTGCGAGTTTCAATACTTGTAAATTGCTGCGACTTGCGAGGGGTCCGACATCTGTAATTTGATTGTTTGTGAGTTCCAAATCTGCCAAGTAGTGGAGACTTGCGAGGGGTCCGACATCCGCAATTCGATTGTTAGATAGATTAACGGATTTTAATTTATCCATTTCTCCTAACGGTGTGATATTCGAAATCCTATTCTCAGCGAGATTCAGTCTAGCGATTAAGTCTAATCCTGCAAGGGGTCCGACATCTGTAATTTGGTTGTTGTTAAGTTCCAAGGTGTGTAAGTAGTAGAGCCTTTTGAAAGATGTGAGAACTCTAATTTGGTTGTTTGAAAGTTTCAAATCTCGTAAATAGATCTGTGCAAGGGGCGTGACATCTCTAACTTCATTCGCAGAGAGATTCAGTTCTGCGAGTTTCGTTAATCCTGCGAGGGGTGTAAGGTCAGAAATCCTGCTGTCGGTCAGATGTAAAGTTTGAAGATTCTGAGCATGTTCTAACCCTTGAAGGTTTGCAATGTTAGATTTAGCAACCTTCAAAGTAGTGATGTCTTCTAAGTGTGAAGGTATCAGCGGTGTACCTTGTGGTAAGCCGAGTTTCTCTCGCAGCACCTTTCGTAGGTTCGCATCCGGCATCCACTCCAGTTCCTGTGCATAAGCAGCGTTAATACCTACAAACAAGACAAGAATAAGCGAAAGAAGTCTTTTATACATAGTATCCCCCTAAGAATAATCGGTTGTTGTTTTCATTCAAAAGCATTGGCAACAATCACTAAATCTTGGATATTCACAACACCATCACCATTGAGATCCGGTTCTGCTTTACCAAGCGCATTGGCAACAATCACTAAGTCTTGGATATTCACAACACCATCGCCGTTGACATCCACTGTGGAAGCGGTTTCCAACGCCGATTCCGATTTCAAATAAATCTCGCCGTCTAAGTCAGGTAGCACGTGTGAGCGTTGGTCCCCCACCCCGCTGGCAACGCCGGACACCGCTTCAGAGAACTCAATCTGCTGTTCCGTGCCACTGCGATTATAGACCGCCCAACCGTTTGTAAATTCGCGGATGTAGAGTCCGTCGCGGTTGCGATAGAGTTGCCCTTTTTCACCTATAGGGATTCCAAGATCTGCATCCCAGAAAGGGTACCAGTGAGCAACAGGTTCACCGCCACCAGGGTTAATAGATAAGGAAAATAAGCGAAATTGATATTCCACATAGCCATCTGAATGTGTTAAACTCAGCGTCGTAAAAATACGTATCCACTGCTGATTTCGTGGAGAATCCGGTGGTTCCCCCTCAATCCCATATCCAGTCAAACCATTGATGCGTGGTTCTCGGAAATGGGTTTCTGACCAAATTAAGGTTTCTTCAATCCTTGAAAGACTCTCACGGCTATAGCCGAGAGAGCGATATTGTTTATCCACATCTGTTATTTCACTAAACGGTATTTCCAGGGTAGGATATATTTCCATGTACGTGCCGTTGACATATTCTGCCCATCTCGGAATCTTGTCTTCATTGGTGTTTACCATTATCAAGAAATCGTCGTCTACCGTATCACGAATGCCTTGAAGGATGTTATCGCGTGCTATGTGTTCTGCTTCAAGCGAACGGATCTCTCGGAGCCTTCGCCCTTCACTCCAATGATCGAGGAAGATCCCATCAAACAACCCGCATGATGCAATAGCCTCCGCCTGGTCAATTGCCCACTTTTGCGTTTTGGGTAATGTGAAATCTAATAACGTGTCCCCCCAACTATCTACAACACGGTTGCCATTTTCGTCCCGAAGCCAAAGGTCTCGTAGATCACCATCTTCTGGACCACTGTAATATATAACCGGAACAAGGAGTACTGCATTCGGATTAAACCCCAAAAGCGCGTCTCTCCGTTCTTTGGCTCTTTGGAAATCGCCAATCAGATGAACGCCAACATTGGTACTTTTGAACTTAAGCCCCAATGTTTCAGGACAACAAAAATAAAGATCAAAGTAGGCTATAGGCTGATCCTCTGATAGAAACGGAAGTCTGGGCAGTATAGGTGGACGGTTTCGGACAGCAGACCATGATCCGAAGACGGATGGATATTCACGGTCTTTAATCCGAGGTATAACGGAGGGCCTGGGCAATTCACATTCCGGGGCAACACCGCCCGGATTACCTTCAGAATGCAGCTCCTCTATATTGATGAGTTCTGTGAGTGGTGAAAGGTCAACAATCACATTGTTGGCTACATTCAATTCCTTCAAACTTGTCAAGGCGACAAGCGGTGAAATGTCTTCAATCTGATTGTTGTTAAGTGAAAGACCTTTTAGGTTCACCAATCTCGCAAGCGGCGAGACATCTACAATTTGGTTGCTCCACAACCCCAACGCTTCAAGACGGATAAGTCCAGCGAGCGGCGAAACATCCGAAATGGCGTTGCCTCCCAAATCCAAGAATGTGAGGTTCGTCAAGTTTGCAAGTGGATGGATGTCCCGGATACGATTTTGTGCCAGAATAAGCAGTTCAAGGTTTATAGCAGACTCCAAACCTGTGAGATCGCTGATCTTTTCCGTTATCTGAAGTCTCAATTTATCTAACGCAACCAATTCGAGCATATCCGCTTTCGTTAAGGATGTATCAGCATCTATTTTCAGTTCCTGACGAATTGCCATTCGGAGAATCGGATCCGGCATCCACTCCTCAGCATCTTCGGCATACGCAGCGTTAATACCTACAAACAAAGCAATAATAAACAAAAAAAGTTTTTTATACATAGCATCTCCTTGCGGATAATCGGCTATTGTTTTCACTCAAAAGCATTGGCAACAATCACCAAGTCCTGGATATTCACGACACCATCACCATTCAGATCCGGTTCCGCTGCGCCAAACGCATTCGCGACTATCACTAAATCTTGGATATTCACAACACCATCGCCGTTGACATCCGTTGTAGGAGCGGTTTCTAACCCCAATGCCGATTTCAAATAGATTTCGCCATCTAAGTCGGCGAGGATATGTGAGCGTTTGCCCTCTACACCGCTGGCAACGCCTGATACTTTCTCAGAGAGTTCAATCTGCTGTTCCTTACCGGAACGGTTATAGACTGCCCAGCCATTGGTATACTCACGGATAAATACGCCTTCGATAGCAACGCCTTCTCTATTTTTGTAGTTTTGCCCTTTTTCACCAATAGGACGACCCAAAGGCGCGTCATAGAAAGGATGCCAATAAACCTCGGGACCATACTTACCGAATAGCGTGAGATAGTTAACATAGCCGTCAGAAAGCGTGAGACTCATTGTTGTGAAAGTGCGCATCCACTGCTTGTTGCGAGGAGAATCCGGGGGTTCCGTATCAATAGTGAACGCGTTTAAACTGTTGATACGCGGCTCGCGAAAATTAGATTCCGACCAGACCAAGGTGTCCTCAATATCCAAAAGGTTTGCCCGCGTATAACCGAGATGAACAGGCACACCTTCAATCTCCTCCACCCTCATGGGGTGTGTTTCCATGAAAGTGCCATTGATATATTCTGCCCATCTCGGAATCTTGCTTTCACCAGTGTTCACCAGAATCAACATATCGTCGCCTATGATGGCACGCGCCCCTTGTATAATACGGTCTCGGGCGATATATCCTTCTGCTTGTGTGCGACCTGTCCGGGATTCCAAGAGTCCTGCACCTCCGCTCCAATGGTCAAAAAAGATGCCATCAAATAGCCCACACGCTTTGATAGCTCGCACTTGATCGAAAACGAATGCTTGGGTCTCAGGAAGCGTGAAATCTAACGCTGCCTCCCCACCTCCTATAATAATACGGTTGCCGTTTTTATCCCGAAGATAGAGATCTCGCAAAACACCATCTTCAGGATAGTAACGGGCAGACAGACCACTATAATATCGAATCGGCACAAGGAGTATTGCGTTTGGATTAAACGCCAAAATTGCCTCGCGGCGTTGTTTAGCGTCCTCAATATTTGCTATGCCTGCTCCTATCAATCGGACTCGTTCGTCACTACCGGGTTGGCCAAATGCCCATTCGAGCTGAAGCGTTTGAGGTGAACCGAAATGGAGATCAAAATAAGCCATCGGCGTAATCTCGGAGGTCTCTGGTCTTAGTATGACTGGCAGCTTATTAGGAACGTAAGCCCAAGATCCGAAGACGGATGGATACTCACGGCTCTCAATTCGGTCAGAAATCGGGATGTCCGGGACATTACAAGTTTCGTCGTATACGAAGTCTTTCAGTTTCGATGTTGGAATCGCGGAAATATTGCTACTTCTGTTGCGCTGAATTTCCAGCCATTCAAGGTTCACCAAACCCGCAAGCGGTGAGAAATCTTCAATCTGATTGTGGGGTAACTGAAGTACTCTTAGGTTTATCAAGTTCGCAAGCGGCGATACATCCACAATCTGGTTGTTCCACATACTTAGCGTTTCAAGGTTCACAAGACCCGCAAGAGGCGTTATATCTGAAATCGGACCCCCTCCGAAAGTTAGGTATCTGAGGTTCGTCAAGTTCGCAAGCGGACGCAGGTCCCGCACCCGATGTCTTGAAAGAATAAGAGAGTGAAGGTTTACAGCATACTCCAAACCTGTTAGATCGCTGAGCTCTTCGGATATTTCCACTCTATTTGATGCCAACACAAGCAATCGATGCATATCTGCTTTCGTCAAGGACGTATCAGCGTCTATTTTCAGTTCTTGACGAACCGCCATTCGAAGAATCGGATCCGGCATCCATTCCTCAGCATCTTCTGCATAGACAAAAGCAGTGTAGACCAACATCCCCATAACAGATACGAGGGTTAACTTAATCCATAATGATTTACATAATTTTTTTTTGATTATCATAAACTAATCTCCTTACTCAAAACGCATTGGCAACAATCACCAAGTCCTGAATATTCACAACGCCATCACCATTGAGATCAGGTTCCGCTTCACCAAACGCATTGGCAACAATCACCAAATCTTGTACGTTAATAACGCCATCACCATTGACATCCGTAAAGGGTTCGGTTTCCTGTTTTAGATATATTTCACCATCTAAATCAAGGATAGTGTGTTCGATAGCAGTGATCCCACTTTCAACACCGGTAACTTGCATCGGTAGGCTAATTTCTTGTGTCTTCCCGCTTCGGTTATAGACCGCCCAGCCATTGGTGAACTCACGAATGAACAGTCCTTCTTGATTCTCGTAGAGCTGCCCTTTGGTTTCATCGCCGCCGACGGGGTGACCGAGATTCGCATCCCAGAACGGATACCAATAATGCTGGTGTAGATGAGTATGCTTTTCACCGCGTGCGTGCTTATCTGAATGCCCTTCCCAAATCTCATCCCAAATCTCATCGACATGCGTATGAATACTGAGATAGATCCCAGTTGCGAATGAAACATAGCCGTCAGAATGTGTGAGGCCCATTGTGCTGAAAAGCCGCATCCACTGCTTATTTTTTGGACTATCAAGCGGTTCAGTCCTCAATGCCCACCCTTCCAACCAGTTGATTTGCGGTGCTTTTAGATGCTGCTCACCCCAAAGGAGCGTACTCTCAATCTCAGCAAGTTCCTCATGGGTGTAACCATATAAAGGATTACCTATAGTTTCCATAAACATTCCATTTACATAAGGTGCTGAACGCGGGATCTTGGAACGATTCGGGTTAACGATCATAAGAAAGTCATCTCTAACTTCATCGACACCCTCACGGATCCGCCGCAGGAGTGTAATCGCCGCGTCTTCTAAATCGTATGCGTAGTAGGGAGCGATCCCCCTATTACCCCATTCATCGCGCCAAACATCAAAAAAAATCCCATCAAAAAGACCGCATTTCGCAAACGCAACCGCTCGTCTAACCAAAAAGTCCTGCACTTCTGGTTGGGTGAAGTCAATAAGAGGATTTCCATGTTCTGTAATTCTATTTCCAGATTCATCCCTCAACCAATACTGCCAATCCTCTGGATATTCACCCAGGTTTGCCGCCCAATAGTTCATCGCAACAATGAAAATCATGTTTGGGTTTCGAGAAAGTATGTCATCTCGCTCTTTTCTTGCGGATTCAACATGCATAAAAGTTTTTAGACCTTCAGGGCTTGGAAGCCACCTCATGCGACCAAACGGCAGGCTACTTAAGTATACGTCATGATACGCTAAGTTTTCACGCCAAGATAGGCTTGGTAAGTTGATAATATTTCCAAATCCTGCGAAAATCGAGGGATGCTCACGATTCTCAACGCGCTCAGGGATCGGGACACCCTCTAAGTCACAAGTTTCATCGTATCCGAATTGCATCCACTTCGATAGGGGAAGCGTAGAGAAAACGTCTTCTGTAATGTTCCTCACTCTGAGATCTTCAAGGTTTGCTAACCCCGCAAGCGGCGAAAGATCTGTAATCTGATCGCTGTTAAGTGAAAGTTTTTTTAGACTTGCTAACCCCGCAAGCGGCGAGAGATCCGAAATCGGATTACTTTCAAGTGAAAGATCTTCAAGGTTTGTTAATCCTGCAAGCGGTGATAGGTCCCTAATTTGGTTGCCGCTTAATCCCAGCACTTCAAGGCTGACTAACCTCGCAAGGGGCGATAGATCGGATATCTGATTGACTCCCAAGTTTAAGTAATGCATCTCTTTCAAATTCGCAAGCGGGCGAAGATCCTGTATCTGATTGCCATAAGCAATAAGAACCCGAAGGTTTACGGTGTATTCCAATCCTGTCAGGTTGGTAATGTTCATTGCACGAATGTCCAAGCTGTTCATATGTTCTATACACGTCGGTGTAAGAGGGATATCCACAGGAATACTAAGTTTCTGTCGAACTGCTTTTCGGAGATTTGGATCCGGCATCCACTCTTCAGCAGGAACACTCGTTGTAGCACATAGCCAAAGGTTTTCCAACCCTGCAAGGGGCGATAGGTCCGAAATCTCATTGCCAATAAGTGTAAGGTTTTTTAGGTTCACCAAACCCGCAAGGGGCGAAACATCCACGATTAGATTATTCGACAACCCCAGCAATTCAAGATTTTCTAACCCCGCAAGCGGTGATAGGTCCGAAATCTGATTGTTACCTAAATCTAAAAAAACAAGTCCTGTTAGACCGGACAAAGGAGAGATATCCTGGATCTCGTTTCTTGGCAGAACAAGTGAACGCAAACGCATCGCATGCTCTAAGCCGGTAAGATCAACGATTCCCTTATCTATCACCCGAAGATTTGTTAAGTGTTCTTGCATATATGCCTGGGTCAACGGGTTATCTGCTGGAATTCTAAGTTTTTCTCGAATTGCCTCGCGGAGCGCAGGATCCGGCATCCACTCTTCCTCATTTTCTGCATAGGCAAAAGTGGTGTAGACAAATATGCCCACAACGGATAAAAATAGAAACTGAACCCCTAACGATTTACATAATTTTTCTTGTATTATCATAAGTAAATCTCCTTATTCAAAACGCATTCGCCACAATCACCAAATCCTGGATATTTATACCAATTCTGATTGATGATTCCTCTTAAAAGCATCTACTGTTTTTGGTTATGCCCGGTTCGGTTAGGAAACCGAACCTACCGAGCTTGGATAAATGGTGCGGTTAATGCGATATACACATTTAGAAATGGTATCACAACACCATCACCATTCAGATTCCGGTTCCGCTTTGCTAAAAGCATTTGCAACAGCAACCAAATCTAAGATATGAACCGCATCATCGCCATTGACATCCACAGATGAACCCGTTTCCTATTTCAGATAAATCTCACCGTCTAAATCAGAGAGGGTGTGATTAACACCAGTAGTCCCGCTTGCGACACCAGTCGCTTGCATGGGGAGTTGTATATCCTGTTCCTTTCCGCTGCGATTATAGACCGCCCAACCGTTGGTGAACTCACGAATAAATAAGCCCTCAACTGCATGGTCCTTACTGTTATGATAAAGTTGTGCCTTCTTGCCGACAGGGCGACCCAACGGGGCATCATAGAAGTCATACCAATAGTGTTGGTGGTTGTGAAGATGCGATTTACCTTCTATATGCTCCCGCTCATGTTCTGGCGAGATCTCGTATTCATGTTCATGTTTGATGCCCATTACCCCTATGTTGTAGCAAACGTAGCCATCGGAATGTGTGAGGCTCAGGGTTGTAATGACACGCATCCTTTGCTGGTTCCGCGGGGAATCCGGTGGCTCAAGCGATATGCCATGCCCCTCAAGCGCATTTATTTGCGGTTCACGAAAATTCTGCTCCGACCATAACAACGTGCTCTCAATTTCACGGAGTTCAGCATACGTGTAACCTGTGTCCTGTTCGTCCAGAATCGCTTCCATGAACATCCCATTAACGTAGGGCGCAGAAAGGGGTACTGGACGCTGGTTCGTTTTGACAATAATCAGAAAATCGTCACCAATAACCTCACGAATGCGGCGCACCATGGATACTCTTGCCGACCCCTCGGCTTCAACACTTCGATAATAAACACCTTTGTCATTATCAAGTGTAGCCTGATCTTCCTGCCACCGCCCCAAGAAGATACCGTCGTAGAGACCACATTTTGCTACAGCAATGGCTTTCTGAACGAGAATATCCTGCACGACAGGGTGTGTAAAGTCTATCAGGAAGTCTGAAGCCCCATCGTAAACTCGAACGCGATTGCCGTTCTCATCTCTTATCCAATATGGCCACTCTTCAGGATAATCCCCAAGTCCGGCATCGGTGTAGTCAAGACTCACAAGTCTTATAAAGTTAGGATTTTGTGAAAGAAGATACTCTCTTTTCCAGTGCGCATCGTCTATTCTGCCAAAGAGTCGAAGCCCTTCAGGTGTCCGATGCCATTGCAGGTGAAACCCCGGTCCACCCCAAAACAGATCATGATGTATGAGTTTCTCATCATTAGATAAGTTTGGCAAGTTGAGAATAGCGTTGCCTGCCCACGCTGCAAAGATTGAAGGGTAATCCCTATCTTTGATCCGAGGTGCTACTGCAACCCTCGGTATATAATCGCCGACCCGAAAATTGCCTTTAATTTTTACAACCTCTAAGTGACGCAACGCATCAAGGGGTGAAAAATCCTTAATATCGTTATTCTGTATCGACAATTTTTTCAGGTTGACTAACCCAGTGAGTGGTGAGATATTTTCTATTTCGTTCCGCCAAATGTGTAAAGTCTCTAAACGCGTGAGCGCTGCGAGCGGGCGGAGGTCTGAAATCTGGTTGCCGCCTAAATCAAGAAAACCAAGTTTCGTTAGACCGGACAAAGGGGATATATCGTGAATCTTGTTCTCTATCAGCACAAGTGCCTGCAAATCAGTCGCATGCTCTACACCTGTCAGATCGGCAATCCCTTTGCCTCGCACATCGAGGCTTGTCAAGCGTTGTTGGAGATATGCTTGGGTCAAAGGGATGTCAGATGGCATATCAAGTTTTTCTCGAACCGCCTGTCGCAGTGCAGGATCCGGCATCCAGTGTGTCTCCGAAACGCTGAGTGAATCCTCCGCGGCACTGGGCGTTGAATCCTGCTCAGCAGCATGTAAGCCAGCACCGCGAGTTTCACTGGCAACAGTACGCCCGATCTGATTTCGTACAGCCGGTTTTATGGCGGTATCAAGAACAATGGGTGCCTCAATAATTTCGACCGTCGGTTCAGATGTTGCCTCGAAACTATAGGGTTTCTGAAAACGGGCGAGGTATCGGTTGCTTATACTGAGCATCAATATAACTAAAATCCCAGTCGCAGCAAAAGCAATCCACGGCAACAACGGTTTTCCAGCTGCGGTCGGTGTCGGGTTAATGTCAGCGATTCGCCGCATAATGTTCGGTCTGACATTCGCTGATAACTGCACACCGCCGAGAAACTCTTGGACAAAGAGATCTTCTTGCTGTTTTAAACGTTTTCGCGCCCGATGCAGACGACTACTTATCGTTTTGACAGAGACCCCTAAGAACTTGCTAATCTCCTTCATCGTCATTTCGCCGAGATAGTAAAGGGTTACGACCGTGCGTTCGCTCTCTGGCAGCTTTTCAAGAAGTTTTTTGACAATTTCATGGCGACGTTCAGTCGCTTCTGCCTCACGGTGTTCCGCCACATAACGCACATAGGTTACGTCGTCTATTTCTTTCATAGACATCTCCTCCAGCGATCGCATCGCAGGTCTCTTCTTTCGGAGCCAATCGGTGCATAGATTATTTGTTATGACATATAGCCAACCCACAAATTGATGCGGATTTTTGAGTGTCGCGAGTTTTTTGTACGCTTGGAGAAAGGCATCTTGCGTAATATCTTCAGCATCGTGAAAATCACCAACCTTCCGCCACGCGAGAGCGTGAACGCCTTTTTCATACTTTTCAACCAAAGTACTAAACGCCGCGTCGTCACCCGATAAAACTCTACGAATCAGTTGAACATCGTCTGCTCTTTCCAAGATTCCTCTCCTAACGAACAAATTGGGGCGTGTTCATATTTGCTAAAAAACTGAATCAAATCTTGAAGCTTGTAGCATTAAGAAATGTGATACAGTTATACCCTCTATTATTAAAGACGAATTTACGCGCCAAAAAACTGCATAAAAAGCAAAAATGTAAATTTATGAGGAATATCGGCAGGTTTTCTGCTTGCAAAAAGGAGAAAAGGCGAGGCACGATGACCTCGCCTCACAAAAATGAGGGTGTTGTTTGAACTTCGTCAGTTCCGAAGAGGTGTCTTCTATGATTTCTGGTTTCTTACTCAAACGCATTCGCGACGATGACGAGATCAAGGATATTCACCACGCCATCACCATTGAGATCGGGCTCCGCTCCTCCAAAAGCGTTTGCCACAATCACCAAATCCTGAATATTCACGACACCATCATTATTGACATCCGCCACCACGACAGAGGCCTTCAAAAAAATCTCACCGTCTAAATCCGGGATGGTGTGTTCAATAGCCGTAATCCCACTTTCTACACTATTCGATTTCGCGGGGAGCTTGATAATCTGCTCTTTTCCACTACGATTATAGACCGCCCACCCGTTAGTGAACTCACGGATAAACAGCCCCTCAATATTCTCATAAAGTTGCCCCTTCTCCCCAATGGGACGACCAAGATCAGCATCCCAGAAATCGTACCAATAATGGGCCTTACTAATGCCGTCAGTATAAAGAACATATCCATCAGAAAACACCAAACTCATGACTGTAAAGATCCGCATAAATCTGCGGTTTATGGGACTATCCGGGGGTTGGTTAGGATTCCCCAGACCCTGTAAGCAATTGACCTGTGGTTCGCGAAGATTCTCTTCCGCCCATCTCAAGGTATCTTCAATGGCAAGAAGTCCTTCCCTTGAATAACTATCACTCCGATTGCCACCATCTCTAAGAGTTTCCATCTGAAGACCGTTGACATAGGGCGCAGACATCGGGATCTTTTCGCGGTTGGGATTGACCAATATCAAAAAATCATCGCCGGCATGTTCTCGTATTCTACGGAGTATTGATAGTAAGGCATCTATCTGCCCCCTCGTTGACCGCAAGTGCCTTAACATCGATCCGTCTTCTTTATACCAATCCAACATAATTCCGTCAAACAGCCCACACCTCGCTATTGTTATAGCCTTCTCTACAATCCAATCTTGAGCACCCGGTAGCGTGAAATCAATCATACCCGCGTTCCACCCCAATTCATACACCCGGTTGCCTTCGGCATCTCTCATCCAATACGGCCAATCGTCAGGCTTATCATCTTTGCCTATATAAAGGATAGGTGTCGCAACAATGAAAAGCATATTTGGGTTTATCGCCATAAATTGATCGCGAATGTGTTGTGCTCTTTCAAGGTCTCCCAATATACGTACCTCAGGTCTTTCTGGCGTAGAAGTGTCTAATCCTTCAAATTTAAATACATGATGTTCATCACCAGATATCACGAGATCGTAATATACCCGGTATGCTTCACGATATTCTTTAAACGCTGCTTCAAATTCTGCTTCAGCTTGCGAGGCGGCGACCTGAAATTCTGTACTTAATTCAGGTTTATTAAGCATTGGACCATCCATAACCTGAAAGATAGAGGGGAAACTTCGATTTTCCATCCGATCTGTGATTGTAAATCTTGGGAGGTGG
The DNA here is from genome assembly GCA_965200345.1 of Candidatus Poribacteria bacterium. GTDB lineage: Bacteria > Poribacteria > WGA-4E > WGA-4E > WGA-3G > WGA-3G. The sequence continues at coordinate 1,211,820 of OZ241378.1, forward strand.
CAAAATTCATCGTATATAAAAGTTTCTATTGAAAGTGGTTTGAGCATCTCATAATTTAAAGCTGGATTTCTTATGATATTTAAATATCTTAGGTGTCTCAATTCCAGTAACGGACTGAAATCTCTGATATGATTCGCACGGAGACTTAACCAAGTGAGCATTTCAAGGTTTCGTAACACGCGAATATCCTCAATCTTATTGTATCCGAGGTTCAGGCTTTCTAATCGCACTAAGTTCTTCAGCGGGCGAATATCTTTAATGCTGCATGCGTGGACATCGAGGAATGTCAGTAACACACATTCCTGAAGGGGTTGGAGGTCTGATATAGAATTTCCTGAAAGTAATAAATATTCTAAATTTGTTGCGTATTGTAGTCCTATAATGTCGGCTATTTGGCTGTTGGGTGCTACCAGTTTTGTTAATCGTTTCATGGCACCTTGTGTGAGAGGTTCGCCAGCTGCCAGCTCAAGTGCTTCTCGAACAGCCTCTCGAAGTGCAGGATCCGGCATCCAATCCTCGGCATCCTCGGCATAGGCAAAAGCATTATAGACGAGTATGCCCACAACGGACACGAGGATCAACTGGAACCACAATGATTTACGATATATTTCTTTCATTGTCATAGTATAAGATATAACCTCCATTTCAAAACGCATTCGCCACAATCACTAAATCTTGTATATTTACAATGCCATCACCATTCAGATCCGGTGCTGCTTTACCAAACGCATTGGCGACTATAACTAAGTCTTGAATATTTACAACACCATCACCGTTAACATCTACATCTATCTCATTTTTCAGGTACATTTCACCATCTAAATCGGGGAGCGTGTGCTTGAAACTTGTGATACCACTTGCAACGCCGGTGGCTTGTATCGGAAGACTGATTTCTTGTTCCGTGCCACTCCGATTATAGACCGCCCACCCGTTAGTGAACTCACGGATAAACAACCCCTTGATATTCTCATAGACTTGCCCTTCCTCTCCGACCGGACGACCCAAGTCGGCATCATAGAAATCGTACCAGTAATGTGCATGAGAATGCCCATGATTCACACCAAGCGGATCATTACCATGACCAAAATTTGTATCTGTCAGGTGATTTACATGTGGGTGTGGATGCTGAAATTCCGCATCGTGTTGATGTGTCTCATTTGGTTGAATCCCCATTGTGTAGACCACATATCCGTCTGAATGCGTTAGGCTTAACGTCGTAAAAAGTCTCATCCACTGTCGGTTTCTCGGGCTTTTTGGAGATTCTTGAGCAAGCCCTTCTGCCTCAAGACAATTTATCAAAGGTGCTTGTAAGTTGTTTTCTGCCCACGTTAGACTCTCTTCCATGCGCTTGAGTCCCTTGTAGCTATAATTGTCGTCAATGGCTCGATAACTCTCCATATAGATGCCATTTATGTAAGGAGCAAGGATTTTGGCGTTCCATGCGTATCCAGATTTGAGTATTAGAAAGTTATCACTCACGGCTTCACGGATCCGCCGAAGTATCTCAATGCGCGCTCCCTCCTCCTCGTCGAGTGTCAGGTGTGGAAGGATATTACTACCCAAACCCATACTATCCAATATGATACCATCATAAAATTCATGGTTATCAACAGCAACAGCCATCTCAACAAGCATATCTATGTAATGCGGATGTGAAAAATTGATTCGATGAGAAGGCCCTCGGTCATTCCCGGAAATAAAGTTGCCCGCTGCATCGCGGAGCCACGGGATTTCATCGAACAAATCTCCATAAACAAGACTTCTCGTGCCAACAGCTCGTGTTGGCAGTGGGAGGAGAGAAATCAAGTAAGGATTATATGACTTAATATCTTCATCTTGCTGTGTTGATCTTTCAATCGGATTGTGAGGTGAATTAAATGCCGCAGCCTGTTCAGGGCTTCCTACAATCTCAATTCTACCGTTGACGCGTGTGAATTTCAGCAGATATGTAGGTCCCCACATGATGTCGTGGTAAGCAAGTTTTTCGTTTGCCGAGATATGGGTAGGGAGATTATAGATGCTATCCACCATAGAACAAATAGATGGAAAACTGCGATCATTTACCTTTTCGTGAACAGACAATTGGGCATTTACAGTAAGTGGAAGCGAAAAACACAAAATGGTGAGAAGAAAAAATTTCAGCCGAACCTTCTGCGCAAAATCCAAACGTTTTTTCATACATGAGTTCCTTCTGTTTCGAGAATTTGCAAGTATACGTTTTCGAGAAAGAAAAATAGAATTACGCAATTCTGAAAAGATCAGGTGATGCTTGCGTAAAACCACAAAGGGTGTTATTAGAAACTATCGGCGACGAGCACGAGGTCTAAGATATTCACTGTGCCGTCGCCATTGACATCCGCGTGAGAGGCGTTTTCCACTCCGAACGCCCCAGCAACGATAACCAAGTCGAGAATATTCACAACGCCATCACTATTGACATCCGCAACCACGACAGAGGCTTTCAAAAAAATCTCGCCGTCTAAATCAGGGATAGTGTGTTCGATAGCAGTAACCCCACTTTCGACCCCACTTGATTTGATGGGGAGCTGGACAAGTTGCGCTTCACCGCTTCGATTATGAACCGCCCAGCCGTTAGTGAACTCTCGAATAAAAAATCCCTCAATACCTTCGTAGAGTTGCCCCTTCTCACCTACAGGTTGCCCGAGATCGGCACTCCAAAAATCATTCCAGTAGTGCTCATGACGGTGAATATGATATAATGTATCATGTTGGTCTCTATGCCTTATCCAATACTTTGGGTTCCTCTGAAAAGCTGGTCCTTGATAGTGTAAAAAAGCATCATCATGTGGATGCTTTTCATCCCACCCAACACCCAATGTGTAGACGACAAATCCATCAGAATGTGTAAGGCTGAGCGTTGTTAGGAGTCTCATGTCGCGTAAGTTGTTTGGACTTGTCGGCAGTTCGCTCCCTATCCCCTCTGCCTCGAAACAATTGATTCGAGGTTCTCGGAAATTTTCTTCTGCCCATAATAGTTCATTTCCCAGCTCCTTGAGACCTTCATGATTGTAATTTTTACGCTGTGCCCTAAAAGTTTCCATGAAACTTCCATTAATGTAAGGAGCGGTATTTTCGGTAACCGACAACCCGTTGACGAGTATCAGAAAATCATCACGGACACCAGCACGGATACCTTTCAGGATCTCTATACGCGCGTGTTGTTCAGCTTCGTAAGTCCGATGCCCTCCAAGAACGACCCCTTTCTCATTCCAGAAATCAAAGAAGATACCATCCCATAGACCACTTTCATAAACAGCAACCACCTGTCCGACAATGATATTTTGTGCTTTTGGGTGTGTGAAATCTATGAGAAGGTCGACGTACTGCTCTGGAGGCGAACCCAACACCTGGCTCCCATCACTCGCCCTGAGCCACGGAAAATCATCTTTATAAAGCCCCTTTAGATGCCATGATTTTGGAGACGCACCTCTGATATTTATCTACGTTTTCGGTTCTAAAACCCAATGCTTTAGCTTTGGGATACAGAACCGCCCTATTGAATTAGACCATGGGGCTATAGTTAAAAAAAGAGTTGACATTTCGTCAAAAATGTAGTATAATTAACATAGTCATTGATTGAGACGTGTAAGCAGTAGCTACCTTGCTACTGGTCTCAATCACCCTCTTACAAGGACAGAATGACTATGGCTAATATCCATTAAAAACGAACATCACAAAATCCGAATACGTTGAAAGATACGATATTCCTGAAACCTTGCGAGGTTCAGATTTTGTTGAGATTTCAAGTTCTGAAGCAAGAAATACTTGCCAGAAGTATCGGTCGGTCACGAAGGTTCAAGTGATTTTCCGTAGTGTGCCAGATGACCCGCACCGCGAGATTACACTCGTGTCGGTTCGGATTAAACCCGAACAAGCTCCCAAGGATAACGTCTGGACGATTGCGACGCTGAAGGGAGTCAGAGAAGCCAGTATCGCAGAACGTCAAATGGACGTCGTGGTATAACCTAAAAGAACCACTTGGGAGTTCCGTCAAAGGAATCCCAATCCTTTAGGTTTGGGAGGGGTCAATTGAAGCAGAAAGATCATATTCGGGTTGAATTCAAGAAGTTCGTCTCGTTGCCTTTTTGCTTCTTGAAAGTCTCCAAGAAGTTCAACTTTCCCATCTATTACCTCGAAACGGAGTCCAAATTCCGGCGACCAAAGTAGATCGTGATATGCTGTCATCTCCGCATAAGTAAGTTCAGGGAGATTTACAAGTACATTACTCCACGCAGCAAAAATTGAAGGCATACTTCGAGTCTCAATTTTTTCTTGAATCGTAAGTTCTGCGAAGGAGACACGCGTTGCCGGAAATAGACAGAGTATTGCTATAGACAGTATTCTGAGAATAGAGAATCTTTTCATCAATGTGTTCCTTTGAAAGAGTTTAGAGTTCGTCTATTTTAGACGACAAGTGTCCTATTCAAAAGCATTTGCGACAGCGACGAGATTCCAACACATTCACCACTCCATCGCTATTGACATCCGCAGGCGATGTGATTATTTTATAAAGATCTCACCGTCTAAATCATGAACGACGTGTGATGTGCTGGAGATACGACTCGCTACACCAGTGGCCTGCATCGGCAACTGGACCTGCTGTTCTTTGCCGCTGCGATTGTAGACCACCCATCCGTTGGTAAACTCTCGGATGAATAACCCGTTACGGCCACGGTAGAGCTGTCCTTTTCCATCTACTGGCTGACCGAGTTCTGCATCCCAAAAGTCGTACCAGTAATGGGCACCTCCATGCGCGTGTAGAAAAGTGTCGTGTGAATGTGTATGCTGGTTCCAATACTCCCAATTCGTATGTTTGTGAGGATAATTCCAATAGAAATCATCGTGCCGATGCTCTTCTCCCCAGTCAATACCCATAGTATAAAGAAAATATCCATCGGAATGCGTTAGAGAAAGGGTTGTTAAACAACGCATTGCTTGCTTGTTCGTTGGGCTCAATGGCAATTCGCTTCCAATCCCTTCGGCTTGCAAATAATTGATTCTCGGTTCACGTAGATTTTCTGCTGCCCAGAGCAGGTTACTTTCCAGCTCCATAAGTCCCGTCCGTTCATCATTACTAAAATCTTGATAGTCGCTGTACAGGATAAGACCGTTGATATAAGGCGTTCCAAAACGCAACTTACCTGTACCCCCAACAATTATCAGAAAATCGTCTTCGACAGCCTCACGAATGCGTTGGAGTATGGATCTTCGAGCGTTTTGTTCTGCCGCATCAGAACGATAACCTTTAAGGACAACTCTTTTTTCATCCCAGTAGCTGAAAAGGATACCATCCCATAACCCACTTTTAGCAACAGCGATGGCTTGATCAACAATAATATCTTGGGCGATCGGGTGTGTAAAATCTATAAGTAAATTTGTATATTGCTCCGCGGGTGCTCCACGAATCATTTCACCCGAGTCGTCTCTGACCCACGGAAAATCATCACTGCTATACAGTTCTTTCAAAAAGGGTGACTCTGGATCAGTCCCTCTCATATCTATCTCAAGTAAGAGGATCATATTCGGATTTAAATCAAGCAACGCTTCCTGCCGTCTACGTGCTTCTATCCAATCACCGATAAGTGAAACACCTCCATCTGTTCTTTGAAAACGTAATCCAAACTCAGGACTCCAAAACAGATCGTGAGATGCTCTCATCTCTGTATAGGACAGATGATGCTTATTGACGAACCATTCTGCCCAAGGTGCCGTAATGGAAGGCAGACTACGCGTTTGGACTTTTTCCATGGCCGACAGCTGCCTTCGTGAATCTTTAAATGTGTTCGGCGTTGACCCTGTGTGAGAAACTTGTGTGCTGACACCGCTGGTTTTACGCGTCAGCGTCGCACGTCCCGCCTGATTTCGCACAGCCAGTTTTGACACAATATCAAGAACAATATCGGTATCAACGATCTCAATAGTAGGTTCAGACGCTGCCTCGAAACTATAGGGTCTCTGAAAACGGATGAGGTGTCGATTGCTGACACCGAGCAATAAGGCAACCAAAACCACGGCTGTGCTAAAAGCTACCCATGGGACCAACGGTTTTGAAGCCGGAGACGGTGTAAGTTTTATGTCGGCGGCCCGTCGCATAATGTTTTGTTTGACACTTGTCGGTATCTGCACGCTGCCGAGCACTTCTTGAACGAGGGATGCTTCTTGCGCTTTTAACCGTTTTCGTGCCCGATACAGTCGGTTATGAATTGCGCTTACGGAAACCCCTAAGAACTTGCTAATTTCTTTGACCGTCATTTCGCCGAGATAATGGAGCGTCATGACTGTCCGCTCACTCTCTGGTAGTTTTGCGAGAAGTTTTTTGACGATCTCACGGCGATGTTCGGAGATCGCTATCTCCGACTGCTCCGATACGTGATGGGTATAAGAGGATTTCTCAATGTCTTCCATAGGTGTGTCCTCCAGCGATTGTATCGCAAGATTTTTCTTCCGCATCCAATCAGTACAGAGTCGGTTTGCGATGACGTACAGCCACCCAGCGAATTTATAGGGGTCTTTAAGTGTCGGTAATTTTTTGTACACCTGAAGGAACGTGTCCTGTGTAATCTCCTCGGCATCGTGAAAATCGCCGACCTTCCGCCACGCAAGCGCGTGGACGCTTCTCTGGTGCTTGTCGACTAAGACACCAAACGCTGCTTCATCACCCGATAATATTCTCTGAATGAGCTGAACATCGCTTTCTCTTTCCATGAGGTGCCTCCTAATCAACAGTTAGGGCGTGTCCGTATCCACCGATACCGAATCTTGTAACGTTACGCGGGGCGATACGGTTCATACCCTCTATTATTAAAGACGAAACTTTGGACTGAAAATTCGCATAATTTGAAAAAAATCTGGAATTTGTGGATTGACACCTACAACGGATTTGCGTAAGTCCTATTATTAATGAAACAATTTATCAGTGAAAAAGGTGCATAATTTTAGAGAAATCGTAAGTCCCGTAGGTGTTTTTGCTTGGGTGTTTCCCTTAGGTTGAACGGATATCCCAAAACCCTGAAAAGTAACACAAGACTCAACCCACACCAGAGGGCACGCCAAACAGAAAACCGAGAGAAACCCAACACCTTTGCGGTCTCCGGGCACCTGACGGGCTCAAGTTGGGTTTCACGACGTTTTTAGCTGTATAGGACGACAAGTCGGACTTGAGGGTATTGACACACCAACATCCGCTTTCTTAACACCGTTCAACCCAACCTACGGAACAATACTGTCAAGACTTACGCACTTCCTCTTAAAGTCCCCCTGATAAGGGGGATTTAGGGGGTTAAAAACATTGAAATCCTCTTAAAGTCCCCCTGATAAGGGGGATTTAGGGGGTTAAAAACATCGAAATCCTCTTAAAGTCCCCTGATAAGGGGGATTTAGGGGGTTAAAAACATTGAAATCCTCTCACTGCGAGGCATTTTTCAGCAAAAAGCATATCTTGTCTGTTCAATTTGCGTAAGTCCTAACTGTCTGAACTTGACAGATTGCGCGCCTTGTGATAAATTGTTCCCTATGAAAATTGTTGTTGCACCGGATTCATTCAAGGGAAGCGTGAGTGCGCTTGAAGCTGCAAATGCGATTGAGCAGGGACTCCGTCGCGTGTTTCCTGATGCTGTTATTGACAAAATTCCGATGGCAGACGGTGGCGAAGGGACTGTGCAGTCGCTCGTTGATGCCACTGGGGGACATCTCCGAACACAACGCGTGCTTGCACCGCTGGAAAATGAAGTTGATGCACAATTCGGCATCCTCGCAGACGGAGAAACCGCTGTCATTGAGATGGCATCCGCTTCCGGTCTCACGCTTGTCGCACCGCATGAACGGAACCCCCTCAACACGACCACCTACGGCACCGGGCAGCTGATCCACACCGCTTTGGAAGCCGGATGTAGACGCTTAATCATCGGTATCGGCGGCAGCGCGACGAACGATGGCGGAGCCGGTATGGCAGAGGCACTGGGGGTTCGGCTACTGGATGCAAACGGCAAACAGATTCCGCGTGGTGGCGGCGGACTCGGACAATTAGCGTCAATAGATATAGATGGGTTACATCCAGCAGTTGCCGAGACTGAAACTGTTGTCGCCTGCGATGTCAACAACCCATTGACAGGTCCGGATGGCGCGGCACACGTTTATGGACCACAGAAGGGTGCCACGCCTGAAATGATTGAGATGCTCGACGCGTCCCTTACACATTTTGACGAAATCTTGACGCGGACACTCGGCAAATCCTTTAATGACATTCCTGGAGCGGGAGCAGCCGGTGGATTAGGGGCAGGACTGATGGCGTTTCTCAATGCCGAATTGCAACTCGGTATTGATATTATGGTTGATGCCGTTGACCTCAAGGAACGGGTGAAAGGTGCTGCTGTCGTTTTCACGGGTGAGGGGCAACTGGATTTTCAGACGGCGTTCGGGAAAACGCCTGTCGGTGTTGCAAAGGTCGCAAAGACGCATAACATCCCTGTGATTGCGATTGCGGGCGGTATCGCTGAAGGGGCTGAAGCCGTTTACGATGCTGGCATTGATGCGATGTTGGGTATCGTACAAGAGCCGATGGAATTAGCGGACGCCGTTGCGGATGCGTCGCGGTTGATAGCGGACACGGCGGAGCAGGCTGCGCGATTGATCGCTATTGGTCACAGGATTTCATCGTAGGTTGGGTTGAACGAATAGGATCGAAACGTTGACATCTCAAAGATGATAGATATACAGTAGTATATTTTCTATCCAGAGGTAACGAGTGAAACCCAACGCATTTCTAAACGTGAACGCTACATCACAATATATCCTTGTAGGAGCGAGCTGGGCTCGCGATTTACCAGATAAAATGCCTAAAGCACCAAAAACTAAATAGCCCTACAAACTACATCCATTTAAAGGATAGAAGTGTGGAAGAAAAGAAGGCTGCCCTTCTAATCTTCCAATTGGTTACGGCACGACGGCGCGTGCCTACTACTGTTACGGCACGATGGCGCGTGCCTACTACTGTTACGGCACGACGGCGCGTGCCTACTACTGTTACGGCACGACGGCGCGTGCCTACTACTGTAACAATATCGGCGTGTCTTTCATGAAATCGTCCGTCTCGGTTTGCCATCTTTTGAGTTCAGCAGCTAACGATTGGACGCGTTCGGCGTGTTCTGGTAATTCGGCGAGGTTGTTTGTCTCCCACGGATCCTGCTCCAAGTCGAAGAGTTGGAGGCAATTTGTGCCTTTACCGGTCTCTTCAGAGACATAGCAACGGATCAATTTCCAATGTCCGTCGCTGACGGTGCGATGAATATCTTTATACGCAGCGAAGACCGTATCTCGGACCTGCTCGACACAGCCCTCCATCAGGGGTACTAAACTACACCCTTCAGTCGTATCCGGGCATCCGACACTGGTTAGGTCACAGACGGTCGGAAAGACATCGTAGAGGTAAGTGAGTGCTTCAACTGTTGTGCCTTCGGGGATCCCGGGTCCGGCAAATATTGATGGTACTCGGATACTATGGTCGTAGAGGTTCTGTTTTCCGAGCAGTCCGTGTTGTCCGACAGCGAGTCCGTGGTCAGCGGTATAGATAACAATGGTGTTGTCGAGATGTCCGTTGGCTTCCAATGTGTTTAGCAAGCGTCCCATCTCTGCATCTTGGCTGGTAATCATACCGTAGTAATCGGCAATATGTTGTTGAACGATTTCAGGGGTCCGCGGAAATTCTGCCAGCACTTCGTCACGAATCCGCATTTCCCCGTTGTCAAACGGGTGTTCCGGGAGGAAGTTTTCTGGAACAGGGACATCCTCAGGTTTATACATTGTCGCATATTCTCCTGGCGGTGTCCGAGGATCATGCGGTGAAGTAAAGGAGAGGTAAAGGAAAAATGGATCCGTTTGGTCATAGTTTTCTATAAATTGCACAGCGGAGTCTGTAAATAGTTCCGTAGAAAACTTATCACCAATATACCTATCATCTTTCGGATACGCCCCTGTCGGATCAAAATCGAAAATTGGCACTTTATATTGATCGCCCATGCCGCCGAAGAAAATTGACCCACCATCGTCAAAACTGTTGCTAAATGTTTGTCTGTCATTGTGCCATTTGCCAGAAAAAAATGTGTGATACCCGGCTTCGCGCATCACCTGTGGCCAGACAGCCAAATCTGGGTTAATCTGATTTCCACCGCTACGAAAAAGATTCGCACTGGTAAGGACAGCAGCGCGGCTGGGTACGCACACTGCTCCGACAAGTGAACCCATGATGTGTGTTTGTCGGAAAGTGGTTCCGCGTGCCATGAGTGAATCCATGGTTGGTGTTTTGACTGTCGGATCGCCCATACCGCCGATGGCATCCCACCGATGGTCGTCAGCAATCATAAAAAGAACATTCGGTTGTGAAGACATATTTTAACTTTCCTTGCGGTTCGGTCAGGCGAGTTTGGGATTTAAAGTACCATCCCGTATACCCGCCCTCCATTCCATTACGGGCTACTGTTTTTTGTAACTAACTTTTAATTTTCCTTACGATACGATTCGGTCAGGTAGATCGTAACTTGAAAGCTTTCTCCTTAAATCCGCTCTCCATTACATTACGAGCTACAGGTTTTGAGGCTACCCAAAAAGAAACATCAAAATTACCAAACAGAGTTGAGACCTAATAGTTTATCACATCTAAACTGATAGATAGTTTGTAGTAGCGCAATTTATTGCGCCTTGGGGTTTCCGTGCGATAAATCGCACGACTACGAACCAAATTTCCCTTTCATTTGAAGGTTGACAGACTACTAATCAGAAACCACCGCGTAATGAAATGGAGCGGTGACAAGGAGGCCATAATTAAAAGAATGAAAATTGCGACTATTGAACAATTTTACCCGCGTCGTCGGACACGCCTCGTCAAAATCACGACAGATACCGGTATCGTCGGATGGGGCGAAACCACACTTGAAGGTAAACCGAGAAGCACGTGTATGGCTGTTACAGAACTTGCCGACTATTTTATCGGTAAAGATCCACTGCGGATTGAACACCACTGGCAACACGTCTACCGCTCGGCGTTCTTCCGAGGCGGGAATATCTTGATGTCCGCTTTGTCCGGCATCGATCAAGCGTTATGGGACATCGCTGGCAAATACTACGAGATGCCTGCCTATCAACTCTTAGGTGGTGCCGTACGCGACCGCATCCGCGTCTATGCACACTGGGGTATCGGGAGCTTAACTGACGAAGGCAAAGCCGCTGCGAAAGAACGCCTCGAATTTTTACAGCAAAAAGGCGGTTATACAGCGTTTAAAAGCGGTCCGGGTGGCAAGTGGCGTGGACACGAACCTCCCGCGGTGATTGACGAATTTGTAGAACGCGCCTATCTCATGCGCGAGTGGGTGGGACCCGAAGTCGAACTTGCGTTTGATTTCCACGGTAAAATGACACCTGCGCTCGCTATTGAGATTTGTCATGAACTCAAAGGGATGCGTCCGATGTTCGTCGAGGAACCTATTCCACAAGAGAATGTAGACGCGCTTAAACTGATCTCCGACCATGTGCCGTTCCCGATTGCGACAGGTGAACGGCTGCTGACCCGTTGGGGATTTCGCGAGGTTTTTGAGAAACAAGCGGTCGCTTACCTACAACCCGATACCTCTCACGCCGGTGGCATTACTGAACTGAAGAAGATTGCGAACATGGCGGAGGTGTACTATATGCACATCGCACCGCATTGCGCTATCGGTCCCGTTGCTTTCTCTGCCTCCCTTCATGTGGATGCCGTTGTGCCGAATTTCCTGATCCAAGAACAGATTGATGCCGGGTTAGGTGACGGTCTGTTCATTGAGGATTGGCAAGTTACAGATGGACACATTGAATTACCGACAAAACCGGGACTCGGCTTTGAAATTGATGCGAAAGAAGCGGAACAGACACTTGACACCTACCCTGAAGAACTCGGCGGTGAGTACTATTACGATACCGATGGCAGCGTGGCGGATTGGTAGAGAATGGCTGTCGGCCGTCAGCAATCAGCAGTCAGTAGGCGAGGTTTTCAACCTCGCCAATTCGTTGAATCCGACCTATGCTTTAGACGACCGGTTTGCGGTGTGCGACGTACGGTGGTTCGAGCATCAACTTCTGATCCTCTTCTGACATCAGGTTGCGGAGTTCGTCGTCATATCTGCCTTGTCCCCATGAGGCGTGCCCGGGTGAATACTTGAACAGGATTGAGCGGCGTTCGTGTGTAGCCGTCCACGGGAGCGTGCCGTGTGTCAACGCTTCGGTGAAGATCACCACGTCGCCCGCCTTCTGATGCACGGGTGCCATGCAGATTTTGTTGTCTACCACCGGTCGGAATTGCGGCGGACACGGATAGTTGCTCTTATGGCTGCCCGGGATGCAACAGAAACCGCCATGTCCGGGCAGCATATCGGTTAACGCCCACGAAACCACGGTTAACCCGTTGTACATCCGATCGTTTCGGAAGACGTAGTACTGTGATGGATCATAAGGCGTGCCGCCGCCGTGGAGTGTTCCGCCCGGGTTGCCATCTATCATCAAGATACCGTAGACGTGATCCAGTCGGAATTTCGGACCGATGGTCTCTGCCAAGCACGGCATGATGCGTGGGTGGTTGAGGAGTTTACGGAACGCGTCGTTCTCCCAACTTAAGAATCCACCAAACCGTTGTGAATGGATGTTATCGTCCACAGGATCAGCGTAATTTTGTGCGTCAATGAGTGCATTCAGTTCTGCAAGTTCTTCATCGCCTAAAACACCTTCAATATTCACATATCCCCATAAGTCAAACAGATATTTTTCTTGGGGGTTCATTGAGACACCTCCGTTAAAGGTAGCAGGCACACGCCGTGTGCCGTAGTGCCTGTCTTATTGGTGTGCCGAGCGCGAAGTGGGTTCAAGCCGTGTGACGACGATCTGTTCTCTGTCGATGAGTTCGCCGACGCGTGGTGACATCTCGTTTACCCAACGATCATCTTCATAGACCGCTGCGTAGAGTTGCTCTCGCTGTTCTTCGCTCTCGAACCGTCGAATCCAGACGTAGAGATCGTCCTCTTCTTCGCCAATGAAACTGCCAATCACAACCATCCCTTTAGAAATCTGGAACGGGAGGACCGTCTCTTCCATATATTTCACCCAATTCTCGCGTTGGCCGGGTTTCGTCCTGTACTGCCGTAATTCAAAAAAAGCCATAAAAATCTCCTTTTTAGTAGTTGTCAGTTATCAGTTATCAGTTATCAGTTACAAGAGGTTTTAGTAATCCTAAAGCCTCTTCCTGACAACTGAAAGGTTTTCGTAGAAAACCGCACTCTCACTGCGAGGCAAGCTGACAACTATTCTTCTGACAACCAACAACCAATAACCGATAACTATTTACAATCGGTTATAGCCGTAGCCTTCACCTGTGATTTCAAAAAGTGCTGAGGCTGCTTGGAAATGGATTTCTGCGTCCTGGTCTTGGAGAATCGTTTCAAGCAGTGAAACAGCGTTTGTGTTTTTCGCGTCGCCGAGCGCCTTGATGACATCAAGTCGGAATCCTCTCGTAATTTGAGCTTCATGTAAGGCTCTGAGTTTATCCACCAGTGCCGTTACGGCTTTGTTGGATCCGATGTCCCCCAATGCCCGAGAGGCATCGCGTCGGATTTCCACGTGATTATCGTCATTGTTCATGACTTCGATGAGTGCGTCGGTCGTTGAGGGATCCGCCAATTCCCTGAGTCCTTGCGTCGCGGCCCGACGGGTATCCTTATCGGATTCGGTTTCGCCCTTCATCATCTGCACAAGGTCCGGTATAAACTCCGAAAGTCCGGCTTCCCCGACAGCGAGTGCTGTGGGTTTTCGGATGTCCACATCTGGATCGGATAACCGCGCTCTGAGATCGGATACATCCAGTGCTGCGTCCGCCGTTTTGCAACGTCCTAAGGCAACCATCGCGGCATTTCTGACGGGGTTGCTTTCCCATTTATCTGCGGCGCGTTCGGCCATTTTCGGTGCCACGAAAGCAGGGAGATCCAGTTTCTTGGCAGCAATAACAAAAATTCGCCAACTCCAATTGCGCCTCCGATCATCAAGTCCGAGGTTTCGTCTGTTTGCTGCATCCTCAAGTGCGACGATATATTCGGTATCGTCAATGAGCCGTCTACCGATGGCTTCGGCTGCGCGGGATCCACCGATTGTACCGAGTGCGCGTGCGGCTTTTGTCCGAGCGGAAGCATTCGCTAAGACTGCCGTACCGGCACTCAACGGTATCCGTTTATCTTCAAGAATAGCGATCAGTCTTGGAATTGCCGCTTCACTTTCGAGTTTGCCGAGTGCGATTATTGCGTTGTTGGCGATGTCTCCGACCCGGATGTCGAGTGCCCGAATCAAAACATCTTCAACCGATTTATCACCGATATTACCGAGTGCGGTTACGGCGACGGCACGAACGTTGTCGGGTTCCAGCGGATTTTTGACCATTTCGCTGAGTTTGGCAACCGCTTTTGCATCTCTGAGGGCTCCTAAAGCGGCGGCGGCTTGCAATCGAATCTCGGCATTTTCGTCGGAGAGTGCTGTTAAGAGTGGTGCAGCGGCGCGTTCATCTTTGAGTGCACCGAGTGAGATGATTGCTGATGCCCGAATGGATTTCATCTCATCAGTGTTTTCAAGTACAGCGATGAGGGGCTCAACAAGACGGCGTTCTTTAAAGCCACCGAGCGAGTTTGCCGCCCGTTTCCGGACAACATAACTCGGATGTTTGAGTTCCTCGAGCATCGCATCGACAGCAACTTTTTTCGCAGTCGCCCCAAGAATGTGGACGAATGCCCAGCGCGTCCACTCGTCATCTGTAGATTTCAGCGCATTGAGTGCAAATTCGGCTGTCGGGATGTTTCCATCTTTGATTAATGCCCCGATGACCTGATCTTGAACGGATTGGACTTCGTAGCCGTCATCAAAGCTACCCAAGCCTTTCTTTAAGATATCGACAAGTCCCTTATCCGATGCCTGAATTTCTCGGAGTGCTACCGCGGCTTGAAAACGGGTTGTTTCGTACTTATCGTTACGCAGCACATCTAATAGCGGGTCAATGACTCTCTGCCCCTTTATTTTCCCGAGCGCGATGGCTGCTTCTTGTCGGACGACCCCTTGTTTATCCTTTTTTAATGCAGTGATAAGAGCCGTTGTTGCGACATCTCCCTTGACTTCACCGAGTGCCCACGCTGCGCTTTGGCGTACTGTTGCGCGACCATCATCCTCAAGTGCACGAACGAGCGGTTCTACGACGGTATCCCCTTTGATAATACCGAGTGCGTGAGCGACTTCACTCCGCACGAGGCTTGGTATCGGTTTGAGTTCACCCCATGTCCGATAGTTTGACCGTGGGTAATCAGCTGTCCACGCAATCTGAAAGGATTCAACCTGTGTTCGGAGCGCGTCAAGCGTTTTATACTCGCGTTTCATGTGCCGTTGGAAGTCCGAAATTTCGTCGAATTGTGTAGACAAGATCCAAACCAACACTGGTGTAGTTTCGGGTGCCTTGATACGGCTCAGAACCTTGACGGCGTTGGCACGTATGATTGGACTGGTTTCATCACTGAACATGAGAAGAAGCATCGGTTGGGTGGCTTTCTCAGGTTTGAGTTGCCAGAGCGCAGCGATAGCCGCAAGCCGGAGGGTTTCCCGCATCTGCTTATCCATTGCCATGATGATCAATTTTTGGACGGATTCTTCTGTCGTTACGCCAAATTTTCCGAGAGCCTCCGCAGCGTTCGTAGCAGTAGTGTCGTCGTAGGAGAGTGCTTCTGTAAGTGGCGGGACTTCAGTACGTGCGCGCATGTTACCAAGTCCCGTCGCTGCCAATGCTTTGACCTCTTTGTTGGGATCATGGTGGATGGCATAAGTCAGACCTACTATAGCACGCCGGTCGCCGATTGTTCCGAGCGCGTTTGCAACGTTTATCCGAATTTCATCTGTGCCGTTTTTGAGTGCGTCAAGCATAGGTGGAACAGCAACACCCCGCATTTCGATGAGTGCCGCTAAAGCAGCACTTCGCAATTCTTCGTTTGCTAACTCTTTTATCAGCGGTCGGACAGCTGCCTCCGCTTTGAGGAGTCCAAGCGTTTGGATTGCAGCCGACTGTGTACCGATTCTATATTTTTTCATCCACAGATCGTCAATGTAAGCACTTGCGATGTATTGATAATCTGCAGTGAAACCGGTGTCCTCGTCGGGAATCAGATTTCGTGCTTTCGTTGACAAGACCTCAAGGAGAGGGGCAGTTGCCGCGTCTCCTATACGGTTGAGCGCCGCTATGGCTGTATCCTTAACGTAATTGTTCGGGTCTGCGAGCAGTCGGACAAGGTCGGGGATAGCGGTCTCGTCTTGGATGCTACCGAGGAGTTTTGCGGCGTGCATTCTGACCTGCGCGCTATTATTTTTAAGTGCAAGTTGAAGCCCCGGCACAATAGCAACACCGTCGGCTGCCCCTGAACTTGCCAATCCTTCAAGTGCGACAATCGCCCTATACGCGACTTCCGGTGTATTCACTGTTTCCATCAACGCGTCTTCAAAGGTTAGAATGAGTTCGGGTTTCTGCATCGCGCCAAGAAAGCGGACAGCCTCTTTTTGTATAGCGGGGTCCTTGTGGCGTACTGCTTGCTGCAGCAATTCAATAACTGTATTTCCGCTTCCCAATTTTTCCATAAGCTGCGCGACGGCTGCACGCGCGTTCGGCTGATAACATTTCTCCGCTGCTAAAAGCCCTTGAACGACAGCAGCATCTGGGTGAGCAACAAGTTCGGTTAGCAATTCTGCCCGATTCTCGACTGCCTCCGCAAGCGACACGACGAAGAGTCCAGAGATAGAGTTCTGAGCGCGGATGAACCGTTCCTGTTGGTCAAGATCATCGGAGTCCGGGTCTTCCAACACTGAGATCGCGAGGATGTCAGTGGCGAGTGTCTCAAGGTAAGCATTCGCTTGGACAATCGCTTGGTGCCAAGCCTCTGTCTCGGCGCGTGTCCGGTTCTGTAGGAAGGCTTTCAGATGCCGTGCCTCCTCGTTCCCGGCATCTGTTTTTTGGACTGCCGCCTGTGCAGCGGTATAATCTCCGCGGACAATGGCGGCGCGCGCTTCAATAATATCCCTGTTCTCTTTCTCACCACACGCAATTAGAAGGACAATAGCAGCAATGAGTGGGAGATGGATACTGATTCTCAATATATTACAAATTCGCTGTCGTTTCATACCTTTCTCCTATAGTATCAACAGGCGCGTTCAGATGTCTCTTGTGTTTAATTCCCAGCGATCACGAGTTTTGTTAAGTCTGCGACGGCATAGATGTGCTGTCCAATTTTATTCAACAACGCCAATCGGTTCGCGCGCAGTGCCGGTTCCTCCGCCATAACCAGAATATCATCAAAGAAGCAGTCAATTGCGGGTTGTAAGGTGGCGAGTTGTGCTAAAAGTTTAGTGTAGTCGCGTTCCCGAATGCTCTGTTTGAAGTCGAGTTCTGCCGCAGTGATACGGTCAAAGAGTTGCTTTTCCGCGTCGTCTTGAAACAGTGTTGTGTCTACGGTCTCTGGCGCGCTCGGCGGTAAAATCCTCAGAACTCGATTGAGGGCATTATACACTTCCTCAAAGTTTGATGTCAAGCGAAATTCGGCAAGCGCGCTGGCGCGTTTGTGAATATCAATGATGTTAACATCACCGACAGCCAAGACCGCATCGGCGAGGTCAGGTGCGTATTGCTGGTTTTGCAAGATGACGCGTAGGCGTTCTTTGATAAAACTGAGAACGCTGGTTTGTGTATCGTCTGCCAACGGTACCGTGTAGAGCGAAATTGCCTTTTCTACAACAGCATCCAAAGAGAGCGGTAACTGTCGGTCTTGCAGGATACGGATTGTACCGAGGGCGTGTCGTCGTAGGGAGTACGGGTCTTGCGAACCTGTGGGACGTTCTTCTATCCCGAAGTATCCGACGATGGTGTCGAGCTTGTCAGCGATGGCAAGCAGCGCGCCGACTTCGGTTCCGGGTAGTGGTGTCTCCGCGCCAAGTGGTTGGTAATGCTCGGCGATAGCAGTGGCAACAGGTTCAGGTTCGCCAGAATTTTGTGCGTAATATCTTCCAGTGATACCCTGCAAGGTTGGGAATTCGATGACCATTTGCGTCGTTAGATCCGCTTTACAGAGCCAGGCTGCACGTTCTGTATGCGCGATTGCCTCTTCTGATACCTGTAGTTCTGCCCCGATGCGTTTAACTAACACTTTAAGCCGTTCTGCCTTATCCAAGAGTGAACCGAGTTTGGCGTGAAAGACGACCGCCCCTAAACGTTCAACTTTATCAGCAAGACCGGTTTTCTGGTCTTCCTTGTAGAAGAACTCGGCATCGTTGAGCCTTGCACGGAGGACGCGCTCATTTCCGTGCTGAACGCCATCGAAATTTCCATCTGTTCCGTTGGAGATCGTGATGAATTTCGCCGCCAATTCCGATTCGTTTTTCCACATCGGGAAATAGCGTTGATGCTTTTTCATAGCGGTAATCAGCACTTCAGGTGGTAGTTCGAGATGCGATTCGCTAAAATTACCGACGATGGGTTGTGGATTCTCCACGAGATAGTTCACCGTATCCAACAGTTCGTCGTCAAGTTTCAGGAGATAGTCCTCTGCTTTTAGGATGGTTGTTACCTGTTTTTTGATTGCCTCGCGTCGCTCATTGGGACAGACAATCACATCCACAGCACGCAATCCCTCTATGTATGTGTCTAAGTTTGCCGATGCCAAGGTTATCGGGTCGGGATGCAGGGAACGGTGTCCATACGTTATCCGTCTTGCCTCTGCATCTCCGTAGGCGCAGTTGATAACTTCATCTCCTAATAGTGCAACAAGCCATCGGACGGGACGCGCAAAGCGAGCGAAGGCATGCGGTTCTTCGGATTGAGTTTCCCAGCGCATGGTTTTCGGAAAACGGAGGGCTTCGATCCATTCAGGTAGAAGCACTCGCAACACCTCTTGTACTGCGACACCTTTTTCGAGTTTTGAGGCAGCGACATACTCGCCGCGTTCGGTTGCGACGATCCGGAGCGCTGAGAGTTCAACGCCTTGCGTCTTTGCAAAGCCGATCGCTGCTTTTGTCGGTTCACCGTTTTCATCAAAGGCAATGCGTTTTGGGGGGCCTACAACTTCTGTTTCTTCGCTCTCTTGAAGAGTCTTCAGGTCTTTGATACTGAGCGTGATCCGGCGCGGTGTGCCGAATGTTTCGATTTCACCGAACGGGATCCTGTGGTTCGTTAGGGATTCGGTTGCGATTTTGCGAAGCTGCGCAAGAGCAGGTGGAACATAACTCGCGGGTATCTCTTCCGTACCGATTTCAAACAGGAGATCAGCGGTTTCTTGGGACGCTTGTGAAGGTGTATTACTTTCCACGACTGTCGAATCTGGTTCATCGGTTGTTGTACTAAAACGTCCCATGAGGGGATGTTCCATCTCTTCACGTTGTTTGACGTAAGCGCGTGCGATCCGTTGTGCAAGGCACCGCACGCGTTCGATATAACTCACCCGTTCTGTGACGCTAATAACACCGCGAGCATCTAACATATTGAAGGTATGCGAGCATTTCAAGACGTGGTCGGTCGCCGGTAGCACTAACCCTGCATCCAAACAAGCGTGCGTCTCCTTCTCATAAGTGCTAAACAGGTCAAAGAGCATCTCCACGTTTGCATGCTCAAAGTTATAGGTAGAGTATTCCACCTCGCTTTGTCGATGCACATCGCCGTAGTTAACGTGTTCATTCCAACGGATGTCAAAAAAATCGTCTACATCCTGCAAGTAGAGTGCGATGCGTTCAAGTCCGTAGGTTATCTCGGCGCAGATTGGGTCGAGATCAATGCTACCCATCTGTTGGAAGTAGGTGAACTGTGTGACTTCCGCGCCGTTCCACCAGACTTCCCAACCGAGTCCGGACGCACCGAGCGTCGGTGATTCCCAGTCATCTTCAACAAAGCGGATGTCGTTTTTACGGGGAGAGATACCGAGACTATAGAGGCTCTCAAGGTAGAGGGGTAGCACGTTCTCAGGGGCGGGTTTGAGGATTACCTGATACTGGTAATATGCGCCGACCCGGAAAGGGTTTTCGGCATACCTGCCATCGGTTGGACGGCGGACAGGCTCTACATAAGCCACGTTCCACGGTTCTGGGCCGAGGCATCGTAGGAAAGTTGCTGGGTTAAATGTACCTGCGCCGACTTCTATATCGCACGGTTGTTGGATGATGCAGCCGTGATCTGCCCAAAATTTCTCTAACGCTAAAATTATTTCTTGAAGTGTCATATCTGTTTTTGCTTTGCACGCTCCGTTTGGATTGATTGATGCGTATCTATTGTAACATAAACAGATTTCTTTAAGCAATAGATTTTCGAGATGCATAATTTGACAATGCCATACAGATGTATTATACTTAAAATATGCAAATCATTTCGCTTTGTGGTGGGGAGAAAAGGACATAACAACGAGATATCGCAAGGGCTCAAAACTATTGGAACGAAATAAGGAGCAGGGACAATGAACGCGGAAACCATACTTGAGCGGACTACAAGTTTTAGAGATGACCTTTTGAAAGATCTCGCAGATACGGAGTTCGCAATGTATTACTTGGAGACAGCCTTAGCGGACTATAAGGAGGATGGTAACACAGAGTCACTCTGGATGGCACTGCGTGATGTTGTAGAAGCACAGGGCGGCATTGGAAAACTCGCCCAGCGGACGAAGGCTGATCCTCAGCATCTCAATGATATATTCCACTCTAAACAAAAACCACGCTTGGATAATTTACAAAGCATCCTCTCTGGACTGGGATTTCAGATTCGATTGGAATTCGCTGAAAACTGACAATCCACTTGTGTTGCTACTTAAACAGTTCACCAATACCCGCTTCTTGTAAATAGATAGAGCGAAACCCAACAAACCCACTGCTTTCAACGGAAAAATATCGCTGGGTTTCTCTCGGACTTTGGGAACGTTCAAGGATACCCTGGCCTCCGAAGTTGCTGGCACATGCCTGATTTTTAGGAGGTTTCCGTTCAACCCAACCTACGAGAATTTCAATTTTTATTTTCAAACTCACGTTAAAGACAAAAATAGTTCACCAACCTCAGGGTTTCAATAACGACCAGTCAGGTTCGTCCTCTGGATCACCGAGGGGCCCGTGGGCGTTACGGACGATGCGGCGTTGCAAGTCATACCAATTCTTATAACTTGTCGCAGGTTGGAGTGTATCGTTACGGGCATCCATCAGATTTGTGAGGGTGGTCTCCATCTCATCCCCCAACGCTTTTGCTTCGGGATTATCAATCAGGTTGTTCATCTGCAGCGGGTCTGCTTCTATATCGTATAATCCGCGTTTGCCGTCGAGCCAACGTGCGTAACTATGCGTTTTTGTGCGGGCACCGCGCCATTCATTGCCGTCCACAAGATAGTCGTAGGTTGCACCAAAGTTCATTGTTAAGACGGCTTCCTGCTCAAAGGTACCGGTTTCGCCGCGCCAAGATGCGGAGAGATTGTAGCCTTCGACGGTTCGCGGTGGTTGGATACCACATAACCCACAGAGCGATGGGAATAGGTCTACAGGGGATGTGAGTGTGTCACAAGTCGGTTGCTATCAAAAACGCCAGGGAGTCTCATGATGAGTGGCACTTTGATGGATTCTTCGTAAGGTTCGCGCTTCGCCCAGAAATTGATGCCTTGTGCGCCGCCCTGTGTGCCGTGATCGGATCCGAAGACGAGCAGTGTGTTTTCGACGCGTCCTGTCCTTTCGAGATACGCCATCAATTCGCCGAGCATATCGTCCACCGTTAATACCATCGCGAGGTAGTGTCTGTAGATATTCAACGATTGTTCTTTAATTGCGTCTGGAACGTTCTCCGGTAGTTCGAGTTCGGCGGGCAGTCGGTCATAGTATTCCTCTGGTGCGAACTCGTAAGGCGTAGAGTGCGCTTGGTGCGGAGAGATAAATAGACAAAACGGGGTATCGTCTTCCATGTCGTCCATGAACTGGAAGGCGTATCGGTTCAGCGCGTCGGTTTCGTAGCCTTCCCATCTTTCGTTTCGCCAATCTTCGTCGAGATTCACAGTGCCGTTGAAATAATCCGTGTGGAAGTTGTAGCCGCGCCAGTGTTGGAAACCGAGGCGGTCGCGTCCTTCGGGAACATAGTCGCGTCCGCCGATTTCAGGGAACGAACCGGTGTGGAGATGCCATTTACCGACCCATGCCGTCCGATAACCGTTTCGGTTGAAAACGTCGCCGAGTCCGATTTCATCGTGTCGGGTTTTGACGAAGTTGATGAGGTGCCCAGTCGTCTGCGGATGCCGTCCGGTGAGTAGCATAGAGCGGTACGGGGTGCAAACGGGCGCGGTGGCGATTGCGTTTGAGAAGACGGTGCCTTCTTGCGCAAGCCGATCAATGTGCGGTGTTTCAATCTGCGTGTCACCATATACGGGTAATGAGCAAGCGCGAATCTGATCCGCGAGGAGATAAACGATGTTCGGTTTGTCTGTCATGTTAATAGTCCCTATGTGCAATTAAACCTACCAAATTCATTGGCATTGATGTCAGCCTCAAATTTGCGGATATTTGGCATCACGGTCGGACGAGGCGGCTCGAAATAGAGTTCTAACGCCTCTCTAAGATTGTTAATCGCCTCGTCTTCACTTTTGCCTTGATTGGAAACATCCACTTCTAAGCATTGTGCAATAAACCACTTGTCTTCTTGCGTAATGCTTGCCGTAAAAGTCTGCATCTTCACGATTTGTCTCCTATACCTGTAACTGCTAATTTAAGGATTTTTTCTGTAGTTTACAGCAGAAATGTTGGGTTTCACGACGTTCAACCCAACCTACGCTGCTATAGGCATTTTAGAACTGTAAACCCAAACTCACCCGATGTGCTTGTTGTAACCGTCCGAAATCGGCATAGGCATAGTCAAGCGCGAGCAACCTCTTGCCGAGCGTCAGGTGGATACCCAAGCCGAGGGTGAGTCCCTCTTCATCATCCCGCCAGTCTTCGCCCAGTCGGAATTTGTAGCCGCCGCGAATCGCCGCCATCCTTTTATACCAATACTCCATACCGATGTTCAACCGTTCACTGTTGTCGTTCGGATGGTTCGCATCGAGCGCGAGGGTGAGGAGATTATCGCCGGAATCGATAACATCGTAGGCGATACCGAGACGGAAGTTAGAAGGTAACGGAAATTCGATTGTCTCTAATGCCGCTTTGCGTGCGGGGTTTGTTGTATCTGGAAATGGACGGTAGTCTGATGTCCTTGGATCACCAGCGATTTCGGATCCGCTTTCCAGATCGGGACCACTGAAACGCATCTCCGGTCCGAAGTTTGAGAAACACATCCCGATACGTAGACTCCGCCAACCGGTATGGTATAGCGTTCCGACATCAACGGCAACACCATTAGCACTTTCGCGATGGATCTGCTGGTGGATGTATTTGGCGTTGATACCGAAGGAGAGTTTAACGCCGGACTCCTTTGCATAGAGTTCCCTGGCGAATGCATAGAGTTCCCTGGCGAACGCCAAAGAAACCGCGGTGTCATAAGCCGAATACCAGAGACCGGTGCCATCGGGTTTTGCAAGCGTGGTGATCTCGGTGTCAGGGACATTGAGGAATGTGACGCTCGCACCCAAAGTACCGACGTTTTTTATCGGGGTGGCGAACGCGAGATAGTTGTAGCGGATATCGGCGAGCCAGAATATTTGTGTGTCTGAGAAACTGGTTTTTTCGAGTTGGCTTATCCCGGCTGGATTCCAGTAGATACTGGTTACATCGTTGGCGAGTCCGCCGAATGCGCCACCGAGACTATCCACCCGCGCACCAGGACCGATTTTCAGAAACTGGGCACCCGCTGTACCGACGTTGGTTGTGGCATGACCGGGAACAACCCATAGTGCCAGAAGCAGAGATAAAAGAATATAAATTATATATCGCATGTGGTTCTCCTGTTATCGGATAATAGCGAATCTGCCGATTTTGTTACCGACGACTGTGTCACTCTCGTCGCGGGCTTCAACATGATAGATATAGATGCCGCTTGCGAGTGCCTGATTATAACGGTTAAGGAGTTCAAAAGATGCTGTTCCGCCCTTGTCGCCTTGTAACGAACGGTCATCTGGAGCGACATCCGGATGGTAAGTGGCAGCACTTTCGTGTTCAATTGTCTGGACTAATTCACCGGCTAATGTATAGATCCGGAGGGTACACCGCGGCGGCAGATGTGTGAAGAATATCTTATCCGTCCCTTCCGAGAGTACCGCCCTATTCGTGACGAAATAAGGGTTTGGCACGACGCGGATTTTTCCGAGATCGGCTTCAATGTTTGCAGCGTCCAGCGTCTCTCCCTTTGTTGTCAGAAGGAATTCGTCGCCATCTCGTGGCGCGCTGATGCCACCCATCTCAACAGTGAAGACATCACCAGCGGCAATCTCCTGATTC
Organism: Candidatus Poribacteria bacterium; assembly: GCA_965200345.1. Taxonomy (GTDB): domain Bacteria; phylum Poribacteria; class WGA-4E; order WGA-4E; family WGA-3G; genus WGA-3G. Next base: position 1,236,294 of record OZ241378.1, read on the forward strand.
GGATCCCTGATATAGACATATCCGCCTCGGATGTAAATTCGGAAGAAATCGGGGGTATCCGCACGGACGTATTCATCACGCCACCCTGAACCTGTCAGAATCGCATATCCCTCGGCACGTTGGTCACTGAACTGAATTTCTTCACCCGTGTCTTCGTCTACCACCTTGACGTGTGTATCGTCAGTAAACGTGATTGAATATGTATGCGGACGGTAATACGTTGACCACCAGACGTTGGGCCATGTATTCTCACCAAAGCCGGGGGATTGAATGTCCACCGCCCAATCTGTCACTGTACCTGATGTTAGTTTAACGTCAAGAATCGGGTTTTCGTCCGGAGTACCGTAAGATACATCGGCCCCTGTTATCTTCAGAACAATGCCGTCAAACATCGGTGAGAGAGCTTCAACGGCTTCTTGATGCTCGGGGTCATACCAGTCAAAAAATTGTTGCTCGACGACGGTTTCGTTTGTCGTTGTGTTGACAATTTCATAAGAGGGTGGTTGATACCCGGGACCTGTGATATATGCCGCCGAATCTATCTGTTTCGCGCCGGACCAGACAATTTTATAGTGGTGTCCTGTGACCTTGTTCGGGGCAAGCACCATCGGTTCAACGGTAACGCTTCCCTGTCCGTGTTGTTCTATATCAGCGGTCGGTTCACGGTATCCAGCGGGCTGCACACGTGGCACGACATGTACCATCGTCTCAATCTGACTGCTCTCCATCGCAATCAGCCCGGCTTTCGGGTTGCCTGTGTCGTAAGAAGTGACGGCATAGGTGTATTCGAGTCCGTTGGTGAGTCCTTCGTCGGTATAAAAATTCTTGATGCCTGCGTCTTCACCGAGTGCCTGTGAAGGCGTGGAAACGACTCGGAAGATGTCACCAGCGACAGGCGGTCCTGAGGGACCATCGGAAATCTGTACGTAGAGTCCACCGAAATAGATGAGGGTACCCGAACGGTATGTGCCATCAGGATAAGGCTCAAAAGAATCCGGATCTATGACGACGTAACCCCCACCGTCAAATGCCGGATTGTAAGACATTACCTCCCAAAGGGTCGTGTTGACGACTTCAAAGGTTGTGCTGGAGTTGAATTTGACCATATAGACAGCACTTTTGAAGAAACTCGCGTAGAAGGGTTCATCGCCCATGTTTTCAATAACCGCATCTGACTGCTTACCGACGTGCGACACTGTAAAGAAATTACCGGTCGCGCTCGGTTTGTCGAACTCCATCAGCATTGTCCAATCCTCAACAGGATTGCCAGTGGATTCGTCGTAAGCAACATCGCGCCTATAGACTCGATACCCTTCAAAGATTTTTTCCGGATCGGTTACGTCAACGTATTCTTCAATATTTTTACTGACCTCTGCATCAACCCAACGTCCTTCGCTCTCCCAGACGAGGGTTACCTGTCCATCAGCAGGGTAAGCCGTTACCAGCGGGGAGGGCGGTGGTGCAGGTGCGACGTAGCCATCGTCATATAACTTCTGTGCCCAATCGGCAGATGCTTGTAAACCGGCGAGCCCTTCACCGATCGCGACTGCGATAATAATGTTGAACGAATCTCCGGGGGCAAGTGATTCAACGGGTCCATAAGATTGAACGAAGCGTTGATCGTCGTAGTTTGCAGGGAGCGGTTCGACACCAGGCGTACTAATTAACGCGTATATCTCCGCGTCGGTTGATGGGTCTGTAGATATGGTAATCCGTTTGTGAGCTGCGAACGGAATTTTTGCCGCCGGATTATCACCCATGTATGCATCCAATACCCGTAAACCTATCTACCCGGGCGCGGAGGCGTTGGAGTATCCGTAAGACAGATAACGGTTCGGATGGTTCACAGGGTTGAGCGCGTCCGGTGTCTGATCGAGTGCAACGAAGTCATCGGCGGAGTAACTCGCCGTGCCTGTTTCGTTACTGGAGACATCTACATCGTAACGGAACGCCATAAACACGTCTTCAAGCGTGTCGCTCCCGACATTTTTGACGTTGTACTCAAGGATAAAAAAATCGTAGAGCGGTGCATAACTCCATTGGAACCCGTTGACTTCAAGTTCTAATCCGAGAATTGTGCCTTTATTTGCATCAGGGTTCGTATCAGAGCATTTGAAGAAAATGGACTGACTTGTTGGTGTACCTTTTGTCGTCACCCCAGGCTTATCTGAAACGACTTCTGGTACGTCGTCAGTGGGCCAAATTTCGCTTTGTCTACCGTCTGATTCAGAAACGGCGACCTCACCTGCCTTTTTGGCACCGATCCAGATATCGCCTTCATAGATGTAGGAATCATTTGTTCCTGCGGGCCAACATCCTGAAGGGTTTGCGACAGGGTTGCTGGGGTAACCAACGACTGCGGTATTAAAAATAGCAGACGATAGGTTACCTACGTCAAGTGCTTTCCAATCCACTTGTGCACTTGCCGGTAATGTGGCGAGTGCCAAAATTGTGGATAGGAGTAGTGTATATCGTAATAATTTCATAGTTTTTGACCTCATAATATATGCCAATCTTAATGATGGTTTTTTATCAAGCACAATATCATTGAAAATAATTTCGATGATAGATGTAAATTCTCATAGAAACTACTGGCGATTCATCAAGCAGTTTGTAAGGCATAAGGTTGGACAAGAATATCCGCTGGAATTCCAAGTTCGCTGTGCAATTGCCGAATTATATCCAGCGATAAGCTACGTTGCCGATTCAGGACTTCTGAAACACATACATGCGAACCGAAATACGGTTTCAGGTCGTGTTCAGATAACCCTTGGTTTTCCATGTAATGACGGATTGCTTCAATCGGATCTGGCGGAGGAATCGGATAATGTTCCTCTTCATAAGCTTCTACCAGCGTAACAAGCACATCAAGTTTATCCCCCTCTGGCACCCCGTAGCTCACCCCCCATAGTTGTTCTATCTCCTTCAGTGCAGCTTCATAATCTGCTTCAGTTCTGATTGGTTTAATCTCCATAATTATTGACTTTCCGTAATTTCATAAACCCGATAGCGTTGTGTTTTTCCACTTCCAACATCTATCTCACCTTCAATGAACAACGGATAATCGTACACTGTGTCCTTGATAGAGAAGAGGTACGGAATCGCACCTGCTTCGCGTGCTGTCTTAGCTTGGCTCTTGAAGTCACGAGGCGTTGGCATGTGTCGATTGAAAATCTGATATGTTGACCGATCAGCATAATACATCAGATCGAAGTGTGCGCCGACGCGTTCATCATCGAGAAAAAAGCAGGCGTTCTCTGGCATCTCACGTTGGAGCCGGGGGCCACTCTTTTCATAGAGCGGGATTCTGCTATTGCGTTCCGTGACTTTATATGCGGCGCGCACATAGCCTGCTGCATAGAACAAAGCAAGCATCAATGCGACTATCCGCAGTCCAAGCCATAGCCACTTTTGCCAATCATAGCGGCGAATCAGCATATAGATGCCAGCAAAAACAGCGAGCAGTACACCGAATCCAATCAGCTGCTCAATGATCCAGAAATTCGTCTCAATGAAAGGCGCGATTTTCTTGAGTCCATCAAATTGGTCTCGCCCTTTGACTAATGTGCGTCCGCCGGAGATGATCGTAATCACAAGCATTCCCGCGCTCCAAATTCCAGTGTAGACCCAATCGCGTCGTTGCCATGCGCGACTGATAACTGCTGCCAAGCAGATCAGCAACGGTGGCACGGCGATCATTGTTGCTGATGGCGTTTTTGTTTCTGCGAGCGTATGTGGGACAATAACCCCGATACCCCACGCCAACACGAACAGTTCGGCTAAATTCCAGCGTCTGAACATAACGACTAACAGACACAAAACCATTGCGAAAAGGGCAGCATAGAACACCGGATAGAACAGCGGCATATAGTCAAACAGGGGTCGGTCCCAACTCGCGCCCCAACTTTCGACATCTGTATTGAGATGGTCGAGGACGCGTTTATGTTCCCATAAGAATTCCTTCCGATAGTAGATCAGACAATAGGTAACCCACGGTGCAACCGTCGCAATCGCCGCCAAGAGTTGTATACCAATATCGCTGAGTCGGATCTTTTCGTCTACTATCTCGCTTTGTACGCTGTCATCTGAAGCACGTCTCTTGTGATAGATCTGTTTTCCTTTTGCAACACCCCAAACGACGAGCGCGATACCGAAGGTGATACAAGCAAGGTAACTTTTCGAGAGATACGCGACTCCCATCGCCACACCCGATAAGATATAATTTCTCCGCTTTCCAGTCCGAACCGCACGAAGCAGGAACCAACACGAGACCTGTACCCAGAGCAGCAAGGCGATATCAATATGGTCTGAATAGCGATAGCCGTGAACAGACGCAAAGAGAAACGGGTTAAATCCGACAAGAAACGCTGCGATGAGTCCTGCCCGTTTGTCAAAGAGATCCGCGGCGATCCGATACGTCAACCATGCGACGACAACAAGGCTAATCGCAGATGGCAACCGGAGCGCGAATGTGTTGATACCAAAAATTAGGTGTGAGATCCAGATCGTCCACATCGCGACAGGCGGTTTGTGCAGCCAGATATGGTTCTCACCCCACCCTTTGTAGTCGTAAGGGAGCCACGGTTGATCGTAGAGCGTGAATTTGAGCGGATGTTTCGTCAAATTCCGCGCCACGACAGCATGAAACCCTTCATCCCAATAGGTAATCCCGCTGTGTCCAACATTCCGTAATACCAAAGCACCGGCGGCGATCAGAATACAGAGTAAGATAATTTTTATTATGATGGATTTGCTTATTTTTAAACGGGCTTCCTCAAAAATCATCTGTTATGTCTTGAATTTGTTTGAAATACCTTTATTTTTCTACGAATTGAGATTGCACAGATGCACGGTTCGGCAGCTCGTAGCGGAGACTTCTACTAATCCAATTTCCTGAACTTTCGTAGAGATCGGTAACGCAATTTGCCGACAGATTGTTACCGCTTCAACAATCTGCCCCTCTGATAAACCGAAAGCGAGTGTGCAATGCGGCATCCACTGTCCAACAGTATAATATTCCCGTTGTTCCCTTGCGTACTTTTTGAAGATTTTATGAAATGCCGCGTGAACACTCAGCAATTCCTCAGTGACCGTTACACCTAAGAAAACAACCCCTTCCGATGTAGAAAAGATGCCTATATTCGGAAAGGACAACCGAAACGGTGTAACACTTGTCGCAAAGATTGAAAGCTCCTGTGCAAGTAAATCCGTTTCAAGATAGTCGCACACCCCAAGTGATACATGCGGACGGTAACCGCCTTTGGGCATAGAATCGCTAATCCCGGCTTCATCAATGGCGTTCCACGCATCACGAATGGACGCTTCGGTTGAAGGGTCAAAATACAGTTCAACAACAAACGGCATATTAAACTCAGCACTATAGATCAGATTCGTTAATTTTGTTGTAGATATCGGTGCCCATGGTGACTAATTTCTGGCGGATTTCATCCCAATCTTCTTGGTGATTTTTGCCTTTGTCAAGAACAGGAAATTTAACTTTTGTTTCCGTGGATGTGGATGTATCTTCATACGGATAATCTGATTTTGAAAATAACGCCATAGTATTATTTCTGATTTCAGAAGGATTTATCCCATAGAAGTACAATTCGATATAGCAATTTTTGTTATTAAGTTTGAACCATAAATGTATGTCATTGTGAATAGACTTTCCCATCCAACCTGCGTTCATCCAATTTTCTTTATTGATAGGTTCAGGTTTCCCCGCAAATAGTTCGCCGAATTCACCGTTTTGAATTGGTGCCCAGAATTTACTATATTCAGCGTCCAATTTTCCCTCAGTTTGAATGTCTATTGCAGGCCTTGCAATATGGCAAAAGGACAATTCCTCATGCGTATTTGCTTGTGCTTAAATTAAGTACCAATCAATTTTGCTGTCTTCATTGCGGAGATTACAGGTAGCGATCATCAGCTCTTCAAAATCTTCAGCGACGAGTGCTGCCACATTGGCTTCTTTCAATCGGGCATAGGCCTCAAGTCTACCCCAATGATCCCAATCTGCTTTGGCAAATTGGTTTTCGACGACAAGTATACCATCTTCTCCGACAGCGACAATATCTGCCCTGCGCTTGCCGACATTGGCTTCTGTTTCCACGTCTTCAAAGTTTCCGACTTTGAGAGCGTGAAGTTTTTTACCAAGGTCTGCCGAAAATTTTTTTTTTGCTTGGGAAGAGTCAGATTGCTCATAGAGGTCTCGCAAAGACATTAATTGGTGAAGTTTCATTTGAGTTAGTCATCCTCCCTAAAAATCCAGACTCACACCCATCATAACCAACCGCGGTGAGCTCCATGACAGCGGATGTGAATGCTTTTTATCCTCAAGTAGCATATCGCATCAATCATACGTCAATAATCAAACCGCTTAAGGGTGAGCATTTGGGTCATCTACTGACAGTCCTTCAGCGATAGCTGCGGCATTGAGCACCCTATCTGCGGAGAGAAAAGAAAGCGGTGAAATTCCACTTGCGATACAAAGTGCCTGAACTTCGCACGCCCCTGCGAGCTGCACGGCATCAAAGCCGCGTAAACCATAAGCTTCAGCTAAGGCCATCGCCCGATTCACCAATTGCTCGGTCACCTCAATGATCTGATACTCATTCAGTAAGTCATTTTTCAAGGTGGCAATTACCATCGCTGCGTCAGCAGAGATAATTGTGCCATCCCGTTTCCGTCGCGAGATAGCAGAAACAACCTCAACACCTGTAATGCGGACAGTGTAAATTTCGTTTCCTGCAACAGGGTTAGTGATGCTGAGAACCCATCCTGAGCCAATTTCATTGACGTAACGTTTGACAAGACAACTACTATCCATATAGTAGATCATCACCTATTCCGTTCCTCAATAATTGTTTCTGAGACGGGTTTCCCCTCAACCTCAATGAGTTGCCGTTCAATCGTGTCAGTGGCGTGAGGTTTCTTCACTTCTTTAACTAAGCCTTGCGACAGCAGGACTTGATGAAATACTGCAAGTTTATCAACTTCTTCTTGCTCTTTCAATAGTTTCCGTAAGTGATGCCGATCAGCGGGACTTAACGTTTTTATCGCTTCTACGATTTCTGGCATCCGCATCGTTTGCCTCCTTATTATCTTATTCAACTAAAAATCCAAACTCACGCCCATCATAACCAACCGCGGCGAACTCCAGGACAGCGGGTGTGAATGCTTCTGGCTGCTGAGCGGGATGCCGTAGCGGTCGTAGGTCACTGCATCTAAAATATCGTCCAAGTTTTTCGTGTTGAAAACGTTCCGAATGTCTACAAAGAGCGTGTAGGTCAACCCACCAATCCGGCTCCGCTTGCTAAGCAATGCGTCAACATTGTACGTTGCTGGATAACGCTTGGAGTTAATTTCAGGTTTGATCGGTGCCCGCGGATTCGGTGTATAGGGCAAACCGCTGCCGTAGCTACCAATCAGATTGACAGCAGCATCGAACGGCAATTGAATATCCAACGTTCCAGAAAAGATGTGACGCTGATCCCATGCCAACGGATGGCTTTCGGTTACATCCGGCTGCTGCCGATAATAAGTGAGATAGCCCAAATTTCGACTCGAACCTTTACCCTTCGCAACAGAATAGGTATAACTCAACATCCCAGAGACCGGACTCCGCCCCGTGCGCCACTTGCGAATCGTGAGTTCAAACCCCTGCACCCGACCATAGATGCCGTGGGCGACACCATCAAACTCATCGTTGAGGAAGTAGCTGTAATCGTTGGTAATGTCAACATGAACGCTATTGACGAGTTGGTCAATATCTTTGGTGAATCCTGTGAGATCGATTGTTAGGTCGTCGGTGAATTGCTGGACAATCCCGACTTCGTAGCCGATAGTTCTCTCTGGATTGAGGTCAGGGTTGCCTCTTCTTCGGATAGCACCCCGCATATCGAAACTGAGGTTTTCGTAGAGGTCGTCACCGCGTGGAATCTGGTAGTAGTGTCCGTAGGTAAAGTGCAATTTCGTCCGGTCCGTGATCGGATAGGAGATACCGAGCCGTGGTGCGATCATGTGTTTGGTAGAAGCCTTAACAGGATCTTTGATAATCGGTAGCCCAACTTCATAGGTCTCTTTGTCCAATTTGATTGTGCCGTCGTCGTTAAGTTCCAACGGATCCAATGGGTCCGCGGGTGAGACTCCATCGGGATTATACAGGTCATATCGTAATCCGGCATTGACGATCATGCCCTCATATTCCATCTTGTCTTGGACGTACATGCTTAAAGATTGCGGCTGAACGTCATAAAACTCCATGTAGAGGTTGGAACTCCCATAGTTTGTTGCCCCGAGATTATAGATATCGTACGCCAAGAATTCGACACCTGTCTGAATCAAGTGGTTCGCTGTAACTTGGCTTGCAAAATTCCCTCTCAATATTGAGGTCGTCGCCTCGCGAGTCGTCCAAGAGTTGTCATCCCCTGCGATGAAATAGGTTGTATCGTTGTACGCCTGTTGGGGCGGATTCCTGATTCTGCCTTCTTCTTCGTTCTGCTCAGGTGTTTTTTCGGGGTCCCAAGCGTTTTCATCAAAAGTCTTCTCCAACGGATCCCACACTTTATCGGGTTGATGACTCGCAACGGCGCGATGGAATTGACCGAGGGTCAAAGTATAAAATGTGCCTGAGTTGATATTGTGTGAAAGTTGGACAGAGAGACTGCGCGCGTCTCTCGTACTCACCGGGATTGCGCTGGGCCAAAAGCGGAGGCTACCACCATAGGAATTGGATTCGCGCTGATCGAAAAGTCCACTTGCGGAGAGTTTGATACTCGGAGTCACTTCAAACTTCATTTTCCCCTGAAAAGTATATCCCAATCCGTCACTATTCGGTAGAAAACTCTCATCGCTCCGCAACTGGCTGTCAAAAGCGAAGGTCAAGCGATTGCCCCATATCGGCCCACTGAGCGCAAATTCCCCAATGTGGCTCGGAGACAGATCATACGCTTTGGTATCGTTGAATAACCCGCTATACTGGTTCAAGTCCACAACATAGCCGTCTAAGAGCGTAACCTGTTTCTTTTCATAGTCGATAACGGTGCCATCGGCATCCTTGTAAGGTTGGCGTGCCATGATGACTTTGCCGGTTTCTTCATTTACTCTCGGTTCACCTGTTTCCACATCTATCACAGGTTGAAGCGGGTTTTCTGTCCTGTCGGCATATACACCAGGGACGATCTCAGTAAATACGATCTGATCATCGCCTTCTCGTTCTGCTAACGCTGCGACAGTAACATCTTCTCCGCGATACGGTGTTTGGTAATCGTAGGGTTTGCCGAGGAAGATACCTCTGAAGGGTTCAATCGCGACCGGTCGAAATCCGTTATCAGGATCCAGCCACGGACCATATAGCGGGTCACCGTGGTGTGTTCCCCACTGTCCGACCCGGTACCTGAACCGACCAGAGAATTTGTGTGTACCTGCCTTCGTGATAAGGTTAACGATACCGGATTGCGCATCGCCGTATTCGGCGTTAAATCCACCTGTGATGACTTCCATCTGCTCAAGCGATTTCGCACTGATATTCAAGCCCAAACTTCCACCGATCGGATCACTGATGGGGATACCGTCAATCAGATATTTGACTTCCGTTGACCTGCCGCCGCGGACATGAAGCGAACCCGTTGAATTGAGTACCGAAACGCCCGGCAGTGTCTGGAGAATGCCGTTCACGCTATCGCGAGGCATCGCTGCAATATCTTCTGCCTCAATAATCCGTGTCGTTTGCGTGACATCCTTCTTAATGAGCGGCTTAACCGCCGTCACTGTTATGCTTTCGAGCGTGGCGACCTCAGATGCTTTCAGGGCGAAGTTGAGGGTTGTGGTAAGCCCAGCAAGGACTTTTGCGCCCTCTACGGTCTCAGGGCTGTAACCGGTTAGTTCAACTTTGACATCATAACCGCCGGGCGGAATATTCGTCATCACATAGTAGCCAGCATCGTTTGTCGTTGCGGTGCTGCTTGTTCCGACAATTGTTACCGTGACGTTCGCGAGCGGCGCATTTGTCGTTTCGGCGGTGATGATACCAGAAATTTTTCCGGTGATGGCAGCTGAGGCATAGAAGTTAACTGCTATTGTTAAAGATACAGCAGCAATTATGAGGCATGTTGTTTGGGAAAAGTTAGCAAATTTCCTAAACTTGCTACTAACTGTTTTCATGATATTATTATTCTTCAATTTTCATGACTCCTTATGATATATCCTGGATGTTGTCAGCTTATTCAGATAGGCATTAATTGTGGATTCTACATTGTAGCGTTATGCCTGTTTATAAAACATTCTCAATAAACTTGAGGCTTTTCAAACTCCGTTCGGTATGATATTCGATGAAACTGCCAAGTACACGTTTGAGCTCTTGATGATTGCGGGCGGAGGCGCGAATTCGGTTGAACCGTTCCCACTCGGATTTCCGAAGCATTTTTAGCAATTCACAACTACCGGGCGCGATTGTCAGGGCGGCACCATCTCGATTTTTGCAATCGACGCAAAGCACACCACCGTACCGGATACTGAACGCGATGCCGAACCTATTTGCTACTACCCCTTGGACATCTGAACCGCAATGCACGCACCGCGAGAGTTCGGGCGCGTAACCTGCGTGATCAAGGAATTTAATTTCAAATCCCCTTGCGAGCAACGGCACATCATCAGCATCCACTAAAAATTGATAGATGGTTTGGAGTAAATCAAAAATTTCAGGATTGGCGATTCCCTCTGATGCGATGCTGTCTACGAGTTCGGCGAAATAGCATCCGTAGGTGATACGCGTGAAATCGGAGCGGATTGTATCAAATCCATTAATCAGATTGAAGTCCGTGACCTGTTGTAATTCTCGATTTTCGCGGTGTTGAAAGAGGAGCGTTCCGTGGTTAAGGAGTTCTAAACTCCCGCCGAGTTTGCTTTTGGGACTTTTCACACCGTAAGCGACTGCTTTGACTTTCCCGAAGTCAGGCGTGTAGAAGGTAATGATTTTGTGGAATTCTTTAAGGGGAAAGGTGCGAATGACAATCGCTTGGGTCTTTTGGGCTGCCATAACTTTGGGTATAAAAGTGTTATCACAAATGGGAAAGATCGGGGCGAGAGGATTTGAACCTCCGACCTCCTGCTCCCGAAGCAGGCGCGCTAGCCGGGCTGCGCTACGCCCCGTTCTTACGCTTAATTATACCTTCTCTGATGGACTTTGTCAAATTAATTCCATTTTCTTGGTGTGTAAATATTTCGTCAAAAGATTCTACATAGATGTCGCCCCGCTGGGGAAACCAAGACCTTCCGACAGATCGGGCTTACAAACCCCTCCTACAAGAGACGGGGCATTCCGACAGAGGAGCGGTGTTATTGTAATGTGAGGCATTTTAAGACGCGTCATCACTATCGTCGATTTCCGGCATCTCAAGATGAATTCTTTGGACGCGTCTTTCATCTGCTTCAAATATGGTGAATCGGATACCGCGGTAGGTAAATTGGGTGCCCTGTTCAGGCACACGACCGAGATAGTCTACAATGAACCCACCGATTGTATCAATGTTTTCTGCTTCAAGTTCGGTGCCGAGTTTTTCGTTCAATTCAATAAGATTCAGCCGCGCATCAACGGAATAGGTGTTAGGTGCTATCTCAATGTAGTCATCTTGTTCGCCGATTTCGTCTTCATCTTGAATTTCACCGACGATTTCTTCAATGATGTTTTCGAGTGTTATGATCCCGGCGGTGCCACCGTATTCGTCTACAACGATCGCCATGTGTTGTTTATGCTCGCGAAGCTCTCGGAAGAGTTCTGAGATATTCTTGCTCTCCGGTGTGAAAAAAGGACTTCGATCAACGATAAGTTCTCTCAGGTTGACCAGCTTGCCTCTTGCCCAGTAATCCAACATATCTTTGACGTGCAGGATCCCAACAATTTGATCAATCGTTTCTTCGTATATCGGGATACGCGTATGCCTGGAGGTGATTGCGGTCTGTAAAACTTCGGTTTCAGGGGTTGCGACTTCAAGGCATATCATGTCGGTTCGTGCGACCATAATTTCTCGGGCGACTTTATCGGGTAGATCTAAAATTCTGGCGATCATCTCTCGATCATCTGGTTCTAAAATGTCTTGGCTATCGGCGACATTGTCGAGTGTCTCTAACACTTCTGGGGATACGAGGGTATCCTGTGTAGACGTGGCTTTACCACCGAAGATGCGGACGATGAGATTAGCGAGGAAATTGAGCGGGATTAAAACGAGGAACCCACACCAGTAGATGGCGCGGAGGGCACTGAGTGCTCGAATGGTTGCTGCGCCAGTACTGCCCCGTACATAGTTTTTGGGAAACAATTCGGTAAAGATGACAAAGCAGGCAACTGCGAGGGCTGCACTCGCGACTGGATATGTTTTCCAAAATGTCATAAGCACCGTAACGCCTGCTACTATCAGAATTGTTTTTGCCGTGATAATAGTTAACGAGTAACGGCGCGGATGGCGCAGCAGTGATGTTAACACTTCATAACGTTTGCCGCCTTCCTCGGCGAACTTGAGAATATCGTCTCGCGTTAACCGGGCAAGCAACGCTTCGGCAGTTGAAAACAGCGCACTGAGAATTAAAATTATACCTAAGCTAACGAGTTTGATGACTAAGTCTAGGTCGTCCAAACGTAAAATTACACCCCCTACAAACTGGTGCTCAAAAGTTAGCGAACAATCGTGCTATCGTTTCCTCAATAAACCGAAGATGGTATTCTGCTTTTCAAACATAACTGTGGCTTCTTCTTGTGTTTGATGATCGTAGCCAAGCAGATGAAGTGTACCGTGTATCGCGAGTAACGCGACTTCGATTTCAAGAGTGTCGTAGGTTGTCTCCTGTTTTTCGGTTTCAAGACTACTGCGAGTCGCGCTGAACTGATCGCCTGTTGTCAATTGCCGCGATGCGGTTTCAAGGGATATAACGAGATCACCGAGTACATTCGGGTTCACATTTCCACCTTCACCCTCACGCATCGCAAAAGCCAGCACATCTGTCGGCGCATCAACGCCTCGATAGTCGCGGTTGAGATGTTTAATGTCAGCATCGTCTGTTAAGAGGACGCTGACTTCACACGCCTCTGCGTTATGTGCTTTTAGTGTCGCGAGCACTGTGTTGTGAATGACTTCTACATCAAAAGTGGTATTGTTACTTGTATTCGTAACGCGAATCAAAACGGTTATTCTTCTTCGTCGGACGTACTTGGTGGGTTCCCGCCGTTCCGTCCGTTATTGTGTGGTGATGCCTGTTCGTAAGCTTCGACGATACGTTGGACGAGCTCATGTCGGACGACATCAACCCTGGAAAAATAGATGAACTCGATTCCGTTGATTCCTGAAAGCACCTCTTGTGCATCTGCGAGTCCTGAAATTTTGTGTGTCGGCAGATCTGTCTGCGTAATGTCGCCTGTGACCACGGCTTTTGAGTCAAAACCGAGACGGGTGAGGAACATCTTCATCTGCTCAATCGTAGCATTTTGCGCTTCATCAAGGACAACAAACGAGTTATTGAGCGTTCTGCCTCGCATGAAAGCGATCGGTGCGACCTCAATAACATTTCGTTCGATGTATTTGTCAAGTGCTTCGGGTGGCATCATATCGTAGAGTGCATCGTATAACGGACGCAGGTATGGATGCACCTTGTCGGCAATATCACCGGGTAAAAAACCGAGTTTCTCACCGGCTTCAACGGCGGGTCGTGTCAAGATGATACGACTCACTTGTCCACTTTTGAGTGCGGAGACCGCCATCGCCATGGCGAGATATGTTTTCCCTGTTCCGGCGGGGCCGATACCGAACACAAGGTCGTTGTGTTTGATCGCTTCCACATACCTTCTTTGACCAGCAGTCTTTGGACGGATGACCCCGCGTTTTGAGAATACCGGAATAGACTCGGCTCCTGTGTCACCTAAGGTATCTCGTTCATCGACCCCGGATGCACGAATCGCATAGTTGACATCGGTTGCCTGAATGCGTTCTCCTTTCCGAATGCGGTGAAGAAGTGATTCGAGAACCGCTGTCACCCGGTTGACCTCTGTGACGTTTTCGCCAATGACAGCGATGTTGTCACTTTTCAAAACAACGCGTGCATCGAAATTGTCTTCAATAATTTTTAGGAAGGCATCGCTCTGTCCGAACAGGGCTTGCACTTCAGCGTTGCTCTGTATGGGAACACCCTTTGATTCTTGTTTTTCCAATAGAATTCTAATCCTCCAGTTTTTTAGGTGGGAAACTCGCAAGTTTCCAGTGCATACGCTGCTTAACTTAACAAAATTAGAAAAAAAAGTCAAATTTTAGGAGTTACGCAAGTTTTAGTCCATTGTGCGTAAGTCCTATGAACTTATTTTTATTCTACAATGTCATCAAACAAAAATCAAGCGGTTTTTATTTTCGTCCGTAGAATTTGACTTCGCGAATCGAAGCCCCCTTGAGGGGAATACGCATTTTTCCCTCTCTTTTTTCTTTTTCCCACTTTTGTCGGAGCACTTCAGGGATTTCTGAGAGCACGTTCAGTTCTCTGGCGACATCCTCGTTGTGAACGACATTTTCTGGAGCTTCTAACGCGTAAGCTGTCAATCGCAGATAGCGAATTTTTCGTCCGACCTGAAATCTCACTGGCTGTGTGCTTTTGATTGTTTCACCGCGCCTATCTTCGACGGGTGTAAACGCAAGCTGCCCTTTTAACGATCTCTTTTCGGCGGTATCCAAGGCGAAACGACGGAGCGTTGAGGCGGGATAGACCTCAACATAGGCGACATAAGTCGGCGCGTCCAATTTAATCAACATCTCCGTCTTAGGATTACCGTCCACTTGGCGCTTGTACCGCCGTCGCGTAAAACTTTTTCGGATAACTCCGTCCGTTTCAAAGCTGCCGACTGTTGTTAGGTCACCGTCCACTATCGTAGGATTTTTCTCACAAGAAAGGCGTGAAGCGAAAATTTCTACCGGGGATGGTTCTTGTAATATTGCACACCCGAAAGGGACAAACAGTAACGCCAACAAAACGAAATAATAATAGACCTTGAAGTTATCAGCCTTCCATTTTCTGTTCATGATGTTCCTCCTTCATACGTAGGTACTTACGAGACTTTGCCGATTTAAAGTGCCTATCGCCCGTAGAACTTGACTTCTCGGATCGCAGCACCTTTGAGTGGAATCCACATTTTCTTTTCTTCATCATCGTGTCGGACGTTTTCTGGGTCTTCCAGTGCATTTGCTGTCAATCGCAAATGATGAATTTCCCGCTCAACCTTGAATCTTACCGGCAGTGTGCCTTCCACTTTTATGCCGCGTTTATCCTCTACTGCCTCAAACGCGAGTTTTCGATTCGGTGGTTTTACTCCAGCATCTAAAATAAGATTACGGATGGTTGAGGCGGGATAGATTTCAACATAAGCGATATATGTTGGAACATCCAGTTTAATCAGCGTTTCGGTTTTCAGGGTGCCTTCCACTCGACGTTGGTACTGTTGAGGTTGGTATACTCTGTTTGCTTTTCTTGTAACAAATTCTTTTTTGATGGATCCTTGTGCTGCAAAGATGCCAACTGTTTTCAAGTTGCCATCTACCATCTCAGGGTTTTGATCACAGGTGAGACGCGAAGCAGGAATTTCGACGAGAGGTGCCTCTTGCAACATCGCACACCCAACAATACCAAATATCAGGACCAGTAGCACACAGAATACGCGTCCTTTCATTTTCTTCTCCTTTTATCCGACGTGGAAAGCCTTCGCTACGATGGCTTTTTACCGTAAAGTCTAATCTCGCGGATTGATGCTCCTTTCAAAGGGATGTCAATTTCCTTGTCATCGCTCCGTGTCGCGTTCTGCCGGTCTTCTATTGCGTCTGCTGTCACACGCAGATAGAGCACTTCCCGCGCAACGCTGAATTTAACCGGTCTTGTGCCTTCTACGTCTCTATGCTGTTTATCATGCACCGGTTGAAATCCTGTTCCGGATTGACCGAGGTGATAACCGGATGCTTCCAATGTTGTGCTCAGTGCCAAATTAGGGATGCGCGAGGCGGGGTAAATTTCGACAGTATTCACATACATCGACTTTTCGAGTTTAATCACAATTTCGCATCGGATTGTTCCCTCAAGATCCGTTGTATACTGCCCTCTGCCAAATGAACGCCTGCTGCGTTCCACGACCTCATACTTCTTTGTCACTGTCCCCTGCACTGCAAAAGTCGCGACTGTCTCCAAGTTACCGTCCACTATTTCAGGGTGGGTTTCACAGGTCAATTGTGAAGCAGTAATTTCCTCAATAGGTGTCCCTTGAAGCCAAGATAAACGCGATTGCAGAATTCCCGTTCCAGATTGTCCCTGAGATGCTACACAACCGGCAATACTTAGCATTAACACTATCCCTGCGATATAAGCGGACATTTTCAGGCTATGTCCGAAGCTATAGCGGGTCGAGATTTTACCCATGTTGCTGCCGCCTCCTTGTTTAGAGGGTTGTAAAGTGCACCCATAAGTTCACCTTGGCTGCCTGTAGGGTGCACCTGCAATTAGAGGACCTACCTGCCGAAAAATCTGACTTCGCGAATCTCGCCACCTTTTAGCGGGATCTCAACGCTTGAGTTTATGTTTCGGGTAGAATTCTGTTTATCTTCAATCCCATCTGCACTCATCCGTAGATAGAGGACTTCTCGTCCAATTTGGAAGCGAACGGGTGTCAATCCTTCTATATCTTTGTGCTGCTTGTCGGCGACCCGCTCGAAGGCAACATCAAAGCGGGGTGGATCGTCGGTTGTTGTCATCATTGCGAAATTCGGGATGTGCCGCGATGCCGGATAAACCTCCACGTAAGAGACATAGGTAGGTGCATCGAGTTTGATAATCGCTTCTGTGCGACGGTTGCCTTCAACTTGTGTTATGTAGTGCCGTTGTGCGTATGTCTGCCTCCGAGTCTCGCCGTCAAAAATTTGATACGCTTTTCGGACGAACCCATTTACTGCAAACGAACTCACCGTCTCCAGATTTCCATCCACGAATTCCGGGTTTGATGCACAGGTGAGGCGTGAGGGGGCAATTTCTTCAACAGCCTGGTTCAGTTGGTTCAGCACAACACATCCTGTAAAGCCGATGAGCAGAACGACTAAACTGCTTAGGATTCTCATTTTTTTCTCCTATTGATTGTGGCAGACAGTGTGTGCCTGCTCTGTACACATTATATCCATTGGTGCCCAAATACGAAGATATTGCTAAAATAATAATGCGCCTATAATCGCTGGTTTGGTGGACAGAGAACCCACAGCGTGTATTTATGCGTATTATACAGGTACCTCAATATCGAAACGTTCCGCGGCTTCGACGAGACGGTTCCAAGTCGGTTCCTCAATCGGTATCCCTTCGCGCAGGCGTTTCTCGCGGCTCCGTTCCTCGAATTCTCCCGGAACGTAGATTTCGTCAACACTCGGTAATCGGGCAGACGACTTTACCCACTCTACGAGATATGCGATTTCCTGTTCATAGTCCGCTAAGTCGATGAAATCCTCGATTTTGATTGCGAACATTACGATGCCGCTTGCCCCCCGCGTCGGTTGTTCGCGGCTACATCCTGCCCAAGAGAGTCCGCCAGCAATAGCATCTATCATCACGCCGAGTCCGAACCCTTTGTGTCCAAACTGAAAACCACCGAGCGGCATAACGGCTGTGTCCTGCGGACGTTCACGAAAGGCGTTCGGGTCCGTGAGCGGTTTGCCTTCGGCATCTATCATCCATCCTTCCGGTATGGATTCACCGCGAGCCGTCTGGACGAGCAGCTTCCCGCCTGCGACCACGCTGAGCGTCATATCAAGCAGGAGCGGTTCGCCACCTTGACGTGGCACTGAGATCGCAATCGGGTTTGGCGGTAGCCTACGAGAGGTGCCACCGTGGGGATGCATAAACCGTCCGCCGCCGTTGAGCAAGACGATCCCGATCATACCGGCACGTGCTGCGATCGGTGGGTACTCGCCCATCCTGCCTGCGTGTCCACATCGGTGTAAACCGACCGCGCCGATAGTGCAGCTTTCTGCTTTTTCGACAGCCATCTCCATCGCTTTCCGTGCGGCGACCATACCAAGCGCACCGTTGGCATTGATGACGGTAGCGGCACCACTTTGCCTGACAATCTCCATTTTATCAGCGGCGGGCCCGCCTGCCATTCCACCGATGTAGTTCGGCGCGTTGATAACACCGTGTGAATCGTGACCTGCTAAGTTAGAATCAACAACGTGGTCGCTGACGATGCGCGCATCTTCTTCTGTACCATCAGCACCGCGATATATATCGTATACAAACTTTCTCAAAACATCATGAGATATTGTTGGCATAAAAATCCCCTTGAATTTGAAATCGGTGAAATATTTGACAAAACTGACCGATATTATCCGCTATGCTTGGCGAAACCCGCTCTCCGTGCGATGCCAATTTTGTCCGTGATTTGGATCGCGGAACGGGATATTTCTGCCCAGGAGCTGCTTGAGTACATCGCTTTCGCCCACCAATTCGTCATCGGTCAACTGCCGCGGCATATCCTCTTGCGGATAAATGACCGCTCGGTTATACATACCGAGCAACCCGACGCGCGGTTTATCTGTTTGATTTGCCCGAGATTGATGCCAGATCGCACCGTTTGTGAACATGATAGAGCCTTTCGGAGCGACAGCGACGCTACTCTCAAGCCCTTCTGCCTCTCCCAATTCGGGACGGCGGAGCGTTTTGTGTGAGCCTGCGATGCACGCCGTTGCGCCATTCTCTTGTGTGAAATCGTCTAACATCCAGACGGTTTGTCCCGTTAGCGAACCGGATGGGAAAGGCGATTGCATCGCCCAATACGGGTAGTCAATATGCCAACCACCATCGGGTGCGCCGGGTCCAACGACATTCGCTGTAAATGTGGAGGCGATAACATCTTCACCGAGCATCCGTTTCCATACGGCGACGACGGTCGGGTGCTGAATAAAATAACGGAAGATCGGAGATTTCCCAACGATTGCCCAGACGCGTCGGATTTTACCGTCACCGTAGCTGTGGTCAAATCCGTTTGCGATGTCTTCTTCGACTAATTTCCAGATTGCTTCGCGTGCCTCGTCTGCTTCAGCGTCGGTAATCACATTTTCGATGATGTGGAAACCGACTTCGCGCAAGTCTTGTTCAACGATGTCGAGTCTTTCTGAGTCTAACGCTGATCTGATTTGTAGCATATTTCACCTCTGTGCTACCGGATACGCGGTAGATTGCGAACTGCCTCTATAACCTGATCCTCTAAATCGTCTGCATCGCTGTCTGGAATCAGGTTGTGTTTGTCCATCCACGCGATATTTTCTGCGACGCTCTCTGTAACCGGAATTTTCGGACTGAATTCAGGTAACGCTGCTGCAAGTTTCTCGTGGCTGAAGATTTGTGTATGCCCGAAGTTGCCTCCCAATCCACCGAACCTATCAGGTGCCATTGCGATAAGCGTCTCTTGGGATACATGCACGATCTCTATATCCACACCGAGTGCGTCCGCCGCCGCACGGTGCCATTCGTCCCACGTCCGGGCTTGCGGGTGGACGATGTTGTATATCTCGCCGAAGCAGTCGGATTTACCAAGTATATCTGTAAACGCAAAACCTGCGTCGCGAGATGACAGGAATTGAAAATAATTCAATCCATCGCCTGCGGAGAGGATCGGTTTGCCTTTCCGTAGCCGATCAATCCAACCGCCGTCTCCGCCGACTTGACGCAGGAGATTCATCCCCGGTCCGTGGGTATACGACGGTTTGAAGACGGTTACCGGGAACCCGTCGCGTGCGTGTGCTTCTAACAGCAGATTATCCGCCGCAACTTTGCCGAGTCCGTAACCTGATTCCCCTTGCAGGGGTGCGGTCTCTGAGAGGTTGATCCCGGCGAACGGTGGTCCGTAGGTCATCACTGTTGAGCAGTGGACGAAGTGTCCGACGCGTCCTTGGCATGCGCGGAGTGCGGAAGCGGCATCTTCAGCATTGAAACTAATCATATCAATAACGGCATCCCACGCTTCCGCGCCGACTTTCGCCTCAAAATCGTCGCGCTGTTGGCGGTCGCCGTGGATGATGCGGACATCTGAGGGTGGTGAGTCTCTATGTTGACCGCGGTTGAATAGGACAACTTCGTGGTTTCGGTGTTGCAACGCGGCAACAATCCCACGACTAATATTGCCCGTCCCACCGATGACTAAGACTTTCATGGGTTGGTTTCCTCCTCTATCAAAGCGATTTCTGCAGCCGTCAGTTCATATAGGTCATATACCAACATATTTATCTCCTCTTCTAAAGCAGCGACTGCTGGGCTATTGGGAGCATCAAGTATCTGTTGGACTATATGCGAAAGTTCCCGTTTCTGTTCAGATGTTCGCTCGGCTATCGGGGCCTTCCTCATGTTTGTTTTAGTAAAATGCAACTTGCTCAATTTTTTATACCACCAAAAGAGTTTGCTGTTCAAAATTGCAAGAAGAGATAAATCTGATGTTGGTATGGAGTGGACAAACCCATTTATAACATACGCACCCGATGGGTCATAAAATGCCATTATAGGAGGTTTGTAATAGAAAACAATTTTGGGTTGATGAAATTCCGGATATTGTTCACGTGTCCAGAGTTCCCAATAGAATTTTCCTTGGAGTTCGGCACTACGAGATCTTAGTTTGTCTCTATAGCCGTTTAAATGTTTGCTAATTGCTGGATAGCTTTTTTCAAAAATTCGCTCAGCTTCTAATTCATTTTTGGTATTAGACCACGGCCACTGCTTGAATTTACTGCTCGGAACCCATATCACATATGTCAGCTCTGGTTTCCAACGGTTTATCTGGTGCTTCCCAACTTTTAATTTAATGAGTTCTGCACTGTTAGGGTCTGCAGCGATCAGTTGTTGATACTTAGATTGGTTTATGACAAATGCTAGGTTGCACCCAGTATCAATACCCATATGGATTTCCCAATGCTGTTCCAATGATACTCCTACCTTTTTGATTTTGGATAACAGATCGTCAGGTGAGATAGGGACCATTGGTTGATTTATTGGTATGTTAGGAAAAAAGTTGGTAGATAATTCGTGTTCAGAACTTGTGTGGATATGCGTATTCTCTTGTGTCCAGGCACGAATATTTAATATAGCGGTCTGCCAGTCTTCGGATGCTGAATCGTTGAAGTTAGCTAAAGCAAAAGGTTGAAAGTACTCATTCATACAGATAAAGCGCAAGTCTGCTGGATTGCGTTCCAGTCTATTGAGACCTCCAGCAACCGCACGCAATGCTTCAGCATAGCCCGACTCACTGTTGAATCGGATTAGAATAATTCCTGAAGGTTCTCCGGATGAAACAATGAGTTCTTGGCAATCTAAAACTTGATTGGCAACCACCCCACTGAGTCCCAGGGCAAACTTAGCATAGTTTATGGTAATATCCTTAAGCGAATAACCCTCTGGAATAGGCAAGTTCAGTTTTTCTTCCAAAAAGTGTAGTAATATTTCTTCATCGCCGATGCGTTGAAGATCGTCTTGTGTTATTAACATTGTTAGTTCCCTTTGTTGACAGGACTTGATGCCGTATTATCTGGCTTGACTAAAATTTCATTGTCCCAGAAGTATGCACGTTCCCCTCCGTTTATCGTTGGTTGAAACGTTTTCATAACCCAATACCGATAAATCGGATTAGCAATTTCACAGAAACCGTCAGCATCTTCCGAAAGGACACCATAAGCAGACAGCTCATCTATATACTCGTTGTCTATATTGAATCGCACACCTCTATCGTAAGAGACAATTTCCATCAGGAGAGTTTTAAAACGTGGCTTCCTTCGGATATTGGTTATGAGATGCTGAACGTTGACGTTCCGTTCGCGCAGCAGCCGTGTGTGTGCTTCTGAAAAGTGACTCATACCGATGCACTCTGTTTTTGGAATGTTCAGTTCCTCGGTCAGAATCTGTGCGAATCGGTTAACGAGGAAGGGTTGACCGGCTGTCTGTCTATGGAGTGCTTCAATGACCTCTGGAGTGAAAGACTGCCCGACTGCCTCCGTATACTCAGCAAGAAGTTCATGAACCTGTTCAAGCGTAAAGTTGGGCAAGGCGAACTCGTCCTGAATGTTAAACGGTGAAATAGAATGGTCATAGTTAAGTTGTGTTATACTCTTAACGCCGACGATGCCGAGGCTGAAAGGGCAGCGTGAATCTACACCGGAGAGGTAGATGCGGCGAAGCGAGTGCAGAAAATCGCTCACGACAGTTTGCGGAATGCCATCAAATTCGTCAATTATCATTACAAGTCGCTGCGATTTTAGCAGATTTTCGAGTTCCGTAAAGAAGCGTAGCATTGACAGATGATCGGTTACCTGGGCCCCTTGAAGATATTGATGAAGTGCTTCCGATGGCACGTGTCCCTGTTTTTGGAAAATCTTTTCAATTTGTTCACGTATATCCTGGTAGAGTTCACCGTAAAAAACGGAGGCGTTCCGGTTTTTATAGGCTTCAAAATTCAATTGAATCGGGAAATAAGTTATACCCTCGGCTGCGAGGGCATCCAATGCCCATCGGAAGAAGGTGGTTTTGCCTGTCTGCCGTGGCGCGAAGATGACGATGTATCGTCCTTGTTTGACGCGATAGACGAAATCTGCAAGTTCCGTTGTCCGCTTGACGACATAATTCCGCGCGGCATCTACAGGACCTCGCGTCTCAAAAGTTTTCATCGCATCCTCTCCTTGGCTTTAGTGTTCCTAATTAGAATTACTGCTCGTCTGCACTACGGTCTTTTTACGTTTCCGCCGCGTCAGGGAGATACCACCAAAACCACTGATGATAGCCATATAAAACCCAAAATCGTACCACCATCCTGTATTTTGGGGTTCATAGACCCGGATGTCTGGATTAAAAATTCCCCATATTAACGAGATTGGCGCGATCCAGCCGTGCCAGATGCCCCAAAAGAAACCTGCCGGTTTCTCGGTGGTGTGTTTGCCATCACCGGGTACGCATCCTGCGGAAGTGATAAGTGTTATTAAAAGTAGGGCGCAGATGAGTTTTTGGGTCTTCATTTTTTTTCTCCATGTTCATTGTCAACAATCGCTCGCGACAATGCCCAATCCAAGCGTCGTCGATAGTGTCCATCGCGACGCATGCCTTTGAAGGCGGTTAAAAAAACATCATGGGTTTTCTCGCGGATTGTTGCCAAGCGAGCATTGAGCATATCTATATCCACGTACCACGGCACGCCAATTTTTGTAATAGAACGGCAATGAACACGGATAGGATAGTCTTTGAGTTCCTCTGGTGGGCAAAAGCGGATAGACGCAGAAACGGTATTATCTATAGCGATGAGTCCGAGATTTCCCTCCGGATCGTTGAACACAATACTGCGGTTGGAGGAAGGTTGCGGGAGGTGTCTGCGGAGTTCGTTGATCCCGCCGAGAAGTTGATTGTTGCGCCACACGCTAACATCCGATGTCGCATCCGGTGCAAACAGTGCAAGCCCGACAGGGTGTTCAGTGTCCTCAAACATAACCGCCCCCCCCCTGCCCCCCTTATCAGGGGGGTAATTTGTTTTATCTTGTGTTTGCGGGACTAAGGAGATGAAATCGTGTAGTCGTTGCAAAAAGAGACCGCTCCGAATGAATGCCTCTGGAATGATTGCCGCCACCCACCCACAATGCGTTAAACACTGCTCAAGTGCGTATTTGTAGAGATCGTCGTAGCAGGTTGCTTCTGGAAAGGGTAAGCCGCGGCGCGTTGCGGAGTTGCGTGCCAACCACGGTGGATTGGTAATACAAACGTCAAATCCTTTAGGAAAGTCTGCGAGGGTGTCACATTGTGCAATCCCTTCTGCTCCGGGTTGAATGTCGAAAAACGCCCAATCCCGGCATTGTAGGTTCGCTGCATCAATCAATTGTGGAATATCTTTCGCACCGGCAAACGGTTCTAAAGTTATCTGTTCTGCTAAATTAGACGCTTTTGCCCACGTCCGAAACGGTTCCAACTGGAACGGGTTTCCGCGCGTATAATAGCGTCCACTCGCTCGTTTTTCGTCCATTTTTTAGTGTTTTTCTAAGTAGGTAGGTCTGTTTTCTGGTGTCCAACGGAGATGCTAACACACTATTTGATTAATATAAGTCCATCCATCCTAAAAGTCAAGTGGAATTTTTGTGGATGTAGGACAAACAAAATTGACAACAGTACCCGAATTTGGTATTATACCTACAATACAAACTTCTGACCTACGCAAAGAAACGAGGACGCTTCGATGCCAATTACGGATGCAATGCCGGAACTCAAGCGAAAGCTGCAGTTTTTTCCGGTTGAAAACGAGAATCCATCGACACTAACACCTGCCCAAATCGAACACTTCAATGAAAAGGGTTTTATTTCACCTTTAGATGTCTTTTCTGAAGCAGAGATCGCGGAACACCGCGCCTATTTTAATCAACTCATGGAAAAGGCGTTAGCAGCGGGGATGAATAGCTACTCCATTAACGGGTGGCACACCACTTGCACCGGTCTCCACGACCTTGTTACGGAAAAAAGAATCTTGGATTATGTGCAAGACCTCCTCGGTGAAACGCTGATCTGTTGGGGAACACACTATTTCTGCAAGATGCCGGGGGATGTGAAACAGGTGAGTTGGCATCAGGATGCCTCCTATTGGCCCCTCTCTCCGAGCAAGACTGTCACCGTGTGGCTCGCTATTGACGATGCTGAACTTGCAAACGGAGCAATGACCGTTATTCCGAAATCGCATCTGCACGGACAAATCGCATTTGAACGTAGCACCGCCGAGGAAAAGAATGTATTGGGTCAGACAGTGCATGGGGCTACACAATATGGAGACGCACCACATCCATTTGAGATGAAAGCCGGACAAATGTCGCTGCATTCGGATCTGCTGTTGCACGGTTCCGAACCGAACACTTCGGATCGGCGGCGTTGTGGGTTGACAATGCGGTTCGTGCCGCCTGAAGTCCACGCAGCAAATGATTGGAATCAACGCGCGATTGTCGCCAGAGGCAAAGATCCGAGTGGACATTGGGTGCATAACCCCCGTCCAACCGAGGATAAAATTCCGACACGATCGTAAAGTTTTTCGAGGGGTTAACCCGACCTATGTTTCCACAACGACTTATTTCCGATTTTTTTTCGATCTTTCCACGACGACTTATTTTTGCTGCGATTGCGATCAGTAGTGCTGCCGCTTTTGTTTTATTCGGTTATGAATTTATCCGTTCCGTGTCCTCTTCACTGTTCATCGAGGCGTATGGTGCTGAGAACCTCCCACGTGGCATGGTAGCAATCCGGCCAAGTATGATCGTGATGCTGTACTGCTACGGTCGTCTCCTATCGCGGCAGGGTGCGACGCGGGCTTTGGCAATAACCTCGCTTTTTTCTGGCATTCTGATCCTCGTTTGTTACGCTGCGCTTGTCCGTGGTATGCACTTCGCTGCGGCGATTATCTATGTGTTCCGTGAAGCCTACATCGTGATTGTCATCGAGCAGTTCTGGTCGTTTGTCAACAGTGTGCTAACAACAGAACAAGCGAAGCGGATTAATGGACCTTTCTGCGCCGTCGCGTCCATGGGTTCATTTGCCGGTGGCATGCTTGTGAACAGATGGGCAGAGGTGTTAGGATCTGAGACTTTACTCCTTTTCACAGCGGCATCCCTCATTCCCACAGCGGTGTTCGGTGTGATCGCTTATAGGTTCGGTGGTGAACCTAAACCGAGTGAAGAAGAGGCCGGCGGGAAACTTGGGCACCTTGGTGTAGGGACGCTCTTTCGTTCCAGATACTTACTTCTTGTCGGGGTATTGATCTTAAGCACGCAGGTCGTCTCCACTGTCCTCGATCTTCGCTTCAACGGACTGGTGCAATCAGAGCTGCCGGATAAAGATGCGCGAACAGCGTTTTTTGGGGCAGTGTATGGGAATCTTGGGTTGATCGCTGGTATTTTACAACTGGTGGTTGTGCCCTTAGCACTCAGGTTTGTCGGTCTCCGCGTTATTCATGTCGGTATCCCATTGGTTCACCTCGTCAGCAGTCTTGTCCTAACAATTTCTCCATCGCTTCGGTCTGGCACAGCTGCTTATGTAATCTTTAAAGCCTTAGATTATTCACTTTTCCGAGCATCGAAAGAGTTGTTCTATATGCCGCTTTCTTATGATTCACGCTATCGCGCGAAGCAGATTAATGATTCGTTCGGATACCGGTTTGCGAAGGGTGGCAGTGCAGGTGTGATTGAATTGGTGAGGTTAGGTGTAAAGACGATTCCGGGTATTGCGTTCTCAATTACAGCGATGGTGGCGGCGATAGTATGGACACCAATAGTCTTGAGTTTGACGCGGGCGTATCAGAGGTTAGTAAACACGGAATAGGCTTATGAATTCCGCTAATAGATACTGCTACGGTGGCCAATTCGGTGAACAACGATTTCTCGAATATGCCTATCAAAAGTATAGAGAATCCGATAATCCTTAGCAACTGATAGCCTAAATTTTCCTCTATGTCTACCTTTCAATGCCTTATGCGGGTAGTCGTCGCAAATTTCGCACAACCGTTCCAGTTTGTTGAAGATTCGCATGTAAATGGGTTGACTTAAACGTCTCAAATCCGATCCAGCACGCGGTTTAATGGTCAGAGATTGACACCAAACGCTTTAGCCACTTCCTGGAGCGGTGTACCTTTAACTCTGCCTGATTTATGATCTGTGATGCTCTGTTCCAGTTCTTCAGCAACTTCTGGTTGTACCTCTAATCCTTCGTCCGGATCGTATTCATAATCCTCAAGAAATTGTTCAAATTCCAAATGACACACGAAAAATTCGTAAATCGCTTCCCGAAGGCAGTCCTCCTGAGCAGCTGTTGCTTCATATACGGAAGTTTCTGCAGCGTCCTCACCCCTTTGGCTTAGCAACTTAACCACCCGTGCTTGTGCCGCAAAAAATTCGGATTTCACCAATGTGTGCAGAAATTCTCGGAAAGCATGATTTGATAATGCAGACACTTTGATTTCTGGTACGGAATCAGTCGGGAGGAACGCACCCATTCGTCGGACTTCCCGCCCTATAGGTGAAGTCCTTCGTTTACGCTGCACAATAGCGACTCGATGTTTTAAAGCGGCGTAAGTATCAGAAGAATCCAAAATCGAAAGGAGGCGCGTTTCATAAGAATCTAACGCAAATGCTACATCATAGTAGTAGCCTTCAAAACACTCACGGAAGACTTCTGTTAACGTATCCCTATCAGCATCCGTCGCAAGCAATGCAAGCAGTCGCTCATAGTCGACAAACAATGAGTGTTCTACAATCGGAAGAAACCCGTTCAGAAATTGTGCATCTGTTATACCTTTAAAAGGCAATTTTCCCGTGTTTCGTTCCATGAGAATCTCCTTTGAAAACTTGTTCTATATTTCATAACGGACGAGTTTTCGTGCCGCGTCAGCGATCTGATCCGCGTTCGGAATCACAAAGTTCTCCATCACCGGTGCGAAGGGGACAGGCACCGGCATCGCTGCGACCCGCTCAATCGGCGCGTCAAGATAATCAAACGCCTCGCGGACCACAAGTGCTGCAATCTCCGCACCGAAACCCGCTCTTCCAACTGCCTCGTGCGCAATAAGCAAACGATTCGTTTTCTTCACGGAATCAAGAATACTGTCTTTGTCCAACGGCATCAGCGTTCTCGGATCAATAATTTCGGCAGAGATACCTTCGTCGGCGAGTGTATCTGCAACAATAAGCGCGTTCAGAACCATCCGTGATGTCGCGAGAATTGTGATGTCCTCACCTTCACGTTTGACATCCGCTACGCCCAACGGAATTGTATATTCTTCCTCAGGAATTTCCCCCTCTTCTGTATAGAGAAGTTTATGCTCAATAAACATGATAGGGTTATCGTCTCGGATGGCTGTTTTCAGTAACCCTTTCGCGTCGTAAGGTGTAGAGGGCATCACGACGAGTAGTCCTGGAATATGCACGAACCATGCTTCAAGGCTCTGTGCGTGCTGTGCTGCAGAGGATCGACCGGCACCGCCCTGCGTCCGAATCACGAGGGGTACATCCAACTGCCCACCGACCATATACCGGATCTTCGCAACCTGATTAACAATTTGGTCCATGCCTACCGCAGTGAAGTCGATGTACATCAACTCCGCAACAGGACGCATCCCTGTAACCGCTGCACCGAGCGCGGTGCCGATGATCGCGGCTTCCGAGATCGGCGTATTTCGGATGCGATCCTTTCCGAAGTCTTTGAACAGCCCATCGGTCACTTTATAGGCACCACCATACTCGGCGATGTCCTCGCCCATCAGAAAGACCGCCTCATCGCGTTCCATCTCCTCTGCCAACGCTTCCTTGAGCGCGTCGCGATACGTAATCGTCTTCATTCATGCTCCTTGTCTTTTCCGTAGCGTGCTTTGATAAAAATAAAAAATAATTGAGCAATCCGCTAACAGTACCCGGTGCGGTTAGAAACCACACCTACCGGATCCGGGGTAAATTTTTAAAAAGCGTTCTCTACTTTCAGCCATTCGAGCGTCTGTGCAAACGCTGCTACTGTTTTCGTGATGTCTTCGTCTGTATGTGCCGCTGTTGTCATTCCACCGTTATTGGCAAGATCAATACCGTTCAACAACAGACCACACCGGAGACGTTCCTGCATATCTGGATCGCTGTTGCCTTTCAGTTTCCGATAATCCCACGTATACGGATCGAAATCGGAGGCACGGACATTTTTTTCGCCGTGTCCGATGAGCAGTCTAATCCCCGAAAATTCGCCGTAAACGACCCAGTCGAGTCTGTAATCGTCAATAATACTGTTCAATTCTGCGCGAAGCCGGGCTGCAGTCCGATTCGCCTGCTTATGTGGTTCACCTGTCTTGACGATGTTGAGCATAGCGATCCCCGCGGCAGCAGAGAGCGGATTCGCGTTAAACGTACCGGGGTGCGGCATTTTCAAGCCATCGCTTTCCGATTTCATTGAAATGAGTTCAAGAATCTCGGTTTTGCCGACGAGCGCGCCGCCAGGGAGTCCACCTGCTAAGATTTTTGCGAGGGTCGTCATATCCGGTGTAACGTTGTAATGCGCTTGTGCGCCACCCGGTGCGACCCGGAATCCTGTGATAACCTCGTCGAAAATCAATAAAACACCGTACGCTTCTGTCAACTCACGTAGCTGCTTTAGAAACGCCCCATTCGTGGGGACAATACCGAAAGAGGCACCCGTCGGTTCAAGGATCACACAGGCGATGTCTTTGTCTGTTTTCAACAACGTTTCAACAGCATCAATGTCGTTGGGTGGAGATAACAGCGTCGTGTCTCGAACTTCTTGCGGGATACCGGGGACGTTCATATCAAAGGGTGGGTATGCGCCTAAGATGAGACTGTCGTGCCAACCGTGGAAATGCCCAGTGAATTTCAACACCTTATTTTTACCCGTATAGGTGCGCGCGAGACGGATCGCCATCAGTGTCGCCTCCGTACCGGAACTGACGAACCGGACGCGTTCCGCTGACGGTATCAACTGCGTCACAAGCGAACCCCATTCCAATTCCAATGGGTGGCAGGCACCATAGTGGGTGCCTCGGTGCATCTGCGTCGTTACCGCTTCGACAACTTCTGGCGGATTATGTCCGAGAAGCAGCGCGCCGTGTCCTGCCCAATAGTCGATGAATGCCTTGTCATCAAGCCCCCACTTTTTCGATCCATCGGCACGGGTAATGTAGACTGGAAAGGGGGACATATATCGACCATCGTGCGTTACGCCATCTGGGAAAAGATGATTCGCAACCTCCGACATTTCTCTATCTTTTGCAAAGGTTTTTTGATAACGCTCTAAAATGGTGTGCATCTTTTCGTCCTCGCTGTTTAGAGAGATTCTGAGTAATTATATCATATTTCCGTTTTATTTGCTTTTTAATTTTACCTTGCGGATAAGTTTCGGCCTCTTAAGACTTGATGTTTTCTGTGTTAGAGTCGTCCAAAACGTATAAAAATTAAGAATTTAATCGGGTAATTCCGAGACGTGTGATAACAAGCAGATCGGTTCGTAGTAGTGCGATTTATCGCACGTCGCATAGCCACAATTACCCATTTTATTTTTTAAACCTCATTTGTTTTGGACTTGGGTTACGTTCATTAATTTTCCCTTTTGACATTTCCTTCAAGACATAGTATAATTTTCACCACACTTTTTTCTCAGGAGCGTTTCATGAAACAGATAGATGGCGGAATTACCGCTGTTTCGGGTGTCCGAGCAGCGGGTGTTCATGCCGGTATTAAAGCCACAAAAATAAAAGACATAGCACTTATTGTTACCAATACACCAGCGACTGCAGCCGGAGTTTTCACAAAGAATAGCGTTACTGCCGCGCCTGTCATCGTCTGCCGCGAGCATCTCAAGGCTGGTCAAGCGCAAGCCGTTATTATCAATAGTGGAAACGCCAACGCCTGTACCGGTGAGGTTGGCATGGCGAACGCACAACGGATGGCTGCGGCAACCGCCGAGCAACTCGGTATAGACGCTGAACTCGTGCTGGTATCCTCTACTGGCGTTATCGGACAGCAATTGCCGATGGATAAGATTGAAAACGGCATTCAAGCCGTCGCAAGCGTGCTTAGTCCCGAAACTGGTGCCGATGCCGCTGAAGCGATTATGACGACCGATACACATCCAAAATCTGTCGCCGTCGAGATCAAGATTGACGGTGCTCCCGTGAGGATTGGTGGGATTGCGAAAGGTTCCGGTATGATCGCACCAAATATGGCAACGATGCTTTCTTATCTGACAACGGATGCGAAAATCAATGCTGAGACGCTCCAAACTGCCCTGAACCACGTTGTAGATGATACCTATAACCTTTTGACCGTTGACACGGATCGCAGCACCAATGACACAGTGCTGATTCTGGCGACAGGATACGCCGATAATACCGAGATTGTTGCAGCGGATGGAGAAAATTACGAAGCATTTTGCGACGGACTTCTGTTCGTCTGCACGGAGTTGGTCAAGATGCTCGCCCGCGACGGTGAAGGCGCGACAAAACTCGTCGAGGTAGTCGTTAAGCGCGCAAAAAACCGCGATGACGCTGAGAAAGCAGCACGTGCCGTTGCGGAGTCACCGCTCGTTAAAACCGCTGTGTTTGCCAACGATGCCAACTGGGGACGTATCATGATGGCGATCGGAAAATCAGGGGCGGAATTTGACCCGTATCAGGTGGATGTCTATCTCGCCGATTATCAACTCGTCAAGAATGGGATGGACGCTGGCTACGATGAAGACAAAGCGACCGCTCTGTTCGCACAGGATCCGGTGCGTATTACTGTTGATCTCCGTGCGGGGGACGCAACGGTTACAATGTGGACCTGTGATTATTCCTACGATTACATCCGAATCAACGCCGATTATCGTACATAGATTGCGGCAAAGTATCAAAAATTTAACAACGATTCAAAGTTTGCTATCTAAATTGAAAATTAATTTGACATTTAAAGGCAAATATATTAAACTATATATGCCTTTGAAATCGCGGAATCTTTTCCGTGCGAATTGGCAAAATGATGCGGGAGTAGCTCAGTGGTAGAGCTCCACCTTGCCAAGGTGGAGGTCACGAGTTCAAATCTCGTCTCCCGCTCCATCTTTTGGTGGCGTAGCCAAGTGGTAAGGCCAGGGCCTGCAAAGCTCTTACTCGTCGGTTCGATTCCGACCGCCACCTCCATCATTTCTCTCCAGAGACGGGCGGTTAGCTCAGGTGGCTAGAGCGTTTGCTTGACATGCAAGAGGTCACAGGTTCAAGTCCTGTACCGCCCATCCTTCCAAAACTTTTACACCAACTGATGTCTACTGCACAGTTTCCTCAAAACTGCCCCGTTTTGTGCATTTTTTCAACGCTTTTGCCCCTTCTCGTGCAATTTAACGATTGAAATGTCAGAATTATCAACATATTTAGTGTATTCCGCGTTGGCACAGAAATTGCTGCGAAATATATTGCTACGAATAATAATTTCAATCGCCTCAGCACCACAGTTGTAGAAATATCGTTAGATCAATCTTTGCAAGGGAGTTAAAACAGTGCGAACAATTTTTGCTTTTGTGATCGTGACGCTAATTGTCGTTATTCATACCGGTTGCGGTTTGGGTGTTCTTGAACAAAACCGAAAAACCGGAACTTTTGAAAAGCCACAAGAGAGTGCTTTCATTGTAGTGGATACTACGGATGTGGAAAACCCGGCACTTACGGGTTCTGTTCACCTACCCTTTCGTGTCGGTCCAGACAACAATGTCGTTCTTTCAGGACAGGACGCTTATGTTACGACAGCACAACATTTGCACGTTGTTAATCTCTCTGGTCGACAACATCCATCGCTTGTTGCATCTATGCCGTTTCCTGATAAGGTTGGTGGCGCGAAGTTATCAGGACAGCGTCTTTTTGTTGCGGGTCCACGAGAGATTTATATCGTAGATATCTCAGATCCGAACCACCCGTCGCTTCAGTCTACGACACGCACTATCACCCCGCTCGGTCAAATAAAGTCTTTTGATGTCGATGACGCTTACCTGTATGTTCTGGACACCGGGTACTTACATATTTTTAACGTCGCTACAAAGGAACCACAATTCGTTGAAGCGATGGCAGTATCGCGTTCTCGATTGGCAAGCGTTAGAGCGAAAGGTGAATTTGTACAACTGATTCAACCGAAATCGTCCTATTTTTCGCCAGATATTTGGCGAGAAATCTCGGATCGTCAAGATCTTTTGGAGATAAGTGCCAGATACGAAAAACTTCGGGTTTCGGAGGATTATCTGCTATTTGCTGATCATGCCTATCCGACCCGCGTGATTACGATTGCGAGGGAAGATAATCGGGGCTGGTTCGGCGGTCAATTTGAGCACTACGATATGGAGGTTAACTATTTAGATTATCTCCACCTAATGGAAAATAAACGCCTCAATCGCCAAGAACCTACCGATGTTTATGTTAATTCAAAAGGTATCATTGTTAACAATCTTGATGGGTGGAGACAGCCGATAGATACTGAGGTGAACACTCTTGGATCTATTACAGATTTTCAAATTTCAGGAGATTTCCTCTACGTCTCAAACTTAAACGGTTTTCTTTCTATCATTAACCTTTTCAAGACAGGGCGACCTTTTGAAAAAGATAGCGACCGGTTTCTGTCTGTTACTACACTTGGAGCACTTCATCCGATTGGCATAGCCGTTGGTGAAAACCACATCTACGTGTTGTGTGATCCGAGCGATTTGGAATAGCGAGATATTTTATAGAGTGAACCTTACCATCAACCCAATGGGCCCCTCCAAAAAACTAAGCGGTTTGACCTCACAGGTTTTTTAATTGGCATTTCCCGTCGTATATCGCGTAAAATTATTTCGTAAACGATGGAGAAAAAAAGACGTTAAGTCTATTAAGACCAATTTTGAAACCCATACGAATGGATATATAGAGAGTAAACCGCAATGCGTGAACCCAATCAACCTGAAGATTACTTACAACGCCTACGCCATTCGACCGCGCATATCATGGCGTATGCAGTACAACAACTTTTTCCAAATGGCGAACGTACCGTTAAACTCGCGATCGGACCGCCGATTGAAAACGAGTTCTATTACGATATGGAGGTGCCACGTCCCATTACACCCGATGATTTCCCCGAAATCGAAAAGCACATGAAGGCGATGATTAAATCCAATGTGCCTTTTGAACACGAAACCTGGACCTACGACGAGGCCCGTGAATGGTTCGGTGAACGAGACCAGAAATTCAAACTCGAATTAATCGACGGCATCTCCGACCGGGAAGTTAGTGCAAGCGATGAGGGTGTTGCTGACGAAGGCGTCTCTATCTATCACAACGGCGATTTCACAGACCTTTGTAAGGGACCGCACATAGAAAAAACAAGCGAATGCCGATATTTCAAACTGCTCCGCGTTTCTGGAGCTTATTGGCGCGGTGATAGCAATCGCGAGCAGTTACAACGCA
Organism: Candidatus Poribacteria bacterium; assembly: GCA_965200345.1. Classification (GTDB taxonomy): domain Bacteria; phylum Poribacteria; class WGA-4E; order WGA-4E; family WGA-3G; genus WGA-3G. Next base: position 1,270,282 of record OZ241378.1, read on the forward strand.
TTTACGGCACCGCATGGGAGACCAAAGCCGACCTTCAGGCATACTTGACACAACGCGAAGAAGCCGCCAAACGCGACCATCGGAAACTCGGACGCGAACTCGAACTCTTTCAGATGCATCCGGAATCGCCCGGCAGCGCATTTTGGCTCCCCAAAGGTGCGTTTATCTATAACCTCCTGTCTGAAAAAGTCCGGAAACTCTATCTCAGCGAAGGCTATCAGGAGGTACGGACACCCCTGATCTACGATAGCAGCCTCTGGAAAACATCTGGGCATTGGGAACACTATAAAGACGATATGTTTGTCGTTGAAAGCGAAGATGGCGATGCGGTCAGTGCACTCAAACCGATGAACTGCCCGGCGCACATGCTCATTTATAAAAGCACGCGCCACAGTTACCGAGACCTGCCCTACCGCCTGCACGACCAAGGCGTGTTACATCGCAACGAAGCCACAGGCACACTGACGGGCTTATCGCGTGTCCGCCAGATGTGTCAAGACGATGCGCACAACTTCGTCACGGAAGATCAAATCGCGGATGAATACGAGCGTATCCTTGGACTCTTCCAGCGGATTTACGGTACTTTCGATTTACCGTTCCGATGCGATTTGAGTACACGAAACCCGGAGAAGTTTATGGGGGATGTGGAGGTCTGGAATCGGGCAGAAACAATTCTTGAGGATGTCCTAAAAAACAATCAGGTTGAGCACACTATTGATCCCGGCGAGGCGGCATTCTACGGGCCTAAACTCGATTTTCAAGTTCGGGATTCACTGAACAGAGATGTGCAGTGTGCCACCGTGCAACTCGATTTCCAACTCCCTGAACGGTTTGATCTGATCTATGTCGCACCCGACGGGTCTGAAAAGCGTCCTGTGGTTATCCATCGCGCGATTTGCGGGAGTTTTGAACGGTTCATTGCGATGCTTATTGAGCATTATGCGGGTGCCTTTCCAACATGGCTCTCTCCGGTGCAATGTGTTGTGATGACGATTAGCCAACGTTTCGTTGACTACGGTAGAGAGGTCGAGCAACTTCTGTTGCAAAAGGGGTGTCGCGTTACGTTGGATAACAGCGATGATAAGATCGGTGCAAAGATCCGCCAAGCCCGTTTGCAGCGTGTACCGTATATGCTAATTATTGGTGGACGTGAGGCGGAGAGTCGCACGGTTAGCGTTCGCAGTCGAGATGAAGGCGACATCGGCGCGATGGCACTTGATACCTTCGTCGACAAAATCGTTCAGGAAGCCGACTTAGATTTTTAATTGGCAATCAGCAATCAGCAGTCAGTGGTCAGAAAGAGAACCTTGTGGTGGTTATCGTAAACATTCCTGCCATATTGTGCCCTACTGACAGCTGACGGCTGACAGCCATTCCAAAAAGGAGCATTCCTAATGTATAAGATATTGGCAGCTAAACCTGCCGTTTATAGATTTACAATCTATGTTTTGCTGATCGGAATAATAGTTTTTAGCGGTTGCAGTTCCGCCAAACAGGTTACCCGTGTTGATACCGACACCACGATAGATTTGTCCGGACGTTGGAACGATACAGACTCGCGTATGGTAGCGGAAGGGATTATTGGGGATTGTTTGAACCACCCTTGGATTAACGACCACGGTATAAGTGCCGGTGGCAAACCGGTCGTGATTGTTGGCGGTATCCGTAATAAGAGCATGGAGCATATTGCCGTCGCTACGTTTATATCCGATATTGAGCGTGCCTTTATCAATTCTGGAAAGGTTCGGACTGTCTCCAGTTCAAGTGAACGCAGCGAGATTCGCGAAGAACGCGCCGACCAAGGCGAGTTCGCTGCGTTAGAAACCGTTAAGCGGATGGGTCGCGAACTCGGTGCCGATTACATGATGACCGGTGAAATCAACACCATTGAAGACCGTGAAGGGGGCGACCAGGTCGTCTTCTATCAGACAGATCTCACGTTGACGAACATTGAGACCAATGAGAAGATCTGGATCGGTCAGAAAAAAATTAAAAAGTTTATCGGACGAGGCAAGTTTAAAATGTAAGAAGTTCGTGATGCGCCTGTTTGGGCGAGTCCCGTGCTTGCCTTGTTGATCCTAATTGTTTGGGCAGGTCCCCGTGCCTGCCCACGACGCTCTTTAAAATCCACGGAGACTGATGATCAAAACACTCCCCTTTCTGCTTATTACCTGTTTGATGATAGGCTGTGCTGGCTATAAGTTTCAAGAAGTCATAGAACCGTTGGAGGCAGGCACGCCAGAAGATGCCTACACCTATCTTCAGAAACATGCACCGAAAAAGCCAGATATCCCTTACCAGTTTGAGTTAGGGCTAGTCGCTCATTACGCCAACCATTTTGCGGAAAGCAATACGGCACTTGACACAGCTGGAGATATTGCAGAGGATCGCTATACCAAAAGTGTTTCAAAAGAATTAGGTTCCTTGGTCACCTCTGACAAATTACGTCCATATTCCGGGACTCAGTACGAGCGACTTTTAAGTCACTATTATCGGGCACTCAATTATGTCTATCTGAATCAATTAGATGGGGCATTGGTAGAGTGCCGCCGTGCCACGAATCTCATTAACTATTTCAAGGGTGAGGACGAGAAATACGATTTCTTCGGAACAGGTTTTCTGGCGTACCTTTCTGGCATGTTATTTGAAGCTACTGGTGAGTGGAACGATGCTTTGATTTCTTACAAGCAAGCTGCCGAATACTATAAAAACGCATCAGAGAAAACCGGTGTGGAAACACCAAAAGACATCGGGAACGCGCTGGTCCGATTGACACGTAGGCTTGGGTTCACTGATGAGTTTGAGCGTTATCAAGAGCAGTATGGTGAACCTCCATCACGTCCTGAGAATACCGGCGAACTAATTCTCTTTTATGAAAGCGGCTATGTTCCCCCTAAAGGTAAAGAGGCTCTAATGTTTCCTATCTTCAAAACAGACGATGTGGAAGATGAAGAGTTTGTACCGACGCTAATAAAACGCGAGGGAATGCCTTATGAAAAGGTAAAATTAGAGTATCTCCTGCGCGTGGCAATCCCAACAATCGACTCACATCGCCCACGCTTCAGTGGAATTAGAGTCGCAGTAGGAGAAAATCAAGGAAGGGGCGTACTTGTTGAAGATGTAGAAAACATCGCGATTGAAACCTTCAATGCAGAACGTCCTATCATCCTCTTGCGAACGTTAGTGCGTGCTGTAGGAAAATATTTGCTCACCCGACAGGCAAAGAAGCAAAATGAAGCCTTAGGTTTGCTTACGAATCTTGCAGGCGTTTTGACAGAGCAGGCGGATACACGTTCTTGGCAAACGCTACCGAACCAGATATTTATGGTACGGATGCCGCTTCCGGCAGGCACGCATACACTCAATCTCTCGTTTTTAGATGCGAATGGACAGGTCCGCGGGAGTCAGTCCGTGCCGGATATTAAGATTAATCCGAATCGGATAACCTTTTGGAATCACCGAACTTACGAATAAACTTCAACTTACGAATAAAGTTCTTCATATCACGACATAGACTAAAAACATGGAACGCATCTACTTAGATTACAACGCCACAACACCACTCCATCCCGAAGTCCGGGATGCGATGATGCCGTATCTCACCGAGGCATTCGGCAACGGCTCCAGTATCCACGCCTACGGACGCGAAGCACGCACCGCCATTGACACCGCACGCGAACAGGTCGCCGAACTCATCGGTGCCAAAAGTCCGAGTGAAATCGTCTTTACAGGGAGCGGTACCGAGGCGGATAACCACGCCATCAAAGGACTAACCGAGCTGCAAAAGATCCGAGGTAAAGGCAACCATATCATCACCTCCTCTGTAGAGCATCACGCCGTTTTGCATACCTGTCAGTATTTGGAGCAACGCGGTTTCGAGACAACCTATCTTCCCGTTGATAGACACGGACGGATTAGCGTTGAACAACTCCGTAATGCAGTCCGCGATACTACAGTGTTGATCTCCATTATGCACGTCAATAACGAGAACGGCACGATCCAACCGCTTGCGGAGATCTGTGAGATCGCACAAGAACACGATATTCCCATCCACACCGATGCAGTGCAATCGGTCGGCAAAGTGGAGATGGACGTTCAGGCACTCGGCGTGAACCTCCTCGTATTTTCCGGACACAAGATTTACGCGCCCAAAGGAATTGGTGTCCTTTACATCCGCCGCGGCACTCGACTGGCAAACCTCGTTCACGGTGGTGCCCATGAACGCAACCGGCGCGCTGGATCCGAAAACGTCCCCGCGATTGTCGGACTTGGCATTGCTTCTGAACTTGCGAAACAGGAACAGGACACCTATGCACAGCATCTCGCCTCCTTAACACATCGACTTCGTGAAGGTTTAGATACCCACATTGATCGGCTGCACTACAACGGACATCCTGAGCACTGCGCGCCCGGCACGCTTAACGTCTCCTTTGAGAATGTAGAGGGTGAAAGCCTTATTTTACGGTTAGATATGGAGGGTATCTGTGTCTCAACGGGTTCCGCGTGTACCTCCGGCTCTATGGAACCGTCGCATGTCCTCGCTGCGCTCGGTTTACCGCCGCGCTTAGCGCAAGGCACTGTCCGCTTCTCTCTCGGTAGAAATACAACCGAAGCGGAGATCGATGCAGTCATTGCCAAATTACCTAAAGTTATCCAACAGATGCGCACCCTGTATAGAGGGTAGGCGCGCCTTCCAAATCGTTCCGCTTCCCTTTCGTGCTGGCGAGGTTTGCAACCTCGCCAAGGTTTCTATAGCGGTCAATTCAACTTTCGGCCCCACCGGATTCATACAATTTACTTCCTCTAAATAACTTTGCCTAAATAGCCCGTTTTTGTGCAGTTTAAAGCGGCGATTGTCCCTTTTCGTGCAGTTAAACTGCGTATTACCGCCAAATTTAGCGTTTTCGCATTGGCACAGAACTTGCGCTTACCTTCACAACTACTATTTGTTTGGAGGTAAAGACGAATGCGTGCGAAAAGAACCTCAAGTGCCTTCATGACTTCCTTGGTGCTCCACGCGGTCGCTGCGTTCCTTGTTGGCGTATACCTGATCACACAAACACCGCAGTTCCAAGAGTTCATAGGTGCGGAAATTCTCGAACCTATAAAACCGAAAAAACCTACGGTTCGGGACCCTATTATCAAGAAGGATTTTAAACCGATTGTCCCGACACAAAGTACTGTCGTTGTTGAACCGGTGGAAGTGCGACCTCGCGTAACAACTGTGTTTAATGATAAGCTAAATTTCCAACCTAAAACAGTACTTGAATTTTCAAATGAGACTGTCAAAGTCAAGGCACCCATCAATCCAAATGTGCCGAAAGTCGTTACACCCAACGCCCGCGTGCCAACGGCTGTAACACGCGCGGACATACCCGTATCAGATGATCCTGATGCTTTAGCGTTCTCTGCGCCTGTAGCAAGCGCACCTTCTGCTGGACCGGTTAACATCGGACGTGGTGTCGCGGGCAGCGCAGTCCAAGTGAAAGTCACTTTTGAACGTTCACCTGGACTCGCAATGGTTCAACATGTCGGTGCAGTAAACAGCAGCATTGACGCTGTTAATAAAAGGATCAACCTCGGTTCTGTCTTAGTACCACCTGCACCGAGAGGTGAACCGTACGGACACGTTATCGGTAAAGGGAAAAACATCCAGGGTGTCTTCCGTTTCACACGGATCCGGCACAGTCTCTCTGACTGGTGGGCGGATGCTTCTGCGCTCAACGCATTGACACATTGGCTCAACGAACGGACAAAAATCAAAACTGACATGAACGTTGAAGGCGGTGCATTGAAACTCACCGATGCCAATCTTCTCAAGTCACCACTTGTCTTCATGACGGGACACGATCCGTCCCTCGTCCGTTCACGCAACCTTCTCGGACGGCAATACGGTGGCGGTAAGTTGGATGGTCGGTTCAGTGAGGGTGAAGCGGCAGGGCTGCGTCGCTACCTCGTCGAGAAAGGCGGATTCCTCGTCTTTGACGACTGCGGCGTGAACGCACCCGCACAGGCAATGGTGCGCCTCTTCCTCGCACAGATGCGTTACGTCATGCCAGAATATCAGATTGGGCGAATCCCTAACGATCACGAAGTGTACAACAACTTCTATGAAATGGGCGGGCCGCCGGTCGGTTTCGACATCTTCTGGTGGGGAACACGTCCACCGAAACGGAACTACCTCGAAGGTATTTCCATCGGTGACAAACTATCGGTTATCGTTGTCCGTCGTGATTATATGTGCGCAATGGAGTCGGTGAGTCTTCCGACGCGTAATGTCCACTATTCACCCGGTGTCTATCGTTTCATGACAAACGTCGTGGTGTATGCGTTGACGCACGGTCAGATTTCCGACTACTCCGGTTATGTGCCTGAAGACGCATTGGCTAAAACGGAATTCCCGACGCGCCCACCTCAAGCAGCGCGGGTTAGTGGTTTTAAATAGTACTTTGTGTGTGAGCGCAGTTAAAATCCGCTCACCTTACTTAGGGCTATTCAATCAATTTAGGACCGTAGGTTGGGTTGAACGGAACAGAGAAGACAGATGTGGGGTTCCAAATACCCTTCAAGTCCAACATATTGTCATTTATGGAGAAAGTTGATTCTTTTCTGACTTTTCAGGGTTTTGGGTATATCTGTTCAACCCAACCTACCGGCCTGGCATCGAAATTATATTTTTCTCAATAAGTTTATCTTATGGAGGCGATGACAAATGCGTAAGAAAAGGACTGCAAGTGCTCTCATGATTTCCGTAGTACTCCACCTTGTCATAGCATTTGTTACGGGTATTTATCTAATCACGCAAACGCCACGATTCCGAGAACTCATAAATGCCGAAGTGCTCCAACTCAAAGCACCGCCGAGTCCAAAGGTGCGGAAACCTATCGTCAAATCCGTTATTAAGCCGACTGTGCCAGCGAGAAACATCGCTGTTGTTGAACAAGTTCAGATGCAACGGCGTGTAACGGCTGTGTTTGCCGAAAAACTCGTTTTCCAACCGCGAACGGTACTTGAAATTTCAAAACAGACGCTCAAGGTCAATCCACCGATTGATCCGAATGTGCCGAGAGTTGTTACACCGAACGAACCCGTACCGACAGTCTTAACACAGGCAGATCCGACAGTATCGGATACCCTCGATGCTTTGGCGTTCTCCGCACCCGTGGCGAATGTACCTTCCGTTAGATTGGCGAACGTCAATCGTGGTGTTGCAGGCAGCCCCGTACAAGTAAAAATCGCTTTCCAACACCCACCTGGACTCTCAATGGTTAAAAACGTTGGTGCCGCACGTGAAGCACTGAGCGATGTCGTTGAGAACATCGTACTCGGTAATGACGAAGTGCTGCCATTACCCAAAGGGGAGCCGGGTGGACGCGTCATCGGTAAAGGAAAGGATATTCGCGGTATTCTCCGCTTTGCACGGGTACGGCACGATCTTTCTGACTGGTGGGCGGATGCTTCCGCGCTCAACGCATTGACGCAATGGCTCAACGAACGGACAAAAATCAGAACTGATATGAACGTGGAAGGGGGAGCGGTAAAACTCAACGATGCCAATCTCTTCAAAACGCCGCTCGCCTTTATGACAGGACATGATCCATCGCTCGTCCGCTCTCGGAACCTCTTTGGATGGCGGTATGGTACCGGTAAAATGAGTGGCAGTCTTACTGAGTCTGAAGCCGCTGGTCTGCGTCGCTACCTTGTTGAGAGAGGTGGGTTTCTCGTTTTTGACGACTGTGGTGTGAATGCACCCGCACAAGCGATGGTGCGCCTCTTTCTCGCACAGATGCGACACGTCATGCCTGAGTATCATGTTGAACGAATTTCCAACAATCATGAAGTTTACAACAACTTCTATGAAATGGGGGGTCCACCTATCGGCTTCGACATCTTCTGGTGGGGCACACGGCCACCGAAACGGAACTACCTTGAAGGTGTTTCCGTCGGTAATAGGTTGGCAGTGATTGTTAACCGTCGTGACTATATGTGCGCCATGGAGACAGTGAGTATCCCAACACGCAGTGTGCACTATTCACCGGGTGTCTATCGTTTCATGACGAACGTCGTGGTGTATGCATTGACACACGGTTCGATTTCCGATTACTCCGACTATATTCCTGAACACATCTTAGCCGAGAAAGCACTTCCGACACGCCCACCTCACGTTGCAGATATTGCCGATTTTGATTAAGGCTTAGATGGCTGAGCGCGGCTGAAACAGTCCACCTTACCGAAGGCTATTCAGTTAACCATCAAAGGCAACCGAGTAGCCCTATTCTTATCTATTTTCCACGCACCTATTTAAGAATATTCCTTTCGTTGGCGCGGCTGCAAACCGCGTCTACAAGCATGTTGACAAATGTTGTTCTTTTCCTATTGACAAAAAAAGCAGATGCCATAAAATAAGATACACAGTTTCGAGTATCTATCACACTGCTAACTAAATTTGTATCAAAGGACCTAATATATGGAAAAGACGCATCAACTTCAGGCACCCCACCTCCACGCGATTGCACGAAACATATTTGTCGCCGCAGGCACAGCACGGCACATCGCCGAGGATGTTGCCGAAATCCTTGTCAATGCCCACCTTGCGGGGCATGATTCACACGGTCTCCTACGCGTTCCTGCCTATTTACGCGGTATTGATGCCGGACATCTAAACCCGACTGCAGAACCCGAGACCCTTGCAGAGACTCCGAATACCTTGCGGATTGATGCACAACGCGGGTTTGGACACTACGTCTCACGTTGGTCAATCCATAGAGCCATTGAGAAGGCGAAATCCGCTGTCTCCTGTAGCGTCAGCATCACTAACATTGGACATATCGGACGGTTAGGCGAATATGCGGAAGCGGCGGCAAGAGCTGGATGTATCTCACTGATCACCGTTGGAAATGGCGGTAGAAAGGCGGGACCGACGGTGCCTTACGGCGGTGCACAAGGTGCTTTCGGGACGAACCCTATCGCTATAGGCGTACCGACTGGCGACGACTCTCCTTTTATCGTTGACTACGCCACGAGTATGATTGCGGAAGGAAAGATCCAAGTCGCACGGAGTAAAGGGATAGATTTGCCGGAGGGTTGCATTCTTGACAAAGATGGAATGCCGAGCGTCACACCAGCCGATTTCTATGATGGCGGCGCGCTTCTCGCATTCGGGAGGCATAAAGGTTATGCGCTTGCAATGTTCACATGCCTCCTCGGCGGGTTGGCAGGAACGTTTGATGTAGAGAGCGGCAGAATGAACGGCACCTTTATGCAGGTAATTGATGTTAACGCCTTCACACCGGTTGAAGAATACCAGAAAGGTGTGCGCGCCTTCTTAGATGGCATCAAATCGACACCACCGGCACAAGGTTTCGACGAAGTATTGGTCCCCGGTGATTTTGAAGCCCGTTCCCGTGAAGCGCGACTAAAAGAAGGGATTGAGATACCTGATACCATCTACAATCAACTTCAAGAGTGTGCAAAAGAATTAGAAGTTTCCATCGGTGAAGATGCCGTTGAAGATGATGACAGAGCACACTACGGTCCTATTTAGTAACGCAAGTTGGCACCTCTGTAGCAGAACCTGTTGGATTGTGCAAGTTGTTGTAGCATAGACTGTTAGTCTGTGCCTCTACGCCCGCAAACTAACAGCTTACGATACAAAAACGCAGGTTTCAGAGTTAAAATCTTGTAGATAGCAACTTGGATTATTTAGGAACCGCTTACAGAAATAGGATAGGAGAAACCCATCGTGAAGAGGCACATATTTGAAGCCGCAGACCTCCAGAAATTCACAAATAATCTCTTTGTCGCGGCAGGCACGCCACAGCATATCGCGGATAATGTTGCCGAAATTTTGATAAAAGCCAATCTCGCTGGACACGATTCGCACGGTGTGCTTCGGATCCCCTCCTATCTTGAAGGGATTGAAAACGGTGGTCTCCGTCCTGCTGCCGAGCCGAATGTCCTTCGGGAAACCGACAACACACTGCACATTGATGGCGAGGGTGGTTTCGGACACTATACGGCTCGCTATGCAATCCAACGCGCTATTGAGAAGGCGAAAAGCGGACGTACCTGCTTCGCGACACTCATCCGGACGGGACATATCGGCAGACTCGGTGAATACGGTCAGGAAGCCGCTGAATCTGGATGTATTGGAATTATCACAGTCGGTGGCGGTTCAAAGGGCGGTGGGCGGATTCTCCCCTTTGGTGGTGCCCTTGGCGCGCTCGGTACGAACCCGATTTCTATCGGTATCCCGACCGGTGATGACAGACCGTTTCTGATCGATTTCGCGACGAGTGTGATTGCAAACGGCAAAACCTACGTCGCAGTCAGTGAAAATCGGGACCTTCCCGAAAACTGTGTTGTGGACAAACATGGGAATCCTACCGTTAAAACTGCTGAATACAACGATGGCGGTAACCTGCTCGCATTCGGCAGACACAAAGGTTACGCGCTTTCCTTGTTCGTCGCACTGATTGGTGGGTTGGGTGGAACGTTTAATATTGAGGCTGGGCAGATGAGTGGTCTCCATATCCAAGTGATAGATGTCAACGCGTTCACACCGCTTGCGGAATACCAGAAAGGTGTGCGCGCATTTTTGGGTGCTATCAAAGCGACACCGCCTGCCCACGGATTTGATGAGGTGTTAGTTCCCGGTGATTTTGAAGCCAATTCACGAGCAGACCGCCTCGCAAACGGTATTGATATACCGGATATCATCTACCAGCAGCTTCGCGAGTGCGCCGAAAAGTGGGATGTCCCTATGGCAGAAGCGCAGTAATTTATGAACTGCGACTTATACAAAATTCTTTCCTTCGCGCAGCAGTTGAAACATTAGAAGACACTTGGTCGGAAAGGTGGAAGGTTGCAAGGGTGCCGGGAAAATCCTTTCTTCCGACCTTCCGTTCTTCCATCCCACGCCTGATTTAGGAAACCCATCCTATGTCGTTCAAACATCTCTTTTTTACAATAATCCTTTTGTTGACATTTCCGTTCACTATATTTGCTCAAGAACACACCTATTTTAAAGATAACGGTAGCGTTAAAACAGTGGCATACTCCCCAGTGGATGCCTCCGTTGCTGCGAGTGGCGGCGGTAATCGTGCCGTAAAGTTATGGGACTTGCAAAACGATACCGTGACGACGTTAGGTTCACACGCTGATACTGTCAATAGTGTTGCTTTTTCGCCGGATGGTCAACTACTTGTCAGTGGCGGTGACGACTACGCCTGTAAATTATGGGATATTCCACTCAAAAGGCGTGTTGCGACCTTTGAACATATTGTCAACAGAAGTCGTTCACAAGTCAAAGCGGTTGATTTTTCCCGTGATGGACAGATGCTCGCGACCGCGGGGGTGGATGTAAAGTTATGGGATACCCACACGCGTAAGGAGATAGCCACGTTTGAACACGGTAGATGGGTGTTGGCAGTCGCCTTCTCGCCGGACAGACAGTTTCTTGCCACAGGGGACGAAATCGGACAGGTTAATATTTGGGATATTCAAAAGCGGAGCATTGTTATTCAACTCGAAGCGGATTCCACATCTATCTATACTGTTAAATTTTCTCCTGATGGCAAAGTCCTTGCTGGGGCCGGATACGATGGAAATGTCAAGTTGTGGAAAGTCCAGAGTTGGGAACCCCTCGGCAAGCTTAGCTCTCACGGAACGGCCTATACAATCAGTTTTTCACCGGATAGCAAAACCCTCGCCAGCACAGGATACGAATCTGTGAACCTCTGGAAAGTTGAGAGCGGCGAAAAAATAACCACGCTCACAGAACACATAGGATGGGTGAATGCTGTCGCCTTTTCCCCAGAGGCGGATACGCTCATTAGCGGTGGCGACGACGAGACACTCCGAATCTGGGACATCACACCTTACGATTCCACGCCTCAGGATATGGTACGGATTATCTATTTTCTCCCCCGCGATCGCAGCATGCAACCCGATATTTCGAATAAACTGGATACGCTCATAAGAGATGTGCAAAGTTTCTATGCCAACCAGATGGAAATCAACGGATTCGGTAGAAAAACCTTCACCTTTGAAACCGATGAGAACGGAGATACACTTGTCTATCGCGTTGATGGACAGTTTAACGATTGGCACTATCATACAGAAACGCAAGACAAGGTCTATACCGAAATTGCGTCTCAGTTTGATATGGAGAAGCACGCCTATCTTATCGTTGTGGACATCAGCAGTGAAGCCATTGAAGAAGAGAATACATGCGGGGTCGGTGGTGGTCATTGGCTTGAAGATGAAACTGTAGTAAGAACGCGTGGCGGATACGCAGTCGTTCCCGCCTCCGGTCAGTGTTTTGATGGCGAAATTGGCACACAAGTGACGGCACATGAGCTTGGGCACGCCTTTGGCTTAGAGCACGACTTCCGCAACGATGCCTTTATTATGTCCTATGGCGCGGCACCTGATCGGTTATCTCCATGTGCCGCGGGTTGGTTAGCTGCGAGTCGCTTCTTTAACACTGACCAAACCGCCTTCAATGAACCCACAAGGCTACAGATGCTCACGTCATCGTCTTACGCGCCGAACGCTGAAAATCTTCGCCTCCAATTTGAGGTGACTGATGTAGATGGTATCTATCAAGTCCAGTTACTTGTTCCAACGACTGCAGAAGACCCCGCATCTGGTCCCAAATTGCACAGTTGTAAGGACGGACATGTCCAAAGTAGTCCCTTTGAATTTGACACACCGACATTAACAGCACACCGAGTAAACACCATAGCACTCCAAGTGATTGATGTGTATGGAAATATCACACGTCAGGACTACACGCTTAGGGCAGATGATACCCTCCCTGTCCGAGACCCAGTCGATGTCAACGGTGACGGGACGGTTAATCTTGATGACCTTATGTTGGTCGCCGAAAATTTCGGCGAAACTATTCTGAGCGATGCTGATCCGAATCCAGATGTTAATAGGGACGGTGTCGTCAATATTATAGACATTTTCTTGGTTTTCGCGCAGCTGGATGATGTACCGACGGCACCCGCGTTGCACGCACTCACAGCAGCAGACCTACGGGAATGGATTCGCCAAGCCAAAAGCCTTGATATTTCAATAGACCCTTCACGCCTTCCTGCTGATGCTGTGGAAAGAGGCATTGTTATCCTTGAACAACTCCTTGCAATGCTGGAACCAACAGAAACGCTGCTCTTGTCAAACTATCCGAACCCGTTTAACCCAGAGACGTGGGTACCCTATCAACTCGCCGAGCCAGCGGATGTGGTATTGCACATCTATTCTGTGAAGGGGGCATTGGTGCGGACATTGGCGTTAGGGCATCAATCTGCCGGAATGTATCATAACAAAAACCGTGCAGCGTATTGGGATGGGCGGAACGCGCGGGGTGAGACGGTTGCGAGTGGTGTCTATTTCTATACGCTAACGGCAGGGGATTTCACAGCCACGCGTAAAATGTTGATTCGGAAGTGAAAGATAAGTAGAGGTCGCGGGCACAGCTCGCTCCTACAAGAGCAGAGATAACAGAAATTGCGTTTGACATTACACCGCCATCGTGTTATACTTAACCTTGTAAAATTGATTCTGTTTTTGAAAGGTTGTAGGGCTACAAACCCACATTGAAACGTATGAACCTCGGACTCACGGACAAAGTTGCAGTTGTAGGTGCTTCAAGTAAAGGACTTGGGCGCGCAATCGCGCTCGGTTTAGCACAAGAAGGTGCAAAAGTTACTATCTGTGCCAGAAATAGTGACGCACTGGCGGCAACAGCGGATGACATTCGGAATCAGACTGGCACTGAGGTATTAGCCGTGCCGACGGATGTTAGTCAGCCAGCGCAAGTTGAAAGTCTTATTAGCACGGCGATTGATCATTTCGGTGGTATTGATATTTTAGTCAACAACGCAGGCGGTCCCAGAGCGGGACGGTTTGATGACTTGGATGCTCAGGATTATCAAGACGCGGTCCACTTAAACTTGATGAGCACGATCAATCTCTGCCGGGCTGTCGTTCCCTCAATGCGCGCCCGCGGTGGTGGACGGATTATCAACCTCACCTCCGTCTCTGTTAAACAGCCCGTAGATAACCTGATGTTATCGAACATGGCACGGACAGGTGTGATCGGCTTTGCGAAAACGCTTGCAACGGAGTTGGCACCGGACAAAATCTTGGTTAACAACGTCTGCCCAGGTATTATCTTCACGGATCGTATCCAGCAGCTTGCAACGGTACGTGCCGAAGAGGCGGGCATCACGTTTGATGAAGCACTCGAAAAGATGACAGCGGACATCCCGCTCGGTAGAATCGGGGATCCCGATGAATTCGCGACCTTGGTTGTATTTCTCGCATCGGAACGCGCAAGTTACATAACGGGGACAACCATTCAAGTAGATGGCGGTATGGTCCGGTCGTTACTCTAACATGCTTGGACGGGGGTGTGATGAACGATGTTGGTATCTGTAATCATTCCAGCGTTCAACGAAGAGCAAACGATTAGGCAAGTCGTCGAGACTGTGCACTCACTGCCGATTGAAAAACAGATTATTGTTGTCAACGACGGATCCACTGATGGAACGGACAAGGCACTTGAAGAACTACAAGCAGTTTATGAGTTAACAGTTGTACATTGCCAAGAGAATAGCGGCAAAGGTTTTGCGATCCGGCGCGGGCTTCCGCATGTGAAAGGTGAAGCGGTTGTGATTCAGGATGCCGATATGGAGTTGTCGCCCGCAGATCTCGTCGAACTTTTAAAACCGTTTGAGCGGGATGATGTTCAGGTGATTTACGGATCAAGGTTTCTGAAGGGGCGAGGGAATGCAAGTTTTCATAATTTCATAGCAAATCGTCTCCTCGCCATCTACACGAATCTCCTTTACGGCTGTCGCATCACCGATGAGTCTACAGGCTATAAAGCCTTTTCTATAGACCTGATAACACGACTGAATTTGACGTGTGAAGGCTTTGAATTCTGTCCCGAAGTCACGGCAAAAACCTTACGCGCGGGTTATCGCATTCATGAGGTACCCGTTTCCTATTTTCCGCGTACGAAGAAGGAGGGCAAAAAACTTCGGTTCTGGTCGGACGGGTTATTCGCTGCATGGACACTCTTAAAATATCGATTTATTTCTAAAACAGAACTTTTCAAAAGTACTGTGCATACGGTAAATCCGAAAAAACGATGAGACGCATAAAAACGAGATTCTTATTTATTACACTCATTACTTTTTCGGTAGTGGCATGTCTGGCAAGCGGTTTTTCAGAAGAAGCGACCGTGCCTGAGGGCATGGTTCGGCTCATCTATTTTCTGCCAAAAGACAACCGATCACAACCGGATATAAAGGTAAAACTCGATACTTTGATAAAAGACGTCCAGCGGATTTACGCCGACTCGCTGGAATCGTATCGGTTTGGGAGAAAAACCTTCCAGCTTGAGACCGATGCCAATGGTAAAGCCGTTGTTCACCATGTTCAAGGCCTATCTGACGAAGCACATTATCATCAGAGGACGTTTTCCAAAGTCATCAAAGAAATCTCCGAACAGTTTGACGGCTCAAAGCATGCTTATCTTATTGTTGTAGAAACAAGTACCTTTGAGGGAGGGAGCAGGATCACTGGAAAGGCGCGGCAAGTCAGCAGAACGGGTGGGTATGCTATGATTCCTGCCAGCACTGCCTCAAAGACAGCGGCACACGAACTTGGTCATGTATTCGGATTGGAACACGATTTTCGGGACAATGCCTACATTATGTCCTATGGCGGGCACTTAAGACGTAAATTCTCGCGATGCGCAGCGGAATGGCTCAATGCACATCCAACCTTCAACTGGCCCCGAACAGGTGTTAACCAACCGACGACGATTCAGATGCTTTCGTTTCAAGAAGAGCTACCTGAAAAAATCCGGTTCCGCTTTCAGGTCTCCGATGCCGATGGACTCGTTCACGCTCAGCTACTTACCATAACAACAGCTAAACCTGTTGCTATTGGAGGGGCAGAGTTGATTGCCTGTCAACCTTTAACCGGTAAATATAGCATTATAACGTTTCCTACCAATGAACTGGCAGTCCGCCCCGTGGAAGTCGTTTCGCTACGGGTTTTGGACAAGAAAGGCAACGTTGCTTCGCAGACGTTCCCAATACAGCGAGATTTGGCTCCAGGACCGAAAATAGGGGGACCTTGGTTATGGGTGATCGTCCCGACAGGCAACCGCGGCGGTGCCGACGCTGCTATATCGGGCATAGATTATCTCAAACAGGCGAGTAAAGGAAAAGTGAACGAAAAACAGATCGCTACCAAAGGCGCAATCGCTGGTGAGACTGTCGGAAACAAAACTTGGACACGCGGCTGGCTCGCATCAACAGGGAAAAATAATATCCAAAAAATGCTCGCAAAGATCGGCTTAGGATCCGGTGATATAAACAACCATGTCGCTTACGGCAGTATCATACTCACGTCACCAAGAAAACAACGAACAACCATGTTCGCCGGTAGCGATGATGCCGTCAAGGTTTGGCTTAATGGACGACTGGTTCATAAGAACTCCGTGAATAGGTCGTCTATCAATTACCAAGACTATTTTCCTGTTACTCTCAAAAAAGGTAAGAACGTCTTATTAGTCGTAGTTTACGAGAAAACAGGCGAGTGGAGCGGTTTTTTTGGTTTTAGAAACGACAAAAAATGAAAACATTAACAGAATGGTTAATGCGGTATAAATTTTTAGAATTGGTATTACTTTTACTATGTAACTTTTTAGGTCGTAACTGTAATTTAGATTATATCTAACAAATATTTGGAGGTTAAATTGTTGACTATGTTCAAACAATTGATTTATTCAACGCTCATCCTCTCACTGGTGGTCGGCATTTCCTTCTCTGCACTTGGGCACGGTGATAATCCGACCCTTTTAGAGGATGTCAACAACGATGGTATCGTGAACATTCAAGACCTGGTGCTTGTCGCTAATGCATTTGGGCAGCCCGTGGATCGCACCGCTGAACAGAATCCTGACGTGAATCGCGATGGGATCATCAATGTGTTGGACCTGGTGCGTGTGAGCAACAGTCTCGGGCAAACAGGACCGGATGAAAATTCAGCGTATCATGATATCCAGGAATATGTCTTTGATAAGAGTTGTGCGAGCAGTACCTGCCACGCAGCCCCTTCAAACTCTCGCGGTTTGAGCCTGGAGTACGGGCTTTCTTATGACGCTTTAGTGGGTGTTGTGCCACAGAATCCCGCGGCTGCAGCTGCCGGTATGAAATTGGTGGATCCGGAGAATCCAGATAACAGTTTCCTTTTGACGAAACTCATAGGACCGGAATCCACAGATCAAGGTTCTCGGATGCCGTTTGGTGGTGGGATGATTCACACTGGCAAAATCGAAGCGATTCGGACATGGATTGAGGCAGGCGCGCCAGAAACAGGTAAAGTCGCGGGGATTGGTGACCTCGGTGTCTTACGCGACCCTGACGAAATCTTTGAGCCCCCCGCGCCACCGCCACCCGGTGAGGGATATCAACTTCGTTTGCCGCCGTTTAAGATTGAACCCGGCACCGAACGGGAAGTCTACTACGCCACCCAAATCAAAGATGAAAATGGAGACACGGTAGAAGGCGATATCTTCATTAGTAGAGTCGAGATCTTCTATCCCGCTGGCAGCCATCACTTCATCATGTATCGTATGACAGAAGAAGGTTTGGCGAAGGGTATCTTGAACAATGGGATCATACCCGATATCGCCGTTAATCCTGAGGATACTTTCCGCGAACTTGACACTGATGACCCTGATCCAGTATTTGGTATCTTTGGTGGTGACAGGCTTTTTGTCGTCGGAACACAAACCGATGATACCCTATTTCAATTCCCTGAAGGCGTCGGGTTGCGACTGCCAGGCGATACTGTTTACGATCTCAATTCCCATTATATCAATCTGCTCGGTGATGAGACCCTGATTGGCGAAACCTATGTCAATATCTATACGATTCCGGAGGAGTCAGTCAAATACGAAGCAGTTGAGATTTTTGTCTCCAATCGCGCAATTAACGTGCCACCGGGGACAACGCGCGTCGCTAAATTGACGTGGTATGTTGAAGACGAATTGGAACGCCGAGGGCACAGCCCGGATACGGAGTTGAATGTCTTTTTACTCACATCTCACATGCACAGACATGGTGAATTGTTTGAGATTTTCCAAAAATCGTCAGGTGAACTACTCCACCGGAGTATCGCTTACGACGATGCGCCTATTGATCTCTTTGATCCGGTGCTTCGCTTAGATGTAGATGATGCCCTCAACTTTCAGTGTACCCACAACAACTACGATACGAATGAACCGCTCGTATTTGGACTCACCTCTGAGGATGAGATGTGTATCATTTTTGGCTATTATTTCATCCCGACTGAAAGTGCTGGCTCTATCATTAGATAGCGTCTATCTCGAAAACATTGGAAGGCGCGCTTCATTGGCGCGCTTTTCTCTTATATGACTACTATTTTAAGAAAAAAAGACAACTTCATGGAATCCTTAGCACACCGAATACTGGTGTGTGATGGTGCTATCGGCACCGAACTCCGCAAACGGATACCAGCATATCTGCAGTGCGTTGATGCCTGCAATATTTCTACGGAACATGTTGAGAAGGTCACGGCTATTCACCGCGCTTACGCCGACGCGGGTGCCGATGTTATCCAGACGAATACCTATCAGGCGAATAGGGAAGCGTTAGCGGTCCATGGTTTAGCTGAACAAGTTGACGAAATTAACAAGACAGGTGTGGCACTGGCGCGCGAAGCAGTACCAGAGACCTGCTACGTAGCCGGATCTGTCGGACAAGTTTCGTTCCAAAGCTTGGACTCCCCTGCTCCATCTACCAAAACGATCCGACGGATCTTCAAGGAGCAGATGGATGCGCTTGTTGATGCGGGTGTCGATCTCCTCGTTCTTGAGACGTTTGTTTCTCCTAAACAGGCAGAAATCGCGACGAAACAGGCACTCACTTACGGTGTCCCTGTCATTGTTGAAATTAGCGGTATCTCAGGTGGAACCGTCGGTGCCGGATTAGACGTGCGTGTCTTCGCACAAGAATTGGAACAACTCGGTGCACATGCAGTCGGTATCAATTGCAGGGGCCCCCACGATCTCGTTGAAGCGATGGAACTCCTCGCCCCCGTTATCAAAGTCCCGATTGCAGTTCAACCGAACGCTGGCAATCCGAGAGTCGAGCAAGGCGAAGTGGCGGTCTCCTACACAGTCGAGGCCGAGGTTTTCAGCGACTACGTCGGAAAACTGGTTGAACTCGGCGCGAACATGATAGGAGGTTGTTGCGGAACGACACCGACATATACGGCGAAGATCCGACAGGCGATCGCAGGACGCAAACCCGTAAAACGGGAGTCGCGCATCTTCGTCCTTCCCAAAATCACATCAACGTCCAAAACTCCCACCGATAATCCCGTGCAGCAGGTGTTTGAAACACGCAAACGCATCGTGAGTGTAGAGATGCGCGCCAATACGTTCCCGCAATTGCGAGCAATGTTGAAGGAAGCAAAGGGGCTTGCCGCAATCGGCGTAGACCTGTTTGATGTGACCGACAATTCTGGGGCGGCGGTGAACATCGGGGCAGTCGGCACGGCGTATCGGCTGCAGCAGGCGACCCAGATTCCGACACTCATCCATTGGACAACCCGATCGCGGAACCTTATCAGTATGCAATCGCATCTGCTGGAGGCGGAGGCGTTGGGCATCCGCGGTATCGTCGCCTTATCCGGTGACCATCCGAAAGCCGGGCCTTATGAGACAGCGAGTCTCGTTCCAGATGTCCGTGGGGCGGTTCAATTGATGAAACTCATTGCTCGATTAAATCAGGGAGAACTCGCTGACGGTTCATCCATCGGTGAGCCGTGTGGGTTCTATTACGGCGGGGGCTTCACGATTGCTGAGAACTTACAACCGCACGTCAAGCATCTCGCAAATAAGGTGGCACAAGGGGCTAATTTCGCCTACACACAGCCGGTCTGGACCTATGAAGATGTCGTACGCTCCCAGCAAGCGACGGCACATCTTGGTATAAAGATCCTTTATGGCATATTACCGCTCACAAGTTTTCGCAGTGCTTCCTACCTTCGCGACAATTTGGGGCTTTACATTCCACAGTTCATTGTTGACAAATTCCGAGACCTCGGAGATACCGCTGGACACGAACTCGGTATGCGGTTATGCTTGGAAGTAGTGCGGGACATCCGCAATCAGAGTGAATGTGCGATTGATGGGATCTATCTCATCCCGCCTGCGCGTATGAATTGGAAAAATAGGGCACGAGTCATTTCAGAAATTGTTAAAACCTACCGTGAGTAGTTATAAGTTATAAGTTATAAGTCTGGTTTCTGATGTTTGATCATCTCTCTGTAACCGTCGTTACCCAATTGATACACCAATCTTTACCAAGAAATATGAAATCCCAGAAACCTCTTAACTGACAACTGATAACTGATAACTGACAACTATTAACAATGCATGGACAAAAAACTTTGACCTCATCAGCACGCGTTACTGGACGTTCCCTTCTTTTGGGCGTTTTATTCATCCCAATCAATGTCTATTGGATGACGATTGTTGAGGTAAAGTACTACTCACTTGACGGTTCGTGCCTACCGCTTTTTATCCAACCTGTTTTCATTATGTTTGTTTGTGTCGTTGCCAACTGCGTGTTGAAACGTTTCGCACCACGGCAGATGCTCCAGCAAGGCGAACTGCTCACCATCTACATTATGGTGGCGATCTCCTGTACGTTTGCGGGACACGACACAATGCAGAACATGTTCGGCAGCATCGCACATCCGTTCCGTTTCGCAACGGAAGAGAACGAGTGGCAGGCACTCTTTTTTCGGTACTTACCCTCATGGCTTACCGTCTCCGATGCGCAAAGTTTGCAAGGCTTTTACGAAGGAGAAGCAACCTTCTATACGCAGCATAACTTTTCGGTTTGGCTAAAGCCGCTGATGTTCTGGGGACTTTTTTTTCTCATTATGATGTTCATGATGCTCTGCATCAATACACTCGTCCGGAAACGGTGGGCAGAACAAGAGAAACTCGCATATCCGATTATTCAACTCCCCTTGGGATTGTCAGAAGATGGAGGGATAACCCTTCTGAAAAACCGGATGATGTGGATGGGATTCAGCATCGCCGTAGTTATCGGTGTGATTAACGGGATACACTATCTCTTTCCACAGTTTCCAGAGATCCCTTATATCAAACGGACATCTGTATTCCAGAATATCTTCACGGATCGTCCGTGGAGCGCTATTCGTGGGACGCGCATCTCTGTCTACCCGTTTGCTGTTGGATTAGCCTTCTTTCTACCGTTGGATCTCTCCTTTTCGTGTTGGTTCTTCTTTGTAGTGCGTTTAGCAGAATTCGTCATCGCAGCAGCACTCGGCACCCGTTACTTCCCGGCGTTGAACGAGCAGGCATACGGTGCATGGATCGCGCTCTTCCTGCTTGCTGTCTGGGTCACGCGACGACACCTGACCGAGGTGTTCAAAAAGGTGTTCGGGTTTAAATCGCGTCTTGATGATTCAAATGAACCGATGCCGTATCGTGCTGCCTTCTTGGGGATTCTCGGATCGCTTGTCGCGCTCGGAATCTTTTCCTCTATTGCGGGGATGACATTATGGGTTGCGGGCATCTTCTTTGGGGTCTATTTCCTGCTCTCTTTCGCCATCACGCGTGTTCGAGCGGAACTCGGCACACCACATGAAATTTACTATGTCAACCCACACGACATGCTGGCGACAGTCGGGGGTACGCGACGCTTTGACACAAGCAGCCTTACGATTATGTCGCTGTTCTACTGGTTCAATCGTGGTTACCGCAATCATCCGATGCCGAACCAGATTGAGGCGTTTAAACTCGCAGAATCGACGGGAATGGGTAACCGGCGTTTATGGGTGGCTATGCTAATCGCGATTATCATCGGTATTCTGGCGACTTTTTGGGCAAATCTGGATGTCACCTTCCGAAACGGTGCCGTGGCGAAAGCGGGTGGCTTCAAAGGCTGGGTCGGCAGAGAGTCGTTCGGTCGGCTCCAACGGTGGCTCCATAACCCGACGGAACCCAACGTAGTCGGTATCGGTTTTATGGGGATCGGCGCGCTCCTGACGTTTGTGATGATGTATATGCGGATGCATTTCCTGTGGTGGCCCTTCCACCCTGCGGGTTACGCACTCGCTATCAGTTTTGCGATGGACTATTTCTGGTTCGCCTTCTTCGTGGCGTGGTTTCTGAAGTTAATGATTCTACGACACGGCGGTTTGCGGCTGCATCGTAAGGTCGCGCCGCTGTTTTTAGGACTAATCTTAGGCGATTACGTCATCGGGAGTATTTGGGCAATCATCGGCCCCGTATCCGGTTTACGTACTTACAAGATTTTTATCTAACGCTGTTTTTGTTGCCCACAAATACAATATACCTGAAAAACAGCACTCCGATTATTATACTAAAGTTTAGAATTAATTAGACACTCTGCATCGGTTCGGTTAGGAAACCGAACCTACCGGGGGATGAAAGTGTCTCTTTATTTTTAACGTGAGCTTGAAAAAAAGTATTAGAAGTCAGAATAGGGGCAAATTGGTCAAAATAAGGAACGATTTTAGCGATTAAACCCCCTAAATCCCCCTTATCAGGGGAACTTTAAGAGAAAATGTGTCCATCCTAAATATTTATCAAACTCACGTTATTTTTAGGTTTCACTATAAATCAGACAGGCACAACTGTTAAAAACCGAGAACCCAGGTATCTTCGGTCATTAACAGGTACTTTTGACACACCACTCAATTCAGCAAGAATAGGAGGGTTCCAATGGCACCTCACCGAAATGGACTTCAAACGATTTTCATCAGATATGGTACTTTTTGTACGCTTTTAATTTTACTGCTGCTGTCGGCTATATTGTCAGGATGCCAGCAGGTGCAAAAGGTACTCTCTCCTGATGAACCAACGATGCGCGAAGTTTGCCCGGAGGATAAACGCGTTCTGAATCTCGGCTTCTACGCGTATTTTGATCCTGTGAGTTACAGTGCTGACGATGATCCGACTTCTGAAGGGTTCAACGCACATCGTGGCTATGAAGCGGATCTTTTGACAGCACTTGAAACCATGGAGGACACAAATTTCTCTTTTTCTCGAAAAGGTGTTGCTGAATGGCCCGGTATCTGGCTCAAAGCCGCCAATCCAGAATACGATATTATTGCGGGGGGCATCACGATTCTTGAGACTCGGACCCGGGATGCAACAGGCACGCCACGCGTTGTCTTTACATCCGGGCATATCACGTTCCGCCAATCGCTTTTAGTCAGGGCCGAAGATGCCTCACGCCTCCCTAACTATGCCGCTCTCACGCGTGATATACGCGTTGGCGTACTTTCGGATACAACGGGAGAAGCGCGTTTGCTTGAACTCACAGGGATTGTTGATGCGAACGGTGTGCTCGCTAATGGAACACGTATTGAGACATCGCAAGGCACTATTATTGCCGATGGAACATCAGATTATATGATTACCGCAGCTGAAGTCTCTTTGAATTTGGTAGGCAGACACCATCTCTACCCGCCTTCGGACAACCTGCCACAGGTTATCTATCTCGGAGATGAAACTGGTGAATCAGAATTACTTGAAGCCCTCGTCGATGGCAGGATTGACGCAATCGCCAGAGGCGAAATTGGCAATCAGAATGCTGTTCATGTCGCCGGAGGGTCATTTGTTATCACTGCTCTTGACGATCAGATCGAATATGGCGGGTTTGTGCTCGCGCTGGAAGATACTGAACTTACCGCGTGTATTGATGCAAGACTTGATTATCTCACCGATAGCGGAAATATCGGTTACGGAGAATGGTTAGAAGATACCACAGTATTCATGACCCGCACCGAAATGTGGAATGCGGGAGAACAATAATGCTACCCCAAAATTTGCCTGTCGGGAAACTGAAACACGATTTTCTAAAGGAACTCTTGCCCACGTCCAATAGCAGCACAGGTGTGGTTGTCGGTCCACAACTTGGTGAAGATGCGGCCGTCATTGCGTTAGGCGATAACTATCTCGTTGCGACCAGCGATCCGATTACCTTCGCGACTGAAGATATTGGGTGGTATGTGGTCTGCGTCAATAGCAATGACATCGCAGCGATGGGGGCTGTACCGAAATGGTTGCTCGTAACCCTGTTGTTACCTGAAGATGCAACGACTCCTGCCATGGTCCGCGACATCATGGCACAAATCACGCAGGCGTGTGCGGAATTCGACATAGCACTGTGTGGTGGACATACCGAAGTTACACCCGCCGTAACACAACCCGTTGTCGTAGGTCAAATGATGGGGGTTACCGATAAAAATGCCTTGTTCACTTCAACAGGCACTTGTGTTGGGGATGCTTTAATTCTCACGAAAGGCATCGGTATTGAAGCAACCGCAATTATCGCCCGCGAGTGTGAAGCGCAGGTGCGTGAGAAGTGCGATGCCGTATTCTTAGCGCAGGCGAAGAACTATCTCGTGGATCCAGGGATTTCCGTGCTAAAGGACGCGCAAATTGCAACTGCCACGGGGGGTGTGCACGCGATGCACGATGTCACAGAGGGCGGCATCACAACCGCTGTGTATGAGTTGGCAACCGCAGCCGAGTTAGGGGTGGTTGTCTATTCGGATAAACTTTTAGGGTCGCCAGTATTGTATGGCGACATAACACGGGCATTGTGTGATATGTTCAGGCTTAATCCGCTCGGTGTCATTTCATCTGGTGCTATGTTGATCGCATCGGCACCTGAAAAAAGCGACGCAATTTGCCAAGCCCTCGGCAAAGCAGGTATCCGCGCGGACATCATCGGAAAGTTTTTGCCGCCTGAGCAGGGATTGTGGTTGGAAGATACCACCCGTACACGACAACCGCTACCGGTTTTTGAAACCGACGAAATCGCTAAACTTTTTAGTAGCAGTCCCTAAAAACCGAAAACGAAACGTCCCTGCTATACTGTAAGATTCGATTGACATCTACTCGTTTTGCATGTTATCATTACCCGCAAGTAAATTGCATTGTAAGGAGATAAAATGATGCAAGAACTGAATCAAGAATGTGCCGAGACGTATTACAATCTCGGGTTGGCTCACAACAAAAAAGGTGAGTTGGAGCTTGCTATTAAAAACTACACCAAAGCGATAGAACTTAAACCCGATTATGCCGATGCCTATTACAATCGCGGCGGGGCGTTTTTACGCCTCGGAGAACGGGAAAAAGCCAAATCAGATCTGGCAACTGCAAGAAATCTGGGGAGTGATGCCATCACTGCCGTAGATAAGATATTACGAGACTACGATCGCGCATGGAAAACCCTCGGTAACTTATGATACATTTGACAATTGAGGATATTCTAATCATTGCCGAGACCCATGTGGAGAACCATCAACTTTTGCATAAAGATCAATTAGACTATTTAGTCGAAGCAGTTAATGCAAAATTTGGTGATACAGAGTTGTATCCGACTCCATTCCAAAAAGCTGCGGTATATGCCCATCACATTATTACAGGACACATATTTTTAGACGGAAATAAACGTATCGGTCTAACGTGCGCGCTCCGTTTTTTAGAATTGAACGGTTATTCCCGTCTTGCCAATATTGATGATTCCATTATTGAACTCGGTCTTAAGATTGCGGATGGCACCATAACAGATATTGAAGTGATTGCTGAGCATATACAGTCATGGATCTTGTAATAAACGAATACTAACGAGGCAGTAGCACCGTAACCTCAATCTACCCTTCCAAAACCACCAAAAAACTGAAAACTAAACGACCCTGATCTCCCAAAAATTGACTTGACAAAACCTGTCCAAAATGATAGACTTACTTCAAACAAGGGAACCCACAAACGACACCCTTAGTCCGTAAAGATAAAGAAAGGATAGCACTATGGCATCACAAAACGAACTACAGTCAATGTTAGACGCGCCCATCGCTTTAGCACCGAACACCTACCTGCACTTCTATAACGGCGGGAAACTCCGTGCTGAGTTTATGGGTGACCCCGATCCTAAAGATGACTATTACTCTGAAGAATGGATCTTCTCCACAAACCGCGCAATTACCCCCGGTAGAGACAATCCGCCCGACAAAGGGCTTAGCCGTATCGAACTTCCGAACGGTGAGGTTGTGTTACTGAAAGCACTGTTGGACGCATTCCCGGAAGAGACACTCGGTGGCGCGCACGTCGCTAAATATGGCACTGAATTAGGCGTGCTTCTTAAGATTTTCGACGTCGGCGAAGGCGCGCATATCCCTATCCATTGGCACCCGAACCCGGATTTCGCACAAGAACATCTCGACTCACCCTTTGGGAAAAATGAGGCGTGGATTTTAATCGGCACGCGTCCGGGCGCGAAGGCATGGATCGGATGGAAAGAAGCAATAGATAAAGCAGAGTTCCGCCGTCTGATGGAGGCACAAGATGTGCCAACGCTCCGAAGTCTCATGCACGTCGTTGAACCGAAGGTCGGAGAAGTCTACTTCTTACGCACACCGATCGTCCATTCACTCGGCACAGGGTTATGTGTCCTCGAACCGCAGGAACCTACCGATTGGAATATCCTCGCTGAATGGGAAGGTTTTCCGTTTGAAAGAGATGATGGACACCTCGGTCTTGGATGGGACCTCGCAGTGGATGCCGCTGAGTTCGATAAACTCGAATTAGATTACCTCAATAGCTACATCCGCCGCACCCCAGAGCTCGTCCGAGCAGAAGGGGATAACCGCGAAGACCGAATCGTGCCAGCGGAAGCCTCAAAATTCTTCGGATGCTCACGCCTGACAGTGGACTCAACGTTGAGCATGCCTGCAGATAAAGGCTTCTATGCGCTTGTGACGTTAGGCGGCGAAGGTGTACTACGCGGCGATTTTGAAGATGTCCCGCTCAAACGCGGCAAATCTGTTTTCATCCCACGTTGCTTGTCCAGTTACGTCATCGTTAGCACCAGCGACACCCCGATGGAAATCATCTGTTGCTATCCACCAAGCCTCTAAAGTAGTAGACAACAACTTGCTGTATGACGCAAACGGTAGTACGCAATGTTAGACTTTAAACCTGCTAAACCGAATACGACCGCGATTCAGGCTGTCAAAGCCCTCATGCCGCTCATCAATCGTTTGTATTTGAAGGGCTTAACATTAGACGTTGATACCGAGTCCATTGCCCGTTTGAAAACGACGGATGGACATCCGACCGTGCTGGCTCCGAACCACGCGGCGCACGCGGATCCAGCCGTTATGTTTCTTTTATCCAAACGCCTCTCTCAGCAGTACTATTACATGACCGCCCGAGAGACATTCGACCAAGGGAAATTCGGCGGCTTATGCAGTCTTTTGTTGCAGTGGTGCGGCGCGTATTCAATTGTACGTGGCACCGCGGACCGAAACGCCTTCCGCACAACACGTGAAATTTTAACGAAAGGTGATGCACCTATTGTTATCTTCGGAGAGGGCGAAATTTCACGGCAGAACGATACCATCATGCGCTTTGAGAGAGGCGTTACCCAACTCTGCTTCTGGGCTTTGGATGATATGCAAAAAGCGGGCATCAGCAAACCTCTCTATGTCGTTCCCATCGGGATCAAATATCATTACCCACAAGACATGTGGGACGTTATTGATGCCGCCCTCACGCGGTTAGAACGTGCTATTCTCCCGCTTGTTGGAAGAACGTCAACAGAACGTTACGAACGATTGAGACACATCGGTGTCGCAGTTCTTCGGACACTTGCCGCGGAATATCAATATAAGGTGGACGAAACCGTCCCACTTGATGTGCATATCCAAAAGCTGAAAGAACAGATATTGTCCCATGCGGAACAAATTATGGGCATCCATACTGAAGCCGATGTGCTTACACGGGTACGGGCGTTGAAAAATCTGGTTGATGCCGAAGTCTATAAAGACATTGAGCAAATGACCGAGTACGAACAGAAGATACATGAAGAACTGCTCCAGAAATTCCAACAATTCTACCCGGATCTGGAGCGGTTAATTAACTTTATAGCGATTTCGGACGGGTATGTCGCCAAGGAACCTTCACCGGAACGGTTTCTTGAGGTAATTATCCGTCTGGAAAGAGAAGTGTTTGGTACAGCAAAAATGCGGGGACCGCGGGTCGCATCACTCCGTGTCGGTGAACCTCAAGATCTCCGGGAATGCTATGATACCTACAAAGCACAGAAAAGAGAAATGGTCGAGCAGATAACCCTTGACCTCGAAACAGCGGTTCGGACGCTGGTGACGGATATATCATAATTACGCTATAGCACAAAAGCCATAGCCCGTAATGAAATGGAGGGCGACTCCAGAGAGTAGCGCGTCAAAGTTCTAATCTGCGTAGTTGCTCCGCAAGGTAAAATTAAAAAGGAGAAAAACATGGCAAAAAAATTGTCTATTGGAAGTTGGGCTTACGCATTTGGTCCTTATGAAGATAACCCTGTTCCGTTCGATGATGTCGTCAAACGTCTCAGCGAACTGGAATTTGACGGCGTTGAAATCGGGGCGTTCAAACCACACATTGACATCAACGACTATCCGATGAAAAGCGATCGGGATGCCGTTAAAGGTTTAATCTCCTATTACGGCTTGGAAGTCTCTGGTTTAGCCGCCGACTTCTGGTCGCACCCGGGTCCCGCTACAGACGAAGCGCAAGAGAACGATAAATATTTCAAACTCTTCAAAGAGAATCTCCAACTCGCCTTGGATCTCGGATCGCCTGCAATCCGAGTGGACACTGTTACCGATGCTGAGGCAGAAATTCCAGGGGTGAGTCGCGAGGAAGCCTGGGATCGGATCGTCTCGGTCTGGAAACGCTGTGCCCAAGTCGCAGAAGACCACGGTGTGCTGATGCTCTGGGAATTTGAACCCGGATTCATGTTCAACAAACCGAGCGATATTATTAATATGCCACAGGCTGTTGATCATCCAAACTTCAAAGTGATGTTCGATACATGCCACGCGCAGATGTGTGCTGTTGTCGGTTCTCGGCAAGTCGGCGAACAGGAAACGCTTGGCGATAATGGTGTCATTGATCTCGCCCGTCAGCTCAAGGGGCAAATCGGGCACTTCCACCTCATCGATTCCGACAACACGCTCCATGGCGATGAAACAAGCACACATGCCCCCTTCGGAGACGGCGTGCTGGATTTCGACGCGATTATCCCTGTCATCATGGACGAAACAGGGTACGATGGCGATTGGTTCTCCATCGATCTCTGCTTCTGGCCCAACGCATGGGATGTCACAGAGGATGCTAAGAAGTTCCTAACGCCTTATCTCGAACGGTATTAAGGCACTGTATCGAAAAAGACAGGTCCAGTTCCTTAATCTCATACCGAAGGATACAAGAGCACTTTAGGGAACCGCCACCACAATACGATAGAAGCGGTTCCCTATTCTCAAACGGATCGTCCGTAACGTCAATGCCCTCATATCCCGCCCGATCTTGGCAAAAACCCGATTTTGACAACGGAAAAATCGGCGCGAAAACCTAATAATTAAAAATGCTTAACCTGCGTGCATTAGATCCTTTAATCGAACTCGCCTTTGAAGAAGACATCGGTATCGGTGATATAACCACAGATGCAACAGTGCCGCCTACACAAATCGGTGTAGGAACACTTCTTGCGAAGAGTGAGGGTATTGTCGCAGGATTACCGGTCGCCGAGCGAGTATTTGAGCAGCTGGATTCGACGTTGGCATTTCGCACGCTTGTCAAAGATGGCGATGCAGTCGTCGCAGGCACTTCAATCGCCGAGGTCCAAGGCAGTGCTAAAACTATTCTAATTGGTGAACGGACGGCACTCAACTTTCTGCAGCGACTCTCTGGGATCGCCACACTCACCGCACAATTTGTGGAAGCAGTTGCTGGTTATGATACTAAAATTGTGGACACTCGGAAAACTGCAGCGGGGTGGCGGGCAGTTCAGAAATATGCCGTGCGCGTCGGCGGTGCGCAAAACCATCGCTTTGGACTCTACGACGGTGTCCTGATTAAAGACAATCACATCGTCGCCGCGGGCGGTATCGGCAACGCTGTGCAACGCGCACGACAAATCGTTCCACACACAGCCAAGATTGAGGTTGAAGTCGAAACCGTCGAACAGGTTGACGAAGCACTCGAAGCAGGCGCGGACATCTTACTCCTTGACAATATGCCTCCGGGTATCATGCAGCGCATTGTCGAAGAGGTGAGTTATCGCGCTGTAACGGAAGCCTCCGGTGGAATTACACTTGACAGCGTAAAAGCCGTGGCGGCGACGGGTGTAGACTTGATTTCTGTCGGCGCGTTGACGCACTCGGCAATGCCGATGGATATCAGCCTAAACCTGACGCTCGTTGCCAAGTAGGATAGGACCTTGTGTGCTGTTGGAAACTGTTCGGGCAAACTGTCTAACAAAGGAAACTTAATCTTCAATGCAGGAATTCTTGAGCCGCTCCCTGAACCGAGAAAATGTGGTTCGCGGGACGCTTCTTTTTGTGGTGTGTACATTCGCTGGATTATTCGTCAGTTTTTTGTGGAGCGGTGGTCAAGATATAAAGCGAGTTTTTCACGAGATGCGGATTGAGATGCTTCTCGGTGCTTGCCTATGTATGTTTGTAGATTGGCTGTTCGGAGCACTGCGTTTCCATATTTTCATCCGGAAATTGACACCAACGATCCGCTTCCGGGACAGCATCCGTGCGAATTTAGCGACCCTCTGTGTCTCTGCTATTACGCCTTTCCAGACGGGTGGGGTCGGGCACCTCTACATCTATGTGCGGACAGGTGTTCCGCTGTCAGGAGCGATCACATCAGGTCTCATCTGCTTTTTCTCAACACTCATTACCCTCATTCTGGGCGCGGGGGCGATCCTTTGGTTGGATCCCCCTTTTCTACCAAAAGGGGCTACATGGGCAAGTCTATTTAGTTTTTTGACATTCGGCTTGGTATTCGTACTATTTATCCTGCTGCTTTTCAAGCCAGAAATCGTCTTCCGCTTTTTTCATTGGCTTTGTGCCGCTGCACAGCGACGGTTCACACGCTTCGCACCTGTCTTAGAGCGCGCCACATTAAAAGTGGAACAACTAACGACTGAACACAAAACGTTCGCAACCATGTTTCTTCGCGATCACAAATGGACTTGCGTGTTGAGTATACCTTTGACCTGCGGCTTCATCGGTGCACGCATCGTCGGCAGCTACATCGTCGCCCAAGCACTTAATGGAGACACAACGCTCTGGGAACTCTGCGTTACTGGCTTCGTGCTGAACTTTGTCGTGCTGTTCGCACCGAGTCCCGGTGCAAGTGGTGTCGCAGAGGTTGTAACGGTCGGTCTGATGGAAAATTTGATCTCCAAAGAATTGATACCACTCTTTGTATTGCTGACACGATTCTTCAGTATCTATTGTGCTGTCCTTGTGGGCGGTATTATCATCGGGGCGCAAGTCGCAAAAGATTTTAGGATGAATAAAACGATGTAGCTAAAGCCGCTATGCCATGAAATTTGTCTTGGTCCGTCCAAAAATTAACGGATAAAAAAGACATAAATGAGGCTTAAGTTCAAAAGGAATGTCCGTTGCTTGTTCCTCACAAGAACTTTAAACCCTTTAATCACTCTATGATGACTACATATTTGCCAGAAACCCGATTTTGACAACGGAAAAATCGGCGTGAAAACCTAAGAATTAAAAAGAAGGAATATTATGAAAATTGAACCTACAACGACGAAACTCGGTTGGATCGGCACCGGCGTGATGGGACGCTGGATGTGCCAACATCTGATGGACTTGGGATATGGAATGACGGTCTATAACCGTACAAAAGCGAAGGCGGAACCACTTTTGGAGGCAGGCGCAGCATGGGCAGACGCACCGAGTGATGTTGCTGCAGTTTCTGATATTGTTTTTACGATTGTCGGATTCCCACCCGATGTCCGTGAGGTCTACCTCGGTGATAACGGTATCTTAAAAGGCGCGAAACCCGGAAGCATCGTCGTTGATATGACGACAACGGAACCCTCACTCGCACAAGAGATTTACGCCGCCGCGCAACCACAAGATGTTTCATCGGTAGATGCCCCTGTCTCAGGTGGCGATGTCGGCGCGAAAGAGGCACGCCTCTCTATCATGGTCGGTGGCGACGAGGATGCAGTTCAAGCCGTAATGCCACTCTTTGAAGCGATGGGAAAGAACATCGTTCACCAAGGTGGTGCGGGTGCTGGACAACACACCAAAATGTGTAATCAGATCACGATTTCTGGCACAATGATCGGAGTCTGTGAGGGACTCATCTACGGTCACAAAGCCGGTCTGGATCTGGAAACGATGCTGTCGTCAATTAGTGGCGGCGCAGCCGCCTGCTGGTCCCTGGATAACCTCGCACCGCGAGTGCTTCAGCGAAATTTCGATCCCGGTTTCTTCGTAGAGCATTTCATCAAAGATATGAGTATTGCTTTGGACGAGGCGCGTAAGATGAATCTAAGCTTACCGGGACTCGCATTAGTGCATCAACTTTACACAGCGGTTCAAGCACAAGGACACGGTAGGTTAGGCACGCAAGCCCTGATGTTAGCGTTGGAACAGATGTCTGGTGTAGAAATGGACTAAAGTTTCATCAGACCCAGGCCCAGTAGGTTCGGTTTTCGGTGTACTCACCTTCCCCTGCCCCCCTGATAAGGGGGATATGGGGGGTTGGAGGATAGAGGGGGGTGTTTCTTGCGATCTGCATTCCTAACCGAACCGGATACTACTCCAGGCCCGGTAGGTTCGGAATGTAATACAAGGAATGGATTTAGTCTATTCCCAGACTAAATCCCCCAACCGAACCGGATATTACCCCAGGCCTGGTAGTCACGTAGGTTGGGTTGAACGACCTTGAGAAGTGGGATGTTGATATGCCAAACACATCCGAAAGTTAATATCCTGCCATATCTATTCAAGAACGGAGTGAAACCCAACTTTACATTGTCAGGGTCCCAGAAACTTCAAGGTTTCCAAAGCGTTGGGTTTCACTCGGTCTCTGGTAGATGTAGCGTATCTGGAAACAGTTGTGTTTTTCTCTCATTTGGACGGTTTTGGTGGCATCCGTTCAACCCAACCTACGATATTCCTCTACCTATTCTCGCAAAAAAAAGCATTTTCTTTTCACATCAAAGTGCCCGTTTTGCCCACCTTAAACGCCTGATATAATAACCCATTCATATTCAGAAAACCCCAAAGCACAAATCGCTGAATGCTCCTGTTAGAATAAAACCTAAATTTTTAACGGTATGCACCCTTTCGCCAAAAAATTGTGTCTTTAATTATAAAGGAACTCTGATTTTTTACAAGTTTCAGAGAAAAGTAAACTCACAGAATATTAGCACCTCATTTTAGCAGAATATGACACTGCCTTTTGACGAGACTGCTTGAATGACATAACATCGTCTAAACTTTCGTAAAATTTAGCACTTTTCATTTTTTTTCGTGATTTTTGGGTAATTTATGACATTTTTTTCATTTTATGCACGAAAAGTGGTAAAAAAATCCTCTATATAAGATAGTGTTGGATGAATGTTTAGATCTAAGCGTCGATCTAATTGTTAAAGTTCTTGCTTCCAATTGCGTAGCAAACCTTAACTTCTGAAAATTGTCCAAACTTGAGTAGGACTTACGCATTTCCTTTTAAAGTCCACCTGATAAGGGGGTGTTTTTGCTGGGGTGTTTCTTATAGGGGGTTAAATACATCGAAATTAGTGCTTTTTGCGTCCAAATGTCCTACATTGACTCAATTTACGTAAGCCCTAAAATTGTTTGATGAATGGAATACCTTCAAGACTTACACAACCGCCCCAA
The DNA here is from genome assembly GCA_965200345.1 of Candidatus Poribacteria bacterium. Lineage (GTDB taxonomy): Bacteria > Poribacteria > WGA-4E > WGA-4E > WGA-3G > WGA-3G. The sequence continues at coordinate 1,304,152 of OZ241378.1, forward strand.
GGGCAGAAGAGGTGGCACCGTCCAGAATGCTGTTATCAAGAGAGAAGTTGCATGGGAATTATGGCGATCTTATCGGTGAAAGTACTGTGCATCTTAAAGTGCTGAAACGTATTGACAAGTTCGCAAAATCTTCTAAAACCGTGCTTATTTCTGGTGAGACAGGAACAGGTAAAGAATTGGTCGCGCATGCTTTGCACGCAGAGAACCCTTATGCGATGCTCCCTATAGTCATTGTGAACTGTGCGGGGATTGCAGAGAACCTGATAGAAAGTGAACTCTTTGGACATGAAAAGGGCGCGTTTACCGGTGCCGATCAGCAACACATTGGGCTATTTGAAACGGCATCGGGGAGCACACTCCTCCTCGACGAAATCGGGGAACTTCCCCGGCACCTACAACCAAAATTGTTACGGGTCCTCCAGGAAAACGAGATTCGTCGCATGGGCGGGACAAAACAGATTCCGGTGAAAGTGCGCGTTCTTGCAGCTACAAATATCGACCTTATAGAAGCGGTTGCAGCAGGTAAGTTTCGCCGAGATCTCTATGAGCGATTGAAACCGCTTCATATCCAGTTACCGGCGTTACGGGAGCGGCGGGAAGACATTCCCGCGTTGGCAAAACACTTTTTGACAAAGGAAACCAACCTTTCCAATCGAAAGATAGAAGACATAACTCCAGAAGTTCTTTCGTTATTTGATGCCTACAGCTGGCCTGGGAATATCCGAGAGTTGGAAGGCATCATAAGTCGCGCCGTCCTCTTAGCGGAAGAGGGTGAAATCTTACCGCACCACTTACCACAAGATGTGCGGACCCCTCAAGCCGCCCTATTGTTGTTGACCGATGCAACAGCCGCAGCCAATCCTGACGCCGCAGAATGTCTCGTGCTGCCCTTTCCGATGGGAACAACCTTGAAAGCGATAGAGAAGTCAGCGATCTTGACGACTTTGGCGCGAGAGAATGGGAATAAGGCAAAAACGGCGGAGGTTTTAGGAATTAGCCGGGTCACCTTGCACATCAAGTTACGCACCTACAGTGGCGAGGCATAGAACTTACGCAAATGTAGTAGGCACTTTTATGTCCGTGCATCTACAGCAGAAAGGTTTGCTGATGCAGTGCGTCCGTTCGTCTTTCTCAGGAGACTGGGTATTACGAGGCTCGGCATTCGAGCCAGAATCACGCGTTCAGTGTATCAAGTGTAAAGAATCTTTACAGCCCAGTGTAAAAAATCTTTACAAGTGTAAAGGATAGTTACAGTGGAGAAATCGTGGGACCCCCTAATAGTCAGGTTTCTTACATTGGCATGATACTTGCTACCATAAACGTGAACTCAACTGTAGCGCGTAGGAACATCAATAGTGCTACTAAGGACGGGGTTTTAGTCGCGGAAGCTTTTGATAAAGGATCACAAGGAGTGATTTTTATGTCTGTTATCCGTTTCTCGTCTGTTGTGTTGTTGCTCAGCGTTGTATTCTTCATCGGGTGCGCGCCGCAGACAGAGGAGATCCAATTAGCCGTAGCGGGTCTCGACTGAGGCGGGTGTGCAGCAAAAGTGCGGTCTGCACTCGGTCAAGTTGACGGTGAATTGGAGATCGTCTCGGTCTCTATCCGGGATAGAACGGTCGTTGTCAAGAGTCAAATCAAAAGTTCGGTGCTAATCACCGCGTTAGCAGATGCGGGGTTTGGTACGGAAGTCGTCAAATAAGAACCCGATGCAGACGTGTATCGGAAGAAATCACAGGAGAACTGTTATGTTAGCTAACATTTTTACGAACCGCCTTTTCATAGGGGCGTTAGCGTTCTTTGTGTTGTGTGTTGGTGGTTCTCTGCTTTACATGCAGTACGTCAAGACGCAGAGGGTGAAAGTGATCTCGGAGTCCGAAGACTTCCAGCAGTGGTGGACAGAACGCAATACGCCACCACAAACCGGCACCGCTGAAGTTGTGAAGTCCGATGAGGCGCGCCAAGCCTCCGAAGGTGTTGTTGAACCTGCGGTTATCGCTGCACCGACAGATGAGCCAGAAACCGATAACACGCCTGATTTCTGGTCGCTTTCTCCGGAAGTCCGACAACAAATCTTTGACCAGTTTTATCATCAACGCGGGCTGAACCCGCCGCCAAAGGGTTATGAATATGTCTGGAAAGACATCGGCGTGGTGCTTTTAGATGAAAACGGCGACCCCGTCTTAAAGAAAGAGGGCGAGCCGTGGGTAACAGTGAAGTACGGTATCGGTTTCGCGCCGACCCTTGAGGAATACGAAAGGTATGAGCAGCTGCAAGAGGACCTGGGGTGGGCGGATTCACGCGGCGATGTTGCGGAATCTGATCGGTTGCGGGCGGAGATTGAGGCACTTGAAGCGTCTGTGCAACGGATGCGACCGATCTCTGCGATGGCAACCGCGGTCGGTGCTGAAGAAAGTTCCAAGATGAGTCGCCGTAGAAAAGAAAAGTACAATGCTGCGCTGCGTGAGTATGATTTAGAACACTTAATTTCACCGTATTAGGAGGATTTTTCAATGTTTCGGAAACAGCGAATTTCACTTTTCATGATCGTTTTAGGTTTGTTGATTGCGATCGGTACGGGTTTATATGCACACTGGTATCATGATCCGAAAACACCGGATTTGAGTTTCACAAGTGCCCCGGCGATTTCTTGTAATATCAACGGGTATACGTTTACGCACACGCGAGAGACGTATAGCGATGGTGTCATCTATACAGATGGTTGGTGGCGTAGACCGATCGATCCTAAAGTAGAAATGACAGCCGAAGCGCACGGAGCGGGTTGGGCACATGTCACTTTCTACGGCAATATAGACGGCACGAAGCATGGGAGTGAAACTCCGGATCCTGCGCGGAAACTTGGGAGTTGAGTCGGTTTACTTCCTGTATGGGGAGCCAGAGATAACACGGTTGACGCAGAATTTGGAGATGATTTTAACCGCAATCCGAAGACGTATTCGTGGGATGCGAGTGGTTCGGTGAATTTAGTTCCTGTGTATTGGAAGTGGAAGCTGGGCGGTATTACTGGGGCCGGGGGGTCATGGGAGGAAGCTTCGTCGATCCACCACGACACTGGGACGGTCTCAGGTGGTGGTAGTTGGACGGTGAACAAGAATTGGACGACATTGAGTCGTTCGAGTCCTGGCAACCGTAGTAGCAGCAGTGGTTCAGGCTGTTCAAACGCGTCGGGTCAGGATTATTGTGACGACACGGGGACGTGTTCAACAAAATCCGAAAAGGGAGTTGCGGGGCCGTGCGGTCACAACTGGTGCTGTTGCGCGGATTATGACAATTCGGGCAGTAGCAATACAGGCAGTAGCAATACGGGTAGCAGTTCAGGTGGTAGCAGTTCAGGTGGTAGCACGCCGCCATCGAGCAATACGGCGACCTGTTCAACGTGTAATGCGCCTTATAATTCAAATAACAGTTCGTTGGTGAATCGCCACCGCGTTCGGACGTGTATGCGTCCTGCCTGCGGTCAATCGTGGCAACTCTGTAGCGGTGGTAAGCCTGAGACGTGTGGTGCCTCGTCAAGCTGGCGGTGTCGGGAGTAGCCTTCAAAGCGATGTCTGAAACACAATCCACCCTTTTCAACCGACGCGCCGGTGGTCTTTGGATTGCTGGCGCGTTGCTTTTCGTATGGATTGTCGTTGTCGTGAGTTTTCGCCCGCCCTCAACACCTTCCGCTGTCAATGAGAGAACCGACCCCGAACCGGACCGCGTCCGTCTCGCCCGCCCCGCCGTCTTTGATACCGAGTCGTTCTACCGCACGATTATAGACAATAACCTGTTCCGACCGCTCGGTTGGCGACCGCCTGTGCCGATTGAACCCTATCGCTTGATTGGCACGAAACTTCCGACAGATGCCAACACACCGCCACAGGCAATCATTCAATCCACCGCAGGAGAGAAAACATATATCGTGACCACTGGTGAGACACTGGACGCAGAGACCGAAGTTGTAGACATCCAGCCGAAGCGGGTAACGCTTTCCACCAACGGGCAGCAAAGAACGCTGAGACTCAACACAGGCGTCTATCTCAACGCCTCGGCTGCCACCCACTCTCCGAGACGGACAACCCACACACCGCACCGACCGACACCGAGACCGCTGAGAAGCAACCCCACGCCTGCACCGCCCCCCGCAGCACCGCCGGAACGCCATTGGCAGCCACTTTCGGAATGGGAGACCCGCGAAGGTGAGCCGATCCGTCTCGGCGATGCACGGCTGAAAAACCCTGAAAAGTGGCGATTGCAGCGCAGATAGCGATTAGCAGATTTTGACTCAAACGATTTCCCCTCGCAGTCGTCTAACCCTGAAATGCAGCGAGACCTCGCTGCATGGTGAAAACTAATAGTCGAAAAGTGGCAGCACGCGCCAGACGCCGACTGCCATTTTTTCAGGGTTCAGTGGTTGATTAAGTGTAGATTTTGGGGTTGTGTGGTTTCCGAGTGGGCTGTTGTCGGTTGCTGTTTGAGACAAACGAAATACATATCGGTCGAAATGGTCAAAACAGGGCTGAACGCAATGAGTATCTGCGTTTATAGCGTTTGGGTTGGATTTATTTTTTTCCCCCACCCCTCTGGGGTGAGGAAAGTGTCTGAAAAACTGTGTTGAAATGCTCAAAAATTCGTTAGTAGCAATTTGAGTTATTCTATCATAAATACAGGTATAATTGGAAACCAGCACCCTATACGAAATGGAAAGGGTGCCATCTCTCCGACCTATTTACTTTACCGGCATTTTCCATCAACCCTAATGAGAGAGGTGAATAATATGTTTCGTGATTTACTTTCCAGTCGATTGATACAAGGCGGTCTCGTTTTCTTTCTGCTGGTTATTGGGGGGAGCCTACTCTATAGTTGGCACACCCTCCGCACCACAGAAGGCGATTTGGGTCCGATACCGCAAAAGGTGGTGTCGCCGCTCGAAAAGCCGCCGTCGAGAAACACTGCCCCTGTTGATTTTCAAACCGAAGGCGTTACGAACATGCCCGAGGATACAACGGACACACCGATGCCCGATGAAACCGAGGCGGATACGATAGACGAAACCGAGTTCGCGGACCTCGCGGATGCGTTCCTGCCCGAAGATGATGTGTCAGCGGACGCACTCGATCCTTCAAAGATGTCGCGCTTCGGACCCGGGCCCTACCCCGAAATACCAAAGGAGTGGAACTTTCTACCCAATTATTGGGAAACCGTCGAGGATATAGAAACGGAATTGCTCAGACGTGTAACCATCAAGATGCATAACGAGGGCATACGTTCCAAATACGGTAGTATTGGTATTGGTTATAGCACTGGACTGGTTATAGCTCTCGAAAGAGGCAGTGTCCTTGTTGAATACGACATTGATGAAAATGGCGAGAAAAGGATATATAGCACAAGTGCTCATCCCGATGATCTATCGCCAGGGATATACACGCGCTTTAGCGAGATTCCTTCACACCTGGAAATTGTCACATCTGATGAAATAGCGTTTGACCCCTATGAATACTTAGGGCTTTCTAAGTAAAGGAGTTTAATTCATGAAAACAATGACAGCGTTTTTAACCATCACACTACTCGTTTGCATCGCAACTTTTGTTGCCTTTGCTAACATCAACCGCGATGTGTCCCATTGCTTTTTAATCCGCGAGGGGCCTGATGATAATTTCCCCGGCAAGTATTCAGATGAAGACAATACAGGTACTGATAGTCAGGGTCCTCTCTGGAGCACAGGGTCTTCCTGGTTTGGCTATTATCGTAACAATGAAGGAAAATTAAGGGCTGCTGCCAGTGGTTACGGGTATATTTCTTGCTCTACAGATAACGATAACTACGAAACAAGGTTTGACCCCTCCCAAACCTAAAGGATTGGGATTCCTTTGACGGAACTCCCAAGTGGTTCTTTTAGGTTATACCACGACGTCCATTTGACGTTCTGCGATACTGGCTTCTCTGACTCCCTTCAGCGTCGCAATCGTCCAGACGTTATCCTTGGGAGCTTGTTCGGGTTTAATCCGAACCGACACGAGTGTAATCTCGCGGTGCGGGTCATCTGGCACACTACGGAAAATCACTTGAACCTTCGTGACCGACCGATACTTCTGGCAAGTATTTCTTGCTTCAGAACTTGAAATCTCAACAAAATCTGAACCTCGCAAGGTTTCAGGAATATCGTATCTTTCAACGTATTCGGATTTTGTGATGTTCGTTTTTAATGGATATTAGCCATAGTCATTCTGTCCTTGTAAGAGGGTGATTGAGACCAGTAGCAAGGTAGCTACTGCTTACACGTCTCAATCAATGACTATGTTAATTATACTACATTTTTGACGAAATGTCAACTCTTTTTTTAACTATAGCCCCATGGTCTAATTCAATAGGGCGGTTCTGTATCCCAAAGCTAAAGCATTGGGTTTTAGAACCGAAAACGTAGATAAACTGTCTGCGAAAGTGCCACGGGTGTTACAAGACCCGCATGAACGAACCCCACAGACAGTAAAACAGTTTGGTTCTTTCTATAAGTCGGTATCCGTATCTGGGGATGGCAATGGCAATATTCCCAGGAGCGGCGCAAAGGGGAAGGCGTCAGCAAGTGGTAAGAATCCGTCAAATGGTGACCAACACAGCACCTCCGCCGAGTCGCCAACATCGGCCACCGCCCGCGATCTTGAGATCATTGATGATTAATGGGTACAATGGCGTAGGAGATTCCGCTTGTGAATAATTTCCTATCCCATTTTTACCCCTTCTTGAGACGCGCCGGTTATCTCTTGATAGCTAGCGCGTCCTTATTGCTGTGGGTATTCTTTCTGTTTCGTTCATCGGGTGTGCGCACAGAGACGGTTTTAACCGTCAAAGTTGTTACTGTCGATGCGACCTCAAGTCGTCGTCAATCGTCCCCTGTGATAGCCTTTGATTCCGAGGTTTCCTAGCCATCGTGGTTTTGGTTGGGTATCCTCCGATAGCACAATGGGAGGTGTGTAACCAAAAACTGGCGAAGTTTCTTGGGGGAAACACCCCAGCAAAAACACCTCGCCAGCAAATGAACACTTATTTTCCGCGCCAACAGCAAGTATGCTATAGGGCACGCTAAGAAGCATATCTCTTATGCCGAAGGACCTTCCAGACGCATCGGCATGATGAGGGAAATATATTCTTCATCACTTACCGGCTTAATAAGAACAGGATTCAACTCACCTGTAAATTCAATTGCCAAAGATTCGGTTTGAATGTGTGCCAACGCCTCTATCAACAAACGAGCATCAAAACCGATCCTCACATTTCCGGTGCCAGACTCTACAGGTACTGTCTCGTGTGCCTCTCCCAATTCCGGAGTTCTTGCGTAAACCCGAACCTGTTCGGTATCAATCTCTAAACAGATCGAATAGTTCTTTGGGTTTGACAGCAGCGCCACACGCCGTGTTGCGCTCAAGATCTGGTCTCTTGAAACGACCGTTCGACCCTCAGTGGATTCGGGAATAATCTTCTCATATTTCGGATACTCTCCCTCCACGAGCCGGGTTGTCAAAGTAGCATTGCCATCGGTAAAAAGAATTTGGTTTTCAAAAACGGAGACTTCCACTTCACCAGCATCCGCAAAGGTCTTCGCGATCTCTCGAACCGCCTTGAGTGGGACAATAAACCCATTGGCTTCCCCGGATGCGTTAAGCGACTCGCAGTGTGTGAGCGCGAGACGTTTCCCATCAGTCGCAACGACTTCGGTCCTGTCCTGAAGGAGATTAAAGTAGAGCCCGTTTAAAAAATAGCGGACCTCCTCTGTAGATGCAGCAAATTCCGTTTTCTGGATGACATCAACCAACGTTTCTCCACCAATCGACAACGCTTCGCCTTCAACAGAAGGCAGCTGCGGGAACTCTTCATCAGGCATCCCGATAATCTTGTAAACACCATCACCGCACGTAATTTCAACACGGTCGTTTGCCGTCGTTACCAAGTCTATCGGTTTATCCACGGGCAATTCTTTGACAATATCGCCCAACTTCTTGGCGGAAACAGTAATTGCCCCGCTTTCTTTGACTTCTCCATCGACCTTCATTTTGATGCCGACTTCCAAATCTGTCGCCATACACTCAATCGTGCTATCCTCCGCTCGGATAAGAACGTTCGAGAGGATAGGTAAGGCATTCCGCCCACCGGCTACTCCTTGCAGGACCTGTAAAGCGTATAACAAGTCATCTTTTTCAAAAGTTAATTCCATCCCAAAATCTCCATATCAAAAATTGCGAATTCGATTCAGAAGCATTCAGCCAATTTGGAGAAAAAATCTTGACAAGCGTCTCCATTTAGTATAACATAGTGATACTCACAACGCCTAAAGGCGTGTGCTTCTTTGCTTCCTCGTGGGAGGCTTACTTGATTTGAGCCCCGAAAACGGTGACCACTTATCAAGTCTACGCAGGTGTGGGTCAAACCGAACACCTGTGGGGGATACCACAACCCCGACTACAGGGTTAAAAAGCAAACCCTGATACTTTGTTAGAATGTTACTCGCACCAACAATGTCTCTGTGTCCTTGCCATTTGCATTGACCACAGTAATATGTCCGTTTATTTGGCTTTTTTCTTTGTCCGCAAGAAGGGCAAGTTTGAGAGGTACCGATTATACACGAGTGAAACCTCAGCTGGCACTTTCTTATGGAACTTTTTATCAATCTTTATCCAAAGCGGATCCCGTCCTTTACCCATAGAAAGCCGAAGTTTACCGCGGGTGTAGGAAATGCCTGTAGCACGCCACGTGAACGTGTGGAACTTTCGTTTTTTTTTAGGAGGCTTCGCATTCGGATTAAACTTTTTATTAGAGAAGAAAGAACGCCGCGCACCACAGTAATCGTCTATAATCGCTTGCACGGAATGGGCATGGCACGGATAATCCTTGAACTTTAGATATTTCTTAAGGCCACTGTCCGAAAGCCAAAAACCTTTTGTATCATGCGTCTTTTCTGTCAGCGACACCGTCTTTGAATAGATACGACCGCCGAGACGATTCATGCTGTTAAGTTGTTCTGTAGGCTTCGCTGTTGCTATAATATAGCTGCGATAGTCTTGTTTTTCTTTTTTCATGGTATCATCAAGTATCAAGTATTTATCCCCTTACGAGTGGGAGGCAAGCACGTTACCCAGCGGTAACGCTCGTAATGCTTGCCAACTTGATAGTATCATTATACCACAAAATACCCGCGTTTGTCAAATATATTTTGCTTGCGAAAGCATGAATCACGCGGGTTGGACCCAAGCCTAAAGACTTGGGATTGTTAAGGTATTCCCTTCAGTGAATACAGTAAAGAAAAATTTCAGCAATTTCAATAAGTTTTCAAAATAAATTCTACAACACCGCGTCCACTTTACAACCCAAGTTTCCTAACAAGATATACACCAGAACCCTTAGTTTTTACAGACCACAACCGAATCGACAAAGAAACTAATGGGTATCGTTCTTCTCCTTAAAATATGCACACTACGGCTCCACACACCTCGCATGCAATCGCGAAACGCGCAGTACTGATTGGCACCATCCTTATTATTGGAAATAGTTACTGGATCGCTTACGTCGAGATGATTTGGCACACTGCGCATCTGACAACAGTCGCGATGTCCGTCAATGTCATGTTCGGCATTTTGGCGATGACACTGTTGAACATCGGTGTACGGCGTATCTTTCCACGGATCGCCTTGGAACCGCGCGACCTCCTTGTGGTATATAGTATGCTCGCTGTGGGGAGCGCGTTTTCAGGGCACGATTGTATTCCGCGCCTGATGGGACTTATCCCCTATGCCTTCCGCTTCGCTACACCGGAAAACGATTGGGAGGCACTCCTCTTTCACCATCTCCCCGAATGGCTTGTGGTGAAACATCCGAAAACAGTCACTGATTTCTACGAAGGCGAGGTAAACTTCTTTACGGAAGGTTATGTACAGTACTGGATTGTACCGATCCTCTCTTGGTCAGCAGTAATCTTTCTGTTGATGCTCATCTTTCTCTGCTTGACTGCCCTGCTTCGCAAGCAGTGGATCGAAAATGAAAAACTCGCGTATCCGATTATCCAGATTCCGTTAGAAATTACCACCAACCGCCATATTTTCAGGAATCGCTTGCTCTGGATCGGTTTCGGGATCGCTATGGGTATCAATCTACTCAATGGACTGCAGTTCTTTTTTCCGGTACTTCCAGAGATTCCAGTCCGAAAGTACAATCTGAATATCTACTTTACACAGAAACCGTGGAACGCCATGGGCAGTATGCCCCTGCGGTTCCACCCATATCTGATCGGTTTCTCGTTCATTCTACCGTTGGATTTAGCCTTCTCGTGTGCCTTCTTCTACTTGATGAAGAAAGTGCAGCTGCTGGTTGGCAGTGCTGTCGGGATCGCCACGTTACAGGGTTACCCATTTTTAGGGGAACAGGGAGCAGGCGCGTTGCTGGCACTGCTCGCGATTGCGTGTTGGCATGCACGAAAACACTTTGCATCCGTGCTGAGACAAGTGGTTCATCCGAATCGCAGGGAATCACAAACTGAAGCACTCTCATATCGGAGCGCGATGATAACGCTTGGGATCTGCCTCTTACTTCTCGCTGTTTTCTGTATCCGTGGCGGGATGTCGCTGTGGGCATTCGCGATTTACATCGGTATCTATCTGATGATCGTCGTCGGATTAACTCGGATGCGAGCGGAACTGGGACCACCGATACACGCTATCGGCTATCTTACGCCGCAGTATATGATGATCTCGCTACTCGGTACACGGCGTTTACGCCCGGGCAACCTAACGATGCTCTCGCTCATGAATTGGCTCAGCGGTGCGAGTTATGCCTCCTTCCGAACCCATCCGATGCCGGACCAGTTAGAGGCGTTCAAACTTGCCGAGCGTACCGGTATCCGAAACCGCACGATGTTTGCCGTATTAGTTATCGCGAGTCTCGTCGGTATCCTATCAAGTCTGATTCTCTATCCTTACGCGATTTATAGTGAAGGGGTGGCTGCTGGTTCGGAGCAGATTCATGCTGGTGGCGCGGATACATATAACTTCCTTTCGTCATGGTTAGTGAACCCGAAACCGACGGATTGGCTCGCGACCTCGGTGTTAGGTTTAGCATTTGCGGGGAATTTGGGCATCATGTTCTTGCGCTCGCGTTTTGTGTGGTGTCCATTGCACCCAGCAGGATATGTTATCGGTGTCGCGCCAGGGACAACAGACGTGATCTGGTTTCCGCTGCTCCTTGCGATGGTAACAAAATGGCTCATTTTAAAACATGGCGGAATCAATGCCTATCGGAAAGCAGTACCGTTCTTCATCGGTCTGGTGTTAGGCGAAGCATTGATGGGGTGTTTCTGGCCCCTGTTGAGTCTTATACTCAGGTCCGCAGTGTATAGTTGGATTTAGCATCTCAACTGTTTGAGGCACTGCGACTTGATATATCAATTTTTTCTTGACATTCGGCAAATTCTATGCTACTATTTTAAACATATATTCCATTTTTTAGGACACCAAAGTAGTAGGCACGCTCCGTCGTGCCGTCCACTACTCGTTATTTCTAACACCTATGATTGAAGTCAGAGAACTCACAAAATCCTATGGACCTACGGTTGCTGTCAACAAAGTCTCGTTCGAGGCACACGCGGGTGAAGTCTTAGGTTTTCTCGGTCCCAACGGTGCCGGAAAGACGACTACAATGCGTATCCTCACCTGCTATCTCGCCGCTGACGCGGGCAGTGCTACTGTCGCAGGATACGATATATTTGAGGCATCCATTGAAGTCCGGAAACAGATTGGTTACCTCCCCGAAAGCGCACCGCTTTACACCGATATGGGGGTACTTGAATATCTGAATTTCATGACCCAGGTGCGGCAGCTCCCTAAAAGCCAGCGGAAAGAGCGAATCCGTTCAGTTATTGACACCTGTGGACTTGAGGATGTTATCCAGAAAGACATCAGTGAACTCTCCAAAGGTTACCGCCAACGTTTAGGGCTGGCACAAAGCCTCATCCACGATCCTCCCATCCTAATTTTAGATGAACCGACCTCCGGGTTAGATCCGAGTCAGATCATTGAGATTCGGAATCTGATTAGAGACATCGGGCAGGAGAAATTGGTGATCTTCAGCACACACATTTTGTCCGAAGTCTCCGCGACTTGTAGTCGCGTCCTGATCATCAACAATGGCGAGATTGTCGCTAACGGCACACCGGACGAACTCGCCAGTCAGGCAAAGGGCGAGGAAATTGTTCATATCGCCATCCGAGGCACCCAAGAAGCTGTTGAAGCAAAGCTGAATGAATTAGACTTTGTTTCGCAGTGGACACATGTCGAAACGGCGGACGGCATTGTGGGTTACCAGATCAACGCCGCACAAGATAGTAATGCCGCCGAGGCACTCTTTCATGTCGTTGTGAAAAACGGGTGGAGCCTGACAGAACTCCGCCAAGAATCCGCAGATTTAGAAGATGTTTTCCTTAATTTGACAGACAAAGAACAGACACACGTCCAAAACCAACGATCCGCAGAACGGGCGGACGATAGTAATGACGCATCGTAAAAAAATCATGACGAATATTACAGCAATTTTTAAAAAGGAATTCAGAAGTTATTTCAATTCACCTATCGCGTATATCTTCATCACATTTTTCCTCGGTCTCTCTTCATGGCTTTTCTTCCGTGGCTTTTTCTTCGGTAACCAAGCAGAAATGCGCGGTTTTTTTGGGTTAATGCCGTGGATTTTTCTATTCTTCATTCCTGCTGTTACCATGAAACTTTGGGCTGAAGAGAAAAAGATCGGTACAATAGAAATCTTGATGACGCTGCCAATTCGAGATTATGAGGTCGTTGCCGGGAAATTCTTGGCGAGTTTTGTGCTGCTTACCGTAACCGTCCTCCTCTCACTTGTTATCCCTTTTTCAGTCATGTACTTCGGGGACCCGGATGGCGGTACTATTTTTGCCGGATATATCGGACTCCTGCTGATGGGTGCGGCATATCTCGCGATAGGACTCTTCACCTCAACACTGACTGAGAACCAAATTATTGCCTTTATTTTGGGAATTTTCATCTGTTTTGTGTTGCTCATCATCGGTGAAGATATTGTGTTCTTCAATGCCCCGGACTGGCTGTTCCCGATTTTCAGCTATCTTGGTCTCGGTGCACATTACAGTAGCATTCTACGGGGTGTGCTTGATTCTCGCGACATTATCTACTATCTGTCGCTGATCGGCTTTTTTCTTTATCTAAGCACATTGGCAGTTGAAAGCCGCAAATGGCGTTAGGAAAGGAGGTAAACTGTTTTGGCTAATAAACGGATCACACACGGTGGCAACACCTTCGCCTTTGTAGCAATCATTCTCGGTATTCTCGTGTTGATTAATTTTTTATCGACACGCCGTTTTGTTCGGATTGATCTCACTGAGGACAAACGTTATACCATCTCGAAAGCAACCAAAGATGTGTTGGAAGCATTAGATGATATTGTTACAATCACTGTGTACTTCTCTACATCACCAGCTGAAGTCGCGCAAGTCGGACGTAATGTGAGAGATATGCTCGACGAATACAAGGCATTCTCAAAAAATCTTCAGATCGATTTTGTGAACCCGGCAAACTTTGACGATGCTCAGAAACAGGAACTCCGTTTCAAGGGCATTCCAGAAGTGCAAATCAACGTTATGAAAAAAGACAAAGCGGAAATCGCGAAGGTCTATATGGGTGTTTCAATCGGTTACAGCGGTAAAGAGGAGGCTTTGCCGGTTGTGCAATCAACAGCGAATCTCGAATATGACCTTACCTCCACTATCCTTAAAGTCACTACAAAAGAGGCAAAAACGGTCGGGTTTTTGACGGGGCACGGTGAATTTGATATCAACGATCAAAACTATCAGCAGTTCCGCCAACTCTTGGATAAAAACGGAAAAGGACAATATAATGTCACCTCTGTCAGTCTGCAAGGTGGAACAGCGATTGATGATACTGTCACGACGCTGGTCATCGCTGGCGCGAAGCAACCGTTGACAGAACGCGAGAAATATGAGCTTGACCAGTTTATCATGCGTGGTGGTAGAGCGATCTTCTTAGTTGATCCGATTCAGCTCCAACCGGGTACAATGCAAGCAACACCGCTGAGCACAGGACTGAATGACCTCTTGGAACATTACGGCGCCAAACTCGGCAATAATCTGCTTATTGATAGAAAATTCCACGACAACGCTCGGTTCCAACAAGGTTTTATGACAGTTTTCCAACCGTATCCGTATTTCGTCCAAATCAGAAAACCGAATTTCTCGGCAGAACACGCGGTCACGAACCAGTTAGAGACATTGACGTTACCTTGGACGAGTTCCTTAGAGATAATAACCAAAGAAGGCATCACGGCAACGACGTTAGCGAAGACAAGCGAATTCGGACAGACGCTTCAAGGTTATTATAACCTTATGCCGAATTTTCCGATCCCCGATACAGAGACACAAGCCTATCCTGTCGCTATCGGATTGGAAGGCACATTCAAAAGTTTCTACGCCGATAAAGAGATCCCGCCAGCCGCAAGCGACAATGCTATGAGTGCAGAGGACGGCGAATCCGCTACCTCAGTACAAACAGACCAAGCACGAACCACTATAACCGAAAGTGCACAGACACAGATTGTTGTGGTGGGCAACGCACAATTTCTAACACAGATGCGCCCCGACGGTGTTAACTTTTTCTTAAACACTGTAGATTGGCTGACACTTGGCGATGCTCTCATCGGTATTCGCTCACAAACGATCACAAATCGACCACTCCGCGATGCTTCTGAAATTGAGAAAAACCTAATTAAATATCTGTGTATTGCAGGTATCCCGCTGATAGTTATCATCTTCGGACTTCTGCGATATCTCTTAAAAAGTCGAGCCAAAAGGATGGTAGAAACCTTTAGCACGCGATCTATAAGTACGGATTAAGAACAGATAGAGGAGATTCTAACAGTAAAAAATGAAAACAAAACAACTTCTGATTTTAGGCGGCGTTTTTGTTTTTTTACTACTCGTCGTCCTAATTTTTGAGAACCCGTTTGGAAAGAGCGAGCACGAAAAGAAAGTTGAGACAGCCACTCCGTTGTTTCCAAACTTCGATAAAGAACAGGTTGCGAAAATAGAAATCATTGCGATTGATGGAACAACGACGCTCTCAAAACAGAATGGGAACTGGATAGTCACCTCAATGGACAACTACCCCGCGGATAGCGAAGGTATTGCCGAACTGCTGACCAAAGTCGGGGAATTCAAGAATACGCAGCGCGTCTCCAACAACCCGGAAAAACAGGCGGAATTCGAGGTGGATAGCACCGGTGTCGAAGCGAAATTGATGGATGAAAACGATAAACTGTTGGCGCACTTGTTCGTCGGTAAAACAACCCCCGGCTTTCTGAGTAGTTATGTACGCCCAGCGGATTCCAACGATGTCTATGTCGCACAAGGCTACCTCCAATCCGTTTTTAACAAAGGCACGCGCACCTGGAAAGATCGGACCATCTTCGATTTTAATAAAGGAAATGTCACCGAACTTAACATCTCTTCACCAGAAGAAACGGTCGAACTGCGTCTTGATGCGAACGGGATATGGCAGATGCTTAAACCTGAAACCGCTGCAGCCAATACAACTGAGGTTGACACACTCCTTACGACTTTCAGCGGATTGAATACAGACGACTTCGCTGAAGCGACAGATGCGCTTTCCGATTACGGTTTAGATACCCCGCAATCCGTTATATCCGCTGCGCTAAATGATGGCACAACGGCGACACTGTACATCGGAAAAGAGGAGGAGGGGAAACTTTACGCCAAACGCGACGACAAGGAGACTGTCTTCAGACTCTTCAAATCAAATGTAGATAGGTTAATAAAGAAATCTGATACGCTCAAGGCAGAGGCACCTCCGCCAACAGTCGAAACCGAGTAGCGAAATTCTAATAGTTATCAGTACTTAGTTATCAGTTAATACTTTGTAGTGGTTACCTTTCCTGCTACTGCCACAGTATACCTCTTTAACTGAAAACTGAAAGATTTTTTCGTAGAAAAAAATCGTACTGTTAACTGACAACTATTAAAGCGGCACAGATGCCGCATCAAAGGAGATTTATTATGAATAAATTTAAATGCTTGTGTTTAGGTTTTAGTTCGCTACTTGCCATAATTCTCACCGGATGTGACCCACAAATCATATCACCTATGGTTCCATCACCAGAGAGCAGGAGTATTCACGTTAATGGAAGCGGTTCGGTCACAGGTGAACCGGATATAGCAACGCTCTATTTAGGCGTGTCTGTTGAGAAAGCATCGGTCGAAGAAGCGCGCGAGATAGCCGCAAGCGCAATGACAGCAGTGATTGAGTCTCTGAAAGCCAACGACATCGCTGAAAACGATATTCAAACTGAGAATTTCAGTATCTACCCGCAGTACGACTATACGGATGAAGGGCGCGTGCTCCGCGGCTACAGGGTCAATAACACTGTCAGTGCTACGGCGCGAGAACTCGAAAGCCTCAGCGATATAGTTGATGATGCCATCGGAGCCGGTGGAGACATTGTCGTTGTAAACTCAATCCAATTCATGATTGAGGACCCCACACCTTTACAATCACAAGCGCGTGCCTTAGCTGTAAAAGATGCCGAAGCGAAGGCGAAAACTTTGGCAGAAGCGAGCAGTGTTATCCTCGGAAAACCGATTACCATCACAGAGACGACGCGCACTACAGGGCCTCCCATTGCTTTTGCTGAGGCTGCTGATTTTGCTGCCGAGGAAGCGCGTAGCTCCACCCCTATCCAAGCTGGCGAACTCACTGTTACCATTAACGTCAGCATAACTTACGAAATTGAATAGAGACTTCTCAACACTGTAGGGACAGGTTGCAAGCCTGTTCCTACCTCACCGAATCACAGGCACCAGACGCCATCCCTGTCCCTCTGTAAATTCTCGGACGCTCAAGCACCAAACGACAACCCGCTTCCCCTTCATGTTATCGCGTCGCCGATACAGGTTCAATCGTGACGGCGTTGCCCCCGAACCACGAACCGCTTCTACGCCGAATTCTTCGGCTTCAACGTCATAATAAGTCATCTCGGTTTGTAAACTACCGCCTGCAATACTCATACCGAGTTAGGGGCTTCGCTCCACGCCATTAATTTTCAGTGTCCCGACCTGCTGACGAACCGTATCTTGGACGGGTATCGGCAGCTCCGAGAAAGTGATCTTCTCTGTAACGTCCTTCTCTCTGAATGTGCCATCCGCTGCAATTTCAAGTTCGATGTCAATGCTATCGTCTTTCGCCTCTATATCTTAAACAGTTTCGCCATCTTCTCTATCTCGATCAACATCGCTAATAGGCACATCTCCAATTTCGCGGAGCGCAATTTTCTGGATAACTTCAGGCATTTCATCGAACGATATGTCCTTAGAAAATCCGTCAACACTCACAAAAAAACATATGATAATACAGAAGGTAAAAAACTGTTTCAAGCATCGGCACTTCTTCAAAACACAAACCTCCTTTAATTATCTCTGAATACCCTCGCAAAATTGTATCGCCACTGAAGGGCAAAA
This sequence comes from Candidatus Poribacteria bacterium, assembly GCA_965200345.1. Classification (GTDB taxonomy): domain Bacteria; phylum Poribacteria; class WGA-4E; order WGA-4E; family WGA-3G; genus WGA-3G. The sequence goes on from OZ241378.1 coordinate 1,321,721, forward strand.
CTCATCCCGATTTGTCCATTTAAAGGGCTAACAAGCAACCGGTTCCACTCATTCTCGTTTGGCAAACGCGCGAAGTCTTTGTAATTCTCCACCACCCAATTATCCGCTGCATCAACAATTCCCAAAGTTATCGGTTGTGCTTCGGCTATCGAAAGTAGACTCTCAATCTCATGTTCCGGTATTGCATCTTTATCTTTACGGGCACGCTGTTCATTTTTCTTTCTAAAGTCTATTTCTGCCTCAAGTACCAATCTTTGTATCCCATCTGCCTCTTGTATTGCACCAATGATGCGAAGCAAGTGCTTTGCTCGCCAATCACTCTGATTGATGTATGCCAGAAATCGAAAAATCTTTTGTGTCCACGCCTCGCTTTGAGTTAGTAGCCAATCCCGATGTTTCCGCGCTATTTCAGTTAAAGCGAAATCTGCCAATTCTGTATTTAAGAAATAATGCCATTGGATGACCTGAAGTCTTAAGGGTGGATGCAATTTCCGTTTCTGATAGTCAGTCAACAGAATTAGGGCATCATATTCACTTCCAAGAAGTCTCTCGTAAGCTGACAAAAAAGGTTCACTGGTAGCATAATTCTGAGAAGGTGCTTTTATACCTAAGTTAAGATCCGGCAAGTCAACACCTCGCGCGGGATTCAAACGGAGTTGGGGTATTTCAACATCTCGAAAAGTCGCAGTTTCAAGAACAGCAACAAAAAGCATTTCAATAACACTGCCAACTGTCTTCCCGTCAAGATTTGGGAGTGCTTGCTGGTCGCTAAGTTGTTCATACCAATGTGGTAAGGTTTGACCACGGCCCAAGCGTAAAAGCACCGGTTCAAGCCTCTCAAGGTTTAATCCTTGAAGGACATGATTTAATTCAACGATAGTTTGAGCCAGTCTTTCTCGGAGCAGATTACGCAATTCTGCTTTTGTCAGCATAAGTTATCGGCTCCTGAAAAAGGTGAAGTTGTTGTTCCTTAACGTTTTTCAATGAGGTCAAACGGTTTCGTAAAATCTTATCAAGCACCCAACCTGCCAATACGGGTGGAACAGCGTTACCGTATAACGCGTATTGATTATAAACAGAAACAGCAGAACAGTGATCATCTGGGAAACCTTGTAGTCGCGCATATTCAACATTTGTCAAGCGCCGATATCGATCTCCGACTTTGTAACGTTCATAATGTCGGCTTGTAGCCGCCGTAAGTGTTGGAGCGATTCCATCAATACCAAACACTGTGTAGCCCATGCGAGCCCCTCTCTTCTGATTATAGAGAAGTTGAACACCATCAAGAAATCTGTTAATCCGCGTGCTCTCTTCTAAACGTCGTAGAGTACTCTCTGTAAAGTCAAAAGTTGGGTCAACCGTAGGTTGCAGGATGCTACGTAACGCTACAACCGGTTTCGCCTCCGCGAAATGTTCCAAGTTACACGAAAAAAAACGTTGACGAAATGCCAACCCCCAAGTGTCAAACCTCCGACGATGCCTTTCAATCTCAATCCACCCTGACATATCCGTGACCCAACGAAAATCGCTTTCCAAACCATCACAAAGATCTTCTAAACTTGCAAGCCTGATTGTAGGACAATTATCCTTTACATCTAAAAAACCTAATATAAGCACGCGCTCACGGTTCTGTGCTAAGCCGAAGTGTCTCGTATTGACTAAACGCCACTCAATATGATAGCCGAGTTCCGTGAGTGCAGAAAGCACTATCGCAAAATGGACACCCTTTTCCATTAAAAGCAGGCGTTTGACATTTTCTAAAATGAAATAGCGCGGACGATGTGTTCTTAAAACCTCCACAATAACCGAGAAAAGCAGTCCTCTTGGGTCGCGAAAACCCTTTTTTTGTCCAGCACTACTGAACGGTTGACAAGGAAAACCGGCCGTGAGCAAATCATGCGGAGGAATCTCATGCGTCAATTCCCGAATATCGCCTTGACGAATTTCAGCATCACCAAATTGACTCCGATATACTTGACAGGCTTTCAAACAAATATCATTTGCCCACAACGTCCGAAGTCCATTTTGGGCAGCAGCCAAACGAAATCCACCTATACCGGCAAAGAGTTCAACTGTTGTCTTAATCGCTTCAGAAGACATCCGCTGTTTTCCTTATTGTGGATTTGATTCAAAAAGTGCTGCCTGTTTAGAAACAGACAAGGCAGAAGATGTAGATTTTCTCATTGGTATAGTTTTTCCCCAAACTGCTTCTAAATCTGGAGTGCATACGTAATCCTTGAAAAAGCGTGAAACATCGTCCGATTCTCTCCGTTCAGCAAGTCTGTTTTCAATAAGCGCAACATTCTGTGAATCCAGTTCAATGCCTATAGACTTTCGCCCCAATTGCTCTGCTACGACTAACGTTGTTCCTGAACCAGCGAACGGATCCAAAACGACATCACCCGGATTTGTAGAAGAGAGAATAATCCGAAGCAAGAGTTGGATAGGTGCTTGCTGTTTGTGTAAGCGATTCCCATCCATATCGCGCAACGCTTCATCGCCAGCAAAATAGCCGGAGGTTAATTCACGGATATCGTCCCATACATCGGTAACGAACATACCGTTTTCACGCGCGTGCTTGTAATCTGCTGGCAGCGGTGGGTCAATACGTAGACGATGGAAAACGCGCGGTGTTTTGCCTTTCGTTGCAAACGCAATAACTTGATAATGCTTGCCGAAACGCTTCACCCCTGGCACTGCTGAGGTCTTCTTTTTCCAGATAATCAGATTTTGGAAAGTCCACCCCGCATCGCGTAGGCATTCCAGAACGAATTCGGTATTCTTCTCGCGTTGCATGAAATAAATCGCACCGCCATCGGAAGTCAAGGCATACACCTTTGCACAGATATCGCGCATCCATTCCCAATACTTCTCGGGCGGCATGTTATCATCCCAAGCGTTGTAAACTTTATCCTGATTAAAGGGTGGATCGAGGAAGGAGAGGTCTACTCTTGCCACAAAGTCGCTGCTATCCAAAGCAGTCGTACAATTTTCATGGCGGACGAGGTAGTTATTTTTATATGAATTGCCCATGGTGTTTACATATTCTCAGAGTAATCCCCAAGGACGAGCGTGGTTATACCGTGCCAGCATGCAGATGTAACGAGCAAATTCCGCATAAACTGGGCATCCATGAATGATGGGATCATGTACTATTTTCCACCTTTGCGGGGTGGACGCACAGTCTGGATATTTGCAATTTTACATTAGACCGTATACTGCTTTAGCGTATCGTCATCTAAATTCTCTAAAACATCTTTCGGGTCGTGCTGCTCGCCTTTCTCGAGTTCTTGTTCAGAGAACCCATGGTCTGCAATCACGTTTTCGGCAATATAGATAGGTACTTCGCAGCGCAACGCAAGTGCAATAGCGTCACTGGGGCGGCAATCCACCTCAATTGTGTTGCCGTTCACCTCCAAAGTGATGTGTGCATAGAACGTCCAGCGATTATTCAACTGTTCAACCGAATGTACACACACATCTATTACCTTTGCCGCAAGCGTCTGAATCATATTTTTCAGCAAATCGTGTGTCATCGGGCGCGGGAGTTCTACATTTTCCAAATGCATCTGAATAGCTGCCGCCTCCGATTCGCCGATCCAAATCAGCAGTATCCGGTTTAGACTGTCCTCTTTCTCTTTCAGGACTACGATTGGCGCGCCTGTACCCCGATCAATAGAGAGAAAATGAACTTTAACTTCAGTCTTCGTCTGTTTTTCAGTATCCATGTGTGCATCCTTTCATACGCTCGGCGTTTAAGGCACCGTCGTTGGGTCGCCCCGCCAGTATCTATTCAAAAGAGAAGGTGGGAGATGTAGGGGTTGGGTAACCCAACCCCTACTCACCTTCAGAAAAAATGTTAATTAATCGGCATCAGGTGAATCATCTGAACTTACTTGCGCATCCACCGCCAATCCGGCATCAGGTGAACCATCTGAACTTACTTGCGCATCCACCGCCAATCCGGAAGCGTAATCCCGAACAGTCCGGGCAATCTTTTCGGTGTCTAAACCGCTGAACCCAACAATCTCCTTAAGCAAGGGTACGGCTGCCCCAGCGTTGACAATCGAACTGAGAACACGGTTCATACCGCCGCCATTGCCGTTGTTTCCGAGGTCAAGTACCCGGATGCTTTCAATGCGTTCCGCGGGTTTCATTAATTCACCTGTCACCTCAGGGAGTGATTCCACGAGTGCCAATATAGCATCACTCACGAGAACTTTGGAATCCGCCTGATTCTTCGCAGCGATAGAGGCCTCCTCACCATCAGCCTTCGCTTTCGCCTCAACGAGCAGTGCCTCTGCGAGAATTCTCTGTGCCTGCGATTCAAGTTCAGCGGCTTCAAGGGCTGCCTTGGCGGCTTCTATAACAGCGTATGCCTCTGCATCCGCATTGCGTTCTTTGGCAATCCGTTCCTCATCGGCTTCTTGCTCGGCACGGATCAGTTCGATTTTGCTTTGACGTTCCGCTTCCTCAATCGCTTCGGCTGTTGAAACTGCTGCTTCGGCTCTCGCCTTTTGTGCGCTCACCTCCAAGAGTTCAGTGAGTGCCGCCTCACGTTCCTTCTCTTTGATTGAAACCTGGATTGCGTTTTCGGCTTGCGCCTCTTTTTCCTCGCGATCTTTCTCAACCAGAACGATTCTACTCGCGATGCTTGTTTCCTCTACAGCGCGTTCCTGCTCAATCTTAGCAGTTTCGACAGAAAGATTACGCTCGATTTCTGCTTCCTGAACCGTCTGTTCTTGTTGCACACGTGCAATTTCGATTGCCTGCTTTTGTGTAATTTCTGTCTCTTCGACTTGGCGTTCCTGTTCAATCCGAGCGGTCTCTAACCGCTGCTTCTGCATAATCTCCGAAGACTTGACCGCCTCTTCCTGTTTGATGCGCGCTTCTTCAACAGCCTGCTGTTGCTCAAGTTTGTGCGCTTCAACCTCGCGTTCCTGTTCTGCCTTGTTCGTAGCGATGGCTTTCCGTTGCTCTTCCTGTGCAAACTCAAGCCGTCTCTCGACCTCTAACCCTTCCGTTTCCGTCTCCTCCTCGCGCTGCTTAATCTCAAGTTCGGCTTTGAGACGATCCTCTTCACGCTTCACCTTGTTTTCGTGCTCAATCCGAGCCGTTTGCGTCTGCTTATCTTCAACCTCTTGCTTGATCGTCTGAATCGCAACAACATCAAAACGGTTATTCTCGTCAAGCGCATCAAGCGGGGTCTGGTCAAGATTCGTGACAGCAACGCTTTCTAATTTAAAGCCGTTTTGCTCAAGATCGTCGCGACAGGCTTCCTGAACTTGGTCAGAAAATTCTTGGCGCTTTTCGTGCAGTTCCTGGAGGTCCATAGTTGCAGCGACACTTCGTAGGACCCCGACAAGTTTGCCTTCAAGGAGTTTGTTAACTGCTTCCGGGGTTAGGGTTTTATCACCGAGACTTGCGACAGCTTTGAGTACATCTTGTTCGTTTGGTTCAATCTTGACATAGAATTGCGCCTCTATATCAACCCGTAAACTGTCTTTTGTAATCAGCGCGCCTTGTCCTGTACGTTCAACAGGTAACTGGAGCGTATTTAAGGAAATGAGTTGGTGCGTGTTGGTAATTGGGTTAATAAGGGTCCCACCAAAGACGACGCGTTTTTTTCGTCCACCAGAGATGACTAACGCCGCATCCGCGGGCGCCTTTTTATAGAACGAACGATAGACTAAAAGAAAAATAACGATCAGAGCAACAACACTGCCGATAATGGTGAAAAACAAATTGGCATTCATGTTCAATTCTCCTTTACAACACTGAATTAACGCGAATCAACTTCACTTTTCCTCACATCAAAAATCCGCTTTGTACGATCATAGTTTACGAGAATCACAGTATCTCCCTTGACCGGAGTGGCTTCATCGGATTTGGTGCGGCAACTGACAGTTAATTCCGGACCATCCGGAACTTGCACACGAGCGGTACCAAAAGTCGTTGTAATTTGTCCACTAATAACGCGTCCACTTAAACCGAGGAGATGTACATCGCTGATGGCTCTCTCGCTTTCAGGGAATAGTTTTGAAAGGGCGAGAGATATATAGCGAGTACAGACAAAACAACAGAAAAGAGCAATAACACACGATACCCAAACCCACCCGGGTCTTTCTGGAACATTAAGGGATGCGTTGGCAATAAGTCCAGCAACACCCCATGTCCCAAATAGCGACATCAGCACAACCATCAAGGGGACTCTCCCAACATTCAGAAACCCAAATACGTCGCCGAAAGAGAAGCCCTGCCCCCCCGCATCTACAGCCACATCCGCATCCGCATCTATATCGGCATCCACGTCTACATCCGCATCTATATCCATATCAGCATCTATATCTACGTCCGCATCTATATCCATATCAGCGTCTATATCCACATCCGCATCTACATCAGCATCTGCATCCGCATCACCGAAGTCCATTGCTCCCATAGCAAGTCGAAAGAGCGCAAATATGAACACAATTGTCAACGGTGCCGTAAACCAGACATTATACGGGGCGAGGAAATAAGTCAGGAATTCTGTCATGATTCTCTTCTACTTTGCAATCTGATCCGTAATATAGATGTAGGCACATCGTGCCGAACGGAAGTTGATATTATCGATCCAATGGACATTACGCAGAACGCCAATTTCAAGCCTCGCTTGTCTGAGTAGCCGATGTCTGAACTGGCGGACCAATTTCACATTACGAATCTCGGTGAACAACAGATTACACCGGATATTCGCATAAGAAACGGCGAGGCTGCCTATATACCGTTCATCTAAAACCAGCACCCGCCGCGTCGTGATAAAAACGAAATCCGGACGCAGCAAACCTGAACGCCCGAGGAGGCACAAACAGACATCCTCATCCTCGCCTATATGCGCTCGCACCGTTTTTTGAATACGAGGGGGCAGGTTAGTAAATTCAGCCATGTTATTTCGCGACCAAATCTATTGTCGGCAAGAACAGAATCAGTTGTGGAAATGGAGGTGGCGGGAATCGAACCCGCGTCCGAAGGCATTTCAACAGAGGCTACTACATGCTTATCACAGGTTTTAAGATTCGCCTATAAGCCTCCCCTGTGCAGGATTCAGAATAGGCTATCTCAAAAGTGGTTCGCGGCACGCCCCTTGAGAAAGAGCGAGCGGCTAGCCCGTATTACGACGCTTTAACTTCCCTGACGGGCAGCAGGTCGGCCAAGCGTAGCCGCGTTTAGGCAGCTAGTGCTAATTCTTCATCAGCAATTATAAGTGTTCCGCCTATTTAACGAGGCCTGCGGAGACCTCGGCATGCAACCTATATCTCATTTACCTTCGTCGAAACCTTGACACCCCCAAAATGGTAATCAGTAGCCAGTCATCAGCTATCAGTCAGAGAATTTTGTGGCAGTAACGTATATTTTCCATCCTACACACCAACGCCCAAAAGGGTTGTAAAACCGATAATCGTTCTGCGACTGGCGATTTTTTTAGAACGTTGTTAATTGTATGCCCGTATCTCATTTGCAGTTGCTTCACGTTCAATCTTATCGCGTTTATCATAAAGCCGCTTACCCATTGCAACAGCCAATTCTACCTTCACCCTACCGTTGCTGAAATACGCGCGCGTCGGAACGATCGTCATCCCCTTTGAACGGATTGAACGTTCAAGTTTCGTGATCTCTCGACGATTTAGCAACAGTTTGCGCTTGCGTTTCGCTTCGTGGTTAGCGATATTTCCGTGTTCATACGGACCGATGTGCGCATCAATCAAAAACACCTCGCCGTCTGTTACTTGTGCGTAACTATCTGTTAGGTTAAGCCGTCCTGCGCGAATCGCCTTCACTTCAGTGCCTTGCAAAACAACACCCGCTTCATACCGGTCACGTAAGTGATAGTCGTATCGCGCTTTGCGATTAAGGGTAATCATTGGGGTTGCAGAATCTTTGGCACTTTTCATGGTGATTTTAAGTATACCATAGAATTAATGTACATGCAAGAAAAAACAGTTGGTTGTTAGTCGCCAGCAGTCAGCACTCAGTTATCAGTTGCAGAGACACCAGTAAATAACGAGGATTCGCCTAAAACGTTGACCTAAACAGATTCCTGTGGAAAAAATTGAAGTTTTTTCTTAAAACAAGGTTTTAGTTGAAAACTGAAAGTAGATATGATAAACTATACGATAGATACCGCGTTGTTGGAAGTGCCAAACGCGGCACTTCAATCGCGCTTCAAAACTGAGAAAGGGGTCTCTTGATGCCAGAACTTTACGACACACGCGCACCGAACCCGCCTTCACGTGCGATCTTAGTAGGTGTAAAATTACGAAATATGCTGATGGATGAAACAGAAGAATCGCTGCAAGAACTCCAACAACTCGCAGAGACTGCCGGCATTGAAGTCGTCTGTAAGACGATTCAATCGCGCAACATGCCAAATCCGACGTATTTTATCGGCGAAGGAAAGGTTGAAGAACTCAAACCGCTCATTGAAGAACTTAACGCCGACGCAATCATCTTTGACGAAGAGCTCTCACCGGCACAGACGCGTAATCTCGAGCAGGCGTTCGATATCGCCGCGATTGACCGAACCGGACTTATCCTTCAGGTGTTCGCGCAACGCGCACTCACCAAAGAAGCACGGTTACAAGTAGCCTTGGCACAACTCGAATACGCGCTTCCGCGCCTCACTCGGATGTGGACACACCTCTCACGACTCGCGACAGGCGGTGGCGGTGGCAGACATCTCCGGGGTCCCGGCGAAACACAACTCGAAATGGACAGACGCTGGGTACGTCGGAACATTGGACAGGTCAGAAAAGCACTTCAAGCCGTTGAAAAGCAACGCACTGTCCAACGCAGAAATCGCTCCGAAAAAGTCAAAGTCTCTCTCGTCGGATATACCAATGCCGGAAAATCGACCCTCTTCAACCGTTTAACAGGTGAGAGTGTCTTGGTTGAAGATAAACTGTTCGCAACCTTAGATTCAACCACACGAAAAGTGAATTTGCCACAAAAGCAGCAGATTCTCCTCAGCGACACTGTTGGATTCATCAAGAAACTCCCACACCAGTTAGTCGCAGCATTCAAGGCGACGCTCGAAGAGGTCACAGAAGCCGACCTGCTACTTCACGTCATTGATGTGAGTCATCCAGAAGCAGAAGCACAGATAGCCGCTGTAAACGAAGTCCTTGGCGAATTGGATGCTACGGAGATTCCAACGCTTATGGTTTTCAATAAAATTGACCGGCTTAAAACGGAAGACGACCTACACCTGCTACAGTGCCAACATCCAGAGGCGTTTCCAATCTCCGCGCAACGCGGTGATGGCGTTGAGACATTAATGGATACACTATCAAAGCGGTTTGCTGAACTCGGGACGAACCTCTCCTTCAGTATTCCATACACAGAAGGAAAAACCCTCGATTTACTCTATAAACATGGCACCGTGCTTAACACAGAATACACAGACGAAGCCATTCACGTCGAGGCACGCCTGCCGAACCGTTACCTCAAATCGGTCTCCGAATTTTTGGTCTCTTCTGAAGGATAGCAGATAAGATGCGATGGCTTGACCAGACTGACATCGGACACGACTTGCAAATCTGTCCGGACTGTGACAGGGAATACGAGGTGCTTGATCAGTTTTTGGGCAGTCCGTCGGAAGACCCATCGCACAACTGGATTGATGCCGTGTTCAACGATGCTTACTATGTCGCGATTCGGTGTCCGCAATGCCTTGAAACCCGGCATCTCTGTATACAATCTCTAACCGCTACACAGTTTCACAGCGAAAAGGAAAAGCAATGAAGATAGGTGTTACCCAAATTATACTTGGAGGCATGTCGTTAGACGATACGCTCTCCCTCTGCCAAGATGCCGGATACGATGCCGTTGAACTGACTTTCGGTGAAGGAAAAGATACCGACATCAATATGAGCAACACCGAGCTTGGCGGCATCGCAGCGAAGTGTGAGACAGCTGGTATCGAAATCGGTAGTATTACAGCAGGTTACGCCGACCGTGGTAACCTCCTGAGTTTGGATGCAACGCAGCGCGAAAAAGGGGCAGTCTCTCTCGCCCGTGGTTTGGAAGTCGCGGGTGCACTCGGTGTCGGAGGGATTCTATTGCACCCCGGCCAACTCACCGCTGAGGGGACATATCAAGAAGTTTGGGATAACCTCGTCGGTATCCTGAAAGACTTAGCACCTTCTGCAGAAGCACACAAGGTTGCAATCGGGCTTGAAAACGTCTGGAACAAATTCCTGCTCAGTCCTAAAGAGATGCGTGATATTGTAGATGAGATAGATAGTGAGTGGGTCGGCACCTATCTTGATACCGCAAACATGATGGCTTACGGCTACCCGGAACACTGGATCCGTGAACTCGGGCACCGCATCAAACGGGTACATTTCAAAGATTTCGCCCGCGGCGCACACCAGTTCGTTAATCTCTTAGATGGTGATACGGACTGGAAAGCAGTCATGGAAGCGTTTCGGTCAATCGGTTACGACGGTTACGTCATCCATGAAGTGGGTGGTGACAGGGCGACTCAGATTGACCTTGCGCAACGGATGCGTAAAATCGTTTCGATGTAACTCCGAAAAGAGAAGGCGATGGCTTTACGAGAAACCATCGCCTAATGCCGGAGGTCGGACTCGAACCGACATGGACCTAGGGCCCGCGGGATTTTGAGTCCCGTGCGTCTACCAATTTCACCACTCCGGCTCTGCTCAGCAACATATATTATAGCACACTCTCAGCAAAAAGTCAAATTTTGAATCGGCTGTCAGCAACCAGCCATCAGCAGTCAGTAAAATAGCAATAAACGCCTTCAAAAAACCATGGCGAACCAACAACGAAACCTTGCCCCCGAAAGCATATTCCAACGTTTCTTGACGAGCGTGATCGCACTCCTTAGCCAATTACGTGAAAGGGAAACATGGCGAACCTTATGGCATTGGGTGCTTTGGCGCACCGTACCCAAACGCCGCCGTATTCTTAGGCTCATACAAGAACTCCAACCGCTTCACGCAAACGCCCCACCTGAAATGCGTGCGCTTAGGGATGAAGTCTTCGCAAAAAGCTGCTTAGAACTGAAACGCCCAGAACAAGAGCAGATTCTCTTGGATACGCTGGCACACACCGATCAACCGCTCGGATTTGAACAAATCTTTTTTGCGGCTATCTATCCCGCCTTACTCAAACGCGATATGGTGACAAACCCAATCACCACTGAAGCCGCGCACCGGCTTGACGTAGAAATCGGTTATCTTGGACACAATGAAGACTATTTTTTTTGGGTTTTTGAGATCGATGGCACAAAACGCCTCACACTAAACACACCGCTCAATCCGAGAATGGAGACGCGGGAAGACAAACACTATGTCGTCTATTCACTCGGAAGTAGTGGACTTGTGGATACAGACTTTGCCGAATACGCTGAGCAGTGGTTGCTCGATTCACCCCGTTTGACAATTGCACTCCCGCTGCTCGCTGCAGCTTACGCCGATCAGTGGATCCTCAACGCGCGCCTCTATCTGTCACACATCCTCACAGATCTGAAAAAGCGGAATTATCAGATCACAGCAGTGACAATACCTGATTTTGAACGGGCGCGGTTGTCACTTTTACGCCGTCTCTCCCTGGACCGGCTAAGAAAACGTCGACTTCTGTCCGAACGCCGAAATCGGTGAGGTAGATACCGGGTTCAATTGAGAAACAGATGCCAGAGATTAAGGCACGTGCATCACGCGTCTCTAAGTTATCTAAATTCACGCCGTTGCCGTGGATAACAGTGCCGATGTTGTGTCCAGTCCGGTGAATAAAGAATTGTCCGTATCCCTTTTCAGTGATATATCCACGGACACAATCATCCACTTCATAACCGTGAATAGGTTCATCGACTGCCCATTTTTCCCGGATGAACCGTATCGCTCTATCCCGCGCTTCCTTGACAATGTCGAAGATTTCAACGTATCGGGGTGGAACGGTTTCCCCAGCATAAGCCACCCATGTCGTATCCGCAAAAACAGCATCTGGATCTTTCTGCTTTGCCCATAAATCAATCAGAATGAAATCGCCTGTTTTAATCGCTTGGGTATCCGTTGCGGAGGGTGCATAATGCGGGTCGCTGCTCTTTGCATTCACAGCAACTATGGGGGGATGGTCTGTAACAAGGTCCATCGCATCAAATTGTCCGAGAATCTCTTGCTGAACATCATATTCGGTAATCGCTTTTCCATCACGCAGCTGCGAACCGATCCACGTGAAAGCGTAATCTTTCGCTTGCAATACCAAGTGAGCGGATGTTTGGTGTCCTGCGGCTTGTGCCTCACTCAGACGTGCTTCCACCCGTTGTGCGAGTTCCGCAGACGTTTGCACCTGAATCCCGAACGAACGAATCCACTCCAGCGTGCCAGCATCTACCCGTGAAATGTAAGGAATCTCGGCGTTTGGTGAATACTCCATCGCAACTGTTTTGATACCAGCAAACAGGGTCTGTATGGCTTCGTTCAGTTCTTCCCACCCCGCATAGAGTGCCACCTGTCCCTGCACACGGGTGAAGTTCGATGTCTCAATCCGATGGACCAACCATCGCGGCTCGCCGTGTTTAGGGATGAGACAGAACCATCGGCGGGTAATATGTGCCTCTGCTAAACCTGCAACGTTCTGTGCAATCGGATTGATCCCCCGAAAATCGTATAGGAGCCATGCATCTAATTCTAATTCTACCAGTTCACGCTGGATTTCGGTTATTTCCATATCAATTATTTTTCTCTAAGTTGATTTTCCCATTTAAAAGCTGGCACTTCAGTCCTTATATTACCGTTTTCTGGTGTTTATGCGTTTTCTGGTATCTATGATGGACCAAATAGACACACCGATACCTGCTATAGCAAGAATTGAACCTATGGTAATAATTACTGCAGTCATTTGATTAATCCTCAGTTAGAATTTTTCTCATAAATGTTTGTATACCACCAATTGACAGACAATAAACCCAAAACTTAAATATTTGTTGGTTTCATCTAAATAATGATGCAGACATGTCCCGAAAATCTTCCAGATCTGCGTTCTCTCATAATTCATAAGTTAAAAATATAATACTATCATTGCAGAAAAAAATCAAACTTATCTGGATATTTATGATTCCTGTTCTCGTTTCGAGATCCTATCATATACAATAAAACTCATGAGAAAAGATACAAAATTGAGGCCAATAGAAAAATAGGTTATACTCTGGACATTGATCAGCCCTGGATTTGATTGACCTAATAAAGAACAAGCAAATAAGACACTATAGAATGATATAAAGGCTATTGAAAACCCATTCTGAATTGTCTTCCATGACTTTTCGCTATCATTGAAATGCTCTATTTCGTTTATATTCGATATATGCAGAATCAATCCAAACGCCACAAAGTCTGAAGCATTGAAGAAATCCATAGTTCGATTTTGTGATATAAACCATATTAACGCCCGTGAGAGAACAGGTATGAGGCCTACGAGAACTGTGTATATAAGCCATTTGATCTTTATATTTCTCATGTTAATTCGTCAATCTCCTCAGGGCATCCATACCTGATCATCCTCTACAGAAAACCCTGCCAATAACACCACCGTAATTAACCTTAACAAAATAATAGCATATTTGACCGGAAGAATTAAGAAAAAATCAGGACGATACAGACCTCTCCCAAATGGACTGAGGAGTCATCAGTCACAAAATACCTACAATCCTGAAAATCCTAAAATCTTGTAAATCCTGCCTGCTTCAGACAATGTTCGCGTGCTTGTGTTGTTACAGCACACCCTGTATGCCTACTACTTTAAGTTTAAGGCAGATAATTTGCTAACAATATCCACGGTCTCCAAACTGACCGTAATCACCTTCCCAATCAACTTGACAATGTACTGAGGGTCGTCGGTGCAGTTCGGGTCGTTGACGATGCCGCTGCGTTTGTCTGTCTTGACGCGATATTGATCTATCACCCATTCCAGTGCGGAACGGGTGCCAAGCCGATAATCAAAAACCTTTGGAGGGATGCCCGATAGTGTCAGGAAGTCGTTGTAGATGAGTGAGGTTTTGTCTTTGGAGAGTTCATTTTCTCAACTTTCTCACCGAGTTGTGCGTATTTTTCAAGTTCGGTATAGTATTCTTGGATAGGTTTGTGAGTCGGTTTGATGTTGATATCTGGCATGTACTTTCCCTATATGTTGTAGGTGAACGAAACAATGTCAAATTATACATAGATTAGGGCGGAGTTGCAAGGAAAATTTTTCGGCATAGTAAGTCTGAACTGTGATTTCTGTGATTTTTGTGATTTCTCTGATAAGATCTCTGAGGAAAAATAAGGGGCTGATTGTGGCGTTGAAGTTTCTACAGAGAAGGCGTTCCTGCGGAACTGCTGAGTCGTCAGGATTCGGTTTTCAGTATTCAGTTGCTTGTGATGGGTTCTCTTATCATGGGAATCATAGCCATCAGAGAAATCACAGTTCAGAAGTCAAAAGTGTAAAGCGTTAGGAAACCGCCCGTCTGGGTCTGGGTGGCGAGGTTGTTTTTGGGTACCGAGAGGGTTATTTTTCTTAAATTGACACCTATGGGGCGTTTAGAAAACCGCACCTACTGGGCCTCGGGGGTCTAAAATTGAGCGAAAAACCTAAAACGAAATAGTCCTGAATTCATACCAAGAAACATTGACAATTAAAAACCAACACCGTATAATACCCTACAAAATCAACACAGAGGAAGGATTTACTATAAGTCCTCAATCCAAATTTATGGATCAACCCGAGAAACAGAAATATTCGCAAGAATACTTAGAGAGATGTCGGCATCCCAAAATCCAAGCACTCTGTCCGGAAACAGAAGTTCCCGAAGACGTATGGATACCGACATCCGAACAACTCCAGCAACTCTTAATACAGAAACTCCCCTATCCAGATCGGACAGTTTTTCAATACACTGCTGACGGCTGGGAATACCAGACCTATTTTCGAGAGTGGGCTGCCGATTACGGCACCTATATTGATACACATCGACAATTCACTGGAACCGACGCTGAGAGCGTACTTTTGCAGGCACTGATGGCACTGCTCGGTATTAGTGAACGATGGATGGTTTAGTAGAGGAAATCATGAATTTTGGAACATTACTTACAACGGTTGAAGAGTATAAACTACAAGACATCTCGCTCGAAACTTTAACAACACTCCTGAATGAAACCCTTGGTGATTGGCTCGCATCGCAAGGCGTAAGTTCCCTCACGATGTTCGGAGATAACACAGTATGCCTGAACGTGAGAGGCGAGTTAAAACACGCCAATCCCGCGAGGGGAATTGAATTCCGCTCCCGATTTCTTGTAATCTCACTGGACCAAGTGGCTGACAATCCCGAGGCGATAGCGGATGCTCTCAAAGCCTATAGTTCAGAGGGTGATGGGGCTTATGTTTGGGTTATTCCTGATGGCTACATGGCAGCACTCACACCAGCGGAGCAGGCGTGGGAACAGCACGGCGGTGGCTATTTCTCGCACGAATCTATCTGTATCTCCAACACCGCCGATATAGATACGCGTTGCCTCTTAGAGGTGCTTTATGAGGATCCCGCGATGGAGAACGTCTCCTGTGAGTTTGACGTGCCAGCGCATCGTTCGGTGCATTACCGACTCGATAAACTCAAGGACGACAACGACGAACCGTTAATTGCCAAAGATGCCCCGGTCAGTTATAAAATCACGAGTCGCGATGCAAGAGTCGTCGTCCAAGGCTCGCGTATCCTGACAAGCGGCGAAAACAGCGCGTTTGCCAGTTTCGGAACCGTGATGGCGTGGTGTCCGATGTAGTATTTGAAATCCATCGTTATTTGTGTTAAACTTAAACCAAGTTGCTACTAACGAATTCCGAATGTTCCAACGAGAGGCTTAGGCATTTTCCTCACCCCAGCGGGGTGATATTGCTTTGCAGTGAGAATAGAGAATAATGAAACATGAACACAACCCATTATCTGCTGAAGCTTACTTCATAGCGGGCTATGAAGTTAAGGAGATAGAAGATGGATGTGCAAGACTATTTTGAGTTTATTGATGAAACCAGTATCCGCATCAAGGGGCACCGCATCTATATTGACGAGGTGTTAGAAGAACGCTTACATGGCAAAGAACCCGAAGAAATCTTGTGCTGTTTCCCAAGACTGCCCTTAGAGAAAATCTACGCTACGCTCCTCTACTATGAGGCGAACAAAACCGAGGTGGAGGCTTACTTAGCACGGGTGAGGGAAGAAAAAAGAAAATCAAAAAAGGAATGGCAACGAACCCAAGGGGCGACGCTTCTATTCGTTGAAGAGCGAGAACACCTCCGAAAAGAGCAGGCAAAACAGATTGCTACGGGAAAGTTCAACCCGCTTTGGGATGAACCTGCATGAGACCACAATTCATCCTTGATGAACACCTCAACCGCACGATTCAGGAACAACTCCGTGAAATGCACGTTCGACGCATTGGAGATGCGGGCGTACCGCCTTTAGGAACGCCTGATCCAGACATTCTGATGTGGGTTGAACGCAACAACTACATCCTGGTTACCAACAATCGGACGACCGTGCCAAGGCACCTTACTGAGCATTTGCAAGCTGGCAGGCATGTCCCCGGAATTCTTTGTTTCCCACAGCGGACCTCAATTGGTACTTACATTAAGGAATTGCGTAGGGTTTGGGACACTTTTATACCTGAGCAATATCAAGATGTTATACAATATCTACCGTAAAAACAGAGGTAAAGAATGGAACTGCGAGACTACTTCGACTTCAATAGCGAAATTGACATACGCATCAAAGGGCATCGCATCGCTATTCAACACGTGTTAAATAAGTATCGAGAAGGGAAGGGAGTTGAGGAACTCCACCGCCGCTTCCCGACTTTGTCCATGGAGAAAATCTACGCTACTATCCTCTATTACCTTACCAACAAGTCGGAAGTAGAGGTCTACCTTGAACGTGAGCGGCTTATGGATGAAGAAGCCGGAAAACTGATAGAAGCGTATGGCAGAACCCCTACACTGATTAATTGGGAAGAACGCTTAGAAGCAGCTCGACAAAAACTGATCGCCGAAGGAAAGTACCCCATGATGCCGCAACCAGTGTCAGAAGACCCCGCGGTGTGAGAACACTTGTCATCTAAAGCGCGAATTTATCATATTTCGCAGGTTTTAGAGCCGCCTAAGAGGTCCGTTACTTTTCGCAAAGGGTCGGTTTTCAGGATTTATTTCCGTATTAACATTTTGCGGGTTGTCATGAAATCACCAGCAGTGAGTGTGTAGAAATAGACACCACTCGCCACAGGTTCACCTACCTTATTTTTACCGTCCCAATACACCGCGCGGTTGCGACTTTCATAGATGCCAGCAGCCTGATGTCCTAACACCAACGTCCGAACCAAGACACCATCCGCAGCATAGATACGCAGTGTGACATCTGCAGGTTCAGCAAGGTGATAGGGTATCCATGTCTCAGGGTTAAATGGATTCGGATAGTTCGCAAGCAACGCCGTCTCTTCTGGAAGTAGCAACGCTAAAAGTCGCTGAAGGTTCTCAATACCTTGCCTGAAGGCAGGTGAACCGTCATCTTCAGTCTCTGCCTGTGCTATCCAGGCCTGAACTATTACCGGGTCTAATTCCAAAGTTTCTATAGCAGCAACATTGGAAGGCGCAGCCGCTTCGGTTGATTCCCCGAAATATTGTGCGACAACGATGATATCTAAAATATTAATAATTCCATCGCCGTTCACATCTGCTTGTGGATTGCTGGCGGCATCTCCACCTAAATATTGTGCCACCAGAATTAGATCCAGAACGTTTACCTGACCATCCTGATTGACATCCCAAGCCGGATACTTGCGGTCTTCCACAGTGATAACAATTTCAGGAGCGTCCGATGGGATTGCTTCACCGCTGCTGGAACCAGCGTAGAAATTGCTAAATGTCACTCGTGTCTCTCCGGCAGCCTTCGCCTTGAATGTAACCAATAGCAACGCGCCTGTGCCGCTACCACTGCCCTTAAGCTTCGCTGCGCTGATACCTGTGATTTTACCTACCGCATTATCAATGATGCCTTGCAAAAAGAAAGTATCTCCACTTTTCACCTTCAGAAAATCGCCTTCGCTCACTTCAACCGCTTCAAGAACATCAGGAGCAAATGAAATATCGGTCTGCCATCCCGCTAAATCAGTAACATCATTTGCGTTGAGTCGAAGGGTGAAGGTATCACCCATACGAATCGGATCTGCATCTGTGGAAAGTGAGAACTTGAGATCACTCACATCCGGGACAGATGGATCTCCGACCGTAATGATAGTATCAGGCGGACGAGACGAAACCGTCTCACCAAGGCTGGAACCGGCTTGAAACCTCCGTAAGGACAACCGGCTCTCCCCATTCGCTATCGCTGTGAATGTAACCGACAACAGCGTGCCTTCACCGCTAACCCCACCTTCGGAGATCCGCGCAGAACCTATACCGTCGATTCTCCCTGTTGTATTATCAATCGTGCCTTTCAAAAAGTGCGAGCGTCCACCGCTCTGCTTCAGAAAACTGCCCTCACTTACGTTATTTACTTTTAGCACTGCAGGATCAAATACTATATCACCTTGCCATCCTGCTAAGTCGGAGATATTTTCTGCTTTGAGTTGAACGGTGAACCTATCGCCAACTTCAACCTGTGTCGCTGCTGTAGAAAAGGAGAATCTGGTGCTAGGTGATAATACCGTATATTCGGCATCAGGTGCGAACCCGAAAAAGCCGCTCCAACCCCCACCCTGCTCATAAACGGCAACTAACAAGATGTTTATCCCCTCTTTCAGCGTGACTCGGAATTGATCCTGGAAATTGTTAGCACCTCGGTTCACAGGATTGTTGTGAACCAAATTGCCATTGAGCCAAACCTTGACAGCATCATCACTTCCGACAAGCATTGTTGTGTTTTGCACTCGTGGTGAGTCTAAGGAAACAAAACCATAAGCGACATGATTATTTATATCGCCTGCTCCCAAGCCGGTAGCATTCACCATATCATTGATATTATTGCTCCTTGTTGCTGATATGTTACCAATTGTCCATACTTTGTCACCAACAGGGTTACCCTCAATTGCTCCGTTGGCAGCGATTTCCGGCTCCGTTACAGTACCGCTACTCATTTGTGCAAGGAAATCTATCCCGGAAGTAGCGGCACTTGCGCCGCCCCTTTCTCCTGTCGATGCAATTATCCATAACCACGGACCTTCTATTTTTTTTCCTCCGCTTGCGACGGTGGAACCTGCATTGCCTTCCATCCGGACGAATGTTTTATCAAGTAATCCTGCTAAGGCCGAAAAGTCAGATATTGCATTGTTGCGGAGGTCTAACCGCTCTAAGTTGGTTAACCCCGCAAGCGGTGATACATCCGATATTTTGTTGTTCTCAAGGTACAATAATTCCAATCGTGTTAGTTTCGCCAATGGCGATACATCTTCGATAACGTTAGCATCGAGGTTCAGATGCTCTAAACCTTTTAAATTCGCCAACGGAGATATATCCGATATCTGATTGTTGATCAATTCTAACCATTCCAACCGTGTTAATTCCGCCAATCCGGAGATATCTGAGATATTACAATTGTGAATCTCCAAACGTGTTAGATTCCTTAACCCTCTCAGAGATGGCAGCACGGATATTGACCTATCATTACCAAATTCGATCCAACAGAGTCTCGGCAATTTCGCCAAGGCGGAGAAGTCTAAGATAGGCGTGCGCCAAGCGTCTATCCGCTCCAAACTGATTAATTCGGCAAGCGAGGACACGTCCGATACAGGATTGCCTGAAATCCCGATCCCGTTTAATTTGATCAATCCAGCAAGCGGGGACAAATCGGTTATCTCGTTCTCCTCAAGCCCTAACCAATCCACGTTGATTAAACCAGCAAGCGGGGATACGTCCGTTATCCTGTTCCCGCGCAGTTTAATATTATTGAGTCGGGTTAAGCCTCTGAGCGGAGATAGATCGGATATGGAATTACGACGAAATTCTATCCGTTCCAGTTCCATCGCAGCCTCAAGCCCCGTCAAATTGCTAATCCCTGCATCGTCGGCATCAATCCGCGTCAACCTTGCCATATCTTCTACTGTAATCAAAGCACCTGGCACTTTACCGAGCAAGTTTTCTATCACAGTACGGAGGTTCGGGTCGGGGATAGAAACCAGATCACCGGGACGTAGGTCCGTCACCGGCTCGACTGGCTGTGTTGTCGTGTCGTCTCGGGAATTCAGGGCGGAAATCACTTGGGCAAAATTGGAGGTCCATGCATCCCGACTCACGTCTCCGTCTTCCAACAACCCCGCTAAACCTAAGTCCCGCAAACGCTGTTTATCGAGAATCTCTTGGAGGAACATCTCAGTTTCTAAACCGACAGCAGCGGCAGCGTGTGTCGCATCTACTGGACCTTGAAATGCCTCATAAAACCGATGCACCGGTTCAATACCACCAAATACGCCGCCAGTCTTTTCGAGTGCCGCCCTGTAACGTTCCGTGTCTTCCTCTACAAGATCATCTATCACCGATTGCTCCACATACAGACGCAATCCCTGATCTTTCACCGGGCCATCAGGTGCTTTTTCAACAACCGCGCGCACTTCGTCTTCAAACGTTTTCATCCCTTCTGTGTGGCAACCGATACAGGAGAGACCATTCCGCACGGCAGGATTGCTCGCCGCAGGGTTGGAAACGATATTTGTTGGTGCCTCATCTATCCGATTCCCAGACGCATCGGAGATATAGTATCCTTGTAAACCGTTCGGTAGATTGAACACCACCTCACCACCGTCAGCTCTAAAAGTCAGCGGATGCGTAAAGATATTCTGTTGACCTACACTGCCCGCAAAGTCGTAACTTTTCCAATATGCCCCATATCGGGAGGTATGCCGTTCCACAACACGATTTTTATTTGAAACTCCTGAATCGTTGAAACCCGCACGCCAGACACGAACACCCGGCGCACTGTCAATATTTCTCGTAACATTGACTTCCAACTGTTGTTCTAACTCCCGATCCGTCTCGGGGAGATCCAGAATATCGTGGTAAAGCGGCGGCAATGACGCATTCGCAAGGAACCAGTCCACATGAATAAACGGCACTTCGCAGGCCATCTCTGTACGCAAATGCGTCAACTTTTCGTGGAGACCTGCTTGCGTTTCTGGATCAAAGTCAATGCTGTAAGGATATTCCCGTTCAATCTGCGTCCATGCCTCGTTTCTGACATCCCATTCGTAGTGGCGCAGATCGATGTAAAAGATCGTCTCTTGGAGATCAATTGGCTGGGGGTTAATGACATCAAAACCCCAAGAGAGACTGTTGACGAGTTTCGAGAGCGCGATCTTATAGGCATCAAGTGCTTCGGGGCTTTCACCGGCGTTATAGAGATGCGTGAGTGTGAAGTAGCGAGCCGATGGACGATCAAATGCCGAAAGCGTCTCAAGATGCGCTTGAATGGTATCAAGCATGGCATCGGTCGTTATGAAGTTGATGTCATACTGCACCTGCCAATCCGGCGCGCCTGCTTGAATCCAAAGGCGAATCGTCTGAATCGCATCATCTGAGAGTGCGGGTTGACCCCACGGCATTCTCGGTTTTTCAGGGGTATCTTCAATTAACCGCTTTAAGAACTCGGAAGCATTCGCATTCCTTGGAATAATCGTCCCAGAGGCAATGAGTGCGGCGCGATCAATGATAAGGTCTTCGGTAAACGATCCATGTTCACCATGACATAGTAGACAGTTTTGTTGAAAGATCGCATACGCCTCTTGCGCGAGATTTTCTTGTGCCTCTGCTGTGCTAAACCCCAGTCCGAGGAATGTTAAGATAACGAGGGATACGTATTTACTTGTTCTCATCACCAATCTCCTTTGAAGATACATCTATTGTTTTTTATTTCCATCCGAGGCGGTTGGAATGCAGATCGCAAATGTAAAGCATTCTCACTGCGAAGCAACATTTGGTTTCCGCGTGTGGGAAACCAAATTTGGGCGAGTACGCCGCAAAACCGCGCCTACCGTTCTTGCTTCCAATGGTAATTTACTTCCTTATCAGCATCTTGCGGGTTGCCGTGAAATCACCCGCTGTCAGCGTATAAAAATAGACTCCACTCGCGACAGGTTCTCCTATCTCATTTTCACCGTCCCAATATACTGCCCGGCTCCTATCGCTATAGATACCAGCAGCCTGATGCCCTAAATCCAATGTCCGGACCAAAACACCAGTCGCTGCATAGATATGAACTTGAACGTCGCTTGCATGCGCGAGTTGGTAAGGTATCCATGTCTCCGGGTTAAACGGGTTCGGATAGTTCGCAAGCAATGCCGTCTGCTTTGGGATCAACATCTCTAAAAGCCGTCGGAGGTTTGTAATACCCTGTTGAAACACAAGTGAACCATTGCTTTCAATCTGCGCCTGCACTATCCAAGCACGTATGACCGCCGGAGAAATCGCACCGTTCATAGCAACGGCAGAAGGACCTGCGTTCCCCGCATCTGCGTCCATACTTTGTACCACAAAAGTCAGGTCCGATATATTGACCTTTCCATCACCGTTTACATCTGTTCGCGGGTTAGCAAGTTTATTGTTTCCGAAGTCGCGTGCGACCAAGATCAGGTCCAGAATGGTCACCTTTCCATCTTCATTTATATCGGCAACACGCGGTGTATCCAACACAAGTGAAGACCCCGGTAAGTATACTGTGAATTCAGCGTCGGCATCAAACCCAAAAAAACCGCTCCACCAGCCTTCACCCTCGTAGACAGCGACTAACAAGATATTTGTTCCCCGCTCTAATGTGACAGGGAAACTCTCCTGATAATCGTCAGCATCCCGATCTACAGGTTCGTTGTGAACTAAAACACCGTTGAGCCAAACCTTAACAGCATCACCACTCCCGACAAACATCCTTGTGCGCTGTTGGCTCAGTGATTCGACGGTAATTGATCCGTACGCTACATGATGATTTATATCACCCAATCCCAAAGCCGTAGCGTTCACCATATCATTTATGTTATTGCCACCTCTCCGAGAGAGTTCACCAACTGTCCAGACTTTATTCCCAACCGGTTCACCTACCACCGCCCCCCCTGTAGCGATCACCAACTCTGTTACTTCCCCACCACTTATTTCTGCCAGAAAATCTCTCCCTGAAGCAGCTGCTTCTGAACCGGACATACCATCTGTCGGTGCAATAACCCATAGCCACGGTCCCTCTATTTTCGGTGCCGCGGGTGTGAATCCGGGGTTGTTGTGCCGAATGATATGTATATTTTCAGGCAAGGCATCTAAAGGCGAAAAGTCCAATATTTCATTGTTCTCAAGGTTTAGCGAAGTCAAGTTGGTTAATCCTGCGAGCGGTGATACGTCTTCTATTTCGTTATTTTCCAGATTCAGACGCGTCAGCCCCGTTAGGTTCACCAAGGGTGACAGATCCCATATCTCATTGCCAGCAAAGGATAATTCTTTCAATCCTGTTGCGTTTGCCAAGGGAGAGAGGTCCGATATCTCTCCACCACAAATATCTATAACCTGCAATTTTGGTAACTTTGCCAAGGGAGAAAGATCTGATATGATGGGGGTCCCCCAAGAGTTGATGGTTCTTAGGCTGATTAATCCTTCAAGGGGGGAGAGATCAATGGGTGGGTTTTCGTGCAGCCATATCCTTTCAAGTTTTATTAATCCAGAAATCGGAGAGAGGTCCGATATCAAATTATCCTCAACAGCTAAACCGAACAAATTGATCAATCCTTCAACTGGGGAGAGATCAGATATTGAGTTATGTGTAAAAATTAGCCACTCCAAATTGATTAATCCGGCGATCGGTGACAAATCACTTATAGCGTTGTCCCGCAACTCTATAACACGCAGATTGATCAAGCCAGTGAGTGGTAGCAGGTCGGATATCAAATTATTATTGCATCTTATCTCTTCCAAATTTGTTGCAAATGCGAGTCCTGTCAAATTACGTATGCCAGCGTTATGCGCCTCAAGGTCCGTCAACGTCGCCATTTCCCCCACCGTAATCGTGTCCCCCTGTGCTTTACCGAGTGCTTTATTAATTGCTTCGCGAAGGTTCGCGTCTGGAATGTTAACGGTCTGTGCCGTTGTTATCTGTGGAAACAAGAAGCACAATGTCACACAGAAGGTGAGGACATAAACATAAATGTGCTGTCTTTTCGTCAGTTTATTCAATTTTTTATCTCCTTCTCTACTGCTGGCAAACCAACAAAAGTCGCTATTCACACGCCAAAAAATTTGATTAGATAACGTGGGTCGGTGTCCATTACCGAATTGTATATTAAAGACACTTTTTTTTCGGAAAAAACGTGCAAAATCTGAAAAAAAAAAATAAAAAATATCGGTTTTTTACAATAAAATCTGGAAATATAGGCTTTGTAGGTATTTGCTGCACACACGCGCATGAACGATAGAAGCACATCCACTCCACCAAACGCTTATTTCATTATTAACATTTTTCGCGTAGCAGTAAAAGTACCTGCCGTTAGGGTATAAAAATAGACACCACTCGCGACAGACTCACCGACCTCATTTTTCCCATCCCAATACGCCGCACGGCTTTTGCCATGATACATTCCCGCAGATTGATGCCCTAACGCCAATACCCGCACCAATGCGCCATTCATAGCATAGAGGTGCAATGTCACCTCCGCGGGTTTCGCCAACTGATACGGTATCCACGTCTCAGGGTTGAAAGGATTCGGGTAGTTGGGTAACAGAGCCGTCTCTTTCGGCAGTAAGAGTGCCAGTAGCTGCTCCAACACCGCAATACCACGCAGATAGGCGGGATCTGTGAGTGCCATCTGGCGCGCTTGTGTTAGCATGTCTTGTACCTCTACGACGGTAAGTCCCTCAATATCCGATGGATGTAGGCTTGGTGAGGCAGCCGTTCCCTGTCCCAACGCACCAGCGACCAAGACGAGGTCTTGGACATTGACGACACCGTCCCCGTTGACATCTGCGCTACTTTGGTCCATCTGTCCAAGACTTGACGATACCAAGACGAGGTCTTGGATATTGACGATGCCATCGCCGTTGACATCCGCTGCGAGTCGCGTTACCTCTGTAGCGGTAGCGGTAAAGGAAACAGGGTATGTTATGCCTTCAGCCGTTACACGGATTTTATTGACACCTGGATTCGGGCCCAGCGTCAGCGTTGTTTGCACCCTGCCATCGGCATCAGTTATAGCGGTTCTTATACTGAGTTTCCCGTTGCCTTCAATGATACGAAATGTGACGGAGCGTCCCGTGATTGCGACCCCATGTTCATCTAATGCCTCCACGACAAATGGATTTGCTAATGTCGTGCCTGCTTCACCTTCCTGCGTATCGCCTGAGATTTTCACAAGTGCCGAATGCACACGGTTGTCGAAACTGACCTCAATCCATTTAGCCTGCATAGCGGGGATATGAGTGTGGATAGAGGCATAATTTAGCGGGTTTCTCGTTATATATAGATACCTCAGTTTTGTGAGATTTGCCAGGGGTGAGATATCCGAGATGGTATTCCTGGAAAGATCCAGAGAGGTGAGTTGTGTCAGATTTGCCAGTGACGAGACATCCGAGATGGTATTCCTGGAAAGATTCAGACGAGTGAGTTGTGTCAGATTTGCCAGTGACGAGACATCCGAGATGGTATTCCTGGAAAGATTCAGACGAGTGAGTTGTGTCAGGTTTGCCAGTGACGAGACATCCGAGATACTATTGTCGTCAAGATTTAGATCCGTCAGTTTTGTGAGATTTGCCAATGGTGAAAAATCCGAGATGCCGGTGCTGGAAAGATTCAAGTCTCTCAGTTGGTGCAGCCCTGCTATGGGTGAAAAATCCGAGATGCCGGTGCTGGAAAGATTCAAGTCTTTCAGTTGGTGCAGCCCTGCTATGGGTGAAAAATCCGAGATGCCGGTGCTGGAAAGATTCAAGTCTTTCAGTTGGTGCAGCCCTGCTATGGGTGAAAAATCCGATATTGCGTTGCTATTGACAGAAACATAACGGCCGTATTCGGGAATATATTTCAGCACATCTGCAAAGTTTAGTTCCTTCAGATTGTGAGCATGTTCAAGTCCAGTGAGGTCTTGAATGTTAGCATTTGGTGCGTTAAGTTCTTCTAACGCCAGCATATCCCCCTCGGTCAGCTGCATACCTCTGGGTATGTCGAGAGCCTCTGCTATCTTCGCGCGGAGATTGACATCCGGGATGGTTATAGGAGAATTCGCATCAATGGCAGTAATGGTGAAACTGACGGGTCGTGGTGCCTGTGCAGCAGCAGCGCGGACAGTATTCTTGCCCGGTGTTATTCCGAGTGTAAGCGTTGTGCGCGCTCTGCCAGTGTTATCGGTGATGACGTTTGAAGCGGATAGATGTCCACCACCGGCAGTAACAGTAAATGTTATAGGCACCCCGGAGAACCCTAAACCTTGTTCATCCTGTACCTCCACGATAACAGGGAGATCCTCGCCTGCGACACCGTGTGTGCCGGAAACTTTTACAAGTGTTGTCGGTGTCCGAAGGTCAACTGTTACTGTCGCGCTGCTTGCTTGAATAGCAGGAACAGATGTGTGGAGGGAAGGATAACTCAGCAGATTCCCTTTCAGCTGCAGTAGTTTCAACTCGGTGAGTGCCTCAAGCGGAGCAATATTCGAGATGCTGTTGTTGTTGAGCGACAGCGTTTTCAGCTGCGTTAACCCTGAGAGGTGGGTTACGTCCGAAAGATTGTTGTTGTCAAGAAGTAGTGTGTCCAATTCTGTCAGCACACCCAAGGGTGATACATCCGAAATGTTATTCCCATCAAGTGACAACAACGTCAGTTGTGTAAGTGCGCCGAGGCGTGATATATCCGAAAGATTATTGTTATCAAGTGATAATATCTTTAGATTGGGCGCGTGTTGCAGCCCTGTCAAGTCGCGTATATTTGCGTTGTTCGCCACTAACGTAGTGAGTTCCAACATATCTGCCAAGGTGAGCGTTCCACCCCGAGGTTTATCAAGAGTTTCTGCTATCTTCCCGCGGAGGTTCGTATCGGTGATAGCCACAGGTGCACTGAGAAGCACAGCCGTCGTAGTAAACTGCACAGGTTGCGATATTTCTGCCGCAGCGATGCGGACGGTCGTCGTATCAGCAGTGCGTCCCAATGTTAGGTGTGCCGATGCGCGACCCGCAGCATCCGTTGGAACAGTTGTAGCACTTAGTTTGCCGCCACCTGAGATAACAGTAAACGTCACAGGCACACCCGCAAACGCCGCATTGTGTTGATCTCGCACTTCCACCACGAATGGAAACGGCAAGGTTGTATTGACGGTGCCTTGCTGTGCAGCACTTGAGATTTTGAGGAGTGTCGTTGGTGTGCGGTTATCAAACACCACTTCAATGCCTTTTGCTTGCATAGCAGGGATATGTGTATAAATGGAGGCATAGTCCAACGGATTGCCCTGAATATACAGCCCTGTGCTATCCTGTGTTTCTCCAGTCAGATTCAATCCCACAAGGGGCGACACATCGGTGATGTCATTGCTGGAAAGAAGCAAGATTTCCAGTCGTTCTAACCCTTCCAAGGCAGATACATCACTGATATTATTATGGGCAAGAGACAGGGTTTTCAGATGTGTGAGCCGAGTAAGCGGCGACACATCACTGATACTGTTGGCATGAAGCCTCAGGTCTGTCAGTTGCGTAAGTTCAGCAAGCGGAGATATATCAATGATATTGTTGAAGCCGAGAGATAAGGTTTCCAATTGTGTGAGTCCAGCAATAGACGATATATCAATGATATTAGTGGAAGAACGACGCAAGTGTTCCCATTGTGTAACTTTAGCAAGCTGCGATATACTCGGGTAATGGGTCCCATCAAGAACCAGTTTTGTCAGTCGTGTGAGTCCAGCAAGCGGAGATATATCAATGATATTGTTGCTGGCAAGATCCAACCTTCTCAGTTGTGTGAGATTAGCGAGGGGGGATATGTCAGAAATATCGCAGCCACCGATACCTAACCAGTATAGATGCGTCAAATTAGCGAGGGGGGCTATATCGGAGATATTGTTGCGGTCAATATCCAAATTTCTCAATTGTGTTAGATTGGCAACGGGGGATATGTCAGAAATATCGCAGTCGTAGAGCCTTAAAACATATAGGTCCGTCAAATTAGCGAGGGGGGCTATATCGGAGATATTGTTGTGGCTAAGATACAGCCTTTGCAGTCGTGTTAGATTGGCGAGGGGTGCTACATCGGAAACGCCGTTAGAGATAAGATCCAGGGTTTTCAGTTGTGTCAATTCAGAGAGATTCGATAGGTCTGTAGATGAATGACCATACAGGTGTAGTTCGGTCAGTAGTGGTAATCCCTTAAGCGGCGAGAAATCTGAGACCCCATTGGTGTTGACATACTTATAATTAATCAAGTCAGGCCCCAGGCCGATAACTTCAAGATTCAATGCGTGTTGAAGCCCAGTGAGGTCTGTTATTCCGCTATTTGAAGCATCCAGGATAACGAATGCCAGCATGTCCGTGTGCGTAATCGGACGATTCTCCTCCAAATCAAGCTCCTCCCGCAGCACCTCCACTAATTTTGGATCCGGTATAGGTATAATCTCGTCGCTTAGCAGCTCCGAGGCAGCATCAACATCACGAAAATACTGTGTCGCGATATTTCCATGCTTATCTATCAGATGTAGTTCGGTTCTAAAACTATCTAATAATCGAGGACGCGTAATAAATTCAATTGTCTGGCTTTTGCCGCTCAGGGATTCAGCACCCAGAACCGACGACCCCGCTGCGAACGTCAATTGTGCCTGGTGGAGGCCATCGGGATCCGTTAATTTAAAACGGAAACGAACATTGTAGAATGGCTCTAGCTTAACTGAGAGCATTTCAATCGTCGGTTCACTATTACTTTTTAAGTGCTGTGTCGGGTTAAGATAGGGATGGACATTCAGCCATTCTGCCTCATAGGCTGATAGCGTGTCAGCGAATGGCGAGTAAGACATGTAAGATATAATGTTGTCGTGACTGCGAAAATTGTGATTCAGTCCGAAAGCGTGCCCAAGTTCATGTGCCGTTATCTTATCACCAAAGCAGGACCCAGAGGCAGGCTGCATAATGTACCCGCCATCCTCCTGCTCAGTACCAACTGCACAAGCGTAACCTTTTGAGCACGATCCATTGTCAAGATTGATCAGTTCACTGCTGATGTTCGTAACAAAGAAATAGATGTTTTTCGAGCGATCAAAATGTTCTCCAGTTTCATCGAATACTTTGTTCACTGTGTTAATGAGGTAATGGTCATCCGCGTGTTTGCCTGTTACATGATGTACTATGGCGTTTCCGTTCCAATCGGTTTCAAAACGAAACGTCTTTCTGCCGTACCCATGGCGTTCCATTGCCGCAGCAAAAAGCTGCTGTACCTCCTTTATCCGTGCATCGAGTATAGCGTCAATGTTGGGTTGTGGTTGGCGGTCTCTTGGTACGAAATAGATGAGTCGGACTATAGGCTGCTGTTGTGTCAAGATGCTATCAAAACGGAGATCCGTTCCTGCTGCCTGCAGCATAGGGATATATGTGTCAATAGAGAGGTCACTGAGTGGGTTGCCTTGCAGATAGAGACTGTTCCAGTCTGTTGCCCCTTTCAATTGCGTTAAGCCTATGAGTGGCAGGATATCTAATATCCAATTGTTCCTGAGGTCCAACGTCGTCAGTTGGGTCAATCCTGCCAAAGGGGATAGGTTTGATATACGGTTGTACCGAAGCGATAGCCTTGTGAGATTAACCGCATGCTGGAGCCCAGTGAGGTCGCGAATGTTGGCACTGTTTGCGGTCAGCGTTGTCAATCTCAACATATCCGAAACGGTAGGTGTCGCATCAACGGGTTTCCGCAGGGTTTCCATTATCCTCATACGGAGGTTGACATCAGGGATAATGACAGGTGAACTGCGGAGAATAGCCGTCGCGGTAAACTGCACGGGTTGCGAAACATCAGTTGCGGTCACGCGGACGGTTGTCGGACCTACAGTTCGTCCGAGTGTCAAACGTGCTGCTGCCTTACCGGTCGCATCTGTCCGGACGGTTGTAGCATCTAATTGACCGCTACCTGTAGCAACAGCAAACTTCACAGGCACCCCCGCAAACGCCCGATCCTCCGCATCCAGTACTTCCACGACAAATGGGAGTGGCAATGCAGTATTGATGACACCTTCCTGTGCTATACCTGAGATTTTAAGGAGCGTCGTTGGGACGCGCGCATCAAACTTCACTTCCGCGCCTTTTGCTTGCATGGCGGGAATATGCGTATTAATGGAAGCATAACTCAACGGATTATTCTCAATATACAGTCCGGTGCTGTTTCTCTTTGTCCCTGTGAGGTTTAACCTTACCAGAGGCGATACATCTAAGATTCCGTTATTACTAAGAGATAGGACCTCAAGTTGTGTTAAATTCGATAATGCAGATATATCCGAGATGGCGTTGCCGGAAAGATACAGATAATTTAGCTGAGTTAACCCCGATAGCAGAGATACATCCAAAATCTCATTGCCGGAAAGATTCAGGGAGGTTAGCTGTGTTAGACCCTTCAATGGCGATACATCCGAGATAGCGTTGTTCCAAAGAGACAGCTCAACCAACTGTGTTAACCCTGCGAGTGGAGAGATATCCGAGATGGCATTGCTGCCAATACTTAAACTCGTTAGCTGTGTCAAACCCGACAGAGCAGATATATCCAACATGTTATTGCTATTAAGATACAGATCAGTCAACTGTGTTAGTTTCGAGAGCGGAGACACGTCTGAGAGGGAAGATCCCGAAATATCTAAAGTTGACAACTGCGTTAGTTCGGATAAAGCAGAGATGTCTGAGATGGAAGTGTCGCGAAGATAAAGCAATCTTAACTGTGTTAGCCCCGCGAGAGGGGATACATCTGAGATAGGGTTATTTGACAGATGAAGGTATGTGAGTTGTGTCAACTTCGCAAGGAATGACCCATCTGAGATAGAACAGTCTGTAAGGCCCAAAAATCCCAGGTTTGTTAGTCCCACAATTGGTAAGAAATCCGATATTGTATTGCTGTTGACAGACCCCTCTCCTTCAATATACTCGCCACCAAGATCCAGGTGTTCAAGATTGTGTGCGTGTTCAAGTCCGGTAAGGTCTTTTATTCCGCTGTTGCGCGCTTCAAGCCGCTTTAGGTTTAGCAGTGTATCCGTTGTAATTGCATTGCCAATCTCTTGTCGGATTGCTGCTGCTAAATTCGCATCTGGGATGGATACATCTCGCGCCTGTGAAAAATTTGAAAATAAAAGACTGAACAGAATAGTTATTGTAAGAAATAAGCGTTTGGCTGGCATTTAAATAATTCCACTTAGATTTTGTTTATTGATCAATAAAAACTGCAATCCCATTAAGCGACTTCCTCAAAATCTGCTAATTCACGTGCGTAATCAAGGCAGGCTCGGATCTGAACCGCTTTGAGATCACGGAATTCGATAATAATTTCGTCTGGTGTATAACCGGCTGCCAAGTATCCGAGGAGCAGGCTTACTGGAATTCCCGCTCCTTTGATACGTGGTTTACCGCGCAATGGGTCAGGTGTGCTAACAATATAGTCTCTCCAATGAATTGGCATGTGTACCTCTCCTAAGTGTAGAAACTGTTTCCAATTAAAGAACCACACCTTAAATAACGTGAGTTTGATAAAAGTGAGATGTTGCGTTTCGCTTAGGCGGACAACCAGCAATGTGGGTTATAATCAGCCAATTTTTCTTATTATTTCAATTATTAAATTATTACAGACTATATCTAACTGATATTATACAATATTTTACGGAAAAGCAAAAGTATTTTAATAACGTGAGTTGGAAAATTATAGTAGAGCCCGTAATTATTTGCCCACATGAGGGAGCCGTAGGGGTTGGGTAACCCAACCCCTACGAGCGACAAGTGTAAATTTATTTTCGGATTTTACTATAAACACCTACGGGAACTGCAATTCTTATTTTCAGACTCACGTTAAATGTCAAGGCTTTTGAGTGGAAGGTACACATTGATAGACACGATTTTTAATCGCGATTCTCTACTTGGTGGCAAACAGGAAGGCGGAATGTGTAAGGGTAAGAGGGTTGATGGCTGAGTGCTAATTGCTGATAGCCAATTACGCCTTCTGCTTAGGATTCCAGAACGCACAAATCACCGCTGTAATCGGAATGGCGAGGACTAAGCCGAGTGTGCCAGCCAGTAACCGCACAATCTCAGCAGATACAACGCCGATGCTTAATAGCTGCGCGGGTGGTGATTTGAAGAAGTCCAAGTTCGGTGCTGCAATCGTGACGACAAGCAGCAACTCCACACCGAGATAAGCAAAGACCAACGTATTCACCATCGTTCCGAGGATGTCCGTACCGACGTTGAGACCGGAGGCGATGAGCCGCCATGTCGGCATGTTCGGGTTCGCTTTGCGGATTTCCTCCATACTCGATGCCACCTCAATCGCGCCATCAACAGCGACGCCTAATACACCCATCAACATCCCTGCCAAAAGGATCTGCACAAAATCAAAGGGTGGCGTGCGCGTCGCCTCTATAATGTCCGCCGAAATCGCATTCTCTAACCCAGAGAAATGGAGATGTTGCTGCGCAAACAGGACAATCAGACCCGCGACCAAGATACCCCCCATCGTCCCCAGCACAGCTGAAAAAGTCTTCCGACTCGGACCGATGACGAACACCAGTGACACAAACGCCACCGCGCCTGAAGTTAGCGTCACGATGAACACTGCATTCGCGCCGCCTGAAATCAACGGCAGCATAAAGAAATAGATGACAGCAGCAGAGATGAGCATCGCACACGCCGTCCGGATGCCTTCAATCCGGCCGACGAGGATAATCAGGAGCAGCATCCCCCCGACCATCCAAATCAGGAACCGGTCTCTACCATAATCTTGGACGATGTTAACGAGGCTGACCTGATCAGGATCGCCAGCGACACGGCAGAGAATAACATCACCCGGTTCCGCGGGGATGCTCAGCAACGGCATATTGTGGTTCACGATATTCCGTAGCACCAAGCGTCTGCCTTCATACATCCCACTCAGCATTTCTACCTCAAGGATATGATGCTCGCTTTTCGATTCATAGACGTTGAGGACAGTCTTCCCTTCTTGCTCCATTTCACGAATACTATAGGTCTGTTCATACTTCTCGTCTGAGAGAAGCCAACGGCTGTCCTTCCAAGGTTTCACTGAGACGGTGACCTCATCAGAGAGCGGGATATTCTGCTCACCGAATGCTTCACGCAGCACTGCTGGAACGACACGATTGTCCAGATCAATTATAGCACTGCTGTCAATCTCAAAAAGGAAATTCCCGTTCGACTCAAGCAGTCGGACGACTCTACCTTTCGCGTACTCCGATTGTTCAGAGATCGTCGCGGAGAGTCCGTGCGTTCGGTAGTAGACAAAGATCGTACCAATCAAGACGATAACCATTGCGATAGGGACAGCGATACGTGCTTTGCTGTGTGGCGGATCAGCACGGAACAACTCCTCTAACTCTTCCTCTGAAGGCAGGTTCTCGTGAATCTCGGATTTATC
Organism: Candidatus Poribacteria bacterium; assembly: GCA_965200345.1. Lineage (GTDB taxonomy): Bacteria > Poribacteria > WGA-4E > WGA-4E > WGA-3G > WGA-3G. Next base: position 1,355,340 of record OZ241378.1, read on the forward strand.
CACCTTTGCGTATTGCGTCAGGAATCCGGCAACGGATGCAGCAATCGGGACTGTTAACACCAATCCGATGGTGCCAACCACCGCCTGAATAATCGCAACGGATGTCGCTTCATCGTTGACGAGACGGAGAAATGGATAGAGGTAACCGACCTCTGGGAATTCAATGCGTGGGAGCAGCATCGTCATCATGTGCGCCCCGAGATAGGCGAAGATGAGCGTATCCGCCATTGTCCCCATAATGTCGCGTCCGACATTCAGCCCGGCACGGATGGCTTGTCGCACGGTGATGTTCGGATTTACCTGCTTGACTTCATGGACACTTGAGGAGATGGACATACTCACATCCATCATCGCGCCGACAGCCCCCAAGATAATACCAGCGGACAGAATACCCGTGAAGTTCCAGTGATGTGAGGCGGGGGTCCGCCAGAGCGCGATCCCAAGCTCAAGGAACCCAAATTCTTGTGCCAGTCCTGTCAGTGCCATCACATGTTGACTGATTACGGACAAAATACCAACAGCAGCTAAGCCGCCGAGGGTGCCAAGGACACCAGAGATGACCTTGAAACTAAAGCCTGTAATAAGAAGAAAGGTCGCTAATGTGAGCAGGGCAGCGATGAGGAGAGCAACGCCGATAGGGTTATAACCGCTGATCGTCAATGGCACCAGCAGATACAACACAGCGAGAGCCGTGACAAAGAGTGTCAGAATCGCGCGGACACCCTTCATCCCGGCGACAAGTATCATCAGCACACCTAATGTCCCTGCCAGATACAGCAGGAAGGGTGTCCGGAAATACTCCCGCATTGACACCCGCTCAATTTTCGGGTTCATTGGGTCCCGGAGCGGAATATCAAGGAACAGCACATCGCCTTTGTGTAACACGCGATCCCCGAAAGCACGCCCCGTCCAGATGTTGTTAACCTGGACGATCTCGCCACGAAATTGCCCAGAGAGGATACGGAACGACAACACTTGGTCGGCTTCGTCGCTTGTGTCTATGCCAATAACGCGTCCTAAACAGACCAGCACCTGTAACGCGCCATCGTGCGTCACCTCGGCAAACCGATAGAGTTTTATGTGTAACGCCGCGACGCTCAGCAGGATAAGCAAGACCGCAACGATTTTGATATTTCTTTCTCGCATATTTTTTATTTCGTTGTCAGTTATTAGTTTTCAGTAAGAGATTTGTGATTTACCCAAGTTACCTTTTAACCGATAACCAATACCTTTCTGCTGCAACCGCTCCAGTACTAAATATCAAGACTCCAAATCCAAATAGTTATCTATCGCAAATAACATGCCAATCAGAAACGCCACATTTACGCTACAATGCTTGCCTATTTTTAAATTAAAGGTAAATCCTGTTCGTAGTAGGGCAATTCATTGCCCGTTGTTGACCCTGGGACGTGCGATAAATCACACTACTACGAACCCACCCTAAAGTTCAAATTGGATGAAGCCCTACAGTTCAACGTTCCATGCATTAAAACTGCACAAACCGGTGCAGCACCAGCAAACAAATTGCCCAAATCCGTGCAGACCGAAGGTGAATTCCCGAATCGTGCCTTAGAGATGCTTCCGAATATTTTCGGCAACACTACGTGGAATCCCTTTCACAGAGAGCAACCTATCCAGACTCGCTTCTCGGATCGCCTCAATTGAACCGAAATGTTGAAGCAGTGCCTGTTTCCGTCTCGGACCGACGTTCGGAATCTCGTCAAGCACAGACGCACTCAGCGACTTTTGCCGGAGCCGTCGATGATACGTAATCGCAAATCGATGCGCTTCATCGCGCAATCGCTGGATCATGTGTAAAGTCGGATTATCTTCTCGCAACACAACCGGTTCCGATGTCCCCGGCACGAAAATCTCCTCAATCCGCTTCGCAAGTGCGATCATCGGAATCTCAGGAAGATCGGACGAAGCAAACGCTTTCATAGCTGCCTGTGCCGCGCTCAATTGACCCTTTCCACCATCAATTAACATCAGATCTGGGAGTTGATTGAATTTTTCATCATTTGCGAGGGCACGACGGAAGCGGCGGGTGATCACTTCTTGCATCATGGCGAAATCGTTCTGCCCTTCAACCCAGCGGATCTTGAACCGGCGGTACTCACTTGAAGCAGGCTTTCCATCCGCTAAGACCACCATTGAACCAACGGCGAACCGATCACCGAGATTGGAAATATCGTACGCCTCAATCCGTCTGAGCGGGTGTTTTAGATCAAGCAGCTCCTGCAGTTCAACGAGTGCGGGTTCGACACCACTACTATAAACCACGTTCTGTTCCCGCTGCGTCAGCAAAATCTCGGCGTTTTTCGATGCCAAAGTTTGTAACTTTCTAAGTCTACCGGCTCTTGGCGTAAGCAATCCAACACGACTCCCGCGCTTCTCGCTAAGCCAGTTTTCGATGAGTTCTACGGATTCAATCGGCATCGGCAAGACAACCGTTTTTGGCACGAAAACCGCATTTTGATAATACTGCGAAATGAACGCACTTAACGCCATCGCCAGCGATTCAGGGTCTGCGTCATTGAGGTAGTAGTGCTCACGTTCAAGCAGTTTACCATCTCGAACCCGGAGCAGCTGCACGCATGCAATATCAGGCCGTGCCGCAATGCCGATGACATCTTCATCTGCTGCGGAAACACTATCCATGTTCTGTGTTGTAATCGCCTGTTGAACGTCTTTAAGCGTATCGCGATACTTCGCAGCAGTCTCAAAATCGAGTGCCGCCGCCGCGGCTTCCATCTGTTCCGTCAATTCCTTAACAACAGCTCCCGTATTCCCACTCAAGAACTGACACACCTTCCGAACGATCTCGTCGTAATCTGCAACACTAACCTTATCTGCACAAGGCCCCGGGCAACGTCCGATGTGATAATCTAAACAGACCCGGTACTTATTTTTTCTCTCCGTGAGCGGTAGGGTACAGGTACGAATAGGAAAAAACTTTGTCAACTGCTTCAGCACCTGACGTGTTGAACGCACATGAACAAACGGACCGAAATATCGTGTTCCGTCGTTCTCGGCTTTACGGGTGATATGGATGCGCGGAAAAGGTTCATCCGTGGTCACGCGTAGGTACGGGTAGCGTTTATCGTCTTTCAATTTCACGTTGTAGCGGGGTTGATGCGCCTTAATCAGATTATTTTCTAAAATCAACGCCTCTACTTCTGTCTCTGTGACGATATAATCGACCTCAGTCACATACCGCATCATCTGTAAGGTAAGCGCATGGGCAGACTTCTCACGACTTTCGATAGCAAGTTTCGGCTTGCCAGCTTCGCCGAAATAAGAGCGCACGCGCGCTCGCAAACGGACTGCTTTTCCGACATACATGACAGTGCCATCAGAGGCTTTCATGAGATAAACACCCGGCACATTCGGCAGAGATTGCCACAATTCAGGTGTCGCATTGTCGCGTTGTTCTGGCTTCATTTTCATGCTCCTGTGTCGGTTTGTGGCACGTTAGTCTCCATAATTTTCTTCATTTCTACTCGGTGTTAGGGCAAAACTTTCTCATACACTGCCCGATAGATAGGTCTGCCTTCTAAGATATACTTGGCTTCAAAGTTCGTGGCGATATCGCGATCGGGTTTGAGAGCCGCGTCAATAGGATGAAGTACCGACAAATCTGCAAGCCGTTCCTGAATCTCTTGGAAATATGCCGCATAGTCTGTAACAATATACAACTTACCTCCCTCTGCGTTGAGTGTACGCGTCAAGGCTTCCAAAAAGTCTTGATTCCGAAAAATCCGCCGTTTTTGCTGCCGTTTTCTCGGCCACGGATCCGGGAAGTAGATATGATACGCCTGCACAGACACCGCAGCGACATATCGGGTCAAAAAATAGTTGGCATCCGTCCACGCGAGCCGCACATTAGAAAACGTCCCAGACGTTCTATCGACACCAAAATGCCGCATGTACTTTTCAAACCGCTCCCGTGTTAATTCGACGTACTTCTGTGCCCGCTCTACACCGATATAGTTAACTTTCGGATGTCGTTTCGACGCTTCAAGCAGGAAACGTCCCTTACCGAACCCAATTTCTATTTCCACCGGATGCGTATTCCCGAAAAGTGCTTCCCAATCAATCGGCGCAGCCACCTCGCCGAGTGGCACAACGCGTTCTGTTATAATGTCAATGACCTGGGAGTGGGAAGTTGTATTCTGATAGTAGAGGTCAGTGTAGTTCGGATTTTCGCGCATAATGCCTTCAGTTTTTAGCCTTCAGTAAGTCTTTTGCAATACCATATCAAAAATCGGTTCGTAGTTGCGCAATTCTGCGGCGTACGCGAAGAAACACCCAAGCAAAAACCCCAAATGCGAAGTGCATTATTGCGCTCTTACGTACAGAAGCCTTTGATGAGTTTCAAAGCCTCTGAAATGTGAGTTTATTTTTCAGATTTGGTATAACATGCAGTTATTAATGGCTATCCATCACGATTCTGATAGGAACTTATGAAGATGCGTTTTAACCAAATTATCCTGCGGTTGATACCCCAACACCTCAACAGCACCACTAATATCAAGGTAGCTTTGCTGATACCCATCAGAGTTTGCAGAACGTCCATACGTAACCAGATATTTCACCGGTCCCTCGTAATCAACAGCCAAGCCGAAGAGTTGAACGCAATCTCGCGGCGTTAGGAGTGTGCTACAGTGGCGAATCCCGCTCGGTTCGTACGTCCCGTTGAAACTCCCAATACGGATACTAATGAACCGCATATCGTGTGCATCCACGAGATACTGTCCCGCAATCTCTGCCATCCCCTTCATCGCACCGTACCACCCGTCCGGACGAAACTGATCACCGGTCGAGAACCGAGGTGGCGAACTCAATCGCTCATTCCAGCCTGAGACGTGATTCGTGCTGGCGTACACAATCTTTTTAACGCCGCCCTCCCGTGCCGCTTCAAACAAGGTCATAGACGCACCGATGTCGCTGACTTCACCCGGCACCTTTGCAAGCGAATCTTGGCGGATGTATGCCAGATGGACCAACACATCCTGCTCGCGGCACAATTCCTGCATCGCAGCAGAGTCGCGAATATCTGCTTGCACGACGTGGGAGTTTGCATCTGCAATCGGATTGATATCCATCAATGTGAGTGTATAGGTATCTTGTTCTTCCCACGCCTTCCAGAGCGCGGTGCCGACTGCGCCAGCTGCACCTGTAATAAGTACACGTTTTTTCATTTCTTCCCCTTCAAATCAAGGCTATTGCCCGTTCTCAGCCTCCAAAGCCGCCATAATATCAGCGTGTACGGCTTTCGGATCAGCCACCGGTTGGACATAAAACCGATCAATCGCCTGTCCACCTAATCCCGAACACTTACACATCTCAACGTTCAATCCGAGTTTCGCCAAGATACCGCTGAAGTAGTGGAGGAATCCCATCTTCTCCTCACCAACGACGACAATCTCCGAGTAACTCCGTGCCGTCTCAACACTGACCTCATCAACCTGCCACGTGTCATTCAGATTCACATAGTGCCTCTCAAAAATCTGGTCGAGTGTAACCTCCTCTGCCAAGAGACTCCGGATGTCAAAATCGAGATCCCGTTTCAGATCCTCGTCAAGTGGCATCGGCTCCCCGCGGTGATGGAGTGGTTGATGGACAAGTCGATAGATTTCAAGCTCAATATTCGTATCCTGTTTTGTATAGACGCGCGCGTCTCGGACATCTATCCCATTCGCGAAAAAGAGACCGCTTACGATGTGTAACTTCCCGATCCGACTTGGACTACAGAGATGTAGTTCGGTAAATCCGGGACGGTCAACAAATTGGACGATCCCCGCACTCGGTGCCGCATCTGTTTCTGTAGCAGCGGCTTCTGCTTGTGTTGTCATCTTTATATGCATAGCGATCTCCTCAGGCGAAACGCTAATACGGTAGGAGACCGGCATGTGGTGAAGGAATTGCTGAAATTCTTCAACGGGGGCGAAGGCACCCCACTGCGTCTCCTCTTGACCAACGAAGCGAGTGCGCGCCACCTCATACAAACTCTTCAGGTTATGTTTAACGACATGGCTGAAGTTCTGTGAACCGTTGGCTTTGGAATCGCAATAGGTGAGCAGATACAGTGCTGTTAAACGCTCTAACGAGTTAACCTTCTTACAGAATTCGGCGATCGTGCTTTCATCCCAATGATGATAGCGTGCCAAGTCTATCATCGCGAGGTGCTCCCGAATCAAAAAGCAGATATCGTCTGTCTGCTGTGAATTGAACCCAAATTCGGACGCGATGCGTTCCGCTTTTTCCGCACCGGTCATCGGATGCGTCGGATCCGGCTTATCTATATCGTGTAGGAAGAGTGCCATATACAGCGGACTCGGATCCGAAAGCGCGCGAAATGCGGTGTTGAGCTCCTCTAATTCGGAAGTCGGGGACGGCGACACCGGCGCACCAAAACCGCCTGCACCCCCAAACGGACTACTCGACTCCGTCTGCCGGATCTCATCCAGATAGCCAATCGCAACAAGCGTATGTTTTCCAACGGTATACGGATCAAGACTCCGTTCGCTCCGTGTCATCATCGCCCGCTCAAAAAGTGCACCGCCTTCTCCGAGATGCGATAGGATATTGAGTCTATGCAACCGTGTCAGCGTCTTCGCGACATCACCCGGTATATTCATCAACTCTGCCATTCGCTTCTGGAAAGAACCCCAATCAAACGCGTGAACGTAGCGGGAGATGAATGTGGAAAGCGAAGCATCGATTTCAAAATCGTATTGCTGGAAGTAGGTAAAGAGTGTAAACAGTTCGCCCGCATCCAACTCACCGAAATTATTATCCATGCAATAGAGCATATCTGTCCTAACCGCGAGCACATCGGAAATCGGGATGCCGTTCGCCAACATCTTCCGAATTAACAATTCTGCCTTGAAATGCAGATATTTTGCCTTCGCGTAATATTCCGCCATGAACGCGTAACGCCCTTCGTCGGTTTCATCTGTTAATCCAAGGACACGAGCGATTTGCGCCTGCAGCATATCTTCTTTTTCAGGATGATAGGTCAAATCGTCATGCGGCGCATCGGCAAACACATGCAGCAGATTGCGCACCTTGAACATGAAATCAAGGGACGGCATGAGCTGCTCATCGTCGTAGCGTTGGTAGATTTCAGGGATTGATATAAAATCTGGCAGCCCACATATCCAGAGCGCGTATTGAAGCGTCCGTAGCCCGCCGCGTCCAGTTTTTACATTCGGTTGGTTGAGATAGATGGTATCCTCAGAAGCCTTGAAAGCATCCGCTCTGGATTTCAGTAGATCCAACACGAGTGAGATATCTGATTTCTCAGAGTGCACGGCTTTTCGGAAACGTTCCGTGAGCGTTGCGTCTCCCGCAATAAACCGCATATCAATCAACGCGGTCATATCCTGGTAGTTCCACTGCGCTATATCCGCCAGCGGCCGATAGATAAAACTGAACTCAAATCCCGGAATCACGGAGTGGAGGCTGTCAAAGAAATCGTAGAACCATCGGATCAGTTCGAGCGTGCTCTCATCGTAAATATCCTCTAAATCCACAGAGGAGGTATAGACAACATCCACATCGGAAAAATAGCAGAGTTCATTCCTACCGTAACTACCGACACCGTAGAGCGCGACATCCGGCATCCATCCCTCTAATTCTGCCGCTAAGTCGTTCGTATCAACGTCTGGAAGTTGGCTCAGGACATCAATCTGCTTCTGGAATTCATCCCGAATCTGGAAGGCGGCGACCTCATAAACCTTCTGAATCACGACATCCCACACCTGTGTGTGGATGCCACAAGCCCCAAAACCGCTTTCGCCCTCCAAAATACGGGCTTTTAGCTGCTCCCGCTCGGATTGGATGAAAGCAGCAAGTTGTTTTTGCAACGCTTCAAAAGTTACATCCACGTCAGGCACATAGGTATTGAGTCGTTTTTCGATCTGTATGTTATCCATTTCCCATCACCCCTAATATATTAGCCCAGTCCAATTGTGACGTCGTTACCTCCAAATCGCGAAATGACTAAAGGATTCATTAAACGCATTATACATCAAATACGGAAAAAAAACAACTGCCGTTTCAATCCTTAACAGTCAGCCGTTAGAAAATACCCGTGTTTTCATATTCTCATTAGCGAGGTTTGATGGAAATAGAAAATTTAATTCAGTATGGACAATTGAATGGTTCTGCAGCATCCCACTTTTTTCTTGACACACTTTTGCCACCTTGCTAACATACAAAATCAGGAGATATGAAAATGATCGACACCAAATATCGGGTAGCCATCATCGGATGTGGTCGGATGGGACAGAACTATGCAGAGGCATACACCACCTATCCCGACACAGAGATTGTTGCGATCGTCGATGCGAATACACAACGGCGAGAAGTTCTTAGTGCGCGCTTCGGTGTTGATGCACTCTACGCAGATGTAGAGGCACTATTGCGCGACATCGTGCCAGACATCGCAGTTGTTGTTACACCCACGAAGTATATGAAAGATGCTGTGATTGCATGCGCTGAAGCCGGTGTCAAAGGCATTTCTACGGAGAAACCGATTGCCGCGCGTCTCCAAGATGCCGATGCAATGGTCAATGCGTGTGCCGAACGCGGTGTAGTCTTTGCTGGCGGTAATCTACAACGCGCAATGAACGAGGTCCAAGAAGCCGCATCTCGACTCCATAACGGTGAATTTGGGGACATCAAAGGGGCGAGCGTTCACGGGTTCGGTGGCGAGATTTCCGGTGGGGGTTGTCAACATATCTCAGTCTTAAGGCTATTCACGAATGCTGAAGTTGAAGAAATCGTCGCGTGGGGAACACCGTCTGAAGCATTAGCCGCAGAAACCGATGAAGGCTTAATTATCAATGGGGCCTTCCGACTCACAAACGGACTGGAATGTAGTGTCTTCGGCTCATCAACACCGTGCCGCGGTGTCGATGTCTGGACAGACAAATGCCTCGTCCGTTGGGATTGGAACCCGCCAGAGATTTTCAAAGGTTATGACCCGCACGGCAATCGCATCCGACTTGAACCCAACTACAATCCGTACCCATGGAGTGAATTCAGTTACCTCACCGGCTCAATCCGCTCCTTTCTATCCGCTGTTGACGGCAATGGAAACCCGTGGATTACAGGTGCAGACCTTCGACAGGCATTGGAGGTAGCAATCGCTGCAAAACTCTCTGCATCCCGAAACAGTGCCCCCATCAAATTACCGTTGGCAGACAGATCTTTAGCACTCTACCCACGTCCCTACCGCTGGCTCGGAGGTGACGCAACCGGCAAACCTCAAAGTCTCGAAGAAGCAAAGTCGTAGGCGCACATCGTGTGCAGAAAGTAGTAGGCACGCGCCGCGTGCCGTAACAGGAGTACCAACGATGAACGAAGATCAGAAATATCTATTCGATTTGACCGGATACATCATCGTCGAAAACGCTTTGACAGACGAGGAAGTCGCGCAATGTAACGCCGGCATCGACCATCACATTGAAGGGCTTAAGGAACGCGACTCCTCTTTGGCAGGCGGTTCAGCCGCACTCTCCGGCACGGCACACCGAATGGACATGGGTGGCATGCTCGCTTGGGAGAAACCGTGGTGTGAACCGTTCCGAGATTTACTCATCCATCCCAAGATTAAACCCTGCCTCGAAGAGATTTTAGGGCAAAAATATCGACTCGATCACGGTCCTGGCTTAATCGCTATGGAAAAAGGCACGGAAGGCGGCACTTTACACGGTGGTGGGATCGAACGTCCGAATTTCTCCGAAGCCTATTTCTTCAAATACGGACGCATATACACGGGTTTGACTGTCGTCGAATACATGCTCGCTGACGAGGGACCCGGCGATGGCGGTTTGGCTATCGTCCCGGGCAGCCATAAAGCGAATCTTCCCTGTCCGAGCAGCATGAAAAGGTACGAGCAATATCAGAATCTGGTGCTTGAAGTCAATGCCAAAGCCGGCGATGCAGTGATTTTCACTGAAACCTTGACACACGGCACGCTTCCGTGGAAAGGTGCCCACCAACGCCGCGCCCTACTCTACAAGTTTAGTCCCGGATTCCAGTCTTATGGCACAGGGGCACACCAGGTTACGTATCCCGATTACATTGAAGACATGTCGCCTGAACAGCGAGAAATCATGGAGGCACCGCACATCCGACGTTAAACTCTATGTCGCGACCCTTTCAATAAAATCGAGACGCTTTACCTGTCGAAGGAGAAAACCATGTCAAATCTACGCGTTGCTGTTATCGGCTGCGGCGGCAGAGGCCGCGGCCACATGAAAATCCTTTCAGAATTTGACGATACCGATCTTGTCGCTGTCTGCGACCTTGTTGAAGCCACACGAAATAACGCCGCGGATGCGTTCAACGTCCCAAACCGTTATGAGAGCATTGACGAGTTATTAGACAGTGAAACCTTAGACGCTATCTTTGTCGCTACACCTGCACACCTCAACGGTGAGGCAGCACTTCCGTGCTTTGAACGTGGTGTCCACACGCTTTTAGAGAAACCACCCGGTATGAGCGTCGCAGAGACCGCCGCGCTACGCAGTGCTGCAAAACGGACAGGTGCCAAAGGGATGGTAGGTTGGAACCGTCGTTTCCACCCGATCATTCTTGAAGCCAAACGGCAAGTCACCGCACGCGGTCCCGTCACACAAATCGTCGGGGAATTCCATAAGAGCATCACCCGATTGGCAGAATCCGGCAAATTTCCCGAACACCTGATGGACAATATGTTTCTGGAGACTCCGATCCACGCGCTTGATGCGATCCGTGCCATCGCTGAAGCCGATATTCAAGAGGTGCATAGCGTCGTGCAACGGACAATTTCTGATTACAAAGACGTTCATGCCGCGCTCATCCTGTTTGACAACGGCTGCGTCGCCCAACACATCGCCAACTACACGACAAATGCACGTCTCGAACGCTACGAGATTCACGGCAGAGACATTTCCGCTTACCTTGAAGGTGTCTCTCAGGGAACCGTTTTCTGTGATGGCACGCAGCACAAACTCACCGAAGCAGGCACCGGTGGCACTGTTGAGCAAAACAGGTATTTTTTAGATTGCGTCAAATCCGATACACCCGTTTCGCTCCCCGCCGCGAATCTTGATGAGGCTGTTAAAACCATGCAACTCGCTGAAGATATTCTAAACGGACTGCGCTAAAGTAGTAGGCACGCGCCGCGTGCCGTAAACACCAAAATGTAGTAAGCACGCGCCGCATGCCGTAAACACCAAAATGTAGTAAGCACGCGCCGTGTGCCGTAAACAGCAATAGGAATGCAAAAATGCCGACACTTGATGAACGCTATGAAGCCTATAAAACCGATGGCTTTGCAATCTTTGAGAAGGTCTTTGACGAACCACAGATGCAAAGTTGGCGAGAGAAACACGCAGAACTCTCCGCCGCTAACGACGGACAGACATGGTTCGGAAATACCCTTGAATTGGCACCCGAACTGATGTGGCCCGCTGTCTCACACCCAGCACTCCTTGAATTTATAGAAAAAGTGATGGGTCCCTTTGTGCAATTAGACAATCTCACGCTCGCCGCGTTCCCACCTATGGAAAAAGAAAAAGCGGAAGGTAGGGTCTCTGGTTGGCATCGCGACCGATGGGCACATGTCCCCTTCACCGACGCATATCACCGTCCGAATGCCATCAACGCTATCTCCTATCTGCAAGACTTGACAGACGCATTCGGACCGCTCCGCGTCATTGTCGGTTCGCACCGGAAACCGATTGTTATGGAAGACTCCCAACGTGGAGTCCCGCATCCAGACGAAACCTTGATTCACATGGGAGCGGGTGATGTTGTTATCACACACAACGGACTCATCCACTCCGGTACTCCGAATACTGCTGACACGCTACGCTATTTTTTCAGCATCTATTATAACCTAACATGGCTGAAACACACTGATCACCATACGGGTCCGCATACCCAAAAGTTGTTGGAAACGGCAAGAACCGAGAATAACCACCAACACATGCGGCTTCTCGGTGTGGATGAGCAGCTTCAACCGCGATGTAACTCCGGCTTCCTCCGCTCGGACGAAGAACGCTGGGAAGAGTGGACAACTGCCGACCGCGAGGCAATCAAGGAGGGGTAACCGATGGCAAATCCTGTAGTACCATCAACACTCAACGTTGACTTGGATTATGAATTGCAACAAGAGGTCAACTTTTTCCTCAACTGGGGCTACCTCGTCGTTGACGATGCCGCGACACCGGAACAGATTGCGTCGCTACGAGCGGCACTCGATGAAAGCTACGAACGCAAGAATAAAAGTCAATTCATCGGTGAGTTACTTGAAGAGGATGATCGGTTTGCATTCCTGTTAGACAATCCACCCGTCCTCAAACGGATGGAAGCGATATTAGGCACCTGTGTACAACTCCACAGTGCAACGGCACGTATCACCGAACCCGGAACACCAGACCAACATTGGCACCGTGACGGCCCCTGGCCGATTGCACCGAATGGAACGCCTTACGGGAGTCTACCGGCACAGATCAACTGTGGCTATTATCTCGATGAAGTTACTGACGACAACGGTCCCACAGTTATCCAACCCGGTAGCCATAGAGCCCCCTTCCGTCCACCACCCACGCCTGTCGAATTGCCTGATGAGAAACGGGTACTCGTTTCCCCCGGACAAGCGGTTATGTTCGACGGGTGGACCTGGCATCGGGGTGCCGCCAACAATTCCTCAGAACGCCGCCGCGTCTGTCTGATGTGCTATCAAAACGCATGGATGAAATCTCGCGAACCCTTTGACGGACCGCGCGTCACAAAACTCCGAGAAGAGGGCACACCGCAGCAGCAACTCTTACTCGGCGCGATTCCAAAATGGTAAAGTAGTAGGCACGCTCCGACGTGCCGTAACCAACGGAAATTATATATGAATCTTGCTTACATCGTTATCGACACACTCCGCTACGACCACATCGGCGCAAACGGCAACGATTGGATAGAAACACCGAATATTGATCGGTTTGCATCTAAAGCCTGGGCTTATGACCGTGCTTTCTGCGCCAGTTTCCCAACCATCCCCTACCGTACGGATGTCATCACCGGACAATACGGTACCCCCTTCCACGCGTGGAAACCGCTCCGCCATGAACGTCAAACGCTACCCTGGACGCTCGCACAAAATGGCTACGCAACCCAACTCATCCACGATACACCGCACCTCGTCAACGGTGGGCATAATTTTGATTGGCCCTTCCACGCATGGACTTTCGTCCGCGGCGCAGAGGTTGATCGAGATTGGATTATGGACACCGTTCCTTGGCCCGATAACTGGACACGCCAACCACTTTTTGATTGCATTGACGACAAAGCCGCCGAATCAGGGATGCTCCGCAGCTACGCCCGCGCAAACAGAAACCGCAAAAAACCCGAAGATTGGAACTGCGCGAAACTTTTCAACACTGCCGCCCAATTCCTCAAAGATAACGCCAAACGAGATAACTTCTTCCTTTGGATAGACTGCTTCGACCCGCACGAACCATGGGACTCACCCCCTGAGTTCATGAAAAAATACGACCAGCGACCCGGCTATGACGGGCGCGTCGATCCACGGAGCCTCGGCGCACGCGGCAATGCGGAACTCTCAGACGAAGCGAAACAACACATTAAAGGCCAATACGCCGCTAAAACGACATGGATGGATCACTGCTTCGGACAGTTCCTTGATGCCCTCGAATCCACTGGACTCGACAAAAACACCGCCGTCATCTTTACCGCTGACCACGGCACAAATGTCGGTGAAAGAGGTAGGTTTGGCAAAGGCCAACCCGTCCGCCAACAGGAAGCACACGTCCCGCTCTTTATCCGTCTCCCTGAAGGCGACACAGGACGGAGCAACGTCATCGTTCAACCGCAGGACTTCTTCCCGACGATTCTCAATATCTTGGGAGAGGCGCGCCCTGACGGACTTGAAGGACACGACATCTTAACGCCTGCCCGTGACGGAAAACCCGGCGAAAGGCAACTTGCCCTCTCAGGCGGAAGTATCGAACGGTGGCAGCAAGCATCGCAGAACGAGAACGCTGTCCTCTTCACCGCATTCGACCAAGAGTGGAGTTTAGAGGTCGCCGCGAAGCCTGAAAACTCAAAACTCGTCGGGCTTGGTGATTTAGAATACGTGCAGGACAAGCATCCAGATATCGTTGCGAAACTTCATGCTGCCGCTGTTGATGAAATTGAACGCCGCGGCACAGATCCTGCCTTGATGGCGTGGCTCCGTAGTGGTGGTGAAGCCGCATTCCCCGCCGAAGCCAATTACTGGGACGGCTTCCCCGGTCCCGAAGGTTACCGCCCCTACTTCGGCAAACTCTACACCGGTGAATAATTTTCGGCACTTACCTAAACCCCTTTGCAGGCGGGGTTTTAAACCCCGTCACATCTTTGTGTTTCCAAAAGATACAGACTTGACAAGAACTTTCGGTTTTGATAACATATTAACATCAAACAAGACATGCAACCCAAGAAAGATAACCCTTTTAAGGAGTTCTGTGATGAAGAATGCAAAACTGCAAAAGCAAGCTATGATGTTAATCGAGCGACTCCCAAAGAAAAAACTCAAAGCTGCTATAGATTATATGACTTATCTCTATGACAAGGAAGCATGGGATGCGACACATGAACTGACAAGTAACGCGGAAATCGTGAAAAGCTTAGAACGTGCAGAAGCCGATGAGAAAGCCGGCAGACTCAAAAGTTGGGCTGATGTTAAGCGAGACGTTTGAACTCGAATTCACGGATGAGGGAATTGCCGATTACGGTAGACTTGATGTTAATATGGAGCGGCGAGTTAACACTGCACTTAGCACGTTAGTCAACAATCCGTTATTTGGACGTAATATAACCAAATTGCACGGACGGTACGCCGGATTATACCGTTATCGTGTTGGACGTTATAGAATTATCTATAGGATAGACAAGCAACACCGTAAATGCATTATCAGAGGGATCCGAGCGCGAGGAAAAGCGTATAACCCATAATTCAGAACTACACGATTATCCGAATCCATAAACTTCCCCTTTCACATAGGAGAAAACCATGCCACGTACATACAAAGCCTGTCTCATCGGATGTGGACGGATGGGCGCGACCATCGACGATGAAGTCGCAGGACGACCGGATAGCTTTATCTGGCAACCCTTCTCACACGCCGCAGCCGCTGTCGCATGTGAGCGAACTGACCTCGTCGCTGTCTCCGATGTCTTCGAGGAAAAAGCCGAAGCCATCAGAAAACGCTATGGAGCCGAGCGCGCCTATACAGATTACCAAGAGATGATCGAAAAAGAGAAACCTGACATCGTCTGTATTGCCACGCGTCCGGGCCCGCATGCCGACATCACCGTCTTTGCCGCCGAGAATAACGTCAAAGGCATCTATTGCGAGAAACCGCTCTGCTGCTCTATGGAAGAAGCCGACATCATGGTAGACATCGTTGAAAAGCACGGTGTTAAATTCAACTACGGCACGCAGCGTCGCTACATGCCCATCTATCGCCAAGTGCGTGAACTCGTCGATGCAGGCGAAATTGGGAATGTTCTCTGCACCATCGCGCAGTACGGAGCCGGTTCCGCGCTCTGGGGCTTAACGCACGCCGCTGATATGCTCCTTTTCCTCGCGGGCGATCCGGAGGTCGATTTCGTGCAAGGCGCGATTATATGCAACGATTCAGATTGGGATGGCAACCGTCTCAATGTCGATCCGGGTATTGCTTGCGGTTACATCCGTTTTTCCAACGGGGTTCACGGTTACAACACCGCAGGCACTGGACCGGAATACGAGGTCTGCGGCACGAATGGCAAGATCCGCGTCCAAAACAACAGCAGAGAAATCCAATTCCGAAAGAAGGACGGCACCTTCTTTGAAGAGGTCCCATTCCCAGAGACATCCCGTGCAACAGGCACCGTGATGGGCATCACAGACATCGCCGAAGCAATTGATGAAGACCGAGAAACTAAGGGACCCGTTCATCTTGCGCGCCGCAGTCAAGAGACGCTCATGGGGTTCATCGAATCGCATCGACTCGGCGGTAAACACATCTCGCTCCCGATGGAAAACCGATCTCTCTACGTCACCAGAGACAACTGGTAACGTGTTTTCTACCCATTTGGCTTTGTTCGGGCGGGTCTCCGTGCCCGCCTGTCTCGCTAACCTATAACATGAACTTAGAAACCCAAATCCAGCAATTCCGTGAAACCTTTTACACCGTCAAAGCCGAAGTCCAAAAGCGTATCGTCGGTCAAGACGCGATTATTGAAGGTGTACTTTTCTGCCTACTCGCCAATGGTCACGCGCTCCTTGAAGGGATCCCCGGCTTAGGCAAGACGCAATTGATCCACACCCTCAGCGAGGCACTCGATCTCGCTTACAAGCGTATCCAATTCACACCGGACATGATGCCCTCGGACATCACAGGCACAACGCTTCTCGTAGAAGACGAACACGGCGGAAGGCAGCTTGAATTCCAACAGGGCCCCATCTTCGCGCAACTGATCCTCGCAGACGAGATTAACCGCGCCACACCCCGCACGCAATCTGCGCTCCTTGAGGCGATGCAGGAACGCACCGTCACCGTCGGACGCACCAGTCACCAGTTAGAAGAACCGTTCTGTGTCTTGGCGACACAAAATCCATTGGAGATGGAAGGCACCTATCCGCTTCCAGAGGCACAACTCGATCGATTTCTATTCAAACTCCTCATCGACTTCCCAAACGAAGACGAAATCGTCGAAATCTTGCGCCGTACCACATCCGGTACTGACATCACCATCGGCAAGGTTACAGATGCCGAAACACTCAACGAGATGCGCCGACTTGTCCCGCAAGTCCCCATCGCCGAACATGTCGAACGCCACATCATCCGACTCGTCCGTGCAACACACCCGGATTCAGAGGACGCACCGGAGATCGTCAAACGCTACGTCCATCTCGGTGCTGGTATCCGAAGCGTCCAAGCCATCGCACTCACCGCCAAAATCAACGCCCTCCTTGATGAACGTTACAACGTCGCTTTCTCAGACATCGATGCCGTGTTGCTCCCCGCACTCCGTCACCGCATCCTGTTGAACTTTGAAGGACAAGGTGAGGGTATAGAACCCGATGCCGTTGTCAACGAAGTCCAAAACGCGCTTTCGGAGAGGTAGAATCATGCTATATTATCACTTTTCATAATATAGAATTTTATATTATGAAAAACAGATAAAAATCATAATATATAATTCTGTATTGCGAAAAATTGAGAGAATCATAATATGAAAAAATTTATAGCAGGTGAGTACAGACAGCATCAGGAATATAGGAGTTTCACACCCTCCGCTGTAAATAACCGTTTTGTCTGGGATAATCCACAGATAAATGTCCTATTAGAGCGAGCAAGGGGCCTGTTAGGTGAATTAAACGCTTACGCGGAACTCATACCCGATGTTGATTTTTTTATCCGAATGAAGGTTGTCAAAGAGGCACGAGACTCCAATCTTATTGAAGGCACCCAAACTGAACTTGATGATGTCCTATTACCACAAGAGGAAATCAAGCCGGAAGAGCGCGATGATTGGGACGAAGTCCAAAATTACATAAAAGCGATGAACTTCGCGATAGCCAGACTATCTGAACTTCCACTTTGTATACGGCTCCTAAAGGAGGCACACGAAATTTTGCTCGCCGGTGTCCGAGGAAAACACAAAGCACCCGGAGAAATCCGAAAAACTCAAAACTGGATCGGTGGTGCGTCATTAGCAGATGCCTATTATGTTCCACCTTCTGCAGAGGAACTTCCAGACCTCCTAAGTGATCTGGAAAAATTCTGGCATAACCCGTCACTACAGATGCCTGAACTTATCAAAATCGCCATCACGCATTATCAGTTTGAAACCATCCACCCTTTCTTAGATGGAAATGGTAGGTGTGGAAGATTGTTAATAGTCTTGCAGCTCCTTGATGCCCAGATATTGCAAAAGCCGGTCCTCTATATGTCTACTTTTTTTGAAAGACACAGAGCTGCCTACTACGATTCATTTTCTGTGGTCCGTACATCAAATGACTTAGAACAGTGGATTCGATTTTTTTTAAGCGGTATTGCTGACACTGCCCAGCATGGAATTGAAATATTCCGAGAAATTATCGCACTTCGCCGAGAATATGAAGAAAAGATGCTAACACTCGGTTCCAGAGCAAAAAATGCCCATAAGTTACTCCGGTTCATGTTTGGGCAACCAATAGTCAATGTGAAATTAGCTACAGAGGAATTAGCGATAGCCCTTTCAACTGTAAACCTGCTCCTAAAATCCCTAACAGAACTCGGTATACTGAAGGAAACTACAGGATATTCCCGCAACCGTCTCTTTGTCTTGGAAAAATACCTAAATCTCTTTAGAAATTAGCGAATCCTACACAAAAATGAGGAAATTATGACAATCTTGACCAGCACCTTCCACTCACCTCAATCCAATGCGAATTGCCCCTACAAGAGATATACGAAAACGTCCCATCCCCTGAATAGCACCAATACCTAAAGATATCCCTGCCACTTAGGCAAAGTTCCGTGTCCCCGCTTGCTTTGATCCATCATGCCTTGCTTACTCACTGCTAAATTTGCGTACTCGGCCCAAGCCCGGTAGGTTCGGTTTTGCGGTGTCCTCACCTGCTCCCTGCCCCCTGATAAGGGGAGATATGGGGGGTTGGGGATAAATGGGGGTTGCGATCTGCATTCCTAACCGAACCGGATGCCTTGGGTATTTCTGCGAACTTCTGTAGAAGAAAAAAAATTTGCATTCCCATGTTATATATAGTATTATATACAATATAAACTCAAATCAACTTAAAATATATAAATAATAAACCTAACCATTTTCTAACTGCTAATGGCTGACAGCGCAACCAAATGTTACACTTTTCGCCAAATTATTTTTTTTTGCAAACGGAGAGCAATAACAAAATTGCCTCTGAACCCTTACAACGACTAAGTTTATACCGATAACCCATTCATCCCAAATGTTACACTGGTGTAACATTTTAAAGGAGTTCACTCATGAGACTCAAAGAGAAGCACAAACAATTTGTCGTCAAATCCTTCGCATGTTTTATCAAATTAACCGACATCGTTGACGCATTCATTGAAGAATTTGAAGACGAACTGCCAACCCCCGAAATTCGAGAGATGGCCAACGTCGACGAATTCCTATCTCAACCCCTCAGCGACGAATGGATCCACACCAGAGCGCAATTTATCGCTCGTTACACCAAAGAACATGCAAAGACTTTCGATGCAGAATACGGCAAGGACGCAGATGACAAACTCAATGAGAGTGCCCTCGCAGCATTCAAGGAAGAACTTAAAAGCAAATGTATGGAAGCTTATAAGGAACAACTAAACGAAACAGTAACGGAGCATCAAGAGCAGCTCCGCCAAGATCTATTCAATCAATTCCGACGCTTGGACATCACGCACCGCCAATTTCCTGAGAAATACCGCGACCTCTTCAACCAAACCCGAGAGCAATACTGTGCGAATTACCGCGTCCCAGACCTCACCAACCCCGAGAGCCTTGCACGAGAATTAGAAACCCTCTACGGCTACCAAAAACAACGCCTCTTTCAAGTAGAGAGTCAGGGCGAAATTACAAAACACATAGCGTTAGCACACCAAATCCTAAAAACCCTCGTCGCCTGTAACGCCATCAACGCAGAGCAAGACATAGTAAACATCACACCCCAAGGCCCAAAAGCACTGGAGGAGAAAAAATAATACCATTTCCCTCTTAAAGTCCCCTGATAAGGGGGATTTAGGGGGTTTAAAGGACGGAAATTACTGCTTTTTGCGTCTAAATGTCCGATATTTGCTCAATTTGCGTAAGTCCTAACTAAATAGTTCTGCATACTTTTGCTTTTACCTTGTCATCACCCGCAAATTGTGCTAAAATACGGATAGTATGAACCAACACGACTTAAAGCACCCACACAAAAAACTCCGCTCCCTCCTCGGAACACGCTTCAGCACAGATGACACTGTTCGAGACGCACACGCACGCGATGCCTCATACCATCAAGGCGCGCACCCAGATGCCGTTGCCTTCCCGAAAACTAACACCGAAGTCGCAGAAATCGTCAAAATCTGTGCGAAATATAAGACACCGATAATCCCTTACGGCACCGGCACCGGCGTTGAAGGTGCAGTCGTCGGAACCGAAGGCGCGCTCTGCATTGCACTCAACGAAATGAACGGTATCCTCCGTGTCAGTCAAGACGATAGAGATGCCACCGTCCAAGCAGGCGTAACCCGTCTCCAACTGAACACACATCTCACAGACATCGGCACACAACTCCACTTTTCTGTGGATCCGGGGGCAGATGCCTCATTGGGGGGAATGGTCGCGACACGTGCATCCGGCACGAGTGCTGTCCGATACGGCACAATGCTCGATAACGTCCTCGGCTTGACTGTCGTCACTGCGGATGGCACGATCGTTCATACCGGAAGCAGAGCGCGGAAATCCGCCGCAGGCTACGATCTTACCCGTCTCTTTATCGGTTCAGAAGGCACACTGGGGATCATTACCGAGATCACACTCAAATTAACACGGTTGCCGGAAGCGGTCGCCGCGGCGGTTTGTGCCTTTCCGACCGTCGCCGCAGCGGTAGATACTGTTATCAAAATGATGGATACAAGTATCAATATCGCCCGCATTGAACTGCTGGACGAACTTCAGATGGATGCCGTCAACAAGTATGCAGGATTAGATTACGAAGTCGCACCGACGCTCTTCTTTGAATTCCACGGGTCCGAACATACCGTCGCCGAGAGTTCCGAGATTGCTGGCAAAATCGCAGCAACGCACGGCAGTGGCGATTTTCGATGGGCAACAGACGAAAACGAACGTAAACACCTCTGGCAAGCCCGATACGATAGTTATTACGCCGCACTCAACCGCCGTCCCGGTTCCGTAGGTTATGTCACCGATGTGTGTGTCCCGATTTCTCGGCTCGCTGAGTGTATCGCGAAGACAAAAGGACTGCTTGCTATATCGGATCTTGTCCCGTCAATTCTTGGACACGTCGGCGACGGTAATTTTCACGTCGTCTTTCCGCTCGAACCCAACAACACGGACGAATTAGCAGAAGCGCAGCGACTCAGCCATCAGATTGTAGACATCGCCTTAGAAATGGACGGCACTTGCACGGGTGAACACGGCGTTGGTGTCGGTAAACGGAACGCGTTAGCAAAGGAACACGGAGAGGCAGTAGACCTGATGCGCGCCATCAAACACGCCTTGGATCCACTCAACTTAATGAACCCGGGTAAGGTTTTCTTGTAGATGTGTTTTTCGATTCCGCAGCAGAAAGAAAAACTGTGCTTCCTTCCGAAACCGTAGCCCGTAACGAAGTGGAGGGCGGGTTTAAGAAAGGCACATCAGTGGTTCAAGCACACGTCGTTTTTCCGCAAGGTAAAATTAAAATATGCAAAACAACTGGAAGATCCTCATCACCGATTACGCATGGGCCTCTATTGATCCCGAACGACAAGTACTTACCGAGGTCGGAGCAGAACTTATCGCAGCGGACACCGGCGACGCAGCAGAACTTAAGGCCTTTGCACCGATGGTGGACGGTATCCTCACCTGTTGGAATCCTGTTCGCGAGCCAGTCATTACCGCCGCGAAGCAGTGTCAGGTTATTGCCCGCTACGGCATTGGACTCGACAACATTGATGTGGAAGCCGCCACCGAGCGAGGCATCGTTGTCACAAACGTCCCAGCCTACTGTATCGATGAAGTCTCCGACCACGCGATGGGACTTCTACTGGCGTGTGCCAGAAAAATTTCACGCTTCGACCGGGCTGTTAGAAACAGCGTATGGGACCAGAACATCGGACCGGAGATGCACAGAATCCGTGGTAAAACACTCGGTATCGTCGGGTTCGGACGGATTGGGCAAGCGATTATCCCAAAAGCGAAAGCGTTCGGACTGACAATCAACGTCTGCTCCCCGCGCACAGATCCGAAGCGGATCCAGCAACAGGGCGCACAAAAGGTCTCATTTCCTGAACTCCTCGCAACGTCCGACTTTATCACAATCCATGCACCGTTGACAGAAGAAACAGAATGTATGTTCAGCAGTGCCGAATTTCGTGCGATGAAACCGACAGCGTTCTTAGTCAACACAGCGCGCGGCGGTATTGTAGACACCGCTGCGCTCACGGCAGCACTCCGAAACGGAGCCATTGCCGGTGCGGGGCTGGATGTTTTGGAAACCGAACCACCGAATGAAAATGAAGAACTCCTCACGCTTGAAAATGTTGTCGTCACACCGCACGCCGCATTTGTCTCAGAAGATGCGATCTTTGAACTGGAGGTCACCGCTGCCAGATGTGTGGCACAAGTGCTCACAGGACAGCTGCCGGAATCCGTTGTTAATCCATCGGTTTTAGAGCAACCAAACCTCCGCGCCAAGTTGCTGAAAAAAGAAAAATTATAACGCACCTTTATCAAGACTAAAAATTAATTCGATAATTTCCTAACGATGTCCGGTGAGGTTAGGAATGCAGGTCGCAACCCCCCTTTATCCCCCCTTACCAGGGGGGCAGGTGAGTACACCGCAAAACCGAACCTACCGGGCCTGGAGAAACTCAGATTACCGATACATATTGGAGAATTAGATGCAACAACTTCCTGACGCAACAGGCCATTTCGGACAATTCGGGGGTAGATACGTCCCCGAAACCTTGATGCCTGCCCTCTTAGAACTTGAAGATGCTTACAACCAACTCAAAGATAACACCGATTTCCAAGAAGAATTCCGGTACTACCTCCGCGAATATGTCGGGCGACCCAACCCGCTTTATTACGCCGAACGTCTGACGGAAACCCTTGGCGGTGCAAAGATATATCTCAAACGGGAAGACCTTAACCATACAGGCGCACATAAAATCAATAGCGCGATCGGTCAAATCCTCCTTGCCCGCTGGATGGGCAAAAAACGCATTATCGCCGAGACCGGCGCAGGGCAACACGGTGTTGCAACAGCCACTGTCGCCGCAAAATTTGATATGGAATGCGAAGTCTATATGGGGGAGGAAGACATAGAACGGCAGGCACTCAATGTCTTTCGGATGCAGTTGATGGGAACGAAAGTCGTGCCGGTTAATTCTGGGTCGCGTACCCTCAAAGATGCGATCAACGCCTGTTTCCGCGACTGGGTCACGAATGTCCGTACTACCTACCTACTGCTCGGCTCGGTTGTCGGCGCACACCCTTATCCAATGATCGTCCGGGACTTCCAAGCCGTCATCGGTGATGAGACAAGGGCACAGATATTAGAACAAGAAGGGGCACTGCCGGATTGTGTTGTCGCCTGTGTCGGTGGTGGCAGCAATTCGCTCGGTATGTTTTACCCGTTCTATGCCGATGAATCTGTCCGCATGATCGGCGTAGAAGCCGCCGGTGAGAGCATCCGTAGCGGACGACACGCCGCACCACTCACTGCAGGCAGCGTCGGTGTCTTTCACGGTGCGAAGTGCTATCTATTGCAAGAAGACGACGGTCAGATAACGCCTGCCCACTCGATCTCCGCAGGGTTAGATTATCCCGGTGTCGGACCGGAACACAGTTATTACCGTGAAACGGGTAGAGCCGAATACGTCCCGATCACCGATGCTGAAGCAGTGGAAGGATTCCAGTTGTTATCAGAAACAGAGGGTATCATCCCTGCATTAGAATCCGCACACGCCATCGCTTATTTACGTGAACTCGCACCTAAACTCGATAAAGAGAAAGTCATCGTCGTATGCCTTTCCGGTCGCGGCGATAAAGATGTCTATACCATTGCAAAGGAATTAGGTATCAGTCTCTAATTTCGCCTGGATCTATCTGGTGCGCTGTCGTTGCGGTTCTTAATACGACTCTTGACGCATGCTTGATTCAGAGAAAAATTGCCATTCAGGTACGCTCTTTCGATGGGTTTGCGAGGGGAGCGGTAAAAACAACTTGCGACCTACTGTAATATATGCTATAATTTTCGTTGCTTAGCCTAAAAAATAGCAAGCGAGGTGGCACGATGACCCGCGAAACTGCAGACGCTACTTCAAGCCTATCCCTACAACAAAAAGCCCGCAAGTTCATCAGTTGGCTCTCACACCGAGACGGCCCCGTTCGGAATTGGCGGTATATCCCGACGCACGTGTTATTGCGAAAGCTGCGATCAGAGTCTGCCGAAATGCGTGCCTACGCTGCTGAAGGGTTAGGTGGTGTCGGCGATGTCCACGCTGTCGCGCCGCTCATTGATGCCTTAACCGATCACAACGCAACCGTCCGCCGATTCGCCATCTCCTCCCTCGGAAAGATCCGTGATGCCCGCGCCATTGATGTCCTGATCCCATTCCTACAAGATGAAGAACCCGACATGCGCTGCGCCGCCGCTGTCGCGCTCGGAGAATTAGGGCTCACCGAGGATCGGTTTTCAACACCACCGGTACAGGTGATAGAGGCACTAATAAGCACGATAACAGATAACGATAGAGCCGTCTGCTCCGCTGCGGTTGTCGCCTTAGGGAGAATCGGGAACCCGCAAGCCATCTCTGCGCTCAACGCACTCGCAGAAACCACCGAAAGCGAATGGATCCGCCGCTACATCAGCGAGGCATTGCATCAAATTGAAGAACAAAACGCCTAACCAGACTCCTAAAACTTTCCTTGCTTTTTGCCCGCGAATCTGGTATAATAATTGTTAACTTTTACAGTATCAGAATAGATTCTGTTTACGCAAATTGAGAGTCTATTAGGACTTACGCATTCTCTCTTAAAGTCCCCCTGATAAGGGGGATTTAGGGGGTTAAAAATACCGAAATTACTGCTTTTTGCGTAAGTCCTATCTATATTAACACGTTCTACTAAAAGCATCCCCCTTTAATAATTATGGACGAAATCCAAAACTTCAAATCTGGTTACGTTAGCATTATCGGCGCGCCTAACGTCGGGAAATCGACGTTGCTTAATGCTATCTTGGGGCAGAAATTAGCGATCGTCACCCCGAAACCGCAGACAACGCGTAACCAGATTCGTGGTATTCTCACCACGGACACCCATCAAATCATTTTTGTCGATACCCCCGGGCTGATGAACCCTAAATATCGCTTACAGAGCGAAATGGTCAAAACAGCATACAATGCCTTAGCGGATGCTGATGTCGTACTCTTCGTGATTGATGTCACGCGCCGAAACCCAGATATTGAAGATACAATTCTAAAACGCCTCAAACGTGTTAAATCGACAACAATTCTCGTTCTCAATAAAGTAGATCTCGTCGAAAAACGGACGCTCCTTCCTATCTTTGAAGACTACAGCCAAAAATTTGAATTTGCGCATATCATCCCGATCTCTGCCTTAACTGCCGATGGCATCCCACTTCTTCTTGAGCAGATTGAAGCCTATCTACCCCTTGGTCCGCACTATTTTCCAGAGGATCAACTCAGCGATCTCCCGGAACGGTTTTTCATCGCCGAGACCGTCCGTGAGAAAATCATGCTCCTGACGCAACGCGAGATCCCTTATGCTTCCGCTGTTGTGATCGAAGAGTTTGAAAAACGCCAGACGAACAAATCAGGTGAAATTATCTATATCCGCGCCATCGTCTACGCAGAACGGCAGACACAGAAGCAAATTATCATCGGCAAAGGGGGTAAGTTAATCAAACGCATTGGGGAACTCGCACGAACCGATATTGAAAAATTCTTAGATGCCCGGGTCTTTTTAGAATTGTATGTAACGGTTAAAGCCGACTGGCGCAGAGATGCCCGTAAACTTAAGGAATTAGGCGACTTTGTAGATATTTAACTGTGTTCTTCTGAATAAAAAACTTCATCACCTCCAACCCAGTCGAGAATTAATCAAAAACCTGCCTGAAACGAAGTGGAAGGCAGACCAGGAGCCAAATAGTTAAAAAATGACAGAAGAGTCAATTCACGTACAAGGTGCGCGAGAACACAACTTAAGAAATATTGACATCCAACTGCCAAAAGATAAACTCATCGTCTTCACCGGCGTTAGCGGTTCCGGTAAATCTTCACTGGCGATTGATACTGTCTATGCTGAAGGACAACGGCGATACATTGAATCCCTATCGGCATACGCGCGGCAATTCTTAGGGCAACTCGGCAAACCGGATGTAGACGAGATCGTCGGATTATCCCCTTCTATTGCTATCAGTCAGGGATCAACAGGACATAATCCACGATCCACGGTCGCCACCGTGACTGAGATCTACGACTATTTGCGTGTGCTCTATGCGCGTGTCGGACAATTCCACTGTCCCGACTGCAGACGTGAAGTCGGTTCGCAAACCGCCGCGGACATCGTCAATACTTTGCTCAACTACCCGGAACGTACAAGGCTCATCATCTTAGCCCCAATCGCCAGAGGTTCCCGCGGGGCGCATGAAAAAGAGATCGAAGACCTACGTAGCGCGGGTTTTGCCCGATTACGCGTTGACGGCGAAATACACGAAATTCGCCCAGGCTTCGCCCTCAGCCGTAATCAACGCCACGATATCGATCTCGTCATCGATCGGGTCATTATTAAAGACGGTATCGAACCGCGCGTTACCGAAGCCGTGAACACAGCACTCGCTCGCGGAGACGGGAGCATGCTCGTGCAAGTCATTCCGACTGAAGGTGAGGTATCCCCATTTCTTGCAGAAGAAGATGACCTGCTCTTTAGTAGAGACTACACCTGTTCGCACTGTCGGATTAGTTTTGTGAAACCGGAACCGCGCCACTTCTCTTTCAACAATCCTGATGGCATGTGCGGAAACTGCAGGGGTCTCGGTGTGCAAATGGGAATCTTACCGCAGTTGATCATCCTTGATGATACCCTCTCCATCATGCAAGGGGCTATAAGTCTATGGGGACCTCTTAACAAACAAAAACGAGCGACAGAGAAAGCCATCGCCGAAGCACTCGCAAAACACCTCGGATTTGACATCAAGACCCCTTGGAAGGAACTCACACCAGAACAGCAGCACGCTATCCTTTACGGCACCGGGGACGCTGTCCTCACGATCACTACCGCTGGGAAAAACACACAAAAAAAACGAAAACAACGTCGGCGATATCGCGTCCACTTTCACGGTATTATCCCCGCTGAAGAACAGAAGTATTACTTTGAAGATGATGATGAAGCCGATGAAAATGATTTCCCTGATTACTTCGTCAAAATGCCCTGTCGGGAATGTGAGGGAACCCGACTTAATTCTTGGATAAAAGCTATAACAATAGATGATACGCCCATAACCAATATCCTTGAAATGTCTATTCAGGATGCAACGCAATTCTTCACAGCGTTGGAGCTTCCAGAACGCGAGGCGTTCATCGCGGAGGAACTCTTAAAGGAAATTCGAGGACGGCTCGGCTTCTTAATGGATGTAGGTTTGGGATATCTGACGCTCGCGCGTCCTGCCCCGACACTTTCCGGCGGCGAAGCGCAACGCATCCGCCTCGCCAGTCAGGTGGGCGCAGGGTTACGTGATGTTACCTACGTGCTTGATGAACCGAGTATCGGTTTACATCCACGCGACCACGCGGGGCTGCTCACGACCCTCCTCAATTTGCGGAATCAGGGCAACACGGTTATTGTTGTTGAACACGATGAGGCAACTATGTTGGTCGCCGACTGGATCGTCGATTTCGGCCCTGGCGCGGGCATCAAAGGCGGAAAAATAACGGACATCGGGACACCAGCGCAATTCATCAAAGAGAGCAACACACTGACCGCGCAATATCTCCGAGGCGATAAGGTGATTATCCAGCCTGAATCCCGCCGCCCAACAGGGGACAGATGGGTACAAATATGCAACGCACGTCAAAACAATCTTAAAGAGATCAGTCCGAAAATACCAGTCGGCACGCTCTGCTGCGTAACCGGTGTCAGCGGTTCTGGAAAGAGTTCCCTAATTCACGATATTCTTTACAACGCACTCGCCCGCGATCTCATGAAAGCAAAGACTGTCCCGGGTGATTATGACGACATTCGAGGTATCATCGAAGAAAAAGGCGTGCCTATCTCCAACGTTATTGACAAGATTATCAATATTAACATGGCACCTATCGGCCGAACCCCGCGCTCCAACGCTGCGACCTATACAAAAGTGTTTGATGCGATTCGCGCACTCTATGCTGGCTTGCCCGATTCAAAATTACGAGGCTATAAACCGGGGCGGTTCAGTTTCAATGTTAGCGGCGGCAGATGCGAAGCCTGTAGCGGTAACGGGGCGAAAAAAGTTGATATGGGACTCCTCTCTGATGTCTGGGTGGAGTGTGAGGTGTGCAACGGGAAACGCTTTAACAATGAGACCCTCGCGATAAAATACAAAGGGAAAAACATCTCCGAAGTCCTCGAAATGGATATTGATACCGCACTCATCCACTTCGCCGATATTCCAAGAATCGCAAGGGGTTTAAAATTACTCCACGATGTCGGCCTGGATTACATTAAACTTGGACAACCCGCACCGACGCTTTCAGGTGGAGAGGCGCAACGTATTAAACTTTCAAGAGAACTCTCGAAACGTGGCACCGGCAAGACGCTCTATATCCTTGATGAACCTACAACGGGGTTGCATTTTGACGACGTAAATAAACTGCTGACCATCCTGCATCGACTCGTAGACGATGGCAACACGGTTGTCGTCGTAGAGCACAACCTTGAGGTCATCAACTCCGCGGACTATCTTATCGACTTAGGACCGGAAGGCGGTGTTGGCGGTGGTACTATCGTAGCCGAAGGCACACCTGAACAGATTGCTGAGATGCCCGAATCTTACACCGGACAAGCGCTCCGTGGTGATTTCGATATCTGGCGTGATGCGAAGCAACGGCGCATTGAACCGGAACTTGCTGACACATTTGAACAAGCAGAAGAAAAACGGACAGCAATCGCTGTGCAAGGTGCTACGGAAAATAACCTCAAAAATGTGGACATCGATATCCCGCATCGAAAAATGACGGCATTGACAGGTGTCAGCGGCTCTGGAAAGACATCCCTCGCGCTTGATACTATCTACGCTGAAGGGCAGCGGCGTTATATCGAAACACTCAGCACCTATGCCCGCCAGTTTATTGGACAGATGGAGAAACCGAAAGTCTCAAAAATTGAGGGGCTTTCACCCGCCATCGCAATTTCGCACGAGAGTGCAGGTCAAAATCCACGCTCCACGGTCGCAACGATCACCGAAATACACGATGGACTTCGCACGCTTTACGCCAGATGGGGTAAACCTTACTGCCCAGATTGCCTTGAAGAAGTTCAGACCCAAGACGCAGAACAAATAACGCAACAGGTTTTTGAACATCTTCCGCAAAAAAGGGTAGATGTTCTCGCGCCGCTCACAAACTTTATGATTATTTCGGAAACTGCGACACGTATAGCAAGAGGCAAAGTTATTGACATCAATGCCAGTGAATCCCCTTACGGTCTGAAGGGAAACGAAGAGTATGCGGATGTATTCAGCCGATTACAACGTGCAGGTTTCGCACGCGTCCAAATTGATGGCGAAATTCACCGACTCGATGAAGCTCCCAAACTCAGTAAAGGGATCCCTCATGAAGTCTTTATCGTTATTGATCGTGTCGAACTTGTTGACGAAGAAAAGAGCCGGTTCACGGAAGCAGTCGAGTTGGCACTCCTCCAAAGCGGTGGATTTGTCCTGATTCAAGAGAGCCAGTCCAGTGCCCGTGCAGTTACAAGAACCAACAGATCTAAACAGAAACGAACGAAAACTCCAGAGCAGGAGGCCCCTGTTAAAAAATTCTTCAGCGAACACGCGATGTGTGCTTCTTGTGGTAACAATTTCGGGCAACTGACACCACGCCACTTTTCGTTTAACAACAAAACGGGGGCATGCGACTTCTGCGATGGACGCGGGAAGAATACACATTTCCCACACGACCCATGTAACCAATGTCACGGCACCCGATTGAAACCTTTCCCGAGCTGCGTCATTTTTGAGGATACAACCATTTCGGAATTGATGGCATTCTCAATTACCGAAATCATTGAATTCTTCAACGTCCGGTTGAAACAGATTGAAGCGGAAGTCGGCAGTGCTGCACAAAATGATAGGAATGATCTCTCTGTCGCGAAAGGCGTGTCAACCTCCAGAGCCACGCATCCTGCGCTCCATGTGCATACCTCACCTGAGTTTGAAGCCGAAGTCCTCCAGCAAATTCAGATACGCCTTCAGTTCTTAGAAGACATCGGTCTCGGCTATCTCGCGTTGGACCGTGGAGCACCGACACTTTCGGGTGGCGAAATGCGTAGAATCCAACTCGCAAGCCAACTCGGTAGTGGTCTCACCGGGGTAACCTATATTCTTGATGAACCGAGCATTGGACTACACCCGCGCGATCAGGAACGTCTCATCAACGCACTCAAGGAACTTCGCGATATCGGCAACAGCGTCCTCGTCGTTGAACACGACCGCGATACCATATTAGCCGCTGATCATGTCATCGACTTCGGTCCTAAGGCAGGCAAAGCAGGCGGTAAAATTGTGGCTATCGGCACACCGGATACCTTCACTGACGGTACCAATCCTGTACAGGAGTCGTCCTCCACTAAATCATTGACGCAAGCCTATCTCTCCAATGAAGTAGAGATTCCTGTTCCAAAGGATCGACGTAAAGGTACAGGCAAAACGTTGGCAATATACGGTGTGAAAACAAACAACCTCAAAGACATTGATGTTAAGATACCCCTTGGTACGCTCACCTGTGTAACGGGTGTTTCAGGGTGTGGAAAGAGCTCTCTCCTTGAAGGCACCCTAAAGCCCGCACTTGAGAGTCGTAGTTCTACCAAGACCAGCGATATTGACGAGTATATGGACCATATCAATGAGAGAGAGCAGGGACCCATATATAACGATTATGGACGACCGGAGTATCGAAGCATCCGCGGCGTTACCCAAGTCAAGCGGCTCATCAACGTAGACCAGAAAGCGATCGGCGAAACACCGCGTTCTAATCCTGCCACCTATACCGACCTCTTCACGAAGATCCGAGAACTCTTTGCCGAACAACACGACGCAAAGATGCGCGGATTTAGTATTGGCAACTTCAGTTTCAACCTCT
The DNA here is from genome assembly GCA_965200345.1 of Candidatus Poribacteria bacterium. Taxonomy (GTDB): domain Bacteria; phylum Poribacteria; class WGA-4E; order WGA-4E; family WGA-3G; genus WGA-3G. The sequence goes on from OZ241378.1 coordinate 1,386,479, forward strand.
CTTACGGACAGTGTCATGTCTGTGAAGGTCACCGTTTCAATCGTGTTGAGATGCATTTCCTACCCGACGTGTGGATGCCGTGCGAGGCGTGTAATAGCACCGGCTACAGCGACGAAACGCTTGAGATCCGTTATCAGGGTAAAAATATCGCCGAAGTCTTAGATATGTCAGTAGATGAGGCACTCACATTCTTCAGCGATAATTCACGTATCTGTCGGACACTCCAGATGTTAGCGGATGTCGGGTTGGGGTATATCCAACTCGGACAATCAGCAACGACGCTCTCCGGTGGCGAGGCACAGCGCGTCAAACTCGCAAAAGAGTTGGCACGCCGTACAACCGGTTCAACGCTCTACATCATGGACGAACCGACGACAGGTCTCCACTTTGACGACATCCAAAAACTCCTCAAGGTGCTGAACAAACTCGTCGATGCAGGCAACACGATCATCGCTGTCGAACACAACATCGACGTTATCAAATCCGCTGACTGGATCATCGACTTGGGACCAGAGGGCAGCAAAAACGGCGGGGAAGTCGTTGCGATGGGTGCCCCAGAGGAAATCGCGAAGGTCCAAGAATCGCACACCGCACGTTTTTTGCGTGAAGTATTATAGGAATAAACCACAACTTCTTTCGGGGCAATTTTCTTTGTTACATTCCACCTCGCCGGTTCTCTACCACGGAACGTGCTGCAGCAGTGGAAATCGGAAAAATTGCGTCTTCTAAATCTGGAAAATAAGCCTGATAGGGCGACAGATGAACACCTGACGTTTCAAAAAAAAGAAAAGTATGATGAATGGAAACGACATTTGAATAAGACCAAAACCACCGATTCGCCATCCACCTTCACTAATGAGGAATTCTCGCCCCTTGTTATACCAGCAATGTTAGGCGAAATCACCAAGCACTGCTTTCCAACTTTAAACCTCCCAATTTCCGCTTGACAAATTCTGGAATATATGGAATTATAATACCGTATCTAAAAGAACTCCGTATTTATAATGCAAATTCCAGACTACTATCAAATCTTAGAGATCGGGCGGGATGCAACCGCCAACGAAATAAAGAGTGCCTATCGGAAACTCGCAAAACGCTACCATCCTGATAAAAATCCGGAGCAGACCGCTTTTGCAGAACAGATGTTCCGAGAAGTCTGTAACGCTTATAATACGCTCCACGACGTGCAGCAGAAATCTGACTATGATCGGACGCTACAGACGATTGAACGGCAGCAAAAAGCAAACGGTGCGTATTTCGACAGACTCAGTAGACTCAATCAGAACTACGCTAAGTTAGAATTGCTGTTGCATGCGCTGCTCCATCAAAACTATGAAACCGGCATTTCTATGTATGAGCAGCTACGGCATCACTTCCAAGAAATCGGGAAGGAGTGGCGCATCGATGATTTCCTGAGTTACGAAGAGAGTCGTGATTGCGAGTTTCTTATTGCTGAAGCCTATCAGAAACTTGGATTCTCTAATGGAAATCCATCTTCCGCCCTTGAACGGCATCAAAAGATTGAACAAGCGATGCTGATGTACGAGTCCTTATTGTCCGCTGAGGCAAAACGCCCCTGCTTCAAACACTTTATTCGAGAAGTCAAAGATCGCCTTAAATTTATCTATCTCTACCACTTCAGCGTTGAAGGTCACGACCACACATGTCATATTCCGTTGACAAAAATCCGCGCGCTCAGACTCCCGAAACGCGAGACCGCTTGGATGTACAAAAAAATAGCCGAATTCTATGTTGAGATTGATCGGTTCCCGGAGGCACGAACTGTGCTGAAGATGGCGTTTGAACTGCAACCCCATCTCACGGGTGCGAAAAAAATCTGCCAAACCCTAAACATGGGATGATATTAACTATCGGCTTCCAATAAAACGGGCGCACTCTTTCTACTGATAACCGATAACTGACAACCACTCAAAAGGAAATCTGTATGCGAAAAGAGGTACGCTGGGAACGGATGTTCCCTGACGAATTAGAAGCCGCGTTCAATGCATGTCCTGCCGTCTATTTCACCTACGGACTCTGCGAACCGCATGGACCGCAAAATACAGTCGGATTAGACGCGCTGAAGGCACACGGCATCGCTTGCCGTGCAGCGCATACGCACGGCGGCATCGTCGCACCGCCCGACTATTGGCACATCCATGAACACGGCATGTATGCGAATTGGGCACATCGGAATGTCGGCGAAGCACGGAGCTGGCTCACTGCCATGCCAGCGTGGCAACACTTCAAAAATGTGTGTTATCACGCCCGTGCTGCTGATGCCCTCGGATTCCACGCTGCTATCTTTCTCACCGGACACTACGGACCGAATTGGCAGGACCTCAAGACCCTTTTATCTTTAATCCAACCCCACTTCGCTATGCGACTTTATGGACTTCCTGACTTCGAGGCGAATACACCGGGGTTTGATCGTCAGGGTAACGGTGGCGATCACGCCGGCAGAGTTGAAACTTCGCTCCTCTGGGCATTGGAACCGGAATGCGTTGATATGTCGCGGATGCCTGCAGCGGATGCAGAAGGACCGCACTTCGCCATGGGGTCAAACGCTTCCGATTCCGACCGGCGCATCGGTGAACGGATGGTGAACGATGAAGTCAAATGGCTTGGCGAAAAGATGAATGCGTTGCTGGCTGATTACGCAGAACTGGATATTTCTGAACGCTGTCCTGTAACCTTTCAGGAAGTCGAACAGATATGGGCAGAAACAGTGTCACCTGCCTTGAAGACCTTTGAAACGCTGAAAAACCCGAACGAATCGCCACCGGAAGATTCACAATGGTTTCGACAGTGCGAACTTCCAAAACTCCCTTAAAAGAGGATATCTCATGGAAACGACAAACGGACAACTCCTCGGAAACTACCAAAAAGACGGATTCTTGACCGGTATCCATATTGCCGACGAAACCGAAGCAACACGCTATCAGCACGCTTACAATGCATTAGAAGCAGAAGTTGGGAAAGAAAAATGCGAAATCGGTCTCATTGATTGGCATTTCGACTATCAATTTATCTGGGAACTCGCCACACATCCGAAAATTGTGGAGGTCATCGAGGCACTCATTGGCCCCGATGTTATGTTGTTAGCGACGCATTTTTTCTGCAAATACGGACCGCGTGAGAAGTTCGTCGCATGGCATCAAGACGTAACGTATTGGGGACTCGAACCACCAGATGCGATTACCGCTTGGTACGCCATAGACGACAGCGACACAGGCAACGGCTGCATGCAGGTGATCCCCGGCAGCCATCAGCGTGGCATACAAGAACACGGAAAATCTGAACAAGAAGGCAACCTACTGAGTATCAATCAGGAAGTACCTGTTACCGAAGCGGAAGCAGAGACCGCTTTTGATCTGGTATTGAAAGCAGGTGAAATGTCCATCCACCACGGACAGATGATACACGGGAGTTTACCAAATCATTCTACGCGGCGGCGATGCGGGTTAACAGTTCGCTACATAGCCCCATCGGTGAGACAGGCAGAGGATAATTCATTGAAACGTCCTTGGAAACCGATTCTGCTGCGCGGTGAAGATCGCTACCAGAATTTCACGACTGTGCCGAACCCGTTTCCGCTTCATGGGTAATACACCCGTAGGTTGGGTAGAACGGCGTTAAGAGAGCAGATGTTGGCGTTTCAAACACACTTCAAATTCAATAGGCGTGATATGGACTCAAGAACATAGTGAAACCCAACTTCATACCCTCAGAGTTCCCAGCAGATCACAACAAAGCGTTGGGTTTCACTCGATCTCTGGTTGATGGGCGTGTATGGAGAAAACTCCGTTTTCCTATGATCTTTACGGTTTTTGGTGGTATCCGTTCAACCCAACCTACGGAAATTTTACTAAACGCGTGTACTACAAAGGTAGCGACTTGGATATAATTCTGACTGGGTGATATCAACTCTATCTTCGCCAGTTAAAGATAACTCAGATGGAGTAGCCCGTAACGTAGTGGAGGGCGGATATACGGGAAGGCACGTGAATGCACAAATTCGCCTTACCGAACCGCAAGGGATAATTAAAAATATCTACGATGTAATCGTCATCGGTGCTGGCGGGATGGGCAGCGCGACCGCATATCATCTCGCTAAATCGGGTGCCAATGTGCTCATTTTAGAACAGTTCCAACGCGGACACACATTCGGCAGTTCGCATGGTCCAACCCGCATCATCCGTTTCTTCTACGATAAAGCCTTCTACACTGAATTGATGAAAACCGCCTACGCTGAATGGCGTGATCTTGAATCCGTATCGGGGAAACCGCTGCTGTTCATCACAGGGAGCGTGTGTCTCGGTGTCAGCGGGAATCCGTACGGACGCGCAGCGCGGCAGAGTTTAGATGCCGCTGGTGTTGAATCCGAGTGGTGGAGTGCGGCGCAATTGAGGGAACGTTTTCCGCAGTTCCGAGTGTCGAATGATATGGACATCCTCTATCAGAAAGACACCGGTTTCCTTCATGCTTCCGAGTGTGTCGCTATGCATTTGCAATTGGCTGAACAACACGGTGCAACAGTCCGAGAAGATACCACCGTAATCGACATTAATTGGCAGGCAGATGTCCCAACCGTCTGTACCGAAAATGAACAGTTTCAGGGTAGAAAGGTCGTTGTAACCGCAGGTGCGTGGACAGGGAAACTTTTCTCAGAACTGAATCTTCCTTTCACCGTTACAAAACAGCAGGTGTGCTACTACCAACCAACAGACACGAACCGTTTCCAAGCAGACAGGTTTCCAGTCTTCACAGAAGCAACGGAAGATGGCGAATTCCTCTACGGCATCCCCGCATTTGGCTCCGGCGTAAAAATGGCGCGCCACGGAAGGGGGCAAATCGTTTCGCCTGATACGTGCGAACGTACACCGGACACGGACTACATTGCGCACATAGATGCATACGTGCAGGAACGTATCCCCGAACTTGGGAAAACCACGCACGCCGAGGTCTGCCTCTATACTGAAACCCCCGATGAGGACTTTATTATCGACACACATCCAGACTGTCCAGATTTACTGATTGCGGCAGGTTTTTCAGGCCACGGCTTTAAGTTTTGTTCTCTTGTCGGACGCATTATGAGCGAACTTACCTTGGACGGCGAAACCGTTTTCGACATTCACCCATTTCGTATTGATCGGAAACCAGAAATCTCAAACGGTATCCCAAGGTTACAGTCATGACGAAAGGGAAAAAATAATTGTTGGTGCGGTTCCAGTTCGCTGAGATCAGTCTTAATTCCTCACAAGTTTCGCATTAAGGAGAGTAACCCAATCAAGAACACCAAAAACCAAGCCCGAAACGAAGTGGAGGGCGATTCAAACACGGAAAACGTTAAAACCTCAGATTCCGTTGTTTATCCGCAAGGAAAGTTAAAAAAATGCAAACAACTCTTAAAGCAGGGAGCGCGACCGCGAATATCACACCACCGCTTGGCACACGGATACCAGGCGGGTTCCGACCGAGATACGCTGAAAATGTTGATGATGAACTCTTTGCAAAAGCCGTTGTCATCGATAACGGAGCAACGCGTATCGCAATCGTCACATGCGATCTCATCGCTATACCGGAGAAGGTAGCAAACGCAGCTAAAGCACGTATTGCTGATAGATGTGGCATCCCGGCAGCGCACGTTCTGGTGAACGCGACGCATACCCATACCGCCGTCGCTGTTGCTGATCTGCTCGGCGTTGATGAGGATACAGGTTACACCGAATGGGTGCCACTGAAAATCGCCGATGCGGTTGAACTCGCAGTATGGCGACTTAAACCCGCACGTGTAGGGTTCGCCAGCGTCAATGAGGATCGCATCACTTTCAATCGGCGGTGGCACATGAAGGATGGTACCGTCCGTTTTAACCCCGGTGTCAATAACCCAGATCTTGTGGAACCTACCGGGACGATAGATCCAGAGTTAGCGATGATGTTCGTCGAAGCCGATGATGGTACACCTATCTCCGCGGTTGCTAACTTTTCGCTCCACTACATCGGTACGGATAACGGCAATGCCCTCTCCGCCGACTATTTTGGGCATTTCGATCGGCTCATGCAACACTATTTGGGGGATACATGCATCTCACTTCTCTGGAACGCCGCATCGGGGCAGATTAACAATACCGACTTCAGTGGGCAGACGAAATGGACAGCGAGCGGACACCGACAAGCAGTGAAAATGGCGAACGTCCTTGCGGGGCATTTTATCACTGAAATGCAGTTTATGGAGATGCACGACACACTCGACCTCAGTGGAAACCTTGCCACGCTGACATTCCAACCCAAACAGATTACCGCCGGAGACCTTGAAGTTGCCGAGCAGGTGCTGTCCGTGCCGCAAGGAACTTACGATGCCTACGAGACAGGTCCATTTAGTTGGGTTGTTGGGCAGCCGATACCGCAGGCACTGGTTGATGTCTACGCGCGTGAATGTCAACGTTTGGCGAAGTTGCCAGCGCAGATGAGCGCGCCTGTTCAGGTGATACGTCTCGGTGAAGCGGCGATTGTGGCACTGCCCGGAGAAGTTTTCGTTGAGACCGGAATGAACATCAAATCGGCATCTGATGCGAATCCGACGTTCCTCGTCAGCTTGGCAAATGGATATATCGGTTATATCTGCACAGATAAGGCATTGATAGAGGAGGGTGGTTACGAAACTTGGGCGGCAATCTCATCCCTACCGGCTGTCGGAACAGTGCCAGCAATGGAAACGCTCGTGGCTTCGTTATTGGATTAGTGTGCAGCGGGCGTATGCCTTAAAAAATAAAGAGACGGGCATGGGGACCCGCCTCCGGGGAAAAATAGAATAGAAAGTTAAACAGCGGCAGGCCCTCTTTCACCTGTACGGATACGGATAGTTTCATCGATGGGCAGCACGAAGATTTTGCCGTCCCCGATCTTGCCGGTGGCGGCAGCCTGTTGCACGGCTTCGACGACTTTGTCAACATTTTCTTCCGCTACAACGATTTCGATTTTTAATTTCGGGACAAATTCGATCGTATATTCGCTACCGCGGTACAATTCGGTATGCCCACGGCTGCGCCCGAATCCACGAACTTCGCTGACTGTCATGCCCCGAACACCCACACTGCTGAGGGCCTCTTTGACCTCCTCCAACTTGAAGGGGCGGATAATACATTCTAGCTTTTTCATGCGATTCTCCTTGCTAAAAAAGTAAATACGTTTGTATGGCAGCTTTGCCTTTCAATCAGGGCTTACAATCTTTGCCCTCAAGGTTTATAATACAAGTAGGATGGGCGGATACGGGATCCGCCCTATAGAGCATTCTTCAAAACCTCGTTCACACGATCTAAATATCGTGATAGAGGAAGAATTCATACGGATGGGGCCGCATGTTTATTGCATCGACCTCATTTTCACGTTTATAATCAATCCAGACATCCAAAACATCTTGCGTGAACACGTCGCCCTTGAGGAGATATTCGTGGTCTTTCTCTAAGGCATCCAAGGAATCGCCGAGGGAGACTGGCGTGGACTCAATGTCTGCCAACTCTTCCGGCTCGAGGTCATAAAGGTCTTTATCAAGCGGATCACCCGGATGGATGCGGTTCTGTATACCGTCAAGCCCTGCCATGAGCAGTGCGCTAAAAGCGAGGTAAGGATTACAAGATGGATCCGGTGTCCGGAACTCAACCCGTTTCGCCTTTTCACTCTTTGAGTAGACAGGAATACGGACACATGCACTACGGTTGCGTTGCGAGTAGGCGATGTTCACAGGTGCTTCATATCCTGGAACCAATCGTTTGTAAGAGTTAGTTGTTGGCGCGATGATTGCACAGAGAGAGCGGGCATGCGCGAGCAAACCACCGATGTAATAGAGCGCGTCCTCACTGAGGAGCGAATATCCCTGCGGATCATAGAAGACGTTCTTTCCATCTTTCCAGAGACTCTGGTGCACGTGCATCCCGGAACCGTTATCTTGGAAGAGCGGTTTCGGCATGAAGGTAGCAACAAGGTTGTTTTCACGTGCCATATTTTTGATGATGTACTTATACAATGCAATCTTATCGCCAGTCGCGGTTAACTCACCAAAGCGGATGTCAATCTCGCCTTGCCCTGCGGTTCCCACTTCGTGGTGGTGAACTTCCACATCAACGCCAGCTTCCATCAGCTTAAGGCAGATCTCCGAACGGAGGTCTTGAAGCGTATCTGAAGGCGGCACCGGGAAGTATCCCTCTTTGTAGCGCGGTTTGTAACCGAGATTCGGGTTCTCTTCACGTCCGGAATTCCAGCTGCCTTCAACGGAATCAACATGATAGAAACCAGAATTCTGGTTCTGTCCGTAGCGGATATCGTTCAGGAGATAGAATTCTGCCTCAGGTCCCCAGTAACTCGTATCTGCGATGCCTGTGGACTGTAGATAGGCTTCTGCTTTCTGTGCGATATGCCGTACGTCGCGCGTGTAATTTTCCAATGTGATTGGGTCTTTAATGTTACACGTGATACTGAGCGTCGGCACCTTGCAGACGGGATCAATAAGCGCAGTCGTTGGATCCGGAAAGAGCAACATATCGCTCTCGTTAATCGCCTGGAAACCACGGATACTCGAACCATCAAAACCTGCGCCTTCTTCAAACAGGTCTTCGGTCAACTCCTCTGCCATCATGGAAAAGTGTTGCCACATGCCCGGCAGATCCATGAATTTGAGGTCGACGATCTTTACATCATTCTCTTTTGCAAGTGCAACCACCTCACTTGGTGTCATTCACATATCCTCCTATTTCGGCATAACTTGGGAGCCGAAACTTGCTATCAAAACTCAAAACTTCCTCGATCCGGAGACCGAGACTACAATCTGATGAAACGGCGCGGGGAAGACGAGGCACAAGCCCCTGTGGCTTCCCTAAAATCCCGCTTCAATAACTCAGAAAAATGTCCTTGATTCGTCAATTGAATGCACAACTCATACCATTTGACGAGTGTCTTACCGAATAGGTAAGCAAAATTTATGCCAATCAACGGTGATTAAACATAGGACAGCATTAATTGACGAAAATAGACAAATTTTCGTGTAAACCTACGAATTACAGCGACCTAAGACGGAAAGTTGGCGTGAAATGGTCTGCTGCTACTCTGTTTTGTCACGCCGCATATCAAAAACTCCGAAATCCTGCTAAATTATTAGGCATAGCATTGCACATTTTTTGCGCATAGCACCGTACATCTATCAAAACCGCGATTTTGAAGTTATTCCTCTGAGAATTCAATATCTTTGGCGAATCGGCTCGTTTCAGGACCGTCCTGCCCGGCATATTTGTTCGCCGGTTTGAGTTGATACGGTACACGTGCGGGTGAAGAAAGCCGCGCAAAGGTAAACGCACAGATCCGCATACCCGGGTATAATTTGACCGGCATACGCCCAAGATTTCCTAACTCCAAAGTGGGAATACCGATCCAGCCCGGGTCAAAAAGACCGGCAGTACTATGGACAATAATGCCGAGCCTCCCCAAACTACTTCTGCCTTCAAGCCGTGCCATCACATCATCTGCCAACTCAAGTTTCTCCTGCGTTGCTGCCAAGACAAACTCACCCGGTTGCATTGTGAAAGCATCACCATCAGGAACATCAACCTTCCGCATCAAATCGTCGGTATCAATCTCTGTGCCGAGATCAATATACGGGTACTTGCTATGCTCAAACACACGGAAAGTATTGCTCAATCTGAAATCAATGGAACAACTACCGAGTTGTGTTTCCAAGTCGGGCGCGGGGGAGATTTTGATCTTCCCTTTGTCCATATAATCAATAATATCTTTATCTGATAAAAACATTCTTTTTAAATTACTTTTCAGTTCGGTCAGATGAATTTGAAGCGTCTCTTCCGTGTATCCGCCCGCGCCTGCTTCGCAGTGAGAATGCAGGCTACGTTTTCGCGGCTAATTTTAACACAAAACAACTTATATTGACGTTCCCTTACATAGAACACTTCTTTCACTACTGCTCAGGCAAAAAATCCTCCGGGGCGATACCACGATAGGCATAGTCTAAGAGATTTACGGGATGCATCGCTTTCATAGGCAACCCATGTTTCTGGATACCGAGTTGAATCTGAAGCAAGCAGCCCGGATTTCCGGTTGCGACGATATCCGCATCGGTTTCAGCGATGTGCATCATCTTCCGTTCCAGAATCTCCTGCGAAAGTTCTGGCTGTGTGATGTTATAGATCCCCGCGCTCCCACAACACCATTCGGATTCGGTTAACTCAATTAACTCAAGTCCTGGTATCGACTCAAGGACTTTACGAGGCTGCATCTTCACACTTTGTCCGTGAAGGAGATGACACGGTTCATCATAGGTAACACGTTTCTTGATTTCTCCTGTCGGCGGCATCATCTCAATTTCGGCTAAGAATTCACTGATGTCACGCATTTTATGACTGAAACGTTCCGCTTTCGCCGCGTAAACGGCATCGTTTTCTAAGAGTGCATCGTATTCTTTAAGGGTTGCACCACAACCGGCAGAGTTAATAATAATCGCGTCTAAATTCGCCTCTTCAAATGCATTAATGTTCTGTTTAGCGAGAGCTGAAGCGACATCTCGCACGCCGTTATGAAGGTGTAGCGCGCCACAACAGGTCTGTTGTCGTGGCGTAACGACCTCGCAACCGTTCTGTGCTAAGACCCGGATCGTCGCGACATTCGTCTCCGTGAAAACCTGATTCATAATACACCCGGGTATGAATCCGACACGATACCGAGTTTCGCCTTCAGCGGGTGTAATGTCGCGTATTGTATATTTCAGTTGCGGCGGCGGGATCTTCGGCAGTAAGGATTCCATTTGTCCGAGTTGTCCCATTAGTTTCAGGATACCCGTTTTCTGGACAAGCCATCGGATACCGAGCCGCTGATAGAGCCACATCAACTCAAAGATTAGGTCCAATCGTTCTTTATTCGGCAGAAGTTGTTTGAAGACGAGGTTCGTCCAGAAGCGATAAACCGCTGAGCGGGGGGCATTCTGTTCATAGATGGCACGCGCCTGTTCAAGGAGTTCGCCGAAATGGACACCGGAAGGACAAGCCGTTTCGCAGGCGCGACAATCTAAACACCGGTAGATGTATTCTGACCATTCTTCGCTGAGTGGAGTGGCATCCTCATCTTTGAAGGCACTCCCCATGAGGTATAGCCGACCTCGTGGTGAATCCGTTTCTAAACCTAATTCCCGATACGTTGGACAGGTGGGTAGACAAAGTCCACAGTGCGTGCAGGCATCCCATTTCTTCCAACTGAAGGCGTCTACGCCGATAAGTTGTTGTGTTTGTTGGTTGGACATGTTAAATTTTTTACGGTTTATGATGACTGGCTAACGACCCAAGCAATGAAAACAAAAAATAGTGCAATCAATCCGATCACAGTTATAGTTAAGTAGACCGGACTTGATTTCCCCACAAAACTTTTGTTAATATTCTCGTCGCGATCTTCTTGAATTTTTCTTGCTAACAATTCCTTTTCAGCTCGTGTGAGCGTCTTGTTTTCAACGGGAGGTTCCGTTGAAATCGATTGCCCCTTTTGCCGTTGCATTTTTTTCGTGGATTTGTACGTCTTAAGGCTAATACCTTTGATCTTGTACATCCTCTTCTCCCCCTTAAGAAGTCATAACCCCCTCGTTTAGGCTACCGGAACGGTATCCCTGCAAGTCGAGCGTGACATGCGCATACCCGAGTGTTTTAAAGTGTGTGCTGATGTCGTGGCGCACGGTTTTTGAAAGCAGTCTCGAAATCTCTTGCGCCTCCAACTCAATTCGGGCGAGGTCGCCGTGGTGCCGGACACGGAATTGCCGAATCCCTAAATCGTAGAGAAATTGCTCGGCGGCATCTACCTGTCGTAGCAACTCGCGAGTGATACGCATGCCGTAAGGAAACCGAGATGAAAGGCAGGCAAACGCCGGTTTATCCCATGTCGGGAGTTCCCACGCCTTTGAAATCTCGCGAATCTCTGCTTTCGCCAAGTTGACATCAATCAATGGGGCTTGGATACCCATCCTCTTTGCGGCATCCATTCCGGGGCGATGGTCGCCGACATCGTCTGGGATCGCGCCGTAGACGATCGTTCCGACATCATATTTTTCAGCGATCGGACGCAGCTTATCGAATAACTCCGTCTTACAAAAAAAGCAGCGATTGGTCGGGTTGCTTGCGTAACCCTCAAGGTCTAATTCTTGCGTGTGGACGGTCTCGAAGCGAATCCCGATCTGTTTGGCGATATCTTGCGCAGCTCTCATCTCCCGGATCGGATAGGAATCCGAAATAGCGGTCACAGCGAGTGCATTATCCGCTAAGGCATGCTGTGCCGCCTCCGCGAGAAATGTGCTATCAACGCCGCCAGAGAAAGCGACGATAACCTTTTCATAAGCACGCAGACATGCATAAAGTCGGTCCAGTTTCGCCTGTAGAGTAGGTTCAAGTTTCTGTTTTAACATAAATTTACCTCCGCAGACAGTGCGCAGGTTTTAGCATTAAGTGGGGCGTTCAGCTTGCTGTATTCTCAGCAATTCGTCTTTCAGCAATTGCCGTTTTAATCCACTAATCCGGTCAATAAAAAGCACACCGTTAAGATGATCAACTTCGTGTTGCAGCACAAGCGCCAACAACCCATTGGCTTCAATGCGAACAGATTTGCTCTGGACATCAATTCCCTCAACGACAATCTTCTCCGGACGTTTCACCTCCGCCGTCACATCAGGGATACTGAGACATCCTTCGTCGGCAACAATTTCTCCCTCAGAACTCAGAATTTCCGGGTTAAATAGCACCAAAGGCTCGTACTCCTCATCGTCTTCTTCGCCTATGTCAACAATGATAAGCCTTTTCAAAACGCCGACTTGTGTTGCCGCAAGCCCGATACCGTTGCCTGTCGCGTATAACGTCTCTAACATCTGTACAGCGAGTTGGCGTTCTGCCGCTGCGATCTCGGTGACCGGTTCGGCTCGTTTGCGGAGGACCGGGTCTCCGTAATAACGCAGCTGCAAAGGTGTTGTTTCGCGCAGCACAATATCATCCTCGTTGCTCACGTCCGAGGGAGGTATGTTCTTGGGCTTTCTTTTCCGTTTTGGCATGTATCAGGAACTTCTCCGATTTCTAAGAAAAATAACCTTTAATAGGTTAACACTTATTGCAAATTCTGTCAAGAAAAAGTTTTGCGCGTAGCGGCATTCAGCTGTCAGTTCCATCAGCAGTCAGTAATCAGCGGTCAGCAAAGCACCGAGTATTGTGACTGGGCAGATGTTCCCATGGCAAGAAAATCGGAGTTATAAACCTGTCCCACAAAAGTGGCACGCCAAGCATCAGTATCAAGGAGATGGTATTAAATAGAGATAGAAACCTTCGTCTCTGACAGTCGAGCCGGTAAATTTGACTAAGGAAGTCAGATTGTGCTGTTCACGCAGTTTGGTGGCTATAGCACTGTTTGAGATAATTAGCACTTCTTTATTCGTCTGAACACTCAACGTTTTCGCTGCTTCAATGACGCGCGCTTTGGATACCGCCGGCCGTGCCTTGTCCCATCTGATAAAAGAACCGAGTCGGCTTCCGCGTGGATAGTAAACCTCTCGTTTCGGTAGATAGCCGACGACAGTGCTCGCAGCGGAATCCTTATCAGCAACTATTGGATGGTCTTGCATACCTTGCGACCTGATATATTCGGCTGTGAGTTTACCATAAGAAAAAATATGGCGGTGCTCCATGCTGACGGCTGTCATACCACCAATAGCATGGCAGATCAGCAGCACCGTCACAAGCACCGTCCCTGCCTTATTGAAAATCCGAACTATCAGCGAATCCGTATCCTGCTGCTCAGTTTGACCGAGACTGATCGCCGGGCTGTCTCGGTAAATCCAATAGCACATCAGAAACGTAAGGAACAGGAAACCGTGATGCCGGATACTGCCGTGATACTTGACATAGAAAAACGCCAAAAGCCCAAATGTCGAGATGAGATAGGTAAGTAACGCAGTTGGTCGTTTGAAAAATAACAGCATGCTGAAGAGCATCAAGAAATAGCAGAGCAGAATTTGAATTGCTTGGAAAAACGGATCGGTTATTAATATGTTTGAACCCCAAAAACTGCGTGTGGGTATGGTAACTGGGAAATACGCACGGGAAATCAATTTGACAATATTATTCACACGTTTCACTTCAAAGTTAAAATTCCACGCAACAGCAAAACCTGTATCTGATGGCGGATTAAGTTGTAAAACTGCTGTTATAATACCGATACCGATAAGTGCGAACCCGATCCAGATGGGTCTTTTATTCTCTATAGCCTCAATCTCTTGGTTAAGAGGTTGAAAGAATCGACCGCCAAAGACATATTCGCAACAGAGGGCGATGCCTATCGCTATGGTGACGATCAACGCATGGACACTCGTATGCGCAAGCAGAAATAGCACACAACCCACCCAGATAAAACGTTTGTAACGTGCCTTGAAAAGCACACAAAAGACGGTTATCAGCAGCAGCCCAAGGGCGTAGTTTCGGGCGACAATCGCGTATTCATAGATGACAAAATATCCGAAACAGAAGAGAAGTTTCTGGAACCAGTTGAAAGGCGCGTAGCGAACGAAGAGGTAGACGGTAACACCCGTAATCAGGAGATGGAACATCTGCATAATAACAGGTGAGTGCGTTATACGGCTGAGCGGCATGAGGCAGAGGTGCCACAAGCCTGGATGTCCTTCATACTTGAGATTCGCGAAGAGATTAAAGATCGAAGTGCTGTCTCGTGCCAGAAGCCATGCCTGAATTTCATCGCGCCACATCTCATGATGGCTCGCAGTAAACGCGCCAACTGCAAGAAAGAGAACCGTCAAGCCGAGGGCGTAGTGTTTATCCTTTTTCCCCATCGTCTGTAGCCGTAATCTTTCGATCAAGACTCTCCATCGGGTTACTGGACCGTGAGACTTGAAATCGGCAGCCATAAACCACCGGTACTTTTCGCTATGAATTTCTGGAAGGGTTCATCACGACCGATAACATCTACTTTGATTCTGGAAGTCTTCATCTTCATCACCACATCCATAGAGGAATACGCACCACTGACATACTCATCTGTGACGAAAATAAAGTGGACTTCAGCAGCGCGTCGGAATTTCACCTCATCAGCGGCGCGAATCAGAGCGTCCAACCCATTCTCATCGCCCCGGAATTTCAATTGCGACAAGACTTTTTTAACTTGAGAAATAGAGCGCGTCTGCGGAATTACCTCAAAGTCCAATCCGAGAAGACCGTACCCGGTACCGGCGCGAAAGGCAACGACCCCGATAGTGAAGTCCATCCCAGCACTATCAAAGAGACCCGTCATATTATTGAGATGTTCTCGTACAGCATCAATATCGTTTTTCATACTGCCACTACCATCAACAACAAAAACAATATCAACGAGATCAGTACTACGGTTTGCGACGATATGTTTGCCGACCTTGGTCAAGGCTAAGTCAGGGAGCGTCAGTCCTTCAAGATTGGACTGAGGTTCACCGCCTGTTCCGTCTAAAAACCCGCGCCCAACACCTCCGAGCCTCCCATTCCCGGAGACGCGCGAACTTAATCCAGCACCAGTGCCACCGGTGCCTGATCCGCCCACGGGTTTAGCCTGTAAGTCTTTCTCATAGGCACCTTCTTCTGAAAGGACGGGTGAGGAAAGTTCCGGTGTCTGCAATTCGACTGTCGCATCTGGATACGATACAAATGTTGCTGATGTCTTAAGCGATGGGGGTTCAACCTTAACAGTCTTCATCTGCTGCACATTCTCCGCAGATGCCGAGGGTTGAAAGGAAAAACGGGGGAGTCTTCTGTCTATATGCACGG
The DNA here is from genome assembly GCA_965200345.1 of Candidatus Poribacteria bacterium. Taxonomy (GTDB): domain Bacteria; phylum Poribacteria; class WGA-4E; order WGA-4E; family WGA-3G; genus WGA-3G. The sequence goes on from OZ241378.1 coordinate 1,402,306, forward strand.
ACTTTCGTGAGCGGATCTTGAGGATCTCAATCTCAGTAACCGGCTTAGCATCCCAGTCAGTTCTGTGTCGATACAAGGTCCCAAGCAGGAGAAATAGGAGGATATGAAGTCCAACAGAAATAATTAGAGCATTTGGGATATTCTTCTTAAAGAGAGTTTTCATTTCAACATGTTCCCCAACTCAATAATGCGCTAACATGCCACTTGTAAGTCCGTAGTGAGAATTATTATACCACTACGTCTATGTTCATTTCAAGTATAGAAAAAAAGTTGACGAAAATGTTAAAATTTGGTATCCTATAGAATTAGGATGGGTGGAGGCTAATTTAAAAAATCGCTCCATTCAAACAAGTATAATGTTTTGTTATGATTACCCACGTCCTGCTGTTACTGTTGACATCGTTGTTTTCAGTAGCGATGCTTTGGAAGTGCTATTGATTCAACGTAAGCAACCACCCTTTGAAGGGCACTGGGCACTACCGGGCGGTTTTATTGAGATGGAGGAACCGCTTGAGACATTAGCGCGCCGCGAGTTAGAAGAGGAAACCGGGGTTACCGATGTAGCACTCACTGAGGTAGGTGCTTTCGGGGCACCGTCTCGCGATCCACGTGGAAGGGTAATTACCATCGCCTACGCTACGGTCATTGAAAAGTCCATAGTAAACCTTAAAGCCGGTTCTGATGCCTCAGCTGTCGCTTGGTTTTTAAATACGGACCTACCGAAACTCGCGTTTGATCACACTGAAATTATCCAAAAAGCACTGGAAAAAATAAAATGAAACACTACGGATTAACACTGAACCTAAAAAATGATCCATCGGTTATAGAAGAATACAAAGCGTATCACCGAGATGCCTGGCCTGAGGTCCTCGCTGCCCTTAAATCTGTCGGTATCACAAAGATGAATATTTATCTGATCGGGTGCCGCCTGTTTATGGCGATGGAGACTGTTGATACATTTGATATAGAGCGCGACTTTCCACGCTATCTTGAAGAAAACCCAAAGTGTAAAGCCTGGGATGAACTGATGCGCACTTTCCAGGAGCCGGTGACAGAAGCACAACCAGACGAATGGTGGGCACACATGGAACCTGTTTTTGAATTATACTAAAATGAATACATCCCCCCAAAAGTCCACAACCTTTCTGTCAATTGGTCACTTCTGTTACGATGTCTCGCCAAATGGTTATATTCTTGGTGGATCCGCCTCATACTCAACATTGACTGCGCGGAACCTTGGTCACCGTGCCCGCGCGGTTACGGCTGTCGGTGCCAACTTTGACCGGCGAAATTCGTTGTTAGATGGAATAGAAACGGTTTATCATGAATCCCCTGATACGACGATTTTTGACAACCAATACGACGAAAAGGGACATAGACAAGAATTTATCTTAGGAATCGCGCAGCAACTCAAAGGGAACGATGTCCCTGCTGAATGGCGTAGAAGCAATATCGCGTACTTGTGTCCGATCGCAGATGAAGTTTCTGCTGAAGTCGTTCACTGTTTTAGCGAGAACACATTAATAGGTGCGACACCACAAGGTTGGCTTCGGCAATGGGATGCCAACGGTAGAGTTGCAGCAAAGCGGTGGGAAACAGCAAAAGATATCTTGCCTTATATTGATGTGCTAATCCTTAGTGATGAAGACCTCCGAACCTATCCGGACGAATTAGAGAAATATATTGGATTAGCACCTATTGTTGTGCTAACACAAGGCGCACGAGGGGCAACACTTTTTCAAAACGGCACACAGTTTGAATCCGAGGCATATCCTGTTACGGAGGTAGACCCGACGGGGGCGGGTGATGTTTTCGCCGCCGCTTTTTTAATTAACTATTATCAAAACCGTTCAGTAGAGGCAGCCCTTAATTTCGCACACTGTGTCGCATCTTTCGCTGTGGAAGGTCCCGGCACCTCTCGTATTCCAAAACTCGCACAAGTTATGTCAAGATTACAAACATAGTTTGTGAAAATCAGAGCACATCACTCTTAGCGAAAAAAGCATTCGTGGGAAAAGAAAATTATGGCTATTAACTACGACTTCATAGTATACTGCCTTAAAACATCACCGACAAATTGGATCATCGGGATGAAGGCTATTCAGGGGGAAGTGCCACTGGATATAGTGATCCCTGACGAACAAACACTTTCAGATCCCGATAACCCCGAAATCGTCGGTGTGTTGACGGCGGACGGATTAGAACGAGAGAGTACCGATGGATTGGAACTCTACCGATACCTTCGGCAGTTAAACCCGAAAAAAAGTGATGCATTCGGCTACAACGAGGTCGTGATTCGGAACATACACAGCCGTATACGCGCCCTGCGGGTTGATGAAGAACTCCGCGTACAAATTACATACAGTGAACGGAAAGAACCATATCGGTCGTTTACGTACCATATCAAATTAATCGGGACTTTTGCGAACGCAGATGCCGAACACGCTACGCATGCTGTAGCTGAAACTGACACGCCAGACATCCCAGCCCAAAACACGCAACCCCAAGAAAAAATAAGTCCCGATAACCGCTCAGAACAGCAGACTTATAAAACGACCAATACCTTAGAGAAACTCATCACCTTCACCCAAAACCTACAACAAGAATTGAAACAGACCAAAAGAGACCTCGCGGCAGCAGTAGATAAGATTGAACAACTCGAGAACGAGCAGCGAAGCTTCCATGAAATGCAAGACCTCATTCAAGAGGTGCTGGATCGGCTCACCCAGGTAGAAACTATGGATTCGCGAATTCAGTATCTTGAGACCGACCGAGACCAACTCCAAGACTTTCAACAACTCTTGCAGAAATTCCTTGTAGCGTTGAGCCGACAGACCAAGACTGTACTTCAAGAACACGACGATCAGACCTCAATTGAGTAAATAGGTAGACTTGAAAAACGCTGGCAGATGATTGCATCCGCCGCTCGGCGAAAAAGGAGAACATTTTCATGATGAAATTGGGGACCATGTCTCTGAATGTGAGAAATACGACTGCCACTGCTTTCGCGCAAATCGTCTATGATCTCGGTTTTGACGTTATCGAACTGCATTCAAGCGCGTTTGAATCCACCGACGCTGACTACCTACGTAACCTAAAGATGGATCTCATGCGGAAAGGGTTGCCGTTAGGTTACATCGGTGTTAGCAATAACTTCGGTAAGCCTGTTGCTGAACATCCGGAACAAATTGCGCTCATCAAGCAGTGGATCGACGTTGCGGCTTTTATGAGCTGCCCGATCGTCCGAGTGTTTGCCGCCTATGTGCCGGAAGATTGTGAAGACGAGGAAACTTTGTGGCCACCTATGATTGAAGCTTTCAAGGAGGTCGCTGAGTACGGTTATGAATCCGGGATTCTCGTTGGGCTTCAGAACCATAACCACAACAATGTTACACGCGACGGTGATGCCGTCCTGCGTGCTTTGAACGGAACGGATCATCCTTATTTCACACACATTTTGGATACGGGTCAGTATGCAGGGTCTCCTGGCGCGAGTGGACACCGTGGGTCTTCACATCCGGGCTACGACTGTTATGCCAGCATTGAACAGACAGCACCGCATGCTGTTTATGTCCGAACCAAGTTTTATGAAATAGATAGCGGTGTTGAGGAATGGCTGGATTACCCGCGCGTCTTGGACATCCTGCGTGGTGTCGGCTATAACGGCTGCCTCTCGGTTGTATACGAAGGTCAATCCGATCCGATTGAATCAATGCGTAAAGCGAGAAGTTATCTGGAGTCTTTGTTGTAGACGTGAAGGGAGCGAAAAATGAAAACGCGTGCTGCTGTTATGTACACACATAACGAACCGGTCATCGTTGAGGAACTTGAGTTAGATGAACCGAAGGCAAACGAAGTCCTCATCCGTACCGCTGCGAGTGGGGTCTGCCACTCAGATCTGTCAGTCGTCACGGGTGCTATCTATTACGACGCCGCTGTCGCCCTTGGACATGAAGGTGCAGGAATTATTGAACGGGTCGGCGCGGATGTAACAGGTTTTCAGCCGGGCGACCATGTAATCTTGTCTTTCGTCAGCTATTGTGGCGGTTGTCGCATGTGTCAGATGGAAAAAGTCTGTCTGTGCGAAAGTTACGATGTCCCGCGCGGGTTCCAATTGGACGGCACGTATCGTCTACATAACGGATCGGGAGACGGCATCCTCCAGATGGCACGGATTGCGACGATGTCGGAATATATGGTTGTCCCACAACAAAATCTCGTGAAAATTGATAAATATTACGCGTTAGAAAAAGCAGCGCTCGTCGGATGCGGCGTGACAACCGGTGTCGGGGCAGTGCTCAATACTGCAAAGGTAGAACCCGGCAGCTCCGTAGCGGTTATCGGAACAGGGGGCGTGGGTCTGAACGCTATCCAAGGCGCGGTGCTCGCGCAAGCAGAACAGATTATCGCCGTTGATATAGCAGAGAAGAAACTCGATTTTGCGAAAAGTTTTGGAGCGACGGATGCCGTCAACGCGGCAACATGCGATCCGGTTGAAGCGGTTCGCGAATTGACTGACGGTCTTGGGGTAGACTACGCCTTTGAGGTGATCGGAAATCCGAAGACGATTGTGCAGGCATATCGTATGGTGCGAGCGGCTGGCACTGCTGTTATCGTCGGCATGGCACACCACGAGATGGATGTTAGTATTCCGGCACAACATCTTGTCTCGACGGAACGGCAGCTGATCGGTTCGTTCTACGGTTCGTGCCACCCGCGGGTGGATATGCCAAAACTTTTGAGATTATACACGGAAGGCAAACTGAAGTTAGACGAACTCATTACACGACACTATCGACTTGAACAGATTAACGAGGCGTTCGCGGATATGGAAGCGGGTGAAAACGCGCGCGGGGTCATTGTTTTCAATTAATAAGTTGTTCGGCAATCGCAACCCAAACCGAAAACTGAGAACCAATATATGAAGTCCATACACACAGCGGTTCGAGAACAGTTTAGTCAGCACGCAGACTACTACGCACAGAGCAGCGCGCATGCCAAAGGCGATACGTTAGATGTTATCCTCGACTTTGCGGAGCCGAAAGGGACAGAGCGGACGTTGGATGTCGCGACGGGTACAGGTTTCACAGCGTTCGCGCTTGCACCGAAGGTTGGTTATGTAGTCGCCACGGATCTGACCCCAGAAATGGTGGCAAAAGCAGCTGAGTTGGCAGCGGAACAGGCAATAGACAACATTACATTTTCCGTTGCCGCTGCGGAATCTTTGCCGTTTGCGACTGCTTCGTTAGATTTAGTGACGTGTCGGCTTGCCCCTCACCATTTTCAAGATGTCCCGAAATTTTTGAGCGAGGTCCATCGCGTTCTACGAACAGATGGACTTTTTTGCCTCGCAGATTCCGTTTCCCCTGAATCAGAAAAGTTAGTAGCGTGGCAGAACCGTGTTGAGGCACTTCGGGACGATTCGCACGTCTATGGCCGTCCACCCTCGCAATGGGATGCGATGCTTACGGATGCTGGATTCTCACTTGAACGGACTGCACACGTCCGCAACGCCCAGATGTCGTTTTTGTGGTGGGTGCGTCCGGAGCAAAACCCACCGGAGTTGGTCCAAGAAATCCGTGATGCGTTCGCGCAACTCTCAGCAGATGAGGCACAGAAACACTATACAGTTAAACCTGCGGGAGATGACTTCTATTTCTCTTGGCCCATGTACGCCGTTAAAGCGAGACGTGTGTGATAGAAACCTCGCCTTCAATATTGCCAATCTTCGTATGCCAGTGGTGCGCGGTTGAGTGCATCTCTATAAGTTCGCCATTGCGGTAGAAAACTGTCCATCAGTTCACGAAACCGATCATTGTGGTCGCGCTCCAGAAGATGCACCATCTCATGGACCAAGACGTACATCAGACATGAACTCGGTTTCTTTGCGAGTTCAAGATTCAACCAAATGCGCTTGGCTCCAATGTTGCAAGACCCCCAAAGCGTTTTCATCCGCTTAATCCGCACTTCATTGACAGACACGCCCAACTTTGGTTCCCATTTTTCAAGGAGTGGCGGCACCTCCGCCTGCAGATATTGGCGATACCAACGCTGCATCACCGCTTCACGTTTGGCACGATCAGATCCCGGACGCACACTGAGTGCGATCTTTGTATTGTTGGGCAGCCAGACCTTCGGTGGACAGTCCTGCTCGATGACCTCAAGTCGATAGCGTTTACCCGCAAAATAGTGGCTCTCACCGGTTACGAACTCGCGTTCAGATTGCCGCTCCTGCTTGGCGAATTCTGCCTGTTTCTGCCGGATCCATGCGAGTCGTGTGATAATTGCCATCCGAATCGCATCTTCATCAAAATGTAGCGGAGCCGATACCCGCACGCGTCCGTTCGGCGGGTGAACACCTATATAGAAATTCTTGATGTCCTTGCGGATAACTTCCACCGAGATCCCACGGACATCAATGTGATACCTCTCTGTTTTAGTATTCACTCTGACTCACCGCCAGTTCAAGGAGTGTGTCAGGGTCAAGACCTTCGTCGCTAAACGCTTCGTCAATGACGCGTGCAATAGCATTCCGTACCTGCATCTTCTTAGTCCTGTTGTCTCGCCAGTCGTCTTGTTTCGTGTTTCGGATAGCAGTATCTATTGCGAGGGCTGCTGCCGCTCGACGGTCTTCGGGAAGGTTATCAAGGTTGTTAAAGAACGCTTGTAAGGGACCGGTGTTAATATTAGGAGGGTATTCGGTTTGGCTTTCTGATTCAGTGATTTGTGAGCTAAGTCCCTCGATTTCGGAGAGATATTCCCGATAATCCATAGCACCGCGTCGGCGTTCGCGAATAATTTCATCAAGAAGATGTGAGATTTCCTCGTAATACCTCGGATTGACAGCAGACCTGTCAACGATGAGTCGCCGAAGATTATTTTCTATAGTTGCTTCCATTGCTGTTTGATTGGTGCGAATGCCGTCTGGGAGTTGCTCCAGTGCTTCGGCACCGTTTTGAACAATTAGTTCCACCAACGGGATATCGCCGAGCGTTGAGAGTATCTCGCTGTCCTCAGCGCGGATGTATGTATCAATGAGATGCCGCATATCGGGTTCATAAGCTTTTAGGTCAACGTAATCACCACTGGCGAGTTTGATCTCTTGGCTGACGCTATCGTAGTGACTGACTTCATCTCTAATTTCCTGCGCCTCCGCTTGCGTATAGCCTGCCTCGGTCATCTCATTCGCGAGATTGGCGTAAGCACGGACGAATGCGGCTGTGAGTTTATAGAGTTTCTCGCGTTTGGGTTCATTGGCTTTGAGCTGCTCAAGATTCCCAGCTTCCTCACAGCAAAAATAACGGATATAAGCGGCGGAGTCGCGTGGTGGTGCGACGGGTTCACACAACGCTTTAACCGCTTCTCGCGTTTCTTCTAAGCGTTCTCTCCCCTTTTGCAGTCTATCCTTCAAGAGTCCTTGGACATCTTCGGGGTCGAAGTTTTCAAACGCCTCGCCGGTGTAGTCGGTAATTGCCTGCTCCAGTGACCGGAAGAGGTCCTTGTAGTCAACAATATATCCGAATTCCTTGTCCTCACCGTCGAGACGGTTGACCCGGCAGATGGCTTGGAAAAGTCCGTGGTCTTGCATGTTTTTGTCGATATAGAGATAGGTCGCGGGTGGTGCGTCGAAACCCGTTAGAAGTTTATCGACAACAATGAGGAGTTTCATCTGCTCCGGCTTTTTAATGAAAAGTTCTTTTACCTCGCGCTCAAACCTATCGGCTTTATGCATTGCTGTATTTGCGGGTTCGTTGAAGTAGTCAGCGAGCATTTGTCGATAGACGTAATACTCTGTCTGTCTATCGGTGAGTCCCTCGCCGGTTTCCTCTCGTGCAACGGTATCTGCTGACGGTCTATAGGAGGTCACGATGGCACATTTCCCTTTTAAAGGTGTCTCCTGAAAGAGTTGAAAAAATCGGCAAGCGGAGAAGATACTATCGGCGACGAGCATTGCGTTGCCGCGTCCACTCTTAAGTCTATCTCGTTCCGCCATGTCGAGGGCGATATCTGCGACGATTTTGCCCAAGCGTTCGCGTGAACTGAGGACATTCTGCATCGTGATCCAACGTTGTCGGAGCCGCGCTTTCGCACTCTCGGTTAACCCGCTGGTTTTATCCTCAAACCATTGATCGATTTCTTCCTGAGAAGTGAGATTCTGGTCAACATCGCGTGCCTCATAGCGGAGGTCTAACACGACACTGTCTTCAACGGCTTCGTCGTATTTGTAGGTGTGGATATAGGGACCGAAGGTTTCAATGCTCCGTTGTTTGTCGCTTTTCAAGAGCGGGGTGCCGGTGAAACCGATCAACGTTGCATTCGGTAGAATCACCTTCATGGCTTTGTGGAGTTTACCGGACTGTGTGCGGTGGCATTCGTCAACGAAGACGAAAAATTCACCTTTCGGTTGAAAGCCGTCCGGTAGATTTTCCTCAATGTCTTTAACATAATCGTCATAGTCGTCAGTATTGGTATCTTCTACCTCACCCGACCTGCCGAATTTGTGGACGAGTGAACAGACCAACCACTCAGCAGAATTTGCGAGCACTTGCAGGAGATGCGCGCCGCTCTGTGTTCGCTTGATGTTTTCGTTGACACCCATAAAAACCTGTTCAATCTGTTCGTCGAGTTCGGTGCGATCGGTGATGATAAGCACGCGTGCGTTCGGGATGGTTTCGAGGATTGATTTTGCAAGCCAGACCATTATGAGGCTTTTTCCGCTGCCTTGCGTGTGCCATACGATGCCGCCTTCTCTGCGTCTTACATTTTCCTGCGCGGCTTTGACACCGAAGAATTGATTGTGTCGGCAGATTTTCTTGATACTTCCATCGAATACGATAAAGTTATGTAGGAGGTCAAGCAATCGGATTTTGTTGCAGAGTTGACTGAGTTCTCGAAGCAACGGATTATCGCCTGCGTCCGGATGGGCATCCGTCTCCTTCCACTGTAGCCAGTATTTCTCTGGTGTTTTAATTGTGCTGTAGCGGAGTCCCTGGGTCTCACTGCCTGCCATGACGAGTTGCACAGTGGCAAAAAACCGTTCGATGAAATCTTCGCGTTGGTTGGTAAGATTCTGGCGGATGCCTTCGGAAACGGAGACGGTGGAACGTTTGAGTTCCAGGACACCGATGGCGATGCCGTTGATGTATAGGACGACATCGGGGCGTTTGGTGTTTTCACCTTTGAGGGTTACCTCTTCAGCGATACCGAAATCGTTATTGAACGGATGCTCCCAGTCAACCAGTTTGACGGTGATCCGGTGTTCACCGGTGTTGGGTTGGACATTAACACCGTAGCGTAATTGTTCGTATACGGCTCGGTTTGCTGCAACAAGGGGTTTAGTGCTACTGAGTGCCGATGCTTTTTCCAGTTCGTACAGCACTTTAGCGATAATCTCGTCGTCATACCCGTTGCCTCTGAGCCAATCGGTCAGCAAGCTTTTCTCAACGTTGCTATTATCTTGACGCGCGTGATAGTTGCCGAGGTAGGTATACCCCAAGGTCTTCTGGAAGAATGGGACGACACGTTCTTGTGTATGTATTTCGGTTTCGCCGACGGTGTTCATCATGGTAGTTGTCAGTTTTCAGTACGATTTTCTCTCACTGCAAGGCATGAAAAATCTTTCAGTTATCAGTTTTGAGTTACACGATTATAGACATGTAGCAGCTTGTGCTGCAGCACAAGCTGCAGCACAAGCTGCAGTTTAATCTGATTTTTCTGACTTCAGATTCGCCAAAGCAATCTCCCCTTTTTCTGTCAACCGGTACTGCTGCTGTGGACTCCTTGGTTTCTCTGGTAGCGTATATTGGATCATCTCATCAGTTAGGAGTTCTCGAAAAACCTTTCTAAGCTGACCGGAGACTTCCTTCTGTCCTAATTTCTTGGACAATTCGGATCTTGAGATTGGACCATCAGCGAGCACGTTTAGCACTCTCGATTTAAGATCTTCACGGCGTAACTCTGGCTGTACCTTAATCTGCTCTGGAGGTTTGGCACGCCAAATTGTTATTTTAAATCCACCGCTATCGGTGAATTCGGGTTCGGGTAAGCCAGCATCACTGCAACGGTGGATCATGTCTAATGTCCCTGTTCCCATCTCTTCAATGTATCGGTTGAGGTACAGTGAGCGCGCAAGTGATCGGTTATTAGGAATTGATGGGTGCGCGTCCCGTAATTGATCCAATGTTAGAGGCGGTGGTAATCCTCCGGGATTCCAGACCTCAAGTCGATCTGAGAACAACATCACCTGGACGCTGGCATTACTGGTATAGTCCCGATGTGCTACAGCGTTGACAATGGCTTCCCTTACAACTTCCTTCGGTATTTCGTAGGCGACGGGTGCTTGCACGCTTTCTGCGCGTGTGCCTACCCATAGATTGATCTTGCTAAGTACGAAATCCACAGCTTGATCAACGAGTTGAAACGCTGTTCCATTGTAGATTTGGTGTGACGGGATTGGTTTCGCTACCTGAGTTCCGTGGTAGTGGGCACATTTAACCGCTGAAGAAATTAGGAACTGTTGTGGTGCCTTCCCAAACGCTAATATTGCCGCGTTTGTTGGTCGTCCATCATTTAGGAGATTGAGGTGTCGTAATAATTCTTCCGGTGATGCTTCTTCGGGTAACGGGAACGACCTGGCACCGCGCGCTATTCGGATAAACCGAGTCATCTGCTCGGTGTCAAGGTCGTCCAATGATGCTTTTGAACATGGAGACGCATCAAAAGGTTCAGAACGGATGAGGTCTTCGTTATCAAGGTATTCAACCAATGCTGTGTAGAGTGCTGTTACTAATTCTTCCGACGTGTTAAATCGTTTTCGGATAAGTCCGGCTTGTGCTTTACGGATCAGCGACTGCATCTTCGGGTGCCGCTTGTCGTCGCTTGTACCTTTCACGAAAATGAGACGATGGACACCGGAGGCGGTTGCCTGATCGAACTCTCGTTCTGTTGGTGATATGCCGTCTGCATCCTCTGATCCGTAGTCGTGGCAGAATAACCCTACGTATATATCGGACTGTTCAACTTCGTCCAGATACAGCGAATCGGGCCGACGATCTGACGCTGGCACTTCCTCAAACAGAAAGACATCAAAGAAGCGTCGCATCAACGGATCGCCGCGCAGATAGTCGCGTAGTGCTGCGCGTTCTTGTGCGAATTCTCTTTGTACGCTGCTGATGAAAATACGGATAGGGTTCATAAGTGTTTGCGGTTGATTCCTATGACTACTCCCGCCACTGCAACAAAATACGCTGTAATTCTTCCAAGAAGGGTTGAATATCGCTTTCCCTTCGCTCAACCTCTAATCTTGCAAGAATGCGACATACCTCCGGTGCTTCTCTACTCAAGTGCTCGGACAGGGTGCGCAATTTCGTTTTAGGTGTTTCTGATGATTCGGACACTGCGGCATAAGTTGCATCCAATTGCCCCATCAAGTTAGACAGAACTCCCGGATCTGTGCCTAATTGCGCTGCATCAGCGGTAGAGATTTGTTGAAGTTTTTCCCATACCCAATTTTCCGGTGCACCGCTGCCGGGTAGGAACAATATAGGGATATTAATGCCGTGTCCTGCTACTGCCTGTATTTTCTGCGCGATTTCTCCATCTCGCTGGTCGCCGTCAAGAATAAAGATAGTGTTTTGAAGTTGACCAAATTTTGCCAAAGCACGGGCGTGCATCGGGAACTCACTCGCGCCTGTGTCCCGTCCGATCTGAACCGATTCCCACTTGATCCTCTCCTTTGACAACAGCAAATCAAACACACCTTTTAAAATACCCTCAGCAATCTCGTCCTCACAGAGCAGTTTGATCACCTCATTAGAACGTCCATAAAGCGCGTTCTGAATCACATCACGGTAGGATGGGCGGACAATAATTTTGCCCGATTCTTCATCTCGGTCAAGAAAGATACGACCGCGTGCTGGAACTGCGTCAAGGATGACCGGACTGTGAGATGTTACAATGATTTGTAGATCATTGCGGAGTGCCAATTGCTGTAAATGCAACATGAGAAGTTGCTGCACCCACGGGTGTAATCCTGCTTCTACTTCATCAATTAGGACAAGCGCGCCATCAAGCTGCGCGATCTCTTTTGACAATCGCAACAGGGCACGTTCACCAGCAGCCATTTGCAGCTCAGAGTAAGCAGCACCACCTGCTTGCGCAGCAAAGAGAAGATTTTTATTTCCGCTGGATAAATCAACAACCTCCGCATATTTGAACGGGAGCATCTGGTGTACGAATTCAATCTGTGAGGGTGTCAACGGTGTCTCTTGCGTTTCAGACTTCAGACGCGACATGCTGAGGACACCGCGCACTTCCGACGGGTTACTCAGATTGCTAAGCGTCCTGAGATAGACCTGTCGCTCCGGTTGACTGGCGTTTTGACGACCGAAGAAACTCCGATTCCAACTGTTCATACGCCGCCATCGCATGGAACGCATGCCGTCTGGTGTCTGATAATTGAATTCCAGTGTTATCCTTTGCAGCATATCCTGACGGTCACCGACTTTAGGACTATAATACGGAAAAAGCGTAGACGGAACGAAATCTTTTGTGCCTGCTCCCGGCACCTTATAAGCACACGCAGCAGCGAATAGCACTGTTGACTTTCCAGTGGCGTTTCCGCCCGCAATGACACTCACCGGATAATCAAACAGTACCCGCAAGTTGTCAAGCCCACGAATCCGATCTAAGTAAACTTCCGACAGGAAATGTGGTAGATGCGGTTTTTTGCCTTGTAAGTTGTCCCAGAGTTCTCTTAACCGTCTCTCAATCATGAATTACCACTTCCTTTTAGTTTCTAATTCCTCGGTATTGCCGATATTACCGACGAGATACTCTTGAATGCTGGCATAGTTTAGAATCAGGCTATAGAACGTTTTATCGCACACATCGCTGAAGCGCTCCCGCACCTTGGGACTGATATCCGATTGATTCTTGAAGATGCCCAGAGAACGGAACGGGATCCGCCACTCTTTGAATTGATGGAGGGCAATTGTAGCATCGCGGGTTTTATTATCACTGTTAAGTGCAAACACAAAAAGCGGTTCCTGCATCCCGTTAATTCGACAATCTACTTTGTAGTTTCCCTGAGGATCCCGTTCTGAATCGTTCCAGTTAAAACGCATGCGTGATTTTGGAACACTTTCGGACAACAGGGTGCGAAAATCTTCCATAAATGTGGATTGAACCCGTTCCCTTGACAAATAGGATACATCGGCGATTCTTAGCAGTGCCTGGGCAAAGGCATAGAGTGCCTCACCGTAATTGCCATTCGATACCTCACGTATTAATTCTCCATCGCGATCTTCAATGTCAAAGAGAGAAAGGGCCCTTAAGATGATCTTCTTGCGATTTCCAGTATGAAGAAGTTTATCATCAATATCATAGGTCAGGTGCATATAGGTATGCCCTTCGTCAGAGATTAACCATCGCTCACCCTCCTTTTTCAGGACAATGGCTAAGTGATCCCCATCGTCAAATCTGAAGGGGGTCCACACACGGAAGCGATCCGGGCCATCAGTTGACAGGCGAATCTCTGCTGCGACTGTTTCAAAAAAGTCCTTTTCCGTAGTTTTGATGGACATTATTCGCGCCTCCTAAAAAAGTTTTTTAATTCATTTTTTATCTCAGATATATCTTCAAGGTTTGCATCTGCAATTAGGCACTCAAAGGCCCCGTTAACATTTTTATAGCGGTTGGTTGCTTCGGCATAGTCATCCTCTCGTAACCCTCTCCTTTGATATCGTGCTGTCGCGAAATGAATATGAAAACCCTGAACCTTTACTTTTTCAATTTCGTTGGTGTGAATGTGATCATTGCCATTATAGCGGCGGAGTCGAAACAGTTGGTTCAATAGTGGATCGTGAACACCTAAAATGACTGAAAAACTTGACTCGTTGAATTGGTTCTGTCTGATAATAATTCGGAATTTATTTCCCATGTCTCCTATCAAATCTAAGTGTCTTTCTTCATTACTACGCCTGATTCTTGTAACGAATTGGTTACGCCAATCCGTTGGTAAGGATTTGCGTTCTTGTATTAACTCTCCAATTTCTTGGTCAGTATACCTGATTGTCATGAATTAGATCCGCCCGTTTTCATTCTTCTCGGTCTTATACGTAAGCAGGGCATATAAATCAGTCGCTGCTTGCATCTTTTCTGCCTCCATCCGATAATCACTTGAAACGAGCGAGAAATCTTCAGGCGTGGCTTGAATCCGTAATTGTAGTAGATGCTTATAGGCGAGGAGACCTCGTCCCTACGGTTAACATACTGCAAAATTCAAAGCGGACAAATCACTGATCGGGTACGATGATTTGTATAGTGAATGTATCGGCGTTTAGCGGTTTGCTTTCTTTCTTCCGAACCGACATCTCAACGCGATGTATCAGAGATTTTATGTTAGATACCAAATTTTTTAAACAATCTTCACGTTCAATTAAATATGTTGCAACTTCTGCTAACGCTATCTGAGTAGCCCCATATCCTTGGTATGAAGTGTGTGTATGGGCGACGGTCTTATCTCGAGCATATTTGAGTTTCTGATAAATATCATTCCCTCTGATGTATCTCAATTCACTTTTTAATTTTTCTATGCCCTCTTGGTGACAGGATTTAAGACGTGTCTGTAGACAAAAGGTATCGTCTTCATGGCCGCGAGTTGGTTTATCTACTAATCTACAGACGTTTGTAATTATAGGCACAATGTGATTTAACACATCAAAAAGATGGACATTTCCCTCGTTAGTCGGCATTTCTGACAATTTTTCAATATTATAATCTACATGTTTCAAGCAAGAATCGAAATCCAAATTAGGGATTCTAAGACTCGCTGGCATATAATCCTCTTTTCTTAATTTTGTTCCTTTTTCTCTCATTTCAAGTTCCTCCAGATTAGGTTTTTGGATACCCTCTTACACTCCAGCGGAGTGCTATGTCTATAGAAAACGATGTTCCAAATCAGCGTACTCCAGCGGAGTGCTATGTCTATAGTATTTGTAAATCCTGATCCAGACAAAAACAGCCTCAAACACCAAACGCCCCTAATCCGTGTAATCCGAGATAATCCGCGCTTCAGACAACAATTGACAAAATATCTATACACCCCACCCTCACGCCAGTCTCTATGGATATGCACAGGCTGACAGTCTGTGCTACAATCAATAATCTAAGCGTTGCTGCTATACACGTGGCAACTTAGGTTAACTTATGAAGAACCGGCCATTTTTGGTATATAAAACAGGAATAAAAACCTACGGAGCCGTGATAAATTCCAGAAACGCGTCCCCCATTTTTGTAGTTCTTTTACTGTATACACCACCTGGGCTCATTGACGTGCGCAGTCCGCTACTTTTAAACAAACCTTTCGTTTCAAGTTCTTGAACGACTACATTAAGAAAATCGTTTTGATCCTTCAGGTCCGGCCACGCAGTCGTAATAAGTTGTTCAAGGTTACCCAATGATGGAAGTGTTGACGATTTTACACCGTTTTTTTCAAACCACGCTGGTGGGGCTTTGAATAGATCAAGCAGCCGAATGTGCCAAACGGTGAAAGTATCCACTTGATTAATAAACAATTGTTGGATTGATTCTTCTGGGGCATTCGGAAGTGCCGCATTAAGCACAGCGTTTCGGAGTGCCTCGCGTTTCTCAGATTGATGATTTCTGATTGCGGCTTGGCTTGCTTGCATCACGGTTGTGATGAAAGTTTCGTTCTTTTGGAGATCTTCGAGTTTCAGGTCTCCGCTTTCTTCAAGCTCCTTAAGACGCTCAGCTACGTCGTTCATCCACTCGACACGTCGCTTTTCAAGTGGCGGTGCAAGGATTACAGTGAAAAGTTCCGATGCTGCTGTACCGACTACCGGAATTGAGGCAATCCCAGCCTTTGCGAGTGTATGCAACCGATCTTTGAGTGTTACTTCTGGGGCTTCGTGGGGCTTTGTCATTTATATTCCTTCTCTAAACTGAATTTACAAGTCGGTTTTCTTTTTAGAATTAGTCTCGTAAATGTCATCCGTGAGAGCACCTTGAAAAATTTCCTCGTTGAGCAATTGCAATAATCTTTTGGCTTTAGCATTATCAGTCGGAAAAATTATTTTATCATTCACAACTTGGATCTCAACATTATATCGTCTTGCTCTCGTCTCAATCTGTGGAACAGAGTAATGGTCTAGAGCCCCTGAATCTTTAAGCATAGCAAATCGTTTGCGCATCCATTGAGTGGAATTATGTACAAGAATGTTTTTGTCGCTACATTCAAACAAGGTATCGTTTAGTATGTCCATAATATCTTCCTCCGAGGCCTCGTAATAAAAATCAGATAGCGGGAGAAAAGTATTGACATTACGATAACTACGGAATAGCAACTTTTCTTCTTGAGGAAAATATACTGCACTTAATTTGTTATCGAGCCGTAATCCAGGGTCTTCTGTACCTTTATAACTATCACGTTCTCGGAAAATAAATCTGTCCGGTTGTATAACTTGAGAACGTGTGAAGTTTTGGAATAGCTTCAACTCATCACTCTGCTCATCTCGCGCAAATGCTACAATTCCTTTAATTCTGTCAGGTGATATTTGATCTAAGTAGAGCTCTTCCACATTCCTGACATTTTCGCTGTTCCGATCAGTTATCCAATTGCCCGGCTTGTAAGAACACAATCTGAAGCATTCATCATCTTCTAGCGTATAACCAACTATAAAATCAATCTCTTCTTTTTCACTGATAAAAGCGTTATATTGGGTATTCCAACTTTCAGTCAGATCGTCCTGTAAGGTTTCATGAAGGGGTATAGATTTTAATATTGTTTGATTTCCTTGAGTAATAATTGCTAGAAGTTGAAAATTATTCAGCATCTGACTCCTCCGTATGTATATAAACATCGTGTGTTATTCGCCTAGTCTGAATTTCAATTCTGGGCTTCCGCAAAACTGTTTTGGTGATAAGTAAATGATGGACATCATCACTATCCTTTACCACATAGAAACGGTAGCCCCATAAACGCATAACTGGATTAAAGTTATAAGCACCAACATCAATTATAACGAGGATGATAATCCCAAAAATGTAAATAATTGTTAACCACCCGGCAGCAAATAATGAATCTGGTGCCTGAAGAAACGGTAAAAGATAAATAAATAGGAATGTAAGTATTCCTTGATCTCTACGATCAAATTCCTTGATGTACAATTTGTACTTCTGTCCTTTGTTTGATGCCAGTTTCATCATTCCCCAACATACGAAGCAAAGAGAAACCATTCCTAATAAACAAAGGGTAGTAGGCAACCAATGTTTGTTCTGCTCAAAGCGATTTATGGCGACAGCACCTAACACAGGTGATAAAGAAGTTAATGTTAGGATAAATTTGGGTGCTTTTCTCCACATGTGCTAGTTTCCATCCGTTATTGTCGTTTAACTAATCGTATCCGTCCTGTGAGGAGCTGCTGCATCATCCCTTGTTTGATGGCGCGGGTTTTGGCGCGACGCTGCTCTAATGCGGCAATCTCGGCATCCATGTCGGAGAGGACAGAAGCAATGGAGATCTGTTCGTCAAGTAGAGGTACTTCAAAAACTAACTTACTGAAGACGGATTTTGAAACAATGTTTGTTGCAGTAATTCCGGCATTTGCCAAAAGGAAATTTGAGTTGATTTCAAAAAGGTAATACAAAAATTCGGCATTATGCGCGGAATTTGGAATTACAGCATTGATTTGTTGATTGCAGCTTCCTTTGGTCTTAAGTATTGCGTTTTTTCCTATGCTGGCAATACATGTAACTAACACAGTATTCGGCGGTAGTGTTCTTATAGCGTTCAAACCTTCCTGTGTAACCATCCGCTTGGAAACGGTCATATCTCGATTAGAAGTAATATCAGTTGGCGTAATCCATGGATATGGTCCATCCCAAAAGGCGTTAACTTTAGTGCTTGGGGTTGCCCCAGTAACTATATCACCAAATTCTGATACTCGCGTCGTCTCCCACTCCCCACTAAACCCCGGCAGGCGCGTCTTACCAGTTAGCAGTTGCTGCATCATAGCTTGCTTGATGGATCGCTTTTTGGCGATGAGTGCCTCCAACGCATTGAGCAACCCATCCACATCTGATAATGCCTCAGCGATGGAGCGTTGTTCTTCAACTAAAAGAAAGGGAATCTCAATATTCAGTAGTGTTCCCTTTGTAATTTCCTTGAATGTGCTACCACTTGCCAGATCATTTAACTTCTCTTTGATATATCTCAAATAGTACGCAAGAAAAACATTCAATAAATTCTCATTGCAAACAAAATTAGCAAACCCTTGATTTGTTGCCATTGGAACGGTAGCAATTGCAGTTTCGCCAATTGTTGCTCGACTGGTTAATAAAACTGTTCCTGCTGGTAGTAGTCTCGCAGCACTATTCCTTAATGCTTCTTCTGTAATATGTGTTTCTGTATTATCTATATACAAGAAAGAATTCAAAGCAGTAATATCAGACGGAATTGCCCAAGCAATATCCCCTCGAAAATATTTCTCTACATTACGACTTGGTGTTCCTCCCTTGATGATTTCTGTTACCTCTCCCAATTTTACCGTTTTCCAACTGGGAATATGAGGGCAGTGAGTGCTCATACCGAATCAACCCCCATTTTCCGCAAATGCGCCTCCACCTTCACACTAAACGCTTCCACCGCCTGCTCCAGGTCCGGCAACGGTTGTGCATAGCGTTCTTCTAATTCTTGGACGCGCGCTGTGAGTACTTGTGTCAAACGCTGGACTTCACTTTCAATCGCTGCGTGAATATTGGCGAACCATTTATCTTCAACGACGAGGGTCTTGATTTCGTCCTCGGTGAGCGTGGCGTAATGTGCCAGCACTTGTTCATCAAGTGCAAGTTGGGCATCTTTTACCGCTTTCTCCGCTTTCGATTTCGCATCAAGCAGAGAGAGACAATGCTCAAGGGCATCGTGTTCGTCATCGTTGTCGTCTTGGGTCTCGTGAAGCGTTGTCAAATCGGGTGTGAGTGCTTTGAGGCGTGCCTTGACACTGCTGGCGGTGATATTGCCACTGTCGTTGACAGCATCGGCGAGCAATCCGTCCTCACCGGTGTGTTCCTCAATGTATTCTTCTAACGCACTCGCAGCAGTCGCTTGCTTTGCTGCTAACATCTCAATAACGTCTTGTTCATCAACGAAATAGCGTGCAACAATCAACGCCGGTGGAATCAGGTCCATCTTGTATTTGCGCTTTTTGATGACGAGATCGGGAGTCTCCTTAACCTGTTTGCTTTGAATAACCTCTCGCGGCTTTGCGGCTTCGCCCCATCCGTCCGACGCAATGAGATAAACATCGTCCTGCATCACCTCGTCCCAATAGTCCATCAGTTCCTGATAGACATCGTACCGATCAAGGAGTTGCAAGTCGTTGAAACGGGAGAGTAGGTCCTCCGATAACGTCCGGATGATTTCCCTCGGAGACGGGTTTCCGACATCAATAGCAAGCAGGCGTTGTTCGTGTGCCTCGCGCCATCCGTGAAAGACTGTCGAAACCTGCTGTTGATAAGCGTTGAATTCGGGATGCGTGAGGATCGTCGCTTTTATCTGTTGGGTCTCCACGAGCGGGTCGCTGTATCCGGGTCTACCGTTAGTTTTAAATAGAGCACTGCGGAGTGTCGGAAAGACGGTCCAATAGTCGTTGAGTGCGTCGATATCGGTGTCTGGAATGCCGCCGTTGAGGTGGGCACCGAGGGCGTGTAAATCTTCAGGTTCACTGGTATCAATATAGCGTGGGATATTGAGGTTATAGGCGTTCGCGGGGTCGGCGATCTCAGAGATCGGCACCATGCGCGAGTAGCGCGGTAATTCTGTCTGTTCATTGAAGACAGCGACGATTTTGTGGATGTCCTGCGCGCGGAGCCTGTTTTTATTACCGTCCTTGATGAACCCGTTGCTCGCGTCAATCGTAAAGATACCGTTTCGGACGTGTGCGTTTTCTTTGTCAATCACGAGGATACACGCTGGGATCCCCGTCCCATAGAACAAATTTGCGGGAAGACCAATGATGCCTTTAATATAGCGGCGGCGGATGAGTTCGGTGCAGACGTCCGCTTCCCTGTTGCCGCGGAAAAGAACACCGTGCGGTAGGATAATCGCGCCTTTACCTCTGCTCTTGAGCGATGCGATGAAATGGAGCAGGAAGGCGTAATCGCCATTTTTGGCAGGCGGGATACCGTATTCAAAACGGCTGTAAGGGTCGTTTTCAGGGGTGAGTCCGTTGGTCCATGCCTTATCTGAGAAAGGTGGATTGGCGACAGCGAAATCGAAGGTTTTCAGGCGATCATCGTCGGTGAAATCGGGCGAGGCAAGTGTGTTACCGTGACGGAGGTCAGCGGTGACGTTATCGTGAAGGATCATGTTCATCCGTGCAAGTGCATGGGTGGCATTGTCCTTTTCTTGTCCGTAGATGGTAAGACCGCGGGGTGCCTCGTCAGCAGCCTTGAGCAGGAGCGAACCGGAACCGCAGGTAGGGTCGTAAATGGTTTGATCCTGCTGGGTATCAGTACCGATGCCGATGACCTTCGCCATGATGCGAGAGACTTCAGCAGGTGTGTAGAACTGTCCTTTACTTTTCCCCGATTCGGTGGCGAAGTGCCGCATGAGGTATTCATAAGCATCGCCTAAGAGGTCATCTCCTGCGGCTCTGTTCGCGCTGAGGTCAAGGTCGTTGAAGATAGCGACGAGTTTAGAGAGTCTGTCCTGCTTTTCTTTACCACTGCCGAGTTTACTACTGTCATCAAAATCTGCCTGATCAATAACACCGTTGAGATCGTTTGCCTTCGCGAATTCGCCGATGATGACGTTAATTTTCTCCCCGATGTCCCTGTTCCCGATCAGTGCCACCATATCCGAGAAGCCTCCGCCTTCTGGAACAGTGATGAGTGCGTAGGGATCGTTTTCGGCTTTGTCAGAGACATATTTCATGAACAGCAACGTCAGGATATAGTCTTTGTACTGTGATGCGTCCATCCCGCCGCGGAGTTCGTCGCAGCTTTGCCAGAGCGAAGCGTAGAGTTGTGATTTCTTTATTGCCATATCCGAATCCTTTCTCGTGATAGTGGCAATAGTATATCACAGATTGCGCGACGCGTCAACATTAGCGTAAGTCCCATTAGATTAGAAAGTTTGCGTCAGACGTACCATAGACAAACGCCCAATTTCGGGGGCCCCAATAAACTGTTGATGTCTACGGTCTAAGAGATTTTGTACAGTGAATGAAAGCCGCGGCCTGGGACCGATGGGTATTTCATAACCGGCGTTTAAATCAATCGTATAATACGATTCTATGTCACCCACGTAAACCCCCGATCTGACAGGGAAACCCGCCACAAAACGCGTCCGCAGTCCTACGCCGAATCCATACTCAGTATTAACGTATTGAACGCTGGCACCAAACTTATTTTTCGGGGCGTTGAGCGCAATATCACCAAGTCCATCAACGTCTTCAAAAAGGTCTTTACTGACAAATGAATAATTTGCACCGAAACTCAAACTCGGACTCAAGTAATAGGTAAATGTCAGATCTAACCCGTTGAGCGAAATATCGCCATAGTTTCGATAGGTCAGCATAATCGCATTTGGATCTGCTGCCTGTTCGGGTGTCACCGTGCCAAAGGGTATGAAAGCAGCACCGTTGTTTTCAGTGCCCGCTACAAACAATTTGACCAACTCATCAACAGGCGAACCATTGCCATTACCACCTTGCGCAGGCGCGTCAAACGCAACCAGTGCTTGCTTAAGCCCTGCATTTGCTGGATCCGCTAACGCCACTGTAATCTGTTCACCTAAGGAGGCACCTAATGTTACTGGATCCAAAAAAACATTTGGGGTTTCGACGACCAATGGACCAACGAAATCGTTAATTCTTGAATGGTAGACATCGGCAGAAAACGCCAACTTATTCATGAGAATCCCTTTGTAGCCGATCTCATACGTCTGTGTAATCGTCGGCTTAAGCGGGTTAACATCATTTACACCTTCAACGTCAATAAAGTCTCCTGCCTGCGGATCAAGCGAGCGTAAAACATTTTTCACACCGGTCACCTGCTTTGGAATGAGATTATCAAATCCATCGGCGAGGGCTGCGATTACGGGGTCTTGGAACCCTCCTGCGGTTAAACCTGCTTTAAACGTTGGGAGTGCTGCACTCATGACAGCACTTCTCCCGACGCTCCACATAACGTTGGTAAAAACGGGATCATCAAGCGGAATGTACGTCTCTGCTGGTAAACTTGCCAACGGCGAGAAGGGAGAGCGAAACTCCGGACGACCATCGTCACTTCTTTTGAAGGTAAATCCTGTTTCGGAACGGACCCCCTGTGCCCGTATATCAATATTCGGGCTGAAACCTAACACCGGGCCAAAGTTAGCACCTAACTGAAATGCATCTTTTGCAGACAAAATATCGAGAAATAGGTCTGAAGTTCTCGGCGTATTGAAGGCACGGTTATAGGTAACCCTCAAGTTATGATCCTCGTTGGGTTGGAAGGCAAGTGCAACGCGTGGCGAAAGGACATAGTCTTCAAGTTGATTATGGTCATCAATCCGTCCGGCAGCGATGAATTTTAACTGTGAAAGGAGTTTGGTCTCTGACTGCAAATAGGCACCTATCTCGTTGATGTTGTCGTCCTCCTCATTGATACCGTTAATTGTCATTTCCGTATCGGGACGGGTCAACAACACATCCAGCCCATAAGTAAAGCGTTGCCGATTGCCAAAACTATAGCCGTGCTGAATCTGCCCGACATACAAGTCAGAATTGTCAATAGTCGGATCACCGCTCCGCACGACATAAGTATCCCCAGCGTTGCTCCGATTCCAAAAGGCTTGTGCGAAGAGATCTTTGTAGATGAACCGCCCTTGGAGGTAACCGTATGTCCAATTTTGGGCTTGACCGGCACCGATCCCCGTCAGTTCAATGCCGGTGGCTTGCGTGAAACCGCTGGCAATAATGGCGGTCGTGTCAGTGTTTGGACTATAATCAACCCGAAATTCGCCACTGGCTTTGTAAGTGTCGAATATCAGTCCGCCTTCACCTTCAATATCCTCTTTTGCGCGTCCCTCTTCCCAATCGTTTCCCCGAAAATAATTGCCCGAAAACTTATAGCCGATCGTCTCGTTGATAACGCCCGCATGTCGAAGCGATCCCATAAGTATACTTCGTTCACCACCGCCAACACTAACGGTTGTTCCTTGGGATGTAAATGGTGAGCGAGTGATGATGTGCATGACCCCGTTGGCACTATTTGGACCGTAGAGTGCCGCACCAGGCCCCGAGACGACTTCAATCTGTTCAATATCTTCGCTTGTAGTCGGAATGAAACTGTAACTATTGACCCGTAGTGAAGGCACACTCGCAATCCGATTATCCACAAGTGACAGGAGTGACCCCGAAAAGACATTGTTGAAACCACGGACAACAACATACGATGCCCCGAGTCCGGCACTAACAACATCCACCGCACGCACTGATTTTAAGTGCTCGGTAACACTCGGTGCGACTCGATCCTTTATCTCTGAATCTCCTACAAGGGCGACTGATGCGGGTGCCTCAAGGACCTTTTCCTGACGGCGCGATGCCGTAACGGAGACCTGCTCAAGTTGGATAACCTTTGAAGAGAGCGCAATTTCTATAGACTTCGTTTCGTCGGCAGCCAGCGCGACATCTGCTATAACTTTACCCGCATAACCTGTTGAAGCAGCAGTAATCGTATAGGTCCCTGCAGCTAAATCCGTAATCTCAAGCGCGCCGGTTAAACCACTAACACCTGTAATGGCATCACCAGTTTCGGGTGTGACAGTAATGGAGACACCGTTCAATCTATTACCTGTTTCGGTATCTGCCACAGTGATATTCAAGGTAGCGGCTTCCGCCGATACGACAATAAACCCCATAATAACGAATAAGAATAAGGATAAGCCATGAAGTAGACTCAATGATTTCATAATATTTATCTCCATTATTTACGACGTATGTTGGTCCGCACCTAACAAGAAACGTTCAATCTCAGAAGGCGTTGGCAGTGAAGGGATTACGCCGACTTCCTGCGTTGCCAATGCCCCTGCAGCGTTTGCATATCGCATAATAGGATCCAGCTGCTTTTGTTCAAGCGCGGTAAGGTCCATATACTGCCTTAATTGTGCAAGCATCGCAGCGACGAAGGCATCTCCCGCCCCAAGTGTATCTACGACATCAACTGTAAAACCGTCGACGAAACCGTTAGCAAAGCCATTTGTGTAATAACACCCGCGCTCCCCTAAGGTCACAACGAGCAACTTCACACCGAGTCCAAGGATACGTTTAATGCCTTCTTCAAAGTCCGCATTACCTGTAACAAATTCCCACTCCTCATCTGAAATTTTGACGACATCTGCGTAAGGCATTACCTCCCAGATCCAACGTTTGGCATCTCTGGCATTGTCCCAAAGCATCAATCGCAAGTTCGGGTCATAGGAGAGGCGTGCGCCCCCCGCTTTTGCTGACCGGATCGCATGGAGCGTTGCTTCTCGGCTCGGCGAATGACTGAGGCTGACAGAGCCGTAATGGAACAGTTTCGCAGATTGAACATAACCGGTATCAATTTCATCGGAAGAAAGTTGGATATCGGCACCCGGGTGCCGATAGAAGGTTATGTCCTTCATACCGTCGGAACGCGTGGCAACGAAGGCTAAAGTCGTCCGAGAGGTTTCACCTGCGATGAGATGAGCGGTATCAACACTGTTCTGTTGAAGCACTTCACGTAGGAAATCACCGAACGCATCCGCGCCGACTTTGCCGATAAACCCAGCATCCATGCCGAGTTTGGCTAAACCGACAGCAACATTGGCGGGGGCACCACCGGGGGCTTTGACGAATCCTGGAGCTTCGGCGAGTGTTACATCAGGTGTTGTGGAAACAAAGTCGATAAGAAGTTCACCAATACATAAAGCTTCTGGCATAAGGATCTATTCCTTCAAAATACGTGTCTGAGTACGGCTGGCGAGGTTTCCAAACTCACTACTTTTCCCCGCGTTCTAACAGTTTAAAATGTAGTGCGCAAATCCTGTGCTTGCCCTGTTTCCGCCGAGCGATAACCCGCATCAAAAACCTCTATGACATGCCGCGCATGCTCCGCCGTGACAATCGTCGGTTTATCTTCGCGAATCCAGTCTACGAGCTGCATAATATCCTCATAGACGTGTGATTCCTGAATGTTACGATGCGGTCCGACAACGTGCGGGAGTTCTCTTTTTGGCGCGTCAATCGGTGCTCCGTTAAGAGTATCGCCCTCAATCGCCCCGGCTGTTCCGTGAATTGCTAATCCACCTTTTATTCCGTGTCCCGCCGCGGCACCATAGATAAAACCGAAGAAAGCATCCCCGAAATCAAGCAGGATAAAGGTGTTATCGTCCATATCGCAAGGGAGCATCTCGCCGCGGAATTCACGTTCCTTGACGCGAACGCCAGAGAACGCGGTTACACGCTTGGCAGGTCCGAGGATACCCGTCATCGTGTGCAGACCGTAGACGGTCATATCGTAGAGCGGGCCGCCGCCCGGTTTGCGGAAATACCACGCTGGATTGATATTAGAAAGCATGTCGTCGCCGTGTCTAACGGACTCATTTTCGTGGTACCGTCCGAAAGCGGAACCGGTAGCTGCCCAAGTTAACGTTCCGATAGCACCCTCATTAATGAGTCTGCGAATTTCTTGATGAATCGGACGGAGCATCTGCCCGGGGGAAGCCACCAATTTGATGCCTTTACGTGCTGCTGATTCAATCAAGTCGTCCGCTTCATCAACGGTGGTTGTCATCGTCTTGTTGAAATGTGCGTGCAGCCCGTGCTCAATTGCAAGTTTGCCTTGTTCGTAATGCAAACCGATGGGTGATGCGATGCTAACAGCGTCTACATGTCCGTCCGCCAAGAGTTCGTCATAGGTTTCATAAGCATATGGAACGTTGAATTTTTCAGAGGCGGCTTGTGCGCGACCCGGAACCGGGTCACAGACAGCGGTTACCTGTAATCTATCTTGAACATCGTCTTGTGTGAGATGTGGAAGGATGCCGCGCACAGAGATACTCCCTACACCGATGACACCGATCCTGACTCTGTCATTAGTTGCCATGCTATTTCCTCCAGTAGTAGGGGCGAGGTAACCTCGCCCCTACGATTACCGCCACGTTGTTTCGTGTTGCCATCCGACAGCATTTTTGAGTTTGTCGCAATTGATAAACGATTGATGTCCCTGAAGCGTTCTCACTTTTGGGAGAAATTCAGGTTTAAAACGCTCAACCAGTTCTTGAGAAGGTTCCAATGCTGAGGTATCATCCGCGTTGAGAAAATAGACATCGTGCGGCGGCAGCGTGTCTGCTTTTTCCATAATCAGACGGTGTGCGCTGGCGACATCTTCACTACCTACCCAACACCAGAGCCACGGTGTCCAAGCGGTTGTCGGTTTGGTATTTCCTGCCATCAGCTTTCGCCGTTCCTCTGGACTGATACCTGCCGGACGTGTAATGTATGTGCGGATGCCGTACGCACGGGTATAACTCGCCAACAAGTCCTCGCCGCAACGTTTAGAGAAACTATAGGAATCTTCAGGGTAACAGGGGTGTTCTTCATCTATCGGTAGATAGTCTATCGGAATGTGGGTTTTGCTGATCCGAAACCCGTGTCCCAATGCGCAATTGCTGCCGGACATCACAACCGTTTGGACATCTGCCTCAATCGCGGCTTGCATAAGATAGTAGGTGCCGAGCATGTTGGTTTTGAAGGTTGCATCAAAAGGGATGCCCCTCTCTTCAGCACTTGCCCGTAAATCTGGGTGGTCTACGGGGCCCGGTTGTGCACCGAGGTGTTGGATAGCGTCTACACCTTCAACGGCACGTTGACAGTCCTCAAAGTTATTCAGATCGCCTTGAATAAAGGGCAGATGTGAGAATTCGTCGGGTGGCGTTCTGCGCGACATCAGTACCAGCGAGTGTTCTGTTGCCAATTCTCGGATCACATACTCGCCGAGTCTACCGCTTGCACCAGTTATCAATACTTTCATAAAAAATCCTTTCATTATCTTATTTCGGTGTGAGGTCCCACAATAACACTGTGCCATCCCAACTCCCGCTGGCAAGCGTTTGTTCATCTGGACTAAACGATACGCTATTGACATTGCCCGTATGCCCCGTGAGCGTTCGCAGGACATAACCAGTTTCGACATCCCACAAACGGATCGTGCCGTCAAAACTCCCACTGGCAAGCGTCTGTCCGTTCGGACTAAACGATACGCTTTTAACATCACCCGTATGCCCTGTGAGCGTTCGCAGCAGCCCGCCACTCCTAACATCCCATAAACGGATCGTGTCGTCATCGCTCCCGCTGGCGAGCACTTCACCATCAGGACTAAACGATACGCTACTGACACAATTCGTATGCTCCGCGACGGTACGCAGAAGATCGCCAGTCCCAACATCCCATAAACGGACAGTTTCGTCTTTACCCCCGCTGACGAGCACTTCACCATCCGGACTAAACGATACACTAATGATATAATCTGTATGTCCAGCGAGCGTCCGCAGAAGATCGCCAGTCCCAACATCCCACAGACGAATAGTTTGGTCAAAACTCCCGCTGGCAAGTACCTCACCATCCGGACTAAACGATACACTACTGACATGATCGGTATGCCCGGTGAGCGTCCGCAAGAGATTACCAGTCTCAACATCCCATAAACGGACAGTTTCGCCCCAACCCCCACTGGCGAGCATTTGATTATCAGGACTAAATGACACACTAATAAGACTACTCGTATGTCCGATGAGCGTCCGCAGGAGTGTGCCAGTCCCAACATCCGATAAACGGATAGTTTTGTGATAATTTCCGCTATCTGCGAGCATCTGACCATCCGGACTAAACGATACACTAATGACATGATACATATGCCCGGTGAGCGTCCGCAAGAGATTACCAGTCCCGACATCCCATAAACGAATAGCTTGGTCACCACTCCCACCGGTGAACACCCACTTGTGTTTGCTGACAAGCGTCTCACCATCCGGACTAAACAAAACTCTAACGACACCTCCTGTTTGCTCCGTGAGCGTCCGCAGGAGTGCGCCAGTCCCAACATCCCATAAACGAATAGTTTGGTCAAAACTCCCGCTGGCAAGTACCTCACCATCCGGACTAAACGACACGCTCCTGACCTGACCGGTATGCCCGGTGAGCGTCCGCAGAAGCGTGCCTGTCCCAACGTCCCATAAACGGATAGTTTTGTCTTTATTTCCAGCACTGACAAGCGTCTCACCATCCGGACTAAACGATACGTTTCTGACCCAATCCTTATGCCCCGTGAGGGTGTGCAGAAGGTCACCAGTGCCGACATCCCATAAACGGACAGTTCCGTCTTTACTCCAACTCACAAGCACTTCACCATTGGGACTAAACAACATACTTATGATCGAATCCGTATGCCCTGTGATTGTCCGCTGGAGGCCGCGCCTCTTTACATTCCATAAATGGATAGTTTCCGCACTATTACTGGCGAGCATCTGCCCATCCGAACTAAACGAGATACTAACGATACTACGTAACGAATACTCAGTGAGCGTTCGCAAGGGACCACCATTCTTTACATCCCATAAACGGATAGTTCTGTCCTCACTCCAGCTGGCAAGCACCTCACCATCCGGACTAAATGAAACGCTTCTGACCCAATCCTTATGCCCCGTGAGGGTGTGCAGGAGATGCCCACTCTGGACATCCCATAAACGGACAGTTTCATCAAGACCACAACTGGCAAGCATCTGACTATCCGGACTAAAGGAGATGCTATTGACATAATCTGTATGACCTGTAAGCAGGTTGCGTTCTTCACCGGTTTGTGCATCATATAGCCAAATACCGATGGTCCCCGATACCGCAAGGAGCGTGCCGTCCGGAGAATACGCAACATCAATTATTGAGCCTTTATTGAGGCGCGCTTTGACCCCTTCGGGTAAACCCCACGTCGTATGGGAAGCGCGAGCTTTCATAACACCCTTCTGTTCCTTGTGGGCCGAAACGGGACCCACACAACCCACAAAGTGAAACAGTATGAACAAAAGGGGTAATAACGCAACTAACAACCTGCTTGATTTCAGATAGCGTGCTCGGATTTTCATAAAATTTCCTTTAATGTTTTTTGGTGCGTTTGAGCAACTTCGTCAACTCCGGTTGCGAACGATACCAATCTGCGCATTTACTGTAGATGCGGTAGTATCGCTGCTCCAATGCGATAAAGCGGGTACGAACATCGCCAAGTTCATCAAGCAGGTTACCCAAACGTCTGTTTTTCGGATAGATATGTATCTTATACCATTTCTAAATAAACACCTCTCATTAAGGAAAAAAACCGTTCGTAGTAGCGCAATTCATTGCGCTCGGACATGCGGATACCTCATAGAGTTCCAAAATCTCTATAATGCGACTTTAATTTTTAGATTTGGTATTATACTTGTTGGTTCGTATACTATTCGTATACTATAAGTATATCATATTATCGACTGAATCACAAGTTATAAACACAATGGTAACGCGCTTTCCCTCACCTGTTAAAGCAGAGACTCCAGTCCAAAGAAACTGATGAGTAGCTTGCGTTTTTTGCAGAACGGTTTTGCGAATTGAATTGACAAGGGTAAGAGTGTCGTCTATGATTGTGACATTACAGCAACATTGCAAATATTATCAATCGGATTGAAATTTTTTATGGGGGACCAAACAGTGTACAACGCTGAAACACATTTCAAGAACCTATATGACACCGTTCCGAGACAGTATGAATTTCAGGCGACTACACAAGAAGAGTTGGTGGCATGGCAAGCCAACTTTCGTCCAGAATTGAAGAAGATCCTCGGTTTAGATAATATGGAATCCGATTTAGCAGGGTATGTCCCGAAAGCCGAACAACTCGAAGTCTTGGATATGGACAACCACTTCCGCGAAAGTTGGTATCTGTGGGTAGAGCCGACGGTCCCGCTGCCGTTTTATCTGCTTCGTCCGAAAGAAGTTGAAGGCAAACTGCCGTTGATTCTTGCACCACATGGACATAACCATCCGCATCTCTACGCCGGTATCGCCCACTCCGAAACAGAAGAAGAACATATGCTGGAAGGTGAGCGCGACATTGCACGGCAGGCGGTTGTTGAGGAAGGTTATATTGCCATTGCACCGACAACGCGGGCGTTTGGTGAAACACGCACTGATGCCGATAAACAAGCGAATAACACGCACTCCTGCCGGCACCAATTGGTTCATAGTATACTCGTCGGACGCACCCCAATCGGTGAACGGGTGTGGGACATGTCGCGGCTCATTGATTGGGCAATCAAGGACCTACCCGTAGATGCCGAACGGATCGCGATTACGGGCAATTCTGGTGGCGGGACAGTCTCACTTTTCGCGGCGGCATGCGAGACGCGTATCACAGTTGCCGTGCCGAGTTGCTATTTCTGTACATTTGAAGGGAGCATCGGCATGATCCGCCATTGCGAATGTAACTATGTGCCAGGAGTCATGCGGCTCGGAGAGATGTACGATGTTGCAGGCTTAATCGCGCCGCGTCCGTTCTGTGCGGTTGCAGGACGCGATGACGGGATTTTTCCGATAGACCACGTTGAATTCGCTTATGAACGGTTAAAAGAAATCTATACAGTGGCAGGTGTTCCGGATAGATGTGAACTCTTTATTGGTAACGGTGGACACCGTTATTACAAAGCGGGGGCATGGCCCTTTGTGCGTCGGTACTTTGAGAATTGACCCCTCCCAAACCTAAAGGATTGGGATTCCTTTGACGGAACTCCCAAGTGGTTCTTTTAGGTTATACCACGACGTCCATTTGACGTTCTGCGATACTGGCTTCTCTGACTCCCTTCAGCGTCGCAATCGTCCAGACGTTATCCTTGGGAGCTTGTTCGGGTTTAATCCGAACCGACACGAGTGTAATCTCGCGGTGCGGGTCATCTGGCACACTACGGAAAATCACTTGAACCTTCGTGACCGACCGATACTTCTGGCAAGTATTTCTTGCTTCAGAACTTGAAATCTCAACAAAATCTGAACCTCGCAAGGTTTCAGGAATATCGTATCTTTCAACGTATTCGGATTTTGTGATGTTCGTTTTTAATGGATATTAGCCATAGTCATTCTGTCCTTGTAAGAGGGTGATTGAGACCAGTAGCAAGGTAGCTACTGCTTACACGTCTCAATCAATGACTATGTTAATTATACTACATTTTTGACGAAATGTCAACTCTTTTTTTAACTATAGCCCCATGGTCTAATTCAATAGGGCGGTTCTGTATCCCAAAGCTAAAGCATTGGGTTTTAGAACCGAAAACGTAGATAAACAGAAACTATCGCTAACCTTTTTTGATTGCCCATAACGTTTTCAAAATGATTTTAATATCCAAGGCGAGCGACCAATTTTCGATGTAGTACCGGTCATAAGAGATCCGCTCTTCAAGAGAGGTGTTGCCCCGTAAACCGTTGACTTGTGCCCAACCGGTCATACCTGATTTGACGCGCTGCCGAGCGAGATAGTGCGGAATAGATTCGCTGAACGTGTCAATGAGACCTGACATCTCTGGTCTCGGTCCAACGAGACTCATATCGCCCTTGAGGACATTGAAAAATTGAGGCAACTCATCTAAACTCCAGCGTCTGAGAAATTTGCCGAGCGAGGTCTGTCTCGGATCGTCGGTTTCTGCCCAGACATGCCCCACGTTGTACTCGGCATCGGCGCGCATAGAACGGAATTTGTAGATATTGAAAGGCTTTCCGGCCCTGCCGACCCGTTCCTGCCGAAAAATCGCTTTGCCGGGCGATGTCAGGCGTATAATAACTGCGATCGTTAACATGAGCGGACTTAATACTATCAAGGCAAACAAGCTGAAAACGATGTCTATCAGACGTTTGACGATACCGCTCACGCCCTGCATCGGTGTCTCCCGCAATCGTAGCACCGGTATACCCTCAAAAAGAGTGATAGCGTTACCGCCGATTATAAATTCGGAGAGTTCCGGTAGAACATTGATTTGGACAGGTACGCCTTCGCAGACGTGGAGGATTTGGAGGATAGCGTCATTCGGCACCGCAGGCGAGAAAATAAAGAGCGTGTCAAGTCGATGTTTTTGCACGATTTCAAGTATATTCTGACCTTCGCCAAGATACTGGACACCCAAATCGTCAGCGTCTGCTGTTTCGGTGACGATCCCTACCAATTCGTATCCACTATTCGGTTTCGTCTGCAAAGTATTGATAAACCGCTCAGATCGTCCGTCGTAACCGATGAGTGCGACACGGCTTACACCCACCCCTTGTGCGTGAATCGCCTGCTGGAAACGGTGAAGCACGAGCCTTCCCAAAAACAACCAGACGAGGCTGAAACCAGAAGCAAGCAGCATGACCCAACGTGAGTAGGCATCATGGTGATAGATGAAAAAGAGGGCAGCTAACGTGGCAATGAGCGCGATACCAGAGGCTTTGCAGAGTGTCCAGAACGCTGAAATGGTCGCGTTGCTTTCGAGTCGATAGAGTCTTAATGTTTTCAGCGTCGTCAACCAGATAATTGCCATCAACGGAATGAGTCGGAAATAGTCATCAAGTGGCGGGGTGCCGCCTTTATGTAACGCGAGGGTTTCAGGTATCCAACCGGATTCAAACCGAACCCAATACGCGACAACAATTGCGGTGGCAACGAAACAGAGATCAAATAAGACTGTAAGCGCGATGAGTAAATGATCGAGCGTTTTCTTGTTCATTGACGGAATATAGGTTGGAATTTGCAAACCCATGTTGAAGTATGGGCTGCCTCAAGTTACCTCTCATCTCTATTGGGCATTGACGCTCTGAAAACTGGTTGAAGTCCGCAACAGTGGTGCGCTTGCAGACGGGTTAAAGTATAGCAGATTTGTGCTGCGTTGGCAAATTAAAATAGGCACTATCGAGGATTGAGACAACATGAAAGTTGATGATAAATTACACATAACGTGCTATGCTATTATTATTGGCTTTGGGAACGCAAATTTTGGAAGCTCGGAAGTTACGCCGAAATCGGAGGAGAAACACAATGGCGAATCAACTGAAAGTGGGGATTGTTGGTGCACATCGCGGCAGTTCTTATGTCGCGCCTTTTAAAGCGATCGCAGAAACCGAGGTGACAGCGTTTTGTGACCTCAATGAAGACACGCTTCAGAGCGTCACTGAACGGTTTGATGTTCCACAACAGTTTACGGATTATACGACCATGCTGGACGCGGTGGATCTTGTCGTGCTTGCAACGCCGGAAAATCTGCACGTACCGCAGTCGATCGAAGCATTGGAAGCCGGGAAACACGTCATTAGCGAGGTAACAGCTGCTGTCAACTTAGAGGAGTGCTACGACTTAGTTCGGGCAGTTCGGAAGGCATCTGCCAAGTACACAATGGCTGAAAATACGTGCTATTCCAAACCTAATGTGCTAATTCATAGCATGGTAGAAGCTGGCATGTTCGGAGATGTCTATTTCGGAGAAGGCGAATATCTCCACAACATCAAGTCGCTCCATCATGATGCAGACGGCAACCCAACGTGGCGTTATTACTGGCAAGTCGGTATTAATCGGTGTAACTATGCAACGCATAGCCTCGGGCCAGTACTCCAATGGTTTGGCAGTCGTGTTGCGAGTGTCTCATGTCTCGGTACTGGCGTTAACACTGACCCTGAGCATGCGATGGAAGATACGGTGATGATGCTGTGTAAAACAGATTGCGGTGGGTTAATCAAAATTCGGATTGATATGCTCTCGAATCGTCCAGCAAATTCCTATTTCAGTTTACAAGGGACAGATGGGTGTTATGAGAGTTCGCGCGGACTTGGTGCAGCACCGAAACTCTGGTTGAGTGAATTCGGAGTGACTGAACAGTGGAGACCGCTCTCTCAATTTGAAGACTGCCTACCCGAACGGTGGAAAAATCCGCCTGCTGAAGCAGAAAATGCTGGTGATCTCGGCGAGTATTTTAAGGTGCGAGATTTTGTTGATAGTATCCTGACCGATACAAATCCGCCGCTGGATGTTTATACGGCGATGGATTTCACGGTGCCGGGTTTGGTCTCGGAGCAATCTATTGCGAACGGTGGTACGCCGATAGAGGTTCCAAATTTCCGAGAGATTGAATGATAAATGGCAATTGATCAGCGTGCATCGTCTGCATCACGTCTGCGCCGAGGAGGTAGTATTGCAAAAGATGCACTATGATTATTTTCACTGGTGTGGCAATTTTTTCAAAATAGTTTCAGCGGCTTGAATATAATCCTGTTTTTTCCCATTTTTGATAACACGCTGTAGAAACTCTCTCGCCATTGGTGCATTGTCCCGATAGTAGTATACCAACCCAATGTAGAAATGGTATATCTCGTTTCTGCTAAAACGAGACAAGGCATTATACTGATTCAATAACCGAGTGAGGAACTCATCATTCTCAGTATAGAATCTTTCGTTATTCAAGACGTAAGTTGTGCCATCCCACTTGTAGAGGTTTACCCACTCAGGATATGCCGCGCCCGGGATACCGTCGATAGATATTTTGGTGGGAATCTTTATTTCGTAGACACCATCGTTATCGAGGTCAATGTATTCTATAGGATTCTCCCTTCTATGAGAACTATAGGCATTGCAGACTTCCTTGAACTCGCCGTTCTGGAAAGAAATCACAACCACTCCGTAGTAAGATTCTATCCATACGTCTAAAGTGCCATCGCCCGTCAAATCTACGAGTCGAAACCAGACACGACTGGACAACCAAGCCGGACTATTGAGTATTTCTGGGAGGACGAGGTGTGCCCTCTGAAGTTCAATGGTTTTCGCTTGGACCTCCAAATCATAAGTCCCCGCATCAAAAAGTTTGAATAACGCTTTTTTCTTCAACATGTCCCCCTCGTTTTCAGCAATGAGGAGAAACGCCTGGACTGGTTCACTGCGGGGTTCCCCATGTCCTGTTTCAGTTGTGATTAGAACAATGTTCTCTTTTTGGGGGGTATCATCAATATTTGCGGTGGTTCTCTTCTGGGTATCGTAATAAACTCCTTTGACAGGCGGCGGGGGGAGAAACCGGTGATACTTCTGCCCCTCAGGATCAAACCCGACCTGGTACCAATAAGACTCAACCTCAGGGATTTCTGTGAGTTTCTCTCTGGTCACGGTGTGATTGCTGAAGACTTCCTTGAATGTGCTGCCCTCAAAAGAGATGAGTGCCACCCCGTAGGCAGATTCTACCCATACATCTAAAGTGCTATCGCCTGTTACATCCGCGAGTCTAAAGGAGACATCGGTCGGTCGCGTGAATACAAACGGGGACGCATGAAGTTCAACGGCCTTCGCTGCTGGGACCTCCAACGCGTGTGTCCCCGTATCAAAAAGTTTGAAAAACGCTTTTTTCTTCGGAACTCCGTCTGCAGTGTTCTCAGTAATGAGGAGAAACGCTTGGTGCCAGTTGTCAAAGGATTCTTGACTGCCGTAAGGTGGGCGAGGTTTTGAACCCACAACGATC
Source organism: Candidatus Poribacteria bacterium (assembly GCA_965200345.1). Taxonomy (GTDB): domain Bacteria; phylum Poribacteria; class WGA-4E; order WGA-4E; family WGA-3G; genus WGA-3G. Next base: position 1,437,872 of record OZ241378.1, read on the forward strand.
AGAACGATGTTTTCTTTTTCCGGGGTGTCATCGATATTTGCGGCGGCTTTCATCCGTGTGAGATAATAGAGTTCTTCGGGTGCCGGATTCGGTAAAAAACGGTGATACTTTGCAAGACGATCATATGAGTAGTAGTAATAGCTATAACTGACCTGAGAAGTTATTGTTTTGGCGGTATCCGCATTCACAGCAAAACAGTTGAGTATCAGCGAAATACAAAGTGCTAAACGTGTGATTTGAAGATGTGGCTTCATGGTTGTTGTCTCCGATTTAACCCGTCTGATGTTAGATGCAGGCAGTTAATTTTGTCAAACCCACTCTACCTTCTCGGCTTTGCGAGTTTTTTCAAGAGGAACTCAGCGGCTTGAATATAATCTTGCGCTTTATCCATTTGAATATACTTTCGTTTTTCAGCATGTTCGACGACCCACTGTAGATGCCTTCTCGCCATTGCGGTATTGCCGCGATAGTAGAAGACCAACCCCAGGTAGAAACTGTATGGCTCATATCTTCCATATCGAACCAACAGATAATTATACTGGTCCAATAACGCAATGAGGAACTCGTCATTCTCGGCATAGAATCTTTCGTTATTCAAGACGTAAGTGTTTCCATCCCACTCATAGAGGCTTATCCATCGCAGATATCGCAGGCCGGGCAGATCAACCATATAGATGCTATAGGGCATCTTGATTTCGTAAATGCCATCGTTATCCAAGTCCACATATTCTGGACTCTGATGCCTGGGATACATGTAGCGGCTGAAGACTACCTTGAACTCGCCATCCTGAAACGAAATCACAGCAACGGCGGCGCCAAGGTCAAGCCATACGTCTAAAATACCATCCCCCGTTAAATCAATGGGTTTACAGCCGATACCGTTCCCCTTAGGCATATCTCTCCACGGTTTTTTGAACACAAATGCGGGACTATGATGTTCAATAAATTTCGCGGCTGGCACCTCCAAATAATGAATTCCCGCATCATAGAGTTGGAAAAACGCTTTTTTCTTCGGCGCGCCTGCCTCGGTTTCATCAAGAATCAGCAGAAATGCATGTGCCCAATAGCCTTCAAATGCTCCAAGTATTCCGGAATCAACAATTATTGGAACAAGGGTCTCTTTTTCGGGGGTATCATCAATATTTGCGGTGATTTTCCGCCGAGTATCGTAAAAGAGTTTTTCTGGTGCCGGACCAGGAAAAAAACGGTGATACTTTTGACCTTCCGGATCACGTGGAACATCGTAACTGTGATACTCGACCTCAGAAGTTTCGGGGGTTGTGATGTCAGCACTCACCGCCGAACAACCGAGTATCAGCAAAATGGAAAGTCCAAGAACTATGGTTTGAAGATGTTGTTTCATGTTTTTGTCTCCGATTCGGTTTGTCTGATGTCGAATTGTTTTCATTCTTGCGGCGGTGGCGATTTCGAGATAGATTTTATGGCTTGAATGTAATCTTGATTCTGCCCATGCTCAAGGATCCACTGTAACTCCGACGGCATTCCACCCTGACTATAGTAATGGTGGCGTATCAACTCGTTTGCCACGCTTGAGAAACTTATTTGGCTCTGACGATAGTAGTGTACCAACCCTAAGTAGAATTTGTACGTCTCGCACAAGTTGATAATACTTCCATGTCGCAGCAGCATATAATTATATTCGTTCAATAGGTGAATGAGAAACTCGTTATTATCGGCATAGAATTTTCGGTTATTCAAGACATAATCGGTGCCACCCCACTCGTAGAGGCTCACCCACGGCAGATTCGGCGCGCCAGGAACCTCGTCAACTTGTATGCTATAAGGTATCTTGATTTCGCAGGTGCCATCATTATCCAAGTCAACGTACTCAGCATTAGGCAGAAGCCCGGGAACCGTGTAGCAGCTGAAGACTACCTTGAACTCGCCAGTCTGAAACGAAATCACAGCGACAGCATAGCCGAATTCAACCCAGATATCTAAAGTGCCATCGCCCGTCAAATCAACGAGTTTAAAGGTTGCAGCACGAGATTTAAGAGAATCCTTCGGCGGTTTGGTGAAGACGAACGCGGGACTCTGAAGTTCAATAGATTTTGCAGCTGGTACCTCCAAGGCATGTGTCCCCGAATCAAAAAGTTTGAATAACGCTTTTTTCTTCAACACGCCTGCCTCGGTTTCATCAGCGATCAAGAGAAATGCTTGGACCCACTTGCCGGAGAATGGGTAGTACTCCGTTGTAGGAACATCAAGCAGCATTAAAACAACGGACTCTCTTCCGGGAGTGTCATCAATATTGGCGGTGGCTTTCAGTTGGGTGTTGTAAGAGAGTTCTTTCGGTGCAGTGGCCGGGAAAAAACGGTGATACTTTTGACCCTCACGCCAAGAATACCGTTGATACCGGATCTCGGAAGTTTTAGGGGTTGCAGTGTCAGCACTGACTGTCCAACTGTTCAGTATCAACCAGATAGAAAGCCCGAAAAGAAGGGGTTGGATGTATTTCGCCACAATTTTTTCTCCTATACATTATTAGGTTTCAATCCGTGCGATGTCAGACGAAGTAGGTGTCGGTAAACTATTGACGTGAGTTCGGTATAAAATACACAAAAACTCGGACTTCATGAAATTCAGTCAAAAACGGATCCCGGTGTGAGTTCCCACAACAGCACTGTGCCGTCCGGACTGCCAGTAATGAGCGTCTCTCCATCTGGCGAAAACGCAACGCTATTGATGCCACCCGTATGCCCTGTGAATATGCGGACGCGGAGGCGGTTGGCGGTGTTCGCATCCCATAAACGCATCGTATTATCCCGACTGCCAGTCGCGAAAATCTCTCCATCCGGCGAAAACGCCACACTATTGACCCAATCCGTATGTCCTGTGAGTGTGCGGATCGGGTTGCCCGTGTTCGTATCCCACAACCGGACCGTATTGTCACGACTCCCGCTAACGAGCGTCTGACCATCCGGCGAAAACGCAACGCTCTCGACGGAACTTGTGTGATCTGTGAGTGTGCGAATGAGGGTGACGGTATCTGCCTCCCATAACCGAAGTGTCTTGTCCCAACCGCTGCTAACGAGCGTCTCGCCATCAGACGAAAACGCAACGCCACGGATCCTACTCGTATGCCCGGTGAATGTGCGGATGAGGTCGCCCGTGTTCGCATCCCATAATCGGAGCGTCTTGTCCGAACCGCTGCTGACGATAATCTCCCCGTCTGGCGAAAATGCAACGCTACCAACTCCACCCACATGCCCGGTGAATGTGCGGATGAGGTCGCCCGTGTTCGCATCCCATAAACGCACCGTATTGTCACGACTCCCGCTAACGAGCGTCTCGCCATTGGGTGAAAACGCAACACTATTGACACCATCCGTATGCCCTATGAGTGTGTAGAGAAGGGCACCGGTACTTGCATCCCATAAACGCACCGTATTACTCACACTAATGATCGTTCGTCCATTGGGCGAAAACGCTACGCTCTCGACCCAAGAATGTCCATACTTCCCGAATGCTCGGAGGCGTTCGCCCGTGTTCACATCCCATAAACGAAGCGTATCGTCCTGAGTCCCACTAACGATGGTCTCTCCATCTGGCGAAAACGATAAGCTCTTGACCGAACTGTTATCCTTTGTGAATGTTCGGACGAGATCGCCGGTATTCACATCCCATAAACGGATAGTGTAATGACTCGCGCTAGCGAATGTCTGTCCATCCGGCGAAAACGCTACACTCTCGACCGAATTCGTATATTTCGTGAGTGTTTGAATGAGGTTGCCAGTGTCCATATCCCATAAACGGAGTGTATTGTCACGACTCCCGGTAACGATTGTTCGTCCATCGGGTGAAAGGGCTACACTATTGACCCAATCCGTATGCCCCGTAAATGTTCGGACGATGTGGCCGGTATTCGCATCCCATAAACGCACCGTACTGTCCCAACTCGCGCCAAGGATTGTTTGTCCATCTGGTAAAAATGCTACACTCCCAATCGAACGCCTATACCCCTCGCGTGTGTGGATCGGGTTGCCCGTGTTTGCATCCCATAAACGGAGGGTGCCGTCCCAACCGCCGCTAATGAGTGCCTGCCCATCTGGCGAAAACGCTACGCTCTCAATTGAACTCGGATATCCGGAGCGTGTTCGGAGGAGTTTGCCCGTGTCAGCCTCCCATAAACGTAATGTATCGTTCCGACTGGCACTAACGATCATTTGTCCATCGGGTGAAAACGATACATTCTCGACCCAATCTACATGGCCTATGAGTGTTCGGAGAAGTTTGCCCGTGTTCGCATCCCATAAACCGACTGTCTTGTCCTGACTACCAATAGCAATCGTTCGTCCATCGGGTGAAAACGCTACGCTAAGGACCGGACTCGTATGCCTCGCGAGTGTTCGGAGGAGTTTGCCCGTGTTCGCATCCCATAAACGCACCGTTCTGTCCTGACTCCCGGTCGCGAGTGTTCGTCCATCGGGCGAAAACGCTACGCTAAGGATCCACCCCGTATGCTCTGTGAGTGTGTGGATGACGACGCGGGTGTTCACATTCCATAACCGGACTGTCTTGTCGCTACCGCTGCTAACGAGTGTTCGTCCATCCGGTGAAAACGCTACGCTATTCACTGAACCCACATGCCCTGTGAATGTGTGGAGGAGATCACCGGTCTCAGCAGCCCATAAACACATCGTCCTATCTCGACTCCCACTAATAATAGTCTCACCATCCGGCGAAAACGCTACACTCTTAACCGAATACGTGTGCTCCATGAGTATGTGGATGAGGTCGCCGGTATTCACATCCCATAAACGCACCGTCCTGTCCCAACTGCCGCTAACGATGGTCTCTCCACCCGGCGAAAACGTAACGCTACTGACCGAATCCTTATGCCCTGTCAATATGCGGATGAGGTCGCCGGTATCAACATTCCATAAACGCACCGTCCTATCACTACTGCCGCTAACGATCGTCCTTCCGTCTGGGCTAAACGCTACGCTATTGACCCAACTCGTATGCCCTGTGAATGTACGGAGGGGATTGCCAGTGTTCGCTTCCCATAACCGGAGTGTCTTGTCAGCACTCCCGCTAACGAGCGTCTCGCCATCCGGACTAAAGGCTACGCTACGGACCAAATCCGTATGCCCCACAAGCAGGTGAAGTTCTTCACCTGTCCTCACATCATAAAGCCAAATACCGACACTACTCGCCACAGCAAGGCGCGCACCATCGGGGGCGTAGGCAAGCGCGGAATATGCGGTTTCGCTTATCCAGCCTTTACCAAGACGCGCTTTCGCACCCTCAGGTAGACCTAATTGCGTATAGCTTTCATATTCAGCGAAGGTTTTGGGCAAGGACAGCGTTGGCATCAGAATAAGTGCCAAAAAAATCGAAAACAACTTTGCTTTCATGGGAAATCTCCACTTTTTAAGGATGTGCGTATCAAGGGAAGAAGCCTTCTCTGAATCTACATAATTCTCAGGAAATCAGTAAAATTCGTGTAATTTGCTTTATCCGCGACAATTTGTGATTCAGACAACATCAGTGCAGTTACATGAAATTCATTGGAAGACCGGTGCTGGTGTGAGTTCCCACAACAGCACCGTACCGTCATGACTCCCGCTAATGACCGTCTTGCCATCAGGGGAAAACGCCACGCCATAAACCAAACTCGTATGTCCTGTGAATGTACGGACGATGTCGCCAGTGTTCGTCTCCCATAACCGCACCGTCTTGTCAGCACTCCCGCTAACGAGCGTCTCGCCATCCGGACTAAACGCCACGCTAAGGACCGGATCCGTGTGCTCCATGAATGTTCGGATGAGGCTGCCCGTATTCGCATTCCATAACCGGATCGTCTTGTCATGACTCCCGCTAACGAGCGTCTCGCCATCGGGCGAAAATGATACGCTACGGACCGAATATGTATGCCCCCTGAGTGTGCGGATAAAGTTGAGGGTGTCTGCATCCCATAATATGATCGTCTGGTCATAACTCCCGCTAACGATAGTCTCGCCATCCGGGCTAAACGCCACGCTATTGACCGAACCCGAATGCCCTGTGATTGTACGGATGAGGCTGCCCGTGCTCGTATCCCATAAATAGAACATCGTATCGCGACATCCACTGCTAACGATAGTCTGTCCATCGGGAGAAAACGATACACTATCAACCCCATAGGCATGCCCTCTGAATGTGTGAATGGAGTTGCCCGTGTTTGCGTCCCATAAACGGAGCGTCTTGTCAGCACTCCCACTCACAATAGTCTGTCCATCGGATGAAAACAATACGCTCTTGACTGAATCCGTATGTCCGGTGAATGTGTGGATGAGGGTGCCCGTGTTTGCGTCCCATAAACGGAGCGTCTTGTCAGCACTCCCACTAACGAGCCTCTCTCCATTGGGAGAAAATCCAACGCTCTTGACTGAATCCGTATGCCCTGTGATTGTTTGAATGAGGGTGCCCGTGTCTGCCTCCCATAACCGGAGCGTCTTGTCATCGCTCCCACTAACGAGCCTCTCTCCATCGGGAGAAAACGCCACACTATTGATGCGATCCGTATGTCCGGTGAATGTGCGGATGAGATCGCCCGTGTTCGCATTCCATAGATAGATTGTACTGTTAAAGCTCTCGCTAACGATCATCTGTCCATTGGGAGAAAACGCGACACTATCGACTGCCCCTTTATGTTCTAATGTGTGGATGAGGTCTCCCGTGTTCGCATCCCATAAACGCGCCGTAGTGTCATGACTCCCGCTAACAATTCTCTCTCCATCGGGCGAAAATGCTACGCTCTCAATCGAATCCATATGTCCCATGGACGATATGCCCCTGATTGGGCCCATATGCCGCTTGAATGCGCGTATGAGATTGCCCGTATTCGCATCCCATAAATAGAGTCTCTTGTCATAACCCCCGCCAACGATCGTCTGCCCATCAGGTGAAAACGCCACACTATTGACCGAACTCACATGTCCCGTGCGTCTTCGGATGATGTCGCCCGTGTGCGTATCCCATAGCCAGATCCCACCGCCCCTTCCAGCAACGAGCGTCTTTCCATTTGGAGAAAACGCTACACTACTAACCAAATACGCATGCCCTGGGGGTGTACGGACGAGGCTGCCTGTGTTCGCATCCCATAAACGCATCATACCATTACTTTCGCTAACGATCGTTTTTCCATCCGGCGAAAACGATACGCTATTGACCTGATCCGTGTGTTCTGTGAGTGTTCGGATGAGGTCGCCCGTGTTCGCATCCCATAAACGCATCGTATTGTCCGAGTTTCCGCTAACGAGCGTCTTTCCATCCGGCGAAAACGATACGCTATAGACCGAACTCGTATGCCCTGTGAATGTGTGGAGGAGGTCGCCCGTGTTCACATCTCGTAAACGCACTGTATCCTTCAGAATACCAGGATAGGTAGTTCGTCCCATCTTTGAATTCAATAAAAGGAGCGTATCGTCCTGACTGTGAGTAGCGATAGTCCGTCCATCTGGACTAAAGGCTACGCTATAGACCGAACGCATATCCTCCGTGAATGTGCGGATGAGGGTGCCCGTATTCGCATCCCATAAACGCACCGCGTCGTCACCACCCCCACTAACAATACGCTCTCCATCTGGCGAAAACGCCACGCTATTGACCGAACTCAGATGCCCCTTGAGTGTGCGGATGAGGTCGCCCGTGTCCGCATCCCATAAATGGACCGTCGAAGGATTCCAACCTCCGCTCACAATAGTTCCTCCATCGGGCGAAAACGCCACGCTATAGATTGAACCTTTATGTCCTGTGAGTGTGCGGATGAGGTCGCCGGTGTTCGTATCCCATAAACGGACCGTCAGGTCCTCACTACCACTCACAATAGTTCCTCCATCGGGCGAAAACACCACGCTACGGATCCAACCTTTATGTCCTGTGAGTGTGTGAAGGAGGTTGCCCGTATTCGCATCCCATAAACGGACCGTCAGGTCCTCACTACCACTCACAATACGCTCTCCATCCGGACTAAAGGCTACGCTCTTGACCTCGTCCGCATGCCCTGTAAATGTACGAATGGGATTGCCCGTGTTCGCATTCCATAATCGAAGCGTGTTGTCGCCGCTCCCACTTACGATAGTCTGCCTATCCGGGCTGAAGGCTACGCTATTGACCACATCCGTATGCCCTACGAGCAGGTCAAGTGCTTTACCAGTCTCCACGTCATAAATCCAAATACCGACACTACTCGCCACAGCAAGGCGCGCACCATCGGGGGCGTAGGCAAGCACGGTATCTGCAATATCGTTTATCCAGCCTTTACCGAGACGCGCTTTCGCACCCTCAGGTAAACCTAATTGCATATAGTCCTGATACTCGGCGCAGGTTTTGGGTAAGGACAGCGTTGAAATCAGAATAAATGCTAAAAAAATCAGAAACAACTTTGCTTTCATGGGAAGTCTCCTCTTTTTAACGATGGACGTATCAAGAGAAGAAATCTTCTCTGAATATACACAACTCTCAGGAGAAAGGTGGTAACTTAACGCACATATCTGAAATAACGTGCAAGAATCATACCAACGCAGAAATGCGAATAAAATGGACAGATAATTGGGGAAAATGTGTGTTATTCAACACAATAGGGAAGGAATATCCAGGGAACTGTATCAAATTGAAAACACATTGATACGGTTTCATTCGCGGCATATTTGTTTTGTTAGAAAGGTTTAGTGAACATCACACGGATACTCGGTGGGACGAGATATTTCAACAGGTTCGCGGTATTCTAACAGATCACGGACTTCTGCTTCGACGCTTTGGCGACGATACATTTACTCATCTTCTTCGACGGGCGAAAAGACGAGTCCACAGCTGCTGCAGCGGTATCCACTTTCTGGTTTCGATTCGACAACGGGGAAAAGCATTCCGCAGCAGATCGGACACGGTTCGTCAATTTCCATTTCGGCTTGTTCCATGTCACCGGAGCGGTTTTCAAATTCAACGATCACGGGTGTTCTCCTTTTAAGCAGCAACATTAACGCGCCTATAGATGTCATGCAAGGATATCTTGCAGCCGATTGAAATGAGTGACATCATATCTTCAGGGGCACAAAACTCTGTGCATTCCGAGTGTTGATCTTGTCGCCGATAATGTTCAACACAGAATCTATACTGTGAGACAAGAATGTAGTCTCGCAGCGACGTAAGTTGCTGATAGTGTTCAAATTTCTCCCCTCGGTCATAGGCTGCAGTGGAGGGTGAAAGCACCTCTACAATAACAACCGAGTTCAGAAGGGTGTCGAAAACATCATCCTCAAAACGAGGTTCACCGCAGGCAACAACATCTGGATAGAAGTAGGCTATGGGACTCGGCCGCACGCGCATATCGCTGGAATGGACTTCACAATCTGATGCCACTAATTGGTTATAAAGTGTATTGGATATGTTGCTTGTGATAAGACTATGGGCGCGACTTGCCCCAGACATTGCAAATATCTGTCCATTGAGGTATTCACTCTTGTGCAATGCCTTTCGTTCTTGGGTGATGTATTCCTCAGGAGTGAAGAGAGTTTGTGCTGGAAGAGATGCCATACGTCCTTCCTTGAATAGCAATCATGTTAGCAATATAATACCGCATTTTTAGGAAAAAGTCAATCTTTTTCGCTATGCTGTTCAGGACGATTTAGTATCTCGGTAGGGTTGGATCAATCTCGGCTGCCCACTGGTCAATGCCACCTATAAGGTTCTTTGCGACCGTAAACCCATTTTGCTGTAGATAGGCGACAGCATAGAGGCTACGTTGTCCATGATGGCAGTAAACGACGATCTCTTGGTCTGATGGGAGACTGTCTATATGGTGTGGCAGTGTGTTAAGGGGGATTAAACGAGCGTCTTCAAGATGCACGATGTCGTATTCGCTCGGCTCGCGAACATCTAACAACAAAACAGATTCATTTTCATCGAGTTTTTGTTTCAATTCTTGTGGTGAAATTTCGGGGAATTCGGTTTGCATCACTTAGTTTTCTTTCTCCAGTTGGATAGGCGGTAGCGGGGCACATTCTGGACAGGGACACGTCTCACGTAGGACTTCAAACGGATAGATGCCTGTGTCGTGTCCATCGTTCCAACTGAACTGGAGCGCGTAGCGACCCACCAATTGGACATCAAGCGGTTGAATATCGTCCAGGACCTCAATGCGTGTTATATCTCCGTCGCCTTGCGGTGCAAAGAGGGAATGGATATCCCGACCTTTATGCCGGATGATGGAACATTCAGCACACGGACACATCTGACGGAGATAGGTGTATGGATACCAGCTTACATGACCATCCTTCCATTCTACTTGAAAGGCGTTGTCATGTTTTTTGAGAAGTTTCGGTTGTTTCGCCAACCTGTCCATGAAGTCACGCGGATTTGTAACTTACGAGTTACGGCACACGGCATGTGCCTACTACTATTAAAAGATACCGAGTTCGTCTCTCGCGTCCTCAGTCATCATTTCAGGGGTCCAACGTGGGTCCCACACGACATTGATGTTAACTTCGTCAACGCCGTCGAGTTGCTGTGTGACGTGCTGTGCGCCATTGACAATCTGTCCACCAGCGGGACATCCCGGACTCGTTAAAGTCATCGTAATATCGACAGTGGTTTCATCGATATCCACGCCGTAGATCAGTCCCATATCAACGATGTTAATACCGAGTTCTGGGTCGATAATGTTTTCTTTGATAGTCTCTAATACAGATTCTTCAGATACCATTTGGGTTTCCTCCTACAACCAATCAGTCAACGCTAATCAAAATATCATCATCCTCAATTTTGACGGTGTAACATTCAATGGCTTCAACAGCAGGCATACAGAGTGGCTCTCCGGTTCTGACGCAAAAACGTGCGCCGTGTCGTGGGCATTCTATCTCATCGCCGTTGAGAAAACCTTCAGCTAAAGGACCACCATCATGCGTACAAACGTCCTCCATCGCATAAAATTCACCATCAATATTGAAGAGTAGTACGGGAACGAAATCCACCTCAACCAACTGTTTCGTGCCAGGCGGCACTTCGCTAACCTTCGCAACTTTATAGAATTCTGGCATAGTTTCCTTTTTTCTATCTAAGTAAAGAGCACCAAGCTATAGGAAAACAAATGGCACATCTGCTACTTGTCTTCTTCGCCGGGCCAACTTGTGATGCCATAAGCACCCGCCTTGAGGACTTTGAGAGCCAATAACGCACATTTGAGGCGAACGGGCCCCAAAGGGATGCCGATCATATCCAAAATATCGTCTTTTGAGAGCTGCTTGACTTCCTCAAGACTTTTGCCTTCAATCTCCTCAGTCAACATAGAGGCAGCCGCCAGACTAATCGTACAACCGTGACCACAAAAACGCACCTCTTTGATCTTATCGTCTTCAACAAGTAGGTCAATGCGAATCTGATCACCACAAAGTGGATTGTCCTCCTCGTGTGAAATATCAGGGTCCGGCAATGTCCCGTAATTGCTCGGATTCTCGTAATGGTCAAGCAGTTCTTCCTGATATATGTTCATTATTTTCTCCGAGTCATGAGTTTTTGTGTTCTACAGAGTCCCTCGGACAACCGGTCTACGTCTTCAACTGTATTATAGAGGTAAAAACTGGCACGTGCGGTGGCAATAACATCTAACCGCTTCATGAGCGGTTGTGCACAGTGATGTCCTGCTCGGATAGCGACACCGTGCGTATCCAAAATGCCTGCTATGTCATGCGGATGGATGCCCTCCAAATTAAAGGAAATAACACCCATTTTTTGATGTGGCGCAGACGGGCCGTAGAGGGTAATGCCTTCGATTTCTTTTAAGCGTTGATGTGCATATTTTAAGAGTTCTTGTTCATGAACATGAATTGCTGCTAAATTGGCTTGTGTGATATAGTCCACGGCGTGTCCAAGTCCGATAGCCTCAGCGATGCTGGGGGTTCCCGCCTCAAACTTAGCGGGGAGTTCTGCATAACTTGATACGTCACGTTCAACGCTCCGAATCATGGAACCACCACCGAGGAACGGTGGCATCTCTTCAAGCAGCTCCATTTTACCGTATAACACGCCGATGCCAGTTGGTCCACAGATTTTATGTCCTGAGAACGCGAGAAAATCACAATCAAGTTGTTGAACATCAACGTGAAAATGTGGTACCGATTGCGCTGCATCAACGACGACTTTCGCGCCAACAGCGTGCGCAGCGTCAATGACAGACTGGATCGGATTGATAGTTCCGAGTACATTAGAAACGTGTCCGATAGCGACAAGTTTCGTTTTCTCGGTGAGGAGGTCCCGAAATTGTGTGAAATCGAGCAATCCTTCATCGGTGATCTCAAGGAACCGGAGCACCGCGCCTGTCCGCTGTGCAAGTAACTGCCAAGGCACAAGGTTGCTATGATGTTCCATAACGGTCAAGACAATTTCATCGCCTTCCCGAATATTTGCGGTTCCCCAACTATAAGCGATGAGATTAATAGATTCCGTTGTATTCCGCGTGAAGATGACTTGGCGCGAGCGGGGTGCGTTAATCAGTTCTGCCACCTTCCCGCGGGCACGTTCGTATTGCTCCGTTGCCTCTTCAGAGATACGATAGATACCGCGATGGATATTGGAACGATAGGTATCGTAATAGGCATCCATCGCCTCAACGACCGGACGTGGTGTCTGCGTTGAAGCGGCGTTATCAAGGAAAGCCAACGGCGGTTCTGTCGCGAAGATCGGAAAATCTTTGCGGATGCCTTCCACATCAAGCGGACGAAAGTGCGCAGTATGCATTATGTTTATCACCCTATGTGGGGCAAGCACACTCTTTTGAGCGTGCCCGCCACTGGAGATCCATTCAATACACTATCGGCTCGGGAAACCAATATTGACAGCAGACGGTCCGTGGTCCTCACATGCCTGATCCGTTGGTACATCGGTTTCAGCATCGCTGGATTTGACGATCCCTTCCGAAACCAAATACTCTTCCACTTCATCGCCACTGACATCGGCAAGCATCACGTTGTCAATTTGGACGCACGGCTGATAGGGTTGCCGCGTCTTCTGAACCATTTCACGATAGTTGTTTTCGTTGTTAATGATGTCTCTATCTTCATACGCCAAGCCGTATTTGGCGAAGATGGCACGGACACCATTGCTCCATCCGCAGACGGGCTTCATGTAAGCGATAATTTTCGGTTGACTCATGGTGAGTTGCTCCTTTTTTTATTGGTTATAGGTTGTCAGTAAGATGGCTATCAGCCATCGGCTTTCGGCTTTCAGTAAGAGGTTACTGTGGCAGGGACAGGATGTGGAACTACCACAAGAAAGTGACTGACGACTGACAACTGAAAGGGTTTTTCGGAGAAAAACCCGCACTGACAACTATTATTCAAGTTTGCGCGTAATAGATGTACCCAATTCTTCGCGCACAGATTCTAACGGGATACGTTCCATGACAGGTTCAAAGAACCCTTCAACAATTAGTTTTTCTGCTTCCGTATAAGGCAAACCACGACTCATTAGGTAAAAGACCTGCTCGGCATCAATCTTTCCGGCAGTTGCGCCGTGTGTACAACGCACCTCATGCGCCTGAATCTCTAATCCGGGCAAAGTATCAGCATGCGCACGTTCACTGAGCAGGAGATTATCGTTCTTCTGATACGCATCGGTATGGTTCGCCGATGGATAGACGTAGATATTTCCACCCCATGCAGCCTGCGCTCTGTCTTTGAGGACAGTCCGATATAAGAGATCGCTGGAGGTATGCGGTGAAATATGCTCCTGTGCGGTGCTAACATCTAAGTGTTGACGTGCATCCGTAAAAGCGAGTCCTAACATTTTTGCGTTACACCCGGCACCCTCCAAAACGACGGCTTGGTTTATCTTGTTGAGCCTACCACCAAACGTAGCGGTCACCCAACAAAGTTGCGCGTCTCTGGCAACCATAGCGCGGTGCGAGGCGAAATTCCAGACGTATCGGTTCCAACGTTGTGCCTGTACGTATGTCACGTTCGCATTCTGCCCAGCGAAAATTTCGACGGCTCCACTATGTAATCCGCTTGCCCCTGCGGTTGTAGATAAATTGTCTTCCAAAACGACGACCTGACTGCCCTCTTCAGCAATAATGAGCGTATGTGATAAGTCAGCTTGCTCCGCTTCGGACATCTTGATATAGACGCGCAGTGGCACTTCAACCCTTACGCCTTTAGGAACGTGTAAAAGATAACCGCCCTGCCAAAACGCGCCGTGAAGTGCGTCAAACTTATTATGTTGCGCGATATTCCCACTTTTTAACGCCGTCTCCAAGGTCACTGCCTTGTTCATGAAGTAAGAACGGAGAAGTTCCGGCTGCTCCTGCAGTGCTGTGTGGAGATCCGCAAAGTATACGCCTTTCTCTTTGAGTATTTCAGAATCGGAGATATGTTGGCGTTGTCCATCAACTTGTACAAGCACACCCGCGGTTCCCGATTCACTGTCGTCAACATATTCGGAAGATACTGTGCCGTTAGGGACACTCGGATGATACTTTTCAACAGCGAAACCGCGGAGATACCGCCGAGTGCGTCGCCAATAATCTTGGGTACGCATATCAACGGTACGTCGCCAGACATCATCTTTGGTAGTATGCGGCATCGGTAAAGACTCGTAATGTGCGTAAGCCTCTAACCGTTTATCACGCATCCACTGTGGTTCAGTTGCTGCTATTTTTTGAAGAAATTCTTTTGAAAAATCACCTTTTTGCAATTTTTTTGATCCATGTTTTAATGGCTATCAGCAGTCAGGGCGTTCGCTACGCTCACTTTCAGCATGCTTCGCAGTGAGAATAGGCAAACCTGTGGCAGTTGCGACGTTCTCACCTGCTGCAAACTGCTCTGGCTGACGGCTGATAGCCGATGGCTGATGGCTACTTAACCCACTGAACCTTCCATTTGAAGTTGGATGAGACGGTTCATTTCCACAGCATATTCCATTGGCAGTTCCTTAACAAGAGGCTCAATAAACCCGTTGACAATCATTGTAGAGGCTTCCTCTTCCGAAAGCCCACGACTCATCAAGTAGAAGAGTTGTTCCTCGCCTATTTTGCTGACGCGTGCCTCGTGTTCAATGTTGGTATCGTTCTCACCGATCTCAATAACTGGATAGGTATCCGAACGGGAATCCTTGTCAAGGATAAGGGCATCACAAACAACGTGCGACTTACACCCTTTTGCACCCTTTGCGACATCCACCCACCCGCGATAACTCGATCGACCGCCATCTTTACTGATGCTCTTAGAGGTTATCTGGGAAGTGGTGTGTGGTGCGCAATGATAGACTTTCGCGCCTGCGTCTTGGTGCTGTCCCTTGCTGGCGAATGCAATCGAGAGGATGTCGCCACGTGCGCCCGGTTCCATCATATAGACACTCGGATACTTCATCGTTAACTTACTGCCGAGGTTACCATCAACCCACTCCATTTGCGCGTCCTCATAAGCGAATGCCCGCTTCGTGACGAGATTATATACATTGTTCGCCCAATTCTGGATAGTGGTATAACGGACCCGCGAACCTTTCATGCAAACAATCTCAACGACTGCGCTGTGCAGAGATTCGCTGCTGAATGTCGGCGCGGTACACCCTTCAACGTAATGAACCTGTGAACCTTCATCAGCAATGATGAGTGTCCGTTCAAACTGCCCCATGTTTTCGCTGTTGATACGGAAATAGGCTTGCAGTGGATATTCAACCTTCACACCTGGGGGGACATAAACGAAACTACCGCCACTCCAAACAGCACTATTGAGTGCCGCAAACTGGTTATCCGCAGACGGGATGATCGTTCCAAAGTATTTCTTGACCAGATCCGGGTACTCTTTGATGGCGGTATCGGTATCGAGGAAGACAACACCGATCTTGTCCAATTCTTCAACGATGTTATGATAAACGACTTCGGAGTCGTACTGTGCCCCGACACCGGCGAGGAATTTCCGCTCGGCTTCAGGAATACCAAGTCGATCAAAAGTCTTTTTGATATCATCGGGTACATCGTCCCAGCTGCGTTCACTTCGATCAGAGGCTTTAACGTAGTAGTAGATGTCGTCAAAATCGAGTTGCGATAGGTCACCGCCCCATTTTGTCATCGGCTTCTGCTTGAAAATCTTATAAGCCTCAAGGCGGTACTGGCGCATCCAGTCGGGTTCACCTTTAATGTCGCACATCTGGTTAATGACTTCCTCGTCCAATCCCTTGCGTGACTTGAACGTGGGTTTAATATCGTCGTGGAACCCGTATTGATACTCTTTACTAACGCCGAGTTCTTCTATCGCGTTCTTTTCAGAATTTGCCATTTTACTTCCTCCTTCAGTAGCCGTCGGTATTCAGTTATCGGTTTTCAGTCAACAGGTTACCTTTCTGATAACCGACAACCCTGGCCTAACAACTATTCATCAATACCGTGTTTTTCACGAATCGGATCGTAGCCCTCTGCTTCTAACACCTGTGTCAATTCCCATCCGCCGGATTCAACGACTCTCCCATCAAGCAGGATATGTACGAACTGCGGGCGGATATAGTCCAACAAACGTGGATAGTGAGTGATAATCAGGACACCCAAATCCGGTCCGATCAACTGACTCACGCTTTCACCGACGATTCGTACAGCATCAATATCAAGTCCGGAATCGGTCTCATCGAGAATAGCGATTTTCGGTTCAAGCACTGCGAGTTGTAAGATCTCAGCGCGCTTCATCTCACCACCAGAGAACCCATCGTTGAGATACCGTCTCGCGAAAGAATCATCAACACCGAGTTGTTGCATCTTCTCGCGAAGTTCACGCCGGAATTCGCGCATCGGAATAAGTCCATCGCTATCGGAACCGTTCGCTCCTTTGCCGCGGACAGCACTGACAGCGAGTCTTAGGAAATTTGCTAAACTGACACCTGGAATCGCCGTCGGATACTGGAAGGCGAGGAAAAGTCCGAGTTTGGCGCGTTCGTTGGGTTCCAATTCCAAGACATTGACACCATCGAAAATCACCTCACCGGAATCAACCTGGTAAAGTGGGTGCCCCATCAAACCTTTAGCGAGGGTACTCTTACCGGACCCGTTTGGTCCCATAAGCGCGTGGATCTCACCCTGTTTTACATTTAAATTTAATCCGTTGATAATTGGGTTTCCTTGCACACTGATGTGCAAGTCTTTAATTGTCAACTCATTGGCCATTTTTTAATTTTGGACTCCTTACTTATGCTAAATTTAGAACATTTAGTACTTTGTTATTTGCAAACGCATTTCGGTTCAATTTCTCGCCACATGCGTCAATGTGTCCTGTCCCTCTAACATATCAGTATACTTATGGTTAGAGGCTTCAAGTTTTATCGGTTGGATTGAGAGTTGATATCCAAGTGCCTTAAGAACTGTTCCGAGTGCCTCCATCAAAGGGATATCCTCGTTAGAGATCATTTTTGAAAGAACCTTCGGGTCCATATTTATCTGCTTTGCAAGTTTACAAACACCACCTTGCGCTTTAACCACAGTTAGAAGCGACCTTTGAACCACAGCAGGGTCCTTGTAGATTTGGTAGTCTTCAAGGATTGCTTGTAAATAGGCGATCGCACTTTTGCGGTCAGCAAGTTGTTCAATAAGACATTCACGCCATGTTCTCATTTTTCTCATAGATGTTCCCTTTTATATTCCATCCAATAAGTTTTTGCGCGTCCCATATCTCGTCTTTGTGATGACTTGTCACCACCGCAGAGTAAAAGAATAATTGTGTTACCTATCTGTCCAAAATAAATTCGATAACCCGCTCTAAAATGTATCCGTAACTCAAAAACACCATCACAAACAGATTGGCAATCTCCCAAGTTACCATCTTCAAGACGTTCAAGACGTGCCCGTATCCGCGCTTGTGTTTCTACATCTCGAATTGTGCCCAACCATTCGTTGAAAGGTTCTCGTCCGCTTGCGGTTTGGTATACTTGTATCTCTCGCGGATGTGTCTCAGGCATTGTTGATTTTAGTGCTTATCCACCGATTCTTGACATATTCCGTTCAGGTTTAACAAAATCTGCCGCATTAATCTTGTGCCCCGCCTCTTTCTGTTCAACCGCACCAAGAATTAATTCAGCAATGGCTTCATCGGCTACGCCTTCGCGCAGTGGTGTGAGCAGATCCGTTTCCGTTAGCGAGAAGAGACAGGTACGGAACTTCCCATCAGCAGTAATGCGGACTCGGTTGCAATTTTCGCAAAACGGATCACTCACAGAAGGGATAACACCAACTTCGTTCCCGTTATCCGAAAAACGATAACGTTTAGCAGTGTCACTCTTCGCCTCGCCGTTCACAGCGACTGGCGTGAGTGGATAGAGCGCGTTGATTTTTTCGATAATCTCTTTTCCCGGAATGTACATGTTGCGTCCCCAAACATCATCGGCATCCAGCGGCATAAATTCGAT
Source organism: Candidatus Poribacteria bacterium (assembly GCA_965200345.1). GTDB lineage: Bacteria > Poribacteria > WGA-4E > WGA-4E > WGA-3G > WGA-3G. Next base: position 1,456,256 of record OZ241378.1, read on the forward strand.
GAACCGGAGTTGGTAGTTATTTTTCCGTGCGAAGGTCGCCAAATCGACAATCTCATCGTCGGTAAAACCTCGCATTGCAACAGCGTTGACTTTAATCGGATGAAAGCCGCAGTCGTGCGCTGTTTTCAGCCCTTTAAGCACGCGAGAAAGTACTTTCCGGCGGGTCATCTGTTCAAACTTTTCTTCGTTAAGCGTATCCAAACTCACATTAATTCTACGGAGTCCAGCATCATAAAGTGCCTGCGCTTGGCTAATAAGCCCGATACCATTCGTTGTCAAGCTAATGTCTTTGAGACCCTCTAACTCTGCCAATCGTTTTATGAGTGTAGGCACGCCGGGACGGACAAGCGGCTCGCCACCCGTAATCCGCACTTTGTTAACACCCAATCCGACGAAAATGCGCGCGAGATGCAGAATCTCGTCGTAAGTCATGAGTGACGAATCTGGCATGAAGGTCATGTCTTCGGGCATACAGTAAATGCATCGAAAGTTGCAGACATCCGTAACCGAGATTCTAAGATTCGTATGGATCCGCCCGAAGCGGTCGAGCATCTGTTGTTCCATTTTAATTTAGATAGACCCAAATTTATTAATAGTATATCACATCGGTATTCTTTTTGCAAGTATTTTTTATAGTAAAAGCTTTAAAAAAGATTTTGAGCAGATGGGGAGAATTGTAACCTTGTTCTGCAGAAGACTTTTTGTTGACATATTTGTAACTTTGATGTATAATAGATTTATATTTCTGTAAACTGGGGGAAAAATTGATGAGTGAAAAAATGTTCCAAGTCGGCGGTGTTGAACTTCGCGTTGACGAGCGTAATTTCGGAGCAGATGGTGGTCCCTCTGTGCGTGTTTACGGCGAGGCGGATGGTAAAGAGATTCAACTCCTCCGTTTCGACTGCTTCCGCAAGGATCCGCACTATCACTACGATCCCTCCGGGAAGAATGACCAGCGGCATCTTGATAAAACGAGTGTGCCGGATTCAGTCGCATGGACGATTGAACAACTCGGACAAAACCTCGTAGAAATGATTAACACAGCAGGTTATAGCAGCATCGCTGACAATGTTGATCAGGCGGCAGTTGTGCAGGTACTCCCTGAAGTGGAATCCCTTATGCGAGGCGAGACCTAATTTTATAGACATATTTTAATGCATAAAGGAGGAAATTAACGTGACGAAATCTATTATTATGAGCGTCATGCTACTGACGCTGCTTGTAGGCTTGAGTGTATTTGCAGGCACACCGCAAGACTGGGGGAAGTGGAAGGAAGGCGAACTTCTCCTTGAGAACCACAGTTTTGAAGAGGATTTAGCCGCTTGGGGTTTAGAGGACGGTGCGTGTTGTGGCAGAGGCGGACTCTACACGATGGAGATTGACAAGCAAAACCCGCAACACGGGAAACAGTCGCTCAAGGTCATCGGACACAAAGCAACAGGGACCGCATGGCATGCGAAGGTTCGGCAAAAGGATGCCTCAATGAAGTCCGGCGAAACGTACACCGTGATTTTTTGGGCACGTTCCGAGAAACCGCGTGAGGTGCAACTCAGCGTCCAGATGCAACACGATCCTTGGACTTTTTACCAAGGCGGTGCTATCAACTTATTAGGACCAGACTGGATGGAGTACCACATCACCTTTAATTCAACTGCTGATGTTGAAAGAGACATGTGGGTAGGATTGTCGATTGCCCAATCCGATGAAGATTTCTGGATTGACAACTTCCGGTACTTTGAAGGTGAACCGGAAGACGATCTGAATCGTGATACCCCTTTCCCTGTCGATGCGAAAGAAAAATTGGCGACGAAATGGGGCGAGGTTAAGACAGAACGGTTCTAAAAAGGTTCATTCGGTTTTATGAAGCGCGGTCTCTCGACCGCGCTATTTTTTTGATTCATAGCAAAGTATCTCATAGTAGACGGTACTATCGTGTAGTAAGCCATTTATGAGTCTACAATAAGAGAAAGTTTCAACATTTGATTGGGGTACTTGACTTCCAAACACCGACAGGCTCGCTTTGAGTTTTTCCCACTTGCCATACAAGTTCAAACGCCGGGCACCGGATAAGGATCGATGATCAGGATTTTGGTATATTAAGCACACTTTATGCTGATGGTGTTCCTTCATAATTTGAATCAGTACATCCGATAAGTTATTAATGTCTAATGTTGGACTCGCAAAAAAATAACAGAAATTAAATATAATCTGTGTTCCATCACCGTTTTCAATGTATTTGCCCAATAATTTCGTCAAGTCATCGTAACTGGAGCCGTGAATTAACGCAAATTTATCAAAGAAAGGCTCTTTATACGTGTTGGGACCATATTTGTTGATTGTAACTGCCTTATTCAGCATAGTACGTGAACTATCAATGCCTAAATAAGTAATGTCGCTCTGTCGTGCAAAAGCCCGAAAAGCAATGCCAGAAGTTAATGGGCCACAGCCGAAGTCAATGAACACAACTTTATTTTTCTCGTTTATCGGTGCAAGGTAATTCGTAAAAATGTGATAAGAACCGAAAAGGTGCCTCGGCATGTGATGAACACAATAGATAGCTACCTTATCTTTTGGAAAATAATATTCATGAGACGATTTATCAAATGAGATTTCATCAAAATCGCTCTGCCCTTGTTTCAGGATCCGCGCTATATCTTCCCAGTAGTATATTCTGTTATTTTTAACATCTTCCGAGAGTGCCGGTAGATCGTGTGCAAAGGGTTGTATGATTAACTCTTCAAACAGATTTTTTAGACTTTCACTCGGTTTATAATAATTGTCATTGGGACAGTGTATATAGGACATATTTTAGAGTTTAACGGAGATACTTAGTGAGTGATCGCAATGAGAAATGGATACTTTGGCACATTCATGCGCGTCAAGATAGTTTCTCAACTACGCTGATAGAGTTACAGGACGCGCTTCTAATTCACCGCGGTACGCAAGCAGAATCGTAACCGCAATGCATGTTCCGATAATACCTACCGGTGAGAAGTTACCCACCGAATCGACCAACAATCCAAGCAGCGGGGCAAGAATAATTGTCGCCAGCGATTTCGATTGCGCCTCAATAGATAAAATCGTCGCACCCATCTCAGGTGTGGACTGCACATTGAAACGACTGATCAGACCGGGTCGCCAGAAATTCTGAAGAATCGCCAGCCCAACGAAAAGCACAATTATCCCCGGATACCAATTGAACCACAATGCTGGAACCAACAAGGCAAAGAGTGCTAAATCTATCCACCACATAAATCGGGCAGCCCCCTCGTCGCCGCCACGCCAATTCGAGACCTGATGCGAATTCCGAGAGGCAAAGGACGCTAAGAAATAGAGTACAAAGTAGACCCCTGACACAAGTAATGCCGTGCGTTTCAATTCATCTAATGCTAAGAGTAAAGGCAAAGCGATGACTGTGTGTTTGAGAATCGGCTGTAGGTAATCTTTACTGGCTTTATACATCCCTTCAAATCCCATGCCTTCAAAGACCAATCGGCGAAGTGGTGGGAAGTGCACTGACTGTTTCAAGGCACTGCCGAGCAGACGTGCAACTGCTTTAAGGGAAAATTCGCTCTGTTTATCACCATCTAACCGCGCAGGGTAGCCGAGGAAGTTAACGATATTCATTGCGTAAGGGATAATTGAAAACCAGAAGATGTCTGTGAAGTTGCCGCGGTAAAAGACTAAACCGCCAGCGATGAGAACAGAGACCGCGGAACCCATCTGCGACCAAGAACGGGTGAAGCCGTATATTTTCGTCTTCTCATCCGACCTTCCTTGTAGACGGAGCCAATCGAAGATCATCGCTTTATGCGTGCCACTACGAAACGCGTCTCCTAAACCGAAGAAAAACATGGCAGCGAATAGAAAAAATAGCGACGTACTCTCAGCAAATATTGCGAAAGAGACAATATAGGCACAAAACGAGAAAATCATGGCGCGTCGCCTGCCATAAAGGTCAGCGACTGCGCCGGAGGGAATCTCGAATAGGTTGGTGCAAATCTCCCGAAATCCGATCAGGATGCCGATTTCAAAGTAGGACAAGCCTTTTTCAAGAAACACCAGATACAAAAACGGATCATAATAGCGTTGATTTTTCAGGAATCCGTAAAGCGAAAAACGAAATAGCATTAATATATTCCAGGGTTAAAAGGTTAACGACAGCAATTAGCGTTATGGTCAATTGTTATACAAGCGCGATCAAAATGCTTCTACACAATTGATTGAGATTATAGCATGTTTGGGAAAAAAGGCAACGAAAAGTAGGATGGAAGGCAGAAAGACTTAAATGTTCCTGTGTTCAGATCAATCGCGCGGTATCAATAGGGAGATTCTGACTATAAGTCGGCGACTAATTCTTCCTGGTAGGCAAAGAGTGCTGGGGTGCCGCCCGTGTGGAGGAAGATGACAGTATCATCGCGTCCGAGTTTACCCCGTTGGATATGATCAATGAGGCATGCCATCGCCTTGGCGGTATAGACAGGATCAAGGAAGATCCCCTCCGTTTTAGCAACGAGTTTGAGGGCATCAATACATTCGGGTGTGAGGTAGCCGTAAGCCTGCCCGATATAGTCATCTGTGTTCTGAATATCTGCGTCGGTGACTTGGGTATCCAATTCCAAAAGTTCGGCGGCATTGTTTGCGGCGCTGCGTAGCCGATCAAATTTACCTTCCCAAACAATAGGAGCGATGCCAAACGGTCTCATTTTTAGATCAAGCGTCTTGGTGCCGAGGACAAGTCCTGCCTGTGTGCCACCCACCGAAGCCGTATAAATCCAATCTGCATCAATACCCAACTGCTGTTGCTGCTGTGAAATTTCAGCGATACACCACGTAAAAGCAACGGCAGCAAGGGCGGTCGAACGCGGGGCTGCGAGGACATAAGGTTTCAGTCCTTGCGTCTTTAGTTTTTCCGCGAGTTCGTACTTTACCACATCTAATTCGGGTCCGAAGGGTACATCAACAATCTCAACGTTCGCGCCTGCGATATTATCTAATAGTAGATTCCCTTGGAGGATACTCTTGTGATCACGGGCAAGGCGAAGATAACACTTGAGTCCGAGTTTACCGCAGGCAGCAGCGGCTTGTCGGCAGTGATTGGATTGCGAAGCCGCGCCCTGTATAATTGTATCAGCCCCTTCTGCGACAGCATCGCCGATCGTGAAAGTCAGCTGCCGGACTTTGTTGCCCCCAAAAGCCAAACCTGAGCAATCTTCGCGTTTCATAAAGATGCGCGGTCCGGCGAGTGCTTCGGAAAGTCGTGGGCACTCCTCCAGCGGTGTCGGGAAATGTCCGAGGTCCACCCGTGGCAGCTGCGCGATCTTTTGAACTAAGCGTTCACTTGTTTCCATCCGCTCTACTCCGCTTCAATGACGACAGCCATCTGATTGACCCGTTTCCCATCCTTGGACTGCAACCCAGCTGTGACAATTTCAATGATTGTTCCCACTCCAAACTCGCAAGAACGCGCGCCTTTGACTTTATGATACTTCGGTGAAACCTTCGTTACTCCGACTTCAATTGGGATAACTTCAGAATTAACGATATCCAAAAACCAATTGAGACGTTCCGGTAACTCACCGCCTCGCGTGCTCTCTGCCACCTCAACGAAGAGAAAATCTCGGATAAATTCAATGAGGAATTTTTTAAAGATAAGCACCTCAATCTTCTCCGCGTGTTCTTTCTCCTGTTCGACCAACTTATTGGTGAAGCGTTGAAGGTAAGCATCACATTCATTCTGAATTTTCTCCAAATCGCGTTCGCTTTCGGCGAGCAGATCTGGAAACAACGTTGGGGACGGTGTGGAAACACCGCGTGTCTGCTTAAGTGTCCGCCTGAGACGTGTATCTACTTCATCAAGCGTTTGGACAAGCTGCTCCGTTTCAGGTGTAGCACGCCCAGTCTCCTTCCGCCATGCGATCACTTCGCTCACCATGAGGTTCAGGAGCAAAATTGCGATTTCCGACTCAGAGAGCGTGTCCATATCCCAATCAAGGAGATTGAGTCCATACCCTTCGTTGTAATCTCGCTCCAACTTAGCAAGTTGGTCTTGAAATGTGTTCTGAATAGCTTCGCCTTTTTGCTGATAGTATGCTTTGCCACGTCTACCACCGGCAGCCAGACCCAACGCTTCAGCGATATGCCCAAAAACACCTTTCTCTCTCCGTCTTGTCAAACCGGTTTTCGCAGCTGAAGCACCAAGATGCGCGGATGCTTGTCCCTTTCGTTGTGCCGCGAGTGCACTTGGCGGAAGGGACGGCACTGCGATCTTAAATTCCAAACTAGAATCCACAATAGACGACACGGACACGGCACCCTGAGTTACAGGTATTTTCAATGCCATAGGCGGAGGAGCAGGTTGCCTTTCTCGCTCCTGTTCGTTTTTCGGTCGCAACGATTCCGGAGTGCGCTCCTCCGAAGGATTCGGCACTTTTATTTTTCCCTTTATCTGTTGCGTCGTCTCGATTTCGGGTAAAGAATGCGCGTCCTCATCAAGACCTGTTCCTATCGGTTCCGAGGTCTCTGCCTTCGGCGTATCTACTACTGCTTCTATTTCTGACTGTTTCGCTGCATCTACCTCAAGCACAGAAGGTTCATCCGCGTTATTCTCGGTTTCCAAAGGTGGTGCAATGTCCTCTGGACTCCCTAAGAGGCGTTCGTAAACTTCACCATGAATTTCCGTTAGGGATTCAGGTGTGAGCGAATCCAATTCAGCGGCGGTCTCCGAAGTATCCTCCGCCGGTTTTTCAGGTTTGAGTGCCTCCAATTCAGCTAAGATCTTTTCAATGCGGGCAGAAACGGGGTCAGCATCATCAATAAAAAAGGTTAAGCGATATGCGTCAAGAATCTCTGTAGGGAGGTGGCGTGAAATGGGCGCGTCGGTTAACTGAAACTGCGCCCAATTGGCGAGTCCACTCATCGAAAGCTTCTGATACATCACACGCACCTGTCTTTCGCTGTTAACCAGATTCCGTACACTCATAATGGTGGCATCACCATCAAGGCTAAAGAGTATCTCAATATCTCGGAAACGCCCTGTTACGCTGTTCCTAGCCATGTTATCGTTCTCCTTGAAAATCTCTCTATATATATTAACTAAGCGCGAACATAAGTTCACCAGACTTTATCGGACTAATTCTATTCAACGTCTTTTTCTCAATTCGCGTTACAAAATTTTTGCTATCCAATAGATTTACAACCAGCAATTTGGGTTATAACTGGTCAATTTTTTATTATTTTTTAAATTATCAAATTATAAAACATATATCTAACCAATATTAGATGATATTTTTAGGGAAAAATTAAAAAATTCACCTTCGGATAAGCATTTTTCGGGTCGCGTGGAAATCTCCAGCTTGAATCGAATAAAAATAGATCCCGCTTGCGACAGGCTCGCCAGCAGCACTACGTCCATCCCAATGTACAGTGTGCGAACCCGCCTTGCGGTACCCCAGCGCCTTAGCATAGATACGTCTTCCCTGCACATCATAGATATAGAGCGACACATTCACGTCTGCAGCGAGTTGATACGGAATCCATGTCTCTGGATTAAACGGGTTTGGAAAATTTTGGCTTAAACGGTTGACAGGAGTAGATTTAACGACATCCGGTGTCCAATCAGAAGGTATTGCCTCCTCAACAGCAAGTGAATAACCGTCTGGATGCACGCGAAAAATGCGGAGTTGATACAGATCCGCGATGTAGAGAGCCGTGTCCGTTAATTTTAATTCAGATGGAAACTGGAGGTCATGAAACTGTGAGGTAACCGTCAGCGTGCGTGTATCAATCAACTGAACGCTATCGCTATCCAGTAGATAGAGATAGTTCCCCTCGACCTGTGCATCAATAGGGAGCGCATCATTTTCATATCTACCATGCAACCTCGGTGCGCGCGGATCAGACACATCAAGCACAGTAACGCCAACGCCGCTATCCAATAGATACGCGCGATCCGGGGCAAGGGTAACCCCTGTTGCGTTGCCCTGTGTGGCGTAACTTCCAATAGGACGCGGCACTGAAGGCTCTGCAATGTCAAAAACATGCAACCCGCCCTCAAGCGCAGCGACATAAGCGTAGGAAGGCGAAGCTACGTCAACAACAACGCGATAAGCACTCCCATCCATGTCACGTTTGGAGACGATTCTGCTCTGTTGAGGGATTCGACTATCAACGACAATTAGGGATTCCGCGCAAAGATAGGCGTAACCTGCGTGCAACGCAATATCTGAAACAGGTGCAGCTGTTGGTATATGCGTCACAATCGTGTTCCCCGCGAGATCGACAACGAACATACCTGTCTCGGCGGCAACAAAGCCGTACCTGTCCTTTACGCGAACTTTGGTGCAGCTTGCCGCCCCGAGCTGCTCGTTAGAAGTAAGGACATCCGCAGGCAATGATAGATTTCGGGTCAAAGTACCGTGATAAGGGGTCGTAAATTCAAGGGTCCGCAATCCGCCCACGCCGTTTGCAACATAGACAGTCCGCTCACCTGCTGTTGTTTCCACAACATCAATCCCATAAACAGTACCCCCAAAAGCGTGGCGGTGTAACCACTTCGGTGATTCAGGTTTGCTGACATCAAGTGTCTGGATACCCCCTTTTCCATCGGCGATATAAGCCAGTGCATCCTGGATGACGACATCCGTTGCATTGCCAAACGTAGGTTGTGAGGAAATTCGCCGTGGCTGCCGCGGGTTATGTACGTTAATAATATGCAGCCCTGTCTGTTGATCCGCGAGATAAACGGTATCGTTATGAAGTTGAATGCCGATTGCGAATCCGGGCGTATTTAAGCGGAAACCTGTTTCCGGGTTTTGGATGTCCGTAACATCAACCAAGGTGAGGTTTCCTGAAGCGACATAAGCATACGCGGCATCCGCTGTCTCCCGAATCTCATAAGCGGCAGCGAGAATTGGTACAACGCTGCGGAAGTCGAAATTGCCGAATGGACTCGGTTCAAGGATGTGCACACCATGTCTATCATCACTCAAGTAGACAATATCCTTATGGATAACAATGTTGAGTGGCGTGCCGCCGGTGCGGAAGAAACGGCGAGGTCGAGGTGTTTGAGCGTTGCGGACATTCTTTTCGTCGTAAACGAGCATCCCCCGTTCTCTACCAAGCACATAGAGATTTCCATCGGCGATTTGGACTTTGCGCGCGTCAGTGAATCCGCCAAGCGTCTTTAGAACATTTGGGTCGGTCGGCACCGCAATATCAATAACGTGTACACCTGCAGCACCGTCGGCAACATAAGCCATATCCCCATCAACGACCACAGATCGCGCCTGTCCGGGTGTAGCAATCTCACCGATACGGACAGGCTGCGTCGGTTCAGCCAGCGAAAATATCTCAAATCCCCAATGACTCGCCGCATAAAGATACGCAACATCTGTAGCACTCATTACAATATCCGTATAGTCGCTGGCGAGATGGATTTGCGTCATCGGCTCCAACTGTGTTTCCGGCTTCAGGTCTATCGGGAACAGACTCGGTTGGGTGCGACTGCCAAGGGCATCCGTTACAACATCAGGCATAGTCTCCGATGTCCACTCACGCAGCGCGCCTATTTCAAAGTCTTCATGCTTAGCTACAGCGATATAACTGAACGTCTGTGGCGCATCCGCTGTCACCATCAGGACAATCTCACCATTTCGTTGAAGCCCTTCGCGTCGAATGTGTCCCCTATTTTGGGTGTCAAACGGGATAGGTGCAACAACTGCCTGTCCATTAACTGGCAGGTAAAGGGTTGTGGCGTAGAGGTTTCCTGAATCCGGACCGGTCAGAGATATGTCAAGCGTTTCGGGAAGATTTTCAAAGCGAATATAGTGCGCACTCCACTGGTCAATACCGATATTATTCATCTCGCTCGGATAACTGAAGACGCGCGGCACCGCAGCCGTCACCTTTCGGTTGCGCAAGCCGGTATAACCGAGTCTCTTGTTTCGTGCCTGTGCATTCATCCAATTCGCGAGTCCCCAGTTCAGAAAGACTTCCGGGAAGCGTTCACTTCGCCCGCTACCTGCTAAGGCAGCGTCAATTCCGTGTTCACCGAGAACATCCGTTCCTATGATACCACGGATGAGTTCAGGACCGCCATACTGCTCATAGAGATAGAGCATGAGCATGAAAGCACCACCGTAATAGACATCCCATGTGTTGGCATAAGCGAGCGAGACACCCGGATCCGCGAGGTAACCGTCAACAAAAATGGTGTGTACATTGCCGTAAACTGCCCACTCCACGAAAGATGCTGTGCCTTCTTCTAACCACCGTTGATCGGTTGTCCCGCCGTTTTGAAACCAATTGATGAGATGTGCGAATTCATGCGCGAGGCTGCTATAAAAGGTGTGTCGGGAACGTTCTCTGAACTGGAAAATGTCCATATAGAGCATCTCACGCCGGTTACTGTTCGGTGCTGTAGGCAACTGGTCAACGGATGCGAAATAGCCACCGTATTCAAGTCCTGAGCCGTTCATACCGACATCGTGCATCAGCAGCGTTATGTGATTGTCTCTGTCGAGCCCCGGTTTCCATTCCGTTCCCATCCATTTTCGGACTTCTGGGTAGATGCGTGTGTCAAATTCCTTTGCAATTGCGACCGCTTCGACATCAGTGAGCATATCACGCACCGAATTTTCGATATAGACGTAAAGATGTTCGCTTTTGGCGATACAGGTGGCTGTTACTTCTGCTTCAGGAATATGAATAAAAAATCGTTCCGTCTGGCCGATTTGAACGGGTGCAGCAGGTGCAGCGGCGACTGCTTCAGGAGGATATTGCGCGGGGTGTTCTTGATGCAAGAGCGGTGTCCCGCACAGCCACGAATCTGCGAACACAAAGCCACTAACAATGGTAAAAATAAGATTGATTGATACTAAAAGTCGCATAAGATATGTAGCCATCTCCAGTAGATGCGTTTTGTAACTCGCGGGTTTAACAAGCACTACTCCGGACGTATAACTCAAAAAAAACACTATACAAACCGTCCAAACTTGCATAAGTTCTACATCTATTTTACAATGATTTTAGCGCAAATTCAACCGATACAACAACCCATCCAAAACCATAACGTTCAAATTATGGACAACGACATCCATAATTTGGCAGAACAACGGCTCACGGAACTGAAAACCAAAGATGCAGCCCGATATATGCGTCGGTTAGGAATTGGCATCATATTTGCTACACTTCTCTCATCAACTTCCTAACTGCGGCAGGCTAATTTTTTGGAGGAATTCGTAAATGAAAACAAAATATGCACACTTAGCGTTTGGAATCGCGTTGGTGTTAAGTAGCAATCTGTTCGCTATGAATCTCAGGGCGCGAGTCCCTGGCAAGCAGTATATCTCTTTTTCGTCGCTCCGATCAGGAAACCTTGAAATTTATATTATTGACACAGAGGGCAACAATCTGCGCAACCTGACGAATCACCCGGCATCCGACCACTCCGCGACATGGTCACCCAACGGTCGTTCTTTCGCTTATGTGTCGCACCGAGATGGTAAGGGCGAAATTTATGTGATGGATGTAAATAAAAATGAGACTCGCCGGTTGACAAATCACCCAGCAAGCGATAACAACCCCTCCTGGTCCCCTGACGGAAAATGGATCGCTTTTTCATCCGACAGGGAAGGCGACAGGGCAGGGAATTATGATATCTACAAAATGGATGCTAACGGTGAGAATTTACAACGACTCACAAACGAAGGCAGATATAACTCAGCACCAGCGTGGTCACCAGATAGTCGCTCAATTGCTTTCTATTCCATCCGGAATGACAGCGGCGATATCTATGTTATGAATACCGAAGGAAGAAATGCAAGAAAACTTACCTGGGGAATAACTCCAAGTTGGGCACCTGATGGTGAAAAGATTGCCTATGACAAATTCAAATGGAACGGTACGAGAGGTATCTATGTCATGAATGCTAAGGGCCAAAACAGTCGGCGTGTGTCACCGCTGGAAACTTGGAGTCGAAATCCGGCGTGGTCGCCGGATGGACGCTGGATTGCCTACGAATCGGAACTTGAAAGTCCATGGGGCAACCCGAATCGTGATGCAAACATCTACCTGATTACACCAGATACCCTTGGAAAACCTCGCCAAATCACAAAGCATGAAGCGATGGATTATTCTCCAGCATGGGTACCCCCCGGTTTTCTTGCCGTTTCTCCGACTGCGAACACCCAGACGACCCTTTGGGGCAAACTGAAACAACACACTCCGTGAAGAAAATAAAGAAACCAGCCCCTTATTCTTCAGCGCAAGGCAGTCCTCCTACGATTTCAATTTTCGATTCTCGATTGCTTTGCCATAGGCGTAACTTTCGAGTTGCGATGACCTACTGATTGCTGACTGCTGATGGCTATCTGCTAACTAACCCTTGCCAATTTTTCGCGTCTGTGCTATCCTCTTAGGCAACCCTCGAAAAAAGGAGCAATCCCAATGTATCGTGTCGGTATTATCGGGTTAGGCAGTATCGCCGCCCGTTATTCAACGCCTGATGATGCTTATCCGTATTGCCATACAGGCGGTATCCGTTTTTGTGAGACAACCGAGTTGGTCGCAGTCGCAGATATGTCCACGGAACGGCAAGCAGAATTCCAGCAGACATGGGGACCTGGATTTCCAGATAACGCTATCAACTACTACGAAACCGATGTCCAGATGCTTGAAAGCGAAGATTTAGACATTGTGGCTGTCTGTGTCCGCGGACCGCATCATTTTCAGGTGATGCAGAATGTCTTGAGAGCGGATATTAAAGCCATCTTCCTCGAAAAACCCGCCGGATGTTCGCTCGAAGAAGTTGATACGATGACCGCGGGTGCAGACGCAAAAGGGATTCCTATCGTTGTAGACTATACACGACACTGGGGACCGCATTTGATCCGTCTCCAGTCGCTCATCAAAGATGGACTCATCGGTGAAGTGCAAACCGTCATCGGGTACTGCGGCGGCGGCGTACTCTCCTTCGCTATCCATACTACAGATATGATCTGTCAATTCGCTGGCTACGACCCGGTCTCCGTGACAGGTTTCGTCTCTGGTGGCGGGGATGTGCCAAAGTCTTACGAACCTGAGCCAGCGGTTGTCGGTGCAACCATCCAATTTGAGAGCGGCGTTATGGGATTCCATGTCGGAAATCACGGAACACGCGGTGGGTTTTCCGTCGATATTCTCGGCGACGAAGGCAGCGTTCAGGCAGGATTTTATAGCGGTACGACTGTCCATAGAGCCGGAAAATTGGTCGATAACGAGACCCTCAATCTCCCTGAGAATGCCAGTCCGTTCAAGGTCGCGTATAAACAGATCACCGATTATCTCGACGGTGGACCACTCCCCGATTGTGCCCGTGATGACTACACCGCTGTCAACGAAATCGGGTTCGCCACGATTGAGAGCGGCATCACCGGACAGACGATACAACTCCCGTGTCAGAACAGGACACGGCTTATCTTCGCAAACGGTTAATACGGGGTGTGTATGGTGGCTATATTCAAACTTGACAATTTATACCGGTTCTTTATGCGGGCATATCCGGTCAAGTCCTACAGTGGTACACCGCCGAACGCCCCTTTTCACAAGGAATTAAACCGATGCCGTGTCGCGCTCATTACAACCGCTGGCTTACATCTCCAAGAACAACCACCTTATAATAATAGGATTATAGGCGGCGATTGCTCATACCGCGAAATACCAAATACAATCGAGACGCAAGTCCTTGCACTTGGACATAGAAGTAAGGCTTTTGACGCAAGTGGCACAGAAAGCGATATAAACCTTGTATTCCCACTTGATCGATTTCGAGAATTAGAAAACGAAGGTAAAATCGGTTCACTCAACGACAGACACTTTAGTTTCATGGGATCTATTACAAAACCGAAACCTCTCATTAAAAAAACCGCGCCTGAAGTCGGACAGATGCTTAAAGCCGATGGTGTAGACGTTGCATTCTTGACCCCTGTCTGACCGATGTGCAATCAGTCTGTAGGACTGATACAACGCGCTGTTGAAGAAACAGGAATATCGACGATTTCCATAACGCTTGATGAAAACATAACTCAAAGGGTGAAGCCACCACGTGCGTTATCCGTACCTTATACATTCGGTTATCCGCTCGGCGAACCGAACAACCCAGAACTGCAACACGCAATCATCGCTGAGGTACTCTCGCTCTTAGAAGATAAGACACCACCTCCTATCCTTAAAAAGAGTTCGGTGTGAAATTTCAGGGTAGGATAGATGAAGGAGGAACCCATGGACAGAATCAGAGTCGGCATTATCGGATGCGGGGGCATCTTTAGAGGTCTTCACGCACCCTATTACCAAGAACCGACGCGCCGTGCTGACATCGTTGCAATCGCTGACATCAATGAAGCATCCGCAAACGAACAGGCAGACAGATTTAGCGCAGACGCTTACACAGACTACCGCGCACTCCTTGACAGACAAGACATAGATGCAGTCGATGTGTGCGTCCATCCACGTCCACACCTCGAAATCACCCGTGCTGCGGCTGATGCTGGTAAACACATTTTGATGGAAAAACCGATGTGTTGCAACGTCGCCGAAGGTGAGGAAATGATCGCCGCCGCTGAAAATGCCGGTGTTCTCCTAATGGTCGCCTATATGATGCGGTTCGATCCGGGATATATGAAATTGAAATCGCTATTAGACGACGGTACACTCGGGACGCTGCAGATGGCGTATTCCAATCAGGTCGGTTATTTTTCACCGGAACGGCATCCGTGGCTTTTTGTCAAAGCAGAATCAGGGGGTATGTTGGTGGAACAAGCCATCCACAATCTCGATATCTGGTTGTGGCTCTACGGTCCCGCCTCTACAGTCTATGGGTTCACGAGCCATGTCCCACTCGGCGGTACCTACCCACCCGCTGACGAAGCCGTTGAGAACAACGCTGTACTAACCGTGCACTTCAAGAACGGTGGTGTCGGCATGATGATTAAGAGTTGGGCAGCGGAAATCGGGAATAGTGGTAACGGTCTTGTTACAAGCAGAGGCTCCGCGACCCTGATACGGCACGGACTCCGTTGGAAAACGCACGATATGGCAGCCCCAGAAGAATTCACCGAGCCAGCACCGGATGACGATACCTATCGCAACGTTCCAGACGCGCAGCGTCAACAGCGGTATTGGGGTATGGCAGCGAAAGGTGCAAGCATCGACCATTGGCTTCAGTGCATCGCGGGTGAAGCGGAACCGACAACGCACGGACGCATCGGCAGAGACGGGATCGAGTTGGCAGAGGCGACGTACCGTTCATCCCAAATCGGCGCACCGATTTCGTTGCCATTATAGGCATCAAGAAATTTTGCTTTTTTTACAACTATACACTTGGGGTTTCCTGAAATAAAAATTCTTGACCCCAGCTCGACTTTCGGCTATAATTAACACACCCTATAGAATCTACCGTGGTTCAAATGCTGAACCCTGTTTTTCACGCATCGGACGGAAAAGGAGAACACCGATGGCAACTTATACAAAAAAGAGCTCCATCCCTTCTGCCCCGACAGACGCGGAAATATTCTACCCTGAAGAGGATGGCAAACCCATGGCAGTCAGCGACCTTCACAGACAGATCCTTATACGGACTTTACAAGCATTTGACGAGCATTTCGCAGACAGACCGGAAGTTTATGTCTCCGGGGATATACTCATGTATTACGTAGAGGGGGACCCGCGTAAATCTATTTCGCCGGACGTGCTGGTCGCCTTCGGGTTAGGCAAGAAACGCCGTGGAAACTATAAGGTCTGGGAAGAGGGCAAAGTGCCCGATTTCGTGATGGAGTTCAGTAGCAAAACCACCTACCGAAACGATTTAAGGCATAAAAAGGATCTCTACGCTTTACTGCGGATACAAGACTATTTCCTCTATGATGCAGAGGGGTTATATCTACCGGCTCCACTGATGGGTTTTACATTAGTAGAAGACGCGTATACCCCGATTCCAACAGGTGTAGATGGCAGTTTGCACTCTTCGGCATTGGATTTAGATTTTCATGTAGGTGATGTGGGTTTGGGGCTTTATGACCCCGCTGCGGAGGCGTGGCTGCAGACACCGGCAGAATCAGCATTAGCACGCGCCGAGACTGCTGAAGCACGCGCCGAGACTGCTGAAACACGCGCCGAGACTGCTGAAACACGCGCGGAACAGGAAGCTGCTGCACGGCAACAAGTAGAAGAAGAAGCCGCGCAACTCCGAGCGGAACTCGCGCGCTTGCAGGCACGCCGTTAATACCAATTTAGGACTTACGCATTTCCTCTTTAGGGCTTACGCATTTCCTTTTAAAGTCCCCCTGATAAGGGGCGGGGAATGCCCATAAGGCATTCATACCGTTGATTCTTTAGGCGGCTAAAAATGTGGAAAATACCTCTTTTCGCTTCTAACTGTCCAACATTTGATTAGTTTGCGTAAGTTTTAACGACTTTTGAAGGGATGTGGCGAAGATTACACGAGAAGATTTTTTAAAATACTACGATTCAGCAGCTTACTCAGCCAAACTACGGGTACCCAGATCGGGTCCCAACTTAGCTGTGATAAATACCGCTCGCATCAATGACGCTGTTTCTTATGGACGGAACGTTTATGCGATTGCATTAGATCTTTTAGTTGATAGACGTGCCGCTAATTTCGTGCAGCATGAGGTGTTCTGTCGCGCTGTAGAGCAGACTTACAATTTTTCTGTCGCCGATGTGTGGCGTGGTAACTCGCGTTGGGAAGGCCTGCAAAATCTCACGATAGCTACCGCAGTTGATATTTTGTGTTTACCTGAAGAAAATAACCCACTCTCGCGCCCATTGACTGGCGGCGCACAACTAATCGGTGAGGTAAACAGTAAATGGTGGGGGATGTTAGCATTAACCTTGCGACTCAGAGGTTTGCTTGAATTTCAGGTAGGGTGTCTCACCGTTCTAAAAAAGCCGCTCCCAGAGATAGCGGAACGCCTCTCTAAGGCAGCACCTGAAATCCAACCGCTCTACCAGATAACCACCAAGAAAATAAAAAATGCCGTTGACCGGTGGGCGCAAACCGAGACCTCAGCAGCAAACGAACACCTCACGAAAGTAGAGGAAATTAAAAGACATTACGATTACGGGAGGACATTATGAGGATCGGTGTCGTTTACTCTGGAGAACAGATACAACCGTGGCTCTTTCGGGCATTGTACCCTGTTCAATTGCGTATAAACTGCATCGCAAATTCCAGTGTCATTCCCGAAAACCGTGCCCGTGTTGAAGAGTTCGCATCATTCTTCGATTGTGCTTTCTTTGAGAGCCCCGAAGAAATGTTCAATACAGCGAAACCCAAATTAGATGGAGTTATCATTGTCTCAGACGAGGCGGCAAGCGTGCCGCGTGCCCAACTCATTGAATCTGCACTTGCTGCCGGGATCAATGTCTTAACTCCGACCCCGCCTAACTCTCTCGAAGAGGGGCTCCACCTTGCTGCAGTATCTGAAAAATATAAACGGCTTGTTATGACAGGAACACGGTTCATATTTGGCAGGTGTATTCAGGAAATCTTACGGATTGTCAGTAGTTCCGAGTTCGGGATTATTCAGGACATGCGGTTCTTGCTCGGAATCGGACGCGTACCGTATTTCAACGATTTGTTGAAGTTTGGAGACTCACATTTTCAGATTGTCTTTGAGGTAGTCCGCCGGCTCTTTGTAGAATATACAGTGCTGCCTGAAGAAGCAACCGTAATGGCTTCGAGAAATGGCGCACCGAACATCGCCTGCACTCTCAGATTTCCGCAGGGCGCACTTTGCACTTTCTGCCAAACCTCTAATCGTCAATGGGGCAACGACTCCTATCATAAAATTGAAATTACTGGCACTGCCTCTCACATCTGGAGCGACCTGCAGACTTGGCAGTGTTTTTCCATAGAGAACACTTTCAGGATGGGCGGTGGAGATGAGGAAATTTCGGCGAATATACAAGGCTCTTCCGGTCAACTGAACGAGTTCCGTTTAGCTATTGAAGGCAATCGCGAACCTTACGCCGGCACGCTCCGGAGTACTTTGCCCGCGCTCTGGTTCCGAGAAAGATTACAAGATTGTATTGAACACGGACAGACGAGTCTAAAACTCAGTGAGATTCGTGCGAACGCAGATGCTGAGATCCAACGACTGACTTCTCAGCTTGATGTTAATCCACAGAATGGAGAATACCGACATCAGAAGGCACTGCTCTTGGGAAAACGTGGTGATTTCTCCTTAGCACTTGCCGAGTACCACCAAACCTTGTAAATTCGCCCTGGAACCTAATAGGCGAGAGATTTCTGTAACCAATGTTGTAAAAGTGATTTGCATCAAAAAGCAAGGAAAATAAAATGAATGGGAAAACTACGACTCAGATACAGAACGTTACCAGGAATATTATCGGTGAATCAGCGCAGATGCAAGAGGTCTTTCGATCCGTAGATTTAGTCGCCCCTACAGAAGCAACTGTCCTCATCACGGGTGAAACAGGCGTTGGCAAGGAAGTCATCGCGCAAGCCATTCATGACAATAGTGCGCGTAAAAACGCGCCTTTCAAAGTCATCAACTGTGGCGCGTTTGCCCCAGAACTCATTCAAAGTGAACTCTTTGGACACGAAAAAGGGGCTTTTACCACTGCTATTCGGAAGCATCGCGGGATATTTGAACAGGCAAACGGCGGAACCTTGTTCTTAGATGAAGTCAGCGAGATGTCGCCTGAAGCCCAAGTGAAATTTCTGCGTGTATTGGAACAGCAGGAATTTTCACCGATCGGCGGCGAAGAAATCATCGAGGTGGATGTCCGAGTCGTCGCCGCAACAAACAGAAACCTTAAAACCGCGGTTACAAGAAAAAAATTTAGGGAAGATCTCTACTATCGACTCAACCTTTTTCGTATCCAGATTCCACCGCTTCGTAACAGGCGTGCGGATATCGCACCCTTGGCCCATGATTTTGTCTCCCAATTAAGCGAAGATTACGATAAATTAATCACCGGTATAGCCCCAGAGGCGGTTAAATATCTTCAGAATATCAATTGGTACGGGAATGTGCAAGAACTCAGAAACGTAATAGAAACCGCACTTATCTTCGCAGAAGACGAAGAATTGAAAAAAGTGGATGTCGAAACAGCAGTAGAAAACCTAAATGAGCCTGACGAACACGCAGATACTGACTCGGAAACGTTTAGAGATTCATTCCCTGACGAAGTAGACCCTTCACAAGAACAAGAACCTAACGGAGACCTGTCCGTAATACCTGAAGATGTCAGGAATAGATTATGGGAACTCGTCCAGTCAGGAACCATGTCCGAGATAACCGCTTATATTAGCCTTATGCGGTATGAGACAGAAATTCCGCACTCCTCCAAACTGGACATTGCCAAACGTCTCCAAATATCTGTGCCGACTTTGGATAAATATTGTGCATTGGCTGAGGAAGATACCTAAAAAAGCAGACGCATTTCCCCGAAAACTCACCGCGCCGCCTTCCTGCACTTATCAATTTTGTGCCCCTCCGAATTCACATATCTGTTGCTCAATATGACCCCTTGAGAACCCAATTTCTTCTCAATAGGTTAGGACTTACGCATTTTCTCTTAAAATCCCCTGATATCTTAAAGTCCCCTGATAAGTACGTATTTTCTCTTAAAGTCCCCCTGATATCTTAAAGTCCCCTGATAAGTACGTATTTTCTCTTAAAGTCCCCCTGATAAGGGGGATTTAGGGGGTTAAAAATCAGTTTGCGTAAGTCCTGTAGGTACTCACTTTGACAAACCCAAAATTTTTTGTAAATCTAAAAACTTTTGCAAGTACCACAAAAATTTTTGCGTCTTTACACGGTCTAACCAAACAGGAACTTATTCTGTTTAGAATCAGGACGATGCGATAAACCCTGATTTCACAAGGGTGTATCACATCTGAACCCATAGAACACACAATGGCAATCAGAAGTTTGCAAGCGTTGGCACGATTTTTGCAAATTACGCTTGCCAGTAGGAAAAGTACGGGAACCTCGCGAAACAAAATCCGCATGGTAGGAAGTAGGAAATGCGCGAAAAATATTGGTTCCCCTTCAAAATTTGCCGGATGGCGACTTGGATTCACACAACAATTGGAGTGAAATGAAAAAATTGTTGCAATTTATTTTCTTTTTTGCTATAATATCTTTTGGTATCCGTAAAAACCCTATATAGGTGGTTCGGCGAGTGTGCAAGACTCCCGAACCGCGGCACTGCCAACCAGGATTGCCAGTGCGTGTTTAATTATATCATATATCTCATTTGATGTCTCTGATATTTTAAGCAGCGTCGCAGCGTTTACGTGACTTTTTTTCAAAAATCACGCATGATTGCGAATGGACGTTGGAGACGGATTATCAAGGTAGTTCCCGCTACCTCCCGTCTCCGCCATCTGGCAATTGGGTACGCGTCTGAGAAGACAACGTCCAAACACCCCAATTCTTCTGGTTTTTTGATAGTGGTCTCTATACTTTGCAGGAACTTGCTGCGTGCTGATTTTGGTGGCGATGTGCTGAGCATTTAGATCCTAACTTTGGCAAAACCAAATTTTTTTATGAAACAAAAAATTTTGGCAAGTACCACAAAAATTTTTGTGACTTTACACGGTTTCGCGAAACACGACCGCATTCGGTTTAGAATCAATATGATGTCAGAAACCCTGATTTTACAAGGGTGTATCATATCTGAACCTGTAGAGCACACGATGACATATTAGAAAATTGCAAGCGTTGGCACAGTTTTTGCAAATCACGCTAACCAAATAAGCCGAAAGAAACAGGAGGTACAACTTCCGCCTCAGCGAAAAAGGTAAAAAATTGACTTTATATCCAGAAAAATGTATAATATCCGCCGATTACGTTATGATAGGTCCAATTCTATAGATATAAGTCTCTAATTTTGTGTAAGGCCTGATAAAACTAAATGACTCTGTATATGACGATAAAAAATATCCTGAAAAACGTATAATACTCGCCAACACAGAAAGCCATGTTGTGGCACAACAATCTTTGGAGACTTGATATGATGCAGACACAACACCTTCGCCTTGATACGCGTCTTTCATTGCAATATCTAAAATATCTAACAGCTCCGCTGGCAAGCTGCTTTTTGCTGCGGTTCAGAGATGACGTGCCGCTATCAAAGCGCGTACATTCAGCACTGTTCACTCCCTTCCCAACTTCACAAACGATAAACAATATTACACATACACCTTAGACCTGCTGTGTATACAAGGAATCCCGTAACATGTAGAAACGGAACACTCATGGCTATTTAGTTTTCGGTTTTTTCGTGCAGTTTCGGACCCCCAGGCCCTGTAGGTGCGGTTTGATGAAGTTTAATAAAATATTTCGGTAATTGATGGGAGAACGGTAAATGGTTTCCCTACTACAAACGGGCGGGTTCGTAGTAGTGCAAGCTGCATGTCCAACGCAACCAACACAGAGTGTCCTATTAATTCTAAACGTTACTATAAGCATTGAAGTACCTTTATTTTTACAACAAATTTTTTAGGAGGCGTGTTTAAAATGTTGAATTTCAGAACGCTACTATCCTGTTTACTTGTTTTAGTGATTTTTGTTTATGGATTGCCAGTGTATTCTCAGTCTTCTGAGAGTGTTGAATCAACTCAGACACAAGCAGCAATAGACGCTGAAACACAAGCAACAATAGACGCTGAAACCGATGCTGCTGCTAATGTTGATCGGTTGATGTGGATAGGCGGGACATTTGTTGGAACATCTCTTGTGGGTTGCTTGTTTTGTGGGTTACCCGCAATCATTGCCGCTTCTATTCATGAACCGCCACCACCCGCACATCGGCTTATGGGTAAATCCCCTGAGTATGTCATGGCTTATCAAACAACTTAAAAAGATGCAGTTAAGTCCCATCAGACGAGAAATGCTACGTTGGGTTGCCTTGGCGGCTCTGTTGTAGCAGGGATCGTATGGGGAATATATTACTCTAATCAACAGTAATATGTGTTGCTTAGAGGCATTTATGGTAAAGTTTAGAAATAAACAGACATTTTAACGAGGTCCCCACAAGGTAGGTGCGGTTTTGCGGCGTACTCGCCTGCCCCATAGGACATTCCGCCCCTACTGGTAGACTGCATAAGTCCTAAGGAGATAGATATGAAAAGCAGATTACTGTTTCTGGTCCTGTGTTGTTTGTACCTTTCTGCGTGCGACATCAAAAACCCAACTGGTTTAATCACAGATATATTGAAAGACGAGGTCCCTATGGTTTTAATTCCAGCGGGTGAATTCCAGATGGGAAGCGACACAGGTCAAGCCGACGAGAAGCCAGTGCATACCGTTTACGTTGACGCGTTTCACATAGATGTGCGTCCCGTCACCAATGAAGATTACAAAAAATTTGTTGATGTCAACCCACACTGGCAAAAAGACAGCATTCCGGAAAAATATCACGATGGCAATTACTTAGCACTTTGGGAAAAGAATGACTACCCGGTTGAGAAAGCCGACCATCCGGTGGTTTATGTGAGTTGGTACGCAGCGATGGCGTATGCACAGTGGACAGAAAAACGGCTGCCGACCGAGGCGGAGTGGGAGAAAGCAGCACGAGGCGGCTTAGTTGGGAAAAAATATCCCTGGGGTGATACCGAGGATATCACGAAGGCGGGTACTCAGCTATGGGAAAGCCCCCCCCGTACAACTGCGATAGGCACATATCCGCCAAATGGCTATGGGCTTTACGACACGGCGGGTAATGTGTGGGAATGGTGTCTTGATGCCTATCAGGCGGATTTTTATTTCAACTCCCCACCGCGGAACCCCGTCGGAGGAGCCGTCGAAACCGAGACGTTGATAGCAGATTTCACGAATATTGATACACCGCGCGTGTTACGGGGTGGTGCCTGGACAGGCGACCCCAGAATGGTGCGGATTGCTGTGCGAGACAAAGAAAACCCAACGCGCACACTGAGCCTTGCAGGATTTCGATGTGTCCGCTCCCCCTCGAAATGAATCAATTTACGGATGAAAAGGAGTTTATCATGAAAAGAACGTTCTGTTTTTTCATTTTAATATTTACGGTTTGTTTTGTATGTGAGAAACGTCCTGCACTTGCGGCTGACATCCCACCGTGCCTCACTATCCACCCTGACCCCATACTCCCCGAACCGGCACCTCTGGAAAATGATGATGGGGAAGTGGCTCACAGGGTGGCCCGCGGGGTAGTTATTAAAAGTGCTATCTGGAAGCACTCCGAGACAGTTGCTAATGAGACAGACTCGACGCTCATCTTAAGAGTCCGTTTCTTAGGTGGTACGGACGATGAGATGACACTCGTCAGACAGGTTGCCCCGGAATGGAGTAAATACGCGGATGTCCGCTTTGAGTTCGTGGAGAGTGATCCCTCAGATATTCGCGTCGGATTTGATCCAGGCGGCGGAAATTGGTCATCCTTGGGTAAGTTTGCAATAGGGAAGAATAAAACGATGAATTTGGCACTGCGTGGCATGCGCGAAAGTCGGAAACAGGGAGTGATTTTACACGAATTTGGACATGCCTTGGGACTCCACCATGAACACAAGAGCCCCACACTCCCGTTTGAGTGGAATGAAGATGTCATTATCGAAGAGATCATGAGGGTCTGGAAATGGACTAAAGATAGGATAAGACTTAACATACTGGATAAATTGAGTGAAACTCAGACGAACTTTACCGAGTTTGACCCGCATTCTATCATGATATATCCGATCCCAAATCGATGGACGATAGGTGATTTTGAAATCGATTACGCCACTGTCCTGTCTGAGATGGATAAACAGTTTATAGGTGAAATATACGGCGTAGCACGTCCGCTCAATGGGCGCTCACCACGAGTACGCGACGCGATTGTCGCAGCGGTGCCGGGTGTAAATAATGCCGCCGATGTGACCGCAGTAGACCTTGCTCAAATAAAAACGTTGATTGTAAATGATATAGGTGACTCATTCGACGGTACTTACCTCAAATCTGACGATTTTGATGGGCTCACTAATTTGACACGCCTTGAACTGCGCTACAAATACGGATATTGGGCGGTATATCTGCTGCCAAAAGGGATTTTTGAAGGACTCACATCACTGAAGACGCTCGTATCTGCATCTAATCGTAGGTTTCTCGTAGCATTGAGGAAAGTTGGAACAGATCAGTTCAAGGCAGTCGCCCCCGCCGGTGCGCCGTTTGATATCGTCCTGCCGCTCGTTGTTGCGAATGGCACCATAAACGGTGGTGCAACTTCCATCACAATACCCAAAGGCAGTGTCGAAAGCACTCCGCTCACTGTGACTCGCACCCCCGGCAGCAAATCTGCTGTCTATGTGGATATTGAGCAGTTCCCGAGTCTCCCTGATGGACATGAAGGTTACTTCTTCGTCAGAGAAAGTGCCGATTTAAGCTTTATCCTGAAAATTTTTGATGCTTTGCCGGGTGCCCCCACGCCCATCCACAAACGCACACCACAAGTGATTGAAGCGATTGTAAAAGCAGTACCAGAGATAGAGACTCCCGATTTGGGCAAAAAATGGATAGTATACTTGGCACCGTTTACGTATGAAGATACGATAACTTATAACCACTATGGGGCTCTTATATCGGATGCACAACTTGAAGCGATTACAAGTCTGGATTTATCCAATGCAAAACTTAGAGAACTGAAACCCGAAGATTTCGAGGGTCTCACGAACCTAACAAAACTCAACCTGAGTTTCAACAAGTTGAGTTCATTGCCACGCGGCATCTTTGATAAACTCACTAACCTGACAGTTCTCGAACTTGGTGCAAACGAGTTGAGTTCATTAATTCCAACGGTCCTGGGTATTCCTGACATACCTATCTTTAGAAAACCGTCGGATATTTTTGATGAACTCACCAACCTGAAAACACTTGAACTTGCTGGCAACGAATTGAGTTCATTACCATCAGGTGTCCTTGACGAACTCACTAATCTCACAAGACTTGACCTGGGTGGGAACAACCTAAGTTCACTACCATCAGGTATCTTTGGCGAACTCACTAATCTGACATCACTTAGCATAGGTGGCAATGAGTTGAGTTCATTGCAATCGGATATTTTTGACGAACTCACTACACTAACATCACTCAACCTGGAAGGCAACAAGTTTGGTTCATTGCCAGCGGGAATCTTTGACAACACCACAAACCTAATAGGGCTCCAGCTATCCGAGAACCAGTTGAGCACCTTGCCAGTGGGAATCTTTGACAACACCACAAACCTAATAATACTTGCACTCGGTGGTAATCAGTTGAATGCCTTACCGGCAAGTATCTTCAGTCAACTCACAAACCTCATAGTACTCG
Source organism: Candidatus Poribacteria bacterium (assembly GCA_965200345.1). GTDB lineage: Bacteria > Poribacteria > WGA-4E > WGA-4E > WGA-3G > WGA-3G. Next base: position 1,481,608 of record OZ241378.1, read on the forward strand.
ACCTGACTGACAACCAGTTGAGCACCTTACCAGCAGGCATCTTTGAAGGGCTCTCTAATATAGACGCACAAGCCGTGCTGGCAGCACTCAACACCGGGCTCGACAATCCGTTGGATTCATTACCACAAGAATTATCGTCGCTAACGATTTTGCTGAGCGGCAACCCTGTTGACCCATTACCCCTTACCGTATCATTGGAGAAAATCAGAATAGATGGGTTCAAAGCAGTAGTACCCACAGGTGCGCCGTTTGATATTGTGCTGCCGATTACTGTTACGAATGGCAGCATCAGCGGTGGGGCAACGAGTCTTACGATACCCAAAGGCAGCTTGCAAAGCGAGGCACTTACCGTGACACGTGCTGCTGGCACAACAGCCACTGTTACTGTGGATATTGGAAACCCATTGCAAGGGTTACCTGATCGTCATTCCGGTTATGCTCTTGTCAAATCCGGCACCCTCCCACTGACGTTCGTCCAATTAGATAGAAGCGTATTCACTCCGGTCAGTGACCGTACCCCGGAGGTACGCGACGCTATTGTGAAAACTGTGCCAGGCATTGATTCTGCAACGGATGTGACTGCAGCACACCTCGCCGCAATTACCAGCATGAGTATTGAACTCAGCAACTCAATAAAGATAGGCGATTTTGACGGTCTTACCGGCTTGACCTCACTGGGTCTGACAACAGAGGAGCTGACTTCGCTACCCGCGGGATTGTTCAAAGATCTCAGCAACGTAACGTATATGGAATGGTACAGCGAAAAGTTAAGCACGCTACCGGTTGGGACGTTTGAGGGTCTCACAAATTTAGAGACCTTCGGTTGGGGTGCAAGAGGGTTGACTTCGTTACCAGCCGGGGTATTTGCCCCTCTCACCGACCTAACAACTTTTGAAATAGCAGCACCGCAATTGAATAAGCTGCCAGCAAATATGTTTGACCGACTTACCAACCTGACATACCTAAGCTTATATGCCGGTCGGTTGCGGATACTCCCCGACAGCATCTTTGATCAATTGACTCAACTAAAAACACTTACATTGGCCAGTGATCAACTCACAAGTCTACCTGATGGTATTTTTGACAGGTTAACCCAATTAACATCTCTTAGGATAAGTCGCACCCAACTGACGAACCTTCCTGATGGTCTGTTTTCTGGACTATCATCACTAACATCGCTTCGCTTGGATGGCAACGCGGTTGATCCCTTGCCCTTTACAGTCTCACTCGAGAAGGTTGGAGCGGGTCAATTTAAGGCTGTAGCCTCCACGGGCGCGCCTTTTGATCTTATTCTGCCCATCAACGTTACCAATGGGAGCATCAACAGTGGGATAACAACCCTCACAATTCCAACAGGTAGTGTAGAAAGCGGCATCCTCACTGTATCACACACACCCAACGCGATAGAGGCTGTCGCTGTAGATATCGGAACGTTGCCAGGGCTTCCCACAACTGTGAGAAATGGTACTCGTCTACATACAGGTTACACTCTCACTAAATCTATTGACCTCCCTCTTGAGTTCGGTGAATTGGGAGGACGCGTATTCACCCCAGTCAGCGAACGCACACCACAGGTGCGCGACAAAATCGTCGAGGCAGTTCCGGGCGTGAATTCCGCAGCCGACATAACAAAGGCACATCTGGCGGCGATCACGGGGCTCGGGCTCGGTCTAAACCCGTTAGTGGCATTTGGCGGCACCGCAGGTGAGGAAATCACAAGCCTGCAGACAGGCGATTTCGATGGGTTGACCGGAATGACTACGCTTTGGATAGGAGGGGGCGAACAGTTGCGCAACGTGCCAGCAGGCATTTTCAAGGAGCTGACCGCGCTGGAAACACTTAATCTGACTGGCAATTTCAGCAGCCTACCGAATGGCGTTTTTGACGGACTCACAGCACTAACTTTCCTCTCTGTGGCTTCACTTCCATTGGAAAGTCTGCCTGCCGGTGTTTTTGATGATCTGACCGCACTCACAACACTCATCGTATGGAGTGCTCGGTTGGAGAGTCTACCTGCCGGTGTCTTTGATCAATTGACCGCACTCACAAAACTCGCTGTAAGTGGTCCGTTTGACAGTTTACCTGCTGACATCTTCAGCAAACTCACCTCACTGACACTTCTCGGTCTGGGTGTGGATGAAACCCTCACACTACCTGCAGGCACCTTTGAAGGACTCACCACACTGACAGACCTCTCTATTGCGCGGGCAGATTACAGTCAGGTGGACCTACAAAACCCGGAGAGCTTAGATAACATTGTAGTAGACGAGCCGCTACCCTTAATCGTTTCATTGGAAAAAGTTGGCACGGATCAATTCAAAACAGTCGCGCCCACGGGTGCACCTTTTGAGATGGTGCTGCCACTCACCGTTACCAACGGGAGCATCAACGGCGTAACACGTACCACAATCACGATCCCTGCTGGCAGCGTCGAAAGTAACACGCTTATGGTGAAACGCATACGTGGCACAACAGCTGCTGTCACGCTAAATATCGGAACGTTACCGGAGTTGCCCACAGACCATGAAGGCTACACCCTCGTCAAATCCGACGATCTACCGTTGGAATTCACCACTGGTTTAGAGACTGAAATTATGCCAGTCAGGCAGCGCACCCCCCAAGTGCGCGATGCTATTATCCGAGCCGCACGCGTAAATTCTGCTGCAGATGTAACCGACGCACACCTCGCAGCAATTACGCAACTGAACTTAATTTCCAAAAACATCACATCCCTGAAATCCGGTGATTTTGACGGACTGACCGCGATGACATGGCTCCGACTGAATGGCAACCCCCTGACGAGTCTGCCGGCGGGTGTGTTCAGTGGATTATCCTCACTCACAACGCTCAGCCTGCATGACACCTACAAGTTGACCAGTCTGCCGGCGGACGTGTTTAGTCGGTTGTCCTCACTGACAACGCTCGAACTGAATAACAACAAGTTGGCAAGTCTGCCTGAGGATGTGTTCAGTGGCTTGACCTCACTGGAGTCGCTCTGGCTGTCGTCCAACGCTCTGACGGATCTTCCGAAGGATGTATTTAAGGGGTTGACCTCGCTGACAACGCTTTACCTGACTCACAACGATCTAACAGGTCTTCGGGCGGATGTATTTAGTGGCTTAACCTCACTGACAACGCTTTGGCTGTATAATAACAAGTTGACGAGTCTTCCAAAGGGGGCTTTCAGTGGATTGACCTCACTGGAATCCCTCAAAGTGTCTTACAACCGACTGACGAACCTGCCGGATAACATTTTTGAAGGGCTGACTTCACTGACAACGCTCTCTCTAAGTGGAAACGCAGTTGATCCATTTTCCTTCACCGTCTCATTGAAAAAAGTTGGCCCCGACCAATTCAAGGCTGTGGCCCCTGCAGGCGCGCCGTTTGCTATTGTGCTACCACTGACTGTAACGAACGGCAGTATCACAGGTGGTGCAACAAGCATCACGATTCCTGTTGGCAGTTTGGAAAGCGGTGCCCTCACTGTTACCCGCACTGCTGGCACTACCGCTGCTGTTCGCGTGAATATTGGCACATTACCGGGGCTACCTACTAATCATACCGGTTATACCCTCGTCAAATCCGCTGGTTTGCCGCTGGAAATCATCACTGGTACTAACAACGTCCCTGTCTTCACAGACGGCACCAGCACCACCCGCACAATCGCAGAGAACACCGCTGCCAATACAAACATCGGCACACCGATAACTGCCACGGATACGGATAGTGGGGATACGCTCACCTATACCCTCAGCGGCACAGATGCAGCATCATTTGGTATTGTCAGCACAACAGGGCAACTACAAACAAAGGCAGCATTAGACTATGAAACAAAGACATCTTACACCGTCACGGTCTCTGTTTCGGACGGCAACGGCGGGAGCGATAGCATTACTGTCACTATCAACGTTACAGATGTAAATGAAACTATCATTGACCCGCCGCTCAGCGAACGCACATCGCAGGTACGCGATGCCATTGTGCGCGAAGCAGGTGTCAATTCCGCCGACGATGTGACCGAAGCAGACCTGGTGGGAATTTGGCAACTTGACTTAGAGAGTAAGTCAATCACTGCCTTAAAAGTAGGGGATTTTAATGGGCTCACCTCTCTGCGGACACTCTCCATACGCGACAACCAATTGACCACGCTACCTGCGGATATCTTCGATGGGTTGACTGCTTTAACAACCCTCAACTTGGAGGACAACCAATTATCGACGCTGCCAGTGGACATCCTTGCCGATTTAACCGAACTGCTTTACCTCACGCTTGCTGACAACCAATTGACCACACTGCCTGCGGGTATTTTTGAAGGTCCTTCAGCCCTGCGGGATCTCTGGCTGGATGGCAATCGGTTCACTACGCTGCCAGTGGGAATCTTCAAAAGCGAAAGCGTGGCATCGGGTTTCAATTCACTGAGAAGACTCTACTTAGAGGACAATACAGTGGACCCGCTGCCCCTTACCCTATCATTGGAGAAGGTTGCGGACGGACAATTCAAGGCGGTTGCCCCGACAGGTGCAGCGTTTAAGATGGTGCTGCCGATCAGCGTTACGAACGGTAGCATCAACGGTGGTGCGACGACACTCACAATTCCGAAAGGTCATGTGGAAAGTGAAACGCTTACAGTAACACGCACCGCTGGCACAACCGCTGCTGTCACCGTAGACCTTGGGACATTACCGAGTCTACCGCAAAGTCATGAAGGCTACGTGCTCCGCAAATCTGTTGACTTGCCACTGAAAATCATCAGTGGCACTAACACCGCACCCGTGTTTACCGACGGCACCAGCACCACCCGTTCCATCGCTGAGAACACCGCCGCTAACACAAACATCGGCACGGCAATTGCTGCCACTGATGCGGATACCGGGGATACACTCACCTATACCCTCAGTGGCACAGATGCAGCGTCCTTTAGTATCGTTAGCACAACAGGGCAGCTCCAAACCAACGCAGGGTTAGACTATGAAACAAAAGCATCCTACGCCGTCACCGTCTCTGTCTCTGATGGCAACGGCGGGAGTGGCTCTATTGATGTCACAATTAATATAACCGATGCAAATGATGCCCCCGTGTTCAGTCAGGGTAACACTATCACTGTCACAACAGTGCTCGCCCCCAAAGGAAATACTGAAGGCGATTATGATATTGGTGATCCACTATTCGCTACAGATGCCGATGGCGATTCTGTAACCTATAGTCTCAGTGGGACAGATGCTAATTTATTCAACACTTATCGTTTCGGTAAGACTGTTAACGGGCAGATTCAGAGTCATGTACAGTTGACAACTCGGGGGTGGTCCCTGCACGACGCAAATAAATCATCTTTTACTGTGATAGTGACTGCTTCTGATAGGAATGGTGGGTCTGATAGTATCACCGTTACTATCAACGTCGTCGCTGAAACCGCGAATAATGCCCCCGTGTTCACAGACGGCACTAGCACTACCCGCATTGTTGCAGAGAACACCGCTGCGAATACAAACATCGGCGCGGCTATCGCTGCCACAGATGCAGATACCGGGGATACGCTCACTTACACCCTCGGTGGCACGGATGTCGCGTCGTTTAGTATTGTTAGCACATCAGGACAACTCCAAACAAAGGCTGCCTTAGACTATGAAACGAAGACAACCTACACTGTCACGATTTCTGTCTCTGATGGCAACGGTGGGACTGACAGCATTACCGTCACTATCAACGTCACCGATGTCAACGAAAACAGCGCGCCAGCGTTCACAGAGGGCACGACTACCACCCGCACGGTCGCTGAAAATATCGATGCCGACACAACAGTTACAGCTGCAGCCACCGCCGCTGACACAAAAACTACAACCTCAGCAGCAAGTGTAAACATCGGGAGTGCGGTCTCTGCGACCGATGCGGATAATGACACGCTCACCTATACCCTCAGTGGTAGGGATGCCGCAGCGTTTACCATTGACAGCACAACAGGGCAGTTGAAGGCCAAGGCAGCCCTCGACTATGAAACAAAATCCACCTATACGGTCACCGTCTCCGTCTCTGATGGCAGCTTGAGCGATACCATCACTGTTACTATCAACGTTACCGACCTAAATGAATTATCGACAACCCCGGCGATTTGTCAAGTCGGCGATGTAATTGCACCCGGTGAGAGTTGCACGTATCCCGGCACCGATACCGAGTTTTCTGTCAACAACAGCGGGATTGGACAGTTCTTGTTCTTCACCGCTGGCAACAACCTGAATATTAAAAACACAAAACTCAATGGCGTGTCTTATACCTTAGTTGCCAAGAAACTCGCCAGCGGGTCATGGGAAATCGAGGAGGTCGCCGATAAAGCAATTGCCAGACCAAATACCGCCCCGGTGTTCACGGATGGCACCAGCACAACACGTTCCGTCGCTGAAAACACCGCTGCGAATACAAACATTGGCACAGCGATTGCCGCCACAGATACGGATACAGCGGATACACTCACCTACACACTCAGTGGTACGGATGCCGCTTCGTTTGGCATTGTTAGCACAACAGGACAACTCCAAACCCGTGCAGCACTTGATTATGAAACAAAGCCATCTTACTCGGTTACGGTCTCTGTCTCTGATGGAAATGGCGGGAGTGATAGCATCACGGTAACCATCAATGTCACGAATGTCAATGAAATCCCAGCAAACAATGCCCCTGTGTTCACAGAGGGAACCAGCACCACACGTTCTGTTGCGGAAAATACGGGGTCCGGTGTCACTATCAGCACTGCAGTATCTGCTACAGACGCAGATAATGATATACTAACTTATAGCCTGAGCGGCACGGATGCAGCGTCGTTTGGCATTGTTAGCACAACAGGGCAGCTCCAAACCAACGCAGCTCTCGACTATGAAACAAAAAATACCTATAGGGTTACGGTCTCTGTCTCCGATGGCACCTTGAGAGATACCATCAGTGTTACTATTAACGTGATTGATGTGAATGATACTGTCATCACCCTTGGGGTTGTATCAGTTGCGAATCGTACCCCAGAGGTACGCGACGCTATCGTCGCCGCGGTGCCGAACGTAAATAACGCTGCCAGTGTCACCGCTGCACACCTCGCAGCAATCACAGGCCTCAATTTACGGAATGCCGGCATTACAGCACTGAAAATAGGCGATTTCTCGGGTATGACTGCCCTGACATCGATTAACCTATTCAATAATCAACTCAGTAGCCTGCCGCCAAGCATTTTTGCAGGATTAACATCGCTAACAACAATACGATTGGGACGGAACACAATTGATCCATTCCCGCTTATCGTATCGTTAGAGAAGGTAGGAGACGGAGTGTTCAAGGCAGTCGCTCCTGCGGGTGCGACGTTTAATTACGTTTTACCAATCACCGTGACAAACGGCACTATTAACGGCGGTGTAACGACCCTCACTATTCCGCACGGGAACATGGAAAGTGGCACACTCACGCTCACCCGTACCCCTGGCACAACGGGGCATGTCATGGTGGATATTGGGGCATTTCCGGGGCTCCCACGCACTCACTACGGCTACGCCCTTACCAAATCTGATTACCTGCCGCTGGCTGTCATCCGTGGTATCAATACGGCACCAGTGTTTAGTGATGGTACAACGGTTACGCGTTCCATTGCTGAAAATACCGCACCCAACACAAATATCGGCACACCGATCACTGCCACAGATGTAGATAATGATAGGCTCACCTATACCCTCAGCGGCACCCATGCCGCAGCATTTGGGATTGATAGCACCACGGGGCAGCTGCGAACCCAAGCGGCCCTCGACTATGAAACAAAGACATCCTACGCCGTCACGGTGGCTGTCTCCGATGGCTATGGCGGGAGCAATAGGATCAGCGTGACCATCAACGTCACGGACATCCGCGAGAACAGGGCACCTGTATTCACAGACGGTACTGCTACCACCCGTACAGTAGCAGAAAACACCGCCACCAACACAAATATCGGCACCGCTATCGCCGCCACAGACGCGGACAACGATACGCTCACCTACACGCTCCGTGGCACGGATGCCGCAGCTTTCCGTATCGTTAACACAACGGGGCAACTACGCACCCGAGCAGCCCTCGACTATGAAACAAAGACATCCTACGCCGTCACAATCTCTGTTTCTGATGGCAATGGCGGCATTGACAGTATTACTGTTACTATCAACGTCACCGATGTCAACGAGAACCGGGCACCGGTATTCACAGACGGCACCAGCACAACACGCGCCGTTGCCGAAAACACCGCCACCAACACAAACATCGGCACAGCGATAACCGCAACGGATGCCGATGGCGACACCTTAACTTATACACTCAGTGGCACGGATGCCGCAGCGTTCGGTATCAATAGCACAACGGGGCAGCTGCGAACCAAAGCGGCATTAGATTATGAAACGAAGACATCTTATGCTGTAATAGTCTCTGTTTCTGATGGCAGCTTGACCGACACAATTACTGTTACAATTAATATCACTGACTTAGACGATACCCGCGTCGTCTCTGGGGTGACCCCGGTCAGCCAACGCACACCGCAGGTGCGTGATGCGATTGTCGCAGCGGTGCCGGGTGTCAATTCCGCAGCAAATGTGACTGAGGCACACCTTGCGAGAATTACAACCCTCAATTTACGCGCAAAACGCATCTCAGCACTCAAGGCGGGTGATTTTGACGGGCTGTCGGCACTACGAGAGATTGAGCTGGCCGAGAATCAACTCCGCACCCTACCGACAGACATATTTTCTGGACTATCATCCCTGAGATACCTTTACCTAAATCAAAATCAACTGACGCTGCTCCCTGAAAAACTTTTTGACGGACTAACATCTCTGGAACATCTCTACCTAAATCAAAATCAACTGATTCGTTTGCCCGAGAAAATCTTCAATGGATTGGTTTCCATCAGACAAATCAATTTACATACCAATAAACTGACGCGCTTGCCACCAAAGGTGTTTTCGGGGTTACCCGCGTTATTAGAGATTTTCTTACGTAACAACCAATTGACCGAGATACCGGCAGATGTGTTTTCTGGATTGCCCCTGATACACCTCTATTTGGATCGCAACCGGTTGACGGACCTGCCAGCAGATGTGTTTTCTGGGCTGTCATCGCTGACCTCCCTCCTGCTGAATAACAATCAGATGTCGACGCTACCGACGGGAGTATTCCGCGGGCTGACAGCCTCGACGCGGCTCTGGCTGCACGGCAATACAGTTGATCCATTACCGCTCATCGTGTCATTGGAAAAGGTAGGCACGAACCAGTTTAAAGCCGTTGTGCCCGCCGGAGCACCGTTCCGTATCACCCTACCGCTCAGCGTTGCAAATGGCAGTATTAGCAGCGGGGCAACCACCCTCACAATCCCTCAAGGGAGTGTGGAAAGTGGTACCCTCGCAGTGACCCGCACGGTCGGTACGACCGCTGCCGTCACCGTGGATATCGGCACCTTGCCGAGATTACCTGCCAACCATCAAGGCTATAAACCCACCAAATCCACCAATTTGCCGCGAACAATTATCAGTTCCCCAGGGAACAGAGCCCCAATGTTCACTGAAGGTACAAACACCACGCGCACAATCGCAGAAAATACCGCAAGGGGTATACACATCGGGCCTGCAGTAACTGCCACAGACGCAGACAACGATACGCTTACCTATAGTCTCGGTGGCACGGATGCAGCAACGTTTGGGATTGATGCCACAACCGGACAACTCAAAACTGAAGCCGCCCTCGACTATGAAACAAAAACCACTTATACGGTAACGGTTACCGTCTCCGATGGCAGCTTGACTGACACCATTACTGTTACGATCAACATCACTGATGTCGCTGAATTGCCCACGACCACAGCGATTTGTAGAGTTGGTGATGTGCTTGCACCCGGTGAAAGCTGCACTTACCCCGACACCGATGCTGTCTTCTCTGTACGTGACGACGGAAGTGCGCAATGGAATATCCCCAACTTCCCTTGGCTCAATCAAGTAGCCCTCGGGGGTTCTATGAGTTTCACCGCAGACATCAATAATGAAAATTATCACTTCGTGGCAAAGGAGGTCTCAAATAACTCGTGGGAAATCGAGGAAATCGGAGACGATACGAAGCAACAACCGGAGACTCCCGAACAACCTGGCGATACAGGAGGCATTCTGACCCTCAGGGCATCAACAGCAGCACCACTGACGGAGGCAATACTACATGAAGGGATTGTCACACTTACACTTAGCGGTGGTACTTACGAGCGGTCTAACTGGCGGATCAGAGATGCGGTGTCAGTCTCTGGCATTACCGGCATCGCCCTTGATACCTTTGACACCGAACGCATCAGCGATACAAAAATAACAGTTAAACTGGAGTTTGATGGCAACATCAACACAGATACCACCCTAACAATCACCGTAAAGAAAGGCGCAATCGTAGACTATGACGGGGCTGCACTCACCGCACAAATACCCGTCACCGCTGCCTCCGAGTCGATCAGCGCGTCCACTGCCGCACCCTTGACTGAAGCGACACTCGACGAAAGCGTCATTACCCTCACACTCAGCGGCAGGAAATTTGAACGACGGAATTCCACAATCAGGGGAGCGGTGTCGGTCTCCGGCATTTCAGGCATCACAGTTCGGCGTTCCGACATAGACCGACAAAGCGACACAGAAGTCACCGTTGAACTCACTTTCAACGGAAATCTCAACGCAGATAGCACGCTGACCCTTACCGTCGGTGCTGATGCCATCGCCGGGTATAATGGTCCTGCCCTCATGGCACAAGTCTCTGTTGCCGCCGGTACAGAAGCTCCCGTAGAACCTGAGACCCCTGAAGTCCCTGAGCAACCCGTAGAAACTCAGACACCTATAGAAAGCGATTATGATTATATAGAAGGTCCCTGGCTCTGGATGATTGCACCGGGTGGAGATATAGACATTGATAATCTTTCTGAAGCAAGTGAGGGCGTGATTACGGAGGCGCAGATCGCTCAAACCGGGGTCAATGAAGGAGATCACTTTAACGATTTGCAATGGACAAGCGGACGTTTACTGCCTACCACCGTCTGCGGAATTTTCTTATGTTCGTCAGATAATGTCATCAATGTGGTCAGAGAGATTGGACTCACCGATAATGTACAACTCAGTTACTATTCTGCTTATGCTTTGATTAACATCTTCTCTCCACGCGCTCAAAATAATGTTCTGATGGGCGTAGGGAGCGATGATTCTATCAAAGTTTGGCTCAACGGTTCAGTCGCTTACGAAAATGATGTTTCAAGAAGGACAACAGGCATACAAAACCAATTCCCTGTAAATCTCAATGCCGGTAACAATCTACTGTTAATTAAAGTTTGCAACCATGCCGGTCTCGGCTTCAATAATGATTGGGGCATGTTTTTTAAGCTCTACCTTGACACGCAGGATTACACCCTATCTCTTCCGACAGGGAGTACGGGTGGGCAACAACCTCAAACACCACAACAACCGCAACAACCGGTGAACACTGGTGGAACCCCGACGCTAAGCGTCTCCACAGTAGTACCCCTCACAGAGGCAACACTGCACGGCGGTGTCATCACACTCAATCTTAGCAGTGGCATTTTTGAAAGTTCAAGTTTCAGGATTAGAAATGCGGTATCCGTCTCTGGGATTAATGGCGCAACCGTTGATACATTCAGTGTGGATCGCGTCGGTGACACGAAGTACACAGTAGAACTTGAATACGATGGGAACATGACTGCCAATGGCACACTTACGGTCTCTGTTGGAGCAGGTGCGATTAAAGACTATAATGGGGCCTCGTTGACTTCGCAAATAGCCATTCCCGCCGTTACGGAATCGGTCACCGCATCAACGGCTGCACCACTGACAGAGGCGACACTCGATGAAAGCATCATTACCCTCACACTCAACGGCAGGAAATTTGAACGACGGAATTCCACAATCAGGAGAGCGGTGTCGGTCTCCGGCATTTCAGGGGTCACGGTTCGGAGTTCAGACATAGATCGACAAAATGATACAGAAGTTACTGTTGAACTCACTTTCAACGGAAATCTCAACGCGGATAGCACACTTACACTTACCGTTGGACCAGATGCTATCGCAGGCTACAACGGGCCCGAACTCACTGCACAAGTCTCCGTCTCTGCTGGAGACACACCCAAAGATACCGGGGGACAGAACCCGCAGACACCGCAACAACCGGGAAACCAAGGCACACCTCAGCAACCGGTAAACACAGGTGGAACAACACTCAGCGTCTCCACGGCGACGCCTCTCACAGAAGCAATGCTGCACGGCGGGGTCATCACGCTGAATCTTAGTGGTGCCACTTTTGAGCGATCAATGTTCTGGATTAGAAATGCAATATCCGTCTCCGGCATTACAGGCGTTGATGTTGAATCGTTTGGTGGAGAACGTATCAGTGATACGCAAGCCACGATAGAACTCGAATACGAAGGGAACATGACCGCCAATGGAACACTCACAATCTCTTTGGAAGCGGATGGGATAAAAGACTATGACGGGGCAACACTCACCGCACAAATACAAGTCACGACTGTCTCTAAGTCTGTCGCCGCATCCACTGCCTCGCCCTTGACTGAGGCGACACTTGATGAAAGCATTGTCACACTCACGCTCACTGGTGCTAAATACGAAAACTTTATTTTCGACATCAGAGGTAATGTAACGGTCTCTGGCATTACTGGCGTAACAATACCTTGGAATCAACCTAAACGCAAAAGTGATACAGAAATCACTATTGAACTGGAATTTGACGGAGACATGACGAGAGATGGCACGCTCACCTTTACCGTCGATGCAGATGCCATCGCAGGATACAACGGACCTGCGCTCACTGATCAAGTCACAGTCTCTGCCAGCACAGACGCACCCGCAGATACAGCGAACCAGAACCCCGCTCCACCTGAGACACCCCAACAACCGGGAAACCAAGACCCGCCGCAACAACCGGGAAACACAGGCGGAACCCCAACGCTTACCACATCAACCTCTTCTCCGTTGACAGAAGCAACATTGCATGAAAGTGTGGTGACACTTACACTTAGCGGTGGCACTTACGAACGCTCCAGATGGGATATCGAAGATGCTGTGTTCGTGTCCGGTATTTCGGGTGTGACTTTCGACAACTTCTTCGGACTGAAGCGTGTCAGCGATACCAAAATCACTGTTGAACTGGAGTTTGCTGGTAACATGGACACCAATGGCACGTTGACCTTCACCGTCGGAGCAGATGCCATCGCAGGATATAGCGGAACCGCGCTTACGGCGCAAGTAACTGTTACGGCAATGGCAGAATCTGTAGCTGCCTCAAGTACATCACCTCTGAAAGAGGCGACCTTGGATGGAAGCACTGTCACCCTCACACTGAGTGGTCGAAAATTTGAACGCTTCATTTTTGACATCCAAGATGCTGTATCGGTATCTGGAATAGCAGGCGTAACAATACCTTGGCACCAACCCAAGCGAAAAAGTGATACTGAAATTACGATTGAATTGGAATTTGACGGAGACATGACCACAGATGGTACACTTACATTCACCGTCGGTGCGGATGCTATCGCAGGTTATAATGGGGCCGCACTTACCGCCCAAATAACTGTAACCGCCGACAGAGAGAATGCCCTCTTAGCAAACTTCCCGAACCCGTTCAACCCGGAGACGTGGATACCATATCACTTGGCAGAACCCGCAGAGGTAAACATCACAATCTATGCCATCAACGGGCAGGTCGTCCGACGATTGGAACTCGAACATCAACCCGCGGGAACCTATCAGACCCGCAGCCGTGCAGCGTACTGGGATGGCAAAAACGCATTCGGTGAACCTGTCGCAAGTGGTGTGTATTTCTATACGCTTACAGCAGGTGATTTCACCGCAACACGCAAAATGTTAATACGGAAGTAACACTTATCTGCTAAACACCGAAGGGTGGAAAATAACACCCTTCCATCCAATAATCTGACTGCACATCGCAGTTGCAGTTGAAAACCGATTAAAGGAGTTTATGATGAAAACCCTACTTGTAAATCGAAATATAATCGTGTCAATTTTCGCAGTTATTTTATTTTTATATAGTATGCAAGGTATTAGTTATGGTCAGTTCTTGTCGACTGAACTGAGCAACGTAACAAATAGATTTGTGTGCTGGACAGAAGAGCAATCGAACGACTCTTACGTCATCCGTTGGGTGGACCTTGCCACCGGACAAAGCCAAGCGGTCGCAGAATTTGTAAATCTTCCGCCAGAAGATATTGCCGTAGATGCGTCAGCAGGCAAGATATACTGGGCGGAATCTTACCGTCATAGTAGGATTCAACGTGCGAATCTTGATGGAACAGACATCCAAACTGTCGTAGGCGTGAGAAGCCCTACTGGTATTGGTTTAGATGTATCACGAAATAAAATATATTGGACGACTTACTGGGGCAAGATTCAGCGCGCAGATCTGGACGGCGCAAACGTCAAAGATGTCGTCGGCGGATTGCTAAGACCCACTGATATTGCCATAGATGCGTCAGCAGGTAAGATATACTGGACAGCCTGGTCAGCCGGTAAGATTCAGCGCGCAGACTTGGACGGCGCAAATTTTGAAGATGTCATCACAGGATTGGAAGGACCCTCTAAGATTGCCATAGATACATCAGAAGGTAAGATATACTGGAGTACTCGGACCAAGATTCAGCGTGCAAACCTTGATGGAACAGACATCAAAGATATTGTCACAGGATTCGTATGGGGCGTTGGTATTGCTGTAGATGTGTCAGCAGGTAAGATATACTGGCTGGACGTGTACAGGCGTAAGATTCAGCGCGCAGACTTGGACGGCGCAAACGTCGAAGATGTCATTACAGCATTGGCAACGACTGCTCATGATGGCCCTTTCGCTCTCGCTGCAATGTCGCATAAAGCTACGCTCAGTATTTCCCCACCCTCAACCCCATCTCCTGCTATCGGAGAACAATTAACGCTTTCTCTGAAAATTGAAGGTGGACAAGAGGTGACAGGTTATCAGGCGACCGTGCAGTTCGATGATACCGCCCTCCGTTATGTCAAAAGTAGCAACGGTGATTATCTACCTGATGGCGCATTCTTTGTCCCGCCGGTTGTCGAAGGGAATCTCGTGAAACTGAATGCAACGTCTCTCGCGGGGGAAACCAGCGGGGACGGCACACTCGCGACTGTTACCTTTGAAGTTATCGCTGCCAAGGCATCCACCGTGACGTTATCTGACGTGCTTCTCATCAATAATGTTGGAGGAAAGTCTACACCGAAACTTCAAGACGCAGAGATTACTGCGCCAACCTTAGACACAGATGTCAACTTCGCAGATGTCAACGGCGATGGAAGCGTAAATATTCAAGACTTGGTCTTGGTCGCATCCAATATCGGTCAGACAGGACAGAACCCTGCAGATATTAACGGCGATGGGACCGTCGATATTGTGGATCTCGTCTTAGTCGCTGGTGCGTTAGGCAATAATGCCGCTGCACCTTCGCTGCATCCTCACGCCTTAGAAATGCTAACGGCTGCAGATGTCAAACTCTGGCTATCCGCGGCACAGCAATTGGACCTGACAGACGCAACCTCACAAAAGGGTGTTCTGTTCTTAGCGCAACTCCTCACAGTGTTGACCCCGAAAGAGACGGCGTTGCTTGCAAACTATCCGAACCCATTCAACCCAGAGACGTGGATACCCTATCACTTAGCAAAAGACGCGGATGTCACACTGCATATCTATGCGGTAAATGGCACATTGGTGCGGACGTTGACACTTGGACATCAACCTGTTGGAATGTATCAAAATCGCAGTCGTGCCGCCTATTGGGATGGTAAAAACGCATTCGGTGAACCTGTCGCAAGTAGTGTGTATTTTTACACACTCACAGCAGGAGACTTCAGTGCCACTCGCAAAATGTTGATAAGGAAATAACTTCTTATGAAGATTAAGCATCTAATCGGGTAATTTTCGGATGTGCGATAACAAGCAGGACGGTTCGTAGTAGTGCGATTTATCGCACGTCTTGTAGCCACAATTACCCAATTGATTCGTCAAATCTCATCCAGGGTGGAGGAAACGCCTGAGAAATCTTCTTAAAACTTTTTGGGTTATTTTACTTGAGCAAACCCGCTTGATTTATCTGAGTGATAAATAAAGGAGTATTGATAATGAAAACGACTTTAATTTTTCGTTTATTTCTATTGACAGTTTCACTTTTTACCTTTCTGCCGCACACTGCTACAGCAGATATTACAAAATCGGATTTACCGGAAGGTGCCATGGCACGCCTCGGCAAAAAAGGCCGCATCTTAGAGATAGCATATTCACCCGATGGCAGCCTGCTTGCTGTTGCGAGTTCTCCCGGTATTTGGTTGTACGATGCCCACAATGGGCAAGAACTTAACCTGATCACTGGACATACAGAGTCGGTCCGGAGCGTGGTTTTCAGCCCAGACGGGCAGACCATAGCCAGTGGCAGTGATGATAACACTATCCGTTTGTGGGATGTTCAGACAGGGGATCTAAAACGGAGATTCATCGAGCATACGGGTGATGTCAATAGTGTGGTTTTCAGCCCAGATGGGCAGACGCTGGCAAGCGGCAGTGATGATGAGACTGCCCGTCTGTGGGATGTTCAAACCGGTGCCGAAAAGCGGAAACTTACCAGACATCGGGATCCAGTCAGAAGCGTGAGTTTCAGCCCAGATGGACAGACACTGGCAAGTGCTGGTGGCAGTTCATGGGATCATGATTACACTATTCGGCTGTGGGATGTTCAGACAGGGGCTCTAAAGCGAAGACTCAAAGGGCATTGGGGTGCTATTTATAGCGTGAGTTTCAGCCCAGATGGACAGACCTTGGCAAGCGGCAATGGCGGTGATAATGCCACCGTTCGGCTGTGGGATGTTCAGAGAGGCCTTGAAAAAAAGATACTCAGCCATACGTCTTCGGTCTATAGTGTGAGTTTCAGCCCAGATGGACAGGCAATAGCAAGTGCAGGTTATGGGAGCACCGTCCATCTGTGGGATGTTCAGACAGGTGCGAAAAAACAGATACTCACCGGGCATAGGGATTCGGTCAGAAGCGTGAGTTTCAGCCCGGATGGACAGACACTGGCAACAGGCAGTGCGGATGGCACCATCCGTCTGTGGGAGCGTTTGTGGGGTGTTGAAGCAGCCGTTGAAAAACAGAGATTCACAGGGCATTCGGAGGATGAGGATCATGTCAATAGCGTGAGTTTCAGCCCAGATGGTAAGACACTGGCAACTGGCAGTGAGGATGCCACTATCCGTCTGTGGGATATTCAGACAGGTGCTGAAAAACAGAGGCTCGCAGGAGATCGGTGGGCGGTTTTGAGCGTGAGTTTCAGCCCAGATGGTAAGACACTGGCAACTGGCGGTAAGGATTGGACTGTCCGTCTGTGGGACGTTCAGACAGGTGGTCTAAAACGGAGACTCACGGGGCATGCATCTTGGATCCATAGCGCGAGTTTCAGCCCAGATGGGCAAACCTTGGCAACTGGCAGTGATGGTAATGATGATAACACTGTTCGTCTGTGGGACGTTCAGACAGGGCTTGAAAAGCAGATACTCACTGAGCATACGAGTGGGATCTTTAGCGTGAGTTTCAGCCCAGATAGGCAGACCCTGGCAAGCGGCAGTCGGGATACAACTGTTCGTCTGTGGGATGTTCAAACAGGCACTGAAAAAAAGATACTCACGGGGCATACGAATACTGTCCTTAGCGTGAGTTTCAGCCCAGATGGACAGACCCTGGCAAGCGTGAGTTTCAGCCCAGATGGCAGACCCTGGCAAGCGGCAGTTGGGACGGCACAGTGCTGTTGTGGCGCGTTATGTCAACAGCATCTACGAAAGCAGTAACCCCCCATGCTGTCGTGAGCATATCTCCTGCTTCAGTGGCATCCCCTGCTGTTGAGGAGCAGTTAGAACTCAGTCTGAACATCACAGGCGGCAAAGCAGTCGCAGGTTATCAAGCAACCGTTCAGTTTGATGCCACCGCCCTCCGTTATGTCAAGAGTAGCAACAGTGATTTTCTGCCCGATGGCGCATTCTTTGCCCCGCCGATTGTTGAAAAGAATCTTGTGAAACTGAGCGCGGCATCTCTGGCAGGCGAAAGCAATGGTGACGGTACCCTCACCACACTCACCTTTGAAGTTATTGCTGCCAAGGCATCTACTTTAACCTTATCTGACGTGCTGCTTACGAATAGTGCAGGGGTAACTTCTGCGCCACAAGTTGAAAACGCAGAGATCACCGAACGCCCTGAACCTGAAAAACTTACGAGCGATGTGAACGGTGATGGAAGTGTAAACATCCAAGATTTAGTCTTAGTCGCATCAAATATGGGAAAGACCGGACAGAATGCTGCAGATGTCAACGGGGATAGTATCGTCAACATCGCCGATCTCGTCCTTGTTGCGGGCGCGCTTGGCACAACTGCCGCCGCACCACCGTTAAATTCACAGGCATTAGAACAACTCACCGCCACGGATGTCAAGGGTTGGCTAACGCAAGCACGGCAATTATCGCTCACCGATCCCGCATACCTGAGCGGTACTACCCTGCTGGAACAACTCCTTACGGCACTAACTCCGAAAGAGACGGCATTGCTTGCTAACTATCCGAATCCGTTCAACCCAGAGACGTGGATACCCTACCACTTGGCAAAGGACGCGGATGTTACACTGTATATCTATGCCGTGGATGGCACATTGGTGCGGACGTTGATGCTTGGGCATCAAGCTGCAGGGAGGTATCAAAACCGTTCTCGTGCGGCGTATTGGGATGGCAGAAACGCATTTGGTGAACCTGTCGCAAGCGGTGTCTATTTCTATACATTGTCCACGGAGTCCACACGCGACTCCGTTACCGCAGGCGATTTTTCTGCAACGCGGAAACTGTTGATACGGAAGTAACACTTATCTGCTAAACACCGAAGGGTGGAAAATAACACTCTTCCAGCCATAATTTAGCTGCACATCGCAATTGAAAATCAATCAAAGGAGTTTGTAATGAGAACTTTAGTTGTAAAGCGAAATGTAATCATGTCAATTTTTACTCTAATATTGTTGACATACAGCGCGCAAGGTATCAGTTACGGGCAGCTTGACGCGCCGACCTTCGCATCAGGCGAAAACAATATGTCCTTGGTAGTTAAGTTTAGGATTACGCTTGACGAAGGCGTTGATGAAAACGCCTATCAGATTCAGTTACGTCGAAAAACGCCGCCAGGCGAATGGATTTCAAAATGTGTAGTTATTGAACGCGGAATAAAGCGTTCGGCATCATATAACAGCCAGGGGGGAACTGGCGAACCTGATGTATTTGTTTCGTCGGTATGGAATAGTGGAGGATGGTTCACCAGCGGAAGCTATTCCACGAAAACTTTTAATATCAAGGTTATCTTCACAGATCTTGAGATTGGGACAACTTATGAGGCGCGTTACCGGGATACGAACCTACCCGAATGTACGCAGAATCCGCCAGCACCAGATCCGTGGTCTGATGTTGGTGAAGGGACAACCTTCGATGTGATTACTGCACCTGGGGGCAGAACGAGCTTGTATTTTATAGACGATCATTTTTTCCACCAAGTGAATTTTGACGGAACATACAACAGCCTCACCGACTTGGCAAACCTCGGAGGTACTACCTCAACAGACATCATTGATATTGCCTTAGATATAGCCGGTGGCAAGATATACTGGACAGAATTCAATAGCCGTTGGATTCGGCGGGCAAATCTTGACGGTTCCAACGCTGAAGCTGTTATCGAGAGCAGAAGCTCATCGGATACTCCCAGATATATCGCCGTGGATGCTGCGGGTGGCAAGATATACTGGAACATACGAGGCGGGAGCATAGACTATATTCTGTCAGCAAACCTTGACGGCACAAACGTCCAATACTTCGGCGGCAGCTGGACGTTCCGAGCCGTCATAGGATTGGAACGTGCTTCAGGTTTAGACATAGCGGGGGGTAAGCTATACTGGACAGACTGGGAGACAAATAAGATTAAACGGGTAGATCTTGATGGCACAGACATCCAAAACATCCTCAACGTGAGGAGGCCCAGTGATATTGTCGTAGATGTAGCGGGAGGTAAGATGTACTGGGTGGAACAGGATAATCATCGGATTCGGCGGGCAAACCTTGATGGCACAGACATCCAAAACATCCTCAACGGATTGGAAACTCCCTCAGATATTGCCTTAGATATACCCCATGGTAAGATATACTGGACGGATCGGGGAACAGATAAGATTCAGCGGGCAAATCTTGATGGCACAAACGTCCAAGATGTCGTCATTGGATTGTCAAACCTCAGAGCTATTGCCCTTAATCCCTTCACGGGTAGTAGAGTATCTCTCACGACTTCGGTCAGCCTATCCCCTTCCACTGTCCAGCCTCCTGTTGTCGGAGAGCAATTAACATTTTCTTTGAACATCGCAGGGGGTGAAGCCGTCGCAGGTTATCAGGCAACTGTCAAGTTTGATGATACTGCCCTCCGCTTTGTCTCAAGTGCCAACGGCGATTATCTGCCTGCTGGTGCGTTCTTTGTAGAGCCAGTCGTGGAAGGAAACCACGTGAAACTCAACGCCGCATCTCTCGCTGGAGAGAGCAACGGTGACGGCACGCTCGCTACACTTACATTTGAGGTGATTGCCGTGAAGGCATCCACTTTAGCATTATCTGATGTGCTGCTAACTAACAGCGCAGGAGAGACGGTTGTCCCTCAGATTGAAAACGCTGAGATAGCTGAATCAATTGTGCTCAAAGGCGATGTCAACGGTGATGGGACTGTTAACATCACTGATTTGGTATTAGTCGCCTCAAATCTCGGAGAGACAGGACAGAATGCTGCGGATGTCAACGGCGATAGAGTTGTTGATATTGCCGATCTCGTCTTGGTTGCTGGGGCGTTAGGCACAACCACCGCCGCACCTTCGCTACATCCGAAAACTTTAGAAATGCTCACTGCTGCGGATGTCAAACAGTGGCTATCCGAGGCACAGCAGCTGGACCTCACGGATACAGCGTCCCAGCGCGGTATTTCGTTCTTACAACAACTCCTTGAGACATTGACACCCAAAAAGACAGCACTGCTTGCGAACTATCCGAATCCTTTCAATCCGGAGACATGGATTCCATATCAGCTCGCAAAACCTGCAGAGGTGAACATCACAATCCATGCCATCAACGGGCAGGTCGTCCGACGGTTAGATCTCGGACATCAAGCCGCGGGGATGTATCAGAACCGTTCCCGTGCCGCCTATTGGGATGGCACAAACGCATTCGGTGAACCTGTAGCAAGCGGTGTCTACTTCTATACCATCGCTGCAGGCGATTTCACAGCAACGCGGAAGATGTTGATTCGCAAGTAATGTCTATTAAAATATGGAAGATTGGAAGGCTGGGACACAACACCCTTTCAACAAACTATTGATCGCACATTGCGATCAGAAAAAGGAGTTTTCAATGAAAACGTTAGTTGTAAATCAAAAAAAAATCCGAACAAGTCTACCCGTTTTGGGCTTTATTCTTCTTGCCTCACTCCTTTTAGCTATAGTTCCCGCTTTAGCTAATGAATTTGAAGTCGGAACACAATTTGGGATTTCCTATCTCATCCCCGAAGGTGATGATTCAACGACAACCATCACTTATACTCGGTTACCATCGGGAACATTTCTTGATATAGGGTCTTCTCCGACTTCACTGTACGCTACGTGGTTTCCGAGTCAACAATTTGGGATTGGTCCGGAATTCAGTTTCGGGAGATTTTCAGTTTCTGAGGAGTACTTCGGAGAACGGGAGGACGCGGGTATAACTTCATTTCATCTTGGTGTCCGAGCAGCATTCTTTCCGCTTAACCATTTACAGTCGAGTCCTTATGTCCTCGGACGGGTTTCTACAACTATATTTTCCGGGGATGATATCTTCTTTTTCGACGAAGTCGAAACCTTGACCAGTTTCGGAATCGGTTTAGGGTATCAGTGGCGTATAGGAGCTGCTTTTGTATTTCGAGCAGAGGGACAGTATCAACGACTGTTCCTGTCGGGTGAAGATGACGACGCTAATGAGTTCTCGCTCATTTTCGGGATCGGCACTCGGTTCGGAAACAGTAAAAGCGAGAATCCCTAAGGTAACACGCGGTATGTATTTTTAATTGTTTAGGCTTGCGATAGCAAGTATAATATTGTGTTCAATGGGCATATTGATATGAACAAATACCACACTGGAATCCTGTTTGTAGTAAGGCAATTCTGCGGCGTACGCGAAGAAACACCCAAGCAAAAACCCCAAATGCGAAGTGCATTATTGCCCGTTCCTCTCACTGTGAGGCTGTGCGATAAATCGCACTACTGCGAACGGATACACCTACGATTTATTAAGGTGGACAATCCACGCACATGGCGTGAAGCAACAAATGTCCCCCGCAAAGACAAACGGGCAACCGAAAAGAACCAAAAGGAGTTATCATGAAAACGCTAACTGTGAACCAAAAAATCGCGGCATCAATCGTCGCAGTAATGTTATTAATATACGGTATACACGGTACAGGCAACGTGCAAGCACAAGACAACGCCCCTGAATTGACACCCGTCAGTGACCGGACGCAGCAGGTCCAAGATAGGATTGTTGCTTTGGTGCCAGGCGTAGATGCTGCTAACGATGTAACCGCTGCACACCTCGCCTTAATCACCAACCTTAACCTAAGCGATCAGAGCATCACGGCACTGAAAGCTGGCGATTTTGATGGATTGTCGGCGTTGCGTTCGCTTTCTTTAGCAAAAAACACGCTGAGCAGCCTGCCAACAGGCATCTTCTTAGGTTTGTCTGCCATGAGTAGTCTTGACTTAGGTAGCAACGAACTCAACAGCCTGCCCAATGAGGTCTTTTCTGGACTCTCGGCCATGAGCAGACTCAACTTGTCCTATAACAACTTGGATAGTTTACCAGCAAATACCTTCTCCGAAACATCTGCGTTGACGGGACTTGATTTAGGCAACAACCAACTCAGCAGCCTGCCAGCAGATATCTTTTCTGGACTCTCTTCACTGAATTGGCTCAGTCTGTCTTCCAATCAACTCAGCAGTCTACCCGACGGTCTCTTTTTCGGACTCTCTTCGTTAAATTCGCTCTATCTCGGTGACAATACCGTTGGTCTATCCATCGCTGTATCACTGGAGAAGGTTAGCGGGAACCAGTTCAAAGCAACAGCACCTATCGGGGCACCCTTCAATATCGTGCTGCCGATTACCGTTACAAATGGGAGCATTGATGGCGGCGCAACCACTATCACAATTGCCGCTGGCAGTGTCCAAAGCGGACTCCTCACCGTGATTCCTACCCCCGGTATATCGGAGGCTGTCACCGTGGATATCGGCACGCTCCCAGAGTTGCCGACAAGCCATTTCGGTTATAGTCTTGCTAAACCGAGCGGTGTTGATAACATCCTCAGTTTTGCGCTCGGTATCCCTAAGCCCACCGGCGATCCGAAGGTGAACCACGCCCCGATTTTCACAGAGGGAAGTAGTACGACGCGATCCATAGCAGAGAACACACCCGCTGGAACAGACATCGGCAGCCCCGTCACCGCTACAGATGAAGATGAGGATACCTTAACTTACAACCTCAGTGGCGCAGATGCAGCCTCCTTTGGCATCATTAGCACTACCGGACAATTACAAACGCGTGATCCATTGGACTATGAAAAAAAGAACACCTACGCCGTGACCGTGACCGTCTCCGACGGCAGTGCCACGGATACTATTAGTGTCACTATTGATGTCACAGACGTAGCGGAAAACAACGACCCAGTCTTCATTGAGGGCAGTGCCACAGAACGAGAAATACCGGAGAATACACCCGCAGGCAAAAACATCGGCAGCCCCGTCACCGCTACGGATCTTGACGAGGAAGATTTCTTAACCTACAGCCTGAGTGGTGTAGATGCGGCATCCTTTGGTATCGTTAGCACTACAGGACAATTACAAACCCGTGATCCGCTTGACTATGAAGAGAAGAATACCTACTCAGTGACAGTCAACGTCTCTGATGGCAATGGTGGAACAGACGCCATCGGGGTCGCTATCAATGTCACAGATGTAGAGGAGAACAACGCACCCGTTTTCGTTGAAGGCACTGCTACGGAACGCTCAATTCCTGAGAATACACCCGCAGGCAGAAACATTGGGGCCCCTGTCTCCGCTACGGACCTGGATGAGGAAGATGTCTTAACTTACAGTCTCAGTGGTGTAGACGCGGCATCCTTTGGTATTGTTAGCACCACAGGGCAGTTACGAACACGCGCACCCCTCGACTACGAACAGAAGAACACCTATTCAGTGGCAGTCCACGTCTCCGATGGAAATGGAGGCACAGACGCCATCGGGGTCGCTATCAACGTCACAGATGTAGAGGAGAACAACGCACCGGTTTTCGTTGAAGGCAGTGCCACGGAACGATCCATTCCTGAGAACACGCCTGCCGGCAGAAACATTGGGGCACCCGTCACGGCTACGGACCTTGATGAAGATGTCTTAACTTACAGCCTCAGTGGTGCAGATGCAGCCTCCTTTGGCATTGTTAGTGCCACAGGGCAGTTGCGAACACGCGCACCCCTCGACTATGAACAGAAGAACGTCTATTCAGTGGCAGTCCTTGTCTCTGATGGCAATGGTGGGACAGCCTCTATCGGCGTTGCTATCAACATCACGGACGTAAACGAAACTCCGACAGCGCACGCGCCGGAGTTCGTAGAGGGGAGTGCTACGGAACGCGCAATTCCTGAGAATACACCCGCTGGTAGAAATATCGGTGCACCCGTCACGGCTACCGATGAAGACGAGGATGTCTTAACTTACACCCTGAGTGGTGTAGACGCAGCAGCCTTCGGTATCGTCAGCACGACTGGGCAGTTGCAAACCCGCGCACCGCTCGATTATGAAAAAAAGAACACCTATTCGGTGGCGGTTATCGTCTCCGATGGCACCCTCACAGACACCATCGGCGTTGCTATCAATGTCACGGACGTAGCAGAGAACAACGCGCCGGTCTTCGCGAGTCGTAACACGGAGCGATCCATACCCGAAAACACACCCGCCGGCAGAAACATCGGCAGCCCTATCACCGCTACGGATGCGGATGGCGACACTTTGACCTATACGCTTGATGGCACGGATGCATCGTCCTTTGGTATCATCAGCACGACCGGACAGCTGAAAACCAGTGCACCGCTTGATTATGAAAAAAAGAACGCTTATGCTGTTACCGTCATCGCCTCCGATGGCACACTCACAGACACCATCAGTGTCGCTATCAAGGTTACCGACATTGAAGAAAACACCCCACCCGTTTTCGCAAGTAGTAGCACCACGCGATCCATACCCGAAAACACGCCCGCGGGTGTACATATTGGTGAAGCAATCTCTGCTAAAGATGCTGACACCGGTGATACCTTGACCTATACCCTGAGTGGCACGGATGCAGCATCGTTTGAAATAGACGGCAGCACCGGGCAGCTGAAAACCAAAGCCGCGCTTGACTACGAAACGAAGAATTCCTATTCGGTAACAGTAAAGGTCTCTGACGGCATCCTCACGGACACCATCAGGGTTACGATCGCCATCACTGACGTAGATGAGGGCAGTGGGCCAGCTTTTGCCGGGAATCGAACGACGCGTTTTGTCAAAGAGAACACACCTGCCGGTGAAAACGTCGGCAGTCCTGTCTCTGCTACGGATGAAGATGACGATACCTTGACCTACACCCTCAGTGGCACAGACGCAGCAGCCTTCAGCATCGTTCGCACCACCGGGCAGTTGAAAACTCGCGCACCCCTCGACTTTGAAACGAAGAACGCCTACACGGTAACCGTTACCGTTTCCGATGGCGGTCGCACGGATGCCATCACTGTCGCTATCACTATTATTGACGTAGACGAAGCACCGCCGACTACAGATGAATCGCCTCGTCCGGGTCAGATAGAGAGTATCGTCAGTATTAGTGAAATTATGTATGGCTCGGAAAGGAGTTTCACACCCGTCCAATGGATTGAATTAAACAATGCTGGGCCGGACATCATAAATCTGGCGGGATGGAAAATGGTCATTCGGAATGTAAAGTCACCAGAATTGACCGGACCGGTAAATGCAACGTTCACCTTTAAGGACGATTTCTGGGACGATGCACCAAGAATTTGGCCAAATGAGGTCGTGCTGGTAGTTGGATCAAGTGATTCAAACTCAAAGAACCTCGCTAAAGATCAGATTTATGAACTTGACTGGCGAACACCTTTACCCATCGGTTTCTGGACGACCTGGCTGAGTGTAGAGGGCTTCCATATACAACTCATCGATGATGAAGGAAACTTGGTCGACGAAGCCGGAAATCTTGACGGCGATGTCCAGCAATGGAGGTTGCCTTATGATCAAAATAGAGGTAGGACAAGGGCAGGCCATCGAACCTCGTTGATTCGTCGCTATGTTAATAGTGCACCTCTTGATGGCACCCAAGCAGCCTCCTGGATTACCGCTGTAGACGCGAATTTAACAGAGGATCAACTCACCTATTATGGAAATAAAAACGACATCAGCACTCCCGGTATCGGCATCGTCATCAACGAAATTTCCACACAGTTCATCGAATACGATGTTAATCAGGACGGAGTCGTGGATATTCAAGATCTGGTAATGGTTGCCGGACGCCTCGGGCAATCCGGACCCAACGCCGCAGATGTTAACGGCGATGGCGTTGTCAATGTCCAAGACTTAATACTCGTCGCGGGCGCGCTCGGTGAAACACAAGCCGCACCCTCACTCCATCCGACATCACTTGAAATGTTTACCGCTGCGGATGTTCGAGGGTGGTTAACCCAAGCACACGGCTTCGCTCTCACGGATCCGAAGCTGCAAAAGGGCATCCGCTTCTTAGAGCAGCTCCTGTCCGTGTTGGTCCCGAAAGAGACCGCACTGCTGCCGAACTACCCCAACCCGTTCAACCCGGAAACGTGGATACCCTACCGGTTAGCAGAAGACGCTTTCGTCACGGTGACCATCTACGATCAGCGCGGGCGGGTCGTCCGCAGACTCAACGTCGGACACCAGACCGCCTCAGTTTACGAAAGCCGGTCAAAAGCAATCCACTGGGACGGCAGGAACGAAGTCGGCGACAAAGTAGCCAGCGGAATTTACTTCTACACCCTCACCGCAGGCGATTTTTCCGCCACCCGCAAAATGCTTATTCTCAAGTAACCCAAGAAGAGGAACCGAGTTTTTCAAAGACTCGGTTCCTCTTGAATTTGATCGCCGAACTTCATCTGAACTGTGATTTATAGGATTTACCGGATTGTCCATGAGTGGAAATCTGATATATCAAACCGAGTGCTAATGGTTGATGAATATACGCCTCTTATCATTGGTAATCACAGAAATCAAAGAGATCACAGTTCAGGTTTTGGGATGAGTGGGTCGAATTTGGAAATTGTAAGGAGAATCTTGTTTTGATACCTCGTCTATTTGAAAAGCACAGACCATCAACCAATTATCACAGTATCGGCACGGTTGCAATGAAACTCGCAAACGCCCTACTGATAGTCTCCTTTTCGATATGCATCCTGCTTGGATTGACCCAACGCGCCATGAGCCGAAACGCAATCCCGGGAAAACGGTCAACAACATCCGAAAATCCGTCAACAGTCAAGCCAACGCGCCAAGACAAAGCATTGGACGGGTTCATCATTTTATATGGCACCAACGAAAACGCGAATACAAGCATCCCCCCACCATCCATGCAGCAAAATCGAAACGGTAACTTTCTTGTGACAGGAGAATCACAATTTATCGTAACGTACGAGGGTTTTACCGACGAAGCGAGGGAGGCGTTTCAATATGCAGTCGATATTTGGAACTCGCTCATCCGGTCACCCGTGCCAATCCGGATTGACGCATCTTTCACTGACTTCGGTGGATTTGAGGATGGAACTATTATTTTAGGCGGTGCGCGCCCGGCAGGCTGGAAATCGCCCGGATCCTTGGATTTGTGGTTCCCAGAGCCACTCGCGGATAAGAGAGCCGGTAGAGACCTCGCAGATAGCGAACCGGATATCATCACAAGATTTAACAGCCACGAAGACGCAAATTGGTATTTCGGCACAGATGGAAATACACCAGCAGGGAAAACGGATTTCGTGAGTACCGCGCTGCATGAGATCGCCCACGGTCTCGGTTTCTTCAGTTTTGCAAGGGTAGAAGAAGGATCAATTAGAACCTTTTCTGCCTCTGTTGGGCGGGCTAAACTTAGGGGCAGCACCCCTAAATTACCTTATATCTATGATTTCTTTGTTGAAAACGGAGCTGGAGCAACTATTCTATCTTTCCCCGATCCCTCCTTTGCCCTTGAAAATCAAATCACCAGTAACGACCTTTTCTGGAATGGAAAAAAAGGGACTGCAGCAAATGGCGGTATCCTCCCCCACCTCTATGCACCCAGTTCATGGGAGGAAGGTTCAAGTTACACCCACTTGGATGAGATCACCTTTCCGGCTGGCAACGCGAACTCCTTAATGACCCCATATTACGATAACCAAGAAGCGATGCATCACCCCGGGCCCATCGCACTCGGCATGCTTGAAGACATGGGATGGATAATTAACAAAGCACCGGTGTTCACCGACGGCTCCAGCACCACACGCACAATAGTAAACAAAAGTATCAGGAATCCAGTGGCGGCAGCAGACGCGGATAATGATGCTCTCACCTATCAGCTCAGTGGCACAGATGCAGCGGCTTTTGACATTGATAGCACCACTGGACAACTGAAAACCAAGGCTGCGCACACCTACAACAAGGCAGCCTATACAGTAACTGTCACTGTCTCTGATGGTACGCTGATAGACGAAATCACTGTCACTATCAATGTCACCGACATAGAAACTGAAACACCCACAAATAGCGCGCCAAGCTTCGTGGATGGCAGTCACACCAGCCGTACTGTAGCAGAGAATGCCGAGACAGGCGTAAACATCGGTAACCCAGTCACGGCGACAGATGCTGACAATGATTCTCTCACTTACACTCTGGGCGGTCCCGACGCGGCAGCTTTCGATATTAATAACACCACCGGGCAACTGAAAACCAAAGCCAATCTCGACTATGAAACCAAGAACTCTTACACCGTAACAGTTACCGTCTCTGATGGCAATCTCACTATCACCATCACCGTCATTATCATTATCATCGATCTGGACGATGAAAAAAGTCCAACGCTAACGTTAACTTCACAACCGCTAACGGAAACAACGCTGAACAGAAGCATTGTGACACTGAACTTGAATAATCGAGTCTATGAAAACTGGCTCAGCGATTCTGTAACAGTATCCGGGATTCCCGGTGTCACTGTTAGACCCTTTGATGTAACCCGCCTGAACGATACGCAACTGTCAGTCCAACTGACATTCTACGGGACAGACCTCGACACCGATGCCACACTCACTTTCACAGTAAAATCGGATGCTATCGCGAACTACGATGGTCCCGATCTCACCGCGACCGCACAGGTTACTGCGAATGCCGAATCAGTAACCGTATCAACGATAACACCCCTAACGGAAGCGACACTAAATGGGAGTATAGTTACACTGACTCTAAACGGCGGTGTTTACGAATCTCAATACACTGTCGGAAACAGTGTAACGGTATCAGGGATTACCGGGACCACTGTTAACAGATTTAACGTGGAACGCCTCAGCGATACACAAGTGAACGTTGAACTGATATTCGATGGTACCGACTTTGATACCGACACCACACTCACCTTCACGGTCGGGGCAGATGCCGTAACGGGATATAACGGCACAGCACTCACTGCTCAATTACCTGTCAGCGCAGTCGTAGAGCAAAGCCCAATCATAACGGCGTATACGCCACAACTCCTAACAGAGGCAACCCTCAATGAGAGTATCGTCACACTCACACTCTCAAGCGGCGTGTATACACAATCAAGTTCTGACATTAGCAGCGCAGTGCAAGTATCGGGGATTGCTGGAGTAACGTTTCTCCAGTCCGATGTAGTGCGCGTCAGTACGACGAAAGTAACCGTTAAACTGATATTCGACGATACCGACTTTGATACCGACGCAACCCTCATCTTCACAGTCGGGGCGGATGCTATTGCCGAATACGACGGGCCCGCACTCATCACGGCAATACCTGTCACCGCCGTGGTTGAAGAAAGCCCTACAATAACCGCCTTTGCGACACAAGCCTTGACGGAGGCAACCCTCAATGGCAGCATTATCCGATTAACGCTTAACAACGGTACCTACGTTCGATCTAACTTCGACCTCGACGATGCTGTAACAGTATCCGGTATTGCCGGTGTCACCATTGGCATATTTGGGGTGGAGCGTGTGAGCGATACGATAATTATCTTTGAACTTGAATTTGGGGGCAACTTTAACACCAACGCCACACTCACCTTCACGATCGAAGCGAATGCCATCGCCGAATACAACGGGCCCGCACTCATTGCACAACTCTCTGTCAACGGCGGTAAAGAATCGGTTGTCGCTTCAACAGTCGCACCCTTGACAGAAACAACGTTGAACGGAAGTGTCATTACGCTCACACTCAACGGCGCAACTTACAAGCGATCCACCTTTGACCTCAGGGATGCTGTGGAGGTATCCGGTATTGAGGGTGTCACTTTTCACTGGTTTGATTTAGACCGCGTCAGTGATACAGCCTTGACCGTTGAGTTGACATTCAGAGGCAACATTGACACCGATGCTACGCTCACTTTTACTCTCGGCGCGGACGCTATTGCCGATTACAATGGGGCCCCATTGATTGCGCGAATAACTGTCACGGGCAGCAAGGAATCCATCGCCGCTTCAACACAAGCACCCTTGACGGAAGTAACACTCAATGGCAGCGTCGTCACAATCACACTCAGCGGTAGAAAATATGCACGCTCCATATTCAGCATTAGAGATGCTGTGACAGTCTCCGGCATTGAGGGTGTTACTATTGGAACGTTTGGGGTGGACAGGGTCAGTGACACGGAAATCACCATTGAACTCGAATTCAGCGGTGATATCGATGCTGATGCGATACTCATCATAACAGTCGCGGCAGATGCCCTATTGAGATATAACGGTCCCGCATTCACCGCGCAACTCCCTGTCACAGGAGGACAAGAATCAATCGTCGCTGCAACGGAGGTGCCTTTGACTGAAACAACACTCGATGGCAGCGTCGTCACGCTTACACTTAGCGGTGGAAAATACGCACGTTCTACCTTTGACATCAGAGGTGCCGTGTCAGTCTCCGGGATTGACGGCGTAACAATTCCTTGGCACGAACCTGACAGAAAGAATGATACACAAATTACTATTGAACTCGAATTTGAGGGTGATATTGACACCAATACCACTCTCACTTTTACCGTCGAATCGGATGCTATTGCGAACTATAACGGTCCAGCACTCACAGCACAAGTCTCCGTGAGCGGCGGGCAAGAATCGGTCACCGCTTCAACAAAATCACCCTTAACAGAAGCAACACTTGATGAAAGCGTCGTCACGCTTACGCTTAACGGTAGAAAATACGCACGTTCTACCTTTGACATCAGACGGGCTGTGTCGGTCTCCGGCATTGACGGCGTAACAATTCCTTGGCACGAACCCGACAAAAAAAGTGACACCGAAATCACTGTTGAACTCGAATTTGATGGTAATATCAACGCCGATAGTACACTCACATTCACTGTCGGCGCAGGTGCCATCGCAAACTATAATGGGCCCGCACTCACCGCACAAATAACGGTCACGGCAGACAGAGAGAACGCGCTTTTAGCAAACTTCCCGAACCCGTTCAACCCAGAGACATGGATACCCTATCACTTGGCAAAACCTACAGAGGTCACCATCACAATCTATGCTGTGAACGGGCAAGCGGTGCGGACATTGGCACTCGGACATCAACCCGCAGGCATCTATCAGACCCGTTCCCGTGCCGCCTATTGGGACGGCAGAAACGCATTCGGTGAACCTGTGGCCAGTGGGCTCTATTTCTATACATTGTCCACGGAGTCCACACGCGACTCCGTTACCGCAGCCGATTTCACCGCAACACGCAAGATGTTGATACGAAAGTAACCTCTATAGGACTTACGCAAAGTCCCCTGATAAGGGGGATTTAGGGGGTTAAAAACAGATGAGAAATTCTGGGAGAGTCGCTATGAAAAACAGCAATAGATACACAGTTTTGTCCGTTTTATTGTTGGCACTCATTTACGTCGGTGGTTGTGCTGGTCCAACGACAACTGCACCAAGGAGGTGGTTTCCCTTATATCCAACATCGCCTGAGAATGTCACAGTCAACAGCACTAAGAGCAGCCTACCTGATGCTAAACCTATAGTGAATGAAGGGATAGGCCCTCGTTTGGGAATCTTAGGCACCTCTGTCCCCGGCATAGAAGACATAAACGGCATAATGCCCGGAGGCGAATTCGGGGTATTTTATAGGAAAGGCCCCCTGGTTTTAGACCTCAATTCTCGGCTCTTTGGCAGCACCTATCAGAATTCCGAAATTGCATCTTTTTCTGCGGCAATCGGCGGGCGTTACCACTTCTTGAACAAACGAAACATTTCACCCTATTTAGGCGGTGGGCTCATTTGGAGTCATACGCATTATGAAATAGTAGAAAGAGAACTTCGGGAAGTCTGTCTGAGGTGGTCCGAGCAGAAATGGTTTTTATTTATTCCATACAGAGATTGTTTGGAATGGGGCGAGGAGTGGCAAGACATTTTGTACACATAC
This sequence comes from Candidatus Poribacteria bacterium, assembly GCA_965200345.1. Taxonomy (GTDB): domain Bacteria; phylum Poribacteria; class WGA-4E; order WGA-4E; family WGA-3G; genus WGA-3G. The sequence continues at coordinate 1,514,462 of OZ241378.1, forward strand.
CAAGGCAGAGGCTTAGGAGCATACGGGGTCATCGGAATTGAGTTCCGGCATCTCCAGCAAAGTCGCTTTAATCTTGAATTGAGAATAGATAATCCATCTTATGAGTTGTTGGAGTTGGACGCTTACGAAAATCAAAGATCCGTTTCATTGGGTACACCTATTTCACTGGGTATGTCTTTGCTGCACCAATTTTGATGGACCTATACGAATATCTCATAGTTGGGCATATAATTCCTTTCTATTTTCCATGCTCCGCGTTTACATCGAAATCTCCAACACCCTGCGTCAACCGAAAATCCATCTTAGCGAATAACTTGAATACTTCCATTGAGCCATCGAAAAAATCTTTGAATTGGCCCGGGGCGGCAAACCTGAATTTCGGAAATATCAGGCAAAGTTATTGCAACAAACTTCCAGATGCCATCAGCATAATCCGGCTCATTTTCATAGGACGCAATACTTTTCGCTTCGGGAACAAACTCACCATCAAGCAGCATACCTTCAATATGGCATTGGATAGCCTCTAATGCTTGATTTTGGGCATCGTCAAGTGTATCTCCAGCGGTTACACAACCGGGCAAATCTGGCACAATTACACAATAGTCAGTGTCTGGATCTTTGTGAATAACAATTGGGTAATTTCTCTGCATAAGATACCTCGTGTTCTTCTATTTTTTTTCCAATTCGGATCCCATCTATCCCAGCCTGCTTGTCCACAAATACTTGACAATGTCTGTCGTCTCAAGTCTTTCTTGGGATGAGGAACAGTCACCCTGCCAAGTTTATTAGGATGTTTGTAGTGATGATGACTTCCAACGACGTGAACTAACATCCAACCTTCTTTTTTCAGTCTTTTAATTACTTCACGACTTGAAATTGCCATGTGCTAAATTGATCAACTTTTTTGGCGCGGCTTTGGAAAACCTGCAGGTTTTAGGACTCAATAACAATTTGTCTCACGAAATTATAACACAGACTAAGAGCCTTTGTCAAAAAATGTCTATCGGGTTACATCGAAATCCCCAATAACCCGCGCGTCAACTGAAAATCCGTATTCCCTTTGCCGTGTAACTTCGGCGTATACCGCCGCGAAGCAACCTCCACGATTAACGCCAACAGGTCATCAAAATCGGCAGACACCAAATCCAAATCCGCACCGTAGTTGCTTTGCGTCGTGGTATCTATAGAAACCTGAAGCAGCGGCACCATCACATGCGATTGCAACGGCGCACCAACGATGTGTGCAAGTGCCATATCCACACCCGTCGCGCCTAATCCAGTCAATGTTTCTGTTGGCTGATCCGTCGGTGTCTCCATGACATGAAAACCCGCCTTTTCAACCCGTTGCCCATACGCCAAAGTAGTAGGCACGCTCCGTGTGCCGTAACCCAAGAAAACCGCGTTTTCAGGTACGACAACCGTCCCACCTGCGGCAACAATTCGATACGCCAATTCCATCAGCGACCCTGAGACTTCCCCAGTCGCCTCACCCGTCGATGTCACGGCAATACAGAGATGTTCCAATCCAGCATCAACAACAGGAACAGTAGGCTTCTCAGAAAGCGTTTCCGAAAACCAGTCTTGAACTTTTTCAATAACTGCATCAATCCCACCATCCAACTGTACACTCGCCCAACCGTACCGTTCCGGGGCTATGCCGAGTTTCTGAATCTCATGTCGGACGTGATCGTTATGGGTCTTCTCACAACCGTGTTCAAGGAGCAAACCGAGCGCAACCTTCGGATGCGTGAGGTGTCCAATCATCGTGCGCGTATAAATCTCTTCCGAACGCCCACCAGAAACACCACACCCTTCCGTATGCGGCAGCGCGACAAACCGTGATATACCTTGCTTCTCGCCGATCTTTTGTTCATTGCAACGATGCGCGATCATCTGCGCAATCTGCCCGGAGCAGAGGCTCGTCGGCAAGATGAGTCCAACCTGATCCGCGCGGTAACCTCCCTCCGTTTGGAGCGCACGAAATTGCAAAGTAGTAGGCACACTCCGTTGTGCCGTTGGAGGCAAAGTAGTAGGCACACTCCCCTGTGCCGTTGGAGGCAGAGTAGTAGGCACACTCCGTTGTGCCGTTGGAGGCAAAGTAGTAGGCACACTCCGTTGTGCCGTTGGAGGCAAAGTAGTAGGCACACTCCCCTGTGCCGTAACAGCGTCAATTGGAATCGGTTCCCCAGACTTCAATTCAGATGCTGTTAACAACGGGTCCAAATCCACAGGACCCGTCTGTTTCCAATCGCGCCACAATGAGACTTGCGAATGTCCCGCTTTCTCACCAACAGATCGTTCACCCGATGCTACATCAACCGTCAAATCCAACATCGATTCGCCAAGTGCTTCCATCGGCGTGCCATCGAGATACGCACCGGCATTCACGTCCATATCCTTGGAAAGCATCTCATAACGTCCCGTCGTCGTGACAATCTTAATCGTTGGTACAAACGGGAAATTCGTAATTGAACCGTTGCCTGTAACGAAGAAGATCATGTTAGAGCCAGATGCCACCTGTCCTGCGATACTCTCCAAATCGTTGCCGGGACTATCCATGAAATAGTAACCCGGTTTTTCCATGAGTTCACTGTAATTGATGACATAATCGAGACAGACATCCGGATGCCGTTTCATCGCCGCACCGATTGACTTAATAGCGATATTATAAAGTCCACGGAAATTGTTGCCGCCAGACGGATTGCCTTCAGCGGAGTGTCCATGCCATGAAACGCGTTCTTTGAATCGTTCAATGGTATTGAGGAAGGTCCGCGCGGTCGGTAGGTCGCGGACGTTTTGAAGTATGTACGCCTCCGATCCGATCAGTTCATCGGTCTCCGCGAGGTTGGCACAGCCACCATAACGGATAACCTCTTTCGCAACGTAAGCAGCAAGCGGATTACCAGACACACCAGAAAATGCATCGGAACCCCCACACTGCAGGGCAATCTTCAGATTTTCCAGAGGTTGTTCAGCGCGCGGTACGCTGTTCACACTTTCCAACCACCCGTTAATAATCTCCGTCCCGTTCGATAAATCCGTGTCAAAACTCCCCTGTAGCCGATAGAAATGGTGAACGACATCATCTAAAGCATAACCTTCGCGGCGCATATACGATTTGAGCATTTCGTTCGTAACCGCTTCAGTACCATAATCAATAAGCAGCATCGCCCCGATATTCGGATGGACAGTGAAACCGGCGAGCGTTCGGAGCAACATATCAATATTATTTGGTGTCTTGCCTTCACCGCCTTCGGTATGTGTCACGGCGACAACACCATCTATATTCGGATAAGCCTCGGCACTCGCTGAACACATCTCGGCAAGTCTTCTCGCGAAACCGGAGGTGCGGGCAGTTGTACCCATAACGACGATATAGTTTCGCGTGCCAACACCACGGTCACCGGGACGCTGATAACCAAAGAAGTGACGCTCATTCGTATGCAGTGGTGCCCGCTTTCCTGGATGGAACGCTGCTTCGTCTAATACGTAAGGTGCCATCTTATCGCTGAAGTTGGGCGTTTCTGGCAACGCGAAAGGTAAGTTTCTAATTGACAACGAATCAATCATCTTCTGATTGCAAACATAGTCACCAGGGGCAATGGAACGTGTGGCAAAACCGAAGGGTAAGCCCCAAGACAACAACGGTGCGTCTTCTGAAATCGACTGGATGGCGAAGCGGTGTCCTTCTAAAATGGTGTGTGACAATTCAAACTCGTGTTCATCATAACGGATGCGGGTCCCATTCTCCAACATTTGGGTGGCGATAGCGACGTTATCGTTCGGCGAAGGTAATCGCGCAACAGAGGCGAAATTATAATTCATCAAACTTTCTCCTTTTGCACTGGCGAATTAATGGCGGTAGATACTCACTTCGATTGCGTCCTGTTTCACCCACGGCAGATCGATGTCAAACCAGTGTGTCTCAGATTCATAACGTTCGCGGACGTGTTCGAGATAATCCGCCATCGAATCGGCACCGATACCAACGTTATCCGCCACAACGGTTGCGGGATCCGTCAGTCGCGATTCAATCGCCTGAAAACACGGGAAATAGTTGCTAAAGTTGTTATCAAGGAGCAGAAAATCGACGGGGTCCTGGATACTTTTGAGGACCTCTTGCGCATCACCGATGCGTGAGTCAACGAGGTCCGCCATACCCGCGCGTTCAAAATTTGCGCGTGCTTGTGCCGCTCGGTCAGCATCTATCTCGATTGTTATCAAGCGTCCGGCCCCAGCATCTCTTAACACGCGTAACATCCAGAGCCCAGAATAACCGATAGCCGTGCCACACTCAACAATGAGGGATGGCTTCGCTGCCTCAACGCAGGTGGCGAGAAACTTCGCCTTTTCTTCCCCTAACATCGGGATGCTCTCTGCTTTACACTCTGCCTCAACCTCTTGTAAAACCTCATCAAACATATAAGCCTCCATTAGAACTCGGTTGGTCTGTTCCAAACTTGACATCTGCCAATAGATATGCTAAATTTTTATTGTTTCGTATAACACCTCGTGAGAATAATCATACATGAAAACCGATTTGAGGTCAAGACGCGCATCTAAACACACCTAATTTCCGGTTTTTCTAACATAGAAAAAAAAATGCAACCAAATCCCCTGCTGGGTGTGTATTGTAAATAAGCACCTCCGGAGGGACCCGATGCCTGAGTTAGACGATGAATTAATGGAACGCTACCAAAAAGGGGATGAAAACGCGTTTACGCTTCTCGTGCGCCGCCATCAGCAGCCACTTATTAATTTCATTGCTCGGTTTATCAATGACAAGGACAGTGCTGAGGATCTGGCGCAGGAGACGTTCATCCGCATCTTTAAAGCCGCGAACCGCTACAAATCGGAAGGCGCGCATTTTAAGACGTGGATGTATCACATCGCCTCGAATCTCTGTAAAAATGAACTGCGAAATCGAGGGCGACGCGACCGGTACAGAGTCGATAACGTTGTCAATACTGGAAGTGATAGTGATGGCGACACAGAGCAGATTGACCTAATTGCAAGCGCACCGGCGACTTCGGATTTCCAACCCGAAGTTGCCCTCGAACGCAAGGAACTACGGAACGCCATCCAAAAAGCAATCGCGGAATTACCAGAACAGTATAGACTCCCGCTTGTGCTTCGTGATCTACAGGGGTTAAGTTACGATGAAATTAGTGAGGTCTTGGAACTTCGGAGCGGTACAACGAAATCTCGCATCAACCGCGCCCGGCTTATGCTTAAGGAAAAGCTAAAATCTTTTATTTGATGCTTTAGGAGCGATTTATGAACTGCTTACAGGCTGAGGAACACTTCTCTGCCCATCTTGAAGATACACTCGATTATCAGACGCTGCAGGGTTTTGAAGCACATCTTGCAGAATGCGAGGCGTGCCAACACGAATATGCCCGATTTCAGGAATCTGTTCAAGCGGTACAGGAATTGCCGCAGATAGAACCCTCGCCATATTTTATGTCAACGCTACAACAACGACTCGCTACGGAACAACGCGAACCCGGGAGCGTTAAGGAAATTGTGGTAACAGGTTGGAGACGGCTATTAGACACCCTCCGCCGTCCAAAGTGGGCGTTCAGTGGCATGGTAGCATTGATTCTCGCCGCAGCCGGAACTTACTTCTATCAAGAGGGACCTTTATTCAATCAGGACTCGCATCAAGTGTCAGTAGCACCAACATCTCAAAGACAACAAATAGTGCCATTGCCAGAGGTGTTTCCTTCAGCTCAACAGCCAAGACGCTTGGTCGGAGACAACAGCCAAGTGCAACAACGCAGTGTTCGCTCAACGCCAGCACAACCGATGCAGCAGCGTTATATGTTAAAGCAGGTGAGCTATACCAACGTCTCCACCAGTGGCGGGCTCTAAAAATAGTTGTCAGTTATCAGTTTTAGTAGTTATTAGTTGTTAGTTAAAGAGGGTTTCTGTGGTGGATACAGTCAACGTGACTGCGACAGGTTTCCGACTCTTAACTTACAACGTATAACTAAAAATTATTCCTCTGACAACTACCGAAAAAGGAAAATAAAGCATGTACGCGATAGAATCAAAACGCCAACAATTGATAATCGGAATGCTCAGCCTACTTTTCTATGCGATCACCCCGAGTGTCGCAAACGAAAACGTTTTGCAGCTGCTTGAAAAGGAATTTCAGAAGGTCGTCACCGACACGCGTTCCGCCATCGTGAAAGTTGTAGCGACGCAGAAGATCCCACCGAACGCTGAAAAGCCGGTATTTACCCGCCAAGAAATCGGTTCCGGCATTGTTATCAACACCACTGGACACGTTGTGACAACGACATTTGAGATGGAAATACCCAGCAAGATTGAGGTTGCTTTTAACAACGGCGCAGTTTCTCCAGCTGAACTCATCGGCACCGATATATTCACGGACATCGCGGTCCTCCGAGTCGCGGAGGCCCCCTTAACAGTCCTACAAACAACCACACGCTCGCCGAAGTCTAAAAAAACTGCAGCACCTGCGCCTTCACCAGCACTGTCCCAGCGTAAGACACGCATATCGAGCGAATTTAAAACCACAGTCCCCGTGAAATGGGGCGATTCCTCAAAAATCGACACCGGTTCTTGGGTTGTAACGATAGGAAGTTCTTACGGACAGAGTCCGATCGTCTCCTTCGGCATCGTAGGCGGTTGGGATACCTTACCGAATCAATTGTGCAGGGAATTGATTAAAATCAATGCAGCGGTTACACCGGGCAACAGCGGTGGGGCTGTTATAAACACCTCAGGAGAGATTGTCGGCATGATACTTGCCGTGTTGACAGAGCCACCTCATACCACTAATTCATTGGCTGACACGCTTTTCCAGAATGAGATCCCGCCCGATATTGCACAATTTTTTGTCCAAGAACAACCACAAGAAAGCCGGACGCAGGAAATAACTTTTGCCATGCCGATAGAGACGGTCCGCGCAGTTGCCGAAGAAATCATTAAACACGGAAAGGTGGCGCGCGGTTGGCTCGGCGTTGAAGTTGATGTCGGCGAATTTGGGGTCCTCGTTACGGGGGTGGTTGCAGGCAGCCCAGCGCAGGAAAGTGGTCTTTTACCGAGAGACCTTATCCTCGAATTTAACGAAATGCCTGTACGCTCCTATGATGAACTGTTGAGATGCGTTGTGAGTGAGCGACCCGCCACGAAGATTCAACTCAAAATCCACAGAAACGGCGCAGAGCAACATTATACAGTAATATTAGGTGAAAAAGAGTAGTACGTCTAACGCGTTATCTTCTCAAACTCAGCGAGGTACGCCGCCGCAATCTCGCGATTCCCTTTGATAATCAACAGGTTCTCGTTATTCCGTTTTTCGGCGTTCTTGGAGAAGTTGTAGGACCCCGTAATTACCGTCTCTCCATCAATAACGATTACCTTGTGGTGCATAGCTCCGCTATTTCTATCTTTAATAACCGGCAAACCTGCTGCCTCTAATTTTTCATATTCGGAATATTGGTCAACTTGTCGCGCTTCAAATACACCCCGGACATCAATACCGGATTTAAAGCGATCCCGCATTGCGCCACCGATCGCGTCGTGTGTAAACGAAAACGCCATAAAATGGATTGCGTTTTTAGCAGCCTTGATCTCCTTCAGCAGCGGCGAGACCGTATCACTCTCTGGCGAGAAATAGGTGAAAATCTCCGTCCCATCACTCAGTTCCACCCTCGGATATGCTATAAACGCGCCAGAAGACTTTCCAAGCTGCACATCAAGAAACAACTCTCGAAACTCCTGTGTGAAGTTGTATGCCAATTGCACTGAATCGATGAGTATGACGTTATTATTATTTCTATATGCGCCGTTATGCGTGATGTTATAAGAACCGGTCCAGACGTACCGCTCATCAATCACGATAAACTTGTGATGCATCAACCCATCATTATCACCGTCGTCAGCAACAGGAATCCCGATTCCTCGCAACCGCTCAATTTCGGATTCATTAATATTGTCCGCTTCTGTGAAGATCCGGACTGCCACCCCCCGATTGTGCGCTTCGATGAAAGCATCGGCTACTGGCACGGCATCTAAATCATAGAGCGCAGCATCAACTCGGCCCGTAGCAGCACCGAGTCTATCAACAAGCCGCTTTTCTAAGGAATACGAGATGCCAGTTGCATTGACCTCACTGAAATAGACCTCCCACGCCCCCTGAGTCGCCGTGTCAGGTCTACTCTTGTAATATTTGATGCCGAACCCGATCGCAACAGCACATAACAAAATGAGAATGAAAGGTACAAATAATTTCGGCTTACTGGCCTGTGATACTTCGCGAGTGCTCGGTGTGTTCAAGTCGCTATCCATATTTTTTCAGTTTCACCACTTTTTAAAGTCCCCCTGATAAGGGGGATTTAGGGGGTTGAAAGATTTAGGCAGTCCCCCTGATAAGAGGCGCGGAATGCCCATAAGGCATTCATACCCGGGGAAGCCCACACGGGCTTCATACCGTTGATTCTGATTCTTTAGGGGGTAAAAACATTAGACACCCCACCTCTGCCGTGATTCCTCCAACGACTCAATTTTGGCATCCTCCTTCTTCCATGCGTAATGTCCTTTCGGTTTCTCACCGACCCATCTCTCATCAATCGGTTCGGATGCGAGCTGATAGCGTGTATCCGCCGTTATCCGAATTTTATCAGACGTGTTAACCAAAGAGGCGTGCATGAGGAACATGCTAAAAATAATAAGGTCCCCTGCCGAAAACGTCGTTGTCGCCCAGTGTCCCCCAAACTTCTCGACGATTTCAAGCGGATCCTCGCTAAAATGCCCTTCAATCATATCCCGGTCAACATCTGCTTGCCCGTAAGTGGCGCGAACCTTTTCAAACCGATTAGAACCGAGGCAGAAGACAATAGGTCCCATATCAAGCGATACATCCCCAAAGGGTGTCCAACAGGAATAGAGATCTTGCGTGCCTCTCCCCATAAAGACGATATCGTAATGAATCGGGGAACCCGATCCGGGGCCTGCCGTGCGAAGCCATTTGAAATCGAACGTGCGGGCATCGCCGCCGAGGAATCGCTTGAAAAAATCCATTACCGGTGTGCCCTCAACGACGGCTTTAAATGCTGGCAGCTGCGCCAACGCTTTATTCCCCATTGAACCGGTTGACGTAGGTTCGGGATACGCCGGGTTGAAGATCCCGTCCATTAAGGGTGTATCCGGTGCAAGCATGCCTTTCGCTGCGAGTCTTTCCAGAATCTGTTTTCGTGCCGTGAGGACTGCCTCTCGGTCGTGTAGCCCACGAATCAGAAGGTACCCGTCCGCTGCTATCCGCTCTTTCAGAGCCTCAGGATTGTCAAGGATATCATTACTATCCCGTAAATCCGTGCTGACTTCTACTTCCTGATGCAAAAAAGGTAACCTCATCTCAATTCCTCACTTTCGATGGCGGTGCTTCTTTTAACCACGCCAGATTAAAGCGATAATGCTGACGGCTGCTAATCAGATGAATGATCCCATTCGGTTTCCCTTGGCAAACGGCGAGGTAACCACCCGGTTCAGCACTGTTTAACCCCATCTTAAAGGGGCGTCCATCCATTGTTTCAATATCTTGGTCCTCGCCATCATCTGTAATCAGGCGCGTATATTCCCACGTTTCGCCATCGTCATAAGATAAGGCACCAAAGAGTCCGGTAACGAGCCGTTCATTCCCCGAAGCATCAACAATCGGCATCGGGGTCGGTTCCCTCCGGTCGCCTGTGAACGACGCGAGAAAAATCGGTCCCTCTTGGAGCCGCAGCAGCACGCATCGCTGCCCACCCGACACAGGCGGAAATGGACTCGCACTGTAATGCCACGTCTTGCCACCATCTGAAGAAAGGCTTTTCGGCATCCGTTCGTTAATCGTATCACCGCGTCCATACGCCATCAGTCTGCCATCGGTGAGTTCAACAACAGCGGCGTGAATACCAGCGATCCAACCGCCCTGTTTTCCATCGGCAAATTCGGGGATCGGTTGTCCAGCCCCTGGATCGTACCACATCTCTCCATCATCGTCGCTGAGCCATATCGCGGTGCCACCGTTGCCACCGCTCACAGCATCGCAGGCGAGGAGTATAGAACCGTCCTGCCTTCGGAAAACGGAGGCGATCGGCATGTGTCGGAGCCGATGCTCCGGTGAAATAAAGCGCGGTTTCGACCACGTCGCGCCGTTATCGTCAGAATAGCGCATCACTAACGCCAAAGGTCCCCACGTCGCTGCAGCCGAAAGCCCATTGAAATGATAAATCCGCCCGTTCTCATTCCGCCACAGAGACGTTGCATGATTGTTCCGATCCGGTGGTCCCCAAAACGGTTCGGCGGGTTCCCATTCCGTCCCGCCAAAACGCAATCGACTTGCGGCGACCGTCAACTCGCGCCCGCGCTCTGTCACACACGAATACCACGCCGCGAACATATCGCCGTTCGGGCATTCTGCTATCGCCGGGACGTGGTTATGTGCCGAAAAAAGTGGCCCGTTTGAGCCATCCGGAATTTTAACGAATGTCAACGGTTCCGCGAAATACGGTTTTTCCGGCGCGGGTGCACTCGTGGGTTCCTGTTTGACTGCACGTCCCCAGAGGGCTACCTTCGGCACAGGTGTAGGCAATGTTTTCGGCATCTCACCACAAACAACCCGAAATCCGATGTACCAGTGTCTGTCTTCAGGGACTGCCCCCATCCGATTCGCAGAACGCAGATAACAGAGCAACGTCGAATGGCTGCCGCCGCGCGTAACGCGATACAACCCCGCTTCTCTACCGACGGGATCCACTTGTGGATGCGGTTCGTAGGGGCCGTACCAATCCTGACACCACTCCTCCACGTTTCCATGCACATCGTGTACACCCCAGGCGTTAGGCGCAGTTTGCCCGACATGCAACGGCACAATTTCTTCCGCACCGCGCCCGCGTCCTGCATCCGGGTACCAACTCTCTCCAACGTTTTTATGGAACTCCGATGGCAGCGTATCACCGGTATGAAAATGTGTCGTTGTACCTGCACGGCACACGTATTCCCACTCCGCCTCGGTCGGCAGTCGATAAGGCAGCCCCTCTTTCTCGGAGAGCCATTCACAGAAGCGTGTCGCATCATGCCAATCAACAAATACCACTGCTTCATCATCGTCCCGTGAAAAACCGACGTTCTGAAGATTTTGCAGGTCACGATGTGTAGGATCAAACGCCGCATACTGGACATTGGTAACCTGAAAAATACCAATGTAAAACGGTGTGCCGAGCGTTACCTCATGCACCGGACGTTCATCCCAGTCACCATCGCGGAGATGTGGCTTGCCTGCCGTCAATTCATCTGATAGCGACGTGTTCTTTGAACCCATCATAAAAGTGCCCGGTTCAATTCTAACGAATTGCATACCGAGTGAATTTGTATGTGTTTGTCCTTTAATCGCCAATTCCGGCATAGTTTTCCTTTCCTATTCAGATAATACCTTAGGCTGTACCGTCCCCTTCACGTCTGCCACCATCATTATACCAACTCGTAGCGAATTTGTCACGAAAAATGTCGAAAAATATTCCCTTTGACTTTTTTCATTACTTTTGCTATATTATTATAAAGTGTGTTAAAGGTTTCGTAACCCTTTTGTTAAAAAACAAACAAGTTTAGTATGCGGCAGTTGTTAGTTCCTATCAATTTTCAAGTTAGCAGGTCGTCCTAAATCCATGCGAAACTCGGCTTGGATAATACTTAATACATCAATTAAACACCTAACTTTAGGAGGCACAATTTTGAAACAGTCTGTCATCTTCTGGCTACTTTTCCTCACTTTAATAAGCATCGCAACGATCTGTCAGGCACAAGATCTTGTATTACATCTCTCCTTTGATGAATTAGATGGAAAAGTTGTAAAGGACCTGTCCGAATTTGGTAACGATGCCACCTTTAATAAAGGTAATCCAAAATTGATTGAGGGTGTTTTCGGGCAAGCAATGGAGTTCGACGGAAAAACTGCTGGCGAAATTGATGACAATCCGAGCCTCGATATTGTTGATGGCATCACCATCGAGTTCTGGGCAATTGTTGAAGGCGGTGAGGCAATCCAGAGCGGTGTTGAGAAAGGCTCCGCTTGGGTCTCTGGTTTGTATAACCTTGCAGCACTCTACAACGGTGGGACGATTCTTCAATTCTTCGACCTTCCAGAACCGTGTAATGACGACAATATTGGCCCCACTATTCAGGACGGCAAATGGCATTTTCTTGCGGGAACGTGGGATGGTGATGACATCCTACTCTATATCGATGGCGAACTGGAAGCAGAAATGCCTTGTAAAGGTGAATTAAAACCCAACGACGAGTCGCTCTACATCGGCGCACGCGGCGGAAGCCAACGGTTCCTTACCGGTGCCCTCGACGAAATCAAAGTGTATAACTACGCCTTAACCAAGGAGGCGTTGCTCAAAGATATGGCGGAACCTGTCACGCTGCACGTTGACGCACAGGACAAGTTGGCAACCGTCTGGGCACGCCTCAAAACCGACTAACTCATACAACAAAGGAAAGTTGATGCGAACAACTCGTTATCTTTTTGCACAACTGGCAAGTCAAAACTTGCTATACAAAAGTCTAACGTTTCCTCTTTTACTATTAACCCTCACTATTGGCTGCGCGCTGCCCTTCGGTCAAAACCTAACACCTGAAGAGCAGGTCGCCGTCGTTACAACCGATAAAGGCATAGTCGTAATTGAGCTCTATCCCGATGCCGCCCCCGTGGCAGTGGATAATTTCACCAAATTGATCAACCAGAAATTTTACGACGGCTTAACATTTCATCGCAGAGTTGACGAATTCGTCGTTCAGGGCGGGTGTCCGAACGGCGATGGAACAGGTGGCCCCGGTTGGAATATTACTGACGAATACACGCATCCGAACCAGCGTCCACACCTTAGAGGTACAGTGGCCATGGCTCGGACGCCCGCGCCAAACTCATCCGGGAGCCAATTCTACATTTGCTTCAAACCCCAACCCTCTCTCGACGGCAATTACACCACTTTCGGCAGTGTAATTCAAGGCATGGATGTCGTTGATCGCTTAGCGGTAGGCGATGTCATGACAAAAATCCGATTGGAGGCGAAGTCAAAATATGTTCAGGCAACAGCAGAATAAGCAACACCGGCAGTTCGCATCCGCAGCACTTTTAGTCTTGGCAACGCTGTTTGCCACCTTCGTGCTGAGTTGCGCACAAGAGGAGAAGAAGGCACCTGCGCCGCGCGCACGTCGCGCGGGTACAGGCTCAACGATAACCTCGGCAAAACCACAGATTGACCCCGCAACAGCCATAGCTGTTATTGAAACGGCAAAAGGCAATATTGAGTTTGAATTTCTCGCAACCGAAGCCCCCGAAACTTCTAAGAATTTTATCAAAAACGCGCAGGTGATGTATTACAAAGGTGAAAAGTTTAATCGCGCAGAAGAACTTCTCATCCAAGCAGGTTCAAAACTTGCCGCTGGCGAAACAATTCCGATTGAGAACGGCGCGAAAGAGATGGCACGTGGCGTTGTCGCTATGGCAAAAGAAGAGGGCACGAGCGTTTCGTACGCATCTGAATTCTTTATCTGCCGAGATAGCACCATTCTGGATAGTGACTACACTATCTTCGGAAACGTTGTCAGTGGCATGGATGTCGTTGACAGTATAGTTGCAGACGATGTAATTACGAACATCACCATCCGAAACAAGGAATAGCAAAGTTGATGTAACGGTTGGCATAATGCCAATCGTTACACCCGACTCTATACGGAGGAATGTATGGCATTAACCGTTATCCGCACGGCCCGCCCAAATCCCGTTTGGCAGGAGAGTTACGTGCGCGTGAAAAAAGGACAACGTCTCGTTATTGACGGAGAAGGGGCTTGGTCACCAGATTTGCAAAATCGTACCGGCTGGTGCGGTGCCGATGGCATCCCCAAGACCCCAGGCTCCAACGATTATCTACTCCCCGGTACGAATATCGGTGCCCTCATCGCCAAGATCGGAAACACCGTTTTCGCTGTCGGTTCGCGCTACGACAATCCAGCTCCCGACGATGGCGTTATCTTTCTCGCCATGAACGAAAGCCCACACAACAACAATCAAGCAGGGAGTTTACTGGCACAAATCATTATCTTTGACGATGAATAACAGACCTTCTCAACAGACGCTGTATATACTCAGGTGAATCAGGAGCAGTTATATGGAAGAAACTATAGATCAGGAAGAAGCACAACAACTTCCACCTACGAATTTCATCACTTTTCTCGGCGACCTCGTAACAACCGGGCAGCTTTACTTGGAAGGAATCCGCAATCCTGAAACAGACGAGGTGATCATCGATCTTGGACTCGTGAAACGGATTATTGATAGTATTGAGATGCTCGAAGAAAAGACGAAGGGAAATCTCACTGCCCCAGAAGCCAACTTTCTGTCAAATACGCTCTACGAACTCAGAATGGGTTACATCCGTGCTGTCAGTAGACAGGAAGCAGCCCCACAAGAGGCAACCACGGCTGAAGGCCCCGAAGTGGAGCCATCAGATAACACAACCGAAGCAGAGGCACCCGCTGACAAAACTGAAGAAGCCTCCTAACTGGGTGGTACAGCAAGAATTGTTATCCAACAACCGCGCATTGCAAGTCGGAATCCGCCGATTTTTTATGAATTATCCGCCACAAATTGAGTTAATCCCGTTAAACTTTTAGGGAGAACCAATTATGGAATTCTATCACGGTACGACGTTAAGCAGCGCAAGAGGCATTATTGAAAACGGGTTCCGTCCACGCGGGGGAGCCACCTGGTTCACAACAAATTGGAACTACGCGAAGAACCGTGCCGAACAAAAGGCGCGCCGAAAACATGGTAGACCTGTTGTACTGAAAACCGATTTGGAGATTGAAGCACTCCGTACACACCTCGGTAACGGTAAAATTCACCTGCACGGTAACATTATAGCAGTTCGCGAACGGCTCTCTGTTCAACTCCTGCAGTCTAATTTTTTTGAATTGTTAGCGTGCCCAACTGCACTCGCACAATGGGTTAACCATCAATTAGGGCTTTATGCCCACAATGGTGTGAGTCAAAACCACTGGGGCATCGTCAGACTGGCACACTGGATGGATAACAGGATGCGATCTGGCACCGGAAAGCACATTGACCGACAAGAATTTTTGGCAAAAGGCAAGCAATGGCTACCAGCATTCTTTGACAAAATCCCGTTCAGCCCTGAAGGACTCCCTATTCAACATCTTCAGAGGGATACTATTGCAGTCCGTGTACTTTACATTGACCCGCCAGAAGAACCGATCCAGCCATCAGAAGTAGATACGCGCTACCTCAAGGCGATGACGGACATTTCTAACGAAAATCCGAAACGCCGGATGCGCGGACTCCAATTTCTTGAAAAAACTGGAACTGAGGAACTATTTGATTGGTGTGCGCTGCATCTTGAAGACGAATCAATAGACGTGGTATGCAACGCTTTGCGAATTATGTGCCGCTGTGAGGAGGGCTACATTGCGCCCATTCTGCCGCACGCTGAATCGGAAAACAGACGTATTCGCGCGGGCGCACTCGCAGCACTCGCGAAACATGCCTCAGATGATGTCGAACGTTGGTTTGAACGCGGACTGAAAGACCCCGCTGTATGTGTACGCATGGAGGTCGCAAAACTTTTGCCGACGCTTGATAGAATTGAGCATCAAGACCTTTTCGACATTGCGCGACACGATCCGAACCCAGTCGTTAAACGGCTCGCTAAAAAGCGGCATTAAACTGGAAAAATCATAGTACTTCCCTTGTAAACGCGCTGTGTTAATTGTAAGCGCACCTCATGCATGAAAGAGGAGAATGAATTATCAACGCCAGATTATAATCGCTTTAGCGATGCTCATGGGCTTGCTCGTGACAGGAACCACCGGTTACTTGATGCTCGAAAGGGATAGCGGATGGGCCCCCCTTGACGCAATCTATATGACGGTCATTACCTTGACAACCGCTGGGCATGACGATCTGGAAATGAGCGACAACGGACGTATTTTCACGATACTACTTCTCATCGGTGGCATCGGGGTATTCACCTATAGTGTCACTGTCGCCACCAGATTTCTGATCGAAGGACAACTCCAAAGTTTTTTCCGACAACAAAAAATGGTCCGAACTGTCGATAAATTATCAAACCACTATATCATTTGCGGACTCGGCGATACCGGTGTCCATGTCCTCGACGAGATGCTGAAGGCAGATGTCGATTTTGTCGGCATTGAACTCGAGGAAGAACGCTTAATCCACCTCGCTGATACACGAAATTTTCCATACCTCCACGGCGATGCAACCGATGATGAAATACTCACGCGCGCCGGTATCACGCGCGCACGAGGGCTCGTCACATGCCTCAGCCGCGACCAAGATAACCTGTTTGTCGTAATCTCCGCGAGAAAATTAAATCCGCACTTACAAATAGCCTCCAAAGCTGTTGAAGATAATTCGCCCGGGAAACTGGTTACTGCCGGAGCAGATGAAGTCGTACTTCCAGATCACATTGGGGGTATTCGTCTGGCATCAAGTATACTCTATCCACACCTCGTAGAGTTTCTGGAAAATATCACGCAAAATCAGCAGGAAACCCATTTTGCCGAATCCATTATCCAGCAAAATGCCACATTAGACGGGATATCTCTCAAAACCGCTAATATCCAAGAACATACCGGATTGGTTATCGTCGCCATTCGGGATAATGACGGGACATTCCTCTATAATCCGCCAGGAGATAAGAGAATCCAAGCCGGTGATGCCCTATTAGTCATATCAAATCAGAGACAGTTACAAATATTACACAAACTCACAGGGGATTCCAGTTAGGTGAGGCTGCTGGCTGTGAGCCTTCAACCGTTAGTAAAGAAGAAGCCGAAGTTCGCTGGTGTAGACGGTGCGCCTATAATATGAGCCAGTGGAACTGTTCAAATAACGCAAATCGGAAGGAACATCTGTATGCTCGCAACAGTCCTAAGCAGTGCATTGCTCGGAATTGATGCCTATATCGTAAAAGTTGAAGTAGATGTCGCTGGCGGCCTGCCGTCCTTCAGTACCGTCGGTCTACCGGACAGTGCCATCAAGGAGAGCCGGGACCGGGTTACTGCAGCGATTAAGAACTCGGGTTTCTACTTCCCACAAACCCGAATCACGGCGAACTTAGCACCCGCGGACATCCGAAAAGCAGGCTCGGCGTTTGACCTTCCGATCGCAATCGGTGTTATGGCGGCTACCAATCAGGTAGATCCTGCAAGACTCGAAAATGCCATGATTTTGGGTGAACTCGCACTTGATGGAAACATCCGGGGCATACAAGGTGGGCTTCCAATAGCCATCGCCGCAAAAGAGAACGGTATAGAAGATCTTATTTTGCCAGCTGAAAACGCTAAGGAAGCGGCAATCGTGGACGGTGTGAATGTCTATCCGATCGCAAGTCTATCAGAGGCTGCCGCATTCCTCAATGCGGAGAAAGAGATAGCATCAGAACCGCACACACTCGACACTGACACACATACTGCAGATCCAGCAATGCACATCGACCTACTCGATGTGAAAGGGCAAGAACACGTTAAGCGCGCCATTGAGGTCGCTGCAGCGGGTGGACATAACCTTATTATGATTGGACCACCCGGATCAGGAAAGACGATGATCGCGAAGCGAATTCCCTCAATTCTGCCGAGACTCTCAATGGACGAATCCTTAGAGACGACGAAAATCCAGAGTATCATCGGTATTCTGCCAAGCGATACACCCCTGGTTATAACACGTCCATATCGTTCACCCCATCATACCATTTCAGATGCAGGCTTAATCGGCGGTGGAAATGTGCCACGTCCCGGAGAGGTGAGCCTCGCGCATAACGGGGTGCTCTTTTTAGACGAACTCCCTGAATTTCGGCGGAACGTCCTTGAAGTCATGCGTCAACCGCTTGAGGACCGCCAGGTGACCATCTCTCGTGCAGCGGCATCCCTCACGTATCCGGCAAATTTTATGCTCGTCGCAGCGATGAACCCTTGTCCCTGTGGGTTCTTCAGCGATCCAAGCCGAGATTGTAAGTGCACGCCGAACCAGATTCAGAACTATGTCTCTCGGATCTCCGGTCCGTTATTAGATAGAATCGACATCCAAGTTGAAGTGCCAGCAGTGAAGTACGCCGAACTCTCCGCTGAAACAACCGGTGAACCGTCGGCACGCGTCCAAGAACGGGTCGAGGAAGCACGCCAAATTCAACATGGACGCTTTGCAGGTACAACGATACACGCCAACGCAGGCATGCAATCAAAGCAGATACGGGAATACTGTAAAGTTGACGATCAAGCGCAAGACCTGCTCCGGGTCGCTATTAACCAATTAGGATTGAGTGCCCGCGCTTATGACCGGATCCTGAAGGTAGCACGCACCATCGCAGACCTCGATCAAAACCCGAATATAGAGGCAGTTCATGTCTCCGAAGCCATACAATACCGGAGCTTAGATCGGAGTTTCTGGAAAAAGTAATTTTTAATTATGGGGACCTTGCTCTGATCTCTCCATTGTCAAGATCAGCGAAAACCTCTTATTTGGCACTTTTTCTCTGAAGGATCGCACTATATCCCTTACACCCAAAACACTAACGTGATCTCTACAGATTTTATAGTAAAATCCGAAAATAAGTTTACACTTGTCGCCTAAACTTTTAGTTTCAGTTTCCTTGTAGCATAGGAAACCGTTAGCCTGTGGCATATAACTTCATAGTTCACACGACAATACGAGTGTATTAGTAATTACAGAATCTACTATAAACGACTGTAACCTTCAACCGAACTGAGCATCATTACAAATAGAGGAAAAATGCAACCTAATTTTATTATCTTTCTAACGGACGACCAAGGGTACGGCGATCTATCCTGTATGGGCGCGACCGATTTCAAAACGCCACATCTCGATAGGATGGCAGCCGAGGGAGCCCGCTTCACAGATTGGTATTCAAATTCCCCGGTCTGCTCGCCTTCACGCGCAGCATTACTGACAGGACGATCCCCGTGCCACGCAGGAGTCCGCTCCATTTTAGCAGGACACCGCACCGCTACAGGATTGCCGCCTTCTGTGCCGACGCTCGCGACGGTCCTGAAGGAACGCGGTTATTACACTGCGATGTCCGGGAAATGGCATTTGGGACTCGCGGAGGGTTCACGGCCTGAACACCACGGATTCGACGATTGGTTCGGATTTATGGCGGGTTGTATCGACTTCTTTTCGCACATCTTCTACTGGGGTCTGGGGCAGCGCGGCATCGACCAGACACACGATCTCTGGGAAAACGGTGAAGAGATTTACCGAAACGGCGAATACTTCACCGAACTCATCACCGAATATACCATCAGATATATCCGTAAATCCGTTGAACTCGGCAAACCCTTTTTCCTCTATGTGCCTTATAACGCGCCACACTACCCCATGCACGCACCGCAAAAATACGTTGACCGATTCCCAAATCTACCGTGGGACAGGCAAATCATGGCGGCGATGCTCAGTGCAGTCGACGACAGCGTCGGCGAAATTCTCGCTGAGTTGGAGAGGCTTGGACTCGCAGAAAACACGTTCTCCTATTTCCAGAGCGACAACGGCCCCTCACGTGAAACGCGGAACTGGTTAGACGGCACGCAAGATCCGTATTACGGCGGGACAGCTGGGAAACTGAAAGGACATAAATTCAGTCTCTATGAAGGCGGCATCCGTTCACCCGGAATCATGCACTGGCCCCAGCAGATCCCCGCCGAACAGGTCATCAGTGAAGTCGGCGCGGCGATGGATGTGTTTCCAACGTTCCTCGCGGCAGCAGGTGGCAACCCTTCCGAACATGAACTTGATGGATTGGATGTTCTACCCATGGTGGCAAAAGGTGAACCGACACCCCATAGCGAAATCTATTGGGAAATGGGCAAACAGACTGCCCTGCGACGCGACAGCTGGAAACTCGTACTCAACGGTCAATTAGTAGAAGGCGCGCCCCCAGAGGACGATGTACATCTCGCGAATCTCGAAACAGATATGGGTGAAACAGAGAACCTCAAAGATGCACATCCAGAACTCACCGCTGAATTGACAGACGCAGCGCAGGCATGGCGCGAAGGCATTGAAACACACTGGGAAACCGAATGGGTCAATCCGAACGGAACAACCGGCTACGCAAAGGAATCATAAAGTGCTAACCGACAATCAAGATGCCTACGGGCACCTCCTTTCAGATTATCATAACGGTCGAGAAAACGTCGAAATTGTGGAGAGAGAAGATGGATTTATCGATACAAGCAAATTCGGACCTCGTAACTATTTCGCTGAATATGAAGACTGGGCTGAACACCAAAAAAGCGCAATAACATACGCCACAGGACGGGTCTTAGATATCGGCTGCGGGGCAGGGCGGCACTGCCTCTATCTCGTAAAACAAGGACACGATGTTTTGGGAACAGACATCTCACCTTTAGCTATCCAGACTTGTCAACGCCGTGGACTCAAAAATGCACTTGTTACACCTGTCACACAGGTGAATTCCAAAATTGGCACTTTTGACACCATTCTCATGATGGGACACAATTTTGGACTCACCGGCAGCTACAAGAGAGCAAAATGGCTATTGAGACGCTTCGCTGCTATGACAAGCGAAACCGCAAACATTATCGCTGAAACAATGGATCCCTATCAAACAACGGAACCCGGGCATTTAGCGTACCATCAATTCAACCGAGATAGGGGACGGATGAGTGGACAACTACGACTGCGAATCCGTTACCGACAATATACCACACCGTGGTTTGACTACCTGTTTGTTTCAAAGCCGGAAATGGAAGACATCCTTGATGGAACACCGTGGCAAGTTGAATGCTACATTGACGCAGCCAACACACCGACTTACGTTGCAATTCTAACCAAACATGCGCGTCACTGAAATCGCGGATCTACTTCTATTGGCGAGGCGGATCCCCACTCCTTACTCGGAAACGGTTAGTAACTACAAGAAGCTTTCTATGCTAATCCATTCTAACGCAAGTTGCCACCTATTTATGGACATAGCATCCCTCCGGGGTGGGGAAGCATCCAAAAATCGTGTCGAAACGCCCAAAATCCATTAGTAGCAATTTGGGTTATTCTAATCTGCCCTAATGTCTATTTACTGATACTTTAATTGGACGTTCCTATGAAAATGCGGTATCATTATAATATTAGTTATGACAGGCGCGTTATCATGTGTGACCCAACACGTGTCCTGCCATCCGAATAACACTGGATACTGACGCTGACAATTTAGCATGTACTGTCGTTATTATACTTATCATACGCATGCAGAAGATTGCACGTAAAGGATTCGGTTTTGACATCGAAATCGGATAAACGAGATGTTTTATGATTCTTTTTAAATTTGCCTTTATTACGGATACACATCTTTATTTAAACGCACCGAGGAACTTCGCGGGCGGACTACAACAACAAAAAAACAGTTTCGCGCTCTATGAAAAATTGGTTGAACAACTGGACGCTTTCGATCCAGCATTCGTGATTCACGGTGGGGATATCGTATGTGGTGGCAACAGTTTTGAGATGTCCGCGTCGGGTTACGAAGCTGCACTTGATAGTGCACAAGAACTCGGTGAGCGTATAAATGCTCCCTTCTATTACATCCCCGGCAACCACGATCTGCATCCGGAGACCGGTTCTAAAGATGCCTACTTGGCACGCTTTGGTATCAACGGCATGGGTTCCGTCAGTTTTGTGCACGAAAATATTCGGTTTATTCTTCTCGATTCACAAGAAGTTCCAGAAGATCTAACTCACGGATATATTAGCACCAACCAATTGGCATGGGCAGAACGTGAATTGAAGCGGGCACGAGATTACGACGAAGAGGTTTTCATATTCTCACACCAACTCCCTTTTCCAAGCGTCGAATTTCAAGGTATCGGTTCAAGAGTTGCTAACTCTGCGGAAGTCCTTGAAATCACTTCACCTTTTGACAAACAGATTCTGGCATTCTTTTGTGGACACCTGCATCTCAATCGCGTTTTCAGAGAACAAGGTATGTTGTGTATCGTCTCCGCCGGTATTATCTGTTATCCGATGATGTGGAAGCAAGTCTTAGTTTACCCGGATAGAGTTGAGGTGAATTCCGTGACAGTTGATCTACCGGAAGCCCTTGCCGAATCGGAGGCGGTTCAACCGGATAACAATCCATATCTATTGGGCAGGGATCGGGACCTAAATTTCAGCATCCCGCGGAACCCCTAACCTTGTTAGTAGTTATCAGTTATCAGTCTGTCCGTTGGTAATAACAGTGCAATCTTGAAAAGGAGGCAATCAGTTCGGAGTTTATCAGATATCTCTTTAACTGATAACTGGTAACTGACAACTATTAAAATGATTGAAGTCCAAAATATCAGAAAAAATTACGGTCCCTTCCAAGCCCTCAAAGACATCTCCTTTCAAGTAGATAAGGGACAAATCGTTGGATTTCTCGGTCCCAACGGTGCTGGGAAAACCACAACGATGCGAATCCTTACCTGCTTTATGCCAGCGAGCAGCGGACGCGTTACCATCGCCGGGTATGACGTTTTCAAAGAATTGAGAGAGGTTCGCAAACGCATCGGCTATCTCCCAGAAAACGTGCCGCTCTATCCAGAAATGACGGTGACGAAATATCTGAAGTACATGGCAAAAATCCGAAGCGTCTCTCGAAGCAATATCAAAGCACGGTTGGATAACGCAATTGAGGCGTGTGGACTCACCGAGCGTAGGCATCAGATTATAGGGCAATTGTCTCGCGGTTTCCGGCAACGTGTAGGTTTGGCACAAGCACTTATCCATGAGCCAGATGTTTTAATCCTTGATGAACCTACCTCTGGATTGGACCCACGGCAAATCGTCGAAATCCGAGAATTAATCAAGGCACTCGGTAAAGAGCGAACAATCCTGTTCAGCACGCATATCTTACCTGAAGCGAGTATGACATGTGAACGGTTGATTATCATCAGTAGGGGCGAAATTACGGGCGATGTTCAGTTAGAGGGGGGGCGCGCCGTATCTAAACAGAATAATACGGAAAGTGTACCGGTAACAACTTTAACGTTATCGCTTGAGATCGCAGGCGCGCCGGCTGACGATATACTCACTATACTCACGGATATTCCTGACGTAATTCGGGTTGAACAAACCGGGACCAATACAGCGGACACAGCGACGTTCCACCTTCATTACACACCGACAAGTGATATTCGGGCAGAAATAGCAGAAACCATCGTCGGACGCGGATGGCAGCTCCTTGAAATGCACACGACTGAAGTCTCTTTGGAAGAACTGTTCCTGTCTTTAACGGCATAGCACCCTTTGCTCCACAACTCCGAACAAAGCCGAAACTTCCTTAACCATCCCGTACATCAAGCGGTAGTTTCAACTGTTCGCGAACCGCTCGCCGCACCTCATCGCAGATCCGCATCGCATGTGCTGTTTCGTCTGCAGTCGCGAATTTCCCAGGATAGCGCGGATCAACGGCGTGTTCCGACAACTTTGAAAAATCTTCCCGCCACGCATCCCAAGCAGGAAGCATCGGAACAATCAGGTTCAATAACTCTTTTAAATCGTGGGTCCTTGGAAAAGGAATGTTCGCCTCTTGAAGCCACGCCTTTAGATACTTTTCAACACACTGCTGAGTCAGGAAGCAGATAACATCATTTACTGGATTCTGTCCTTGCGCGGATTGCCGTGCCACAGTATAATCGCCTTCAGCTTTCTGCACCCACTCCTCTGTCAATGGATTCATCGCGTCTTCTTCCTTCTTTACCGGTTTCAAGAAAAAATTAGGCGTTTCATAAAGCACCTCGCCTTTTTCGGTGATCTCTCGGAGAAACCAATCGTTATACACAAGGCGATACGCCAGGTCTTCAGGCGAATGCACAAGCACGTGCAGGCGGAAAGGACGCGCGAGACGCTTCCGAATCTCTATCTCTTGCTGGCGGGTTTCCGATTTCGCCACCGGCATGACAACCAGAAAATCTACATCGGAGGACTCTGTGGGCGTGCCATACGCATAAGAACCGAAGAGAACAACTTGTAATGGCGCGAACTCGCGCACGATGTCATCACATGTCGCCTGAATGTCTTCCCGGGTAACCATGTTTGTCCCCTTTTCCATTTCGAGACGTTCATGAACTTCCTTAGTTGCCTGGCACATGAAGTGGTAGTTTCAAGTACTCGCGGATAGCTTGTCGTACTTCGTTGCAGATGTGCATCGCGTATGCTGTTTCGTCGGCAGTCGCGAATTTCCCAGGATAACGTGGATCAATAGCATGCTCGGACAGCTTTGAAAAATCTTCCCGCCACGCATCCCAAGCAGGAAGCATCGGAACAATTAGGTTCAATAACTCTTTTAGATCGTGGGTCCTCGGAAACGGGATGTTCGCCTCTTGAAGCCACGCCTTTAGGTATTTTTCAATACACTGCTGGGCGTGGAAACAGATGGCATCATTTACCGGATTCTGTCCTTGAAGCACTTGCTGTGCGACAGTATAATCGCCTTCGGCTTTCTGCACCCACTCCGCTGTCAATGGATTCATTGCGTCTTCTTCCTTCTTTACCGGTTTCAAGAAAAAATTAGGCGTTTCATAAAGCACCTCGCCTTTTTCAGTAATCTCTCGGAGAAACCAATCGTTATACACAAGACGATACGCCAGGTCTTCAGGCGAATGCACAAGCACGTGCAGGCGGAAAGGACGCGCGAGACGCTCCCGAATCTCTATCTCTTGCCGGCGGGTTTCCGATTTCGCCACCGGCATGACAACCAGAAAATCTACATCGGAGGACTCTGTGGGCGTGCCATACGCATAAGAACCGAAAAGAACAACTTGTAACGGCGAGAACTCGCGCACGATGTCATCACATATCGCTTGAATGTCTTGACGGGTAACCATGATCGTCCCTTTCTATTTCGGGTATTTCCCATAAGGGCACATCGCGAATGTAGGTAAACTTATAGGGCAATTATGCCACATCTCCATCGCATATACAAGACAAATTTAAAAACATTGACTTCTAAACACATCTATCGTATAATCAAAACGATGCAAGTAAGAATAAGGAGGCACGATTATCTAAAAAGAACACCTATGAAACTCGTTACCTTTCAAATCCAATCAGCAGACGCAACACCAAGACTCGGCGCATGGACTACTGGCGATCAAATTGTTGACCTCACGACAGTCGCCTCGGACATGTACGAATTCTTCGAAAAGAATCGCATCGCTGACGCGCAAAAACATATTGACCAGACAGCTGACAGCAGCTTCCCCGTTGCCGACGTGCAACTGCTCGCGCCATTTCCACGCCCAGCAAGCCTACGGGATTTCGGCGTATTTAAAACCCACATGGATGCTGCCTCACGTATCACTGGTAAAGAGATTTCCCCGGAGTGGTTCAAACTGCCCAACTATTACCGCGGCAGTACCAGTCCGTCCTCTATCGCCGGGCATGAAGCCGTTGTTACGTGGCCCAACTATACAGAAAAACTCGACTTTGAACTGGAGTGGGGGGTCTACATCGGGAAAACCGGCAAAAATATCTCCATAGAAGAAGCCCCTGAGTACATCGCCGGTTATACCATTTACAACGACATCAGCGCACGCGACATCCAGTTCCGGCACATGACGCTGGCACTCGGTCCCGCCAAAGGGAAGGACTTTGACAACAGCAACATCATGGGGCCCTGTCTCGTCACACCAGACGAAATCCGTGATCCGTATAACCTCCGAATGATTGCCAGAATCAACGGCGAAGTCTGGGCAGACGGCAATACATCCGATATGTATTACTCCTTCGCTGAGATGATTTCGTTTATCTCACAATCAGAGACGCTGCATCCCGGTGAATTTTTAGGGTCCGGCACCGTTGGAAATGGGTGCGGATGGGAACTCGACCGCTGGATTCAACCGGGGGACATCGTTGAACTTGAAATCGAGAATATCGGTGTGCTCAGAAACCAAATCGGTGAACCAGAAGTGAACCCCGCAGAATGGACAGAAAAGGGACTTTAAAGCCTGTCTCATAAATACCAGTTTGCATGTATAACTGCAAGTCCCCTTGATAAGGGGGATTTAGCGGGTTTCTTCCATGAAACTTCTGGCAAGTCCCCTTGATAAGGGGGATTTAGGGGTTTCTTCCATGAGTGCAAGTCCCCTTGATAAGGGGGATTTAGGGGTTTCTTCCATGAGTGCAAGTCCCCCTGATAAGGGGGATTTAGCGGGTTTCTTCCATGAGTGCAAGTCCCCCTGATAAGGGGGATTTAGCGGGTTTCTTCCATGAAACTTCTGGCAAGTCCCCCTGATAAGGGGGATTTAGGGGGTTTCTTCCATGAGACCTCTTCTCCAGTATATTCTTAAACGATTTATGAGATACACTGTAGATACAATCAACGAATAAAAACGAACATTAAAATTATGCGACTTAAAGACAAAGTAGCCATTACAACCGGTGCTGCATCTGGCATCGGAAAAGCCACAGCGATCCTGTTCGCCGAACACGGTGCGAAAGTCGTCGTTGCGGACATCGATGAAAAGGGTGCGAACCAGACCGTTACCGATATCCGCGACGCAGGTAACGAAGCAACCTACATCGAAACCGATGTAACAATTTCAGACAACACCGAGAGGATGGTACAGGAAACCGTCAGCAGATACGGAAAACTGGACATTCTGTTGAGCAGTGCCGGCATCGCAATGCGACTTCCAGTAGGTGACTTACCAGAAGCAGACTGGCATCGCTGTTTAGACGTTAATCTCACGGGTGTTTATCTCTGTGCCAAGGCAGCGATCCCTGCCATGCAGGAAAACGGCGGCGGTTCTATCATCAACCTGTCCTCTATCTACGGAATTGTCGGTGCGGATGTCCGGGCGGCTTATGTCGCCTCCAAAGGCGGTGTGACGAATCTCACCCGCGGGATGGCACTCGATTACGCTGAAGATAAAATCCGAGTCAACTGCATCTGTCCGGGTTTTGTTGAGACACCGTTGGTTGCGGGTGTCATCAAAACACCAGAAGAATATCAGGTTCTTGCGGACAAGCACCCGATGCGCCGACTCGCGCAGCCCGAAGAGATCGCCTACGGCGCATTATACCTCGCCTCTGACGAATCTGCATTTGTTACAGGTATTGCTCTACCTATTGATGGCGGTTATACCGCGGGATAACTCACAAGTATCTTAGCAGCCTGTTATACACGAACCACGTCCGATAAACTGTTATTCCAACAGATTCCAATTTCAGATTAAAATTCCACCCTTTCTGAAATAATGCACCTTTGCTAACAACAAATCGCGTCATTAATAATTAAAATCTCCATCTCCAACAGAAATATGTCATAGATAGGGGGAGAAAAATGAATAGACTTTATGGGATTCTACTGATATGCGCGCTCTCAATCGGATGTGCAGCACTAATAACAGAACAGACGTATGTTCGCGTTGATGCCCCGGTCACAGAAAAGTTTATCTTCTCTGGACTCATATATTCGATCCCTGAGCCAGAAGAGATTCGGAAGATTATTATCCTTGGTGAAGGAAAGGTTCAAAATATAGATATTTACGCGCGGGATGGTGAATTCAATTGGAAAGAGATTAAAAGGATTAAAGACAATGTTCCCTTTCCGATTGAAATGACTATGATCGCTAACACAAATGCCATTCGGATTGTCCAAAAGTCGTTGACAGGCAAAGGGCAGATACACACCGTTGAATTCTACACACTTCAGTCAGAAAACCAGTAATTTTCCTCACATCACAATCTTGAAAGGAGACGCGCAAAAATGAGAAGGATCGTATCCGCCCTGCTTTTCGGACTAACGTTAAGTGTATGGCACATACCACACAACGCACCGGCAGATGAGATTGTTTTTCTTTATCGTCTAAGAGCGGGTATCGTCGGAGGAGAGGACGAGATATGCACGGTAAATCCAAACGGAGGATAACAGATAACCCTCACTAAAAAACCGAAAGGCCTAATTAAAAACTGGCCAACTTGGTCACCAGATAGAAGCAAGATTTTTTTTGCTACCTTTGCACCAAGTAATCTTTATCTCATAGATGCAGATGGAAGTAATGTGACGCTTCTGAAAGAGGACTACCGTGGGAAGCGTCCCGCTTGGTCTCCAGATGGACGGAAAATTGCTTATGGCGGAACGGGTCCGTGGATCGCTATTTTCGATGTCCGTACGAGAATTGAAAAACTAATGTTTGTTCCGGTAGATCAAGCCCGTGACATGGCATGGTCTCCAAATGGTCGTCAACTGGCTTTCGTCAATTGGAACCGGGATCAACAGACAGGACGGGACATTTATGTCATCAATGTGGATGGGACAGACTTAAGGCAGCTAACCGATCATCCTGCACACGACCACTGGCCGGCCTGGGCTCCCAATGGCAGGCAAATCGCATTCTACTCCACTCGCAATAATGATAATAATAGTGGTGGTATTTTCTTGATGGACACAGATGGAAAGAGAGTCAAAGAATTGACAGATGGGAATGAAAAACATCCATCTTGGTCCCCGGATGGCAAGCGCATTGCCTTTTCGGTTTGGGACGATAAAGGACATAAAACGCGTATCGGAGTAATGAATGCAGACGGACACCATTTAAAATTGATTGCTGAGGGACATACGCCATCATGGCAATCGACGTTTCCGGGCTTGGCGGTTCATCCTATTGAGATGTTAACTTTGACCTGGGGACAGATCAAATCTGATTGAACGTCATTGCTTTTCTCTTTATCGAAAACGTTCCATAGGACCACCTTATAACATACAGGAAGAGGTTAAACCTCGTACCGCGGCACTATAACTTGGAAAGGAGACAACCATGAAAAGGATCGGCTGCCAAATGTTCTTAGGATTGTTGTTTGTCTTAGGGTCAGGGATACATAGCACGTGGGCAAACCCAATTGCTTTTTCCTATTTATCTGATAGAAGCAATTTAGATATCTGCACGATAAACCCAGATGGAACAGGACATCAAAATCTTACCAACAGTGCAAACGTAGATGAGTTCTACCCCACGTGGTCCCCGGATAGAACGCAGATTGCTTTCCTCAGTTCGGTCTCGCCTACGCCTAGTCTTAATCTCATGAATGCAGAGGGTAGCAATGTAACCTTACTGAAGAAGGAGCATTGGACACTGACACGTCCCACCTGGTCTCCTGATGGTATGAAAATTGCCTACGGAGGTATAGATGGCTTTTTTATTTTTGATCTCCGGACAAAAGTAGAAAAAGATATACGTATCTATGCACCACATATTATTCGAGATATGGCTTGGTCTCCTGACGGTCACCGGATAGCTTTCTCTTCTTTAGACCAACGTCAGATTTATGTCATCAACGTTGATGGCACAAGTTTCCGGCAGTTAACCTCTGACACCCCTCATTCCCACAACAGCTCGCCAACATGGGCTCCCAACGGACAACAAATAGCATTCTATTCCACCCGCAATAACAGCGGCGGTATTTTTTTGATGGATGACGCTGGCGGAAACGTCAGAGAATTAACGAAGGGCGGTGAAGGCTCCCCATCTTGGTCTCCTGATGGTCGTCAGATTGCTTTTTGGGTTGCTTTGGAAGGCGAAGGATATGTCGGTGTAATAGATGCAGATGGAAACAATTTGAAATTGCTTACAAAAGGTAGTTCTCCATCATGGCAATCCACATTTCCGGGTGTGACCACTGCGGTCTCTCCTGTTGACATAGGAATTTCCGTATGGGGAAAGATTAAATCTGAGGACAGATTAAGATAAGACTCAGCCATAAATGGCGAGTCAGCGTGCGGCTCTTTCTGGTTCACATTTATAGTAATTTAGGTTTTTAACTTTAACTTCAACCGTAGTGTTTACATTGGAAACTTTAATGGTGGCGAGGATGAACACGATTTCAGAGCGATATATCAAGCACTGTTCCTTAAAAACAGTCCTAACGCTTCTTGCGTCATACAAGGTCAAGTCCCAGCCGTTGTAGCGGAATTTTCAGTTGAAGATGGCGATTCCTACACCAACACATACACGCAATCACAACCGTAAGTACTCGGTGCGCTTGATGTTGAGTGTTGGTATCAGGTTCAAGCGGTTACAGAATTTAGTTTCCTTTCTATACCGGGAAAAGAAGACGGTTGGGATATACAGTCTATAGATCCCCCTATTGAAGCCGGAAATCCTGGTGGATTTGAGGCCTGTTCTTAACTGAGTTACAAGAGTTATTCAATATTCTGTAGTCAACGACTGAATGAAGGCTGCTAAGTGGATGCAGATACTCCGTCAATCATCAGCATCCAGCGGAGGATGAGTTAGTGAAATTTATCGTATTTACCACGATTCTTGGACTGATCTTCAGTTTCGGGGACATGACATGGCAAAAAAAAAATAGGGCATGGGCAGAACAAATTGCGTTCCTATCAGTGAATAAGGACTCAGGTAAAGGGACCGAGGACATCTGGACGATCCATTCGGATGGCACAAACCCACAGCCGCTTACGAACAGTCCTGACTTACACAAGGCCTGGCCAACTTGGTCTCCGAATGGCGCAGAAATTGCTTTCGCCACCCATGAAGGGATAGGAATACTTCATCTGATGGACGCAGATGGCGGCAATTTGACTGTTTTGAAAAAAGATTACACCTCTTCCACACGTCCTGCCTGGTCCCCCGATGGGCAAAAAATAGCGTACGGCGGCACTTTGATCATTAGGATTTTCGATATCCACACAGGAAAAGTAGAGGCAGTTCACGTGCCAGTACACCGTCTCTCTGGTAGTAGAATCCATGATGTTGCTTGGTCCCCCGATGGACACCAACTCGCCTTCGCGGCAAAAATAATTGATCAGACAGGCAACTCTCAGGCACGCGACGTTTATGTTATGAACGTGGATGGCACCGGCTTACGGCAACTCACTCAGCACCGCGCTGAAGACGACGCACCAGCGTGGGCCCCGGATGGGCAAAAAATCGCTTTTGTTTCTTACCGAAACGTTATTGAGGGTGGTATTTTTTTAATGGATACCGATGGATCAAACATCGTAGAACTCACAAACAGTGGTGAAGATTATCCGTCTTGGTCCCCAGATGGCACGCAGCTTGCCTGTACACATTTTGGTCCGAACGTTTATATTGGGCTCATAAACGTTAATGGTGGCAATTTGAGACTCATAACTGAAGGTTATTACCCATCTTGGCAACCGAATGGTTTGGTGGCGGTGCGTCCTACAGGACAGCTGGTTTCAACGTGGGGATCTATCAAAACTGGCAGAAGTACAAAATGAAACTCAGCCCACTCTGAAAATTATGCACATTTTCTACCCTCAAATTGTATCTTTAATAATTGAACGCTAAAACGCGCCAAGTTTAAAGAGATTTGTAACAATGGAGACTCCTGATGGAAAAAGATGATGTGCAACTAATTCATAGTATCTTATCAGGCGACGACGAAGCATTCACGACCTTAGTCGGAAAGTATCAAAAGAGCGTCCACGCGCTTGCGTGGCGCAAGATTGGTGACTTTCACTTCGCCGAAGAAATTACCCAAGATACCTTTCTTCAGGCATATAAGAAACTCGCGACGTTGAGAAACCCCAATAAGTTCGCAGGGTGGCTTTATGTCATTGCGACGAATCTTTGCAACAGGTGGCTCCAAAAGAAGAAACTTCCCACGCAATCACTGGAGGGCACATCCGTGGTAGAGATAGAGAACGCTTCTTACAAACGTTATATATCAGAGCAACGGGAAATAGAAACCACCGAGCATCGCCATGAAATCGTCAAAAAACTTCTACAAAGACTCCCAGAAAGTGAACGCACAGTCGTAACCCTCCATTATCTCGGTGAAATGACCATAAAGGAAATTAGCAAATTTTTAGGTGTGTCAGCGAACACGATTAATAGCCGGCTGCGCCGCGCGCGAGCGCGTCTACAGGAGAGAGAAGAACTCCTGATTCAGGAGATGCTCGGTAGCGTTCAATTACCCGTTAACCTTATGGAGAACATCGCCAGACAAGTTGCCAACATAAAACCGACACCCCCAACACCCGTTGGGAAACCCTTGGTGCCATGGGCAGCTCTCGGCACAGCCGCTGTTCTAATTATATTGGGACTCGGCGTGGGTAATCAATACCTCGCTCACTATCAGAAACCGTATAGTTTCGAGGCGGAATTTGAACCAACGATTGAAATCGTTGATGCACCTATTGTCCTTGATATTGATGCGAAATTGGCACTGCGAAATCAGTTCGGAAGGACCGTTATCCCCCATAAAAATAACCGTACAAGCACGTCTGTTGACG
This sequence comes from Candidatus Poribacteria bacterium, assembly GCA_965200345.1. Classification (GTDB taxonomy): domain Bacteria; phylum Poribacteria; class WGA-4E; order WGA-4E; family WGA-3G; genus WGA-3G. The sequence continues at coordinate 1,546,816 of OZ241378.1, forward strand.
CTGAAACCCCAAGCATTCCACAATCCGAGAAACGGTTCTTCGGGTTAACGCTTGCTGAAATTGAAGCGGAAATTCCCGATCTTGAAAAAGAAATCCGAACCAATCTCATCAAAGCTTCGGCACTCTACACCCAACTACGAAACACAGATGGAACAGCAGGGATGTCACCCCGGATTGCGACATGGCGCGACGAAACTTGGAAAGAGGTGCAACGACTGTTCCAAGATGTCGTTGAGACCGGAAAAATTCGGAGATATAGGTCTTATTTGCGACTAATAGGTGTCGAAAAAGATCCGGTACTCCCGGGCGGATGGATCTATGCACTGATGGAACCCCTCCCAATGCGGGTTACCCCCAGCAGCACATTTAATGAAGTCTCTCAGCAAGGCAATGCTAAGCACTCCGCCAATGAAAACTAAATATAGGAGAAAATAATGTCTCTTTTAGATATGAAAACGAACCGTTTCCTACTTTCCTGCCTTGTCCTTTTCGCGTGTCTTACAACAACACTCGCACAGGAAACACCACAAGATGCGGCAAAAACAGACCTTGATTTCAATGCACTTTTAGCAGCGATTAAACAGCATCACGCACTACTGAAATCCGGTGAAGGCGAAGTCGTTTATACACTTGGGGAACTTCCGTTCAATACTGACAGCCATTCCAATCCAGACACCATTATTATTACCGGCACTATCGCCTTCAACGCAAAAAACACACGTTTCGATGCGAAGGAGACCCTTTTCCATTCACAAGGCAAAACGACTATCCTTACACCGAGCGGAAGATGGGAAATTGTTCCTCACAAAAATAGAAAACCTAACTACTCCTTCAACACAGAAGAACAACCTCGACTCATCAATCCTTTTCATGATGTAGATCCGAGACGATGGATCACTTTGAGACGTAAAAATTTAGCGACCTACCTTGAGAATAAGAACTTCCAGATCACAGGACGCGAGGGATTCAAAAATAGTCTCTGTTATGTTTTGGAGGCAAAAGACGGAGATAGAACCGAAAAGATTTGGATCGCACCCGATCAAGGATTCCGATACCTAAAACACGAAAGTCAATTCCCGCGTCCGGTAGATGCACTTGACAGCGAGGTGCCGATGGAGGCACTCTGGATCAACCGCACAATAATCTCTTATCAGCAACACGGAGAGGTTTGGTTCCCTAAAGCAGTCTTTGATGAATCCACTTGGCTCGACTTTAAGCCAAAGGATCCCATAATTTCCGGACAGAAACTGGAGATAAAGAATTTCAAAATCAATCACGACATACCACCAGAAACGTTTACCATTAATATTCCTGACGATGCAATGATTAAGGTGAATCGTCAAAAACAGAAATTGTCCAAAGCAGAGTTCCTCAAACGCTACGAACAGCAATAGGAAACTGATTGTTTCGGCAACGCTATAAAGGACAATTACCAATCAAAAAGCCCCTAATCCAGTCTATCCTGATTCTGACAACCAAGTGCTGACAACTGATAGCCGACTGCTGACCGCTGAAAACTGCTTGACTTTTCTGGAGTTGTTGACTAAAACAACCGCAGCTCCTATCCAGACATAAATCCTACTATCAAAACAGAATTTATTTATCTCATCCGTACGACACTAAGGAGCGTTCCATTATGTTTAAATCAAAACTATTTTGGGGTGGCGTGCTGCTCTGCGGCGCGGTGATACTCCTCGGTATCCTAATTCACAACGCAAACCAGCCACAAGAAACGATAAAGATATACAAAACTGTTACACCAGAACGGCGCGTTAAGTCTCAACCTTCAGCAAAACTGAAAGTTCAAGCAGACGAGGATGCAAATGAACCAGAGATCGTTTCTGACTCCGTGGATTCCGATGCCCCGACAGATTTTGGAAACTTTACCCCAGTAGATACACAATTTTCCGAGGTGGAAGTACAGACCGAAGAAAGCACTCCATCCGCTGATGTAGAAACTGAAACTGGCACTGTGCCTGAAGAGGAACGTTTTTTTGGGTTGACACTCGCTGAGATTGAAGCAAAAATTCCAGTACTTGAGGAGGAAATTCACACAAACCTAACCAAGGCGGTGGAACTCTATGCTGATCTGACAAGTACGGATGGTATGGGAAAAAAATCACCCGAAATCGCCGCTTGGCGCGACGAGACATGGGCAGAGATAAAGCGGCTTTTCCACGAAGCGTCCCGTCAGAAAATTCCGCGCTATGTCTCATATTTGAAGGTAACAGGTGGAGATAACCCGCTACTTCCGGGTGGATGGATCTCCGAACTAACACAACCGCTACCGATGCGAGTCACCTACAATGGAACGTTTCAATAATCTCTCTTAACAGGAGATAGGAGAACAACAATGTTTCTTTTTAACATGAAGGCGATCCGTCTTGTAATTCCCAGTCTCGTTTTCTTTGCCTGCCTTACAACGGCATTCGCACAACAAGAAGACTCACTGCCTGTCTTACCACAGAACGCCATAGATGCTGAAAACGATTTCAATATGATCCTACTCGGCATGCGGAATTATGACGGAGCCGCGCTATCCGGTGAGGGAGAATGTCTATATGTCTTTAGACAACCCGGAACGCCTGATGCCTATCGCACTTGGAAGGCGCGGCTCACGTTCGATCCATGGCACACACGTATGGACTTTAAAGAAGGCTTTGCCAACAATACGCAAACGCCGAGAGTCACGCTTATTTCATCACCAAGCGGAACCTTGGAAATAACATACGCTAAAGCAGAGGAACCAAGGTATTTTTTTAAGCGTAACCCGCAAGCTGCCGAAAACTCGCTCTTAAAAAGCCAAACAGAAACCGAATTAAATGCCTCAAGAGACTGGGTGGATCCGAGGCGATGGCTCCACAGCATTGATGGACGGGCTTTACCGACCTATCTGAAAGAACAAAATTTCCGTATCTCAAAATCCGAGTTTTTCAACGGTTTCCCGTGTTATGTCCTTGAAGCAAAACAGCCGGATCAACAAGGAAATAGTTTTGAAAGAATTTGGGTTTCGCCTGAATTGGGTCTGCGCCACCTACAATATGAAAGCCGATTTTTAACTGCAGGAGACTCCGCAGATGGGCAAATCAAGAAAGGCACACCCGCTGTCAGACGTATTAGACTCTCCTATGGACTATACGGTGAGGACGCATGGTTTGTCACAAACGGAATCGCAGAAACACTCTGGATCAATGCCGATGGCGAGGAACACCTCATCAACCGAGCTATCATAGAGACACAGAACTTCATAGTGAACCACGAGATTCCACCTGAAGTGTTCACCGTTGATCTCCCTGACAACGCCACGATTCAGGTAGGCGCGGAAGACAAAAAATTGTCCCAAGAAGAATTTCGCCAATGGTACGATGAAATACACTTCAAAGGTATAAGACTTATCAAAGACCAATAATTGATCCGACAATACCTATCTAAACGCTTTCGCTGGCGAGGTTACCCAACCTCGCCATTTATATTTCCATAGCACTTCATGGAAAAATATGATAAAATGTAAGGAGATGTCAATATCCACGGGTAGATGTGCTTTGCAAGCACACTGATTGAAGATATATTATTAATTGTCCAATCCACGAATAGCTTAAAAATGCGGAAACTCTCTTTAGCTGCCTTTCTTATTCTACTGCTCAACAGCGCGTACCTGTTCAGCTTCGGCGAACCGACGCTCTTTTATATCTTCAACGTCCTGCTCCACATTGGACTCGGTATCGTCCTGATACTCCCGTTCTGCATCTATGTCTATAAGCATTTAGGACACCGCTTGCAAGCCCATATTCAGAAGCAAAGCACCGCAACACTCGGACAATTAGGAGTTATCGGGATAACCGTTGGTATCATCACTGGTGTCTATCTGATGATCGTCGGTGCGACAACCCCCTACCGGTGGCTTCTCATCACACACATCGTTAGTGTGAGCGCGGGGTGCCTCCTTTTCTGCATCTACTTACTAAAAAGTGCTGAACTGCTTACACCACTATTGCGGAAGATAACCGTAGGCGTGCTGGCTGTCGTGGTCGTTTTTCCTGTCGGTGCGAAACTCGCGCAACACTACCTTCCGAATGAAAGGTATCTCGTCAAAAATCCCGCACTGCCTCCTACAAGCATGTATGAGGAAGGCGGGGGCACAACCGGTCACTTTTTCCCCGCATCCGTCGAAACAGAAACAGGGGCATTAATCCCGACCGATTTCTTTCTCACATCAGAAACCTGTGCTGCAAAAGGGTGTCACCCAGATATCTATCAGCAGTGGAACGAATCCGCTCATCACTTCTCTTCTTTCAACAACCAATGGTATCGTAAATCAATTATCTACATGCAGGAGGTCAACGGCATCCAACCGTCCAAGTGGTGTGGCGGCTGCCATGACCCAGCAATCCTCCTCAACGGCGTGATGGACAAACCCATCCGGGAGAATCTCCATACGCCCGCCGCACAAGCCGGACTCGCCTGCACAGCCTGCCACTCTATTGAACGCGTCAAAGATACGATGGGCAACAGTGGATACGTGATTAAATATCCACCACTCCACGACATCGCTGCCAGTGATAACCCAATTATTCGGAATCTGCACAACTATCTCATCCGACTCGACCCAGAACCGCACAAAAAGAGTTTCCTCAAACCGTTCCACCGTCAAAACACCGCCGAATTCTGTTCAACGTGTCATAAAGTGCACCTCGATGAACCGGTCAACAATTTCCGATGGGTGCGTGGCTTCAACGACTACGATCAGTGGCAGAAAAGTGGTGTCTCCCACCAAGGCGCGTTGTCCTTCTATTATCCTGAAACGGCGAAGAAATGCGTCGATTGCCACATGCCGCTTGTCGATTCCACAGATGCCGCAAATATCAACGGCAAGGTTCACAACCACCGTTTCCCCGCAGCGAACACAGCACTCCCGTTCGTCAACCAACATCCAGACCAACTCAAAGCCGTGACAGATTTCTTGAAGGATGAAGTGATAACGTTAGACCTATTCGCAGACGGTGCACCAATCCCAAGCAACGGGGTTGAAGTTGTACGAAACGAAAACACGCGGGTCGATGTTGTGGTGCGTACACGCGGCGTCGGACACCGTTTCCCCACTGGCACGATTGACGCGTTCGACATCTGGTTGGAAGTGAAAGCCACCGATGAAAACGGAAAGATCGTCTTCTGGAACGGCAGGATTGCTGCACCTGATGGAAATGGACCCGTTGATCCGAGTGCGCATTTTTACCGCGGCTATATGCTTGATGCACACGGTAACCTGATTAATAAACGGAACGCTTGGGCACTGAGAACAGTCCTCTATTCAAACACCATTCCGCCGGGGGCTGCCGATACCGTACGCTATCGACTCGAAATCCCACCTGATTGCGGAGATATTCTCACCATAGAGGCGAAACTCAATTACCGCAAATTCAACTGGTGGCACACACAGTGGGCTTATGCAGGCGTACGCGACCCAGAAGATACCGACTTTCAAGTAGATAAAGGCTACGATGATGGCAAATGGATCTGGACAGGTGATACTTCAGATGTCGCCGGAAAGATTAAGGCGATTCCAAACTTACCGATTACAGAGATGGCATCTGCTACAGCAACTCTAAAAGTAGTAGGCACAGTCCCTGTGCCGTCCACTGAAACCCCAGAGAAAGTAGTAGGCACAGTCCCTGTGCCGTCCACTGAAGTAGCAGAAAACACACGTGAACGCTGGAACGACTACGGCATCGGACTCCTCCTACAAGGCGATCTGAAAGCCGCCGAAATCGCATTCCTGAAGGTAACTGAGATCGAACCGGGATACCTCGACGGGTGGGTCAATGTGGCAAGAGTCAGAATTGAAGAAGGTGATATGCCAGGTGCAGAAACCATGCTTGAGAAAGCGTTTGAAATTCAGAAGACACTGTCACCTGAAAACCTGCATCGTGCGAAGGTACACTACTTTTATGCACTCGTTCAGGAAACGCACGGCAATTATGACACAGCGATCGAGCATCTCCAACGCGCCGCCGCGCAATTTCCGCGCGATACCCGTGTCCGCAATAGACTCGGACGTATGCACTTCCTCAAACGCGATTATGAAACTGCGCTGACTGAATTCCAGAAGACACTCACCGTTGACCCAGAAGATTTGGACGCACACTATAACATGATGCGTTGTTACCGCGCCCTCAAGAACCCACCGCTCGCCGCGAAATCGCAGAAACTCTATCTACGTTTTAAAGCAGACGAATCCGTCGATGCAATCACCGGCATCCCCCGCCGAGCTGATCCGAATGTCAACCGCGAACGCCAACGAATTCATGAACACACCAACAGTTACGAACCGCCATCCAACCCATAAGCATCAGCAACCTCCAATTTAATTTTAATTGTATCATAAAATGAAAGGTGCAAAGCAATGATAATACCACCGAATATGGAACATCAGAAATTGACGCTTAGAGGTTGTCTCGGATTAATAGTTTTTACCTTGAGTATTTTGCTTGGGTTGTGGTTGGTTATTAAGTTTGACCGGTGCCCGTTCCGAGTACCAGATGAAGGTACCGGGTTAGGAAACCGCTCCTACCACAGAGGCAGTCAGCCATCAGCAATGGAATCGAGGCACTTCGCTCGCCGGTTTCCATAACCCCAATCCACCAAATCCCTCTAATGACCCTGCCTACCAGCGTTTCAATTTGACAACCAGTCCATAATATGCTATCCTATAAGAAAATTCTCCACAATCAGGACAGCAACGCTATTCTTTGGAAACTATTTTGACAATTGTTGATACAAAAAACCTCCTACGGCAATTGCCCGCCATCGAAAAACTCCTCAACACGCAGGAGATGCTCGAATTGCAAGCCACCTACGCGCGCCCGCTCGTTACAGAAGCACTACGCGCTGCCGTTACTGACATCCGAAAAGAAATTCTCAGCGGAAACCACACACAACTGCCAGAATACGTAGAGTATGCCGAACGGACACGCCAGAAAATTGCGGCGAAAACAGTACCCCGCATGCGTCGCGTCGTTAATGCAACAGGCACGGTCACACATACCAACTTAGGCAGATCTTTGCTAAGCAACGATGCCTGCAAAGCCATCCAGCAAGCTGCGCAAAACTATGTCAACCTCGAATACGACATTGAAACAGGCGGGCGCGGACATCGGGACAGGATCACCGAACCGCTCCTTCAGCAGCTGACAGGCTGCGAGGCTTCCACGATCGTCAATAACAACGCTGCTGCTGTGCTACTTGCACTGCAGACCGTGGCACGTGGTAAAGAGGTCATCGTCTCACGTGGAGAACTGATCGAAATCGGTGGCGCATTCCGTATCCCAGATGTTATGGCGGCAAGTGGTGCGATACTCCGAGAAGTCGGCACCACAAACCGAACCCATCTCCGAGATTACGCCGAGGCTATCAATGAGAACACAGGACTATTGCTCAAAGTGCATCCGAGCAACTACAAAATCCTTGGTTTCACATCAACCCCGACAATGGAAGAAATAACGGAACTCGGTACACAGCAAGGCATCCCCACAATGGAAGACCTCGGCAGCGGCGCACTTATTGATATGACAGCCTATGGACTTCCCCATGAACCCCTTGTCGACGAACGCATCACCAGCGGTGTTGATATTGTCACCTTCAGCGGCGACAAGCTGCTCGGTGGACCACAAGCAGGCATTATCGTCGGTAAAGCAGAATGGATCGAAAAGATGCGTAAAAACCCGATGATGCGGGCACTTCGGGTCGATAAACTCATCATTGCCGGTCTATCTGCAACATTGCAACGCTATCTCATTGACAGCACCACCGCCGCCGAACAATTTCCGATGCTCAACCGCTACACCCGCTCAATAGAGACACTCCACGCCGTCGCCGAAAAACTCAAAGCGCAACTTCAAGACATCTTCGCCGAAAAAGTTAACATTCAGATCTCGGAAACCCACGGTCAGATCGGGAGTGGTGCGCTTCCAGTCGAAACGCTACCGAGTGTCGCGCTCGTTCTTGAACCTTCAGAGACATCCGCTGAAACACTCGCCGCACAGTTCCGAAACGCTACAATCCCTGTCATCGGTAGAATCAAAGACGGACTTTTTTGGCTGGACCTCCGTACAGTTTATGAGAGAGAACAGGCGTGGATCGTTGAAGCCGCTACACAAATAGCCAAAATGCCATGAAGATTGCCGACATCCTTCTCATCTGCATCGTCTGTGTGAGTATACCCGCCTGCGCGCAAAGCGATGAAGATTCACCCGCCACCGAACATCCAAATGAAATCGTCTCTGAGATCGACGGTGCCACAATGGTCTTGATCCCGGCAGGTACGTTTCAGATGGGATCCACGATCGGGGATAACGACGAACAACCGGTACATACTGTTACCCTCAACGCATTTTACATGGACCAGTATGAAGTAACGAACGCACGCTACCAAAAATTTGTCGAAAGTACAGGCTACCCGCAGCCACCACTGTCGCATAACCCGCGGTTCAATGCCCCGGACACACCTGTCGTCCATGTAAAGTGGCGTGACGCTGCCGCCTATGCTGCATGGGCAAATAAACGGTTACCCACTGAAGCAGAATGGGAATACGCCGCACGCGGAAATCTGACTGGAAAATTATACCCGAATAGTGATATAATTACACATACAGATGCGAATTTCGGAAGCATAGGCGGAACAGATAGATGGAAGTGGACGGCACCCACCGGCAGTTTCCCGCCAAACGGCTATAGCTTATACGACATGGCAGGGAATGTATGGGAATGGTGTTTCGACGAATACAACGGCGAATTCTACAGTCAGAGTCCAGAAAATAATCCGCGTTTCGGCAGAAAAATCGCACCAGATAACGAAAATTTCCGGATCCTACGCGGTGGCGGCTGGGGCGGGAGTCCTGAGGACCTTCGTGTCGCAGATCGGTGGTACCATCTCTCATCTGGCAGTAGCATCGGCTTTCGCTGCGTTAAAGACATTCTCCAAACAGAAGAGTAATCATCAGTTGAAAGAAATAAGGAGAGTTCTAACACCTCTCGTTACTGATATAGCAAAAGAAACCAAGCCTGGAACGAAGTGGAAGGCGGCTCGACGTAAAAGCACGTCAAATGCCAAACACACGTTACTTATCCGCAAGGAAAATTAAAAATTGGCAGTTGCAGTTCAATTAACCCACGTTACAAAAGCATTTGACACGACGATTGCAGTCAATGACGTGAGCCTGAATATTGAGAAGGGCGAATTTTTCTTCCTTCTCGGCCCGTCCGGATGCGGTAAATCAACCTTTCTGCGTATCGTCGCTGGGTTCTACAAACCCGACACCGGCGAATTACGGTTTGACGACACCCTTGTGAACAACGTACCGCCGCATCAACGTAATACAGGGATGGTATTCCAAAACTATGCCCTCTGGCCCCACATGTCCGTCGCCGAAAATATCGAATATGGACTCACACTCCGCAAACTCGGCAAATCGGAACGCGGTGAAAAGATCACGCGCGCCTTAGAAATGGTGCAGATGGTAGACTATCACGACCGCGCAGTCAACACACTTTCAGGCGGACAACAGCAGCGCATCGCACTCGCCCGCGCCCTTGTCATTGAACCGAGCGTCCTCCTTCTTGACGAACCGATCAGCAACCTTGATGCCGCCCTCCGACAACAGATGCGCGACGAAATCAAACAGATCCATGACCGAACGAATATCACAATGTTCTATGTCACGCACGACCAAGTCGATGCGCTTTCTATGGCGGATCGGATGGCAATCATGCAGGACGGCGTTGTCATTCAGGTCGGCACACCGCGCGAGGTGTATCAGTTCCCAAAGAACGCTTTTGTGGCAAGTTTCGTCGGGGAAACCAACTTTATCTCTGGTAAAGTCCAACAGACATCGAACGGGAGTGCTGCAATCGAAACACCTGTCGGAACACTTCACTCCAAAACTGTTTACCACGACTTAAGCGAGGGAACACCGGTGCAGTGCTCAATTCGTCCAGAAGCACTCATCGTTGGCAACAACGAGAATAATCACGCCGAAAACACGATAACAGCGAAGATTACCGCAGTCAACTACTTGGGCAGGGTAGAAGAATACCAACTGGTAGCCGCAGATGTCCCGCTCAAAGCCGTGCATTATAACCCCGGTATCGAGACAAAAAAACCCGGAGACACTGTGCAAATCAAAATATCCGCAGAAACAATTATCCCACTACCCGATTAGATACGACTTTATTAGCGTAGGCGTGTTCTGGAAACGCGCCGGACAAGGGAATAAACGAAATGCAATTGACACCGAACCAAGAAGATGCTCTTAATATAGAAAAACATGTCTGTGTAACCGCGGGTGCTGGATCTGGAAAAACTACCGTGTTGGTCCAACGCTATCTCAAGATTTTGCGCGAACGCGACATCACACCGCGTGAAATTGTCGCCATTACTTTCACAGAGAAAGCCGCTGCCGAGATGAAGGAACGAATTATTGAAGAGAGGTCTGAGGAAGCAGAAAACGTAGGTGTCGCATACAGTAATTCACTTCAACGTTTTCGCGATGAGATGAACTCAGCACACATATCAACCATCCACGCCTTTTGCGCAAGTATCCTGAGAGAATTTCCGTTCCAAGCCCATGTGCCAGCCAACTTCAGCATTGTACAAGGCATCGACCAGAAACTCCTACTACAGAAAACCATTCGCGAAACCCTCAAGGACATCGCCACAAACGAGAAAGACGAACACCGACCAGAACTGACACGTCTCTTACAACGCTATGGAGGACAAAAAAATTTGGTGGATTTCTTCTCCAATATGGTGGAAAAACGCGATAGTCTTGAACGTCTCATGAAGAAGATGTATAGCAATCCGAACGACACAGAGATTCGCACGAACTTGGAACGACAGATTCGCGAAGAGCTGATGTCAAAGATTGATGTTGCTGAATTCATTCGATGCTTAAACGCTGTTTTGGAAGTCGCAAAAGGTACGAAGGCAGAAAACGCTAAAAGTCTAATACCGCAATTAGAAGCACTCTACAAGCAGAACCCGGACGCGCCTGAAGGACTGAATTTGCTTAAAGAAATTGGAGATTTAATTACAATCCAAAATGGTAGTATCGCGACAGGCGGCTTTCTGCCGAAAAGTGTTGACAGAACAGGCATTGCGGATCAGATCGCCTTTCTGGAACCAACTGCGAAAAAGATTAAAGACGTTCCAACCCTTGAAAAAGAAACGAACGATGATAAAAAAGATGATGTTAAAACCGATAATAAAGACAAAATGGATGATGAAATTGTGACCGATGACGATTTCCTAATTAGCACAACCCGCGATCTACTCACACTCTACAAACGAATCCTCAAAGACTATCAAAATGCCAAACTCTCGCAAAGCACACTCGATTTCAACGATCTGCAGTTGAAAACCCGCGACCTGCTCCGTGATAACGAAGAAATCCGACAGAAATTGGTTGACCGCTACAAGTTCTACATGGTAGATGAATTTCAAGATACAAATGAATTACAGTACGACTTGGTAATGCGCCTCACAAACAAACTGAAAAGCGCGAACCTATTCATCGTCGGCGACCCGAAACAAAGTATTTACGCGTTTCGCGGCGCGGATGTTCGCGTGTTTAAGAACACGCGACAAAAAATCGTTGAAAACGACGGATTGGCTATCTCCCTCAAAGAGAACTTCCGCTCTTTACAGGGGCCCATCAGGTTTACCAATTACTTTTTCGATCGTTTGATGCAGGATGGGAGTGAAAACGAGTTTGAGGTGCCGTATGAATCCCTTATTAAAGCGCGCCGCACGGACGCAGCCGGAACCGTTAAGATTTTTCTCGGGCAAAACGGCAAGGAACACGTAGATGAATACACACTTATCACAAACCATATCAAAAACATGAAACGCAACGGAGATACGGTATGGGTGCGCGGTGAGAATAGTGGGGAAGTCGAGCGACCCATTGAATATGGCGACATCGCCATCCTCATTCGGAGCAGAACACATCTCCCTAACATTGAGCACGCGCTTCTTGAGGTTGGTATTCCTTACCTCACAACAGGGGGCATTGGTTTCTATCAAAGACAAGAAATTTACGATATCTGGAACTATCTCAGTTTCCTTAATATACCCACAGAAAACCAGACATCTCTTGGTGGAACCCTCCGCGGTCCTGCTTTTGGTATCTCTGATACTGAACTCTACGAAATTTCACTACAGCACGGCGTAGATCTCTGGGAAAAAGCACAAAACTACCAAACACCTTCTGAGCATCTCAAAAACGCGATAGATACCCTAAAAAAGCACCTTGAGATCGCACAGCGTACGCCTGTAAACCAACTTATTGTAACCATCGTTAATGAAACTGGATTGATCGGTACACTTAAAACAGGAAAACAGGGACAACAACGTTGGGCGAACTATCAAAAACTCTTGGAACACGCCAGAAGTTTTGACAGTGAAGAAACCAAGCAAACCCTTACGGATTTCATCGAATTTCTGGATATTTTAATTCAGGAAGAGCGACGCGAAGGGCAGGCACCAGTTGAAACAAGTAATAAAGCAGTGCAAATTATGACAATCCATGCCGCCAAAGGGAAGGAATTCCCTATCGTCATACTCCCATGTCTTAACCGGAAAGGACAAACAGATAGTGAGCCTTTTATTAATGAGACCCTCGGCATCGGTTTTAGTCCGCTTAAGCCAGATGACGGATATAGGAAAACTGAACCCTCAATCATTGCCCACATGAAAAACCGATCACGCGAAAAAGAGATTGCCGAAAAGAAACGGTTGTTTTATGTCGGTACAACACGCGCCGAAGACCGGCTTATTTTATCAGGAACACTCTCAGACAAAGGCGAAGCACAGGAAATGCTTAAGTGGCTCGACACACACCTCGGTATCTGTGACGGAGAAGACGATTTATCCAGTCTGCCTTTCAAACTCAACGTGTTACGACAACTCGAAGGCAGTACTTCCACGGATGAGATTTTGGATGACATAACACCCATCGAATTTCCAGAATGCCTACCATCAGCACTCGAACCAACCGGTATTTCCGCAGCCTTCTCTGTCACTGAACTCGCCAACTATGCGCGTTGCCCATTGCGGTATCAACTGGAAAATGTATTACAAATCCCGACAGATGCGCAAGACGCAGCAGGTTTGGATAAAACCGAATTTGCCGATGCGATACACCGCACCCTCGCACGAATAAGACGACCATCAGATGTGCAAAATCTCGACACGATTATTAACCAAACTGCTGAGAATTACCTTGAAGTAACGAGCAAATTAACAACGGCACTTCACACATCTGTTAACAATTTCATTAACTCGCAACTCGGAGAAACCGCGCTCTCGGCATCCGAAATCCTTATCAACCAGCAGGTCCACGCGGATATTGAAGGGCATATTATTGATGGCAGATTTGATAGGCTCTTTAAAGATGAAGCGGGACACTGGCAGGTAATCAATTATGAAACCGGCAATGGTCAGGCATCAGACGCAGATCATCCAGAAATGGAACTTTATAGCCTGCTTTTGCATCGACGCTACCCAGAACAACCGACACTAACGACAAATATCTTCTTTGCTGAACAGGACCAATGTATACAGAGGCATTTCAACGTATCAGAATTGCAGGAAACTACCGAAGAGTGGCAGAAAAAAATTTCGGCACTGCAGCGGGGCATTTATAATAAAAATACAGATCATTGCTGTTCTTGCCCCTACGTAGATCCGAACGGACAATGTATAATTACTGAATCATAAGGAGAAAAGCAATGAAAAAATTAACACCAATCATCGCAATTATTACGTTTGCCTGCTTTTCAATAGGGATATGGCAACCCAGTTTTGCAGGCACATGGCGCGACGATTTTGAAGACAAAGATACCCGCGAATGGGAAATCTTTAATATCGACCGAAAGGTTGAAAAATGGTGGGTCAGTGATGGTGAAGCCGTCGGTGAAATCTTCTTACCCGGCTTCATGAGCCTCTGGATAACCGGCGAACTCTCATGGAAACACTATTCCGTCTCCTGTCGCGCAAAACTCGTGGAAGACAAGGATGAACCCCCAACCATCGGACTAACACTCCATGACAGAGGCGAAGAGGATAGCCGCTACCTCTTTTTTATCGATTATATTTTTGGCACCGTCCGAATTGTAAAGGCGGTTCAAGACGATTGGAACATCATTACCTACCAATTTGAAGCAGAAATTGATACGTGGTACGACCTGACCGCCACTATCTATGAAGATGGCACACTCGAATTTAAAATTGACGATGAGGTATTCACCGCCCTTGACGAAGACCTCTTAAAAGGCGGGCAAGCCGGTCTCGTTGTCGCAGATGGACGCGCACATTTTGATGATGTCGAAATCACTGGCGCAAATATCCCCAATGGGGGGCCCGGAAAACCACGTCCCGTGGAACCGCGAGCCAAACTCGCTACCACATGGGGAAAAATTAAGAAAATGGAACGACAATGACGCTTTATCCACTTTGAAATTAAGCGTAAATTCAGTCCAACCCTCAAAGTCAAACTTGACAAAACAATAAAGGAGAACACCATGATAAAAAAATGTCTCGTTTTTGGACTCGTTATTTGCAGCGTTGCTCTGAACCAATTTGCTTTTGCAGGCACTTGGAAAGATAGTTTTGAGGACAACGACATGTCCGAATGGAAAATCGTTGATGATTGGGAAAATGCAGCAGGAAAGTGGTGGGTTGATAAAGGTGAAGCTGTCGCGGAATCATTGGGCGAATCAAGTTTTGCTATGTGGCTGACGGGTGAATCTACATGGGAATACTACACTGTGTCCTGTCGAGCGAAATTAGTGAAAAGTAAAAAGGAACCTGCGACTTTCGGGATCGTGATGCATGCTAACAATAATGAGTTACTTGATGGACTACTTGATGAGCATTATTATTTTCGTGTCATTGGGGACTTTAACTTTATTAGTATCAGGAAATTCCGTCCATTTCCAGCTGAACCGGTCACACTCGGAGAATTCGATTTTGAAGTAAAAACGGATAGATGGTACCAACTCACTGCCATCACTCGTAGAAACGGTAAAATTGAATTCTATATCGATAAAAAATTGTTCACCGTATTCGATGCCAACCCCCTGGAAGCAGGGCAAACTGGGGTGGGCGTTTCAAATGCAGAAGTCCGCTTCGATGACGTTGAAATCACAGGTCAGAACATTGACGATGGGGGTCCGGGAAACATCACACTCTCCGTCAAGCCGCAAGCCAAACTCGCAACTACATGGGGACACCTGAAAAACAATTGACAAAGAGTAAGCGAAAATGGAGACCAAACACACAATAGGCATCGGCATTATCGGCATGGGATGGATGGGGATGACACACGCCCGCGCATATCGCCAGATTGCTGACCGGTTCCACGACACTCCGCTCCATCCGAAACTCATTATCTGTGCAGACGACGTTGTTGAACGCACCAACGAGGCAAAATCACGTTTCGGATTTGAACGCACAACCACCAATTTCCGAGATGTCATTGCCGACGAAGACGTACAACTCGTCAACATCGCCGCACCAAACAACATGCACCTTGAGATTGTCAAGGCAGCCACCGCAGCCGGAAAACACATTTTCTGCGAGAAACCGGTCGGACGGAATCCCACTGAAACGCAGGCAATATATACCGCCGCTCAGCATGCGGGAGTCCTAACCTGCGTCGGTTATAACTACAGATGGGCACCCGTCGTCCAATACGCACAACAACTGATTTCAGACGGAAAACTCGGCAAACTCACCCACTATCGTGGCAGATTTTTCGCTGGCTACGCAAGCCATCCGCAAGCCGTGCTTTCGTGGCGGTTTCAGAAAGAGATAGCCGGATTGGGAACACTGGGGGACCTGCTTTCTCACGTTATTGACATGGCGCATTTTATCGTCGGCGGTATTGATAGCATCGCCGCACAACAAGAGACATTCATCCCAGAACGTCCCGTAGCGACAGCAGGCACCGGTACCCACTTCACACTCGGTGGAAATGGCGAAACGGAAGCCGTTACGAATGAAGACTACGTCGGTGCCCTCGTCCGGTTCAAAAACGGTGTCAGAGGCACACTGGAAGCGTGTAGAATTATCAACGGTCCCAAATGCGAGATGGCGTTTGAGGTAAACGGCACAACCGGAGCCTTGCGTTGGAACTTCGAGCAGATGAATGAACTTGAGGTGTACCTACCTGCTGAAGACGGTTTCCCAGATGGATATACGCGCATATTGAGCGGTCCGAGCCATCCGTTCCACAGCGATTTCAACCCCGGTCCCGGTGTCGGATTAGGCTACGACGACCTGAAGACAATTGAGGCACATCAGTTCCTACAAGCCATTCACGCAGGAAAACAGGGGAACCCAAGTTTTCGAGAAGCCGCTGCTGTCGCCGATGTGCAAACTGCTATTCAAACCTCATGGGAGGAAGATCGTTGGATCTCCGTGTAAAAATCAAACAGACGCTCCTTCTCTGCTACTACTGCCTGTTCTTTTCCCTTAACGCTGCCGCACAACCCTTACCCCAATTCACCGACATTACAGAGGCAGCAGGCATCAATTTCGTCCACAATACCGGTGCGTTCGGTAAGAAGTACCTCCCTGAAACAATGGGTTCAGGTTGCGCCTTTATCGACTACGACACCGACGGATGGCAGGATATCCTCCTTGTCAACGGAAAAGATTGGGAAGGCAATCCAACTGGAAAGCGGCAGACGATGGCACTCTACCGAAACAACCGAGACGGTACTTTCATCGATGTCACTAAGACCGCGGGACTCGCTATACCGATTTACGGCATGGGTGCTGCTGTCGCTGATTATGACAACGACGGCGACTCAGACATCTATATCAGCTGCCTTGAAACCGATCGGCTGTTTCAAAATCGTGGGGATGGCACTTTCATTGACACCACAAAGGCAGCCGGCATCGATAACCCCGGTTTCGGTACAAGTTGCGCATGGTTCGATTACAACAATGACGGACACCTCGATCTCTACGTCGCAAACTACGTCGAATGGAGCAGAGAGACCGATCTGTTCTGTACCCTCGACGGCATCAATAAATCCTATTGCACCCCTGAATCCTACCAAGGACAAGCCAGCAAGCTTTTCAGAAATCGAGGGAACGGGACATTCGCCGATGTCTCTCGCATCGCACGGATTGAGGACAACAACAGCAAATCACTCGGCGTTTGTATCTTCGATTACAATGCCGACGGATTGCCCGACATCTTTGAGGCGAACGACACACAACCGAATAAACTCTACCAAAACAACGGTGACGGCACCTTCATCGAAAGCGGGATGCTCACTGGGATTGCCTATAACGAAAGTGGTGTCGCGACCGGCGCAATGGGCGTTGATGCCGCCGATTATGATCGCATCGGCAGGGAAAGCCTCGTCATCGGTAACTTCTCTAACGAGATGCTCAATCTTTATCACAATGATGGCGACTTTTTCATCGACGAGGCACCCGCCGCACATATTGGAAACACAACGCTATTGACACTCACCTTCGCATGCTTCTTCTTCGACTTCGATCTCGACGGCAACCTCGACATCTTCACCGCTAACGGACATGTCGAAAACGACATCAACACCATCCAGAATCAGGTCACCTACGCCCAACCACCCCACCTGTTTCATAACAACTCGCAAGGCAAATTCACTGACGTGCTCAACAAAGTCGGCACGGACTTGGCTAAACCGATGGTCGGGCGAGGCGCAGCCTACGGCGACATCGACAACGATGGCGATTGGGATCTACTCGTTACCACCTCCAACGGACCGGCGCATCTCTTCCGAAACGACGGCGGCAACCGCAAGGCATGGATTAAGATTCAACTTGTCGGCAAAACGAGCAACCGAGACGGCATCGGCGCACAGATTCGTATTACCTCGGCGTTAGGAACACAGACGCGAACCGTCAAAAGCGGCTCCAGCTACTGCTCACAGAGCGAACTCACTGCCATCTTCGGCATAAATGGGGACCCCATTATCGAGACAATTGAAGTCCTATGGCCCAGCAGTACCATCAGCACACGCAAGAATATCAAACCAAACCAACAGATTCGTATTGAGGAAGTTTCACCGTAAGCATTTTTTTTATCCACTTTCTACAGAAAACACTATAGAGGAAGCACTATGAAACTCTCATGTTCTACACTTATCACACTCCTCATCTTTGGTTCCCTCTCGGTTTCCGTTCTTGCAAAAGCCCCAGAAACTGCCAAAATTGTATTTACATCAAGGCGTGATGGCAATTTTGAGATTTATATTATGAATCTGGATGGCTCTGATCAGAAAAACTTAACCCAGCACCGTGCCAAGGATACCTCGCCTGTCTGGTCGCCGACAGGTGAACAGATTCTTTTTACCTCGGATCGAGGGGGGATAGAGGACCTCTACCTTATGGATCCAGATGGAACGAATGTGCGCCAAGTCTTCAAAAAATTAATAGGCAGAGAGTTCCCAACTTGGTCGCCTGATGGAAAAGCACTTGCTTATCACCGATTTCACACATTCTCTATCTATACCGCTTCAAGTGATGGAAAAGATGAAACAGAAGTTGCGGATGGCTTATGGCCTGCGTGGGCTCCCAACGGTTCTGAGATAGCCTTTATGGCAAGTAAGTTCGTTTGGGGTGAAAACGGAAATCTTGAAGTTCCGAACGTCAGGGTCCAGATTGTCAATCTACAAACTGATGTAGAAGAGGAACTTCTTCCGGG
This sequence comes from Candidatus Poribacteria bacterium, assembly GCA_965200345.1. Taxonomy (GTDB): domain Bacteria; phylum Poribacteria; class WGA-4E; order WGA-4E; family WGA-3G; genus WGA-3G. The sequence continues at coordinate 1,565,574 of OZ241378.1, forward strand.
GAAGACTTGGATGTTTGACCCTGCTTGGGCACCCGATAGTGCTCAGGTAGCCTTTTCTTGGAGGGGTGGGCAAATAGGGGGTACTATGGGTATCCATGTTGTGAACCGAGATGGTAACGGACTCAGGAAGATTATTGATGTTGAAGATGGCATGGCAGCGTTTAACCCTTCCTGGTCACCGGACGGGAATGCACTCATTTACAACAAGGGGATTGGTGGTGTCAGAGACCTCTTCAAAGTCGCTTTGAACGGCGGTGCTCCAGAACGACTCACACACCGGCAAGGCGATAACTTCAAGGCGGATTGGTTCGATCCAGCGTTTGCTTTGCCGGTCTCGCCTCAGTCATCCCTCTTGACGACTACATGGGGGAAACTCAAAATACAAGACTGATTCAAACAATTTCTTGGCTCTGTATCCAGCACGCCCTAAACTAACCAACCACAGCAAGAACATCAGTGTCCTTTTTATTTTTTAAGTCGTCCCCATAGCGTCGCGAGTTTTCCTGCTGCTTCAACTGCAAACGCGCCATCGGTCCGCGCGCCATTTTCACCCACCAAATGGTAGGCATTGCCCGATGTATCTGAGAACGCCCGTGCTCCGCTCGGTTCATCAAAATGCCACAACGCAACCGTCTTTGCGTCATTCTTGAACTTTTCCCGCGGCGTGAAATCGCGTTTGGCGGTATTGTAACGCGCAACCGTTGAGATGCGGACCTCATCAATATAACCCGAAAAATGACCCCAAAAATAACCAACGTGAAACTCAATTTTCTCGCCAAACCCGCCGATTGTAAAATCCTGCGGATGCCCGACGTGTGAGATATCGGGAGCGAGAGTTATTTCTTGCCGTACGACGCGCACCTCATCGTTAACCATTACTATCGTCTGCCACTCTTCTGCCTGATTTGCCTGAAAGGCGATGTGATGCCATTGATTCGCGGGAAACTTTATCCAACCGAACGCCATTAGAGCGTGCACTGGGCCAAGAGCAACATGCGCTCCGCCCATTAGTCTTAAATTTTCGTCGTGATCATGGTCCCAGACATGCATCCGCACCTGTTGGCTGAGAATTATTGCGTTTACATTCTCGTCAGGCAGCTCGGTTGGATATATCCACGCTTCAAAGGTGAATTCATCCGCGCCTTTCGGCATAAGGAGACCGAAGGTTTCAAAATCCAAAATGGCGTGATCATCCACACCATCAAGGGCTAAATAATTCCCACCCGCAGGTGATGGCGGCGGAATCGCCTCAGCACGCATCGGAATTAAAACCAGCAGAAAAAGGCAAGCAAAAATTGACAGATTTCGTAGACTTTTCATCTTCGTAGGTCTCCTTGATTTTACTGTAGCTTGGACAATTTCCTGTAGAATAGGCTGTCAGCCTGTTCAAACTATAGAATAAACTGTTGGTTTCCTGTTCAAATCGCAGAATAGGCTGTCAGTTTCCTGTTCATGAGGTTGCAAACCTCGCCCTCAAAAGGGTTTGCGTAAGTCCCGAGGTTATTTCTGGTATTCCGCTTTGAGTTTACCCCAATGTGTCAAAAATTTGCCCCGCGCTGTGACCGCACGGAACCCAGTATCAAGCACCTCAACAATTGGCGAAAATCTAAAATCATTACCGATAACACCACCTAAGGTATAGATTATGCCGTTAACGACAACCACCGTCGTCCCCTCTGTTGAGATCGTTGGAGGTTCTATTTCACGCCATTTGTTGACTGTTGGATTATAAACGTCTACAGTATCAGTGCGTTGAAGCGCATTATTAATACCATTTATTGTATAAATCTCATTATCAACGGCAACGGTTGAGAACCCAAATTTGAACATTGGCATGTCACGGAGTTGATGCCACCGGTCGGTTTTCGGATTATATTCTTCAATACCTGTGACAAAACGTCCAGCAAGGTCGCCGTCGAACCGCGTCTGACCACCGAGCACATAAATTTTACTGTCTACAACGACAGCATCATCCGTACTTTGTGCTGTCGGCATGTCTGCACGCTTCTCCCATCTATCGGTCAACGGATCATAGACCTCAACCAAATCTGTAATAGCCTTCCCACCAAATACGCCGTCTTTAACTTCAATACGTGTTCCACCAATGAGGTATATCTTTCCATCAACAACCGCTGTGGCAAAAGGCATACGGAGTGTTGGTATATCCCGCTTCTTGACCCATGTACCGGTTTGCGTGTCATAAGCCTCGACAGTCTTGTGGTATCTTTCTACACCCCAGGGACCTTTGTAGTCATAACCCCCAAACACATAGATTTCGTTGGAAAAGACTGCGGTTTGCGACGCAATCCGCGGGATCGGCATCTCTGCAGCTCCGTGCCATGTGTGCGTCCGTGTGTCGTAGACATCTACCGTTGAGAGCGCGGGCCCACGTCCGCCTATATGTGTCTCGTGATCGAAACCACCGATGAGATAAATTTTACCACCCACAGCAGCGGCAGCACCACCAATTCTCCATGTTGGCAGTTGAGTCACCTGTTTCCACTCCCCCGCAAAACTGCTGGAAGCGATAAGAAATAAGAGGGTAAAAACCCATTGCAAACACCTATGTTTTGCGAGCATAACTTTCTCCTCTTCTTAACAATTCCAGAAAAACCCCATTCTTTTATCGCTTCAGTCGCCCCCATATCGTTGCGAGTTTTCCTGCTGCTTCAACTGGCGCGAATTCGCCACCGGTCTCTGCACCATTTTTACCCACCAGATGATAGACGTTGCCTGATGTATCTGAGAACGCCCGCGTTCCGCTCGCTTCATCAAAATGCCACAACGCAACCGTCTTTGCGTCATTCTTGAACTTTTCCCGCGGCGTGAAACCGCGTCTGGCGGTATTGTAACGCGCAACCGTTGAGATGCGGACCTCATCAATATATCCCGAAAAATGACCCCAAAAATGACCGCCGTGCCAATCAGACGCAATTTTCTCTCCAAACCCACCGATTGTAAAATCCCGCGGATGTTTGGCGTGTGAGAGGTTGGCTGCGAGAATTGTTCTTCCCCGTGAGATGCGCACGACATCGTTAATAATGAGCATTCTCTGTACCCCTTCTGCCTGAAAGGCGATGTGATGCCATTGATTCAGGGATAAAGAAAAAGGCGGTATCATGCCAAACGCCACTCCACCGAGCCCCGCAGGATGATCAAGGTGCACTGCACCCATTAGTCTTAAACCTAAGTGCCCATGGTTCCCGACATACAACCGTACCTGTTGGCTGAGAACCAGTGCGTGTATATCCCTGTTAGGCGGCGTGGTTAGATATATCCACGCTTCAAGGGTGAATTCATCGGTGCCTTTTGGCAAGAGGATACCGAAGGTTTCAAAATCCAAAATGGCGTGATCGTCCACCCCATCAAGAACTAAATAGTTCCCACCCGCAGGTGATGGCGGGGGCATCGCTTCAGCACGCAACAGAATTAAAACCAGCAGAAAAAGACAAGTAAAAATTGACAGATTTCGTAGATTTTTCATCTTTGTAGGTCTCCCTGATTTTACTGTAATACGGAATGCGTAAAGGGAAGGTTGCCAAAAAGTCCCTGCTGCAAGCGTATACAGCAGGGACTTTGTTTAGTGATTCCGCTTAATATCCGCCCAAGTTGTTGTCGCCTTTCCTGTAGGATCAACTGGAAGGCCACCAGCAATCTCCCTAAAGAAACCGTTCTGGTCCTCCGATTTATCAGGATAGATTTTGCAAACCTCATGCGTGTTATCGTCAAAGTGTAAATTGAGATAGGCAGCACCAGCACCTTCACCACACCGATAAAGAACGACATTGGCACCTTTTTTCAGTTTGACTTCAATGTTATAATTAACCACCTGCGCGCCGCCTGTCCAAGTTGGATTGTTATACCACTTATCCCCATTAATCCAAATTTGGGCATGGTCATCGTGCGCTGGCGACATCACCGCCTTCATATCTTTAGGCGCAGCAACCACACATATAGCGTAGGTATCAATGTCATTAGCAGGGCCCCCTCGGTTCATATTGTCTTGGTTCGCGGGATCCAGTTCAAAAACTGTCCAATTTCGAGTGCCACCGTTGTCACGGTCCCATGCCATCTTAACAGTTTGGGTTTTCTTTAAGCCTGCAAGGGTTGAGAGTGACTGCTGTGTGAGTTTACCTTTGGTGCCTTCCTCAATAAGGTCACTTCTACTTGAATTTTGAAAACCTTCATTGTTTTCATAATTTCCGTCGGGGCCGTACCACTTGGTAATCCAGTTTTTGTTATCAGCGTGGGATTCGCTCAACGCGCCTGCGACGAGATCTTTGAACCAATCTGCTTCTTTTAAAGGCCCGTCGTCAATATTAACTTTTCCCTGCGCAAATGCCAAGTGTGAAGTTCCAATAACCAATGTAAAAACAACCAATATCGTAAGTGTCAGTGGGTAAAACCTTTTCATTAAAATTTGCCTCCTTATGGACAATGAAAAACGCGAAAGCAGATTTTGGAAATCCACGTCTTACGTCAGAAAGTTAAGTAGGGGTGTTTTTGCTTGGGTGTTTCTTCTATGTTACCCAACCCCTACAATCTAATTTCAGTTAATCCGAAAACGGAATGTTTCTGGATTCCGACTTGATTTGACCCCAGGTCGTGGTTATAGAAGTATTAGCAGGATTGACAGCAAGCGCACGACTGGTAGCGGCACCGTTCATGCCGATTAATGTATACCCATTCCCCGACGTATCTTCAAACCGATCTGCGCCTGCCTCGTCATTAAAATCCCAGAGTGCCAACGTGTGTTTATCGCTTGAGAAACGATGCGGCGGCTCAAACGGTGAGGTCCCCGGCTCGGCAGGTAAATCATACCGAGCGATATCTGAAAACCTTATCGCATCAATTTCACCATGAAAGTAAGGTATACGTTGGACTACTTCTTTTTTAGCAAAACCACCTACACAGAAATGTTTAAACCATTCAGGGAAATGCAGCTCCCCTTCTATTACGTTCAAAAAGTCCCTTTTCTGTCCTCGAAAAATTTGATCGTTGTATGCCAAATACAACGTGCTGTCCGTGAAGATGATTGCCAGATAGTTCCATTGATCCCTTTTGATGACAGCATCAAAACCTCTGACACCATGCGCTCCTGCGCCTTCAAGATATGCTGAACCATAGGAACACACTTCATCCTTCTCAACGATCCTACCCCTACATTGATTATCTGCCTGCAATCCGAAGCGAACTTGCTGACTCAGAATAATATTTGACTTTCCTGGCTCCGGCTTAACTTTCGGATAGAACCATACCTCAACAGTAAATTCATCGGTGTTTTTTGGGAAAATATAGCCGTGTTCCGCAAACGGAAGGATCGCATAATCATCCTCACCATCCAGCATCAAAACACCACCAGAAGGCTGAAAAGAAAAAACAGGCATAACTAAACTCAGCAATAACACCACACTGGATAGCAATTTAAAGTTAATGAACATGAAAAGCCCTTCTAATTTGAAAACAGATAAAGCACTCTGAACCGTTTGGATTTCGTGTGTTAAATTCAAAACGATTCTGACTTGATTTGACCCCAGGTCGTGGTTATAGAAGTATTAGCAGGATTGACAGCAAGCGCACGACTGGTAGCGGCACCGTTCATGCCGATTAAGGTATACCCATTCCCAGACGTATCTCCAAAGCCATCTGCCCCTTCTTCATCATTAAAATCCCAGAGTGCCAACGTGTGTCTATCGGCAACAAAACGCTGTGGCGGATCAAACGGCGAGGGACCCGGCTCGGCGGGTAAATCATACCGAGCAATATCGGAAAACCTTATCGCATCAATATCGCCATGAAAGTAAGTCTTTGGGATTAATAGATCTTCACCATAGCCGCCCACAGAGAAATTTTTAGCCCATTCAGGGAAACGCAGCTCCCCATCTATTACGTTCAGAAAATCCTCTTTCTGTCTTTGAACGAAGTGATCGTTGTACGCCGAATACATCGTGCTATCCTTGAAGATGACTGCCAGATAGTTCCATTGATCCTTTTTGATGGGAACATCCATGATTCTGGTCCCGCGCGCTCCTCCGCCTTCAAGAAATACTGCACTATAGGCACACACTTCATCCTTCTCACCGAGCGGCACTCTCCTACAATTATCATCTATCTGCAATCCGAAGCGAACTTGCTGACTGAGAATAATACTTAACTTTCCTGGCACAGCTTCACCTTTCGGATAGAACCACACCTCAGCCGTAAACGCATTGGTACCTCTTGAAAAAATATAGCCGTGTTCGGCAAACGGAAGGATCGCATAATCATCCTCGCCATCAAGCATCAAAACACCACCGGAAGGCGCGAAAGAAAATACAGGCAAAACTAAACTCAGCAATAACACAACACTGAGTACACTGAGTAGGAACTTAAAGTTAACATACATCAGAAACCCTCTTTATTGGATTAACATGAGTTTGATAAAAGCATATTGTAGCACAAACTTTCCAGTTTGCGCCCACAGCACACAAACTGGAAAGTTTGTGCTACAGGGGCTCGCAAGGTGGACCTTTGGAGAAAGTGCCTATTATTGAAGGTACATCATTTATTATCAAACTGGCGTTAGATTAGATATTTAACGATTGCTGTTTTTAATCGTTTTCCACGTTTGGACAAGTTTCTCCATCGGGTCGGCACTCCGAGAAACCTCGCCTGTGCCGTATACGTCAATCATTGTAAGCGGTCTAATAACAGCACTATTGCCACCAAAGATATAGATATTCTCGTTTATTACTTCAGCCCTATGTGCCCATCTGCCAACCGGCATGTCTGGTTCCTGTGTCCAACGGTCAGTTTCAGGATCGTACACTTCAACTGTTGAGAGACACTTGAACAGATCATCACCCCGAAAACCACCCCCTATTACGTAAATTTTTCCGTCGATTACACTTGCCGTGTGCCCTGCTTTCGGGGCAGACATTTCAGTCATTTCTGTCCACCGATTGGTCTTTGGATCAAACACTTCAACACTGGAAAGAAAAGGACCTGGATGATTTGGAATCTGGGGCCATCCCACTCCACCCATCACATAAATCTTTCCATTCACAACACTCACTGACGCGCCACCCCGAGCATGATTCATACTTTCCCCTTTTGTCCACGTATCAGTGGCTGGGTCATAGATGTCCACGCTATCTAAGCGCCACTCTTTTCTGCCGGCTGCCACACCACCAATGATATAGATCTTTCCATCCACGATACAGGTACTGTTACTGCTCCTCGGCACAGGCATGTCCGCTTTCTGGACCCATGTGTCGGTGACTGGATCATACATTTCTATAGTTCGGAGAAGCCTACCACTGTACCCCCAACCGCGCCCACGCTGATATTTCTTGTTTTTTCCTCCACCAATGGCATAGATTTTTCCACCCACAACCAAGGTAGACACGCCAGCTCGTGCTGTCGGCATATCTGTCTTTCGTTCCCATGTATCGGTTTTCGGATCGTACATTTCTACCGTTGCAATGGATGTGTCACCAAACTTGTCAATCTCGCCGCCTATCGCGAATACTTTTCCGTCTACAACACACGTCCCAAAGTTAAATCGGGCTGTTGGCATGTCTGTTCTCGGCATCCACTGTTTTGCAGCATTTTCCGGTGCGACCGATACCGAGGTTACATTAGAGACTTGGGTGCCAGCACGGCTGGTTTTGTCGGGAGTGGTATCCCGTCCGACCTGATTTCGCACAGCGGGTTTCGCGGCTATATCAAGGATGATAGGCGCATCCACGATTTCAATCGTCGGTTCAGATTGTGCTTCAAAACTATACGGCTTCTGGAAACGGGTGAGGTATCGGTTGCTCGCACCGAGGAGTAAGACAACCAAAACCGCAGCCGCCCCTAAAGCTATCCATGGAAGGAACGGTTTAGAGGCTGGCGACGCTGAGGGTTTCAGGTCAGCAACTTGTCTCATAACGTTCTCGCCCAAACTCGCCGGTATTTGCACGCCACCGAAAACTTCTTGGATCATCAGTTCTTCGTCCTCTTGCAAACGCTTGCGTCCCCGACGAAGCCTACTTTTAATTGTACCCACGGACACCCCTAAAAATTTTCCAATCTCTTTGGCCGTCATTTCCCCGAGATAGTAGAGTGTTACCACTGTCCGTTCGCTCTCTGGAAGTTTTGCGAGCAGCTTTTTGACGAGTTCACGCCGATGCTCGGTGCGTTCCGTTTCCCGCGCTTCCGATACGTGATGTATATAAGAGGATCTTTCGACTTCTTCCACAGGTGTGTCCTCCAGCGATTCCGTTATGAGCCTTCTCTTCCGACTCCAATCAATGCAAAGCCGATCTGCGATAACATACAGCCATCCAGCAAACTGATTATGATTCTTGAGCGTTGAGAGTTTTTTATATGCTTGAAGGAAGGTGTCTTGCGTAATATCCTCGGCAATGTGAAAATCCCCGAGCTTCCGCCAGACGAGCGCGTGCACACTTTTCTGGTATCTTCGCAGCAAGATACCAAACGCTGCATCGTCTCCCGATAACGTTCTCTGAATCAGTTGAACATCGTCTTCTCTTTCCACGAGATTCCCCCTGATGAAAAGATGGCATCGCGTTCTATGCACTCAAAGACTAAATCTGATGTGGAGTCTTGTAATACCATCTCTGAAATTTTATATTCCATTAGCATCATAAGTGTTGCAGCCCATGAGAATTTCAAATTCAAAACGATTCTGATTTGACTTGGCCCCATCTCGTCGCTAAAGAGGTATTTGGTCGAATCTCAAACCCACCTTCAGGAGCACGCTCAAGATTAACACCCGTTCCACCAATCGTAGTAGCACCATTCACGCCGATGAGCGTCTTCCCATTCCCCGATTCATCTTGAAAATGATTTGATCCTTCCTCGTCATTAAAATCCCAGAACGCTAACGTGTGCACATCGCTCACAAAACGATGCGGCGGCTCAAACGGCGAGAACCCTTCCTCGGCGGGCAAATCATACCGAGCAATATTTGAAAACCGTATCGCATCAATCGCACCATGAAAGTACGTCTTTCGCGATAACACGTGTTCATCTTTCATTATCAACCAGTCTTCAATATATCCGCCTACAAAGAAATCTCTAACCGCTTCAGGGATACGCAGAGCCCCAGCCACGACATTCATAATCTCAAATTTTCCGCTATTAACAATCTGATCGTTGTATGCCAAATAAAACGTGCTGTCCGTGAAAATGACTGCCAGATAGTTCCATTGATCCGTCTTGATGACAGCATCAATGCCTGTGATGCCTCTTGCTACACCTTCAAGATATGCTAAGCCATAGGAACAGACTTGGTTTTTCCTACCGAGTCTACCCCGACACCTATCCTCACTTCCCGTCAATCCGAAGACAATTTGCTGACTCAGAATAATATGTGCCTCTGTTGGCTCCGGCTCAGATTTCGGATAGAACCACACCTCAACCGTAAACGCATCGGTATCTCTCGGAAAAATATAGCCGTGTTCGGCAAGCGGGAGGATCGCATAGTCATCCTCACCATCAAGCACCAAAACACCACCAGAAGGCGCGAAAGAAAATACAGGAAAAACTAAGCTCAGCAAGAACACCACACTGAGTAGCAATTTACAACTAATATACATCAGAAATCCTCAAAGTAAATGGGTTCGTCGTCGTGCAATTCTGCGGCGTACCCGCCTGCCCTTGATAAGCAGGGATAAAAGGGGGTTGCGACGTGCATTATTGCGCACTGCGTAAGTTCCAATTAAGCAACGCGACACGCTTTACACCCTCTATATATTAAAGACGAATTTTGAATCAGAAAAGATGCATCATAAAAAAAAAAACGAATGCCAACGCCACAAACCCATATAACCAGTAGAATAGAAACCCCTCAAACTCATAGACAAAAATCGCGAACAATCCAGTGAGCATGTAAAAAATCTGTAGTTTGTGTAGCATAGACTGTTAGTCTGTGGCACGTATCCGTTGTAGCATAGGCTGTTAGCCTGTGGTCTGTAGGATAGGCTGTTAGTCTGTGCCATTTCAAATCCGTTTGATATTTTCGATCGCTTTATGGTATAATACAACCATGGCACAAGATTATGATAACATGGGCAAAAGTTTATGGAGAGACCACGCCGCCGACCTTTCAAGATTCGTACTTGACGAGGACGATGTTGAAGTCCTTGAGGACCTTGAGACTGAACAACAGACGGTTATCGCCCAGCAGACCGATATTACAAAGTGTGTCAGCGTCGGCAATCAAAAGGTAATCTTACATGTCGAATTGCAACTCCGTGAGAGTACACAGAAACCGATGTGGGCGCGAAACGCGCAATATCAAGGATACCTCGTCGGTGAACACCAGATGCAGGTCTACTCAAATGTCATCTACTTTCACCCGAACGCAGGCAGGAATGATCCGGGCGGATACACCTATAGTTGGAATGGCTATGGACACACCAACCGCTATAAGGTCATACGGCTTATTGAGATAGAGGGGCAAGCGATCTTAGAGAGACAGGCACCCGGACTCCTGCCCTTCACGCCGCTGATGAAACCACCTGCGGGAATGGACCCAGAGCATTGGGTACAAGAATGTATTGACGCAACACGTGCTGCTCCTATTGATCAGCAGACACAGGCAGATTTACTTTACGGACTTTCCCTTTTTGGAAGCATAGGACACGACCCACAAGTTTTCAAACAACGTATACCGGAGGAACTCATGCAAGAATCTAAGTTTTACCAACTCGAACGCGAGAGAATTACCCGGGAAACGACTGTCAGACATATACTCACGCTGCTTAAGCGGCAATTTCGCACAGAGACAGTGAACGCCTTAACGCCTGCAATTCAAAACATTAGCGATTTGCAACGACTTGAACAGTTACTGGTTGCAGCATCTGAGACACAAAATATTGAAACTTTCGCGCAGATGCTGCACGAATAGTAGTTAGGATGGTAGTAGGAATAGGTGCTGCGCCTACTAACACCCTAACGGTACAGGATAATATCATGTTTGAAAAAGTAGAAAGGTCTCCGCCTGCACAGCAGTAAGAACAGTGTAAATATGACCAATTACCGCAAAAAACGCATTGAAGTTAACATTCCCCTCCAACCCTTAACGCTTGCCAATCGCACACTTCATCAAGCACATTTGGGACAAAACCCTGAAAAAAATCCTTTAATCCTATGAATCCTGAACCTGACAATGACAATTTCATCCTTTTTCTCTTTTTTACTTTACATTTGTTAATAAAAATAGTATAATATATTATCACATCTTTCAAAGAAGGAGAATGCCACGCCAATCTACGAAAAACGCAAGACGCCATCAAAATAATTTGTTGCCCATCCGCAGAATGTTACACTTTTCATCAAATTATTTTTTTTATCGCGGAAAACCAGACACAAAAAAACCTCTCTGAACCCTTACAAGGACTGGCTTCTCTGCCAATAATCTCTATGCCGAAATGTTACACTGGTGTAACATTTTAAAGCGGTAAACCCACAAAAAACTTGACAGCAAAACCTAAACAAGTTAATATTATCACATCATCAGAACCAGTCCGAGATTTTAAACAAACTTAATCGTTACAAGGACGGTTGAGGCTCATCGCAAACCGGCTTTGACAGGGGGCCCCACCCGTTACTCGGAAGGGGCGGAAAAAGCCGAGCGGAAATCCAATCGTTAAAAATTATGAAAACTTATCGCGTTGCAATATTAGGGTGTCGGAGCCGCGGCACCTCGGCAGCAAAGGCATACTACGCACATCCGCGCACTGAAATCGTGGCACTCTGTGACCTCGTCGAAGAACGGTTAGAAACGCTCGGTAACATCGTGAACGTCTCCGCACATTTTACCGATTTAGACGAGATGATTCGGCAGACGGCTCCCGATATCGTCGCGATCCCCACAGCGACAGAGGCACACTATCCACTCTGTATGCGTGTCCTTGAACACGGCGTGAACATCGAGGTAGAGAAACCGCTCTGTATCGATCTGGTTCAAGCCGATGAGGTACTGGCGAAGGCAAAAGCGAAAAACGCTCGCGTCGCCGTGCATCATCAACGCCGCACGAGTCCATCAATGCATGCGGTCGCGAAAGCCTTAGACGAAGGAAAAATCGGCGACCTCCGCTACATCTACGCCAGTGGGAAAGGCTACTACGCCGGTTACGGGTTAATGAACATCGGAACGCACGTCGTCAACAACATGCTCCGTTTCGGTGGGAAGTGCCGAAGCGTCGTAGCACAGGCGACAACGGGTGGTCGCGCCATCGTCCATGATGATGTCCTACCCTCACCGGCCGGCATGGGCACAGTCACAGGCGAATATGTTACCGCAACGTTCCAATTCGACGGAAATGTCACCGGCACGCTTATTCAGCACAGATTCCCAAAGGTTGATACCGATGCCTACGTCATGGAACTCTACGGCACCGAAGGTAGACTCTTCTGGTCAGAGTTGAAAGGTTCATGGTGGCTACCCACACCGCATTTCGTCCCCGATGGCACGCACGACCAGTGGGAAGCACTCCCTTCTATCTATCCAGAGCATTTTGATCCGAATAAAGGGGCAGACGCTGACGACTACTGCTTCGTTGAAGAGTATGTAAACGCATTAGACGAGGACCGAGAGCACGAATCTAACGGCGAAGAGGGTCGCCACGTCATTGAGATTCTAATGGCGATTTTTGAATCTGCTGTTCACGGCACACGTGTTGAATTACCTCAGAAAAACCGCGAGCATCCGCTATTACAGTGGCGTACCGAAGCCGGTTTAGGCCAAATCAAAGAGATGCCGCGCGACTACGGTACCTGGCTATCACTCGAAGACGCACGCCTCTATGAATAAACCAGATATCCGTATCTTCTAATCAGGGAAAAGCAATTAGATGTCCGAGTTTTCAAACAAACTGAAGCCTTTTAATTGGCGAAAATTCTTTTTTCGACTCACGCTTGTCATTTCAATTGGGCTTCCAATCGTCGCGGCACTCTCAAGCGAATATTCGATACGCGATGCACCTTTAACGTTCATCGGTGTATGGATGTGGTACGGGATCATTTATTTACTCGTTCCCGTTTTCAAATGGGTTTTCAGGGGTCTGAATGATTAATATTGCAGGTTGAATTGAACGAAATCGAAGATCTACAAAAAACCCAAAATTCGCGAAATCCGATAAATTCGCGGTAATCCGCGATTCAGAGAATATAAACATAGCATCACTTCAGCAAAGACAACTGAGACGCTTCTTAAGTTGATGCTTATTCTGTGAACTTCACGCACACCGGCGTAACCCGGCAAAGTTAGAGGGGAAAAACCATGCCAAATCCTATGACGAATGCTGACAATCTACCACCGATCCCACTTACCGAAGAACAACGGTTTCTCTTTGATACCCGTGGATGGCTCCTGTTCCCAGGCGTACTCAGTGAAACCGAGGTTAAAGAGATGCGTGAGTTCTGCTATCAACTCAAACAGGCCCCCGAGTCAATCCCTGAACACCATCGTTCTTCCATCGGTGGTCCCCTCGAATCGCTAACAGACCATCCGGTTGTGTTCGGATTCATGGACGAATTTCTGACTTCCGGCTATGCCAATGAAAATTGCTACGGATTCCGGCTGGAAAGCACATTTTTAACCATCCGAGCAAACGGACACGACAACTTCCAACCACACGGAGGGCGCGGCATGCTCAATTTCCCCGGTAATTCGCATACGTATCATCTGCACCACGATAAAGCACACAGCGGATTGACGCGTGCCGTTTGGGAACTTAACCCAGTCCAAGAAGGCGGCGGTGGAACGATGTTTCTTACTGGCAGTCATAAAGGCGCATTTCCGGCTCCAAAGTCAACGGCGGATCGTAATTCGCCGCTATGGGAGGATTACACCTGTCCCGCTGGATCCATGCTGGTTTTTACAGAGGCAATTACACATACAGGGGCAAAGTGGACAGACGAAGAAGCCGATCGCGTTGCGATCTTCCAATGCTACAACACTGTCGGAAACAAATGGCATAAGTGGGACCCACACCCGAAGCACCTCAAAGAGATGCCCTTCAAACGTCAGACACTCTTCCGTCCGGTCCATTGTCAGGACAATACGCCGACCTTGGATGCCGTATAGAAACCTGTTGAGTTTCACCTTGTTCAATCCAACCACGATTTCTTTGACTTTGAAACAATCCACTTATAATCTATGTTGTTGAAAATTGGTGAAAATCCGTTTTTGACAACGGAAAAAACGGAGCGAAAACCCAATCGTTAAAAAATTATGAAGATTACTAAAGTCAAATCGTTTGTATCAGAAAGCGGTCATTTCTTTGTGAAGGTCGAAACCGACGCTGGTATTTACGGTGTCGGAGAGGGCGGATTACGCCGCCGCGCGCTCGCTTTAGCCGAAGTCATCCGCTCATTTGAGCCGTTCCTTATCGGCGCAGATCCGTTTCGGATTGAACACCTGTGGCAAGTGATGTTTCGTGGTGGCTTCTTCCCCGGCGGTGTCGTCCAATCCGCAGCGGTAAGTGCCGTAGATATCGCACTCTGGGACATCAAAGGAAAAGCACTGAATGTTCCCGTCTATGAACTCTTAGGCGGACGCACGAGAGACAAAGTCGTCTGTTATCCGCATAACGGCGGTGGCTCGCTTGATGCAATCGTCGAGAGCTGTCGGCAAACCTACGAAGCCGGTTGGAAGTTCGTCCGATGGAGTGTAGTTGATCATTCTGACAGTGGGGGGACGTTTGAACCCAGACGCGCAATCCGAAACTGTATTAAGCAGGTGGAAGCCGTCCGTCACGCACTCGGCGATGATCTCGAAATACTGATTGACGTGCATACCCGCCTCGATCCAGCAGACAGCCTTGATTTCTGTAACAAGGTAGCACAGTACAATCCTTTTTTCATTGAGGACCCGCTTCGCGCAGAAAACCCTGCCAGTCTCAGACGGCTTCGGCAGCAGACCTCCGTACCACTTGCTGTCGGCGAGCAATTCGATAGTAAATGGACGTTCCGCGAGGTTATTGAGGAAGACCTTATGGATTACTGTCGCGTCGATGTTTGCATCGCCGGTGGCTTAACAGAGGCACGTAAAATCGCAGGATGGTGTGAAACGCATTACATCTATATCGCGCCACACAATCCGTTGGGACCCGTATCCGCAGCGGCGTGTCTGCATCTCTGCCTGTCATCGTCCCTTGTTGGTGTACAAGAACTTCCACGTGCCCCGATGTCTTCACTAACGGATGTCTTCCCCGTGCAGGTGCCGTGGGAATCAGGCTACCTCCTACCACCTGAACGTCCGGGACTCGGTATCGAATTCAATGAGAACGCGCTTACCAACGTCACAACCCAAACTTATGGACCGCCTCACGGCTATCAACGCGACGACGGTGCCTATACAAATTGGTAATCTTAAAGGTAGCAGACACACTCCGTGTGCCGTTGCCACTTAAAGGTAGCAGACACGCTCCGTGTGCCGTTGCCACTTAAAGGTAGCAGACACGCTCCGTGTGCCGTTGCCACTTAAAGGTAGCAGACACGCTCCGTGTGCCGTTGCCACAAAGGAGAAAATTGAAGAATGACAACCGCTGAAATTAAAGCGATGGCGACAGAATATATTATTAATACTTACGGCGACAGAAGTCTCGCATTCGTTAAAGGCGAGGGACCTTACCTCTGGGATGCCGATGGCAAAAAATACCTCGACTTCCTTGGTGGACTTGCTGTTAACGGCTTAGGACATTGCCACCCGAAAGTCGTCGAAGCCATCCGTGAGCAGGCTGGCAACCTATTGCACACGTCCAATCTCTATTATATTCAACCCCAGGCAGAACTCGCGAAACTCCTCATCGACAACTCCGACATGGATCAGTGCTTCTTCTGTAATAGCGGGGCTGAAGCGAACGAAGCAGCGATCAAACTGGCGCGGAAATACACCAAAGACAACGGCAGAACGGATGCCTACGAAATCATCACAATGGACAACTCATTCCATGGACGGACAATGGCAACCATCACTGCCACTGCGCAGACAAAATACCACGTCGGGTTTGAACCGATGCTTGAAGGTTTCAAATACGTGCCGTTCGACGATCTGGAAGCAACAGAAGCCGCCATCAGCGAAAAAACCTGCGCCATCTTAGTTGAACCGATTCAGTCCGAAGGGGGCGTTAATATGCCAAGCGAGGGCTACCTCCAAGGATTACGAGAACTCTGTGATAAACATAATCTGCTACTGATCTTTGACGAAGTACAGACAGCAATGGGGAGATTGGGGACCTTCTTCGGATACCAGAGTTACGGGGTCGTGCCAGATGTGATTACCATGGCAAAGGCACTCGGTAGCGGTGTACCCATCGGTGCAATGTTAGCGAAACGACATATAGCGGAGAGCTTCGTCCCCGGGACCCACGCAGCGACATTCGGTGGTAATCCGTTAGTCACTGCAGCGGCAGCCGCAACCGTCAGAACGATTCTGGAAGAGAATCTCGCCGTGAACGCCGTTAAAATGGGGAATTATCTCGCTGGCGGACTCATGGAACTCAAGGGTAAGTATCCGATTAAAGAGGTACGTGGGAAAGGCTTGCTCCGCGGTTTAGTCACGGAAGTCGATGCCAAACCACTCGCCGCGAAATGTATTGAGAACGGGCTTGTCACGATATGCACCAACGATTATGTCCTCCGATTCTTACCGCCACTCAATATTAACGCAGGCCACGTTGAGGAAGCCGTTAATATCGTCGAAAAATCGATGTCGGAAACTCTTTAAGATGTCATATCCGATACACCGAATCCCCAGTAGGAGCGATTGCCAGACCGCGATCTTTTGGATAGCGCACGCTGTGTGTTTTCTACTGTTCGTAGGCATCACTGGATGTATTCCCAGTACTGCCGCGGATCGATTGTCACCCGCCACCCGTGCAGAAGTAGACAGTATCCTTAATACACTGCAAGCGCGATACGATCTTACCGGTTCCTTAAAGATTACTCAGATGAAGGTAACGATTGAGGAAGGCGATCAGCGCGAAGAAGTTCGAGAAGCGTTGTGGTATAAAAAGTCGGAAAACGGTGGGGAATTGCTCCTGATCCAAGCATTAGGACCGATCAACGAACCCCGTGGAGTGGCTATCGCCAATCAAGACGAAAATCAATTCATACTCGCGCTGCTGAACGAAGAAAGAACTTACCGCGGCACACTATCCGATGGGGTCTTGCGAGAAATTTTCGGCGTGGATTTACGCGTGTCGGATGTGCTGAGTGCTATCTTTGCCAACCCGTTCCTTGATGGACGCACTAACGAATTCACGTCGGTTGAAAGTTCCGGTGCAAAATTTACTATCACGCGTCCGGGAGTCAAAGAGGGGTATGTAGAAACCGTTACCCTCTTTGTCCGTGACGGGGAACCGCGAGTGACAGATTGGCATATCCACGATAAAAACGGAGTGCTTCAGCAACGCGCCACTTTCTCCGACTATCGAAAAGTGGGCGGTATCTTACGTCCACATAAGGTTGAAATCGAACGTCCACCTGAACAGACGCGGGTTGCTGTGAATATTGCCAAAGTCGAACTGAATGTCGAGATTAAAGACAGTAAGTTTGACACGGCACGGTTTTTATCGGAGGATTTTGAAATCATCCCATTATCAGAATTAGCGGATTGACAGACAAAAATTGTGCGAAATTTACGGGTTCGCGCCCATGCGAAAATCAACCTTTATCTCGACATCGTAGGCAAACGTGAGGATGGCTATCACAACCTCGAAACGATCTTCCATTCCATCGGATTGCATGACGATGTTATTCTCTCCAAACAGGAGATGAAAAACATAACCGTTCACTGTGAGCATCCAGCGGTTCCGTGCGATTCACGTAATCTGGCATATCAAGCGGCGCAGCTGCTCAGCGATACCGTAGGGGACATCGGCGGTATCGCAATCAACATCCACAAACGGATTCCGGTGGCAGCTGGACTCGCAGGTGGAAGCGCTGACGCTGCCGCTGTCCTTCACGGTGTGAACGAACTTTTTGGACTCGGTTTGACACAAGAAACCCTGATGCACTTTGGGGCGCAGTTAGGCGCAGATGTTCCGTTTTGCCTGCACGGCGGTGCAGCATTAGGGCAAGGCATCGGCGACCAACTCACGCGTCTTTCCACACTCCCCGATCTACCTCTTCTCCTTTTAAATCCGGGCATTGAAATCTCGACAGCGGCTATTTTTAAAAAGTTAAACTTTCCCTTGACAAAGCCTGAAAAAGACAGTATAATTATAAGGACTTACATAGAAAAGGGCGATATCCTCAGCATTGCGGAAAATCTTTATAATATTCTTGAGGTACCCGTTTTTTCCAAGCATCCCGAAATCGCTGCGCTAAAAACCGAGCTCTCTACGCAGTCCGGTTGTCGTGGCGCGTTGATGTCAGGGAGCGGCGCGACGCTGTTCGCGATAATGCATGACAGTCAAGCCGCACGCCAGAGCGAATCATACTTCAGAAACAAGGTCAACTTTTGCGAGACGACGGTAACCAGTCCTGTCGGTGTCCACATTGATGATTAATTAAAGGGCGGTGGCCAAGCGGTAAGGCACAGGTCTTTGGCACCTGCATGCGTAGGTTCGAATCCTACCCGCCCTGTCTCCTTTTTGATACGGTTCCTGAATCTATGAAAAAGTTTTTTTAACGAACAGGTTTTCGCCCCGCGCGCCATTCCATTAAGCACAAGTTTCAATAATATCAGAAACTTTAGCACGGAATGAAATGGAGTGCGGATTTAAGAAACGCACTCAGGAGTCTAAACGCACGAATTTTAACCGCAAGGAAAAGTAAAAAAACAAAATGCTACAAGCAAAATTAGAGGTTCAACAACGCGACACTTTCGGGAAGCAGAGCGCACGCGACCTACGGCGTAAAGGTGGGCTCCCCGCTGTATTGTATGGGCGCGCGCAAGACACCGTGCCGATTCAACTTAACGCACGAACCTTCAACCAATTTCTACGAACGTACGGCGAAAACGTCATCATCAATATGATAATCGGTGAAGCGGATAGTGAAACCGTTATCATCAAAGACATTCAACGCCATCCAGTGGAAAAGCATACGTTGGTCCATGCGGATTTCATCAGAATCTCGCTGGATGAACCTGTAACATCAGCCGTCCCGGTGGTTTTGGAAGGCAATCCGCCCGGCGTGCAGGAGGGTGGTGTCCTCGAATTTCCGCTCCGCCACGTGGCACTTCATTGTCTGCCGATGCAAACGCCGACTGATATTTCGGTTGACGTGGGTGAATTAGACATCGGTGACGCTATCCACGTGAGCGACTTAAGCCTCGATGAGGACATCGAAATCTTAGATGATCCGCAACGGATTATAGCGACGGTCAGCCAGCCGCGTGTCCAACTCGAAGACGAAACACCAGAGGCTGAAGAAGGTGAAGAAGGTGAAGTTGAAGGTGAAGAAGGTGAAGAAGCCGCTGCTGAACAGCCTTCGGAACCAGAAATTATCTCCCGTAGACGTAGGGACGACGACGAGGACGAATAACGCTGTTTGTATCAAGGAAGCACAAGGAAAGTACGTCAATAGGTACGCTGTCCCTCTTAAAGTCGGCGTGCTTTTCTTAGGCATTCTTGTTTTTGCTGCCACGCTTAGTAGTATCGCCGAAGAACCCTCCGTCCGTTTCATTGACGCAGATGGGAAAACCATTGCGGAAGTGCCTGCGCAACACCGAGAAAAGCAGGTCTACCTCCCCGTTGACGCAGTGAAGCAGGTCATCGATCCCGCGATGACCCATCAATATAACCATCCCCGAAAACGACTCACCCTTAAAATCAAAGGCTGGGAAATCCGCCTGCAAATGGGTAAACCGACAGTTAGTATTGATCCCCCCGGTGGACAGACACAGACACTCACACTCTCTACACCGCCTATCATTATCGCTCAGCACCCCATGCTGCCCATCGCTTTTTTTAAGCAACTTCTACCAATTCTTAACGACGTTGATGTCATTTACAACTCCAACTTGAATAGGCTACAGATAAGATCCAAAAGCACTTGGACCCCTGTGGAGACAGACACCCCTCAGAATTTGGCAATTATTGTCGACCCGGGACACGGTGGGGATGACCAAGGATGCGAAGGCAGCACTGGGATCCTTGAGAAAAACATTGTCCTTGTACTCGCAAAACAACTTCAACGGATGAGTAAACAGCAAGGCATACAAATTTATCTCACCCGCGAGACAGATACCAAAAGAACACAACTCGAACGCATTCAGGTCGCTAAGCAGAAGCGAGGACAACTTTTCCTCAGCTTACACTGTAACGCGTCTTTCTCACCACATGAAAAAGGCATTAGGATCTACCTCAACAATCCCAAAGGACAAATCCGTTTTCCAAGTACCGCCAAACCAGCACTTACGGGGCAAGGGTTAAAAATTCTCACCCAAGTTAATTTTCTAAAGCAGAGCCATGACTTCGCACGCGCATTACAAACAGAATTGAACTTTCTAACAGAAACGCCGGTTCAGATTATCGACCTCCCACTCATCGCGTTATCTGAAGCCTATATGCCCGCCGTTGTCTTAGAACTCGGCTACCTTTCCAACGTCGAGGACTTAGAAAAACTTTCTAATGCCGAGTACACCGAAAGCCTTTCACAAGCGATTACCCGCGCACTACAACGATACATATCTTCTACCAACCAGCGGATTCCACAACAGTGATAGAATAATAGAACATCAAGCGGTTTATGACAGGAAGAGCTATGATAGACAATCAGGCAGCAACGAATACGTCTCAAAGGACAAAAATGGCGAAACATCATAACAGTGCCGGATTTTCGAGACTCTTAATCATCTGGGGAATAACCCTCATTGCGGGCCTTATCTGTCTCGGTCTGACACTACTGCTCATTGAAAGATCGAAGCGAGTGATGCTGCCAATTGCACCACCACTGCTACCGACTGCTGCCAACCCTTCAGATACGCCACCGGAACCGCAAGAGGTCAATCTATTTCTGCTTGATGCTACCACGCTTACACTCGTTCCCATTAAAACCGAACGACGACTCCATAGAGAACTTACGCCACGCTTGAGTCAGGTAGTCAGAGCACTTATTCAGGAAACACCGCCGAACTTCAGAAACACGATCCCTCGCGGAACAGAACTCAACGAAGTCTACATCGACAGCCAACAGACCGCGTACTTGGACTTCTCAAGCCATCTCACTGATGGACATATTGGCGGCACAACAGCAGAATTTCTGACGGTCACGGCAATTCTCAAAACCATCTTTGACGCATTCCCTGATGACATTAAACAGGTTCAGATTTTAATTGATGGCGAGGCAGTGAAAACAATCGCCGGGCACCTCAACCTCTCGCAACCTTTACGCCTTCACGAATAAAACGATATAAGGCGCGAACCGGACTAAGCATGGACAAAAAAGTAAAACTCATCGTTGGACTTGGCAACCCAGGGATACGCTACGAACAGACAAAACATAACGTCGGTTTTCGCGTGATCGACGCGCTCTATGAAGAATTCTGCCAACGAGATGCCGAGCCGCGACCGACACACGCATCAATTTGCAACTCGCTTGTTATACAGACAACATGGCACAACGCGTCTATCATCCTCGCGAAACCGATGACATATATGAACAACAGCGGTGCTGCTGTCGCGGCACTCGTTAGGCGGTTTGAGATTCCGCTGCCGGAACTCTGCATCGTTTACGACGATGTCCACTTAGACATCGGTGTGCTTCGGATGCGGCGGAAGGGCACCGATGGCGGGCAAAAGGGAATGAAATCTATCATCCATCACTTAGGCACCACAGAATTTCCGCGCTTGCGCATCGGCATTGGTGAACCCGTCGGTGCTTTAATCGATTATGTCCTCACTGAATTCTCAGAGGATGAAGAAATTGAGATAGAACATACGGTACATCGCGCCGTTGATGCTCTTGAAACCCTCGTCAGAGACGACATTCTGACAGTAATGAATAAATTTAACAGTCGCTGAAATAGCAGTCAGTCCAATAACTGATAACCGAAAGATTTTCCATGCCTCGCAGTCAGAGAAAATCGTACTGACAACTATTAAAACCAAACAGGAAATTAATGTCAAATCAAAAATCTTCTTTGCTGACGGACGAAAGCCTCCAACAACCGAAAGCCAAACTACAAACAGCCATTGATGCTGTCCTCAAAGCAATACAACTCTGTGAACAGGTGCAAGCCGAGATGGTGTCAACAGATGCTATTCAAAAGGCAGACCGGAGCCCTGTAACCGTCGCAGACTTCGGGTCGCAGGCACTGATATGTCAAGCGATTGGTGATGCTTTTGCTGACGACCCTATTGTCGCGGAGGAGGACGCGCAGGCACTGAAAGAGAACGCTTCGCTTTTGGAACGCGTCACAGACTACGTGAACCGTTTTTACAAAGACACATCGCCTTCAGCAGAAACTGTTTGCGAATGGATTAATAGGGGAAGCGGTGAAGTTGGACCACGTTTCTGGACGCTTGATCCGATTGACGGCACGAAAGGTTTTCTGCGTCGCGACCAGTACGCGATTGCCTTGGCTTACATTGTTGACGGTGTTGTTCAACTCGGTGTTTTGGGGTGCCCGAATCTACCCTACCGACT
Organism: Candidatus Poribacteria bacterium; assembly: GCA_965200345.1. GTDB lineage: Bacteria > Poribacteria > WGA-4E > WGA-4E > WGA-3G > WGA-3G. The sequence continues at coordinate 1,588,170 of OZ241378.1, forward strand.
GGACGCTGCAGAACCTGAGCGCGGATGCCTTTTTGTTGCAATTCGCGGTGAAGGCACACAACTCTACACCAAAACCGGTGTACCTTTAGAACCAGTACACGTCTCAAAAACAGTACACCGCTTCGCAGAGAGTTTCGAGTCCACACATGGTGACAGCGAGGCACACGCCAAGATTGCGAACGCACTCGGGATTACAGCATCACCTGTCCAGATGGACAGCCAAGTGAAGTACGGCATCGTTTCGCGCGGCGAAGCGTCCCTTTATATCCGTCTCCCAAATCCGGCTTTTCCAGATTACCGCGAGTGCATCTGGGACCACGCCGCGGGGATGATTGTGGTTGAAGAAGCAGGCGGTACGGTCACAGACGCGAACGGCGCACCCCTTAATTTTTTGACAGGAAAACGGATGCATGAAAATCGCGGCATTGTCGCAACCAACGGAAAAATCCATCAACACGTTTTGAAAACATTAGCGAAGTTGTAACAATAGCAGAGGGCAGAGAATCATGCTTATAGAGGAAGCCAACTCTTCCGTAAGTTAGAAAACCATAGCCCATAATGAAATGGAGGGCGGATCTACGGTAAAGCGCGTCAAAGTCCTAACCCGCCTTACCGAACCGCAAGGAAAATTAAAAAAATGAAAGCTGGGCAAATTGTTGCACCCCGTCAGATCGAAATTATTGACATAGAACAACCGAACCTCGCCAACTATCCCGACGGCACAGTGATGATTAAAACCGTCCACAGTGCCATCTGCGGAACTGATATGCCATCGTTCGTCCTCGAACACCCCGCAGAAAGTTACCCACTTGGAGCGGGGCTTTCGATTCACGAGGCGATAGGCGTTGTCACAGACAGCAAATCAGATAGATTCAAGATAGGAGATGAGGTACTCGCGCTACCACGCCACGTCGGTGGACTCTCAGAATACTTCCTCTCGGATGAAAGTGTCACGATGCCGTTGATGGACTTCCCACGAAAAGATTGCATCCTGATGTCCCAACCCCTCGGTACTGTGGTTTGGGCGTGTCGGAAACTCCCGAACCTACTCAACCTTGATACAGTCGTTATCGGACAAGGACCGATGGGATTACTCTTTACACACATGCTGAGCAACCTCGGCGCGAAGACAGTGATTACGACTGATCTGGTCGATTTCCGCCTCACAGTATCAAAGAAGATGTGTGCAACACATACGATTAACACCGCTAAGGAAGACCCTGTCGCTGTCATTGAAGAAATTACGGAAGGTAGGATGGTGGATCTGGTTGTTGAGGTCGTCGGTCACCAAACAGAAACTATCAACCAGTGCCTTGAACTCTTAAAACGTGAAGGTACACTTCTCGCCTTCGGCGTACCGGACGACCACATCTACGATTTCCACTTCGCGGATTTCTTCCGGAAGAACCTTAAATTCATCGGGTCCGTTGGACCGGATGCACAGAACGACTTCCCGCTGGCGATGGATATGATTGCCCAAGGTCGCTTGGATGTGTCGCCGATTATTACACATCATCTACCTTTCACAGAAGCACAACTCGGATTTGAAATGGCACTCAACAAGAAAGACGAGGCGATTAAGATAGTTTTTGATTACCAATAGTAGTAGCTGCAGCTACAAAGGCAATTCAACGGGACGTCCCTCACGACTGGACTGATAGATAGCGAGGATAATCTCAACGGCTTTGCGTCCCTCGCGTCCATCAACGAGATGCGAGGCATCGCTTTCAAGTCCGTTAATCAGGTTTTCCATCTGCCGTCGGTGATTGGCATGGTTAATCGCACGCGGGTCAGACGCGCCGCCGCCGGTATCCGTCTTTTGGGCGAATTTCTCTCGGATCTCCGCATCTTCAGGAAGTTCTGGGTCGAATTCCCACGTTACAATGTCTTCTTCGGCTAAAACGACAGTCCCGTGTGTACCGGAGATTTCAGTTTTCTTAAGCATGCCGGGGTAGGCAGCAGTCGTGCCTTCAATGACACCGAGTGCACCGTTTTCAAACCGGAGCGCGGCGACCGCGGCATCTTCAACCTCTATCCGTTCGTGCGCCAATGTATCGGTGAACGCTTGAACGGCTTTGACGGGACCCATAAAATACTGGAGTAGATCAATAGCGTGGATGGACTGGTTCATGAGTGCGCCGCCGCCGTCAAGGTCCCACGTGCCACGCCAGCCGCCACTGTCGTAATACTCTTGGGAACGGTACCATTTGATGTAGGCATCGCCTAAGGTCAACTTGCCGAACCGACCGCTCTCAATTGTGGATTTAACGAGTTGCGTGCTTTCAGTGAAACGTGAATTGAAGATAGCACAGAGTCGAACATCCGCTGCATCGCACGCTTCAATAATCTGATCGCATCGCTGTAAAGTGATTTCCAAGGGTTTTTCGACGATGACATGTTTACCGGCTTCTGCGGCGGCAACAGCAGGTTCTAAATGCGCACCGCTTGGTGTACAGACGCAGACAATATCTAAGTCGTCCCGTTTGAGCATCTCTGAATAATCGGTGTAACTATCAACGTCGTATCGATCGGTAAGTCGTTTGGCGTTTTCAGCGTTCCGTGAACTGACTGCAACTAATTGACCGTGTTCTAATTCAGAAATCGCGGCGGAGTGAAAATCGGAGATCATTCCGCACCCAATAATACCAAATCCGTATGTTTTCATGTTTTATTCGTTCCTTTAGTGAAAGCAAAGATTTACGACAACGAGATTACAAAAAATTATGACTTCTAACGAAAATCAAGTTTCAGAGCACGAGTCTACAGAGGAAGAAGCCTCTGAACAGACACCCGCCAATAAAGCCTTTAGAATCGTCTGCATGACGTTTTGCCTTGCAGTAACAGTGCTGTTTATCTGGATCTGGCACCACCAAACCCAATTTAACGACCACTATCGGAAAGCAACTTTCCTGATGCACAAAGGCGAAGCCAAACAAGCGATTGAAGCGTATCAAAAGGCTATAGAAAATAAGAAGCGTACGCTTTTCTTTACGACAGAACCGTTGGTTTACAACAACCTTGGGCGAGCCTATCTATATGCCGAGGACTACACCGCAGCGATCGCGTATTTTAGAACAGCGATTAAGATGGCACCCGATAGAGTCGAAGGATACGTCAATCTAACAACTGCTTATCTTCGGCAGAACTCAGCAGTCGAAGCGCGCGAGGCATGCCTACGCGCCCTCGAAACTTTTCCCCAAACTGCCCTACTCCACTATAACCTTGCGTGTGCTTACGCGTTAGAGGACGAATCCCAAAAAGCGATAGACTCGCTCACTCAGGCGGTAAGTCTCAATCCAGAACTCAAACCTCTTGCACAAAAAGAAAACGCACTTAAGGGAATTGTGTCTGAACTGCCGTGAATTCCAGGCACTTTACAACACATCTGCTAATTTTTCACCACAACGTGCTGTCTTAATCTCAAACGACTTGCCTCTGAAACGGACTCTCGACTGACTTTTACTAAGTTGTCTAACCTCGGCTTTGCTAATTCCATTGTGAAATAGGATTGGACGACAAATGCTTTCAGAACCATGCGGTATGTAGGCAGCAGCGAAATTTGCGCCACCTTTCAACTGTCGAACGGCTTTTAACGCCTCAGCATTGCTACCGCCTTTGAGTTCCATCGGAACCACAACGAGGTTCGCCGCATTGTCAAAATAGAAGAGAACACATTCGCACCGACCTTCCCCTTCCTGTCCATCTGGGAATATTTCATCTAGATCTACCACAACTCGATTACCTTCCGAAACATCGGTTAAGTTCACACTACATTGACCACGTCTAAATGAGTTTCCATTAAAAAGGTTTTCTTCACCTATCTGATCTCGGATACTTTCAAGGATTTCACTCCTGTTCACCGTCGGTGCCTCCTACTGTCTCCTCAAGTTGAGTTCGGAGGTCTACCGAACGATTATAGAGTTTCTCAGCTACCTCTCCGTATTCCTTTGGCTCTATGCCTGCAATATGCTCAAACGGAATTTCCTTTACCGGCTTGTCTTCACGGAACCACCACGCACCGACCTCTTCCCTCGTCAACCAAGTCGTCGGTTCCGCCTTATTTTTTTCGAGTTTCATCACTTCGCCTTCGCGAATCAAGTTGCCAATTTGCTCCAAGAGCCAATCACTATGCGTTGTTTTGACCCCTCCCAAACCTAAAGGATTGGGATTCCTTTGACGGAACTCCCAAGTGGTTCTTTTAGGTTATACCACGACGTCCATTTGACGTTCTGCGATACTGGCTTCTCTGACTCCCTTCAGCGTCGCAATCGTCCAGACGTTATCCTTGGGAGCTTGTTCGGGTTTAATCCGAACCGACACGAGTGTAATCTCGCGGTGCGGGTCATCTGGCACACTACGGAAAATCACTTGAACCTTCGTGACCGACCGATACTTCTGGCAAGTATTTCTTGCTTCAGAACTTGAAATCTCAACAAAATCTGAACCTCGCAAGGTTTCAGGAATATCGTATCTTTCAACGTATTCGGATTTTGTGATGTTCGTTTTTAATGGATATTAGCCATAGTCATTCTGTCCTTGTAAGAGGGTGATTGAGACCAGTAGCAAGGTAGCTACTGCTTACACGTCTCAATCAATGACTATGTTAATTATACTACATTTTTGACGAAATGTCAACTCTTTTTTTAACTATAGCCCCATGGTCTAATTCAATAGGGCGGTTCTGTATCCCAAAGCTAAAGCATTGGGTTTTAGAACCGAAAACGTAGATAATCACACGTACACCGACTCGCACTAAGCGGGCAAGTGCAAGGGCTATTTGGGTTTGTGCCTTGGGATGTAGATGCGCTTCGGGTTCTTCAATAATGAGTGTATCACCCACTTGAACAATCCCACGTAAAAATAAGACGAGCGGTGCAAGCTCCGAAACCATTGATGAAGATTGGCTCATACGCAATGCTTGTTTTGCTTCCTGTGGGCGGTAACGGAATTCTGGATATCCTCCTGCTGGTCGATTGATCTCTATTTCTCCACGAAGCACTTCGTCTTCCAAAACGGCGGCAATCCCATTTATTTCATTCGAAGACACACGCCCTTCCTCGTAACTTATGATTTGTTTAAGAAAATCCGCTATCACCCCGGAAAGTCTCGTATCTTCATGGAAACGCTCCCTTCCGCCCGGAGTAGGCAGATCTATAAGCGAATTAGCAATTACCCCACGGGTTTCCATGATACCACTCCGAGCAGCAGGTAGATAGTAAGATGTTGCCGATACAGGTATAATAAATCGGCGGGGAATTCCCTGATCTTTAACGTTAAGTGCCTTTTGGAATATTTCCCTATCCTCGGAACTCAAAACTATATCCGCGTTGATAAATTTGTTTGCATTAGTCCCGGACTCGGAATCATAGAAATCAAAAGACCAGAGGGTTTGATTTTCCTCATGGACCTGAAAAGAAACCTTCATTACCTCACCTTGACTTCTCGTGAACCTTACCAATTCCGAAATAGACTCAAAATCGAAGCACTGTTTGAGTTCATATTCAAGTATTTCAGAATGCGCGGGGCCATATTGTAAGCGATCGCGTACCCACATAGGTAAATCTGAAAACTTGAACGGTTGACCAGTCACTGCCAACTTTTTAACTACCTTTTGCGTTTCTTCTAACAAGGTTTGAGTTGAGAGGTCAGCCGGTTGGGAATAATAAATAGGGTCAAACCGGGAAGTATTGTAGTACGACCACGGCACTCGCGGGATCCCTTCAAAAGTGCGCTGTAATGCATAAATGAGCGCGGAAAGGTATGTTTTGCCGGTGTTGCTCTCACCGACGAACACAGTCAGCGGACGGAGATCTATTTCTGCCTTCTCTATAGGTCCAAAATTCTCCACTGCAATATGAATATCTGGTGATTGCTGTATCTCTTTGGTTTTCTGCATCATCTTTACCTACCAGCGACGATCTTAAACTTATTATACGCCTATTCCCACCTATTTGCAACGAAAAATGGGCGAGAATGAAATCTCGCCCATCTCCATTTACAATAGGAAGTAGACAGATACAATCTACTACTATCTCTTCAAATTACCCCACATCGTCGCCAGTTTACCACGCGCCGAAACATCAAGCGTATCGTTAACAATCTTCTGGAGTTCCGCTTCAGTCAGCGCATAGTTGGCTAACATTAATTCATCAATACGTCCCTGAAAGAAACGCGGACAACACCCGTTATTCTCACCGCCGAACCGTAAAGGTTTATCCGCTCTGCTTAGACCGGGTCCCTTCTGCGCGATAGCGGTGCCATCAGATTCGCCATTGATATAGAAACCGGCTTCCTTCCCATCCCAGACAATAGCAACATGGCTCCACTCTTTCGCTTTGATTTTGCCGTCAGAAATATGGTAACCAGGGACACTGGTCTCGTAGAAGTAGTAAGCAAGCTTCCCTTCTCCGGGTTCAATTTGCAGATAATAGGTGTTCTTGTAGAAGATGGTGAATTTGTTCGCCTGATCACCCGCTGGGAGTTCGTCAGGATAAACCCACGCCATCATCGTGATCGCTTCGTCTATATCAATCTCATCGGAATGTGCAACTTCTATAAAATCGGCTTTACCGACTTCACCCGCCATCTGCACGGCTTCGCCGAGAATGCCTTCAGCCCACTTGATATTTCCCTCGAATTCACCGACCAAGCCAGCAGTCGCCTCCTCGCTCTGTTTCCCGTTACCTTCGTCGAAGTGCCAGACATAAAGCTGCTTACCGAGTTGTTTTACGTTGCCCTTTCCACCCGCAGTGTAACCCGCGAAGCAGAGCGATAGACTTAGAAAAACACATAGCATCATAAGCACCTGGGTTCTCATCAGTGGTTCCTCCTTTTAGAATGAACAAAAGGGCGGGTACAAGCACCCGCCCCTACAATAAAACTTGGCAACAGGCAGGCATTGTGGCACTGCTGCTATGACAGAGAATATTTATCTACTTCACATTTTTAACTTGCCCCACGTCGTAGCAAGTTTATCCTTCGGAGACACGGCAAAGAAAACACCGTTTTCCATATCTTGGTTAATCTCTTCAACAGTGAGGGCGCGGTTGTAGATCGCCACGTCATCAACCAAGCCGACCATACCCTTCAGTCCCGTTTGCGCCTTACCGATACGGAAGACAACATCAATGCTATTAATCTTACCAGCAGGCGGTTCAAATTCGACATCCAATTCGCCATCAATGTATTGGCGAATCATATCGCCATCGTAGGTAGAAGAGACGTGATGCCACTCCTTCAATGCCGGTTTAATCTTCTGTTTATTTCGAGAACCTTGCCATCCACCGATGTTAATCCACGTCTCAATTTGCGGGGCACCGGTAAACTGCGCGCTCCATTGGAGACAATAGCCGCCAACATTCGCCCCGCTCCTGCGTCCCATCAAGTTAGAATCGGGTTGAGACTCTTCAGGGAAATACCAGGCTTGAATCGTAAGTTCATCGGTGATATCAAGTTCGGGGACAGCATCAACCTCTACAAACTTTTCGGTGTCTTCAAGGTGGACAGCACCACCGAACTTGCCATCTTTCGACCAGACGGCACCTTCAAGAGTACCTTCAAGGTTATTCCCACTCACGTCCTTAACCTTGCCACCATCGTCTTGGTCAAAGGTAAAATACAACATGAGTGCATCGTCATCGTTTAATGCCCACGCATTAATACTGAAACTCAGAGCGATGACGGTAAAAACTGTGATAATCGGTTTCATAGTCGTGTACTCCTTTTTTATAGTTCTCGGTTGTTAGTACGATTTGCTCCGCAAATCTTTCAGCAGTCAGTTAAGAAGGAACTTGGTTAAACTGAAACCTCTTAACTGACTGCTGACAGCCGATAGCCAATTAGAAACTGGAAATCTGAATTTCTTTTGCCGTAATAAACTCAAGGAGAGCAGGCACGCCTTCCCGCGTTTTTTCAATACCGCGCTGGATCGCTGGAATAATCTGGTCGGGTGTTTCAACGCGTTCGCCGTAACCACCGAACGCCTTTGCCATATCTGCGTAGTTGCCAGAAATGTCTGTAGATCTGAATTTTTCGGTGGAAACAGGCATAATCGGAATCTCAATTGCCATAGAGAAATTGTTGAAAAGAACGGAGAGAATCGGGATACGTTCCCGTACTGCGGTCTCAAAATCCATGCCAGTAAAGCCGATAGCCGCATCACCCCAGACGTTAACACAAAGATGATCGGGTCTCGCGAGTTTCGCACCCATGGCGAGTCCCAGACCGTAACCGAGCTGCGTTGTTTTGCCCCAACCGATATAGGTCAGCGGTGCAACAGACTGCCAGAAGGGAGACATTTGGTCGCGTGGACTCCCCGCATCGTGCGTAATAATCGTGTTTTCGACATCAACAGTCCGCAGCAAATCCCAGATGACGCGATAGGGAGTCATCGGCACCTCGTCAGAAGTGAGTTTAGAGTTCCATTCTTCGAGCCACTCGGTTTTAACCGCACTAATTTCTCCAGTGACGGCAGCCCTGCGCGCCTCGGATGCACCGTTGGAACGGTCACGGACAGCTTCCACCAATCCGTCTAAAATCAAACCCGCATCGCCAACAAGTGCCGTTTCTACCGGAATATCCTTATTGATGTCTGCTGGGTCTAATGTCGCATGAATCACCCGTTTTCCCTCTGGAATCCTGACACCGAAGCCGGTTCGGGTAAAACTACATCCGATACCGAAAATTAGGTCGGCTTTTTGGAGGTAGTGATGCACCGGTTTGGGAATGGCACGTCCACCAGAACCGAGTGCCAACGGATGATTTTCAGGAAATGCGCTTTTACCACCAAGGCTTGTTGTTACGGGTGCAGCGAGCAGCTCCGCCAATTCTTTCAAAGAATCCCACGCTTGTGCATAATGCACACCCTGCCCTGCGTAGATAACAGGACACTCGGCATCAAGCAGTGCCTCCGCAACGGCTTCAACCGACGCGCTGTCAGGCCCATAGCGCACTCTCGGAACAGGTGTCGGATCAAAGGCATCCGAAATTTCTTCATTAAACAGATCCGACGGGAATTCAACGAGCGCGGGACGCGGTCTACCATTCCGAACTTGCGTAAAGGCGCGCCGCATCGCCTCCGGGACGGCTTCAGGCAATGTGACCTGTTCACACGACTTTGTAACGTGTCGATAGTTCAGAGCAGAATTGAAGTTCGGTTGGATCTGTGTTAAACTTCGGGAATAGCCGCCCGGCAGAACCACAATCGGTGCGGAATCACCGTACGCTTGCGCGACCCCTCCGAACGCGTTTTCGGAACCGGGTCCACTCTGCATACAGAAGACACCGATCTTCTCGCCAGAGGTCATTCGGCTCATCGCATCCGCCATGTGAAGCCCAATCCGTTCCTGTCTGACAATAATCGGACGGATGTCCAGTTTCGCCGCCGCCTCAATTATATGGTTTACCGGATAGGCAAACAGATACTCTACCCCTTCTGCTTTGAGGACTTTTGCTACTGCATCAACAACTTTCATATTTTTAACTTTCCTTTTTATTGGCTATCAGCCTTCAGCATGCTTCGCAGTGAGAACAGTCAGAAAGAGGGTTGCCTTGCAGTAAGAGTTCACCAAAAAACCTCTTGCCTGATAGCCGACAGCCGACAACCAACTGCTATCTAAATAAAAAAGACTTATACACTCGGGTTCGTCGGTCTCCCAGCATCCATCACGAGTGGAAAACTATCGCCTTCCAATTTATCGCCATCATTAACGGTAACAAAAGACTTCATGACGTGGTTGCCGCTTTCATCGTAGAGCGTCTCGCCGGTCATGTAATGCACTGCGATCGCGCGCCGCGGCTTCTGACTCGTGTTGTCATGTGATCCATGCCACGTCAAGGAATGATGGTAATGGGCATACCCTTTCCGGACGGGACAAAACTCTGTCTCTAATTCGTTATCTTCAAAGCGATCCGGCATAGAATGGATGTCTTTGATGGAATGCAAGAATGGTATCTGATTGCCCCAATGGTGAGAACCCGGGACCATACGCATACATCCGTTGCTCTCATCCACATCATCTAACGCCACCCAAGCACTTACCTGACTCGTTTTCGGGGTAAGAATGGGCCAATACGGTGAATCCTGATGCCACATGTTGACACCCCCGACTTGCGGTGGTTTGTATTGGATCTGGTCGTGCCATACACGTAACTCGGTCGCTGACATCAGTTGTCCAATCTCCTCCACAATAATCGGGTTGTAAACGAGTCGGTGGTAGGCAGGACTCGCTTCCCAAATATTAACGACTTGCCAGACAGGACTCGCCTCTCTGCCACCGAGATTGACGATGTGCACGGGCTGCGGGACATCGGTTTTTTCGTAGTCATCAATAACGCGCGCCAATTCTGACCGTAATTCATCTACCTGATCATCACTTAAAACACGGCTTCCGAGAAGAAAGCCCTTTTCACGAAATGTGTCAACCTGGGTTTGGTTGAGCATACTTCCCTCCAATAGAAAAGATTTATATATTCGGCTTCGTTGGCTTCCCGGCATCCATCACAAGCGGAAAATGGTGACCTGCCAATTTAGTGCCGCCATTGACGGTTACAAAACGTTTCATGATGTGATTGCCACCTTCATCATAAACAGTCTCACCCGTCATATAATGCACCGCAATCGCGCGACGCGGACCCTCACTGGTGTTGTCATGGGACCCGTGCCATGTCAAAGCGTGATGGTAATGGACATGTCCCTTCGGCACAGGGCAGAACTCCACCGCTAACTCGTTATCTTCAAAACGATCCGGCATTGTATGGATGTCTGGGATTTCTCGCAGAAACGGCATTTGACTTCCCCAATGATAGGAACCGCGAACCATCCGCATACACCCGTTGCTCTCATCAACATCGTCCAACGCTACCCAGGCACTCACCTGACTCGTTTTCGGCATGAGAATCCCCCACAACGGCGAATCCTGATGCCAGCGATTGACACCACCGACCTTTGGCGGTTTGTATTGGATTTGGTCGTGCCAGACCCGCAACTCTGTCGCCGACATGAGCTGTCCAATCTCTTCTACAATGACCGGATTGTGAACCAGTCGATGGTAGGCGGAACTCGCTTCCCAAATATTAACGATCTGCCAGACCGGACTCTCTTCTTTACCGCCGAGATTGGCGATACGCACCGGCTGCGGCACTTCAGGTTTCTCGTAATTATCAATAACGCGCGCCAATTCTGACCGTAATTCGTCAACCTGTTGGTCACTTAGTACACGGTTTCCGAGAAGAAAGCCTTTTTCACGAAAGGTGTCAACCTGTGCTTGGCTGAGCATATCCATTGCCTCCTATAGCATCTATTTTCCGTCCATCAAAGTCTTATGGTTTCCATGCTATCATGTTTTATTTTATGCACCAGTTACCCTATTTTTCAGTTCAACCCACTCTTCATCAGAAAGTTTCGGGGGCCACGCAATCCGCTTGCCGATGAGTGCGGAGCGATACGCCGCCATAATCAGATCAAAACCGAGCATCGCGTACTCTAACCTATTGCGATGGGGTCGGTTTTCGTCATCCAGCCATGTCGCGATGGCTTGTGTAAAGTCGCGCTGTCCGAATTTGTCATCTTCACCGAAGTGCGTTTTCTCAACAAAATGTTCTGCCATACCGTCAAACTGATAGCCCCATGAACCGTTTTCTCGCCACCACATTCTGCCCTTCGTTCCCCAAAAATCGAGGTTGCACCGCGGATTACTGCCGGGGAAATCAATCGTTCCGAACGCTGTCCGTGCGGACTCAAAAAAGACGCGCGCCCCGTTCTCAAACGTATAAATCGCCATCAAGTCTTCAGGACATTGCCGATGTGGCACGTCATAGATTTCCGCACCTTGAACGGCACCCCACACGTGCGTAATTGGGATGTCTTTAAGCGCGAAAAGCACGACATCCATCAGGTGAGTATCCATATCCGTAATGTCGCCTTCGGTGCATGCGCGAATGAAGTGTATATCACCGAGGCTGTCGTCGGCAAAGAACTCCAGCAGCTTCTCAGCAAACGGCAAATATCGGCGTTGATGATTGACGATAATCTTTAACCCTGTCTTTTCATGCGCGGCGACGAGTGCTTCTGCTTCGCTCGGTCTGAGCGCGAGCGGTTTCTCTATCACCAACGCTTTGACCCCGGCTTCAGCGGCAGGTTCTACCCAAATATGTCGCGGCACTGTCGGTTCTGTTACAGCGTGGACGATATCCGGTTTCTCTGTCTCCAACATCTCAACATAGTCTGTATACCCCGGAAGGTTGAGTTCTTCCACTGCTGCTTTTAAACGTTCCTCGTCAATCTCGCAGATAGCAATTACCTGCATATTTTCGATGCCTTCATAACGTCGGGCGTGGTGTACACCGCGCCTTCCGCCAACAATCCCAGTCCGATACATCGCCATAATGTGCCTCCCCATCGAAGCGTGCAACTCACAGATTCCCGAAACGTGCCATTATATTAACACGCCCACGAATTTGTGTCAACCCATTGAATTACAATCAAGGCTATTTAGTTTTCCATTTTTTTGTCTAATTTTAGACCCCACCGGATTTTAAGAGAGCCGTTGCATCGTACACGATTGCTCTTTAGTCCCGTAGGGACGGTATCTGTGTAGAAACGCGTTTGCCCGAATGCTTTAGCCCCGTAGGGGCGGCATTTGTAGGGATGATCCTATAAAATACGACGAAAAATCCCTAAATTGACACCTATGGTGCGGTCTGATGAAGATTAACTTTTTAATTGGGTAATTTTTAGGGCAGCCCGGTTCGGTTAGGGGATTTAGTCTGGGAATAGACTGGATTTAGTCTGGGGTTAGACTAAATCCGTTCCTTGTATTACATTTCCATTCCTTGTATTACATTCCGAACCTACCGGGCCTAGAAAAAATATAGAATTACCGAAATATTTTCTTCAACTTCATCAAACCGCACCGGACTGGAAAAAAGAATTCAAAAGTTGAGACAATTCGACAATTTATTTAAAACTAAATAGTCCTACAGAAACCGTGTGTGAACCTTGTTTCCCTTGGGGTGTTATGGTAAGCCAGATTTTTTCAGTTGAAAAACTTAAGTTAATCATATCACAGATACTTCAAGAACGCAATCTTTTCTCTGGGCATTTTTTAGTTCTATGTTGTTAAATTCGCGCGCTTGTGATACAATACAACGCAGCAAAATAAAAATCAACTTCTATAGGAGGAGTTATATGAAGATCGATAAAATTGAGTCGTTTTTTATTAGAAACGGTTATGTGATCCGAATTCATACGGATACCGGTATCAGCGGTGTAGGACAGACCGCCTGCTGGGGCTACCCAGAAGCCGTTGATCAAATCATCAACACGTTTAAGAAATACCTTATTGGGCAGAATCCGCTGCGGATTGAGCATCATTGGCAATACCTCTATCGCATGGGTCCGTTTCGCGGGACTGCGCTGAGCGGTGCTATCAGTGCAGTGGACATCGCATTGTGGGACATCAAAGGGAAACACCTCGGTGTCCCGATTTGGGAGCTGTTAGGTGGTAACTGTCGTGATAAAATCCGGTTGCATCTACTCGGCGGCGGTGGCACTCCAGAAACGATGTACGAAGCCGCAAAAGCAGCCGTTGAAGAAGGCTTCACGGCACTCAAGTTCGATCCAGTGGTCGGAAACTTCCAAGATATGGCAGTCGATCGGCTCGTCAAGACCGCCCGCGACCTCGTCGCTGCTGCGCGAGAAGGCGGTGGACCCGACCTCGATCTGATTGTCGAAGTGCATCGGAAACTGACACCGATGAACAGTATCGTGTTGGAATCCGCCTTGGCACCCTTTAACCTCTATTTCATTGAAGACCCGATTCAGATAGACACCATTACAACACAAGGGGAATTAGCGAAACGGATGACAACCCCGCTCGCTATCGGCGAACGCAATGTAAGCATCTGGGAATTCCGTGAGATCCTCGAGGCAGGCGGACCGCAATACGTCCGTCCGGATGTCGGTCTCGCGGGTGGTATAACGCACTGCAAGAAAATCGCGGCACTTGCTGAGGCGTATCACAGCGCGGTTGTCACGCATAACTTCCTCGGCCCCCTCATTACTGCTGCATCGCTGCATTTAGATACAAGTATCCCGAACTTCATCACTCAGGAATACACGAAGGGAGATGAATCCGAAGCCTTTGCTGTCTATAAAGTCGCTTATCAGCGAGAGGGTGGATATATTCCGATTCCTGAAGCTCCGGGCTTGGGCATTGAACTTGACGACAGTTTAATCGAGCAAAATCCTTATCAACCGATGAACACCGGTACAACACCTTTGCGTGAAGACGGTTCCGTTGCTTACGCGGTATAATCGCAATTGAGGGATACTCTCAACTCCGCAAATGAAAATCAAGCCTGAAACGCGTAGAGGCGAGGTTATTTCGCCCGTACAGAAGGCACCTTAGGGATCCCAAGTGTGAAGGTATCCAGTGCAAAATTAGCACAAAACCCGTAGCCTGAAACAACGGCGCAGGCGGATTTGAGAAAGGTGCGTGAAAGCCCAATCTCACGGTGTTTAACCGCAAGGAAAGTTAAAAAAATGAATGCTGATGAAAAATATCTATTTGATCTCAACGGTTACCTCGTTGTCAAGAACGTGTTAACACCTGAAGAGGTAGCAATAGCGAATGAAGCGATTGATAAACATAGTGAGCAAGAACGCATCCGTCCACGCGAACAGGCACTCGATGGCGGCTCCCCGGAATTAAAAGGTGACCAGGGGAGAGGCGAACTCGGCGGTATGCTCAATTGGGAGGAACCGTGGTGTAATCCGTTCCGACACATGCTTGCACACCCAACGCTCGTCCCGTATCTGAATGTAATATTGGGAAAAGGGTTCCGAATGGATCATCAGATGTTCTTGCTTTCAATGGACAAGGGGGCAGAGGGGCATACGTTCCATGGCTCCTCCGGTCCTAGCTTCGATCCGAACCAATACTATATTTTCCGGGATGGACGCATGCACAACGGCTTGACTGTCGTCGCATTCCAATTGACGGATGTGCCACCCGGAGTCGGTGGATTAATCGTTATACCCGGAAGTCATAAGAGCAACTACCCGTGCCCACAAAAGATGCGGCTCTACCAGGAACACCAAGAGCATATCCGACAGGTCGTCTGCAACGCTGGGGATGTGGCAATTTTCACGGAGGCGGTGACACACGGAACGCTTCCGTGGACAGCCGACCATCCGAGACGCTCCATTCTAACCCGTTATACCGCAGGCAACATGGCGTATGTCCCTGCCTATGAAATACCCGAATGGGCGAATGAGCGCCAGCGTGCTGTCATGGAACCACCTTATCATTCGCGATTAAATCGTCCCGCCTTGGAAACGTAAGAGGGTTTTTAATTCATGGGATCCTGGATTGCACTCCGCTCCGCTTACGCGCGGGTTTCTGGTGAGGTCACAACTGAAATAAGGATCTGTACGGCATAGCATCAAAAAACCAAGCCTGCAACAACGGCGCAAGGCTTTTGCTTGAGCGTTTCTTCAGATGTGAGAAACGCACGTGAAAGCCCAATATCACGGCGTTTAACCGTAAGGAAAATTAAAAAATGAATGCTGACGAAAAATATCTATTCGATCTGAACGGTTACCTTGTTATCAAGAATGTGCTAACACCCGAAGAGGTAGCCCTCGCAAACGAAGCACTTGACAAACATAGCGACCAAGCGCGTATCCGTCCTCGCGATCAAGCACTTGATGGCGGTTCTCCTGAACTGAAAGGCGAACAGGGGAGAGGCGAACTCGGCGGCATGCTCGGCTGGGAAGAGCCGTGGTGCGACCCGTTCCGACACATGCTCGCACATCCGACGCTTATCCCATATCTCAACGAGATATTAGGAAGAGGGTTCCGCATGGATCATCAGATGTTCCTACTTTCAATGGACAAAGGCGCGGAAGGTTTCATTTTTCACGGATCCTCCGGTCCCGGCTTCGATCCCAACCAATACTACATCTTCCGAGACGGACGCATGCACAACGGTTTGACCGTTGTCACCTTCCAGCTGACGGATGTGCCACCCGGAGCAGGTGGGTTAATCGTCATTCCGGGAAGCCACAAGAGCAACTACCCGTGTCCACAAGAGATGCGACTCTACCAGCAACACCAGGAGCACATCCGGCAGCTTGTTTGTGAAGCAGGTGACGTTATTATCTTCACGGAGGCGGTGACACACGGCACGCTGCCATGGACTGCTGACCATCCGAGACGCTCAATTCTGACGCGCTACACCGCAGGCAATATGGCGTACGTCCCGCCTACGAAATACCAGAATGGGCAAATGAACGTCAACGTGCTGTCATGGAACAGCCCTATCACTCTCGATTAAATCGTCCCGTATTGGAGACGTAGGAAGGAATAGCCGCTATGTCTACTTCAACGAGCGCAATTCTCGGCTTAATCTTCTTAGGACTCGCGAATGCCTCTGTTTTCTTGATGTTCAAACTATGGGGTTACCCATTTAACAAAGAGACACATAAGAGTGAAGCACCACCCGCCTTGATGCTGCTCCACCGACTCATCGGTTATGCGTATGCGATCCTCTATGTGTTTATGATGTGGCACATGGTGCCGCGTTTATGGAACTATCAAGTCGAACTCCCACCACGGACTGTCGCACACCTGATGCTCGGTATTACCATCGGTGTGCTGATTCTCGTCAAGATCGCCATCCTCCGGTTTTTTCGACATTTTGAGGAATCGATGCCCTATATCGGTACATGTCTGCTTATCTGCACATATCTGTTGATAGGGTTGTCAGTGCCGTTCACATTCCGCGAAGCCGCACTGCGGACACAAACAAATGCCTTCAGTGATGAGGGGATCGCGCGGACCCGTAAGTTGCTTGAAAATGCCGGATTACCCGCAGAAGCACCTCTTGATCAGTTGGCATCAAAGCGAAAACTGCGGGAAGGGCAGCATGTCTTACAACGCAAATGTGTTGTCTGTCACGACTTACGGACGATTCTCGTGAAACCACGCACGCCGACCGACTGGGTCCGCCTTGTCAATCGGATGGCGATAAAGCCGATGATCGGCGAACCTATCCATCAGGAAGAAGAGTGGACGGTCTCGGCATATCTCATCGCAATTACACCAGATATCCAAGTTTCGGTACGGGAACAGCGACAGGAACAGATGCGTTCAGATGAAGCAAAGGAGGCTGCACAAATCGCAACTGTCGCTATGGAAGCGGAAGCTGCAACCGGAACAGTACCCATCGCCTATGATGAAGCAGAAGCAAAAGTGCTCTTTGAGGACAGATGCTCACAATGTCATCCCATCACCGATGTAGAAGACTATCCGCCGCGTTCGGAAGAGGAGACAACCGAACTCATAACACGGATGATAGATATCGGACTCTATCTTGAAGAGGAAGAAATTGAGTTAATAACCCGCTATATTAATGAAAACTATCTGGATCAGTGAAAATGACGAAGTCTACGCTTATAACCGAATCTTCTTGAAAGCCTCAATCTGTGCCGTAATCGCGCGTTCGGTCGGGAGACGTTCAGCACTCGATGCGCCGTAGAAACCAACAACGCCTTCGGTATTTTCCAGAACATACGTAGCGTCTTCCGGTTCAGCAATGGGACCGCCGTGACAGATCACAAGGATCTCTGGATTGACCCCTTTTGCGGCATCATGGATGGCTTGGACCTGTTTAGCGGCATCTTCAAGTGTGAAGGCAGTCTTTGCACCGATAGAACCTTTCGTCGTGAGTCCCATGTGTGCGACGAGGATATCTGCACCCGCATCTGCCATCTGTTCTGCCTCGGTTTCGTTGAAGGCATAAGGCGTGGTGAGCATGCCCAATTGATGTGCTGTCCGAATCATCTCCACCTCAGGTCCGTATCCCATATCGGTCTCCTCAAGCAGTTGACGAAATGTGCCATCAATCAGCCCTACTGTCGGGAAGTTCTGAACCCCGGAAAATCCGATTGCGTCTATCTGTTTTAAGAAGATGTCCATCAAGCGAAATGGATCGGTCCCACAGACGCCCGCGAGGACGGGTGTATCTGGAACGACGGGTAGCACCTCGCTCGCCATCTCAACGACAATCTGGTTCGCGTCGCCGTAGGGCATCATACCCGCGAGTGAACCCCTACCCGCCATCCTGAATCTGCCGGAGTTATAAATAATAATCAGATCAATGCCGCCAGCTGCTTCACATTTAGCGGAGATACCGGTGCCAGCACCTGCCCCAATGATGGGTTTACCAGCATCAATATTGTCGCGTAGTTGTGTTAAAATGTCTTCACGTCTGAATTTCATTTTTCTAATCCTTTTGGTTAACAAATATTTGAATATTATAGGGTGGATTATACCAAAATTTCGGATTTGGTGTTATTTAATTTTCGCTTGAACCCTATGCAGATTCCTCTAAAAAATGCAAATTTATTTAATTTTTTCCCAAAATGCACGTTTTCTACCACGAAATTGTGTCTTTAAGTAGCAGGAAAGATTTGTTCCTTGTTTCTAAGTGGATCCTTTAATTCATTCCGTTTCCAGCGAAAAAATAAAAAACTGTGTTGTTGTGGGATTTCACGTCTGATAAAGTCTTGTAGGTTGGTAGGCGCGCTTGGAAAACGCACCAGGGTGTTTGAACCTTGCTCGACTGCCGACAATCGATAGTCAATTATACCCTCGCTTTACCGCCACCTCATGTTATAATAACGTGAACTCGGTTTAAGAATTTTGAGTCAGGAAACGGACTGCAAGTCCCCCTGATAAGGGGGATTTAGGGGGTTTTCTTCAAGGTTAAACCATTATTTGCGCAATATTCTCACTTATAGCGGATTTGAATGTTTATATCGAGCTCATGTTATAATATGAATTAAAACAATCCCTCCGAAAAAGGACAATTTTCATGGAAAAAACACTGTTTTTAATTTTAGCGATTGGGCTGGTGATATGTGGTATTCCGCAAAATACCATCGCACAAGACACACAAAACTGGCATTTGCAGCACTTACCCGACGGTGTCCGGGCGCGGATCGGTAAAGGCGAGATCAAAGGCAATATCGCAATTTCCCATGATGGCAAACGTTTAGCGGTGCCGTGCAGCATCGGTATTTGGATATACGACACAGAGACCGATAAACCGCTTGATCTGATAACAGGACACACGCATTGGGTTATAAGCGTAACGTTCAGTCCGGACGGGTCGCTCTTAGCAAGTGGGAGTGTGGATAGCACCGTCCGTTTGTGGGACGCGCACACCGGCACTGAACTACATACAATGCAAGGACATGTACATTCGATCCTCACCGTAGCGTTCAGTCCGGATGTTTCACTGTTAGCAAGCGCAGGTGAAGACGGGACTATACAACTGTGGGATGTGGAAACTGGTACGCACCGTCGGACCCTGACAGGGCATCTGAGGTTTGTTGATTGTGTCGCGTTCAGTCCGGATGGAAAAACACTGGCAAGTGGCGGTGAGGACAAGACTCTCCAGTTCTGGGATGTGGAAACGGGAGAATCGATTCGGGTGGTGGCAGCGCATAAAGGGGATGTCCGTAGCATAGCATTCAGCCCAGATGGGAAAACACTGGCAAGCGGAAGTGGTGACGCTACCGTTCGCCTGTGGAATGTGCAGACCGGGGAATTACTTCGGAAAATGGACGGGCATACGAATGCTGTTGCAAGCGTTGTGTTCAGTCCAAACGGACAGATATTAGCCAGCGGGAGTTATGATTATACTATTCGGCTGTGGGATGTGTGGACAGGGAAACCGCTGCGGACGTTATCTGGACATACTTTTGGTCCCGTGAACGTTCTATTTAGCCTGGATGGAAAGACGCTGATCAGCAGTAGCGGGGACGACACCGTGCGGCTGTGGGATGTGGAAACCGGCACCGAACTTCGGAAGATGGTAACGCATACGCAGGATTTCCGTAGCATCGCGTTCAGCCCGGACGGCAAAACCCTGGCGGGTGCCACTGGGAACAATGCCGTCTACTTGTGGGATGTCCAGACGTGCGCATTGCTGCGGACACTCAAAGGGCATACAGCGTCTGTTAATGACGTTGCGTTCAGCCCGGATGGAAGGATATTGGCGAGTGGGAGTTATGACGCGACCGTGAGTTTGTGGGATATAAAAACGGGTGCAGCACTTCCGGCACTGCCTGGAGACGTTTTTGGGTTCATAAGGGTTGCATTTAGCCCAGATAGCAAAAGGCTGGCAGCTGTAGATGGTGGTGGCTACGTCTATCTATGGAATATGCAAACAGGTCTGCTTATAAATAAGATGAAGGCACACCAAGCGAATGCCCATAGCATCGCATTTAGTTCGGACGGTTCTTTGTTGGCAAGCGGTGGTTACGACGACACCGTGCGTACGTGGGATGGACATACGGGTGCCCCGCTCTTGACGTTGGATAAACTACTCTATAGTGTAACCTTCAGTCCAGACGGAAAGATAGCTGCAAGTGCTGCTCGGGGCAGTACCATACTTTTATGGGATGCGGGGTCGGGTGAACCGATTCGGACGATAGAAGCGGATTGGCGGTCTATCTATAGCATCGCGTTCAGTCCGGATGGAAAGATACTGACGCATGGATCTCATGACGGCTTTGTGATACTGTCGGATGTCCACACTGGCAAACATCTGAGGATACTCGAGGGACATTGGGGAAGGGTAGGTCCCCAAAGCATCGTGTTCAGTCCAGATGGAAAAATATTGGCGAGTTCAAATGGTGGCATCGTGTATTTGTGGGACCTAAAGCTTGCACAGTAGCATGCCCGCGCCGACGAATCAGGCAGAATACCAGAAGCGTCTGCTGCTAAGCACATTCGAGGTTGATTTGGCATAATCCGTAATTCAGGCAATTTACTGCCAAACTTGATAACAATTCAATCCTATATCAATAACACACCACACAGGAGAACACACCTATGAAAAACAGATTACCCTTGATCTTGATACCACTCTGGATAATACTCATATACACACCTATCCTCATTGCCCAAGAAACCTTCGTCCCCCCCAAAGGCATCATAGCACAGATCGGGAAAGGAGGTGTCGGAGGCGTTCAGCATTCCGCAGACGGCACACGGATCGGTATCAGCAGTGGGACAGGCATTTGGATATACGATGCAACAATATTGCAACTCACCAGCGTTGTCCCTCACGGCACTCCGAGGCTGTATAACTCCGGATTTCCACCAGATATCAACGTCATCGCACGTAGCGATACTTTTGCCTACTTACATATCTGGGATCCCGACACATCCTCACAAGCACTACAAGACATTGAATTTGTCGCTGGTATCTGTTTCACCTACGACCCAGAAATGGGCAAAATCGCAATCGGTAGTGGAGAAAGTACCACTCGTATATGGGACGCGAAAACTGGGAAGTTAGAGAGAACACTTCAGAGAACAGACGAGAAAGAAACATTCATTCACAGTATAGCGTTCTCACCAGATGGAACGCTACTCGCCGCTGGAGACGGACCGGACACCATTTCTATTTGGGATATAGCAACAGGCAAACGCAAACACGAACTTAAAGGACACACTAATACTGTGAAAAATATGGCGTTTAGTCCGGACGGCAGCACGTTGGCAAGTGCCAGTTCAAGCAACAACATCTTTCTCTGGGACACACAAACATGGCAACAAACGGACACACTTACCGACGATATGACAGGCATCGAGCGTATCGCCTATAGTCAGGATGGCAAACTTTTAGCCGCAGGATGTGCGGACGGCCGTATCCATTTGTGGGATGCAAACACAGGCAAGCGCCACAAAATACTCACCGCACACCAAAGCCGCATTTCGGCTGTCGTTTTCGTTAAGGATTCACGGACACTCGTCAGTTGCAGCGAACATGGAACGCTACGTAAGTGGGATGTCAATACCGGTGAAAATACGCTGTCAGTGGAAAATGATTACGACACTTTCTCCAAATTTGCATTGAGTCATGATGCGAAAAAACTCGCAGCGCTGAGTGGGTCTAACACCCCGTATCTATTTGATATCACAGTGCCCACATCACCAAAACTAATAAAGAGAATCCACACCCGGCGTGTTGGAAATATCGCTTTTAGTCCGGATGGGGAAACAATCGCTACGGAGGAGACCGACGAGACTGCTTATCTATGGGACATGAAAATAGATATACCGAAACACTTGAACGGGCTCCTCACGGAAATCGATACCACCCTATGGGGCATGAAAATAGATAGGCCGAAACTATCATTCAAAGGACATACGGCACAGATCGCATGTATTGCCTTCAGTCCCGATGGCAAAACATTCGCCACCGGCGGATTTGATAATACCCTCCGTCTATGGGATACAACAACAGGTAAGGCGAAAATCATCAAAGAACATAAGGGATGGGTTGAGAGTCTCGCGTTCAGTCCCGACGGAAAAACAATCGCCAGTGGTAGCACGGATGCAACCCTCCATTTATGGGATAGCCACACAGGTGCAGAAAAGCGAGTCATTCGTTTATCGAACACCGAGCCGTTTGAAGAAAATCAGGCAATGCGTGGAGGTGGCAAGTCAATCGTAGACATCGCCTTCAGTCCCGATGGAAAAACGATCGCTGCTGCGGCTTATGACCCAAATATCTATCTGTGGGATGTGGACACAGGCAAGCGGGAGCCATTTCCGCACACGCATAGGCGGAGTATCGTCACCCTCGCCTTCAGTCCCGATGGTAAATTGTTTGTGACTGCGGATGCGGAGGGGATTATGAAGATTTATGATATAAGCGGAAAGAAGCTGCTCCGTATGTTTGACATAGGTAATAGTAGGGTTGGAAATCTGGAATTTATTATGGATGGCAAAATACTTATCAGTGTGTGCAGCGGGGTCATAACTTTGTGGGATATGACCCCATAGGTTGGGTAACACAAAGCGAAACCCGCCAATGGCTATCAGCAGTCGGTTTTCAGCCATCAGTGATAGGCGCGGTTTGTAACCATGTCGTTTTTCCTATTGTAGATAGTCAACGATTATACTGCTTTTTATCGCTAACTCACGTAATGATTAACTTACAAACACTCCCAACCGAAAAAAGGAAACTTTCTCATGCAAAAAATACTGTCTTTGATTTTAGCGATTGGATTGGCAATATGCGTTGTTCCGAAAAATACTATCGCCCAAGATACACAAGATTGGCATTTGCAGCACTTACCCGAAGGCGCGAAAGCGCGGTTCGGTAAAGGCATGATAACAGGAAATTTCGCGAGTTCCAGTGATGGAAAACGTTTAGCATTAACCTGTAGCATCGGTATTTGGATATATGATACAGAAACCAACAAACCACTTAACCTGATAACAGGGCATACAGATTGGGTTACGAATGTAGCATTCAGTCCGGACGATACTCTATTGGCAAGTGCAAGCAGCGATAGCACCATCCGTGTGCAGGATGCACGCACCGGCACTGAACTTTGGACGCTGCAAGCACATGAAAATCAAATCACAGACATAGCGTTTAGTCCGGATGGAAAGTTGCTGGCAAGCGCAAGTGAGGACGAGACCATCCGGCTGTGGGATACACGCACCGGCGAACATCTGCGTACGCTTGAAGGACATCTCGGGGGTGTCACAAGCATCGCTTTCAATCCAGATGGAAAAACACTGGCGAGCGGTAGTAATGACGAAACCGTTCGTCTGTGGGATATGGAGACAGGGAAAACGCTGCACATGTTCATAGAGCATCAGGATAAAGCCTCAGCGTTCAGCTCGAAAATCACAGACATAGCGTTCAGCCCAGATGGGAAGCTGCTGGCGAGTGCGAGTGAAGACAAAACCGCCCGTTTGTGGGATGTAGAAACACGCGAGACTCTTCATAGATTGCGTGAGCGTAACAGCAATGCTTTCTTAAGTGTTGCGTTTAGCCGAGATGGGAAGACGCTGGCAGGTGGAAGTTACCATACGATCCATCTATGGGATGTACAGACGGGGACATACCTGCGAAAGTTGGGAGATAGCATCGATAGCAAAAGTCTCGCATTTAGCCCTGATGGGAAGACGCTAATTAGCGGTAACAGATACAACACTGTGCATCTATTATTGAATGTGGAAACCGGTATAGAACTTCGGAAGACGATAACGCATACACAGTCCATCGGTAGCATCGCATTTAGTCCGGATGGAAAGATATTGGCGAGTGGCGGTTTGGACAATACAGTTCATTTGTGGGATATGCAGACAGGCAGGTTACTTCAGACGGACAATGTTACGGAGTGGCATTCTGCCCTAAACGTAGCGTTCAGCCCGGACGGCAAAACAGTCGCAGGTAGCGGTTTGGACAAGACCGTGTTTTTGTGGGATGTAGAAACAGGGACAGTGGGTCTGGCTCCGCTTGAAGGTGTTACTGAGTACCAACCAGCAAGCATAGGCTTTCCTGGGCCTTGCTACGTTGCATTTAGTCCAGATGGCAAAAAACTTGCGGGTACACATTATAAAGGCGTACTCTATTTGTGGGATATGCAAACACGGAAACGGATAAGAACGATAACATTGAATAAGCAACCTGATGAACATATAGATACGATGTATAGAAATAAGTTCACAAGCGTAACCTTCAGTCCAGACGGTGCTGTGTTAGCAATCGGATGTGATGACAGCACCGTGCGCACGTGGGATGTGCATACCGGCGATCCGCTTTTGACGTTAGATAAACATAGAGATACTGTTTTTTGCGTCGCGTTCAGTCCAGATGGAAAGATACTGGCGAGCGGCAGTTTAGACAAGACCGTGCGCTTTTGGGATGCAGCGTCGGGTGAACTTATCCGGACGCTCGAAGAACATCGAGGTTCTGTTAATAGTGTCGCATTTAGTCCGGATGGCAAGACGCTGGCGAGTGACGGCGGTGATGGCACCGTGATGTTGTGGGAAGTAAGCACCGGCAAACAGCTGCGCACACTGATAGGACATATGGGTAGTATCGAAGTGGCGTTTAGTCCGGATGGAAAAACACTGGCAAGTGGAAGTTGGGATGGAACCATATTGTTGTGGGATCTCGCGGTTGATACTATAGATTAGACTGTGCACCTCATAGATAGGAGGGCTTTGTAAACCCGATTGACTATCACTGATAGCTGACACCTGAAGCCGATAGCCAATAATCATATCCTTTCTATTCCTAACGCATGCTGCAATCAAATTAAATAGGACTTACGCATTTCCTTTTAAAGTCCCCCTACCCCCCTGATAAGGGGGGATATGGGGGGTTGGGGGATTTAGGGGGTTAAAA
The DNA here is from genome assembly GCA_965200345.1 of Candidatus Poribacteria bacterium. Taxonomy (GTDB): domain Bacteria; phylum Poribacteria; class WGA-4E; order WGA-4E; family WGA-3G; genus WGA-3G. The sequence continues at coordinate 1,613,403 of OZ241378.1, forward strand.
ATGTGGAAAACACCGCTTCTTTGTGTCCATAAGTCCGATATTTGCTCAGTTTGCGTAAGTCCTGTTAAAGACAATCCCTCTGAAAAAGGAAAATTCTCATGGAAAAAACATTGATTTTGATTTTAGTGATTGGATTCGCGATGTGTATTACTTCACAAAATACCATCGCCCAAAACACACAAGACTGGCATTTGCGCGGATTACCCGAAGGGACCAAAGCGCGGTTCGGTAGAGGCACAATAACTGGCGGTTTCGCGAGTTCCCATGACGGAAAACGTTTGGCGGTCCCGTGTAGTGTCGGTATTTGGATATACGATACAGACACCGACAAACCACTCAACCTACTAACAGGGTATACAAATGGAGTTTCGAGTGAGCGGCGTGTTCAAGATAGAATGTTCCTCTGGATACTGCCAGATCATATAGATGGCGTTTTGAGCGTAGCGTTCAGTCCGGACGATACCTTGTTGGCAAGTACAAACTACGATAAAACCGTCCGTGTATGGGATGTACACACCGGCACCGAACTTCAGACGATGCAAGGACATAAGGATAAAACCATAGACGTAGCGTTTAGCCCGGATGGGAAGCTGCTGGCGAGTGGAAGTGATGACGAGACCATCCGTTTGTGGGAGGTAAGCACTGGCATCCATCTCCGCACGTTTGAAGGACATATTGGTGGCGTTACAAGCATCGCTTTTAATCCAGATGGAAAAACACTGGCGAGCGGAAGTAATGACAAAACCGTTCGGCTGTGGGATGTGGAGACAGGGAAAACGCTGCACGCGTTCATAGGACATACGGACAAAGTCTTAGACGTTGCATTCAGTCCGGATGGGAAGCTGCTGGCAAGTGTAAGTTCTGACACGACCGCCCGTTTGTGGAATGTGCAGACAGGCGAAACGCTGCATAGATTAGATGAGCATAACCATAATGATCTCTTTAGTGTAGCATTCAGCCCGGATGGGAAATTGTTGGCGAGTGGAAGCTATAGGATTACGCTGCTATGGGATGTACAAACAGGGACCTATCTGCAAATGTTAGGGGATAGGATGGGTAGCAGCAGCCTTGCATTTAGCCCTGATGGGAAGACGCTAATAAGCGGCAGCAGGTACAACACCGTGCATCTGTTGGATGTAGAAACCGGCATAGAACTTCGGACGATGATAGCGCATACCCAGACGATCCGTAGCATCGCGTTCAGCCCGGATGGCAAGACACTGGCAGCTGGCGGTTGGGACAATACAGTGCATTTGTGGAATATGCAGACGGGCGAGTCTCTTCAGACGGATAATGTTGTGGAGTGGCATTCCCCCGATAGTGTCGCATTCAGCCCGGATGGAAAAACAGTGGCAGCTGGCAGCTCAAACAAGACCGTGTTTTGGTGGGATGTAGAAACAGGGGCAGTGCGTCCGGCTCCGCTTGAAGGTAATGTTGTTACCGATCCAGTAAGCCTCGTTACGAGTTGCTACGTTGCATTTAGCCCTGATGGTAAAAAGTTTGTGAGCGCGAATGAAAGGGGTTATATTTTTTTGTGGAATATGCAAACAGGGAAACGTATAAATGAGATAACATTGGATGTGAAAACAGATAAACCTATAAAGACGAGGTTCGTGAATCAACATGTGTTCACAAGCGTAGTGTTCAGCCCGGATGGAAACATAGTGGCGAATGGGAGTCATGACAACACCGTGCGGACGTGGGATGTGCATACCGGCGATCCACTCTTGAAGTTGGATACACATAAAAGTAATGTTTATTGCGTAGCGTTCAGTCCGGATGGGAAGACCCTGGCGAGTGGCAGTGCGGACAATACTGTGCGTTTTTGGGATGCCCTGTCAGGCGAACTCATCCGGACACTAAAAGCACATGGGTTTATTTGTAGCATAGCGTTTAGTCCGGATGGGAAGACCCTGGCAAGTGACGGTGGTAATCACACTGTGATGTTGTGGGAGGTAAACACTGGCAAACAGCTGCGGACACTAAAAGGGCATCGGAATGGTGTTACGAGCGTAGCATTCAGTCCGGATGGAAAAACACTGGCGAGTAGCAGTTGGGATGGCACTGTGTTGTTGTGGGATATCTTAGTTGATACTATGGATTAGGCTGTGCACCTCATAGGTAGGAGGACTTTGTAAACCCGATTGACTATCACTGATAACTGACAACTGAAACCGATAACCAATAATCATATCCTCTCTATTGCTAACGTATGTTGTCATTAAATTAAAGACAATCCCTCTGAAAAAGGAAATTCTCATGCAAAAAACATTGATTTTGATTTTAGTGATTGGATTCGCGATATGTGTCGTTTTGCAAAACACCTCCGCACAAGACACACAGGATTTGCATTTAAGGTACTTACCCAAAGGCGTGAAAGCACGGCACGGGAAAGGCTCGTTATCAGGTGATATCGCAAGTTCCGCTGATGGAAAACGTTTGGCGGTCGCGGGTAACATCGGTATTTGGATGCATGATGTAGAAACGGGCAAAATACTTAATCTGCTGACAGGGCATACGAATTGGGTATTGAGCGTAGCGTTTAGTCCAGATGGAAAGATGTTAGCAAGCACAAGCGAAGACCACACCGTCCGTTTATGGAACGCGCAGACGGGTGCTGAACTGCGGACGATGCGAGAACATAAAAAATCTACCAAAAGCGTTGCATTCAGCCCGGATGGAAAGATGCTCGCAAGTGGTAGTATAGACAAGACCATCCGGCTGTGGGATGTGGAAACCGGCACAAATCTCCGCGTGCTGGCAGCGCATGAAGGCGGTGTCACAAGCGTAGTGTTTAGCCCGGATGGCAAAACACTGGCAAGTTCAGGTTTCGACAGAACCGTCCGGCTGTGGGATGTGAAAACCGGAAATTCTATTCGGACACTGACAGGACATCAGGGCGATGTCTATACTGTAGTGTTCAGTCCGGATGGAAAGACGCTGGCGAGTGCAAGTCAGGATCAGAGCGCGCGTTTATGGAATGTGCAGACAGGTGAGATTCTCCAGAGGTTGACTGGGCATAGTGCTGTTGTTGGAGATGTAGTGTTCAGTCCAGATGGGAAGACAGTGGCGAGTACAAGTCCCGACAAGACCATCCGTCTATGGGATGTGCAGACAGGGACACAGCTGCGAGTGTTGTCAGGGCATCAATGGGGGAGCGAGCGCGTTATATTTACTCCGGATGGGAAAACGCTAATGAGCGGTAGCATGGACGACACCGTGCGCCTGTGGGATGTGGAAACCGGAAAGGAACTTAGAAAGATAGTAGATCGGACAATAATGCCTGTCTATAGCTTAGCGTTCAGCCCAGATGGTAAAATGCTGGCAGGTGGCACTCGGGATTATATCCTCTACTTGTGGAATGCACAGACAGGGGCATTGTTGCGGACACTTGTGAGTGATACCTATCTTGTCAGAGGCGTTGTGTTCAGCCCAGATGGGAAGACATTGGCAACCAGCGGTTCAAACAATACTGTGTATTTGTGGGATATAAAAACAGGTGACAGACTGCCGCCACTGCCACTGGTTGCACATAAACACGGGGTCTCAAGCATCGCATACAGCCCGGACGGAAAAACGCTGGCGAGTGCAAGTCGTCAAAACACTGTATATTTGTGGGATATAAAAATAGGGAAACCTATACGTATGATGCCCAAACATCAAAAATTGGGTGATCCAGAAGAGATACAGAAACTTACTGATCGTATGCTAAAGGGTGATAAAGAGGCAGCACAGAAGCTGCGTAAAAGTCTACATCAGGTATTGGATCCTCGGGGATTTGTCTCTCACATCACGTTCAGTCCAGATGGCACGCTGTTAGCAAGTGGCGGTGATGATGAGATTGTGCGGGTATGGAATGTACATACCGGCACCCTTCTTTTTACCTTGGACAAACATAGTGATTCTGTAAATTGCGTAGCATTCAGCCCGGATGGAAAGATATTGGCGAGTGGCGGTGCGGATAATACTGCGCGTTTCTGGGATCCCGTATCGGGTGAACTCATTCGCACGATAGAAGCACATCAGGGACATGTTTATAGCATCGCGTTTAGCCCGGATGGGAAGATACTGGCAAGTTCGGGTCTGGACGAAACCATCCGGCTGTGGAACGTGAAAACTGGCACACGTGTTCAGACCTTAAAAGCACATCAGCATGGTGTTACCGAAATAGCGTTCAGCCCGGACGGAAAGACGTTGGCAAGTGCAAGTTCGGATGGCATCGTGTTCTTATGGGATCTCACATCTGATAATGTAGATTAGGCTGCGCACCACACATTATGGATGGGCGGATCCACAGACCCGCCCTTATATTTTAACGCCGCGCATACTGGGATTCCGCAGGTGCGCGGTACCCAACATTAAGATGCGGCGTTTCTAATCTGACATGCCCCTGAAGACGCGAAGTCAAACAACTCTCCAATGTTCCACTTACCAGTAAAGTGCGCTCTGCCGGATACGGTGCGATATCCGTCTCAAAAAGTTCCTCAATCTTGGCGATGAGACAGGCAGAGTAAGTGACATTCGGGGTCGGTGTTAAGAAAAACTGCGTGGAGACCGGCACTGGTTCGTCTTTCAGTTTCGCGGCGAAGCAGTAATCCCGCACCGCGCCGTTGAGCATCAGAAGCGTTGCCCTTAATCCATCGTTATATTCAATGAAATAGGCGGATGGATTTTCGACAAGCCGGTAGATTTCACCGTTACTGATCATATCTTGCGTCCGACCATCTTCATCCGTTAAACCGCACGGCGTATCACTTCTCGAAAGTGCCGCCTCCAACAACTCCAGAGACCAGCGTCCGTCTTCCCCTGCCTTCCAAACTTCTTCACCATCTATTAATTGGACAGCGGCGACCCCGGTCTCGCCTCCTCTTCGGCGTTCTATCATACATTGCATCGCCTCCATGGCGTGATAATCCATCGGATCCGAACCGCCGACCCCTACCATGAGTCCCTCTTCTATTTCGCACTCCAAGGGTAATTCGACATCGGGCAATCGCCATGTGACCGGTAAAGACGAACCCGAAAGCACTCCAAAGCCGAGACGGTGCCCGTCGTCTACCATCTCTTTCGCTTTCTCAAAGCTGTAGGAGAGGTGCTTGTCGTTGAAGATCGGTACGGCGCGTCCGTCTTCCTCAAAAACCTTGACGCACTCTTTGAAAAATTCATATCGGGGATATAGCACTTGGCTTTTCTCATTGGTAGGATAATCACCGTGTTCTCCAATCGAAAGCACTGCATCCACAGCGAGTTCATCGCCACCACACCGGAGTGCCTCAGCAATCGTGGGATAGACTGAGAAACCAAATTCTCTGGCACGGTCTTCGCTCTGCTCTCCTTCGGGTTTCTGATCAACATAGAGAGAAACGACTTTCATATCTGGACGATGCCATCTGCCCTCTTTCGGATAACCGACAAGAAAACGATCTGCAAAATGTTGCGCATGCGATAGGTACCGGTAGATAGTCGTAACAACAGCAATTCGTTTCATAACTTACGTCCTCCAGAAGGTTGATGCCTCGGTGGGTTGATAGGCGATGTCTAAATGCGATGTCTCTTGTTTAGTGCCTTCAGCAAAAAGACTGTCAACACCCGCTGCAACAAGTCCAGTCGTCAACAGTGTGCGTTCAACCGGATAGGTCGCCTCGCCTGTCAAAAACATTTGCTCGATATTGTTGACCAGGGGTGAGAAGAAATTCGCCAACGTCGTCCGCGCCGGTGGCATTGGGAGATACATCTGTGTTGATAGAATCTCGTCGCCTGAACCGATATAAGCGGCAAAGTTGAAATCTTGGACCAACCCGTTCATCAGAATCATCGTAGATTTCAAGCCGTCGTTGTGTTCGTATTGATACGCTATCGGATCTTTCACAATGTCCTTTAGTTCGTCCAACGTCGGAAACGGATTGTTAAACCCCGGACGCGACGGTGTGAGCGTATGGCTCCGACAGAGTGCGGCTTCAAAAAGTTCTCGCGACCAGAGTCCGGTGTGATGTGCTTCCCAGAACGCGTCACCGCGATACGCCTGTAGCCATTTCACGCCGCTTTCACCACCTTCGCGCCGTTCTACCATACATTGCAAGGTCTCCAGCGCGTGGAAGTCATAACTGTCCACACCGCCGTAGCCAACACAGACTGCCTCCGAGACCGGTACACCAAGCGGCATGTCAATGGAAGGCGTGCGCCATGTAACTGGCAGTGAGGAACCCGCCATAAAAGCGAAACCCATAGACTGAGAGATGTCGTACATCTCACGCGCCCACTCCCAGTTCCACGAGAGGTGTTTATCATTGAATACCGGCACGCCGCGCCCGCTGCATTCAAACACCTCAGCCATCTGCATGAAGTGCTCATAACGCGGATAGAGGCGTTGTCCTTTCTCATTGGACGGATATTCGCCGTGTTCGCCGATAATCAGGACCCCGTCAACAGCCAATTCCTCACCGCCGAGCGTAAGTGCTTCGGCAATTGTCGGATACCCCTTCATTGTCGGGAAACGCTCCAGTCGGTCTTGACTAAGATCGTTATCTTTAACCTGTTCAACGAAGAGAGAAACGAGATCCATTGGTGGGTAGTGATGTCGGCTGTTCCACCCATACCCCTCTAAGAATCGATCAACAATGTGCTGTGTGTGCGCGTATTTATGATAAATCGTCGCAATCGCAGCGATTTTGGGTCGTTTTTCCATTCTTCCTCCTTAAACTTCATAATAGATTCATTGCTTTCTGCGTAATTCTAACAAGGCATAAATTAAACTGTTTACAATCAGATTTAGTTCCTCTAATTTTTTTAATCTGTCGATTAAGGTTTCAGCATGATAGGGTTGCTCAGCGATTTCAAAACGTATAATAGCAAATTTTGCTGCAGCTTCAGTAACCCTTTTATTCACCTTCATATTTCTGTATATAACTTCAAGCAAAACACTTAGTATTGCACGCGAAAGCGAAAAAATTGCGATACCTGCAACGATGCCAATTACCCAAGAGGGATAATCGTTTAGAAGTAGGTCAAGAATCTTATCCTCCTTCCATTTTCCCCTCCAGATATAAAGTAAAACCAGACCAATGCCTAAATATTTGGCTCTCCACTTATCACGCTTTTTTCTTTCTTTTGGGGGTAACCTCCACGAAAACACCGTTTCTGGCATGATAACTGGCAGAAATAAATCACTGCCCAACATTTGGTTCGCCAAACGCGGAGGAAACAAACCAAAATGAAAATCCTTTTCAAGCAAAAGGAGTTCTGCATCAATAAGATCTACCAAAAGGAAATCAGTTATTACACGAGAATGCCATGAAGGATTTTCTAAGTAACGATCAACGTTCTCATAAACATTATCGTCTGGAAATAGTTCCTCTCTGAGGTAGAGACGCTGGTATGCGATATCCCAGAGGAAATTCTCAAAGTCCGTTTTGAAGTCATATTCTGCATCCCAATCGTTATATCGGTATTGTAGGATTTCAGAGATTTCAGAGTCAGGGTGCTCAGAAGCATCAATCGCTGCTTCAATAATCCTCGTTCTTTCAAAAGCCGCTGGTTCAAAATCTTCTGTAAGTTTTGCGGACATATCTTTCAGTTCTTGTGCGTCCAGTTCTTTCAATCTGTTAATATCCTTCTCTCGACTTGCGATTTTATCTTGGGCTTCTTTACGTTCTTCTTCGTTAAGGGTTATCGTAAGTTCCATAAGTTCTGTATTCAGTTTTTGCGTGTCTAGTCCTTTTAATTTTTCAACATCTTTCTCTCGATGCGCGATTTTATTTAAAATGGGATAATGGCTGAGTACCACTTTTTTCAGGTATTCAAAAATTAGGTCTCTACGCTTATCTGACACAGATTCATCAGTTGCCTTACCCCAATTTCTTTCCCAATTAAAACCTTTCATAATTATTACCTTTATATTCCATGTGATACAGCGTAACTGAAAAGATTGTTGGCTAGTTCCCATAGCATTATTCACATAAAACCTTTAAATGGCTCAACCCTTCCCAAGTATCCCGCTGTATACTGCGTAACCGATAATATTTCGCAATAAGTAGATATGGGATGGGTTAAATTGCAAATAACAGTATTAGCCCCAATAGATTTGATATTCTGTTAGTATCTTGGAATGGTGTAGAGCGATAAACTTATCAACACGCAAACTTATCCCTATATTATTACCCGGATGTTGGGGAGATGTTTTAGGAATATGAGATGGTACATGTTCACCATTTCCACCTTTTCGGTGTAACAGGACACACCCCCCAATCATAATATTTCCGTTTGAATTATAATCTATAGACTTTGAGATAGCATTTAGAACATCTGTCATTTTCCATATACGCATAATGCTTTCATCTCTGCTGAAAAGAACGAAAATTTCACGACCGGGAGTTTCAGAAAATGCTAATCTGATTATTTTAGAACTCGATGGTTGGATAATACCCTTGAATCTTTCTCGAACATGTGGCGGGAACAACGGGATTTTGTACGGATCATGACTCTTTCTTACGACAAGTGTCCTTAAATCTTCTTTTTGAGGTTCTGATAGGTTAAAATGTTCAGCGAAATTATCAATACTCCAACGTGTTATTTGGTTAAATCCATTTCCTGTATATGCCTTAATGCTTGCGTCTATATTACGCCCGCAAGTAAAACCAAGTTTCACGTCACACTTTCCACCAGTGCTTGTTCGCATTGATTCTGAGAAGTGACCATCAATCCTATATGCGACTTTTAATGCTTCAGTAACTTCAGGATATTCGGAGATACTGTCCTTAAACAATATCTCTCCATTCCTACCAATAGATGCGTTCTTGTTTCCAATATATCCAACCTCGTTATTCACTACAACTTACCCCGCTATAGATCAGACTAATCATCTTTGGAATGACAGCATTTCCTAATTGTTTGTAACCTTGTGCAGATTCACTCACATAATGAGATTCTGAAAAACCCATCGCTTTTTTACATTCAGAAAGAGACAATTTGCGAATATTACCATCAATGAAATAAAGACCTGTTTTTGCTCCTAAACCGCCACTGGATGCAGATAAGGTAATCGCATGCCCATTGGGGTGATAAATTCTTTCTCCTTGTCTTCCTTTATTAACTTGACCTATCCGAATAGGGCAAAATTGAGGTTCAGGCTGAATATCTTTATCAATTTCCGCATCTTCTCGGTGAATGATAAGGTCATTTTCTACATCGTCATCTAAAATATCCCGAAGAAACACTTTTTCATGAGTTGGCTTAGGTTCAGAGAACTTCAGTCCTGCGTCCTTTCTTAAACAAATGAAGTAAACACGTGAGCGTGCTTGTGGTATTCCGTAATAAGACGAATTAAGGAGCGAGGGATATACTTTGTAACCTATTTTTTTCAGTTTATTTTTGATAGTTTTAACAACCTTGCCATTATTGATCTTCAGGATATTCCGCACATTTTCTAAAATCAGTAGTGGTGGTTTATGGTAGTTAGCGATTCTAACTATATCATAAAAGAGCCTACCACGATTATCTTTGAACCCAGTATGATTGCCATTAATTGAAAAAGATTGGCAAGGGAAACCTGCACAAAGAATATCGTGTGATGGAATATCTGCTTCGCTAATTTTTGTAATGTCTCCACTTGGTTTATCGCTAAAGTTTTTCTGGTAAATTCGTGATACCTCACCAGCAAAAAGGTCTATGAACTTTTCCATAGTCAACTCCTATACAGCCTCCTCTATAAACTTCCAAAAGATAGTTTCTCGGTGGCGGTTGTTATACACATAGCAGCGTTCAGCGACATAAAGCGGTGTGTATCCTGTGCTATAATGGTGGTGAGAACCATAATACGCCTTTTTCAACAGGGACCAGAAGCCCTCAATCGTATTCGTGTGCTTATCGCCGTCTACATACTGCTCTTGGTGATTGATAACCTCGTGCTTCATATCACGGCTAAGTGCGTTATAGGCGTGATACTCGTCCGTCATAAGTTCAGATTCTTTGACATTCACAACACGCCTAATGAATTCGAGTATATCGCGACCGGTTAATCCTTTCGCGACTTCTGCAACGACTTGACCGCCACGAGCAACTGCTCCGATCACAGCAGTTTTAGAAGTACCACGTCCGCGCGGTGCGGGTTCGCGGTCTTCCTTTTTGTTCTCTTTGCGGGGTTTCCCACCGATATAGGTCTCATCTGCCTCTATAATGCCTTTTAGCATGATAGAGTTGACTTTATCTGCCATTTCTGCCCTTATGCGTGTTAGTATATACCACGCTGTTTTTTGGTTCAAGTCTAAATCACGCGCTAACTGGTGGCTTGAGAGTCCTTTTTTCGCATTCAGTATCAATGAAATCGCGAGAAACCATTTCTGTAACTCTATTTTCGTACCATGAAAGACTGTGCCACAGGTAACTTTGAACGATGCTTTACATGCAGAGCAGTGAAACCGTCCCACACGCCCTACGCCATCCTCTTTCTTGCGAACCACCTCTATACACCCACAATGTGGACAAACAGGTGTTCCTCGCCACCTAATACGCTCCAAGTGGTCAATACAACTCTCTTGGTCAGGGTAACGCTCCATAACCTCAATAAGGTTCATGAAAAAACTCCTCTGTATTTCAAAAGGAGTTGCTAAAAAACTGCGATTTTAGGTATAATAGCAGCAGTGATACTCCGAAGCAACTCCGCTTTGGATTTAAGGGAGGTTACCGCCTCCCTTTTAACTGCAATTATTATACCATTTTTCAAGGAATTAAATCAAGCGAAAACCCTCTAAATATAAGGGTTTAATCGGGTTTTCCAACAACTTTTTTCAATCCCATATCTACTTATTGCGTAATATTTTGCATGTCTTTACGATATGCCTCTTGCGAATTTTCCTCACAACGAATCCCAAAAAACGGACCATCAGGCTCAGAGAACAGATGCCAATCACCTTGAATAGACCTACAGCGTGGACAAGTGTTAACCCAATACTTATTACCCACAGTATTTGAATAACGATACTGAATCGTTTGTGGCACTGGTTTTACCTTAGGAGCGGATTTGTCCCACTCGGAGGTTTTGGGCCAGGCGAATACGATGATTTCACGTTTACACTTCCAGCATTTACAAAATCCATATCGGTAATAATAGGTGGGGAGTTCAACACCAGTCTGTTTCGCAATTTCCTTAACTTTAATCTCAAACCGTGCTTTGGCTTGTTTGCATGCTCCACAAGTAAACGACAAGAAACGGTCAAGAATCGGCTCAAAGACAGTAGGATTTTCTACGATTTTTTGCCCCTCCAATTCAATAAATGGAACAGAAAGCAATTTTGCCTTATTTTCATCTACAGCATGACTGACTCTAATTTCTATCGCGGCAGCAGGCTTGTTTTCAACCATTAAAGCAACATCTATAACGAAACCATCAGACATTCTATATTCCAACATCGCGTACTCTACTTTATCCGGTAGAGATTGATCCTTGGATTGACGACAAATTTCACATGTCCTTTTCAATGCCGGGGCATCAGTTTTACCCGACTTCCAATCAGAGATGACATCAACAATAAGTTGTTTAGCAGTCTTGTGGAGAATGGTTTCCTGATTACAGGTCTCACTGACTTTGTGCGCAAAATGTGCCTTTTTGATTTCACCTTTTTTGAGAATAACGGCATCTTGACAAGCAGGACAAAAATAACGTTTTCCCTTCTCTGCTGCCTCAGGATCATATAACTTTTTTTCACCATCAAAGGCAAACGGAACTCGTAGTTTTACGCTTTTAGACATGACGAACGCATTCCTTTTCTGATAATGGAATCAAGAACCTATACCATAGGTGTCAACTTAGGGATATTTCGCGGTATTTTGTAGCCTCTATAGATGCCGCCCCTACGGGGCTTGTTCATTGTTGTAGATACGTTTCTACACAAATGCCGTCCCTCTGGGACTCAAGAGAGTTTTGGGGCATACACGGTTTGCTGATAGAACCCGGCGCGGTTGCAAACCGCGCCTACCGGACCTGGGAATCAAGTCCGTCCTTTTTTGTCAAATTGACACCTATGATGGAATCAAGAACCTACACCTATGGCGACGGTATTGTGGAATCAACATTTAGTGGTCTTTCAATAAGCACCACCGGTGCCTGACAACAATCACAATTCCCAGGTGCAACCGTCCGGATATAGCATGTATCGCAGTAATAGTAGAGATCATGGAGAACACCGTCGCGGATAGAAAAAAAGCGGGTTACCTCCAGTAATTGCGTCTTTGGAAAGACCCGACCTTTGATGACCAAGTCCTTCTCAGGCAACCGCTCATCAACAAAGAGTGCCTCGGCTAACGATGTCCGTAAAAGCGTGTAGTATTTCCCATCCTCGGTCTTGACACCGTATAGATGCTCATGATTACCAAAGAGTTCGACTTTATAGTGTGTGTGCATCTCCTCCGCTAAGCAGACGATATTGCCATGGAGTTCAACCTCTTGGGCTTTCTGTTCCTCAGCTGGTGGTGTCGCACCGCTAATCAGGAAGATGAGAACGATGAAAAGTGGGGATAATCGTTTGAAATTACGCATCACTCTTCTCCTTGTTCGCCCAGCGATTTGGACCGGGACCGGGTTGATGCTCATCGCGAACCCGTTTAAATTCCTCAGGTGTAGTAACAACCTCTTCAGGGTGCAGTCGGCTCCGGGCAAGGAAACCCGCTTCCGGTTGATAGCCGGTCGGTTTCACCGCGTCCTGATAGCGTGAATCGACGCTCCATCTGACTTGGTTGCTGACATTCGGGATAGAACGGTGCGGCGTTAGATTCGTAAACAAAAGGACACTGCCAAACTTGACGGGGACAACTACCGGTTCAACTTCCGGTAATGCATCATCCGGTATCTCAAGATAAAAACGCTCAGAGTGACGATGTCGGAAAACACCGTCCCGATGGACGTGCGGGATAACTTCCATACAGCCGTTTTCAACAGTGGCATCTATCAACGGAATCCAGATCGTGAGCTGTAAAACCGAATCGCATTTAGGCTCCATATAGCCTGCATCCTGATGCCACGGAACGAGGGTACGATCGTGCTCAGGAAGTTTAGGGCGCACCCGGTATGCGGGATGACACATAATCTCTGGTCCGACGAGCGACTCGGCGATGTCAAGGAGCTTCGGATTGACGAGTAACTCAAAGAGTGCCGGACCCGTGTGCGCACCGCTAAACACCTTCTGAAACACGACTGAGGACTGCGCCGTAATTTTTGCTAAACGGGTGTCAAACCCTTCCGTTTTGAATTCAGAGTCCAACTCACCTTCTGCATAGAGTTGGGACGCTCCCATGTCAACAATCTCCTCAAACTCTTCGATCAATGGGTTTAGATCATCGGGAGTAAGCGCATCTTCGATTAAGAGATAGCCGTTCTCGTTAAAATCGTGGATTTGGGAATCAGTCAACGCTCTCATTTTTTTAGTTTTCCTTGCGGATAAGCAACGTGAGTTTGGCATTCACGTTCCTTTGTATCAAGTCGCCTTCCACTTCGTTTCAGGCTACGTTTTCTGGACTAAGAAGATAAGAAATTCCGTTACGGCTCTCATACAATGTAAATGCAAAATTTGAGCGCGTATGGGTCAAATTTGGACAAGTTCAATCAAAATGCCATCTGGATCGGGTGCACACACAACACCGCCGGCATCCGGCGCGCTTATAGGTTCAGATAGAAATTCGACACCGTTCTGTTTTAAGTCTTTGACGGTCTGCTGAACGTCTTCTACAAAAAAGGTGAGCCAGCGGACACCTGCCGAGAACGCATCTGTCGGTGTCGGCGGTGGTGATTCGATATCCATCAATTTGATGAGCGTATCGCCTGCCTTAAGACGGACCTGCCGAAATCCAGTCGGTGCAAGTCCGACATCGCGTGCAAGATCATCTGGAATCTCCAGATCCAGTACAATGTCAAAACCCAACTTATTGTGATAGAAGTCCAACGACGCTGCGAAATCACTACAGGTAATAGCAACGTCAACAGTGGCATGTGATAAGTTTAGCACGTGTTTTTTAACCTCCAGTGAGAACAAAAATCGCTTCTCGAAATTGACCGAGTGGACGAGTGTTATAAGTGAGGTCTACGGGAACGACAACTCTTTCTAATACTTCGGACTCCTGACGGCACGTCGGAGCGTGCCTACTACTATGCAGTGGAATCGGAATCGAAAAATCGATATATCCGTCTGCCTTCGGTGGAATCGTTGTTTCTCTGGGAACAATTTCCATACCCCATGATGCGGGAAGAATTGGTTGTGCAGCTACTGTACGCGGCTCGTCCGAATGGTTCGTTACCTCTACGCGCAACTGTGCTGTTCCGCCAAGTGCAACTTCTTGTTCATAAGGATAGCAGCGTACCCAGTGTTCGTCCATGCCGTAGTTGGCGTGGTCCCAAGGGAAAAGTTCGGTATAGCATTTTTCACGCTCAGCGAGTGTATCAAGCATGCACACAATCTCAGCATCGGTAAAATCAAACGCTGGATCGACATGGCAGTTAAAAATATGCGTCGGCTTGAGTTCCTGAATCAGACGCAGGCATTTTTCGTAGCCAACATCCGCACCGAGCAGATTCCGATTTCCAGAGCAGTAGTCGTCAATCCCTGCCATCGTGAAGGAGTCCCCCGCAAAGAACATCCGTACGCCGTGTCCCTCAACAAGCAGCCCACCGTGATAATAGGTTTGACCCGGAAAATGGTAGGCTGTCATTGTAAACTCATTCCACTGCCAAGAATCACCGTCTTGTGTGATGCGATCTACCCGAGTGACCGATGGCGAAATACACGGTAATCGGAAGCCGATCGGGTCTGTGATGACCGCTGCGACAACTGAATCTGCTATCGTTTCACACGGGAAAGTCTCTTGAAATTCGGGGATAGCGTTAACATGGTCGTCGTGGTAGTGCGTTACCCAAAACTGTGTAACCTCCGAAACTTCGCCGTCCGCTTGCAACTGTTGAATCTGTTTAATCACATTCGGTGAACCACAATCCATAACGAAAGCCTCTCCCGTTTCGGAGATAATCAACCACGTTGTGCCGAAGTGACGTAGAAACTCAGGGGCAGGCCTGCCCTCTCGGATCGGCATGTGTCCGGGATGTCCTTCAAACTCGGCAAAAAGCTGCGGAAAGTAGTGCCGGAGCACAGAAATCGCCACATATTTATCGTAGCAGTACACCAACCGTTCCAAAAGCGCGTCAATTGCCCTGTCTGGATTGTCCATGACGACACCGTGCGTCGGAATAAGCGCAGTTGGCGATGCTTGACGGACCTTTTCAAGACTCTCCTTCAGTTCATCCCGCGCACCGAGAAACCCGTGGTAGTCGCTGGTCTGCTGTCCCTTCTGTAGACTATAGAGTTCCCATAACTGACCTTCGTCGTAGATGAGGTCACCGGTAAAGGCGAAGCGTTTGCCACCAACATCAATGAGGTAGGTAACACTGCCATCGGTATGCCCGGGTGTTTCAAGGACTGTCAGCGATGCTGAACCCCACGCAATCTGGGCCCCGTCGGCATACGTATCTGTCACTCGGACAGCATCGGCAAGCATCAGGTTGTGTGGATGGTAGTTGTAGAGGTGCCATCGGTATTGTGAATCGTTCCAAAAGGTATCGACCTCAGTAAACCATTCCATCTCTTTCTCCGGCACGCCGACGCGGGTTTGATCTGCTATCGGAAAACCGGTTGTATTGTCGCGATGGTGATGTGTAAAGAGGATCTGCTCAACGCTCGTGATACCGAGTTCTGCGAGCGTAGTGTGAAGAGTAGTACCACTCGGATCAATGAGCAGCGCGCGATCTCCATCACGGAGAATACCTGTGTTCACATGTCCGTGGTGGATATATAGATGATCGCTGAGTTGAGAGAATCGGGGATCCATTGAAAATCCTCCCTTTTAGCCTATTGTTGGAACAGTTGACGAAAACCTCAAAACGACGGTTTGACACCTTAGGATTCACACGAACACTGCAGGCGAAACCTGAAACGTTTCTGCTAAAGCATGAATGTGCGTGACCGTCAGATCCTGCTTCCCGTTGAGGATTCCCAAAACAGTGTCAGGTGTACCAGGTTCTGGCAAATCCGTTGGCTCAAGCTGATATTCTTCCATCAACAACTTCAGCACCTCAACGCCGTTACATTCGGGGATCGGATGATGTTTCTCCTCATAAGCATGTATGACTGTCCCCAGTGTATCAAGGAGTTCGTAAAGTGGGTGTTGTTCGTTGGTCTCCACTTCATCCATCAGTGCGTTTAAGGTGGCAATGGCTTTATCGTATTCCGCCTCATCACGAATTGAAAATAACGGTTGAAGAATACGCCAATGGGTCTGAATATCTTTTGCAATAATGCTCATGTTCTTCAACCTCTTGTGTCATATTCTTTATGTCATGGAGTCCCTGACGGATCAACCAACAGAGACGTTGACCGGATTGGGTGCGACGGATGTTGATTTGGCACTTGCGCATGTCGTTGGCTCGTCTTTGCATCTGATAAGGTGTGTAACGGCACCACGCTATCAGACACAGTTGCACTATCTATCGTCTTTCGGTGGGCCCTTAAACACCGGCCGCGGGTCTTGGACTTGAATTCCAACTTTACGATGGATGCGTATTTCCCACCTTGGTGAAATTGGTGTTATCAATCGGTCAGGATGCTCCACGTGAACATGGAAATGTTCACCAGTTATTGCTTTTTCACTACGTGCTTCTGACGCGCGACCTTCCGAGGCAATTGCGTCCCACGGTGGTCCAGGTATACCAGTTTTCAGGAGTGCTTCAGGAGAAATAGGCACTGGCGGTTTATCAAGAAGATTTGAATTTTCATCAAGATAGATGATTTCGTGTCCTTCCGGAATTATGCCTTCAGAAAGCAGCTCAAATTGTTGTTTTGGAGAAAGTTTCTCTCCTGAAAACACAAACGTGTCTCCGTCTCTTTTAACGTAGACGCGTCCGTTTTTGTGTGGGAAAAAGGTTTGTGCTTCAGGCCCCCCAAAGAATCCACTACCCATTATGTTCGGGTCAGTTAACAGGGCTGCTCGCCTTTGTTGGTGTTCCCAAATCTTCCGATTCACAAAAGCGTTTCTGTACGTATGAAAGTCGTTTGTTGGTGAAATTCCATGTTTTCCAGATGTCCACGCCTCTGGCTTATTTTCAAGATGGACCACGCTGGCCCGCATTGACAAGAATCGCGTATAAAAATCGCTATCCGCAATAGCGACTTCTTTATCAAGCAACATCTGAATCCATTCGTCCGGCGGGTACTTCGCATCTAATTCCTCAAGATATGCCTCCCCATGAAAAGACGTTAGCACGACGTTGTATTCCTCATGAAACGACTCCATAAGTGCTTCAACAGTTTGGGGACCAAAATGTTTCCGAGGCCCTGTGTTTTCCATCGTCGCTTCGATTCCATATCCATTCATGTCGTAAGGTGCCGCGTACTTTTTTTTTGTCTCAGTAATTTGTGTCTTGAGTTGTGCACGAATACCCGAGCGGATGGATGTCAGCAGGCTCTCATCAAGTTCTGCAATCAAATCCCTTTCTTGCCACTCTTCTAAGGCATCCACCAGTATCCAATCAGTTTGTCTATCTAACCAATCGTTCCATGCATTGGTTTGAGCATCCGAGGTTTTTTGTGCAAACGGAAGCGTTAAAGCAACGAATAGCGTTATTATCGAATAGAGTGTCGTTTTCATTATGTTACCTCATCTTATTTTCCAAATAGGGTGGATCTCTGTGTATATCTGAAAAAAGCACAGAAATCGCTCTGAATATAAGAAACGCGAATTCGATAAACAGTCGTGTGTCAACACATTGCGAACATAAACTTTATTACGATCGAAATGAACAGCAGTAATCAGTCGATATTTGTTGCCACCAACATTAAAAACAGTTAAATCATCCACGAGATCTGCGCTTGGAAACACTGCGCGCAATTCGGTAAAATTTCCAAACGAATTTTTGGTAATAAGCTTAAACCAACGTCTCAGCGGCGTTTGGCTGTCAGGATATTGTTCCCAGAATTCGCGCAGTGCCTTTTTACTATAGTAAAATCTACAATTAATTAGACATTGTAGAAGAACGAGGATACAATCCTCGCCAGCGGTCAGGTGAGAGATACCTAAAACTACGCCTCCGCGAACTGCGGTCTGCCGAGTGCATCCGTCCTGCCCTGGCGTTTGTAGTGCGGTAGATGTCCACCTGCATCGGCTAAGATTCGTTCTTGGGCAAGCGCGATTCGCTCTGCGCCTTGGTCAGCGATGTTGTGCTGGCAGTCGATGTCTGACTCAAGGTCAAACAGCCGGATACCGTCATTAAAATCGACGCTGGAGAAATACCAACTCTTCGCGTCTTTATACCAGACAGAGTTGACATAACGACAGGTCAGGTATTCACGCGATTCAAAACCGCCTTTGCCTTCAACGAGCGGGAGTAGGCTCTGTCCTTGAATCTCGCCAGTAGGTTCAACTTCGCTTGCCGCCATGACTGTGGCGGGCACATCCAACGTATAGACGAACTCATCGCACGTTGTACCACCATTTATCCCAGACGGGTGACTCACGAGCATAGGAATGTCCATTGTGCCCGGATACATGAAGTTGGCAGGCTTGCCGGTGGCTTTATCCGGATTCTCTGCGAAGTTTGTGCCGTGGTCTGCGAGGAACATAATCAACGTATTTTCGCGCAGTCCGAGGCGATCAATCGTATCCACTAACCTTCCAAACCACGTATCCACGAGGGTTACCAAACCGGCGTAGTTGGCTTTAACGCTCGGCAGCCGTTCCTCAAGTTCCTCATCTTTGAGTGAACCATAGGGGAGGTTGAGGCAGATAGGTTCCCGATCTTCTCGGCTACCGTAGAGATCGTAGTAGTGGATGGGTGCTTCCCATGTCTCGTGCGGTGTGAACCCGTCAACGTAGAGGTAAAACGGTGTGTTTTCATGGTTATGCTCAACGAATTCGATTGCGGAACGGAACAATCGGGCAGTGGGCCATGTCTCCTCTGGCCGTTCGGGTTGAACGTTCACAATATGTGAGCGGATACGTGCTGGATTCCCGCGGTATCGAGAGATCAATGCCGGATCGGCGTGCGCGCCGCCACGGTATCTGTCTTCGGCTTGACCGCGGACAAACTGCCACTGTCGGAACCCTCTTGTGAAATTCATTCCGGGTACGAAATAGTGCGGCACATCGGCGAAAAAGCCTGTGTGGTATCCATTTTGGACGAGCGATTCAGCGATTGCGGGTTCATCGGACGACATCGGTTGCCAACCCGGAGTATAGACGTTGTCCCACGGTACAGGCGTATACGTACTGAAGGGATAGGCGCGTCTGCCGGTATGCAGGGTGCGGCGTGTCGGAATCGTCGGTAAGCATTCCGGGTGTGCGTTCGTAAACCTGACGCTCTGTTCGGCAAACCGTGCTAAATTCGGTGTCCGAACCCAATCGTTACCGTAGGGACTGAGATATGCGGTTCGTAGGGTATCTGAAACAACGACGACTATGTTCCAACTCATGTATTTGACCTCCAAGGAACGAGAGAGACACCTTAAAAAAGGATCTCGCAGTAGAATAAGAGATTGGGAATTTCGTGTTGGGACCGCGGACAGCGATGCCAAAGTTATTGTGTTGAATTAAGCGGAATAATCGAAAACAAGGACATCCTCAACAAGTGGACGGATGTGCTCGCCTGCTACCTGACGGTGAAAAGGATGTGGGAGATATGCATCGCGTGCCGCTTCGTCTGTGAAACGGACGATAAACCCGTACGCGTACCCTTGACTTTTGCCTTCAGGACTGTTGTTCGTGCCAGCAGTTATAGATTCAATGCCGGGGATCTCGTCAGCCATTCCCATAAGGGCATCGGACAAGGTCTCCAGTTGCGCGTTAGTAACCTCCGACTTCAACTTGAGTAGGACGATATGCTCAACCATTATGATTTCCTTCTTCCATAGAGAAATTTATTTTGGTAAATTCAAGAAAAGTGTTGTATAATCTAAGTATTACACAAACGGTGTTTTTTTTCAAGGTTTCTGTAGAGTTTGAAAAGCAATCCGCAAAGGAGGGGTAAAATGAGACTGATTTATGTTTGCATGGCAACACTGTTCCTTGTTGTCTCCGTAATTGCCTTCGCTGAGAAGGTGGAAGTCACCAACATAGAAGACAATAAGGGAGGGGCCTATCAAGCCACTGAGTTGGAAGAAAAGGGGAAATTTTTCCACGATAGGGATTACACGATTACGAACATCCCGAAAGACTTTCTCGGATAACGCAGGTGTCTACGTCAGCGGACTGCCCGGGTGGACAGGACTATCGATTGACGTTTGAAATCGACCGGCCGGCTTATATCTATCAAGCATGGGATAGCCGACATAAACGTCCAGAAGACCGTGGACAAGATCCCAAAGGCTGGTTTACAAAGAACTACACGGATACTGAAGAAATCCTGATGCTCGATGCACCCCATGCACCGACCGAGTATATCATCTACAAATCCAATGAACCCTATCCGAAAGGAAAAGTGGAATTGCTCGGTATTGATGAAGTCATCGGAGACCCGGTCATCATGTGGACGATTTTCCTTGAAGAGGGGCAGCTTCCGGTAGACCCAGAGGGGAATTTAACCACAACTTGGGGCGACATCAAGACAGATTAGCAACAGTATCGTTCAAACCGAATTCCATCACAGGCGGGCGCATCAGCCCGCCTTTTACTATCCTTCTTGCCACAGTGGACCCTATATAAACGACTGCCGTGAAAACTCGTAGCACAAAGAAAATCAATCGCTCGCTTACATCCCAAAAGGAGATGGCAAAATGAAACGCTTTCTCTTTACAGTTTTCCTGCTAAATGTCGTATTCCTTCTAACCAGTTTCGCACAAGACAACACGAAAGTCGGGTTACCCGAAGGCGCAATCGCACGACTTGGAAAAGGCGGTATTAACATCATGCGGTTTTCGCCCGATGGCACCCGTCTCGCTGTGGGAACCGATGTCGGAGCGTGGTTATACGATGTACCCGATGGGAAAGGGACTGCGCTGTTCACAGAACACCCCGGACAAGTCAATGCACTCGCATTCTCAACAGATGGAAAAATACTCGCAAGTGGTGGGTATATCAACCCTGTTATCCAGTTATGGGATCTGGATACCGACAGCCAACTTGCGACACTCA
Source organism: Candidatus Poribacteria bacterium (assembly GCA_965200345.1). Lineage (GTDB taxonomy): Bacteria > Poribacteria > WGA-4E > WGA-4E > WGA-3G > WGA-3G. Next base: position 1,634,556 of record OZ241378.1, read on the forward strand.
CATTGCCTGAAGGAATACAATCAATATCAACGCTGACATTCGCCAAGACTAACACAATACTTATCAGCTTGGACGAATCTGGTAACATTACCTATTGGGATGTCAACACTTACAAAAAAGTGTTGGATATAGTTACACAGCTGTCAGTTACACAGAGCTCATACAATCCAGTGGCGGTTTCAAAAGATGGCAGCACCTTTGCTACTGGTAGTAGACACGGTACAATTCAATTATGGGATGCAAGCACGGAGCACCATTTTGAAGACTGGGGTGATGATCCGGAGGACAAAGATATTTTGGCATTGGCGTTCTCATTGGATAAAAAAATCCTCGTAAGTGGAAGTGAAGACAAAACAGTGCGGTTGTGGGATACCGAGAAGCGCACCAAAATTGCTACACTTGAGGGGCATGAAGGGTCGGTTCCTGCATTGGCATTCTCACCGGATGGAAAAATACTTGCCACAGGAGACTCGGGTAAGGTCATCAAGGTTTGGGATGTAGACACGCAACGCGAACGCGCGACACTGACAGGACATACAAACGGTATTAGTGCGCTAACCTTCACGCCCGATGGAAAAACATTGGCAAGCGGCAGCTACGACGGTACCATCCGGTTCTGGAATCCTGATACTGGGCAAGAACACTCTACCTTTGCCACGGGACACACAGAATGGGTGAAAGCCGTCGCTTTTGCTGAAAATGGAATGACACTCGCAACGGTAGCCTTCACAGGCGTTGTTGAAGTATGGAACCTCAAAACAGCACAAGAATTGACGACCTTCATTAAAGCAAAGAATGATTTGACTAGACCCGTCGCGTTTTCACACGATGCCACGCGCTTTGCCAGTCGAGGCGGTAGTGGTAGAATTGTGTTTGATTTGTTCGGTGCAGGATACTATGCAAGCGGACTCGATCGCGGTAACATTGAATTGTGGGACATAACCACTGATGAACAGATTCCCGGACCTTGGCAGGATATTCCTTGGCAGGATATTCAAGGCGCCGCTAATGCGCTTGCATTTTCACCTGACAACAAGATACTCGCCGCTGGCATGCCGCATCAAGGTATCCGTGCGTGGGATATAAACACTGGTGCTGAGCTGCTCAACTTTAACGCAGCAGATCAGTCCGAAAGAAAGTTGGTGTTTTCACCCGACGGAACGCTGCTTGCTACGAATGGGACTTTCATCCAAACACGGGTGTGGAACGTTACCACACAGCGAGAGATCACACCCCCCAATATCAGGAATACCACTGCCTTGGCATTCTCACCCGATGGGAAAACCCTTGCTTATGATGGACATCCAAACGGTATTGTCTTGTCAGATGTAACGAAAACAGGTGTACAAGAACGCCGTCGAATTCCTATCAAGCTTGGACACAATACTATGTTGACCTTCTCGCCGGATGGAAAAATCCTTCTTGAGTCTAAAAATTGGCCACCCCACATCCAGTTATGGGATGTGAAGGCTGGCACCGACCTTGGGACCCTTATTGGGCATACGGAAAGGATAGAAACGTTGGCGTTTTCACACGATGGGAAAATGCTTGCCAGCGGTAGTTGGGATGGCACGGTACTCCTCTGGGATTGGGAGGAAATCATCACTAAAAGGGGACAGGATAACAGATAGGGTTTCTAAGGGGCACCTACCGGACCTACAGAAAACTGAGATTACCGGTTTAAACCAAACTGCCCTACTTTGGTTGGGGAATAGAGAAACGGTTAAAAACGTGCTAATAGATGATGCACGCACCACCGGCACAGACACTTCCGGCCTGCTGTGTGACATCGCCAGCGATGTTGTCCGCCTCGCCTGCCTCAAACTCAGCAACAAGAGACATTGCCTTATCTGTCGGCTCTGATAGACTGAGTTGGAGCGTGTCACTCTGTGTGAAAGTCACGGTACATCCTGAAAACGTGATAGCAACACAGAAGAGACCGAGCAGCAAAAAAAGAAAAACACGTTTGTGTATCATAATTAAACCTCAACTTTCCGAAGATCCGCTTGATCCAGTGTATTCGTACCTAAATCGAGCTTACCCGCCGTATTGATGTGGTTCGCGAGCTTAGACACAGAATCTAACTCCATCTCCTCGCGTTTCTGGTTGACTGTCTGAAGCACCAATACGTCAAGAACAACCGGGTCGGCACTGATAAAAAGGCTACCGTATTTCCACGCGCTTTCGGCGTGATATGTCGGTCCCTTATCGAACGAGGCGACCAGACCATCAACGATATTAAGAACAAGTTTCTCCTTCAGGACCTTATGCTCCAGAATTTCGGCAATAGCCGGGTTGCAATAGCGCGGTTTTCCATGGAATCGGCGTGTGTTATCAACACTCCCGAACGCGAGATTCTTTAAACATCCGCTCACACCCGCCATCGCATGGTGCTTCAAAACGGGGACATTGATGAGCACATCAACCTGCTGGGTAACAATTCGGGAATACCGAGAACGGGTGCTTTCATTCTCTCGACGCGCAACACTATCCTTTTCGCTCTCATAAAACACTTCATCGTCATACCCGATGCCTTCCATGTCGGAGGCAACAGTTCGCACATCGGTCTCATCCTTGTTGATTGGATAACCGGCGTTCAAGAGATGGTCTTCAAACCGGTCCCAGATAATAATCTGTTTCCGAAGCACACCTGCACCGTATAAACCCTCAACGATTTTATCAACAATGATGGAATGTGTGCTGAGCTCTGGTCCAGCAAGCGGGTTGATTTTTATGCCGACAATATCATCGGGTAGCACAATATCTCGCCACGCCTCTTTAGCGGAGGAACGTCCAGTCAGCTTCATCATCGCCTGATCCATCAGTTCACTCACGGCATCTTCATCGAGCTGATCGTTATCCCAAACCTTCTTACCAATAGCCTCAACGACAGGCGTAAGAGGCACTGTCTCCGTAGCAGTGTCGGGTTGCAATTGTCCACTACTCAGCTGTGCGAACGCTGGAAGTGTGCTAAGCGCGCCCCCGATACCTCCAACACCGGCAGCAAGTCGAGTTAAGAACTGCCGGCGATCGAGCGTGTTTTGATAGTGCTCCATCTCTTGGCTGTCAGCAATAATGTCTGCTATGACCTTGTCGTTAGGTTTCATCAAAGTTTACCCAATTCCGTGAGAATTTCCGCTGTTGGCACACGCACCGCTACACCATTAAGGGATTTCCAAGCGACTGTTCCGTCCTTCCGAACGATATAGGCGGCAGGACGTGCGATCCGATTGTTGCCAGGATCAACGACGTTGTAGGCAGTGATCGCCTTTTTGTCCTTATCGGAAAGCACCGGAAATTTGAGCCCGTGATTTTGAACCGTCCGTTTGGTATCGCCTTCGTTATCGGAACTGATAGCGATGAGTTCCGCGCCTGCAGCTTGAATCTTCGCATAGTTGTCTTGCAACTCACCGAGTTGCCCTCTGCAGAACGGTCACCAGCCACCCCGGTAAAAAATAAGGACGACGTTTTTATCAGCAGCATAATCAGCAAATGCGTGTAATTTACCGTTGCCATCTGGTAATTCAAAGTCCGGTGCCTGGCTTCCAATACTCAACCCTTGACCTGGATCCAACTTTGCGGGTTCCTGGAGTGCGGTGAGTTCAACAGTCAGTTCCAGTGTTTCATCAGCTGGTATCGGATGCACCGCCACTTCCTTATCTTCATAACCTACGTGCGCAATTGTCAACGTAAAGGGTTGCTGCACGGGCAGATTTTCAAAGGTGAAAATCCCAGATGCCGTTGTTAAGGTATCGTAAACTTCCCCAGCGTCATCTGTAAGTTGGAGGTTGACCCCAGCAAGCGGTTCACCGGATGCTGCGTTTGTCAAAACACCGCGCAGATGTGAAACAGGCGTTTCTAATGCGGCAAGTGCAACTTTGTCAAGTGAAATACTCTGGTCTGGGATGACGGTAACGTTCAACTCCGTCGTTTGGTATCCTTTGGCTGAAATCTGGACAGTGTAGTCTCCCTGTTCAGCTTCCTTAACGTGATATTTTCCGATTCCCTGTTGTGTAGAAGAGTGGATGTTCGCGTCCGTACTTGTTGCCTTCACGCCGTGCATTTCAAATTCAATTTGTGCAAGGATTTGCCCAGCTTTCAACAAACGCATGTAGATAGTTACACCTTCGATTAATTCAACATCACCATAAAAAGATCCTGTCGCGATGGTTTCAACCGAGGTGGTATCCACGGTTTCCTCAATGGGATTCTCTGTCCCGCAGTTCAATCCTGCAAATAACAGCAGCGCGAACGCGAACATTTGTATAGCAAGTTTTCGGTTTGCAAGCTGCACCGAAAAAGTCAGTATCCGTTTCATTGGCTTTCCTCTATCTGTCTATCCGCTGTTTGATTCTGCCCCACGTTGTTGTCAGTTTGTTTACAGGTTCAACAGCAGCAGCAGTTTCAACCCCGTCGCTCATGAGAGCATCCATATCCTCTTCTTCAAGAGCGACATTGAAGAGGGCAACATCATCAATAATGCCTTCAGTATACCGGTCATAGTGTCGTGCGACATGAAACACGCCTTCACTGGTGCCGTACCCGTCTTTTTTGTTGAAATCGACCTCGGTTTCCATTTTGCCATCTACCCATATTGAGGCTTTGCCAGCATCTGCATCCGCTCTGCCAGCGATAAAGTGCCACTTTTCGTCAGCGATAGGCGTAGTACCATGGGCAGGAAAACTGGTACCGGCACCATCCCGCAAATAGAGACTTACGGTGTTTTTAGCTCCGTTGTCCCAAAGCAGATACCACGGTGTCGCTTGTGATGTATCCTCGTAGTTCTTGCCGACGAGCGAACCGCCGACCTTGCTGCCTTTGAAATAGCAGGTGATTGTGAAAGATACACCCGCCTTAAACCCGACAGTATCTGAGTGCGGTACTTCAACCCAATTGCTAACACCATCAAATTCAAGGGCTTTACCGAATTTTCCATCTACCCACTTCGCACCATGGATTTCACCATCGTTCCCGTTTCCCGATGCGTCTGCGGCGGTACCACCTTTCCCTTCGTTAAAGAGCCACATTCCGGTGATATTATCCGGATTAATTTCGGCAAGGCCCGGCAGCACTATGAACAAAAAGACTGCCATAAAACTCGCAAGCACTATTCGTACACTTTTAGATAAAAACATCAGGCTCCCTCCTTAGATACAAAACAAAATCGTTCCCAATTCACAACTTCAGCCACATAACCCTGAAATACTTTCTATCTTATAGTATACCACCCACAATGCACCCCTGTCAAATAGAAACATAGGATACTTAGTTTTTGTCTTAGTTGCCAAGCGTTTCGGTTTTCTTGTAAAAAATAAGACGCTGTTGGCTAAATGAAGGATTTACAATTTACTAAAGTATCGCGGGTCACTATCAAGAGGGTTCTACTTCGCTGATTTAAGTCTACCCCAAGTGGTAGTGGTTTTTCCTGCAGCATCTACTGCCAAAACACCTTCAATTCCATTGCCGAGTGTCTTAACTTCATCCGCAGAGAGTGGCACATTAAAGATGACAATTTCATCAATGATCCCGCTCCAATGACACCGCCCCTTACCAGCATTACACCCCGCATCTGCACCGATATAAACCGCCTCAAAAGAATCCCAAGGTTGTCCTACTGCGTCTGCGCTGTTTTGTAGTTCACCATTAACATAGATATAGATTTTTGTGCCATCCCATACACCCACAAGGTAAACCCATTCATTTTCGGGAAGTGGGTCTCCGAGTGCTTCAAATCTCTCAGGCGCGCTCTTGATACGATAATGAAACGAAGCTTGGTTAATTCGCCCACCGACATTTTCATGGGCACCGGTTCCAAGTAGATATTGTGACCAACTTGAACATCCATGCCCCTTCCATATAACGCATTTTCCGTTGGGAGGTGCCGTTGCAAAGACCCAGGCGTGGATCGAGAAACCCTCGGAGTCCTTAAAATTCAAGGCTGCCAAACTATCGGGATCCCCTTTCGTTCCGATACGGACGTGGTTTTGTGCGTCAACGCCGCTGAACTCTATACCACCGCCGAATTTGCCTTTTACCCATTTGATATCGCCAACAAATATACCATCGCTACCGTTTCCAGAAAGATCCGTAACGGTTTCACCTTTACCCTCTTCAAAGGTCCACATACCTTGAATCGTATTTTCATCAATCTTTGCATCACCTATCAATATCACCGTAAAATTAAGCACGATTATCGTGCTTATAGCGAGCATGTAATTCAGATACCGTTTTGCCAAAAACATGGTGCCTCCTATAAGTCGCGCTTGATTGCGACTCCCTTTTTTCAGATAGATTGTTACTTTTAACTTAGGGATAAAAGATTACGATTTTTTAACATATCCAATAATTATAGCATGTCTATTGTTGAATCTATAGTTGATTTTACAATTAACGTTTTCTGAGCGCATTATCGGGAATAGGTCCGCACTGCTATCCACAAGAATCGGGGTTACAAACCCCTCCCACACGAATGATTTGTGACAATTGAATGTCTGTTTTTCTAAGTCTCACTATAGTTGACAATTCGCCTATCTTTTGATAAAATGGGATCCAACATCAAAAATCCACAAGTGCCCTTGAAACCTTAGGCTCCTGTTTGCTTCACAGTCCCCAAATACGAATAGCCCCCAATAGACATAAAAATTGGAATATATACCGCGTCAATCAGGTTAAACACATTACGAACAATTGAACAACGATAGAAAACCGCCGTGATGTATTCAAAACAGGTAGGATAGAGACTCAACTCAGGACTTAACCGATGGCTCAAAAGAGAAAAAAATCCCAGAAAAAAATGCGAATAGAGGAATGCTCATTGAAAATGCAGGAGCATTTCCAGCAGCTCGGCATATCTTCGGTTGAGACGTATAAGGAATGGTGCCGTGCCCATAATTTTAGTCAGGGTTTGGATAAAAATCCGCGCCAACGCCAAGACGAACTATATGTCATAACCCGCACACAAGCCATGAAAATAATGGCGAAAGAGAAGAAAGACCGTAACCTTAGCGAGATCCTCCCGAAGATATACAATCAAGAACTACGGTTAGAAAAATTACAGAATGCGGTTACCAGAACCATTTCGGAAGCCTTTGAGAGCAGCATAGCCCCGAAAGTTCTCTTGAAACTCCTGTTATACCTCGAAGCCAATTCAGACTTGTTAAACGTGACTACCTATATTCAAGGCATCGCAGCAGTCGCAAATCATCATGAAAGTTGGATTCGATCCCTTGAGACGTGGAAAGTCAAGAAACATAACCGCGACCGCCAGTTCTCCGAACTCGCTCGCCACCTACTCGCTGCTTATGAAGTTCCGATTTTCATGGATTGCGTCTGGTTTAATGGAAATGTAACGCACCAAAACTGGTTCAAACACATCGGCATCGGCCAAAATATCCGAACCGCACCGGACATCCCTATATCGCTCACGAAAAAGATGGCACACCATTTTCTTAAAGCACCGAGGCATTACACAATTGAGGAGGCACTCCGGTGGGGACAAGTACACGCCCTCGGCGGTGATAAGTATTTGGCGGACGCGCTTCGGGGAACACGACTGACCCGAACTTTTAGCAATGAGGATTTCTGGCTGAATGTGATTCGCTTTTTTATCGCGAACCCGATGTTAGATGTCAGCCATGTGAACCCGATTATCGACTACATTTGGCACCAGAGATACGAGAACCGCCGTGTTTTCGTCGAGAGAGGGGTTGCAAGAGAAATTGGACCCGCGCAACCTAACTTCAGCATGCGCGGGAGAACGCCTGAAACGCTGCTCCGCCAAGTCGAGGAATGGCACGGCGAACTCGGTAGAGAATCAAAAGACAGAGAACTTGAGTGGCACGGTTCAGAGATCGGTGAATTTCATCTTTTAGAAGGGAGTGAGGAGGCACGCAATATGAAATTCTGGTCTATTCGAGAACTGCTCAGCAGCGACGAGCTGATAGACGAAAGTCGGATACTACGGCATTGCGTTTCAACCTATGCGAGATCCTGTCATACCGGACGGTCATCGATTTGGAGCATGGAAATTGAAGATGAAAATGGACAACGCAAAATTTTGACGATTGAGGTTGCACCACGCGAAAAAACTATCCGTCAGGTTCGAGGCAGGCGGAACCGTTTACCAACACCCAAAGAGAAAGACCTGTTAGGAAAGTGGGCGGAACAGGAAGGGTTGCAACTCGCTGGATACATATAGCGGTATAGTTGTCAGTTATCAGTACTCAGTTGTCAGTACTGCGTCTGACTGTCGCAGACTAATTGTCAGAATCAGGATTTTAAGATTACACCGATTATAGAAAAAACCGAGACGACAACAAGGATACCGCGATTAGAGGATCGAAATTATCGGAGAACTAAATGGCTTTAGCTGGTATACCAAAAAAAGTTGATTTTTGGATACAACTGATGGTAAACTGTTTATAGTGACAACTCAACTAAAAAGGAGGCACTACAATGGAAAACCCAACAACTATCCAAGAGATCGTCCAGCGATTAGACCAACTCACACCCGGACAACAGAAACAGATTTTAAATTCTGTCCTCTCTTTTTTAGGTGAACCCATAAGAGGCACTCCCGGTAAGGAACTGCTTAAATTCGTGGGACTGTTCCCGCCTGAGGATCTTGAAGAAATAAAGCGCGCAATTGAAGAGGACTGTGGACAGGTCGATGAATCAGAATGGTAACTATCTTTTAGACACCAACATTGTTATCGGAATGCTGACTGGTGACATGGCGATCGAAGAAAAAATGCAAAATGGTAATAACTTATTCTTAGCTTCTCCTACAGTTGGTGAACTCTACTACGGCGCGCAGAAATCGAATAAGGTTACGGAAAATTTTCACAGAATCAACGTATTCGTAGAAGAGCATACTTTTCTTTCTTGTGATTTGGAAACGGCACAATGGTATGGAATTATCAAAGAACGGCTGCGAAGGAAAGGTAGACCCATCCCGAATAATGATATCTGGATCGCAGCAATTGCCATGCAACACGATTTGATTCTCGTCACACGAGACGCACACTTTGATGAAGTCGAATCTCTGCAGATAGAGCGTTGGTAAGAACTACACCAATAACAGATACGGATCTTGAATATAACCGGAAACCGTTTGCAGGAACTGCGCAGCAGGGGCACCGTCTACAACCCGATGATCGAAAGTCAGACTTAGCGTCAGCATACTCCGAACAACAATCTCATCTTCGTGAACAACCGGTTTCTTCAGAATCCGTCCTACCCCAAGAATAGCACTCTCCGGTGGATTGATGATCGGCGTGAACGCATCAATCCCAAAGTTTCCGAGATTTGTAATCGTAAAAGTCCCGCCTTGAAGCTCTCCGGGTGTCAACTGGTTACTACGTGCCCGCTCGGCGAAATCTTTGACTTGCGTTGAAATATCTGATAACCGCTCTCTGTCGGCATTCCTGACGACCGGTACCACCAAACCATCTTCCAGGGCAACTGCTACCCCGATATTAATTTCCTGTAATAAATGAATCCCCTCATCCGTGAGTGTTGCATTGAGTCGTGGATATTCCCGCAAAGCATTTGCCACAACCTTTACAAGCAGATCGGTGTAAGTAATACTCACCTCTCTCGCCTGTAGTTTATCGTTGAGCATCCCACGTAATTCAACAAATGCCGTCGCATCAACTTCAGTATGGAGCGTGACGCTGGCATTCGTCTGAACACTCAAAGTCATCCGTTCTGCGATAATTCCACGGATGCCGTCCATAGCGATGACTTCTGCTCCCTGCTGAAGTGCAGGAGTCTCTACAGTGGGGATTTCCGGTGCTGTGCTTGCGGAAACCTGTAACACATCGTCTCGAACAATTCTGCCATCGGGGCCGGAACCGGCAATTGAACTGAGATCAACACCATGCTCCTTCGCCAATCGGCGTGCGAGCGGCGATGCCTTAAGGCGCGCGGCTTCGGTTGGCAACGGTCCCCTTAAGTCGATATACCGCTGGACATCACCCTCAAGGATACGTCCACCAGGGCCTGAAGCAGTGACTTCAGTCAAGTCGATAGCGAGTTTCTCAGCGAGTTGGCGTGCTGCTGGGGAGGCTTTTGGCGCAACAGTGGTAGGTGATGGTGTCGGCTTCGGTGGTACGGGTTGTACCGGCTCTTCTTGTTCCGGTTCTTGCTGTGCCACCGCGGTATCTGCAGCGACGCGTGGGACTTCCTCACCGGGTGCCCCGATAACAGCGAGCAGCGCGTTGACGGGAACATTGGTGCCTTCTTCAGCAAGGATCTGGGCAATAACACCATCGGTAGGCGATTCCTGTTCATGAACGACCTTATCGGTCTCAATTTCAAGCAAGGGTTGCCCCTCGGTGACAGTATCGCCCTCTTTAACAAGCCATTTCCCGATTTTCCCTTTGGTCATGGTCTGATCCATCTGAAGCATCTTCAATTCAACTGCCATATTTTTAAGTTTCCTTGCGGATAAGTTTCGTTGTTTGGTGAATTAACGGTTTTCGCCATCGAGCCGCCATCCATTACATTACGGGCTTGGTTTTCGGACTAAGAGGAAATCGCTTAGGGCATTCTGCTCCGTATATCCCGCCTGGTGTGATCCTTGGGCTTACGCATACCGGATGTTTGTAGCATAGACTGTTAGTCTGTGCAATTTAGAACATCTCCTGTTCGGTTCCGAGAAGTTATCCCTCCCACCTCATGACTGTGCCTCAATCAATTCAATCAGGAGCTCAACATTCGCATCCTTTTCCAAGACGAGCGCGAATTTGTGGTATTCGTCGCCTTTGAAAATCGCTTGAACAAAAGGGCTAAATGCAATCAAAAATTGACTGCCCAAAAAGTTTAGCGGTTTGCAGGTCTCCAAGACGATAATTGCCGGCGCGGTCAGACCGCGACGCACAATCCACGTCGCTGCCTTCTCAAGTAAGGCATGCTGTTCCGATTCTGGAATGTCTTCAAGGACGGTTGGTATTTCGCCGTTTGGATTGAGCATAACTAACACCCACTCAACAAGTAACCTTTGCGAGTGCGGACTTGTAAATCTTTAGAGATCTAAGTCATTCAAATAATCGGCAATCTGCTTCGGCTGTCCATCAAGGGTCGTCTCCATCGCGGCGATGACAAGCACAAAACTTTTGATATTATCTTCGATCCGGGTATCAGACGGTTCACCCCCATCAAGCCAGTTCAGGAACTCATCAAACAGATGCTGATGGGCGTGATAAGGGATCGCTGGTGCCTCATAGACTTCCGTTTCACCACCGACACGATGGATAGTCATCTGGTTTCCGCCTGCGATTTCAACGGCACCTTCTTCAAATTCGGCGCGATAGTGTTCGGAATTCCAACAATTGATGATGCCTGCGGAGGAACTGTTGCCCTCATAAGAGGTGTGGACCCCGTTATCCATTCGCATCATATAGAAGCCGCTGGAGTAGTGCTGGAAACTTGACCATTCGGGGTTCCATCCAAATCCGATCAAGGTCTCGCAATCGCCGCCAGAGAGAAATCGAAGCATATCAAGATGATGAACAGAACCTTCAAAAAGGAGTCCGAAATCCATATCGTGCCGCCATGCTTTTCCCCACGAGAGGTAGCGACGGTAATCGCACGCGTATCTGCCTACAATATGTTGGAGTCGTCCCAATCTGCCTTCATCACGAATGCGAATCAGTTCTTGCTTATTATCAGCATAGCGATAGTTTTGGATAATAGCGCATGGTAACCCCGTTTTTTGCGCGGTGTTTACCATCGCTTTTGCTGCATCTAAGGTGTCCGCGATCGGTTTTTCGCAGATAACGGGCATCCCGTTTTCCATAGCGGCAATCGCTGCCGGACTGTGAAATTGGGGTGGGGTCGCCACACCGCAAAAATCTGCCTTGACCTCTGCACATGCCTCGTTAAAGTCTGTGAAGAGTTGTGAGGTGCTGAGTCCTAACGCCTCGCCTTGTGCTGCGAGAACGTCTGTATTCACGTCTGCCAATCCAATGATTTCAATCCGATCGCTGAAATTACTGGTGAAGTTGTGGATCCAGCCACCGGCCATACCACTGCCGCCAATCATCAAACATGTTCGTTTCATAGTAGTTGTCAGTTATCAGTTGTCGGTTATCAGTATAGTTTTCGGTAACCGGCAAACCAACTGATAAACCTCAACCGCCTCCTCATTTTAAAATTCTATGTTGCCGCTATCAGAGTCCTCTTCTAATTATTCTCACTGCGAAGCACGACTACTGATAACTCTCACTGCGAGGCAAACCATTAAAGCATCCGTTTCCCACGCAATACGTAATCATCCTTACCCTGTCGGACGCGTTCAAGTTCGGCTTCGGTTGCCTCACGTCGAACTTTCGCGGGTACGCCCATTGCGACAGTCCCGGCTGGGATCTCCTGTCCCTCACGGACAAGTGTGCCAGCGGCGACAATTGCACGCTCGCCAATCACCGAACCCGTCAAAAGAATCGCACCCATGCCGATGAGTGCCTCATTACCAATAGTACAACTGTGGAGAATGGCACCGTGACCAATCGTAACGTCATCGCCGATAAGACACGGAATCTCTTTGTCCATGTGTATTACCGTACCATCTTGAACATTGGTACGACACCCGATGTGGATCGGTTCTAAATCTCCGCGGAGTACGCTGTTAAACCAGATGCTTGATTCTTCACCAATTGTTACATCACCAATAAGCATCGCCCCTGGAGCGACGAAGGCTGATGGATCCACATTTGGTGTTATACCCTCGTATTCTATCAACATTTTCTCTCTCTTTCCTATGCGTTACAAATAGGCGCGGTTGCTATGGAAAACACCCAAGCAAAACACCTTGCCAGCAAGTAGTACGGGCCTCATTGCTGTGCGACCAACAACTTGCGAAGGTTCCCGATACCCCACTTATAAGACACCACGAATATGCTCGCGAGGCTGACTATTAAGCCTGCAAACAGTACAATGCTCTTTGTATACCACGCGATCACCGGCGCGATGACAAGTCCGATATTAATAATAAGCACTACGGTGAAAGTAACAACCCGCAGGAGCGGTTTCGGTTGATGTGTGAGTTCCGCCATCCACGGCAGTGTCCCAATCGCCGTATTCAAGGCACACCCTGCGGGGAGCGTTATAACAGGTGTTAGCAATATCGGCATCCAAACGTCTCTTGGCATTTGGAGTAGATAAATAATAACCAAAGACCAGAATTCAGCATACACCAATGCACAGAGAAGTGTGGTTAGGAATTTGCTTGTAAACACCAAATCCGGTGTGACAGGCGCAGATTTCAGCATCCACCATGTCTTCGCTTCATCCCGCAGCCCATTGCAACTGATGCCAAAGGTAATAAGAATGCTGTAAAGTACAACCTGTACGGTGAGAATCTCAGCAGCGTTTGCATCTGTGCCCTCCCCACGTGCGAATAATATACCGATATGAACAGCTAAAAAAAGTGTGAGCATGACAGTCGCAATTAGCCGCCCGCTATGCCTGACAAAAATCAGAAAATCTTTTAACATCATAGTTCTGATTTTGCCGCGCCCGATTGCTATGGCAATACCTTTGAGGCGTGATGCTTTAGAATCACCATTGCTCCGTATCGGTTTGCGCTTGGCTTTCAATTGGCGAATATTTTCCCAACCGCGCTGATAAATCAGTTGCGCGACGAGAGTTGCCACACCTACAGAAACCAGACATCCACCGATACCGCCCAATGCCCACCTCAAGCGGAGCCCTATTGTGGATTCAGTTGTCCAGGTTAACAGGAATTCCCCAATCCATTCGTGTGGATACCATTTAGCGGCTGCACCTGCTGTCTCCGAGGATACCCAATCCAGCAAAAGTTGTTTCACCGGCACCAAATCCGATGTAGTAAACAGAGTCAACGATAACAGAAACCCCACGCCCACACCGATTGCCGTACCGAGCACCTTGAGTGTAGCAAGGAGCCACCCCGATGAAAAGAAACGGGCAATCAACATGACGCTGATGGTAACATAACTCGCGATTATTACGAGAAGACACAAGCACGTTGGAAATAGTGCCACATAAAAATGCCACGGCAATCCAAATACCAGACCGAACACTACCCACGGTGGCCCCAAAAAACAGAGCATACTCAGGAGGCGAGTCATCGTCAGGTGAACAAATTTATATCCGAAAATTGCCATCGGACGCATCGGCACAGCGTGCAAGAGTGCCGTGTCCGGTGCCTCATACAGACTTTTCAGGGAACTCTCCATCAACTCCTTTGCAACAACAATAATTCCGAACGCCATGAACCCGTTAATAACGCCCAACAGAAGCACAGGCTTTGCCTCAGTGGACCGCAAATAGCTGAAAAGGGAGTTACCTAACACCGACAAGGCGACGATGAAGATGAAATAACCGATGCCTTTTAAAACGCCTTTCCGCCATGTCTCTCCACCACGTTTAAGACTATTCCCCCAGCCCTGCCAATCCGCTTTTAGTAAAATTTTAATATTTTTTAGCATTTTTTATCAGTCTTCAGCCATCAGTTATCGGTCGTCAGTTAAGAAGTTATTTGGTTAATCAAGTGCCGCTTTCACTGACAACTATTCCTCTGATAACTGACAACTATTCCGCCGTTAGATCAAGAAAAATATCCTCTAATGTTTCTGCCTGCTGATTGACATCGGCGGACTGCGCTCGGAGATCTCGCTTCTTCTGCTGCAATTCCGAGAGCGTCCCAACAGCAATAAGCCGCCCTTTACTGATAATGCCGACCCGGTCGCAGATCCGTTCGGCAATTTCAAGGATATGCGTTGTCATAAAGACGGTACAGCCCTGTTCACAGCGTTCGCGCAAAATTTCCCTGACGGTGCGCGCGCTTCTCGGATCCAGACCACTGGTGGGTTCATCAAGGAACAGGATTTTCGGATGATGCACGAGGAGCGAGATCAGCAGAATCTTCTTCTGCATGCCGTAGGAATACCCTTTAATCTGATCATCCGCGGCATCGGCGAGTTCAAGCTGCTCAAGGAGGATTCCCATCTCATTTTCGGCTTGCAGCGGTGGCACCTCATACAAATCGGCAATCATACGGACAAACTGCCTACCCGTTAGTGCCTCATAAAGCTGCGGCGTATCGGGCATCAGTCCGAGAATCGCTTTTGCCTGTAGACTCTGCTCCTGAATGTCGTACCCGCCAAGCGTTGCGGTACCGGATGTCGGACGGAGTAAGCCTGTGAGCATATTGATTGTCGTCGTTTTCCCTGCACCATTGGGCCCGAGAAACCCAAAAATCTCACCGGCATCTACCTGCAATGTCAGGGCATCAACGGCACACAACTTGCCGAAATATTTCGTCAACTCCAAGAGGTTAATCATTTTCGATCACTGCCCAAGACATCCTCTTTGAGGGCTGCGAGTGCTTGGTCCAGATTGCAGTTGTCTCCCGTCGTTTCCGTTTCGGTAGTAGTCTGGCAACTCTTGTCCTCCCACATTTTTGCTTCGGCTTCTGTCGTTTTTAACTTCTGCTCCGCCTGTTTGAAGACTTTGGACACATCGTTCCCAATTTCATCAAACAGTAACTTATAGAGCTTCGCACGCGTATCTGCCTGTTTCTGGCGTTGGCAAAGGGTTTCAGCACGTTTTACTGCGTCTTGGAACTGATGATAAAATTCATGAAGGGCAGTCTTGAGACGGACAACAATCGCTTCTTGATCATCAATCTGGCGTTTATAGTCGTCTGCAAGGCACTGATATTGTTGTTTATGTTGCTGTGCTTCGCTTGCACGTCCGTGGTCTTCCCGCTGCAAAGCGTCGTCTGCTCGTTTGCCCCATGTCTCCGCGGTATCAATAGCATCTTGATAGGCGCGTTTGAGTCTCTGCTCCTCTGCAATCGCTGTAGCGATGAGATCTTTTGCTGCAGCGAGCCGTTTTTTCATATCAAGGATAGCTTTATCAATAAGGGACTCGCTACCGTCTGCTGCTTCTATAAATTGGGTTATCCCCTCTCGAATCTGTTCCGAAATTTCCTTAAGTCCTCTCACGATGCATTCCTCCCAACGCCTATTACATTCGTTTTTCGATAAATATCAAGCGACCCCTCTTACCCACCACACCTACACTCTGGCATCTACAATTATTAGAAACATCTGTTTTGAAAAAGATAGCCAAAAGCAGTTTCTTAAAGTGCCAACACGGCGTGAGCAACCAACAAATTCGTCTATTCTATTGCGTGCGTGCTGAGTGCCTCGTAATCAGCGTTAACGAGTTTAATACCGTAAGTCTCTAACCTATTCATGATACACCTAATTGCGGGGATATTATTATCAATTAAAATTGAGGATCGATCGTGTAGCGCAGCGGCTTCGCCGAATGTACCACTACCCGCAAAAAAGTCTAAAAGCGTGTCATCTGGTGATGAATGTACCTTAACGATGCGATTAAGAACCCCGAGTGGTTTTTGTGTCGGATACCCAGTTTTTTCATTTCCACTGGTACTGACGATGGTATGCCACCAGACATCGGTTGGTGTTTTACCGCGTGCTGCCTTTTCTTTGCCGACCAAACCGGGTGCCATATATGGAATCCTATCCATCTCTTCAAAATTGAAGGTATAGTGCTTAGGATTTTTAGCGTACCATAATATATTGTCGTGTTTAGGTGACCACCATGATTTGGCGCGCCCTCCGTAATCGTAAGCCCAGATAATCTCATTCATAAACGACACGCGCCCGAAGATTTCATCAAGCATTACCTTACAGTAATGCACCTCCCTATAATCAATATGTAGAAAAAAACTGCCGTGTGGATGCAGTACCCGATACGCCTCTTCAAAACGAGGACGTAAAAACTGCAAGTAAGCATCTGAACTCTCAAATCTATCGGTATAGCGTGTGGTTTTGCCTTTGCGGGTCCGGTATGCCTTGCCTTGAAACCCCACGCGATCGCCTTGGGTATCCCGTTTGACCTCAATCTCTGTGCGTTGCTGGTGTTTTCCCGTATTAAACGGCGGATCAATATAGATCAGGCTGACATTTTCATCAGGAATATACTCCTGAAGAATCGCAAGATTATCGCCATAATAGAGACGATGGTTAAGCATTTAATTCCCTGTTTTGGCTATGATAGCGCGTGTGCGACGACTCTTTGCTGAAAAGTAAAAGAGCGGTCTATGTAAGTTTCCGCCACCGCTTGCCACCTTTCTTCTATTTTTTATAGTCAAATTATAGCATACTTAAGACCAATTTATCAACCCTGTATCCGAATTTTTACCTTCGCGAGATTTTCCTTGACTCCACACAACTTTTCGTGTAAAATTTTAAAGTGGAATCGGGAAATCTATAGAGAGACGAAACCTCATGCGCATTCTGAACCTGAACCGTAAACTTAAAAGCGCGAAACGCTTACCTGAGATTGTTAGTGTCTTCGCAAGACACGGCTTTGGACATATTATCTCTCAAATCTTTGAGCGAGGTCGGACGACTCGTTTTAGGTTCAAAAAGGTGCTGCTGCCAAAGATGAGGGAAGACGCGCATTCGCAGAAGAAACCGAAATGGTGGCACCTCGGGAAAAAGAAAAAAGCGGCAAATCACAGCCCTTCGGCGACACTGCTATCCGTTCCAGAACGGTTAAGGCTCGCGTTTGAAGAGTTGGGACCCACATTTGTTAAATTAGGACAGGTCCTTAGTACACGGGTGGACATCCTCTCTGAACTCGTCGGGCAAGAGGAAGCATTAACATGGATTACTGAGTTTCAGAAACTGCAGCGACACGCCCAACCGTTTGATTTCTCAGAGGTTCGCACCACCATCGAAACAGAATTCAAACGACCGCTGGAGGAGGTTTTCGGGACATACGAACAGCACCCGTTTGCGGCAGCTTCAATTGCCCAAGTGCATGCAGCAACATTAAAGACA
This sequence comes from Candidatus Poribacteria bacterium, assembly GCA_965200345.1. Classification (GTDB taxonomy): domain Bacteria; phylum Poribacteria; class WGA-4E; order WGA-4E; family WGA-3G; genus WGA-3G. Next base: position 1,652,420 of record OZ241378.1, read on the forward strand.
GGCGAACCGGTAGTTGTTAAAGTCCAACGTCCGCGCGTCGCGACGATTATTCAGACCGACCTCAACCTCTTGATGGAGTTAGCGGAACGACTTGAGAATCGGGACCCGGAGATGCACCTCTTCAAACCGACTGAACTCGTCCGTGAATTCTCGCGCTCTGTCCGGAAAGAAATCGATTTTACGATCGAAGCGGCAAATACTGATGCTTTTTATCACAGGTTTTCGGAGTCGCCGAAAGTGAAGATCCCGAAAGTTTATTGGGAATTCACGAACCGTCGTGTCTTGACGTTGGAACGCATTGACGGTGTACCGATTGACGCGATTGCTCAATTGGACGAGATGGGATTCAACCGGGTGGAACTCGCTGAAGTGCTTGTGGAACTATTCTACACACAAGTACTGAGCGACGGATTTTTCCACGCGGATCCGCATCCAGGGAACGTTTTCGTTTTAGAAGATGGCAAGATCGGCTTAGTAGACTTTGGCATGGTGGGTAGGATAAGCGACGATATGTTACGGCACATCTGCAATTGGCTCAGTGCTGTGTTAACCAAAGATGCAGATGCTGTCGTCAGGAGTTACATTCGGATGGGGATCCTTGGTGATGAGACAGACATAGCGGCATTGAAGTTGGAAATGAACGATTTTTTACAACGTTACTTCAATATGCCACCGAGTCGGCTCCGCCTCGGTGAACTGATCCACGAAGTCTTTAATGCATCACTACGTCATCAAATTCATACACCGCCAGCATTCTTAATGCTCGGCAAAACGGTAGCGACAGTGGAATCGGTTGTGATGAAACTCAACCCAGATTTTGATATTTTGAAATTCAGCCAACCGTATATCACACAATTCATTGTCCAAAATGTTGGAACCAAACGCTGGGAACGACAACTCGTGGATTCCGTGGAAGATTTCACGGAACTGGCACGTGATATGCCACTCCAATTACGTCGTATCCTACAAAAATTACAACGCGGCTCTCTCAAATTTGAATTAGAGCATCTGAGTCTTGAAGCAGTAATTAAGGCATTTGACCGTGTTATCAACCGAATTGCCTTTAGCGTGATCATCGCCTCCCTGATTGTTGGCTCATCAATTATCCTACAAGGTGTGGGGCTTTGGGAATGGAAGTTCTTTCTCGGTATTATGGGTTACTTAACTGCAACGTTCTTCGGATTCGGATTGGTAATCTCTATCTTACGTTCAGGTCGCTTCTGATTCAGTGTTCAGCAGTCAATTAGCCAACTATAACTATCAACAGGCGATAAAAAATAAAAAGGGAACCGTTATGGCAGTTTTACTCGGATTAGATATTGGCGATATACGCATTGGCGTTGCACTCAGCGATGAACTCGGTGTTGCAGCACATCCGCTGTGTACGCTGACCCGGAAAAATCGGAAGGTCGATCTGATTGCTATCTCAGACCTTATTTCCATCCACAAGGTAGAACGTGTTATTATCGGGTTACCTCTCTCACTCGATGGCTCGATGGGTCCACAAGCGGAAAAAGTTCAGAAGTTCGCGCAACGTTTAGAGGGTGTCATCAACATCCCGATTGAATTTCAGGATGAACGCTTTACAACTGCTGAGGCTGAAGAGATTTTGCGAGAACTTAACAAAGACACAAAAGAACAGAAAGAACTCATTGACGAGGTCGCAGCAGTGATCATTCTCACTGACTATCTGAATCAGGATCGTGAGACTGCATCTACAGCATCCATTAATAATACTAATGCCTGATTTTCTGTCAGAACGTGAAATATTATGACTTGAGTTCTTTCAACAATTATGATTAAAACGCATGGGGTCAACACAAAAAAAGCGAATAATTAAGATAAGCATATTGACATTCTGCGGTCTCGGCACGCTCTGTCTCATCTGCGTATCAATTGCGGTATTCCTAATGTCACCTCCCACCTCTTCGGAAGAGATTGTTAACTTTGAGGTGCCCATTGGAAGTAGTTCGCGATCAATTGCAAAGCGACTCCTCGAAGAAAAGTTAATTCGGAATGAATATGCGTTTCGTATAATCGTCCGACATAGGGGAACCGGTAGACGTTTACGCGCAGGCACTTATGCGTTACGACGAAATATGGCGTTGTGGCACATCGTTGATGAATTTGAAAAAGGACAGGTTACGCTCGTTAGTTTGACAGTTCCAGAGGGTTTAACGACACCTGCCATCGCTCAACTTTGGGAAACAACAGGTTTCGGCACAGCTGCAGCATTTCTGGAAGCCACCGAATCGCCTGGCCTGTTGAAACGGTACGGACTCGAAGATAAGACCGTAGAGGGTTACCTTTTCCCGAATACGTACAAGTTCGCGAAAGGGACAACGGTTGAAAAGGCTGTTGAGATGATGCTCAACGAATTCAAACAGCGGTGGACCGAAACATTTGATGAAGAGGCACAAAACTTAGGGCTTACACAGCACGAAATCGTGACGCTTGCTTCCGTGATCGAAAAGGAAGCGCAATCTAAATCGGAACGCCCTCGGATCGCGAGTGTCTTCCATAATCGGCTTAAACGAAAATGGCGGCTTCAGGCGGACCCAACAGTGCTGTACGCTTTAGGAAATCCAAAACGACTCTTAACGAGAGCAGATTTGAGTGTTGACTCGCCTTATAATACATACAAACATAGGGGGTTACCACCGGGACCTATTGCCAATCCGGGCATTGATTCACTGATCGCGGCACTCCGCCCCGAAAAAACAGACTATTTTTATTTCGTGGCAATAGGCGAAGGCAAACACCACTTCTCAAAGACGCTTTCAGAACATAACAGGATGATACGAAAAATTCGGCGTGCCTCTCGTGAACGTTAGGCATGCTTTACAATAAACCGAAGGGATAGTTGTCACGGTTAATAGCTATCAGCAATCAGCAGTCAAAAAGAGAAATCTGATGTGCATTAAAAAATTTTAGGATAGCCGATAGCCGATAACGCATAAAAAATGGAAAAGGCAGACTCACAGCAAACACTTCAAAACGAGATAACAATTACAGGAAAAGGATTAATGTTAGGGGAACCCGTGACATTAACCTTAAAACCGGCACCCGTGGATTCCGATATCGTCTTTCGGCGTGTAGATATGGTAGACACGCCAGAAGTGAAGGTATGTCAGGAAAACTGGGCAGACATTTTACCACGATGCACCAGCTTACGCAAGGGCGATACAACGGTTAGTAGCGTCGAACACGTTCTTTCTGCTTTAGGGGGCCTCGGTGTTGACAACGCGATAGTGGAACTGGATGCCCCGGAACCGCCAGGTCTTGATGGGAGTGCGGTGCCGTACGTCGAAAATATTCAAACGGTAGGGCTTACCTCGCAAGACGCACCCCGAAACTTTATTGAGGTCGCAGAACCGTTTTCACTTTCCTCAGGAGACAGACAACTCGTTTTATTGCCTGCTGATGCGTTAGAAGTGACATTCGTTTACGCCCACCCACAAACGACCCCGCAAATAGCAACATTCAAAATAACGCCAGAATTGTATGCCCGTGATATAGCACCCGCGCGCAGCTTCTGTTTTGAGGATGAAATCGAAGCACTGCAGGCACTCGGCATCGGGAAAGGCGCGAATTATGATAATGTCCTTGTTATTAACGCAGCAGGTGAACCCAGTACACCCCTCCGTTTTGACGATGAGTTTGTCCGACATAAAATCTTAGATCTGATTGGTGATCTTTATCTCGCTGGACACCTCCCAAAGGCACATGTTATCGCGATGCGGACTGGACATACATTCCATGCTGAATTTGTGAAAGCCCTCGCTGAGGCGGGACACCTTCAACAGCAACCCGTTCAAGAACCTATTGAGGTAATGGAAATCTATGAAGTGTTACCACACCGGCATCCGATGTGTATGGTTGATAGAGTCATTGAATATGAAAGTAAAAAACGGGCAGTTGGCATTAAGAACGTGACCTACAACGAACCGATTTTTGAGGGACATTTCCCGACGCAGCCTGTGATGCCGGGCGTGCTACAGATTGAAGCACTGGCACAACTCGCGGCATGGCTCGTACTTCGAGACATCGGTAAAGAGGGTGAACTCGGTTACTTTCGTTCAATCAGTAAGGCGACATTCCGGCGTGCTGTCATCCCTGGCGATCAACTTCGATTGGAAATAGAAGTTGCACAATTGCGGAGCAGACTTGCACGCATTAAAGGTCGTGTTTATGTAGGAGACGAACTTGCCACTGAGGCTGAATTATCAATCGTACTGGCATCTGTTTGAGTTGCGATCCTTCAATATTAACTGGCAAGATTTTCAGGATTAGAGAGGAACATCTATGCTAGAAACTAATATTCATCCTACGGCTATTATCTCTCCAAAAGCGACATTGGAAGAGGGCGTTAAGGTTGGCCCCTATAGCCTTATCAGTGAAGACGTTCATATTGGGCGTGGTACCGTGATAGGTCCGCATGTTCAGATTGAGAAATGGACAACGATTGGTGAAGAATGCGAGATTTTCTTCGGTGCTACCATCGGTAACCAATCTAAAGACTTGAAATACGATGGTTGGCGGAGTTATGTGAAAATCGGTAATCGCAATATTTTACGCGAGTACGTCTCTATCTCCAGGTCAACATTTGAAGAGGGTTCAACTATCGTTGGGGACAACAACCTGCTGATGAATTGGGTTAATCTCGCACATGACACCATCGTCGGCAATAGAACGATCATGGCAAATTTTGTTTCGCTTGCGGGGCATGTTGTGATTGAAGATGATGTTCGATTGGGTGCGCACGCCGCACTGCACCAATATGTACGTGTCGGCAAGATGGCAATGGCAGGCGGGTTCTCAAAGATTGTACAGGATATCCCACCGTTCATGCTGTCTGCCGGCCAACCGTCACGTGTGCGGAGTCTCAACCGGATCGGTATCCGAACATCACGGATTAACCCGTTGTCCCAGTTGACCCCCGAAACGCTTGCAGAGTTAAAGAAAGCATTCCGCATCTTGTTCCGCTCCGGCCTACCGCTGAAACATGCGGTCGCCAGAGTCAAAGCAGAACTCGAAGCGACTTCAGAAGTTGAATACCTGCTTGAATTTATTGAAACCTCCAAACGTGGCATCGGATTTAGCCAACCTAACCGCACCCTGAATGGTTAAGTATTGGGTTTCTGCTCCGATCTTTCCGTTGTCAAGATCGGATTTCTGATGAAAACATCGGAAACGTAAGCCCGTAATGAAGCAGATCGCTTATGGGATTTTTGCTTGGCGGTTTCTTCAACCTTACACAGAAGCGTGTCAAACCCTCAAATAACATGACTTAACCGCAAGGTAATACAAAAATATGGAAAAATTGGGGATTATTGCAGGGGCAGGCGAGCTGCCGGTGCTATTGGCCCGTGCTGCTGTCGCCCATGATCGGAAACCTGTTATCATCCAAATTACAAAATCTGATGCGCAACGCTTTGCCGGAATCACATCCGAAATTCATACTTATGGTGTCGGACAGATTCAAAAGATTGCCCGAACACTTCTCAACTCAGGTGTAAAAGAGGTTGTGATTATCGGTAAGGTCGAAAAAAATATCCTGCTTCGCCCATTCCAAATCGATACGACTACGATCAAAATTTTAGTTCAGAACCGACGTGAAAAACCCGCCGCAATTGTCAACGCAGCCCTCAACTACCTTGAATCCGTTGGACTCACGATTCTCCCTCAAGACCGGTATCTCCACGATCTTCTCCCACAACAGGGTGTTTTAACAACACAACAACCTACCGCAAGCCAACAAGCAGATATTGAACTCGGTATCACCACAGCACGCCAGATCGCGAATATGGATATTGGACAAACTGTTGTCGTTAAAAATCAGATCGTACTTGCTATTGAAGCGATTGAAGGTACAGATGCTACTATTAAAAGGGGCGGCAATTTGGGAAGGAAGGGCGTGGTCGTCGCGAAAGCATCTGCCGAGAATCACGATTTCCGTATCGATGTCCCGACAGTTGGCATGCAAACATTAGCGATGTTGCATCAAGTTAAAGCGGGTGTACTCGCAGTAGAAGCACGCCGAACGTTCGTTATGGATACCGACACACTTGTTCAGCAAGCAGACCGATGGAAGATTGCAATCGTCGCTGTGGATTAATTTTTAACCGTGGCGTTTCTGCTCGGTTTTGTCTGTTCCGAGTAACAGGTGGGGACCCTGTCCAAAACGGGTTTCTGCATTCTAATATAATTTTATCTTCCGGTAAACTTCGCTGTAAGTTAGGAATTAAAAAAAGAAGCGGAGGCAATACAATAGCAGCCTCCGCCCTTCCAAAGATGCGATTCAAACTATGCCGCGTCTATTGCCGTTGCTACTTGCTCGGTTGTTGGGAACTGTCCAGTTTCTAACTTCGAGTAGAGCAGCGTGCCGTTTAATGAGACTTCAAAAGCCCCGCCACTGCCTGGAATCAGATCAACTGTCTTAACTTCTGCACCATACTTTTCTTTTAAGGCATCCGCCAAACTGGCTGCCCGTGGTTTGTAGTTTCAAGAGGTGCAGTATTCAATTCTCACTTCCATGGGGTATTCCTCCTCATTGAAATTTTGCGTGAATCCGACCATTTCGCTTTAAAATTCTACCATTAATATTGGGAAATTGCAAGTTTTTTCGCGCGCTTTAAATATTTCGTCCAAAAGATTGGCACGAATCTTGCTACTATATTTAGTGTAATACTCGTTTTGCCTATAGAAATAGCGTCAAAGTATACGTCCCCGCTGTGTTAGGCACTGATTACCGATGTGAAGTTCGCAAGCAGGTGTTTAAATTATGAACAACGCTATCCAATTTCTGAACAAATCTATCGTTTTATCCATCTGCCTTCACCTGATGGGTGTAGGAATTGCTTCGCTGTCCATTGTCGGAACACCGGACAAGTATGGCGATGCGATCATTGCAGAGTTTGTCTCGTTCCCGAAGGCTCAAAAAACTTTGCGCACGCCACGTCGGCTCAAGACCCCAGAACTAACGCAATCAGATATGCTGCGGGCACAACCTCCGCGTATTGAGTCACTTATAGAGGTCGCTCATATCCGGCAAAATGAACTGCAATTCGTTGTTGATACACTCCCAGTTTCCGCTGTTCACCAGACGGGCCCGGTAGAAGTTGGAATAGAAGATGAGCACCTACTTCAGTACCGTTCACCTCCGCGTCTGGCAGCAGCCAATGTTTCACAACCGACACGCTTTACACCGAAACGGATGCAGCGCTCAGAGTGGACATCCACATCACTTGCTATCGCAAGCACACAAACTGCAGAACTCCCAACGGTCTCTGTGCTTCCAAACGAACCAACACAAAATGCCAAATTCTTCCGCAAAGTTGATCCGATATATCCTGAATCTGCCCGTCTCTCCCATAAACAGGGCCTCGTTGTCCTTGAAGCAACAATAGGCGTGGACGGCATAGCGAGAAATATCAAAGTTGTCAAAGTCGTTGAAGTTAGCGGCTTAGGGTGTGAAGAAGCAGCAGTTGCGGCACTCAAAGCGTCCCAATTCGTGCCAGCGAAACAGGGCAAAGTCGTTGTCAGCCAACGCCTCCGTATTCCTTATCGTTTCCAGTTTAAACGTTAAGCAATTCCCCATCTAACATAATTCCGATACTGGTGCTTGCTGTTAGCGTCAACACAAAAAAGGCTTGCGCTATCACGGCATCCCACGTATAATCTTTCCTACTGAACGTATAGGGTTGTCCCAACCCTGAGATTGCTTTGCCGTTTGATTCGGAATCTTTTCATAGCGAAATAAGGAGGAAAATAAACAATATGGATGTTCAACTCAATAATAAAGTAGCCGTGATTACGGGTGGATCCACGGGGATTGGTGCAGCAACAGCGATTGCATATGCAAAAGCAGGCGCGAAAGTTGTCTTCGGTGATATTAATGAGGAAGATGCTGAAAAAACGCTTAGCACAATCATTGAAAATGGCGGGACTGCGAAGTTCCAACGCACGGATGTCACAGCAGAAACTGAGGTCGCGGATTTGATGGCAACTGCTGATATGGCATTCGGTGGGATTGACACGTTAGTAACTTCAGCAGGTGTCCTGCGCGGACCGAGCGTTCGCATTGATGACTTTGAAGCGGCGACTTTTGACTCGGTTATCGACGTGAACCTCAAAGGTACTTTTTTCGCGCTTAAACACGCTGTGCCGATAATGGGACGAGAGAACGGCGGTGTCATTCTGTGTATTGCATCAGGAGCAGGTGTCCGTGGTGGGAGTTCCTCGGTTGCTTACGCTTCCAGTAAGGGTGGGGTCAATGGGCTTGTAATGACGGTAGAAGGCCAGGTCGCATCAATGGGCATCCGTATGCACACCATTTGTCCCGGTGGATTAGCAACACCCCTCAAATTAGGGCAAATTGCGGAATCAGCGAAGCGTGGTGGGCAAGATCCAAATGAGGCTGTGGCAAATGCCCGCAATTCACTCGGGGACCCAGCTGGTGTCGCTCGAGTACTTACCTTCCTTGCCTCCGATGCCGGTTCGTACACACGTGGACAGATCTTCACAAGGTAATTTTTAACTATTGGGTTTTCGCTCCGATTTTTCGGTTGTCAAAATCGGGTTTTCGATGAATTTGAACGACACCGGTAGAGATTAGGGGGGCTAAGAATTTTCATCAATGGACACTAAGATGAAAAGATGTAATCGAAGTTCAGCCACAGACTTTTTGAATAACGATAGAAGAAAATAGGAAAAACCGCAGAAAAGAGTGCCCAGACACCTAAATTGATAAAGAAAGGGATAGCGGTGAAGGCCTCAAGGAGGAAATAACTCGGAAAAGCAATGAGGACGGTCGCCCCATAGTTGAGGTACATTGCACCAATAAAATAACCGGATTCCCGTTCAAACTTTAAATCGCAGGCTGGGCAATGGGTAAACATTTTGAAATACGTTTGAAACAGAGCACCGTTCCCACACCGCGGGCATTTGAGCCGAAAACCGCATCGCAGGATCCTACTGAGGACTCCAAGGGTTAACTTCATTGCGTTAGTAGGTGTTACTATCCCAAAAAACCTTGAAGGTGCGGATGAGTATCTTGAAATCGTTCCAGAAAGATAGATTTTCAATGTACTCGAGATCAACAGAAATACCGTCTCGGATTGTGCCGCGTCGGTGAGGACTGAGCTGCCAGAGTCCGGTCATCCCTGGACGGACGAGGTGACGTTGATTTTCCCACGGTTCATAATGTTTAGCGAGGAAAGGCATCTCTGGTCGCGGGCCTACGAGGCTCATTTCACCCTTCAGGACATTGAAAAGCTGCGGTAACTCGTCTAAACTCGTTTTACGGAGCCATTTGCCGATCCGTGTAATGCGTTCATCATCCGTCGCATCCGGTTTCTCTGAATAGGACGGTGTATCAACATGGAGGCTCCGAAACTTGTGCATGATAAACAGTTCGTTGTTTAATCCAATCCGCTTGTGAGAGAAAAAGACAGAACCAGATGAGGTGAGTTTAATAAGAATGGCAATCAATCCCATCAGCGGGGCAAAAATAATGATAAGGAAAAATGCAGCGATCGCATCAAACAAATGTTTGCCACGCTTTGCGTAGAAAGAGGAGAGTCGTTCCACTAGAGTCCCTGTTTTTAGTATTTTTGGCGAAGCTTGCAAGCTAAAACTTGCCGTTAAACTTTCATCGCGATGCTGGCTCGTTTCGTCCGCATCTTTTCCTATCTGGTCAATGCTTCTTGATAGGAATGGCATGGTTAATTCCTCTGATTGCAGTTTAATCTTAGGCGTAGGTTTGCACGACTATGTGTTATTTTGACAAAATTCTTAGAGCGTTTATAATTAATAAACGTTATTAACGCTGCTGGAGTTTCTCAAAAACATCAAGATATTGCTGTGCGATATTTTCCCAATTGAATCGGTTTCGGATTTGTTCTGTAGCGCGTCGCCGGAAATTTTCAACTTGTTCCGGATGCCGTTCCAACATCTGAATTTTCTCCGTGAGCGAGGCGACGTTTTTGTCAAAGAGTACGCCGTAACGCCCACCGTCCAAAACCTCATCGTTGAAGGGCGTATTCAATGCCAGAATGCAGTTGGAAAACCCTAATGCCTTCAGAATGGAAGGGTTAATACCGCCAAACTGATGCCCATGGATATAAGCAAAACAGTGATGGTGAAGTTCTTTAATGTGTTCAGAACTATCAATATGCCCGAGGAATTTGACATTTTCGTTAGCAATATTTTTTAATTTTGTCAAAAATTCGTTTTCGAGTTTGTTACCTTTGTAATCAGCCCCACCTGCTATAGCGATCTGTTTTTGGCTGTTCGCGGCAACGAACGCCTCCAAAATGAGATCCGCGTTGTTATCCGGTACAAGCCTGCTGGCAATGAGGTAATAATTCCGAGGTTCAAGCCCATAAGTTTCCAGAATTTCTGGATGCTCCGAAGGCTCAATGTTTGCACCGTAAGCGATATAGGTCGTTTCTGCGCCCAATTCCTCAAGGTAGAGCCGTTTCATTTCAGACGCATCGGTAATGACAAGCGGAAACGCTGCCGTTGCCATCTTTGCCGCCCATTTGAAGTAAACTGCCCCGATGCCCTTCCATTTTGGACGGAGCCATTCCATCCCATCAACATTGATAACAGCAGCTTTACCTGCGATCCGGAAGAACCATCCAAAAGGTCCGTTACCAGCGTTCCATGTCAGAATGACATCAGACGGGGTAACAGAGGCGTGTAGGGTTGCGAGAAAACTGTGGCTGAGGGTACTAAACATTTTATGTTCTATGCTGGGTAAGTAAACGAGCTTGATGCCTTTCCATTCTGCCGGTCTCTCTTTGAAAAGTGCTTTCCGACAGTAGACGATAACTTCATGCCCAGCTTCCACCCAGCGCGGGGCGAGTTCCCCCATGATCGTTTCCAATCCACTATAAGTGGCGGGAAGCCCGCGTATGCCTAATACCCGAATTCTCATCCTTTTTGCTTACCTCGTCCTAATACACGTTGCAAATCAAAGGGTCCTGTATATATTATACCCGTTTTAGGCGCGAAAGTCCAATTTCTTTTGACGACGCGAGACCTCAAAGCAACGCTACATCACCTTTGATGACAAGAAGGGTATAAATCTTCATTTTTTATTTTAATATCGTTTTATCGGCTTTGATGACTGAAAGGCGCCAAACCTACATTATTTTTACCAAGGAATTCGGGAGAGGAATTTGGCTTCGATTTCATTGGCATTTTCGTGTACATCTAAACGATTCCCTAAGTTTCGCCGCCATATACGAGTCCACTCCGCATAGATTGAATAACGTCCAATAACAACCCAGTTAGCACCGACCGAGAGACGATGCTCACTTTGTGTAATCCCAGATAAAGGGGTCCATACGTCATCCTTTGGCGCGTCAGGCGGATGTTCCTTATCAATATTGCCTGTTCCGTGACGCTCCAACTCATACCCGAAAACCGTTTCAAGTTTATCTGTCCACCGGCGACGTAATTCCAACCACAAGTTATCAGCATCGGAACCGATCTGATGTCCAATAGGTGTCGTAAAGTGTTTGTAGACATTCACCGGGTTTACATGTGTATATGCGTATTGGTTGATAAAGGCGTACTCAGCATGGAGATCGGTATCTGGGATGCCAAAAGGATCTGTTAGGTATATACCGCCTAAGATACCGAACTTGGTATCCCAATGTTTAAAATTAGCGGCAGGATTCCCATCGTCAACCATCAGTTCGCCATAAATCTCAAAGTTGTCTATAGGACGAAGACGCATATCAACACTCATAAGCACGTTGTCCCCACTGCCAGGGACGCGCCCATCTGCCCGTGAAATTGGTTGCTCGTTAATCAAGTAAATATTAACCGGATTCAGATAGCCCGGCTCAAAACGACTCCCGTAAACGACGACTTCGGAAAGCCCAAAGCCGAATCTATTCCAGAAATACCCCTCTACCCTATGCCCCGAAATATACTTATCATTGATGTCCTCCGCCATATCCTCTAATACGCCGGTAAATGCGGTGAAGGTGACAGGATCGTAGGTGGCTTGCAATTTGATCATGTCCATCGCCAACGGGTTTTTGGAGATTAAGAGGCTGTCATGATAGCCAGGTCCCCACTGAAGCGTCTCTTGTCCGAGCTGCAACTCAAGCCACGGCAAGTCGAACTTCATATAACCGTTAATAGCAGTCCGATTTTTGAGGTTGCCTTCCAATTGTCTAATTTTCGTCTCGTCAGGGAAAAAGTCTTCAAAGATTTCACCATACACGAACCGATGCGCTATATCAGTGGTAAAGGCAAACGTTTCCCCCACCTGTCCATAAAGGTGCGGATAGATAGTGGTAACGAACATGTTGCCTTCAACCGGCTGCTCCCTCGATATATTATCAACAAGGTGTGTAATAGTACGTTGAGAGGCTCTTAGATCGAAGGAGAAACGATAGTCTTCACCTGCCATTGTCATCACGTGCAAGCGCCCGTTAGACTGGCTTTGGATTGTAGCCGTACCCTCGTTTTCCGTGGCAATTTTCGGGAACTCGCGAACTTCACGGTAAAACGCTAATAAGGCGTTTAACCGTGCTTGATCAATAGCACTCAATTCGATTTCGCCGTTTTCCTGTTTCCGATGTACTTCGAGTAGATAGGATACCACCTGTTTTCGGGTAAGCGGTAGGGAACCACGCCGTATACCGGGTAAAACTCGCTTATTAAGTAAACGATGCACAAAGCGATAGGTTTCACGATTAAAATCAGAAAGATCTGGGTTAAGGGGAACGTTAATCAGTGAAGAGGCTTCTGTTAGCGGGGAAGCCAATAGCAACATGGCAAGATAGGTAATTAACAGGTTCCGTAAAACTATCATATATTTTAGTCCAACCTAAATGATTCCTATGGAAATACTATAGTCACTTTTTGATCTTTCACAGATTCCCTGAATAGCATAAGGAGTTCTTCCTCATTCTTTTCAGGGAATTCAAAAGATAGACGAAGATATTCAATGATTATCTCGTCAAAGGCCCCGATGTACTGAAAGTAAAACATTTCAAGTGTGCCTGCTTTCAGTTTTTCAACAAAGGTATCTTGGAGGTTTCCAAACCCTTCCAACAACTCAGCATTTTCAAGGTTTTCTTGGCGATATATATCCACCAAACCAACCCAAAGCCCCTTTCTAAAACCGAGTTCTTCTCTAAAGATGTCTTCAGAGATAGTGAATACAGTAGAAAAATCGCCTGTTTCTTCACCTTTTTGATGTGCTTCTGCGCGTCTTTCATTGACTTTTTCCATTGCCGCTTGTGCTTTTTCTAATGAGCTCTGCGGAGGGGTAATAATTTCCATGATTGGTTGTTCCATCCCTCGGTCACACCCGGTAAGCAAGGCAGATGCGCAAAGTATCAACACAATCAATAGCGTCAGTGATCTCATCTTAACTCCTTTTCAAATAAACTGTGAATTTATATAGTTATTCTATTTTGACAGTCCACTCATGTTAAAAAGTGCACCTAACTATCATACCTTAATTTTGCCATTGTGTCATGGAAAATAGGAGCAATTTTCGGATGAACATCAAACGGTTTTCTGGCGGGTACCGGATGCAAGGTCTGCCTTGCATACTCACTGAATTTACCGTCTACTGACAGTTCGCAAAAGTCGCATAATTCCGTGAGGATCTTGTCTGGGTTTAATGTTAAATCTTCAAAACGGACGAGATGGATACAATCAGACGAGGTTTGCATTAAATGTAACCCCTCTCGCATAGTGAGTATCCATTCTACGGCTGCCCTATCAAGATGTCGCTCAAAATGCTTAATCTCATCGGCACTCTCAGCGAAAAGTGAGTCTGTTTTAACGAGTTGTTCGACTAAGAGTTGCCACTTTCGATCATTTACGCCCCACCAGTCATGTTTTTCGCTATTGACTTCGCCACCGAGCCGCTTTGACCAGTTCGCAATTGAATGGCAGGTATCCCAACCGTTTCGCACGAGAAAGATAAAACGCGCATCGGGAAATAGGGCGCGCACGAAATCTACCCTGAAGATAAGCTCCGGGTATTTATCAACGAGGCGTCTTGAACGAGTTGCTGTCAAATAAGCACCGAACATCTGAGCGGCGCGTTGATGCATTTCGTCCGTTGCGTCATCGGCGGTGAGACGATACTGTGCTTCGTTTCGGCTGTAGTTTCCGATGATGTCTTCATGTGGGTGAATGAGGTGCCATATCGCTTTCGGTTCATTGAGGTAGCCGACTTCTTTGTGCATGGAAAACACGATGCCGAGTATTGTGGTGCCGCTGCGTCCGGTACCTAAGATAAAGATCGGTTTTTTAACTGGTTTATATTTACGGTTATTCGTGGAAACCGTTTTTAAAAGAGAAAAGACAAGTGGATTGATCCAGCGCCCTTTTGTGGTTACAGGGCGCCCTTCAAAGAGGGCATAACTAATGAAGCGGGTTAGTGCTTTCATCGGACGCGTTTTGATATAATTCGGATTAATCTGGGCAATCATTTTTTTTTAAATATTGGGTTTCTGCTCCAATTTGTCCTGCTTCGCAGTGAGAACCAAATCGGGTTTTTTCTTAGAACGAAAACCAAGCTTGTAATGAAATGGAAAGCGACTCGAACACGAAAACTATCAAGATACAAAACAATCAAACTTATCCGCAAGGTATTTTAAAAATACGTCTTTTTAGGGTTTCACGGATGTTTTTCATCCGGTCAAGATTAAAGAAAAATGCTCCCGCTAATTTCACGGGAAACGTGAGTAGATGAAGTCCTAAACTCGCGATATTAGGTCTTATTGACACTGGTGTATAGTTATGTTTCCTCATCAGTACCGCAGTTATCGTCTGGTTGAGGTAGATTTCAGCGGAGCTGAGTTCACCCTCTTGCCAACTGTGTGCTCGATGCGGATTGATACCGAGTTGCTGAGGTTGATCCTCGGCGACGGAAGAGCCGACTTGCGGCACTTGGAGCATCTCATCGGTGTAAGTAATACCTACAAAATCACAGATGGACTTGACTGTCGCTTCAGGGTGCATGAGAAGTTCCTCAAAGTAGATAGAAATAACCCGATCATGCTGTAGAAACCGATCCGCTGCGTTAACAGCAGTGCGCCAAATATGGCTAATAGTTATCGGATGATAGTTCATCCAATCACGAAGCATTTCTTTTATAGGCAGATCACTTCCACCGAGGAATCGGCGTTTCCACTTCCTTTTCTGGGATAGTAGTACGTCGCGCGGGTCGCGAATCATGTTAATAATCCGTGCGTTTGGGTAAAGCTCAAGGATATCCGCAATGTAAAAGACATTACGCGGCGTTTGGTCACAAGGTATAGTTTTATTGTTTTCAGCTGCTTCATGGTAGAGAAAGGCTTCAAAGAGAGATGCCGATGTATCTGGATATGTAGTTAAACGCTCAAGAAACGCTTGTGCCTCGCCCAAGAATCGACGCGAGTTTCCATGTGTACGATACCCCTCGCGTTGAATACAGTGCAACTCGGAAGCAAGTTCCTCTGCGTTTTTTTTATCCAATTCCGATGAAAATGGTGGCGCGCATAATTGACCAAAAAAGTGGAGTTCACCGAAGGTGTAAACAGTTGGGTGTTTCCCCAATATACGTCCCATCATGGTTGTGCCACTGCGACTATTCCCTACAACAAATATCATTAGTAGTTATCAGTTATCAGTTATCAGTTGTCAGAAAGATGACAATCAGCCAGCGATTTAAGTCATCTCTTTACTTTAAGGAGCCCGAAACTGTTTTTAGGTACAGTGAATTCTGTTGCCTTTCCAGCCCATTCTTGGATACGGACTTCGATTGCACCGGATCCCTCCATCTCGGCATTGCCCCCATTCGTTGCACTAAGCCTCTCATTGGCAACATAACGATAGGTAACGCTGCCTTTATAGTGTTTGCCATCAATGAAAAGTTGTGGTGTGTGCTGTTCACTTGTGCGATTACTGATGAGGACAACAAGGTGCTCTGCCGCTTTTCCGCCGATCACTTGTGCCTGAATACCGGGCATCTGTTTCCCCTGATATTCCATAGCTCCCGTCAGTAGAGACAGGCTTTTGACTGATAACGTGAACTGTGTGTCGGCGGATGAGAATGCTTCACCGATAAGTTGAAAAGCCGGATAGACAGCACGGCGGATTGTGTCTCCGAAATCCGATTCTGGTTCACCACCATATTTCCAAAAGGTGCCGGATTTCGGAGGTGCTATCGGCGAAAACACGGGGAATCCTTTGCCGGGACCAGCAATAACATGAAAGTTCGCTTGTGTAACATTAGGCATCGTTAACATTTTTAGAAAAAAGTCGCCGACGTACATTGCATGGAGTTGGGTATTCGCAACACGGTTGGCAGGATTAGCGATGTTCCACTCAGTTATCCACATCTCTTTATCTGGAAACAATTTTTCATAGTACGCAAGTGCATCGGGGACAGCAAAGTGAATCCACCCCATCAGGTAACCTCGCATTTCCTCGATCTCTTTTTTTCGGACAGCCTTGTACGCGTAGACATGAACAGTGTAGGCATCATAAAAACTGGTATCCGCTGCGAGTCCCTTATCCCATTCCCGCTGCTGTGTTTTTACCAACCAACCCTCTTTGTGGAATCCGATCGGCGTAGCACAAACAGATATTTTTATTTCTGGATTAACGGCTTTCATCGCTGCGGTATGTTTTTTGGCTTCCGCTATGTAGGCTTCGACGGTAGGGTATTTGTTAAGATAGTGCGGTAGATAGTACTCGTTGCCGAGTTCCCAATGTTTAACTTCGTATCCCTTGTCTTTGGCATAATTGACCCACGCAGCACTCTCTTCTGGACTACCTGTCCATAAATTTACAACGACGACAGGCGTTATATTTAGTGTGTTACACAATTGCATAAAATCGTCGAAAAGAATTTTACCATTCCGCCGTCTTTGGAGTTTGACGTAATTTCCTTTATTTCGTTGATTCAGTCTCGGATTCAGAGTTGATGCCATTTCATTCTCAAAAAAGCCGCCCGGTTCCCAATGATAGAAATTTCCGACTGTACCGCCGGGAAACCGCAAGGTCTTTGGAGCAAGCACTTTGGTTAACTCAACGAAATCGGGATCAAGATAGCCGTAATCACCACTGATCATGTTTGAGTTGAAGCCGTAAAGCGCATGGCGAAGTGGACGTGCGTTGCGTGTATCCACTTCTAAACGTAGCATATCAGGCAACGGCTTTTCCTTTTCACATCCGACACTCAGAAACACCATTATCAAGACCGATGAAATTACACAAAACCTTCGGCGAAACTTGTTAAAAGCTTGATAAGCATTTGTAAAGTGGAAAGGTGTATCTACAATTAACATAAGCATAAAAAACTTCATAGTGTTATTTTCAAAGGCCTATAGGTTGGCAGTGCCCTATCACTGGCGAACATCAGACCTGCGCAGAGCCAGAAGTAAAAACCGTAGCCCCGATATTCGAGGGTTCGATTAAAAAAAAGCAGGAATACGGTAACAGCAACGAGGCAGAGCATGATGATTGCGATCCGCTGTGTTACGCGCGAAGCAGGCGGCCCCCGCTCTATAACAGATGATGTACTGATGGATCTCTTGTAAAGGTTGAGCGCGGCGCGAAAGAGTTGGTAAAATATTAAGGCGAAGAAACCGAGACCCAATAGCCCATAGAAACAGAGGATCGCAACCCAATATACATCCTTGAAGCCGCTTTTACTGAGTATTTTCAGAAGGAACGATCGTTTGCTTATATTGAGCCCCTCAATCGTAGAATTCTGGTCTGCACCATAGCCCAAGATAGGTTTGTTTACGAGGACTGTTGGGACATTCCCAATTAACGCCCCAAGTCGCTGTTTTTGCGCGATACGGACATAGGAACCGGAAAATACGCCTGTTACGTTGCCGACGAGTCCGACCCTTGCTTTGCGCGGGTTTATGTATTCAAGGCCAAACGGGTTTACTACTGCCAACAAAAGACCGAAGACTAACACGGTCGCGCATGCTAATTGGAGCGTCTTTTTCCATCCGTAATGGAAATAATACCACGCGCCACCAGCAAGTAGCGCGGAGAAGGTAGCAGCGCGCGAATACGAACGCGCGATAAAGAAAAATAGCAGCGCGGCGCCGAGTAGGTTTAGATACTCCAATTGTCGGACACGAGATAGATAGACAATGAGAACGAGAATCATGAAGATACCGTAAATCACGGTGTCGCCTAAAGTCCCGTAGATACTCCCAATTTCTCTGCCGATCTCAAGCAATCTGTATTCTTTCGTAAACCCAGCGATGCCGAGCGTTGACTCACGCGGCAGGAAGAAATCAAATGCAGTAGGACCCCCTACCCACTGAATGAGACCCGTCGCGAGTTGGAAGATGCCGACACCGAGGATTATGCGTAAAAACGTTGTAATCTTTCTTTCTGACAGGGAAGAGTTTGCGACGAGATAGAAGAGCACAATATATCGTGCAAATGGTCGGATATTATAAATACTGCCCATCAAGGGAGACCTGTTTACCAATATTGAGAGCAGAACAACGGTATAAAACCCGATAATTGGCAAATCAATCGCTGTTTTGACAAAAGGGATACCTTTATGGAGCTTATGAATGACAAGTTTTCCAAAAGCGATATAGATGAGTAATTCTCCGAAGAACCTTAAATAGGAGTAGACAATATCGATCACCGGTAGAAACTTCAGTACAAACTCTTCAAAAGCAACGTACCCTGTCAAAAAGTAAATCATTCTTTTATTTTACCTTGCGGAGAAGGCACGGTATTCCTTCATTGAAAGTTTTTATTGTCGAGTTGAAGAAACACCCAAGCAAATAAACCCTCCATTTCATTACGGGACTTGGGTTCTGATGTGGACCAAAACCCGATTTAGTTCTCACTGCGAAGCAGGACAAATCGGCGCGGAGGTTTAATCCTTAAAACACCAAGAGGAGAGGTCTCTGTTTAATAACTCGGCTAATTGCTCGTTAAAGGGTTGAAAATACGCCATCTGGCGTTCTCGTGTTTCTGGGTTGAGCGGCGGAATTGAATTCATGTCCTTCTGGAATTTGTCGTTCCAATCCAGAATCGTTTTTCTTAATTTGTAGGCGGTAGCATCTGGCAGGAGTTTCCGAATCGCTCTTCTCAGCGGATTGTGGGACGCAAGAAATTGTGTAAATAGATAATTAAATCGCTCGGAACGCGGCATAGCGGCTTGGTTATGCCTTTCACCGATGACGGGTTTAAAATCGGCGCGGACACCGATACATGTAAAAAGTTGTTGACAAACAGCCTGCGCGTTTTCCTTCAAATCGTCAGTTAATATGCAGTGTACATTATTCAAACCGAATTGCGTTATCAAATTTTTGACATGCGGATAATAGATACCGTTGTACTGGTAGGCACACTGTCGCCATTTAAACCAGTCTTCGTTCAGGCGATCTTCCTCAGCAGCCAGTGCCTCTTCATAGGTTTTAATATTCTCCCAACCTCTTCGCCGAGCCCACCAATAGGCGGAATAGGCGCGTGCGACAGGTTCCCGCAGCAGGACGGCGAGATGTATCTCAGGGTTGTGTTTATAAATCCGTTGCATGACTTCCGGGGAATGCATCACCATCACATTTTTAGCGAGGAGTCGTTTATCCGCGCCCTCGTCGTGGTCATATTCTCCAGCAAAATACTTGGCAGAAGCCCATTGATACCCACGACTGTACTCACGGTCTTGGAGGAAAAAGGTCATCTCTGGCTGGGCGTGCGTGTGGATATCTGGGTGCTGTGCTAAGTAACGAAGGAGAGAGGAAGTCCCAGCTTTCTGTGCACCAACAATCATCAGTTGGATTTTCGTAGAGGTTTCCATGGTAACGGTCTTCCAATCAATTCGGCAAGGGCATCAATATCGCTCTGATAATAATCGACTAAGCGATGTTGTGTTTCTTTTGACAACTGAATTTCCTTATCAGGTTGCGTGTTCAAACGGAGATAGATCGGTTCAATTGTCTGTCTGATCATACGCAATGGATTATGAATGATCGGTTTGTCATGCGTCCACCGTCGCAGTCGGAATCGGAAGTCTCTATATTTCCGATGCAATTCGGAATTTCGCATTTTTTCGGTGCGATTTGTCACTTTAAAAGTGTAGTCTGCATAAAAATCGGCATCTATACCGGCGAAGTTGCATAAACTCGCCATGACACTCACGGGTTCCGCTGCGAGCTCCTCATAAAAGAGAATGTGGATGCGCGCTGGACCGAATTGGTTAAAGTAGCGTTTCAAATAGGTAGTATAACATCCCTGCTGGAGTGTTTGCAAATGCTGTGCTTCACCTCGTCCGTTGCGTTTCGAGCCAGTAAATAATAACTCAACATACGCATCAAAACTCACGGTTTGTGGTAATTTGCCAATCTGCTTTGCGAACCGATACCATGAAGTTAACCTTGAAATGGGTTCACGTAGACTGAAGACTAATTTAGCGTATGGCAGAAACTCAGCGATTCTCTCACGCGCCTTTTCACAATATAGGTAGTCCGGTGTTGACTCCACTCGTAGCTGCGTATCATCGCAGTTAGGAAACAGAGCAGCATATTCTTCGGCATCACCGCTATATCGATATTTTGAGGGGAGCGGATAATCGCTGCTGAGAAAGAATCGAGTCTCCTTATAGGTAGCAGCGCAAATAGCCGGGTGGTCAGTCAGATAAGCAAATAGCGATGTTGTCGCGGCTTTCGTAGTACCACCTACAATAAGATAATTGTAATCCCCAACATTTTTCATTTTTTTAAAGTTCCTTGCGGTTCGTTTAGGTGGATTAGTAATTTTCAATTTTCTTTCCGTATATCCGTCCTCCATTTCATTACGGACTGTTTTTTGGCATCTACGAGGGCTGCCCTACGATTTGCGAGAGATTGCCTGTAATGGAAGGCAGCGCAGAAGCAATTATTAAAAAACCCTTTAAAACCAGGAGACCTGCGTTCTCCGAAGGAGATATGTCAGATTTCCGACAGCAAGAAGTGCGGTGATTGATATGGACAACGCGACACCGAGAATCCACCACGTTTCGATCAAACCGTAAGCGATCAGAAAATTGAGAGCAGCCATCGTTACCATATTTGCGAAAACGAGCCGGTAAGCCTTTTGCGCGTAGAGTCCAGCATTCAACACAGGTATCAGACACGAAAACACCATACCAGTACTGAGCCAAAAGAGGAGTAGCCCTATGAGTTCAATTGACGCGTTATCAAAGTCGCCACGCCCATACAACAACCAACTAATTTTTCCGTGGAATATTAGCATGAACAGGGTTACCGGAAACGCGATGATTATAGCAGTTCGCGTATTTCGGTTGACAGTTTGTCCTAATTTCTGCTTATCGTTTACCGCGTCGTCGGCTGCCATATCGGGCAAGCCTGTTGTGGCGATACTGATACCGATGAGTGTCTGTAACGCCGAGAAAATCTGAAAGGCAGATTTATAGAGTGTAACAACGCCCTGCCCAAGATGCGAGACGAGATATATTTCAACTAACAAGCGGTTGGTAACTTGTCGGACTGCGAAACCAAGTGTCGGTAAGGTGACGGTATTTTTCAACGAACGTAGCGTATCCAGAGAAATGCCTGTAACCTCATATCGGTGCCCGGTTCGATACGCGCCGATGCATAACCAACCAAAGTATGTGATAAAGCCGCCACTATAAGCGAGTGCCACCCAATTTTCAAGGTTTTGTGCGTTCCATAGCAGTAAAAACACAAGTGCTGTAATACCAGCCGGTATTGCGTTTCGGAGTGCCACTGTTTTAAAATGTTGTTGACTGTTCAAGAACGCCCCGAGGACTGTGCTACCACATCCAAATATAATCAATGGGGCACATAACCGCAAGAGTGTCGTCCCTTTTTGAGCATTGATAGTTGACTGCCTTAACAATCCACCTGCTATCCATGGTGCAAGCAGTTCAATTAGAACAAAAACCCCGAAGCCAACACCGATCAAAAAAAACAGAAGGCTATTCGTGAAGCGTCTGTATTCTGTGCGGGTCATCTCCTTTTCGCTTGTAACAAAGAGTGGTACAAGACTAAATTTAGCACCTTCTCGGACAATCGTATCAACGACCAACACAATCGTCAATGCGGCAGTAAGTTCATCAGCTGTAACGGTAAAACCGAATCGCCTTGGAATCAAGATAGCTCGGACAAGGAGACTCAACCCCATTCCAGCAAAGGTAATCACCATGACCGAAAAAGTCTTGTGCTGTAGGAGTTTTTTGACCATAGCGGTTTTTGAGTTCCGGCTGGACAAACTTATTTCCAGCCTTCTGGCAGATTTTTGCGAATCTCAATGTCATCAAACAATTTGGAAGTCCTTGCGCCAACGGACTTCGCCCATACCGCCATTCTCTGTAAGCCTTCTGGCAGTGTAACGTGTGAGGTTGTTCCGAAGACCTTGTGGAATTTTTCGTGTGAGCAATAGGCGTGCTTCACTTCTTCTCTTTCTCGAAGATATTTCACCGCCACCTCTTTTTCCATCGCAGTCATGACTAAATCCGCTAACTCATTCACAGAGATGTGTTTATCCGACCCGACATTAAAAATTTCACAAGATGCTTCCGGCATATCCACGGCGCGAGCAATATGTGGTGCGACATCTGCAATATGTGTGAACGCTCGTGTCTGCTCACCATCTCCAAAGATGACCAACGGTTCACCTTGCATAATTTTATTCATAAAAATACCGACGACGTTTCGATACTTATCGCCGATATTCTGGAGTTCACCGTAGACGTTGTGTGGACGAAAAATGGTGTAGTCCAAATTGAAGAGTCGCTTGGCGGCAACGAGCTCCTGTTCCACGGCGTATTTGGCGATGCCGTAAGAATCTTCAGGCATCGGTGTGAGTCCCTCGTGCATCGGTAGTTGGTTCGCACCGTAAACAGCAATAGAAGAGGTGAATATAAACCGTTTAACATCATAGTTGACTGCGGCATTAATGAGGTTCACACTTCCGATGAGGTTGTTTTGATAATTAAATCGCTTGATGAAGTGGCTAAGCCCTTCCGCTGCATAAGCGGCAAGATGATAGATATAGTCGAATTGGTACTGCTCACAGAGTTTATTTATCAGTGAAACATCAAGGATGCTTCCGTCAACGAAGGTTGCGGTGGGGTTGAGATTTTCTCGGAAACCTCCGCTGAGGTCGTCAAGTGCGACGACATCTGTATCGCCATTGCGAAGAAGTTCATCCACTACGTGCGCGCCCATAAAGCCCGCACCGCCTGTAACTAATGCTTTTTTTTTCATGTTTTTAATTATAAGCCAAGCGAAGCCAAGCGTGAAATGACACCAATGGTAATTTCACAGTTTGCTTAAGGTCCGCAAGTCTCCGTTGTCGGCTTGCTGCTGGTCATGTACGTTGCTCTCTTTCTCTCACTTCATGATTTATAGCACGCGAAGAAAAAGACAAAGAAAATCTCTATTTCATGACTACGAGTCGCCTTGTTTGACTGAATGTTGGCGTTGTCAATTCATACATATAAACGCCGCTCGCGACCTGTTCACCCAATTCGTTTCTGCCGTCCCAATACGCTGCCTGATCGCGACTGAGATAATACCCCGACGCTTGATGTCCAGAGAAAACCATTCGCACAACCTGTCCTGACGCGTTATAGATACGTATTGTGACTTCAGCATCTTTTGCGAGTTGGTACGGAATCCAGGTTTCAGGATTAAACGGATTCGGATAGTTGGCATAGAGTTTTGTCTCCAAGGGACCATTAACAGGCATCAACAATTGTTTTAAAAAACGTTTTACCAATGCTATTTGTGTAGTGCTCCCTGGAACTTCTTCAATTTTTTGGTAAAAAGAATGGAGGTAGGCTATAGAGGCATCCGACAAGGAGGTGATATCATTTGATATAGCATTGGGCATCGGAATAGTTTGATGTTTCCGAACCGGTGCTGCAGCGATATTTTGATTCTCTTCAATAACCTTAATAATCGCAACCAGATCCTCGATATTTATCTCTCCATCTTTGTTGGTATCAACTCGTCGGTCTGTAGGTGGTTTTTCGCCGAAATGTACTATGGTAATAAGGAGGTCAAGTATATCCACCTGACCATCTTGATTGACATCGCCAGTATGAAACATTTGCTTACCCTGTTCAACAACGTGCAATACTTGATTGATAGGGACATCCGTTAATTTCTGTACGATACCACTGGGCCAGTTTATGACTAATTCACTCACCTTTTCATTCTGTGCCAATCCGAAATGGATGCGTTTCTGATCCTGCTGCGCTGTATGGATACCTCCACCATTTTCGCGTAGTTGGGTTTTCCCATCAGGTGTCGTTGCGAATAACCTCGCGCCAATCCCATCCCGATTTGAAACGGTTCCTTCCAGATCAATTTGGAGCCAATTATTGCCAACGCCCATATTTCGGAAAAGTTGATCAGGTCCCCTGCTCAAAGGGTAAGGTCCTCTGCCGTTGGTGACAAAAAGGTCAAGATAGCCATCTCTGTCGTAGTCAGCCATTGTCACGCTTTTTCCTCGCCCCTGTGTGCTTCCATTTGCGCCGCCTGCGTCAGCGCGTTGGATAAAATCACCATTTCCTCGGTTTTCATAAAGGTGATTAGGAAGGTTCTCAACACTTGTTGAACGCACAAGATAGAGATCAATATCCATATCGTTATCAAAGTCACCCGCTGCGACAGAGCATCCGTCTTCAAAGGTATTAAAAGTCCCCACGGCTCCGGAACTCTGGAACATATTTCCGCGGTTAATCACCAGCCGAGACGGCGGCTGCGGCTGCAGATCCGTCAATGAAAAGTTAATAGTTTCTAATTCTGATATAGGCTGTGTCGCTTCTACCATGGTTACTGAAGCCGGAAGTTTGTAGATGAGCGTCCATTTTTTTGTATCCGGTTGATAACCCACATAAATCCCATATTTTCGAGATGTAGCGCGAGACTTCAACCCTATGACTCTCGGATCATCAGGAGAGAGTGTGACTTCAAAAATTGCGGATCGTCGGGTTGGTATTACAGCTTGAAACTTACCACCGTCAAACGCTGTTACCGAGTGTCCATTGGCACCGATTACAACTAAAGGTAACCGCGGTCCCCATTCTGAGTACACTTGAAAAGAGACATCCCCTTCCGTTTTGAAACTAACCCCTTTTTCTGTTGGATTGTTTCGCATGTTTAATTCTAATTTCCAAGGATCTATCTGCGTTGCGTGAGACTGGTAAACCACGCGGGCGACAAAGAAATCGGGGAGCAGATCTCCGTTGAAATCTGCAATTGCAGCATCTTGTACAGGGTAACTAAAGGGAATTTTAAGTATCCCAACTAAATTCTCAAGGAGACTTACAGATGTATCATATATTACGAGCGGATACTTCTGGTTACTAATGATGATTTCCATATCGCCATCTGTAGTTATATCAGAATATTGTGCTAACTTACCACTCGGTTGCAGAAACCCAGCAGCGGCGGTGATATTTTCAAAACCACTCATTGTTTGTGCGAACAGAGCAGATGGAACTAAGTTACCCGTCTTATCCCGCCCAGCATCGCCCATGAGAAGAAGATCCAGTCGACCATCACGGTTTAAATCCAACCAGAGAGGGGACCTACCTCGTAAATATGGATAATCCACACCGAAGTCGGCAGCACGTTCTACCAATAAGCCGTTCTCATTTATATAAAAATGGTTATAGTGGTTCCGGTGTAAATTGCTTGACCCGCCCCCAGCACCGGATAACACAATCATATCTTGGTCACCATCGTTATCGAAATCTGCCCATGCCGACCCGTGTGTATCCGCCTCGGGATTTGCATCCCATATCTCGTCAATAACGTCTGTGAAGGTGCCATCACCATTATTCCGATAGAGGCTTGGTTTGTGGCGGTGATTATTAGCCCACAAATCAAGGTACCCATCACCGTCAAAATCACCCCAAGCATTCCCCCAACTTTCACCAATACGGTTAATACCCACTTGCTCCGACACATCCTCAAATTGAATTTCACTTGATGCTGTGCACAGCGGGCAAAAAATGAGCAGTAACGTTATTAAAATTCTCATTTTTCTCCTTACCAAAATTAAAGACGCTGGTATTTAACACCAAACCACTCAGTTCCTACAGTTAAGACTCCTAATCTCGGTTTTTTGATTGGAAATATGTCCATTACTGGGTTTACTAAAGAAGCCCAATTGAGAAATTGAGGGAACACGAGAAATGGAAAACCGAAAAGCAATTGGCTTTACATGATTTGATACTATTTTTCAATAATCATTTTGCCAGTAGCCGCGAAATCATCTGCGGTGAGTGTATAGAAATAGATACCGCTTGCCACAGACTCACCGAATTCATTCCGGCCATCCCAATATGCTGCGCGGAACTTGTTGTGATATATTCCTACAGGTAACTGCCCCAACTCCAATGTTCTTACAAGTTTTCCATCCGCAGAATGAATCGAAATGCTAACCTCAGCGGGCTTTGCCAACTGATAGGGTATCCAGGTCTCCGGGTTGAATGGATTTGGATAGTTTGCCAGTAGTGCTGTCACCTTCGGCGATTCTTCTATAAGAATGAGAGATGCCAAGATCTGTTCCAAGACTGCAATACCTTTTTGTGTGCCCGAGTCCTGTTTAAGCTGCCTTGCAAGAGCAATCCACTTAGGAAGATTCTCTATAGTGAGACTGGATATCTCGCTTGGATTGTTCCTGAGCATGGGAGCGGCCGCACTGGCATCTATTTCTGCAGCGACTTCGACTAAATCTTTCACATCAACAACCCCATCGCCGTTAACATCCGGATAGACACCCAATAGGGCGGCCCCTGCAAAATCAGGATTGTTAAAGTGAACTGCAACTAAGATAAGGTCTATCAGATCCACAGTACCATTCCGGTTTACATCTGCTGTCTTGACAAACGTCTCCATTTGATTACTATCATCATATTCCATCAGATTCCCTATCAATCCAGCAATAGGAGAGAAATCCGATATCTGGTTGTCCCTAAGATTTAGTATCACTAAGTTTGTTAAATCTTTGAGAGCGGATATATCCGATATCTGGTTGTCATGAAGATCTAATTCTGTCAGTCTTATCATACCTTTGAGTGGTGACACATCTGATATCTGGTTGCCATCAAGATCAAGTATCGTCAATTCCGTCATACCTTCGAGTGGCGACACATTCGATATCTGGTTACCATCAAGATCAAGTATCGTCAGTTTTACCATATCTCTGAGTGGCGACACATCCGATATTTCATTGTCGTTAAGATCCAATTCTGTTAGATTTACCATATTTTTCAGTGGCGACACATTGGGTATCTGATTGTCTCCAAGATCTAACACTCTCAATAGTGTCAAATTCTTAAGTGCGGATATGTTCGATAACTCGTTGTCATCAAGATCCAGCAATGTTAGTCCCACCATATCTTTGAGTGGCGACACATCTGATATCTGGTTGTGGTCCATATCCAGTTGCCTCAGTCTCGTCAAACCTGCGAGTGGCGACACATCCGATATCTGGTTGTCGGAAGCATCCAGAAGTGTTAGTCCCACCATATCTTTGATCGGAGAGATATCAGATATCCAGTTGTGGTCAAAATCTAAGTATTCGAGTTTTGTTAAAACTTTGAGTGGCGACAAATCTGATATTCGGTTAGTTTCAATATCCAATCCTGTCAAGTTTATCAAATTACTGAGTGGCGATACATTAAATACACGGTTGTGTTCAAGAGATAAGTAGGTAAGGTTTGTGAGAACACCGAGAGGGGAAACATCGAATACCCGGTTCCCCCATAGAGAGAGGTGTGTAAGATTTGTCAAAGTACTGAGTGGAGAAACATCGGATATTTTAGAGTTTTGGTGAAGATCTAACACTATCAGTTTTGTCAATGTTTTGAGTGGCGACACATCCGATATTTGGTTATGAGCAAGATGCAGCTCTTTCAAGTTGACAGCAAATTCAAGTCCGGTTAGATCTTGAATGTCGGTCCCGAATCTATCATCTGGACATCTCTGTGGTACTGGCAACCATTTTGGGATTCCAGTCGGTTTCAAAAAGTGACACCTGCTGGCTTGAAGCACTTCCAAACTTTCCATATCAGCTCGAGTAATGTCCGCCCCAGTCTCTTTATCAAGTGCCAATTCAAAGGCGGCGCGAAGATTCGGATCCGGAATATGTACAACTTGTGCGATTGCTATTTGGTGGGGTGTCAAAAGGAGGGCGCATGCGATGAGAGTTAGGACGACGATATGGGCAATCCCCGCGGTCCAGCTTAAAAGCGGTGTGCGCATTGATACGGTATATGTGAAAAACTCCAAATTTATACTCCTCATCAGCAATCTTAGAAAATCAATTTTATATTTCAGCTGACATACTCCCCCCGCTAAAGCAGGGGGATTTTCCCCGTGCGGAGCGGATTGCGGTATCAACAAGGGGCACTTGCAATTGTAAGTCTTACACCCTCTACTCCAAAGGATAAACTTTAATATTTAGGTTCACTGAAGCAACTTAGGTGATTATTCGGGTTCTACTTTGCCATATTTGCTGCCCCAGGGGTCGCCTGTACAACTTGGAAATCACCGGTGCCATCTGGCAAGCGTCCGAAGGATGTGTCTGTCTCTTGCTCTCCAAACGTAACGCTATCCAGTACTCGATTGCCATGCGCGTCTGTCCCGACAAGGATGACCGTTTCACCACTTTTAGACAGTTTGAAGTTGGCATGCAATCCGTCAGTCGCATTTTCGTCATCATGATCTTCATCTAACCACACAATCAAATACCCATTTGCTGAGATCTCGGTATTTTCTGGAAATTCCCACTTGGTAAGATTGTCCTCTTTGTCAGAAAGATACATTCCAGTGAGCAGCACAGCACTATCGGTGCGGTTATACAACTCAAGCCAATCGTCATAGTCTCCCTGCGGGTCAGCGATAATATTGTCATTGTCTGCCATCAGTTCGTTAATAACGACAGAAGTCCCTGCCATAGATGGATCAGCCATATCTGCCATGTCAACGGGTTCTGCCGTGTCAGCGGGTTCTGCCGTGTCAGTAGGTTCTGCCATATCACTGGGTTTCACCATTTCAGCGGGTTCCGTCGTATCCGCATCTGGCATAACCGGTCCCACCGCTTGTTGTACCCGATCACAAGACACAAAGGCAATACAACTCATCAAGATAGCAACGAGAAATATTTGAAATTTTAACATAGTTAATGTCCTTTATTTTAAATTGTAAATCAAAAAGTTAATGAAGGGTTTAATCTCTGTTCTAAGACCCTAAAGCGACAGGTTTGTGCACTTTAGGATATATGCTTCAGTATACAACCTTGCTAAGAAATTATAGCATATTTGGTCTCAATTTTCAAAAAAATTCATGCTTATCTGTGGTTTTCAAAAGCGTTCTATAAATGGTTTACCGAATCGAGATATAGCAGCAGCGTTTAGCAACATCTGATTTAGGAGAGAGCTTCTACAAAAATTGTTGATAGACATTCATAATCTTTTCATAATGAATCTCTGGATTAAACTTGGTTTCCACCTTGCGGCGACCTGCGCGTCCCATCCCTACAGCTTCGGTTTTATGTTCAAACATCCATAACAGGCACTCCCGCAGGGCATCTCGTTCGCCCGCTGGAAAGAGCAATCCATCAACGCCGTCTTCGATGAGTTCGGGGATTCCACCGATATCGGCACCGATCGCTGGTCTGCCGTAGGCATAAGATTCTAAAATAGACATCGGACAGTTCTCATACAACTCCGATGGCAAGATCATACAAATGCTATTCTGAATTAGTTCCCGAAGTTCATCGCCCTGCTTAAAACCGAGAAGGTGAATATGCTCACACCCATTCTGTTCAAGCATACGCTGGATTTCAGGCACAGCCTCACCATCTCCGACAATATAGAGGGGTACGTGCTTGAGTGGTAGCGCAGCTTCTATCAACGTAAAAATACCTTTGGCCCGATACAACCGCCCAAAATAGAGGAGATAGTCCCCCATTTTGGAACTCGGCGTGATGTCGGAGGCATCAACAAAATTGTGAACTGTTGATATTTTATTTTCTGGGATACCATACTGTATCATCTTTTTTCGGTTGAAGTGGCATACCGAAATGAAATGATCAAACTTGTCGTGTGAACCGAGCATTCGAGAGACATAGGATTCGGTAACGTTTAGAGCAGTGCGTGCGAATGAACCTCTATTACACCGTTTTGGGAGGGCACGCCAAAAGTGTTTACCTGCACATGCCTCACAAATTTCATTGTTTGAGGTGTGACTATGAACTGGACAGGTCAACTTAAAATCGTGTAACGTCTGAATGAGAGGGATACCCGCGTCCTTGAGCACACCTAAAATTGAAGCAGTGAGTTTACCGTAGTAAATGTGGAAATGTGCGAGGTCAATTTCCGCGTCATTTAGTAATCGGCGCACTGATTTAAGGGCATCGCGTGAATATAAGAAACTAAACAGGTCGCCTATCCCGGGTTGCTCGAAATCTGCGCCGCGTGGGAAATACTGTTCCCATTCAGACGGTTCGTTCTCAGGGTTTGTCGCTGCAAACGGGATGACTCGATGCCCGTGATTTTTTAACAGTTCGGCGAGCGTAAAAAAGTATCGCTCAGAACCGCTGCGGACATAATAGTTTTGTGAGACTTTCAGAATAGTGTGCATTCTGCTGTAGTTGGTGGTGTTGCTTAGTTTCGAGCCAGATTTGGCATACTCACACTGGATGTAGCGATCCTCAATTTAGGTTCTCGCAAACTGAGAAAATACATCCCGTACTGTTTTAAAACCAGGAATCATATACTCTGGACGCGCTTGTAGTTCGAGCGGTGGATAGTTCTCGCCGAAAACATCTGCAGCGGTTGTTTCAGTATAAAATCCGCCATCGGTTAACTTTGCGAGTTCTTTCACTTCAACGGCTTTCCCCGTTCCAACATCGTAGGTGCCTGTAATATTTGAATCTTCAACATAGCGGACAGCCCGAACAATATCCTCTACGTGGATATAGTCTCGGCGAAACGGATAGAACACATAGCGAAGTGTCCGCCGTATGAGTTTTTCAGGTACAGAATGGTTTTCAGGCGGTCGATTTTCCTCAGCACCGTAGACATTGTAGAGCCTTAAAATGCAATACTTTTCATTGTTTGCTCGGATGTAATCTTCAGCAACTCGCTTGGACCATCCATATAATGATTTCGGGGAGATTGCCGTGCAAGACGATATAAAAATGAGAAAGGCGTTTTCTTGACGCGCCATATCGGCAATTTGTTTTGTCGCTTCGTAATTCCATTTAAAGATATCAGGGTCTTGATAAAGCGAATCGGCGATTGCGCCGCAATGAATAATTGTTGCTGCTTGTTCTATTGAATTGCGTATTTCGGAGAACAGTGTCTCCCAACGCTGAAAACATCTGTTTTCATCAAGCGTTTTTGCTGAAGGATATGCTTGATGCAAGTGCCCACCAATGTAACCTCTGTTCCCAGTTAAGAAAACCATCTAAATCACCTCCCGATAAAATAGGTATAAGTTTTGCGTAAAATAGCGATGCCGGCGCGATAAACCTTCAGAAACCGTGGAAAAACCCGCACGCAATATGCCAATATTGTAACACATTCAACAGAAATTGTCAAACCACAAGTTACCGCGAGAGCACGCTACAATACACTGATACTCAGCACATCAAACCCTCTGAACGCGGGCATTTTAATCCGAGACAAGTCCCTTAATACTGGTATAACCGCATCGGTCAACTTTTACTTTTAGAATAAAGCACTCACCCATTGATTAAGCCGTTGCGGGATTGTTGTGAGTTGCGCGCAGAAAAGCGCGAGCCGAGCATCATCGGCAATCGGAATAGTCTTCAGTTGATAGGGTGCAGTCTCGAGCGTATTCCAGCCTATAACCGTTGTACGCGCTGATCGAAATCCACCCGCTTTCACCATCTTAATTTCGCGTTCCGTATAATCACCGTTCGGGTAACTGAAATGAGAACATTCAACCCCCAAAAGTTTTTCTAAATCCACCTTGCTCCCAATAATTTCTTGCCTACACTCCGTTTCGGTGCAATGCGGCAGAATCGGATGGAACTGCGTATGCGGTTGAAAGTCAACGTCCGCCATCATCTCCTTCATTTCGACGATATTCAGTGCCTGCCTGTCTGGATAAACATTTTCAGGTTCAAAGTCAGCTGTCCGTTTCAGGTATGCCAACCGTTCTGCATTCGGCAGCCGCTTGAGTTTTTCTCTTTCCGCTTTAGAGTGTTCATCTATTTTGAACCAAAAATGCCGATGTGTATTGATAATCCGAGTGCAGACGAAGAGCGTCGGACGAATACGATGCTGCTTGAAAAGGGGTAAGAGTTCAATATTACCGGCGTGGCCATCGTCAATTGTAATTACAACACTTTTTTCGGGGACTCGTGAGAAATCCTTCTGGTAGATAGCAGAGACCAAGGTATCCAGTGAGATGATCGTATAATGGCGTGAAAGATAAGCGAGATGTTTCGCGAAGACCGTCGGTCTCGTATCGTGATACATGAGGATAGCGACCCGGTTCCGACAGAGGAATTCCCGAATGAGAATGTGTACGCCTGATAAACAGATGAGAGTTGCCACCATATTTTTTAGAAAATCACGCATCTATTAGATTTCCCTGTAACACATAGAATCCAACAGCGTTAGTCCGCTCTGAAAGTGCGTTTCACGCCTTATTATTTCGCCAATTCAGCGAGGAGTGTCGAATATGGAAACCCGGCATCAACAATTCGGGCATCCGTAAACGGTTCATAATGAACTATGCCTATCTGCTTAGCGATTAACCCTGGATCGCCACCATCTATAATAACATTCGCTATTTCGGTTGGATCTGAATGTCCCCACCAATTGTTGATGACTACAAGGTCAAACTTCACATTCAAGCGAAGCGCGAAGATATTCGCATTTAGATTGTTGTGTTGAATGGTAGACTGGACATTTTCACAGAAAATACCGGTTTCATTCTTAGCAATATTGTTCTTTTCAATACGTGGGAGTGTTTGCCGCCCAATTGTGCTAATTCCGATGCTATTGTCGACAATATCGTTGTACCGGACGCGGGCATCGCTACCATCTAAAGCGACAGCGGTTTCATTGAACCGAAACGTGCATTCTGCTACCGTCGGTGATGTCGTTTTGACATCCAAGGCAACTGTGGCATATTCTATAACTGTGCCTCTAATAAAACTCTCCAAATCATGCGTATGGTCAAAGAAGATACCGTTCCAATCGCCAGGTGCAGGTCCGATATTGTCAGATGTAAGATACACGAGTTGGGTTACCTGCTCTTGTGCTAAAGGGGCACCAATTTTTAGGATCCCTTTTACAGTGACAAGAGCGTTTCGTCCAAATTTAACAGTGGTACCGGGTGGAATGTTGAGGGTTATATCCCGTGGAATTTCCAACGTCCCATTTACAATGTAAGTCTTCTCAGATTCCCACGTTTCATCTTCGGTCAGTCGATAGTTTTCAAGTACAACTTCGGCGTCGTCTTTCGGTGTGGTAGGATTGGAAGTCTCTTGCGTTGTACAACTCGTGCCTACTGCTAAACCGAGGCAAAAAATTAACAGGTAGTATATTGATCGCTTTTTCATTTTTCGGATGTTCTGTTCCAATGAAGTTCCTATTTTGTAAAGTTCGTTGCAATTCTCGGAGCTTTTCATCAAAAAATCTCAAAGCCGTGGATCGACTGCTTCACTTTCGAGTGCCAGAATCCCGAAAACGCATTCATGAACATGGGACAACGGTTCACAATGAATGAAACGCTCAAGTGCCTCAACGCCCAACGCAAACTCCCGAAGCGCGAGGGAACGTTTGTGAGAGAGTCCGCGGGATCGGAGACGTTCTAAATTTTGCGGTAAGGTATATTCCGGTCCATAGATGATCCGCAGGTATTCACGACCTCGGCACTTCACAGCCGGTTGGACTAAGCCTCGTTTGCCTTGAACGATAAAATCCAGAGACTTGACGACTGTGCCTTCACCGCCTTGCTCAGTGAGTTCTTCCCATCGGTGGATCGCTTCAGTTTGGCTTGTGTCATCAGTTACATCAACCGTCCCGTAGGAAGTTGTGAACATCAGGTTCCCCTCAGAATTTTCACAGAGTTTGCTAAGCGTTTCCATGTGCCAGAGATGGTCTTTGTCGAAATACACCGCCCCTTCTGTAGCGAGTAAATGGAACGGTGCTAACTTCAGGTCTGCAATAGATTGGACATGCCAACAGTACTGCTGATAAGCCTTGACGTATCCGGTCACTGCTTCTGCGCGTTGACGATAGTCATCTAATATAGGACTCACGTCAATACCCTGTTCGGCAGCGGTTTCCAAGGCGGCAAGGGCTTCCGCCAAAGCAACACGCGCCGATGCGCCTACCGGGGCATATTGTTGCCGTAACAATTCTTGAGCTTTAACCGACCACGGCATGAGTTCACAGTCGAGACAGATCCAATCTGTGTTTAAGGTCTCCCAATAATCGGCTTTGTCTACTGCCGCCTTCACCCGTTTCAACAGTTCGGTTTCAATTGTAATATCGTCAAAGAAGCGTCTACCGGTCCGTGTGTAACAGATGCCAAGCGTGTCGTCCGCGACACCAAATCGTCTTTTTGCGGTTTCAGGATCTCTACAAACGATAACGACAGCACGCGACCCCATGTGTTTTTCTTCCCAGACGACATTGGATACACCCTGTTTGCGATAATAAGTGAACGCTTCCGCTGGGTACTCAAGCAAACCGGGGCTGTTCGTTGTTTCGGTCGGAGACATTGTCGGTGGAAGGTAGATAAGCCATTTCGGATCTACAGCGAAACGGCTGATTGTCTCAAGGGCGGTGATCGTATTCTCTTCACGGACTGTCACATTGTGATGTAACCGCGTACTGATAATGCGTTTTCCGAGTACATCATCAATGTTTAGGATATCGTCATACGCGTGTGTTTTGGTAGATCGTTGACTCTCATCCGCAAGAAACGGCTTCGCCGGTTGATAATACGTTTGGTGTGCGCGGACAGATACGAGTTCTTTTTCAGGGTACTGTAATGCCGTGAGTTTGCCGCCGAAAACACATCCGGTATCAATGTTGATTGTGCGATTTACCCACTGCGGTTCTGGGACTGGGGTGTGCCCATAAACAACAGTTGCAGCACCGCGATACTCGTCAGCCCAATTGAGCCGAATCGGTAAGCCAAATTCATCGGTTTCTCCTGTGGTTTCGCCGTAGAGTGCGAATTCCCGGACGCGCCCGGAGGCCCTACCTTGTAATTCTGTCTTCATTCCAGCATGCGCAACGACCAGTTTTCCATTATCGAGAACGTAGTGGCCCACCAAACCATCTAAGAATTCTGCGATTTGTGCCTTGAATTCGGCGGGTTCTTTCTCCAATTGCGCGAGCGATTCTGCTAACCCGTGTGTCGGTTTTACATTTTTGCCGCGAAGGGCACGCACGAGTTTTACATCATGATTCCCCGGCACACAGATCGCTGCGTCAGCCTTTTGCATCTGCATGACTAAGCGTAATACTTCTGGGACCTTTGGACCTCGGTCAACAAAATCCCCGACGAAGACGGCTTTCCTGCCCTGTGGTGGCGCAACGGCGGTGTTACCATCGGGCTGCGTTGAGATGGTATAACCGAGTTCTTTGAGCAATTCAACAAGTTCATCGAAACAACCGTGAATATCACCAATGATGTCAAACGGTCCCTGCTCGTCTGTGCGGTTCACCCATAAGGGTTGGCGTTCGACCTGGACGGCTTCAACGGCTTCCGGTGTGGACATCATATAGAGGAAGTTCCGAAAACCTTCGCGCTTAAGATTGCGCAGTGAACGGCGGAGTTGCTGATGCTGCTGGCGGATGACATGCGGTTTAAAATTACGGTCGGGACGTGCCTCGTTTCTCTCCTGACAGAGTTTCGTGGGCATGTTAAACACAATAGCAACAGTTAAACAGTGGTATTCGCGCGCCAGTGCGACCAAAGGCTTCCGTGCTTCAGCTTGGACGTTCGTTGCATCAATGACCGTCAATTTCCCGGCAGCGAGCCGTTTTGCAGCAATGAAATGTAGCACTTCAAATGCGTCGTTCGTTGCCGTCTGATCGGTCTCATCGTCCGAAACAAGCCCTCGGCAGAAATCCGATGACAGGATTTCGGTCGGCTTAAAATGCTGATGCGCAAAGGTGGATTTGCCTGCGCCTGAAGGTCCAATGAGAAGTACAAGCGAAGGATCCGGAATTCTCATTTTTTTAATTTTCCTTGCGGTTCGGTCAAGTTGGCTCAGCAAAAACGTGCCTTCCCGTAGAATCGCCTTTCATTTCATCAATGCTTCAAGTAAAGACCGCCATTTGGGTCGGGGCACCAACATCTTCAGCCTCCGGTCCGATCGGGTGAAACACAACGGTATAGCCGAAGCGTTTGGCGACACCTGCTGCCCAAGACTGAAATTCGTCGCGTGTCCACTCGAAACGATGGTCTTTATGCCGAAAATTCCCACCCTGTAGATTCTCAAATTTCACGTTGTATTCTATGTTCGGTGTCGTCAACACAACCGTCCGTGGACAGGCAAACTCGAAAAGGATCCGCTCAAAAGCCGCGAGTTGTGGTAAATTTAAGTGTTCAATGACTTCCACTACAGCGGCAGCATCGTATCCAGTTAAGCGTTTATCTCGATACCCAAGCGACCCTTGGAACAAGCGAAGCCGTTCTTTCTGTTTCTCCGACAACCGGTCATAATGGAGTCGTTCTTGTGCGAGCTTCAGGGCGCGATGTGAAACATCCATTCCAACGATCTCTTCAAACTGCTTTTCAGCCAACAATTTACGGAGTAACTTTCCTTCGCCGCACCCTAAATCAAGGACGCGTTTCGCGCCGGACTGTCTGAGACTCTCAGTCACCGTAGCCAAGCGGATTTCGTTCAGACCGATCCGTTCTTCAACTTGTGTCTCTCCTACTTGAACCGTCTCGTCAGTCTCTTGGGCCTCTTCCTCGCGCAATTGGGCGAGTGCCTCACGCGTAAGGTGTCGTTGATGCTTTAAGTAGCGACGGGCAATAGCTTCTTGTTCGGGATGCTCAGCGAGCCAATCGTTACCATGCTTTAAGAGTTTTTCGATCTCTGCATCACCCACCCAGTAGTGCTTCTCGTCGTCAAGTACAGGGATCAAAACGTAGAGGTGCGTGAGGAGTTCGCTCAAGCGACAGGTGTTTTCGAGTGTTACTGTAAAATAACGGCTCTGTCCCCAATCTGGGAAGTGTGGGTCTAACCCGTGTTGTTCTGCTGTTACTGTATAACCCAGCGGCTCAAAAAGTCGTCGCAGCAATTTCTCTCCGCCGCGACACGGTAAGATGGATAATTGTGCCGTTAGAGGGATCTCGGTCTCCACAAGTTGTGGGCGATCTTTGCATTTGCCAGACAACGCGCTGCCAAACACCCGCGCAATTGCGACACTCAAGAACGACGAAGCAACGTACGGACGGTCACTAACGTATTGTGCCAATGCAAAATTTTCTGCGAATTGCCCGTGAGGACGGCGGACAAGTGCAACCGAATCAACATCAAGCAGTAGTGCTGCTGTGCATTTTTCAGGGCGTGCTTCTGGATAGAAGACGTGTGCTTGCCCAAAAGTGAGCGCGAAGGATTGCATTCGCGCAGGGTGCTTATGTAACAGATAACCGAAATCTGTTGCAGGAGAATATGTGGTTGATATCGTCAATAGCATA
Source organism: Candidatus Poribacteria bacterium (assembly GCA_965200345.1). Taxonomy (GTDB): domain Bacteria; phylum Poribacteria; class WGA-4E; order WGA-4E; family WGA-3G; genus WGA-3G. The sequence continues at coordinate 1,690,135 of OZ241378.1, forward strand.
GCAATTTGTAAAAAAATGGCTATCAGTAATTAGCCGTCAGCAGTCAGCCATCAGCGGTCAGTAAAACAGCAATTAGTTACCAGGGCGTAGTGAGTATCGCGACCAGAGGTTGCTCCTACAGCGAAAAACCTTTGAAGGTGAGTAAGGAACCTTACCAAAGGAGGCACTTTCGCAGTGTTTGGAAAATTGGGACGTGTATGTGACGCGCAGATACTAAGTGACACGCGGGAATGTGACGTATTTTTCGTTTTTCGCGCGCTACAGTTTATTCACTCCATCTGATTTCTGTTGGTTGCTCCATCTATTGTTTTAGAGTATACCGAGAACAGGTTTTTTGCACCAAAAAGTTACCAAATGGTAACTTTTTTCGTTTTTTGGTACATTTTGATATGTGCTGTAAACCCAGTTAGTGTATGGGTTTGTGGCGTTTTTTATACGATTTTTGGCTGCAAAAAAAATAATTCTGTGGTAACATTTTCGGTGCTACGTCCGTGTTAAGGCTAAAAGCCTGACTTATTTTTAGTATAGTATAATTATACTATATCTCCGCGCGGTTGTCAAGTTTGTCAGTGTCATAGCGTAGCAAAATTTGTTTTAATCTCCTAAAAGCAGTATAATAGAATCAACTTCTCTTGTCAAAGACTTTGCACCGTAGAAATGTGATGGGCGTTACGCTCGGAGGACCGCCTGAAATGGCAGATTTTGATTCTCTTTCATATACACCGGCATATCCAGGTCCGAATGATGATGTGCTTGAGGCACAGGCACGCGTTTGCACAGGACCGCATCAGACACGTCCGTTAGGTGTGAACCCGTCGGATTTCCCTCAACCGGCACCCATTCTCGAAACAATTTTAAAATCCATAACGGGTAAACTCCCAGCAGCGGATGCTGCATCAGCGGCACAGATGGGTGCGTTTTTCGCGGCGATGACACTCCGCGCCTATTTCCCTAAAGCGACGCAGTGGAGTCCAGCAGAAGCAGCAGCGTTTCGCAAATACCACTCGGCATTGACGGAACAACTGCCACCGGAAATTCAATACCTCATGAACCCTGAACAGGGTTATGTCCCCGCGAACGCGACGGAGGCAGTTGTCGTGAACGCGTTGGAAAAGATTTTACGGGCAAAACATTTAAGTTACGCCGAAACGCGTGAGATGTGCGAAGCGATCCTCAGCGACGCTGTCAATCCCACGTTCAAAGGTGCCGCACTTATCGGGCAACGGATGAACCGCGAAACTTACGAAGAGGTCAGAGGTTATCTTGATGCGTTTTTCGGACCGGAAGCAGTCGAGCCAATTGATGTCGCGGCACTCACACATTTCGGGCAGCCTTACGATGGGGCGACGCGCTATTTTCGTCCGACGTTGTTTGTAGCAGCAGTGCGTGCTGCACTCGGCGAGGCATCGCTCCTCCATAGCGTGGACGCAATGCCGCCGAAAAATGGTGTGACAGAGGAGACAATCTTAAAGACTCTCGGTGCTAACACACAACTCTCGCTTACGCAGACGGCTTCACTGATTACAGACGCATCGGTGGGATTTGGGTATATTAGTCAACGTGAGTATTGCCGTGCTGCTTACGATTTGCGTGAATTGCGGGTGCATATCAAGAAACGTCCGCCTTGGGCAGCGACAGAAAAGGCACAGCAGTTCTTTTCGGCACGGGAGTCGAATTATATGGTGCTTGGTTACTACCATATCGGTTATGAGAAACCGCTGCTGCAATTGGCGTGGGAACGTGGTTTTGATGCAGCTGTTGCTATCAAGGGTGAAGAAGGCACAAGTCACTATGCGCTTCGTCTCGGCAAACCGTCTACAAGCGACAGGATGGCGGTCAACTATTCGCAAGGCTTTCGGCGTGTGGATGATGCGCGCGAAGACTTCGCGATGGATATAGACCCAACAGTTTATGGATTCGAGTATGTGCGGAGTCCGCGTCCAGAAGTCGCGAGTGCAGAAGCGTTTGCGGAATTAGGCGTGGCGGCTCTATCAGGTGAAAAGGGACATATCTACGATAGGATCTTGCTGAACACGGCGATGGTAGATTACCTGTTAGGGATTTGTCCTGAACCTGCGGAGGCACTTGCCCGGGCGCGGTCGGTAATGGACAGTGGGCGCGCGTTGGAACATTTGCAGGCGTATGTCAGAGAGAGTCATCGGGTTTAACCCCCTAAATCCCCCTTATCAGGGGGACTTTAAGAGGAAACGTGTAAGCCCTATTGACTTTTAACCCCCTAAATCCCCTTATCAGGGGGACTTTAAGAAGCAGTGCGTAAGTCCTAAAAATATTGAAAAACGAAATAGAGGTTATATTTAATGCAACTCGGATTTGTGAGCGCGATTTTGCCGGAACAGTCGTTAACAAAAGTCGTCCAATTCGCGGCTGATACCGGTTTCGATTGCGTCGAATTGATGTGCTGGCCGAAGGGGAAAGCGGAACGGCGTTACGCCGGTGTTACACACGTTGATGTAGCGGATCTTTCAGATGCGGAAGCAGATAACATCCTACAACATGTCTCGGATGCCGGGATAACGATCAGCGGCTTAGGCTACTACCCGAATCCACTAACACCTGATGAAACCGAAGCAGCTATCTACAGTGAACACCTTAAGAAACTGATTCTGGCAGCAGAACGTCTGTCAATAGACATCGTGAACACGTTCATCGGCAGAGATCAGACGCGCACGATAGATGAGAATTGGCACCGCTTTCAGCAGGTCTGGCAACCGCTAATCCAATTCGCCGCCGACCACGGTATCCGCATCGGGATTGAGAATTGCCCTATGTTTTTCACTGAGGACGAATGGCCCGCTGGACAGAACCTCGCCTACTGCCCCGCTGTTTGGGAACGTATGTTTGAAGAGATTCCCTCCCCGAACTTCGGACTCAACTTCGACCCATCCCACTTTATATGGCTTCAGATGGACTATCTGAAACCACTCGTCAATTTCGCCGATCGGATCTTCCATGTGCATGCGAAGGATGTACGGTTAGACAGGGCAAAACTTGATGAAGTCGGTATCCTCGCAACGCCTTTGTCGTATCATACACCGAAACTGCCGGGACTTGGCGATGTCGATTGGGGAAGTTTTTTCTCCGTCTTGAGTGATACGGGTTACGAAGGCGCGGTCTGTGTTGAAGTAGAGGATCGGGCTTATGAAGAGACGTTAGAAATGCGACAACGCTCTTTGCGACAGAGCCATCTTTTCCTGAGACAGTTCATGGGGTGAAAGATGGATAGCCACGATTGGTTGGATACAGAATGCGCGGCACTGGAACAAGCCGGTCTACGCCGTCACCTCCGCACTGTCATGAGCGCGCCCACGGGAACAATCAACCTCGATGGACGTGATGTTGTGCTGCTCGGTTCAAACAATTATTTAGGCTTAAGCACACACCCACAGGTGATCGCCACCGCTGTTGAGGCGACGCGAACTTTTGGCACAGGGGCAAGTGGATCGCGTCTCATCTCTGGGAACAGCGAACTCTACACGACATTAGAAACCAACCTCGCCAAAACGAAGCACACCGAAGCCGCGCTTGTCTTCAGTTCAGGGTACGCTGCCAATACGAGCATTATTCCGGTGCTTGCGGATGAAGACGACCTCATCTTGAGCGACGCACTTAACCACGCCAGTATCATTGACGGGTGTAGACTCAGCCGTGCCACTAAGAAGGTTTATCGGCATTGCGATGTGGAGCATCTCAAGACTTTGTTATCGGAATCGACCGCGTTCCAGCGGCGACTCATCGTGACAGATGGTGTTTTCAGTATGGATGGCGATATTGCACCGCTACGGGATATTTATGAAGTCGCTACACACTACAATGCGATGTTACTGGTAGATGATGCCCATGGATTTGGCGTGTTAGGAAAAGACGGGAGCGGTACCGTTACGCATTTTGGATTGGAAGGGACAGATATTATTCAGATGGGTACACTCAGCAAGGCAGTCGGTGCCCTCGGCGGGTATATTGCGGGGAGTCGCGCGCTAATTGAATTGCTCATTAACAAGGCGCGCGGTTTCATCTTCACGACAGGATTACCACCTGCGACCTTGGCAGCGGCGAATGCTGCACTTGATGTGATGCGCTCTTCGCCTGAATTACGGCAACGTTTATCCTCACATGCAAGATGTCTTAAAACTGCATTGACTAATTTGGGGTACACCCTATTGCCGAGTGAAACACAGATTCTTCCGGTAGTGTTAGGAAACCCTCAACAGGCAACAAGCGTTGCGGATGCATTACTCGCCGAGGGAGTGTTCGCGCCAGCGATCCGTCCCCCGGCTGTGCCGCCGGACACGAGTCGCCTACGGCTTACTGTCATGGCAACACATACTGAAGCAGAAATACAACAGGCAATTGCTGGGTTTTCAACGGTTTTTCCCAAGACCCGTTAGCAGTTTGTGATACCACCCACACGCTAAAGCGTGGGGCTTCGGCTTCGTACTCTCACTGCGAGGCATGCGGTTTTCTCAAAGAATCCACCGTCTTATTTTCGCTCCACCAGCAGGCAATTCCCTGAAACTCTAAAAGCGAGTATCAGGCATATCGTGTGGAAACTTTCACGGGTATCCCTGCCTGCAATATGTTTATCGCAGCGTTGATGTCTCGGTCGTGGTCAGAACCACATGCCGGGCATGTTCACTGCCTATCAGAGAGTGTTAGGGTTTCGTTATTCCTTGATTTTTTTCCCACCTCGTGCTATACTGCGTCAAATCTTAGTGAAAGGCAGCGGAATTAAAAATGAGCACTAAAGCACATGTAATCGATTTTGAAAAACAAGACCCAATCGACCGAGGCACTGGTGTGAAAACTGTGCCGTTAGCCGGTAAATGGCTCGACTCCACCTCGCTGACTAACGGCGTGACGATGTTTGACCCCGGCGCAGCGATCGCACGCCACTATCACAACTGTGATGAATCTGTCACAATTCTCGAAGGCGAGGCCTCCTGTGAAGTTGATGGCGAAGTCTTTACAATGAAAGCCTACGACACGACATTCGTTCCCGCTGGCATCCCACACCGGTTTTGGAATGAAAGCAATGCCCCCATGAAAATCTTGTGGACTTACGCCTCTGTCAGCGTGACCCGTACCTTCACGGAAACGGGTGAAACAGTGGGACACTTGTCCGCTGGGGATCAAGCAGTCGTTACTTGACAGCGACTGAGGAGATCTAAAATGTCCGTACAAGCCTACATCAAGGACAATCAAGCCGCACTTTGTGCGTTGCTGCAGGAACTCGTCAGGATTCCTACTGTCAATCCGCCGGGCGAGAATTATGCCGAGATCGTTGGGCTGCTCGCGGCGAAATGCAAGGCACTGGGCATGCAGACCCAGATTGCCAAAGTCCCAAGACGGCGTGCTCAGCAAATTATCCTAAATGCCGATAGCCATCCACGGCTAAATCTCATCGCGCGTTGGGACGTTGGGGCAGAAAAGACGGTACATTTCAACGCACACTACGATGTGGTTCCCGTTGCAGGGGAGTGGCGTTTCGGCGATCCGTTCAGCGGTGAAATTGATGGTGAATGGCTCTATGGACGCGGTGCCGACGATATGAAAGATGCTATCGCTGCACTCCTGTTTGCAATTGAGGCAGTCCAAGAAACCGATACTGAACCGAAGTTCAACATTGAATGCTCGTTCACTTGCGACGAAGAGACCGGTGGGGAGCTGGGGGCAGGGTATATCGTCGAGAAAGGCTTGGTTAATGCGGACTACGTTGTCAACTGCGAGGGTGGTGCGGAGATGAACATCGGCAACGGACATAACGGTGTACTCTGGTTAGAAATTGAAGTCAAGGGCAAAGCGGCGCACGGGGCGCAGCCGGATAAGGGGATAAACGCATTTGAGAAGACCGCCGAACTTGTGACAGCACTCCAACGGGTTAAACGGAATTTGAAATCACCAGAGCGCGCATTTAAGCTTCCTGACGGTAGCGACCGCTATCCCACATTGAACATCGGTGGAAACTTTCGCGGAACCGACGGCGACAAAATCAACACTGTTCCAGCAAGCGTCACGTTCTCAATTGACCGACGAATTACCCCGAATGAAGAACTTAAATTTGCCGAACTCGAATTGCGGGAAGCGATTTCTGGTGCATGCCAATACTACCCCGATTTAGAGGCGGAAGCACGGGCAATCTTGCGCATCGAACCCTGTTTGACGGATACCGCTTCGCCGATAGCGCAGGCGTTCGCCGATGCAGTGCGTATCGTCCGTTTCAATCAACCGAAATTTAAAGGCACTACCGGATTTACAGACTTGCACTATTTCGTCAATACAGGGTTGCCGGGAATCGGCTACGGACCGAGCGGAGAGGGTGGACATGCCATCAATGAGCGCGTACATATTCCCGATCTCGTGCGAACTTCCGCTATCTACGCGACCTTTATGACACGCGCAGAACTTTAAAATACACTAAAATACACTGTAGCGCAAGGTCTCCGTGCCTCAGCGCATTCCATAAAAAATAAAAGAGGTTAATATAATGCAAAACCGAAGACCTGCACCGTTCAATGTTGTGCAAGGGGACACTATAGGCACAACATGGGCATTGCCGAAAGACGCAATCGCCCGATTCGGAAAAGGGGAAATAGATCACGGCAATGTTAAGGTATCTCCGGATGGCACGTATTTTGCTGTCGGGACTGGCATGGGACTCTGGTGGTATGATGTCCCGTCAATGTCCCCGATTTCGTTGTGGGAAACGGAAAGAGGCGTGGTTAATTCCATCGATTTTTCGCATGATGGCAAATGGATTATCATTGATACTTCAGATGGCATCATTAAAATGCTGGATGTCCAAAGCAGAGAATGCGTCATGCAGATAGAAGGGCACAATGCTTCTGCGGGACTTGCCTGCTCATCGAACGGCAAATGGATTGCTGTTGCCGCTTCTGGTCTTGTTAAGGTATTGGATATTCACAGCGGTGCGTGCGTCGCGCAGATGGATCGAGGCGCGCACGAATTCCAATCGAATGTTTGCCAACTCGAATTTTCACCGGATGGCAGATGCCTCGCCGCTGCTACACCATCAAATCCTGACACTGAAGATCCGCAAACTTACGTGTGGCATCCAGATACAGGTGAGGCAATTGTCAAGTTTGCAGGTAGAAATTTTGCCTTCTCTCCCGATAGTCGCCTGCTGGCAGGAGCGGCTGCTGATGAGACTTTGGATGATGCCGATCGCGTTGACCGCTGCGTATCAGTATGGGATGTAACAACCGGTGAACGCATCTCACACTTCTCAGGGCATAGTGATTGGGTAGATGTCGTAACCTTTTCGCCGTGTGGTGAGTTTCTTCTGTCAAGTAGTAGAGATAAAAGCCTGCGTGTGTGGGATATTGCAAACGGCACGCAAACGGAGATTTATAACGAGTTTGGAAGAGCCTGGAAGCAGCCGTTCTATTCACCGGAAGGCACACTATTCACTGCTGTGTTCGGTGCTACTGGCGCGACCCAGACCATTGAAATATGGAATGTTGAACGCCGTGAAAAATTACAAGTCCTTGAATTTCCGGTAGGGAGCATTGGCGCGGAATGGTTTTTCAAATGTCCACAGTTGGCTATCGCTTATGCCCTGTCTAATAAACGATCAGACGGCAAGACACAAACATTCCCGACACTTGATGAGCCTAATTTTCCGTGGCCCGATCCGAAGGGGGTCTGGTTGGACGATCACACCCTCGCGAGTAAGCGGCTTGGGAGGGGTATGGCTGGGGTCGGTATCGCATTATGGGACGTTGAAAGTAAACGGATACAAGAGACACTGGTTGAAGATAAATTTATCCATTCTTTTACTGTCTTACCTTGCGGAAACGTTTTAGGAACTGACCTCAAGAGAGTCTCCAAGGTGTGGAATACCAGCAAACCCGACGAACCTATTGTTGAATTCACAGCATCTACGAAACCTCCAAATTGGGCGCGGCACGAAGTGTTCGCTCCCACAGGCAATCAGATCGCAATGGGGAGCAGAGAAGGCACACTCTATGTATGGAATTTCCAGCTCCCAGAGGAGCCAACATTGCTTACCGGACATACCGGTTACATCTGGACATTAGCGTTTTCACCAGATGGGAGACAACTGGCAAGTGGGTCAGCTGACGAGACTGCTCGTCTGTGGGACGTTAAATCAGGCGAAGAAATTGCCACACTGCCTCTGGACGAACCTCACACAATTATGGGAATTGCGTTCTCACCGTGTGGCAAGATAATTGCTGGCGGAATGGACAACGAAATTCGTTTCTGGTGCGCTGAGCAACGGACAACATTACGCACAATCCGGCAACCTGAGAACAATCACCGAACCTATGCCCTTGCCTTTTCGCCTTGTGAAAAATATCTCGCCTCCGGCACTTGGTGGCAGCACGGAATGGAGAAGATGGCAATCCGTTTATGGAAAGTTGCTACCGGTGAGAATATTCATACCTTTTGGGGACATACATCAGACGTACAATCCTTGGCGTTTTCACCCAATGGCACGCTACTGGCAAGTGGCGGTTTTGATGGGACAATCCTGCTGTGGGATGTCAAATCCTTTATAGATGCTTAATGTGGGCAACGGTGGTAAGGAAAAACAAGTACCGGAGGATTTCGCTTGAACAAGAAGTTCCAACGCCATATTGAAGATTTCACTTGCTCACATTGTGGTGCCTCTGTCAAGGGAGACGGCTACACCAACCACTGTCCAGAATGTCTCTGGAGCCAACACGTTGACGTGAATCCCGGCGACCGATCGGCGTTCTGTCAAGGCATGATGGAACCGGTAGGATTTACGGTAAAGCACGGCAATTATATCCTGACACACCGCTGCACGACATGCGGCATAGAGAAAAAGAACAAAACCTCAAAAAATGACAACTTTGACGCTATCCTTAGTTTACAAGGAGAACTAAATGTCTAAAAAACGGATCCTCGCAATCATATCTGTCTGTATTAATAGTATTTTTATTCTTGCTCTAGCAGTGTTCCTCTATTTAACCTCAGATAAACTCAAACAAACACGGACGGAATTGGCGGCTACCAAAGCCACATTGCAGACAACTGAGACCGCTAAAGCAAATCTGGAAGAGAAGTTAGCTGAAACACAAGCCACGCTGGAGGAAACACGTTCAGAATTGAGTCAAACGCAGGAGATATTGCAAAACGCAAGCGAAGCCGCTCGGAAAATCGCAGCTGAGCGGAACGCGCTTCAACAGGACAAAAGCACACTTGAGCAAGAGAAAGAAAGTCTCCGCGCAAAACTCACTGAAATTGAATCTGAATTACAGAGGATTCGGGAGCAATCGCAACGTTCAATTGCCGCTATCCAAGATCGGTTTAAAGATACAGTGGGTGCTGTATTAGATGAGGCAGGACGGTTGACACTTGATGTTAAAGGAAAAATTCTGTTTGAAACAGGCAGTGCGATTCTGAGTGCCGAAGGAAAAGAACTGCTGGACGCAATTGCGGAAGAAGTCTTGCTAAACGTAGACTATTCAGATTACGCGATTCGGATTGAGGGACATACAGATAATACACCTATCGGCGGCTCAGCACTGCGGAATTGGAATCTCTCCACCGAACGCGCAATCGCAGCAGTGAAGTACTTGCAAGAACACGCCAACGTCAGTGCGGAACGTTTGGCTGCGACTGGATATGCCTTCTATCAACCCATAGATACCGCCGAAACACCGGAAGCAAAAGCCAAAAATCGGAGGATCGAAATTATACTCGTACCACCGCAAGATTTTTTGTCCGAACTCCTAACATCGCTCCAAAATGTAATGGCATCTATTGAGGTGAAGGTATCGCAGTAGCGTTACCCATCTACTTTTTTTCTGCACTCGCGCGTTTTGCTTCCACCACAAGTTCCGTCGCGCGTGTGATGAGTCGTCTCGTTTCATCAATCTGCTCAAGTATCTGCGCATTCGTCCACGAAACAGAGGCGAGGTAACGCAACTCGTCTGGGTTGTTCAAGGTTTCAGCACCGAGTGCGACCTGAAGTCCGCTCGATGCTAAGTATCGCACACCTAAGTTCATACCCGCACCATCGAATTCCAAACTTGTCGTAATGTCGCCCCTCGCAAAAGCCGGTCGGAACGCCTTGCTCAGCCCAACAAACACGCCTATAGGTTGTTCTTTAGACGCAAACCGCTGCGTGCCAATCCCGATGTACCCAGAAAATCGATGTACACGCGGCAGATTAAAAGTTTTATTGACAGCAAGAAAAGCGGAAGGTGTTCTACCAACTTCTGCTTCCGAATCCGATGCGAAAATCTTATCACCGAGTTTCTCTACACCTATTGCCACACTCGGAATTACCCCTGCTTCTGGCTCTTCTAAGAGTTGTAACTTCAAACTCGCAGTCCGATCAGAAGACGGTTCTGAACCGTGTTCTTCCCATAACTGTGTCAGTCCGATTTCAACTCGGTCAAACAACCCAAAGTTGAGACGAATCGCAACGGCATCACCAAGGCTTGTCGTAGAACGGTCCATCATCCGTTGTTGGAAACCGAGATACGTACCTGCCTCGAATACGCCGTGTTTCAGTACCCGACCCGTTGGAATATCTACCAATCCGCTCCCCGTAAACACCTCACCGCTAACAGGGTTAGAAACCGTGATGGATGCCAAAACAACGCAAAAAAGCAAGATCGTGTGTCGAAGCATTGATGCTACTCCATATACTCGATAGCAGAAGACGTGCCGATGATGATTTTGTCAGCACGATTCACAAAAATCCCATTCTCTACCACGCCCGGAATGTTGTTTAGCTGCATCTCTACCTCTTCGGGTGCGGGGATACCATCAAAGTGGCAGTCGAGGATATAGTTGCCGTTGTCGGTGATGAGTGGCGATGCGTCTCCGCCTTGTGAGGTGTTCTGTCGGAGTGTTGATTCCCCACAAATCCGATTGACAGCGGTTTGGGTGGCTTCCCATCCGAACCGTACGATTTCCACAGGGAGTGGAAATGTCGTGCCGAGGACACGTGATAGCTTGCTTTCGTCAACGACAATCAATATCTCTTTAGAAGCGTTAGCGATGATCTTCTCTCTAACGAGCGCGGCTCCGCCACCTTTAATCAGATTAAGATGTGCATCTACCTCATCGGCACCGTCAATAGTTAGGTCAATGGTAGGGTGTGTAGCGAGCGTTGTCAGCGGTATCTTTTGTGCTGACGCGATTTTCTCAGTGCCCTCGGAGGTGGGGATGCCAATAATATCAAGTCCTTCACTCACCATTGTACCGAGTTTCAAGAGCGCGTAATAGACGGTGGAACCTGTCCCCAACCCTACAATCATACCGGATCGGACGCTCTCTGTCGCTTTTTCTGCAGCAATTTTTTTCAGGTTTTCTGTATTCATGATGCATATAAGTTTACCAAACAATCTTCGGAAAAGCAAGTTTTTATATGGTTTTCGGTCATCGGTTATCGGCAACAAACGGGTTATTTGGTTAACCACTTCACCTCTTAACTCTCACTGCGAGGCAAACCGATAACTGACAGCTACTCCTTTCATAAAACATTTGATTCTTTTTACCCGTTATGCTAAAATACCCATCATGAGGAATAATATACGCCATAGCAGCTTGGTGGTTGGGCAACTGGTAGCCGAACCCGCAACTCGGATGGAAGGTCATCTCAAAGTTGGCACGATGCCTGACGGAACGGCTGTCCGACTGCCTGTTGTACTCATCAACGGGAGGTACCCAGGCAAAACACTCTACATCCAAGCAATTAGCGACGGAGATGAACTCAACGGCATCGCTGTTGTTCACAAAATTCTCCAAACGGTCGCGCCAGAGGCGTTGCACGGTAAGATTATCGCCGTGCCGCTTGTCAATTTTCACGCGTTCCATGCCAAACAGGCACTCAGCCCTGTGGACAGTCGCAAAATGAATCGCTGTTTCCCGGGCAGACGGGACGGCACGTCAAGTGAACGGATCGCTTATCACCTCTTTCAACACGCTGTCCAGCAGGCGGACTACTGTCTCGATCTGCATCAAGGCGGCGTACATCCAATGATAGACGAGGTTCGCGTCCGCGTTGACGAAAAACATACACTTCACAATGCCTGCCTTGAACTTGCACGCGTTTTCGGTATCGGACACATTCTTGATCAGAAGGGACCGAAGGGGCAACTCGCACAAGCAGCACCAGAGGTTGGTATCCCAACGATTGATCCAGAATTGGGTGGAACTCATGGATGGGACGCAATAAGCATCAAAAAAGGCGTGCGCGGCGTGCGCAATGTGCTACAATACTATGATTTTATTGCTGGAACGCCAGAGATTCCTGAACAGCAAATCGTTGTCAAAAAATTCGCGCCGCTCATCAGCAATGAAGGTGGTTTTGTCTATTATAGAGCGGAATTGTATGAACACCTTACAGCATCTCAGCCGGTTGCTGATATTTGCGATGTCTTTGGCAATGTCCGAGAATCCATATCTTCACCCGTTGACGGTGTTTTCTGGGCAAAACCTATCTACCCGATGGTTGCGAGTGGCGGTATTGTCGGCAAAATAGGCACGCCTATTGGGTATCTCTAATATTCATAAGGAGGACACGGCTTGCACAAACAGAATCGTAAAGCTTTTATTGAAAAAATGGGAAGTGGGGGAGTCGCTATCTTCGCCAGCGCACCGCCTGCAAGATGGAACCACGACACCGAATATCTTTATCGCCCAGATCCGAATTTTTATTACCTGACGGGGTTTGAAGAACCGGAGTCAATTTGTGTTATTGCCCCCGAACATTCAAAATACCAATATATCCTGTTTGTTCGTCCGAAAGATAAACAGGCAGAAATTTGGAACGGTAAGCGCGTCGGCGTTAAGGATGCCCGTAAACACTATGGTGCAGATAAAGTCTATCCGATAGAAAAGTTCAGTGAAAAAATTGGAAAATATCTACAGGATGCCAAAAGGCTTTACTATACCCTCGGCTCCAACGAGGATGTTGATACCGAAATTCTGAGCCTTTTCACGCGGTCTGTCAGGTCACGCGTTCGTTCAGGAAAAGGGTTTGATACGCTTGTTGACCCAAGCCCTATTCTCAGCGAACTGCGACTCATCAAAAATGAGACGGAACTGCAGCGTATCCAGAAGGCAACGGAGATTACAGTAGCGGGTCATGTCGCAGCAATGAAAGCAGTTCGACCGGGAATGTATGAATATGATTTAGAAGCCCTCGTTGAATCGACGTTCCGTATGAACGGTGCTGGCGGTCCCGCTTTTCCGACTATCGTGGCGAGTGGTGGCAACGCGACGACGCTCCACTACACAACAAATGACCGTCAAATTGAAGACGATACACTCGTACTTATTGACGCAGGCGCGGAGTACGGTCGGTACGCCGGCGACGTAACCCGAACTTTCCCGGCAAACGGCATCTTCACTGAGGCGCAGAGAGAAATCTATCAGATTGTCCTTGACGCGCATAAGACTATTATCGACGGTATCCGTCCAGGTGTTTCTATTGACGAACCGCACCAAAAGTCAATTGAACTGTTGACAGAGGGGATGCTGAGTCTCGGTCTCCTAAAGAAAAAGAAAAAAATAGAGAAATTGATAGAGGACGGCGCGTACCGGCAGTTTTACATGTACCGGATCGGACACATGCTTGGTTTAGATGTACACGATGTCAATTGTGTCCGCGAAGCGAACGGCGATTTCAAGACCTTCCAGCCCGGGATGGTGATGACAATTGAACCCGGACTCTATGTCGCAGACGATACAAAGAATGTACCACCCCCATATTTAGGGATCGGTATCCGCATAGAGGACGACATCCTCGTCACAGAATCCGGTTGCGAAATCTTAACAGGTGGTGTCCCGAAAGAGATTGATGAAATCGAGGCACTCGTCCAAAGTACAAAGTAGTAGGCATACGCCGTATGCCGTTCACCGATTTGAAGGAACTTTATCATGATTGCAAACTTAAGAAAGACAATCGTAGAAAAGCAGGATATAATCCGCCAGAAATACAAAGCCGAGATTACGGGCATCTTCGGTTCATATACACGCGGTGATTTCCACGCAGACAGCGATCTGGATCTCTTGGTAGATTTCGATGACGGTGCCGATCTGATGGACCATGTCAATCTTCAACGATTTTTAGAAGATAGATTGGAGTGCAAGATTGATATAGTATCACGACGCTCATGCCGAGAAAAGAAAAACTTCATACCTCTGTTTTCAACAACGTGATTAGCTTATGAGAGTCTCTTTCCATTTGTTGATTAACTGGAAAAAGCCAAAGAATCTATGTTACAATTCTAATAATGGAGGAAACAGATGCCAAAACATGGAATTCCGAAACAAAGAAAAATGAGAGGCATGAACAAGTATCAAAAAAATGCCCACCGTCGCGGTGAAGATCGCCTGCGTGGCAACGAAGTTGAATATTATCTTGAACTTGCCTACTCTTCCAACGCCGATGATCGCGTCGAGGCGATGGACAATCTCTGTCCTTGTCATGTTCGGAAGAGCATTGACAAAGTTTGGGTGGCACTCTACAAAGGCATGGTTGATCCAGATCTACGTGTCCGCAAAGCCGCATGGCACACGCTTGATGACGGCGGAAACCCGAACGATCCGAGGCTCCAACCGCTCCTCGAAAAAATCGCTAAGGAGGAAACCGATCCCAAGTTACGCCAGCGTGCACTTGACCTCATCGCTGCTACCCGAAAAGTTGAAGAGCAAAAAAAGATGCTGTTAGGACAAAAATCGCATACTTTCTCTGGACGCTGTGATTGGTGCGGAGCCTCAAACGTTCCAGTCAGTTATGATTACGAAACAGAGTTTGAAACAAACGGCACCAAACGTTTTGCCTTGGTCTGTGAGGCGTGTGAAGCTGCGTAGCGTGCCTATATCAAAGACTTATGGCAACCCAAAATCAATTATTTGAAGGACATACTGATTTCATCGCGACCCGCGGTGTTAGAGAATATCGCGAGACGATTCCAGTCTGGGTAAACGCGAACGATGTTGTGTTGGAAATCGGCTGCGAGTGGGGTACAACGACAACCTTGATCGAACCCCACTGTAAAAAAGTTATTGGCACGGACATCAGTTCCAAATGTATTGAACGCGCGAGGGAAAGGCATCCCGAACTCGATTTTGCGGTCCTTGACGGCTTCAATGTTAGAGCAGCACTCGATCTCGGTGAACCGTTCAGCAAAATTTACATCGATATGTCTGGAATGTCCGGCTACAATTCGCTGCTCGACACCATTGCGCTGCTAACATCTTATTCTACAGTACTTCGTCCGCAGGCAATCATTGTTAAAAGTGGTTCATTAAAACGTTTCGTGGGACATTGCCACGCGTGGCGTTCCCCGAAGAATTAGTCATAAGAAAAAATAAAGAAAAATTAGTTTGGATGCGACAAATAAGTAAGACTCCGTTTTATAAAAGCGTTTGCACTTTAAAAAAAGTGAAGGGAAGTTGATGTCAATGCAACAAACTAAACAACAATCTGATAAAGCAAGTTTGATATGATCCCTGATGATGTGTACGTACACCAAACGGTAGAAGGTGATGTCGAGGCATTCAACGAGCTTGTCAATCGGCACCATTCAAAGATTTATGGGCTTGCTTACCGGATGCTCGGCAATCCCGATGATGCAGCCGATGCGACACAAGAAACATTTTTAGAGGCATATAAGTCCGTTAAAACGTTCCAATTTCAGTCCCAATTCGGCACTTGGCTATATCGTATCGGCATCAACACATGCCAGCAGTATATCCGTAAATCGCAATCAAACGAGCGCAAGCTTAGTGCTTATACCAGAGAGGCGGAAATCCATGGTCCCGCTTCTGAGAATGACTCACCTGAACGCGTGGCGATTAAAACTGAGCAGAATGAGGTCGTTCAAGATGCCATCGGTCAGTTACCGCCAAAGCAGCGCGAGGTTGTCACGCTCTATTACATGCAACACATGAAGTATCGGGAAATTGCGGAGATATTGAAATGTTCAGAAGGCACAGTTGCCTCTCGGTTGAACCAAGCATTGAAAAATCTCAAGCGGAAGCTGAGCAAATACTATCTCCAAGGAGGGGTATCACAATGAATTGCGAACAGACTCTTAAGAATTTGCCTCACTTCGTCGTAGAAGAAAGTCCAGAGGCGATAGATCGAGTTTCTGCAGGAACACCGCGGCAGGCGGTTTTGGAGCATCTTCGGAGCTGCCCAGAATGTCAGATGGCGTATGAAGCACTGTGGCACACTGCCGATGTCCTGGAGAGTGCAGATGAACCCGTCCCACCACCAGAATTGGTGGGCAACATTCAGCAGCACGTACGCGAACTCCATCAACGGAGGCAATTGGCATTTTTTGCGAATCCACTGGCATGGGGTCTTGATCGGTTGAAGTTGGATTTCTCTCCGAGGGTTGTTAACGCTACCGCACTAATCTTCTTTCTCATCGTCTCCGGTTTTGCCGCGAAATTTGCGTTCTTTACAAACCCATCCGAACCAGAATCTGGCTTGATAGCAATGAAAAAGACGATGCTCCAGAACATCAGAATCTCCACATCCCCGTGGGCGGTGCTTAAAGACACTGAGACAAAAACGGAAGACGAACGTATGTCGGAGCAGCCGGTAATTGCTGTCCAAGACGAGCGTAATCACTTCTTTAACCCAGCGCGAGTTTCATCGAAGGTATGGCACACGGACACTGTAGACGCTAATAGACAAATAGGTGAAGCCAGTGTTGCTAATTATTTGCAAGACACGGTGAGCGAAAAGTTAACCGTGTTTTGGAATCACATTAAAACAGAGTTGTAGCCTTTTGATTAAGGTTAAGCGCAATCAAGGCGTATTTGCTAAAACTCGCAAATTAGATTGGACAACACATACCTTTCACCAAGAGGTTCATCCATGAATCGCATCCGTACCATGTGCTTTGTTTAACCACAGGAAACTACTTTATTATTCATCTATTGGAGGCGCGGTTTCTAACCGCGCTTTTCTTTTTTTAAACACTTGACAACTAAATTTAAAGAAAACAGTTGACACACAACCCTTTTTTCTCTACAATAGGCTAAATTTTGTAGGAGTGATCTCCAGCGCGCGACAGTTAAAAATGGCTGCATCACAAGAAACATCTTACCAAGAACCGCTTCTGGAAATTTCTGGCTTAAAGACAGTTTTCCCAACAGATGATGGCATCGTCAACGCCGTGAACGATGTCAGTTTCTCTATTGCACGTGGACAGACTGTAGGCGTTGTTGGTGAAAGCGGTTGTGGAAAAAGTATTACCGGGCTCTCACTCCTCCAACTCGTGCCATCGCCGGGCAGAATTGAAGCCGGTGAGATTCTTTTCCATCGAAATGGCGATGCTAATCCGTTGGATATCGCACAGGTACCGCCGAAAAGCGAGTTGATACGCGAAATCCGAGGCAACGAAATCGCCATCATTTTCCAAGAACCGATGACATCGCTCAATCCGGTTTATACCGTTGGCAACCAGATCGCCGAAGCGGTTGCCCTACACGAACAGGTAGACAAAAAAACTGCCCGCGAACGTGCCATTGAGATGCTTGTACGCGTCGGTATCCCTGCCCCCGCTCAACGCGTCGATGAATACCCACACCAACTCTCAGGCGGCATGCGCCAACGCGTCATGATCGCAATGGCACTCTGTTGTTCACCCGCGCTGCTCATCGCTGATGAACCGACAACCGCGCTTGATGTGACGATCCAAGCACAAGTACTCGGTCTCATGCAAGAACTCCAAACGGAAATGGGGATGGCGATTATGCTGATCACGCACGACCTTGGCGTTATCGCTGACCTCGCTGATGAAGTCGTTGTGATGTACGCAGGGCGCGTCGTTGAAAGCGGGAGTGTTGATGACATCTTCTATAATCCGCTGCATCCGTATACACAAGGACTCCTCAAATCTATCCCTGTTCTCGGTAGGACAGGGCAGAAGACGTTACCCTCTATACCGGGGACAGTGCCACATCCGTTGGCACTGCCGACAGGGTGTTCATTTCAACCACGGTGTCCTGAACGGATGCCAGAATGTGAGCAAATGCCCGAACTTGAGATACTCAATAGAAATGGAGACAATAGCAGACACGCTGTGCGATGCTGGCTTCACACAGACCTACAAGGATAAGAAATGTACAATGACGAATTTAAGACCGGACATATCCCCAGTCGCGTCAGAATTACCCGAACACCATCGTGAAACGAAGTGGAACGATGCCCAGGTGCCCATAGTTAAAAATACGAAATTGCTTCAGGTCAACGACCTCCGAAAATACTTCCCTATCCAGAAAGGGATCCTCCAACGCACCGTCGGCCATGTAAAAGCGGTAGACGGGATCAGTTTCGACGTGAACCGTGGTGAAACACTTGGCCTCGTTGGCGAGAGTGGCTGCGGAAAGACGACTGCTGGACGCTGCCTACTCCGGCTCATACCACCGACAAGTGGCAGTTTCATTTTCGGTGAGGAACAGGTAGATCTGGCGAAACTGACGCACCGCGAGATGCAACCTTTTCGGAAACGCATCCAGATGATCTTTCAAGATCCGCACGCCTCGCTCAACCCCCGGATGACAGTCGCGGATATCGTCGGGGAGCCGATGCGTGTCAACCGCACCGAGAAAGGGACAGCACTTCAAGACCGGATTGTGGCATTACTTGAATCCGTCGGCTTGCGATCACAGGATATGCGCCGCTACCCACACGCCTTTAGCGGTGGGCAGCGTCAACGTATCGGCATCGCGCGGGCGTTAGCACTCCAACCTGAACTCATTGTCGCAGATGAACCCGTCTCGGCATTAGATGTCTCCGTACAAGCACAGATTCTCAACTTGTTGGCAGAACTCCGCGAAGAATTCAATCTCTCTTATATCTTCATCGCACACGATCTGAGCGTTGTTGAACACATCAGCGACCGTGTCGCAGTCATGTATCTCGGCAAAATTGTCGAGATTAGCGATGCTGAAACGCTCTATGAATCGCCGAAGCACCCCTACACAGAAGCGTTAATATCCGCCGTGCCGCTCCCGGACCCGAATGCGCAGCGTGAACGTGAGCATATCCGCCTTCAAGGGGATGTCCCCGATCCTTCGCAACCGCCGACTGGATGCTATTTTCACCCGCGGTGCCGTTACGCGACCGATATATGTAAACAGGAAACGCCTGAACTGCGTCAGGTAGCACAAGGCGTTCAGGTGGCTTGTCACCACAGTGATACGTTGGAACTACAGGGAGTTTAACGATGCCAAAGCAGAAAATGTCTTCAGATGAACTCTCGGCATGCAGAAAACGGTTGGAACAAGTATGGAAAAACCGAATCGTGGACGAAGGATTGTTCCATCAGGCGTGGCACACCGCGCACGAGGTGGCGGCACTACTTTACGACGAGTTCAACGCAACCCAAGTCTTCGTCTTCGGTTCACTCACAGAACCCATGTGGTTCACAAAGGGATCGGATATCGATATCGCTGTGTCAGGACTCTCCAACGATGCCTACGATAAAGCGTACGGAAAGGTTATATATTTCGATACTCCGTTCAAAATAGACTTCATCAATTTTGATAGGTTGAAGGGACTTTTCCGAGAACGTGTAAAACACCAAGCGATTCCCATCGAAAAAGGGACGCGTCCTATATTGTGGCAGACACTTTACAAACACCTTCAACGACAAGTTTTCCCGACAGAGGACGGAGACATTTACGAAATGAACCGAAAAAGACTCACACAACGCATCAACGATGAATTTGATAAAATAGAAGGAACGCTTCAAAGAATCCATAGGGGATTGGAAAAGATTGAAGAGGTTCCCATTGATGTCACAGAATTTATTGAAAATACAATCGCTACGGATCTTGCCGATGTCTATAGGGGTATAGAGAACATATTTCTGCGGATTGCCCGTGAGGTGGATATGCACTTACCAACCGGGAGTCAATGGCATAAAAATCTACTCGCACAAATGGCAGAAAAACGACCAGAACGCCGTCCAGTGATTTCCGAAAATACACGCAGCGAACTGGAAGAACTTTTGGAATTCCGTCACAAGGTGAACAACATCTACGGCAAGGAATTGAAATATGAAAAGACCATACCGCATGCAAAATCAATTGACATACTCTTTGCAAAGGTATCTCAAGACCTAAATACGTTCACTGACTCCCTCGAAAAGCGTGAAGAGGACGCTTAAAATGCAAAAGCGAACAAAAACATCTCAGATTGCAATTTGGCATCTCATTTTGCTGATTTTCATTGTTGGATGCTCGGGAAACCCGTTAGAAGATGTTTCCGATTTCCCGCGTGGAATTGAAGCGAAAGAGGCACCGATGTGGGCAAAACAGGTTGCTGCGGGCAAACTTCCTCCATTGCCAGAACGGCTCCCAGAAAATCCCCTTATCGCCAAAACAGATTTCGACGGGTATGAACGTCCGGGGCCATACGGTGGGACGTGGCACCGGTTCCATACGCATCCAGATTTAGGGACGTGGAAGATGACGGCAGGATATGCGCCGCTCATTCGTTGGAAATTTGATGCCTCTGGTTTGGAACCCGGTTTAGCGGAGTCGTGGGCGTTTAATGAAGATGGGAGTATGCTGACGTTGCATCTACGTAAAGGTGTCAAATGGTCGGATGGGCATCCTTATACTTCAGCTTCGTTCGCTTACTATTATGAACTCTGTCTTGATGAACGGCACAAGTACGGCGCGCCTGTCTGGTGTAAGGTCAACGGTATCCCGATGGAAGTTGAAACGCCCGATGATCATACAATTGTGATGAAATTCGCTGGTCCCAACTGGCTCGTACCGCTTTGGTTGGCGACCGGTTTTTGGTGGTGTAATCAATACAACATCCCAGCACACTACATGCAGCAGTTCCATCCGGATAGCAATTCAGCATATACCGATTTCATCCGATTCGAGAAGGAAAATATCCCACATCAAAACCCGGCGCGTCCGACGTTGTGGCCCTGGCGGGTGACAAAATACGAAAAGGGTGGTTTTCGTGTTGAACTTGAACGCAACCCGTATTACTATGTCGTCGATACACTCGGTAGACAACTCCCTTACATTGACAAAGTCAAGACCAGTTTAGTCCCCGAACCACAAGTGCGCGTGCTCAAAATCCTCGCGGGCGAGATTGACTGCCAATACCGCGGGATGGAACTTCGTGATCTCGCGCTCTATCTGAAAGGACAAGAGAAGGGTGGCTATAAGGTACGACGTTGGAAAAGCACAGCTGGCGCGCAACCTGCTATCCTGATTAACTGGACCGCGCCTGATCCTGTGTTAAGAAAAATTATCCGCGATCAACGGTTCCGCAAGGCACTCGCTTACGGCGTTGACCGCGTGAAATGTAACGAAATCGCATGGCGTGGATTGTTGGAACCCCAGGCAGCAACAGTTAGCCAAGAGGGATGGCATTTTGCTGATGAAGACGGGCAGACCCTCTTTGAGGAATGGAAACGCGCCGATGCAGACTTTGATATCGCTGCAGGAAACCGCCTCCTTGATGAGATGGGACTCACAGAACGTGATAAAGACGGTTATAGACTGCGTCCAGATGGCAAACGGATTGAGATGCTCATGGATGTACCGAGTTCCAATCTCAACAGCCAAGAGAATGACATTGGGCTAATTATTCAAGAAGGATGGGAACAACTCGGCTTAGAAACCTTGCTCTACACGCCACCCGGTGCCGAATTGAGTCTTCGTCGGACGCTCGGTAAATTCACAATCAGCATGCACGGTGAAGCAGAGATGGATCTCTTTACTTATCCCGACTGGGTGTTTCCCACGCTCGCGAAGTACTGGCACCCGAAGGTCGGGAAATGGTATGAAACAGGGGGTGAAAAGGGTGAACCTGCTACAGGACCGCTAAAGAAGCTGCTTGACCTATACGATGCGATTAAGCGCGAACCTGATGAGAAACAGCGACATCAATACGTTCGGGATGCAGTCAGAATTCACATTGACGAGGGACCCTTTCACCTCGGTTCCGCAGCACGTTCGCCTTCGCTCTTGGTCGTCTCGAACCATTTCCACAACGTGCCAAACGATGGCATTTTAGGCCCGTGGGCAATTGTTACACCAGCGACCCATTATCCCGAACAGTGTTGGATATCTAAGGAGACACACCCATAATTACCTATATCATTCGCCGATGTTTCATCGCTGTTCCGACACTTCTGGCGATTTCTATCATCTCTTTCATTATTATCCAACTCCCGCAAGGCGATTATCTCGACCGTGAAATCCAACGGTTAGAGGAGGAGTTCGGCGATAGCAGTTCGCTTGCACAGGTCGAGGAATTGCGGGAACGCTATGGGCTGAACGCGCCATTATGGAAACGTTATCTCATTTGGATAAGTGGTTTTGTGCGCGGTAATTTCGGTGAGTCGTTTGAGTATAAACGCGAAGTCGATGAACTGATATGGGATCGGATCGCCTTCACGCTCCTTATTTCCGTCGGATCGCTCATCTTTACCTACGTTGTCGCTATCCCCCTCGGTATCTATTCCGCAACACATCAATATAAATGGTCAGATAACTTTCTAACCTTCCTTAGTTTTGTCGGGATGTCGATACCGGCGTTTCTCTTGGCACTCTCGTTGATGGTGTTTGCGTTTGACATCTTCGGTGTCCCCCTATTTGGATTATTCTCGGCTTACTATGAAGGCGCGCCCTGGACCTGGGGCAAACTGGGCGACCTTTTCAAACATCTCTGGATTCCAGTGATTGTCGTCGGTATTAACGGAACCGCGAGTTTAATGCGTATCATGCGTGGCAACTTGCTTGATGTGTTAGGGCAGCCGTTTGTTCAAACAGCACGTGCAAAAGGCCTTAAAGAAATCGTTGTGGTTGGGAAACATGCCGTGCGGATAGCGATTAATCCGCTTATCAGTATTTTAGGGATGAGTCTACCGGGTATCCTTTCCGGTTCAGCGATTGTCTCAATTGTGTTGGGATTGCCGACGGTCGGACCGATTCTCTTACGCAGTCTACTGAATGAGGATATCTATCTTGCTGGCACGCTGATTATGATGCTGAGCCTTCTTCTGGTTATCGGTAATCTGCTTGCTGATATAGCCTTGGCTTGGGTAGATCCGAGGATTCGCTATGAATGATTTTTTATATTACCTTGCGGTTCGGTTAGGTGGATTTGACACTTGAAGTCCCACTTCGTTTATCTGCCTTCCACTTCGTTTCAGGCTACGGTCGCTCACTGTTTTTCATCAGAAACCCGATTTACGGAAAAATCGGAGCAGAAACCCAATAGTTAAAAAAATATGAAACTTACAATCGAGACAGCAGAAGAGATTGAGAGTGCAGGCGACCCTTGGACAAACGGAGGGCAGCTGAGTTACCGTCAACTGATATGGCGGCGGTTCCGCAAGAATCGGATGGGTGTCATCGCGGGTGCCCTTTTGCTGATTTTTTATATCCTTGCTATCGGTGCTGACTTCTTCGCGCCCTATCACTACAACGAGATCAACATGCGGCTGCGGCACGTCCCACCGCAACGTCTCCATTTCTCATTCTCATACGGCTTCTATGTCTATGGCTTGAAATCCGTTCGCAACCCAGAAAGCCTTGAGTTAGAATTCACTAAAGATATAACGCGATGGTATCCCGTTAAATTCCTTTTCAAAGATGCCGACGGCAGGCGACATCTCTTCAGCTCCGCGGGGCCCATGTTCCTATTAGGCACCGACCGGATGGGGCGCGATCTACTTTCACGGATCATGTACGGGGCGCGCGTGTCAATGACACTCGGCTTAGTCGGTGTCTTTTTGAGCATCGTTCTCGGTTCTATCCTCGGCACTGTATCCGGATACTGGGGCGGATGGGTCGATAATCTGATCCAACGTATTATTGAGGTACTCTCAGCATTCCCTGACATCCCGCTGTGGATGGCACTCGGTGCTGCACTTCCACCGGGTTGGTCAAGTATCCAAATCTATTTCGGGATTACGATTATTCTGTCGATTATCCGTTGGGGCGGATTGGCACGGCAGGTGCGTGGAAAGGTCTTGGCGTATCGGGAGAGTGATTTCGTTATGGCAGCGCGTGCAGCAGGTGCAGGCCACTGGCATATCATCACAAAGCACCTGCTACCGGGATGCTATAGTCATATCATCGTTATCGCGACACTCGCGATCCCCGGCATGATCTTAGGGGAGACCGCGCTCAGTTTCTTAGGCTTGGGTATCCGTCCCCCGATGACGAGTTGGGGGGTGCTGTTAGAAGAGGCACAGCGCGTGACCGTTCTGCTTCACTATCCGTGGCTCATTTTCCCTGCTGCCCCAGTACTTGTCGTTGTCATCGCGTTTAACTTCTTAGGAGATGCCCTCCGCGACGCCGCAGACCCATATTCAGATTAAATGGCTCCCCAGGACCGACCGGTAGGCACAGTTTTGCGGCGTACGCGAAGAAACACTTTCTTCGCATTGGATTTTAGCGTTTGCAAAAACCCCAAATGCGACCTGCATTCCTAACCGTACCGGATTTTATACACAAACCTTAATTGATATCTATGGAGAAAAAAATGCCAACAGATACAGACCTCGGATTTTTCGCAACAGATGTTTCGTTCACAGACAAATCCGCAATCGTGACAGGCTCCAGCCGCGGTATCGGACGCGCAATCGCTATTGAATTAGCACGTCAAGGTGCCGACGTACTCATCAACTACAACCAAAACCGTGATGCCGCTGAATCCGTGCAGCAAGAGGTAGAGGCACTCGGCAGAAAAGCGGTTATTATTCAAGCCGACATCAGCGACCTCGATTCACACGAGAGGTTGCTTAACACCGCACACGATGTTTTCGGGAAGGTGGATATCCTCATCAACAATGCCGGTATCACCCGTATCGCTGATATTCTTGAGGAGACACCCGAACAGTTTGATCTGATTGTCAACACCAACCTCAAAGCGACCCACTTTCTCACGCAACGCGTCGCAAACTACATGGTCTCAAGCGAGATTCGCGGGTGCATCATCTATACGCTCTCAATTTCCGATACAGTGGCATCCGACAACCGCACCGCCTACTGTATCTCGAAAGCAGGGTTAGAGATGAGCATGCGCGCCTTCGCTGGACGCTTAGCACAGCACGGCATTAAAGTGAACGGCATCGCTGCGGGTGTGATTGATACAGACCTCTCGCGCGTCCGTATCCCGGATTATGAGGAGGCAGCAGAAAAGGGGTATATCTTTATGGTCCGCGCGGGCGCACCTGAAGATGTCGCACACGCCACGATTTCTGCGATGAAGCTTTACGATACGGGGGTCGTTCTCCCTGCTGCCGGTGGCGTGATGACACCGCTATTGAATCTTCGGTCTATGGCAGAGTTAAACATGAATAAATCTTAGCGTGGTTGTTAGAATGTCCGTTAGTCTTTCTTTAAATTCAAAGGATTTTTGTGGTACAATAGTTAGTAGGAGCGTTGAGAGGACAGAAGCAGAAAAACATTCTTTTCAGGAGATAACTATGTCAGAAGATATTAGAATATCCATGTTTGAAGTTGTGGGCAGCCCTTTCTGTGTTGCCTCCGATGATGGGGAGAAGATTCATAAGCACCTTGATGCTGCACTGAGGGCGAATCAAGAGGTTGTACTGTCGTTTCATAATGTTACGGCACTAACTGGGGCTTTCTTAAGTGCGGCAATCGGTCAGTTATATGGCACATTCAGTGAAGAAAAAATACAATCTCTGTTGAAGGTAGAGGATGCCAAATCAGATGATCTTAGATTGTTGAGGAGTGCTGTTAACAATGCCAAGTTGTACTTCAAAAACCCGAAACGATTCAACCAAGCGATCCGAGAAGTAATGGGCGATGAGGTTGGTGATGTATAAAACAATGGAGGTGCGCCATCACAACTTCACCTCTAAAGACAAATCGAGAGTGGCTTTGTAACACTGCAAATGGATGGCTTGCTTACTGACTATGCCGCGGGCAATTCTGACTTCAACGATCAGGTCATAACGGAACTCTGCAAAAACAACGGATTCACCTTAATAACAAACGACAGCGATTTCAAAACTCAGGATATCCCCATTCTTACTGCGAATTCCAATCTTCTTTAGTTAGAGGCAGAACAGCAAAAGACAATCTCAATTGTTCCGCCAAATGTAGCCCAATTTCCCTTAACATCACATCAAATCCATTACATAATCCCAATATCCCGTAATACGGACTTTTTGATTTTGCAGACCATCGTATACGCCGGATCGAACACGTTACCCATATCGTATTCTACGGTTTGCCCTAAAAGGATGTGCGCTGCACGTTTCTCTAAACCGAGTTCATCCAACCATCGGAGAAGCTCCGTCGTTGCGTGTTGTACCGCCTGATCCAGAGGTCTCGCGTTGCCCGCCGCGAGGATATAATCACTGTTTTCGGCACGGGGCCAGTTGATGCTTTTGCCTTTAAGGACTTCAACAGTAAACTGCACGTCAAAAGAGATTTCGATGCCGGTCCCGACGATTTCACCGTCACCTTGCACAGCATGTCCATCGCCGAGATGAAAAAGCGCGCCGGGAACGAAAACCGGGAAGTAGACGGTGACACCCTCCTGAAAACCTCGATAGTCCATGTTTCCGCCGTGCGTAGAGGAAGTCGCTGTCGAAATCGCTTGTCCGCGGGGTGGTGCGACACCGAAACACCCGACCATCGGTTCAAGTGGTAACGTGAGCTTACCCAACTGCGTCTCTGGAGTCATCAATGTCGCTGTCCACTGCTCCACATCCACATGCCACTCCGCGAGACCACCTTCCGGCATCTCGGATGCTACGTAGTGCGGATCTAAAACATTGGGAGCAACGACCATAGCCGTCCGCCCAATAGAACGGTTCGGAAGGATCCGGTCAAAATGAACGGATAACGTATCCCCCGGTTCCGCCGATTCAATATAAAAAGGACCTGTCTGTGGATTGCCTCTCTCGGTTACCTGTGTATCGTTGGCATCGTATCCGGCGTTATCCACCGTTGTTGTGAAAACGGTGTCGCCGCTCTCAACATGTAGCACCGGTTCATGCGCGCCGATTGCTGTGTAGTAGACTGTCGGTTCAAAGTGATGTATCGCCATTTGTAAAGTTCCTCTCCTGCTTTTTAAGATGACTGAGGGCGGTTTTGTGAACAGTATACCGCGTTTGAGAGGTCTCGTCAAGATAGGCATTTGGTTTTTAGGTTCCAAAAAACATTTGACATCCCGAAACCTCTGTGCTACACTCTTAAAAATCAAAATCAAATCCAAAAGGATACATCATGAAACAAATCTTTAAACGCACAAGCGGCGCAGTCTTAGCGGTTATTGCGCTTTTTACTTTCCTTGCAAACGCCAATGCCGAACACGATTGGACAGACCAAATTGCCGCTTACAAACCGATGGTAGTGAACGTCGAAACCTCCTCAGAGGTTGTCTTTGAAACGGAGGTGAAAGGCACAAATTTTGCTACCCGTTTTGTTGTTGACGCGGAACACGGCATCATCGCCACGAACCGCCATGTCACCGGCAGCAGCCCTTCTTACGTTAAAATTAACTTCCACGATGGTAGTTTTACCGAAGCACGGATTCTTTACTACGATCCGACACACGATTTCGGGTTTTATCAGATTGATCCCGCCGAGGTTGATTTTGAACTTAAAGCCGTTGAACTCGGTGAATGGGATGCGCTCTCCCTTGGTGATGAACTCCTGCTTATCGGTAACAACGAGAAAGAAGAATATACGATCAAATTTGGCAGAATTACGAACCTTAATGTTAACAAGGGTGACCGGCACTCCAGCTACATTCACACTACGTTTGACCGGACAGGTGGCTCAAGCGGAAGTCCGGTGTGGAATACCGCAGGTCAAGTAATCGCGATTCACGCACGCGGCACAGATACTTCCAGTTTTGAACTCCCGATCGATTACCTCCACGATGCGCTTGAGTTGATTCGGAACCAAGTGTCAATCCAACGCGGCGAAATCGGTGTAGATCTGGAACTTGTCTCTATCGGCGAAGCCATCAAACACTTTAATTTTCCTGCAGCGTTGCGAAAAGAGATTGGTCCCTCCAAAGCCGGAACACCCAAGGTTATCCAAATTGAATCCATTGTACCGAGGACAACAGGTGAAGCCGACCTCCGTGCGTCCGATATTATCTATCGTATCAATAACGAACCCATCAAGGACGACCTCTATACCTTTGATGCTATCTTGAACCAAAACGTAGGGAAAAGCATCAATTTGGACATCTATCGGAACGGTGAAAACCTGAGTATTGATGTCCCTGTAGAGGACTTGGAGGCGAAAAAGGTGACCCGCTTTGTCAGATTTGGTGGTGCAATTTTACACGATATTACACCACAACTCCGCCGTATCCTCTTCCTTGAGGCTGACGGTGTCTATTTACCACACGCCGAGCGGGGTAGTAGTTTCTCGCGTGTCGGTGTACAAGAACGGAATGGCAACTCTAAAATAGTCATCCTTGATATAAACGGAAAACAGATCCGCAATCTTGATGACTTCATTGAAGCGTGTAAAACGATTACGGATGGACAACACACCTATGTTGTTGTCCGTGATTTTAATCTATTTGACAGTTCGCCAACACCGAAAAGTTTAACGGTCAATCTTAAATTTGGTCCGTTGCAACAGTTTGAATGGAATCAAGAGGAATTGGACTGGAAAGAAATCATGGAATAGCCATCTGAACTACTGAAGGCTGATGGCTAACCCAATGAAATCCGATGCTGCAGGTTTCTCGAAAATTCGGGCATAGTTAATGTGTATGCCTTTCCATGCAATCCCGATTCCGGTTGTAAATGCCCCGTTTGAAAAGCCGAGTCGGATAGGGACAATAGGGAACCGATCCCACTCGGCACCGATGTACAACTCTGGCGTTGTTCGGTCAGTTGGGAATGCGACATCCACCGAGAATTGGTATGCGTCGTAGCGGTAGGCGGTGCCGAGTGTTAGCCATTGAATACCATAGCCTTCAAGGTTTTGTGCGAGGCACCCGAATTTGAGGTTCGGACGCGGTTTGAAAAGCAATCCGATGTCGTAGTTTGTCTGATACCCGAAGAATTGGTAGACATCGGAGGGGTGTCCTCGCTTAAACTTGAGACTCAATCCTGCGGCGAGATATGGACCGAATTGACGCGCGAGGCCGTAGTAGTTGAAATCGGGAACGCCACTATCAACACCGATGGCGATTTTGTTGCCCCAGAAAAGACTGTAACCGCGGTAACTATAGCCGACACCTTTTGGGTCGAACCGATAATCCTCTCGGTTATAAAATTTATTGACCCCGAAAAGTTTCACACCTTGCCACTGGATGAGTCCGGCAGGGTTCCAAAAACCGGCAGTGGCATCGTCAGCGACAGCGGTGAAGGCGTTTCCCATCCCTAATGCACGCGCACCGACGTAGAGCGGACGCGCCGATTCAAACGGTTTTTCGTCAAAGGCAGCCTGCGCAGATACTGGTGCTACCAACCATAGGAAACATAAGATAACATAGGTAGTTTTCATTGCCGTAATTTAGCACGAAATGCCCAATATAGCAAGAGAATGGTAGTCAGTTGTCAGTCGTCAGTTGTCGGTGCTTGGTACGCGTCAAAACCTCTTTAACTCTCACTGCAAGGCAAACTGATAACCGATGACCAATCACTCAAAAAATGCAAAACACGCCATTTGGCACGCTTTACCTTGTTAGCACACCGATCGGAAATTTAGAGGATATTACCCTGCGTGCCCTCCGCATCCTCAAAGAGGTAGACCTCATCGCTGCTGAAGACACACGTCAAACACGCCGTCTCCTAACGCACTACAACATTCATACCCCTCTCACAAGCTACTTTGAAGGCAACCAGCAAGTAAAGTGCGACAAACTGATTGATCGCATGAAAACAGGGGAGACGATTGCCCTCGTTTCAGATGCAGGTACGCCTACCATTTCAGACCCAGGGTATCCACTCCTACGTGGCTGTATCACCTCAGAAATCCCTATTGTTCCGATTCCAGGGGCATCAGCAGTTATCACAGCAGCATCCGTTTCTGGGCTACCGCTGCATAACTTTACCTTTGAAGGCTTCCTCTCCCCAAAATCGGGAAAAAGAAAGCGTCAATTAAGTGTCCTTACTGATGAAGAGAGAACGTTAATCTTCTTTGAATCTCCGCACCGTCTCTGCCGTTTCCTTGAAGATGTCTTTGAGGTGATGGGTGAACGCGACATCGTCGTTACGCGTGAGTTGACAAAAAAATTTGAAGAGATATTCCGAGGGAATGTCACTGAAGCACTGGAGAAATTCCAAGATGCCGAGCCACGCGGAGAGTTTACGATCCTTATTGCTGGAAGAAGGAGAAAAGATGACAGTTGATGGAATCAGGCAAATCGCCGTTATTGGTGCAGGACTGATGGGACACGGCATCGCACAAGAGTTCGCATGCGCAGGCTACCGCGTCCTTATGCACGATGTTACCGACGAACACCTTGAAACCGCACGTATCCAGATCGAGAAAAACCTCAATGTACTCGCCGAAAACGCCGTTATTGAACAAAAGAGTATTGCGCCAACGCTGCAGCGAATTCAAACCGCTACTGAACTATCTGCAGTCGCCGAGAACACTGATTTTGTCGTCGAAGCCGTCACCGAGAATGTGGCATTAAAACAACAGATATTTCACGAATTAGATGCGATCTGTCCACCGCACACAATCTTAGCAAGTAATACAACCGCTTTGATGCCAAGCCAGATCGGTGTAAATGCGAAACGCAAGGATCAGATACTCAACACCCACTATTTTAATCCGCCCTATCTGATTCCGTTGGTCGAACTCATTCGTAGTCCTGATACCTCCGATGAAACGGTCGCTGTGACTTTTGACCTCTTAACGACAATCGGAAAAACGCCTGCGATTATTGAAAAAGAGGCACTCGGTTTCGTCGGACCGAGATTACAAGCCGCCCTTATTCGGGAGGCATTCGCAATCGTAGAGCAGGGTATCGCCAGTGCAGAAACCGTTGATCTCGTCGTCCGGAATAGTTTCGGACGAAGGCTGAGCGTCGCCGGCCCCTTTGAGGTCTTTGAACTTGCAGGGTGGGACCTCGTGCTTGCCGCTTTTGAAGAACTCTATAAAGACCTCAACAGTTCAGCTAACATCAATCCGCTTCTTCAAGAAATGGTTGAATCCGGTAAACTCGGTGTAAAGTCTAAGGAAGGTTTCTACAATTGGACAGATGATAAAATACAGAAACTTCGAGACAGGATGAATCGTGCATTGATACAGCAAGCCAAAAATGCATAAAGTAGTAGGCAGACTCCGCTCTGTCGTCCACAAAAAACGTTTCTTTATCTTTGTGCCTATAATTCTGGTTGGGCTGATTGTTTTGGTAATCTACCACAAACGGGTTTGGGAATATCTCCTTGAACTCACCGCTGCCTTCCAAAGTATTGAAACGGTGCGGACGTACATCAAAAGTTATGGCGCGCTCGCGCCTGTTGTATCGGCGATTCTCATGATTTTTCAGAGCGTGATCGCGCCGCTGCCAGCGTTTCTAATTACCTTTGCAAACGGCTTACTGTTTGGCGTTTGGTGGGGCGCGGCATTATCCTGGAGCAGTGCGATGCTCGGGGCCGCCCTCTGTTTTTTTATTGCCCGCGTCCTCGGACGCCCGGTCATTGTTAAGTTGTTAAGTGAATCCGCTGTCAACGTGTCTGACCAGTTTTTTCAACGATACGGCAAACATGCAGTACTCATTGCGCGTTTGGTTCCAGTCATCTCTTTTGATGTTATCAGTTATGGAGCCGGACTTACCGGCATGCAATTTTTAGGGTTTGCTATCGCCACTGGGATCGGACAACTGCCAGCGACACTACTTTATTCTTACCTCGGTGATCGCGTAACTGGAAGTATCAAGATACTGCTTTGGGTGTTTGGAATCGTCATAGCGGTTTCAATTACAATTGGACTTGTAAAGCACCGAGAAAAGCAGTAGGCACAGTCCCTATGCTCTAACTCAAAAACGGGGGATACTATGAACCCACATCTTGGACTCTTCCTTACGCTTGCAATGATGACCTTTTCTTGTCAATCAACCGGTACACAAAATTTTACAGACAAACAGCGAAGCAACCCTCGCGTCCGGACAGCGATTAAAGAAAAAGATGCCTTGCTCCGTCAACTGTTTGCAGACCAGGGGCTTGCCTATCCACCGCAAAAAATATTTATTCGGATCTTCAAACAGGAAAAAATTTTGGAACTTTGGGCGTTTTCGGCATCCGAGGGTGTCTTCAAACTCGTGAAATACTATGCCGTCTGCCAGACTTCAGGGAACTTAGGTCCCAAAAGACGCGAAGGCGATTTTCAAATCCCAGAAGGCTTCTATTATATCAACAGATTTAACCCGAAAAGCAATTTTTATCTATCGCTTGGCATTAATTATCCGAACCGATCAGATCAGATTCTGGGTAAAAAAGACGCGCCGGGCAGCGATATATTCATACACGGTGGGTGCGTGACCGTCGGATGCATTCCGATCACCGATGAATATATCAAAGAAATCTATTGGGTGACAGTACAAGCAAAATCGAACGGACACGCAAAAATCCCTGTGCACATCTTTCCAACAAAATTGGACAATCACGCGATGGCGCGCTTAAAAAGTACTTTTCCAAATGACGACACCCTCATAAACTTTTGGAAAAATCTACAAATCGGGTATAATTGGTTTGAAAAGTCCCGGAGATTACCGACAATCTCAGTCAATCCACAAGGCATATATCAGTTTGACCAATAAAGGAGATATAAAATGGTACGTATAGGTGTAGTCGGAGTCGGCGGCATGGGGGGATCCCATTGCAACGCGCTCCCTAACGTTGAAAATTGTGAATTTGTAGGCGTGGCGGATCTTCGCTTGGAAGCGGCGGAAGCCGTTGCTGAGCGGCATAATATTCGCGCCTTCCAAGACTATCAAGAGTTATTTGCTGTTGTAGATGCTGTCGTCGTAGCGACACCGCCTATTGCACATACACAGGTCGTCGTCGATGCAGCGGAGGTAGGCGTGCATGCCTTCTGCGAAAAACCGCTCTCCTTGACGCTCGCTGACGCAGACGCGATGATCGAGGCATCGGACAAGGCGGGGACGCATCTGATGGTTGGGCAGGTACTACGTTTCTATCCTGTCCATGAACTCGGTCGGCAGATGGTGGACAATGGTGACATCGGAGACATCACCTACATCGAAACTGATTACTCGGGTCCCTATAATGCGCCGCGTAATCGTCCCGAAAGTTGGTACGGTACCGTCGGTGGACTCTTGGAAAACGGCATCCACAAATCCGACTTGATTAACTGGTTCGGCGGCACTGCGCTGACCGTCGCCGCTGAGGTAGGGAGTTTCTCCGGACACGACGATTGGGAGGATTACACTATCTCTCTCATCCGTTACGATTCGGGCGCGGTCGGTATTTTAAGGTGGGGCGGTTTTCTCGGCGCGCGCGGCACCAACGATACAATTATTGACGGGACCGAAGGGTCACTTCGTTTAAATATGTCAGCCGATCTTGCCTATCTCAAAAAGCGCGGCGGCGATTGGGAGGAAATCGTGCCAAATCGCGAGGGACCGCACGGTGTCGTCGGGGAATTGACGCATTTTGTTGACTGCGTCCGAGAAGATAGAACCCCCATGATTGATGGCAGAGGTGGAAAACACGCCGTAGAGGTCGTTTTGGCAACTTATGAATCGGCGAAAGAGAAAACCAAGGTAGCACTACCGATGGCATAATGGCTATCAGTTGTCGGCTATCGGAAACCGCCGGCTTTCAGTATTTTGTTCTTGATAGTTCCTGTTCCTCAATAATAGTTATCGGTTATTAGTTGTCAGTAAGGAGAGGGCTGAGCACACATCAGAACCCTCTTTAACTGATAACTGACAACTGATGACTGACAACTATTTAAAACCTATGCTCTTCCTTGTTCTTAATATTGTCCTGCTGTCTGGATTCGGACTCTTTCTCAAGCATGCCAAAAACAACCAACAACGCCTAAACCCTATCGGTTTTGTCAACTACCTCAGCGCGTTCTTTATCAGCGTCTGGGTCCTTTCACAGGAGCAAGACTTTGAATTCTCAAGGCTGACCTTCGCATTAGGCATCTCAAATGGCGTGACGTATGCTGTCGGGTTTGAATTGTTCACTATCGGTATCCAGCTCAGTGGGATTGTCGTCACGGCTGCACTCGTCAGACTGTCGATCGTGCTACCGATTCTGGTGGCGATGATATTCTGGCAAGAGATTCCGAACCTCTGGCAAACCATAGGGCTTCTCTTAACTTTCGTGGCGATTCCACTCCTCAGCCAGCGGGAAAAAGAGCCAACTTATGCATTCACTCCTGACAAGCCGGAAGTGCCTCAAGGTTTGGGATTCGCTATTGCTATTACGATCCTGCTGGTCACCGGTATCTCACGACTCACCATGAAAGCGTTTAACGAGATGTGTCCTATTGATGAAAAGTCGCTCTATATGAGTCTGCTTTTCGGTGTTGCTACGGTCATTTACTTAGGGATATGCCTCTATCAGAGGATATGGCCCAATTGGTGGGAAGTCTTCTATGGTGTGCTAATAGGTATTTGTAATGTCGGCGGGAGTTGGGCACTGCTCATCGCACTCGACCATGTGAGTGCCTTGATTGCCTTTCCCATGTCAAGCGCCGGCGGTGTATTGTTCACGATGTTCGTCGGTATGGTGTTCCTCCATGAACGGCTGAGTCGGACATCTCTCATCGGTGCCTCGGTTGCAACCATTGCATTAATCTTTGTCAATTTGAAGCCATGATTCACAACACGTATAAGCAGAGACAAATTTGACTTTGGGCGCGAAATGTGGTATCATTTATCAAAAATCGGGATTCTTAAGAAAAATGCGGGAGAGCGTAGAACTTGTTATCCGAAGCATCCACCTAATAGCAGCTATTATTTGGCTCGGAGGCGTACTCTTTGCTACCTTCATCGCAATGCCAATCCTGCAGCGAAACTTGTCATCGGAAGACTTGTTAGCAGTTCACAACCGTTTTCGGACTTGGATACGATTGATGATTCATGTCCTTCTGACAACGGGCGCGATGGTGTTCTTTATCGTTGCATGGAATAATGGATTTTTTGCGCAGCAGAACGGTAGCGATTTCAAAACCTACATGTTAACGTTCGTCGCAAAACTTGCGGCGTTCGGTGTGATGGCACTTTTTTGGGGGCTATATAGCTCTCTCTATCGGCGGCACCTTGAGGTTGCTCCACCGGACAGCGAAGCGCATCACAACCAGAGCCCCTATATCAACGTGTGGAAATGGTTAACGCTGGTTGCAGGATTAATCGTTTTCGCGCTCGCGTTGCTGGTAAAGCACTAATTTTAAAACATCATATTTTTTTGGAAGACTGGAAGTTTGGAAGTGACACTTTTGCACCCTTCCACCCTTCCTTCGGAAAATCGGAAGATAAAAAAGTGTTCCTTCCATCTTTCCGTTTCTTCTTGATCATCTAAGAAACATGCAAAATACAAAAGTTCAGGCAGTCTCATGGAATATCACCCGATTGTGTAACCTGAAATGTACACACTGCTATCTCCCGGCAGGCTTCGTAGACACAAACGAGTTAGGGAACGGAAACTTTCAACTATCTGATATTCAAGGTTCTACAGAATACTCACGGGATGCGGAATTAAGCCAATCCCAATGTTTTCGTGTCATCGACGAGATCGCTGAAATCAATCGGCACATCCTCCTCATTCTGACTGGTGGAGAACCGTTATTACGCCCGGATATCTTGGAGATATCGAAGTATGCCTCCGATACCGGGTTTCTTGTTGTCATGGGCACAAACGGTGTACTGCTCAACGACGGAGTGGTCGAGAAGATGCAACAGCACGGTGTTACCGGTGCAGGCGTGAGTCTCGACGCTATCCAACCTACAGACCATGACAAGTTTCGGGGCATGGAGGGCGCATGGAAAGCGACAATGAATGGTGTTGAGGCACTCAAACGCGCACAGATGGATTTCCTCGTTCAGACCTCCGTAACGCAGTGGAATTACGATGAAATTCCAAAAATCGTGGAATTCGCCTATCAACTCGGTGCGAAGGTGCTAAACCTCTATTTTCTCGTCCGAACCGGTAGGGGCAAGACGGTGATGGACCTTACGCCTGCACAGTATGAGAAAATGCTTGAGACGATGTTCGAGTTGCAAGCAGCCTATAGAGGCAAGATGCTCATCGCTGCGAAATGCGCCCCGCACTACAAGCGTGTTATCTATGGGCAACAATCCGACTCCGCCTTCCTTCAAGGGTATCCGAGCGGTACATGTCCGTGCGGTATTTACTACTGTCGCATCACGCCTGAGGGTGAATTGACACCCTGTCCGTATCTGCCTGTTAGCGTTGGAAACCTCAAAGACGAAAGTTTCGTTAAACTCTGGAACGAATCAAAAACTTTTCAGGACTTACGGAACCGGAACCTGCTCGAAGGGAAGTGTGGGGCGTGTGAATTTAGGGAAGTGTGCGGCGGTTGTAGGGCGCGCGCCTATGCCACAACTGGTAACTACCTCGCCGAAGATG
This sequence comes from Candidatus Poribacteria bacterium, assembly GCA_965200345.1. Lineage (GTDB taxonomy): Bacteria > Poribacteria > WGA-4E > WGA-4E > WGA-3G > WGA-3G. The sequence goes on from OZ241378.1 coordinate 1,726,716, forward strand.
CGTCCTGCGAATATCAACCGGGGTCATCGTCTGTTAGTACGGATGGAGAGCAACACAGCACGTCGCCTGTTCAAATTGAAAAAAAGATTGCTTTTGCAACAGAAACCGATTACGATTTGCAGTGGACAGAAGCAGCAGAAAAGCGGTTGAAACGAGTCCCATCATTTGCACGCGGTATGGTCGTCAAAAGCGTTGAAAAATACGCACGTGAACACGGCTATCGGGAGGTTACCCCGGAACTCATGCAAGCCGTCAAAAAACGGTTCGATGAAACTGGCATCCCCTCCTTCAGACCAAAACGCTAATGCAAAGTAGTAGGCACACGCCGTTGTGCCGTAAAAACAATCAAAGTAGTAGGCACACGCCGTTGTGCCGTAAAAACAATCAAAGTAGTAGGCACACGCCGTTGTGCCGTAAAAACCGTGGAAGAAACTCGTATGCTAACCCCAGAACAGATAACATTTTTTCAAGAACACGGATACCTTATTCTTAATAATCTCATTGGTTCCGAGGTAATTGACGCATGGCGGGAGCAGGTCTGGCAGCATTTTGGTTCCAGCTTTGAAACGCCGGAGACGTGGCCCAACGACTATGAGATTCAAGGCTTTAGTTTCTCACCACTGTTTGGACACCTGCCTGTGATGCAAGAGATTACCGAGCAGCTCGGTGGCGGTCAATTTTTTACCGGGGGCGGCGGTTCACCAATTATCAAATGGCCCAATCCCGAAGAAGCGTGGGAAATGCCCAAGGGGGGACACATCGACGCGTATGGTGCCGTTGCTGGTTGGAGTCCTTTTATGTTCGGTGCAACAACCTATCTCTATGATGCTAAACCCAAGGGCGGTGCGTTCGTCTTTTGGCCCGGAAGCCACCGTTCAACGCACAAGTACTTCCTCCAATATCCTGATCAGATTGACGGTAGTTTCTACGATATAGAAGGTTGGGATTGGCACGTACTCTCGGATTTATCCCCAGACGGACCCCGTGAGTTTATTGGTGCTGCCGGTGATGTTGTGTTGTGGCACGCGTTTCTCTGCCACACCGGATCAGCGAATGTGACAGATGTCCCTCGTTTCGGTCTCTTTACACGATATGCCCATGAAAAACGGGACGAGATTAAATACGAAATTCCAGAGAACCTCTGGAAATATTGGGCAATTTAAGAAATGGTTGTCAGTTATCAACTATTAGCCCTTTAATGATAGAGGGAACCCAGATGCTTAAAGCAGAACAGATCGCATTTTTTCAAGAACATGGATACCTTATCCTTGAAAATTTTATTGATTCGGAGATAATTGATGGATGGCGGGGACAGATCTGGAAACATTTCGATTCCAGTCTCGAAACGCCGGAGACATGGCCCAACGACTATGTCGTCCAAAACTTCAGTTTTTCACCACTGTTCGGGCAACTGCCTGCTATGCAAGAGATTACCGAACAGCTCGGTGAGGGTCAATTTACCGGCGGTGGCGGCTCACCACTTGTCAAATGGCCCAATCCTGAAGAAGAATGGGCAATACCGGGTAGTGGACACATTGATGCCTACGGTCCCGGTGGTTGGAGTCCCTTTATGCTCGGCGCGACAACCTACCTCTACGATGTCGAACCCGGTGGTGGTGCGTTCGTCTTTTGGCCCGGAAGCCACCATTCAACGCATAAATACTTCCTTCAATATCCAGAGCAAATTGATGGCAGCTTCTACGATATCGAGGATTGGGGGTGGCATGTGCTTTCGGATTTATCGCCGGAAGGGCCTCGCGAATTTACCGGTGCCGCGGGCGACGTTGTGCTGTGGCACGCGTTTTTGTGCCATACCGGATCGGCGAATATAAAAGACATTCCGCGTTTTGGTATCTTTGCGCGCTACTCACATCAAAAGCGGGAGGAGATTAAATACGAAATTCCAGAAAACCTTTGGAAGTACTGGGCAATTTAGGAAACGGCTGTCGGAGACCGTTAGTCTTTGAGCGATGACAATGATGATAAAAAATTTGTTTCTCTTAATCGTTGTTTTTGCCGCTTTTAGTGGGTGCGGCGAACCTACTGAAGAGGTATGCTCGAAGGAAGTTGGAGATGTTGTTACGATTACGCTGTTAGAAACAGTAACAGTAGAAAGATCTGATTCTATACCCTTCCGGGATGAGGTCACCTGTGATGGTATTCAGTCCACAACGATTTTTAGAGTTTCCTTTCCGGCTGATGTATCTATAACAAAGTATCGCAAATTTGATAAAAGTTCGGGGTATACACGCGTTCTATATTCATTTCCAGCGGGTATTGTTCTAAAGGTTGTCATCACAGAAAAATTGAGTGATAATAGTTATAAAGCTCGTGTATTGGAGATTCTCTCATAATTTTTGTCAAGGAAAGCGCGATGTCGGATTATATGAGGTCATAATGGATACTCTTAAAAAAAATTACGGCATGTAAGTCAAGACAACGCGCCGCTTGGATATACGAAAAGGAGTATTCCCGTAAAACCTTCTTCACCGAACCGTAAGGAGAGTTAAAAAAAGGAGAAAGAATGAACGAACAGAACAATGCAAACGAACGGCTTACAGATGTAGAAGAACGCCTGACACGCGTCGAAAACCTGCTCGTTAGTATCAACGAGAAATTGGATCAACGTTCCCCTGTTGATGAGGTAGATATCGAGCAGACGGAAGCGTTCAAGGAGTGGGTGACCAATTACGTCTCAATGCGGTTACAGCAACTCGTACCGGAGACATGTGACCATCCCGATGCAGCCGTACTTCACGACGGTCCTTACCTTGACAACACCACAGTGCCATGTACGGAGGAAGTTGAACACCGGGTTAAACGGATACCGATCCCGTTTGTCCGTGAGATGGTCGTCCAGCGTGTCGCTGAAAATGCGCGAGAGGCTGGTATCGAACGTGTAGATATTGATTTTTTCGAGAAAGCCGCTACATTTTGACAATGTAAAGCCACAGAGGAGTTCCCTCTGCCTAATTTCGATTGGAAGGACTTCTTAAAGGCACCGCTATAATAGTTGTCAGTTATCAGTACGATTTTTCTGCGAAAAATCTTTCAGTTTTGACCAACAACTCGCGCCTTAGTAAAAGTATCTGTAGACGAGTTGTTGGTCAAAGTTAAAGAGGTCTTGTTTAACGAGTTCTCTTGCAATCGATAACCAATAACTGACAACCATTCCTCTGACAACCGATAACTGACAACTGGTAACTGGTAACTGGTAACTATTCACTATGGAATGGGTTTTTAACACCTTCTCGGAATATCTTGAGAACGACTTCAAAAAACGGATCGGCAACCCGAATCCTACCGTTGCCGATCTTTGGGAAGCCTTTCAAGTACTCTTTCCTGCAACTTCAGCGCAGCTCCTCGTGCAGGAGCCGGTGGGCAATACTGTGCGGTTTAAAGCACTCGCGTTCTATCATGCAGACGAAATGGGTCCGTTGATTGAAACCCCCTTGAAGTATCTCAGACAAAATTTCGGGGGCGGTAAATTCAAAATCAACTTCTATCACGGCATGCAGTTCATCGCGACGATTAATTTCAAGCCAGAGGGTCCTGAAATCTGGCGCGATCTACCGGAAATGGAAGGAAATCCAGCAATTGACGAAGTCGCGACTTAAAGTAGTAAGCACGCGCCGTGTGCCGTAACCAAGGACAATGGACAAAATCATGCGTCAACAACAGGAATTTGAGGGATGCCCCTCGTGCGAAAATACAAATCTCCGACGGTTGGATGGAAATTCATGGTTCTGCTTAGATTGTGACTGGGATAATCTTAGCGTTATTCCGAAAGGCAATGACGAACTCCTCACCTCCCTTCGGCACGGAGATGTCCATTCGCGGCGGATCGCCGCACAAGCGTTGATTAATATCGGTGATGCCGATCGGCACCTCGCCACGAAGATGGATTCAAACGCGCTACTCGAAGCGTTAGATGACGAAGATGCCGATGTACGTTACTTCGTCGCTGTCGCTCTCGGTAAACTGGAAGCCAGCCTTAGCCTCGGTAAACTCAAGCAGCTCGCCCGAGACGATGCCTCTGCACTTGTTCGCGAAGGTGCTAAATCAGCGGTTGAACAGATCGAATCACGTAATCTGTCTTAGTGGCTATCGGTTATCAGCAGTCGGTTGTCGGTTTTGGGCAGAGTTGGTAAGCGCAACCGGGGTCCCCACCCGTTACTGGAAAGGGGCGGGAGCACTGGATATACGGGGTGGAACGTTCTTGACACAACTTACCCAATCGAACCATAAGGAAAATTAAAAATATGGAAAAAATTCGACTCGGTTATATCGGCTGTGGATTCATGGCACAGAAGGTCCATATCCCGAATTTTGTGAGCATCCCAGAGTGTGAACTCATCGGACTTGCGGAAGTACGTTCCGAACTCGGAAAAACAGTCCAAAATCGTTTCGGTATCCCGCAACTTTATAGCGATCACGGTGAACTTGCACAAAACGCCGATATTGAAGCGGTGGCAGTATCCGCGGACTTCGCATTACAAGGCGAAATCGCCAAAGACTTACTATTGGCTGGAAAGCATGTCTTCATGGAGAAACCGATGGCTGTCTCCACCGAACAGGCTGAGGCTATCGTAGCGGCATCGCAGAAGTCTGGCAAAAAGTTGATGGTCGGCTACATGAAACGCTACGATGCTGGAAACGAGATCGTCAAGGCAAAAATAGCACAATTCCGAGAGACCGACGAACTCGGACGTTTGACTTATGCCAGAAATCACGGCTTCGGCGGGGATTGGGTCTGCAATCTTGATACCCACATGGACGGTACTGATGAACCCAAACCGAGCGCACCTGTCAAAACCCCAGAATGGATACCTGAACAGTACCGAGGCTCGTATTTGGGATACCTCCAGCAGTATACACACAATATCAACCTGATGCGTTGGTTCCTTGATGCGGGTGACAAAGTTACTGTCAAAGTCGTCGATTTAGATGCGAACGGATATTCCGGTGTTGTCATCTTTGATATGGATGGTATCCGTGTAACATTGGAAACAGGACACGTTTCGCATTATCGTTGGGATGAGCATAGCCAAATCTATTTTCAAAATGGATGGATTCACACGTGGGCACCGCCGCTACTCTTGAAGAACACACCGGCGGAGGTTGAAATCTATCGCGCTGGCGAAGAACAGGAAATTACACGTCCGATACCGAGACCGAGTTGGACATGGGCATATCACAGGGAGGCAGAATACTTCATCGCGAACGTCCGTAACGATGAACCCTTCCGTTCTTCTGCCGAAGATACGCTTACTGATGTCAGACTCTTTGAGGACATCTACCGGATCTTCATTGAACAGCAGAAATAGTTGCCGGTTATCAGTTATCGGTTGCCAGTTAAAGAGGTTTCGGTTAAATGATGACGGTTTTCGTTTGCAAATCACCTCTACCAACAACTGACGATTGATGATTAATCAGATTACTTTCGCATTAGAATTTCCGTGTCGTTGATGTTTATCGCGAGTTCGTAGTTATCCTGTAGGTATGCCGCAATCAACGGATGCCGTTCCTCAACACGAATACCGTCAACAGCATCGAACCAACCCCCTGTTTTAAAAATCACCAAACGCGTTTGATCGCGTTCAAGAGCCTCTATAACCTCTTGCTGCATTGCAGGTGTCGATGCGTACGAGACCTGATGGAAACGAGAGACGCCGAGTCGATTCGCAAAGAAATAGTAAGCACCCTGACTCGTAAAGTCGAAAATCTTCTCGTTTTCTGCCGTGTTTTCTTTAATATAAGCGACGACCTTTTGAATCTGTTCAACTTGGTCATCTGGGATGTCTACACTTCCCGCGCGCACTAACTCCTGTGCTACGGTGTTTTGCTTGAACGGATTCTGACGCAACCGTTCCCATTTCTCTTTGAAACTCGCCAACGGGTGATGCTGCTCCCCAACATACCAACAGAATATAACTATCGGAATTAGCACCCACGCTGCTTTCAATGCAGCGTGCCAAGGTCTCTGACCCCTTAGAGACGATAAGCCAACCCGAAACATTCTGATAATACCACCTTCCAACGGAATTAGACAGAGCAGCCATAAGAAAGTCGCACCATAAATCAGATGCCCACCGTCTGAACGACCCAACGCTGTCCGAAAGAAAGCAATCCCGCCGAGGAGCAAGAGCAGGAGTTTCATCGTGTTCGCTGAATGCGTGCCAGATAGCCCCCGGTATGTCAGGTAAACCGCGATAATCAAGAAAATGCAAATCGGTAAATACCACCGAAACCCTTCACTGAAGATAAAGGCGTGCCATCCTTCCGACGACAATAGCGTTAGTGTTTTTGATAGGGACGGGAAAGCGAGTCCCCACGTTGCGAGTTGATAGCGACATTGGATATAAGAATTCCAGATCGCATCGTCCAAAGCACCGTGGGACAGGAAGTAGATGCCTACCGAGAGAAAACCTACCAGCACCCCGCAACTATAACTGATTAAGGGTAGCAGATATTCTCTCCTGTTTTTTTCTGGTTGGCTTTGTCTACTTTCACGCGCTGTTCCGAAGCCCCCTTGTAACACATATATAACCAAGAATAATCCGATGGCACCCAGTGTGTAAAGTCCAACCTCAGTACTATACCAGAATGCCAAACTCGTGAAGAGACCGGCGAGGAGTAATTTCCATACAAATGTAGGGACCTTATTCGTGCGAGTCTCTTGGAAGTGCGTAACGGAGTTCGCCACGAAGGCGAAACTAATTAAACCGAGACTATGCCGTGGGGATACCCAGAATCCGGTTCCAGAAGCAATAAGCATACATAAGAAGGCAGCCAAGAACCTGCTTCGGAATACTTGCAAACCGAGCACGTAAAGCGCAACATAACCGAGTGGACCCAATAGGTCCTCCATTAAACGCACACCGAATAAGGTCGGTTCAAAGAGTTGGCTGCCAAACCACGCCAAATAAGCGTTTTGAAAAAGTCCGTGCTGGATATAGATATCCCGGAACGGCACTCCGCCGCGTAGCATTTCATTGAGAGGCGCGAGCCGCTCACCTTCGTGAAATAGATCTATGTTACCGTGGATACTCCCGGAGTAGGTAAGCAGGTAGATAAAAATCGGAAGGATAATGTATTCAAGGCCACCACGCCAAATCTTTGTGGTTCTATAGCCTGCAGAAGCAGAGACGCCTTCCTTTTCGCTGGCGAGATTTGTATCATCGGAAACATCTGAATTCCACAGCGTAGGGAAGTACCACTTATACAGCAGTGCCAATTTGAGCAGAATAGATAAACTGATCGGCAAGAGTAAACCTATTAGCGTGCGTTGCCCGATGTAGTAGACCTGCAACCAACAGAACCCTAACGGTATTGATGCCAATGCATTCGCTTTAAGCACACGCGCAATCGGTTGTTCGGTAAACTTGGCACACCAGCGTGAATAGACCCACCACCCCAACCAATACAGGCATATCGCTATCGGGATACCGAGCAGTGCCAGTAGATAGAAAAAGTATTCCTGTTGTTTCGGATACGCGTTAACACTGAGCCAGCCGACGACACCGGCGTTTGAGTGGTATTCAAAAGTGATATGTTTTTGGAGGGTTATCCCTAAGGCGATTGCGAGGGATGCGATGGAAAACGTGAGGAGTCCAACGTAGGTTTTAAATTCGAAGGCTTTGACAACGCGCATGTCCGGCATAAATTGCTGAAGGTAGACTCGCCAGCGTTGCATGGTTCTTGCCTCACTATTTAGATTTCCTCAAGCGGTCCCTCAACTTCAAGAAAATCTCGCGCAGTTGCGTCCCACGCGAAAGCCTTCACGGCGCGTATCTCAGTGCCGTAAACGGAGATTACCAGATAAGTCGTACCCGGATAGGTGGGTTCATCCCACATCATCGCATCTGCTTTGTCTTTTTCCGAGAAATACGCTGCGTGGTTCGGGTGTGAATGGTAGAACGCCTTAATCTGCTGTGTTTCAGATGCTTTGGTAACCTTGAATAAGTCATCAGGGTGTATCACGTAAGCCGTACGGGCATCACGCGGATATCTGTCAGGATCCTCCTGATGCAATTCGTTCTGTATATTCCGACATTTCCAGACAAATTCCTGCGTCCCATCACTCAAAATGGCACCGCAGCACTCATCGGGAAACTCCGATTTCGCGTGGTCACAAATCTGGCTGAGGGTTTCTGGTTTCAAGGTTAGCATTGGATAGAAATTAGCAGTCAGCAGTTTTAAAGTCCCCCTGATAAGGGGGATTTAGGGGGTTAAAAACACTAATGTTCTGTCCATTTTCTTATTCTCAAATTAAAGGTAAACATAGTTTGTAGTAGGGCAATTCTGCGGCGTACTCGCCCAAATGCGACGTGCATTATTGCCCGTTCTTGACCCGTGGACGTGCGATAATGCACGTCGCATTTGGGGTTTTTGCTTGGGGTCTTTGATAGGGGTCTTTGATAGGGCGTTTCTGCGTGTTTCTGCGGATTTCTTCAAGTACGCCGCAAAAATCGCACTACTACAAACCAACCCTAAAATTCAAACTGGATGAAGCACTAATAATTCCTCTGACAGCCGACAGCCATTAAGACAGATCGCTTCCGCCAGCGATTGCCGGAATAATCGAGATTTCGGCACCGTCTGCAACAGCAGTCTCTTTTCCGTCAAGGAAGCGGATGTCTTCATCATTAAGATAGATATTTACAAACCGACGGATATTTCCGCCTTCATCACAGAGACGTTCTTTCATCCCCGGATAGTTTGCTTCAAGATTTTCAATAATGCCTTCAATATTGGCACCTTCTGTCTCAACTTCCGCCATGTTTTGCGTTAAGCGTCTCAGCGGGGTTGGAATACGGACTATTACAGCCATAGAATATATTTTCTCCTTTTTGGATAGCAGTCGGCTATCGGCTTTCAGCAGTCAGAAGTTTCCGCTGGCACTTCCAAAGTTTGCTAACAGATTTCTGATGGCTGATGGCTGACGGCTGACAGCCATTAAATCGAATAGTGTAATCCACACTCTTTAGCGTCTTCATCTGCGTCAGCGTTTTCTAATGCAGGGGTCGCGTTTTGCCAGCGCCACCGTCCCGCGCGATTCGGTTCTCCGGGTTTTATGGGTGTCGTGCAGATGATACATCCGATTGATTCATAATAGTGACCTTGTGCGTCCGCTTCAAGCAACGGATTCACAGGAATTTCGTTTTCACGGACAAACTGCCATACGTCATCGGCACTCCACTGAATCAGTGGACTCACCTTCAGCACTGGATGTGTCGTGGACGAGACGATTTCCGCCTTTCGGTGTTGTTTTCTGGCATCGGACTGATCGTGCCGTATACCGGTTATCCAGACATCCAGTGTTTCCAGCAGTCGTTGCATCGGGCGGACCTTTCGGATGTTACAACAGTGTTCCTGTTTTGACTTACTGTCAAAAAACAGGTATTCGCCGTGTTGTGCGACCATCTCTTGAACTTCTTGCGGGTCGGGTTGAATCTGTTCGATTTGGATACCATAACGCGATTCTACCTTTTCAAAGAAGTCATAAGTTTCCGGGAAGAGACGCAGTGTGTCGAGTGTGCAGACACGGAACGGTAACCCGTTTTCAGCAGCCATGTGAATCATCACCATCCCCGAAAGTTGCCCACTTGTGACAATCGCGGCGCGCGCTTTGAACCGTTTAAAGAGAGAGAAAAGAATTTCTTGGGGACTCTCCGTCAACAGAACTTCTTGGCAGAGAGCCTGATCTACTGGATAGTTCAATTTTTTGATGGTGTTCCCTTAGTTAAAAACCTACGGAAGCGTATCCATGATGTCTGATTCGATTTCAAAATAACGACTTAAACTGAAATAGCGTTCCCCGGTGTCGGGGAGAATGGTAACAACTGTTTTATCGGGTCCCTGCGCCTTTGCGACCTGTAACGCGGCATAGACATTCGCACCGGACGACATCCCGACCAACAATCCCTCGGCTGTCGAAATTGTCTTCATCATTTCGTAAGCCTCTTTCTCAGAGACCGTGATGACCTCGTCAATAACATCTACATTGAGCACTTCAGGAATCATTCCCGCGCCAAGTCCATCAATCCGAGTAGGCCCCGGTTTGCCGCCGGAAAGCACTGCCGAAACACGCGGTTCCACAGCAACCACTTTCACATTCGGGCACTCTGTTTTCAGAACTTCTCCAACCCCTGTCAGTGTACCGCCTGTACCGACACCTATAACGCAAAAATCGATGTCAGTACCGATTGCCTTGAGAATTTCGACTGCTGTCGTACGGCGATGAATTTCGGGGTTTGCGGGGTTTGTAAACTGGTTCGGCATATAGTGCCGCCGGTTCTGTCGGACGATTCTCTCCGCCTCCCAGATCGCACTCGCCATACCGCCGTGCTCCGGGGTCAGCACAATTTTTGCACCGAAGGCAGAGAGGAGTTCATATTTTTCGCGGCTCACATTTTCTGGCATCGTCAAAGTGACAGGATAGCCTCTCGCGATGCCGACAATAGAAAGCCCTAAACCCGTATTGCCAGCGGTAGGCTCAACGATAGTATCCCCTTTTCTGAGGATACCGCGTTCTTCAGCATCAACGACCATTGCATAGCTAATCCGGTCCTTGATACTACCGCCGGGATTGTAAGCCTCCAACTTTGCGAAGATAGTCGCATCATCCTTACCGGGCAAGGCATTCAAGCGAATCGTCGGTGTATTCCCGATGAGGTCTGTCAGATTTTTAGCGATTTTCATTTTCGTTCTGCTTGTGTACTTTAGACAATTACCACGTTAAAGTATACCATAACCACTGCAAAAAGTCAAATTTATCAAATTACGAGCAGAGTCATTCAATCGTCGCGAAACATTCTTGTGGGAGTGAATCAACGCCAAGTGCGCGTGTTGTTTTCAATGGATTTTTCGTCTCTGCACAGGACGTGTAGTAATACGTATTTTTCTCACGGATATTGTAAATGCTGCCGCCAGGCAAGGCGTTAACTATTCTGACTGAATGAAGTTTCCAATTATATTTTTTAAGCCTCCTGGATCCAATTGTTCAAAAAATTGAGTATCCGTAATGCCCATAGTATTTAACCATGTCTCCCAATACGCTTGGATAATGTCAAAATCTTGGAAATGTCTTATCCCATCTTCTTCGCGTAGTCGTATTTCAAGCATCAAGAATTTTATATTAAAATCCCTGAAATGTCCGACCGGACGTAACCCCTCACTTCCGTTCTTTATTTTACTAACCGCTTCTGGATCATTACGCAATGCTCCAACCCTCATATATGTTCCTTGCGGACGATTCGTTTCTATGTCACTATCAAAATTGAGGTAGCCATCAGAAATACAGGTTATACAGTTCTGGTGATCTCTTGAAAGGGGAGACCTGGCTTGCGACCTAAACCAATTCCAGATATCTGAACCAGTTTGCGGGTGTTGCTGAACGTGATCGTATAGCTCAGAAATAGCATTAATTAATTCATTTCTCTTTTGTTGGAATGCAAGATTTCCGCTACGTCTCCTTGGTGCCTCAATTGTCAGTTTATTTTTTAGTTCATTCAAGGGCTCCGGAACTCTAGGTTGCTCTGGAACTACGAAAGTAAGTCTATGTGGAGGAATTATGCCACCTTTTTTAATGTAAGGATCAACAAGATTATAAAATTGTTTAACAATCTCTTCTATAATGTGGATGTCCTTTTCTCTTTGCCTCTTTTGGGAAACACGATCCGATGTGTCAAGTATCACGATGATATTCAGAGGTTTTGGTTGAGGTGATTGCGCTTTTGGAGCATTTGGTGAACACCCATTTAAAATCCATAGAAATACCAGACACAAAATACTAACAATTTTCATTTTTATCATATAAAGACCTTTAAACTGTTTTAAGAGTTGTTTTGAAATCCTCAAGTGTCTGTTTGGCAAGTTCTTGGATCTCGGTAATTTGGTTTGAGATTTCTTGCGGTTGAAGATCGGTTCTACATTGTGCGACATACCGACACCATCCCGTCACGAATTCATTAGCCTGTGCTTCCATCTTCTTTATGTCAATAACCCTTTCACGTTGCCCCTTTAAATGTGTACCAATCTCAGATTCACAACGATCAATTTCCATTTGAAGACTGTCAACTTGTTCGTTGAGCAATTGAATTTCGTCTGAAATACTTTGGATTTCAGCATCTAAGCCAGCAATTTGAGCTTCAATCGGGTGCCTATATGTTTTAATAAGCGAATCTGAATAGGCTTGTTTGTCTTTATGAAGTCGACTCAAACCTTCTTCTAAATTTTGGATTTCAGCACTTAAAGCAGATAATTCAATCAGTTTATCCTTCTTCTCTGCTCTAATCTGTATTTCCATCTGTTTAGATTGATCGGTTTGTGGGCGGGTGTTTTCCCATAATCCTAATATCCACTGTAAACCTAATCCTAACAGAACTGAAGGACCAAAACCTAAAAGAAGGAAAAGTGCTGTCAGAAATAACGGATTGTCCCGATTCTGTTCCGCCACTTGTGCCTTGACTTGTTCATTAACTATGCTGTGGGCAATTTTCCACCCAATTATACCTTCAATCGCAAAAGTCACTATAAGGAAACCAAGAAAAAATATCCATTTTGTCCGCTTTTCATATTCCAGAGAGAGATGTGTTACAATTGCAAGAAATATAAAAATAGAGGGAAACATAAGAATCAACCATTTGCGTGGGTCCTCGTCGCTGGATTGCCATGATCTATCTAACGCTTTGTAATCGATAAGAGTGGTCAAATCTATATCATCACTCGATTTGACAATTTTTTCCCCTGCAGACACATAAAAAAGATAAAGATAAAAGAATAGCGCGAAAACTGTAACTGTCGCAAAAATCGCGAAAATCAATTTAGGGAGCACCACAAATAATTTAGAAAACCCGTGTCGTAATTTAGAGAACCAGTGTTCCGAGGATTGACGAATCGTTCCTTCAGTGTTTAAAGCATCTAATTCAACTTGGGTTGGTGATTCTAATTCGATTTCGACCTTAGCTTTTTCTGCTTTCTTGGATTCCATATCCGAAATCTTCTTTTCAATTTTCTCGTTTAGCTCCACAATACGTGAACCTTCCGATGTCTCTATGATTTCTACTGGGGACTCCAATTCTACTTTCAGCTCGGCTAATTTTATATTTTTGGTCTCAATCTCTTTAGTTAATTCTTTGATAGAATCTTGCCGCTGGATCTTTTGCTCCTCAAGTTCGGTTTTATCCTCAACTAAACCCTCTATTTCTGCTTGATAATAATCGTGGTTAAATGCGACTTCAAGATTCTCATCACGGATAATAACATTAAGATGTTCTTGTAGTGCTTCTGTTATTCCTCTGCCCGCAGCTGCAGAAGCAAAACCATTGTCTGCACTATAATGAGGTTTACCATTCAAAATTGATCCTCCTCTTTAGGTACTGCCGTTCTTCTATTGGAGAGTTTACCGAAACGTGTCAAAAATTGTGATGTCCATTTTCTCCAAGGACTGTCAGAACTAACACAATTGGCATGTGATGGTTGACGTTTATGAACCTCTTTTAATTTTTCTATTGCTTCTGATGGTTCTGGGAATGTGAAAAACTCACGATCTTTGTTAAAACGTAACTCATTGAGTTCTTGATGTATCAAGGTTTCAAGTTCCTTTGGGTTGTCACAGAATTCCTCGTGAGCGACATCAAAACGCGTTGGCACCCCAGTTAGAGCCCTACCGCTTCTGTCTCTATAAAGTTCTTCTGCTCGTTCTTCAGCTGTTCTTTCTGTATAGCCGATTTTTACTAAGTTGGGCATACCCTTGTTCGTCAAGATATAAGTTGTCAAAAACCGACTGGACGGTATTTAGGAATTTCCCAGTCTTCCGAAAGACGATGCACAACCTAACAGGTTATGCTACACAGCACTTACAACAGCAGCATGTTTTCTGTTATCGGTCTGCGAGTTGTCGGGGGAGCTGTTTAATTCACGTTCTAATGCCTACCGGCGGCGCGTTTCTGCTGCAGCGCGTGCTTCCGCTTCTTCCACACGCTTTTTTGCCGCAGCGTGAAGGTTACGCTCCTCTATAGCCGTCGTGATCGGAGTGCCATCGGGCAAGTATGGACGTAACAACCGGACATGGCTATGGTATTGATCCGCCCACTAGAACGACAGGTTTAATGACTCACTGAATAAGGGAGCGATCTTATCGCAGGTGTGATCGGATTGTTTCGGTCAAAGCGAATTCTAACATATTTCACTTCTGATTCTCACGCCATTTTGCGAAATCTGCCTCAATCTCCTCTGACCATTTCCGATCAATTTCACCCGGTGTATACACACCTTCACGTAGCCGTTGATGTCCAAACCGGTCTCGGAGAGCGACCTCTTCGCCTTGTTCGACGACCTGTTGCGCGAAATGCGGCGGAATAAAGATAACACCGCCGCGCCTACCTAAAACCACATCGCCCGGTAAGACAGTCGCTTCCGCAATGCGGATCGGGATGTTAATACCTGTCAACGTGACGTTCGCAATGCCTGTGGGGTCTACACCGCGCACGAATGTGGCGAAATCAGGCAACTCGTAGATGCCGTCCAAATCTCGGATACCACCGTCAATGACCATACCCGTCCGCGTCTTCGCATAGATAGAATTGCCGAGGTTATCACCGGCGAAGGTGCCGTCCTTCACCTTACCAAAGAGATCAACAACAATGACATCATCACGGACAAGCGTATCGATCACCCACGAGTTTTGACCTCCGACGCGATCCTCTTTTTCACCTTGCGCTGAGATCGCGTCGTTGAAATCCGGACGGATGGGCACAAACGCACACGTCACCGCTCTACCAACGAGAATCCGATCTGGATGGAGGTTCATCCAATCGCCAGCGAATTGGAACTTATAATTGTTACCGTTGAGAACACCCCACGCCTGTTCAATACTGATCGCCTTCATGCGTCGAAGAATATCATCAGGGACGCGCGGTCGCCCATCAGGGAACCGCTCGCCTTCCCATAAATGTGTCATCGCGAGGATGCTCTCTTTATCAATAAGTCGCATGTTGTGTCACGCTCCTATACTTGTATGGTGGGCAATGGAACAGGCACCACGAAAAACAACAATCCGCTTATGAAATCCGTCTCTCGTACTCGCTATGTGTTCCAACCCAAAACCAGACGAAATCCCTTTCTTCTTGACGGGCTAAAGCCCTATAACCTCTACTCACACGGATTGCCCACAGGTCTCCAACCTTTTTAAAACGGAGAGAAGGATGTCTGGCATTTTGCCGAAGGAGTTGAAATTTCTGAGGGACGCGTCTTTGGATATTGGGCGGAAGCTCGGCGTAGGCATCCCAAAAATCGTCATCAAGAATATGTTCCATACTACAATAACTTCTGTAGTTCGTCTATGCTTCGGTATTTGCCTTCTCGATAATTCTTAATGGCTTTTTCGGCAAGGTGATCCAGCCGTCCGGCTTTCACATCTTTTTCAAATTGCTTCTCCCAAGCCTCTTCTTCGGCAACGAGTGCCTCATGAAGTTTTTTTTCGAGGTCTTTCAGGAGTACGGCTTCTGTAGGTGCCTCGCATTTGACTTTTGGAACCTCTGGTATCTGTCCAAGCCAGTTCGCACCATTTCTTTGGATGTGGGCGGTATAGGTCTCCTCAAAAACCTTGTCATGAATGTCAACAGTCTTTATTTTTTCCATGAGTTTTCTCCGTAGGGCGTTATGGAAAGCACTCAACAGTTACAGACCTGCATTCTTCCACACTTGATCCAATGATTCCGCAGTCGCTTTCGCCGCGTCCGCGGGTTCCATGCCGTTCACCTTCTGGCTGAAGGGTTCCGGTGTCACAGGTCCGTCGTAACCGATCTCTGTCAGAATGTGCACCAATTCGGTGAGTGGAATTACGCCTGTCTCAGCAGGGAGGCATCTGATGTTATCAATCTGATCGTCTGGATCAATTCCGGCAGGCGCATCGTTGATGTGGACGTAGACGACATCCGATGCAGAGAGTTTGCGTACATCGTCAACCGTGGAACGGCAGGTGTACCAGTGCCATGTATCGAAGAGGAGTCCAACGTTCCCGGTGCCGACAGCAGCGGCGAGTCCTAACATCGCGTCCATCGAATAGGCGAAGAGGTGTTTGGCACTCTTGCGGCTCGTTGCCGGTCCAATGAACTCAAGCCCAAGTGAATGTCCGTGGTCTTTAAGAATCTCGGCGACAGAACGCAACCGCTTGACAGAAAAATCCCAATTCTCCTGATACGTCATATCGTTTGAGGCGGGTCCAACAACGGTTGTTGTGCGATAGCAACCGAGTTCCGCAGCGAGTGCCGCACGTTCCGGCAACTGCGCCAAACCGGCGTAGTAGTCGGCATCGGGACCCCGCCAATTGACACCGAACCCCCAACCACCCATGGCAATACCCGCTTCTGACCAGAGGTCTTTGACGTGTTGGACAGAGTGTTCTTGTGCAAGTTGATTGGCTTCATCGATGCTCAGATCGAGACCTTCAAAACCAGCATTTTTCGCGAGGTCTAAGCCTTCCTTCATGTTCGCCCGGATGCCGATTGCACCGGTACTCAGATTTTTAAACATATTTCTAATTTTCCTTGCGGTTAGACACGTGGGACTGGAATCTCACGTGCATTTGTTAAGAGTCGCTTTCCATTTCATTATTTTTACTTTCCCTTGCGGATGAGTATTGTGGACTATAATTTGAAAGTTTTTGATTTCGAGCCGCCCTCCATTTTGCGGCGTACTTGAAGAAATCCGCAGAAACACCCTATCAAAGACCCCAAGCAAAAACCCCATAAGCGATCTGCTTCATTACGGGCTAACGTTTCTTTATTTTACTTGTGGATTTACCGAAGACCTGCTTATAATGAAATTATGCCTTAAATGGCATAATTTTGCTTCGCAGTGAGAATGCCTTACATTTGGAGAACAACCAAGGGCCCATAGTTAAAAACCTGATCCGGATGATTTTTCGCCCCTTAAAACTTTCGCAGCGACAGCCCACGGATAGTCGTTGTCTTCAGCGTTTGCGTCGCGGTACGTCGGAATCCAGACCCAGCGTTCTTCGCCGGAGCGGTTTGGATGGCTGGAGTGGAGCGTCAAATCGTGAAAAAAGACGGCACCGCCTGCTTCAATCTCCGCTGTAACAGCAAGGTTTTCGTCAACTGCCCCCGGACGTAGCCGATTGCCGAAACCGTGTCCGTCACTGGCATCACCGTCGTGGACAATAGCGGATTTGTGGGAACCCGGAAATAGCTTGAGACATCCGTTCTCAACGGTAGCGTCGTCAAGGGCAACCCAAATCGAGACTTTGTGTGCGCCGTACCAATACGACCAATCTTGGTGCCAAGGACTTGCAAACGTCGTCGAATCACTTTTGAAAACCACCTTGTCGCTGAGAAACTCGATATCCGGCGCAAGAATGCCTTCCAAAATATCAAGTAAGCGGGCATCACCGACTGCGGTTTGAAAAACGGGACTCCGCGCAGCTAAACCCACATAAACGCCGTGCCCAGCGACCGCTCCAGTCTCTGCTTTAACGGCTTCCAGAATGTCAATACATTCTGATTTAAGCCGTTGAACTTCGTCTCGCGTAAATAAGTTAGATGCGATAGCAAAACCGGTTTGCGTGAAATCATTGCGCAGCGTTGTTATATCAAAGGTCATTTTTTTAAGCCTCTATGGATGGTCAATATGAACTTCGCGTCCCGTCTCCGCACTTCTGAGCAGCCCTTCCATCATCTGCTGGACAACCAGCCCATGACGGAGCGGTGCCTTACAGGTTACGTCATCTAAAATACATTCGATAAAGTGATCAGCGATAGCGTCCCACGTCACCGCATGTTTACTCTTTGGCGGCTTCCCATCTATGTCCTGAAATTCACCTTTTTTATCGGTGCGATAGAGTCGCAAGGGGCTCATAGTTGCACCTGCCTCTGTACCGAAGAGCTCGATCTGAAATTCATCAGGTTGGTGTGATGCCCAGAAACTTTCGACCTGCAACCCGACTCCGCCTTCAAAAGTAATAAACCCACCGGCGTAGTCATCGGAATCATATTTCTCGTAGATCTCTTTAGGCGCTTTCGTCCCCTTCCAATAGCCGAGTCCCCGAGGTCCGAA
The DNA here is from genome assembly GCA_965200345.1 of Candidatus Poribacteria bacterium. Taxonomy (GTDB): domain Bacteria; phylum Poribacteria; class WGA-4E; order WGA-4E; family WGA-3G; genus WGA-3G. The sequence continues at coordinate 1,744,794 of OZ241378.1, forward strand.
CTTCGCGCCCGCAGCACCTAACACCGCAATTGGTTTCGGTAATCCAAGAATCCACCACGCCGAGTCAAGCACATGGACACCCATATCGCGAAATGCACCGCCGCCTTTCTGGATGAAACCGAGGTTCCATGCGGGAATACCGCTCCTACGCACGCTCCGTGCCCGGGCGTAATAGAGTTCACCGAAATAATTATCGCGGGCAAGATTGCCGAGATATTGACACTCCTTCCCAAAGCGCGTAGAGAGCGACATCATATTGACGACACCCGCTGCTTCAGCTTCCGCGACCAATTTTTGCGCCGCCGCCTCAGAATCCGCGAGCGGTTTCGTTACCATGACGTGCTTACCGTTCCGTACCGCTTCCAACGCGATCGGAACATGCCACTGATTCGGCGTGCCAACGAAGACTGCGTCGATATCATCGGCTTTGCACATCTCTTTGTAATCTGTGTAGAATTTAACTTTACCGGGTAAGTCCTTAGCGAAGGTTTTCATCCGGTCCTCAAGTAGATCGCAGAGCGCGACAACATTGCCGCGTGGGTTTCTGGCAAGTGCCGCCCCGTTGGGTTTACCGATACCCATACCGACGACGCAGATGCGAACCTGTTTTTTTCCTGATGCCATAAAAAGTGTCTCCAAATTTTAAGTCTATTATTTTGGTCTCCCTTGGTGATCCAAGGCAGGATTAACCTCGTTTTTGACCGGCTTAACCGTCCGAAGATACGCCCAAATTGCTTTCAAATCTTCATCGTTCATTTGCGCGTAGTGTTTCGTCGGCATTGGAGGGAAGATCTTCCGGTTGCTTTCCACACCTTGATGGTGCCCAGTCCGCATTGCCCCGATGAACATCTCCTCTGTCCATTCGCCTAACCCTGTTGCTTTATCAGGGGTCAGGTTTGAAGCAAAACTGGTTCCAAACGCACCTGAGAAGGCTGATAACTGCGGCGCAGTTACAATAAAAATGCCTTCTCGGATCATACGGAAATTATAACGTGGAGAAGGTTGCCCAGCCGGGTGCCCAGCGAGGTACATATCCATGTCATAGTCAGCACCCACACGCGGCGTATGACAATATCCGCACGCAGCAACCGCTTCTACGAGATATTTGCCACGCTGTACCATATCACCCTGGCTTTCAACAGAACGGATGCTCAACGCAATAATGGCACCGACAAACAGCACCACGACACAAAAGATTATAAGATTACGATGCATTCAATAGTTCTCCTTTATTTTTTAATCTCAACCTAATTTAGCATCTTGTGGAAATAGATGCAATAGAAATTACGCGAAAAAGGCGCGGTTTCAAACCGCGCCTACAGTTACAATTTTTCAGCGATTATGGCATCCATCCTAAAAACGATAGGATAACTTCGCGTAGTAAAGTCCGCCGTTGAAACCGAAAGGTGCCGACCTTCTCGAATACGTGAACACACCCGGTGAGTCAACAATGACGTTGCCAACACTATCCTTTAAAGCACCAGTGCGCGACTGACCAATCTCGTTCAGATCAGGCATCTGATCGAATAGGTTGTTCGCACCGATCGTCAGCGAAAGCCCTTCGTTCAACTGATAGTTGCTCTGGATGTCTGTGAGCCATTTCCCGCCATAAGTCTGACGTGCCGGATCGTCGCCACTTCCCTCTTGGACGGTATAGTTACCGAAGTAGCGTAAGGCACCACCAATAGTGAGATCGCCAATAATGTAATCCGCGCTGAGGTTAATCCGCGTGTTCGGCTGCCACTCCTCAATCATAGAACGTTCCTGAGAAGGGAAAAGGGTGTCTTCACGTCCGACGAGGATTTCTGGGGCATCCACGTCACCAATAACTTCCGTATCCGCCCACGTCAACGCAACCTTCAAATTGAGAAGGGATTCGTTGTCAAAAGCATGCAAGTAGCCTGCAGCGACATCAACGCCTTGCGTGCGTGTTTGTGCAACATTTGTGAACACCTGTGCGCTGCTTGCCCCTGCTGCGGCTAACTCTGTTAGGTCATCAGCACTAAAACTGCCACTCAGAACAATACGATCATCGATTTGAATGAGGAATCCATCAACCGTGAGCCACATCTTTTCAAGCGGCTTCAACACAAAACCACCGGAGACGTTGAAGGCGGTCTCCTCCTTCAGGTCAGGGATACCGAGTGCCCGTGCGGCATCGCTGTCATTGCGGAAGGTGCCGACTTCAAGTGCTATCAGCTCATCAGTGTTGCCATCCTTATCAATATCGTCGGCATCCACCTTGAATTGTGTGCTAATATTGTTGAAGTAGAGTTGTTGCAGTGAAGGTGCCCGGAAGCCTGTGCTACCCGCAGCACGCACCGCAACCTGTTTCGTCAAATCGTAGCGAGCCGTCGCTTTTCCTGTGACGGTCGCACCGAAGTCGCTATACTGTTCACCGCGCACCGCTGCGCCGACGAGGAGTCCTGTTCCGGGTTGTCCACTCAGGTAAGATTCAAAGTCCGCGTATCCGGCAATATTGGTTCGGCTTTCGTCCACTTCGTTGTCAGGTCGGAAACCGGGAAAAACTTGGATACCACTCGCGGCACCGTCTACGCCGAGTCCTGCATTAATCCATGAAAGCGGTTCGCCTGCATGGATACCGTAACCTTCTCTGCGGAATTCGATACCGCCTGCAAGGTTGATGAGTGAAGACTGATAGTCCAGCGGATAAGTGACATCTAAGTTGAACGCCGTTTGCGAGAGTTCAAAGCCGCCAGCATCTGCGGAGGTTGGACTGCTGGGACCATAAGAGGCATTCAGGGAGTTGGAAATAAGGAAGTCAAATGTGTTCAACCCGTGATTGATGCTGACATCAACATTCAGGTCAGTCGCCTCGTGTGTCCATGCCATACCTAAGGCGAGAGAGGTATCCCCAATGTCGGTGTTAATTTCTGGCAGGAATCCGTCTGGGTAAATTTCGGTGACGGTTCGCGAGGCCTGATTTGCTCTGCGATAGAAACCCGCACTATTGTTTTCCCGTGAGGAGTGTCCACCAAAAGAGTAGAGTTCTAAACCCTCAGCGAGGGGAAGTCCGAAATTATAGAACCCAACTTTTTGTGTCGAGTCAGCATCGCCAATGCGGAAGTTCTGCCGTTCAAAGGTATATTCGCGCGGGTCGAACCAGACCGGTTTCTCACTCACCGTTCCATCATCATTTTCGATTTCGAGCGTGGCATCAGGCAGTCTGCCTTGATCTACATCCACCCAGTCATATTGGCGTTCGCCTGTAAGTCCAGCACGGTTCGTGCGATATCTGTCGCGCCACTCGGCGGTGAGATTCAGGAAGCCGGATCCGCCGACTTTCATACCGTAGTTCGCGTTACCGTTCCATGTATCGCCATCGCCTTCGTAAGTTTGTCCCCAATAGATGTCAGCATTGCCTGTATCGACATCGGCTTTGAGCACGATATTGATAACACCGGCAATGGCATCGGAGCCGTATTGCGCTGCCGCACCATCGCGTAGGACTTCAATCCGCTCAATCGCCGCTGACGGAATCGCATTGAAGTCTGTTCCGGCAGTGCCGCGACCCACCGAGGTGTTAACGTGCAGCAATGCGCTCTTGTGGCGACGTTTGCCGTTAACAAGCACAAGCGTTTGGTCGGGGCCTAAGCCACGCAGCGTTGCCGGACGTAGCGCATCTGTACCGTCACTAATCGTTGAACTCGAGAAATTGAAAGAAGGGACCAACATCTGAAGCACACGACCGGTTTCGGATTGACCGGTAAGGCTCAGCTGCTCTCTGTTGACGACCTCTATCGGCACAGGTGCTTGCAGTGCTCTTCTGCCTATACTACGGGTACCCACTACTACAACCGCATCCACGGTTTGGATTGGAGCAAGTACCACCCTCACTTCGGTCTGCCCAGCAGTCGTATTCAGTCGCTTACTTGAAAATCCGATGGCTAATACCGTCAGCGACTGCGCACCGGTCACGTCGCTAAACATAGCATTTCCAGATTCATCTGTTGTCTGTTCTTGGCTCCCAATCTGTACTTTTGCTTCTGGGATAGCGTTCCCATTTTGATCTTGAACGATTACCGTGAGTGATTCAGCACTCACAGCCATTGGCATCACTAAGGCAATTCCGAATAAAATGGCTACAACGCACCAGAAATACCGCTTATTGTCTGATATTGACATTATAATTTGTGCCCCCATGTAAAAAATAGAATAAGAAAATCATAACCATTTGTAGCACCAATGGTTGTTTTTATACAGTTGTTTCTACTTACCAATATGCTTTAATTATGCATCACCTTTCTTGTAAAATGCAAATTAAAGTCGGAGAATAACATAGGGAATCACTTTTTTTAACAACAAACTCCGTTTTTATGCTAAAATAGATGAAAGTTGCCATAATTTATGACGCTGACAGGCAGAATTTTTGTATAGGTTCCAATTTTCGTATCCTTGTGTGCATTAAAAAACCATCTTTGGCAGGATTTTCACCCGTTACTGGGGCGAAGAACGGGTAAAAAAACGAAACGAAATCCAATCGTTAGAAAGAACGCTTGGCTTGATGATGAACTACCCATTGACGCTCGCGCAGATTTTAGAACACGCACACCGTATACATGCGGATAAGCAGGTTACCACGCTGCTGCCTGACGGGACGCTGCAGCGTTACAACTATACTACGTTATACGAGCGCGTGAAGCGATTGGCAAACGCTATCACCCAATTCGGGATTCAGTGCGGAGACAGAGTCGCAACGTATGCTTCCAATACCTATCAACACTTAGAACTCTACTACGCAATTCCGTGCATCGGTGCCGTGCTCCACCCGCTCAATATCCGTCTCTCGACTGAACAATTAGCACAAATTGTACACGAGGCAGAAGATAAACTCATCTTTGTTGATAGCGAGTTTAGGGAACAATTTAGGGCACTCCAGAATAAGACTGCATGTAAACAAGCTATCTACTTTGACCCGACATCTATGGATGACGATGTACCTTATGAGCGAGTACTCTCCGAAGCCACACCTATATCCTCATGGGATATCCAAGACGAGAACTGGGCGATGGGACTCTGCTACACCAGCGGCACACAAGGAGAACCGAGAGGCGTTCTCTATACACACCGCTCTATGTTTCTCCACACACTGGCAGCGAACCAAGCCGATGTCTTCGGATTGACAGAGGCAGATGTCGTCTTGCCGATCGTTCCAATGTTCCATGCGATGGCGTGGGGACTGCCTTACGCAAGCATGTTCGCTGGCGCAGATATGGTGCTACCGGGCGCCAAACCACCATGTATAGCCAAACTTATTGCCGAGACAGGTGTCACGGTCGCTGCAGGCGTACCGACGGTCTGGGCAAAGGTGTATCCTGAACTCTATAAAAGGAGAAAGGATATCCCCAGATTGCGACGATTGATCGTCGGTGGAGAGGCGATGCCACTGTCCTTGATTGAAGCCTACGAAAAAGAACTTGGCGTTGAGATCTGCCACGCTTGGGGCATGACAGAGATGTCCCCAACTGGAACATTCTCGAAGCTGCGCGGTGCCCATCGGAGTTTGTCGGACACTGAGAAATGGCGAATTAAAGCAAAACAGGGGCGACCTATACCGGGCGTTGAACTCCGTCTCGCCGCAGAAACATCTAACGGTTTCACGGAACTTCCTTGGGATGGTGAAACAGTCGGGGAACTCCAGGTGCGAAGCCCTTGGACAGCGAATCGCTACTACAAAGTTGAGCCAACTGCGGAGCACTTTACAACCGACAAATGGTTACGTACGGGTGATATGGCTACGATTGACGCGGACGGCTACATGCAAATTGTTGACCGAGCGAAGGCACTCATCCGAAGCGGTGGCGAGTCTATTTCAAGTGTTGCCTTGGAAACTGTACTGCTGAAACATCCATGCGTGCATGAAGTTGCCGTTGTCGGTATACCTGACGAGAAGTGGGGAGAACGTCCCTTCGCGGCCGTTGTACTCGCAGAACAGACAAACGAGAATATCTCAGATATTCTTAGGCAGCAACTTGCTTCTGAATTCCCTAAGTTCTGGATTCCGGACCAGTTTGTCTTTGTTGATGAAATCCCGAAAACGAGCGTTGGAAAATCCGATAAGCGCGCGATTCTTCGGATGTTCGGACCAACAACAAGCGGGTAACCTGAGATTTCCATATCTCGTACCCCAAAGGAAAATTCGCATGAAAATGAAAGCCGCCATCTATACAGACATTGAACAAATTGCTATTCGTGAGGTTGAACGTAACGAACCGCCTCCGGGCTTTGTACTCGTTGACACCAAACAGACCGGCATCTGTGGTAGCGATCTGCACAGTTATTTCGGACACTGGGGACAATCGCATGAACACGCCGCGGGACACGAAACATGTGGGGTCGTCACGGCTCTCGGCGATGGTGTAACTGAATTTGATATTGGAGACAAAGTCGCTGTGGAATGTTTTTCACATTGCGGCACCTGCAAGTATTGTGAGACCGGACAGTATAATCTCTGCTTCAATAGAGCCTGGATCTCTCCGAACATGCACGGTGGCTTCGCAGAATACACCGCGACGCATCATTCAGGACTCTTTAAATTACCGCAACGGATGACGTTTGAACAAGGCGCACTCGTTGAACCGCTCGCTGTCTCGCACCGTGCCGTCGCGCGTTCGGGTGCCAACTCCAGAGATACAATCGCTATTATCGGTGGTGGCACTATCGGGCAGTTCTGCTTGGCAGATGCAGTTGCCGCAGGTATTAAGGAGACCTTGATTACCGTCAAATACCAACAGCAGGCAGAGTTAGCAAAAGCACTCGGCGCAGATCACATCGTCAACGTCGGCGATACCGATGTCGCGGAATACGTCAAGGATGTCACAAACGGCATCGGTTTTGACGCAGTCATCGAAACGGTGGGCGGCGCGGAGAACTTCAACACCGCAACAACTATCGTTCGGAAACAGGGCGCTGTCGTTCTCGTCGCCGGGTACTATAAACCGCTTGAGGTGAATCTCTCCACTATCGTCTGGTCGGAGGCGTTCATTACAGGTTCTAACTGCTACGGTTATAGTGGAATGGAGACAGACTTTGAGGCGGCGATTGAATTAATAGACGCCGGTAAGGTTGATGCCACGAAATTGGTGACCCACTATTATCCGCTTGACGAGATCAGCGAAGCCTTCCGCGTGTCTGCTGATAAAACTTCCGGTGCGATTAAAGTCCATGTCTGTCAGGAGTAGCGTTTCGGAATTCGCTGACGAGACTTCAGTATACCCCCTCAAAACAACAACATGAGGATTTTATACAATGCAAAACGGAAACCATATATTATGTCCTGAAGAGCGGGAGCAGTTTTGGCGGCAGGGTTACCTCGGCCCCTACACACTCTGTAACTCTGAAGAGATGTTCAACATGCAACCAGAAATTGAGAGGGTGCTTGAAACTGATGCACCTGATCACAAAAACAGGGTGCATAACCGCCACCTCGATTCTCCCTTGATTCACGATCTTGCCACGCACCCCGCTATTGTTAAACGGATGGCATCGTTGTACGGACCAGACCTCCTACTCTGGCGGACAAACTTCTTCGTCAAAGAACCCGGCGCAAAAGAGATTCCGTGGCACCAAGATTTCAACTATTGGCCCCTTGAGCCACCCATCATAATTTCAGCATGGATTGCTGTCGATTCGGCAACCTTGGAAAACAGCTGCCTCCAGATCCTCCCCGGTTCACACCGCAAAGTGATCCCGCACGTGAAAGCGACATCCGATATGGCATTTAACCAAATGGGTGACCTTGAGTTCGTTGACACAAGCAATGTCGCTAACTTAGAGATGCAGCCCGGCGAATTTGTTCTCTTTAACGAACGCACCTTGCATCACTCGGAGGCGAATCGCTCTGACAAACGGCGCATCGGTTTGGCTGTTCGCGTCATCCTGCCTATTGTTAAAGTTTTCGATTGGGACGCACCGCAACACGAACTCATTGTCATTCATGGTGAAGATCCTGTTCAATTCAATAAGAGAGGTTAATTATTTAGGACTTACGCATTTTCTCTTAAAGTCCCCCTACCCCCTGATAAGGGGGGATATGGGGGGTTGGGGGATTTAGGGGGTTAAATCAGCAAAATATACCGTTTCCCATTCAATTTGCGTAAGTCCTGTTATTAATAAGGAGTACTATTAATGAATCGTCAAATTACCCTCGCCTCTCGGCCCGCAGGGTACCCGAAGGAGTCAGATTTCAATCTGGTAGAAGTCCCAATTCCGAAACCGGAAGACGGTCAAGTATTGGTGAAAACTATCTACCTCTCCGTTGATCCGTACATGCGAGGGCGCATTAATGCCGCAAAATCTTATGCCGCCAACGTCGAAATCGATGAAGTGATGGTGGGTGGTGTTATTGCCCAGGTTATGGAATCAAAGCATCCTAATTTCGGGGTAGGTGATATTGTCAATGCGAATATCGGGTGGCAGGAATACGGGGCCGCTGCGGGTGATGAGTTGCGGAAAATTGATCCGACAATCGCGCCCATCTCAACAGGTGCAGGGATTCTCGGTATGCCAGGGTTAACAGCTTACTTCGGCCTGCTTGAGGTTGGACAACTCCAAGCGCGCGAGACCGTGTTTGTCTCCGGTGCCGCAGGTGCAGTCGGTTCCGTCGTCGGACAGATCGCGAAAATTAAAGGATGCCGGGTTGTCGGTTCCGCTGGTACCGATGAGAAGGTCGATTATATCGTCAATGAACTCGGCTTCGATGCGGCTTTTAATTATAAAGAGGTCTCCGATTATCACACAGAACTCCAGACACTTCTGCCTGATGGTATTGATGTCTATTTTGACAACGTCGGCGGCGAGATCACAGATGTCGTCTTCCCCAATTTAAGGATCAAGGGACGTGTCGTTATATGCGGACAAATTTCTCAGTATAATTTAGAAAAACCGGAGACGGGACCCCGTTTCCTCTGGCATATGATTACCAAACGATCGAGAATCGAAGGTTTCCTCGTCTCTGAATACGCCGACCGGCACGCAGAGGCACTCGTCGAGATGGCAGAATGGTTGCGCCAGGGCAAACTGAAATATCGGGAAACGATCGAAGAAGGAGGCATCGAAAACGCACCAGCGGCGTTCATTAGCATGCTAAAAGGTGGCAATATCGGGAAACAACTCGTCAGGGTTGCTGCGTTAAGTTGAACGCCGCCAAGGATCACCGAATGAACACACGTCACTTAAGGCTACTGTTTTCGCTCATAATTCTATTGGATTTTTGTACGGGTCTGTTCTGTTGGGCAGAAGGTATGATCGTCTACGCTTATCGGGGAACTACCTACATGATGGCTCCGAATGATACCATACCTACGCGCATTACAGAAGAAGGTATCTCTACCCCTTCGCCGGATGGTCGCTTTTTAGCGGCGGTAGACAGCGACCCTGATCGCCGTAATCTTCTCCATATCCGAGACCTCCACACCGGTAAGAAAATCCGTTCCATCATACTGCAAGTCCATTCTTACGTCGATATTTCTTGGTCTCCAGATGGACGTTGGATTGTCTATGCTGGTAATATAGAAAGATTAAGAGCCGGGCGTGACCTGGGCACCGAAATTTTCCTAATTTCACCCGATGGACGCCATAAGCGAAAGTTACGCCATCCCATTGGCGAAAGCCCCATAGGTTTTGTCTGGGCACCAGATGCACAATCTGTGTTCTACAATCTCGCTGCAACAGACAGGCGTCAGGAAATCTGGGAGTCGAGAATCAATGGTCAGGAAAATCCGAAGAAACATTTGCCATTCCACGAAGGTGCGGGTTTCTTAAGCCGTTACCCGTTCTATAGTTTCTCGTCAAACGCGAAAAAGATAGCCTACACATCGCTGCATGAAGGCGTATTTGTCGCGGATGCTGAGGGGAAGAACCACCGAAAAGTAACCGATCGCGCGCATGAAAACGTAGCTCCGGATGCTGTGGGGATAGGTATCCAAGTATTCGTCAATCACCGCTTGCAGCAGTTCTTTCAGGTGGATTGGTCACCGAATGGCAAACATCTTGTGTTTTCTGCTGAGACGCTTGCGGGTGATTACGGTCTCTATATTTACTCGTTCGCGTCCGAGGCAGCTCGGCGTTTAGTCCTTTTGCGGGATAGCCTCCCTATTTTGCCGCGCTGGGTTGGTGATTCATTGCCCGTGCAGCTGTCAAATAAAATGGCTGTGACGTGGGGGAGTCTCAAACGTCCAACAGAGACTGATTAATTTATTTTTCCGTTTCCTACTGGCACAGGAATTGCCGATACAAATAATGTATAGAAAGATGTTTGGTAATTAATCAACGCACCTTAACCTTGGCTGTTAGTGCAGCCATTTTTCAAATGAGGGCTCCCTAATGAACACACATCGCTTGATTTTTCTGTTTTCGGTAATAATTCTCCTATCAGGTATTTGCCCGAATCTGCTCTGTTGGGCAGAAGGTATGATCGTCTACGCCTATCGAGGGACTACCTACATGATACATCCGAATGATACCGTACCTACACCTACGCACATTACGGAAGAAGGTATTTCGACACCTTCGCCGGACGGACGCTTTTTGGCAGCGGTAGACAGCGACCCTGATCGCCGTAATCTTCTCCATATCCGAGACCTCCACACCGGTAAGAAAATTCGTTCCATCATATTGCAAGTCCATTCTTAGGTCGATATTTCTTGGTCTCCGGATGGACGTTGGATTGTCTATGCTGGCAGTCCACAAAGGATAAGAGGCGGACGCGATCTGGACACAGAAATTTTTCTAATCTCGCCGGATGGACGACAGAAGCGGAAGTTACCCCACCCCATTGGCGAAAGCCCCATAGGTTTTGTCTGGGCACCAGATGCGCAATCTGTGTTCTACAATCTCGTTTCAACGGACAGGCTTCAGGAGATATGGGAGTCGAATGTCAATGGGCAGGAGAAACCCAAGAAACATTTGCCGTTCCTTGAACGTGCGGGTTTCTTAAGCCGTTACCCGTTCTATGCATTCTCCCCGGACGGTAAAAAGATTGCCTACACACCGCTTCATGAAGGCGTATTTGTTGCAGATGTTGAAGGGCGGAACCACCGAAAAGTAGTCGAGCACGTTCATGAAGGCATATTTGTTGTAAATGCGAATGGAATAAACCTCCTGGAAGAAATTGCCAATCGCGGCTTGCGGCAGTTCTTTCAAGTGGATTGGTCCCCGACTGGCAAATATCTTGTATTCTCTGTTGATATAGGTTTTGGTAATTATGGACTCTACATCTATTCGTTTGCGTCCCAGAAAGTTCGGCGTTTAGTGCTTTTGGAGGATAGTCTCCCTATTTTGCCGCGCTGGGTTGGTGATTCATTGCCAGTACAACCGCTAAATAAGATGGCTGTGACGTGGGGCACAATTAAAAGTTCAGAGAACTAATCCGATCATATTATGCCAGCGTGCACAGCCAAATTCGCTGCTAATATCCCTTCTCTTTATCAATCACGCTGAGGAGCGGTTTACCAACGAGCAGCCGTTCTAAGTTATCACAGAACAGTCCAACCGATCGATCCAAACGAATTGGCGAACCCCCAGCGACGTGCGGTGTAACAATGACATTCGGCAGATCCCATAGCGGGCTGTCAGTAAGTAACGGTTCTTCAGGCGTGACATCCAATCCCGCACCGCCAATGCTTCCTGAAGTGAGTGCCCGGAGCAATGCCGGTCCATCTACAATCTTGCCACGTGTGACGTTGATGAGCAACGCGTGCGATTTCATCTGTTCAAACGCTGCATCGTCGAACATACCGTGCGTCTCCGGTGTCAGCGGCGCGCAGATAGCGACAACATCTGATTCTGAAAGCAGGTCATGGAACCGATCCATTTTCCAGACTTCATGAACAAATGACGGGGCTTCAACCGTTTCCGGATCGACAGCGATGACGCGCATATCAAACCCTTGTGCCCGACGGGCGACATCAATACCTGTGCCGCCGAGTCCGATGATACCGAGCGTCCGTTCGCTTAATTCCCACGTCGCGAGGCGGATTGACATCCGGTTATCCCATGTCCGCTCGCGCACCGAGCGTCCGATACCCCGTAATAGTCCGAGGAGTAAAGCCCACGTTTGGTCTGCCAGATGTGGACCAACGAAGCCTTTTGCACTTGTTAGAATAACATCGCTCTTGACAAATTCCGGGAACAGCAAGCCGTCAACACCTGCTGAAAGCACTTGCACCCATTTCAGCCGCTTCGCATTTTCAAAAAGCGAGCGGTTAAACCCACCGAACACAATATCGGTGTCCACAATTTCACGCAGTGCCTCTTCTGAATTCTGTGGTTTCACAAGTGAAAGGGCGTTAGAAACGGATTCGATCTGCTGCTGTTGTTCTGGTATAATGTCGGTGTTAATCAAAATTTTCATGTTGACATCCCCCGTATATCGTGGTATTCTATATAAACATAGCGAAATTCATGCTAACAACACATTCTCAGAAAAGGAGAATTCTATTGTGATCAGTTTATCTTCTATGCATTCGCGTAATTGGCACGCGAGTGCTGTTTCTATTCCTGTTTTGGCAATTAGTATATTTTTTGCTACAATCTTCATCGCGAGTTGTGGCGACGAAGGCGACATCACTGAAGATACCACCGGTATGACAGATGTCCTACAACCGACGACAACGCCTGAAACCCAGCCAGAAGACCCAGTGGTCATTGAGGAACCCGTTGTCGTTGAAGAACCAAAAGTCTCTTTTAAAGACGATATTCAGCCTATCCTTGCCGAAAGATGCGCTATTCCAGGATGCCACGTCGCCGGGCATTTCACAGGGTTGGACCTCAGCAAATACGATCCCTTCAAAAAAGGCGGAAATGGCGGTGCTGCATTTGTCGCCGGTAATGGCGAAGGCAGTCTTGTTGTCAAACGTATTGATGGCGGCGGCATGCCCCCTGGCGGCCCCCCGTTGGACGCAGACCAAATCCAACTCTTCATTGATTGGATTGATGAAGGTGCCGAGAATAACTAAAATTTAGCGGCAGCATATCATTCTTGTCCTTCTGTGTCAAGCTGAAAAGGTGGTCAATCCTTGGCACTATCCGTCTAAAAGGCGCATCTGTTATGCGCCTTACACTTTCATCGTCCTAAAGCCTTCTCAAAACCGCCTATTTTCTCCAATATCATCAAAATTGTCCAAACCTTGGATTAAATAGTGCATTCCCCAAAACCGCCAATATTCAATAACACAAATTTTGCATAACACATACAAATTTTGCGTTTCATCCTACAAATTCTGCGTTTCGATAATAAAAAAAGAATTATAGACTAATTTTCATCCGCCCAATGAGATTTTTTTACTAAAAATGAATTCTGAGATATTTCTTATTGAAACTCAGTGTGCACCTACGTTTGAGCGGTTAAAATTGCAAAATATGATTAAAATTTCTATACGTTCATCCAAATATCGCACTCTTTTAGGAAAATTGGCACGAAATTTGCCGTAGTATAATGTAGATTAAGCCTCTTTTTAACATTTTATGCAACCTTTCCGTCCCGTACACGCGTTTCTAAGTTAAAAGGATGCTATTTTTGGGGGAGATATATGAAAAATAGTGATTTCGCGTTGATCCGGCGCACCTTAGATGGGGACCAGAACGCATTTACAACACTCGTGAACAAATACCAGAAATGGGTACACACGCTTGTCTGGCGGAAGACCGGTGATTTTCACATTGCTGAGGAGATCACGCAGGATGTCTTTCTGAAAGCCTACAAAAAATTATCAACGTTGAAACCGTCGGATCATTTTACGGGATGGCTCTATGTGATTGCATCGCGTCGGTGTATAGCATGGTTCCGAAAGAAACGGCTCCCGATGACTTCGCTGGACGCAATGCCAGTATCAGAATTAGAGGAATTCTGCTACACGCAATATGAGACAGAACTTGGTGAAAAAACCTCTCTCGAACACCAGCGCGACATCATCAAACGCCTCCTCCAAAAGTTGCCAGAGAGTGAACGCCCTGTCGTAACGCTCCATTATCTGGCAGAGATGTCTTGTGAAAAAATCAGTGAATTTTTAGGTGTATCACCCAATACCATTAAGAGTCGGCTCCACCGTGCCCGAGCGCGCTTGAAAAAACAAGAACACCTGCTTCATGATGCCTCCGGTATTTTCCAAGTCCCCCCAACGCTAACCGAGAACATCATACGCGAAATCGCACAGATCAAACGGTCCACTCCTTCCGCGGCAAAACCTTGGGTGCCTTGGGGATTCTCGTTCGCAGCGACTTTTCTGATCATTCTGATGATCGGACAAGGCACACATCCGCTATCGCGTTTTCAGCAACCTTACAACTTAGAAGCGACATCGGAGATGACAGTCGAATTGATTGACACATCTATTGTCCGAGAGTTGAAACGTAAATCCGCCGCGCTGACCCGATTCGGAAGAACCGACACACTCGGTAAAAACAGTGAATCCGGATCCCAAACGGAACCACCCCTCACCACAACCGCGCAAGCAGATGGCAATGACCTGCCGACAGCAAAACCACAGTGGATTCAGACACAAGGCCCGGGAGACGTTTCAAAACCAGGGCTTTTTCTCACAGCCGACCGAACTCTCTACGCTATTGCGAAAACGAATCTCTATCGACTCACTGAAAAAGCAGACGCGTGGACATTTGTCAGCTCCAGCGGTCCGAATCAAGAGTTCGACCCAGTGATGGCGGAACACGGCGATACTCTCTATCTCCTCACACCGGATGAACTTTTAATCTCAACCGATGGCGGTGAGACGTCGGATACTCTCGGGGCGCGCCCCAAAGGCCGTGCCGTTGCATTGATTATCACAGACAACATTCAAGGAAATGACTCAGAAAAGGCGGATATGACGATGCATCTCGTTCTTAGGACATCCGTATTCCGTTCTGAGGATGCCGGTAAGGAGTGGATACCCATAGGGGAGGCATTGCGAGCCGATAACACACCGGATGTTGGCAGCCCCAGTTTCCGTATCTGGGACGCAATTGCTGCTGGCAACAGTCTGTTTGTCGGCACAAGCCGAGGACTTTTCCGGTTCACCAACGCTTGGAAAAAAGTACCGGTGCCGACATCGCAAGGTATTAATTCGTTGGCAATCGCCGAGAACAGACTCTATGTTGGAACGAATACCGTTCAGCAGGAGGTATCAAGTCAAAACCCTATACCAGCAGTTTTCTATTCAACCGACTCTGGCAATTCATGGATAGATATTACGCCCAATATTCACAAATTTCTAACTAAGATAATGACCACACTCCAAGTTGTTACAACTGAAAAAATACTGATGGTAATAAGTCCAAGTGGAATGCTACGCTCTTATAACAATGGCAAAACATGGACAGATACTGGAAATGATTCCCACGCATTTGCGTTCGGCACCTCTCCCATTGTGGCGTTGGATAAAAATAATTTTTACAAATCTGATACCTCTGGAGTCGTTCGCTCAACGGATGGCGGTATCACGTGGCACTCCTTTACAACTGGATTGGTGAATTCCCATGTTCCAAATCTGGTTACGGTCAAAAATGTTCCCTACGCGCTAACACCTACAGAAATGCTCAAATCTGTAGATGGCGGTGAGTCGTGGGAACCCATCGGTTTGGGTGCTGACGGAAGTGTTCCACTGGAAGGCGCGAAAATCGCAATAGCCGACGGTGTGCTCTATGCAAGCAGCAGCGAAAGTGATGGTGTTACACTTTCCCGTCTCTCCGATGCTGGTGATGCCTTTCTACCAGTTGAAGGTGTCCCAGATTTTGAAGCAAACACCTTGCACACGGAATGGCCGAAAAAACGTAGAGAACCGTGGACAAACAGTGGCAATGTTATGATAGCGGGGGCGCAGTGGAAAGCCGACCAACACCACACAACTGAAAAATACAGTCCGCATGGAGCACTCGCGCTCACTAACGATACCGTTTTCATGGAATACAAGCGTAAACTCTTCAGATGGCGGCGCGGCGAAACAGCGTGGCACAACACAGGATTGGAAAATTCTGATCGCTCCTCCTTTCCCGGTAACCCCGCGAGCGGATTCGTACTCGCCGTTTCTGGAAACACAGTCTATGCCGGTAAACAGGACGGAGATCTTTTCCGATCCATAGACAATGGCGACACCTGGCAGGACATCACTCCGTCTCTCGCCTTTCCGTTCGGATACTTCAAGGACATACGATTCGCGGGCGCAACCATCTACATCTCAACGGATATGGGGGTCATGCGTTCGCGCGGTGGTGAGACATGGCACGTACTTACCGATGTTGATGGGAAGAGGCTCGTCATGGACAGAATTACAGTTGATGGCATAACGGCTTACGGTGTGTCCAATAGCGGTGTCTATCAGGCGGATCATTATACAAATACATGGGAACCGATTACACCTGAATTGCCTTACACGGCAACCGCCTTTGCCGCTGCCGGTGATACTTTTTACATAGGGACAAAACAGAACGGTGTGCTCCGGTTTCAGCGTGCCAATCAATAGGCACCCTATTTGTTAGTGTGCTTTGACCCATTTTCGCTACAGATACGCCGTTTGTAGTTGTGCATAAATGAAACCAACTTATACCCACTTCCAGCATTCCGGGTGTTGGGTTTCGCTATATCTATTTACACGGATGATTCATCACAAATCGGTATTCCCCATGTGATAGCACCCACACGCTAAAGCGTGGGGCTTCGGTTTCATAGCAACTGCGGTTTTCTCAAAGAGGAGAACAACCGTCTAACTGTCGCTCCACCAGCGGGCGTTTCCCCGTAGTGTCCTACAGGCATATCGTCAGGTAACGGCTATCCCCGCCCGCAATATGTTTCGCGCAGCGTTGATGTCTCTATCGTGGTGAGAACCACATTCGGGACATGTCCACTGCCTATCCTTCAATGTTAGGTTTTTGTTATGAAAACCGCAATCGCTACAAGGTTTCGTTGTAGATCTCCATTGACTAATTTCAATGAGTCGACGCTTATGTTTTTGACACTTATACCTCAATATCTCAACGAACTGGTAAAATGCGAGGTCAGAGACTTTACGTCCCCAAAGCCGTTTCATGCCGTCAAGATTCAAAGTTTCAAGGACAATCCTATCAAACTTCTTAGAGAGTTTGCTGGCGAGTTGCCACTGAAAGTCTTTGCGTTGGTTGCTGATTTTCCGATAGAGACGGGCGATTTGTCTCACGCACTGCCACCAGCCGTTAGAACCTTTTACCTTTCGAGAAAGGCTTTTGTTGAGAGAGCGAAGTTTCTTCAAGTTCGCTTTCAAGGGGTGTGGGTGTTGGATCTTCTCACCCGTGCTAAGCGTCAAATATGCGTCTTTCATACCGGATTTGGTCTGGGAATAGACCAAATCCATTCCTTGTATTACATTGTCTGCCCCAACGCTTTGACCTGTTGTCGGCAGCCGTCTAAAATCTGTGTAGGTCGTTGTTATACAAAGCCAATAGGTACCGCAACTATCACGTTTGATGGTGATACGACTGATACAACCGTGCCACTGGCGGTGTTTGTGAAACGTATATGGCATTCTATCAAACTGCCACTTACGCGCATCAGGATTCCATTTGCGAAAAGTCAATGTGATACGATTGTTTTTCACAGACCAACCCGCGGTCCCTGGATAGGTGATAGATTTGAACTTATGTCTCGGCTTAATATGCGGTCTGCCACCAAGTTTCTTGAAAAAACGATCGTATGCATTATCAATACGCATCAACTCTTGTTGCACCGCTTGACTCGGCAGTATTTTCCAGTGCGGGTGCGTCGTCCGTTTCAACGCTCTAAAGTGATTATCCATGGCATTATAATGCGCATACGGCAACCCATCTTTATAGCGTTGACGTTGCCAGTCATGGAAATACTTATGCACTTGCCACATGTCGTCAAGCAAATTGCCAATACGTATGGTGTTAGATTGTTTTCCCAAAGGATATTTATAGGTTTTCATGGTATATCAAGTATCAAGTTTCCTTTAACCCCGTTCAAGTGGGTAGGCAGACACGCGACCTTGCGATCACGCTTGAACTGTCTGCCAACTTGATATTAATATCATATCATATTTCTGTATGCAATGTCAAATCTTTTCTTCCTACAAAATCTAACGCCCGCCTACATCCCGCAAACTAAAGCATGGGGTCTTGGCGGGAAGATTGACTAAGGCTTCTTGTTTTTTACCCCTCTACCTGGGGGAAACACCCAAACAAAACACCTGCATTTATACCGAGTTTTTATTACTAAACTCACGTTACTCTAAATCTCTGCGCAGTAAGAGCACCCTCCCCCAAAATGAACAGTAGATCTTAAACTGAATACTTCTGTTTTGTCTCTTCCTAATACTGCGCGCCACTCCTTTTATCTCATAAAATTATGCAAAATTTACAGATTTAGATAGGCATAATTTGCCGAGTGCTCAGGATTTGCATAGTCATATTTTGCTGAAATCCGCTAATGGCGTAGATTCTGCCTATTGGCATGATAATTGCAAATTTAGCAAATTATAGTGAAGCCGATAAATAAGTGAACATCTTTGTAGCATAAACTTCCAGTTTGTGCCAGTCTGAATGCCTGTTATAGGTATTCAGACTGTTTGAGAGTGTCCTATTAATTATGGGTTTTACTATAATTCCATAGGAGATTGCCTCGCTTAAGCTGATTTAGGAGGCTTGAACATAGAATGTTAAATGTGTGTGGTTCATAAATCATTGTAACTGCAACAATAAGAATCAATACCTCAAGGCATAAATCTTGAGGTAGAGAAGTAAAAAAACAATTGGGAAATAGAGACAACCTACGCCTTCTATTTTTTTGACAATGGCGTACCTTGTTGATGATGTGAACTGTTGGCAACATCACACTATAACTCATTTAAAAAAAAAGGGAAAAAAATGAACGAATACTCGGCGTATGTAACAACCGTAATTGACGGTGACACCTTTAAGACCTCCAACCAAACAATCCGCATGGCGAACATAAATGCACCCGAAAGCGGCACCTTGGAAGCACAAAGATCTACAGCGTACTTGAGATGGCTCATAGACGGAAAACAGGTTAGGATCAAATCAGTGGCTACCGATCTTTATCGGCGCGTAGTCGCACATGTCTGGCGAGAATCCGACGGTCTGTACATCAATAAAGAGATGTTTGACAGGGGTTATGTTAATCTGATGTAACTCACAGTCTTGCCTATGTTAAATTGTTATCGAGGTATCTGGTTGTGTGCTAAGTCTATGTGTTTTGAGATTATGCAGAATATGCAGAGCGATATGTGCAGGATTTGCCAAGTATGCAGGATTTACATAGATGTGTTTTCCGGCATCCCTATCGGTATGGGTTCTTCCAATTGGCACGATAATTGCTCTGATATATGTATGTGTGTTTTGAATATATGGTGTAAGAAAACTCAAAACGCGATGACGAGGTTCTGTTATCTGTTCATCTCCATCCACCAAGCACTATGCTGTGTCCAGTCAACCGACCCCGATGTGTCCTACACGTCGGCACACCTATAAAACATAACGGACATAATGTGGGAATACTGGTAGTTCGCGGGAAGGTTAGCACGGATAACAGAAGTCCGAACCCCTTAGCCTCCACGGTTTCACTGCGAAGGAAACTTACTAAGGGCAGCCCTATCTAATGTGTCTACAACTGATTATCTCGAGAAAACATCAAAACTAAACTTAATTTTCCGCTTAGGTGAGATGGTAAACTCCCGGTTTCACCAGAGTGGATAGAACAAAAAGGAATAGAACAACCATGAAAAAATTTTGGATGAACAGCCTCCCACTTCTGGCAGTACTCTTTGTTCTCACTATCGGTTTCACCATGTTCAACAACTTGGATGCATCTCCATCGGACAAGAACGATCCGTGTGCAGACTTGGAAGAAATCTGTCGTCAAGAAGCGAATTATGCTACTGCCGCATGCGAAAAATATGGCAGCGACTCCAACTGGTGTAAAGATGCAAGAAAAGACGCAACCAAAGCTTGTAACGCCGCTATGACTGGCTGTTAGTCTTTTTGCATTTAACCTACATTCAGTGTTGCTTCAGGCGGGAGCAACACTGGATATATAGGAGTTTAGAACAATGAAGATAAGACCTTTTTATAGTATTAGCATTCTCGCCATCGTTCTCGGACTCTGTGCGATCGGATGGCTGGTGTTCCAACCGAAACAGATGGAACCAGTTGTCACATACAGATCCGTCACACCTGAATCACGCACTGCGGATACCCCACAGTCTGCTGAGGAGAGATATGAAGCAAACCTAAAAGAGAGGGCGGGGCGTGATATAGAATACATGCTTGAGAACGGGACTAATGATCCCGATATGCAGCAAGCACTCAAAAAAGCCATGCAATCGCCTGAATATCTGGAATATAAGCGAAAACAGGATGCAATCTTTCCTGGGTTTAACCTTGTGCTTTGGTGGGACTTCCTTGAATCGCAAGGTATTAAATCTTCCGCTCGGGAACTACAGGAAAAAAACTTCCGCGAATATTTTCCTACCGGCGATTATGCCGATTATGAACCGATCATGCGAAAAAAACTCGCCGAACTCTTCTTGGAGTTGGACCTCCTCGTAGATGGCACGGATAAGCAAACCGTACGCGAGCATACACTTGCTGTTCTAAATGAGTTTAGAAGTGATTGGAGCCATAAGATTTGGATGCGTGGATACTTCAATGGATATGACGGTGATGTCGCTTGGGCGGATAATATCCGGCAGAACGCTGCCAGCATCGTCACGGAATTAACGCCAGCAGATATTGACACAT
Source organism: Candidatus Poribacteria bacterium (assembly GCA_965200345.1). GTDB lineage: Bacteria > Poribacteria > WGA-4E > WGA-4E > WGA-3G > WGA-3G. The sequence continues at coordinate 1,765,554 of OZ241378.1, forward strand.
CATCATTACTGACCGAATCTGTCTCCACGCAAAACACAACACACATTGTGGAAGCAGTTAGTGACACCGCAACATTCCCTAACACAGACGCTGAAGCGTTACCGGCACTTAAGGACTTAGCGCAGGGGTCACAAACTATCCAGCAAACTGAGCCAGAATCCATAAAACAACACCTCCCGGATATCGCCGGATTCCCAATCGAGGCTCAGTTTCAAGATACACTACGTGATCACTTTTCACTCGAACGTTTAAACCGTGCGCTGGAGACATTGAATCGATATGGACCCAAAGATGGACTCCATCGGCTTAAAGAATCTGATCCCGAAGTCGCTGCACGCCTTGAACGCTTCATTCAACCCGACAAGGAGCGTGATTAATCATGAAAGATACGCATATCTTCTACGGGGTCTGCACTATCGCTGCCCTTGCAATCGCTGCGGTCGGCATCGGATACGCTACCGATATACTCCCACTGCATAAGCAGAACACCATCACCGCAGCAACATCCGACACAACAAATATCCTGCAACCGGACACGGCACCGACACCGGCATCCGAAAGTATAGCGGCATCGAAAGAGAAGGACTGTGGATGCTGCGCGGAACGCAGGGCGAAGTATCAAGAGATGATCAAAAAACGTCGTGAACGCCGCAAGGCTGCGGCTGCAGCACAGCAAATGGCATCTGAATAACGAAAACGCTAAACTTTTCAAAAGAGAACCCTATGGAGATACGAACACTCGGTACTGTTGCCCTCCTTATCATCGTTCTGTTTGGTTCTTTTTTAATCCGTATCCAAAGTTCAACGAATATCCCTGCCGGACAGCTAACCGACCCCGACGGCTATTTTTATTATTGGCAGGCACAACTCATCTCAGAAAACGGGAAACTTCCGGCACGTGATATGCGGCGCTGGTTACCCCTCGGTAGGGACTTAGGACAGACCCTAAACCTCTATCCATACACCCTCGCCTATACTCACAAAGCACTCTCGCGAGTGTTTTCTAATATCTCGCTTTATCACGTCGTCTTCTATATGCCCGTTCTCTGTTTTTGTATTGGACTCGGGGCGCTCTATCTTTTTCTCGCGCACACTTTCGACCTACGCGCTGCCGGTATCGTGGGGATATTTTTACTAACCCTCCCTGCCTGTATTGAACGCAGCTGCGCCGGTGTTGGAGATAGAGACAGTTGGTGCCTTATGCTCGGTCTACTTGCTGTTATAACCTATCTCACATCCTTGAGGGTAGAACGCCCCGCTTCACGCATGCGATGGACACTCGCAAACGGCTGCATTCTATTTCTCGGGGGTATCAGTTGGGAAGGCTTCGGCGTTTTCCTGAGTATTATCCTCTGTGTTGAGATATGGCGATTTATCACATCAGAAACAGAGACAGATCTACGGTATTATCTAATATGGGTCTGCACCTTCGTTCCGACGCTTTATATCGCATCTCCTGCTTATCGCAGCGGATACGGTTTCGCAAAACACCTCTTCGCATTTATGCTGATGCCGCCACTCACACTTTTAGGCATTCGTGTGCTCCGATACATCCTGATAACAAAGACACCTTGGGCAGAGAAACTCAAGCCGCACAGTCGGAGCGTTGCGCTCGGTCTAACGCTCGCCAGCATTACACTCGCGCTCGGATATGTGTTGATACAACGCGGCACTTTTGGCAGCACCACCGTCCCGATGAGCCAAAATGGATTGATGCAAACGGTAGCAGAACTTAAGAACCCTTTTCTTGAATATTGGATGTTCCGCTACGGCAGCATTTTTGTTTTGGGGTACTGCGGTATCGTCATGGCAGTCATCCGTTTTTGGAAAATACGCGGTGTGCTACTGGCTGTACCACTAACACTGTTCACAATTACCACCTTTTATCGCAGTCGGCTTGACAGTTTATGGGGCGCGGCTACAGGCAATCTGCTTTTTAGTGCCGCAGTTGTTGCCTGCATCATCGGATTTGTTGTGCTTGCATGGCGACGGCAGCGTACACCTGAAAACGAATTTGCTTATATTGCTTTCGCGCTGTGGTTTCTTTTCTGGTCCGCACTCACCCGTGACGCGAAACGTTACGACTTTTTTATTGGGATGTCTGTCGCTTTCTTCGCCTCAGACCTTATCGGTTTCCTCGCTGATTTCTATGGCAATCAACTCAAAAAACGCGTCCCACAACGCCTCCTAAAAACCGCCATTACCACTGTTATGCTTGGCATCATACTTTTCTGGACGCCTGCCGGTGGACACGCAACCCGCACGCTGCTCGCTGCGACCTATTTCCGACAGGCGATCCCCGGAGATAGCGCAGAAGCACAAACCTTTGATTGGATAAAAAGCAATCTTCCAGACACCGCTGTCGTCGCTGCAAATTGGAGCTTCGGTAGTCTACTCAATGTCTTGTCCAATGTCAAAACCATCGTTGACCAAGATCATTACATACAATACTGGATACACCTCTATAACCAGCATGTCTACTTTGCTGAATCCGAACGCGAGGCTTTAGAATTCTTGAAAACACACAACGCCACGCACGTCATGCTAACGACAAAAAGAGAACCCGCTGCTACATTTCTGCACGGACAGTTGAGCAACGCGTTTGTTCCAGTCTATCCGATAGAAAACTTTACAGAAGCAGAGGTTAAGGTGTGGGAGATCCACTACACTCCTGACATCCAGTCAAATCCCAAATATGTTGCCACAACGCCGGAAAAATGAACGAACATGATAAACGAGAATCGATACAATTTCTGGAGATCTGCCTGAAGAATTCACAAAAACACTACCAAAATCCGAAATTTTCAGATTTTTTTGTTGAATTTTGTATTTTATGCAACCTTCCGTCCTGACATACGCGTTATAGTAATATGAAGCCTCTATTTTTATTTTCTGAAAAATAGCCCATTAGTGATTAAATGCGATTGATTTTTCGTGGCGATTTCTAATGAACCAGCGTATTCCACCACAAGCACGATAGCAAGATAACAGTACCCCAAACAACTGAAGGAGAGAGTGAAGTGATGATTCACAGAACAAGAAATGGCAAACCCCATGATAAAGCGAACGTTTTTATTCTGGGTGATGTGTCTAATGACACCGTGAGAGATTTGGAAGACCTCCTCGAAAAAGATGGTTACGATCCTGCTATTGTGGCAAAGGACAGAGCTGCACAACTCGCGAATGTTGAGCCCGAGGCAGTCCTACTGGTTTCTGAAAACGGAAATGGCCATCCGATACCACAGCAAATGGAAGATACACGCAAGATTAAAAAAGCAGGAACCGTGCAATTTAAAACTTCTCGGAAACTTTCAAGGAGCGAATTACAAGGAAATTACGCCGGTATTATTGGGAGAAGTCCACGAGTTATTGAAATTCTCAGACAAATTGATAAAGTTGCAAACACAGTGGCAAAAGTGCTTATTTGTGGTGAGACAGGGACCGGCAAAGAGTTGATAGCACAAGCCTTACACCAAAATAGTGACCGTTCGGCGAACGAAATGATTTCTCTCAATTGTGCAGCCATTCCAGGCCCACTTCTGGAAAGTGAACTTTTTGGACATGAAAGAGGGTCGTTTACCGGTGCGAGAACACAACACATCGGCAAATTTGAAAGAGCACACAACAACACGCTATTCCTTGATGAAATCGGCGATATGCCGCTATCTTTGCAAGTCAAATTATTACGGGCAGTTGAGACGGGCAAGATTGAACGTCTCGGTGGCACAAAGCCAATTCCAGTGGACATCCGAATTGTAGCCGCTACACATTGTAACCTCGCACACGCCGTTGAAAATGGTACTTTTCGCAAGGACCTTTATTACCGATTAAATGCTGTTTCTATTTCTATACCACCATTACGCGAACGGCAGGAAGATATCCAGGTCTTGGCAGAACACTTTATCGAGAAACATGGCAGAAGCTACGCGCGCTCCGTGCGTAAAATACTCCCCGAAACGCTTACATGTCTCCAAAACTATCCATGGCCCGGCAATGTGCGAGAACTGGAAAACGTCCTAATCCACGCGATCCTTTTTGCTGAAGGCAATGGCATCTTACCGACGGACCTTCCCGAAGAAATTCTTGCATTCCAAAAGCCGCGTGTCAGCGTACCGGAAGAAATTCACGTGCCCGAAAACCAACACGCAGTGACTGTTCCGCTCGGCGCAAGCCTTAAAACCGTAGAAGAAGCCTTTATTCGTGATACTTTAGCATGGCAGGGCGGCAATCGAACGAAAACCGCGGAGATATTGGGTATAAGCATTCGGACCTTGCAAAATAGATTGAAAGACTATGAAATATCAGAAAACGGCTCCTCTGCGGTATAGGGCAAATTTTCCATCTTGCCCTTTTCTGTCCTGGTCGTCTTTCGCTAACTCAATTTCTCGTCTCTCCTACCCTATTAAACTCTAAACCTTCCGCAAATTGCATTTTATGCAACATTTCGACCCCTCTACGCGTCTATAATATCATGAAACCCCTATTTTTTTTCAGGAGACATGATGAATACCAGCGACGCTGACCTCATTCAACGTATATTAGACGGTGATCAAGATGCCTTCACCACGATCGTCAATAAATATCAAAAATCGGTGCACGCCCTTGTTTGGCGGAAGATCGGTGATTTCCACATCGCCGAAGAAATCACGCAAGATGTTTTTCTGAAGGTTTACAAGCGACTCTCAACGCTGAAACGTCGAGATCATTTTCCGGGATGGCTCTATGTAATTGCCACGCGGCGTTGTATCGCATGGCTACGAAAAAAGCAGCTCCCGACGAAATCTTTGGATGCTATGTCTACAGTGCAGTTAGAGGAGTTATGTTATACACAATATGAGGTGAACCGCTGCGAAGAAACAGCGATTGAACACCGGAGCGAACTCGTCAAACGCCTTCTGCAAAAACTTCCAGAGAGTGAACGTACCGTTGTAACGTTGTATTATCTCGCAGAAATGACAGGTGAAGAGATTAGCGTGTTCTTAGGCGTGTCGCCGAACACTGTGAGGAGTCGGCTTCTGCGCGCCCGACAACGATTAGAAAAGGAGGAATCCATGATTCAGGAGGTCCTGAGCAATTGTCAACTCGCCCCAAATCTAACAGAGAACATCATACGTGAAATCGTCCGTCTCAAACCGACATCCCCTTCCGCGAGCAAGCCTTGGATACCGTGGGGACTCTCTTTCTCCGCGACCTTTTTGGTTATCTTGATGATGGGATTCGGCACGCGCGTATTATCCCGTTTTCAGCAACCTTACAATTTAAATGCAACATCCGAGATGACCGTGGAATTGATTGACGCACCTGTTGTCCTTGAATTAGAACGTAAACCTGACGCACGCACCCGATTCGGAAGAGCCGATATATCCGGTAAAGACGGTAGGTCTGAATTCCAAGCGGAACCCTTGTTCATCGCAGCTGCGCAAGCAGAGGAGACCGACCTTTCAACAGCAAAACCACAGTGGGTTCAGACGAAGGGACCCGGAGGTGTTTCAAGGGCTGGACTCTTTCTCGCATCTGACCAAACCCTCTACGCTGTTGCAAAAACGGGGCTTTATCGACTCACAGAAGAATCAGACGCGTGGGGGCTTGTCAGTGCCAGTGGTCCAAATCGAGAGTTCAATGCGGTTTTCAATACGGTTATGGCAGAATACGGGGACACCCTTTATCTCCTCACCTCCAATGAACTTTTAGCCTCAATTGATGCGGGTAAGACATGGAACAGCCTCGGCGCGCGCCCCGAAGGCCGTGTGGTTACGTTGATTATCACAGATACGACGATGTACCTCGTCCTCAGCAGAGAAATATTTCGTTCTGAAGATGTCGGGCGCCAATGGGAGTCGATTGGACAAACCTTGAAAATTGATAACATGCCGGATCTCAATTCCCTTATATGGGATGCACTCGCCATTGATAACACACTATTTGTCGGAACAAGTCAAGGACTTTTTCAGTTTACCGACGCATGGGAAAAATTGTCGGTGCCAACTTCGCAGGGTATCAAATCGTTGGCAGTCGCTGGAGATAGACTCTACGTCGGAACAACTAATGTCAGTCAACAGCCCAGAGTAGGTAAGAACCTATATGCCTCCGTTTTCTATTCCACGGACCTCGGTGATTCTTGGACAAATATTACACCGGATACCGACAAGCATTTACATAAAATAATAGCCGCTGTTGAGGTTGTTCCAGTCGGAGGGACCCTGATGTTAGTTGGTGTCGGTGGTGTCCTCGTCTCTTATAACCGTGGCGAGACATGGATAGATCCGAGACGCGATCGCGAGGTATTAGGCGCGTTTCCTGTTGTTGCAGTGGACGAAAGCAATTTTTATATAACCAATCCATCCGGAATAACACGCTCAACAAATGGCGGTATCACATGGCACCCCTTTATGGCTGGAATGGTAAATTCTGATGTGCCAAATCTGATTACACTCAAAAACGTTCTCTACGCGCTAACACCTACAGAAATGTTCAAATCCCAAGATAGCGGTGAGTCGTGGAAATCTGTCGGCGTAAATGCTAACGGGAATGTTCCACTGAAAAGACCAGGAGCGAAAATTGCAACAGTCGGCGGTGTGCTCTATGCAAGCAACAGTGAACTTCGTGAGGGTGTCACACTTTTTCGCCTCTCTGATGCCGGTGATGTGTTCCAACCCGTTGAAGGTGTACCAGATTTTGAAGAAGACACCTTACACACAGAACAAATGAAAAAATTCATGGAAGCGGAAAACAATAATGTTGATATTGATAAAGTGCAGGAGCAGTGGCAGGTTGACCGGCACCGCGTCATGGAAGAATGGCGGACAAATGGAACGTTTACGGTCACCGATGATACTGTCTTCATGGAGTACAGGCGTAAACTTTTCAGATGGCGACGCGGTGAAACCGCATGGCACGACACAGGTTTAGAAGATCTTGAAGGGTCGTCTCCTATTTATGGAAAAGGGTTCACGCTTGCCGTTTCAGAGGACACCGTCTATGCAGGAAAACGGGAAGCAGATCTTTTTCTGTCCCAAGATGGTGGAGACACTTGGCGCGATGTCACCGAGAACCTCGTATTTCCGTTTGGATATTTCAAAGAAATATTGTTTGCAGGATCAACCGTCTACGTCTCAACCGATATGGGAGTCATGCGTTCAAACGATGGAGAGACATGGCACGTAGTCACCAACACTGATGGAAATAGACTGATCATGGACAGGATCGCAGCCAATGGCGCGTCGGCTTACGGTGTGTGTGATAGCGGGGTCTATCAGGTAGATCACCAGACAAACGCATGGAAACAGATTGCTACAGAACTACCACACACAGCAACCTCTTTCGCTATTAATGGCGATACGTTCTACATTGGCACAAAACAAAACGGCGTACTCCGCTTTCAACGTGACCGTCAATAAATATTTTCCTTAGGACTTACGCATTCCTTCTTAAAGTCCCCCTACCCCCCTGATAAGGGGGGATATGGGGGGTGTTTTTGCTGGGGTGTTTCCTATAGGGGATTTAGGGGGTTTAAAGAACGAAAATTACCGCTTTTTGCGTCTAAACGTCCGATATTTACCCAATGTGCGTAAGTCCTGTTCCTTTCCATTTATATGCCCTTAATTTTCCTTTCGCTGGCGAGGTTTGCAACCTCGCCTTCGCATCATTAAACGCACAATCTTCCGAAAAATTGCATTTTATGCACCATTTTGATTTCTCTATGCGTCACTATATTATGAAGCCACTATTCTTTCTGAGGAGATATAATGAAAACAAATGACGTTGATCTCATTCAACAAACTTTAGATGGCGACCAAGGTGCATTTACCGCGCTCGTCAACAAATACCAGAAATCGGTACATGCCCTCGTCTGGCGAAAGATAGGTGATTTCCATATCGCTGAAGAAATCACACAGGATGTTTTCCTGAAGGTCTACAAAAGATTATCGACGCTGAAACGCCCGGAGCTTTTTCCGGGATGGCTCTACGTCATTGCCACGCGGCACTGTATGTCGTGGCTGCGCAAAAAGGAACTACCGACGAAATCTTTGGATGCGATGTCCATAGCCGAACTCGAAGAAGTTTGCTACGCACAACATGAAGCAAACCGTGGTGAAGAAGCAGCGATTGAACACCAACGCGAATTCGTCAAACGCCTCCTCCAAAAGCTGCCGGAGAGCGAACGCACTGTTGTAACACTGTATTATCTCGCAGAAATGAAGAGTGAAGAGATTAGCATGTTTTTGGGGTATCCTCAAACACGGTGAGAAGTCGGCTCCGCCGCGCCCGCGAACGGTTAGAAAAGGAAGAACACCTGATTCATGAGGTTCTCGGCAGTTTCCAAATCCCCGCGAACCTAACAGAGAACATCATCAGCGAAATCGCACGCATCAAACCGGCTGCCCCTTCCCTGAGTAAACCGTGGCTACCGTGGGGACTCTCTTTCGCATCAACCTTTTTGGTTATCTTGATGATCGGGATGGGACCGCGGGCATTATCCCGGTTTCAGCAACCTTACAACTTAGATGCGACATCGGAGATGACAATAGAACTCGTTGACGCGCCTGTTGTCCTTGAATTGGAACACAAATCTGATGCCCTGACACGATTCGGGAATACTGATACCCCGGGTAAAAACGGTGCATCTGGATTCCAAGCAGAATCACTTCTCGTTGCAGCTGCACATGCTGAAGAAACCGACCTACCAGCAGCAAAACCTGAATGGATTCAAACAAATGGACCCGGAGGTGTTTCAAATGCTGGGCTCTTCCTTGCATCCGACCAGACCCTCTACGCGATTGCGAAAACAGGTCTTTATCGACTCACAGAAGAAGGAGATGCGTGGACGCTTATCAGTCCCAGTGGCCCAAATCGCGAGTTCAATACGGTTATGGCAGAACGCGATGGCACCCTCTACCTCCTTACTTCTAATGAACTCTTAGTCTCAGTCGATGAGGGTAAGACATGGAACAGCCTCGGCGAGCGGCCTGAAGGACGTGCAAGAGCATTAATTATCACAGATACAGCAATATACCTCGTCCTCCAAACGGAAGTCTTTCGTTCCGAAGATGTCGGGAACCAGTGGCACCCTATCGGAAAGGATCTGCAAACTGATAACGTACCGGAGGGCGTTAACCCTGTCTTCCGAATTTGGGACGCACTCGCTGTTGACAACACTTTATTTGTCGGAACAAGTCAAGGACTGTTCCAGTTTACCGATGATTGGAAAAAATTGCCAGTGCCGACTTCGCACGGCATCAAATCGTTGGCAGTCGCCAATGACAGACTCTACGTCGGAACAATCGCAAGTCCGCCGCATGGTCCGCATGCCGCCGTTTTCTATTCAACAGACCTCGGCGATTCTTGGACCGATATTACACCGAACACCCACGAACATCCAGTCAAGATAATAGCCGCTGTTGAGGTCGTTCTGGTCGGAAATACGCTTATGTTGATGGGTTCCGGCGGTGTTCTACGTTCTGATGACGGTGGTGAAACATGGATTGATCCTGGCGGCGATCGGAGTGCGTATGGGCCGTTTCCTATTACCGCGGCGGTTTACCTTGTCGCGTTAGACGAAAACACTCTCTACAGAGCCTATCATGCAGGAATAGCACGTTCAACGGATGGCGGTATCACGTTGCACCCCTTGATGACTGGAATGGTGAATTCCCACGTTCCAAGTCTGGTTACAGTCAATAACCTTCTCTATGCGATAACACCTGAGGAAACGCTCAAATCCGCAGATGGCGGTGAGTCGTGGGAATCCATCAGCATCAGCTTGAATACTAACGAGAATGCTTCTCTTGAAGCAGAGACAGCGAAAGTCGCAACGACCAACGGTGTGCTCTATGCAAGCAACAGTGAGCTTGATGGGGTCACGCTCCTTCGTCTCTCTGATGCTGGTGACGTGTTTCTACCGGTTCAGGGGGTCCCGGATTTTGAAGAAGATACCCTACACAAAGAATGGTGGAACAAGCGCATGGAAGCGAGAAAGAAGGGTGAAGATGTTAATAAGGTGCAGGAGCAGAGGAAAGCCGACCAACACCGCATCATTGAAGAATGGATGACGAATGGAACGTTTACGGGCGCTGACGATACCGTCTTCATGGAATACAGACATAAACTCTACAGATGGCGACGCGGCGAAACAGCATGGCACGACACGGATTTAGAAGACATCGAAGGCATCTCACCGATTGAGGGAAAAGGGTTCACCCTCGCTGCTTCTGGGAACACCGTCTACGCCGGAAAACGAGAGGGCAACCTCTTCTTGTCCGTTGACGATGGCGACACTTGGCGCGATGTCACCGAGAACCTCGCATTTCCGTTTGGATATTTTAAAGAAATACTGTTCGCACGGTCAACCGCCTATGTCTCAACCGACATGGGAGTCATGCGTTCAAACGATGGCGAGGCATGGTACGTAGTCACCGATATTGATGAGAACAGACTTATCATGGACAGGATTGTAGTCGATGGCGCGTCGGCTTATGGTGTCTGTGATAGTGGGGTCTATCAGGTAGATCACCAGACAAACGCATGGAAACAGATTACGCCAGAACTACCACACACAGCAACCTCTTTCGCTATTGATGGCGATACGTTCTACATTGGCACAAAACAAAACGGCGTACTCCGCTTCCAACGCGACGATTGGTAAGTATCTTCTTTTTTCTACTTGTGCGGTTAAACAGGTTAGGTGCGGGTTCCAACCGCACCGAGCCGTCTCTCAAAATCCAATATTTCTATATCTCTAAGCATAACATGCGTGATACCACCCACACGCTAAAGCGTGGGGCTTCGGCTTCGTAGCGACCGCGGTTTTCTCAAAGAGGCCACCGTCTTATTTTCGCTCCACCAGCAGGCAATTCCCTGAAACTCTAAAAGCGAGTATCAGGCATATCGTGTGGAAACTTTCACGGGTATCCCTGCCTGCAATATGTTTATCGCAGCGTTGATGTCTCGGTCGTGGTCAGAACCACATGCCGGGCATCTCCACTGCCTATCTGAGAGTGTTAGGGTTTCGTTATGAAAACCACAATCAGAACAAGGTTTTGTTGTTGCTGTCCATTGATCAACTTGTTTTAGAAGACGCTTATGTTTTTGACACTTCGACTTCAATATCTCAACAAACTCGTAGAAGGCGAGGTCAGAGACTTTACGTCCCCAAAGCCGTTTCATGCCCTCAAGGTTCAAAGTTTCAATGACAATGATATCAAATTCCTTACAGAGTTTGGTAGCAAGTTGCCAATGAAAGTCTTTGCGTTGGTTGCTGATCTTCCGATAAAGGCGTGTGAGTTGTCGCACATAATGCCACCACCCGTTAGAACCTTTTTGCTTACGACTCAAGGCTTTGTTGAGAGACCGAAGTTTCTTCAAGTGAGTTTTCAGGGGGTGTGGGTGTTGTATTTTATCACCCGTCGAAAGTGTCAAATATGCGTCTTTCATACCGGATTTGGTCTGGGAATAGACCAAATCCATTCCTTGTATTACATTGTCTGCCCCAACACTCTGACCCGTTGTCGGCAGGAACTTGGTATCTACAAAATCGGTTATCAGATAAAGCCAATAATCGCCACAGTTATCGCGTTTGATCGTGATACGTTTGATAGTCCCATGAAACTCACGGTGCTTATGGAAAGTATAAGGCACTTTATCAAACTGCCACTTATGCGTTCTCGGATTCCATTTACGCAAAGACAGCTTGATACGATTGTTTTTCAGACGCCAACCTGTTTGTTTAAGTGTGATAGACTTGAACTTGTGTCGTTTCTTGATTTTCGGTCTACCGCCAAGTTTCTTGAAAAATCGCACATACGCTGCATCAATGCGTCTGAGTTCTTCTTGAATCGCTTGGCTCGGCAAGGCGTTCCAATGCGAGTGTGTCGTCCGCTTCAAATCGGTCAAATGCTCACACATGACAGCATAACCCGCATAAGGCAGTCCATCTTTATAGCGTTGACGCTGCCATCTATGGAAATACACATGCACCTGCCATATATCGTCAAGCAGGTTGCCAATACGTATCGTATTCGATTGATCACCGAACTTATATTTATAGGTTTTCATGGTATATCAAGTATCAAGTCTTTAACCCGTGAACAGTGGGTAGGCAGACACGCTGCCTTGCGACAACGCTGTTCATGTCTGCCAACTTGATACTCATATTATACAACATTTTATTGGAAATTTCAACATTATTTTTTATACAAACCCTTATCTCGCCTACATCCCCAACCTAAAGGATGGGGCTTTGGCGAGGGGAGCGGTAAGATTTCGTGCAAATGTTAGCGAGAACACGCCAAATCCAACACTACCGATCTATCTCACTAACGATTTGTCAAGTCTGCCCTATTTCGTGCAATCGAATACAATGCCTGCCCTATTATGTGCAGCTTTTCATCTACATTCCGCGAAGAAACCTAAGTACCCATTATAGTGAAGCCCATAAATAAGTGGACATCTTTGTAGCATAAACTTCCCAGTTTGTTCCAGTCTGAATGCCTATTATAGGTATTCAGACTGTTTGAGAGTGCCCAATTAATTGCAGGTTTTACTATATCATCCGAACTGGCACAGAATTTGCTTCTGGTTACTTATCAACCTCACGTTAACGAGGTTTCATTGGCACCGAAGTCTCTGTAAACCAAGAGCCATTCCAAAAACTATAGGAAATTCAATGAAAATCCTAACCGCTTTCTGCTTACTTTTTTTAATAAACGCCTATTTGGATGCCGCCGACCCCACAGTACACAGACGCGAATCTCGCGATATCAAAAATGAAGTGTTCACCTACGCAGCAACAGCCTACAAACACGAGAACAGAGAACTCACGCATCTTGAGAAAGAGACCTTCGACCTGCTGAAAAAGAAGTTTCCCAGCAGGTTGCTAAATAAGAATTTAGAAACGCTCAGAGAACTTTCCGAGAGTGATACGTATATCAACTTCCTCTCGAAAAAGTACCCTGAACAGGCACCCTTTACATCGTTTCAAGACGTTTTTTACAAAGTCCTGCCACCCAACAAAGAACTCTATTTCAACCTTTTCTTTAAGAAGCAACTCAATGTTCAAACAATAGAGGACGTTGAAGATGACGAATTTTACGTTGCTTATGCCTACATGGCGACGTACTGGACGATGGGTGCCTATGAACGTGGCGGTGATGAACCGCCTTCACAACGTCTTAACAGCAGTCTGCGGATTGGTCAGTACATTATCGCTAAAACACCAAAAGGCAAAAAGTTACTGGAACGCCGACTCGGTATTACGGATATTGATGCTTGGGGAATCATCCTTACGACCTTTGAACCTCTACTCTGGTTAGGTACGCCAATCCGAGAAGAAGATGAACGTTGGATAAAAAATCTATTCGACAAACACGGACAATCCGACGGTTTATTACGACTCGTCGTCCAAGATCCGATGCTGTTTGATAGAATACTCTATGCATTTTCAACCGACACCACCTTTCTCAAATGGCTCTATGATGCCGTTGATGTAGATGCTAAACTTCACGAACGCTGGAGGCGGTTGGACGGCAAACACGAGGACCGAGAACTCACTCGGCTTGAGCAAGAGACTTTTGACCTATTGAAAAAACAGTTCCCCGGCGAGCTGCTCGATGGAGACCTTAAAACCCTGCGGGCAATTGCCGAAAGTCCAGAATATATGGAGGGTTTTTTACCGAAAGTCTATCCAGATGCCGCACCGTTTATCGATTTTGACGATTTTGATCGAACAGTTACGCCGCCCAAAGAACGTTATTTAGGGTTCTGTCGAGAATATCTCAACATCGAAAAGGCATCAGAGATAACGGATGATGAGCAGTATGTCGTTCATCACATCGCAACTTCTGCTTGGGCAAATGAAGCAAGTCAGCGAGGCGGTGATGAGCCGCCCAACCAACAAAACGACAAACCCTTCCGCTTGGGTCAAGTAATGGCTTTCAAGCCGATCGGCAGAAACATACTTGAGCGTAGGGCAGCCGATCCCGCCGCCTTTGCTTTTGTTTTACTTACAGCTCGGGAGCACCTAAATGAGGATATCCGTTGGATAAAGACCCTCTTTGATAAACATGGAATCTCCGACGGATGCCTACATATCGCTCTTCAAGATCCTATACTTTTTTATAGAATCCTTTATGCGTTTAGCACCAACACCTCCTTCCTCAAATGCCTCTACGACCCAGTTGGTGTCGAGACTGAACATCAGAAGTGACTTGACAAAATATTGGGAAATCGAAATCGGAACCGAAAACTAAATAGCTCTGGAATTTAGGGGGTGTTTCTTAAATATACCAAAATATCGCGATGCATGCTAAATTTGCGTAAGTCCTATTCTCATATCAAATTCACGGTACATGAACTTATTTTTATTTTTTGTCGAATTATGAGACTTTTTCACCTCGGGTTGTGTCACTATATATTGGGGTTCACGCGGCTTTCAACGTGTGATGGTAACTATAACCCAAGTTGCCATCTTTGTAGCATAATCTTCCAGATTGTGCTTGCGGAAGCGCAAACTGGAAGTTTACGCTACAAAATCCTGCGGAGAATCAATCACTTTCAATGAAAATGGTCTCCGCCCGCCTAAAATTTTGTGAGTAGCAACTTGGGTTAACTATAGTAGATTTTAGAAATATATAGAGGCACCCCTTGTGGGTCCCCACTGGTAAACTTTCCCTTTCCAGAGGTGTCCAATGAAAAATGATGATGTAAAACTCATCCAGCGCGTCCTCTCAGGCGATAATACTGCATTCTCCACACTCGTGAGAAAATACCAAAAATCGGTGCACGCCCTTGTGTGGCGGAAAATCGGCGATTTCCACATCGCCGAAGATCTCACACAAGATACATTCCTAAAAGCATACCAGAAACTGGCGACCCTAAAAGAACCACAGTCTTTTGCGAGTTGGCTCTATGTGATAGCGACGAACCATTGCAAAACGTGGCTGCGTAAAAAGCGTTTGTCGACACAGGCGTTGCAGGATACAAGCCGTGTAGAGTTGGAAAGAGCAGCATATTCAGGATATGTCACTGAAGAAAATGAGCAGAGGATAACACAGGTGCAGCGCGAAGTCGTCAAGAAGCTGCTCGCGAAATTACAGGAGAGCGACCGGACTATCATCACACTCTACTACCTCGGGGAAATGACGTACGAAGAGATAAGTCAGTTTCTCGGTATCTCGGTAAGTGCGGTTAAGAATCGTCTCTACCGTGCAAGGCAGTCGCTAAAAAAAGAGGAGCCGGTCATTCGAGAGGCTTTAGGCAACTTCCAAATCACACCGAACCTCACAGAGAACATCATGCAACAGATCGCGCGCATTAAACCCACCGCGCCGTCCAGTGGTAAACCGTCCGTACCCTGGGCAATCGCCGCTTCTACAGTTGTGATGATGTTGCTAATGCTCGGCATCGGAAATCAACAATATGCAATCCGTTTCCAGCAACCCTATAGCCTTGATGCCGCATCGGAGATGACAGTTGAACTCATTGAGGCACCACTCGTCCTACACCGCATCTCAAAACCGGATACGCGGACACAGATAGAAAGCATCAATACATCGCGCAGCAGCAACAAGTCTAAGCGGACACTCAGTAATGCCGCAGCACTCGTCGCAGACGCACAAGCAGACGAACCCATCAAAGATTATACAAAATGGGAACTGCCACAGGAAGCGAAAGTACGTCTCGGAAAAGGGCGCATTAGTACGATTCAATTTTCGCCGGATGGAAATGAACTCGCCGTGGCAAGTAGTATCGGAATCTGGATGTATAGCGTGGCGACTGGAGACGAACTCGCGCTGCTTACGGGGCATACGGCACAGATTCATGAATTAGTATTTTCACCCGATGGCAACATACTCGCAAGCACCGGCAACGATAGAACACTCCGATTGTGGGATACCGATACCGGTCAACAGTTGATGGTGCTTTCGGATGGGCGAAATTTATCTGAGCCACTTGCCTTTTCACCTGACGGAACCACGATTGCTGGTGGTCAAACTGACACAATTCAGATATGGAATGTTGCTACCGGGGACCCTCTTGCTACGCTAACAGGACATACAGATACTGTTGAAGCATTGGCGTTTGCACCCGATGGCAATACACTCGCAAGCGCAAGTGAAGACCTGTCAATTCGGTTGTGGGATATTGATTCTGAAGCGCATCTATCTACGCTTACGGGTCATAAGAAACCCGTTAAAGTATTGGCGTTCTCACCGGATGGCAACACCCTCGCAAGCGCAGGCATGGGCGGTACCGTCCGACTGTGGAATCCAAGCACAGGAAAACAAGCGCGTGCCCTTGTTCAATTCGGACTTACTGATACCAATCAGGAATTGCCTGCTCCCACCCGGCAGGCAGCGTGGATTGATACACTGGCGTTCTCACCGGACGGATCCACATTGGCAAGTGGCGATCATCACGGCATAGCTCGGTTATGGCGTATGAGTGATGGCAGCCTCCTTTCTACGGCAAAGCCAGATACAAGACCAATGCGCAGCGCAATTCGCGCCTTGGCATTCTCAATGGATAAACCGATCTTCATGACTGCTGATTGGAATGGAACGATTTACGCATGGAATGCATCCACTGGTGCTCAGCTTGCCACGCTTACCCTTAAAGGACACGAAAATTGGGGACGCGCGTTAGGCTTCGCTACCGATGGCACAACGCTTATGACTGTCCGTTGGAGCCCACGAGACGATATCATTCGGTTTTGGGACATTGACGGTGATCAAGAATCCACGCCTATTGCGCTGTCGAAGTCAAACGTGAAAAACACTTACGCGTTTTCACCGGATGGCAAAATCCTTGCCGGTGCGACAGATAAGAATATTATAGAGGTGTGGGACCTTCAGAGCAATAGTCAACAGGTAACCCTTGTGGGGCATACTTGGTTTGTCGAAACCCTCGTTTTCTCGTCAGATAGTCGGCTCCTTGTGAGCGGAGACAGGACAGGCGCGGTTTATGTCTGGGATGTAGAGACAGGACATCGCAAGAAAACGCTCAAAGGACACCAGACATCAGTGAAAGCATTAGCATTCTCACCCGATAACAACATGCTCGCAAGTGCAAGTCACCGAGGTGTTCGCCTATGGGACGTTGGTACCAGCACGCTTCGCGCCATCCTTATCGAATATGAAGACTCAGGGCAAGCCGACACATTAGCGTTGGCGTTCTCGTCGGATGGTGAAACACTTGTGAGTACTGGAAGAGGGAAGATGCAGCTATGGGATGTTAACACGCACCGTCTCTTGTCTGAAATACCCCGACATAGAGGTCGGATTAACGTGTTAGTGTTCTCTCCAGATGGCACAATGCTTCTTACCGGATGTGGTGACGGAACGATAGAGATGTGGGATACCAACACCTATACCCTCAAATCCACTATCAAGCCACATACAGGAAGGATTGAGGTCCTGAAGTTCTCATCAGATGGGAGAACACTTGCCAGTGCAAGTATGGATGGCACGATCCTCCTATGGCACTGGGCAAACCTCACGCCAGCAAAAAACAGGTAACAGAGAACCCATAACTCGCTGCCTTTAGCAAATCTCGCCTACCGATAACTAATAACCAAAAATTTTTATTGACAAAAATTTGCGTTTTTGTTATGTTTTTTAGTAACGGTTTCATTAGGGACCCCCCATCTGTAAAAGTCTGCCCTTCGCGACGCAAACGACTTTGTGCAGATCACCTAAATTTTTACTATAGAAGCAGTTTCGCGCGAGTCCGCAAGCGCGTATAATGAGAGTCTTGTTGCGCGGCTTGCACACAAACAATCAATACAAGGAGCGATATTATGAAACGAACCCACCTTCTGATGTTCATCGCGCTGTTTTCGGTCATGCTAATTGGCCACGCGAGTGCACAGGTAATTTTCTTTGCTGACTTTGAAACCGCCTCCAAAGATGCCGTCCCAGATGCCAGCGTCAACGACCCCGCGAATTGGGTGTCGGAAAACGAGGGCACCATTTGGGCAGAAGCGACAGAATTCCCCGGCGGTGAGGGTGCTTTGCATCAAACCCAAGAGGGATGCGGTATCTCCGGCAACACACCACTGCCCGGTGTTGATGACTTCTCCGACGGTATCATCCAAGCCGTTTTTTCATGGCAAGACGATGACGGTGTCGGCTTCCAGTTCCGGCGTGTCGGCGATGATAGAGGATACCTCGTCGCATTCGGCTATAACGAAACACCGCAAATTATCATCGGCAGCCTCGCAGACGGATGCTGCCCCTCCGGTCAATGTCTCGACCAATGTTCATGCGAAAACGGCGGAAATGAGCTGATCGGTGTCGATCACGGCTTAGGCGCAGATCTCACACAAGACAACTCTGTCGCCTATTTCGGACGTGTTCAAGTCACTGATACCCTTATCGAAGTCTGGTATATGCCGCTCGCGGATGTGCCGAGTCTCTTTGTAGATTCCGCAGAACTCGGTGACCCAGTTGTAGAATATGACGGCGCAGATGACCTTGGACCCGGCACCGTTGGTCTCTGGCACGAAAGTTGGGGCAACGGAAGAGTCGGCAGCGTCCTTGTCACCGGTCCAGGCGGCACTGTAGCAGTTGACCCGCACGCCAAACTTTCCACAACATGGGGCGAAGTTAAAAGCAGTTATTAGTCTTCATCCGTGTGTAGACTAATACCATCAAATCAATTCGCATTGCGGGGTGAGGTTCCCAAACCTCACTCTCCCCGCACTGCACTACCTGTCTTTATAGGGTGAAGCGTTTTGCCTCACCCCATCCCGATGAGTTCTACGGTGAGGTTATTTTCGGCGCAGAAGTCGCCGTTTAAAGCCTTGCCACCCTGTTGCCTCGTCCGAATAGACGGCAACAAAACCCGTTCCTTTCGTATAGCAAATTTTGGCTTGCAAACTACGCAAAAAACAGAGGAGGTATCTTATGAAAATACGTCTTTTGCTCTCAACGGTTATCTTGAGTCTACTTTTTTCCTTCCATGCTGTCGGAAACATCGTGTTTTACGCCGATTTTGAACCCGGTTCTAAGGACGCAAAACCGAACGCCGGTGTGAACGATGTCAAAAAATATAAACCGGAGAACGCCGGAACTATCTGGGCTGAGGGAGATTTCAACGGCGGTAATATCGGCGGTAAAAACTCAATGACACAAACCGCTGAGGGATGTGGCATCTCCGGCAATACACCGCTCCCAGGTGTCGATGATTTCACCGACGGTATTATCCAAGTCGTCTTCTCTTTCGGTGATGATGACAGCTTCGGTGTTCAATTCCGCAGAAAAGGCGACGATAAAGGCTATCTCGTGGTCTTCGGCTACAATGAAACGTCCAAAGTTATCCTCGGCGATCTTGCAGATGGTTGCTGCCCCTCCGGACAATGCCTTAGTGATTGCGGCTGTGAAAACGGTGGCAAAGAAATACTCGGTGTAGACCACGGCTTAGGCGGAGGTCTCACACAAGACAACTCTGTTCCCTATTTGGGACGCGTCGAAGTCAAAGGCAGCAACGTCAAGGTTTGGTATATAGAACTGGCGGAAGTCAAAGACCTGTTCGCAGATTCCAGTACCCTCGGTGATCCTGTCCTTGAATCCGATAAAGCCACCAACAAGAGTGCCGGTACCGTCGGGGTCTGGCACGAGAGTTGGGGTAATGGCAGAATCGACAGCATCCTCGTCACAAGTGGTGCCGGATTTGATGTTGATGTCAAAGACAAACTCACAACTATGTGGGGTGAGATCAAAACCACTTACTAATCAGACGTGGGTTTGATATAAGAAACAGAGGATTCTATAGTAGAAAAAGGACTCCTTGTGGTATAATGAGGCAATTAAAACCTTTCTCAACTCTTATAACCGTAATGTGAGGTCCGCGTGCCTCACACCCCTCATTATCACGCAAGGAGTTTATCTATGAAAGTCACAAACGTTGAACGTGTCCTTGTAGATGTCCCCTTTACCCCGCGTCAACAGCAGATTACCACGCAGAGTGTCTCAACTGTTTACAACTGGTCGCTCCTGGAATTGTGCAAGGTCACAACCGATACCGGACACGTCGGTTGGGGCGAGACCGTCGTCCACTACACCTATTCCCGTGTCAGCGATGCAAGTGTTGAACGCGTCATCGGACAAAGTCCTGCCCAATTGATGAACGACGATTCACTCGGTGCTGGTTTACAGATGGCACTCTTTGATGTCGTCGGTAAGATTTTGGAGGTACCCGTCTACCGACTCCTCAGCAACCAGTGCCGAGACGCTGTCCCGATTTCGTGGTGGTGTATCGACGCCTCGCCAGAAAACTGGGCGGCGGAAGCCGCAGATGCCGTGAAAAACGGCTATACCAGTTTCAAGAACAAACCGCGTCCGTGGTGGGATATCGGGGCGCAGGTAGCAGCGGTCGCAGAAGTCGTGCCAGCGGATTTCAAACTCGACCTCGATCCAAACGGTTCTTGGCGCGATGCAGAAACTGCTATCCCTATCCTACAAAAACTTGCTACACACCCAAACGTAGCAATGTTTGAAACCCCCATTCCGCAAGGCGATGTTGAAGGAAACAAGCAGATTCGTCAAGACGTTGGTTGTCAGATTGCGATGCATTTTGGATCACCACCCTATACGACCTGTGTATGTGAGGACGTATGTAATGGGTTTGTCATCGGTGGTGGTAAGTCTCAGGTGATGCGTGAAGGACAACTCAGTGCGGCAGCCGATATGCCGTTTTGGCTCCAAATTGTTGGAAACGGATTGACTACCACTTGGGCAGGACATCTCGGCAGCGTGCTTACGCATGCGACATGGCCCGCAATCACCTGTATTAACCTTTACAGCGACCATCTGCTCACACAACCGATACAGGTCTCGGACGGATGCCACAAGGTCCCTGATGCCCCCGGATTAGGCGTTGAAGTCAACGAAGACGCAGTCGAACGGTTCCGTGTGCCTGCTGAAAAATTAGACGCTGACGGCTACACGATCCACCCTGTGCCGCGTATCATCAAAACGGCTGTCTATCCTGATGGCAGCTGCATCCACATGGCAGGCGACGGCTTGAGCTATTTCAATGCCGGTAATGGCGAGGCACAAGTAGAAGGCGCGCGCTTAGCGTTAACCTTCGATGACAGCTCCGAGGAATGGTCAGACCTCTTTGAGAAAGCCCGCGAAACCCCTGTGCATGGACAATGGTAGAATCTGCATCATTACTCCCTTTAGTTCGGTAATGTCGGAACGCGCGATGAATCGCCCTACTACAAGCAACAACGTTCGTAGTAGGGCAATTCTGCGGTGTACTCACCCAAATGCGATCTGCATTA
Organism: Candidatus Poribacteria bacterium; assembly: GCA_965200345.1. GTDB lineage: Bacteria > Poribacteria > WGA-4E > WGA-4E > WGA-3G > WGA-3G. Next base: position 1,786,834 of record OZ241378.1, read on the forward strand.
TTGCCCGTCAATTACCGAAATACATTATTAAACTTCATGTAACCCCGCCTTTCGGTATCCGCAATCCTGCAAATCCTCTAATCCAGTAAATCCTGGTTCAGACAATTAACTGAGTACTGAAAACTAATTGCATCTGCTCTGAATATCTGCTACAATCAATGAGACATCCTGCAAATTCATTAGAGGCAAACAACATTGACTGCGCTCCCACAACAGCGCGCCCTCACATGGCGTGTCTTGGTCATCTTTGCTATTACCGCACCGATTAACTGCTACTTCCTCATTCAGATGGAAGTCGTACGCTATACCTTCCCGACATGGGTCGTCCCACTCTCCAATGTGATTTTCATCCTCACGGCGGTGATGCTCATTAACGCGGTCATCCGCCTCCTAAAAAGCGATTTTGCCCTTGGGCAAGGCGAACTTTTACTGCTCTATGTGACACTCAGTTTCGCCACAACGCTCGCTGGCTGCGATGTCCTGCAAGCGATTCTCTCTGTACTCGGACACAGTTTCTGGTTCGCAACGGAAGAAAACGAATGGCGCACCCTATTTTGGCACCACCTCCCGCAATGGCTCACGGTTTCAGATAGAGACGCACTCCGCGGCTACTACCAAGGAGAATCAAGCCTATACCGACCGCTACATCTACAGGTTTGGCTGCCAGTAGTGGGTGCTTGGTTATTGCTGTTTGTAGTGATAGCGTTCATCTTCCTCTGCCTCAACACCATCCTCCGTCGGCAGTGGGCACAGCGCGAACGCCTCACCTTCCCGATTATTCAGCTCCCTTTAGCAATGACAAATCCGGCTTCCGCGTTCTTCAGAAATAAACGGATGTGGATCGGCTTCGCAATCGCTGCGGGTATCAGTCTATTCAACGGATTAAGCCACCTCTATCCGGTCCTTCCGCATATCCCTGTGACGCGCCGTTTCTTCAGATTCCACGAACCACCTTTCAGTTACTACGGCACCATCATCACCGCTTTTTATCCGTTTGCGATCGGCATCATGTTCCTGATGCCGTTGGATGTCCTTTTTTCCACAACTTTCTTCTATTTCCTCTACCGAAACGAAGTCGCTTTGGCACAAGCGGTCGGGTGGAATGCTATTCCACGCTTCCCTTACCTTAACGAACAGACGATCGGTGCTTTTGTCGGACTCTGTTTTTTCTTTGGTTGGACCGGCAAACGGCATTTCACAACCGTTCTGAAAAGCGTGCTGCCCGCTCGCGGACGCGAACCGCCCTTGCAACAACAACAGCACGATGAACCGATGCCGTATCCGGTAGCTGTATGGGGTTTCGCGCTTGGTATCTTACTTTTCGCGTTTCTCCTCTACAAAGCAGGCATGGCACCTTGGCTCGCGCTCACTTTTGCTGTGTTATTTCTCATAACGCCGCTGGTGACAACACGCATCCGAGCAGAGTCCGGTATCTTTGTCCACGCCTATCACTGGCAAGCACCCCGATACATCCTAAACACGATTCTGGGGACGCATCGTCTCGGTGCACGGAACCTTACCGCACTCTCGGTCTGCTTTTTCAACCGAGATTACCGTCCACAGCAAATGCCCCACCAATTAGAGGCGTTTAAAATCGCAGAAGTTGCCAATATTAACCAACGCCGGATGCTCCTGACGATCCTCATCGCCACCATTTTCGGAGTATTCGTCGCTTTCTGGGTACAACTCCATCTTTACTATCAGTTCGGTGCCGATTCCGGATACTATGGACCGTGGGCACTCGGCTACGGCAGACAATACTTCGGACGGCTGACAAATTGGATATCCTACCCCGTTGGCACGGACTGGCTCGGCGTAATATTCATGGGCATCGGATTCACCGTCATGATGATTCTAACCTATCTACGTGTGAAATTCTTCTGGCTACCATTACATCCGCTCGGCTATGTCATGGCGAGCAACCAAGAGATGTCAGATCTCTGGATTCCGTTGCTCATCGCATTGACCCTAAAATGGCTCATCCTCCGACACGGTGGGATCCAAAGCTATCGGCGCGTTATCCCGTTCTTCTTAGGATTAGTCCTCGGTGATTACCTGATGGGCAGCACCTGGAGCCTCCTAAACGTCCTCCTAAACACAACGATGTACCAGTTCTATCCGTAGTCGTCATCTCTGTAGCATAGCCTGTTAGGCTGTGCATCGCAGTCCCGTAGGTGTTTTTGCTGGGTGTCTTTGCTTGGGTGTTTCTGCGGATTTCCGTTAGGTTGAACGGATACCCCAAAACCCGGAAAACTAACACAACGCTCAACCCACACCAGAGATGCCACGTCAAACAAAAAACCGAGAGAAACCCAACGCATTTGCGGTTTCCGGGCACCTGAAGGTCTCAAGTTGGGTTTCACTACATTTTTGGAGATATAGGACGACGCGTTGGATTTGAGGGTATTGGCACACCAACATACACTTTCCCAACACCGTTCAACCCAACCTACGGTACTAAACTAAATTGACACCTACGGTGCGGTTTTGCGGTGTACTCACCCCGGGGAATGCCCATAAGGCATTCATACCGTTGATTCATGCGATCTGCATTCCCAACCGCACCGTATCTTAAATCCAAACCTTACCTCCCTCAATTTGTCCCTTCAGTCCCGTATAAAAATTAAGAATTTAATCGGGTAATTCTAAGACGTGTGATAACAAGTAGATCGGTTCGTAGTAGTGCGATTCTGCGGCGTACGCGAAGAAACACCCAAGCAAAAACCCCAAATGCGAAGTGCATTATCGCACGTTGCTGGCAATTACCCAATTTATTTGTTAAACCTCATTAAGGACGGCATGTTTATAGCAGCTTTCAAGCAAAGATTTTAGCCCTGTAAGGGCGGCATGTCTATATTTACGGTTGCTTAACCGAGTCAAGTTACACCTGTAGCCGGGTTTTTAACCCCATTTCTTCTGTTAAAACTTCGACAATTTTTACTTGACTTTACATCCGTTATATGCTATTTTATTCTCTTAGATATGATTTCCAATTTACTGATGACTGATAACTGACTGCTGGCAACTAATCATGAACGAGCTCTACCTCGGTAATGACATAGAAAAATAAAAACAAGTGCAGTTTGAAACCGCACCCATAACTACAATTTATAAGGAAAACAGAATGGTTTTGAAACCTGATGAAAGAATAAAAGGTGAAATGGTATTGATGAATTGGATAAGACATAGGCAAGGGAGAAGTGATGAGCAAATTCAAGATATACTTGGATATGCCTCGCGTAGTTCTGTCTCGGTCCTTAGACTTTTTAGGCACCCATACCAAACAGATAGAATTAAATGGGATCCTATTCCTATGAGTCCTGACTGTTTTCTATGGAACTGGCAAAGTGAAGCTCGTGATTTTTTAACAACAAGAGCCAACAATCTTGCTGATCAAACTGAAATTAATCAAATTATTAAGGCTATATATGAACCTCGTGGTCGCATATCTCAAAAAGAGGCCACTGAGTGGGCAGATGAAATTAATAGGCGAAGAAGAAAATAATGAACAAACTCTACTTCCGCGATAACCTCGAAAGCCTACGCGAAAGCGAAACAAGTTTATGAATAACCAGTACGAATATTTTGAGAAATCTCTCACGCCGGGTATCGCTAAAAAGCTCATTCAAGAGTTATTTGCAGGACAGACCGCTCAAAAACAGGAAATAATGAGAGTCGTAGAGGAAACGCATCAGAAACGGGGTGGTTTGCCCTCGCAAGCTCAACATAATAACCCTGTCACGCTTGCCCTGTACAACATGAGACGAGAAGGAGAAGCAAGTAATCCTGATAAAAGTGGTAATTGGTTGATCCATTCAAGTGCTGAGGATGACAACAGCGTGGATCCCGAACCTAACAATTTAGATTTAGATCCTGAAAAGATTATGGGTTCCGGCAAACAGTCAGTCTATCTTTATTATTATCCGGTTTACCGTCGTTTAGCTGAATTGGAGGGTGAAGAAGTATGGGCATGCAAGATCGGCAAGGCTAAAAACGATCCGCTAATCAGAATTAGTAATCAAACGCGCACAGCACTCCCAGAATACCCTAAGGTTAGTCTTGTTATTAAAACAGACGAGTTCGCGTTGATGGAGACAACAATACAGAATATTCTGAAGCTTCAAGGTAAACACAAGCAAGACGCTCCCGGAAGAGAGTGGTTCATTACTTCCCCGAGCGAAGTTGAACAAATATACAAAAATAATTTTCAAAACCCTTAGTAAATCGGATCTATGTTCATTTGTAGAGGTAGATTTACTACTTGGTTCATATAACCAATACGTAAGGAGAACAATTATGTACATCGTGACAGATGATTTGGAAATCATAAACTTCAATCAGTACCAAAGTTTAAGAGTAGAAGGGGAAGACCCGGGTAAAGGTCGTCTCGTCTTGATAGCTCAGGATGATTCAACCCGTATCATTGCCGAGTTTGCTGAATTTGAGGAAGCATACAACCTCTTTGCGGACATCCGTGATGCCCTTGCAGCTGGAGAGACATACTATAGTTTAGAGACGTACATGGATGACAATCCATTCAAAGTACCGGCTCAACAACGTGAGAAACATGCTGCAGTTTAGGGGCATGCCAACCAACAAACTCTACTTCAGTACGAACTCTGAAATCCATTTAGGATGGACCGCGTCTGTGTCTATTCCACATAAACAGAAACTCCCAAATCCAACGCGCAACCGTTGCAAGTTGAAAATCTGACAACCGACAACCAATCACAGATCAAAGATTACCTGAGCAAACCAACTCCCATCACCCTTTTCAACAACCTGCAATTGGTGATACGTAACACTCTTAATCTCGGTATAGACCGCGTGTTTATCAAAATTTACCGGTTCCCCGTAGACGATCGCCGACATCTCCGTTTCACTGCACCACTGGATTTCTGCGCGTTTAAAGAAAACCTCTTCCGTCTCATGCCGAAAGATGAGCTCATCGAGCCACGCCACAAACAAGTCTTCTACAGATTCAGCCATGAGGTGGATCTCAACCGATACTGTCTCATCAACCGTCTCCACAACCGCGATCGTCTCAAACAGCCCTTGTGCCGCATGTGCCAAGAGTTCCGATAGGCTCTTACCGCGAACCACCATCCCCATATCAGCCGTATGCTCAAGGTATTCATAAGGTTTCATATTATCTCCATCATCGTTGCCCTTTCTTCTCACCCGTAACATCATACCCCGAAAACCTGATTCTGTCAATTTTTGAAATAGGTATATCTTCCTCAGCCCTAGGCCGGTAGGTTCGGTTTCCTAACCGCACCATAGGTGTCAATTTAGCAGGAATAAGGTTGTATTTCGTGTGAGAAAAATGCTGTGAAGAGGAAACACCTCTTGTATAATGTAGAAAAAGATTAGAGTGGTTATTTCTACAAAAAAGAGGTATTTCCAATGTCCATTTTACAACAAGTGGTAGATAAAATGCAAACGATCCTTCAAACCCTCCCTGATGAAGCTGCTGTCGATACCGGACTCGTGAAAAGAAAACGCAAACTCACGGGGAGTGCGCTGACGCAAATCCTTGTCTTGGGGTGGTTAGAAAATCCAGAAGCAAGTTATCAGCAACTCACCGAAACCGCTGCGACGCTCGGTATAGAAGTCAGACGGCAAGCCCTTGAACAACGCCTGACCCTCGAAACGACTGAAATGTTGAAAACGACACTTGACGCCGCCATTACAGAAGTGCTTGAAGTTGGCAGTCAACGCCAAGCCGTGTGTTTACTTCAGCCGTTTACGGGCGTCTATGTACAAGATTCGACAGGGTTATCACTCCCTGATGAACTTCATGAGATTTGGAAAGGGCAACCGAAAAAGAATCATCCCAAGAAAGCCGGATTGAAACTTCATTTACGCTTTGATGTCCTTACGGGCGGCTTTCAGGACTTCCAACTCACCGATGGTATGACGGCTGATTTGACGGATGCAAAAGCAGCCGATCCACTGCCAGAAGGGAGTTTACAACTCGCAGACCTGGCATATTTTTCCCTTGATGAGTTTGAAAAACTCACCGCAAACAGCGTCTACTGGGTCTCGCGTTTGAAAGCAAACTCTTACCTCGCTGATGAAAACGGGCAACGCATTGATTTAGAAAAGATGCTCAAGGCGACTCAAGAAGACACCTACATCCGTAAGTCTATTCGGATCGGTAAAAGAAAGCGACTTCAGGTTTATCTCATCGCTGAAAAACTTTCTCAAGCACAGACAAATCAACGCCGACGCTACATCCGACGCCGTGCCAAACGCAAAGCCAAAACACCCTCAAAGGCACTCTTACGTCTCGCAGGATACAACCTTTATATCACCAATATTGAAGCACGTCAACTCACAGCGAAACAAATCTGTGTCATTGTCGGCATCCGATGGCAGATTGAGTTGATGTTTAAGAGTTTCAAAAGTATCTCAAAACTTCATGTTTCTCGAAGTCAGAAACCCTATCGGATACTCTCTGAAATCTATGCCAAACTTATTGCGATTCTGATTCAACACGCTGTCATGTTAGGGGCTGGATACCGACATATACAGCACAGTTTCATCAAGACGGCAAAGCATATCGCAGGTTATGCGAGGCTGCTCACCTTGAGTTTTCATCACTCAAAAACGGCACTTCGTAAAACTTTCAAAGACATAAAACGTTCATTTGACAACGGTGGCTCTTTTCAGAGAAGCACTGGAAGAAATACAACCCTTCGCAGAATCCAAGAGGCTACGGAAAAGCCACTAAATTGACACCTATGGTGCGGTTTCCTAACCGCACCGGTTCTTAGGCACAAACCTTTAGACGCAAAAAAAGGAGTTTACTATCAATGAAAACGTTAATCACATCTCACAAACGAATTGTCCTGCTGCTCGTAGCCCTGCTATTTGTCGTCGCAGTCCCGTCCGTAAGCGACGCGCAAACCTACTCCCATATCTATGTAGACGCTGCCAAGGGTGTAAATGCCGCCACCGGCAGAGGGACCGCAGCCGCGCCGTATAAATCCGTTACGTTTGCGTTATTAATCAGCGGCAAAAACAACCTCCCGGACCCGTGGCACGTGCATATCCGCCCCGGCACCTACACTGCGGACCCAGCCAAACCCGCAACCGAACGCGAAATCTTTCCGATCCGGATCCGAACTAACATGATCTTTGAAGGCACAACCAATGCCAACGAATGTATCATTGATGCACAACACTTAGGTGAGACAGCAGTACCAATTCTTCTCGGTGAAAACGTCGAAGGTGTCCACATCCAGAACCTGACAATGAAAAACATGGTGATGATAAAAAACACGGTCTGGAAAGCGGCAGGCGAGGCAGATGACAGAATAAAGGCCCAAATTATTTTACTCGGCGCGGGGCAAAAACCGAACACCCTAAAAGAGTGTATCGTCCATCAAGATGTGGTACCTTACGAGGGGTTAGGACTTTCCACGCTTGGTCTGTGGACAAACATGCCTCTGGAGCTTGTCGAGAATACTTTCAGCAACAATCGTTGGGTAGCCGTGTGGGCTCTTAATAATGTCGTTGCCACCGATAATACCTTTAGAGATAACATCGGCTCAGGACTCTGGCTACGTAGTGATTCTACAGGTGATATTACCGGGAACTTTTTTAAATTTAGTCCTCACTTTAATGGAAGAAACTTAAGAGGGGTTACATTAAATGGAAACATTAGTGATAATACCTTCATCGGAGGTACAGGAGGACAATACCTTAACGGTGGGGTACAGTTTGAAACAATAAATGGGGATGTTACCCACAATATCTTTGATCATAACAAAATAACTGGTGATCGTAAACCTGGTGGAGGGCTCGCTGTTAATACCTTCAATGGGAATCTCACGCACAACACTTTTACTAACAATGCAACTGTGGGGTACGCTCAAGGTGGAGGGGTCTATGTTGAAACCATGAATGGGAATCTCACGCACAACACTTTTACCAACAATGCAACCTTTGGATTACCTGGTGGAGGGGTCTATGTTGAAACCATGAATGGGAATCTCACGCACAACACTTTTACCAACAATTCAGCTAGCCCGGGCACCTGGGCTGGAGGTTTTTGGGCTGGATACATGACCGGTAATATTGCTTACAATGAATTTGCAAAGAATACAGGAGCAGTCTCGGTTTTTGAGAAACTAACCGGTAATATTACACACAACATCTTTGATAGCAATAGCGCGGTGTTTGGGGCCGGCGGAATCTTGATCGGTCTTAGGGACATCGAAGGTATCGTAGAGATCAGCAACAATATTTTTTTCAACAATACGACAAAAGACAATAATCATGAATATAGCGGTGGTACGTTAAGTATACGGAGACCTGCTCACATTACCAATAATGTTTTCATGACGACTTCTGATGAACTCTCTGAAGGAAAATATAAACCGCATATCTGGTTGTCCTCACCCGAAAGCAGACTCCACAATAACATCTTCACCGGCATGCATGTTGCTATCTACATCGACGGTGCTTCCGATCTCCCAATTACGCATAACATATTTCACAATATTAGGCAGGATATTGTCACAAAAGGCGGTGGCGGACTTGGCAACGATTTGGCGTTTTGGGAACTACTTGCGGAAAACGCCAATAACAACCTTGCCGCCGCACCGCTCCTTGTGGATCCGCTCGGCAAAGACTTCCATCTACAAGCCGGAAGTCCGGCGATTGATGCGGGGACAAATGCCTACGCCCCTGACGATGATCTCGACGGTGCCGCACGACCGGCTGGTGCCGCTGTAGATATCGGACCCTATGAATACGGGGGAACAAAACGACCAACCACAGTGCCTGACGTTCCCGAAACGGAGACACCCACCACAGTTGTTGACGTTCCGGAAACAGATACACCAACCACCACTACTGACGTTCCTGAAACGACCGATGCGAGGGTTAGCATCGCCCCCGCCTCAGTCGCATCCCCTGCTGTTGGCGCACAGATGGAATTTTCGTTGAACATCACAGGCAGCGAAGCCGTCACCGGGTATCAGGCAACCTTGCAGTTTGATAAAACTGCCTTGCACTACGTCTCAAGTGCCAATGGCGATTATCTACCCGCGGGCGCGCTCTTTGTGGACCCCGTCGTCGAAGGCAATCTCATCAAACTCAACGCCGTATCTCTCGCTGGCGAAAGCAAGGGGGACGGCACGCTTGCCACATTGACTTTTGAGGTGATTGCAGCGAAGGCATCCACTTTAACCTTATCAGATGTGCTGCTCACGAATAGTGCGGGTAAAGCTTTTCTGCCAACGGTTGAAAATGCTGAGATAACCGAACCGACGCTACTTAAAGGAGATGTGAACGGTGATGGCATTGTCAACATTCAGGATTTAGCGTTAGTTGCTGGACAGTTGGGGCAAACAGGCACAAATCGTGCGGATGTTAACGGCGATGGTGTCGTCAATATACAGGATCTTGCCATCGTTGCGGGTGCATTAGGCACAACTGCCGCCGCACCGTCTCTATATCCCGAAGCCTTAGAGATGTTCACTGCTGCAGAGGTGAAACAGTGGCTCTCCGCTGCACAGCAATTAGACCTCACCGATGCAAGGTCACAGCGCGGGATTTTGTTTTTACAACAACTCCTTGCAGCGTTGACACCTGAAGAGACGGCACTGCTGCCGAATTTCCCAAACCCGTTCAATCCGGAGACGTGGATACCCTATCAATTAGCAAAACCCGCGGATGTGACAGTTCGCATTTACGCTATGGATGGAAAATTAGTAAGAACACTCGCACTTGGACATCAAGCAGTCGGCAAGTATGATCATCGCAGCCGTGCAGCATATTGGGATGGCAAAAACGAGGTGGGTGAACCCGTCGCAAGCGGTGTCTATTTCTACACCCTCACCGCAGGCGATTTCACGGCAACCCGCAAGATGTTGATTCGGAAGTAGCACTTATCAGAATATCAGAAAAGTATGGAAGATTAGAAGGATGGAAGATTGGATAATTCTATCCTTCTAATCTTTCTCTTACACACTATCCGCCTTGGACAGCGCGTATTATCTCTACATCGCTATTTTCACGAAGTTCCGTCGCCTGCCACGCCGCTTTCGGAATAACTTCCCGATCCACAGCGACAGCGATACCCGCCTGCCCCGGATCTAATTCCAAAGCGATGAGCAGGTCATAAACATTTGAATTGAGGCAAACCTCTGTTTCTTCGCCATTCACGTGTATTTTCATTTTTTCAAGTGTGGTTACTTATGGCACGCAGCAGGTGCCTGCTACCTTAAAAACCGGTTTAGTTGAAACGGAGCGATTGTCTCTGAAGTCTCACCCGTCAAAATCAGTTTGGCTATCTCATAAGCCGTAATGGGTGTGAGTAAGATACCGTTGCGATAGTGTCCCGTTGCGTATATCAAGTTCTCGACGGGCGTTTCGCCGAGTATAGGCGCATTGTCTCTACTGCCGGGACGTAAGCCCGTCCATGTCTCCAGAAGTGGCAGCTCGTAAATGCCCGGCACTGCTTCCCACGCGCCGCGGAGCAGTTCAAACATGCCACCACCCGTTAAACGTGTGTCAAATCCCATTTCCTCACTCGTCGCGCCAACGATAAGTCTGCCATCGGTTCTTGGTACCAGGTATACCGACATCGGATACCTTGCCCTGACAGTACGGATGACATTCTTAACAGTAATACCGGCTTCCATCTGAAACGCCAACATCTGCCCTTTCACAGGACGTACCGGTGGGCGGAGGGCACCTGGCAGTCCTTCAATCTGGGCAGACCAGCATCCTGCTGCGAGAATTAACGTATCAGCTGCCCGAAAACCGCCTTGTGTTTGAACACCAGTTGCGATGCCATTTTCTATAACGATGCTCTCAATGGTGCTATTTTCATGCAGCATGCCTCCACAAACCTGAAAGGAACGCTGGAGTGCCTTTACCATCAGACGGTTATCAACTTGGTGATCGGTCGCGCAGCGAATAGCTGCAGTCACACGAGGTGAGAGAGCCGGTTCGATTTCACGTGCTGTGCCTCCAGTCAACCACTCGACATCTAATCCTAAGTCCTGTTGTGAAATGTGGAGATGCCGCAGTTGATGTGTATCATCAGGCTCTAATCCAACAATGAGCGTGCCTTCTGCCCGATAACCGACGGACATCTCTGCCTCCGCCTCTAATTCGCGAACCCATTGCGGATAACGTTCTAAACTTTGACAGCCGAGTTTGAGCAATTCCGGTTCTTCGTTATGTGCTTCAGCGAGGGGAGCGAGCATCCCAGCGGCTGCCCAAGAGGCAGCGCGCCCAGCTTCAGCACGATCGTAAATGGTGACGGCGGCACCCGATTTCGCCAGCTGCCACCCGATACCGAGTCCGATCACACCACCACCGATGATGAGAACTTTTTTATTTGCCATTAATTCAGTAGATGAAGCGACTATTCTGCCAATACATTTTTTTCACTTTGCCTGAAAGACGTGGGACTAACCGCCGGCAACTTCGGAACGCTGACGAACCGTTGAAAAACATCCACAGATCCTACGCCTTTGAAAACCTGTCCAATCGAAACGGGGCGATTGTCTCTGAAGTTTCACCCGTCAGAATCAGTTTTGAGATCTCGTAAGCTGTGATGGGTGTGAGTAAGATGCCGTTGCGATAGTGCCCTGTTGCGTATATCAAATTCTCGACAGGTGTTTTACCGAGTATGGGAGCGTTGTCTCCGCTACCAGGACGTAAACCTGTCCACGTTTCAATAAGTGGCAGTTCGTAGATACCCGGCACCGCTTCACATGCCCCGTGGAGGAGTTCATATACACCGCCAACGGTTAGATCCGTGTCAAATCCCAGCTCCTCGGTTGTTGCCCCGACGATAAGTCTACCATCGGTTCTCGGGACTAAATATACCGGCATCGGATACCTCGCCTTGACGGTACGAATGACGTTTGTGATCATAATGCCCTCCCGCATTTGCAACGCCAACATCTGTCCCTTCACGGGACGTACGGGAGGGATAATCGTATCCGGTAACCCGCTGATCTGCCCAGACCAACACCCCGCGGCGAGAATACACACATCTGCGCTCTGAAAACCGTCTTGTGTTTGAACACCAGTTGCGGTTCCGTTTTCTATGACAATTCTTTCAACAGTGCTATTTTGATGCAACACACCGCCGCGCCCCTGATAGGCACGCTGGAGTGCCTGAGCCATCAGTCGGTTATCAACTTGATGGTCAGTTTCACAACGAACAGCTGCAGTTACGTATGGTGAAAGTGCACTTTCAATTTCACGTGCTTCTTGTCCACTCAACCACTCGACATTCAACCCTAAATTTTGTTGTAAGGTATAAGCATGCCGGAGTTGAATTGCATCATCAGGTTCAATGCCTATAATGAGCGTGCCTTCTGCTCGGTAACCGATTGACATCTCTGTTTCTGTCTCTAACTCATCGACCCATTCTGGGTAGCGTGCTAAACTTTGATTGCTGAGTTTGAGGAGGTCGAGTTCGTCGCTATGTGCTTCAGCAATTGGACCGAGCATACCGGCAGCCGCCCAAGAGGCACCGCGTCCGGCTTGCCCGCGCTCATAAATGGTGACAGCGGCACCCGCTTTCGCCAGCTGCCACCCGATACCAAGTCCAATCACACCCCCACCAATGATGAGAATCTTCTTATTTGTCATTATTCACCTTTTCTGATAGATTGATAAATCAATTTTTTTCTTTGACTGTTTTGAAAATCAATCCTTTTTAATGGGCGAATTTTGCGAAGACAGCCCATCGTTCTTTAGATCAAGTTTAAAGGGCGTTTTCTCAACTCTTAAGCAGGTGAGAGCACTCCATAATGTTTTTCAAGTGTTATTATACCCAATTCTTCATCTTTAAAAAAAGCGAATTTTGGGGACACAACGATTTTTCTTTCTCAATTTAACGCACTAATTTCGTAGGTAAAGCGACTATTCTTCCAATATATTAATAAAACAATCTTTTGCTTTGACTCTTTTGGGGATTAACCCTTTTTCATAGGCAAATTTTGCAAAAGCGTCCCATTTTTCGACGGATTGCACCTGTGTTGTCGCGAATACATCAAGTGTATCCCGAAATGCTAATTCTTCTAATTCTTTACTGGCATCAGGGTTTGCCTGAAAAAAGAGCTGAAGCGCAGCATCGGGTTTTTCCTTCGTAAATTTAATCGCTTCCTGGATCGACAGCATCAGTTTTCTACCTGTTTCTCGACGGTTTTCCAAGTAAGCGTCGTTCGTAATAATTACTAATTCATAATAGTCCGGAATACCGTATTTCTCAAGTGCGAAATAACCGGCTTCTGCCCCTTCAAGTTTCAGCAGGTTAATCTCGTAATTCCGAAAGGGTCCGATCACCGCATCAATTTGACCGCTTAGCATAGGTGCCACAATATTCGCGCCTACGTTTATCAATTCGTAGTCATCTTCGGATAATCCAGCATTTGCCGCGATGGCGTTAAACAGAAGGACATCCAACGGTGCGACTGTGTATCCGATTTTTTTTCCTTTGAAATCTGCGGGCGTTTTAATGCCGGTCTTCTTCAGAAAACTAATCGTGTTAAGCGGATGCTCGACGAGTAAGCCGATTGCTTTGACCGGCAAAACTTCTTCACTAGCTCGCGCAATTGTCACACTCTGTTGGTAACTAACGGCAAACGGATATTTCCCTGCCGCCACCAATTTGAGTGGGGCATCTGGATCGCCACCCCAGAGTAATTCGACTTCCAATCCATGTTTGGCAAAGATCTTATTCTCTTGCGCAACATAAAGCGGCGCGTGGTCTATGTTGGGTGCCCAATCAAGAAGCAACGTAACCTTCTCTGCAGTGGCTTTCGGTTTCTGGCTTTCGGTTTTAGACGACTCGTCTTGGTGTTTATCTGCGTTGGCATCTGCGACAAACCAGTGTTTGCTGATGGCTGATGGCTGATGACTGATGGCTGTTAAAAGTATACCACAACTGATGAGAAACATTAAGCAAATTGTTGTTTTCATGAGATTTTCCTTTCTGATTGTCCGATAGGCGTGAGGCACGCCTATCGAGTATCTAATGTGTTGTGCTGATGCCGCCACGGCATTACGTAACGCTCCAGCAGCGTCATCAATCCAAAGAGACCTAAACCTAAAAGTGTTAAACAGAAAATAGCTGCAAATACCAATGAAACTTGGAGCTGCCCATTCGCGTACAACATCAGGTATCCGAGTCCTGCTTTGGCTCCTACCCATTCACCGATGACCGCGCCAATCGTAGAAATTGATATACCGATCTTCGCACCTGAAAAGATAAATGGCAACGCCGACGGGATGCGCACTTTCCAGAGTATTTGCCACCGAGTCGCCCGCAAAATCCGAAATAGGTTGACCGTGTCCGGATCGGTGGATTTCAAACCGTCTAAGGTGTTCAGCACGATCGCGAAGAACACAATCAGGGCCGCCATAACGACTTTTGAAGCGATCCCGAAGCCAAACCACAGTACCAAAAGCGGAGCAATAGCAAACACCGGCACCGTTTGTGAACCGATGACATACGGATAAAAGGCCTTCTCCAGCATCGGAAACTCGAACATCAGTACGGCTAACGGAATGCCGATGCTAACTGCAAGGACAAACCCAAGGAGCATCTCTTCCAAGGTTACAAGCGTATGTTTCAGTAATTGCGTATGTTCCACAAATAGTGTCACTACAATTTTCGACGGTGCTGGTAGAATGTAGCGCGGTATATCAAAAACATACACAGTTCCTTCCCATATCCCTAAAACTGCGAATAGGATCGCTATAGGGACCGCGAATTTACTGAACATACGCATCAACTCCTTATTAACGTAAAAAAGCCGCCTTCCATTTTCGGTATATGCCAAAAGGAAGCAGCTTTATTAGTTATCAGTTATTGGTTTTCAGTTTGCCTCGCAGTGAGAGCTAAAGAGGTGTGCTGTGGCAGTGACACAATTTCTAACCGCTACAAGAAGTTAACTGACTACTGAGTGCTGATAACTGACAACGACTCTTGCTATTTCCCTACGCTGGCATAACCCAGATCAGGTTCAATGGGTGTTTTCTCAGCTCCTACTCAGATAAGAGCACCCCATAATGTTGTTCAAGTATTATTATATCTTTTTCTTAACTTTTAATGCAAGTGTTCATTTTCCGGTATACAGGGTCATTCAATTGTCGGTTTTTGGTGTCGTCCTTTGCGTAGGCGTTAATACTTTATATATGTTATGTTTTAAAACAAAACGCAGAAATTTTCGCAGCCTGTCGCAGCCTGTCGCAGCGGATCCTGAAAAAAAGACATCCAATCCAATAATTTCTTAAAATTGAATGACCCTGCTCCGGTATATACAACACTTCTTTGCATACTGGTTTTTATTGTGTTATACTATAAAAAGTACCATACAAACTACAATACATAGGAACTTAATAATGCGCATTATCCTTTACACAGGTAAAGGTGGGGTCGGCAAAACCACTATCGCCGCTGCCACGGGCATCAAACTTTCTCAGCTCGGTTATAAGACAATCGTAATCTCGCTGGATGTCGCACATTCACTCCGTGACGCTTTTGATAACCACGAAAAACTCGTCCGCCAGCGCAAAGAAAAACAGATCCAAATCAGGGAAAATCTCTGGATACAAGAAATTAATGTTCAAGAAGCAATTATCGAATACTGGGACGACGTTTACAACTATATTCGTTCGTTGTTGAATCGCTCTGGGCTTGACAGTCTCGTAGCAGAGGAGATAGCCGTGTTTCCAGGGATGGAGGAGATTTGCGCGCTCCTCTATATCAACCAATATGTTCGCGAAAAGAGTTACGATGTAATTATCCTCGACTGCGCACCCACCGGGGAATCGCTCCGATTCGTGAGTATCCCGACGACCTTGGAGTGGTACATGAACCATATCTTCAAGTTGGAACGCAATCTGGCGAAGATTGCCGGTCCCGTCATCGAAAAAGTGAGTTCTGTTCCGATCCCCCGAGATAACTATTTCCAAAATATCCAAGACCTTTTTGATAAATTGGAAGGGATTGACAATGTGCTGACAGACCCCAAGATCACGACGGTACGCTTGGTAACGAACCCAGAAAAAATTGTTATCAAAGAGACACAACGCGCATTTATGTACTTTTGCCTTTATGGACTCTGTATAGACGCAGTGATTATCAATCGCATCTTTCCGGAGGGTGTTGATGCCGCATACTTTGAAGCTTGGAAACAGGCACAACAACACTATATTAAAGAGGCAATGGACTATTTCTCGGACGTGCCAATCTGGAAAGTGAACCTCTTCGCAGAAGAAATTGTCGGAGAAAAGGGGCTGCACCGATTAGCAGAAGCACTCTATTCCGAAATTAATCCAGCAGATCAGTTTTCTAAAGAAAAACCGTATCAATTCCAGAAAACAGCAAATGCCTATCAATTGTCTATGCGTCTGCCTTTTCTAAGTAAAGAGGAAATTGGATTGACAAAACATGGCGATGAATTGATCGTCACAATCGGTGGCTTTAAGCAACACGTCGCATTACCACGAACCCTCTCCACGAAAAAAACAACAGGTGCAAAACTAACCGGAGACCAATTGGTGATTAAATTTGAGATTTGAGCGGAAAAGTTAAGGATAAACAATATTAGTTGAGAGATATATGGGAACCAAAACGGACAAATCGGTTTTTGCTGTAACAGTTACAACGCTTCTAACGTTCTTAATAGCAAGCCGCATTGGAACTATTTGGATTCTCTATCCAAATGTGTTGATTGCGGTCTCTTTATTTCTTTACTGTGTCCGACAAACTGATGAAGATACGTCACTGCTCTCAAGCAGTTCTATTTTTGGGTTAGCAACAGTGCTGACGTACGCTCCGATGGACTGGCTTTTCTCACGGAAAGTACGCCTCATCGTCTATCAGTCAGATTTTTTGGTGAATATAACGACACCCATTCCGATAATCTTAAACTGGGTAGTGTTTGCTACGCTCGCAGCCTACTGTTATCAAAGGCTCACAGCGATTTGCCAAATCCGTTTTGCATCGGATGCTGAAAATCCAAGCGGCGGTTCGATCGGAACCGCGATGTTAGCAGCAGGTGTCACGGGTATCGGTGCCGCCGTTGGAAGTATCATAATTTACGCGCTTGGCGCATTACATCTGTGGGAGTGGAATGCAATACAAGTCGACCAGATACCACAGATTGCGTCTGTACCAATTTTTGTGCCGCTCGCTTTTCTACTCACCTTTCTACTGTGTCCCTACTTTTTCGGGGTCGCTGGCAGTTTTCTGAGGGAACAACACGGCGGTATCGCAGGGATACGGTGCGGCATTTTTATAGGGGCACTGCAGTTTCTCAGTTTTCTGCTGTTTTACATCTAAAAATAGGATGCCCATTCGCACATAACCTTAATTGGCAGGAGAGGAAAATCAAAAGCATGCGAATTCGTTCAACAACGATTTTAGCCGTTCGGCGCGATGCCCAAGTCGCTATTGGAGGCGACGGGCAAGTCACTTTAGGCGATACAGCGATTAAACATGGGGCACGCAAAATTCGCAAAATCCATAACGACAAAGTGCTGATCGGGTTCGCAGGTTCCGCATCGGATGCAATCACACTCTATGAAAATTTGGAGAAGAAACTTGAGCAGTACCGTGGAAATCTTCAGAAGTCAGCAGTAGAACTCGCACGGGAATGGCGTAGTGACAGAGTGCTTAGACAAGTAGACGCCCTAATGATCGCTGCTGACGCTAACGACAGCTACCTTATTTCTGGAAACGGCGATGTGATCGCACCGGACGACGATGTCATCGCCATCGGTTCGGGTTCATCTATTGCCCTCGCAGCCGCAAAAGCCATGCTCAAATACTCAGACTTGACCGCAAAAGAGATTGTTTCAGAGGCACTTCAACTCACAAGTGAAATTTGTATCTATACCAATGCACGAATTGAAACCGACACAATAGAGGAGGAGTTATCAGTTAACAGTTAACAGCTACAAGCGGGCTCGGGTTCACCAAACACCTTGCGGTAATCCCAACGCCTCCTAACTGAAAACTGACGACTGACGACTGATAACTAATGAAACTTTGGAGAAATCAAATAAAACACATGAAAAGAGCACTTTAGCAGATGCACTTACGCCGCGGCAGATTGTCGAGGAACTGGATAAATATATCATCGGGCAGTTTGAGGCAAAACGTTGTGTCGCTATCGCACTCCGTAATCGTTCGCGGCGACAGATGTTGGGTGAGGATATGCAAGACGAAGTCTCACCTAAGAACATTATCATGATAGGTTCAACAGGTGTCGGTAAAACTGAAATCGCACGCAGGCTTGCACGTCTTGTTGATGCCCCCTTCATCAAGGTAGAGGCATCAAAATATACCGAAATTGGCTACGTCGGTCGAGATGTTGAATCCATGATTCGTGATCTCACTGAGACAGCCATTAGCCGCGTCAAAGCCGAACAGACCGAGGTTGTTGAGGAAAAAGCACGGGAATTCACTGAAGAACGCCTCCTCGATTGTATTTTTCCGATTCCACGCTCTTTGCAGGAGCGTCCCCGCTTAGAAAAGGATATGCTTGACGAACCTGAGGAAGAGAATGACGACGTGGCACTTCAGCTACCCTTCGACCTCGGCCCCGACGCGGAAACCGAAGCCGAAGAAGACCGAGAGAAAGAGCGAGAACGCCATCTCAAAACCCGTGAAAAATTTAGAGAATGGCTACGTGAAGGTAGACTCGAGGATAAACCTGTTGAAATCAATGTCAAGCATCAGAGTATGCCCTTTGTTGAAATCTTCTCGCCCGGCGGCATTGAGGAGATGGATATCAACTTCAAGGATATGTTTAGTAACATCCTCCCGAATCAGACGAAGAAACGACGCGTTCCGGTCTCCGAGGCACGCACTATCTTGATGCAAGAAGAATCTGAAAAACTCATTGATATGGATGCTGTTATCAGCGAAGCCATTCAGCGTGTTGAAAACTCCGGTATTGTCTTTTTGGACGAAATTGACAAGATCGCAGGTAGAGAATCTCGCCACGGACCCGATATCTCCCGAGAAGGTGTGCAACGTGATATCCTGCCTATCATTGAAGGTAGCACGGTGACATCGAAATACGGCGCGGTGCGCACACACCACATCCTGTTTATCGCCGCCGGCGCGTTTCATGTTTCAAGCCCCTCTGACCTCATCCCAGAACTACAAGGTAGATTTCCAATTCGAGTGGAACTGAAAAGCCTGAATAAGAATGACTTTAAATCTATTTTGACGGAACCGAAAAACGCGTTAGTAAAACAGTATACCGCACTCCTCAAAACTGAAGGGATAGAGGCGACTATTACTGATGACGCGATTGACGAAATCGCCGCGCTCGCGTTCCAAGTTAACGAATCCGTCGAAGACATCGGGGCACGCCGCTTGCACACCATTATGGAGAAACTCTTTGAAAATCTCTTTTTCGATGCACCTGAACTCGATAAAAAAGAGATCACTATCGATGCCGACTATGTCAAATCAGAGTTGGATGAAATCGTCAAAGACCAAGATTTGAGCAGGTACATTCTTTAAGCAGATTATCCCGGTGATGTTTCCCTCGTACGCATGTGGTGCAATTGGCAAAGAAAATACTAAACCTTATCAGTACCGGTTTGTCCTATGGACAAGCAGAGGGAAACTGACCGTGCGGCAGCTCCTAATTTTTATCCTTCTATTCATTTATGTCGCGCTCCTACCGAACAGTTCCGCTCAAGATGGAACACAATGGCGCGCGTCAGAGAGTAGCGAAACCCCCTCCAATACAACAGCAATAAATGCCATAAAATTCTCCACTGACGGCACACACTTCGCTATCGCTATCGCCAATGGTATCACGTTGTACGATACCTATACTCGGAAAGAATTGGCACGGCTCTCTGGGCTACTGGATACCGGGACCGCTTTAGCATTCTCGCCTGATAACCGAACAGTTGCAAGCGCGAGCGAAGATGCTACTATCCGCCTCTGGGACGCTCGCACTGGTGAGCACAGAACAGATTTCATAGGGCATACCCACCCCGTTGTAGCCTTGGCATTCTCACCGGATGGTAACACCCTCGCCAGTGGAAGTTTCAAAGAAATTCGTCTCTGGAACTTAACCACAAACCTGCCTACCCGCACCTCAGTCTTTCACGGACACTCGGATATGGTCACCACATTGGCATTCTCACCGGATAGCAAAACACTTGCCAGCACAAGCTTTCACGGCACAATCTTGTTATGGGATGTAGAAACCGGGCAACTCCGACACAGTCTCCCCGCACATACAGATTCAATCACAGCACTCACCTTCTCGCCTGACAATCAAACGTTGGCAAGCGGCGGATATTGGAGTCGAGACGCAGAAAGTACAATTCACCTATGGAATACGTACACCGGGCAACTCCTGACAACCATTAAAGGACACACCGAGCCGGTTTTCGACTTAGCATTCTCACCGGATAGCGGGACGCTCGCAAGCGCGGGTCGGGATAACGCAATTCGTACGTGGCACCCACAGACAGGACAATTACAGGCAATTTTTGAAGGCGATACCGCGCCAGTCCTTGCATTAGCGTTTTTACTCGTTAATGGAGAGGAAGCGTCAAGCCATACTTACGGCAGAACACTCGCAAGTGCAAGCCTTGATGGCACAATCCAACTATGGTCGTTAGCATCTATACCAAGACCTTGGGATGTCAACGCCGACGGTGTTGTAAACGTTTTAGATTTAACCTTTGTTGCCGCACGTCTCGGACAAGCGACACCAGACCTTAACAGTGACGGCATCGTCAACATTTTGGATTTAGTGCTCGTCGCACAGCACTTTGGAAAATAGAAGAACAATCTTTTCTGATCAGGAGAGACGCGTTGTGGTCGCCACGGGAGTAACAAGCCATGAAACACCTCATCTTTATGTTTCTATTATTAACCCTACTTCTGTTAAATGGGTATACCCAAGACTACACAACATGGGGCTTACCCGAAGGCGCGAAACGGATCATCGGAAAAGGCGAAATAACTGGCAATATTGCTTTTTCACCCGATGGTGCTCGCTTTGCCGTTGCAAGTTCAATCGGTACTTGGATATACGATGCACACACCGGAAAAGAACTCGCATTGCTCACTGGACACAGTGAACGCATTCGTGCTGTGGCATTCTCGCCAGATAGCAGAATATTTGCCACTGGAAGTGGCGACAATACGATTCGGTTGTGGGACGCGTCTACTGGACAACACCGCGCAACACTCACAATGCATAGTGACTCGGTTGAGACTTTAGCGTTCTCGCCGGATGGGAAAACCCTTGCAAGTGGGAGTGGGGACAAGCGAATCCTTTTGTGGGATGCAGAAACTGGGGAACATCGGAACACACTCACGGGGCACACCGGTGGCATCAGGGTAGCAGCGTTTTCGCCAGATGGGACAACCCTTGTGAGTGCAGGCCAGGACTACACAATCCGAGTGTGGAACCCGCACATAGGCGAAACCATTACTACGCTCACCGGAAATACAGGATATGTTTCTGCTCTGGCGTTTTCACCGGATGGAAAAACCCTTGCCAGCAATGGAGCAGGACGCATGATTCAACTGTGGAACACTGACACTTGGCAACAACAGTTAGCGATCAGAACCCATTACGATTCAATCTATACCCTCGCATTTTCACTTGATGGCAAAACGATCGCGAGTGGCGGTGGTTGGCACGACAACGTACTGAGGATGTGGGATGTCTATACTGGCGAACATAGAAATGCGCTCCATGGACACACAGGTAGCGTTACGGCTATAGCGTTTTCGCCAGATGAAGCAACTGTCGCAACTGTGAGTGAGGACGATACAATTCGAGTATGGGATTTAAACATAGAACAACCGCGCTTCATTCTTAACGGACATGTAAACGTCGGTACGGAGGTGGTGTTCTCACCAGATGGCGCGACGCTTGCCAGCGGCGGCGATTGGCCCGAGAATACAATCCAATTGTGGAATCCAGACACCGGTGCCTTGAAGGATACCCTTGAAGGGCATACCCATCGTATCAGTGCATTGGCATTTTCCTCAGATGGCACAACACTCGCCAGCGGCAGCCGGGATAAGACGATTCGTTTGTGGAACACACACACGGCTGAACTCAAAACTACGTTTGAAGGACAGAGGCGTGAGGTTCAGTCGTTGGCGTTCGCACCAGACGGAAAAACCCTTGCCAGTGGAAGCGGTTGGGAAGATACAATCATACGGCTATGGGATACGGATATTGCACAGCAAATCGGCAGGCTTGAAACCTACACGCGCTGGACTTACGCATTGGCATTTTCACCGGACCTCCAAGACACATCTAAAATGTTCCTCGCGAGCGGAAACGGGGACGGTACAATTCAAGTGTGGCATCTCGACGCAGATCGTCCGCATACTGATAGACCGCTGATGACGCTAACAGCGCATACAGATGGCGTTCGCGCTTTGGCATTCTCGCCGAACAGCGCGCCTCAATATAACTGGGTTCTTGCGAGCGGCAGTCAGGATGGTACGCTCCGATTGTGGAAATTAACTGTAGGAGAACCAACGCCGCGTTCTTTAACCCTTCAAGGTCATGAGGCTTATGTCCGGGCAGTGGCATTCTCGCCAGATGGCACGACGCTTGCCAGCGCAAGTGGCGACGAAACGATCCGATTGTGGAACGTCCATTCGGGTGAACACTACAAAACCCTTTATGGTCATAGGAATGATGTCACTTCACTCGCATTTTCGCCAGATGGCACCACGCTCGCCAGCGCGAGTACGGATAATACAATCCTCCTGTGGGAATTTGAACCTCCACAAAATCCATGGGATCTTAACGGTGATCGACTTGTAAACATTCAGGATTTAACATTAATTGCATCACAGTTCGGGCAGGACACACCCGATCTCAATGGCGATGGCATCGTTAATATTCTGGATCTGGTGCTTATAGCGAATCACCTCGGAAAATAAGTGAAATCGTGATCAGTTTTGTAGGGGTTGGGCTGCCTAACCCGTGCGGGCGAGGGTGCCTCGCCCCTGAAAACCCTTTTAGGAGGCGTTTTATGATAAAGAAAAAACTATCCAGTTTCCTATGCCTGATTTCCCTCACATTCCTCTTGTTAGTGCTATTCGCGCTGCCGCCAAATGTTCATACCCAAGACTCTCGTTACAGAAATTTGCCTGAGGGTGCTAAAGTCCGGTTCGGCAAAGGTTTTATTACTGATATAGAATTCTCACCGGATGGCACACAGTTTGCTGTCGTCAGTTCAATTGGGGTTTGGCTCTACGATGCGCGCACCCATGAAGAAATCGCTCTGCTCACCGGACATACAGGCTGGGTTCAGGCAGCTGCGTTTTCACCCGACAGCATGACACTTGCCAGTGTCAGTTTGGACCGCACAGTTCGGATCTGGGATGCTAAAACAGGGCAACACCGGACCACGCTCTATGGACATGAGAATTTTGTCTATAGCGTTGCATTCTCCCCAGACGGAAAAACGATCGCAAGTGCAAGTCCAAATGAGATTCGTTTATGGAATGCAAACACAGGTAGGCAAGAAAACGTCCTGGCAAGACCTGCAAGGTGGACATACGCCTTGGCGTTTTCACCAGATGGAAAGATCCTCGCCAGTGGAGACTCGGAGGGCGACATCCAACTCTGGGATCCATCCGCGGGTAAATTGATGAAGACGCTCGACACTAATTTGGGTTTCCTCTATGGACTCGTTTTCTCACCGGACGGCGCAATCTTGGCAGCGAGTGGTTCTGGCACCACCATCCTCTTGTGGGATGTTGGGACAGGTCGCCAATTATCAACCCTCATGTTCAGAGAAAGCACCCGTGGCATCCCGGCACTTGCGCTCTCGTCCGATGGCACAATATTGGCGAGTGGACATCGGGATAACAAGGTGCGTTTGTGGGATGCTCGCACTGGGGGGCTTAACGCAACGCTTGAGGGACATACTTCTGACATCCGGGCACTCGCCTTCTCACCAGATGGCGGAGACGCTTCTGGAACAACGCTGGTCAGTGCAAGTGAAGATAGCGTGCTTCATTTTTGGGACACCCGAACTAAAGAATTTCAGACACCCCTTACAGGGTGGACAGAAGGTTTCACGACGCTGGCATGCTCCCCTGATGGTACCACTATTGCCAGTGGAGGGGGTTCACGGGGCAACTTCGTTCGCTTGTGGGATTCGTCTACAGGGAAATTCCAAGTAGTCCTTGAGGAGCACACCGATGTAATTTCAACTGTGGCATTCTCACCAGATGGGACAACCCTCGTCAGCGCAGATTGGGATGGCATGATGTACCTATGGGATACCTCCACCCAAGAACGACATGTTACGCTCTCTGGTCATACGGGAAGGATTTTTGCCGCCGTTTTTTCTTTTGACGGGAACAGACTTGCCAGCATCAGTCATGATGGGACGATTCGAGTATGGAATACACACACTGGCGAATTGCAAGCTACTTTCGACAGGCAAGGGGCTGATGGGTTAACGTTTTTGCATGATGGTAGCCTGCGTGCCTGTGGCGGATGGAAGGGACCGGAAACACTTCGGGTATGGGATGTCTATACAGAAAAATCCGTAACGCCTGAAATCGGTAGAGGACTTGATCCGGGCCTCAACACCGTCGTCGCATTCTCGCCGGATAAGAAAACGATTGCCATCGGCACCCACCGCGGCGGCATTAGTTTGTGGCGTGCAGACACGGGCGAACATGTCCTCTACTTTATGAGAGGACACGCACACGATGTCACAACCTTGGCATTCTCGCCAGATGGCAGTCTACTCGCCAGCGGCAGTCACGACAACACCATTCGCCTCTGGGAGGCATCTACTGGTGAACAACTTGCACTCTTAACAGGGCATACAAACGTGCTTTCAATTACAAGTGCTGCTGCTATCAGCACCGTTTCATTTTCGCCGAACCAAACATCCGCTGATTTCGGTACTGCTACAGGCTGGAACCTTGCCAGTTCAAGTCATGATGGTACAATTCTCTTATGGGACCTCGCACCGTCTCTTGCTCAAACCCCATGGGATGTCAACGCCGACGGGATCATCAACATTTTGGATCTCACCTTCATTGCCTCACGTTTTGGGGAAAATTCACCAGACCTCAACGGCGACGGCATCGTAAATATTCTGGATTTGACCCTCGTTGCAAACCATATTGCGGACTGAAAGCTGCATCTCTCATGACCAACAGAAACACATCGTGCCTGTTACAGAAATAAAAAATAGTGAAATACCTTATCCTTACGCTTCTATTGATACCGACATTACTTCTGTCAAACGGATACACCCAAGAGTCTACGACATGGGGTCTACCCGAGGCGGCAAAAGCCCGGCTCGGTAAAGGGAAAATAACTGCCATAGAATTCTCTCCGGACGGTTCTCAAATCGCAGTAGCAAGTTCCGTAGGGATTTGGCTCTATGACACGCGGACCGGTAAAGAACTCGCGCTACTCCCTGGACATAGAGGAGGGTTTAGCACGTCAGTATTTTCTGGTGCTGGTGGCACACTCACGATAAACACGTTAGTATTCTCTCCAGACGGTAAACTGCTTGCGAGTGCGAGTAAAGACGGCACAATTAGACTTTCAGACCTTACTACCTACAGTGAACGTCACACGCTCTTCAAAAATGAGGAGGCATTTGTGAATCCTCTGGAAGGAATTCCAGTCATAGCATTGACTTTCTCAGCAGGTGGGAAAACCCTTACCAGTTTAGAGGGCACTGGCGAGCGCAGGATTAAAATATGGGAGGTCAACTCGGGACGCTTGCTATCAGACATTTTAGGACGTAAGGGCGGATCCCCACTTACAAAAGATGGACGGTCAAGTTTAACATTAAAGGGACCAAGAAGCCCAGCAGAATATGAGCGGGATGAACCGCTTCTGGCGTTTGCACTTTCGCCGGACGGTAAAACCTTCGCGGCTACCCGCTCAGGAGTAATGGTTGTCAATGGGGTTTCTAACGCAGTAATCCGGTTGGGAGACGTTCGGACTGGAAACTTACATCCGACCCTCATGTCGGCGCAGTCAGTTCAAAGCCCTGTTCGAGGACTGGTATTTTCTCCAGATGGCACTCTGCTTGCTGGCGTGGAAACCGAACGGAGTGTAGCGCAGAACCCTGACAACACTGGTGATCACATAAATACCACGCGTAGCAAGATTCGGATCTGGAATATGAAAACAGGAGACGAATTGTCTACAGTTATACCGCAGCAAGTGAAGGATCAGTGGCTGATCCCTTTTGTATCGTTCTCCCCGGATGGTAAAATGTTTGCTACTGCCAATCAGATTACAGCAGCAGTTCAACTCTGGGAGGTGAACACAGGAGATTTGATATCAAGCCTCACAATTCCACAGCCCGAACTCGCACCACCCGACCGCCGCGGTGCTATTGGTATAACGTTTTCCCCTGATAGTAAAACACTTGCCATCGCAACTACACATAGTTCTCTCCAATTGTGGGACGTGCGTACAAGCAAAATTATATCAACCCTCACAAAGCATCCCAAACTGACTACTTTACCGGTGAATGATAACGCATTTATCAGTTTGAGTACAAGCGGTGTCCAGTTGCGGGATATCAACACCGGAAAGACGCTGCGAGACTTGACAGAGATTTGGACGAATCTTATCAAATATATCCAGGAGATTGGCGAGGTTAAGGCATTTGCGGTTTTACCGGATAGCACAACAGTGGTCATCGGGCGTGAGGATGGCTCAATCCGGCTATGGAACATGCACATGGAAAAACCGTTCTCAACTTTGATAGGACATACGGGTAGCATCAACGCTTTGGCATTTACAGCGGATGGCGCACGCCTTGCCAGTAGCAGTCGAGATAGAAGCATCCGAATATGGGACGTACGCACCGGAACGCTGCTCTTGGATCTCACAGAACATATAAATTCCGGTAGAAAATTAGAATATGGAGATGGCACAATAAGTCCAAGTGCAGAGTGGGTAAACAATCTATCGTTTTCGCCAAACGGCAGAACGCTTGCCAGCGCGAGCGCACTTGGCACAATCTGGTTATGGGACTTAAATAGACGGCATCTGCTAACAACTCTCACAACGCATGAAGCAGGAGCTCCCGAACTTCCCGTAACTTTTTTACACAAGATAAGTTTAGCATTTACCTTAGATGGTACACGTCTTGCCAGTGGTGGCGAGAATGGATCAGTTATGCTATCAGAGGTTAGTGCCAATCCGAATCCTTTAATCTTCACAGGAAACCATACATGGCGAGTTGAAACCTTGGCATTCTCATCAGATGATAAACATCTTGTTAGTGGCAGTAAAGATAACAGCATTCGACTCTGGGATGTAGAAACTGGCACCGAGTTTGCTGTTCTCAGTGGGCATGTGGGAGAAGTCAATGCCTTGGCATTCTCTGCTGATGGTCTAACGCTTATCAGCGGAAGCATAGATGGCACAATCCTCCTATGGGATTGGGAGAAGATCGCCCAGAGAAAAAAATAGATTGGAGATGGAAATCTATAGTACTGGAAAACAAAGAAACTTTTGTGATAAGTTTCTGTCCTATCTTCCTACAGTAGCTATCTTAAACCAACTCACCTTAGCCATAAAACCCATAATTAATAAGAATTTACAACTTGACATAATCTCCTCCTTGTGGTAAAATAGCAGTGCTAAACCAGATACCCAAAAGAAGGATATATCCATGAAATTACTACAAACATGCACGTTTCTATTAATGTTGCTCATCCTCGTTTCGCCGGTATTTGCTGAGGAACACGCAGCAGAAGAAACACCGCCTCCCGTTAAGAAATACGCTGAATTCACGCTGGGCGGCACCTACGCTGACACCAAAATGCTCAGCACCTTTGGCACCTCCTCAACAAAGACACTTCGGGGACTTTTTAAGAAATTAGATACACTCCAAACAGACGATGATCTCGCTGGTATTATCTTCAAAATAGAAGGGGTTAGCGTAGGGTGGGCAGTGCTCCAAGAAATCCGCACCAAACTAAACGAATTCCACGAAACAGGAAAAGAGACGATCGGTTATCTGGAAAGTGGTGGTAATGCCGAATATCTCCTCGCCGCTACGATGGATCGCATCGTCCTAATGCCTACCGGAAGCCTCAATTTAACCGGTTTACGTGCCGAAATCCTTTTCTATAAAGGGCTACTGGACAAACTGGATATTGAGGCAGATATGCTGGCAATGGGAAAATACAAATCCGGTGTTGAACCCTATATGCGCGACGGTATGTCGGATGAGTTCCGTGAGTCGATGACTGCACTGCTTGATGATCTGTATGCCCAATTGCTGAACCACATCGCTGAGAGTCGAGACGGTATCTCCACGGAAACGGCACCGGATTTGATAAACCGCGGTCCTTTCACAGCAGAAGAGGCAAAGCAGGAAAAATTAGTTGACGCTTTGCAATACTACGACGAATTGGTGACGACACTAAAAACTGCATCTGAAGACAAAGAGGTACAGGTCGTCAAGCCGAGTTTTGAACGTAAGCGAACAGTCCCGGATATGAACAGTTTCGCTGGACTTATGCAGCTGTTCAGCATGTTGAATCCACCACAACGTGCACGCACTGCTGGAGAAAATCAGATTGCCCTGATCTATGCCAGCGGCCCCATCTTACCCGATATTGATTCACCTTTCATCTCAATGTCGGCGATTACACCAAAAGAACTAAAAAAGGCGTTTGAGAAAGCACGCACGGACGATGCCGTCCGAGCAGTCGTGCTACGTATAGACAGCCCGGGTGGCTCTGCACTCGCTTCTGACTTAATATGGCGAGAAGTAATGCTCACACAACGCGAAAAACCGGTCGTCGTTTCCATGGGAAATGTCGCTGCGTCCGGTGGTTACTATATTGCGATGGCAGCAGGGACAATCGTCGCACATCCGAGTACACTCACAGGTTCAATCGGTGTATTCGGCGGTAAACTGAATCTGAAGGGACTCTACAATAAAGCAGGTTTGACAAAAGAGATCATCGCACACGGTCAGAACGCTACCTTGTATTCGGATTACGGCGGTTTTACACCGACCGAGCGGGAACGCGTGGAAAAGATGATGAAAACCGTCTATGAAGGTTTTGTCAATAAGGCAGCAATGGGAAGAAATAAATCCTTTGACGAAATCGACGAGATCGCACAAGGACGCGTCTGGACAGGCAAACAAGCACAGGAGCTCGGGCTCGTGGATGAACTCGGCGGGCTTGATGACGCGCTATCCATTGCCAAGGAACAAGCAGGGTTCGTCGAAGACGATAAAGTTAACCTTATTGTTTTGCCGAAACAGCAACCCCTCTTTGAACAACTCATAGAGCAGATAATCGAAGATACAGACGGTTCAATCCAGTTGCCGCTACACTTGACATCAAGGCATCCTGTACTGTCCATGTTAGGTAAACACTCACAGCATATTATCACGTGGTTGAGTCTGTTTGGTTTTGAAGATGGCACACAAATCGTAACAATCTTACCTTATGATATTTTAATTCGGTGATTTTATGAGTTCCAAAAACGAATTTCACGTTGACCTGACTGACGAACAGGTCGCTTTTTTTCAAGAGAACGGATACCTGAGCATTCCGCGCATCACGACGGATGAAGAAATCGAATGGCTTAAAGGCATTTACGATGAACTTTTCACGGAACGAACAGGAGAAGCGCAAGGACGCTACTTTGATCTCGCTGGTCCGCGTGCGCACAACGGGCGGGAGACGTTACCGCAAGTATTGGGGCCTGAGGCACAATTCCCTGAACTCCGCGAGACTGTCTATTTTCAAAACGCGCAGCGGCTCGCCGCAAAGTTGCTCAGCGTAGAGACTGAAAAAGTCAGCGGTGGCGGACACATGATTTTGAAACCCGCCCACTACGGTAATGAAACCCCGTGGCATCAAGATGAAGCGTACTGGAACCCTGAAGTCTTACCACATAGTCTAAGTGTCTGGCTACCGCTTGATAAAGCAACGCTTGAGAGCGGATGCCTCCAATTCATTCCAAAATCGCATAAAGGAGAGGTGCGTTGGCATCGGCATATTGACAATGATCCGCTCGTACACGGGTTAGTGACAGATGATGTTGATGTATCGGAAGCAGCTGCCTGCCCGATCCCCGCTGGCGGCGCAACGTTCCACCATTGCCGGACTTTACACTATTCCGCCCCTAATAGCACGGCAGCAGCACGTAGAGCGTATATCCTTGTCTTCGGCGCGCCCCCACAAAAACTGGATACGCCAGCACACCGTCCGTGGCAAACTGAGGAGCAGGAAGCACTCGCAAAACTAAAATCGTTAGTGGTCAGTGGACAGTGACCGCTAACCGGTGGCCAGCTAAAAAAGGTTTTCGATGGAGCATCTCTTTCTGGTAACTGGTAACTGGAAAAAGGAAAATTAAAAAAATGAAAATTATTTGTACTGGCATCAGCTGTTCGGGGCGCAAAGAGTTGATGGCAAATTTTAAAATACTCTGCATGAAACAGAGACTGAACATCGGCTTCTTCAATATTGGCGATGTTATGCACAGTGCTGCCGCGGAATCTCGTGTCCATTTTACAGACAAAGTCCTTGATTCAGATCCAGCCGTTTTATCGTTGGCACGGCGCACCGCTTTCTATGAAATCGCACGACGCGCCGAATCGTATGAACATGCCATCATCGGACTACACGCCTGCTTTCGGTGGCGCGGGAGTCTTATTGAAGGATTTGCTTTCAAAGATATTGAGATTCTTCTGCCGGACCTATTGATCAACGTCGTTGATAATATCACCGATATATCGGAACGGATGAAAGAAAGTGGACAATGGTCAGGTATGGATAATTCCACACTCAATGTTTGGTTAGACGAGGAAGAATTCCTGACGCGACAAATCGCACATTTCACAGAGAAACCACACTACACCGTCGCAAGGCAACACGACCTTGAGAATTTTTATGAACTCCTCTTTTCACCGAAACCGAAATTTTACCTCAGTTATCCGATTACACTTCTCAGAGACACTCCAAAGGAAATTGAAAAAATCCGAGAGATCGGCGAAAAATTGAGTCGGTCATTTATTGTTTTCGATCCGCTCACAATTAAAGATATGGCACTGGTGACCGCTGGTGGAGATAGGAGCGTCCCTGCGACGATGGGTGAGATGGATGACGGCGTGATTGAACAGATTAAAACACGAACAATCTCGCGGGATTACCAATTTGTCCATCAGAGCGACTTTGTCGTTGTCATCTACCCGACAGACAAATTGTCGCCCGGTGTTCTCAGTGAAATGAACTACGCTACCCGTCATAACAAACCGGTGTACGCCGTCTACACAGGAACGCGGAGTATCTTTTTTGAGAACTTATGCGACCGGATCTTTGACACCTACGAGGAGTTAGCAGATTTTCTGACAACCATGTATAAAATAGATGAAAATTGATACTAACTTAAGCAGAGGAAGAAGAAAAAGAGGGAAAAATAAAAAAGAATCACCTCAATTTTCAACCGTATTGCCTTCAGCAATCCTGCCATCGTCAGTCATATTGAGTTATTCTGATTCTAAAACTTCAAGGTTTGTTGTTACGAAACTAATGTTCTAAATTCCGACCGAGTGGTGCGTCGGCGCATCACTGCATTATAGTTGAAAGGTTTTTACCCTATGGTTGATGCGTATTACACAACTGACGAATCTCATTATAATGAGTGTCTTGAGAAGGGCACCATTGTTCCGACGAAAGATTGGTATGGTAAAAGGTTTTGCATTGAGGATTTTTTAGCAGGCGATCACAAATATATTTTTCTCTTCGTCAATGATCGTTATAGTATTTTTGACGAGGACGGAAAGGACAACACTTTCGGTTTCGTCTTAGATGCCGAGGCGTTGGTCACAGAAAGCAATGCCCTTGTAGGCCCCGACCTGCTAAACGAGTATCGCACCCTGATCAACGAATGCGCAACGTTTTCTGTCCAACAAAACCCGGCACTCAAAAATGTCCAATTGATTGTTCGAGGCGTACTTGCTGGTGCTGTTACCGAACCCGGCGTTGCTGAGACAATGCTGCTTTTCAGAACACGTGTATCTGAACTTCAAAACGAACATCGTTGTCAGGGAGAGGCAGCACTAAAACTTTTGCGAGAATCAACGGAGCCGTTGGAGCTGCTCGTCGGTGGGTCTTCACCATCACCGGAATAACACAACTCCAGTAGGTTTGCTTTCTCAGCACGCGTCAGATGCACGCAAACTTAAGCGAAAACCGGTTTTTGACAACGGAAAAAACCGAGCGAAAACCCATAGTTAAAAACATGAAAATTGGTATCCTCTCTCGGGGACCTCAAAATCACTCCACACTCAGTCTCAGCGAAGCTGCCTGCAATGCAGGACACACCGCAGAAATTTTAGATCCCTTCGGGTTTTACCTCCATGTCGGTGGTACCAGCAACCGGATCACATATCACGGAAAATCGGTAGAGGATGTCGATGTCCTTATACCACGACTCAGCCGCACAACTGCCCAATACGGCGAAGAGGTCGTGGCACACTTTGAATGGATCGGCACCCCTGTAATCAATCGCGCAAAACCGATTGCAGCAGCACGACACAAATTCCATTCGCTCCGTATCCTCGCACAGCATGGCTTACCTATCCCACCAAGTCTCACCGTCGGTTCCTCCGAATTTTTAGAGAACGCCGTAGCCAAAATGGGAGATTATCCGTTTATTTTAAAACCGTTCTACGGCACACACGGTAGAGGTGTTATGCTGTTAGATACACCGACATCGCTCACCTCAGCCGTGGATGCGCTATGTGATTTCCATCATGATTATGTAATCCAACCTTTTATTGTAGAGGCAGGTGGAGTGGACATCCGCGTCCTCGTCGTTGGAGGCGAAGCAATCGCCGTGATGAAAAGAAGCGCGCCTCCCGGCGAATTCCGAGCAAATATTCACAAAGGTGGCGTTGGAGAGGTAGTTACACTACCAGAAAACTATATCAACACTGCTATCAAAGCTACCGCCGCACTGGACCTGGAGATAGCCGGTGTCGATCTACTCCAAACAAACGAAGGACCCGTCGTCTTGGAAGTCAACCCATCACCGGGGTTTGAGGAACTGGAAACGGTCACAGGGATTAATATCGCAGCTGTGATCATCGAATTCGCAGTGAAGTTTGCCCAAAACCGCTGATGCACGTTATGGAAAAACACGGTTATACCTATGGATGATACCCCGAAAAAAATATTGATGTTCAATCACGAATTCCCACCGATCGGTGGCGGTGGCGGCTGGGTCAGTTATTTCTTAGGCAAACACTTCGCGGCGGCAGGACACGATGTGCACCTGATTACTTCACAATTTCGTGATTGCCCGAAAGACGAGAAGGTGGAAGGCTTTCATGTGCATCGCGTACGTGCGCTTCGGAAAAACCCTGATGTATGTGCCGTACACGAGATGCTGACTTATGCGGTAAGTTCAAGTCTCCATGGATTACGGTTTGCCAAGCAGTTTCAACCGGATATCGTCCAAGTCTTTTTCGGCATCCCTGCCGGTGGCGCTGCTTATCTTCTGAAAAAACGGCGCAACATGCCGTATGTCGTATTTCTGGGCGGGCGCGATGTGCCAAGCCGTAATCCTGACCCACCTTATTATCGGTGGTTATATCTGTTGCTGAAACCAGTCATCCGAGCGATTTGGCGGAACGCATCAGCAGTCGTCGCTTGTAGCGAAGGCTTGCGCGAACTTGCGCGTGAGACGGATTCGGATATAAAAATGGATGTGATTCCCGATGCTGTGGATTTGGAAACTTTTACACCCGTCCAACGCGATGCCTATCCAGAAAAGGTCCGGGTTCTCACAATCGGGAGGCTCATCCCTCGCAAAGGGTTCCAATTTCTAATCCGCGCACTACCCCAAGTCCTTGAAAAGGTCTCACATAACTTTGAAATAGAAGTCGTCGGTGATGGACCGTATCACGGAGAACTCCTGAAATTAGCAGAAAACCTCGGTGTAACCTCACATCTCCACTTTGCGGGTTCAATCCCATATCCGAAATTGCCAGAAAAATATAGTAATGCCGACCTCTTAATTTTACCTTCACTCGCAGAAGGAATGCCGCTTGTCGTCTTGGAGGCGATGGGAACAGGACTTCCGATCATTGCCAGTCGCGTTCAAGGTATCGATGAACTTGTGAGCGATGGGGTTAACGGTGCGCTGTTCGATCCCGGTGATGTTGATGGACTTGCGCACTGCCTTGTCAAACTGATTAATGCCAACGAAGGGCGCATTGAAATGGGCAAAGCGAGTATTGAACGCGTCAAACCATACGATTGGAAAAACATCGCAAACGCTTATTTAAGCCTCTATGCTGATATTTTAGCCAAAGGAGAAAAATAAAAATATGTACCCAATCAAGGTCCTTGCGATCGGGGCAGGCGGTTTACAACGCGCCTTAACCCACCAATTCGTTCACATCCTCAACGAACGAAATCTCTACAACGGCGGTATCTTTGTCGGACAGCCGCGCGGTGCCGAGAAAGCCGATGCCTTCAACCGACAGAACGGGACATACCATGTCGTCACGTTTGACTTAAGTGGTATCCACGACATCCAACAGGTTTCAAGCGTTGTTGGGGCAACAACACTCGCTACAGAAGCCGGTCGTGAGCAGTTCTATGCACAGACGGAAAACCCGCTTGACCTTATCCTTATCGGCGTAACCGAAGCAGGAATCGCTAAAGGTGAACTCGCAATGGATGTGCTGGATGAGACTCTTTACCGCTATTTCTGTCGTCACGGCGCAGGAGCAACACTCTGCGTCATCAACACCGATAACCTCCGAAATAACGGCGATGTGATCCGCGATATTCTCTGTAACGAGTATCCAAAACGGAGTGATGATTACGCGGCGTGGTTAGACACAAACGTCGGTTTTCTCAACGAAATGGGCGACAGACTCGTGCCACAGGTCTATGCTGTTCCTGACGAGATTCAGGCAGCTGCAAGGGCACAGATCGAGGACCAAGATGAATTAACAACTTATGCAGAAGCATTACCTGAAACGCCGCTTATTCTGGAAGATTTAGACGACATGCTACGCGTGCCGTTCGGTGAACTTCAGGACTACGGCGTTATTGTCAGTCAAGAGAGCATCGAGCCTTATCACGATTGGAAACTGCTCTTGGTGAATTCTGTTCATGTGCCCGGGATTACACACAAAGGGACACTCTCCGGCATTGAATATGTCAACGAAGCAGCGTCGCACCCAACATTTGCACCACATCTCGAACGCCTGATGCGTGGATATGCCGAGATCGTGGAGGCAGACATCCCCATAGTCGGTAAA
Source organism: Candidatus Poribacteria bacterium (assembly GCA_965200345.1). GTDB lineage: Bacteria > Poribacteria > WGA-4E > WGA-4E > WGA-3G > WGA-3G. The sequence continues at coordinate 1,822,153 of OZ241378.1, forward strand.
AGTGCGCACGCATACACGCTGGAATTCGTTGATCGCATCCGCCGAGTCAAAGACGACAACGCTCGGATCAATATCATTGAGACCGTGAAACTCCGCGAACGCGCTTCCGATATCGTCCGCTCACCGAACTACGATGCCAGCACAGAACTTTTTAAATCCGATTTCGCCTATTCCTTCGCGACGGTTCTCCGATTTCTAACACCACACGCAATCTCGTCTCTTGATGACTACAGCGGTGTCACCGATACCGGTACAACGTATGAAATCCAAGACCCTGACCGAACAATACAAGACGTTCTGAGAGGGGCATTTGGTGCAAGTCAAATAGATGTGAAAGGACGGATTGCGTCTATTTTCTCAAATGCAGCATTGTGGTCCCCCGCTGGTGGGACACCGTTGCTCGGCCTGCACGAGAATCGGGATTTTACCGAGCGCGTCGCAGACTATTATCATCGACTTGTTAACGGGGAGACATGTCTCGCGGTTTTGGAGAGTATTAATGCAGAGTAGCCGTCAGCCATCAGCTGTCAGAAGACTGGTTATCAGAGTGCTGGTTAACAGTACTCAGTACGGATTTCTACGAAATCCTTTCAGTTGTCAGTCACCCTCTTGTGGCGGTTACTTTTCGTTTCACTGCCACAATACACCTCTTAACTGAAAACTGAGTACTGTTAACTGATAACTTATAAGCTAATAACCCCTTTTTTGCGTTGAAGCACGGCATCATAGAACCGCATCGTACCAACGCAGTCTTGGATACTCGATACCGGTTCCCGCTCCTCACGAATCGCATTGACAAACTCAGTAAGGCTAATGCCATCGCCAGTCAATTCGCCATTTCGTTGATCAGAAAAGTTTGAGGTGAAGCTATTCCCAGCTTCGGTAAAGTGTTGCGCACCCCACAACCCGTCTAAAACGATATATTCATGCTGACCGGTAATTTCGATGTAGTCATAATTACGCTGCCATAACCGTTGGCTGCTGAGCTGCAAACTTCCGACTGCGCCGTTTGTATATTCTACACCGACAGCGAACGCACCTTGTCCATCAACTTCATTGTGAAAAACGCTGAGTTCCTTCACATCCGCACCAGCGATATGCCGCGCCAGATCAAAGTGGTGGATCGCGAAATCGAGCAGATAACTTTTGACTGTCGGGTATTTCCCGCTACAGAACGAGCAGAAGAGTTGGGTAAGTGTGCCGAAGGATTCGGTCTGCATGATCCGCCTTGCCTCTCGCACACCGAGGCTGAACCGTCGTTGGAAGTTCACCATAAGGGTCTTACCGTGCTGTTCTGCGGTTTCTGCCAGAGCAATTGTTTCTTCAAGAGATGGCGCAGGCGGTTTTGGTGTGAATACATGATACCCCGCCGCAAGCGTTTCAAGCACAAGCGGCTGCCTTGGGTCAGGTCCCATAGAAATAATAACTGCTTCTAAGTCTTCTTTTTCAAACATTTCGTGCCGATCGGTGTAATATCTACCTGTGCCGAATTTGCCAGCGGCATCCTTAGCACGATTTTCGTCTGCATCGCAAACCGCTTGCAACGCGACGGGTGCGAGATGTAACGCGGGATAAATAGTGTGCCGTGCGAAACCGCCAGCACCGAGAAATCCTATCCGAAGAGGTTCCATATCTGTTCCTTTTTGGCTTCCGGCGGCAATAGCCATTAGCCATCAGCCATCAGTAAAAGAGGGGTTTGGTTACGCTAAAACCTTTTTGCTGACAACCGACTGCTGACAGCCGACTGCCATTCTTGCTGATAGCCATTAAAAAATTTATACCCAATTTAGCACAACCTCGGCACTCTGTAAACAAAATTTTATAGTATCGGATAGATGATGAAAATTTCAATTCAACCTAATTACGAAAATTGTGTCAAAAGATAAAGTGCAGAATTTCTGATTGCTGCGGTTATAACACACAGAATTTGGATGGCACAGAAAAAAGAATGTCTAAACAAGTAGGGGACCAACGGCGGAACTTCCGATTTGCACTGCTGCAAGGCACTTTCATGCGAATTAACCTCGCATTTGCGGATTCCGCGACAGTGCTTCCTGCTTTTATCCATAAATTAAGCGGTTCTGACCTGCTGGTAGGTTTAACCGGTTCAATGATGACAGTAGGGTGGATGTGGCCACAACTGCTAATGTCCAATCTACTGGAACACCGTCCACGCAAAATGCCCTTCTATGCCCTCGGTATGAGCGTTCGCGTTTTGGCATGGCTCGCCGTCTTTTTCTGTACCATCACAATAGGTGAGCAAAACCCAATGTTGCTCGCCGCCTGCTTTCTCGGATTCTACTTCTTATCCTCCTCCGCCATGGGTGTTTCGACGCTCCCTTACATGGACATCGTCTCCAAAGCCATAGAGCCGCAGCGACGCGCCCGTTTCTTTAGTCTACGGCAACTCTACGGCGGTTTTTTCGCAATCTGGGTTGGGTTTCTTGTGCGTGCAGTGCTTGGGGACGAATCCGACTTTACGGGCATACTCGGTGGTATCACACAAGCTTTCAAAACGTTCACGATGTACTTTATCGGCTCTATCTGTAATATAGAGACGGACCTCGGTTTTCCCTATAACTATGTCTTCCTCTTTATCTGCTCGGTGACTGCAGCGTTTCTTTCATTCATCAGTTTTTTAGGCGTGCGCGAACCGATTCACCCTGTTCAACGAACCCGACAACCCATCTCAGAACATCTAAAACAGGGACCGCACTTCCTCCGAACAGACGCAAATTACCGACGCTTTATTCTTTTTCGCGTCTTTGGGCATTTCTCTGGAATGGCATCCCCTTTCTACATCCCTTACGCACTGAACGAACTCGGACTTTCTGAGGCAACGATAGGCTTTTTTATTGTCTGTTCCGCGTTGAGTGGTGTTATTTCAAACACGATATGGGGATATGTCGGTGAGAAGTATGGGGTACGATGGCTCCTGATTATAACCGCAGGGTTGATGGGTATTCCCGCCGCAATCGCCTTTTTTTCAGGTGTATTGCCAGTGTCGTTACAAATGCCCGCCTTTTTGCTGATTTTCATAGTCGGCGGTATTTTGGGGAACGGCATGATGGTGGGCTTTATGGCATACATGCTCAATATCGCACCACCACGGAACCGTCCGACTTACATCGGCTTTATGAACACATTACTCATGCCTGTAGGTTTCGCCCCAGTGTTAGGTGGAATTCTCGCGCCGCATATCGGTTATCGGTGGCTGTTCGCTATCTCAATCGGCATCTCTATCGCTGGCTTCCGCATCGCTACCGGTTTGCAAGAGATTATGCATGATAATGAAGTAGAAACTGAAACCGAAGCATAATACCTTATTGCCCCTCCTTTCTATACCCTATGACTCGGTTTTCATACTGTTATTTTTCTACGGCACATCTTGTAGTTGTTGTGGTATACTTAAAAAAGAGCACAGAAATCGTTCACCATCCCTCACAGATAGCACCCAATTATCCTAAGAGGAACCTGATCGCATGAAACTCACTTCATTTCTCATCCTTTTAACGCTATTTACCTTTTCAACACTATACCTACCGATCAGTTCCGCCCAAGATTACACGCAATGGGGTTTACCCGAAGGTGCCAAAGCCCGCATCGGTAAAGGCAATATCAATGATATGCAATATTCCCCAGACGGCACTATATTAGCAGTCGCGGGTTCTGTCGGTATTTGGCTCTACAACGCGGAGACCCTTCAAGAACTCGCCTTGCTCAGAAAAGGTAAGTACGGTGTTCGGAACATATCGTTCAGCCCGGATGGAAAAACCCTCGTGAGTGGCGGTTTCGACGATATTATGCTGTGAGATGTTGCCGCAAGAGAACACAAGCGAACATTTGAACGTAGGCATAGGAACGTCTCCCTGAGTCCTGATGGCACAACCCTCGCAAGTAAAAATTACAAAGGAATCTATCTATCGGATGCAAAAACGGGGGCGAGAAAAAAAACAATCGCTTCAAGTCTTAATTATAGGTCCAACATATTGTTCAGTCCTGACGGGCAGACACTTGTAGGTGTGTATTCGGGCGGACCCATCGGACTATGGGATATAGAGACCGGAAAACTCCAAAAAACGCTCACAGGACACGCGAAAGACGTTTATAGTTTGTCATTCAGCCCGGATGGAAAAACCCTCGCAAGTGGTGGTAGAGATCAGACTGTCCGCTTATGGGATGTAGAGATTGGACAGCTCAAAGAAACGCTTATTGGACATACAGATGATGTCCATAGTGTCTCTTTCAGTCCCGATGGGCAAACCCTTGCAACAGGGAGTGAAGACAAAACGATCCGCTTATGGGATGCGAAAACTGGAAAACTCAGGAAAACACTGGACCATGTGGATCATGTCAATCACGTGTTGTTCAGCCCGGATGGAAAAACCCTCACGAGTGCCAGTTCACACCATACGATCCGTCTATGGGACGCAGAGACTGGAAAACCCCAAAAAACGCTCACAGGACATGGGATCTGGATAGTTGGCACATCGTTTAGTCCAGATGCGAAAACACTCGCTACGATGAGTCGAGATGAAACCATTCGTTTATGGGATGCAAACACTGGACAGTACAAAATGGACTTAACCAGCAGACACGTGGAGAATATAGGTTATTTCGAGCGCGTGGCGTTTAGTCCGGACGGACGCACGCTTGCCGCTGTGAGTGGGAAAAAGACTGATCTCTCAAGTTTCTCAGACTACACGGCGCGTACCATCGCGAGTAAAAGTGGAGACAAAACTATCTATCTATGGGATACGGATACCGGAAAACAAGGAAAAGTACTCACGGGACACACAGCACCCGTTGAAAGTGTGTCATTCAGTCCGGACGGGGAGACACTCGCGAGTGGGAGTGCGGACAAGACAATCCGCCTATGGAACATTGCTATCGAAAAAGAAAAGAAAATCCTCACAGGGCATACGGAGAGTATCACGAGTCTCGCATTCAGTCTCAATAGCGCAACGCTTGCGAGTGGGGGTCTGAACGGGAACATCCGCCTGTGGGATGTAAACACTGGAGAACACAAGACCACACTCACAGGTCATGCAGCAGAGGTGAGAAGCCTTTCGTTCAGTCCGGATGGCGAAATCCTTGCAAGTACAGGTCCGGACGGCACCCTCCGTCTTTGGGATACAAACACTGGAGAACAGAAGAAAACACTCGCAGGGTATAAAGGGACTTTTTGGCATATGTTGTTTCGTCCCAACGGCAAAATTCTCGCAAGTCAAAGTGGAAGTTCACGCGCCAGTATCACTTTATGGAGACGGATTCATCTATGGGATGTCATCAAAGACCGGAAAAAGAAAACCCTCACGGGACATACATGGGGTATCACCAGCGTTTCATTCAGCACAGATGGACAGACCTTCGCAAGCGCAAGCGAAGACGGTACAGTGCTGCTGTGGGACTTGGCTGCCATACTTAACACAGCAGACAATATAAAGTGATACAGATGTTTCCGGGTTAAAAGGAGAACTTTACGATGGAAAAAGGACTGCTTATCGTTATCTGTTTTGCGGTCGGTATCGTTTCGGCTATTGTGACCAGTATCCTTTCAAAGCGTGTGAGGAAAGTCCTATTCATTATAGGCATCGCGTTCTGTGTCGCGTTCGGTATTGCTTGGATTTATTTTCTTCTGAGTACCCTTTCAAAGCGTGTTAATGCAAGCGGAATCAATGACATACAGTATTCCCCAGACGGTACCCGTTTAGCGATTGCCCGTTCTGTCGGCGTTTGGCTCTATGATATGAACAGCGACAAAGCACCTACACTGCTCACAACAGATGCGACAGGTGCCGATAACGTATCATTCAGTCCAGATGGACAGTTACTTGCCGGTGGATGCAAAGACGAACTGATCCGCCTCTGGGACGTTAAAACCGGCGAACATAAGAAAACCCTCATAGCAGAACATGGGAGGTCTCTTCATGTACTATTCAGCCGAGATGGCGACACACTCGCAAGCTGGGGGAGTTATGAGATCAATCTATGGGACGCTACCACAAGCACACACAAGAAAACATCCAGAGAATACGAAGATTATGCCAATGTATCAATTAACGGTGATGACCTTGCACTTGCGAGTATAGATAATAAGAATGATAACATCCATCTGTTGGATTTTATCACAGGAGAAGAAAACAAAAAACTTAGGGGGCATACAAATAATATTGAGAGTGTGGCATTCAGTCCTGATGGTCGCACAATCGCGAGCGGAAGCGCGGACAAAACCGTTCGCCTATGGGATGTCGCGACAGGAAAACACAAGAAGACTCTCAAAGGACATCGAAAAAGCATAAATAGCATAGCCTTCAGTGCCGATGGGCGGCTGCTTGCCACCGCAAGTGGAGATGATACCGTCCGCGTGTGGGATGTTCTCACGGGAACACACAAGAGAACGTTTGAGGGACATACCTCGGACGTTAAGGGGGTCAGATTCCGTCCTGATGGTCGAACAATTATAAGTTGGTGTAACGACCGTACGATCCGCTTATGGGATGTTGACACTGGCGAGTTGAAAAAAGAACTCCAATATCCAAGATTAACCAAATTTTAACAAACCTGATAAAAAAGTGAGAAATTCCCTAAAGAACGTATTCTTCGGACGCTTATCAACGATTTTAACTTCCACGTCACCACGGCCATTCAATTGTAGGTTTTTGGTGTTGTATTTTGCGCAGGTGTTAATACTTCATATATGTTATGATTTAAAACAAAACGCAGAAATTTTCGCAGCATTTCGCAGCGGATCCTGGAAAAAAAGACATCCAATCCAATAATTTCTTAAAATTGAATGACCTTGTCCACGTCACTGAAGAAAATTGACCCCTAATTGAATTCATGGTAAAATAGCAAACGGTCAACAAAAATAAGTTACGCATTTAATTCCATACACCGTCACGAATTCTCGATTTATAACACTCTGAGATAATAAAGGGAGGTTATGACAAATGAAGATCGTAATGGCGAATTTAATGATCGCGTGCATCACTTTAATTGTCCTGAGTTTGGTACTTACCAGCATCAGTACCGCCGAATTGGATCTAAAAACCGTTGTCGGAGCGTGGCTCTTTGATGAGGGCAAGGGTGATACAGCTGTGGATGCCTCTGAAAATGGCAACGACGGGGAAATTGTGAACGCTCCGAAATGGATAAAGAACGGTAAATTCGGAGCCGCGTTGGAATTTAATGGCAACGAGAGTAAAGGACATGTTGTCGTCGGAAACTTGGGTCTGTCTGGGGCGGTTACAGTGATCTTGTGGGCGAAACCGAGCGATGTCGCCGATGATGATCGGTTAATATCGAATCTCAGTGGGCCAACAAATCCGGCTTTCGCAATTCGGTTTCAAAGTGGCGCGGTTGACATTTGGGGCAGGGCGTGGAAACCCGTCATCCCAAAATTTGATGAGAATAAATGGGGACACTATGCGTTTGTATTAGATGGCGAAGGAAACGCGACGGGCTATTACAATGGCAAAGAAGGTGAAACAGTTGTCGATACCTATATTTTTACGGATATCGGTATCGGGGCGACTTTTTTGCATCAATGGGGACAATATTATTCCGGGGTCTTTGACGAGGTCGCGTTTTTCAGCGTCGCCCTGACGGAAGCTGATATTAAAACCCTCATGACCAAAGGGCTTAAATCAGCACTATCAGTTTACCCTGCAGGGAAATTAACCACTACGTGGGGAAATATAAAAGCTAGTCAATAAGGATCAAGCTAAGTGCAAAGCAACCTTTATCAGCGTTCCGTATTGCAAATAAAACCCAGCTTACTTAAGACAATCCTCGTCATTATAGCAATAATGGTGGGGCTCTCGGCTTCATACGCGGAAGACCGTGTTGCGGGGCATTGGGAGGGACAGATTGAAATCCCCGGTCAACCCATTCCCGTGAAGATAGATCTCGCTATCAATGACGGTGCCTGGAGTGGAACTATTGACATTCCAGTACAAGGTGCCAAGGGCTTAACACTGTCTGATATCCACGTCGTGGAAGAAGATGGTAGTCTACACGTTAAGTTCTCAATTCGCGGCGTGCCGGGGAATCCAACTTTTGACGGGAAACTGCAAGACGGTGCCATCAGTGGTACATTCAGCCAAAGTGGTGCTACATTCGGATTCCGTCTCTCCCGTGATATTGTCGTCAAGGATCCCGCAAGGCCCCAAGAACCGAAACCGCCGTTCCCCTATAAAATCGAAGAGGTAGCCTTTCAAAACGGTACAGTCAACCTTGCTGGAACTCTGACGTTACCACAAGGTGACAGCCCGTTTCCTGCGGTGCTGCTCATCTCCGGTAGCGGTCTGCAAGACCGAGATGAGACTTTGGTCGGACACAAACCGTTTTGGGTGCTCGCCGACCATCTGAGCCGTGCAGGCATCGCCGTACTCCGTGTGGACGATCCGGGGATCGGTCAGTCAACGCCGCATCCGAAACCACCAACGACAGCGGACTTCGCAACTGATGTAGAGGCAGGCGTGGCATTCCTTAAGAAAGATGACCGTATTAATCGTATCGGATTGATCGGTCACAGTGAAGGTGGTCTTATCGCAGCCATCGTCGCCAGTCGAAGCAATGATGTCGGCTTCATTGTACTGATGGCAGGTCCCGGTGTCCCTGGTGCCGAGTTGTTGCGTAAACAGAACGAACGTATTTTTGATGCAGCGGGAATAGCGGGTGAGCGTAAACAGAATTTACTAACGCTCCTCGATCAGTTGTTTACAATCTTGACTTCAGAAGACATGGCAGAGAACGAACGGCAACAAAGAGTCAATGAAATTGTACGCAAGCAACTTGAAATTAACGGTGTTCCGCAAGCACAACAGGACGAGACGCACATACAGACACTCGCGGAACAGGCACTTACCCCGTGGATGCGCTATTTCTTGACTTTTGATCCGCGCCCTGCGCTTGAGAAAATCCGAGTGCCTGTCCTCGCGCTGAACGGTGAACTGGATGTACAGGTTGATGCCGAGCAAAATCTCACCGCTATTGCTACGGCACTCGACAAAGGCGGCAATCGAAATGTTACTGTGCATCGCCTGCCGGAGCACAACCACCTCTTCCAACGCGCCAAAACAGGTCTGATCAATGAGTATGCCGCCATTGAGGAGACTATCTCACCGCAAGTCCTGAACTTAATTCAAGAATGGTTGTTGCTCGTAACGCAATAAACTTCACATTTTTTGGAGAAAATCAACACAGTTTTCAACTAAAAAACGTGAGTCCGATACAATTGAATACCTTTCAATGTGCATGTAGCATGATGCACGTCGCATCTGGGGTGTTTTTGCTTGGGGTGTTTTTGATAGAGTATTTGCTTGGGTGTTTCTGTGGATTTCTGCGTATTTCTTCAAGTACACCGCAAAACTGTTAGTTTGTGCTACCACAGCCCTTTCAGAAATGGTATAACCTCTGTTGAATAGAACAGTAAACACAAAGGGAAACGCCATGGAATACCAGGTACTTATTACAATTACTGCAGTCATTGCACTGGTATTGGTAAATGAACTCAGTAATGCGATGGCAGCTGAACCCAAAGGACTTATCGGTCATTGGAATTTTGACGATGGAAGGGGCACTGATCTTTCCGGTAACGGCAACGATGCTGTCCTTGGTGGAACGCAGATCTACGCCCTCGGCGAAGGACGCGCCTGCATCGAAATGATGCCGAATACCGAACCGCTGCGGATTCCCGTGTCTCAGAACTCACCGCTTGCAATGTCGCGTGGTACAATCTGTTTTTGGCTAAATACGATATCGGATAGGTCCAATATTATCAGGTATAACAACGATGCTGTCGAACTTAACACCTATCGTGGCTGCTTTCAGGTGCGTTTCCAAGGTGAGAAGGATTTTCAATATTGGGAAGGGATTCTCGACTATGACTGGCCTAAGTACGACATGCGAGAATGGGCGTTTTATCCACATGTGAAAGCCTCCATCGGCGATTCCGAGTGGCATCTGTTCGCGGTTGCTTATGACGATAAAGCAAAGCAGATCGTAGGGTGGCGTGATGGAGAGCAGATTGCAACGATTGATTTATCAACAGTGAACATGGAACCGCTGCGCCGCGAAGGTTTAACGGAGATTCACACCGGTGAAGGCTTTGTCGGCTACCTTGATGATCTGCGTATCTACGGCAAGCCGCTGAACAACACTGAGATTAAACAGATTTATAGTGCCACCAAACACATCTATGCCGGCAGGCAAGACACGAATCCCACCGATAAAGAGCAAAACATCTACAGATACCAAGAAGTAGATGAGACGCTTTATAAGGCGTGGCTACAGTTCAATCCACCCACGGCTGAACAGCCAAATCAGGATTTGTTTAAAAACATTGTTGCTGAAGGCTCAAATTCAACTGTCCAGACGGCTGCTACTGAATTGGCACAAGCAGTAGCAGCTATGTTTGGCCTCAAGCCTTCTGTTTCGGAAACGCATCCGGTTTCTGGATCAACGCGGATTATCCTTGGCACCCCTGAAACCTCCAATTGGATCCGAGGACGCGCCGAAGAACTCGCACTCAATCAAATTGAACGTGACGGATTCATCATCAAGACATTGAAAGAAGGCACAGATGTTGCTATTACCGTAGCAGGAAAAATTCCAGCAGGCGTTGTCTTTGGTGTGTTTGACCTGATGCGTCGCATTCAACTCGGACACGACCCGCTTGCATTTGATGTCTTAGAAAATCCGAAGGTGCCTATTCGTATGGTGGCGCACTGGTCCTACTTCCGTGGATTTCTGGGTGACAAGTGGCGCGGTGGTGGTAGAGACGCTTCAATTTTCAGTTGGGAAGCGTTACGCACCGGCGATACCAAGTTAATCCGAGATTGGGTACGTATGCTGGCATCGTGTGGATGGAACGCGCTCTGCCCGAGCGAGATTAACTGGCACTATCGAAACAACTTCTTAGAGCATCTTGATGAGGTCGAAAAACTCGCCGACATCTGCCGAGATTACGGCATCAAACTCTATTGGAGTCCGAGTTATCTCCTCGCACTCGACCCAAAAACCGCAGACGCACTCTACGCACGGGTCCCTGACTTCGGTGGATACATGATGAAACTCGGTTCAGAGAAACAGAACGGCGACCCGCGTCCACCGATGGTGAACCGAATTGCCGACACGCTGAAACCCTACGACGGAAAGGTGCTTGTACGCGCATTCGTCTACGGGAACCTCCGATACACACCAGAACCCTACCGAAACCTAATCCCTTACGATCTATTTGCGCACGAAGATGGCAACTTTCGGAATAACGTCATTATAGTTCCTAAAGGCAGTCCTTTGGATTGGGACTTAGCGGCACCGATTCCTGCACTTGATGGCGCGATCGAAAAAAACTTATATGGAAGCGAACTCGTCATTGACAAAAGCTGGCCCGTATCTTGGATCAAGAAGTGGAAATGGTGGTTTGAACAGGATACCTATCGTAATGGACCGGGAAGCCTTAACAAATTCAGTGTCGATTGTATCATGGGTGTGTCTATGATTGAACCTTCGCCAGCATGGACAAAATCTCCATTCAACGCCGTCAACTACTACGGACTCGGGCGACTTACTTGGAATCCAGACCTAACAGTAGATGAAATCTACACCGAATGGATTCAACAGACATTCGGCGATGATCCAGAGGTACTTAGGACAATCAAAACAATCTTGATGATGCTCGAAGAAATCACGCGCAAGTGCTACAACTACCGCGGGTATCGCGGCATCTGGCTTGATTCCAGCGACCCCGGTATGGCACAGGTCAAGACTCCGTATATAGTCAACAGGGAAGGCGCAGGCGTTATTACACCGGCACTGCAAGAACGTGTGTTGGCGCAGTATGCCCCAGGATTGCGCGAGATATATGGAGATCCCTTACGCGGGGAAGCGTACCTCGCGACCTTCCATTTCACAGAACATGATCAACGTCTCTCCATCGGCAGAACCCTCATCCAAGACATCTATGCCAACATGGAAGAAGGGTTTGAAATGGCTGAGCAGGCAGCTGAACTCTGGAAAACACTTGAGAGGAAAATAGATCCACACAGATACGAATACACCTTAAAAACCTTGGTAGACTATGCCGCGTCCGTACGCAGCATGACCCTTAAGAAATGGGTAACGAACTTTGAAGCACATACTGGAAGGACACGTCTGGACACGCTTGCAGGATTGACTGCTGAGGCACTCGCGAAAGTCGGCACATATAACGTACGGCATTTCGGTGCTGTTGCTGATGGCAAATCGAATGATACGGATTCAATTAACCGAGCCATTGCTGCCTGCAACACTGCTGCTGGTGGCACTGTCTTTGTGCCATCTGGGGTTTATGCAACCAACTCTATTCATCTGAAAAGCAACGTCACGCTCGCACTTGATGCAGGGGCTACATTCAAAACTTTGCCTGATGCGGATGCCGTTCTGCTTATCGGAGAAAACCTTGAAAACGTGAATATATACGGTCCCGGCACCCTCGATGGAACAGGCAAAAACGGTATTATGCTGCAACACTGCAAAAATATCGAAATCCGAAACTTGAATGTCCGCAACGGTGCCGATTACGCGATTCTTACCACAGGTTGTGACGGTGTGCTGATAGATAATGTTAACATCCGAACCGACCGAGATGGAATCAATATCTCCGAGTGCAGTAACATAACAGTTGGGAACTGCCGTATTGACGCGGTGCATCGCAAGTATGGAAGACCCATAGGAGGTGGTGCCGCAATAAAATTTGATGGCGAAGTCTCCTCGTCTGACAGCATCACTATTCAAAATTGCTTCCTCGTTAACGGTGGAAATGTGGTTGAATCCGTCATAAGTACAGAGAACCCTCCCCGTAATATCCATTTTGAGAACGGGCGTGTCCTCCATCTTTGACCTGATGGTAGAAGCACTTTGTAAACGTGTTGATAGTGCGCACGTTAAAAACGTAGTATCCTACCTATGTGGAATAGGAAAGACAAATCCGCCAGACTGTAACGAGGTTATAGAGAATGCATCTTCATAAAAAGGTCATTTTTCTGCTGCTGACTGGTGTCATATTATCCATGCCAGCAGGCTGCGTCACCAATACCGATCAGCAATCTAAGCAATCTAAAGGAGCGACTATCTTTAAGGGGACTGATACTAACAAAGAGGGCTTGGGGCACCCTGAGATTTTTACATCAAATCTACCGATTGTCATCATTGATACGTCTGGAAAATGGATTCGTGACGAACCTAAAATTCCTGCATCAATGAAAATTATTTATGATAAATCCGGGGATAGAAATACGCTAAGTAGTCAGCATATTGATTTCGAGGGGAAAATCGGCATAGAATTGAGAGGAAAAACTTCGCTCGGATTCCCGAAAAATCAGTACGGCGTAGAAATTCAGGACGATGAAGGCAATGACAAAGATGCATCGTTATTGCAACTGCCAGCCGAGTCGGATTGGGTTTTAAACGGACCCTATTCGGATAAAACCCTCATGCGGAATTATTTGGCGTACGAGTTCAGCAATCGTATCGGCAGATACGCAAGCAGAACAAAATTCGTTGAATTGTTTCTCAATGAGAGCAGTAATACAATAACCGGAGACAAACATTACGTCGGGGTCTATCTACTCATAGAAAAAATTAAGCGCGGAGAAGACCGTGTTGATATCAAACCGCTGAAACCCGCGGACATCACCGGCGGTTATATCCTAAAAATCGATAAAACTGACAGGTATGAAACTTACTTCTTCACCCGTACCGGCACACGGTTGTTTCATGTATATCCGAAAGGACACGAGATGTCCTTCGACCAAAAAGTGTGGATTCAGAACTATATGGGCGAATTTGAAGCGGCATTAGCCGGAAAGGACTTTAAGGACCCAGAACGCGGATATGCCAAGTACATCGATATAGATGCTTTTATCGACCATTTCATCATCAATGAACTTTTCAGAAACATAGACGGATTTCGGAACAGCACATACATGTACAAAGAAAGAGACGGTAAACTGACAATGGGACCCGTCTGGGATTTCAACTTATCAATGGGCAATTCAAGTTTCAATCAGGGCTGGAAAACGGATGGCTGGCTGATTTATACAAACCATGTCCCCTTTTGGTGGGATCGACTCCTACAAGACGCAAATTTCAGGCAAAAACTCGTCAGGAGGTGGCAGACGCTTCGGAGAGATGTACTCGCCACTTCTAAACTCCTTGACGAGATTAATCGAACTGCCGAGTATCTATCCGAAGCACAAAAACGGAATTTCCAGAGATGGCCCGTGCTGGGTCGCCGTGTCTTTGGTAATCCTACATGGGGTCTACCTACATATCAACAAGAGGTCGAACAGATGAAAAGATGGCTACAGGATCGGCTGAAATGGATGGATGAGCATATCGCATCACCACGTTCATCTATTTTTAGCACCGGGAGACTAAAACGTTTCCGATAAAACTCCTAACCGACAATTGTTTACTATTTTGCAAATTATGCACCTTTTTCGCCTACAAATTGCGTCATTAATAGTTGAAACCTTAGTTTACTTATGCACTGAATAAATTTTTGCCCCATTTTGTGCAGTTATTCCTGAACGTTTCATAACAATAACACGAAAGGAACCTAATGACAACGACACCAAACACCGACACAATGCATGCTGACGATGTCGCTGCAATTGACGAGCTGCGTAACGTCTACCACCAACTAAAGCAAACACTTGCTAAGATCATCGTCGGTCAGGAGCAGGTTATTGAGCACTTGGCAATCTGCCTATTTTCGCAAGGACACGCACTCTTGATGGGCGTTCCGGGCTTGGCGAAAACGCTGTTAGTAAGTCGCTTCGCTGAGACGATGGCGTTGCAGTTCAGCCGAATCCAGTTCACACCCGATCTAATGCCGATGGACATCACCGGAACCGACATCCTTCAGGAGGTACCTGGCGGTAGGCGGGAGTTCGAGTTCGTAAAAGGTCCCCTGTTTGCCAATCTCATTCTGGCGGACGAGATTAACCGTGCTCCTTCAAAAACACAAGCCGCGATGCTTGAGGCGATGCAGGAATACAAAATCACGGTCATCGGCAGAACATACCAGCTGACACCGCCGTTCTTCGTATTGGCGACCCAGAACCCCATAGAACAGGAAGGGACGTATCCGCTACCGGAGGCGCAACTGGATCGTTTCATGTTCAGGATTGAAGTAGACTATCCACAACGCGCTGAGGAGATAGAAATTGCCCGTACCACAACCGGGGTGGCACTGCCAACACTTGAACACGTCCTGACAGGTGAACGGGTGCTTGCCTTTCAAGACCTTGTGCGACGTGTACCCGTAGCAGAACATATCTACGAATTCGCTGTTGATTTAGTACGCAGCACCCGCCCAAAAAGTGAGGCATCACCTGACTGGCTGAAGCCGCTTGTTGCTTGGGGTGCCGGTCCACGAGCAGTTCAATACTTGATCTTAGGCGCGAAGGCACGCGCAGCACTTAGCGGCAGCTACATGGCGCGACTTGAGGATGTCGTCGCAGTGGCGGATCCAGTGCTGACGCATCGCGTTATTACATCGTTCGCTGCAGAATCCGAGAACATCACCAGCCAAGACATCGTCAGCCGTCTCGTTGAAGAGTTGTCGGAACAGGGGTAGATTATGTTGCAACTCAAACGGGATTACCTCAACCAGCAGGTACTGGAACGTCTTTCCACACTTCAATTGCACGCCCGACTCCCCATGGTAGGCAGTGTATCCGGCAAACATCGGAGCCCTATTCGCGGTTCCAGTCTTGAGTTTGCCGAGTACCGTAAGTACGTCCCAGGCGATGACACACGCCGACTCGATTGGCGTGCCTATGCCCGCAATGATCGCTACTACATCAAGGAGTTTGAAGCCGATACGAACCTACGGATGTGCTTAATTGTTGATACCAGCGGTTCAATGGATTTCGCATACAACGGAAACCCCGCAGAAACCGGCGGCGAACCCGGTTTGAGTAAACTTGACTACGCACGTCGGGTGGCAGGCACCTTAGCCTATATAGCCGCCCTACAAGGGGATGCCGTTGGACTCTACTGTGCAGGCGAAGCATTTCACATAGAAATTCCACCAAAGCGCAGTGCTACGCATCTCAGCGTTGTCCTTGATGAATTAGGAACAATGGAGGCATCAGGCGAAACCGGGTTGGCTGACATTCTCCACGAAACCGCTGAACGGATCCCACAGAGAGCACTCATCGTCGTCATTTCAGATCTATTCATGGAACCCGAAACGGTGCGGAATTGTTTTGAACACCTGCGGTTCCGTAAACACGATGTCGCTGTATTTCATCTCATGGAGCAGAACGAACTCGATTTTGAGTTCGATCGCCCAATGCGATTCGCTGATATGGAAGGTGGAGAACCTATACTTGCAGATCCGACTGTCATCGGTGCGCAGTACCGACGCGCAATGGAAATATACCTTGCGAGTATGGACGAAGTGATTCGCGACACCGAGGTTGACTATCACCGTATCTGTATACACGAAGACTACGGAGATGTATTGGCACGATTCTTATTGGGACGGACACCCAAAAGACAGAAGTGAGGAATAGTTGTCAGTTGTCAGTACGATTTTTCTCTCACTGCAAGGCATGAAAAAATCTTTCAGTTTTCAGTGGTTGTCAGTTAACAGTACTCAATTTTCAGTTAAGAGGACTCTTGTAACTGACAACTGTTAACTGTTAACTAATTCAACCGATAACTGAAAACTAATAAAAATTATGAGTTTTTTACAACCGTTAGCATTAATCGCGCTTCCGTTGATGGCACTGCCGATCATCATCCATTTAATCAACCAGCAGCGGCACCGAACGATCCCTTGGGCAGCGATGATGTTCCTCATGAGTGCCAAGCGTATGAGCAGAGGTATGGCGCGCCTGCGGCATCTTCTTATCCTACTGATGCGCGTCCTTGCCATCGGGGCTTTGATTTTCGCCATTAGCCGACCACTGTCCGGCGGATGGTTGGGAAGCGTCGGATTGAGTAAGCCTGATGCCACACTGATTCTCCTCGATCGCTCCGCCAGCATGGAAATGCAAGACCTACAAGCGGGTGAGTCAAAAAGATCCACGGCACTGAAAAGACTCGCACAATTGCTGGAGCAAGGTGATTACGGAACACATCTACTTCTGATTGATAGTGCCAGCGGTCAGATGCAGGAAGTGGATTCACCGAAGGCTCTATTGAACCTACCTATGACCGGCGCGAGTGCCACCAGCGCGAATATCCCAAGTATGCTTGAAACGGCGTTAGCCTATCTCAAGGCAAACGAGTCCGGCCGCGCCGAAATATGGATCTGTTCGGACCTGAACGAGAACGATTGGGATATTCACAGCGGTCGTTGGAACGCTATACGCGAGGCGTTTGCCCAATTAGAGGGTGTGCATCACTTCCTACTGGCATACACCGATCCTCCTTCTGGAAACTTGTCGGTAAGAGTGGAAAACGTCCAACGGTGGAAACGTGGCAATGATGCAGAACTCATTCTTGATGTGATGGTGCGCACGGGCGGTGACAGCAGTGGCACGCGACGCGTACCGATTGAGTTTGAAGTCAACAATGTACAGTCTGTGGTTGAAATGGAACTTGACACACTCGGTGCCTCTTTACAAGGACACCGTATCCCTATTGATGCCAAACTCAGCTCAGGTTGGGGGTCCGTAAGTCTACCGGGCGATGCGAACCCCTTGGACAATCGGTTTTTCTTTGTCTTTTCAGAACCGCCAGTCCGAAAAGCAGTTGTCGTCAGTGATGATAAAAGGATCGGCGAAGCGTTCCGTCGGGCACTCGCTGTTCCGCTGGATGCCCGACTGCAACACAACGCAGATGTGATTCCCGTGAACCGAGTCGCGGAAATCGACTGGGAAAATACCGGATTGCTGATTTGGCAAGGCGCACTACCAAGCGGGTTGGTAGCGGAACAGATTGCGCATTTCGTCAACAGCGGACGTGTGGTTATGTTCTTTCCACCAGCGCACCACGCTGGTGAACAACTGTTCGACTCACACTGGGGCGACTGGCAGTCCACTGGCGGTAACGAGGTTTCCAAAGTCGCATGGTGGCGCGGCGATGCAGATCTACTGGCACATGTGGAGAGCGGAGATGCCTTGCCTTTGAACGGACTCCGCACTTATCGCTACCGAACCCTTGAGGGTCCTGGAACGCCATTGGCAAGGCTTGACAACGATGTCCCCCTACTAACTCGTGTGTCTACTGATCACGGCGCAATCTATTTTTGCAGCACGCTGCCTACAGCACAATTCTCTTCCCTCGAACGCGACGGTATAGTGTTTTATGTCATGCTACAGCGGGCGTTGACTGAAGGGTGTCTCGCATTGGCTGCCGCGGCACAACGCGACGCTGGCGTTGGTGTGCTTGCAGACCGAGATCAGTGGAAATCAGTGGCTTCTGCAGAGAACACCGCGCCCCTCTCACAGCGTGAACTGCACGCCGGTGTCTACCGTGAAGACGAATATTGGGTAGCCGTGAACCGCAGCCAAGCTGAGGACAGTGCCAAGGCATCGCCTGTTGAAACGGTGGATGCCCTCTTCGATGGACTGTCGTACCGAAGAATTGATGTTGATGTTGGGGACACATCTGCCTTAGCGAGCGAACTCTGGCGTATCTTCCTCATCGCAATGGCATTAGCACTCATTTTGGAGGCAGTGCTGAGTTTGCCAAGCCGGAAAACAGAAGCCACCCCTTTAATTGACCTCACAGTTGCAGAGGGAAGCACGGAGTAATAATTGCCTATCAGCTGGGTGTTAACCTCTTTATTGAAAAATATCAGAACCGATAACCGATAGCCAGAAAGGAAAAAAAATGCAAGAACAACAGGGAAGCCTCGAATTTCTCTCAAGCAGCTCCATCATGGTCTTGGGACTGTTTATCGTGGCTGTGACCGGTGTCCTGTGCTGGTTGGCATGGCATCGTAGCGGTTATCGCATGCGAACCGGGTGGCTTGAGTTGCTGCGTTTTGTACTGGTCTGCTTAGTGGTCACCACACTAAATCAACCCGAATGGTTGAAGATACAACCGCCAGATCGACGTTCAACGCTCGCGGTGCTCTGGGATCAATCTAAAAGTATGGAGACGCGGGATGTGTTTGACGATCAAGACCTCTCCAGCGAACGCAAGAGCCGCGCCGAAACGATTCAACCGCTGATGTCCGAGGCAGTCTGGAAACCGTCGGATACGACTGATCTTAACGTGGTGTTCGAGCCATTCTCTTCACAGTTGGACCCTGCAGAAGAAGCAACAGATTTGAATGCTGGACTGTCGCACGTGCTCGACAACCACGCAAATCTTCGCGGCGTGGTGCTACTCTCGGACGGTGATTGGAATGTCGGCAACTCCCCCGTGGAGGCAGCTACACGGTTTCGGATGAAAGGGATTCCCGTCTTTGCAGTAGGGGTCGGCAGTAAGGTACCACTACCGGATCTTGAGTTAGTCAGAATGGACGCGCCGACTTTTGGAGTGACAAATAAGCAGCTCCGCATCCCCTTTGTTATTCGCAGCACTTTAGGGCAGGACCGGGATGTGAGTGTTACACTCAGCGTCAATAACGAGGCAAAGGTTACTAAGGTTGTCGGTGTCCCTGCCATGAGTCAGGCGCAAGATAATATCGTCTGGACACCCCCAGCGACAGAGAATTACACTTTAAATCTCCGTATCGCACAGGATGCCGAGGATTTGATCCCGGAAAATAATGAGATATCCGCACCGATATCAATACGTGAGGAACAATTGAGAGTCCTTGTCATCGAATCGTTTCCGCGGTGGGAGTACCGATACCTACGGAATGCTTTAGAGCGGGATCAAGGCGTTGAAGTAACATGCCTTCTTTTTCATCCCGAGTTGCCACAAGTCGGCGGCGGTCGCACTTATATTAAACGTTTTCCTGACGCGAGGGAACTCAGTCGTTATGATGTAGTGTTCCTTGGCGATGTCGGTGTGAAAGAAGACCAATTAACAACTGAACAAGTACGGGAATTACGGAAGTTAGTCAGTGCCCAAGCTTCAGGTATCGTCTTTATGCCGGGACGCTCAGGATCTCACGACACGTTAATTCCCGGTCCGCTTGACGACCTCTATCCCGTGATTTTGGATCCAGCGACACCTCAAGGTGTCGGCTCGAATATACAAGGATATTTCGCACTCACCGCGTCAGGGCAGCGAAGTTTGCTAACACGTCTTGGAGATACCGACCAAGACAACGGCGAAGTATGGCGTAAGTTACCAGGATTTTTCTGGTATACCGGAGTCAAGCGAGCCAAGGCTGGCACTGAGACACTGGCAGTGCACGATCAAGTCGCGACTGCTTCCGGACGCGTACCATTAATCGTGACCAAAACCTATGGCACCGGTAAAGTCCTTTTTATGGGGACAGACAGTGCTTGGCGTTGGCGGCACGGTGTTGAGGATAAATACCACTATCGCTTCTGGAGTCAAGTCGCGCGGTGGATGGCATACCGCCGACAGATGGCACAAAGCGAAGCAATACGCTTGTTTTACTCACCTGATCGACCTAACGTCGATGACGTGTTGACGTTGAATGCCAACGCTATTGACAACGTAGGGGGGACTTTAGATAGGGGTTCAGTTGTTGTGCAAGCGATTTCGCCATCGGGCAAAACGCAGACAATTCGACTTCAACCGGGCACAGAGGATCTGGCGGGCTTATTCGTCGGTTCGTTTGTGCCGAAAGAACCCGGTAACTATCGCCTCATTGCGAGTAGTAGTGAAACCGGTGCCTCTGTTCAGACGGATCTATCGGTGCAAGGCTTAAATCGTGAACAACAAGGACGTTTGGCGCGTTTTGATGTATTAGACGAGATCGCTAAGATTACCGAGGGTAAGTTGGTCCCCGTTTCCGAAGTGCCAAGTCTATTGGAGCATCTCGCAGCCTTGCCGGAGCCAGCACCGACTGTCCACCGGACACGACTCTGGGCGCACCCTATCTGGGCGGGTATTTTGGTTTTTCTACTTGGGGCGTTCTGGGTGGCAAGAAAAATGAACGGTGCAGTGTAATAGGGTTGATCTCAGGGGCATTCAATTGTAGTTTTTTGTGTTGTATTTTCACAGGTGTTAATACTTCAGATATGTTATAAGTCTGAGGAAATCCAAATTAATAGGACTTACGCATTCTCTCTTAAAGTCCCCCTGATAAGGGGGATTTAGGGGGTTAAAAATACCGAAACTACTGCTTTCTGCGTAAGTCCTAATTAAAACAACCCGCGGAAATATTCGCAGCATTTCGCTAGCCAGAAGGTAAAATCATGAACACACAACACCATATCCCGAAAAAAAGACGTAAAATCCAATAATTTTTTAAAATTGAATGGTCCTGGGGTTGAACTAAAAGCAAATAGACACGTTCAATCAAACATGGTATAATATACCATCAAGGAGTGAATACGGGAACCAAACCGATAACCAACAACTGGAGTAAGAAAGCGACAGAAGGAATTTATAATGTCTAATAACTATAAAGTTGCAATAGTCGGTTGCGGTGGAATTTCTCACATGCACGCCGGATGGTATGTAAAAGAACCGAGAGCGATACTAACAGCGATTGCCGACATTGATGAAGAACGCGTTAAAGCTTATAGTGAGCAGTACGGTGTTGAAAAGCAGTATACCGATTACATTGAAATGCTCGAAACAGAAGATATTGATATTGTTTCGGTGTGTACGCGCCCGAAACTGCACGCACCGGTCGTGATTGAAGTCGCAAAACGGGGTGTGAAAGCGATTCTTTCTGAAAAGCCGATGGCGGAAAATCTCGGGCAGGCGAGAGAGATGCTTGAGACGTGTTCACAGCACGGTGTGAAATTAGCGATTGACCATCAAGTACGGTTTTCCGCACCGTATGCTGCCGCGAAACAGATGATTGCCGACGGTCAGATTGGTGAACTCTTCCGAATTCACGGCATCTGTGGCGGCGGCGACCTGAAAGACAACGCCACACATACCGTTGACCTGATGCGATTTATTTACGGCGACCGTCCCGTTAGTTGGGTGATAGGTCAAATCGAACGGATCGGCACGCCGACTAAATATGATCTGCACTCCGAGGATTTCGCGATCGGGTATTTCAAATTTGAAAGCAATGTTCGGGGTATCATTGAATCTGGTAACGATACCGCCCCCGGTTATCACCATATCTACTGCTACGGGACAGAAGGCGAAATTGAACTGGCTGCGCCGGGTGGACCTGGACTCCGTATCCGCAACCAGCAATCCAATGGAGCATGGGTAACACCAGAATTGCCATCGGAAACTGATCCCGTACAAGACATAATCGCAGCCATTGAGGAAGACAGAGAACACCGCTCAAGTGGTTTTCAAGGATACGCTTCCTTAGAACTTCTTATGGCAATTTATGAATCGTCTCGGAAACGACAGCGGATTCATCTACCCCTTGAAGAGATGGAATCGCCATTGACATTGATGGTTGATGACGGTTGGGTATAGTTAGTTACTGGCGGGGTTTGCACCTTTCCCACTGATGGTTGACGATTGACTACTAATTACTGAAAACTGATGACTGACAACTAATAACCAATACGAGGAGATTTCCATGCACCAAACACAAGCAAAAACGCGCTCACAAAAGGAGGCAGTCAACCTACCGCCGCGCATGAAGGCAGCACTTGAACAGTACCAAAAACGCGTATGGATAGTCAAACTCGCTGAAGGAGCACTGGCAGCACTCTTCGGCATCATGATTTCATATCTTGTCGTGTTTGGCTTAGACCGCATGTTTGATACGCCTACGCTCTTGCGGGTACTTATCCTACTGACGGGTATGGTGGGAATGGTGCTCTTTTTGCCCCTAAAGTACTATAATTGGGTGTGGCGACATCGGAGTTTGGAAGGCATCGCCCGGCTGTTGCAGCATAAGTTTCCACGTTTTGGCGATCACGTGCTCGGTATCGTGGAACTCGCATCCAGTCGGACAGATCAATCGGCAAGCCCCGCGTTAGTTGAAGCAGCGATGCGTCAGGTTGATGCCGAGGTCGCAAAGCATAACCTCGCAGATGCTGTCCCGAATCCTCGACACCGCCGCTGGGCTTATGCGGCAGGCATTCCAATAATACTCGTTGTCATCGGGATCGTTGTGATTCCCGCAACGAGTCGGAACACGCTCGCTCGATGGCTGACCCCGTGGCGAAACGTGGAACGGTATACCTTCGCACAGTTGGAAGGCGACACAGATCGGCGCGTCGTCGCTTATGCGGAATCCTTTGATGTTGAAGCCCGTCTTAAAGAGGATTCTCCATGGAAACCTGAGTCGGGCGAGGCACAATACGCAGAACAGCCCCCTATAGTTGCTGAACGCGACGGGGCAACCTACAAATTTCAGTTACCGCCGCAAACTAAGGAGGGAAGCGTCGCACTCCGCGTTGGAGACGCACGGCGTTCTATTCGAGTCGAACCCAAATTGCGCCCTGCACTAAAAGATCTCACTGCTAAAGTCCAATTACCGGACTATCTACAACGCCAAGAGCCACGCATAGATGATATCCGCGGCGGAATTGTGAACTTAGTGAAGGGTAGTACCGCCACCTTAGAAGCCACCACGACACGTGAATTGTCGGAAGCAACTCTGAACAATCGTCCACAAAAAGTAAACGGTGCCCGCGTGATGACCGAGCCAATAGCGGTAGAAACGACGACAGAAATGCACCTGACATGGCGGGATCGGTTCGGTCTCGCCGCCCGTGAACCACAAGTGCTACGGTTTGAGGCACTCGATGATGAATCACCAACAGTTGCTCTCAACAAATTAAAGAACAATCAGGTCGTCATTTCTAATGAAGTGCTTGCTTTTGAGATTCAGGCATCGGACGATTTTGGTGTAAAACGGATCGGCTTAGAATGGACGGGTATCGCCAATCCAATTCACAACCCCGAACCCACCAGCGGCGAGAAAATAGTATCCGCAGGGACACCAACAGCGGATACCGTGACCGTCGCTGCCACATTTTCCCCGAAGCGTGAGAGTGTGAAACCACAGAGTCTCCGCTTGCGTGCCTATGCGGAGGACTACCTACCTAACCGCGATCGCGTCTATTCGTCGCCCCTTGTACTCCACGTACTCACGCCATCAGAACACTTCAAATGGTTAGTCGGACAGATGCAGCTTTGGACGGGCGCTGCAAAGGATGTCCACGACAAGGAACTACAACTGCACCAAATCAACCGCGAACTACGCGACCTGCCACCCGAAACCCTTGATGATCCAGCGCAGCGCAAGCGAATCCAAGAACAAGCTGCCGCAGAACGCGCCAACGCTGCAAGGCTTGACAGTTTGGTCGAAACCGGTATAGAGTTGGTTCAAGAAGCAGCAAAGAATGAAGAATTTGATGCAGAACAACTCGAGGCGTGGGGAGATATAATTGAGCAGTTAGAAGAGATCGCTGGACAGAAAATGCCCTCTGTTGCGGACCTACTTTCGCGTGCCGCTGAGGCACCCGGAAGCCTTTCTGAAACGGCTTCTGCCACAAATGCTGGGGAACAAGGACAGCCGGCAGCCCAAGGACAACGGTCACCTTCTGGCGGTGAATCGAATGACTCAGAAAAGGTGGAGAAGTATGGACCTGACAATATAGTACCGTCTGAAGGATTGGATGAAATCCCGGAAGATCCGAACAAACCCGGCAAAGGGGTCAGCGTAGACCGGAGCAAACAGCCACAGGGTGGTAAACCCAGTTTTACCCCCGCCAATCCAACGCCTACTGTCTCCGACGTTGAGTCCGGATTCAATAAGAGTGAGAAGGCAGAAGGACAGGCACCGCAGATTGTTGGCGGTCTCCGTATCCCTACAACCATGCTCAAGGGGAGCGGTAGAGATAACGAAGATGAAGAAGACGCAGATACGCCAGCACCTCCGGCAGCAGATCTCGTCCTTGAAGCCGTCGAAGAACAACAGGAATTGCTGGATGCTTTTGCCAAATTAGCAGACGAGATGAGCAGGCTGCTCGTCAGCTTTGAAAACAGTACATTTGTAAAACGCTTGAAAGCCGCCTCGCGAAAACAGATCGATATCGCGGTAGACCTGAACAATCTTGATAGTTTCGGTCTCGAACGCAGTGCAGCGAAAAAAAATCAGTCCAATCGGGAACGTTTGGCGGAACGCGAGGTCAACGAGTCTGAAACCGTATCCACTATCATACAAGACATGGTGGCTTATTCCGATCGCCGCCCCTCGCCGAACTACTTGCGTGTGCTTTCGGAGATGCAGGACGCGCTTGTCTCAAATCAGATGCAAGACATAGCAAAGACGATTAACAAAAATTTCGTCGGACAATCTACCATTGAGGCGGAATTTTGGGCGGATACCCTGGACCGATGGGCAGAACAATTGGTAGATCCGCGTGATGGACCACCCCCAGAGGGTGGCATGATGGAATTGCCGAATCTACCACCAGAAATTGTCTTGGAAGTGTTGCGTATTATCGATCGCGAGATCCAGTTGCGGGAGGAGACGCGCGAACTTGAACAGGCAAAAGAAGCAATTACATCCGACGAATACACAGAGCGTAGTATCACTTTATACGATACACAGATTACGCTCACCGAGGATACCCGTGAAGTCGCAGCGCAAATCAGCCTCTTGCCTACCGCTGAGGAACCTCTCATCCAACAACAACTCGCGAAGGTGATGGCAGCCGCAGACGTTATGGATGAGGTAGAAGACATCCTCGCGGAACCGGATACGGGTCCCAAGGCGATTGCAGCCATAACGGAAGTCATCGAAATCCTGCTCCAAACATGCCGGATCCCAAATACGCCGATGGTAATGACAGCACCACCGGCAACCGCTTCCGCCTTGAGGCTCATGGGAATTGGGGACGACACCGGCACAGCCTTCATCGAAAATCGGTCACCCAGACAAGCGACAGGCAAAACAGGACGCGTGCTACCAGAGGAATTTCGTCAGGGATTGGACGCTTATTTCAACGTTTTAGAAGGAAGACAGTAGATACACAGTATACTGTTAAACAGAGGATAGACCGATGGAAATCAATGCGAGAAAAGATGCTATTCCGTTTGAACTGTTCGCCAGTTTCAAGCGGATAGAAACAGGTAATCCAATCATTGCGTTGCCGCCACCGCTCTGGGCAGCAGCAACGCATGCGATCCTTATTGACGGGACGGTACACTACATCTGGTGTAAACGGGATCTTGGCGTTCGCTGGTTGATAATGCACGCCACGGCTCCTATTGATGATCTCACGGACATCACGCAGGACGCGCGGAACCCTATTATTGAACCCTCAACGGACGGTTTTGATAACGCAGCCGTTGAGTATCCTTTCCCGTTCCTAAACCCCGCTGATGGCAAGTTTTATATGTATTACCGAGGCAAAGGCGAAACAACACCCGAACAGACAGGTCTGCTTGTGAGCGATGGAGATTTAGGCGAGTGGCGGCGCGTTCAGCACACGCCCGTTATTCCGGCAGATACCGAACACGAACGACACGGCTCAACACACCCTTCGGTAGCAGTAGAAGGCGACACAATTCACATCGTTTATACCGGAAAGGCGACACGGTCTTTCGGCGAGGGACTCACGATGTGTCACGCCACCGCCCCGACGAGCGACCCAGCCTCGGTCACAAAAAATCCTGCTAATCCTGTTTTCACAGGTAGCGGGAAAGTGTGGGACAGTAAAGCCGTTCGCGAAACTGAATTGTTCAAAGGTCCACAGTACTTCCATGTTATCTATGGCGGTTTCGATGGCGAAGTCTGGCGGATGGGACATGTGCGGACCCGTGATTTCCAAACCTTCGATCCGAATCCTTACAACCCTATATTCACACCCTCGGAGGACCCTGACGCGTTCGATTGCGACGGTGTGTTGACAGGTCAAATCTTTGAAGTCGGTGAGACCTACGCCATGCTCTATGCTGGTAAAAAAGGGCAAGAATGGCAAACCGGTTTAGCTGCAATTCCAGAAGATTAGATGTTGGAACGTTCAATAATTTACACCAAATCCACATTGAAAGTTATGAACAAAATGTCCGATCGATGCAAGAACGAGGAGAAAATAATCACACGGAGGCTTGGAACAGATGACTCGTTTCATTTTCATGTTGATATTAGCCGCATGTATCAGTATGTTCACTGATATTGTCTTTGCTCGGGCCGATGCAATGAGCGGTGGTACCCTCCGCGGACAGATTACTGACGTAACGCCAGCGCAGAACCCTATTGAGGACGTTGAGGTCAAGATCGTTTCACAAGATAGCGGCAAGGAATGGACAATAAAGACAGATGCGGATGGCAATTACAAACACGCTGGGCTCCCCGCCGGACGCTACTTGATTAGCATATCTAAGGACGGATACGACAAGCGCGTTGGGAAATCTGTTACCATTGTTGATGGTGGTGACCACTTCGTTCCACTCAAAATGGCTGAGAAAGGTAAGGTCAATCTGTTTGAGGTACACAAAATAGACAGGATGGTCATTAAACAGCAAATCAAGCAGCAAACTAAGTCGTTACTCCAAGCGATTGCTGAAAGTATGGGCGAGCGTTACAATCTGGACGAGGCAGTTGTCAAATCACTTTATCAGTCAATGGTTAATTCTATTGAGGGGCTACTGGCGCAGATTGGTGGTCTGAGTACCTTCGCGAATGCAGATATAGCGTTCAAAATGTTATTGGCACAGCCCGATTGCAAGGCAGCGTTTGCTGAACACTTGAGCGAGGCGCAACTTCAGGATTATTTGGACTTCACAGAAGCACGACAGCAGCGAGATCAAGAAGCGGTCGCTCGTCGAATAACCGCTGCACTTGACAGAGAACTCAGTTTGACGACAGATCAACGCGAAAAAGTTGTGAAGTTGCTGCGTGGTGCTGCGTGGAGGAATAGTGGCTTCGCAAGTTCAATGAATATCCTACGGATCAGTTCTCAGAAAGCGGTACATCTGGTGCACCATAGATTGAAAATCTCTCTGGATAATACCTTGAGCGAAGCGCAATCCAAGGTTTGGCATGGGTTGGTTAACACAAATGCGAACAGAGAGCATTTCGCTGTCCTCATGCCTGAAGTCGAGGTTCAGGTTGACGTTGCGGATAAAAACGTAGATGTGGGTAAAATTGTGGATCCAAACAAAAAGCGTGCGTTTATCCGCAAGGAAGCAGCCAAGCCTGTCAGGATAGAGAACGAAGTTAAAGTAGTGATTAATGAAGTAGCGATTGACCCGCCGGAGAGACTACAACCTTGGATTGAATTTAACGCAGGGACAGCAGCATCTCAAGAACAAATGATGGAGATCGCCGAAGCCAAACTCACAGCGCATACCGAGTTGTTAGGTTCCCTTGACGAGCGTGCTGCTCGGCGTTTGGCAATCGCTGCTAAAGGTGTGGCGCAACAGTATATTGAAGCCCAGGACAAAGTTCACGAAACGATGGATGAATTATGGGGTGATGGCGAGACGAAGATTGATATTACGGATCATCCGATGTACCAACGGACTATCAAAGATGTCCTTTCTGAAGAGGCGTTTGCGCAGTATAGCGCGTCCCAAGCGGAAAGAGAAGTTTGGCATCAACAGGTGCTGCGTGATGTGATAGTGGCGTGCATGGACACGCAGCTGCTTTTGGACGACACACAGCGGGAAGTGTTAGAAACGGCAGCATCGCAATTGGTACCGGCTCCACTTAAGGAAAAGAAATCACCGGAGTTCATGTTTTTCCAACTTTTCCCACAGACAGTAAACTTTGAGATCCTGACACATTGGCAGCAGGGTGAATTTAAACGCGTGTTCGGTCCAATTATGTGGGGAAGATAATTATAAGGAGGTTCAGAACAGATGACTCGTTTAAACTTCATGTTAATAGCCGTTGCTTTTGTCGGTATGTTGCTTGGGACCGCCTTTGCGCAGAACAACGTTGTAAATGGCGGGACTATTCGTGGCATGATTACCGACACAACCTTGGAACAGAATCCAATTGAAGGCGTTGAAGTCAAAATTGTTGCCCAAGACGGCACAGAGCATACAACAAAAACGGATGCGAACGGCGAGTATAAAAAAGCAGGTATCCCCGCAGGACGTTATACCATCAGCATCCACAAAGAAGGCTACAACGACCGCCGTGGAAAACTCGTTACAATCGTTAATGGCGGGGATCACTTTGTTCCGCTCAAAATGACTGAAAAGGGCAATATTGGGTTGTCCTCTAAAACGCCAGGCGTAAGTTTGGATCCTAACCTTGACAGGCAAATCGAATCTTTACTTGCGCGCGTCGGTGAAAGTATCGGTAAGCGTTACAATCTCGACGAGGCAGCTGTCAAATCACTTCGTCTGTCAATTTTCAATTCAAATAAGATCGTGCTAACGCAGAACGAGAGTCTGCGTGCCTTCGCGAAGGCAGTGGACAGGGGCAACATAGCACTACTTGAATTCTTTTTGTCACATCCACACACCAAGGCAATATTTCTTAAACACCTGACCGAGACACAACTTCAGGAGTATCTGAAACTCAACCAAACCAGATGGCAGCTATATCAACAAGCAATCGCACGTCAAATAGCAGTGGTGCTTGACCAAGAACTCTCCCTAACGACCGATCAACGCCAAAAGATTGAACAATTACTACTTGACACAAAGGACAGTGATACCTTCCCAAACTCGATGATCATAATGCTTAATTCACTGAACGCAGCCCATCTGGTGCACTATAAGTTAAAACTCTCTCTGGACGGGATATTGAGCCAGACACAATCCAAAATTTGGCATGGACTCGTTAGCGCAGATTTGGAGGAATTACACGACATTGCCGCACCCATACCCGAAGTTGTAGTAAAGGGTGCGATTGATGCTGGCAAAGTGGAGGAAAAAGAGGTTGACGCGATACTTGAGCAGCTCAATAAACAGACTGCCGATAAAGGTAACACACCAGAATCTCAAGAGCGTATAAAGCAGATGCGGCAGCTTATGGAAGCCAAGTTGGCAGCACATACTGAACTGTTACAACCACTCGATGAACGTGCCTCTCGACATCTACGAGTAGCCGCCAAAGGGATCGTTCAACAATACCTCGAAATTCATGGCAAAACGCCTGAAGCAACAAAACCGGAAACCGATGCGAAACCCAAGCAGGCTGGCGAAATCACTCCCAAAGAAGCTGCAGAGAAACTCAAAACCTTAAGGGAAGGGTCTGATATTACAGATCACCCACTCTATCAACAAGCCATCAAGGATGTGCTCTCCGAAGATGCCTTTAAGCTATATCGCACCCACCAAACCGAAAGAGACAACTTGTGGCAACAGGTGCTACGCGATAGGTTGGTAGCACTTATAGACAACCAGCTCCTCTTGGACGAAACACAGCGGAACCACTTAGAAACTGTAGCAGCACAAGTGACGCTCCCCCCCTCAAATGAGGAAGCAGTCATGGCACTGTTCATGCAATTTTCTCAACAAATAGACCTCAAGATACTGAGTTCTTGGCAGCGGCGCGAATTTGGACAACTGTTCGGTCCACCAGTAGGGAAAGAATAATCGTAAGGAGAATCAGAAAAAATGAATAAAAAACACAGATTCATTATCGGGTTTTCCAGTTTCCTGATATTGCTCAGTATATTGGAAATCCGCGCGCAAGATCCCACGATCCGCTACGGTACAGGTGTACCACCAGCGGTTAGAAGCATCAACGACCGGAGTTTACGGTATCTTGCTAACACGCAACTCGAAGACGGCAGCTGGCCAGGCGGGCAGAATGGGGCAGGAATCACCGGGATTTGTGTCATGGCATTTATGGCGAGTGGCGAGGATCCGGATTACGGACCTTATGCCACGCATATCCGTAAAGCCTTGCGCAATATGATCATAAATCAGGATCCCAAAACCGGGTACATGACGGGGTACGGGCATGGGTCAATGTACCATCACGGTTTCGCGACGTTAGCACTCTCCGAAGCGTATGGTGCGGTAAATGAAGAACTCCTCTGGAAAGGGAGTGATACACCCGCCAATCGGCGACGTACCATTGGCGAGGCTCTGGAACTCGCAGTACGGTGTGCGTTGACCGCACAAGAGAAGAACCCCTGGGGATCCTGGCGGTACTCGCCAGGATCCCAAGATGCCGACACAACCGTCGCTGGCACCGTGTTGATGGGCATACTCGGTGCGCGAAACGCTGGTATTGAGGTCCCTAATGAAGCCATTGATAAGGCATTAACTTTTTTTCAAACTTGCACGATGCGAGGTGGCGGTGTCTCTTATCAACCCATGAGCAGTCATGGCGACGGACTTACTCGGACAGCCATTGGAACACTCGTTTACGCAATCGGAAAAAGGAAAGATACCCCAGAATACAAATCCGCCTCCGAGTTCATCAAGCGCAGAATGGATCAAAATGTACGCAGTCGGTACACCTTCTACAATCTCTACTATATGGCGCAGGCACTCTTCCAAAGCGACTTCAAGGCATGGCAAGTTTGGAATCAACGGATCATTGAGCGGCTTCAAGGGATGCAGCAAGAAGATGGCAGCTTCACGAGTAGCTACGGGAGTGCCTACGCGACCGGAATGGCTGTTCTCACTTTGGCTCTGAACTACCGCCTATTACCCATTTATGAGAGATAAATGGCTGACCGCCACTAAAATGGAGAAAAACAATGCAGTGGAATCGAAAAAAGACACTTGTCGCAATAGCAGCACTGGCAATATTGTGGCTTCCTTTGACACAGGCTGAAGAAACAGAAACCGTATTGCATTGGAAAAACGGGGATAGCCTTCCTGGTCAGCTATTGGAAAGCAAGCCGGGGGAAATCCACTGGTCATCACCCCACTTTTCCGATGATATGATTGTCAAGATCAATGTATTGGACGCAATCGTTTTTCCGAAACAATCGGTGCCAGTAACCGAGACTTTTCGCGTCGGCACGGTATCCGGCGATATCTGGATGGCTGACCTCATCGGTTCAGATGATAACACGCTCCTCTTTTCCAGCAAGCGGCACGGCGAGTTTCGAGTGAATCGAGAGATGATTTATACGCTTGAGAGTCGAGAGCATTCCAACCTTCTCTTTGACGGTTCCCAACTCTCAGCATGGAAACTCCGTGAGCAAGATAAAGACGACGGAGCAGTTCTATTCTCACAAGAGGTTCAACCGAGTTGGCATGCGGATCGCGGTGGTCGTCCGCAGACAAACACCGCCAAGGCAAATATCTTCTACGCGTTCGACTGGCCCAAGCGTTTTGAGATTGATCTGGAGTTAGCATCTACCGCGCGGCCCCCGAGTTTTGTTTTCGCACTCGGCAAAAACCTGTACGAGACAGTACGGTTGGAAACCTGGGTCAACGAACTCGTCGTCGTTCAAGGCACACTGTTTGAGCCTGTGTTGACGATTCAGCCTGATCGCCGAAACTTCCGTTTACGGATCGCCTATCATGAAAATACGGGTGATGAAAACAGTGGGGTCTTGAAGGTGCTTGATTTGAATGGCAATGTGCTGTTGGAATTAGAGGGTGTCAAACCGACCCTCAAGGCATCTGGAATCTACATTTATAACCGAGGGCAGGATCTAACCGTGCGGCGGTTGAGGGTCTATCGGCAACCTACCGAAATTAAAAATCGGCAAATTGATGCTTCCAAACCCCGTGTCTATATGATGAGTGGAGAGATCATTCCGGGTAAACTATTCATTGAGAAAAACCGAAGTTACGTTCTTGATACAGATGGAACGCGACGCGATATTGATTTGCAGCAGATTGATCGTGTCGTTCAACCCGGTATCACGTTGAAAACAACCGCTCAACCTACGACCTTGACCTATATTGACGGTACTGTTCTGCGTGGGCAGATTATACAATTGAATTCTGATAGCGTGCAACTACAGACCGCATTCGTGGACGACCCAATAACATGCTCACTTGCAGGTGCTTCACTGCTTAAATTTGAGTTAACACCCAAAACGCAAACACCCGCTGAAGATTACGATAAACTGTTTTATGAGTCGGGGAGTCTTCGAGGTCATATTCTATTCGACAGCAAAGATGTTGCCAACCTTCGATGGCAGCCTGCAGGCGCATCTGAGTCCGTGCGGTTGGCGAACGTCCGAGGCACTCGTGTAGAACGGGCTTTGCAACGTGTATCAAAGCGGAAGCCTTTTGATATAGCACAGTTTCCGCATCTGTTGCACCTGAAGAATGGAGAAGTCATTCCATGTCAAGTTTTATCTTATGATGAAACGAGCATCGGTTTTCAATCGCCGTTTATCAGTGCCCAACACATCGATTCGGAACACGTGAAAGGTATTGAGTTCTCTGGTAAAAAAACACAATCGAGAACAGAAAATCGAAATCCTATTACCATCACAGGTGGGAAAGGTAAACATCGCGTTATACTCGAAGATGGTCGAATCTTGAATGCTGTAACGCGTAGAGCTAAAGACGGTAAAGTTGAAATCATCATACTTTCGGACAAAAAAGAGGAACAACCGAAGTGGGTTAAGGTCGAAGGGGACTTTGCTGTAAACGATGCCGTCGCTCTTAAGCGTGGCGTTGAACTCATCTTTGACCCCCTTGAAACAAGAAGTCGGAAACTTGATGCGAAATTGGAACGGGCGTTAACCATTCCGCGTTTCAACCGTGATAATCCACCCGACCACATTCTTGTCGCGAGTAACGGCGATTTAAAGCGAGGCGAACTCTTAGGCATCAATGGACAGACAATTCAATTTGATTCAAAGCTGCGGAAGTTCTCCCTTCCGATAGACCGCGTCGCACGGGTCGTTGATGTCAGCGTGAATAGTCCTCAGTTGTCAGCAATCGGTAGTCAGTCACAAGAGGTTGTTGGTTCATCAAATCCTTCTTTAACTGAAAACCGAAAACCGACAACTTTGACCAAGAACTCGTCTACAAATACTTTTGCTAAGGCGCGAGTTCCTGGTCAAAACTATTCCCCTGAGATACGTGTTACGCTGACTGACAACCCAATTTTAATTTTTGAACCGCTTGAAGTCAAAGAGGGTAAACTATTGGGACGCTCATCAATCTACGGCAAAGTATCGGTGCCTATAGAGAACATCCAGTATCTCCACTTCGGCGACAAAGCAAAATCGTTCAAGTCTGTCTATGAAGAATGGGTCGTCCGTCCAGCGAAAGAACCCGCGTACGGCGAAAAATCCTCACCCACCCAAAGTCCAACAGTCAGAAATCGATGACAATTCTTAGGAGAAGCTCGATGCGGGGAAACCTAAAAAAGATACTGATCCCGGTCTTGGTCGTAATGGTATTATGGTTTCCAACAGTACAGGCTGAAGAAGCAGGAACACTGTTGCAGTGGAAAAATGGCGATATGCTTCCGGGGCAGATGAATGGCAGCAGTTCAGGAGCAATCCACTGGGGATCACCATACTTTTTGGATGATCTTGTACTTGATGTCAGTGTGTTGGATTCAATCGCTTTTCCGAAGTCATCGGTATTAACAACCGAAACTTTTCGTGTTGACGCTGTCTCAGGCGATGTCTGGGTGGCTGACCTCATTGATTCCGATGACGATACCTTCCTCTTTTCCAGCAAACGGCACAGTCAGTTTCGAGTGAAGCGTTCAGCAATTTATAGACTCGATAGACTTGAGCGGCAGGAACGCCACGACTTCCTTTTCGACGGTTCCCAACTGACAAATTGGAAATTATCTAAACCTAAAAAAGATATGACCGACCCCGCGTTTTTGTTCTTTGATGGCATCCGTTCCAACTGGTACTCAGATGCCGAGGGGCATCCACAGACAAATGTCCTCAAGGCGGAAATCTTCCATGCGTTCAACTGGCCTCAAGGTTTTGAGATTGAATTAGAGTTAACTTCCACCGCTCAACCTCCGAACTTTGTTTTGGCACTTAGTGAAGATCTCTACCAAGCAGTGCGGTTAGAAATCTGGAAAGACGAACTCGTAGCGGTTCAAGGTACGCTGTTTAAATCTGTGTTGGCGGTTCAACCAGAACAACGGAGTTTCCGTTTGCGACTGACTTATGATGAAAGCACGGGTGTGCTAAAGGTATCCGACTTCGCTGAAAATTTACTGCTGAGATTGGAGGGTGTCAAACCGACGACTGAGAGACCCGGTCTCTATATTCAGAACAAAGGCAAAGATTTGACTGTGCGGCAGTTAGGCGTTTACCGTCAGTTTGCTAAGCCTACGGCGCAGCAGCTTGACCTTTCCAAACCGCGCGTCTACATGAGGAATGGTGAAGTAATCCAAGGCAAATTGTTTGTTCATAAAGACAACGGCTATGTCCTTGATACAGATGGAACGCGTCGAGATGTTGATCTGTTACAAGTTACCCGCGCCGTTCAACCCGGAATTCCGCTAATCACATCGGATCAACCCGTTACTTTGGAATATCCAGACGGCGTAGAGTTGCGTGGTAAACTTGTACAGGTAAACCCTGACAGTGCGCTACTCCAGACTGCATTCTCGGATGAACCGATAACCTGTTCGCTTGTAGATGCTTCACGACTTCGTTTTGAAACAAATACCCCCCTGATAAGGGGGGATAAAGCGGGGTTTAACGAAGACAAATTATTTTATACGTCAAGCAGTCTACGCGGACGCGTCCTATTTAATGGGAAGGATACATCGTCTCTTATACAGTGGAAGTCCGTCGGCGCGTTGAAACCCGTGCGATTGGCTAATAATCGGACAATTCGTATAGAAAGATCATTACAATCTGCATCGGAAGTATCACATCATTTTGACACCGCGCAGTTCCCACATACACTGCATCTGCAGAGTGGAGAGATCCTACCCTGTCAAATTATAGCCTCCGATGGAACGACCCTCAGCTTCCAATCGCCTATTACAAGCCTGCAGCGCATGGATTTGACAAGTATAAAAGCACTTGAGTTCGCTGACAGAACACACGCCATAAGCCGCACCGAAACACGTCCTAAAGACGATGAACGCTCCGTGCGTATTTCTGTTGCGGGATGGGAAAATGAGTTGAAAGGTGGTAAGATTCAGCGAATTGTGTTGCAGGCAGGTGACGCGAAATTTGTAATAGCTGGCGACAACATAAAAGTGAAGGATGGCATGATAGTATTGGTGAGAAATGAAGGCGAGTTAGAGAAGCAGCCAGTTCAAGATTGGGTTGAATTCGCCCCCGGATTTTTACCTGTCGAGCCACGCCGATCCAAACAAAATGATAAGAATGATAAGATAGATTTAAAATTAGAGCGAACCTTAACCATTCCGCGTTTCAGCCGCGATACGCCGCCGCATCACATCCTAATGGCAAACAATGACGATATGAAGCGTGGAAAACTACTATCCTTCAACGGGCAAGCGATCCAGTTTGATTCAAAATTGCGGAGATTTTCCGTTCCTATAGATCGCGTGGCGCGGATCGTCAATATTAGCAAACCAGAAATACCGCCCGATAAATCCGTTCTTTCTGACGATGCTTTCAAGGAGGAGATCTGCGCCAAGTTGACCGACGGTTCAATTTTAGTTTTTGATCCGCTTGAAGTTAGAAATAACAAACTGCTCGGACGCTCATCGATCTATGGCGCGGTATCGGTCCCCATAGAGAGTATCCAGCATCTCTACTTCGGAGACAAGGCAAAATTCTTCAAGGATGCCTTTGAAGAATGGGTAGTGCGTCCAGCGAAAGAACCCGTCTACAATGACTAATACTTGTAGGAGAGATTTGTAACCCCGATTCCGTACTATTCTTCTGGAGCCTCAATAGTCTCCCATTCAGGCCAAATCTCTATCGCTGATTCTGGTAGAATGCTCAATTGTGTACCTCCGCTCACAAGTTCGATGCGTAAACAGTGTTGCCCAATTTCCCTCTGTAGTGGCAATAACCAATAGGCGTGATACAGTTCCCCATCAATATAACCACCGACGCAAATATCTTTGATGCGCTGATAGATAATGTGTTCATTACCCTTCAACTCATGAAGCGTCTCTCCATTCTGACAAATCCGAAGCGTCAGCGAATCGGACATTGAGTCCAACCAACCCGCCCGTAGAAAGAGAATCGGCTGACCGTCCTCGCTTGTTACGTCAAAGGTCGTTTCAACAACATTTTGTGCTTCCACTGTGAGAGATACTGTGTCTTTGACAAGCGGATGTTTGGCAAAAACTGGACATGCGTTCCCGCGATGCAGACGCGCAAAGGGTGTTCCGTAGGCGTGCCATTCCAAAAACGTCGTCAAGTGTGTATATGCATCCCACCCAACAGTCATGGTCTCCTTCTGTTCAAGTTCCAATAACGTCTCGGAAAGAAGTGCCACACGCGCATATTCGGTGCGTGCTGCTATGAGCAATCTCGCAACGGTCCAATCTGGATGCGCTTCGTAGGTATCCAAAAAATGCATCACTAACTGGTTGGTGTGACGCGCAGGAACCATCCCCCAGACGGTTTCAGTACTGCCGAGGTAGGCACGACCACCGTTATTCAAAAACGCACGTAACAACGCCGAACCGGGCGGTGTGGTGGCGCATCCATCAACAATCGCAATTGGATGGCGCGGTAACATCGGCATCCCCTTCGCAGTCACAAAGTCTTCGCCGAATCGATTGCTCAGAGACGTAGGAGTTCCGTGTCCGAAGTGGATAATCAGATCGGATTCGGGTAAACGTTCCTTCCCACCCCTACCCAGCACAGCAACCCGATGTCCTTGCTGCGTCAGTACGTCAAGGAATCGCTGTGTTTCTAAGTGGATGCGGGTATCTTCCGAACAAAGAATTGTCGCCTCCGGTCCACCGACTTCAGCGGTTTCACTCAGTTGTCGCTGCATCGCTTCAGGATTCCCAAGCACCCTCGTCGTGGCCACTTCTGGAAGTCCATCGCCATCCAAATCTGAATAGAAAGAATCGGTATGAACGGGATTATCATCCAAGCGGATTTCCCACATCGGGATGATAGATTCATCGCCCACCAATATGAGGGTATCCAGTTGCCCACCAGTTTGTGATATTACTTCAGTTTTGATTGCCTTCGCCAATGCTGTTAGTTCAGGATTAGGATACGTCGGCACTGAGAGATGTTGTCCGGTCTTTGCTCGGTAAACCTGATCAATGTCAAGCACTTCAGCGTCGTATTTACGCGCGAATGCCTCAACTGTTTGTTGGATATTCGATGCCTCTTGAGGATAGGTTTCTGTGAGTGCGTGCGTATTGACAAGTATCAACGTTTTCATTGAAATCTCCGTGTTTTTTCTTTATTCTATTTGGGGTTATTTAGAAATAGAGGATCTGTTAAATTTGTTAATAAAATTACCGCGATGTATGATCTCCCCTTAGATCAACTGTTTCTCCACCCTCTGTCGCCCAGTTAGTGAGACGATCTATCGGAATCGTCCGCAAACCGACTTGGGCGTTTCCCGTATAAAAGACGTAGCCAACACCATCTTTAATGTACATACGAGGCCAACCGACCCAATTGCTATCAAATTGGTCTGCATTGATGCCGAGACCGGGTAAAGCCGGATTTCTCGGATAGTATTCCCAATTAACAAGGTCCTTCGAGCGGGCAAGTCCCACTGTATCCCACCAACCGTGATGAGACAGATTTCCTTCAGGCTTCCAAGTATTACAACCCTCATACCACAAATACCACGTCTCACCGATCCGATTCAAGGATCTCGGTCGAACATGAACTGCGTCCCAGTTGTCCAGTGTTTCAGGTGCGAAGACAGGATTCCGTTCATCGGGGTGCCAGTTTATCAGATCGTCGCTATAGAGTAAATATCCTCGGTCTCCTGCGGGGCCCTGCTGAGGTTCCGGCGTAAATCCAGCGTAGAAAAGGAGATAACGATGCGATAGCCCCTCAGCGCGAATAAGATCAAACTCGTGCGCATGCGTCGGATGTTTGTAGACGGGGTTGTCCGTATACTGAAAAAATGGACCTATCGGATGGTCCGCCACGGCTAACATGAACCCTTGCCACTCTGGAAACTTCTGTGCAGAGAACATAATCGCGACGCGTCCCTCATCTGTGACGACAGCACCGCTGACATACAGATTGTCATATGGCGTATCAAGATAGGAGATAAGGGGTTCAAGATGCCCCTTCCACTGCTTTAGGTCTGGACTCACAGCCACGCCGATCGTTCTTCTTGAAGACCCTTCCTCATCACCAACCATTCCTGCCATAACATACATGTAATACAAGCCTTCGTATTCAATAATCGCGCCGGGGATAACCTGTTTTTCATAAAAGGAACCTTTTGGACCACGGGATATGATCGGTTTGGTAACCTCTTGGAGCCACGGAAGAATTGTCACCGTCCATGATTGAAGACTGATGCCTACTGGCGTTTCAACACCAAGGCAGTTATCCATCGGTTCGTAAACGTTTTCCCATTCACCCAACGGCCCCCGAATCCAACCAGTCGTCCCGTTGACCCAGAACCTGAAAAAATTTCCCTTCTTCAGAATCCTGACGTTCCACGGTGGCGTTCCAAGGTTATTATATGTCTTCCAGATTCGCGTGTCCGTCCGGGTTTCGCGAACAACCTTAAGTCCATCCACAGAGATCGCGAGATACACCTTTTTCCCTAATGCTGTGTCTCCAGAGAAAAAGACTCTACTCTCCTTAGTACCCGATTCTCCGGTCAACACCAGGTTCATTTCGTAGTTTCCAGTGACGCGTTTTTCTACCACATTTCTATCCTTTTAAGTTGACTCGGATTTACCATAAGAGACAGTTGAATCCAGTGGATAGACCGGACATCTTAACTTCTGGTAATCGTAGTTGAAGAGATTTGGGCTATGAACACCCGGGGTATCCACTTCCAAAATCTGATGTGCGATGGGTGTGTAATCCGCTCGGAAATGCACCGCAGATTTGAGGGCAATGAGTTTGCGCGTCTGCGGTTCAATTCCAACACTCCGAAGCACCTCAGCATCGTAAGGTTGAATCCGCCTCTCCGTCAAGATAACCTCAACGCCGCCGACTTGAATGACAGCTGTCCTACCCATGTTCGCGATAGTGCCACGTCCCATCGGCCCCTTGAGAACAAATCTGCCGTCAGAAAGCACTTTGACGTACCCTGTGAGTGCAACAGGCGCGCCGTGTTGTGTATCCGTTTTCCCACCGACCTTCAATTGAACGCTGTTCCCGATACCTGCCTTGACGGCTTGAGCAACCGATTCGGGATCCGCTATCACCGCGATCACCGCATCTTGGACGTCTGCTTCTATGAATTTCTGCAGAATCGTTGTGCCGTCACAGGGACCGCCACCACCGGGATTATCCGCACCATCGGCGAGTACAATCGGTTTGCCATCCGTCTGATTGGCGATTTCAATTGCGGATTCGACGGTATGTAAGTCAAAGGTGAACTGTGTCCGCATCTCCCAGATATCGGACGCAAACTGATCAGCATAAACCTCGGCGAGTGACATATCGCCGTTGGTGGTAACGAGTATTGAAACGCCTGCATCCGTTATATCGGCGAACGGGAAACCCATAGAGAGGGTCGCTGTCACAACGCCACGTTGGGTTTCAAGCGCATGAAGTGTCTTGACCGCCTCTATCATTGGGGATTTCATTGTACATTGTGCGGGGGGCGCGGTGAGTAGAGGGAGTTGGCGATATGCCATCGTTGGCTGAATTTTCCCTTCGTGCATACCAAAGAGCAGTTGCCCGGCTTCAAACCCGCGTTCGTAGCAATCTACGTGCGGATAGGTATCGAATCCGATGATAACGTCGGAGTAATCTGCCATTTTGGGGGTAATATTCGCGTGTAGGTCGAGCGTCGTGACGATCCGCGTTGCGCCTACGATCTCACGTACCGCCTGAATCAAGTCCCCTTCTGCATCCTCAAGTTCATCTGTTACCATCGCACCGTGTAAGTCGAGGAGCACCCCGTCAAATTCTCCGGCGTTCTGCAAAAGTTCTAAGAACTCCGTCTTGAGTGTCTGATAAGCAGTATGCTCTACTATGCCGGACGGTGTCGCAAACGTCCACAGCAGCGGGACAGGCTGTAAACTGAGTTGTTCAGCAACATCAAGGAAACCACCGGTAATTGTTCGGGTCCCTCGGAATGCGGTGATAATCTCGTCCCCGCGGTGGTAACTCCCATTTTTAAAGTTATCAAGGGTTGTCGTGACAGGTGAAAATGTATTGGTTTCGTGTCCGATACAACCGACTGCAATTCGCATGGGCTGCCTCTCTTCGCTGTAGATTGTGAAACAAATATACCACATCTCTGTTAGTGTGACAAGCAGAAATTCTTGACTGCTGATGGCTGATCACTCTCACTGTGAGGCAAACTGAAAACCAACAACTGATAACTAACCACCAGATTTTTGTTAATCAAAAAGCCGAGATTTGATAGAATAGTTGATAGAAGTGCTTCGCTGCCAGATTTCAGGGTTACCAACATCAATACAGCTAGTCAGAGGAGAAATCGCTATGGAATATACCTACCTCGGCCGAATTGGGCTACGGGTGAGCCGTCTCTGTCTCGGCACCGTCAATTTCGGCAGACACGCGTCCGAAAAGGACGCACTTTCCGTGATGAGTCGGGCTCTGCAAGCGGGAATTAACTTTTTCGATACCGCTAATATCTATAACGAAGGTTTAACGGAGACGATTGTTGGAAACTGGTTGACAGAGGATAAAAGTCGGCGCGATCAGATTGTTCTGGCGACCAAACTGTATGGCAAGACGGGTGAGGGTCCGAATGATGGTCGTCTGTCGGCGTATCATATCCGTCGGGCGTGCGAAGACAGTCTACGCCGTTTGCAGACCGACCACATAGACCTCTACCAGATGCATCATGTTGATCGCCGCACACCGTGGGATGAGATTTGGCAGGGGATGGAGCAATTGGTACGTGAAGGTAAAATCCTGTACGTTGGTAGTAGTAACTTCGCTGCGTGGGACATTGCTCGCGCACAGGGTATTGCTGCCCAACGCAATTTTCTTGGGCTTGTCTC
This sequence comes from Candidatus Poribacteria bacterium, assembly GCA_965200345.1. GTDB lineage: Bacteria > Poribacteria > WGA-4E > WGA-4E > WGA-3G > WGA-3G. Next base: position 1,864,094 of record OZ241378.1, read on the forward strand.
AGAACAGAGCGTGTATAATCTCCGGAGTCGGACAATTGAGCTTGAGGTGCTCCCGTGTTGTCGCGAACTCGGTTTGGGAGTCATTCCATATAGTCCGATGGGCGGTGGATTGCTCTGCGGTGTACTCGACAACCCAACCACTGGACGGCGAGGCAGGGAATCACTTAGACAAACGATTGAGAGACACCGATCGCAGTTGGAAGCGTATGAAGCACTCTGCGCATCAATAGGGCAACCCCCGGCTAACGTCGCCTTGGCATGGGTCCTCAGCAATTCCGACATCACAGCACCGATCATCGGACCGCGAACGGTCGAACAGCTTGCGGATAACTTGTCCATCTTGGAATTGGAATTGGACGATGAAGTACTCGCAAGACTCAATGAGATTTGGACAGGCCCGGGTGGTGAAGCCCCAGAAGCGTACGCGTGGTAGCGAACAGTGATATGTTGAGTTTCACGCCTCAAGCAGCTTCAAGATTTCTATAGTTTCAACACTGAACAACTTGATTCTTGATTTTTGATGCCCCGTCCAATCTCGATGAATGCCACGCACATTGCCCTTGATTCATTATCTGTCTAAATTCAATCTGTATTTAACGACAACCCTATAAAACCCGCAAAAAGGAGTAAAAATGTCAAAACGTCCAAATATCCTATGGTATTGTACAGACCAACAACGTTTCGATACCATCGGAGCGTTAGGAAACCCACATATTAATACACCGAGACTCGACGAATTTATGGGTCAATCAGTCACATTCACCCACGCTTATTGTCAATCTCCTATTTGCACCCCTTCCCGCGCAAGTTTCATGACCGGTATGTATCCGTCAGCCGTGAGCGTTACCGGCAATGGCAACCCAGTTTTTCCCGAATATTACGAAGACCGGTTGATTACTCATGCTCTCGCACAGGATGGCTACGACTGTGGGTTGATTGGTAAACTCCATCTCGCAAGTGCTTATGAAGCACAAGAAAACCGCGTCAACGATGGTTATCGCTACTTCCAATATAGCCACGACCACGGAAAGCCGAATGCATTGGGGCACGAATACGCAGATTGGCAACGTGGACAAGGTGTTGATCCTGAAGCGTTAATTGCGGGGAAGGCAATATCGCAAAAGTATCCAAACAGGACAGGACGCGTGAATGCACCGACTTCCGATCTCGATAACGTTCCCCCGCATCTCCACCAGACCTATTGGTGTACCGAAAAAACGATCGAATTTATTGAGAAAAATCGTCGAGAAAATCAGCCGTGGATGCTTAGCCTCAACCCGTTTGACCCACACCCACCCTTTGATGCACCTTGGGAGTATTACCGGCGATACGATCCAGAAACACTACCAGGTCCCCACTTTCAGGAAAGCGATATCGCCTTTCAGTCGAAATTGACAGAGGCAGGCATCGATTTCCAATCTCAGGCGAAACCACCTTCAGAGTGGGACGACAAGCGGATGCAAGCGTCTTATTACGCCATGATTGAACAACTCGACCACGAATTCGGACGCACCCTTGACTATCTTGATGCCGAAGGACTCCGTGAAGATACTATTATTATCTTCACGTCCGACCACGGGGAGGCACTCGGTGACCACGGACTGGTGTACAAAGGGTGTCGTTTTTACGAAGGATCGGTGCGGGTGCCACTCATTATTTCTTGGCAAAACCATTTCTTGCAGGATGTTCAGAGTGATGCACTCGTGGAATTACTCGATATTGTCCCGACACTGTACGATGTGTTGGGTGCAGACATCCCTTACTACGTACAAGGTAAATCGCTCGCGCCACTCTTGCGTGGTGATGTCCCTGCTGACAATCATCGAGAGGCGGTTCGTTGCGAATTTTTCGATGCAATCTCAATGCCCGATCAGACGCACGCCACGATGTACCGAGACCGACGCTGGAAACTCGTCGTGTACCATCAAAAAGGGGTTTGTGAACTCTACGATCTTGACAATGACCCGTGGGAACACAACGACCTTTCCGATCATGCCGATTACCAAGCTGTCAAGTGGGAACTGATGCAAAAGAGTTTCGATGCAACCGTCTATGCACATCCTCAGATGATACCCCGGGTCGCTTCACACTAATGCTCTATCTACTTTCAAATTGTGGGTAAGATTTTTTAAATAGTGAACCTTGTTACTCACAGCAACGTTTCTTCCTATAGGAGCGAGTTCCAACTCGTGACCCCATACCACAAAACTTGGATGCACAAAGCATTAGTGTTTATCCATAAGAAGGTGAGAAAGTAGATGAGCGTGAGAGCGATTCTGATCGGTTTGGTACTCGTCATCGTACAAACGGCAATTACCCCTTATAATGACTACTATCTCCAAGGGACCGATATTTCTGGAAATCACTTTCCTTTGGGGGCAGTCTTTACACTGATCTTTCTCACCTTAGTCATCAATCCTATTCTAAAGAAGGTATATCCTCGGGCGGTGCTAAGTCCGGCGGAGTTGATGGTCGTATGGGTGATGATGGGCGTAGCTTCGGCGATTCCGTCGAAAGGGATGATCGGGTACTTACTCCCATATTTGGCGGCACCCGTCTATTTTGCTACACCTGAAAACGAATGGGCGGAAACGCTTCACCCGCACTTTCCTGAATGGTTAATTGTGTGGGATATGCACGCCGTTACGGATTTCTATGAAGGGGAGTCGTCTGTTCCTTGGGTACTCTGGATAAAACCGCTCATCGTCTGGACAGTTTTCATCCTCTTACTCTACTGCCTGATTATCTGTGTATCAATCGTGATACGGAAACAGTGGATTGAACGCGAGCGATTCATATTTCCGCTCGTTACGGTGCCTGTAGAAATGGTTCAACAAGCCTCAACGCATCGTCCACTGGATGGCTTTTTCAGGAACCCACTTGTATGGGTCGGGTTTGGGATCGCTGCCGCATTTCATCTACTCAACGGATTGCATGAGTATGTTCCCGCACTCCCGTCTATTCCAAACCGGTATGACCTGTATACCCCTTTCACAGAACGTCCGTGGATTGTGATGGGGTGGTGGCCCCAATTTCGGTTCTTCCTCTATTTTTCGGTTATCGGTATAACCTATTTTCTTGCTATGGAGGTATCGTTTAGCTGCTGGTTCTTCTTTCTATTCTTCAAGTTACAGTACATTATCATCAACGCTTTTGCGATCCCTATCAGTCCGTGGATCTCAGCGAGGGGGCAAACAATGGCTGCCTATGTTGTCATGGTGCTCGCCTTCCTGCTTAACAGCCGTGTCCACATAAAAGACTTTCTGAAGCGAACATTTCTGGAATCGGCTACCTCTACAACTATCGATGATTCAGATGAAGCGTTGCCGTATAGATGGGCAGTTCTCGGAACAATTCTTAGTTTTCTACTACTTGCGGGTCTCTGTGTCTATGCTGGCATGTCGCTTTGGATTGCCTGTAGCATTATCGCACTGTTCTTGATCGCTTCTACTGCGCTGACATGGATGGTGGTCAACGGTGGCATGTTGTTGATTCAAGCACCGATGTACCCCGTGGAGTACTTTGAGATTATTGCCGGTTCAAGGATCATAGACGCAAGCAGTCTATCCCTCTTAGGGTTTCAGCGGGTGATGATGCGCGACTGGGGCGGTATTTTAATGCCGAGCGTTCTACACGGGTTAAAAGCAGCAGACCCTGTCCGATTAAATCGGAGAAGCATCCTTGGCGCAATGGCACTCGCTATCGTTGTCGCTATCGGTGTTTCCTATGCTGCGTCGCTGCCCTTAATTTATGAAAAAGGCGGCTTAAATCTCCAAAGGGGTCCCTTCATCGGATCGCCGAGATATTTTAATCATATGGTCTCACTGATTCAGTATCCGAAAGACATGAAATTGGACGAGGCATACAGTATGCTCTTGGGTGCCGGCATCACCGGCTTTCTATTGGTTATGCAGCGTCAATTCATGTGGTGGCAACTTCACCCGATTGGGTACGTAATGGGTGCGGTCTATTCATCCTATTTCCTCTGGTCGTGTATGTGTGTTGGCTGGTTTTTGAAGTATCTGGCACTAAAATCAGGCGGCATCGGATACTATCGGAGATTCCGACCCCTCTTTATGGGATTAATCATAGGCGAGTTTGGCATCGTGGGACTATGGATGGTGATTGGGATATTTACCGGCGTTAATTATCAAGGCGCGTTACCCGGCTGATTTTCGTTTTTTATTCAATTAAAATCATACGAATATCCAGTTTTGCGGCGTACTTGAAGAAACCCCCAAATGCGACCTGCATTTTTTGTTTTTTTAAAGAATTATGCACGTTATCCCCCAAAAATTGTGTCATTAATTTTAAAAGGGGGATAAAATTATGCAACGCAATAAGTTTTCTTTAAAAAATGTTCGTGGGGTGTTGGTTGCGGGTTTTTCATATTCAACTGTGCCTGTCTGTATTGTATTGCTGGCTTTCGTGGTTTTGACCATTAATTGCGGTTCGCCAACTAAAGGGCAGTACTACATCCCTGAAACGGCAGCTACTACTACTGCTGCGCAGGCGATGCCAACACAGTCAAAAAACACTGATAGTCGTTTGCCAAAAGCTGCTGCTGTCAACTTACGCGAGTTGCCTTACGTTAGGAATGTTTTTAAAGAGACTCCGGACATCAGTAGAGGTGGACTTGATGATTTTTACTTGACAACGCGCGGGAAAGCACAGCATGTCGCTATTGTCTCCAACTGTTCATTTGATGTCCTAAAGGCGTTTGTCGCGAAAGTTTGGGCACCTATTGTAATGGTTCAATTGCAAGGACGGAGACCGGAAATTTTGCCGATGTCTCGTTACGATGACCGATCTGGAGAGGTGTCACTTCAGGACCTTGCTAATTTTGGTCAGCGTCGTGTAAGTTACAAGAATTTTGAGAGAGATTGGACGAGTTCACGGAATAAATGTGTTTTAATTACGCCACAGCAACTCTCAGAAGCAACTGTTCGGAAAGTCCTGTCAAGATATCTACCTATAGGCACATTTGAAGGGATTCGTGTGAAAAGCCGTTAATACCCAATTGTGTTTTAAAGCGAACTTAGTTTCTTTTTTGGAGCATTCTGATGATTGACAACGATGTTCAACTCATTCGCAGAATTTTGGATGGCGACGAAGCGGCATTTACCACCTTGGTACAAAAATACCAAAAGAGTGTTCACGCACTCACGTGGCGGAAGGTCGGCGATTTCCACGTTGCTGAAGAAATTACGCAAGACACCTTCCTCCAAGCATACAAAAAACTCGGGACACTGAAGAACCCCAACCAGTTTGCGGGATGGCTGTATGTCATTGCCAATCGGCTTTGCCTTAATTGGATTCAAAGGCACAAACCTACGATGCAATCGCTGGAGGACACATCTATGGAAGAGATAGAAGAATCTTCTTATGCCTATCATATATCAGCGGAACGCGAAACAGAAGCAACCGAGGATCGCAGTACGATCGTTAAAAAACTGCTCGAAAAACTGCCGGAAAGTGAACGCACCCTCGTAACGCTCTACTATCTCGGTGAAATGGATACTAAGGCAATAGGTAGGTTCTTAGGGGTATCGGTGAATACAATTACGAGTCGGCTGCAGCGGGCGCGGAAACGTTTACGGACGGAAGAAGAACTTTTGGTTCACGAGGTACTCGGTAGCGTACAGTTACCTACCAACCTCACCGAGAACATTGTTCGACGAGTCGCTGACATAAATCCCGCATCGCCGCCAACCGGAAACTCCTCGCTCCCGTGGGCAGCTTTTAGTGCAGCTACGGTATTGGTTATATTGCTGCTCGGTGTGAGTAGTCAGTACATTGCTCGTTTCCAGAAACCATATAGTTTCGAGGTACAGTCTGAACCCACGATTGAAATTGTTGATGCACCTATAGTGCTTGATACTACATCAAAACCAGATATTCAAAATAGGCTGGGACGTGCTGTTAGCCCAAGTAGAAGCACCGGTCTAGGTTCACAAGGGTCTGAGACGGTTTTAGCATCCAATACATGGGGCGATTCCAGTAGGTTTTCTGGTTCGCAGTGGACACAGGTGAATGGACTCCAAGGCGGTGCCGGTATTAAGCTCTTCTCCACATCTGAGGGCGGACTCTACGCTATTACTGTAACAGGTCTCTACAGATTGGCAACTGATGGAAACGCCTGGTCCCTCATCAACACCGGTTTACTGACTGAAGAATTTTTACCTATTACGGAGCATAGAGGCATTCTCTACCTCGCTTCTCATAAAATGTTCACTTCGACTGATAGGGGTGAGACGTGGAATGAACTTGGTGATTTTTTACCAAAAGGCTATCCTACTGGATTAGTTATCACGAATAGGGCACAAGGACAAGGTTCACAAGCACCTATTGCAATGTATCTCGCCCTTCTTGATAAGGGCGTTTTCCGATCTACGGATGCTGGTAAACAGTGGATACCTATCAACAATGGATTAACAGGCAAAAGGATTTATGCGCTGACTGCTGTTGAAAACACGGTGTTTGCTGGCACAAACCGAGGTCTCTACCGTCTCAATGCAGGTGCCTGGGACCAACTCCCTATAGGCACTGCCAAAGCTATTTACGCTTTAGAAGTCTTTGAGAAGAATCTCTATGTTAGAACAGGTCCCGATCTTTTCACAACGACAAAGACTGCAGAAGAAATAGCGAGCGATGACAACACAAATTTAAACAGTATTTACCATTCAACCGATTTCGGAACATCATGGACAGATATAACGCCTAAAGATAAATCTGTGTTAATACGGACACCAACGGGTATAAGGTTTTTGCCTGTTGACAAAACGTTTTTAACACAAAGTGTGGGCGGAACCGGGGTTACAAACCCCTCCTACACAGATGATAGACAGACTTGGACAAATTTTGAATCAGATCTGAGTGCATTTACGTTGAACAAGCAGCCACTTGTAGCCGTAAACGAACGAACGTTTTACAGAGCGGGGATATTCGGTGTTCATCGTACAACGGATGCAGGGAACTCCTGGCACTCATTTACGAACGGGATGGCGGGAACGATCACACTGGATTTGGTGCTTTTCAACGATAGGCTCTATGCACATACCAGTGAAGGCATCTTCCAATCAACCGACGGGGGCGTGTCGTGGGAAAGCGTGTACGAAAGCCTTTACAGTGGTTTCTTTGCATTTTCAAAGTTAAAAATTGTTGATAATGTACTCTATGTAATTATGGATGAAGGTGCCAATCTGCGTGTTTTGCGTTTGTCTGCAGATGGCAATATGCTCATTCCAGTTGAAGGCGTACCTGATTTTGATGGTGAAGCACTGGTCATGGAGTTTTGGACAGAGGCACATTTTGAAAAACTGAAACAGGTAAGTTTGGCTGCGGGTCATCCGGTAATTAAGAACGTACCCGCTTCATTATATCTGCTTGACGTATATGGTGGAATCGGTGGGTTTGCAGTCAGTGATGAGACGTTCTACATAGAATTCTTGGGGCGGCTTTTCAAATGGAAACCCGGCGACCCAGAATGGACGAATACTGGACTGGTAGATATCGGTAAACGCTCTGATACCGGGTTGAATAAAGGGTTCAAGTTAGCAGTTTCCGCAGAAACTATCTACGTAGGCAAGCGGGATAGCAGACTGTTTCAGTCTTTTGATGGCGGAGGCAGTTGGAGAGATGTTACGTCAAACCTTCCACTCCGCTTTAGCAGTTTTAAGGAAATAATCTTTGTCGGTTCAACGGTTTACATCGCAACGGATAAAGGGGTTTTAGCTTCACGAGCCGGCACACACTGGCGCGTGATAACCAATAAGACGGGAGCACATGTCGTCATTGACAAATTCGCTGTGGAGGGCACTAAGGTTTATGGTATTGGCAATACGGGGGTCTATCGTCTGGATAAGCGTGGTAAATGGCATAAAATCTCTCCAAGTGCGCCTAAAAAAGTTGTTTCTCTTGTCGCCAAGAACAGTGTGCCATGGGAGTTTGACCCACACGCAACGGATAAAGTTGTTTCTCTTGTTGCCAGCAACGACAAGTTGTACATTGCTACCTTCCAGCTCGGGGTCTTTCATTTTTCACTTGAAAAGGAATAGATAAACCTCTTGGAAGTTGTCAAAGAAAATAAACAAGATCAAAGTTCCAGCGTTAAAACGAATCATGTGAAAATTTTTCAACGGAGGGAAAAATGAGAAACCAACTAAAACCAACGACTTTGCAAAACAAACTGGAAAAAAGTTTCACTGTTTTTCTGCTATTGGGTACTGCAGCATTGATAGGTATGATCCTCGATGCTGAAGCGCAAATCGTTTTTAGGGCTGGCACTCCTAAAAGACAAGGTATTTATGTGATGGATTCTGATGGTAGAAATGTTAAACAGTTAACTCAAGACGAGTTCTACAATGCGGAACCCGTCTGGTCCATGGATGGAAAACAGATCGCTTTTGTATCAGATCGAGGTGGATTTTTCTTTCAAATCTATGTAATGACCGCAAACGGAGGGAAACCCATTAACTTAACCCAACATCCTGCGGATCACGGTGTTCCGGCGTGGTCGCCAGATGGGACACAGATCGCTTTCACATCAGAGCGGGATGGGAACGTAGAGATTTATGTCATGGGCACCGACGGTACAAACCAAATACGGCTCACCAACCATCGAGGCATAGATAGCCAACCCGCGTGGTCGCCAGATGGAAAACAGATTGCCTTTGAATCAACCCGTATTTTTGGATCGGACATCTTTGTTATGAATATTGACGGCACGGACATAAGACGGATCACTGATGATCGACATTGGGACACGCAACCGGCATGGTCTCCTGATGGCACGCAGATTGCATTTGCGTCTTGGCGCAACAAAATCTGGGACATCTACATAATAAATGTGGACGGCAAAGCGGAGACGAATCTAACGGATAGCAGATCCGAGGACACACATCCGACGTGGTCGCCGGACGGTCAACGGATCGCCTATTCATCAAAGCGTGACGGTCTTTACGGGATATATGTGATCAACGCTGACGGTAATGGCGGTTTTGCCATTGCTGAGGACTTACAATTAGCACTGACACCAAAATTGGTCTCCAAAACCCTTAGCTGTTTCTCCAAAAGCGAAATCGTCAACCTTGTGGGGAGCTCTCAAGATTAAAAAATAGACACAAAGGATCTAAGATATACCAAAATGATCGGATCCAGGCATTAGATGTTCCCTCGCGACTTCTGCATTGATTTCGACACCCAGTCCGGGCTGCGCTGGAACCACAAATGCGTTATCTTGCATAAGCGGTTCCTCAGAGATTGCGAGATCCCATCGCCAATCCACCTGATCGGCGTGATACGGAAGTTCTATCACGATGAAGTTCCGCACCGCAGCGCAAACGTGTGCTGTTGCTGTCATCCCGATTGGGGACGTGATATTGTGCGCCGCAAACGGCATATAATACAGATCCGCCAGATCCGCAATCTTTTTCGCCTCAAGTATTCCCCCCGTGCCAGATACATCGACATGAAGCATATCACAGGATTGTGTCTGGATCAACTCTCTGAAACCATCCCGACGAAACAGGAATTCACCCGTACAGATAGGGATAGACGTTGCAGAACTTACCTTCGCCATTGCTTCGACATTGTCGTTCGGGACAGGGTCTTCCAAGAACATTAAATCAAACGGCTCTAAACGTTCAGCGAGTTTCATCGCCGAGTGGACGCTGAATAGGCTATGACAGTCGATGCTAATATCAATTCCATCGCCGACTGCCTCGCGTGCGGCGGCAACCAACGCTGTCATTTTCTGTAATTCTGCTGTGCTCAGTTCCCGGTTGACTGCATCCTGTTTAAGTTCGTTCGCGGAGTTGTCGATGTCGAACTTAATTGCTTGGTAGCCATCAGCAACGCCTTCTTTGGCGCGCTGTGCCCAACCCTCTGGCGTGTTTCCGCGTCCATGTCCAACATCGGCATAAAGTCGAATCCGGTCTCGATATTTTCCACCCAACAGTTGATAAACCGGTACACCCAGACTTTTGCCGAGCAGATCCCACAACGCAGTCTCTATCCCACCGATCGCCGATAGACCCATTGCATATCGGTTGCTCGCGGCACCAATCAGTCGGTGATAGAGTGGTTCTATATTTCTCGGATCTGCGCCGACGAGTCTGTTCTTGAATTGCAGAACAATCTCGGCGATACCAGCCCCAGGATGCGCCTCACCTATCCCTGTCAATCCCGTGTCGGTTTCAATCTGGACATAGTTCCACTGTTTGTAGCCCTTTAGCGTCATCGCTTTCACATCGGTAATTTTCACGCCTATTCTCCTTTGTCTATCAGTTGAGAAATTCAATAGATATTGCATCTGCTAAGCATTCATGATAACATGTATATTGAGATTGTGCAACAACGACGGAAGGAGATTAGCCAATGACAGACCAAGAAATCAAGACCGCTTATGAGCGTGACGGATATGTGGTGGTCAAAGACATTATTGATAACCAAAATTTAGATCCCATCCGTGACTTCATCAAAGCAAAGGTCGATACCTATAGCCGCGAGTTGTATAGTGAAGGCAAGCTATCGTCGCGCTACGAGGACGAATCGTTTGAACGACGTTATGCCGCGATCTGTGAAGAGTTGGATATCCTGCCTCGTAACTGGGCCTTTGGTATGTTTGGACGTGAGTTTTATGATCTCTACAACCTCCCCGGTGTTCTCGGTGTGCTCCGCCTTCTCTTGGGTTCTGAAGTCTCGAATATCGGTACGCCAGCGTTACGGACAAAACTTCCCAGAAGCGTGATTACCTCGTTTCCGTGGCATCAAGACAGTCAATATCTCGACCAATCAACCATCGGAAAGAAGGAAAAACACACCGAAGGGCTCCACATGGTTACGGTGTGGGTGCCGCTGGTCGAAGCGACAGTTGAAAATGGATGTTGCTGGGTTATTCCGGGCAGTCACCGTTGGGGTTTATTAGACGGGGCGCGTGGCGCGGATTCAAACGTCCGAATGGAGGAAGATGTCGAGGCTCGTGGTACACCTGTGCCTATCCCGCTTGAACCCGGTGGTGCCTTGTTCATGTCGAATCTTTGCGTCCATACCAGCAAAGTGAACACAACACAGAAATCCCGATGGAGTATCGACTTCCGCTACTTTCCTACGCCCGATCGCGCTGATTTGACTGTCGAGCAGCGTGAAGCTGCCGAATTCGTGAAAGACAAAGCACTGACAGGTGGTAGAGTGCCACTTGTTGTGCTCACTGAAGGGCACAAGCCGACTTGGGAGGAATGGGAAACACAGGTCTCGGTGCAGCAGGCGCGTAGGTCGGGTTGAACAGGATCACGCGGGAAACAAAGGAAGGCAAGCGTGGAAGCGTTTAACTGCGGCTGGAAGATTGGAAGGATGGAAAAGGTCTTCCCACTTTCCAATCTTCCAGCCTTCCATCTTGCAATCTTGCAAATCCTCACATCAAGTTTACGTTAGAAATAGGCATGTATGCCCGTCCCTACGTAAACACCAGCCAGACCTTTGGAGCCAGAGTCGACTTCCTCCCTACCAAACCCTTGACCGACTTCCACGTTCAAGCCGAGCGGTATCCCGCCAAGTGAAAATACAAGCTCACCGCCAAAGGCGATTCCACCGCCTAACCTCGTCGTGAGGAGATCCTTCCTTTTTTCGTACTGCCACGCACCTTCTAAGGTGAAATAGAGTCGGGATATGTTCCACCTGCTTTGATGCTCGAAGATGGCATACGAAATGCCCGCACCTAACATGTGGTCGCTATCTTGATCACTGAGGATAAAACGTCCAACGGTCTGAAGATATACCGGTGCCAGTCCAGTATAGCGGAAACTAATTCCACCAAATGTCGGCGTTGCGCCTTGGAGTCCGATACCGAAACTTTTCGTGAGATCAGTTCCTTGTGCCTGCGCTGAGAAACTTAAGGTTATTCCGAAAAAGATACTGGTGAGATAAAAAGTCAAGCGTTTCATTGTTTTCTCCTTGAATAAATTGGCCCCCATTTCGGGAACCGAGTTTTAGAAAAAATAAACCATCTATTTTGTTCATCGAGCGATCAGCAGTGCCACCCGATGCAAATCAGTAGTGGACGGATAATATATAAGGAGGTCCTGCTTGTTGTCCTTATTGAGGTCCACCAGTCGAGCGTTTTGTTCGTTGTTAGGCATAGCGACTGCCACCTTTTGAGGTGTCCGCGCTAACAGTTCCGGTCCCGGGACACCGAGAAAGACGTGCAACTCTTTCCAGTTCTTTCCAACCAATAAGTCTGAGCGTCCGTCACCGTTCACATCGCCAAGCAGTACGACTGGAAAGAAGACCCTATCTGTCTCAAAGAGGTCTAAGTTCGGCCTGATTTTACGAATAGTAGCGGGTTTGTAGGAGTGCCTGTCGCCTCCGATGCGATAGAATTCGAGATCTATTGCAATCGACTTGCCGAGCATTGCCCGGCTCATCCCAATAAGCCCAGTCTTTACGTCTTTGAAGAGAATGTCGGTCTTACCATCTCCATCAAAATCTTGGAACCACTGCGACGAATAGCCCCACGGCTGCAACCCGCCAGCGGTCCCTCGCGGTCGAATTGTCGTACTGACATCCCGCGCGAACACCGTCCCATCGGGTGTTGGCGTGCCGAAATGCACCTCGTACAGGCTACGCTGTTTCCCAAGACTTCGTCCTTCCAACGCGTGGATCACCAAATCAGCAACATTGTCACCGTTCAGATCTTGGAACGTGTGCAGCACCCTCCGCTTCGTGTTCTCTCTGAAGCCGAAGATGAGTGAGAACATATTCTCGCCCTTGAAATCAAAAGCGATCGAATAGGCACCGTCAGTGTCAAATGGGATGTCAATAGCGAAGGTCTCCGTCGCCGAGGAAAACATCCCGCGAGCATCCTGACGGTAAACGTCAAAATGATCCGAGTTCCAGAACACGAGATCGCCGCGTCCATCTTGGTCGTAGTCCATCTGATGGACACGGCTCAGATACCAATGGACAGTTAAGGGCGTTATCCCTACCTCGCGGTAACTGCGAGTATCGTCCAAGGCAGTCTTGTCGAGAAACGGGTCGGGCGGTCCGAGTTTTACCGGGTTAGTGAATGAACCATCGCGCAATTGCGTGGCTATCCAGAAGCCATCAATGTCTGGAACTACCAAGTCGTCAAGACCGTCACCGTTTACGTCTCGACTGATGTCAACATAGGGGATCCCACTTTCACCTGTCGCGTTGTAGTTCGTAGTGACTTTGACCAATGCACGTTCCACCGCCGAATCCGGATCAAACCAGTTCAGACGACCCTGCTCGTAGATGATTAAGCGATCGCACCCACCGATGTTTGCGACATCAACGAACAACACTTTAGAACGCAGCGGCGCGTCAAACTCGGATACCCAAGCACCCTCACTGAACGCGTAAATGTGCAAGTGCCGGTTCTTATTTTTATCTATATTTACCACAGCAAGTTCAGCGAAATCTCTACCAAGAAAGAACCCAGTCAAAACCGTCTGGTGTTTCGCTGTGCCGGTGACAACCTCGTGCTGCCCGAAAGTAAATCCCGCGGCAGCATGCCGTATCGGAGCAGCACCTTTGCCAAACAGGCCTGAGCATCCCGATAGAAAGACACTAAGAGCCAGTATGGAGAGCAGACTTCGTCGAGAATGTCGTGTGCACTCAGCTGCGGAAATCCAGCGTTTGTGGGATGAGTTTCGCTTTTCCATGCTTATCCTCCTTTCCAATTTTCATTATATTAACATAGATAAATAAATGAACAGTGTTAACATATAATCAAAAAAATAAGTGATAGATTTATTGGGCGATCAGTATCGTCACCCGATGCGGTTCAGTTCCCGGAGGCTTTCTCCGGGCACCGTGAGCATCTCGTAGCGTGAATGGGTGATGCATGAGGATATCCTGCACCCCGTCCTTGTTGAGGTCAACCAACCAGGTGTACTCCTCATCGTTGGGAGCAGCGATCGCGACTCTCTGAGGCTGCTGAGCGAATATTTCCGGTCCCGGCACGCCGACAAAGACGACCATGATCCGCGGGTGATCCGCGAGGAGCAGGTCTGAGTGACCGTCGCCGGTCACATCCCCGATGCGTAAAGTCGTGTTGAACGCGCGCGGGTAATTCTTTTCAGTGTTTCGGCTCTCGTGCGTCCCTCCGCGAAGCATGATGTCCAGTGGCACCCACCCCGGTTCGCGATGGCTCGGCACACCATCCAACGCGATTCCGCGGGTGGTGTTGGGTCTGTCGGGATAACGGCCTCCTTCCATTTGGTAGAATTCGAGACCCAGCCCGACATCATCACCCATGAACCCCTTGATGCTCTTCCAGAGACTACCATTGAGGTGCTCAAGATCAATGGTTGTGATCATCAGATCGACCTTGCCATCGCCATTGAAGTCGTGCCGGTCCATCCCAAGCTGGATTTTTTCGCCCGTCTCTAACGCGATGTCAATATCTTGTCCGAACACAATGCCGCCATCGGGTGCTGGCGCGCCGAAATGTACTTCGTAACTGGAGTGCTTGTTGGAGATATTCTTGCCCGAAAGTTTGAAAATCACCAAATCGGCGACACCGTCGCCGTTCAGGTCTGCCAACGAGTGCAGCACCTTCCCTGTCATACTTCCGGTGGTGAGTAAGGAGAGTCGGTCTGAGTCGAATGCCACATCGGTCGTGAAGGTCCTCGTCTTTGAGGTAAACAGGCCTCGCTCGTCTTGGAGATGAACCTTGAAGTGCTCCTCGTTCCAGAACGCCAAGTCAGTGCGACCATCTCTGTCGTAGTCAATTTCGTGAACACGGCTCTGGGACCAAGGGGCGTATCGATATCCGTCGGCACCGCGAATCCTCACCATCTCTGTGGACGTACCGATCTTCACTTTCTCGGCGAACGTACCCTCGCTCATCTGAATGAACACCCAGAAGCCATCGGAGTCCGGCACCACCAAATCATCGCGAGTATCTCCATTCACGTCCCGAGTGATGTCCACATGCGGGATTTCGCCGCTGCGAGGCGGCATGAAGTTGGAGGTAACTGCCACTAACGGACGTTCTGTCGCCAAGTCGGGATCAAACCAGTTCAGGCGATCCTGCTCGTAGGTGATTAAACGATCGCGTCCACCAACGTTTGCAACATCAACAAACAACACTTCAGAACGCAGCGTTGTGTCAACTTTCGGTACCCAAGTGTTGTCGCCGAACGCGTAGATGCGCAAATGTTGGTTGTCGTTCTCGTCAATGTGCAGGACAGCAAGTTCAGCGAAATCTCCACCAAGCAAAAATCCCGTCAAAACCGTCTTGCGTTTCGCAGTACCGATTTCGACTTCGTACTGCTCGAAAGTGAATTCCGCGGCAGTAGGCATTGTCTGTTCGACCACTTCACCAAACAGACCTACGTATCCAGATAGAAGGACACCAAAAACCAATATAGAGAACAGGTTTCGTCGGAACTGCCTTATACGTTCGGTTATCGACCTCGGTTTTTGAGAAACAGAGCGTTTGTCGGATAGGTTTCGCTTTTCCATTTTAGTCTCCTTACGAGTTTTCTATATGTTAACATAGATAAATAAGTTTACAGTGTTAAGTTATAGACGAAAAAATATATTTGGCTTTCACCAAATAGTTTTGAATCTATGCCTTTAAACCCTCAATTGTTGTATGAATTACTGTGTCAATTAATTTATCTTTCTCTGTCCAAGGAAAATCGGGAAAATCAATCAGGAGCAGTGTGACACCGTGAACCGCTGACCACATGACCTGACCGGTGGTCTCAATATCCACTTGGCGGAATACCTGCTGCCGAATGCATTCAGAGACCATTTCACGCAAATAATCAAACACTTTTTCGCCAACCGAACCCTCTTCCAGACCTAACCCCTTCTGGAACTGCGGACGGATAACAAACGTGAGTTTATAATCTTGTGGATATTTTAGACCGAACTCGACGTACGCTCGCCCACTTTTTCTCAGCGTCTCGACCGGATCGCTTATATCACTTTTTAGCTGCTCAAGCGTGTTTAGCAGGTTCAGGAGTGTCTCCTTGCAAACGGAATCTAAAAGATCTGCTTTGTCCTTAAAATAGAGATAGATCGTCGTTGGTGAATATTCGATCTTGTTGGCAATCTTTCGCATGGAGACGTTCTCATAGCCTTCATTGACAAACAACTCTCGCGCCGCAGAAAGAATTTGTTGTTGCAACTGTTCTTTTTCCCTTGCTCTCCGTTCTCTTATGCCCATTGATTCACCTTTTGTTTACAAGGTTATTTAATTTAACACTGTTAATTATATCACATGTTTTTCTTTTTGTCAAATTTTTTTCCAAAATTATTGCATCAGCACACTTTTTAGGTGGATTTTGCCGTAAAAATAACGTGGACTTGAGTTTAGCAGGACTTACGCAAATTTAGCACGCGATGGTAGATTTTTAGTTTTTAACCCCCTAAATCCCCTATAGGAAACACCCCAGCAAAAACACCCCCCATATCCCCCCTTATCAGGGGGTAGGGGGACTTTAAGAGGCAATGCGTAAGTCCTATTTAGATTAGATCGGTGCGATCTGGACGATGATTAAGACATATTAACCTATTCTTTGTAGGATTCTCACTGCGAAGCACTCCCGGTCGTGATGCTGATTATTCCCATAAGTCAAGCCCTAATAGTTTCCGTCCCAGAGGTGTAAGTTCTGGTGACCCATAGTTCTTCGCTTCCCATCCCCTCGGATCACCGGGATAGGGCCCACGTCCCAATGCTCTGCGCTCCTGCCACAATGTAATGCGTTCTTGCTGCCGTTCTTCGTTCATAGGATTAGGCGCACGATAATAGTTCATGTATTGTGCCAACCGCGGCTTATCGGACGTGTTGCGACCGTTACCGTGCGGGAGTGCCACATGCCAAATGAGCAATGAACCCGCCTTCGCTGGTACCTGTATGAATTTTTCCCTGTATATTTCGGGTGTAAGTTCTGGCACCCACGGGTTTTCTTCATCAATCAATGACTTATGCGCCCCGGGCCAACAGACAAAGGACCCTTGATTGTCGGCTGTGTCTCTGAGAAACAAAACGCCTTGTGTGCTAAACCTAACGGGTAGTTTTGAGGTGTCCGCATCCCAATGATACATGCCCTTATGGTCCCACTCAGGATAGTCGGGATGTTTAGGCGGCTTCATGTTGACTCTATCAATATGAACCCAAATCTGTTCTGTGCCGTATACCTCACTATAAATCTGATGGATAGGTGGATGTTGGTAGACGTTCCACATCGCTTGATGAAAATACATTTCTACCATGCCTGCCCCGGGCTTATGAGGTGTGTGATACCAGTCATTCGGATCCGAAGGATTCATCTCCAAAAACGCAAAAATTGCGCCAACGACTGGTTCACACAGCTCAGTAGGAACGGCATTTTCAATCACCATATATCCGTACTCATCAAAATGGTCGCGATGTGCTTGTGTTAATATGGGCATTTGGTTTCCTTTAATCTGACAGCTACAATAGAGTGGCAGCACGACGGCGCGTGCCTACTATTCTAACGATTTCACACTGCTTTGATAACCACAACCGTCATATCGTCGTTCTGTTGAGCGGCATCAGAAAAATCATGGACATCGCTAATAATCGCATCTATTACTGATGCTGCAGTCACGTTTTCATCTAATCCTTTGATAAGATCGACCAAACGATCCGTCTCCATATAAAATCGGTCAGGGTTATTCCTTTGAGGTGCTTCAGTAATGCCGTCGCTGAAAAGGATAATTACATTCCCAGGTTTCAGTTCAATTGCTGATGTCTCTTGATACTCAGAAGATTGAAAAGCACCCAACGGCGTTCCATCTATCGGGAGTTCTTCGACATCGTCACCACCGCGCTTGATAATGGGATAACGGATTCCGGCGTTAGCATATTTGAGTGTCTTATCTTTTGGGTTGATAGTCAGTATCGCCATCGCACAATTGGTATACCGTTGAAATCGAGGATAAAGATTGTTGTTCAGTGCCTGCAACATTTCGGATGGAGACACCTCCAACTGCGCCACAGAATGGAGCGCACCAGAAGATAAAACGGCATTCATTGCGCCTTTCATACCTTTGCCGGTGACATCTGCCAGTACAACGGCAAGCATGCCGTTACCAAGCGGAACATAGTCAAAGAAATCCCCGCTGACGGTACGGGCAGAACTACAGACACCCGCAATCTCAAATCCCGCGACTTCCGGTGCGGTTTGCGGGATTAACCCCATCTGCATCTCTCGCGCATCAGCGAGCTCGGAAACCGCTTCCCGTTGATAGGCTAAAACTTGTTGACGCTGGTGATAATAGCGATGTGCCAAAATGCCACAAAACAGTATTAACCCTACAATCGCACTACCTAAAGGATAGAGAATCCACCCATTTTGGTACCACGGCAACACAACAGTCAACGTTAGACTTGCAGGGGCAGAATAGTTTAGGTCCCGGTCAATGGCAACGACCTCAAAGGTATAAGTTCCCGGTTTATCAAAACTGATGTTGAACGTATCTGATCGGGTTGATTCGCGCCAATCAGCGTCAATCTCTTTAATCCGAATCCGATACTGTCGTTTTTCCTTCAGGGTTTTGAAGTCAATACTGCTATACTTGATGGTTACACGCGTATCGATCATAATATCTTTAATTGTCTCAAGGGAGCCAGCGTGTGCAGATGTTTTGTGGCTCTGAACTGACACGATCCGCACACTCGGTGGAACCCGATTTGGATTATATTGGGTCGCGCCTTCAAGCGTTGCAAACCAGAGTCGCCCGTCCGAGTCTTGATAAATTTTTGAAACCTGATCACTGATGAGTCCATCTCGCGTATCTAAAGATACCCATGAGGTGCCATCATATTGAGAGACACCACCGCTGAACGTTCCAATCCAGAGAGATCCCTCTTCGGCTTCGTAAATTGAGGACACATCGCTTTGTGCGAGTCCATCGTGGGTTGTGAAATTAACAAGTTGATCACCATCATATCGAAAGACACCGCTGCCTCGGGTTCCAAACCAGAGGGCTCCCTCTCGGTCTTGGTGGATCGCCCATACAGAGTCGGATGCAAGTCTGGCATTAGTAGTAAAGTTGACGAACTTTTCACCATCATATCGAGAGACACCGCCACCCCGGATTCCAAACCATAGGAATCCTTCTCGATCCTGATAAATTGAGATGACATCATTGTGTGTGAGTCCGTCATCAATAGTAAAGTTGACGAACTTTTCACCATCGTATCGAGATATCCCACCACCAGTTGTTCCAAACCAGAGGGCTCCCTCTCGGTCTTGATGGATCGCCCATACGGAGTTAGAGGCGAGTCCGTCATCGGTAGTGAAGTTGACGAACTTTTCACCATCGTATTGGGAAACACCACCGCTGTTTGTTCCAAACCAGAAGGCACCCTCTTGATCCTGGTAAATTGAGATGATGTCATTTTCTGCGAGTCCATCATCGGTTGTAAAGTTAATAAACTTATTCCCGTCATATTGACTTATTCCGCTGTCTGTTCCGAACCAGATGGAGTCCTCTCGGTCCCGGTAAATTGTGTAAACAGTGTTGCTCACAAGACCATCAGCAGTTGTGAAGTTAATAAATCCGCTGCTATCGTATTGGCTAATTCCGTCACCCGGGGTTAAAAACCAGAAGAACCCTTCCCTGTCTTGAAAAATATCCCATATATGGTTAGATGCGAGTCCATCAGTGGTAGTGAAGTTGACGAACTGTTCACCATCGTATCGAGAAACACCACCACCGTTTGTTCCGAACCAGAGGAATCCATTTCGGTCTTCATGGATCGCCCAGATAGAATTGTGAGGGAGTCCATCAGTGGTTGTAAAATTAACAAACTGATCATTATCGTATCGAGAAATTCCGTCGTTTGTTCCGAACCAGAGGAACCCTCTTTGGTCTTGATGAATCACCGGGACAGTGTTGTTAGCGAGGCCATCAGTGGTAGTGAAGTTAACAAACTTTTCGCCATCGTATTGAGAGATGCCATCGCTTGTTCCAAACCATAAGTGTCCGTCTCGGTCTTGGTGGATCGCCAAGGTGTAGTTAGATATAAGTCCATCGTTGATAGTGAAGTTAACAAACTTTTCGCCATCGTATTGAGAGATGCCATCGCTTGTTCCAAACCATAAGTGTCCGTCTCGGTCTTGGTGGATCGTCAAAACAACGTTAGCTACAAGTCCATCGTCGGTAGTGAAGTTGACGAACTTTTCACCATCATATCGAGAGACCCCATACCCCAAGGTACCGAACCATAAGTGTCCGTCTCGGTCTTGGTGGATTGCCCAGACAGAGTCACCTGCAAGTCCATCGTCGGTAGTGAAGTTGACGAACTTTTCACCATCATATCGAGAAATCCCCCCCGTGTCAGTTCCGAACCAGAGGAAACCCTCCCGGTCCTGATAAGTCCTCCGGACCTGGTTATGCCCCAACCCATCAAGGTAAGTATAGTGCTTCCATGTCCCATGTTTGAAAGGAGGGAAATGAAAATCTATATTAACCGTATTTTGTAGGTCAACATGGACGATTGTGTTTAGATTATCGTCATGCGTGTCCCAGGTGTGGCAACG
Organism: Candidatus Poribacteria bacterium; assembly: GCA_965200345.1. Classification (GTDB taxonomy): domain Bacteria; phylum Poribacteria; class WGA-4E; order WGA-4E; family WGA-3G; genus WGA-3G. Next base: position 1,884,643 of record OZ241378.1, read on the forward strand.
TACCTGATACGACCCAGCAATCAGGTTGGTGAATTGATACCTACCTCTGCTGTCTGAGCGAGTCGTTGCTCTCTTTTGACCGGCACCATCCTCTCCGATCAAAATTGCTTCCACAAGAACACCAGCATTTGGGGTATTATTGTCAAATGCCAATAGGTTCCCAGAGATACTAATAGCCTTCTCTAACGTCATGTGCATTTTCGCACGAGCACCTGCAGAAAGGTGGACCCCCGCTTCCCAATTACCCTTGTTCCCAAGGGTGGCTTGAATATCGTAGTATCCAGTTGCTGGGTAAACTGAAAACGAGAAAAAGCCTTCGGTGTCAGTTTCTGTTTTGGCAATCATGGTACTGCTTTGCCATAGGTGCACGGGGACATTGGCTAAGGTCTTTCCCGACTCATCGGTAATGATCCCGGTTATCACCGCACGTGTCGGTGGAAGCACACGCGTTGTTAATGCCCAATTCCCCAACCCGTTTGAGACCTTTATCAGGCAGCGGTTTTTACCCCGACGCAATGAAACAGGAACCCTATCTGCATCCGCGACGAGTGGCCTTCTAACTCTTTGCGTATGTACCCTTTGATCGTTCAGAAAAACCGCGACTCCATCATCGCTGCCAACAAGAATTTCTCCGTCGCCCTCCATATTGCTTTCCAGCAGGCAGAACACATAGCAAACCGCTTCTCGATGATTTCCAACGGCATCAATCAAATTGACGATGCTTTCTTCGGAGCGATATAGCGTCCACGTCAAGGTTTCTCCTTCAGAAGTGGTCACTGTATCGCCGGGTTTGGGATTAGCAGAAGCCTCGCCGTTAGCCGAGGCGAGGAAATCGGTCTCTAAATCCGCTGGAAAGAAAGGACCCAGCACCAACCACTCTTTAATAAACGTGCCATCAACGGGATGCGTAGGCACATTGTCTTGGGCGTGTGCAACGGTAACGTAGAAACTTAAGAAAACAAGAATCCAACACCGTGCAGAGAAGAGGTTACGCATCTGTTTCTCCCAATAAAATCGCTCATGCCAGCATATTTGCCGAGTAACAAAACCTTCAATTATTAATGACACGACTATTACTGACACGACTTGTCAGCAAAAAGAGTGCATATTTTAAGAGATCAAAGGACTCTAAAATTTATCTACGTTTTCGGTTCTAAAACCCAATGCTTTAGCTTTGGGATACAGAACCGCCCTATTGAATTAGACCATGGGGCTATAGTTAAAAAAAGAGTTGACATTTCGTCAAAAATGTAGTATAATTAACATAGTCATTGATTGAGACGTGTAAGCAGTAGCTACCTTGCTACTGGTCTCAATCACCCTCTTACAAGGACAGAATGACTATGGCTAATATCCATTAAAAACGAACATCACAAAATCCGAATACGTTGAAAGATACGATATTCCTGAAACCTTGCGAGGTTCAGATTTTGTTGAGATTTCAAGTTCTGAAGCAAGAAATACTTGCCAGAAGTATCGGTCGGTCACGAAGGTTCAAGTGATTTTCCGTAGTGTGCCAGATGACCCGCACCGCGAGATTACACTCGTGTCGGTTCGGATTAAACCCGAACAAGCTCCCAAGGATAACGTCTGGACGATTGCGACGCTGAAGGGAGTCAGAGAAGCCAGTATCGCAGAACGTCAAATGGACGTCGTGGTATAACCTAAAAGAACCACTTGGGAGTTCCGTCAAAGGAATCCCAATCCTTTAGGTTTGGGAGGGGTCAATTCTGATTTACATTCAAATTGCTACAGTTCATTTGACGACCCGACCATCAATGGGATACCCCGCAACGTTGTGTTCACAGAGGCTTAACACTGTTGGAAAAACATCAACAGAACGGATACACTGCTCTGCAATTGGATAATTCGTCGCAAGCGGGATGTGCATGTGCTCTGCAATTAATGCACCGTGGGTGGCGTGATGTTGTGGTACTTCATAACGGGCGCGTAAATCGTAACCGCTCTCAGCACTTAAGATAAGGTCACCGGTTCGTTCACTGTTGAAAATCTGCCACAATTGAACGATACCATCCGGATACGAACTGTCGTAGGTTTCACGAAGTGCTTCTCGTGAGGACAGATTTTTGTAGAGGGCACCGTATCCGAGCGGATCTGTTCCAGCAAACTCGTAAGAGAAACGTAGCGCGTCTGCACATTCAATAGAATTCGCTACATTTCGTGGGTTTCCGTGATCCGTAACCAGTGAGTGCCAAGAGATTTTCCCTTGTCCAGTTCGGCTTTGGACGATGATGTCTCCTGTTTCACTCTGTCCCGCGACGAACCCCAATCCTTCCAGCTCAATCAGAGAACCAATGATGCCCATTCGGTAGAGTTTCTCGAAAGGTGCTCGTTCGCCCCATCCTTTTTTAGCCGAACTGTTTTTAAAATAGAGATGCGTCATCCCGTTTCCTGAGACCATGCTGGCGGATACGGTGCCTTGCCGCCAAACTTTGGGATAATGCAAACACCGCCAACCGCCATCATCTAAATGCTGTGGGATATCAATGTGCGTATGTGTGTCGCTCATCCCGTGGTCGCTGGTAATCAGAATAAGCGTTTCTTCAAGCGTATTCGCCTTTTGCAAAATGTCAACAAGTTTACCAATCGCAGCGTCTATCTCTCGGTAAGTCTGAAGCACCTGTGGCGATTGTATCTCTGTGAGGTGAGAAAAAGTATCGACTGCGGGAAAAAGGCACGTGATAAACTGGTCACCTGCTTCAGCGGCTTTGTGTAACCGGCGAATTGCAATCTGGTTGACGAACTGCCATCGATGCGAAAAATGGGCGTAGGTATAGAGAAACGGTTTAATCCAGCGCGTCAAATTTTTAGCGGGTGGACACCCGCGAGCAAGTAGGTTGTAGATGTTACTTACGGGTGAGAAGAAATTAAATAAGGTAGGAGAATTAGGGGGCAAGTCGGCTTCAAAACGCAGTCCATCAAGCCCCATATAACTGCAGATGCCGGGTCGTTTGAAGCGGTGTGGGAGCTGGAAATTTGATTTGGATAGCCACCGAATCCCCGGGATATTAGCTGTCCCCGGATACAACCCCATAAAAAATGGGATAAAGGCAGGTCCCGTTGTTGAAGGGAAGGCAGAAACCCCTTTGTTCAGACTACCGCGATCTACGACGTCCTTCTTGATGTTTGGCAGATCACCGTTTTCAATCAACGCTTTAAAGATTTCGTAGGGTGCGCCATCAATGATAATAAAGACAAAACGTTTGAAGTCCGGTTCGCTTGATTCCATCTCTCCTCCCTAAATATGTAGGTGCGGTTTATGACCGCGCTGGAACGTCAACCATCAAACCGGTGCAAAAGTCCATTCTACGAATTCTCTCGTTCAGCGTAGATTTTCCATAACCGTTGTGGATTTTCAATAGAGAGACCCACATTGCCGCACTCACCACAGACAGTTGCTCTTAGTGCCTCTCTGTGAGCCTGTTTGAAAATCAAGGCATCAGGGTTCCCCTGTACCTCAACTTCCAAATCTTGTCCTACACCTGCATCGTAGCGATCGCGAATCCGCAAATTGGGCATAATCTTCTCGGAACCGCACCTACCACATTTCATCGCAGCCATCTGGATGAGTCTCCTTATTTCGATAATCTGTTCTCGTTGGTTTAACTTACACAAACTATTATACCCCAAATTTCAACCGATGTCAATCTTCTGATCAGTGCCATTCAATTTTAATAAATTATTGGATTGGACATCTTTTTTTGCAGGATCCGGTGCGAAACGCTGCGAAATGCTGCGAAATGCTGCGAAAATTTCTGCGTTTTTTCAAAAAACATAACATATATTAAGTATTATCACCTACGAAACGGACAACACCAAAAACGGACAATTGAATGACCCTGCACGAAATCGTGAAATCTCAAAACGTGTGTAAATATTTTGTTAAAAGTTCAGATTGAAAGGGACCACACACAAGAGATATTTCGTTGTATCTTTTCAGCATTTTCCCGTCCATATCCAACATCGTGCACACGGTTTTCTAAGCGGACAAAGAACTGCTAATCCAAAAATGAAAATTTAATTTGACAACCTATCACGTAATATTGTATAATAATTACGCGTAATTAAATTAACTGTATTTTTATAAAAAGAGGAGATTTACAATGCCAGAAGTGAAACCAAGACAACAAGGCAGAAGGCAACGTGGGAGACGTGGACAGCGGCAGCCAAGAGGACCGCGAAGACGGAATAATCTGGTTACGGTCAGAGTCGATGAGGAAAATCTCAGTCGGATTGACGAACTTGTGGAATCAGGACACTTTAACAGTCGTTCTGAAGCAACAGCATTCCTCATTGATGAAGGCATCAAATCCAAACAGCAGATGTTTGATAAAATGGCGGAAAAGATTTCTCAGATCCAAGGCTTGAGAGATGAACTTGAGGCGATGATTGCTGAAGACGCAAAGCCACCTGAATCGGTTGAACAAAACACAGAGGAAACCGCGAACAACGGAGGAGAAAGTTAGTAATGCGAATTATGGTCACGCTCGTGTTAACCCTACTTTTTCTTGTCACGATTACAGTGTTAGCACAGCGTCAAAACCGAGATACATCTCCAAAAATTCCCGAGGACGTGACAGTCCATCGCGATCTGGCTTATGTTAAAGACGGACATGAACGCCAGAAGCTTGACCTTTACGTACCAGCAGACACCGGAGAGAACCTGCCGCTTATTATCTGGATACACGGAGGCGCCTGGCGCGGCGGAAATAAGACACATTATGTCCCGAAGGCATATCTCAATGCTGTTTATGCAGGGGCGAGCATCAACTATCGCTTGAGTCAACACGCTGTCTTCCCCGCACAAATCGAGGATGTGAAAGCCGCTGTCCGGTGGCTGCGCGCGAATGCAGAGACCTACCGTTTGGATCCAAACAGGTTCGCAGCGTGGGGTTCATCGGCTGGAGGACACTTGGTAGCGATGCTCGGCACAACAGGCGACATAGAAGAATTTGAAGTCGGTGAAAACCTGGGAGTATCCAGTCGGGTGCAAGCCGTGGTAGATTACTTCGGTCCCACAGACTTCCTTCAGATGGACGCGCACCGCTTCCCAGACGGCCTGGTACACGATGCACCTGACTCACCTGAGTCTCAGTTGGTCGGGGGACCGATTCAGGAGCATAAGGAGCGCGTGGCGAGAGCGAACCCGATCACGTATGTGTCTAAAGATGATCCGCCTATTCTGATTATCCACGGTGACCAAGATAAACTGGTCCCATATCAACAAAGTGTGTTGCTGAAGAACGCGTTAGAAAAAACGGGTGTACCGGTTACGTTTTATAAGGTGGAAGGGGGCGGTCACGGCTGGTTCAAAGATCCCAAAGTCCCAGAATTAACGAAGGCATTCCTTGAGAAACACCTGAAACCGACCCAACCACAATAGGCATGTTTCTCAACCACGCCTACACGGCTACTTCAATGTAACCTGGGGATCGTCCGCATACGCCGAGTCTATTTGAACGAGACGCTGTAAAACGAGGCAGAACAGTCCGAACAGTGCTTTTAGTAACGCAGTCTCTTTGATAACACCGACGCATTCAAAATACAATTCATCAACACCCTCAGGAAAATCAGTCCCAAACCAGCCTTCATCGTCTTTAATACTGAGATGGATCCTTGGTTGTGTTTGACACAACTCCTTTATCCTATCATCAGCGAGTAGCAACTTGATTTTCCCCGGATTGTTGCCTTTGATGACAAACTGCTTATCAAAAAAAGGATCTCCTATTTCGATGTCCTGCATACCGAAGAATTTGCCGATTGAACTGAAGAATCCTTCACGAGAGATTTTGAAATAGAGGTCATCCTTGTTTACAAAAGGTGCACGCATCCGAGTAACTGTATGTGATGATGTTCCAGTTGAGACGACATAAGTATCAAGTAGGATTTGCCACTCACCGTGTTTATAGATGAGCACATCTTTGCCCCAGAAACCACCGTCAATAAACTCGCCATCTATATCCGTGGCAATCTGTTTCCAAATTTCATCCTTGGAGGGTCCGAAAACAGATCTGCGTTTACTCTTCTTTTCTTTCATAGTGTAGATTTTTGAAAATGGGAATTTAAACAGGGATATGAATCAGCGTTTCACTGCGACCGAAACGCCATCACGGAGCGGAATGATCGTCGTGAATACATCAGACGAACTATAGAGGAGCCGTGTCAACTCCCTAACACCAATTGTCGCAGCGTGAAACCACCGCTCGCGCTCATCAAGTTCTTCTGAAGGACTACCAGGTTCCTGTGTGACAACGCGCCCACCCCAAATCATGTTATCCGTAATAAACAACCCACCACTCCTGAGCCGTGGGATCGCCTTACGAAAAGCTTCTGGATACCCATCTTTGTCAATGTCATTATAGATGATGTCAAACTCACCTTCGGTTTCGTCGATGATTTCGAGGGCATTGCCGACACGATAGTCAATGCGATCGGCGATACCACCGCGAGCGAGATAGCCCGCTGCGCGATCGGCGTTCTCCTGCGAACCGTCGGTGCAGATAATAGAGGCTTCCGGTTTTTGCAATGCCTTCGCCATCCAATATGCCGAATAGCCAAAGCCCGATCCCATTTCAAAAATCCGTGTTGGATTGGTCAACAGCACCAATTGGTGTAAGACACGTCCAACAAGTGGTCCCACGATTGGGAAGCGATTTGCCCGGGCGTGCGCTTCCATCTCTGTTAGGACCTCATCGCGTTCAGGGATAATGTCGACTAAGTAGTCATCAATCGACGGGTGAAGAATATCCAAATGTTGCATAAATTGCTCCTTGATGGCAAGGTTTCAATTCGTCGTTTTTCAATTACTTTCCTCTCTTTTCCAGCGTTCAAGTGGATGCTCACGTGGTGTGAGTGGCATAGGCACCCGAGCCTGCTGACGATGTGATTCCCACGTCGCATGGATCATTTCGAGGCAATCCCGACCATCCTTGCCGCTGGCGAATGGATCCCGGTCCTCCTCAATAGCTTCAATCAGGTCGCGTAGCATGAAGCGTTGCAATAACAACCGTATTGATGCCTTGTCTCGTGGGTTACCTTGCTCGTCAAGGTCTTCGGCGGGTAGATGCACCGGTTCCCACGCTTCCGCGGGGGTCTTATGTTGTCCTTTGTGAATAAACATCGTTGTGCCGACGCTCTCTCGGATGGCAATTCTGCCTTCGGTACCGATGATGTCAATACCGTAAGCATTATCGTTTGTCTGGGGTTGCGCGAGGAACTGCACATCGGCATGAATGCCGTTCTTGAAACGAAAAGAAGCGTGTCCGCGCTCGCCCAGCACAAGTCCGGCATCTCGGTCGTGTGGATGAACTTCTTGGGTATGTTTGATGTCATTAACGGTTGACTCTCGACCATCCATTTGCACAAGGTGTGCATGCGTCCACTCAACATCGCCAGCAAAGAGACGCAACCAATCATAAAGGTGCGTGCCCATCTCCATCAGCGAGTTGCCTACCTTGCGTCCGCCTTTATCCGTTGCCTTCAGCAGCACAACATCCCCGATTTCGCCTTTTTCGATCAACGAAAGAACGTGACGATTGTAAGGACTGGCGCGCTTGATGTGGTTAATGGCAAACTTGACGTGATACTCGTCACAAGTTTCAACCATTTCGTCGGCTTCAATAAGGTTGAGAGCAGTCGGCTTCTCACAGAAAACATGGATACCGCGCTGTGCTGCCGCTATTGTTGGCGGGTGGTGCATCGGTGCCTGCGTTGGAACGATCACAATATCGGGCTGCTGTTCGTCAAGCATCTTTTCGTAGTCGTTATAGATGGCATTGACACCAAACCGTTCGCTCCATGCTTTCGCACGTTCTGGGTTGATTTCCGCCCCAGCGACGAGTTCGCAGTTTGTCTCTAACTGCACTGCCTCGGCGTGCGCTCCCCCCATGCCGCCCAAGCCGATAATTGCTACACGATAGTTGTTCATGCGTATCTCCAAAGTTTGCCAAAAAAGTGTGCTGGTTTATACCTATCATAGCAACTTCAGCGTTGGAGTGCAACAAAAAAGTTGAAGAAAATGCTGTAGATATAGTTGAATAAAGAGGGAATTGATTATCACGATACCGAAGCAAAATTTGAACCCTAAAATCCAACCCCGAGACAAACCTAATAAGTGAACCAACAACCCATTCGATGAATAGGAAATAAACAGATGACAAAAGAACGAATTCGGATTTTAGTCGATACTTCACGCGATACCGGCTGGTCAGGCGGATTGATAGGAATTGAGCCGGACAACATCTATCAAACCACTAACAACCGCGATTACCTCAGTGAAGCAGCGCTAAAAAATTACGATATACTGACGATTTGCAGCAGCACCGCGCTAAAATATACCGATGCAGAGCTCCAACTGATCCGCGAGTTTGTAGAAAATGGCGGCGGGCTGCTTTTAGGTACCAGCACCAGCCGGTTTGAGCGAGATGTCCGTGAGCCGATCTCAGAATTGGGAATTAATCACGTCGCATCCCTTTTCGGTGCACGGTTTCTTCTGTTACCTGAGGGGCAAGGAGAAATGGATACCGCCGCGAATCCTTTGCGTGGTTATACAAAGAAAGACCTCCGCTTCACTGACCACGAAATTACCGATGGATTGGGAATTGATGACTTGGGTCTCACATCTTGCGGTATTCTTGATATCCCCGCTGACGGTAGCGTTTTCCTTGAACACAGCGAGACGAAAGAACCCATTGGAGCATGTCTCCATTTCGGATCAGGACGCGTCCTGTTAATCAATACGGAGCTTTTTCAAAATGAGAATCACCCCGTATCTGGACGATTTATTGATTGGTTGGGAATCAACCGCAAAGAAATACCTCAGCAAAAACCCTCTTTAGCGACGGATACGCAAACAATCCCTGATGAAATTCCGATCAAAGAACAGGTTAGAGAGGACGGAAAAATCAAGATTTTCTATACGCACTTCGTCGAGAACCGTGTGGACACCTGTATGGCATTTGCTAAAAAACTGACGGAGGAGATGTTCTCGAAATTCCCCGAAGGTGAGAAGATTGAATGGAAAATTGATCTGATTCCGTCGTGTGTTCATGGATACAGCTCCAATTGGGAGGATTCGGTAATGACAATCGGGGTGTGTGTCAGTCCTCCGAGACTCGCCTATTCGCTCGGCGTTGAAGCAAGTGGATTGATCGCCGAGAAAACTCCGTTTGGAAAGGCATCGGATGTTCTTTTGGATGGATTCCAGTTTTTTTTCGGTACCTGGGCAATGAAATTGCTCGGATTTGAGCGAGAAGCGGCGATGATGGTCGCCGAAGCCGAGCGGCAATTTCATGAAAATGCCGACGAGAAGCAGGTTGACATTGCTAAGGTTTACGAGCAACCGTCTCGCAAGCCGATCTGGATACTAAAAAGACTTCTCGATAAGTATGGTGAGGCCCTGTTTATCCGACTCACTAAGATATTTTCCGAAAAGCAAATCGACACAGAAAAGAATATGCCGCACACAACCTTCTCACGGGTGGATAGACATATCTATTATCTCAGCCGAGCGGTAGGTGAGGACCTGTCTCCATGGTTTGAAGAGATCGGTACGACCGTCCATTCGCTCCCCTTGTTGCCGAATAACAGCGACGAATTTGCGGCGGAGGTACGTGGATACCTCAACACAATAATTCGTGACACAAGCATAGATACAAGCGACAGAATCGATGCAATTGATAGCCTCCTCGAAATCACTGACGACGCTGAACATCAGGTTTCAGCGTTGGTTGCTAAATTGGACACGGCAGACAGATATGAACGGCTAATTGCAGCGGCAAAACTGATTAAGACCTGTGATGAGCGGGCCGTGAAAGTGCTTGAGGAACTGGCAGTTGAAACCGAGGATGATGGACTTGTGGCGATGGCGGTACTGATGCTGGTTCGTAATGGTCGAGGCGGCGAAGTTGTGGATCGACTCGTGGAGATTGCACTGCACCAAGATTACAGATACCAACTCGAAACTGGATACCTACTTGAAAAAATCGGTCACCCAGCAGCCGAAGCGTTCTCATACAAAGAGACCACGGACAAAAATGGGACACCTCTCCTAACGATGGATGTCAAACGCAATGGAGACTTACATCACTATCCGCTCATTGCGGGTAATCGCGTTGCCATTTGCAATGTAATTCTCCATACACACCATTTCCCTCACAACACGCACGCTCCAGGTACTTATGTGAGTTGGGTGCATACCACGCCAAAATATCGCCGAAAGGGATTCGCGCGGTGGGCATTCGGGGCATCAATGTCGCATGAACTGGTCCGCCAGTATTCCTGTATCTCCCTTCACACCGGCACGGAGAACAACGCCCATGGAATGTACAGGAATTTTGGGTTCGTTGATGGGTTATTAGGGCGACAATTCACCAAAGCGTTGCGGGATGAACAGACAAAGGTCGTCGAGGACTTAGTCGTCCGTCCCTATAGACATGGAGATGAAGTTGCGATGGCAAGCGTATGCAACGCATTTTATGTGGGCCAGGTAGCCCGTAGACCGAGACGTGCCGAGAGGCGTAGAACGACAGAAACTCGGTTGATTTATCTTGCAGAGAAGGATGGAGAACTGTTTGGGTATGTGCAAGCGCAGTGTTTTGAGAAGGAAAAGAATGTCTCAATCACCGAATTCTGTCTTAAAACCCAACCATCTGAAGGTTCCAAACACCCGGAAGGTTTCCTTGAGGATGTCGGTGCAGCAATGCTCTGTGCGTTACATAACGAATTGGTGAAACGTGAATATAAAAAAATAAAATGGGGATTTGAAGGAGAGGCGGAAAACAGTTATGCCAGAATGCTGTTCCACAATTTTGGGTACACGTCGGAAGATGCCGGTTGGGTATGGATGTTCAAGATCGTCAACCTACCGATGCTACTTGACGAGCTCTCCCCACTACTTTTGAAGCGACTGAATCAAAGCGATGATTACAAGGGCTGGCAAGGGACAATCAGCATCAAAGGTTCGGAACATCGGGCGAGTCTTATGATCAGAGATGGCGAAATTCGCGTATCGGAGGAAGTCTCAGAAGGGGCTGGTATTTGCCTTTCTACAGACGATGACACGATCACTCGGTTCATTTTAGGGGTAATCACACCCTACGGCGCATATCTACAGGATCAATTACACATTGCACCGACGGTCAACAGTTCGGTAACCCGTTTGTTGGGGACGCTTTTCCCTTCACATCGGCGATAGGAGTTAGCCATCAGCCATCAGCAGTCGGCAAAGAGGTTCGGTCTAACAAAATCCTTTTGCAACTGACAGCCATTTAAAAACCCATCATCGCTCGAACAAACGTTGTATTACTCGTTTTCCGTTGAAATAGATTCGTAGTTCTCCGGTGCCCTGAAAGAATGATGATATAGAAGCCGAGCCAACTGCCCCTGCTGATGATTTGCGTTTCAAAAATACGGGTTCGCAAGTCAGAGCGGTATAGGTTTGGAACGCGAGTGTCTGCTGGGAAGGTTTGTAGGTAGTTCCTGAAGTTTGTATCCCGATTCGTAAATTTCCGATACTGGAATCCGCCAATGATACTTAACCGCTGCGTAAACTGATAATCGAGACGGACACCAAGAATATCCTCTCGACTTCGACGATTGAATCGCAAATATTCAATCGGTTGATCGTCGGTTGGAAGGAACAGGTCTGGGTTGAGTATTTTTGGAATTTCTTCGGCAGTTCGATCAAAAGCGCGGTCCCAGATGTACTTAACCATAGGTGTTAGCGTTAAATCTTCAGCGATTTTGTTGACATAAGGGAGTTTTGCGAGCGGAAGCTCGTATCTCGCCTTCAAAATAGTGAGTTGATTACGGATGTTCCGTTCGGGGTAACGGCGTTTTTTCCAATTCGCAGCGTTATAGATTAAACCGGTGTCAGTCGGGTCAAGTGCGTTAATTCCGTGATCCGGATAGAAGGGATAGATACGTCCAGAATTGTCAGCGCGGACCTGTTCAATTGGCACCATAAAGTCAACACGTTCATCAGGTTCAAAGTTTTCTGATGTCGGATCGTATTCAACATCCTTGAAAAGTGCTTTTTCTGCATCTTGTTCAAACTGTTTTTGCATGAGAACAAACAATTTGGCTTCAAGGGTCAAGTTTGATACTGCGGTATAAATGCATTGGAGCGTTGTTGTATTCACCCGAGCGTTGTAAAAATCAAGTTCGTCATTAATATGGATTGGCTCCAATTCTCCAACAGGCAAGACAATTGTGTAATCCGGAATATCATCCTGTGCGCGTACCCATCGATTTTGGAAATCAAAGCTGCCAAAATCGGGGATGTCGCGTTTATACGTGACATGTATGTATTTGGAATTATTTTTACGCCGACTTGAAATTTCGCTTTCGTTTAACCAACCAATTTGGACAGTAAGGTTATCAAGTAGATTATATTTCGCTTTAAGGTGATAACCCTGACGATCTATCCCGTATTCATATTCTGGTTCAAAGTCATCCTCAATGGTATCAATGGTGCCGTTATTGTTTAGATCAATAGGGTTGGTAAACACAGGTGGGTCAGCATCAAAGATGAGAAAATCTTCTTGATAGTCTAATACCCCGTTCTGATCTCGGTCATCAGCGTGTGGAATTACGCTATTGAAATTAATGCTATCGGGCAAGTCATTATCATCATCGTCATCCTCAACCAGCGTATAATTGATTGCGTCCCACGGAATTTGCTCTTCTGGTAGGTCTTCCAAAGGTCTACCAGGCTGGCCGCGTTCAAGCATGTAGATTTGCCCGCGGTTCGGATTTGCCCCGAAATTCAGATAGTTAGTTGTGTAGCCTGGGTCAATATGATACAAAACCCCTTCTAAGTGGAGTTTGCCAAAGCGAGACTTAAGTTGGATAAACCATGCCGTTTCTCTACCGAGTTTTCCGTCGCCATTTTCATCTGTTCCGTCCCCGCCTAAAAAGGCTTCAAAACGTTCGCCTTCAGTTTCCGAGTAAGTGGGGATACCATTTGCATCTACTGGGAGACCGCTGAGAAAATCAATAGTGACACCTGTTTCTTCCTCACCCTCTGGACCTTGAATAGTCGTTTGGGTTCGACTGAACCCTATTTTATCTTTCGGAATAGTCGGGTACTGCTTGTATTTACCATTAATAGAGTAGTGTGCCCTGACGAAAACATTGCTGACAGTTCCTTCAAGATCAAGTCCATAGAGCGTTGCTGCGCGTGCGGCACCATAGCGATATAGGACTTTCCGAGGTCTCCCTTCCCCTTTCCATTGCGTCGGATTATCTACAAGTTTTTTCCTGTTTTTGATATAATCCGGCGATTGCCCGTAATTCCCCGGTGCCTGAATTATGTCGCGATACGGCATCTGAATGCGACCATCCGTGGTTTTAATCCATTCTTGCAGGTCAGGACTTTCCTCTGCTCTATTTGCTTCACTAAAACCGATAACCGCGATATTATAATCGCCTGCAACAACCATGTCAAATACAACGGATTTGATTGTTCGCGGGTCAATGTTAATCTCATCATCAGTCAGGATAAGATCGTATTTCATTTTATTGAAACCATTGACAATTTTCCACTTTCCGTCAACGGAATCGCGTATTTCAGAAGGCCCTCCGGCGTGATCCACCGGAACAAGTTCGTCAGCGAAAACATCGAATCGGTGCGTCATTTCAGGTAGAAGGGCGGGTTCAACACCTTCCACTATAGCTGCAAAGGATAATTTTTCAAATCCTTGTGTAACAATTGTAATCTTCATGCTTTTGAAAGCTGCACCGACACCGGCTTGGATATTATCGCTATGTCGGTCCGGATCATAAGAACGAAAATCTGTGAATGCACGCGTGTGATTGTCTTCAGGCGAGTCATCACGGAAAACAACGGATATTCTTTCAGGCGGTGTATTTGCGACAGTCCCCATTAGTGAACTTATCAAACGTTCTGGATGTTCTTTATGTAAATTTACATAGGTAAATCCGACGCGGAACATTTCGCCTAAAAGTCCTTGTCCACGAAAACCGATGAGGCGCGCGTTTTCTATGTTTCTGACACCGCTTGATTGGTTCAAGCCGTTTCGGCGTCCAAAATCCCCTGCGAGTCTTTGCACTAAGGTATCATCTGTTAGTTTAATAGGATTAGAAATCCGTGAGTGGATGAGGCTAAAGAGATGGTGCTCTTGGGCAAAAGAGATGTCCCACCGAAGTCCATCAAATTCAGTTTTGTATAGAATATATCGGTTTGGAAACAGCGTAGCCGGTTTGAAACGCATGTGATCACCAATAGCAAACTCCGTATGTCTACCGAGAAAAGTTTCCTCAACCAAGATGGTACGGTCTAATTGCGTCGTAAAACGAAGGCTATCGAGTTGTCCGCCCCACCCAACCACTAATTTACCGTTCTGATCAAATTCTTTCTGATCAGTATACGTATTAAGTTCATTGCCTTCGACGATCTCTTTACCGTAGAGGTCGTAGAAAAATTGCGGTTCTTCTTCCAATTGAAATCTGTTTGAGAACTTAGCTTCGCTCTCAATGGCAGGCAAGAGCGGTTGGTAGGGTCCGAGACTGTCCGCGCCACAACCATAGAAGACAGATGTACTCAGGGCGCAAGCCGCCACAAGCATAAAATTAATCGCTCGTTTTAAGGTGTTCATTAGCTGTATCCCTCCTTACGAACGAATCAACTGAAGGTGTTGAAGTTTTCGTCACCATCAAACCGTCTCATTTCTGAATAAGCATTTTACGGGTTGCCGAGAAATCGCCTGCGTGAATCGTGTAGAGATAGACACCACTACTCACGGGTTCACCGATCTGATTACGTCCGTCCCAATAGACGGCTTGTGCCTGTGAGGCATAATCGCCAGCGGGAAGCTTTCCCGGCGATAAGCGTCGCACCAACTGACCTGTAGGGTTGTAAATCTGAATCGTGACACTGCTCTCGTCTGCGAGTCGGAACGGGATCCATGTTTCTGGGTTGAAGGGGTTTGGAAAGTTTTGTAGGAGCTGATCCCGTTTTACCGCTCCCAACATAACCACCTGTTTACCTCCTGGCTCAACGGCAACAGGCTGCGAAGGTAGCAGTACGCTTCCATCCCAGATGCGGATTTGACCGCTTACTGCCTCCGAAAGCAGAATGGCCCCATCTCGACTGATGTCAAAATACACTGGAATGGATGGATGCTCAAGTGGTGTGCCTGTCTGCCAGTCCCACACTTGGGAATAACCGTCTCGCCTGGCAAAGAGATAGCGACCATCTGGACTAAAGTGCACTGGGTGATATCCGCCATCCACGGTTGTTAAAAGTTGAGGGCCGTCTGACAAGAGTTTCCAGATGTGGAGTTCCAAGTCTCCAGATGCTGCGAACACCGTTGAGCCATCTGTGTTAGAAGTAAAGGCAAGCGTTGGCATTGGGCTGTTAAGAAGTTCTGGCACCTGCCATGCATATTGAAAGACGAAAGTATCCCCCTCGCGTTTCCATAATTGAATCCAATCTTGATGGTTTCTCGTTCTGCCGGAAGCAGCGAAATATTCGTCATTTTTGCTGAAGGCGATCTGGTAATAAATATGTATTGATGCAAGCTCATTTTCTGACTTAAGCTGTTGTAGTTTCTCCGGATTTTTGGTGTCCAAAATGGAAAGACCTTTCCGGTAAGTCATCGTTGCAATCCACCTTCCAGAGGCACTGAAGACAATTTCTTCAAGGTTCCCAATAGGCTGGAGAAATTGGATTTCAATATTACCGGTCTGAAGGTTGCGGACCTCAACCCAAGGGTCCCTGCCAACAGCGAGTTTCTGACCGTCTGGAGAGATTGCAAGCCCCTCCAATGTCATGCCTTCTGCAGAAACGATGTGTTTCATCTGCTGGGACGCGACATCCCATATTTTAATAAAGTATCGCGAGGCGGAGCCTACGGTTTTTCCATCAGGGCTTAACTTCACCACATCGTAGAACCGATCCCTGTGGAAATCAGTCCACACGTTCAGCGGTCGCTTTTGCTCTATATCCCATATCACAGCAGCGTCCCAATAGTGCAGGAGCGCGATTTTCCCGTTCGGTGATAGTGTTAACTCTTCTAATGCGCGGAACTCACTGCCAAACGTATTGATTTGCTGCCCCGATTTGACATTCCAGACGCGGACATGATCATCCCATCCCTCCCAGGGTCCGGGACCAGACCGACTCAGCCCAGCGGTCTTAGTCGCAACATACAGGCATTGACTATCTGGACTGAATACCACATCTGAAATCCTTCCAATGCCGCTTCGCGCCTTCCAAAGTAACTGCCTCGATTCCATATCCCACACGTGAACGGAAGCGGGTCCCCTCTCGAATGACGCGATGTATCTGCCATCGGGACTGATAGCGATATCTTCAACCCAGTTTCCTGTGTGTCCCTCAAAGTGTGTTTCTAACTGGCGCGTCTCAATATTCCAGAGTTCAATGTCAGGTCGCATTGAGGCGATGATAAGATAGCGACCATCTGGACTAAAAGTCGCAGTTCGATCACGGAGACGGGATGTACACGAGCTGCCGCTGTCGTAGTAATAACACGATTTCAATGGACGCCGCGCGCCTATCATTCTTCCAAGGAATTCACCAGTCTGCCAATTCCATAGATGAATCCCATCATCAGAAGGGATTGCAAACAGTGGCTCTGTTGGACTAAATGCCGCGACATCATAGATGCGGAATCCGACTCTCCATTCACTGACTTGCTCGCGGGCCTTAACATTCCAGATACTTACAGCAGCACTTTTTCCATCATGAGCATGTGTAAAAATCGCTAAATGTGAGGCATCAGGACTCAACACGACATCGCTGAAATACCTGCGTTCGGCGAATTCATCTATAACCGCGCCGGTATTCGCATCAATAATTTGGATATGTGCTGGGGTAACACGTACAACAGCCTCATTGGAAAGAAAAGCGTGCTGTTCTGGAAAGGGTTGCCCAACCGTGCCAATCGGTTCAATCGCAAACGCAAGATAAGAAAAATAGACAAGGCTCATTAGGACAATAGCAGTTTGAAAACTTCGTCTTATAAGAGTACTGTGCGTTTTCATGAGAAACCTCCGAATAGTGCAGCAGCCCGGATAAAACAATCAATCTCGCTTGTGAGTGGTCTGCTTCAGGCGAGCCCATGTTGTTACTGTCTTTCCGTGCGGCTGTACAGAGACAGGTGGGATAACCGGAAGTTCGGCACGGTAAATGCCGTTATCTCTCGTGCCCACGTATAGTCCGTCTCCGTACGAAAGGAGCGCGTCAATAGATAATCCCTGAAGTCCCATGGCAGACCACGTCTCTGATTGGGCATCAAAGGCATAAACACCGTGAGTGGCCAATCCGGCAAATAAGTACCCACCGCGGACAGCGAAACTATAGACGTACGGGCGGTCATTTGAATCCTCAGAGCTATTAATTGGCAATCCATCCATCGGATATTCCCACGTTTGCAGTGTTTCGCTCCAACGTCCGATGCCTTTTTGACCTGCGACATACAGCTGCCCTTGAAGCACTGCCCAATCATTAGTGCGGTCACATTGGGAGAATGGCAGATTTTGCCATGTCTGTCCATCGTCGGGAGATCGCGCCATCCAATTGGTTGAGATGGCAGTCCATAGATAACCGTCGAACGCTGTTATTGCGTAGATGCTATTGCCCGCATACCACTCCTCTGAAACGTCGTGCCACGTCTCTCCACGATCTGTTGAGAGGTAGGTGCCCCCGTGGTACATCACATTGATGATAGTGTTATCAATGATAAGGATGTGTCGGACTGTGCCGTAAAAGGGTTCTCCATCTACATCTTGGAAGCGTAGACCCTCATTTAAGGGTTTCCATGTTTCTCCGGTATCATCTGATCGGAATATTCCGTGTCGCCACGTTCCGACATAAACGGTATTTCCATCGATTGTAAGTGCGGTAATGACCTCATCTTCATTCCCGAATGTAGTGGGCGACCATGTATTCCCGTCGTTTTCGGAGAAAAGTAAGCCCGCTGATGTACCAGCGTAGAGTCGATGATCTGCCCCTTCGAGTGGCGATACATAGTGCATGGGTGTACTGTTATCAAGTCGGATCCACTCCAATTCTAAATCGAGTTCCTGTGCCCATGCCGTTCCGACCACGATAACCCAAAAAACTATTTGTGTACAAAGCCGAGTCCACATTGTTTTACTCCTTTTTGTGTTGTCTGTGAGCATCATAAAATCCTGCTATCTGGGAGCAACGGTGTAAAACTGAATCGTCTCAATTCGACTATTAGCTGTTCTTGAGAGCTTTATGATTTTAACGGCATCTGCCTCCGCAATGAGCGGAATTTCAAACGGAAGCAGACCGCCGGGTACTTTTTTAACTAATTTCCACTGTTTTCTCCCATACTGTCTTCCCTCATCGCGAACATGAATTTCGATGTTTTGCAATTGTCCAGAGCCGAGCAGCACAATTTTCCGAATATCCGCACTTTCTGGAAGCCAATAAATTTCCCCGTGGAAAGTTACCTTCCCGTCCACTGGGCGATTGATCAAGATGTACTCCTGATCTGCCAAAAGTGTGGCGCAGCCGATATATGATAAACAAGCGAGCATGAAGAGTAGGCCTTTCCATCTTTTCATGATTTTTTCTCCTTGCACACGGTGTTTCGGATTGATAGGTGGAGCGATGCAGTAAGTGAGATATTAGGAAAGCCGATCGCATCACTCCGTGTTTCTCGAAGGAGAAAGGCTCTCCCATGGTTTACTCAGCGTTGTTATGTTAGCAATTTTCATGCCAATGCCAAATATGTTAACTATGCCCATCATCCTGGTGTTATCACTGTTAATGCACGTCGCATTTGGGCGAGTACGCCGCAAAATTGCACAAAAAGGGGCGAAACTGTGTAAAAAATGCCCGAAGAAGTGCAGCCATCGCAGTCCAAATCATTAAAGTCGAACGTCCCGTATGGGCAATGGATTATTTCTAATCTCCTTTATCAGCAACGGTGTAAAACTGAATCGTCTCAATGTTCCCGGCTCCAGTCATTGAGTGTTTTATAATTTTGATAGCGTCTGTCTCAGCAATAAGCGGGATTTCAAACGGGAATTGGATTCCCCCTGGCACTTTCTTAACCGGCTCCCATTGATTTCTCCTGTCACGCACGCGAATTTCAATGTTTCGGATTTTTCCAGAACCAAGCAGCACAATTTTCCGAATATCGGTCCTCTCTGGGAGTGAATAAATCTCTCCGTTGAAAGTTGCCTTTTCACTCACTGGACGGTCAATCAAAACATATACCTGCTCCGTTAAAAGCGCAGCACAACCAATCTGCGATACACAAGCGAATATAAAGAGTAAGCATTTCCACCTATTCATGATTCTTTCTCCTTTGCAGATAGCACAAACGGATAGATGGAGCGATGCAACAATTGAGATATGGGAAAGCCTTTTGCATCGCTCCGTATTTCCCCAAGGAGGTAGGCTTTCCCAAATTTACTGAGCGTAATATACTGAGCAATTTTCATGCCAAAGGCAATTCAAGCGCAAAACACCTTTGAAAGCGAGTTTTCACTGAATATTAGACAGCCATATTATTTTTAGTGTCCAATTTCTGAACAGTTTTGTTCAAAAGTCTGGTGCCACGGAAATCCTTGACATCCGTCAATCTTTCAAGTATACTTAGCCGTGGAAGGCGATTTCATCTTTGAAGCGGATTGGAGATGCCTATGAGGGTTTTGATTATTGGTGGCACAGGGTTGATTAGCACTGCAATTACGCGCACGCTCATTACGCGTGGCGATGATGTGACGCTCTACAACCGTGGACAGACAGATGCCGACATTCCAGAAGGATATAACACTATTACTGGCAATCGTAAGGATTACGCCACTTTTGAAGCACAGATGGCGGAAGCGGGGAATTTCGACGCAGTCATTGACATGATCGGTTTCGGACCGGCGGACGTTGAGAGTGCCATCTGGGCATTTCGGGGTAACATCGGTCAATTGATCTTCTGTAGTACGGTCGATGTCTACACCAAACCCGCACGTCGCTATCCAATCCGAGAGGATGCGGAGCGGCAGCCGATGCAGTCTTTTCCGTATGCCTACAATAAAGCAAAGTGTGAGCGACTCTTGGAAGCAGCACACGAACGCGGCGATTTTCCGGTCACAATCATACGTCCCGCGCACACCTACGGCGAAGGACGCGGGCTGATTCACTCGCTTGGACTCGGTGGTGCCTATTACTTAAACCGCATCCGTCTCGGAAAACCGATTATCACACACGGCGACGGTTCTTCGCTCTGGGCAGCATGCCATCGTGACGACGTCGGACAGGCGTTCGCTGAGGCTGTTGGCAACGAGAAGACATTCGGTAAAGGTTACCACACAGCCAGCGAAGAACCAATGGCGTGGAATCAATACCACCAAACAGTCGCACAAGCGATGAACGCAGCAGCGCCCGATCTAATTCATATACCGACTGATTTCTTGTTTGAAATTGCTCCAAAGGAAACAGAATGGTGCAAAGAAAATTTCCAATACAACAACATCTTCGATAACGCCGCGGCGAAAGCAGAGCTGAACTTCCGTTATACGGTTCCATTTATTGACGGAGTGCGTCGCATTGTCGCGTGGCTGGATGCCCGTGACCGTATTCACGGCAGAGACGAACCCGCGATTTACGGCGAAATTATTGAAAGATGGAAAAACCTCAGTACGAAAGAGGCTTTTTTCAACGCAGAGACCTAAAGGCAGTATTCACTCTTCTCTTATTTAGTAACCCAAATTACTACTAACAGATTTTTCACATTTCAGAAAGGTTTTTCAGTCCGTTTCCACACCCCAGAGGGGTGGTATATCTATAGAAAACGATGTATTTACGTATGTGTATGAAAAGGTGGCAACTTGCGTTATTTAGTACCTAACTGGCAGATTTCATATTTTGCGACAATATTGACGCTTTTTACTATGACAATAGCACCATCTAACTCCTTAGCACAAGGGACCGCGAAGGCATCCTCTAAAAAAGTAATATTTGAAACAGATATGTCTACCGATGTAGATGATGTCGGTGCACTCGCTGTGCTGCATGCCTTAGCAGACAGCGGAGAGGCAGAAATCCTCGCTATTAGTTTCAATGAAGTGCATCCAAGTGCTGCCAATGCCATCTGCGCTATAAATACGTGGTACAACCGGGGTAACATTCCCATCGGTATCTATAAAGGTGATCTCGCTGACCCTGACGAATCCAGTTACCTGGACACCATCGCTAATTTCCCGCATAGTCTTCCGGCTATTCCAACACCCAGTTCTCTGGAACTTTATCTGCAAGTACTTGGTGAGCAACCCGATAACTCAGTGACAATTATTAGCGTTGGGTTCCTCAACAATCTCTACGATCTCCTGAAAACCGATCCTGACCTCATTTCTCAAAAAGTCACTGAATTGGTAGTGATGGCAGAGCTTGTTGATGATCCTTATAACACGATTCGCCACAATCTGGTTGATAAATCGGAATATGTGATCCACAATTGGCCCACATCTCTCGTTATCAGCCATTATGGAGAGTCTGTACACACTGGGGCGAGACTCGCGGAAACGCCTGCTGGAAATCCTGTGCGAGAGGCGTATTATCGTCGATTCAACGAGCAGTACAAGGGGCGTTCCAGTTGGGACCAACTTGCGGTCTTATACGGTGTGCGGGGTCTCGGGGACTATTTTACTAAAATTACAGATGGCAAAGGCAAATTGGCAAATGGATATGAATGGGAGATGCAGCTCGGTTTTCGGTCTTATCTGGATCCGAAATTGTCGGATAGTGAATTTGTTGATATTATTGAAAATTTAATGATCAAACCGCCGGGGAAATAATCGAAAAAAACGCGCCTCCATAATTCCTGTTTGTAGTCGCGCAATTCTGCGGCGTACGCGAAGAAATCCGCAGAAATACTCCAGCAAAAACCCCAAATGCGACCTGCATTATTGCGCGTTTGTGTTTTATCACAAGGGAGCACCAACCACAATGGCAGACTTTCACACAATTGAGCAACAGGGTGGGCGTTGGTGGTTCATCACACCCGACGGCGCGCCGTTCTGGTCCATTGGCATGAACCATATCGACTCGGCTGCGTTGCGGTATATAGATTCGGACGATGTGTGGAACCGAGAGTTCGGCAACAGCCATGAACATTGGCTACGCGCAGTCGCCAACGACTTACGTGATTGGGGATTTAACACGATTGGCTGGACCCAGGAGGTCGTAATTATCACGCCAGGTTACCATCGCCATTCGCGACCCTTCACTTATGAGGAATATCAATGGGCGGACATGCCTTACTGCCATCTGCTACCTTTCACCGAGGCGCATCAGTGGCAGGTTGAAGTCCGTATGCCCGACCTGATGCGTGCCGACTTCGAGGAGTGGTGCGATTACGTCGCCCGCGATGCATGCACACGTTTGCGCGACGATCCAAAACTGATCGGCTACTTCTACTGTGATTGTCCGCAGTGGGTGCACACCTCACCTGACACGAAGTGGCGTGGGCCGCTCGTCGATCCAGCCCTGCTCGAATCGGAGGCGGGACGCCGCGAACTCTCTGCGATTGCCGAACGTTACTACAGGGTCACCCATGATGCTATCCGTCGCTACGATCCGAACCACCTGATCCTCGGTGACCGATGGGAGGCAAACGCGGTGCTACCAGAAGAAATCGTCCGTGCGGTGCTGCCCTACGTTGATGTGCTCAGTTTTCAATGTTTTGGAACAGTGGAGAATATCGCCACAAAAATGCGACATTGGGCAGACTTCGCAGACAAACCGGTTCTGCTGGCGGACGCGGCGGGACATATACGCGCCCACGGCGATACCAACTGGCCCCCGACAGCAGACCGCTTGCACGATGCAGACCACTATCAACAGGTAATGAACGCCCTGTGGGATATCCCGCAATGCGTCGGATACCACCTATGTGGTGCCTACATTAAGAACAACGCACGCAAGTACGGATTTCGCGA
Source organism: Candidatus Poribacteria bacterium (assembly GCA_965200345.1). Taxonomy (GTDB): domain Bacteria; phylum Poribacteria; class WGA-4E; order WGA-4E; family WGA-3G; genus WGA-3G. Next base: position 1,907,620 of record OZ241378.1, read on the forward strand.
CCACGCAAACAATCCGATTAACGAGACGGTGGCTGGTATCCGCGCCATCAACACCGAAATGCAACGGAGACAAAACCGATAAATTAAAAGTTTGTACCTCGCCTAATAAAAGGTTGCAATGGCAAGATATATCTTACCAATAGTAATTTTCACGGCTGCTTTTTTCCTAAGTATAGCATCTACCGTGAATGCAGAAAAAAATTCAGAGGTGAATATGGTTGAACGTTGGGGAATATTTGAATTAATCTTGGATGGACCGGACACAGGAAATCCGTTCACCGAGGTCGCATTAACAGCAAAATTTGAGCAAAGTGGTCGGACTTTCGAGCCACACGGGTTCTATGACGGAGACGGAATATACAAAATCCGCTTCATGCCGGATGCAATCGGCGAATGGACGTACACAACGAAAAGTAACCGCGCCGAACTCAACGGCAAGACCGGGCAGTTTACGTGTGTTGAACCGTCCAAGGGGAACCACGGACCTGTGCATGTCTATAAAGATTACTACTTGCAATATGCCGATGGCACACCCTATCACCAATTTGGAACAACCTGCTATGCATGGGCACATCAAGGCGATGCGATGGAGGAACAGACACTCAAAACCCTCGCCGAGGCGCCCTTCAACAAGCTGCGGATGTGCATTTTTCCAAAAGATTACGTCTACAACAAAAATGAACCCATCCACTACCCATTTGAAGGAAAACCCTTAAAAGATTGGGACTTCACAAGATTCAACCCAGAATTCTGGCAGCATTTCGAGCAGCGCGTTCAAGACTTGTTGGACCTCGGTATTGAAGCAGACATCATCCTGTTTCATACTTATGACCGGTGGGATTTTGAAAACATGGATGCCGAAAGCGATGACCGGTATATCCGATATGCCGTCGCACGTTTAGCAGCATTTCGGAACGTCTGGTGGTCCCTCGCAAATGAATTTGACATCATGCCTGCGAAACAGGAATCAGACTGGGATCGGTTTTTCCAAGTTATCCGAGATCACGACCCCTATCAGCGTTTACGCGGCATCCACAACTGTAGACGTTGGTATGACCACAATAAGCCATGGGTAACACACACCAGCATCCAAACCTCTAACATGGCACAAGGTATCAACTATCGCACGCAATACGGAAAACCTGTTATCTATGATGAGTGCCGCTATGAAGGCGATGTTCCGCAGGGGTGGGGAAATATCACTGCAGAACAGATGGTCCAAAACTTCTGGGCAGGCACCGTTTCCGGGTGCTACGTCGGACACGGAGAGACATACAAACACCCCGAAGACCTCCTCTGGTGGGCAAAGGGCGGTGTGTTGCGCGGTGAGAGTCCATCGCGAATTGCCTTCCTCAAAGACTTCATGGCGGATGCCCCAGCCTTTGATACGCTTGAACCGATCGGCGATGAAGCGGGGAGATATGTCCTTGCCAAACACGGGGAATATTATCTCACTTACACAACCGAACCGCAGACGCTAACACTGGACTTGCAAGGGAAGCAACCGTATAAAGTTGATCGTGTAGATACTTGGAACATGAAAGTCGTTCCAGTCGGTACGGCACAGCCCGGGGAATATACGTTCGCTGCACCGAACGGTGATTCTGCCTATCGCTTTACACCGTACGCACCCGGTGAGAAACTCCGTCCGGAGGCGAAAGCATCCGCCGATGTGCTTCAGGGTAGTGCCCCACTTACAGTGACTTTCTCAGCAGCGGGAGATCTGGCACACCACTGGACTTTCGGAGATGGTACAACGTCCACTGAATCGGATACGACGCACGTTTACCAAAGCCTTGGTCAATACGTTGTAACGCTCACGGTGATGGACCCAGAGGGTGACACGGCAACTACATCTCTCGCAATTCATGTATCACCGGAAGCACCCGCTGACATCGGAACGCACACAGAATTCCCCGGTTCACGCGATGGACTCGTTTTTCTCTGGCACGGCACGCTTGAAGACAGTGGAGATATTGAACCCCGCGGCGATGCAACAATCGGTGAAGATGGACAGATGAATCTGACCGGCGGTGCGTATCTTGCAGAGGCTGTCAATGATACGCTGCTCGCAGCGTGTCAGGAAAGCAATCAATTAACACTTGAATGTCTCGTTACAACGGAGAATCTGAATCAGGATGGTCCCGCACGGATTATCACGTTTTCAAATGACATTACCCATCGCAACTTCACCTTCGGACAGGATGGAAATCGTTTTGCTGTGAGAATTCGCACGCCACGGACTGGATCAAACGGATTAGGCGGTGAGTTTTCTTTTGGTAAGATTGAGGCGGGGAAACCGACACACGTTATCGTTAGTTATTTTCAAGGAAACGTCTACTGCTATATCAATGGCGAACTTGTCCATGTTAGCAACGGAACGCAAGGGGATTTTAGCAATTGGGAACGCTATCCGTTGCTTTTCGGTGACGAAGCAAGTGGCGGTCGGAATTGGGAAGGCAAACTCAGCCGTGTAGCGATCTACAGCCGATTCGTTGGCGTAGAAGAAGCCGTGCATAAGTTCAAACTGGTTCAAGGTGAATAAAATCTACATGCTTGAGCATTTAGAATCGGTCAACAACGAAATCAAAAGTACCGGACATCACTTTACGCCTCTGGCAGTGTATAAACACCGCGTCGAACCTTTACAATTTCACCGATCCCCACAAGGCGCGTGAGTTCAGTATTTATTGCTTTTGGATGTCCTTGAATCGCCGCCACGAGTTCGGGTGTTTTTTTCTGTCCATCGGCGAGAAGTGCGAGAATTTGCTCTCGGAATGGGATGCGTGCAATTTTCCCACCCCTCAGCCTTTGCAAGACTCGGTTCGCCTGCCTTGGGGAGCATCCTAATACACGTTCTACTTCTTGTCTGCCGGATTCAGGTGTCAGATTGTTGCGTTCCGTCTCAAAACGTTGGCGTGTCGCTATCACTTCGGAAAGTTTGTCTAACCCACCGGCAACCTCGAAATCTGCCCAGTCAAAAAGGAGCGTTTCAGGTCTGTCGGTGATGTCAGGAATTCGGAAACCCGTAATCAACATAACTTTCTTGTTTGCCAAACAGTTCAACTGCGCCAACTCTATAATCTCTTTGAAGATACGGGTGATCTCTTTTTCATAGACGCTCTGGACGCGTTCGTCTTTGTAACGGTAGAGCTCAGGTTCCATTTCATAAGAGAGGGGTTCTTCGTCGTTCCCAAACAGGATTCGCGTGCGGTTCAAAAGGGTGCGTGCTCCCATTTGCGGCATGCCAACCATCCAGATAACTTGTGCCTCTTGAAAAGCGGTTTCCAATCCTTCCACTTCTCGAAAACCCGTCAAGAAACAGACATTCTCATTTTTCGCGATATCCTCCAACTGTTCAATTGCGAGATCATGGGTTATAATCCCGTGCTTAGTATTTCGATCCCTTTCTATTTCCGCTTGAATTCTGGAAAAAATGTGCTGCCCCGTTTCAGACATCGCCATAATATCCCAAGTGTTGTTGAGGTCTAAAATTATCTCGCGTGGATAGATACCAGTGCGAATCTGAAAAACGCGGTTTCCGGGAACCCACGCCATCGGTTCCGTGCAAAGAATTTCGGTTTCTACATCCAAGAATGCCCGCCGTAAATGTTCAGCGTCGAGAACTGGCATATTGACGAAAAGGTATTGGACGATCGGATGCAGTATGGGCGGTACCCGAAACTGTAGTTCCTCGTCCTCCCAGTACATCGGCGCATCAGCATCCCTTGTGTAATGTGCAAAGAAACGTTTGAGTTGATGCCAAAACGTCCAACTTGGGTCCGCATAAATCGCTGGGAACGCCTGAATGTTTTCAACAGTCGCCGCATCGACGTGGGACATCTGTTCGATGATCTCTTCTTCGAGCCATTGAAACGTCTGGAACACTGTTCGGACCCGTCTGATGGCATTAGCATGGAATTTATCTCTGATGTCTACTACATTCAGTAGTGCCAGCGCAAAACTGCCTAAGGCATCGCCTTGCCAATTGGCAACCCACGCCTTGAGTATGGTTCTGGGGAGTTTGCATCTAAGAAACAGTTGCTCCTCTTCGCGGGTATTGGTGATACAGAGGGGTTGTGTTCCCTCGGGCGTTTCGAGAAGTTGTTCCGCTATTTTTGCGTATTCTGGGTCTGAAAACAGGCGAGTACTGGGAATATCTTTCACCTGATCCCAGAGATGCATCCGATCGCGCCACTGTGCCACCGAGCTGACCTCTCCGCTTTGAAAAAATTGCGATGCTACTGCCGCAAGATCAACACTCGGTACCTTTAAACGGATTGCCTTACGCGTACGCAGAACGGAGTCTACTTCAGGGTCTTTCTCTGCGTCTATCTCGGCAGTAAAGCCAAGGACACGCACATTCCTATCGAAAGCACGCTGCACCTGAACACTAATCTCTTCGTGTGTTTTATCAGTATTTTCGGTCGGTTTGGACTTGTGTAATATAGGCTTAGGACGCTTTATTGATAGTGGACTCAGTTTCCCTTCCCGGACGACCATCACCTTATCGTCTATAGGCAGCCCTGCCGCTGGGGTCGGCGGCAAGATGCCAGTATCGTTCCAAACGTCTGTTATAAGCGTTGCCTCTATGGGCAGCCCCGTATCAGATGTAGAAGCACATACCCACACACCACCATCGCTTTCCCACAATAATACCTCTGTGTTGCCAATCCCACTACCTTGCTGGCTCCAATAGTGAAATCCATCCTTTTGTTTGATGTAAGAAAACCCACGCTCAAAAAAAGCCTCTTTGGCGAGATCAAGTTTACCCGATCCGAGAGAGTATGGCACGTCGGGGATGCTCTCCTTGTGTTGTACGCTTTGGGAAACAGGTTCGTGAAGTTTAGAGCGAAGTGCATCAATAGGTGCAAAGAGAATCTCTTTAGGAATCACAGGCGGATCTAACAGATTGCCAAGCAGGATTTCATAACGCGCATCCCAGCAGCTGTATCCTTTCTCACCCAAAATTTCAATATATGCTTTGTGGTGGTGCGGATTCTCTGCCGTCGATGTCTGTTTATTGACGGACAACAGGGGCTGCTTGGTATTTGGGTGCAGGTACCCCGGTATCCTGCAAGAAAAACGCAGCCCACCAGACTTTGACAGCGTCAACAACGGGTTCGCGACGGCGTTAACGAGAGCTTGAACGCAGGCAAGAACGGCATCAGGTGCAGCACAGATGGCTTCATATTTAAAGTGGATGTCATGCCATGGTGCACCATCGCGTGTTGAGGGCATACCCGTATACACTTGAATCCCCCACGATTTGTGCCATCGGATGGCATCCCAGTCTGTTGCCTGTTGGCGTTTCAAGAACCTCTCGCCACCAAAAGACCGCGGCGGTCGGTCAGTTCCAGGGGCCTGTCCTATCGGCATAAAGGGAATACTTGCTGCCTCTAAGTCTTGAAGCATCACAGGGTATCTGTGTGCACAATAGACTGTGAAATGGTAAGGAAGCCCTTTGTAAAGCCGAGGCGTTACAGTCGTATTCCGTTGCTTTAATGGCTCCTCATGCCGTTGGTGGCAGCGTGCAATCATATCTTGTAAGACATTGGTTGTCATTGACACACTTCCTTACAGTAAGGTGTTTTTCTTCAACTGGGTAAATTCCAGATACCCATTCTGCCAAGAAGGAGAACGCTAAAATCCAAAGTAGAATCCCTGACCTTACTCAATGACTTTTTTCATAGCGTGAGTTCAATATAAGATGCCAGATGTGAATGGGTAGAAAATGATAGATATTTATCAAAGAAAATAACCTTGACAGAGTACTGACTGCCTACTATTGATAACTATCTTAAATGCGTGTAATTTTCATCAATTTCGCTTCAACTCAACTGACGCGTCTGTGGCAAATTCACGCTGGAAAAATACCTGTTATGTATGAGGTGTTCACAAACTTCATATTTTTATAGAAGTTAGGAGTGCATATTATCATAACCCAAGTTGCTACTTGAGTAACTAACGCGAGTTAAATTACAAAAGTCGCAAAATTGCGATTATACTTTTTAATTTCATATTTGAAAAATATGGTTCAATATGATTATTATAGCACCATCCAAGATTAAATACCATATAAAAGTTACGCTGCTTAAAGATGGCAACTTAGGTTATCATAAATCTCATTTTTTGTCAAATTTTAAATTTGATATAAAGTCAATAGTAATCAGGGTTTAAGCGTAAGTTAGATTGCGCCATATCTTATTAAGAGTACTTGTTTTAGTAAAAGAAATAATGGAGGGTAATCACTTTCGCTGATAGTATGTGAGTTTCGATAAATGTGTTAAAGATCTCCGCAGTATAAAAAATGGACTTTTCTCACAAGAAACCGGATGAAATTCTAAAGTATTATGCAATTTTATTGACATAATTTGCTTTTTCCCTAAAAATATCATATAATTTATAGTCATGTATAGACTTTTAAATTTATATATTTAAATTAATTTCAAAAATTGTCTAAATATAACTACAGTGGTATTCAGACAGTGGTATTCAGAATTAAAGAAACATTTTCTTTAAGGGAGTAACACCATGACAAAAACCAAATTAAAACGCAATAAGTAGTTATTGACTTGTTAATTGTCAAATAATTCCATTTGGTCAGTTGTTGATTTGCCCCGTACCAGTGGGGTATCAAAGCGTTTGCCTTCAAGGATTTCCTCTATACAGAGAACCTGTAGGCGAGGATATTCTTTGCTATCAATGGTGATTGTGCCTTTAGTTCGGCAGAAGTCTTGAAAGTTCTGTCTTTGTATCTGTCCGAGGGTCTTACGCGTGATGAAACCACCGAGTGGATAATCATTTTCATCTATCACCCCCGCAAGTGCGCGTAAATCTTGTATACCCACCCTTGCACCACCCTTTACTTCTAACTTCATCGCTTTTAGGTCTTCGTCATAAGGGAAGTAGAGTCTTCCATCTACACCACCGTCCCGACTTTTACGTGCTGTTACAAAGCCATCAACCATTTCTACAGCCCATTTCTGAAACTGGTACTTATCACGTTGCCAAAGGTCTTTCGCGCCTTCTACGCTACGAGGAATACCTGTGATTTGATAGTCCTGATCTTCTACTAATCTGCAACGCTCCTGTAAACGAACGGCACTTACGCGTTTGATCGCATGAATGGCAATATCAATACCAATCCATCTACGATTTTGTTGTTGGGCAGCCTCAAGAGTTGTTCCACAGCCACAGAAAGGATCAAAAATAATGTCATCTTCGTTACTTGATGCCAAAATAATACGTTCAAGCAGTCTTAAAGGTTTTTGAGTCGGATAGCCAAGACGCTCATTTCCACGTAAATAAGGTATATGTATAATCCAGTCTTCTGGGAACTTACCTAAAGGATTAAGTTTAGTGACACCTTCTTTTGAATAACCACTTCCGAGACGATTGAGTGTTTGTCCTTCCCGTGCTTTGCTGCCTTCAGCATACGGTAACCGAATTGGATCAACGTTAAAACACCATTGACTTCCATTTGAATACCAGAAAATCGTATCATGAGCGCGAGATAATTGGCGTTGTCCCTTTGCCGACATCCTCGTATATGCCCAAACAATCTCATTTCTGAAATTTTTTTCTCCAAAAATGCCATCCATGAATATTTTCAAGTAATGGCTACATGTTGGGTCACAATGCAAAAAAATGCTTCCAGTTGGTCTGAGAACTATTTTCATTTGCAGTAATCGCTCTGCCATATATGATAGATATGCCAGAAGTTTTGGGTTTGTATTCGTGAGTGCCTTCATCCATGCCTGCCAAAATCTGACGATGCCATCATCCACTCCAGACATTAACATTTGTTTGGGAAGTTCACGAATTGCTCTTTCTCGATCAGGATCAAGTGTCCATAAATCACAAAAGGCTTCTATCTGATCTGGTAAAGGTCTCCCTGTTTCATCTTTGTAAATAGCGTTATAAGCACGATTGGAATTGAAAGGTGGATCGAGATATATTAAATCTACACTGTTTGCCTTCATCTCTTGCTGCATTACGGTGAGGCAGTCGCCATAATAGAGTTTGTTCACGCGGCTGCCCCCCCCCCCACTTGAACGCTCTCCCTAACAAACTTCCAAAAGATACTCTGTTCGCGGTAGTTATACTTATAGCACTGCTCGGCTACATAGAGAGGAGTATACCCCGTCTGATAATGGTGATGTGAACCGTACCATGCGCGTTTTAGCAAACTCCAAAAGCCTTCAATAGTGTTGGTGTGAATATCACCATCTACAAACTGCTCTTGATGATTGATGACGGTATGCTTCATCTCTCGACTTATTGCCCAATAAGCACGGTATTCATCAGTAATCAGTTCTGATTCTTTCGTATTGACAACTTCCCGAATGAAATTCAGGATACCGCGACCGGTCAGATCGGTTGCCAGCCGTGCTACGACTTTTCCACCACGTTCTACCGCTCCGATAATGGCATCTTTCTTTGTACCGCGACCGCGTTTATTCGGTTTATCGTCCTCGCGTTTATTTTCCTTGCGAGGCTTGCCACCGATATAGGTTTCGTCTGCTTCTATGATGCCCTGTAGTAACGCACTTCCCTTTTTTGCCATCTCCGCACGGATACGTGTCTGCATATACCATGCAGTTTTCTGATTTAGGTCTAAATCACGTGCTAATTGATAGCTTGATAGACTTTTCTTGGCATTTGCTACCAGTGAAATCGCGAGAAACCACTTTTGAAGCGGTATTTTCGTATCATGAAAGATTGTACCATGCGTTACTCTAAAGGATGCATGGCAGTCGTGGCAATTCCAGCGTCCAACTTTCCCACTTTCGTTGCGTTTTCCCGTGTGGATACTCTCACAATGTGGACAGGGAACAGGATTCGCACCCCAACGAACTTTTTCAAGATACTTAATACAAGATTCTTGACTTGGGAAACGTTCCATGACTTTGATTAAATCCATTGATAAAATACTCCTATATCCTTAGAATATACGTATATTTTACCATTTTATGCACTTTTTGTCAAGTCAATAACTACTTATTGCGTAAATTATTCAAGGGGTCGTGTCTTGAAGTTCTTCCGACGCTTGAAGCAGCTGCCTACGGTGCAGTTATGACTTCGCCACCCTATTGCAACCGCTACGATTACACGCGGACTTATGCCCTTGAACTCGCGATGTTAGACTTGACCCAGACAGAAGTTTCTAACCTGCGGCAAGAAATGCTCAGTTGTACTGTGGAAAACCGAGAAAAAGATTTATTGAAAATTTGTCCGCAGTGGACCGCCTTTATAGAGACAGCCAACCAGCAAAAGTTACTACAAACAATATATGCCTATCTTGATCACGAAAAGGCCTCTGGGACTTTAAACAATAATGGAATTCCAAGGATGGTTCGCGGATATTTCTCTGAAATGGCGTGCGTTATTGGTGAATGCGCCCGCGTCCTAAAACCCAATGCCCGTCTTTTCATGGTAAACGATAATGTCCGCTATGCGGGTGTGAGCATTTCCGTAGACACGATTTTATCCGATATTGCCCGGTCGCTCGGCTTTGAAGTGGAAAAGATCCTTGTTGTCCCCGGCAAAAAAGGGAACAGCAGTCAGCAAATGGGGACGTATGGGCGGGTACCTCTTCGGAAATGCATATCTGTTTGGAGAAAAAGATAGTGCCATATCTTCGCCGTGCTTCTACTGCTGATTTTTCACATCTCCCCAACGTGTGATAAGTTTACCATTCGGAGATACAAGCCCTCTGATGCGAACGGTCGCTAATTGCTTGCGTTCGCCTGCGTATGATACATCTTCTATCCGATAATAGTAGACGGTATTCGGTTTAGCAGTTGTATCTGTCCATGTATACTCGTTGCGTTCACTTGTTGTGCCAGCCCCTTGTATCAGTTGGGTGTTAATCTGCTGAAACTCGCCTTCCTTCATCTGGCTCCGCAGGATATTGAATCCGGCATTGTCCAACTCACTCTCTGTTGTCCATGTGATCCGGACGGTGTCTGGGCGCCAAGCCGCAGAAAAACCCGACAACGTCACAGGGAGTGGCGTGCCCTTGCGATACCCTGGATTTCCCAGATCCGAGGCGTGCCCGTAATAGGTGATTATTTTCGGTGGAACGTCTGCTGTAGACATCCATGCTTTGGCGTATCTGCCATCCAACGGTATCTGTTTTTCATACAATCGTCGCAGAGATGCGCGTTCGCCATCGCTTGTTTCACCGGGTGGAAACGCCCATGCAGGCGTATCTTCGGTGGATGGGTAGCCGTCGAGGTTGCCGACAGTATCGACAACATTGCCACTATCATCTGTGAGTTGGATCAGAAATCCGTCGCTACTGAGCAAGCGAGACCGACTTGGTGGGCGTAAAAAAGCCCTCGGGTGTCTCTGAGAGAGGTTGTAGATGAGATGGTTGGTGAGATGCCGCGAATGTCTTCCCTGCTCGGTGATGAGCAGTGCCGTCTGGTTCGGTAACACATCAAATGCCTCAAGGGTCATAACAATCTGCTGATGCTTGCCCGCTTGCCGCGTCTCAACGAGGAGCTGATAACCTTTGAGTTTCACTGAGTGGGTAAAGGATGGATTATAGAGTTCAATCCACTGTGGTAGGGGTCGGGTTCGGATTTGCGTCTCAAACATGATCTCACTGATACTCAAGGTGCTCCTTGAACTTGCGCCAGGCACGATCTGGTGTAGGAAACCTGGGGTAGAAATATCTGTCGGATGCCCGTAATAAGTGTTGACCCCGATGGCGGTCTCCGTAGCAGGCATCCACCCGGAAGCCTCGGTGCCTTTGCGGACATCACCCTCAAAACGACGGAGGAGCGAAGAACGGTGTCCTTGGGGGTGCTTGCGATCGGGAAGCGTCCATGTCGGCAGATCGTCTGTGGCTTTGTCGCCATCAAGGTTGCCGCAGGTGTCAACGACGCGTCCCGTGGGGTGTATCAGTTCCACAAAGAACCCGTCTGTGCCTATAATGGTGTTTTTGAGGTATCGGCTGAACACATCTGAGTGTGCCTTAGAGAGATCATAAACCCGGTCAATCGGCAGTCTGCTTGATCTTTTGCCCTGCCCGGTCACCAAAATCCCTGTCTGTTTCGGTGGCAGAGAGAAGGTCTTGAGCTTCAGCCGGGCATGTCGATGTCTTTCAGCGGTACGGGTTTCAATCGCTAACTGCCAACCTTCCAAATCCACGGGTGTTGGGGAAGCGTTATAGAGTTCAATCCATTGCGGAAGCGCGTCCGAGGGGCCCTGCGTTTCGGACATAAGTTCGCTGATCCGAACTTCATCAGGCAAGGTCGGGTTAAAAATGACGGCTGCTGCATGAGCGTCAGGTGCGAACAAGGCATTCTCTCCACCTTCAAGTGTGTTGGGCGTATCCGAGAGACCGGGTGGCGATTGGTTCACTGTCCATGCGGTGGCGAGATACCCGGGTTGGCGTGCGTCTTTGCGCTGATAGGCACCTGTCTCGCTCAGCGGTGCCGCCGGCGCACTTGGATGATAGGTATAGGCAAAGGGCCAGACCCCTATATTGTTGTCAATTCGGAAATAATTACCCGCGACATCCTCAATCGCCTCTGGGGTGCCGTTTTTCCCGCGCGCATGCCGTAAAATCAGCAGATAGGGTGCGCTGGGGAGATTCAAGTCATGTGACACAAGATACGGATGCTGCGCACCTCTCTGCTGGTCTGCCTCTGTTGTATCTGGGGTGATATTCAGTCCATCAATAATCACCGTCTCATCCGGATCGGTGTTGGTAATCAGAAGCACGCCACCCACCGGTAACGTATAATCGGGGAACGATACAATGCTCACATCTTGATCTGGAGCTTCACCCTCGCTTGCGACCATGCTAATGTCCCAATCTCTGAGCCGAACCTCCGTATCAGAGATGTTCTTGAGTTCTATATAGTCATTTGTGTGGTTAGCGGCATTGTGTATTTTGTTGAAAGCAAGACGACGTGTCGCCGGTAGTGCGGCAAATGCGTCTGGATCATACCCGTAATTTTGCGGGTGAATTGCTGTCCATGCGGTGGCGAGATACCCGGGTTGGCGTGCGTCTTTACGCTGATAGGTGCCTGCCTCGCTCAGCGGTGCTGCCGGTGCACTCGGACGCCGCGTATAGGCAAGGGGCCAGACTTCTGTATCGCCGTCATATCGGAAATAATCCCCAGCGACATCCTCAATCGCCTCTGGGGTGCCGTTTTTCCCGCGCGCGTGCCGTAAAATCAGAAGATAGGGTGTATCCGGCAGTTTCAAGTCACGTGCAACAAGATACGGACACTGCGTCCGCTTCTGCTGCGTCTCTGTCGAAATATTCAACCCATCGGCAATCCCCGCCTCACCTGGATCGGTGTTGATAATCAAAAGCACACCACCCACCGGTAACGTCCAATCGGGGAACGATACAATGCCCACATCTTGATCTGGAGCTTCACCCTCGCTTGTGATGATGCTAATTTCCCAATCTCTGAGTCGGACATCGATATCAGAGACGTTTTTGAGTTCTATCCAGTCTACCCAGTTAGCTGCGTTATCAGAGGCATTGTGTATTTTGTTAAAAGCGAGACGATGTGTCACCGGCAGGATAGATGAGGCATCATGCCGGTGGTATCCGGGTGTGCCAAGACACAGTGATGCCGGGGCATGCCGATCATAACCGATGTGCGTATGATACCCGCTCGACATCCATGCAGCAGCAAGATATCCTGGCTGTTTTAAATGCCGACGCTGCCACGCACCGAATTGCGTCAACGGGGCTAACGCCTCCATCGGGCGTGACGCGTTCGCAAGTAGATAAATTTCGGGGTTTCCGTCGGACGAGGTTTCCGTGAAAGGATAATTACCCGCTATATCCTCAATCGTCCTCTCACCGTATTCCCCCATATGCCGTAAAATCAGCAGATAGGGTGTGCTCGGGAGTCTCAAGCCATGTGCAACAAGATAGGGATGCTGGGTCCCCTTCTGCCGCGCCCCTGTCGCAATATTCAACCCATTAGCAATCACCGTCTTACTTGGATCGGTGTTGGTAATCAAAAGCACACCATCCATCGGCAATGTGTAGTCAGGAAACGACACAATGTCCACATCTTGATCTGCATTCAAGACGATGCTGATCTCCCAATCGCTGAGCTGGACATCCGCGCCACAGACATTCTTGAGTTCTATCCAGTCGTTCATGTCGTCAGAGGCATTGCGGATTTCGTTGAAAACAAGGCGATGTGTCACCGATTGAGAGCGTGAGGGATCACGGACGTATCCGGGTGTGCCAAGACACAGTGCTGCCGGGGTACGCCGATCATAACCGATGTGTGCCCGATACCCGATCGATGTCCACGCAGCAGCAAGATACCCCGGCTGTTCCGAACGCCGACGCTGCCAGGCACCGAATTCTGTCAACGGTGCTGTTGACGCCGTCTTGTCGGATGTGTAGGTATACGGCTCAATTTTGGTGCTGTCGGGCGACACCTCCCAAAAATAATTGCCAGCCATATCCTCAATCGTTCTCACGAAGTCTCCGTTGATTGATACCTTTCGTTGTAAAATCAGCAGATACGGTGTCTCCGGTAGTTTCAAATCAGGGGCAACGAAATACGGATGCTGGGCCCCCTTCTGCCGCGCCCCTGTCGCAATATTCAACCCACTCGCGAGCCGTGTTGCGCTCGGATCGGTATTCGTAACTAACAACACCGCCTGCGCCGGTAGCACAAAGTCAGGGAACGACACGACATCTTTTTCGATGCCAGTCTCGGTATTGGCGGTCGTCATAAAACGTATCTCCCATTCAGACAGATGAAGGGGTGTGTTACACAAGTTCTTGAGTTCTATCCAATCGTTTGTGTCGTCATAAAAGTTGCCGATTTCATTAAAAATAAAAAACTGTACGCCCGGAGGAACAGCGAAGCTCAAGTTTGACCCACCGCCACCGCCACCGCCACCGCCAACAGATGCGTCTACTGGTGGCGGAACCGGATCACGTGGACCAACCAGCTCTCGCTCAAACGCGATCCATTTGGAGGCGGTATCTCTAACGGGCCCTATCTGTCCCTGTGTGGTCAGTGCTGTGCCTGCGCGGACAACGAGTCTGACGCTTCCAAGGGCATCCGCAGGCACTCTAACGGTTGCGGTGTAGGTCTGTGTCGGCGCTGTTGTAGGTGTCAATCCGTCTAAGGTCGCAATGCCGGTGCCGTCCGTAAGTTCTGTGTCTACCCTGATGTCGTCTGCTTGAAAGCCAGTGACAGGTTTAGAGAATCTTATTGTGAGTGAAAATGTATCGGTGGGTCGTGCTTCTGGGTAGTTGCTAAAGGACACTGTCAGCGCGGAGAGCGTTGGGTCGGGAGTGATCGGGGCATCTTTGTCTGATGTCGCCGTGAAACTGACCCGGAGTTCAGAATGCGTTGGTCCATTGGCTGGCGTGTTTGCTGGGACAACGGCTTCCGCAGTGTGCATCTCTCCATGACTGCCAAGCCTAATACTGATCCGTGTCAACCCATCGTCTCCCGTAACAGCTTTCGTCTCGGTTTGGGTGCCATCGGGTGCTGTAACCGTCCACGTAATAGGGACCTTCGCGAATCTGTCGTTCTTGTAAGCACCGAAACTCGTATTAGAGGCTCGTACCACAAATGTGTGGCTTGTCCCCGGTCTACCGACATGGTTTTCCGCAGATACGCGCTCAAGCGCAGGCACAGGGTCTGTATATTGGACATCAGAAATTCCGGCAGTTATGAGGGCAGGAATATGTGTGTACAGGGATTCATAGTCCAGACTCCAATTGTATTTTAAATCAACGCTTCCGGTAGCCCCTGTTATGACTTTTCCTGCGTTCATGAGGCTTACCAAGGGTGAAAGATCCGTCAGCAGCCACCCCAGACCTTGCCCATCGCCCCGCACGTATGTCCAGTCTGCGTTAGGGTCGGAAGACATAGCCTCCAGGTCCAACGTATTCGTCAACACCACAGGTAAATTGCCTAACACCGACAAGTCAGAGATGGGCGAGTAGAAAATAAACAACCACTTCAGTTTCGATAAATAAGGTAGCACCGCTGATAGACCAGTAGAGGTAATACTTGTACTACCCAGATGTAGAAGTTCCAGATTTGTTAAACTCGCCACCGCTGAGATATTCGAGAGGTCATAATTGCCGTTAACATACAGCTGTGTTAAGGCTGTTAGTTTACTGACAGCTGTTCCTAAGCTCGTCAGCTTATTCGATCTAAGATCAAGGTGCGTCAACGCTGTCAATTTCTCCAGTGATGAGGTATCTACAATGCTATTGCGTTGAAGAGTTAAGGTTGTCAATTTTGTTAAATCCGCCAGCGGTGAGATATCTACGATGATACCGTGATCAAGACGCAATTCCACTAAATTAGTTAGCTTCGTCACTGCTGATATATCTGAGAGGGCAGTGGGTTCATCATCTAATGTCTTGTAGTTAGCAATTGATAGGATTGTCAGTTGTGTCAGGTCTGCAAGTGGCGATAGGTCAGTGATTTCACCTCTATTGTTCTGGACTCTGAACTCCGTTATACCGGTTGCGTGTTCGAGACCGGTTAGATCGTTAACGAATACGTAGTTCACTGTGAGAGAGCCGGTCATGCCATTCATTTCACTCTCGATGATTTCGGCTCCAGAAGTCTTGCCCAGCTTGGTTTCGATGACAAGACGGAGGGCAGCATCTGGGATGTTCACGGCATCATTTGGACCTGCGTTCACCTGACGAAGCAGAACGAATAAAAAAATAAAACATAACGAAAAAGTGGAGAGAGTTTTTGACATTTTCTGGAGTACCTCCTAAGCAGGAAAAGTTGGGTTTCACTATGTTTCTGTGTGGATATGTTGGTATGTAAGTGTTGATGTCCTTTCAGGTACTAACTTTTGATTTCTAACCCTGTTCAACCCGGGGTCTCCACCCGTTACTGGAAAGGTGCCTTCAAAAATCCTACTTCGCTATTAGCATCTTCCGTGTTGCAGTGAAATCGCCTGTGGTGAGTGTGGAAAAATAGAGACCAGAGGGAATTCAAGAGTTTGGACAATTCGTATCGCATCTCGGTAGGTTTTCAAAGCGCGGCAGAACCTGAGGCGCGAACAAAAACAGCCTGCGACGAAGGGCTCTATGTGAGACCGAACGCGCGCAGGCATGAGAAAAATAGAACGCAGTGAAGTGTAATACTTATCTTTTGTTAAGTGGGGGGGGGGGGTGTTAACCCTGCAGATAGCATAGTTAACTTAGCGTTAATAATACGAAAAAGCAACGCACATATAGACACGCAGCGCGCAGCAGCAACGCATACACAATAGCCTCGATGCTCCGGTAAAATCGGTCTGTTGATATTAAGATGGCTGTGTCCCCTCTGCATGATTGTTACCTTATAGGACTTACGCAATAATGTTTGATATAACCTCATAGAAGGGGTAATATGTGCTATGAGGAAGACCTAAAAGTGCTTAGACCCACACGTCTACATTATTGTCAATATCTACTCAGCACCCATATTAACTATACACTTACACATTTCGCAGAACATTCCGAAAGTTTCAGTCATGATCAGATCAACCATTATTTATCAGAAGACCGTCTCACACCGCGGCTACTTGGGGAACATGTCAAAACAGAACGGATTCGGGGAGTCGGTGTCGTAAACAATAGTTACTTATAGACATTAATATTTTACTAATAATAAAATATTAATGTCTATAAGTAACTAAAATCATA
This sequence comes from Candidatus Poribacteria bacterium, assembly GCA_965200345.1. Lineage (GTDB taxonomy): Bacteria > Poribacteria > WGA-4E > WGA-4E > WGA-3G > WGA-3G. The sequence continues at coordinate 1,924,301 of OZ241378.1, forward strand.
CAGAATTTTCAGAAAAAGTCAAGTTATTTCCATGAAAAGTATTAATTCTGCTTAAAAAGCGCGTAATATTTTAGAATTTCACCTGATTTTTTGCGAGAAATGCCCCTTTCCTCATACCGCGAGGATCTTTAGCATTTATTGACATCGCGCAATCTCTCGGTTTTGAAGTTGAAAAAATTCTTGTCGTGCCGGGAAAAAAGGAAATAGCAGTTAACAGATGGGGACGTACGGACGCGTTCCACTTCGGAAATGTGTGTGTCTGGAGAAAAAGATAACGGAATTAGTCCAGGGTTATTTAGTTTTCAGTTTTTTGTCCAATTTTGGATACCCAGGCCCGGTAGGTGCGGTTTCCTAGAAGAAACACCCCAGCAAAAACACCGCACCATAGGTGTCAATTTAGCGATTTTTCGTGCCATTCTCGGCATAGTAAGTCTGAACTGTGATTTCTGTGATTTTTGTGATTTTTGTGATAAGATCTCTGCTGGAAAATAAGATGCTGATTGTGGGGTTGAAGTTTCTATAAAGATGGCGTTCCCGCGGAACTGCTGAGTCGTCAGGCCTGGGTTTTCAGTATTCAGTTTCTTGTGACGGGTTCTCTTATCATGGGAATCATAGGAATCATAGAAATCACAGTTCAGAAAGCAGAAGTGTAAAGCGTTAGGAAACCACCCGTCTGGGTCTGGGTGGCGAGGTTGTTTTTGAGTGCCGAGAGGGTTATTATTTCTAAAATTGACACCTATGGGTCCGCCGCAAAACCGCACCTACCGGGCCTGGGTTGTCAAAATCTATCTAAAAAATGGAAAACTAATAGCCCGCTTTTCCCACAGAAAGGGTTGTCAGCATTGGTTGATGGCTTGTCGTAATTCTGCCTCTTGCGTTGCAAGTTGGCTTGTGCTAAACTGATACATCATGCAAAAGCGATACTCAATAGGAAACAGGGCTGACGGCACTGACCTCATCAAAATCGATCCCTTGCTGAAACCGTATAGGACACAACTACGCGAGCGGTTTGCGCATTATCAGCATTTCAAAACCGAGATTAAGAAGATGGGTGGTGTATTAGGCGAGATTAGCCAAGGACACCGATATTTCGGCTTCAACCGTGGCGAACATGAAGGCGAAACTGGTGTCTGGTACCGAGAATGGGCACCGAGTGCGGAGAGGCTTGCGCTCATCGGCGATTTTAACGACTGGTCGCGCGATGCGAATCCGATGTCCGTTGATGATTGGGGTGTGTGGCACATCTTTTTGCCAGACAACGAATACGCTGATAGATTCACACACAGCAGCCTCGTCAAGGTGCATGTTGTCTCAAACATTGGTGGACTTGATCGGATCCCGGCGTATATCCAACGTGTTGTTCAGGAAGGTGATGCGGATTTCACAGGTCAGTATTGGGTGCCACCGCAGCCGTATCAGTGGCAGCACCGCGCACCCGATTTTGACATCAATGTTGAGGGATTACGGGTTTACGAGGCGCATGTCGGCATGGCACAAGAAGCAGAGAAGGTCGGAACGTTCGCGGAGTTTACGCAGAACATCTTGCCCCGAATTGTGGACTTAGGTTATAACGCTGTGCAGCTGATGGCAGTGAAGGAGCATCCGTATTATGCGAGTTTTGGGTATCATGTGAGCAACTTTTTCGCTGTTTCAAGCCGTTTCGGGACACCGGAGGAGCTGAAAGCACTTATCGATGCTGCGCACGGTATGGGGTTGCTGGTTATCATGGATCTGGTGCATAGCCATGCGGTTAAAAATCTCAATGAAGGGTTGAGCCGTTTTGATGGCACGGCACATCAGTATTTCCACGCCGGTGCGAAAGGTGAACACGTCGCATGGGATTCGCTATGCTTCGACTATAGCAAGTACGAAGTACAACGTTTCCTACTGAGCAATATCCGCTATTGGTTGGAGACGTACCGGTTTGACGGATTCAGATTTGATGGTGTCACGAGTATGCTCTATAGCGACCACGGGTTAGAACGAGAGTTCACAGGCTATGCGGATTACTTTGACACCGATGTTGAACTGGACGCGATCGCCTACCTCATGTTGGCGAATGAGGTTGTTCATGCTGTCAATCCCGCTGCTATTTCGATTGCTGAGGACATGAGCGGTATGCCCGGTCTCGCACGTCCTATCGAAGAAGGTGGACTCGGTTTCGATTATCGGCTTGCAATGGGTATCCCGGATTACTGGATTCGGTTGTTGAAGGAGAAAGAGGACGAAGCGTGGCACATCGGCGAGATTTATGGGACGTTACGCGACCGCCGTGCAGGTGAAAAACATATCGCTTACGTCGAAAGCCATGACCAGTCAATTGTCGGCGATAAGACGCTTGCTATGCAACTCATGGACGCTGAACTCTACACGAACATGAGTATTTCCACGACGAGCCATCTTATTTCTCGCGGCGTTGCGCTCCACAAACTCATCCGACTCTTGACATTTAGTTTAGGGGGTGAGGGGTATCTGAACTTTATGGGAAATGAATTTGGGCATCCTGAGTGGATTGATTTCCCACGCGCAGGGAACAATAATTCCTACTGGTATGCGCGTCGGCAGTGGTCTCTTGTTGAGGATGACACCCTCCGCTATAAACATCTCAACGCTTTTGATCAGGCGATGCAGCACCTCGATGCGACCTACCGTCTGCTTGCGGATGCGGACATTCAGTTATTATGTATTCACGAGGAAGCGAAACAGATCGTCTATGCGCGGGGTGGACTCGTCTTCGCCTGCAACTTTCATCCGACTGAATCTGTTACGGATTGGCGGGTCCCGGTACCTGAAAGGGCGGATTACCGACTCGTTCTCAATACCGATGATACGGCGTTCGGCGGCTATGGTGCTGTAGAGGGTGTCCACTATCCGTGGCAGGATGTTGCGATAGAGGGACAGGCGCAGTCGATTCAGCTTTATGTTCCTGCTCGGAGTGCGCAGGTGTTGGTGTCTGAAAAAAGTCAAATTTATAAACAGAGAATTGGGTTTATAGTAAACCTGTAATTAATTGGGCACTCTCAAACAGTCTGAATACCTATAACAGGCATTCAGACTGGCACAAACTGGGAAGTTTATGCTACAAAGACATCCACTTATTTACGGGCTTCACTATAATAACTTCAGAATTAAAAACACCGCTTGATTATTTAGGAGGCAGCACATAAAATGGTAAAGTACGAGGATCTTTTACGTCCAGAAATGAACGAAGTCGTCAAGGAAGTTCGCGAAATGCGGATGAAAATTTCAGAAGAATGTGGACACGATCTCAACAGATTACTGGCATACTACCAAAAAGTAGGTGAAGAAATGCGGAAGTCTGGTAAGTATAAGTTTGCCGACCCGGACCCCTCAGGTGAGAAGCCCGCATCCACAGAATCGACGCGTGGTGAAGCCGCAGATTAAGGTATAGCAACAAACAGCGTCTATTTTCTGATAATACCTTGCTCGAATACGTGCCGTATGGACGGTGTTTCCTTTTTGGGGAAAATAGGGACAGCCAACCGTGACCTTTATCGCTACGGTATGTCTATGTTGGGTTGCTGGAGCCAGACACTCCAACTTTTTTTGTGTCTGGCTACCACCAATCCAAAGTTTCGTAAATCCGTACACGTTTTTTATCACGTCGTATTGTTATCCAACGCATACGCGCGGTTTCCACCGGGACCGCCACCGATTGCCCACGTGCCACGGAACAACGATTGGCGTTTCGGTGGCATCGTTTCGATAATTTCATGGCTCAGGTTCAACCGATGCCACTGTGCCCAGATGGAGTTATAGCAGTTGAAAACCGCACACCGGGGGTTTGAAGGATTCGTCCAATCATTCGCCGCATGGACAAGGCTTTCAGTGAAAATGACAACAGAACCCGGTGGGCAGCTATAGTCATCCATTACCTCACGCATGCTCCCTTCCCACGGGGATTCGCCGATATTCGGACGATACTTGTCAGGACCGCCGTAGTTGAAGTGTGCTTTATGGGACCCACTGAGGAAAGAGGTAGCACCTTGTCCTGCCTTCACCTCCTCAAGTTCCCATACAACACGCGTCAGCCCGGCGAAAATCTTTTCACCGGCGACCTGATACCGCATCGCATTTGCCTGCTGCGGTGGACGCACAACGTGCGGCAGCCCGTTATCGCCACGTTCCGACACACTCCAACCCGGGTGTCTCACGGTCGTAAATGACCCTTCACACCGAAACCCGTAGCAATCGTCGTGTACAAACGGATCTTCGGACAGAATTTCATTTAGGACCCCTACAATTGCCGGATGGTCAAGGAGGTTCTGAAGTGCGCCTTGATAGCTCTGTCTTGCGCCTGCATACACTTCTGCTTTCATCTCTTCGATTTCTGAGTCCGATAATATTGATGGTAATAAAATCCAACCCCGTAAGTCGAAGAAAAACTTCTGTTCGGGTGTCATCGGCACGGGTGCATCATTAAACGTTTCTTTCGACATTGATATCTCCTTATTTGAATAGTCTTGGAACTATGTGGTGTTATTCTCCATCGAATACGCACGATTCCCACCAGGACCACCACCGATTGCCCAAGTGCCACGGAATAAAGATTGGCGTTTCGGCGGCATCTTTTCTATGATTTCATGACTTAGATTCAATCGAAACCATTGCGCCCAGATCGAGTTATAACAATTGAACACAGCACAACGCGGATTGTCAGGGTTCGTCCAGTTGTTGGTAGCATGTATAACGCTTTCAGTGAAAATAAGCACTGACCCAGGTGGACAACTATAGTCCTCCATCATATCCTTTATTTTTTCCTCCCAAGCGGATTCACTAATATTCGGGCGGTACGGGTCCGGTCCACCATAGTCGAAATGCGCCTTATGAGACCCACTCAGAAAAGTTGTACCTCCCTGTCCAGCTTTGACCTCTTCAAGTTCCCAAATCACACGTGTGAGTCCTGCGAATATCTTTCCACCGGCGACCTGATATCGCATCGCATTTGCTTTTTGCGGCGGTCGTACGACATGCGGCACCGCAGTACCGCTATCAGAAGCAGTGCTCCAGCCAGGTTTCCTGACCGTCGTAACCGAATTCTCACATCGAAAGCCGTAGCAATCATCAAAGATAAATCGTTCATCAGCAAGGATTTCGTTGAGAATACCTACAAGCGCAGGATGATCCAGTAAATTCTGGAGTGCGCCTTGATAACTATGTCTGGCACCTGCATAGACTTCCGCTTTCATCTCTTCGATTTCCGACGCTGATAATACCGATGGTAATAAAATCCAACCCCGTAAGTCGAAGAAAAACTTCTGTTCAGGTGTCATCAATGTCTCTCCGGGAGCCAATGGCATCGGATCATTAGAATTACGGACTTCTTTCATAACAATCAAATCCTTTTATAGACAAACTGTCCAAATATTACAACGCCTGTTTCAATCCAGGCAAGAAATAATCCTTAACGACAACCTCCCAACTCATGCGGGAGGCGATGTCGTAGCCTTCTCGGAGCATATCCTCTACGTCACGAGGTTTACGCGGCAAACGTCCTAAGAGTTTTGCAGCGATGTCCCGACTATTCTCCATTTCAATAGCGTTCCGTTCTGCTAAGCCGATATGTAGCACATCATCCAACGATTTCGGTGGAATCTGTAGCTGCGTATAGTCGGCAACGACAACATTCGGGACCTCGCGGTTGTCGGTGGCACGTTGAATGAAACCGCAACAGCCACACACATTGCTAACCACACAAATTGCGCCGAAACTCAACGGCTCTACTTGGGCGATCCCGAAGGGTTCATAAATAGACTGCCCAAATTCCGCATCACTCCCCTTGCGGATGTCCATAAATTCCATCTCTACCGGCATCCGTTTTCCACAAGTGGCTTGGCTCCATCCAAACTGATTGATAAAAACGACTTTGATCGCCTTAGATTGTAGGTTGAAAGCCGAGACACCGTTGTTCAATTCGATTTCTGCACCGACGAGATCCGGGTAGCCGATTTTATGGTACATGGGCCAGCCGTATGCTTCCTCCATTTCGTGGATGCTTTCGTTCGGTCTTCCTGTTGCAATTTCTGTGGAGAGGATGAACAGCACAGCGGTTTTATCGTTAGAAGCGAGGAGGTCATCGAGATGCATGAGCACCTGTAAATCGCGCCACAACCCCTTGCTTTTAACGAGTCGCGTTACGTGTGTAAAGACGTAATCGGGACGATAATCTAACAACGTTTTCGCATATTTTTGGAGCAGTGCTTTCGATGTTAATTTTTCTTGTAGATTCACCTCAAACGCGGGGATGCCGTTGTAAACAAGGTTAATCGGAAAATCCTCAAACGGTTTTGCCAAGAACCGGAGTTCGTCTACGACGAGATCTCCAACGGCGAAGATGGTATCACAAAGATGTGCTTTGTCAATCAAGGCGTGCTTGAAGTACCAGAACGGATCGTCGAACACATCGCGGATGGATTGCCCTTGCGCTTTTGCTTGATCTAAAGCGTTGTAAAAGCGGACATCGTGACCCGGGTGTCCTTCAACAATCGGACGTATCGTTGCCACTTCATGCGCGTAGAAGACAGTACGTATGTTCTGCGCTTTTTCGTTGCTCTCCCGTTCAATAAGCACTTTGAGCGCGAGCGGCATCCCCATGAATTCGTGCGAGATGATGAACACAGGGGTCGTTGTCTCTTCACCGATGATTGCCTGCAGGGCGGCGTACGCGGGTTCAGCAAGACGGACATACTCCTCGAACTCCCACTCACTCTCATATCGATTTGATTCTATTTGGAAGTGTTCATAGAGCTGCCATTTGAACTGTCCGGTCAGTGCTTCGTTGGTGCTTGCGACATTCACCAAGATGACATCCGTGAGGATTGTAACTTTCTGATTTTTGTCCTCAAATCGGCGTTGTCCGTAGACGAGTTCTACATGATAGGTCTGCTCAATCTCGCTGAACGCCTTTGCATGGGGTGTATCTGTTATCCCACTGCTCGCGTGGTACAAGAGGGTATCTAATCCCCGCAAATCGGTGCCCGAAAAGAGGGGACCGACGAGAAAGGTGCGCTCAATCGCTGCATTGTAGCTGCGGGTTGTCAACAACCCTTCCAAAACTGCCCCGATGCCCCCCATTTTTTGGAGGGCTTCGTGTGTAACATGAACAACAATACTCAAATTTTTACCTCGTTTAATGTTTTTTATATAGGCCTGCAAGTAAAGTCCGAAAAAATAAAAAGATAATAAAGACGGTTCAGTAATCATATATCCGTTGCGAGAATTATAGCACAATGTCAAAATAGATGTCAAATTCGTGCCAGCGTCTATTACTCTTGACAAACTTACCGAAAGTAACTATAATATATCCTGAAACCTTGTGCGACATCTTTTGATTTTCTATAAGAAATTTCCGGCGTAAACTGCACAAGGTATAGGTTAAGATGTGTTCACAAATCCTCAATTTTTATATGCTTTTGGAGGTAGCAATGTTAGAGAATATTGGAAATGTAGCGGGTGCTATATGGCACTATCTCGAAATTAACAATGAAGCCACCGTTACGAAATTAACACGCGAACTCGGCGAGACCGAACGCACAGTTCTCATGGCGATCGGTTGGCTTGCCCGCGAAGGCAAATTAGATTTTGAAAAACGGAAACAGGGCACTTACATCACACTAAAAACACAACAATCAGACGCAGCAGCGGCATAGATTTCGGAAGGAGAATAAATCAAGAATGAAGCCACTTCGCCAACTAACAGTGGTGCCTACCTTACCCGCGAACCTTGAACCGCTGCGCGAACTTGCCCTAAATCTCTGGTGGACCTGGGATCGCGAAGCATTGGATCTGTTTCATCATCTTGATGCCGAATTATGGGAAAAAACCTATCATAACCCCGTCGCGATGCTCGGTCAAATCTCACAAGAACGGTTGGATGCGACTTCAAAAAACAGCGTGTTCCTTGCACGTCTTGAGGTCATTCACAAGAAGTTTAGAGAATACCATAACGCTCCTTCATGGTTTGAGACAAATTACAAAAATGGGACGCTCAGTAACCTAACAGTTGCCTACTTTTCAATGGAGTATGGCTTGACAGAATGTATGCCGCTCTATTCCGGCGGCTTAGGTGTCTTAGCAGGCGATCATCTAAAATCCACGAGTTACTTAGGACTTCCTTTCGTTGCAGTCGGGCTGCTTTATCAGCACGGCTATTTCCGCCAGACGCTTACCGCCGATGGCTGGCAGATGGCGGATTACCCCACCAATGACTTTTACAATATGCCGATTCAGCCAGCGACACTCGCTGATGGGTCCCCACTTTTCGTCGAAGTCGAATATCCAGAAGGCAAGGCAATCGCTAAAGTCTGGTGTGCCCAGGTCGGGCGCATTTCGCTGTATCTACTGGATACGAATATCCCCGAAAACCAGAACGAAGAGTTGCGGAGTATCACGGATTACCTATATGGTGGTGATGAACGTCTCCGTATTAAACAGGAAATTCTGCTCGGTATTGGTGGCTATCGTGCCTTAACAGCACTCGGCATCCAGCCAACCGTTTGCCATATGAATGAGGGGCACGCAGCGTTCCTCGCGATTGAGCGTATCCGGCAGATGATGTCGCAGACAGGCATCCGTTTTGAAGAAGCCTGCGAAGCGACAAAGGCAGGAAATATTTTCACGACCCATACGCCTGTTCCAGCTGGCATTGACTGGTTTCCACCCGATTTAGTCAACCACTACTTCAGCGGTTATTACCGTGAACTCGGTGTATCCATGGATACCTTTCTCGGTCTCGGTAGAACGAATCCGTTGAACACGCATAGTGAATTCAGTCCCGCGCTTCTTGCCCTTCGGCTCTCCGCAATGTGCAACGGCGTGAGCCAACTGCACGGAGAGGTTGCCCGCGAGATGTGGAAAGACCTCTGGCCCGGTACGCCTGTACATGAAGTGCCTATAGGTGCAATTACGAACGGAATTCACACCCGTTCTTGGGTCTCTGGCGATATGCAGAGTCTTTTTGACAGGTACCTTGGCCCCCGCTGGATCGTCGAACTCACAAATCAAGCGGTCTGGACACAGATCTCGCAGATACCGGACCCCGAACTGTGGCGAACACACGAACGAAGGCGTGAGCGTCTCATTACGTTTGCTCGTCAACGACAGGAACAGAAACAGGCACTCGGCGGTAGCATTTCCAAGCGTCCGCAGGAGAGTGACACCACAGCAACGAAAATACTCAATTCAGCTGCGTTGACGATTGGCTTTGCGCGCCGGTTTGCGACCTATAAACGCGCGACCTTACTGTTCCATGACGTTGACCGACTTGATAAGATTCTCAACCACCCGGAACGTCCGGTTCAACTCATTTTTGCGGGGAAAGCACATCCGCATGACTATGAGGGAAAATTGCTTATCCAGCGTATCGCTCGGATCGCTGCGGAACCGCGATTTTATCATAAAATCGTCTTCATCGAAAACTACGATATTTGTGTCGGACGCTATCTCGTTGAAGGTGTGGATGTGTGGCTTAACAACCCGTTACGTCCGAATGAAGCGAGCGGTACGAGCGGTATGAAGGCTGCAGCGAACGGGGTGCTTAATCTCAGCATCGCAGACGGTTGGTGGGCTGAGGCAAATCATCTGGGCGGTGGGTGGACGATTGACACGGGCCCCGTTATAGAGGATTCCAAATCCACCAATAAAGCGCACGCGAATGCCATCTATGATCTCCTTGAAAACGAGATTGTACCGCTTTTTTACCAACGTAACTCCGTTGACGATGTTCCGCATGAATGGGTCGCACGGATGAAGACTGCGATGCAGAATCTCGCCCCTATTTTCAATACAAAACGGATGGTGTCAGAATACGCAGAGCAGTTATACTTTCCGGCACATCGGCGTTGGCAAGAACTCAATGCCTCCGAGACGAAGCGTAGCATCGCCTTAGCGCGTTGGAAAACCCATATTCGAGACCATTGGAACGACCTTCGAGTTGAGGAAAAGTGGACGGATGCGAAAACCACTGCTGCGCAAAATTCTGAACTTGGGGTGGGTGAATTCACAACGGTGCAGGCGGTCGTCCGTACCGATGTCCTGTTTCCGCACGAACTCGCCGTGCAAATCTACCACGGTGTCTTAGATGCAGCAGGCGAAATTCACAATGGAACTGTGAGTCCAATGACGTATAAGGACGACCTCGGGGGAGGCACCTATCTTTTTGAAGGGACGCTGACCTTGAAACAGACAGGCTTGCACGGCTATACTGTGCGCGCCTTGCCGTACCATGAGGATCTGCAATCTCCACACGAACTTGGCTTGGTAACATGGGCATAGCGGTATACCTCCCGTCTCTTGGGCGGGAGGTTTGCTTTTGCGTTGCGGAAAACGGTTTTTAAGCGTATAATAAGAGTACGCAGCTTGAAACGAAGTGGAAAGCAGATATACGGAAATGATTAAAAAATCTTTGTAACACCAAAAACCAAGCCCGTAATGTAATGGAGGGCGACTCGTAAAAAAGCACGGCAAAGTCCTAATCCACGTTGTTTAACCGCAAGGAATAATTAAAAATTAAAAAATTGGTATGGATAGAAAAGCAGCAATTGCCCGCGAAACAGCAGAAACCCGCATCCGGCTTAGCCTTGACCTTGACGGAACAGGGGCATCCACTATTAACACCGGCGTTGGATTCTTGGATCACATGTTAGAACTCTTTGCCAAACACGGATTCTTTGACCTCGAGATTGAGGCAGAGGGTGATTTACATGTAGACGCGCATCATACAACAGAGGATGTCGGCATCTGCCTTGGGCAAGCCCTCCAAAAAGCAGTACTCGACAAAGCGGGAATGCAACGCTTCGGCAGTTTCACTGTTCCGATGTATGAATCGCTCGCTAAAGTTGACTTGGATGTCTGTGGACGACCTTACCTCCACTTTGAGACACCGCTTAACTATGGAAAAGTCGGTGATTTTGATATTGAACTCACGGAAGAGTTTTTTCACGGCTTTGTGAACCACAGCGGTACAACCTTACACGTCAACGTCCCGTACGGCACAAATCAACACCACATCATTGAAGCCATCTTTAAGGCGGTTGCGAAGGCGTTGTATATTGCGACGCGTCTTGATGAAAATATCACCGGTGTACTGTCCACTAAAGGGAGTTTATAGTAATGAGTAACGGGAACGTTATTGCGGTTATTCTTGGCGGCGGTCGCGGCACACGGCTATTTCCATTGACACGGGATCGAGCGAAACCGAGTGTCCCAATTGCGGGTAAATTTCGACTGGTGGATATACCGATTAGCAATTGCCTACATTCAGGCTTGGAAAAAATCTATGTTTTGACGCAGTTCAACTCTGTCTCCTTGAATCGACATATTGCACAAACGTACCGCTTTGATACCTATCGCCGTGGATTCGTCCAAATTCTCGCAGCGCAACAGACACTGATGGGCGAAGAGTGGTATCAAGGAACAGCGGATGCTATCAAGCACAATGAACCTTATATTCTCAACCCTCGCTTCAAAGACGACCATGTCCTCATCCTTGCCGGCGACCATCTCTATCGGATGGATTATCAAAAAATGTTGGCTGTTCACACCGAATCCAATGCGGACATTACAGTCTCTGTTATCCCAGTGGAGAAAGAGGTTACGAGCGGACTCGGTATTCTCCAAGCAGATGCGAATGGACGTATCGTTGATTTCGTTGAAAAACCGCAAACGGAGGATGAGCTTCAGCGGCTGCGCGTTGAACCTGAGGTATTTACATCACGGGGCATTGAACCACAAGGAAGGGAATACATCGCTTCAATGGGGATCTATATTTTTAATCGTGAAGTCCTACAAGAGGTGCTTCAAGATGCATCAAATGTAGACTTCGGTAAGGATATTATTCCAAAGAGCATTCAGGCGCGTACGGTCTCAGCCTATTTTTTTGATGGCTATTGGGAGGATATTGGTACGATCCACGCTTTCTATTCGGCAAATATAGCACTCACGGATGCCACACCGGCGTTCAACTTCTACGATGAACAGGCACCGATTTATACCAACCGTCGGCACCTACCAAGCACTAAAGTCAACAGCAGTAGTGTCCGTTCATCAATTCTCGCCGAAGGCTCTATCATTGATGATTCTGAACTCGATAGAACGATTGTCGGCATCCGAAGTATCATCTCCGGTGGCAGTCGAATTTACCAGTCCATACTTATGGGAGCAGACTACTATGAGTCAAATATGTCGCGAGTGGAGGATGAAAGGTCAGGTATTCCTAATGTCGGTATTGGACGCAATTGCCTGATTCAGAATGCAATTATTGACAAAAATGCGCGTATCGGTGATAATTCAGTACTTGTAAACCGAGACGGAATTGACAACTACGATGGTGAAGACTATTACATTCGGGATGGTATTGTGATTGTTCCAAAAGACGCGACGATCCCTCCCGAAACCGTCGTCTAAACGATAACCTTGAATTTCAGCATCAAGGTCTGTTGAAAACGGGGAGTTTCTGATGTACAGAGTACTAACATTTTTAATCCTGAGTCTTTTTGCGTTAATACATCTCATAGCAACGCAGGTCGTAGCACTGGATACAGACGGTCTCGTTGGTGCGTGGTTGTTCGACGAAGGCAAAGGAGAAGCCGTTACGGATTCCTCCGATAACGGATTGGATGGGAAAATCACGAAGGGTAAACCGAAGTGGGTTGATGGCAAATTTGAGGGTGCGATGGAATTCGGCGGGGCAGATATGGTAACAGTCGATGATGATAACGCACTTGATTTGGAGGAATTCACAATTGCTGCATGGGTGAATATCCCGAAAATCTCCGGCGCATGGCAAATTATCGCCTCTAAAGAACACCGTAACCCGACGGGTAGAAACTATGGGCTTTTCGGTAACATTAATACAGGTGTCGTCCATTACTCTTTCACAACAAACGCAGGCTGGAAATCTTTTGATGCCAAAACCGCTGTGACGGATGGGATTGGCATCACGTTGCGGGGACTTACGATGGCTCAGACTTCAAGCTCTACCTTGATGGAGGTGTTGATGCACAAGTCGCACCAGGGACGAAACCGGATAACCACGATAATTTTCTTTTTATTGGTGGCTGCGACATCGGTAACTACTGGATGACAGGCACTATCGACGAAGTGGTTCTCTATGACAGAGCCCTCAGCGAGAAAGAACTCAACGAACTAATGGAAGATGGGATGTCTGTTGCGTTAGATGTGCAACCCGGCGGAAAACTGGTGACGACTTGGAGTCGAATTAAGACGCAATAACGTCCAAGGCGGGCAGGTCCCATAAGCACGTTTACAAAGCGTGTTCCTAAGGAAGGCTAACTTTCAACATGTCTGAATTAAGACAGAAACTTCTGGTGCTGCATCTGCACACACCTGACCTAAATAGTAGTGTTGTCGCTTGGGCAATGTACGATGGTACTGGTGAGAAACGCCATACAACAGGCGATAGCGAGGCACCGCCGTATAATTCGGTGATGGAAGCGATGCGTGATGGCTGGCGGGTAATTCAGTTTCCACAACAATTCCCTGCCTACCCCGGCATGGAATATCATACTTCATATCTCAGGTTTGAATATATCCTGGAGAAATTGGAGGAAATCCAATGATTGACAAAAAGTATTTGCTCACTACAGAACAGATGGCGAATTTCGTTGCGGACGGTTACCTCCGCTTTGATAAGTTAATCCCTGATGAATTGAATAAAGCTGCACATGCGGAGATGGAAGCCGGTGTGAGTGTCCGTGGGGGCGGCGGCACGGTTTTAAACGATGTCTGGGACGATGCGTCTGCAGTTGGCAGCGTTTTCGGGATGCCAGAGGTGCAGGGCATTGTTCATAGTCTTGTCGGTGAGGATCCGCTCTACGATCACCACGCCGTTCACATCGTCCGTCCGCAAAACGAGGTCGGTCAGATTTGGCATGCCGATGCGATCATTGACTTGCGGATGCATTTTGATATCCAATTTTTCTATTTCTCGCACGATACGCCGCGTGAAATGGGTGGGACGATGATTCTACCCGGGAGCCATTATCGTCGTGTCTGTGAAACAGACATCGCGCGTTACCAAAACTTCCTCAGTCAACTGCCGATTGCCTGCGAAGCAGGAACGCTCTTTGTGGTGCATCACGGGATGTGGCACTGCGCGCAACCGAACCTCACAGATCAGACACGCTACATGTTCAAACTCCGCCTCAACCCGATGGTGCGTCAGTGTAAACTCTGGAACACAGACGATATCGATACAGCACCGATCCACGGCATCTTAGGCAGGAATCACAGATGGTATGGAAATGATGTTCGGCTTGAGATTGTCAATCGGATCAAGCAGTGGCGTTTCCTTATCGGTGACGAGTCGTTTGATGTTGGCTACTGGCTGTCTCGACTTGAAAACATGCCGGAGAACGCTCAGGAAGCAGCATAGTTATTTCAACAGGACTTATGTATTTCCATTAAAGTCCCCCTGATAAGGGGGATTTAGGGGGTTAAATACAACTAAAGTCCCCCTGATAAGGGGGATTTAGGGGGTTAAATACAACTTCTCTGTTTAATTTGCATGAGCCCTATTGAACAAAAAGGCGCGGTTAGAAACCGCGCCTTGAAATAAATTGAAATGTGCCTCTTGAAGGAATCGCAATACTATCAATCGCGACCGCGACCTCTTCTACCACGTTCTCGCCGGAATTTCTCTATCATTTCTCGCCGCTCCTCTGCTGAGGCATGCTTCATTTTCTCCATCATCTGCTGTCTCATTTTTTGTTGCGCAGCTCGCTCTTTCTGTTCCATCTGCCTGCGCCTTTCGGCATCCGCCTGATTGCCTCGATTTTGCTCCCTGTTATTATTGTCCGCCCTTTCGGAATCACCTTCGCCACGATCTCCGCTTCTGTCGTCACCGCGTTCACGCTTAGCCGTGAGCGGTTGGAACCCACCGGTTTTGAGTTTTATTGTCTCTCCTGCTTTGTCCAAGGTTACCTGTTTGGCTTGGATGTCCTTGACTGTCATATCGCCAAGTTTTGTGCCGATGGTGACAAAGTGATACCGATTAGATCTCTTTTCCAGCAGTGTCGCTTGTGATATCGCACCGTTCGTGTCAACAGCCTTGGTACCAATCAGACTATAGGAAGGTTCGTTGTTTGGGGGTGTCCACCCTAACGGGCGAAAGAGATTGTGGTCAATGATCGTTTTGTAAAACGCGGCGTTCTCTCCGAAATCAACTCCGCCACGGTTTTGACGACCCCAAGATCTGTTATTACGTTGTGATTGAGGTTGTTCTTTTGCTTTCGCCATTGCCTGCATTTTCGCAGCATTTGCTTCTTTCATCTCTTTCATTTTAGCGGCATTCATTTCCGGTTTTGTACCGATGAACTCTAATTTTGTTTTTTCTTGGGCGTAGAGCAGCACCCCAAAACCGAGAAGTAGGCATACAAGGCAGCCTACTCCAATTTTTGCAATGACGCTTTTCCGATTATTAGCAATTTTCACTTGCTTTTCCTCCGGTGTTGTCCATTTCCAAGCGCGTTTCTTAAATGTTCCACTTCGCAGCGTTCGCATTTGGGAACTCTTTATAGACATCTCTTTGATACTTAAGACAGGTTCTGTTGCGAAAGGTTCTCTTTAATTTTACTATGGATTTTGCTGAATGTCAAATCAAGCAGCTCCAAACTTAGAGATATTCAGTTATTAAGTAATCAGCAGTCAGTGTTCTGTTGTCCAAATTTCCCGTCTTGAGTAAGGGCAAACTGTTTGATGATGGCTACCAATCCGGACTTCACGCCTCTAATTTGTGAATCCGCTTTTATATGTTTAGACGCAAAAGTCGCTTGTGCGTTTATTTTTTTCTAACCATAGTTGCTTAGCACAAGTCTTGCTTGTCATTGCAAAAAGCGTTGACTTTCGAGAAAAAATAGAGTAAACTTTATAGAAACAGGTTTATT
Organism: Candidatus Poribacteria bacterium; assembly: GCA_965200345.1. Classification (GTDB taxonomy): domain Bacteria; phylum Poribacteria; class WGA-4E; order WGA-4E; family WGA-3G; genus WGA-3G. The sequence continues at coordinate 1,940,224 of OZ241378.1, forward strand.
TCACAAAGGAACAGACTTGACATGAAGCACTATAATCTCAATCAAAAATACATTGCATTTGTGTGTAGTTGCCTCCTCATATTCGTCTTAACGAGTCAGCATGCGGATGCGGCGCGCCGGTCGCGCGTGCTTTCGATTGCACTTTTTGCCTCTGGCATGAGTTTCCAACTCGGTGGCACGCTTCTCAACGCCTCCGCTCAAGAGCGTTACGATGCCTATCTCAACGCCGCAATCCAAGCAGACATTCAAACACACAAAGATGCTTTCCTCGTCAGGCGAAATGCTGGTAGCATTATGTCCGGTGTCGGTCTCGGGTGTGTAGGACTTGCCGTCCTCTTCTCAGTCTATAGCCAACTCGACACACCCTCAGAATCATCTGAACTTGCGGAAGGCGATGCCTTTTCTGGGTACCGCTCGCAAACCCTGAGAACAAATCTACACACTCGGAAAATTGATTTTACAAATTACCGATTTGGAAACACGGGGCTGCTGTTTCCGCGTGCCTCGTTCCAATTACTACCGCACTACGATTTCCAAAACCAGCGGGCAAGTCTGAAACTTCTACACTACTTTTAACTATTCGTCTCTGTCCGATTTGCCCTTCCCAGTAAGGGATGGGGACCTCTGTCAAGATAAGGTTTTCAGTTGGTTTGAAGAACGCTGGTTATAATTGCGTTGTTTTTCAAGGAGCAAAAATTATGCGTCTATTCCACACGTTATCCAACCGTAAGGTTGGTGTGCTCAGTTTTCTTATATTCTCTGTTTTAGTTCTCCTGTACGCCTGCACAAGTAGCGAGGATTTCGCGAATCCGCTTGACCCAGACAACCTCCGCACTTCTGGTGCACCGGATGGGCTCACGCTCTTTGCCGGTGATGAACAGGTGCGAGTCACATGGAACGATATTGGACAGGAAGGTATCAAGGCTTACCGGATCTATAGACGCTCTACAGGTGGAACGGATACGGCGTTTACTTTAGTCGGCTCCGTTGACGCACCCGCAAATGAATTTATTGACACTCAAAATCTCGAAAATGACCGGCTTGATGCTTCTGGACAGCTCCTTGCTTATGAATATCGCATTACTTATGTTGATGTCAACGGGATAGAAACACCTGATCCGACGCATCCGCCAATTGAGACTGAAGAACCGCGTCGTATTTGGAAAACAGCATTAGCCACACCGAGCATCCCGCCGCCGGTACCTGTTGTAACGCTCGGTGATCCGACCGACCTCACCGTTAAGCTCTTTTGGGAAGGTTATGAACTCTCTGATGATTTCTCTGTCTTCCGCATTTATGCTGCGCTTGACAATGAAGACGGGAAACCGCTACGTTTCAAAGTAATTGCCGAACCGAAACGAGACCGGCTCTACTATTTTGACCACGATTTTGAGGTAGATGGCACTCGGAAAGTCTATCGCGTCGCTGCTGTAGATACATTTGGCGCAGAAGCATTTGCTACAATCAACGCAGCAACGCCGAATGTCCCGCCTGCGCCACCGAAAAACGTTCGTGTGATTTATCGACCACGCTCACTGTTTAACACAAAATACGATGCCGTTATCTCATGGACACCGAATATCGAACCTGATCTTGCTGGTTACCAACTCTATACCGAAGATGCATCCGGAAATTTTCTCCTGCGTCCCGCACCGGGAAAAAAGGATCGCACTTGGACGATCCCCGGTGAAGACCCAATTCTTGTTGGACAAGACCTGCTATTCAGGAAGTACTGGATAACTGCCTTTGACAATACACCTGGACCCGATGGACAGCGAGACGAAAGCGCAAAGCAGTTAGCGCAATCGCAATAGTCGTAAAACTTTAGTAAAGACTGAAATAACAATATAACGCCAAAGGATAAATCTATGCACCCTAACTTTTCTGACGCGAATTTTCGGCGGACAGGTGACACGCAAAAAAAGAGACACCCCAACACACAAGCCCTCATATATATGATCTGTGGACTCCTTCTTATTGGTATGGCATCGCCGCTCTCAGCACAATTGCCAGCCATTCCACATCTCAGTACGATTCAGACAGCGGAGCCGGTCGGCAAAGGCGGCTCCAGCACTACGTTTGGGCTACTTCAATACTCAAAAGTTGATCTGCTACCGGATCAACGCCAAAAAGTGAATATCGGTGGATTTGAGGAACTGCATCGCGTATCGCTCCAAGTCGAGACCTTCCTCGTGCCAGTCAGATTCAATTACGGTTTGAGCGACGAACTTGATTTGGTGTTGGGCGGTACGTTTTCAACAGGTGGCGTCCGAAAAACCGTTCACGATTTCTATAATGTTGCCGAAGAGACCGATGTCGATCCAACCACGGATCGCCGCGTCTACGATCAACCGCTATTTGACGGTGTCATCGGACTGAAGTATAATATCAAACCCGATCGGAACGATAATTTCCCAAGTATCTCCGTCGGTGGTGATGCACAGTTCGGTTACACCGCCGATGATCGGCTCAACACGGACAACGAATTCCTTGATTATAGTCCTGCCGATGGGTTTCCGTTTTTCGGAATCAACACCTATATCGTAGGCACCCAAAGATTCGGGAGTCTCTTTAAACTCCATGCCGGTGTTGGTGTCTTTTTAACGTCAAAGTTATTGAAAACGACTGATTTCTTTACACTTAATTGGCAGGTCGGTGGCGAAGTTGCCATTGCAGATAACATGTGGTTGGTGGCTGATTTTTCGCGCGAACTTCCGTATGCGGGTATAAACGTAACGAATTTTATGGGATTTGCTTTCCGTTATGAGGTCTCAAATACCCTCGCATTCCAACTCGGATTTAACAGTCAACCCGGATTCCAGTTTAACTTGACCTTCGGCGGTGAGAAGGCACAGGCACTTGATGGCGAGAATTTGCTGTTTTAGCGTGAGCGATTGGAGGAACTACCGATGAGAGCAGTCGTTCAGCGTGTTAAATCTGCCAGTGTTAGGGTAGATGGTGAACTCGTTTCCGAAATTGGGGCAGGTGTACTCGTCTTCCTCGGCGTTGCGCATGACGATACCAAAACAGAACTGGAATATATTGCCAATAAAGTCGCTAACCTGCGTATCTTCGAGGACGAAGACGGCAAAATGAATCTTTCACTTCTCGAAACAGGTGGGGGTGCCCTCGTTGTCTCGCAATTCACGCTCTACGGTGATTGCCGTAAAGGACGACGACCAAGTTTTATTAATGCCGCCCGCCCTGAAGTCGCAAACACACTTTATGAGCAGTTCATCACCCTCCTAAAACAGCAGAATATCCCAACGCAAGGCGGCACCTTTCAGGCGATGATGGATGTGCAACTCATTAATGACGGCCCTGTCACCATTCTATTAGATAGCGACAAGCAGTTCTGAACCCACGAAGGAGAAAAGCATGGCACGGAAGATGCGTCTCGGTTTAGGTCAATTCAGTGAACTCAGTGAAGAACGGTTGAAGTTTATCAAACAACTCGGTGTTGAAGATGTCTTGCTCAACACGGCACAACTCCCCGGTACAGCGCGGTGGGAATTTGAGGACATCTTGCAACTTCGGAAAGAGGTAGAATCGGTTGGACTCCGGTTAGCGGCACTTGAGAATGTGCCGGTCCCGTTTTACGACAAAGCCATGCTCGGTCTGCCCGGTCGCGATGAACAGATTGAGAATATGGCGACAACGATTCGCAATATCGGCAAGGCTGGTGTCGAGATTTTCGGATACCACTGGATGCCGAGCGGTGTCTGGCGAACTTCTCGAACCACACCCGGTAGAGGCGGTGCTGAAGTTACGAGTTTTGATATGGACGAAGTTAAAGACGCACCGCTATCGCACGGACGCGTTTTCACTGAAGCCGAAATGTGGGAAAACTACGAGTATTACATGAACGCCATCCTACCTGTCGCAGAAGAAGCAGGCGTTAAGCTCGCACTCCACCCTGATGATCCGCCTGTTGAATCCCTTGCAGGCGTACCGCGTCTGTTCCGCAATTTTGAAGGCTTCAAACGCGGCATGGAGATCGCTGACAGTCCGATACACGGACTCGATTTCTGTGTGGGTTCTTGGTCGGAGATGGGACCGGGTGTCACGGATGCGATCCGCTATTTCGGAGAACGCGACAAGATTTTCTATGTCCATTTTCGGGATGTGGAAGGACACGTCCCAAAATTTGCTGAATCCTTTGTTGACACCGGCAATTGCGATATGTTTGATGTAATGCGCACGCTCAAGGAAGTCGGTTTTACAGGTTTCATGATTACCGACCATGTGCCTCACATCGTAGACGATACAGGTTGGGGCCACCGAGGTCGCGCGTATGCCATCGGATACATGACAGCGTTTCTCGAAATCTTGACAGCAACGTAGACTTGGATAGGTAAAGAAATGGGACATCCTGAGTATATTGACACCATCAAGCAGGGGGACTGTATTAAGTTAATGTCCGAGATGCCGGATGAATGTGTTGACCTGATCATAACGGATCCGCCTTTTGCCATCGATTTCAAAGCGACTCGTCACAACTACAATCGAGATGGGAATGCTGTGCTTCAAGGTTACAACGAAGTTAAGGGAAGTGATTACCTTGCTTTTACACTTGATTGGCTTTCCGCTGCAACAAGAGTGCTAAAGGATTCTGGTAGTATGTATGTCTTCTCAGGTTGGAACCATCTAAAAGACCTCCTGATAGCCATTGATCAGTGCAAGCTCACGACTGTCAATCACCTCATTTGGAAATATCAGTTTGGTGTTGTTACGAAGCGTAAGTACGTAACCTCTCACTACCACTGCCTTTTCTTGTGCAAAAACGATAGGAAACGAAAGTTTTATCCCTATCGCTGATTTGATAAGGATGCAAAAACTGAAAGCGGCGGATCGGCACACTATAAAGACAAAGAGGATGTCTGGGAAATTAAGAGGGAATATTGGCAAGGTGCAGTCAAAACGCCAACGAAATTGCCTGCTGAACTCATTGATAAAATCCTTGATTACTCCAGTGAAAAAGGCGATGTTGTTTTGGATCCATTTTTAGGATCTGGACAAGTTGCCGTCGTCAGCAAGATGAAAGAACGGCACTACATAGGTTTCGAGATTGTGCCAGCGTATTATGAATTCGCGCTCGATCGGCTTAAGTCGGGGAAATACTTAAGTAAAACAAATACACACAACGAGGTGACCTCATGTTTAATAGACCCCCAACCATCGGCGAATACTTAATCAGAAAACTGGAAAGTTACGATATTGAACATATCTTCGGTATCCCCGGCGACTATGTGCTGCGGTTCTATGACCTCATAGAGAAAAGTTCAATTCGGCATATCGGTATGACCCGTGAGGACGCAGCGGGATATGCCGCTGATGCCTACGCACGTACAAAAGGCATGGGCGCAGTCTGTGTCACCTATTGTGTCGGTGGATTATCAGTGGTGAATGCTGTTGCGGGTGCTTACGCTGAAAAATCTCCTGTCGTCGTCATTAGCGGTGCACCGGGAATCAGAGAACGCGGGAAAGATGCGCTCCTACACCATAAAGTCAGGGATTTCCATACACAACAACATATCTATGACGAGATTACCGTCGCGACGGCACTGCTGGATGAACCCTTTACGGCTTTCAACGAAATTGATCGGGTGCTTGATGCGGTGTATCGCTATAAACGCCCTGGCTACTTGGAGCTCCCGCGCGATATGGTGGATGTCCGAGGCACACTCTACCAACGTCCCACAACGGGTGGACATCTCAGCGACCCGGACACATTAGATGCCGCTGTTGAGGATGCCATTGATTTCACTAATCAGAGTAAAAAACCGGTGGTTCTCGCGGGTGTAGAGGTACACAGATTCGGCTATCAAAACAAATTGATCCGCTTTGTAGAAGAGAAACGTATTCCTGTGGTAGCAACGCTCCTCGGAAAATCGGTGATGCCGGAATCACATCCGCTTTACTTGGGTATCTATGAAGGTGCGATGGGACGGGAAGAAGTTAGACAATTTGTTGAAGATTCGGATTGCGTTATCATCCTCGGTGCGTTCATGACAGACGTGAATCTTGGGATTTACACCGCCAACCTGGACCGGGCGCGCTCGATCTATGCCACGTCGGAAAAAATCACAGTTCGCTATCATTCATACGAAGAGGTGATGTTTGATGATTTTATTGACGGCATCCATTCGCCGAAACTCCGAAAACGGCGAAAACCGAATTTGGAATGGGCACACCGAGACTCAAAACCGTTTGTTGTCGAGCCTGACGCGCCTCTAACAGTTCGCCGCCTGTTCCGACACCTCAACGAATTCATTAGCGATGGGTTGGTCGTTATTGCGGATGTTGGCGATAGCCTCTTCGGTGCTGTGGAATTGCGAATGTCTCAAAACACGGATTTTATCAGTCCTGCCTACTATACCTCAATGGGATTTGCCGTACCAGCATCAATTGGTGCACAACTCAGCATGCCGAACACACGTCCGCTTGTTATCGTCGGTGACGGTGCTTTCCAGATGACTGGCACCGAACTCTCAACAACCCTGCGTTACGGTCTTAATCCGATTATTCTTCTTTTAAACAACCATGGATATGGCACGGAACGGCATCTGCTTGAAGGTCCGTTTAACGATATCGGGTGTTGGAACTATAGCAGCATACCCGCGCTCTTTAGTGCAGGGCGCGGCATTCATGTCCGAACGGAAGGTGAGTTTGAAGCTGCCATCAAAACTGCACTCGCTGAGACGCAACACTTCACACTGATTGAGGCAGAACTCGAAAAGTTGGATACGTCGCCTGCACTTGCTCGATTAGCAGAACGGATGTCTGGCACAGTTTAAAATTAATAGTAACGCAAGTTACCACCTATGCATAGACATAGCACCCCTAATGAAGATTAAGAATTTAATCGGGTAATTTCAGTTTTCTTGTCGGACCCGGTGCGGTTAGGAAACCGCACCATAGGTGTCAATTTAGGGATTTTTCGAGGTATTTTATAGGAACGTCCCTATACAAATGCCGCCCCTACGGGGCTTAGGTCTTTGGTCGATGCACATTTCTACACAAATGTCGTCCCTACGGGACTAAAGAGCGAAGGTTTTCCGACATTTTTTCCTGATACGTGAGGTGTTTTGATTTTAGAACTCTGTATCTGACAGAAAAAACACGTCTATTTTCCTAAAATTGACACTTATGGTTCGGTTAGGAAACCGCACCATAGGTGTCAATTTAGTGGCTTTTCCGTAGCCTCTTGGATTCTGCGAAGGGTTGTATTTCTTCCAGTGCTTCTCTGAAAAGAGCCACCGTTGTCAAATGAACGTTTTATGTCTTTGAAAGTTTTACGAAGTGCCGTTTTTGAGTGATGAAAACTCAAGGTGAGCAGCCTCGCATAACCTGCGATATGCTTTGCCGTCTTGATGAAACTGTGCTGTATATGTCGGTATCCAGCCCCTAACATGACAGCGTGTTGAATCAGAATCGCAATAAGTTTGGCATAGATTTCAGAGAGTATCCGATAGGGTTTCTGACTTCGAGAAACATGAAGTTTTGAGATACTTTTGAAACTCTTAAACATCAACTCAATCTGCCATCGGATGCCGACAATGACACAGATTTGTTTCGCTGTGAGTTGACGTGCTTCAATATTGGTGATATAAAGGTTGTATCCTGCGAGACGTAAGAGTGCCTTTGAGGGTGTTTTGGCTTTGCGTTTGGCACGGCGTCGGATGTAGCGTCGGCGTTGATTTGTCTGTGCTTGAGAAAGTTTTTCAGCGATGAGATAAACCTGAAGTCGCTTTCTTTTACCGATCCGAATAGACTTACGGATGTAGGTGTCTTCTTGAGTCGCCTTGAGCATCTTTTCTAAATCAATGCGTTGCCCGTTTTCATCAGCGAGGTAAGAGTTTGCTTTCAAACGCGAGACCCAGTAGACGCTGTTTGCGGTGAGTTTTTCAAACTCATCAGTAGACGCTGTTTGCGGTGAGTTTTTCAAACTCATCAAGGGAAAAATATGCCAGGTCTGCGAGTTGTAAACTCCCTTCTGGCAGTGGATCGGCTGCTTTTGCATCCGTCAAATCAGCCGTCATACCATCGGTGAGTTGGAAGTCCTGAAAGCCGCCCGTAAGGACATCAAAGCGTAAATGAAGTTTCAATCCGGCTTTCTTGGGATGATTCTTTTTCGGTTGCCCTTTCCAAATCTCATGAAGTTCATCAGGGAGTGATAACCCTGTCGAATCTTGTACATAGACGCCCGTAAACGGCTGAAGTAAACACACGGCTTGGCGTTGACTGCCAACTTCAAGCACTTCTGTAATGGCGGCGTCAAGTGTCGTTTTCAACATTTCAGTCGTTTCGAGGGTCAGGCGTTGTTCAAGGGCTTGCCGTCTGACTTCTATACCGAGCGTCGCAGCGGTTTCGGTGAGTTGCTGATAACTTGCTTCTGGATTTTCTAACCACCCCAAGACAAGGATTTGCGTCAGCGCACTCCCCGTGAGTTTGCGTTTTCTTTTCACGAGTCCGGTATCGACAGCAGCTTCATCAGGGAGGGTTTGAAGGATCGTTTGCATTTTATCTACCACTTGTTGTAAAATGGACATTGGAAATACCTCTTTTTTGTAGAAATAACCACTCTAATCTTTTTCTACATTATACAAGAGGTGTTTCCTCTTCACAGCATTTTTCTCACACGAAATACAACCTTATTCCTGCTAAATTGACACCTATGGTGCGGTTTCCTAACCGCACCATAAGTGTCAATTTTAGGAAAATAGACGTGTTTTTTCTGTCAGATACAGAGTTCTAAAATCAAAACACCTCACGTATCAGGAAAAAATGTCGGAAAACCTTCGCTCTTTAGTCCCGTAGGGACGACATTTGTGTAGAAATGTGCATCGACCAAAGACCTAAGCCCCGTAGGGGCGGCATTTGTATAGGGACGTTCCTATAAAATACCTCGAAAAATCCCTAAATTGACACCTATGGTTCGGTTTCCTAACCGAACCGGCTCCCACGCGGAAACCTTGAAAACTTCAAAAACCTCTTCAGTCCTGTAAGGTTTATTTGCTTGGGTGTTTCTTCACAATGTTTATAGAAGGACGTTTCAAAGAGAGATTCAACCCTGTAAGGGTGGCATGTTTATATCACCTCTACCAAAACACCATCCAAAATCGCTAAATTGACACCTATGGTGCACTTTTCAAGCACATCAATCGACACCGTAGTGTTGGCTGTAAAACCTACTACAAACAGCCCTAACTTCTGCTGAAATTAATTTGCACTCTTAACAGATTTATAGTATAATCTTTTTAATAGAAAGTTCCCTATTTTACTGCAAAATTCGACTTCAAGTTACACCAAAATAGGAGGATCCAATGCAATCCCAAGACGTTATCGAACAGCAGTACCACGAAGCGGTAGAGGCACTTGTCGAAAAGGTTCAGAAAGATCCCTATGTCCTCGCAGCGATTGTTGCGGGTAGTTTTTCTTATGCACAGGTATGGGAAAAATCGGACCTTGATGTTGAACTTATCGGCAGAGATGCAATTCGTCCGACACAATCTTTCTTCTCACTCATTGAAAATGGCGTAAACATCCACGCCAGTATAACGCCGCGGAACGCTTTTAAGCAGAATATTGAGAGCGCGCAACAGGGGTCTTTCATGCACTCCTATTTCTCGCACAGCACACTGCTTTTTTCACGCGATGACTCCATCCAAGAGTGGTATGATAAGAACGCAAACCGCGATAACATCGGTGAACGCGATAAACAGTTCCAACTGCTCAACGTCATCGCCAGCACTTTGCCAGGCCTTGTCTATACTGAAAAGCAGTTTTACGTCAATAAAGATTGCCTGATTTCCTTTCTTTCGCTATTGGAAGTGGTGCAAGGATTAGCACGGATAGAGGTGCTTTTGAACGATGAAATCCCTGCACGCGAGGTGATTCAACCCGCGCTCCGTTACAATCCTGATTTCTTTAACCGTGTCTATACAGATCTGATCAACTGCGAAAAGAGCGAGGCAGTCATTCAGGACGCACTTAATGCAGTTAACGCCTACCTTGATGAACGGCAATTTATTTTCCAACCCGTTCTCGACTATCTCGCTGAGCAGAAAGCACCGCGCTCGATTACGGAATTGAATGCAGACTTAGGGCGCGGATTACATGATGACGGTGAAGGATCGCTCAATCTGGTGTGTCAATGGTTGGCATGGAAAGGGATTATCAGACAAGTTTCGATGTCACTGAAACTCACGGCGAAGAGCCAAATTGCCGTGGAAGAACCCGCCTACTACTACGATGGCACTGTAGGAGCGAGCTCTGCTCACGATAGCATTGGAGGAGCGAGTGTTTTTGCTGGGGTGTTTCCTGTCGCTCGCGATTCTTCTCAGGCGCGATTGAAAGGGGATATCCACGCACAAATTCATCGCGCCGTGGAGAGTATATCGGACACACTTGAGCAGGATATGTACATCCTCGCGGCGATCCTCACCAATAACCTTGCCGAAGACAATGTCTGGGAGAAGACCGCTGTCCATATAACACTGATTCTCCGTGACGGCACGAAGTTCAAACAGAAACAGTATCAATTAATTGAAGAAGGGGTCCCGATCCAGGTGCGACTCCATACCCGCAGTGCCTATAAAAAAATGTTGGACAGCACGTTACAAGGCAGCACGCTCCACTCAATCCTCGCGGAGAGTCGTGTCCTCTTTTCCAAGGATAGTTTGCTTGCTGTAGATGGAGATGCTAATTTCACCATCGGAGACCCGTCCTGTCTACAAGTCGGTGAACGGGATAAGCACTCCCAACTTCTCAACGCCGCAGCTTTCGCAACAACCGTACTCGCGAAAGCCGAGAAATGGTTTCACCTCAAGCGGGATTTCGATTATACGTTTCTCTACCTAACATATATGGTCAGACAATTGGCATGTATTGAGGTTCTTATGCACGGTGAAACACCACGAAGGAAGGTTATCTATCAAGCCCTTGATCACAATCCTGACTTTTTCAACGCTGTTTTCACAGATCTGTTGGACCAACCGAAAGATGAAGCGATGCTTCGCGAGGCACTTGAACAAGTAGACACGTACTTGGAAGATAACCTACAGACGTTGTTCAAACCGCTGCTTGACTTTTTAGAGGAATCGGGCGAGGAACGCACAATAACCGACATCTATACGCATTTTGGCAGCCGTGGACTCGCATTTGAATTGGCGTGCGAATGGCTGGCGCAAAAGGGGGTTATCGAACAATTCTCGGCACCTATCCGCTTAACAAAGGACAGTCGGACCTCCGTAGAGGAAACCGCATATTATTACGATGCGAACAATCCATTCCTATTTGACCTGTAAGCAAGTTTCAATATTATAGTAAAACCCAAAAATAAGTTTACACTTGTAGCCTAAACTTTTAGTTTGGGTTTCCTTGTAGCATAGGAAACTGTTAGTCTGTGGCATCGGTTTCCTTGTAGCATAGGCTGTTAGCCTGTGACATTAGGACATAAATCAGGAGTTGAACAAAATAGTGCGGAACATCAAACCGACACACAAACCGATACAAACCTTTTACGCCGAACTCAAACAATACGAAAAACTCGGCGCAACAAACGAAACCGAGGTCAGGCTCGCCTTTGCAACGCTCCTTCAACACTACGCCCGGCAAAACAATCTAACGCTTATCTGCGAAAAACCGCTCCGGACACCGCAAAATACGACAATCTACGTCGACGGCATGCTCACGGATAACAACTTCGGTTTGCCGCGCGGCTACTGGGAAGCGAAAGACCTCCACGACAATCTCGCTACAGCGGTTAGACAGAAATTTGACGTAGGCTATCCACAGGATAATATCCTCTTCACAACCCAAAAACGCACGATCCTCTATCAAGATAGGCAAGCGGTTTTGGATGTAGACATCACCGAACCGGACGCGCTGATACGTGCCCTTCACACCTTTTTCGGTTATCAACAGGCGGACATTGCAGACTGGGAACGCGCAGTCGTTGAATTCAAGGACAAAGTACCAGCACTCGGCAAACGCGCCGCAGCCTTGATCAAAAAGGAAGAGGACACCAACGCCCGGTTTCAGGAGGCATTTACCGACTTTCACCACCACTGTCAGGAGGCGATTAACCCCAATCTCGCTAAAGCTGCCGTGGAGGAGATGCTCATCCAACACCTTTTGACAGAGGAAATTTTCTCCACCGTCTTTGACAATCGCGATTTTACACGCCGAAATATCATCGCACGCGAAATTGAAAATGTGATTGACGCACTGACAGAGCACGCCTATAACCGCGCCGAATTCCTTCGAGAACTGGCACCCTTCTACAAGGCTATTCAACGCGCCGCTGCAACTTTTATTGACTTCTCACAGAAGCAACACTTCCTCAACACTGTCTACGAGCAGTTTTTTCAAGGCTTCTCCGTCAAGGTCGCTGACACGCACGGTATCGTCTACACGCCGCAACCGATCGTTAATTTCATGGTGAAAAGCGTTTCTCATCTGCTTGCAACCGAGTTTGGACGTTCACTCTCGGATACAGGCGTTCACATCATTGATCCGTTCGTCGGCACCGGCAACTTCATCGTGCGGCTCATACAAGCGATTGATAAAACCGCGCTCAAGGCGAAATACAGCGATGAACTCCACTGCAATGAAGTGTTGTTGATGCCCTATTACATCGCGAGTATGAACATTGAGCATGAGTTTTATGTTGCCACAAACCAGTATGAACCTTTCGATAATCTCTGCCTTGTGGATACATTCGATTTGACAGCCGAGCGGCAGTTATCTATGTTCGCCCCAGAGAACACGCGCCGGGTTGAACGGCAGAAACAGACAGAGATGTTCGTGGTTATAGGAAATCCACCCTACAATGCGCGACAGATGGACGAGAACGATGCCAATAAGAACCGTAAGTATCCCGAATTAGACAGACAGATTCAAGAGACATACGCCGAAGCCTCCAATGCGACGAACAAAACTGCCCTCTATGATCCCTACGTCAAAGCCATCCACTGGGCATTGGACCGGATTGAAACAGATGGAATCGTCGCGTTTGTGACGAATCACAACTTTATCGATGGTCAGGCGTTCGATGGGATGCGAAAACATCTATCTGATGCGTGTGATAAGATTTATCTGTTAGATTTGGGCGGTAATGTTCGTAAAGGTCACGCCGGGAATGCCAACGTTTTCGATATTCAGGTCGGCGTGAGCATCAATCTGTTTGTGAAAAAGGGTCAACACCCATCAAGACCTGCACATATTTTTTACAACAGCGAGACTGCGGAGATGCCCAAAGAGACGACGTTTGAATTTTTGGACGCGTCCGAACACATCGGCAATATCAATTGGGATGCAATTCAACCCGACGCGCGACACACGTGGCTCACTAAGGGGCTGCGCGAAGATTTTGAAACCTTTGTGCCGATGGGGAGTAAGCAAGCAAAAACAGCAAAAGGTGAGGTTTCGGGTGTAATTTTCCATCAATTTAGCAATGGCGTAAAAACGAATCGCGATGCGTGGGCAATCAATTTTGACGAAGATGCTCTCAACGAGAATGTTACACGAATGATAAATACTTACAATACACAAACACTCAAATGGCAGCAGCAAACGGCACAGAATGTTGATGATTTTGTGGTGTATGATAATGAAAAAATCAGTTGGAGTTCAGGTTTAAAACAGAAGTTGATAAGTGGATACACTGCAGAATTCAGTTCAGAAAGAATACGACCAACGCTCTACCGTCCGTTCACAAAGTCTCGTCTTTACTTCGACAGATTCATGGCAGAGGGGGTGTACGTATTCCCGTCAATCTTTCCCACCCCTGAAACTGAAACCGAGAATAGAGTAATCTGTGTCAATATTTCGCGAGAGAAACCGTTTACCTGTCTCATAGCCAATTGCATTCCTGAACATATTATGACAGGAGGCTTTGGCTCAGCTGGGCAATACTTCCCCTTTTATATCTACGATGAAGACAGTTCAAGCAGGCGAGAAAACATCACAGATTGGGCATTGGCACAATTCCGAGAGCATTACAAAGACGCGAACATCACCAAGTGGGATATTTTCCATTACACGTATGCCTTGCTGCATCATCCGGCGTATCGTGAGCGTTATCAGGTGAACCTCAAGCGGGATTTGCCCCATATTCCGTTTGCTCCCGAATTTCAGGAATTCGTTGCGGCTGGCAGCCGATTGGCAGACATCCACATCCACTATGAAGACCAACCCCAGTATAAGTTAGACCTGATTGAAGCACCGGATATGCCACTGGATTGGCGTGTAGAGCAGATGAAATTCTCTAAAGACAAAACAGAGATAAAATACAACGATTTCTTAACATTGGCGGGGATTCCTGCCGAGGCGTTTCAATATCGGTTAGGGAACCGCTCAGCATTGGAGTGGGTGGTAGATCAGTATCGTGTGAAGACAGATAAACGCAGCGGCATCGTAAACAACCCAAACCGCACGGATGATGAGACATATATCGTGGATTTGATTAGGAAGGTTATCAGTGTGAGTTTGGAGACGGTGCGGATCGTTGAAAAGTTGTCGGGGTTGGATATTGGCTGAACAGCAAAATGACTCTGTGCTCAAAATCGATATAGAAAAAACTTCAGCAACTTGACAATTCAACACCAAAAACTGATGAAACATAATAAACAGAGGTAGGCGTAAATAATGTCAACATTCAGATTTGCGAAAAATAATCTTTTGCTCACAGACATAGTGCCGAGTATGCCGCAATTGTTGGATAACTCTAAACCCGTACAAACGCGCACATCGGAACCTGCTGTCCCTTCGCCGTATCGTGAAACTGCTTATCAGCGGTTAGTAGAGGTATTAGATGGATTAATCGACTTCGGACAACGGCACGGACACTACGGTGTTATCAAGTTGACCGAAGAAGAATATCAGTGGCTGGATGATATATTAGAAGAACTAATCTATTCCGTTGGTGAGAATGAAAATCACCCCTTAGCCCCACTGATGGACTTTATCATTCGGCTCATTGCTAACTATGAAGATAAATACGTCCCAAAACTGACAGAACGGTTTCCTGAGTTGGCAGCAGAAACACCCGTAGAAATTGCAAGCGAAAACAATAACCCACCACCTTACGCCTCAGAACTGAGCGATAGCGAACTTGCTGCGCACGCCTTTTTCGCGATAGGTTGTCTCCTCTGGGAAGGGCGGAAGGCGGAGAAAGCACTCTCTGCTTACGACACAGCAATTCTATTGCAACCAGATTATGCCGAAGTTTACAACAACCGAGGCAATGTTAAAAATAGACTGGGGCACCCCGATGATGCGCTTACCGATTATGATACTGCAATTCGCCTCAATCCACATTTCCCCGAAGCATACTACAACCGAGCGGTTCAGAAAGTCCTATGTGAAGAATTTGATGCCGCTATTGTAGACCTTACCGAGGCGATTCGCCTAAATTCTGACTATGCCGAAGCGTCCGCTCATCGTGGTGTAGCAAAGGCTGAGTTAGGACATATTGATGAAGCGAGATCGGATCTCCAGACCGCTTTGGTACTATCAGAACAGCAAGGAAACGCTGATTTCAAAACCTGCGTTCAAAAGTGGTTACAACGCCTCGAGCAGTTAGACTCAAAACAGAAACGCGACAAGCAACCGCGGCGCGGCGGACAGTGGAAAGGAAAAGTGAAGATAGCGGATGATTTCGATGAGCTTCCCGAATCTTTTATAGCGGTTTTTCGAGAGGAGGATGAATGAACTTACCGCGGTGGTTTGCTGTCCTACCTCGCAACCCTTGATTCACGGTTGAAGGCGTATAATGTTTCCATTCTTGAAACCTAATAATCAATTCCAATTTTTGGCGAAGGTATTGAAGTCGTAAGATAAATTATTTTTGACAGCTCGGTTCCTATATAGTATACTATCTAACGTGAGTTTGATAAATAATTGAAAGTTTTTGTATAAAGAGAACCCTTTTGGTATAATGAGATTATCTATACTCTCTAACCAAAAGGATTTCTCTCATGAGTATTCTAACACTTTTCTGTAAAATTGACGACTTTTTCCTTCTTTATACGCAGGGTCATTCAATCGTCCATTTTTCCCTCGAATTTTCACACCAGGCCCGGTAGGTTCGGTTTCCTAAACGAGCCGGACCCAAGAAAAAAAGACGTGAAACCCAATAATTTCCTAAAATCGAAGGACCCTGTCTTTATACGCAATGGCAGGCAACGCATCGTCTACCAGAGCCGACAACACCGGAAACACGTGGGATGTATTAGACGGATTCTGGCACGGAGAAAATCCAGCGCGCGAATTTAGATGGGTCAAACATTGAAAACATCGTCACAGGCGTGGAGGCTCCAGATGGCATAGCGTTAGATGTGGCAGGTGGCAAAATGTTAGATATGGCAGGCGGTAAGATGTATTGGACGGATTCTGGCACGGAGAAAATCCAGCGCGCGAATTTAGATGGGTCAAACATTGAAAACATCGTCACAGGCGTGGAGGCTCCAAACGGCATAGCGTTAGATGTGGCAGGTGGCAAGATGTATTGGACAGTCTGGATGAAAATCCAACGCGCAGACCTCGACGGGCAAAACATAGAAGATCTCGTCGAGTCCTACATAGAGATAATAGGCACAGAAGACCTCATAGAGGAATATGTCAGTCCATACGGCATAGTGTTAGATGTAGCAGGTGGCAAGATGTATTGGACGGAGAAGTGGCCGAATAAAATCCAACGCGCAAACCTGGATGGTTCAAACATTGAAGCCATCTTCACAGGTGAGCCTCTACACGGCATAGCGTTAGATGTAGCAGGTGGCAAGGTGTATTGGACAGATCGGGATGATGGCATGAATAGGATCCTGCGTATGAACTTGGATGGGTCACTCGTGGAAGAACTCTTCACACCACGAAGATTCGAGGTTCCACACGACGTAGCGTTAGACGTTGCGGGTGGCAAGGTGTATTGGACAGCGAGAGGTTTTGATATGTATTGGACAGCGAGAGGTCGTCGGGCGGAGGATCATAAGATCCAGCGTGCGAACTTGGATGGGTCAAACGTGGAAAACCTCGTCACCAGATTGCGCGATCCAGGCGGCATAGCCCTAAATCTCTCCGAACTTTAAGGGGGCAGCGATTTACCCGTGCTTTTCTAACTTATAAACTTTTTTCAAACCTCACGTTATTTAGGTAATAACCTGACCTAAACAATCAAGGAACAGGCATCTTCTGCAAATACCTAATGCGCATCATCGGACGAAATATACTAAACAAATTTGCCCAGAAACATCCGAATGACAGATCTGCACTTAATCGCTGGTATAACCTGATGCGTCAAGAAACTTTCACTTCATTTGCTGATTTGCTCAAAATTTTTCCGTACGCGAATCAGGTAAAAGTCCGTAAAAGCAGATTCAACAAACTGTTAGAGACGCGAACTTCACAACCTGCTGTGCTCCCACTCTACGCTGAAAGCGATTATCATTGGCTTGTTGGGGCGTTAGATAAGTTAATCGCGTTCGTGCGTCGTGATGAAAATCACAGTGTACCTGAATTGACTGAAAACGATTATAAACTCTACGGGAATAAAGAGCAATTCTGGTGTGTACCCTGAAAAAATAAATTTGAATCCTCATATTATATATGTTATCATATATATACAAACTCGAATTAATTAGAAATATCTAAAGTATTAAAGGAGCATAGCGCGTAGATTCCGATGAGCACCCTCAAAACCGGATAGGAAATTGACCCCTCCCAAACCTAAAGGATTGGGATTCCTTTGACGGAACTCCCAAGTGGTTCTTTTAGGTTATACCACCCAATGCTTTAGCTTTGGGATACAGAACCGCCCTATTGAATTAGACCATGGGGCTATAGTTAAAAAAAGAGTTGACATTTCGTCAAAAATGTAGTATAATTAACATAGTCATTGATTGAGACGTGTAAGCAGTAGCTACCTTGCTACTGGTCTCAATCACCCTCTTACAAGGACAGAATGACTATGGCTAATATCCATTAAAAACGAACATCACAAAATCCGAATACGTTGAAAGATACGATATTCCTGAAACCTTGCGAGGTTCAGATTTTGTTGAGATTTCAAGTTCTGAAGCAAGAAATACTTGCCAGAAGTATCGGTCGGTCACGAAGGTTCAAGTGATTTTCCGTAGTGTGCCAGATGACCCGCACCGCGAGATTACACTCGTGTCGGTTCGGATTAAACCCGAACAAGCTCCCAAGGATAACGTCTGGACGATTGCGACGCTGAAGGGAGTCAGAGAAGCCAGTATCGCAGAACGTCAAATGGACGTCGTGGTAGAACCGAAAACGTAGATAAATCGCTGCCGACGACCTACCGACAACTCAACCAAATGTTACACTTTTCGCCAAATTATTTTTTTTTGCAAAACGAAAGCAACACCAAAATTGCCTCTAAACCCTTACAGGAACTGGGTTTATACCAATAACCAATTTACATCAAATGTTACACTGGTGTAACATTTTTAGGACTTACGTCAGGATCATTCAATTGTCCGTTTTTGGTGTTGTCCTTTTCACAGGCGTTAATACTTCAGATATGTTCTGTTAGAAGTCTGAGGAAATCCAAATTAAAACAACCCGCAGAAAATTTCGCAGCATTTCGCTACGCAACAATAAATTCCCATCTTTTCCCAAACGTGGTATACTAAAGCAAATACGCATTTTACAAGGTCAAACTGCTTATGAATTTTCCAACGCTGTCAGCGTCAAAACGCTTGGAGATGCTCCAACTGCCGACAGGACAAGTGCGGATGGTACTTGACACTGACACTTACAACGAAATCGACGATCAGTTTGCAGTCGTCCACGCGCTGCTCTCACCTGAACACCTCAACGTTGAGGCAATCTACGCTGCGCCGTTCCACAATAACCGTTCAGCCAACGCCGAAGACGGTATGGAGAAAAGTTACGATGAAATCCTAAGGCTATTGGACTTCCTCAATGTCCCTGCCGACGGTTTCGTCTATCGCGGTTCGAGAGCGTTTCTCTCTGATAAAGAGACCCCAGTGCCGAGCGATGCTGCCACCGATATGATTGAACGGGCATCAACAGCAAGTCCTGAAGAGCCGCTCTATGTCGTTGCCGTGGGAGCAATAACCAACGTTGCCTCCGCGATCCTCATAGCACCCGAAATTATCGAACGCATTGTCATCGTCTGGCTTGGTGGGAATCCGTTGTACTGGCCCCACACCCGGGAGTTCAACCTTATGCAGGACCTTCAGAGCGCGCAAGTGGTTTTGGATTGCGGCGTGCCTTTCGTTTGGTTACCCGCACGCGGGGTCGTCTCACATCTACACACGACGGTTGCTGAAATGGAACGCTATGTGCAAGGTAGAGGCAAAGTCGGAGATTACCTCGTCCAAATCTTTAAGGATTACGCAAGCGACCACTTTGCTTGGTCAAAGGTGATATGGGATATATCTGCGACAGCATACCTCATCAACCCTGCATGGGTACCAACAGAAATCGTCCACAGTCCTATCTTAACGGAGGCAGTGACGTGGAGTTTTGACAACAGCCGTCATCTGATGCGCGTCGCATCGAGTGTGAATCGGGATGCGATTTTTAGGGATCTGTTTGAGAAATTACAAGCGCATACGGATTAGCCGTCAGGGGCATTTAGTTTTTGACAGTTTCGCTCCAATGCGCTCTGAATTGCCTTGTAGGAGGGGTTTGTAACCCTGATTTCGCACGAAGTCTTACGGGAGCGTGAGATTCCATTCATCAATGCCAATAACCTCAAGCTGATCATGCGGCTTAAAATAATCGGTCGGGTGATGATCCTCTCCCATGTCCCCAAACAATCGGCGACGACGCGGTGTCATCCGTTCAAGCACTTCCGCGGGAAGTTTATCGTAATCGTAAGGACGAGACCACATCTGTCCATAACGGAAGGTGACGCTTTTGCGGATACGATCCGTCCGATTCGGTCCGACACCGTGCCATAACGCCCAAGGAAAGATGACAGCGTCTCCCGCTTCAGCAATGACCTGAATCGCACCTTGGGGATACTCGCCCTTTTTAAATCCGTTCTCAGGGAAATCTATCTTGTGGCTGCCCGGCACACACATAAAATTCCCCTGATCCGGTTTAGTCAGATCCGTTAGGAAAAATTGGATTTTGAACTGTAAGGGCAAACTATCTGGATGTGGATGGATGCGTTGTAGTGAAGGACCAGCGTCTGTATGAAATCCCATTAGCGCATCGACATCGGGGTGTCGGACGTAGATTTGCGTTCCCATAATCTGGAGATATGGACCCATCAATGAAAGGATCGTGCCGAAGGTCCGCGGGTGATCGGTGAGCGGATCTAAGGCATCCGTCCGCTCAATCGCTCGGATAATCGTATAAGCACCTTTCCCGAACCGATTATTGCCTTGTAGACTGGGTGTCTCTTGGACATACGTTTTAATCGCTGAATCCACAGCCGCCAAAAGCGTTTCAATTTCAGCAGGCGAAAGCACGTTCTTGATGAGCAGATACCCCTCCGTCTGCCACACCTTTTGTTGGACATCCGTCAAGTATGGAGATAGCATACGTTGCTCCTCTGTTGCGAGTCTGTTAATTTGAGAGGATTATAGACAATTTGCACCGTTGTGTCAAGTCTGTTTTACCAATAAAACTCAACGTTCTCGGTGAATTCACGTCTAATTTGTTACAATCAACGCGGATCCAGCGTATATTAAAGTTAAAGGGTTCATTAACAAGATAACAGCGTTTCGTCAGAAAATAAAAGTATGAACAATTTCGCAAATATTCTTAGCACCATCCGCCGTCCCTTCCAACAAGAACTCCGAAAGGGCTGTAAAGACGATGTTGTTGTCAATGGGTTGGGAAGCTACGTCCAGTTATGGGTAAAAAATGGCGATGCTTTCACATTGGAAGCAACTGAAAAAGAGGTCCTGAACGGTCTGGCAAGTCTCTTTGAAAATTACGCCGGGGCATCACCCGCCGAACGGCAACGCACGCTTGAAGCGGCAACAAAACGAATTGACACCGCACTTGGAAGTGGACAGCGAAGCCTCGCGGACGTAAGTGGCACAAGCGTAGAACCGACACAGAAACCTCAGCTGCCAACAACAAAACGTACCAGTTCCAAAAAGAAAACACAAACGGAGATGTTGCCGCTCTTTGAGGAAACAGAAAATCGTTCAGAAAACGTCCCTGTAAAGCGGGAACCCGTAGCAGTACCTACAACTTATACACGGCAAGCAGAACATTTATCCCTCTTCGGAGATACAGAGGTTGCCCCTCAGCAGGCAGAAAGCACCTCCACAGAAGAAGCCGCGGCATCTGTGCCGATCTCTGATATCCCAATCTCAACAGATATTACTTCCCTCGATTTCCTATCTGAACCGCTCCAGTATCTCAAAGGCATTGGTCCCCGCCGGGCCGGAATGCTTTCGGCAGAACTCAATATCGAAACAGTCGGTGAATTACTGGCATACTATCCCCGCGATTATATCGACCGCTCCAAAATGGTAGAAATTTATAGGGTCGGCAGAACAGAAGATGATGAACCGGAGACGATCCAAGGCAAAGTCGTTAATCATACGTCATCTCCGACTGCGAAAGGGAAACGCATCGGCAAAATCTCAATTTATGATGGGACCGGCGTTGCGTTGTTAGTTAATTTCGGAAGACGTATCGGTATCATGAAGTCGCTGCTCCCTGTTGATACCGAAGTTGTTGTTAGTGGCAAGTTCTCGCGGCGTTACAATGAAATCCAAGCAACTGATTATGAGTTTGAACTGTTCGAGGAGGACAATCTGATTCACACGAAACGGATTGTTCCGAAATATCCACTGACAGCAAAACTTACAGCGAAAATGCTACGGATGTGGATGCGGACCGCACTTGATACATACGGACAGCAAATACCAGAAATCCTCCCCCTTGAACTCCGTCAACGGCAACGCTTGATTGACAGACAGTCGGCTATCAACGAGATCCATTTCCCGACCTCCGAGGCACATCGAAAAGCAGCGCAGAAACGACTCGCTTTTGAAGAGTTTTTTCTCCTCAGCGTTGGCATGGAACTGAAAAAAGACCGTAAGATTTCACAAGAGGGTATCGCATTCCAAGTTGGCACCGAGACACAAGGCAATACGCCCACCTTACTCCGAGATTTCATCGCTTCGCTTCCGTATGAATTAACCGGCGCGCAAAAACGGGTTTTCGGTGAAATCCAAAACGATATGCGCCAGAAAAATGTCATGAATCGGCTTATTCAAGGGGATGTCGGTTCCGGAAAAACTGTCGTCGCTGCGATGGCACTGCTCCGCGCTATCGAAAATGGGTACCAAGGCGCGCTGATGGTACCGACTGAAATTCTCGCCGAACAGCACTACTACAACCTCTCCGAGATGTTCGAGTCTCTGCATAAAGACACACCTCATGCGGATAATAAAAAAATAAATGTTGTGCTTCTCAAAAGCGACTTACCGAAAGCGGAGCGTGAAGAAGCGTTATCGGCTATTGCCGATGGCACTGCAGACCTCATCGTTGGCACACAGGCATTGATACAAGAAGGCGTCGATTTTCACAGGCTCGGACTCGTTATCATCGACGAACAACACCGGTTCGGTGTGATGCAACGCGCTACACTTCGTAATAAGGTGGGCAACAAGGCACTGCCACCAGATGTCCTCGTCATGACAGCAACCCCGATTCCGAGAACACTCGCCTTGACACTCTACGGTGATCTGAACGTCTCTGTCATCGATGAGATGCCACCCGGTAGACAGACGATTAAGACCTACTGGATAAAGGAGAAGGACAGGGAAAAGTTATACGGTAACCTTCGGAAGGAGATTCAACGCGGCAGACAGGCATACGTTGTCTATCCGCTTGTCGAAGAGTCCGAAAAACTGGAAGAACTTAAAGCCGCCACAGAGATGGCAGAACATCTTCAAAATGCAGTGTTTCCAGACCTACGCGTTGGGTTATTGCATGGACAGATGAAATCCATTGAGAAACAGGAGATCATGGCAAAGTTCAACAATAAGCAGATTGACATCCTCGTTTCAACAACGGTGATTGAGGTAGGTATTGATGTCCCGAACGCAACGTTGATGGTGATTGAAAACGCGGAACGCTTTGGATTGTCACAGCTGCACCAATTGCGTGGACGCGTCGGACGTGGCAAGCACCAATCGGCGTGCTACCTCGTCGCGACCCCGAAAGGCGACGATTCTTACCAGCGGATTCAAGCGATGATTCGGACGAATAACGGCTTCAAGATCGCAGAGGCAGACCTGAACATCCGGGGACCCGGAGAGTTCTTCGGTACACGTCAATCGGGGGTTCCGAATTTCAAGATCGCAAATATCATCCACGATGCCACGCTCCTGGAAACGGCAAAACAAGAGGCGGAGTTATTAGTCAAAGCCGATCGTGAGCTGAACGCACCGACACATCAATTGCTAAAACGGATGTTACAGAAACATTGGCGCGACAATTTGGAAATCGCATCTGTTGGTTAGTTATAGTTAGAGGAAAAACCGATGACACACAACATAACAAATATGACGCATGCCCAGTTTAGTACTTGGCTTGTGCCAATAGTAGATTGTCCGATTTTTGAATCCCGCGAACGGCTTGTAACTCTGCTTGCCGAGAATGCCGACAACGACGCATTGGAAACTGAGTTGCAAGAGTTTTATGAAGGCTATTGCGGACTGGCATTCGAGTTAGAAGAACACGAGGAATCACTGCTTTCAATATTGCGGGCATCCGACATATTCGCGCCCCTGCAGAAGCGCGTTGCAGCTGTGGAAACTGTGCGAAAAACTTCGCCTGCAGGACGGATAGCACGACGGATGACCGACAGACCGCTGACCACCGATCCACAACCGGAGATAAAAGTCAGAGCCTTATCGGATGACGACTTCCGTGCGTTAATGGAGACGCTTGCAAATTGGGAACTTTTTGCAGCACGTGCACAGGTTGCTAAACTACAGAAAACATTACCACCGGTCGCCGGGACAGATCAGTTGAAAGCAGCATTCCTTGAATTTTTTGTGTGCTATTTGGAGTTGGAACAGTTCCTTGAAGATTACTATTATGACCCAGATGAGGGGTTAGAATTGCGTCCGGAGGTGGCTGAAAGGCTGGAACGTAGCGTTGCAGAGGTCGAAGCAGGAACCGCAGAATTGATTTCACTTGAGGAGGTTGCCAAAGAACTTGGGGTCAAGTTGAAATATACACGTTAGCGTTCAGGGCGCGGGCGAGGTTAAATTTACAGCGACAGTGTTATTGAACGGTATAACTGCGGGACAGTAACGGAAAAATCACCAGAGATATGGTAACCCTCGCCACCATCTTTCACGGTACGGATGAGGATCGTCTTTTTGGGGCGGTGGTAGTAATGGGCATCGGTAGGTACACCCTCATCTTGGAAATCGGGGAAATCGATGAGGTCAAAGTTCGCGGTCGTGAAATGTCGGATTTCTTCTCCGCGTTGGGTTGCGATGTTGCGTGCCATTGAGAGGCTTTTGAGGTAGACTTCGGGGCCCATCACAGCAGAGCCTAAATTAAGAAAAACACCGTCTTCCAATTGAGACACACTGTGCGCAAAACGCAGAAAATCCTCGCCTGTCGTCCATCCCATCGCAGCATAATCGGCAGCAGGATGCTGGTCAATAATATCAAAACCGATACCCTTGTGAACGGTGAACGGCACACCTAAGCGATACGCCGCGGCAAACATACTCACATCGCGATGCGGAAAAGAGATACCCTGTTCACCTTCTTGGATTAATCGACCAACCGCTTCTCCGAAACCGAGTTTATCGCGATACCCCCGAACAATTGCCTCGTTCAGGTAGCGTCCCGTCTCCTCCCAATTGCCGAACTTACCGTCCCAAATATAGTCTTCCACATCTTCAAGCGTTGCGCCGATATGCGCAAGTTCAAAGTCGTGGATAGCACACGCGCCGTTAGTGGCGATATGCGTGATAATGCCGCGTTCCATCAAGTCGATGATAAAGCGAGAGTTGCCACGCCGCATGACGTGCGCGCCCATCATCCAGATGACTTGCTTCCCGGCGCGATGCGCCTCAACAATCCGATCCGCAACAATACGGAGATTGGGATTTTCACAGGGTAGGATAGCCGCGTCTAACGGGTAGACATCCGCCACCGTCATCTTGTGCTGGCGTTCGGTGAGCGGTCGGATTGTGAGTTGCTCACGATTCAGTCTGTCCATATTCGGCTACTCAGCAAACTTGGCAGAGACAATCTTTGAGATACCCGCCTGTTCCATCGTCACGCCGTACATCGCGTCAGCGATTTCCATCGTACGGCGGTTGTGCGTAATGATGATGAACTGCGTATTTTCGACGTAAGCACGGATGAGATTTGCGAAGCGGAGCACGTTCGCTTCGTCAAGTGCCGCATCAACTTCGTCAAGTACACAGAACGGACTCGGCTTGATTTTAAAGACAGCAAACAAGAGTCCTATCGCGACCAATGAACGTTCGCCACCCGAAAGCAGGGTGATACTCTGCGGACGTTTGCCGGGGGGACGCGCAATAATGTCGATACCGGATTCAAGCACATCGGACGGATCCGTCAATAGTAACTCCGTTTCACCACCGCCGAAGAGTTGTGTAAATACCTCTTGGAAATTTGCCTGTACCTGCTCAAACGTCTCAAGAAATACCTCTCTTGAGGTCTGATTGATCTTCTGTATCGCCTGAATGGTGGCTTGCATCGACTGCTGGACATCGTCGCGCTGGGCAACAAGGAAATCGTGGCGCTTCTTATGTTCCTCGTAAGCCTCAATTGCTTTAAGGTTCACTGCACCCATGCCCGAAAGTTCCGCCTTTAACTTCTCGATACTATCAAGCAGATCAATCTCGTCCATCGCCTGTTCATCATTCATCAGCGGTGGCAGCGCATCAATCGAAACCTGATATTTATCGTGGATACGGGTTGAAACTGATTTTATCCGCATCTCAAGCTGCGTTGTTGCAACTTCAAGTTGATGACGTGCTTTATTCTGTCTCTCAAAGTTTCTACGGGTTGCCCGCATCTCTTTTTGAAGGACCGCTACCTCTTGAAGGAGCGTCTCCCGTTCTTGCGTGAGTTCATCAACATGTGCTTCGGCTTCGGCCCGATCTCCTTCCAAACGGAGGAATTCGCGTTGGGCAGTGGCGACCTGTTCCCCGAGGTCAATCTTCGTCTGTTCATCGGAGTCAATAATTGCCTGCTGTTCAGCAATATCCTTCGCTGCCCGTTGATACGTTTCCTCAATCGTTTCTAACTCGGACATCAACCCCTGCAATTTCTGATGCTGTCCTGCCAAAAAGACTTCCATCTCTTGACAATTGCCGGCAACCTCAACATGTTTCCTGTTTTCGCTCTCAATCTGTTCGGACACGCGCTCAATCCACCGTTGGGTGCGCGTACGCTTTTGCGTCAATGCCGCGATTTCAGTCTCAAGTGCTTCCTGTTCCTCGCGTGATGCATCAACGGCTTTGCTTAATTCTCGGTTTTCCGCTCGAATCTCGGCGAGTTGGTGTTCAAGCCGGGTAACCTGCAGATTCGCCTGCTCCATGTCTTTCGTCACCGACGCTTTCTCAACCCGTTTATCTTGCCACTGTGCTGTGAGGGCCTGCCGCGCCTTTTGTAAATCCGCTATTTTCGCGGCGTACGCCTTACGCTTCTCAGTTTTTCGATTAGCGTTCCGCGTCAATCTCCCGATCTCATTTTCAAGTGTCTCAAGCTCGCGTGCGCGACCGAGTAAACCACTCTGTTTCTGACTCATTTGACCGCCGGTGATCGCCCCAGACGTATCAATGATATCTCCATCTAAAGTAACGAGACGTGCCCTCGGACGGAACTGACGGGTAAGTGCGACGGCAGCATCCAAATCCTCAATGACGAGCGTATTCCCCAACAGATGTTGCATGGCAGGTTCATATTCACGGTCGTAGTCAACCAATTCCTGAGCGATGCCAATGACACCGGGCTTGTTGAGCAGTGCCTCATCATAGAATCTGCGTTCCCGTATAAAATCCAGCGGGAGAAACTTCACTCTACCCGCGCGATGCTTTTTAAGGAAAGCCACACTGCTTTGCGCGTCCTCAGCAGTTTCGGTAATCACACTCTGGATATCACTACCGAGCGCAACCTCTATCGCGACTTCATACTCGGCATCCGTCGTGAGCAATTCGGCAACAACACCACAGACCCCGTGAAACTCATCCGGATAGTGGGTTCTCGCCTGCATTACCGCCCGAACACCGGCGTAGTATCCTTCATAAGCGGATTGTAATTCCTGCAGCGATTTAAGCCGTGAGACGTTACTGCCTAAGGTATTCTGTAAACCTTGAATTTCGGCTTCAATTTTGCGGAGTGCGTCCTGATTTTCCTGCAGGTTCGTCTCCACGTGATTCCTCTCGGCTTCAATATGAACCAATTCCGCCCTCAATTGTGTTTCAGCGCGTTGGATCGCATCGCGCGTATCAGTAGCAGCCGCGTGCTCGGTTGTTAATGCGTCTGTATTCTCCTTAAGACGATTGAGATTGCCCTCGGTGCTATTCAACGTGTGCTCAATCGCCAGACGTTTGCGCTCGCTGCTTTCCAATTCGGTCGCGGTTTCCTGTAAGGCAGTCTGGGCATCTTGTACAGACGCCTTAGCGGCAGTGATTCGTTCGGCGAGTTGTGTGAGCAGCTGCCGACGTGCCGCCAATCGGCTCTCCTCTATTTTGTGGGATGCCTCAAGTTTTTGATGCTCTTGGGTCCGCTCTTGTTTCTGTGTGAGCAGTGCCGTTTGCTGTGCCTTCAAAGATTCAAGCATCTGGAGGGCGCGTTCGCGTTGCTTTTGGATGTTGAGCTGCCGTTCCTTATGAAGAACTATCTGACGCTCAACTTGCTCAATTTGTGTTTCAATCTCGCGAAGCGCTGTCTGCCCGGCACGAATCGCTTCGTCCAACTCGGACTGACGGTCTGTGGATTCCTCAATACGTTCTTCAGCAGCTTTAAGCGTTTCAGAAGCCGTCGCGACTGTGGTTAAAATCTCATCTAAGTCGGTTTGTGCTTGGCTATAATCGGTATGGAGTTTATCGTATTCCCGATGCGCGAGGTCTAATTCAAACTGTTTTAACTGTTCTTGTTGCGTATTATAATGCCGCGCCTGCTCTGCCTGTTCTTTGAGTGCCTGCGTCTCGTGCTGTAATTCCTGAATGACATCGTTGATACGGACAAGGTTTTGCTCCGTCTGTTCGAGCTTACGGAGTGCCGTCTTTTTTCGGTGCTTATACTTGGTAATGCCAGCGACCTCATCAAATAGAAAGCGGCGTTCTTCGGGTCGCACGTTCAGAATCAGGTCAATCTTGCTCTGCTCCATAACGGAATAAGCATCAACACCGATACCGGTATCCATAAAGAGTTCGCTGATATCGCGGAGCCGACACGGACTCTGGTTAATTAGATAGCGACTTTCGCCATCGCGGGTGAGGTGACGAGATACCTCAACTTCGGGGGATCCGAGAACAATATTGGGTGCCTCTTCTGCGGATGCATTAGGATCGCCGCCATTAACATTTGAAAAGCGTAATGCCACTTCTGTTTTCTGTGCAGGCGCAAAATTAGCACCACCATTGAAAAGCAGGTCTCGCATAGAGGTACACCGAAGCGCACGCGCACTCTGCTCCCCAAGTACCCATCGAATTGCATCGGAGACATTGCTTTTTCCACAACCGTTGGGTCCGACAATGGTAGTGATGCCGGGTTCAAGTATCAATTCAATCTCTTCAGCAAAACTCTTGAATCCACGAATTTTTATGCTATTTAAGTGCAAAGGTTCAGCCCTCCCACTACAAGTTTAAATGATTATCGCAATGATAAGCACTTTTAAAGGCAGCTTTCAAATCCGTTATCTTGCAAGGTGAAAGCGTACCTTCAACTTTAGTTCTATCCTGAACATTGATATAATACGCAATATAGACGAAAAAAGTTTCAGGATTTTCAGGTGTCCAAAGTCCGCGCCAGTGTCAAAACATCGACTTCAGCAGGGTCGGCAGTCCACAATTCGCTGACCGCTTCACGAATTGTAGCACCAGTTGTGAAAACATCGTCAATAATTAGGAGTCGTTTTCCACGAATAACATCCGGGTTTCGGACTTCAAAAGCACCAATGATGTTCTGTTGTCGTGCGTCTCTGTCCAAGCTGCTTTGCGCGACCGTGTGTCGCTTGCGAACCAAAGTATTTACGAGGACCGGCACGTCTTCAACTTTCGCTATACCGTTGGCAAGTAGTGCTGCTTGGTTAAATCCGCGTTCGCGAAGCCGTTTTTTATGAATCGGAATCGGCAGCACAAAGTCGTATTCTGCAATATCGCAGTCTGAAGGTATATGCACATTTATGAGTTGAATCAAGGGTTGCGCAAACACCTTTTTCTTCTGAAACTTAAAGAGATGTATTGCCTGTTGGAGTGTTGTGTGATAGAATGCAACAGATCTCAATTTTCCGTAGCGAGGCGGGGAGATAGCACATTCATTACAAAGCCCGTTGACATCCGGTGTGCCACATATATCGCACCAAGGCGGTTCAAGGAATTGAACATCTTGCCAACAGTTCGCGCAGATATAAGGGATAGAGGCAACAGCAAGAAAACCGTCACAGACACGGCATTTCGCAGGATAGAGGAAAACGATTGCGGTTTCAAACATCTCCCGTAATTGGAATGATAATTGCAAACTTATTGACTTTGCTCCCATCAAATTTAACCTGATTGGAATGAAAAGTTATTATATAATAAGTTTATCATAAATAGATTTTAATGTCAAGGAAAGGAGAAGAAAAAACAAAATGGAAAGACCGATAGTATTCTACAACAAAGGACAACAACTAAACGGAGTCCTGCATTCACCAACGGCTCCCGATACGCCGTGTCCAGCGGTTGTTTTCTTTCATGGATTCACTGGAACTAAGGTTGAACCGCATAGAATATTCGTTAAAACAGCGCGGGAACTTGCCGCTATAGGGTTTTACGCGCTCCGCTTCGATTTTCGCGGTTCTGGGGATAGCGAGGGTGATTTTTCAGAGATGACCATCGGTGGCGAAGTTTCGGATGCTATCAAGTCCATTGATGTCCTCAGTGCCATGCAACGTGTAGACCCTGAACGTATCGGTATCTTGGGGTTGAGCATGGGAGGTTGTGTGGCAGCGTGTGTCTCTGGACAAGATACCCGTGTGAAGTCAACAGTGATGTGGGCACCGCTCTCGGACGACCCACCAGATCGGAAACAGGAAATCTTGGAGAGGTCCAAGCATACGCCGACACCAGAGGAAATCGCGCAATCAAATGCAAACGTTGTCGGAAAGGCGTTCTATGCAGAACTTCCTAACATATCACCCTCTACGCTTATTCAGCAGTTTACAGGACCACTCCTCGTAATCCACGGCAGTGGTGATGAGACGGTCCCGGTCTCCCACGGGAAACGGTACTACGAATTGATGCAGGGACGTGATGCATTGACAGAACTCGAAATTATTGATGCGGCTGACCACACTTTTAATACCGTTGGATGGGAGCAAGCGGTCATTGCCAAATCGGTTGCATGGTTTCAACAGACATTATATTAAGGAGATATACCGATGAAAAATTCGGGAACATGGCGAGAATATATGGTTCAACGCCTCGCCTCTGATCCGAGCCGCGTGAAGGGTTATCTCCAAGCAATTATGGAAGAATACCAAACTTTTGGAGACCCGCGAGTAGTCCTACTGGCACTTCGAACCGTTGCCGAAGCAGAAGGAGGCATATCAGCACTTGCCAAGAGAATTAACGCTGATCCGGAGGCTCTCTCGAAAGAACTATCAAGCGACAAAGTTTTGACGATTGATACGCTCAAAACCATTCTTAACGCATTCGGATGTAGACTTTCAATTGAGCCTCTGGAGACAGAAAATCCTCACCAGCCCACTGCTTATTCTCCAGACGCAAGGCTGATACGGACTGACTCCAGCGCAACCGCTGCGTCCTCTAAACATGGCGGTTGATTAACAGCATCTCGGATTTCAGAAAGCCATAACTCCTGAAGCGTCGGTTGTGGTGAATCTGGGATTATGAGCGGTGTTACGCCAGCGGGTGTCGTGCAGTGCCACTCGCCACCCGCATCGCTTATCGTGCCTTCAGTGAGGACGTATCGCTCATGCTCCTCGGCAGCGTTAATAGCTATACCACCTGCCCATGTCCACTGTCCGATGCCGCCCCGCTTGAATTCAACAGTGAGTGTATTGACAAACCGATCATACTGCCCGTTCTCCACCAGTCCTTCGTAGACCTCATTCCTTTTAACGGAGGCAGCACCACCGAAAAAATCCACAATCGGGTAGATATGGTAGATGAAGAAGTGCGCAGGCGTGCCTGACACCGGTAGATTGAAAAGAATCTCAGGACGGGCACCGCGACCCGGTGTGAGACGCACAAAAGAGGTGAGTAGCAAGTCGCCGAGTTCGCCTATTTTCTGCTTGAGTGCCTTGTGGGTGTTGGAAACGACTTCTGGATGTGAAACCCGCAAAACACGACCCCGCTTTTCGGCAAGCCTCAATGCCGCCTCTCCCTCACCGACATCACTTGCAAGTGGATACTCCACAAAGACGTGTTTATCCGCCTGTAACGCCGCAAGGACAATCTCACCGTGGCTGTCGTTATGCGTACAGATAACGGTGCCGTCTATATCTTCGCGTTGAACAAGGCGATGCCATTCCGGGATAAATACAGCGTTATGTGCTGCGGCAAGTTGGTTTCCTGTCTGCTCATTTCTGGAGGCGATCGCCACGACTTCAGCAGCCTCCATTGAATCAAATCGGGAGAGATGGTGCCGCGCCATCCCGCCCGAACCGATAATTCCGATTTTAATCTTCGTCATATTTTTCTTAGAGATTCCATAAGAAAGGCGCGCTTAGAAAGCACGCCTACAAACACTTGTGTTGTCAAATGTACCTATGCCCAGCCTTGGCTTTCGCCACCGACGCGCGCAGCACTAATCTTTTCATAATAACCACTTTTCCGATAGGCTGCCAACGGGTGTAGGTCGCGTCCCATTTCCAAGCGGACCTGTTCCAGCAGTGGATTCACATCCGTCTCGTAAGCACGTTGAAGAATACTTTCCGCTTCAACCAAGTCAGCGGCATCTTGTGCAGCTGCGAGTGCTTCGCGATCAACGAGAAGTGCCTTTGTGTATGCCTTTTGTAGGTTGCAAACAGATTGGATGCTCGCCTCCACCTTCGGTTTCAGATTGTGGCTCTGATCAATCATGTAAGCAATATCGGTTTCCGTATTCGGATCAAGCTCGGCAGCAACTAACTCGGTGTAAATTAGGAAAAGTTCCTGCGGATTGATGGAACCGACCGTCAGATCGTCATCAGCGTATTTCCGGCAGTTGAAATGGAACCCACCGAGTTTCCCTTCGTCAATGAGGTAAGCGACGATGAACTCAATATTTGTGCTTTGTGGATGGTGCCCCAAGTCGATGAGGACTTGCGCTTTCTCACCGAGTTTCGTCGCCATGAGGTAAGCAGTACCCCAATCGGGGAGGTCGGTATGATAGAACGCCGGTTCAAAGAATTTGTATTCAATGAGCATCCGAGTGGCATTTGGAAGTGCATCGTAGACCTCTGCTAACGCTTCCTCCATCCACTGCTTGCGCTTTCTGAAGTTCGACTGACCGGGGAAGTTGGTGCCATCTGCGAACCACAAACTCAGCAGATCGGAACCTGTTTTCTCCATAATGTCAACACACTCCAGCATGTGGTCAATGGCGAGTCGCCGGATCTCAGCATCCGGGTTGCAGACGCTTCCGAGTTTATATGCCTGATCTTGGAAGACGTTCGGATTGATCGCACCGATGCCGATACCGACATCCGCGGCGTACTGCTTCAAGGCACCCCAATCGTCGGTTTTATCCCACGGAATATGGAGTGCGACAGTCGGCGCAATGCCAGTGAAGCGGTGAACGGTGGCAGCGTCTTCCAAACGCTCTGCTGCATTTCGCGCCGCGCCGGGCTGCTCAAAGACTCCGAATCGAGTGCCAGAATTACCGTAGCCCCATGACGGTGTTTCAATGTGCTGCTCTTTGAGATGAGCCTTGACTGTTTCTACCTGGATTCCCTGTTTCTCTAACTTTTCGGCTAAAAGATTATACGCCGGATTGCTCATTATGCTTTTCCTTTCGTGGAGAATAGTTGTCAGTTTTCAGTGCGATTTTTTCTGCGAAAAAAATCTTTCAGTTTTCAGTTAAAGAGGCAACCCTGAAACTATCAAAAACCTCTTGTAACTGAAAACTGTTAACTGTTAACTGACAACTACATTGTCAATTCCTGAAATATCTGTACAAGTTTCTCTTGCGTAGCGTTCGGATCTTCAATGATGATGCGTGCGCCGCCGATAACATCCATGAACCCCAATTCACGCGGATATCGAGGAACAACGTGCAGATGATAATGCGGGATACTCGCCCCGGAGGCATCCCCCATGTTATAACCGACATTGAAGCCGCGTGGCTGGTAAGCGCGCGTCAATACCTCAAAACAGAGGCATTGGAGTTCGTGAAGTTCTTGAACCTCTTCTTGATTCAACTCCCGTACATCAACGATATGCCGATTTGGAAAGATTAAAAGGTGCCCCGGACTGTAAGGATAGAGGTTAAGCGAGATAGTAAAGCGTTCGGTTCGATACACCTCAAGTCGTTCGACTTTATCATTTTTTTCCACAATTGCACACAAGATACACGGGACATCTGGGCGGTTTTTTCCTTTGGCATAAGGCATTTTGTTCGGAACGAAGAGGTTGTGTCGCATAAAAGGGTTTCCTGTATTTTCTATAGCACGCTACGCAATACAAAATAAATTTTCGGTTTCCTTGAAAAAAGATTAAATTTTTGACATGTATATGATATACTATTTAAACAAAGCTTGCAAGCAGATATTTTAATGGCGTTCAGCTCTCTCGTCTTGTTCCCCCATCAACGGTTTTGCACATAACATTCCTGCCAGATACCATAAACAACTTTGTTCGCGATGCACAGATTGCGAGCATCCGATAGGAGATTTTCATGGAAAATAAAAATTCTGCTGCCGCCGCGCTGCCCAATATAGACGGTGAAGATGTGACGACTTGGGCACTCCCAGATGGTGCAATTGCTCGATTGGGGCGTGGTAGTGTTCGGGATATGGCATTCTCACCCGACGGACAGTACTTCGCTGTTGGCACATCAATCGGACTCTGGTTATATGAACTCCCGACACTCTCCCCGATTGCTCTTTGGAATACCGAACGCGGAATGATCGGGGCTGTCGCATTTTCACCGGATAGCCATCGGATTGTCATGCGCACGTTTGCCGGAAATTTAATAGTATGGAATATTCAAAGCGGTGCTTGTATAGCACAAATGGAGAAATTCGATAATCAAGAGATTTGTCCACCCGTTTTCTCTCAAGATGGACAACGCCTCGTTGCTGCTGATTATCGCATGAAAAATAGGAAGATTTACGTTTGGGACTCACACACTGGCAAACAAGTAAGAGAAACAACAATAGATCACCCCTACAATGTTTATCCGCTCTGCTTTTCCCCGGGCTTAAGCCTGTTGGCAGGTAAAAACAGTGATCCAGATAACATCGGCAGAAATATTGGGGATGGCGATTCAATTACGATCTGGCAAGTAGAAACTGGAGAACAAATTACCAATATCACAGGATATTCTGAACAGGTGCGAAAATTCTGCTTTTCGCCATGTGAACGGTTCCTTGCTGCTGGCAATCAGCACGGCACAATACATGTATGGAACGTAGCAAGCGGACAGCTGGAGATGACCTATACTGATTACGGAGATGCCCAGATATTTCCACATTACACACCAAAGGATGGACTGATTACTGCCGCAGTTTCTGAATGCAAGATTGAGATTTTGCAGGTAGAAAAAGACGAGAAACTGGATGAATTTGAACACCGCGGGAACAGAAGCACGGTTCATTTTTCTGATAGTGGAACACAATTGGCACTCGTAAACTCCAGCGAAATCCAAATCTGGACAAAAGGTGATAATTCCGACGCTCATACCATTTCAACGCTCTCTGGACATATCACTACGATGGATACGTTAGTTTTCTCGGAAGACGAAAAGACGCTCGCCTCCGCGTCTTGGGGTGACAACGTTCTTTTATGGGACATCAGAAGCAAAAACTCGTACCATCCACAGGGTGAAAAATTACCTGCAAGCTCACATAATGTCTACCGATCTCCGAGTGGAAAAATGATTGCCATCAACGTCTATGGAGAGAAATTAAACGTGTTGGAGGTTGGTAAACGTGAACCGCTTGCTGAACTGACCGGATTTAAAGGGGGGTTGGGACGCGCCAAAGCGTTCTCACCCACAGGACACCGAATTGCAAGCGTAGATACAAACGACAACATACACATCTGGGAGTGCTTGAGAGGTGAAAGTTGGAAAAAGCGTACCACGATCATCAACGATGAGGAATTTACTTACGGGTTGTTGCACAGTCCAACAGGATTGGCATTTAGCCCAGATGGAAAACGACTCGCAAGTATGTCAAGGTCACGGGATTGGAAAGCCAGTTTGTGGGATGTTGATTCAGGTAAACAGATTGCTGAGCTCCCTTTAACACCGGCACCAAGACGCAGAGCATACCGTGAATCCGACACTGGGATAGCATTTTCACCAGACGGTAATATCATCGCTGGCGGACTGTGGAATGAGATTGTCTTGTGGGATGCAACAGACGGAAAAACCGTTATGACGATTCCGCAATCGGAAGAAAATCAGAGGTCAGTTACATTGTGCTTTTCGCCATGCAGTCAATATTTGGCTGCGGGTGCTTGGTGGAAAAGTGGAACGGGGAAAAAAAAGACCGCTATCTGCTTATGGGAGGTCGCAACGGGTAAGAACATCGCCACTTTCAAGGGACACACCACTGATGTTCAGTGCTTCGCGTTTTCAGCGGATAACACCGTATTAGTCAGCGGCGGACACGACGGGGCGATTTACCTTTGGGATCTGACACCTTACCTATAAAAGGTTTCCTACTACGAACAAATTGGTTTGTAGTAGTGCGATTCATCGCACGTTCTAAACGTATGTATAACGGGCAATAAATTGCCCTACTCCAAACCAACAAACTTAAAAAACGTATGGAGAACTAAATTATCCCAGTAAATACAAGGAGATATTTTTATGGGAAATAGGAACACACAAGCAGCCACTTCCTTTGGTTTTGACGACAGTGACATAGTTAAATGGGCACTTCCTGAAGGTGCTATTACTCGATTGGGGCGAGGTTGTCTCAGTGATATGGCATTCTCACCGGATGGACAGCACTTCGCTGTAGGAACAAATATAGGACTCTGGTTATACGAACCCTCGACGCTATCGCCAATCGCATTGTGGGAAACGGACAGGGGGTATATTGACAATGTTACATTTTCACCTGATAGTCAATGGATTGCCTTACATAGATACCACGAAGCAATCAGAGTGTGGGACATTCGGAACAAGGTCTGTATTGCTGAGATGGAACTTACGAAGGCACAGGACCGTTGGGGACTTTCCAAGCCTGTTTTTTCTCAAGATGGAGAACGCCTCGTTGTGTTTAATGAACGCGAGTATAACAGAAAAGTTCAGTCTTGGTCCCCACAAACCGGTGCACTACTCAGCGAAACTGAGATCTTATCGACCACCTATGTCTATCCTACCTGCTTTTCTCCAGATTTAAGCCTGTTAGCGGGGACGTGTTACATCAGAGATAGCCGGACCGCTGAATTCATTGCCGTGTGGGACATCGAGACAGGTGAACAAGTTGCTCAACTTGACTGGTCCGAGGAGCGGTGGGGGCGGCTCCGCTTTTCGCCGTGTGGAAGGTTTCTTGCCAGAGGGGGGCAAGACGGCAGAATTCAGGTCTGGAACGTGGAAAGTGGAAAGCTTGAGGAAACCTATACCAAACATGAGGATGCTCAGATGCATCCGTATTATCCACCGGAGGGCGGATTGATTGCCGCAGTCGTTTTTCCATCTCAATCCAAGATGGAGATCCAGCATTTAGAAAAAGACGAAAAAGTCGATACATTTGAATCTCAGGGCCCAATCCCTTTCGTGCGTTTTTCGGAGAGGGGTACACACTTAGCGTATACGGATAATTATGAAATCAAAATCTGGACGAAAGGTAGACCTACCGATCAAGCGTCCCCGACCATTCAAGGACCCACAAAGGCTGTCACTGTCGGTTCATTAGTCCTCACGCCGGACGAAAAAACAATAATGGCTACGTACTGGGGTCGGAAAGCATTCTTATGGGACGTTTTAAATCAGTCCGTGCGACACCCAACTGAAAAAGAACTGCCAGATAAAACATATAAGGTTTATCTATCTGCTAACGGTAAAATCTTTGCTACAGGTAGAGATGAAGACACCCCAAAAGTGCGGACGTTTGGCAGCAGCGAGTCTATTGCTGTAATCCCTTTCCCTGAATCGGAACTGATATCGACAGAGGTACTCGCGCCGACAGGACACCGATTCGCCGCTGTTGATAGAGATCGCAATATCCATGTATGGGAACGCCCTTCTTCATCAAATGGTCGGAATCGGAGAGGGAATTGGGAAAAGTGTGCAGTACTTATAGGACATCTAAAAGCTATTCGGACGTTGGCGTTTGACTCCGATGGAAAAAGGCTCGCGAGCATCTCAATAGATCGAACTGCCCTACTGTGGGATGTCGATACAGGGGAACAGATTACTGAGATGGATTTATCCGCACCGGTAGGAAAAAGGATAGGTCGTTATACTGATGTGGGTGTAGCGTTTTCACCACTTGGTGACATAATCGCTGGTGGCCATCGAGGCGATATTATGTTGTGGGATGCAACAGATGGGAAAACCGTTATGACGATCCCACAGCCCGAAGAAAGTCAAAGAGCGATTGCGTTATGCTTCTCGCCCTGTGGGGAATATTTGGCTTCTGGCGCATGGTGGCAAGGCGGTTTACAGAAGGTACCTATTCGCTTGTGGAAAGTAGCAACTGGTGAAAATATCGCGACTTTCTGGGGACACACTACCGATGTTCAGTGTTTCGCGTTCTCGCAGGACGGCACTTTATTAATCAGCGGTGGATATGATGGCGTGATTTATCTCTGGGATCTGAAGCCTTATCTGTAGAATGTAAGGAGATATTTTGATGGAAGATAAAAAGTTAGTAGTCCCTGCGCCGATGGATGCAGACGGAGATAATATAACAACTTGGGCACTCCCCGAAGGTGCAGTGGCGCGATTGGGACAAGGCATTGTAGAGACTCTGGCATTCTCCCCGGATGGACATTATCTTGCTGTGGGAACAAGGGTAGGACTGTGGTGGTATGAAGTAGAGACAATGTCGCCTGTCGCACTATGGGGTGCGGAACGAGGCGTATTTGTAGCCACTTTTTCGCCTAATGGAAAATGGATCGCTACAAGCGACTGGGAGAACCTCATAGAGGTGTGGGACATCCAACAAGGTTTGCGTGTAACGCAGATAGAAACAGAATGGAATCATTGCACCTTTTCGCCTAACAGTCAACGGTTCGCTACAAGCGATAGTGCTACTGGTACTGTCAGCCTCTGGCAGCCAGAAACGGGGGAACCTCTTGAAAAATTTAGCTGCAAACCTGAAAAAGGCGGTCGCTTCATGCCGATCACCTTTTCGCCCGATACGCGTCTGCTTGCGTCCACAGGTCGTGACGAGGCAGGTAGCGATGCTGAATCGATAATTGTATGGAATATAGAAAGCGGTGAACAAGTTGCTTGCCCCACAGGGCACACCGGTTCTATCTATCGCCTCTGCTTTTCGCCGTGTGGTAGATTTCTCGCCTCCGGTGGAAAAGAGGATGGAACCGTCCGCGTCTGGGACACGGTTAACTGGCAGCAGATTCAAATATACACCGATTATGGTGAGGCGGACATGAATCCATCTTACTCATCGGAAGGTGTTTTGCGTGCAACGGCAATCTCCTATATTGAAAGGTTTGGTGAAAGTATCATCACTGTATGGGATTTGGAAAGTGATGAGAAACTTTATTCTACTATAGAGGATATTGGCGGAGTATGGGGGACAGTCCGTTTTTCAAACGGATCACGATTGGCACACGAATCCGGAGATGGCGG
Source organism: Candidatus Poribacteria bacterium (assembly GCA_965200345.1). Taxonomy (GTDB): domain Bacteria; phylum Poribacteria; class WGA-4E; order WGA-4E; family WGA-3G; genus WGA-3G. The sequence continues at coordinate 1,979,401 of OZ241378.1, forward strand.
CATCAAGGTGTGGTTCTATGGAAACTCACATACGCAAAAATCTGACTATCAACCTACTTATGACCCATATTCAGTTGTATTTTCGGCGGATGGCAAAACGTTAGGCGTTGAGTCGAGGTACTTGCTGAGGCATTATTATGGGACATTGAAAGTAAGCGTCCACGACGAACCGGAGGAAGACAGCACCTATTCACATTTTCCAATGGTGATAGTTATATTGTTAGCATTAGCAAAGGAACCGTCGCACTTCTGGACATTGAAAACATAGAGTCGCCAATCGTTGAATTGACGGGGCACGGCAAAGCATGGGTACAGCAGGCATTTACACCCGCAGCAAATCTTCTCGCATGTGCTGATGAGGAAGGAACAATCGTAGTATGGAATGCACAAACTGAGCATGAACAATGTAAACTCAAACACCAACTTAAATACCTCCCACACGACCAATCCCGAATTACACTATTGGAATTCAGTCCAGATGGCAGATTTCTTCTAAGTCAAGAATTTTGTGGTAAGTCTGCGCGACTATGGGATGTTGAACACGGTGAAGAGATACATGAATTTCCAGGCGATAAGGTTGGAAATGTCGGGGGGTTTTCTCCGTGTGGTTTGTATGTGGCTTGTGGCGGAGAGGAAGCACCAGATTACATGTTATGGGATATTAGTCGCCGTGAAATTTTTGCAGTAATACAAAGTGAGGAAACAGCACCAGTGGATGGGATATATTTTAAATTCGCCTTTTCTCCCTGCGGTTCATATTTAGCATGTGGCGGAGAATTAAGACACCCAGAAATCTTGTTGTGGGACATAAAACAGGGTCAAATTCATAAACGTATATCTTTACCCAAACACTATGATAATATGATGGCATTAGCATTTTCGCAATGTGGAAAGTACTTGGCTGGCGGTCTATGGTGGCAGCAGGGTTTGAAGAAGGCGCCTATCCATTTGTGGGAAGCTGAGACAGGTAAGTTGATCGCCACATTTTTGGGACATCCGACAGATATACAAGGACTTGCTTTTTCGCCAAACAATGAACTTTTGGCAAGCGCGAGTTTTGACGGTTCTATCCTTCTCTGGGATTTGACACCCTATCTGTAGATGAAAGAAAAAGATGACTTTTTTCTCCTTTTAGTGTATACTACTATTCCAATCTCACAAAACCGACGCGACACGGTTAGACGATAACTTCGTCGTACCCAATGAGGACATAAGAAATGCCCACCGAGCACCCACTGCTGCACGTTACGGAGATTGAAACAGATATCGAAACATACCTGAAACAGATCGGTGAAATCGCGTATCAGTTCCCGGAACACGATTCCAGATGTCAATCATTTCAGGCAGTGATAGATGACCAACGTTGGTTCGTCAAACACGGTAACATACCACAAACCATCACGTGGCTCAAACAGGCTGTTCGCTTCCACGCTGCTGTCCAGCACGAGGCACTCCCTCAATTGCACAACGCCTTCACGACTCCCAATGGATTTACATTGGTCTATGATTGGGTAGACGGTGAAGGATTGCGTCCTGAAAGGGAACTTAATCCGGGTGAAATACATCCGCGCGATAGGTTTTGTGCGTTGCCAGCAGCTGAAATCATCGATGCACTTAACGTTATTTATGATGTCCACGTCCGCATCGAAAAATGGGGTTTCATCGCTGAAGATTTTTACGACGGCTGCATCATTTATGACTTTAAGAAAAAGCGGATACATCTGTACGATTTTGACCACTACCATCCGAAACCTTTCATAAATGACCGCGGACGGTTGTACGGTTCAAGTCGCTTTATGGCACCAGAGGAATTTCAGAAAGGCGAACGAATCGACGAAAGAACAACCGTCTTTATGTTAGGGCGGACAGCATTCGTATTGCTCGCCAACAACAGCGATTCACGAGACGATTGGAAGGGGAACGATGCGATGTGGCACGTCGCAAAAAAAGCGACGCATACAGACAAACAATTGCGATACCCATCTGTACAAGAATTTGTTTCGGCGTGGCATGCTACGATTGCTGACGATTAAATTCTGATGGTTTGATTTGATCCGGGTCGAATAAGAAACCGAGCAGATTCCCAGGGAACCTGCGAATTCACCGAACATCATCATGGAACGGAATGGAATGATGCACAGGAGGCCCATAATTAAAAAAATGAAAAAAATAACTGATAACGAAATCCAATTCTTCAACGATAACGGCTATCTCATCCTGAAAGGGGTGATCCAACCCGATGAACTCGCTGTTACGCAAAGCGAAAGCCAACGGCTTATTGACGAGATTTTGGCAGGCGGACCGGCAGATGAATGGTGCAACCGTGGCCCTGAAAAGATCCCTTATTATTTGACTTATCTGCATTCCCATCCGAACGACTTCTCCCTGCGGTTACTTGCACATCCGTCCATTGGGGATCTGCTGCACCGAATCATCGGACCCGATTTTATACCGTGCTATGAATCCCTCGTTTTCAAACTTCCGAAACACGGTTCTTCTGTCCGGTGGCATCGGGACGGCAACGCAATCCGAGAAAATCACCCGATCTTCAACGTTGACATATATCTTGATGATTCGACTGTTGATAACGGGTGCGTCTGGGTCATTCCGAAAAGCCATCTTTGGGGAATTGAAGAAGCGCAAGAAATCATTGATAAAGGTGAAGTCAATTTTGATCGTCCAGATGCTGTACCTGCTGAGGTGGAACCGGGTGACATTTTACTTCACCATACCAAAGTCTTGCACGGCAGTAAAATCAACACAAGTGAAACACTTCGCCGCGTCATTTATTTTGATCAGCGGACACCGCGGTGGAACGAGCGGTACAAGTGGTGGCAATCGGAGTTCTTGACGCAACGCTGTAAAATGTATCAACGCGCACTCCACGAACGCCGCACGAATCCGTATCCATCGGACGCAGAACAGTTCCCTTACGAAGTGCCAACAGATATGCCGACGTGGGATCCAAATGACGATTTTGATCTGCGGATCCAGCATCGTGTTTATGCGTATCAAGGGTAACAGGACTTACGCAAGCGCAATGAATTGCGCGACTACGAACCCCTCTATTTTTGAGAAACACACGTATTTTGAAGGTGCCCCTGTTGGTAGTGATGCGATTTATCGCCTATCTGCGTAAGTTCGTAGGTAACACCAAACTTCTGCAGGCAGGGATTAATTAGTGAGATGCCTTAGGGAAACGCAATTTAAACCGTCGCTGCTGAGGGTGCGTATCGGAGATTTACCTCATGAAAAAAACCGTCTTTTCAACATTTTTGACGTTCACCTTTCTTCTTATGCTCTCTCAACTAAACGCCCTCGCCGAAGATACCACACGATGGAGCCTGCCGGAGGGTGCCAAAGCACGCCTCGGGAAAGGCAGTGTAAAACAAATAGCATATTCACCGAATGGCAAGCATTTAGCAGTCGCAGGAAGTATCGGTATCTGGCTCTACGATATGACGACGTATCAAGAGATAGCACTCCTTACGGGAAATATGGGACCTGTCAGTAGTGTCGCATTCAGTCCAGACGGAAGTATCATCGTGAGTGGTAATGAAGACGGAACCGCCTGGGTGTGGAATAGGCACACAGGCAAGCATATTCAAACCTTCAAAATTTCTGTCTCTATACTTAGCGTTGCAATTAGTCCAGATGGAAAGACTATCGCCACCGGCAACGGCGAGGAATCGGAGATGGGAAGTATAGGAACCACGTTATTGGATATCACAACAGGCGAATATCTCAAATCATTCGGAGGCCCCCATGAAGTTTTGAGTGTATGTTTCAGTCCGGATGGAAAAACGCTCGCCAGTAGCGGAGATAAATGGGACAGCAACATCCGCTTGTGGGATGTTCAGACTGGCAAACTCCTCAAAACTCTCGAAAAACGCACGGCGTTTGAAGATTTTGAGGGTCGTGAGGTCAACAGTGTCGTTTTTAGCCCAGACGGAAACACTATCGCCGCCGGCAGTGGTAATGGAACCATTCGTCTATGGAATACTCACACGGGTGAATTCATCAAATATCTTGTAGGACATACGAAGTCTGTCAACAGCGTGGTTTTTAGTCCAAATGGAAATACGCTCATCAGTACTGGCGAAGACGGTGTCTGCTTATGGGATGTCAACACCGGTGAATTCATTAAAAATGTGTACGTTCCTGCGTTCAGTGCAGCTTTCAGTCCAGATGGAAATACATGCGCGATTGGAAATGAAATGGGTATATCTATCTGGAATGCTCATACTTTCCTAGACCGCGCACGTCTTACGAAAAATATAGGTTCAGAAGATAAATTCAGAGGAGAAGATATAGGTTCAATCGGAAGTGTAGTTTTCAGTCCAGATGGTAACACGGTTGTTAGTTGTGGTGAGAACAATATCCACCTATGGGATTCCGACACTAACCGACTCCTCATAACGCTGATAGGGCATACGGAACCTGTCAACAGCGTCGTTTTGAGTCCGGATGGAGAGACAATCGCCAGTGCGAGTGACGACGGAACCATCCGCCTATGGAATGTTAACACACGTAAACCCGTCAAAACACTGATGGCACATGCGGATTCGGTGAATAGTGTCGTTTTCAGCTCGGACGGTGAGACAATCGCCAGTGCAAGTAACGACAGAACGATCCGCTTATGGAACGCCAACACCGGTGAACCCCTCAAAACCCTCACAGGGCATGTCGAAAACGTCAACACTGTCGCTTTTAGTTCGGATGGAAACACTATTGCCAGTGGGAGTGGGAGGTTGGTATATTTAGGTGGAGGCGAGGATCAGGGGACGTGTGTGGGGCAAGAAATTCGCCTATGGAATGCTCACACAGGTGAACTTCTCAAAACTCTCAAAGGTCATACGTCTGTAGTCAATAGTGTAGTATTCAGTCCAGACGGAAGCACTATCGCCAGCGGCAGCGGACATTGGATGGGTTATGAAGGCATATACAGTGCCGGTGAGGAAGTCCGCTTATGGAATGCCCACACTGGCGAACTTCTCAAAACCCTCACAGGACATAAAGATGTGATCTCAAGCGTGGTGTTCAGTCCGGATGGGAACTATATCGTTAGTGGAGACTGGTATTACTGGGACAGATCTCTCAGCAATGGGACTTTGAGCGGAGAAATCCGTGTGTGGAATGCTGAAACTGGTGAACACCTCAAAACGCTTAAGGGACATACGGGTGGTGTCTCAAGTCTGACATTCAGTCCCGATGGGAAGACGCTCGCCAGCGGGAGGACAGATAGCACGATACTCCTATGGGACTTCTCCACACCACCGTAACCTGTCTCTATCGCAGCAGATATTAACACTGACGGTGTGTCAAACATTCAAATAAGTCACGCAATAGGCATAAAATAGGAGGCAAAGCGTCGCTTCGGTGTTGCGTTTTTCTGTGTCGTAGATTTTAGAAAATTTAGATGAGGAAAAAATGATGAGATTTCTAAAGTTTTTTGTGATGATTTTCTATTTTTTGGCTGTGATGTTATCGTTTGGCGAAACGGAAGTCCCCCTGAAAAAGGCGGAGTCTCTAATTACAGAACTAAAATTCTATGAAGCCATGATTGCGCTTGAACCGCTGTTGATGAGCCGTGAAAAAAGCCAAGCACAAGAGCAGGCACTCTGGATTGCGCACACTCTCGGTGTCGAAGTCGCTGAAAATATCACGACTGAACAGGACGCATTGAGGAGCTACCCGGATTACGGTAATATTAGTGAGGATGATCCCAGATCTCAGAGGCTGCGGAAAAAACGCGAGGCTGTAGATCGTTTAGGGGCAGATATACATTACAGCGAGATGGCGGGCGAGTATTTTTACCATTATGGTTTCTTGGAACGATTGCTGGCACTTTACCCCAAGAGTCGTTGGGCCCCAATCGCTGAATACTATCTCATCCATAAGAATCGTCCATTAGAAGCCATAGTAGACGTAGAGAAAACGATCCTAGTTCTCTTAGCCTATGTCAAGAAGTACACAAACAGTGGCTACTTCGAGGTATCTATGGCTTACTATGACATTGCGAGGCTCTATCACGGTACATGGGCAGCTTTGGCATATCCTGAACTGAGTCCGGAGGGATCAGACCCGATTGAAGACGCGGCAAATGTTAAAGAACGTGCGGCGTTCTACAAAACCGAAGCCCTGAAATATTATGCCAAGTTCATTGTCAGTGATTATCAAACGCGATGGCGAACTCACGAGATAGTTCGTCAAGCTTATCAAGACCTAAAGCACGAGAAAAATGTCAATCAGTATTTTCTTTATTATGATTGAAAGTTAGGAGATTTTTCAGTAAACAAATATCGTGTATTGCCTCCAAGCAATCATGGAATTCACTATAGTTGACCGCTGCGCGGACACGATAGGAGACTAAGAGATGAACGTTTTACTTGTAGGTGGTTCTGGTCACGTTGGAACAATGACGCTTCCTTATATGAAGAGCCACCACAATTTTCGGGTGCTGGATGTCAATCCGCCTAAAGATACCTCTGTAGACTACATCCAAGGATCCGTTACCGAGCCAGATATTGTTCAAGAAGCATTGAAAGGGATGGATACGCTTGTTTATATGGTCATGCTGCAACCGACGAGCGATCGATCCTCTGTCGCGGATTTCAGCGACATCATCGCAAACTACGAGGTGAATGCAAAGGGTCTGCATATCGTGCTACACGCCGCGAAGGAAGCAGGTATCCGGCACGCTGTTTATACAAGCACCTTCACCGTGCATGAACGGACCCGGAATAACTTTCCTTATGAAGATGTCGTGCCACGTGACAACCCCGGTGTCTACGGGTTAACCAAGGGTTTCGGGGAGCAGGTTTGCGAATACTTTGCGCGAGAACACGGTATGTCGCTTATCGCTTTGCGAATCACGGGTCCTTCTACACGTGAACAGTGGCTTGAGCGTTACAACCAACCGAAAGATTCGTCAGTGCATATCTGGTGGACGGATGAGGAAGACTTAGCGACTGCTTACCTCGCTGCCATCTCGGTTGAACATGAAGGCTTTGACGCTTTCTTTATCGCTGGAGATCATGAACAGAAGGAGATTAACCTCTCAAAAGCGAAACGTCTACTCGGTTGGGAGCCGCTGACGCATACGCGCGTGTAAAAAACGTTATAGGTAAGGAAAGGTTTCACGATGAAAACAGGGCTACTGCTCATTTTTCTCAAGAATACCCTTACTGACAATACACAAAATATCTTCAGTGTAGCATTCAGTCCGGATGGACGCACACTCACCAGTGGCAGCGGCGACGGCACGGTGCTACTATGGAGGCTGCGTTAACACTGCTGAACGGCTCCGTAATTTGACAAAAACCGCATTGTATGATACAATATAATACACTTAAGCCAAAAGTTTACGTCGAAACAACTGTGGTCAGTTATTTAGTAGCAAGACCGAGCCACGATGTAACATTGGCCGCCCGGCAACAAGCAACGCAACAACTGTGGACGGAATACGCCGGCAACTTTGAGTTTATTATTTCAAACATAGTTGTCAGTGAAATCAGGGAAGGTGATCCAATAGCAGCCCAACGAAGGCGTGAGGTGTTGGCGGATTTAACCGTATTGGATATGTCCCCAGCGGCTAATATGCTTGCCCAAGACCTTATAGATGCTGGTGCTGTACCACAAAACTTGATGCCGGATGCACAACATATCGCCGTTGCCGCGGTGAACAGCATTGAATACTTAATTTCTTTCTTGGAACTATAAGCACATTGTGAATGAAACCAAACGGCAGCTGTTGACCCCTCCCAAACCTAAAGGATTGGGATTCCTTTGACGGAACTCCCAAGTGGTTCTTTTAGGTTATACCACGACGTCCATTTGACGTTCTGCGATACTGGCTTCTCTGACTCCCTTCAGCGTCGCAATCGTCCAGACGTTATCCTTGGGAGCTTGTTCGGGTTTAATCCGAACCGACACGAGTGTAATCTCGCGGTGCGGGTCATCTGGCACACTACGGAAAATCACTTGAACCTTCGTGACCGACCGATACTTCTGGCAAGTATTTCTTGCTTCAGAACTTGAAATCTCAACAAAATCTGAACCTCGCAAGGTTTCAGGAATATCGTATCTTTCAACGTATTCGGATTTTGTGATGTTCGTTTTTAATGGATATTAGCCATAGTCATTCTGTCCTTGTAAGAGGGTGATTGAGACCAGTAGCAAGGTAGCTACTGCTTACACGTCTCAATCAATGACTATGTTAATTATACTACATTTTTGACGAAATGTCAACTCTTTTTTTAACTATAGCCCCATGGTCTAATTCAATAGGGCGGTTCTGTATCCCAAAGCTAAAGCATTGGGTTTTAGAACCGAAAACGTAGATAAACGAAGTTTGTCACGCAGCTGGATTTCAACCCACAACTCTCTGCACACCGATAGAACTTATTGAGGAAATTCAAGTGAAAGAAAAAATTGACACCCGCATGGATCCTGTCTTAGAAGAATGCTATCGGATGAAAGAAGCATTTGCTGCTAAATTCAACTCTATGCAGGAACTTTATGACTATTTAGTGGCAGAAACAGAAAAAAATAAAGCCCTCGGTTGGAAGTATCTATCCCCACCGCAGCCCCGAACCAAACGCAATAAGAAGGATTAACCTACTCACTCGGAACCCGTTAGATTTCACCGAGCTTTTGTGAGCGTTCCCATGGGCAAGGCACTGTGCTTCACAAAAAATTAGACAAAAAGAACATAGAATAGCAAAATATTTCTGATATAACAATTTTCAGACTCGCTTGTATTGTTCATTTTTTAAGGTAAGGAAAAATCGTCTATGACCCAACATCCAGAACTCACTTTAACAGAAAACCGTCCTTTTCAAACCCAGCGTCGAGATACATGGTGGCTGCAACCCTTAGCGGTGTTTGTTGGATTGGGGGCATTCGTCCTTTACGGACTCTTTCGCGTTTTTGAAGGGAATCATTTCATTCATGGACCCTACCTGTCCCCTCTCTACTCACCGGTGCTTTTCGGTACTGAAGGGGTCGCGCATAGCGTTGAGCACAGTTGGTTTGGTATAATGCCGTCTTGGATACCAGGTTTCATTACCCCGGCAGTCCTGATTATGTGGATGCCACTCGGATTTCGCTTTACATGCTACTACTACCGGGGCGCGTATTACAAGGCGTTCTGGGCGGATCCACCTTCTTGCTCAGTGTCAGAACCCCGTAATAACTACCGGGGCGAACATTCGTTTCCACTGATTATACAGAATATCCATAGATATTTCCTTTATATCGCAATCATCTTTCTCGGTATTCTCGTTTACGATGTATGGAAAGCACTCTGGTTCGACGATGGGAATGGTGGAACGACTTTCGGCATCGGCGTAGGTACCATCATTTTGGCAGGTAACGTCGTCCTTTTAGGCGGTTATACACTCGGGTGCCACTCTTTACGACACTTGGTTGGCGGTGCTGTTGACTTGCTCTCCAAAGCACCGGTCCGTCGGCAAGCATACAATTGTGTCAGCTGCTTAAATCGTCGGCACATGCTCTGGGCATGGATGAGTCTTTGCTGGGTCGGTTTTTCGGACGTATACGTCCGTTTTATAGCACCGGCGGTGGGTACGGATTGGATTACATTTTAAATACGTTGTAAGAATGAAATATTTATAGAGAGGAAATTTTAGCGTGGCATCTTACGAAACGCATGAATACGATGTATTAATAATCGGAGCCGGTGGAGCGGGACTTCGCGCTGCCATTGAAGCCGCAGTAGGCGACCTTAAAGTAGGACTCGTGTGCAAATCCCTGCTTGGTAAAGCACACACTGTCATGGCAGAAGGCGGTGTCGCTGCTGCTTTGGCGAATGTTGATGAAAGAGACAGTTGGCGCGTCCATTTTGCCGACACCATGCGCGGTGGACAATATCTCTCCAACGCACGGATGGCAGAACTCCATGCACAGGAATCCCCTGACCGTGTCCGTGAACTTGAAGCATGGGGCGCACTTTTTGACCGAACACAAGAAGGCGGTATCCTCCAGCGAAACTTCGGTGGACACCAATATCCACGCCTTGCACACGTCGGTGACCGGACAGGACTGGAAATGATTCGCGCCTTACAGGATCATGGCATCCACCAAGGCATTGAAGTGCACATGGAAAATACCGTCGTTTCGCTCCTGAAAACAGGGGATCGGGTATCCGGGGCTTTCGGCTACGAACGCGAAAAAGGACGCTTCAAAATTTTTGCTGCGAAAGCGGTCGTTTTGGCAACAGGCGGTGTCGGGAAGGCATATAAAATCACAAGTAATAGTTGGGAATATACCGGTGATGGACACTCCCTCGCATACCATGCTGGCGCGGAACTCATTGACATGGAATTCGTCCAATTCCACCCGACTGGCATGGTGTGGCCTCCCAGTGTCCGAGGTATTTTGGTTACAGAGGGAGTCCGTGGTGAAGGCGGTACCCTTACAAACAGCGAAGGCAGACGCTTTATGTTTGATGATATTCCAGAACTCTATGTGAACCAAACGGCGGATAACCCCGAAGAGGGTTGGCTGTATACGCAAGGTGATCGAGAAGCGCGCCGTCCACCTGAACTTTTAACACGCGATCACGTTGCCCGCTGTATTGTTCGGGAAGTGCAAGAAGGCAGGGGCAGCCCACATGGCGGTGTCTTCTTGGATATAGCATGGATTAAGGAAAAGATTCCGAACGCGCCTGAACATATCCGTAGGAAACTGCCGAGTATGTACCACCAATTCAAAGAACTCGCTGACATTGACATCACACAAGAACCGATGGAAGTCGGTCCGACGACGCACTACATCATGGGGGGTATCCGCGTCGATGCGGACTCACAGATGACAGCTGTTCCAGGACTTTTCGCGGCAGGCGAATGCGCCGCGGGTTTACACGGTGCGAATAGGCTTGGCGGTAATTCCTTATCTGACTTGCTCGTCTTCGGCAAGCGTGCTGGTGAATACGCCGCGCGGTTTGCAATGGAAAATGAAGCAGTTCCACTTGATGAATCAGAAATTGATACAATCGCTGGGCATACACTAAAACCGTTCGAGAACCCGCCAAACGATAGCAATGGCAACCAAGTGGGTCCCTACGACATTCAAGCACAACTCCAAGAAAAAATGCAGGAACTCGTAGGAATTGCCCGAAGCCAAGAGAACCTCACACAAGCCTTGGAGGAGATCCAAAATCTGCGAGAAAAAGCGGAGAGCGTCCACGCTATCGGCAATCGAGAATACAATGCTGGATGGCATACTGCGCTTGATCTTGACTGTTTGCTCACGGTCTCCGAAGCGATTGCGCTTGCGGCACTCGAACGTAGGGCAAGCATCGGTGCGCATTCACGAGATGATCACCCGGAGAAAGAAGAACCCGGCGCAGGCAAATACAATACCATCATCAAAAAAATAGATGATAGTACAATGGGGATCCACCGACAACCGGTTGACGAACTCCGAGCCGATCTGCAGGAAATCATAGACGAAATGGGATAGCATTTTAATTATTCGCAAGGCGTTAAATCAGGTGTTTTGTTTATCAAAGGGTTCTGCTCATATTCGCCTGTGTCGTTGTTGCAGGCTGTTGTCTTGGGTAAAATTAGAAGCCGTAGCCCGTAACGTAGTGGAGGGCGGATCTACGGAGAGGTGCTTCATTCATCAAACTGACTTGACCGAACCGCAAGGAAAATTAAAAACATGGCGAAAGCAACTTTTAGAATCTGGCGCGGCAATGCAGATGGAGCCGAATTTGTCGATTACGATACCGAGGTCTCCGAAGGCATGGTGGTTTTAGACGCTGTCCACCGTATCCAAGCCGAACAGGCAAACGATATGGCTGTCCGATGGAACTGCAAGGCAGGAAAATGTGGCTCCTGTTCCGCCGAAGTCAACGGGCAACCGAAATTGATGTGCATGACGCGCCTCAACGACCTACCACTTGACGAACCCGTTACAGTTGAACCCATGCGCGCCTTCCCGCTCATCAAAGACCTCGTTACAGACGTGTCGTGGAACTTCAAAGTCAAAGAGAAGATGAAACCGTTTACGCCACGTCCGCCTGACGCTGAAGATGGCACATGGCGGATGGAACAAGAAGACATCGATCACGTCCAAGAGTTTCGGAAATGCATTGAGTGTTTCCTCTGCCAAGATGTCTGTCATGTCCTTCGCGAACACGAGCTTCATGACGAATTCATCGGACCGAGATTCTTCGTTTATGCTGCATCTTTGGAGATGCACCCGATTGACACCGAAAACCGGTTGGAAGAATTGAAGGATTCAGACGGGATCGGGTACTGCAATATCACGAAGTGTTGCACGAAGGTATGTCCAGAGCATATCACAATTACGGATAACGCCATCATCCCTCTCAAAGAACGCGTGGTTGACCAGTTCTACGATCCGATCAAAAAGCTCTTTCGTGTTTTCAGTCGTTAAGTATACTATTCGGATTAAGGAAAAAATGAATTGACTTTCCGCAAAATTTGTGGTAGACTTTACTTGCCTTTGACGAAACCACCATAATTGTGCTATGAGTCTCCTTGATGAAATCTGTACCAAAAAATCAAATTCTAATTGAACAGAAGGTTACGTACACCCTTGAGATAAACGGCAAATTTTTCTTAATTGAGAATGTACCTGCCCGAGTCAACATTGAAACAGGAGAACAATATTTCTCTCCAAAAACCGTTGATCGCTTACAACAAGTAGTGTGGAAGGGGCAACCAACTCGAACTGTTACACTACCTGTATATGAATTCACAAATTCGACATAATAATGCCCATATTTTTTCACTTACTCTGGAGACGTTATAATCATGGGAACCAGGAAAAATGATACTTTAAGAGTCGGCGTGATTGGACCCGGTGGTGCAGGACGTGGTAACACACTCGGTTTCGCAACACACCCTGATGCCGAAGTTGTCGCCGCAGCCGACACACATGAAGGCAGTTTAGACGCTTTAGAGAATGCCCTCCAAGAACGGGTTGATGGCTACAAAGCGAACAGTCTTAACCGGTACCTCGGTGAACATGAATTCATTGAGATGCTTAATCACGAAGATCTGGATATTGTCGGCGTTTTCTCACCGCACTCCCTGCACGATATTCATGTGAAATACGCACTTCGTGCCGGTTGCCATGTCATAGTCGAAAAACCGATGGCGAACATCGTCGGCGATGCGATCTCCATTACCAAAATTGCGATGGGCAGTGGGCTACACCTTGTTGGCGGGTATCAACGCCATTACGAAGATACCTATATGGCAAGTAGGCGTGCAATCGCTGAAGGACGCATCGGAAACTTACAGAAGTTTGAGGTTTACATGGCACAACGGTGGGGTGCGGGTGGATGGCGAGGGGATCCCCGCTTCTCCGGTGGTGGTCAACCTAACGACTCTGGCAGCCATCTCCAAGATATATTCCTGTGGATGACCGGGGCATTGCCGAGTGAAGTCTACGGAACAACCGACATGAAGTTTGAGGACGACGACGGAAACCTCGTCCCGAAGTTCGTCGAAATTAATTCCTATTCCGATGTAACCTTAGATAACGGTGCTGAAGGGACAATCACTATCCTCGGTAACACGCGTGTCGGGTTTGAAGAATGGGTCATTCTTGAGGGCGACGAAGGCACAATTGAAATCAAAAACGGGATTCGGTACACACCCAAGGGCGGCGAAGCAGAACCCCTGGCTTACCCGCGCCCGGAAGGATACCCGCGCAACAAAGTCGATCAACTCGTTGGCTTAGTGAAAGGCAACTACGAGGCAAACTATACCTCCGGCATCAACGGCGTACGCACCAGTTGGTTGACAAATTCAATCCTTGAAGCGGGTAGGGGTCCCGACGCTAAAAATAGAGTAGATTGCGACGAACTCATCGAAAAAGAAGGGTACACCCGGCAAGAAGTTTTAGCACTAATTGATGAAAGCGCGTCCAAATCGTACTACTAAAGTCACCTAAGTTGCCACGTTAGCACCAAATAAACAAGAATTAGAGAGCAGGACACCATAAAATACCAGAATTAGAGAAAATTCTGGCATTTCCAATCAAAATGGTGTGTGTTTGTCTAAAATCTTGTAAGTAACAACTTGGGTTAAAGTAGGGTTGTCTACTCACGTGGATTCGCTATGAAGAAAGGAGAAAAACCGTGAAATTTCTGGCACAACTTGCTGTTAAAAGTATGAAATGTTTCGCATTTACTGCTGTTATATTGGTAGTAGCATCGCAAATCGGATGCTTACCTGGAAGTGCCTTAAACAAGGCAGAAACACTGGCAGAAAACAAAGATTACTATGGTGCAATTGAGGCTTACCAAAGTATTGTAGATACCCAACCCGGCACACCGGAAGCACTTCAAGCACAACTCGCTATAGGTAAACTGTCTATTAAACAGATGAACCGACCGGCAGAAGGTATCAAAGCCTACGAAGCAGTTATCGCTGCTGCACCCAAAAGTGACGAAGCCGCCGAAGCGTACTATGAACTTGGTATGCACTATTACAGAGAAAAGGATTATAAAACCTCACAAACGCAATTCGACGCAATCGTCAATAATTTCCCACAATTGGAATTAAGCCACAATGCGCATCTAATGTTGGCGAAAAGTTTTGAGGAAGGCAAGAACTTTGAGCAAGCGGCAGAGGCTTTTGATAGTTTCGCGAATCGCAATCCGAGAAGCAAGCGAGCGGCATTGGCACTTGAGAATAAGGCTCGCATTCAACGCCAACACCTCGATGACGAAGAGGAAGCGAAACGCACCAACCAATTACTCGTTAAGAGATATGGAAAGGTAGAAGGTGCGGAAGAATCGGTCGAAAAGGCGAAGCAAGAACTGAGAGACTTCAACGCCACTATCCCGGAACCCGACGACCCGCTGGCAACGCAGCAGGGAAGAGCATTGGCACAATTTGAAGCCCGACGTGAACGCGATCGCCCGCGCGGCGTTGAGAGAAGTCCAGCCATGGGCAATACCAACGTCGAAATCCCCGACTCTGGATTTGGGATCGGTGCCGCAGAGGTTATGCGGAACTTTGGTGGACAGGGCGGTATCGCAGGCGATGACCAAGGAAGTTACCACGATGCTGAACTCATGATTGCTAACTTCTTCTACGGCGATGAAAGCTATCGTGATGCGGGCGCGTTATACTTTGACGCGATTGCGCGCGCGGAATCCGAAAAAGTGAAAATCGATCCGTACACCTACCTCAAACTCTCGATTTGTTACCGAAAAGTCGGGATGCATCAACGTGCGAAAGAGGTACTCAGAAAAGCCGCAAGTCGAGATGGTGGTGTCGTTGACGCAGTTATTAATACCGGTCGAAATCACTATACTTCCGAAGCATACGAAAATGCGATAGAAACCTATAATTCTGTCATCGGGATGAGTCGGAGTAAAGATTCTGAGATTTATTGGTTAATCTCGCTGGCACACAAAAAATTAGGCGAACCTGAGAAGGAACGAGAGGTTCTCGAACGTTCTATTGCCGCGAATACGCAGAATACAGACGCGTTGCAAAGTCTTGCCGAAGTACTCCACTATCGGTTGAAGGATCGGAAAACCGCTGCAGTCTTCCAAGACCTTGTCGATCAGAAAGGCGATTCGTACATCGGTGCGAAAACGCTCGGTGATCTCACCTATAAGTACGGAAATTACGTCCAAGCCCGTGCGAGGTATAAAGCTGCCGCTCGAATAGCGAAACGGTTGTTTGATAAATCAGAAATTGAAGCCGAAAAGCGAGAACTTCGCAATCAGATCGTCTATGCAACTATCCTTTCGGCACGCGCAACTTATCAACTCAAGAAACCGGAAGACGCGCAAAAGATTATAGACGAACTCGCGGCGGAATATCCAGAACACGCGTTAGTCCCTTACGGTAGAGGTGAACTGGCACTTCTCAGTGGAGATGCCGAAACCGCCGTTGCCGAATTCAAAGCGGCAATTGAGAAGAACCAACACTCTGATATTGCAGTCATCGCCCTTGGGAATTATTATGTGTCACAAGGCTATAATGACGATGCAATCACCCTTTGGGAAAGTTTCCTCGCGAATAACCAGTACAACCAGAACGTCACGCGCAGCCTGAAAAAATTAAAAGGTGATGCTGAAGAAACTGAAGAATAGATTAACAAAGTGAGGCTTTATGAAGATTAAAATATTAATTCGGTAATTTCTTAGGAATGCCCGGTGGGGTTAGGAATGCAGATCCCAAATGTAAAGCATCCTCACTGCGAAGTAATATTTGATTTCCGCGTGTGGGAAACCAAATTTGGGTGAGTACACCGCAAAACTGTGAAAAAACATCCAAGCAAAACCTTACCGGGTTTGGGATAACACGGAATTACCGAATGAGTTTCTGAAACCCGATTCAGCTGCACTTAGTAAATCAGATTGTGGAATAGTGTGCGTCTGAAAACTATCTCTATATCCTGCGATTTTTTGAAATAACGGACCTTTTTTGAAAAAAACTTGACTTTTACAGCCAATTGTGTATAATTAATACTTAAAGTTCTTAACTTCCTCGCGCAAGCACGCTTTTCCGCAGACGAAATAGTGCAAACTCCTGAGAAATGCGTACTTTGAAGAAAACGAGTCACTGGCTGCAAGGTAATGTATGTACCCTTCGCTTCAATATGTTCCGTAACAATATGGAAACAGAGGAGCGGTATTCTTAGATTGAAACCATCTGCCAGCATACATTGCAACGCAACTATACAAGAAACATTCCCGCGGGCAACATTGCACCTACTCCACCGATACCCTTTTATACCTTGCACTTTGCCTTATTGTGTATCTCAACGGCAATATCTCATGCACTCGGTTTGGGTATCATACCAGTTTAACCGGCTTTGTAGAAAATCCGGTCTTCGTGCCTTAGTCTCCCTATGCTGCTTTATTAAAAGGGCATTTTTGGAGAACTCGGTGAATGCGGTTTCAGCCGTGCACCGAAAATGATAGAAACCAACATTAGTAAATTATTCTATAGAATCAGCCCCGATTCCATCTTAACCTTTTCTGCGTATCCTGCTTTTTGCGAAGGCATCTTGACATATCGCATATTTGAGTGGGAACTCAGAATTCGCTTAGGTTGTTAGATGAACACCACGGTGAAATGATTACCTTGGAACCGGGCACAACGAGGAGTATTAGAAACTATGGAGAGCTTGGACATTGGCAAGCTCCAAGAAATGGAGTTCTCGGAACTCAAAGATTTTGCGCAGACTCTCGGAGTGGACGAATACACCGGGTCTCGGAAAGAGGAATTGATCAACGAAATCATAGAGGCTAAATCTGAGGAGGACATCCAATTTTATGGCGGTGGTGTCTTGGAAATCTTAGATGACCGGGATCAACACTACGGTTTTCTCCGTTCATCGCGCTCTAACTATTTGCAGAGCAACGAGGATATTTACGTGTCCTCATCGCAAATTCGGCGCTTTGATTTACAGACGGGGCATGTTGTTGAAGGTGTAATCCGCCCGCCTAAGAAGACAGAAAACAAGGCAGAACGTTACTTCGCAATGTTACAAATTGAGAAGGTCAACGGCGAACCCCCGGAAGCTGTCAAACAGAAAATTCTTTTCAATAATCTCACCCCTATCCATCCGTATGAACAATTGAAACTCGAACACAACGAGTCAGAATTCGGGACGCGGATGATGGATTTAATAGCACCCATCGGGAAAGGGCAACGCGGATTGATTGTCGCGCCCCCTTATAGCGGCAAAACCACACTCCTGAAGAATATTGCCGCCGGTATTGAAGCGAACCATCCAGAAGTCTCTCTCATCTTTCTCCTAATTGACGAGCGGCCTGAGGAAGTTACGGATGTCGCGCGCTCCGTCAAAGGCGAAGTCATTAGTTCCACCTTCGACGAACATCCTGAACGCCACATTCAAGTCGCAGAAATGGCGATTGAAAAGGCAAAACGGTGGGCTGAATATGGAAAAGAGGTCGTCGTTCTATTAGATAGTATGACCCGATTGGCACGCGCCCACAATGTTATGGCGCCTCACAGCGGCAAAACATTGAGTGGCGGTTTAGATGCCATGGCATTCGTGAAGCCACGTCAATTCTGCGGCGCAGCCCGAAAATTTGAAGAAGGCGGGAGCCTGACGGTCATCGCAACCGTCCTGGTTGATACGGAAAGCCGGCAAGATGAATATATCTATGAAGAGTTTAAAGGTACCGCCAACATGGAAATTCACATGGAGCGCGCCTTGTTAGATCTTCGCATTTATCCACCAATTGACATCGAAAAATCAAAAACACGGCGTGAAGAACTTTTGTTAGCACCAGATGTACTTAACAAAGTCTGGGTACTGCGGAAATTCACAAGCCAAATGGACAACGCGGAATCACTCGAAATGCTCATTGAGCAATTCGGCAAAAATGGCACAAATGCTGAATTTCTCGAACGAATGGTAGATAATGCTACTTACAGCAACAGCACTACATCTGTGAAAGCCAACGCTCGTCTGAAGCGGTAGGTATATGAAGAATTTTCCTACACCCTACTTCTTCGTGTCTCGGAAGCGTGGTTACAACGATGATAGAGAATATCAACCGAATAGCAACTCGCAATTCGGAAATTTAAAAAAATTTAAGGAAGGACATTATGAAACCTGAAATTCATCCTGAAATGGTAGAGTGTGTCATCACATGCGTTTGTGGTGAAACCCACAACACACTCGCAATCCAACCCGAAATGCGGGTAGATATTTGTGGAAAATGCCACCCATTCTACACTGGACAACAAGCGCGGTTTATTGACACTGCTGGACGTGTTGAAAGCTTCCGCCGACGTTACGGGCTAACCGAAGAAAAGACCGAAGAAGATAAGTAGCCACATAATTCGACCGGAATTCCAAGGAAGGTTCCCGTGTCTTAACAGTCTGATGATCTAACTTACAAAAAACAGACGCTGGGAACGCTCTTAGAGTCGAAATGTGAATTACCCCGTACTTTTAAGGGCTAACAGCAAGTGCTAACTTGCAAGTGGTGCCAAAATGTTTGAAAAACTTAAGGACATTGAAACTAAATATGCTGAAGTTGAAAAAGCACTTGGAGATCCAGCGCAAATTTCAAATCAGCAACGATTGATGGAGCTATCCAAAACCCACGCCGAACTCACACCAATTGTGTCGACCTATCAGGAATACCAGCAGTTAGAATCCGCGCTTGAGGAGACGCTCCTCCTGATAGAATCAGAAACGGATGCTGAAATGATTGGATTGGCACAGGAGGAACTTGATAGCCTTACTGCAAAAAAAGACGCATTGACCGAAGAACTCAAATTACTCCTGATCCCGAAAGATCCGAACGATGAAAAAAATGTTATCATCGAAATTCGGGCAGGCACCGGTGGTGAAGAAGCCAGTCTCTTTGCAGCTGAACTGTTTCGGATGTATACCCGCTACGCGGAACGGCAGAATTGGAAAGTTGAACTCCTCAGCGCAAACCCAACGGGATTAAAAGGCTTTAAAGAAGTTATTTTTTCAATTGAAGGGACGCGTGCCTATAGTCACCTGAAATATGAAGGCGGCATACATCGCGTCCAACGAATCCCCACGACAGAGACGAGCGGACGTATTCACACCTCTGCCGCAACGGTAGCAGTGCTTCCCGAAGCCGAAGAACTCGATTTAGCAATCGATGAAGCGGCTGAATTGCGAATCGACACCTACCGCTCCTCGGGGCCCGGTGGACAAAGCGTTAACACAACTGACTCCGCTATCCGAATCACACACATTCCTACGGGACTCGTCGTAACCTGCCAAGACGAGAAATCCCAGCATAAGAACCGTTCCAAGGCGATGAAAATTCTCCGAGCACGCCTCCAAGAGCAGAAACAAGCTGAGCTTAACAGCGAGAGAGCCGAAACGCGACGCTCTATGGTTGGAAGTGGCGACAGAAGCGAGAAAATTCGCACTTATAACTTCCCACAATCTCGTGTAACTGATCACCGTATCCAATTTAGTTCCTATCAACTTGATGCCGTTGTAGATGGTGATTTAGCAGCTTTCATCGAGCAGCTGACAACTGCCGATCAAGCAGAAAAGTTGAAAGAGACTTAAGCACGTCAACTAAGGGACACAGACTATGTCTAATAAAATGTGGCGTGTGGTAGATTTACTCGATTGGACGACGCGGTATTTTGAACAGCACGGTATCCCAAATCCGAGGTTAGACGCAGAGGTATTACTCGGACACTTACTCGAGAAAAGTCGCCTGCAGCTCTATCTCCACTTTGAAATGCCTGTCTTCCAAGAACATCTCACGCCGTACCGTGAACTGATAAAAAAGCGCATTGAGCGCACACCTGTTAGTTACTTAACAAATCGAAAAGAGTTCATGTCGTTAGACTTCTACGTAGATGAGCGGGTTCTCATTCCGAGACCAGAGACAGAGCAGCTCGTCGAAACGATTCTCAGAGAAAAAAGAGGGAATTCTGAAAGTTTACTGGAACTCGGTACAGGGAGTGGGATTATCGCTACGAGTCTTGCAGTGCACCAACCGGAATGGAACATTATTGCAACAGACATCTCTGAACCTGCTCTTGCAGTTGCCCAGAAAAACGCTGAAACACACGCCTGCACGGGACAAATCAAATTTCTGTCCGGCGATCTATTTGAACCCATAAAAGCGACAGACCCGACTGGAGAAATTCGATTCGATTGGATAGTTTGCAATCCGCCGTATGTCAAAAAGACAGAATGGGATACCTTGAGTCCGGATGTCCGCAATTATGAACCAGAGATCGCCCTTTTTGCTGGTGACGATGGACTCGCCGTGATCCGTCGATTAATTGCTGAAGCCCCTGAATACCTCGCCTCGCACGGGAAACTCCTCCTTGAAATCGGTGATACACAAGCTGATACCGTTCGACCACTTATTGATGCCGAACCCGCCTACTGTACATACAAACTACTCAAGGACTATGCGGAAAAAGAACGGATTGTCCTTGCAAGTGTCCACTAAGCACGCACCAAGATTTTGTGGCGTAGGTAAGATCCTCGTATAGCGAGTTCGATTTAAAGATTGATAGTATCTACTCTTATACTACTGCCTGCACAACCTACAGGCACCCCCAGAAATTCTGCAAAAGATTATTTTTCTTGACATATTTTGCGACAATTTGTTACAATACTTACAAGAAATGTTGGTAGCGCATTAGTTTTCCAAGGCGTGCCACTTTTTTCGTCTTTTTTGAAACGCGATGGGCTATGTTAACGTTATATCGTGTAGCCTGCTATATGAAGGATATTTATAGGCGAAGGAGCAGATTATAATGGCGCGCCAAACACCTAATGATTTATCTGCTGTCGAAGACACCTATCTCGCAACGCAAGCGAAAGCAGGCAATGATGCCGCGTTTAGGCAATTGTTCGACAAGCATTATAAATGGGTTTATAATAAAGCCTACCGAATGCTTGGAAATTACCAGGATACAGAAGAGGTCGCCTCGGATGTATTCATTAAGGTTTGGCAGAAGCTAAACAAAAACAAATGGGATGCAGAAAAAGGTAGTTTTCAAGCATGGTTAAATATGGTGGCTCGAAACACTATTATCGATGCAATACGAAAACGGAACCGGATTCGGGAACATCCGCTCAGCGGTTCACCTGACGAAGATGAGCAGCCGCTGAGTAAATATGAGGATCCCTACTCAGGCCCCGAACAAGAATTAGAAGCCGTAGAAGCACAACAGATTTTGGAGAGTGCCCTTGAACAGGTCACTAAATCCAATCATCGGATCGCGTGGATGTTGCGGCACTTAGAAGGTTACAGTATTGCAGAGATTGCCCGCATTCTTAACCGAAAAGAAGGAACCGTGAAGATCTGGATTTTTCGGTGTACAGAAGAATTGCGAAAAATTCTGGTTGCTAAAGGCATCCAGTGGATTTATTAATTTGGAGGACTAACTAATGCGCTTCTGGAAGAAATGGCGGAAGGCTGGGATCTCAGCAGACGATCTCAAGAAGGCAGAGATGCTGGAAGCTTATACGCGTTGGCTGAAAAACAAAAAGCTATCTCGTAAGCAGAAAGGTCTTTTGAAGGAAATTAACAGTTTCCCAGAACTTCAGCCGTTGAAACAATTAATCGATTTTACACACTATCGCTTCGAGGAAAGAGAGAACGTCATGTTACCACCGGGCAGCCAACAGCGCGTCTGCGAACGGGTCATGGCAGAAATTCGGGGCGAGGCACCGGAGACCAACGTTTCCACTGACGGGATGCAGCCGCAATTCGGCTATAGCCCACAAGGTATGGGTAACGAAACCACTGAAATTATGCAGGTAGACGCGTCTCTACCGAACGCGGACGCACTGCAACAGTGGGACACCGACCAATCATCCGCATCTCCAGAAATGTTGAAACGTTACGAGGCAATCCGGACACTTTCCCGTTTGCACGTCCGGTTTGAGCAGAAGGATGACGAGGTATACGTCACAGACTTAGGCAGTTCTAACGCGACTTATGTCGATGATGAACGTGTCGAAACGTCTACGCCTGTACAAGACGGTTCTACTCTGAAGTGTGGAAAAATTAGTTTCAAAGTCGTTGACATTGAACGTTCATAGCTATATGGGAGCAGCTGTTAGAACGCCCAAATTCTAAGCAAATCTATGTTTTTTACCACATTTGGTTCAATCGAAACATAGTCTATTTAGATGTCAATGCTGCGATAAATCTAAGAACCCTCACCATCGGTTCGGTGGAGAGGCTAAACGCCTGACGGAGTCCGTGTAAGACCTCGTTTGGAGGCGGTGGACGTTGAAGCAGGAATACTAAAACAAGATATGTCCATTTTTGTGTAGATATATCACGTTTTGAAGGAACAGAAGGATCAGGTGTGCATTGAAAACAGACTATTTAATGCCCCTGTTCCTTATGAAAGCAGTGCATCTAAGGCATACCAATTCATTAGCATTGTCACATTTCCGACAAGCAACAGTTAGTTACGGACAAGCTTGCTATGTTGAAGCCATCCAACACTATCTCGCTGGCTTGAAATTGGGTGCAGCCCAGCATCACTATATCTATGCCGATCTTGCAAAAGCATACGAGATGGTTGGAGAATGGGATACAGCATTGGCATGCCTATATATTGCACTTCGATTGTGTCCAGATTCACCGACAGCCCTTAGACGTAAGGCACGCATTCTTGATGAGAAAGCGTGTTATGACGCGTTGGTCTGTTTGGATGATTTGCAGGAACCACCACCTCAAGGATTCCTTGAACAGCTGCAGCTGGACGCTACAGTCCCGCCCAAATACACTATGAATTCCGAATTTTTCACGCTGACCTGCCATTCCGCAATGCACTCGCAGACGGTGTGGAATATTTGTCGACTGATTCATCGAACTTATGGGGAACTCGGCGAAATGCTCGGGTACTATCCCCTATCCGCTGTACCTATCTCAGTTACAAATACAAACGGTACCGAGCTATCGCAACGTTTGCTGCCGAACTGGGCGAGTGGCTGCTACGATGGTAGTATCCAACTGGTATATTGCGCAGTGAGTGAACCGGTTTTGGGCATTTTATATGCACTGCTGCGGCATGAATGGATTCATCTATTGGTCCATCATCTAACGAACGGACAGTGTCCTATATGGCTCGATGAAGGATTGGCACAAAGTGTTGCACGTCCTATGTTCCAGTCCGAACGGCTCAATTTGCAACAGGCAGTCGAAACAAAGCGATTGCTCCCCTTTACTGCACTGAGCGAACCGTTTAGCCAACTTCCTGCGAAATATCGGAAATTAGCATACATCCAATCCACAGCAATCGTTGAATATCTTATTCAGCAATTCGGTCTTCCGCAAATTCGCGTGCTGCTTCATCAATTGGGTAACAATATTCCTACAGAGACAGCACTTGAACAGACTTTCGGTCTAACTCTGAAGGAAATCCCGTTCGTGGGCGCCGCTTAGGGCGCGAATCGCAAATTTCTCATACAAAAACACCAACAATGACGAAACTTGATATCGGTATCCTCACCCTTGTTGGACTCGCAGGCATAAGTTGTTGTCGTGCGGGCTTCACCCGAAGTGTTTGGGGTGTATTCGTAATTGGCGCAGGATTTTTCGTGGCATGCCAATTTTGGCATCAACTCGCGGCATCCCTTCAGAAACTCATAGCAAATCCCGCTTGGACGAAATGGCTGAGCATTGTTGCTATTGTACTTGTCGTTTCTATTCTCCTTGACTCGCTCTTTGAGCGTATCCAGCGTATCCTCGAAAAAGGGGTCTTGGGTTGGGCAAACCGTCTATTAGGATTCTGCTTCGGGATCGCTTCTGGTGGGCTTGTTATCGCTTGCGCACTCATCCTACTAAACACCTATGGCAGTAACGGCTTCAAAAACGAGATTTCAGACTCACGTTTTGCCCCACAACTCATAGATATTGGCAATAACGTTTGGGCAGTCAGCAAAGAACATGTGCAAAAACAACTCAACACCGAATGAAAACCCTCTGTCCTACCTCAGTGAGATATACTCTTGTAAGCTGCACCCTATATTTTCTTCTTTTTAGCACGGTTCCGCTGTCTACGGCTGCAGAATCCGCTTTTGCAGACTCACTTTTCCAAGAAGGCGACTACCTCAACGCCGCCCACGAATATAAACGACTCCTCTTTCTACATCCCGATACCCCTCAAAGCGATTTTATAGCGTTTCGCGTTGCCGCATCCTACCAGAACGCAGGCAAATTGAAAAAAGCAATTCCGGCCTACCAACTCCTGATTGACACCTATCCGGAAAGCAGTCTTGTTGCGCGCTGTAAGAACAACATTGCGCAATGCTACATCCTGTTAGGCGATAGTGAGCACGGACTTTCATCGCTAAAACAATTTCTTGCGGAACATGCGGAGAGCGACTTGGCACCACGCGCACATTTTACAATTGGAATGGTACACATAGATAAGAGAGAATGGATACAAGCGCGCCAAGTGTGGAACGATGTCTCTTTAACGTATCCAGAAAGTCCTTTTGCTGGGGTTAGCAATAGATTAGCGCGACAGGTAAAAGATGCCGAGAATTTGCCTCGTCGTTCCCCAATGATTGCAGGCGCGCTTTCAGTGTTCCTACCGGGCAGTGGACAAATTTATACAGGACAAACTGTTGATGGGCTCTACGCTTTTGTTAGCGTCGCAGTGCTGGGCGGCGCGAGTTTCTATTACGCTGACCAAGGACGTTACAAAGTCGCTGTACCTGTTGGAATACTGGGGGCGTTTTTCTATGGGAATAGTATTTATCAGGGAATCCAAGCCGCCCGGACTTTTAACGGGGAATATGAAAGACTGTTGCGTAATAAACTCCAACAGGAAATTCGGAATTCCGGTTTATTCGGAGCAATACCACCGCCGACAGATGAAGTGAAATTTGTACTATGGAAATCAAGGTTTTAAGATGTCAATTGCGTGTTCTTTAAAATTATGCACCTTTTTTCAACTAATTCGCGACATTATATAGTGAAGTAATTAATCAGACGTTTCTTCGTGCCTTTAAGCACTCCTACCCAGAAACGTATTATCCAGTTATTAAAACCAACAATTATCTGAAAACAATTGACAACGCGCTTACAATACGGCAAGTCAATGTCGATGTGCGTCAGGCATGTGGCTAGTGCATACACGGTAATGTGTATGCACTTTTCACAAATTTTGCTATAATTCTACGTAATAAAACCTTTCTGGAGATGTCAGATGAAAACCGACGATGTTGTGTTGATTCAATTTACACTTGCGGGTGATGAAGCTGCCTTTGCGAGTTTGATGGGTAAATACCAGAAGCAGGTTCACGCGTATGCGTATCGGAAAACTGGAGATTTCCACATTGCTGAAGACATTACACAGGAAACATTCTTTGAAGCGTATCGAAATTTGGAAAAGCTGCGAGACTCGGCGAAGTTTTCAACATGGCTTCTTGCGATTGCTAATTATCTCTGTATAGCGTGGTTCCGAAAAAATCAATCAAGGTCCAAATTGTTACGTGAGAACTACACAATAAATACAGAGACAGATATATATTCACTGTATGTGG
Organism: Candidatus Poribacteria bacterium; assembly: GCA_965200345.1. GTDB lineage: Bacteria > Poribacteria > WGA-4E > WGA-4E > WGA-3G > WGA-3G. The sequence goes on from OZ241378.1 coordinate 2,005,444, forward strand.
CCTTGGAAAATGAGAGGGATGCCGCTGAAGCACAACGCGAATTGGTCCAAGAGCTGCTTTCAAAATTAAAGGAAAGTGATCGTCAACTTATCAGACTCCATTATTTTCAAGAGATGACATCTGCTGAGATAAGTAACTATTTAGGCGTATCCCAAAATACGATTAAGAGCCGACTTCAACGCGCACGACAAAGGTTAAGACAATACGATCCATTGATTCAAGAGACAATAGATAGTTCTATGAGAAAGGAAGACAGTTCTCGACTTCCGTTACAAGGAGAAATTAGTATGGTAGATAGAATGAGTTCGGCAATACTCAAAATTAAGTCTTTATCAGACCGTTCCCAAATGCAACTTTCCTCAGATGGAGAGTGGCTTGCCTATGCAGTAGTAGACCCCGACCGAATAGCATCGTTTGAACAACAGACCGATGAATTTTCGGTGCATCAACTCACAGGCGCATTGATAGAAAATCATAGTCAGGAGGTATGGGTTACCAACACCAAAACGAAGGGAACGCATAAACTCGGAGCAGATGAAGGGGTTGACTGGGCACCTCGTTGGTCTCCAGATGGAAACTACTTAGCGTTCTGTTCTGACCGAATGGGGGCACCCCATCTTTGGGTGTGGGATAAGATTAAAAATAAACTGCGCCAAGTGAACGAAAAACCGATTACTGCAACACACGGTCTTGAAGCACCGCAGTGGACTTCAGATGGAAAACATATCATCACAAAGTTACGTCCCGAAGATATGGACCTTTCCACAATTATCTCAGCTAAAACAATCCCACAAGCTATAAACGTTTGGCATACTGATACGGACGAACAGTCTTCTTTAGATGAAGAATTAGACCAATTCGTGTGGGTCAAAGGGGATTTAGGTGTTTTCAACGTTGACACAGGTGATGTGCAAGTTCTTACACGAGGGTTGTTTACGAGAAACATTACACTCTCTCCAGATAATACTGCAGTTGCTGTGCTCAATGTGATACGAGAAGAGGAGTTAACATCTCAAGAAATCCTGTTTGAATTGTTATTAGTCCCTTTAGATGGAACGCCAGTCCGAAGTTTGGCTACAAATATCAGGGAAAGTGCGCTATTCGTAAGTTGGTCACCAGACGGTAAGCACCTCATATATGCTCAGCCGGAGGGCCTGTTTATTGTTGCAGTCCAAGATGGTAAACAGAAGAACCTGACCGCAGACCTTACAGAGAAACTGCGATTTTTTGTGCGTCCGTTGTGGCGTTCGTCTGGTGACTCGTTCTTCTGCGGCATTGACGGAAATATCTGGGAATTCGCAGCAGACGGTAGCAATGCCCGAAAACTGACAGAGGAATTGGATAGACACATCATCGGTATAATCGCGAAAGTAAATACCCATGTTGTCTGGCAATCAAGCGATGCGCAGTCTATCTGTGTCCAGACACATGATCCAGAAACAAAAAAAGATGGCTTCCATTTGATAAATACTACGGAGGCACGTGCGACTTGTCTATTTGAGGAACCAATTAGCATAACCCCTCGTATTGGAGACGAATACGATTTAAAGGGTGTAGGTAACCATACACATATTGTCTACAGTGCACAAGATGCGACACATCCAGAGGAAATCTGGATGTTTGATACAGACTCTCGAGAACGACAGCAGGTGACGGATCTCAATCCACATTTGCGTGACTTAAAATTTGGGAACACCCGTTTCGTTGAATCAGAAACGGAGAAAGGTAAACGTTTACGGGGTGTTTTGATGCTGCCCGCCGACTATGAGGAAGGCAAACAGTATCCTTTAGTTACGTGGGTCTATCCAGGCATAGCGAGATATATCTATAGTTTTGGGTTCGATGATTATATCATGAACTTTCAACTCCTTGCTGCGCGTGGTTTCGCCGTGCTTGGTGTTGATATGCCATCAATATCCAGCAAATCGTTTAAAAAATTGCCCGGATACGTGCTACCCGCGGTAGACAAAGTTATTGAAATGGGTATCGCCGATGCGGATCGTTTGGGAATAACAGGATACGGTCACGGTGGATACTGGACAGTCGGACTGATGACACAAACCAATCGTTTCAAAGCCGCAGTGAGTGGCGGTGGTTTTTATAATTTGACCAGAATCTACGGAGATCTTACGAAACGCGGGAGAAGCCTCGGTATTAAGTGGATAGAAAGCAAGAATCGTATGGATATAGGCGGTTCGCTCTGGGAAAAACGCCAACGATATATTGACAATTCACCACTATTTCACTTAGATAAGGTGGAAACCCCTGTTCTGGTCTACTGTGGTGAAGGATATGATGGTTTTGATTACACACAATCTGGGGAACTTTTCTCTGGATTACGTAGACTTGAGAAGCGCGCGACTTTTGCGTGGTATCGTGGTGAAGGGCACCTCGTGAAGTATTGGCGACCTGAACACCGCGCTGATTGCTGGAAACGTATTATAGACTGGTTTGAAAAACATCTGAATTAAAGAACTGGCACTTCGATCTAAAGAGAAGGAACGTGCTCATGGAAAATACCAATGTCTTCCGGCGACTCATAGCGATTTTCTGGGTATTAGGGATCGTGTTACGCAGACATTTTTTCTTGGCGACATCTGTGATCTTCACGGCTTTGATTTCAAGTCTTGAACCGGTTGCGACCCTCTACATTTTTAGTAAAGTTGTTGACCGGTCGGTTGACTATGTTCAAGGAACAGCAACACTTAGAGAGGTTGGCCTTGTGTTTGCGCTTCAAGGGGGTCTCTTTGCGGTGCAGCGGATTATTACGCCGCTTCAGGCTTGGATTGGCGGTGTCTTGTCGAACCATCTCCTGAATGATATTACGATGGATCTGATGGAAAAAACCTCAAAACTGCCGTATATTTCGCTTGAATCGAAAGAGATTTATAATAATTTGGAGATGGCTAACGGCACAAAAGACAGGATCCCACAAATCTTTATGGCGACTATTGGCTTAGGCAGCAATTTAGTCATGTTTGGGTCGATGTTCGTGCTACTGAGTCAGTTAAGCCCTTGGTTAGCGGTAGCCGTTGTTGCGATTATGCTCCCATATATCCTTTTCGATCAACATATCATCAAACAGAGTTGGGAGCTGACCGAAAGATTATCAATTCTCCGAAGAAAGATGGGTTTTTTATCAGGGATCTGGTCGGGTAGAATAACCTGTAGAGAACTCCGTATTTGGAATGCGATGAATTGGCTTTTTGAAAAATACAGTGAAGTTTTTAGAACTTGGTTCACCGAGGAGCATCGTCAAAGCCGTAAGCGAATGGTTTATCAAATTACGGGCGGATTGTGTATGGCAGCAGGTTTTGTACTTGTGTTGTTCATGACCTTGCAATCGATTGAGGCTGGCACGGTGACCGTCGGTAAAATAGCCATGTACATTCAGGCTGTTAATAGCACGCAGGGTGCTGCATATCAGGTTTTTGTTGGCATTTCTTCGCTGTTCGAGCATGGATTGTATATATTGAGCATCCGAAGGGTTCTGAAAATGGATGTCCCAGTGGAAGAAAGCGAAAGCAGCACCTCACAAATGCCCAATCTTCTGAAGAATGGAAAGCTGCCGACGATTACTTTTCAAGGGGTTTCGTTTAAGTATCCGGGATCGGATGCGTTCGCTGTGAAAGATATCAACCTGGAGTTGCAGCCGGGCCAGATGACAGCACTTGTTGGCGAGAATGCTGCGGGTAAAAGCACAATCGCGAAGATGGCAGTCGGATTATATCCACCAACGGAAGGGCAAATCCTCGTTAATGGGGTGCCCCTTTCTCCCGCGAACACTTCAGAGTGGTTCAAACATACGAAAGTCTTGTTTCAAGATTCGAGCCAGTATGCCTTGACGCTTGCTGAGAATGTGCTACTCGGTCAAGGACCTGATAGGGATGTCGTGCAAGTTTTGGACGAGGCGGGTTATGCGCCATCAGCAGAAATTGATGCGAATACACTTACTGAGATTTTGTCAAAAGAGTTTGGTGGTACCGAGCTTTCCGGCGGACAATGAAAAAAAGTTGGACTCGCCAGAGCACTAGCAAAGCAGGGAAGTTTCTTCATGCTCGACGAACCCTCAGCTGCGCTTGATCCGAGAGCAGAATACGAATTATTCATGAAGCTAAAGGAAATGATGTCCGGCGTGACAACACTTTTTGTTACGCACCGATTAGCGGCAACCATCAACGCCGATTGGATTATTGTATTAGACAATGGCAAGATAACAGAGCAAGGTAAGCATGAGCAGTTAATGAAATCTGACGGACTTTACGCGCAACTCTTCAAGCTTCAAGCCAGTTTGATGCAGGAAGCTACCTGGGAGTGAATCTATAGTGGATTTTAGGAGGAGTGCGCAGCCACAAATAGAACGATTAGCTGTGTGTTATCCGAAATATGGAAGCTAAAGCACGCATCGCGCATTTTATCGGACAGGTGTATAATAAAAATGATAATAACACTCATCCGTCGAGAACTCCTTGACAATCTGATGACATTTCGATTTGCGGCAGCAGTCTTCATTATGTTACTGCTCGTCGTTGCGAATTCTGCTGTGCTGATTAAAGATTACGAGCGACGCTTGGCAGCTTATAACACTGCTCTCAAAGCAGAGCGTCAGCAATTGCAGGAACGGAAAACCTATTCGTCAGGTGCCTTGGACGTTGCTCGCCCGCCGAATCCGCTGAGTATCTTCAATGTTGGGTTGGATAAACGGCTGGGCAACGAAATTTGGATATCTTACGCTTTTGTGCCGACGTTGTGGGATGCCCGGATGCGAGGGACGACGAATCCACTTCTCAATCTCTTCTCTTCGATTGATATTGTTTTTATTTTTGAGGTCATTCTGAGCCTAATAGCACTGATTTTCGCCTACGATGCCATCGCGGGAGAACGCGAGCGCGGCACATTGCGTCTGGCGCTAACGCATCCAGTCCGTCGCGGGCATATCCTGCTTGCGAAATACATCAGTGCGATGACCTGTCTGTTGGTCCCACTGCTGATGAGTCTGCTCCTTGCGGCGATTTTGCTGACAACATCCACCGCTATTTCTCTGAGCATTGGTGATTTCCTCCGTATTGGTGGGATTATCTTGAGCTCAATTGTCTATCTGTCGGTATTTTACCTCATCGGCATGCTAATTTCAGTCGTAACCCGCAGAACCGGTACCGCGCTGATGCTTGCTATGTTCGTCTGGGGGTTTTGGGTGTTGGTGTATCCAAACGTGATCCTTGCCGCGATTGCGCCGCCTCAGACCTCGCAAGCGCGTATGGTTTCCACTTATGACGAAATTAAACAGATATGGGATGAATTCGACAGAGAGCGAAAACATTTCCTTGCAAACGACGCTGTTCCAGGAGAAGATCCACATTTTGGCATGGTAGGAGAAGACCCACATTTTGGCATCATAGGCGGATCAGGTTTCAACTACGCATACTTTTACAGAAGTCCATCAATACTTAGGTATTTCTACCTCGCGGGCTCAAACATCCAGAAGCTTACTGAAGCATCCAAACCTCGGGTGCCACATGCACAGGACTACTACCGCTACCTCGGGCCGAAGACTATCAACACCGCAGAACGGGCGTGGCTCGTCCGAAAACAAGCACTCGAAACCATTTTCGTTCAACCAGCGATCGTCGATCGCATCCTTCTGAGGTGCTCGCCAGTCGGGATCTATGACGCCGCTACGCAAGCGTGGGCGGGGACAGATCTGCCCGGACTCAGAGATTTTTTTCAAGCGGCACGAAGGTACAGACGGACGTTGATTGATTATTACCACGATAAGAATGCTTTCGCGTCTCAACAATGGTTTTCTGCCGATAAGGGCGCGGTGGACTGGGATAGTTTGCCTCAGTTTTCCTTTCAGAGAAGCGATGTCAGAATAAATGCAGCGCGTGCCTTGCCAGATTTACTCCTGCTGCTAATGATGAACCTTTTTCTCTTTATGGTAATATTCCTGGCTTTCCAAAGAAGCGAAGTATAGGAGAGTCGTCAGGACGCTTACTGCGTTCGCTTTCAGTCCCCAGTTTTCAGTTAAACCCTGTGGCAGTCGTAGGTGTATTGAATATCACAAACCTTTAACTGACAACTGAAAGGATTACGCAGTAATCCGTACTGATAACTGACAACTAAAAATGATTTGGCATATCACAAAACGTGAACTCTATGATAACCTCAATAGCCTCCGATTTGCACTGGCAACAGTATTGCTTTTCGGCTTGATGCTGACCAACGCTGTTGTGCATTTCCGAGAACACCCTATGCGGATGCAGAAATATCATGATGCCGTCACAGAATCGCAGAACCGCTTAAGTTCTCGGACGAATTTGTATGACATTGCGCTCTGGGGCCCCGGATTGCTATATAAAAAGTCGTCATCCCTCCATTTCTGTGCGGATGGGGGTGACATCTTTTTGCCAGATGCTGTCCATATTCACCTCCGGCGGATCGCCGATGGCTTAGATGGGTTCTGGCAGTTGGATTATCGTCCTGCGACTCACAATTCAAGAAATATTCGGCCGGACACGATCAAAGTAGATTGGGGATTTGTGATCGGGTACGTCTTGAGCCTCATCGCGATTCTGTTCACCTTCGACTCGATTTCCGGCGAACGCGAGCAGGGTACACTACGCTTGATGTTGGCGAACGCGATACCGCGCCATACCGTGTTGATTGGCAAATTCTTAGGCGCATTGGTAAGCATTAGCGTCCCCTTTACGCTCGCGGTGTTGATAAACCTGCTGGTAATTTCTACCGCCAGCGACATCCAACTTGGCACCGACGCGTGGAACCGTTTAGGCATCATTTTCTTTATTGCGATTCTGTACCTATGCCTGTTTCTTGCCTTAGGATTGTTAGTGTCGTCGCGTGTGCAGCAAAGTGCAGCGAGTCTTGTGATACTTTTATTGACATGGGTTATTTTTGTCGTTTTTATGCCGAGTACACTTGCTTCCATTGCCAGCGGATTTTCAGCACCCATGACTTATGATGAATTCCGGGAACGTCGAGAACAACTTTATATTCAACTCAGTGATGAATATGTCACTCGTTTGCGAGATGCACGTGAGCATCCAGCCAAAAGAATAGCGTTAGGGGGTGAATATGTCACTAAAGACGCAGCAGCGCGGGAACGTTTGAGCCAAGAATTGTTAGACCAACAGCACGCCCAAATTCAACTCGGACGCTCCGTCACCCGCATCTCACCGGTTGCGATTGTGCAGTACCTTCTTGAGGTTTTTGCTGGCACAGGCTTTGAACGGCACCAACAATTTGTGGGGAACGCGCAGCGTTATGCTCGTGAATACCGAGAATTTGTCACAGATATGGATAGAGCAGATCCCGAGAGTCTCCATATCATTGGGGTTCGTGAGGGAATGTCCCAGAAACCTGTTAGCCCGGAGGCAATACCAAAGTTTGAAGATACACTCAATCTGAGTCGTGATTTCAATGCTGCGGCTATAGATTTACTCTTGTTGGCTCTATTTTTCGCTATTCTCTCGTCTGGAGCGTACCTCGCGTTTGTACGCATTGAGATATAATACAAAATGCTAACTGTGTAGCGGTGAGATGAAGTCCATATCCATAAATCTACTCGTGATACCCACTTTTTGACTAATGTTCGGGTTTTACCGATTAGGGTGTCTAATAATATCACATCTAATTGAATATTTCTCATTCTTAACCAAGATTAAAAAATCAAAAACACAAAAGGAGCTCAAAAGATGACTCACAATACATTAACGATTTCAGATGTACTTAGAATGAAATCCCTTTCATTTCCAGAAGTTTCGCGATTTCAGCTTTCCCCAGATGGAGAATTTCTTGCCTATGTCGTGAAGGATCCGAGTCGAAAGTCATCATCCGAACAAAGAACCACAGAATACTCAAGACTTTTACCTACTGGAGCACCGACTTATCATCATTGTGATGAGGTTTGGGTTACCAATATTAAAACAAAGGAATCCCATCAACTCGGTTCTGATGTAGGGGTTGACTGGGCACCAAGATGGTCTCCAGATGGACGCTATGTTGCATTTTGTTCTGACCGAATGGGTGCTCCACAACTGTGGGTTTGGGATAAAAAAGAAAATGAACAGCGGAGAATTAGTGAAAAACCGATTAGTCCAGTAGAAGGTTATGAAGTGCCACAGTGGACATCAGATGGAAAATATCTCATCACAAAACTACGTCCAGAAGATATAGATTTTTCCACAATTATTTCTCCTGATTCTGCGGGACAAGTCATCAATGTCTGGCATACCGATACGGATGAGCAGCTGGGTTCAGATGAAGAACTAAGTCGGTTCGCATGGAATCAGGGAGACTTAGGTGTTTTTAATGTCGACACTGGTGATGTATCATTTCTCACACGTGGATTATATGTAGCAGAGATGTATCTCTCTCCTGATGATACTGCGGTTGCAGTGCTCAACATAGTAGGAGCGGAAAGTTTAACTTCTCAAGATATTTTCTTTGAGTTATTATTAGTGCCTTTAGATGGATCATCAATGAGGGGCTTGGCAACAAATATCAGATTTGGATCGCGATTCGTGAGTTGGGCACCAAATGGCAAACATCTGATATATACGCACCCGGATGGTCTGTTTTTGACATCAACACAAGGTAATGAACAGAAAAACCTCACTGCGAACTTGGCAGAGACACCTCATTTTTTCACACGCCCGTTATGGAATGCATCAGGCACCTCGGTTTTCTGCGGTTTTGATGGACATGTGTGGGAGATTGCAACAGACGGAAGTAATACACGAAAACTTACAGAAGGATTGGATCGACACGTCATTGGTTTCGTTGCGAAGAGAGAGACACATGTCATCTGGCAACCAAATGAAGAACAATCTATAGGCATCCGAACCCATGATCCCGAAACAAGGAAAGATGGTTTTTATTTAATAAACACTGCTGAAGCAAGTGCTACCTGTCTTTTTGAGCAACAAATTTACCTATCCACACCTTTCGGGAATGGAACGAAGCTTCTCTATAGAGCGCAAAGTGCAACTTACCCTGAGGAAGTATGGATGTATGATACAGTTTCTGGAAAACAAGAGCAAGTTACGGATCTCAATCCGCATCTGCGTGACTTACGCTACGGTGAGGTGCGTTTCATTGAATCAAAAACAGCAGAAGACAAGCGTTTACGAGGCGTTTTGATTCTGCCTGTCAACTATGAGGAAGGAAAACGTTATCCATTGATTACGAAGGTCTATCCCGATCAGGATTTATCGAGATCCGTTTACATTTTCGGATTGGCTGATGAAGAACTTAACTTTCAACTCCTTGCTGCCCAAGGTTTTGCAGTTCTGGGTGTTGATATGCCAGCTGAATCTACCGATTCATTAGTAGATATGCCAGGATACGTATCACCAGCAATAGACGAGGTGATTGAAATGGGTGTCGCCGATGAAAACAGATTAGGGATAATGGGATTCAGTTATGGTGGATATTGTACAGCTGGCCTGATTACACAAACCACCCGTTTCAAAGCCGCAGTTTGCGGTGGTGGTATCTACAATCTGACCAGCGTTTATGGGCAACTTTCTAAACGCGGAGACAGTAGCAGCATTGGTTGGGCAGAAACAGGACAGGGGCGTATGGGCGGTTCGCTCTGGGAACAACGCCAACGGTATATTGACAACTCACCTATATTTTATTTGGATAAGATTGAAACCCCTGTATTGATTTATTGTGGCGAAGGTTTTGGAGGCTCTGACTACGCGCAATCTGGAGAACTTTTCTCTGGATTACGCAGACTTAAGAAGAAAGCGACTTTTGTATGGTACAGAGGTGAAGGACATCCTGCCAGTGATTGGCGACCTGAACACCGGACTGATTACCAGAAACGTATTATGGATTGGTTTGAGGAACATTTGAAGTGAAAGAATGTCTATCAACTATGGCAAAATTTCAGGTTCATTTTATACATATTTCATAAAAATCTAAAATTGGTGAATAACAAGCACGTTTAAGGTTATAATTATAGTAAAGCCCATAATTAATGAAACACATCAAATCGAAGCGATTCCAATCTTATTCCCACCTGATAAGGGGGTGTTTTTGCTGGGGGGTTCCCCTAGGGGGTTATCTTCTTCTTAAAGTGTCCATTTATTTTCGGATTTTACTATAATAACCCAAGTTGCTACCAACGGATTTTGGGTACTGTAACACAGTTTTCGGACACTTTCTTCACCCCGTAGGGGTGCTATGTCTATAGAAAACGGTATGTTCAAGCGACCGAACCCCGTAGGGGTGCTATGTCTATAAACAAGTGGCAACTTGCGTTATAATAACCAGGCTGCTATCCAATGGGTTCTAAACGTTTTAGCACAGGTTTTTCAGGTCAACACTGACCCTTGTAGTCCTTAATAGTCTGTAAAGGAAGAATTATGGCGAAACGCACATGTTTGATGATTGGTGGCGGCGGTATGGCTGCTAACTGGATACGCATTCTCACTGATAGTTTCAGGGATCGGGTTGAAATCATCGGTTTAGTAGACGTGAATACAGAGGTTCTCGCAGCACAAGGTGAAGCATTAGGACTCAGTACATCACAACGTTTCACGGACTTTCATGAGGCGTGTGCAGCAGTCAAAGCGGATTTTTGTGGTATTGCGATCCCACCGAAATTCCACAGTCCCGCTGCAATTGCTGCTATGGAAAACGGACTGCCCGTTATCTGTGAAAAACCGATCGCGGATACATGGGATGCGGCGAAAGCAATGGTGCGCACCGCGCAGAAAACTGGATTGCCGTGTGCTATCATCCAAAACTATCGCTATGCGGATAATAAACAGGAATTGATTCGTATCCGCGATGAAGGTAGATTAGGAAAACTGCAATACGTTGTTGGTAGGTATGGATGCGACTTTCGTCGCTATTCCGAATGGGGAGCTTGGCGCCACGATATGGATTTTGGACTCCTCATTGAAGGCTCTGTTCATCACTTGGACATGCTTCAGTTTCTCGCTGGCGGCGACTGCGAAACGCTGATTGGATTTGGCTGGAATCCAGAATGGTCAAGTTTTCGACACCATTCCAGCGGTTTCTATCTCATGCGTATGGACAACGGTGTTCGTACCTCTTATGAGGGTAACAGTTCGGCGGCTGGCATCGAATACTGCTGGAATCATGAGTATTATCGCGCCGAGTTTGAAAAAGGCACAGTCGCAATCGCAGGTGGAAACCAGATGGTTATCCGCCGTGTTGGTGGTGAACCGGAAGTTTACGCAGCACCACCCGTCCGGTATGAACATCATCACCATCTATTCGATGAATTCCTCAATTGGCTTGACGATGGCGAACCTGCTAAAACACGGGTTGAGGACAATATCAAAAGCTTTGTGCTTGTCATCGCCGCAATGGAAACAACTGTTGATGGTCAACCCAAGCAGATTGCTGATTACCTAACTGATTTAAATCTCTAAATCATATCGGTTAAACTTCCGATCTTGGACCTATGAAACATATTTTGACTAAATCACTATATTGTCTATTAATCTCCATTACGGTTTTTGCAACGAGCGTCCCTGCTGAAACAGCAGATCTGCAGCAATACCGTTATGCGGAGCAACTGTTTGAATCGGGTGATTACCGAGCAGCGCGGCTTGCGTATAAACGGCTGCTGTTTTATGATCCCGATACGGAATTCAGAGACGTAGCGGATTATCGGATCGCACAGACTTATTATTATCAGAACGATGCCACACGTGCTGGAGGGTTGTTTCGCAAGTTTTCAGCCATCCACCCGAATTCGCCTTTGCGGTTTCAGAGTCAGTTGATGCTTGGGCAGCTGCATTTTGATGCGGGGGAGTATTCGCAGGCGCGAAGTAGCCTCTTTGAACTCTTACACACCAACACGGAGCCGGAAGTCGTGGCTACAGCACACTACTTACGCGGCTGGTGCTACATCCATACGACCGATTGGAACAAGGCGATCTCAGAATTGCGACAAGTAAACACATCCGAGATGGGTGTATTCCCAGAAAAAAAAGCGAGCGAATTGGCGGACACACTACTTGCCGAGACACCTCTGCCGTCCAAATCACCACAAGTGGCGGGTTGGCTTTCTACAGTCGTTCCTGGAAGTGGACAGCTTTACGTCGGCAAAGTGAAAGAGGGCGTTCTCGCGGCGGCATTGAGTGGGACGTTCATCTATCTTGCAGTGGACGCGATACGTGAACGCCGATATGTTGACTGCGTCGGCATCTCTCTAATTGGATGGCGATTTTACTGGGGCAATCGGACCGATGCGCGGCGATTTGCTACCGAGTATAACGCACACCACGAGCAGGCATTCATCGAAACGTTGAACCGTCAAACTGAAGTGTCCGTGCCTTAGCAATACTGGATAATACGAGGACAATTTACCATTCTGCCTGCTTTAGAAATTCCAATGCCATCAAGGTATGACCCTCTGGATTTGGATGAACGCCATCTTGGGTTGTCCAAAGAGCACCGGGACGGGCAGCAACTGCCTTATCGAACGCGGCATTCGTCGGTATCAATCTCGCATCAAATTCTTCCGCGAGCGTATGTATGCTTTCGTTGTAAGCGTCCACAGCCAACGGGCGCGGCTCGTCAACATCTTCCTCAATATAGAAGATCTGAAAAAGAAAAAGAGGCGCGTCTAATTCAGTTTTCACACGCGTGAGAATCCGTCGATAGCACGCCTCCCAAATCGGTAAATATTCTTCCGTGGATACATTGTTTGCATACTGCCGACTGGCATTATTAATCCCAATTTTCACCGAGAGCCAATTCGGTCTTTCGGCAATCACATCGGTGTCCCACCGCTCTTCCAAACCTTCAACGATATCCCCGCCGATGCCTTTGTTAACATAAGCGATGTCCCGGTCTGGGTATTTTGCGGTGATGAGTTCTGTTATTTTACGGACGTACCCGTGTCCGAAGGGCGCGTGTGCATCCCGTCGTCCGCAATCCGTAATACTATCGCCAATAAAAAGCACCTTATCTCCAGATTGAAATAATAAATTATTCACAAAGCATCTCCTGTATGTGGTATACTAAATTAGGAATCGATGACTATAATTTATCACATCCTACGTAACAAACCAAGATGAAAAATATCGGTGTGCTACACGTCATTACGGATACGACGCTACAATCCCGGTTCACACACGCGGAACTCGCGGAACTCGCAATCGCGGGCGGTGCGGACACAGTGCAATTTCGACAGAAACAGGGGACAACGCGGGAACTGATAACAATGGTACAAAGCATGCATGCAGTATGCAAGCAGCACAATGTACCGTTGATTGTAAACGATAGAGCAGATATCGCACTCGCTGTCGGTGCAACAGGCGCACACTTCGGACAAGACGACATGCCCGTCTCTATCGGGAGACAAATCCTCTCTACGAAAGCCATCATCGGGGCATCCGCTCGAACTGAGGAGAAAATACTTGCAGCTATTTCGGAAGGTGCCGACTACATTGGATTCGGTCCTATCTATGGTACCACTTCAAAACCGGACGCGGAAATGGCTAAGGGATTAGATCGACTCCGCCGGATGTGCGACATCGCTGCTTGTCCAGTTATAGCGATTGGCGGCATTACTGTTCAGACCGCGGGTGACGTAATCCGAGCCGGTGCACACGGTATCGCTGTGATTTCTGCTGTTTGTGCGCATCCTGAACCGGCTGTTGCAACACAAGCACTCCTGAGTGAAATTCAGCAAGCGAAGTAAATCAAACAAATGGAAACATATATGAACGATCTGGTTAAAACCGAACATGCCCCTAAAGAATTCAGAGAGATTGACGAGACTTACAAACCAGACCTTGACAGAATCGACGAGGCACGTGTTCAAAAATGGTGGCGTGAGAAACACTTCTTTGATACCAATATGGAGGCAATTGATAGGCGGGTAATTCGCGTGCTAAAGCCTGGCATTTGGAACCATAACGAAGGCCCCGATTTTATGCACGCCGAAATTGAGATTGATGGCAAACTTCATGTCGGCGATGTCGAAATTCACGTCCGATCTTCAGAGTGGTACGCACATAAACACCATCTCAATTCCAGATACAATCGCGTTATTGTGCATGCGGTGCTTTTTAATGACGACTTCAATCTACGGACGCGGCTTCAGAATGGAAAACGTATTCCAACCGTAGAATTGCTGAAATGGGTTGCTGTAGATACAGGGGAACTATACGACGACACCAAAGACACAACAACCGATGGCTTGTGTCGGATAACGGGAAAGCAACTGAATATAGAAACCTTGAAAGGCGTTTTTGAATCGCTCGGGCGCGAACGGTTTCTGGAAAAGACGGAGTCAATGCGTCTGTTAAGAACACGCCTCGATTTCGAGCAACTCCTCTATGAAGGTATCATGGAGGCACTCGGGTATGAACGCAATAGCAAGGTGTTACGCGAGTTAGCACAACATGTCCCTTTCGCCGATTTCGATCAAAAATCTGAGTTAGAAATCCAAGCGATGCTCTTTGGGGTTGCCGGTCTTTTGCCATCACAACGGGAAAAACTATTACCATCAGAAGTGACAAATGATCCAAGTGTTGTCGCATTAGAAAAGTTGTGGCGTGCTTCGGCATACGCTGAGCTGCCGCCACGTATGACAGAGGCACGTTGGAGTTTTACTGGCAGACCTCTGAATCACCCGACGCGACGTATTGCCGCAATGAGCCAGTTAATTCATCACTGTCAAGGCAGCTTGATGATGTACTTTCTGCCGACCTGTGAAAAAGCAGCAACAGCCGATACACCAAAAGCACTGAAAACTATAGAAAAAGAACTCCGCTCACTGCTGACACTTGAAACCACCGGCTATTGGGAAACACATTCTAACTTTGGGACTGACAGTCGTAAAGCAGGTCTCATTGGCAATAATCGGGCTGTGGACATTATTATCAATAAAATCTTACCAGTCGCCTATATCTGGGCAGTCGAAGCCGGAAGTCAGAAACTGCAGGAAGGGGCACTACGACTCTACAGTGTCGGTTCCAAATCAACAGGGAACAAGATTATCCGTAAAGTTGACGAACAGATTTTCACTGAGGCGCAGCAGATGCGTCATTTAAAACCGACCGCCAGAATTGAGCAAGGTGTCATCCGCCTTTATAAGAATTATTGTGCTGATCAGCTCTGCGATCTCTGCCCTATTTTGGAACACGATGCGGTTCTCCTGGAGGAAAATTAGCATGGGTTCGCAGGCTAACCCTTTGACAGACGAATCCTATTGGACAACACTTTGGGATGGGCAGCAACACAAGGTTCGTCATCTACGATGGGCGTACGTGGCAAACCGTCAACTTGCTAAGTTATTTCACTGTGCACTCGCAAACTTTAAACATCCGACACTGCTTGAACTGGGATGTGCCGATTCGCTGTGGCTCCCCTATCTTGCCCAGAACTATGACAGCGACTGTTATGGCGTTGATTTTTCAGAACTCGGGTGTCAACTCGCACAACGCAACCTTAGCCTCGCAGGTACCGAAGGGACAATTATTTGTGAAGATGTGTTTGCATTTGCCAAAGAGCACCGTGCCACTTTCGATTTTGTCTATTCGATGGGACTGATCGAGCATTTCAGTACGCCACACGCGATTTTGGCAGAGATGCACAGCCTCCTTAAACCGGGGGGAACAATGCTCACGGTAACACCGAACTTACGCGGTATGTATACACCGATAGCACGCGTCGCGAGTCCAAAACTTCTCGCGACACACAAGGTAATTCCACCCGTAGAACTTGCTACAGTGTTGCGAGAGACCGGATTTCACGTTACAGAATATGGATACACAGGTGGTCCGTTGAAACTGAGTGTTGTCGATTATTCGCCGTGGCGGGCTGTTATCGGCAAATGGGGACATGAGGTGCTCTGTAAATGCGTTAATCTGACAGATATTGTTGTTGGTAACCTGTTAACAGCACTTCAGGTGCCAAACCAGCAGTTGACCTCCCCTTATGTATATGCCCTATGCACAAAACCTAATTGAAATAATCGAAAAATAACATCTATTCGTCACACTAAGAAATAGGAGTAGTGTTATCAACATCCAAGATTTAGTCCACGTTAAATCGTTTGGTTCATAATCTGTGGAGTGAACAAAATGCTCACCTCCACAATCGAACAGAAATAGGAGAATTTTTTATGAAAACCTTATGTGTATTGACGATTATGCTGCTTTGCGTCTCTGTTGCTACTGCAGAGGAGACCTTCTTTTCTGCCTTAGAGAGCAAAGCGGAAGTCGAAAAAGAAGGCGGCACCGTTGATGGCGGGAGTTTCGAGCCAGGTAAATTTGGCAACGGTTTTGTCAGCAAAGACGTTGGCGATGTGATTCACTTCCCTGTGGAAGACCGCTTCGTTAACCTCGATGAAGGCACTGTTGAGTTATGGGTAACCATGGGATTTGATGCCAATGAGGTTACAGGCGAACTTTTCATGTTCATGACTTACAAACGCGGTACCGATGCTATATTTCTCCAGTTTAACAATGGCGGGATCGCACAAATGCGGATTAAAAGCGCAGGTTCATGGCATAATGCCAATAGTGCCGCACTCAACTGGACAAAGGGTGAGCATCATCACATGGCAGGGACATGGGGACCTGACGGCTTGAAACTCTACTTAGATGGCAGACTTGAAGGTGAAGCTGATTTCAAAAAGGGACCTACTGTGTTCGCGGAAACCTTTGAAATTAATAACGCTTCTCCACCGGATCCAAAGTTCCCAACGAATTGTGTTGTTGATGGACTGCGGCTCTCGGACCATCAGAAAGAGCCCGATGAGTTTGTAATGGATGATCCAGCAGCTGTCCAACCTATCGGCAAATTAACAACAACCTGGGCACGGCTCAAGCGCACCAAGTAATACCATTTCTGAATAATGGGTTCTCATTAGCAAAAAACCGGTTCGTAGTAGCGCAATTTATTGCGCCTCTCATATTCGATTTCCTGTGAGTTTCAAAATCTCTGAAATGCGAATGTATTTTCAGATTTGGTATAATAAACACCGCGGGACGGTTGTTAGTTAACATCCATCCTTATCCAAGGGAGTCTGTAAACATGTACAAAACGGAGCGTCCACTTTTCACGGCAGGGACGGACGGGTACCATACGTTCCGAATACCTGCGCTTGTCCGATCAAACGAAGGCACACTGTTGGCGTTCTGTGAAGGGAGACGGGGCGGTGGTGGAGACGCAGGAGACATAGATATTGTCCTGAAGCGGAGTTTTGACAACGGCGAGAGTTGGCAACCGATGCAAATCGCCGTCTCCACAGGCACCGATACGGACGGAAACCCTGCGCCAGTCGTTGACAGCAATACAGGCACCATCTGGCTCCTTTTCTGCAAGAATCTCGCTGACGGCGCGGAAGGGAAGATCGTTGCCGGAGAAGCACCTCGCACCGTCTGGGTAACTTCCAGCACCGATGATGGGGAAACTTGGGCGAAACCAAAAGAAATCACAGCCACAGCGAAAGACGAAACGTGGACGTGGTATGCAACTGGTCCCTGTCACGGCATTCAGATGGCAAACGGTAGATTGGTAATCCCGTGCGACCATGTGCTCGGAAACGAACGGGACTATGCCCAATACGGCTATTCACACCTGATCGTCAGCGACGACCACGGAGAAACATGGCGGATGGCTGGCAAAGCACAACCCGGAACCAATGAATCGGTTGTTGTTGAAACAGCGGATGGTGGACTCTATTTTAATTGTCGGAACTACGTTGCGCCAAAACGGCGTGCTTATGCGCGAAGCAGCGATAGCGGCGATACGTTTACAGAATTCGGTTACGAGGAAGACCTCATCGAGCCGATCTGTCAGGCGAGTATGGTACGGTATACGGACACCAATCAGCACGATAAGAACCGTATCTTGTTCTCCAACCCTGCAAGTACGAGCCGTGAACAGATGACCATCCGCATTAGTTATGACGAGTGTCAAAGTTGGAGCAGTGGCAAAGTTCTACACGCAGGTCCCGCGGCGTATTCGGACCTCTGTATTGATTCAGACATGAATATATGTTGTCTCTATGAGCGTGGCGAGAATGGTGCGTACGAGACGCTGTCGTTTGCGAAGTTCGATCTGGCATGGCTGACGGATGGGGAAGATTCGATTTGAAAGAAGCCGTTTTTCATGGTAAACTATGTAACAATAAAACCGAGAGTTTATATTGAGTCAACCGTTGTTAGCTACTTGGTAGCAAGACCCAGTAGCAATCCGATCTTAGCATCTCGGCAAAAAGCAAGCCAGCGGCTGTGGGAAAACTATGCGAATAGATTCGAATTTGTTATTTCACAAGTAGTTCTGGCTGAAATCCAACAGGGAGATGTTACGGCAGCACAGCAACGAATTGAAATCACATCACGCCTAACGGTATTAGAAAATCTACCCGAGATAGATATACTCGTGCAAAAATTGCTTGATTCTGGGGCAGTCCCACGAAATTCCAGACCCGATGCACAGCATATTGCTATCGCAACGGTACACAGTGTCGAATATTTGGTATCGTGGAACCATAAGCACATTGTAAATGAACAGAAGCGTGAACATATCAAGCAGATTTGCCAAGAAGCAGGATTTCAACCAACAACCATTTGCACACCTACACAATTGATGGAGGACATTCAGATGAAAGAAACACCAGAAAAACACCCAGATTTCGACCCCGAAACATATACAGATCCGATCCTCGAAGAATGCTATCGCATCAAAGCAGAGATTAGCGCGAAATTCAAAACTCAGGAGGAATTCTCTGCGTATTTGAAAGCACTTGAGGAAGAGGGCAAACGGAATGGAAAAAAATACGTTTCGTATTACAACCCGTCCAAACATGGACCTGATGATGGAAAAAAATAAAAATGGACAGGTTACCAGTCTATCCAAAGCACAAACTTTAGAAGAGATAGCCGACTTCTGGGATACGCACAGTTTGGCGGCCCATTGGGATGAAACCTATGAAGTTGATTTTGAGTTACGGATGCACCGGAAGTGCCGTGTAACGCTTACGCCAGAGATTTATGAACAGATTGAAAGGTACGCACAGGCGCAAGGGGTTTTACCGGAAACCTTAGTTAATTTGTGGTTAGCTGAACGCCTCCAAGGTATTGAATCGACTACATAATATGTAAAACCTATAACGACTCACGATAAAGGACATTCAGATGAAAGAAACCCGAGAAAAACAACTGGAGTTTGACCCTGAAACTTACACGAATCCTATTCTTGAAGAATGTTATCGCATTAAAGCGGAGATCAGTGCCGAATTCAAGACCCCGGCAGAATTTTCTGCGTATTTGAAAGCAATTGAGGAAGAGGACAAGCGCAACGGCATAAAATATGTCGCGTACGATCCATCTAAACGCACACCGCCAGAAAAACCCGATGACGATGACTAACCATCAGCGGGAACTCTGGTAAAATTGATGGAGGATATTCAGATGAAAGAAACACCAGAAAAATATCCGGAGTTTGATCCTGAAACGTACACGAATCCTATCCTTGAAGAATGTTATCGAATCAAAGCAGAAATCAGCGCACAGTTCAAAACTCAGGCGGAATTCTCGGCGTATCTGCAAGCACTACAAGAGGAGGGGAAACGGAATGGACTCAAATATGTCTCGTATTACGATCCATCCAAACACACACCACCAGAAAAATTTGAAGATGATGACTAATCTCAGCAGGAACTCCGACAGAACTGGCGGAAGGCATTCAGATGAAAGAAGTTTCGGAAAAGTACATGTTTAGGAACGCCGCCAAGGATGACTTGGATAAGGTGGCTGCACTTTACCGTGATTGGGTATCCGAAGCCACAACTCGCGGACTTGTCGCTGAGACTGCCGACGACCTACTATGCCGCCTTGGACCTCATTTCATCGTCGCAACAGATAAAGATGGTCGTATCGTGGGATTTGCCATCGCTGAGGTATTTTCGGAGCATCTTTGCCTTTTTCCCTGCGGTGAGAACTATCTGGTTTTGCATGATTTATATGTCACTCCCGATAGTCGGGGACAAGGCATTGGTTCTGGACTCGTAGCTGCTACCTTGCAATCAGGCAGAACCCGCGGCATCCATCGCTTCACTACATACTCTGCGAACAAGCATTGGCAGCCAACTCTTGACTTCTATCGTGAATTTGGCTTTGAAGCGTGGTCATTTTCGCTATTTCTTGATGAAACATCAATATCCACTTAGCAACAATCCCTTAAAAACTACCGTAAATATTCCTCTCCACGATGCTCAGCGATCCATGTTTTCAGTGGCACATCTGCATCTGTAGGTTGCCACCAGCCTTTAATGTCTACACCATCTCCCAGCAGTTGCCGTCGGATGGGATCGCATTTCTCAAGAATCTCCGGTGGCATGAGGTTGTAATCCAAACCACGCAACCAACGATAACTATACCCCATAAACAAGACTTTCCGCGTCACATCGGAGAAATTCCAGCCCCGTGAATGCCACATCCGTCGATCAAAAAGCACTGCCGTGCCGCGTTTGACAAGCAGATCTATCGCACCTTCAGGATCACCATCAGGGTCGTTATCTCTGTTTGGCGGACGGGTATCAAGTTTGTGGCTACACGGAACAATCCGCATCGCACCGTTATCACGGTCGGTAACGTCGGTTAGCCAGTAACTGACCTTCAATGAAAGTCGTGGGTGTGGACGTTCCATCTCTGGTACAGGTCTGCCGCCATCCTGATGCCAGTGCGCGCCTTTGCGGATACGCTGTGTATCAGGCGATTCTGGCGGATACATAATGAGGTGCGAGATATACAACTGGATGTTCCATCCAAGAATATCCCAAAGGAGCGGAAACACCTTCTTATTATCAAGCAATTCCAGCAGTATATCGTCTTCAATAACAGTCCGGAACTTCGATAACAATTTGTGCGGTGCCAGCCCAGTTTTAGCACGTTCCTCGGCATCAAGTCGATTTGCGACTTCCTCTAACGCATCCACCATCTCCGTGCTGATAGCGTCCTCAACAATAAGGTAGCCCTCGTCATTGAACGCTTTGAGTTGCGCATCCGTAGCACAATATTCAAGCCAACTTGTATCTATCATTGTCATCTCCAGTCGCTAATTGCGGATTTCAGCTTTAATCCGTCCCCACGTTGTTGTGAGTTTCCCAGTGACTTCCACCGCAAACGCGATGCCATCCTCCATATCCATCTGAATCTGTTCTTCTGTGATTGCGATATTGAGAATACGGAGTTCATCAAGTGTCCCATCAAGCCAAATGCTTTCATTCGCTTTTTTCCCTATCCAGACTGAGGCTTCGTTTTCGTTGATGTCTCCTTCACGTGTGACTTCTCCATCCAATTCACCGTCGAGATAGATACGGATTTCTTTGCCATCGTAGACCATAGCGAGATGATGCCACGTGTCCACTTTCATTGGTGTTGTGCCGTTTGCAACAGCAGCGGCACCGGGGGCGGTATAAACGAATCCGCGAATTTTTCCGCCCGGTGTATCAAAACCCCATCCGCTTTCAGCAACGGAACCTTTTCTCGCTATCACTGGATGCCCGCCCGGAAAAGAAGCGGGTTTGAACCATGCCTCGATTGTCAGTTCATCGCTTCCCGGAAGGAGACTGTCGTGATGTGGCACTTCAATAAGGCTGCTTGCACCGTCAAAGACCAATGCACCACCAATCTTTCCATCCTCTGTCCACTCGGCATCGGTAATCTCCCCGTGATTCTCAAACTCGGATAGGTCTGTCGCTTCATCGTTAACCTCTTCGTCAAAGAGGTATAGTAACACCGTCTCCTCTTCAAACGCAGCGAAACAACACAGTCCAAGACAAAGCAAAAGCGTAAAGACGGTCAGTATTTGAGTCATTTGAAAACCCTCCTCTTTATGTAGACCTTACTCGATTTTTTCCATAAGACTGGATGTATTATGCACCATCAGCTGCTAACGGCGGACTTCAGATTTAATCCGTCCCCACGTTGTTGTGAGTTTCCCAGTGACTTCCACAGTAAACGCGATGCCCTCCATATCCTTCCGAATCTGCTCCTGCGTGATGGCGATGTTGAGAATACGGAGTTCATCAAGTGTCCCATCAAGCCAGATACTTTCGATCGCCTTCTTGCCGATCCAGACCGAAGCCTCGTTTTGGTGTAGATTCCCTCCTCGTGCGACTTTCGCATCTAATTCACCGTCCAGATAGACACGGACCTCCTTGCCATCGTAGACCATAGCGAGATGATGCCACGTGTCCAATTGCATCTGTGTCGCACCATCTGCAACAGCGAAGTTGCCGGGTGCATTATAAATGAAACCGCGGACTTTTCCACCGGGTGTGTCAAGACCCCAGCCGCTGTCACCAACGGCACCCTTTCTCGCAATCGGTGGATGCCCAGCTGGAAATGTCGTCGGTTTAAACCACGCTTCAATCGTCACCTCATCACTGCCAGCGTGAAGACTGTCGTGATGCGGTACTTCAATAAGGCTGCTCGCGCCATCAAAGATTAACGCCCCCCCGCGTTTTCCATCTTTTGTCCATTTAGCATCGGTGACCTTTCCATGATTCCCAAATTCGGAAAGATCTGTCGCTTCATTGGCTACTTCTTCATCAAAAAGATATAGCAACACCGTATTTTCTTCAAACGCAGCGAAGCTACTTACACCCAAACAGAGTACGAGTGTAATAGTTGGTAGAATTCGAATCATTTGAACTCCCCCATATTCAATATGGAGAGAACGTGAAGACCTGCGTGCTATAAGGGTCCCTGTTATCAACTTAATAGCAGGTCTCAATCCTCTACCCGTTCAATAATCTCTCCGGTCTGTCGGTCTCTGAAGATTCTTTTCATTCTGCCATCGGGCATCCGTTCGTCTTTGAGATGGGCATACCGTTCATCAGCATCTGACTGGTCTGCTTGCGTATCAGTGGTTTCTGTGGTGCCCCGCCAATCTTCGATTTCAACGGTTTCCCACTGCTTGGATTTCGCGGATTTATAGCAGGCATCAATGATAGCATTCACGACGTAGCCATCATAGAAGGTCTCCATCGGTTCGCGTCCCTCGTCGATTGCGTTGAACATATCAAGGAACATGTCGCGGTAACCGAGTTCTGCGACCTCATCACCGACAGGGAAAAGCCAACCGGTATCGCTTTCCGCTTTTTCAGCGACATAACCGCCTTGCCCGACAGCCGTGAACATCTCATACCCTGTACGGAGCCAGTGGTTGAGCCAGATAGTCCCTTCACTGCCAGAGACTTCATCGCGTAAATCCATACCGCCGCGGAACGCCCACCCGACTTCAAACTGTCCCATCGCTCCGCTTTCAAATCGGATGAGCGCGATGCCGTGGTCCTCCGCATCAATCGGATGCACAAGGGTATCCGCCCAACACATTACCTCAAGCGGTTTGTTGTTTTTTCCAACGAAGTTTCGGATGATCTCGATGCAGTGGCATCCCATATCAACGATAGCACCACCACCTGCTTGCTCCAAATCCCAGAACCAATCGCTATGGGGACCGGGATGTGTCTCGCGGGAACGCACCCACAGAATTTTGCCGAGCGCGCCATTTTGGACAGATTCCAATGCTTTCAGGGTTTTCGGGGGATACACCAAGTCCTCAAGGTAGCCGCCAAACACACCTGTATTTTCAACGATGTCTAACATCGCTTTCGCCTCTTCGGCGGTGCGTCCGAGGGGTTTTGTGCAGAGGATACCTTTGCCTGCCTCTGCGGCGAGTTCAACGGCTTTCAGGTGTAAGTTGTTGGGCAATCCAATGACAACAGTATCCGTCTCAGGATGGTTGATGGCTTCTGCCAAATCGGTTGTTGCATGAGGGATGTTCCACTCATCGGCGAATGCGGTTGCGCGTTCCTCACGCCGAGAGTAGACAGCGTGGACACGGTCTGCGCCACGTTGGTTATGGAGCGTCATCGTGTAGAACATTCCGATGAGTCCTGTACCGAGCATTGTAACTTTATGACCCTTCAGTTCTGACATTCTTTTTCCTTTCTCTCCATATGGCTATCGACAGTCGGCTATTGGTTATCAGTAGGGATTACGGTATGCAAAACCGCCGTGTCTGCCACACGACGCTCTTGCTGACTACTAACCGCTGAAGACCGATAGCCAACAACTATTCTGCCTTGTATCCGGCGATTACGCCCCAATCGTTAATTGTCCAACAGTGGTTCTGATTTGTCGCATGAACGCCTTTGAAGGTCGCGCCGCCGGGTATATTCGATACTGCCCATGTTTTACCGCCATCGGTGGTGTGCAAAATAGAGTTGTAACCGCCGACCGCCCAACCGACCATCGCATCAACGAAGATAATATCATGCAGATCGTCAAAGGATTCGGCTTTCTGCTGACTCCATGTGGTACCGCCATCGGTGGTATGAAGGATTAAGCCCTCCTGCCCACAAATCCAACCTGTGTTTTCATCAAGGAAATGGATACCGAAGAGGTTATTATCAAAGCCTGGGTCGCGTTTTTCCCAATTTTCGCCGCCATCAGCGGTATGTAGGAGTGTACCGAATGAGCCGATAACCCAGCCAGTTGTAGGCGAAACGAACCAGATATTCTCAAGGTTGTTTCGCGTCTCACCGACGCGTGCTCGCTCTGAACTGCCGACCCAAGTTTCGCCACCATCGGTTGTTTTGAGAATCGTATTCTCCGATCCGGCGATGAAACCGATTGTTTCACTAATCATCTGGATACCCATCAAATTGGCGCGAATACCGCCTCGTCTTCCACCACGTCCAGGGGTATCACTCGTCGCCATTTTCCGTGCCCAAGTTTTACCACCATCTTCAGTTTTCAGAATAGTGCCTCTACCGCCTGTGATATACCCAACGTTTTCATTTACGAAGTAGATATTATAGAGGGGAGCAGGACCGCCGCGACCGAAGCCACCACCCGGAGGCCCGCCGCCTCCACCACCGGGTCTTTGTCCGGCACCCGGAGGTCGCATATCAATTTCCACTTTCTCCCACGTTTTACCGCCATCCGATGTCTTCAACATGAGTCCGCCGTCTCCAACGACCAAACCGTTCTGATCATCCATGAAATAGACATCCTGTAGCATACCTTCAATACCATCGCCACGGAGGATATCATCTTCCCGCAGGACGGTCCAATCCGCATCGGATACTGGGATAAAAGAAAAGAGGAGTGCAAGTCCAATAAACACTCCAAAGAGACTGATAATTGTTCTGACCATGATATTCTCCTTTTTCTAATGGTTTTCAGTTTTCAGTTTGCCTCGCAGTGAGAATTATCAGACAAGAGACTTTCTGTAACAATCCTCATCTTCCTGAAGACTGCAAAGGTGGAGTTATTCGTTATGAAAGACTCTTAACTGAAAACTGTTAACCGATAACTGACGACTATTCTGACTGAAATGCGTCATAAAATTGCCGTGCTCTGTTTTCAACATTCCTTAAGTAATTTTGACCGATCTGATCAATGTAAAGTTCGGTTAAGTCGCCGCTTGCTTCACCGAAGGCTTTGGCAAACTTCCGACACTCCTCTTTATCACCGCCAGAAGCGTAGGCTTTGGTCTTCGCATCTGTGCCGGATTTTCGGACTTCAACGAACTTATCACGGAACCTGAGATAACTCCCGTCACCAACAAATTGGACATCCTCAAGTGCCGTAAAATCAAGGGTTGGCAGCGCATCTGAAAGGACAGCACGTGCTTGTTCTATATCTATTTTTTCGTCGCGGAGAGCAATGGCGATGCCGAGGAAAAACAGGTCGTTTTTGTCGCGTTTCGCTTCGCCTTCCAATTTTGCTGCACGAAGTTTTTCAGGGTTCGGTTCAGATTCATTGTAATAGGTAATGTCCTCTCTCACGTCGCAGGTTGCAGTGATTTGACTCTCAGTAAAAACTCCAGCAAGATAATCAGACAAACGCATATTCGCCTGTTTGCAGTGCGCTGCGAGCGCGGTGACAAGCACCATAGATTCACCTGCCGACTTTTCGCGCATCGCAATAGCAGTTCTACCACCTTGACTTTGAATAAGTGCTTCAGGACCGGTAATCATCCCACCGCTCTCTTCACCCGCAAAGATGAGTCGCGGCTGCACACCGAGTGAAATTGTCTCGCCATAGACATCTTGGATAACGACCGGTGTGTCTGGCGCATCAGCGATCTGCCGTTCTATCTTTTTCATAATCGCAGCGATTTCTTTGAAACCGACCGGTACGTTAATAACCTTAACATCGTTCGCAGCACCCCACTGATCCCAAGCGAGTGCCGAAGGCGTTGTCTTAATCATGAACCTCGGATGATGCTCCCAGAGTCCGTCGGTTTTGAGTTGCTTGGCGTAGAAATCCATCAACATAAGAAATGCTTGATTCGGTGTGTAAATCGTCAAAAGTCGGTTATCACCGAGATCAAGAAAATCGACACCGAGGCGTTCGAGTGTTTCTGCCCGCGACGTATCCTCTATTTCACAGACGATAAGCCGATCGCCATCTGGATCGGTTGCTTCAATAATGGTACCGACGGGTTGTGATTTGAGTTTCGTCGCATAATCCGTGGATTTGACGACATCAAGGATACTAAAATCGCACCCGAGATCATAAAATTCAGCCTCACCCGTCTTCGGATTCCGATCGAGTTTCCCAATGTTGTGATAGAGCGGATCCGCCTCAACGTGGAGCCAACGGACAGAATTAGCAATGCCTAATCGCTCAAAAATGGCACGCATCGGACGATACATACACCCACCGACACAATCGACGACAATTGGCGGTTTTACCTCGCGAATGAGTTCGAGATTCGCATCTGTAGCGACACCGCCTTTGAGGTAGCCGACATAAAGCTGCACGCCATCGTGGAGTTCATCCAGTCTTTCAAAATCTATATATTCGTCGGTGACCGCACTGAACTGAATTGGGTATCCGCCTGTTTCAGCAGTTTTAAGAATTTCTTCAATCTTGTTGACGAACCGCATGGATTCTTCGGGTAAGTATTGACTGCCTTGATTGTTAAGGTCTTTGGTTGCGTTCTTCGTGCTAACAGAGTGGCTGGATGTGACATGCTCACCACCGTCCAAGTCAAGCATGAAAATCAGAAACGATGCCATCCAGATAGGCAGTGTGCCGAACCCTTTCGGGACATACGTACGAATCCCTTGTGCGGCTTGGATCCGAGCGATGTATTCGACATATTTCTGTGAGTTGTAACGCACTTCACACCCTGCAAGTTTCTCAACTAACCTTCCATCTGCGGACTCCTTAGCGACAAGACTTTTTCCGAGTGTTGCCAAGATAATTCCGATCTGGTTAATCGGAAATCGGGTATCCCACGGGTATAAGATATTCTGTGGACCGCGGATGCCAGCCGTCGAGACTTGTGCTTCCTTCGCATAGTTCCGAAACCATTCCCAGAGCTTCAAACGCTCGATCAACGCCTTATTGAGATGGAATGTGAATGCCTCTGATTCGTCTTGTGGAAAAAGGGATGTTTTGATGGTATCCGGCGTATTTTGCCCAACAACAGCAAAGAGTTGTTGCTCGGTACGATCCCGCTTCTGCCGATAACTTTCGTCAACCCTGATAATCATCAGTGCCTCCTTGCAGGATTAGAGATTTACAAACATTCTATCACATCTTCATATTTTTTTTTGAAAAAAAGAGAATTCAGAATCCTTTGCCCAGAAAAGATAGTTGATTTTCTCCACAATCTCTGTATAATTAACCCAAATTCCACTTTTTTTAAATATAGCCGCTATTTTTGAGGAAACCTTCCATGAAACATAAGAGTTATTTCCTACTTTTCGTAGCAAGCGCAGCCTTGTTGTGTATGAGCATTTCTTCTGTTTTTGCCGAAGCCCCTGCTACTGCGAAAATTGTGTTTAGGTCGTCACGCGATAACAATCGCGAAATTTATATCATGAACCCGGATGGAAGTGGGCAGGTGAGACTCACCCACCACCGCGCTGATGATGTCAGTCCGACTTGGTCACCGACGGGTGAACAAATTCTTTTCGCCTCCGATCGCGATCGGTTTCAGCGAAGCTGGGACTTGTATCTAATGGATGCTGATGGCAAAAACGTGCGTCGAGTGTTCGGCAAGTCGAGAGATAGATCTAACGCGGTCTGGTCTCCAGATGGGAAACAGATTGCTTACAGAAGACGAGAACCCAGAGGAACGTATGTTTATATTGGAACAATAGATGGGAAAAAAGAAGAACGCGTGGCAATCGGAAGTAGTCCGACGTGGTCTCCCGATGGTACTGAGATAGCCTTTCTCTCTGGATTTGAGAACAAGCGGGTGCAAATCAATATACTTAACGTGCATACAAAAAAACAGAAAGTGCTTTTTCCACCCGAGGCAAAACCTTCATGGATAAACGGCGATTTAACGTGGTCTTTAACAGCGGATAAACTGGCTTTTTCTTGGAATCAGGAAGCGGAACAGAAAAACGTTGACATGGAAACGATCTATACGCTAAATAGCGACGGGACCGGGCTTAAACGAATTACGAGTGAGGCTGCCCCGAGAGAGACTTCGCCGGTTTGGTCACCTCAAGGAGATGCGCTTCTCTATGACAAGGCCGATAAGAACAATCGCTTGCAAATCTTCAAAATAACATTAGGCAGCGATGTTTCGGAACAACTCACAGATACTTTTATACCAAAGGTATTTGGAGATTTTTTTCAAGCAAATAGTTCAGGGGATTGGTTTGATCCAGCGTTTGCATTGCCAGTTGCACCGCGACCCCAATTGTTAACAACAACATGGGGACAAGTGAAAATTAGAGATTGAGTTTACCTTGGAATCTGAATGTGATTATCTATTTTAAAAAAATCTCTTATGAAACATTTATTGCTGCTTTTTGTTTGCTTTACCGGTTTTACGCCGTTCGCTATGAACACTAAACTTGTTCTCGCAAAGGCACCGGAAAGAGCCAAAATAGTCTTTGCGGCAAACCGGGTCGGCAACCGTGAAATCTACCTGATGAATCCAGACGGAAGTGAGCAGATGAACATCACACGGAATAAAGCCGACGATATTACACCCGCCTGGGCACCGACAGGTGAATATATAGCGTTTAGCTCCAACCGTGATGGTATCCTGGACCTCTATCTCATGGAGGCAGATGGCAGGAATGTAAGGCGGATGTTCGGAAAGTCTGCCCAAAGAGTAGATCCGACCTGGTCGCCGGATGGAAAGCGGATTGCTTACACGCGGTATGAACAAGGTAAAAGGTTTATTTACATCGCTACAATAGAGAGCAAAAAGGAGGAGCGCATGGCTATTGGCAGCGGTCCTGACTGGTCCCCTGATGGTGCTGAGATTGCTTTTCTCACGGGGTGGCCCGAACGCATGCAAATCAGTGTTCTTAACGTCAGCACGCATAAACAGAAAGTGGTATTTCCCAAACCAGCAAAACCTTCGTGGATGGGCGGAGGTGTTGCCTGGTCTCCCTCGGGAAAGAAACTCGCCTTTTCTTGGCTCCATAAGGTTCCACTGAAGGATTTTATTAACATGGAGACTATCTATACTGTGAACCGAGACGGTACGGGAGTCCGACAAATTGTTCTTGAAGCAGGCCCAAAAATTACCTCACCCGTTTGGTCGCCGCGAGGAGATGAACTCCTTTACATCCAAGCGGACGATGTCCATGCAGCGCAGCCCATTAATTTGCAAATTTTCAAAATTGCAGTGGATCGTGGTGAACCAGTACAATTGACGCATATTGGCTTGGGGCACCATTTAGGTGGATGGTTTGATCCGGCGTTCGCATTGCCAGTTGCACCGCGACCCCAATTGTTAACAACACAATGGGGAGAAATAAAAACGAAGTAACTGCTGTTTGCGAATATAATGCTTCCGAAGGTTTGTCGTTAGATTGACGTGCAACACTCCGAATTATAATTTTCTTGTAAGGAGGTATACATGAGACGTAAGTGTTTTCTCCTATTTTTTCTGCTAAGTGTAGTTGGGTTAGACATAAGTGTTTATGAGGTGTCGGCAGAGGCTCCGACGACTGCGAAGATAGCGTTCTCATCGTGGCGTGGTCGGAATCTGGACATCTATCTGATGAATCCGGATGGCAGCGGGGAGGAGCGGCTCACCGACCATCTCGCAATGGATAGTGGTCCGAAATGGTCTCCGAGCGGCGAATACATTCTTTTTAATTCTGACCGAGACGGTGCACCAAGAGACTGGGATCTCTATCTGATGGATGCCGATGGCTCTAATGTGCGACGCGTGTTCGAGAAGGAGGCGGTAAGGACCGTTCCAACGTGGTCGCCGGATGGCGAACAGATTGCTTATAACCGTTGGGAGCAGGGGAAGTTTTATATCTATATTGCGCCAATAGATGGTAAAAAAGAGGAGCGTATCGCACTTGGCAGTCAACCCGTATGGTCTCCAGAGGGCACGGCGATAGTCTTTATTCAAGGGGCACCCAGAGACCCCAAGCGGATTAGTATGTTAGATATGCGAACGCGTAAACACAAGTTCTTCTTCCCACAGAAGGGGCCCGCGTGGGTTCGGCATCCTGCATGGTCTCCAGAGGGCGATAGGCTGACATTTGCTTGGTACAACCGTGTTGAGTTTAATGTAGAAGAGTTTAAACTGGAGACGATCTATATTGTCAATCGCGATGGCACAGGACTTCAACAAATTATTGAAGAAGGGAAGCGAGCCGTAGCACCGGAGTGGTCTCCAGGGGGAGACGCGCTGATTTATAGTCAATTGGATAAGAATGATATGCAGCAAATCTTCAAAGTTACGTTGAATGGCGGCGAGCCAGTGCAGCTGAGCAATCCTCACTTCATAAATTTTGTAGGGGATTGGTTCGATCCTGCGTTTGCATTGCCGGTTTCACCACAGCCGAATTTCCTAACGACGACGTGGGGACAAGTAAAACAAAAATAATAATGAGTCTGACATTCTCCTCTACCTTGGAATGGCCTTCAATGAAAAGTCCACATTTATCATTTCTTTTCGCTTTAAGTATCACAATGCTATGCATGAGCGTCTGCCCTGCCTTGGCAAAGGCACCGACTACTGCCAAAATCGTATTTGCATCGCATAGGGATGGCAATCGAGAAATCTATATCATGAACCCGGATGGAACGCAGCAAGTGAATCTCACGCGGCACAAAGCGGATGATGTCTCTCCTGTCTTTTCTCCTACTGGCGAGCAAATTCTTTTTGCCTCCGGTCGTGACCGACCTCAGGTTCCATGGAGTTGGGATCTGTATCTGATGGATGCAGACGGTAAAAACGTTCGACGGGTCTTTGAAAAATCGGAGGATAGGAGACATCCGGTCTGGTCGCCTGATGGCAAACAGATCGCTTACAAACGATTTGATGGTGGTGTGGGGTACCTCTACATCGCCACAAGTGATGGTAAAGATGAAGAACGCGTGGCGATTGGCGGTTCACCGACGTGGGCACCCGATGGCACAGAGATCGCCTATATCAGTGAGGTGTCTGATAGACCGAGGCGTATGCGTCTGATTAATGTCCGAACGAAAAAACAGACATTTCTCCCTTTTCCTAAAAAACCGACATGGGTTCGAAGTCCTGCATGGTCCCCAAGTGGAGATAAACTTGCATTTTCATGGCTGAATCGAGTTGAACTGCGGCGTGAGGATTTTCAGAGAGAAACCATCTATGTAGTCAACCGCGATGGCACCGGGCTTCAACAGATTATTGATGAAGCCGGACCCGCAGCTTATGAGCCCGTGTGGTCACCGACTGGAGACGAACTCCTCTATATTCAAGCAGATGATGTTGATGCCCCGTTACCTATTCGCCTGCACATCTTTAAAGTAGCTCTAAATGGTGGTCAACCCGTACAACTGACCCATGTTGGAGCAGGACATCATCTCGGAAGTTGGTTCGATCCTACCTATGCCTTGCCAGTCTTACCCCAACCTGAACTGCTAACCGCAACTTGGGCGAAAGTGAAAACGCAAGACTGACACAGCGTCGCGGCATGAATTGTATGAAAAGATTATCGCTCCCGTCCTGAAATGAGCAGGTCAAATGAGTTGCTCTGCCATCCGCCGTCCGTGACGATGTTGTCTTTTGTTTCCTGTAAACGATTGACCATACGTGCCTTCATTCGACGGAGTACATGCTTGTAACCGAGTTGGTTTGCCAAGTTGTGAAGTTCGTGCGGATCGCTTTTCATGTCGTAGAGTTCGTCTTCGCTGTAGGGATTGTAGACGTACTTCCACGAATCTGTCCGTACCATCCTGACAGAGGCAAGTGTCGGTTCGTACCCGTGAAATTCGGCGAACACATCATCGGGCCAGTCTGCTACGGTCTCCCCTCTCAAAAGTGGAACAATTGATCTACCGTCAAGATTATCGGGCATTGATGCATTACCGAGTTCCAAGAAGGTCGGCATGAGGTCCACAAGGTTCACAAATTCATCGCACGTGGTTCCGGGTGACGTTGCGCCGGGCCAACGAATTACGAGTGGGATATGGTGTGTCTCCTCGTACATGTGGAATCCTTTGTTGAAAAGCCGGTGGCTGCCGAGCATATCCCCGTGGTCGGTTGAAAAGATAATAACGGTATTTTCCGCCAAACCCTTCGCTTCAAGACAGTTGAAAATTCGCTGCACCTGATCGTCAATGAAGGTGCAGAATCCCCAATAGGCGGCGATGGCCTTCTGCCAATCGGGCCATGTCAGATGGCTGGCGTTCCACCGGAGCATCTCCTTCTGCTGGATGAGCGGTTTATTGATGAACTGTTCATCAAAGTTACCCCACCGTTCAACAGTGTCTGGGTCATACATCGTATCATAAGGGGCTGGCACGGCGTACGGGAAATGCGGTCCGAAGAAGTTCGCAGCAATCATAAAGGGTTGCTCGGCATCCGAATAACCGTCGATTAACTCAATCGTTTTATCTGCAGTCCACGCTTCCATCGTCCGTTCAGCTGGGAGTGGGTGTCTTCCATAGAAAGGTGCATCGCCGCCCCATTCAAAGGGTTGGACTGCATCCCTATCAATTCGGAAGTCGATTCCGTCGTCGCGAAGCCACTGATGCCATTCATTATAAGGGTGCCATTTGTCATAACTCCAGAACTCCGTGTCGCCTTGCTTGGCGAGATGCCATTTACCGATGCAACTTACGCGATAACCTGCCTCTGTTAGAAGTTTTGGATATGCGGGTTTGTCAAGGATCTGGTTTGCAAATACGCCGTTGAAATTCCCCATGTTCGACAGCTGCCCGTGGTTATGGGGATAGAGTCCGGTGAGCAGCGAACCGCGCGCAGGAGAGCAGAGCGCGATGGGAGTATAGGCGTTTGTGAACCGCATACCTGTCGCAGCGATCTCGTCAACAGCAGGTGTTCTGCAAATTGGCGCACCGTTGCAACCTAATGAATCGAAACGTTGTTGGTCGGTAAGAAGAAAGAGAATATTAGGAGATTGTGCCATGACTATTAATCCTTTTTTGTAAATCAAATTGGAACTATAAGAGCATTAGCGTCAGCATCTGCTTCAAGGTTCAAGTGGGTTCGGATACAATAGCAATATTTTTGGGACCTTTGAAGTCGAGTTCAATACGCTCAAAGTGGACTGAATGCCGCCGATAAAAATCTTCTATTGCCGTCAATAACTCATATTGCCCGCGACGCTGCTCATCCCAGAAGTTGCAGCACGGGATTATCACGGCGGGCCGGACGAGGGCTGCCTCTCCCAATTGACGCAATGCACCATCGGGATGGAGTCCAACCAACAGATCATAATAATCAGCCATTTCTGGCTCAAATTGCTCAGGACGATGATCAACGCCTTTGAGCACTGTGCGGCGCGGGTCAATAAGTTCACATGCGAAATTTTTCTTTTTCGTGAGAAGACGCGTCAATATCCCCTTTCCACCAGCGACATCAGCGACACTATAGATCGTATTGCCATAGTGCGCGGCAATGAAATCTGCGACAACTTCAAACCGTTGTGGATCGCCATGTACCCAATGTTGTGCTCTGCTCATTTTAAGTTCTCCGGGTTCAATGCTTCCAATGCTGGATGGACAAATCGTCCGTCCTTCCGAATCAGGTTTCCGTCAAAGGACATTTCTCCACCACCGTGTTCCGGTGTCTGAATCATCACCATATCCCAATGGACAGCGGATCTGACCCCATTATCCGCTTCCTCATAAGCCTGACCGGGTGTGAAATGAAACGACCCAGCGATCTTTTCATCGAACAGAATATCGAGCATCGGATTTGTGATGTACGGGTTGAATGCAATCGAAAACTCACCTATATAGCGCGCACCCTCGTCTGTATCAAGAATGGCGTTCAGCCTTTCAGTATTATTCGCCGATGCTTCAACGATTTTGCCATTTTCAAAACGGAGTCGGATGTCAGTAAAGGTCGTTCCCTGATAGATTGTCGGTGTATTGAAATGAATCGTGCCATTGACAGAATCTCGGACAGGCGCGGTGAAACATTCGCCATCAGGGATGTTACACTCGCCTGCACACGGAATAACCGGTATATCCTTGATACTGAATCGCAAGTCGGTATCCTCGCCGACGATGTGGACTTCATCCGTTTCCTCCATCAGAGATTTGAGGGGTACCATGGCACGTTCCATCCGGCTGTAGTCAAGTGTGCAAACGTCGAAATAGTAATCCTCAAACGCCTCCGTGCTCACCTTTGCCTGCTGTGCCATTGCCGGGTGGGGCCATCGTAGCACAACCCATTTTGTCTGTGGCACCCGGATATCGTTGAGCGGTCGCGACCAATACTTTTGATAACGTTGGATCGCCTCTGACGGGACATCAGACATCTCTGTGATATTATGACTACCACGTATGCCGATATACGCCTGTACCTTCTTCATACGATATATTTCGTATTCACCCATCAATTTTATGCCAGCATCGTCTCCGCCAAGAATGATCTCACGTTGGATACGATTTTGCTTGAGTTCAACAAGTGGAATCCCACCTGCTTTCCGCACAGCGCGAATGAGGGCAATAACCATCTCTTGTGGAATATCAATGCCTTCGATGAGTACAAATTCGCCGGGTTGGACTTTGGTGGAATGGGTGGTGAGAACGTTTGCGAGTTCATCAAGTCGTGGGTCGTACATATTTACCTCAGAATTAATAAGCGTCGAATATGTAAGAATTCAAAAGCGAATTTCGTGAAAAGCTTCAACTTTCAACGTTGTTCGCTTGACATACAAAATTTTCTTGTATATTATCGGCGAGCGATGTCCACCACATTTCATCTGTGCTAACACGCAGGAGATGTGTATTGTGAGGTGCATCATTCGCGCCTAAACCTTTTTCAATTATCTGTGTGTCTGTGTCGCGTTCCAGTAATTCTGCGAGTGTATATTCCAAGCGTTCGGGCGAACGAATTGCGATGACATTGACAATTTCAGTTAATTGTAAATCCAACAGAAAGTCAACGTTCCAGAACAATTTTTTTTCGTTTTTTGGGAATAGGTCAGGCGGTCCCAAGCCACAATCATGGAATTGGTTTACCATTTTTTCTCGGATAGCATGTGGCGGTTTATCACCGCTCCGCGTTGCGTGCCGAATGAGCCGCCGTGCCAGCGAAGTCGCGCCTTTTTCTGATAGCGCGGAACCGACATAAACATAATCACCAGCGGGCAATGAAATCCGTTTGCCTTTCTTGAACCGTCCGAATTGTAATGTGGTGTTCTCTTTAAGGCGGATGCCCAAGATGTATGTTCCTGCCTGTGAATCATCGCCGATGATATGGATGCTCGGAATTTCCACGCAACCCCCAATGAGCGTACAAAGCTGCAACAGATACAAATCCAAGTATTAACTCTTTACCTTAACGCCGTAGTTTACCACAATTCGGGATAGATAGCAAGTTCAATGTAGCGGTTTAGTTCTCGGTTTTCGGTTATCAGTTAGATGTTGAAACAAAAACGAAAATCCGTTAGAATAAAATTTGAGTCGGATTGGAGAGACAAACGGACACTGATGAGGTCAAAAGGGTAATGAAAGCACGTCTATTATCTATTGAATATGTCACGGTTATTGTGATGCTGGTGATACATCTTCTGCCGGTCTGGGGTTTCAAGTATTTTCCAACGCAGGACGGGGCAAGTCATATCTACAACGCTTACGTTGTGAAGGAATACCACAATCACGAAAACTACCGTTTACGCGAAGTCTACGACCTGAACGCAACTGTCTTTCCGAACTGGACATCCCACGCGCTTCTACTATTATTGTTATACATCTTCCCACCGCTCATTTGTGAAAAGATAGTGCTTACGCTCTGCATCGGTCTTCTGCCATTTGCCCTGTTCTATTTCCTCAACGGTGTCGAAAAGAAAAACATAGTCTTCGGACTACTTGGGTTTATGTATGCCTACAATTACCTACTCCACATGGGGTTCTACAACTTTGTCCTCAGTATGTCTCTGTTTTTCTTCACGCTTGGCTACTGGTGGAGAGTCAAAGATAAACTCGGATTGACAAACATTGTGGTCATATACATATTGTTGTTGGTGACCTATCTCACGCACTATCACTCCTACGCGTTGCTTATCATGTCGCTGACGTTCTTTTCCCTTTATAGATCGGCGTACGATGCATTGCGCGGACTGTGGGGTTATAAGGAGACATCACAGCCATTGACGCAGCGTTTCAAGGAGGGGCTGACGAAACTCAAACCTGCACTGACTTTCATAGGGAGTCTTATACCTGCGTATTTTATCCTGTTCTCCTACTATTTCTATCTGACCAACGCTCATGGCGGTGAGGGTAACTATAAGGGGCTTGAATGGTTAAATGATTACTTCTTTTCTATGAAATCTCTGGTCTCCTTTCGGGATGACCATGTGCTTATCGGACGGGTGCTGTTAGTCTTTTTTGCTGTCGCCTTTGTGCTTACGGTCATCAATAGAATCTGGCAGTGCTATCAATTCCGTGAATCAGAGGAATGGAAAGAGACTGGCGAACGGCTCTGGACACGCGTTGTGACGCAAATGGACGGGTTTCTGATCATGGCAATCGCCATCACTGCGATGTATTTTATAGCACCATGGTCCGGCTACAGCGGCGGTTGGATAAACGATCGGTTTCATCTGTACATATTCCTCGTATTGCTCCCGTTTTTCGCTATCAACGTGCATCGTTACACAAACTATGCGGTAGCAGGAGTCATCATCGTCCTATCCTTATGGCATCTCGGCTATAATCTTCACACTTATGCCATGCTCAATCGAGACATCGCCAACGCGCTCTCATTGGAAGGCATGGATGAAAAGGATACGATCCTCATGAGCACACCGGGGGAGTGGGGCGGTTTTTCAGATTCGCTCGGTTTTGAACCGAAATACGTTGAACCGTTCGGGCACATCGAGTGTCTATTGGCAACGCATAAGGGGATCGGTTACCTCAATAACTACGAGGCGAATACGGATCATTTTCCGCTGCAATACAAGCAAAAAGAGCTTCCTGCTGACTATGCTATCATTTGGCGAACAGAGTATGGCGATGTCGCCGGTTTGGAAGAAGAGTATGAACTCATCGATTCCAACGACTATAATCGGCTTTATCGTCGCAAGCGCGCAGCACCGGACCCAGAAATGTGGAACGGTGGAAACGCCATTACCTTTGACATGCAACCCGACGATGGACAGACGGCACCGGGGCACATCGCTGTCCATGCGGATACGGTTTACACCGACGGTCAATACGGTTGGCTAACGGAATCAGAACGTGAAGATTTCAAAAATGAATCCGAAGTTCCACAGCCCTATGAGGATAGCATTTGGGGGACAGAGGATGGGGTTTTCCGAGTGGCACTTCCGAACGGCGTATACGAAGTGACATGCTATTTCAATGCAAGCGAATCTGAACCGTTAGAGGTAAACCTCATTGCCGGTGGTGAAAAGCAGATCCAACGATTACAGATTCCTGTTGAAAATGAGACGATTGAGAGGCGTTACAACATCACGGTTACGGATGAACACTTGACCCAGGTGATCTATACCCGTGGAAAAGGTGAGCATAAAAGGTGGGGCTGGAGCGGTTTTACTATTCAATCAACCGACGGCGGACCGAACTTCCGTCTTCCCGAAGAAACCAATGAATAATAATTGGGGGTAATTTTGAGTCTCTGTGTTCTATGGCAGTGGTTTTCCCCAAGTAACTCTTGCTTCCAATTGGAAACTGAGGAATCCTTTATCATCAATATAATCAGACAAGATTTGCGATAGTTCCGCATCAAATGCCCTGACATTCTCCGCGCCCATGTGTTCCTTGGACATGCTTTCTCTCGAATGAAAAGACTGAACATAGTCTGAAAGCGACTGCGAGAAACTCACGGATGTTGTCAGTTTATCTCCAATCAGGTATAGATGCCCCCTATCCACAAGCTCCTGGATCAGATCTATCTGCTCATGGTGCCTGTTAGTGGAATATTTATGGATTAGCGAAAGTTCTGCGTCATGCCAAGGTGATCCGACAGGACGATCTCCATCAATAATTACGAGGTACCCATCTGTCGTCAATACTTCCTTGAATCTCGGAAAAACCACGCTCCACTCCATCCAATGAATGCTTGCACCGGCTGTCACTATATCATAGGGTGGATAGAGATGCACTTCCTCAACAGGTCCAACGATCCATCGGAGATTTGGATGATCGCCGTTAGTGAGTGATTTTCCGATACGAATCATTTCCTGCGAGAAATCAACTGCATCAACGCTGTCCGCATGATTGACGAGTACCCGTGCTATTTTTCCGGGACCGCATCCGACATCCAAAACGCTTCCTCTCGATTCTCCGAGTAAATTGAGAAGTATCCTATACGTTTCATCTGGATACGGAGGACGGAACTCGTATGTTTCTGCTAAGCTCCGGTTCTTGAATCGTGATGCGTAATCGTCCCCGTATTGTCGTGGTCTTGTGGTGTCCATGTTTTAATCTGTTCTATTGGATAAACGCTTGTATTCAAGAAATTTCTCTTGAACCAAACCTTGGGCGAAGAGGCTTCTGCTCAGATTGAAGCCTTTTTTTTGGGAATTATATACTTTAGTGCCATGCCTGCTTGAGTTCATTCAGGTCGGACGTATTTGGGTGATTTGATGCCGAAGAAAGTACGAGCTACGTTGCGGGGCGTATCGTCTATTTTGAGCGGCTTTTCAGGACAGCCTCGCTTGCGTTTGGGTTGCGGGCGTTGATTTTTGGATGTTTGTTTGGATGATTTAGTCATGCTCAAGTCATTCCTGTAAGGCTATATGAGTTTGTGACAGCACGGTTAATTTGTCTGCCAGGCCGGATTGAATTGCGTCAAGTTTTTCATGCAGGGAAATGAAGCGTTCCTGTGCTTCAAGATCAAAACAGCCTCGTTCATCGATTGGTATTTGAACGACGACCTGCTCTTTCATGTTTCTTAGACTTGCCCTGTGGGTCCGGTCAAAACCGTATGCGTTACCTGCTGACCTCAGGGCATAATAGAAGAACTTCGGCAATATGCCAGGATGCTTGACACGTAGCACTCCACAGTGATCCGTGGGCGCAAAGGGGATCTCAGCGTCTACATACCCCCATACAAAATTGCCATCTATCCCCCAAAGCACCGAAGGAGCAGAAAAGTCAGAGATTCGTGAAGTGTGGTAATTCCCTACTGGTGCCGTCACATTGGCACTGTAGACCAAATATCCTTCTTCAGTATGATCTTCTTCCATAATCCGTTTGCCGAGTGAGAGTTGAAAATAATTCTTGTCTCCTAGAGGCAATTCCTTGAACTCAGTTGTTGACGGCATTTCTTCTGACAAAGGATCCTGATCAGCTAAGTATCGTCTGATGTCCTCAACGTTTTGATCGAATTCTGAAACAGACATCGAGTCTGGTTCAAGTTCAAGACCTAGTTCCTCTCGTTCTTGATCTGTCCACCATCTCGCGGCCATCCAGTGCGACCTGAGTCTTAGTTCTTCAAATGGTAACACTTTACAACGTAAACTTGATGACTGAAAGTGATGCGGGCTGGAAATAAACTGGTTATACATAGCCGTCATTGAAATGAGATCATTCTGTTCCAAAGACCATCTTCGAGCGTCACGAGACTCTCCAATTTCACTCACTAAGTAAACAAATACCGGAGTCAGTTGGACACCTTCATCCGACCGTTTTCGACGTAAGGAAAGAATGTAGGTTTGTTTTGGTGTTGAAAAAAAGGTTCGTGGTGGCAGAGACACAATGCCTTGAATGACACAATTTTTCTGGAGCCATGTCAGAACCGGAATCTGATTCAGTAACCCGTCGGGCACAATGAGCAACGCTTGACCTTCTGGTTTAAGATGACGAACTATCCATTCTATAGCAAGGGCTTCTGTCCCCCTGCCTCCTGACGTATAGCGAGTAGATAACCCTCTTTCCTGAATGGCCTCTTTGAGGCTTTGAGAGCCACTCGTTACATAAGGAGGATTGGTCAGAATAAGATCGTAAGGCTCGTCCTTGACTTCAAAGGTTCCAAGATTCGAGCGCAAAAGTCGAAACACCTGATTGAGTCCGCCCTTAGCAAAAGCTTTAAG
Source organism: Candidatus Poribacteria bacterium (assembly GCA_965200345.1). Classification (GTDB taxonomy): domain Bacteria; phylum Poribacteria; class WGA-4E; order WGA-4E; family WGA-3G; genus WGA-3G. Next base: position 2,045,948 of record OZ241378.1, read on the forward strand.
ATGATTAGACGAATGGTACTGTAACAGGAGATCCGAAAAGTAAATGAGCATATTAGCCTTAGCCAATATGATGGTGCGTTCATCTTCCTGTTCATCCGTACCTTTGTCATAGCCAACCATTGTGATGCGGGGGGCGACTTCCCCGTTACGCGGCTTGAATTCTTCTTTGATTTGATCACAACTGGCAATAGTTTCTAAAAGGAAACCTCCCACCCCGCAAAATGGGTCACAAATCCGCGCCCCTGGCCGTAAGTACCGAGCTGGAGACATTTCTACCATCGCAACTGTACGAGGTGTAAAAAACTGGCCCAGGAGGCGAATCCCCGCCTCCTGCCGAAGGAATGATTCGTACAGTCGGGTCTTAAACTCAGGAGGTAAGAGCCGGAAGGAACCATGCTGAGTTGTAAAAAGGTGCAAATCTTCCAATACTTCTCCGAAGAGTCTGGCTTGAGCCAGGTTGGGATTCCCTCTTTCATTGACAAATATAGTGCCATTGATGATAGTTGTGTTGTCCTCGCCGGGAGGAAACAAGTCCCGAACAGCGGGCCGACAGTTTCGGGCATATTGTTTCAAGGCATCTTCTGGATTATCCCGATGTTGATACACTGAATCGAAGTCATAGGGTGGGGAGAGTATCCCTACATCACTCAAAAACCGAAACACAAACAACTCCACAACATTGTAAAGACACCGTTCAGGGTTTTGTCCTGTATGAATCCATATCTTTTGCCATATCTTTTTTGCTAGAGGTGACGGGTCTGTTGGTTGTAGATCAACAAGAGTATGTTCCTCTTCCGATAACTCTGAAACTCTATCTATGAGTTCTTCAAAAACTCTAAGTTCTTCAATTGTCAACGCATTGGAAATGATCGCCCTGGCATCAAAAACCGCAAGAGAATCCCCATTGGAATGAGTTATTTCCTGGCCCGTATCCACTCTTATCCATCTTGTGTTTTCTCCGTCTGAAACAATAGCCAAAGGACAAATCCCGCGAGCCGTCTCAACCGCTTGCGTTATTGCGATGTTCCATTGGTCTTGTGTTGTCAACCTTGAATGCGGCTTATATTCTATGCTTGCCTTGACAGAACCATTCTGCACCACGATTAAGCCGTCTGGTTTTCGGATAGGGTCTGTCAAAGGAACAGTTTGGGGAATAATGCCATTCTCTTGTAATTGCCGGAGGGTTGAACTTCCAAGCTTATAGTACTCATACCGATCAAGCCGATAAGGAACGGTCTGTAATAGTTCCTCGCTCATCTTTCCTTTCCCCCTTTAACAAGCTAACTACCCTGCGATAAGTTCCTGATAAGGTAGCCGCCTGCCAGCGGCACGCTTGACTATAGCGGCCATCTGGTCTATTGTATCCATTGGGCGACGGTTGTGGCGCAACCGAAACTCTACAACATAGCGATATAGGTGTTTCGGACTCATATGATGATAGATGCCCATGTAACCACGTTTGAGCATTGACCAGAACGATTCAATTCCATTGGTGTGGACTTGCTCTCTCACATATTCACCAACCGAATGCTTAACCTTTGAATGTTTGCGTGGCAAGCCATTATACGCCCTTGCTTCATCTGTATAGATTGTTGCCTCTTGTGTAGTGTTCTCAACAACGAATTCTTGAAGCGTGGGTCTATCTGTAGATTCAACGACTTTCGCACTAATTTGATTCGTGTTTCTGTCTTTGACACCAGCAACCGCCGTTTTGCCAACAGTTCCGCGCCCAGCGTGAAGTTTCTTTGAAGCGTGTTTGTTTCCCTCTTTACCCCCAATATAGGTTTCATCCGCTTCAACTTCACCATCAAATACGTCGTTAGTAGTTTCCCATGCCTTACGGATACGATGAAGCATGTGCCATGCTGACTTCTGTGTAATACCCAAGTCCCTATGGAGTTTCATACTGGACACGCCCTTGAGGCTGGTAGTAATGAGGTATATCGCAATCGCCCATTTCTGATAACCCAAGTTGCTAGCGTGCATCACGGAATTGGTCTTGACCGAAAACCGCTTCCCACAATCACGGCAACGATAGGGCATTGTAGCATGAGAGGCGTGTTCGTTCACATTTTCGCTGTCGCAATAGGCACATTGAACTCCATGCTCCCACCGACATTCAACAAACCATTTCTCCGCCGTCTTGTCATCAGGAAAGTGTTGAAATAATTCTGCTAATGTGATACCATCTCGATAGTGTTTGCCGGGTGCTTTCTTTGCCAAAATTTCCTTTCTTTGATATGGCACTATTCTATCAAACATGCAAATTCCTGTCAACAAAAAACCGTCGCTATTGTATATAATTCCCTTTTTTTTCATCACAGGGTGATATGTGTGAGCAAAAAGAAAACAGACATTCGTTCTGGCAAAAATGTCTGCTAATCGGTCGTCTTCAAAATCGAATTCACAGCCGAGTTTTTCGAGCAAATCAAAACTTCCATTCGGTCTTTTTGAACCTTTATTCCCGTGTTTGATAACTGGAACACCACCAGCAGACAAAACAAAGGCAGCAGTCGTAGACACATTGAACCGATTCAAACCGCTACCGCCCGTGCCACATGAATCGATGGCGTTGGAAGGCAGAGGAACATGTCTTGATCTTGCTAACAATGCCCTCGCAAACCCAAGAATTTCATCCGCACTTTCGCTTTTTTCAGAGAGTGCTATGAGCAATTCTGCTATCTGTCCGTCCATCACGTCTTTTTCAAGTATTATATTCAAACATTGTTCAGCCTCGTCGGATTGAAGAGATCTGCCAACTTTGATTTTGTCAATGTACTTTGAAATCATGATTTTCTTTCCGCGCTGAAGTTAGGAAATCAAATGCCAGTGCATCATGAAAACATACCGTTAGTGCGACCGTCGTGCAGTATTTGAGGCATTATTTCTCCAATACATCGAGACAAGATTTCAAGCGACGGTCATGATCTGCATATTGTTTTAGCCACTCAACGACCGTTTTGCCATCCGCGAGTCTCGTTTGCAAATCCGCGCCATGTTCTACAAGATACCGCGTCGTTTCTACATGTCCATGACCGGCTGCACAGTACAAGGGAAAATGCGCGTGATCTGATGTTACATTGACATCTGCCCCACTGCTGACCAACTGTTCTACAATTTCTTGGTCACCGTTTCGCGCAGCATGGTGCAAGGCTGTATCACCACGGGCGTAACGCTCCTGCACTAACATTGGCTCGTCACGGAGCATTGCGTTGACTCGTTGTACATTGGCTAAGAAAACGGCGTATATAAACTGGCGCGCGGCTTCGCTTGATGGTTTGGCATGTGCATCCAAGCCGCCATACGCGATGAGTAATGATACGACCTCCTTATTGTCTGGTACTTCTCCAGCATAGTGAATCGCATAGCCATCATGGGCTGCCAAATCAGCACCACAGTCTATTAGATATTTAACAACATCATAATGGCGTCTTAATCCGGCATGAAATATAGGACGCCATTCGTATTTGTCGTCTTGGTTGACCAGACGAGGGTCCTGTTCAACGATTTTCTTTACAACATCAAGGTCCCCGTTGGCTGCCGCGTCATGAATTGAACCGAGTTTCATATTTATTCTCCATCGTGTTAGGTTAATTGTATTTCCAAAAATAAATAGTAATTTAAGTTTACATTATATATGATAATATATTTGATTCAAAAATGCAAATTCATTTTACTTGTTGAAGGCATTTTTCTTTCGGAATGATTCCGGGGAGACTCTCAATACATACCTATGTCGAAATGGTGTGAGTTGACTCATGGTGTCCATAACGCATCAATCTTGCCCATAATTGATGCCACTTTCTCAGGCTGGTTGTGTTCGAGAACATAGAGTAAATCCGGCAATGGAGCGGTATGGCGATAAAAAGCGCAGCGAGAATACCAACCCTCGTCAATAACGCCATCGTAATAAGCAACCAAATCGCCAACATCTTCTGCCGGATCACCAATCGTGCAACTTCCCCAATCAATAATTCCAGTGACGGTTTCCCTATTGACATCGACTAAAATGTTGTGTGAATAAAAGTCTTGGTGAATAAGAACGGGGGTAAAACAAAAGATAGACGGGTTGGCTATTACCTGTTTGAAATAGATGTTAAGTTCTTTTTGCTGTTTGTGGGTGAGCAGCGGAAAGATATGGGTTTGTATTTTTCCGTGCATTTTAGTTATCCCTTCCTGCCATGCCTGTGGTGTCATATAAACATCGGTCTCAAATAAGTCTTGCACACGGTCTACCGGAAAGCAATGCAATGCGGTGAGAAAAGCCCCTAACGGCGGTTTCCACCACGATGCCGATTGTACGTGCGATGGACACTGACCCAGTGGCGTTCCCTCAATGAAGGCATATCCCCCAAACACAAACGGATAATGTTGTGTGGGTTGCCCATGGTAGAGATACTGGGGAATAGGTAAGGGAACGGTAGGAGCAAGTTTGGTCAGTAAACGTATTTCACGGACCAAGGCGTGTGCTGCGACCTGATGTTTAGGGAAGCGAAAAACGAACTCCTGATTGACCAAAAACGTCCGGTTCGCCCAACCTTCGTGGAGTGGTTCCCATGTTTCAATCGACAACTGAGGGAAATTTTCGGTAATCGCTGCGTGGTAGTTTTTCTCAGTTGCATGGTGGTGGGATCGTATTTCGACCATTTTTTCTCGTTTCTATGTGTCACTTCAATTACCATACATACAAATGGGGTTCTCTTTCCCGAATCAACGCCTTCACCTGAGTTGACTCGATTTGCAGAGCAATCTCTTGGCTGCCCATGTAATTGCGCCATTCTGTATCGGGAAGTAAATCCATTTTATAAAGGATTTCCCGAATTGATTGACAGATGGTGTGGATGATCTCACCGCGCGTTTCATGGTTGTTTGCTGATTCGAGTTTCTTGAGAGACGGTTCTATAATGTCCATCCATTTCGGGAGGCTTTGTGCCTGCCAGTGCAGCCATTTCCAGTATACCGGAAAGCGTCTATTGAGTAGACACAGAAGTCTTAGCGTGCCTTCGACAAAAGCCCCTTGTCCGATGAGCAAACCTATACCGTCACCGCGTTTAGCTAGACGATAGGACAAATTGTAGTCCCCATTGTGCCAAATTCCCCACAGATCACTCGCGATTTTCCACTTCCAGATGTCTGCAGGATAGTATGCCTTTTGGAAAGCGGATATCCGTCCGCGCAGGGCATCAGAAGGGTCGTAGAGAACAAAACCAGACGCCGCGTAGCAGAGGTGGTTGTCATCAGCAGCAGCCCATTCCTCGATCGTCACGGGAGGGTAGGCAGATTCGTGAAAACCACGATAAACTGCGTCGATGGTGTTTATCCGTATTGTCTTAGGTCCCAATTTGGCGGTGTCAACTCCTAAAAACTCATCTGGAATAGCCGCTTCCAAAGCCTGAGAAATAGAAGAGCCATATTTTACAATATCCTGTTCCGACAGCAGGAGCTGGCACTTGCTCGGTCCCCAGTCATGATCGCGTGACAGTTCGTCATCGGCACCCAAAACGTCAGATCCTAATCCGATGACTCCAGCACTAAGACGGGGAAGGACATCCGAAAAGCGTTCTTTTAAGACAGGTAGAAAGACTTCATCAAATAAAATTTCACAGTACACGTGCCCCTTCAGCGGTAACTCATAGTTTTTAGGATTGAGCTGCGAAGAGTCTTGTTCTTTCATCAGCCACCTCTTTGGTGATGCGACGATTTTGTTCAACGAATGATCTTGCAGAAGTGAGTTGGAGAATCCGCTTCACCTTGGATCCCTGCACTCAATTGTTAAAAATATACTAAATTTTCTGGAAAAGGTCAAAATTTTTGAGTCGTTTTCTTTGTGGTACGGGCAAAAATTGTGACGGGCACTGATAGTGCTGGCGATGTTTCAAACCTCAACCAAGCGCATTCACCACAGCGTCGCCGACCTGTGAGGTTGTAGCTTGACCGCCAAGGTCCTGTGGGAGGGTTTTGCCTGCCTCGACGACCTTTAGTACGGCTGCATCTATCGTTTCTGCCGCTTCTACCTCACCGATGAAGCGCAACATCATCGAACCAGAAATAATTGCCGCCAATGGATTCGCGATACCTTTTCCCATGATGTCCGGTGCGCTCCCGTGAACAGGCTCGAACATTGATGGGAATCGACGTTGTGGGTCGATATTGCCGCTCGGAGCCAACCCCATACTTCCGGTGATAATCGCGCCGATGTCGGTGTGGATATCGCCAAACAGGTTGCTGGCGACAACCACATCAAAATCCTCTGGTCTCCGCACGAAATCCATACATGCTGCGTCCACAAGCAACGATTCCGTCTCTATGTCGGGATACTTTTCAGCGACTCGCTCGAAGGCTGTATCCCATACAATCATGCCGTAACCTTGCGCGTTTGACTTGGTGATCGAAGTGACTTTCCGCTTCTTATCTCGTGCCCGCGCTTGATCGAAGGCATAAGTGATAATACGTTCACAACCGTGGCGCGTAAATACACCAACCTGGACACCGATCTCTTCGGGGAACCCTTGGTACTGAAACCCACCGACGTTGGCATATTCTCCCTCTGTATTCTCTCTTATCACCACGAGATCAATATCCCAAGCATCTTTGTCCTTAAGCGGTGTGTTAATACCCGGATAGAGGACACTCGGTCGCTCACAAACGTACTGATCAAATCTACGTCGGATAGGCAACAAAAGTCCATTAAGCGCAATGTGGTCTTGGATGTCAGGATGCCCGACTGCCCCAAGATAAATCTGGTCGAACGCCGCAAGGGTATCAAGGGCATCCGTTGGCATCATGTGCCCATGCTTGAAATAGTAGTCTGAGCCCCACGGAAACTCTACAAAGTCCCATTTGATGTTATACCTATCGGCGATAGCGTTGAGGACTTTGATGCCCTCCTCTATCACTTCAATCCCAATTCCATCTCCTCGAATTACCGCAATTTTGTATTCAGCCATATTTTCCCCCGTTAGTGCTCAGATCATGCCCGCGCCGCGCCGTGATTTTTCGATTTCTTCTCCCTTTTCAAGAGACCAACACTTTGCCCTTCTTTTCAGTTCAGGTAAATGCTCAGACCAATCATGTAAAGTTGCTGGATCAAAATCAGCCCCATTCGGCCATACTAATGTATGGACTTCTGGATCAATCCGAACTTGGTTGAATAAAGTCCCATCACGGAGTGGACCGAACAATTCGCCCTCTAATGTAGGTCGAAAGTCTATAACTTGTTCCGTATCATCATCGAAACAGACGCGAAGTGTGTAAGGCGCTTGTATTTGAAAAGAAACCACACGATATATTGGATGACTCATGCCGACCTCCTTTATTGAAGCGGATCAATTCTTAATGGAATTCGACCCGATTGTAATCGTTCCCAATCTGCCAGCAATTCTCTCTGATGCAGCTCTGCCCAAGCCTCAACCAGCCGGTGCTGTCGTCTGGGAAGCTGACCAGCAATCAATTCAATCTCGTCAATGGCATAGACACCAACGTCCTCTTGATAATAAGCGTGGAAATGAGGCCGATGATGAGGTGCTTGAGGCTCTACATACATTCGTATTATGATACCGAAAAATCTACAAATCTCAGGCATTCAAATCCTTTTTAGACTTATTGCACACATTTCCAAACGGACTAACTGTGTGAGCACTATCTATGTACTTGATTCACTGTTTGAATAATATTTTAACTGAGTTCCGTTCATTATTCAAGGGATAAAATATTTACACACATGCGATTTTATGCTATGCTTTAAAGCAAAACTTGGGATTGGAAAATCAGCACAACTTCTGGTGATAAAGGAGAGGAGAAATTGATGTCAAACACGCAAGAAATTGGATGGAAAGCTGTTAGTAAAACTGGAGCCGTTGCTGCCGGTGGTGCAAAAGCCGTTGCGGCAGGAATAGAGATTCTGGAAGCGGGTGGAAATGCGGCAGACGCAGCGGCAGGGACGATCCTTGCGCTCAACGTCACAGATCACGGTGCCTGTTCTATCGGGGGTGAGGTGCCGCTTCTTATCTTTGACGCGGAAAAGCAGGAAGTGAAATCACTCTCCGGACAGGGACGCGCACCGCTCTCACAAACCGCCATTGATTGGTATATGGAGAACGGTATCCCGAACGGTGACATCAAAATGGCACCGGTGCCATCGGTTGTTGATCTCTGCACGACCACACTCAAACTGTACGGCACGAAGACGTTTGAAGACATCGTCGCACCGACACTCGCACTGCTTGATGCTGGTGAGGCGGACTGGCATTCTGACTTGGCGGTTACCCTGCGTCGGATGATCGAGTCAGAACAGAAAATGTCTGGGAGCCGCGAGGAAAAAATCCAAGCGGCAAGTGATCGTTTCTATGGACGGAACGGTGCTGATACCGATATTGCCGATGCCTTGGAAGGTTTTTACATTGACAAGGGTGGATTTCTCCGTAAGGCAGACCTTGCTGCCCATGTTACGCTCGTTGAAGACCCCGTATCGGTGGACTATCGAGGATATACGGTGCACAAGTGTGGTACCTGGACGCAAGGTCCTTATCTCTGCCAAGCATTGCGTTTACTGGAAGGTTTCGATCTCAAAGCGATGGGTAACGCCTCGGCAGACTATGTGCATGTGGTTACGGAAGCACTCAAACTGGCGATGGCTGACCGCGATGCCTACTACGGCGACCCGGAGTTTGTAGATGTCCCCTTGTTCGCGCTCCTTTCGGATACCTATACTGATATCCGCCGACCGCTCATTGATATGCAAAAAGCATCGCATGAAGCGCGACCCGGCGATGTGGATAACATGGAGCCATTAAAACCGGGCGGTGTCTTTCGACCTGGCGTAGGTGGGACGACAACCTGTGCAGTTGCTGACCGTTGGGGAAATGTCGTCGCTGCAACACCGAGTGCTAACGTCTATCACGCAGGCGGTATGGTCGGTCCTACAGGCGTCAGTTACGGTAACCGTTTGCGTAGCCTTAACACAACCCCCGGACACCCGAACTGTATCCAACCCGGAAAGCGTCCGAGAATTACGCTTACGCCCACACTGGTTCTTAAGGACGGTGCACCCATTTTGGCAATCAGCGTTGCGGGTGGTGATCTGCAAGATCAAGCGACGATGAACTTACTGCTCGATTTCATTGAGTTCGGCATGCTACCGGAAGACGCTGTCACTGCCCCGCGTTTCGCCACCGCGCATCACCAAGATTCGTTTGATCCGAATCCGAACCGTATAGAGACCTTCGGGCAAGCAGGTTCGTTGACTATCAACAACAGTGTAAGCGAAAACGTTAGGGAAGAACTTGCCAGTCGTGGGCATCAACTCAGGGCGCACGGAGGTGCTATTGCCGCGCCTTCCATGATCCATATTGATAAAGAGAGTGGAACGTTCTATGCTGCTGGAGACCCAGCTGCTGGGAGGCGCGCGGCGGGTTTAGTTTAGGGAAAAATTAAACTTTGCTGTCAACTCACTAAGAGGCAGAGCTATTTAGTTTTCGGTTTTCTGACCGATATTAACCCCCTAAATCCCCCTTATCAGGGGGACTTGAGGCATTTCCTTTGGGAAACTGAATGCTCTACACCAAGGAGAGAAACCTAATTGATCTCGGTCCCAGCATCTTCAATCTCCGCCCGTTGCCAAATGTCAAAACGGTGTTGCAACGCTCTGAAAAACCTTCGGAAGGATCTATCGCTGTGCTCCAAATGTTGGAGATCCATCGCGTTGACGAGATCTGAGGTATATTCAGTACCCCCCAAAAGCGGGATCACGCCTGCGTCACGAATCGCTTGTAGGAGAAGACGCTTGTAACGCTCGCGGTCGCATTTCCGCTTAGGCACCGAGCAGTCGTTGCCAAATACTTTCTTGAACGCCTCCGAATCGAGAAGGAGCCATCGCTCGATATGTGGTTGTGGAGTCATACTAATAACGCGATCCGCCAAACTGGAAATTGATTGATTGATCTCCTTTTCCCGCTGTAAAAACCCCTTGCTATTGCTATCTGTTCCTACGATGATGATATCTGGTAAATCCTCGGCATCGTGTTGCAAATCCTGTTGATATTGGCTCAATTCCGTAATAACCGCTTCATGTCCACCGCGGACACTGGAAACTTTGATCCTAATCTCAATGTTGTACGCATTAGCAACCCGCTGAATCAGTGCCACGAGAAAATCCTCATGGACTGCATCCTCAACGAACAGACTGATATTACGCATCAAAATCCCCCCGTAAGATACGTTCAGAAGGAGATAACGCGCTTTCATCCTCCAGCACATCCTCAATATCCACCCTCTTCCATAGCGGTCCAAGATACATCATAGTAAAGGGTTCAATTTCTGTTTTGCCATCAACTTTACGACAAACGTACACAGACTCAGGAGGGATAAGATCCAGCAAAAGCGTTGAATGTGTTGTCACAATGAACTGGATATCTTCAAGAAGCATGCGAGTTTCCAAAAACCGAGCAATGCGCCGAATCCTACGTGGATGAACGCCGTTTTCCGGTTCCTCAAAGCCTACCAACGCTGGCGATTTTTCGGCACCAACGAGTGCTAAAAACCCTAAAATCCGGAGTGTCCCCTCCGATAAACCCCGTGCCGAAATACGTTTTTCGCCTTCACACAGATTCAATTCCACTTCGCCTAACGCACTAACACCAACCTCAATGCCTGTTATGGAAGGAATCATAGCATGGAGAGATTTCTCTATGGATTCAAACTGTCGCGGATTGAGACCTCGCAAAGTATTAAGAAAAGCTGCAAGATCTTTCCCCATCAACCCGATATGGTGAACTTCCTTAACAGGACTTGGGAGCCGCATGCGTTCACGCGGTTCAAAATAGAAGGTAAACCAACTCGCCAATTCTTGCCGCATCGCAACCAAATGAGGATGGTGAGGGGGATAATGCGCCATTGAAAGAATACTATAATTGAGACCTCGCTCATAGTGGGCTGGACGCGCTTGCCCCTCCATCCGCAGATGCAGCTGATTGCCAACCCGTTCTAAGAACGGCTTGCGTTTTTGACTTAATCCACCTGTGGTATTAAGCGCAGCGAGATATTCGTTCGCGACCCGCAATGTCCCCAACTTGGGGAGCATTTCAATCTCAATCCGATATCGAAGATTTTGCGAACGCACGGTAGGTGGTGACCGCCTTGAAACAGATTCATCTTCATCCAGTGGTACCGGTCTCATCTTCTGAATTTGTCGATTGACATTCTCAACGATCCTGGGAGAAAGCTGAACATCTACCTCTATACTAAACGATACTATTTCCTGTTCCAAGAGGCTCTTGATGCCCTCTTCTCCAAAAGTAAACGACTCCAATGCGTGTCCTCGATAAGGCGGTTCAAACGCTTCTTTCAGGGTCCGAGTGGTGGCTACGCGCGATAGGAGGTGTAAGGCATCAAGGAAATTGCTCTTTCCTGAAGCGTTGGGACCGACGAGTACAGCAAGGTGCTCAAAGTTTACCTCAAGATCCACGAGTGATTTATACCCTTGAATTTTGATGCGTTTCAGCATAGTAGCGTACCTCCGTTCAATCAATATCCGAGACCCCGCAGATATTCTCGGTTTACGACTGCAGCTTCGGCTGCGGGACGCGGCGGATACGGACGATCAAGTTCGACAGAAACCCATCCGTCATAACCGACCGCTTCAAGTCCTTCGAGTGCGGCTTTGACATCAAGTCCGAGGTTTCCGGCACCCAGTTCAGCGAAACGCGCCTTCTCACCGAAGCGTTGCGTTCTGTAATCCCATGTTTCTGGATCATCGGCGTGGCAGTCTTTGAGATGAACATGCCCAATCCGATTCCGCAAATTTTCGCTTTCAAAAACCTGCATCGGATCGCTTCCTGCAGCGAGCATGTGGCCTGTGTCAAACAGCAGCCAGAGACTCGGTGCTGCTGCTAAGAGACGTTCTGCATCATGAACCGTCTCAAGCATCGTGCCGAGATGGGCGTGGTGGAAACCTTTGATGTTGTGGGCATCACAATACGCGAGAATGTCGTCTAACGTTCGGGCAGCATTCTCGAAATCCTCATCGCTTGGATCCGGTCCACCCCATTCTGAACGCCTCAACGACGGCACTTCAGCAGCATTGTTGCCGAGGGTGATGTTGAACTTAACCCTGTCGAGTCCAGCCCCACCCGCATTGACGATATGAAGTCCGAGACTCCGGGCAAGCGTCGCCATTTCAACGAGTCCATCTGCCCCTTCAAAAGGAACGCTTTCCACCCCTTCCCAACCAGCATCGGCGACTTCTCGTAACACTTTTTCTGGATTTTCTTGCTGTTCGCCACCAAATTGGATCAGGTGGCAAGCGAATTTCAATTTGCTCATCAACATGTCTCCTTACTTATCCGACTGATAAATATAATGTCTTGCCAAGCACTTTTGCGTACTTTCCTAAAGTTGACAATCTAACATCTTCCGCATGGTTTTCCATTCTTGAGATAGCAGATTTCTTGGTATTTAACTTTTCTGCGACCTCTTCTTGAGTTAAACCCGCTTCCTCCCTGGCTTGCCGAAGGAGAACTCCGATCTTGAATTCCAAATAACCAGTTTCGTAATTCTCGGCAAATTCAGGGTCTCTGGCTTTACGTTTTTCGACGTATTGTTTTAAGTCACTCATCGTTTTTCCTCCTAAAATAATCTCGTTTTCTCTGTTCCGCTAGACGAATGTCTGACCTTGGGATTCTCCTTGTCTGCTTGGCAAAGGCATGATTGAGAACCAACAATTTTGGACCATCAAAAAAGGATAGAAGTCTAAAGGTGTCTCCACCTACATTGACACGGACCTCCCAAATATCATCTGTACCAGTCAGTTTTTTGAAGTACTGTTGTGGGATAAATGCTAATTCCTCAATTAACCCTAATGTCCAAGTGACTTTGGTACTCTGCTTCGCAGTAAGGGAATCCAAAAATTGCTCAACTGGACAATGTCCTGATACTGTACGATAAAAGACAACTTCTCTCATATTTAGAAAACGAACGAACATCCCAAGGGCTCAAGAAACACACTGGAGATCTGTATCTATGGAGATCGTTCCTTAAAACTTCCTATTATTGAGTGCTGTTAAAGATAGCTGCTGGTCGGGGTTCTGATACAACCACATCTCCATATTCTTTTTAATAGCAGCCCATTCGCTGTCCAACATCGAATACCAAGCAGTATCTCTGTTTCGACCTTTTACGATTATATGCTGTTTGAAAATACCCTCAAACTTAAAACCGAGTCGCATTGCTGCTGCCCGAGAACGTTCATTCAGGGAATCGCATTTCCATTCAATACGGCGGTATTTCAGTCTATCGAAAGCCTCACAGAGCATGAGGTATATGGCTTCCGTGTTCACGTTCGATCGCTGAGCCTCCGGTGAATACCATAAGTGTCCGAGCTCCAGTCGTCGCATATCAGAAACGATGTTTAGAAAACTCACTATCCCGACGCGCTGCTTCGACTCAAGGTAGTGGACGGTAAAGAAGAGTGGATCCTCCGATCTCGCCCCTTCTTCAAGCCACATTTGCATGTCGTGTGTGCTATCAAAGGGACCGTAACTCATGTAGGTCCATATCTGCTCTTTGCTAACTGAACCATGAGAGCAGTCGTAAAGTTCCGCAACATCGGTTCGTGGGTTGACTGACGATAGCCTAATGAACTTACCTTCGTAGTCTGTACGTTGAGGTAAGTCAACAGGGGCAGCAGATTGAACGATATTTCCAACTGGAAGAGGTGATTGTAGCATAGCAATCCGTTTCGTGTTAGTTATTGTGCGATAGGTGCGCATTCAGGGGACAGGTCGTCTTAGTGTCTCATTGAATTGTTACGTGCAGTGAAGCTTTCTAAGTTCAGGGTTTAAACGAAATCCTTCCTCACGTCTTTGAGCCAAGTCTTTCCACGTAGCATCACATTCAATAAAGTGTTTCAAAACCTCCTGAGCACCACGAACAACTGGCGATCCGTGACCGAAACACATGAGGTTGAATTCAAAATGTAGCAGCACGCTGAGGGACAAGCGGGCTTTGTCGAGATCTACCAGATATTCAGGCGCGTTAAATCCCACTTTTCCATCCAGAATGTCGCTGTCTTTTCTGCCACCACTGAGGATATCGCCAATGATCAGCGCACCGCCATGAGATCTTAAGTAGAAACAGACCTCTTCGCGATGCCGGACATTCGGTACACGCACGACTTCAAGGAGATCCCAAAGCATATCTCTGTCCGCGAACGTGGCATCAAAAGTAAATTCGACCTCATCTACCTGATTTTCATGGACTAAAACCTGGCAGTCCCATTTTCGCTTAAATTCTATCAAATTTCTCTCGTGATAGGCACAGGTCAACATTAGATGCGTTGGACCGCCAAGTTCGTCAATCTGTTGAATCTGATTTGCTGAGAGTGGGAGCGGATCTATCAATGCTCGGACACTGTTGCTCTCGTCTTGGACTAAAAAACTATTCCAGTTGTATGCTTGATTCCGAGACGCACCGTGAAGTTCCGCCCAAGTAAATAGATGTGGTGTCAGTTTAATCAATATCTCTATCCCCTTTGAGCAGCCCCCAAGTCGTTGCGACTTTATCCAGCGGTGATACACTTAAAACCTGCTTCATATCTTGCTGAATCTCATCTTCAGTCAGGACACGGTTATAGATAACAAATTCATCAAGCTTCCCTCCATAGGGCCACGGCCCATCAAGGCGATTGCCGAACCAGTGATCTGATTGAGAAACAGGGATTTCGCCTTCCAGTTTGTAGGTGTTATCAAGTTTGCCGTTGATATAAAGCCGAAGTTCCTTATCAAAGTCGTAAACAGCGGCGACGTGCGACCATTTGTCGGTCGGAATCTCGTTTTTTGCGCTGTTCCATGTTCGTCCACCAGCACCGAGGCATCCCATCCACACTGAGGGTCTACCCTGATGGATACTCAGATAATACGTGTGGGGTCCCGCCTGACCGCGGACATTGCGATAATCGCCGACACTTTCTGGGTATATCCACACCTCCATCGTCAAACTTTTGGTAATCGCCAGACTATCGGACGCTGGAGCGGCGACGACACCCTTCTGAATCTGTTCATCAAAAAACACACCTGAATTAATCTTCCCGTTTTTCTCCCATTTGGCATTGGCTTCAAGCGTGCCGTGATTCCCCTTACCGCTCAAGTCTTCAACCTCTTTTCCTTTTCCCTCATCGAACGAGTAGTAAAGGACCATTGCGTCGTCCTCAATTGCGGTGCTCACAAAGGGAGCTATGAAAATGAACGCCGCGCTCAGAATATAAATAACGCTTCGTCTCACTTTGAACCTCCATATTTACGGAGAATAAAAGAATTGAATATCCAGCCTTTACGAGGCTCTAATCGCCGGTAATACTCCAACCTAAATGACCGCTGTAGGACTTCAAGAAGTGCCTCTGTCTTCCAGAAAGAGAAAAACCGTTTTGGCTCATATCTATCGTGTTCCCAGATGCCTTCAAAGTCTTGGTCTCCCCAAACACCGAGATACATTAATCCGTTTTCATTGAGCCGTCCTGAGATTAAACGCAAAACCTGATCAATATCGCGCTTCGGTATATGCAGGAGGCAATTCATGGTATAGACTGCATCAAAACATTCGTTAATTTCACCGAGGTTATAGCAATCCAAGACGTGCACAGGGACTCCCTTTTCAGCAGTGAGTTTCACCATCGCTGGTGTGTTATCCACTGCCAAAACTCGGAATCCTTGAGATTGAAAAAACTGGGCATCCTGGCCGTGACCACACCCGATTTCAAGGAGTGTCTCCCGTCCTTCAGCCTTTAAAAGTTTTAGAAACTCGGATCGCTCTCGTACCTTGAATTCGTCAGGAGGGTGCGATGCTCTTTCATGGGCGTACTTTTCGTATGTCTTAACGAGTGTGTCAGTGAACCGCGTCATGTTGACAAACTCCCATATCGTATTCCAACTGACCCTTCAACGATCAATAGGTAACGGAGCGTCAATGTCGATTTTATAGATTTTCCGTCGTGCAACACACGGGATAGGCGGCACTATGTGCCGCACATTTGACAGCTCCCAACAGACATAGTCAGGGATCCAATCTATCCCTTGCGATTCGGCTTCCTCACGTGTCCATCCGTGAACACCTGTAATGTCCACGACTGCGCGCGCCAGCCCATTCGGATCTTCCTGTCCTTCCTCGGTCAAGTAAATTTCATTCTCCACAAGCACGAGATTGAGAAAAGGAATCTTCGGTGGCAGCCACCGTCGGATTTCGACGATCTTCTTTCCAGCAACAATGCGCTGTACGGATGGTGAAACGATGGACAGTGCATTAACTATCAAAACTGGCTACTTCCAAGCGTCATCTGGTGGGTAGATGTTGGAGCTTCCGCCGCCTGCACCTTTAAAATCGCTTTCAGCGAACCAGTCTTTGACGGTATCCCGCCACTTGATGAAGTGTGGGGCTTTCAGATGCTCTTGGAACGCTGCCTCGTCTGTATAGACTTCATAAAGCCAAATCCGATTCGGATCGGCACCATCTTGAATTATATCAAATCTCAGACAGCCGGGCTCATCCGCGACAGAGCCTTTTGCATCGTCTATCATGGCTTCGATGAACGCATCTCTGTGACCTTCCTTAATCTGAATGGGTGCAATAATAACAAACATACTTTTTCCTCCTATAAGGTATTTTTAAGTCAGGTTTTCTTTCCGATTTCGGTGTCCTGACACCGAATTTACATTAGGCTATCACAATTGGGGACGGATGTCAATTAAGTTCCAGAGCCATTCAATTTTAAGAAATTATTGGATTTCACGTCTTTTTTTCAAGGATCCGGTTCGGTTAGGAAACCGAACCTACCGGGTCTGGGGTGAAAATTCGATGAAAAATGGACAATTGAATGCCTCTGATTAAGTTCAAAGTTGCATTTTATGCCGAGGCAACCGTTAACGCCTTTAGTTTATCTTCATCTAACTCGACACCCAATCCCGGTCCTTCAGGTGGATAGAGGTGACTGGCTTCTGCTCGGATGCGTTCCTTCGCCGGTGATGCCGTATAGAGTACGGGTCCCATCGGGTCGCAGGGCAGGGAGAGGTTCGGCATTGAAACACCAACGTGGATTTGCGCGGCTGTCCCAAGCGTTGATTCCTGATCCGTGCCAATCAGACACTCGAGTCCAGCTGCTTCCGCCAACGCAAACAGGCGACGGATATGGGTCGGACCGCCTGCTACACATGCCACATTGAAGACAGTACAAGCACCGCGTTCGGCTGCCGCATACCCATATTCTAAACTACCGATGTGCAGACTCACAGGCAAATCCATACGTTTGGTGAACTCCGCACACACTTGCAGGTCTCGTGAAGGTTGTTCAAAATGGTAGGGTGCGTGATGCCTCAGGACATCGGCGTAACGCAGTGCGGTCTCCCAGTCGTTGAAGCGACCAGAGCAGTCGAGTTGTTTGAGCTTGATTTGGGCACCAAATCTGGACTTCATCTCAGTTAGGAACTTGTTATCCAAGGCACTGTCGCCGGATATGTAATAACGGAAGAGATGGTGTCCGAGATCTATCAATCGTTGCAGATAGCTCGCGGTCTTTTCAAAATCCTCTTTTACCTGCCATCCGAAGATTGGATAGCAGCAATAGACGCTGTCTCGCATCTTGCCGCCGAGCATTTGGTAAGCGGGTACGCCCTGGACCTTGCCGTTCAGGTCATAAAGTGCGAGATCAATAGCGGAGGCGAGGTGTGAGTTGCTAACTGTGCTACCGAAATTTTGTGCCCGTAGGAACTCGTTAATCTCTGTAATACGGGTTGCATCACGTCCGACGAGCAAATCGTTGTAGCGTTTGGTCACTGCGCCCAAATCGTCAGCCTTACTGTCTGAGGCTTCGCCTAACCCGATGGGACCATCGTCTACATGGACTTTGACAATAACATGTCCTGATATGTGCCCGTAATAACGCGGTGTCTCAATCTGGAATGTCTCAATCTTTGTAATTTTCATCGCTGTCCCTTTTATTTTACTTTGCGAAGGTCAAGAACGGCTTCGTAGTGTTTGGTTATCCGACCACCATACTTCGTATCAATAAGATTAGCAATTCCTTCAAACAGACGATGCCTATTCTCGTCCGACAATGCGATGTGCCCCGAGTAGGTCCCGAGGAGTTTGATGTATTGCTCGGATGAATATATTTCTATCCAAGGGTATACGTGTCGAATTGGGGAACCAAAGGCTTCCACTCCGGGCATATCTGTGGCGTGAGTAGGAGGGCGATCAGCGGTCAGTGGAAGGTAGTATTTATCGTAGAGACTCTGGCTTTCCGCGAAGAAGCCTTCGTTCTTTCTGACATGCTGGTTGGAGAAAACCGCAAGGAAACCATTTGATTTAAGCACTGCAAATGCTTTTAGATACCTCACTTTTGGATCTACCCAATGAAAGGCGGTGGCAGAAATAATCAGGTCAAACTTTCCATCTGATTCCCATTCTTCAAATGCTTGTTCCACAAACGAGACATTTGGAAACCCACTTAACTTTTCCTTCGCAACGGCAATCAGGTCGGCACCGATGTCCAAACAGACCATTTCGCATCCGCGTTCTGCAAAAGATTGAGTTGCTTTTCCAGTTCCACAGCCGACTTCAAGGATTCTGCTGTGTTCTGTGAGAGCGGATAGATTGATTACATCCTGAACTAATTCCTTGGGATATCCTGGGCGCACCTCCGCGTAGAGATGTGCAGTGGTATTGAATGTGGTCCTAAATTTGGTATCCAGCATATCCTCCCCTTTTGATTTTATATAGAATCAGGATTATACATTCAATTATATCAGATTTTACAATTAACGAATATACCATAAAGCGTCATATTAGTCTACCTTGTTTCGTGCGGTCTGCCATAACCACCACAACACTGCTGGAATAAGGGGTAGAGCTACCATCGCCCATAAGATAACTTGAATTTGAAATCGATCTAACAGCAATCCGATAATTGCTGTACCAATACCCCCTATGAGGTATAGAGGACGAGTTCAGCACCAAAGATTCTGCCTCGGATCTCGTTTGGGACGGATTTGAACAGCAGTTGTGTTGAGAAAACCCATACAATCCCGTTCCCTAAACTCCGAATAGCTCCGCCGAGCAGTACTGTTGTTAGATTAAAAAGAGGAGCGGTAAGAACAAGTCCGAATATCGTAATTATGTAGCCGAAGGTAGTGCCGATTCGAAGTCGTGTGTTCTGATCCCCAGTCCAACGCCGTGCAAGGATAGGTCCGATCCCACCACCAATACCGTTCATACAGTACATCATCCCTAAGCTCAATACCCCGCCAACACCGATAGTAAAGTAGTTTTTGGCGATTTCTACCTGTAGAACTTGAAATCCTGGAACTATTGCCGCTTTATGCATCGCGATGAAGAGGACATCAGGATGTCGAAGCATGTAACGCAACGCCGATAACTTTGCTTGGGTAGAATTTCCCTTTGTTGTAGATGGTGAATTGGATAGTTTAATTTTAAGCAGAACGAAGGCTGAAATGAGGAAGGTTAATCCGTCTATAATAAATGCAGTATGAATACCAAAGATCCCTGTTGTGAAACCACCGATGGCAGCTCCGAGTGCATACATGACTGCCCAAGTTGCAGCACCGAAAGCATTGGCAGTACCAAGTTCTCGTGGGGAAGTAATGTCTGGTAGGATTGCACTACGGGAAGGCCTGAAGAAACCGCTGACACTGAACAGAAGGGTCGCGAGGGTATAGAGTAGCCAAATGTCGCTCTCTTCTTGCACGAAAAGAAAGCCGAAAACGATGAAGCCGCGGGCAATATCGGTGATGATTAATATGTGTTTCCGGTTGTAACGGTCTGTGCATATCCCAGCGACAGGGGCAATGACGAAAGGTGCTAACATTCGGATTGCGAATAAGATGCCTACTGCGAATCCAGAACCACTGAGTTGGGCAACTAATGTTGCTGAGGCGATGAGGTTAAACCAGTCGCCGAGGAGACTGACGACCTGTCCGCACCGGAGATACCGAAAGTTAGGATTGCGGCGGATGAGTTCAAAATATCCAACCGGTTTTCCAGTGTCCGGCTCGTTCTCTCCCGCGGACTGTATTGAAGGAGATTTCTGTTTAGACATCAGATGTCTTTCTAGTTAGGCAGAATAGAAGTTAATTGTTTTTAAGAGTTAGGAGTGTTGACCGAATGTTGCTAACGTCAGAACTTATTTTTCGCTAAAAACTAACCCACACAGAGCAGAATTCTTCAGTAAATCCATATTAACTCTGGGGATTTGAAGTAAGAAATGCCCATAGGGCCCTGGATGCCGGATTTGTCTGCATCCGGTTCCAATTTTCCTTGGCGATAACTGTGTAGCATTAATAACCGATAGTACGCGCAGAATTAGGGTGCCTAAGTCAAACAGATTTTCATGGTTTACCTCCGTTTATTGCATTTTGGAATAGGGTATTATGAGACTCTAAAGATTAGTTTTCGAGTTCAGACCAATCGCTGCCAAGATTTTTTTGATTCCATACGCGTTAACTGCATCCGAATGCGATTACTAATATCCAGTCATAAGATCTGCAGAAATCTGTGTATAAAAGACTTTGTCTCAGCTTGGTGATAATACCGGGTACTGTGCCCTAGGACCGGTTTCATCAATGTTTTCTGAATTTTGTTAAGAGCGGTTTATGGGTTCCACCAATAAGTCATCTTAGCGACAAGCGTAGAATCTACAAAGTTTACCCTTTCTCCTTGGGTATCGTATACTTGGTTGAAAACGAGGTAGAAGTTGCTACCCGGACGGTAGATATAGTTTAACAAAAAGTTCGCGGATATAAGGTTTTGATCGCTGTTCCATTGAGCGAAAAATCTGGCAAAAAGAGCGGTGGAGAAGGAATAGGCGACATGAGCTCCAAAAAGGTTGGCATCAAATGTTTTATTTTGGAGTATGACGCGGTTAAATTCATACTGGGGTTGAAAACGGAAACGCCCACTTGGTCTGAAGTCGGCGACAATCTCAAAACCACGCCTCTCGCCGCTAAAAAAATTCCCAAAATTCACGGCAAACAAACCAGAAATCATTTTGCTGTTATCAGTAGATATACGAGCCTTGAAGGAAGTAAAATTATATTTTCCAGTCGGAATAATAATACTCTCGCGGATTTCAAAATCCTCATAGAGACGGTCAAAAGTCCGCTGGATCTGGCAAGTAAACTGCTGAAACACCTTTCCGCTTTTAAATTCACCTCCGGTAACGAATCTGAGGTCTCTGGTTTCCAATTCATTGTTTCGATTGAGAATAAAGCTGAACTCTGGTCCTGTCCAGATTCGACGAATCCCAAATTTACCGAGCAGGAATGTGTAAAGGGTTTCGCCGCGGATACGACGGCTCCCTCTTCGCCAGACGAATCCGGCTTCTGGGTTAAAGTTCTTACCTATGTCTGTATATGATGCAATAACACGAAAATTATTAGTTTCCGACGTGCCTCCGAAGTACAAAGCGTCTTGTTCTCCTGCCACATCTTCTTCAAAGGTGCGAGCCCAGAGTCCCCGAAAACTTAGGCTATCAATAGGTCGATACACGAAATCAAGTCCGCCTGCCCGGTTGTAAGTATCGGCATTCTGTTTGTTGATAGCAATCATACCGACGGTCGAGCCTTTAAAAAGATCTCGTGTCATGCGGAACACAGAGTAGTTTGTGCGTGGCACATCGGTTTCCTCTGCTTGAAATTTATTGGTAAACACATTTAGTAAACCTACTCCGTAAGATCCTATTTTTCCTGTGATCTTACCGCCAGTGATAATCGGGATAGCATGCCCTTTTTCAATTCCGATGCGGCGACTGTAAAAAAGCAACAAGGGGGGCGGCAGACGGAAACCTGTGCGAGGAATACCAAAATCAAACAAGGCTGCGCTTTCTAAGAAGAAGGGGCGCTTCTCGGGGAAGAAGAGACTGAAACGCGTTAAGTTTACTTGTTCCTGATCGGCTTCGACTTGGACGAAATCGGTGTTGAAGGTGGCATCTGCTGTTAGATTTGAGGTCAAACTGTACTTGATATCTAATCCGGTATCAAGTAAAACATTGGCTTCATTGTATATTTTTCTCTGATTCACCCCTGGCAAGATATAAGGCAGTAGTTCCAGATGTGTTTGTGGCACAATGTTTTTTAAATCCGTCAAACGACCCAGGTTGGCTGTGCGATAAATTGCTCGCCATCTGTAGGCACTAGGCACCGGTACCCAAGTTCCTTTTTCATAATTGCGTTGGATGTTCCGCCCAAAATTTACCCCCCAAACTATATCGTTGCTCTTTTTAAAGCGGAGTTGGCTGAAAGGAATAGCGATCTCCGCTCTCCAATCTTTCTCATTGATTTTAGTGCGACATTCCCAGACAACGTCCCAGTTCTCGTTTCGACTGTCTCCATTGTCCATCACGGCAATATCTTCCATCGCTCCTAACGGGTTGATGCGAAAGAAAAATCCGCTTCGTTGGTCGTTGTAGGTATCAAGAAGCAGAAATACGTAGTCATTGCGAAATAGGGGAGCGTCACGGCGCATTTCATTGGCTACCATTTTAGACAGGTCGTTGTCATAACAGATAAAGCCGAAGTAGATATATTTATCATCATAAAGCACTTTAACTTCTGTTGATTGCGTCATTGGTGCCCCTTCGTCCGGTTCATATTGGACAAAGTGATCGATTCGTTGTGCTTTTTGCCAATCTGGTTCAATGAGTTCACCGTCGATTTTGATGTCTGTGAAAGTTCGATATGCTTTGATCCGATATTCTATCGGCTCGGTGTCCGCTGAGAGAAAGTGTGAAAATAACAACCAGCAGATAAATTGAAAAAAACAGCATATTCGTATCCTATGCCAAAGATTGCAATAATTAGTCACAAAGGTCTCCTTTACTGGTTGAAGTGAGAGTTTATGTGTTCGTATAGGGAAGTACAACGGTAGAGTCTGTTGTTATGATCCTGTGCTTTGGTAAGCCAAAATTCCCCGTTTCCAGATTAAATAAGCCACGCTGAAGGATATAAGTGCGACCATCGGTGTAATATATACGAAGTATGGATGAAATAGTAAACTTGATGGCTTATTAAGAAAATAAGCCGAGGGGTAAAAGTTGATAAAGGCAAATGGGACTATGAAGGTAAGGAAGTACTGTATAGGTTTACCGTATATGCTGACAGGATAAAGAATATACTGTTCATGAAATTGAAATGTTATGAAATTTAATGTCTGTAGATTAGTCACCCAGAATGAAACAGATGAAGTTGCTAAGTAGGCAGAAAGCTCTATCAGGAGCCCGCTAAAGACAACAACGAGGAGCATCAGTAGGTTGCTGAAGGTCCAACTTAACCCCAGAGATTTAGTTGCGATCAATAGAATTACAATACCACTTGAAAAATCCGTAATTCCATTCAGGAGGATGCTGTTGGTAATAAGGAGAAACAGCGGATTTATAGGTTTGAGCAGGAATCTATCAAATTCGCCTCGGACTATGTAATTGCTGAGTCCCCAATGAATCTCCGGCAGGAATAGGGTGAAGAGCCCATGTGAAAGTAGTCTTAACCCTACAAGAAAAGCAATCTCTCCAAATGTCCATCCCCTGAGTGCTTGGAAACTATCTAAGACCACCCATATCAACCCAATATTCCCCAGCTGAAGAATCAAAATATAGAATATACTCATTATAAAATTGATTCTGTATTCCATCTGGGCTTTCAGGTTAAGTTTAAAGAAAGTAAAGAAAAGTTTTATATAAAATATCATCCTTTAGCCTCCATGTGTCATAAGCTTGCGTCTTGATTTCAACCATAAAAGGCGGCTCCCCGCAAACAAGACCCCTATCCAGATTATCTGTAGAGAAATTGCGTAAAGACCCTCAATGCTTTTTATTTGTCCTATATATATAGAAAGGGGGACATGGTATATGGACGCGAAGGGAAAATAAGAGAGAACATTTCTTGCCCACTCTGGGAAGAACCAGAGCGGTATGAATGACCCTGAAAGCAGAGCTATAATGAGCCGAGTTAATCCACTCACACTTTGATTTTGAGTCGTCCAGAAGGAAACTAAGGATACCATAAAGTCTACCAAAAAAGTGAGAAGATAACTTAGACTCAGGCTAACCGCAAAGAGAGCTAGTATCCCTGAACTATCAGGGAGAGAAATATTAAAGATGAAGATAGCTAATATGAAGATAGGTACTGCAAAAATCACATTAAAAAGGAGTCGCCCGAATGAATGCGAAAAGAGATAAAGTTGAAAATCCGTTGGTTTCATCATATCCATTACGATTTCACCCGTTCTCACCCGATTTGACATCCAGAGGGCCAAGTATATATTGAGAATGCCGATGAAATTTATGATACCTCCCATGATGGCACTCATTATGGTGTATGTGATCATTGATTGGAATGAGATGCCTTGTACATCGGTTGAGTTAGCATAGAGTGCCTTCCAAAACATGTAAAGGAGGTAGAAACTCATAAATATTCCCACAAACCTTATCAAGAGTTCGCCTCTGTAGGCTATCCGTTCTTGAAATGACTTCTTACAAACTTCAAGATACGCTCTCATGTAATTTTTCCTTCCTTATACACATCCCGGATGATCCCATCAAGAGAAATATCCTCTATTGTGAGGTCCAATACCGGATACCTTCCAGCGATTTCAGATATCAAATCGTTGGCGGCAAATCGTTTTCTATCAAACTTTATAGATGCCCTGATCCCTTCTAATCGGACTTCTAGTGTTCCATCAACTTCCAATTGATCAGGTGGTTCCTTAAAGTCAATTAGAAGTGTGCTTTCCGTTCCAAACCTTCTTCTGATTTCATCTATGGAACCATCGTAGATGATCTTGCCATAGTCAATTATCATTATCCGGTTGCAAAGTGCTTCTATGTCCGACAGATCATGGGTTGTGAGAATGACTGTTGTTTTTCTTTCGATGTTGATCTCCTTGATAAATTGTCTAATTCTTTCCTTGACAACAACATCAAGCCCAATTGTGGGCTCATCCAAATAGAGTATGTCGGGGTTATGAAGGAGTGACGCTGCAATATCTCCCCGCATCCGCTGCCCCAAAGATAATAATCTGACGGGGATGTTAATAAACTCCTCTATATCAAGAAGTTCTGCGAAAAGTGCAATATTGTCCTGATATATTTTTTCTGGCACTCTGTATATGTGCCTGAGAAGTTCAAAGGACTCTATAAGTGGAAGATCCCACCAGAGTTGCGTCCTCTGTCCGAAGACCACGCCGATATGCATTAAGTTCTGCTTCCTGTCCTTTGTCGGAACAAGACCACATACTTCAATTACTCCGCTTGTTGGGTATAGAATGCCTGTAAGCATTTTTATCGTCGTGGACTTTCCTGCCCCATTCGGTCCAACGTATCCGACGATTTCTCCTTGATCAATACCAAAGGACACACCATCTACAGCATTTACAGTGGTATATTCCTTTGTGAAAAGGGTCTGAATTGAGCCGATGAAGCCTTTTTTACGTTTATAAGTTTTAAACGTTTTGTATAGATCATTTATTTTTACAACTTGCATTATTCATTTTCCTTCCCCCGTTGAAGTCGGCGCGACAATTTTCATGTCACACTGATGGAAGTGATCTAATATTTTTGGAATGATATCGATCACCGAAACTTCGTTTTCTGGTTAATCTATTAATAATAAGTTCGTATCTATCAGAGGGATATGTCTGACTATTAAAGACAGTCAGCGTTAATTCAAGTTCATCTCTATTATTGTGGGTTGGGGTGATAATATTTACATCAATGCTCATGAGGAGTTGTTCTTCCTTTTAGGAATATTTTTATCAGACAAAACCTCTCTGTTTCGCAATCTCTACAAGAATTAATACATCATGAATGTTCGCACTATACCTCCGTTCCTGGTGTACCTATGAGACGCTGATAACGTTCGGTACGAACTTGCCCACCTATGTATTTGATATTTCATATCCCATTCAACCTAGCCGGTGTGGTGCCGAGTTATTTGCTATTACCAACACTATTTACGTGGGATCGAAACTGTGTTGGGAACAACAATCTCTCCAGCAATGATTTTTGTCCTCAACGCTTCAACGGTGGCTACGACATCGTCTGAGAGCAGCGGTTGGTTGTGTTCATCAACAGTATAACTGACTCCACCATCTTCGAGTCCGAAGTATCGGATGCCTGCTATAAATCTGTCCTCAACAGTCTCACGGATGACTTTCTGCACAGAAGCAGAGAGTTCTTTAACCATACTCGTCAGGACGATGCCGGGAGCGAGATGATTACCATTGGCATCAACCCAAATGATATATTTTTGTTTCGCTTGGGCGGCTTCAAGCACTCCGTGACCGGATCCACCCGCAGCGACATAAATCACATCAACACCACTCTCATATTGCGCCAACGCGAGCTGCTTTGCCTTATCCGGTTGACTGAACCCGGTTGGACTCTTGCTGATATATACTATGGAGATCTCGGCATCCGGATTGATAACCTGAATCCCAGCGACATAACCAGATTCAAATTCATGAATCAAAGGTATATCCGCGCCGCCAACAAAACCAATTTTGCCGCTTTTCGTTTTCAATGCCGCAATTGCGCCGACCAGAAATGAGCCTTCATTCGCCTTATAGTTGACAGAAACGACATTTGGAATATCAAGGACAGCATCAAAGATTGCGAATTTGACATCGGGAAATTCGGTGGCAATGCGAGCAATCTGCTCTCGCAGTTGGCACCCCGATGCTAAAACAAGGTTCGAGTTGTGTGCAGCTTCTCTTATGACGCTTTCTGATACTACTGAGTTATTCTCCATTCCATTAACCTCTATGAGGCTAATTCCAAGCTCTGCTTCCATGGTTTTTACACCGATATGGAAACTATCACAATAACTAGACGGTGCGATGGGTCTGATATGTGCAATTCTTTGCATGATGTTCTGGGTTAGATTTGCAGATAGTTGGAAACTGTCTAATGCCTCTCGAATTATAGGTTCCTCCTTCTTCAAACGTTGGCGCGCCCGACTCAGCCGACTCTTAATCGTATTTGCAGATACTCCCAAAAATTTGCTAATTTCTTCACACGTCATCTCTCCAAAGTAATACAGGGTCATCACAGTGCGCTCGCTCTCCTGTAACTTGGCAAGCAACTGTTTAACGACTTGTTGCTGTGCCTCAGTAGCAGTTTTTGCTTGTTCATCTGCTACATATCGGGAATATGCTGCTTCTTCCTTCATTGCCATGTTAATGCTTTCCACTAATCGGACATGCAATCGATTTTTACGGAACCACTCAATGCAGCGATGGTTTGTGACTACATACAACCACCCTGGAAACCGATCCGGTTCTCTTAGGGTTGCCAGATCTCTATAGACTTGCAGAAAGGTTTCCTGTGTAATATCTTCAGCGATGTGAAAATCGCCAATTTTGTGCCATGCAAGCGTGTGCACATGTTTACGGTATTTTTTCACGAGCATAGTGAAAGCAGTTTCATCTCCTAAAAGCGTGCGGCGAATTAATTCGGCATCATTATCTCTCATCATGTACCTCCAAAAGTAAATTTTCAAATTGGCACAGCAGGACCGCTTTATACACGAGTATTGTCTCCTTGAAAATATTAAGAGGGAATTCCGTCAATATCTCTGACGACCTCAGTGTTTTTTAGCCCGTGAGATTCAAGAAGTCGGCATAAAATTCCTCAAGTTAATATATAGTGGCGCGCGGTAAGGGAAAATGGTTGCATAATTCTGCAGAAAAAGAGAGGATTGTGGGAAGATAGAGAAAATTATCAATATTGTTAGTGTTCAGTGAATTTTATAGTAAAACCCGCAATTACTTGGACATTGACAGGGGCGAGGTTAGATGCCTTGACAGCGATGAGGGTTTGCTCCGCTGAACAATTGTTTACATATTTTCGGGCTTTACTATAACCGCGAGAAAGGGAATGAAGGACTCCAAAAAATGCTATAGCAATCTGCTCTATGCCAATTTGCCGCGGAGTAGCGGGTTGTCTTTCATAACTTCGCCATCGCGATTCCGCGTACCAGACGGCATGTAATGGATAGCCAGTGCCCGACGGTCTCGGGGTGAGCGGTTCGGATTCGTTTGGTGGAGTGTCATGCAGTGATGGACCATCACGCATCCGGCTTTAACGGGTACGGGTACAGCACGATCTACATCAGCATCCACCTCCAACAAGGCTGGCAACTTACCTTTCTCTGACTCAGCGCGTCCATGCGATGCTAATCCTTCCAAATAACTGCCGGGGATAACGTTCATACACCCGTTCTCCTCGTCTGCATCATCAAGGGCGAGCCAAATGCTCACAAGATTGGGCGGAGTGCACTGCCAATATGCGTTGTCCTGATGCCAATACACTTCGCCACCATGATAGGCGGGTTTGTAGAGTGCCTGATCATGAAATAGCTGGATATCGGATCCGATTAAACTCTCAACGATATCTAACAGCGGTTGGTGGTAGAGTAACTTCCGGTATTCCTCATCAAGCCGCCACATTTCCATGATCTGCAACATCTCTTCCTCACGGTCAGCGTCTTCATCGCTTTCCGAGTCGCCGACGACTGCGAGGTTCCGCAACCCTTCGCCGATTGTGCCGCGTCTCTGTGAAAATTGGGCATCGTACTGTTCGCGTAGCACGGTAAGGTGTTCGTCGTCAATGACGCGTCCCTCAATTTTTAGGTAGCCTACGCGCCTGAATTGTTCGACCTCTTGAGGTATAAGTTTCATAATACGGCTCCTTATAGTAGATTTTCAGTCAGATTCAGTTCTTCCTGCCCTTTAGGTTCGCCAGATTCACCGAAACATACATGAAACAGCCCCATACAAAGCCACTTAACAAACAAAATGGCAACATATCAAACATCATTCTCAAAGCCCATTCTCTTTCCTTCAAAACCAGCGACATCCCGAAAGCCACCCACATGGATCCACCGTAATAGAAGGTGCCTTTTAAAAACAAATTTATGGACTTTATGGAGGACTTTATGGACTTTGCTCGAATTGCTCGAATCAAGGGGCGTTCACGAACATTTGCCAATCTTTCCTTTTCTTTTTCAGTTTCTTTTTCAACCCATCTCGGGAAACAGATCACTGCAAAACCTACTGACATCCAAAGTGGCAACCTTTCGAGCATCGTTTCCAAATCCCTTCCGTCCCAAACGCTCCACACAACCTCGAAAATCACCGCCATCACCACCACGGATACACCGGAAACGAAAACGCCTATCCAACCCATCGAATGTATGGACGTCGCTTGGGTCAGGGGACGTTCAAGGACCTTCGCCAATCTCTCTTTTTCTTTCTCTATCCATCTATGGCGAAAAAACCGAACAGGGAAATACCACAGCGGGAAAGTAATCGCCAATACGGCGAGACTGAAAATATTCCATAGGCAAGGAATTATTTGATGACAGCTTGGACAAACTAAGCCAAGCCAATGCCCAAAGGCATTTCCTTTTGTTGCCCACAAACGGCTGTCATTCAGCGTCTCACAGTGCGGGCAGGGAATGTAACGACGTTCCTCCGGAGGTTTATCACTCTCTTTATCAATCAAGGTGACTTTGGATTGTCGTTGTCCAAAAATTAGTTCGTTGACTATTAGTAGTGGGAACAATACCCAGAGTAAAATAAAGGGGTGAGGGAGTGCCCATATTTTGAATCTGTTTTTGTCGTATTGCATCGGGTTCATCTCCATGTCGGACGGTTGCTCTTCTCAAGAAATTTCGTACATTTCCAAAGTCTTTCAGCTTTAAGAAAATGTCGGGTTTCGTATTTTTTAAGATCCCGTTTTTCTTTGACGTAACACCTATGGATCAGGTGGATTTTTCTATTGTTTTTCAGGGTTTTGGTGGCATCCGTTCAACCCAACCTACTGAATTGTTCAACCTCTTGAGGTATAAGATTCATAATACAGCTCCTTATAGTAGATTTTCAGTCAGATTCAGGTCTTTCTGCCCTTTAGATTCATCAGATTTATCATAACCTGCATGAAACAGCCCCATACAAAGCCTGCTAACAACCAAAATGGCAACATATCAAACATCGCTCTCAAATCCCATTCTCCATTCCAAACGTTCCACACCCCTAAAGCCACCCACATGCCTCCACCGAAGTAGAAGGTGCCTTTTAAAAGCCAATTTATGGACTTTATGGAGGACTTTATGGACTTTGCTCGAATTGCTCGAATCAAGGGGCGCTCACGAACATTTGCCAATCTTTCCTTTTCTTTTTCAATTTCTTTTCCAAGCCAGCTCATGAAATAGCCGCCTAACAGACAAAATGGCAAAATTTTGAGCATCGTTTTCAAATCCCATTCCCAAACGTTCCACACAACCTCGAAAATCACCCACACCACCCACATAGATACACCGCAAACGGAAACGACTATCCAATCTATCAAAAGCCAATGCATGGACGTTGCTGAGATCAGCGGACGTTCAAGGGCCTTCGCCAATCTCTCTTTTTCTTTCGCTATCCATCTATGGCGAAAAAACCGAACAGGGAAATACCACAGCGGGAAAGTAATCGCCAATACGGCGAGACTAAAAATGTTCCATAGGCACGGAATTATTTGATGGCAGCTTGGACAAACCAAGCCAAACCAATGCCCAAAGGCATTTTCTTTTACCCACAAACGACTGTCATTCAGCGTCTCACAGTGCGGGCAGGGAATGTAAAAACGTTCCGCCTGAGGTTTATCACTCTCTTTGTCAATCAAGGTGACTTTGGGGACTCGATGTCCCAAAATCAGCTCGTTGAACATAAATGCTGGAAACAATATCCAGTATAAAATAAGGGGGTGAGGCAGTGCCTGTATTTTGAATCTGTTTTTGTCGTATTGCATCGGGTTCATCTCCATGTCAAACAGTTATGCTTCTCAAGAGACTTCAGTCTCAATCTACATCAGATTCCTCAAGAATCTTTTGATATGTCTGTGATGCGACGTTGTATGCTTCGCGAGCGGCATCGCGTTCTTCCTCTCGAATGCGGTTGACCTTTTGGTTCCAGCAGACCTCCACAGCATCCAACACCACTGCGCACTTTTGCGACTTGCGCGGATCGATTTATTGTCTACAATGACAAAGACCGGATTCGTATGAGACGACGGGAAAATGCGTAACGCGACCCAACTCGATCTGTCGATAGATGTCTCAAATTGAACGGGTACGATTTCTCCATCAGCAACAATTTCTTGTGTCTCAACCGCCTGACCGTTGACGATGAGTTCAACTGGCACCTTTTGGCTTTCCACAATGCGCGCGCGCTCAACGTCCCAATACGGCTGCTGATCCAAAGCGCGGTTCTTTATCTCAAGGTTAGGCGTTTCGTTAAGTCGTGCAGCGACACGTGCCGTGATCGTTACCGTGTCAGGTGCTTCCAAATCCAACTGGCTAAGCCCTCCCGTTGCCGTTTTTTCTCCAACGGGTACACCCCCCACGGCAAAGTCCAACAGATGACTTTTGCCATCTCCGACATAAGAACGACCGTCTTTCAATCCGGCTGCCCATGCATCAAAATCAAGGGCACCAGGCGGCATTTTCACATATATGCGACCCAACCCGACGCGTTCTCCGTAAATGCAAGGGAAATCCGTCTCGCCACTGATTCGCGTCCGGAAACCACAATTCAGTGTGTGATACCAGATATTCAGTTCCCAAACAGAGGGTGTGTCTACCGTAGAGATGAAGTCAACAGCGTCATGAACAACATCCACGATATATTCGTTGGCCCCGATACCATCGAAAGGTGGCATATTGTAATTGGGGAGTTCATCGCCATCCACTTTCAAACCCCAACCGCTGTGACTGAAACCCGTTACTGCACCTTGTTCCTTTGCCCATTGGAGCACTGGTAGATCCCAACTCGGCCATTCTTCAATGCGTTCAACACCGTTGTAGTCGTCTTCAGTCAACCCCAGTAACGAGAGGTGTCCAGCGTGAGAGGAAGGGAACCCCGAAACCTCCACATCGTATCGCATCACGTAATCATCGGTCGAGAGTTCATGAACCTTGCCATCAAAAAACTGCTTCTGAAAATACCAACAGGGGCCCCATGAGAGCACACACCCGACATTGAGATCCTCGCCGAGAATGTGGCGCATCATATCTTCAGGCGTAACACCTTCCGTGGGACTTTCATAGTGAGCACAACCTGCGGCGTGTACATGATGGTCGCCAGAACGCCAACCTTCCGCAGCGATATGGATCCATCTTTCGAGATGAAATGTCTCTTGATGTGTCTCGGCATTCGGCACGGTAACGGCTTGGGTTTTTACTTTATATTCCGGTCCCCGCGTGTATTCGACAGTATAGTTGCCCGGCGGCAGGAGGACGGATTCGCCACTGTGCCGATAAATTTGATTGTGGAAGAAGAAATCGGGGGCAAGCCGCCGTCCACGCGAGGGATACACCCGGTTCAACTCGTCGCGAATGATAAAAGCCGCGGTTGTCGGCTTTCCATCAAAATCGAATACCTCTAAGATTACCTTTACTGCTGGCACACAATGGAACAAAATAGGGACTTCACCGCGGAAGCCGATGTCCTGCGTCCCTTGACCGACGTTGAAACCCAGGGTCGCTTCCCGTTTTCCCGCATCACGGCTGTAGAGTTGAATGACACGATACTCCAGTTCTAATCCCGATAGACCGGCCTTCAAAGGTGGATTGGAATAGACTGCAATATCCAGAAACCGATGTGGTATTTCGCTTTTAGAGACGGTCATCTCTGGGTCAGGGCTTCCAGTGGAGCGTTTATAAAGCGGTGCAGCGTTTTTACTCTCTGCTGCTAACGGTGCTGTCACGCCTGCCTCGTTGTGAACTTTTACCAAGAAGGTACGCCAACCCTGTTGCATTAGTTCCTTCTTTACGGGACCTTCTTTAACTTTCACCCGGCTCTCAGGATTGATATTGACACCAGCCAAACAGTGCGTATCAAGAATCTTTTGAATGTCAATAACTGCTTGTTTATGGTCTTCGGACACCAACGCTTTCTCGATTGCTGAAAGGTTGTTCTCAGACAAGGGTGAACCGAGATAATCTAACGCCTCAATAAGCCGCTGTGTTGCTGACGCAAGCGGTTGAAATTCCACCTCAGTGACGAGATTCAGTTCATCGGTGAAACCTACTGAAGTGAAAGTGAGAAGCAATATGCAGCCGATAAGCAGAAAGCGCAATTGGCTGCTAACTCTTTTTTTCATGATAGTGTTATATCGGTTTGATGCCTGTTGCATGGTGTATTCCTCCTAATCGTTGAAGAGGTTGTTTTCGGCGCAATCTTAAACGCACTCACGCTATAACCTATCATAATGTGGAGTAGATGTCAAGTCCACAACGACTCAACTGTCTCGGAATCGAAGAGTCGAACAACGATACGTAATGTGACGTAAGAACGTTTTCTTAGTTCATATCATGTCACATGGTAGTCCACACCATACTGCACCAAGCCCAATCGTCGGGCTACACCTTGAGAAGCCAAATTGTCCCACGATGTGCTGTAGAGAGGAATACGGTTCAAGGCACGAACAGCAAGTGCCCAAGCAGCAACAACCGAGGTTGCATACCCACGCCGACGATAACCCACCAGCGTATCAACGCCTGCTTCATGGGCATGCGATGATAAACGAACACTTCGGCAGATTGATACTGCTTGTGAATCCTCTATGACTGCTAAATAGGGTTGCGAACTATTTAGTTCCGATACCATTTCGGTAAAGTCTTCCTTCAAAAGCTCCGCACTTGAGCGTGATAGTCGAACAACATTTGTCGGTGGTGCTATCTGTTCAGGAAAGCGATACGCGGGACCGATCCAAACTCGTTCAATTGGGGCATGACTTTGAAGAATATCTTCAAATTGTCTATGACCGCTTGGAATTTTCTGAGAATTCATAAGCATCGGTTCAGCGGCAGCGACATCCTTCAGCTGCGTAACGATATTGTCGGGAAGATCATGCCGAAACTTACATATTGAACCCTCATTGGTGTATCCAAAGAAAAAACGAGGTGCTGGTTCTGCAGCACCGATAGGTTCATTGATACGTTGAAGGCATCCATTCTTATCCTGTGTAAATAGCACCTCAACCTGTATTTTCATCAGTTCCATATTAGACGGCATCCGACAGAATCTCCCGTCCTTTTTAGCTAACTAATCGCTCGATTTTTGAAATTCACAGTAACTCTCATATCGAGACTGTGAGATGTTCCCTTTCTTCAATGCCATCTCCACCGCACAACCTTTCTCATAAGTATGCGTGCAGGAACCTTTTGTACAATGCTCTCGGAGCGAATTCATCTCTGGAAAATAACGGTCCATTAAGCGAGGCTCAATGTCGTAAAAGTGCAACTCGCGAAGCCCCGGCGTATCGGCGATAAAACCGCCGAAATCCAATTTGTAAAGTTGGGTTGCAGCAGTCGTGTGCCTTCCGCCTCGTTTCGGATTCACTGTGTTCGTCCTCAATTTCAAACCGGGCTGTATGGCATTCAGGAGCGAGGATTTTCCAACGCCTGACAACCCAGAGAGTGCAGAAGTCCTCCCCTTCATCCACGCTTTCAAATCCTCAATTCCCTCACCGGTTGTTGCACTCGTGACAATGGCTGGATAACCGATTTTCTCGTAAAGTGTGACCATTGCGTCTACTTCTGAATGGTTTTCAAGCATATCAATTTTATTAAAACAGACAAGTGGCTCAATCCCCGATGCTTCGGCGATAACAAGGAATTTGTCCAGCATTCGCTGCCAGATCGGTGGCTCTTTTACGGAAGAAACAATGACAAGTCCATCAAGATTCGGAATGAGAATAACCCCTTTAGATTGTGTTCCCCTCCGTTTATATTGACGTTTGCGATGCATAACGGCTGCAATGACACCATGCCTTTCATCAATCACTTGAATTTTGACGCGATCTCCGACATAGATCTGCTGATTTCTGCTAAACGTATCTCGTTTTCCGCGTAGCGAACATTGATATTGATTCACATCACACTGCACAAGATAAACACCATTACTCGCACGCATCACGACACCTTCGGGAAGCCCAACCAATTTTTCGTTATCAAAGAGATAGCCTGTCCGTTTGAGAAGTTCCTCGTCCGGTATAATTCGTGCGGTTTTGATGGCACTGAGACGCTTGACCCGATTTTTGACAAGCATTTTCTCCGATTTGAGCAGCAATGCCACAACGACTGGTTTGTCTGCGTCGTTATCAAGCGCATTCTCCGCGTCCCGAATGGCTGAATTCATGCCAAGATACACCCTGCGATAGGCGACACGCTCCCGCCAATCAAAAGCTGAGTAATCACCTTCAACAATTTTTTGTGCTTCTATTAAAGTTGTGCCTGCGTAAACGGACATTGCCATAGGTTTCAATTACCTTTGTTTTCTCTGCCTCCAAATCACCGCGAATTTCCGCGAAGGATTCAAAGGGACGTTCATTAAGACGATGATAAAACGTGATAATCTTTCACCTATATGCAATTTTGGATGCACTTTAGGTGGCACCACGTAAACGCTTCAAGGTTCTTTCGCTGCAACCAACCTGACCTTTGTAAAAAGTCAAAGGATACACGATTTGTCTTTGTGCGTCAAGAAAAAATTAGACTGATTTTTCTTGACGTGTTTTAGGAAATTGGTTATTCTTTTACCAAGCGAACAATTGATCGAGTGCGGTAGGAAGCCCGTAAAAATTGTCCAAAGTTTAGTAAAACAGGAGAGCAACGATGACTAAACCAAGTCCACCCAGAGGGATTGACGAACTTTCTGAATTCCTTACTGAGAAGTTTGACGAGATTTATGATAGGATAGAGGATTTAGAAAATTCCAGTAATATCGTTATGAAAATTAACATTAGTGTTTCAGGTGTTGGAAAACAGAATTTTAGTTACAAAAGGAAGTACACTGCTAAACAAAATAAGTCAGAATAGGGAGGATACAGATGAAAACGTATCGTGCCGCTGTTATCGGTTGTAGCCGGATGGGTGCATTCATTGACAACGAAGTCCCCGACTACGAAGCAATCAAATTACCTTATTCCCACGCTGCAGGCTTTTTTGCCGAAGAACGAACCGACCTGATCGCATGTGCCGATCTGCGTCCAGAGGTCATGGAACATTTTGGAAACCGCTATAACGTCCCAAAAGCGAATCAATACACCGACTATCGTGAGATGCTTGAAAAAGAGCAGCCCGATATCGTCAGTGTTGCCACACAACCTGAGCATCGCGCAGAAATTGTTGTTTATGCAGCGGAACACGGTGTGAAAGCTATTTACGCTGAAAAGGCGATGGCAGCGTCTATGGACGAAGCCGCAGCAATGGTAGCCGCGGTAGAAGAAAACAACGTTGCCTTTAACCTCGGCACAAATCGCCGGTGGCATACAGGGTTCGACAAGATGAAAGAGATTATTGACAGCGGCGAAATTGGCAGACTCCGAACTTTGATTATCTATTCAAACGCTACACTTTTCAACTCAGCCAGCCATCACCTCGACCTAATTTTACGTCTGAATAGCGATGCGCCCGCGAGTTGGGTCACAGGGTATCTCCCACAAGGCAATTCCGTTTTTGATGGTGATGTGCTGCAAGTGGATCCGACTGGTGGCGGAACAATACAGTTTGAAAATGGTGTGATGGCACACGCATTGCTAACGCCACGTGGCAGTGAATGGGAAGCGATTTGTGATGGCGGAACCGTTACATGCTGGAACAACGGTTGGCAGTGGCATCTCCGTAAACGGCAAGATATACCTGGATGGCGGACATGTCAGGTTCCTGAAACCTTTCCTGAATTTGAACATACCAGTAGCACAGCAAACTTGGTTAAAGATCTTGTTCACTCCTTAGATACAGGGGAACCGACCCGTGGCGGTGTCCGGTGCGCGTATGCCAGCACTGAACTGATTTTTGGGATCATTGAATCACATCTACACAACGGCGCGCGTATTGAACTGCCGTTGAAGGATTCAAAAGTCCGTTTACAAAGAAATCCATCGGCAAGACAACCACGGATCGAGTAACCAGAGTCAGTCTGGAAGTATACACCTTACATGACACCTTGTTAGCATCTATCTGTGGGAGTTACCAGAGAGGCTATTTTTACGCAAATTTTTGCCAACCGAATAGATCGGCTCTAACCGCTCCTACAAGAAGAACAGGAGATTAGAAAACTTCCAGGATACTGAACGGTACTGAAAATTGAAGGTACCTGCTATTCCACTGGGTGAGTACTATACTTGAGTACCCCATCTGCATCTGCAAATCGCATATAGAGCCCCCAGCCCATGTGATCCTGACCAATTTTGCACAGAACCGTATTCCATCCCGTTTTCAGTTGGCAAGGGATGACATCTTCATCTGGGATTGCTTGGCGAAGAATATTATTGCGATGAATCTCTATGCCGTTTAACCAAACAGCAATTTCGTCATCGCTACCGAGTAGCAGCACAGATTCCATCGCTTTCGGGGTGTAGACATAGGTAAATGCATACCCAACCACTATAGGATCAACACTGATATTTTTGCGCAAATCAAGAAAGCCATCTGCTTCGGTTGTTGCTTCCTGCCAACGGATAATTTTGCCGTCAATTCCCTCAAAAGGTCCCTCAAAGTCAAGCGCAATCTCAGGTCGGAGAGGTTCATCAATAGTGTTAATATCCACCTTTGGAAACGGACCCAGGACGAGGTAAGTTTTGATATAAGGCGAATCATGTCGTATTTGATAGGAATCAATACCGATCTTGTAGCCTGTGGATTCAGGTGATTTTCCGATGACGTTGAACACGATATGATTGTTTACGGCATTTAGCGAAGTTGTGCCAAAGGTTACCAGTGTTCCTGCTATCCGTTCTGGGTTGTAGCAATCATACAGTGGACCTAACACTGTTCCGTTAACGCTTAATTCCACCTGTCCATATTCCGGTCCACGTGTCAGAACAGTACTGATTTCGTATAGACTTCTATAATTCGTTTTAATTTGTTGGTTTAACGCTGCCCCAGCGGCGTTGGCATTCAAAGCAACATGTCCGCCATCGATTTTAATGCCCATTGCGCGGTAGCTTTCTACCTGAAGTTCATCCGCGTCTGTTAATAAGGCGACTGCCGATTGTGTGTTTTTTGGAGGCAATGTCCACTCTCTCTCATACCAAAATTGTGGCAAACGGTAGACATCTCTCGCCTCGTTCGTTAAGACGAGATTGTAATCGTCAAAGCAGACTGCCTCTCCCAGAAAACCATGTGGAAGGTGCCACGATGTGCTCTGAATCATCTGTGCTAGGTCATTCGCTGTCCCCTGATATATCCAGAAGGCATCGTAGGTACAGACGGCGAGGCGTGTCCCGTCTTCAGATATGCCTGCACCCGTAATCCATTTCGCTTCAGCGAATTCTCCAACGCTTTCTAAGACATGTTCTGTATCTGCTTTTAGAGTCGGAAAGCGGTATAGCACTGCGCGCTCCCGCTCTTTAGAAACAATGTAAGGGGCACCATCAGCGATAAATAATCCTTCGGCATCTACATTTTCATTAGGGTACCGATACGGATAACTTGCGATAACCTCTGCCTCTGTGTCAGTGAATGGATTCGGTTCGGCAACGACAACTACCTTCAGGTCTGTTCGTAGCCGGCTGTTATTACCGATTTCGCCGATCCAGAGTTGATTTTGGTCATCAATGCCGAGTGCTTCCCAATCAAAATTCTGGGAACCTTGCACCGATATCTCTTGGATTAATTCGCCGTTCAGTCTTGTTGCATAGAGTGCTGCGGGGTTTCCAGAATCGTTGAGTGTCCAATAAACTCCCTCAAACTGACGGCTTGCAACGATGCCCGAGCTTTCTCGGATAGCGGGGTGTGTGTATTGTCCTGTGGGCTTCCATGGTGGAATGCCAAGAGCATCGGGCACTTCTGCGATGGAGGCGTAATTTCCAATGGCAATCGTTAAAATTAGTAAAAAACACAACAGTTTCACGTAGAAACCTCCTTTGGGAACATTTTGTCCCTTTAGCGACTTGTGCTAATTAGTTTTGAGTTTTGAATAATACCATTCTTATGCTATCCTTACAATAGTTTGGACATTTCTGCCTGTTTCGTGTCGTGTTTTGAAGGCTCTTTCTATTTTTCTACGAGTTTTGTTTGGGGCAGTGGTGAACTCGTAGAAAAAGCACAAAAGTGAACGGGAAACCCCCGGTCTCCTATTCTACACAAGAGTGAACAGGCTAACAGCCTATTCTACAAAAATTGTCCAAACTTTAGTATATCCTTTAGGATTGTACTAAACAAAAAGGTCCCAGTTGCCACTCCAACCGGCAGAAGGTTAACCGAGACCCTTTAGAAAGGGTTGATATTGAAGGTTCATCAACGAAGTCCGTCAGTGGAGGTGTTTCGTCGCTTGCCTATTGCCAATGATTTGTCAGTTAACGTTTCCGGGCGTTACTACGTTGCTTATCTCCCCACCGCCGCGCATTGTCGCGTTGGGTGTTTCCCCACTTCTCAGCATTCTCATGCTCTTGGTCGCTTTTGGCGGCTTCAATACGATCTTGCTGCCTGTTATTAATCTTATCGATTTTGGATTTGGCCATGGTATTTTTCTCCTATTGCCGGTTTTGTATTGTTCAACCCGATGCTTATGTGAGCAAATTTTATGCCAATTTCTGATGGTTATTGAGGTTTTCAATCTTGTTTTTTGTGCCATAGAAGCGATATCAACATCTCAACTCTGATTTTCAGGAAAAGGACAAGCATAAGTTTAATCGTTTCGCAAATAGTGGGGCAAATGTAGTGTGTTTCTTTGGACACAAAGTTAACATATCACCACCGGGCATGTTGTAAAACGAACACATATAGTCAGGAAATATGTTTAGGATTTAGGCAATTTTTTTCGCGCGACCCTATGTATGTATTGCGCGCCGCTAGCGAGGTTTGTTGAAGTGTACTGCCATCGGTAATTCGGGCCACTACCTAAACCAAGATTGTGATATAATAAAAATCTACCAAGTATATAATCAGAAACACCCCGCATTCGACGTTAGGAAACCATTTGACACCTATGGAATTTCAGCAACAAAACTTGTCTTAACTTTACGGAATTTTGGGCCCAATTAGCAATGGCACTTCATTTCATTTTGAGCGGTGGTTTGGTTAGGCAGTGTCCCAGCCAATGCTCTGCATTCTCTCGTCGTGTACTTAAAAAAGCATGGCAGTGAACATCGGTTTTAGGGGCTGCCTTTATAGCGATTAGATTATCTGTGGAAAGTGCTTTAACGAAATCCATATATAGTCCGTAACTATGCTTAACTTTGAATCTACATATTCTACGGTTTGTCCGATTTTTCCAGATTGATACAGAATATAGGAAGTTCACGGTTGGGGATACTTGCAGACTTCCTTGTACCGACCAGCAAGCCGCCTGCCGAGCGATAGAATCGTTCAGCGTTTGGATCTCCTTGAATAATCATTTTACTATATCCGAGGTGCCGCGCTTCTTCTTGTGCATGCGTTATTAACTTTCGACCGTAGCCTTTTCCAATAAAATCCGGGTCAACAAATAGAAGACTCAACTCTACTTCGGCAGCAGAGATGCGTTCTAAGGAATAGAACCCTACAGCGTTTCTCGCAGCTTCAATCACAAAAGTAGGGTTGTTCTCAATATAGCACTCGTCAACTGTAAGTTCTTCAAGGCATGCTTTCATAAATTGATCGGAATAACCCCAATATGACTTAGATCGGAAGGCAAGTCCGCTCAAGTGTGCAACTTCACTCGGTAAAGCTTGTCGAATTTGCCATTTCTGTGTATTAGACACAGTTTATTTCTCCTTTACACAATTGATTAAGGCGCGAGAGATGCGCGCCGAATATCCTCTAATTCCTGCGCACTGAAAACACCTGCTTGGTAGAGGTTCCGATACTCTTCGGAGACACTCTGACCGAATATCATTAGATCATCCGTGTTAATTGTCACTAGCACGCCGTTGTCAAACAAGATGCGGATTGGATGTAAGGCGAGATCGGGCACAGCGTCCAACATCACGTTACTTGTTGGACAGACGTTCAATTGCGTCTGATTCTCGGAAAGCCACCGCATGATTTCAACCGATTCTGCGGCAGCAATACCGTGTTGGACTTCGTCTAAGTCAAGGACTTCAACGGTTCGCCGGACCTCTTCTGCCCCTCCGAATTCTCCAACATGTGCCTTGAGTTTCATTCCTGCGGCGCGCGCTTTGGCATATAAGGATTGGACGGCTTCAGGTGCACATGCCTCTTGATGGCTATACAGATCAATTGACTGAAATAGGTTTAATTCTATTGCGCCGTGTGCCGATTTTATCCATTTTGGGTCGTTTGCACACTCCCGCGCAAAGCCGAGTTCTGGGCGCAAATCAACCTTCTCTCTATACTGTTCAACTAACGCTTCAATAAATGTGCGAAGTTCGGTTAACCCACCTGGATAAAACTTAAGCAACCGGATGTCGAAACTCATCTCAAGGAGAACGACCCCATCTTGGACTGCATCATTCAACGCCGATGTCGCGATGAACTCAAAGCCTTGTCGATGTTCTAAGTGAGGTGCTAAGACCGCGTTCACGTATTCCATCATCCCCTCTAATCCTTTCATTTTCAGGGGCGGTTTGGGTAAAGGATATCCCAGCCAACGTTCTGTATTTTCTCGGCGCGTGCTTAAGAAGGCGTGGGAGTGAACGTCAATTTTGGAGGCTGCTCTTATAGCGGTTAAGTTATCTGTAGAGAGTGCTTCAACAAAATCCATAGAGAGTGTCTCCTTATAGATAGTTTTATGGTATAATACCCCCGGTAGAAGGAGATATTATGCCAACGTGTAAGAAATGTGAAGTCAAGAAGTATCGAAAAATGGCTTCGTGCGTTGTAAACAACGCAATCTTTGTAAAGCCTGTGACTACAACTTCGTCAGCGGTGATGAGCGGTTAAAGCCCAAGACAGCAGTCAAACGCGCCTTTGCCGTGACCTTTTATTTACTGGGCAAGGTATCTTAAGTGAAACTACTTTGTTAGAAGTTCCTGAACCGCCGCCTCGTTGATAACGACTTCTTGCTTGGTAGAATCAATACGAACCTTCACGCCCATCGGAATAACGAACATTGGATCGGTGTGTCCGAAGTCCATATTGGTGATAATTGGCATGTCGTTCAACCCATATTCCTCGCGAACCGTTTTACAGAGCGCATCACTGTACTCGTGGAAAGTGCTGGGATCAACACCTCCACCGGGTCGTCCGAGCAATATACCGCCAAGTCCTTCAAGAACCCCCATCGCCGCGAGGCATCTCACGAATTCCATTAGAAACGACGGAGAGGGTGCGTCTTCCGAAGTTTCCAAGAAAAGAACGGCACCTCGAAGAAGAGTAGCAGAGGGAAAAAAGTCGGTACCTCGGAGCCAGTCCAAGACCTCAACACAGCCCCCAAAAAGCTGCCCTTCAACGACACCCTCATCCTGATGAAATCTCCAGTTAGTACACGGGTTCAATTTTCGACGAATGGATTGGTTTTCAGGATCCTCCCATGGCAGATATTCAACTGTCCATCCTGCTCGGTTCGGCACAATAGTGCCAATCGGTTCAGTAGAAAAGAGGGTACGCCGAACAGAATCCACCATATACGGAAACATCCCACCGTTTTCGGCAAATCCTGCCATAAACGAGGGACCGTAGAACGACACGATACCGGCTTTAAAACAGGCAGCGTGTGATATAGTGGTATCCGAAAAGCCCATAAAAACCTTGGGATTATTCCGAATCAGATTCAAATCAAGGTATGGGAGTATGCGAATTGAATCTTCACCACCGATTGTTGAGATAATGCCGTCAATTGTTCTATCGCTAAAAGCCTTCATCAAATCGTCGGCACGTGCTTCGGGGTTTTTGGAAAGCCAAACTGCATCGCGCAAAGCGTGTTTCATTTCGATAACCGTTACACCGAATGCTTCTTCAAGTTGACGTTTACCTATCTGGTAGCGGTAAGGAAAAGTACCGGGACCACCCCAAGAGAGCGAAATCGCTGCGATACGGTTACCGGGGCGTAATACCTTGGGTTTTATCATTTGAGAGCGTCTCCTTATAGATAATTTTATGGTATAATACCCCCGGTAGAAGGAGATATTATGCCAACGTGTAAGAAATGTGAAAGTCAAGAAGTATCGAAAAATGGCTTCGTGCGTTGTAAACAACGTAATCTTTGTAAAACCTGTGACTACAACTTCGTCAGCGTATTGATTCCAAAACTGAGACCTTCGCTTGGGCGAAAAGTAGTCCTTTTGATTCCCAAAAGAAGAAACGGTCATGATGTTTCTCTGCTGAAAAGCATTTCACCCGTCGAATCTCCGATAAAGTTCGCTGCACATACGAAAGAGTTGCTGCTGTAGCTTCTTGTCTCTTTAGGGTTGCTTTATGAAAATGTGGTCGAAAGTATTGGAAATCTGTGAACTGTGCAAAAAAAACACCTTATGCTACCGAGATCGGTGTGCATAAGGCTTCAACGGAATTTAAAATGAAAAATGACGATTTTCAATCTATATTTCAGTTATCCGTTTGCGCGCACACTCCCCACAAGCAATTAGGTCGCTTATTATGCCAACGTTTAAACATGCTATGCAAGCTGGAGTGTGAGCGTAAAAGTGTCATTTTTCTCGTTTTTCAACAACGGTTGATAACCGCTAAATATTGGGATTTATCCGCGTTAGATTTTAGATACTAATGTTAAGGATACGACATCTATTTTGCATTGTCAAATTTTTATTTGTAGTAAAGCTCATAATTACCTTTACACCAACGGAATGGCGAGGTTCCTAATTAACCGAGACCAGCGACGGACGCGCGTCGAATATCATTTAACTCTTCAGCACTGAAAACACCCGCTTGGTAGAGGTTCCGATATTCTTCAGAGACGCTTTGACCAAATATCATTAGGTCGTCTGTGTTAATCGTCACCGGCACGCCGTTGTCAAACAAGATGCGGATGGGATGCGCGGCGAGTTCCGATACACCATCCAACATCACGTTGCTTGTTGGACACACATTCAATTGGATCTGATTCTCGGAAAGCCATCGCATGATTTCAACCGATTCTGCGGCAGCGACACCGTGTTGGACTTCGTCCAAATCAAGGACTTCGACCGTCCGTCGGATTTCCTCAGCGTCTTCAAATTCTCCAACGTGTGCTTTCAGTTTCATTCCGGCTGCGCGTGCCTTTGTAAATAACGGTTTCATAACCTCAGGCGGACACACCTCTTGACGGCTATACAAATCAATTGATTGGAAAAAACCTAATTCCACCGCTTCGTGTGCTAACGCCATTAGCCTTGGGTCGTCAGCATTTCCACGAGAAAAGCCCAACTCTGGACGCAGATCCACCTGTGCTTTATGCCGCTCAACTAACGTTTCAATAAAGGTACGAAGTTCCGTTAATCCATTGGAATAGAACTCCGCCAGTCGGATGTCGAAACTCATTTCAAGCATAACAACGCCATCTTGGACTGCATCGTCCATCGCCGCCACTGCGACGAACTCAAAACCCTCCCGGTGTTTTATGTGGGGTGCCAAGACTGCGTCGGCGTATTCCATCATCCCCTCAACGCTTTTCATTTTCAGCGGTGGTTTGGTTAGCGGATGTCCCAGCCAGCGTTCTACACTTTCTCGGCGTGCGCTGAAGAA
Organism: Candidatus Poribacteria bacterium; assembly: GCA_965200345.1. Lineage (GTDB taxonomy): Bacteria > Poribacteria > WGA-4E > WGA-4E > WGA-3G > WGA-3G. The sequence continues at coordinate 2,090,605 of OZ241378.1, forward strand.
CGCATGACAGTGAACATCGGTTTTAGGGGCTGCCTTTATAGCGGTTAGATTATTCGTGGAGAGTGCTTCAACAAAATCAATAGACATAATATAAAATTTAAAGGTATTCAGTTATCAACATAGATCAGCAATATCGCCCCTCCTTGTATATTCGATGATGCGTAGGTATTCACCGTACACGCGACCTCTCGATACCTTGTGTTGATACCAATCTTCTTCAGCGATCTTAACCCCGTCATACGCGGCAATATAGGTAACAGGTGAAAGTATTTGAGAAGGGAAGAATTTTCTCAAAGTTCGCAGGCAGCGGCCACTGTGGTGTGCCTTGCACAAAAATGCGATACTCTCAGGAGAAATATCATGCTTTTCTAAAACATCAAGACTGAATGCAACATCCTCAAGTGTATTTGTTGATCTATCTTGAACGAGGATTAGGTCTGAGGGAACACCGCGTGCGATAAGTTCATCACACATTATGTGTGCCACAGGTTTGCCTGTTTTGGAATAGAGCCTCCCACTCAAACCGGTGACCATGACTTTTGGAAAGCAACCTTTTTGACAGGCACGTGCCATAGAGTCCAAAACCTCACCATCAATCGTGGAAGTTCCAAAGATGAAAAGGAGGTCAGCGGGTTGGGATTCGGATGCAACAAATACGGTTTGTGTGATGTGCTCAATCTCCTCTGACGACAAATCTTCCACCGCAACTTCCCTCGGAATGGAGCGATTTTTGAGATAACCCTCATAATTGTTGGGCAATGGTGTCATCATTCTCTCCCTTAACCAAACTGACAGGTTATATCATACTATCAATAAGGCTGGATAAATCAGAAATTTTTCGACATCGAGGAAATGTGTGGGCACTCTTGGCTATTTTTGTCACCCAATCCCAAGGCCACGTCTCTATGAACCAAGTCGCCCAAATTGGCTTTAACCCGGCTGCAGCAGCACCGTTCAACTCATCGCTCCCGCCGTCACCAACGAAAATTACGGCATCGGTTTCGATGTCCAGACGATCACACGCGAGTTGGTAAATTGCGGGATCCGGTTTCGCTATCCCTTCCATACATGAGAAAATTGGCACATCAACCTGTTCGGAAAGTGGAGAGGATTCCCATGCTGCAATTTCATCATAAGTACAATTAGAGATCACCCCGATGCGATAGCCTGTCCTTTTGAGTGTTTGCAGCATTTCAATAATCCGGGGATCAACTCGTTCAAATGGTCTCGCCTTTGCTGTTAAGCGCTCAGCTTGCATCAAAGAAATTTCATCTTCTGGTGGTACAACCTTGCAGGCGCGACAGATTTCTCGCAGCAGGCTACTGTAATCGTGGAGCTTGCCAGTCATACACGCGTGGTAATGGACAGTCCGTTCTCGATCAAAAGCGTCCTGAGTTAACCCCAGCCTCTTGTACGGCGGGACTTCGGAATGCCTCTCTGGATGGTTCTCAGTGATAAGTGTCTCGTAGAGATCAAATATAACAGCACGATTCATTAGATTTTTGGCTTCCTATATCAATTCCCTAAATTTCCAATTTTCTGCTCTATTCAGGTGATTTTTCCATCTGGAAGTATATGGAATCTTCACCGACGATTGTGAATCCCAACCGCTGATAGAGAGCAATACCACGGGTATTGACCTTTAGCACTTGAAGCACCACAGATCTCTGCTCAAGGTTGGCATTATCAATAATACGGGTCATGCACGCGGAACCGATGCCTCTTCCCTGATATTCAGGCAGAATAAAGATCTGATTGACCTTGAGCGTGTCGGAAGTAGAAGATGTTATGAAGAAACCGACATCAGTTTCACGAAACTGGATAATGTAAAAATCGTGTGAAGCGAACTCTCTATTGTGTCGTTCCCGTTGATAGTCATCGTCCCAACCCCATACCTGTTCTACATATTCTCGGTATGCTGCTTCTTTTACGGTAAAAACGAATTCGCTGTCGCTTGCATGTGCCTTGCGAGTATTCAATTCCTCCACGGTAAATCTCCGCTTCCCGCACAGTTCCGTCAGGCTTAGTAAATTTGTTGTATGCTGCAGTTTGTTTTATAGGGATCAGACTTTCTACAACCATACGTGTCAATTTAGGAATTTTCCCGGTAATAATCTTCGCACAAATGCCGCCCCTATGGGGCTAAGCGATGGAAGCAACATTTTTCTACACAAATGCCGCCCCTACGGGGCTAAAGACTCACATTCATCTGATCAGGACTTACGCAATGCGCAATAATGCACGTCGCATTTGGGCGAGTACGCCGCAGAATTGCCCTACTACAAACCGCATCACTTTTGAGAAACACTCATCCTTCCAAGGTTCATCGGTTTGTAGTCTGACGATTTATTGTCTGTCTGCGTAAGTCCCACTTTAGGAAGTTTAGCGAATGTTTTGCAGATTAAATTGGGGTTGCAGGCGACCTAACATATAACGCGCCCGTTCGCGTATATGCTGATCCTTGTGATTTCTCGCCGCTAATAGTGAGAAAGTAGCAGCATCAGCCATATCAAAGAAGTAGGATTCTATATAGGGAGCGAGGGATTCATCGTCCATGGCATCCAATAATCCCAGGACAACTTCTGATGTACGGGTCTCGGCACCTATGCGTACTAATGCAAACGCGGTAGTAGAACGAACCAATAGGATTTTGTCGTCCAATCGCTCTATCAATGCAGGAACCGCCGCGCCTGCGGCCCCACGCATCTCTGCTAATGCCATAGCAGCGTTATGGCGAGTTATGACATCTTTGTTATCTAACGTCTCGATCAACGCCGGGACCGCCGGTTTTCCAATCCGTGCCAAAACACCGGAGGCAGAGGTTTCCACTTCATAGGACCAGCTTCCACCTAATTCACTAATTAACACAGGAACGGCGGGAGTGCCCATATCAACAAGAGTATCCGCTGCCTGAGAACGTGTTGTCGGATCCGGGTCGCGTAACTGTTCAACGAGGGGGCTTATGTCTTCATCATAAGATGAATTCTCTGTGATCCCACATCCAGATACACTCATCACGACAAGCGCAAGCACGGCGATATAGATGATTTGTTGTAAGGCTAATGTTCGATACGGTTTAGGTTTCATCTCTAATCTCCTCCTTCAAGTTTACTTTACGACTCGTCTCGTTAGGCACTGAACTTTTTGTAGATGCTCAAGAAGAAGATGCTAAGTTTTAATCATACCCCAAAAAGCATCTCCATTAAGATATATGATACACTCCAAACGACTTTCACGCAAGAGAAACGGAATAACAGACAGTCGAATGTCAATAGGTTCTAATTTATCTCTATTCAGGCAACTTTTCCATCTGAACATGTGTAGCACTTTCACCGATGATTGTGAATCCCAGCCGCTGATAGAAAGCGATACCACGGGTATTGACCTTTAGGACCTGAAGCACCACAGGTTTTTGCTCAAGATTGGCATCGTCAATAATACGATTCATGCAAGCGGAACCGATGCCTTTCCCTTGGTATTCAGGAAGAATAAAGAGTTGATTAACCTTGAGCGTGTCCGAAGTATGAGATACCGCCAAAAAACCGATATCCACCTCATGCAACTGGATAATGCAAACATCCTGTGCAGCGAACCGCCTATTATGCAGTTCCCGTTGATAATTATCGTCCCAATCCCAGATCTGTTCTACATACTCACGGAATGCTGCCTTCTTTACGGTAAAAACGAATTCGCTGTCGTTTGCGTGTGCCTTGCGAAGACTTACCTCTTCCACAGCAAAACCTTCATCTTTCAGACCTATACGTCTTTCTTCGCTACAACGGCAAAACTCACGTTGTAAGCCATTTCATGTGTCCAACTTCCCGGCGTAGCATTAATATCTGGCTGCGTCCATGAACGTTCCTCAACTCGCTCAATCCGAAAACCGTTGTCCAGAAGTCCGTTGAATATATCGCTCAAATAGTGTCGAAAATCAAACGCGCCGTCTGGATACCTTGAAATACGCTCAGCACACGGCTCGGTGATACGATAGCATTCACCGTCCCATTCCAAGAAATGGGTAGCAGGATTGCCGAAATCTACGCGATACCGCCCGCCGGGTCGAATAATTCTCGACACGCCTCTATAGATTTCATGAACGGATGGCACCCAACTCATAGAGGGTCCTTGATAGACGAGGTCATACGCAGCATCTTCAATTGCGGACAGATCTCGGATGTTGAGGCGAAGTGTTTCTATTTGGTAACCGTAATGCTCCGCGGCTGCAATATCTCCGTCAAGCTGACCCTGCGTAAAGTCAATCACAGTCACACGGGCACCAAGCAGACCGAACACCGCTGACTGTTGTCCGCCACCTGCAGCGAGACATAGCACATCCTTGTGGGCAACATCTCTGAGCAGGAACGCTGGATAAATCTGGTAGAGATGATACGGCACTGGATCGAGTTGATCCTCAGCATACTTTAGAATATCGTCTTTATCAAGGTCGAGCCACGGGACGGTAAAGCCGTTCTTTTTTACGACTTCGGCTTCCCAATGTGCTTGATTGGCAACAGTAATTTCGTCATTCATTTCGTTTATACCATCACACTTTCTATCCACGTCTCATCAATTTCAAGCCCGAAACCGGGGGCATCCGATGGAGCGACATAGCCGTCTTTGATGACAGAAGTGCCGGGCAACTTGACCATCTCTTCGAGAGGTACACCGGGGGCAGAAACGCCTTCAGAGCGTTCACCCCACGTGATTGCGGGCATCGCATAAGCGAGATGCTGACCGTAGGGATAGTTCATACCGCCGTGTGTGATTACGTTAATCCCACTTGCCTCTGCAATGTGACAAATCTTCGCTGCAGAGGTAATACCGCCACACCACAAAACGTCCGGTTGAAAGATGTCAACCAACCGTCGTCCCGCCGCCTCCGCAAATACGGTTGGCAGATACCAGTGTTCGCCAGTAGCGAGCGTTTGCCAAGGGAGGCGTTGACGCACCGTCTCGTAGCCGACAAAATCATCGGCACGGATGTAGTCTTCCATCCACTTCAACCCGTAAGGCTTCATCGTTTCACAGACGCGCACCGTATGCTCTATGTCAAAACCGGTCCACGCGTCCAACATTAAGTCAACGCTATCGCCAATCGCTTCCCGCGTGGTTGCTACTAATTCTTCAAGTTTACCTAAGCCTTCTTTCTCTTGCTCTGGCCCCCACGGTGTGAAAAGTTTTGTGGCTTTGAATCCGAGTTCCATATACCATTCCTGATCGAAGCCAGAGGCGTAGCAGAAAATCTTTTCCTTTTGGGGTCCACCGAGGAGTTCGTAGACAGGTCTCTTCAGGATTTTGCCTTTGAGGTCCCAGAGGGCACAATCAACCGCACTGATAGCGTAACTCGTCAAGCCGGTTGCACCAAAGGCGGCTGACAATCGTACCATCATATCCCATATTTTTTCAGTCGCCATACAATTTTCGCCAACGAGAAAAGGGGCGAAGTGGTCTGAAATGATTCGGGTTACGGGACCGCCGTAAAGCGAGATACCGAAACCCCATGTGCCGTCTTCCGCTGTTATAATACAAGCAGGACGTTTCCATTCCGAATAGGAAACATGTCCCTCTTTTCTGTTGAATGACGGATAACGCGTAATGGGGCGGTTCAATTGATATGTTCTTGACCGACTCGGTGTGCGCGGCGTTGTTGTCGGTTTTGGGTTTAGTTCGATTTCTACGACGCGAATCTCTTTTATCTTCATAGAAGTCCCTTTCTGTAACCGATGTGATGTTTATGATGAATTATCAAAATAAGCAGGACTTACGCAAATTGAGAAAATATCGGACGTTTAGACGCAAAAAGCGGTAATTTCTGTCCTTTAAACCCCCTAAATCCCCCAACCCCCCATATCCCCCCTTATCAGGGGGGTAGGGGGACTTTAAGACGGAATGCGTAAGTCCTAATGAGTAGACCTTTGAATGCGCAATAATCACTAAGACGTTTCGGTGTCCCTGACGATGGAGGGGGTCCGCCCCAATATAGCGAGTTCATCACGAAAACGTTTATCACTGGCAGCGAGCAAACCGTCAATAACTTTCTCCGTGCTTTCACCCTCCGCAACGAGGGTTTCCATTTGCTCTACTGCGAAAGTTTGAACATGGCTAAAACAATTTTTAGTAGACTTGTCAAGATGATTCCCAATGTTTAAACTCAGCACTAACAAAAGTGCTCTTTCCAATTTTTCAATGCGCTCGTCACGCGCTTTTAGTTCTTCCAATATATCCATTTGGTCTTCAAACTCCAGTCCTTTTATCCCCCTGTTATACGGTGGGAGGGTGGCAGAAGAGTGTGTAGAGTTTCGTGGTGGTACCACCCAAAACTGGGTTTATAGAGTATAGCACGAGCGGGGAAAAGATACAATATTTTCTCATAGATTTTGATGCGGAAGGGAACCACCAAAACCTGCTAAGTATGCCTACTGCTATGTCAACTTTATTTTCAGAGTAGGTTTGCGGCGCGTGATTAACTGCAGCGTCCCCTATCAGGTTGCACATCCTTATGCACAGGAAACCAACAGCATAATGCTACAAGGTCCGTTTACCCAATTTGAACTTAACAGAACACTGGGCTAATCAGGTAAATAGGATTGATTCATCAAGTTCTTTACCCATTGGTAGGCGCACCAAATTTGAAAAATGAGAAGTCCAAACTCAATCTTCTCTGTAATTGCATCATCATCTGTCTGATAGTACTTCAGCACCACATCAATAACCCTTTTGGCAACAATACCATCAGGCGGTAAATCCGAGTACATCTCTATAGCGAACTCAGATAGATCTATCGCTGGATCGTGCAGCACGGTATCAGCCCAATCAATAATCGCGATCTGTTCAAGATTTTCCTGTAGAAAAAACAGGTGGTTTATTTGGAGATCTGTGTGAACGACAGACCATCTCTGGTTTAAACGCTCCTGTAGGTTTTCCAGTTTTTCACGCCATCGGCTTGTATAGATTTCCGTGGTATTTTCTGCAATAAACGCGAGTTTTTGCCTTGTGTCACGAATTGCCACTGCGAAAGGATCGGTAGCACGTGGGATGTGGTGTAATACCTCATCTGGAAATTTGTGCCTGTGCAGAAAGGTGAGAGAGGTACCGAGAGATTTGCCAAAGGCTTCTAACTCTCCGGGGGTAAATCCCTCAAGTGCTTCTATAGGTAGTGAAGAACCGTTGATTCTTGAGAACATCGCATAGAATCCCTTGTCGTGCACCATGATCGGTTTAGTTACAGTAAAAGGCATCGATAATGTATGTAGGTATGCTGTGAGTTTAGCTTCTTTTAGAAGCCCTGTTCGGTAGGCGTTGCGGGGAATTTTGAGAATGCTATCGTCACGGTAGTAGAAGGTAAGGCTATCACCACCCCGGTGGCGGTTGGATATAGGTTTTAGATTTTCAATAGATATATCTGTAGCGAATGTTTTAAGAAAATCGCACACGTTGTCTGCTGTAATCTCAGTTGTTTGATTCATTAGAGCACCTCTACACCATTGCGCCAACCTCCAACGAGTCGGCATCGCCGAAACAGGTATTCACTGGCACAACGGGACCTTTCAGGTGTTCTACCACACGAATCGCTCGCTCCATACAGGCACTCCCTGGTATATTGTCGGCGCAATTTTTGGATGATTGGGTTCAAAACTCTTGAAAGTACAAACACAGGCAGCTTACTTATTACGGCGGCACTCCGGGTAAGTGACAGATTTCCTCAAAAAATTCAGGAATTGTCAACAAACCAGCAGTCCACAGAAACGCCCTATCCCGTTCTGTGAGTTCGTTTAGGCATATCCACGCAACATCCACAAGAACCTGATTTCCTGTTAGTTCAGGGTCAGTTCCCAAGGACACTTCCTGCGTGCCTATTTCTACCAAGTAGGTGTAATACGAATCATCAAGAGCAAAAGTAACAACAGACGTTGGGCGGATTATAGTGCCTTCGACACGGCATTCTTCCCGAAGTTCCCGCAGCGCGGCTTGTTCCGGCGTTTCACCTGTTTCTATACGTCCACCGGGAATACACCACCACTCTTCTCCTGCGTGACGGTGCTTGACCATTAGAATTTTTTTCTGCCTATGAACGATACATTGTGCACGCGACATTCACCACTCCTCGATCCGGTGTCCTTTGGCAACGGAAGAAACCCTTTTCAAACTTTCAAAATTTGACTATACACATTTGGACCGCCGTCTAAAACCTTGGAAATCTACACAATCGATGGATCGATAGAAGTCATCCGCCTCGCCTGTTGATAGCAAGTCAAGTCTTGTGGTTGGCACGAGACTTTGACAGACATCAATAAGTAGTCTGCCCAATCCAAGTTGTCGGAATTCGCGGGCGACGAGAACCTCGCACAAGTAAGTCGTAATCTGCGTATCCGTGATTGCCCTTAGAAAACCGACTAATTTCCTATCAGTACCGACAACCACAAGCGTGGGCCACGAATTCTCCCAAGCGACCAATGTCTCCTTGGGTCTTAGTTCAGGAGTCGCCCAGCCTTCGGCACTCGAAAGGGCACACATAGCGTCAAAATAGTTCGGCGACCATGCCCGAATCGATAAAGACTCAGGAATATCAAAACGAGCCAAGACCGAATCGAGATCGGGTCTGTCACTCGGTGCGTCGCGTTCCGAGTGACAACAAATTTCGTAGTTGCAGGTGTTCATTGGTGTTCAAGTTTGCGACAGATTTTTAAGAAGGCCTCTTGAATGTTTAGGAACTCAAGATATCCGGGTGGTAGTGGATATTTTGCAACGTCAAACGGTTTGAACGGATTTTCAATCTTCTGCCTCGCAAAGGTATAGAGTGCTTTCTGCGCTGCTGTTGCCTCAGGCACTTGATCAAAAGGGACATCACAATTGTTTCGCCATAACTGAGGCTCAACGACATCGACCATCGCCTGAATTGATGCGCCTTGATTTCCAAATTTTGAGTTCAGAAAGTTAGTCAACCTCTCAGCCTGCATGCGTGGATTACGCATAATATCTTCGTAGCCAAGAAAGAGTCGGTGTTGTGCAGCTTCTGTGTGCTGCAGGATTAGCGTCATTATATGCTGCCAACGGAGCAAATTCATCGCGACAAAGGAGATACGGACTGGTACATTCGCTGGCATAATAAATTTCTGCCACGATACTGCTGTGTCGAGAGGATTGCGAACCGTGATTATGTAAATCGCATCGCTCCATATCTGTTTCCAAAACGGCAAAAAATGGCTGAGTGCTGGATCTTTCCAAAACCAAGGACCTCCTGTGTACATTTCAGTCATCAGTTCAGTGGCTTTCGTTCTAAGCGCAAAATCAGCAGCTTTCTTTTCTATTTGTCGTTGGAAATCGTTATCCCACCAAGTCGCGCCAGCGTCAAAATCTCCTAACTCAGCAAGCAGATCCCATAAGGGCAGAAACTCCCAATACCCTCTGGGGGCATGTGTATCAGCCTTGTGTAACTTTTCGGGAGGACCGGCATACGCGCCCCATTTGTGCACCATCTCGGCAACAACAGATGTCCCGCTGCGCTCAGCACCAAGCACGATAATAGGATGACTTTCGGGGTCAATCATTCACATATTCTCAGGTATTTAGTCAATGATTTTTCACACCAAGATGGATTGACGATTTTCTTATGCGCAACTGTTTTTTGTTCTAACCTACGTTGCCACCTTATAGGAAATGAACAAGAATTTTCGGCACAAGACACCACAGAACACCAGAATTAGAGGAAATTCCTTCATATTTTTTTAATCAAAAATGGTGTATATCTGTCTAAAATCTTATAAGCAGTAATTTGGGTTATTGTATGATGAAGGCTTATGAAGATGTGGTTTATCTTTTCGTTTACGCTTGTTTAAAGTATAGCATTTTTCACTGTTTTTCTCTATCAAAAACTGTGTCTCTACTTTCCGCTGCTGAAGCGGCGGCATACATTGCAATTAACAGCACACACGGAGGTAAGAAGTGAAATATAGAGTGAGTGTTATTATAGTTTTAGTTGTTGCTATGAGTCTTTGGTTTACAGGCGCGTTTGCAGCGGAACTGACTGAAGGACTTGTCGGCTACTGGCCGTTAGATGGCAATGGGAACGACGAATCCGGCAACGGAAACGATGCCAAATTGGAAAAGGGCGCGAAATGGTCTGACGACGGTTGGGTGAACGGTGCCGTCGATTTTGATGGCGGTGGCGGACACGTCGTTGTTGATGATACGTTTGAGCTAATAACAGACAAAATCACCGTGATCGCCCGGATTAACGGTTGGAAAACGATAGATTGGTCAGGAATTGTCGTAGGTCGAAATGATCCATCATCGTGGTGGATGTGTGTCGCAGCGAACAATACCCTAACCTATGTATGGAACGACAACTCCGCACTGACGTGGAACTGGCAAGGCGCACCAGAAATCCCGGAAAATAAATGGGCACTGGTCGCGATAGCGATTGAACCTGCTAAAGCAACGAGTTACATTTATCACAGAGACAGTGATAAACTCGATGCTGAGGTGAACGACATCGATCATATTGAACAGACGGTTGTGAATTTAAAGTTCGGATGGGATGAATGCTGCGGTGCCAGATACTTCAAAGGGTTGATTGATGAAGTGATGATCTATGACTGGACGTTGAACGCCGATGACATCAAAAGATTAGCAACTGTTGGACTGCCTGTCGAGAGTAAAGGTAAACTCGCAATCACTTGGGCGGCACTCAAGAAAAATTAAGCGAATAGCAAGCGTTCGCAAAGTTGCACTTACCCTACAGGATACCCTCCAATTTGGAAAAAATCCCTTTCAGGCAATATGCCGCACTCCTCTCACAGTACCTCAAACCGCAGTGGATGCGCGTGACACTACTCGCTGTGTTTATGTTGGGTGGGATCGGTTTAAACCTTGTTAAACCACAGATTCTGCGCTACTTCTTTGACACAGCAGAAGCAGGTGGAGAGACGCGGGCCTTACTGATCGCTGCCGGTCTTCTGTTCATTGCCGTAAGTTTCTTCAGGCAAGTCGTAACGTTAGTCAGCTCCTACCTTGGGCAAGATGTTGGCTGGCGAGCGACAAATCAGATGCGGGGTGATCTTGCACACCACTGCCTCCAACTCGACATGCCGTTCCATCATGAACACACACCTGGTGAAATGGTAGAGCGCGTCGATGGAGATACAACAGCACTCTCAAACTTTTTTTCTCAGTTCATACTTCTGGTAATAGGGAGTTTGTTGATGCTCGGTGGTGTTCTGATTTTGGTCACTCGCGAAGATTGGCGGATTGGTATCGCACTGACCGGCTTTGTGATCGTTGCTATCCTGATTTACAATCTCACCCGAAACATTGCCGTTTCTGTTTATACAGCAGAACGGGAGGGTTACGCCAGACTCTTCGGATTTCTTGAGGAACGTCTAACAGGTGTTGAGGACCTTCGCACAAACGGTGGCATCAACTATACAATGGATCGGTTTTACGATGTCAACCGTGATGTGTACGGTCGAGCTGTAAAAGCACACGTGATGGGCGAGGTTTTACGGATGATTAGCGGCGTTCTACTTGCCTTCGGGCAGGTATTGACGATGGCGATGAGTATCTATCTGTTCAGGGAAGGTGTATTCACAATCGGGACCGTCCTCCTTGTTATCCAATACGTAGTGATGCTGCGAGGTCCGTTGGTCATGATGAACCAGCAGATTAACGATCTCCAACGGGCAACCGCTGGCTTGAAACGAATTGAAGAATTTTATCGGGTCACCTCAAACATTGTAGATGGAACGGAAGCACTTCCGACCTCAGAAGCACTTGGTATTGAATTTGACGCGGTTACATTCGGGTACACTGAAGAAGAGTCCGTGCTGAAAGATGTTTCCTTCCAATTACAACCCGGCAAGTCACTCGGCTTGTTGGGACGGACAGGCAGCGGTAAAACCACGATCACCCGTCTCCTATTTCGGTTGTATGAGATTAACAAGGGACAGATTCGGATTGGCAACAAACCAATTGAGGATATTCAGTTGGAAGACTTGCGTAACCGGATCGGTCTGGTTACACAGGATGTGCAACTTTTCAATGCAACGGTGCGCCAGAACTTAACGCTCTTTGACACAGAAATCTCTGATGACCAGATTTTGTCAGCGATTGAAGAACTTGGATTATCCGAATGGTATCACTCGCTGCCCAACGGACTTGATACACTTCTTGAAGGTACCGGGCTTTCCGCAGGGGAAGCGCAGCTGCTGGCATTTGCGAGGGTCTTCCTTAAAGATCCGAAAATTGTTATCCTTGATGAACCGTCCTCACGACTTGACCCAGCAACGGAACAACGGATTGACAACGCCGTGCAGCGATTGTTGAAGGGGCGGACCAGCATCATTATTGCGCATCGGCTTGGAACGGTCCAACAGGTGGACGAAATTATGATTCTCGCTGATGGAGAGATTGAGGAATATGACGAACGAAAGCGGCTCGTCCGAAATCCTGACTCCATCTTCTCGCAGCTGCTAAAAACTGGACTGGAGGAGATGATCCAATGACAACGGGACAAGCCTCAATTCGTCTCATGCGCTACCGTCCGCTCCTCTTTCTGGGCACCATTCTGTTCCGTGGATTAGACGATCTAATGCCTTTCATTGTCGGCATCATTATGAAGGCATTTTTTGATGCGCTCTCCGGCGAATCGGCAGCTGGTGCCAACCCTTGGACATTTGTTGCGCTCTTCGTTGTTGCCGAATTTGGGGACCGAGGTGTCCTCATATCCTCAGCGTTCGTATGGGCGCGTTGGCGTTACGCTATTTCAACACTGCTCCGAAAAAATCTGATGACATCTATCATGAACATGTCCGCACCACACAGTGTCTCAACAGCCTCTGGCGAAGTGACAAACCGGCTGCGGGATGATGTTGAAGCGATTATAAGCTATCTGGAACAGTACATCCATTTGTGGGGCAATCTCATCTTCGCGACGTTAGCAATTATCTGGATGGCTCGGATAGATGTAGCAATAACGGTTATCACGGTTATCCCAGCTATTCTCATTATTACAATCGTCAACATGTCAAGGCGGTATATTCAGCGGTATCGCGCAGCGCAGCGCGTTGCTACGGAACATTCAACGAACTTCATCAACGAAATGTTCCAATCCATCTTGGCAGTGAAGGTCGCTGGGACAGAGTCAAATATAATTGCGCACTTCCGGAAATTGAACGATGCGCGCCGCAAGGCGACACTGGTGGATAATCTGTTCAATCAGCTCCTACGATCCATCAGTTTCAATATGAACGACTTTGCCGCTGGCGTGGTTTTGATTCTGATTGTGGAACAGGTGGCTGCAGGGACGTTTTCAGTTGGAGACTTCGTGTTGTTCTATGCGTATATCGGTGAAGTCGCGAGAAGTGGATCACTCATCGGCAGCACAATGGCGCAGCACACACGCGCAGAGGTCTCATTCTCCCGTATGGAACAGACCGTTGACGAGATGCCGAGAAAAAACTTAGTAGAACACACACCGATATATCTCCGAGAGGAACAACCGCCGCTCGTTATCCCGCAACGGACAGAGGCAGATCGACTGGAAGAACTCACTATCTCTGGACTCACCTACCGCTACGATGGGGACGCATCTGGAATCGCTGATGTTGATTTGAAAATTCCAGCAGGCTCGTTTACTGTTGTTACAGGACAGATCGGTTCAGGCAAGACGACGCTGGTTCAAGCACTCTTGGGTGTCCTACCGAAACAGTCTGGAGAAATTCACTGGAACGGCGAAATCGTTGAGGATCCGAAGTCGTTTTTCGTTCCACCGCGTTGTGCATATACGCCGCAAACACCGAAACTCTTCAGCGAAAAACTGAGTGCTAACATCCTTATGGGTTTGCCGTGGAATTGGGATGACCTCAATCGGGCGATCCGGCTCGGTGTCATGGAGACGGATCTACCAACGCTTGAAGACGGTCTTGAAACGGTTGTTGGACCGCGGGGGGTCAAGTTATCAGGTGGACAGATGCAGCGCACCGCAGCGGCACGCATGTTTGTCCGAGACTCGGAATTACTCGTATTTGATGATCTCTCGTCTGGACTTGATGTTGAGACGGAACAGACTTTGTGGGAACGTCTCTTTGAGACAAGACGGGCAACTTGTCTCGTTGTTTCGCATCGGCGACCTGCCCTGCGTCGGGCAGATCAGATTGTCGTTCTAAAAGACGGCCGCGTTGAGGCAGTCGGAACGCTGGATGAACTACTCGCTTCCTCCGAGGAGATGCGGAAGTTGTGGGCAAGCGACTGAAGTTGAGTCGCGCATAAAACCTTGGGAAATTTTGCTTTAAGTAGTGTCCAAGTAATTCCAAAATCTATTCTAAAATCATCCAAGTTGCTACTTAAAAGGGTATAAGCAACCTAAGTTATGTAAGCACGCCCTATTTCGGGCAGTCAAATCTAAAGAACGCACCATTTTGTGCAGCACCTTCTCTGAGTTTTGTAGGAAACTGTGCCAATATAGTATTGTTCAGATTGGCACGGAACTTGCTAAATCCAAATAACATACGTTCAATGCCACTATGTAGATCGGTTTGCTTCCACCCCAAAAGTTATCTACGTTTTCGGTTCTAAAACCCAATGCTTTAGCTTTGGGATACAGAACCGCCCTATTGAATTAGACCATGGGGCTATAGTTAAAAAAAGAGTTGACATTTCGTCAAAAATGTAGTATAATTAACATAGTCATTGATTGAGACGTGTAAGCAGTAGCTACCTTGCTACTGGTCTCAATCACCCTCTTACAAGGACAGAATGACTATGGCTAATATCCATTAAAAACGAACATCACAAAATCCGAATACGTTGAAAGATACGATATTCCTGAAACCTTGCGAGGTTCAGATTTTGTTGAGATTTCAAGTTCTGAAGCAAGAAATACTTGCCAGAAGTATCGGTCGGTCACGAAGGTTCAAGTGATTTTCCGTAGTGTGCCAGATGACCCGCACCGCGAGATTACACTCGTGTCGGTTCGGATTAAACCCGAACAAGCTCCCAAGGATAACGTCTGGACGATTGCGACGCTGAAGGGAGTCAGAGAAGCCAGTATCGCAGAACGTCAAATGGACGTCGTGGTATAACCTAAAAGAACCACTTGGGAGTTCCGTCAAAGGAATCCCAATCCTTTAGGTTTGGGAGGGGTCAAGTATGAGTGGCAAGTTGGACTAAAATAAAAAAGAGGCTCTTATGAAAATCACAATGTTTTTGGGTTTGATGTTTTTGATTTTTTCAATGTGTCTGTATGTGTCCGACACGATTGCTGAATATGAACCCTATATGCAACTCAGTTTACCCGAAGGTGCTAAAACGCGCCTCAATAAGGGACGGGTACGTGAAATTGCGTATTCCCCGGACAGCACGCTTCTTGCGGTAGCGAGCAGCATCGGTATTTGGATCTATGATGCACAAACCGGTGAAGAACGCAATTTGTTCACAGGACATCTGGGACCGGTCAATGGTGTGTCGTTTAGCCCAGATGGAAAAACAATCGCAAGTGGGAGTAGGGATAAAACCGTTCGTCTATGGGATGTCAGCACTGGCAATCCCGTGCACACACTCAAAGGACATCTGGGACCGGTCAACAGTGTGGCGTTTAGCCCGGATAGAAAAACAATCGCAAGTGGGAGTAAGGATAAAACCGTCCGTCTATGGGATGTCAGCACTGGTAATCCTATGCGGACACTCACAGTGCCTACGACGAGTCCTGTCTATATCTATAGCGTGTCGTTTAGCCCAGATGGAAAAACAATCGCAAGTGGGAGTGATGACAAGACTATCCGTCTATGGGATGTCAGCACTGGCAACCTCATACACACGCTCAAAGGGCATGCGGATGTGGTTTGGAGCATGTCGTTTAGTCCGGATGGACAGACACTCGCAAGCGGGAGTAGGGACAAGACTATCCGTTTATGGGATGTAAACACTGGCAATCCCATACGCACACTCCGCATAGGGTATACGAGCCGTGCCCATATCTATAGCATGTCGTTTAGTCCGGATGGACAGACACTCGCAAGCGGAAGTGGGGACAAGACTATCCGTTTATGGGATGTCAACACAGGTCATCTCGTACGCACACTCACAGGGCATACGGATGCAGTCTATAGCGTATCGTTTAGTCCGGATGGACAGATGCTCGCAAGTGGGAGTGGGGACACGGCTATCCGTTTATGGGATGTCAACACAGGTAATCCCATACGCACATTCACAGGGCATACAGATGCGGTCTGGAGCGTGGCGTTTAGCTCGGATAGTGGGACCCTCTCAAGTGGGAGTAGCGACGGCACGATACTCTTGTGGACACTCGCACAGGCAGACTAACCCCTACACCTTACGCTGACTGCAGGCGAATTCACCGCCACGCGGAAGATGCTGATACGAAAGTAAAGGATTCGGAAGGATGGTCTGAAAGTTCAGAATCCTTGAAAGCACAATTGGAAAAAGATAAACGGCAAGACTGAAAATGTGTTTCACTTTTGATCCGTCTAAACACATATCTCCGGAAGAATCTACCGATGAGTCGAGGAAAACAACATGAATTCAAATACCGTTCATATACTTGATACTGGCACAGAACTGTTTGTTGATGATGCGCTGATCGCTTCCAAACACGGTGTGACACGCACACTACATCAGGGCGTAAAGCACGATGTCCCCGTCCTTGAACCAGATCCCGACAATCCTTGGGAACACGGCGGACCCGACCAGTCCAGACGGGTCCATCTCTATGGTACTACGTTGTACGATGCTGCGTACGGAAAATACCGTATGTGGTATATGTGTCGTATGGGCCCGCACTGGCGGTTTGAAGCGAATGAGATTCCTGGGCTTTACGTCCCACGTACTGATCGAAACCCTTCGACATATAGAGGAAAGACACACGATGCTTACGGACGAAAGTTCGTCGAAAACGACCGTGGCGACCTTACCTGTTATGCAGAGAGCGATGATGGATTGACGTGGACGAAACCGAATCTTGGTCTCTTTGAATTCAATGGAAATCCGAATAACAACATTGTGTGGGATTTACACGGCGCGTGCGTATTCCGTGATGACGATGCATCGGATCCGCAGAGACGGTATAAGATGATCGGTTTTTGTAGACGGTATCGGAATATCTTCCTGCTCATGTCGCCTGATGGAATTCGGTGGGACGACTCAGATTTCTTGGAACCGATTGCGGATCGGGACAACGAAGGCGCGTTCAATGTCATCTACGATAAAAAAACAGACCTGTTCCGAGCTTATGCCCTCATACGTGGTGACGATAAAGACGCACGACGTATGATCGCATACACCGAAAGCCCGCGTCTTGAGGGACCCTGGAAACCGCTCGAACCTATGTTCGGGGCAACGGATGCGGACGACGCAATTGGTGTACAGAGATACGGCGCGGATCGTGCGGAAATCCACAATATGTCTGGCTTCCTCTATCATAATATCTACATCGGCATCCCTGGCGTGTTATATGTGACGGGACCGGGGGCAGCGGAGCATGAGATTCCTATTGATGGACCCATTGATGCACAACTTGTTAGCAGCCGAGACGGATTTAATTGGGACTATCCGGATTCAAACCGAACGCCGATTATTCCACGCGGTGAGAGCGGCACATTCGACACCGGTATGATCATGGGAACCGCTATTGAACCGATCATTACTGATGACGAAATTCACTGGTACTATACAGGGACAGAGCACACCCACGGTGCCCAAATGAAGGACAGACACAAAGCAATCGGGCTTGCGAAGTGGCGATTAGACGGCTTCGTTTCTCTTGATGCCGAAGCGGAGGGTGGTATCGTTGAAACCGTTCCGCTGCAGCTTCCTGACGGGGGACTTGAAATCAACGCAGATGCAAGCGACGGACAGGTCAAAGTTGAGGTGCTAACGACTGATGGACAGGTTCAACCCGGCTTTTCGATAGATGATTGTATTCCATTGACAAGTGATAATATACACCATTCGGTGCAATGGAAATCGGCGACATTGGCGGCCGCGGCACAACCGCTGAGATTTCGCTTTGTGTTGAACAGAGCAAAACGCTTTCCGAGCAGGGATAAACTCCTGATAACGATATCTGCGTTAAAATATTATTTTCTGCTTGAATTTCCTCGCCAAAGGAGAGGTAAATGGATACCTTATCGACACACGACGACTCCCCGGAAAATCGTGTGGACAACCTGTTGAAGCTGGAAGTACTTGAAGCGTTTGACCGGACTGCGTTTGAGCGCGATGGATATTGGGTGTGGGAAGGGATACTAACGGATGCTGCCCGTAAGCAGTGGACAGCCAGCTTACAGAAGTTACAACAGATGAACGATGCGATCCTCATGGATACAGAGTGGAGTGCTATCGACTTTGAGGCGCGGGGGTTTCCGCAGCCTTCGCCAGAACAAATTGCGCCAGCGTTTTTGGCGGCGTGCTGCGGTGGTTCAGAGCAAATGCCCAGTTTCCTCAGAACCGCTGAGTTGCGTCAATATATGCATACCCAGGGGCTGTTCGGACCGGGCAACGCGTTGGTCACACATGAGTTCAAGTCACAAGGTGTCATGCCGGAATACTTTCCTGCTGGATACGACGACTTTATAATGGATGTGACATCTGCTCATCCGCAAATGATGGCACTCTTCAGGAAACTTTTCGGAGACCGATTTATACTTGATCACTGCTTCATACTCAACCGGGCACCGGGTTCAAAAGGGCGCCGGTGGCATGCACACCAGTATCGGGAGGGACAGTACGAAGTTGAGGACCCGATTGGGACTGGACACGCCTTTACCACTGATTTCCTACAACGGCAGTGTATTCGGACGTTGTGCTATCCAGAAGGGGCAACTATCGAGGATGGCGGCGAACTTGCGATTATCCCCGGTGCACATCTCTATCGGATTCCGTACAAATGGAGCACGGAACGACCCGATGATGACGCTGCCATGAAAGCGGGCTGGCTGAAAGGCAAAATCCATGCCTTCACAGGGAAGCCGTTGGAAATCGTACACCTCTCACTACCGCCCGGAAGCATGGTTTCGTTTGTCCATCACATGCCGCATTATGTTGGCTATCGGAAGCCAGGGATGCCGACCCGCTGGGGACTGCTTATGGCGTATCGAACGCCCGACCCAGAAGCAGATCCAGCCAAATGGACAAATGGGATTCCGACCCATTGGGTGGAACAGGCCGCGGCCCAAGGAAAACTACCCACTGCGGCACAGCGTGTATTTGAGGCAGATAATCCCCTCGATATGCACTCACAGAGCCGTAAAGAATAAGATTACCTTATTGGGAGGTCCCACCTCACGGTAGAAACCGGAAGATTTCGAGTCCGGTGTTTCCGTAGGCAAGACGTTCCATTTTACCTGCCTTTACTCCAAAAGCCCATTTTCCTTGTACCATTGGACGTTTGGATACAAAGCCATAATGGATATCTCTAATTCTATTGCCCAGAGTTACTGTCCGACATCTGGATCCAGTTCCTTAGCCTTCTCAAAATCTGCTTTTGCGGCTTTATAGAACGCTTCTGCCTTCTCCATATTTCCACGGGCAGATTCCAAATCACCAAAGTGGTAGTGTGACACACCGCGATTGCTGTAGGCATCAGTATACTCTGGATCTATCTGGATAGCCTTATCATAGTCGGCTATCGCCGCCTCATAGAACGCTTCTGCCTTTTCTATATTTCCACGGGCAGATTCCAAACCACCAAGGTCGTCATATAAAACACCGCGATTATTATAGGCATTGGCATGCTCTGGATCTATCTGGATAACCTTATCGTAGTCGGCTATCGCCGCCTCATAGAACGCTTCTGCTTTCTCTGTATTGCCACGGGCAGATTCCAAACCACCAAGGTGGTAGTGTGACACACCGCGATTGTTATAGACACCAGTATACTCTGGGTCTATCTGGATAACCTTATCGTAGTCGGCTATCGCCGCTTTATAGAACGCTTCTGCCTTCTCCATATTCCCACGAGCAGATTCCAAATCACCAAGGTCGTCATATAAAACACCGCGACTGTTGTAGACACCAGTAGATTCTGGGGCGAGTTGGATAACCTTATCGTAGTCGGCTATTGCCGCTTTATAGAACGTTTCTGCCTTCTCCGTATTCCCACGAGCAGATTCCAAATCACCAAGGTCGTCATATAAAACACCGCGATTGTTGTAGGCATCAGTAGATTCTGGATCAATCTTGATGGCTTTATCATAATCAACTATCGCCGCTTCGTTATCCCCAAGTTTGGACTTCGCTAATCCGAGATCGAAATAAATATTGAAAATTCCATCATTTATTTTTACGGCTTTATTATAATCGGCTATCGCTGCTTCATGGTTGCCAAGGGCAGATTGAGCGTTCCCGCGTTTGTAGTAAGCATAAAAAAATTGAGAGTTTATTTTTACGGCTTTATCATAATCGGCTATCGCTTCATGGTAGCGATTAGCATTATCGTTCATCTGTCCTTGAACGGATAATGCATACGCACGGATAAGTTCTCGCTTCTGCCATTTCGCTAAAGGTTCTGTTGCCTCCGACTGTGCAAGTAATGCCTTAAGTATACTTGAGGGAATAGCGTACTCGTAATCCTCATTTCCAGCAGTACTAATCCCTACGACTTGTCCCCCACTACTTAGCACAGGGCTGCCACTACCGCCACTACCAATATTAGGGGTCATCCGGAGCCATTCATCACCATTGGAAGCACTACGTATCGTTCCTTTGATGACCCTGTATTTTTCGTTAGGGTATCCGACGACAACAACAGGTTCACCTCTTTGAATAGTTCCACTGTCACCGAGGGATAGCGGGATGCCCTCACCCCCAATCTTTAGGATCACGAGATCATTTTCCGCATCAAAAGCAGTAACTGCCTCAACTGCACAGATTTCCGCTTTATCCCTGAGTTTGACGAAAACGGGACCCGGTTGGGCAACAACATGGACATTGGTTGCAACCTTGTCTTCCTTCACAAAGAAACCGCTACCATAATAAAAGTTACCGGCCCAACTCATCACACGGACTGTAGAATTCTTAACTTTTTCGGATGTTAAATCTGCTGCTAACGCATTAACACCCTCTGGATTGTTTAGTTGGGTGTATTTATCGTAATCAGTGATGCCCTCGTGATACAACCTTTGTGCCTTTTCTGCATCACCGCGCGCGGACTCAATATCGCCAAGTTTACAATTCACGGTTGCCCGATTTTCGTAAGCGTCAGCATACTTTGGATGCATCTTGATAGCTTGGGTATAATCAGCAATCGCGGCCTCATAGAAACGTTGTGTTTTCTTAACTTTCTTAACTTTCACTTTCTTAACTTTCCCGCGTGCGCTTTTAGCTTCCCCAAGATTGAATTTCGCCAATCCTCTATTGTTATAAGAATCGGCATCCTCCGGATCCATTTGGATGGATCGCGTAATGTCTTCAATCGCCGCTTTATATAAACGTTGTGATTTTTTAGCATTCCCGCTTGCTGTCTCAGATTCGCCAAAACGGAGTTTGGCCAATCCTCTATTGTTATATGCATCAGCATACTCTGTGTCAATCTCAATAACTTTATCAAAGTCAACGATCGCGCCCGTATAATCCTTGGCATCTAATTTTTCTTTACCTAAACCGTAGTACGCCGCAGCGCGGACCTGTTTCCGCTGCTGCCATTCCATCAAAGGTTCTGTTGGCATAGACGCATCAAGCAATGTCTTAAGCGCGCTGGAAGGAATCGCGTACCTACCATACGGCACAATAACCCCGATGACTTGACCATTATCGTTAAACACTGGACTGCCGTTGGTTTTTTTAGCAGTCGTTGTATTTAACCGGAGCCATCTATTACTTTTTCGGAGGCTCTGTATGCTACTTTCCGAAACTTTGAATGCGCCATCAGGGTAGCTGAGGATAGAGACAGACTCACCGATTTGAACCGTATCGCCTAATGGTAGTGGTGTGCCTTCATCTGTAAGTTTTAGGATGACAAGACCGTTTTTGGCATCAAACCCAATAACACCTTCTATCGTCCAATCTTTTTTCGTGTCCGGCGATTTCACAAACACAGGACCCGCGTGGGCGACGACGTGGGTGCTCGTCGCAATTTTGTCTGGCGCAACGAAGAAACCCGTACCAGATATATTTTCACCCTCAATCAATACAATAGAATCTCTTATTTTTTCAGACGTTAAGTCTACAACCGGCGCGGCGGGTTTCTCGGAAATCAACTGTTGTGGTGTCCGCGCACACGAAAGGAGGAGACTTAATGTGAGTAAAATCAGTAAAGATATGCTGTTTCGTTTCATAAATGGATACCTCTAATTTTATTAGCGAGCGTCACTGTCCGACATCTGGATCCAGTTCCTTAGCCTTTTGAAAATCGGCTTGCGCTGCTTCTTTTTCTCCAAGTGTCTGCTTTGCCTGTCCGCGACTGTAAAAGACTTCGGCGGACGCTGGATTTATCTCAACGACTCTATCAAAATCGATGATTGCACCCTCCGCGTCACCGAGAACCAGCTTTGCGAGGCCCCGACCGCTATAAGCCTCGGCATCCCCCGGAGCGGACTTAATGACGTGTGTCCAGTCCTCAATTGCCGCTGCCAAGAGTTCTTGTGCCTTCTCCGCATTCCCGCGATCGGCTTGGAATTTGCCAAGACTGAACCGCTGCTTCGCACGAGTGATATAATCAGGGAGATTCCGCGGGTTGCGTGCTTTTTTGACGGCTTCTTTTTCCTTAAGAGCTTTTACCGCATGCTTACGCGCGTAGGAGGCCTCAGCAGCAAAAAATTCTGGGTTAAGTTGGATCGCCTTATCAAAATCGGCTATCGCCGCTTCGTGTTTGCCAAGGGCAGCCTTTGCGTCCCCGCGTTTGTAGTAGGTATAGAGAGTCTCAGGGTTCAGCTGAACGGCCTTATCAAAATCGGCTATCGCCTCCTGATAGTGCCCCGCCTCGTATTTAAATCTTCCTTGAACGTGATAGGCGTAGGCACGGATAGGGTCTCGCTTGCGCCACGCTGCCAAAGGCTCCGTTGGTTTCGCCTCAGCGAGTAACACCTTCAGCACATTTGAGCGGATAGCATAACCGTAACGCTCACTGCCGGCAGCATAAATTCCCATAATCTGTCCACTCCTATTTAGCACAGGCCCCCCGCTATTTCCACTAAGAAATCCCACTTTCATACGGATACGGAGCCATGTATTCCAGATACTTTGTATCGTTCCTTGCGTGACTTTGTATTTTATGTTAGGGTATCCCATAGCAGTGACTCGTTCACCGCTTTGAACCCTATCGCTATCCGCTAAGGGCAGCGGCGTGCCTTCACCCGCGATTTTTAGGACGACGAGATCGTTTTTCACATCATACGCCGCGACACCGTCAATTGCCCAGATTGTCTTTTTGCCACTGAGTTTGGCAAAAACAGGCCCGGGCAAGGCAACATTGTGGATATTCGTTGCAATCTTGTCTTCATCCACAAAGAAACCGCTACCACCGAAGAAGCTGCTTAAGGGACCAGCCCACCCCATTACGAGCACTATAGACGCTCTAGCTTTTGTGGCTTCCGAGTCTACTGTCTGGACATTAGCCTCCTCTGGATTGTTCTTCAGTTGGATGTATTTATCGAAGTTAGTGATGCCTTGGTGATACAACCGCTGTGCTTTCTCTACATCACCCCGCGCGGATTCGATGTCCGCAAGGTGACTTTGAACTTCTCCGCATTGGTAGTAGGCACGGACATACGTAGGGTTGAGTTCAATCGCTTTATCAAAGTCAACGAGCGCACCAGCATAATTTTTGACAGCGAATTTCCGTTCACCGAAACTGTAGTGCGCCTCGGCGCGGACAGGTTCCCGCTGCTGCCACGCTTCTAAAGGCTCCACAGGCATAGCCTGGGCGAGCAACCCTTTGAGCGTGTTTGAAGGAACCGCATAACCGAAGGAAGCGTTGCCGTATCGGACGGTAACGCCGATAACGCGTTTCTCCCTGTTTAGCACGGGACTGCCACTGCTTTCTTGAGCAGTTGTGGCTTTCATTGGAAACCACTCATCGCTATTCCGAATCCTTATATAATGTAGTATATTTGCCTTTGTGACTTTGTATGTGCCGTTGGGATACCCGACGATAGAGACAGCTTCACCGCTTTGAACCGCATCACTATCCGCTAAGGGCAGCGGCGTGCCTTCACCAGCAACTTTTAGGATAACAAGGCTGTTTTTGGCATCAAATCCAACAACACCTTCCATCTTCCAGATTGTCTCCTTGTCGGGGGATTTCGCGACAATGGGGCCGGGGGGCGCGACGAGGTGGATATTCGTCACAATCTTGTCAGAGGCCACGAAGAAGCCGGTACCCGACTCGGTTTCACTCTCAATCCAAACGATAGAATCGTTTACGGATTCTATCGGTACGATCGGATGTTGGAAAATCAGCTGCTGTGGTGTCCGCGCACAGGAGAACAGGATCCCTAATGTCAGTAAGACCAATAAACCTTTGTTGTGCTGTTTCATAAATGGATACCTTTAAATGTTATTCTCTGTGTTCATTTTTCGACCTTCGGATTGAGTGCCTTCGCCTTCTGAAAATCTGCTTCCGCGGCTTCCTTTTGTCCAAGTGCCTCTTTCGCATGCCCGCGATTGCGATATGCTCTAATGGACTCAGGGTTTATCTTGAGAGTTTGTGTATAATCATCAATTGCGGCTTGATATAACTCGCATGCTCGCCCCACATTCCCGTGCTTTTTCGCGAATTCAGCAAGCCGAAACTTCGCTGTCCCCCGATTGTAGTAGGACATCCATGTCTCTGGGTTTAGTTGTATAGCTTTATCAAAGTTGGTTATGGCTTCCTTATAGTCGTTACCCCTATATTCCCTTTGTCCCTGAATATCGTAGGCAGAAGCACGGATAAAGTCTCGCTTACGCCAATCTACCAAAGATTCAATTGAATCGGATCTAGCAAGTAACACCTTAAGCACATTTGCAGGTATAGCATACGAATGAAAAGCGTCGCCGTAACCGACTATAATCCCGATGACTTGTCCGTCCTTATTTAGCACAGGTCCCCCACTACTGCCTACAGGTGTATCAATTTTCATTCGGAGCCAGTTAAAAATTTTCGTGCTGTATGCTATAACCCCTGGCATGACTTTGTATTTTCCACCAGGATAGCCAAAGGCAATAATAGGTTCACCGGTTTGAACTTTATCACTGTCGCCTAAGCGCAGTGGTGTACTTTCGCCGGTAATCTTTAGGACAACGAGGTCGTTTTTCACATCATACGCCGCGACATATTCTACCGCCCAGATTGTCTTACCATCAACCAGTTTTACGAGAATAGGTCCCGGACGTGCGACAACGTGAATGTTAGTCGCAATTTTGTCGGGTGCCACGAAAAAACCACTGCCATTAGCGATTTTAGTGCCGGCCCAACTCACAATGCGTACAGTAGAACGTCTCGCTTTTTCAGAGACCAAGTCCACTGGCAGCGTGACCGCTTCCTCGGAAATTATCTGTTGCGGTGTTGGTGCACACGAAAAAAGAAAAACCAATGTCAGTAAAACGAATATAGACTTTCGGTTAACCTCCATAAATAGATACCTCTAAACCGATTTTCCACAGTTACTGTTCCATATCCGGTTTCAATTTTTTCGCCTTTTGAAAATCCGCATGCGCTGCTTCGTGCTGTCCAAGTGCCTCTTTCGCCCGCCCACGATCATAGTAGATTTCAGCGTATTCTGGATTAATTCGGAGTGCCATATCAAAATCCGCTATCGCGCCTTCAGCGTTACCAAGCGCAGCTTTGACAACACCGCGATTCCCATAGGCGTATGCACTCCCTGGGTCCAATTGTATCGCTTCGGTGAAGTCTTGAACGGCTGCCGTATATAATTCCCGCGCACTCGCTATGTCTCCGTAATCCGCTTTCGTCTTACCGAGTCGGAACTGTGCATATCCACGATTGATATATGGCTCGGCATACGCTGGGTTTAACCGTATTGCCTGGGTGCAGTCCACAATCGCCGCAGCATATAATTCCTGCGCACCTGCGATGTCTCCCTGACTGTCTTTAGATTCACCGAGGATCGCCTTCGCTATTCCGAGATTGTTATACGGATCCGCAAGTTCTGGATTGAGTTTGATAACTTGTGTCCAATCTTGGATCGCCCCTTGATAGTACCGTTGTCCTTCCGCTATATTTCCTTGATTTGCCGTGGATTGACCGAGTCGAAACTTTCCACCTGCACGATTGTGATATGCATAGACATCTTCAGGGGTAAGTTTGATGGCTTGCGTGCTGTCTTCAATTCCGGCTTCATACAACCGCCAAGCTTCCTCAAGGTTTCCTTGGACGAATTCAAGGTCTCCAAGCGTGAATTTTGCAAGCCCGCGATTGTAGTAAGCATCCGCCTTCTGAGGGTACAACTTGATGGCTTTATCATAATCGGCTATCGCTGCGTCATAGTGATTGGCATTGTATTTACGTTGTCCTCGAACAGAGTATATATAGGCACGAATAGGCTCCCGTTTACGCCACTGTGTCAAAGGCTCCACAGGCCCCGATCGGTCAAGTAATGTTTGTAGCGTATTTGAAGGGATGACATAACTGTAAGGGTCTTCTACGGCAGAAACAACGCCTATAATTTGACCCTCACTGTCTCGGACAGGACTGCCGCTGCTGCCCCCAGAAAGCGCAATTTCCATCTGTAGCCATTTATCGTTACTGCGTACACGATGGATAATCCCAGTCATGACCTTGTACTTTCCACTGGGGTAACCTGTGGCAGTAACTGTATCACCTATTCGGACAGCATCGCTATTGCCAAGTAAAGAGGGTGTGCCTTCACCAGTAATTTTTAAGATAGCGAGATCATTTTTGACATCAAACGCTGTGACACCTTCTACAGTCCAAATTTTCTTTTTGTCAGGGGATTTTATGAAAACCGCCCCGGGGTGTGCGACAACGTGAATGTTAGTCGCAATTTTGTCGGGTGCCACGAAAAAGCCGCTCGCAGCCCCATGTCTACCTTCTACACGGACCACCGTAAAATCGCTTCTATCTTCAGGCAATTCAACAAACTGTTCGGGAATCCGCGCGCATGAGAACAGAACCGTTAAAGTTAGCAAACTAAGCAAAGATATTCTGCTGGCTTTCATACAATGGATCCTAAAAAATTAAAAAAAGGACGCTGCTATAGGTATAGCGTTGGGAGTGCATTAGAAGCGTACGACTTAAAGATTCGGTTTCACCGATTTAAATTTTGCTACAGTATATACACCGGAGGACGAGCATTTACACTTCCTCTGAGGCGCGTAGTCCGGAGTGTTTGACGGGTCCCGTCCACGGAGACACATTCAATCTGGTAGTAGTAGACGACATTGGGCTTCGCAGATGTATCTTTCCACTCGTAAGTTGTTTTCTCACTTGTGGTCCCTTGACCTGCGATCAATTTCGTGTTAACTTGCGTGAATTCACCGTTCCGTTTTTCACTACGGAGGATATTGAATCCAGCGTTGTTTGTCTCAGATTCGGTTATCCATCTGATAATGACTTCACTGCCGGATTTTTTACGCTCAGGACGGAATTTGGAGAGTTCCACAGGCAAAGGTGAGAGTTCCACAGGCAAAGGTGAGAGTTCCACAGGCATGGGCGCAAGGGCGCGATACCCCGGTGTGCTGTGATCGCTGTGGTGTCCATAGTAGGTAGTGTGCGGTGTTATATACCGGGAACCTTTTTTCAAAGTAAGTTCCCATCCGTCTGCTGCCGTGCCATCGAACGGGGACCCCGTTGCGTTGTTACCGCCATCATACTCGCGGATGATAGAACTCCGTTGGTTTCCCTTAATCAACGGAAGTTTCCATTTGGGTATTTCCCCGAGGTTGCCCACGATGTCGCTTGGTATCCTACGTCGTGTTCTCGTATCAGCTGCTGCCATGAGGGTGATTTTGAAAGCGGTTTGGCTCAAGAGCCGATAGCCCGATGTGCCACCAACAAGGTCTTTTAGGATGACGATACGGTCTGCTCGAATGTCACCCTTTGCAGCTCCAATACTTGAGTTGGGTCCCTGCTTAGTCACAAGTAACAGCACTTGGTTTCTATCAAGTATCTTCGCGCCCAAAGTGAAGGTGAGCGTGGTGGCGAGTACGGACTTATCCGCTGGGTGGTTCTTAATTGTAACCTCCCACCCTTCAAGGCTAACTTTCTTGCCACTTCTGTTGTGGAGTTCAATCCACTGCGGAAGTTTGTCGGTGTTGGTGGCGTACATAATTTCACTGATGGCGATATCGAACCTTGTGGCTACCGGAACGGTATCACCTTCATTAGATGCTTTCAACGTTCGTGGTTCTATTTTTTCTGGAACGACAGTATCGGGGACCTGCGCATCCGCAATGCTTTGAACACCAAACGCCAACATGAGTGTCGCAAATATACCAAGGGCGAACCGTTGAGCGATCAAGCCTTTCATAAAAATATATCTCCCTTTATTGCCAAGTTTCGGTTTTAACACGCGTCGTGCCAATTATTATAACCCACATCCGCTGTCTCGTCAAGTTTTCCGAAACTGTAAAACTGAGATACAACTGTTCCATTTTCATCATTAATTGTGTCCACTTCGGTTTTCTTGAAAGAAATATGAATTTTTCAGAAACTTGAAGGTTAAATGTTTGAGTGTCAAGAGGAATCATAAAAATTTGACACTTATCTGTAAAATATGTTATAATACTTAACATATATGAATTCTAAATAGGACTCTCGGATGTTTTATTTTTCGTCTATCACACTGATGCATAAAAATTGCCTCTGCACGTTCATCGGTCTTGGTGTCGTGCTGATTGGTATTTCCATGTGTCGCTCAGTGGTGGGCGAGTAAGTGAAGTATAAAACACTTTCCGAATTACACAATATAACGCCCATCACTGAACGCCATAAAACGAGATTTCGGTGAGGGTCTTTCTTTTTTAAACAACAAAATATCACGTTTGCAGGCAAGAAAAATCTAAAAGAGGAGAAAAGATGCGCCACAGAATCGTTCTTCTGATATTCGCGACCATCGCTGCAGCGAACCTAAATGTCGAAGCCAGCAAAGAAATCAGGCCGTTGTTCACCCAAGAAGCAATCGAAATTGATGGACACCTCAGCGAAGAAGCCTGGTCTCAGACCCAAATGATTGACGACTTCACGCAACAATCACCCGACGAAGGACAACCGATTACCGAACGCACAGAAGTTCGCATGTTGTATGACACCGAAAAACTTTACATCGGATTTGAGTGCTACGATTCCCAACCTGACAAGATTGTTGCCAACGAAATGCGGCGCGACGGGCAACTCTGGCAAAATGATAATGTTTACATTATGCTTGACACCTATGGTGATAAGCGGCAGTGCTTTTTCTTTCGGACGAATGCACTCGGTGCGCTGTCAGATACGGCAGTCACAGACGGTGGCGAAAACCTCAACGGAAGTTGGGACTGTATCTGGGAAGCTGCCGGACAACAACACGAAAAAGGGTGGACGGTTGAGATTGCGATTCCATTTAATCAACTGCGATTTAAGAAAAACGATTCGATGGTATGGGGTGTGAACTTTGGACGCAATATTCAACGGACAAACGAAACATCGCAGTGGATTCAGGTGCCTCGGAGTCAGAGTTGGCCAGGGACATATCATCCGATATATCAAGGCAAACTAACCGGGTTACAAGGTATTGTGTCTCCATCCTATTTTGATGTGAAACCCTATCTCCTCGGCGGTTTGGGACGAAATCTCGAAGACGGAGATTGGCAGCGTACCACTGAACGCGATCTCGGATTGGACATGAAATATGGTATAACATCAAACCTGACGTTGGACTTAACACTAAATACTGACTTCGCACAGGTAGAGGCGGACCAGGAGGAGGTCAACCTCACACGGTTTAGTCTTTATTTTCCAGAGCGGCGCGATTTCTTCCTTGAGGGTAGTGGACTGTTTGCATTCGGGGCAGGCATCGGGGACTTCGGGCCACCGCCGTTGTCGGTTTTCTACAGCCGTAGCATCGGAATTGAAGATGAAAGAGAGGTCCGGCTGCTCGGTGGCGGTAAACTTACAGGAAAAGTCGGTGCTTACAGTGTAGGCGCGCTGAACATGACGACCGCCGCTTCCGAGGAAATTCCTATGACCAACTTCTCTGTGCTCAGAATGCAACGGGACATTCTCAGTGATTCAACTGTCGGCTTCATTCTCACCAATCGGCAGAGCGACTTCAGCGAGGATTATCATCGCAACGGCGGGATAGACCTGTTTTTCAGACCACACGATCAGTGGCGGATGCGGGCGATGACGGTTGGGAGCTGGTCGCCAGATCCAGAAGAGCGCGATATGGCATGGTACCTCTCAAATAATTGGCGAAACAAGCATTTCCGCGTTAACGCTTCGTACCTCGACATCGGTCCCCAATTTACAAGTAAAATGGGATTCATGCATCGCAGGGACATACGATCACTCATGTTGAACACCAACTACGAAGTCCAAATCAGTCGGTACGGTATACGGGATATCGGTGCAGGTTTCTCTGGGGGTTACTTACTGGATCACGATAACACGACCATCGGTTGGGACATCGGGATCAGCGCGGATATGATTCAGAATTCAGACGACGGGCTCAATCTTGATTTCCGACGGTTTTTTGACCGTGTTGATGAATCTTTCAGTATCAACGACGCTGAGATTCCCGTTGGTGATTACGAGATGAATCAGGTTTCGCTACGAGGGTTCACCGAGAGCAGTAGACCCTTTGCTGTATTCGTTCGCATGGATTACGGGGACTACTTTCACGGCAACCGCGTCGGGGTCAGCATTGATAGTCAGTGGCGGATGACCTATCAACTCGCGATAGAGACTCGATACCAACGCAACTGGATTAACTTACCTGAAACTGATCTATTCACAACAAACGTTATCGGCGCACGCATTAGTTATGCGCTAAATACCCGCTTCTTTACTAAACTGTACACACAGTGGAACGATAGTGCGGAACGAGCGAGCGCGAATTTTTTGCTCAATTACATCTACCGCCCCGGAAGCGATTTTTATCTTGTGTACGATCAAGCATGGGATACATCCGACGGCTTCCACACACACGACTGGACAGTCTTGAGCAAGTTTACCTACCTATTTAGTCTATAGTGTTTGGAGACATCAAGCATAGGATCAGTCTACATGTGGGTTGGGTTGAACAGATACCAGCGCAAAGCCCAAAATTACTGAAAATATCCTCTTGTTCATACACTGGACATTAAAGAGATACCGAGTGAAACCTAACACACCTTATGTCGTATTATGAAGTTGGGTTTCATTCCCTTTTAGATTTATATGGCGGCATATTGGGTTTGAGGTGCGTTAAGGACATCTTTATCAGATTTTCAACCTCGGTCAATCCGCCGAATATCGTACGCCCATACTGAAAGGCTCTGGCGAGGTATACTTCTAAAGCTTAAAGGAAATTTATAAATATGATACAAACAGGAAACTTTGCATGCCATAATATTCACTTGGAGACCGAACGTCCTGAAACTGCGACCCTTTAAGGATGCCGATTTTGATACTGCTGTCCCTTTCTACAGAGATCCCGAATTTCTAAACGCGGTTGAGGAATCTCCCCCTGAGGGACCTATCACAAAGGAATATCTTAAAAAAGCCGGTAAATTCATGAGGGATAGCGGATTTCTGTTCGCAATCGTGGAAAAAGCGAGTGGACGCGCCATTGGCGAGGTATGTTTGCAGTGGATGAATTTGGAACGTGCGAAAATTGAGGGCGAAAAAGTGATGCGTTTACCCATCGGGATTTGGGACAAAACACTGTGGGGTAAAGGCTACGGCAAAGAGGTCGTCCGATGTTTGATGGCGCATGCCTTTGAAAAACTGGCAATAGACCGGTTCTGTCCAGTGGACGTTCCTGTGGACAATGTCCGTTCACAAGCATTGTGGCGATCTCTTGGACTCACTGTTTCGCGAGAAGCAGATGGCGGAAAGATGTTAGACTTTGAAATCACACGAGCAGAATATGAGAGAATCCATGGAAGCCTCACTTGAATAGCATTCTGAATTAAAGGAACCTTGTATGTTCAGTAGACAACTCGCTGAACGCGCAGCGGAAAATAACCCAATTCGTGTCGGTATTATCGGTGCCGGAAAGTTCGGTGCCGGACTGGTTGCGCAGCTTTCACAGATGCGCGGCATGGTCGCGAGCGCGATTGCCGACATCAATCTGAAACATGCTATAGGCGCGTATACGGTCAGTAATATCCCCACCGACGCGATTTCGCATGTTCGGAACGCCAACGCGATGAACGATGCCATCAGTAGCGATAAACGCGCAGTTACCGAAGACGGGCTGCACATTATCCAGTCTGATCTGATTGATGTGGTCGTGGAAGCAACTGGCATTCCAGAAGTTGGCGCGCAAATGGCGTACCACACACTGATGTACAAGAAACATCTCGTGATGGTCAACGTTGAAACGGATGTCACCGTAGGTCCGTTTCTGAGACGCTTGGCAGACAACGCGGGTGTCGTCTATACACTCGTTGATGGTGATCAACCCGGTGTAACAATGAATATGGTCGAGTGGGCAAAAACCCTCGGTTTTGAGATCGTCGCTGCGGGGAGAGGTACGGTGTTTTATGATGATGATCGCGCGGGGATACCAGACACTGTTCCGCAACGATTCGGGTTCAGCGAAGCGTTGATTGAGCGACGCACGATTAACTTTAAGATGTTCAACTCGTTCCGAGATGGGTCGAAGGCACAGATTGAGATGACCTCCTTGGCAAACATGGCAGGTCTACCGCCAGATGTTCGCGGCATGCACGAACCTTCAGTCAACATTTCGGACATCGCTGAGGTCTTCAGTTTAAAAAAAGAAGGCGGCATTTTGAACCGCCA
The DNA here is from genome assembly GCA_965200345.1 of Candidatus Poribacteria bacterium. Classification (GTDB taxonomy): domain Bacteria; phylum Poribacteria; class WGA-4E; order WGA-4E; family WGA-3G; genus WGA-3G. Next base: position 2,123,504 of record OZ241378.1, read on the forward strand.
CGGGGTCGTTGAACTTGCAAATAGTATTGCCACGGATGGCAAGACGATGCTGGACAATCCACTACGAATGGGTGTATTCGTTGTTATTCGGACTGAGCATCCTTTCACGCAAGAAGACCTTGCCGGTTATAACCTGCATTCGGGGGGTGATGGCAAGAACTATCTCCTCTACCGCCCGTACCACCTTGTGGCTGTTGAAGCACCGATTTCAATTGCAAAAGCCGCCCTCTACGGACAACCGACAGGTACACCACTCCCAACACCCGTCGCTGATGTTATCACCGTTGCCAAACGTGACCTGAAAGCCGGAGAGATACTCGATGGAAGCGGTGGGTATACTGTCAATGGATTGATTGAGAAAGCGGACATTGCACGCGAAGAGAACCTACTTCCCCTCGGTTTGTCGGACGGCATCAAATTAAAATCCGATGTTCCCCAAAGGGAAGCGATCTCTTACGATATGGTAGCATTAGACGAGGACTCCTTCGTTCTCAAACTCCGCCGTCTCCAAGACACAACCGTCTGAGAATCGACTAATCCCACGGATGCAGCACGACTTTACCACATTCCCCGGTCGCCTGTAGTTCCCACGCCTTCTGTACATCACGCATCGGGAAAGTGTGTGTGATAAATGTGTCTAAAACTTCAGGTGAACTTTGGATGACCTGCATTAATTTCGGATAGACACCGAGGTTATAGTGCCAATTTCCGCGTAGGACTAAGCCTTTCCGAATCATGTCTCGGCTCGCTGCAAGCGGAAATTCTCCACCTTCACCGATGAACGTGACTTGTCCCTTTCTTCGGGCTGCGTCTACCATTAACCGGTGCGCTGCAGATGCACCTGAGCAGTCCATAGCTTTGTCGATCCCGACCCCGTCCGTAAAATCTTGAATTTGATCAAGAATATCTTCATCATTTGGATCCAAGACGATATCCGCGCCTAACTTTCTCGCGAGTTCGGCACGATATGGATGGCTTTCTACGCCGACGACGCGCGCACCGCGATAGTGTGCATTGATAATACCACCTAACCCAACAGGACCTAAGCCGGTAACCATGACTGTATCCAATGAATTGACTTGCATCTGCTCCATTGCGCCGAACGTCGGTCCAAGCCCACAGCAAGCCATTCCAGCGTGTTCATAACTGACCCCATCTGGAATTGGAAATAACATATCTTCCATTTTGTGCATATACTGCGCATAAGTTGCCGAAGCCACTTCATCTCCGACGAGATCCCGTATACTTGGATGACGGCCCCTCATACAATGGATGTGCTCACCAGAGACACACATCTGACATTTACCACAGGCGTTCTGTGGTTGTACCACGACACGGTCCCCTACTTGGACACGTCCGGGTTGTGCCACTTCAACGACTTCGCCAGCGGCTTCGTGACCGAAGTGCTCGCCAGTACCGCCATGTATGAACCCTTTATACTCCGTACACATCGGGACGGCGTGAATTTTGACGACAGCGACATCTCCACCAGCGCGGGGATCCGGTTTTTCAACCACGCCCCCTTTTTGATCACCAAACATTGCTGCAACCTGCATAAAACGATAATAACCAAGGCTTCCCGCACCCCACAAAGACTGACGGAGCTCTTATTCGCGGAAAGAAAGGTCTTCCTCCTTCTAAAATGTGTTAATACCATAGCATACGTAATGAAATCTATCAAGGTAAAATTGATGTAATCTACTATGTCTTTTCGACAACTTCAGCGCAATATGGTATTATTTTAACCCAAGTTGCCGCCTAAAATGCCATAATTTGTTCAGTGCTGTTCATTTATTGAAAACTATTATTTTAACCCATCTACGAGCAACCATGGATTTGAGGGTAACAGAGCATTTTCGCCATTTACAGCACCTGTAACCCTTGGTGCCAGAAAATTTCCAAGGAAATCACAGGGGCACTTCACGGGTATGATTGATGAAGTCCGTTTTTACAACCGTCTGCCCACAGCACGTGAAGTCCTCCAGAACTTTGAATCCACCGAACCTTATCACATTGCGCCTAAAGGGAAATTGTCAACCCTCTGGGGAGCATTGAAGACAAAATTATAGTCTTATCCTCGCCTTAAAAGATCGGCTAAAGGCGTATAGGCATTGTCTTGAGATAATTCAGTAATAACGGCATTTCCGTCACGCTTAAAGAGTTTGTATGCCTTTCCATCAGGGGCAGAGGTGAGAATGCGGTAGTGCTCGCCGATGATCTCAATCGCTGCGTTATTATCACAGGCGATGCCGATGCCACCCCGTTTTGCAATTGTCTGTGAGAAGGAAGCTTCCCGCTTCTCGAAGTGATAATGTGGACAGTAGACTGCATTGATGAATCCAAGTCCCCTGACGCGGATATAGTCCCATTCGGGGTTGCTGGAGAAAGAACGGGAATCGCTATGCCCGTATCTAAACCAGCAAATCGCACCGGCACTGAGACCCGATAGAACCGTGCCGCGGGACGCAGCCTCCACCAATACGGTATCTAATCCCAATCTTCGCCATAACTTCATCATCTTGTAGGTGTTTCCACCCCCAACATAGACAAGGTCGGAATCCAACACCAGTGCGGACATCTCCTCAAATGCTGGTGGATTTTGAATGAGTTCAAGCGTGCGCGTTTGACATCCAAAATGCCTACCGTAAACCATCTCAAAAGTATCAATATATCCGGGTGCGTCGCCGCTGGCGGTTGGAATGAAGAGTGCCTTCGGCTGTGCTTTGCCGGTCAAGTCAACAATGCGTTTGTCAATAACAGCGGTTTCCATTTCTCTAATTTCTCCACCGCCAACTGCAACAATCTTCGGTACTGTTTTCATAAATTGTCCTTTTATTTTATTAAAAGTAGTAGGCACACACCGTGTGCCGTAACAGGTGTTCCTGTAGATGTGGTATGCGGTTTTACGACACATAACACTCTGCTGGAGCGCAGGAACTCATTCATCATCAAACCTGTAGTAGCGTTATACATTGCGCCAAGTTTCCTAAAACCTTAAGTCGAACTCACGTTAACAATAACAATTTCGACAAAAACCATCAAGTACATTTAAAAAAATTTAACTACATTTTCAGTAAATAATTGTGATAAAATGAAGAGAAATAGATAAAAAATGTCCGTAACTTCTAAAGGAGGAAAAATGGCACCTGAACAGACAGGTTTGACATCTGCACAAAAGAAGTTCTATCAGGAGTATGGATATCTCATCCTTGAAAGCGTCTTCGCGCGTGAAGAATGCGAACGCTTCGTTGAACACATAGAGGACCTTCACACCGGACGTAAGCAGCTTGAGGGGTTCTTTCAGCAGGACAAATACGGATCTCGAACGTTCAATCAACACCTTTATGATCCGTACGTATTGGACTTGCTTATCGACCCTCGCTTACATAAACTGCTTGCGGACTGTTTCGGCGGTGAACCGGAAGGCATCCAGACGATGCATTTTTATGAGGGATCCGAGCATCCGTTTCACCAAGATCAGTACTACTTACCGGACTGTATGTCGGCATGGATTGCAATGGTTAAAGTGGATGAGAACAACGGACCTCTCGTGGTGCAGCCGGGTTCGCATAGGAGACGGTTAATTACGCAAAACGATGTGCCTATGACGCTGCTACCCGGAGAGACCTACGAGCTGCAACAGCACAATCGCTATTTCCCGGCAGTCAAACAGGTTTTCCGCGAAAACGGTAAGGACGCGGTCCAAGTGTTCGTGAATCCTGGAGATGTGGTTCTGTTCAGTGGAAGATTGATTCATGGGGGCGCGCAGGTTTTGAAACCGGGGACGCGCAGACATGCATTGGCATGCCACTACATTCCATACGACTCCGAAAACTGGGAACGCGATTGGCCACGGTTCTCATTCGACGGCAGTCGGCGGATTCATTACCGGTAAAGCCGAAGTAGCCAGTCGTGAAAAAAGAAATTGAGAATTGACATTTCACAACCTGTATGCTATCCTTAAATGAACAACGCTTTAGCAATTTGATAATCCTTTTAGGAGGTAGAACTATGCAGGAAAAAACCGTGTCTGCGCCAACCCCCTTCTACCCTTCTTCGGACGGTAAACCTATGGCAGAAACGGATTGGCATCGCAAACTCCTGATGGAACTTCTAAAGCATTGGCAACCCTTGAACGTCTCCAAACCGAAAAAGACAACTCAATGAAATAAGGAGAAGAGATAATGCGAAACCTATTGACTTTTTGGATATGTTTAACCTTAATAAGTGGTTATTGCCTGTCAGTATCTGCGCAGGAAGCAGCAAAATCTGAAGCACAGGCAGCACCCGCAAAAAAGAAAAAAGAGTTTGAAGATTTTTCTAAAGTTACTGAAGACAGTAAAAACTACCAAGGTTTTTTCAAACTATACGAGAAGAAAGAGAACCTTTATTGCGAAATTCAACCTTCACAATTGAACAAGCCTTTTCTATGCATGATTAGCCTTTCACGGGGACTGGGGCGAGGATATCTCATCTCCGGGATGACGATGGATGAGTGGTTGCTTGTCTGGCGGCGTGTTGGTGACCGTGTGCATCTCGTGCGCAAAAATGTGCGTTTCCGTGCTGACAAAGGGACACCAACTGCCCAAGCAGTGGACTACAGTTACAGCGACTCTGTGCTATTCTCTCTTAAGATCGAAAGCATACATCCACAACGGCGGAGTCTATTGGTGAATATCTCACCTGTTTTTATGTCCGACCTACCGCCGATGGCAGGTCGGATTGGTAGCGGTGCCCGATTTGATAAAACGCGTAGCACTTGGGGCACAATTAAGGCGTTTCCAAAGAACGTTGAACTGCGAGTTCAAGCGGTTTACGCAGCGAGCGGCTCTATGACAACCGTCCCAGACAGTCGCGGTATCCAATTGACCCTACATTACAGTCTCGCTGAACTTCCATCAAACAGCTATCGCTCGCGGCTTGCTGATGATCGTGTCGGACATTTCATGACAACGGTCAAAGATTATTCGCTCCAAACGAGTGACGCACCCTATATCCGTTACGTCAACCGGTGGCATTTGGAGAAAGCAGATAAAAAAGCGAAACTCTCGCCCCCCATGGATCCGATCATTTTCTACATTGAAAAGACAGTCCCACATCGTTTCCGTCCTTATATTCGGCAAGGAATTCTGGAATGGAATAAGGCATTTGAAAAGGCAGGCTTTGTCGATGCGATTGAGGCACGGATTCAACAAGATTATGAAAACTGGGACCCGGAAGATGCGCGCTATAACACGATCCGATGGGTCGTTGACGCAGGTTTCGCCATCGGCCCGTCCCGCGTGAACCCATTAACAGGACAGATATTGGACGCTGATATTCTTATCAGTGACGGTTTCATTAGATCGTGGCAGCGAGAATATACGACGTATTTCGAGGAACTTGACCACGAACATGACCACCCGATAGATCATTCCTCACGATTCCGGTGTGAGATGGCATCCGGCTTAGCACGGCAGATGGGATTCATGGCGAGCGTTCTACAGGCGCGTGGTGTGGTCGGCGAAGACGGTGAGTTACCGGAAGAATTTATCGGTCAGGCACTTAAATCATTAACCATGCACGAAGTCGGGCATACGTTGGGATTACGCCACAACTTTAAAGCGAGTACGATCCATTCGCTTGACGACCTGAATAAGAAAAGCGATGAAGCACTTCTCGGCTCCGTGATGGAATACGACGCTGTAAACATCGCACCTGAAGGGAAAAAACAGGGTGATTACTATACCACGACGATTGGTCCTTGGGACTACTGGGTCATCGAGTATGCGTATAAACCGATCGATGCTGGCAATTCTGAAGGCGAATTAAAGGCGTTAGGCAAAATCGCTTCCCGTGTCGCAACACCAGGACTGACGTACGGAACAGATGGTGATGCGTCCGCATATCAAAGCAGAGATTTGGACCCCTTGGTCAATCGGTGGGATCTCGGTTCGGACCCACTCGATTTTGCGAAACAACGTCGCGAGATTGTCGTTGAACTTTGGGACAAGATTGCTGACAAGGTTACAAAAGAGGGGATGGGGTATCAGCGTGTCAGGCGTGCATTCGGATCGCTGCTCGGTGAATACGGTTATTCAATGTACCTTGCAAGCCGTTATATCGGTGGACAGTACCACCACCGCGATCATCGTGGTGATGAGAACGGACGGTTACCGTTCGTGCCTGTCCCAGCAGCGAAACAGCGTGAAGCACTGCAATTTATTAAAGAGCATGCACTCTCGGACAGAGCCTTCGATTTTCCCCCGGATCTACTCAACAGTCTCGCCATCACCCGTTGGAGCGACTGGGGATCGAGTAGCGGGAGTTCTACGCGTTTGGATTACCCGGTGCATAGCGTTATCCTGAGTAACCAAACCCGCATCTTGGGACGCTTGCTCCATCCGAACGTCCTCGCTCGCGTTCAGGACACAGAATTAAAGTTTCCGAAGGGTGAGGATGCGTTCACACTACCAGAACTCTTTTCAGGCATCACTGATGCGGTCTGGACAGAATTGGATCGGAATGTCGGAGAAAAGCAGTGGTCAAATACGGATGCGTTCATCTCCAGTTTCCGTCGCGCGTTGCAACGTGAGCACCTGAAGCGGTTCATCAAACTGGTATTAGACGCTGATAATGGAACGCCTGAAGACGCGAGGTCGCTCGCACGCCACCATCTCGGACAAATCAACAGTGAGATACAGGGTGTGCTTCAAAATGCACAAGGGAGACTCGATGATTATAGTTTGGCACACCTCGAAGAATCGCAAGTCCGGGTTGCGAAGGCGTTAGATGCGAGTTTCCAAGTCCAAAAACGTTAAATGATCGTCCGTTTCTATTCTGGACTCACACAAAACTTCCTATATTTGCTGGCGGGGTGTTTTTGCTGGGGTGTTTCCCTAATAACCCCGCCAATTTTCTGTTGTGTAAGTAAACAAAAAATTAGGGGTAACAGATGGAAATTCTTCAATATACCGCCGATATGCAAGCACTTTTAACCCAATTTTATAACCGTCTGACCGCGGACGTTCCGCATTGCTACTCGGTAAAGGAGGAAGAGTTTGCTGCTGCGGTACGCGGGGTTACCACCGGTAAAGCCGATAAAAAGGAGGGTGGTCTCGACTCTGAAACTGCTTTTGTTGCAATGGTGAACAGTACTGTGCAAGCGTTTATCCATGTCGGGATCGGTCAGGCTGGTGATAACAGAGAAGAAGACATAGGCGTTATCCGGTTTATGAGCTACGATCGGGGTGTGCGGCGTGTTGGACAAACTGTGCTTGAAAAGGCAGAAACCTATCTGAAAGCGTTTAACATTTCCAAAATCTTCGCCTTTTCACAAGACTGTCGATATCGGTTCTATCATTTTGAACACGCCTATCTATCGGATGCGCTCGATCAGGTTCAAGCACTGCTCGGATATAATGGGTACCATCGTTCTGAAGGCGAAGTCTTTTTGGATTGGGAAAACTACACCGTTACACCAATACCTTCAAATTTACCTGTAACGCTTTCTGTAGATTGGAAACAGGGGCGCGGACAACTTCCGAACTGCACCGTAAGAGCGTTTCAAGATGATAAAGAGGTCGGCGAGTGTTGGTCTGTCTCCGGTGGTGAGTTTTCAAGTCATCCGGATGCACAAAATTGGCTTCACACAACTTGGCTCGGCATTGAAGATGAATTTCAGGGGCAGGGTTTAGGACGTTACTTACTCCAATATGAGCTTCAAGAGATGCACAAAGTCGGATACCGGCATGCAGCGATTAGTACTGCTTGGGATAACCACCGCGCGTTCCTCTTTTACAGCAACTGCGGTTATCAGACCGTAGATTGGACCTACGAATTCGTCAAAGACCTCTCCGAAGCACCAACCCAGAAATGGTAACCCGCGATTCAGACAATCAGTAGGACTTTAAGGGCAACATCTTATTTATAGAAACAGATTGCGCTATTCACTTCGCAGTGATGCCTCTTGCTCAGTGATTCGCCATCCATAACCTTTTTTGTATTCAACACGTTTTTCCACCCCCAGATGGAGTAGAACACCATAGATAAGCGTGTTGGAATGCGCATGAGGCTCCTCTATCTTTGGGATGCCACTTTTTTCTCGGATAGCACCGGGCTGGCGATAGGAATTTCCCTCGTTTTTTGCCTCAAGTAAAATATCCAATACAGCTTCCTTAAGGTGAAATAAACCTGTTCTTGCCTCTTGCTTGTATGTATTCACTGTTCTGTGTCTCCGTTCATAGACCGCGAGAAGCAGGTTGTATCTGGTGTTTCTCACACAACCTACAAAGCGATAGTTTCTACTTCAAAATCACCATCTTCCGCAACAACGAGCGTTTATCTGTTATCAATTGATAGAAATAGACACCTGTCGCCACGCGTTCACCTAAACCGTTGTGACCATCCCAATACGCCGCACAATCGCGGGTGGTATAATATCCCGCTGGTTGATGTCCTAACGTTAAACGTCGGACGGTAGTGCCGCGTGTATCGTAAATGACGATCTGCACGTCGCTGGAATTTGCCAATTGATACGGTATCCACGTCTCTGGATTGAACGGATTCGGATAGTTCGGCAATAGTACCGTTTCTTGCGGCGTTAACACCGCCAAGAGTTGTTCTAAGAAACGAATGCCTCTTTGCGATGCTGCATCCGTAAGGTCTCGGTGTTGTGCCTGTGTGAGCCAGCCTTGAACATCGGCAGCGGTGAGCATCGCGAGTGATTGTGGATGGAGGGAAGGTGCATTTGCTGCGTTCCCAAGTGCAGCAGCCACTTTAACCAAGTCTACTACATCGACGACACCATCACCGTTGATATCTGCCTCGTTCTCTCCCGTCTTTCCAAAGTTTGAACTGACAAGCACCAAATCTTGGATATTTACCACACCGTCCTCATTGATATCCTCAGCGATATATACGGGTTCAATCACAGTGCTATCCTCCACTGTGCCATCTTCCGCTATACCATTTTCGATACATGGAAACAAACGCTCGCCATCTGGATTCACAAGATGGACTTGGGATAGGAACAATCCTGATGCTTTGGTATCAACGACTTGAAATGTGATGGTTGCAAGGACACCATCACCGTTGCTTTCCTCGGCAAGTGCTGCTGATGCCAATGTTACATAATTTTTTTCAACATCTGGAGCCGCAAAGAACGCGCCATCGGACAGGTAATCGCCGTTAGCACTTGAAAAATAGATGAGGGCATCTGGGTCAAACACTACAGTTGCCTGATATCCTGTCACATTTTCTCCACCTGCAATGTTGAGAGAGACGGTAAATTGTTCCCCAATACCCAGCGATTCCGTTGAGGTAAGAGAGATACTTGAAATAGCAGGCGTGGTGGCAGATGCTGTGAGGTCCCATAAACGCACAGTTCTATCACTACTACCACCAGTTGCGAGGGTGCTGCCATTCGGACTGAACGCTATGCTCTCTACCTTATCCGAATGCCCTATGAGCACATCTTTTAACTGCCCCGATGCCACATCCCATAAACGCACAGTTCTATCACCACTCCCACTTGCGAGGGTGTTACCATCTGGAGAAAATGCTACGCTCCAGACGGTATCCGAATGCCCTATGAGCGTTGTTTTACGTTCCTCCGATGCCATATCCCATAAATGGACGGTTTTATCATCACTCCCACTTGCGAGGGTGCTACCATCTGGAGAAAATACTACACTATAGACCCCACTCGTATGCCCTGTGAGCGTTGTTTTACGTTCCTCCGATGCCACGTCCCATAAATATACCATTCTCCGGCCACCACTTGCGAGCATGTTACCATCTGGACTAAATGCTACACTTAAAACACTACTTGTATGTCCTGTAAGGATGGCTATAGGCTGTTCGGCTGGTACATTCCAAAGTCTTACCGTATTATCGCTGCTTGCGCTTGCAATAGTGTTACCATCAGGAGAAAATGCGACACTATTAATCCACTCCGAATGCCCTGTGAGGACGGCTTTGAGCTGCCCCGATGCCACATCCCATAAACGCACCGTTTTATCACGACTTCCGCTAACGAGTGTGCTGCCATCTGGAGAAAATGCGACACTATTAACCGGCCCCGAATGTTCTGTGAGCACATTTTTTAACTGCCCCGATGCCACATCCCATAAACGCACCGTTTTATCGTCCCCACCACTTGCAAGGGAACTACCATCAGGACCGAATGCGACATTATTGACTTCACCCGAATCTACTCTGAGAATGCCTTTCTGTCGTGGTGGGGAATTTGCGGCGAAGGTGTTAATCGAAAACAGGGTTAGAAGTATAGACAAACTTATAATTGTTTTTGTCATGAAGTACTCCGCTTTTGAAATTGAAGAAAAAATAAAAAGCACATTTCGCTATAAGCAGTCTGCTGAAAAAAGGATTTTACGCGCACGACTCTCTCTTATTGGAAACAGTTTATTTAATCAATTTAGGCAATTAGCACATTTAGGACTTATGTGATTTTCTTAGGAGTCGCTACTGATACATGCCGCTGGCGAGGTTTCAAACCTTCCCAGCAAACGAAGTGGCGTAAGGCCTGACCCGCATAATCGCAGCATCTGATTCCCAGTTTTCTGGAGATGATACGGAACGGTTTCAACTGTGCTATCAATCCCATCTTTTTTAAGTTCGCGAATAACGGGTAGGACGAAGGGAGAAAGACTATTATTCACATCAACGATCGGGAAGATCCGCACCTCGGTGCCGATGCGAAGGAGTTCTCGGACAGCATCAAGATGGAACACCAAATCTCTATTGGCAGAGTAGAAAAAGAGGAGATGTGCGGAAAGCACGAGGTCAAAGTGCTGATTAGGGAAAAGCAAATTAGGGAGTGATGCGTCTATATATCGTCCTTGCTGTTTTCCATTCTCGAAATCTCGGCAGAACGCTTTCATCGTCTGTCTCTTGAATGCCACAATTCGTTGGCGCAATTCCGCTTCAGAATACCGGTAAATCGGGTCCACGGAGATTATCGGCGTGCCGCACGCATGCATCTGAGCATTGAACGACGCGGTACCGCCGCCTACACCAACAATGTCCCGCGCCAAGTCGTTCTCAGAGAGGTTAAACATATCAAGGTATTCATCAAACGATCTACCCCACGGAACGATGTCTTTGTAATGGAAATCCATCTGAATTATACCTGCCGGAATTCCTCATGCCTTTTGGTTAACCATGCTCGAGAGGATACCGAGGATTTTGTCGCACCGTTCAATCGCGTAGAGTGCCATGTCAATGTAAAGTTTCTGTCCTTCCAATTTGAGGAAGAGCCACTCCGTGCCAGTGGTAGTCGCCCCATAGATACAGGGGATATTATTGTCTTTCTGCTCATTGAAGCATTGTGCTGCGAGCATCTCAGCGACGCATTGCCCGATGCCAAGCGTTGGGTCAGCATTCTTTGCTTCAACGAGAACGATAACAGGTGCCTCTAAATAAAATTGTTCCGGGGATAGACTTATCAAAAAATCGCAAGTGCCTGTTAATCCCTTTTCTGCATCAACACTGAAGTCTATCCCGGAAAAAAGACTGATATTACGATTGAATTGCTCACGGAGTTCAACAAGAACATTGGTGACGATAAGTTCCGAGCGTGCCTTCTCTGTCCTTATAGCAACTGCTAACTGCACTTTTTTCGCCAATTCCGCAACGAGCGCCTCGCTCGGTGGTACAGGTTCTATGTCAGCAAAGATGTTTGCGGATTCAATTGTCTCTAATTGAAATTCCTCCCGTACCGTTTCTAAGGTGAAATTGCTATAAGCCATGGGAGAGTCTCCCCCGTTAATCAGCAGCTCCGACACCAATTTCTTGTAGAACTGCCACTGCCCGCTGCGCTAATTCGGTTGTTGCGTCACGCTTGATAGCCCGGTTTAAGTGTATGATGGCGCGTTCGTCTCCGTCTCTTGCCAATTCCAACGCTTCTTCAAATCCTTTGTTCCCGTAACTGAAATCCCTTGGCAGAACCGTCAGGTCACGGTCTTTCCAATAATACTTCAGCTCGTCAGATTCCCAATTGCGGTAGACATCTTCCCATTGGAGCGAGTTGAAGATGTTCAGGTGCGGTTCCAGCATGTGCTCAGCGATCGGGTCATCGACAGCCTGGTAACGGTTGTCGAGTGACACGCGGAGCCGGTCTTTGGTCAAATTCGGCAGTGCTTTATGAATAGTCAAAGCCGGGAAGATGAGCGTATCGCCAACTTCATAGTTCGTGGAATGCCATTCGCCAGACAATTCGTCCTCATTAACGCAGAGGCTGCCAGCACCGAGCGAAAAGTGGTGCTCCATGACCGCATTGACTTTATGCGAACCGGGTAGGACCGCTAAGCCGCCCAACTCTATCGGGCAATCCCCGACAGGTACCCAACAGGTATAGGTCTGGAAATTTCCTTGGAAGTGGACGAAGTCTTGATGAATCGGTGTTGTATGTGCGGTGTACTTCGGGAACCAGAGGCGCGCAATCTTTTGTGGATGTGGCAGTACCTCTCTACCGACAATTTTCTCTACCATGTCAACGACTTCGGACCAGTGTCCGGAACGGTGGAACGCTTGTAACTTATACACTTCGTGATATACATCCGTGTATTCAGAATCACCTTCAGTACACTGCGTGGAAATATCGGCGATACCGTCCATTGGGTCAGTCCCCGCGACGAGCCAACCGCCTTCCTGCATCGTCGTTAGCATCTCTCGCCGCAATGCCCAGAGTTTGTCAGGATCTTGCAGCTTCTTGAAGAAGAGATACCCTTCTTCTGAGATCCGGTGACGCAATTCTTCCGGATCATTCATTGCATCATTGGATACGCGAAGTTCTTTTAAGGCTTCCATCTGACTTCTCCTTGGATCTATTCGTGCTGGTGTCCGTTCTGTGCCGGAGGCGGTTCATTGAAAGGGATACCTTTCGCCTCGGCTGCGAGTCGGCGTTTATTCCAGGCGGCGATAGCTTCATATACCTCTGCACGCCCCTGCTCAACACCTTGTTCAATACCTTGTTCAATACCTTGTTCTTTGGCCTTTTCAAGGCTTTGCGCATGTTCAGCACGCCATTCGTTAAAACGTCTTAACATGATATCCGCTCCTTCTTTGAAGATAATAAACGCAATTGCGGTTCGATTAAACACTGGGGACGTTGCGTCTAACTTTCTTAACATCTGCAGGATGCCGTTCCATCCGGCGACAAGTTCGTAGAGACATATCCCGATGATGTAGAGAAGTCCTAACACCGTATAAGTAATGATTGCACTTTCTGCGTCTCGGACGGTAAATAAGGATCCCCGTTTTTTTCCATAGACCGGTTCTTTGTCTTCCTTCTTGGTTAGGTGGCAACTTTAGATATTTATAGTATAACACATACGAAATGAGAAATTCAATTTTTTAAACGGCGATCGGCGATGAGCAGTCTGTTAAACTTACGTTTCCAATTTATTTACCTCTATTTTTCCCAAGCCAATTAACGGCGTAATCCACAACAGCACGTTGCGGCATGAGTTGACAATTCGCGATACCGACCTTGCCTTGTTGAACTACCGTGCCCGCATCAGCATGCAAAAAGTCCTGACCGAGGCGATCGAAATCTGAATCGTCTACATCAATATCTTCAAAGGTAGTCCATGTCGTTGAACCCGCCTGTGAGATTGGGGCACCCTCCCGTACAACGCGTTTGCTCGGAAAATCCGCTCGGTATTCTGCGAGATGTATGGATGTATTACTCGAATGATCGACACCGAGGAGTAGGACGGAACCATCCAAATCATAGATTCTGGCGAGCGGTGAGTGTTCACCAAACCCATAAGCCAAGGAGTGATTGTTGATGATGGACGATGCTTGAGGACCGCGGGCACAAAATGAACTCTGCGGATGTGCGCTGCGGAGAACACCTTTTTGCTTTCGGAATGTTTCGGCAATTTTGCCCATTGAGCGGGTCGGCGTTAAATCGGGATCGTAAGCAGGCATCGTCTCTCGTATTGTCTGCCACCACGATTCAGGGACAGGTGGGTTCTTCCACTGGCTCGGATCGCTGAGCTCGGTTGAATGGGCGGGCATCACCAACGTTCCAGTTTCCCCCAAAACTTCCTGCAGCGCGATGATAACAGCGACGGGGCCACCACAGACCCAACCGATCGCGCTCAAGGACGAATGAACGAGTAAAACCATCCCCTTTTTGACACCGAGTGCTTTAAAATCAGTCTGCAGTGATTCAACCGTAGCAAGCATTTCCGTCTTATAAACTACTTGACCTTCACGCATTATTCATTACCTCAACCTCTGTGAATCCGACTTCTCTACCTTATAATTTTTCTATTTCGTGCCTATTGCAAGTATATGCGCGCTCATACCGAGTATCGAGGGTTCTGCTTCAACCTTGCGAATCAAATCTAAAACAACAAGACGTAACTCGGAATTTATCCAATAATTTTTAAACGACTCAAAAATCCATGCTGGTCCTTGAACAGCAAGCGTCGCTTGGTGCTGAAAACCGGCTGCAACTACTTCGGAACCAAGTTCTTCTGGCCGGTGAAGGTGTGCATCTGTAAAGTAATTAAGGTCCTCAGTCAGGTTACGATGGTAACCCGTTTCAAGATCGTTTTGGACGATATCCATGTGAACAGGGATCCTGAATCGATCCTCAAAAAAACTGTCTAACATAGACGCAAAGCGGGAGATACCGGCGGCAACCATAACTCCATCGTTCCGTAAGACACGATATGCCTCGCTGAGTGCAAGCAGCCGTTCATCTTTATCAATCAGATGATAAAGCGGCCCCAATAACAGAACAGCATCCGCTGATGCAGACGAAAAACGGAGTGCCCGCGCGTCACCAAGCGATATACTGGCAATTGGGTGTTCAGGTTGTTGATCTGAGGCTTTTTTCGCCTGCTCAACATGTAAATCTACAGGGTCCACGAGGTGGACTTCATAACCTGCCTTTGCTAACCAACAAGCATACGGACCCGAACCGCCACCGATGTCCAAGATTACCGCTGGCGGTTCAGGTAAATAGCGAGTGATAATCTCTTGGGTACGTACAAATTCCAACTGACCTTTGGCATTGGTCGCAAGTCTTTTCGATTCTTGCGTTTGTCTATAGAACGAAAGAATCTCATCTGAAAATTGATACAACTAAGAAACCCCCTAAATCCCCCTTATCAGGGGGACCTACAATTATAACTAAGAAACCCCCTAAATCCCCTTGTCAGGGATTTGCAATATATCTCAAAACCGATTATCGGTTCTTTTTCACCCACGCCCACGTTGTTGTCAGTTTATCTCCCGGATCGACAGAAAGAGGTTCGAGATCGAGGTCTTTGGTGACATCAATATAATTCGGTTTTCCGAACCCACCTTTGCCATCATTTCCGTTTTTGGTATTATCGTTGGCATCACTCCCATCAAAAGTGTAGTGTGCGTTCAAGCCCTTTTCATCACCGTTGAGTACCTTCATCATGAATTCATTAATCTCATCTTCGGTCCGAGCGACTTCCCAGATACGGATTTCATCAATGGCTCCTGTACAGAACCAATTTTGACTATCACCGACACCGATATACAGCGAAGCATCGGTGGCTGCTAATTCCTTTGCGTCAAAGGGCGCGGACCCCTTCTCCTCGCCATCAATATATGTCCGCATCTCTTTACCGTCCCAGACCCCCGCGACATGCTGCCATTCGTTCGGTTTCAATCCACGGACATCAAGGATTTTTGTGCCGGGCCAGAGAACAAACCGTAATCCGTTTCCATTTTGGACAATCTCTGGAAAGATGTAATCTCTTTGACCGCCCCAGTCCTTTGCGAGGCATTCACCAACAGGCTTACTCATGTTCATCCACGCTTCTATTGTTATCGCTTTTTTGGGATTCAGACTATCATTATTTGGGACTTCGATAGCCGTTTCACCATCTAATTCGAGTGCCATATTTTTCGCCCAAAGTGTGCAAGGCATTATCAGACTGACAACGAGCGTTATAAGAAACAGTACTTTCATGGTCTTCCTCCTGAGTTACCAATTTAGATTCGCAATTAAAAATCGTTCAAATCTATGATGCCAGATCATCAAGCATCTGGCGAATGTTGTGTTCACCGCTATCAATAAACAGCGGTGCTAAGGGACCTCTGCCGTGTAAGGTTTGAAGTAGGATATCAATCTGTATCATACGTTGTTGTGGTGTATAGCACCTGAGCCATCTTTTAATGAATTCACGCGCGGGTCTTGGGTTGCCAGTTCTCAGTGAACGGGCACTTTTACGCCACGCCTGCCATCTAAAAGTATACCTACAGTTCGGACACTCAAGTTTCTCATCCTTCTTTTTTAGGCTCTTGCGGTAATCCCGCCACCGGCGTTTGTAGCCGCAGGCTGTACATTCGATATTACCGTGCTGATGAAGCGCAACCGCTTGACACTTCGGGCATTGCAACACAGGACTGGATTTCCACATTCTGACAGTACGTTCCATTGAGGGTGGATCTGGTCTGCGGACAAGGTTAAAGCAGTGCGGACACGGCAAACGGACGCGGGTTCTTACCGACTGATTGTAGGCTTCTTGGGACCAAGTTTTACCACAAACACATTCCAATTCGTCTGCTTTCTGCAGGATACTACGACAATCAAAGCATCGCGGGGTGTTTCGGAGTGATTGTCGGCAGTCACGCCAGAGCAGTCGTTCTCCACAGTGCGTGCAGCGGAACCAGTTCTCGTGAGTTCCACCTTCGCCGGTACTAAAGAGTGGGTCAATCCGGCGCTCTACTTTTGTTTTGCACTGCGGGCAAGGCACACGTCCTTCGCGGTAGACATCGGCAACTGTAGCGATGTCGGTACAGCGGGCATAGAGTTCCCAACCGACATCGTGTAACAATAAATCATCGTAGATGCCGAGTCGGGTATATCGGTAAAGTCTTCGGATTTTGATGGGTTTTACGCGAGGTGCCCAGTTCATTGTAGTTTCTTTAAATCTCAATCTATAAAATCGGTAAGCCACGGAAACGAAGCGATGCCATTTGAAGCTCCTACTACATCGCTTCCGTTTCTAAAAGTTGGTCTGAAACCACCCAAGCGGCGTACTTCATCGCCTCCTGGACATCAGCGACTTCCAATTCCGGATAATCCTCAATAACCGCCTCAATCGACCGACCGTTGGCTAACAATTTGAGAATTATGCTGACCGTGATTCGGGTGCCTCGAACTACAGGTTGCCCAAGACAAATCTTCGGATTAATTTGGATCCGATCAAGCTTTTCCATTTCTACCTCCATTATGCTGAAATTTGAACGACCTCTCCAGTCTCAATACTACGGCTAATTGCTCCCAAAACGCGCATGTTCTGGTAGGCATCTTCAAGGCTTGAGTGTGGTTGTGTCCCTGCTTGGAGCGACTGTGCCCAATGCTGCATCTCTTCAAGATAGCCGGGTCTACCGACACCATGATACGCCGTGTTGAGGGTCCATTCCTCAGTCGGTGTATCGGCATAACCGCCACCGAAGCCGAGCCATGTCGGATTACGATAACGGCGCAACTTGCGCGTCTCCAGGACCTGAATCGCCTGATTGCCGGTGCCTTTGACGAACACCATCGCCTCCAATACGGGACCGGTCCCGAGCGTCATCGTGCCCATACCACCGTTCTCGTAACGCAGATTCACGGACATTGAAACTGTCCTGGATGCTGCGTCAACCGTGCCTATGGCGAAGACCTCGCTAACCTGTCCCATAAAGAAACGCATGCAATCGGTCGGATGAATCACTTGATCAAGCATGAAGGGCCACGCAAAGGGTGATCCTGCCTCCTGAAGCCGCGGACCCGGTGCGAGGTATCGGGTATGATATTGGCAGACTGCACCGAACTCATCTTCGTCCATTAACCGCTTGGCAATCTGGTGTGCAGGCGCATGTCGCCACATTGTGCCGACCATACCTGTTTTGCCAGTCTCAACTGACGCATCAACAAGCATTTTCGCGCCTTCAGCGGTGGTCGCGGGCGGCTTTTCTGTATAGATGTGATAACCTTGCTTGAGGCATTCAATACCGATGTCCCGATGCAGTTTATCCTCTGGTCTACCAACAACAGCCACAGCATAGAGATCTTCATTTTTGAACATCTCGTTGTAATCGGTATAGTGGCGGAGCGCGCCGAATCTTCGAGCGTTTGATGCCGCCTTCTCTTCAACGAGGTCACACGTAGCAACAAATTCAAACTCAGGCACCATCGGTATGCACTGTTGCAATTGCGATGACATACCACCACAACCAATAAAAGCGATTCGGATTTTGTCCATAGCCTACTTATTCTCCAATCATGTTTTTTCTGATTTAAACTTTTTCTTCATTCTAAATCCAACAGGTCTGCCAATTCATTAAAATCACCAGCGACAAGGTCAGAAGGGTGTGCTGCTACCTCTCGGAGGTTGTCAGGTCCGTATTCCAAAGGACGCGGCACGAGTGCTGTCTGAAAACCGACAGCTTGCGCCGCTCGGAGGTCGCCGGGATGCGCTGCTACCATCATAACTTCATTCGGAGATAAACCGAGCAGGTCAGCAGCGGTCTGGTAAACCTCTGGATCCGGTTTGTAATGTCCCGTTAATTCAGCAGATAAGATGCGATCCCACGGCAGTCCTGCGAATTTCGCCCTGTTCGTCAATAACGCGACGTTACCGTTAGAGAGTGTGGCGACGATATACCGGTTCCGCAGCCGTTCCAATCCACTGATAGCATCGGGCCACGGTTTGAGCCGATGCCAGACGCGATTCAGGTGATCTTTTTCCGTTTCGTTTAAGCCGATAATGTTAAATGCATCAAGCAATTCCTCTAAGATGCGCCGATGCAGTGCGTCAATATTCTGCCACGGTAATTCGCCACGTCGAACTTTGTCCATTGCGGGTCCATATCCGGCACGCCATTTCAAGGCGAACTGTGCCCAATCAATATCAATACCGTGGGTGTCCCCGAATTTTTCGCCTTCGGCAACAATAGAACTGTACCAATCTACCACTGTGCCAAAAACGTCAAAGGTGAGTGCTTTGATTTTGGAACGCGCCATTGGTCTACCTCCCGCTATGGGGTTAGTAGCTAAACTTTTAGGAATAGCATATCAGATTTCGCCATGGAAATCCACAAAAAAGCACTCTGACGCGGGGTTGTACGCCAGAGTGCAGAACGGTTGATTGTTATCCGAAGTCGAAGGACTTCAACATTATAAGTTTGCTCTATACGGAGCTAAAAATTTCCGGAGTTGCTGAATTGCTGCGTTTTTACGTGAAGCAACAGTACCAATTGGACATTCGAGGATCGTCGCGACCTCCTGATACGACAATCCTTGAACTTCTGTCAAGCGGAACACCACTTGATGTTCCTTCGACAACTTAGCGATTGCAGTCTGAATTGCCTCGTAAGTCTCTTTAGCGATCAGCAGGGCATCCGGAGAGCAACGGGTATCTGCCATAGCAACAGCAATTGGGGGAGAGTATTCATCATCGTCTCCATAATGTGTATCCAATGATTCAACCTGAGGGGTCCTCTGCTCTTTCGCCAACTGTTTTAAACAGACATTCTTGGCGATATGATAGAGAAATGTTCTGAATTTGGCAATGGGCCGGTACGATGGAACACAACGCCATAACCGTAAGAATGTTTCCTGACAGAGGTCTTCCGCAAGTGTTCGATTTTTGACAAACCGATAGATAAAGTTTAAAGTGTTTGTATAATGTCGCTCGGTTAAAACTCGGAATGCGTCTCTGTTTCCATCCTTCACAGAGAGCATCAACTGCTCGTCAGTGTGTATCATGCTTGTCTCCTCAAACGAGGAGCGTCTCAAGCGAAGGCGCGTAACCCTCCTTCCATTCCCGCATAGTGGAGGGTGCCTGCTTGTTCGCTCCTTGGCCTGTGCCTTCTCCATAATCGAGTCGTAGTCCAACAACGGTGCACGTCGGCATTATTAGATGCCTGTGCCTTTCTCGAGGTGCGCTCTCCTAAAGCGCAATCCCTATTATTACCTCTACTACCGCTATTCCATACACTCTTGCCAACCGCCCAAGTACAAGACGGTGCCGTTGTTAAACACAAAACACTTTGATACATTCTATAACCCTCCTAATAGGTTAGTCATCAGACAGGGGTGATATTTGCACCCCTTTTTTAGTCAATAAAAAAAGATTGTCAATAGTTTAACCCATAGACTTCAAAACAATTCATTTAAAATTAAAAAAAATTACACTTTTATTTTTCGCCCCAATTTTCCGAGGCGTGTGGAACATTTTTTTACGTCCGAACTGGTTGAAATGGCTCCAGTGACAGTGAAGGTTGCCCGGTTGTTAGCAGTTCAGCGATGAGTTGCCCCGTGATCGGTGCGAGGAGAATACCATTCTTGAAATGTCCAGATGCCAAGACAACATTGTCATACCCGGGTAGATAGCCGAGCAGGGGACCGTTTTTGGCATAAGGACGTAAACCTGCCCACGTTTGCACAAAAGTGCTGTGTGCGAGTTGAGGGGCGATGGCGATGCCCGCGTCAATCATCTGCTTTGCTCCATCTACCGTCGCGGTTTTGTCATAGCCGACGTATTCGACAGTTGCACCGAGTAGAATCTTGCCATCCGCCCTCGGCACGATATAGATACCCAGTCCATCAACAATATGCCGAAAAGGTGGCGGCATCGCTTCAACGAGAACAATTTGTCCCTTCGCGGGTCCAATCTGTATTGGAACATCAAGCTGAGCCGTTAGTGTCCCCGCCCAGCACCCAGCGGCAATCACGAAGGTATTCGCGTATACAGTTTCACCGTTTACAACGACCCCAATGACGCGTTTCCCATCATATTCACTGTCTCGAATAAAGTTCGTAACAGGGTTGCCGAATAGGAACTGCGCACCGAGTTGCGCAGCAGCTTTTGCGAGCGCAATCACCATTTTGGGATTGCGCACCTGTGCATCCTCAGGAAACAGAACCGCCCCAGCGATAGATTGTGAGAGTGTTGGTTCTAACTGCCACGCTCCTTCGGGGGTCAAGACTTCCGCTGAAAAGCCGCGTTTTACGCGCCGGTCTGCAAGCCCTATTAACCCTGCAGCCTCAGCCTCGTTGAAAAATACCGACAACGTGCCAGACTGAATAAACTCAATATCAATCTGGGTTTCCGCACGAAGTTCTTCCGCTAACGTCGGATAGAGTGCGAGACTCGCTCGGCAGAGCGTCGGATACGGTTCATGCGTTGTGGCGTGTGAAGTTAAAATCCCTGCACCTGCCCACGAGGCTTCTGTACCGACAGCGGTTGCTTTGTCAATCAATAGCGGTTTTATGTCTCGCTTGGCAAGATTGTAAGCAATGGCACATCCGATAATACCCCCACCGATAATGATGACATCTGCATGATTTCGGTTCAAGTTTTCCTCCGCCTTATCAGAAATCGCAACGACTACAAGTTACAGATAGTTTAGCATAGAATCGGTCGTTTGTCAATCTGGCTTGACGGCATTCAGCCATCAGTAAGTGTAGCGAAAAAACCTTACGCGGAAAATCGAAACTATAGGAGAACTGAAGGGTTCTGGTTTATACACGTTTTTGGATGCACTTTACTGAGGTGCGTTCCAAAATCGGGGTTCCAAGCCGCTCTTACAAGAGACAAAGAATGCCTAATGCCAAAAAATTTACCGACCTTCCCGCCAAAGCCCCATGCTTTAGCTTGCGGGATGTAGGCGGGCGTTGGTTTTTGTTGTTGAAAACAGATTTGACATTCACCTATAAATGTGGCATGATATTAGTATCAAGTTGGCAGACATGAACAGCGTCACTGCTTAGTGGCGTGTCTACCTACCCACTGTTCAGGGGTTAAAGACTTGATGTTTGATACACCATGAAAACCTATAAATATCCGTTGGGAAAACAATCTAACACCATCCGCATTGGCAACCTGCTTGACGATATGTGGCAAGTGCACGAGTATTTCCATAAGTGGCAACGTCAGCGATACAAAGACGGGTTGCCGTATGTGAACTTTGAGGGTATGTGCGACCACTTGACTGAATTGAAACGCACCAGACACCCGCATTGGAACGCCTTACCAAGCCAAGCCATCCAACAAGAACTGAAACGTATTCATAAGGCCTACGATCGTTTTTTGAAAAAACTTGGCGGTAGACCGCATATCAAGCCGAGACATAAGTTCAAATCTGTGTCCTACCCAGGGCCCGCGGGGTGGTCTCTGAAGAACAATCGTATCACATTGACCTTCCGTAAATGGCATCCTCATACGCATAAGTGGCAGTTTGATAAAGTGCCGTATACGTTTCATAAGCACCGCCAGTGGCATGGGACTATCAGTCGTATTACCATCAAACGCGACAGTTGCGGTAAGTATTGGCTTTGTATCACAACAACCTATAGAGATTTTAGCCCCCTGCCGACAACAGGTCAAAGCGTTGGGGCAGATTTTGGTATGAAAGACGCCTATTTAACACTAAGCACGGGTGAAAAGAAACAACACCCACAACCTTTGAAACAGTCCTTGGAGAAACTTCGCAAACTCAACAAAGCCCTGAACCGTCAGCAAAAAGGTTCTAACCGTTGGTGGCGGTGTGTGAGACAGATCGCAGGCCTCTATCGGAAGATGAGTAACCAACGTAAAGACTTTCACTGGCAACTCGCCAGCGAACTTTGCGAGAGGTTTGATACGATTGTCCTTGAGACCTTGAACCTTGACGGTATGAAACGCCTGTGGGGACGTAAAGTCTCTGACCTTGCCTTCTACGAGTTCGTTGAGGTATTGAAGTATAAGTGTAGTAAACATAAGCGTGATTTCCGCCAAGTCAATCAATGGACGCCTACCACAAAACCGTGTAGCGATTGTGGGTATCATAACGAAAACCTAACACTTTCAGATAGACAGTGGATATGTCCTAAATGTGGTTCTCACCACGACCGAGACATCAACGCTGCGCTAAACATTTTGCGGGCAGGGATAGCCACGACCTAAGCGTGATATGCCTCATATCCATCTTTTTGAGGATATGGGGGAAATGCCTGCGGGTGGAGCGACAGTCAGACGGTTATCTCTTTGAGAAAACCGCGGTCGCTACGAAGCCGAAGCCCCACGTTTTAGCGTGTGGGTGCTATCACATATCCCTTTGTGGATTGTCGCTTGAATTCTCAGCAGATTTCGTGTATAATTTTAGATACAGAAATAGTGCGAAGTGAATTATATGCAGGAAAAATGGTATGTCCAGAGACCTCACCTTATAAGAAAGGTTTTAATTTAATGATCCTTGGAAAAGTTACCGGGACAGTCGTCGCGACACAGAAAGATGAAAAACTCATCGGAAGCAAACTGATGGTTGTCCAAGATGTGGATCTGAATGGAGAAGTAGACCGAAAATATACAGTCGCTGTGGATGCGGTTGGCGCGGGTATCGGCGAGATTGTCCTCGTCGCGACTGGAAGTTCTGCTCGACAGACCCAAGTTACATCAAACAAACCGATTGATGCCGTGATTATGGCGATTGTTGATACCGTAGAAGTCGCCGGAAAAGTTCGGTATCATAAGTAGAAACGGGATCGGGTTACAAACGCCTCCCACACGCGCATCTATAAGGAAAAAAATAATGGAACGTGAACGCGTCCGCGCTGAAGTGCTTCGCCAACGCGATGAACTCGCACCGGAAGTCCGTGCCGCGTTCAGCCGACAGATTGTCGATTCGGTTATGTGTTGGATACAAAATGAGGGTTTCGATGCCGTGATGCTCTATCTCAACATGCGGAGCGAGGTCGAAACGGACAGCCTCCTTGAAAGGTTGCTCCACTCAGGAACACATGTCTGCGCACCTGTTGTAGATACGGACGAAAACCGACTCATACCGCGGCGAATTCAGCAAGGAAAAACAGCGTTGGTACGGCATCGCTACGGTATGTTTGAACCGAACACGGCATGCCCACTTGTTCCCATAACCGAGCTTCAACTCATCATCGTTCCCGGTATCGCTTTTGATTGTAAAGGGTATCGCCTCGGATATGGTAAAGGTTTCTATGACCGATTTCTTGCAGCGTGTTCACACGCTATCCCGGTTGGACTGGCGTATCAGATACAAGTCGTAGAAGATACATTCCCGCAGGTATGGGATGTACCAGTTAAACACATTTTTACAGAGACCAATAGGATAGACGTTCATGAATAAAGCGTTGGACGAGGCACGGGGACCACGTCCAAGAAAAGAGTAGCTCATTTGGCATCAACAAAGGGTCTCAACTTTTCCAGCGTCTTTACCCCGATCCCCTTGACGTTCTGAATAGCA
This sequence comes from Candidatus Poribacteria bacterium, assembly GCA_965200345.1. Classification (GTDB taxonomy): domain Bacteria; phylum Poribacteria; class WGA-4E; order WGA-4E; family WGA-3G; genus WGA-3G. Next base: position 2,147,750 of record OZ241378.1, read on the forward strand.
TCTACACTGTCAAAATCACCGTGTTGCGTCCGGTAATCCACAATTCGTTGTGCTGTCGCCTCGCCAATGTTGGGGAGGGTTTGAAGTTCCTCAGTTGAAGCAGTATTGATGTTAAGAAGTGCCGGTTTGTTTAGGGTCGGCTTTGCCCGATTTTGTGGATGTTCGTCGTTCGGAACAGCGATCAGGTCCGGTTTTCCAAGGAACACCGCTGGTGCGAATCGCCGCAATCCCCAGAAACCTGCCCCCGCTAAAATCAGTATCACGAGGAAAGTAACTGCCCTCCAATAATGGCGTTCCACTGCATTTTCCACGTTATTCATCTCTATTTTCCTCAAGAGATAGCACCTGGTTTGCAGGCACGGATTTAATCAGTTGCTTTACACCACTTTGCCACTGAATCTCAATGCTGTCCACCTGTTTGTAATCTCCAATACCGAAATGGAGCGTGAGATCACGTTGTGAGAGATAGCCGTCGCCACTCCTCACTTCACGCGTCTGTGTGAGTTCCCCTATTTTTATTTTAACGCGCGCCCCAATCGCATCTATAGAACCCTGCGTTGCAACCAATCGGATTTGCAAATAGTTTTTTCGGTTACCACCATCGTTGCGCAAGAGGCGAGGTGTAGCGTTTGAATTCGTCACCACGATATCAATGTCGCCATCCGAATCGTAGTCAGCAAGGGTAGTGCCGCGGCTTACGTCCTCTAACTTCATGCCGGGCCCGAGGGTTCCTGAGACTTCGGTAAAGGTGCCGTTATAGTTGTTTCGGAAAAGCAAATTGCGCTGTTCGTAAGTGCCTTGCTGTCCGAGTTCGGCGAGATTCTCGTGGAGATGTCCGTTGGCGACGAAGAGGTCCTGGTAGCCGTCATTGTCGTAATCAATAAAGGCGGTTGCCCATCCGAGGTAAGGATAGGTAAGTTGTGCAGTCTTTGTTGTGGCTGTTGCGTCTGTAAAGAAGCCGTCGGCATCGTTATGGTAGAGGGTGTTCGTCTGTTGTGCATAGTTCGTAACGGTGAGGTCGAGCCACCCGTCGTTGTTCCAATCGCCAAAAGCGGTACCCATACCGTTTTCAGCGGCACCGTCCTCGCTGAGTGCCACACCAACCATAAAACCGACCTCTTCAAAAGTGCCGTCCCCCTTATTATGATAAAAGAAGTTTTCTGTAGAATCGTTAGCGACATAGATATCCGGTGCTCCGTCGTTATTATAGTCCCCCCAGACCACGCCTAATCCTTTGCCGGTCGTATTGTAAATACCCGCTGATTTCGTGACATCTGTAAATGTTCCGTCCCCGTTGTTGCGAAACAGCGTATCCGATTGGGCGGGGAAGTTATCAGGTTCACAGTAAGCGCGGATGCCTTTCTCTTTAAGTCCGCACCACGGATTTTCATCAATGTCAAAGACGATGTAGTTGACGACGTAGAGATCAAGGTTACCATCGCGATCGTAGTCAGCAAAGGCACAACTGGAACTCCAACGCGGCTCCGTTACACCCGCGATTTCGGCGACATCTGTGAAAGTGCCGTCGCCGTTATTTCGATAGAGCCGATTGGTGCCGTAGTTTGTGACGTAAAGATCTAATTGACCGTCGTTATTGTAATCGCCCACCGCGCATCCGTGTCCGTAGCCGGTATCTCCAACGCCGGATTCTTCTGTGACATCCGTGAACGTACCATCACCGTTATTGCGGTAGAGGCAATTGGTAGGAATATCGTCAGCAACATAACCGGGGAGCGGTGCGCCGTTAACGAAGTACAAATCGGGGTCGCCATCAGCGTCGTAATCAAAAAAAGCGGCACCAGATCCGAGCGTCTCCATAAAATATTTTCGTCCACTCCGACCATCAGTGTGTTGCCAATGGATACCGGCTTCCTGCGTCACGTCAACGAATTGGATACCGGTGTCTGCATTTGCTGGCGACACGGTGGCACCCCACAAAATGACGCTTAAGAGGTGTATAAAGATATTTATGGGTCTACTTGGTCTTTTCATCTGACTCCTGAATCTCTGTCAATGTCTGTTGGAATGCCTCGTTTTCGGGTTCCATTTCGATAGCGGTATGGATTGCTTTCAAAGCTTTTTCACGTTGCCCTGTTTGAAGATGTGCCAATGCGAGTGTCTGTAGATATTGCGGTGCGGGTGATAAATGGAACGCCTTTTCCGCATAAGCGACAGCATCTTGTAACTGGATTTTTTGCAGGATATAGAGTCGGGCTAATCCGTTGAGTGCGTAGTGTGCATTGCCATCCAGTTTTAAGGCTGCCTGAAACGCTGAAATCGCCTCAGTAATTTTCCCATATTTCGCGTAAACAAGTCCGAGTCGGTATTGCTGGACCGGATTGCTTGGTTCCATAAGGGTTGCGCGTTCACGGGTATCAATCTCTTGCGCTATTTCATTGAGGCGATGGTAAGCGTCCATGGCGCGTTTTCCCTCTTCCCGCTTCTTGAGCCGGAACAGTGCCTGTGCAAGATTATAGTATGCTCCGACATGGTCGCGTTGCTGTGCGATCACGCGTTGGTATTCCGCAGCGGCGCGCTGAAACTCCCGTTTTTTTGTGAAGACTAAACCGAGTCGATAACGTGCTGCAGTGAACTGCGGGTTCTGGCGGATAGCCGTCTCTAAAAGCGGAAGTGCCTTATCCAATTCACCCTGTTCTTGGTAAATGGCACCCAAGTTGCCATTCGCCATCGGGAGGTTCGGTGCAACGGCTAAAGCAGCCTTATAATAGTGGACCGCCTGCTCGTCGTCTTCAACTGCTTCATAACAGGAGGCGAGGTTCGTCATCGCGGCGGCAAGATTCGGAGACCGTTTTAGACTTTCGAGGTATGCCTCTATCGCCTCTGGAAACCGTTCAGCTTGTTGATATGCGGATGCGATACCGAGTCGGACCTGGAGGGATTCCGGATTTTTCTGTACAAGATTCTGATAAACGCGGATGGCATCGTCAAGACGTTCGGTTCTCGTGTAGAGCACAGCGAGATTCGCTTCAGCCTGTATGAGATCAGGGTTTATATTTACTGCGAGTGTAAGTGCCTTCTCAGCGGCAGGAAAGTCTTTGTGTTGGAGGTAAATTGTGCCTAAGGCAGCGTGTGCTTCGGCATAATCTGGTTGTAATGTAACCGCACGCTGAAGATTTTGAAGTGCTTGTTGGTATCTTCCTTGACGGACCGCTTGGATACCGCGGGCATAGAGTTCTTGGGGTGCTTGTGCCATTACATCCCACGCGATACCAACAAAAACGACAAAGAAAAAAACGGCGAATGATAATCCCTTTCGGAACATGGCTGTTTATCCTCCACCGTTCATTTTAGCCTGAAACAACACTTGAAATCAAGCGTTTTTTCTTGTCATCAAGTGAGTTGATAATTACCTGTATATCTCGCTCAATTGTAGTGTTCAGCACTCAGTAAATTGTAAGGTTTAGGTTGACAATGATCAGGAGATTCAATCAAAATACTCATCCTCACTAAACTTCGTCCACGATTCAAATATGGGAAAGGGTCGCGGGAAATTGTCGTTGTTGATATTCAATCTAAACCTTATTTTCTCGCTATCAAAAAGGTTCTGGATCGAGATTGAAATGCCCGTGGTCTCAATGCAATTGTCGCACTCTGTGGGGAGTATTTGTTGGGAACGTGGTGTCTGAAAATAAATCCTATATTCCGAACCCGCCTTTTCAACGCGATAATCCTCTGCTGAAATCTCCCACTCGTCAAGCGCATACGGACCTTCAGCATACTGTGCCCAGAGACTGACACCGTTAAAGAAATCAAGGATAACGCCTTTTCTCTTGTCGGCATCTTTAGAAGGATCGAATTGGCGGAATGAACGATTATCCAATTCCGCTTTTATCCGTTGTTCCTCCTCGCTACTGACGGGTTGTAATGGATTGGCGGCGCACGAAGAAAGGATCAGACAGGTGAGCATAAAAATAAAAGGCAAGAAGCGTGTTTTTGTGTTGGCTTTGAAAGCGTTGTGTTGACGCATGTGTGTTTCCTCCATTATACTTTTATTATGCAAATTGTAGCGTTAAGTAAATAGGATTTTCCAAAGAAAACGGACAGTGTGCATTGGAACATTGGATTATACTTGATACGGAAACCTGTCTCTGCTAAAATACGCAGTGAATTCACATTTGGAGAAAAATGTTATGCAGGAAATTGTGGTAGATTCAGCGAAGTTACACGATTTCGCTCGGACGCTCTGTGCAAAAGCGGGGCTGCGCTCGGAAGACGCGGAGCAGATGGCGACACTTCAGGTACAGACCGATTTGCGCGGTGTCCATTCACACGGCACACGCGCCTTGCCGGGTTACCTCAACCTTGTCCTTGACGGAAAGATGAATCCAAAACCCGAACTCCACATTGCGACAGAGGGACCGAGTTTTGTTGTCATTGAGGGAGACAACGGCATGGGACATCTGGCAAGCACACTCGCTATGGAGACAGCAATAGAGAAAGCGAAGACGACCGGTATCGCTGCGGCAGGGGTACGCAACGCCGGACATTTCGGTGCGGCGGCATGCTATTCGATTATGGCGGCATCAAGCCAGATGGTCGGGTTTTCGACGACGAACACAGGCGGTGCCTCTATTGTAGCACCCGGTGGTGCAGAGGCTGTAGTTGCCAACAACGCAATGAGTTATGCGCTGCCTACCGGGCATGGGCATCCGATTGTTCTGGATATGGCGTGCGGCGTTTCCGCATGGGGGAAGATCGGTACACTTCGGATGTATGGCAAACCGATTCCAGAAGGGTGGCTCATAGACGATACAGGGCAACCCACCGGCGATCCGGACAAAGGACGATTCTTAGCACCCGCAGCGGGACCCCGCGGTTACGGTTTGGCACTCATCATGGGCATTCTCGCCGGGCCGCTGAGCGGTGGCTTGATGGCCTGTAATAAATCAGGGGATCCATCTGAACACTTCTTTTTCGCGTTGAATATTTCGAGTTTCACAGATTACGACGGTTACGTTGAAGAAATTCAGCAAGGCATTGGCAAGATACACGCCTCGAAAACGGCAGAAGGTGTGGAACAGGCATATCTCCCCGGTGAGATCGAGTGGAATAACTACGACAATTATCTTGAAAATGGCATACCGATCCATGTGGACCACTTACAAGGACTCGCTGGCATCGCTGAGAAACTTGATGTCGCTATCTGTTGGGAATGGTGAAAAAGGCACAAGAAACTAAGGAGTAAATATGGCAGATACTAATAATGAACGTGTAGCCGGTGGTACGCTTCCCGATTGGGATGTTGCCGAACTGCCCGAACCACCGAAATATCAATTTGGGAAAGCGTTCCGAAGCATCTTAGGTCCCGGTATTATTGCGTTAGGGGGTTCGATCGGGAGCGGTGAATGGTTGTTGGGGCCCGCAATTACTGCACAGTACGGAGGGAGTCTACTCTGGATCGCGACAATCGCCATTCTGCTTCAGGTAGTCCTGAACACAGAAGCAATCCGCTATACACTTTACACAGGCGAACCGATGTTGAGTGGCTACATGCGCTGCAAACCGGGCGCGCCGTTTTGGGCATCTTTCTATTCGGGTATTAATTTTTTTGGGATTTGGCCGGGTTGGGCGATGACCGCTGCGACGGCACTCGCTGCGGCGTGGATCGGTTATATGCCACAAGATGCTGATAGTGGAACGGTGCGCCTATTCGCATATCTTATCTTTTTCGCGTGCTTAGGGATCGTACTGTTCGGTGGAAAGATTTACAATGCCCTTGAGAAGGTGCAGCTATTCATGGTGATCTGGATTATCAGTTACCTTGTTGTTATTGACCTATTTATGGTGCCACCGCGCGTATGGTGGACTGCTATCAAAGGGTTCTTTAGCTTCGGGTCACTGCCTGCACCAGGACCAGATGGACAGGTCAATTGGCTGTTGCTTGGTGCGTTCGCGGCTTACGCCGGAAGTGGCGGCTTAGGCAACGTCACAATCACCAACTACGTCCGCGATAAAGGGTGGGGTATGAGCAGCCTCGTGGGTGCGATCCCATCCATGATCGGCGGACAGAACGTGACCCTCTCGCACTGGGGCAAGGTGTTTCGCATCTCACCAGAAAACCTCAAACGGTTCAAAGAATGGTGGAAATACGTCCGATTTGAACAGTACGGTATCTGGATGCTCGGGTGCTTCGTTGGTATTGCGCTCCCTGCGATGCTGACATTGGCATTTGTACCGTCGGGACAGGAGATGGATCAGTGGTCGGCAGCAGGCTTCCAAGCGGAGGGACTCGCGGCAAAAGGCGGTAGAGTGATGTGGTATCTCACACTGCTGTGTGGTTTCTGGGTGCTGTTCTCAACACAACTCGGCGGCGTAGACGGTGTGCCTCGGACTTACACAGATATTATATGGACAGGATTGAAGCGCGCGCGAAACCTCGGTGAACACAATGCAAAATGGATCTATTATCCGATTCTCGGTGTCTATATCCTGTGGGGTGTTATCGCGATGTACCTCGCGAAGCCGTTCTTTATGATCCTGGTATCGGCGACGATCGGTGGGTATCTATTGGTGGTTACGGCGTTACATACGCTTTACGTCAACCGGAAGTTCTTACCCAAGGAGATACAACCTCCGATATGGAAACAGATTGGACTCGTATTGTGCGCAGGATACTATTCGATTTTTGGGACGATTACTGTCTATCAAAAGGTGATTGTGCCTTATATTTTCCCGATTTTTGGGTAGATGAGGCATCGGGACTACAAATCCCTCCTACAAAGGGAAAACCGATTTTTGGGTAGATGAGGCATCGGGGCTACAAATCCCTCCTACAATTAAGAAGACAGATTGCAATAAGCCGCAATAATTGCTTCTACAAGGTTCTCTATTGTGGCTTTCTCTGCAACCATATCAACCTGTATTCCGTGTTCTATCGCTGTTTTCTGTGTCTCTGGACCGATGACTCCAACTTTCACATCCGCCAGTAAGGTCTCAGGTGTGGGCGCGGGGAACATTTCCAAGAAATTGGTGACTGTCGAGGAACTGGTGAATGTGACGAGGTCAATCCTGCCGTCCAAGAGATCCGTTTCAATTTCATCTCGCTTTTTCTCGCCATCGCTTGCGACCTTGACGGTATCGTAGAGCGGAACATCGTTAACATGTGCCCCTCTGTCGCGCAAACCCTTCGGGAGATCGGCTGTAGCGATTTTTGCACGCGGTAGAAGGATTTTCTTTCCGCTGATGCCTCCTATTTCAGCGGCAATGGCACTCCCACGGGAGTGCGTCGGAACAAAGTCAGGCTGAATACCGATGTCGTTGAGTGCCGCAACCGTTTTCGGACCAACTGCACAGATTTCGATGCCACCGAACGCTCGTACATCCTTCCCATTTTCCCGCAAGCGTTCATAGAAAATCTCAACAGCATTGATACTCGTAAAGATAACCCAATCATATTTGTCAAGCGGGGGCATGTCTACTCGCTCAAGAGGCTGAATCTTTATAGTAGGAAACTGGATAACCTCTGCCCCGTTCGCTTCCAAGCGGTCAGCGAATTCACTTGCTTGTGCGCGGGCGCGTGTGACGAGAATTCGTTTCCCGAAAAGCGGTTTAGTATCAAACCATCGGAGATGCTGGCGTAACCGGTTCACCTCCCCGACAACGATAACAGCGGGGCTTTCGAGTTGGACTGCCGCCACCTTTGACACAATATCGGCGAGGGTGCCTTGGACGACTCGCTGTTGCGGTGTTGTGCCAACACGCACTAAACTCACAGGTGTTGACGGATTCCTACCGTGTGTTACCAATCGTTCCACAATCTGGCGGAGGTGCGCGACCCCCATATAGACGACAAGCGTATCTACTGCAGTGGCGAGTTGTTCCCAATTGATATTTGAATCTGATCGCAGTGCGGCGGAATGTCCGGTCACAAACGCGACCGATGATGCATAATCTCGGTGCGTGACGGGAATACCTGCATAAGCGGATGCGGCAATCGCAGAGGTGATACCGGGAACTATCTCAAATGGAATGCCTGCTTCGGTGAGTGCCATCGCCTCTTCACCGCCACGCCCAAAAATATAGGGGTCTCCACCCTTGAGGCGAACGACAATTTGACCGGCTTTTGCGTGTTTAACAAGTAATTGATTGAGTTCGGTCTGGCGTGTCGCTCGGATTCTTGGGTCGGGTGCCTTGATTTTTTCGGTGTGTGTGGGACAGTGTTCCAATAACGCATCGTTCAACAACAGATCATAGATGACGACATCGGCGCGCTGAAGGCACTCGACACCTTTAAGTGTGATCAGATTTTTATCACCAGGACCGGCACCCACGATATAGACGATACCTATAGGTAGTTTATTCAGAGACGCGTTCATCTCAATGCCCCTTGCGTCGTCAGCAATCCAGTTGCACCACCTTCCCGGAGTTTTTCGGCAACAACTTCGCCTAAATGTTCGGCAGCGTTTGGCTCTCCTTTTGCACTCTTCACAATACGTAGGGCACCTTCTGGGTGACAGACCACACCGATAAGCGAGAGTTCATCATCAACATGCTTGGCGTACGCACCAATCGGTACTTGGCATCCACCACCGAGGCTTTTCAACGCGGATCTTTCAGCGGTAACTTCTGCTACCGTCTTCTGATCGTTCAGGGGTTCAAGTAGGGTTTCAAGAGTCGTATCACCTTCGCGTGCTTCAATCGCGAGTGCTCCCTGCCCAACGGCTGGTACCATCCGCTCCACATCAAAAAATTGCGTGATAACCTCGGGTTTTCGGAGACGGTTGATGCCGGCAGCGGCAAGGATAATCCCATCAAGCCCGGTTTCGTGGAGTTTGCGCAACCGCGTATCTATATTGCCTCGGATATCAACGACCTGTAAATCAGGACGTATATGGAGGATTTGTGCTTTTCGACGCGGACTCGTGGTGCCAATTGTCGCGCCATTGAGCAAGTCTTCCAAGCGGAGTCCAGAGGCGGTGATGAGTACATCGCGCGGGTCTTCGCGTGTCGGAATAGCGGCGATGCAAAGCCCTTCGGGTAGTTCTGTTGCGAGATCTTTCAAACTATGCACAGCAAGATCAATATCTCCTGCTAAGAGTGCGTTTTCTATCTCTTTGGTAAAGACCCCTTTGCCGAGTCCAACTAATGAACGGTCTGGAATCGTGTCCCCGGTAGTTTTGATGATCTTGAGATTGACCTCAAGATCGGGGAAAAGGCGTTCCAACTGATCTTTGACGAATTGTGCCTGCCAAAGTGCGAGTTGACTACCACGGGTACCGATTACAAGCGAGTTGTGCATCAAATGTCCTTTTTTCCCGATGTCAAAAACCGGGTTCGCGTGAAGTTATGGTGCTCTTGACGGAATTCACCTTACATATCTGAGTTATCATCGTTAACATCCAAGGCAAACAATTCTTGTAAGGCTTGGATGTACTGCCCGTGATCGGCATCTCCATCGTTGACAGCGTAGCGAAGATTTTGCATGGGGTGGTGGAGCAGTTTTTTGACAATTGCCTGCGTCATAGAGGCGATGGCTTCCTCTTGCTCGTCGGAGAGTGTTGCTTTATAGAAACAGGCTTGCAATTCAGTGTCAGCGATCTCTCGAAACTGTTGATGGAGTGCCTTAATAGTGGGGTTGACCTGAAAGACTTGCAATTGGTCGTAGAACCGCTTTGCTTCTTCGGTGACAATCTGTTCGGCGCGGGTCGCCTCTTGTTGCCGATCCTTGAGATTGGAAGCGACAACGGCTTCAAGGTCATCAATATTGTAAAGGAAGGCGTGATCAATCTTACTCACGTCCGGTTCTATATCGCGTGGCACAGCGATGTCGATAAGAAACATGTACCGGTGTCTGCGTTTCCGCATGATGTTAGCGAGCGGATGGCGTTTGATGAGATAATCGGGGGCATCGGTAGAACTAATGACGATGTCGGCATCAATGAGGAAACCGAGATCGCTGTCATAAGCGATAGGCGTACCGTTAAACTTCTCGGCGACTTTGACAGCACGTTCATACGTGCGATTTGCGACAAGTACGTTAGAAACACCATTTGCAACGAGATGCTTCGCGGTGAGTTCACTCATTTCACCTGCACCGACAATCGCAACAGTTTTGCCTTCAAGTGTATTGAAAATCTTTTTGGCGAGTTCAACAGCGGCGTAACTAATAGAAACGGCACCCGCAGCGATAGTCGTCTCGGAACGGATCCGTTTACCAACGCTGAAAGCCTTGGTGAAAAGACGATTGAGAATCGTCCCGGCACCGCCTGCTTCCCGCGAGGTATCAAAAGCAGCTTTGACCTGCCCCAATATTTGGGACTCACCGACCACCATAGAATCAAGACTCGCCGTCACTCTAAAGAGGTGCTGGATTGTCTCCAAGTTATGATGGAGATACGTCCATTTTTTAAGCGACTCTACACCGATCCGGTGGTAGTGGGCGAGGAATTCGACCAGCATTTTGGTGGCAGCATCGGCAGTTCGCACCGAATTCGCGACCGCATAGACCTCTACTCGGTTACAGGTAGATAGAATTATCGCCTCGTGAATCTGATAAGATTCACGAAGGTGCTGGAGTGATTCAGTAAGCTGTGCTTCGGAAAACGCCAGTTTTTCCCTGAATTCGATCGGGGCGACATGATGGCTGGTTCCGATGGAGACGATTTGGTTCATTCCTTCAACCAAAAAATCTAAAGATAAAATGTTATTTATACGTCTGGTAAATTATATCACATATCAGCGGTTGTGTCAAATTTGGGCATCGCGAGCCGCGAGCGGAAAATCGCGCCTACTGTCCTTGCGCTGATTCCGTTTTGCCACTCCGTTTGTCGACATCCGAATTTTTTAGCTGAGCGGCCTTTTTGAAGTTAATTTGCGCTTCATCGTGTAGTCCGAGCAGTTGCTTTGCGAGCCCACGGTTGTGGTAGAGATCCGCATACTCTGGTTCAAGGTTGAGCTTCGCATAACCGCGATCGCTGTAACTTTTAGCATACGCGGGGCTTAACGCAATGGCTTTCGTCCAATCAGCAATCGCTGCATGATAATGTGTCCGTGCCTTAGCAGCATTACCTTGGATGGTTTCCGATTCACCGAGTTTCGTCTTCGTATAACCGAGATTGCTGTAGGCACCAGCAAAGTCTGGAATCAGATCAAGGGCTTTGCTAAAATCCTTAATCGCCGCGTGGTAGTGCGTCTGTGCTTCAGGGATGTTGCCTTGGGTGGCTTCCAATTCACCGAGTTTCATCTTCGCATAACCGCGAATCCTATAGGCATTAGCAAAGTCTGGAATTAGGTCTATAGCTTTGCTAAAATCCTCAATCGCTGCATGATAGTGCGTCTGTGCTTTGGCGATGTTGCCTTGGATGACTTCAGCTTCACCGAGTCTCGTCTTCACATAACCGCGAATTTTGTAGGCACTCGTGTAGTCCGTGGTTAGATCAATAGCACTATCAAAAGCCTCAATCGCCCCGTTATAGTCGCCTTCAATAGCTCTGCTTTGTCCTCGACTAGCGTAAGTGTAAGCCTGGACGATATCTCTTTTCTGAAATTGAGCTAAAGGTTCTGCTGACCCCGACTCGGAAAACAATACCTTGAGAATATTTGACGGAATAGCATAACCGTAGATACTTTCAGTGCTAACAGCAACGCCGATAACGCTACCCTCGCTGTTCAAGACGGGACCGCCACTCATTCCACCAATATACTCAGCTTTCAGTCGGATCCACTTGTCGCTATTGCGGATACCGTGCATGATGCCTTTCGTGACCTGGTATTTTGTTTCAGGAAACCCTAAGGTGTTAATCGGTTCACCACTGCTAACTTGATCGCTATCGCCAAGTGAAAGTGGCATGCCTTCTCCGGATACCTTGAGGATGACCAAGTCGTTTTTAGTATCAAACGCTGTGACACCTTCAATAGCCCATACTGTTTCCTCGTCAACAAGTTTCCCAAAAACGAGGTTCCCTCCTGCGATGACATGAAGGTTAGTTACAATCTTGTCACGTTGCACAAAGAACCCGCTCCCAATACCCATTCCACCCGATTTCCACATAACCAAGCGTACTATAGAATTCCTTGCTTTTTCAGAAGCGGGAATTTCTGCAGCAATTTGTTGTGGGGCCTGCGTAAATAAAAAGAAAATCGCCCAAAAAATGACTAAACTGGATAAAATTTTTTTGTGATGTTTCATAATCTTCGGAAATTAGCGATACGTATGCATGCTGTCTAAAAAGAGGTCAACGCCAACGTAAGTGCAAAGGACAGCAACAAACCCAAGGATTGCAGCATACGCCGCCCGTCGGCCGTGCCACCCCCAAAATTGGCGGAGCCCAATTTGGAGCACATAGATGAACCACGTCATCAAAGTGGAAATGACCTTTGCATCGAGCCATCTCCACGGGACATCTCGGATATACTGCGTCCAGAGGCTCCCGACAATGACACCCATTGTGAGCAGAATCACGCCGAGAATTGTACAACGATAGCCGAGTTCATCGGAAATACCGAGGGAAGGTAACAGATTATCAAGAAGCGTGTCCGTTTTTTTACGGATTTTCCGTTCGGCTATCAAATACATTAATCCAAATCCAAACGCAGCAATGAACGCGGCGTAGCCGAGAAAAATGAGGGAGGTGTGCGCCAAAAGCCAATAGTTCTGTAGCGGTTCCGGGAGCGCAGCGGTGTGTGTTGCGAAACTATATGAGATAAGTATAGCAATAAACGCAACAGGCATCACAAAACTACCGAGTGTACGGAGATCCGTCAGACGCACGATGATGAGATAGATCAGTGTGATAGCCCAAGCAAAAAAAGCGGTGGAGTCGGTCCAGTGCGTCATCGGATAATGTCCTTGTGTTAGCCACCATAACGCAATAAAGAGGGTAAGAAAAGCGAAACCGATAGTGGTTCCCCAAAAAGCGATTCGCTCAATCGTTGGACGGATGATAACCGCTTCACTCCGGTTACTGATAGCCAGCGAGAGCGTCTGAAAAATGCTTGCGGCTAAGTATATGAGAAGGGTAACAAGAAACAGAAAATTGATCATACGCCGTACTTTTCGAGACCATCAGGGCACATAGCAAGTGAATAATATGCCTCTTCGTTAGTGTTGTTCATTCGCTTTCATTTTCACGGTTGGCGAGTTGTGCCTGGAGACGTTCTAACTCAGCCTCGACAGCCTGCCGCCGTTCCGTTTCCTCTCTGGCGCGTCTTTCTGCCGCTTGCCGCTGTTCCGCTGCTTCTCTGGCACGTCTTTCCGCCGCTTGCCGCTGTTCTGCTGCTTCTCTGGCGCGTCTTTCCGCCGCTTGCCGCTGCTCCGCTGCTCCTGCCACCAGTTCTTCTGCTGCCACCCGTAGGTGATGTTCCTCCATGGAGGTTGTAATAGCGGTGCCCTCGGGGAGATACGGACGCAAAAGCCGCAGTTCCCACGCCTCATGAAGCTCCCACCGAAAATAAAGGTTTAACGACGCACTGAACAAACCATCATCAGCCTCTTTTTCAATCGCAACGATGTCGCCCAATGCATCCCGCCGCCACCCCCGAAATTCTATAGGGCGATTCATATCAGGTTGATGAATGAAATACTCCGCGACCCCCATATCACGCAGATACACCTCAACTTTTTCATGCCGGTCCTCAGACGCTGTTGTATCTGAAAGGAACTCAAAAACTGCTGTAGGGACGGTACCTTCTGCCCAGGTATAAAAACTTCTTCGTAAGGGAAGTTTCGCGGCACCAAGGGCGACATACACATCGGGAGCCACGACCTTTCTGACATCGCCTTCGCGATAATAGATAAAGTTATCCATACCGACATGAATATGCGGGTGTGCCTGAAAATATCGTAAGAACTGGTCAAATAAGCTATGCATCTGCATCCCGTGAAATTCGCCTGCTGGCATGGGTTCATCGTCCTCATAGGGGTAGCCTTCAATGTAAATAGTCGGTTTTCCACTCGCTTTTGGGAAGACGGGCATGTACTTTCTTTGCTTCAATTCAAAATCGCTTAGCGTATTCATAATTTTCTTCCTTCGCCTACAAGAACAGAAATGTTCCTCATCCGCGTGCGGTGGCAAAGCCGTTCGCAACTGTTTTGAAAGTTTAAAAAAAGCGCGCTTTTCGTTTTCGCGAAATTTTAACAACCCTCGCCCGTTTTGTCAAGCAGTTCGGTGGTAAAGGTATCGGCGCGCTCCAAATTGCCGTGCCGAACCCAGTTGAAAAGGCATTCCGCAGAACACCCAGGGTTTGTGAGACCGAGACAGCACGTCTGCTGTTGTGAGCCATTCATTTCAACGTTGTTGATAAGCGTTTCAAAGAAGTCGGCACGTTTCTTAGGCGTTGGAAAAGCCTTGAGAATCTCAGAACGCCGCGTCCCAAGGAATTCAATAAATGCGCCGTAGCCATTGTTCTCAAACTGGTTCGCGAGTCTCTTATGAAGCCGTCTTGCTCTGTCAATGTGTTTGCCGTTTCGAGTCGATACACTAATTATCAGATTGTCATCTATCACGAGATCTGGGGTGAAGTGCGTGCCTGCACTCGGTTCATCAAGATATTCCCGAATGAATGCAGTTTCACTCTCACAAGATACGTCTACCTCTGAAGACTTGTCTGCAATCACAAGGAACGCATCTTCAAGGTGCTGCGGTTTCATTTCGTCCGGTGTCGGAGAGACAACAGAGGCACCACATCGGTTTAGCAGGGAGATACGGCGTTCCACCTCCGGCGTTTCCTGCTCACACAAGACAACACACGTGCGATTTTCCAATAGCAGATAGACAGGATAAGGTAACCCTTGATTCTCAATCGGCACCGGTTTTCCATCTTCATATCCGAGTGTGTATAATGAAGAAGCATGCAGGAGCTCTTCAAAATGTTCACGGATGCGGCGACTCGTCGCGGGGCTTTTACCACTCGTGGAGATGCTGAGCATTAACTCGCCATCCGTTACAACAGAAGCAGCGGCGAAGGTGCATTGTGGGATAACGTCAACGACATTGACCAAGCGAATCTTGTTTTTTTCGTGCGCTTCTGTGAAGACAGCACTGTTAATAGCAGTGAAATCAGTGGCAGCACAAACGAGGAAATAGCCGCGCGTGTCACCTGCCTTCAGTTGCCGTTTGTACCAGCGAATCGTGCCGATCTGTGCGAGGAAGGTTAGCAATACCGTTGCATCGGGGCTAATCACGGTAACATCGCCGCCACTGATGAGCATAGCGACGACTTTCCGCTCAGCAACAGGACCACCGCCAACAACGAGGCATTTTCGATCTTGAAGGTTTACGTGTGCAGGATAAAACATTTCGCGATAGTTACCAGTTGTTGGTTTGCCTCGCAGTGAGAGTTATCAATTAAGAGGTGGTCTGATTAATCAAAAATCTCTTTAACCGACAGCCGATGGTTTCCTTAACCAAGAACGCGCGCATATTTTTAAATATCGAAAATCGCGTTCTTGGTTAAAACTGATAGCCATTCCTCATGACTCGCGTGAAACGACGTAGTCTGCGAGTTGTTCGAGTGCGACGCGGGCAGGAGTCTCTGGTAAGTCTGTCAACGCTGCTTTAGCACGGTCGGCATAGCCTTGGGCGACCTTCAAACAGTGCGTCTCGACACCATATCGTTGGAACAGGGCATCAACAAAGGCGATCGCCTCGGCTTCGTCGGTGTTAGGATTCAGGACTTTTTCCAACATCTGCTTTTCATCATCATCACAAACAGTTCGGGCATAAATGATGGGGAAGGTGAGTTTTCCTTCACGGAGGTCACCGAATGTGTTTTTTCCTAATTTATCAGCATCTTCCGTGAAATCAAGCACGTCATCGACAATTTGGAAAGCCGTCCCAATGTGCTGTCCGTAGGTTGTGAGTGCCTCAACCTGCTGTGTGTCTGTTGGGTTTCCGAGGTGTGCGCCGAGGGTGCAGGACGCAGCGATCAATTTACCGGTCTTGAAACTGATGATTTTGAGGTACTCGGCTTCGGAGATGTCAAAATCACCGCTCTTATATGCATGGATAACTTCACCTTCGCACATTGCCTGCGTGGTATCGGCGAGGATCGCCATGGCTGGGTCATCAGCACGGCGGGCTACAAGCATAGAGAGGACACGCGCATGGAGATAATCTCCGACAAGGACAGCGACTTTATTGCCCCATTTCGTCTGTAACGTCTCACGTCCACGTCGGATCGCGGCTTCATCAAGCACATCGTCATGAACCAGCGATGCGACATGGATGAGCTCAACGACAGCGGCAAGTATGTGTGCATCGTTTCCTGTATATCCACAGACCTTGGCAGAAAGCACAACAAGGATAGGACGGAGCCGTTTGCCACCACCCTCCACGACATGCTGGACTGCCATATCGACGAAACTATACTCGCTGGCGGTGTGTTCCGTGAGTTTCACCTCAATAGCACCGAGATCATCGGCAATTAATTCAACAATTTGATCAAAGTTGGACATAATGTAATAGTTATCAGTAAAGAAGTTGCCAGTGTCCAGTGTCCAGTTGCCAGAAAGGACACATCTGGTAACCACTGAAAACTGAAAGGTTTTTCATGCCTCGCAGTGAGAGAAAACCGAACTGATGACTGAAAACTCCTAAACGAGATTCGCCAATACCTGTGTTGCGGCTTGAACGGTTTTGTTGATATCGTCTTCGGAATGGACCAAAGAAACGAACCCTGCCTCGAACTGAGAGGGTGCGACATAAACGCCGCGCGCTACGAGTCCCCAGAAGTATTGTTGAAAGCGTTCAGTATCCGCTGTGCGTGCGCCATCGGCATCTGTGACGGTTTCCGGCGTGAAGTAGAGCATCAGCATCGAACCGACGCGACTGTGCCAAGCATCAACACCGTGTTTTTCGGTTGCTTCAGCGAGTCCGTCTGCGAGAACTGCAGCTCGGGTTTCGAGTTGTTCATAAACCCCCGGTTCAGCAAGCCTTTTAAGCGTTGTGATCCCTGCTGTAACGGCTAAAGGGTTACCGGACAATGTTCCTGCCTGATAGACCTCGCCTTCTGGGGCGACACACTGCATGATCTCCCGTTTTCCGCCGTACGCCCCAACGGGTAAACCGCCACCGATAATTTTCCCTAAACAGGTCATGTCAGGTGTGACGTTATAGTAGGTCTGGGCACCGCCATACGCCACCCGAAAGCCGGTGATAACTTCGTCGAAGATGAGTACGATACCGTGTGCTTCGGTGATTTCACGGAGTTGATTGAGGTACCCGTCACGGGGTGGGATGATACCCATATTGCCCATAATCGGTTCGAGAATGAGACAGGCGATTTCGTCAGGATTGGCTTCTATTGCTTCGCGGACTGCATCGGGGTTGTTAAAGGGAACAGTGAGTGTATTGCGTGCGAAATCTTCAGGGACACCGCCGCTATCAGAAAGTCCAAACGTTGCGACCCCCGAACCGGCTTTTGCCAACAGGTAGTCCACATGACCGTGGTAGCATCCATCGATTTTAAGGACTTTATCGCGACCGGTATACCCGCGTGCGACGCGAATTGCGCTCATTGTGGCTTCGGTGCCGGAATTGACAAGGCGCACCTTTTCAATGGAAGGGACAGCACTGACGATAGTTTCGGCGAGTTCTGTTTCTAATAGCGTTGGTGCCCCAAAACTCGTGCCGTTCAAGGCTGCTGTACTGATAGCCTCCACAATGTCCGGATGCGCATGCCCTAAAACTAAGGGGCCCCATGAGGCGACATAATCAATATATTCGTTTCCATCGACATCGTATATTTTTGAACCGTCTCCGCGTGCGATGAAGCGGGGATGCCCGTCGACTTTGCTGAAATTTCGGACGGGACTGTTGACCCCGCCAGGGATAAACTGTTGTGATTTTTGCCATGCGGCTAAGGATTTATTGCTCTCCAAACCATTTCCTCCAGGGAAGTTACCAGTTACCAGTTACCAGTTACCAGTTAAAAAAATATTAGGTTAATCTAACAGTCTCTTAACTGGTTACTGACCACTGGCCACTGGCTACTGATTTTGCGAAGTACGTTAAAATCATATCTGCGCCTGCGCGCTTGATGCTTGTTAAAAGTTCCAATGCGACCCGCTCTTCATCGATCCAACCGTTCTGCGCTGCTGCTTTAACCATCGCATATTCTCCACTGACGTTATAGGCAGCGACAGGCACCTGAAATTCTGTTTTGACCCGATGGATAACATCCAGATAAGAGAGCGCGGGTTTCACCATGAGAATGTCGGCACCTTCCTGAATATCCAATGCGACTTCGCGTAGTGCCTCCACCGCGTTCGGTGGGTCCATCTGATAGGAGCGGCGGTCCCCAAATTGCGGTGCGGATTCCGCAGCTTCGCGAAAGGGACCGTAAAATGCTGAGGCATATTTGGCGGCATACGCCATAATGGGTATATTCTCATACCCGTTTTCGTCCAATGCATCTCGAATTGCGCCGACGCGACCGTCCATCATATCTGAAGGGGCAATGACATCAGCACCGGCGCGAGCATGCGAAAGGCTCTCTTTAACGAGGAGTTCCAGCGTCGGGTCGTTTTGTACTTCGCTATCTTCAATGACACCACAATGCCCGTGGTCAGTGTATTCACAGAGACAGACATCTGTCATCACAAGCAGGTCAGGCACGGCATCTTTGATCGCTCGGACTGCGAGTTGAATGATACCGTCATTGGCATAAGCCTCAGTACCGAGCGGATCTTTCGCCGCCGGGATGCCGAACAGAATTGTGCCGGGAATTCCGAGTGCAGCGAGTTCCTTCGCGGCAGTGACGAGCCTGTCAACCGAGTATTGGTAGCATCCGGGCATCGCAGAAATTTCGGTTGCCGTATTATGTCCATGAACAACGAACATCGGATAAATGAGGTCGTTGACAGAAAGTGCTGTTTCTCGGACAAGCCGCCGCAGGTTTTCATTTGCCCGAAGTCGCCTCGGTCGATAGATAGGGAAGGTGCTCATTCTGCCTCCGAAGGCGAACCTTTGACTTCGTAGTTCGTTAGTTCAAGGGTTCTTTCTCCATCGGGTTCCAATCCGAGCTGCTCCTTTGCTTCGTCAGCTTCTGGATGCTCGTGTCTGAATTTGACGATACCGATGTTAGGTGCCAACCAGATCGTTGTAACAGTGGTGGCTTCTCGTTCTTCAGGCGCTTGTGGTTCGACACCGGGTATAGACACAATCACTTGCACAGTTTCGTCTGTCCGGTATTCAATTATCAAGCAGTCCTCAAACGTGCCAGCAGACGTTTCGACGGTTTCTGTGCCAGTGACCACGCCAGTCTCAACGATAGTACTATGGGTTTTGATAGTCGGTGCGCCGCCCGGTATCTCCATAGGTGCCCCTTGGATATCCATTGTAAGGGTGAGGCCGACATTTAACTCCAGTGCAGTCCATTCTTCATTGTATGTAGCAGGTGTCGGTAGTAGATAGAAGTAATCCGCCGATTCCACCTCAATATCGTAGCTCAAATCAAGAGAGACCGCTGCGCCTTCAGGTGCCCCACCGAGCATCTGTTCACGTAGTATAGGAAGTACTTCTTCCATCTCTTGCGCTGTGTGTGCTTTAAGTCCGTTTTCAATTTCAGCACCAACAAAATACGCGACCCAGTCGTCCCCGACCTGATAAAAATAGGGGTGAATGTAATGTTCAAAGTCCGCCCAGTCTGCCAAGGGCGGATCATAACTGAACGCGCGGTAGGTTTCGCCATCAATATCTTCAGGTGCTATGGCGTAGCGCGTTAATTCGTTCCCGTCTTGGTCTTCATAGGTCCAGTAGCTGCCGACTGTATCTGGAAAGTAGTAGTTTGCCCATTCATTTCCGACTGACATCGTGCTTAAACCGAAAATGAGTAAAAGCAGAAGAATAGGCTGCATCTTTTTCAACATAAGAGATTCCTTTTGTGGCTCTCGTCAAACTCTCAAGTTCCCGAAAGCATCCCTTCAGAAACGGAATTAATCATCCTCACCGCTTGCTGATTCAGTGGATTTGATTTCATAGTTCATTAGTTCAAGGGTTTTGACGGTATCGTTATTTTCGGATTCTTGCAGCATTTTAACAATGCCGACATTCGGCGCGAGCCAGAGCGTTGTTAACGTCCCTTTATATGCATCTGCAAACAAGGTTTTCGCTTCTGGTAGGTCCGGTTCAGTCTCTATTGTGGCATCCATTTTATACTCGATTATTAGGCAATCTTCAAACGTACCAGCAGACGTTTCGACGGTTTCTGTGCCAGTGACATTTCCAGTTTCAACAAGGGTCAGGAACATTGTGATTGCCTGACTTGTTGGTGGAAAGCCGTCCAAGTTGCTTGTAATCTCAATCTGCAAATCCATTTCCACATCAACGCGCGAAGCCTCCCAGTCCTCATTGAACGTCGCAGGGGTTGGCAGAAGATAGAAAAAGTCTTGTGCTTGTATATCAAGATCGTATGTCACATTGAGGTCAAGGTTCATCCCGGGTGGCAGTTGATTATTCAACTGTTGTTTCATCACGACCATAGCCTCGTTCCACTGTTGCTCCGTGACCGCCCGTGTCGCATTTTCGATATCATCACCGACAGAGAACGCCACCCAGTCGTCACTGACTTGGTAGAAATAAGGATGAAAATAATACTGATAGTTTGCCCAGTCCTCCAAGACAGGTTCATAACTGAACGCACGATAGGTTTCGCCATCAATTTCTTCAGGTGCTATGGCGTAGCGCGTTAATTCCTCACCGTCATGGTCTTCATAGGTCCAGTAACTGTCAAGAACATCTGGGAAATAGTAATTTGCCCACTCGTTTCCCATCAATGTCCCGCTGAAACCGAAGACGAGTAGAAGCACAAAAGCAGACCGATTTTTTTTCAACATGTAGAGTTCCTTTTGGCACTTTCAGGAACGTTCACAATTCCCGAAAGCGAGGCTTCAGGAATCCGGCTTAATTGGTTTCGCCGCTTCCTGATTCAGTAGATTTGATTTCGTAGTTCGTCAATTCAAAAGTTTTCGAGGTGTCGCTATTTTCAGATTCTTGTTCCATTTTAACGAGTCCGACATTAGGTGCTAACCAGAGGGTTGTCAACGATTTTGAATTGTCCGGCAACATGGATTGCGTTCCTTCCATAGGCGGAGATGTTTCAAGTGTCATTTCCATCTCTGATTGGAATTCAATTTTCAAACAGTCCTCGAATGTACCCGCTGGTGTCTGGACAGTTTCTGTAGTTTTAACTGTTCCTGTTTGTGGAACATCGAAATTGACAGTGAATATTAAGGCACCGCCGGGTGGAATTTCGTTCGGGTCACCGGCTACATCAATTCTAATGACGAATTTCCCATGTGCCGACATTGAGTTCCATTCCTCATTGTAGGTGACCGGTGTTGGAAGAAGATAAAAGTAGTCTTGTGCCTCTGCTTCAACGGAAGTACTAATTTCAAAAGTAACGCCGGGTGGAACAGTCTTATCCAGTAGTTCTTTGAGCGGTTCCAACACACCCTCTTCCAACTTGTTCGCCACGACTGCCTTAAAGGCGTTTTCAATTTCATCACCGGTAAAGAAGGCTACCCATTCATCACCAACTTGGTAGAAATAGGGGTGAACATAATATTGATAGTCTGCCCAATCTTCTAACGGCGGGTCATAACTGAACGCGCGATAGGTTTCGCCATCAACATCCTGTGGTTCTATGGCGTAGCGCGTGAATTCTTCACCGTCCTGGTCTTCGTAGGTCCAGTAGCTGCCAAGTGTATCGGGGAAATAGTAGTTTGCCCATTCGTTTCCCATCAACGTCGCGCTATAACTGAATACGAATAGAAGAATAAGAACAAACCGCCCTTTTTTCAACATGTCTCGCTCCTGTTGCGTTTTGTACTTTCTCCTTTTAAAGTATACAGAATCTCAGCACAAACGGCAAGGTAAATTCAGTTGTCAGCCGTTAGCCATCAACAAAGAAGGTCTTACAAAACCGTAGATGTCCTTCGCTGGTTTTTCGTCGTCGATCTTTTGAGTGTTCAACGTTTCTCATAATCAAATGGGAAAGTAACAGGTGCGCCGTTGTTTGACCATGAACGTGCCATTGCAACATCAATTTCGCGGTCCTTGCGACCGTTGTATGCGCCGTACTCCGGTTCTGTATCATCGCGAACAGCATTGACGAGGCTCATCAGTTCCGAAGCGACCGTAATTTCGCCATCGCTGAGCGGATAATTCTGCAACGGGTTTTCCCAAACCACTTCAGGGTCGGTGTCGGCGACAAGCGCGGCTAAGGTTTCATAACCATCAACGGTATTGGTTCTGCGTGTGACAGTAATCGCGCGCTGTTCATCAGCAGTGTCGTTCAAAATTACAGCGTCGTTTCGGAAACACATCCCGCGCGCTGCGTAGAACTTTGAGCCGTTAAAGCCGCGCAGCGGGGAGCCGTAGGAGAGACCGCTGAAATTGAAGATGCCGACAGCACCATCTGAGAACTCAATCACTGCATGTTGCCAATCCTCAGTATCGCGCTTGGGTTGCCCTTTCCGCCAGACGTGCTCCTGAACGTCATACCCCTTTCGGAAACCGTAAACTTGCACCGGCTCGTTTTCAAAACCGACATAACTGCGGATGAGACCAATGCCGTGATAGCCGTGTCCCCGGAAGTCGTTGTAGGCGACATTAACTTTGCCGAAAACACCCGCGAGAATCATCTCCCGTTTTATCCGCTCTGTAGGCACGCGATAATAATTTTCGTTGACTTCCAGTTTTATGCCGTTCTCTTGTGCGGAGGCGATCATTTTGTCCGCCCATCCGAGATCGGTATCAATCGGTGTCTCTGTACAATAACTGATACCGCGCCCGGAGCAGAGCAATCCCGGAATGTGATTGTTACTCGGTGTAATCACGATCGAACAGATATCAGGCTTTACTGTGTCTAACATCTGCTCGGTGTTCGTGTAGGCAGGGACGTTGTATTTCTCACCCTGCTCAGCAACACTCTCCTCGCGTGGATCACAAACAGCGACTAACTCAAGGTCGCCTGCCAATTTTGAGATAAGAGGGAGGTAGGTACCGGCACCACGTCTGCCTGTGCCGATATGTGCAATTCTGAGTCTATCCATGATTTCTCTCCATCTGGGTGCGGCAGGTGGTTACTCTACCCAGAAGATATGGCTCCGCTCAAAGAGGTCACCATCAAGGTAGACTTCAACGAACCACTCACCTGTAATGTCTGGGTCGGGTAGATCAATATAAAACCACGTAATTTTATCGCCGGTTGTAGAGGTAAAGGTCTGTTTCTCTTCCCAGAACGGTGGATCGTCAATACCGTCCTCTGGGGAGTACCACCTGACTTCAACCGTATGTTCTTCTGTAATATTCGCCCACAATATCCATAAATACACTTGATCGTTGAACTCGGCAAAGAACGTATTCGTGATACCGTCGGGTCTGTCATCAAAGACACTAATCGCTAAAACTGAATCGACTATAGTAGGCTCACCGCGTGCTACATCCGTGAAACCGCTTCCACCAGAAGGATCCTCACTACAACCGCTCAACGCAATCGTCAACGACAATAGGACTATCCCGAATACGGAATATAGACCTGCGGACAATGCCTTGATGAAAGTGTAGACTTGATGCATGAGTTTCCTCCTATTGTGGGTTAAGAAATTTCGGTTGCAAATTTAAGTTAAATCCTAACTGCTATTGTATCAGGCATCAGATTTTTTGTCAAAGGAAAATCGTGATGAGTGTTGTGTTTCGGAGAGCATGTTGACCTAAGTTTTATATTGACATACGCCATTTTCAGTGATAGACTCAATCAACAACAGAGGAGAATTTTATGAGATTTGACACAATTATTGCAGGCGGAAATATAGTTGATGGAACGGGTAAACGGGAGCCATTCGTTGCAGACATCGGCATCCAAGACGATAAGATTGTCGCGATTGGTGACCTCGCGGAAGCAGAAACATCTCGCCGAATTTCTGTGAATGGACAGGTCGTCTGCCCCGGTTTCGTCGATGTACATGTACATTCAGAGATCTCTCTGCTCGGTGGACGTGACCAGTTTGCAGCGGTCAGTCAAGGTGTAACGACACACTTGGCTGCACCAGACGGTTTTGGCTGGGCACCTTTACCACCGGAACAGGCGAAAGAACTGTGGCATTACACGCAGTTTGCCTATGGCGATGCTGAACTGCCGCTCAACTGGCAGACCCCGGATGCGTATCTCAGTATGTTCGACGGACGCATCCCAGCGAACCTATATCCACAAGTACCGCACTGCGCTGTTCGCATCGGTGCGATGGGATGGGACCCGCGCCCAGCAACGCCCGATGAATTGAAAGCGATGGAACAGACAACACGCGAATGGTTAGAAGCAGGGGCGTGCTGCCTCTGCTTAGGACTGGATTATCAGCCATCCGCGAATGCCGATTTGCACGAACTTGTGTAT
The DNA here is from genome assembly GCA_965200345.1 of Candidatus Poribacteria bacterium. Lineage (GTDB taxonomy): Bacteria > Poribacteria > WGA-4E > WGA-4E > WGA-3G > WGA-3G. Next base: position 2,172,104 of record OZ241378.1, read on the forward strand.
CTTTCAAAGATCGCGGCAAGTTACGACGCAATCTATGCAGCACATATCCGGTACCGTATCCTCGGTCGAAAGCAGGCGTGGGAGGAGACGATTGAAATTGCCCAACGCGCCGGGATTCCTGTGCATATCTCACATGAACGGGTGGACGATGAAGCCGCTGATATACTTGAACGGGTTGAGAAAGAACAGGTAGATCTGACCTTTGAATCCTACCTTTATCCCGCCGGTATGACCCATCTCGCGATGATGCTTCCGATGGAATTTCAGACGGGTGCCCCGGCTGATATGTTAGCACGTCTTGAGGACCCTGCAGTCCGAGAAAAATCGGTTACATACTTGCGAGGCGAGTTACGCGACGGTAGTCAAATTGTGGGCTACAACCGTTCCGGTAGGTTTATCGGTATGACGCTTGCTGAAGCCGCCGAAAGTGAAAGTAAATCTAACGAAGAATTCGCCTTCGATCTCATCTGCGAAGAAGCCGCGATTGAGACCTTCGTGATGCCGTGGGCGACACCGCCCGAAGAAAATGAACGCATCCTGAATCAGACAGCAAACCATCCCCGTATGATGATCGCGAGCGATGGTGTCTATAACATCCCACATCCACATCCCCGGAGTTACGGATGTTTCGTGCAGTATCTTGGTAAGTTCGTGCGTGAACGTCAGCTGGTCTCGCTGAAAGAAGCGATTTACAAGATGAGCGGTTTCCCTGCCGAACGTTTCCGACTCCACGACCGCGGCAGAATCAGCCAAGGGCTTGCCGCGGACATTGTTGTTTTCGACCCAGAAACCGTTGCAGATAGGTCTACATGGTTCGATCCGGTGCAATCGCCTGTCGGTGTAAACTGGGTATTCGTCAACGGCGTTTCAGTTGTCGAAGATGGCAACGTGACGCGGCAGCTGCCGGGCAGAGTGTTGCGTCAACAACGGTAGATAGTCCAGAGGCGTTCACTCCTCCTATAGGACGGATTTCCAAATCCAGAACCTTCCGCTGTAGGAGCGATCTCCGAATTGCGACGCTTTGGGTAAGCTGACTAAAAAAGAAGAACTAAATGGCTCTGATAAACGGTCCACCATGGAGACAAAATCGTGGCTGTATACGATTTGACGATCATTGGCGGCGGTAGCGCGGGACTTGTGCTTGCCGTGGCAGGGGCAAGATTAGGCAAAAAGACCGCGCTTGTGGAGAAGCATCGCATTGGTGGCGACTGCCTCTGGACGGGGTGCGTGCCCTCTAAAGCACTCCTGAAAGCGGCGAAGGTGGCGAATTCCATCCAAAACGCGGAGAAATACGGCATTGCTGTCCCCGATGCCATACCTGACTGGGAACGTGTGATGGCGTATGTGCAGGGGACACAACACGCCATAGAAGAGGAACACGATAACCCGGAGCGGTTTCGCGAGATGGGGGTCGATGTCATCTTTGGAGATGGGCATTTTGAATCACCTGATACCTTCATTGTGGCAGATACTGAAAGTGGAGAGACGCGCACGCTCAAAAGCAAAAAATTTGTAATCAGTACCGGTTCCCGTCCGCTCGCGCCACCTATACCCGGATTGGAATCTTGTGGCTATCTCGACAGTGAATCTGTATGGGAGTTGGCAGAATTCCCGGAACGGCTGCTCGTCATCGGTGCGGGTCCGATCGGTATCGAACTCGGACAAGCATTTCACCGTCTTGGTGCCGATGTGACAATCGCCCAACGGAGCGAACGTATCTTGACAAAAGAGGATACCGATGTCTCTGAGCAGATGCTGCGTTACCTCCGTGATGAGGGGGTCACGATCCGACTCAATACCAATATCGAGCAAGTTGCCGAAAGTCAAGAAGGCATAAATATAAAGTTCGATGGTAGTGAAACCGGGACAGCAGAACAGACCTTTGACAAGATTTTGATTGCGGCGGGACGCGCGCCGAACGTTGAAGGGTTAGGACTCGAAAAAATCGGGGTGCAGGTGGGTAGACGCGGGATCGAAGTTAACAACAGACTTCAGACAAGCGTCAGGAACATCTACGCCGCGGGTGATGTAATCGGGCATTACCTGTTCACACACGTCGCCGCTTTCCAAGCGCAGCTGCTCCTTCGGAATATCTTCTTTCCATTCTCCAAAACGATCAACTATGCTGTCGTGCCGTGGACGACCTTCTGTGATCCGGAGGTTGCCCGTTGTGGTCTCACCGAGGCAGAGGCACGCGAGAAATATGGGGATGTTGACGTGTTCACACTCGACCAAGCGGACGTTGATAGAGCCGTCGCGGAAGGCGAGACACACGGCTTCAGCAAGGTTATTGCGAGTCGGTGGACTGGAAAGATATTGGGGGTTCATCTTGTCGGCGCGAATGCGGGAGAAGTCGTTCACGAGTATGTGCTGGCGATGCAACAAGGGATTCCTTTGCGGAAGTTGAGCGCGATGATCCACGTCTATCCGACGTTTTCGAGCAGTGTGTGGCGCGTGGCAGGCAAATGGTTTTCAGAAAGCACACTGATTCAGACGTTGCGAAAATTGATTCCATAATGCCGTATGGACAGGCACGGATACCTGTCCATACAATAGCGTTCTGAGATTATTATTCTGCGCCTTCTATTGGCAGCACACCGGCTCCCAGGTCTCCTACTTTAATCGTAATTTGTGCCTCTTTAGACCCTGTTACGATAAACCCCTCAATAATGAGTTCAGCTTCTATAGGCTGTTCCTCAGCATCGTCCGAGAGTGGGAAGCCTTCCGGCAATGGGAGACCTTCTGGGAATGGAAAACCTTCTGGAATTTCTCCATTATCTCCTTCACCTTCTTCGCCATTCTCTGGCAGCGGTAAATCTTCTGGTAATGGGAATCCACCGCCAAAAGCCGATGGCGTAAGGGTTATTGTAATTAATCCCGCATCCATCTGATCTTCTTCCTTCTGACGGATGAGTTCGTCGAGGTTCCTTGGCAACGGTTTTTCATCATCATCATCTTCCGTACCTAAGAGTTCATCGAAAATATCGCCAAAGAGTTGTGTGAATTCTGTGTCGTCAACTGATTCATCGGCGGCGGCGGAAACCGTGAGGTTTGCTTCACCCATCGGGAAGCCGTCAGGGATGTCAAGTATAACATCTCTTTGAATGATCCGCTTAGCACCAGCAGTACTCCAGTGCGGAAGTAGCACAACCGAAACCGTAAGGCTTTCGCCAGGCATCACTTCAGCAGGCACAATAATTTCGTCAATTTCGGCTATGGCAATTTGCGGTTTGTCCACGATAGCAATCGACACCGCTTTCAATGTTGCTTTGCCCGCGCTGTTTGTAAGTGTATCGGTGAACGCATTAATAATTGAACCCGTCTTTATGAACACATCGAAAAATGGGTTTGAAGAGGCGGTCCGAAACTTTTCTGTATACACAGTTTCGGTCTCTTGAAAGTGAAGCGTCACGGTTCCTGCCACTGTTGCAGCATTCCGCTCCATCCGAATTGCGTCCATTGTTACTGCGGCAACGTACGAAATCGCCCACTCTTGTCCGTAAGCTACAACGTGATGTTTCTCTATAGGTGTGTTGTTAACCGGATGATAGGAGACCTTCACAGGAATCATTGCCGGTCCTGGTCCGAGTTCCCCTACAATCGCAGGATGCAGGTCTTTAGTTATTGTCCCGATTGGATTTCCATACGCTGAGACAGATTTAGTTGGCGCCGCCAAGCTGGACCTGATTCCATGGGTTACAGCTCTGTATACCGGTAATGCGGACTTCCCATCTGCAAAGAATGGGTGACCGAAGGCTATAAATTTATCGTCATAAACCTGTGTCACCGTCCCATAACCAATGAGGCTCGTAACATCTCCTGTAACGATGGCGACACCAATCATATCCCCCGCAAAGAGTTTTGTTGTAGCACCTGCAGGCGGTGCCGCAGGCGCGCCGCCGATATGACCGAGCAATTCAACAAAATCGAATTTTGAGCCAGAGAGATGCGAAGAAAGTTCTTGAATTCTGTGGGGCTGAATCCCTGTAAGCATCACAGGTGTTTTGACAGGTGTGTACAATGCATTCATTGCCAGGGCAGGGGCTCCAGGTACCCCTTCTGCCTCCAAAAACTCACCAAACGTTGGATGGGTTATGGCTGTCTCCATATAATCAATGGGTGTGACCAAGAACCGATACGGCGGTTTACTATACCAGTATGCGAAGGCGAGCGCACCCATGACGCGGCCCGGGGGGCCTACCGGACTGCCTGACATGCCCCGGGCAACCTCTGCTGATTCATCAATCAGTTCACATTCGTAAACGGGTGATCCAAAAGGCCCGTTTTGGACTGACCGAAATCGAGCCTGAAGACTGACTTTGCCAGTGCCTTCAAGCACGGTAATGATTTCCAGGGGTGTTTTGCTTGCCAATTTTCCAGCTTCATCCGCATACATATTTTCCAATACAACATTTCCGACAAAGCGTGGGGCGTTAAGAACGGATGTTGCATCGTTGGTTATAGGATTCTCAGATTGTGTTTGCTCTTTATCAAGCGAACAGCCAAGTTGGTATAGCATCGCAATAGCGATGCTTGCGAAAACGAGAATACGTTTCACTTTGATTCCTCCAAAGATAAAAGTTTTGTTATCGTACACGCTAAATTGATCCCTATTGATGAAATTCGCCACCCATCCATCGCCGGAACACTTGAGTGTCCGTAAAATCTTTGAGAATATATCCGATTAATACGGGGTCCTTGAGCGCGAGCCAAATAAGTGCATCATGCTCGTCGTGTTTATCAAACAATTCCTTAGCGATCGCAGCATCTGTCCGCTCAGTTCTTTGAACGTAAAGGTCGATTTCCAAGGCAAGGAAAGCGATTTCAAGCCCATTCAAAACATTACGCTTGTCGCCCACAAAATGCTTAAATCCTATATTCATTCCGGGACCGGCGAACAACTTCTTCAATTCGTCTTGAAAAGTATCAGGATCTTCGCCATGGTATCCACGCGTCAGAACATGTCTGTAGTGTACAGCGAAAAGATGTGCATTCGCGGCATCTTCTTCGTCAGGTTTCTCAAGCGTCTGCTTCAAAAATGGCATGTATCGCGATGGATGAGCCGATGCGATTTCCCAGAACGCAGCATACGTCTGATATCGAGCTTCTAACGGATGGTTACGTCTGAGAAAATCTAAATAGGTTTTAGATGCGACGAGCCGTCGGAGCGTTTTGAAATCCTCATCTAAAATGTTAGGGAGGTTTTCCCGCTTGAGTTGTTCAAACGTCTCCTCGGGCGTTGGGGGTCGGGCAATTGGCTCAATACGACTTTCTGTTTCAATGTCTCCTTTTTCGGGCTTTACAACGCTTGGGTCGGGACTGGATTGACACGCGCAAAATAGTGAGACCCCTAAAAAGAGACAGACTCCGAGTCGGTTGAAAAAACGCTGACCTTGAAAGCATCGTATGTTCATTATATTCTCCGAAGGTTAGGATGGACCAGCGGACACTCACCGTAACACGCTGCCTGCAATATCGTAGTGCTGCAGGCGAATGTGTTCCTATTTTTCGTTGTCCTCATTTTGCTTCCACCAGGCGACTTCACTGAATTCTCCATCAACCCATTTCCGGAACACCTGAACGTCTGTAAAATCTTTGAGGACATATCCGAGGCTCACCGGTTCTTGGAGCGCGACCCGTAAAAACCCTTTTTGAGTGCCATGTTCAACAAAAAGGGCATGGATCTTTTCACGATCTTCCTCTTGCAGTTCATCGACCAGAATGCTGTGATAGACCAAAAGTTTTATTAGAAGCAGAATATTTACTGCATCGGCACCAACAAAGCGTTGTTCTAACCAACTGTGTACGGGTTCATTCATCATCATTTCCACCATAACTTCATTTACTGCGACTGGCCCGTGATATAGGCGGACGTTTAAATTGCGCTCAAACAAAGCCATATAGTGAAGCACATCGACATCCTCCGCAGTGGGTTCGGGCTGGGGTGGCTTAAAATATTTGTTCAAAAGTTCCAGGTACCGCTCCGTATCCACGGACGCTAACGCCCAAAACTCATCGAAATTCTGAAACTGATATTCCTGATAGGTACGTTTTAAGAATTGTAAGTAGGTTTCTGACTCGATAATTTCTCGAATCCTTGTGAAGTCGTCATCTAAAACGTTGCCAGGAAATTCCAGACGCAACGCCGCCATCACCTCTGCAACTGTAGGGGGCCTTAGCATCGGTGCCATTGGCACTGCCTCAAATTGCGGTGCGGATTCCATTTCTGCGGCGAACATATTTTTTTCTACAGCCGCCAGCACCGCTGCCACCATTTCTTCAGAGATTGGTTGCGTCATTGTTTCTGCCGGGGCTAACGCGTTGCGGTTTTCGGATTCTGCACAGCCGCAAACTGCTGCACATCCGAGAAGGACACAAAACGTCAATAGATTCAACAGACACTGATATCGTGATCGAAAGTAAAACATATACTTTTTCCTCCTTAGACAGAATATCTATGAAAATAAGTTTGGGCGGAAAGGAAGGAGCACCATTCAACAAATCTCCTCCAAAAGGCAGTTGCCTTCTGAGAGAATTCCTTCCTTTTACTTTCGTCCCAAAATTGCCTAAACCTTTATTTATCGCTTAATGATACAATTTGAAGGGCAAAAAGGTGCATAATGGAAAAAAAATTGAATGAGATAAAAAATAAGCGGTTTTTGATGGGAGAATTGCTGGGAATATCAATCGTTTTTCTTCTCAAGCGAGGCATAAAACATCCCGCTCCGTTCGGTAAGAATATAAAGTCTGTTACCCTTGACAGCAACAGAAATGACGCTGCTTGGTACGTTTGGCGAGATCTGTTCCCATCTGCCGCGAGTATCCAATTGATAGGCACCCGTATCGCCAGCACCATAAACCGTTATATCATCTACGGCAACTCGGTCTACGACGGTGTGTGTACCGACTTTATCGGTTATTGTGCGCCAATTTTCACCCTCCGCCGATGTTAAGACCCCCGTATCCGTGGCAACATAAACCGCTGAACCCGCAAAAACAATATCGTTGAAATGTTTAAATCGGAGTGGTAGCGTTGCGGTCAGGTCTTTCCATGTGTTCCCGCTATCAAGTGATCGGAACAGATGTCCATCGCGTTTGCCAACGTAGACGGTTTCACCTGAAACCGCAAGGGCGAAACCATTAGAACTATTATCGCCAACTGCAGTGCCAATGTCCATCAATCCAGTGTTGAACCATTCAGGTTCGCCGCGTCTCCACCGCAGGAGCCGCCGCTGATATTCCACATAGAACGTTTCGCCGCTGACTGCAAACGCGCTGTGAGATTCTATGGACTCGCGAGTTGTGTCTGTCGATTCATCGGCTTTCTCATGGTCGTTAGGGGCATCATCGGGTATATTTTCTTCCAACATCTCTTGTGATGCAGTTTTTGGCGGCTCTATAGAAAGATTTTCAACAAAAATAGGGGCTTCTGACATAAGCACCAGCGCACCACCATTCTTAGAAAGGTGGAAGATGCGTTGCTGTGCCTTTTCTATACCTGCGGCAACTGCGCTGCCGATGCAGTAGAGTTTATCGTCAGAAATTGCCAGCTGCGAAGAACTGAGTAGAAGCCCAACTTCCGATGCCGATCCTAATTCTGGTGTTAATTGATCAGGGGTGAATCGCAAGTCTCTCCATGACATCCCACCGTCGGTGGATTTCGCGATATTTGTACCGGTATAGGCGTAGAGCGCGTTTTTGAATGCGACTAAGTTAGATATTTGGGTTCCCACCATGCCTGTCATAAACGGATGCCACGATTCGCCAGCATCGGTTGAACGGATAAGTCCAAAAGGACTGGCTTTGAACAGGATATTTTCGTCCATGCCAACAGCGGGGAATACGCTCAGCATAAACGAATTCATCATTGAAAGCGGATCCAATTTTTTGTATCCGTGGTTTGTCCATGTTTCGCCGGCATCAGTGGATCGGCATTGGAACCCAGTGTATCCCAATGCCCAAAGCGTTTTGCCAACTGTAAGGACCTTAATGCCCGGCGATAGCCACGTCAAGGCTGGCTCGCCTGTCGGTGTGATTTCAGTCCACGAATCGCCGAAATCGGTTGACCGGAAAATTTCCCACACGGGTTGCCCGGCGGATACCTCGGCGGATACCTCTTCCCGCGTTTCCTCGCTTGAAGCACCCAAGTTGGGGCCTGTTCCGACATAGAGATTGTTCTCGGCGGTCGCTAAGGAGTGGATAGCTTTAGTGGTCGTTAGCGGCAATTTTTCCCATATATCCATTGCCGAATTATGCATTGGATTGATACGGTAGAGTCCCTGATTTGTTCCGACAAATACGGTGTTTTCAATAGTCGCCAAAGCAAAGATGTTTCTATCCATCACTTCACCACCGAGGGGTGTCCACTGCTGTCCCATATCTTCAGATCGGAAAACGCCTTTATCGCTCAGCAGGAGGTACAAGGCTTCATCCGTTACGACCAATGCGACAGCAACACCTTTGGGACGGGTGCCAACCGGCTCCCATATCTCATCTCTATGGGTTGAAATAAGGACTTCATCGCCAGAAACAAGATAAAGGGTCCCGTTTTGCTCCGCCATCGGTATCACGACGGGTGCCATCAAAGTTGTAGAGCTCTTCAAAGCGATAGGGCTGAGGAACGTCCATGCTCGCGTATCTGGCGTTAATCTATAGATACCGAGACGCGAAGCGGCGTAGATATCGCCGTTTGAACTTACCAGTAAGCCACCTACGGGGCCGCTCGCTGGTACGCTTGCGGGTTTCCACTGCTGTGGTGTTGTTAGTGGTCCCTTTTCTATCTGCGCGGCGACTGGAACAACAGGTTCTGAAACTTGCGGACCGGCACCGCTGCCCCTACCCGTGGTATCAGAACGTCCGGCTTGGTTCCGCAGATCCGGTTCCACCTGCGTATCAATAACAATAGGCGCGTCAATGATTTCAACAGTCGTTTCCGATTCGGCGTTCAAGTTGTAAGGCTTCTGGAAACGAGCGAGGTATTGGGACCCGACACCGATCATCAACATTATAAGAATAGCAGCGGTGCCAAAAGCGATCCAGGGTAGCAACGGTTTTCCAGCCGAAGGCGGTGTCGGTTTGATGTCGGCGACTTGCTGCATAATACGCTCAATGAAATTGGCAGGCATCTGGACGGTTCCGAGCGTTTCGCTAATCAGGTGCTCTTCGGCTTGTAAACGCTGCCGTGCCCGGCGAAGCCGACTCTTAATTGTGTTCACGGAGACCCCCAAGAAGTTGCCAATCTCTTTCGCTGTCATTTCACCGAGATAGTAGAGTGTCACCACAGTGCGTTCACTCTCCGGCAGTGTTTCCAGAAGCTCTTTGACGATTTCGTGGCGATGTTCCATGGCTTCCGCCTCCCGTTGCTCCGATACGTAACGTTTATAAGAAGATCGCCCTACCTCTGCTACAGATGTGGCCTCCAGGGATTGCATCGCAGGTTTGTTACTTTGATGCCACCGCTTGCAAAGGTTGTTCGCAATAACATAAAGCCATCCAGCAAACTGACTGGGATTCCTCAGCGTCGCGAGGTTCTTGTATGCTTGGAGAAAAGCATCTTGCGCAATCTCTTCAGCGATGTGAAAATCGCCAACCTTCCGCCACGCAAGCGCGTGAACGCTTTTTTGGTACTTTCGGACTAAAGCACTGAATGCCGCTTCATCACCCGATAAAATTCTGTGAATCAGTTGAATATCGTTTTCCACCATCAGCATTCTCCCTGACTAAAGCATAAACGTGATTGTGTTTACATTCAAAATGTTAATGATACAATTTTGAGGCGGAAAGGGTGCATGATTTGAAAAAAATTTGATACCCATAGGGTTTGGGTTAATTCCACCAAGGTAGGTCGTACGGGAACGGATATCTTGGAAGTGCGCTCTAAATGTAGGAAGAAAAAAGTCCTACTTTTTCAACTGTCCCCACTGCGTCGGTAATAATTGCGGTTGCGGTGAGACAGGGAAGAAACTCTCCGGTACCCATGTAGGAGATAGATCGGTTGCCACTGCTTCTATTTTTAAAAGAAGTTTTTCTTTATCTTTATCAAGGGCATTTGCGATGCAGATGACACCGTCACGAGGCACCAGAGGGAAGATGATCTTTCTATCTTTTTGGGGATTTTCGGGTTTAGGTACACGTAGATACTCCAAAATATAGGCAATACAATGACCATCAGGTGACCACGCAGGTCGATAAGCGAGTGGGACTTTTGGATCGAAGAGAAGATCCTTTGCTTCTTCTCGGGTTAGATGGTGCTTGTTTTTTCCATCCGTGTCAACGATGAAGATGTTTATTCCTTCTACTTCAGGATCCCAGTCTGAAAACGCAATCTGTGTTCCATCAGGGGACCAAGTACATCCACCCCACTTGAAAGATGCCTCTCCGAGTTGTCTTACCTTATTTCCATTCGCATTCATTATATAGAGAGACTTCTTCTCATTTCGAGAAGAGACAAAAGCGATCCATTGACTGTCCGGTGACCAAGCCGGATATTTGTTATCTCCACGCTTTGTCAATCGCATCAGATTTGAGCCATCTACATCAATTCTGTAGATATGTAGATCCCCGGTTCGGTTAGAGACAAAGGCAATCCATTTCCCATTGGGTGACCATTCTGGCGATAAGTCGCTGTCGGGATGGTTTGTTAATTGGCGGGATGTCTTGTTTCTAACATCCATTATATAGATGTCGGAATCTCCATCGTCGTCGGATTGATAGGCAAAAAAACGTCCATTCGGCGACCAAGTCGGTGAACCTTTATTTATGTGATCGGTCACAAGTCTTTGAAGATTCTGCCCCGTACTATCTACGAGATAGAAGTCAGGGCTCCGGGGGTTGGTGGAAAAAGAGAGTGTTCCGGTTCCAGCCGCTTGGATATTCCCAACCAATAGAATCAGCATACCCCATAATACTGTGTAACGCAATGCGTGTTTCATCTTAAGTATTCCGCTTTGTTCGGTTTCTTAAAAATGTACTAAACTCTGGATTATATTCTAAGGATTCTTGTATTGTCCAAACTCCACTAAAAACGTAAGCAATGAGAACTTATTCCTTTTTAATTTCTCCCCACTGCGTCGTTAGCAACTTCAGTTGTGGTGAGACGGACAGCGCGAATTCTGGATCGAACCAGTCTCCCAAAAGATGGAAACCCGGTTCAGTAAGCTGCACGGGTTGTCCGCCAGCTACGTCAACTTTGAAGATTTTCGATTTTGCTCCTGCGCTCAGTTTTTCGTAAAGGAGCACATCGCCATGAGGTGACCAGGTCGGACTGATTGCGGCGCGTCCTTCTTCAGCGACAATCTGTTGGAGGTCTGTGCCGTCTGGGTTAATAGTATAGACCGTTTCTGTCTCAACGAAGTCCTTGAGTGGTACGCGATGGAGCCAAGAAAACGCGAGTTTGTTGTTTATTGGGGACCATGCTATGCCTCCTCCCATCCATGAAGGACGTGCTTCGGGCGGAAACACAAATTTTTGTTTACCTGTCTGAAGGTTGTGCATCACAATCCGCATACGCCTTGGCCAGCCGACAATAATTGCTAACTTTGTTCCATCTGGTGACCAATCACCACTTCCACCGAATGCCACGCGCTCCTCTTTTTTCGTATCCATTGATGCAATATAGACGTGCCATTCTCCTTTTTCAAGGGAGGTATAAGTAATCCATTTCCCATCTGGCGACCACTTTCCACCGGATCTATCCTTTGATTTACCGAATACACGCCTGACATTTGAACCGTCTGCGTCCATCAGATACAGGTCCCAGCTCCGCGGAAATCGGTCGCGGTCTGAGGCAAACAGGATTTGTTCACCTGTTGGAGACCATGCGGGGCGTATATCACTCGCTGGATGGTTCGTGAGGTTTACCCATTCTGTCCCGTCTGGATTCATTAAATAGATGTCTCGATTCGCATCTCCAGAGGAGGTAAACGCTATTTTTGGGGTGTCGGGTGCTTTTGCCCAGACATCACAAACGCTTGCGTATAATACAACCGCACTTAGTATACATAAGACAGATAAACACTTATATCGCCTCATAGACACCTCCGAAAGCACTCCTTCAGTTTTCCTTCTTCACTTCTCCCCATACCGTTGTTAGCAACTGCGGTTGTGGTGAAACAGGCAACGCATACGCTGGATCAAACCAATCCGCATACAAATTTCGACTGATGGCAGTCAGTTGTTTCGGCTTATCATTACCGAATATGCGTCTGAAGAGTTGTGTTTCATCGAAATGTCCGAGAAGACCTTTAACTTTTTGTTGATAAAGCAAGGCATTCCCGCGTGGAGACCACACTGGATAATCAGCACCGAAATCCTCTTTAACGACCACCTGTTTCAAACCTGTACCATCCGTATTAACAACATACACTGTTAGATCATCAAAGCCTCTCAAACGACACGCTTGGTTCTCAACGCACTCCATGCCAGCGAACGCAAGTTGTTTCCCATCCGGAGACCACTCGACGTTGAGTATTACAAAGTGAAGTTCTGGAAGTAGCGGCTCCACCGTTCGCGTCTGCAAATTAACAATATGTGTTCTACTCGTCCGGACGACATTATCAAAGGCAATCTGTGTGCCATCTGGAGACCAAGCAAGATTGACATAGAGAAGATCGTCTACAGTTGTTAACACCTCAACATCTTTCCCATCTTTTGTAGCAATATTTAGCGTCTGTTGAAGTCCGTTGTGTACATAGGCAATCCGTTTCCCATCTGGAGACCAGATAGCGGCGACACGGTGAGACTTTTCCTCAAATACACGCTTGATATCACTTCCATCTGGTTTCATTAGATATAGGTCATGCTTACCTTCTCGGTTTGACACAAAAAGGATGCGTTCACCTGTCGGTGACCAAGTAGGTTGAATATCGTCTGCTGGATGTTCGGTAAGGTTAGTTTCGTTTTGTCCGTTAGCATCCATAATATAGACTTCGCGATCGTGATTTCGTAAAGAGGTAAACACAATTTTGGCGGTCTCAGGTGCTTTTGCCCAGACATCGCAAACGCTTGTGTATAACATGACCACACTGAGTATACATAAAACAGATAAACACTTATATCGCCTCATAGACACCTCCGAAAGAACTCCTTCAGTTTTCCTTCTTCATTTCTCCCCATACCGTTGTTAGCAACTCTGGTTGTGGTGAAACGGGTAATGCATACGCCGGATCAAACCAATCGCCTCCATAATTCCAATGAATATGCGTTAGTTGCACTGGGTCCCCTCCAGCTAAAGCGATTTTGAAGATTTGGGAACGGTTGTTTTCAAGACGCTGGGAATAAAGCAGCGTATCCCCACTTGGCGACCACGCTGGCTCATTCGCTCTGGGACCGGCTTCACCAACAATCTGCTCAATCTCTGTACCATCACGATTTACAATATAGATTGTCTGACGCTCAACAAAACCTATAAATGGGAAGTGATTTAGCCAAGCAAAAGCGAGTTTATCCCCGGAAGGCGACCATGCGGGATACCACATCCACTGGATCGCATCGTCAGGAAGCAGTGATTTTTGCCGCCGCGTGCGAAGATTGAAAAGCCAAATTCGGGTGTGTCCAGCAAGCCCGGTAATAAATGCTATCTCAGTGCCATCGGGTGACCATGCAGGGTCACGACCATGGATTATTCGCTCTTCATTTGTACCGTCTATTTTAGCAATATAGATCCAACTCTCATCAAATTCAACGCGTTCATAAGCGATCCTTTTTCCATCAGGCGACCATGTTGGGTGTTCTCTGTGTGCTACCTTTCTGAAAACCCGCCTGACGTTTGCGCCATCCGGATCCATGAGGTATAAGTCGTGAACGCGAATTCGATCTGAAGCGAACAGGATTTGCTCGCCTGTGGGTGACCAGACAGGGAAAAAATCATCGGAAGGGGCGTGCGTCAAGTTCACCTGTTCACTTCCATCTGGATTCATGAGGTAGATTTCAGTGTTGCCATCACGGAAAGAACTAAACACTATTTTCGCTGTGTCCGGTGCCTTGCTAAAGACAGAACAAATATTTCCATATAACAACATCAGACTGAAAATGAAAAAAATCGTATGGACCTCATTACTATCTTCTTATTTTCCTCACTGTTCCGATTTGATTTGCCCCCACGTCACTGTTAGTTTGCCTTGCGGTTGGACCGACAAACCGCCATGGTTCGGCACCTCTTCGCCAGTGATTTTGAGATTGTCAAACCGAGCGGTATAGCCTGCAAGACCGAAGCCGACACTTCCAACATTAAGGTCCTCCTCCAAGAAAGCAAAGTTGTCAAAGAGACAGGTGAAAGATAGAACATTCTCTCCATTAACCGAGAGTGTAAACCGTTCTTCGTCAACACGCAGTTTTAAATGACTCCACTCCCTTGTTTTGAGAAAAGAGCGTGGTAAAACCGTTGTGCAATTCATACTTGCTCCCTCTTTCAAAATCTCTTCTTGGACCTCCTCTCTCGCGAGTCTGTTGAACACTTCATTTAATTCGGCAAACTCCATATTGAAAAATTTATCTATTCTGGCAAAGAAAAGCGGGAGTCCTACTATCTGTCCCATAGGCAAATTCAAAACAACACCCGAAACTATCGGTGAAGGTGTGTTCCAGAAGATATTCCCGATCGCAAAAATGACAGCATACGTCTGATTGACTCTGGCGGCAATTACAATGTGTCCGCGTCCATGTCTGACAAGCGGCATGACATCTAATTCCACCTCATAATCGTGCCACGCTGCATCTTCTATCACCAGCATTCGGATTGCGTTATCCTTACTTTCTGCTTGCAGTACACCATTGATGCCCCGCCATTCGCCAGCAGGCGCATTCCGTTCGGTAACTTCTTCCCAATCCTTTAAGTTAAAGTTATCAAATGTCTCAAAGAACGTCCCAGCGGAGACAGGCAATGTCTGGAACAGGAGAATACCTCCAATCATCAAAATAGCAAATCTCATTATATCCTCCTTAACAGTTTAAAATACAAGAGATACGTGGAAATTGCAATAAATTTCTCCGATATACGGCGACTACTTGGTTACCCTTTTTGCTTGCTTGAGCCGCCCCCAGAGGGTTGTCTGCTTCTCTGCACCTGGGGATACAGAGAGAAGTTGTTTTGGCACCCACTGAAGAGACTGTTTTGGCAATCCTTTTGTTGCCGCAATCGGTTTCCCACCGGCACCGTCTATCGTATTGACAACACTGACGACCCCATTAGTCATAATCTGATTTGCCGCCCCACCTCCGAATGGGATCTGACCCACGATATAGGCGATCCATTTCCCACTCGGCGACCACACAGGGCCCCAAATGATTGTCGGCCCGTCCGACTGCGTGAGTTGGCGGCGGTTCTTTCCATCTACGTCAATGCTGAAAACTTCGCTGCCCCCATTAGGGGCATTTGACATAAAAGCGATCTGTTTGCCATCGGGTGACCATGAACAGTCAGAGAAACGTGTAGCCCATGTGAGTTCCCGCAACCTTCTACCGCCAGCATCCATCACAAAAAGAGTGTGTTCTGCAGCAAAGGCAATCCATTGGCTGTCTGGAGACCAAGCGGGTTTGCGGCAATCTTTCTTGTTTATGAGTTGCTTCACATTCGCTCCATTGACATCCATTCTGTAGATAGTCCTGCCCCCAGCACGGTCCGAGACGAAAGCGATCCATTTCCCATTCGGAGACCACACAGGCTGCAAGTCCCTGCTACCATCAAAAGTCAACTGACGGTGTGTATTTGCTGCCACATCCATCACATAAATATCAAAGTTTCCACCTTGCCAGGAGTCATAAGCAATCGAACGTCCATTGGGAGACCAAGTGAAGTTGGATGGCACTCCCGGATCTGTTGCCAACCTTTCGAGGGTCGCCCCTCGGGTATTCATGAGAATGATAGGACTGTCTCCACCTTTTTGGGAAATAAAAGAGAGAGTGTCCAGTTCGGTTTCCGACCAGCCACTGTTGACGAATAGGCTGCCACTTAGCAACAACGCCATCCATAATATCACATAAGTTCGCGTGCGTTTCATACGCATAAATTCCTCCTATAATGCTGTATCTACTTGACAGTATTTTCGGATTGTTTAAGACTACCCCATAACGTTGTCTGCTTCTCCGCACTCGGGGATACAGAGAGCAGCTGTTTTGGCACCCACTGAAGAGACTTTTTTGGTAATCCTCTTGTTGCCTCAATCGGTTTCCCACCCGCACCGTCTGTCGTATTGACAACACTGACGACCCCATTAGTCATAATCTGATTTGCCGCCCCACCTCCGAATGGGATCTGACCCACGATATAGGCGATCCATTTCCCACTCGGCGACCACACAGGGTCCCAAATGAATACCGGTTGGTTCGACCACGTGAGTTGGCGCCGGTTTTTTCCGTTTATATCAATGCCAAAAACCTCCCAGCCCCCATTCGCAGCAGATGAGATAAAAGCAATCTGTTTGCCATCAGGTGACCATGAACAGTCAGAGAAACGTGTAGCCCATGTGAGTTCCCGCAACCTTCTACCGCCAGCATCCATCACAAAAAGAGTATGTTCTGCAGCAAAGGCAATCCATTGGCTGTCTGGCGACCAAGCGGGTTTGCGGCAATCTTTCTTGTTTATGAGTTGCTTCACATTCGCTCCATTGACATCCATTCTGTAGATAGTCCTGTCCCCAGCACGGTCCGAGACGAAAGCGATCCATTTCCCATTCGGAGACCACGCAGGGCCCAAGTCCTTGTTACCATCAAAAGTCAACTGGCGGTGTGTATTTGCTGCCACATCCATCACGTAAATATCATAGTTTCCACCTTGCCAGGAATCATAAGCAATCGAACGTCCATTGGGAGACCAAGTGAAGTTGGATGGCACCCCCGGATCTGTTGCCAACCTTTCGAGGATCGCGCCTTGGGTATCCATGAGAATGATAGGACTGTCTTCACCTTTTTCGGAAACAAAAGAAAGGACATCCCACTCGGTTTCTGCCCACCCACTGTTGACGAATAGGCTGCCACTTAGCAACAACGCTGTCCATAATAGAATATAAATTCGCGTGCGTTTCATATTAGCACATTCCTCTTGTAATGTCGCAGCTACTTGGAAGCATCTTCCGATTGCTTGAGTTTACCCCAGAGTGTCGTCTGCTTCTCCACACTCGGGGATACCGAGAGAAAACCCTCAGGTGCCCAACCCAGCGAATAGGCTGCTAATCTTCGCGTTGATTCAAGCGGTTCTGGATGTCCATCGCCTGCTGTGTCTATGACATAGATGACTGGCAGACCAAAATTACCAGGGCCGAGAACCGGTTCTAACTTCAGTATTTCTTTCAAAAAATAGGCAATCCATCTCCCATCCGGCGACCAGATAGGTTCGGAGATGGATGCGGGTCGCTCTAACCACGTGAGTTGATGTTGATCCCCGCCATTTACGTCGATGCTCAAAAGTTCCTCTCTCCCCCATCCGCCAACGCTTGCAGAGAAAAGAATCTGTTTGCTATCTGGAGACCACGTACAATGCGCGAAAGGGTCAGCCGCTACGAGCCGTTTTAATCTTTTACCCTCGGTATCCATTACAAAAAGAAAAGTTGATGACGTAAACGCAATCGATTGGCTATCTGGAGACCAAGCCGGTCTGCCGCAGCTTCCCATCTCCGTGAGTTGTTTCACATTTTTTCCATTTGCATCCATTCTGTAGATGTCCATACCCCCTGCACGCTCTGAGACGAAGGCAATCCATTTCCCATTCGGAGACCACGCAGGCAAGTAATCCCTACTGCCATCAAAAGTCAGCTGACGGTGTTCATTCGTGCTCACATCCATTACATAAATATCAGTGTTTCCGTTTTGCCTTAAGTAATAGGCAAACGCACGTCCATCAGGAGCCCAGGTGAGGCCGTACAAACGGATTGGACCTATTACAAAAGGTTTTCGGAGCATTTCGCCGCGGGTGTTCATGAGATAGATGAGACGGTCTCCGCCCGTTATGGAAATAAAAGAGATGACATCCTTCTCAGCCGTTTGTCCATTGCTGACGAACAGACTGATACTTAGCAACAACGCCACTCCTAATATCACATAAGTTCGCGTGCGTTTCATACGCATAAATTCCTCCTATAATGCAGTATCTACTTGACAGCATCTTCCGATTGTTTGAGTCTACCCCATAACGTCGTCTGCTTCTCCGTGCTCGGGGATACTGAGAAAAATTCCTCCGGCACCCACGCAGGGTCACGATCTTTCCCCGCATCCATTGTGATTTGGCGAGGTCTACCGCCGTCAGCACCGACGATATAAATGTTTTGATCCAACTCCTTCGGGGCACCCCACGGCTTTTCAAGCTGCATATCGTAGGCAATCCAATCACCATCAGGTGACCACGCCGGGTGCTGACTCCAAATGCCCATCGGTGTCACGCGGCGCACATCTTTCCGACGCATATCCATGACGTAGATACCACTGCCCGCAAAACTTGCAGAATAAGCAATCTGTTTCCCATCTGGCGACCAGTTCGGAGATATTCCTCCTACGTCTGCCTGTGTAACGCGTCTGAGATGTTTTCCATCCGCATTCATCACAAAGATACCCCTACTTCCATCGCGATGGGACGAGAAAGCAATCTGTTTCCCGTCTGGCGACCACACCGGGTTCATATCGTATGCTTTATTGTTAGTGAGCCGTTGTAGATTTCTACCGTTGACACCTATTTTGTAGATATCATAGTTTTCTCTGCTCGCTCTGTCCGATTTGAATACGATCCAGTTTCCATCAGGCGACCAGTCAGGTTGGGTAGCCTCTTCTGGATGATCCGTTAATCGTCGAGTTTCTATCCCATCAACATCCATAATGTAGATATCGGCTTGTCCATCTCGGTACGACACAAAAGCGAAAGAACGTCCGTCGGGTGACCATGTTACGTCCCCGTCATAAGCGGGGTGATTCGTCAAGTTGCGTAGATTGTTTCCAAATATATCCATGACATAGATGTCATAGTTCCCTGCTCGGTTGGAACTGAAGGAAATATACGTATCCGCCGAAGCATTTATGCTAAAAAGAAATAGACTCAGCAGGAGTGTTATCCCAAAGGCTGTATAGGTCCGTTCTATTTTCATAATAATTCTTCTTTCAATGCTATCGCCGCTGACGCTAAAATCTTTTCAAGTGTCCCCACGTCGTAGCGAGTTTTGCTTGGGGCGTTACGGCGAAATCACCACTGTTTGGAACGCTCTCACCCGTGACAGTGATGTTATCAAAGATTGCCGTATAGTTCCAAAGCCCAAAACCGACACCGCCGGTCTGAAACTCAGGAAAATCCGCAAAGACATCAATCTGCCTGAAAATTAAAAGTTTTGTAGGTTCCATGACTTGTTCACCATTAAGCCAGAAGGTAAAGATATCGCCTTCAACACTTAACTTTAGATGTGCCCATCTGTTTAATCTTAAAAGTGGGTGCAGTTCAGAGATAAGGGTGGCAAGTGCTGGACGGTGCAAGCCGGTAGCGGAGCAACTTATTTGTTCCTCTTGAACCGGAGGATCATCACCCCTTATAATCACGGGATCAGAAATATCGCAGTAAACCAACCAAGCTCCATCAACCCGCACAGCGATCGAGATACCCCCAATACCGTGCTTTTTCAGGGGCTTGACATCAAACTCCATAGTGTAGTCTTCCCATGTGGTATCTCCAGTTGTTAGCAAATGAATATATGCCTCACGACTTTCTGCGTGCAGTTCATCATCAACAATCTCCCAGACAGCAGGTCCTTTATCCACCCAAATTTCCTGCCATCCGTCCAAATCTTTGCCATCAAAGGTTTCCAGAAACGTGCCTGCCCACACAGAACAGGTCAGGCAGAAAAGGGTCGCTACAATCATCACAGATTTCATCATAATTCTCCTTTCAATGCTATCGCTGTTAACGTTAAAATCTTTTCAAGTGTCCCCAGGTTGTCGCAAGTTTCCCTTGGGACGTTACGGCGAACGCTCCGCTGTCGGGAATGCTATCCCCCGTGACAGTGACGTTATCAAAGTGCGCCGTACAATTTGCGAGACCGATACCGACACCGCCGATCTGAAAATCAGGAAAGTCCTCAAAGCCGTCACGGTCTCTGCGAATACGAAGTTCCGTCGGCTCCATCACCTGTTCATCATTAATCCAGAAAGTGAAGATATTGCCTTCAGCACTTAACTTTAGATGTACCCATCTGAATAATTTTAAACGTGGATGCGGTTCCAAGAGAAGTCCCTTAACTCTTCCGCCGTTCAAACTACCAGCGTAACAATTCACCCATCCTTTTTCTGGTACATTGCCACCCCCAGGCAACACGATTACTGGCTCCATCATAACGCACTGCACGATCCATTTCTCCTGAACCCGCACCGCAATCGAGATACGTGGGGAACCGGGTCTTCTTTTAAGGAGCCTGACATCAAATTCGACTGTGTAATCCGTCCATGTATCATTCCCAGTTGTAAATAGACGCAGAGATATATCATCACCTGTCCCGTGAAGTCCACCATCAACAACCGCCCAAGACCCCGGGACTCTATCCCACGGAACAACTTCCCGCCATCCGTCCAAATTTCCGTCCTCAAAGGTATCCAGAAATGTGCCTGCCCACACAGAAAGGGGCAGGAGAAAAAGGAGTACTATAATAGTCACAGATTTCACAATAATTCCCCTTTCAATGCTATCGCCGCTGACGCTAAAATCTTTTCAAGTGTCCCCACGTCGTAGCCAGTTTTGCTTGGGGCGTTACGGCGAACGCGCCGCTGTCTGGAATGCTATCGCCTGTAACAGTAAAGTTATCAAAGCGCGCCGTATAATTCGAGAGACCGATACCGACACCCCCGGTCTGAAACTCAGGGAAGTCAGCAAAGCCCTCACGGTTTCTAACAATACGAAGTTCCGTAGGCTCCATCACCTGCTCACCATTAATCCAGAAGGTGAAGATATTGCCTTCAACGCTTAACTTGAAGTGTGCCCATCTGAATAATTTTAAAAGTGGATGCGGCTCAAAGAAAAGCAGATCGGCTTTTTCACGGTGCAAGTTGCCAGCTGAACAAAGCACCCATCCTTTTTCTGGCGCATTCGCACCCCCAGGCAACACAACGACTGGTTCCATAAGACTGCACTCCACCAACCATTTCTCCTGAATCCGCGCCGCAATCGAAATAGTTGGACGCCCATGTTTTTTAAGGGGCCTGACATCGAATTCGACTGTATAATCCTTCCACGTGTCATCCCCGGTTGTAAATAGACGCGGATACCCATCATCAACTGCCCCATGAAGTCCACCATCAACGATCTCCCAAGACCCGGGTTCCCTGTCCCACGGAACCAGTTCCCGCCATCCGTCCAAATTTCCATCCTCAAAGGTATCAAGGAATGTGCCTGCCCACACAGATAAAGAGAATAAAAATAGAACTGTTACAATGATTAGAAATTTCATCAACATTTGTCACCTCCGTTCTACGCGAACATTCACAGGATAAATCACATTTAACATGTTAGCACCCTCTTGACGAGACGTTCATCTTCAATTTAAAGCGTTTGTAACTATCACAAGATCCAAGATATTCACAACACCATCAAAGTTCAAATCAAATTTCAAATCGGAATCTATTGAACTACCAAAAGCGTTTGCGACGATCACAAGGTCCAAAATGTTCACAACACCATCAAAGTTCAAATCTTCACGAGGCGTATTCACCATTTGTTCTAATTCTTCCCAAAATTCTGCATTTGAATTGGTACGATGCAGTATAGAAATCGCTTGTTCTATTTCCAGATGATGCTCAAAATAATACCGAATTGTCGGAATCACCGGCACCTGTTTATACGTTTTAATATGTGCATTCAATATCTCCAGTTCTTGTGCTTTATATCTGTCCCCCAAATATGCAAAGGTACCGCTATAAGCGAGGGACCACTGCGAAAATAAGAAATTAGTTATCGGGTGCGGATCTCCGTAATCCAAATTGTCCCCGGTTCCATAAAAAGCGACATAGGGGGATGTCACCGCGTGAATAAATTCACCAGAAAAAACAATATCTGGCATCGCTGCAATAAGTTCTTCATGTAAAAGCATATTCCCTTGAATAGGTGTCAATCCATCAATTTTAGCGTGATTTCTGATAAGTCCGTTAGCGTCAAGATGGATGGCATCAATGTTATATGTCTCTTGCACGTTTTTCAATAATTGCACGTAATATTCTCTATAACTTGAAGCTGCAGCATTTATGTAAGCGGGGCCTCCCAGTTCCAATTCCCATCCTTGTATGTTTCCATCGCTACCTCGATAGAAATAGGGTTCCCACTCAGCGTAACGCGGGTGGTCTTGATCAACAAACGGAAAACCTTCATAGACCATTACCCTAAACCCGCGAGCCTTTGCCTCAGATACAAACGACCCGAAGTGTTCCTGTCTCCAACCGCCGCGACAGTAAATTAACACATTTTTCGGGTCGATCTGTTGCGGTAAAAAATCTAACATTCTAATGTAGTTACGAGTCAATGAACAGTACTTGACCCCTCCCAAACCTAAAGGATTGGGATTCCTTTGACGGAACTCCCAAGTGGTTCTTTTAGGTTATACCACGACGTCCATTTGACGTTCTGCGATACTGGCTTCTCTGACTCCCTTCAGCGTCGCAATCGTCCAGACGTTATCCTTGGGAGCTTGTTCGGGTTTAATCCGAACCGACACGAGTGTAATCTCGCGGTGCGGGTCATCTGGCACACTACGGAAAATCACTTGAACCTTCGTGACCGACCGATACTTCTGGCAAGTATTTCTTGCTTCAGAACTTGAAATCTCAACAAAATCTGAACCTCGCAAGGTTTCAGGAATATCGTATCTTTCAACGTATTCGGATTTTGTGATGTTCGTTTTTAATGGATATTAGCCATAGTCATTCTGTCCTTGTAAGAGGGTGATTGAGACCAGTAGCAAGGTAGCTACTGCTTACACGTCTCAATCAATGACTATGTTAATTATACTACATTTTTGACGAAATGTCAACTCTTTTTTTAACTATAGCCCCATGGTCTAATTCAATAGGGCGGTTCTGTATCCCAAAGCTAAAGCATTGGGTTTTAGAACCGAAAACGTAGATAACAACGAGTTGAATATCTTTAACCCACGCCGGCGGACGAGCGACACGCGATGCATTTCGCTCCATCATCCCTTGACGATACCTTTCCGCAGGCACTTGCCAATCACCCCTATATGTATTAAACCTCCAAATCGCGGAAGTAATATGTTGACGATCTTCAAAAGGGAAAAAGTTGCGCGTGTCAAAAGCAATAGCAAAGAGGTTTGGCTTTTTTCTCTCTGGCCACTGACCGAGTGCTTTAAATTGATCTGTTTCATCCTCGCTCATCACAAAACATCCGCCCAATGTTCCTTGCACGACGGCAAGAGGAGCTTCCCATAAACCCGGATACGTCCAATACAAATCCATTGTGTGTTGTTCATTCATTATGTTTCCACTGCGCCCTGGGACAATCGGAGATACCTGATTATAATCTAAATTTCCGATCCCCCATCCGATAGTGGAAATCCCTGTTTGATCAGAAAAACCCTCCTGTCTAATTATTAGATCGCCAGTGAGCACATCAATAACCACCCACATAATAAGTGTACTCTGATGCCACCGAGCCGTCAGTTTCGCCGCTAAGGGTGAAATCTTTTCAACTTCCAAGGCATCAGCGCGACCTATTTCCCACTCAGGTTCCACGTAATCTTCACCGTCTATTTCTGACTCATGGAACTGGGGCCCACGCATCCCTGAAAGTGTTGCGTCTGGCCTTCCTGAAACTGTATAAGTTTCTTGAGTGAGCTTGTTATGCACGTATATAACGTTACCATTTCTAAACCGCACCTGATAGCGATCCGTCTCCGCGAAAACTTCACCATCTTCACTGAGCGTCAAAGTGTTTGACAACGCAGCGGGTACTAAAACAAACTGCAATATCAGCATATAAACACATTTTGTCCAAACATTTCTCATAAATGCATCTCTTTCTTGTTTTCTATTCAAACGCATTTGCTACAATCACTAAATCTTGAACATTCACCACGCCATCCTTATTTACATCTGCGTGCCTGTTGCTCGGCTTTTCCGCCCCAAGATGTTGTGCAACGAGTGTCAGGTCAAGGATGTTGACGACACCATCGCTGTTAACGTCTCCGAATGTCCAGTTTTGCCGCTCTCTTGCGAGTTCAAATAGCTTAAAAGTTTCAGGTCGGTCTTGCGTTACCAAATCGCCTACCTCATAAATCCTAATGGTAAGTAAAACATCCCAGACTTCATATTCATGGAGAAATTCTTGGTATTCGTCAGGTGCATGATCTGGGTTGAGTATAGCGCGGCCATAGGATTTTGTATAAGGCGAAAACAGAAAGGAACCGATCGGATGCGGGATCTCTGTTGCTGGTATCCGAAAGCGTTTTGCGAAACTTTCGTGTATAAAGGTGACATCATTGAGACCTTCACCACCGAGAACGATGCCGGGGATCGCCGCTCTAATTTCTTGATGTAGCAAGATGTTGCCTTCGGCGTATGTTAAACCGTCAATAAGTCCATTCTTATCGTTATAGACAGGTGAGCTAATATCGAGATGAAAGGCATCGACTTGGTAGCGTTCCCACAGATTTTTTAAGGTATCCACAAACATTTTTCTATATTCAGATGAAGCCGGATTAATAAAAGCATGACTGTCTGGATTCGTATGGCGGATTTCCCAATGCCAGCCCCTTTTTTCACCGGTGTGTGGATCGCGAACTTGGTATTTCTCAAACTCTGCATAAAGGGGGTGATCTTCTGAAACGCCGATCATATTCACATGAGCCATCACTTTGAACCCATAGCGGTGTGCATCCTTGACGAAATCAGCGAATTCAGGTTTTATCGCATCAGGTGTATAATTCGGTAAATCCCCGTCGTGCCCCCCATGCCGCCATTGGTGCAGGAATATTAACGTTTGTTCAGGATCCACGAGTCGACTGAGCGGTGCTAAGATGTTGAGATATGTGTTTGAGCAGTAGATGACTACTTCAATATCATTGATCCATGCTGGCATCTCGGATCGATCAGCAGGTTGGAGTGCCTCATGCATCCATTGCCGATACGTAAGTGCCGGAACTTGCCAGTCGCCTTGATAGGTGTTCAATCGCCATGTGGCTGTTGTGATCTGTTTCACCGCCTCAAAAGGTGCTTGGGGCACCACCCAAAAGTTGAGTGCGAAATCATCACCGCCTTCGGATTCATATTCGAGTGTTTTGAATCGAAATTGTCTATCATCAGAATGGACGAAAACACCGCCACGTTGTCCCTGAAGGATGGCAAGTGGGGTTTCCCACTTACGCGGATAATGGTATTTGTCAGGGTTGACAATGATCTGACCCCCTGTGACAGGTGCAATGACCTCTACGGCTGAGTGTGAGAGATTCGCGAAGCCCCACACAATCCGTTCGATACCACCTATGTTTGAAAACCCTGTTTGCCGAATGAGCAGATCCCCAGTTTCCGCGTCTATACCGATAAAGAGATGGAGCATCACCTCATTATCACGAGGGACAGACCAAGTATCCTGATAGATGAGTTGGCATTCAAGCGGTGAGGGACCTCTCTTTATCTCTGGTATGATGTTACGCGTTATTAGATTTCGATCTACTTTAAGCCGTGTGAGTGCCTCGCTGTCGCCTTGTGTATAGGTTTCGTTGGTGAGTTTATTGTGAAAATGCATTAGCACGCCATTTTCAAAGCGTGCCACATAGCGATCTGTCTCCGCAACAACCTCGCCTTGTTCACTGAGCGTCAAAGTGTTCGCCAACCCAGCGGTGCCTAAAACAAACTGCAATATCAGGATATAAGCACATTTAGCACAGAAATGTTTCATAACTTCATCTTCTTTTTATAGTAAAACCTATAATTAATTGAGAGTGTTTCATTATTCGTGGAGGTTTCGTACCGTAAACTTGCCTCGCAGTGAGAGTTTGCGGAAAACCTTTAGACGCAATAGAGTTTCCACTCGTGTCCGACAAAGACCACAATCTAACAGATTGTGGTACAAAGCGTCCGCCCATCGCGTCCCTCTTCTCAACCGATGCTGGTGCCTTGATGACTCGGTTTGGCGTTGTAATGATTTATGAAACACCCTCAATTAAATGTGGGTTGGAGAATAAAATACCTCTACAGGATCTTCAATTTTTATTTTCAAACTCACGTTAGTATAATATATAATCTCCATTTCAAAACGCATTCGCCATGCTGTTTATTGACGGTTCTACAAGCATTCTGAAGAAATACCATAGGTGTCAATTTAGCGATTTTCTATGGCATTTTAGCATAAATGATATAAACATGCCGCCCTTACAGGGCTAAATCTTTTTTTAGGTGCATTTCTATAAACATGCCGTCGCTACGCGACTGAAGAGGTTTTTGAAGTCTTCAAGGTCTCCATGTAAAATCCGGTTCGGTTAGGAAACCGAACCTACCGGCCCTGGGCCTGAGACAGTTGTTATTTCTTAAATTGACACTTATAGTGCCTAAATGAGCGAACTTAACAGGATACGCTACAAAACATCACAAATAATGGCTCTGCCATACTGAAAACTGCTTCGGGTTCCCAACCTGATACATCTTCGAGGGCGGATAGAAACGCTTTCAGTGTCCGTTTATTGACGAACTACACGCTGCCCTTCTCCTTCAAGTGGGATTTGGAACATCCCGTGATGTTTGGTGACAATATAAAGTTTGTCGTTCTTAACGGCGAGTGAGAGGACTTTATCTGGCACGCTTGGATAAATCTGCTCCGATGGTCTACGGTCATCCAGACGGTAGACACCGGTATCGCCAACCCCATAAACACTGGTGCCACCTACGGCAAACCTGTCTATAACGATCCGCTCGCCTGCGGTATCGGTCAGGACACGCCAGTGTGCGCCGGTTTGTGAAGTTAGAATACCCCTATCCGTTGCGACGTAAGCCGTTGCATCGACAAAAACGATCTCCTTGAACTGGGTAAAACGCAGGGGCAGGCTGGGTGTAATGTCGCGCCAACTGTTTCCGTCATCAAGCGACTGGAATAGCCTACCGTCTCGCTTACCGACGTAGACGGTTCCCGCTAAAGTCGCTAATTTGAACCCATTTTTTGAGCCATCATCAGGACGTTTCCCAGTATCTATTAAACCGGTATTTTTCCATTCAGGATCGCCCGGTTTCCACTTGAAGAGTTTCCGCTTGTATTCCACGTAGAACGTCCCGCCCCTGACTGCAAACGCGCCGACCTTCCTAATGTCTTCAGCGAAACGCAATTCATATAGCAATTTACGATCACTTTTCTGATTACCAGAAAGGTGAATGCCTTCCGCTGCCGCAATCTCTTTCAACGCAGCCGTAGAGAGATTTTTCTCACCAAAAATGGGGACCCCTTGAACCGGAACAAACGTATTATTACCGGCAGATAAATAGGATATCCGTAGGTTGTCCGGCTCAGGAACAATCGTATAAAGCAGGTTGCCGACACTAACAAATTTTGAATGATCATCCAGAGTGCCCTTGTTACGCAGATTTATGTTTGCCGAGCGAGATACGCGTTCAGGCACCTCCATCTGAACGGTCGTCCAGGATTTACCGTCGTCATCCGATTGGACGATATCGTTGTCGGTCTGTACGTAGAGTCTATCATTGAAGACCACGAGATCTTGCACGCCGGTTCCGACCATCCCCTCCATAAAAAGATGCCACGATTCACCCGCGTCGGTTGTGCGATAGACACCGGAGTGTCCGGTCTCGTAAAAGGTATTTTCATCGAATACCAAATAGGCAAAGACCAGTGGAGTAAGCCCGAGATTTGTCCAAGTTATCCCATCATCTTTTGAACGAAATAGCCTGTAATCGCGGACTAAGATCGTTTCGTGCCTAACCGCCATTGGGGTATTAAATGCTGCTGTAAAGGGCTGGTCTTCGGCTTTAGGCGTTATCTCAGTCCACGACGTTCCGAGATCGTTTGATTTGAAAAATCTGCCTGCCCGTGAGGCATCAAGTGGCATTGGCTCGTCAATTTTGGGACCTGTTCCGACATAGAGAGTATCTTCAAAGACCACCAATTCATGTACGGCTCTGGTTGTATCCACCGGTAACAGTTCCCAAATACCTGCATTGAGGCGGTAGAGTCCTCTGTCTGTGCCGATAAAGACCGTCCGTTCAATCGCAACGAGCTTGTAAACCTTTCTACCCGTCAATCCGTTGTTCACAGGTGTCCAGCGTTTTCCAGCATCGGTAGATCGGAAGATACCGTTATCCCAAAAGGCAAGATACATTGTAACAGTCTTGTGTGCGCTGCGTCCATCTGCTGCATCTATTACAATGAGTTCAGCAGCGTGCCCTTCGGGTCGTGCACCTAATGCGTTCCACGTCTCGCCATCATCGGTTGAAGCCAATAGTTCATTGGCAGCGACGATATAGAGGGTGCCTGCATGCTCTGCCATAGGTATACGGAGTTGTTCAATTGAGATATCAACATTTACGGGTGTCCACACAGTCGCATCCGCCGTTAATCTGTAGATACTAATTGACGAACGCGCGTAGAGTGTCTTTTGAGATGTCTCAAAGAGGTCAAACACAAATCCGCCTGCGGGTCCGCTCATCTGTGTCCACGGTGCAGTCGAGAATGTAGTGGGCAACTCCGCCGTTGTCGTAGTTGCGACAGCGGTCTCAGAAGTCCGTAAGTCGGTTCCGATGTTTTTAGTGGCGGTAGCAGCACGCCCAATCTGATTTCGGACAGCCGGTTTGGAAAGCAGATGAAGCGTGATAGGCGCGTCAACGATTTCAACCGTCGGTTCAGATTCTGCTTCAAAACTATATGGCTGCTGGAAGCGCGCGAGATACTGATTATGTGTACCGAGCATCAAAACTATCAAAAGCACTGCCGCACCAAAAGCCGCCCACGGTAGCAACGGTTTCCCGACCTGCGGCGGTGTCAGTTTCAGATCGGCGACTTGCCGCATGATGTTCTCTGTGAGTCCCACGGATGATTGGAAATTCCCAAGCACCTCACGGACCAAGGATTCTTCGTTCTGTGACCGTAAACGTTTTCTTGCGCGTTGAAGCCGACTCTTGATTGTGTTCGCGGAAACACCTAAGAAGTTGCCAATCTCCTTCGCCGTCATCTCGCCGAGATAGTGGAGCGTTACGACGGTACGTTCACTTTCGGGTAGTTTTTTCAGTAGTTCCTTAACAATTTCGTAGCGACGTTCCGCCGCTTCTTTCTCTCGTTGCTCCGATATATAATGTTTATAAGAAGACTTGTCTACTTCTGTGCGGGATGTTTTTTCCAGCGATAGCATTGTCGGCTTTTTATTTTTGAACCACCGAATACACATCCGATTTGTAATTACATACAACCACCCTGCAAACTGGTTCGGGTTTTGGAGAGTCGTGAGTTTTTTGTGGACTTGGAGGAAAGTATCTTGTGTAATCTCTTCAGCGATATGAAAATCGCCAACTTTCCGCCAGGCGAGTGCGTGAACGCCCTTTTGGTATTTTCGGACTAAAGCCGTGAACGCCGTCTCATCACCGGATAAGGTTCTGTAGATTAATTGAACATCATTTTCTGCCATCCGGATTCTCCATTTTCAGTTGTCCCCATGTTATGATAGAAAAAATCGACTTCAATCTCATACGTATTCCTCCGATTGGCAATTTTAGGACCAATGCCTCAAAACCGTCATTATGTCGCGCATGTCGGATGGCATTATTACCCAATTGTTAAAGAGACTATTTTTAAGGGCAAAGGGTGCATAATTTGAACAGGACTTGCGTAAGTTTAGTACGCATCGCGGTATTTTATAGTAAATTCCAAAAATAAATACACACTTTCGCCCCCCGGTAGGTGCGGTGTTTTTGCTGGGGGTGTTTGCTTGGGTATTTCTGCGGATTTCCCTCCTAACCGCACCGATGTTGAGTGTATAAGTAATTACGGGATCTACTATAACCTAAGTTGCTACCTTTATCCGTTTATCCAAAGTGCTGCTGTATATTTGTTGCGATGAGAAACAAAAACACTTTCTGCAAGGTATTCAAAAACCACTTGAAAGCGTTGAGGTATCCGATACACACAGCGATTGAATCGCGAGTGTCCTAAAATATTGGCATCCGATTGGGATTAAAAGGTCGTCACAGATCGTGTGAATTTACAAATGGCAACTTGGATTATAGCAGGTCATTTTTGAATATTATTCAATTTAAAAAATAATTAAGTCTATATCTAACTCTACGCTATACGATATAGTAGAACAAAAAGCAAATTGTATCCATGAAAATCGCTAATTTCGCTTGAAAATACCTTGGCGGGTCTCAGGGTGTGATACAAAAGCGGATTTGTTAGAGGTTTGGCACGAAACTTGGTAAAATACGCTGCCATTTTTAGCACTGATGGGGAAAGAGAAAAATAAAGCAATTAACAAGGTATCATTTTTGTTGAACTGTTGCGTTCTGAACTGTGATTTTTTTGATTGCTATGATTCCCATGATAAGACAACCCATCACAAGGAACTGAAAACCGAGGACTGACAACAAATCAGTTCCGCGGGAACCCCACCTCTGTAGAAACTTCAACACCACAATCAGAACTTTATTTTTCATCAGAAATCTTATCAGAGAAATCACAGAAATCAGAGTTCAGACTTACTATGCCGAGAATGG
This sequence comes from Candidatus Poribacteria bacterium, assembly GCA_965200345.1. Lineage (GTDB taxonomy): Bacteria > Poribacteria > WGA-4E > WGA-4E > WGA-3G > WGA-3G. Next base: position 2,202,770 of record OZ241378.1, read on the forward strand.
CACGGAAAATCACTAAATTGACACTTATGGTGCGGTTAGGAGGGAAATCCGCAGAAATACCCAAGCAAACACCCCCAGCAAAAACACCGCACCTACCGGGGGGCGAAAGTGTGTATTTATTTTTGGAATTTACTATAATACTCAAACCTCATTCGGAAACCGTTAGTTTTGCATTATGTAGGGGTTAAGGGAGAGAGGCAAGCGAAATTTTGTTGAAAAGAAAAAAGGGACCGGAAGCGATATTCCTAAAAGGTTTCAGGGATTCTAACCTAACGCATGCAACATAGGCTTGCAAACCACGCTTTTCAGGAACGATGCTTCCGGCTTCCCCAAGGAGGCTTATTTGTGTATATGCAATTTCCGTGCCAATCGAAAACCGGCTGTTTTCGGTGATAAATGTTGGAATTTTGCCTATTTTTTGGACATGTATGGTAAAAAATAGACACTGTGGAATAACTATAATCCCCACGGTTCGCGAGTAAAACTCGCTCCGACAAAATACAAGAGCATTGTGGTTATTAATTCAGCGGCGGAAGCGTGTATTGTTTAGACAGAACATCCTCTAACAGAACAGAGTAGATTTGGTTTAAATCTCTGAACTTGCGTCGCATATTTGTAAAGCAGTGGCTGTTGACGAATTCCTCCATCTGTGCGTCGGTAAGGTTACCGGCTGCTAAGGTCGGAATTTCCGTCAAACACTCATTGATGAGTTCATCAAGTACTGCCGAGGCAGCCCCGTCTCGAACCTCACCCTCTAATAATTTACCGCTATCAAAAGCGAGTTCATTGGGCAGACTGTTTAAAGCATGAACCCCGATTAACGACCGAACCTCAGGATCTACGTCCGATATTGCCGCTCTAACATCCGAAAGTGGCATCCCTTCAAGGATAGTCGTCAGATCATCAACAGTGACAGTCCCGGGGTTCAAGACATCTTCTGCTTCAATCGGGGTGCCGCAGGATATGAGTATCAAAGACAGGATCACAATCAGGCTTGCAACCGTGAATATTACAAGCGTTAAGTTTTTCATTTTTTCTCCTTTTTTCGTTAGCCGTTAGCAGTCAGAGGACTGGTTCTCAATTTTCGCTTAAGGCAAGGTTAGAATGCAGATTGCATGAATCAACGCCGAGTGGGCGTGTTGCCTCACAGTGAGAGCCATCGGGGCGAGTGCGTCGCAACACCTCATCAGCAAAGAAGAATGTTTGGGTGGACGGCACACGGAGCGTGCCTACTACTTTCAGCCTTTTACGACACCGATGGGACGTAGGCGTGCGACCCGCCGCGAAAGCCCGGCTTTGTCAACAACACGGACGACTTCATCAACATCCTTGTAAGCCTCGGGTACCTCTTCTTGGAGGGTGCGTCTACCTTCAGCGCGGACGAAGATCCCTTGTGCTTCCAAATCTTTCTGGATGGAACGTCCCTTTGTCAAGGCGATCGCTTTTCGGCGTGAGAGGACTCTACCGGCACCATGGCAGGTGGTGCCCCACGTCTCCGCCATCGCACCCGGATTGCCGACAAGCACGTAAGAGGCGGTCCCCATATCGCCGGGGATTAGCACGGGTTGCCCGACTTTCTGGTATTTTTCCGGGATTTCTGGATGCCCTGCCGGGAACGCGCGCGTCGCACCTTTGCGATGGATAAAGAGTTCACGTTCTTTGCCATCAACGGTGTGTTTCTCAAATTTTCCGATGTTATGCGCGACATCGTAGACGAGTTCTAAGCCGAGTTCGTCTTCTGTTGTGTCGAAAAATTGCATGAAGGTCTGGCGGACGAGGTGCATAATACACTGCCGATTGTTCCATGCGTAGTTGGCACTACACGCCATTGCGGTGATGTAGTCCTGTCCCTCTGGTGAGTTAATCGGGGCAGAGGCGAGTTGTCGGTCAGGCAGTCTGATGCCGTATCTTTCGGCAACTTTGACCCAACTCTTGACGTGTTCATCGCAGATCTGGTAACCGAAGCCGCGTGAACCGGTATGAATCATCACACAGATGTTACCTTCACTTAACCCCATCGCATCGGCGGCTTCTCTATAAAAAATGCGATCAACGGCCTGGACTTCAAGGAAATGGTTGCCGGAGCCGAGGGTGCCGAGCTGGTTTTTGCCGCGTTCTAAGGCGCGTTGGCTCGCAGCATCGGCGTTTGCGTGTTCGAGGAAACCGGTCGCCTCGGTAAAGTTGAGATCGTTTGGGTGTCCGTATTCCCGGTCAATTGCCCACTGCGCGCCTTTTTCGAGCATCCGTCGTTCTTCTTGGACAGTAAGCCGAATTGCACCGCTGGAGCCGACACCACACGGGACGTTCTCGAACAACCTACCGATGAGTGCTTTCCGTTTTCCGTCAAGCTGTGCGACATCAAGGTTCGTCCGGATGAGCCGGACCCCGCAATTGATATCGTATCCGATGCCGCCCGGAGAGACGACACCATCCGCCTTCGGATCCGTCGCAGCGGCACCGCCGATGACGAAGCCGTATCCCCAGTGTAAATCGGGCATCGCGAGTGAGTGTTTGACGATGCCGGGGAGATGCGCGACGTTTGCTACTTGCTGCAACGCCTCATCGCTTTTTGCCTGTTCAAGGAGTTTCTCGTTGGCATAGACGATGCCGTCAACGCGCATGCCTTTCATGTAACTTTTCGGGATACGCCAGCGGTATTCATCAAGTTTTTGGAGTGTTACGCTTTGTTGTGCCATTATTTTGTAAAGTTAAAAAATCGGTTAAGTCTGGATAATCTGTCTACCTTCAAGTTCTTCCACTCTCTATTTCATTACGTCCATCTCTGCCTCTTGTCGGGCGCGGTATTTGTTGAACTGATAGGCGATGGACGCCAATGGGGCGCTCACGAAAGCAATCATAGCACAGATCAGGGCAATGATTAGATTTCCTTGAAAGTCTATGCGCGCTCTTAAATCCGTGATCCGTTCTCCGTGTAGTTTAAGCCCATCAGAGAATTGTTTCTCCAACCCTGTCTCAACACCACTGATACGATTCTCCAGCTGTGTCTCAACATCGCTGATACGCTTTTCTAGCCTCGTCTCGGTTTCGTTGACGATCTGGCGAATTTTCTCTAAATCTTCAACGCTTAATTCACTAAAGGCATAATCGCTAAAAAATAGAAGTCCTGTGATGGTAAGAAGGAGTCCTAAAGTTTTCATAATGAATTCTCCCTATGCCTTTTGTTCAACCATACTTGAGAGGATACCGAGAATTTTGTCGCACTGCGCGATTTGATAGGCAGCCATGTCGTGGAACGTGTTATGACTTCAATGTCTATCCTGCTATTTCAAGGTATCAAGGATTCGCTGGACAAAAGCGGCTTTGGGCATCGCGCCTACAAATTTTCCTACGACTTCGCCGTCACGGAAGACGATGTAAGCAGGAATCCCCTGTCCGCCGTATTCTCTCGCTGTTTTACGGTTTTTATCGACATCCAATCTTGCGATGATAAAACTTTCACGATATTCTGATGCAACTGCATCAACGGTTGGTTTCATCAACCGGCAGAAGCCTCACCATTCCGCACCGAGTTCAAGCATGACGGGCATTTCTGCATTCAACACAACGTCTTCAAAAGTTGCATCGGTGACTGTGATAGGTTTCCCATCGGTTGCAATTGGTTCATTAATAGGTTCGGAAGGTTCTTCGCGAGCGGGTTCTGTGTCAAACGCTACGGGGTCCATCTCCTGTTCAACGTCTTCACCACAACCGGCAGTGTAGATTGCGACTAAACCGATGATCAGTAAAGCGCACGTTCTAAACAATGTTTTCATGAAGCGGCTCCTTAATATTTAGCGGAAACATTCAGTTTCGGTGTAATTGGTATTATAGCATAGTTCGGAGTAAGAGTGCAAGGGTGGCAGATGGGTTAGGGCACCCGGCGCGTGCCTACTACTTTGCACATCTATTCGGTCTGGGGTTCTGATGTCTATTTGCGTATGAGCATTTTTCGTGTTGCGGTGAAATCGCCTGCTATGAGCGTGTAGAAATATACGCCGCTTGCGACAGGTTCACCGAACTCGTTTTTGCCGTCCCAATAGGCGGCACGATTACGACTTTGATAGGTGCCGATAGCCTTGTGTCCTAACAATAGCGTGCGGACTGATGTTCCGTCTACCGCATGGATGCGCAGCGTCACATCTGCGGATTCTGCTAACTGATATGGAATCCATGTTTCTGGGTTGAATGGGTTCGGATAGTTTGCTAACAGTGCTGTCTCTTTCGGGGTCAATGTCAACAGGAGCTGCTCCAGGAAACGGATACCACGTCGGGAGGTCGCATCTGTGAGGTTGAGTTGCTTAGCATCGGCAAGCCACTGCTGCACGGTCTCTGCGGAGAGATGGATTGCAGATGGCGCGCTGTCAGCTGTTTCTGTTTCCCCGAAAGCCGCAGCGACAGCAACGAGATCTTGGATGTTGACTTGTCCATCGCCGTTGACATCGGCGGGTGTCTCTCCCGTTTCTCCGAATGCTGCAGCGACGGCGACGAGGTCTTGAATGTTCACCGTTCCATCGCTGTTGACATCGGCTGCGAGGCGTGGCGGCTCTGGCGGTGTTGGCGCGAGTTCCCACAGCAGGATTACGCCTTTATAAGTGCCAGTCGCCAGCATCTGACCGTCCGGACTGAAGTACACTCCATAAAAGGAGTCTCGCTGCTCTATGAGTGTAGATTTCGGCATACCGGTTGCAGCATTCCACAAACGGACTGTGCCATCCTCACTCCCACTTGCGAGCGTCTGCCCATCCGGACTGAAAGAGACACTGTAGACTGTAAATCTGTGCCCTATGAGTTCGGAGGTCAGCACACCCATTGATACGTCCCATAAACGCACCGTTTTGTCCCAACTTGCACTTGCGAGTGTCTGCCCACCTGGACTGAACGCTATGCTATTGACTGCGCCTGTGTGCCCAATGAACTCAAACTTCAGGGTGCCGGTTGTGACATCCCACAAACGCACGGTGTGGTCAAGAAATCCACCGGTAGTCGCAAGCACTGTCCCATCCGAACTAAATGACACACTCCCTGCCAATTTATGACCTGTAGGCGTGGCGAATTTAAGGGTGCCGGTTGCGACATCCCACAAATGTACGGTTTTGTCCCAACTTGTACTTGCCAATGTTTGCCCATCTGGGCTGAACGCTATACTATTGACTGAGTCCGTGTGCCCGATGAGTTCAGACTTCAGTGTGCCAGTCGCGACATCCCATAAACGCAACGTCTTGTCAGAACTCCCACTTGCCAATGTTTGCCCATCTGGGCTGAACGCTATACTATTGACTGAGTCCGTGTGCCCGATGAGTTCAGACTTCAGTGTGCCAGTCGCAATATCCCACAAACGCAACGTCTTGTCAGAACTCCCACTTGCCAGTATCTGCCCATCCGGACTGAACGATATACTACGGACACCGCCCATACTTCTAAGCGTGAATTTGACTGTCCCGGTCGCAACATCCCATAAACGCACTTTGCCCGAACCTTCACTTGCGAGCGTCTGCCCATCCGGACTGAATGATAGGAGGCGAGTAGGGTTCGTATATTCGGTGATCGTAGATTTCAGTGTGCTGGTCGCAACATCCCACAAACGCACCGTCCCGTCAATCACGCTTCCACTTGCGAGCGTCTGCCCATCTGGACTGAATGACACACTTTTGACAAACAGTGTATGTCCGAAGAGTTCGGAGGTCAATATACCCATTGATACGTCCCATAAACGCACGATGCCATCAGTACCCGCGCTTGCGAGCGTCTGCCCATCCGGACTGAACGATACGCTGTTAACATTGTCCGTATGTCCGAAGAGTTCAGTTTTCAGGCTGCCCGTTGATACATCCCACAAACGCACGATGCCATCAGTACCCGCGCTTGCGAGCGTCTGCCCATCCGGACTGAACGACACACTACGGACACTGCCAGGCAGCTGGTTGAGTTCGGAGATTGGAACGCGGGACCAAACATCCCATATCTGTATACGCGCTTCATCGTTCCATCGAAAATCTCCGTTACTGACCCACATTTGACCATCAGGACTAAATGACACACTATTGACAGAACCTGTATGTGCTGTAAACATGTCTTTGAGAGTACCAGTCGCTACGTCCCAGAAACGCACTGTCCCGTTACCATGCCCACTCACAACTGTCATTCCGTCTGGGCTGAACGACACACTGTCGGCATTCAGACCCAGATCCGCTATGAGTTCAGATTTCAGTGCCCCTGTTGATACATCCCACAAACGCACTTCGTGCCAACCGCCACTTGCGAGTGTCTGCCCATCCGGACTGAACGACACACTTTGAACCCCACCCACATCTGCTGCTAACAATCTAAGTTCCTGGAGCGTTTCGGCATCATAGAGCCATATACCGACGCTACCTGCTATAGCAAGCAACGCACCATCTGGTGAATACGCTATTTCATTTATGCTACCTTTACCGAGGCGGGCTTTGACCCCCTCGGATAAACTCAGTTGTGTGTACGCCTCATATTGCGCAAAACAAGGTAGAATACTGATGCTTGAAATTATGAGCAGCGTTAGAATAAAAAGTCTTATTTCCATTTTCATGGACGTGTGTCTCCTTTATTGATTAGAAAGCTGCGGCGACGGCGACGAGGTCTTGAATGTTGACCTGACCATCACCGTTAACATCCGCAGGTGTTTCTCCTGTTTCACCCAATGCTGCAGCGACGGCGACGAGGTCTTGGATGTTGACTGTTCCATCGCCGTTGACATCGGCTGCGAGGCGTGGCGGCTCTGGCGGCACGGGTGTGAGGTCCCACAGCAACACCGTCCCACCCCAACTCACACTTGCAAGTGTCGCACCATCGGAACTGAACGATACACTCATGACACCACTTGTATGTCTGAGCGTGGATTTGAGGCTGCTGGTCGTAATGTCCCACAAACGCACCATTCCATCATCACTACCACCACTGGCAATGGTAGTACCATCGGGACTGAACGATACACTCATGACCGCTTCTGCAGGACCTGTGAACGTAGACTTGAGAGTGCCTGTTGCGATGTTCCATAAACGCACCATTCCATCATCACTACCACTGGCAAGTGTTGTGCTATCCGGACTGAACGATACACTCGTGACACCACCCGTCTCTGCTGTGAACTCAGATTTCAGCGTGCCAGTCGCGATATCCCATAAACGCACCGTTCTTCCCCAATGCCCACCACTGGCAAGTGTTGTGCCATCCGGACTGAACGAAGCACTCACACTACCACCTGTTTCTGCTGTGAACTCAGATTTCAGCGTGCCGGTGGCAACATCCCATAAGTGCACTGCCCCCCAACTTCCACCGCTGGCAAGTATTGTACCATCCGGACTGAACGATACGCTCCGGACATCACCTGCCTCTGCTATGAGCGTGTTTTTGAGGGTGCCGGTCGCAACATCCCACAAGTACGTCGTACCCTTCCAACTCCCGCCGGCAAGTACCGAACCATCCGGACTGAACGACACACTCAAAAGTCTCCCCGTGTGCCCTGTGAGCGTGTTTTTGAGGGTCCTGGTCGTAGCGTCCCATAAATCTACCGTGTCGTCCGAACTTACACTGGCAACGATAACACCACCCGGGCTGAACGACACACTCGATATCCCGGTTGTATGCCCGGTGAGTGTAGATTTCAGGGTGCCAGTCGATACGTCCCATAGACGCACTGTTCCATCCCAACTCCCACTGGCAACGGTCCCACTACCGGAATTGAATGATACACTATTGACACCGGCTGTATGCTCCGTAAGTGTGTCTTCCAAAGTAGCCGTCGCAACATCCCACAGACGCACTGTTCCATCCCAACTCCCACTGGCAAGTATTGCCCCATCCGCACTGAATGCCACACTAAATATCCGGGTTATATGCCCTATAAGCGTATTTTTGAGAGTGCTGGTCGCAACGTCCCACAGACGTACCTTTCCATCATCACTCCCACTCGCAATAGTGGTGCCATCCGGACTGAACGACACACTTCGGGCCCAATCAGAACTGATGAGAAATGTATCCTCTTTGAGTGTTGCTTTGAGGGTGCCGGTCGCAACATCCCATAAATGCACTGTGTTGCGCGCATTCCCACTGGCAAGCGTCGCACTATCGGGACTGAACGACACACTCGCTATCAGGTATGGATCTGTTGAGAAAGTTGCTTTGAGGGTACCTGTCGCAACATCCCATAAATGTACTTCAGACCAACCCCTACTGGCAAGCACCGCACCATCCGGACTAAACAACACACTCAAGACATCGTCGAGGCCAAACTGATCTGTAGGGTTTGTGAGTGTGTCTTTAACCTCACCAGTCACAACATCCAACAGACGCAGCTTTCCATCATTACTTCCACTCACAATAGTAGTGCCATCCGGACTGAACGATACACTATTGACTGAGCTCGTATGCCCTGCAAGCAGTGCTATCTCTTGGTACGTTTCGGCATCATAGAGCCAGATGCCGATACTACTCGCTACGGCAAGCAACGAACCATCCGGTGAATACTTTATCTCATTTATTTGACCCTTACCGAGACGAACCTTGGCACCTTCGGGTAGGCTGAGCTGCGTATGTGCCGCATATTGTGCAAAACAGGGCAGAAGACTGAGGCTGGAAATTATTACCAGCGTTAAGCTAAAAAATAGTTTTGTTTTCATTTTCATGGACGTGTGTCTCCTTTATGGGTTGTCAGTTAACGGTTTTCATCGGGATCGTAAACCCCTCCTACTTGCGTATGAGCATCTTTCGTGTTGCGGTGAACTCGCCTGCTGTGAGCGTGTAGAAATATACGCCGCTTGCGACAGGTTCACCGATCTCGTTTTTGCCGTCCCAATAGACTGCACGGCTACGGGTTTGATAGGTGCCGATAGCCTTGTGTCCTAACGATAGGGTTCGGACTAAACTCCCGTCTACCGCATGAATGCGCAGCGTGACATCTGCAGATTCCGCCAACTGATAGGGTATCCATGTCTCCGGGTTGAATGGGTTTGGGTAGTTCGCTAACAGTGCCGTCTCTTTCGGGGTTAATGTTAACAGGAGCTGCTCAAGGAAACGGATACCGCGTTGTGAAGTCGCATCTGTGATGTTGAGTCGCTTGGCATCGGAAAGCCAGTGCTGCAGGGTCTCCGTGGAAAGGTTGGCTGCAGACGGCGCGCTGTCAGCTGCTTCACCGAAAGCTGCTGCGACAGCAACGAGGTCTTGAATGTTAACTTTCCCATCACTGTTGACATCCGCAGGATCGCCTCCTTCAGGAACTTGTTGCCCAAAGGCACCCGCGACCGATACCAAATCTTGGATGTTCACAACACCGTCGCCATTGACATCGGCTGCGAGGCGCGGCGGCTCTGGGGTTTCCGGCGCGGTGTCCCATAGCAGAATTGCGCCATCATAACCTCCACTTGCTAATGTCAAACCATCGGGACTGAACGCTACACTCTCGACATAATCCGTATGCCCTATGAACTTGGATTTCAGCGTCCCAGTGGCAACGTCCCACAGCAATACTGTGTTATCAACACTTCCACTGGCAAGGGTCGCTCCGTCCGGGCTGAACGACACACTCTCAACCTCATCCGTATGTCCAGCGAGTTCGGATTTCAGGGTCTCTGTTCTAATGTCCCATAAACGCACCGTGGTGTCCCAACCCCCACTCGCCAGCGTCTGCCCATCGGGACTGAACGAGACACTCCGGACAGGCAAAGTATGTCCCATGAGTTCGGATTTCAGGGTCTCTGTTCTAATGTCCCATAAACGCACCGTGGTGTCCCAACCCCCACTCGCAAGCATTGAACCATCGGGACTGAACAATACAAATTTGACCCAGCGTGTATGTCCTGTGAGTTCGGATTTCAGCACCCTAGCCTCAACATCCCACAAACGTACCGTATTGTCATAACTCCCACTGGCGAGCATCTGCCCATCGGGACTGAACGATACACTATGAACACCTTCCGTATGACCTTCGAGCGTGGCTTTCGGCACACCACTTCTGACATCCCATAGACGAATGGTCCGGTCTGCACTTCCAGTGGCAAGTGTCTGCCCATCGGGACTGAATGATACACTATGAACATCACCCGTATGCCCGGTGAACATGGTTTTAAGGTCACCCATCTCAACGTCCCACAAACGCACCGTATTGTCATAACTCCCGCTGCTTGCGCTTGCAAGCGTTGAACCATCGGGACTGAACGATACACTATGAACACCACCTGTATGCCCGGTGAACATGGTTTTAAGGTCACCCATCTCAACGTCCCACAAACGCACCGTATTGTCATAACTCCAACTTGCGAGTGTTTTGCCATCCGGACTAAACGAGACACGCTTGACCAAGCCTATATGCCCTGTGAGTTCAGACTTTAGCGTTCCTGTTCCAACATCCCATAAACGCACAGTGACATCCGTACTGCCACTTGCGAGTGTTTTGCCATCCGGACTAAACGAGACACTCTCGATTGAATTTATGTGCCCTGTGAGTTCAGACTTTAGCACCCCGGTCCCAACATCCCATAGACGCACAATGTGATCTGCACCGCCACTTGCGAGTATTTTACCATCCGGACTAAACGAAACACTCTTGACCAAGCTTATATGCCCTATGAGTTCAGACTTTAGCACCCCGGTCCCAACATCCCATAAATGCACTGATCCGCGTGAACTTCCACTGGCAAGCGTCTTGCCATCGGGGCTGAAAGATACACTTCTGACACCAATTGCACCCCCTGTGAGTTCAAATTTTAGCGTCCCTATCCGAGTATCCCACAAATGCACTGTGCCAGCACCTCCCATACAGGCAAGTACCGAACCATCCGGACTGAACGATACACTTCTGATACCTCCCCAATGCTTTTCGAGTTCAGATTTCAACACCCCAGTCCCAACATCCCATAAACGCACTGTAGGGTCCCTTAACTCACTACTCGCGAGTGTCTGACCATCTGGACTGAACGATAGGCTATGGCCCCAACCCGGGGCATGTCCTTCAAGTATACGAACAGTTGCCCCGGTCGAAATATGCGATAAACGCACCTTTCCATCCGAACTCCCACTGGCAACGGTAGTACCATCGGGACTAAACGACACACTATTGACTGAACTTGTATGCCCTGCGAGCAGTGCAAGCTCCTGGAATGTTTCAGTATCATACAGCCATACGCCAATACTACTTGCTACGGCAAGTACCGCACCATCTGGTGAATATGCTATTTCACTTATCCAGCCTTTACCGAGGCGGGCTTTGACACCCTCGGGTAAACTGAGTTGTGTGTACGGCTCATATTGCGCAAAACACGGCAGAATACTGAGGCTGGAAATTATTACCAGCGTTAAGCTAAAAAATAGTTTTGTTTTCATTTTCATGGACGTGTGTCTCCTTTATTGATTAGAAAGCTGCGGCGACGGCGACGAGGTCTTGGATGTTGACGACCCCATCACCGTTGACATCTGCTGGGTGTTGGCCTGTTAAACCGAAGTTCGCGGAAACCAATACCAAATCTTGGATATTTACAATGCCATCGCCGTTGACATCTGCTTTAACGTGGACCTCATTGATGTTCGGAGCTCCTATGGCAGAAAGGGTTAGACCCCATAGGAGGACCGTACCGTCTTCACTTGCACTCGCGATCACACTGCCATCGGGACTATACGCCACCTGCCATACAACACCCGCATGTCCCCTGAATGTTTTTTCAAGTGCACTTGTGTGAGCACTCCACAGATGCACATCCCAGCGCCCGGTAGCGAGCGTGTTGCCGTCTGGACTATATGCGACGCTATTGACAATACCGCCGGTGTCTAATGTTCCTATGGGGGTGCCTGTGTCAGCGTCCCACAGTCGAACCTCTTCGTTGTAGTCGTCACCCCCAGTAGCGATAGTATTACCATCGGGACTATACGCAATACTGTTAACAGTCGTACGGTGTCCTTCGAGTGTATCTAAGAGGAGTCCGTTGACATCGGACCAGAGATGCACAATAGCATCCGCACCTCCGGTAGCGAGTGTGAGACTATCCGGACTATACGCAACACTGTTGATCCGAAGGGTATGTCCGGTTAATCTTTTTCTAACACGGCTTTCGGAGACCTGCCAAAGAGACACAGTATTGTTTACACTCACAGCGAGAGTGGAACCATCGGGACTATACGCAATATCAGCAATCCGATATTCAGGCGAACCGTCATGTTCGTCCAGTGATGCTATGCGTGTACCTGTCTCAGCATCCCAGAGACGCACGCCCTCAAATCCACCTGCAGTCGCGATAATATCGCCACTTGGACTATACGCAATATCAGCAACGGGCCACGTGTGATCGACTGTTTTTTTGAGGGTGCCTGTGCCGGCATCCCAGAAATACAAGAAAGGGTTCCAATAATCCGAATAGTTGGAGCCAGTAACAATGGTGGTGCCATCTGGACTGTATGCGACACTTGAGACCGGCCCGGTGTGTTTGGCAAGTGTGGCTTTGGGAGTATCAGTTATAACACCAAAGGGCTCTGGGGTAGCATCCCAGAGACGCACGGTGAGATCCGCAGTCGCGGTAGCGATAGTTTTGCCATCCGGACTATAAGCGAAACTAATGATTCGAGATCCAGTGTCAAGTACCGTGCTACTGGCTTCTTTTTTGGGATCCTTGCTGGGATCCCAGAGATGTACCCATGAACCACCGACAAAAGCGACAATAGCACCATCGGGACTGTACTGCACTTCACCTGTTTGCCCCCCCAGTCCGTAGTCAGTCCACTTTTTTTCTCTTCGCCTGTGTTGGCATCCCATATATGCACATCGTTCCAACTTCCGGTAACAATAGTTTTGCCATCTGGACTATACGCCATACTACTGATACCAACTACATTCTCAGCAAATGTTTTTATGTATATGCCTTTTTCTGTATCCCACAGATACAGATCTACGGAGTCGTCACGGGAGTTCATGGTAGCGATAGTACTCCCACTTGGATGATACGCGATACTGCGGACACCTTCTGTATCCGCGGGGAATTCGATTTTGAATACACCTTCTTCAATATTCCACAGGCGCACGGGATCAAAGGCGGCACTGACAGCGATAGTTTTACCATCGGGGCTCCAGGCTAAATCTACGTAACCAGCGGTAGTGTGCGGAAGCGTTTGTTGGATCGTGCCGTCCTCAACATTCCAGAGGCGCACAGTGTCCAGCATGATGGTTTCGCCCCACGGACGACGCTCGGGGAAGCTCCCACATCCGGCGATCGTTTTGCCATCCGGACTATACGCTATACAAGCAACATTGCTCCCTTCCAACAATGTGACTGCGATACCTGTGTCTACATCATACAGCCAAATACCGATGCTACTTGCCACGGCAATTTGACTGCCATCCGGGGAATACGCTATCTGATGTATTATGCCATTCCCAAGGCGTGCTATCGCGCCTTCCGGTAAGTGCCATTGTGGTGCACCTTGAGCGAAGGCATTTGACGACGAGAATATTGAAGCAAGCAATAGCGTCAGAAAAATCGATAATACTTTAGTTTTCATGGAGAATCTCTCCTTTCTTCTCTGGTAACTGCTCTCACTGCGAGGCATGGTAACTGGAAACTCTGACAATTGCGTACTCGCTTACTTGCGTATCAACATTTTTCGCGTGGCGTTGAAGTCTCCTGCTGTTAATGTGTAGAAATATACACCACTCGCGACGGGTTCACCGAACTCGTTTTTGCCATCCCAATACGCTGCGCGGCTACGGCTTTGATAGGTGCCGATAGCCTTGTGTCCTAACGATAGGGTTCGGACTAAACTCCCGTCTACCGCATGAATGCGCAGCGTCACATCTGCTGGCTTCGCCAACTGATACGGTATCCACGTCTCTGGGTTGAACGGGTTCGGATAGTTCGCTAACAGTGCTGTCTCTTTTGGCATTAGTAATGCCAAAAGCCGCTCCACGCTGGCAATCGCGCGTTCGTAGACAAGGGATCCGTCATTCTGCGTCCGTAAGAGATCCAACACCTGCTGAAGCGTTTCGGGTGTCAAACGTTCCGGCAGCGCAACAAGGACCGGTGCCGCAGGACCCGCCACCTCACCGAGGTGTGTCGCAACGAGGATGAGATCTTGGATATTGACTGTCCCATTTCCATCGACATCCACACGTGGATTCTCAGGCGCGCTGGAGCCGAGTGCTGTTGCCACCATGACGAGATCGGTAATGTCCGTTTTCCCATCTTCGTTAACATCCCACGCTGGGTACGTCTTGGCTGGCGGCTTTGGCTCCACGACAGAAGTATACAAGGCGATGTCGGTAACCTGCGCCTTAAGGATTGTCTGCTGTTGCGAGCCGTCAAGATTGCCACGTCGAATCTCGTACCCTTCTTTATCTACCCAGTACATTCTGCCGTTAGATAGGTCCAGGGTGATACCTGCTATGGTAAAATCTGGGGTGTCAAAGTTTGTGATATTTGAACCATCAAGATTCGCCATACCTATTCCATCGAAGCCATCTGTCCAGTACATCTTACCGCCTGCGATATCTAAGGCGATACTTCGTCTATCCCCCGGGTTTATGAGCAACTCAACATTTGTGCCATCTAAGTTGGCGCGAGAAATGCTTGCATTCCCTCGCCATTGGGTCCAGTATATTTTACCACCGGTAACATCTAAAGCAATATCCAACGGTGTTCCAACGAGTAATTTTAAAACTTCTTCGGGATTGCTGCCGTCCAAGTTCGCACGATAGATACTGTTTGTTATACCGTTACTCCAATACATCTTACCGCCCGCCACATCCAAAGCGATACGTCCACCTGAAATCGCCCATATCTTATCTTGTCTGAGATGTTCAATGTTCGTCCCATCTAAATTGGCGCGAAAGATACCGGTCTCAGAGTGTATCCAGTATATCTTATGGTTCATAGCGTCTAAGGCGATACTCACGGCTTCCTGATTGACGACATCCTCAATATTAGAGCCGTCCAAATCGCCGCGCTGGATTTTGTCCGCGGTTGTCCAATAGAGTTTCAACGTGGGTTCGTTTGATAGATCGTTAGGAAAAAGGGGCCCGCTTACCACCGTGATAGGATCGTCAGGAGTGGGGTCACTTACCACTGTGACGGGATCATCAGGAGCGATTGGACCGGGCGGCGTGTCATCAACGGGTTCGCCCACCGGATCGTCTATCGCTACGATAGGGGTCCCGCCGTATTCGTAGGGGCCGATATCCACGGTGGCACCGACGGGTCGGATAACGCCATCGAAATCGTCCGCGGGTGCGAAGGCGTTTGTGCCAGCGTCAATAGCAGGACTCGTGGATTGTAGGTGAAAGTCGCGAGTCGTTACGGGATCGACGAGGCGCGGGTCGCCTTCAAGGTTATCCGTGGCATTGACAGCGACGAGTTCCCAAAACAGCAGATCGTTGCCGAGGTTGTTTCCGGCTTGCTCAACGAAATCCACCCTAATGTTGTGAAAGAGGTTGTGCGTAATCGGGAGATCGAAGGTGCCGTCGGTGTAGATGGCGGTTTTTACCCCGGAGAAAATGTTGTTGTGGAACCGGCAATTGGGTGAGTTCACCCAGATCGTGTGTGCACTGGACACGCCCTCGGAGAGTTCATCTGAAATCATGAAAAGGTTGTTTATGAAATGTACTGTGGCCTCCGCTATGTGAACCGAGTTAGCATTGTTGCCAGTATTATTGAAAAAAATGTTGTTGGAGACCTCCACCTTACCTTTAGAGAGTCTCAAATGAAATCCACCGGCCCAATGTGTTGAAGAAGAATTACTATCAAACAGATTGTGGGTAATCATGTTACCGGTAAAGTGGTTTGAAATGTGAAACCCTTGCTTGTTCCTAATAAATTTATTGTAGGTAACATTACCGCTGAGTTCGTGACCAATGCTAAATCCAATAGTCGTACCATTAAATTCATTTCGGGTAACGTCACCAGTGAGGGTGGACCCAACCTCAAATCCATTCGCACTGTGAGACGACTTTCCAATAAATACATTATGGGCAATACTACCGGTGAGGGTGTGAACCCGAAATGCCGGTCCAGTCTCCTTGTCTACATTCTTAAAGGTATTGTGGATAACGTTGCCGGTGAGGGCAGTCACACTAAATCCATTCGGACCGCTGTTTGCCTCATTCCCCTCAAAAGTATTGTGAGTAATGTTACCCTCTAATGTATCCTTAATATGCAAACCAGCTGCATCACGACGTCCATTCCTGTTATTCCGAAAGACATTTTCGGAGATATCTCCTGTCGAATCGCCACTCAGATGGAGACCTGTCCAATGGTTCCCACTGAAGATATTGTTGGTAGCAGTAGCACTCTTAGTTGTCTCCACGCCGGTCCAATGATTGTTGCTGAAGGTATTTCCCGTAAGGATAAGGGGCATATTTGCCCACACGCCACCGCCTTTATTGTTATGAACAACGCAGCCTTCAAAGGTGCTCGGCGTTTCCTTCGTGCCCGTCGGGTCATGCAGGACAATCCCACCCGTACCTTTAGTCCGCAGAGAGTTCTGGACCGTCAGGTTGCGGACGGTCACACCTTCGGTATTCTCTCCAAGGAGAAGCGGCACGGTCGCCTCTCCTGTGTGTTGTCCATCAATAATGCATTCGGCAGCGGTGGTAGTGCCTTCAAAGATCATCTCTTGGCGGAGTTTCAGCGGGAAGATTTCACGGGCGGTCCCTTTGGCAGCATCTCCGTTGTAGTTGCCTGGGCGGATGTGTACGTACCACGGATCCGGGAGGTTATTTCTTTCGCTGATCAACAGTGCGAAGGTAATCGACTTGTACGGACTCACAGTGGAGCCTCTACCCGTGGGTGCATTTACGCCGTTCACTGCGTCTACATAGATATGCGTATAAGTGAGGGCATCGCTCACATTGTGGAAGGTGACAGTGAATAGAATCGCAAAAAGTACGACGATAAGTTTTTGATATGTCAATAGTGGTTTCATGAAAATTCCTTTTCGGTTTTATTCAAGCAAAAAGCGTTAATTTTCGTCCTTTATAGTAAATCCCAAAAATAAATACACACTTTCGCCCCCGGGTAGGTGCGGTGTTTTTGCTGGGGGTATTTGCTTGGGTATTTCTGCGGATTTCCCTCCTAACCGCACCGATACTGAGTGTATAAGTAATTACGAGATCTACTATAAACCCCCTAAATCCCCCTTATCAGGGGGACTTTAAGAGGGAATGCGTAAACTTTATAGGCACGGTTGGAAACCGAGAAGAAACACCCGATCAAAAACCCTACCGGACGCAATTGACACTTATGTATACCTGCAAGATGAACCTTACTTTTCATAAATGAAACTGGTAGCGGTTTCGGGGTAGAAGATGACGAAGAGTCTGCCGTCCCACGTATACGTGCTGATGTCCGGGGTCGTGCTTCCTGTTGGGAACCAGTGGATCGTTCCGCTGCTTTCGTTAAACGGTTCCATAAATCTATGAGAGCCGGTGAAGAACTGTGTTGGTGCTTGTACCTCCGCCTCAGGATCCGACTTGATTTCTCTTGTAAATGTCGTTGGTGTGAGTCGCAGCGTGCTCGCCTCTGCAACCGGGTCGCCCTGGACCTGCTTGGAGATGAGCGTATAGGTACCGCTGAAGAGTTGGGCAATTTTATAGGGCTTGGAGAAGACGGTAACCGTTGCCATTTTATGGACATCCTCCTCGCCGCCATCGCGCACGTAGAGATAGACGGTCACGATTTTCGGTGGAACAATCCCCTCCGGTGGTAGTTCCGGGGCAGTCCACTGGACTTGGGGTCCGGCTTCGCCCTCCAAAGTGCCGTCGGTTACATCCCAAGTATACGTCAACGGATTATCTTCCGGATCAAATACCCTGGCTCTAAACGTGACGGTTTCACCGTATTCAACCTCATTCGGGACGGTGAAAGTGGTTATTTCCGGTGGGTCATTGGTGAGTTCTTCGTACTGATCGCAACCGCTGAAGATAGCGATCTGAAGCACTAACAGGAGTAACACACCTACTTGAGTTGACTTAAAGAGGTTCATTAATATGCTCCTTTTGCGTACTCGCTTACTTTCGTATTAACATTTTTCGTGTGGCGGCAAACTCGCCTGCCGTTAATGTGTAGAAATAGACACCGCTTGCAACGGGTTCACCGAACTCGTTTTTGCCATCCCAATACGCTGCACGGCTACGGGATTGATAGACACCTGTTGCTTGATGTCCTAACGTTAAACGCCGCACCAAATTGCCATTTATCGCATAGATACGCACCGTTACATCCGTCGGCGATGACAACTGATATGGGATCCATGTCTCTGGGTTAAACGGGTTCGGATAGTTTGGCAGAAGTGTCGTTTCCGTCGGTATCTCCATTGCAGCGACCTGTAGCACTGGTGATGCGAGAACGCCGGTGTCAACCGTGCTTCGGAAGTAATCATAATCAACCGTTAAAGTACCTGTTCCCGCGGCGACACCCGTATAGATGCCCAACTGTAGCGGGGGTGTCAACGGAAAATTGGCAACGCCAATCTCTATCCAAGGATCCGCTTCGCGGGTCTTATACCACCCTGTATAGGTGTCTCCGTGCTTACGGAGCCGTAAAAACAGTTCCGTTGCTCCGAATTCAGGTCGCCATGCTGGATCCGCGACTAAACCGCGTCCTCTGGTTTGATACTGGATCTGCCCTTTCGCACCCGCATCTCGTGACCAAAACTTTATCGTCACCCAATCATTGTCCGCCGGACTCTTCACAACCAATCCATTGACACCGGAAGCGGTATCCCATTTGCTGAAAAAGTGGGTTTCCACGTCAAACGCGTCGGCATCGGTTTCTTGATAAAGGAGATGTGAGGCATCTGATGTCCAGAGATTCCGATGGGTTTCAGCGTTGATATGGAGGAAACCGTCTCGTGTTTCCCCGACATCCCAATTCGCCGGTTCATTCTGCCACCGCCAATTCGGATTTTGCAGCGCGGTACCTTCAAAGGAATCGCCAAAGGTGTCTGCAGCATCCGCGATAGGCGCGCTCCTGACGTGAACCGAGATGCGCTGTGTAACCAGCAATTTACCATCGATCGCCGTTACCGCCACACTTGCACTACCTACCGCTCTCGGTGTGATTGTTATCTGGGTTCCCGATACGCTTAGAGTCACCACGCTCGTGTTATTCGACGTAGCCTTGTAACTGAGAACATCACTGTCCGGGTCGTTGAAATAAGCAGAGACGTTCAGGGTCGTAGCACTGCCACCGAGTGTCAAAGTCTGGGGAGGAATTGTGCCGACTGCTACCGGAGACCGATTTGATGTAATATCCGCTCCCTTAAGCGCAAAGGTCTGTCTCGTAATGTTTCCGATGACATCAACAACTTGGAGCGTTACCTCGCTATCAGAAGGAACAGTTGCGTCGGTTGTGAGAAACGTGACCGTCTGGTTTTTGGCGTTCAGGGACTTGCAGCTATGTAACTTGGTGCCTTGGGCGGGGTCGGTGGCAGCTGCTGGAACAATCAACTGCGCCTGATGAAGGCCATCGGTGTCGGTCAGTTCAAACTGTAGGCGACGGGTTCCTGGATCGGATACCTGAGACGGATGCATAGCAATGGTTGTGGCTTCATTGGCTGCGGTTGGATCGTTGTTGAAGAACCGATGTGCATCCAACCATTCAGCGGCACAGTGGGACAAACGTTCTTGCGTGCCGTAAGCCATGAGGTAAGCGTCGTCTCGAAAATCGTGTTCCAATCCAAAAACGTGTCCGAGCTCATGTGCAGTAATACTCGGATTAATACAGACCCCGGAGGCGGGGATGACCGCTGTCCCGCCAAAATCTCGCCGCCACAATTCGCTATCATGTGATCTCCAACCGCCACCACCTATCCCACAAGTACCCTCTTGGTTAATGAACTCACTACTGACATCTACTGCAATAAAAAAGACATCCTTTGATGTATCAAACCGCTCAGTGACCTCTTCGACGACTTTTTCGTAGGTATCATGATGGTAATAGGCATCAGCGAATTTCCCAGTAACGTGATGGACTTGAGCGTATCCGTTTGGATCAGTTTCAAAGGCAAATGTTTTTCTTCCGTAGCTTTGCATCTGTTCTGCAAAAAAATACTGTGCCCACCGTATCAATATGTCTAACTCTGTGTCGATCCCTTGTCGGGGTACGCGATCCGTGGGTCGAAAGTAGATCAACCGGACCACCTCGCGTTCATAGGGTTGTATGGTTGTATCGCTTTCGGTCTGTTGCGTGTCTGGTTCTGGTTGTGTCTGTTGACCCTGCCCTGAGATGAAAGGTGTAACATCCCACAGAAGTACGGTGCCATCTGCGCCGCCACTGGCGAGGATCGCCGCATTCGGGCTGAAGGCTACATTCAAGACATAACTGGTATGCCCCTGAAATGTGTGAAGATGTCTACCGGTCGAAACTTCCCATAAATAAACGGTTTCGTCCTTACTTCCACTGGCAAGGGTCAGCGCCATCCGGACTGAACGCCACACTCTTGACCTCATCTGTATGCCCCTTGAGGGTGCGCAGCTGCTTACCCGTGGCGACTTCCCACAAACGGACAGTGTCATCTAATCCACTGCTGGCAAGGGTCGCGCCATCCGGACTGAACGCCACACTATAGACATCAAATAGATGCCCCTCAAGCGTGTGCAGCTGCTTACCCGTAGTGGTTTCCCATAGACGGGCAGTTCCATCCTCACCGCCACTGGCGAGCGTCGTACCATCTGGACTGAACACTACACTATGGACTTCATCTGTATGCCCTACAAGGGTATGCAGATGCCGACCTGTGGCGACTTCCCATAAGCGAACGGTGCCATCTGCACTCGCACTCGCAAGCTTCCGACCATAGGAATCAAACGACACACTATAGACATAATCCGTATGCCCTATAAGGGTGCGTAGATGCTCACCTGCAGTGATGCCCCATAAGCGAACGGTTTTGTCTGAACTCACACTCGCAAGAATCCGACCATTCGGACTAAACGAGACGCTATGGACATAACTTGTATGCCCTATAAGGGTATGCAGATGCCGACCTGTGGCGACCTCCGACAAGTGGACGGTGCCGTTATTATCCGATCTGGCAAGCGTCGTACCATCTGGGCTAAACGCTACACTGTCAACAAAATCGGTATGCCTTTCAAGTGTGTGCAGCGACACCCCCGTGGCGACTTCCCATAAGCGAACGGTGCCATCTGCACTCGCACTCGCAAGTTTCCGACCATCCGGACCGAACGAGACGCTTTTAACGGAACCGATGTGCCCTTCAAACGCCCCCAAACGATTCCCCGTGGCGACTTCCCATAAACGCACGGCTCCATCTTCACTCGCGCCAGCAAGCGTCCCACCATCCGGACTAAACGAGACGCTCCTGCCCACAGGAGTCCACCTAAGCCTGTGCAGATGCTTACCCGTGGCGGGTTCCCATAAATGGATGTTTCCGTCCCAACCTCCACTCGCCAGTACCTGTCCATCCGGGCTAAATGCTACGCTCCAGACGCTCTCGGCATGTCGTTCAAAGGTGCGCAGATGTTTACCTGTAGCGACTTCCCATAAACGCACGGTGCTATCCTGACTCCCACTGGCCAGTGTCTGACCATCTGGAGTGAACGCCACGTTCAAGACAAATCCGCTATGCCCCGTGAATGTGCGTAGATGTAGACCCGTCGAAACCTCCCATAAACGCACGGTTCTGTCCAAACTTCCACTGGCGAGCATAGCACCGTCTGGACTGAATGCCACGCTTATGACAAATCCGCTATGCCCCGTGAATGTGCGTAGATGTAGACCCGTCGAAACCTCCCATAAACGCACGGTTCTGTCCAAACTTCCACTGGCGAGCATAGAGCTATCTGGACTGAACGCCACGCTTATGACATCCTCTGTATGCCCTGCGATCAGAGCGACTTCAGCACCTGTGTGCGTATCGTAGAGCCAAATACCTATGCGGGTCGCTACTGCAAGCTGGTTTCCATCAGGGGAATACGCTATCTCGTTTATCCCACCTTTTCCGAGACGTACGATGGCACCTTCTGGCACATTCCATTGCGTATAGTCCTGTGCGAAACTGACTGGCAGAAATATAACGGACATAAACATAAGGGTCAAAATCGCAAAGCGCGTGATTTTCAATAGAAATCTCCTTTTTTCACTTATGTTATTGGTGGACGGAAAACCCGGCGGAACGTGCCTACTACCTTACATACGAAAACCTATTTCAGGGCATCCAGGATTCTCTGGACAAAGATTTGTTTAGGCATTGCGCCGCCGAATCTCGCGACCAATGTGCCGTCTCGAAACACAAGATATGCTGGAATCCCACCAACATTGTACTTTCGGGTTGTCAGCGGGTTTTCGTCGATGTCCAACTGTCCTATGACGAAAGTGTTACGGTGTTCCAGTGCGACGGATTTAACGATGGGTCCCATTTGTCTGCCGAAAGGGCACCAATCGGCTCCAAATTCAAGCACAACGGGTAATTCAGCATCCAGCACATCGGTTTTGAATGTTGCATCGGTGATGACAACGGGTTTCCCATCGGTATTAACCGGATCCGGGTTAACCTCCTCTTCTGGTTCTTCAACGGGTTCGGGAGCAATCGGCTCCGGTTCAACATCTTCTTCAATGGGTTCAAGATCAATCGGTTCTGGCTCTACATCATCGGTTTCGACAATTTCGGGGACCGCGCCGCCACGGTTATAGATATACTGCGTGGCATCTGCGCGAAAAACTAAAGCCAAGAATCGTCCATCCCAAGTATATGTAATTACGGAAGGCCTGGGGTTTCCCTGCGTGAACCAGTGGATCGTTCCGCTGCTTTGGTCAAACGGTCTGACGAGTTTGTAGGAACCGGTGACGAACTGTTTCAGAGATTGGGCTTCGCCTTCCAAAACCTCTTGGAATTCCTGTGTGAACGTTGTGGGCGTGAGGCGCAGGGTGCCTGCCACTTGAACGGGGTCGCCGTGAACACTTTTGGAAACGAGCCTATAGGTGCCGCTAAGCGCTTCGGCGATCCTGTACGGTTTGGAGTAGACGAGGATCGTTGCCGTTTTGGAGGCATCTTTCTCGCTACCGTCTCGGACATAGACATTAACGGTTACGACTTTGGATGGCACCATTTCTTCGGGAGACTCAGGGGCAGTCCACTGAACCTCGGGGCCCGTGTCCCTAACCAACGTGCCTTCGGAGACGTCCCATATATAGGTTAGCGCATCGTCATTCGCATCAAAAGCCCTGATTCGGAGTTGGACGGTTTCACCGTATTCAACTTCCGTTGGAACAGTGAGGTTGGTTATTTCGGGTGGGTCATTGGTGAATTCCTCGTATTGATCACAACCGCTGAAGATAGCGATCTGGAGAACTAACAAGATGACCAAACCTACCTGGATTGGCTTAAAGACATTCATAAAATACGTTCCTTTGTTGAAGTAGTTGTCAGTTGTCAGTACGATTTTTCTGCGAAAAATCCTTCAATTGTCAGTTGTCAGTCACACGCTGTCCTTGCTGTTGAAGTCTGAACTGTGATTTCTGTGATCCAATGATTTTCAGGATTATGGGCATCTATCGGGGTTGAAAACCCCTCCTACAATGGTTACGACGAACACCGGTCATGTAGGAAAGAAAAATCATTAAGGCTCCAGCGATTCTTTGAAATTGCTATCCAACTCTGTCGCCCAACGCACAATCGCCTCATGTCTATCAATATCGTTTCGATTTTGAAACCAATTGGCGAGTTGTTTACCCGTCTCAATAAGTAGGTCTCTCGATTTTGGTGCGTACGGTTTCGCGGCTAACGCTTGTTGGTATTTTTCCATCGCATTTTTCGGCTCTTTTCGGTTCATTAAACAGCGCACGAGCGCACATTGGATGCGAGTCAACTTCTCCGCGGTCGGGTCGGAGGGGTTTGGAGCAGCCTCGCCGGTGCCGGGTGTTGGCGAGGCTGCGGCTCTCGCTTTACTTAGCATCACATCGAGTTGCGATTCAAGCGAGAGCAGATTTTGATATGCGACAGCATTCTTCGGGCGTTTCGCAAGGACAGTCTCAAAAGTTGCCAACGCTTTGAGATGTTCATCCTGCACAAGATAGAGATAGCCGATCATGTTGTGCATATCTATCGTTTTTTCAGATGCCGGGATCCCTTCAAAAACAGCGAGTGCGGCTGCGTATTTCTTCTGATTCATCAAGGTATTTCCACGGCGGACCTGGAGGTTCACGAGTTCTATCTTCGCGTTTTTGTGATTGGGCGACCGCGCTAAAATCCATTCCAATTCAGCACTCGCCTGTTCATATTTGCCGACATGTTGATACGCTTGCGATAGATTCAAACGGAGATTGATGTCATCCGGAAAGAGTGCGGCTGCTTTCTGGAGTTGTTCGAGTGCGGCAGCGTAATCTCTTCGGTTCCGCAAAGTTTTTGCGTATTGCTGATACGCAGCGATGAGGTTCTGTTTCGCCTGTTTGTCGGTGGGTTGGGTCGTATAAACCTTATGAAACGCCGATATCGCCGCCGGATAATCACGCCCCTTAAGAAGGTATAATTCACCGATCAGACTGGCGATAGTTGTATCGTCTGGTTGCAGTTTTTGCAATTCGAGGTAAGTCTCGATTGCCTCATCGGTGTGTCCGGATTGCCGCTGGGCGTTCGCCTTTTGTGAGAGCGCGTCAATCAAGTTCGCTTTGGCGATTTGATAGGTCGGTTGCAATGCCAAAGCGTCGCGATAGGCGCGAATCGCGGCATCCCATTCGCCTTTATTTCTAAGCACCACACCGTGGTTCGTATAAGTGAGTGCAAGGTTCTTCTGCGTCTCAGCATCGTCCGGGGCGAGCTCAAGTGCCTTTTGATAATATGTAATCCCTTGGGAAAACTCGGAGGCGAGGGCATATCCGTCTCCCATGACCCGATAGGTGGTAGCGTCCTCCGGATCGAGACGGATGGCTTTCTGAAAATATGTCGTCGCTTCGTCAAAAGCGCGGCGTTTCAAGGCGTTGAACGCTTTTTGACGGTAGAGTTGATTTAGGTTCTGTTTCGCAGTTTTATGGTGCGGTGAGCGTTTAAGTGCCTTCTCGAACGCCTCTATCGCCTTGTCCATATCGCCTTGTCGGTAATAGAGTGTACCGAGGCGGTTATAGGAATCAGCACTTTCACGGAAGGAAAGGTGCCCCTGCTGGCTTTTTACGCGCTGTTCAACCTGGCGGAGTGCTTGGTTTGATTGTCCTGTTTTTTGGTACGCTTGAATCAGCTTCTGCCGCGCCGGTTCATAGTTTGGGTCAACCCCGAGGCAGTTCTGAAAATTAGGGATTGCCAATGCCATATCGCCTTTGTCGAAGTAGACTGCTCCCAAGAGATAGTGCGGACGCGCGAGCCTCGGAAAATGGTCTACTTAAAAAGCCTGCCCGGCCTCCAGACTGGAGGCGAAACTCATGAGAAACTATCAAGAAAAGAGAGACCCCCGTTATCCGCGGTGTGATTGCTTTGCAGAACTGGATATGCAGTTGCGCACGTTTAAAAATGGCACGCTGCACACCTATTACGTTTGCACCGAGTGTGGCAAACGCGCGCAATCCCCCTGTCCACGCAATCATGTCTTGACGCTTCAGAGGTGGCGTGAGCTGTTGATCGCAGCGGGTGAGGAGGTCGTGTCACTATGAGAACACCCTATCGTGAAATAAAAGTGTATCGCAATTCCTACGACACCGAGGGCATCACCGCCTCGTTAGACGCGGTGATACGACGGATAAAGATCGGCGACAAGGGATTAGACGAAAAGACGAGACTCTGCAACGCACTTGCGATCACCGAGCCAAAGAAATACAAGGCTTACAAGGAAAAGCAACTGCCCGCGGTAACCTTCTCCGGCATATTCCCCACAGGCAAGCGAAAGGCACAACACCTCGCACAGCACAGCGGAAACATCACCCTCGACATCGACGGCTTGACGGCGGAACAGAGTCCCGATCTATTGGCAGAACTCGCACAGCTGCCCCAAGTCGTTCTCGCTTTCGTATCCCCCAGTGGAAGCGGTATCAAGGTGATTGTCCGTGTCAATCCGATACCACAGAACGATCTGGCGCATAAAGGGGCTTATGCCGCGTGCCATGACTTCTTTGACGACCTCGCAGAAGAATACGGCTTTACGATCGACACCAGCGGAAAGGATTGTAGCCGTTTATGCTACCTCGCACACGATCCACTCGTGATTCTCCACACAGACGCACCGGCTATTGGTTGGGACCGCGAGGCGTGGATCACTGCCGAGCAACTTAAGCAGGAACGCTTTGATGCGGCAGCAAAGAAACCTTACACTGGGGACGTGGACATCACAGCACTTGACCACATCGACCCCAACGACCTTGACTATAACCAGTGGCTATCGGTTCTCACGGCTTGCAAGGCTGCGGGCTTCTCGTGGCAACAGGCGGACGCGTGGAGCAGACGCGGCGGTGTCCGGTATCAAGAGGGCGAAGTTGAAACACGTTGGAGCGGGCTAAACCTATCTGTCTCATGGGGCGCGGTTGTCAACCTCGCAAAGCTAAACGGATACACACCGCCAGCACCACAGAAACGCTATCAGATCAACACCGAACACCTGCACGCCACCAGCGACCTTGAGACTGAACGCAAGGCGAACAAAAATGTCGTTGTCCAGTGGCTACAGGAGACTGAAAAGAAAAAGGGCAAACACCTGCTTATACTCGGTTCTGCTGCAGGCACAGCGAAAACGACCGTCGGCATCTTTACACCAGACGGCTTACTCTATATCGCCAAAACGACCGAAGAAGCGGACAAAGTCTTTCAAGAACTCTATCAGGCTGAAGAAGATGTCGTCCGTCATCGTCCGCGCATGTTCAATCGTGGACATAAAGATATTGACGGAAACAACGATTGGGAGACCCTACCGCTCGGATTAGGCGAACATGACCGCCCCTGCATCCACCCGGAAACGTGTAACCTTATGGCAGAACGCGGACACTCGCCGACACTTTTTTGTGTTTCAAAGTGTAGCGTCTACGCCGACTGCACCGAGAAATATTTTCTCTCACAAGCCGAGAAGGAGAAGAACGCCAGCAAGGTGATCTATGCGTGGGGTGAAGATATGGCAGTCGATGCACAGCTCGCCAAATACATCAAACGGATCTGTGCGAAAGGCGATGTTTTGATTGTCGATGAAGTCAACCCACTCAACGTGACACAAGCGAGGCGTCTCGACCGGGATATTCTCTTTGATTTGGTAGAGCGGTTTCGCCATCCCCACGAGAAAACGGAGGACATCTACACCAAACTGAAAGCACTTCTTGACCACCAAAGCACTGCGGAAACACCCGAAAAATTTATCGCGGGCATCCAGCAGTGGATAGACGGCATAGAGAACATCGAGGCACTCAACAAGCAGATCGAACGCTACCCCGTCGGCATGGTCTTTCGCAACACACCAGAGAACGCCGAACACAAGCAGCCCTTCGAAGCAACACTTGAGTATCTGAGCAAAAGCGTGACCGTTCCAGTCGTAGATCACGAGACCGCAGACGATACACCGGCTTATCAGATCGACCCCGAAACGCCTATCGAGACGGACAAATACCAAGTTGAGTTTGTATCGTTCGGTTTCCTGCGGAAAGTCGGACTGGCGACCTTCGACGACCCGCCTCGCAGACACCGCAACTTCTTGACCGACCTAAAAACATTCTTTGATGAGAATACCAACATCGAGACTGCACCGTTCGCTTTTGACCCCAAGCAACAGACCTTTGAATTCCATCTCAAGCCGACATTGAACCACCACCGCGTCATCTTCAACACCGCATCAGACCCCGACAACTTGATAGGTGAGGCGTATCGCGAGACCGACATAAATATCACACGGCATACAGGCACACCGCCGTCGTGGAAAACCGATCTCGTGTTCCAAATATCGTCCGGGAACTACCTACCGCGGCAAAGCCTGATCCGGCAGGAAGGCGAAGGTGAAGATAAAGTCCTATACCTCAAGCCGCGCGCACAAGAAATCGTTGACGCATTCATACGACCGAGCATCGAGGCGGGTTTGAAAGTGTTAGTCGTTGCACCGAAAGCCTTTCAGGAAGTCGAGAGCGTCACCGAATGGGCAGTCACGGAATTGGACGACCACATTGAGGGATGCAACGCAGTACTCGTCAACCATCACCATGCAGAAGGACGCAACGACTACCAAGACTTTGAGATTGTGTTTGTGTTCCACTACGAACCCAACCACAACGAGTTACCCCTCGCGACGAAACGCATCTATCGCAACCCTGAAACACCGTTGGACTTCACGCGTGAGAAACGGACGGTAACATTAGGCGGTGTGAGTTTTGAAAAGGTGATTTATGTCGATGAGCGGGTGCAGGCAGTCTATAATCGTGAATGTCGGCAAAGGCTTATGCAATCCGCTATGCGACTCCGACCGAATATCCACGAGGGGAAAATCATTGTGTTCCTGACAGCCGAACCCGTTGACATACCCGTTACACCGATGCCGTTCTCGCTGAAAGATGCGAAACACTTCACTGGGGATTGGGCAGCCTTGAAAGCGAAACTGCAAGCCACCGTCGAAGAACGGATCGCCAAAGGGGATAGTCAATCTAAAGCGTATCGCGACACAGAACAGAAGCGGACGCAAGATAAAGCTGAGCGCGACGCTGAAATCCATAGGCGTTATTATACCGAGAAGCAGACGCAACCGGAGATTGCTGATGATATGGGTATCAATAAAGCAACCGTTTGGCGTGTGTTGGAGAAGATGAAGTTTTAGTTTGGTTGCAAAATTCCCAAAACGCTATTATATAGTACTAATAGTACTTTGGGAATTTTGCAACCGATTCACCCTGTCTAAAAAATGGAAGTGCGATTCAGGCGTTTTTCGTGTGTTCATGACAGGGGGGTGATCCGTCAAAATGGAAGAAAAGAAACAAGATCGTCAACGCCCCCCAGTCGCTGTGCAGGTGATGTCAAGTCGCGCAGAACGCAAACACAAGGAGGCGTGTCTCTCGTGTGGGCTGGTGATTTGTCCGGGCGCGTCTGCTCGGAAGTGTACGGCGCTGCGATTCACCGAAGCAGAATGGCAAGAGATCAGGAAAATCAAACAATGGGTGTGATGAAAATGAATGAGAAAAAAAACGCCGTCCGATGTCTCGGTATTGATCCCGGACTCGCCAATACAGGCTGGTCCGTCGTCAGCAGAAAGAAGTCTGGCGGGTTTCAGCACCTCGCCAATGGTGTCATACGCACCGAGTCGTCCGCCTGTGATGCGGTGAGATATGCCACCATCTACAACGCCGTGAATGCCTTGATTGCCGAACACACACCGGACTTGCTGTCGATCGAGAGCGTCTATTTCAATAAGAATGTCAGTAGTTGTCTCAGCACGGCAAGCGTGATCGGTGTGATACGTCTGGCTGCGGAACTCGCGGAGCTGCCGTCAATACAGGTAACGCCACAACAGGTCAAGGCTGCCGTCTGTGGTGTCGGGCGTGCGAGCAAAGCACAGGTTCAGAAAATGGTGGCAAAGTTATTGCGGGTGGACATCAAAAACGGGCATGCCGCGGATGCGGCGGCGGTCGCAATGGCGGGATTGCTACAAAAATATAAAATGAATGCATCATATCAACCTACCCCGCCATGATCGCCAGAAACCAAACGAGTATCGCCAGAGCAAAAAGGACGAGCCATGTCGCTAAACGGAATATCGTTATTTTTTTCACCCAAAAAAACTCGCGATGCCCCCCAGTGTAACAGTGAGGATAAATGTAACGATGGGGTCGATGACTTTCTGCACTGCCGGTATAAAAGTGAGGATCAATGTAACGATGGCACATTTCATTGTCCAGCCGATAAGTGATGCTATCATGTATCGAACCGCTTTTCCAGACCTGAACGATAGGATTATTATCGTTGTATAGACGATTATGATCATTGCAACCATTGCTGGATAGTATCCAGAGTGGAACGAGCGCCGTGTTACCTCTGCACAGACGATGATGATCATTAAATGTATCAGATATATGATGACTGATAGCATCACATCACCTTCAAATCCCCCGATCTGGCGGATCCGGGAGCCGAATTATATCTCAGGCTTTACCACTAAAACTCATCACTTTGTCGTCTGTCAACCGAATAAACATCGTCATTCTCCTTTTAAGTGTTCTGTGTGGCGGTTTGTGTCGTCGTGTGTCCGCCCTGTGCTTGTTCGTATTGCTCAAGAAGTTCGGCTTCATAGTCGATCCAGATGTCTGTCTGTCGCCATCTGCTGAGCGTGGTCTTTGCGACATCAAGCAGTACCGCGATGTCGGTGAGCGTATCGCCGTTGAAGTGTAGTCTGCATGCCTGACGGATTTTCTTTGGATTGAGGCGTTTGGGCATCAAGGTGTCCTCGCGTTCGGCAGTCTTTTATTGTTTTTTCCTACTATTATATCTTATTTTCTGAAAAAAGTCGTGACAAAAAGTGTATTTTTTTTCTATAATAAGGGTGTCGGTGGAGTCTTTTGTCTGACCTATCGACTGGGCAGCGTCCTCTTTCTGAGGTGCGCCGCCGGTATAACGAGTACCGAGCGACGCGTTGCACTGCCGTAATGTCTCTACAGCAGCGCTGGTTTCTATCATAGCAGATTGCACGTTTTCTGTGTTAGAATAGAGACCAGCACCCTCTTGGGACGGATTGCCTGACCCCTTCCTTTTCTTTCTTTGTTGCGTTCTGGCAATACTCCCATCCGTTGAATTCAACCCGACACGCTTTTGGTGTCAAAATCAATAAAGGAGAACACAGATGTTTTTACGAAAACACTGGCTACCGCTCTCGGTGTTTCTGGTAGCAATTGTGGGGATAGGGCTTTACCTGCTCGCGACACAGCCCCCCCCGAACCCGTGAAGATTTACAAGGCTGTAGAACCGCTACCGAAATCAGCGGCGAAGGTTGCCCCTGTCGGTGATACCACAGAAGGTGGACACTTTCACGCCGATGGCACATGGCATGCAGAAGCGGATCCAGTGTCTTCAGATGAGACAGCGATAAATGAAACAGAGACGCTCGTTCCCGAGGCGGGCAGTGTTGCGGCGTTTGCGGAAACCGACAGTGAGACACCTGTAGATTGGGAACATTCCCAAGAAGCCCGTGAACTCGCTGAAAACTTCACACGCGATTGGAACGACTTTCAACAGTATTTACTGTCAAAGTACCACGTGTTATTCAACCCAGACGATTTTATGAGAATCGCTGAGACAAAACAGGGACGCAGAAAACTGAAATCCCAAGCCACAGCGATGGTCACAGACACCCTGAATAAACTTGAGGAACTCCTGAGGCCACTTCCTGTAGAAATGCGCCAGAAAATTCTCACGGCGGTAGAAGCACAGCTGCACCAGTTCAACCCAGGGACAGATCCGAAGTATATGAACGAAGCACTTGAGCGACTAAAAGCCAGGCTCAATTAACGGAGGTTATAGATGCAAAACAGTAAGTCACACTGGAACATTTTTAGCAAGTCATACTGGACCAGACAGGTCCCGTGGAATAAAAAGCAATCATGGCTCTGCTTCCTATCGACACTCACCTTATTTTCATTCACCATGATGCTTGTCACGCCCGCGATCTTCAGCGATCACCATGGCGACGATGATTGGCGAGATGAAGCCGCACCTATTTTAGGGGGCGCAGGGGTTCTTATCGGTGCTGGTGCCAAAGCTGCTGGGGCCATCATTGTTGGGACCGGCATAGCCGTCACAGCACCCGCTTGGGTCCCTGTCGCCGTAGGGGTTGGAATCGGCTTAGGTGCCGCTGGAGCGGGTATTGCCCTCTGGGATTTACTTGATGGACCAGAGGATGACTGTAATGACTGTGACGGTACAGGGTATTATATGGACGGCACTCGCGACTGCCCCACCTGTAACCCACCCGATGACGATTCATGCCCTAATTGTCCGGGCCCTGAAAACGGCGGCGGATGCAGTACCTGTCAACCACCACCCAATTATGGCTCTGGCGACCCTTATGGAAAATATGGATCTCCGGATCCAGATCCAAGTTATGGTGGTTCCGACCCTTATGGTGGTTCCGACCCTTATGGTGGTTCCGACCCTTATGGTGGTTCCGACCCTTATGGTGGTTCCTACTATCATTAAGCCTACGACGTATCGGTCGGGATTATTCCGTCTCACATGCGGCGATCCGGCGGTTGCTTTTGAAACACGACGAACCCTTTTCAACCGACGCGCCTATTATCTTCTGATAGTGGGCGCGTTCTTTGCATTGCTTTTCGTGGAGATCTACTTGGCACGTTCCACAGCGTCCCCTGAACCTGCCGCTGTCAAGGAGAGAACCGACCCCGAACCGGACCGCGTCCGCCTCGCCAGCCCGAAAGTCTTTGATGTGGAGGTTTCCTTCAAACGCACGATTATAGACAACAACCTGTTCCGTCCGCTCGGTTGGAGACCGCCCCGACCGATTGAACCCTATCGCCTCATCGGTACGCTCTTGCCTCGCTCTGCGAACACGCCCCCAAAAGCCATCATACAATCCACCACAGGAGAGAAAACCTATATCGTGACCACTGGTGAGACACTGGACGCATCAACCGAAGTGGTCTCGATCGAAAGCAAGGCTGTGAGGCTATCGACCAACGGACAGATGCGGACGCTACATCTGCCAAGCGGTTTTTAACTCAAACGATTTTCCCTCGCAGTCGTCTAACCGAGAAAAGCAGCGATGCATTGTCGCTGCAGGGTCAAAAACGAATCGTATCGTCGGGAGGAAACCGGCGTGCTGCCGGTCTCCTCTCACATCAGTTTTACGGTCAGGTGGGATGTGCTTGACGCAGACCTAAAATTGTGCTACAAAGCGAGGTGTTGCGTGGATTTGAACGCCTGAAAGGGTCTATTTTGCGCCGTTCGCCCCCATTTTCGTGAAATGATGATTGACATTTTGACTGGGATCTGCTCTCAGACCACCCACCACAAGCGAAACAACCACAAGCGATCTGAATGACGTCTCAGACGTGTGTCCACTGCACGCGCGCGCAGAAAAGCCGTCCGCGGCTTGACAGACTCAAGGTCCGCGCGTTTTTCAGTTTTTTCACAGACACGGCATGCAGTGGTTAGTGATTCTTCATCCGCGGTCGATGAAGGGGTCGTGTCTGCTCAGGAATAAGGCAGTGGCCACTGAAACCCGCCAGAGCCGTACAGCGTTATCGTGTCAAAACCTGTCAAAACAATTCACATGAAAGGAACTGAAAGATGTCAAAACTCTCTATGACCGAAGCCGTCAAAGTGATACCTGTCTCGGAGTCCACACTCCGCCGCGATCTGAAGTCGGGTAAGGTGTCGTTTGAGACGGACGCGAAAGGACGCAAGCAGATAGATGTGTCTGAATTAACACGCGTCTATGGGCCGCTGAACGAACCGCCCGCAGCCGTTGCCCGTGAGAGAGAACCTGTCAACGAAACCCCTGAAAACCCTTCACTGAACGGGAATGAAACCCCTGAAATGGTCGCCTTACTTCAGAACCAAGTCGCCGACTTGAAGGCACAATTAGAGAAAGCCGACGTCCGGGAAACCGCACTCATCTCGCCTGCGTTCCGTTGGCTTGTAGCCCAAGACCCTCTCAAATGTCGGCACGATGACGCGGTCGACTTGGTCGCGCGTCTTGTGTGCGAATGTCAACCTCGCACCCGGATACTCCATCGCATAGATATTCATCATATGCAGGCATGAATACGTTTTGCCTGTATCGTAGGGTCCTGAGAGGATACGCGCAGGCGCATTGCTTAACGCACATTGTAGGGCACCGCCGTATAGGTCTTCGCCCCATTTCGTGAATCTGTACGCGGGATGCCTCATACTTCACTATCCTTAAGCTCCTTTCGCGGTAGGTTCGCGAGTACTTTCTTCATGTTTGGATGGTAGTGTGCGATCTCCCAAACATTTTTTTCTGGGTCTGTTTCCTGTTGACTGCGTTCGGCTTCCTTCAACTGCTTTTTCTCTTCTGCGGCGAAAGCCGCTTCTTTGGCGTTCGTATCAAATCCGTACATCTCTATATTATTGCGCTTACAGACTGTATCGAAAGCGTTTGCAAGCGTTCTGATATCAATCGCTGTTAAGTCTGGATTTGTCAATTCTGATTGGATAGCGTCAAGCAGTGTTTCTATGATTTGCTGTGCTTTTTCTACAAAATGTGTCTCTTTGTCCCCTTCAATGTCCCCTTCAATGTCCACTTTGTCCCCTTCAATGTCCCCTTCAATGTCCACTTTGTCCCCTTCAATGTCCACTTTGTCCCCTTCAATGTCCACTTTTTGTTCGCCACTGTCCACCTTTTTCCACCGGTGATAGCACCCACTACCTAAAGGTAGGGGCTTCGGCTTCGTAGCGACTGCGGTTTTCTCAAAGAGTCCACCGTCTTATTTTCGCTCCACCCGCGGGCGTTTCCCTTGTCAGAGACAAGGCATATCGTTAGGTAACGGCTATCCCTGCCCGCAATATGTTTACCGCAGCGTTGATGTCTCGATCATGGTGTGAGCCACATTCCGGACATGTCCACTGCCTATCAGAGAGAGAAAGATTTTTGTTGTGGTAGCCACAATCGCTACACGGTTTCGTTGTCGCAGTCCACTGACCGATTTGAATCAGTTGACGCTTATGTTTACGACACTTATACTTCAATATCTCAACGAACTCGTAGAAGGCGAGATCAGAGACTTTACGACCCCACAGCCGTTTCATACCATCAAGGTTCAAGGTTTCAAGGACAATCGTATCAAACTTCTTGCAGAGTTTGCTGGCGAGTTGCCACTGAAAATCTTTGCGTCGGTTGCTGATTTTCCGATAGAGGCGCGCGAGTTGTCTCACACAACGCCACCAGCCGTTAGAACCTTTTTGTTTACGACTCAATGCTTTGTTGAAAGACCGAAGTTTCTTCAAGTTAGATTTCAAAGGTTGTGGGTGTTGTATCTTCTCACCCGTGCTAAGCGTCAAATATGCGTCTTTCATACCAAAGTCTGCCCCAACGCTTTTACCTGTTGTCGGCAGCGGTCTAAAATCTGTGTAGTCCGTTGTTATACAAATCCAGTAGCGTCCACATGTATCACGCTTAATAGTGATAGTGCTAATAGTGCCATGCCACTGACGGTGCTTGTGAAAAGTATAAGGTATCCTATCAAACTGCCATTTGCGTGTTTTCGGATTCCATTTGCGAAAAGTCAATGTGATACGATTATTTTTCAGAGACCAACCCGCACTTCCAGGGTATGTTATAGACTTGAACTTATGTCTGGGTTTCCTTTTCGGTTTACCACCGAGTTTTTTGAAAAAACGCACATACGCCGAGTCAATCCGTTTGAGTTCCTCTTGAATCGCTTGACTCGGCAAGGCGTTCCAATGCGGGTGTGTGGTGCGTTTCAAATCCGTCAAGTGTGCAGACATCGCAGGGTAGTCCGCATACGGCAGCCCATCTCTATACCTTTGGTCCTGCCATCTATGGAAATAGTCATGCACCTGCCACATATCGTCAAGCAGATTGCCGATACGGATACAATTCGATTGATCGCCAAACTTATACTTATACGTTTTCATGGTATACCAAACATCAACTCTTTAACCCCTGACAAGTGGGTAGGCAGACACACAGTCAAGCGACTGTGCTTGTCATGTCTGCCAACTTGATATTCTTAATTATACCGCATTTTTAGGCGATTGTCAAAATGTTTTTTCAACGACAAACCCAATGCCCGCCTACATCCCGCAAGCTAAAGCATGGGGTCTTGGCGGGAAGATCGATAAAGCACGACAATATCGGGATTCGTGCTTTCATAAGATTCTAAAGCCTGATTCAGCATAGGCAGACGGCGAAGGTAGTTTTTCGGATCCATCTGCACGCGATTAATGCTGAGAGGGTTCGGGTCTTGCTGCATAAAGTGCATATCGGACAGTCGAAAGTGGACATTGCATCAGCGCGACGATGTCGTTTGCGCTTTTGCCAGCGTCTCGATATTCAAGTATCTTGAGGTTGCGTTCTGTCTTCTGTTGCTTAGTCATAATGCTTAAATTCTAACATGCATATCGCCTATGTCATTCTGTGTTTTCCAAAATTAGGGTGATATATTAACCCCTTGACAGAAAAAAAAGATAGGTATAACCCAAGTTGCCACTTGTAAATCCATGGGATTTCCTATATAGTGTTTTTATCACAAAAAACAAAAGGAGAACCCCATGGACTTGACTATTGTAGCACTTTATACGATTTCTGACGATCTTTTAATCGCAATCGGACACCAAGAACATCCGCAAGCAAAGATGTCCGATGCTGAAGTCATGACCGCAGCACTTGTGGCTGCAAGATATTTCGGAGGGAATCAACAAACCGCATGCGCCGTCTTAAAGACGCTCGGATATATCCCAAATATGTTGGGACACTCCAGATTCAATCGTCGGCTGCATCGGATCCCTCAACTGTTTCAGGTGCTCTTTTGAATACCTCGCAGAAGGGGCGAAAGCCAAGAACCCTAATGGCATCTATGTCATTGATTCCTTTCCAATACCTGTCTGTGACAATATTCGGATTTCACGTTCACGTCTGTATCAAGGCGAAGCGTGGCGTGGGAAGATCGCCAGTAAACATCGCTATTTTTATGGGATCAAAGGCAACCTCATGGTCACTGAAACCGGCGAAATCGTCGAAATCTTCTTCACACCGGGTCGCTACAACGATGTTCAAGGGTTGCGGTCTTATCGCTTTGATCTGCCTGAAGGTTCAAAAGTGTATGCGGATAAAGCATACTGTAGTTATGGTGTTGAAGATGCCTTACAAGAAGCCGGTATTTCGCTGAAACCTGCTCGTAAGAAGAACTCAAAACGTCAATATCCACCGTGGGAAGTTTACCTTCAACAGTTGACGCGAAAGCGCGTTGAGGTGTCCATCAGTCTCATTGAGCAACTTTTCCCGAAGTCGATTCATGCGGTATCAGCACAAGGTTTTGAGTTGAAAGTGCTTTTGTTTGTCATCGCAACGAGTATAAAGCAGCTATTTGGATAAAGGTAGCAACTTGGGTTATAATAGTAAAAAACATTTTAACTATCTTCCGTCAAATCCCCATGCTTTAGCTTGTGGGATGTAGACGGAAACCAAGAACCTGATAGAAAAATAATCTTGACATTTCGTCTAAAACCTGTGAACTGTGAAAGCCCATGCGAAAACGCAAACGCGGTAAAAAAACACCAAAGTCTGTAAAGGCATTTGAATACGAACTATTTCACCAGTCAAATAAAAATATTAGATGGTTATCTCACAGATGAAGAAGACAGGCGCCGTCTCGGTTTATAGCCAAAATGGGAAACGAAAGTGACAGAAAAAAAGTGACACAAAAAAGGACAATTCCCTTCTACCAATGGCTCCGCGAAAAACGGCTGAAACTTCTCATGACGCAAGCCGATGTCGCCGAACTTCTGAATGTCAGCGTCCGAACGATCCAACGGTGGGAGGCAAACGCCACGGACATCTCGGATGAGAACCTCTCTCACATCATGAAAGTGTTCCGCCTGAAGGTGGAGAACGGATGACAGTTGCCTGTCTTGGAAGCTGAAAAAAAGTGGATAGATTTAAAAAGAAGTGCTATACTTTGAAGTGGATTGGCGTATCCCTATTGCCAGTCCCGCACACTGTGGAGTCGCTCTCCATTTTTGCGTGTGCGCTCGTCCGAATATAATCTACCTGGATGGGGGGTTGAATTCCCCCTGTCAGGTCTCGTGTTCGGAGCGATTGTGTCGAAAAAAAATGATTATCTTCTTCGGATGGTGATCCCTGTGGTTCCCCTTCTGAAAAAATAGATATTTTAGGCGGTGGATCATGTATCCCCTTTTTAAACCTTTTGCATCTTTTGATTTTTTAGACCACTCAACGTATGTTTCGGAAATCCCACCCGATTTACAGGCGTTTGTGTTTCCGAAGCGACACAAACGAAAATACGAGATAAAGCCGTTGAGTGTGTCTTGCACGCAACACATTCGCGACGTCATGCCTGCAGTCTTGAACCACATTGCCCGCGGTCATTATCGTCGGAGGTCTCCGAAGCACGCAGAGGGGGTTCTCAGATGAGTCTTGATCTGCGGCGAACGCGATTGAGTGTTTATGATGGCGTCACCGACCGGAGTGGCGTTTGTGTGTCTTTGGGTGCTGTGCTGAAGCGTCTTCGCGAGGGTGGGAAAGGCTTAGCAGAAATGACAGAGACGCTGAACCTCTTGTATAAAACAGACACACCCGCGTATGATAAGAGAAAAACAACGTTGCCCGCGGTGATATGGAGCGGTCAGTTTCGCGGGCGGAAGGCACTGATAGAACATAGCGGGCTTTGTGTGGTAGATTTAGACGATGTAAAGGATATTGGGGGCGTGATCTTGGAGTTGAGGCACGCTCCTTTTGTCTTTCGGAATAAGTAGTTTTTACTGGGTTTTCTTTTGACAAGCCTTATAGGAATATGCTATAATAATTGTAGTGAAAAGGGGTGTTGATAGCACCCCTAATCTTTACAATTCAGAGTTGCTTTTTCTGATTGTGTAGGTTCTGTTATTCTATCAGATTTTATCAGAAATATGCAACTCTTTTCTATAGGAGTTTGTTATGAATCTGATAGACGTTATGGAACGCTTCCCCGACCAAGAAACGTGCATTGCTTT
The DNA here is from genome assembly GCA_965200345.1 of Candidatus Poribacteria bacterium. Lineage (GTDB taxonomy): Bacteria > Poribacteria > WGA-4E > WGA-4E > WGA-3G > WGA-3G. The sequence goes on from OZ241378.1 coordinate 2,241,395, forward strand.
TTTAGAACGTGTTCGTTGGCGAGGCAATCCGAAATGCCCGCATTGTGAAAGTAGAAAACTTACGCGTCGCGAACATGAAACGGAAACTGGACGTATTGGACGTTGGAACTGTCAAGACTGTAAGGCTACGTTTCGAGTATTACACGGTACATTGTTTCATGGCACGAAAATACCACTTCAGAAATGGTTTATGGCGATTTCTCTCATAGTCAACGCCAAGAAGGGTATCTCCAGTTATCAACTTCAACGCGATTTGAATCTGAATCAAAAGACGGCTTGGTTTATGCTTACCCGTATCCGTGCAGAAATGGCGGATAAAACGGGTTCTATACTCTTGAAAGGCATTATAGAGGCAGACGAAACCTATATCGGTGGCAAGCCTCGTAGAACTAACAAAAAGGAAGATCATGAACCAGCCCCTCGTGGACGTGGCACTTCTAAAACTGCCGTTATCGGTGCAGTGGAACGTGGCGGTCAAGTTGTTGCCGAAATCGCAAAAGGTCTCACCGGTCGCGACATATACGAATTCATAAGACGTGTAGTAAATGTCAAAGAATCTGAGCTCATGACGGACGAATATCACGCTTACAACACCTTAAGTCGCGATATGAAACATAACGTGGTGAACCACCAAGAGCAGTATGTAGAAGGTGATACGCATACAAACACGATTGAAGGCTTCTGGTCGCTGATAAAACGGGCGTGGTATGGCACGCATCACCATTATACACAGGGATTTACGCCCTTATACGTATACAATAACCGCCATAGAGAGACTATATTTTGGAAGTTTATCAACGAATCTGTCCGATTATGAAAGGTTGATTTGCATGAATATATCAAACAGAACTCTCATTAGGGGCGATAATCTTGAAGCAATGCGTGAATTCCCAGATGCTTGTATTGATCTAATCGCAACAGACCCACCTTTCAATTCTAAAAGAGACTATTTTGTGCCTTTTAAAGACGAAAAAGGTACACAACCTCGTATTCTGGTAAAAGCCTTTGAAGATACTTGGTCGTGGGGAACAGAAGCAGAAATGGCATATCACGAATTGTTAGTTAATGTTAATGGACAAATCGGTGATACTATTGAAGGGTTACGCAAATTTCTAAACGAAACCCCCATGATGGCATATCTCGTTATGATGGCAACTCGCCTTGTAGAAATGCACCGATTGCTTAAAGATACAGGCAGTTTATATCTTCATTGCGATCCAACTGCAAGTCATTATCTCAAAATACTACTTGATGCTGTCTTTGGTGTTTCTGAATTTAGAAATGAGATTATTTGGTCATATCAAACAGGGGGAGTAAGTAAAAGATGGTTTGGACGTAAGCATGATGTTATCCTTTTTTATTCCAAAACGAATGACTATTTTATTGATTTAACCCGAGTAAAAGAGAGTAGAACTGACGAAGTTTTGCGACGAATAGGAACTGGAAACGAAAGTGCAACGCGTGCATCAAATTTAGAGAGATTTCCCTTTGATGTTTGGAACATTCAAGCATTAAATGCAATGGAAAACGAACGTACCGGATACCCAACACAGAAACCAATCGCACTTTACAAGAAAATTGTTGAAGCATCATCAAACAAAGATGATATTGTCTTAGACCCATTTGCTGGTTGCGGGACAACTGCCATAGCATCAGAGCAATTAGAAAGGCAATGGATCGGTATAGATTTAACATATCTTGCTATTGGTGCTGTAAAACTTCAGATAGAGAAGTTTTGTCCACAAATCCGCAATGAAATTACCATTATTGGCACACCTGAAGATGCTAAACAAGCACTTGAATTAGCAACCGATCATGAAGGATTTGAGGGATGGTGTATTGCTCACGTTTTAAAGTTTCAATCCAACGCCAAAAAAGGAGCAGATGGCGGGGTAGATGGAAGAATGAAATTCCCAGTTGGACCTATCAAAGGGGAAGAATCCTTTGGTAAGGCAGTCGCACAAGTTAAAGGAGGTCGTTTTAAACTTGGTGATATACGGGATTTTAGAACAGCTATGGACAATGAAAACGCTGACATTGGTGTATTTATAGGAATAAGGGAACTCACCCCAAAAATGGAAACAGAAATCGCACGTGCAGGCGTTTATCAACTTCCCTATAATAATGAACCTTACCCAAGATTGCAATACTTTCAGATACAAGATTACTTTGATGGGAAAATACCAAAATTGCCGTCGCGTGAAAAGATTGTTTTAGCAAAATAAATCGTGAAATCAAAATTAACCAAGCCCAAAACTACTTATTCCGTTTTTTTATCTCTCAATCAATCCCCAGTTGATGTCAACGCCTGCATCCGTCCATGGGATCGAGTAAGCGGATTGAAAGGATTGAGTATCGAACCGACACGGCACCACGCGTGCATCCGCAAAGGTGCTTGGATGCCGCCAAACCCACGCCTTAAAATCAAATGCGATCTATCAAATCAATAGGCTTTTGAGTTGGATAACCTGTTCGCTCTTTTGACATATTGATAAGAGGTTTTATGTCATCCCAAACATCTCTAATATAAACATCAGCATAATATCGACCTTGTTCGTCATTTTTCGTGGTAAAGAACGGTCTTTCATAATAAATCCGTTCTTGTAAAGGTGTGTGAACGTAATCGCTGGATTTCACGTAAAACATAAGTATGTCATGCTTTCGTGGAAAGTAGTTTTTACTCACACCACCGGTCCGATAACTCCAAACAATTTCGTTGCGAAAATTTTCCTTACCAAAGAGGGAGTCCATAACAATTTTCAAGTAATGGCTGGCAGTTGGATCACAGTGCAGATAGATGCTACCAGTTGGCCTTAGAATACGATGCATTTCAAAGAGACGCACCGCCATCGCCATGAGATAAATGCTCATGGACTTTCCATGAATAACGCCTGATGCTTGAATAATCTGATAAAGTTCTTCGTGAGTTTCGGCAATCTCGCCATGCCATTCTTTTTGAAACTTGATAAGTTCCTCGTCTGTCCAAATATCGTTAAATTTTGCCCCCTCTGCGGGTGAACCAATAGGGGCTTTATAGTTCCGGTTCGTGTTAAAAGGTGGATCCAGATAAATCAGATCAATGCACTCAGAATCTATACCGCGCATAATATCAAGATTATCAGCAATAAACAACGTTCTATTGGAAATATTCATATAGCAACTCCTTCTTGTTTGCTATATGATAAAAAACCTGATAAAAATATGTCAAGCGATTTTTTCTATGTCCGAAACTACTTATTGCTTTTTTGATAATGCCGATGGCAGGCATCACTACAGTCCACCGATCTTAGACATCGGCATCGCCGCCGCCGCAAAGCATCTCTCTCTGAACCGGGCGCGATTTCTCCAAAGAGAGGGGGATTATGACTTCTGAAGTCATCAGAAAACGACAGGAACACTCGCAAACGCACACACAGAGCGGCAACATCGCAGAAAGGAGATAGATCATGCAAAACAGAGACACACACAAACGATGGAGAACGCGGCTCATCCGCGGCGTCAAAAAATGGGGCTTCGTCCTCATCTGCGTCTATCTCTTCTGGACATTGGTTCACATCTGCGTCGGTCTCATCCACACTCTCGCAGAGTGGATATATCAATGGAAACAATGAGCCTCGGCAGAGAAAAACCGAATGCCTCCACATCTCATAACGGGGCGCGCGCATCCGAAAAATTGACAAATTCTTGATAAGTTGCTATACTGCTATGAAGCGGTGGCACGAATGCATCGCTGGTCATTGTTCGCTGAGATTTGGCCATCTCAATACAGAGCGGACACACAACCGAACATAATCTACCTGTATTGGGGGTTGAATTCCCCCTCTCAGGTCTCGTGTTCGGACTATTATGTTCAAAAACGATTATTGTTTTCGGTTGGACTGCAACCTAAACGCTTGCTTTCCTTCCGTTAGGTCCCTTGCGGAGGGTTTCTCCCGATGCATTTATTTTTATACAGATGGTCTATTTATTTCGGAGGGTCAGAACAGATGGCAAGGCCCAAAATAGAACTCTCCATTGCTGAAAAAAAGGCATTTTTCATGGCACGGCTACGCGGAAAATCGTTCAAAGATTGTGCGAGAGATTTAGGAATCTGCTACGGCACGTGTCAGAAAATTCCCACTGAAGATTGGTACACAGAGTTGGAGCGTGGCGTGGAAGCCTACGTATCGGCTACGTTGGAACTGACAAAGAGGCGTCAAGAATAAAAAAGAAACGGAGGCCGGGCGGGCCTCCGAGTGTCACGTTTTGGTAAGCGTGCGAGACTTACGGACGTGTGACGGGCGCGTCTAAATTCAATGACTGGGTTTAGATGCGAAATAAGTATACCATTTGTCTATTAAAAAAGTCAAGTTTTTTTATTTCGATTTCGTCTGGATCGCTTTTTTCAGAAGGTCAATGGCAATACCGTGCTGCGAGGTGTGGAGCGGTGTATCGTAAATCTTCAGCAATGTGTTGATATCACGCGGGGTCGGGTGTTGCGCAGTCGCCATCGCGTGACAGACATCATCGGTGTTGGGACTGTGTCCCCATAATCCGATAGCGTGTCCAAATTCATGGAGGCACACGGTGCGCATCTCTTCTTGTGAGAGTTCGCCGGTGGTGCCATCACTCTCTAAGACAAGGATCACTTCTACTCTGAAATGGGCTGCGGTGTCTGCGGGTTGATTGACGTTGTCCTTTTGGGCTTGGACATCGGTGCCAGAGACGGTGTACTTACCTTGCTCAAGTCGCGTTAACTCCGCGCTACCGAGTCGCGTATCAAGGAAACTCAGGCTACCGGTATAGGTTGAGGTGACACGGATGTCTGCTTCCGCCAAGGTTTCGGTTTCTTGGAACCGGATCTTCCCGTCGGTAGCGGTCTCCCAAGTGCGCATGGCGTAGCGTATCTCGTTTAGATAGGGGAGTGCTTTAAGCGTCGGTGAGATATGCACGCGAATCGGCATCTGTGTAAAACGCGTGATTCTACCTCCCGAAAATAGCGTAATCTGCTCGAAATAATCTGTCGCTGTTGGGCTATCGGCGGTGTTCTGTGCTGCGCCGTGTATTATGAACACAACGTTTAGCCATACGAAAATAAAAAACGGATAAATTTTTTAATTTGCATAACGCCGCACCTCGTACTCCTTCTGTCGTACAATCTGTTAGATCGCCTTTGGTTGCCCGCAAACTAACAGTTTACGGTACAAAAACGCCATGATTCATGAACCACCGTCAGTTAATTCCTAATAAGGTTATTTTACGCTCGCAAACGCATGCTGTGTTATTACACAGGCATGACAAAGATAGAACTACCGTGAAGGCTATACCATCTTGTGAAACGTAAAACTTATCTATTGTTAAGCGGGGGGGGGGGGGGGGGGTAACCATGCACATAGCATAGTTAACTTAGAGTTAATAATACACAAAACCAACGAACATATAGATACACGGCGCATAACAGCAACGCATACACCTATAGACCCGGTGTACCCGTAAAATCCGTTTGGTGATGTTAATTTGATGTGTCCACTTCGCATGGTCATCACCTTTTGTACAGTTTTGAGCAGCCATTATGGTACGCAATTGGTAAGAACTTAGGACTTACGCAATATCGTTCGCAATTATACTGCGGCTGCGTTTTTGGCTTGAGCGCACCTGATACGTAAAACTTATGTATGGAACAAGGAAACTAATGCTTATCAAGTCACGCACGAACTCCTGTGTGAATATCTCGGTTAACAAATAAAATCTGCTATGCTAAAAATCGCTGCTGCGTAAGTTATAGGTTATGATACGCTAATTTTTTTTCTTTGTCAAATAAAAAAACAATAAAGTCTTACCTTACTATGAATTAGAACCGCCCCTGCAAACAAGCAGAACGGGCATAGATACGGCGGAGGAATCGGAAAGAATTTGAAGATATAGTGGGGTTCCAAACCGAAAGCCGGAGCCATCCGACTCGTTATTCGGAAGGGGCGCGGGAAAGGGGTAGAGATGTTCTTTGTTGGGAAACCAAACTCATCGGGTCTGGGTTATATTGTTGCTAACTCCGGTAACTCTACCCACTTACGCGTCTGCCACGATTCCATGCCTTTATCCGCCAATTGTACACCTTTCGCGCCAGCGAGGAGCGTCCACGGGAACGGTTCATCAGCGACGAGATGTCGGAGGAACAACTCCCACTGCGCCCTAAATGCGTTCTCGTACGTCTCTTGCTCTGGCACCTTGAGCCATCCATCAAAGAATTTGATGGGTTGTTCGATGTCGGGGTTCCAGACAGGACGTGGTGTGCCAGAGAGCGGTTGAATCCAACAATCTCTCAAGCCAACAACAGCGGAGCCGTTCAAGCCGTCTACTTGTATCGTGAGTAGATCGTCGCGGCGGACTCTGACTGCCCAAGATGAGTTAAAATGCGCGATGATCCCGTTCTCCAATTCAAATGTCGCATAGGCAGCGTCTTCAGCGGTACAGCGATAGGGTTTGCCTTCTTCGTCCCAGCGTTGTGGGAGATGTGTGGCAGCGATACAAGAAACACCTTTAACTGCGCCGAAAAGGTTGTCAATGACGTATCGCCAGTGGCTAAACATATCAAGAATAATGCCGCCGCCATCTTCGGTTCGGTAGTTCCACGAAGGACGCTGGGTCGGGATCGCGTCGCCTTGGAAGACCCAGTAACCGAACTCACCGCGGACAGCGATAATCTGTCCGAAAAAGTCAGCATCTATCAAGCGTTTGAGTTTCTGGATACCGGGTAACCAGAGTTTATCCTGAACGACTCCGTTTTTGAGTCCTGCCTTTGCTGCCTTCTCATAGAGTCGATACGCGTCTTCAGTAGTCGTGGCGGTCGGTTTTTCACAATAGATGTGTTTGCCCGCTGCGATTGCGGCTTCGACTGCATCGACACGGCGTGACGTAACCTGTGCGTCGAAATAGACGCTGTAATCTTCATCGGCGAGGGCAGCGTCAAGGTCTGTTGTCCATTTCTCAACGCCGGTGGTTTCGGAGAGTTTCTCCAGTTTCGCCGGATTTCTACCAACGAGATATGGGTCAGGCATAATAACTTCACCATCGCCGATCGGGATGCCGCCCTCCTCTGCGATTGCCAAGATGGAGCGGATGAGGTGTTGGTTGGTTCCCATCCTGCCGGTGACACCGTTCATGATGATACCGACGCGGTGTGTTTTTTCAGTCTGATTGGTCATGTATCTCCTATTATTTACCTGCTTGTCGTGATGTGTCTTGACTTTCTGACAGAGGTGCTATTGCAGCTTGTCCCCCCGTGGTAGCAGCTTCAAGATTAAGGCTTTCCACTTCTAACGGTTCGATTGAAAGCCGGTATCCGAGGGCTTTAAGAATCGTTACGAGTCTGTCAATCAGCGGTACATTGTCACGGGTGAGCGCATCCGAAAGTACGTGTGGTTTAGTATCGGTTTGCTTGGCAAGTTCAGTAATCCTGCCTTGGGCTTCCACGACGGTTTCAAGCAAGAATAGAAATATGTCCGTATTCCCGTGAGCTTGGTAATCTTCAAGTGCCACTTGGAGGTGCCCAATCGCTTCATCGCGATCGGTGAATATATCAATAAGGTACTCGCGGTACGTTCTCATTTTAGGATTCCGCTGGTTCAGTGCATTGCGGGGCTGCGCCTTCTGGGAGTGGTGGTGCGTCAACACCGGCTTTCGGGAGCGTGCCAGCGAGTTCTTGTTTCCAATGCGCCACATCTCCGGCGGGGCCATAACAGTAAACCATGTGCATCGGTGTGTCGCCGGTGTTTGTGAGTTGGTGAAAGACCCATGACGGAATAAAAACCGTCTGCCCCGCCGAGAGGGTTTGCCGCTCTTCACCGAGACACATTTCGCCTTCGCCTTCAACAATGAAGTAAATCTCTTCCTGTTCGTGGTTGTGCCACGGCACTTGACCACCGTTGGGTTCTAAGACGACGAACCCCATACAGAATTCATTTATCTGGATCGGAGACGCGCCGCCGACAAGGTTTTTGGTGCGTCTACGGGCAGGATAGGTGCGCCCTTCAATTTCATTTACATCTGCGATTAGCATCGTGTATTTTCCTTTCCAATGCTGACGGCACAGAGACTGTGCCTGCTACTTTGCATTATTCAAAAAGTGCTGCCACCTGACAGGAGAATCCGTCAATAACATTCTCACCGGTGAGGGTGTCTTTCCGTGTGAGGAGTGTGATGTCCGTCTCCGAACGATAGATTGTTACAGTTTTGGATCGTGGCTTAAGCACCCAAACTAACTGTGTCCCTGCTTCCAAATAGGTAAACACTTTTTCCTCAATCTGGTATTCTATATCTGTTCGGGAAACCACTTCAACGGCAAGGTCTGGCGGAATTGGAAAGATTTTGCTCCTGTCAGCAGGGATGTGGTCTGTTGAAACAAAGGCTACATCCGGCACCAGAATATGTGAGCCGACGCGAAATCCTGTGAACGGCGCATAGACATACCCGAATTGATTTTCACGTACGTATGAACCTAACGGGAAAAACAAATTCGTCCTAATCCCACCGTGTTCCAATGAGTTAGGCAGCATCGGAACTAATTCGCCTCCAATGTACTCGCATGCTTCTAAGTTACTTTCAAGGAACTCCTCTAACGTCATCTTGATAGGTTTAAGAGGGAGTCCTTCTTGCGAGAGTAGGGCATCGGAGTTTCCGTCCGGAGGGAGTGCACCAAATTCTTGTGCGTTCATGTTTTCACCTCGTTAGGAAGTTAACAGTTAACAGCACTCAGTTTTCAGTTAAGACCTTGTAGCGGTTACCAATTCTACTACAACCACAAGAAACCTCTTGTAGTAGTTAACAGTTTTCAGTACGATTTTTTCTACGAAAAAATCTTTCAGTTTTCAGTACGGGTTTAGGATTATCCCAAACCTCTTGTAACTGTTAACTGAAAGCGCAGCGTACTGTTAACTGTTAACTTCTGTAACTGATAACTGTTAACTATTACCAGACTAATCTTCTGCCTCAATGACAGCCTGCGCTGCGGCAAGCCGCGCGATCGGGACACGGAACGGGGAACACGATACGTAATTAAAGTCCAAGCCGTAGCAGAATTTCACGGAACTCGGTTCGCCGCCGTGCTCACCACAGATACCGACCTTCAGATCAGGACGTGCCGAGCGCCCTTTTTCCGAACCGATTTGTAAGAGGCTGCCGACACCTTCTTGATCAAGAATTTGGAACGGATCGTATTCAAGCACACCCTCTTTGACGTAATCATCAAGGAATTTCACTGCATCGTCACGGCTCATCCCGAACGTCGTCTGCGTGAGGTCGTTGGTGCCGTAAGAGAAGAATTCAGCTTCGGCTGCGATCTTGTCAGCGGTGAGTGCTGCACGAGGCAGCTCAATCATCGTTCCGACAAGGTACGCAACGCGTGTACCGGTCTCTTTAAAGACGGCTTCGGCGGTGTCAACGACGACTTTACGCTGTAGCGAGAATTCGTTGATATGCCCGACAAGTGGAATCATGATCTCAGGGAGTACCGCGATATCGCGTTTGGCAACATCAACAGCGGCTTCAAAGATCGCCCGCGCCTGCATCTCGGTTATCTCTGGATAGACGATACCGAGTCTGCACCCACGATGTCCAAGCATCGGATTGAATTCGTGCAATTCCTCAACACGCTCACTGAGTTTTCGCGGCTCAATACCGATCCGATCTGCGAGTTCTTGGATTTCGGCTTCATTCTTCGGTAAGAACTCGTGAAGCGGCGGATCAAGGGTACGGATCGTAACAGGATAACCAACCATCGCCTCAAATATTCCGATGAAATCTGAACGTTGATGCGGAAGCAGTTTCGCCAATGCGGCTTCGCGTTCGGCGGTCCCATCGGCGAGGATCATCTCACGAACTGCGTCAATCCCTGTGCCGAAGAACATGTGCTCGGTACGGCAGAGTCCGATACCTTCAGCACCAAATTGTCTCGCATTTTTGGCATCTTCGGGTGTATCGGCATTCGTGCGAACGTCCAATGAACGGACTTCGTCCGCCCACTCCATGAGTATCCCGAATTGCCCACTGAGTTCAGGTTGGATGAGTGCGACCTGTCCATCAAGGACATCACCTGTGGAGCCGTTAAGCGTGATGAAATCGCCTTCAGTGTAGCGTTTTCCTTCGGCGTAAAATTCCAATGCCTCTTCATTGATAAACAACGCAGAACAACCGGCGACACAGCATTTTCCCATGCCGCGTGCAACGACAGCGGCGTGGCTCGTCATACCCCCACGCGCCGTGAGGATCCCCTCCGCGGCATCCATACCGCCGATGTCTTCTGGCGATGTTTCGGTACGGACGAGGATGACTTTTTCACCAGCAGCCGCCATCTCCTCGGCGTGGAGCGCTGTGAAGACCACTTTACCGACAGCGGCACCTGGAGAAGCAGGCAAGCCTTGTGCAATAACCTCAACGGAGGCAGCCGGATCAACGCTTGGATGTAATAATTGGTCCAAGTCGTTTGCGGGGACCCGCGTCAAAGCCGTCTGCTTATCAATCAAACCCTCTTCAACCATCTCAACGGCGATTCGGACAGCCGCTTGACCGGTGCGTTTCCCGTTACGTGTCTGGAGCATGTAGAGTTTGCTATCCTGAATCGTAAACTCTACGTCTTGCATGTCGCGATAGTGCTTCTCAAGCCTTAAACCGATATCGACCAATTCATCATAGGCATCGGGCAATATATTTCTCAATTCAATGACCGGCAGCGGCGTTCGGATGCCAGCGACTACGTCTTCGCCCTGTGCGTTAATGAGGAATTCGCCATAAAATTGGTTCGCGCCGGTTGACGGATTACGCGTGAATGCAACGCCTGATCCGGAGGTGCCGCCCATATTTCCGAACACCATTGCTTGGACATTGACAGCCGTGCGTCCGAGTTCTTCGGAAATATCGTTGAGACGCCGATAAGTAATGGCGCGCGGGTTCCCAGAGGACTCAAAAACGGCATCACGTGCCATGTCTAATTGATGTCGGGGTTCATCAGGAAAATCGCTGCCTGTGTGCTGCTTGACGGCACTCTTGAATTCGTGGACGAGTTCGGCTAAATCGGCGGCTTCTAATTCGGTATCTAATGTAACACCTTTCGCCTTTTTCTTTGCTTCGAGTAAGTGTTCAAACTCATCGTGATCGACGTTAAGTACAACGTTCCCGAACATCTGGATGAAGCGTCGGTATGAATCGTAAGCGAAACGTTCGTTTTCAGATCTGGCGATAAGTCCTTTAACGGCATCATCATTTAAGCCAAGGTTGAGAATCGTGTCCATCATACCCGGCATTGAGACTGCGGCACCAGAACGGACAGAAAGCAGGAGTGGATTTTCGGTATCACCGAATTTTGCGCCGAGAGTCTCTTCTAACTTCGCGAGATTCTCATCAATTTGTCTGTCAAGTCCGGTGGGGTAACGTTTGTCATTTTCGTAATATAATTTGCAAACCTCAGTGGAGATAGTGAACCCGGGCGGGACAGGCACACCGAGATTGCTCATCTCCGCGAGATTTGCCCCTTTTCCGCCAAGCAATGTCCGCATTGTGGCGTTCCCATCGCTTTCACCGCCTCCAAAGAAGTAAACATACTTTGGTTGTGGCATCAAAAGCCTCCTGTTATTATATAGTTATCAGTTTGCTTCGCAGTGAGAATACGATTTTTCTGCGAAAAATCTTTCAGTTGTCAGTGTATCAGTACCCAGTGGCCAGTAACCAGTGGCCAGTTAAGAAGGGAAACCTTTGTTAATCATGGGGAAACACCCAAGCAAAAACCCCCTCTTTTCTGGAAACTGGAAACTGGAAACTGGAAACTCCTAAAACTGACAACTTTTAAATTGAATAAATAGTGCGACTTGCTTCGTCAAATTCTGGCTTAAATGGATCCGTCGAGAGATAAAGGATCTGGTAGGGTTCATAAAGTTGGATATAACTCCAATTGACCCCGCATAAGATTTTCCCTTCATTGACTTTCTTGATGAATTTACCGCGAAACTTGGCGCGGGTCCGTTCAGGTGGAAAGTGCTCAGCATGTCGAATCTGCTCATTTTCGACGATCCGCTCGACCTCGGCTCGATTTTCAAGGGTATAGTAAAGACTTTCCTCTTGTCGCACATTGTGGTATTTCAAATCGAGGTGTTTCACTTCTGGCGCGTCCCATTCAAATCCGCGCTTGGTGAGGTAGGTTTGGAGCCATTTCCACTTAATGACCCAATCCAATTCCCGGTCCAACTGCATCGGATCACTTTCCAAGCAGGTGAGGACATACTCCCAGCGCGCCATAATTTGGGTTGTCGTTGCGTCGGATTCGGCTTGCTCAAGGTAACGCTTTGCACATTCGAGGTATTGCCACTGCAGTTCGACTGCGGAGAGCCGTTTCCCGTTTTGGAGTTCAATTGGATGTTTGCATGTGACATCGTCAGAAATCTCGCGGATGGCTTTGACAGGGTTCCGGAGCGCGAACCGTTGCTGAATGAAGTTGTCCTCAATCATCCGGAGAATAATACCGGTGGTGCCTACCTTCAAAAAAGTCGAAAATTCGGACATATTAGAATCACCGACAATGACGTGTAAACGTCTATATTTTTCTCGGTCGGCATGGGGTTCATCGCGTGTGTTAATAATCCCGCGTGCCGTGGTTGTTCCGATAGAAATTTCCTCTCGGATATGCTCCGCACGTTGTGAGATTGCATAATAGCCGCGATGGCTCGGCTTGATTTTGCCTGCACCTGCGAAAACCTGACGCGTGACGAAGAAAGGGATCAGCTGCGATGCTAATTGACGGAAATCAACGTGCCGTTCCATGAGATAGTTTTCGTGACATCCGTAAGTATTTCCAGGGGTATCCAAGTTGTTTTTAAAAATGGAGATTTTTCCGTAGAACCCATCATTTCGCATGCGCTGTTCTGCGGTACTGGCGAGCCGTGTGATAATGCGTTCGCCTGCTTTATCGTGTGCAACGAGTTCGGCAACATCGTCACATTCCGGGGTTGCATACTCTGGATGGCATCCGATGTCTTGGTAAAACCGCGCCCCGTTTTCGAGGAAGACATCCGGGTACATCCGTCCCGCTACGATTTCTCGAAAGAGGTACATCACAACGTTCTGAACAGTGAGCGTCTTTCTATGCGCCACCTCTGGTGTCCAGATAATTCCGAATTCAGTTTCCAATCCATAAATTCTACGCTTCATATTTTTAAATATTAAGTTTCTACGCCGATTTTTCCGTGGTCAAAATCGGGTTTCTGTTGAAGTTATAGGCTCACGTAAGCCTGTAATGAAATGGAAAGGTTTTTGCTTGGATGTTTCTTCAACTCTGCAGAGAGTCATGTGAATCCTCCAAGCAACATTACTTAATTGCAAGGAATTTTAAGAATCCAAAAGTGTCGTGACCTCATCGGTAGAGAGTCGTTTGAATTTTCGGCGTTCAGCGGTCCGTTCAAGGCATGCAACCTCTATTGTCTGCGGCGTTATTTCATAAGCGTCTCCGGCATTCGCTTCAATAGTCCGAAAGGTCTCTGTTACGAGCTGGAGTGCTGCTGCCATCTCTAACCCGTCTGTGTAACGCTGCTCCAGAATCCCGGTTATCTCTGCGGCACGCCCGCCAATAACGGCATACCGCTCCTCTTCCGAATAGATACCGTCAAAAGCGACATGGTAAATCCGATTGTTCCGGAGTTCCGAGTTCGCAGGTGCATCCGGGGCACCTAATTCACATACAAGGAGTTCAATCTCCAGCGGTTTGGCATCCCACGCTTGCGCGACCGCGCCCATGTGCTGCGAATAGAGGTTTGTCAGCCATTTTGCGGTAACATCTTCACGGTAGTAGCGAAAGCCTTTAATTTCAGACTCACGGATACCGACAACACGCAGTATTTCATATTCAGCAATCCTACCGGCTGCTGCGAGGGCGATTCGGTCATAAATTTCAGAAATTTTAAAGGTGGTTTTACGCGGATTCTCAGCAACCATCAGGAGTCCATCTCGGTATTCTAAGACGACAACCTCTTTCGCCTGTGCAATGCCGCGACTGACGAAATCCTCTTTATCTTGGCGAATTTGCTCCGGTGAAACATAATACGGTGTGGACATATCGGTCGTCAGTTTCCAGTTACGAGTTTCCAGTTACGAGTCTCCTTGTGGCAGTAACAGATAATGTTCCCGCCACAATATCCCCTCTTTAACTGGCTACTGATAACTGGTTACTGGTAACTATTCTCCTATAGACGCGAGATAAGCTCGCGATAGAGTTCCTCAACAGTCGTCTCAGGAACTTCGGCGACTCCTTCTTCAGTAACAGTGTAAAGCGTTGGGAAAATTTTCCGGATCAGATCGGGCCCGCCAGTTGCTATATCTTCATCGGCAGCATCCCAGATGGCTTCAGCGACGATTGCTAAGGCATCTTGACGGTCGATCTCTGGTGTGTAGCGTTTTTTAAGTGTCGTACGGGCATCTTTTCCGCCGGAACCGATTGCGTAATAATCGTTTTCTTCATAACGCCCGCCGATAGCATCATATTTAAAAATCCTACCGCGTTGCTGCTTGAGATCATAACCGGCAAAGAGCGGTAAAACGATTAACCCTTGCATTGCAAGTCCGAGGTTTGAACGTACCAGATGTGAAAGGAAGTTCGCCTGTCCTTCGAGACTGAGGCTCACGCCTTCCGTCTTCTCGTAAAATTCAATCTCCACTTGAAAGAGCTTTGCCATTTCAATACAGGGACCGGCGGCACCCGCAACAGCAATTGCGGAATGCCGATCGACTGGATAGATCTTCTGAATTCGCCGCTCGCCGACCTGATACCCCTCTGTTGCCTGTCGGTCACCTGCCATAATAACCCCAGCATCGTAGACGACGGCGAGGACGGTTGTGCCTTCGTAAGGACGGAACGATGACTCCGTCACCTGTCCACTTGAGGCGACATCAGAAGAATTAAGCGTCGCGAGTAATTCGGGGTGGCGACGCTTGAGGATTTGGAAGAAGTCGGAGGTGCCATAATCACTGAGGTCGAGCACTCCTACTGCCCTCCCCGCTGAATATAGTTTTCGACAAATTCCTGTGAATCCTCTTCCAAAATCTCATCGATTTCGTCAAGAAGTGTGTCTAAGTCTTCAACGAACTCCTCATCCATTTCGCCATTTCCAACATCGGGTTGGATCTCTTCGGTTTCATCGACATGACGGTTGAGGTGTTCCTGTTGTTTTTCAGTCGACATGATTATCTCCTTTAATAGTTGTCAGTTGTCGGTTGCCAGTATTCAGTAACTATCGATTTTGACGATCAATTAGTGCGTTTGCATATTATATCAGTGACGCGTTGATAGTCAAGGTTATTCGCTTTTGTAGCAATCTATGTTTCCGGAGGTACGCCAAGTGTTGAGGCGTGTGTCAAAGCCCTCTTAACTGATAACTGACGACTGATAACTATCCTGAGGCATCGCCTCGGATTTCCTTAACGAGTTCTTCTGCTGTACAGTTGTTCAACAGTTCGCCAACAATCTTTTGTGTTCCGAAGTGGGGACGATCCATCATAATTTTGTCAAGTCCCCCCGATTTACCGATAAAAATCATTGAATTCCAACTTGCACTGTAAATATGCTTTGGAAATCTCCGTAAACAGGTGCCACGAAAATAGGCACGTGTGTCTACAGGTGGATAGTGCATTGCGTGCACAATTTCTTCATGGCTGAGTAAGCGTTTAACATGTCCGTTCTTAAGTAGCCTGATATAGAGTCCTTTGTCCGGACGAATATCATGGTACTGGAGGTCAAGCATGCGAACATGTGCGTCGTCCCACTGATATCCGTGCCGTTTTCGGTATGCATCAAGCAACTTCTTCTTAATAATCCAGTCGAGATAGCGACTCAGCCGCCCCGGGTCTATTTCTAAATTATCCAGCACGAATTGCCATTTCTTGAGGACATCTTCAACGATAGGGGTGCGCTCCTCAGGTGTGAGGTGTTCCTGCGCGAGCTTGAGATACGCGCGTTGCACTTCTATCGGTGACCACTGCTTTCCATCCGCGAGTTCGATCTCTTCCTTGCAAGACAGATCGCGCGAGATACACTTTATCGCTGCGACAGGGTCCTTCAAACTGAATTTTTTTCCGACAACACCTTTCTCGATTAACTGGAGCGCGATAGAAGTGATGCCTGCTTTGAGATAGATGCTGAATTCAGACATGTTTGAGTCACCGACGATAACGTGTAAACGCCGATAGAGTTTGTCATCAGCATGCGGTTCATCACGCGTGTTAATCAGCGGTCGGTTCACCATAGTGCTAAGCCCGACCTCTTTTTCAAAGAAATCCGCGCGTTGAGAGATTTGATAATCCGTCTCCTCGCTCCCATTCTCGGCACCGACTTTGCCGCTCCCCGTGATAATGATCCGAGTAACAAGGAAAGGCATTAACCCATCAACGATAGTATCAAACGGTACTTTACGGGACATGAGATAGTTTTCATGTGCCCCGTAACTATGCCCCTTGTAATCGGTGTTGTTTTTATATATGATAATCTCTTGATTGTCAAGGAGTAGCCGTTCGGCTGCGAGCCTACTGACTTCTAATATTAATTCGCCTGCTTTTTCATATAGGAGCAGATCGCGTGCGTTCGCGCATTCCGGTGTACAATACTCAGGGTGCGCGTGATCGACATAATAACGACCGCCGTTGATTAGGATGTCATTAACAGCACTACTGGTGTCTGCCTCGGAGATAGGTGTTTCTGTCTCTGCGAGAAACCCGCGGGCATCCATCAACGGACTCTCCTGATCGTAATCCCATGTGACAGAAGTAGCAGTACTCGGAACATCCCCTCTACAAGTCTTATAAGCGTTGACTACCAAAGTAGAGGCAGCGACCGGGTCTTGCTCACGTGCATTTTTGACTGAGATGCCGTACTCAGTCTCTGTTCCCATTATGATTGGTATTTCCATCTTTTATGAGCCATCAGCAAGAATGGCTATCGGCAGTCAGCAAAGAGCTCTCTGAGGCAGTGATACACGCTTGCTGATTGCCGACCGCTAATGGCTGACGGCTACTCCGCTGACTGCTGACCGCCATTAAAGAAATGTGCCGCCTCGGGTGACCCGGACATCCTGTTTTTTCTCGCGTGTCGGTTCATTAATCAAGGCACGAATATTAACGATCTTTTCGCCTTTCCGCCCTGAAATTTTTGCCCAATCGTCAGGGTTCGTCGTGTTCGGCAGATCCTCATTTTCGTGATACTCTTCTCTGATAGCTGACTTGAGATCATCAAGACACATCCCTTTATCTGCTCCGTCGGAACCGATAAAGCGTTTGATCGCTGCTTTCTTGGCGCGTGAAACAATGTTTTCGATCATGGCGCCACTGACAAAGTCTTTAAAAAAGAGGGTTTCGCGTTCGCCACGGGCGTATGTCACCTCAATAAACCGATTTTCATCCGTGGTGGCGTACATCTCACGGACAGCTTCATCAACGAAGTGGTCCGCGATCGCCTGCGTATCTCCCTGAAACTGTTGACGAACCTTTTCAGCGAACGGAAGATTCGGTGTTAGATATATTGCGAAGATGTCTTTAGCACCCTCTGAGTTGGGTCGATCAATTTTAATTTTAACATCAAGCCTACCGGGACGCAAAACCGCCGGGTCAAGGAGATCTTGCCGATTGCTTGCGCCAATGACAATGACATCGCGTAAGTTCTCAACACCATCAATTTCGGAGAGAAACTGTGGCACGAGCGTCGATTCCATATCCGATGAGATTCCCATACCTCTGGAACGGAAGAGGGAGTCCATTTCATCGAAAAAGATGATAACAGGAAACCCTTCTCTCGATTTATCGCGCGCTTTTTGGAAAACTTCTCGGATCTTACGTTCGGTTTCGCCGACGTATTTATTTAGGAGTTCCGGTCCCTTAATATTGATGAAATACCCGCGAACCTCATCATTGCCGCTCTCTTTTCGTACGCGCTCGGCTATACTACTTGCGACAGCTCGGGCGATCAAGGTTTTACCACATCCAGGGGGTCCGTACAGCAGCACGCCTTTCGGCGGCGAGAGGTTAAATTCTTCGTACTCCTTCGGATAGAGGTATGGCAGCTCAATTGCGTCACGAATCGCTTCTATTTGTGTATCAAGTCCACCGATGTCGGTGTAACCGATATCGGGTACCTCCTCAAGCAGCAAGTCTTCCACTTCCCGTTTGGGGAGTTTTTCCATGAGCATGCTTGTCGTATGGTTGAGGAGTACATTATCACCCGTTTTCAGGGGCTCCTCTTTGAGAGATTCGGCTATTCTGACGACGCGCTCTTCATCGGTGCGGAGGCTGACAATAGCGAGTTCATCTTCAATGCGCTCTTTAATTTTGACGACATCCCCGTGTCTCTCAGCACTTTTGATGGCAACAACGTTCATTCCGCTATTGACAATGACCTCTTGTCCCATCGCAAGGGTTTTACCCTTGAGTGCTGGATCGATATTGACGCGCCATTTTCTGCCGCTGATGTCAATATCGACAGTACCATCTTGATTCGCGCCGAGGAAGACTCCGTAATTATTGGGAGGTGCGCTGAGTTGAGCAACTTTTTCCTTGAGGATTTGCAGCTTCTCCTTCGCTTCCTGCAAGGTGCTCGTCAACCGCTTGTTGCGTCGTTCTGCCGCCATCAACTCACGCTGTGTCTCATAGAGTTGCGTTTCAAGCTCCTTGACATGGACAACCCGCTGCTGCTGCCGCATGCTTTCGAGTTCCCCTTCAAGCATGTCAATTGTCCCTTGAAGTGCACGCATCTGCTGTTGATACCAAACGACATCAAGCGTCTTTTGGTCCTCAAAGGCATCCTCGGAATTTCCTCTTTTGATAGCCATACGTCAAGTTCTCACTTTCCAAGTAGTTATCGGTCATCGGTTATCAGTTTTCAGTTAAGAGGTTCTGATTCTCTAACAACTTCTTCTAACCGTCGTTACCTATAAGAACGTCCGAGATAGAAAAGATTTTCTAATTTCAAAAGCCAAAGCGATAACCGACGACTGACAACCATTTTATTAGAGTATAGCACTTTGAAAAAATAGTGTCAAGAAAAAGTCTATTGTCCATCTACCCTTTACCATTGCCTGAACACATGAACAAATGCTACAATCGCCGCTTGATTCTTCCCCAAGTGGTCGCGAGTTTGTCTGAGGCGGAAACCGCTTGAGGTTTGCCAGCCGTTTCGCCCGCACCGTCTCCCATTTCAATGTCATCAATATAAGCGGTCAGAGCAGTCGGGTGGTCCCAACCGAAGAAGATCCAGCTTAGCTCCGGATTCACGCCGCCTTTGCCACCCTCACCCCTAAAACCGAAATCATCGGCGACTTGTTCGTCATCAACGTAAAAGTCATAAGTTTTATCTTTAAAGTCAAGCACGATACGGAAATGATGCCATTCACCGAATTTCCCCGGTGCTACTTGTTGTCCAGCAGTGCCATCGAGTGCATGGATACTGGCATCCGGCTGAATATTAAATACAGCAGCCCCTCCCCACTTGATGGCATCTCCACCGATATAAAACAGCATTGTGCCTGCGCCCTTTTCCCGCTGCGTGAATAATGAAACATACTGAATGCCATCATGGGTGCCTTCAAAACTTCTGGTGACCATTGTTTGCTCTGTGATCAGAATGCTTTTGCCTGTGTCACCGCGTTTCACCTTGTTTCCAATTTGGCAAGTTTTTTGGTTCATTGCCGTTTTCCATTCGTCTTGCCCGGCGATGTCCCCATCTTTGAAATTATCAAAATTCTCACTGTACCACACGTCGCAAAACGCATTGAACCCTAAAAACAAGAGTGCACAACTGAACGCCAAACTTCGCTTTAACATCTTCATAATAAGCCTCCTGAAAGTTTTGCTACTATAAAGTTTTGTTACTATAATTGTCGGATTTTCAAAGAGACAATCCCTGTTGCAGCATCCACCGATTAACGTTTTTTCGCAGGGTCTACGGTTTTCTGCATCTGCTTTGTCCATTATGAAGAGTAGGCGAAACACTGACAGATGTCAGGTGGCAACTCTTGTCGAGCAGATGCGTCTATTATATCAGAACTTCTGACCAAAGTCAAACGCCTTTTGAAAAAAGCACTTTAGTCCGACACACGAGGGCGAGACTGCCTCCGAAACCGTCTCTCTGCGTCCGAGGACAAGGCGTCAGGATTAGGTCTGAGTCTCGGCAACTTTGATAAAGCGAAAAATTCGTATACACTTTTCGTATTATTCCGCGACTTCAACGGTGTCGTGAACATCACCTTCGTCTTCAGGAATTGCGCCAGCCCCGGCATCTGGTGCCATACTCATTGCTGCCCGGATTTTCGCCTCAATTTCCGCGGCGATGTCAGGGTTGTCCTCCAAATACTTCTTGGCATTAGATCTACCTTGCCCAATACGTTCACCGTTATAGGCGAACCAAGACCCGCTCTTCTGGATAAACTCATTATCAACGGCAATATCCAAGAGATTCCCCTCCTTGGAAATCCCCTTCCCGAAGGTAACATCGTATTCGGTTTCCTTGAAAGGCGGTGCCACTTTATTTTTTGCCACTTTGACGCGCACACTGCTTCCAAGAATCTCATTCCCCTCTTTGATCTGTGTGCCACGACGGAGTTCTAACCGGACAGAGGCGTGGAACTTGAGTGCGAGTCCACCGGGTGTGGTGTCCGGGTTACCGAACATGATCCCAATTTTTTGTCGGATCTGGTTCGTAAAGATAACACACGTCTGAGACTTATTGGTAACACCGGATAACTTTCGCAGTGCCTTGGACATCAAGCGGGGCAACAACCCGACGTGCGAGTCACTCATTTCGCCCTCAATCTCGGCTTGGGGTGTCAAAGCGGCTACAGAATCAATAACAACCAAGTCGACGGCACCACTACGGATGAGTGTCTCAACAATCTCCAATGCTTGTTCGCCTGCATCGGGCTGCGCAATCAACAGGTTTTCCATGTTGACCCCGATATTTCGGGCATAGGTGGTATCAAGCGCGTGTTCAACATCAATGAACACAGCGGTGCCACCTAATTTTTGGACTTCGGCGACGACATGAAGTGCCAAGGTCGTCTTACCGGTACCTTCATGTCCGAAAATTTCAATGATTCTACCGCGCGGCACACCGCCTATACCGAGGGCAATATCAAGCGAGAGCGCGCCGGTTGGGATCGCCTCGACAGGTACAATATCACTGTCTGTGAAACGCATGATCGCACCTTTACCGAATTCACGTTCCACCTGTGAGATCGCCTGGTCGATAGCTTTCTGTTTTTGTTCATCTAACATGTTCTAAAGTTTCTCCTTTATAGCACCTACCACCAAAGGTAGTGCCTCAAGTTGTGTTGTACTACGCCGAAAAATGACAGACGTTTAGAGGCGTATAGATCGCTCCATTAGGGTGAAGTTGGCTTTGCATGACAGTGATTTCATTGACGCTCACGGTTGCACCATCAATTGTATCATATTTACTTAGAATACTTTTTAGCGGTTGCAGATTCACCGGACTTCTGAGCCGTCCGAGTGTAAGATGTGGATGAAAGCGGTTGTCCGTTGGAAAACCGAGGCTTTTCAGTTTAAGGTTCACGGCTTTTGCAAGGTTTGAGACAGTCGCTGCGCCGTGTTTAAGACCCACCCAGATAACGCGCGGACGCGCAAGCGTGGGAAACGCCCCAATACCCCCGAATTCAATAGAAAATGGGCACTGTGTCGCAGCGACGTTTTCAACTGCTTCACTCACAGCACCTATCGCTTCAGGATGAACATCACCGAGAAACTTCAGGGTGAGATGGAAGTTGCCGGATTTTGTCCATGAAGCTTTGCGAATTGGCGAAAGCACGCCATCACGATGATCGTGATCGCGTGACTTTCCCAAGGATTGGAGGTGTGTCTGTACAGGTTTCAACAACGCCTGTACCGGTCTTGGTATTTCAATCGCTACAAAACAGCGGACTCCATCACCTTTAACTGCCGACATCAGGCACCTGCTTCTGGATCGTAACGGGTTGAAAAAATCAGTGCGGATAAAGCTTTGCGGTTATTGACGAGGAACTCCACACCAGACCCAATTGTGAGTGCCAACGGTAGATACATCATAAAATAGATCGGACCGTGGGATTTCAAAATAAATGCGGCGGTCTGCTCATTCTGGACCGCGAGCAAAACTAAACCGATAATCATGACAATTAACTGGGAAGTCATTTTATATTTTCCCCACTGACTTGCGGAGATCACCTGCCCGTATTTTGCAGCGAAAACAATTCGCAAAAGTGTAACGAGGACTTCACGCCCCATAATGATAACAACCATCCATATTGGGATGAGTCCGCCACCGATGCCGTCAAAAAAGGTTAAACAGATTAAGGCGGCACCGATCAACAACTTATCTGCGAGCGGATCCATAAACTTCCCGAAACTGGTGACACCTTGTTTCCGCGCGACTTTTCCATCAATATTGTCTGTTAGCGCAGCGAGGACAAAAATAGCGAGGGCAGGCACCATCATATCTGCTTGAAAACAGAAAATGAAAGGCGGTATCAGGAATAGCCGTAAAAGCGTTAGGAGATTTGCCAACCGAAAAAGGGTACCGAAATCCATAATATATAGTGCCGACACATCAGAGAGTCTCTCATCATTAGCGAGCGTCTCTAATTTTCGGAAAGATCGATGACCTCGGCATCTTCAGGCACCACAAACTTGAAAAGGTCCGGTGCAAGTTTTTTATCGCGTTTAATTTCCGAGAACTTAACAATCGCGCTTTGACGAGACCCGTCTTCAAGTTCAATTTCGTGACCAACTTGAACGGGGAGCCACCCATCGGACTTTACCCAGATTTGAAACTTCTCCTTCACAGCCGGATTCGCCAAGCCCTTTTTAGGGGTGAACTCAATGTTGTGTATACCTTTCGGATTCGCGAATTCGTCAGGGACAAGTGCCATATCATACATCGCTTCAAAATCATCAAGTGATGCCCCAATGCCCGGAAACAACTGCCCCTTCGGGTTGTTCAATTTCATCTTATTAACTTGGTTGAGCGTCGGTGTATACGTCCAACCGTACTTCCCATCAAAAACAGTAATTTGGATGACTTTAGCGGCATCTTTTCGACCCACATACTCTCTACGGAGCAAATTCGGTTTCCTAAAAACAATTCGCCCGCGCGCAACGCTTGTTTTATTCGCAAACAGCGTTGTCTCCTCAAAATTCGCGCTGAAATTATCAGATTTGTCATACGCGTGTTTGAAATTCTGAAAAATTTCATTAACATTTTGCGAATACACATTACTAACAAACAGCAAAGAAAGGAACAACGCCACGAATAGAAAATTTAGGAATCTGGTAGGTTTCCCCGAGGCATCACTCCAATAGGTTCGTCGGATCATTGCCATCTCCTGTTTCTCCAAATCGTGTTTTGGAAACTGATTTTCACCTAATATTATACCTATTTTATTTTTGGATGTCAACGCTTTTTTGGCAATTAGCAGTCAGCAATTGGCTATCAGCAAGAAAGGCTATCAGCGTTCGGCTATGGGCTATCAGCTGTCGGAAACCATCAGCCAAGACGCAAGCGTTACATAACTGCCTCGCAGTGAGAGTTTTCTTTGCTGACTGCTGATAGTTAATTCGCTAATCGTGTCCAGTTTGTCAGAATAACCTCGGCATCGTTGGGTGCGTCCAAAGCATGCGCGACGAGACGTTCCAAAACTTCAGCGACAGACGGCTCTCGGAATATCGCCTGAAACCAGTTACCAAACGTTTTGATCGCATCTGGGGATTCGGCAGACACCGAGAAAACTACCCGACAAAAATCGAGTCCTTCATCTACATCCTTTTCGGAAATCCAGACATCTTGCGGGAAGTCGTGAAGGATCGGTAAAAAATCTGCGATTAAAAGCACCAAATCTTGATTGAGATAGGAGATCTCTGGCAATATATCAAAATGAACGGCGTATTTATGGGAATGTTCGGAACGTTGAAGTTCTTCGCTTCGGTTTTGCATGGGCATCTCGTAGACTTTAAATGGACAAAGTGGCTTTTTATGTGGTATATTATAACACGTGATGTAGGCATAGGACAGCTGCATGTCGCGCTATGGTAGCATGGCTGTTAAGATATTTTCGTCTAACAAAGTGTTTCTCTTAAAATCACCCCAAAACCCGTAGCTCGTAATGTAATGGAGCGCGGATTTATGGAACGCACTTTATAGTTGAAACGCATGTTATGCCTCCGCAAGGTAAATTAAAAATTCGTCTAACAAAGTGTTTCTCTTAAGATCGCCCCAAAGCCCGTAACTCGTAATGTAATGGAGCGCGGATTTATGGAACGCACTTTATAGTTGAAACGCATGTTATGCCTCCGCAAGGTAAATTAAAAATATGGTAGATGCTGAACGGATAACATATCTTAAAAACGAACTGGAGAAAAGGATTCTGATTCTTGACGGTGCGATGGGATCACTGTTGCAGACCTATCGGCTCACGGAGTCAGATTTCCGTGGCGACCAATTTGCAGATCACTCCTGTGAACTTAAAGGTTATAACGACCTACTCTCCATAACACAACCGCACATTGTCCGAGAAATACACGCAAACTATTGTAGCGCAGGCGCTGACATCATCGAAACAAACACCTTTACGAGTACGTCTGTCTCGATGGCGGATTATCAACTCCAAGATATTGCGTATCAGGTAAACTATGCAGCTGCCTGCATCGCTCGTGAAGTTGCAGATAAATGGACCTCGCCAAATAAACCGCGTTTCGTTGCCGGAAGCATGGGACCTACGAATCGCAGCTGCACCATTTCGCCGAACGTCAACGACCCCGGCTATCGAAATATCACGTTCTCACAACTTGTTTCTGCCTACACAACGCAAGCAGAAGGCTTAATTGACGGTGGTGTTGATCTCCTCCTCGTCGAAACCGTCATGGATACGCTCAATTGTAAAGCCGCGCTCTTTGCGATACAAACGCTTGCAGAGACGCGAGGCATCGACATCCCGCTTATCGTCTCCTCTGACAGAAGTGGTGGCGGCGGGCGCAACCTCTCAGGACAAACAGTTGAAGCGTTTTGGAACTCCGTTCGGCATGCCAACCTGCTCGCTGTCGGATTGAACTGCGGGTTTGGCGCGCAACAAATCCGTCCCTACCTCGCAGAGATGGCAAAGATGGCGGACATACCGGTTATCTGCTATCCGAACGCTGGACTCCCCAACGAACTCGGTCAGTATACACAGACGCCAGCGGAAATGGGAGATTGGATGCATGAATTCGCGCAAAACGGCTTCGTCAATATCGTCGGTGGATGTTGCGGATGCCAACCTGAACATATCGAAACGATTGCCAAAGTCGCCGCTGAATACGCGCCGCGTCAACCAATGCCACAAGAACGCGCCTGCCGGCTGAGCGGTTTAGAGGCGTTTAACATCACCCCCGATTCTCTCTTTGTTAACGTTGGTGAACGCACAAACGTAACAGGATCCCGACGATTCGCGACGCTCATTAAAAATGAGGACTACGAAACTGCCTTAGAGGTTGCCCGCGACCAAGTGGAAAACGGCGCACAACTCATCGATATTAACATGGACGCGGGTATGTTAGATGCCAAAACCGCAATCGTTAAGTTCTTGAACCTGATTGCTGCGGAACCCGATATTAGTCGTGTGCCTATCATGCTGGATTCGAGCCGGTGGGAAGTGATAGAAGCCGGATTGGCATGCGTTCAGGGAAAAGGGATCGTCAACTCAATTAGCTTGAAAGAAGGCGAGGCAGATTTCTTAGCGAAAGCGCGACTGATCCGTCGATACGGTGCCGCCGTTATTGTCATGGCGTTTGACGAAGCCGGGCAAGCCGATACCTATGACCGGAAAGTGGAGATCTGCCGTAGGGCGTACCGAATCTTGACAGAAGAAGCCGGGTTCCCACCAGAGGACATCATCTTTGACCCGAACATCTTCGCCGTTGCAACCGGCATTGAGGAACACAACACATACGCGAAGGCGTTTATTGAGGCGTGTGAGGCGATTAAAGCCACCTGTCCGGACGCCTTGGTGAGTGGCGGCGTTAGCAATATCTCTTTCGCCTTCCGTGGCAACGATACAGTACGAGAGGCGATGCACGCAGCGTTCCTTTACCACGCCATCAATGCCGGTATGGATATGGGGATTGTTAATGCCGGGCAACTCGCCGTCTATGACGACCTACCGAAAACCGTCTTGGAAGCAGTGGAGGATGTCCTATTCGACCGACGAGAAGATGCCACGGATAGGCTTGTCAACCTCGCTGGGACGCTGCAAAGGAAAGGGAAAAAGAAGCGTGTGAGCCGAAAATGGCGAAAACTTCCGGTCAAAGAACGACTCAGTCACGCACTCGTTGAAGGCATTATCGAATACATTGAAGCAGACACGGAAGAAGCCCGTCTGACATACGAACGGCCGATACAGGTGATTGAAGGCCCATTGATGGACGGTATGAACCGCGTCGGTGAACTCTTCGGCGATGGTAAAATGTTCCTGCCGCAAGTGGTTAAAAGCGCGCGCGTGATGAAAAAGGCAGTCGCACACCTCGTCCCCTTCATTGAAAAAGAACAGGCGGAAGGTGCTATCCAATCGAGGGGCAAAATTGTGATGGCGACGGTGAAAGGCGATGTACACGACATCGGTAAGAATATTGTCGGTGTTGTGCTTGGCTGCAACAACTACGAAGTTATTGATCTCGGCGTGATGGTGCCTGCGGAAGTCATTCTGGAAACGGCACGCAAAGAAAATGCCGATATTATCGGATTGAGTGGACTCATCACACCGTCATTAGATGAGATGGTGCATGTCGCTGAAGAGATGGCGCGCGAAGGTTTCAGCATCCCACTTCTCATCGGCGGCGCGACAACTTCCAAGATACATACCGCTGTGCAAATTGAACCTGCTTACAACGGTTCAACGATCCACGTCAAAGATGCCTCCCGAAGTGTTGGGGTTGTCAGCGATTTGATGAGCAGTGAAAGACACGAGGCGTTCACCAAACAAATCCGTGAAGAATATACAGAAATCCGAGAACACCGTGCAAAAAACCGGAAACAGGCGAACCTACTACCGTTCGATGTCGCGCAACAACGGAAATTCACACCCGACTGGCAGAATTACCGCCCTTCTAAACCTTCTACGATAGGCGTTACGGTTTTTGATGACTACGATCTGGAAAAACTTATTGATTACATCGACTGGAGTCCATTCTTTATGACTTGGGGGCTCCGTGGCAAATACCCGAATATTTTGGAGAATTCGGACGTCGGTGAGGAAGCAGTCAAACTCCTAAAAGATGCCGAAGCACTTCTGCGGACGATTGTTGAAGAGAAAAGGTTTCAGGCGCGAGCTGTCGTCGGACTTTTCCCTGCCAACGGTGTCGGTGAAGAGACCGAAATCTACGCGGATGAAGCGCGGACGGAAGCGATCGGCACACTGCCCCACCTACGTCAACAGACGGAACAACCGTTCACGAGACCGAATCTGAGTCTCGGTGATTTCATCGCGCCGAAGGCGACAACCGTGTCAGATTATATCGGCGCGTTTGCGGTGACAACAGGTATCGGTGTCTCTGAATTTTGCGCCGAATTTGAGCAGCAGCAGGACGATTATAATAGCATTATGGCGAAGGCGTTGGCAGACCGACTCGCAGAGGCTTTCGCGGAGAAGATGCATCAGCACGTTCGCACAAAACTTTGGGGGTATGCCGTTGATGAGACGTTGGATAACGATGCCTTGATTGCCGAAAAATACCGAGGGATCCGTCCGGCACCCGGCTACCCTGCCTGTCCCGACCATAACCAGAAACGGGTGTTGTTTGACTTATTGAAGGTTACAGAAAACACGGGGATCTCCCTCACCGAGAGTCTGGCGATGTACCCAGCAGCGTCCGTGAGTGGATGGTATTATTCGCATCCAGAGGCGCGATATTTCAGTATTGGCAGAATCGGGGAGGATCAAGTTGCGGATTACGCGGAACGCACCGGCATGGACATCGAAACGGCGAGACGCTGGCTAAAACCGTTGCTTACCTAAGCTTATCTCTATAACAAAAAAACAGGGCGGTGAAACTTAGTTTACCGCCCTGTTTGTTGTGAGTCTCTGCGTTAAAGCTGCCATTCAGATGGGTGCAAACGCAGAGGGTTCTGATATTTACGCCTCAGGTTTATACAAACCGATACAGTTTCCGCTTGGGTCAAGGAACATAGCAAAAGCGCCGTTACCTCCCGGAATAACTTTAGGAGGTACGCAGGTTTTGCCACCGAGACTTTCAGCCTTGTCAAGCGATGCCTGAAGGTCATCAACCTGAACGTGATAGCACCCACTACCTAAAGGTAGGGGCTTCGGCTTCGTAGCGACTGCGGTTTTCTCAAAGAGTCCACCGTCTTATTTTCGCTCCACCCGCGGGCGTTTCCCTTGTCAGAGACAAGGCATATCGTTAGGTAACGGCTATCCCTGCCCGCAATATGTTTACCGCAGCGTTGATGTCTCGATCATGGTGTGAGCCACATTCCGGACATGTCCACTGCCTATCAGAGAGAGAAAGATTTTTGTTGTGGTAGCCACAATCGCTACACGGTTTCGTTGTCGCAGTCCACTGACCGATTTGAATCAGTTGACGCTTCTGCTTTTGACACTTATACTTCAATATCTCAACGAACTCGTAGAAGGCGAGATCAGAGACTTTACGACCCCACAGCCGTTTCATACCATCAAGGTTCAAGGTTTCAAGGACAATCGTATCAAACTTCTTGCAGAGTTTGCTGGCGAGTTGCCACTGAAAATCTTTGCGTCGGTTGCTGATTTTCCGATAGAGGCGCGCGAGTTGTCTCACACAACGCCACCAGCCGTTAGAACCTTTTTGTTTACGACTCAATGCTTTGTTGAAAGACCGAAGTTTCTTCAAGTTAGATTTCAGAGGTTGTAGGTGTTGTATCTTCTCACCCGTGCTCAGTGTCAAGTAAGCGTCTTTCATACCGAAGTCTGCCCCAACGCTCTTACCTGTTGCCGGCAGTGGTCTAAAATCTGTGTAGGTTGTTATGATATGAAGCCAATAGTCTCCGCAACTATCACGTTTGATTGTAATACGACTGATAGTCCCATGCCACTGGCGGTGCTTATGAAACGTATACGCAACTTTATCAAACTGCCGCTTACGCGTATGAGGATTCCATTTGCGAAAAGTCAATGTGATACGATTATTTTTCAGAGACCAACCCGCACTTCCAGGGTATGTTATAGACTTGAACTTATGTCTGGGTTTCCTTTTCGGTTTACCACCGAGTTTTTTGAAAAAACGCACATACGCCGAGTCAATCCGTTTGAGTTCCTCTTGAATCGCTTGACTCGGCAAGGCGTTCCAATGCGGGTGTGTGGTGCGTTTCAAATCCGTCAAGTGTGCAGACATCGCAGGGTAGTCCGCATACGGCAGCCCATCTCTATACCTTTGGTCCTGCCATCTATGGAAATAGTCATGCACCTGCCACATATCGTCAAGCAGATTGCCGATACGGATACAATTCGATTGATCGCCAAACTTATACTTATACGTTTTCATGGTATACCAAACATCAACTCTTTAACCCCTGACAAGTGGGTAGGCAGACACACAGTCAAGCGACTGTGCTTGTCATGTCTGCCAACTTGATATTCTTAATTATACCGCATTTTTAGGCGATTGTCAAAATGTTTTTTCAACGACAAACCCAATGCCCGCCTACATCCCGCAAGCTAAAGCATGGGGTCTTGGCGGGAAGATCGATAAAACTCGCTTAGTGCTTCACCATCCCCGCCTGATATTTCAAAATGTACAACTGGATTTCCCATTCAGATACTCCTTGTATGTGCATTATAGACTTTGATATTAATTATACACCAAACTACCACCCAAAATGCGAATTAATCTTTTCATGTTCCTGCAGTTTCCTGTTCCTTGAATTTCAGTTGATATTCAAGCAAATTTTTGTTATAATTGAACCTCAAGACTTAGGAGTTAAAAAATGAAGTGCGATATTTGTGGAGAAGAGGGTGCGCGCCAGCGTTATGTTTCGCGAAGTTATGGCAAAGGTGAGTCCCTCCTCGTCATCGAAAATGTGCCTACGATCCATTGTCCGAATTGTGGCGAAGGGTACTTGACGGCGCAGACACTAAAACAAATTGAACATATTAAGCGGAATCAGCAAACTGTTGCGTCAAAACGTCCGGTGTCAGTCGCTGTTTTCGACTAATTTGGTAAAAAAAACATGCAAACATCTCATAAATACTTAGACCCGGTCGCGCTCTCTCGGATTGGTGGTATGGAACTTGTTGCACGGCTCGTCGTTGAGGGGTTCGTCACGGGTCTGCACAAAAGTCCGTATCAAGGGTTCAGCGTCGAATTCGCGGAACACCGGCAGTATATGCCCGGCGATGAAATCCGCTATATCGATTGGAAAGTCTTCGGGAAATCCGATCGGTATTACGTTAAAAAGTTTGAAGAGGAGACGAACCTACGTGCCTATATTCTGCTCGACACCAGCGCGTCAATGAACTATAAACATGGAGAGGAAGGACTAACGAAGTTTGAATACGGCTGTTATCTCGCGGCGACGCTCACCTACCTCATGCTGAAACAGAGGGATTCTGTTGGATTAGCACTCTTTGATACGGACATTACACAATACATTCCACCACGGGGTGCAGCAACACACCTTCAAGCGATTATGTCCGCGTTGGAGAATGCGACCCCCGGTCAGGAGACCAAGTTGAGCAGTCTTTTCCACGAACTCGCCAAGCGGATTGTACGCCGTGGTTTGGTCATCGTTATCTCGGATCTGCTCGATGAGCCCTCGCAAGTCATCTCAGCGTTGAAACATCTCCGCCACCAGAAACATGAGGTGATTGTTTTTCATCTGCTTGATCCGGCCGAACTGACGTTCCCTTATACCGGCTCTGTCGTTTTTCGGGATATGGAAACGGGGGAGACACTTTCAACCCAAGCAGATACGCTGAAAACGGACTACCTGGAGAAACTGAACGGTTTTATCCAGAGTTACCGTCGTGGGTGCGGCGCAAGCCAGATCGATTACGTGCAGATGGATACCGCTACGCCGTTCGACTACGCGCTGTCTGCGTACTTATCCCGCCGAAAGTAGACATTCGTACGCTTCCGTTTCCGATGCTACATCGGCAACCACATCCTCACCCAGATGCAGATACGCGTTTGATAACAACAAGCGTCAAATCATCGTACTGTTCTGCTTCTTCAACAAACCTCTGAACATCTTCAACGATATGTTGAATCACTTCCTCAGCGGTACATTCGTTCGGGATTTGGGAAACCAATGCTTTTAAGCGATCAGTTCCGTACATTTCTTCTTCAGGGTTGAGGGCTTCAATCAGACCATCGGAATGGAAGATAAGCACATCGCCTTCAGCGAAATCAAAAGTGATAGATTCATATTGAACACTCTTCATACTACCGAGCGGTAGTTCACTACTTTCGATTTCAATGATTTCAGCACCTCTTTTGAGAATTGGGTAAGGTTGCCCACCATTGGCGTAGTCAACACGTTTCTCGGATTCATTCAGGATTGCTAAGTTGAGAGCGACAAAGCTGGGACCGTACATCCGGGGCGCTAACCCTGCATTAAGACCGGTGAGAATGACATCTGCCCCGGATTTGAACCTGGCAACTTCATGCAGCATCCCGTTCGTGAGCACGGCATTCATTGCGCCGCGTAATCCTTTCCCGGCGGCATCTGCGACTGCAATAGCGGTTTGCCCGTTTGCGACGGTCAGGTACTCGTAAAAATCGCCGCCCACCTGCGTCGCAGGTACCGACATGCCAGCAATATCAAATTCTTTTGTGTCTGGTGATTCTGTAGGGAGTAGCCCCATTTGAATGTTTTGTGCCTCGTCCAACTCAGCACGGATCTGCTGCATTTCTGCTTCCTCCTTTTGCAACATTTCGTTGCGAAGCTGCACAGTGCGCCTTCGGGTGATGAACAACCGACCAATAAGCGCGAGGACAATCGTCATGAACATGAATGTCGGGAGATATGTTCGCCACTGTGCCCAGAAGGGTGGCGGGATACTAAAGTCGACCACGGCGGGTGGCTGTGTATAGGGCCAATCTTTTCGGAAAGCCTTGACAATGAAACTGTAGGTGCCCGCTTTGAGTCCGGTATATCGTATGCATAGAATACCGTTTTGGTTTTGAAATTCCTGGTGAACGCCATCATTGTGCGTCGGTTGTTGCGTTGCTAATCTGGATGCTGGCAACCATCTATTAGATAGAACGCCGGAAACACTCGCAGGCAAAAGTGAAAACTCCTCCGCTGACAGTTCCGTCCATCCAGGACTCTCTAACCCGATTATTTTAAATTGATAGGAGAGGTCTTCCCGGAGCGAACTGATACCGCGTACATAAAAGGTGATATGCTTGTTTCCACGTGCCGGTAGGGTAATATTGGATGAGAGTCCAGTGTAGGTCTTATCAGTCTGTAGGGCAGTCAACCGATAAAAAGGGAGTCCACCGCGCGTCGGTGTATATTGTGTAACGCCGCCTTCAGTTGCAAACCAAATATCTTTGTCAGCAGATTCATAAATTTTCGAGATGTTGTTATGTGCCAGACCGTCTTTTGTAGTGAGCGTATCAAAAGTCTCACCATCATATCGGACGATGCCGCCGCCCTTTGTTGCGAACCATAGACTCCCGTGACTATCCTCTATCACATCCTGTATATTATCGACAAGAAATCTCTCTTTTCTCGGATTCTGAGATGTACTTTTAGTTGTATACGTTATGAGTCTTTTCCCGTCATAGCGAACCGCTCCATGAGATGTAGCGAGCCAGAGATCGCCGCCGTGAGAGATCAAGGACGCGTTTACTGAAGCCAGTTCAATATCATTCGTTGTGATTAACTCTTTGTCAAGATATGTCTTAAGAGCATCTGGAAAGAGGAAAGTGACTTTTCCATACAGTTCTTTTCGGTTCTGCCACACACCGAGCGGGGCAGCATTAGAATTTCGCTTGAGCACTACTGGTTTATGTGGCTCGGAGATATTCCAACGTATCAACTTCCCAGTCACGGCGTTGTAAAACCATTTATCACCTGATGGCATTTTCAACATTTTTGTTACTTTAATCAGGCGCGGAAGAGTGTCCGGCTGAATATTTATAGCAGTTGTGGGTCCAATTGCTTTTGGATAGGACTGCACTTTTCCGTTCTCATAAAGCACCCATAATTTGTCGTTAGCATCTGTATGCAAGGCATTTATAGGGGATTCAGCATGCTCGATTTCTAAATCTGTTTGGAAAGGAATTCTCTGGAAGCGGTTTGTAAACCATGATAACCCAGTCGCGTCTGCCTTGAAGATATGCCCTCCAAAAGCCATCCATCGGTGTTCTCCATCAGTAACAAATAGATTAGGATTCCTATCAGAGAGTCTCCTGATGTGCCTTGGTCTGGGTCTAATAAAGACCGAAACCTGATCGAAGCGTTCATTTCTGTACCGGAAGAACGTGTATTGCGTAACCTCTTCGCTGAATATCGGTTTGTTAACAAACCAGATATATCCATCAATTTCAAACACTTTTACAATGTTTGTCCATAATGCAAAATTCGATTTCCCTCGAACGCCACTACCGATGCCAGTGCCATGATTCTGAATTGCGGGCATCGGGTTAAATACTGTCGCGCCGTTATCATGTCCAAACCACAAATCCCCGTTAATCGCCTCAAAAATGGTGTGAACTCGGTCAACACCGAGTCCCCCACTGACACGATAAGGCGTTAACTTAAGAGTCGCGTCGTATTGGCGTACCTCACCCCGCTCATCAGTAAACCACAAATTTCCCCATGCGTCCTCAATTTTAAAGACCTCTTGCATATTGCTGGAGGTTTGCAGTTGTGAACCATCCCACCACCTTGTGATACGGCCATCACTAAACCAGAGCCGTCCTTTCGTGTCCGTCTGGAATGCGGCTTGCTTGAGAGATCTATACTGCTCAAGACTGCTTTGTCCTGAACGTAAAGGGAGCATCTGGTCGAAGGTTTCTCCATCAAACTTCAGGAGCAGGTTATAGCCTCCGAACCAAAGATTCCCAGAAGTATCTTCGGTTATCGCCTCAATAGCACCAGTGACATTAAGGGTATCATAACGCGTAAACCCGATATTCGGTTGGATGCGCGGTGTTCGGGTCCCCGCTTTCTCATTTGCGTCTGCCCGATGCACCTCACGAAAACTAAGGATTACCGCGCTTTTTTCGCGTGTGCCTTCACTACCGCCAAGCCAGAACGTTCCATCTTTACTTTGAAAGATAACGTTTATTGTCAATGTGTCTGTTGATGGATCTGGTGCCTCGTCTTCAATTGCGTTGCGATGTGCCTCCGGGCGTTTTTGGACACCTGAAGTGACGTATTTCGTTAGCGACCGATTTTCGCTAACCCACACGTCGCCCCACCTGTCAACAATTAAGACGTTGCCTGTTCCGATCAGTTTGATCGAAGTACCATCAAAACGACTGACGTGCCCCGTCTCCTCTGAGTCATCTCGTGTAAGGAACCAGATGTGTCCCCACTTATCTTCAACGATTTGGCGCGTCCGTCCGAGCAATGCTCCGGCGTGAACACCAGATGCTGGTACCTCCTCCAAAGTGATTGGAGAAGCCATGTAGGGCAGAAAGGTTTTGCCATCAAAACGGCTGACCCCGCCTCTATCAGAACCGAACCAAAGCCCCCCTCGACTGTCCTCAAAAATAACTGGAACTATAGGACCCACAAGACCGTCAGCAACTGTATAGGTTTCCAACCGCTCGAAAGCTAAGGAAGATTCAACAAAAATGATGAAGCAGCATAAAATTAAGATGAATACAAGTTTTATCAAGCTATTCACGATAAACTACCTCTAATAATTCAAAGGAGTAGGACACTTAGCGTGTCTGGATGAAAAAATAAATTCGAGAATAGACCTTGAATTACTTAGTTAGGGGTTAGAAGAAATAAGGAAAATCCGGAAATAGCCTTTGCTTTTCAAAAAAGATAACAGATATGAGAAATCAAGTCAAGAAAAATCAAACGCATTGACCTGTTAAACGCATTATGATACAATGGAAAACATCAACAATATAGGCAGGCAGACACAAGGACAGAGAAAGGAGATAACCATGAAAACTTATCGGATTGGAATCTTGGGATGTAGAGGACGCGGTAGCGCAGCGGCACGGGCATATCATGTGCATCCACGCACAGAGATCGTCGCGCTCTGCGATCTGATTGAAGACCGTCTGAACACCTTGGGTGAAGAAGTCAACGTCACAGCAAGGTTCACTGATTTAGACGAGATGATCCAGCAGACACAACCCGACATCGTCGCGATCCCAACCGGCACAGAGTTCCATTACGATTTGTGTATGCGGGTGCTGGAACACGGGGTCCATATTGAGGTCGAAAAACCGATGTGCGTAGATCTCGTGCAAGCGGATGCTGTTATCGCTAAAGCGAAAGAGAAAGGCGTGCAGGTTGCGGTGCATCACCAAGGCAGGGTTGGCGCATCTATGCAGGCACTTGCACGCGCTTTTGACGCAGGTAAAATCGGTGAATTGCGCTATATGTACGGCAGCGGGAAAGGCTACTATGGCGGCTATGGGTTGATGAACATCGGCACACACATGCTGAACAATATGCTGCACTTCGGGAAACGCTGTGAAAGTGTTGTCGCACACCTGACGACGGGTGCAAAACCGATCACACCTACAGATGTAGTGCCGTCACCGAGCGGTATGGGAACGATCGCGGGCGAGTACATCACTGCAACATTACAATATGAAGGCAATGTTACCGGCACGCTGCTCCAACACCGGTTCCATAAGATGGATACGGGTGCGTATTCAATGGAACTCTACGGCACTGAGGGACGGCTCTTCTGGAAAAGCGGCGGCGCATGGTGTCTGCCGACACCGCACTATCTCCCTGACGGTACACACGACCAATGGGAAACGCTGGAACTTATCTACCCTGAACACTATGACCCCAAAAGCAGTGCAGCAGAATCGGATTACTGGTTCGTGGAGGATTATGTCAACGCCTTGGATGAAGGCAGACCCCATACATGTAGCGGCACTGAGGGACGGCACATTATTGAGATGATGATGGGGATCTTTGAGTCGGCGGCTTACGGGACACGCGTTGATCTTCCGCAACCCGATCGGCGGCACCCGTTGTTAAGATGGCGTGAGGAATCAGGTTTAGACACACCCGCAGAGATGCCAAGAGCCTATGGAGACTGGCTGACCTTAGAATCCAACCGAATTCGTTAAAAGTAGTAGGCACACTCCGTGTGCCGTAACCCAAACGCCCTACTATAAACAAAACCGTTCGTAGTAGGGCAATTCATTGCCCGTTTGGGATGTGCGGACGTGCGATAATGCAGATCGCATTTGGGCGAGTACGCCGCAAAATCGCACTACTACGAACCTACCCTCAATTTGAAACTGGATAAAGTACTACATTATTTCCGCGATAACAGCGTTCGTCTGTAACCCAGCCTCACCGGAACATCGAATCGGTTCACCCGTCTTGAGATGATTGATAAAATCCTCCACAAGTCCCGTGTGCGTATGTGGCAATGGGGTCTGATTCAGTTCAACCAATCCTTTTGACTTCGTTTCAAGCGTCAGGTTCCCCGAATTCAAAGGCGAACACCGCAAACACCCTTCTGTGCCGTAAACCTCTACATCGTCAATAGAAACACCGACATTCCAGTTAATATTCGCTACGGCATGCGCACCACTCTCGAAACGGAGTGTAAACACCGCAGAATCGTCGACTTCAATGTCCAGATGCACCGTCTCCGCATACCCTTGCACAGACGCAACATCTCCCATCAGATACTGAAGCAACGAGATCCGGTGGCTACCGAGATCCATCAGCACACCGCCACCACTGATTTTCGGATCCACCCGCCAACTGCTTAGGTCGTGCCGATTTGGATTATAGAAACCGGTATGATTGACCTTTGCAAGCACCACATCACCGATGGCACCTTCATCCATTAACGCCTTCATCTTAACAATATTCGGGTAGAAGTTCCGGTAATAGGCGAGCATCAAGGTAACACCGGCATCGCGGCAGGCATCCACCATGCGCTGACATTCTGCAACCGTCATCGCCATCGGTTTCTCGCAGAGGATGTGCTTCCCCGCTTCTGCTACACGGATAGTCTGCTCACAGTGGAGGTACGGCGGCGTTGCGACGTAAATCGCATTGAGTGCGTCATCTGCGAGGAGTGCGTCAACATCGGTATAGACCCGTTTCGCGCCGTGCCTTTTCGCAAAGTCTTCCGCTTTGGCGCGGTCCCGCCGCATCACAGCGACGAGTTCTGAGTCGTCAACGCTATAGAGTGGCGGTCCGCCCTTATATTCAGCAACATCGCCACAACCGAGTATACCCCATCTGAGTGTTGCCATGAAATCTGTTCCTTGTCGTTAGTAAAATGTGGAATAAACCGTTGCATGATCGCCCCTATTTTCAACACATATCTTAGACACATCAAATACTAAGGAGAACCGTTGTCATTAGTGTTTTCGGTTATACCTAAGGTTTTCTGGAATGCCTCAAGGCTCGGTGTCTGCAGTGCCTCACGGCGCAACTGTCTGAGACGTTGCACGTCGTCTACGTGTTCAAGCGTTGATGCCATTGTTTGCAAGTTGCTTGCATTGAAACGGATCTCCAAATTTTCAAGGATACCCTCAACAATACTTTCTCGTGTTCCGCGTTCAATGCCTTGTTCAATGCCTTGTTCAATGCCTTTCTGCAGGAAATGTTGGATAACTGATGATTCTTGCATGATTGCCTCCATTATAGTCTCACGAATGGTTGGATAATCAAATACTAACCCGCCCAAAATCGCTAAATCTGCCAAATAATCCGCCTTTGCTATGTCATCCTGTGGTACGGCATTGGCGGCTTTAACGCATTGTCGGATCCATTCCTGAGGTTCCGTATTTTCAGGGCGTTTCATCAACGGCGTAAAAGGTATCAAGCCCTTCATCCCTCCTTCCAGAAATGGTGAACCCTCTAAATCGTACAGCCGGATCACCTTGTATCGGATGCGAATCTCATAGTCTCGCATCTCTTGAATATATTCACCGGGGTCTGTCCTGCCCGCCCGCGGGTGCAGGTAGATAACGTGTGAATAAACAGGTAACTGAAAAGACTCAATCCCTCTACCAGCATAACCTGCCATACGATACGGCATCGGTATCTCTCTGCTATCGTGCGTTTGCATTTCTAAATGCACAATAACTTCCTCGCCGCGAACGTTTGCGCGTATAAAACTATCCACACGATTGGATTTGATAGTAGGCTGCTCGGTTTCAAGCACCTCAATCACCTCTGCTTCCGGGATGCCGAGGCTAAATCTTAACCAGTCTTCAGGATTTTGGTGAATCAGTACTTTTGAAACAGTATCATATTGTCCGCGCGCGTTGGAAGCCGGAAGTGCCTGTTTTCTTGCCATATCGGATACACTTATTGCGGATGCAATGTCTGTGCTGTTCTCTCCATTCTCGTTGATACGTCGCTGTTGCAGTTTATCATACAGCAACCCTGAGTGTCAAGTGATTTTGGGTTCTTGCCAGAGCCATTCAATTCTCCATTTTCCGATCGGATCTTCACCACCAGGCCCGGTAGGTGCGGTTTTGCGGTGTACTCACCCCGGGGAATGCCCATAGGGAACCTTCATACCGTTGATTCATGCGATCTGCATTCCTAACCGCACCGGCTCCTGTAAAAAAGACGTGAAATCCAATAATTTCTTAAAATTGAATGGCTCTGGGTTCTTGCAGAGTTATTTATGTTTGGAAAATTGTGACGTTTAAACGTCACTGTGACGTGCAGATGTCAAGTGGCCCGTGGGAATGTGACGTTTTTTTACTATTTTTTTTATGTGAGTTCTTTACTTGATTCAATTTTAACTTTTAGTTATGAATACGCTTTAATTATTTAACGTTTTAATTAAAAAATGTTACACCAGTGTAACATTTGGCGTACAGGGTATATCAGCAGGTAACCCAGTGGGTATAAGGGTTCATAGCCGTTTTATTTTCCGATTCTCCGCGGTGAAAAAAATAATTTGGTGGAAGTGTAACATCTTGAATTCTGTGAACAACATCAGGGTAAAACATGAACCCTATTCCCTGTATAGTATAATTATATCATGTGTTTGTGCAGGTGTCAAGTTTTTTTACTTTGTTGAATACTGGTGGGAAATCTGTTAGGATATTGGAGAAAGAAATATAGGAGGACGGACAATGGCAAACAACGCAACACTTGAGAGCATCTACCCATTTTTTATCGTCGACAACCTTGCGGCGTCGATTGACTTCTACAATCAAAAACTCGGTTTCGAGACAGACCTACTTATCCCAGAAGATGACCCGTTTTTCGGGATAGTATCACGTGATAACGTGCGGATACTCCTCAAACATATCACTGAATTTATTCATCCAGTACCGAACCATACCCGGCACGAGTGGGCAAGATGGGACGCTTTTATTTATACTCCCGATCCGGACGCACTGTTTGCGGAGTATCAGTCGCGTGGACTGGAATTCCACGAACCTCTCGAAGACACCGACGACGGTCTCCGTGCTTTTGAACTCAAGGACTATGATGGATATGTATTGTGTTTTGGGAAACCGCTTTGAAGGAAGAATCGTCTTTTTAGCTTAAAAGAGCCGAGTGAACGACGCCCGCGCTTCAACCATTCGCAGTGTAAACGGTGTTTGCGCGACACCAACTGTTTTATACCCCGGGATGCCGAATGACCCCCAGACAGTCCTGTAACCGGCATACAGGGCGAACCCTCCCCTGTCATCAGAAAAGTGCTTCTGATACTCAATTCCGACGCTTCCCTTACGAACGACAGCATCTTCGTGCGTGCCGTGTCCGTAGACTCCGATGCCGGAGAGAGATTCGGTGACGGCGTGCCGAATGCCGATTTGGGCAGTCGCGATTTGCTGCCTCAAAAACTTTGAGTTTAATCCGAACGGTCTTGCGGTAGATCCTGCGACCAGCGCGACTCCGGTTTTGTCTTTGGTGACAACAAAACCGAGCTCTTTTCTGTTGTTTTCAATACGGTGTAACATGTCAAAACCCTGCCCGGCAACACTCAGCACCTGCTCAAAGGTGACATCCTCCAAGAGACAGAACTGCAGTGATTCTTCCAGTTTTTCCATTGCCCTATCCCAAATAATGGGATGGTTGGCGTTGATGATGCCCCATCCGAACTCCTCATCAACGCCGGGCTCACCGGCGTCAATCGCTGTCTTTCGCATCACCTCCAACACCTCTGCCGTGGTGCCCCACAGCTGACGGAGGTAAAATGCAAACGCGGCCAGATGAGCGGAGGCATCGGAGGTCCCATAGAACTCATTTCCATCCTGCAGAAGCACTGTGAATCCATACTCCTTTAAGTCGCCGAAACGGATACTCATCGGGTGGCGGACATACTCACCGGAGGTTTGGTATATCTTTTCAAGATGTTTTGTGTCCATTTTCACATACTCATACCACCCCCGCGTCCACCTTGTGAACTCCTCAAAAGTTGGGGGTTTCTTTGCGGCATTTGTTGCCATAATGGCATGGCCGCCCCGGAAGAATTCCTTAACCCCTTGATACCCGCTAAGTTGATCCTCCTTGAGTATTCCTTCCTCCATATAATATACGGTGGTAGGTTTGTTTTCCCAATACGGGCTGTCCGACTGATACATGTCAAGAGGGGCCTGTCTAACGTTTCCTGCCGCATATACAATCAAAGCGTCACAGTTTTGCAGGATTGACAATACCATTCCTCTGATTTTGGCACTTGACATGCTGTGGTGATTGAGATGTGGCGCATGTATAACCCACACAGAATTCTCTTTCAGGACTCCTTCTAGTTCTAGGACTCTTTCGCGATGATACTCAATTAACGAATATTCCCGCGATACCCCCTCACGAACAGACCCTTCAACGCCCTCATATGTGAGGATGTGCTCTTTTGGGATTGATTGCGCCAATATGTTCAACATTTCTTCTTCATGAAAACTTTCGGGTTCCGGATAATCATCCAAAAAGATTGCTCCCTCAAACCCCCCGGTCGCTTCCAGCAACACAGAGAGGTTTTTCTGCCCGGGGAATAATTCTTCGTCTTCTTCACTGCTAACATTCATTGCGGTTCCGCAATACATGGCTATGCATACCAAAAATACTAAAAATCGCATTAAATATCCTCCTCGGATATCAACCTGAGGGGAATTTCTCAGGTTTTTTTTGAAATCTTTGAAATCGGTTAAATAAATTTGGTGTGAAATGACCAGCTGCTACTATATAACGTGGGTTTGATAAAAGTGAGATGTTGGATTTCGCTTAGACGGACAACCCGCAACTTGCATTATAATAAGTCAATTTTTATTCTTATTTAAATCATTAAATTATAAGACTATACCAACTAATATTATACAATATTTTTAGGGAAAGTAAAGAAAATTCTGTGCCAGGGTCATTCAATTCTCGATTTGGATCTTGGTTTTGCTTTACATGGGTGAACGTTCTTAGGAAAAATCGCGGGCGACAAGAAATACGCAGAAATCCGCTGAAACACCCAAGCAAAACACTCGCTCCTACAGGCGAAAATATTCACATACATAAAGTAAATAGGTAAAATTGAATTGCCCTGATTCTGTGCTATATGTGATTTTTAGGAGGTCTCCGTTCAGCCTTAGGGAAATCCGCAGGAATATCCAAGCAAAAACACCTGCGGGACTAAGAGGGTTATGAATCTTCAATGTTTCCGCGGAGTATCCGGTTCGGTTGGAATGCAGGTCGCATTTGGGCAAGTCCGCCGCAAAACCGAACCTGCCGGACCTCGGGGTGCAAAATTGGACTAAAAACCGAGAGTTCAATGGCTCTAATTACAGGAATAAATTTGACCTTTTAGATTAAATATGTTATCATATATATTGTATTAACGGCTTTTTTCAACAAAATCCAAGCCTACAGAATCGCCTTTGGATTTAACTGGAAGTTAACAAAAAAAAATGAAGGTAAATCACATTTCGTGAACAATGTAAAAATGAACGGACATCATCGTGTGCCACCATTCCATGTATCCACTGGCTTTATAGCACTTCAAGGCAAAGTTCAGTGAAAAAAATATTGCCCGATTGTTCACGAAAATTCCGAAAATACAGAATTTTAGAATGCCACAACCTATGTCCCCAGTGGTGTAGAAGCCTTACAAATTCACCTCTAAGCATCGTGAACAATTTCATGAACAATCATGAACAAAGTAGCATCACATCAGAGACAAATTATCGAGACGAACGCAGTGGTTGATGCACTTCAGAGGCTATTCTCCCGCAAGTAAAAAAAATGAACATTTCGCAATTGTTCACGATTTTTCATACTATGTTCATGAAATGTTCATAAAATCCGCAGATTTTACACCCCAAGATCAAGAAGCATCGACGATTGAAAAAAGTTAACGTTTAGGTAATTTTTAGATAAATTATCGGATTTTCTCAATTTTTGAATCTTATTTTTCAAGTTTCCCGGTGCGGTTCCATGAAGTTTAAGAAAATATTTCGGTAATAAACGGGCAATGAATTGCCCTACTACAAACGGGCGGCTCGTAGTAGTGCGATTCTGCGGCGTACGCGAAGAAACACCCCAGCAAAAACCCCAAATGCGAAGTGCATTATCGCACGTTCCGACATTACCAGCACGGCAACACATCCCCGCTTGCAAAGTTACCCGAAACACTGTATAATAGACGCAAATTTGGGCTGCAGCAGGAATGGGAATGGAAACCAACGGAAACGAGAAACGGAACCTTGTTAAACCGCATATTCTATTGATTGGGTTGGTGCTTGTCGCTTTTAATAGCTACTGGTGCCTGATGGGGACAGAGGTGTGGCACTCGACGCAGTTGACCATCGCCTCGCTGTTCTTTAATGCGGTTTTCACCCTCCTCGTTTTCGTGCTGGTCAATCTACTGTTCCAACGATTCATGCCGCGGCTGGCGATGTCCGAAGCGGATTTGCAAACCATCTATGTCATGGTCGTGATGGTATCAACGATCAGCGGCCATACGATGATGGGGTACCTTATCCCCGTCCTTGCACATGCATTTCAGTTCGCAACCCCCGAAAATGAGTGGCTATCGCTCTTTGGAAACAGTATCCCCAGTTGGATCGCCGTCAAAAGCCCGCGTATCGTAGACGGGTTCTACAACGGAGATTCTACCCTCTATAATTCCGCCACTTTAAACGCATGGATACCGCCGGTGCTATCTTGGTCGAGTTTTGTGATTGCGCTCTGGCTGACGTTATTAGCCGTAACGATCTTCCTCCGTAAGCAGTGGACAGAAAATGAACGTCTGAACTATCCGATCGTCCAACTCCCGTTAGCATTGACGAGCAACCCGAAACGTTTCTTTACTTCACCGTGGATGTGGCTCGGATTCGCACTCGCGGGAAGTGCAGAACTGCTAAATGGGCTGAGTTTCCTGTTTCCAGAGATCCCTTCCCTACCAATTAGAAACAAATCGCTTGGACAATTCAGTTCAAAACCGTGGAGCGCGATGGGACCGATTCGCATTTCTTTCTATCCGTTCAGCATCGGGTTGATGTTCTTCACACCGCTGGATCTCTCGTTTTCGTGCTGGTTCTTCTGGCTCCTGACCCGCCTTCAGATGGTCGTGACAGATATGTTTGGCGCACGCAATATCTATAACCTCGAACAGCAGACGGGTGCTTGGATTGCGTTCGGATGCATCCCGTTGTGGATGGGACGACGGCACTATGGACGTATTATCCGTAAAGTTTTCGGGGTCGCGCAACGCCGTGGCGAACCGCCACCTGACGATTCCAGTGAACCGATGCGCTACCGGACTGCAGCAGGGTTGTTTACTGTCGGAATGCTGTTTCTATTCTTTTTCTGTTATCAGATGGGGATGACGTTCTGGGCGATTGGACTCTTTTTTCTGTTTTACTTTCCGATGATTCTCGGTATCACGCGTATCCGTGCCGAAATTGGGCCGCCCCTGCATCAACTCGTCCTTGTCGATCCAGGGCGGACGATGGTATTGGCGTTAGGCACACGCCGTTTAGGCACAGGTAATCTGATGGGACTGACGTTCCTCTATCCGTTTGTCCGCTGTTTCCGCGCGCACCCAACACCGAGTGAACTGGAGGCGTTCCGTCTCGCAGAACGGACGAACATCGGGTATCGGCAACTGCTGATCGGGATGATATTGGCGATTGTGTTCGGTATCCTGATAACGTTTTGGGCGTATCTGCACGTCCTCTACGATATGGGTGCGGGAAGTAAGGCACGCGGTTGGATCGTCTATATGGGGTGGGAAACGTTCAACCGACTCCAAACATGGCTTGTCAGTCCACGGGAGACCAGTGGACCGGAACTCGGTGTTATCGGTAGCAGTTTCATGTTCACGATATTCCTGATGGTCATGAAAATACGGTTTCTGTGGTGGCCCCTACATCCTGCCGGTTACGTGTTAGTCAGCGGCACGGGAATGGGAAGATTGTGGTTTACAATCTTCTTGGGTTGGCTGGCGAAGGCGATCGTGCTAAAGATTGGCGGCGTGAAACTCTACCGACAAGCGATCCCGTTCTTTTTGGGGCTAATCTTAGGGGATTACACGCTCGGATGTGTCTGGAGCCTCATCGGGTTGGTGCTGAAGATACCGACATATATTGTGTGGCATTGAGGGTTTCAATTTTTGGAATAGTGTTTCGTGATAACGTAAGGCTACTCTTTGTCTGTAAATCCTTGAAGCATT
Organism: Candidatus Poribacteria bacterium; assembly: GCA_965200345.1. GTDB lineage: Bacteria > Poribacteria > WGA-4E > WGA-4E > WGA-3G > WGA-3G. Next base: position 2,286,214 of record OZ241378.1, read on the forward strand.
CGCTCAATATTCGCTTTGAGATCTTCGTTTCCTTGTTGTTCAGCGATTTTTAAAGCCATCTGATAATCTACCTTTGCCTCCTCTTCTTTACGAAGGTTTCCCTTTACAAGGCCACGAGTGAAATAAGCTTCAGCATAATTTGGCCTTAAGCGGATTGTCTCATTAAGGTCTGAAATCGCCTCCTCATATCTACCTAAATTATTCTTGGATAATCCACGAAGGATATAAGCCTCAGCATAGTTTGGCTTTAAGCGCATCGCCTCATTAGCGTCTGAAATTGCCTCCTCATGTCTATCCAAATTAGTCTTGAGCGTTCCACGAGCGAAAAATGCCGCAGCGGCTATATCGTTATCAATCCCCTCCGATATATTCACAATAGAATCCCACTTCTTAATGGCCTCATCAACTTTCCTCTCTTGCTGCAATCTGAACGCCTCAACTATAGCCTTATCTATTACGGATGCCCCAGGATCCCGTTGAATTGTTTGTAGTAACTCCCTAGCTCCTGGGGATACTTCAGATGTTCCGGGTTGAACGAGTTTAGTGATGTCTCCACTCGTCAATCCCGATACAACTTCTTCTGCTATTTTCTTTTGCGCCTGGATGTCCTTAAGATGTTGCGCTGCTTCATTAGCATACCCCTTTGCTTCCTTAAGGTACCCCGCTGCCTCGGATTCAATACGCTGAAACTGGGTGTAGGCAACATAAGCAGCAATACCAGTTACAACCGGAATTGCAACTGCAAAAAAGGCAAGAACTAAACCTATAACAACCAGCCATTGATTAAGAGAAGCCGCCCGATCATCGAGATATTCACTTCGTAAATCGTTGATTTGGCGTTGATTTACTATATCACTCACAGCATTAACACTGTTCGCTCTCTCCTCAACGTTTGCCTCGTCGTCAACAGGGTGTTTCGTTGTTTCTGCCATCTTTTTCTTTCCTTTATTTTAAATCAGTTTACATTCCAACGGAGTTTAAATATACTACAACGCTTGGAATTTGTCAAATCTGAGATGGAATTCGGTTACACACCTTCCCTTGCAAACTTATGCAAAAGGCGGTATAATAGACGGAAACTTCTGCTGAGGTGCTACGCAATTGAGCGACGTTCCGAAAACACATCCCCGATACCTTTTACTCACACTCAGAGATACCATCGTTGCAGGCGTAGAACAAGGGATTACCTCTATCCACGGACTCATCGCGCACGGGCGTGGAGAGGCGTTTGATTATCTTATTGGAGAGGAGACACAACCGTTTGCGATTGAGGCGATCCACGCTGCTGCGGTTATGCTTCTATCGGCAGAACACCCCGTCATCTCCGTCAACGGGAATGTGGCAGCGTTGGCACCGGAAGGACTCATCGCATTAGGGCGCGTGCTGAACGCGCCGTTAGAGGTGAACATCTTCCATACGGAAACGGGACGGGAACAGAAAATCCGAGACCACTTGCTTAAACACGGCGCGCCAGATGTACTGATGCCTACAACCGAAGCACAACTCTCCTATATTGACTCCAACCGGAAGTTTGTGCATCCAGAAGGAATCTTTAAAGCGGATGTCGTTTTCGTGCCACTGGAAGACGGCGACCGATGTGAGGCACTCCGAAAGATGGGTAAGGAGGTCGTGACCGTCGATCTGAACCCGATGTCGCGCACGGCGAAGCAGGCGAGCATCACGATTGTGGATAACGTTGTGCGGGCACTCCCACTGTTATGCGACGAAATTCGGGAATTGTCCAGTGATGCTACAGCACAAGACATTCTGAAAAGATACAGCAACACAGCGGTTTTACAGCAAGCACTACAGCACATCAGCAGGAGCGGGGATGGAAACCAACGGAAACAGTAAAATCAATCTCGTCAAACCGCATATTCTGCTGATTGGGTTGGCTCTCGTCGCTTTTAATAGCTACTGGTGCCTGATGGGAACAGAGGTGTGGCACTCGACGCAGTTGACCATCGCCTCGTTGTTCTTTAACGCCGTTTTTACGCTCCTTGTCTTCGTGCTTGCCAATCTGTTGTTGCAGCGATTCCTACCTCGGTTGGCGATGTCGCAAGCCGATTTGCAAACCATCTACGTGATGGTCGTCATGCTAACGACGATCAGCGGGCACACAATGATGGGTTACCTCATCCCCGTCCTCGCGCATACCTTCCAATTCGCATCACCAGAAAACGAATGGATCCCACTTTTTGGACACCATATTCCATCGTGGATCGCCGTCAAAAGCCCGCGTATCTTAGATGGCTTCTACAACGGCGACGCTACGCTCTATACTTCTGCGACGCTGAACGCATGGATACCGCCGGTGCTATCTTGGTCGAGTTTTGTGATCGCGCTCTGGCTGACATTGCTGGCAGTAACGGTCTTTCTCCGGAAGCAGTGGACAGAAAACGAACGCCTGAACTATCCGATTGTCCAACTCCCGTTGGCATTGACGAGCAATCCGAAACGTTTCTTTACTTCACCGTGGATGTGGCTCGGATTCGCACTCGCGGGCAGCGCAGAATTACTGAACGGCTTGAATTATCTATTTCCCGACGTACCCTCACTCCCCATCAAAGGCAAAACAATCGGGCAGTTCAGCTCAAGACCGTGGAGCGCGATGGGACCGATTCATATCTCCTTCTATCCATTCAGTATCGGGTTAATGTTCTTCACACCGCTGGATCTCTCGTTTTCGTGCTGGTTCTTCTGGCTTCTCAGTCGCATCCAACTGATTGTAACAGATGCGTTCGGGGCGCGGAATATCTATCACCTTGAACAGCAGACGGGGGCATGGATCGCGTTCGGGTGTATTCCGTTATGGATGGGACGGAAACACTACGGACGCATCATACGGAAGGTATTCGGCATCGCACAACGTCGTGGTGAAGCCGCGCCTGACGATTCCCGTGAACCGATGCGCTACCGGACTGCCGCGGGGTTGTTTACTGTCGGGATGCTGTTCCTCTTCTTCTTCTGTTATCAGATGGGGATGACGTTCTGGGCGATCGGACTCTTTTTTCTATTCTATTTCCCGTTGGTTATCGGGATCACGCGCATTCGTGCTGAGATTGGACCGCCACTGCATCAACTCATCTTCGTCGACCCCGGACGGACGATGGTGCTTGCACTCGGAACACGCCGACTCGGTGCAGGTAACCTCACGGGGTTAACGTTCCTCTATCCGTTTGTCCGCTGTTTCCGCGCACATCCGACACCGAGTGAGCTAGAAGCGTTTCGTTTAGCAGAACGGAGTCGCATCGGGTACCGACAATTGCTTATCGGGATGATTTTGGCGATTGTGTTCGGTATCCTGATAACGTTCTGGGCATATCTACACGTCCTTTACGATATGGGCGCGGGGAGCAAAGCACGCGGTTGGATCGTCTATATGGGGTGGGAGACGTTCAACCGCCTGCAAACGTGGCTTGTCAGCCCGCGGGAAACCAGTGGACCGGAACTCGGCGTTATCGGCAGTAGTTTCCTGTTCACGATCTTCCTGATGATTATGAAGATCCGGTTTCTGTGGTGGCCCCTACATCCGGGTGGCTATGTACTCGTGAGCGGAACAGGGATGGGTGGCTTGTGGTTTCCGATTTTCCTGAGTTGGTTGGCAAAAGCAGTTGTGCTGAAGATTGGCGGCGTGAAACTCTACCGGCAAGCCGTGCCGTTCTTTCTCGGATTAATCTTGGGGGATTATACGCTTGGATGTGTCTGGAGTCTCATCGGGTTGGTGCTGCAGATGCCGACTTATATCGTGTGGCACTGATGTAAACCACTTGACATTCAGCCCGAATTTGTGCTAAAATTCAGAAAACGAAGGAGAAAGAGTTGATATAGAAAATGGATTGATTTATAATCCGGCACACGACGGGGAATGGAGAATAAAAATCCTCTGAATTTCCGAAAAAAGACAACGCGAAAGGAGAGGCAAAAATGGCTCACGTTTGGAGAAAAAAATATAAAAATGGCAGTAGAATCCTGGATAAGTTCTACACGAAACAGGAAGTCGTCACAAAGTGTTTAGATGAAATAAATAAATTACCCTACATGTATGATTGCGTCATAGAACCCTCTGCGGGTAATGGTGCTTTTTACAAAAATATTAAACATGACACCAAAATAGGAATCGATATTGATCCGCAACATGATGAGATTATCAAAGGCGACTGGTTCAATTACAACATTAGTGAAATATACGAGCGCGTATTGGTTATAGGGAATCCGCCGTTTGGTCAATATCAAAAACTATCTTCAAAATTTATATCTCATGCCCTCTCATTTGGTAATGTTCAAACAATTGCTTTTATTTTACCAGATGTTTATAGAAAACATACTCGGCAAAAAATATTGCCAAATAATTGGAGAATAGCCTCCATCACTGAATTAGGAAGAGATTGTTTTACATTGGAAGGGAAGGCATATCATGTGCCTGCAAGTTTCTTCATTTTTGATAAATCAGAAGGAAAAGATTTAAGAGTTAATCCGAATGCTTATACAGAAACGAATGATTTTAAATTCTCCAATAAAGACGATTTTGACATATTTGTGTTTGGTGCTTCTCCAAAAAGAATTACAAAAACGCCGACCCCAAACAATAGAGGCTACTTCCTTAAATCAAAAATTCCAGTAGAAGATTTAATATCCAGAATCAAAACGGTTGATTGGAATGGAAATTCTTGTGCAAATGGCGGTGTATATTGGCTAACAAAATTTGAGTTTTTGGAACAATATATAAAATGCCATGAACCAGATAGACCTGAAGAAATTCAAGGGAGTTTGTTTGATCTCCTTTAGGTTAAACATGTCAAATACTATGAATCGGGTAGAAGTAAAGAAAACAATACAGGTCATCTTAGACAGCATAGATAAAAGTAGGAGATTAAAGGAAACTGTAGAAAGTGTTAAGGATGAATTAATTGATTTAACCCTTGAACGAGAAATTTCTGAACAAGAATTTTACAGAATAAGTAGTGTTCTGCTCTCACAATCAAGAAGCCCTTTGTGGCAAAACTATTTCATAAAAAAGCACGATTGTGAAAAAGTTAGTAAAAATGAGAACAGAGGGGATTTTAAAAAGAACGGTAGATACTATGAGTATAAATGCTCTGGTGATAATCAGAATAATTCCATTAATATGCTTCAAATTAGACCTTGGCATAATTGCGATTACATTATTCAGTCAATCTCCGATGATAGGGCAACCACATTTGTTTTAACACACGCAGAAATGATGTTAGAAATGAATAAGCTTAAAGCTTCTCCGACACATGGAACTCGAAAAGCTTTAGAAAATAATGAAACTATAGAGTACGGAATGAGAGTAAAAAGGGGTTCCGCGGATTGGGATAGATGGATTAAGAACTATCGCAAAGAGATTGATATTTTTCAAGTGTGATAAACCTTCCGGTTCACTTAATGATTAATATGAAAACTACTCATAATATCCTTTTTCAAGATGCACGAAATTTGAAAGAAATTCCATCAGAAAGCGTTGATCTTGTCGTTACCTCCCCGCCATATCCGATGATAGAGATGTGGGATGAGATGTTTAGTCATCAGAATCCAGAGATTCAAGATGCGTTAGCGAACGGTGATGGTAACCAAGCGTATACGTTGATGCACGAGATTCTCGATGCTGTATGGAATGAAGTGTTTAGGGTTTTAAAGAAGGGCAGATTTGCGTGCATCAATATAGGCGATGCGACAAGGACGGTAAAAGGTAATTTTGCTTTGTATCCGAACCACGCGAGAATTTTGACACACCTCTTAAAAATCGGGTTCTCAGCATTACCCGATATTCTCTGGCGAAAACAGGCGAACACGCCTAATAAATTTATGGGATCCGGCATGCTGCCTGCGGGCGCTTATGTGACACTGGAACATGAGTATATCTTGATAGTAAGAAAAGGCTCTAAAAGAGAATTTAAAACGGAAACCGAAAAAGAAAATAGACGTGAAAGTGGACTGTTCTGGGAAGAGCGGAATGTCTGGTATTCGGATGTTTGGACGGATATTAAGGGAACAGGTCAGAAACTTCCGAAGGCGATGTCGCGCTTGAGAAGTGCAGCATTTCCATTCGATTTGGCGTATCGACTCATCAATATGTATTCTGTGAAAGGTGATGTGATACTTGATCCGTTTCTGGGGACGGGGACCACGACTGCGGCTGCGATAACATCAGGACGCAATAGTATTGGAGTCGAAATTGATGAGAGTTTTCAACAGGCAATTTGTCCAGTAGCACATCATATTGTTGATTTTTCAAACGATTATTTGCACAATAGATTACTAAGACATTATGCGTTTGTCGAAAATCGGATACAAAACTCGGGACAGTTAAAGTATACAAACAAATATTACGACTGTCCAGTGGTGACGAGTCAAGAGCAGTTTATTCTCTTGAACGGCTTAAAAAAGATTCACACACGCGAAGATAATACCTTTGATGTCGTGTATTCAACGAAACCCCAAACTTGGAATTTTGATCAACCTTCAGAAGCAGTAGACGGTAATAAAATGAAACCTCACACAAAACCTTCTCAACCCAGTATGTTGGATGCCCAATAACTTCACATTACCAAATGGATATCTATGAAAATCAAACTCAAAAACGCTGAAATTCAGGAATATGTAAACGCGCCTGCTTCTGCATTTCCGAAGTACACGACCCAATTAATGAATGTCGCAAATCAGAATTCTCAAGCGACGCGACCGAAACACGTTGGACAGTTGAGCGAACTGATTCAGGAATTTCCGGGACAAACTTTTGAAGAATGGGTTACATGGTATCGAGAACAATATCCCGATGCAATCGATGAAGCGACAGATAGAATAATCTTGATGATAGAAAACTTCAACGAGGCTGTCGAAAAAATTGACCGAACTATGGTTAAATCATGGGTAGAAGACCTTGTTCTTGTCAAGACCTTCGCAGGACTCAAATTTCAAGAAGCAATCCTAAAAAGGTTGGCGGAAATAAAAGGCTGTGACTATCGTTTAGCAGAACCGCATGAAGAATCCCAAGGTATAGATGGGTTCGTAGGTGAAGAAGCATATTCCATCAAGCCCAGCACCTATGATGCGATGCCAACTGTAGCGGAATCGATAGAAGTGAAAATTATTTTTTACGAAAAAAAGTCGGATGGCGTGGTATTTGAAATACCGGAAGAATAAGGAAGCATATCCATTCCTACAGAAATGTTACCCACTGGAGCTGTGGAAAGAATCTCTGGATTTACAAACCCCTTTTTGTCTCCTGTCCCTTGTATTGCAGCTGATACAGCCGATAATAGATGCCATTTTGCTGTAATAATTCATTGTGCGTGCCGGTTTCTCGGATTTCGCCGCGGTGCATGACGATAATCTTATCCGCATTCTGGATCGTCGAGAGCCGGTGCGCGATGACGACAGAGGTACGATTTTCCATCAGACGTTTCAGCGCATCCTCAATCAGAATTTCGGTTTCGGTATCAACACTTGAGGTCGCCTCATCAAGGATAAGTACACTCGGATCCGAGGCTAAGGCGCGCGCAAAGGCGACTAACTGCTTCTGACCCACAGACAACCCAGCACCATCCTCTTTGATCTCCGTACCGTAGACATCCGGCATCTTTTGCACAAACCGGTCTAAATGCACATTCTTCGAGGCGTGCTGCACTTGTTCCGGTGAAATTGACGGATCCCCCAGTGTGATGTTCCGCTCAACTGAATCCGAAAAGAGGAAGATATTCTGTTGCACGATACTAATTGCGCTTCGTAGATCCTCCACGTTCATCTCACGGATGTCAACACCGTCAATCAGGATTTGTCCCTTGTTGATCTCATAGAAACGGCAGAGCAGATTAATGATAGAGGTTTTCCCTGCCCCCGTATGCCCAACGAGTGCGACCTTCTCACCGGGTTTTACTTTGAATGAGACATCCTGCAGGACGTAGTCCTCATCGTTATAGGCGAACCAGACGTTTTTGAATTCAATCTCGCCTTTCAGACTTTTGGTGCCAGTTTTAGGAGCTGCAGAAATGATTGTCGGTTGCGTATCAAGGAGTTGGAAAATCCGTTCGGAGGATGCCATTGCGTTTTGGAAGATGGTATACTTTTCGCTCAGTTCGCGGATGGGCCAGAAGAACTGTTGCGCGTAGCCCATGAACATCACCAGTCCCCCAAAGGTCAGTGCATTTTGTATAATTTGCCCACCGCCGTACCAGATAATTACGGCTGTTGCGAGTGATGCCATTACCTCTATTAGCGGGTGAAAGATCGAAAAATAGAAGATGCTCTTCAGGTTAGCAGCGAGATAGCGCCGATTGCGCTCGTTAAAGCGGAGGTGGCTTCGTCGTTCTTGTGCGAACAACTTCATCGTTGTCATACCGACGATGTTTTCTTGTAAAAAGGCGTTGATGCGCGCAAGCTGCTTACGCTGTTCTCGGAAGGCGCGCCGCGAATAGATCTGATAAACAAGCGTTGCGCCGAAGATGATTGGGATTACGGTGAACGTCACGAGTGCGAGCTTCCAATTATAGAGAAGCATCACTACGACAATCCCACAGATACGGAGCAGATTCGCGAAGATAGTAATCACACCGGAGGAAAAAAGTTCGTTGAGGACTTGAACATCGCCCATCACGCGGGTCATTAATCTACCGACGGGATTCTTATCAAAGAACTGTACGTCCAAGCGTTGTAAATGCGAAAAAAGCGTCTGACGGAGATCGTGCATCACGTGTTGCCCGATCATCTGTGTGCGATACTCTTCAGAGTACCCAAACACGAACAGACTAATCAGTGAGAACACGTAAAGCATCGCGATTGTACTTAAGCCTTCTCGTATACCGGGGGTAATATGGTCATCAATGGCAAGCTGCATCAGAAAGGGTCCTGCCAATTGCGAGAGTGTATTCCCCACCATGAGAAATCCGATGATGAGCAGCTGGAATTTGTAAGGTTTGAGGTACGCCAGAAGTCGTTTCATCAACACTCGGTCATAGACTTTTCCGAGGTCCTGCTCCTCATCGCTATATTCGTATAGGTCGCTTCCCATGCCAAACACAGGTGGGTTCCTCCTTTGATAATACGTCGTCGCGCTGCGCGTTTACAAAGCGCGCCTACAGCCGCGTTGGTTACAGTTTCTCAAGTTCCTCTTGTAGGAGTTGTGTTTCATAGATCCCGGCATAAATCCCGTTCTGTTCGAGGAGTTGTTCGTGTGTGCCTGCCTCAACAATGCTGCCCTCGTCAAGGACGACGATGTGATCGGCACCCTTGACGGTAGAGATACGGTGTGAGATGAGGATCGTCGTGCGATGCTTCATGATTTCGGCGAGTCTACTGAGAATAGTATCCTCAGTCTGCGTATCCACATTCGCGAATGCGTCGTCAAGGATCAGAATTTTCGGTTTAATGATAATCGCGCGTGCAAGTGCGGTCCGTTGGCGTTGCCCCCCTGAAATTGTCATCCCACGTTCACCGAGGAAGGTTTCTAACCCGTCGGGGAACTCCTCAATCTGTTCAAGGAGATCCGCGGTGTGTGCTGCGTCTCTTATCTGTTCCTCGTCTGGTGTTTCGAGACCGTAGGCGATATTATTTTGCAAATAGTCAGAGAAAAGGAACGGTTCTTGCTCAACGACCCCGATGCTGGAGCGGAGCACATTTAACGGTATATCCTGAATATCTACGCCATCGACAAAGACGGTGCCGCGTTCTGCTTGACGGATGCGTGGAATGAGGTTGACAAGTGTAGATTTCCCGGACCCCGTTCCACCGACAATCGCAAGCGTCTTACCACGTTCAATTTTCAGGTTAATGCCCTTAAGCACAGGCGTTCCATCGGGATACGCAAAATTAAGGTCTCTAAATTCGATCTCACCTTCAATATCTCTGATACCCCATTTCACCTGTTCACCATCGAAGATTTCCGGTTTTTCATCAAGGATCGCTTGGATTCGCCCCATAGATGCTGCACCGCGTTCAAAGGTATTGACGATGAAGCCGAGGGTAATCATCGGACGGATGAGCATCATGAGATAGGCGTGGAACGCGACGAAATCGCCGAGCGACATTTCGTTGCCGATGACCCGGAGTCCACCCATCCAAAGCAGAACGACAATACTGATCCCCGGCAAACAGCGGAAGATTGGAAAAAAGAAAGTCATCAGTCGGATCTGTTCGTGGTTACGCTCAACAAACTCGCGGTTCAATTCTTGGAAGTGTTCGATTTCGCTTGCTTCCAGTGTGTACGCTTTCACCACGCGGACCCCGGACAAATTCTCCTGCACTTTGGTGTTCAACGTTGAGAACGCCTCTTGGATTCGCTCATAACGTGCATGTAACCGTTTTCCAAGAAAACGAATCAGGAGTGCAAGCACTGGATAGGGCATCAGTCCAACAAGCGTCAAACCGACATCAATACGAAGCATAATGGTGAGTGCAAGTCCGAAAAACACAATTGCGTCTGCTGTATACATTACAGCACTGCTCAGCACCATTCTGATGGCGTTTAGGTCGCTGGTTGCGCGCGTCATCAGGTCGCCGGTCCGGACGTTATCGTAATACGCAGCAGAGAGTTTTTGGAGATGGAGGAAGAAGTCGGCACGGAGGTGGAACTCCATCTGCCGCGCGACACCTTGGATGATGCGCCGTTGCGCGAAACGCAGGATACCCGCAACGAACGCAACGCCAAAGAGGAGCAGCGCAAAAAAGAGGATTCGTTCCGGAGAGATCGTAAAGATTGGCCCCACATGATCCGGGTCATAAGCACTTCTCCAAGCGAGTCCTAACTCATCAACAACCGTCTTGAGGATTTGGGGGCTAATCAGGAGAAGTACATTCGTCACAACCACGAGGCAGAAACTGATGATGATGGCGTACCGATACCGAATGACATACTTCTTGAGACCGAGTAGACTGCGAATGGTGGGACTCCTTTCCGGCAAGCGAACCGCGCGCGTTTATTTCTTATTTTGACGTAAATGTCGGATATGTGTTTAATCAAGTTTTCGGTAGGGACGGTCACAAACTAACCTACCGAACACTGATTGCCAATTGCTGATGATTGAAAGCCCCTGACAAAAAATATATTGACTGCATTCTCTCCTGCAGTGTATGATATGCAAAATTCACACTATCATAGGAGGAAAATAGATTTGGCGGCAGATATTGGACTCATCGGATTAGCAGTGATGGGCGAAAACCTCGCACTGAACATGGAAAGCAAAGGCTTTGAGGTGGCGGTCTTTAACCGTACCGTCTCACGCGTTGACAATTTCATAGCAGGTGCAGCAAACGGCAAAAATATCACTGGCGCGCACTCAATCCCAGAATTCATTGGGAAATTAGATACACCTCGGAAAATCATTTTAATGGTGAAAGCAGGGGAACCGGTTGACGCGTTTATTGAGTTATTGGCCCCTCACCTCTCAAAAGGCGACTTGATCATTGATGGTGGGAACTCCAACTTCAACGACACCGTCCGCCGACATTCGGCGTTAGCCGAACAGGATATTCTGTTTATCGGTACAGGTATCTCTGGCGGCGAAGAAGGCGCGCTCAAAGGACCAGCGATGATGCCCGGCGGCTCCGCTGAGGCTTATGCACTCGTGGAACCGATCTTTACGAAGATTGCAGCGCAGGTAGATAGCACACCGTGCTGCTCTTACATCGGACCGGACGGCGCAGGGCATTACGTGAAAATGGTGCATAACGGCATCGAATACGGCGATATGCAGCTGATATGCGAAGCCTACTCGTTAATGAAAAGCGTCTTGGGCATGAACGCGAACGAGATGCACGAAGTCTTCAGCGAATGGAATCGCGGCGAATTGAATTCCTATCTCATCGAAATCACCGCTGACATCTTCACACAACTCGATAGCAGCGGCACGCCTTTTGTGGATGTTGTGCTGGACCAAGCGGGACAAAAAGGCACTGGCAAATGGACGAGTATCTCGGCACTGGATCTCGGCATCTCCGCACCGACAATCGCGGAGGCGGTTTTTGCGCGGTGTATCTCCGCCGTCAAAAGCGAACGTATTGCGGCAGAGCAAGTTATCCAAGGACCAGCGGGAACATACCAAGGCGATCGAGATGAAGCATTAAAAGCGATTCACGATGCACTCTACGCCGCGAAGATCTGTTCTTATGCCCAAGGCTTCGCTTTAATGCGGGAAGCCAGCGAGGAATTTGGATGGAATTTAGACCTTGGTCAAATCAGTCTCGGTTGGCGTGGTGGGTGTATCATCCGCGCAAAATTTCTGCATCGGATCGCTGAGGCGTTTGAGCGAAATCCGGCACTCCCAAATCTACTCCTCGACTCCTACTTCCGAGACGTGATTGAAGCGGCACAACCGAACTGGCGGAATGTCATCGGCACAGCCACGCAACTCGGTGTCCCGATCCCGGCGTTCAGCTCGGCTTTAGCCTATTTCGATAGCTACCGTAGCGGTAGACTCTCCGCGAACCTCATCCAAGCGATGCGCGACTACTTCGGCGCACACACCTATCATAAACTCGATGCAGATGGGAACACGATTCTCGGAAAAGATGGCGAACCGACAGTGTTCCATACCGAATGGATGCTCAACGGTCGGCCGGAAGTTATTGTTGAATAGTTGTCAGTGTATCAGTTCCCAGTGGCCAGTAACCAGTAGTCAGTTAAGAGAGGTTTTTTGTTAATCATGAGGAAACACCCAAGCAAAAACACCCTCTTTTCTGAAAACTGGAAACTGGAAACTGGAAACTGGAAACTTCTAAAACTGGTAACCGGTAATTCCTAAAAAGGAGCGTTTATGGAACACGGACCACAACAAGTACTTTATGATTTCAAACCGCAGCACGAATTTTTTGTCGGCATCGACTCAGACGGTTGCGTTTTCAATAGCATGGAGGTCAAACACAACGACTGCTTCAGCGTGAACCTCGTCAAGCATTTCGGCTTGGCATCCATCTCACGACAGGTGCATCAGGCATGGGATTTTGTGAATCTCTATTCAAAGACACGTGGCACGAACCGGTTCAAGGCGATCCTGCTGGTGTGCGATTTCTTACGCGAGATGTCGCTCGTGCAGAAGATGGGTGTCGCAGTGCCTGAACTGCCCTACCTACGCGACTGGTCGGAAACGGAGACGAAACTCGGTAATCCTGCACTCCAAACCGCCATTGATAACGCCACTGGCGAAAGGCTCGACGAACTAAACCAAGTGATGGCGTGGAGTCTCGGTGTGAACGAAAGTGTCGCTGAGATTGTCTATAACCTCCCACCGTTTCCCGGCGTGCGTGAGACACTGCAACGGCTTCAAGGTAAAGCAGATGTCATCGTTGTCTCTGCTACACCGGACGAGGCACTTCAACGCGAATGGGACGAACACGAAATTGATACTTATGTCGCGCTGATTGCTGGTCAAGAGATGGGGACGAAAACGGAACACCTCACGATAACGACGAAAGACAGGTATCCCGAAAACCACGTTTTGATGCTCGGTGATTCACCCGGTGATCTGAAAGCGGCGCAGGATGTAGGCGCGCTGTTTTTCCCCGTCAATCCGGGTTCCGAGGACACATCGTGGCAGCTTTTCCTTGACGAAGCGATGGGCAAATTCTTTGACGGACAGTACGCTGGTGCTTACGAGACCGCATTGATTGACAAATTTCAGGAATTGTTGCCGGAAACCCCGCCGTGGCAGTGAAAATTAGAAGATTGGATGGAAGAAAGTAGAAAAGGTTGGAAGGGCACTCTTCCATTTTCCCCCTTATAATTACCTACTGCTCTATCCATTTTGAAATTAAGGGTAAACTCAGTTCGTAGTAGGGCAATTCATTGCCCGTTATTGACTTGTTCTCACTGCGAAGCAGTGCGATAATGCAGGTCGCATTTGGGGTTTTTGCAAACGCTAAAATCCAATGCGAAGAAAGTGTTTCTTCACGTACGCCGCGAAAATCGCACTACTACAAACCAAATCTCAAACTTGACGAAGTACTACCTTACATTATGAAAGGACCCTTTAAAGTTTATGAAGATACTATTACAAGGACGTGTTGAAGGCGAGTTGTTAGAGAGACTGGAGAGCATCATCGGTGATGAACACACATACATTGCTCCAGATTCACGCGAGGCACTGATTGAGGAAGGCAAAGACGCCGATATCTTCTACGGATATTGCAGTGAGGACCTTTTCCCGCACTTTCCGAACATCAAATGGATTCAATCCTCCAGTGCAGGCATGGACCGACACATGTATCCCGCGCTCCGTGAGAGTGATGTGCTGCTGACAAACGCTGCGGGTTTGTATGGTACACACGTCGCCGACCAAGCGTTCGCGCTCCTGCTCGGCTTGGCACGCGGTATTCACGAATCCGTTCGGAATCAGGACAAGCACCAATGGGGCGGCGCAAGGACAATGCCAATGATCGAGATTGACGGGTTCAAAATCGGTATCGTCGGCATGGGTGGTATCGGGATGCAGATGGCGAAGCGCGCAAAAGGGTTTGACATGCACGTTATCGCCGTCGATGCCTACCGCACCGATAAACCGGATAACGTCGATGAACTGATGCCGATGGATCAGCTCTCAAACATGATGAGCCAAGTGGATGTCGTAATGATTGCGTGTCCGTTGACAGAGGAGACACGCGGGTTAATTAATAAGGCTAACCTATCCGTGATGCAGCCCACAGCGTTTTTTATCAACGTTGCCCGCGGTCCGATTGTCAACGAACCCGACCTGATTGAGATTTTGGAAGCCGGTACAATCGCTGCAGCTGGCTTAGATGTCACTGAAACTGAGCCGCTCCAAGAAGACAGTCCATTATGGGATTTTCACAACGTTATCATCTCGCCGCATTCGGCGGGTGGTTCACAGCACCGCATGCGCCGTATCACCGAGTTTTTCTTGGATAACTTGGAGCGGTATCTGAAAGGCGAAGAGCTGAAGAACGTTGTGAACAAGCAACTTGGATTTTAGTAGTCTATTTTAAGTACGCGGTTTACAAAATTTACGCGGGTGGATGTTATTTATATTTACCCGCTTCTTATGATGTTTTACATAAAGAAGTTCTTATGACTGACAAAACTGATGCTGCCATTCAACAGTATAAGGATGCCAGCCAACAGGTAGACGCTGACAACACAATACAGCGCATTTACAACACAATCAAAGATCTAAAGAAGGATCCTGACGCTACGCGTAAGCGGTGGATTTGGGAGCTTTTGCAGAACGCACATGATGCTAGTCAAGTGAAGAATAAGAGAGATATTAGTGTAAAAATTAAATACAGCAAGGAAGAACTCGTTTTTTTGCATAATGGAAAGGGGTTCAACGCCTCTGAAATTGCCCACGTTATCAAATCCGGTTCGACCAAAGATGAAACGGACGAAACGACCCATGGACAATATGGCACCGGTCTTTTGACTACACACGTCTTATCTCCGAAAATACAAATATCGGGTCTATTTAAAGACGACAGCATCAACATCTGGTTCGACTTCCCCCTCGTGCGTGATGACGATTCGCCAACGGCACTTCGTGAATCATTAGACAAAGCAGAAAAAGCTTTCAACCGTTCTTTTTCCTTACATAAACCGTCGAAACTTGGTGATTTTACCACCTTCTTCGGGCTCCCTATTAGCGAAGAAGACGCAAAAAGTTCTGTGAAAACAGGAATGGAAATCCTAAAGCAATGCGCACCATACGTCCTTATTTTTAATGAGACGTTCCATAGCATCACTATCGAAGATCATGAGGGTACACGATGTTTTAAAGTGGCCAATCCTTCAGAGCTAGAGCTGAATGTCCCACAGCAAATTACGGTTACTGAACGCAATAATGAAAATGAAAGAGAAAGGAAATATCTGTTCGCCAAAAATGAAGAGAAAACTTCGGTCATCGTCCCATTGGAGTCAAATGACGACGAGTTCGTCTGCCTTGGAGTTGAGCAGACTCCAAGAATATTCAAAGGGCTCCCTTTAGTAGGCACCGGATCCTACAGTTTTCCCGCAATCATCAATAGTTCCAATTTTAATGTTAAATCAACTCGTGATAGTTTGCCTCTCCAAGAGGGTAAGGAAAATAAGATAAATCGAGAGATTATTGAAGGAGCTTGTGTATTGCTTGTTGCCCTCGTTGATCATGCTGCATCAAATAAGTGGTATCATGTGCCGTAATGGATAAAAGTGCCTCCTATCGAGAACCAGAGCGATTCCGGTGTGGAGTGGCTTAGAGACCATGTTCAAAAAAATTTCATCGAAAAAATCCGTCAAAAGCGTGTGGTTCTCAATGCGGATGACAATGCTATAGCCTTAAGCACAGCGCGCCTGCCCTTACTAAACTCAGAAAATGGTGAAGGAGTTAAGATGCTTTGGGATTTGCTAGAGAATATACAAGGATTCCGTGAAACATTGCCGAGACGAGATGAGGCAACAGGATGGTGCAACACTATCAAAAGTTGGGCAGATGTATATCAGGGCGAACCAATGTCTTTGTTCAGTGAAGTGACGGACGGCACGAAATTGGCATCATTTATTCAGGAAAGTACTCACAAAGATGGTAGTTATGGCAGGATTGAAGACCTTCAAGACTTGCTTTTAGAGGAGGAAAAGGAAATTTATGCAGTTGAATGGCTGAATCAATTACATGATTTCTTTAATGAAAACGCGTTACGCGAGGCAGTCCGCGAATATTACATTGTTATTGACCAAGCAGGTTTCCTTGACCAATTACCTGCCCTGCATCGAGATCCGGGCATAGACAAAGAACTAAAAGAAATTGCAGAGACGCTTGACTGGTCAATTCGACAGAAACTTCGTGACATTAGACTTACTTCATTAAGCGAAGAAGGAGGGTGCGGAGATATGTCTCAAGATGAAGTTGTTGACACACTCCGCCAAAAACTCCGAGATCGCGCCGACGAAAATCCAGATGAGGACTTCAAGGAGGCGAGTAAGCGGCTTTTTGGTTGGATAGTCAATAAAGAGAAGTGGAATCTTTTACAAGGATTTCCTGTGTTTACAGAGGACAAAAAATCTAATATTTCACCTGTTTGTTATCTGCCGAGTGCTCATACGAGCAGACCACTATTAGCTCCCCTCCGTGCATGGGCAGGAGATCTTGAACCGTTCAAGGATCTTTTTCCACCCGAACGCATTTTGGCTGATGCTTTCTTTGAAGTCGTGATCAAACCAGATGCTTGGAAAGAGCTTGACAACCGACACCTTATTAAATCAGAAGAGATAATCATAGACGATAACTCAGATGATCTCAAACTTTTTTCTCCAGAAGTGTACGAGGATGAGGATGATAAAAAAAACCATGAAATTGATATACCTTTGGATACTACAGGTATTTTAGAGTGGAACGAAATTATGCGTAATGCTCGCAGTAATAGGGACAATTCTTACCTATTTTGGCGATTTCTCACGGAGTATATTATCAAAAAGGACAGTCTAGGTTTGGAAGAGAAGTCTGTAAAGTGTACGTCTTGTGACAAATATCATAAATACTATCCAGCCGCATGGTTGAAGGCTGTACGAAGTAACAAATGGATTCGACTGGGAGATCCTCATTTCCGGGCGGATGCTTCATCGTTGGCTAATCTGCTTCAAAATAAATGGGAACTTAGGCTTCTGGAAAATCCTAGCGTTAGCAACCTCCTTCAAGCAATGTCTGTAGATCCGGCTGCCTTGAAACGATTATTCATCTCAGACGAGGTAATCAACGTTGCCACAACCTTATATGATAGCCCCCAATTGGTACAGCATATACAGGATAACGAAAATCTCCCCCAAGATATTGAAAAGATTTTGGAAGCGACTGGAGGCGACTTGAGTCAAGCAGTGAAGGATGCAGAAGAAAATAAAAAACAACAAGATAGAGTTGCTGAGAACCGAGACTTTGGAAAAAAAGTCGAAAAGCGGGTAAAGCAGATCTTGGAGCAGAATTTGAAACCCAAAGGTTTCTCAGTAACTTCAAAACGCACTGGCTCCGATCTTGAGATTTTACCAGAAACTTTTGATATATCAACACAGGAGATTATTCAAAATGAAAAAACATGGTTAGTTGAGGTAAAAGGCACGCGGATTCAGAACGTCAAAATGAGTTTTGAGCAAACAAAAAACGCCTTGGACAAAAGGGAAGAATTTCTACTCTGCGTCGTCCCAATACCTGAAAATACCCAGCCGGATTTTGATACTGTCAAAAAAAATATGCTTTTCATAAAAGATATTCATGGAAAATTAGGAGACCGCGTTGCTACATTATGCAGCTCCATTGATATGCAAAAGGACGTTGAAGATAACGCTCTTGACGATACGTCCCCTGGCATCGTCCTAGATTTCGAGAGAGGTAAAGCTGGTATCCGTGTTCAGAAATCTGTATGGAAAGATGAAGGATTTCCGCTTGGAAAACTCACGGAGAACCTCAAGTAAAAATTTCTTCAATTTCTCCAAAGCGTGGGGATTACATCATGATTGAATACAAAGGTTACATCGGAGTCGTTGATTTTGACCCAGAAATAGACCTCTTTCATAGAACCGTGATTAATACACAGGATGTAATCACATTTTATGGTGCCTCTGTAACTGAACTGCGGGAAGAAATGCAAAAGTCCCTTGAGGTCTACTTTGAAGTTTGTAAGGAACAAGGGAAAGTCCCAGATAAACCCTTCTCAGATGCACTTTCTTCTTGACTCTATCTTCAAAATGTTGTATTGTTTTAAAAATTGGTTACAAAAATCAATATCTATGAGATGGAGGCTAACCTTATGCAATGGTCAACCTTTGGTAAAATAATTCGTCAAAATTCATAGAAAAGATAAATCAATTGAAATTTTGCAGAGGATAAATTAGCAAAGAATCTTGCTAAACAACTTATGAAAACAACAGAACAACCGACCATAAAATATGAGAATCCGCCTATTAATGAGATTGTTTGCGGTATACGCTTCGATTCAATTCAACAATTGCGATCGGGACATTTAGGTGTACTATGGCAAAAGTTCAAACCCGATTTTCCAAAAATTGAAGATCGAAACTTCGTAGGTCCTGTATCCAAAGAGGATTCCGAGAATCCCGACCAAGTACTACTGCCAAGGATTTGGTTCATACACGAAAACGAAAACGAACTGATTCAAGTACAGCGGAATTGGTTCCTTCATAATTGGCGAAAGACACAACCAGATGATAGATACCCAGGGTATGAGAAAGTCGTCGAAAACTTTGAAAGGTACTTGCATCGTTTTCAAGAATTTCTAACAGAGGAAAATTTGGGAAATCTCGTGGAAAAAGAATACGAGTTAACTTATATTGATCTCATTCCGAAAGGACAAGGATGGGAAAATCTTGGCGATTTGGAAAAAGTCTTTCCGAGACTATTATCTCTAACAAGACAAAGTATACTTTCAAATGATGTGAGAAGTATTAATTGGCAAACTATCTTAGGTTTACCTGATGATTTGGGGCAATTAGGGATAGCAATTCGTAGTGCTAATCGAGTTTCTAACAGTCAACAACTTCTCCACATTGAATTCAAGGCACTTAGTAACCAAGTAAATCAACTTAGGCAAGCTTGGTTTGAAGCTGCGCATGATATAATTACTAAGTTTTTTTTTAATCTGGTAAGTGACGAAATTCAAGAAAGATTCTGGGGACGAAAATCATGACAATTCAGCATACGCAGACTGCAGCAACAGTAAGTAGAGAAATAATCTTTTCCACTCTGTTCAACGAAATAGAAAAATCTGATACCTTACAAATTTCTTGGCAAGACGCAGAAGTATTGCTTGAACTTGGCTCTACTGCGGGAATAACAATTAAAAGGGCAAATCCTCCGCTAGGTGAAGAAGAACAGTTCGATTTTTCAGAGCCTTTCATGCACGGCAAGAGTGCCTTGCCTGAATTACGTTTTGAACAAGAATTTTCAGACACCCAACAATCACATTTTTCCTTTCCGACCTCTATGGAACAAACTTTGGAAATTATTGACTTTGCAGACGACGATATGTCAGACCTAATACTACCGCGTGCCGTAGAGCAGGAAGTTTTGGATCTACTTGATGAACCCATATCCCGGTGAAATTTGGTTAGCAGACCTTGGCTTAGCAGCGAAAACTCGACCTATAGTTATAGTATCTCGCCATGATCCAAATCCACCACGAACTACGATATGTACTGCCACCGGAAATTTAGACCACTCTCTAATATAAGATTGTGCTACAATGACAATCTACTGAAAGGAGCATTCCGATGGCGAAACGCAGAAGATTCACTGCTAAGTTTAAAGCAGAAGTTGTGCTTGAGGCCCTCCGCGGTGAAACTTCACAAGCAGAACTCTGTAGGCGTCATAACCTCAGCGAAAACCAGGTCTCCACATGGAAACGCCAACTTCTTGAAAATGCCGAAACCTTTTTTGAATCTCCAGAGAAGCACTCCGATGCTTCCAGCGAGCGGATCGCTCAACTTGAGCAACTCGTTGGGCGATTGACGCTGGCACTGGAAATCCAAAAAAAAGCATCGACCTTGTTGGATTGAATCCATCTCAACAGCGACACGTCGTTGAGACGTTGCGCAAGGAGTATTCAGTGCGAGAGATTTGTGAGGTGCTGGGTTTCAACAAGAGCACCTTCTATTATCAACCGAGGATTGACGCTTCTCAAGAAGTCCTGCGATCCGAAATACAGCGATTAGCGGCGGCGCAGCCGACCTACGGGTATAGACGTATCACGAAGGTGTTGGTGGCTGAAGGACACACCGTTGGGTATAAACGCGTCGCCCGCTTGATGAAAGAAGAGAACTTATCGGTTTCCGTCAAACGTGCGTCTCAAACGACCCACTCCACTGAGAGTCCGCAGCCCTGGCGGAATCAGCTGAAGACGCTTGAGGTCTGCCGATGCGATCAGGTCTGGGTGGGCGATATCACCTACGTCCGCCTCAAGCACCGTTTCATCTATGTCGCTCTGCTTATGGATGTCTTCACGCGCATGATTAGAGGGTGGAACCTCAGTCCACATCTCACGCAATCTCTGACGTTGGACCCCTTAGAGCAAGCTTTAGACGACAGGGTCCCGGAGATTCATCACTCCGATCAAGGCGTGCAGTATCTTTCAAGTGCTTATCTCTCGAGACTCAAAGAACATGGTATTGAGATTTCAGTCGCTCGCAGAGGGTGTCCTTGGGAGAACGGATACGCCGAAAGGTTGATCCGAACGCTGAAGGAGGAAGAAGTTCACCTCAATGATTACCAAGATATTACCGAGGCTCGAGAACGCATCGGTTATTTTATTCAACAGGTGTATCACAACAAACGCCCACATTCGGCGTTAGGGTATCTGACACCTATGGATTTTCAACGACAAACCTTCTCTTAACTTTGCTAAATTTCGGTCTAAATAAAGGGTGGCACTTCAATAACTTATATTCCTCTAACCACTGAGTACAGACAAAGCCTATACGAGGTGGTACTTCCAAGATTAAGGTTTCTTAATCAAGATTCCTATGCCAACGTCCAGGGTCTGGGCTCTATACCGAGAACCCGGCTTGAGCGGAAACTTGGCAGACTGCCAGACGATGTGATGATTGAGATCAAAAATGTTATTTTATTTGCTTTAGATTTGGAAATTGAATCTACCAAAGCCAATAATTAAACCTTCAATTGAACGGGGCGAGAGCACGTGAGGCGCGGCCCCCGCGCCCTACAACACAATTTTTTCATACCTATGAATTATCAACCTCAATCCGCACGGCGCAGAATTTTAACTCGGGCTGCTTGGATACTGGATCGAAAGCAGGATTCGTCACATAGTTCGCATTGGTCTCCGCATGGAAGAGATCGCCCCAATGGAACGGCGTAAAGAGTAAGCCTCGACGAATCGCTTCTGTGACGCGTGCCTTCGCATAACACCTTCCACGTCGCCCAACAAGATAAACCCATTCACCGTCTTCAACATCGTTTTCTATAGCATCGTCCGGATGGATTTCCACAAACGGTTCCGGATCCTTACGGACCAGCTGCGGCACTTTGCCCGTACGGGTGCGGGTATGCCACTGACTCTCAATCCGTCCCGTCGTCAAACCGAGCGGGAACTCCTCGTTTACATTTTCATCGGGTGGCTGATAGACCGGCGTTTTGAACTGTGCCTTTCCAGAATCGGTAAAAAACTTCGTGCGGACGTATCGTCGCGCCGTGCCGGGATGCCGTGGATGCGGACAGGGCCAGCGCAATGATGTCTTCGCGAGTCGTTCATTCGTCATTCCCATCTGATCGCACGGTGTGCCTGCAGTCAGCATCCGATATTCATCCCATACCTCTTCAGCGGTATAGAAATCGAAATTCCGCTTGTATCCCATCGCTCTCGCAACCTGCGTGAATATCCACCAATCCGGCTTCGCTTCACCCGGTGGCGTCAGGAACTGATCGCTGCGGACGACGAGCCGTTCGCTGTTTGTCATTGTACCTCGCTTTTCACCCCACTGCGCGGCGGGGAGCAGCACGTCCGCATACTCGGCAGTCTCTGTCGGGTAATAGCAATCCTGCACGACGACCAAGTCCGCCCGACGCAACCCTTCTTGCGAAACCTTTGTATCGGGCATGCTGACGGCTGGGTTTGTGCAGGCGATCCAGAGTGCGCGCACTTTTTCCTCGGCTGCTGCTTCAAACATCGGGACTGCGGTCAATCCGGGTTTCGGATCAATGCTACCCGGCGGGACTCGCCACGCGCCTTCCAGATAGGCACGGTGCATATCATTAGTGACGACACGATAGCCGGGGAGTTGATGTGACAGATAACCGACCTCTCTGCCACCCATCGCATTCGGTTGTCCCGTCAATGAAAACGGACCCGCGCCCCTTTTGCCAACCTCACCCAACTGTAGATGTAAGTTGATGAGGGCGACATTTTTGTCAACGCCACTTGTGCTTTGATTGGTGCCTTGGCAGTAAAAACTGAGCAACCGACTCGGTTTAGCGAGGTATTCAACGATCTCATCAATACGTGCGGGGTGAATATCGCAGGCGGTGAGAAGCGCGTCTTCGTCTAAACTGTCCAAATGGTTCTCATACGCACTGAAGTTCTCTGTGCTCCTGCGGACGAAGCGTCTATTGATCCGTCCCATCGCAAGAAGGCGTTTAGCGATGAGTTGAAGGAAAGCAACGTCACTCCCGGGTGCGAGCGGCACATGGATATCTGAGAAATCGGCTGTCTTCGTGCGGCGTGGATCTACGGCGATAATCCGTGTATTGGGTTCAACTGCCCGCCGTTTCCGAATCATCTGGAAAAGCACAGGATGGTTCACCGCCATATTCGCACCGATAATCAGGAAAACATCCGCATGCTGAATATCGTCATAGCAGGTAGGGGGTCCATCTGAACCGAACGCCTGCATATAACCGACCACCGCGGACGACATACAGAGCCGACTATTTGTGTCTACGTTATTCGTGCGGAGAAACCCTTTGAACAATTTGTTGAACACGTAGGAAGTCTCTGTATCCAACTGTCCGGAGCCGTAGAGCGCGATAGAATCCTTGCCGTGCTCTAATCGGATTTCGTGAAGCCGATTTGCCGTGAAAGCGATAGCCTCGTCCCACGAAACCTGGCGCGGGGGTTCACCGCGGCGATCCCGAATCATGGGATACGCGAGTCTACCGTCATGGTTTTGAAAGACCTGTTTCAGATGCGCGCCTTTCGGACAGAGCATTCCATAATTAGGGGCAACATCGTCGTCTGCTGAGATTCTCGTAATTTTATTATCTTGGACGGTTGCTTGGATGACGCAACCGACCCCACAATAGGGGCATACCGCTTTTCCTGTCGAATTTTTCACTGGTTTCTCCATTGTCAAGATCTCATATTATTTAGTTCTGGTGCGGTTAGAATGCAGATCGCAATCCCCCCAACCCCCCATATCCCCCTTATCAGGGGGGCAGGGGGCAGGCGAGTACGCCGCAAAACCGCACCTACCGGCTTGGGAATGGACTTTAGGATAAAGCACCTGCTTCTGTTTTCAAACGCTGTCTCTCTGCGAGTGCTGCATCAAATGCCTTCTTCTCTGCGGCTTGGACTGCGGGTGAGAATCTCACTAACACTGTCCCAAACGAAGCGACTGCAACCATTACACCGAGATATAGCAAGCCTTGCTGCATCGTGATACTCTCAGACCGGAACAGGAACCCCGCTGCAACAGCACCAGCGTTGCCACCCGCGCCAACGATACCCGCAACAGCTCCTAACGCCTTCCTATTGATAAACGGAACGATTCCAAACGTCGCGCCTTCGGACATCTGCACGAAGAGACTAAAGACAATCATCGTTCCAACAGCAAGCAGAAGCACAGCCATTTGTGAGAACAGCATCAACATGACCCCTTCACCTAATAAAACAACAAAGAGGAACATGACCCGCCCGCGGAGTCCCATCCTTTTCGCAAAGAAATCGGAGAAAAATCCACCGAGGCTTCGTGCAAAAATGTTCATTAAACCGAACAAGCCAGCGATGAGTCCCGCGGTCTTGACATCTAACTGGAACTGGTCGTGATAGTAGAGCGCAGCGACGTTGTTAATGGTTAATTCCACCCCGAAACAAGCGGCATAAATAAAGAAAAGTGCCCAGACGCGGTAGTCTTTAATCGCCAACATCAAAGATTCCATGCCTTTGCCCTCTGAAGGTTCAAGTTCACCGCGTTCACGGAGTTCCTTATAGTTTCCATCGGGTGCATCTTGGGTCAAGAAGTAATAAGCGAACCCAGTGATAAACAGCGCGACACCGGGCACGACCATTGCGAGTCGCCATCCGAGGAATTCGTTCACACCGAGGCTGAGCATAGCCGTAAAAATGAGGGGCATGACCATCTGCGTAACACCGCCGCCGAGGTTCCCCCACCCGGCTGTCGTCGCATTCGCTGTGCCGATAACATTCGGCGCGAACATCACCGACGTGTGATACTGCGTGATGACGAACGACGCACCGATTGCACCGATTGCCAGTCGGAACAGCAGAAACGCTTCGTAATTCTGAGCGAGTCCGATACCCATGACAGGCAGCGAACCGAGGATCAGGAGCCATGTATATGCTTTTCGGGAACCGATCTTATCGCAGAGTGGTCCGATTAAGACACGCACCAGCACCGTAATTGCCACAGAGGCGATAATCGTATTACCGATCTGTGCCTTTGTTAACATCAGACCCTCGCGGACAATCGCCATAAGTGGGGCAATGCCGAACCAACCGAAAAATGCGAGGAAGAACGCGAACCATGTGGTATGAAAGGTTCGCATCTGGATCGTTTTTAAGCTAAAAAGTTTTATCTGTGTCGCTTTATTCTTTATATCCATAATTTTATATTTCCTTGCGGATAAGTTTCATTGATTGGTAGCTTGACCGTTTTCGTTTTCGAGTCGCTTTGAACGTTGTTCAAAGTTAATACTATTTTTGGACATTCGGCAAAAACGATATTACCGCCGTGAAAGGTAAGGGACGAGTCCTTCAAGCACTCGCGGTAAATCATCGCAAGGTACATTTTCCAATACTTTGGGCGCGACTTTCGGATTCGCACCAGCATCGCCCTTGAGGAACACGTCCACTGCATCGGTAACAACACCATCAATCTTAATTCTCTTACCGAGCAGTCCAATGTCTGCAGCAGCATGGTTGCCACACCCGTTTGGACAGCCAGACCAGTGTATCGTGAGCGGTTTCGTATTGCCAAGCCTCGCTTCCAAATGCCGGATCGCTTCCATCGCGCGTTCTTTCGTTTCAATCAGCGAAAAGTGGCAGTAGTCGATACCTGTGCAACTTACCATACCGCGCATGACCTCCGAAGGATCATAGCGGAGTTCGTGTAGGAGCGGTTCTGCGGTTAATTCCCCGATCTTTGCGTCCGGTACGTTGGTAATAATCAGGTTCTGTCCCTGCGTGAGGCGGATATCGCCGTTGCCATATTCCTCCGCGAGTCGAGCGACCTCGAAAAGTTGTGTTGTTGTAATACGTCCGACCGGGACAACAAGTCCGACGTAGTTGAGGTGTGGCTCTTTCTGTGAGAAAACACCGGTATGGTCAGTCTTCTTCTTCCCGCGCGCATCTTTACCCGCACTCAGGAGCGGTTGTTTTCTGTGCCGACGGTTTTCTAATTCTTCCCGGAATTTTTCTACACCCCAGTCTGCAATCAGAAAAGCGAGGCGAGATTTATTGCGAGCCGTCCGAGGTCCGTGATCTCGAAAAATCAGCGTAATATCCGCGCACAAAACTGAGGCTTCCTCCGGGAGAATAAACACATCAAGTGGTTGTGCCAGTGTGTACCCTCCAGACCCCATCTTTCCACCGACAGCGACGTTAAAGCCTTTTGTCTCCTGACCATCAATCTCCTTTACCGCGGGCGTAAGCGCGATGTCCTGTGAGGCGGTATGGGTACAGTTATCTAAACATCCCGTGATACCGACATTAAACTTGCGTGGAATATCGGTGAATTCCTTGTTGCCGACAATGAGGTTCGTGAATTCCCTGCCGACATGCGAAGCGTCAAACAATTCGTTCGGCGTTAACCCAGCGACGGGGCACCCAATTACGCCGCGAATGTTGTCGAAACCGGTCTGGAGTGAACCTAAACCGACCGCTTCCAGCCGATTCCAGATGTGCTGGACATTTTCAATCGTGAAGCCGCGGAGTTGTATCTGCTGACGCGTCGTGATATCCACAAATCCGGGCCCGTGTGCCTCACTGATTTCAGCGATGGCGCGAAACTGCTCGGCGTTACTGAAACCGCTGGACATGCGGAGACGCATCATAAACGCCCCGGGGGTCTGTTTCCGGTAAAAGACACCTACCCACTTGAGTCGGTCGCGTTCGTTTGCCGGAATGGATTCCCAACCGTTCCGAATGTAGTTCGGAATGTCGTTGATCACCTCAAGCCCGTTTTTCTCTCGCTTGAGGACCTCTGCGGCGTTTATCTTGGGCTTCCTTTTTTTCGCAGCCGCTGTCGGTGCTGAACGCACCTTTCGGCTTGCAGGAATAACTTTCTTTTTTAATCTTGATTCGTTCACCTTTGAACCTCCTTCAGAAATAGGTGGCTTTCAAACGGGTACATACCTGAATATAAAGACAGAAAAAAAGGCATCCATCGGCAAGCACAATGCTTTGCCAAATAGACACCTGTGTCTGGTTCCAGACCATCTTTGGCTGGAATCGTTGTTATTATCTATTATGCCTAATAACATAAAACATATTTATCTGTATTAGGCAAAATCGGTAATTCTCATGTGTACGTTTCGTTCATCCTTGAACATACGTACTTTCAAAGCGGAAATGGATATATCCGTCTATAATTTATTTGTCAATACTTCTGCAACCGACAGAATGTCCTGCGAGACTTCTGCGAGCCGCTTTCTGCGATTCATCGCCATTTTCCGTAAAATTTGATACGCCTGCGCTTCATTACAGCCACGTTGCTGGGCGACAAGTTCCTTTGCACGTTCGATGATTTTGCGTTCAGCAAGGTTTGTTTTCGTCTTTTCGAGTTCCTCTTGCAATGCTCGGAATTCATAAAATCGGGCGATGGCTGCCTCAATGATCGTTTTAACTCTGGCACCGGTGAGTTTCCCGACTGCATACGCCGACACACCCGCACGTGTCGCCGCCTGAATTGTCTCTGACCGTTCATCGCGCGAAAACATGACCGTCGGACACGGATAGTTCTCATGAAGTGCCGCAACCCAATCGAGTATTGCGTGCCCCGGAAAATCGACACCGATTAGTATGATGTCCGGCTTTATGCGTGAGACTTGATCCGCCAAACCTTCCTGTAGACGTAGCGGCACAGCGGCGTTGTACCGACTCGCTTCCAGAATTTGGACTAACGAAGTTGCACGCTCTGGGTTGTTATCAATGATTAAAACGCTTGGCGTTGAGGTGCTTGCTCCCATCTGCGACCCTTCCGAAGTTAATACCTTGTAAATGTGCTGAAATGACAAGGCATGTTAACCTTACATATCAGCATTAGCAAGAACCTTGCCAAAAGTCTGAATTATTGATTTCCGTAGGGCGCGTAAGGTTTCTGGAAAATGAAAGCTGCAGGGAGCGTCCGCGGGGTGCGAATTTTTGCCTATTTTTTTAGCAGAATTTACGCGTATTTTCCTATTTTTTGGGCAATACGGAAAAAGAAGATTGGAAGGTTGGAAGAAGCGAAAACCGGAAATGGGGTTACAACGCCTTTCACGCGTTTACGCGTCGGACGGTGTAGATAGAAACTCGGTTAGTCCTTCCGTCCAACTTAACAGGATAAATAGATTTCTGATAGGTAAAACCGTTGTCCTTGAGCAATTTGAAAAATCCGATAGCGTTCTTTCGATTTGGCTCGGAAAAGAGGGCGACACCGTTTGGGGTAAGGTAATCTTGAAGTAAAGTCGTAATCGGTTGCCAGTGGTGTTCTTCATAGATAACATCGGCGGCGAGAATATAGCGGAATTTGCGGTTGAAGCAGGGCGTGTTCCAATCCATCTGAACGAAATCGGCTCTCCCTTCAACGCCGTTTTGTTCCGCGTTGTGGTGCGCGAAGCGGAGTGCTTCGCGTTCCGCGTCCGTGAAAACCACTTTCGCACCCATCCGGCATGCAACGATTCCTGTGAGTCCAAACCCACACCCGATCTCAAGGGTCTGTGCCGCTCTGAGTTGTGCACCAAGTGCCTCTATATGGCGAGCAAGACCAATAGAAGATTCCCAGAGATAGGTCCAGTAAGGGAGATAGAGTTTGCCTTCAGTGTCCTCTCGACTGAGCCGATCAAGGTACCAATCGGGTTCTTCTATAAGTGTGAGTTGTACGCGACCGGTCTTCAACTTAACGATGGTACTTGTGAGCGGGTAGTCTCGCAATTGGGTGTCCATTTCCTTTATCATACCGCAAAATCAGATGGTATTCTCAGATCTACGACTTTAATCCACGGTGCACTCTGGAGTGCTTCCCTGTGAATTGCTTCATTTACCGCTAGAAATTCCTTTTCAACCTCTCGTGGGATCCATACCTCCGTGTAGAGATTTCGTAAGAAGGAAAGGGTGTTGATCCCAAAGAGTCCAATAAGCGGACTCGTATTGCTAATAACTGGCTGTATTGGCATTCTTTAAAATCCGCTCTTGGCGTACTCTTCCTCATCACCAAACGGTGAAAGCCCATAATCCCCCATTAGAAATATAAATTCAACACGTGGCACGCCTGCAAGGCGCGCTGCGAGTCCGCTGCTGAGTTCGTCGTTTCCGTAGTCCTTCATTCCCAACGCGATCCGCGCATCTTTATCAATTTTAAACGGAGACCCGCTCCGCGGTGTCAACAACTCCACAATATCTTTGGGCAAACGACTCTCTATTTTCTCCTCAAAGGCAGCAATGCTCCCGTGGGTATTGTGAAACGCAGCGACGACATCTACATCTTGTAGGAGTGCAGCTGTCAGGTCCATCTTTGCTTCTTCCCAACCTTTCGCAAGCAACCACGCCTCACCTCTTACATAATAAGATTCGGGGACCTTTGGTCTACGTGTTAGGGCTTCTGTATAATCCGCAATTGCGCTGTCCAACTCGGTTTTATAGCGATAGGCGTTGCCACGATGCGTGTATGCTTCCACAAGTTCTGGGTTGAGTTCCATGGCTTTGTCCTAATCTTCAATCGCTTTGTCCAATTCGCTTTTAGCGTAGTAAGTTTGCCCTCGATTGAGGTATGCCTCGGCAAATTCTGGATTCAATTCTATTGCTTTCCTATGATCTTCAATCGCCTTGTCTAACTTGCCTTGTTGATTGTAGATGAGACCGCGGTAGGTATAAGGCTCAGCGAGTTTTGGGTTGAGTTCAATCGCCTTGTTGTAATTTTCAATTGCCTTGTCAATCTCACCTTTATCACGATAAGTTTTACCGCGTTCCGTCCAAGCTTCAGCAAACCCTGGATCCAGTGCGATCGCAGCGTTATAGTCTTCAATTGCCTTGTCTATGTCACCTTTGCTGTGATAGGTTACACCGCGCTCCTTATTGGTAAAGTCTACAACGGCACGCTCATAATCCGCTTTTTTCCTTTGAGCGAACCTGTGTTTGTAATACATCCCGGCACGTTTTTAACTGTGTTTTTTTCTCATGTTTTTTCTCCAAGATGCGGAGGACTTGAGGAATTTGACGCTTTGCTTGTCTGAATGCAGATCGCATTTGGGCGAGTACGCCGCAAACCGCGGATTTCACGGATGACGCAGATTGATTTTGCTTATTTTTATTTGCTGCTTTCAGTGATTTGTTTTATCAATTCGTTCGGATGAATGGATAGGTACTCTCTCACTTCCAGATTCATCCGGTCAATTTCGGTGAGAAAGTCCCCGACGGCGAGTTGATAATTCCGTGGATTGGTTTCGACCTATCGGAGTTTTTTGATCTGTTTCTGAAAATGCCTGATGCGCGCTAACGTTGTCTCAAGTTCTTGATTATTTTGAATCATTGTGAATTACCTTAACCTAACTCAGCATTACTTTAACACAGTTTTAAGACGTTCTACCGCTTCAAGGGCATCTTTGAGTTCTTTTTTGTAGATGTTCACAAGAGTCGCGTGGCAGAGTTCGTTTAGCATAAAATCTTGAGCGACTTCAATTGCGTCAACAATTTTTGGACATACAAGAAGAATGTCATCGTTAGGGAAAACAACACATTTCTTTGTTTTATTTTTTATCGGTTCCCAGAGATATGGAATTTTCATTTGCTTTGGGTTCTTACAATATTTGACCGGAAGTTTTCTTTTATTACAAAACCTCTTGATTATCTCTTCAAATGCAGTACGGAGGTAAACTGCACAAGCTTTGTAATCGTTCGCATCAAGATATTCTCTTGCTTTTTCAAGGTATGTTTTATCTTCCACATAGATTGGTATTTCATATCCATCAACTTTTCCACAATAGAGTTCGGCAGCTTTCCAGTTTTTGTCTTCAGATTTACGCTTTTTAACCATCTCATAAAATGTCCGGTCGTAAGTCATCAAAATGATCTGGTATTCCGCGAAATCCCTTTCCTCCAGAATATCAATCAAGGGCAGGCGGTTTGACATATCCAAGCCAATAAGTGCGTCATCTATAACAAGAATCTTCAGATCGCTGGGTGGTTGAAGTTGAAATCCGGCTAAAAAGATTGAAAGTGCAATAGCGGATAGTTTTGCCTCGTTCAAAAATAGATAATGCGCGGTGAGGTCTTTGCCAAGGAATTTAACATTTAACGGAATATTCTGGTAATTAAGCGTCCTATCTTCGCGGCTGTACTCAATCCCTTGAAAACCGAAGTCAAGTGCAACAGAGGTATCTTCATATCCAAACTTGCGGAGATTTTCAGATGCCTTCGTTTGTAGTTCCACTAATTGGTTAGCAAGCCCTATGTTGAAGATGTCTATTTGTGCCTCTAGATTTTCAATCTCTTGTGTTGCATCTTGGATTGAAGAAAGAGCGTCTGAAATGTCACTCCATTGTTCGGAAAAACTACGCGGTGGATCAGTTAAATCGTTGATGACATTTGCCAAAAGGGCGTTAACTAGGAAATCAAATACATTCACACTATTTTGTTCGTAGTGGAAATAATTTGTCTTCAAAAGGTCTTTATAATCAAGGAACCCTTTTGCTTTTGATGCATCAATAATCGGTTGAACTAATGTGTGCTCCTGGACATCCTCAACACCCTCAGACCATTCATAGTTATCTTTATTTAACTTCGGATCGGGTGTGAAGTGAAGTTTAATGTAACCTGTATCGGTTTCATCATTAATAAAAATATTTCGATTAAATTTAATGGAATCATCTTCACTGGATTCAAGGAATAACTTTAGGGCATCATATAGTGAAGTTTTACCACTTCCGTTTTCACCGTAAAGTAAAAGGTTCTGTCCATTTTCACCGAGGTCAATTACATCTGGTCCTCGGAAAGCCTTGAAGTTTTTGATCTCGATTTTAGTAATTTTCACTATTTACCCTCAATGATACGGATGGGTCTTAAACTATCCTGAAAAAATAGGTTTACTCGAACAGGGTGTTCTCTATCGTGCAGGTGTTCATAAAGAAAACGGAACACAGACATTTTATCCTCGGGCATCTCATTCACCTCAGGCAGTTGCTCTTGCATTAAATGTTTAAAAATATCTCTGTCGGCACTCTGGAGCACATCAGGTATATAAAACTCATAGACAAGCCCATTGATTATCCATTCAAAATATCTGAGGATTGCAAAGTCACGAGCGTGTTCCAAATCTTTGCTGTTTGTCGTTGGTTGTTGCTGGAGATAAATGAGGTAATCAACGAGTTTACGAATCAAATCCTTTTGTGTTGTATTGACATTGGGAATAGGGATTTGCTTTATATAACCACTACGCGCCTCAAGTTTGCCTGAGCGTAACTGTTTAGACATTTGTGAATAAAGCCACTCCACTATTCTCGTATTAAGTAGTCCGCATAGCCACGTTTCATTTGTGGGGATAATATAGCATGTGTGCCCACAATAAAAACCCTCAGATTCAACTGCGAAAGTTTGGGTGTTATAAAGATTTGGACAAACTAGTTTTGGTTGTGTAAAATGTTCTGCATCATCAAGGGATGCTTGTAGCTCATACCATTCTTGATTGTTTCCTCTTTTACTCAGAGGTTCTCTGTATTTTTCCAAATGTTTGAGAACTATTGGATAAGCGTTAATATCTATGCCGTGGTAGGTGAAAATTAACCATTGATGAGGTGGCTCTACTTGCCAGCGTCTAATATTTTGTCCCCGCAAAAATGGCTTCAAAATATCAGCGGATGAAGCATGCTCCGCAATAAGTTGGTCCCGCGTTGGCTTGTCTACTACAAACACTTCAGTTGGTGCTGTTTCAATGCCGAAATGCGGAGAAATATTCACATATTCTTCCAATAACATGTCGGTACTACGAAGTGTTTCTAGTAGATCCAAGACCTCGGCAGACTCAAGAGGCTTTCCATCAGTCGTTAAGGCTTTTTCCATCCCAGGATAGCGCTTCCTGAGACCTTGTCGGACCAGTGCCGCGATGTTTTCTGGTAATTTAACTTGGTGTTTTTGCTCAAATCCTGCGACATTTTTGTAACCGTTACGAAATGCAGCAGTAATATCTAGTCCCTTATCCTTGGCGGTGATTAGATCAGTTTTCGCTTTCTCCCATTCTTGCTGGTATAGCCAAACCTCACCACGATTGTAATATGCATGGGCAAGTTCTGAATTCAATTCTATTGCTTTATTATAGTCTTTGATAGCACTATCAAAATCGCCTTTGAGGAGGTAAGTATTACCTCGATTATTATATGGATGGGCGTGTTTTGGTCTCAGTTCTATTGCTTTGTTATAGTTTTCAATGGCAAGATCGTACTCACATTTTTCGTGGTAAGCAATACCGAGATTGTAATAAGCTTCAAAAAAATCACTTTTTAGTTCTATTGCTTTGTCATAGTCTTGAATGGCTAAATCAACCTCACCTTTGTTACGATAAGCGGCCCCTCGATTGTTATAGGAGTCAGCATAATCCGATTCTAATCGTATTGCCTCACTACAGTCTTGAATGGCAAGATCAACCTCGCCTTTACTGCGATAGACAGCCCCTCGATTGTTATAGGCTTTAGCATAGTTTGGTTTGAGCTTGATCGCTTTGTTAAAATCTTTGATGGCAAGATCGAGCTTGCCGTTTTTACCATAAGTAATACCTCGATTGTTATAAGCCTCAGCGTAATCGGGATTGAGTTCTATTGATTTGTTATAGTCTTCAATTGCCCTTTCAACTTCACCTTTACTATCGTAGACAATTCCGCGATTGCAATAGATTTCAGCGTAATCCGGATTCTGTCTCATCGCTTTATTAAATTCGGCAATAGCAAGATTGTACTTACCTTTTTTACTATAATCAATTCCGCGAGCGATATAGATGTCAGTATCAGTTGCTTCTACTTGGCTGGAGGTAAAAATAGCAGCGATGTCTGAGGGCAATTGAATACCGGTTTTTTGTTCAAAATCTAGAACGTTTTCATAGTCGTAACGAAACGCAGCAATAATATCCACCGCCATTTTCTTTGCTATGTTGAGGTCTACTCTAGCTTTTTCCCATTCTTTCATACGCAACCAAATCTCAGCACGATTGTAATACGCAATCGTGAATTCTGGATCGAGTCGTATCACCGTGCTAAAGTCTGTAAGAGCTTGGGCTATCGCGTGTTTACCTTTTTTCCGGTAAGCGAAGCCACGATTGTTATAGGCAATAGAACACTCTGGATCAAGGCCGATAGCATCACTATATTCTGCGATAGCTTTATCAACTTCACCTTTGCTGTCATAGGCATTACCACGATTAATATAAGCAAAGTAATAGTCTTCTTTCAGTTCTATTGCCATGCTATAATCTGCGATAGCTTTATCAAAATTGCTTTTACCGTTATAAGCATTACCGCGATTGAAATATGCTTCGGCAGACTTTGGATCCAATTCTATCGCCATGCTATGATCTGCGATAGCTTTGTCAAAGTCACCTTTATTACAATAAACTACACCGCGATTATTATAGGAACCGGCAGGATTGGGATTACATTCTATCGCGGTACTAAGGTCTTCAATAGCCTTGTCAAAATTACCCTTATTATGGTAAGTGCCACCGCGATTATTATAGGCTTCAGCATAATCCGGTTTGAGTTCTATTGCCTTGTTATAATCTTCAATAGCCTTGTCAAAAAGTCCTGTGAATTGATAGGTAATGCCTCGGTTGTTATAGGCTTCAGCAAGATCTGATTTCATCCTAATCGCCGTATCGAAGTCTTCAAGGGCCAGATCGAAAGATCCTATAATTTGATAGGTAAAACCGCGATTATTATAGGCTTCAGCAAGTTCCGGTTTCAGTTGTATCGCCTTGTTATAGTCATTAATAGCAAAATCTAAATTCTTTTTCGTTCTATAAGCATTACCACGATTAACGTAGGTTTCAGCAAGATCCGGCATGAGTTTTATCGCTGTGTTATAGTCGTTGATAGCCGTATCAACCTCACCTAGATGGTAATGGATAGTTCCACGGTTGTAATATAATACTGCATCATCAGGTTTCAGTTGTATCGCTATTGTACAATCCTTAATGCCCTTGTTAAGATCTCCATTGCCATAAAAAACGATTCCACGGTTTGAATACGCTTCGGAGAGATGTGGATCTAATTCTATTGCCTTGGTAAAATCTGTAATGGCGAAATCAAATTTACCTCTTTTGGCATAGGTAACACCGCGATTGTTATAAGCAGGAACAGCCTTGGGATTTAAATTTATAGCTGCTATATAATCTTCAAGAGCCTTATCATACTCACCTTTCCAATCGTAAACAACCCCACGATTGTTATATGCACTTATATGATCTGGGTCTAATGCTATTGCTTTGTTAAAATCTTCAAGAGCAAGGTTAATTTGACCTTGGTTGAAATAGGTTATACCGCGATTGCAATAGGCAATAGCAAGTTTTGGGTCTAGTTTTAATGCCTTGCTAAAGGTTAAAATTCCCTCGTCGTGCTCGCCAATTTCGCTATAAACAATACCGAGATCATTATAGACTCTGGCATTATGAGGAGTAGTCGCTATCGCTTTATTATAGTCCTCAATATTTCCCTTAGGTGTGTCTATGTAACTGTAAGGAATGCTCGGGTTATAGTAAGGAGTGAGAAAATCTAAATTCGGTTGTAGCATCTATTTTCCTCCTCTCTTGTGGAATAAATTGTACTGCCTACGGTTTTTTAGACCACTCCCTAAAGGAAGATTGTGATATAATAACAATCTCATTGAAAGGAGTATCCAATGGCGAAACGAAGAAGATTCACCCCTGAGTTTAAAGCCGAACTTGTTTTTGAAGTCCTCAGTGGTGCGACTTCCCAAGCAGAAGTCTGTAGGCGACATAATCTCAACGAAAATCAACTCTCAGAGTGGAAGCGACACCTCCTTGAAAATGCGTCCTCGTTATTTGCGTCTACGGATAAGCAGTCGAGTGATGCTGAGAAGCGTATCGCCCACCTTGAGCAGCTCGTTGGACGGATGGCGGTGGCTTTAGACATCGAAAAAAAACTATTGACGGAGTTGGACTAACGTTATCTGAGAAGCGATGCTACATTTCGGCATTGCGCAAGGAGCATTCCGTGCGAGATATTTGTGAAATCCTCGGCATCAACCGGAGCAGTTTCTATTATCAACCGAAAGCGGATCCGTCCGAGGTCTCCGTCCTGCGCGCTGAAATAGAGAAACTTGCTGGCGCGTATCCGAGATACGGGTATAGACGTATCACACAGCTCCTCGTGCGTCAGGGATACAGCGTTGGCACCCGACGCGTCGCTCGGTTGATGAAAGACAATGATCTCTTGGTCTCCGTCAAGCGTGCGTCTCGAACAACAAGATCGCTTCAAGGGGATAAACCGTGGAGCAACCTGCTTGAAACCCTTGAGGTCTCTCATCAGGATCAGGTCTGGGTCGGTGATATTACCTATGTGCGCCTGAATGGACGCTTCATCTATCTCTGCCTGCTGATGGATGTCTTTACACGAGTGATTAGAGCGTGGCAGATCAGTCAGCACTTGAACCAATCTCTGACGCTCAAACCGCTGAAAGAGGCGTTCTGCCACAGCGTCCCGGAGATACATCATTCCGATCAAGGCGTGCAGTATCTTTCAAAAACTTATATCGCAACACTCCAAGCACATGGCGTTGAGATTTCCGTCGCACACCGCGGACGCCCTTGGGAGAACGGATATGCTGAAAGACTCATACGCACGCTCAAGGAAGAAGAAGTTCACCTCAACGACTATCAGGACATCCACGAAGCCAGAGATCGCATCGGTCATTTCATCACACAGGTCTATAATCAGAAACGCCCACATTCGGCGTTAGGGTATTTGACTCCTATGGAATTCCAGCGAAAAACCTTATCTTAACTTTGCGAAATTGTGGTCTAAATAAGCGTATGCACTTCAAATAATACCACATCTAGTGAACAAATGTCAACTGCATATTGGTAGAAATTTCACAACAAGTTATAACCCGTCTCATAAATACAATTGTGTTGGTTGAGGGTGCCTGCCCGAAGGGCTGCAGCAGATATTGGACTCACTTCGTTCAACTCAACCTACGGTTCCTAGTATCGCGTCAAGATTGAGTTTATAGGTTAAATTAGGTTCGTAGTAGGGCAATTCATTCCCCGCTATTGACTTGTGGACGTGCGAAAAATCGCCCTACTACGAACTGGACCTCAAATTCAAAGTTGAAAGACTACCAGAATGTTTGGTTTCCAGTTTTGGAAGGAGTCGCGCCCCGGAAGTCGCTCCTACGGATGGCAAATTGCAACCATAGGAGAACCAAACGCCACTCTAAATCTGAAAAGGGTTGCGCTTTAGGATATTTTGTTATATCATAAAAGTATAAGGTGAAATGGAAAGGATGATCGAAAAAATGGCGAAATATAAAAATAAAACACAAAATGGATTACGCGGTTTGAAGGTGTGGTTTTTGCTTGTATTGGCTGTTTGGGTCTGCGCGTCAGGGCAAGCTGATGAACATGTTCCTGATGTTGAAACCATCGTCAAAAAGATTGATCAGCTCTATCGTAGCGAGACGAGCCATGCGGATATGGAGATGCACATCGTCACGCCGCACTGGGAACGCACCTTGGCGATGACGGTCTGGACGCAAGGGATGAACAAGACTTTTATTCGGATTACGGCACCGAAGAAGGAACAAGGGGTCGCGACGCTCCGCATTGGAAACGAGATGTGGAACTATCTGCCGAAGACGAACAAGACGATGAAGATTCCGCCGTCGATGATGATGGGATCATGGATGGGCTCCGATTTCACAAATGACGACTTGGTTAGGGAGTCGTCGATGCTGGAGGATTATACCTATCAATTTGTTACACCGGAAGATGCATCTCCTGATCATCTCTATGTCCAACTTGTGCCGAAAGAGGATTCTCCAATTGTTTGGGGCAAGATTGTTGCAGCCGTGCAATCCGAGGATTATATACCGGTGTGGCAGCGGTTTTATGACGAGAAAGGGAACCTGATGCGGGTTATGAATTTTAAAGAGATCAAAACCTTTGGTAATAAAATCGCGCCGTCTGTGATGGAGATGATTCCGCAAAACAAAGAGGGACACAAAACGGTTGTTCGATGGATGAATGTGACATTCGACGCAGACATCGACGATAAAATTTTTACGCGCCGAAATCTTCAGAGAAGAAGGTGATATGTCTTTCTCATCGGAGAGCGGAACATTGGAAAATTACACAGATGTGATGAAGGACATCGGACAAAATGGAGATAATGAATTTGCTTACCGGTTGCAACGGATGCTGCAAAGGCATTCAAGGGAAATATCTATCGGTAAGAACTAAACTATCATAATGAAATACTGTTGATTTTGAAAAAAGACTATAGAACTCATTGAGAAACACAAGACACCCAACGCAGAAAACAGAAAGTGTGAAGAGACGCTAGGTTCACAGATCCGCTTTTGGTAGAGAGTAACTAAGATGGAAACAACCAGCATCCTATTGATTTTAGGTATCTTCGTAGTTATCCGTATTAAACGCTACAGAGAAGAAAAACAAGCATGGAACAATGGTATCTGTAAAGAAACAGGCACACCGTGGGAACCTAATTTTGATCGTGGTAAAGGGTACGCTGCAAGCCATGCGCGTCCGATAAGAAGGCGGAATGGTTTTGAGCCCGAGAAACAAATATCTTCTTGGTTTGGTCGCTGTACTGCCTATGACGGTCAAAACTACTATCTGTGGGCGAGTACTTATAGTGCACAAAGAACGATAGGGTTTGGTCTTGTAAACTTCATGGAACATATCACAAACAACTATTCAACTCGTGTGACAGTAACTTCTAAACATATTCGGGACTGCCCTAGAGGTGATTCAACCCAATGTGCTTTGGCAACAGCTCTGTCCCAAAGTTCGCTCACCTCTTCACGCAATGTAGAGTTCGTTGTTATGGAGAACGCTATCTATTTTATCGGTTTTCTTTCTGGGACACCGGAAATGAAATTTCTTGATGCCCGTACTCCCCTTGAGAATGAGTTACAGGAGTGGGTATCTGACTATGATGTGGGTAAAGCAGTTAAGCCCATACAAGTGCAGTTTCTGCCACACCGGACCACCGATGGAAATACATGGATGACCACAGCCGATGTATGTTCTAAAGGGCAAGATGAACTAATTGACAACAATAGAAGATAAGCCTCTCAAGTCAAACAATCAATATTAAAGTGGAAGTCTCCGTACTTGTTGATAAGCGAAACATTTTGCTGGTAGAGCTTAACGAAAACTGCAAGCAGAGCATTTTTATACCTCACTTGTCCATTGCCAAGTTAGATTGGGATAATGGTCAGCTACCCGAGGGCAAATCGGTAATTTGTTATCTATAATGAGTATCCATTAAGTAACTTGATAGCACGGGGGAGCGGGTTTTCCTACTACTCTATGATACCTAAGATTGCGTTTCGTAATATCTTCCGTCAAAAGCGGCGGACAATTCTAACAGCCCTCGCGATGATTGTCGGTTTCGCGCTTTTATCGCTTACCATTGGTTTGTCCGATGGTGCCTACGGGAACATTATCGCGATGTTCACCCGAAACCGCCTTGGACATATTCAGGTGCATCGCGACGGGTATCTTGATAAACCGTCGCTTTACAAAACAATCGACAACACCTCTGCTGTGGGTGAAACGATTCAGCGTATTGTAGGCGTTGAAGCGTGGGCCCCGCGTGTCTATGGCGCAGGACTCGGATCGGTTGGTGAAAAGAGTACAGCTGTAAAAATCATCGGGGTTGATGTGGCACGTGAAACCGCCGCAACCCGTTTTGACCAAAAAGTCGTTGAAGGCAGCACACTCAGCGAAACACCGTCGCATGAGGCGGTTATTGGGAAAGGTTTGGCGAAGATTGTGTCTGCAACGGTTGACAGTGAAATTGTAATCGTTTCACAGGGTGCTGACGGTTCGATTGCGAATGACGTGTATAAAATCGTCGGTATCGCAGAGAGCGGTGACGACATAACCGACCGCGTGGCGTGTTATCTGCACATTGAAGACGCTCAAGAATTGCTTGTGCTTGACGGACGTGTCCACGAAATTGTTGTGATTGTCTCAAACATCAACCGGGTCGATAAAATTACGAGCGCAATCGAAACGCAACTCAATGATGCGACGCTTGATGTTGCACCGTGGCAGGTGGTCGCCAAATCCTTTTATCGCGCGATGCGCACGGATCAACAAGGAGATGCGATCAGTCGTTTAGTGATTATGCTTATTGTTGCTATTGGTGTCTTCAATACGGTGCTGATGTCGGTGCTGGAGCGGACGCGTGAATACGGCGTGCTGAAGGCAGTCGGGACGAAACCCGTGCAAATCTTCTGGCTCGTCGTCTGCGAAGTCGTTATCATAGCACTTGGGAGCGTCTGTGTTGGCGCGCTCCTTGGGGTCTTGCTGAATTATCTACTCTCCATATACGGCATCACGTATCCGCAAGAAATCACCTATGGCGGCATGAAACTTAAAACGTTGTACGCTGAAGTCAACGTTCGTTGTCTGGTGATTCCAGCTATCGCCGTTATGCTATCAGCTTTTATCGCCGGTCTATTTCCTGCGATAAAAGCTGCCCGTATTCTGCCTGCGAAGGCGATGCGGACACATTAATAGAGTTATCAGTTACCAGTTGTCAGTTATCAGTTAAGAAGATTTTTGATATGCCTCATATGAAGTTGGATTTCACTGCGTTCTTGATTTCATACGACGACACGCTGGATTTGAGAGGCATTTGGAGAACACATCTGTCTTCTGAGTTCCGTTCAACCCAACCTACGGTACCGACCGAACCGCAAGGGAAGTTAAAAAAATGTGGTTGATTTTAGTAAAGCTTGCTTGGCGAAATATCTTTCGGAATAAACGGCGTACGATTATCGCTGCAACAGCGATCGGCATCGGTCTGGCTGCGCTGATTTTTCTTGACGCGTTAATGATCGGGATGGCAGACAATATGGTGCGGACTGCCACTGCCTCCTTCCTCGGCGACGCGCAGATTCATCGGGCAGGTTTTCGAGACGTACAAGAGGTCTCATTGACGATTCAGGCACTCGACGAAGTAACGAACGGGCTCGCTGAGGAAGGGATTGTCGAACATTTCACTCAAAGAGTACTTGCGCCAGGAATGATTACGTCTCCAGCGAATGTCAGTGCAATTGCCCTTGTCGGGGTTCATCCGCCGACAGAAAAATTTCTGTCCCAAATTGATGACGCGATCACGGAAGGTGTCTATTTTGAAGGCGGTAGCAGCCGCGAGATCGTTATCGGTGCGAAACTTGCAGAAATCTTGGAAATTGGGCTTGGGGACCGAGTGGTCGTGACAGTCGCACAAGCCGAAACCGGCGATCTCTCCCAAGAGATGTTCAGGATTTCCGGTATCTATTATTTTGCTGATGAAGAGATGAACGCTGGTATGGCTTTTGTTCGGATTGACAAAGCGCGAGAGATGCTCGGTATCGGTAACGCGGCACATGAAATCGCCATTAAATTTACTTCTCTTGCCTACTCGCAAGATCCAGCACTGCCGTTTTGGGAGGCATATTCTGAACACGGCAACGAAGCCTTAAGTTGGACAGAACTGATGTCGCAATTGACGGCGATATTAGAAATGACGAAAATCGGCAAATACATGATGGCGGTTATCTTATTTGTTTTGGTTGTCTTTGGGATTATCAACACGCTTTTTATGTCGTTGTACGAGCGGATGTTTGAGTTTGGTGTGTTACGTGCTGTCGGGACGCGTCCTTTTGGGATGGCGCGCGTCATCTTATTTGAGGCGGGTGCCTTAGCGATTGTGAGTATTGGCCTCGGGGCGATACTCGGCTTCGTTTTGACGGCGGTTTTTGCGCATGTCGGCATTGACTTTACCGGCATTGAAATGACGGGCGTGACGATGCAGGAATTCATCCGCCCAACCATGAAGGTTGAACAGTTCATTATTTATCTGGTGTGGCTCTTTATTTTCACGATCATTGCCGGCCTTTATCCTGCACGCCACGCAGCCAAGATTTCTCCAGCAACCGCAATGCGCCGGAGTTTTTAAATTTAGCAGGATTTACGCAAAAAGTTGGAATTTCCGTCCTTTAAACCCCCTAAATCCCCCTTATCAGGGGGACTTTAAAGCGGAATGCGTAAGTCCTATTCAGATTCAACTTGACAAAATAGTTTTTTAGGAAGTTATAATGGAACAGGCACAAAAAACAGATGTTATTGTTACAGAAGGTGTGACGAAGGTTTATGAAGCGGATGACATCCCCGTCAACGCCCTTAACGGGATCGATTTAACGATTCGGTCGGGAGAGTTTACGGCACTCGTGGGACCTTCTGGTTCAGGCAAGACAACCTTCCTCAATATCATTTCTGGCTTGGACGCGCCCACAGAAGGGAAAGTGTGGTTGGCGGGTAAGGTGCTATCGGAGATGAGTGGCAACCAACTCTCCGACTTCCGACGCGATAACATCGGGTTCATCTTTCAGGCTTATAACCTAATTCCGGTGTTGACAGTCGAGGAAAACGTTGAATACATCATGCTCTTGGCAGGTGTCCCAAAGGCAGAACGGCACGACCGGGTTATCGCAATGCTCGAAGCCGTTGGGTTAAAAGGAATCACCGACCGGACACCGACACAGCTGTCAGGTGGACAACAGCAGCGCGTTGCTATTGCGCGGGCGATGGTCTCTGAACCTCAGATTATCCTTGCCGATGAACCAACAGCGAACCTCGACTCGAAAACGGGTGCCGATCTGCTTGAGATGATGCGTCGCCTCAACACGGAAACCGGCATGACGTTTATCTTCTCAACGCACGATCCGATGGTGATGGAGGGTGCAACGCGTCTCATTACACTTCGCGATGGACGCGTAGATACTGATGAAACGAAGTAACAGTTATCAGTTGTCAGTTTTAATAGTTTTCAGTTTTCGGTTACCAGTTATCAGTTAAAAGAAATAAGAATTTCTGATGAAAAAAATTCTGACACTTGTTATCTATTTGGCGATAACGCCACTTGTAGGGACCGCTGATGCTGAATTCCGAGTCGGTGGTTACTACAAAAACTTTTCTACTGTATTCAATTCACCGTTCCCAGACGCACCGATGACCGGGATCGTCGTCAACCGACTACGACTTAATCTCTCCCACACACCAACCGACACACTTTCATTTGCTGTCGCCTACGATTTTACGCCGCGCGTCCAAGACCCTTTGCTCTTTTCCCAGTCTCCGTTTGCTGTCGGTGTCGCTTCATCTCGTTACCGCGTTGTAGATTTTGACACACGGATCTATCCGAGTACGGATGAAGTGATGGGCAGTGTCGGTATCTATCATAATCTCGATCGCGCCTCGGTTCAGTTCAGCACAGAATTCGCTGATTTTTCCATCGGTCGAGACGCGATTGCTTGGGGAAGTGCGCGAATCATAAATCCAACCGATGTTATCGCGCCGTATACCTACGATCAGTTGGACACGGAAGATCGCGTTGGCGTAGATGCAGTTCGTGTCCGTATTCCGGTCAGTGTGATGGGTGAAGTGGATACCGGATACATCTTTGGCAACAATTTCGATTTTGACAAGAGCGCTGTCTTTCTCCGGACGCAATTGAACGCAGCGGAAACGGATTTTTCAATTTTACTG
This sequence comes from Candidatus Poribacteria bacterium, assembly GCA_965200345.1. Taxonomy (GTDB): domain Bacteria; phylum Poribacteria; class WGA-4E; order WGA-4E; family WGA-3G; genus WGA-3G. The sequence continues at coordinate 2,329,892 of OZ241378.1, forward strand.
TTGGAATTTCAGAAGGATCTGCTTATCGGTTTGGATGTCGCACGCGGCATTGGCGGCGCAGGGTTCTGGTTAGAAACGGCTTATGTCCTTGTTGAACCGTTCGATGATGAACCCGACGTATCAGATCATTATCTGCGAACCTCTGTGGGTTTGGACTATAGTTTCGGCGGCGAGACTTACGCCTTTATTGAATATCATTTCAATAGCGCGGGCGCGCGGAAACCGGAAAATTATCTCGCCAACTTAGAGCAATCGGCATACACCCGTGGCGGTGTTTATTTACTGGGTAGGCACTATCTCGCCCCCGGATTTACCCGCCAACTGACACCGTTGATAAGTTTCAGTGGTCAGATGCTGTTTAATCTATCCGACCCATCAACTTTCGTTGCGCCACAGATTGCCTATAACGTCGCCGAGGATATTCACCTTTCTGTCGGCGGTTTTGTCAGCATCGGCAAGCGACCTAAAAATGGCGAATCCTCCGAATTTCAGTCGGAATTTGGCAGTTATCCGAATCTTTTCTTTTCCTCGTTTCGCGTCTATTTCTGAAGTGTTTCCATTGACAAAGTGAAAGAAAGCAAGTATACTAAAAACATATCTTAAACTAAAGTCGTCCTACGGAAGAGGTAAAGAATGAACAAAAAACGGGTTCTTTTCATCAGTATATTCGGCATTGTGCTTTTATGTGTAGGACTCTTCTATTGGGACACCGAACGTCAAGCGAACCACGCCAAAGGGCGAGATCTGTACGCGCCTATTTATGAATTTTCGGGAAAACTTACGCCAGAGGAGCAAAAACGCTTTTCTGAACTCGCCAATTCGATAGCGAACGTTGTGAACGTTGAGTCTTCTGTTGGCCAAAAATACAGACTTCCCAAACGCGAGTACTTTCAATTGGAAGCGCATATTATGACGTTATACCGTAGACTTTCGGGTCTCAAAAAGGCAGACCGCTCCGCAGAAGTCGAGAAATTGTTTTTAACAGAATAGATGTGTCCTGTCGTAGTAGGGTGTCAATCATTAAATGAATGGTTTTCCTACTACAAACCTTTATTTTTTACCCACCAGTTGTTCCACCCATCCACTTGGTACATTAGGTACATAAGTCCCCTTTCCCATAGGGTTATTTAGTTTTAAGGATTTATCAGGTTCCGCGCTTTTTCGAGGTCCCGGTGCGGTTAGGAAACCACACCTACCGGGCCTGGGGTTGAAAATCTAACCGAAAAATGAAAAGCTGAATGACCCTGGAGCCTCATTTTTCTCAGTTTATCTTGTTCCTTGATCGTCTACAATCCCACGTCCCTCTTTAATGCGAAGAATCTGGTTTGATTTTAGATTAGAAAACTGCTCCGTGAGTCCGCTTTGCCAGTGGATTTCGAGGGTGTCAACCTTTGTATTTTCTCCAAGTCCAAAGTGAAGGCGCAAATCGCTTTGGGAAAGGTAGCTCGCGCCACTGCGTACCTCTTTGTAAAGTGATAGATCCCCCGCCTTTACAACTATTTTCGTCCCGATACCCGATGCGTTGCTTTGGGTGCCAATTGGTTGGATTGTTAGCCAATGATTGCTATTGCCACCCTCGTTGCGGAGAAGCGTTGCAGGTTGATTGGAATTATTGAGGAATATATCAATATCGCCATCGTTGTCGTAGTCGCCGAATGCTGCGCCGCGGCTGACTCTCTTGGATAGTTGTGCCAATCCGACTTCAGCAGAAGTATCGGTAAAGTAATAAGTGCTGTCTTGTCGGCGCGTGTTGCGGAAAATCAAATCAGATTGCGGGTAAGTGCTGTCCGAGAAAAGCGCGATATTTTCCTGAAGATGTCCATTTGCAACAAAAAGATCCGAGAAGCCATCGTTGTTGTAATCAAAGAATTCGACTGCCCACTTAAAATATGGGAGTGTCACTGCGCCAATTCCGGTAGTAAAAGAGACATCAGAAAAAAAAGCAGCATTTTCACTTTGATAAAGGACCACTGGCAGTGAAGAGGCATTGCTGACAACGAGGTCAAGGTAGCCGTTGTTATCGTAATCACCGAATGCGCTACCCATACCGCTTCCGGGGAAGCCGTTCCCGTCATAGCCTGTGCCGGTAAGGTCGGCAGTCTCGGTAAAGGTGCCATCGCCGTTGTTGTGGTAAAGAAAGTCCGCCTCCATATCGTTGGCAATATGCAGATCAGGGTACTCGTCGTTATTGTAGTCACCAACTGCGACAGCGAGACCAAGTGCGCGATGTGAGATCCCTGCAGCTTCAGTGACATCTGTGAAGGTGCCATCGCCGTTGTTGCGATAGAGGATGTCGGGTTCGCTGACAAAATGACTGCCAGCAATCTGATCCGTCGGGCTACAATACGTTCTGATACCGCGTGTCTCCCACCAGCGATTCTCTTCAACCGAAAATTTCATATAGTTGACGACATAGAGGTCAACATCACCATCTACATCGTAGTCGAGAAAGGCACAACTTGTTCCCCAACGTTCATCGCCAACCCCCGCTTTTTGTGTAATATCGGTAAAAGTGCCGTCACCGTTGTTATGATAAAGACGATTATGCCCATAGTTCGTTATGTAGATTTCGGGGTAACCATCGTTATTAATATCTGCAGAGGCGCATCCGACACCATAACCGGTGTCTCCGACACCTGCCTTATGCGTAACGTCGGTAAAAGTGCCGTTCCCGTTGTTCCGGTAGAGTGTGTTTTGCGGGAGATGTGTTTGAGAGGTGTCTTCAGCGACTGACGGTGGGATATGCGTAGCGTTTACTATATAAAGGTCGAGGTGTCCATCGGCATCATAGTCAAAAAAGAGGGCACCGGATCCGAGCGTTTCGATGAGGTATTTTTCGCCGGTTCTGCCATCAACATGCTGAAATGAAATTCCCGCGGCGGCAGTCGCATCAACAAATTGGATTTCAGCGAGAGCGGGGACACTCAGCGTGAAGAAGATAACGACATAATAGAGGCATTTCATTGTTTGTCGGAGAACTCTTTCTGTTTTTCACGCGCACGTTGTGCTTCATCTGCCAACCCAAGTGCGTCACAAACTTGAGCGAGTGTATCCCAATAGTTCGCCTCAGTTGGTGCGAGGCGGACGGCAGTTCGGGCGTGGGAGAGTGCTTTGTCTAAATCCATCTTCAATTCGGTGTAACAAACTGCGAGATTGTTATGTGCGATCGCGAGTCCCGTATCGGTAGCGAGTGCCTGCTGATACGCCGCAATTGCGAGATCAACTTTTCCGTGTTTATGGTAAGCATGCCCCAAGTTGTAGTGTGCAGTCGCTAAATCAGGTGCGAGAGAGATCGCGTGTTTATAGTTCGTTACCGCATCCTCAAATCGGCGACGCGCGAGGTAAACGATGCCGAGATTGTTATAGCCTCTTGCGTCAGTGGGATGCCTTTTCACCCACATTTCGGCTTTCTCAAGGAGTGGATCTGTTTGGCGGAGTACTTTAAAAAACGCCATCGCCGCTGCAGCTTTTTCCTTTTCACCGCGTTTGATGTAAATCTGAGCGAGTTGGTAGTGCGCCTCCGTATAATCCACCTGAATTTCAATTGCTTTCTTAACAGCGGTGATCGCTGCATCTAAACGTCCGTGTTTTGTATAGACCTTACCTAATCCGAGAATCGCACTGGCACTTTTTGGATTGAGGCGTGTGGCTTTTTTATAGGCGCGTGCGGCCCCGTCAAGTTCGCCCTGTTTTAGGTAGACTTCACCGAGTCCGGTATAGGGATCCGCCCATTCTGCGTCAATAGCAATCGTACGTTCAAACGCTTCAGCAGCGCGTGAGAAGGTCCCTTTCTTGAGGTAAACTATTCCGATGTTATAATGCGGTTCTGCTGTCATGGGAGACAGCGCAAGTGCCTTCTGATACGCATCAAGTGCGGCATCGTATTGTTTCAATTCGGAGTATGCGACACCAAGTTTGTTATAGATGATAGGGGAATTTGGCGCAAGCGCGATGGCTTTTTTGTATTCGGAGATGGCTTGCTCAAACTCTCCAATAGCGTGATAGGCAGTAGCATTTTTATAATGCTTTTCGGCAGGTGAAGAATCAGATAAAGCCGTGTTTCCAAGGACACTGAAGAGGATAAATAGGGTAAGATATTTTAGCATACGCTCCACCTCTTTGGTGTAAGGGCGGCGTTTGAACCGCCCTTATCAAGCGTATTTTTAGTCGCGATCGGCTTTAATACTACCCCAAGTCGTCGCGAGTTTCTCTGCGGGTTCCACCGGTAAAAAATCACCCGTCATAATTTCGTCAATTTCCGCTCCGGTGATAATTCGGTTAAAGATAAATACCTCGTCAATGATACCCGTGAAAAATTCCTCGCCGGGGTGGCGCGCGCCAACCATAATGGAGCCGTCAATCTCAGCAACAGTTGGTGGTTTATCACCGCCGCCTGCTTTCTTACCGTCATTGTAGATGACAACCTCTGATTTGGTATCGTGGGTTACTGCGAGATGGACCCAGTCTTCAGGTTGAATGTCATCGCTAACGGCTTTTTGTGCCCAATTGGGGGCACTTGACCAGAAATAGGTTTTCTTGTCGCTATCTCTAAAAATTGATGCCCATTTCAGGCTACCAGCTGTCACCATGTAATTCCACTCCCGAATCTGCTTATTACCGCGCTGCACCCAGAAAGCGATAGAGAACTGTTCTTTTAGTTGTAAAGTATCATTGATAGGTACTTTTACATGTTGTCCCTTCGTTCCGTCAAATTCTAACGCTTTGCCGAATTGCCCGTCCACCCATTTTGGACCTTTGATCAGTTCGCCATCATGACCATGCACAGAACTATCTGCGGCATTGTCTCCGTTTCCTTCATCAAAGGAGAGGTATAAAACAAGGGATTTATCATCCAACCCGGCATATAAAGATGTTGTCAGGGTGAACAGGACGAATATCGCAACAAGCACCCCGATAAATTTTTTAAATTTGAGCACAATAAATTCCTCCTTCTTAAGAGTTGTCAGCGGATTAGCCGTCAGCCATCAGCCGACAGCAGTCAGGGCGGTTTTTCTGCGAAAACCTTTCAGCTATCAGTAAAAAGCCGTTGGCATTACCGAAAATTGTTGGGTGAATCTAACCCTCTTTGCTGGCTGCCGAAAGCCGATAGCCATCTTGCTGACAGCCGATGGTTTCCGATTGCTGACGGCTTCTTTTTAGCAGGCACCACATTTCTTACAGACGGTCGTATCACACTCACTGGTCGTAAAACCTTTTTCGTGCTTGTTGAACTCAAGTTGTAGAAATTGGGGTTTGACGTTTAGATCGAGATGGTCCCACGGATTGACTTCATGCAGTAGACGTTGGCGTGTCGCGTAAAAATGTGGCATTAACCCGTGCGTACGGAAGGCTTGGTTCCATGATACGCCGTTTGCGAGTTCAAGGATTACTTTTCCAAGCCGCCGGTCGCCGCGTGCAAAAACAGCCTCTTGATGCGCGAGTCTGGCACTTGCAGACCCAACTTTTATACTACCGAGTCGGTTAATCTCGCGTTTCAGGAAATCAAGTTTTCGGGAAATGGTTTTGGGAGGTTCCATTGCCACCCACTGGAAAGGCGTATGCGGTTTCGGCACCATAGGTGAAATGGTAAAACTGATACGGGCGATCCGCCCTGTCCGCTTCGCATGCGGGAGAAGGATTGTGCGCATCTCTTTAGCCATATCAACAATAGCCTCTACATCCGCCGGTGTTTCGTGCGGAACACCGATGAGGAAATAGAGACGTAGGTTGAGAATATCACGCTTTAATGCTTCCTCAAAAACGTGATAGAGTTGCTCGCGCGGAATCGCTTTATTAACAACTTTTTGAAGTTCTTCAGTGGCAACCTCTGGAGCAATGGTAATGGTGCCTTGTTCGCTATCTGCGAGCGCATCAAGCAACGGGGCACGGACAGTTTCAGCGCGGAGTGAAGCACAAGAGATACGGAACCCACGCGCAACGAGCCCTGAGGCGATCTCATCAATTTGTGGATGGTCAGAGATAGAAGCCCCAACAAGCCCGATCCTGTCTGTAATGCCACGTGCGCGCTCCGCGAGGGCAAGCGTGCTTTCCACAGAACGCCGCCTCGGCCATCGGCGGGCATAATCGGCAACACAGAAACGGCACTGTCTACCACACCCGCGCACGATTTCGATAAGGTGGGCATTTGCGAATTCAGTGTTCGGTGTGTGAATGTGCGTGCAAGTTTCCACATCGTCAAGCTGTGGAACAGCTCCGGCGCGAATCTGCGGTGCTGCCCCTTGTTTCGGAGAGACTGCCTCAATAGTTCCATCATCGCAATAGGTTACGTCGTAAAAACTTGGCACATAAAGTCCGGGAACGGTCGCTAATGTTTCGAGTAACTCACGCTTCGGGGCACCAGACTGTTTCCACGCGTTAAAATGCGCCATGAGTTGATGAACGACAAGTTCGGCTTCGCCAACGACGAAGACATCAACAAAATCGGCAATCGGTTCTGGATTGTAGGAGATATTGATACCGCCAGCGACAATGAGCGGATCCCATTCTGTACGTTCCTCGGCAAGCGGCGGGATATTTGCAAGTTGTAAAGTGCGCGGAATATTCACATAATCCGATTCAAAGGAGACAGAAAACCCAATAACATCAAACTGGTTCAGTGCCGTTTGTGTTTCAAACGAAAAGAGAGGCTTTCTCTGGGTGACAAGTTTCTGAATATAACTCGTCTCTGGCACAAAAACGCGCTCACAAGCGGTGTCCGTTCGATCATTGAGAGTTGCATAGATAACCTGAACACCGAGACTTGACATTCCAAGTTCATACGTACTCGGATAGACAAGAGCGAATCTGTTAGGTTTTCTGAAATTATGATGCGCACCGTGTTCCGCACTGCGCAGATGTTGGTAATGCTGGCGTAAGTCCACTATTGCCTCATGTATAATAAGGTGTGCTTGAAAAGCTCACCTACAAAATAAAAATAACACGACACGCGTCAAAGGCGCGTCTACAAGCAAAAATGTGAAAGCGATACACGCTACATTGTGTTATCAAAACACAATGTAACTTTAACCATAGTTCGGATTAAGGCACCTAATTGAGAGGCTTAACTGATTTTTAAAAAGTTACACCGATAGGAGACAATATAGCCCTCATGCCTATTTATCGTTTCGGTTTCTTTTTTGAACGCGTAGAAAGGCTGGGATTTCCCAGTCCGTATCGCGCGGCTGTGCCCCTTGATCCTTTCTTCGGGCAGGTTTCCGCCCTGCGCTTCCACCTTCTGGAGCTGGTTCTTGCTCTACGGGTTGTTCTGCTTCTATTCTCTGTCCGCGAGTTGGCGTAGCAGATCTACCAGATGACACTCTACGCCCCGGTCGGGTTCTGCTTGCCCTTGCCATACGCTGTTCGGATAAGGCTGATGGCTGCCGTTGATAGACATCCGCATTATCATATTGTGCCGGTGCGCTTCCACTACCGCCTCCAGTACCTATTGTCTCGGCTCCGAGTGAGTAGCCTGCCTCAGTATCGAACCCAGTTGCAATGACAGTCACAAGAACTTCATCGTCGAGTTCCAATTCATCTTTGTAAACGAGACCGAAGATAATTTGTGCTTCGGGCGCGGTATCCTTAATAACCTGCATGGCTTCATCAAGCTCGTGCATCATGAAATCCGGAGGCGCGGTGATGTTGACAATCATACCGACAGCACCAGCGATGTTGGTCTGTTCAAGAAGCGGAGAACTAATAGCCTGTTCAGCCGCGATTGGGGCGCGATTATCACCAGTAGCATGTCCCATACCCATCAATGCGCTCCCCGCCCCCCGCATAATCGATTCAACGTCGGCGAAGTCAACGTTAATTTCGCCAGACTCGGTAACGATGTCTGAGATGCTTTTAACGCCATGGAGGAGAATCTCGTCTCCAATGCGGAAAGCCTCTCGGATTGGCAGCTTCCTGTCCATCGTGTCAATAAGACGCTGATTTGGTACAACAATTACGGAATCGGCTGCTTGGCGGAGTTCGTCAAGGCCTGCCTCAGCGACTGAGGCGCGGCGTTGCCCTTCAAAATTAAATGGACGTGTCACGACCGCAATCGTAAGGGCACCGCGTTCTTTTGCCTGTGTGGCAATCAGTGGTGCAGCGCCTGTACCCGTGCCGCCACCCATACCTGCAGTGATGAAAACCATGTTTGCATTTTCGACGATAGTCTCCAGGTGTTCCCTATCCTCTTCAGCAGCCTTTTTGCCGATCTCGGGGTTGGCACCGGACCCTAAACCTTCCGTTGTATTAATGCCGATCGGGATTTGGGTCGCACCACGGCAGCTCAGCAGTGCCTGTTGATCGGTGTTGACAGCATAAAACTCGATACCAGTGATCCCCGCTTCAATCATACGTTTCACAGCGTTGCCACCGGCTCCGCCGACACCGATGACTTTAATTTTGGCGCGTAAATTTTCAAATTCCTCTTGTTCAAATTCTATCATATTGGCTTTCAGTTACTATAACGAAAACACAGCAACCTAATTCCTCCTATCATTGTAGCCTCAATCCCCAGACCGAGGTTCCTTCATAACTTTTGTTGGTTCGCTTTTCACATTAAATTATACGCTATTAGAAAAGTTAAGTCAAATATTCCTGCAAGTCTAACGCTGATGGGACTTACTTTCAATTCAGGATGCCAACCTAATATCCGAACCATTCTTTGATGCGTTGCAGAAAATTCCCAACACCCCGATCGCGGTGACGTGCGTCGTGTTCCTGCTCTTGCCGCCGTAAAGATTCGCCGTAGAGTGCCAGTCCAATACCAGTCGCGTACATCGGATGATTGACTCGGTCGCTTAAACCTTGTAACCCTCGCGGGTACCCTATCTGAACGCGCAGTTGAAGCACAGCTTCAGCAAGTTCTTGAAGACCGTCCATAAGTGCGGTACCCCCGGTGAGGACAAGCCCACCCGGAAGCGGGATATCACCCAATTCATAACCAATTACTTCTAAGATTTCTGCCATACGGTACTCAATAATTTGTGCGAGCTCAACTCGGTCGATGAAACGCGGTGGCGTAGACTCACTCGTGACTGGGATAGACCTGACTTCATCTGGGTCGACTAATTCTGTCCAAGCACAGCCGCGGTGTAGTTTTAATTCCTCCGCTTCTGGGAGGGTGACTTTTAAGTATTGGGCAATGTCGTTGGTAACGTGCTGCCCACCGACGGGGACTACTGCTGTGTGTTGAATAGAATCCTCTTTATATACGACGATTTCGGTTGTGCCATCACCGATGTCAACCAAGGCAATGCCAACTTCACGTTCATCTCTTGAAACGACTGCCTGTGTTGCCGCCAGAGGGGCGGCGACAAGTGTTTCTACTATAGGCACGCCTGCCTTTTCAATGCTATTGAGCAAATTCTGAATAGCCGTTGTACCCCCTGTGATGATGTAAGCGTAAGCCTCAAGACGCGCCCCAGACATCCCAATCGGTTCTCTGATACGGTCCTGAGCGTCAACGACAAAATTCTGCTGAATTACATGCAAGATCTCTCGGTCAGCAGGAATAGAGATAGCTTTGGCTGCTATCATCGCCCGGTCAACATCGTCGTGTGAAATCTCGTTGTTCGCGACAGAAACAACCCCGTGGGACGTTTGGCCTATGATATGCTCACCAGAAATACCGACACAGACAGAATCTATTTTCACCCCGGCCATTAATTCCGCATTAGCAATCGCTTTACGGATAGCCTCCGCCGTTTGGTTGATATCGACGACAACACCTGCACGAAGACCCTCAGATGGCGCGTGACCAACACCAATCACCCCTATTTTCTCGCTGCTACCGTGCAACGTATTTCCAACAACTACTGAGATTTTGCTTGAACCGATATCAAGACCGGCAATAATGTTTTGTTTTGGCATTTAATTGTTTTCACCTCCCTTTCCCATAAACATCTTAGACGTAAAAAACGATGAACAGGGATAGGACTTATACCTGTACCTATCGGTGTCTATGAAATAGGCACTATTCACTTTCTGCTAATCCTCCTAAGTAGATGGTATCTTGAAATCTTGCATCCAAATACGGCTGTGTTTCCGCCGAATTCTCTCGAATAAGTTGGAGTACTTGGATTTTGTGCTGTTTTAAAAACAGGGCGATATGATGAAGTCCCAATTCAATTGCATCCGCAGCAAGCCAGACAGGCACAGGGAAAGCATCAAGCTGGAGTTTAATCTTTTCGGAATTGCTTGCGTCGATATTTTCTATCTGTGTTGCGAGGTCTCGTTCCTGAAGCAAGGCGGTTTTTAAGATTTCCAATCCCAATGCAACTTCGGACATCCCGACAGCAGTGCCAACTTTCGGCAAGGCATCACTCACTGCCCTGAGTACTACCATCTTTCTCGACGGCTCAGATATCTCTGGATTAGCATTTCCCGTATCTATATGTTTTAACACATGTCCCTCACTATCTACCAAGAAAAACGAACTATTCTGATTAACGGGGACGTTTGCAGTAGAATCAACTCTCAGGAGGACAAAGGGTTCTCGCTCGGTAATTTTAATAGTCAGCATCCGCTTCATCACGTGTTTGGTAACGTGAGCATCTTTGATATAACTCAGATGCTTCTTGAGATAGATAGATGTTTGTTCTTCAGAGTCTGTGACGATATTTTGCAGCTGCTTGCCCAGGGCATCATAAATTTGTACATCAGTATAGTGCATGTTCCCAGAAAGTTCAAGAGAAACATATTCAGCACCAAAAAAACTGAGTACTATCTTACCGATGAACGATAAAGTAAGCACAATGGCAGCGATGAAAACGACACGCCGGAACAGGTAAATTTTGTTATTAGCGCGCTGCCCAAGTCGCTGCGCAGGCATTGAAGTTTGCCGTATGTATCCATCGCGTTTTCTGCGCAAGAATGAACCCTCCGTTTATCTTCCACCGCAAGAGTGTGTTGGCACCGTGATATTCAATTTCGGTGAATCTTGAAGGTTGAAAACCCAGCGCGAAAAAGAAGATCCTTTTGATTAATTTACTGCCTGAAGCCGACTTAAAAATTCGCGTCCTACCTTACTAATGTCACCAGCACCTAACGTAATCACAATATCCTCAGATTGAGTTATCTTCATCAGAACATCGGCAACTTCATCTGTATCTGGGACATAAAGAACATTTCGATGTCCGTGTGCCTGTATGGAGTGCGCCAATTTTTCAGCGGTGACATTTTCAATAGGTGCCTCGCCAGCACTATAAATTGAGGTGACGATAAGTACGTCCGCTTGGTAAAAAGATCGAGAGAATTCGTCTGCCAAATCTCTAACACGTTGGTATCGGTGTGGTTGGAAAACCGCGACAATACGACGTTTGTAACCGGCGCGCGCACCGCTCAGTGCTGCTTTCAACTTCGCTGGATTATGGGCATAATCGTCAACAACAATGATATTATTCGCTTCTCCAAGAATTTCAAAACGGCGATGCACACCTTGAAACGCCTCCAGACTCTCTCGGATGCGATCAAACGGAATGTCAAGCTCAAGGCCAACAGCGATCGCTGCTAAGGAGTTGGAAATATTATGGCGACCTGGCATTTTCAGGTGGACTTCACCGTACAGGTGTCCATTTTTACGAACGCGATAACGAGACGTGGGGCCTTCTACGGTAATACCTTCAGCAATCAAATCCGCGCTTGTCTCAAGACCGTAGGTAATATAACGCTTCTTAACCCGTGGAATGAACTTCTGGATATTCTCCGCATCTAAACAGAGGACCGCTGCGCCATAGAACGGCACCTTATTAATGAATTTAAGAAAGGTTTCCCCAATCTCATCAACGCTATCGTAATAATCCAGGTGGTCCGCATCAATAGATGTGACAACCGCAACGGTAGGATAAAACATCTCAATAGAGCCGTACGCCTCGTCTGCTTCAATGACCATGACATCACCTTCACCGCTTCGAGCGTGGCTGCCGTTCATGAGTTTTCCACCTACAACCACTGTCGGATCAAGACTGCTAAGCACTGTAGCAGTCATAGCGGTTGTGGTTGTTTTTCCGTGTGTGCCGCTGACCGCAACGCTATAACGCATTCGGGTGATCTCATTGAGCATTTCCGCCCCTCTTACGATCGGAATTTTTTCTGCTTCCGCAGCAAGAAGTTCCGGGTTATCAGCCGGAATCGCAGGCGAAATAACGATAACATCGGCACCCTGAATCTGCGATGCGGCATGTTCGTAATGAATAGTAGCCCCACGCTCGCGCAAATGCTCTGTCGTATATGATTCTCGAATATCGGAACCTGTCACATGGAACCCAAGATCCAGCAGAATTTCAGTGATACCACTTAAACCTGCCCCTCCAATACCGATAATATGAATATGTCGTGTTTTTCCAAACATGTTTTTAAATATTAGGTTTCTGCTCCGTTTTTCCGATCTATAATCAAAGCACTCCTACAATGCGGCATTAGTGCATGTAGGAAAGAATAGATTTAGCAATATTATCGCTTGCATTCGGTTTACCGAGTCCTCGGCTGGCGGCCACCATTTGTTCGTGTGTGTTCTGATCCAGTAGTATATTAGTAAGGGTCTCGACAAGCATTTCTACTGTGAATTTTCCTTGTTCCAGCACAACGGCAGCACCTTTTTCAGCGACGCTCTGCGCGTTCAGCACCTGATCATTTCCTGTCTGTGAGGGTAAAGGTATGAAAATTGCCGGAATGCCACAGGCAGTAACTTCGGCAACAGTCATCCCTCCTGCTCTGCACACCATAATGTCTGTGATGCTGTAGACTTCCTCAACAGCATCGAAGAAAGGGCGCACACAGTGTAGGAATTCCTTGTGTGATGCGAGAACCTTTTCATACTCGGTTTGGACCGCCGCCACCTCAACTGCGCCAGTTTGATGGATAATCTGGATCTGCTCGGCAAGTCCGACCAGGTGTGGCAGCGCAGCGACAACGACTTCGTTAATAGCACGAGCGCCCTGACTTCCACCCATCACAAAAATTGTTTTCCGATCTGGCAACAACCCGAATTTCCGATAAGTTTCCTCACGTTTCGGAAAGGCAGTAATTGCTGGGCGGATCGGGTTTCCGGTCACCTCTACATGCTTAGTATGTCGAAACGTGTGACCCTCGCGAGTTGACTCCATAGCAAGATAGACCGCCTTTGCCCATCGTGCCAAGACACCGTTCGTTAAGCCAGCAGAAGCATTCTGTTCTTGAATAGCTATTGGGATCCTGCGAAGAAGAGCCGCTAAAAGCACTGGACCCGAAACATATCCGCCTGTTCCTATGACAACATCCGGTTTCAGTTCCTTCATATACCGCAATGATTGGGTAAGCCCACGCAAAACCTTCCAGATAACTGGAAACCAGTGTAAAGTTAAACGGCGTGGAAACCCTGCGACTGAGATCGGGAGAAAGCGAAAACCGTGCTGAGGAACCAGTGTGGATTCCAATCTGTCTGCACCACCGATGAACACAATATCTACTGTGGTATCCATGCGCTGTAACGCCTGCGCGATGCCAATCGCGGGATAGATATGACCCCCTGTCCCTCCACCTGCGACAACCACCCTTTTGTGTGTCTCTACCTGTTGAAGTGACGTTACGTCCGGCCTGTCGGTCTCTGTTAAAGTTGTATCGTAACGCTTAGAAATAGCCATGATTAAGCCCACCAAAAGGTCCCATTGAGAAGCCCGTCTTCACAAAATCGGTCAATCTCATATTAGTCTGTCCCGCGATTGCTACCTCTCGAAATATTAAGCAGGATACCAACGCTCGCCAGACTGAGGACAATTGACGAACCACCGTAACTGATAAACGGCAACGTAATACCTTTCGTTGGTAGCAAACCTGTCACAACCCCAATATTGATGAACGCTTGTAAGCCGATCATCGTCGTGATACCGGTAGCGAGCAAAGATCCAAACAAATTATTCGCATGCCGGGCGATGTGGAGTCCTCGCCATACAAACAACATAAAAATAAGCGTCACCGCTGTAGCACCCACAAACCCGAATTCCTCTCCCAACACAGCAAAGATAAAATCTGTATGCGGATAGGGGAGTCGTGAGATTTTCTGGAGGCTACTATCAATGCCCATCCCAAGGAGTCCACCACCTTCAAGGGCATCTAACGAACGCGTTAGATGATAATTTGCAGCATCTGGTGATCTTAACATCGCAAAGTAGTCCATGATGCGTTTCAACCTATACGGATCCCGAATCACGAGTAAACTGAGAAGACCGCCACCTACACCGGCAAGCGTCAGGACCTGCCAGATACGCATACCACCGATAAATAATACGATACCGACGGCTACCACCAGCAAGAACGCCGAACCGAAATCTGGTTGACTCACTACGAGACCGAAAGCAGCAGCGACAATTAGAATGTTCGGGAGCACTCCGTTAAAAAAACTTCTAATACGTTCTGGATTCCGACTTATGAAATTCGCCGCATGAATAACTAACGCTATTTTCGCAAATTCAACGGGTTGAAAATTAATCGGCAATCCTATATTGATCCAGCGTTTAAATCTGCCACCCTCCGCCCCTTGGACACTCACGCTTAAACTTGGCACGAAAACCAATAATAGCCCGAGAAAAGAAAGTATCAAAAGGAGGTTCGCATATTTCCCATAAAACCTATAGGGCACATAGGCAATCATGAACATGCCAGCTAAACCGATCGTACATGCAATAATGTGTATTTGCAAGTAGCGGTAGCTATAACCGTCATAGTGCCTTGAGGAGAGGAGATGACTTGAACTGTATACCATCAAAATGCCTATGCCAATGAGGCAGAAGGTAATGGTTATTAACACCCTATCCATTCGCCCAGAGTTTTGTACAGGCAGCGGTTCCTTTATCTGTTCCTGTGAATCTGCGCCAGCGAAATAAGTGCGCGTATTTGTCCACCAAGGTCTAGCTTTTCGTTTAGACTTGGAATTTCGCTTGCTACGGGAAGAGTTTTGGTAGTTGCGTAGCATCGTGGTGTCTTTTCCTTCCTGCGTTACTTTGATCCCTAAAAACCTAATGCTTTGTTCACTTTAAATTTTTGAGTAAGTTCGTCGTAGAGGATTTTTGCTTGGGTGTTTTCCCAAGGTAACCTCGGCTCTACAGACTAATTTGTTGCAAATTTTTTAATGAGGTGGTTGAAGTGCTTCAACCGCTGCTTTAAAATTAGTGCCGCGTGCCTTATAGTCGGTGTACATATCAAAACTGGCATTCGCAGGCGACAATAGGACGACATCTCCTGGTACCGCGAGTTGGTAGGCAATCTGTACCGCCTGTGCCATCGTTTTCGCTTTTATTATTTTTGTTGTATCGGCGAACGCTTTTTCAATTTGATCGGTGTACTCACCAAGCATCACAGCAGCTTTGACGCGGGTCCGAACAATTTCACGCAGCGGTGTATAATCATTACCCTTGTCGTAGCCACCCATTATTAGGACAATTTGAGAGTCTTTTACTGATTCAAGGGCCGCTTGGACTGCCGCCACATTTGTTGCCTTTGAATCGTCTATGAACTCAACACCGGTCAAAGTCTTTACAGGTTCAAACGCATGCGATAAAGCAGGGTGTGACCGGTCAAATTGCTGAAGTGCTACTTGAATTTGCGTTGCTGTCACACGAAAAATCAGTCCTACAGCAACAGCAGCGAGGGTGTTCTGTAAGTTGTGCGCCCCCGGAAGTGGAATATCCGCAATATCACATATTCTCTTACGCGTGCCATTCCATTGCGCAAAAAGTCCCGAACCCTCTCTAAATACTCCTGAAAATGACGAACCTTCAGGGGGCCCTTTGTCCGTAAAATAGA
Source organism: Candidatus Poribacteria bacterium (assembly GCA_965200345.1). Lineage (GTDB taxonomy): Bacteria > Poribacteria > WGA-4E > WGA-4E > WGA-3G > WGA-3G. The sequence continues at coordinate 2,345,663 of OZ241378.1, forward strand.
TTTTTTTTGCTGCTGTTGATACCCCAAAATCCTTAACAGACGCATCCGAACCGTTGAGAATTATCCAATCAGCACTTGTCTGGTTATCAGAAATCTTCTGTTTTGCTGCTCGATACGCCGACATCGTTTTATGTCGGTCCAGGTGATCGCGCGATAGGTTAAGCACCACGCTAACCGTCGGATGAAAAGTGACTGTACTTTCCAACTGAAAACTGCTTGCCTCAACAACGACGACATCTTCGCTTGTAAGTTTTTGAACTTCCGCTGCTAATGGTACACCGATGTTGCCAGCGACACAGATGTTCAAGGACTTGTTTCCTGCCTTTAGTATTGCCGCTGTGAGAAGCGTCGTCGTTGATTTGCCTTTTGTCCCAGTAATCGCAACGATTGGTGCTGGACATACCCGTGCGGCAACCTCTAATTCGCCGAGAATCGGAAGATCACGCGCCCGTGCCTCGCAAAGAATCGGAATGTTAAGTGGCACGCCTGGCGAAACGACGATAAAATCGGCATCCGCAATGCACTCCGCCGGATGCCCGTCGAAAAATTTTCGGTATAGATTACAGGTGTCGTCCGATTTGGGGAATTCGTTGAGCGCAGCAATTTCCGTTGACAACGCTTCGGCAGAACGTGTGTCTGTAACCGTGACAGTCGCACCGTATGAACGTAGCAATTTCGCAACGGCGATCCCACTTCGGTTTAAACCAAAGACTGTTACACGTTTTCCCTGTAATTGCACCTACATCCCTCCAACGTACGGCTTAAAACCATACCTACCGAAGTTTCAACGTACTTAAGGCTATCAAGACTAAAATCAGTCCTACAATCCAAAATCTGATGACGACCTTCGATTCTTTCCAGCCGGAAAGCAAGAAATGATAGTGAATCGGCGACATCTTGAATACGCGTTTGCCAAATGTACGATACGACCAAACTTGGATAATAACTGACAACGTCTCGGCGACGAAAATAGCGCCGACGACTACAAGTAGAAACTCCTGCTTGATAAGCACTGCCACCGTTCCAAGCGTTGCACCGAGCGCCAGTGAGCCAGTATCCCCCATAAAGACTTGCGCTGGGTGACCGTTATACCACAAAAACCCTAAGCCCGCGCCGACCAACGCTGCACAGAAAAGTGCCGTAGTTTCGCCACCCACAGGTAGATGGAAGATGTTCAGGTACGCCGCGATCTCGTTGTGACTCGTCATGTACCCCACTATCCCTAAAGTGCCAGCAACGAACAGTGTACACCCAATCGCCAATCCGTCCATCCCGTCTGTAAGATTGACGGCATTGGAGGCCCCAACGATGACCAGTGTTGCGAAAGGGATAAATAGAATTCCCAAATCCGGTTGGGCATCTTTAAAAAAAGGGAGAATGAGTGAGGTTCGCGTTGCTAAATCGTCAGTTTGCGCGGGTCCCCAATGGTAGAGATAGCCCGCAATCGCCAACGCCCCCACCGTTTGCAGCGCGATTTTATGCCACCCCCGAAGTCCTAAGGACTGTTGTTTTACCAGTTTGCTGTAATCATCGAGAAATCCGAGGCTTCCGAACCAGAGTGTTGTTAATATCATCAAGTAGATATACGGCTGGTCTAAACGCGACCAAAATACGACCGATATCAGCACAGACACAATGATGAGGACTCCCCCCATTGTTGGTATACCAGCTTTGTTCTGATTTTCGGTGTTCTGTTGGGCTTTTGCTACCTCCTCCTGAATATGTTCACCGATACGCAGCTGCTTCAACTTCCTTATCATAAAGGGGCCCAAAGCGAGGGAAATGAGGAGGGCAGTAGCTGTCGCATAAATGGCGCGGAAACTAATATAGCGAAAGATATTGAATGGCGAAAAGGTTTCAACGAGATTCTCGTAGAGGAGATGGTAGAACATTTTTTCCCACAGGAAAAGCGGTGGCGGTCTTACAAGGATATTTTACGCCGTGCTCCCAAGTTTTTCACCTTTCTTCAATTTGGCAAGGCTCGCACCTGCTTGGCTTAGGAGATTGGTTGTATACGTATAGGTTAAAGCATTTTTCTGCGCATGCATTGTAAATGCTAAATCAATGAGTTCCGATACAAGTTCCGGAAACTCAACGTCTTGATGTGCCCACAGGTAATAACTGTATGAACCGGGGATAGTATTAATTTCATTCACATAAACACTTTGGTTAGCATCTACGAGGAAGTCAATACGCGCCACACCCGCACAATCTAAAACCTGAAAGGCACTTATCGCAAGCCGTTGTATATTTAACGTTAGTTCTTCCGAAATGGGTGCAGGAATTTTCCGATCTGCACCTGCCATCCCTGAAGATTCTTCCTCTTGATGGATATATTTATCATCAAAACTAAGCAAATTCGCATCCGTTACGGGTTGCTCGCATACAGAAACTGTCGGTTCATCTGTACCCAGCACGGCACAGTTGATTTCAACAGGATTCTCAACTGCTGTCTCAACGAGTATCCGACGCGAGTAATCTCCCGCTACCTCAACCGCACTGACAAACTCTGTCTCGTTGTTGGCATGACTAACACCAATACTTGAGCCACCCATCGCAGGTTTGACGAAGACGGGATAGGAGAGTGTTGTCTCAACATCTTCGATAATCTCGTCGCGTCCAATTTCCCATTCATGATGATCCCACCACAAATATGGAAGTATTGGGAGTTTATTTTCATTAAGAATCGCCTTCATCATGATTTTGTCCATACCGACAGCCGAACCGACAACACCAGCACCAACGTAGGGTAAATTCATGAGCTCTAACAACCCTTGGAGTGTTCCATCTTCGCCATGCATGCCGTGGATTGATGGAAAAACAACGTCTATCGGAAGAACAGTCCTTTTCCGAACCTTCTGACCGAGCCAGTGTTTGGAACTCACAACGAACTTCGGCTCCGGATGAAACTCGACGGTAACTTTATCGAAATCGGATGGATGAGGTAGTGTTCCACCAGTAAAAGTAGATAAATCGCGAAGCGCATCACCGGTTAACCACTCGCCATTTTTTGTGACATAAATAGGAATGACGTGATAGTTTTCTTGTAAAGCGAGGCAGACCTGATGCGCGGTTACGATTGAGACTTCGTGCTCAGGTGTGCATCCGCCGAATATGAGGGCTACATTGTGTTTTGACATTTTTTTTTATTTGTCAGTGTATGAGTTACCAGTGGCCAGTCACCAGTGGCCAGTTAAGAAGGGCCTTTGTTAATCTAAACTCTGACTCTGGTAACTCCTAAAACTGATAACTGATAACTGACAACTATTCCTTATAGTTGTCTGGGAGGTCGTTCTCAAAAAGAACAACATCACCCGTTTGAACCTGTGTTGCTAAATGCTGTTTGACTTCTTCTAAGTTGAGCGCGACAATAATCTGTTGGCTCGGGTATTCAGCATCCTTCAAACCATCTAAAATCGGTCTGGTTCTTATAGGTCCGACTAAAATAACCAAATCACAGACATCGGCGGCTTGTTTTCCAAGTTGTCTGTTTTCTTCGTATTCTCTCTCACCGAGTTCTATCATCCCCGGTGTCACCAAGACTTTTTTTCCTTCTCCAATCTCGGTGAGCACTTCAAGTGCCGCTTTTGCACCGACAGGATTCGAGTTGAAACTGTCATCAATGATCGTCACGTTCCCTACGCCGCTTGTCAATTGTAGGCGATGCGGCACGGGTTCAACACTGGCGATTGCTTTCCGAATTTCTTCAAGCGTCATACCACATTCTATAGCAACTGCTATAGCAGCGAGGATGTTGGATACGTTATGTCTACCTAAAAGCCGCGTCCGGATTTCTGCGTGAGTAATATTCTCTGGACCTACGTCCCTGTGCACTGTAAAAGCAAGCCCTTCGGCTGTGTGTCGAATCTTCGTGGCAGTTAAATCCGCCCTATCAGAAACCGAAGCTACAGGGAATGGGTCTGTGGCGTAGCGACGCACCGGACTGCCGCCTTGCTCGCGTTTATCGGAAAGCTCGGCACAAATTTCGTTGTCGCAATTGAAGACAGCAAGTCCATCTGATGGTAGTGATTCAATCAATTCATATTTTGTCTGTGCTATATTCTCAATGCTTTTAAATCGCTCTAAGTGTTGTGGCCCCACAGCCGTGAGAATACCGATTTCGGGCGATGTCAAATTACACAATTCGCGGATGTCGCCGCGTTTGTAGGCACCCATCTCAACGATAAATATCTCGTGTTCGGCGGTAAGATCACCGCGGATAACCTTGCAGATTCCCATGGGTGTGTTGTAACTGTCAGGGGTCATCAAGGTATTAAATTTTTGAGATAAAATTTGATGCAAAATATACTTCGTACTTGTTTTGCCGTAACTTCCTGTAATACCGATAACTCTCGGTTGCAGCGTCTTAATCCGTTTCCTTGCCGAAAAAAGGTATGCCTCGTTTATTGTTCGTTCCAAAGGATAAATGAGAAGATTCGCAAGCGATAAATTAATGACGGATACTTCACTAAAAAGGAAAATAGCGGGTCGCCACGGGCTTGTTTTTGCTGTTAAAACAAGTGTTGTCGCTATCCCCGCAAGCAGACAAATCGAAAGCCCAAACACCCGTTTCGCGCGTGCTGTATAGACAAGCGGTTTTTTTGCCTCAACATTTTTCCGTCTTGTGCTCATATAGACTTGGAACCCACCCCAAGCAACGCACAGTACAGGGAAAAACCACGTGGTATGATACTGCGGGTAGAACGCTGTAAGAACCAACAAACCACCAATAACGAGAATCTCTTTGACTTCAAAACAGCTCGTCAGATGCTGACGTATCCACTTCAGGTATCTGCCCGTCTTATAACCATCAAGTTGAAGTATATGGAGTCCACCTGCCGTCCTGAGAACAGCTCTCACCAAACAAGTTAACGTTACGAAGTAGAAAAGTCCTACACTTATCTTTTCCAAAATCATCTTCTCTTTTTCCTATTGACCTTGTATCTGTGCGATTCTTACACTTTTGTGATCTTTAAGAAACTGGCGACAATTCGGCAAAACTGTGGAAATTGGTCGAGGTATGAAAAATGCCCTGCCTCCTTGAGGATGACCAACCCGGCGTCAGGTATCTCCTGCTCCATAATTCGTCCGAATGATACCGGTGTATCCTTATCGTGTTCACCCCAGACGAGCAGGGTTGATGCCGATATCCGCGGTAAGAGTGCACGCAGGTCTTGATTTACGACCTTAACAAGCGTAGTTCGCATCTCTCCAGCTTCCTGATAGTCTTTGGAACCGGCGCGAGCAGACATCGCGTTCGCGAGCCATATACCAGGTTTCCCGGATCGACGGAGCAATTTACCGACTTTTGCTATACCGACTCGGAGATAGTATTTGGTAGTTCGCGGCGGTCTAATCCCCGCACTGTCAACAAGGATAAGTTTATCGACTTTTTCGGGGTGCTCCGCTGAGAGGATAATCGAAATTCTACCGCCAAAGGAGTGACCAATCAGATGTACCTTTGGGATGCAAAATTCTTCCAAAAACGCTTTAACAAACTGCGCGTAGTCGGACGTATCCCATGCTGTAGGTGGAATTTGACTCTTACCGAATCCCGGCAAATCAAGTGCATAGACTGTGTGCGATTGCGCAAGCCATTCAAAAACCGGTTGAAAACTTGCAGCCTCCGCGCCCCAACCGTGTAGAAGGAGAACAGCATCGCCTTCCCCGGCAACCTGATATGAGATGTTGAGGTTGTTAACTTCCGTGCTTGGCATCTATAGTTATTTCGCACTTGCTGCACTTTTAGCGGGATTCCAAAAAATCTGAGGCAACACCCCTGTCGTCAAACGGAAATCTCTTGCTGTGAATTTCTTGATAATCCTCATGACCCTTACCCGCAATTACAACGACATCTCCGGATTTTGCTGTGGCGATTGCGTGATGGATAGCATCTCGCCTCTCCGAAATACACACATATTTGGTGTCATGTGGTAAATTTGACACAATCTGCGCGATAATCGCATCGGGATTTTCAGTCCGAGGATTGTCCGACGTAATTACGCTGTAATCCGCGATCTGGGCGGAAATATTCCCCATTTTGGGGCGTTTTCCGTTATCCCTGTCACCACCGCACCCGAAAACGCAAATCAATTTCCGTTCGGTGATACGCTTTGCAGCCGTAAGCACATTCTCTAAACCGTCGGGTGTATGCGCGTAATCAACGATAACAGCAAAGTCTTGGCCTCGATCAATGAGTTCAAACCGGCCGGGTACTATTGTAGCTGCGAGTCCTTCTTGGATTGCGGGTATTGGGCAACCGTAACGGATCCCCACAGCAATACCTGCGAGGGCATTATAAAGGTTATATTCTCCGAGCAAGCGCAACTTAGCTGGGAACCGCCCTTCTGGCGTCACCGCTGTAAATGCCAACCGGTTATGTGAAAACGCTATATCTTCGGCATGCAGGTCAGTTTTATTGTCAAGTCCATACATCAAAAGTAGTGAATCCGGGCAGGTTTCCGCAATGCGTTCCGACACAGGCGAGTCGCTATTCAAAACCGCAACTCCTTTTTCCCTGAGTTGTTCAAATAGCATGAGTTTCGCCTTCAAGTATGCCTCCATCGTCTGATGATAGTCAAGATGGTCTTGGGTCAAATTGGTAAAGACAGCAGTATCAAAGGCCAGCCCTGCCAGTCGTTGTAGTGCTAACCCTTGGGAGGAAGTTTCCATCGTAACGTATTCTACGCCGTCCTCAACAAATTGTTTGAAGAGTGCATGGAGAGCGAAAGCATCGGGAGTTGTAAGCGAAGCAGGAAGTGTTTTTTCTTCGCCTTGAGCGTTCGTGTACTGGTGTCCGACCGTCCCAATCAGTCCGGTTTTTCGTCCACTTGATTTAAGGATCGTATGGATAAGATGTGCAGTTGATGTTTTACCGTTGGTACCTGTGATACCGATAAGTTTGAGGTGTTTTGCAGGATTTCCGTGCCAGTTGGCGGCGAGCAAGGACATCGCGCGCCGTCCGTTAGGGACCTGCACATAGGTGACAGGTATTGTTGGTATTTCTAACGCCGTCACTGGCTTTTCGCCAATGATGGCTGCTGCTCCTTTTTGTAGGGCATCTGCAACAAAAATGTGGCTGTCTACACTAAGACCTTGGTAGCAGACAAAAACATTGCCCTGTTCGACTTCCCGATTATCGCTGACGATACCCGTAATATCAATATCAAGCGACCCGGTACTCGCAGTAAGGTTCAGTCCGCGGACCAGCGCACGCAGCTTCACAACCCCTCTCCTTTCACAGTAAGGCGTTGCGCCCGCGTTTGTTCTGTGGCAACAGGTGCAAATTCTGGAGTTTTTTGCAGCGGGGGTCCGAAAAACTCGGTCTGTTTCAAGTACTGCATCGTTTGGGCGGCAACTTTCTGAAATAGGGGTCCAGCGATTTGCCCGCTGAAGCGGGCCCCTGTCGGTTCATCAAGCATAACGATTATTGACACCATCGGATTTTCCGCCGGGAGGAACCCCATAAACGACATAATCTCTTTGCCAGCGTAACCTTTACCATCAGGTTCCGCTTTTTGGGCTGTGCCTGTCTTTCCTGCCACACGATATCCTTCAACGCGTGCGCGGCGACCACTACCACCCTCAACAACGCCAATAAGTATATCTGTCATCTGTTTTGCTACTTGTGGGTGCAGTACTTGTCGAACTTCGAGCGGATAGATCTTTTTAATCACGCTCCCGTTACTGTCTCGAATTTCGCGCGTAATATGCGGGCGGAGGAGTTTGCCGTCATTGGCAATAACATTTAACGCATTTACCATCTGCAGCGGTGTTACCATAATCCCTTGACCAAAAGGCACAGAACCCAGAGAGTGGACGTCCCAATGCTTGGCTGCATAAAGGCTGCCACTGTGCTCGTATGGTAAATCTACACCCGTAGGTTTACCAAAACCGTACATCTCAATATAAGCAGCAAGGTCCTCATGTCCCAACTGTTTCACAATCTTAATCATGCCGATATTGCTGGATTTTTGAATCACTTGCTCCAGTGTTAGTATACCTTTTGCTGAAACATCACGGATAATCCTGCCATTTGAGAGCCGATATCGACCATTCTCGCAGAAAACTGTCGATTCAGGTGTCATGATACCTTCGTTAAGTACAGCGGAAGACGCGACAATTTTAAAAATAGAACCCGGTTCGTATGCGAACCAAACCCCAAAATTCCGTTTGGCTTCCTCACTGCTACGGGCGTATGCGTTCAAATTGTACGTGGGGTAACTCGCGAGTGCTAATACTTCTGCCGTTTGTGATGCCATGACAATCACTGTCCCCCGCGGTGCGTTCCACTGTTTGCAAGCTGCTGCCAATTCCTGTTCAGCGACATCTTGGATGTATTCGTCGAGGGTCAAAACGATGCTATACCCGTAATCATCGGTAGATTGCCCATTCGTTAGCAGCTTAATCGGTTCGTTTCGGGCATCGGCTGCGCGTTCTGCGGCTTGGCGTTCCTTCGCGCTCAGTAGGTAATTGTTGTAATGATATTCAATGCCCTCACCCATATTCTGATCGTTTATATGTCCGATGACTTGGGCTGCAAGTACCCCCTTCGGATAGGTCCGCTTTTGTTCAACTTCGTGCTTTATGCCGCGGATCTCTCGCTCAATTGAACGAATCTCGTCAAGCAATTTATAATCCAGATCCTTTTTCAGCCACACGAACCGTTTATCCTTGCGACGGAGTTGTGTGATCAATTCAGACTCCGCAACACCCAAAACGGGTGATAACCTTTCAGCAACTTTTATCGGATCAGTCTTGATGTACTTCGGATCGGCATAAACAGAGAGACTGTGACGACTCAAAGCTAAAATATTGCCATGCCTATCCAAAATTTTGCCTCGCTTTATTGTGGCTGTACGCGGAGAGTGCCAAGTGCGCTCAGCTGTCTTTTGATGTTCTGTGTTGTTGGATATCTGCACTATGAACAGTTTACTAACCAGCAACAGGAACCCAACTTGCAGCACAATCAGTACGAAAACGAGGCGGCGAACGGATAAATGTAAATTGTTTTTCATGTTTTTCCTATAAAGTTAAGATAAATCCAAATGCCTTTCAAAAAGGCGAAAAAAACAACGCGAAAAAACAAAACTATTTGTCCCACACTACCTGTGAGGCATCGGTCGGTTCGACCATTTTAAGCTCAGTTGCAATTTGTCGAATCCTTTGGACACTGGTTAACGTCGATTCTTCCAATTCGAGTTGATAAATTGCATTCTGAATATGGTGCTTTTGTCTTTCGTAGACGGGTTGCCTCAGTAAAGCAACATTTTTAGCGTAAGATGAGAACCAGATGCTACCAGCGAAGGTACAGAATGATAACCCTAAAACGACATAAACTAATGGAAACTTCTTTTTCGGCTTCGGTTCCTCCACTTTCGTCGTACGTGTTGAATAGATATCTGATGTCTGCATTTGATTGAACCTTCTAACCGATTTTAGAGAACGGAACTTCCCGACTTCGGTTGTCTGATGCTACTTTACAACCGCTCTCTGAATATCTTATTAGTCATAAAAAACCTTTACTTTCTAAACGTTGAAGATATCATTTAAGATACACTTTTTCGTAGAAGCCATGGACTACAATTTGCGAGCGGCCCGTAGTTTTGCACTTCTTGCTCGCGGATTATTTTGAATTTCAGTTTCACTCGGTAATACCGGACGTTTTGTGATAATCTCTACCGATGGCTTGTGTTCACAAATACAGATAGGCGTTTTAGGTGGACAGATGCATGTCCGCGCACATGTCTGAAAGCAACGTTTGACGATCCTGTCCTCAAGCGAATGAAACGTGATAACACACAGACAACCGCCCTGTTTCAAGAGTGATATTGCGACATCTAAACCTGATACCAAGTTTTCCAACTCTGCGTTGACGTGAATCCGCAGTGCCTGAAACACACGCGTCGCTGGATGGATTTTGAATGTCTTTCGTGGGACAGCTTGTTTGACAATTTCTGCGAACTGTGTCGTTGTTATTATCGGTTCTTCTTGTCTCGCTTGAACAATCCGACCAGCAATTCGTTTCGCGTATCGTTCTTCACCATATCGCTTAAAAATGTCAACAAGAACGTCTATTGTGCTATCATTAACCACTTTCATAGCCGTTGGAACGGTCTGATCAGCACTATCCAAAGCCTGTCCGGGATTCATACGCATGTCTAAAGGACCGGTGTGGTTAAAACTAAACCCTCGGTGTGGCGTATCTAACTGTAGCGATGACATCCCTAAGTCAAGTAGGATACCGTCAACAGCATGAACTGAATGTCTTTCCAGTAAAACATCCATCTCAGCAAAATTGCCGTTAATAAGGGAACACCGCTCCCCAAAGGCGTGTAGCCTACTTTCAGCGACAATGAGACCTTCAACATCCAGATCTATTCCGATCACACGTCCACTCGGAGCAGAGGTTTCAAGGATAGCCGCACTATGCCCGCCTAATCCGACAGTACCGTCTATGTAAACGCCATCCGATTTCGGTTTAAGAAGGTCAACCACTTTATCACATAAAACTGGTATGTGGTGCGTATCCATACTCATTCCAATATAACTTTATACCTTTACTTAGCAAGAAACGTGCCAATTTATTTTACGGGCTATTGGGTCAATATTATGCGTCTATCCGATTTTGGTAGATAGCCGTCACAAGTTCCATCGTCTTGACTGCATCCGAAAAACAGGTTAATGGCTGCTTGTCCTGCTGGATACAATCTACAAAGTGCCGACTTTCTCCATAAAATCCATAGGTTCTGTGCAGTTTGTCAGAATCCGCCGCTGCCTCCGGTGTAATTTCGGTTGTACCTTCGGGCGTGTGAAGTACGGCGCGTCCACCCGCGTCAGGATTGATATAGGCAGAAATCCCACGTGCGTGCATCTCAAATGTATGGATGCGTCCTCCAACTGCCCAGTTCGTGCCAAGATACCCGGAAGCACCACTCGTAAATTTGACGAGTGCGTTGAAACTGTTCTCACGCTCGGAATAGAAGTTATTGATGTCGCTTGCAACGGCTTTTACCTCGCCCCCACCAAGCCATCGGAGCGCATCTACGGCGTGAATCGCATCACAGGTCAAAACGTCTATCACACCATCGTAGTAGAGCGCATTGGGTGTGTTTTTATGGAAGGTTGACATGCATTGAATAATTGGACCGTTCGCCTCAACTGTCGCTTTAACCTTTTGTAAAAGCGGGATGAAACGCCGATTAAAACCGACCATCGTTTTACAATCGTTCTTTTCCGCTGCCAATGCCATTTCCTTTGTTTGATGGAGTGTGACACCCGGCGGTTTCTCAATAAAAACGTGGAGTTGCTGCGAGAGACAATGGATAGCAAGCGGAAATAGGTGCTGCGGCGGCATCAAAATATATACAGCGTCTGGAGACGTTTTTTCAAGCATCTGCCGATAGTCAGTGAACGTCTGGTCAATCTCAAACCTTTCTGCTGTTGCCTGAAGTTTCGACGGGACCAGATCACACAGCCCAACAAGATTGACATCTTCACACTCGCTGAGCGATGGGTAATGAACACCGTTTGCCATTCCACCCGCGCCGATCAGTGCGATATTGATTTTTTTCATTTCGGATACTCCTTGCAAATCTTTCCTTGCATGTTATAGGAGAAGGTGTTAAAATGCAATTCACTTATACATACTGACGCTACTCGCCAATTTATACATTAAAACTAATGAACGCAGACCCTATCAAACTCGAATTGTACAAAAACATGCTGACCTCGGTCGCTGAAGAGATGGGTGTAACGCTACAACGCACAGCGTTTTCACCGAATATCAAAGAACGGCTTGATTTTTCATGTGCTGTTTTTGATGGTACCGGCAAGATGGTCGCGCAAGCCGCACATATTCCCGTGCATCTCGGCTCTATGCCGCTCTCCGTCCTCGCTGCGATTGAACATACCGAAATGGGACCCGGAGACATGATCGCCCTCAACGATCCGTATCGCGGCGGCACCCATTTACCCGATATCACGCTCGTTGCCCCCGTTTTTTCGGATGGAAATGGCAACAAAACAGAAAATAAACCTGTCTTCTTTGTCGCCAACCGCGCCCATCACGCGGATGTCGGTGGAATGGCGCCCGGTTCAATGCCGATTGCAACGAGTGTGATCCAGGAAGGTATCCGTATCCCACCTGTCAAACTTATCCGAGCTGGCGAATTGGATACCGACCTCTGGGAACTAATTCTTGCCAATGTAAGGACACCGGAAGAACGTCGTGGTGATATGGAAGCACAACTCGCAGCGAACCGCGTCGGCGAACGGCGATTGCGGGAGATGATAGCTAAATATAGCACAACAGAAATTACGGCATATATGCAGGAACTCTGTGAGTATGCAAGCCGAATAGTCCGAGCACGCTTACGAGAAATCCCCAATGGACGTTACATGTACACTGATGTCCTTGACGACGACGGTATTAGTGATGATCCGATTGAAATACAGGTCGCGATTGAGATCGAAAATGATACAGCAGTCGTCGATTTTACAGGCACAGCCCCACAAGTACGTGGGTCTGTCAATGCGATTTACGCTATTACCCTCTCCGCGGTTTTTTACACTTTCCGGTGCATCGCTGGGGCAGACGTTCCTGCTAATGCCGGGTGTTTAGAACCCATCCGCGTTATTGCGCCTGAGGGAACCGTTGTGAACGCGAAGTTCCCAGCAGCGGTTGCCGGAGGAAACGTCGAAACATCACAGCGTATTGTTGATGTGCTACTCGGAGCGTTGGCGCAAGCCTGCCCTGATCAGATTCCTGCCGCCAGTTCCGGCACTATGAATAACCTGACAATAGGCGGTTATGATACCGCACGCGGCAAAGATTTTACCTACTACGAAACGATCGCAGGCGGGATGGGCGCGCGCCCGGACCGAGACGGTATTGATGCGATTCACACACACATGACCAATACAATGAACACTCCCATAGAGGCAATTGAGACAAATTACCCGATGCAAGTAGTGGCTTATGCGATCCGGTGTGGAACAGGTGGCGCGGGGAAATATCAAGGGGGCGCAGGCGTTATTCGAGCATTACGGTTATTGACAGACGCTGAAGTCACCATCCTCTCAGAACGCCGAATCCGAGGTCCCTACGGCTTGCAAGGTGGAGAAGCAGGACAACCGGGGTGTAATGTGTTAATCTCTGGTGGCGAAGAGTGCCCGTTAGCGGGCAAGGTTTCCGTTTCTACGCGCGAAGGCGATGTTATTCGCATAGAGACACCCGGCGGCGGTGGATTTTCGTCTTAACAACAGGACTTACACAGACGGGCGATAAATCATTGGACTACTAACAGATACGTCTTGGAGATACGGGCGTTTCTCAAAGGTTGCCGCGTGGTTCGTAGTGGTGCAATTCATTGCGCCTCGCGTAAGTTCTGCATAGTTTTATCCACTTTAATTTTCCATAACAGTGACATCTATATAGAAATGTTGCGCGCAGTACGCAGTAGAGAAAAAATAATTTGCATTTTTAAGTTAGATATATTATCATATATAACCTAAATAGTATTAATTAGAGATGTAATAAGGTTTTGATGCTGGCGCGACTTGGTCGGATTACGATTTCCAGCAGCAAATAGAGAAAAAATTGCGGAGAACAACAATGAAAAAACTGACACAATCGGCATTTCAGAAAGCAAAGAACTTTATAATGGATCAGGGGAGAGCGTTGGACCAAAGACGCTTTGAATTCCATTTTGAGGATGGCCCCGCTGATGCCGTCCTTGCCGCGTTAACACCTTATCAAAACGACGATGGTGGTTTCGGCCACAGTCTGGAACCTGACATTAGAACACCATTTTCATCTGCGATTGTGACTACGGTAGGTTTCCAGATTCTCAGAGAAATTCGAGCACCTGCAAGTCACATATTGGTACGGAAGGGAATCCAGTATTTTATCGCCACCTATGAGGCATCTCAGCAGGTATGGCCTATCATTCCACCTGAAGTGGATGATGCACCTCACGCGCCTTGGTGGAATTATGGGAATAGTGCCGAAACTTTCGGTCAGTTTCTGGTCAACCCCCGCGCTGAGATTGTCGGATATTTGCACGAATTTAGCGATGGTGTGCCGACGCAATTGCTGAAGACATTAACAGCGACCGTTTTGCAGCATCTATATTCTCTACCCGACGAAATGGAGATGCACGACTCCCTCTGTTTCGTAAGACTCGCGGAGACGGAAGCTCTCCCGGATAGGGACAAGGTCTGGACGAAGCTCGCTCGAGCAGCGGCACCCGGTGTTGCCCGGAACGCGGAGCAGTTGGCTGGCTATGTTCTCAAACCTCTGTGGTTGGTGCCGTCGCCAGAATCACCCTTAGCTGCTGGGCTCAAGGATGAAGTGGAGATAAACTTGGACTTTGAAATCGAGCAGCAGGGTGAGGACGGCTCTTGGTCGCCGAATTTCTCCTGGGGCGATCAATATCCGGAGGCATGGCGAATAGCCAAGCGGGAATGGCAATCTCGGTTTACGGTCGAGACTTTGAAAACATTGAAAGATTTTGGTCGCATTGCGCAAATGGGTGAATAGAAAGTGCTGATTGACTCAATTGGTAGAATTAATCCACTCTGTAAATCAGGTTAGAGGTCTGCGAATAAACACGACTTGACCTGCAAAGAAAAATACAACGTTATAAAGCAGAAGAACCGCCAGCAGATTGAAATGCATCGATATTACGTCTGAAAGGAAAAACTTCGGTGGCACAAAATCTGGCGGATCTGCTTTCAATATACGTTGTAGGATTTCATAGTCCCCCGTTTCTTCAATATATCTATTGACGTGTTCGGCGTATTGGTGCCGGTATCGAATAACAGCGTGACGGAAATCCCATTCGCTGAAAATCCCGGTATTCGCTACATCAGTCGCTAAAAAAACAAATGCCGCCGAGGGTGAAATTAGAGAGATGGACAGGTTCATATCGGCTTGCGCTTCAACCGCATTGATAAAATCTTGCCGGATTTCTGCTGCTTTTCCGACGCTTAGGTTCATCTGTCTCCGCTCCGCTTTCGCGCGGATTTTGTTTATAGTTTGTTTCTCCGCGTCACTTAGAGCTGCGGGATCACTGCCATGCGCTTGTATGAATGCCTCTACCTCTTCGTGGCTCTGTTGCGAAATATCTCCTGAGAGTCTTCGCATGTTCTCATGGACCTCATACACTGTAGGGGTAGGGCGCAAATAAGCGGCTAAAAATGGGCTGAAGTTGGGAATTACTAAAACCATGACGACCCATAACGCCATCAAAATAGTTAGTGTCGTTTTCGGATGTTTTGTCAAACACGACCCAAAAAGCCCAAGCGCAGAAAAAACAGATAGGTAAAGCAGTGCCAGTACAAAAAGAAATAAGGTTGCTACCCAATCGGAGGGACGAAGATTCACATTCGGCATCAGGTATAAGAGTAGAATCACACTAATCAGTGCTGGCAGTAGGGAAGTGATTAGGCTGAGATAACTCCCAACGAACTTCGCAGCCAAAAGCAAAGGACGTGAGATGGAATTTACCAACACCAACCGTAAGGTCCCGCGACGAGATTCTCCCGAAATCGTGTCATACGTAAACACAAATGCTAACAGACTCCCGACGATATTAAAGAAAAAAACAAAATCCAACTGGGAAAAGAGATACCGGTTTGGGTTATTAACAAATTGTCGATTGTTCTCAAATTGAGGCCCCATTTTTGCCTCACTATTGGCATTCAAAGAGAGTTCTTCGTCCAATCCTGTTGCCAAAACCCGCAATGTCGGAAGGTCCCGGTTCATCCAGTACCAACTATACTTATTGGTATACAGATAGTCTTTGAGTTTGTACCCTGTGTATAATTGCCGTCCTGCCCAAGTCTTATCTGTCGCTAACATTGCCGTTGACCCGATGAGAAAAATCAGTGCAAGGATCATTGAAACCGCGAAACGAGCACTGAGGATATGATCATGTATTTCTTTTTTGATTAATGTCCAGAACATGTTTTCCTCAATTCCGCTGTCATCTCACATCATAACGATGGAACGCCAAGTTCGCTCCCATGAACAACAAGACGTTCCACAAGAGAAGGAGTTGCAAATCAATCCAAACCGCAGAGAAACTGCGTTCTAATCGCTGGGGCCGATGAACAAACATGGACCATTGCCCCTCTTGTCTCACACCGCGTTTAAGCCATGCGAAAAGTCGCCGTCGATAATCTTGATAATCTGGTATTCCTGTTTGGGCGAGCGTCGTTGAACCGTGGACGTAGGATGCTAATGGTGAAAGACGGGAGAGATTTTTTCCTAACTCGATTTGGCGGTCGATTTTGGAAATATAGGTATCGTCCATTGACCACAATATCTCTCGTTGTTCCTCAGTAATGTCGTGTTCGGTAACGACCTGTTCCTTCATTTGTCTGTGCTCGCCTTCAGATGGAGCGGGTGCTATTGTCCTCGTCGTTAAAAGCGCGAGCCTCGGTATCCATAACGTCCATATCATCCAGATAAACAGACACAAAACGAGAGAAGTGGCTTCCCGATGAACCACCGTGGAGACAAGTAGGCCGAGTGTAAAAAACACAGAGAGATAAATTAAGGTAAAACTGATAATGCCGCCGAGTCGCAGAAAATGTTCGCTGGAAAGTGAAACGCCAGAGAAAGTATACATATAGATGAACATGAGCAGCACTGCTGGAGAGAAACTCAAAAGCAGGCTGATATAGCCGCCGATCCATTTGCCTAATAGAAATGTTGATCGCCGAAGAGAATTGCTCAGCACCAAGGAAAGGGTATGTGTTTCTTTTTCACCACAAATGCTATCATAAGATAAAAAAATCGTTAGGACCGACAAGACTATACTGACAATATAGGCAAAGTCAGGTGTTTCAAACAGTTCAAAGATATGACGCTCCTCACCGAAACGCATGAAAACTTGTCCGATAACGTTATATCTGGGATGAAAATTGGGGATGACGGGGCGTACTTCATTTGTCCCTTTCGCGATTAGACTCAGTGGTTGTGGAGGCCTGGAGATGCCACGTGCCAAATTCGACTGTTTTTCGCGGTGTTGGTAATCGTGCGACATTAAAACGATAGAAACGACACATAAAACGATACATACAATACTTGTTAGAATGTAACGGCCACTCGTGAGATTATCAATCAGTTCGTGCTTGATTAAATTACCAAGTTGATGCATATTGTTTTCTAAACCGCCTCAGACCCAGGTCCCGCCTTAGACCACGTGTAGATCGACATCTCGATTGTAATCGCTTAGTGGAAAAATAAAAAACTTGAGTTGAGAATAAGCCGGATTCTGTATGTGATGATCATTCATCTGGGATGGATGTTACCATCCACCTCAAGCGGTTACCTCGGGACGAGGCGGGCAACCTCTGTATGTCCCTGATTTACCTTGCTCCAGATGGGGTTTACATAGCTCCATAAGTCACCTTATGGACTGGTGCGCTTTTACCGCACCGTTTCACCTGTACAACGTTTTGAGACGTTGTAGTTTACTTTCTGTTGCACTTTCCATAGCGTCGCCGCTCCTGGGGGTTACCCAGCATCCTGCCCTGCGGAGTCCGGACTTTCCTCATCCCGATGGTAAAACTACAATCAGGACGCGACCATCTACTCAACTCAAGCCTTTCTATTATATCCCAGTTGACCCTTTAAAGGCAACGAAATCGGAACGCCCCTTATAGGATTATGTTGAAGTGATTGTTTCGTTAGTCTGACTATAGCGGTGGGATCCGTAATTGTTTACAGATGTCCTTCGCTAAGCGATTCGCGATCTCAGTGTGCCGAGGGATCGCAGCCTTGACTCCGCCCTCTGAACGTCCCCATATCGAGTGGTTACCACCTTCGCGAATAAAATAACAACCGTGCCTTTTGAAGTGTTGAATCAACGATCGCCGTTTCATAGAGCGATTGTAACTTCCTCAAAAGTCTCGCCTTCCGTTCTGTTGATTGCCTCCTCCCGGTTAAGTTCCAGAATATCCTCAAGCCCGCTTTTCAGGCTAACCAGCAATTCGTTCTTAGTTCGTTCTTGGCAATTGACACCGGGAATTTCCTGTATCCAACCGATCCACCAATCCTCGTCCTGTAGGATAACAGCGGTATAGGCTTGCTTCATTAGTTCGGTCCTCCTTTAAGATGTAATGTAACAAGTGTAGCATGAATTCACAGTAAAATCAATTTGAGATATAGACTACGAAACAAGAGAAACTGCTTTCTACATATCTGCAATACGGTGGGTGTTGTAGGGAAGTTGACAGGAAATAAAAGAGCCATTGCGTCCATTTTCACGGGGACAAGTCGTTAAAATAAAAAACCAGAGCCATTCAAAGCTATTCCGTTCTTGCTTTTGAATGACTCTGGAATATACAGTCTTAGGAACATCCACTTGTCGCGCCACAATTCGTGCAACGATAGCAGACACCACTTCTCACCATGAGGGCACCACACTCAAGACACGGTGGTGCATCGGCGTGCTGTAGCACGATCTGCTTTTCATGCGCTATCCAAGAGTCTTTCTCACCGTTACTTCCGTGCCCATAGGGATGAAGTTCCTCGGGCGGCACTATCTCTTCCTCAAAAGCCGGCACTTCGGCGTCTCCGTGTGGTTCTTGGGAGAGAAACCGTATGCCGAGCCACCGGAAAACGTAATCTATAATCGACTTCGCTATCGGAATATCGGGATTAGCCGTGAAACCTGACGGTTCAAATCGGACATGGCTAAACTTATTAACAAGCGACTCTAAGGGTACACCGTACTGCAACGCAATAGAAGTGAGGACCGCGACAGAGTCCATGAGTCCAGAGACAGCTGTTCCTTCTTTGCTCATACGGAGAAAGACTTCTCCAAGACTGCCATCTTCATAAAAGCCGACATGAATATAACCTTCATGACCACCAACGCTAAATTTGTGCGTAAGAGAGGACCGCGTGTCTGAGAGACGTTTTCTGATAGGACGGTCAAACGGAACATCAGCAATAGCCTCATCGGTTTCACCCTCTGCATCCTGTTGGCTCCGAGTAGAAAGCGGTTGGCTACCTTTACTACCGTCCCGATAAACAGCAAGACATTTGACACCACGTTTCCAAGCCTCCACGTATAACGTCTTGATGTCATCTACTGTTGCGTCGTGCGGGACGTTGACGGTCTTGGAAATAGCACCAGAAATGAAGGGCTGCACAGCCGCCATCATTTTCAACGGTCCCATGTGATTTATATAACGAGTTCCGTGCTTACCACACTGGACAGCGCAATCAAAAACGGCGTAGTGCGTCGGTGAGAGATGCGGTGCTCCTTCTACTGTGCCTGTACCACAGATGACTTCTTCAGCGATACTAATCTCATCTTCGGTGAATCCGAGTGCAGAAAGGAGATCAAAACTCGGATCTGCCGCTTCTTCCTCAGTAATGCCTAACCGCTCAAGACATTCTTCTCCGAGAAAACCGGGCGCAAAGGCGAGGTTCAGGTCAAACGCACTCGGTAGCATCTCCGCAACGCGATCGATATCTTCTGGTGTGAAACCCTTCCGCTTTAATGTTTCCGGATTGATGTGCGGCGTTCCTTCAAAAGTACCTGTCCCAACCAAGTAGGTAATAATGGCTTCTGTCTGCTGGAGCGTGTAATCCAGGTTGTGCAGGGCATCGCGAACGCTCTGGTTGACAATCTTCATGTAGCCGCCGCCCGCTAACTTCTTGAACTTAACGAGCGCAAACTCTGGTTCGATCCCTGTCGTATCACAATCCATCAGGAAGGAGATTGTTCCCGTCGGTGCGATGACACTAATCTGCGAATTCCGATATCCCCACTGCTCGCCTTTCTCAAGGCAGAGATCCCAATCTACTTTTGCAGCATCTAAAAGTTCGGACGGACATGCAGTAGGATCAATACTATAGGCAGCATCACGGTGCAGCCGCATAACATCTAACATAGCGTCGCTATTCTTCACGTATCCAGCAAAAGTTCCGATACTTTTAGCAATCTCTGCACTCGTCTGGTACCCCTGACCGCTCAGGATAGCAGTAATAGCACCCGCGTAAGCACAAGCTTGCGCGCTGTTGTAAGGGATACCTAAACGCATCAAGAGTGCCCCCAAATTAGCATAACCGAGTCCGAGCGGACGATATTCATGAGAGCGTTGTGCTATACGTTCTGTCGGATATGAGGAGAGATCTACTATGATTTCCATCGCAGTCGCGAACACACGAACAGTAGCACGGAAACCTTCAATGTCGAAGGTATTATCATCTTTCAAGAATTTAGCGAGATTAATACTGGCGAGGTTGCAGGCAGAGTCGTCTAAGAAGAGGTATTCACTGCACGGATTGCTGGCATTAATTCTGCCCGTGTTTTTACAAGTATGCCATTTCTGAATCGTGCTGTCAAATTGGACACCCGGATCCGCACATGCCCACGCTGCGTAAGCAATCTTTTCCATGAGTGTTCTGGCATCGTACTCGTCGGCGACTTCACCACTTGTCCGGTAGGTCGTTTTCCAAGAATCGCCCTGGAGGTATGCATCCATGAAATCATCTGGAATCCGTACGGAGTTGTTGCTGTTCTGCCCACTAACAGTACTGTAGGCTTCACCGTTGAAATCAGCCGGGTATCCTGCAGCGATGAGTGCCTTTGCCTTATTCTCTTCTTTGAGTTTCCAGTCAATATAGTCAACAATCTCTGGGTGATCCATATCGAGGATTACCATTTTGGCTGCGCGCCTTGTTGTCCCCCCGGATTTGATGCTACCCGCCCACCGATCAAAGCCTTCAAGGAACGAGAGCACCCCAGAACTCTCACCACCACCAGAGAGAAGTTCACCTCTGGCGCGAACGCTACTGAAATTAGAGCCTGTGCCGCTGCCGTATTTAAAGAGGCGCACTTCAGATCTCTGGAGCTCTAACATAGAGTCCAGAGAATCATCAACACTTTGAATAAAACAGGCGGAATTTTGTGGGTGTTCATACGCATTGGTAGTGACCTTGACTTTTTCTGCGTCCCGGTCCCAATAGTAGTTTCCACCGCCTCCCTCGATATTATATTCATGCCACAAGCCGCAGTTAAACCAGACAGGTGAGTTGAAAGCACCGCGTTGTGTAACAAGGATATGCGTCAACTCCATCTCAAAGTTCTGGGCATCTTCAGGGGTCGCAAAATAGCCCCCCAATTCTTCTCCCGCGCGGCGGAGCGTGCGCGCCACACGAGTAACCAGTTGGCGAGCACTGTCCTCTGCTTCTGCTCCGGGAACTCCGGCTTTGCGGAAATACTTTGATGACGCAATATCTGTCGCGAGTTGTGTCCAGTCTGCTGGTACTTCAACTTGCTCCTGTTTAAAGATGACATCACCTTTTTCGTTATAGATGACCGCGTCGCGACGTTCCCACTCCAACAAATCGTATGGATGAACGCCAGACGTAGTAAAATAGGGTGTGAAAGTGAGACCTGTCCGATCACCTCCGTTAGGAGGCTTTGGAGAGGTTGTCCCTTCATCAACCTCTTTCGGATTATCAACCGCCATACTCATACCTCTTTGGTTATTGGCACACAGGAGCAGTAAACCTGCGAAACCATTTTATGATGATGTGCGTTGAAAACGCACCTATAAAAATTCCTTGGATTATAATTAATTCTCTTTTAAAACAATTCGATGATAGCGTTTCTTACCAGCACGGAGAAGCAAAGCGTTCTCCTCAAGCAAGTCAGTACCAACGACCATATCTATCGCACGGTACTGTTTTTCATTGATGTAGGCACCGCCTTGTTGAATGAGCCGTCGCGCTTCGCTGCGTGAATTTGCTAACCCGACTTCATGGAACAGTGCCATGATTGAAATGCCACCGTCAAGCCGTTCTAATGGAATAACAGAAGTTGGCATCTCGGCTTCATTGAGGTTGCCGCCCCCAAACGCAGCGCGTGATGCTGCTTGTGCTTTGCCGGCTTCCGCCTTTCCGTGAGCAAGTTGTGTGACTTCGTAAGCGAGGACTTCCTTTGCCTCGCGAATGGCTTCATCCTCTAAACGACCGAGTCGTCGGACTTCATCCATCGCGAGGAACGTGAAATACGCGAGAAACCGCGAGACATCGCGGTCGTCCACATTGATCCAGTACTGATAAAATTCATACGGCGATGTCCGTTCAGCATCAAGCCAAACCGCGCCGCCTACGGATTTTCCCATCTTCGCACCGCTCGCTGTCGTGAGCAGTGGAAAAGTGACCGCGTGAACCCGTTCGCCTTCAATCCGGCGGACGAGATCAACACCGGCAAGGATATTGCCCCACTGGTCGTCTCCACCAAGTTGGAGGCGGCACCCATATTTCTGAAAAAGACACAAGTAATCATAAGCTTGGAGCAGTTGATAATTAAATTCAAGAAATGAGAGACCGAGCTCACGTTTGAGTCGTTGCCGATAGCCTTCTACCTTGATCATCTCATTCACCCGAAAGTGTTTGCCAATATCGCGTAGGAATTCAATGTAGTTTACCGAAAGCAACCAATCAGCATTATTGAGGAACCTACCAGCTTTCAGAGTAGTTTGCGAATGATCAGCATCCGCTATTCCATTATCAAGATTTAAGTAACGTTGCAGCTGCGCGAGGATACCCTTGCCGTTAGCAGAAATTTGTTCTTGCGATAACATCGAGCGCATCTCGGTTTTGTCAGTTGGATCGCCTATCATTGTTGTCCCACCGCCGATGATTGCAATCGGCGTATGTCCGGCGCGTTGCAAGTGTGCCATTGCCATTATAGGAACAAGACTCCCGACATGCAGACTCGGTGCTGTCGGATCAAAACCAACATAGTAGGGTACCTGTTTTTCAGCTAACAAGCGTGTAACCTGTTCAGCATTTGTGACCTGTTTGATAAAGCCGCGCTCGTTCAGGGCTTCAAAAACGTTGTCCATCTTTCGTCCTGTTTGAATTTAGATTCTTTCGGTTTTATGATATGGAATTCTGTTGGCGTGGTCCGCATCTCAATCTGTCCCTACGAGCAGCTTCCACACCGAAACACATAAGAGGTACAATGGGAAATTTGATAGAAAATTTATGCTTGTAATCTAAGACAGAAATTGGAAAATTACGTTTAAAAATTCCCTCGTATATTATTATATATCAACTTTATCTATATAGCAATTTTATATTTTTTGGGCAGTGAATTTACTCTGCACATCTCCTTAACGAGAAAATGTTTCAGATTCATCAATCTTCGGGCAGGAGACCCCATCCTTTAGGGTGGGGAGGAATGCCCGCTCCTGTAGTAAAAGTTGAGACGTGTTAGCACTCTAAAATCAGACCGCTTCGCCCCTGTAGTTAATCGTTTGTTTGCCATACTGTATATTGAAAACAATCCCTTTGCGTTAACGCCAGCAAGTCGTGTTAGACCGTATTTGACATGCCGAATCAATGTATTTTTCACTAGGTTTCCTTGACCTAATACAGTGCCACCCACGCGTGAGCGTTTACCACCCTTGGCTTCCTGTTGCCTATGCAACTCCCTTCGCTTTATCGGTATCGGTGAGACACACATTAGATCCGTGTTATCAGGGACACCCGAACCCCCAACCGTGTGATATGCGAGACACCAACTATCTACACAGTGTGCGTCAAAGGTTTCTGAGAGTTTCTTTGAGGATTTCTTGAGACCTAACCTATCGCGTATCTCTTGGGTTTGCCACCCTTGAAGGGTTCGCAACTCCCACTGCTTTCGGATTTGCGTATAAAACCACTGCTTACCGACTTCAAGGGGACTAAAAGCAGTATTCCATTTCTGAGCACGTTCGATGGTCCGTGCCTTAACATCCTCAACACAAACATGCGTTATTGGATAAAGTTTAGAAAGCCACTGAAGTATCCGTAGTTTCCAATCCCACCTCGCACGTGTCCCTGCGGGAATACGCGCGCTATTGACAAGACGGTTGGTTCTATTCTTGCGATTAGGACATTTACGCGCGCGTCTACTCCTACGCAACTCTCGACGCTTTTCAACTTTCTTACCGACACCGCTATGAGCATCGGCTTGCAGATTCAAATAGGTATGGGATTCGGATTTGACGCTGAAACCTTCTTTCTGACTACCGGGGTCTACACCGACGACTATATCTTGCGTGTATTCGGCTTCGGTAGCATAGTTCAGCCGGATACAAAAGATACCATTAGACCAATACGGCGTAGCTAAACCTTTCTTAATCAGCATGCCCGCCTTGTTAGCACGCGTAGGCATCAACTGCTGCCCTGTTTGACTCGTTACCGGAACAAACATGGTTTGTAATTTCCCTTACGGGTTGTATATTGCCCCTTCCAGATCACAATATCGTAGAGTGAATCAGACGAGGGGAGTATCCGAAACATTGTTTCGGCTGCCACGCCGAGATACTGCGATATATTACTGTAGAAAATAGTTTAACTTGTGGAGTGAACGCTTGGCATGCGCTTCGCACAAGCCCTATGCTTTAGCTTGGGGTTATTGACTCAAATCAGACATCACATGGGTTTACAATGCCCAAAACGCGATAAATCCACCGATAAGTTTTCGTCTCAGATGTCAAGGCTCTAAGCAAATTTTTCAGATCGAAAGCGGTTATGCAAAACGGATAAAAAATGAACTACTCTTCTTCATCTTCTGCATAAGAATGCCCACTGAAAATGGCGCGGACCTGCTTCGCTGTTTTTGGACCTGAGAGCAGCTTCCCAATTCGATCGCCTTCCTCCGCAAGCAACGCCTTGACATTCGTCAGCACCGCCTCGAGTTTGTCCCCAGGGAACTTGCACGCGCCATTTTCGTCCATGTGGATTATTTCACCCGGTGCGACATCCATTCCCGCTATTGAGACCGGTACGTTGACCGCCTGAACCGCCATCGCTCCGTGTCCCGGTGTGATACCGCTTAACAAATACTGAAATTCCATCGGTCGGATTTCGTCAATATCACGTGATGGACCGTTTGAAATCGCGCCTAAGCAACCGATTGACTTCATCGCTGCCGTCATGTTTCCACCGGCTAAGCCAACTTTATTCGCGAATTCGGGTGGAAATTTCTGCTCAAACGCTAAGATTGTTGGCTGTTGAGAAGCACCTAACGCATCTATAACATCCATAAAAGAGAGTTCTGAGTAATTTGGATCGGGTAAACCGTAGACGCACGTCACCGCGTACCCAGCCACCGCGCCAAGTTCTGGATACATACAACGAAGCGTTGTATCCGTATACCAATTCTCAGTCCACGGGTTGTAAAGCCCAAGGCAGAGCGGACTCCCCGGATACGTAGCAACCACATTCGTGATCGAAGGCGTATCATATTTACGGAGTTCTGCCAACATTTCCTGCTCTGTTAATGCCATTTTTCTGATTTTCCTTGCGGTTAAGTAAGGTAAGTTGAAGCATTCACATGCCTCTCCGGAGGATTGAAGCAACACCCAAGAAAACCCTTCCACTACGTTTCAGGCTTGGTGTTTTGGGTCTTGATTGATAAGTAGGTTTTAGACAGGCATTGTCCTACCAGCATACGCTCGTCCGATGCGTGCAGACTCTTCGCCACCACCGGTGATCCGTACACCAGCGTCAATGCTCGCCTCAATTGTATCAGGGGACGTACTTTCTAAAAATCGGATGCCAGCGTTTTTGCACGCTGCAAAGACGCGATCCCGGGCATCTTGCAATTCCTGTGGACGTGGGTTCGGTGGGTTTTTATAGCCAAACGACATACTCATATCCCCCGGGCCCCACTCCGCGAAAGCGATGCCGGGTACCTGCGCCGTAATCTCGACGTTTGCTAATGCACGTTTATTTTCAAATTTAAGTCCGAGTAGGAGTTCACCATTCGGGTTCAGGGGCCATGGATCGGCGACATCGAGATATTCGTTAGCGGAAATGCCCCAGATAGGTGCGGCAGAGCCTTGACCTGCTGAACCGCGTCTACCAACATCCAACTGCGTACCAACGCCGATTGTCTGGAACGGGTACCGGCAGGCTTCAACAAATGCTTTGACCGCCTCTGGAGATTCGGCGTGACAAAGTAGGAGTCCATGCACACCGCGCGCGAGGAGCTGCCGCATCTGCCAACCGTTGGCACGAATTACATCTGCGCTGATGCCATCTACCGGCAATTCGACAATGACTGCCGGGGTTTTGTGTCCACTATTCGTTGGACCGCCATCAGCAAGCCCGCGCATGAAGTTATCCAACCCGCCGAGATCGAAGCTTCCGTGCTCCATACCGACGTTGATATAGTCTGCCCAAGTCTTTGCCATCGCGAGTCCCGCGTCATAGTTGAGATTCGCGCCTGTGTGGCTGCCAGTGTAGAAGACAGGCAAGTCATCTTCCAGTAATTCAATCGCTTTATTAACGCGTTTTGGCATTGCGGATTCTCCTTGATAATCTAACGTGGAAAATATAAAAGTAGTTTCGGTTACTTACAAATATTTTTCGGTGTAATAATCTTAATATTTTATAGAAAACGCGACAATCTGTCAACAAATTTTTAAAAAATTCTCAAGGAATAAAAACAGAGGATTTTGAAATCCCTTGACAAATCCAGTGGTCTCATTTACTTTAAAAAGAATGAATTACGAACATAAATTTTTTACTAAGGAGTCATCAGCATCATGAAAGCAATTGTCACCAAACTGCTACCAGACAAACGACGCGAAAAAACCGTTGTCACCGACTGGAAAGAACCCGCGCCACCTATCCAGAACGAGGTGCTCTGTCAAGCCGTTTTCACGGGACTTACCAACGGTACAGAACGGAATCAGATTATCGGTGGGAACTATTCGGCACCCGATGACCGACTGCCCGTAGGTGGCGGATACCAGAACGTCGGTAGAGTCATTGAGACAGGACCGGACGTAACGCAACTTCAGGTCGGTGATCTCATCTACGCCAGCGTGGATCATGTTGAACGGTTCACCATCCCAGAGGATGGACTCCTCCTGAAATTGCCGGAGGATATTGATCCGGGTGATGCTGCCCTTTTCGGGATTTCTGGTGTCGCGATGCACTGCTGCCGTCGTATTGATCCACGTATCGGCGAAAAGGTACTTATCATCGGGCAGGGATGTATCGGTATGTTTGCAGCACAGATCGCATACGCCATGGGGGCACGTGTCACAGTATGCGATATTGAAGAATCGCGGTTGGAACAGATCCGCCAATTAGGTGTCGCAGAACAGGTCGTTAATACAAGCGGCGACGGTTGGAATGCACAGATCCAAGATGGCGCATTTGACGCTGTCATGGACTTCGCCGGTGTTCCTGAGATGGTCACACCGATGATTCAGGCCTGCAAAACTCGTGGGCGACTCCTCTTGGTCGCAGGACGGTTTGATGTCAACTACACTTTCAACGTCGGACAATTTAAGGAGATTAGCATCCTTCAGTGTAGCCATTTCACTCGTGATGATTTGGAAAACCTCTGCCGATTTTTGCGTCAAGATTCCATCAAGATTGCCCCGTTAATTCGACACCGCGTGCCTGTTGACGAAGCACCACAGATATACAGATGGCTCCGCGATGAACCGATGCGCCTGCTCGGAACCGTATTTGAATGGGGATAGGTGTTAATTGTGTCTGTCTATACACCAGCAACAGACGCCCCCATACAATTGTCAAGGTTCCCTAAATTTTCTTAAGTCGAGTCCCGATATCTAAACTATCCTACCTAAACACCTCCAAAAAAATTTAAATTACAAAAAAAGTGCAACTTTTTTGAAACTCATTTGTAGTAACGATAACCTTACTTTACCTTAACAGCAAGTTTTGGAAACCTGCAAGCTGCGCGAAAAGGGCGGAGTCATAATATGACGGAAGATAAATTCCTTGCGCTCTTCCACGAGCACAAGGCTCAGATTTATCAACACACCCTCTATCTACTCGGCAATCGGGAAGATGCTGAGGACATAACACAAGAGACGTTCATCAAAGCGTGGGAATACCATGCTAAACTGCGTCCGAAAACCGCGCGCTCATGGTTACTAAAATGTGCACAGAATCTCTGTTTCAATTTGCTCAAACGGCATAAATTTCAGGTGCATTTAACAGATGGAGACGATACGGATCCCGGAACAGAGCTTGAAACTTTAATGCACACACATTCTGGTCGATCAAATCCATTGCCAGATGAACTTGTGGTTCAGCAGGAACTCAAGGATTCCGTGCATTGTGCCATCAAGAAATTGCCACCAGATATGCGGTCGGTGATAATTATGCGGGAATTAAACGGTATGAGTTTCAAGGAGATTGCAGAGGTCTTAGAGCAACCTGAAGGCACCGTGAAATCAACAGCATTCCGTGCTCGCAAGAAATTACGGGAGCTGCTACGTCCTTATTGGAGAAATGAAGAATGAACCGATTTCCTTCCTATCCAGATTTAACGTGTACGGAAGTACAGGATACTTTAGAAGCATATCTTGACGACGAGTTGGATGCAGACACATACGCGAGTGTCGCATCACATGTCGAATCGTGTGCAGCGTGTCAAGATGAAGTTCGCTTCGTACAAGCCATTAGCCGTGCGTTACACGAACTGCCGAGACCGGAACCGCCCCCGAAAATCTTCGACGCGGTTGAGGCTTATGTGCACGCACACCCGGCCGCGGGTCAGAGATGGTGGCATCGGATATTTCAATTATCGACACTCTGGGATAATCTAAGTTTCTCACGGATTCACGTAGGCGCGCTGGCATGCCTTGTTGGGATTGTCCTGTTGTTCACATTCTGGGATAATTTAAATTTAGCATTCGTTCGCGCAGGTGTGTTGGTGTGTCTCATGGGTGTTGTTCTGTTCAGCATCTATCAGTACCAACGGTATCGGAAAGTGAAGCAAGCCTCCCGTGATCTCTATTACGCCCTCGGTAAGTTGGATTACGCTGTGGCGCGAACAGGCACCGTTGTTAGCGAAAAACTTCCGGATGTGAAAATTAATGAGGCTTCCGGTCGCGCCTTTGTTCAGATTGAAACAGCCTCCCGCTACGCATCGAAACAGAGAAAAAATATTTCATCAGCAATTCACCGGAGTTTGGAGGACTTTAACCGGTTCCCCGAAAATGTTTGGGGTCCGGAAGGTCAGCACTACTCAAACTAAAAAGGAGAAACACCATGAAACCGCAAAACCATTTTGAAAAAGGACTGATCCTCTTCGATTTTCCAGAGCCTCTCACGGCAAAGGTCGAAGTTAACTTACCCGCGAAACTCATCAATCTGGTTACCAAATCGGTGAGCGATCAGCCAGAAGTCGTTGAACTGACTCAGATGTTGGATGGCATCTATGTCCGCACCTACGATAGAACGACCATTGATGAGAAAAAATTAGTTAACTATTTCAAGCAAAAACTGAAAAAGGATGAGTGGGAGGTCCTCGTCAAGATTGAAGAAAAGAGTGAAACCGTGGAGATTAATCTACTGTTTGACGAAGACAAGGTTTACGGGATTTTCGCTATCATCATCCCGAAAAGGTCTGGAGAAGCCACCTTTGTCAACATCGTTGGAGAAATCGCGCCAGAACGCGTTGAGGAGTTGCTCGGAAATCTGAGTAATTTCGGCGCGGTAGACATCGATTTTGGAGACAAATTGAAGGGGCAATGGAAAAGAGAAGACGCGCGAGAGAAAGCGACAGTCATGATCCTCGGTAGTACATTCTTCACAAATCCGGGAATCAATAGATTCAACTATAAAATGGATGATGTGCTCGCGCCAAAACGCCAAAGCGAAATGGAACAACTGGTGGCACAAATTAAAGAATTTCGTCCTACCAAGATAGCCGTTTATGCAGACGACAGCTATGATGCTGAACTTAACGCAAACTATCAAGGCTATTTGGAAGGCACCTACGAACCCACACGGAGGCTGGAGGACCAAATCGGCTTTCCGTTAGCAAAACAGATGGAACACTCGAAACTTTATTGTGTTGCTGATTGGCCCGAACACAGACCAATCCTTGATAATATTGACGATGGCTTACTCGACTACGATGCGTTCGCGGAAGAACACAATCAGGAGGACCTTCTACCGAGCATCTCTTCAAACGAGGTGAAAGTTCGGCAGAGTACGGACGGCACACTCTGGGTTGAACGTGAAGGATACGAACCGCTAATTGACATGTATATCCAGATTAACGAGCCTGAAAAGCTCCGCGCCGACCATCAAGGCTATCTGCGGAAGGCCCGCATTGGACTCAAAGACCAATACCCAGGTGCGAATTGGGTTTCACATTGGTGGTATGCGCATAATCTCAAGAATTTTGTGAATTTGACGCGTATCACGGAGTCTACCGACGATCGCATTCTGCTGATTATCGGTGCCGGGCATGTCTACCTGATTCAGCAGTTCCTTGAGGATTCCGGAGATTACATCATCGAAAGTCCGTTGCAATACTTAAGCCCAACAGCAACCAATTGATAAACCCCAAATTTGCGACAGTATAAGCGGACGTAAAACAGGAATGCCCTGAGACACCGAGACCTTGAAACGAGGACAGTGTCCAGTTGATGGTTGATAGCCAATACAATGAAGAGGTTTAATCCCTTACCAGAGCAACATCAAAGAGGAATACCAAAGTGTTTAACAATACAATGAAGATGTTTAGTCCCTTACCCGTTTTCTGTTCAGTATTACTTTTACTCTATAGTATCAGCTGCCAATTTACATCTCTAAGAGCGGAGGAACATGTTTTGGAAAAGATTGAGAAAACGTTTAGTGTCAAGGCTGGCGGCAGTCTGACTATAGGATCGGAGTTCAGCGCGATTGATATTCAAACCGCTGAACAAGATAAGGTTGAGATCGTCGTCACAAAATCAACAACATCATTAAATCGATCGGTGAAAGAAGCACTTGCTGATTTTGAAGTGGCATTCACCCCCAAGGACACCGGGACCCATATATTTGAAGAAGCGGAGGATGTTCTGGCTGATGTGTCAGTCCCCTCCGAGAATACTGATGTCTATATTGAGGGAAAGTTCAAACGGGGACGAGAGCACTGGCGGAAACAGTTGAATCGACTGAAAATTCATTTTCTGGTGACGGTGCCTCAACAGTACAACGTTGATTTGGATACCTCAAGCGGTAGCATTTCGGTAACCGACCTTGATGGTGATGTCCGTGCGAAGACCTCGGGCGGCAGTTTGCGTTTGGGGAACATTACAGGTCCAGTGTGGGGACGGACATCCGGTGGAAGCATCAAGCTCACATCGTGTAGGAGCCCCGTGGATCTGAAAACGTCTGGTGGTAGTATTGAAGTAGGGGACGTCGCAGGTGATGTTCAAGCGCGAACCTCTGGTGGCAGCCTCCGTTTTGGCGAAATTCAGGGTTCTATTTGGGGCAAAACTTCAGGGGGCAGCATCAAAGTTGCCAACTGTAATGGTGGGGTAGATGTCCAAACCTCCGGCGGTGGCATTAATTTAGAAAGCGTTGACGGGGATGTAAACGCCAAAACCTCGGGCGGTTCTATTCGTACCACTATGACAACGCAACCCCAGAAGGTGTGTCGTTTGCATACATCAGGGGGCAGTATCACCATTACACTCATCCCAGATATCGCAATAGATGTAGACGCGCAAACCAGTGGCGGACGCGTCTCAAAGGATTTTGTGGTGCACTCGGTTATTCAAGGGAAGGTGCCGAGAAATAAACTGAAAGGTAGTATAAATGGCGGTGGCCCCTTGCTGAAATTGCGCACTTCCGGTGGGAACATTCATTTACAGAAGGCTACGGATTAAGCACGTTCTCAGACGGAAACTGTGTTTACCAAGACAAAAAGATTGTGTCATAGAATGTTGGGTTTCGCGATTTTTGTGAACCTGACGCGCATCACCGAATCTGACGATGAGCGAATCCTGCTGATCATCGGTGCCGCACATACCTTTCTGATTCGGCAGTTTCTTGAAGATTCAGGGGATTACATCGTCGAAAGCCCACTGAAATACCTAAAGACAGAGGAAAGGCAGACTCCATAACCTGTCACTTCAAATGTTGAATTGTTGAAAATTTGGTAACCCTTTTCAGGCGGGTTAATCTCGCTACAGATTAGGAGAAAATTTTATGAAAGCCTTAGTGAAATACAAGTTCTATTTCTTGATGTTGCTCGCCGTTGTATTGCTTACAATCGGTACAGTTTCCAGCGATAATCAGACAGAGTTATCTACGGGAGATACTACGCAAATGACGAAAAAACCGACGATTATGATCCTTGGTAGTTGGCATTTTACAAGTTCGGGACTGGATGGCATCAATGAAAGAACGGATGATGTGCGCGCCCCCAAACGCCAGCGCGAGATTAAACAAGTGGTTGAACAACTTAAAGCATTTAAACCTACTAAAATAGCGGTTGAGGTAGATCCAAGCCGTGATGCTGAAATCAATGCAAGGTATCAAGGATATCTGGAGGGTACCTACGAACTCGGACCGTACGAGGGAGAGCAGGTTGGATATAGGCTGGCAAAAGAGATGGAACATTCAAAAGTGTATTGTGTTGATTATTGGCCAAAGCGAAATCCGATCCTTGAAAGCATTAAAGGTCATTTGATAAACAGCAGCGAGTTTGCAAAGGCGCACAATCAGGAGCACCTCTTCGGAGACCATCCGATAGGCCCAGGGAAAATTACACGGGATAAGGACGGTAGAATCTGGATTGAACCTGAGGAATACGAGCCAATACTTGACAAGTACATACGCATCAACCAGCCTGAAGGAAGCCGCATGAGCCATCGGGCATACTTACATGATGCGCGGATTGGATTAGCCGACAAATATCCAGGTGCGGATTGGCTTGCCCATATTTGGTATGCTCGGAATCTCAAGATTTTCGTAAATCTGACGCGCATCACTGAATCTGCTGATGATCGAATTTTTCTAATCATCGGTGGGGGGCATCTCTTTCTTGTCCGGCAATTTCTTGAAGATTCAGGAGATTACATTGTCGAAAGTCCACTGAAATACCTAAAGACGGAGGACACCAATTGATGAAACATCAGACAAAACCGACAATCATGATTCTGGGCAGTAGCCATCTGGCAAATCCAGGAATGGATGGAACCAATTATAAAATGGATGATGTCCTCGCTCCAAAACGTCAGAACGAAATTGAGCAATTGGTTAAACAACTCAGAGAATTTAAACCTACCAAAATGGCTTTTGAGATAGATTTCTCACGAACCGCTGAGATTAACGCAATCTATCAGGACTATCTCAAAGGAACGTATGAACTCAAACGCCATGAAAGCGACCAGATCGGGTTCCGGTTAGCCAAACAGATGGGACATCCAAAGATTTATTGTGTTGATTATTGGCCAGAACACGACCCAATCCTTGAAAAAATTGATGATGATTTAATAGACCGTGGTGCGTTTGCGAAAGCACATAATCAGAGACACCTCTTCGGATCTCATCCCGGATCTCCGGGAAAAGTTACACGCGATGAGGATGGGACAGTCTGGATTGAACCTGAGGAATACGAACCGATAATTGATATGTACATACGCATCAACCAGCCTGAACGGAGCCGTGCTGATCAGCGAGCATATTTACATGATGCACGTATTGGACTTGACGACCAATACCCGGGTGCCAATTGGCTTGCCCATATTTGGTATGCTCGGAATCTCAAGACTTTTGTGAACTTGACTCGTATCACCGAATCTGCCGACGATCGTATTCTGTTGATTATCGGTGCCGGACACGTCTTCCTCGTCCAACAATTCCTTGAAGATTCAGGAGATTACATCGTCGAAAATCCACTGAAATACTTGGATGGCGAAGGGATGTAGACTTTTATCCAGAGGAATGGTAATCACAAATCGTTCTTACCGACAAAGGTGATGAGGCATATTAATGCATACGCTTTGGCTTGTTATCCAGCGAGAATTCGTCTCAAATGTGTTAACCTCCCGATTTATGATTGGGCTTATCGTCTGTCTGCTCTCAACAGCTGTTGCTGTTTTCGTCCAAGTGGATGATTACGAAAAGCGTTTAACAGGGTATAACGCTGCCGTCCGAGAAGCAGAGGCAGAAGCGCAGGAATGGAATCTCTATTACAACATTAAACCGAGAACGCACCGGAAACCGAATCCTTTAGGTATCTTTAACGTAGGGGCGGAGAACTTCGGCGCAAATACGGTCATCATTGAACTGGCTAAGCCTGTCTTTGAACTCTCCTTCCCTATAATGGGTGAACCGGCGCAGAAACGAGGTTCAGACAATTCTTTCTTGTCAATGTTCCTAACCATTGATGTGGTTTTTATCTTCAAAATCATTCTCAGTGCCTTAGCGATTCTATTTGCTTTCAATACAATTTCAGGAGAGAGAGAAGATGGCACACTGAAACTCGTGTTATCCAATGCAATACCAAGAGATATTATCGTGCTGGGAAAATACCTCGGCGGCATGTTGTCCCTATTTCCTATTGTTTTAGTAAGTTTAATTGTGGCACTGGTCATCGCGCTTTCTTCCCGTGTGACTGCTTTTGATGGGAACGATATTTCACATATTGTGCTGATATTTGCTGTCTCGCTGTTGTACGTGTCAACATGGTATCTTTTAGGATTGCTTTTATCAATTTGGACAAAGTCGCCTGCGACAACTTTAATTCTTTCGATGGTTATTTGGGTGATGCTAACAATCGTTCATTCAAATATGGCGACGATTGTTGTCGAGAAATTTCCACCCTATCAGTCCAAGCCTGAGGCAGAGTTTGTCCGTTCCGCTGGTGATGTGTGGGATCAGTTCAGAAAAGAACGGGATACCTACATCAAACGGAGAGGTTACGAAAACCTGCAGGATTCAATTTTTTGGGAACCTGGGGCGGATTCAGAAAGAACTCATCGCTTTGTTACGTTTTTTTCGTACGGGATGCATAACTTACATTTGTTAGAAGGTTACATTATCAGGGATGTTGACAAAGCGGATACCTCTATCTTTCAAGAGATTTTAGGGTATCAGGAACCGCTTCGGATTGCGTATGCGGATAAAGTGGAGGAAGTTCTCAATAAACCTGCGGAGGTACGAGAGAGAAATGCCAAGTTCGCAGATGCTCTTTCTCGTATCTCCTTTGCGGATGTATATCACTTTGCTATCGGGGCAATAGCGGGGACAGACCGACAGAGTTATAACAATTTTATTCAGGACTCCAGAGCCTATAAGCGTAAAATTGTTGAACATTTGAAAGATAAAGAGGCGTTTACTTCTCGGGCGTGGTTTTCTAATGATCAAAGTGCCGCGGATCTAACATATCTGCCTGTTTTCCAGGACCGGCGGCTTTCACTTTCCGAAAGTTTATCCCGCGTCTACATAGATATTTTGATATTATTAGCATGGAATGTCGTTTTATTCATGGCAGCTTATGTGTCCTTTCTACGATATGATTTAGGTTGAGACGAGGAATCAAGACAGATGATTTGGCAGATAGCATTCAAAGAGATATACCACAATCTCACAACCCTGCGATTCGCTTTAATAATAATTATACTACCCCTTCTGTTTGTGGCAAACTCGCTAATATACAGTTTGGGTGGTTACAGTTATACCGCGCAGGTTAACACCCATAACCAACAAGTTGCACAAAATAGGAATCACATCGAAGATTTCGCGAATAAGGGGCTGGCGGAATTGGCATTGATAGGACCTGGAGAGATTCCGAAGCGTCCTAACCGGTTGACTTTCTGTGCCGATGGGGCGGATAAATTTGTGCCGAGCTCTGTCACAATGCAGAATGTCGGAATGCTCAGCCGAGCCGGTTATGATGAACTGGTTGAAGGTTACCAGTGGAGACCTCCGTGGATATTAGAGTATCCGTTGCAGAATAAGGGTGGTAACGTGATACAACGCATCAAAATCGACTGGGTCTTCATCGGTATTTTGATGAGTTTCTTTGCGATCTTGTTCACTTTCGATGCTATTGCCGGAGAACGAGCGCGTGGCACGCTGAGCCTTATGATGTCGAATGCAGTATCGCGTGGACAGGTGTTGTTGGGAAAATATCTCGGTGCTTTTGTGACAATCTTTCTACCCCTTATCATAAGTATCCTAATAAATCTACTCACCATCTATTTCTTTGGAAATATTCCCTTTGCGTCTGAACATTGGCTACGTATTTTGGGGATGGTGGGGTTATTTGCATTGCTCGTTTCCATTTTTATCTTTCTCGGGCTTTTTTTCTCCAGTCGTGTCTCAAACGCCATTACAAGCTTAGTATGGCTCTTGCTCACTTGGGTTTTTTTGGCGTTTATCTTTCCAAGTCTACTCGGAACTTTTGTGGGTAATCTGAATCCGATTCCATCCGTTGACGAAGTTTTGAGGCAGAAACATGCACAATTAGGACAGTTGTATGCTGAATACGACCCCTTCAATAACGCCGAAGATATTCTGCCTAAGTTAAGCAAGGCAGCATCTGCCGAAAATCCCAAAGCCACGCGCCTTTGGGCAGATTTCCTTGCCAAAGAAGTAGAGACGAAAACTCGGTTTTCAGATGGGCACATTGACCAGCAATTTAAGCAAGTACAACTCGCCCGCGACCTCACCCAAATCTCTCCAATAGCGACTTTCCAATATGCAATGGAAGGGCTTGCGAACACAGGTATCGTGAGTTATATGAATTTTGTCAAACAAGCGCGTCGTTATCGGCAGACGTTCATAGACTTCATTAAAGCGGAAGATCAGGATGATCCAGAAAGCCTACATATCTATCCTGTAAGGGAGGGGTTATCTCAGAAACCGGTGGATCTGGACGCTGTGCCGATTTTTGAAGAGCAGATCTCTTACCGCAGCGTGTTATCCCAAGTCGGTTTGTTGGTACTGTTTAATTTGCTATTCTTTATTATCGCACAGATTTCTTTTATGAAAAGCGATTTGAAGTAGATATGACGTAAGGCTCCCATATCGGAGGTGAACAGAAAACCATGCCGGATAAAGAAAAATTAACCCGTCCTTCATTTCGGGACCTACTCTGGCTATTCGCACGAGTGTTGAAAACATCGCCTTTTATCGCCACAGTGTGGATAATCCTTGTCCTTATCAACGCAGGTGCCGGTGCAGCCCAGCTCCTTGTGATACGGGAAACCGTTAACACCCTCGTCGATGCAGACCTTATAAACAGTGCTGTCCCATGGCTGGCCGCGCTCTGCCTTCTCTTTTTCGTGGAAAAGCGATCTCAACACTCCTCCCACTTCTGCGCGAACAACTCTGCATTAGAGCCGGTTTCACTTTGCAGCGTGCCGCATTGCAAAAAACAGGCAAACTGCCACTGGAGGCATTTGACGACGAAGAATCGCACGACCTCATCAATCGCGTCCTTGCCAGAGGGGATTCGGGCGTTGTCCAATTGATGCAGAATGGTCTGAGCCTTATTGAATTTATCCCAGTCCTACTCACCAGTACCGTTGTTTTAGGCCTGATTTCAATTTGGATCCCCGCCATCATCATCAGCGGCGCGATATTGCTGCGAGTCTTTGAAATTCGGATGGGGGCGCGCGTACGCCACTTTGAGGTAGAAAATACACGCAACAAACGACTCGCGGATTACTACGCCCAACTTCTAACAGAACGACGCAGTGCCCCCGAAATCCGTTTATGGTCCATCGGCGAAACCCTTGAAGACGGCACACATGAAGAGTTACTTGCTATGAACGGGTTATACGCCGAAATGTGGGACGCACAAGCGTCATGGTACGCTTGAAGAGAAAATCGATAACATCCTATAGATATCAGCAATCGCCCAGAAGCTATCACCCCTTCCACAAACCTTCCCTTTGACAAAAAAAGTGCAACTTTTTAGCACCTCATTTGTAGTACCAATCACAAGTTTCTCGCTGTGTTCTTGTGAGCCAATCCTATCTACAGTATTGTCTTGCTACTCACTTGGCGGATTTCCAAGGACGACTTTACGGTTTGTACTTCCACTCTTTACTTTGAAATATGAGGTAAGCAAATGAAAATAAATTGGTTAATCATTATCACCTTGATACTCACTATATGTTCTCAACTAATGGCTGTTTCAAATGACACAACAATAAAAAAAGACCTAACCGCTGTAAAGACGGATCAACCGCCCACTGTTGATGGTGTCCTTGGCGATGCCTGCTGGCAAGATGCACCGCAAGCCACAGGTTTCACAGATGAACGCACCGAAAAACCAGCGAAGAATCAAACCGTCGCTCAGATCGTTTATACAGACACAGCTATCTACGTCGCTGTTCACCTTTACGACGATATGCCCGACAAAATTGTGGCGCGCCAAACCAAAGATCAGACGCGAATTCGCGGCGAAGATTCGGTATCCTTTAGTCTTGATCCGTTTCACACACACCAGTTTTCCGACAGGAATTTCTTTATCGTAAATCCACTTGGCACGAAATATGCACATCTCGCCACCGGACGCGCCGAAAAAAGCGAATGGATCGGACTCTGGAAAACTGCCGCAAAGATTGTAGATGACGGTTGGGTTGTAGAGATGGAAATCCCGTGGCAGATGCTCGATTATCCCGATACAAAAGAACCGATCCGGATGGGCATCAATGTTGATAGACTACAGCAACGCACTGGTGAAAAATCATGGTGGTGCAATCTTGGCGTTAACGAATTTCGGGAAAACGATGGACACTGGGTTAATGTGCTGCCTCCAC
The DNA here is from genome assembly GCA_965200345.1 of Candidatus Poribacteria bacterium. Taxonomy (GTDB): domain Bacteria; phylum Poribacteria; class WGA-4E; order WGA-4E; family WGA-3G; genus WGA-3G. Next base: position 2,384,243 of record OZ241378.1, read on the forward strand.
AGCGTAAGCGTGAATTAAAGGTGTTACCCTATCTGATTGGTGGTATGAGCGAAACGGAAACCGACGAGAGAGAATATACTGCTCGCGCAGGCGCAGACCTCCGTTATGAGGTTACATCCCAATTACGGCTCATCGGCACAGCCAATCCAGACTTTGAGAACATCGAACAGGCAGTGGAAGGCATTGACTTCTCCTATGGTGAACGCTACGTGCCGGATCGCCGTCCTTTCTTTTCCGAAGGTAGTAATGTCTACCGTCTTGGTCAATTGTTCCACTCGCGACGGATAATGGATATGGACGGTGGGCTCAAACTCTTTGGAAAAATTGGGAAAAACACTTCGGTTGGCACCCTCGGCACGTATCACCGAAACAACCAAAATGTTATCCTACAAGCCTCACAATCGCTAACGGCAACATCTAATGTTAGTGCAGCATTCTTGTCCCATCATCAACGAGAGGAAGGGTTCAACAATGTTGGTTACTTGTCAGGTGATGTACGACACGGTAAATTTTTAGCAAGATCCGCTTTCGCCCAAAGTCAGGCAGGCGAATCAAACGGAAGGGATGGATTCGCCAATTTAATTTACCAAGGACAACTCGTTCAGCCGTATTTATCCGTATTTTTTGTGGATTCAGATTTCGTCAACAGACTCGGATACCATCCATTTAGGGGGTATCGCGGTCTAAGTTTAGGGAGTTATTTTCGTAACGAATGGCGTGACGGATTCCTCCGCAGCATCTCTCTCTCTGTTCAATCTGAGGCTTCTAACACCTATGAAGGCGAGGTCTTTCGACGTAACCTGTCCATATCTTCAAGTATCCTAACGCATAGCGACTACTCGCTTTCTGCCAGATGGTACGGCGGTCAGTTTGAAGAATTCACAGACAGTCTTTTCGGCATCAGGTTAGGGGCACGTGCCTCCGACAGGTTCAATAATGTCAATATTAGTTACACCTGGGGTGAGCAGGCGGGTGAATGGATTCACCGCATCAGCGGCAACTTCAATCTCCGAGCCTACGACTTCACTGTTGGTTTGACTTCCCAAATCCAGTGGCATTTCGAGCGTCGCTACCAACAGATTTTAACGCTCACTTACGACTTCAGTCCTGCGCTAAGTCTCGGCAGTCGGTTGATCTGGCAAGTAGAAGGTGTTAATATCTATTTTGCCTTGCGCCGCTCTGGCTATGCGGGCACTGATTTCTTTATTATCCTCGGTGACCCAAACGCCCAAGAATTCAAACAGCGTTTAGTTACTAAGGTGATTCGGGCATTTTAGTTTCTTACGACTTACGCAGTACATCTTGCGCTAATACCTTTGGGAAAATAAGATGAATCTCAGGAGGCGCGTACAAAACAATGTAAAAGTGATCTCGTTGAATAAATAACGAAACTCGGTTAAAATATTTAGGGCTTGCGCAGTTGGTCCATCAAGTCCGACTGATAAGCAGATTGAGGGATTTGAAAATCAAAAATCTCACTATGCTAAATTCGCGTAAGTCCTACTTTTTTTAAACCGCCTTCCAAAAAATCCTGCTCTTTAGGTTAAAAGCAAATTGAGGACTGTCTATGCACACTAATTTGAGAGATGAAGAACTCATTCAACGCGTACAAGCCGGTGATGAGTCAGCATTTACAGAGCTGATGTCGCGTTACAGTTCTCGCGTCTGGAAAGTGGTTATCGCAAATTCGAGACAACGTCGGGACGCTGAAGAGATACTCATGGACATCTGGCGGGCTGTCTGGGAAAACATCAGCGGACTACGGAGTGTCGGAAGTTTTGGTGCCTGGTTACAGCGAATCGCTTACAATGCTTGCACCCGATACTATGCTTCTGTCCATCATTCAAGAAGTGAGATTCCGGAGAGTTACGCTGACCTGACTGATCGCATTGATCAGGACGCGGGTGCACGTTTTCGGGAAACAGAACTGTGGAACGATCTAAGAGAAGCAGTGTTTCACCTCCCAGATAAAGTGCGTAGCGTAGCGATTCTATACTACCTGGAATTGTGGAGTATCAAGGAAATCCACAGCGAACTTGGATTAGCGATAGGCACTATCAAGACTCAATTAAGACGAACACGTGAACTCCTACGCAAGGAATTCGGTGTCGAACTCATAAGAGAGGGAGTTATGTCAACTAAACGAGAAGGATCCAAACACACCGGAACCAGAATCAAGGTTATTGGTGTCGGTGGCGCGGGCGGGAACGCTGTCAAACGAATGGTTGAAGTCGGCTTGACGGACATTGAATTTTACGTTGTGAATGTGGATCAGCAAGCCCTCGAGAAGTGCGAGGAGGTAATACCGGTACTGATCGGTGTTAACACCACGCCAGGGTATTGTGGAGCGAATCCAGAGATAGGGAAAAAGGCAGCTGAGGAAGACAAAGAAAAACTCGCTGCCATCGTTGCAGACGCGAGCCTTGTCTTTATCATTGCTGGAATGGGTGGCGGAACGGGAGCAGGGGCTGCGCCTCTGATTGCCTCCCTCGCTCGAGAACAGGGGGCTTTAGCGGTAGGCGTTGTGACGCGTCCGTTCAATTTTGAAGGCCAGCGTCGCGCTGAACAGGCAGAACAAGGATTACAAGAGCTTCAAGGAAATGCTGATTCCGTTGTTGTGGTACCGAATCAACGGCTGCTTGACCGGATGGATCGGTCATTAAAAATACGTGAAGCGTTCAGTCTCAGCGATGAAATGCTGCTCCGAGGTGTCGAAAGTATCACAGAATTTCATACCAGTACCATGCGTAGTGCCACTTAAGTTTTTTCGGACTGTGCCAGAAAACAATAGATCTTTTCACCAACTGTAGGGGCGAGGTGACCTCGCCCCTACAGACTAAACTATGAACTGGGGCTACCCGCAATTTGAAACTTGCTAAAGCACTCGCTTCCTCTTCGCCTATTGACTCTCCACCACTTTGAATGCTAATAAGATCCGGCTTCAGTAACGGAAGGCGCGTTGATGCTTGCCCTCACATAAAACTTATTCAACGCGGTGCGTATAGCATAATTTGTTTCAGAAACAGTTCGCCGGAATTTAAATGGGGCAACGCGAGTAAAGTGTCTGGAGGGATGAAATGCGTTTCCTTGAAGGAATTTCCGTTGGAATAAAAGCACTTCTGATAAATAGGCTGCGTTCTTTGCTGACAACACTTGGCATTATTATTGGTATTGCATCTGTACTTGCGATGATTGCTATCGGTGATGGTGCCAAAGAGATTATTCTTGAGGATATTCAAAAACTCGGTGGACTTAACACCTTCACACTTTACCGCGTTTCTACCAAGTTCGTAGGCGGCCGCCGCGTCCCAATTCGGAGCAAAGAACACTTTAACTATGGTGATGTTTTGGCAATTGAAGCAGCGTGTTCATCCGTGAAAGGGGTTACCCTGCGCCTTCCCGCGTACTCGGTCGCGTTGGTGCAAGCCAAAGACGGTTCAAACACACGCGCGGGCTATTACGGCGTGAATGAAGTCTACACTGAATTGATGAGGTGGGACTTACAAGCAGGACGGTTTATTTCAAGGGATGACGTTAACAATGCAACAAAAGTCGCCGTTCTCGGAATGGATGTGGTGACCGATCTTTTTGGTAACGCATCACCTATCGGCCAAGAAATAAAAATCGGAAGTGTCAGTAGGCAATACAAACATAAACGACGAACTGAAAGATTTATTGTCATCGGCACGCTTGTTCCTCGCGGACGAAGTCTTAAGTTCGGCATGAATTACGATGCACAGATCTTTATTCCTGTGACGACGATGCAACAACGCTTCACTGGCAACGATAGGATTTTGCAGATTGTCGTTCATGCATCCACTGTAGAGGCGGTTCCGAAAGCCATTGAGGAAGTTAAAGCGGTTATTCGCAAGCGTCACCGAAATGAAGACGGCTTCTTCCGCATCTTTGAGATACATAGTGCGACATCAAGCCTATTGAAAATTAGTACTGTTATAAAGATCGCATTGGGCAGTATTGCGGGGTTTTCACTTCTTGTGGGCGGCATCGGTATCATGAATATGATGTTGGTTGCCGTAGGGGAGCGCACACGCGAAATCGGTTTGTGTAAGGCACTCGGTGCCAAAAAATCTGATATCCTGCTCCAATTTTTAAGTGAGTCTGTTAGTTTATGTAGTATCGGTGGATTACTCGGCGTTGGACTGGGTGTCTTCGCCGGTAAGGGAATGGCATATCTTGCCATGAGAATAGTGAAAATCGTTCCCGTGTGGCCTGCGATATTCTCGCCTCAGTGGATATTGATATCCGTTGCCTTCTCAGCAGTACTTGGCATCTGCTTTGGACTGTACCCTGCCGTAAAAGCCATGCAGTTGTCACCGATTGAGGCACTGCGTGCGGAGTAAACTAAAGACAAAAGAACTAAACCATCTTTACCTCTGCTCCGCGGCGTTGAAAGCATCACGGAATTTCATGCCAGCACCATGCGTAGGATTGCTTAGTTTTCTCATTCGGTGTGGGAAAAATATGCTTTCACTATCTTTTTAAGAGTGGGCGTCTCTATAAGGGTAAGTGCCACACTACAGTGGCAAACGATGAAGATTAAGAAACCACTTCTTAATCTTCATCAAATTGTAGAGTTTACACCTATAAAATACCCACATGCGGAGGAAACTAATTAATGAGATCATCGAAATTTACGACAGCAGAGAATTACGTTGCGCACAGAGGCACTACAAATAGACGAACAAAACAGAAAACTTATCCGATACTGTTGCTCATTGCCCTATCGTTTACGTTAATCACAAACTTAAATACTTGGGCAGAAGAAAACATACAGACTGTTAAGAAAGAACTCCGTGCAGTCAAAACCGAACAGCCACCCACCGTTGACGGTGCCCTTGACGATGCCTGCTGGCAAGACGCACCGCAGGCTACCGGTTTTATTGATGAACGCACAGGAGAACTATCGAAAAGTCAATCTGTTGGTCGTCTCGTTTATACAGATAAAGCCATCTATCTCGGTGTTTATCTCTATGACGATATGCCCGATAAAATTGTCGCCCGCCAAACCAAAGACCAAACCCGATTTCAAGGTGAAGACTGGATGTCCTTCAGTCTTGATCCGTTCCACACGCACCAATTTTCCGATAGAAACTTCTTTATGGCGAACGCGCTCGGCACGAAATTCGCGCATCTCGCCACCGGACGCGCCGAAAAAAGCGAATGGATCGGATTATGGAAGGCTGCCGCGCAGATTGTAGAAGATGGTTGGATCGTAGAGATGGAAATTCCGTGGCAAATGCTGGATTACCCTGATACAAAAGAACCGATTCGGATGGGTATTAACATTGATAGGGGTCAACAGCGAACGGGGGCCCGTACATGGTGGTCCAACTTGGGAGTCAACGAATTTAATGAGAACGATGGACACTGGGTTGATGTGCTGCCACCGCCGCGACAACGTGAGTTGAAGTTTCTACCTTATCTGATCGGTGGTATCAGTGAAACGGAAACCGACGAGAGGGAATATACTGCCCGCGCAGGAGCCGATATCCGCTATGAGGTTACGCCGCAACTACGGCTCATCGGGACAGCCAACCCCGACTTTGATAATATTGAACAGGCTGTGGAAGGTATTGATTTCTCTTACGGTGAACGCTATGTGCCAGATCGCCGTCCTTTCTTTTCCGAGGGTGGCAACGTCTATAACGTTGGTCAGCTTTTCCACTCACGGCGCATAGAGGATATGGACGGTGGGCTTAAACTCTTTGGGAAACTGGGGAAAAACACCTCAGTCGGCACCTTAGGTACCTACCATAAAAACAACCAGAACTTTATCCTGAGTGCCTCCCAATCGCTTACGGCGACATCTAAAATTAGTGCGGCGTTCTTATCACACCACAAACAAGGTAATTCATTGAACAACGTTGGGCATATATCCGGTGATGCACGGCGTGGTAGGTTTACAGTTTTCGGTGATCTTACCCAAACATGGATGGATGAATCGGATGGGAGGGGCGGCACCACTGGTTTACTGTACAAAGGCCCTCTCGTTCAATCATACTTCTATGCTTTTTTTACGGATCCAGATTTCGTCAATCATCTCGGCTACCAGCCTTTCACAGGATACCGGGGTTTTACCTTAGGTAGCGGTATCAAAAACGAGTGGCGCGAAGGGATTGTGCGTAGTATTACGCTTTTTGCTGGTTCCGAGGCTTCTAACACATACGAAGGTGACGTTTTCCGCCGTAATCTCAGACTATTCACACAACTCTTAACACACAGTGATTACTCAGTTTCTGCTTCCTGGTCCGGCGGTAGATTTGAGGAATTCACAGATTCTTTGTTTGGTGTCAGTTTAGGAATCCGGGCCTCGGATCGCTTTAACAATGTCAGTGTTAACTACGATTGGGGTGAACAAGCAGGTGAACCGATTTATCGTATTAGTGGAAACATGAATCTGCGTGCTTACGGTTTCACCGCTGGATTGACTTCCCAAGTCCAATGGCATTTCGAGCGTCGTTATCAACAGATTCTAACGCTCACGTATGACTTCAGCCCTGCTTTAAGCCTTGGGAGTCGTTTAATCTGGCAAGTAGACAGCACCAATATCTACTTCGCATTGCGCCGTTCTGGATATGCTGGCACTGATTTCTTTATCATCCTCGGTGACCCAAACGCCCAAGAATTCAAACAGCGTTTGGTTGCTAAGGTGATCCGGGCATTTTAGATGCCTTAGTATTTCCACTGAAAAGCCTTCCAGAGGCGCGTTTTGTGAACGCTCCTGACACATAAAAGGCGCGGTTTTTCTTGCTTGCCGAGATAATCGCGCCTATAATTTGCTTTAATTCCGTCGAAAAAGTTTGTCGTTGGGCATGCAATATTTACTTTCAGAAATGATATAAAAATCCTTTCAGCGATAACCTCTGTGTATTAACACTCCCAAATACCACACAATCAGTAGTTTATCACGCGTCCGGAATTGAACAGCCACAAAACGACTTCCAAAAAATTCAGGTTTTTTTCTTTTTTTTTACCCCAATGCACGTTTTTTTATTAAACTTTCGTCTTTAAATTATAGAGCGTGCGAACTGTATTGGACGGCTTAATTTCACAAAACTTAGTATTTGATTAAGCTTTTTGGCGAACGCAACACGATCCAATCTATTCATTAGGAGGAAACTTGGTGGAAAGAGAAGACGATGTTCAACTGATTCGCAAGATTTTATCGGGCGATGACACTGCGTTTGGCATTTTGGTCGAAAAGTACCAAAAGAGTATTCATGCGCTGGCATGGCGGAAAGTCCAAGATTTTCACTTTGCGGAAGAGATCATGCAGGATACCTTCCTGAGGGCATACAAAAAGCTTCCAACACTCAAGAATCCGGATCAATTTGCTGGATGGCTTCATGTCACCGCAAATCGGCTTTGCATTGATTGGATACGAAAGCAAAAGCGGAGACGAGTGCAAAAACTTGAGATGCAATCGCTGGAAGACACACGCCCGGAAGAAATTGAGAAATCCTCTTACACGCATCATATATCGGAACAGCGGGTGACAGAGAGAACCGAGTATTGCCAGGAGCTTGTTCAAAAGCTTTTGGAAAAACTACCAGAGAACGAACGGACGGTCGTAACACTTTACTATCTTGACGAAATGTCAACGAAAGAGATTGGCGAATTCATGGGGGTGTCCGTAAATACAATTACGAGTCGACTCCAACGCGCGCGAAAGCGTATACAAACTGATCAGGAATTCTTGGAACAAGAATCTTTTCGGCATTTACTATTACCAGATAATCTGAAGGAGAACATCATGAGTCAATTAGAGCAACTTCGCAACAAGTTCGATTCATTCATGGAACAGGTAAAATCTAACCCGGCATCGAGGGCGGATATTCTTAAGGAGGCATCCGTTGAGATTGAAGATATGCTTAAGGGTGAAATCACATCTGAGTTGGCGCATCTCGTGGTTGATAATATATACCCGTCTATGGGCAAACTTGGCATGGAAAAACGGGTGTCTCTACTTCGTAAGTATATGGATAACGCTTTAGATGATACGGAGCGTTATTGGGCGCATAAATCATTGGTCAATAGTCTTGCGTATCTTCGGAGAAATCAAGAAGCTATTGAGGAACAGACGCGCCTTTACCGTTGGGCATGTAAGCATTCAGAAAAATATGTGTTAAGAACTATTGCTCATCTGCGCACTGCCGGATGTTGGAAAGCGGAGGGTCGTATTGATGATTGGATTCAACTTTATCATGAAGTCTCTGAACGCTTAGAGAATCCTAAAGTGAGTGGCTACTCCCGCTGCGATTTCTTGCAATTCGGGGCAGAGATATTAAGAAAGAACGACCGGTTAGAGGCAGCACTTCTCGAAATAGAAAAGTTGGAGCGTGCTAACAATGAACAGAGTCGGAACTATTACTTCCGATTCTGGATGGCTGTGAGGGAGAATCGACTGCTGTTGTATAGTCAAAAGGAAGATTGGAAGCGTTTCGATCGGGTCTATACGGAAGTGAACACATTTATGGAATTAGAGTTGAAAAAACGGGATGCAGGTTTTCCTGTAAATATTTATGAACTTGTTTGGGTTGTTCACAATATCGGTTGTTGTCTGGTATGGGCGAAGCGGTATGACGAGGGGAAACGTTTGCTGCAACTCGCCATTGATTTGGGAAATTACAACGACTATAATCACTTCATGCTTGCTGTAAGCATCTGGGCATCTGAGAAGGATCGCGAAAAGACTTTACATCATTTGAAGATCGCTCAGGACGAGTATATGGTGACTTCCTACAATTATCTGGATAGTTACTATCCGGAATTCCTTAAAACACCCGAATTTTCGGATGTAAAAGAGGATCCAGAGTTTCTGAAGGTTCTGGGGCAAAAGTAGGTCAATAGTAATTCAGGTGATTATAACGCCTAAAGAGCTGTCAGATTTCAAGCGCATCGGTGGGCTCTTTCGGGTTCTGATGCAGGATAAACTGTTCAATTCAGAAAATAGAGGCACACCTCTAATAACCGTTCTACCCTGATGAATGCCAGATGTGCAGTCTGCATCCGCCATCCATGTATCGAATTCACGTTAGTATTAGAAAGGATTCTGGAAAGTAGAAATGAATTACAAAAACATCGTTAACGTCTACTCTGGTTTATTCATCTGTTTAATCGCTTTTACAGCAATAGCCTGGAGCGAGGGAGAAGAAATGAATCCTTTAACACTTGAGGATTTACTCAAGTTTAACACATTTGTCCATCATGTTCCGATTGATATTACCTCCGATGGAAACTGGATTGCTTACAACACGCAGAACCGTGAACAGCTTGAAGGTGGCGGTGGGGATACAGCGTATCCCAAAATGACGGTCTGGGTGACGAACACGCGTACGGGTGAACATCGGAACCTTACTCCAGATTGGGGCTCAAGCTGGGCACCAAGATGGTCTCCTGACGGAACGCTTCTTGCGTTTTATTCAGATCGGATGGGTAAGCTGCATCTATATGTCTGGAACCGAGAATCTGACGATATTCAGGTGTTCTCATCGAAAACCGTTCAGATGGGCTTTGGCTTTGAGGTGCCGAAATGGACACCCGATGGACGTTTTGTTCTTTTCAAATCCGTTTCTTCAACAGATATACCCATTGACGATGAATCTCAGCCAGACATCCCGCAAGCGATGCCTAAAACTTCACATAAGCCACCCTTTGTCGAAATTTGGACCTCTCCCAAAAGACAGTTTCAAGAACAAGAAGATCCATCGGAACAGGAAAATATCCGGTCCTCAAAAAAAAAACGTGGGAAAGGAAATCGGGACCTGAGTATCGCTGATACTATGACCGGCCAGACATTCTCGTTGATGCGGGGATATATGATTAGGAGTTTCGATATCGCGCCTAACGGGAAATATGTTACCGTTACGGTTTACTTGGGCTACGAAACACTTACGACTCAACGACCTATATATGATCTCTATGTCTTGACGCTGCCAAAGGAGATAAGTGAGGCACCATCCACAGAGATTGAGCCCCTTGTGCGGAAAATACCGCTTGGGGACGGAATTACTGTCAGTTGGTCGCCGGATTCAAAATACGTTGCCTGGGTAACGGGAACTAAAGGAGGTGAGTTCGCATCAGGAAAGGCATACGTTGTTGACGTACAAACGGGCATCGTCCGTAATCTTACAGAAAGTCTTGACGATTACCTTGAAAATCCGTATCGACCCCCGCTGTGGATAGGAGAAAGCGATGCCCTTCTTTGCGTTAATGGGTATGTATGGAAAGTGCCTCTTAACAGTGACGCGGTACAAAATTTGACAGAAAATTTTGGTTCTTTTGGTAATGTATTTTATCCAAACGAAGGGTATACACCTTGGACGGTAGACGGTACCATGATACTAACGACTTATGACGATGGTTTCTATCGTCTGAGTCTTACGGATAACACAATTACACTTCTGCACAAAGACGAACGTCGGAATGTTCACGCGGGCCGCTTTCTTCAAGATGTAGCCGAGGAAACCGGAGAATGCGTTTACGTTGTTGAGAGCAATCAAGAACCACCGAATATCTGGATGAGCGATGCGACTTTTGAATCCCCGCGGCAAATTACAGATATCAATCCACACTTAAAGACAATTGACTTTGGCAGTGGCGAACTGATTGAGTGGACACTCGAAGACGGACAAATAGTTAAAGGGATCCTCGTGCTACCGCCTGAGGCATCTGAGGAAAATCCAGTACCGATGATTGTAAGCGTCTACGCAGGCGGTTTCAGGTCACATGCCTTCAACATGTTTGCTTTCGGCGAGAAGGTGGGAGGTGCCCATCCCGGTATGTTCGTCTCACGAGGCTACGCGCTTTTCTTACCTGACTTCCCTGTGCAGAAGATCGAACCATACAAACAGTTCTCGGATATTATTCTTCCAGGTGTTGACGCGGTAATCGCGACGAAGAAGGTGGATGCTCAACGATTGGGCGTGATCGGGCACAGTTTCGGTGGATATACCGTGAATGTCCTTATCACACAAACGACGCGATTTAAGGCAGCAGTTGCTTCTGCTTCTGAAGGCAACTTAATTAGTGGGTTCCTTAACGGAGAGGTCCCCGGTCGGTACGAGAGTGGACAGGTTGGAATGGGTGGATCGCTTTGGGAATTCCCGCAGCGTTATATTGATGGTTCGCCGGTCTTTCATCTGGATCAGGTTGAAACGCCTTTGCTTCTGATTCACGGAGATCAAGATTTCATATCCGTCGAACGGGCGAAGGAAATGTTCAACGGACTGGCATATCTTGGAAAGGAGGTCGTGCTGTTAAAATACAAGGAGGCAGACCACTGGCCTGGCTACTGGTCGAACGAAAAACTCGCCGATTATTGGGAACGCGTCCTAAACTGGTTCGATGAATATCTCAAATAACATGGACAGGACTTACGCAAATGCCTTAGCGGCGCGCAATATATAGGCTTTACTAAATTTTCCATCTGATCTGAAATTCCAGTTCGTTCGTTTCGTCCCAATAGAAGGGGGACTTCATGTTAACAACGCTCATCCGCCGAGAACTCCTTGATAACTTAATGACGTTCCGCTTCGCTGTAGCCGTCCTCATTATGTTGCTGCTTGTGGTCGCTAATACTGCTGTGCTTATCAAGGATTACGAGCGACGGTTAGCAGCTTACAACACGGCTCTCAAAACAGAGGATCGGCGATCGCAGGACTTGAAAACCTATTCGGGCAGAAGGTTGAACGTTGCCCGCCCACCAAACCCGTTGAGTATTTTCAATGTCGGGTTAGATAAACGGCTGGGCAATGAGATTTGGATATCTCACAGTTTTGTGCCGACGCTGTGGGATACTGGCACGTATAAATTGACGAATCCACTTCTCAACCTCTTCACTTCGATTGATATTATTTTTATCTTTGAGGTCGTTCTGAGTCTAATAGCACTTATTTTTGCCTACGATGCCATTGCGGGGGAACGCGAGCGTGGCACATTGCGTTTGGTCGTAACGCATCCGGTGCGTCGCGGTCAAATCCTGCTTGCGAAATACATCAGTGCGATGCTCTGCTTGCTTGTCCCGTTGCTGATAAGTTTGCTCCTCGCGGTGATTTTGCTGACAACATCCACCGTTATTTCTCTAAGTATTAGTGATTTCCTCCGGATCGGTGGGATCATCTTGAGTTCAGTTGTTTATCTGTCGGTATTCTACCTCATCGGCATGCTAATTTCAGCAGTAACCCGCAGAACCGGTACCGCGCTGATGCTTGCTATGTTTATCTGGGGGTTTTGGGTGTTGGTGTATCCAAACGCGGTTCTTGCCGCCATTGCGCCTCCACAGACTTCTCAACCCGGTATGGTATCTGCTTACGAGGAAATTAAACAGATATGGGAGGCATTCGACAGAGAGCGAAAGCAGTTCCTTGCGAACGATGCCTTTCCAGGAGAAGATCCGGATTTTGGTATGGTAGACACAGATCCGAATTGGATATGGGGATCAGGTTACGAATACTTTCATAAAGATTCATCAACACTTAGGTATGATTACCACGCTGTTTCAAACATTGACAAACTGAGTGAAGCCTCCAAACCTCAGGTCCCGCACGCGCAGGATTATTACCGCTTCCTCGGACCACAGATGGTCAACGCCGCAGAACGCGCGTGGCTTGTCCGAAAACAGGCACTCGAAACTATCTTCGTTCAACCAGCGATTGTCGATCGCATCCTTTTGAGAGGCTCGCCAGTCGGGATGTACGACGCGGCAACGCAAGCGTGGGCAGGGACAGACCTGCGCGGACTCAGAGATTTTTTTGAAGCGGCGCGAAGGCACCGACGTACCTTGATTGATTATTACTACGATAAGAAAGCGTTCGGGGCACAGCAATGGTTTTCTGCCGACAAGGGCGCGGTGGATTGGGATAGTTTGCCCCAGTTTTCTTTTCAGCGAAGCGATGTACAAGTAAATGCAGCACGTGCTTTTCCAGATATTTGTCTACTCTTGCTAATCAACCTCGTCCTATTCATCGGGATATTTCTGGTTTTCCAAAGAAGTGAAGTGTGAAGTAGTTTCCAGTTTCCAGTTTCCAGTTGTCAGTTACAACTCTCACTGTGAGGCACTCTTAACTGAAAACTGAGTACTGTTAACTGATTACTGGAATTGAGGTGAGGAAGATGCTAACCTCTTTACTGCGGAGGCTGAAAACTGATAACCGGTTACTGGTTACTGGTTACTGATTACTTATGTGGCATATTGCGAAACGAGAAATTTACGACAATCTGAATAGCCTTCGGTTTGCGTTGACAACCGTATTGCTTCTCGGCTTGATGCTGATCAATGCGATTGTGCATCTCCAGGAACAGCCTGTGCGGATGCAGAAATATCACGATGCCGCCACAAAATCGTTGAATCGCTTAAAATCTCGAACAAGTTTGTATCAGATTGCACAAGAGGTTCCCGGATACCTTTACAAAAAACCGTCATCTCTCCATTTCTGTGCAGATGGCGGTGAGGACTTTTTGGCTGACAATGTCCACGGCGGATTTTACGCTTGGGCCACCGATGACTTAGCAGGCTTCTGGCAGTTAGATTATATGCCTGCGACTCTCAATCGACAAAATATTCGTCCGGACACGATCAAAATAGATTGGACGTTTGTGATCGGGTACGTCTTGAGTCTCATCGCGATTCTGTTCACCTTTGATTCGATTTCTGGCGAACGCGAGCGTGGGACACTCCGTTTGACGCTGGCAAACGCTGTCCCGCGTCATACCGTGTTGATTGGGAAATTTTTAGGCGCGTTGGTCAGTATTAGCGTCCCCTTTACGCTCGCGATTTTGATGAACCTGTTGGTAATTTCCACGGCCAGCGATGTGCAACTTGGTACTGATGCGTGGAGCCGCTTAGGCATTATCCTTTTCATTGCGATGCTGTACCTGTGCCTGTTTCTTGCGTTAGGTTTGTTGGTGTCGTCGCGGGTGCGGCAGAGTGCCGCAAGTCTTGTGATCCTTCTATTGATGTGGGTCACTTTCGTGGTTTTCATGCCAAGTACGCTTGCCTCTATTGCAAGCGGATTTTCACCATCAATGACCTATGATGAATTCAACGAACGCGCACTACAACTTGTAAATGAACTTAGGGGTGAATACGAGGCTCGTTTGCAAGACATGCATAAGGATTCAGCGAAAAAAATGGAGTTCGCGGGTGAATATGTTATCAAAGATGTGACGGGGCGGGAACGTTTGATCCACGAATACTTAACGCAACAGCATGCCCAAATTCAACTGGCGCGTTCTGTCACCCGCGTCTCACCGGTCGTGCTTGTTCAGCATCTTCTTGAGGTTTTCGCTGGAACTGGGTTTGAACGGCACCAACAATTTGTGGAGAACGTGCAGCGTTACGCCCGTGAATACCGCGAATTTGTCTCGGATATGGATAGAGCAGATCCCGAGAGTCTCCATATCATTGGAACGTATGAGGGTATGTCGAAAAAGCCCATCAATCCAGAATCAATTCCGATGTTTGAAGATATGCTTAGTCTCGGTCGCGATTTCAACACTGCAGCAGTAGACTTGCTGTTGCTGACGCTTTTTCTGGTTGTTTTTCTCTCCGGAGCGTTCCTTGCATTTGTACGCGTTGAGATTTAGAATGTAGTTTTCAAGTTCCCCATATTGTAAAGAACCAAGTGCTCTCCTGCATTCTTTTCTTCGGACACCGCACGACAGAAAAGCATTTGTGCCGCCCTTTTCGCTGTTCCATCCGTAAAAAATTCATCTTTTTTGACCCAATGCACGTTTTTTGATCAAACTTTCGTCTTTAAATTATAGAACGTGCGAACCGCATTGGACTGCTTAATTTTACAAAACCCGACATTTCATTAACCATTTAGGCGAAGGCAACACAATCCAATCTGTTCATTAGGAGGAAATCCCGTGGAAAGAGGAGACGATGTTCAACTAATCCAAGAAATTTTATCGGGCGACGATGCTGCGTTTAGTATCTTGGTCGAGAAGTACCAAAAGAGTATTCACGCCCTTGCATGGCGAAAGATTAACGATTTCCACTATGCGGAAGAGATCATGCAAGACACTTTCCTTAAGGCATACAAAAAACTGCCAACCCTCAGGAACCCCAATCAATTTGCTGGGTGGCTTCATGTCACCGCAAATCGGCTTTGCATTGATTGGTTACGAAAGCAAAAGCGGCAGCAAGAACAAAAACTTGTGATGCAATCGTTGGAGGACACACGCCCGGAAGAAATCGAGGAATCCTCTTATACACATCATATATCGGAACAGCGGATGACAGAAAGCACCGAACGTTACCATGAACTTGTCCAAAAACTTTTGGAAAAACTGCCGGAAAATGAACGCGCAGTTGTAACACTCTACTATCTCGACGAAATGTCAACGAAAGAGATCGGCAAACTTTTGGGAGTGTCGGTGAATACAATTACGAGTAGACTCCAACGCGCGCGAAAGCGTTTACGAACAGAACAAGAATTCTTAGATCAAGAATTCTTCGGTCATTTACAATTATCAGATAACCTGAAGGAGAACGTCATGAGACAATTAGAAGAAATTCGCAGCAAATTCGATGCCTTCATGGAGAAAGTGAAATCTGATCCCGCATCAAGAGCGGATATTCTTACAGAAGCCTGTAACGAGATTGAAGATGCACTTAAGGGTGAAATTACGCCCGAATTGGTGCATCTTGCTGCCGATGAGATATACCCTTACATGGGTAAACTCGGACTGGAAAAACGGATATCTCTACTCTGTAAGTATATGGAGGACGCACCAAGTGATACGGAGCGTTTCTGGTCGCATGAGGGGTTGGTCTATAGTCTCGCTTCTCTTGAAAGAAATCGAGAAGCTATTGAGGAACACGCTCGGCTTTACCGTTGGACGTGCCAGCACTTGCCAGATAAATATGTGTTGGAGGCTGCCTCCACTTTAAGCGTAGCTGGATGTTGGGCGGCGGAAGATCGTATAGATGACTGGATTCAACTTTATCTACGTTTTCGGTTCTAAAACCCAATGCTTTAGCTTTGGGATACAGAACCGCCCTATTGAATTAGACCATGGGGCTATAGTTAAAAAAAGAGTTGACATTTCGTCAAAAATGTAGTATAATTAACATAGTCATTGATTGAGACGTGTAAGCAGTAGCTACCTTGCTACTGGTCTCAATCACCCTCTTACAAGGACAGAATGACTATGGCTAATATCCATTAAAAACGAACATCACAAAATCCGAATACGTTGAAAGATACGATATTCCTGAAACCTTGCGAGGTTCAGATTTTGTTGAGATTTCAAGTTCTGAAGCAAGAAATACTTGCCAGAAGTATCGGTCGGTCACGAAGGTTCAAGTGATTTTCCGTAGTGTGCCAGATGACCCGCACCGCGAGATTACACTCGTGTCGGTTCGGATTAAACCCGAACAAGCTCCCAAGGATAACGTCTGGACGATTGCGACGCTGAAGGGAGTCAGAGAAGCCAGTATCGCAGAACGTCAAATGGACGTCGTGGTATAACCTAAAAGAACCACTTGGGAGTTCCGTCAAAGGAATCCCAATCCTTTAGGTTTGGGAGGGGTCAAAATAACGCCTCTGAACGATTAGAGAACCCTGGAGTGAGTTACTTCAGTCGTGGCGAGTTCCTGCAAACCGGAATAGATGTCCTACGAGGTAACGACCGGTTCGATGAAGCACTCCTTGAAATAGAAAAGTTGGAACATGCCAATAGCGAACTCGATTCAAAGCATTATTTTCAATTCTGGTTGATTGCGAAAGAAAATCGACTTCTCATGTACGGTAAACAGGGAGATTGGGATCGTTTCGATCAAATTTTTACGGAAGTGAGTACATATCTGGAAGGAGAGTTGAAAAAACGGGACGCGGGGCAACCTGTAAATCTCAGCAACCTTATGTGGCTTGCTCACGATATCGGTTGTTGTTTGTTGTGGTCAAAGAAGTATAACGAGGCGAAACGCTTCCTACAAGTCGCCATTGATTTGGAAGATGACAACCATTATGCCCACTTCCAGCTTGCTGCAAGCATCTGGGCTTCTGAGAAGAACAGAGAAAACACTTTACATCATCTAAAAGTCGCTCAGGACTACTATGTGAGAAATCCTTATAATCAGGATACGTACTACCCGAATTTCCTTGAGGCACCTGAATTTTCGGATGTAAAGGATGATGAAACGTTTCTGAAGGTGCTCGGACAGAAGTAGGGCAACACTCCTCAAAACCTAATATTGCTTATAGGGAAATCCAAAATGAAACTTCGTGATGTTATCGCCACGGGTGTGAAGCCCCTCGTGCAAAATAGACTCCGTGCTGGATTGTCCATTCTCGGTATCTTCATCGGGATTGCGGGTGTGCTGTGTATGATCGCTATCGGTGATGGTGGGAAAAGGATCATCGCCGAAGATATCGAAAAACTTGGTGGTGCAAATCAGTTCACAATCTTTACGCTCCAATCCAGTTTCAAACGCGGACGACTCGTCCGACCTCCTACTGAGCGATATACCTTTAAAGACGCTTCTGCGATTGAGGCAGAATGCCCCGAAGTCCTATATGTTTTGCCCAATTATGAAGATTTTGAAATCTTGGTTACCAACCGAAATGGGAATCAAACCAGGGTCCTTTTAGAAGCTGCGACTGCAGACTATGCACTCGGCATGGGTTGGGAGTTACAAGACGGCAGATTTCTCACCGAAAACGATATAGAAACCGCAGCACAAGTCTGTGTCTTGGGGGCAGACCCCGCTATGGAACTGTTCGGAGAAGCGTCTCCAGTCGGGCAAGAGGTAAAGGTCCGCCATCATTGGCCGCAAAAGACAGTACGGATGCGTGTTGTAGGGGTCATGAAATCCAAGGGCCGTAGCCTCACCTGGTCCTATTCCTTGGATGATGCCTTATGTGTTCCACTGACAACATATCAACAACGGCTTACAGGCAAGCACGACATTGAATACCTGATTGTTTTTTTTCAAAAGGGGAGCGATATTAACAGTATCAGTGCTTCTGTTAAGGATATCGTGCGTAAAAGACACCCGAGACTGGATGGCTTTATCGAGGCCTATAAACCGAAACTGACCTTCAAGCGGTTGGATCATATTCAAAAGGTGATAAAGATCGCCTTGGGTAGCATTGCGGGTTTCTCGCTGTTCGTCAGCGGTGTAGGCATTATGAATATCTGTCTCGTTTCTGTGGGTGAAAAGACGCGGGAGATAGGTTTAAGGAGATCAGTCGGTGCGAAACGAATTCACATTTTTTGCCAATTTTTGACGGAATCGATCTGCCTCTGTTTGTGTGGTGGGGTGCTCGGCATCGCGGGCGGTTGGGGTGCAGCACACGGAATGGCATGGCTTGCGGTGCGGATTGTGCCAGTTGTGGAGACGTGGCCCGTCGTCCTCTCCTTTTCGTGGATATTGACTTCCGTTATTTTCTCGATTGTTATGGGTGTGGGGTTCGGGGTCTATCCTGCGATGCGGGCGGCGCAGCTTTCACCTATTGACGCACTCCACACTGAGAATTAGCATTTACAAAGGGATGGGGTTTGTAACCCGTCAATCCGCTGGCGTATAAGTGATTGTAGGTTTTACGATAACATGGCACAGCAGAAAGAATCTGATATCCAACTTGAACAGTGGAATCCTCCCGTAAAAGAATGGGGGCCAGTATACAAAGCGATTTTCCGCGCCTTCGGCATGATATGGCGCGCAGGAAAAATTGAGACAGTCGTCCTGTTTTTCTTAATGCTCATCCAAGGTGTGTTACCGGTCTTCATCCTTTACTTAAGCAAGGATGCAATTAATATGGTCATTGCTATCGCTGATACAAACGATCAGAGTTTTTGGGACGCGGCTCCACTCTTGATTGGGTTAGCACTCGCCACGGTCGTCATGCAAATAATGGAGCCGATTTTTCTTCTGGTGAAAAGTGTTCTTGGTGATAAGATGCGTCGGTATGTGGCACTCCTCGTTATGGAAACTGCCAATCAACATCCAGGCATCGTACACTTTGAAGATCCAAAACTGCATGACCAACTCCAACGGGTTCGGCGTGTCGAAGGCAGTAGTGCCGACTTAGTTATCTACGCTTTTCAGGCTGGAAGCGATTTTTGGGCACTGATTTCCGTAGCCATCTTCCTATCCTTGTTTCATCCACTGGCACCCCTCCTTCTAATGTTTTGCGCGTTACCCTACGCATTAGCGCACTATAAATACGCAAACCTCTTTGGAATCGCGCTTCAATTTCAAGCACCCGAGGCTCGAAAACTCGATTACTTCAGAAATCAGTTCCTCTCTCACGATACCGCTAAAGATGTGCGTATTTTTGGGCTACACAATTTCTTTTTTGGCAAGTATCGGCGTATCTTTACTCGGGTTCTCGGTGTGCTCTGGTCTGTCCGAAAGCGTGAGTTTCGTACGCTTTCACTCTATGCCTTATTGGGCGGTACAGCCGTGTGTGCCGTTTATGTCGCCCTTTTTCGACAGACGATTCGCGGCGAGTTAAGTATCGGTGAACTCACTGCCTACGCGGGTGCAGTCCTTATCATCTGGACGAGCATGAGCACCGCCCTTTTCAACTTCGCCTTTATGCACCACGTTGGGAGCTTTTTAACCCACCTTTATGATTTTCTTAAAAGGAAGCCAGTCATTAAAATGACCCCGAAAGCGTTCGCCAAAAAGGCACCTCGTCCCTTTCAAAAAGGCATTGAATTGAGAAATGTCTCCTTTTCTTATCCAAACACAGACCGAAAGATTTTGGACGGTATTTCTTTGAACATTCACGCTGGAGAAACCGTCGCCATCGTTGGGAAAAATGGTGCTGGCAAAACGACCTTAGTGAAATTAATCACACGAATGTATGATCCGAGTGATGGAGATATTCATCTCGATAATGTCCCCATTCATCACTATGATGTGGACGATCTACGCGCCCAAATGAGCGTCGTGGATCAGAGTTTTCTCAAATACCAACTCAGTGCACAGGAAAATATCGGACTCGGTAATGTTGACCGACTTTCTGAATTAGAGCACATCAAGGAAGCCGCTGAAAAAGCAGGTGCCGATTTTATCGACCAACTCCCAAACGGATATGAAACTATACTCTCGCGTCAGTTTGAAGAGGGGACAGAGCTCTCAGGTGGACAATGGCAAAAAATCGCGCTCGCTCGTGCCCTCACTCGAGACGCACAACTTCTCATTTTGGATGAACCTACCGCAGCCCTTGATGTCCGCAGTGAGCACGATATCTATGCCCGATTTCAGGAATTAACGAAAGAGAAAACAACCGTCCTGATTTCTCATCGCATGTCAACTGTACGTATGGCGGAGCGAATCCTTGTCCTTGATGACGGAAAAGTCATCGAAGAAGGGACTCACGCGGAATTAATGAAGGACAACGGGTTATATGCCCGACTCTACACCCTCCAAGCGGAACATTATGATGTTTAAAAAACTACTTTCTTGGAAGACATTGGTCGTTGATACTGTGAAAATGAGTCTGAAGGTACTTGCCTTGGCTTGGCAGACTTCAGCCAAACGCACCTCTTTACTTTTGCTGTTCCTTGTTATTTCCAGCAGCCTTCCGGCGACTTCCGCGTTCCTGCTCAATCATCTCGTCAACGACGTGGTAGCCATTGTGAAGACCGGAACCGCACTGGAGACGACAACAATCTTTCTCGGCATCGGCTGTATCCTCTGTAACATTCTTCCGTTCATTATGAATCCAGCATCAGATGTTGTTCGCTCTACGCTTTCAGACCTGCTCATTGCTGACATAGACGAGCAGGTCATGAAAAAGGCATCGCAACTCACCGGACTATCATACTTTGATGAAAGCAAATTCTACGATCAACTCCGCTTCCTCAGAGAAAACTCAACGCTCCTTGAAGGCATGCTCTGGGTGCTGTCATCCACGATTAGCAACGGCATTACGCTCATCTCCCTCTTAAGTTTGACGATAACCATCAGCCCCTTCATCCCAATTGCGATGGTTCTTGTTGCTTTACCGCACCTCTTCGCAGAATATCGCCATCACCAATACGCCTTCGACACCCGTTGGGAGCAGCTGCCGGAATCCCGTCAATTGGGATACTTCCATGGACTCCTTTTTAATCTTGAGTCCGTAAAAGAGGTAAAACTCTTTAATCTGGGTGCCTACTTTATCGATCGGTACCGGGAACTTTTTGACACGCTTTTCAAACGATTCCTGTCTGTGAGAATCTCACACACCAAAATCACTCTGCTTTTTACACTCTTACACGGTATCGGACTCACAGTTCTGTACATCTACGTCGTGCTGATCGCGTTTCAAGGGAAGATTACCGTCGGCGAGGTAGCAATGTATTTTTCGATTGTGAATGGCTTACAAGTGGCGTTCTGGCAGCTAACCTTAAAAATTGGGAATCTGACCGGCTCCACAATAGAATTTCATACTTTATCATCCTTCTTCGAGTTGGCACCAACCGTGAAAACTGCCGAGTCACTCCAGACGTTCTCGCACATTAACCGAACCATCGAATTCAGGAACGTCTCTTTCCGGTATCCGGGACGTGAAAACACCGTGTTCAGCGACATCTCCTTCTTAGTAAATGCTGGAGAGACGCTCGCTATCGTTGGCGAAAACGGTGCTGGCAAAACGACACTTATAAAACTCCTCTGCCGTTTTTATGACCCAACAGAGGGACAGATATTTATCGACGATGTTCCCTTACATCAGTATCGCCTTGAGAGTTTACGCCAGAAAATTGCCCCAGTCTTTCAGGATTTTTCACATTTTTTTTTAACCGCGGGGGAAAACATCGGTATCGGGAACGTAGAGCAGGTCAACAACGAATCTGCGGTAATTCAGGCAGCGGAGCAAGGTCAAGCAGATACCGTCGTTTCACAACTATCTGACGGCTACGAGACCTTACTCGGACGGCATTTTGACGGCGGCACTGATTTATCCGGCGGAGAGTGGCAGAAAATCGCCATCTCACGTGCCTTTATGAGGGACGCAGAAATCTTAATCCTTGACGAACCGACAGCCGCATTGGATGCAGAATCCGAATATGCGCTGTTTCAACGCTTCAAAATGCTCACACAAGGCGTGACAACGTTGTTAATCTCCCACCGCTTTTCAACAGTTCGTATGGCAGACAGGATTCTCGTGATTGACGAAGGGAAAATCCTTGAGGAAGGCACCCACGAACAACTGATGAACAAAGGCGATAGGTATGCAACACTCTACCGAATGCAGTCAGAAAAGTATCAGTAACAAGACTTACACGCCTTCCTTCGTCTGGTAGCAAAGGTGATTCGGGCATTTTAGATTTCCACCGATATCCGTGCCTTGTTCATGAACAATTTGATTGTATTCCTTCAAATCCGTATGATATAATATATACCGTTTAGTCTTAGTAACGACCTTTGCCAAATAAACCTTATATTAGGAGCAATCTTATGCAAAGCCTGTGGAAACCGCACAAGTTTGTATTGGTTCTGCTCATATTTGTATTCCTTTGCACAGCAGCGCAGAACACCAAAACCGAAAAGGATACAGAAATGAAAAAAAATAGAATCCAGATTTATAAAGAAAACCGGCGTTACTGGCAGTATAAAGGTAAGCCGATTCTGCTCATCGGCGGTTCAGTCGAGGACAATCTGTTTCAGATTCCGAATCTCAAGGAGCATCTCGAACTGTTGAAGTCGGTCGGTGGCAACTATGTACGGAGCACAATGAGTTGGGTTGATGAAGGCGATGTGCCACCCTTCAAAAAAGTCGGCGACGGCTATGACTTAAATCAGTGGAATGACGAATTTTGGAACCGTTTTCGGAACTTCATCACGTGGACCCATGAGATGGATATTATCGTCCAAATCGAGGTATGGGCGACCTTCAACTATTATCGAGAGCCTTGGGATGCGAATCCATTCAATCCAAAAAATAACAGCAATTACACAGTAGAAGAGACAGGGTTACCCACTGTTGTTAACAGCCATCCCGTTGCAACAGGGAACAACTTTTTCTGGTCTGTCCCGAAAGAGCGCAATCAAGAAATTGTCTTGAAATACCAGCAAAAATTTGTGGATAAACTGCTCGCGGAGTCGCTTCCCTATGGACATATACTCTACTGCATGGACAACGAAACTGCTGTCACGGCTGCATGGGGTGAATATTGGGCAACGTATATTCAGCAGAAAGCAGCAGAGTCTGGACGTGTCGTTGAAACGACTGAGATGTGGGATCCGTGGGATCTATCCGACGAGAAGCATAAAGCGACGTTTGACCATCCTGAAACCTACTCGTTTTGTGATATATCGCAGAATAACCACCAGAAACGGCAGCGGCATTGGGATAACGCTCAGAAAATTCGAGCAAAACTCTCACCGATCCGACCCATCAATAATATTAAAATTTACGGTGCTGATGGCGGACGGTTCGGCAGTACACAAGATGGGTTAGAGCGGTTTTGGCGAAATATCTTCGGTGGATTTGCATCGGCACGGTTCCACCGTCCCGATAGTGGTGTTGGCTTGAACAAAACGGCGCAAGCACACCTCAAGAGTATGCGAACTATCACAGACGAAATGGACATCTTCACGTGCGAACCGCGCAACGAGCTGCTTTCTAATAGAGCAGATAACGGCGCGTATACCATCGCAAATCCGGGACGGGAATACGCTGTCTATTTTCCGAATGGCGGCTCGGTCGATATCAACTTAGGTGCTATGAAAGATGCTAAAATGCTAACAGTAAGATGGCTAAATATCGCTAAAAGTGAGTGGGCACAGGCAGAGGAAATTCCGTTCAGCGATAGCATAACCCTGTCAGCTCCGACCAAAACGCATTGGGCAGTTTTGATTCAAGGAAAATAAAGTAATTATAAGGTTAAGCCGCCAACTTCTGGTTCAGAAAATATTCCATTTTTTTTGCATTCTCCACAATCTTGTGATATAATATATAGCGTTGCTAACGAGGCAATTTGTTTCTAAAACCGTTTTCATTTTATCGGAGCAACCGTCATGTTTAAACGTCGGCTTGACCAATTCAAACATGAAAATGTGGGAATGTTTGACCTCGCATCTATCGGGATAACACTTGCGCTTGCGATCTGTATCGGTTATTTCGGGGGCAAGTGGATCGGTGGAAAATTAGGCAACGCAGCGGTTGGATCCTTCATCGGTTTCGGTATAGGGGTCGCCGCCGGATTCATGGAGATGTTCCGTTCAATCGCACGCTGGAACCGACGGCTTGCACGCTTAGCAAAAAAACGCCACGACACTTCAGGACAAGCACAAGACACCGAAGAAGCGTAGCAAAGGAGCTGCTGAGATGGGTCCCGTGTTAGAATTTGGCGACCGATCCATCCGTCATATCTACATCTTGACGATTTGTCTCACCGTCGTTATTGCGGCAGTGTTGTTAGTCTTCAAACGTCTTGCGCTCCCGAGTTTCTTGATTGGCAGTGCTATCAGTTTGAGTCTGTTCTGGTCGCTTGAATTCGCTGTTCGACGACTTATGCGTCCAGGGAAAACGAGGCGCGCGAAGTATTTGCTGGGTTTCATCGCGATCGGTAAATACGCAGTACTTGGCGGATTGCTCTATCTTCTGTTTAAAATGGAGTGGATGAACGTTTACGCGCTCGCTGGCGGGATCGCCTTAGTACAAGGTGCTATTATTATCAAAGCGATTAGCCTGATGGTACTCATCCTTTCCAATAAGGATTCCAATCAGTCGTGAGGTGAAGGTTTCAAATTGACTCTTAACAGGAAAGCACTCAAAAAAACACCGCTACCTTTACTCTATAAGAGACACCGTAATAAAATATGAAAAAGCTATCGTTTATCTGCTTGGTTGTGGGACTCAGTTTGGCAATAGTCGTCGGGAGTTTCGCAGCCGAGAATGGTCACCGTAGTTTGCTCTCTCCGATTTCACAGCTTTTACCGGATGAAATAATCCCGGAACCGACTCGGTGGCATCAGCCCGATCTCATTCCTAACACATACTTTGCTGTTCTTGTCTTAGCACTGCTTTTTATCTTCGCCACCCGGAAGTTGAAACGGATACCTGAGGGGAAAGGACAAACCCTGTTAGAGGTGTTTGTTGGCGGTATTATGGACTTCTTCGGGCGGATTTTAGGCGATCACGGCAAAAAGTATGTCCCATTCGTCGGCTCCTTCTTTATCTTTATCGTCGCCTTGAACTATCTCGGAATCATTCCAGGGCTTCAACCCCCAACAGCAGATTTGAATACAACGCTTGCCCTCGGTATAACGGCTGTATTAGGCGTTCAAATTATTGCTATTAAAGAGAACGGGATAGGGGGCTATCTGAAACATTTAGCTGGTGACCCACCGTGGTTAGGCTTCTTAATGTTCCCACTTGAAGTTGTTGCCCAGTTATCGCGGGCAGGTTCACTGGCTGTCCGGCTTTTCGGAAACATTTTTGGTGAGAAAGCGGTGGTTATTGAACTCACAAAACTCGGACTTATCGTGCTGATTGCAGATACCATACCGATTATTCCGGTGCAAGTGCCGATGCTGTTCTTCGGGCTGTTTGTTGGTTTCCTGCAGGCATTCGTTTTTACTATTTTAACAACTATCTACATCGTGTTGTTTATAGAACACCATGACGACGCGCATGAAGCGCATCACTAATTTTCTGGGACTTGTAGGGGCGGGGTAACCCCGCCCCTACGACAAGTCCGTATCCGTCCAAGGAGGACATTTCATGATTTATTTAGCAGTGTTGGCGTTCGGTGTAACTTTGGGATTGCCGATCGCTGTCATTTTCGCCTCAAGGGCACAAGCAAATGCTGCAAGTACCGCTCTTGAAGGGATCGCACGTCAACCCGATGCTGCACCGCAGATCCAAACTGCAATGATTATCGGCTTGGCACTCATTGAGTCGCTCGTTATCTATTCGCTTTTAATGTTCTTTCTCTTGTATGGTAAACTGCCAGAGGGCGAAATCCTCAAAGAGATGATTGATGCAGATGCGAAACGAGTTGCGACAGATGTCAGAAGCGGAAATTAAATAACGCCTGACTGAAGACGTATGGCACGGTTTGCGAGCCGAGACGGATCCTCCAGACGACACGCACAAACGGATACGTCTTCAGTTTCAAAAATAGAGTACAGCAGACTTATGCAAAACACCAAGCATAGGGCAACAAATTACGTCCTATATACAGCGATTTTAATGGGCACCTGTCTCAACGGCGCGTTCGCTGCTGAGGCACCCGCCGGTGGCGGACTCCTAAGCCAGCTCGGAATTGACCCGCAGACGATCCTCATCCAAGTTATCGGCTTTCTGATCGTACTTGCCGTACTTTGGAAGTTCGTTTTTGGTAAGGTTGGTGGACTTTTAGACGAACGTAGAGAAGGAATCGCTACACAGTTAGAGCAGCTGCGGACAGATCGCGAAGAGTTAGACCGTCTCACCGCTGAGACGCGTCAACGCCTTGCCGATATCGAAACCGAGGCACAGACCAAAATCCAAACTGCGATTGAACAGGGGAACGCCGAACGTCAGGACATTCTTGCACAGGCGCGACAAGAAGCAGAGGATGAAGTCGCGAGAGCCAGAGCAGAAATTCAGCGTGAGAAAGATGAGGCCATCTCCGAACTACGCGGTGTTGTCGCTGAACTCGCAATTGATGCTGCCAGTAAAATCATAAGTGCAGAACTCAACGCAGAGAGACATCAGCATATTATTGACGCATCTATTAGCAGATTGCCAGCGGACTCGCGTTAGTAGTACCTTTTTTATTCAAGGTGAAAACGAACTATGAGAGACATTCGGGTTGCAAAACCTTATGCGCGTGCCTTATACGCTGCAGCGTTGGAACAAAATGCGCTGGTGTCTATTATCGCGGATATAGATAAGCTGCGAGAATTAATTGAACAATCCGAGGAATTCACGCAATTAATCCATAGTCCTGTACTATCTCCACAATTCAAAAGCGAGACGTTTCAGGAGCTTTTCGCCGACGCAATGCAGCCACTGACGATTAATTTTTTCAAACTACTCGCATTAAAGCAGCGCGAACGTTACCTCATCGCAATTATGGATGTCTTTTCAGAGATTGTCGACGAAGCCGCGGGTCGGCTCGTTGCAAAAGTGACGACTGCTGTGCCTATAACGTCAGAGCAAGCGGAACGGCTCACAGCGCAATTAAGCGCGTATTCGGGAAAACAGGTGCGGTTGGAAACCACAACCGATGCACAGATCCAAGGTGGGTTCATCGTGCAATTAGATGACACCGTTTTTGATGCAAGTGTCGCATCACAACTCCAACGCCTGAAGCAACAACTCGCAAAAGGGTAATCGTTATTGGTTGTCAGTTGTCAGTTATCAGTTAAGAGACGGTTTTGTAACAATTTATACCTATTTGGTGTCCGCCGAGAGAGGATAGATTATTACAACATATCTCTGACTTAACCGAAAACCGATAACCGAAGACTGATAACCATTCCTCACAGAGGACTGAAAATATGGCAAGAGAAGTCCGACCGGACGAAATATCAAATATCCTTAAACAACAACTCCAACAGTTTGAACAGGACGTGGATGTCTACGATTCTGGCACCGTGCTGGAGGTAGGCGATGGCATCGCGCGGGTGCATGGACTTGCCAATGCGATGGCAAGCGAAATGATCGAATTTCCTAACGACATCTACGGCATCGCTTTCAACCTCGAAGAAGATAATGTCGGGTGTGTTCTGTTCGGCGAAGATCAACTCATACACGAAGGCGACACCGCCAAACGGACCGGAAGACTACCGGAAGTCCCCGTCGGTGAAGCACTCCTCGGGCGGATTGTTGACGCGCTCGGTCAACCTATTGACGGCTTGGGCGATATTGAAACAGAACACCGACTCCCTGTGGAACAAAAAGGGTTGGGCATCGTCCAACGGCAACCCGTTGGGGAACCGCTCTATACAGGCTTAAAAGCGATTGATAGTCTGACACCCATTGGGCGAGGTCAACGCGAACTCATTATCGGAGACCGGCGAACCGGCAAAACCGCCATTGCGCTTGACACCATCCTGAACCAGAAGAACACAGATGTCTATTGCATCTATGTCGCTATCGGTCAAAAAGGTTCTACTTTGGCACAAGTTGCCGCTACGCTTCGCGAGCATAACGCGTTGGAGTATACGACTATCGTCTCTGCGCCAGCAAGTGCACCGTCACCGCTGCAATACCTCGCACCTTATTCCGGGACTGCAATGGGTGAGTACTTTAGGGATAATGGTAAACACGCGCTTATTATCTACGATGACCTGACGAAACACGCGTGGGCATATCGCCAGATGTCGCTGCTTTCACGCAGACCGCCAGGGCGCGAAGCATATCCGGGTGATGTGTTTTACCTACACTCACGTCTCTTAGAACGCGCAGCAAAGCTCAGTGACGAACTCGGTGGCGGTTCTCTCACGGCTCTACCGATTATTGAAATCTTTGAAGGCGATTTAACGACTTATATTCCCACGAACGTTATTTCTATCACTGATGGACAGATATACCTCACAACAGATCTGTTTAACCAAGGCGTGAGACCTGCGATTGATGTCGGGTTATCTGTTTCCCGTGTCGGTGGTGATGCTCAAGTAAAAGCGATGGATACACGAGAGGTAGCAGGGACTCTTAAACTCGACTTAGCGAGTTTCCGAGAAGTTGCTGCCTTTGCACAATTTGGATCGGATTTAGATGCTTTAACACAATCTCTACTGCTACGCGGCACACGACTCGTGGAATTGCTGAAACAACCGCAATACCAACCGATGCCTGTGGAACGGGAAGTCGCCTCTATTTTTTGTGGTACCAACGGCTACCTGGATGATGTACCTGAGACAGAAGTCGCACGCTTTGAATCCGAATTCCTGCAATATCTTGATAGGAATCATGCAGAACTCCTTGCAGAAATCGCAGAGACCGGCTTACTCAGTGATGAACTGCTTGAAACCTTGCACGGTGCTGTCAAGGCATTCAAGGACAACTGGAGTGAAACACCTGTATCAACACCAGCACAAACGAACGCATCCACCGAATTAGAGGACGCGCCCACAGAAGGTGAATAACCATGGCAACGTTACGAGAAATTCGGCGGCGCATCACCAGCATTCAAAACATTGAACAAGTTACCGATGCGATGCGCGTCGTCGCTGCAGCGCGGCTCCGCCGTGCCCAAGAAAATATTATAGCGACTCGCCCCTACGCTGATAAACTCAACATGGTCTTAGGACACCTGATTTCGCAGATGGACGTTGAAAATGAAGCGCTGACACATCCGCTGCTTGAAACGCGTGAGATAAAGCACGCTTGTATCGTCTCCGTCTCCGCCGACCGAGGCTTGTGTGGCAGTTTCAACAGTAACCTTATTCGGACAACTACACAACGTATAGAACACTATCAAGAAAGTGGCGCGGATGTAACGCTTATCTGTATTGGGAGACGCGGGCACGAGCATTTTGTGCACCGCGGCTACGACATTACCGATTCATACATCAATATTTTCCGCCAGCTTGAATTCCAAACAGCCGTTGACGTTGTCCACGAGTTTGAACATCTCTATACCGACAAAAAAATTGACAAGGTCGAGGTCATTTACAATAATTTCAAGTCTGCCATTCTCCAGACTGTGCTTGTTGAACAACTCCTTCCATTAGAACCGGAAATACCAGAAGGTGATGAACTTTTCCTGGATTATATCTATGAACCGGGACAGGTGGAACTCTTTGAAATGCTGCTTGGAAAACACTTGAATATGCAAATGTGGAAGGTGCTCTTGGATTCCAACGCGGCGGAGCAAGCCGCAAGAATGGCGGCGATGGAAAACGCCACACAAAAGGCAAAAGAACTCATTGATGAGTTAATTCTTCAACGTAACAGAGCACGTCAAACACAGATTACCACAGAAATTTCAGAGATTGTCAGTGGTGCAGCCGCATTAGAGGGTTAAAAGTAGTAGGCACGCTCCGTCGTGCCGTAGCAAAGTAGCAGACAGATTCCGTCCTGCCGTAGCAAAGTAGCAGACAGATTCCGTCCTGCCGTCCGGAGGTTCCAAATGTCAATCAACGTCAACAAACAGATTGAAGAGGCGATGGAACGCGGCGAATTCGCCAATTTGCCGGGCAAAGGTAAACCGCTCAAGTTCGATACGAATCCTTTCCTAACACCGCAAGCCCGAATGACGAACCGGCTCTTGAAAGAGAACGGATTTACACCGCGATGGGTTGAGTTAGAGAAAGAGATTAAGAAAGAAAAAGCGAAACTTGAAAGGCTCCTTAAAAATCTGCAAGGTCGTCGAAAACGGTTGGAGGCTATCGCCCAGCAGTATCCACACCGACGTGAAACGATCCGTCGGAGTTTTGAACATGAACGTGCCCGCGGTATTGAACAATACTGTGAGAAACTCGAAAATCTGAATCAGAAAATCCAACGCGTGAATCTCCTGATGCCAACTCGAAATCGGCAATACGCGTTAATCAATCGGGCAGAAGCGCTTAACGACTTTCAGAAGGCGTGTCCGAATCTCTAATCGCTCCGAGTTTGTATACGATGGAATGCCCTTGCAAAGCAAAGATGTTTGGACCTACTACAGTTTTTGGATTTGAAAAGCAGTCAACCACTCTGAATTAAGAATTAAAAAAGGAATATCTCATGAACCAAGGAAAAATCTTAGAAGTTGTCGGTGCGCGAGTTGACATAGATTTCTCGGAAAGCACACTGCCGGATATCCTTAACGCTGTTAAAGTTCAACGTTACGACGGAAGTGAACTGGTCCTTGAGGTACAACAGCATTTAGGCGAAAACCGAGTCCGAGCAGTTGCTATGGATACAACCGATGGATTGGTTCGCGGCACACTCGCAACTGATACTGGCGGTCCCATCACTGTTCCTGTTGGCGATGCAGTTCTCGGGCGCGTCTTTGACGTAACTGGTCAACCTATTGATGAAAGGGGTGATGTCGGTGAATCTGAACGCTATTCTATTCACAGACCACCACCGCCACAGGCAGAACTCAGCACATCTACCGAAATGTTAGAAACAGGCATCAAGGTCATCGACCTGATTCAACCGGTCGTCCGAGGTGGAAAGGTTGGATTCTTTGGTGGTGCCGGTGTCGGTAAGACAGTGCTTGTTGCCGAACTGATTTACAACATCGCGACACAACACGGGGGTTATTCCGTTTTTTGTGGTGTCGGTGAACGGACACGCGAAGGGAATCAGTTCTGGCTTGAAATGGACGATTACGGCGTGCTTGACAAAACAGCAATGGTCTTTGGACAGATGAATGAACCGCCTGGCGCGCGGCTCCGCGTCGGCCTTGCTGGTCTTTCTATGGCGGAATACTTCCGCGATCAGCAGGGGCAAGATGTTCTCATCTTTATCGACAACGTCTTCCGCTTTACACTCGCAGGCGGTGAAGTGTCAGCACTCCTCGGGCGGATGCCCTCCGCTGTCGGATATCAACCGACACTCGCAACTGAAATGGGTGAGTTGCAGGAGCGAATCACTTCCACACAACACGGTTCGATTACCTCATTCCAAGCGGTTTACGTCCCTGCTGACGACTATACCGATCCGGCTGTTGTCTCTGTGTTTGCACACCTTGATGCTGTGACGCGACTCGAACGAGCTATCACCCAAAAAGGCAGATATCCTGCTGTCGATCCGCTGACTTCAAGTTCGCGTATTTTGGCACCGGAGGTTATCGGCGATGAGCATTATCAAACCGCCTTTAGGGTCAAGCAGGTACTGCAAGAATATGGAGACCTTCAGGACATTATCGCCATCCTCGGCGTAGATGAACTATCCGATGAACAGAAGTTGGTTGTCAACAGAGCACGAAAAATAGAGATGTTCTTGACACAACCAATGTTTGTCGCAGAACGTTTTATGGGGATTCCCGGCAAATATGTCAAAATTGAGGATACTGTGCAAGGCTGCCAAGCGATTCTCAACGGTGATTGCGACGAACTCCCCGAGCAGGCACTCCGCTACATCGGCACTATTGACGAAGCATTTGAGCAAGCGAAAGATGCAGACATGGAAGCAGCAGCGGATTAGTCGTTAGCAGTTGGCTATCAGTAATCGGCTTTCAGAAAGAACTCAATCTTATGCTAAATAGAAGTTTTCACCTTGAAATTCGGACACCGGAACAGTTGATTTATGAAGGGGACGTAACAAGCGTTCACGCGCCCGGAGTCGAAGGCAGCTTTCAGATTCTGACGGGGCATATTCCTTTTCTTACTGCGTTAGATGTTGGCGAGATTCGTGTCCGTGAATCATCGGACACATCACAGCTAATGGCAACCAGCGGGGGTGTCTTTGAAGTGCTTCGGACGGGTGCCACCGTCTTAGTTGAGACTGCGGAGTGGGCATCGGAAATTGATGTCGCGCGTGCAGAAAGCGCACTCGCGCGTGCCCAAACACAACTCAAAGCAAACGCCCCCGACCTGAACCGCCCGCGCGCAGAAGCGGCACTCGCCCGCGCACAAAACCGCATCAAAGTCGCGAGTAATTTGTAAGCATCACTTCGGTGCGTCCGTTTTTACGCAAAAACCTTGAGACAGGTTAGAATTTTCGGTATAATTACCCATAAGAAGACTTAATTGATGGCTCTTCCCAATTTGAACGAAACAGGTGAATTGCCTATAGGAATACATCAAGCGATGATTGATGAGGTGATTGCTCAATTTGGCAGTGGAACGCGACGCGGTATTGTAGAGGTGAGAAAATGATTCAAAATGACAAAGAACTCAAAGCAAGCCAACAACGCATAGCGTATTTTCAAAACTTGCTCTTACAACTGCGAGTTAAGGCAACACCTGAAGAATTTTCGCTCATCTCAACTGGATATCCGACAGAGATTCTGAAAATGCAAGATGAAGTACTTGAATATCTGACTCGACATTCATGTGAACCAATACCGGTGAAAGTAACTTCTGCGGAGGCATTAGATACTTCAAATAACAGAAAACAATAATTTTTCAAGCATTTCTTAGACGTATTTGGATTCATTCGTCCAAACAGTGGGCGGCATCATGTCATTTGAAGTACCAACCGGTCGCGGGAAGATGGATCTCCTTATCACTCACAATCAACGCAAGTACACCGTCGAAACCAAGATTTGGCGAGGCGATACTCGGTATCAGGCAGGTAAAGTACAACTCGCCGCGTATCTCAAACTGGAAAACGTGCAGGAGGGATACTATGTCGTTTTTGATCACCGGAAGGAACCGGAACCCCGCGTAGAAACCGACGACTTTGACAACTTAACAATTCGGAGTTATGTCATCCCCGTCATCCAAGAAGCCCCTTCCATCCCTGATATCCAACAGTGACAACCTCAATTGAAACAACGAAAAGTTGCCTCAGTTTGTGAGGTAGATGCTCATCAAGCAGCACGCGCATGAGCGAACTCCAGAGTCATCTGCAAATAAGCCACTGCCTGCTCGCGGGAGACCGTCGGGAAATTGTCAAGGAATACATCAAGCGAGTCGCCGGCAACAAGGTGTTGAATCAGGCTTTCAACTGGCACGCGCGTGTCAGCGAAAACTAAGGTGCCGTGCATCACGCGTGGATCTTGGGAGACAATTTGTTCTTTCTTCATCTTTCGTTTTTCCGTCTTATATGTTGTCGGCTTGTTTTGTCAATCTGGATTTTGAGGGTAGGTTCGTGGTAGTGCGATTTTGCGGCATCTTCGCTCAAAGTTGCAGCCACTGACGCACCGCGTCTTCGACCTCTGATAACTGATCAGGTTGGAGATTCCCCAATTTTCTCAAGAACTTCGCTTCTGAGACTGTGACCAGACTTTGTGTATCGAAAACACCGGTATCCAAAAATCTCGTTTTTATAGGGATTTCAAATCTCGAACCACGCGTGCTTGTTGTATGTGTCACAACGGTGACAAGTGCGCGATCTTGGACGAGAGCGGGTATGCTGATGACGAGGCAGGGTCTAACTTTAGCTACCATTCCGAGATCAACTAACCAGACTTCCCCTCGATTTTGTCTCGGCATCTTCCGCCTCCATTTTGTCATGTTCAACAAACAGTGCGTCAGCAATTTCCGTGAGTGCTTTATCTGTCAAAGGTGGAATATCCAGCAGAGCCACCTGTTTTATGATTTCAGAAGCGATCACGTGTTTTTCAATCTCAGGAAGTTGGTTGAATGCTTCCAGTATGTTTTGTGGGGTTGCCTGCATCTGAGACCTCCATGTAGCAAGGAAGTAAAGTTTATGCAAATTATAAATGACATCAGAATCCAGTACTGATCATAGTCATATTCTAAATTATGAAGTGCCGGGCATCACGCGTGGATCTTGGGAGACAATCTGTTCTTTCTTCATCTTTCGTTTTTCCGTCTTATATGTTGTTGGTTGTTTCTGCCTATAGCCACGTCTCACTGTAATCTATAGGGTAACATGTTTTTGGGAAAATATCAAGATGTGTTATAAATCCCTCCGAATGCTATGTGCCGTTTGGGGACACTGCTACAGACGCATGCGTGTTATTTACAAAAAACGCATTTTTTTCTGAAAAGTGCAACTTTTTGACCCCCAATTTTCGTCTTTAACCACAGAAGACAGATTTCTTGTGGAGGTGCCCGATGCAACATAACGATGATAAGTTGGTTCAACTCACTCTGGAAGGCGATCCGGATGCTTTTGCTGTTCTGGTAGAGAAATATCAATCGCAGATTCACGCGCTGGCATGGCGAAAAATTGACGATTTTCACATAGCAGAAGATATTACGCAGGAGGTTTTCCTCACGGCGTATCAAAAACTCGCCACCTTGACACACCCAAACCGATTCGCAAAATGGCTCTATGTCATCGCCAACAACCTCTGCGTCACGTGGCTCCGAAAACAAGCCGCGCAACCACAACTGCAGTCGCTAACATCAACCGATCCTGAAGAACTTGCAGAATTATGTTATGCCAAGTATGTAGCAGAACAACAGGAGGAAACGGGAAAAGAATCGCATCGCGCTTTGATTCAAAAACTCCTTAGTAAACTCCGAGAGGCTGACCGTACGGTGATCCGTCTTTACTATCTTGCTGAAATGACTTGTGAGGAGATTAGCAAGTTTTTGGGTGTATCTCAGAATACAATTAAGAGTCGTCTGAGTCGTGCGCGGAAACGCTTAAAAAAGCAGGCTGAAGCGATTGAACAAACGCTTTGTAGCTTCCGATTGTCTTTTAATTTCATGGAGATATTATTGATGAACTTGGTATTCCCAATTTTTGGAATACAGATGAATCCAGTCAGATCGCGCAGTTTCTATTCATCCAAATACTATCGATAGTAGACTTTCGTATTTAGGGAGGAAAAATGGTTCAAAAGATCGAGGAACAGGATGGCTACATGTTACTCTATTTCGGAGAACCGCCAGCAGACGTACGGAAAATTGAGTTTGTCAATTGTCTCGCATATCAAGATAACGAGATACTATTCTGCAAATGGCGTGATAACGGCATTTGGACGCTGCCGGGTGGGCGCGCCGAACTTGGGGAAACGGCTGAAGAAACCGCACACCGGGAGCTTCTGGAAGAGACCGGTGCAACGCTGAAAAATCTTGAAGTGTTATGTTATATTCACTGCTTCATGTTCAATCTCGAATACTGGGGTGTCGCTTATTTGGGAGAAATAGAAGCATTAGGTCGCCCACTCGACGTTGAGGAAGTCAGTGAAGCGCGTCTGTTCTCACACTTTCCAGAAAATCCAACCAATCCAGGACCCTTCGGGAATCAAAGCAAAGCGTTATATCTCGCCGCAATGCGTAAACTCTCCGAAACAGAAGATTAGGCAGGTAGGGGGTTACAAATTTCTGATGAATTTTCATCGGTGTGGGTTAAACCTTGATGAAGGAGATTTGATTTGACTCGTAAAACTGATAAACACATTACGGACAAATACCTTAAAAGAACGAGGTGACAATGGAAAAAATTGGACGCGGGCAATGGTCATGCACGCTCGTTTGGATACCGATACTGCTTTTGGTTACACCGCTTCTCGCAAATACACAACAAAATACAAGACGCTCCATTCAGGCAACTTGGGTGGAAAATCCACCCGTTATTGATGGAGATCTAACAGACACGGTCTGGCAACACGCCGACATCGCGACCGATTTCTTCCGAGCAAAGGAAGGAGAAATACATCCGGCTGAATTAGACACCGAAGTTCGGGTGCTCTACGATGAAAATACACTCTATATCGGTGTGCGCTGTGAGGAACCGGACATGAAGAGTCTCCGGGAAACCCTAACGCGTCGGGATTCTCCTGTCTGGCAGAACGACTGTATTGAAGTGATGCTTGATACCTATCACGATCAGCGCAACTGCTACATCTTCGCGATCAACACACTCGGCACACAAACGGATGAGCGGGTTGGCAATGAAGATGCTTTTGATATGAGTTGGGACGCAAAGTGGGAGGCGAAAGTCAAGAAACACACTGATCATTGGACGGCGGAATTTGCGATCCCGTTTCGTGAGGTCCGTTTTAATCGGTCGGATACCACCTGGGGCATCAACTTTTGGCGGGTGCGTCCGATCAATGGTCAATCCCATTCATGGGCAGAGACGGCTTTTTTCTGGCGGGTGTCGGAATACGGCGATTTGACTGGGTTGGATTTAGACAGAGTGAAAACGGAGCGTAAACTGGGGATACTTCCGTACGGCAGCTATCGCGCACTTGTGGATCGTCCGAACGACCTTGATAGTGGGTTAGACCTGATGCTTCCAATTTCAACACACCTCACCTCGAATGTAACGCTGAATCCGGATTTTTCGCAGTTGGAGAGCGATCCGACGCAAATTAATATCTCAAGCGACCGGGAGTTATTCCTTCCAGAACGTCGTCCATTTTTCAGGGAGGGTGCTGAGTTGTTTGAGTTGCCGCTGAATCTGTTCTATACTCGCCGCGTCCAAGAGATTGATGTGGGCGCGAAAACGACAGGCAGAATTGGGGGTTCTAATTTCGCGGTCATCAATACCTATGGCAAAATGATTGATCGGTACGATGGGGATAAGAAAAAACAGGCGAACCTTTTAGCTGGACGCATTAATCGTGACATCGGTGAACGGACTGTCATCGGCGCGATGGGCATCCACAAACACCAAGCCGATCGAGATGTCGCACTCCTATCGCTGAATGGGCGATTTGGATTGCATAGAGATTTGACAGCAGCCTCGCAATATGCCATTGATTTGATTGACGGTGAGATGCATTGGGCGTACCATACCGCGATGGAATGGATTCACGAAGGTTGGTTTGGTAACGTCCGGCTTGAAGAGATTCAGGACGGCTTTCGTCCAAACGAGATGGGGCTTGAAGAGGAGGCGTTCCGCCGGGCACGTGCCCATCTTCGTTACAGACATGAGTTTCCAGAGGCACATTTCGTGGAATCTTTTTGGGTGGATACGCGCCATTTCTATCAAACCAATGCGCAAGGGTTGCTACGGGAACGGCTGAGCGAGTCGCGTTTCTACATTGATATTGGACGGTTTAACTTCTTCACGTCCGGTGGGTTCGGACGGCTTCGCGAGGTCGGTCAACTTTCCGATACTAAGTTCATCAGAGCAGACATTGATTATCAGGCACCGTGGGGACAGGTGTCGGTTCTCAATCGTTTCGGCACCCGTCGCGATGAATTCAATCGGTTCACCAGTTTTTCCGGGGGTGTTAACCTTTTCGGGAAGTTCACGATTGATCTGGATCTTGAGAATTTCTTTTGGCGCGCATATCGAAATACGCTCATTTTCCGGCTCCGCAGCAATTACCAATTTACGCAAAAAATCGGGTGGCGGATTTTTGTTGAACGTGTAGATGAACGGATGGTAAATGAGATTACCTACAATTTCAATTCGATCTTCGACTATGAATTTACGCCAGAGAGTCATCTCTTTTTTGTAGTTGTGGATAGTCTGCCGGGGGATCGGGCTGTGTTTGCGAAGTTGGCATACCTTTTTGAGCCGAGTCTTCCGGGTTTCGCTCAGTTTAATTGAAGGTAATACCAAAAATGAAAAATGGTCTCTGCATGCCTAAAATCTTGTTAGTAACAACTTGGATTATAATAACTCACAGATAACCATACGCAGACGAGCAAAACAGGAGATATGTATGATAGTGATACGCATAACAGTATTGTTTATGTTAATCACAAACCTACAAACTTGGACGCAAGAAAATACACAAACCGTTCAGAAAGAACTTCCTGCAATCAAAACCGAGCAGCCACCCACCATTAATGGTGTTCTCGACGATGCCTGCTGGCAAGATGCACCGCAAGCCATCGGCTTCACCGACGAACGCACCGAAAAACCGGCAAAGAGCCAATCGGTCGGTCAGGTTGTTTACACGGACACAGCCATCTACGTCGGACTTCACCTCTACGATGACGTGCCTGACAAAATTGTGGCGCGTCAAACCAAAGACCAGACCCGGTTTCAAGGTGAAGATTGGGTCTCTTTCAGTCTCGATCCGTTTCACACACACCAATTTTCCGATAGAAACTTCTTTATGGCGAACGCGCTCGGCACGAAATTTGCGCATCTTGCTACGGGACGTGCAGAGAAAAGCGAATGGATTGGATTGTGGCGCGTTGCTGCGCAAATTGTGGAAGATGGTTGGATTGTGGAGATGAAAATCCCGTGGCAGATGCTGGATTACCCGGATACGACCAAATCTATTCGGATGGGCATTAACGTTGACAGGTTCCAACAACGCACTGGTGAACGTTCATGGTGGTGTAATTTGGGAGTGAATGAGTTTCGCGAGAACGATGGACACTGGATCGATGTACTGCCACCACCTCGTAAGCGGGAACTCAAGGTATTACCCTATCTGATTGGTGGTATCAGTGAACCGGAAACTTCCGTAGGAGCGATCTCCGAATCGCGAAGAGAGTACACTGCCCGCGTTGGGGCAGACATCCGCTATGAGGTTACGCCGCAGCTGCGACTCATCAGTACCGCCAACCCTGATTTTGACAATATCGAACAGGCTGTGGAAGGCATCGATTTCTCCTACGGTGAACGCTACGTGCCGGATCGCCGCCCGTTCTTTTCGGAAGGCAGCAACGTCTATCGCCTCGGTCGCCTGTTCCATTCGCGGCGGATAATGGATATGGATGGCGGGCTTAACCTCTTTGGAAAAATTGGTAAAAACACTTCGGTTGGCACTCTCGGCACGTATCACCGAAACAACCAGAACGTTATTTTTCAAGCCACGCAATCGCTCACAGCAACATCCAATATCAGCGCGGCGTTCCTTTCGCATCATCACCACGACACCGGAGCGAACAATGTAGGTTACTTGTCAGGTGATATGCGTCACAGTAAATTTTCAGTGGGTTCTCGTCTCGTCCAAACTTCGGCGGGCAAATCAGACGGCAGGAACGGGTTCATCAGTGTAGGCTACAGCGGATCGCTCTTCCAACACTACCTGTCCGCGTTTTTTGTGGATCCGGATTTCGTCAACCGGCTCGGCTATCAACCATTTACTGGCTACCGCGGCGTAGGTTTGGGTAGCTTCATCAAAAATGAATGGCGTGAAGGATTTTTCCGCAGGGCATCCGCTTCTGTCCAAAGCCAAATCTCTAACACGTATGAAGGTGAAGTCTTCCGGCGTGACTTCTATGTCTCTTCACTGATCCTAACGCATAGCGACTATGCGTTCGCTGCTGGCTGGAGGGGCGGACAATTTGAAGAATTCAGCGATAGTGTCTTCAGTATCGGATTCCGTGCGCGTGCTTCTGACAGGTTCAAAAATATCGGTATGACTTACAATTGGGGTGAACAGGCAGGTGAGAGGATTCATCGCATCAGCGGAAATCTAAATCTCCGTGCCTATGGCTTCACCGTAGGACTCTCTTCACAAATCCAGTGGCATTTTGAGAGACGCTACCAACAGATTCTAACGCTCACTTATGATTTCAGTCCCGCCTTAAGCCTGGGCAGTCGCCTAATCTGGCAAGTCGAGGGTATCAACATCTATTTCGCATTACGCCGTTCGGGGTATGCTGGCACAGATTTCTTCATCATTCTCGGGGATACGAATGCCTCGGAATTCAAACAACGTTTGATCGCAAAGGTCATTCGATCGTTTTAGAGTTTTCTCAATTCCTTGTGCTATCACGCTACTCTGATTGGGTTTCTTCTGGTATTTGACGCTAAGCGGGTGCTATAATTACAGAAGGCGTTCGAGCAGGAAAAACCTTATGGAGTATGTCGTTATTAATCACCGCACAGGTTTAGTTTGGATGTCCGAACACCTCGTATTGTAGGGGAGGCATTAGGTCTGCCACTTTTGTTTTCAATCCATGGCAAGTGGACACTGGCCAAGGGGATCCCACTGGGTATCCTCTCTGGACACACGTTTTTTGTCTCTGTTTAAGGAGATGAAATGAACCAAGAACACATTGAACGTTGGCAGGCAGAATTTGAAACAGCAGATGCAGAGACAGTTCAACATCTGGCCGCTGCGTGAATTCAAAAGAGTTGTGTTTCAGCCCTATGAAGGCGAGACACCGCTCGACATGGCATTGCGCGGGGGCAACGAAAAAATTGTCAATACTCTCAAACGATAAAGGAAACGATTGTAGATGGATATTCCGTTATCACGCATAGAGAATAGTCTTTCGAGTTCTCTCAAACACGAGATTCGGCTTACAAAATGCACGAGGTTCAAGAAGAACCGTATCTTTCGATGCTGGGTTGCCGATGGACCGAGTTCCTTGCCAGAAGTGTTTCTCGTCAAGATGGCAAGACACACTAAACGTGAACCCTATAATCCTAAATCGGATTGTGTTGGGAGTCCAGCTTGGAAACTTTTCAATGAATGGGCTGCGCTTCAATTTTTGGGTGAAATTGATAGCACCCAGACAATCAGCCCCAAGTTTATCGCTGGTGATGCTGTTCAGGGGCTTATCGCATTTGAGTACTTCTCAAGGGCGCGTTCATTCAGAGATATATTTCGTAACACAAACACGCGCGAGCGAAGGCACGCCCTACTAACTTACGCGCAGACGATGGGACGCATGCACGGAGCTACCTATGGTAAGAAAAACGAATGGCTTCGCTTACGTACGAATCTCGGAACATTCCGCCAAACTGGCAAAGACCCGTTTGAGGGAATTCTTCGATCTTTCCGCAGGCTCGCGACATTCGTTGAGTGCCCTGTATCTATCGCTGTTGAGAGTGAGTTATCTGAATTACAGGAAACGCTTTCGGATGCCGACCCTTTTTCTGCCCTCAGGCACGTGGATGTCGCTCCGCAGAACTATCTATTGCTGAATGACGGTGTGAAACTTGTTGACTTTGAATACAGTGATTATGGGCATTTTCTACTTGATGCGCCCCTCGGGCCTTATCCTTTTCCAGTGCGTTGGGAATCTGATGAAGTTTTGACGAGAGAAATTGAGACGATCTATCGGACAGAACTGTCCTCTGTATTTCGCGGCGCGCTTGACGATACTGTCTATTACAAGGGTATCCTGACGGCATGGATATATTGGTTGCTGCGTTTTGGACCCATTCCTGATACACGTAAGAATACGATCAAAGTAACTGATGAACTCGCGCTGCGGTGTAAGGCAGTCGCACGTCTGAGCAGCGAGATCGCGTATCTACCACGGATAGGAAGTGTATTGGAGCGAGTGGCAATCGTTCACAAAAATTAATGATGAAACAAAGGGACTATTACTACGAACATCTGGCAGATTACGCTGAGTTGAAAGCAAAAGGACTCATGTCAATAGGAGTTTAGAATTGGCTGTGAAGATTGTCATCTTTGATTTATTTGAAACACTTATCTCGGAATTCGACGCGGACCGCCCTTCACACACCGAAGTTGCGCATGCCTTACAGTTGCCAGTGAAAGAATTTCAGCAGGAGTACCAGAATCTTCGATTACCACGACTTAAGGGACAATTCTCAGACTATACGGCGATTCTACGGTATATCGTTCGCAAGCTTGGCGGAGAATCGCCTGAAAATACTATTAAGGCACTCGCTGAACGCCGCTATTCTGCTGGTTCGGTGCATCTGCGTCGTATAGCACCCGAAATCCTTGATATGCTCAATGAAATTGCCACTTCAGGTATTAGGCTCGGTCTTATCAGCAATACCGAGGGTTCACCAGTCTTGGATTGGGCAAATAGTCCTTTGTCCGACTTTTTTGAGGTAACAATATTTTCCAATGTGGTCGGAATGGTCAAACCCGATTCCGACATCTATCAACATGCTTGTAAGAGTTTGGGCGTTGCGCCTTCAGACTGCATATTCATAGGCGACGGCAATAGTGACGAACTTCGAGGCGCAGCGCAGGTGGGAATGTTGCCGTTTTGTGCCGCG
Source organism: Candidatus Poribacteria bacterium (assembly GCA_965200345.1). Classification (GTDB taxonomy): domain Bacteria; phylum Poribacteria; class WGA-4E; order WGA-4E; family WGA-3G; genus WGA-3G. Next base: position 2,426,581 of record OZ241378.1, read on the forward strand.
TGGTTCCTCCGGCAGCACACAGACCTACTTGGAGAAGATATTGTGATGCGTCGAGCGGCAGACTATCCAGTGTTGTCCCATCCATCAGAGGTAGCTGATCGGGTGCGAGATATTTGTGCCGCCTGTTAACGATTATGCCCTCGCCGCTGGCTGGAGGGCGGGCAATTTGAAGAATTCAACGATAGTGTTTTCAGCATTAGATTTCGTAAATTCGCCTCTTACACTGTCAGCGTAACTGTATCCTGCTTTACAATTTCCTTGATATGACCATACGCCGCAGATTCCACCAATTCTAACGTCTCAGGCGATAACCGGTCCAGAATAGGTTGCGGGAAGCTATGCGCACCAGAGTATTGCGGGAAATATCGCAGGACGAGGAACCGTCGATCTCGATCTTTTGGCTTCCAACGTAGCACACCGTGCGTTAGCAGCTCCGAAATAATTACAATATCGCCCGCCTTCGGTGTAATATTGACAAAAACAGGATCTTCAAGCGGATCAATCCCGTCTTCCTCATTAAGCGTCAGCAGCTCCTTTGGTCGAGCGAATTCGCTTTTATGCGATCCCGGAATTACGATGAGTCCGCCATCACCGGGATAGACATCTGTGAAATACGGAAAACAGACGAAGTTATCGCAGTAGATACGTCCGTTGTCAACCTCGTAACGTGTGCTATACCATCCATAGTCATCGCGTGCACAGTGAAGTCCGCCTGGATTCACACTTGCGCGCTCACCCGCCTCCCACAAATCGTGCTTATCGTGCTTCAACGAACCCCTACCAAACCGTGGTTGATTGTCCGTTAACTCCTTGATGATCGGCCATAGTGCCGTATGTGTCGTTAAGCATTCAAGCGATTTATCGAAAGCGAACCCGTGTTGATGGAGTCCTTTCTGCTCAAAACCCGGTGGCAGCGCATCAGGAGGTGTCGTTATGTACCTATCAACCGCTTCAGAGGCTTCCGCCAATGCATCACCGGTGATGACGTTTTCTAAATGAAGGTATCCGGTTATATCAAACAAATAACGTTGTTTCGGTGTCATATTTCTACTTTTCCTTGCGGTTCGGTTAGGTGGATTGGGATTCTCACGTTCCTCTCCGTAAACCTGAAGAAACACCCAAGCAAAAACCATTCTACTTCGTTCCAAGCTACGCGTTATTTTAACTGACGGAATCGCGAGCCGAGTTCGCTCCTACAATTAACCGCTGACGGTTATTCATAATGCCATATCAAACGCTGTGCCGGTTACATTGCCTTTCACATAAGCATCACGGAAGAGGGTCTGGCGTTTCGGAGGCATCTCCTCAAGTAACGCTTGTGGCGGTCTCGACAGGGTCCACCGCTTATCTACTGAGTTATAAGCATTGAAAATAGCGACCCGATCAACATCAGGGTTTTGCCACGCTTGTCCACTATGCGTAATTGCCTCTGTGAAGATAATAACAGACCCAGCAGGACATGAATAGGTATCCCAAAATTCCCAGCCTTGCGTATGTGCATCCTCTGGTGCGGTATAAGCCGCTTTGTGGCTGCCCGTAATAAACATCGTGCCGCCATCGCCTTTTTCCACAGGGTTAAGTTCCCATACAACACGCGTCAAACCGCTATACGCTTGTCCCGGTAAACACTGGTATTGGTGGCAATCACCCGGCATCCGAAACATACCGTTACCGTTATGCGGACTAAATGTGAAGGGCGGATCGTCCGTTGCAGAACGCAGTGCCATAAAACTCATCTCCATGCGGAAACCGTAGCAGATGTCTGAGGCGAGATAGGCGGATGCGAGAAACTCGTTCCCGAATGCTACCACCACGGGATGATCTGTTAACTTCTCCAAGGGACCGCCGTAAGTTGAGCGGTGATGCTGCGGAATCGGTTCAGGATCGCGCTTTAGTTGATAACAGAAATCGCGCATCTCCTCAACCTCTGATTCTGTTAACACACCCGGCACCAAAAGCCATCCGTTTTTGTCAAAGAGATACTTCTGTTCTTGTGTTAAAGGAACAACAGGTTTACCATCGGCATTCGTTTGTGTAATATCGGCAGCTGCCGTTGCCAACGGATTCCCGAAATCTTTGTTGAATTTAATACCGAACTGTTCTGCCATAATTTTTTCCTCTCTAACCGTCTTTGGGAACAGAGCATCGCTGTGCCAACCTAAAACTAATGTATACGCGCACCCGTGAAATAATCCGGATTTGCTCCCATTTTCTCCAAAAGCGGTGCAGTCACCGTGTCAAGTCTTGCAATCACATCATCAGAGGGTGTATATTCGACAACATGCAGGTTTTCTACCAGTTCATTTATATTTCGGGTGCCGACGAGCATGCACGTGATACCCGGTCTCGCTATCGCCCAAGCAATCGCGAGTCGAGCCATCGGAATCTGTTCAGTCTCCGCTATTCCTCGGATAACCTCCAGTGTCTCAAACAGCTCTTCTTCGGCACCCTCTTCGCCGTGTGAAGCTTCCTCTCGGTCATCCCGAAAATGGCGAAATCGAGAATGTACTGGCGGGATCTCTTCTGCGCTTTTGTACTGTCCAGTCAATATACCCTGTAACAGCGGCATATACCCCAAGATACCGACGTTATGCTCTCGGCACAGCGGGAGTAGTTCAGGCTCTATCGCCCGCGACAAGAGGTTATAGCAGAGTTGATTCACCGCAATAGATGTTCCTGTCTCAAGTGCTGCCGTGAGCTGCTCCACCCCGAAGTTGCTTACACCGATCGCACGGATGAGTCCATCTTCCTGCAGGCGCGTGAGTTCAGCCATACTCTCTTCAATAGCAATCTCATCGTCGGGCCAATGGATCATATAGATGTCTACATAGTCCGTTTGCAAGCGTTCGAGACTCGCTTCGCAGCGTTCGCGTATCGTAGCGGGATCGGGTTTGCTTACCTTCGTGCCGATGACCGCTTCGTGTCGTCTGTTTTTGAGTGCGACAGCAAGTGCCTCCTCGCTGCGTCCGTTATTATATCCCTCTGCCGTATCGAAAAAATTGATGCCTGCATCCAACGCCGCGTTGGCAACAGCAGTAACATCCGACTGTGCCTGCGGTCCCCAATAATCGCCACCACCGTACGACCAGCAACCGATCCCCATCACTGAGATCTCAATCCCAGATTTTCCACATGTACGCCTTTCCATGTTTCAGCCTCCATATGATCTTGACAATATCACCTTTCAGGGCGACCACCTAATCCCGGTTTCTTTTTATGAGGTAATTTCCGGTTTTCAACGCGGCCCAACGAGTTACGACTGTTGCCGGTAAAGGTTCAACAGGTAAACTATCATCAGGAATTATCTTACCATTTCTGATCCGGTAAGATACTTTAAAATTCGCTTTGATGTTGACAAACAGGTTCCAACCGATGCCTTCTATTACCTTTGCAGCTAATATATTTTTTCCGCGTTCCAGCGGTACTACAAAACTCTCTGTCATATCCGCCGCTTCATCCCACTTTCTCCCTTCAGATTTATAAATAACTTCACCATTAAGCCAGATTTTGGCATAAGCATCATAACCGAGATGCACTCTTGCACCTGAAGATTTTTTTTCAATATCAAGAACGATAAGCCCATAGAACACAGCATTTGAATATCCTGCTGGATTCAAGTCGGCTCCATCAACGAGACCGCCTATATTGTCTGTAAATATTGGCTCCCGCCCGCCAAGAAATCCGGTTTGCCAAGTCAAACGCCCTCCAAGGAAAAGTATATCTTTAGGCTTCACTATGCCCTGAGCAATTTCATTTTCCAAAACAAGCTTACCGGTAAATCGAGAGAGGAAATCAGTCTCCAAAGCACCTACATCATCGCACGGGATTCCATCACACGGGATTGCCGCGTAGAGCCACGGTCCGCCAATATAATCTAACTTCTGTCCCTGGGCAAGGGCAGTAGTTGTCATCAGACAGATGAGTACAAATGTCATCCCGATAGCGAGATGTGTTTGGTATACACGCATTTTTAATTTCTCTTGCGCCCTCATAGCAGCGGATCTCCTTGCTGAGTAATTACTTTGTTTTACTGAACTTCAATGAATTTGACAGAATATTCTATATAGCCATAGCCTCGCAAAGTTCTGTAATCAACGCAGCGTTTTCACCGATCTGATCGCTGAATTGTTGATACATACCGAGCAGCAACGGATCAATCGGTTTGGTGTTTTCTATCGCGAATTTCACTTCTGTCCGAATTTGTTCCGGGCTTCCGATTGTCCTACCCGCCGCAAGCACCTTGAAGAGGAGGCACGGCTTCTCCGTACGTTGGATCGCCTTACACATCTCATCTCGGTCTTCCCGCGCGTAAATTTCACCCAACGGTGCGTAGCCAAATTTTTGAGTAAATTTTTCGCTACCACCGTGGAGATTATAGAGTCCTGTCATGTAATAGTCTATATCCCACGCTTCATCTTCAGCAATATGGAGAAGTCTTGGATCATGCACAGACAAACCGACAAGTACCCCGGTATCACGAATCCGTTTGAGGATGTCCTGCAGATACTCCAGCCTGTTTTCGCGCAAACACCTTTGCCCAACACCACCGCCGTGTGGTGCCATACCGAATGGGTTGTGTTTCGCAGCTTCAAAAACGTGGTCGGGATCCTCGTACCAGCGGGAACCTTGGCTAAGGCAGAACCAGTTGATCGTGCCACCTTCATCGCGGTAACGCTGTAGATCGGACATTGAACGATCTGTCATACTATTCTGCCAAGAATTGATCCCGACTTCCTCTGCCCGTTTGAGCGTTGCCACGACCCGCTCCGGTGTATGATACGCCTGCTGATGTTGCGAAAGGAGTTGGTTAAAGTGAGAATAGCCGTAAATCGGGTTATCGCCTATTACCAACTTACTGATTTGATGCCCACAAAACGAGATTTTCGGTAAGGTCGTTTCCACTGTTTATCCTCCAAGTCAGAGAGCACGCTTCAAATGTGTGACTAATCGAACAGAAATCCTTCCAACACAGATGCGTCAATTGCACGCACAAGATGCATCGTCAAATCCAACGCTGCCGTGTAGTCATCAGTGTTAATGATTGAGACATGGCTATGGATATAACGGGACGGTACACCGAGTACAACGGACGGCACACCTCTCCCAAATTGATGGATTGCGCCACCATCTGTTCCACCGGATTGACGCACACCAAGTTGGTACGGTATCTCATGTTGCTTTGCTGTCTCAACCACAAAATCCGCCAATTTCGGGTTGACAATCATTGAAGAATCAATAATCCGAATTTGTACGCCGCCGCCGAGTTTCCCTTGTGTATTTCCAACGCTTAACCCTGGAGTATCATCGCCAGGGGGTCCCTCAAGCACAATCGCGAGATCGGGTTCCACACTTGCCGCCATCGTCCTGGCCCCTCGCAATCCTATTTCTTCTTGGACACTTCCGGCACCGATGACGGTGTTCGGATGTTCGTCAAGCTGCAAAAGTGCATCAATCACGATCGCAACACCGACACGATTATCAAACGCTTTAGCAGTGAGCAGTTTGTCGTTTTTCAACCGCATAAAGGGACCGTAAGGCGCGATCGGACACCCCGTGACCACACCATATTCTTCTATCGCCTGTTCCTCACTCTCGGCACCGATGTCAATAAAAAGGTCCTTTATGTCTAAGACCTTATCACGTGATCCTGAGAGCAAGTGTGGAGGTGTGGAGCCGATAACGCCCGGCACCTTCCCCAACTTCGTTGTGATATTGACGCGTTGCGCTAAAAGCGTGTGCGCCCACCAGCCGCCGAGCGGCAGAAACTTGACGAACCCTTTATCTGTAACATTTTGTACGACAAAACCGATTTCGTCTAAATGTGAATCAAGCACAATGCGTGGGTTTTCAGCACTTCCTGCGCGCGTGCAGAAGATACTCCCCAATTTGTCCGTCCCTATCGGACCCACATCGGAGACAGCATTCCGAAAAACATCCCGTACTTCTCCCTCGTAACCCGGGATCCCGTCTGCTTGTGTTAATGATTCAAGTAACTCAATTGAAGTTTCGTTCATCTTTGCATTCCTTTGATAATCGTGCTATAATTTGAAAGCATTATAGCACGGTTGATGTTTTGTGACAACTTTTAAGTGGTATTCAGAAATTCAAATGCTGGTAGATGCCTCCGTAGCATCGGCAGTCACCCGTACTGGGCGTATGTACCGAACCCACTACCTCCTAAAATTGAATTGGACTCGGAATTGGCAAACCTTCTCTCAGAAGCAAATATCAGACTTGGAGAATTATACCCAAAAAACAAGGAAAAGATCATGAAAAACTACACACTCATTCTTATACTACTACTTGCCACTACTGCCTGCGCAAGTGCCGAAGATCAGGTAGATTACAGCGACGACAAAATTCGTACCTTATTGCCCTTTGATGCGATCCCCGCGATTACTGATCCACAATTCGTTTCTGCCGGTGCCGCAAGATTAGACTCGGATGCCCCTGTCATCGGCGTCACTTTCAACGACGAAAGCCACGCTTACTCGCTCTATCTGCTCAACGGACACGAAATCGTCAACGATGTTGTCGGTGGACTGAACATCGCCACGACGTGGTGACCGCTCTGCAAAACGGCTATCGTGTATAGCCGGGAATTTGACGGTAAAACCTATACTTTTGGTGTCAGCGGTAAATTATGGCGGGATGCGTTGTTGATGTACGACCATCAGACCCGTTCCTTCTGGTCGCATATCACCGGGGAAGCGATACAGGGACCACTGAAAGGGAAGCGGTTGAAGATGCTCGCCTCTATGCCACAGATTGCATGGAAAACATGGCAGACAAATTATCCGAATACAAGCGTGCTTTCAGTTCCGTTTAGAGATGGTATGCGCGAAAGTCTAAGCCGTGACGCGTATCAACGGTATCACACCAGCCAAGATACAGGTGTGAGTGGAACGGAATACACCGATGACAGACTCCCGAATAAATCCCTCGTGATCGGTGTTCAAGTGCAGACGAAAGGCGGTAACACGCAGTTCCGGGCGTACCCGTTAGCACACTTCGCTGAAACTGCGGTTGTCAACGATACACTTGGCAAAGTCCCACTGCTAATTTTCCACGATAAAGCGTCTTTTGCAACAGCGGTCTTTAAGCGGAATGTCGCGAAAGATGTGCGAACCTTTCGTTCTCAAGATGGGCATTTTGTAGAGGATAACACCGGAACGCGTTGGAATACTGTCACAGGCGAGGCAACATCCGGTAAAGAAAAAGGGATCCATCTGGAACGGTTACCCGCTGTCAATATCTACTGGTTCGCTTGGGCGCGATACTATCCTCAAACAACAATTTACGGTCAGTAACCTGTTAATCGTCCAATTCGACGACTTCGCCTGTCATATTCCGATGTATCGTCGGACGGATGACTAACTCTGGGATATTGCTCCGCTGTGGCAGCGTCGCTATCAGCAGGATCGCCGCTGAGGTTTCGTCTACACCTACCATCGTGGCGCGAGCCTCAGCATCCGGCGGAATCGGGCGATTGTCCAGAATCGGTGTTGCCACTTCACCGGGGACGATGACACTCGCTCGGATACCTGTGTTCCTCAAATCCGAATTAAGAAATTCGGTAAAGTTGATAACACCCGCCTTCGCCGCGCCGTAAGCAAAACCGCTAAACGGCCCCGGTGTGACCGCCGCAAGCGACGAGATATTAATAATCGTTCCCGATTTCGCCTTTAACATCGCCGGTACAACTGCCTGCGTACAGAAAAACGTACCGATCAGATTAGAATCAACAACCGATAGCACCTCTTCAGGTGTCGTGTTCAGGAGCCGCCGATTGTGTGAACTGTGTCCGGCATTGTTCACTAATACATCAATCCGCCCATGTTTATCAAGCACATCGGCAGCCATCTGCGCAACAGCGTCATAGTCAGCGACATCGAGCGCGTAAGTCGTCGCTGTGCCACCTGCTGTTTCAACTTCGGCTTTAACAGATGCCAATTTCGATTCGGTTCTGCCGATAATGACAACCGTTGTCCCTTCTTCTGCCATTGTGAGCGCGGCACCGCGACCGATACCGCTGCCACCACCAGTAATAATACAGACCTGTCCTTTTAAACGCATTCTTACCTCCATTCCGTAAAACCGGGTTTAAATTTTTTCTCTACTGTTTGCGATGTCTTGAGAATACAGATTAGCAGAATTTGGTAAAATTTTCAAGCGTTCGGCGGCATCGAAAATGCTTGACAAAAATCAAGAAACACTTATAATAGAGACAGACTTCGCAATTGTACCAAACCCTAAGGAGGTTATCCTTGTGTCCTTAAAACAACGCATTCACAATAAAGAACCGATTAAGATCGCTGGTGGTGTTCCATTCGGCTGCACCCGCGACGAGATGGAAGCCGTCCTCAGCGGAGATGACTACGATTTAATCGGGACTGATCACCAGCATGCAGCCGCGAACGAAGACGAACTCGTTGAATTCTGCAAGATGGCAAACGAATTTGGTATAGGGGTGCAACTCCGCATCAAACATACCCGAAACGCTTACCTAATAGGCAACCTATTGGATTTAGGACCGCTTGCCATTGTCGTGCCACAAGTTGAGAAAATTGAAACGGTGGATGAAGCAATTGACGCGTTCTACTATCCTCAGAAGGGTAAACGGAGTTGGGGGCCCAGCAATGGATACGGCATTGACCGCGGCATGGATCGCCTTGAATACGCCGAGTGGTGGAACAACAAAGGTATCCTCATTATACAGATTGAATCCGTTGATGCCGTAATTAACGTCCAGAAGTTGGCAAAACCGGGTGTGGACATGGTAACCTTCGGCGAGAACGACCTGAACTTTAGCATAGAGTCGTATCCGAGTGCTCCGTTTAAGAACCTACGAGAGTGTATTGCCCATGTAGAAGTTCAGTTGGCAGATACGCACGTCAAAGTTGGTGCTGGAAGCTCGCCGTCGGGTTCACTGTAGACACGATTTCTTGATAGCGACAATCTTAAGCGAAGAATATCTCTCACAAACTTGGTGTGATTAGAATATCAGTAGGAGTATTAAAATGTCAAAACGGATTAAAATCGGAATTATCGGGTGCGGCATGATATCCGGTTCACACGTCAACGGCTACCTCGCGCATCCGCAGCACGCCGAAATCGTCGCTGTCTGCGATACAGTGGACGCGAACGTAAAGCGGCGACATGCAGAAGTCTTGTCGGGCGCAGCATCGCGCGCCGAAACCGCAAAAACCGACGCAGAAAAGGCGGAAACCGCAGAGACACGCGAACAACTGAAAGCCAATGCTGCACTTTGGGCAGAATATGCCGACAACGGGGTCAAAATTTTCAGCGACTACAATGCAATGATCAAGGAATGTGATTTAGATGCCGTCAGTCTTGCGACACCGCCGTTTGTCCATGAAGGCCCCACCGTTGCCGCTGCGCAGGCTGGGAAACATGTCTTCTGCGAAAAACCGATGGCACGCACAGCGACGGAGGCACGGAACATGCGGGACGCATGCGACGCAGCTGGCGTTAAACTCGCATATCAGAGCGGTGGCACATGCCTTGACCCAACGAGTTACGCCATCCGGGACTACATTACCTCTGGGCAACTCGGCGATATCTATTACGGCAGACTCACCGGTTACCGCGTTCGTGGTAGACCTAATGTCGATATGTTCGGTTTCGGGAGATGGTTCCTTAATTCCGCCTATAGCGGTGGTGGAACGGTATACGACACAGGCGTCTACGATATCAACCGTTCCATCTATCTACTCGGTTCTCCACAGCCCGCCACAATCAGTGGTATCGCCTACCGTGGGATGCTCCCTGAATACACAGGCGAAGAGATTAACGACGTTGAGGAACACGTCTCTATCTTTGTCCGGTTCACAAACGGCATGTCTTTTACCTATGAACACGGTTGGGCAAGCAATATGGCAGAACAACCGCAAGGCATTTTCATCTTCGGTTCTAAAGGTTCGTTTAGTGGTAATAAACTTTTCCTTGAAAAAGGGAAATGGGACACCGACGATCAGGGCAACCGTAGACGTTATCAAAGTGATCTCGTCGAAACGCCATTGGCGCTGCCAAAGAGTTCCTTCCCGGATAAGTTCCGCGATTTCCTCAATGCTTGTAACAGCGACGCGCAACCCGTCAGCAATGGCGATGTCGGTTTGAAGGTTACAGAGATCATGAGCGGTTCGCTCTTGTCAGCGAAACTCGGACGCGAAATCAGCGTAGAAGAACTTTATGAGATAGAAGCACTCCGCACGGAACCGACACCCGGTTGGCCGATTCCGTGAAAGGTGCCAGTGAATTTAAGGCAGAGTCATTTGGTTCTCCCATAATTTCGATTTTCTGATCGCGGATGCTTTCTTATGAGAGCCATGCTCACTGACAACTGATAACTGAATACCTCTGGAATTTAAGGTTGACAAACAATCCTTAATCGGGTATCCTTTAATGTGTTGTTGGGCGTGCAAAAATAGACAGCAAATAGAAGAGACTACCTTGAAGGAACAGGATACGGAGGATTAAATTTGAAAAGTTTTGAGTTTCATGAACCTACTACCCTCGCGGAGGCATCTCGCCTGTTCGCTGAGGAACACGCGCAGCTCCTCGCAGGTGGGACGGATATTATTATCGGTATGAAGGCATACACCGAAACGCCAGAGTCCGTGATTAGTTTACAGAAGATTCCCGGATTGGCGGGTATTACGACTGATGGTGATAGTATCAACATCGGTGCGATGACAAAAGTGCGGGAAGTTGAGTTGTCTGGAGATATTCAGCAACACCACACCGCGTTGGCGGAAGGGGCATCGGAAATCGGCTCTATCCAAATCCGAAATCTCGCAACCATTGGTGGTAATATTGCACATGCTTCGCCAGCCGCAGATACGGTTGCGGGGTTGCTTGTCGCCGATGCACAGGTTGACATCGCAAGTGCCGATAGTGAACGGAGCGTGCCAATTGATGAGCTCTTCACGGGACCCGGGCAAACGGTTTTAACACCCGGCGAGATTATCACACGTTTCCGGCTCCCGAGTCCTGCGTCTGGTTCGCACTACATCAAGCACAAGATCCGTGAAGTCATGGATTTGGCGTTTATCGGTGTTGCTGCTGCTGTCAATTTGGACAACGGAACGATTACAGATGCCCGGATCGGACTCGCCGCAGTCGCACCGACACCGATTCGCGCAACGGAGGCGGAAAATCTCCTAAGAGGCAACGCACCGACACCGGAGCTGATAGAACAAGCAGGTGAAACCGCGGCAGCCGGATGCAGCCCGATATCCGATTTACGATGCTCCGCTGAACATCGCAGAGAGATGGTCGATGTGCTCACAAGAAGAACCCTCCAATACGCTTTGGAAAGAGCACGCGGGTAAAGATGCATTTATATCTAACGCGAGGACTGACCGTCATACCTCGCATCGTCCGATAAATCAAGGAGAAAAAATATGGCAAAACTCCCTGTCAATTTAACAGTCAACGGAGACGAACACGATTTACTCATTGAACCCCGAAAAACCTTACTCGCCGTGCTTCGCGATACGGTCGGTTTGACAGGCACCAAAGAGGGATGCAGCACAGGGGACTGCGGTGCATGCACCGTCATCGTTGATGGCAAAGCCGTCACGTCCTGTATGGTACTCGGTGTCACCGCTTCTGGAAAAGAGATTACCACTATTGAAGGTTTAGCCAGTGATGGTGAACTCCATCCTGTCCAACAAGCATTTATTAACACAGGTGGTTATCAGTGCGGTTTCTGCACCCCCGGTTTCATCATGGCATCAAAGGCACTCATAGACGAAAATCCGGACAGAACCGAAGAGGAATTTAGACACGCGCTCGGCGGGAATATCTGCCGCTGTACCGGATACACAAAAATTCTTGAAGCAGTTCTGAAAGCCGCGGAAGAGATCCGCACAACTGTAAAATAGCCATCAGTCATCGGCGTTGTCCCGCAAGCCCACACGCGGCTTGCGTCGAAAGGACGTAACTGAACCAGAAATCCTTTTCACTGATAGCCGAAAGCCGATTGCTGATAGCCAATATTAATTAGGAGAAAACATGGCAAAGACACATCGTGGATCAGGCATAAGACACCTTTATGTTGATCCAAATGGAAACGTCCACCAAGGCGAATATAACAATGGTCGTGGAACCTGCCCAGTTTGTGAACGCACAGGCGTGAAAGTGCTTTTTGAACGAGAAGTTGGCGAAGATACCGTGAAAGTCTGTAAAAGATGTAATACTGCTATCGGACGCGGTAAACTCCACAATCTCGTTGCAAGTGCACAATAGTCATCAGTTATTGGTTCTCGGTTTTCAGTTAAGAGATCCCTTGTGGCGAGGACAAATCTTATTACTGCCACAAAAGCGTAACTGACAACTGACTACTGATAGCTGAAAACTACTACGAAAGGAGCATTAGATGTCAGAATATACTGTTGTCGGACAAACGGTCGCACGGGTTGATGCCGTCGAAAAAGTGACCGGTGCCGCCCAATACGGTGCAGATGTCCATCCGCCGGGCATGCTCTACGGCAAAATTGTCCGTAGTAAACACGCGCATGCCAATATACGCAGCATTGACACCAGCGAAGCCGAAAAACTGCCGGGTGTCAGGGCAATCATCACACAAGATGATGTGCCAAGTGGTCGTAGAGTCTTTGCAACCGATAAAGTGCTTTACTTAGGTGAACCGCTCGCTGCTGTTGCCGCAACCGATCCTGATATTGCTGAAGAAGCCGCTGAACGCATTAAGATTGATTACGAAGTACTACCGGTTGTGCAAGACGTTATGGAAGCCATCAAACCTTCAGCACCGCGCTTGCATGGTGATGACACAAAAGATGGTCCCAGTCGGCGAGAAATCAGCGGACAAATCCGAACATTGTCTCGTGATAAAGAGAACGACCACAGCGACGAAATCAGCGAACTTGAAGCAGAATTAGAGAACTATCCAGACGAAGTTTATTATAACATTTCCGCTGAAAGCCATACCGAAGCAGGCGACGTTGAAAAAGGATTCGCAGAATCTGATGTCGTTGTTGAGGACACCTATGTGATCCCACGAGTCCACCAGACTTACATGGAACCGCACGTCTCTGTTGCCAGTGCAGATTCGTCCGGCAAGGTTACTGTCTGGGCATCTACACAGGGCCCGTTTGCGATCCGATCCGGTATCGCTGGCACGCTCGGTATCCCGTTGACGCAAATCAATGTCATCGGAACGACGATGGGTGGCGGATTTGGCGGACGTTTCGGAGTTATCATCACGCACGTCCCCGCCGTGCTACTCTCACAGAAAACAGGGCGTCCGGTACGCGTTCAAATGACGCGCGAAGAGGAATTCACTGACGGTAGACCGGCACCTGGGTGTGTCATCAAACTCAAGACCGGTGCGACGAACGATGGGCGCATCCTCGCACGCGAGGCACTCGCTTTCTGGGATTCCGGCTCCGTCTCCGGTGCCTCTATCGGGAGCACAATTCGGGTCCGCGGTGTCTATAAGATTCCGAATCTCAAGGTAGACGCTTACGGCGTTCATACTAACAAATCCGGCACTGCTGCTTACAGGGCACCGGGGGCACCACAAGCCATTTTTGCGGGTGAATCTCAACTTGATGAGATAGCAGAACGTATCGGCATGGATCCGGTTAAATTCCGGCTCATGAACATGCGCGAAGAAGGTGACGAGGTCCCGGCGGGTGGAAGTGAACCGAAAGTCGGTTATAAAGAGACCTTGGAGGCTGTCGCTGATGCTGCTGGATGGTGGGATCGCGAAGCCGGTAGAAACCAAGGTTGGGGTGTTGCTGTCGGTGATTGGACAAACGGTTGTGGTCCGGGGGGTGTCTACGTTTCTGTCCATGAAGACGGAAGTGTCCGTATCTTCCACGGCTCTATGGACATCACTGGAACGGATACCGCAATTTCACAGATCATCGCTGAAATTTTGACGGTGCCTTATGAAAGTGTCACAATACGACGCGGCGATACAGATTCCGCACCGTATTCCACAGGTTCAGGTGGAAGCGTTGTAACGTTCACAATGGGCAACACCGCAAAATTAGCGGCTGAGGACGCACACCGACGGATTCTCGAACTCGCTTCAGAACGGTTGAATACCAATGTGGACGATCTTGAACTCAAAGATGGTGCCGTCCATATCATCAGCGCGGAACAACCGAAGTCTATTTCGTTAGGCGAACTCGCTGCGTATAGTCTCTCTACCACCGGTGGTCCGATTGTCGGGAAAGGTTCTTTCGCACGGCAAGCCAGCACACCGGCACTCGCAGCACAGATTGCTAAAGTTGAAGTTGATCCCGGGACCGGTAGAACCAGAGTCCTTAAACTTGTTGCTTCGCAAGATGTCGGCTTCGCTATCAATCCGATGGCGGTTGAAGGTCAGATTGAAGGCGGAACAGTACAAGGCTACGCATGGGCAATGATGGAAGAGATGCAGTACGGCGACGAAGGGAACATCAATCCCGGTTTCGTCGATTACCGCGTCCCGACCTCTGCAGACCTTCCAACGGTAGAGTCTGTCATCGTTGAAGTACCCGCCCCGAACGGTCCCTATGGTGCCAAAGGTGTTGGTGAACCCCCCATCACGCCAACATTGGCAACAATGGCAAACGCTGTCAAAGATGCCATCGGTATACGGATTACTGAGTTACCGATCAAACCTGAAAAGGTTGTTGATGCCCTGAAGAATAACGGACATAGCACATAGTGCACCACACAAGGATATTTGCGGGGCATTCGTGCCTCGCAAACCCAAATATAGATTAGATGCACAGTAGAAGGACACCTACCTATCAACAAGCCTGTGGAAAAGAGGAGAAGGCGTAGAAAGCTTGACTAAAGTTAAAGTTTTCTACGCCCAAAATATTGATGACACAGCTTCTTGAAAAAGCTCTCAGCGAAATTTATAAACTGTCCCCTGAAGAACAGGATGCCATTGCTGCTGTGATCCTTGAAGAGTTGGAAGATGAACAGAGATGGAATAAGGCTTTTGCCGAATCACAAGATAAACTTGCTCAACTTGCCCACAAAGTCCGTGCTGATATTAAAGCAGGGCGTAGTCAAAAGATGGACATTGATGAGTTGTGAACTCATATTTAACAAGTAGAACTTACGCAATTCCCTTCTCTGGCGAGCGTTGACCAACGCTTCGCCCGTAATGAAGCAGATCGCTTATGGGGTTTTTGCTTGGGTGTTTCTTCAAGGACACCGCAAAATGGAGGGCGGATTTACGAAAAGGCATGTCGTTTATACAATTTGTCTGATCGAACCGCAAGGAAAATTAAAACAAACGAAATTAGAAACGAACACGGTGAACGCCTTGATTATACCTTTCATGAAGGCGAGGGCAACAGAATTGTAGTGATCGGACACGGAGTCACCGGCAATAAAGACAGACCTGCACTCGTCGCTTTAGCAGAGGGTCTCGCTGCTGCTGGCATCTCTGCCCTGCGTTTCTCCTTCTCCGGCAACGGTGAATCGGAAGGCGCGTTTACAGATTCCACTATCACCAAAGAGGTCGCCGACCTCGGTAGCATCATTGACGCACTCAGCGATTATAAAGTCTGCTATGTCGGGCATAGTATGGGCGGAGCAGTCGGCGTGCTGCGTGCCGCCACGGATGAACGCATCGAAGCACTTGTTTCGCTTGCGGGAATGGTGCATACAAAAGCATTTGCGGAACGTGAATTTAGCGATGCTATACCCGACGCAGGTTTCATGTGGGACGAACCCGATTGTCCGCTCTCACAGGCTTATGTAGATGACATGGCAACGATTGACAGCGTCGCAAAACACGCCAGTAAATTTGCCGTGCCGTGGCTACTGGTTCATGGCACAGAAGACGATATTGTTCCACCTGAAGATAGCCACGATATCCTGCAGTTCGCAAATGAAGACACAGAACTCCTTGAGCTGCCCGGTGTAGACCACGTTTTTTCTGACGACGGCACTCCTGTCATGGTCGAAAAAGTCGTCGCATGGATTGATGGAAACTTATAACGGTGATTCGCGATAAGGATAGGTGTGATGGCACATATTGATAAGGTCAAGGAAGAAATTGGCTGGTTGAAAGTAATATTTGCTATTTCGATAGCAACTGATATTTCTTTGATTGCTTGGCTGGTTGAAAATTTCAAAAAAGAGTACCCTTTTCTTTTACTCATAGCAGGACTCGGGGCTCTTCTGCTTATGTTTGTAATTATTTGGATTAATAGCATCACGTATCGAAAAATTAATAAATTGGAGGAATTATAATGGATTGGAGAGAAATACTCGTCGCTGGTGTGCTTATAGCATTTTTTGTTACACTTGGTATAGTCGTAGGCACTGCTATAAAACATGCGAATAAAAATTGAATTAAACGCCAGTTTGAAAAAAAATATTAGAAGTTTCCGAGGCGGACGCAAATTGGGCAAAAAGCAATATATTCCGTGAAAAAATGAGGCAAGCACACTTAGCGTATGAAAGCAGAGTCAATTTAGGGAGTTACTACACGCCGCCTGAAATTGTAGACACAGCGTGGGAGATGATCGCGCCTTACCTGAATTCGCAGACCACTATTATTGATAGCGCGTGCGGATACGGAGATTTTCTGAAAAAACGTGGGCAACCTACCACAATCGGATGTGATATAGACGAAACTGCAATCAGTGTAGCTAAAAAGGGCAATGATAATAAAGTTCAGTTCTTTCAAACAAACGCTTTGTGCGACGTATCAAGGACAAAATTCAGTATTCCTCAGCAGTCTCATTTAATAGTCGTCGGAAACCCGCCGTATAACGATAAAACATCTCTTATTCGCCAAAGCATCAAGAGTGTCGATTTTGATATTGATGACGACCTCGCATGTCGGGACTTAGGTATATCGTTTCTCCGATCATACAATAAACTCGAAGCAGATCTTATCTGTGTGTTGCATCCGTTATCCTATTTAATAAAGCCCACCAATTTCAGACTCTTAAAGGAGTTCACTGCAAATTACAGATTGATAGACGGTCTGCTTATCAGCAGTTGGGAATTTCCTGAATCAGCAAAACACACGCCTTTCCCAATTGTCCTCGCGCTTTACCAGAGAGACACACAAGGTATGGCGTACAGTTTTATCCGTTCTTTTCGTTTTCGTCCAGCAGGTAAAAGCGGTTTCTGTCTCGGTGATTTTGATTATATTACCGGTTACATTGATAAATATCCGAAGAAGAAGCGACCGACATCTGATTATTCTTTGTTTCCATCGGTAGAGGGAAATGCCCATCACTCCGAAAAAGATAATCCTCTGTTTTTTTTGGACAATGCGAGACATCAACGCCCTGAAAAGAAACCGCACCTTTGTTGAAAGTTATAGCGCGAATACGATCGTGATTGACAAACGAAAATTAGATTATTACGCATACGTGGATGTGTTCAAAAGAAACCTGCATAGACTCCCTTTCTATTTCGGGAATTGTGATGTGCTTATAGATGATAACCTGTTCAGACAATATAAACCCTGTTTCATCAGTGATAGTGTCAGACATCACCCTTTCCTGAAAAAGCATTTTCAGATACATCCGATAGAGAAACAACAAGCAGCGTCTGGATTAGATATGTATTTCAAACTGTTGTTCGGTGAGCATCACCTTTAGCGATCTACGGGTCGCAGTCTTGGAGAATTAAAACTATGTCAACGCCTCGTCTTTCCGTCTCAACGTGGAGTTTGCATCGGCAGCTCGGGAAACCCGGATTCACCGGACCCGCACACGGCATGCAGATTCCGACCGAAACCCACAATAACGGCCCTATTTCACTCTTGGAGTTACCCGCACACATTGCCGAATTCGGCATTCGGACTTTGGAGATTTGCCATTTCCATCTGCCCTCTGTTGAGCAGTCTTATCTCTCCGAACTCCGCGCCGCACTCACAGATGCCGATGTCGAACTCTTCTCCTTACTCATTGACGATGGCGACATCACGCACCCGTCTGAAGCCGCGCGCGACATCGCGTGGATAGAAAAGTGGATTGACATTGCTGGTGAACTCGGTGCGAAGTGTGCACGCGTCATCGGTGGCAAGGCGGATCCATCAGCGGAGACCGTGGCACAGAGCCGTGATGTCCTCTCGCAGCTCACTGAACGCGCAGATACTGCAGGCATCCGCTTGATGAGCGAAAACTGGTTTTCCATCTTCTCTACACCTGAAAACGTCAAAACCATTTTAGACGGATTAGACGGTAAGGTAGGACTCTGTCTCGACTTCGGTAACTGGCGCGGCGATACAAAATATGAAGACCTCGCAGCAATCGCTTCACGGGCAGAATCGTGTCATACCAAAGCGCATTTTGCTGCCCCGCGCGAAATGGACAAGGCAGATTACGTGCAATGCCTTGAACTCACCCAAGAAGCCGGTTTTGCCGGACCGCATACGCTTATCTACGACGGACCCGGCGACGACGAATGGGAAGGCTTGGCACTGGAACGCGAGGTCGTCAACCCATACCTCAATTAGATAGGACTTACGCATTTCCTCTTAAAGTCCGCTTGATAAGGGGATTTAGGGGGTTAAAAACACCTGAATTACTGCTTTTTGCGTAAGTCCTATTAGAGACAACGTTCTCGCGCGTACACGATGGAAGTTACAATCCTAATAACCTCAGCGAATTGCTTGCTCCTGCGGAAGCACCGAGTTAAGAAATTGGGAGGTGAGATTGGATGAATAACGACTTTATCTCAATCATGACAGAGCGCATTGTGCGTGAGTTTGACCCGCTGGAGATTATCCTCTTCGGTTCACAAGCACGAGGGGATGCGGACCGAGATAGCGACATAGATCTGCTCGTGGTCTTCGCAGAACTTACGGATAAACGGAAAACTGCCATTGACATCTGAGTCGCTTTAGCGGATTTGCCTGTGGCGAAGGACATCCTTGTCTCTACGACCAAAGAACTTGAACGTCACCGCGAGCGAATCGGATCGGTGCTGCGGTATGCCCAACAAGAAGGAGACGTCCTTTATGCAAGTGACTGACCGACTTGCAGACACCGCTCGCTGGCTGTGTTATGCCGAAGAAGATTTGATAACGGCTGAAATCCTTTTAGAGCAACCACACTTGCCGCCTCGCCAATCTTGTTGGTACGCACAACAATCTGCTGAAAAGGCACTCAAGGCGGTATTAATCTTCTTAGAGATTGATTTTCCGAGAACGCGTGACTTGAATGTTCTGCGGAATTTGGTCACTGAGGGTTGGCAACTCAAAGCTGCACATTCAGACTTGGCATCTCTAACAGAATGGGCAGCTGAAGCCCGATACCCGAGTGACATGCCGGAAGCCACGAACGCGGACGCATCCAAGGCGGTTGAACAAGCACGAGCCATCTGGACACCTGTATCTGCTACGCTCTCAGAACACGGTTATCATGCAGAGCAAGACCTATAAGTCGCTGGAAAAGAGGAAGCATAGGAAAATAGCAGTTCTATCTCAACAAGAATTTGACGATACCGAACAGCATGGAACCCACCGTGGCAACATGGGCGCATATAAGAAATTCTAAAAAACTACCGAATGGATAAAAATATGTTTTCACTCTCACAAACACAAAATAGTCTAACCGTCGCTTGGAACGAACAACAGGTCTTAGGCTACCATTTTCCTGAAGATGGCAACCGTCCGTTTTGCCACCCATTGAACTTGCCCGGTGCACCGCCGCTCACCATGAACGAACCCGGCGACCACGTGCATCACCAAGGTCTATGGGTAGCATGGAAAAAGGTCAACGATGTCAATTTTTGGGAACAGCCAGGATCCGGTAGCGATCCGACAGGCTTCGGCAAAATTGTCCACCAGCGGATTGTTGCCCAAAATGCAAATGCTGACAGCGCAAGTCTAACAACAGAAAACGCTTGGATCGATTGGCAAGGCACAACGCATCTCACAGAGCAGCGAGAGATAACCGTCCACCCACCGACAGCAGAGGCGATGCAGATTTCTGTGGCGTTGACGCTTCAACCTAACGCGCGTGAAGTCGTTTTAGATTTACGGCGCGGTGAACCCGGTGCAGACGGCAGATTCTACAGCGGTATGGCAATCCGATTTGACAATAGCATCACGCCGGGCAACCTATTAGATGCCGATGGACGCACCGAACCGATGGATATCTTCGGTCAACAGAGCCGGTGGTGCAGTTTCACGACACAACACCCGACCGACAACGAAACCTACGGCGTTGCAATCGTAGATCACCCTGGTAACCCTCGCTATCCAACCACGTGGTGGGTCCGCAACCGAGAGAATTACTGCCTAATCCATCCATCTCTCGTTTACTACGAACCGCTCCACCTCGCGGCTGATGAGACCTTGAACTTACAGTATCGCGTCGTCCTTTACCGAGGCCAGCCCGACGCGGTGTTGTTTGCGTAAATTGTTTGATTCCCAAATAATTCGGTTCAGAAGTTATGGCAAATAGCGAAAACACCATTACCAGCGCGTTTGTCCGTGTTCTACGCCCCATGCGCGACGCTTGGAGCATCAACGAGCAAATTACCAGACCGTTCCTCAATGCCACACAAAAACCCGATGTAATCGTCACTGAAAAAGGACGAAACCCCGTTGTCATTGAGGTGAAGGTGGATGGTGACACGCCGAACTTTACAGGTAAAATACAGGCAGAAGCACATTTCGGAATGCTCCTTGATCCGAGCGTTTTTACCGGTCTCACCTACAATACCATTGAGAATGTTCTACGCGTTCGCATGCCTGCCCGATTTAGGACGATGCCACAAGATAAGATTGCGCCAGAGATGCAGCGGGCAGAAGACATCGCCTACATACTTCTCAATAAACCCAAATCAGAAAGCGAACCGGAACCTGATCTCGTCCTATTCATCGCCGAATCGGAACCTGACACGGAGACAGCACCTGAATCTTTTCCGCAAAGTGGTTGGTTAAGTGGGAGCGTCGCCGACATTGCAACTGCTATTCGCGTCAGGGCAACTCCCATTTCTAAAATAGATGCCGCTGCCGATTTATTGGAAAAGCGGATAGAAACCGCCGCGCAGCAGCTTGAGGCAGCGATTCAAGAACGCCCCAGTATCGGTGCAGAAATCGAAACGGTTCTGTTCCAAAAGGCTGGAGAGCAGACCTCACGGATGGCGATGCTCATTGTCACCAATGCATTTGTGTTTCAGAGTGTCCTCGCGGGTAAACCTGAAATGGAAACGGTTATGTCGCTCAAACGGATGCTCTCTGACAATGCGAAACGGCTTCAATACGCGCAGGTCATAGCAGGATGGGACATCATCCTTAAGGTTAACTACCGTCCAATTTTCCATGTTGCCAAACGACTCATAGAGGCAATTGCGACCGATGATGAACTTGTTGATAGAATACTCGCAACCCTCTGTGATACCGCGAAGGAGTTGGTTGACCAGAGACTCACACAAATACATGAGCTTGCTGGAACCGTTTTCCAACGGCTTATTGTTGACAGAAAATATGTCAAAGCAAACTATACCCGCCTCGAATCCGTCGCCTTGCTATCCGCGTTGGTCCTCCCTAAAACGCAGGAGAACGTGAGCGAATTGAAGGTGGCGGATTTTGCATGCGGAACAGGTTCACTGCTCAACGGTGCCTATCAACGGATCCTTGAACTGCACGAACACACTGGCGGTAAAGGCAGCCGTATCCATACACAGATGATAGAGGAAAATCTTGTCGGATGCGATGTTATGCCGAATGCAAGCCACTTAACCGCTTCTCTCCTGACAAGCATCTACCCAGACTTGAAAATCGGCAATACCCGCATCCATACAATGCCCTACGGTAGACAGAAAGATGGAAGTTATGCCCTCGGTGCGCTTGATCTATACGATATTCCCGAAACATTACCGCTCCCGATGATGGGCACATCAGTTCAACAAGTCGGCGGCGCGGACGACACCACAGTGATGACACAACAGGAATTCCGCTATGGAGAATTTGATATTGTCGTCCTAAATCCACCATTTACCAGACCCGATTCCGATCCAAACAGTAGTGTGCCTAAAGCAGTGTTCAAAGGAAGTGGCAGGGACAAAGAGGAAGAACAGAAGATGCGGCGTGCACGCAAGCAAAAAGATTGGCGAGTTGGCGATGGCAATGCTGGACTCCCCTCCGATTTTGTTGACCTTGCAGACAAGATGCTAAAAGCAAATGGAAAAAGCAAAATGGGATTTATTTTACCCGCGACCTGTCTTACAACCTCGGACTGGCGGAAAGTCAGGAATATGTGGGCAACTGAATATCACGATGTGGTTGTGATTACTATTGCAGATGCCAAAGGAGAAAGTTGCGCGTTCTCTGCGGATACGAGTATGGCAGAGGGCATGGTAGTAGCAACTAAAGGTAAAAACCGTAAAACGGGCAGAGGCACGTTTATATCTCTAAATCATCGTCCTCAAAGTGTGCTGGAAGCACTTGAGATTGTCAATACCACCTATAGGCTTGATAGCGTCCGACAACTGGAGGATGAGCCGAGCGGTGGTGATCCACTCAAAGTCGGCGATGAGATCCTTGGATACGTACTCAACTGTCCATTATGGTTAGACAAGGCGTGGGAGGCTGTCCGTATCAAAGAGATGGCGTTAATCCAATCGGCGTATCGTTTGGCAGAGGGTGAGATGTGGTTACCAACACAAGTATCCGCTTTAGAAATCCCTGTTTGTCTTATTGGCGATATTGCGGAGATTGGTGCAACGCATCGAGACATTTATGAAAAGAGTGAGCGCGGCGCGTTTGACGTGGAAATAGGTTACACGGATACCGATCTCTATCCAGGATTGTGGCACGTTAATGCCCCTAAGCAAAGGGCAATGGTCGTTGAACCCGACTGTCATCTCGTCACGCGTCCTAATCGCCATGACAAAGCCCAAAAGATACTCACACGCAATGGACGCGTGCATTTCAATCTGAACATGAGGTTTAACGCCAACTCTCTCGGTGTCCTTTTTACCGAGGAACAGACGATTGGTATTGCTCTAATTCCGAATATTGCTTTTAAAGATAGAAATCACAAGTATGATTACGCGTGGACTCTTTGGGGCAATTCGACGTTAGGGCTTTTACTCCACTGGGCACATAGTAGTAAACAACAACCCGGCAGAGGCATGAATGGAAGAAAAAACTTACTACAGATGCCTACATTGGATGTCCGCTGTCTGTCAGATGAAGCATTGGCAAACGCTGAACGTATCTTTCACACCTTGAAACATCAGCGGATGTTACCCTTTAATGAGGCAGATCACGATCCGGTACGTCACGAACTTGACCGTCTTTTGCTAACTGAGGTGTTGAACATCACAACTGAAGATGCCCATAATGCGATACACCGTCTCCGCGAACTGTTATCTGCCGAACCAAGCATCCACGGCGGAAAGAAATCCAAGTGCGATCTTGAAAAGGAATGGGAAAAACTCAGACGGTGAGAACCTCTTTTTTTCCCACCTTGCCTTTCTTCAACTTATATGATAGACTATCACAACAAGTTTGGGAGGCACTGCGAAGCATACCGCCCGGTATGTCTGCCTACCTTCCACCTTCACAGACGACTAAAAGAACTGAAACTGGGAAAGCTCGATAGGAATGATAAAAAAGAATTAGTATTTTTTTAAGGAAAATCTTGTGATGCGTCCAGATTTGGAGTGGACTTCTTTACATGGAGGACATAATGAAAGTTAATTTTCAGAAGAAATTTAAAGAAGTTTTGAAAAAAGAAGCAAAAGATTTTGATATAGATTGGCAATTAGTAGACATCAAATGCATCGACTATCAATCTACACTAATGACTGCCCTTCCTATGACGCTTGATAAATACACGGTGAGAATGAGAGTAGTAGAGGTTGAAGGTGAAATTCCTGAAAATAGTATAGATGACTGGCTCAGATCTCATAAGTTCATCTATGGTATGATGTCAAAAAGTGTTAGGACTGACTCGGAACAGACGGATATGCTAACGTTTGATGTAGGAACTATTGAATCTATAGCCACACAAATTCGTGATACGTTCAGAAATTTTCATGAATAGTAAATCATCAAGTTTAATCAGAGTTGAAATTGACAAGATTTTGAACGCTGAAAGAAGAATTTTATGTCTAAAGATCTGAAAGGCATCGGACAACCCAAAGATGAAGATACCGTGTGGCGATATATGAGTTTTGAAAAGTTTGCTAACATATTAGCAACGGAATCCTTGTTTTTTACAAGAGCCGATAAGTACGATGACAAATTTGAGGGATACGTCCCCGAATCAACAACACTGTCTTACGAATCTTCAAGCAGCCAGATTGTTCCAAATTTTCGCCAATACATCATGTGTAACTGTTGGCATCACGGCGACGAGGAATCCATGGCGATGTGGGACAAATATCACCTACGCAATAACGGTATAGCAATCAAAACAACTATGGGAAACCTGAAGAACAGCCTGCCGGATAAACCTAATGTATTTATCGGTAAAATAGATTACATTGCGGATTACAATCAAATTGATATGGTTGAAAATGTACCCCCAGAGATCTGGCTGCATTATCCGTACTTCTATAAAAGAACACCTTTTAAGTACGAACAGGAAGTACGTGCAATCATTGATGTTGTATCATGTTTACAGGATGACCCCTATGAATTTGGTAGGCTCCTTGAAATTGATGTTAAAACGCTCATTGGTGAAAACAGCGAGGTAATTGTATCACCATACGCTGACGAATGGATTGCGGGGACGCTTGAATTGATAGTTAAGCGATATGGATACCAATTTTCCGTCAACCCATCAAGGCTTTTAGATCCGCCAGCTTAAATTGGGACAATCGCGTCCGTACGAATTATCGTATCTAACCCTTAACTGCCATCAATGCAGACGATACACCCAATCCGCTTTAGAAGGGAAATGTGAAAATGGCTACGGAACAATATTCCCTTCTTTCCGCAGTATCTTTTTCCTTTACATTTTTTGGAAAGTCGGATATACTATTAGTATAGTAAGCACGAAACCTTTATTACCCAAAAATGCGAAAGAAAAATCTTCAATAGGAGGAAAAGACTGTGCAAACGCCAACTTCTGCTCTTGAAGAAACCGGTATCGGTTCCATCCATGTTGAAGCACCACCAATAGAAATAGACGAAACCGAACTTGTCTACCATCAACTCTGCCCCGCTGAGGATTTTGAGGAATTAGAAGGTAAACCCTTTCATGTTAACGGCACACATCTCGCTGTTTTCAAGTCCGACGACAAATATTACGCCGTTGACAATCGGTGTCCACACATGGGGTATCCGATGTCCAAAGGGAGTATCCGTGATGGGGTCCTGATCTGCCATTGGCACCATTGGGAATTTGACCTCAAATCGGGTGCATGCTTCTTGGCATTCGGTGATGACCTGAAAGCCTTTCCTGTTGAAGCCCGAGAGGACGGTTATTTGTACGTCGGGTTAGGGAAAGGCGAGCGAGAGGCAGCAAAACAGCGTGTCATCGCAAACGGCAAGCGTGCACTTGAGCGGGGTCTTAAAGACCGCAGCACCTTCTTTATCGCGAAAGCCGTTACAGCACTTCGGGATGCAGGCGCGACACCCGCGGAGATTATTCAGCAAGGCCTCCACTACGGCGCACATAAAAGTAGTGATGGCTGGTCGTCAGGTGTTGCTATCCTCACACTCGCAGCGAACTTGTGGGATGACGTTGACCCAGATGACCATAACCTGTTTCTTGTACACGGGTTAAGCCAGATCAGCCGTAGAACAACCGGAAGCGCACGCCCCTATCGCTCACCCTTCCCGCGAGTGATCGAAGAACACGATCTCGAAACACTGATGCGATGGTTCCGTTATTTTATTGATAAACGCCACGGCGGCGCAGCAGAACGCATCTTGCTAACGCTGAATGACCGAGACTACGATAAATCCGTCCTCGCAGACTTCGTATACACGGCAGCAACGGACTATTACTTCACCGGTGACGGACACGCCCTCGATTTTGCGAATAAAATGTTTGAGGCGTTGGATTACGTCAACTGGGAAGGCTCACACGAAATTTTACGCCCGATTGTCGTTGATCTCGTCGGTAGAACACGGCATGAGGAAACCTCTCGGTGGGCTGACGCTGTACCTGTCTTAGAGCCCGTCTTTGAGCGACTTGATAGTATATGGGAAGACAATCAGGCAAACGAAGCAGAACTTGATATTTCGGAATTTACACAGACGCTACTCGGTGACGAGTTTGAACCCACTGTTGCCGCGGTTGAAGAGAAAATTCGCGCAGGGGTCGAACTGACTGACATCTGCCGCGCGATGACCTATGCTTCGGCGGTTCGCACTGCCCGGTTCCATCTCAAAAACGAAGGCGACTGGCACGATGTCGCGAACATTTACTCATACTCGCACGCCCTTTATCACGCTTTCCAGTATGCACCAAGTGCTAATCTCCTACGCGGCATTTTTCACGGAGTCGTTTACTTGGCATACTTGCGCTGGTTGAATATGCCCGCTGCCCGTATTCCGAGACCCGGGCAACGGATACCTGATGAAACTTACGGCTCTCCTGACAAGATGTTAGATCGACTTCAAGAATTCGCTGACTTCCAAAAAGTCTACGAAGCTGAGATTCTGGTGAATCAATATCTTGAAGAAGGGCATGATGTCGACGCGCTGAAACGAACGCTCGCACACATCCTGCTCCGTGAAGACGCTGAGCTCCACATGTTCCAAGTCCTTGAAGTTGCCTTCCGGCATTACGACTTGTCAGTTGACTTTGAGGAACAAAGGATGCATCTGTTGGCAGCGACGCGTTACATCACAGCGCAGAAGCTCATGAAGAACATTTTGTGGTCCACTGAGAACGCAGAACGTCTCGCACGGGGTGAGTTACTCAGCGAACGCGACGATGATTAACTGTAGAGAGCGAGGTTCCCTCGCCCCTATCTTTCGGGCTGGATTCCCACTGCTTTCGCGGTAGGAGGAAAGTCCGTCTCTTTTTAATGAAAAGTTTCAAATCTAGGATTTACGCATTTTGCCTTAAAGTCCCCCTACCCCCCTGATAAGGGGGGATATGGGGGGTTGGGGGATTTAGGGGGTTTAAAGGGCATGAATTTCCACTTTTTGCATCGAAATGTCCAATATTTCCTTAATTTGCGTAAGTCCTGAAATCATGAAATACGGGAATTTGATGAAAAAAATACGAGTGTCCCGTAGGTTGGGTAGAGCGGTGAATAACCAAAAACTTTCCAACCTGTTAGGAAAAATCTGTTTTTCAATGATCCATTCGTAGAAGTAGACATAGCGAAACCCAACAAGCAAGGCTTACTTTCTAAAATAGAACTCCGATCATGCCAAAAAGCACACACAAACCCAACTTTACAGATTGGCATAAAATGGCTCCTGACACAACAAGACGGGACTTTCTTACTACGGTAGGTAAAACGGCACTACTCGCGAGTCTGGGCATATTTGGTGCAGGCTGCGAAGCCGTTGATCGAGGGCTTTTAGATAGAGGACTCACGTCCGTTGTCTTGGAAGATCCACAAGCAGCAGGACTCCCAAAGCCGGACATGCTTATCCATTCGGAGGTCCCTTTTAACGGCGAGTTTGCCCCGCACCTCCTCAACGACGATGTTACTCCCACAGAACGACACTTTGTCCGTAATAACAGCGGCACTCCAGAACGAGCGGTAAACAAGGATCTCCGTGGATGGAAATTGGTCATAGGCGGTGAAGTCCATAAAGAACTGGCACTGTCTATGGATGACTTGACACATTTCCCGCAGGTCACTATGGAAGTCGTATTAGAATGTGCCGGAAACGGGAGAAGCTTATTTGTGCCAGAAGTTAGCGGAACGCCGTGGCAACGCGGTGCCGTTGCCTGTAGTGAATGGACAGGCGTACGCATGCGTGATGTCTTGCAAGTCGCAGGTGTGAAACCGAGTGCTGTCTATACCGGAAATTACAGCGAGGATCTACCCAACGATGGCAGCGAACCTTTTTCACGAGGCATTCCGATTGAAAAGGCAATGGATGAGCATACGCTCATCGCTCTTAAGATGAACGGAGAAGTGTTGCCAGCCGCCCACGGGTTCCCCGCGAGATTAATTGTCCCCGGATGGATCGGTAGTGCAATGCAGAAATGGCTCAATCGTATCTGGGTACGGGATACGGTTCACGACTCCGAAAAAATGAGTGGCTATTCCTATCGCATCCCCGCTTATCCGATAGCACCCGGAGATAACCCACCAGTCGAGGATATGCGCATCGCAACTGCATGGCAGGTTAAATCTTTGATTACCCAGCCACAATCATCGCTGAAATTCAGGACTGGTACGCCTATAAAAGTTCGAGGTCATGCCTGGGCAGGCGAAAATCAGATTGATAAAGTTATGGTCTCTACAGATTTCGGTCTGCAGTGGCAAGAGACCGGGTTGATTCAACCATCAAACAGATATGCTTGGTCCCATTGGGAAACCGAACTCACGCTTGCAAACAGAGGCTATTATGAAATATGGGCACGCGCGTACGACGATACAGGCACTGCGCAGCCCTTCACGCAACCGTGGAACCCTAAAGGCTATCTCGGAAACGTCATTCATAGAGTGCCTATCTCAATAGTTGCGTAAGCAGAAAGGACTTGAAAAATGAAACTCGGCGTGATGGCTGATACACATAACAACATTCCTATTATTGAGAGCGTTGTTGCGCTCTTCAATGAGATGGAGGTTAGTTTAGTCGTACACGCAGGCGACTTCAGATCACCTTGTGCTGTAGAACCGTTAGCGGATCTGAACTGCTGGGTTGTCAATGATCTCAGGCGCGAAAGAGAACTCACGGAGGCTTTTGAAGGCATCGGTACAGTAAGACCGAGTTTCCATAATCACGCATCCATCACACACAAAGGCAGAGAGATTGCTGTGACACACTATTCCGAGTTCGCTGTCCCCATTGCTGAAAGCGGCACCCACGACATAGTTGTTTACGGACATTCCCACAGAATTAATCATCAGGTTTACAGGCATACCAACAGCGAAAAGGCTGAAACGCTTCTCCTCAACCCGGGCGCAGCCGGAAGTAGAAGGGCGCGTTTTAAAAGTGCCGCAGTTGTGGATATGAAGACACTGTTTACAAAAATTTATAGATTCTAAGACGCATGAAAGGATTGAAATATGAGACTTGGTGTTATGTCCGACAGCCACGACAATATCCCAAACGTCAAACGCGCTGTCGCGCTTTTTAACGAAATTGGCGTGGACCTCGTTGTCCATGCAGGTGATTTTATCGCGCCATTTGCTATTGATCCGTTAGGAGACTTGAACTGCCGCGTTGTCGGCGTATTCGGAAATAATGACGGCGAACGCATCGTTGTTGCCAAACGGTTTGAAGCCATCGGCGGTGAAGTACACCCCAACCTCGCAAGCGCATCCCTCGGTGAGAAAAACATCGCCGTGATGCACTACCCTGAACTCGCTATCCCTATCGCCAAAAGCGGGGATTACGACATCGTCGTCTACGGACACACCCACCAAATAGACATCCAAAAGGGAGAATCGCTCCTACTGAACCCCGGGGAAACTGGCGGATGGACGACTGGAAAAGCAACGGTCGCGGTTGTGGATACAGAAACGCTTGAGGCAACAATCCATGAACTGTAGAGACGGGCGATGAAATATAGGGACCTGTTCACACCACCGCATGGAGAAGCACAAGAACCCAAGCTGCAGTGTCTTATCTGGTCTGAAAACCACGAACACGCCGTTGCCTCCATAGACGATGAGATTCACCCACAGGCGAAGCGTGTCTGGCTGGAATTTGAAGGTCTCAATGTTATCTATGCCTACGAAAAACACTGGAAAACAGGCGACTGGGAACTTGTTGAACAAAAAAAAGGAAATATCCCTTTGGTAAATAACAACCCTTTCAAACCTGACAGTGAAAGCGTCTTTCTGGTCAATAGATATTGAGAGATATACAGTAAACGGTTCTTTGTGTAATACTTTTACTTTCTGGTCCGTTTACTATTCAGCAGGACAAATTTTCATCAAAAACAACCGGGTAGTCTTTAATATCAAAGGGAATTATTATCGTTTGGTAACTGCAATCCATTATCAATCTGGCATCGTTTATATTCGATTCATTGGAACACACAGTGCCTATGATAGAATTGATGCCTCAACAATTTAAGGAATAACTATGGATATTAAACCGATCCGATCCGAAGCAGATTATGAAACTGCCCTGAAGACCATTGATCGGCTTTGGGATGCAGCAAAGGGTTCACCAGAAGCGGATCAGCTTGATGTGCTTGTCACGTTAGTGGAGGCTTATGAAGAGAAGCACTACCCAATTCCTCTGCCAGATCCCATTGAAGCAATTCTTCACTATATGGAGAGCCAAGGGCTATCCGAAATTGACCTCGAAACCTATTTCGGATCGCGTGCTTGTGTGTCAGAAGTCTTGAATCGGAAGCGCGCTTTATCACTTGAGATGATTCAGAAATTACATAAAGGACTCGGAATTCCAGCAGATATTTTGGTACAACCCTATACAGCACAGATTGATGAAGTTGCCGACTGAAATATCGCATTAATCGTCGGCAATGCCTGTAGTGATCTCAACCTGTCCTTCATCTCTCACAATCCTTTCAATGTAGAGTGTGAACGTATACGTCTGATGATTCTTATATTTTTCGAGGTTTGAAGGAAAGAAACCACCCGCTGTAACATCATCTATAATCCAAAATGTCACATCTTTGTCATTGGTGGCAAGCGTCATCGCGCCTGAATAATTTTTTACCAATTCTGGGTCTACATTATCTCGTATACCCAGCAGGTCATTGAGCCTATCAAGTGAAACAGTCGCTTGAAGATGTACTGTTTTCCCAACATAATTCTGATCACCCGTCACAATCTGTTCAAGCGTCGTGTTGATAATTTCAATATCCGTTTTCGCGGTGTGTTCAGGGATATCAGACCGGATGGTGAAGAAACGATCTCCGCCTGTCGTTATGTTTTCGGAAGTGTCTTTTATAAGAAGTGTGAAAGTGTAAGTCGTATGACCTCGAATATGTGCCAGATCGCTTTCCATGTAGTTTAAATAATAGTGATCGTGCACAGACTTAGCGTCTGAGTCTGTGATAAAAAAATGGACTTTATTGTGATGCGTAAACAGCTCTAACGTTGGAGGATCCCCATCAGCACTCGGATAAATTCTGCCAGCAGCGGTGATCGTAACCTTCTGTCCTTTGTATGTTGAGTTGACCCCGTGTGCTTCAACATCGTTGACAATGTCGGCAAGGGAGATCACTTCTTCCTGATGCAGTTTTGCAGCACATCCGCCAAAGATAATGATAGCAAAGCACGTACATAAAGATGTAAAAAATTTCAGTAGGGATTCTCTCAGAAGGCTATAGCGAGCGTTGCGTCTACTCAACATAGCCCAAATCCCGCAACTTGCCCTCTAAAATTTCCGTTTCCTCTGCCGTGGATTCTTGCACCTGCAGGTGCTGATAATTGGAGTTCACCAAAATATCATCATAAGCATCACGGAAACGATCCGGGTCTTCACAGGCGAGATCTTCGCCGCTCAGGACATGTCGGTACACAAACTCACCCGTCTGTTCATCTTCACGATAGAGATACTCACCGTCCGTCAGCGACCAGAGCCGAACGCCTTCCGAATACCTATTGATTTCCACATTGTCAACCGTCGTCCGAGAAGTCACGCGATGATGCGGCATCTCCAAATTGTCCCGACTGAGGAACCCGATACCGTAAAGACTATCTAACTCCGACAAAACCAACCGGTTTTCATCAAATTTTGATGGAGATAGCAGGTCCTGTCCATACCCGTGATAGTCTACATCAATACCCGCAAGGTTCAGAACCGTCGGGAACAGATCTATCGCTGAAATCGGAGGTTTCGGAAACGCTAAGTCCGTCACACCGGGAATATGCGCCAATAGTGGCACGTGCAGGACGTTCTGATTGAGCGTACTGCCATGATCAATAAGTTCATCACAGATACCTTCACCGTGGTCCCCGAAAATGAAGACTGCCCACTCTGGGAGCTGAAGTTGCTTCAGGATTTCGACCAATTTAAACTCAAGTATGTGCGTCGCTGCAGCGTAGTAAAACCGTAACGCCTCATCTGTTTTACCGCGACTCACAAGCGAACCGAGACTGGGGGCCCCTGGAATCCCACTCATGCCATAACCCCCGTGTGTGTACCAAAAATGCAGAAAACAGAACTGCGGTGTATCCGAGGGTTGCTTTAGGTGCTCTATCAGGTCTTCAAGCGAACCGAGATGTTGCGCTTTCGCATTCGGATCAACCGATGTGATGAACGGCTCGAAATCAAGGAAACGGAACACCTCCGGACGCTCGGAGCGTCCCGTGATATGATAGCCTGCATCACTAAATAGCTGAAACAGGTTTGGGATACCCTCAAACATCTTGAGATAGGTCTGACCGTAGACACCGTGCTCAAACGGATAGAGTCCCGTAAAATAGGAGGTATGGGAGGGTCGGGTCGCAGGTGCCGCCACGAAAAACTTTTCAGCGAGCGAAAAATCCTGCGTCAGCAGATCGAACTTCGGCGTATTGAAAAGCGGATTCGTCCGACTGAGCGCGTCGTATCGCCAACAGTCGATTGAGATGAGTAGAAATTTGTTCACAGCGTTGGTATTCATGTTCTAATCCATTAACCGTGTATTATACTGCCTTTCGGTATGTTGATACCCACCAAACAGGTCGGGTTGAAACGGCGGTGGTGTGTAGATATAGACTGCATCACTATAAGGATCGTAAAGGATAACCTCTTCGCGGGCATCCCCGCAGACATCCGCAGGAAAGCAGTGATACCACCCCATTTTGCCGCCAGTCGGTGGTGGGAGTTCAGGAAACGTTACCACTCTATTCCCACTGCTATCGTAAAGTGCAGCCGGGCTATAAATCAATTCGGGATCCCCTACCGCGTGCCAACGGATAACCTCCAGCCCCGTGTTGTTCGGTGTCTCATCAACGCGAAATCGACTTCTGATCTCCGCACCCTTGTCCACCACCATCAGATCCGGATGATGCCCATTATAGCGAATAACCAAGGCATCCTCGGACGGATCCGAGAGTAATTTACCACACCGAATTTCCTGTCCGTGCGGTACAACATCAAAACCGAGCGAGAGAATTGGATTCCCTTCCGCATCAACCACTTGGCCACCACCGGAAAAAATCGCCCGTTTGGCTCCATTCCACTCCGAGACTAAAACCGAATCCATGTTATCCCCGAAGAACCGATTCCAGAGTGCTGTGCCGTCCGCTGCGAGTCCAAAATTACCACCGTTGACCTCATCAAGTCCGTCGCCATTAAAATCGCCGGCTGCCGGAATATAGGCAGAATGCTTCGGATAACGGAACCATTCATCGGTATACTGCCAGAGCAACTCCAACTTGTGATTAAAGGCAAGCAGGTTTACACCCACCTTCACAACGAAATCCTGCGGTTGGGAATTTCTGGAGAAATTCGCAATCATCAACCGCTGATGGACATAGTTAGGGATCTGGAGTTCACCGCCAGCGTACGCATTGCACTGACGCAACGCATTCGGTGCAGCTGTGTGTTTAATCGCACCCGTCGCACCGTCTAAAATCATTATGCGAACGGTAGACAAATCCCACTTACTCGCCTCTCCTGCATCTTCATCTATCCAGAAGCAGATAACCTCTGCCTGTCCATCGGCATCAATGTCATAAATAGCGACAGGACCGGGACGGTCGGGTGAGAGAGTTGTTAGGTACGTATCTTTGGCATCTGCGTCTCTGATTTCGAGATGCTTATCACCCATGGACCAGAGCGGTTCACCTTCGAGCGTGAACGCGCCGAGGAAACACGGATGGATACCGCCGAGCGATTTATACACCAGAAGATCTGCAGTACCATCGCCTGTCAGGTCACCGATGCGGATATCGCCGCCCCACGCCTTTCCCGCTGTTTCATTCAGAAATGTATCGGGGATTACCACCCGTTTATAGAGATGTGCTGATTGTGGAGTGTCCATCTTCAAACAAACGCTTTGAAAAGTCCTACGTAAAGTGCGAGTACCTTCTCTGGATCAGGTCCGGTATAAGCACACTCGTTGGAGATGTAGCCTGAGAAACCGATGCGATCCAACCATTGGAACATCTGTCGGTAGAGATCAAACGTCGCGGGTTCCTCTACCCTGTGCGTATGCACCGCAGTAATGTGAGGGGCTACGCGCGAAAAGAGCGGTTCAATACTACCGGCATCACACCCGACAAATTGTGAATTGAAAACAAAACCGACGTTCGGAAGATTCACACCTTCGATCACTTCCATCGCCGAGTCCGGATCTGTAAAAGAGCCGTGCATCTCAATAGAGACAGTAATATTTTTCTCGCCGGCATAGGTACCGAGATCTTTCAATCCATCTCTGACATACCCCACGACTGCTTCACGATTCTCTTCCGAATACCGGTCACCGAGCACACGAACATGATCGCAGCCCATAAATTCCGCCATGTCGATAACGCGTGTAACACGACGGACGGTCTCCTCGCGATCGGCAGCGTTCTCAGAGTGGAAATTTTGGCAACTGGTCAGCGAGGAGATAACAACCCTACTCGCGTCGACCTGTGCTTTCAATCCCTCCCAAGTCTCTATTGGGGTATCCCACTCAAATCCGTGTTGTTGTTTGTAGTCCATTAACAATTCGACACCGTGGTAGCCAGTCGCCTCAGCAGTGTCAAGTATCTGCCCTAATTCCCACTCTTGGCAGGTTTGATAGGTATTCAACGCCCATTTCATATTTTTAAAGTTCCTTGCGGTTAACTGACGGGTGATTGGCATTTGAAGTGCCTTTCTTTAGAGCCGCCCTCCATTTCATTACGGGCTACGCTCACTTTAGAACATATCTCTTACCTGAAAACTATTCTTCTGACCCGTGATTGCTGATCGCTATTCCTGTATTGGGATGGGAAACCAGAGTCCCCCGGTTTTCGTTGTTAGTGCCCTATGCGTCATGTCATTAATGCCAATGACATCCATTGTGATGTTATTCTTATAGCACTGCTTCAAGACCTCCGATAGCGTGTAAGACCCTTTAGTAAACTCATCGGTAACAAGCACAAATCGACGGTTTACACCCTCACGGAAATCGACGCGGCGAATCGTTTTTATGATGGCGTTGTGTGCCCGCTCATCACCCATGCCAGCGACGACATGCGTCGTTAACAACCGTTTGAATCTCTCGCTATCCCGCGTCTGTGGATGGATGATCGTATCACGCTCAAGATACCTGAAAATAACGATGCCGAGTGTGAAGTCGATCCCTTTCTCTTCAAATACTGTTACCATCCGATTCAGCTGCCGACCGACTGCACGGATATTATCTATCATGCTTCCACTAATGTCAAGCAGAAAAACGAGATCAACGGCATCTTCGGTTTTGCCATCAGCGATGCTCTCCGCGATGCCTTCGAGTGCCTCTCCCATCCGAGCGTCTCTGTCAATAGGTTGGGCAGGACTTTTACGACCTTCGGTTTCGTTTGTCTCGGTTTGTCCTTGGGCTGTTTTGGGCTTGGGTGCAATTGTAGGTGTCTTTGCATGTGCGGCTGCGATTGTTTTCCATGCTGGCGTTTCTGTAGTGTGTTCGCGTAGTGAAGTCTCTGCCATCGGTAGCCGGGCATCTGTTTTTAACACAGGGATTGAGGCATTAGATAGCGTCGGGGGCGCTGAATGCGTCAGTTTTGCAGTGTTTTGATTAGCAGCAGGTGAACGCTTCGCATGCATAGGCGTGGAACGCCGCGCTGGCATCGAACGTTTCTGAGTGCTACTGACATGAAAACGTCGAAATTCTGTCACCGCAATGGCTTCAGACACCAACGGTTCTGACGGAAGCATCGGGCGATACCACCGAATGTAACCGATACTCATAATTCCTATCGCAACGGCGTGTAAGACCAATGACATGAGTAACGCCTTGCGAATTTTCCGACGCTTCTGTTGTCGTTTATCCCAATAGGCATCAAATAGCATGTTCCTCTTCTCCACTATGAAGTCTCATGGTAAATTGAGACTGTTCCCTGATTTCCATCAATCTGCAGCATCTGTCCATCAGCGATACGTTGTGTTGCGTTCGGAACATTAGCAACCGCAGGGACGCCGTACTCTCTCGCGACAACCGCACCGTGTGACAAAATTCCACCGCGCTCCATCACCAAACCCGCTGCATGCAGAAAAAGCGGTGTCCACGCAGGGTCGGTCGATGGGCACACCAAAATATAATCGCGGTCAGATGGATTCACATCCGAGGGTGTCAAAAGCACACGTGCTTTTCCCGTCGAGATGCCCGCGGAAACACCTACGCCAGTATACGTTTCCGCTACGTCAATTGACACCGGCGCGCCGATCTGTTCCAGCGCATCACTGAAAATGACATCCGGCATCTCAATCTGTAACATAAGTTCCCGCTCAGTTCTTCGTGTGGCGATAATATCAGCGAAAACATCAC
This sequence comes from Candidatus Poribacteria bacterium, assembly GCA_965200345.1. Lineage (GTDB taxonomy): Bacteria > Poribacteria > WGA-4E > WGA-4E > WGA-3G > WGA-3G. The sequence goes on from OZ241378.1 coordinate 2,463,081, forward strand.
CGTCAATTAGTCGTTCTAATTCCTCTGGCACCAGATAAAAAATGCCGTCATTAAGTTCATAACGGTTATCCAATTCAAGTAAGACGCGCCGAACCTGCTCATAGCCGAGCATCAGGTAAAATTTCGCTGTTTCCCTTAAAGGCATATAACGCCTTGTGAAATCCAGTTCGCTCTCAATCTGTTTCCGCAAATTCGCCTTGTCTCCGAGGATCGCGTCGAGTTCTGTCTCCGCAGTGTCGCGTTGTTCCGCTTGTCGGGCAAAGTGTGAAGCACTTTCTTGTTCCGCGTCTGTGCCTGAAGCCTCTCGCTGAAAAGATGCGATTATCTGTTTAAGATAGGTCGTATCTTCACGCCACCTCGGTTGTGCGAGTTCAAACTCGTCAACAGCACGATGCCCATAGTCTTTGAGGAAATCGGTAAGTGCCAAGTCCCCATCTGCCACCTGCCATAACTTCTCGTTCGTTTCAACGGTAAGATTTCCAGAAACGCCGCTAATGAGCCTACTCGCAAGCCCCTTTGCCGCTGTCTCATTTAGGTGCTTTTGGAGTGCTGCCTCCAACCGTTGGAGTGAAAACCCTGCCAGCAATGTAGCAGTAAGAGCCTTTGGCGCGAAATCGTCCAATGTTTTGGCGCGCCATGTCTGGAATTTCGCCACTAATTCCGCATCCGATAAGTCAGCGTATGTGAGTTCTCGTTCTGCTTCAACTTCCTTCTGAAATGCTGGGAATACCTCTTCTGCTAACAGCCGATCAAAGTCCGAGCGAATGCGACGAAGCTGCATTTCTGCTTTGCTCATACGAATAATATGGAGCGGTAGTTTCAACCAAAACGCTGCGGTACTTCGGGTAATATCAGTTTGGACTTGCGCATACATCGCTTGTTGAGGGTTTTGCTTCAAGGCATTGAAATCGTGTGCAAAAGGGAAACCCTCGAAGTGGAGTTCCGCCTCACGGTTCAAATTAACGTAAATCCGTCCACAGATTAAGTCAAGAATACCGTTGCTATTCACCCGTTTGCTCGGATGGAACCCTAAACTGCGATATGCCTTGCCTAATCCACCGGCACCCGACATAAATTCCTTGACAATCGCCCAAGTCATCGGCAACGGAGCGGGCAGTACCTCCGCGAGATTGTGATGACACCAGACCGTCCCGTGTGTTTCGGTATGTGCTTCCAGTCTCTGAATCTCCTTTTCACGACGTTTTTCAACGGATCTCTCATCGACTCCGGGAGTTAGGTATGTAGGTTCAGAGGATGTGGTAATATAGCGTGCTTGCAACAACACGAACTGCGTATCGGCGAGTGCCCACTCAATATCCATCGGCTTTCCGTAGAAGGTTTCAATCTGCATGCCGAGTTGTGTGAGTTTTTTCAGTTGTGCATCCGTTAGGCTCGGAACGTTTTGCTTCGCAGATAACACCTCACTTACACCCGTAGCCGTTACCATTTCGCGTTTTGTAGCCACATTTTTTTCCAAAACCTCGCGTGTCTCCCGTGCTATATGGAAACTATCAGGCGTAATTGCACCAGAAACAACCGATTCCCCTAACCCCCAATTCGACTCAATGATAGACACATCCGAACTAAAAGGACTGACTGTGAAAAGCACGCCAGAGACATCTGCTTCACACATCTCTTGGACGACAACCGCTATTGCCAACCCTTCATCGGAGATTCCTTGTGTTTGCCGGTAGGCGATAGCCCGTTCCGACCAGAGCGATGCCCAGCATGCTTTGAGCGCATCTATGAGTTCGTCGGACGCTACATTCAAAAAGGTGTCCTGTTGTCCCGCGAAACTCGCTTCTGCCAAATCCTCCGCCGTCGCACTCGAACGTACGGCGACTGCGGCGGTTTGCAATTGCTCGCGTGCTGTGTGGATTTCCGCGACAAGTTCCGGGGACAACACAACCTCTTTAATCGCGCTCGCACTCTGTTCTGATAGATGCTGAACAGAAAACCGATAGGCATCTGTAGTGACACAAAAACCTTGCGGCACTTGAAACCCTGCTCTCGTCAGTTTTCCGAGATTTAACCCTTTTCCACCGACATGGGGGAGGTCCGTCTCGTCAATTTCTGAAAAATGTTTGATGAGCTGCATACGTCTAAATCAGTCTGTGAAGGATAGAATTAACTGAAAATAGTATAGCAGCATCCATCTGCCGAATGCAAAGGTGTCTGGAGTTTTGTTTCATAGAATAGCAAGAAGGTGGGCTTAAAGCGTAGAGGCTGGTTTGAAACCAACCTCTACGACGTTTTGAAACAACAAAGGTATCGGAATTGTTTTAGTCATCATCTTCGTTATCCTCATCATCTTCATAGTCGTCGTCCTCCTCGTCGTCCTCATCATCTTCGTAGTCGTCATCCTCATCATCTTCGTAGTCGTCATCCTCATCATCTTCGTAGTCGTCATCCTCATCATCTTCGTAGTCATCATCTTCGTAACGAAGGTTAGGAAAATCGGCAGGGTCTTGCTGATTAATCCAATCTCTAAAGAGTTGAATTTGCGCAGCAGTCAACGAAGGACCGTCAGGAGGCATTCTACCAGAGACAATTTCTTCAATAATATCGCTGCTTCGGGCATTACCTGGGACAAATACATCCTCGTCCTCTGCGCTTCTTATGAAAGTTTGGTATGTCCTGAAATCGAGGTCGTCGGGACCGTTAGCATCATGACAACCACTATATGCACATCTCGCCGTGAGAATCGGCAAAAGGTCTTGTTGAAAAGAAACTGTACCGTCAGTGGATTCCTGAGTTTGTGTCTCAAGTGGTTCATCAACGGGTCTATCAGAGATTACTTCTTGACTGTTAATCCAATCACTAAAGCGTTGAATCTCCGTAATAGTCAGCTGCGGACCACCGATGGGCATTCTACCAGAGACGATTTCATCAATAATAGTACTTCCTTGCGCATTGCCCGGAATAAATACGGAACCTGCATCCCCTCCCTTTATGAAAGTTTGATATGTGCTGAAATCCAAGTTTTTGGGGCCTCCAGCGATGTGGCAACCCGCATACGCACATCTTTCCGTGAGAATCGGCAAAAGATTCTGTTCAAAAGCAGTTTCAGCGTTAGCGGTTTCAACACCTGTCGTAGGTGGAACCTGCTCATTTTCGGATGTAATATTATCTTCGGACAAAATATTATCGGGTTGTAAAAGATTACCCAGTTCGGAATCACATCCAAGTAGACAAAATACCAACCCAACAATCATCAGGAAAAATTTGTATGTATTTATAGTCATAGTAATCAATTCCCTCCAGCATACGCTAATTCAAATCGTAATTCTACATAACGTCATGCAAATACCATGCCAGACCCGAAATGGGCAATGAATACCTTATTTTGTAGGTTTATCAAAGTTTTCGGAAATAAAAATGGACAGCTCTGTTCAAAAAATGAACAGAATAAAAAGTTGTAGTCAGTACAAGACTATATTTTTCAGATTTGGTATAAGTCTTTTACAAACAATTTGTACAGATGGGATAAAAATTGAACCAAGGAGAGGGAATCGGCTGTTAGGAATTAGAAGAATTTTGGGGCTGATTTCATACCAACCCCAATAACAGATTGAAATATCAATGACATTCAGAAAATTTGTCCTTAGTTGTTATCATCGTCGTGATCGTCGTCATCATCGTTATCATGACCGTTGTCCTCGTCATGGTCGTCGTCCTTGGCATCATGCTCATCATCGTCGTCATGGTCCGCGTTGATGTCATCTTCATCTCCATGCTCGTGTTGAACGACATGATCCGGGGTTTCCTGCTGATTGATCCAATCTTTGAAAGCTTGGATTTCAGCATCGGTTAGTGGTGGACCATCAGGCGGCATCCTCCCTGAAACGATCTGTTCAACAACTTCACTCTCTTCAGCATTTCCCGGGATGAACGCCGGACCGTGCTCGCCTCCGGCCATAAAAGATTCGTATGTTCTGAAATCCAAGCCATGGGGACCATCGGCGACATGGCAGCCAGCAAGCGCACATCTCGCTGTGAGGATCGGTAAAAGGTTTTGCTCAAAAGCAGCTTCATGAGTTTCCATAGGGGCTGAGTGGTCATCAAGCATTGGGATGTCACCATGCTCGCGAGTGCAACCCAGTAGGCAAAATAGTAATCCAATAATAAGTAAGAGAAGTCTTTGTATGCTTATCGCCATGATAATTACCATCCTAATCAAAATTTTATAGGACTTACGCATTCCGCTTTAAAGTCCCCCTGATAAGGGGCGGTGAATGCCCATAAGGCATTCATACCGTTGATTCTTTAGGGGGTTTAAAGGACGGAAATTCCAACTTTTTGCGTGAGTCCTGTTTTAAAAATTGTGAAAGTTCCATCTACTAATCAAAGTGTAGGTGACACACATAAAACCTTTGTAACAGCAAACCCTTGTTATCAATTGGAGAAAGGATAGCACCTTTTGAAAAGACAGTCAAGCAATTCTTAATTTATACAATTGCTTAGTTTCTTTCTCTATACCTCTTGACAAATCTCAGCAAATTGGCTAAACTGAGAAAAATGTTTCAGAATGCATCCGAAATTCTCACCTTAATCGCTTCTGCTGCCATACAGCGGCTCTTTTATTGGAAACGTTGGTTTCCGAAGGACTTCGCACCGAAACGCATTCTCGTTGTCAAACTCGACCATCTCGGTGATGTCCTGTTAGCAACACCAGTGTTTTCCAATCTAAGCCAAGCGTATCCAGATGCCGAGCTGCACGCATTGACCGGTGCATGGAGCCGCGTCGTTTTAGAGAAACATCCTGATGTTAATAAGGTCCTGGAATACAATTCCCCCACTTTTTGTCGCACAGGAGCACCGACTTCACTAAAACAGACGTTCCAACTTTACCGAGCGTTACGCCGTCAAAAATACGACCTGATGGTGGAACTCCGAAATGATTGGCGTGTTATTTGTTTTTCATTGCTGCGAGTTGCACCGAAACGTCTTGACCGAGCGACGCTGCAAGTTGCGAACAAATTAGGCTTCGCGCGATTCACCGGAATACACGAAACAACCCGCAACCTTGATGTCTTAGACAAAGCAGGCATTCCAACACCCATAAAGACCACGACCTTCTCGGTAACAACTGAAGACAAGGAATGGGCATCTGATTTACTTACGACACATCAAATTAATAGAGAACGACCATTGGTGGCTATCCATCCAGGTTCCCCAATTCCACTAAAACGGTGGGCACCTGAGCGGTATGCAAAACTCGTCGATTGGCTAATTGCACAAAAACGTGCAGAAATTCTGTTTGTCGGCGTGAAAGACGAAATCCCGATAATTACAGAAATCCAACGGCTTACGCGGGCGGAGTCAATCAATATCGCTGGTAAAACAACCCTGACACAGTTGGCATCAATCTTGCACACATGTAATGTGTTTATCGGCAACGATAGCGGTCCGATGCATCTCGCTGCAGCAGTAGGCATCCCAACAATAGGACTCTATGGACCCGGCGATCCAACCCGTTTTGGACCCGTGGGAGCAAAGTGTCAAACAATCCAACGCAAAACGGATTGCCCACCATGCCAGGGGGCAGTCTGCCGATTCGGTGAAGACGGATGTATGTCCAAAATTCAAGTTGCCGACGTAATTCAGGTGCTTGAAGAGGTCGAGTATGTGTTATCAGAAAATAGCAAGATTTGACAGAAAACAAAAACATCTATCAGCGCCGACAAATTAACTTGACATAGTTGTGAAAAAAAGGTATAATGTCTTTAAAGTGTGAAACACAGCATGTATAGTGCCTTAGTCATCCGACAGTCAATTTTCCCCTGCGCGCGTATTGTAAAGTCCACAGTTTGGTAGGAAAATGCGATTTTTGGATGCGATCGGCTTGCAACATCGGTTTGCAGGCTACGCGATGAACCTAAAGGAGGAATTTAAAGAAATGCAATTGAGATTAACGTGGCTCGTGCTTGTCATTTTCGCAGTCGGCATCATGAGCATCGGCATTGTAGGGTGTGGTACTGACGAAGAAGAAGCTCCCGAAAAGCCGACAGAGAGCACCTCAAGTACTGCGGAAGAACCCGTTGTTGCTTCAAGACCCCCCATCGACTTTGATGCCGAAAAACAGGCGATTCAAGAACTCTACACTGAGTTCTATAACGCCTTTAACGACTTTGATATCAAAGCTGTCGGCGAAACCTTTGATACCAGTACCATTGCTTTTGGGACTATCTTTGCTGGAAACGAACCCGTCCCCGTAGCCACAGGTTGGAACGATGTTAAAACCAATATCTTAGGCTTGTGGAACGGGATCGGGACAAAAGGTAACAAATGGGGACAGAACGATAGGTTGACAGATTTTTGGATTCGCTACAAAGGCAGCAAGTTGGAAGCCGCCGCAATAGGTTACAACTGCTACAAAGGCTCATTTCCTGGGGAAACACACCTCTATTTGAGAAAAGATGATAAGGGGTGGAAGATTTATGAACTTGATAGCAGCACTGAAAACAACCTTGGCATCTTTGGCTTTCACAAAGGCAAACCGAGAATCGAAAAGTTCATCAAGGTTACCAGAGAAGCGGAAAAAGTCGAATAACTTTCCGTACATCTGGTTAAAAACTGCCCCTTTTTGTGCAGCCTAAAAAAGGAATTGCCCGTTTTTGTGCAGCTTAACCCGTTTGATGCAGAGATTACCCGCAAATTCAGCGTTTTTGCATTGGCATAGAAATTGCATGTATCTTCTGCATCAACAACTTTTATTTTTTCGTTTAGGATACGCAAACAATATCCCTTGGAGGTAATAACGTAATGAGTGTAAAAAGAACCTCTGGTGCCTTCATGACTTCATTGGTACTCCACGTGGTCATCGCTGTCGTTGCTGGCATTTACCTTGTCACACAAACCGAACAGTTTAAAGATCTCGTCGGTGCCGAAGTGCTCCAACCCAAGGAGCCACCGAAGCCTAAGGTCCGGAAGCCTGTCGTGAAACCGGTTATTAAGCCGACTGTTCCGACGCAAAACACTGTCGTTGTCGAACAGGTGCAGGTCCAACCGCGTGTAACGACTGCGTTTGTCGCAAAGTCAAGCTTCCAGCCGCAGACGGTACTCGAATTCTCAAACCAGACCGTCAAAGTTGACGCACCAATCAACCCGAATGTCCCGAAAGTCGTTACACCGAACGCGCCAGTACCAACGGTTGTAACACATACAGATCTCCCGGTATCGGACGCACCCGGTGCCTTGGCGTTCTCCGCACCTGTCGCAAGTGCACCCTCCGCCGGACCGGCTAACATCGGTCGTGGTGTCGCAGGGACCGCAGTACAGGTCAAAGTCGCTTTTGAACGTCCACCCGGCCTCGCAATGGTCGAAAACGTCGGTGCCGCACGTGATGCCCTCGGCGATGTCGTTGAAAACATCACCCTCGGTAACGTCGAAGTACCACCCCTGCCGAGAGGCGAACCCGGTGGTCGCGTTATCGGTAAAGGTAAAGACATCCGCGGCGTATTCCGTTTCACACGGATCCGACACAGTCTCTCTGACTGGTGGGCTGATGCCTCTTCCTTGAACGCATTGACGAAGTGGCTCAACGAACGTACCAAAATCAAAACCGACATGAACGTTGAAGGCGGCGCATTGAAACTTACCGATGCGAACCTCTTCAAAACACCCTTCGTTTTCATGACAGGACACGACCCCTCACTCGTCCGTTCGCGTAACTTGCTCGGACGGCAGTATGGTGGTGGTAAAATGGACAGCCGTCTCACTGAGACTGAAGCTGCCGGTATGCGCCGCTACCTCGTCGAAAAGGGTGGATTCCTTGTCTTTGACGACTGCGGTGTGAACGCACCTGCGCAGGCGATGATTCGTCTCTTCCTCGCACAGATGCGTTACGTCATGCCTGAGTATCAGATTGAGCGGATTGCCAACGATCACGAAGTCTATGACAACTTCTATGAAATGGGCGGACCCCCAGTCGGATTCGACATCTTCTGGTGGGGCACACGTCCACCGAAACGGAACTACCTCGAAGGTATCTCCGTCGGTGAAAAGTTGTCCGTTATCGTTGTCCGTCGTGACTACATGTGCGCAATGGAGTCTGTCAGTCTCCCAACACGGAGTGTCCACTATTCACCCGGTGTCTATCGTTTCATGACAAACGTCGTGGTGTATGCATTGACGCACGGTCAGATTTCTGACTACTCCGGTTATGTGCCTGAAGACACGTTAGCCAAGAAAGAACTCCCGACACGCGCACCTGAAGCAGCGAAGGTCGGCGGTTTTGAATAGAGCTTTTGTCTCTTAGCGCGGTTTTTCTAACCGTGCATCGTATCTAAGGCTGTTTAGTTGTCCACCTTGGACAACTAAGCAGCTTTAGTATCTTAAGTCAGCTAAACCCTCTATCAAGCGATCTGAACACAACGCCTAATTCTTCCCCAACAACAACTTTTTTTAGCAAGTCTTTTAAACCTTTTCCCAAAATCTCCCGCTTTGTAACCGAATGAGTCGAATAAAATAGATGTTGTTCCGATTTTTTCGGATTATGCAATCTTTTCTGCCTAAAATCGCGTCTTTAATAAGCTAGGGCTTACGCATTTCCTTTTAAAGTCCCCCTGATAAGGGGGATTTAGGGGGTTAAAAATACTGAAATTACTGCTTTTTGCGTAAGTCCTATAAGCAATAGGATAGTTATCAGAGTCAGAATCTTCAATTGTCAGTTAATCGCTTGTGGCAGTTTAATTGACTGTTACTACCACAACTGACAACCCATAACGGACGACTCTTTGTTAGGAGAAAACCGCGTGGAAAGAGAAGACGATGTTCAGTTAATTCGCAAAATTTTGTCAGGCGATGACAATGCCTTCAATACTTTAGTTCAAAAGTACCGAAAAAGTGTCCATGCACTCGTATGGCGGAAGATCGGTGATTTTCACTACGCTGAAGAGATTACGCAAGATACTTTCCTCCAAGTATACGAGAAACTCCCGACCCTTAAGGATCCGCATCAATTTGCTGGGTGGCTCTATGTTATTGCAAATCGGCTTTCCATTGCTTGGATGCGCAAGCAAAGACCTGCGATGCAACCCCTGGATGCTCCATCTCTGAAAGCGATGGATAACTTAACGTATGAGCGTTATATATTGGAGCAGCGCGAATTAGAAGCAACCGAGCGTCGTTATGAAATCGCCGAAAGACTTCTGGGAAAACTGCCAGAGGGTGAACGCACAGTGATGATCCTCCATTATCTTAGTGAAATGCCAACAAAGGAGATAGGCGAATGCTTAGGAGTGTCGGTGAATACGATTGTGAGTCGGCTCCACCGGGCACGAAAGCGTTTACAAGAGACAGGAGAATTTCTTCAAATGCTAAATAATAATCATCAACAGAATCTGGCAACCCAGATTACAAACCACCATAGATCGGGCGAATTTGATAAGGCTTTAGAGATTAGTGCTCGTGTGCTGGCATCCAATCCGGCGAACTTAGAGGCTTATAATTCTCGATGGCGTCTGATAGCCGACATGTTTCCAGAAGCAGAGGCTAAAAAAAGGATTGGCTCGGAAATCGAAGCACTGCTGCGGACACAACCAGAAACCTTAGAGGTTTTAGATACTGCCTATTGGGGATATATATGCCTTCCTAACCGCACAAAGCATGTTCCAAACAGTTTGTTTGATCAAATGTTGCGATATCCCAAAACCCAAATTTATCTGACAGCATTGTTAGGATTAGCTGAACGGAGCGAAAAGGCAAGTCAGAAATGGCATTATTACCAGCGCGTCATTGATGAATTCACCGTCTCAGATGTCCCAGTCCTATCATGGTATCTGTTAGCTTATGAAGAAATGCTGAGGTTAGCCGAGCAAGATCGTTCTCTGGCAAGCGATGACTTCCTTGATGAACTGATTGACGGATGCCTTGCAGCACATCTCGCCATGTGCAAGGAGACACAGCAGTATTTCGGTTGGGCTTATACTGTGGCGGTTGAATGGCGACTGAAGTTTAACATCCGATTAGACAAAGCTTATGAAATTTTAGGACGTGCTGAAATCAGATTAGGGGAGGAAGAGGAACAGAGGTGGCTTGTCGAACATAACAAAGGATCCGTAGAAAAAGCGTCCAAGAAAATATCGCGCCTGCGCGCTGAAATCTATCTCCGGCAGGAACGATGGAAAGAAGCTTATGATGGACTTGTTGCAAACGCGCCCGATTTTCTGGAATCTCTCTGGGCAAGGTTCAACGAGAACACCATAAATTACTTTTGGATGTTGGGACGGTCCGCTGAAGGTATGAGAGAATGGGAAAAAGCAAGGCATTACTATGCCGATGCTCACTTTGCACCTACGCCGCATTGTGAGAAAGTAAGGCATGACCAGGACCCCGCCCACTTTGCACCTACACCTCGTGTGGAAAGCCGGACGGGCTTAGAACGCGTCTATCATCAAATAGAACGAGGGACTACCGATAGATTTGAGGCATTCCTCAAGGACACTGAGGCGGAATATCGGATTCGAGAAGGTGCTGACCGCGAAAGAATTCGTCAGAAACTTATCACGAACAGACTGAATCAAAAAGCGATGGATTTTCGGTTAGAAACTTTGGAAGGAGAGGTCTACACGCTATCAGCGATGTCTGGAAAAGTTATTTTACTTGATGTTGGACCTTCGTCGAACGTCATGATCCCGGAAGTCAAAATCGTCTACGAGCGATTCAGCAAAAACGATGATGTCGTCGTCTTAGGAATCAACGATGGTGAAACCCCTCAAAAAGTGCGGCAATTTTTAGATGAACATCAGCCACCTTGGCCCGCTTTGCTTGATCCACATCGGGAGGTGAGAAAAGCTTATCAGATTAGAGTGACCCCACGTTTTATCTTGATTGATAAGGCGGGCAACTGGCAATACAGTTGTAGTGGTCTGGATCTCATAAGCGGTCAGCCCTTAATTTGGATGATTGAAGCACTTCTATCAGATGAGTGATAATGCGATGTTTCTAATACTCATTCGGCGAGAATTACTCGCCAATCTCATGACATTTCGGTTTCTCGTTGCAGTGGTTGTCACGTTGTTGCTGGTTGTTGCGAATACCATCGTGCTGATTGCCGATTATGAACGTCGCCTGATAAACTACGATACCGCAGTCAAGCAACACCATCAGAAGTTTTTAGAAAGGGCAAGGACCTATTCGGGAGTGGAAGGAAAAATCCTCGTAGACCGACCACCCAATCCACTGAGTATTTTCAATGCAGGCCTGGATCGACGGCTCGGCAACTCCATCACCGTCAGCCATACTTTCGTGCCAACCCTTTGGGATACCAAATCACACAGCGCAGATAATCCTTTCCTCAACCTATTTTCCAGTGTCGATCTCGTTTTAATCTTTCAGGTAATTCTCAGTCTACTGGCACTGCTTTTCGCCCATGATGCAATCGCTGGGGAACGCGAAGCAGGCACACTCCGCTTGACGATGGCAAACCCCGTCAGTCGTCCTATTATTCTGTTAGCAAAGTACATCAGTGCGATGGTTTGTCTGATTCTTCCCGTAGTGATGAGTTTGTTACTTGCATTGATTCTATTTTCTGTGTCCGGGTCAATTTCGCTGAGTGGGGATGATTGGCTCCGGATTAGTGGTATTTTGTTCACCTCAATCATCTATCTCTCCGTTTTCTATCTGATAGGATTGTTAATCTCCGTGATCACTCGCCGAACTGCGACCGCCTTGATGCTGTCAATGGTGATATGGAGCACCCTTGTCCTGATCTATCCAAGTTTGAGTGTATTCACGGTCAATCGGCTTTGGCAGACACCTTCTCAATTGGAAGCCGCCTATCGTGAAATTGAGCAGATCTGGGAAGCGTTTGAAAGAGAGCAGACAGATTTCTTGAGGAACGATAGTGTTGAGGGGGAAGATCCGAATTTCAATGTACCGCCTTCAGGAAGTTACGGTGCTTATCAGATCTCCGACCCGACAACACTCAAGTATTTTAAGGTAGAAACCCGTCTCTGGACCCGTGTCAATCCAGATTCAGAACCACAGATTCCTCATGTCAAAGCTTACTTTCAATTCTCAGAACCGCGACGGATCCGCGCAGCGGAGAGAACATGGCAGGTTCGACAAAAAACTTTAGATCACGTCTACGTTCGCAAGGCAAACATGGCGAAAAATCTGATGCGACTTTCACCGGCGGCAATGTATGATTTCGCAACTGAAGCGTGGGCTGGAACAGATTTCTACGGCATTGAGAATTTTATCACAACAGTTCAGCAGTATCGGCAAACGATTATCGATTATTTCTATGATAAGGAAGCCTTTTCCTCCCGAAAATGGTTCTCCATCGACCAAGGAAAGGTTGATTGGAGCGATTTACCTCAGTTTTCTTATCATCGAAGAAAGATATGGACCGGCATGCAGCACGCCAGCGGCGATATTGCCTGTCTGCTACTCATCAACATTGTGCTGTTTATGACGACGTTTTTCATCTTTGTGCGGCAGGAAGTATAGAATAGTTTTCAGCAATCAGTTATCGGCTTGCCTCGCAGTGAGAGTTAAGAGATTTTACCGATGCCTGACAGCTGGAAATTATCCATTACTAACTGAAATCTAAACGAGTAGTCTGTCCACCTTTGAATTGTAGGTATATCCGTTCGTAGTAGTGCGATTTTGCGGTGTACTCACCCAAATGCGAAGTGCATTATCGCACGTCCGTTAGGATAAAAACGGGCAATGAATTGCCCTACTACGAGCGGGTTACTCCTAATTTTAGACTGGACAGACTATGAGAGCCTCTTAACTGATAACTGACAACCGAGAGCCCCAAAATGATTTGGCATATCACAAAACGTGAGCTCTATGACCATCTGAACAGCCTGCGGTTTGCCTTCACAACGGTATTGCTTATTGGACTGATGATCGTCAACGCAATCGGATATCTTGGCGAATACACAGTGCAATCGACGGCATATCAGAAAAAGGTCTCAGCGTCTTTAGATAAAATGAGATCCAATGCAGACAGTCTGTATAACCTGCTTATGGAAGGCCCCGGTACGCTCTACAAAAAACCTTGTCCACTCTCCTTTTGTGCGAACGGCGGTGAAACGTTCATACCCGAATCTGCTGATGGAATTGGCGAAGGTCTGTTTATGACATCAAGTCGTTTTTCAATCAGTACGACATGGCGAATGAAATACCCACAATCCAATCCAAGTCTGTGGGACATTACGCCGGATTATACGAATGTTGATTGGGGAGATATAATCTCCATAGCGTTGAGTTTGGTTGCAATCCTGTTCACTTTCGACGCGATCTCCTCGGAGCAAGAACGCGGCACATTACGACTGACGCTGGCCAACAGCATTTCACGCGGCACTGTATTGGTAAGCAAATTTCTTGCAGCATTAATAACTATCAGTATCCCTTTTTTAATTGCCGCATTAATTAACCTTTTTTTCCTTTACACTTCAGGGAATATTCCACTGGGACCAAGCGAGTGGGGACGATTGGGAGTCATTGCCTTCATCGCTTTTGTTTATGTGTCAATCTTCCTGGGATTGGGACTACTCATATCCTCTCGTGTGGGTAGTTCGTCGACAAGTCTCACGATTCTCTTACTGATTTGGGTTGTTTGGGTCGTCCTGCTACCCTCTACAATCGGCGCGCTTACCAGTGGTTTACAGCCGACAATGACCCGTAACGAACTTGCAGCCCGTCGGCAACCCCTGGCATCTGCTTTTTTTGAGCAGTACGATGAACTTTGGCGCAAAGTCCCCTCGCGAGAGATTCCAGCAACAGAGGAAACATTATTGTGGTCGAAATACCTCACCGAAGATGCAAGAAACAACGAGAGATTGAATGAAGAACACTTAGATGCCCAGATTGCTCAGGTTCAACTTGCGAGATCCATAACCCGTATATCGCCTGCGTCAAGTGTTCGCTATGCTATCGAATCCCTTGCTGGAACCGGTTTCACACGGCACGTCCAATTTTTAAAGCAAGTGCGCCGATACGCAGGTGAATTCAGAACGTTTCTCATCGAAATGGATCGTGCCGATCCAGAGAGTCCACATGCACTCGGGCCCAAGGAAGGGACATCACAAAAGCCGGTGCGCTTTAAATCAATTCCTAAATTTGAAGATCGCATCAGTTTCAGTGGTGCCTACACCGCTGCAGCTACGGATCTTTTGTTATTATTGTTATTTTTTGTAGTGTTATTTGCAGGGACGTTTCTTTCCTTCCTCCATGTTGACATCTAAGGAACCCTCTGTTGGGTTAATTCATGTTAAATTTTTTAGCATTTTCATTTGACATAATTTTCTGTAAATGCTAAAATATTAGCATATTTCCTTATTTGTTAGGACTTACGCATTTTCTCTTAAAGTCCCCCTGATAAGGGGGATTTAGGGGGTTAAATCAGTAAAATATACCGTTTCCCCATTCAATTTGCGTAAGTCCTGTTTGTGCTAAATTTTTAGCATATTTCCTTATTTATCGCCTTCATAAGTGCTAAAAATATTAGCACATTACCGAAAGAGGTGAAAAAATGGAAGACTACGGTACTCTCAAACTGAGTCGTCGAGAACGGCAAATCATGGATATCGTTTATCAACGCGGCCACGTTTCCGTTGCCGATGTTCTTGAAGACCTTCCGGATCCACCGAGTTACTCTACAGTTCGGGCATTGTTGCGGATCTTGGAGGAGAAGGGCTATCTCGCTCACAAAAAAGATGGCAAACGTTACATCTATCGTCCAACGCAACCACGCCATCTTGCAGGACGTTCCGCGCTCAAACAGATTTTCCAGACATTTTTTGATAAATCCATTGAGAAAACCGTCATTGCACTGGTTTCCGAGGCGGACCTCTCTGATGAGGAACTTGACCGTTTAAGCCAGCTCATTGAACAAGCGAAAAAGGGAGACACTTCATCATGATGCGATTCATTGAGACGCTCTATGCAGACCCGTTGCTGAAATTTCTCGTTGATACGACGCTGAAAAGTTTCGTGATTTTCGCCGTTGCGGGTTTATTTGGATTCTGCCTCCGCCGCAAGTCGGCGGCGGTGCGCGGTTTCGTTTGGGGCATGGCAATTGTCGGATGCATTATCGTCCCACTGTTTTCTCTCATACTTCCGAAGTGGGAACTCGGTATTCTATCCGCGGAAGCACCCGTCTCAATTGCTCAGAGCCAATTGTCACCAAAGCCGGTATTGTCAACACCAATCACACCGACACCGCCGCAACCTGATCCGGTGACCAATCAGAGGAGTCCCTTTACTGCACTGCAATGGACAGACTGGATGGCGATAGTCTGGGCGGGTGTTGGACTGTTTCTTCTCATCCGTTTGGTTGTCGGAATCGGTGCTGTTTGGCATATCTCTGCTCGTAGTAACAACCTTAGCCGTGCTGTCGAGCAGTTCCAATCCAATGGGAACCAACGAGTAAATGTCCGTCTCAGCAATAGGGTTACAGTACCAATGGTTTGGGGTTTCTTACGTCCTGTGATTTTGCTGCCAATTGATGCGGATCAGTGGCAAACCGAGCGGCTCCGTGCTGTGCTACTCCACGAATTGGCACATATCAAACGATGGGATTGGACGCTGCAGATGGTCGCACAGATAACCTGTGCAGTCTACTGGTTTAATCCGCTCGTATGGTTTGCAGTGCGTCGGATGCGAATCGAAGCAGAGCAAGCCTGCGACGACCAAGTGCTAACGCCGGGTATCAATCAACCAACTACGCCGAACTTCTGCTTGATATTACACGCAACGTAAAAATAACAAAGGCGACTTCGCGTGCGACTGTTGCGATAGCACACTCCTCAAAGATTGAAAGACGACTCCGAACCGTCCTCGCTGAAAATCTGAACCGGCATCCGGTGAGGAAAGCAGCTGTCGGGATAGGACTGATCATCCTCATCGGCTTTGCTGTCCCGATCGGAACGATGCGTTTAACACAGGCAGCTAACACAGAAGAGGTACTGCACCAACAAATTCAGGAGACATCCAAATCGCAACCGACACCAGAGGAGTTGTTACCAAAACCCAGCGCGCGTGGACAAGACGCAGCTTTAAAGCAGGACAAAAAAGATATTGAAATCTGTACTCAAAATTTGCTCGCGATTGCCAGAGCAATCCAAACCTACCAGAAGGAACACAACGATTTTCCGCAGTGGCTCTCAGATCTTCACCCGAAATACTTGGCAGATGTAAACAGCCTACTTTGTCCGGCGGATACCGTAGGCGGAAAGCCAATCTTTCTTATCAACGCAGATCCGAGGATGCCTGTGAGTTACGGCTACCAATTCCACCCCGGATATCGAGAAAGAACGCGGGAAAACCTCGCCGTATATGGCGAGGTCATACCACTCGCTCGTTGTCGACATCATACGGATCAATCGTTTGCTTGTCTAAACTTGAGTTTTTCCTTCAAGGTTTACCAGTCATCCAATGTCTGGGAACACACACCGGAAGAGATGTATGGAACCCTTGAAGAAACCATCACCACTTTGGAAGCTGGGCTTCAGCAACAACTGAACAATTATCTTTCCTTTCATCTCTACGCTTCACTTGCCCGCCTCTATGTTGAAGTTGGGCGGGAGGAGGACGCTGACAACCTCATTAACCGTTTCAAATCGAGCCTGAAATCTGATGATCTCCAGGCACATTTTGTTCTCAGCATGATGCTTGAAATGGCGAATCAGGGTGAAGAAGTACTTTCGGTTTTCGAGAAACTTGAGGAACAGTATCCGGATAACTACTATGTTCTTGGTAAGCTTGCCCGAATTCATGAGGAACTCGGCAACGCTAAACTCGCAGCAGAATATCGGAAAAAAGCTGCACCTATGTCAGAACTGGTCGGGGAAGTTGTGCCTGATTTTTCCGCAACTGACCTTGATGGAAAACCGATTTCGCTGCAGCAATATCGAGGGAAAGTCGTCCTACTCGATTTCTGGGCTGTTTGGTGCGGGCCTTGCCTCGGCGAAATGCCGAATGTGAAAAGGGTTTACAATACCTATAAAGACCAGGGATTTGACATCATCGGGGTTAGTCTCGACACTGATGAAGCAAGACTACGAAACTACCTCAAGGAGAATGACATCCAGTGGCGACAAATCTTCAGCGGTCAAAAATGGGAAAGCCCCCTTGCACAAAAGTATCATATTCGTTCCATTCCCGCACCGTGTCTCATTGCCAGAGATGGTACATTAATTTCAAGTAAAGCGAAAGGGGTGAAGTTAGAGCAGCTTGTAGTGGAGGCACTTCAGGATAAGACCGAGAATGAATAGCCGAAATTGGCAAAGGAGAAAAAAATGAAACGGTTTTTGATGTTTTTTTTTCTAATCAGTATAATTCTAAGTTTCATAGTGGTTTCATTAGAAGGCATACCTGTCCAAGAATCTGGAGAACATCCGCAGAAAATCAAAGTACTGCTTGATGTTGCTGGTGAAAAGGACCTTAAACCCTTAGTAGAGGAATATCTGTTTGAAGCATTTAGTAGTGCTGAAAATATAGATGTTGTTTTGGAAATTGAAGAAGGGACAGCCTATGTAGTATCGGTTGTTCTCGTGGAAGCACGCGCAGGAGAAAATAGACAAAAAACCGGTAACCTCGCTGCCTGTGTTCAGTATATTGACTATTTTGACAATAGTATTCTCAAACCAGATGTGGCTGTGTCAAATTGGGAACGCGTTAGTAATCTCACAGTAAACCTGATTGAACATTCTCAAACAGGTTTGTACCTAATTGCTAAAAACGATTTGGAAAACATGACAAATGGTGTCTTTGCTAAATTCCAGAAACTATTTTTGGAAAGTGAGAAATAAAATGAAAGCAATTTTGACTGCGGCAATGGCGATAGGTTCATCAATCACTTCTGTGAACGCAGATACACCTCCAGAAAAACCCAACGAACGCCTGATAACGGAACAGCATGAGAAAAACATTGAAGTTTGCACGCAAAATTTGGTTGCAATTGGCGAGGCAATTCAAGCCTATAAGAAAGAACACGGTGATTTTCCTGACTGGCTTTCAGACCTTCATCCGAAACATTTGGCAGATGCGAACACCTTGATCTGTCCTGCGGACGAAGAGAGTGGCAAGACCATCTTTTCCATGAACACAGATCCGAAAATGCCCGTGAGTTATGGCTACCAGTTTTACCCTGAATACCGAGCGGAGAAAAGTACACAACGCGAGATGTACGGGGATGTCATGCCGCTTGTCCGCTGCCGACATCACACGAATAAAGATTTTGATTGTTTGAACCTGAGTTTCTCTTCAAAAATTTACAAGTCATCCACCGTTTGGGAATCCACGCTGGAAGATCTCTACGGCAACGACGAAGCAGCCATCACCGCTCTTGAGGATGCCCTTGCGCGACACCCAGATGACCCTCGTTTCTTTGAAGTCTATCCACAACTTATCAGACTCTATACTAAAGTAGGAAATGAACAATCTGCAAATGTCCTTATAGAACGTCTCAAATCAGACGCAACAACAGACCTCGATTATTATCGGATGCTATTCGATGTGCTTGCAAGAGCCGAGCGATATGAGGATATGCTTGCGGCTTTTAAGGAGGCTGAACAGCAGCACCCAGACGCGGAACCTATCCTCTGGCGACTCGCCTACATCTATAGGAAGTTAGGAAATACCGAACTCGCTGATGTATATGACCGCAGGGCTGATCCTACATACGAATTGATTGGAAAACCTGTGACAGACTTTTCCGCAACTGACCTTGATGGAAATCCGATTTCGCTTCAGGATTATCGTGGCAAAGTTGTCTTGTTCGACTTTTGGGGGGTCTGGTGTGGTTTCTGCATTGAGGAAATGCCGAATGTCAAAAAAGTCTACAACACCTATAAGGATCAGGGGTTTGATATCATCGGTGTCAGTCTTGATGATGAGGAATCGGAACTGCGGGATTACATTAAAGAAAACGACATCCAGTGGCGGCAGATTTACAGCGGTGAAAGGTGGGAGGACGATCCACTCGCACAGCAGTTTAAAATTACCGGTGTTCCAGAACAGTGGCTTATTGACAGAGATGGCAAATTAATCACGCATAAAGCCAGAGGGGAGAAGTTAGAAGATCTCGTCGTGGAAGCACTCAAGGATAAATCTGTGAATCAATAGGATGTTTACTATGGTAGATTTTAGCGGGCACCCACAAGGGGAAGAAACACCCAAGCAAAAACCCCTACAAGATTATCCATATATTTTGATACTTCACCATAAATCGTTCTAACAACAGGAGTGGAAACAGTGATAGACCTTCGTAACGTGCTGAGCACTTCAGCAACTGTCCCAGTACAGGCGCATTGGGATCCGATTGAAAATACAGCGAATAACTTGCAGTGGGCAACAGAAGAAAAGTTTAATCGATCCAAGGCACAATGGCAAGAACCGGTGGATATGACATGGAAACAGTGGCTAAAGTTATTCAATCCCGGACCTGCAGAGCCATTGAAACACTACAGCACAACGGATTTCCAAGTCTTTCTTCCACCATCAACCGCTAACGTCGGGGATGTCTGGGACCTGGACCCAAAACGGATTCTCCGCTTTCTCCAACAGTTTCATCCAGGTGCAACAATGAATCTCAGACACGGTCAGAACGGTGCAAAGGCGTGCTTACGGGCAATTTCGCCTGAATATGCTGATATCGTCTTCCGAATCCACGCCCGGTTCATACTGGATGCGTCTATCGGTGCTCGCTTTAGACCAGCCCAATTTGCTGGACATCTCATCATCAACCGCAAGAATGGAACGATTTATCAATGGACGTTATCGCTTCCACCCCGCAACAGCAATGTAGATATCGGAGCCTTTAGAACTGCCGATATAGGGTTTGTGCCTCGCATGGAACTCTGCAGTTTATCAGAGACGCATCCAAAATCAATTGCTTGGGAAACTGCTATCACTGCGGAAGAAGCTAAGAAGAAATTTGAGAGTGCATTCTACACATTCACTGAAATTGAATGGACTCCGATTGAAGATGCGGTTGAACTCGCGAAAGCATCGAATCGTCCGATTCATGCGGTGCTTTTATTCGGTGTACTCGACGATGAATCGTGCTGAGGGTCGGGCAAAATTTTGAGAGCGGGTCCGCTCTCCTCACCGAAAATTATCAATTTGCTCAACACGCACTTTGTGAACGTCTGGGTCTTGCTCAGGGATGTGCCTGAGCTGCAAGCGGGTGCCAAAGGCGCAAATGCAGCCGCCTTGGCAACGAAACTCCGACAACATTACACCGATTCTGTGGACATTCTGACACTTACGCCCGACTTGGAAGTGCTCGGACATCTACACAATATGAGTCTGTTTCATCCATATTATCTGCATCGCAGTGAGCGGATACCTCGGTATTTAGAGATGTTAAAGTTGTCTGCTGGTATGGAAGTTGCGGCACAAAAGCCGAGCAAAAAACCCAACGAGGTAAACATTGAAAAATCTATCGCCGATTTGGAAGCGCGGCTTCAGCAACACTCAGATAATGAAAATTTTTTCTATATCTACCGCATACTTATTCGTCTCTATATTAAAGCTGGACGGGAAAAAGATATAGATCAATTTATTGAGCACTTCAAAATTGGCAATTCTAAAACCTTTCTTGCCCAGATCTATGAAGAGTTAGGCAACACCGAACTTGCAATGGAATACCGCAGCAAGGTTACGCCTCCGTTGGCGTTGCTTGGAAAACCTGTGCCCGATTTCTCCGCGACCGATCTTGATGGCAAACCGATTTCGCTCCAGCAGTATCGCGGGAAAGTCGTTTTGCTCGATTTTTGGGCGGTCTGGAACAGTTTCTGCATCAGTGATATACTGAATGTCAAAAGGATTTACGACACCTATAAAGATCAGGGATTTGAGGTTATTGGGGTTAGCCTCGACACGGATGAAACGAAACTGCGAAACTACCTCAAGGAAAATGACATCCCTTGGCGGCAGATTTTCAGTGGGTTAGAACGACAGGATCCGCTTGTGAAACAGTCCGATGTTAAATCTATTCCCGCACGGTGGCTTATCAGTAGAGATGGCACGTTGATCGCTCATGAAGCCAGCCATAAGTTAATCTCCAGCAAAGGTAGACAGGCAGATTTAGAGAAGTTGGTGGCAGCGGCGGTGTCGGATAAACCTAAGAACCAATAGCCGCGTCCCACCGAAAAGGCGCGGTTCAAAACCGCGCCTACGTATTTGTAGTATAAAGAGTGGATTTGTATTCCGAGTTATGCTATCATAAAGATCACAAGAATTCTAAATTGAGGTGATAAATGAAACTCGGCGTATCCACCTATTCTTATTGGCATTTCAAACCTGAACGTGTACCCATTGAACACGTTATCGAAGAATCCTCACGACTTGAACTCGACGGCATCGAAATCCTACATCAACAGATGGCATCTGAAGCGAACCCATATCTTCAGAAACTCAAACGGCTCGCCTTCATCCATGGACTCGATTTGTACGCGCTCTCCATCCATCAAGGCTTCGTCTCACCAGACGCGGCAACACGACAAAAAAACATCAATCACACTATCCACTGTATCCGGTTAGCGCACGAACTCGGTATCCCTTCAATCCGTCTCAACTCAGGACGATGGGGCACCGTTCCGTCCTTCAACGAATTGATGAAAACAGAAGGACAAGAACCGACGCTCCCCGGACACACAGAAGATGAAGCGTTTGCGTGGGTCATCGCAGCCATCGAAAAGTGCCTCCCAGACGCTGAAAAATACGGGGTCGTCCTCGGCCTCGAAAACCATTGGGGGTTGACCTGCACACCTGAAGGTGTCAACCGTATTGTCTCTGCTATCGACTCGGAATGGTTGAAGGTGACGATGGATTGTGGGAATTTCCTCTCAGACCCATATCAAAAACTGGAACAGATTGCCGGTGAGGCAGTGCTTGTCCACGCCAAAACCTATTACGGTGAAGGTGAATGGTATACGTTAGATCTGGATTACGCTAAAATCGGCGAGATTTTAAAAGATGTCGGATTTCACGGATATGTATCTATTGAATTTGAGGGGAAAGCGGATGCACACGTCGGTGTTCCACAGAGTGTGGAAATGCTTCGCGATGCGCTTCCGAAATAGCAGAGTATAGTCCTTCCCATACAACAATGGATAACGGTCGGCGCGCTCCCTTGGAGGATGTTCTAATGTTCATAAAAATCGCTATAGTAATTTTGACTTTGGCACTGCTCGGAATAACGGGAGGAATCACTACAATGGCAGACACTGGGGAAATGGCAGGCGCAACGAACGCTTCGGAGGTTTGGCGTGCCTTGCAACGCCTACAGACCACTGCTACCGTTCTCCACACCGTCGCACACCCGGACGATGAAAACGGTGCACTGTTGACATGGCTCAGTCGTGGACGGGGAGTCAGAACGGCACTCTACTCGACCACGCGTGGCGAAGGTGGTGCTAACCTCATCGGTCCCGAATTGTTTGATGCACTCGGCATCGTCCGGACAGAGGAGCACCTCGCTGCTGTCCGTTACTACGGCATTGACCTCTTTTTCAGCAGTGCCGTCGATTTCGGTTATTCCAAACGACTTGACGAAACTCTGGAAAAATGGGACTACCAGATGCTTTTAGAAGATATGGTACGTCTGATTCGCTACTACCGACCGGATATTATCATCTCCCGGTTTCATGGCAATCGCCGAGATGGACACGGGCACCATCAAGCCTCTGGTGTTGTAACGTTAGAAGCATTCAAGGTCGCAGGCGATGCGACCCGATTCCCAGAACACCTCGCCGAAGGACTGCAACCGTGGCAACCGAAGAAACTCTATATCACCCGTTCCCGATGGAGACGCAGTAACACCGAAACCGCCGATACACCGGTTCTAAAAATTGATACCGGTGAATACAACGCCTTATTAGGATTATCATACTCCCAGATTGCGCGCCAAGGACTCAGTTACCAGCGTTCGCAAGGCGTTGGACAGACGCGTGCCTCCAAGGGATCCTCAGTCACCGAACTGCAGTTAATGGATACAACACTCCCTGATCAACAGGAGTCTGAGGACAGCTTATTCGACGGGCTTGATACCACAATAATGGGTATGGCAAAACTCGCCAATACACCCGCATTGAATGCCGAATTTACGCAGCTTCAGGAAAGCGTTAACGCCGCAGGGCGCGACTATGATGCCCGACATCCGTGGACAGTCGTTCCTCACCTCGCAAGCGGACTCAAAACGACTCGTAGCTTAATGGAAAAGATACAGGGTTTAGATCTTGATGCCAGGGCGCGAGGGCATCTCCTTTTCCTGCTTCGGAACAAAGAACAGGAATTTATGACCGCAGCAAATGCCGCGCTCGGACTGTCTCTGGAGGTACCGGTCCAACCGACAGGCACCCGCTCCTCCGAAACCTTCACCGTTGCGATCCCTGGGCAAAAATTCTCAGTCGGAATGCGATTGGTGAACCCTACGCCGGTGGCAACTGAACTCGTCGCAGCCGCGCTCCACACGCCTGAAGGCTGGAATGTGCGACAAACGCAAACGGATTCGGATACAAAAGGGATAGGTACTATACAGACCAACGAACCGGTCTCTATTACGTATGCGGTAGAGGTACCGGAGAATGCAGCGTACACCCAGCCTTATTGGACACGCGCCTCCGAATATCACGATGCTGTCTACACGCTCAAGCATCCAGAGTTCCGATTTCTACCTACCGCACCGCCTGACGTTCACGGCGTTATCACCTATCGCGTGGACGGTGTAGACTTCACGCTGACGCAACCTGCAAAAACGCGTTCGATTAACAGACCTTGGGGAGAAAAACGGCGTTTGCTGACAGTTGCTCCAGCCATTAGCCTATCTGTCTCGCCACAGATCGGCGTTATACCGATCTCCGAATCTACCATCACAAACCAGAAGATCACTTTTCTTACAACAGTAGAGATGCTCAATAATGTAAAAGGTGAAGCAGAAGGGGTGCTTTCGCTCAAACTCCCGGATGGATGGCATGCGTCCCCTGAAGATGTGTCTTTCGCCTTCACACACGAAGGTGCAAGCAAGACTTTCGCTTTTCAAGTATCCGTCGAGAATGTGGAAGTCGGTAAAGCGCACACACTTCAGGCAGTCGCTACATACAACGGCAAAGCATACACGACCGGCTATCAGACAATCGAGCATCCAGACCTTGAGCCGCGCCATCTCTACCGTCCTGCCACAATGACGCTTCGCAGTATCTCACTCAAACTCCCAGAAACTATGAGCGTCGGCTACATCATGGGGGTAGGCGATAAAATCCCTGAAGCTCTGGAACAGATTGGGATTGATGTAGAGATGTTAGGCACGGAAGAACTCCGTACCGGTGATTTGAACCGATTTGATACGATTCTTATCGGCATCCGAGCGTACGCTGTGCGACGCGACCTCATCGCCTATAACAGCAGGCTCCTTGATTATGTGTATAGAGGCGGTAATCTCATTGTCCAATACCAAACCCCCGAATTTGACGCAGCCCCCTTTGGTCCCTATCCTTATACAATGGGCAGACGACCAGAAGAAGTCTCCGAGGAAGATGCACAGGTAACTATTTTGATGCCAGACAACCCGATCTTCCAGTATCCGAATCAAATTACGGCGGCGGATTTCGATGGATGGGTCGAGGAGCGCGGTTCTAAATTCCTGACGGAATGGGACGGAAATTATCAGGCGCTCCTCACCTGCAACGACCGCGAACAGGAACCACAGCACGGTGGATTACTCTATGCACAATATGGGGAAGGCATCTATACCTACGCTGCCTATGCCTTTTATAGACAACTTCCTGCAGGGGTCGCAGGTGCCTATCGCCTTTTCATTAACATGCTAACCCTTGGTCAGTAGGGGCGAGGTAACCTCGCCCCTACACATCCTCCCACGGTGCCACATCGCCAACAGGTGGTGGTGCCGGGAAACGGCTCGCGACATCAATAGGTCTGCCAGCATCGGACGATTCGATGATCCGTTCACATATCTCCAGCGCGTGTCGTGCTTGCGCGCCATTGCACCGCGGATTCCGATCAGATCTGATCGCATCTGCGAAATCGGCAACCCCTTTGCCCCAGTCTAATCCAGTAAAGGCTTTCGGCGGAGAGGGTTCCTCTTGCCACCCGCCTTGTGGCGTAAACTTTTTGATACCGCGGCCGTCATTGTGTGCTTGAAGAGAGAACCCGCCTGCCGTGCCGTGAATTTCGTATGGCGGAATCCCAGAAACAACAGTAAAACTGTGATAGATGAATCCGTGTGCACCATTCTCGAATTCAAGCACGGCGAACCCGTGATCTTTCTCATTGACCTCAAATTCAGTACCTTGACGCGGGCCTTGGGTTAACACCCGTTTTGGAACAGCGACCCGCGCAAATCCGTGCACTGTCTTAACTGGCGCAATCATGGTCGTCATCGTTGTTAGCGGATAAGGGGCAACATCCCGAAACGGACCGGCGTGCATCAGAAACGCGTCCGCACTCGGATGCCAGTGCTCTAACGGACCCCCGAAATTCCCGATCGCAGAGATAATGTCGCCAATCTCACCCTCGCGAATCCGTTGCCAGACGTTCTGCTGAACATAGCCGAGAATCGCCGATGGCGCACACGCCAGTTTGAGACCGTTCGTTTCCGCCGTTTCTACGAGTTCGTTCGCCTCATCGGTACGGATAGAGATCGGTTTTTCAGAATAGACATGTTTCCCTGCCTTCAGTGCCGCCAGCGAAACCGGATAGTGTGAGATGTGAAGCGTCAAATTCACAATCGCTTCTACATTCGGATCATTCAGGACTTCCTCAAGCGATTTGTAAACACGTCCGCCGTTACGTTCTGCTAATGCTGAGGCACGCGCCTCGTCTTGGTCATAGAAGCCGACCAATTCAATGCGATGCGGGTACGCTTGGCAGCGCGGTTGATAACCGCCCGCAGAAATCATGCCACACCCAACAATCACCGTGCGGACTGGCGTTGTATTAGACATTCAATAAGCTCCTTATTACGTTTTATAATAGTGAATTCCATAATTATCGATACACTGTCATAGAATATGCAATGGTGAGGTTAGAAAACTGGGGTACCATCTGTTATTGGGAAGAATCAGAAATATAGTAACGGGTTAGTTGCTTTTGGTAAGTCCTATATCAGTTATTATTCTTCACCTGACATATGATCTTGCAAATATTGTCCGATTTCTTCGCCATTTTTGATTATATCGGTGAAATATGTATCGCAAACATCTTTGAAACGTAAGAATACATCGCGAGTCGTTGCATTATCTTTCTCAAAAACACCTACAGGTTGGTAATCAATTCCCCATGTCTTGAACTGGTGTAATGCGATTGTGGCTGCTTCCGTTTTAGCACTGTTATTTAGGGCAAACACAAATAACGGGGGAACCTTTCCGTTTATTCTACAGTCTACCTTGTAAATTCCATCTGGATCATTTGTTGGATGTTGCCAATTGAATGTCATACGCCTGGATTCGACCTTCTGATACAAAAAGGCTTGAAAATCGTCGATAAATGTTGATCTAACCGTTTCTCGCGACAAGTACGTAACATCAATTATTTTCAGTAAGGCTTGGACAAAATCATAGAGTGCTTCCCCATAACACCCATCAGAAACATCAATAATTAATTCCCCGTTATAGTCTTCAACTTGAAACATAGATAGGGCTTTTAAAATTAACTTCTGGCGGTTTCCACTATGAAGTCTTTGTTCATCCATATAGTATGAAAGGTGCATATAGGTGTGTGCCTCATCTGAGAGAACCCACCTACCACCCATTTTTTTTAGTACAATAACTAACTGATCCCCATCATTGAAATGGAACGGGGTAAAAACGAGGAAACGGTCTTTGCCATCTGCCGAAAGCTGTATCTCCGCGGAAACTTTATCAATGAAGTCTTTTTCTATCGTTTTAACTGACATTGTTCTCACCCCCTAAGAAAGTTTTAATTCTAACTGTGCAGGTAATTCAAAGTTAGCATCTTGTATGAGACACTGTAGTGCCCCTTCAAGATTGTTATAGCGGTCCGTCTCTTTTGCGTAAGTATCCTCATCATAACCTCTTTCTTGGTATCGCTCTGTAGCGAAGTGAATGTGGTAACCGTAAATTTTTTGTCTTTCAATTTTGTTATTATGCGGACGCTTAGGCATACCATTATAGCGACGGATCCGAAAGGTCGCACCAGTTTTAGGATTTATAACCGCTAAGATTACCGAAAAATCTGAGGGATATTTTTCATTCTGGTTGGTTATGAGGCGGAAACGGTTGCCGTTTTCCCCAATGATATACAAACTACTGTCCTTATTTAGTTGGATACGCCAGTCATCTGGTAAAACTTTACGTTCATTAATTAACTCTGCTATTTGTTGATTGGTGTATTTTATATCCATTAATGCTATCCACTGATAAACTTTGACTCTGGCAGATTCACCGGTATAGATAACCAAACATTCTTCTTATTGAAGTCTAAAGATATAATAAGTAACATAGTAAAGTATATCACACCATCCGAAAAACTGACAATATTTTATCAGATTTCGGTCAGAGTCATTCAATTGTCCGTTTTTAGTGTTGTCCTTTTCGTAGGTATTAATACTTAATATATGTTATGTTTTATAACAATTCGCAGAAATTTTCGCTGGATTTCGCTAGATTTCGCACCGGATTCTGGAAAAAGGAGGTCCAATCCAATAATTTCTTAAAATTGAATGGCTCTGCTACAACTCCAATTTTCCCTTGACGCAAAAGGTTCTTTCAGTGTAAAATATATGATGCAATAGGCGAAACAAACTCACTAAGTATCATGGTGATAAATGTGTTAAAATATAATCGACTTGCATTCACTGCTATTTTGGTCTGCGTAATTCTACCCGGATGTGCAGCGTTCCGTGACACATCGCAAACCGAGGCTTACAATCGGTTTGCAATACGCGCCGCGCAGGCACAACTCTGGAATGAAGCCATCTTCCGATGGAAGCAGGTCATCAATGTCGATCCAGATGATGCCAAAGCACATAACAACCTCGGTGTCGCATACGAAGCGGTCGGAAACATAGACGAGGCTATTGCCGCTTACCAGCGCGCGGCGGAATTAGACCCCGACAACAAATACTATCGACTCAACTATCGACGGTGCCGTATACACCTCCGACGCAGCGGACTTGACGACGAAGACGCACCGCAACCAGATGAGGAACGCCCAACCACGGAACAGTGAGGATGCCAATATGCAAATGACGAAACTTCTAACAGCAATTTTCCGGTTTACAAGCGGTGCCGGAAAATTTGGAATCCTACTGGCTGTTCTAACGCTTTGTGGATGTGGCAGTGCCGTGACGCGCGTCTCTATTCCAGTGAAAGCCCAATCTGAAATTGACATCAGCCGGTATTCCAACTTCGCCGTTTTGCCATTTGTGGCTGAAAAACAGACAGAACGTAACGAAAAACTGCCCGAGGAAATCGGTGCGGAAATTGCCGCAGTACTCCGTAGAAGTTTAGCACGCCAAAAACACTTTGAAGTCGTCGGCACGCAGGAGACAGCGAGACTGCTTACAGGTGAAACCGTCGGGGAGGATTGGCTCTCTGATACGGAACGCTTGAGTCAACTCGGAGAGTATTTTGAGGTGAAAGGGATTATCATCGGCAGCTTTCGTTTCTATTCAGATAGTCGACCGAGACGATATTATGGCGAACGCTATTCCGTACAACGACAACGCTACGTAATGGATTATCAGGACTACATGCAGAAAACCTATCTCCTTTCATTGAGAGTGTTGATTATTGATATCGAGACCGAACAGATTATCTGGGATGAAACTTACCGACGGAGCACCGCGGAAGCGCATACAATTGGCTCTTTCATTTTCTCTCAGGCGGGTCCACAGGCAAATACTATCAGAGAACTTGGCAAGCGTGCTGTATCAGAATTTACTCGTCAAATCTCTCCACACTATGAGCGTGAAGATAGATATTTAGTCAATTGAGAAGGATTAACACAAATTGTGTAAACCGCGGTGTCCAGTCTTATTCTGGATGATCAATACCAAAATACAGAGGTTAAAGGTGTGAAAAAAAATAAATACGGAATCCTAATAGCAAGACAAATATCTGAAAAGCACACCAGTGATACACAACAATTGTTGGTTAAATACGTCCTCCATAGCCTCTTACTTCTGAGTTTATTGGCACCTTGTGTTGGATGGGCGCAGGCTTTTGGGAAAAATAAAATTACTGCACAACGCTTCGATTGGCACATCCATCGGACAGAGCATTTCGATATACATTACTATCCGAGTGAAGCGAAACTGGTGCCTATCATGGCGGCTATTGCTGAAGAGGCTTACGAACAGCACAGCGAGGATTTTGAGCACGAACTGCGGGATAGAACACCGCTTATCCTTTACAAATCCCATAAAGATTTTCAGGAGACCAACATAATCCTCCAAGAACTCCATGAAGGTATCGGAGGCTTCGCAGAACTTTTTAAGCATCGTATCGTTATACCGTTCACCGGCTCCCTTGAAGCGTTTCGAGAGGTGATCTATCACGAACTCATTCATATCTTCCAGTACGATATTATCTATCAGAAACCGCATGCGCGTATCTACAGCGGCGAGTTTCTCTACTCACCCCCTATCTGGTTTATAGAGGGCATGGCAGATTATTTCGCTGAAGATAATGATGCAATCGGCGAGATGGTCGTCCGAGATGCCAGCATGAATAACAACATCGTTCCCTTACCACAACTCCAAAATTTTAACCGGCTCAGTTCACCTTTCGTCGGATATAAGTTGGGGCAATTGGCGGTGGCATATCTTGCAGAAACCTATGGGCGTGAAAAAGTCGCCGAGATTTTACAGGGGTTACGACAGAGCCGAACGAAAGACATTGATCGGGTTTTCAGAGAGGTACTCGGTGTAGAACTCGAAGAATTTGATAAGGCGTGGCGACAGACAATGCGGAAACGTTATTGGCCCCTCGTTGAGGACCGAGAATTGCCCGACCTCGTCGCAAAGAACCTTACCGAAGAATCAAAATACTCTCATAATATTAAACCCGCCTGGTCGCCGAGTGGTGATATTATCGCTTACGTTACTGGAAACGATGGATTTCTTGAGATTGTCCTTATGTCCGCAAAAACCGGTGAACGCATTGAGCGAGTTACCAAGCGGTTTTTCCGAGAGAAATATGAGGAGATCCGAACCGATTTCGGTGGATTTGGTAGAAGTCTCGCATGGGCACCCGATGGGGATAGGATTGCTTTCGTCGCCAAGCATCACGACGCTAACTACCTCCTTGAAGTCAATATTCTGACCGAGGAACTCACGCAGTACTTTGAACTCGATTTTGATAGCGTCACTTCCCCGGATTACGATGGCAGCGGTGAGCGGATCATTTTTTCCGCACTCAAAGAGGGACAAACAGATCTCTATATTATCGAACTCCTGACAGGCGACATTGATAGGCTAACTTTCGATCCATTTAACGATACGCACCCCTCATGGCACCCAACAACCGGCAAAATTGTCTATACCTCCGAACGAGGCGGTAAAAATAGACTTGTACTGATAGATCTCGACCGTGGAACGGAACGTCTGTTAACCGACGGAATCCATAATGCTATCAGTCCAGTGTGGACACCAGACGGAAAATCAATTCTCTTCTGCTCGGATGGACAAAGCATTTACGATATCTACAAACTGGAAATTATAGAAAAAGCACGCGCCCAAACGCACGCGGTTACGGAAGAAGAAACAGAACCTGAACAGCAAACCGACGACATAACCAAGCAAGGGTTGTTGTTCACTGAGGATGATGGAACAGAACTTGCAAACCGAACGCTAAAGGTTGAGTTGACACGTCTGACCAACATGATGACGGGCTGCTTCAATCCGAGTTTCTCCCCGAACGGGAAGCATCTGTTATTTAGTGCCTATCAGAACGGAAAATACGATGTCTGTGTTATGGACGTTTCCAAAACTATTGAAGAAAAATCTGAGGCTACGGACTTAGCAGAACCTTCCGTTATTCTAACCGCAGAAGCACCACAGAATTATAGGATAGCCAAACGGAAGTATAGTACAAAATCCTCCTTCGCTTTAGATGCAATCTTCCCAGATTTCAGCCTCGGTGCTGATGGTATCTTGAGAAGCACGGTCCAGATCGTCGGTAGTGATATGTTGGGCAACCATCGTATCGGGGTCAGCGTGATGAACCAATCCAGCTACCTCGCACCCGATTTTATCGCACAATACGGGTTTTTAACCCACCGAACGGATATGGGCGCGGTGATTTACAATTATCACGAATACCATATTTTGGGCGGCATCCAGCAAAGACGTGGTATCCTACAACGGATTACTGGACTCGGTTTGTATCTCAATTATCCCTTTGATAGATATCATCGACTTGATCTTGATTTCTCAATGTACTCACAACCGTTTTCCTATAACTTCCAGACCAACCGAACATTTGACCCCTATGACGATAGAGGCTTACTCACAATGGGGTCCATCGCTTTCGTCGGTGATACAACCATGTGGCGGGAGTGGGCACCCTATACAGGTTCACGCTATCGCATTGAACTTGAACAATCTTTCCCGACACTCGGCAGTGAGCTCGCACTCACAAACGCTATTTTTGACGCACGTCGCTATTTCGGTCTCGGTAGACGTTCAACACTCGCAGTCCGCTTGCTACTCGGCGGTAGTTTTGGTGACGACAAATCCTACTTCTACCTCGGCGGGATTGATACCTTACGCGGCTACAATTATGAAGATTTAGTCGGCACCCGCATTGGACTCCTCAACTTGGAAATTCGTATCCCTTTGATAGATGTGCTTCATTTTGGATGGCCCGTCAGGTGGTCACTCGGTGGTATCCGCGGTATTGTTTTTGCTGATCTCGGCGGCGCATGGTCAGATTGGCAGTACGGACCAGAGAACCCATTTAATATCATCGTCCGAGAAGGGAATCGCATCCGACTCGACGATGTTAAAGCCGCTATTGGAATCGGGATGCGGCTAAGACTCGGACTGTTTTCAGTAGACTTCGCCGCAGCACGAAATACAGACCTTAACCGATTGGAACCCGGTTTCAAATATCACTTCGGGCTTGGGCAAGCTTTTTGAACTATTGGACTTTGGTCGCTTTCCTCCGTTGTCGGAAAGCGGTTTCCTGTTAATCCAGACGATACTTCAGCCAATCGCATAATCAAACGGCAGATAGGTCGCGAGAAACAGGGTCCCAGCTTTCTTAAAAACATAAGGTTTGCGACAACGGAGCAAACCGTGAAACTCAAGAGGTTAATAATTTAAAAAATGGATTCACGAACCAAACGCTTTGTTATCACTGTCGTCATTCTCGCTGTTGTGGGTGGACTCGGCGCGCTCTGGGTGAACCTTTACCCTGATTTCCTATGGTTTAAGATGGTGAACTATTTCGAAGTTTTCTATAAAATCCTCGAAACGAAAGTCTTCGTCGGCGTAATTGTTGGGGTCTGTTACTTAACTATTCTTTTGGCAAACCTTGCCTTGATCTATCGATTCACGCCAGCACACCTGAGTCCCGCTTTTATGGGCGGCGCTGAATTCGCAGGCGGATCCGCAAGCGATCCCGGTGCCACGCGAAGAATGATTTATGGTGGACTTACACTTCTCGCTATACTTTTCAGTATCTTGATGGGCTATACTGCAAGCGATCGATGGGAAATTTATCTACGTTTCTTCAACTCTGACGAACTCGTTTTCCCGGCTGCCACCCCTATTAGCGTGGAAGGAACTATTGACACAAACGAAATACCTGTCTCGCAATTGGAACTCCAAGCAAAACATATAAAAGTTGGAGACCCAGTCAACGTTCAGGTAGACGGCATAAATCAGGAGGCACGCGTTGAAGCCGTACTGGAAAACGCGATCCGATTGAACACCAGTGTCCAAATAGAACCCGGACAAAAAGCGTTTTTTACCTCACCCGCACGCGATCCGATTTTCAAAAAGGATGTCGCCTTCTACGTTTTCAAAATGCCTTTAGAACGCTACATCTGTGGGACGCTTTTCGGTATCTTTATGCTGGTGACGATATTTGCGACCGTCATCTATTTTTTTCACGGGCTTATCACAGGCGATACCAGTCAGTTCCGGTTCCGTCCACCTTTCAGCGTTAAAGCCCATCTGTTTACGCTTGTCGGTGTGACACTTCTTTGCAGAGCATGGAACTACCAATTCGCTATGTACGACCTACTATACGCTTCAAACGAGGTTGTCCGCGGCGGTGGTGGATACGCCGCCATACAAGCACGCCTGCCTATATTGAATATTATGCTCTGGCTCACTGTCCTCTGCGCCTTGGTCTTCATCGTTAGTATCTTCTTGAAACGCAATTCCTTCGCTTTTGGTGGATTTGTTGTATTTCTAATCGCTGGCTTCCTTGGACAAGTCTACCCGGCTGCTATACAAAGTTGGCGGGTTGAACCCAATAAACAGGTTTTAGAAGCAGACTACATCAACTATAACATCAAAGCGACACTCGAAGCTTACGGTTTAGCCGAGAACACGGTAACCGAAGAAGAGTATCCACTGACGGAGCAGCTCAGTTACGAGGATATAACCAGCCAGGAAAACAAACCTGTTTTCAACAGTATCCGCCTCTGGGACTGGAGACCTTTACGTAGAACCTTCCGACAACTCCAAGAATTGCGCTCACAGTACGATTTCAACGATGTCGATATTGATCGCTATGTGGTTGATGGCGAAATTCGACAAGTGATGCTCTCAGGACGCGAACTCAATATTAACGAACTGCCCGTAGAAATCAGAAACGATTGGTATAAGCAGACCTATACCTACACTCACGGATACGGTGCTGTCGTTAGTCCTGTTAACGAAATTGATAATGGCAAACCCAATATGTATATCCAAGGATTGCCACCCGTTGACTATAAGGAGCAGTGGCAACACCGATTTAGCGAAACGCCAGGCCCCCGTATCTATTATGGTGAACGCACAAATCGCTATGTCATCGTGCACCCAGACCGGACCCAAGGACTTGAGTTTGACTATCCGCAAGAAGGACAACAATACGCCGAATACGCATATCAGGGAGAAGGCGGTGTACGCCTGAACTCTTTCTGGCGGAAAATGGTGTATATGCTTAAATTCAATAACGAAATTAACTTCGTCCTACCCGGTGAAATTTCATCAACGAGCCGAATCCTTTACAATCGGAATATCAAAGAACGAATTCAGAAAATCGCACCTTTTTTGCGATATGATGGAGATCCCTACATCATTATCCATAACAGTAGACTCGTCTGGATGATTGACGCTTATACAATCACACATCGCTACCCCTACTCTGTCTCTATGAGAGAATTCGACGACGAGAGAAGAAGGCGACTCCCAAATGCCCAACCGGACGATGAGTCGTGGGGCAACTACATCCGAAACTCTGTTAAAATCGTTGTTGATGCTTACGATGGTACCGCCGACTTTTACATTATGGACCGGGAACGGGATCCAATTGTGGAATGTTATCGAAGAATCTTTCCAAACCTTTTTAAGCCCTTTGAAGAGATGCCCGATGAACTCAAAGCACATATTCGGTACCCCATGGCTATGTTCCTCATCCAAGCCCGGGTCTATCAGGATTACCACATGAAGGATCCAATAACCTTCTATGCCGGTGAAGATAAATGGGAAATCGGGAGAGAACTCTACGACAATACAGATGCGCAAACACAGCAAGTACCACAACAGCCGAGGAGTCCATTCGTTCCACAACAGCAGCCCGTTCAACGTTCAGCTGCCGAAGGGCAACCCGTTGAGCCTTACTACGTCGTTCTCAGGCTACCCGGGCAAGAGAAAGCCGAATTTATGTTGATGCTGCCTTTCACACCGCTCAACAAACCGAACCTTACCGCATGGTTGTCCGCGCGATGTGATCTGCCGCAATATGGGCAGCTCCTCGTCTATCGCTTCCCCAAAGGGCGACAAATAGCAGGACCGATGCAGGTAGAAAACTTCATTAGCCAAGAGCCTGAAATTTCTCAGCAGATTAGCCTCTGGAATACACAAGGTTCTCGTGTTCTACGTGGAAATTTGCTGATTCTCCCGATGAATAACTCGCTGCTCTATGTTGAACCTATCTACATTCAATCTGAAGATGAAAAAACCGCTATTCCCGAATTAAGACGGGTCGTCATCGGATATGAAAACGAGGTTGTCTGGGGTGCGAGCCTTGAGGAGGCACTCCTCAAAATGTTCGGACAGGGAACACGATTTGAAACCACAGAGGCGGCAGCGACAACTGAAACGGCTGAAACCGCAACTGATCCGAGCGCAGATCAGACCTCATTAGGACTCGCTAAGCAAGCAAACCTCTATTTCAATCAGTCACAAACAGCGCAGCGCACTGGCGATTGGGCAGAATACGGACGGTTGCAGCAACTTTTAGGGGAGACCTTGCAGCAACTCGAAGAAAATACACAGTAAACAGTAACCAGTAACCAGTGGTCAGTTAAGAGCGGATACTTTCCCCTCTGGTAACTGGTAACTGGTAACTGGTAACTGAAACAAAGGAGGTGAAACAGATGGCTCTTGATTGGAAACCACGCCACAGGGATATGATTATCGGCGGTATCCCATGGTTAGCCAGAATCAGCGATAAAGCCAACGCACAATTGCAGGGCATCATCGGTGAGTATATCTATCCGTGACCGCAGGATAAAATGTTCCTGGAGGAACATAAGGTCAGTGCTGAGGCGTTTGTTGAAATGGTGAAAGATAATCCCTCAGACGATGAAATGATTGCCGCTATGAAGAAATTGAATGAGTAATCCGAATACAAGAGGAGGGTTTCAGTCGTTTTTGAGACCGAAACTCTCTTCTAAAACAGAAGCAGACTCAGATATAGCAACCTCAGTTCACAACACCGTTGCAATCGTATGAAACACAGGATCGTACGACGGAGATCTATTCTTTGGAATTAACTGAGTACCGCGACCAGATCAACGAAATTGACGACCAGATTTTAGTGCTGCTACAGAAGCGAGCAGAGGTTTCCAAGAAGGTCGGTGCGGTGAAAGCAGAAACAGGCGTTGCGCAGGTTTATGTTCCGCATCGGCAGAAGCAAGTTATTGCACGCTTGATGGCACAGAATGATGGGAAGTTCCCCGAAGATGCGCTGGAAGCGATCTGGACCGAAATATTATCTGCCTCCCGTTCTTTGCAGGAACCCGAGCGGGTCGCCTTTCTCGGTCCAGTTGGTAGTTTCGGGCATTTGGCGGCTCGATATCATTTCGGCGCGTTAACTGAATTTATTCCTATCCATCCGCAGGTTGACATCTTTACTGAGGTTGAATCTGGTAGAGCCGATTACGGGGTGGTCGCTATCGAAAATTCGCTGCAGGGCACTGTTCGGGATGTTTTGGAACGCTTCCAACACACACACTTGTGGATCTGTGCGGAGACATTTCAGTCGATAAAACAGCACTTGTTGTCAAAGTCACCGCTCACAGAAATTCGGTGTATTTACTCGCATCCACAACCTTTCGCGCAATGCAGGGCATGGCTAAGCAGGCATCTTGGTAATGTTGAACAGATTGAAGTTGTCAGTACATCTGAAGCCGCACAACGGGCTTCACAAGAACCATCAGCAGCTGCTATTGCAAGTGAACTCGCAAGCGAGATTTATCAGATTCCAATTGTTGCAAACGCCATTATGGATGAACCGAATAACACAACCCGCTTCTTTATCATCGGGAGTCAGATGTCGGACCCAAGCGGACATGATCGGACCTCGCTCTTTTTTGCAGTTCGAGACAAAATTGGGGCACTCCACCAAGCCCTCGGTATTTTGGAGAAAGCCCAGTTGAGTTTAACTTATCTTGAATCTCTCCCATCACGAGTCAAACCCTGGGAGTATGTCTTCTTTGCTGAGATGAAGGGCCATATCGCTGACGAACGGGTCCTTGTGGCACTTGGGCAGCTTGAAAAAGTGTGTCAGAATGTCAATGTTATCGGATCCTATCCGCGTGGGACTCCATGATGTTAGCACTAACGCAACAAATTCAGACGCACGCAAAAGAACTCGGATTTGAACTCGTCGGGATTACACCCGCGGCACAGAGTGAAACAATTGCGCGTTATCGGCAATGGGTAGAAAGCGGTTATGCCGGGAAAATGAACTATCTCAAAAAGCATCTCCCGCTCAAAGTTGATGTCCGTCAACTTATGGCAGAGGCGAAATCTGTTATTAGCCTCGCAATGAACTATTACACCCTTGATCCGCCGAAAGGATTCGCAGATGACCCCGCACGTGGACAGATTTCCCGGTACGCTTGGGGCGACGACTATCACGATGTCATCCGTCAACGTCTTTCTGAACTTATTGATTTTATTCGGCAGACAGCTGAAACCGAATTGAAAACTCGCGTTTGTGTTGATACCGCGCCCATCATCGAAAGGGAATATGCCCAAAAGGCAGGAATCGGTTGGATTGGCAAGAATACCAATCTAATCCATTGGCGTTCCGGGTCTTGGTATTTCCTCGCGGAGGTACTCATCAATATCGACTTGGAATCAGATATCCCTTCCCTCCGCGGGAGTTGTGGGACTTGTACACGCTGTATTGAAGCCTGTCCGACGGATGCAATTATTGAGCCGAATCTCCTTGATTCTCGACTTTGCATCTCTTATCTGACAATCGAACTCAAGGAGAGCATTCCAAAGGCATTACGCCCAAAAATCGGAAACTTAATCTTTGGGTGCGACATCTGCCAAGAGGTCTGTCCATGGAATAGCAAAGCCGTGCCGACGGACGAGCCAGCGTTCCAACCCCGAGACGGAAATCTTACGCCTAAATTGCTATCGCTTATCGGTATGACACAACACGAGTTTAGCCGAAGGTTCAAGGGAAGTCCGATCAAACGTACCAAACGCCGCGGGTTCTTGCGGAATGTCCTCGTCGCTATCGGTAATTGGGGCGAACCGCGCGCCGTTCCTGCACTCAAAGATGCCTTAATTGATGACGAACCTTTGGTGCGGAGCCATGCCGCTTGGGCACTGGGAAAAATCGGAGGCGATACCGCCAAGCAGATACTACAGACCCAACTAACTGTTGAAACCGAACAAGAAGTGATCGCTGAAATTCAGGACGCTATTTCAGAAACAGAGCAATCATCACGGAGGTAGAAAAACAGTGCGTGAAACAACAAATGGGCATCATCAAATTCCATCTCCCGGTGCTGGGACCAATGGACTCGCATGGCGAGGGGCATCACTCTGGAGTGTTGAAGGTGTCGGCCCCATCCATGAAATTGATCCTGAGACCGGTGAGGTTTTGCTAACACTTACGCCGCCTTACCCGGGTAGTGCCGGTTTGGAGTGGGCAGGTGAGCATCTTTGGTACAATAGTATATGGCAACAGACATTTTACAAACTCACAGTACCGGATTTAGAGGTCGTCACAACCTTTTCATCGCCAGCAGAAGGACCACACGGGTTGGCATGGGATGGTGAGCATCTCTGGAGCGTTGACATGAACACCGGGCGATTCATCAAACAGTGTCCTGAGACTGGGGAAATCCTTGCTGAACTTCAAACCCCTGGCGGACGCGCACACGGACTCGCATGGGATGGCGAGGCACTTTGGAACGCCGATACAAATGATCATGTTATTTACCGAATTCATCCCGAATCTGGTGAGGTGCTCGATTCCGTTTCATGTCCAAGCGAACCGCACGGGTTAACTTGGGACGGCACGGCGTTATGGTATGGCGAAGATAAAGCAAAAACGATCTATAGACTCAGCATATCCGGGTAATATCCAGTACAGAGCGAAAAATTAGGAAGTTATCATAGTTCTATTGACCTCAATAACCGATAGCAGTGTTCAAGAAGTGAACAGCGAATTATAGGTTATAGTGGCAATAGGTCACAATTCGCAGATTTCATGCGGATTTCCGGGTGGCATGTAATTTGCTACGCTATATACAAAGCAACGGGTAAGTGCACCTTGCATGGTCCCTAATTTTTACGATTTTTTTTTTAAACATGCACGCTTTTGGCTTGCAAATTGTGTCATTAACAATTGGAATTTTTCACTGATAACAATGGGGAAAAATGAATTTCAATAAATTTCCCAAAGAGAATACTGCCAATAAAAAACTTGGTTCACTTTAGCATATGTATATTCCTATGGGTTTAGCGTATAAGGATAGTACCTAATAGTGAGGGGGAGAGAATTGAGAAACTTACAGATAACGATACTGACCCTGCTCCTTGGAATCGGGTTAGCAATACAAAGCAGTGCTGACCGAGTGCAACTCAATACAAGTGCCGCTGTCATTCACGATAATCTCGGTGAGAGTGTCGGTATGAGCGGCGATTACGCAATGGTGGGTGTCCCAAATGATGATACCGACGACGGCAGAAATGCCGGTTCGGTCCAAGTCTTCCTTCGGAGTGAAACCGGATGGATCCAACATCAAAAACTGAACACCAGTGACACAGTAGCGGGCGACGAATTGGGCACAACACTCGCAATGAGTGGCGATTATGCTATCGTCGGCGCGCCAAGGAAAGACGACTTTGGAAATAACTCTGGTGCCGTATATATCTTTACCCGACAAGGCACGGAATGGGTAGAACAGGCAAAACTGGTCGCGCCCGACGCACGCGCAGGCGACTATTTTGGGATCTCGGTCGCAATTGACGGAGACACAGCACTCGTCGGCGGCCACCGTATCAATAAACCCTCTGCGGACGCAGGATCCGTCTACGTTTTTGATCGACTCGGCAATAGTTGGATTCAGACAGATCATCTCACTGCCCCAGATGCCACTAAATTCGCATATTTCGGCTTTTCTGTCGGTATTGATGGCGATACCGCTATTATTGGCGCAATCCGTGATGACGAAGCAGGGCTGGATGCCGGTGCCGCCTATGTCTTTATACGAAACGGGATCCGATGGACATTCCAAGAAAAACTCCTCGGTAACAATACAGAATCAGAGGATAATTTCGGATACGCAGTTGATGTTGATGGTGATTTCGCGATTGTAACCTCACCTAAAAATAAAGGTCAAGGTGCCGCTTACATCTATCAGCGCGAGGGTGGCAAATGGCTACAAAAAAGAAACCGGATCCGGATCCGTATGATTCCCATTGATCCAGATGGCGCATCCTCCTTCGGCACCTCTGTTGACATCAGTGGCGAAACTGCCGTTATTGGAGCCGTCGGCGGTAGGGTCGGTCAAGACCTCGTCGGTGCCGCTTATGTCTTTACACGAAACGAACCACCCTTCTGGAACCAACACACAAAACTCGTCGCCAGTGATAGTAATGGCGGTGATCAACTCGGATATGCTGTCGCCATCAGTGGAAACGAGGTGATTGCTGGCGCGCCTAAACACAGTGCTGGTGGACTCAGCTCTGGTGCTGCCTACATCTATGAACAAAAGGAAGATGGAACCTGGATAGAGAGTATCAAATTAAGCGATGGCGAGACCGCTTCCGAAGATCAGTTTGGTATCTCTGTCGCGATTAGTGGCAATTTCGCCATTTCTGGCGCGCAACAAGATGATGATGTTGCCACGAACGCTGGTGCCGCTTATGTTTTTGAGCGGAGTGGCTCCCTTTGGCTACAACGCGCGAAATTTACCGCTAACGATGCGAAAGCGGGTGATCTCTTCGGAAATACTGTTGCCATCAGTGGTGAAACCGTGGTTATTGGCGCGCCTGGGGTTGATGATGCCGGACCGGAGGCGGGCGCGGCGTACGTCTTCATCTACTCAGGCGACGAATGGGTTCAACAAGCAAAATTAATCGGAGACGATACCAGCATGTTCGACCACTTCGGAACATCTGTCGGTATCCATGAAAATACCGCTGTCATCGGGGCTCACGGAAAAGATGAAGCCAGTGTGGATGCTGGTGCCGCGTACATCTTCGTCCGAAACGGGGTTTCTTGGATACAACAGGCGAAACTTACACATCAAAACGCTGTACCCGGGGATCAGTTCGGGCATGCTGTGGCTGTTTATGGCGATAACGCACTCATCGGCGCGCATCGGAGTGACGCAACAGGCCCCGACTCCGGGGCAGCCTATGTCTTTACACGCAACGGTGGGGCATGGAGCCAAGACTTTGAACTCATTCCAAATGATAGTGGACTCGGTGATGAATTCGGTTACGCTGTGGATTTAACCGGAGGTGTCGCTATCATCGGCGCACCTAAGGAAGATCGAAGTGAACCCGACATGGGCGCAGCTTATATTTTCGTGGAGACCCGAAGAGCTTGGCTACAACAGGCAAAACTGACCGCTACCGAGGCCGAGGCGGGCGACGAATTCGGGGCAGCTGTTGCTATTCACGAAGGCACAGCCGTCGTCGGGGCATGGAAGGATGATCATCCCGCCGCTGAAAGCAGAGATCGCGCACTGGAACCACTGCAGATCGACAAAGGCTCAGCCTACTCTTTTCTCAGGGATGGATTAACTTGGGTGCAGAAGCGCAGGATTGTTGCAAGCGGGACAAATCGCTCCGACCTCTTCGGTGCCTCGGTTGCAATTAGGGGCGCATTCGCTATCGTCGGTGCCTCAGGCAATGATAGTGCTGGTGATAACGCTGGCTCCGCTTTTATCTATAATCCTATCGATTTGGGATTCCAAGCGGCGGATGTTCCCTTCCCCGTCGATCCAGCGTCCCAGACACTTACGACACTTGGGCACATTAAGCACACAACGGTTTTCCAGAATTATCCGAACCCTTTTAACCCTGAAACGTGGTTTCCTTACAACTTAGCAGAGCAAGCCGAGGTCAGCGTAAAAATCTACGACATCGGCGGCGGACTTGTCCGTCAGTTGAATATCGGACTACAGGCACCCGGTAA
This sequence comes from Candidatus Poribacteria bacterium, assembly GCA_965200345.1. GTDB lineage: Bacteria > Poribacteria > WGA-4E > WGA-4E > WGA-3G > WGA-3G. The sequence goes on from OZ241378.1 coordinate 2,504,927, forward strand.
TTACCAGAGTCAAGAGAAAGCCGCATATTGGGATGGTAGAGATAAATCGGGAACGCGGGTCGCAAGTGGTATCTATTTCTACACATTTACCGCTGGCGATTTCCAAAGCACCCGCCGGATGGTAATTCTCAAGTAGTGCTACCCTAATTGATAGGCGCGTTTCAGCAGCGCGCCTAAAGGAAAAGAGTGGAGATATTGAATGAACCAGCACACCGGCTATGACGATTTACAAACCCATATCCCTGAATTAGAAACACCTTCAATTGAGACATGGGAAAATCAGTATAGCCACCGAGATTACACCATCGAGATAACCAACCTTGAATTTACCGCTGTATGCCCCAAGACAGGCTTACCGGATTTCGCCACACTCTGTATCACCTACGTGCCAGATCAATACTGTGTCGAACTGAAATCGTTGAAGGAGTACTTCCTCTTCTACCGAGATGTTGGCATTTTCCATGAGCACGTCGCAAATAAGGTATTAGAGGATTTTGTTGAAGCCTGCCAGCCACGGAAGGCAGAAGTCGTTGGTAACTTCAACATCCGCGGCGGTATTAAAACAGTCGTGCAGGCAAGTTATCAGAAATGAACGCAGCAGTAGGCGCGCTCCAAAGCGCGCCTAAAAGATCAGCAACGGATATGCATCAGGCAATAGGAACGGAGCGACCGATTCGCGCAGATTCATAGAGTGCATCAAAGATTTTCGCTATGTTCAGCACCTCTTCCGCAGGTACCGGAGACGGTAAACCCTCACGGACAGCCTTGTGGAACGATTCAAATTCGCTCAGCAACCCCGTAAGAAGTTTCGGTTCATAATTCACCATCTCATCCTTCTTATCAAGGTAAATCTGAAGCGGTTCATAAGTCGCACCGGCTAAATCACCCATAAAGAACGTGCCTCCGATATTCTCAATGTGTGATGCCCACGCAGTCTCCAAGGTTACCGTCAACCCACTCTCAAATCGGATCGTGCCCATCGCGAAATCCTCGACCTCAAAATCTTCAGGATTCCATTTGCCCCACGGATTGATGACATCTTTTTTATGCCCAAACTTCGTTGCTGCCATTCCGAACGCCTCAATAGGTTTCGGGCAACCGATCATCCAGAGCAACACATCTAAGATATGCACACCGATATCAATCAGCGGTCCTCCACCTGCGATGGCTTTGCTCAGAAACGATGGCGAAGCCGGGACACCACGCCGCCACATCGCCATTGCCCGGGCATAATACACATCGCCAAAAAATCCTTCGTCGTAGAGTTTCCGTAGCGTGCGTGCTTCAGCACGGAACCGAGATTGTAAACCGATCTGTAGGACCTTACCACTCGCTTTCTGTGCATCGACCATCGCCTGTCCGTCAATCGCGTTCGCAGCAATCGGCTTTTCGCAGATAACGTGCTTGCCAGCGTTCAACGCTGCGATAGTCGGTCCAGCGTGGAAATTATTCGGCGTGCAAACACTCACAGCATCGAGTTCATCCATCGCAGCCAATTCCTCGTAATCGCTGAAAACGTGCGGGATGTCGTGCTTTTTTGCGAACGCTTTCGCACGCGCTTCGTCAATGTCGCAGGCAGCAATAATCGAGACTCCCTTGACCCCTTTATGACCCGGAAGGTGCTTACCGCCAGCAATACCACCACACCCAACAATACCTACCTTAACTTCTTTAACCTTAGCCATTTTTGCTCCTTCTTCACGCATTCTAATTTAAACAGTAACAACTTGCGGGGCTTGCTCTAAATTCAAATTGTGTGCCGTTGCCCATTCTGTACCAGCCCAGTGAACGCCGTTCGGGTCGCGCCTGCCCTGCGTATCTGTGGATGCACCGAGAAACTGTCTACCGAGGTCGTCCAGGTTTTCCACCAACATTTCATTCGGTTGCAGGCTGTCGTCGTAATATCGTAGGTAGTAATCGGGTTTAACCCAGCGATAATGGTACCCGTAGATGACCACTTTAGAGATGTTCTCTCTGAAATTTAACCCCGCAGCATGATAGATACGACTCTCAAACAGGAACGCATCGCCTGCTTGGAGCAGCGGTTCATCATACGTAGGTGGATCGACTTCACCTTCAGGGATACGCAGCGGTTCACCCAACTTATTGCTCTGCCGGACAAACCAGGTCGCCCCTGAATTCGGCACACTGAAATCTGTTAAGCAATAGCCCACCTTCAAACCGACGCGTGGACATCCTTCGTGTCCGACATCCAAATGCACGCCAACATCTCGATGCCAGTTACGGTTCTCAGGTTTTTCAGGTGCTTGTGGATGTTTGTAGATAAGCGCCGTATTCGTAATATGGATATTCGTACCGAGCAGTTGAAGAATCAACGGCACTGCCTTTGACTGTGTTGCAAGATCCGCAAATGCTGGCTCTTGCACCAAACCGTCCCGCCGATGTGCGTAATAGCCGTGGTATTCAAACGATTCCATGAGACGGTCGCCTGTTTCAGTCAAACGATCAATCATCTCGTTATCAATTGCAGAACGCACGATGAGATAACCGTTCTCATCAAATTCCGCGCGCTGTGCATCAGTCAACTGAACAAATTCCATTTTTTTCATTTTCCTTGCGGTTAAGGCGAGTGGATTGGGAATTGACGTTCCTTTCTCTGGAGTCGTCAATCCCTACGGGCTTGACTTGATTTTTTGAGTTAATTTTAAGAGACCTTAACGAACAACCGTAAGTTGTGTTGTGCTGTTCTCTGCTTATGTCAAACTCACGTTCAGAGATGGGCTTGCAAGCTTTGCCCTGATAGTGGGTTGATAGACACGTGGAAATATGCTATCATAAAAACAAAACGAAGTCCACTAATAAACATAACAATGAGAACGAATCTTTTCCCCACGCTTCTATTGGCTCTCTTATCTATGGTGTGTTTGGTATCAGCAGAACAAGGCACTCTAACCGAGGCAGCACACGCCTATCAGACGGGTTTGCAAGCACTCACTCGGAAAGATGATCGTACTGCGCTCGTAGCGTTCCAGCGAGCAATAAAACTGGACGCATCGCACGCTGAGTCACATTATCAACTCGGCATACTTTACGGCAGGCAATCGCAGTGGAAACCAGCAATTCAGGCGCTCCAGAATGCCATCAATCTCACGCCCGATTTCACCGATGCGCACGTTCGTCTCGGCGAGGCATATCTGATCGGTATGGCGAACGCGAAAGATGCCGTTGATTCGCTGCGACGCGCTTTACAACTACAGCCAGATCTTTCCCGCGCACACAGACTCTTAGGCACCGCCTACCTGCGTCTGAACCAAATCGACGAAGCAATCCATCATCTTAAACGGATACCGCGTGACAATGAGGCGCGTTACATTCTCGGTCTCGCCTACTTCCAAGCAGCGGATTTTACGCAAGCAATACCCCATTTTGAAGCGGTTATTAAACGCCAAAACCGGCACGCGAAAGCACATTTCAATCTGGGAAACTGTTATCTACGCACTGGGAAAATTACCGAGGGACGCGCTGCGCTCCGGACATTTGAGAAACTCACCCGTGAAGAAGAACAACTGACAACACTCCAACGTTTGATTCTCGACAATCCACAACGCCTTCGACTCCGTTATCAACTTGCTGAACTGCACATCAAACGAACGGAATGGAAACCCGCTATTACGGAGCTCAAAGCGTGTCTTGCTATCGCTCCACAGGATGAGAAGGCATCCGAATTGCTCGGTTATAGCTATCTTCAAACAGAGGCTTACATGGACGCACTTGAGGTATACGGGAACCTCGTTGAAGCATATCCAGAGAGTGCGGTATACCGGAATAGCCTCGGTATTGTCTATATGATGCTAAAAAAACCTCGGCAGGCGATTACGCAATTTGAAGCAGCAGTACGTCTTAACACAACAAATCCACAACTCTATCGGAACTTAACAAATGCTTATCGGCAAATCGGCGAACAGGCGAAAGCAGAGCAGGCGTATCAACGCTACCTATCTCTGACAAAGTAGGTTTGCAGGTTACAAGCATACGCAACACTATGAACAATTCACAATCTCAGTCCTCAAGTGCCACCAATAGTGCCCGCGCCTCGCAGCATCAACAGCAGCAAGAACATACCGATGTGTGCATTATCGGCTCTGGAGCAGGCGGTGCTGTCGTCGCAAAAGAACTCGCTGAAGCTGGATTATCCGTAATCATTTTAGAGGCAGGCGAAAATCACGACCCTTCCACTTTCGGTAGCTACGAACCAGAGATGCTGCGCCGCCTCTTCTGGGATAACGGCTTACGGCGCACACGCGATGGCGCAATCGTTATCTCGCAAGGCAGAGGGGTCGGGGGGTCAACCGTACATAACCTCTGCTACGCTGTCCGTCCACCACAAGTACTATTAGATAGGTGGGGTGTTCCAGACCTCTCATCCAACTTTGCGCGTGTGGAGCAGATGCTCGGTGTCACACAGATACAGGAACCGGACGTAAACCGTCTAAATGCTGTTATTCGTCGCGGATGCGAAGTGATGAAGTGGCGCGGTGTCGTGCAAAGGCACAATAGGGGGGCCTGCCCTACGTGCGGATCGCAGTGCCTTTTCGGATGCCCACTCTCGAAATCAACTCAGGACAATCCAACAAGAAGTGGCAAACAGAGTATGGCGGTTACGTATATCCCTTTGGCACTTGCCGCAGGCGCACGACTCTATAGCAATTGCACCGCTGAGAAAATCCATACGAAAAAAAATAGAGTCGTTGGTGTTTCTGCACAACTGCCATCAGGCAAGTTGGATATCCAGAGCAAAGCGGTGGTACTCGCCGCCGGTGCTATCAACTCACCACAACTCTGGTTAAAAAGTCGGCTGCCGAACACAAACCGACAGGTAGGCAAAAATCTCCACTTGCATCCGGCTGTTTTTGTCGGTGGGATTTTCAACGAAACCATTGACGGACACCTCGGCATCCCGCAAAGCTACTATATTGATGAGTTCCTCAACTTAGAAAAGTCTCGGAGCAGTGGGTACCTACTCATGCCTGCCTTCGGTTCGCAGATGATAGTCGCTGCAAGCCTTCCGGGATTCGGTGAGGATCATCGGGAACTGATGGAACGCTACCGCCACATCGCCGCGCTCCTCGTTCTCTTACACGACCGAACAACCGGACGAGTCTCAGTCAATTACAAAGGCGCACCAAACATCGCATACCGACTCCGGCGGTCAGATAAAAGGATGTTAGTAGAAGGCGCAATCAACGCCGCCCGACTGCTCTTTGCTGCCGGCGCAACAGAGATTGTGATGCCCTACACACAACATTTCCCTATCAAAACAGAAATGGATCTTGAGATCATCCGCCGACGCGGCATCGTCCCAAATGACATCATGCTCGCTTCGAGTCATCCGCAAGGTACACTCCGAATGGGTGAATATCCGAACCGAAGTGTCGTCAAGTTTTCAGGAGAATCCCACGCGGTGGAAGGCTTGTTTGTCGCTGATGCGAGCCTCTTTCCAACCTCTATCGGTGTGCCACCAACGTTGACAATCGCCGCGCTTGCCGAACATATCGCGGGTCAGATCATTGAAAGTGGTATTGTGTAGCGTTTTCGTTAAGGTTGTAGGCACGCGCTGTCGTGCCGTAACGTATTTACTACAGATGGATAAAAAGATGAAAGAAAAAGACACGAAAGATAAAGGAACGGAAAAACGGAAGGAAAGTCTCCGCTCCAATCTTCCACCCTTCCAATCTTCCATTCCCTTCCATCCACTTGGAAACTTCCCGACACCCGTGCAACGTCTCTCAAACCTTGAACGAACCCTCGGTTTCCAGTCCCTCTGGATAAAACGAGACGATCTGAGCGGGCCGTTGGGTGGGGGCAACAAGGTCCGAAAACTGGAGTATATGTTCGCAGCGGCAGCGCAAGCAGACATCAAAAAAACACTCTTCACAATCGGGCCGACAGGTTCTAACCATGTTCGGGCGACGGCAGTCTATGGTAAAGCATCTCGATTCCAAGTAGAGTGCTTGCTCTTTAAACAACCACCTACTGACTATTCCGAGACGAACTATCGCGCAATTTGTGAACACGCTGATCAGATCTATGAGGTTAAGCGTATGGAGACGATGTTTGTCCGTTACGCTTATGAACAGATAAAAACGACGCTTGGCATCGGAGAGGAACGCTATTTCATTCCAGCTGGTGGTTCGGCACCGCTCGGCTCTGTCGGCTATGTGAAAGCAGTTTCAGAACTGAAATCACAGATTGAGGAAGGCACGCTTCCGGAACCGAGATTTATCTTCGTACCGGTAGGAACATGTGGGACTATGGCGGGCTTGGAAGTTGGAGTCCGGCTTGCGGGGTTACAATCCCGGATTGTCGGTGTCCGTGTCGCTGACCGCGTGGTCGCAAACGCGTGGGCAATTTCGCGTATGGTACGGCGGACCCTTCGCCTTATGGGTGCAGTGGATTCAAGTAATATTCACGCGCGCAGCGTTGAACTCTGGCATGACGATTTTGGGGACGGGTACGCTATCCCCACCGAAGCTGGCAAACGCGCTGTCGCTATGATGGCTGAACATGAAGGTCTCACGCTTGAAAATACCTATACCGGTAAGGCATTAGCAGGACTTATCCATTATGTAAAGGCGCACGGATACGAAGACGAACCGATGCTATTTTGGCATACCTACGGTACAACCTAACCTCAGCATATTCGTCCAATGTGATCACAAAATAAAAAGGAAAACCGATGAAAACAGACAATGGACAACCGAATTTCGTGCAATCCGGAATGTCTATAATCGACGCTGACCTCCACAACCGATTACCTACGCTCCGAATGCTCTATCCGTACCTACCCGATTACTGGTGCGACTATTGCGAAGAATCTGGTTTTCCGGGACCCGATGCGGATGACTATCCAGAGGGTGTGCCGACCTCAACACGTCCAGAAATCACGCAACCCTCAGAAAACCGTCCCGCATCGGATTTAGCACTCTTACGTAAGCATGCACTCGATTTCTGGGAGGTCGAATACGGCATACTTACCTGCGGGTTTCGGGTGCAGAGCGTACACAATGAAGACCTCGCGGCAGCACTCGCCTCGGCAGTCAACGATTGGCAGATTGAACATTGGCTCGACCCGGAACCGCGTTTACGGGCTTCACTAATAGTACCAAGCCAAAATCCTGAACTCGCAGTAAAGGAGATTGAACGTTTAGGGGGACACCCAGGCTTCGTCCAAGTAATGCTACCTGCTCGATCACAGGTGCCTTACGGCAATAGACGCTATCATCCGATCTACGCTGCGGCTCTCCGTCATCAACTCGTAGTCGGTATCCATTACGGCGGTGCACCCGGATTGCCACCGACCTCTGTAGGATGGCCCTCAACCTATTTGGAGGAATACGTCGGTATGTCACAAGTGTTTCAAGCGCAGGTGCTGAGTCTTGTCTCGGAGGGAGTTTTCGACAAGTTTCCTGACTTACGCGTTGCACTCATAGAGACCGGTGTTACATGGATGCCATCGCTCATGTGGCGATTCGATAAAGAATGGCGCGGCTTGCGAAGTCTGACACCATGGGTAAAGCGACCCCCATCAGCATATATCCGAGAACACATCCGCATGACACTCCAACCCATTGACGCACCGCCCACCGCAGCAGAACTTCTTCAGATTGTTGGTCAACTCGACTCCGAAGACATGTTGATGTTCTCAAGCGACTATCCGCACTGGCATTTTGATTCGCCCGAAGAGGCTTTCCCGGCACAGTTGCCCCAATCATTGGCACGCAAAATCTTGTCTGAAAATGCGCGGGAATTTTATCGCTTTTGAATGTGTACTTAGTGCTATCCACTAAAATGCATTTCCGAGACAGTATCTGCGCATTCCCCACAATTGGCGATTTAGCGACTTTCTCACCCAATTCCCCGGAACACCTTTTCATAAATCCATATCTCATTTATTTTTTTTAGATTATGCACGTTTTCCATCCCAAAAACGTATCTTTAATTATAAGATGCTAACACAATGTCTAAAAGTCTCGGTATTGGGAAATGTGGTCTATTCATTAGTCATGGGAGTATCCTGATGGAAAGAGAAGACGATATTCAACTCATTGATAGAATTTTGTCAAGCGACGATACAGCATTTGGAGCCTTAGTTGAAAAACATCAAAATAGTATTCATGCACTTGCGTGGCGGAAGATTGGTGACTTTCACATTGCTGAAGAGATTGCCCAAGACACCTTCCTCCAAGTATACAAAAACCTCCAGCAGTTAAAGAATCCGAATCAACTCTCAGGATGGATGTATGTTATTGCCAATCGACTCTGCCTTAAATGGCTCGAAAAGAACAGACCTAAACCTGTTATGCAATCGCTGGAGGACACACCCGTGGAAGAAATTGAGAGAGCCTCTTATACACATCACGTAGCAGAACAACGAGAAACAGAGGACACTGAGCATCGCCATGAACTCGTCAAAAAACTGCTCGCAAAACTTCCGGAGAGCGAACGCACCGTCGTGACGCTTTATTACCTCGGTAAAATGACCACCAAGGAGATTAGCAAATTCTTAGGCGTGTCCGTGCACACAATCACAAGTCGGCTTCAGCGAGCACGCAAGCGTTTACAAGAACAGCAGGAAGTGTTAATCCAAGAAGTTCTCGGCGGTGTACGAATACCGGCAAGTTTAGGCGAGAACGTCATGCGACAAGTCGCTGACATAGTCCCCACACCGTCCCCTGCTGCTAAACCCTTCCTCCCATGGGTGGCTTTGGGAACGGCTGCAGTTTTAATTGCTTTGATGCTCGGCGCGAGCAACCGATACCTTATCCGTTTCCAGAAGCTGTATAGTTTTGAAGCACAATCTGAACCGACGATTGAAATTGTCAATACACCTATCATTCTTGATATAACAGCGAAACCCGCTGTGCGAAATCAGGTCGGAAGGGTTACCACCCCCGGCGAAACCAGTCGTGCTGGCACACAAATTTCTAATGTAACTTCAACATCAACTGCACCAGAAAATTTCACTCAGTTTTCTACCGCGCAATGGCAACACGGAAACGGACCGCCAGCGGGTCCTGTACGCAATATCTTCGCCGCATCTGACGGGACCGTCTACGCCGTTATACAAACAGGGATATACAGATTAACAGCGGATGCAACCGCATGGACACACGTCAATGCAAGTGTCCCGATTGGCACGTCTTGGATGCCACTGGCAGAGTATAGTGAGATGCTTTATATTGTTGCTGCGGATGAGATATTTACTTCAGAGAACAGAGGTGAGACGTGGAATACACTGGGTTCCCGACCCAAGGGAGATGCTGTTGAACTCGTCATCACAGATGCTGAACGAGTGTCCAGTCAACAAGCACCTATTACGATGTATCTCGCCCTTAGAGATGGAGGGATTTTCCGGTCCACAGATGGTGGTGTGCAATGGAGTCCCATTAATGACGGATTGACGGTTTCCGAGAAAATTTCCGCGATGGCTGCCATTGGAAAAACAGTGTTTGTGGGTACAGAGAAGGGTCTCTACCGTCTCGATTCAGGTATCTGGAAAAAATTGCCGTTAGATACATCCGGAGCCGTCTGTTCCTTGGCAGTATCAGGAAATGATCTTTATGCTGGAATAGGTCATGAGATATTGGTGAGATTAACGCGAGCGGAACGGCACGGGCTACACGGAGATTTACATTTTACCGAGATATTCCGTTCGACTGACTTAGGGGTGTCGTGGACTGAAATAAGGCTTAGAAGTAAACATCTTCGCGAAACTTCACCCGCAGGTATAACGGTTTTAGCAATGGGTAAAACGCTCTTGGCATTGAGCTACGCCCAATCGCGTTCAACGGATGGTGGACAAACGTGGACAGGACTTGAAGATGACCAGAATTTTTTGGGCAGGAGTCGCCTTCCAGCCGCGATGGTCGACGAGAGAACGTATTACAAAGCTAATTTTTCGGGCATTCACCGCACGACGGATGGTGGGGCATCATGGCATATATTTATGAATGGGGTGATGGGAACTGCTATAAGAGATCTCGTCGCGTTTAACAATAGATTATACGCTCATACCGGCTATGAAGTTTATCAATCAACGGATGCAGGAGCGTCTTGGAAAAAACTTTGGAATCATGGGCAGGAAGCCGTACTCACTATTCCCACTACCAGGATAAGTGCTGCGTCAAAACTGATACCTGTTGATGATATTCTTTATTCTCTTTCAGCTCCAGGAGACGATGTGGGTATTTTCCGTTTATCTTCTGATGGCGATATGCTAATTCCAGTTCAAGGTATCCCTGTTTTTGACCGTTATAAACTTGGCTTTGAAAAATTTTATAAGTCAAAAGATCAAGAGGATGCTCGTATAGATCGTCTGAGAATTGAGACTGCTGCGGCGAGTCGTGATGTGTTTTATGTAGAATACATAGGAGAGCTCTTCAAATGGAAGTTGGGTGATTCAGAATGGACCAGCACTGGATTCGTGGATGATAGTCATCGATATGATGAAAAATCCGGAGAGGGATTCAAATTAGCGGTTTTAGGAAAAACTGTCTACGTAGGTAAACGGGAAGGTAAGTTGTTTAAGTCACTTGATGAAGGTAGTAGCTGGAAAGACATTACATCAAACCTGCCACTCCGCTTCACTCGTTTCAAAGATATGGTCTTTGTACAATCAACCCTATACGTCGCAACAGATAATGGCGTTATGGTTTCCCAAATTGGGGAACAGTGGCTTGCGCTAACCGATAACGCAGGAGAGCATCCTATCATAAATAGGTTTGCTGTAGATGGGAACAAAGTTTATGGTATCAGCGATGCGGGTGTCTACCGCTTGGATACTCGTAGTCGATGGAAGCAAGTTTCTGCAGAGGTGCCAGATGGGATGGTTTCTCCTTCTATTAATAACGATAGACTCTATGGTGTCGTCGAAGGACAGGGGATACTTCACAGCTCCCTTGCTGAAGAACGGTAAATAAAAAGTATGGGAGTGTACGACCTATAGACTAAACGGCTGGTTCTTGTCTCATAGCATCTACTCGATTTTCCAATCAAATGGAGGAATTATCAATGTTATAGTAAAGCCCATAATTATTTATACACTTTTATGAGTTCATAAGGTCCGTGAGAAGATACATTCTGGATTGAAATTCGATTTTTTCCATGTTGCCCCTTTTCGACATCGAAATTCGTCCTTAATATCCGTCTTTAACAATAGAAAACATATCGTATTGCTTAATTTTACAAGACTCGACATCAGTTTCAGTCTGTTAGTGAATAACAGGAAGGAAATTTCAATGAGAAAGTTTTATCAGTTAGCATTCGCTATAGGGATTATGTTGGCACTGTTTGTGAATATCCCTCATCTTGCATTCGCGCAAGGGGAGGTTAACATGAAGGGTGGCCCTTTAAAAGAGGCGGATTGGTTCAAAAACCCAGCCGAAGACGCGTTGAACGAAGACCATTCAAAGAACAAAAACTGGATCAGGAAGTATTACGGACCTAATGGGAACTACGAGAATAGTGGATTCGCTGGCTCCGCCCGGAAAGATCTTATTGAGGAAGGTACTAAGGGTAAACTGACGCAGCCCAAACTTTCGACTATTGAAGGTTTAAAACTGACGCAAAATTTTCTGGTCCGATGGGATAAGGAGCATGGTGGAACTCGACGTTGGGAAGTCTTTGAAATTAATCCCGCGAACCCTCACAATATGAAAAGGGGTGGTCCTGGAGATCGCATTGATACCTACGGTATTATTGTTATTAAGGCTCCCGAGGACATGAAAGCCGTGATGTCTCCTGCCCATGACGACCACGCACAGATTTGGATTAACGGCGAAAAGTGGTACAATAATTCTCAGTGGACGGGTGCCGCACGGCAAGTTGACTATAATATTGAAATTGAATTACAAAAAGGTGGGAATCTCCTCCTTTACCGATGTGGTGAAAAAGATGGTGCTGCATATATGAACCTGCATTTCGACGATAAAACGCATGCTACTGTTGACATCTATCCAGACAAAGCGGTAGATCAGAGAAGTTTCTTTGAGGAAGTCGCTGGTGCCCTTGCTATTGATCCCATCGGAAAATTAGCAACAACTTGGGGCGATATTAAACGCAAATAGAACACGCCACGGTTTCTATGGGCGTATTTTCTAACCCTAATTGAAGTTATTATTTGCTTGTCCAGATTGGAAATTGAGATTTACAACGAAACTCACAGGTTTACTTTTTAGAGAAAAAAGGAGATATAAAATGAGACACCGACAAATCCTTACATGCCTCTTTTTACTTGCCTTGATTCCGCTAAGTGCCAAAGCGTTCCCACCACCTTCACCCGCCGGGGGTAACTATTTAGTCCTTGATGGGGTTGATGACTATGCCATTTTAGATTTTGAAACCTTTGGTATGCTTTTACCGCACAGCACGGACGAATTCACCATCGAAGCGTGGATATATCCGACCACACCGCCTGACGAGAACACAGCATTAACGATACTCAGTCAACAGGTGCGTATGCGCGGCGTGAGCGATGAATTTCAGGCACTAAATAACATAATTAAGGCAATACTTGACCCCTCCCAAACCTAAAGGATTGGGATTCCTTTGACGGAACTCCCAAGTGGTTCTTTTAGGTTATACCACGACGTCCATTTGACGTTCTGCGATACTGGCTTCTCTGACTCCCTTCAGCGTCGCAATCGTCCAGACGTTATCCTTGGGAGCTTGTTCGGGTTTAATCCGAACCGACACGAGTGTAATCTCGCGGTGCGGGTCATCTGGCACACTACGGAAAATCACTTGAACCTTCGTGACCGACCGATACTTCTGGCAAGTATTTCTTGCTTCAGAACTTGAAATCTCAACAAAATCTGAACCTCGCAAGGTTTCAGGAATATCGTATCTTTCAACGTATTCGGATTTTGTGATGTTCGTTTTTAATGGATATTAGCCATAGTCATTCTGTCCTTGTAAGAGGGTGATTGAGACCAGTAGCAAGGTAGCTACTGCTTACACGTCTCAATCAATGACTATGTTAATTATACTACATTTTTGACGAAATGTCAACTCTTTTTTTAACTATAGCCCCATGGTCTAATTCAATAGGGCGGTTCTGTATCCCAAAGCTAAAGCATTGGGTTTTAGAACCGAAAACGTAGATAATATGGACCATCTCCCTGAGGGGGACCTGGTCTTGATAGTAGATGCCCAATTTGCTGGAAAAGGCCCACATGCCACGACCACACCTTTCGTGATCCCGATCGCGCTGAACCAATGGCACCACGTTGCTTTTCAGTCAAATGGGCATCAGACAACAATGATCGTCAATGATTTTGCGGAGACAATGCAACATGGGACACCTCTTGGACACGATCTTGCTTGGCGTCCAAGGGACTTTACGCTTGGAGGGTTTGGGAAGAAAATTGAGGTGCCTTGGAGGAACAGATGGTTTTGGGGTTCCTTTGCTGGGTATATTGATGAGGTTCGCATCTCAAAGGATGCCCGTTATGATGTTGACAAAAAGGGTGTTATGCCACGAGGACAATTCAAAGATGACGCAAAGACGGTTGCCTTATGGCATTTTGATGAACCCGGTGGCACCCAGCAATTTTCAGATGCATCGGGCAACGCGTATCATCTGATGGGTATAGGCGGTGCAAAGACCGGAAACCCGCTCGCCGTCAAAGCACAAGGAAAACTTGCGACGACATGGGGACGACTTAAGCAGTAGAAGAAAATATTGCCAATTTACCTAACGCGGTGTAGAGAAATTAGTATCTCGCGTGGTTCAGGTCCACGAGGTTGGGGGTTTGAGTCCTTTCACTGCAATCGCTACCTGATATCCTATACATGAAAGTCCTCCGATGCTTACATGCTTGATTTGTCAGGTAGCAATTCTCTTACTTTAGAAGACTGATAGGTGCGGTGAAAACCGCACCTATATTTTTGTGTCAGCGTAATAAGGAAAAGTGAAAAAAATCTCAACTTTCAGCGAGGTATGTGGTATCATAGATTGTGTTTATGATTAAACTCAACGACTGGCTGAATCCATACGAAATGCGGCGAAAATAATCTCAAAAACCGTTTACCAAGAGGAATGACTATGACAACTCACGAGACACTTGAATCAAAAGTTGATCAACTGTTTGCAGAATGGGACAACCCAGATTCCCCTGGTGCTACTCTGGCGGTTACCAGAGAAGGTAAAATCATCTATAAACAGGGATACGGGACAGCGAATCTGGAATACGACATCCCAATCACACCAGCAACGATCTTCGACATCGCTTCAGTATCCAAGCAATTTGCAGCGTTTGCCATCACCACTTTAGCGCATGAAGGAAAACTTTCATTAGATGACGATATACGGGTACACCTACCCGATGTCCCGGATTTTGGACACACAATCACAATCAGACATCTTTTGCATCACACCAGCGGATTACGGGATTGGGTGCAATCTCTTGTCATCGCGGGAGTCACAATGGAGGATGTAATTTCGTTCAAACACATCTTAAAAATGGTCCGCCAGCAGAAAGCACTCAATTTCGAGCCGGGGGCAGCATATTCATACAGCAATACCGGTTACAATCTGCTCGCAGAAATTGTCGAAAGGGTGACTGGGGATTCATTTCGGGAATGGACGGATACCAACATCTTCAAGCCGCTCGCGATGACAAACACCCACTTTCACGACGACCACCAAATGATTCTGAAAAATCGAGCGTATTCGTATCAGTCTGTAGAAAACGGTGAGTTTAAACATGCAATCAACAATACAACCGCCCTCGGTTCAAGTTCTCTCTATTCAACGGTGGAAGATTTAGCGAAGTGGATGCTGAACTTTGACGACACATGTATCGGTGAACAAACAATAATTGACCAGATGCACCAGCGCGGGGTGCTAAACAACGGGGAGCAGATTAGTTACGCTTTGGGACTGAGTATCGGTGAATATAGAGGGTTGGAAACCGTCGGACATAGTGGATCGTGGCGCGGATTTCGGAGCCATCTCATCCGTTTCCCCGATCAGCAATTTGGCGTTGTCATCTTATGTAATCTGGACACCTTTAATCCACTTAATCTGGCAGAAAAGGTTGCAGATCTCTATCTTGTTCATGTCCTTGCTCCGGTAGAAAAAGCATCCGAGCCAGAGAAAGTAGCACTTGCAGAGGACATAAAATCTGAACCACTGACACCGGAACAGTTGACAGAATTTGAGGGTGATTATTATACCGAGGAGCTCGATACGACCTACAGCATTCGCGTACACGGAAACCAACTTATAGCACAACATATACGGCACGATGATATATTGCTAACCTACGCCGACGGTCATTTCCTTGGGAACACATGGTTTTTTCCAGATATCCGTTTCACAAGAGACGACATTGGACAGATTACAGGGTTTAGACTGACAGGAGACCGAGTCAGAAACCTACACTTTGAGAAAAAGACGTGCTAACGCGAGTTTGAGAAAAGAAAGGAGTTCTTATAGGTGTTTTTGTGTTTCCCCAAGTTGAACGCCACTGCCCACACCCCTTCTGATAACCCAAGCCGCCCCAGAAAACCAGAAACTTTCATCCACCGAAAACCGAACAATTTCTTGCTGGCGTAATTCTGTTTATTGGCGGATTCTAATTCGATGTACTTCTACCAAAAACAGTTTGCCGCTATAGTGCTCAATGTTGGGATTGGCGGAAAGATAGTCTTTCAAGCGTGACACAATTTGTGGCAAGACTTCGGGATGGTTTCTAACTTGAAGGGCTACAATGCCCTGATAGGCACTTGGTGGATAGTCAAATATATTGGCGAAATCGCCATTCAAGGATATGAGAATCATCCTTAGTTCTTGTGCCTTTGAAATGACAACTAAATCTGGTGATTCAATAGGAAGATAATCTCTGAGGCAGCAAACTTCATAACCAGCAGCACGAAGGGTTTCAATAACAACAATAGGAACACACTGATCTGCGAAAAATCGCAACCCCATTAGGCAACTTCCTCAAATTCTGCTAATTCGCGCGCGTAATCAAGACAGGCTTGAATCTGTACCGCTTTGATATCGGGGAATTCAGTAATCACTCCGTCTATTGTATAACCTGCCGCCAAGTATCCGAGGAGAAGACTTACAGGGATTCTTGTTCCCTTGATACGTGGTTTACCGCGTAATATATCCGGTGTGCTAACGATGTGATCTCTCCAGTGAATTGGCATGTGTACCCCTCCCAAATATAGAAATTACGTCATTGATAGAATAGCACATCCGAAACCCGTTTTCAATGGAAATTATTTCAACTTCATTTCAAACCTCTGTCAAAACCTGATATATTCGTTAACCGATTTTTTCCTTGACATGTGAACAAAATCTTATATAATAGGCAAATTAAATTTATTAGTTGGTCGAAGAACTCTCGGTAAACCCGTCCCGCCACTGAATTTTATGTTGAAATGGAAAGGAAGTCTTCATTAGGCAATGACACTTAAGGAACACATTGACGAGATAGATACCGGTTTAGAAACAGGTCAATATGGAAATGAGGCAGCAGTTTCGCAAGGTATCGTGCTGAGGCTGCTTGATGCCTTGACCTGGCCAAGGTTCAATACTCAGGTTATCATCCCTGAATACTCGGTAGGCGGGCGGAGGGTAGATTTCGCTCTATGCCATCCTCCATCAAAGCCGATCGTCTTCATTGAAGTTAAACAGGTTGGAAACATTGAAGGAGCGGAACAACAACTATTTGAATACGCCTTTCATGAAGGCGTACCAATCGCTATTCTCACTGATGGCCGGGTATGGCGATTTTTTCACCCAACCGCACAAGGAGATTACAGAGAACGTCAGGTATGTGAACTGAACCTGAGCGAAGGCAATGGTGAGGAAAGTACTAAACGCCTTGAAAGATACTTGAACTATGAATCAATACGCACAGGTGAAGCTGTTGAGGCAATCAAGGCAGACTATGAGGAAGTCGTTCAGCAAAGACAAGTTACCACACGGTTACCAGAGGCGTGGAATAAATTATTGGAAGAAGCAGATGAGTTTTTGCTACATGCCGTGGCAGAAAAAACCGAAGACTTGTGTGACTATAGACCTACCGATGAGCAGGTGTTAGACTTCCTGAAAAGTCTAAAAAAGAAAAACGAATTGGACATGGAGAGAAACCTCGTTTCCTCTAATACTGTTCCTACCTATTTAAATAAAAAGCCGGGCATACAGTCAAAAGCTCCAGCAAAATTTATAGTTGTTACAATGCCGAATGGAGAAGTAATTAAGGAGTATAGTGGAATAGGAACCTTTGTTAAGGTAATTGAAAAGTTAATTGAAGAATACGGAGAAGAGGTTGTCTTACGTGCTGCCGACGGACATTCTATTATATCAACCTCTTCATTTAATTATCCCGGGCGCCGTGACAAGAGGTTAGGTCGATTTTATCTACGTTTTCGGTTCTAAAACCCAATGCTTTAGCTTTGGGATACAGAACCGCCCTATTGAATTAGACCATGGGGCTATAGTTAAAAAAAGAGTTGACATTTCGTCAAAAATGTAGTATAATTAACATAGTCATTGATTGAGACGTGTAAGCAGTAGCTACCTTGCTACTGGTCTCAATCACCCTCTTACAAGGACAGAATGACTATGGCTAATATCCATTAAAAACGAACATCACAAAATCCGAATACGTTGAAAGATACGATATTCCTGAAACCTTGCGAGGTTCAGATTTTGTTGAGATTTCAAGTTCTGAAGCAAGAAATACTTGCCAGAAGTATCGGTCGGTCACGAAGGTTCAAGTGATTTTCCGTAGTGTGCCAGATGACCCGCACCGCGAGATTACACTCGTGTCGGTTCGGATTAAACCCGAACAAGCTCCCAAGGATAACGTCTGGACGATTGCGACGCTGAAGGGAGTCAGAGAAGCCAGTATCGCAGAACGTCAAATGGACGTCGTGGTATAACCTAAAAGAACCACTTGGGAGTTCCGTCAAAGGAATCCCAATCCTTTAGGTTTGGGAGGGGTCAAATTTCCACAAATCATGGGACTGATCGGAAAAAAATATACCTCAATCACATTGCTGATCGTCTTGGTGTAGACCTAAAAATAAAAATAGCTGATAGTTGAAATCGTTAAAGACACCTTTTTTTATATAACAATATAGAAATTTTGTACCACTCGTGAGGACAATAAGGATGTCAAAAACAGAAACACTTAAACAACACCAAAAACCACCAGTCATCGACTGCGATGTGCACAACACGCTCGCTTCCGAAACGGCGCTATACCCCTATCTCTCCGAACGGTGGCGCAAGCATCATAGTATGGTCGGCACAACCGATCGTGTCGGCGCATACATCCCGCGTGCACACCCCTTCGGTGCCAGATATGACGCATGGACCCCCTCCGGTCACCGTCCCGGCTCTGACCTCGACTTCCTACGCGAGCAGCTACTGGACACATTCAACATCGAATACGGCATCCTCAATTGCTTGACACCTGTCTGCGAGATGCCCAATCTTGCTTATGCCGCAGCGTGGGCGAGTGCCGCGAACGATTGGCAAATTGAAGAATGGCTTGAAAAAGAACCGAGATTACGCGCCTCAATGATTGTCGCTTGCGATGACGCAGAATTCACCACCGCTGAGATTAACCGGCTGGCAAAACATCCTGGGTTCGTGCAAATATTGCTGCTCGCTCGGACGATGGAACCTTTGGGACGGCGTAAGTACTGGAAGATGTACGAGGCGGCGGTGGAGCAGGACCTCCCGATAGGCATCCACTTCACGGGTGTCGGCGTAGGACCGATTACCGCTGTCGGTAGACCCTCACACTACATTGAAGACCACGCCGGAATGACGCAGGCGTTTCAGACGCAGGTAACCAGCCTCGTCTGTGAAGGGGTCTTTGAACACTTCCCAACCCTCAAAGTCGTTCTAATCGAAGGTGGATTCGCTTGGCTACCGCCGTTAATGTGGCGACTCGATCGCGCATGGAAAAAACTGCATGACGAAGTGCCAGAGTTGAAACGGTTGCCGTCCGAATACATCCGCGAACACTTCTGGGTTACCACACAACCGATCGAAGAACCCCCCAAACAAGAATACTTCGACCAACTCCTCGCGCAGCTTAACTTAGATGACAGGCTAATGTTCGCCACTGACTATCCACATTGGGATTTTGATTCCCCTGATCAGGCACTCCCAAAAAACCTCGCGCCGATGCTTAAACGCAAGATCATGGCAGAAAATGCCCGGAACCTCTACCAGTTTTAAGTAACAAAAAAGGGTTAGATTGTCACGACATGTGGTGCCTGTTCTAACGCCAGATTATGTGCTGCTGCCCACTGTGCTGCCGCACCGCCACCACCACCGAGAAACTGTTTCCCTAAGTCGTCAACCTTTTCCAGTACGTCCGCATCGGGTTGCTGTCTGTCATTGTAATACAGCAGATACCCTTCTGGCTTGAGCCACGCGTAATGGTAGCCATAAATAACAATCTTGGCGGTTTTATCCGTCCAGTTGAGTCCGGTGGTATGGTAGATACGGCTTTCAAAGAAATACGCGTCCCCGGCGCGGAGCAGCGGTTCGTCGTAAGGTTCAATCGGATCAATCTCACCTTCTGGGATTCCCAAGGGCACCCCAGACTTATGGCTCTTCGGAATAAACAACGTCGCACCAGAGTTCGGCACATCACAGTCTGTTAAGCAGTAAGCCACCTTCAACCCAACGCGCGGGCAAGCCTTGTGTCCGAGATCCAAATGTATACCGGCATCTCGATGCCACCCGCGGTGCTCTGGAAGTTCGTGTGGCTGCGGATGCTTATAGAGGAGCGCGGTATTGGTGATATGGATATTCGTGCCAAGAAGTTGAATCACCAAGGGGATCGCTTTTGTCTGCGATACGAGTTCTGCGAAGGCAGGTTCTTGTACCAATCCATCTCGCCTGTGTCCATAATGTCCACCATTGAGATCCAAAGATGCCATTAAACGATCCCCTGCTTCCAGCAAGCAGTCTATCATCGCGTTGTCAAGTACTGAGTGCATGATGAAGTATCCGTTCTCTTCAAATTCCCGATGTTGCGTCTCCGTCAACTGGACGAATTCCATTCTGTATGCTCCTTCCTTTACCTTAAAAATTGGGGTGATAGAAATGTTTGAATATGGTATCATAAATTAAAATGGATGTCTATTGGAGGAATTCAGATTTCCTTGCGTTTTTCCGAAATTATGCACCCTTTTTGCCCCAAAATCGCGTCTCTAATTATCATAAATAGCCTGAAACTACGAGGATAACCAACAAATATGATTCACGTTTCAAATCTCACCAAGAAATATGGACAGAATACAGCAGTTGACCACATTAGTTTTGAAGTGCTACAAGGTGAAATCGTCGGTTATCTCGGTCCCAACGGTGCAGGGAAAAGCACAACGCTCAAAATGCTCGTCGGCTTGCTGCATCCGACATCCGGCGAAATTACTGTGGCAGGATACGATGCCCAAACCGAGCTGCTTGAATTAAAGCGTCACATCGGATACGTGCCTGAAGAAGCACAACTCTATGAACACCTGACTTTAGTAGAACACCTCCAGTTAATCGGTAGGCTCTATCATTTAGAGGAACGCCTCATCGCGCAGAAAATAGAAGAACTTGCCAAGTTGTTTGACATGGCATTTCAGGCAAACCAGAGAATAAGTGGCTTTTCACAAGGCATGCGTCAGAAGTGTATCATCATGTCCGCGCTCATGCACAATCCGGATGTCCTGTTTTTAGATGAACCCTTCACCAATCTGGATGTCGGGACGGTAACTCTCATGAAAGCACTCCTCCAACGTTTAGCCGAGTTGGGAAAAACGATCCTCTACTGTACGCACATTCTTGAAGTTGCCGAAACGCTTTGCCCGCGAATTATGATTATCGATTCAGGAAAACTCATCGCCGATGCACCGGTGGACGAATTGCGGCAGCAGACGAATCAGACAGCACTCAATGAGATTTTCGCACAACTGACCGACACAACAGGCATTGATGAAAAAACCGAAGAAGCCATTCGGATTGTGACGGAGAACACCCCGAATGCTTGAGAAAATCGTTGAAACGCTCGGTGCCTCCGCAACCCAGTACAAGTATCTCCTGCAAACAGACAAATTAGTGGAGAAGCGGGCACTTGAGGGAAAAAACAACTCTGCTAATTTTGCGCTTGCTGCAGCTTGGGTTTTCTGTTTTATAATCAGTATCCCACTTACATTTATACCCTTCCTTCTCCCTATAGACATATTCTCCTATGCACTTATCGGTATAACCGTGTCTATGATGATGATAGGCAGCTGGATGACCCCATACCTCGACATCTTTCTTAGCCCGATAAACTATCCTGTTATTGCTCACACCCCCGTATCATCACGAACCTACTTTCTCGTGAAACTAACGCAGGTCCTTAAGTACACAATACTGTTATTAGCCTGTCTAAATCTGATGCCTGCTATTGGTGGTATCTGGATTCGTATGGACGAGTCTTCTCAGTTCCAATACTTTTTTCCTATAGTTTACTTGCCTGTCGCTTTTATGTCAGGGTTTTTTACAATTGGCGTGATGGCGACATTCGCAGGATATTGGACAAAACTATACACTAAAAAGACGTTCCGAAATATTGCGCAATACGTACAGTTTATATTTCAGTTCTTCTTCCCCTTGCTGTGCATCCTCCTCTATTACCTATCGCCAGATAACTTAATGGATAACCTAACCTCGATCCTGAAATGGTTCGAGGCATTCCCAAACGCCTGGTTTGCTGGAATAGTTGCACTTGCGCTCGGACAGATGGAACAGCGTTTCTTGATTTTAACAGGGCTGGCTATCGCTTCAACGCTCTTTTTGGTGATGGTTCCGCTTAGGAGTATCGCAAAGAGTTATTCAGAATATCTTTCTTATCTACTGGAATCTGGTAGTAAGCAAACATCTAAACTCCGGGTGAAAACGCCGCTATTTGCGAGAATATTCCGAAACCGTGCTGTTCGTGCAGGACTTTGCCTCAGTTTTGTGTACATACGTCGCGATAGGGTACTACTGCGACAGTTTTCTGGTTCATTGGTAACTGCTATTATGTTCACAGTTATGTTTAATCTATTTCTCGATCAGATATGGGTTGATGATTCCTTCCCTATTGGGCTCAGTCCAGGTTTTTCTGCGATGTTTTATACTATCGGATTCAGCGTTGTTTGGAGTTTCCTTTTCCTTGTCAAGTATTCGGAGCACTGGAAAGCGTCATGGATACTAATGCTTGTGCCACTTTCAGCACCGAGTAGCTTATGGCGAGGCGTGCAAGCGGCTGCCTACTTCTATCTTGTTCCTCCGTGTACGTTTTTAATGCTTTGCATAGCTACGGTGATTTGGGGCACTTTAGGCATATTTTACGTTCTACCGGTATTAATCATTTTACTCAACCTCGTGATTTTTTACCCAAAATCGCGCTCTGGTTTGCCACTCGCTGAAGAATTCGTCCAAAAACGGTTAACGCTTATAGTGTTGATCCCTCACATCGGTTACGTTCTTGGTACAGTCTTCGCAGGCATCCAATTTTTCGCTTACGCGATTAATATACAGGTTTATTACAGTTTTTATTGCGTTATCGTTGTGGGTGGACTTATCAGCTTTACATGTCTGTTTCAAAAAAAAGAGTGGAGGAAATCGTAGATGCTTGATAAAATCGTGGCAATGCTCGGTGCCTCTCCGACCCAGTACAGACACATCCTGAATACAGAGAAATTAGTGGAGAAACGGGCTTTGAAAGGAAACCGCTGGGTCAACCTGTCACTTGGCTTAACCTGTGGACTTTTCTTTTTCATGGGGCTTTCAATTGCATCTATGCTACTCGTTTCTTTAGATGTGTTCACTTACGCACTTATGGGCATCACTATGTCTATGGCAATGATAGGCATCTGGACGATCCCATACTTTGATATTCTTATTGCACCTATACATTACCCGATTGTGGCACACACACCCGTTTCATCGCGCACCTATTTTCTTGTGAAACTGACGCAGATATTCACTTACACTGTGTTGTTGTTAGGCAGTTTGAATCTACCACCGGCGATCGCTGGTATCTGGCTTCATGTTAGAGAGTCTTCTCAGCTCCTATATCTTTTTCCAATTGTCTATCTGTTTATCGTTTTCATGTCCGGCTTCTTTACGATTGGCGTGATGACGGTCTTCGCAGGGTATTTGACGAAACTCTATACCAAGAAGGGGCTCCGCAATATCGCGCAATACGCCCAGTTTATATTTCCTGGGCTTTTCCCGCTGCTATGGATTCTCCTGCCCCGCTTATTTTCTCGACCATTATCAGATGGCACAATGGACAAAGTCGTTTCGGTTCTGAAATGGTTCTATGCACTTCCGAACGGCTGGTTTGCTGGGGCAGTATCGCTGGCACTCGGGGAGGTAGAACAAAAGTTTGTGATTCTAACAGGACTGGCTGTCGTTTCAACGCTCGTTTTGGTATTCGTCCCACTTCGGAGTATCGCGAAAGGGTATTCAAAATACCTCTCTTACCTGTTGGAATCTGGCAATCAACAGAAATCTGAGTTAAAAGTGAAAACCCCGCTGTTTGCGAGAATGTTCCGAAATCAAGCTATCCGTGCGGGGCTTTGTCTCAGTGCTGCATATATGTGGCGCGATAAGCACATATTGCGACAACTTTTCAGTTCGTTCGGTGCCATCATTATACTCGTGATTCTATTTATGCAAGACGAACCATTTTCTCTCAAGTGGATTCAAGACGCTTACGCCATCGGATTAAGTCCAGGCTTTTCTATGATGTTTTACTTTGTCGGTACAAGTTTTATAGGGACTTTCATTTTACCGGTTAGATACTCAGGACATTGGAAAGCATCGTGGATGTTAACGCTCGCACCGCTTGCGACAACGCGAGACTTATGGCGCGGTGTGCAGGCGACGACCCTCCTCTACATTGTTGCACCGTGTACGCTCCTTATGTTTTGCATTGCTACCTTTATTTGGGGCGTTTCAGGGGTCTTTTACGTCCTGCCGGGGTTCACTATTTTACTCTATTACGTCATTTTTTACCCAAAACCGGTATCTAACTTGCCACTCGCCGAAGAATTCGTCCAAAAACGGATGGCTGCTGGCGCGTGGATCCCTTTTGTATGTAGCGCGCTTGTTGTTATAGCCTTTGTAGGCATCCAATATCTAACTTACCTGATTAATATATGGGTTTATTACAGTTTTTATTCCGTCACGGTTGTGAGCGGTCTTATCGGTTTTGTCCATTTTCTTAAAAAGAAATGAGAGAAAGTAGTCGTAGATGTTTGAGAAAATCGTAGAGAGACTCGGTGCCTCCGCAACCCAATACAGGTATCTCCTACAAACAGAAAAATTAGTGCAAAAGCGGGCACTTAAACGGAAACGCGCTGTTAACCTGTCGCTGGGTTTAAACTGTCTATTCTGTTTTACCATAAGTATACCGATTGCGGTTATGGTAATCCTCCAGGTGGATGTGTTCACTTACGCACTTATCGGAATAACCATGTCTATGGTGGTCGTAGGACTCTGGACAATCCCATATTTTGATGTGCTTCTCAGTCCTACACACTATCCGATTGTGGCACACACCCCAATTTCATCACGAACCTATTTTCTCGTGAAACTGACACCGATCCTCTCTTACACTGTTCTGTTATTGGTGAGTTCAAATCTGATACCTGCTATCGGTGGTATTTGGCTCCGTGGAGAGGGGGTTTCCAGTCTTCAATTCCTTTTTCCCGTGGTTTACCTATCCTTTGCCTTTATGTCCGGCTTTTTCACCATCGGTGTAATGACGATGTTCGCAGGGTATTTGACGAAATTCTACACGAAAAAAGGACTCCGAAACATAGCACAATACGCGCAATTTATATTCCCCGCGCTTTTCCCAACAATGTGGATTCTTTTCTCTCACTTATCACCACGCATGTTACCAGAAGATTTCACAGCGGAAAAATTGACCTCGGCTTTGAAATGGTTCTACGCGCTCCCGAATGGATGGTTTGCTGGGGCAGTCTCGCTCGCACTTGGAGAAATAGAACGGCAGTTTCTGATTTTAGCAGGATTGGCTGTTACTTCGACGCTCTTTTTGGTGTTGGTGCCACTTCGGAATATCGCCAGAGGTTATTCAGAATACCTCGCCTATCTGTTGGGATCTGAGAGTCGACAAAAGTCTGGGGTACAGGTGAAAACGCCGCTATTTGCGAGAATGTTCCGAAACCACGCTATCCGTGCGGGACTTTGCCTCAGCACCGCATATCTATGTCGGGATAAGAGAATATTGCAACAGTTTTTCATTTCGCTTGGGAGTATGTTTGTCATAATCGTTATATCTACGCAGGATAATCTATTTTTTTTTAAATGGAAATGGATTCAAGCCTCCCACGCCATCGGGCTAAGCCCAGGTTTTTCTATTATGTTCTGCTTTGTCGGTATGACATTTGTCGATAGTTTCATCGTACCGGTCAGATATTCAGAGCATTGGAAAGCGGCGTGGATGTTAAAACTCGCACCCTTCACAGCATCGAGTGACCTGTGGCGAGGCGTACAAGCAACCGCTCTTATTTACCTCGTCGCTCCGTGTACGCTCTTGATGTTTTGCATTGCTATCGCTCTTTGGGGTGTTTTAGGCATATTTTACGTCTTGCCGGGATTCATCATTTTACTCAATTACGTCATCTTTTATCCAAAATCACAATCTGGTTTGCCGCTCGCCGAAGAATTCTTCCAAAAACGGACAGTTACAGTTTGGATACCTTTCTTCTGTAACCTGCTTGCTATTGGTGTTTTCATAGGCATCCAATTTCTAACTTATCTGATCAATGTAAGACTCTATTTCGTCACATATTGCATCATGGTTGTAGCGGGGATTATCAGTTTTGTCTACTTTTGGACGAGAAGATGGTAGGAAGATAAAAAAATGACTTGACATAACCTAACAAAAATTGGTATAATTTAATATAGTAATAATTATCATACTTAAAAATGGAAGGTGCAGATGAATAACCGTGGACATAAATTCGGAGGAAACTGGACAGAGCAAAAACTGGAATGTGTGAGTAAATACTTGCGTGCCTATACAACGATTATGAGTAAGCAACCATTAGATTAGAAGGTGAACCAATAGCAACCCAATCCTCAAAAATTGAGTGGACTGAATCTACATGGAACCCAATACGCGGTTGCACCCGCGTCTCAGAAGGTTGTCGATTTTGTTATGCAGAACGGATAGCAGCACGATTTTCTGGTAAAGGCATGGCTTACGAGGGCTTGGCTGAAAATACCAAAGCAGGTCCCCAATGGACACGAGAAGTTCGCACTGTTCCGAAACTGCTAAACGAACCACTGAAATGGAAAAAGCCACGCCGAATCTTTGTTAATTCCATGACCGACCTCTTTCATGAAAAAGTTGAATTGTCCTACATCCAAGAAGTCTTTGCCGTAATGAAAAAAGCGGATCAGCATCAATTCCAAGTTCTGACAAAACGAGCAGAACGACTATTAGAGTTCAATTCCAAATTGACTTGGTCCACCAATGTATGGATGGGTGTCAGTGTTGAAGATAAACGCGTGACGGATCGAATCGAAGCACTCCGCCAAACCGACGCGCATATCAAATTTCTATCGCTTGAACCGTTGCTCGGAGCACTTCCAAATTTAGAACTGGACGGAATAGATTGGGTTATCGTAGGAGGTGAATCTGGGCCCGGGGCGCGCGAAATGGAGAAAAAGTGGGTCATTGACATCCGCGACCAATGTGCGGATGCCAAAATACATTTTTTCTTTAAACAGTGGGGAGGCAGACGTAAATCGAAAACAGGGCGGGAGTTAGAGGGCAGAATTTATGACGAGATGCCGGTCTGAGTTTTCGTCAAATCCGGCATCTTCGGACGTTAGCCTTGAACTTAAATTCTCGGTAAATCATCAGCGAGCAAAGCTTCAGAAACAGATTTTTTTGTTGATTTTTGTTCAGGACGTTCGACATGAAAATAACGGAACCAGTCTTTAAAATCTTCGGCAGCGAAATTGCCGTCATAGCGTTCCTTGAACTTATCATGAAAATCTTCCATATAGAGGCGCAAATAGCCACTCGTGCGCTCAAGTGCTTTCCAATCAAAGATATTTGAAGGAATATCAATAACCCCTCCCTCAAGCATATTGCGCCGCATTTCCAAGTAGTAAGAGTAGCGTGTACCGACTATAAAATCAACGAGTCTGTCAAAGACTTTTGAGGGGATCTCGGCGAGACGACCCTTGAAAAACTTATGCCGAACTCCCATCTCCTTTTCCAAATCTCTATTGAGCATAAAACCGATAATAACATCAAAAATTTTTTCTAACATTTCATTCGTCCATCCTTTATCAGATAACAAAGTATAAGTACAACACCCGACTCGGGCTGCGTTCGCGTCTATTTGCATAACAGTGAAAACTAATTATATCATTAATCCACAAACCCGTCAATTGAAAAATAGCGGTAAACAGAGTCACTGAGTTCTCCGGTAATTTCGATTTTTTGCTCAGGGAGTTTTCTTGTAGGAGCGACATCTCGGTTTTCCGAAACCCTGGATGGATTCAGTTACCGAAAACCGACAAAAAACTTATACCCTTACTAAATACTCATTACTGACTGCTGACTGCTGATAACTGAATGCCCCTGAGAATTTAGATTGCAATGCAATCCGAATTTTGCTATATTTATACCATGCTTATATTTTATCTGGCAATCGCGGTGGTGACGGTCCTGCTCGGCGCAGGAATCGCTTTTGTATCCCAGATACAGCAAAAACATTTTGGAAACATATTCGGGTTAACCGCTGGTGCAGTCCTGGGTGTCGTCTTAGTAATGATGATACACCTGTACACCGAGATAGGGTACGTTACGATCCTCGTAATGTGGGGTGGGTTCCTCCTAATCTCAGTGATTGAACACCTTACAACGCATCGTCGGGCTGAGACCGAAAGCAACGCCGATAAAAAGAAGTTTGGGTGGGGAGTCAACTTAACGGTCTTTGGCTTGTCGATTCACTCGCTCACAGATGGACTTGCTTTGGTTATCGCAGCAAGAGAAGAGGTCTTGGGGGGTGCCCTCGCATTCGGTGTATTGATCCATCGCCTGCCAGTTGGAACACTTATGACCGTCGCGCTCCTTCGAGACCAAACATTTGTTAAAGTTTTGGCGCGGTTGACACCACTGATAATTGGACCCGTGGTGGGCGCAATATTGGGAGAGCAACTGCTCCGGGGGGCTTTCGCGGAATTGGCGGATTACCTAACAGCATTCGCCGTAGGTACGCTTCTGCATGTCGTGATGGATGGGTTCCGTGGTAAATATACTATTGAAGATACTGGCTTGAGTCGCACCGCGAAAGTGCTATTTGTCATCGGATTCGCACTGACCTTTTGTGTTATCTACTTCTTTCAGGGATTTGAAGGTAAACATGTCCATTAAAACGCGATGCCTGATGCCTCTAAACACGGCACGATATAAGAAAGGTTTCCAGACGCTTATTGTCGTATTTTGCTTTCTGATCTCTGCTGTGCAAGCAAAAAGTAATGAAATTCCGATCGCGGTATCCGGCGAACCGAGGGCGACACTTCAGATTGGCGCAAATGCCTCGGAGCAGGAACAATTTGCCGCCGAGGAGATCCAAACCTTTATCCAGCGATTCACAGGGACTAAACTCGACATCCGCACCAATCGACAACAGACAGAAACCCCAACAGCGATCGTGTTAGGCACCCCCAAATCAAATCCCACGATTGCAGGACTACAAGCGAACATAGAACTTTCGCTTGGAAAAGAACTCGGAGACGAAGGCTATCGTATTAAAACAGTTGAAGTCGGCACTGAGATTGTTATTGTTGTGACAGCACATACCGAAAGAGGCGTTATCTACGGCGCGTACGCCTTTATTGAAAAATGTATCACGGCGTTAACCGGATTAACACCGGTGCATCCAGAGGTAGCAGTTACCAGAGCGCAGGTACTACTCGTGCCGTTCATAAACGAGACATCGGCTCCGTTTTATCCCGTGCGCGCCGTGCTGGAGGTAGAAAGTCCAGATTGGCTCGCACGCCACCGTATCAACATGAGTGGCGGCGAGGGGGTTTGGACAGGCACAGGGATCGAAGATGGGTTCGGAACCGCTTTCAAATATGTCGATACACCGGCGTTTGAAGCACTACAAGACGAACCGATAACCCAACGACGGGAGCGCATCGCAACGCTACGAGATCGGTTCAATGCCCTCAAACAGCGCGGGATTGATGCCTACCTCTTCATGTATGTGACCGGTGAACCGACAGCGGCACTGATTCGGCAGCGACCGGACGTTTTGGGACCAGAAGTATTTTACGGGGCATCTCGGAACGAAGTATCTTACCGACCATTCTGCTGGTCCAAACCGGAATTCCACACGCTCGCAAAAGAACTAATTCAGGCGATTGTACACACTTATCCGGCACTTGCCGGTTTTCACCTCAGGTCATGGGGACACGAGACGCGCGCCTGCGATTGCCCGGATTGCGGTGATAGAACAGAACAGGGACAAGCAAAACTCTGGAAAGTCTACTTTACAATTATTGATGCCGCGCGGGAGATACGTCCAGATTTCAAATTCTATGTCTCTGGGTATGACAGCAGCTGGCTTAAGGATGCTGAAGGGGTCTATGCACGCCGGTTGCCGAAAGGGACGATTTTCTCGCGAAAGTGGGGCGCAGATGGCGAACCGGTCGCAGATGCCGGAGTGCCTATCCAACAAATTAAGGCACTTGGTGAAATTGGGCATCGCTTCATAGTCTTGTCGCACGAAGTGGAAGAGGTAATGCCCTTCTGGATGCTGGAGAGTGATCTGTTCGTAGAAGGTGTCCGGAGACTCGCCAACGATCCTGAAGTCATCGGTTTAGGTGGTTTCACTGTCCAAGGTGCAACACAGGGGTTGGGATACCTCGACAGACTCGTCAGTGCACGCCTCAATTGGGATGTCGAACTCGACTATTTTCAGTTGCTTCTTAATGAATTGATAGCCCGATACGGGACTGAAGCCGCCCCACGTATTCTGAATGCTCTACGCGTAAACGGATGGAACATGGCGAATTATTTTTCCGATTACGCTGGATCCTTAACCGTAGGCGGCACCTACGGGAGCGGCTCTGCTGGACTCGCAACACGGTTCTGGACGCTGATCGGACCGCGGGCAGTAGAGGATATATTGGCTATCCCCGAATTTAAGATCGCCAAATTTGCCTCGAACCGGTTTACCGCACTTTTGGCACCACAACAACAATCCGCAAATGAGATGAGGGCGGCAAGCGAGATCGCAAAACCCTTTGATCTTGAGGCAACTGAAGATTTAAGCGACGCAATTCACTTGATGGAGTTGTGGGTGCTGTTATTTGAAAGCCGTACAAAATTAATAGAAGCGATAACACTTGGCTACCAACTCGGAACGGCAGAAGCAATCCGTGCCAAACTTATAAGCGCCACTGAATTCTCAAAATCCATACAACCCCACATCAAAGGAATTAAGGAATTTATTCCACTATTTGGGTATTCACATCAGACGATTGAAGCCGAGTTGTTGAACACCTTAAATGCAGAAGCCGCTTGGTTAACAAATTTCGATTATCAGACGCTTCAGAAGCACGATACGGATTTCTCGCCAGAGGATACCTCTCTTCAAGTTTGGGACATTCATAACTATCCAAATCCTCTGAAGCGGGAAACGACATTTACCTACCGTTTGTCGCTGGATGCAGATGAAGTCTCTATCACAATTTACACAACATCTGGGCGGAGAGTAACAGTTTTGAAAGAGGCTTCAGGCAACGAAGGCTATAACGAGCATCTGTGGGACGGACGAAATGATGACGGCGTGTTACTTGCCAACGGGGTCTACTTTTACAGAATACGTGCTGTCGCCGGGGAACAAACCGCACAGTTACTCGGACGCTTGGCAGTATTACGGTAATATGAAACAGGAGGTCAATGATGCTTCGTGTGTATATTGTATGCCTGACGCTTTTACTTACGATAATCGGTTGTAAATCTCAAACTTTGCAGGAACATCTTTTAGAACCACCACCGCCTCTCATTAATTTCGCATTGAGCCGAAACGGCGCAACTGCAGATTCCTCACAAGCCGTGCCAAATCATCGCGCCGAGGAGGTCATCGATGGCGATACCACTTCTCAGACATGGGATGAAGGGAGTGGTTGGGGGAGCAGCTTAGAACATCTCCGCACCTCGGACCTGAACAAGCGGCCTTATGTGTCTGTAACACTTGCAAAACCTGTTGACATTCGCAAGATTGTCGTCTGGACGGTTGACTCTGAGAAATATCCAGCACCACAATTCGGGTTGAAAGACTACCGGATTGAGTATTGGCATGGCACTGGCTGGGGACTTATTCCGTCAGGCGACACGAAAGATAAACAGTATACAGCGCGAAATAACACGAAAGGTAAGCGGGTTCACGAAATCCGTCAACGTCTCATTGCAAGCAAAATAAGGCTTGTCCCGGTCTCTTCAAACGACACGGTCCGGAATTACCAACACATGGCAGGCAAACGACCCGTGTACGATGTAGAAGGCATCGCGCGGGTAATGGAACTTGAAGTATGGGGATATGCCGCGCCGGAGGTATACACGCTTCAACAGATCGTGCAGGGCATACCACCCGAATCCGTGGGACATTCTGTGCCGACAGAGACACAGGTGGCGAAAAATCAAACCGAACCGACTATCAAAGAGACCATCCAGAATATCTTAAACCGATATGAAAATGGATATGACATGGCGGATCTGGCACAGATTATGTCCTGCTTCTCAGAAGCGTATCTATCGAACGGACGCACATATCAAGACGTTAAAACCAAGGTATCACACTTTTTTGAAATGTATCATCAAATTGACATGACGCTCACCGATGTTAACATCCATCCGAATATCGTTGATGATACCGCAATCGTAACCGGAGGGTACACGTTGCAATATGTCACGAAAGCGGATGGACAGGTTAAACAGACATCAGGCAAAGTGACGCTGGTCCTCGCGAGCGAAGCGGAGACTTGGCGGATCATCCGAGCGGAATAATGGGAGCCTCAAACCCGACTTGCAAAGGAATTGAAATGCTTCAAGAACAGTCTAATCTTTGGGCAAAATCATATATCAACGATGGATATTTAATGCTTCCTGACCTGATTACACAGGAAGAGTGCGATGCACTGAAAGCGGAGATGTTGAAAATCTTTCGTGGTGATTATCCATGCGATGCAATTCCACCGATGCCAGAAACAGCGAGCGAGCTGGAAGTATTAGATAGAATCATGTGCGTCGGCGAACCGCACGTCTTTAGTCCCCTCGTCCGGCGTTACATTGAACATCCAAAAATCTGTGAAGTGCTTCGAGTGATCGTCGGCGCGCACATTCCCTTCTGGGATGGCGGTGTAAAATGCATGCAGTCGATGATGCTGAGCAAAGTACCCGGACATACAGGTAACCCGTGGCATCAGGATGAACACCCGATTCCGACGCGCGATCGCTCACTTGTTGGGGCATGGATAACTTTAGACGATGCAACAATTGAAAATGGTTGCATCTGGGTGCTGCCGAATAGCCATCACTCAGGGGTCATCTATGACCGTTTTCCACACGACAAACGCCACGAATTTGATAGTTGTCACGAAGCCGCAGGCTTTGATGATACTGACGAAATTCCGATTGAGATGCCAGCCGGTAGTGTCCTGTTCTTCAACGGCTACCTTTTACATCGCTCCAAAAAGAATCGTAGCAATGCCTACCGGCGTATCCTTGTGAGCCACTATTGCTCAACAGCATCGTGGTTAGGCTGGAAAGGACAGCGGAATTACCGTGGGGTTATCACCCTCACTGGCAAAGATCCATACATCGACGAAGGGTATGTCACACCAAATGTCTGGGCGAGATGGGAGTAGGCACTAATAGTAGTAGGCACGCTCCGTCGTGCCGTAACCACTGAAATTAATAGTAGGCATGCTCCATCGTGCCGTAACCACTGAAATTAATAGTAGGCACGCTCCGTCGTGCCGTAACCATACATTTTGAAGCTTGATAAAGCAGTAGTATAAACAACTCGTAGCGGAAACGCATCTAACCGAACCGCAAGGAAAATTAAAAAGATGAAACTGACAGAACATCAAGTGAATTTTTTCAATACGTTCGGATACCTCGCAATACCGGGGATGTTTTCTCCAAGCGAGATGGAATGGATTACAGAAGAATTCGAACTTACGATTCAAGAATTCGGGGGTGGTAAAAACCACGACGGAACAAGTCGCACAATGTTCGGCGGCCCCATTGAGCATCGTCCTCGACTCTGTACCGTGCTCGATGATGAACGGGTCAAGGGGCTTATCGGTGGCGTGATCGGTGAGGATTTCAACTACGCTGGCGGCGATGGCAATTATTACTCTGGCGACACCGGTTGGCATCCTGACGGAGGTTGGGGGAGACTCTTCGCTTGTAAAGTGACTTTCTACCTTGATGATCTGACGAAAGACACCGGATGTTTACGCGTTATTCCCGGCAGCCAAAACCCAACGCATTTCGTCAGAGCTCAAAAGATTGATCCGAATCAATCGGAGGCACTCTACGGCATCCCACCCCGCGATTTTCCAACCAGCATCGCCTTGGAAACCTCTCCCGGTGATATCGTGATTTTCAATCACGATACCTATCACGCATCGTTTGGGGGGGGTGCCCGACGACGGATGTTCACCATGAATTGCACGCAACATTGCACAACCGAACCGGATTTGGAAACGTTGCATCAATATCTGAGTATCCACTCAGCAGGCGGGTACCAAATTGACACCGGCGCGGGGATGTTTTTCCCAACGATGGTTGACACTGCAGATGAAAACCGGAGAATCCATCTCCAGCAATGTAGCGACATCCATGACGAACTGTTCCCACAATACGCACGACGCGCTTAGCATATATTGTTCAGAACTTGCACAAAATCCGTTATTGGGAGGCTTGAAACCTCACCCGCCTCATCTAATGTATAGGAGGCATGTAAAAATTGCGTAAGCCTTAGTGTTTTTATTGTAATTTTCGCTGTTTTGTGGTATTCTATAGCATAGGTTTTAAACTGTGGATTGATGTGATTACTCACTTACAAGCCCTATTAAATGAGAAGCACATTTATTGGTACGCCTTCATATAACAAGTCCTTAAAGTACGTCAGGAAGGCTGTTATCTCGGCAGCATTCATCTACGGGATGAGCACGCTTTACGCTGCCGCCTCACCGTCCAAAGTTCGCACTCACTTGCCTTCGAGTTCCATCGCTATGAGCGATGATGCTTTAGCCACATTCTTTAATCCTTCAGGTCTCGGTACAGGTCGTGGTTTAAACCTATACTATCTCCGAACATATCAGAGCGATTGGGCAGGCGATGACGCTTTTTTCCTCGCTGTCCCCGGAGCAGGCTTCGGCATGGAATTTGTTACTGCTGACGCAGACACAGATTTCACTCGCTATACATTTTCCGGCGGATACCACTTGGGCAAGGCACTCTACTGGGGCACAAGTTACAGTTGGATGAATTCGGACGATAAAGGTTATGACACATTCCGATCTATCTCCCTCGGTTTGATGTACCGGCGACGTTACTTTTCAATCGGGGCAACCGCCCGCGACCTTAACAGACCTAAATTGCTTGGAGAAAAAATTGGGCGCACCTACGACTTCGGATTCGCACTTCGTCCAGGGACATGGCGGACGACACTCTCCATTGACATGCAGAAGACGCAAGGTGTAGAAGATTTAGCATTTCGATATGCTTTAGAAGTTCGTCCTATCCGTGAATTCATGCTTCGCGGGACTCTAAACAACGACCTAAGTTTTGATGTCCGTTTCGGTATAAATATCGGAAATTGGGGGGTCGGCACAGGAAACGCCTTCGACAAAAACCGGGACCCACAAGCCGGGGTCGGCTATTTCCATTTCTCCAACGCTATTAAAACGAAACCTATACCCCGTCGCCGTATGTTCCTTGACTTACCGATGCAATCTCTCAAAGATGTCCTCCCGATAGCCAAATGGGACGAAGATATTGCTGGGATTCTCGTTCGTATCAATGGAAGCAATTATGGCATCGCACAACTCCAAGAGATGTCAGACGCTATCTTGGACTTCAGGGAATCCGGGCGTGTTGTACTTTGTTACCTCACTAATTGCTCCACCGGCGACTATATCGTCGCATCTATGTGCGACGGCATCTTGATGAATCCTGCCGCTGAAGTACGATTGATCGGTTTGCGAACAGAACGTTCTTTTTACAAAGGCGCATTGGACATGCTCGGTATCAGAGCCGACCTTGAGCGTATCGGTAAGTACAAATCAATGACCGAGCCATTCACACGCAAAGAGATGTCGGAGGCACACCGTGAAATCCAGAATGTTATTCTTGATGATCTTTATGAACAACTCGTAGAGATAATCGCAGATGGGCGCGGATGGACCCACGAAAATGTCAAGAAACGAATTGATGAGGGACCCTACACAGCACGTCAGGCACTCACTACTGAACTCGTAGACCGACTTGTCTATGAAGACGAACTCTTTGATGTTGTAGCCGAACTCACGGATACCCGCACCGATTTGGTGACATTAAATGACTACGCAAGTCGTGGGCTGTACATGCAGGACTGGCAAGAACCACAGCCGAAAGTTGCGATCGTTGAGGCGAAGGGATTGATGCTAACAGGCGATAGCTTTATTGATCCACTTTTGGGGACACAAGTGATGGGCGCAGATACAATCGCACGTATTATCAAAGAAATAAAAGACGACAATGATGTCAAGGCAGTTGTCCTGCGGATTGATAGCGGCGGTGGGCTTGTTACGGCAGCCGATAGGATATGGCGGGAATTGGTACAACTGACGGAGGTCAAACCTCTCGTGGTGTCAATGGGTGATGTCGCGGCATCGGGCGGCTATTATATAGCAGCCCCCGCAAATACTATCGTCGCCGAACCCGGAACAATTACCGGTTCTATCGGCGTTGTCGGCGGTAAGTATAGTTTCAAAGGGCTATATGAAAAACTCGGCATCCATAAAGAAATCATCAAACGCGGGGAACACGCCGATTTTTACTCAGACTATGGAGACTATCCACCGGCAGAACAAGCAATCTTGCAGAAACAGGTACAGGAAATTTACGAAGACTTCATCAAAAAGGTGGCACTTGGAAGAACGAAGCTAACCGTAGAAGATGTTGACAGACTCGGACAGGGACGTATCTGGTCGGGTAGACAAGCAAAGGAAAACGGGCTTGTGGACGAATTAGGCGGCTTAAGTCTGGCACTCGCAATCGCGCGACAACACGCAGGATTAGGAGAAAGGTCGTTTGAAATAATCCAATTCCCAAAAAGAAAATGGTTGTCACAAATAGTCGGGAATCTACTGTTGCCATTTACGACACTATCTCACACCGGACTTGGAAACGGAGGCATAGAGGACGCGGGAGGGGAAACCGAATCTCCGCTATGGTTTATTACGCGTTACGCAGGTTTGAACACTACCGCGAGACTTTTAAACATAATCAAAAAACATAGGCTTTTTCTCCTGATGCCTTATCACATAAGTGTGGGTAATTAGAATACCAGTATACTCGGACTAAAATCTTAAAACTAATGTCCGGAGCAGAGGTAAGATGCTGTTCGCTAAAAACCATTCAACACTGCGCCGCAAAATGGTCCAAAACCAAATCGAAGCGCGGGGTATCCATGACCCTCAAATACTTGATGTCATGCGAAGGGTAGAAAGACATCTCTTTGTAAAACCTCAATACCGCAATGTCGCATATAAGGATGGACCACTACCAATCGGTTGCGACCAAACAATCTCACAACCCTATATTGTCGCACTGATGACAGACTTGCTCGAGCTCACGCCAACGTCAAAAGTGCTTGAAATCGGTACCGGATGTGGCTATCAAACGGCGATACTTGCCGAACTGGCGAAAGATGTTTATTCCGTTGAGATTGTACCGATGCTTGCCAAAAATGCGAAAACACGATTGGAGGGACTCGACTATCGGAATGTCCATTGCAAAAAAGGGAATGGACATTATGGATGGCAGGAATACGCCCCTTACGACGCTGTACTTGTAGCCGCAGCACCTAAGGACGTGCCGTACCGACTCGTTCAGCAACTCGCAATGGGTGGTAGAATGGTGATTCCGGTCGGCGATTCTGAGCAAAATCTGCTTTTAATTCGGAAAGGTTTTCAAACTGGAAATAACGCAACGCCGTCTATTCAGACGAGCGAGGTCACTCCTGTCAGCTTTGTACCAATGACAGGTGGACCAAAATGAATGCCCTATCAAAATCCTGCCACGTTTGCTACGCGGAAGATGTCAATTCGGAAGTAAAACAAAACTATATAATTTACTATAAAGGAATAATAAATTGAAATACATACGCTATCTGCTTCTATTTATCGCGATGCTTTCTCCAACTGTCGCCTTCACTGCATTTAACGACATCGGTGTTGGCGCAAGACCGTTAGGTTTAGGGGGCGCATTCGTCGCTCTTGCCGATGATAGCAACGCGGCGAACTACAACGCTGCAGGCTTAGGATATATTGATGCAATCCACTTCGGTGGAACACACGCACAGCGTTTTAATGGACTCATTACCTATAACGCGGTTAGTGGCATTATCCCTTTTGGGAAAATAGGTGCAATTGGGGCGAGTTTCGGGGACTTGGCAGAAGACTCCGACGTTTACCATGAACAGACGGTGCGTATCTCTTACGGAAATGCGCTTTTCAAACAATTCGCAATCGGGGCAAATCTGAAACTCTTCCGCACCTCTTTTAACGAGGCAAACGAATTCGTCGCCGAGAATCCATATTTCGGTCAAACATCCAGTTCAGCCGTTTCTTTTGATTTTGGGGTGATTGCAAAGCCGTTTCAGAGTTTGAGTCTCGGCGCATCCGTAGAGAATTTACTTCCTGCGAATACAAGTATCGCTGATACAAGTATCTTTGACGTAGACCCAGACCCAGTACCCCTGAACATCCGCGCAGGCTTAGCATACAGGCTTGAATCTATCGCAGAGATGAGCGCGCAAGGTGCAGCGGTCAGCAATTTATTGAAAGGTAGTTTAGGAACTTTTGAGGTCGCCTCTCGTAATGGAGAGATTTATATACGCACAGGTTTAGAAGTCTGGTTGAATAAATCCATCGCTGTCCGTGGTGGTTACGGGTTAAAGAATGGCAGCGATTCTGCTACAACCCTGAGTTTCGGTGGAAGTGCCAAACTTCCGATTAGCAGCACTGCTGTCCAAATTGATTACGGCTTTCAGCTGCTCAGCGGAGATTTTCAGGACAACATAACACAGCGATTTTCTATCAATCTACTATTTTAGAAAGAGTATACCCAATGAAAAACACACAGATTGCTTTAACACTTATTGTGAGTCTATTCATCGCTATGAATAGTTATGGCGCGGTCACTTCTGTCGGAGAGATAAACGTCGTTGGTCAAACACAAGGCATTGTTCCTGCCAGTTCAACGGTGCCGTTAATTGTGACACTTTCAGTAGACAGGTCACTCGCAGAACCGGGCGAAGAAATTAAAGTTATTGAAATCGAAATGCCATCCGGATTTCTGACCCGATCATCCTATTTCAAAGGTATCTTGCGAGACCGCAACCAAATCGTAGCCCGACCAGTCGTCTCTGGTGGAAATGTCCTGCGCGTTGAACTCGCTGATGTCATTCGCGATTTCCAGAATTCGATCTACGAAATTACCTTTGACTGCCAAACACCGAATACCGTCACATTAGAGGCAGTGTTTAGAGCACGCCTGCGCAATCTTGATGACGCTCCGATCGGTGAGTTTATTCGACCCGGACAAGCGGACGGAAAGCTCAACAACGACAATTTTACATTGCAGGTGATCCCGAACATACCACCTAATCCAGTTATAGGGTTCACCGCTGAAGCCGATACGACCGGTGAAAACGATGTGACGCTCCGTTGGCAGAAATCAGATGATCCAGATGTCAACGGTTATCTCATCTATAGAGACAAAGAAGATCCTATTGAGGTCAAAGACCGGTTCTCAACCACATTTCGTGATGTAAATGTTCCCCCGGGAAATCATACGTATCAGATAACTACTTACAAGACGCTTTTCTTGCAATCGGAACGTTCCGCTATACAGACAGTGAACGTATCACCGGATACCGCGGCACCCGAACCACCGGTGATGCTCAGCGTTACCATCACGAACGAAGGTGTGGAAATTTTGTGGAAATCCAGTATCAGTCGTGACGTGACGGAGTATAAAGTTCTGTTCCCACCATCTGAAACCGGTGGGACTGAACCACTACCCAGCAATATAGAACGGACACCAGAAAATGATGAGACAGGATACATATCTATTGATGATCGTAAGTTGAATATAGGCAGTTTTACTTATGCTGTCATCGCAATGGACGAAGCAGGGAACGCATCCGCACCGGCACAGGAAAAACTTCGTATTTTTGATAAACCATATCCAAACCCGTTTACGCCACTCTCTCCAGATAAAGATTTTAATCAGGTCGTGTTCCCTGCACGTGCGCTTGAAGATGCTTCGGGCGAATTTACAGTGCACATCTACGACATTGATGGAATGCTTGTCAAGACCCTAACAGCACTGCCCAGTGACACGGAATTGACCTGGGACGGTCGCGACGAAGCGGGGGAAATTGTGGAAAGTGGCATCTATGTCTACCAACTTCAGGTAGGGGAAAGTTTTAAAACAGGGACGCTAATTGTCGCTAAGTAGCAACAGAACTTGAGATTTGCCATCACAGAGGCACGGCGCAGTTAAATCTTTTCGACGCACACCACTGCTCACTACATCGGGCAGCTTTGCCGCAACTCAAAAAAATTATTGACTTAATTCCCAATTTGAGGTTATATTATAATTTTAATTACCTATCGCAAGCCGTTGGCTTGTTAATACGCATTAAATTTTTTTAACAGCAATTTTCAAACCCCTACAAGTTACATCAAAAAGGGCATGCTGTTAATCCAACATCAAGAGGAGATATAATAACAATGAACAGGCTTGAGCCACGCCCATTCTGGCGGATAACACTACTGGCAATCGTCGGCATCTTAGTAACGGCTTTGTCTGCCACAGCAAATTGGGATATCCTTCAAAAACAAGACCCCGAAATTCGGGACTATATGTCGATCTCGTTCACAAGCGCGAAAAATGGTTGGGCAGTCGGCGTTTCGCCCCTGGAATTAGACTATCCCGGTTTTGTCGGATATACAACAGATGGTGGAGCAACATGGAATAAAGCCGAAATTGATGTGGACGCTCAACTCGCCAGGGTCTATTTCTTAGATGAAAATCACGGGTGGGCAATCGGCGAAAACGGCAAAATTGTCGCCACGACTAACGGTAAAGATTGGGAAGTACAAACCAGCAAGGTTGACAACCCCCTTAAAGGAATCTACTTCGCCAACAAAGATGTAGGATTCGCCGTCGGTGCCAACGATACCATTCTCTCAACAAAAACAGGAGGGCGGACTTGGAAGGTGCTTCAAGGTGGGATAATCGGTGCTGTTGGTGATGACGAAGCAACAATGTACAACGCCGTTCAGTTCCTTAATGAATCCATAGGCTGGGTTGCTGGCGTACACCTTGTCCCTCAAGTCAGTCAAAATAGCGTGATTCAGAAGACGATAGATGGCGGACAGACTTGGGAAGCACAAGAGACTGGCGCAGAAGATGTGCTTGAAGACCTCTTTTTCTTAGATGATAAGCACGGCTGGGCTGTCGGTGAAAACGGTCTTATCCTCCACACGAGCAACGGTGGCGACAAATGGGCTATACAGGCAAGCGGCACTGAAGAAACACTCAGAAGCATCCAATTCGCTGACAAATATATGGGCTGGGCTGTCGGTGGAGATTTAGGCGTCGGTGTGATTGTACATACCAATGACGGTGGTAAAAACTGGGAAGTCCAAGATCCCGGTGATGACATGGTCCAACGGTTCCGGATGAATAGTGTTTTCATTTTAGACAAACAGGTCTGGTTAGCAGGTGGAAACGGCGTAATCTTGCTGGGAAAATAAATTATACTTAGCTTGATGACGTTTCGCTGAGCAAAGGTTGAACAACTAATATTAGGTCATCAGTGAATGGTTAAGGGACGGAGGTAGAATTTTGGAAACATCCACATTCGCAACGCGGATGAGTCGATTGGGAACAGAGTCCGCATTTGAGGTGCTTGCCAAAGCCAAACAACTCGAGGCACAAGGCAAAGATATTATCCACTTAGAGATCGGACAACCTGATTTCCCAACACCGATTAACATTATTGAGGCAGCTTACAAAGCCATGAAGGAGGGGCATACCGGCTATTGCCCATCTGCTGGTGTGCCGGCGTTTCGAGAGGTCGTCGCACAGCATATAACTGATACGCGCGGCATTACAATACATCCTGACGAGGTCACGGTAACCCCCGGCGCGAAGCCGATCATCTTCTTCACTATCCTCGCTCTAATAGACGATGGTGATGAAGTGATTTATCCTGAGCCGGGTTTCCCGGTCTATGAATCCGTTATTGACTTTATCGGCGGTAAAGCGGTGCCGCTACCGCTTCGCGAGGACGTAGGTTTCCGGTTCCGACTCGAAGACCTCGCTGACACAATCTCTGATCGGACAAAATTGCTGATCCTCAATTCACCTCAGAACCCGACTGGTGGAACGCTAACCCTTGAAGACCTTGAAGCAATTGCTGAACTGGCACAGAAACACAATTTTTATGTGCTCACAGACGAAGTCTATTCACGCATCCTCTACGAAGGTAAACATCATAGTGTCCTCAGCCTACCGGGCATGAAGGAACGCACAATCTTGATCGAAGGGCACTCTAAAACTTACGCCATGACAGGCTGGCGGCTCGGTTATGGCATCGCACCGCAAGCAATCGCTGATAAAATTACCCAACTAACTATTAACTCAAACTCGTGTACTGCCACCTTCACACAGCTCGCTGGAATAGAGGCACTCACCGGGCCCCAAACCTTTGTCACAGAAATGGTTACAGAATTTCAGAAACGCCGTGATGCAATTGTGGATGGACTCAATGCAATTGACAGGGTCAGTTGTATCAAGCCGCTCGGTTCATTTTATGTGTTTCCCAACGTAACGCAATTGCCGATTTCATGTGAAACACTCGCCGATTATATCATGGAAGAGGCAGATGTCGCACTTTTACCCGGCACCGCCTTCGGTAAATTCGGTGATGGGTATCTCCGGCTTTCGTACGCCAACTCCTTAGAAAACATCCAAGAGGCATTAGGCAGAATGGAAACTGCAATCTCAAAATTGTAATTTTAAATATTGGGTTTTCGCTCCGATTTTTCCGATGTTAAAATCGGGTTTTCTCTTAGAACGAAAACCAAACCGGTAATGTAATAGAGAGGGTTTTTGCTTGGGGGTTGCTTCAACTCGAACGCGAAAATTATCGGGTAACTAACAATGGAACTTATCCGCAAGGAAATACAAAAATACCAGAAAGCTACTGCACGTATTCCAGCAAGTACAACAAACCTCGGACCTGGGTTCGATGTACTGGGGCTTGCCCTCCAACTCTACAGTAAAGTGACCTTGGAAGTCACCGAAACCGACACCCAAGTCGTTGTTAGCGGCGTAGACGCGGATAAAATACCAAGCACACCCGAACATGTCGCGTTTCAAGCAGTAGAACTCGTCTATGACCGAAGTGGCACCAAACGTCCAAAAGGTTTCAAATTGCAGATAGAGAACGGAATACCTGCAATCCGTGGATTAGGGGGAAGTGGGACAGCTATTCTTGGCGGGTTGCTAACGGCGAATGTGCTCTGCAGTACTCCATTTTCTGACGTCGAACTCCTCAATTTTGCAACAGAACTTGAAGGGCACCCGGATAACGTTGCTGCTTCGTTGTATGGTGGCATTGTCGTTTCAGCGCAGGAGAATGCTCAGGTGCATACGGTTCGATTAGAATGTCCACCTGTGCTTTCGGTTGTGCTGGCAATTCCGGATTTCCCGCTTTCAACGGAACAAGCGCGCGGTGTACTACCAGCCTCAGTAGGTTTCGCAGATGCCATATACAATACAAGTCGGAGTACATTGCTAATCGCAAGTATTGCCACAGGACAATTTGAGATGCTTCGCGTCGCCATGAAGGATA
The DNA here is from genome assembly GCA_965200345.1 of Candidatus Poribacteria bacterium. Classification (GTDB taxonomy): domain Bacteria; phylum Poribacteria; class WGA-4E; order WGA-4E; family WGA-3G; genus WGA-3G. The sequence continues at coordinate 2,548,169 of OZ241378.1, forward strand.
GATTGCATCAACCCTACCGTGCCTCGCTGATTCCAGGGTTTGATGACGTAGCAAAAGCTGCTACCTCCGCTGGCGCGCTCAGTGTTGCTTTGAGTGGCGCAGGACCGACTGTCGCAGCCTATTGTCTGGAACATACAGAACGAGTGGCTGAACAGATGCAGTCTGCCTTTAGAAAACATCAAATTACATCTGATATTAAAATTTTAAAGCCAGATGTTGACGGTGCAAGTCTTCACGTTGAGAACCCCTGAAAACTAATAATTGAGAATTAATTTGACGACTAAACTCTAAGGTGTTTTAGTCCAAACGTTCTGTCTTGGAACTATAGTAGATTTTATAATTAACAATAGACCGTTGGTCGGCGTGCTTCACAAGCGGCTTGTCAGCAGAGGTCTACATATTTTCGTATATCATCATAAGCACTGAAATTATAAAAAGATGTCAAATTTTCATACAGAAAACATTGCATCAATACTGAACAAATTCGACTCCAACATGGACCAAGGGTTGAGCGCAGAAGCCCTTGAGAAAGCGAAAGCGCGGTACGGCAAAAACGAAGTCGCTTCTGAGAAAAAAGTCTTTCCGCTTAAGGCGTTTCTGGAACCGTTACTGACATGGCGGGTCATTGTTTTGGCACTCGCAACGGGTATATTGGTCGCTTTATTTTCCAGCGGCACGAGCAGTATTACCCTTCATACGGTAGGTATTGTTGCAGCAGTTTTAGTTATCCATATCGCGTACGCGTCTGCAATAGTGTATCGCGCTTGCAGTCGGGATGCCAATATCAATAAACTCATGGCGCATAGTATCAAAGTTATTCGACAAGGAAAATTTGAAAAATGTGCACCCGAGGATATTGTTCCCGGCGATTTACTTTCGTTGACTGCAGGAGATTACGTGCCTGCAGATGCCAGAATCATTGAATCCGAAGGACTGATGATCGATGAATCCGCACTCTTCGGGACCGAGGGCCCCGAACAAAAGATAAGTACGGATATCCCAGAACCTGCCTTACCACCGGAAAAACAGAAAAATATCGCATTTGGTGGGACATACGTCGTAGCAGGGCATGGGTTCGCAATCGTTGTGAAGACCGGAAAACAGATAGAAATATGGAAGCAGCATCAAGATGATCCGCCGACATCTGTCGCGAAAACGCTCGCTGAAAGCGAAACGCGGGATTTACATGCCATCATAAAAATAGTAGGCATAGTTGTCGCAGCTATCGCCGTAGCCGTTGGTTGGTGGTTTGAGTATCAGAATCGAGTTACCGATTGGCACTCCCTAATCCTTCTCGGCTTGCTATTCGCATTGGCATCTGCACCAGGCAATGTTATTGGGTTGCTCCGATTGTCGTTTTCTAAACATACCGAAAAATTAAGGGAGAAAGGGATCACACTCCGCAATTCAAATAGCCTTGAAAAATTGAGTCGCATCACCACTTTTTGTGCAAATGAAAATGGACTTGCTACGACACGCGCCCTAACGATCTCCAGTCTTTTCGTTGATGAACAACTCGTTGATGGTAATACGTGGCGAACATGGTTGGATTCCTTGAAAGAACTTTCCGCTGCGGAACGGCAAAAAGCGGTTGCTGCGATACCAAATGGTGGGAAAATTCCTCAAGGTGCACCGCACTTAGTGTTCACTGCTGGGCTTGGCACCTCTGACGGGCGGAATATGTCTAACGCAACTACTTCCAATACCGCGGCAATTTCGGGAACCGAGACGAACGAGACGGCACCTTCACCCAAGACCACCATCCAACAGAACATGGAAAGGCTCGGCTATCAATTGGAGAGTGTCAAGGCTAAACTCCCTTTGGTGGATGCTTACCCTTCTACACGTAACTATGGGTACCAAATGCAGGTGTTCGAGTCAGCACCAGAGGACTATCTTAATGTCATTTTTGGAGACGCGCAGACTGTACTTGACACCTGTGGCTCCGTACTCATTAATGGCGAAATTGCACCCCTCTCGGACGACAAGTATGAGATGTACCATGAAATCATAGACTATTTGCTCAGCACCAAATCCCAGGTTTATGGTGTCGCTTTTCACTCCTCTGATGTTATTCTGAAGCCACAAGAAATGGAAGACAATCCTATCTTTTTGGGTTTTATAGGCTTCTCTATCAGCAATGATGAAGAAACAAAAACAGTTCTGAAATCCAGTCTTGACACCGGTCTTAAAATTGTCCTTATCTCGGAAGGTAAAGAGCAAGAGACTGTTGACTTAGCGAAAGACCTCGGCATTGTTCACAACAGGAAAGCAGTCGCATCAAGAGAAGAATTTGACGCAGTCCCGCGTGAACAAATCGACAACGAAACAGCAAAATGGTTTGCTTATTCACAACCAACTTGGGAACAGCGCCGGAATATTGTCCTGAGCCTGAAGCGTCAAGGACATGCTATAGGATTTTTGGGCCAAAATAGAACCGATCTACGTGCGATGACTGTCGCTGATATCGCGCTCGCTAATAGTGCGCAGGCATCACACGTTGTTCAAGCCGCTGCCGATGGACTCATCAATAGTAAGGGTTTTCAAGCCGTCCGGGATGCCCTGCTTCATGCCCGTGAAGCATATCACAACGCAGCTGGATTTCTACGTTGGAATCTCTCCTGTACACTTTCCCTATTCTTCACACTCACTATTGGCATGGTTTTACACTATCTCTATAAAATGCCGATGCCGTTGACACTAACGCAGATCATTTGGGTGCAATTGCTCACAACGCTACTACCATCATTAGGTATGGGCACCGAACAGATATTTGCTGATGAAAAGCACCACCGACCGACCCTTTTTTCAAGGGCGCGCTTTCTCTCAAAAACAACAGGCGTAGATATTATTTGCCGTGCCGTCACTATTAGTCTGATGTCACTCATCCCGTTCTTCTTTATGTTGTGGCGTTCCCCCGCATTGTCCGATACCATCGGTGTTTCGACCCTAATGAGAGAGGTGTTCTCAGGTGGAAATACTGGAACTCCAATTCCGCCAGATATCACGATAGCGAGAACAGTAGTATGTACGACACTCATCCTCACACAGTTGGCAACATGCTGGCAAGCTTTGCGCTATCCATGGGAATCGTTATTTCAAAGAATATTCGCGAATTCCCGGCTCATTGTCATCTCCATCGTCGTTATCGCACTTCACCTGATAACACTCTATATTGAACCTGTCGCGCAGTTTTTAGGAATGGCACCACTCAAATGGGAATGGCAATGGACGCTCCTGTTTAGTCTGACGTTGTTCTTATTGCCGTTAAATCTGGCAATAAACTCGCGCCCAGATGACGATTAAAACCGGAGACCAACTACACCCAAAATCCGTAGGTAGGAATCCCAGCGATAATCCCTAAGATTGTCCAGAGACTCCCGACTGTGAATTCCCCCAAGATTAACCCTAAAAAGAAGGGGGCTACCTTCCGATGCCGTACAACACCGCCATATTGAAGGATCAACCACTTGATTAACCAACTCATGAAAAGACAACTCCACGTAACATGCATACCCCAACTCGTAGAGATCGCAAACCCAGCAGGATGAAAGGGCCACCATACAAATCGCATCCGAAAGAACATCAGCACTGTCGTCAGCAAGAAACCGATACCCATAAACCCGCTCTCAGCAATGAGTGTCTCTTCAGGGGCTTGCAACCATCCCGCAAGACGGCGGTACGGCTCTATCCCGAACGCACTCAAAGAGGGCCAATAAGCACGCACTTCCATCCCGAGTCGGTAGCCACGGTCAATTAATGCCCAAAACCCTGCCAACGAACCTAAAACCGTCGCAAGCACTAAGGCAAAGACGATACGATGCATCGTCATGTTTGTTCGCTCCATGATTTTGAAGCCTTCTAACTGATGCGGCATCGGATGGCTCCGATGGGCACGATTAATAAACCAAAACATGGAGAACATAATCAGGTTGCCTCTTCCCAATTGACGTGTGCCAACAGTCCGAGTCAGAATTTCATCAGGACCGGAATAGTGCAGATCGTGCACAGGTGTACCGAGTTCGGCGCGCATCCGGGTTATGGCGATCGAAATCATGTAATAGATAACAAAAAATGCGAACATCACCCAAAGTTCAGCACCGCCATAGTAGCAGAAAAGGACAAGGAACACCATTACAGCGATAAGACCGAGCGTCGCCCCGCGATAGGACATCGCTTCCTGTGTTTCTCGCCCTGAAGCACTGACGACAGTATTCGCCTGTTGGATATTTAGGCCCACAACGGTTTTCGCAACGTGCAATAGATGTCTGCGACTCGCCCAAATTGCCAAAACGCACAGCGCGAGGTAACCACCAGCCGCTTGCTCATTCATATATGGAAACCGAGGGAGCGTGCGTAGACCAAGTGCAGCACCAAGCACACGCATAAATCGCCAATACCAGAAGAAAAACCAACATGAAAACGAAAGATCCAAAGGAATAAAGAAACCAAGCCCGATCGCAAATGGGTATAGTGAAAACGGAATTCTGCCCATAGCATTCCACGGACTTTCCGTGAAGACTTGAAAACTCCGTACACGGGTCCTGAATTCCGGTAAGATTGGATATAAAAAGTTGATTCCGTTCCAAAGGGCAAGCGCGCCAGCAATCCCAAATCCAAGCCACATCAACTTGTTCTGAAATAGACGGTTCTGCGGTGTTTCTGTTAATTGGAGCGGGAGTTGAATTATCGGGTAACTTAACTTTTCGTGCTCAATCCACTGCTTTCGGACTATTATATTTATGCAAAGCATTCCGAAGATCAACACAGTAATAAAAGCACTCCACCAAAGGACAGGTGTTGCCCATCCGAGCAATGTCTCAGCCGTATAGAGGGGCAATTCCCCATCATAATACCCGCTTAAAAGTGATGGATCGCTGACAGTGAGCCACTCTGGAAGGAATGGTACGAACAACTGCTGCCACTCATTTTCTGGGGTAGCAAAGCGGAACGCATGCCCTAACATCGGCACCAAAATTTCAAGCATGTCGTGCCCAGTAATCCCCGAAGCAATAGACAGCATCAGGTAAACAATCACCAACTCGCTCTGGACCAACGCCATACGCGGCACAAAACGGCGTAATAATTGATTCACACCGATAACCACGAACAGACTGAAAATCACATTGAAAAAGAGGGAGATGGTCACAGGGTGACCTGAATACCGAATAACCTCCATCTCGATGACCCAATAGCAATTAATCGGTATCAGGATAACGGCAATAAGAATAGATTTGAGTGTAACACCGTGGGCTGGAATTTGTGATGATACTGACGATCCGGAAGTTTCGACTTCCATATAAACTATGACTCCAATGGACGCGAACTGATGTCTTTTAAAATTCCGTCTTATAACACACCAGTGAATAATTTTACACAAATTTATCACACCCGCTATAACATGTCAACCTATAATTCGGCAGCGGATTTGAAATCGTCTGTCAACCGAGACAGTTACAGAAAATAGACTTTATTTATATAACTTTTTCATGTTATAATGGAATTTGTTATATGTGCTTGTAAGTTGTGCCCTAATCGCAACTTGCCACAACAAATCAGGATGTAAATATGAAACCATTCCGCTATATCAAAAACCAAATTGAAAAATTTTTTTATAGAGCTTACCAGCGGCGTTTAGAATCCGAAGCAAATACATGGAAAATCCCACGGCATATCGGTGTAATCCTTGATGGAAACCGCCGTTACGCCAAAGCCAGTGGACTTGAGAATGTTATCAAAGGACATCACGAAGGGGCAAACAAGTTAGAAGAGGTACTCCATTGGTGCGATGAACTCGGCGTTGAGATTTTCTCTATATGGATTTTCTCGCTTGATAACTTCAAACGCGCAGCACATGAAGTCGAAGGTATTCTTGGACTTATTGAAGGGAAAATGCGTGAACTCGTCACGATTGAAGGACTTCATGCCAACCAGATTAAGGTACGCGCAATGGGGCAGATAGAGCTGCTACCGCCAAGCCTTCAAGAAGCGATTCGGGAAGCGGAAGAAGCAACACAACATTACGAAAAGTTCATCTTAAATGTCGCTGTTGCTTACGGCGGTCGCGAAGAAATCATTGAGGCTTTCCGGGGACATCTAAAAGCCGAAAGTGAAAGTGGCAAATCGGTCCGTCAAATTGCAGATGAACTCACCGTAGACAAAATTACACCATACCTATACACCTCGAACCTCCCGGACCCTGAGTTAATCATTCGCACCAGTGGAGAGGTGCGGCTATCCGGGTTTTTACTCTGGCAGAGCGTTTATTCAGAATTCTATTTTTGCGATACCTATTGGCCCTCGTTCCGGAAAATTGATTTCCTCCGTGCCTTACGTGCCTATAGCCAACGCAAACGCCGATTTGGAGAATAAAGGAATATCATGAAAGACGTTAGCGAAAATCAGAAAAAAATGGCAGCGTTTTACCGTCTTGTTACTTCTTGGCGAGGTTGTCTATGCCGTTGGTAATCCATGTGGATTAGAAGGTACGTTCTCAGACGGTATCATCAGTAACATCCAACCTGATGGCAACTCAGGCGTACGCGGCGCAGTCATCCAAATGACAGCCCATATTTCTCAAGACAGCAATTGAAAGTGTTTTACATTCATTTATTTCTATTTTTTCGACACACGTGAGAAGGAGCGAATACATGCGATTTGGGATCTGTACCGGTTTAGAAAATGTCAATCGGCTCGCAGAAGTTGGGTATGATTATATCGAATTAGGGGTACGCGCCGCGTTGATACCTGAGTCAGACGAAACCGAATTTCAGAAAATCCGTGAGCAGGCAGCGAACGCCCCTCTAAAACCAGAGTCCTACGCAGGCTTTATCCCCGGTGATCTACGCGTGGTAGGCGATACTGTGGATTTGCCACGTTTGTCTCGCTATGTGAAAACTGCTTGCCGCAGAGCCAATGAAATCGGTGGTGAAGTGATCGTTTACGGGAGTAGTGGTTCTCGAAATATAGCGGAAGGCTATTCACGTGAACGCGCATTGGCACAGATCGCCGAGTTCCTTGAGATGGCTGCAGATCACGCCGAAGCATACAACATGATTATCGTAATTGAGCCGATTTGCTTGCGAGAAGGGAATATCCTCCGAACCGTCGCGGATGGCGTTGCCATGGCAAAACGCGTAAATCGTCCGGGCATCAAAGCATTGGCGGATCTCTATCATATCTATCAGGAAGAAGAACCGATGCAAAATATCATTGATGCCGCGGAGTGGCTCGCGCATGTCCACATTGCGGAGCCTGTCAAACGCTCTTACCCGGGAAACGACGATTTCGATTTTACAGATTTCTTCTCCGCACTCCAAAAAGCGGGCTATAACGGGCGTGTCTCGTGTGAGTGCAAGTTTGATAACTTTGATGAAAATATTGAGGTAGCTTTGAAAACGATGAAATCTTACGTCTGATAAACTCTTGGAGGTGGTGTTTATCCTCACACGTGAACAAGGTCGAGTCATCCGGGCGCGAACAGGGTTTTATGACGTTCAGCACGATGATGTTACCCTGCGATGCACACTCCGCGGCACACTCAAACGGAGACATCGCTCAGCAACGGGACGCAGAATATATGCAGATCCAGTGGCTGTCGGGGACAAAGTTATCTTCACGCAACTTGATGCCGAGGAAGGTGTAGTAGAGGATATTCTGCCCCGTCAGACGAAGCTCTCACGGCAGTATGCAGGAAGGCAGGGCGACATCGAACAGGTTATCGTTGCTAATGCAGATCAAATCGTAGCCGTCGCATCTACATTCATGCCGCCCCTTAATTTTCGGACACTGGATAGATTCCTAATCTTGGCTGAAGCCGGGGACATGGACGCAGTAATATGCCTCAATAAGATGGATTTAGTGGACGCAACCCAACCGGAGGAATTTACCGAGACTTTTACTAATTATGAGAAGTTGGGCTATCAAGTGCTCTATACCAGTATCCATAAGCCTGAAAGCTTAGACGCGTTTCGACGCGCCTTAAGGAACAAATTTAGTGTTATCATTGGTGCGTCCGGCGTAGGAAAGTCCAGCCTGCTGAACGCGATTCAACCCAATTTAGGCTTGCGAACCGGTGAAGTCGGTATCAAGACCCAGAAGGGACGGCATACAACGACGCTCGTTGAACTCTTTGCACTGGAAATTGGCGGTGAAGTCGCGGACACACCGGGTATCCGAGAAGTTGGCTTGTGGGGAGTAGATACCGAGAGCTTAGTATACTACTTTCCTGAAATGGAACCGCATCTCGGTCAATGCAAATACAGCGACTGCGCCCATGTCGCGGAACCTGATTGCGCTATCCAAGATGCTGTTGAAACCGGTGAGATACATGCAGAGCGGTATCGAAGTTACGTGGTGTTGCGAACCGGTGAGCCGACAGAGTTCTGATTTTACAATCTATCTCATAAATCGTGAGAGGGCTTTGTAAGCCCGATTTACAATGCCCGCGCTCGGGTAAATTTTGACAAATTGTATTTATGAGACACTCTAAAATCGTGGGAAATGTTTACGCGCGTAGTCCAATCGCTCTGGTACCCCGATATCAATCCAACTTGCATCCGTTTGGAGTGTATAAAGGTTAGAAACTGACGAAAAAACGTCGCGTTCCATAGAGAAGGTTTCCTGTCCCTTTGGAAATGCGTCGGCAATTGTTGCATTGAAGAGATACACGCCACCATTGATGTATCCGGCAGAACAAGTCGGCTGTTTCTCACGAAACGCCAGAATCTTTCCATCGCTATCAGATACAATTTCGCCATACGGACGGATATCTGGTACATACACACTTAGAAGCACGCCCGCCATACCTTGGTGAAAGCGGTTTAACATATCTCGGAGTGAAAAGTTCGCAAGTAGGATATCGCCGTTCAGCACAAAAAACGGGGACGTATCAATCTGTTTCATCGCGTTCAGAATCGCACCACCTGTCCCAAGTCTCGTCTCCTCTTTGGCATAACGGATACGGATTCCAGCGTAATTGACACCTACCCGCTCATAGAGTACATCGTGCAGATGTCCAGACGCAAGGACGACCGCGGTAACCCCTGCTTCTCTCAACAATCGGATCTGCCACTCCAACACTGTTTTCCCAGCGATCTCCAGCAAAACCTTCGGAACAGTTTTCGCGGCTTCACCGAGTCGAGTCGCAAGACCACCGCACAGAATAATCGCTTGCATTTTTTTAATTTACCTTGCGGAGGAATAGCGTGGGAATGGCATTTGAAGTGCCTTTCTTAAATCTGAAGAAACACCCAAGCAAAAATCCCTCCACTCCGTTACGGGCTACGGGTTCTGCAGCTCCGACAAAAGAAGAATTGATTGATACCTACACCGACCTGTGGCCCGCGAAACCACGTGGGTTTTCAAAAGCGTCTACCCACAGATCACACCATTCTTGGTGTTCAGCCAAGACGGTTTCAGGATTTTTTCGGCTGCGTACAATGAAATCAGGATGCGCTGTACGTCCCGTGTGCTGTCCTGTGGTCTGATAGCGCAAATCCAACGACCAGCGACACCGGTCGGACGTGTTCGGTTCTGAACGATGTGGCGTAAAACGGCTCAATAAAATAAGGTCGCCTCGGTAACATTCCAGCATGAGCGGTTCAACATCCGGCATTAACTCCGGTTTGATCATTGTCCCGCCCTCTTTCTGATGGGTCAGATAACCCTTCTCTTCAGTAATACCCGGCAATGCCTGAAGGCATCCCATTTCTATTGTGCTATCACCTAATGGCAACCAACACGTGACAATCTCGGAGCCTTCTGCCTCTGGCATCATGACCCCAGCATCTTGATGCCACGGCACACCACCTGCCCAACTTGCGTTCCCATCGACAACGGGTGGTTTCGCTCGTAGATGCTGAATCGGATTGCAAGTGATCTCCGGTCCAACAATACCTTCTATAACATCTAAAAGGTTATCGTTCTGCATAAATTCAAAGATGGCTTCACCGCGATAGTGCATAATATCCATACCGCTTGCCATCTCGCCGGACTGTGCGAGCAACAGTCCGAAACGCCTGTCAAAAGGCTCATCTTCATGCAAACTCTCAATTTTACCTTCCTCTTTCAAAGCGAACGCACGTTCCGAAATCCAATCCGAAATCTCGTCAATCACTGGCTGGAGGTCTTCATCTGTCAGGGCATTTTTGACTATCAGCACGCCTTGTGTCCGATAAGTTTTGCACTGCTCTTGCGTGAGTCTCATAAGAAAATTTCTCCATCTTACTGTAGTTTGGACAATTTTAAATTAGACGAAGGTTTCCGCTATACCCTTTTCCGTAGCATAGGCTGTTAGCCTGTGCGTCCTTAGCAGAGACTATCATAGTTTTCGCCGCGTTCGCTCTTGGCACGGAGCTCACAGAAAAATACCAAGCCCAAAACACTACTTCAAACACAAACGGATTGTCCAAAATTTAATAATATGATACCATAATAGGGAAAATTCAACAAGGAGCATTGCAGCCATGAAAGGCAAACAAATTGTGATGCCAGCGAAACGCTCGGCAACGCTGGAAGATTTTGAACTCGATGAAACCCTTGCACCTAACCAAATCTTACTGAAAACGCACTATAGCTTGATTAGTCCCGGTACTGAAGGCGCGGGGTATACCGGACTTGAAAGCGGCACGCGGTTCCCACACGGCTCCGGCTATACAGCGATCGGTGAAGTACTCAAAGTTGGTGAAAATGTAACGAAATGTGCCGTTGGGGATCTCGCTTTCTGTTATGGTCCGCACGCCTCTATTGCTAAAACAGAGGCGGTGCTTTTGGCGTTCAAACCGCCTTTAGATATAGACGAGAAGTTGGTCCCGTTTGTCCGAATGGCGACTGTTGCGATGACCGCTTTGCGCGTATCGTCCGCTGAATTCGGGGATACTGTTGCAATTATCGGCTTGGGGCTGGTAGGTAACTCCGCATCACAACTTTTCAATTTGGCGGGTATGAAGGTTATCAGTATTGAGCGAGTGCCGCGACGCCTTGAAATCGCCCAGCAATGTGGTATCCAACATCTCATTAACCCCGGCGAAGAAGATGTGCTGGAACGCGTTATTGCATTAACAGATGGCGAAAAAGCAGCAGTCACCGTCGAAGCGATTGGAAACCCGCGGCTCGTTGAAACGGCGTACCAATTGACCGGCAGAAAGGGTGAAGTTATCTTACTCGGTTCGCCACGTGGCGAATACGTCACTAATGCGACGGAGATTTTGAACTATAGCCATAGTATTGGTCTCGGTGCGATTACCCTCAAAAGCGCGCATGAGTGGGTTTATCCAACCATGCACTCTGGCGAATCGAAGCACTCACTCGAACGCAACTCCCGCTTGGTGTATTCACTGATCTGTGAAGGCAAATTCAAGGTAGAAGAATTACTGACACACGTCATTGACCCGGAAGACGCACAATCCGCTTACGATGGATTGACAGACCGGAAAGATGAATACTTAGGCGTAATCATGGATTGGACTTAGTATTTTTAAAATCTCACGCGAAGCCGAGCTGAACCGAGCGTTGACTGATGCCAGAAAATTGCAGCACCTTGATCCAGTATCCCGATAAACTTCGAGCGAAGGCTACTGCTTTGCTCTCGCCGCCTTTGCCGCTTTGAAGTGGCGTACCGCCGCTTCAAACTTGTCGCGGCACCCCGTGTTGCAGAACCCGACGACGTTGCCGTCGTACTCAGTCAGCGAGTCAGCCTGTACCGGTTTACCGGACCAAGGGCAGGTCTCGTTGATGCAGTCGGCGATGTCGAGATCCGTCATCCCGTTTTTCTCGGAAAAACCCTGTTTTTGGTTGTGCAAATTTCTGCTTCTCCTTGTGTGCTTTACGCATATCTGCAATTTTAAATCGGCCACCGATCTTGGAATTGGGTGACCATCGCTTCAGGGGCACCGTGCTGTGCCAAGAAATCCACAAACGCTTGGTAGAGTCGGCGTGCCTCTGATGTGTCTGATTCAAATCGGTTATTCAGTTGTGCAGGATCAGTAGGCAAATGGAATAAAGACTTTGGCGCACCGCGGTTCTCCAAAAGGAGAGACCAGGTACCGTCGGTGATGCTCCCATGCGGGCTGCCACCATCCGGACTCCAGCCACCGACCCAAGCACCGTGCGTGACCGCATATTCACGTCCGGTGTCGGTATCCCCCATGATAGCAGGTAGGAGACTGTTGCCTTCCACCTGGGCCCCGCGTTCTGCCCCGAACACATCAATGACAGTCGCAGGAATATCAGCAATACTCGCAAGCGCGTCTGTATGGCGTGGTGTTGCTTCAGGATGATAAACCAGCAGCGGGATATGGACAATCTCTTCATACATGCTAAGATTCTTAGCAAGCAGCCCGTGCTCGCCCAATAGGAAGCCGTGATCTGCCATGAAAATAATCATCGTATTTTCGGTCAACCCCATGTACTCAATTTTCCGCAGAAGCTGCCCGATCCAATTGTCAACCAGCGACGCTTCTGCCCGGTAAAGCGCGTTGAGGCGTTCCGTCTCACGTTCATTCATCGGATTGGGACCGTAGGGCGGATAAATCGGTTCTGGACCATCATAATCGCTCGCATCGAAACGCTTTAGGTACCATTCAGGAGCATCCCACGGTTCGTGTGGATCGAAGGTGTCTACCATCAAATAGAAGTTTTCGTGTTGATAGTTCCGCTCTAACCAATCGCAAGCTGTCTGCACAGTCTGGGCGACGAAAGTATCCGCCTCCGTCTGTCGAAAGTCAGTATTTCTAATATGGTTCCCGAGACCAGCAGGTAATCTATTTGGGTGTGTCCGTGTATATTCGCGATACCGCAAGGAATCCTGCGATTCATAATCGTACGGATGCGTCTCCAAGCAGTCGCCTTCCTGCCCGCGAATCCACTTCCATCCGGTAAAACCGCGATTGTAAAAGAAACCGTTGTTGATATGGTGCGGCGTATCCGCAATCATCATGCTGACGACACCAGCCTTCGTTAAATCAGTTGCGATAACCGGTACATCTCGTTTAAGCGGTTCCCATCCGCGCCGACAGATACTGACCTGCCCCGTCACCAAATCCCCACGGATTGGCACCGTCGGATAACTACAGACATAAGCTTTGTCAAAAACGACACACTTCTCCGCGAAAGCGTTTAGGGAGGGGGTGTATCCTTTTCCCCCATAAATAGCAAGGTTATCGCGTCGAAACGTATCTGAAATAATGTGGATAATGTTCATGTTAATTAGTTTCTCCTTTGGTGAGATGATATAGGTATCAGTTCGGAATAAGTCATATAGTGCTTGCAGTTAATTTTTCGTGTTGATTTATTAACAAATGGGTTTGTGTGTATTGTAGCATATTTTGGGATTACTTGTCGAGGGAAAGCCCCTTTTTACGGGGGCTGTTTTAAGGCTGGTTTGTCTTTTTAGAGTGAAAACATTTTAGGTAAAACGTGTGATTTAATAAACTTGTGATATATGCCGAATTCTACGATTTTCCTTGACGTGGTGTTCTAATTTTGTTATAATTTAACTGAATTAGGGTCAGGCTGACGTTGATTGGCATGTATTTGGGTTTACAATCAACGTTGCTTGTGATGCTGCCAATATGCGACTATTTCATGAGTCATAAGGATCAGATTTAGCACCTGTCCATAGAGACCCGGAACAATTTGTAGAATGATTAGTACCTGAATTGTGAAAACCAACACAAATCGTCCAATTTTTTTTCCTTTTTCTGTTATCATTGGAATCTCCTTATATAGGTAGTAATGTAACCGACTGTGAAAAAAACCAGCCAAGTTTAATTAGAGCCGGTCACATTACCGTATTATTTTAGAGAGATTCTAACGTATAACAGTACACCTGTAAAGTTAATTCTTGATACGTATAAAAGCCGTGAGACCTTGACAGGTTTCATGGCTTTTACATTTTCCTTAAACTAAAGTATGTTTTAACTTGACTGATACATGACGCTTAAGATATAACTGTTAAGGAGAACTGTGTGTCTTGTCAAAATGGCGAGAGTTGTCGCAGATCATATTCATTTTTTAGGGGAACAGATATGAAATTAAATTATCAAGAGAGTTCGATTGTTTTGGTAGGCGGTTGGAATTCCAGCATGCTTAATCCAATGTGGCTTGAAGAATTTATAGTTAATCCTATGAATACTAAAGGCTATGAGATACGGAAAGCGGATTTTAGTTTCACTTTTAATGATAATGCTTTTTCTTTCAGGCATTCACCTATTTCAGTTGCTTTGGGGGATTTTAAGATAGTTTTTACGGATACAACCATCGCATTTCATTTAGAAAATGGGGAAGATTTCTCTGTACTTGAAAAGTATGTCCTGAATTTTTGTGATTCCTTATCTTTTACTTCAGTTTCCAAAGCCGGAATAAATTTTGTTTTTCGTAGTGAGGAAGACGAAGATTTAGACATTGTATCGGAAGTTGCCAATCTGAACAAATCTGATCTTCAAACTACTCTTGAGAAGTATTCATTTGTAGTGAAGATTCGGAATATAGATACAATTATAGAACTGAATATAGATAAGGCTGGAAAGCAGTTTGAGTTTAGAATCAATTTCAATTTTAATGTCCAGAATTTGAATGAGATTAAGCAGGCAATATCAGAAAATCCTATGAATAACCTCAAAGAACTCATTGAAGTTTTTTTGACTACTGCATATAATGCCAAAGTAGTGGAGTAGAGATATGAGTGTTGAAATTACAATTCTTGATCCAAAATCTGGTGCGTTAGAATTTCCAAGCCCTGAAAAATCAGAACGCAGATATGGTACTTTTACAATAGAAGTTCCTGCCAGTGAACCCTTTGAGAATAAAATTGGTAAACCTGCTTCTGGTTATGCTTATGTAAGACGTTCTCCGTATAGGAATTTACAGATAGCCCGTCCTAATCAGAATGTGGAGACTTTTGGCAATGTAATTACTATTAGTTATATGCCAAGAACTTTTAATCTTGGGCGAGTATTTAATAGGCATGTATTTAATAGGCAAGGGATTGAGCAGAGACTTTTAGAGATTAGACGGAAAACGGAAGAACTTTGCAAGATAGACAATAAAGTTGATATGGTGCATGAGCAGGCGTATAGTGATATTAGATCACTTCTGAAGATTATCAACACAGTAAATCCACGTATTCCAATGCCTAATTTAAACTCCGCTGACGACGGAAGTCTAAACGCTACATGGTTTCATAAAAAGAATGTAATAACAATGGGTGTTTATGGTAATGATAGCGTTATATTTACTCTTTACTATAAAGAGAAACGTCAGATGAATGGCTTTTGTGAATTATCTGACGAACCAGTTTTAAACGGATTTTTCCAAACTTTATATGGTATATTGAATGAATAAGGATTTTATATGCATATTTTAGATAATGATTGTGTTACTCGGTTCATAAGGGAAAAAGAGGATTGTGAGAACGGGAAAATAGACCCTTCTGTTTTTATTCCCGGAAATAGGGATACTGAAATTTCAGTCTTTGTTATATCAGATTTACAAGATAATAACAATAGAATATGGGAACTTGGTCGCCAGAAACTTAGAATGTATGTTGCGGGGAGGGCTGATTTAATTGTTTCTGATATTTATGACCAAGAGCTTAGACTGCAAAATGGAAATAGTAGACATGCCGGTATTATTCCAGTTCCCAAATTACCCGTCCCTCATAATCCAAGGGACAAAAAAAACCGATCAGCCCTGATAAGAAGACGAGAGATTGCTAATGATTTAATTGGCATAAGCGATCTTCATATTAAGTAATCAGCCGGTGGCTTTTGGGTATATTGAAAACGTCAGCTAAAGACTGGCGTTTTTTCTTTTTAACCACCCGAACAAAATTGAATGGGATACGTCACAATGTCGGTACTAAATAGGACAAAATGCAGTGATTTTCAGGGTGAAAAAAGTTGTTAAAAATCGCCTTAAACCCTTGTAAATAGTGAGTTTTTAGCACTTTTTAACTTGACATTTTTTACGTAAAATGTTAGAATATAAATAGTGTTAATAGGGAGGCTGCCACCTCCCTATTGGTGAAAAGCGGAGTTGCTTTTCGATCGTTCTGCTATTATTATAGCAAAAAGAGAATTAATAAAGCAACTCCTTTTGAAATATAAGGGAGTTTTTTAATGAACGTCGTGGAGATTATGGAACGTTTCCCCGACCAAGAAAGTTGTATGAAACACTTGGAAAAGATTAGGTGGGGAGATAAGGTGGTCTGTCCGCGCTGTGAAAGCGAACATGTCAGACCTCGCAATGAGAGTCAAAGAGGGCGTATTGGACGTTGGAACTGCCACGATTGCCGAGCTACATTCAAGGCAACAGACGGCACAATCTTTCAAGGCACAAAGACACCGCTTCAAAAGTGGTTTCTTGCTATATCGCTTATGGCGAATGCCAAGAAAAGCCTATCGAGTTTCCAGCTCTCACGGGACATAGGTGTAAGCCAAAAAACATGTTGGCGTATAATGATGGCAATACGCACAGAAATGGCGAAAGGAAACCCTGTGCTTGAGGGTATCGTTGAAGCAGACGAAACCTATATTGGTGGCAAGAGACGCAAAGACTATGATAAAGAAGAAGGTGAACCTCGCAAGCGCGGGCGTGGCACAGCGAAAGACGTTGTGCTTGGTGCTGTAGCACGAGGTGGTGAAGTCGTCACAGAAATGGTAGAGAATATCAAAGGCTCAACAATCGCTGAATTTATCAAGAAGCACGTCAAAATAGAGGATACCGAACTCTATACAGACCAGTTTCGTGGCTATAATCAAGTCGGAGAGGAAGTAAAGAACCACGAAACGCTCAATCGTTCAAAGAAATGGGAAAAAGGTGAACTCCATACGAATACGATTGAGGGCTTCTGGTCTTTCGTAAAACGGGCTTGGTATGGCACACACCACCACTATTCAACCGGATACACGCCTCTATATCTTGCAGAAGCGTGCTACAAGTATAATTATCGAAGCAGAGATATGTTTGCCAAATTTATTGAGGACAGCGTAAAAATGTGAAAATGCTGTTTTTATTTGCAATTTATTTGCAAATTCTGTAAAATACTTTCTGACGAAACTGAATTATCCATAGCACTATGGGTGTCCCCATATCTGATGCAAATTGGATAATTTGGTTTCGTCGCCAAGGGATGCCCACTTTCTATTTAAAGAGGTGTCTCTGGTGATCATGTTGTGTAGGGTTTTTGTTACAAAAAACCCGTAAATTGCATATTTTACACAATTTCATGGACAGCAATTTTTACTTAATGCACCGAGCATTAAGGTCTGTCCTGTGTTTCAATACTTGACGGAAAGATTGATAAAAAAGTAGAGCGGTATAAACCGCCCTACCGGATTGGTTCGCCGTTAGTGCTTTACGGAGTTGCGAGCTCCTGAAGGCACTAATAGCTGGAAGGCATAAGTGGAAATTACGTCTTCCATAAGAGTAGGCAGTTTCAGAACATGCGTATGTGGTCTTTTGCTGCCTTGTTGAATGGGCGTTTTATCGCGCCCTTTCAACCCTTTTTTTAATCATACCATATCTTCATGTTTGTGTCAAATGCGAAGATAGAGTTGAAAAGCGCGGAAGCGTTAAGGAGTTTCTTCATGAGTAAGAAAACGGCAGTCATTCGGGTCAGACGCTATAACTTATTTCGTGATCACCAAGTCAAGACCGATCCACCGCCCGTAATAGGAGAAGTCAATAAGCCTTTAGTCGAAATTACTATAGACCTATCTGAATTTGACAAGTTAATAGACTTGCCAGAGGTGAGAGAAGCAAAAAACTTGCCAGAACGGGCAAGAAACGTGCCAGAGGCAGAGCAGATAAGTAAAGAAGTCGAAAAAGCCAAAGCAGAACTTGTCAGGCTCTTTTCGGATATTGCCCAACTTGTCGTAAACGAGTATCCAAGAACGTTAACTTATTGTAACCGTGTAGCTGAAACAATAATGAGTGAACCTATAGAACCTACAGAGCCTCCATTAGGGTTGCTAAGTGGAAAGGCGTTTTTAAAAAAATGGTTGGGAGGCAAATAATGTCATTAAATCGTTTGCTTACCATACTTTTTGTCTGTGTTATTGTTTTTTCTGCTTGTGATCGTGATATGGGTATTACCGAGCATTTATTGCTCAAGGAAGACCCTAACGCTGAAATTGAAGCAGGAGAACCCTCTCTAATACCAGATTGGCTGAAAGAAAAGATTTGGGGAAATGAGGAAACTTTACTTGAGGAATTAATTGCTTTAGAAGAAGACTCGTGGGCAGACTATTTCATAAACGGAATACGAGTTGACGGGACAGATCAAGTGGCAATGGATTTGGCTAATCAAATTGTCAGTATACAAGAAAAAGAGCGTATTCATAACAAATGGGTCAATGCCGGTGGTATCGCAATTCTTGGGACTCGGTGGGTCACAACCACTGAACTTGAAATCGCACGTGATATTGTATTAACCATGTCGTCAAAACACCCAGACCTTCGAGAATATCTTAGTTTTAACACAGGATTCTATATCCTTTTGTATAATCAATTCAAAGAGGATATAACATACCTTCCTGAATACAGCCAAATTAATTTTGGGAAAAAACCCGTTTTCGCACTTGGAATTTGCGGAAACGTGTGTATTACTCCTTCCGGGGGAATTAATTTAGCTGGTGAAAAAATAAAACCTCAAATCAGATTTCGGGATAACACCTGTTCTGAATTGGATCAGACTAAGTGGAGATATGATACCGATACTATCTGTAGAAATTTTGCTTATGAGAAATATCTTGACTGGACAACCTTAGTTCACGAATTTGCTCACGCAATGCATAGAGCTATCGCTTCTAAAGATAGCACTTTCGATTCTAAATTACTGAAAGCGTACCAAAACGCAGTCGCTAAAGAATTATGGACAGTAAAAGCAGAGCGATATTCAAGTGTAAATTTTATGGAGTATTGGGCAGTCAATTCGGAAAAGTGGTTTATGCCCGTGGCATCAACAACCGTTTATAAAAACGGTGTTTTAATAGAGATACCTGCAATCAATCAAAACTCGCTTGAAGAATTAGACCCACAGCTTTATGCACTTATGAATAAATGGTATCCGAAAACAGAAATTCTTGAAGAACAAGACCCTTGGCGATTTGTTTGGTGAGATTAGATCAAATTTTTGCCAATCTGCTAAATGCGTATTGCATTATTAAAGTGATACGCATTTTACTATTTAAACGTAACTAATATTAAACGTAACTAATAGCATAGCAGTTTTTTCTTGACTATTTTTCATGTGTAATTATAGAATTCTCATTGATTAGGGAACGGTATAGGCTATCATCCTTAAAACCTTATGAAAGGAGGTAGCCGTTATGCCGAAACATAGCCCTAAATCTTACGGCGCAACCCGTAAGGTTATTAAACGCACTGTACAAGGTAAATATGTCGGGAAAAGACGAATTGTAGCGGTCGTACGTAAAACAACTAAGAGACGCTAACAAATATAACATTTAAAATGAATAGCCTATACCGTTCTCTAATCATGATACGATTATTTTAGCCAATTGTCAAATAAATCTGAAGCTTTCGTTAGGGGATTAACATGATTGAATATCAGAGAAGTGTAAATCAAAAACATCTTATTATGAGAGGTATTTTTCATAATATGGAATGTGGAATGATCATTGAAAAGGTAAGTCCAGCACTAAAAGTAGGAGAAATAGACGGTTGCCACATGCTTGCTAATCCATTTTTATCTGCTGTGGTTTTTGAACTCGCTATAAAGAGCATGTGGGAATTATCTCATTCAGAGGTCTTTGCGAAAACTCAAATTGATCAATATGGACATTCTATTGATAGGATATATCCTTGTCTTTCCCAGAATTTTCGTCATTTTATAGAGAAAGAATATAATAGGGAAGTCCAATTCTTTCGCAATGAACTTCAAGCAATTTCAAATTCAGAAGAAGGGCAAAGAAATCATACTGAAGATCAGTGGGAATCTATATTCAATTGTCCATATCTAACTCTTGAGGAATGCCTTAAACAAAATCTTGATATAATTATCCACGGAAAGTATAAGTTTCAAGAAGGAAGCAAAATCAATGTGGTAACGGGGATTATACCATATACTCTCTCTGACAATGATTTGGTAGATACTTACAATGATTTGGTAGATACTTATGGGCAACCTTCTTCTTTCTTAAAAAGAATTATAGATTACATAGGAATGCAATTACATTCACCTGATTATGTAAAAAATTTACCATGAAATCTAATTGTCAAAATACCACCCGACATGCTACACTAATACCAAATCCGACTGTTAAAAATCTGTCCAAAAAATTAACTACAAGCACCAAATGACTTATTCCGTATCACAAAGTTCCCTTGCTGACTGTTAATTACTGAAAGCCGACATCTCTAAAAAAATGATTTGGCATATTATAAAACGCGAACTGTACGACAACCTCAATAGTTTGCGATTTGCACTCGCAACAGCGTTGCTTTTCGTCTTGATGCTGATCAATGCCGTTATCCATGTTCAGGAACACCCTGTGCGTATGCAGAAATATCACGATGCTACCACAGAATCTCTGAATACCTTAAGATCTCGGACGGATTTATTTAGCATTGCGCAAGAAGGACCTGGAAATCTTTACAAAAAGCCGTCTCCACTCTATTTTTGTGCAGAAGGGGGGGACATCTTTTTGTCAGATTTTGTCTACGGCACACCTTCTATTCAGATCACTAATAATTTAAGGGGTTTCTGGTCTCTGCATTATCCCGGCGCGTTTCCTAATTCATCAAATATTCGTCCAGCCACCATCAAAGTGGACTGGGGATTTGTGATCGGGTATGTTTTGAGTCTGATAGCGGTCCTGTTCACCTTTGATTCCATTTCCGGCGAACGCGAACGCGGTACGCTTCGATTGATGTTGGCGAATTCAGTACCACGGCACACCGTATTGATTGGCAAATTTTTAGGCGCATTAGTCAGTATTAGCGTTCCGTTTGCCCTTGCGATATTGATGAATCTATTGGTAATTTCTACGTCCAGCAACGTTTACCTTGGCACCGACACATGGATCCGTTTATTGATAATTTTCTTTCTTGCGATTTTGTATCTCTGTCTGTTTCTTGCGTTAGGTGTGTTGGTTTCGTCATTTGTGCAAAATAGTGGGGCGAGTCTTGTGATACTCCTATTGACGTGGTGTACTTTCGTCGTTTTTATACCGGGCACCTTCGCTTCCATGGCAAGTGGGTTCTCAAACCCGATGACTTATGATGAATTCTACAAACGACAAGTACAAAACCGAAGAGAACTCAGAGGAGAATACGTTGCGCTTTTGCAAGAAACGCGTGGATTTCCAAATAAAAAGAGACAGATAGACAGTGCGTATGTCATCAAAGGTGCTGAACAAGTGGAACGTCTAAACCAAGGACATCTAACACAACAGATTGCCCAAATTCAACTGGCACGTTCCGTTACCCGTATCTCACCTGTTACACTTATCCAGCATCTTCTTGAGGTTTTTGTCGGAACAGGGTTTGAACGGCATCAACAATTTTTGGAGAATGTGCAGCGTTACGCTCGCGAATACCGAGAATTCGTCACGGATATGGATAGAGCAGATCCTGATAGTCTCCATATTATTGGAGTTCGTGAGGGAATGTCGAAGAAGCCTATCAGTCCAGAATCAATTCCGACCTTTGAAGATACGCTCAGACTCAGTCGCGATTTTAACGCTGCGGCGGTAAATTTACTTTTGTTGGTTCTGTTTTTCCTTGTTCTTTCGTCTGCGGCATATTTTGTATTTGTGCGCATTGAGGTGTAATACAAAATATTAAAGCACTAAAAAATCAACCATTGGTGAAATAGAACACCTCCACCTTCAGGTTCAACCACGCGCAATAGGACCTGCCCATCGCTAAAAAAATCCACCGCCATGAAACCTGTGTGCTGATGCGCAAAGAGGGTGTTTTCCCCGGACAACACTTCCGTTACCTTTCGACTCGCGGCGGCCCCGCTGACGAGGAGATAATCGACACTATCACCTTTTAAGACCTGTAAAGAGTGTTCATGTCCGGCGGCATAGATTAAAAGGGATGTGGCTTCAGGGGGCGGTTTGCGCGTGGAGAATGCTCGATTGAGTTGCACTACCAAATTGTTGTATGGAGCACTGCCTACATCTTGATCGAATTTGTAAAAGTATTTCCTTGCATACGGATGCACTGAACCAATTATCGGTATGGGAATCCAGAGCCATTCTTCTAAAGCTCTGGTAGGAAAAAGATGTGCCTTCCAGTCAAAATAGCCGCCGTGGGGTCCATAACTTTGCAACGGATGGTGTCCGACAACGATAACCGGCAATTCTGTATCCAATAGTGTTATAAGTTCTTCTATAACCGTTTCAGGGGATTTTTCTGGTTTTTCATGTTGATGGAACCACCATTGTGTATCCAGGACAATAAGCCGGACGATGGGGTTAACTTTCGGCAGCTCAAGCGCAACTGGACCGGGTGAACCGCCAGATGGCAGGAAATTCTGTTCACCGCCAAGTGCATCATTGATAAACTTCTCTTGGGCAAGAAGCGCACTATACCCTTCCGATCTTCCACTTGCCCAATCGTGGTTTCCGGGGATAAAGAGTCCGTGGACACCCGCATCTTTAACAACGGAGAGTTGTGGGACGAGTCGTTCCCCTGCTTCATGTTTTCGGCGTTCTGTCATCCCCTCTGGGTACATATTGTCCCCTAAAAAGACAATACTTGTTTTCGCAGCCTCCTTTGCTGCCCATTCACCGAGAGTTTTCAAGACCGGTTCATCCGGTCTCGGTGCCCCACCATCGCCGAGTAACAAAAGACGATAACGGAGTACGCCTTCTGTTTCACTCTCACGTCTTTCAATATCAGGTATCTCTGGATGGTAATACGGCTTGGTATGACTGCACCCCGCACTTGTCAACTGGATCGCCTGAATAATGCAACAGAGCAGAATAATATAGCGGGTGAGATTAGGGCGTCGATAAAATCGTTTCATTTTCTGCAAAACTCCTATTATCATTTGCGATATTTAGTGGGCAATCTTTACACACTAGGACTTACGCATTTCCTCTTAAAGTCCCCCTGATAAGGGGGATTTAGGGGGTTAAAAACACCGGAATTACTGCTTTTTGCGTAAGTCCTACACACTTGTCCATTCTCGGATACGTTCAGCAACTTCACCGCGTGGGACAATGTGCTGTTCCCTGTTTGCGAGGTCTCGGATTGCAACTGTGCCTGCCTCTACTTCATCCGAACCGAGGATCACAGCATACGGAATGCCTTTGGTGTCCGCGTATTTTATCTGTGCGCTCATGCGCGCCGGGCGGGAGTAAACCTCTGCGCGAATCCCACTTTGACGCAGAAGCGTCGCGACTTTCAAGGATTCCTGCGCCAGATCGGCATCGAAAACAGTGACTAACACCTGCGTCACCGTTTTTCCGACTGCGGATGGGAACATATCAAATTCTTCCATCACGTCAATAATTCGCTCAATACCGAAACTGGTGCCGGTCGCTGGGTAACCCTGTTTACTGAAACTTCCGATGAGTTCGTCGTATCGACCGCCACCGGTGATACTCCCAATTTTCGGTTCTTCAACGACAGTCTCATAAATCGGACCGGTGTAGTATTCCAAACCACGCACCATCGCCACGTTTACCTTGTAAAATTCTTCTGGGACACCGAGTGTCGTGAGATAATCAATGAGTTCCTCCAATTCCGAGATACCTTCTCGCGCTGCTTCAGAATCACCGAGTTGCGTATTGAGTGCGTTCAGGACTGCCGCTGTATCGCCTTCGACCTCAAGCAATGCAAGAAGCTTCTCAATAACAGGCTCCGGGATCTGATTTTCTGCTAATTCAGCTCTAACGCCTGCTAACCCAATCTTATCGAGTTTATCGATAGCGCGATAGAGACCACCAAGTTGTTCAGTTGGCACGCCAGCGAATTGTCCGATGCCAGTGATGAGTTTCCGGTCATTGATATTAATCTCAAATTGCTTGAAACCGAGACGCGTTAGCACCTGATAGACGAGTGTGACATTTTCGGCATCAGCGAGCATATTCTCGCTGCCGACCGTATCTGCATCGCACTGGAAGAATTGGCGATAACGTCCCTTTTGTGGACGCTCGGCGCGCCAAACGGGATCAATCTGATAGCGCTTAAACGGTTTCGGGAGTTGTGGATACATAGCGATAAGTCGGCAAAGCGGCACCGAAAGATCGTAGCGGAGGGAGATGTCCTCCTTTCCACCGACGTGCCCTGCCTGATAGATAAGTTTCTCTGCATCCGGTCCGTATTTGCCTGTGAGTACTTCCGATAATTCGAGGGCAGGGGTCTGTAAAGGTTCAAAACCAAATTCCTCAAACACGTTACGAATGACACCTATAACATACTGTCTACGAATCATCTGTTCAGGTAAGATGTCTCGCATCCCGCGCGGAACACGCGGTTTAATGAATGGGGTTGCCATGAGTTCGCTCCTTAATTATTAAATGTGTCCGGGGAGTGCTTGGCTCCGCCGTCTTCGCAAACCTTTCTGGACGGTCTGCCTGAATTCTTCAATCTTTTCCTGCTTCCATGGGTCCCTGAGGGCCTTCGGATTGGCAATAAGGGTAGATTCGGATTCGCGTAAAAGTTCAATCTCTTTGAGTGCATTCGCCTTGATTGTACGCCGTGATGCCGTCGAATTGTCGATGATAGCGTCGGCTTCTTCAGGGGGTTTTCCCTCAGTCGCACCGAAAGACAGCATGAGCGTGATCGGTGACTGGTAAGAGCCGGGCGTATTCAGCCGTTTCCACGGCGTTAAGATCGTCGGTGCGACCCTATTTTCTGTCTTTTCAAGGATGTATTTTTCGGCGATATTCAAATATTCGGTAGAAATGAGGATGTCTCCATCAGCGAGATTCATTAAATCCTCAAATGTGTTGATATCTTCTCGTTCTTCACGAACAGCGAGAATAATATCAATATGCCCATATTCCAGAGGCAAAATCTCTTCAACGTCTGAATCCGTCTCTTCAACCCAATCTTGACCCGTAATCCCTAAATCGTAGAAATCATCCATACCGACGTAGACCGGTATCTCTTGTGGACGTGAAATCTTGATCTGAAATGCGTTATCATCGCGGAAGGTCGCGCGATAAGATCTGTCAGTTTCGGTATAGCCGTTGAGTTCGTAACCGGCACGCTGAAACAGTTCAAGAGTGTCTCCTTGTAAACTCCCTTTCGGTAAAAGTAGATTCAGCGTCCGTTGTGATTCCGTTTGCATTTTTTCTTGTGCTCCTTTTTCTCAAAGGTAATTGCATTCTTTTCCAGTTTCTGACGGGCAACAACACCTAAAGGAGATCGGTAACAGTGATTTTTTGTGTGTCGCCAGTTCTGAGATGAGTCAGGTACATCGAAGCATCTGTAGTTAAACGGAGCAGATAATCGTAGTTCAGTCGATTGGCGTAATCCCGCTGGGCTTGGAAATCACGTTCCATTAAATCCACTTCCACATTTTTACCTTCTTTCCGCAAGGTTTCAGCGAGTCGGTGTGCTTCCGAAGTTTGTTCTGTGGTCTCTACTGCGACGAAATAATCTCTGCTTCCGTTACCAGTTGCTCCTCCTGTGGCAGTAAATGCTTCGACGAGTGCCTCAAATTGGAACGCAAATCCAGCACCGGGTGTTGGTGGACCGCCAAAAGAGGCGATGAGTCCATCATATCTCCCACCACCGCAGAGCGGTAGACGTTTTTCGGACGATTCAATCTGAAAAACCGTGCCGGTATAGAAATCAAACCCGCGCGTGATACCCAAATTGATTTCAAAGTCTGTAATATTATAGTTTTCCAAACAGTCGCAAAGTGCTATCAGTTCTTGACGTGCTGTTTTCGCAGTGTCGCCGAGAAGTGGCTCCCACGCCGCCATGACAGTGTCCTTATCACCACAAATCTTTGAAACATCTATACAACACTGCGCGGTCTCTGCGGAAACATTGAAATAGCGGAGCCACCGTGCTTTATAGGTCTCCTCGGCAATTGCTGGTAGTTTCTCTACATAAGTCGGCGCAGTATTTTCGGTCAGTTCTTGAACTTCGGAAATCTCTATTTTGTAAGCACCTTGGTAGTCGGAACCTTGTGACCGCCGCAGCATATTGAGCGCGTCTTGAAGTGTTTCCAGGTCCCATAGATGGCTCTCGTTACGAAGACGGACGAGGTGGTCAATGTCCCATATAATTTCACCGTGATCCTTGGTATCCAGCGCGACCTGTTTGAAAATCTCGCGGAAAACCCCTGTATTGCCGATTCTTAATTTGGTCTGTGAAATGTTGAGTTTTTCAAGGATTCGGATCGGAATCGCGATGATTTCAGCATCTGCCTGGGCGGAAGCCGGTCCAACAAGCTCAACACCCGCCTGTCGGAATTCCCGCTTGACTTCGGTGCCGTCGGTAATCGGTTCCTGCCGTACACACTGCCCGATGTAGTAGAGTTTATACGGATAAGGAAGGTCTTTTAGTTCGCCGTTAGCAATGAGTCGGCAGACAGGAGCCGTCAACTCAGGGCGCAGCGCATAATCTACCCGATCCGAACCGACGAACGTAAACATTTTGTGACGGATCTCTTCGCCAGCTTGTGCTGACAGAAGCGCGAAGGATTCAAACAGCGGGGTCTGAACCTGGGCGTATCCGTAGGTTTCAAACGTTTTACGAACGATATTTTCAACGAAATTTCGCTGAGCCATCTGCTCGGGTAGAAAGTCATTCGTCCCAGCAGGTTTATCAAACTTTTCCATTTTTTTAACGATTAAGTTTTCGCTCCGTTTTTTCCGTTGTCAAAAACGGGTTTTCGCCAAATTTCAACAACGTTAGTTATAATTCAGGGAGAGGTGGGAAACCTCACCAGCGAATAAAATGTAAGGCAATGAGAAAAAGCCAAAAAAAAACCCAGTAAACGCTTGCGCTTTTCTCGCGCGTGCCGACAACATAGCACGGAGGAGAGCGGCTCGTTTACCAGGGTCCAAACAAGTTAAACTTGCTTCGTGTCAAAGATATTTATTCACATTCCCTCATCCGCTCTACTCAGAAGTGGACCGAATGATGGTGATGGATGTTGAATATAGTGGTGTTAATCATTTTTCGGTATCGTTTGCAAGCCAAAACTTGCTACTAAAAAGTTAGTGACTTTAATTTACACTTAATGATATTATACCCTATTGAATGGTAAATGTCAAATTTTTAAGAAGGCTACCCAATAACGCCATGAGAATTAAACCTATTTTCATCATCGCTATACTCGGTGTACTGCTATCGGTACTCCTATGCGGCATCTATTTTCAATTTTCCTACTTTGAACCAGACACTGTCTCGTATCTATTCCAAGCGAAGTTGTTCGCGGAGGGTAAACTCTCATTCCCAGCACCCCCGGAACACGGGTTTTCTTCTTCACCACATATCAACGTTCTCAACGGTAAATGGTATTCAAAATACCCGTTCGGAAACGCCTTGATGCTGATGTTCGGTATATTTATTAACGCACCGTGGCTGATTCCTGCGCTCGCAACAGGCGGGGCATTGCTGTTCCTCTACCTTTTTGTCAAAGAGATATATGGGGACATCCACAACGGGATCGCACTCATCGCCGCGGTGCTTGGACTCATTTCGCCTGCAACACTCGGTATGGGGTCAACGTGGTTCAGTGAACCGGTCAGTCGTTTTTACCTTGCACTCTTCCTGTTTACACTGCTTAGGACATTGAATTGCAAGAGCGATGCCTCGCGTCTCGCGCTGATCGGCTACCCGCTGCTCTCCGGGTTCG
Organism: Candidatus Poribacteria bacterium; assembly: GCA_965200345.1. Taxonomy (GTDB): domain Bacteria; phylum Poribacteria; class WGA-4E; order WGA-4E; family WGA-3G; genus WGA-3G. Next base: position 2,575,971 of record OZ241378.1, read on the forward strand.
CCTTGGGGTATGCGTTCAATACGCGTCCACTCTCCGCCGTGGTCTTTGGCGTTGTCGGCGGAGGTTTAACTGTCTATCATCTGCTCACACAATGGCAACACCGGCAAGTGTTATTCGCCACACTGAAACGCTTCGGATTCTTCTTTATTCCGTCTCCCGTGTATCAGTTTCAACGCGCTCGGTTGGGGCAGTTATCACCACCATTTGTTGAGAGATGCTGCATTCTCATTGACTTGGATTATCGCCTTTGTGCCTTTAATTCTGCCTTGGTGTTTGCTACTTATACCTTTCTTCCACCCTTCGCGTAACAGATACGATGTATTTTGTCTGATCCTGCTTGTTGCTAACCTGTTGCTTTACGCTTTTTTCTATTTTGAGGGTTCGACATGGGGGTACACGCCAGTAAACGCCCGCTATTACACCGAATCGACATTCCTCGGCTTCATCCCCTTGGTAGCACGCGGGATGTTTATCTGCTATGAGCGGTTCAAACTGCGTGAGAGGCGTGGACTTGCGTTTGCTGTAGGAGCGTGTCTATTATTGTTGAGTGTTAACACGGTATGGAGTTATGTTCGCATCGGGGAAAGATACCAGAATTGGGGACATGTCTATCAGAAGCTGCCACCGATGGTAAAGGCGCAAAACATTCACAACGCCGTCATTTTCGTGTCTCGACACCGAGGTGCGCCGATTGGCGATTATCCGTTTAAGAGTCTCCAAGAGGCGGACATCGTCTATTTTAAACTCGGTCCCGCACCGCGCTGGAAACTGACGAACAGCGATTGGGAAAACGTTTACGCGCAATATTTCACCGGTAGAAGTGCATATCTATATGTACCGGGTGAGAATAACCTTAAGCAACTAAAGTAGGGAACGATGAGGGCGTATTGCTTCATCCAATTTCAAATTAGGAGTGTCTGATTTGGCATCGGGCGAGGCAACCTCGCTCCTACGACGCATTTATCCTAAGATTTAAAGTAGATAAAGCACTACATTATCTGTTCCAAAATAACGATGTCACCAGGGTTCCATGATTGGGCGATGATGTAGAGTTTGCCATCAATCTTGCGAATCACGGCACCGTGCAGATGTTGGAAAGTCTCCACGCCCAACTCTTCCTTTAACATAACAGTTGAGACGAGGTTGTTTCCTTCCAGTATGTAGAGGGGCGCGCCTTTCTCTTTATTGGGTCCGAAGAGGCATGCAACGACAGCGTATCCCGCCTCGTAATCAATACTACACGGGAATGAGCCTTTGATAAGTGGAAGTGTCTCCAGATAGGTGCCATCCGGTGAATAGCGTTCGATTTCTGCATTTGCGCGATCGGAAGCATCCAATCGATTTGTGCCATAAGGCACTGTGATGTGATGTCCCGTGCCAAATTGTCCCGGTTCATCGCCTTTACCACCGAATGCCAACGGATACCAACTTGCCTTAAGCGGTTCAAGACTCGTGAGTTTCGCACCCAGGATGTAATCTAAATCGGAGTAACCGGTTGTAACGTAAAGCATGCCATCGAGATGCGTTACCCCCGTCGGGACAAACTTTCCGCCTTCACTGAAATAGGTGTTGACCGCCTGATGCTTGAAATCCATCGTTGCCGCCGGTGCTTCCAGTGTATGCACGAGTTTCCCATCCATTGTCGTCGTGAAGATTTTGCCGACATCGTTCGCTGGAAAAGAGAGGTAAGGTGTACCACCGGATGTTGTCCAGGCAGTTACATAGTGTGCATTGGCTTGTTTCAACGCAGCTGGGGTCTCAATCAGCCGTGTCGTTTTCAGGTCAGCACTGATTTGGATAATACCGACTCCCGGTAGTGCAAAGTAGGTCTCGCCTTTGCCTTCCCGCCGGTCCACATCAAACCCACCGTGTGCGTTATCAATCGCAGCGACGACTTCCGCTGGAAAATGGTCGCGTGCATAGAGGACTTTGAACTTAAGCGCGCCTTGTCCACTCGTCAGCATCATATCGGGAGATGCCTCGTGGTGTGCAACGAACTGAAGTCCTTCTGTTTCTGCCGATGGGTGTTCTGGCACGTGTGCATAAACGTGTCCGCTTACAAGGATAAGGATCAGAAGTAAAAAGATAACTTGCCGCATTCCGAAATCTCCTCTCTATGCTTGTATCATCGCTCGAAATTTTTGGGTAAATTCGCAACTACGCGCAATACTCGCTACATCTTCCATCTTATATTGGACGACCAGTGGACCCGAAAAACGGATTTCCTTCAAACCTCCTGCGAACGTCTCGAAATCGAAAACGCCGCCACCGGGTTCACCACGGTGGCTCCCCGATACATGTACATCACCGAGGCATGCCTTCATGGCGTGCGCCGCTGCGTGTGGTTCCGCGCCATCGTTGAAGAGGTGATACGTATCGCATGTCAGATAGACCGGCAATCCTGTGTCCTCAACGAATTGAATACCTTCGCGATAGTTATCCAGCGGACATCCCTTCTCAAACTCAAGCGCGATTTTCATTCCGTTTTCACGGCAGGGGTCTACCATCTGAGACAGGTTATCGGCGAGCGCGTCCAGAGACGCTTCTCGCGAAACACCTTCTGATGGGTTGACCCACACCCCGATGACATCGGCGTTGAATCGACGGGCGACTCCAAGCACAATCTCAAAATGTTGCAACGCCTCGGCTTTTCGGGCAGGTGTTGTCAGAATATGATTGCCGAAACCAATTGTTGGCGCGACAAGCCCATGTTTCTCGGCGAGGTTCACCGCATCGTCAATCTCCGCCGTGGAAAGTTCACCGAGGAAACCGGAATGTACAGGAATATTGATACCTTCGTAGCCTGCCTCGGCGACGAGATCAAAGATCTCAGCACGCGTAAACTTGCCTAATGTACCAGCATAAGGATCATAACAGATAGTTAGCATTTTTCCTCGCTATATGAAAATTTCGCCTCTATGGCGTGCCAAGTTCCCCAGCAACCAAGACGAGATCCATAATGTTAACAATGCTATCACCGTTCACATCTGCAGAAGTTGGTCCTGTCTCCCCGAGACTTGATGCAACCAAGACTAAATCTTGGATGTTCACCACACCATCACCGTTTACATCCATTGGGGATAATTGCGGCACATCAATATCTAATTCTATATCTGGATTCTGCTTAAGTAGACTGCGAAGCGGAGAGTTATCTTGAATCGGATTGCCAGCAAGATGCAATGATTCTAATTTCGTTAAGTTTGCGAGCACGCTGATGTCACGAATCTGATTGCCCCACAGATGTAACTTCCTTAACTCTATTAAACCTGCGAACGCCGTTATGTCCGTAATCTGATTAGCTTGGAGATGGAGTTGCCGTAATTGTGTCAGGTTTGAAAGCGGGCTCACATCTTGAATTTGATTCTCCCAAAGGTCTAAACGGACTAATCCCGTAGCGTGTTCCAATCCAGTGAGGTCCGTTATTTCACGGTCAGAGGCACCCAGGGTCGTTAATCTTTGCATCACCTGCTCTGTAATAGGGATACCTGCGGCAAGACCGAGTTCCTGTCGCATAGCTTCGGCTAAATTCGCGTCCGGTATTTTCACCTGAGGACTGTTATCACTTTCCACTTCTGGGAGAATCAAGACGCGTCCCATTTTCGCCTCGGCTTGATACACAGCGAAAGTTTCGCCCTTGCCATCTTTGAGCAGCCAAAGTGCGCCGACATAAGTATCGTAGGTCGCCAGGTCTCCTCGTAGGAGGTAATGAAAATGCTCTGTGCCATCAGGGGCTACCCAATACACGTGGACATCGTCAACCCCGAAGTTCCCGATAGCAATTATTGTGGGATTGCCTTCGGCGTTGACTGGTAAACCTTGAACGCCCGCAAGGAGGGAGGGAAGTTGACTCGGCGGATATGCCTGCAAGTTGACCCACCGACCATCACCAGTGCTCTTTGGATCCTTTGTGAATGCCTCATACAGCACCAATGTATCTGGAGGCCATTGAAATGTTGGCGAATTCTGCGGATCAAATCCTTGAAGGGGCGGTTCATTGAGGCGAGTTTCAGGCGGTGTATATCGCCATTCGCTATCGCCATAGACTTCGGAGATCAGTACAGCGAGTTCTGGGTCGTACGCTTTCAAGTCTTCCCGCGTATCGCCAAAGCGATCGAAACTGGCGGTTGTCTCAGGATTAAACCAAGCCTCCGAGGCCTCCGCCCAATACTCTTTGTGATTTACAGCAGCATAGGTATCTTTCCACAACCCTTTCGTCATTGCCGCCTTGTAAGTAATCCTGAGGCGATCATCAAATCCGGGATCAATCTGATTCAGTCCCCTTTCGTGAACGGCATGCGCTAACTCATGAAACAACACACTAAAACCTAAGTAAGGATCCCCCGGATATTGCAATAGATTTTCCTCGCTGGTGCTTGTGGTAAGATTTGGCTCCGCAGATCCTAAACCCCGGGTACGGATATCGACATAAAAATTGGGCTGGAGGTAACTGTATTCGGGAATCTGCGTTGTTGTTTCGTTGTATCCGATTATAGAAAAACGTTCTCTGTTTTGGGTGAAGGTGTGGAGTATATCCAAACGATGCCCGATCATTTTATGGATGAGGTATGCAGCTTCCTTTACGGCATAAGGACTCACCTTTGCCGATGCCAGCACAGGAAAGCCTCTTACGTCAATCCACTGTTGATAAAACGGGTCGAGGTCAAAGGCTTCGCGAATGGCAGCTGATGGCGGAATAGGTTCAGGGATGTTAACCTCTTGTGCCTGTATGGATAGCAAAATTGAAAAAAATAGTGCCCAGAGCGTGAGCATACAAAGAATTAAATGAGGCCTTTTCATTGTGTTCCCTTATAGGTAAAAATTTTTAAGGGCATTAGACAGACAAATGCATTTTTCCTGCTTCACAACACATTAATTCTACGTTTCCTCTTCTTTTGATAACGGATACGGATCTTCTTTCGTGAGTTCACCATTGGGGAGTTCATAGTAGAGATGTCCATTGATATCATACACGTTTGGAATCCCTTTTTTACGGTTTTCTTCCTGTGCCCTTTTTGCGGCTTGATTGGCAATCCGCAGCATTTCCTGTGCCCATTCATAGGTTTCAGGGCTTAGTTTGTCTTGACTCATTATACACCTCCATTGTTAATATCTCGTATAAATAACTCAAAACCGTTTCTATCTATTACCGTGAGTTGGTCACCCTCGCCAAAGGCGACTTCCTGGGGATGTTCCCCAGAATTGTAAACCAAACTCCACCTATCTACGAGGTTTTTATAGATATGCCAAAAGTTGTGTTTGCTCCGATAAAACCGACGCACGACATCTGCCGTTGGTACATGGTGTCCACCTGCCTGCACACGATTTCGCACACGAGCAATACATGTCTCAGCGGATTTAAGAAAAATAAAGACGATGGTGATCGTATAGCCAGCATACTTCAATTGAGAGATAGTTCTTTCAAATCCTTTTCCTGATAGTGTCACCTCTACAATAAAATCTGTCCCTGATTGGATAAGCTCCTGGATTTCTTGTATAAAGAGTCGTACTGCTTGAATTTTGACGCTGCCCATATTCTCCGGTCTGGAGACCAATCTTTCAGCAATTGCATCGGCACCGATATATACAGAGACTTCTGAATCTCGGAGATATTCACCTGCAAACGTCGTTTTGCCGGACCCATTTGGACCGGCAACGATTAGCACATGCTTTGCCAAGGAATTGCCTCTCTGTGGATTACTTCTTGTTCAGGCAGCACTGCTTATACTTCCGACCGCTACCGCACGGACACGGTGAGTTCCGTCCGACTTTCTGTGAGATTTGTGAGGCTGTCGGCGTATTAACTTGTGCTTTTTCCTGCTGACGCTGCCGTAGGATAGGCATGATGCTATTCGCGGGTCGTCCCGCTTGTAGTGCAGAAGCCATCATCTTCATCGGTTCATCAATATGATTGAAAAACTGCTTATAGCCAGCGCAGAGGTAGTTCAAACCATCTTCACCCGTAGGCGTTTTGATAAAACGGTTTTTCGGACAGCCGCCATTACAGACAAACTTCACTTCGCAGCTGCGGCAGTATTCCGGGAGCGTGTCCCGCTTATCCGTGCCGAATTTGCGTTGGAACGTTGAATCCACCATCTCCGCGATAGTGTTCTCTTCAATGTTTCCGACGTGGTAGTCAGGCGTAACGAAATGGTCACAGGAGTAGAGGTCACCGTTATGCTCGATTGCGAGCGCGTCGCCGCAGGTTTCATTGAAGACACAGAGGCTTGGGTTATAGCCCAACCATGCCTCAAGCGCGACATCGAAAATCTGCACAAAAATTCTGCCGATGTCGTTGACCACCCACTCATCGAAAATCGCGCAGAGGAATTTACCGTACTGTCGTGCTGTGACAGAACGCGGGGACACGTTCTTTCCGCCGAAATTCTCTACTGCGGGGATAAACTGCATAAACTCCGCACCAAGCTCTTTGAAGTAACTATAGACTTCCTTTGGATACTCAGCGTTGTGTTTATTGACAACACACAGTATATTATAGTCAACTTGGTGTTTCTGTAAGATGCGTAGTCCTCGGATGACCTGCTCGGACGACGGACGACCGCGTTTATCGTAGCGATATTTATCATGAGTCTCTGGCGGTCCGTCGATGCTCACGCCGATCAAGAATTTGTTACGTTTGAAAAATTCTCCCCATTCATCGTCAAGGAGTGTGGCATTTGTCTGAAAGGAATTCTGGATCTGCATGCCCGGACGGCGGTATTTCTGCTGGTATCGGATCGCTTGTCGGAAGAAATCTACACCCATGAGTGTGGGTTCGCCGCCTTGCCATGCGAATGTAACCTCATTGACTTCTTGCGCTTCAATGTACTGTTTAACGTAATTCTCCAAGACCTCGTCATTCATCCGAAAGGATCGCGTTTCGGGGTAGAGTTTCTCTTTATCAAGATAGAAGCAGTATTCGCAATCCAGATTGCATATCGGCCCGATGGGCTTTGTCATCACATGAAATGCGCGCGGTGTGCTGTGTTGAACCATTTGATTGTCCTCTTTTACCTGACCTCATAATGTACGCTCCAAAGGTGTATAAAAGTTTAGCACATCTCACGCGAATCTACAAGAAAAATTTGATTACCAATCCACTACATGGGAAATCCTTTGCGTAAAAGAAAAGAGATGTGATATAATACATCGCATGAATGGAGTATAGGGAAACCTATTATACTGTTATTATTTTTTTCAAGAAAATTTTGAACATGGAGGTGTTAAAATGAAATTACTAACCTCAAGCATTGTGTTATTCTTATGTCTTTGCGCCGTTTCATTAGCATTGGAAGAAGATGACCCCGCGATTGTTGGTGTGTGGCTCTTTGAAGGCGACGTTAAAGATGCCTCAGGCAACGGCAACGATGGAAAGATTGTCGGAAATTTTAAATTTGAGAACGGTAAATTTGGTAAGGCAGTTGTCGCTGGTGGCGGTGGCAGTATTGATGTCCAAGATTCAAAAAGCCTCCAAAGCGTCAGTGAAGAATTGACTGTGGCTGCTTGGTTCCGAGTCGATGCCGACTCAGACACTGGTGTCAGGAAAAATGGTGCTTACTTGCTGGAAGATCAGTCTGGTGGCGAACCGATACCTGACGGCTTCTCATTCAGAGTTTGGACAGCCAATGGCATTACACCCGGATTCTACGGCAAAACAGAACTCGAACAGGGAAAGTGGCACCATGTCGCAGGGACGTACGACGGCTTAAACGTTGAAATGTAAGTTGATGGTGAACCCGAAAGTAAAAAAGGCGCGTTGGATTCCGCCAAGGCAGATTGGAAACCGGAGTGGGGTGGCAAGGTCGCAGCGGGTCAGGTGCTCCAACTTAAATTCGGACCAGAGTCCTTTACCGGTGGCATTGACGAGATTGTCATTCTCAGCCGTGCCCTTGAAGCAGATGAGATTCAGCAGCTCCTGAACGGTTGGGAGGACGCTTTCGCCGTTGAGCCGGAAGGAAAATTGGCGACAGCTTGGGAAAGAGTGAAGGCTGCCCGATAATTTAGTCAGTGAAGCAAATCCATTGTCGCTATGCGAGGACACGCGCAAGTGCGGTCCTCGCACAATATTTTAAGTAGGACTTATGCATTACCTCTTAAAGTCCCCCTACCCCCCTGATAAGGGGGGATATGGGGGGTTGGGGGATTTAGGGGGTTAAATACAATTTCTCTGGTCAATTTGGGTGAGTCCTATTAAGCATATCTTTTGTTGTTCAGTCAAACGCCAAAATCTTCTTAATCTTACCCGGTTGTGCCCAATTGCACTTTCCCGCACCATTGAGTTGCCGTAACAAAGTCGGAATCTCTGGATTCTCAAGGGCGGTCTTAATTCGTTGTGCTTCAGATTCAGTCCAACACGGAATGAATGCGTGCATTGCCTGATTGCCCTGCCACATCTGTCCCTCTATACTGCTCAACACTACCGGTGTAAAATCGCTTTTCCCATACGCCTGCCAGATCACTTTGAAAGGCGCGAATGCATAAGGGCCCACACCGAAAAGTGTCCACCAATGCCCTCTATTGATAGTGGATCGGAGAAGCGTTCCTTTACGGATTTTTAGCACCTCTTGGGCATTCTGAAGGTGCTTTTTTAAGGTGTCCCACTGTTCGATTTCTTCTGATATGAGCGGTTTTCCTGTCTGCTGATGATACGGCAACAGGATCCACTTGTGCGGTAAAAGTGTGTTTTGTTGCCATATCTCCTTTGTTGCGAGTGGATATAAAAACTGTCCAGGGAGATGTGAAGGTTTGCGATCAAAGATAAAGACGCTATTGGCACCACAGGTATTCACACCCTGTCGTGGTCTTTGTTCTGGTGACAGTCTCATTTCAAGCGTCGTGTCCGTATTCAGTTCATCAAGATTTTGCACGACTCGCCACGGGTCTGTCGGGTCTTTGAATGGCAGTGCCTTATGCGCAGCCCATTTTCCGTCTAACTCTCTAAAATACGAGACTGGGAAATCCTGTCGCGTGTCTCCCTGAAATTTCGCACAACAATACGATGTGCCAACGCCGTCAAACACTTTTGTTGCTGTGAATTCATAGACGGTATCTACGGCAAAATCCCTGCGGGAATCAACGCCGTTTCGCGAACCTCTGGCACTGTAATTCCTAAATCCGCTATGGGCACCGTCACCGAAAAAGAGGGAGGTTGGGAGATAGAAACACCCTATCCCATTCTTTTTCAGTAGTCTTCCCAGAGCCACCTTCAGCACCAGTGCCGCTATGTCAGTTCGGGAGGAACCGAGAAGTGTTTTCTGTCTATCTGGTACAAGTCCTTCTTCAAGGAAAAAGGGTTTTATGCGCGCTTTATACGCTGTCGGTAAGGTTCCGAAGTTTGCCCACGGTGGATTCCCGACAAGAATATCATATTGCCCCTCATGTGCCTCTGTAATAACATCTTGGCAGAAAGTTTGAGAGGCTGGAAAGTCAATACCAAACTCGTGCTTGACGTTTTCTCTAAACCGTTCAAGATGTGCGGGGGCTATCTCAATAAGCGTCAGACGTGACAGGCGTTCAGGCGTAATAGTAACGCCTTTTTGCCTCGCAATATGGAGCATCGCAAGCGGAAACGCACCTTCTCCGGCAGTGGGATCGCAGATATGCGCGCCATCAAGCCATGCGTCAAAGATGCTCCATCTATTAATGAGCCATTCCGCCCATTTCAAAGGTGTAAAAACCTGTCCAATCTGTTTTTGCATTTCATTATAAGGATACTTGTTATCCTGGATTTGTGCAACGATATTTAACTTGATAATAGACATAGAACACGCTATAATTAGGAACGAATTCTACCCATAGAGAGTGAATTATGAGTAAACTCCAATATCCATTTAATATAAGCGTCCTGTCTACTGAAGAGGGCGGTGGCTACCTAATTGAATTTCCTGACTTGCCGGGGTGTATCTCTGATGGAGAGACAATTGACGAAGCAATAGCTAATGGAAAGGACGCGCTTTTTTGCTGGATAGAAACATCAAAACAGTACGGCGATGAAGTGCCTCAGCCACACTCATCCTTCGGACTATAAATAACGCCTCATGTAATGCCTAATAGTTTCTGTCTAACGCTGCTTGAACTCAAACACGATTATGACACAAAAAACAGGGTTCGCCTATCATTCAGACTACCTTAACCACGACACCGGTCCCGGACATCCCGAACGACCGGATCGGTTACGTGCAAGTTTAGCAGCACTTCAACAAAGTGGTGTATGGGAGCAATTGCACCAGATTGATCCGACTCCGGCAAGTGTTGAACAAATTGCTTACGCGCATAACCCCGCCTATAGCGAGCATATCCGGCAACACTGTGAAAAAGAAATCCCGCTCACCTACGATACGACCGTCGGATTTGAATCGTTTGATATCGCACTGCTTTCGACAGGCGGTGTCCTGCGAGCAGCAGATGCAGTCGCAACCGGTGCGGTGAAAAACGCGTTTGCCATGGTGCGTCCGCCGGGACACCACGCTACACCGGGACAGAGTATGGGGTTTTGCCTATTTAACAATATCGCGATTACGGCACGCTACCTCCAACGCGAACACGGTGTCGGGAGAGTCGCTATTGTGGATTGGGATGTCCATCACGGCAACGGCACACAGGACATTTTCTATGAAGATGAGTCCGTCTTCTTTTTCTCTATCCACCAATCGCCGCTCTACCCGGGCACCGGTTCAAGTCGCGAGCGCGGTAGCGGAAAAGCACACGGCACGACGCTAAACGTGCCAATGCCTGCTGGCAGTGGAGATGCCGACTATATCAAAGTCTTTACGGATGTTCTCATCCCAACACTCCGAGACTTCTCGCCAGAATTTCTATTAATTTCAGCAGGTTTTGATGCGCACTATCTCGATCCGCTCGCCGGAACTGAGCTCACAGCAGACGGATTCGCCACACTCACAGACCTGATGCTTGCGTTTGCCGAGGAAACCGCATCGGGACGCGTTGTTTCTGCGTTAGAAGGCGGTTATAGTTTAGAAGGGGTATCTGAGTCAGTCGTGGCGCACGTTGAACGGTTGGCGAAAAAGGGCAGTTGAAAACTTACACCAGCATCTCACGCATTAAATCAAGTACTGTTCCTCGGTTTCTTCCCAACGTGAATCGCAACGATACCAAACGTTTTCCGATGAAACCGCACATCTGTTAGTCCACACTGTTCCATAACACCCTTCAAAGCATCGCAATTCGGGAATTTCATAACAGAACGCGGAAGATACCCGTAAGCATCATCTTTGCTGCCGGAGATTAAGTTCCCGACAAAAGGCAAGATCTTCGTGAAATAGAAGTAGTAAAGACCCCGAAACAGTGGATTCACGGGTTGTGTAAATTCTAAAATAACGACTCTACCACCCGGTGCAGCGACCCGCGTCATCTCGCGGATCCCCAACTCTAAATCTGAAACGTTCCGAATACCGAAACCGACGGAGACAACGTCAAAGGTGTTGTCTAAAAAAGGGAGAATGAGGGTATCCGCTGCCAGAAAGTTTGTAGTGCGGTTAGAAACCGCACCTACCGGCTGTTGAAGTTTCTGATCGCCGATAACGAGCATCTCAAAGCAGAAATCTGAACCGATAACAAAGCCCTCCGCTGCAATCTTATCAGCGTATGCAAGCGCAAGTTCACCCGTACCCGTACAGACATCTAACACCTTGCTCATCGGTTCAACGTCGCTTGCCTTGACGGTTTCCCGTCGCCACATCTTGTCACGCTTGAGGCTTAGCAGCGCGTTAAGAAAGTCGTAATAACGAGCGATGGCAGAAAATAGGTTTTTGATCCGCTGTGCCTGCATAGCCGCTACATCCGTAGTTCCGCGCCAAGTTCCTGATTCAGACGTTTGACAACCTTGTCGTGAAGAGCATTGACCGCCTTGTCTGTCAAGGTTTCGGTCGCAGAGTGATACGTGATGGCGTAGGCGAGACTCTTTTTGCCTTCCGGGACCTGTTCGCCTTCATAGACATCAAACAGGCGGACCGATTCGACTAATTCGCCACCCGTTGCGTAAATAAGTTCAGTCGGCATATCGGACAGGACCGCTGCATCTACGACAATCGCAAGATCACGCTCAACCTTCGGATAGACAGGAATAGGTTCAAAGCGTTTGGCGAATATCGCGCCCTCTACTAACACTTGCATGTCAAAATCAAAGAGATACGCCTTATACGGCAGATCATAGTTTTCGAGCACCTCTGGATGTGCTTCACCGAACGTGCCGAGTTGTTTATCGTTCAATAATACCCCTGCGTTTCTGCCCGGATGGAAGGTTGGTGTGTCCGTTTTCTGCAGTGTGTAATCGACAATACCGCAAACCTCAAGTATACCCTCCACAAGCCCTTTGATATCGTAGAAATCCGGTTCTCGGTACGGATTGCTATACACACCATCTCCGACCTGTCCAGCGAGGATGCCCGTAACCCGTTCCGGTTCTTTCTGTTTTCCATTACGAATGAAGATGCTGCCAATTTCAAAGAGCGCGATGGTGTCTATCTGGTGGTTACGGTTATGCTGCGCGTTTTCGAGTAATCCGGGTAGCAGTGTCGTACGTAGCACCGACATTTCTGGACTCAACGGATTTCGCAATTTCAAGACATCGCGGCGTGGATCGTCAGCCGTGAAACGGATCTTGTCAAAGCAGTTCGGATCGCAAAAACTATAATTGATCGCTTCCATCATTCCGGCGGCGAGGAGAAAATGCTTTATACGTTTCCGAACCTCTGTGCTCGGATTCGGGACGGGAACCGGAATATCACCTTTGGGTAACGTTGTCGGAATATTATCGTAACCGTAGACGCGCGCAATCTCTTCAATAAGGTCGATTTCACGGGTAAGGTCGGCCCTGAATGTCGGCACTGTGACTTGATAGTTTCCAGTTCCATCTGCTTTAACCTCAAAACCGAGGTTGCTCAAAATCTGAGCCATCTCTGTTGCTTCAATTGCTGTTCCCAGTATGAAATTGACACGTTCTGGGCGGAATTGAATCTGATGCAGGGGCTGCTCACCCGGATAGACATCGACGATGCCTTTACAAATAGTACCGCCTGTTAATTCGGCGATGAGTTGTGTGGCACGGTCAAGTGCAGCAAGGACTGCGCCTGGGTCGGCACCACGCTCAAATCTGTAAGAGGCTTCTGTGCTAATTCCGAGTGTTTTGGCGGTCGCACGGATACTGGATGGATTGAAATAGGCACTCTCCAACAACACATCAGTGGTGGTCTCTGTGATCTCAGAATCATATCCGCCCATAATCCCAGCGAGCGCGACAGGTTTTTTAGCATCCGCAATAACAAGCATATCAGGCGCGAGATCGCGTTCAACTTCATCAAGCGTTGTTATGTTTTCATTCTCCGCTGCGCGGCGCACGACAATACGGTTTTCTGCGAGTTTGTGATAATCGAAAGCGTGAAGCGGCTGCCCGTATTCCATCAGGACGAAGTTCGTAATATCGACAATGTTGTTAATAACGCCAACACCAACGGATTCAAGTCGTTGCTGTAACCATGCAGGGGACTGTCCTACTTTAACCCCTCGGATAACACGTGCAGCATAACGCGGACAAAGATCGGGTGCTTCAATTGTCACAGATGTCGTCTCTCGAATATCGGTTTCGTCTTCCTTGAGATCAATTTGTGGCAGTTTTAAAGCATTCCCTGTCTCCGCACGGATTTCACGGGCAACACCGATCAGACTCAGACAATCTGGACGGTTCGGCGTGATTTCCAATTCAAACACGATATCGTCTAATCCGAGTGCCTCTGAAAGTGAGATACCCAGCGGTGTGTCTATCGGTAATTCCATTAAACCCGCAGCATCCTCAGAGAGTCCTAACTCTTTTTCGGAGCAGAGCATGCCGTGTGAAGTTTCGCCGCGCAGTTTCGCGCGTTTGATTGTCAGACCGATAGGCAGCGTTGCACCGATTGTGGCAACGGGTGCGCGCATGCCCTCTCGGACATTCGGCGCGCCACAAACAATCTGGAGTTCTTCCGTCTCACCGACATCTACCTGACACAGGACGAGTTTGTCGGCATTTGGATGTGGTTGGATAGCGGTGACACTACCGACGACTATACCCTTGAGTTCAGCACCAAGTTCCTTAACGGATTCAACTTCAATGCCTAACATCGTTAGCCGGTCAGCGAGCTCGCTTGGAGATAATTCAAAATCGATATAATTTTTTAGCCAATTTAAAGTTACATTCATTTATCAAAACCTTTGATAATTATGGGTTGTCAGAGTGAAGCGTCATCAGTTTTCGGTGGTCAGTTAAAGAGCATTGTGGCTGGAGCCATTACGCTGCCAACCATAAGTCTCTCTACTGAAAACTGATAACTGACCACTGATAACCATTTTAAAACTGACGTAAAAAACGGAGATCGTTCTCATAGAAGGTGCGGATATCTGGGATCCGAAATTGGAGGTTCGCGATCCGTTCTACGCCCATACCGAAGGCGAACCCGGTAACTTCGTTCGGGTCATAGTTCACGGCTTCAAATACGGCTGGATCAACGGCACCTGCGCCCAGAATTTCAATCCATCCGCTACCGCCACAACTCCGACATCCTTTTCCTTGGCAGACAGTGCAAGAGATATCCACCTCCGCGCTCGGTTCCGTGAACGGGAAGAAATGCGGACGGAAGCGCATCTGCGTCTGGTCGCCGAACATCTGTCGAGCGAAGGATGTCAAAATCCCTTTTAATTCGCTGAAAGTAGCATGCTTGTCTACAAGCAAACCTTCTACCTGATGGAACATCGGGGTGTGCGAGACATCGTAATCCACCCGATAGCATTTTCCGGGCACGATAATGCGGACCGGTGGTTTCTGACTCTCCATCGCGCGGATCTGAACCGGCGATGTATGTGTGCGCAAGAGGTGTCCATCTGTGAGGTAAAAGGTATCGTGTAAGTCGCGAGCCGGATGATCGGTTGGCGTATTCAACGCATCAAAGTTGTAATACTCCGTCTCAATATCCGGTCCAGTCACCACTTCAAACCCCATTTGAGAGAAAATTGCCTCAATGCGTTCTAAGATTTGCATCACAGGATGCGCTTTCCCGTAAGCCGATTTTCGTCCTGGAAGCGTGATATCAACGGCTTCTGCCTCAAGTTGGTGTTCCTGTTGTTGATGATGCAGTGCTTCGGTTGCTGCTTCAAACGCTTGTGTTAGTGTGGCACGCACTTCATTGGCGAGTTTTCCAATCTCTGGACGCTCCTCTTTGGAAAGGTTACCCATGCCTTTCATGACATCCGTCAATTTTCCCTTGCGTCCAAAATAGGTAATCCTGAGCGATTCAAGCGCGTCTAATGTTTCCACCGATTTTAATGCTGCGAGTGCTTCCGCCTGAATCGCTTGTAATTCTGCTTTCATAGTCCCTCTTAAAAAGAAACACCTATCACTCTGCCCCGTAACTTCAAGTTTATGGTTGAAGTTATTATGGGGACGAAAGCGACAGGCATCTACTTCCGCGGTACCACCCCGCTTGGTGGATTGTCGCGACCCGGAAGTCGCTCCTACAAATCTACCCGCTTCATTTTCTAATTGCGTAGCTCCAGGATGAAATTCGGCTGTTGCTCTCAAAACCACGCTTCCAACCGATGACGCGGTCTCTCTATTTGGGAGGTCTCAACAGCTTACGTATGTCCCTTCATAGCCGTTTGATATGTTAATTTTTATTTAAATGTGCAAATTCACGGTGCGTCTGTGAGCCTAACCCTTTGCGAGGGCGACAAGCTGCCCAAAACCGGCTTCGTCATTGATAGCCATGTCGGCGAGGACCTTCCGATCCAATTCGATGCCAGCAGTCTTAAGCCCGTGTATGAATCGGCTGTAAGAGAGTCCGTGCAATCTGGCGGCGGCGTTAATTCTGGCAATCCAAAGTCGTCTAAAATCGCGTTTGTGTGCGCGACGGTGTGCGTAGGCGTGATTCCAACCCTTCTCTACCGCTTCCATAGCGGTACGCTTAAGATTGTTCCGCCCACCGCGGTAACCTTTGGAATGCTTGAGCATCCGATTGCGCCGTTTGCGTCGGACATTCCCTGTTTTTACTCGTGCCATCTCAAACTCCTATCGCGACTCGCGAGGCGATCCGCGATTACTTCCACTATTTCGCCCGTAACGCGTTATTGCGTTGTCTATTCGAGCATTCAACTTCTACTGATGAATGAGGCGTTTTAAACGTTTCTCATTACTCGGGTGAACAAGGGTCGCTTGCCGCAATCTACGTTTCTGCTTCGACGACTTAGAGATAAATAGGTGCCCGGCATAAGCGCGATTGCGACGAATTTTACCTTTAGCCGTGAATTTAAAGCGTTTTGCTGCGCCTTTATGCGTTTTCATTTTCGGCATTAGAATATCCTTACCAGCAAGCATCTGCTTGCAAGTGCCATTCGTTTTCAGGACGCGACCGTTGGTCGCGCCTATAAGAAGAAATATATCACGACCCGGATCCCGCCTGTTACTTGGAACAGAAGGTCGCGCCTACAGAAAGAGTACAACGACAAAACATTACACAGATTTTGGTGTAAGGATCATCGACATGATGCGCGTTTCCATACGGGGTGGTTGTTCGACCTCGGCAATTTCTTCGAGGTCATCTTTGAGCCGTGAAAGGAGATTGCTACCAAGATCGGTATGAAGCATCTCGCGCCCTCGGAATCGGACGGTTGCACGGACCTTCCACCCATTTTTCAGGAAATCCTCAACATGCCGTTTTTTGAACTGATAGTCGTGTTCCGCAGTATCTGGCCGGAACTGCATCCCTTTTAAGACTACCTTCGTCTGCTTTTTTCGAGCCTCACGCGCACGCTTGTTTTTCTCATACTGATACTTCCCGTAGTCCATGATCTTACAAACGGGGGGCTTAGCGTTCGGTGAAACCTCTACTAAGTCCAATCCAACTTCTTCAGCACGGTTCATCGCGTCGCGTGTTGGAATAACGCCAACCTGTTTGTTGTCCTGATCAATTAACAAGACCTCTCGGGCTCGAATCTGATAGTTTGAACGACTCTGCCTTTCCTTCGTTCTCTGATTACGTTTGCCTCTGTAGTGTATTTTTCACACCCCCAAGTAAGGCGCTACAATGCGCCGCTTACAAACTCATATAACCCATAGTGCCCGCTTGTGTGTCATATTAAAACAAAATTAACAGACCTATGGTTACACTATGGTATGTGAGTACTCTATCTACAAAACGTTTTGCATTGACTCGGACGTTACGAAACGCGCCACTTAGCGTAAGAACAGCGAAACTGAATGTCAACGCATCTGTAGTTAGAACCGGGCATCCGAATCACAGTTAACTAATTATACCATATAGGTAACACAAATGCAAGTTAAAAAAATCCGATTGTCCATAACGTGCGTAAAATAATCAAACCGCCTGCCAAACCTCCGAAAACGATGATTAAACTGATACTGACTGCGAGCGCGAGCCGAATAATCCGATTACCAAGTTCAGGTTGTTCGATTGCCCAAGTACGTGCTAACCAGAAGGTTAACGCAACACTTACTAAGCTCAGGATACACGCGCCTAGGACCGACAACAGGATCCCCTGAAAATCTACCATTTGTATCGTTTCTGGGAGCGACCCGTATTGAGAGTAGTTCAGGACAACACCGACTAAAACGCCACCCAAGACTACAATAAAAGCGATAAAAACAAATAGTGCTTTCTTAAACGCTGTTCGCATTTCAACTAAAACTTTCTCCAAACTTGCAAGTTGCTTTTCAATAATTGTAACACATTTATAATTCAATAACAAGGTTCACTGTTATATCAGTCAAAGCGATTCAATTTTAAGAAATTATTGGGTTGGATGTCTTTTTTTTCAGGATCCGGTGCGAAATCTAGCGAAATTAGCGAAAATTTCTGCGAATTGTTTTAAAACATAACATATATAAAGTATTAATGCCAGCGAAAAATACAACATCAAAAACCTACAATTGAATGTCCCTGGGTTGGTAACTGAAAACGCTTGATATATTCAGTAAAAGATGCTAAACTAAATTTCAACTGACCAATTTGCCTACTAAGGAGTTTTCCATGGATGTAACATACACACCGGCAATCGCCGAAGTTATCGAAAAGTTAGAAACGGGTAATCCGGTTCCAACACTGGTTCCACAGGAAGCGTGGAACACTGAATTGACGGATGCGCTGGAATCGGCATCGCTTGATGAACTTTTTCAGGGGGAATCTCTGAAAAATTCCACGTTTGGTGATGCCATCAAGAGCGGCCTGCTTTTGTGGAACGATGCACTGGATGAGTCGCATAATATTTCGCAGGGACTCTCGAATCAGACGGGCAGCTACTGGCACGGCATTATGCACCGTCGTGAGCCGGACTACAGCAACGCCAAGTATTGGTTCGGCAGAGTCGGGACGCACCCAATTTTTCCCCAGATCCGCGAACGGGCACTCGCGATATTGAGTGAGGTGTCGAGTCCATCAGACGCGTTGGCATATATTGCACAGACGATTGAAGCAGAAGAGAATTGGGATGCCTATCAGTTTATTGATTGGTGTCAAGCAGCCGAAAATGGGTCTGATGCTGATGTAACCCGTTTCTTGCAACAGGTACAGGCGGAAGAGATTAAACTGTTACTGGCGTATTCCTATCGGAACGCTGTTTAAGACACGCCAATTGACCTGAAGGAGACTGAAATGCTTATCCGAAATGAAACCACCGGAGCGAACCAATGGTATTGGCTTGTCATCGTTTTGATGGGATCGGTAGTGTTCAGTTCTTGTGTGAGTTCGACGCTTAACACGACCGGTTCTACTGCTTCAATGACGGATAATGAGGCATACGCCGAAATCAAAGCGATTGCTGGAAAACTTGAAAATAGCGGTGATCCGACGGCTTATGAAGCCCTAATCGAGAGATCAAAGGTTTTTATTACGGCCCACCCCAAATACAAGCGCGTGGATGAGATATACGCCCTTCTCGGAGCCAGTTTAGTCCAGATCAATCGTACCGACGAAGGAATTGAGATTCTTGAAGAACTCATTCGGTACTACCCAACCGCTGATTATGTTGAACCGAGTTTGTTAGTATTGGGATTGGCTTATGACAAAGTCGGTAAGCACGATAAGGCGGATCCGCTTTACGAAAAACTGGTAAATCATACAAAGTACCGTGGCCGTAAGTACGCCGAAACCGCACAGCAGCTCCTTGAACAGGATTGGGATACAAGAACAGGCGAATTAGCCAACGTCCCTGCAACGAACACAAGTCCAAGTCCGAACCAATTTATTAATAAACCTGCGTTAGATTTTCAGGTAACAGGTTTGAAAGGTGAACCGCTCTCACTGTCGCAATATCGTGGACAGGTCGTGCTGCTCGATTTCTGGGCGACGTGGTGTCCACCTTGCATCGCGGAGATGCCGAACGTTAAAAGGACTTACGCAAAGTACAAAAATCAGAAGTTTGAAATTATCGGTATCAGTTTAGACCAGTCAACAGCACCGCTTGAAGCATACATAGCGAGTGAAGGCCTCATGTGGCGGCAATATTGGGATAGTGGCAGCAGGATTAGCAGTATGTACAACGTTCGCGCAATTCCATCAACGTTTCTGATTGATGGTGCGGGCATTATCCGCCGAGTGAATCTCCGTGGCGGTGCGCTTGAGATGGCTGTGGCTGAACTCGTGCGCGAAAATCTGGATAATTAAATGCCAAATTTCGCTGGCAAGGTTTTCATTAAATGCTCCTATAAATAAACAGATTCAAACAGGTAAGTTTAACAAAACTGAGGAGGTTTAAAATGTTCTCCCGAAATAAAATAGGTTCACAAGAAAAAGAAAACAGAAACTTCCGTAGTGTTCTCATCTGTGTGTTCGCGAGCCTTGTACTGATCGGTTTTTGTGTTAACCTCGCTGGTGCCTATTCAGTGAAACCGGCTGACGAATATAAGGAAATTAAGGCGATCTATAAACGTCTCAGAGAGCAGCACAAATCTGAAGATTTAGAGAAATTAATTGAGAAATCCAGAGATTTTGTTGCAGCACACCCAGAGTACAATCGCGTAGACGAGGTTTATCATCTGCTCGGTAATGCTTTAGTTCAGTTAGAGCGTGTTGACGAAGGCATTAAAGTCTTTGAAGAACTTATTGAGGACCATCCAAACGCCCGTTACGTTCAAAATTGCCTGTTAGAATTGGGGTTGGTGTATGATCAACTCGGCGAGCATGACAAAGCAGACAATGCTTACCAGAAATTGGTAAATCATCCAAAATATGGGCAGCGATCACAAGCAAAACGTGCGAAGCAAATTCTCGAACAGGATAGAACTGAGCGAACGGGTGAATTATCGAAACCCCCCGGGGCGAATCCGGCACTGCGAATGAATCCGAGCGAGTGGATTGGCAAACCAGCATTGGATTTTCAGGTGACAGATTTGAAAGGTGAAGCACTCTCCTTAGAACAATACCGTGGACAAGTTGTACTGCTCGACTTCTGGGCGACGTGGTGTCCGCCTTGTATCGCAGAGATACCAAACGTTAAGAAGACTTATGAAAAATACAAAGATCAGAAGTTTGAAATTATCGGTATCAGTCTCGACAGGTCGAAGGAACCACTTGATGCTTATATTGAGAAAGAAAGCCTCACGTGGTTACACTATTGGGACAACATCGGTAAGGTCAGCAATCTTTACAAGGTACAGACAATTCCTTCAACCTTTTTGATTGACGGCGAAGGTGTTATCCGCAAGACAAACCTCCGCGGTCACTCACTTGAGCACGCCGTCGCTGAATTGGTGAAGGAAAATCTCACGAAACCTGCTGATACCGCTACCGAAACATCTAAGAAGGGTTCGCAATCACAGTCGATACCTGCAACGGAACTCGTTAAACCGAATACAACTTCTGAAAAAGATGAATCAATGAAGCCCGATCGATCGAATCCGAGTGAATGGGTCGGTAAACCGTCACCTGATTTTCAGGTGACGGATTTGACAGGTGAAACACTCTCTTTGAGAGACTATCGTGGGCAGGTGGTGCTTCTTGATTTTTGGGCGACGTGGTGTGGACCCTGCATTGCCGAGATGCCTAAAGTTAAGAAGACCTATGAGAAGTACAAGGATCAGAATTTTCAGATTATCGGTATAAGCTTGGATAGGTCAACGGAACCGCTTGAGGCTTATATTGCGAAAGAAGGACTCGCATGGGTTCACTATTGGGATGAAAGCCGCGACATAAGGAATTTGTATAAGGTGTGGGGAATTCCAACGGCATTTTTGATTGACGGTGAAGGCATTATCCGAAAGGCGAGCCTCGGAGGTTTTAATGTTGAAACTGCTGTTGCTGAATTAGTGGGAAAAAATCTTGCACGACCTACAGATACCCCCGTAAATTCACCGTCCGAATCGCCTGAAGGCGCGCAAAATGCGGCCCCGAATGTCAGGGAAATTATCAATGCCGCTATCGCTGCGCATGGTGGACTTGAGAAACTACAAGCCGTGAAAAACATCGTGATAGAATCTCACAGCTTTGAACACTTTCCTGACGGGGATATACAGGATGAGGGACGGTCCAAAGCCTATTTTTATCCTGACAAATTCCGTAGCGATTGGGATGTAGACGGCGACAGAGGTGGTTTAATCTTTGACGGTAATTCTTTATTTCGGTTAACGGATGGAGAGGCAAAACCTGTTCCTCCTGAGGAGGTAATGTCTTATCTTATCTTTTTTAAAGATAGCCTTTTCCGAGAACCGATTTGGCTTTTACCAGCACTCGCAAAAGGCGATATTCCTGTTCAATACATCGGAGCAGAGGAAGTAAAGGGCATTTCGACATCCATCCTCCGCGTTACGCAGCCTTCTGGAAAAAAGTTAAAAGTCTTCATTAGTAAAGAAACGCACTACATAGTCCAGTTTAGTTATGAAGTTGGGATAGGCGGAGGGGCGGAAAACGTGACAGCGTTCTTTGAGGATTATCGGGATGTGGATGGCATTAAAGTCGCGCATCATCGTGCCACAAAGAACGGGGAATATCGGCAGATTTTGGTTACCGACATCGAATTGAACGCTGAAGTTGACGAGGCACTGTTTCGTCCAGCAGAATAAAACACCGGACGTAACGCTTCCTTTATCAACGTTTCCGAGTCTAAAACCTCCTTGCTTTAGCTGGGGGATACAGACTCGCCCTCGTGAATTAGACCAAAGCGTTTTTTGAAAAAAACCTTGACATTTTTTGTAAGTTGTGGTTTAATATTCTTACATGGTGGCAGTGGATATGACCTCCCGCTTGGGAGTGCCACTGCTCCGTTTCATAGCGGTATCACCATGTAAAGGAACACCATGTATACCACACTTTACAAACTCTTTCGTGCTAAACGTAATCGGCATCTGAAGCGAAAGACGTGGATAGCACACACCATCTGGAACTATTTTCTCGGTTGGCAACGCACGCGCTATGCTCTTGGGCTGCCGTATATGTCCTATCGTGAGATGTCTCGTGAGTTCACTATATTGCGGAATGCTCACCCCGAAGTTTTTGCCCATTGGCGTGAGTTGGATTCATGGGCGGCACGCGATATATTGAAACGTCTGGATACCGGATACCAACGTTTTTTTAGAGGTATTGCTAAAAAGCCGCCGAAATTCCGATCCGTGCGAAAGCCTTACTCCTTTACGATGTGTCCCAGCGGATACAAGTTTGCTAACCCCGTCGCTGGCGATCTTGGTTTCGGTATCTATTCTGACAGCGTGACGATCATGGGAAAAACTTACCGATTTAATCTCAGTCGTCCCATATTTGGCAATATCAAAACTATTACGATCAAAGCGGATTCGCTTGATGATTTTTACATGTCTGTTGTTACAGATCACGTTCGGTCCCATCTCAAACCAATGACGGGTAATGCTGCTGGGTTTGATATGGGTGTGAAAACAATGTTGACAGGCTCTAACGGTAGACAATATCAATCGCCTCAATTTTACACAGAATCCATTAACAAAGTGAGAACTGCCAATCGCCAATTGTCCACCAAACAACGTGGCAGTAACAATCGAGAACGTGCCCGCAAACATCATGCACGCCAACATCGCAAGGTTGCAAGGCAACGTGAAGATCACCATTGGAAACTTGCTCTTGAGTTGGTTCGTAGATTCGACGTTCTGTTCTTTGAAACCCTGAACCTTGAGGGTATGAAACGCCTCTGGGGTCGCAAAGTATCCGATATAGGTTTCTACGCTTTCATGCAGAAACTTAGATGGCAAGCACAAAAACGTGGAAAACGTGTCGAATGCATCGACCAATGGACACCTACTACCAGCGTGTGCCACATCTGCGAAAACGGCGTCGAACTTCAATTGAGCGATAGAAAATGGACCTGTGAACATTGTAAAACTCACCATGACCGCGATATTAACGCGGCTATAAACATTCTCAAGGTTGGGGCATCAACCTTTGGAGTAGAGGGTATCAGACTTGCTATCGCAAGCAACTCTTGTTGATACCACAATCCGCCCTGCGCAGGAGGTTTCTAAGAATCCCCCTGCTTTAGCGGGGGGAGTATGTCAAACTTTTTTGTAGCATAGGCTGTCAGCCAGTGGCAGTATAACACGCGACTTCACAGTTCGCGCTACCATACGAGTGTATAAGTAATTATGGCACAGGTCACCTTGAAAGATGTCACCAAAATTTACGATGGTGATGTCCTCGCAGTTGAACAGGCGGATTTTCAGATTCCAGATGAGTCATTTACCGTACTCGTCGGTCCGTCAGGATGCGGCAAATCGACGATGTTACGGATGATTGCCGGGTTGGAGGAGATTACCGAAGGCGACATCTATATCGACGACGAACGCATCAACGACACGCCGCCTAAAGATAGGGACATCGCTATGGTCTTCCAAAACTATGCGCTCTATCCACACATGACGGTGTATAAGAACATGGCGTTCGGGTTGAAACTTCGCAAATATCCGAAAGCGGAAATTGAACAGCGCGTCAACGAAGCGGCGGAGATTCTGAGCATTTCGCATCTCTTGAACCGCAAACCGAAGCATCTCTCCGGTGGTGAACGCCAACGCGTCGCGGTTGGTAGGGCAATCGTGCGACATCCGAAGGTGTTCCTATTCGATGAACCGTTGAGCAACCTTGACGCGAAGCTGCGTGTGCAAATGCGGATGGAAATCAGTCGGCTGCATGACCGACTCAACGCGACTATTGTCTACGTCACCCATGACCAAGTTGAAGCGATGACAATGGGGGATCAGATAGTCGTTCTCAATGAGGGGAAAATCCAACAGATTGCCGATCCCGGAACGCTTTACCACAAGCCTGCAAACCAATTCGTCGGCGGTTTCATCGGCACACCACCGATGAACTTTATAGAGACGCAGATTGTGAGTAATGGCGGCACCCCGACACTCCGATTTGAGAGTTTTGAGGTAGAACTAACGCCCCAACTCCAGTCGGCACTCACCAAACTTTCGGGAGACGCAGTAACGCTCGGTATCCGTCCAGAGGATATTCTCCTCGGTGAAAATAGGAAGAACAGTGTTGATACACAAGTGGAACTGGTTGAGCCGCTCGGAAATCATGCACTCTTATATTTGCGGACCGAGAAAAACAACTTTGTTGCACAGTCGGATCTTATCAATATGCCGCAACACAATACGCTGTTGACAGTCAATTTCAACATGGACAAGGCGCACCTTTTTCACCCAGAGATAGGTGATTCACTTTTTTAATTTTCCTTGCGGATAAGTGGCGCGGGTTTAGACGTTAACGTGCCTTTCTCGAAATCCGCCCTCCATTACATTACGGACTACGGTTTTAGTGTACGAAAGAGAACCACTGAATCAAACTCACGTTAATTTACTTTACAGTGCCTGAATTTGCTCCCACGTCTCCGCGTCTATCGGAATACCTTCCCGTTCTCGCTTGCGTTGTTCCTCCCAACCGCGTTCCCCCGGCATCCGAATTACGTCAACACCAGCAGCGCGTTTCGCTGATTTGAGATACGCTATAAAACGCTCTATCTCGGCACTGAACCCCGGAAACCCTCTAAAACTCGCAACATTGATTGCAAGCACAAACAACCCATTACCGACGCGGGCATCCGCGCCTTGACTACACCCAGCACCTGTGAGTGTGCCTGCCAGAATATCAACAATAACGCTTAGACCAAATCCTTTGTGTGCAGCAATCCCGCC
Organism: Candidatus Poribacteria bacterium; assembly: GCA_965200345.1. Taxonomy (GTDB): domain Bacteria; phylum Poribacteria; class WGA-4E; order WGA-4E; family WGA-3G; genus WGA-3G. The sequence goes on from OZ241378.1 coordinate 2,601,124, forward strand.
GAACGGTAATAAAGCAGCGGGTGGTGTACTGTAGAAGTCGTCCGCATTTGTCGTTGACTCGCCTTCTGCGTCAATCAACCATCCGTGCGGGAGTGCCTCGTCTTGATGCTGTTTAACCCGAATCTTTCCCGATGCGACAGTGCTTGTGGACATATCCAACACGATCGGAGCTTGTTCCTCAATCGGCACAGCACACGCGATCGGATTGGTAGAGAGTCTGCCTTCAACGCCGCCGTACGGGGCGACGCAAGTGCCACCGCCGTGGTCGTTTGCCATGAGCAACCCAATCATCTCCGCATCCGCTGCGAGACACGCATATCCACCTAACCGCCCCACCTCATTACACCGTGAGACAGCAACGGAACTGATGTCCGTCTGTTTTGCCTTTGCAATCGCCAATTCAACGGCGCGCGTCGCAATCACGGGACCGAACCCCCAGTTCCCATCTAACACCGCGATCGACATGGATTCGTGCAGCGTTTCTATTGGAGTGCCGGGTTGAATTAATCCTGCCTCCAGCTCGCGTACATATTTTGCGAGATGAATAACGCCGTGTGAATCGTGTCCGACACGATTCGCATCCACCATAGAACGGGTTACGATTTCCGCTTCGGCTGCTGGGATATTTAATTTTTGGAAGACGTTAAGGCAAATAGCAGTGAGTTCTTCTGCTGTAAAGTTCGGCATCGTAGGCTCCTTGCACGAGATACCGCTATTTTACAAGTCTCCGTCGGTGTTGTCAAGTGCGAATTTTCTCACGAATAAACGTCTTTTATGCTATACTTTGGAATAACAACTTGGACTTACGAAAGCCATCGCAAATTGAGAATGTGAAAAGTGTCATCCCCCTTGTGCATGTAGTTACTCAGAGTCCACAAATCTAACAGATCGTTAATCTCTTTAGAGGGAATCGCGACCAGAGGTCGCTCCTACAGAAAGAAGCAGAGAAATTACGCGTTATGTTTCTTTCGCCTGTTTTAACAATTCCGCTAACTGGTCAGCAAAACTGATTGATAGTGGGCTACTCACCGTAACTCTTCCTGAGTAATTCATTTCATATTCAAAAGGCGGGTTCCCATGGATCAAAAGTAATACAGAACCCCGCTTAACTCATAGGATGAGTATTAAAAATGCCAATACTTGGTTCCAAATTTGGTTACATTGATAAAAGTGGGCATTTTGTCGTCCCTCCCCAGTTTGATCGTTGCTACGATTATACCGATGGATTAGCGACTGTAGAAATTGAAGGAAAATACGGGTTTATTGACAAAAATGGACATTTTGTCATCCCTCCGCAATTTGAGTGGGCACTCGGATTTTCAGAAGGGATCGCCGCTGTTTTCATAAATGGGAAGCATGGTTACATTGACAAGTCCGCTACAATAGTGATACCTCCGACGTTTGAGGAGGTAAACGACTTCTCTGATGGGCTTGCCTATGTACGAACCAACAGACAAAAAGGTTATATTAACCACACTGGTGCATGGGAACTTATTCCACTGTCTCATTACGATTGCTGGGCCCCCTTTTGTGATGGGTTGGCTGTCGCGGGGGTCTGTCGAGAAGATGAGATGAACAGCCGCGGTTACACTACTGATTGGGAATGCACAGGTGAAGGATATATTGATAAAACCGGAGCGATAGTCATCCCACCTCAATTTAGAGAGGTAGACGACTTCTCCGAAGGACTCGCTCATGTCCAAATAGAAACGGGTGAACACGTCTTCATTGATATGATGGGAGACGTAGCCGTGAAATTTGATTTTGATTATGTCTCCTATTACCCCTACTTTTCTGAAGGATTGATTAGCGTAAAAATAGATGGCAAATATGGGTTTGCTGATAAAATGGGGCGTGTCATCGTTGAACCGCAGTTTGAAGAAGCTTATAGATTCTCTGAAGGCCTTGCAGCTGCTCGCCTTAAAGAACGGTGGGGATACATTGATAAAACCGGAGAGTGGATGATTGAACCCAAGTATCTGGAGGCGCATAACTTTTCAGACGGGTTGGCACTGGTACTGGAAGTGCTTAACTGAAGGAGCCGTCCATAGAGTAATAAGTTTCTTGAACCGATACTTCAAAAGCCTCTGTTTTGATTTATACATCCGGAGGCTTTTTCTTTCGATGGGCATTAAAACCGTTTTACTACGTCTATTTCGCCTGTTCTAATAACTCTGCCAACCGGTCAGCAAAACGGAGTTGACTGTCGTCTTCTGGCGCATAACCTATCACTTTCCGAGCATTGGCAATACTCCAAAACTTATGCGTATTATCACTGATACCGTAGAATATCTGGAACGGGATTCCGTTTTCATCTTCTATGTTCTCCGTCTCAATGCTCTTGACGAAGAGTTGCACCTGATCTCGGACGCTCAAATACGCGCCGAGTCCACGGTGCATCGCCTTCAAATCGTCCGCTGAGGAATTCGCCATATCCGTCTCCCGCGGGCCACCGATACGTAACTGCACGTTCTGTAATTTCTTACCGTCAACATGTCCAGTCGCAAAAACAAATCCGAGATGTTCGTAAGCCTCTTTTGCCCATCCGTAGAAGTTATCTGACAACGGACGCATCTCTGGCGTTACCACATCCCACTTATCTGCCCAGATGAGCCGTTCATAATAGTCGGCGGCATGATTAGAACTGCAGACAACAACGCGTCGGACATCCGTTTCAACACAGGTTTGATAGAGATTGTATGCCATCTGAACGTTAGCGAGTTCGTTCTCAAAACTACCACCCTTAAAGGCGCAGTGAACGACAGCGTCAACACCTTCAAAAAAGTGTCGATATATGTCTCGGTCAGGATTAGTGAGTTCGGCAATCTGAATCCCTTCGACCTCTTCTCCTTGCCGATTCGTGGTTCTTACATCTAAGAGTACGAGTTCATAGCGTTCACGAAATTCAGCGAGCATCCGTCCAGCAATATAGCCAGAGGCTCCTGTGATAAGGATTTTTCTACGGTTTTCCATTGTTTTTCAGTATTTCCTTCTATCAGGGTTTTATTTTTTTCAGGCAGGAACTCTGTGTGCTGCAATTTTGTCCTTTACCTCTTCCATTAATCTATCCAGCAACAGGTGCTGTTCCGGCATTCTAAGTGCCAAGTTGTACAGAGCATAATCGTTAAGGCTTGCCTTCTCAAAACCGTGGGTAGGTTTGCTCAAGAAACAAACCAATAACTGGAAAAGTTGTTTTCCCCTAAGTAATAGTTGATATGCGGATCTGATTTGTTGCACTCGCTCTGCATTAGGGGTGCGAAAACCTTGACGGGCGCAGAAGTCTGTATCCAATTCAGTTTTACCAGGTGGAACCATTTCGTCACAATGCAGGTCAAGATTTGGGGCATTTCCTGCTAAATACTCTTCAACGGCGAATGCGAACCATGTGCTGATAGAGTCCAGAATTTGTTGATGTTCAAGTGTATCACTTTCATCCAAAAGACGTTCTAAGCCTGCATCGGAATACAAGTCATTTTCAATACTGTATCCGTTAGTCCAAATAACATCTTCGTAACCTGGCTCAATCCCAGAGAACAACCACATATCCTGATCTGCGATAAAAGCAACAGGAACATGGGCGAATTCGCTTCTACGTTCATAAACTTGAAGTAATTTCTTCCTTCCTCCGGAAGGCAATGGGACTACTTCGAGTATTCCAATTCGCTTGGTTAATTCCCGATAGATAATTACATCATCGTCCCCCTCAACAACAATTCTCGGTTTGCGAGACCTCCGCAGAACACCAACTAACTGTTCCACTGTCATTGGATTCGGTGTTGGCATTAAGTCTCTCCTTGATATCCCCGAGTATCATCTAACATAAATTCTTTATCAGGATACATGGTGTAGATGAAAGGCGAATGTGTCGCTACAAAAAACTGGTTAGTCGTTGCCTGTTCAAGCAGAGTCGGCAAGAGGATCCCTTCCCAATCCACATGCAGACTTAACTCGGGCTCATCAATGAAAATAGTTGTGTCTTTGCTAAATACGTTGTAACAAAGAAAACTAAGCATCTGCTTTTCACCGGAAGAGAGTTTATCAGAGGAAATAGCATCTTTTGCTTCGCCAACAGTAATTCCATCGTTTTCTTTTCCCAAAGTAATTCCGTCGGTAGTTTCCCCACGAACAACCCGCCCAGTAACACGTATCGCTTCATATCGTAGAATTTTACGAGACAACTCAGATAGCACAGAAAACGGTTTACTCAACTGTTCCCGTTCCTTATTAACTTTCTGAATAGCATTCAGAACAGCCGAAGCATCTTGAGGAATCTCAGAAACTTTGTCCGTATCTGGATTGTTTTGTATCTCTTTTGAAATGTTTTCTAATACCTGTGCCTGGCGTGTGGTGATTTCTTCATAAATATCAGCGTATTTCTGCGTGAGTAGTTCACGGAGATCCTCTGTTGAGATCGAAGCAATGAACTTGTGTTCATTGATTGACACCTCATCGGAGAATCTCAACATTGAATCTTGAAGCATTTCTGGCGCGGAAGCGCGAAATCTTATCGTTGAGTCGTCACTGTCCATTGCAACTCGCGAAAAACCACCCTCAATTCTTCTAAAGGTTGGGAAGAATAGACTCCGCTTGGTCGTTCGCGCGATCCGTTTTTCAAGGGCATTTACCCAACCCACATCCTTCCGGTCAATCCTTCCAGTCTCCGCTGCAATGACAATAAATTCGTACACGCCTTCCTCTTTACCAAAACTGTAATCAAGTGTAACTCGGTCAGGTTCAACGCGTTCCATGCTCAAAGCGAACATATCCGTTTGAATTGCAATGGAATGAAACGGAATTTGAGCAAGGATTTGATTAAGATTCCCACTAATGAGATACCATATCAGTTTCAGTAATGTCGTTTTACCGGATCCGTTTGCTCCAGTAAAAATGTTTAAGTCTTCATTGAATTTGAATTCGTTGTCAAGTCTATTATTGAGTCCCTTAACTTTAAGATAGCGTATCATCTGTTTTACCTCACCGAGATAGTTTCCAACGTAAAATCTGAACGCCTATGGAATCTCCAGTTTTTCTTTACAATGCTGCGCAAGGATTTTCATTTCGGAGATAACTTGTGCCTCAGTTTTAATCAGATGGTTAAAAAGAGGCGGTGTAGGCTGCCTATTAAAAAGCCTGTCGAAGAAGCTTCGCTGTGCGTCTGCAGGTATGCTAAAATGCGAAGTATCGGTACGCGACGGTTCTATCCCTAAGTATTCAATTGAAAGATAATGCGCGACCTCTTCTTGCGTGATGTTCCCTTCATGAATGCTGCCTGTATTTCTGCGTCCGTAACTGATGGCATAGACTCTGCCACTCATTTGGCTGAGTACCGTATAACCACCGACATCAACATTTTCATTCCAACACTTCTCGAACCCGTTTTTCGGCAGACGTTCACGGAGTTCTTCGGCAGAACGCACCACAAATCTGTTCTGATGCGGTGTTTTGATAATAAGGAAGCCTTCATCGTGTACCTCTAATGGTAGCTGCCCCGTGAGTAGTTCAACAGAATCCAAGGTCCAGATGATGCCGTTTCGGATACCCTTTGCCATGTTATGATGTCTCTCAACAAATTCGCCGTTCAGCGGATGCAGACGATAGGCACCACCGCCATTAAAAGTTTCCCGCAATTTTCGACGGTGTTCTATCACAGAGAACCGTTTTTTGGGAACCGGTATCTCTAACCGTAGTGTATATCCGGTCTGTAAATCGGTTGTGAGGTTTAGTTGGGATTGGCGAAGTTCAGCCAAGCGGGTCAAGGCGGTTTGACTTTTGGATAAGACGCGCCCAATTAGATACTCGCGACGAAGCCCTGGGATTTCTGTAGCGAGGCGTTCACGGGTTGGCGCATCCATCTGTTCCAACATAATCTTATGTTCCCATCGTGTCCCGCGTTCATGCATTAAAATTTGGAACTGCTGCATATCACCAGCAGTACGGATATAACCGAGGGCAGTCCAAGGATCAAAGGTTGCGCGGTAGTTCCCACTGGTTTCAGCATCACCACTCGCCAAGACGCAATCTCGCCGTTCGTATCGAGAATAAAGCCCAAATTGAAATTCAAAATCTTCGTAAGGTGATAACGCCTCTCGCAAATCGCGTGCGAACTCGCTGCCCCGTGCAAACTGTTTGAAAATTTGCTCCGTACGTTGTGGTTGGTTAAGTGCATCAAGGAACGTTCCAATCGGGATACCACCTTCTTCCACGCCTTCATCTTCGCTTTTGCCAAAGACCTTGGTTTTGGTTTTGAAGGGCGGGTTCCGAAGGGAGACATCGCGTTGTGAAACGAGTTGCAATGCTGGATCATCTGCAACATCCTTCAGTGCAGGCGCGTCACCGAGGATCTCTGCAAGTTTCACATCGTCAATCTTTTCAGTCAAGTCAACACCACGTTTCAGCTCAGCAAAATGGATGATGTCGTCAAGACTATACCGGATGGGTGCGCTTGAAGAGAGGTTATCGTAGTTAGAACGATGGAAGCGGATGCGCGGCTTGATACGAAAGACCGGTGTGAGACCGTAATCCTTCAGTAACACATACAACGTGACGGTATAAGAATCCACATGAACCTTCTGTGCGAGGATTCCGTCGCGCGCTGCGTCATTTTCGACGATTAACCGATCTTGGACAAGACTGCTATCGTTGCCGAAAATCATCATCCGATGTTCTTCTCTGTTATCATCAACTAACATGGATGCTCCCTCCCTCAATTTTGGCACAGCTTGCAAGCCAAAACTTGCTATAGAAATGTGGCGCAGCTTGTAGATTTCCAAAACTTGCTATACTTAACCTAAGTTGCTACTTACGGAATTTTAGGCGTGCAGATACCATTTTTCATTGAAATGGTTTATGATTCTTAGGATTTTTGTAGCGTAGGCTGTTAGCCTGCGTCCGAGGATGCACAACCTAACAGGTTATGCTACAAACTGGCAACTTGCGTTATACTTAAAGTATAACGATGCTGCTGCCTCTCGGTTACCCTATGTCGCTGGTAAACCGTTGTCGTGCCAGTGCTGCTGCGCCAAGAATACCGGAATTGTCGCCGAGTTTCGCTTGCACAATCTGGACCCCGTCTAATGTATTCGGGAGCGCGTATTTTCCCGCTGCGGCACGGATATTATCTAAAAACGTATCGTCAAGTGCTTCAACGACACCGCCGCCTAATATAATCATCTCAGGATTTAAGAAATTCACGATAGAGCCAATGCCGATGCCGAGGTATTTTGTCGCTTTTTTGAAAACTTTCAAGGTAAGTTTATCGTTTGCGCGAATCGCCTTCGCCAAAACGCCACTCCGAATGGTACTCAAGTCGCCATCAGTGAGTTTGGAGATCACACTTTTCTTTCCTTTTTTCAGAATTGCCTTCTGGAACTGTTTGGCCATAGCGGTTCGGCTTGCGAGTGCCTCCAAACAGCCACGTCTACCGCATCCGCATCTCGGTCCACCGGCTTTGACAATAATATGCCCGATTTCGCCAGCTGTTTTGCTTGCACCATGGAACAATTCGCCTTGCAGGATAATACCGCCACCGATGCCAGTGCCTACAAAAATCCCGACGACGTTTTGTACCCCTTGTCCAGCCCCGAACACGTGTTCGCCGAGTGTTCCAACGTTCACATCGTTATCAACGAACGTCGGAATGCCGATGCGTGCTTCAAGTTCTGCCTTCAGTGGAACGTCTCGCCAACCGAGGTTCGGCGCGAAAATAACAACACCTGTCTCTGGATCAAGCGGTCCCGGCGCGCCGATCCCGACTGCTTCAATTGACGCTTCATTAACGCCTGATTTGCCAATAGCCTTTTGGATAGAGGCGGCGATCCGATCAATGACAACAGATGTGCCTGCGTCCGCCTTCGTTGGAACTTTGGCTGTACTTAAGATATTGCCTTCAGCGTCAATGACAGCGGACAGAATCTTGGTGCCCCCCATATCGACACCGACAACGTTACTACGCATTGCGATTATCTCCTGTAGGCACGTGTTCCACGTGTTTTTTTGCGATTGAATTGATTATGATGCCAACTTTTGAATAGCAAGTTTTCGGTTTGCGAGCGGCACCGACTTTTGAATAGCAAGTTTTCGGTTTGCGAGCGGCACCGAAAAAGGATAACAGTTGGTGTTTGAAGTTTGCTGCTGATAGTTGTTCCCATTTTGCCAAAAATGTTTTGTAATCCGCGTTTCGGGTCTCTCTTGCCTGAGTAATGAGCTTAGCAATACCGGGTGTTACAGTCCCCTGCTCTGATTGTGTCCCATAATCGGTTAGAATCTCTAAGACGACATCACAGTCGTGGATATCGCCGAGTATCTCTTGCAGATCAACAATCACCTTGAGAAATTCAGTAAAACGTTTGTTGTCTGCCATAGGAACTTCTCCGGAATGCATTTTCGGAGACCCGTAAGCTAAACGAAAGAGTTCCATCGTATACCGAAGACGTTTAATCGAAATCCGCATATTATGGAGTTCTTCACGCCTCGCTGCGTCGTGAATAAACGGTTCCCACGTGTAGACCTCTTCAATCTTCTGCGGAAGAATAATACGTGCGTTTTCGCGATAGCTGCGCAGCGGTTTAACGCCGGTGATTTTATGCGCTTTTGCCATTTTTTATTTCCTAAACAGAGCAATGCTAACGTCCTTCATCAGGGTTAGAAACCCCTCCTACAAAGAATTCCAAAAACTTGATCTCAAAACCGGTCTCTTCAAGTTTCGCGAAGAGCGTTAGCATCGGTTTTCGAGCGTTTTCGTGTGCTTGCTGTAAATGTTCTATTAACCCACGGATGTCTGCTTGTTCGGCTTCAGATAAAGTGTCTAATCCTTTTTCAAACCGAGCGATGAGGACATCCAAGTCACGTACGGCTCCTAACGTTCGGGTTATTGATTTTACCTTTTTGTAGTGTTTATTAAATGCCTTCTCAGGAAAACAGTCAAGAAAATTGTCCATTGCGGTGCGTAAACGACGCGAGGTAACTCGCATCTCGTGGACAAATTCAATATCGTTACCCGCCTTGGCACCTTCTTTATAGGACATCATTTGATGAAAATAGTTAACGATGATCTGCCGCGCGCAGGCCTCCAGCGTTTCGTCAGGTGAGATCCCTCTAATTTTCGGTGCTGTGGTTTCCATTGTCGTATTCTTCCGCTAATCTACTAAAAAAGGAGAGTCTTTTCCAATAAAAAAGCGGTTTTCTCCTCATATGCGAGCAGGCGTTCAACATCCGCGGAAGTCGCGCCCTCAATGCGCTCAAGCAGCACTGCCTTTTTCTCTTCAGGCAGGTCAGAGAGAATCCGCGTCACATCATCAGCAGGCATTGTGTGCAAAATAGTTGCGACAACAGATGGCTCTGTTTCTTCAACAAATTCGCTGATATCCGCACTGTTCAGGTCCCGCAGCACCTCTCCCATCCGTTTTTCTTCAACCAGAATCTTGAAAAGACTGCTTTTCGCTTCCGTGCGGAGCCGCGGAAACCAGCGAGCGATGTCGGCTGAATGTGTTTTGGCGATGATATTCCGAAGGTTCGGGAAAGCGCGCCGTTGGATCAGCCGAACAATCGTAGAAATGAAGAGTTCATCGACATCGTGTGTGGTTATGATTGTTTGGCCCTGCATTAAGATTTCGCACGTTGGCGGAGCAGATGATCTGTGAGGACAAGTGCCACCATCGCCTCCACAATCGCAGGCGCGCGTACTAATACACACGGATCGTGTCGTCCGCTTGCCTCTAACGTTACCTCGTTTCCGTCTATATCAACCGTCTGTTGCGGCTTGCCGATCGTTGCTGTCGGTTTGAACGCGACTTGGAATACAATATTTTCGCCGTTTGAAATACCGCCTTGTGTACCACCGGAATTGTTTGTGCGGGTCCGAATCTGTTCCCCCGCGTCGTTTTTTTTCACATAAAAAGCATCGTTGTGTTCGGAACCCGTCATCGTGATGCCATCAAAGCCCGATCCGATTTGGAAACCCATCGTTGCCGGGAGGGACATCATCGCTTTCGCCAAATCTGCCTTGAGTTTGTCGAAAACCGGTTCACCGAGTCCAACAGGGACGTTACGCGCAACAGACTCAATGATACCACCGAGAGAATCTCGGTCACGTCGTGCCTGATCAATGCGTTCCGCCATTTTTGGGCTGGCAATCGGGTCAGGACACCGCACAGGACTCTCTTCTATCTGTTCAAGCGTTACTGTGTCCGTATCTACTTCGGCTGCGAGTGTATGAATCTGTTTGACATAAGCGAGCGTTTCGGTTTCAGCGTTATCACGCAAGATTTGCTTTGCGATTGCCCCTGCAGCGACGCGACCGATCGTTTCCCGTGCGCTTGCCCTTCCGCCGCCCTGCCAGTTTCGGATGCCGTACTTCTGTTGATACGTGAAATCGGCATGTGAGGGACGATAAAGGTCTTTGAGGTGTTCGTAGGCTGAAGGACGCGCGTCTTTATTCCATACCAGCATGGAGATAGGCGTTCCGAGCGTTTTTCCCTCAAAAACACCGGAAAGGATTTCAACAGTATCGCTTTCTTGACGCTGTGTCGTGAGACGGCTTTGTCCTGGTTTTCGCCGGTCGAGTTCAAATTGTATTGTGGAGATATCTACGTCAATCTGCGGTGGACATCCATCAATGACAACGCCGACAGCACCGCCGTGCGACTCGCCCCAAGTCGTAATCCGAAAAAGATGACCGAATGTATTCATTTATTTTCTTAGGCACTTTGGAAGCGCGCCCCTTTATTTTTGGAATTGTATATTTTAGACATCTTGTGATATACTATAGCAGATTTCGTCGTAAAATACAAGTAATTTTCGGTGCTGCTTGCGAACCGAAAACTTGCTATTCAAAAGTCGGTGCTGCTTGCGAACCGAAAACTTGCTATTCAAAAGTCGGTGCTGCTTGCGAACCGAAAACTTGCTATTCAAAAGAAGAGGCGTTATGTTGTCACTTTTTAAACGCTATGTTGCCCTGCTTCTAATTTTTATAGGGATTGTGTTCTTATGGGATACACTGTTTGTGTACCCGCTCAAAATCTTCGTGGTGTTCATGCATGAGGTGAGCCACGGGCTTGCCGCAATCGTGACTGGGGGTAGGGTCGTCGAAATTCAAATTAACCCACAGCAGGGTGGGCATGCGCTTACACAAGGCGGTTCACGGTTCTGGACATTGACTGCGGGCTACCTCGGCAGTCTACTGTGGGGTGGACTTATCCTGCTTCTGGCAGCAAGGACGCACCTTGATAAGGCGATTAGTGTTCTTATCGGTTTGGGCATGGTGGCGATCTCTATCGGCTTCGGCGAAAGCACATTTACCTATCTGTTCGGCATCGGCTTCGGGGTCGTGTTGCTCGCGATCGGGTTTTTTCTGCCAGAGGGTGTCAACGATTGGATTCTACGGGTCATCGGCGTAACAAGTTGCCTTTACGCGATCCTTGACATCAAGAGCGATATCCTTGACAGATCTCATCTGCGTTCGGATGCACGGATGCTCTCGGAAGTGACAGGTATTCCGACTGAAGTTTGGGGAGGGTTGTGGATACTCATCGCAGTCGGTCTCACGCTATGGTTCCTCTATCTTGCAGGTAAACCTACCACGGATACCCAACCAACTGCTACTGAGGAAGATCTCTAATTTGCTAAAATACTTAGGACTTACGCATTTCCTTTTAAAGTCCCCCTGATAAGGGGGATTTAGGGGGTTAAAAATGTGGAAAACACCGCTTCTTTGTGTCCATAAGTCCGATATTTGCTCAGTTTGCGTAAGTCCTGAATACTATAATAGCATCCACGCGTCTGTTCTTTAACCAAATGGGCTAAATTGTCCTGACGATATTCCGCTAAAGTAGAGAAACCACACGCCAAGACCTATGAGAAAAAGTGGAAAACAGATAAGTGCGATGAGAATAAAACACCCCCACATCCATGAACCTTTGGATTTGGCAGCTGTTCCCAAGCGTGCGAGTAACATGCCGCCACATATCATAATTATAACGACGAGACCGAATACCACCATTGTCAGCATTTCTTGTTATCTCCTTCCAGGCGTGTAACTTGCAACCCGCACTAATATGAAACACCCTTCCAAAAGCTCCATCACCCTACGCGCAACGCTCATCGGCATCGTCCTCATTCCATTTAATAGTTACTGGGTACTACATCTCAGTTATATCTGGGATTCCAACCGTCCCACGAGTTTGGCGTTGCTGTTCAATGTGTTGTTTACGTTGCTTGTGCTTATTGGAATCGGTGCGATACTGCGGCGTTTGCGTCCAACATTGGCGTTTACGCAGGCAGAATTGTTAACGATCTATGCAATGCTGTGCCAAGCGTCCGTTTTCGCTGGACGCGATATGTTACAAGTCTTGGTACCATTGATGGGCAACGGCTTTTGGTACGCGACAACTGAGAACGAATGGGCACAACTCTTTCATCAGCATCTCCCAGAATGGCTTGTTGTCGGAAAGCAAGAGGTATTACGTGGTTTCTATGAAGGTGAATCCACGTTCTATCTTCAGGCACACATACACGCATGGTTGCTGCCGACGCTGCTTTGGGTCGGTTTCTGTCTCGTCATCGGCGTAACAATGCTCTGCCTCAATGTGCTTCTACGTAAACAGTGGCAGGAGCACGAGCGGCTTACCTATCCAATTGCGCAACTCCCTTATGAAATCACGCGCGCAGCATTAAATACAGGCAATCTCCGAACCACACCGCATCTGTTTTTTAATCGGCGGATGATGGTTGTCGGTTTAAGCATCGCCGCTATCCTAAACTTGCTCTATAGTTTACACCAGATTGATCCGGTTTTTCCAACAATTCCACTCTATCGTGGGTTTCGGCTTCCTGATAAACCGTGGAGTGCAATGAATAATCCCGGCTTCCGTATCAGTTTTTTCCCGTTTGCTATCGGTGTCGGTTTCCTAATACCACTCGATTTGGGATTCTCTTGCTGGTTTTTTCATCTGTTTTGGCACTTTCAGAGGATTATTGGTGAGAGTTTCGGGTGGCGAGGGGCTATCGGATTTCCGAAAGAGATGGCGCAAATTCGGGGTGTATGGATGGCTCTATTTCTCTGGACATTATGGATGGGACGCGCACACGTCAAGGTCGTGCTGCAAACCGTTTTCGTAGGGGCGAGGTTACCTCGTCCGCGCGGGCAGGAAAACCCTGAAGAAACACCCAAGCAAAAACCCCCTACGAATGATGACGGTGAAGCGTTGCGTTATAGGACAGCAGCGATTGCGGTGATCATCGGATTTATCTTGATTCTGGCGTTCTGCCTCAAGGCAGGGATGTCACTCTGGTTCGCAGTGTTATTTTTTCTGCTTTATTTCGCCATGTCGGTGACAATCACCCGTATCCGTGCTGAACTCGGTCCGCCTGCACACGATCTGTACAACGCCGGTCCCGACCTGCTTTTAACAGATGCGCTCGGCACACGCCGCATCGGCAATCGCAATCTTTCGGTGATGTCGCTCTTCTTTTGGCTAAACCACCTCTCTTACCGCGCACATCCGATGCCGCATCAGTTGGAGGGGTTGAAACTCGCGCATCAAACCCGTTTCAACCCGTCCCAACTGCTTTGGGTATTAGCGATTGCTATTTTCGTGGGCGCGCTCTCCGCTGCGTGGGGTCATCTGCATCTCTCTTACCAAGTCGGTTTAGAGCAAGCGCGTTCGTGGTATGCGCGCGCCGCTTTCAACAGACTTGCGGGGTGGCTCTACAATCCGAGCGAAACGAGCATCAGCGGTATGCTCTACACCGCCGGTGGATTTGGTTTTGCTGTCAGTCTCTTGCTCTTGCGATGGCGATTCATTCAGTGGCCCCTACATCCAGTGGGGTATGTCGTCTCAAGTTGGTGGACATTTACGGGGTTATGGTTTCCGCTCTTAATCAGCTGGACGATCAAACGAATTTTACTCTCAACAGGTGGTGTTCGTTTATACCGACGCTCAATTCCGTTTTTCATCGGTCTGGTTATCGGTGATGTGATCGTCGCATCCATAATAAGCATTCTGGGACTGATTTTTGATTTTCGCGTTGTTTACCTGAGCTGGTGACCCTTCGCGCTGATAGAATAGAAAAAATCACTTGACATTCAAGGTATATTGGTGCTAAATTTTTTATGCAGAACTGAAGGGATGCTTTTTAACATACTTCAAAAAAGCACTATCTGTAGGAGCGTGTGATATGAAACGTCATCATATTGTCGGTATTTTCCTTGGAATATGTGCGATAGGTTTGGCAACACGCAGTGCCCTTTCAGGAAATATCGTTGAGGCACTTCTATACTTCACTGCGTTATCTCCTATAGCCGTTTCAGGCTTTTTTAAGGACAGATTATCAGCGAATATTGTCGGTATTTCCATTGGGATATGTGCGATAGGTTTGGCAATGCGCAGTGCCCTTTCAGGAGATATCTTTGGAGCACTCATATACTTCACTGCGTTATCTGCTATAGCCGTTTCAAGCTTTTTTAAGGACAGGTTATCACCGAGATGGTCCCACAAGATATTACCGTTTTGGATGGGCGTTGTTTTAATTCTCATTTTCTTGTTTGAGTTGGTTTTTGCCTTTTATTCTTTTAGTTAATTAATTGTCAACTATCTTCCGTACATTTACGTAAAATGGACACAACAGACTTGTCACTCAGTGTGAATATCGGCGGAATCGAGATGCGGAACCCCGTCATGACGGCATCCGGAACATTCGGCTACGGCTCTGAATACGCCGATTTCGTGGATCTGAACCGGCTCGGCGCGGTGGTCGTTAAAGGCGTTACGAGTGTGCCGTGGCCCGGCAATCCGATGCAGCGCATCATGGAAACGCCCTCCGGCATGCTCAATGCGATTGGGTTGCAGAATGTCGGCGTAGACGGTTTTATTTCGGAGAAGCTGCCCTACCTACGCGATTTTGATGTACCGGTGATTGTCAATGTCTGTGGCAAAACGGTTGAAGAATATCTCACAGTCACTGAGAAACTAAACACAGCAGACGGCATCGCGGGTGTGGAACTCAATATTTCCTGTCCAAATCTGGATTGTGGCGGCATGAGTTTCGGTGTTGACGCAACATTGGCACACCAACTCGTCAAAGAAGTCCGCGCGATGACACACCTGCCCCTATTGGTGAAACTATCCCCAAACGTTACAGATATTACCGTAATCGCACGCGCCGTTGAGGATGCGGGTGCGGACGCGCTCTCTGCCATCAATACGCTTCTCGGTATGGCGATTAACGCCGAAACACGGAAACCGGAACTCGCAAATGTCACAGGGGGTCTCTCAGGTCCTGCGATAAAGCCTGTGGCACTACGATTGGTTTGGGAGGTTTACAAAAGCGTTTCCATTCCAATCGTCGGGATGGGCGGCATTATGACCGCGACAGATGCTGTGGAATTTTTCATCGCTGGTGCGTCTGCCGTGGCGGTCGGGACAGTGAACTTCGTCAATCCACAAGCGTCAATGGAAGTCGTAAAAGGCATACATGCCTATCTCAATCAAGCGAATATGAGGTCGGTTAAAGAATTGGTCGGAAGTCTGAAGGTTGATTCATAATTACCGCTGAAAAAAATTGATATTTCTTGAAAATCTGGGTTATAATTAGATCATGGCACAGTATTACGACAATGTATCGAAATATATGATGCTGGAATACTCACAGGAATTCGCAGAATTCATGGTGGGACGTTCAGATGTTACAGTTCTGGAAAACCTCGAAACTGAGGAACCGACCCTTAAAACGCACCAAAGTGATAGTACGTTGAAAGTGCAGCTCGGCAATGAAACAGTGATACTGCACACCGAAGTGCAAACGGATGACAGTAGAAAGCCGATGTGGTCCCGCGTTGTAGGATATAACGGTTTTCTTGTAAATTTACACGAGTTACCTGTCTACTCCAATGTCCTCTATCTGCACCCCAAGGCTGGCAGAGACGATAAAGGCTATTATGCTTACAAGGGACACGGCTATGAATATACACTGTGCTACAAAGTGGTCAGGTTGATTCAGATAGATGGACAATCAGTTTTGGAAATGCAGGCACCCGGACTACTGCCTTTCACACCGCTGATGAGATCTCCAGAAGGGATGGAGCCAAATCGCTGGTTGGAAAAATGCGTTGACGTAACAGCATCGGCGATCACAGACCAGCATACACGGGATACCTTATTGGCAGCATTAGGTGTTTTTAGCGGTTTGGTTTACGAACCACAATTCATTAAACAACTTTTACCGGAGGGCATCATGCAAGAATCTCCTTTTTTCCAACAATATATTGAAGAAGCAAGGGAAGCCGCGAAACAGGAAGGTCTTGAACAAGGTCTTGAACAAGGTCTTGAACAAGGTCTTGAACAAGGTCTTGAACAAGGTCTTGAACAAGGTCTTGAACAAGGTGAGAGAAGAGGCATGATCGAAAGCATCATCACGTTGCTTGGGATGCAATTCAAGACTGATGCAGTTCATGCCTTAAAGCCAGCTCTTGAATCTATAGACGATATGCAGGATCTCAAACAAGTGCTACTTACAGTTCCGCAATCTGACAGTCTCGAAGCGTTCATGCAATCTCTCAATAGATAGAAATCTAAGCAATTAACGGGTATACTTACAAAATGTCCCAGGGGAGAAAAATGCGGCATCTGGTAACACTCGACGATTTATCGAATTTTGAAATTGAACAGATTTTTCGACTCGCAGCGGGAATGCAGTCGCAACAGGAAACATGGGCAGGCATCTGCCGAGGGAAATTGCTCGCAACGCTCTTCTATGAACCGAGCACACGCACCCGACTCTCGTTTGAGAGTGCTATGGAACGGCTCAACGGGAGGACGCTCGGCTTCTCTGATCCGCGTGCAACCTCTACAGCTAAAGGCGAAACGCTCGCCGATACTGCACGGATGGTGACGAATTACGCCGATCTCATTGTCGTGCGACATAACTGGGCGGGTTCGGCACGTGTCATTGCACAGCACGCACATGTCCCAGTCATCAACGGTGGTGACGGCAGCCACACACACCCAACACAGGCACTCGCCGATCTCTATACGATTATACGGCGGAAATCGCAGATACAAGGGTTAACTGTTGGTATCTGCGGAGATCTTCAGTTCGGGCGAGCGGCACACTCCTTTACCCTTGCCGTCGCGCGATTCGGTGGGAACCTGATTCACATCGCGCCGAAACCTTTACAGATGCCGCCGTGGATACTTGCGCAACTCGAACAGTGTCACGGACAAAAACCGCTTGAGGTAGAAAGCGTTACAGAGGTGATTGACAGGTTGGATGTCATCTACGTCAACCGACTTCAAGAGGAACGACTCCCAGCGAATATGGATGCTGCAACTGTCCGAGGAAGTTATCTGCTGAATGCCGCGGTCATGAAAAACGCTAAGCCTGACGCGATGATTATGCACCCGCTCCCCCGCGTCAACGAACTCGCTTATGAATTAGACGACGACCCACGTGCCGCTTATTTTGAGCAGTCCGCGAACGCAGTGCCGGTTCGGATGGCACTGATCGCCAGCCTCATGGGACTGGAACAACTCATCTTGACACAACCTCCGAAACGAGACATCGCGCCTGCTACAAAATCGTGTGAAAACACAAATTGTGTCACCAACCACGAGACCTATCTAACGCCTGAGCGTGAAACGTTTGATGCGACTGTTGAGTTACACGCTTGTGCCTACTGCGGAAATCTTGTATCTTGAGATAATAGATTCACTTATCTTCTGTGGCTTCGCCGGTTCGTAGCGGCTCCTTCTCAAGGATCGCCATCTTTGTCGTCCGCCAGAGTAGATCACCAGAACCGACAGCATGCCATTGTCCATTTACAAACGTCATGATAGCACTATCTTTCTTTTCTGGTGAGAGGGTGCTGCGCGGAAAACTGTGCTTGGCTCCCCAATTCTCATAGGTGAGCGGTTCACCGTTCTGCCAGACCCATTCCCCTTCTTTTTCGGCATCGCTGAGTCCAATCCAATAGAGATGATTCCCAAAGAGTCCTAAAAGCCACTCCTGTTCCGCTGCGTCGTTAATAGCGACGAGATGCGCGCCTTGGGCATCAGCAAAATCTCGCGCAGCTTCCAGGCTTTTGCACCGTATCTTTTTATAGGCGTGTCCATTTGCGGGGTTTATAGCCCATACGCCGATCTCCGAAAGTGACCGCATCTGCTTAACAGGGGTATGTACGCTTTCAAGGATTGCCGCTTTGAGAAAAGGGGTATGTGTATCCCCAGGCGCGACTGCCTGCCATTTGTCGCCCCATTCAGAGATGACGTAATCGTTCACCTCGGTGTTACCACCGTATTCTTGATTCTCTGTCCAGTTGGTGTACGTAACAGGTTCACCGCTGTGCCAGACCCACTGCCCCTCTTCAGCGAAATCGCTGAGCCCAATCCAAAAACTATCTGGATCAAAGACTCCCAGTATCCATGCCTCTTCTGCTGCGTCGTTGATGGAAACGAGATAAGCATTTTCTGCAGCGGCAAGAGTCATTGCATCCATTATATCTGGGCAATAAATCCTTTTGTAAGCATGTCCATTTGTCGGGTTCACTACCCATACCGGCGGTGGTTCAAGAAATGCTTCTAATGTAGTGAATACTTGACGAGGTCTCCATCCGTCTATTGGAACGCCATTGTCATCGAGTGTCAGAAGCAGATGAACTTGTGGTTGTCCTTTATGGAGAATAAAAGGCGGTGCCTTCGCGAAACGTCCCTGATATGCAACACCGAGCATATAGAATTCATCATCATTTCCGTCAAGGGTTTCCACAAAGTATCCGGCAGAATCGGTCTGCGTTGTACCTCCTGAAGTTCCGAAGCCGCTGCCATCAAAGTCTCTGTCTGCCACCAGAACATATATATCCGCGTTCACAAGCGGGGCCCCATCCGCAAAGACGACTCGCGCACGAACCTGCGGACGGTTATCTGCTTGCACTTTAGGGACGACAGTAAAGGAGAATACCAAAATCCCGATGAGGATGCCAAGTTTCAGGCTGAGAGCTTGAAGATTCATGTAGATTCTCCTTTTTTCAATGTTGGGACATCAAGGCGGAGATAAATCACGGTCGGACAAATATTATTGCCCATCAAGCATATCTGCCTTTTCAAGGATCGCCATGGCAGTCATCCGCAAGAATATACTTTCAGGACTAACGGCATACCATTTCCCGTCTGTGAAGGTCGTGACGGCGTAATCTCTTTCACCAGCGTCGAAGGCTTCAGAAAAGAAATCGTCGGGTAACCAATTTTCATAAGTAACAGGTTCGCCGTTATCCCACTGCCACTGTCCTTCCTTTTCTGCATCGCTAAGCCCTATCCAATAGAACTCATGTCCAAAAACCGCTGAGAGCCACGCCTGCTCCTCAGCATCATTAATCGTGACGAGATGCACTTTTTCTTCTGTCGCTTGGGCAACAGCAGCGTCACGGGACTCGCACGGAATCTTTTTATAAGCGTGCCCATTTGCAGGGTTCACTATCCAAACTGCATCAAATGCTGGGACTGATATCGGTTTGGTGGGTGCCGGTAGCGTAGCGGACGGATTGAATGGCATTCTCGGAGGTGGTGGTTTGGGCGCAATCGGTTCGCTGTCAAAAGTGAAAGTGAGTCCATCAAGCCGGTCCCCGGGCTTAAGAAGCACAGGTTCAGCCGTCGCTTCAAGTTCTTGGTACTCCACCGAAAATGTGTAGTTTGCAGTGTCATCTTTCTCATCCAAGTTAAAGAGAAAGTAGCCATCAGCATCTGTTCGGGGTCTTCCGCCTGAACTGCCATGTCCCTGCCCATCTGCACGAGTGTAGTTGAAAACGAGGCGGAGCCGCGCGTTGCGGAGCGGTGTCCCGTCTTTAAAAAGTACGCGTCCCCGAATCCGCATCCGAGGGTGCACAATGACTTTCACGTTTTTAATATGGGATCCCGGTTCAACGCTAAACCCGATCTGACTAAAATCACTACGCGGATAGAACGTGATACCGCGGATATCAATAGATAAAACCTCAAAGTCGGGTTCAAAATCGTCCGTTTCCATCTCTGTAACGCCACTCGTGTATATCGCAGCGAAATCCTTTTCTGCTATAGCCTTCGCAATTTTCGTCTCGAGATCTTTTGGAAACAGGGCATCCACATTACGAGGGAGTGCGCTGAAGTACGACATCCTTGCAGCAATACCTGTAATCGAAAACCGTCCCTCTGCATCTGTGCGCGCGCGTCGCGTAGTTGGATAACTCGTCGGAGAAAAAGCCGGGTGAATCCTGTGTCCGATAGCCATCGTGGGTCCAATCATAACGGGTAAATCGGCGACTGGATTCCCTTCTACATCAATGACGCGTCCAGAAAAAGTTCCTGTCTCCTCTTCCGCAGCAATACTGTGCGAATCTAAACCGATGAAAAGCGAAACAACTGCTATTAACAAGGACAAACCTTTTGTATAGGGTGAATGTTTCATCATTTTTCTCCTTTTGCCTGGGACATAAAACTTACTGCTTCACCGGCAAATTTTCTGTCTCAATCAGTGCTGTCCGAATTGCGGATATTCCGCCATGTCCGGGTCCAAAGTCCTCCCATTTCCCTGAAGGACCTATAATAACATAATCCTCTTCGCCGAGACTGGTATCACCGGGTTCTTGAAGTCCCCAGTTTGTGTAGGTGACCGGTTCACCGTTGTCCCAGATCCATTGTCCCTCTTGCGCGATGTCGTTAAGTCCAATCCAACTCGGTTGACCGCCAAAGACGGCTTGCAACCACTTCTGCTCCGCTTCGTCATTGATGGTAACGAGGTACCCACCTTCTGCAGCGGCTTGTGCTTGAGCATCCTCCCAATCCACATGCTGAATCCTTTTGTAAGCGTGACCATTTTCTGGACGAACTACCCAGACATCCTCTAAACTGGCACTCGCTACCGGGCGGGAACCTCTTGTTGGCGCTGACACACTCGCAAAATTCCCTTGTCGCGGACGTAAAGGTGAGGCTGGCATATCGTCAAACGTGAAAACAACCTCGTGCGTTTGATCTCCGGGTTTAAGAATAATCGGTTTTGCATTCACAGTCTGTGTCTGATATCCGACAGACAGCATGTGAATTGTTGGTCCCTCTAAATCCCTGTCCGCATAGTACGTAAAGTCCCCTTCGGCATCTGTATGAGCACTCCCGTCGCTGGAGGAATTTCCGTATAAACTCACTGTTCGCAAGTGCCGTCTGATTTTTGTATTGACAATGGGTGTTCCATCTATGCGCTGGACCCGGCAGCGGATATGTGGCTGCCGCACTATAACTTCAATGTTTTCAATGTGTCTCCCTGGACTCGTGGCAAATACAATTCCACGATCATTCATGCCACTCGGATAAAAAAATGATCCTCCGATTTGAACTTTTAAAATCCGGACATCGGATCGGTGGAACGGAAATAGCGACAATAGCACGGGACCATCATTGACCCCTCCCAAACCTAAAGGATTGGGATTCCTTTGACGGAACTCCCAAGTGGTTCTTTTAGGTTATACCACGACGTCCATTTGACGTTCTGCGATACTGGCTTCTCTGACTCCCTTCAGCGTCGCAATCGTCCAGACGTTATCCTTGGGAGCTTGTTCGGGTTTAATCCGAACCGACACGAGTGTAATCTCGCGGTGCGGGTCATCTGGCACACTACGGAAAATCACTTGAACCTTCGTGACCGACCGATACTTCTGGCAAGTATTTCTTGCTTCAGAACTTGAAATCTCAACAAAATCTGAACCTCGCAAGGTTTCAGGAATATCGTATCTTTCAACGTATTCGGATTTTGTGATGTTCGTTTTTAATGGATATTAGCCATAGTCATTCTGTCCTTGTAAGAGGGTGATTGAGACCAGTAGCAAGGTAGCTACTGCTTACACGTCTCAATCAATGACTATGTTAATTATACTACATTTTTGACGAAATGTCAACTCTTTTTTTAACTATAGCCCCATGGTCTAATTCAATAGGGCGGTTCTGTATCCCAAAGCTAAAGCATTGGGTTTTAGAACCGAAAACGTAGATAACGCTGGTGATACTGAAATGCCCCTCTGCATCGCTTTCCGCTTGAGATGACGCATCTCCAGTCTGGGAGTTGCGTTCTCGAATTGGGAACCAAGCTCCGTTGCCGTCTACAACAGGCGTAACGGCTATCTTAATCCCAGAAACCGGTTCCCTTGTTTCATCAAGAATACGACCAGAGGTAGATGGAAATGACGTTACATCAGATTTCCGATGGGTATCCTCGTTCCTACCCGTTGCATCGCGCCGACCCAATTGGTTCTGCACATCCGGTTTTGACTCAAGGTTCAGTATAACGGGTGCCTCAATCAACTCAACTGTCATTTCCGACGCTGCATTGAAACTGTAAGGTTTTTGGAAACGCGATAAGTATTGATTGCTAGCACCTAACATCACAAATACTAAGGCTACCGTAGAAGCATCGATCGCCCAAGGTGCCAGCGGTCTACCGCCGGACGGAACTGCAGGTTTCAGGCGTGAAATCTCTCGCATGATGTTTTCCGAGAGATGCAGTGTGATTTGAAAATTATCTAAAACCTCGCGAATCATCGGCTCCTCCTTCTTTAAACGCTGTTGCGCACGGCGGAGGCGACTCCTAATTGTATTTTCCGATACACCCAGAAACGCGCCAATCTCTACACTCGACATTTCACCGAAGTAATGCAGTGTGATGACAGTACGTTCACTCTCTTGGAGTTTCGCAAGCAATTTTTTGACAGCTTCGCGTCGGGTTTCTATGGCTGTCTGTTCGTTCCCTTCAATGACATATCCCGAGTACGTCGCCTTTTCTAACTGCGTGCTGCTCGTTTCTTCAAGGGACTGTGTCCGTAGACGCTTTTTGCGCAGCCACGTGCTGCAGTGATTCGCAGCAATCACATAAAGCCAACTCGCAAAACTCTGCGGTTTTTTCAGCGTTGCCAATCCCTGATATGCCTTTAGGAATGTATCCTGTGTAATCTCCTCGGCGATGTGGAAATCTCCAACCTTACGCCACACAAGCGCGTGAACCGGCTTTTGGTACTTTTTCACAAGTTCACTGAAGGCAGTATCATCACCATCAAGAACACGGTGGATAAGTTCAACATCAATATTTTTCATAAATCACCTCCGATTACCCTATAGTGACGCTTGTTAAGGGTAAAATCGGTGCATAATCGTAAAAAAATAAAAGCGTGTTTATATATTATTCAGATACGCCAGCGATGAAGTTTTCTTTTTCCAGAATCGCTTTCTCAATTAGACCCGCAACGGAGCTCCCTTGACGCACCATCTGCCATTTTCCTGTTCTTCCAATGAGGACAGTGTAGTGCTGATTCGACTCACCATTTTGGCTATGGGCAGTGTCTTCAACAATCTTCTGTGGGGAACCCCAGTTGCTATAAGTGACCGGTTCGCCGTTATCCCAGTATAAGTTGTCCTCTTTTGTCTTGTCGGTCAGTCCAATCCAATGACTTTCTCGGCTAAAGGTTTTTAAGTTCCATTCCTGCTCTGTTTCATCATTCAACAGGCTTTTTTGTCCGAAGACTTCAAGGAGCCAATGCTGTTCTGATGCGTCATTGATAGCGACAAGGTGCGCGCCTTGCGCTCTTGCTTTTGCTTCTGCCGCCTCGCGGGTCTTGCAATGAATCACTTTGTAGGCGTGTCGGTTGTCAGGGTTGATTGCCCACATCCCTTCACGCTCCCGTTTCCGCGCGGCTTCAGCACTTTGCGGATCGTAGGCACGAGGCGGTATCACTGCCTTCGGTTTGACGGGTGGTTTGGGTGCGGCTAATACCGCCGGTCTAAACACCGGTTTCACCACGGCTTTTGAAGGTAACGGCTTATTGGAATCATCGCTAAGTGTCAAGACGAGTCCATCAAGCCGCTGCCCATCTTCAAGTAAAATTTTCTTGGATTCTGCAAACTGTCCTTGATACGCTACGGTGACGGTGTAAAAAGCTGGTTCCTCCACGTATTGAACAAAGTAACCATCAGCGTCAAGATTTCTTGGACCACTGCTGCTTCTTGTGCGTCTACCGTTTGCGCTACGTTGGTTTATCTCAAACTGAACTTTAGCATCGCGAAGTGGAGTGCCGTCCGCAGACAAAACGCGCCCACGAATACGCATACGCATCCGAAGACGCACGGTTATCTCTACATCTTTAACATCTGCCCCCGGCTCAATCGCAATAGGGAATCTATTGTCGGACCAATGGTGATACTGTTCACAGTAGAAGGTTACGCCCTCAATTTCAACGGCGCGAATTTCATACTCAGCCCTATGTACAGGCAATAACATCAGGTTCCTAACGGAAGATGGAGCAACGTCGGTCATCGAAAAAGCACCTGTTTCATCCGTCTCGGAGAGTTGCGGTAGAAGTGCCACGGTGACACCTGAGACAGGTACTCCCGCTTCATCAACCACTCTTCCTGAAAAACTTGCCGCTACACTCGGCAGAGATGTCACAAGAAAAAGCACAACACTGCCAACAGAAACTAAAATCAGCGCGAAGTAAGAACGGTGCATTCGGATGCCTCCTTTTGTGCGGTATGTCAGAAACGTTAGGACGATATAAAGCGGAGCTACTCTTCATCAGCAGTTCCCACAACAGGCGCGGTAGACACTAAACCATCCTTTTCAATAATTGCTTCTCGTGTCATTCGCCAGAAATGGCTTTCCGGACTGATGGACTGCCATTCGCCATCTCTAAATGTAATCACAACATAGTCTTTTTCAGTCTCTGGTTGTCCGTCGGGGAAAACGGGGTGAGCTGCCCAGTTGGTGTAGGTAACAGGTTCACCACTGTCCCACTGCCAGGTCCCCTCTTTTTCTACATCGGTAAGTCCAATCCATGTGGAGTGGCTCCGAAAGATTACCTGCAGCCAGTGCTGTTCGTCTTCGTCGTTGATGGAGACGAGATGCGCACCTTCTTCAACAGCTTTCTGTTGCGCGTCGTGCCAGTCCTGACACTGAATTTTTTTGTAGGCGTGCCCATTTGCAGGGTTAATGACCCACACGCTTTTCGGTGGTTTTGGTACTTGCGGTGGTACAGCCGCGCGGGCGACGACTTTCGGCGGGACTTCGACCGCTTCAACAACAATGTTTCCAGCACCAACAGGGATTTTACCCTTTTCAATCGGACCACCGACACCCACTTTCTGATCAGTTGCTCCTTCAGCATCAGGAGGGTTACCGTCAAGTGTTATAACCAGATTCTCTGGTGCCACGCCGTCTTTGAGCAGGAAAGGACCTGCGCCTCCAGAGAGACCGAGTGTGTTATATTCGGCAGAAAGTGTGTAAAATCCTGGCTCATCTCTGTATTGGGTAAAGTAGCCATCAGCGTCGGTAAAGAAGTCTGTACTGTGGCTGCCACCACTGTTCGGGTTCGTCTCATCTCGTTGTCGCATTCTGAGACGTCCATTGGCGTTGACAAGCGGCGTGCCATCTGCATAAACGATTCGCCCGCGGATTCGCAGCCGCGACTTAACAGTGATCTTGAGATTTTCAAGCGTCACACCAGGTTTCAGGGCAAACGTGAGGCCTTTCATGAAATCAGGAACGTGCCTTTCACTCTTACTAAAAAAGGTGACTTTCCCGATTTGAATAGAGAGAATCTCCATATCTGGCTCAAGTCTGTCAAACCGCATCAATTCTTGCGGAATCTGCGCTCCTTGTCGAATTTTCTCAGGGTCAAACTTTTCAATTGCATCCAATGTAGCACTCGAAACAGCGTTTAATTGGACAAGCCCGGGTTGGATGTTGGTGGCAGTGAAGGTCCCATCTGCATCGGTTTTCACCCGACTCGTGGTCCGTGGCATTCCCGGACCTTCCATACCTTCAAGAGGTATCTGAAATTGGCGAAAACCGACTTCTGGTTGTAGATGCCCGTCGCGGAACCACATAGGTTGAATCGCAAATGTGAACCCTGCAACAGGGTTTCCTTCTGCGTCAACGACTTTGCCCGCCATGCCACTCGGTGGTTGTAACGCTGGATTCTCAGGATCTTGTGCCGCTGCAACGCATATTACGGTGAACAAAAGGGTCAATGCTAATACTGCGAGTTTTTGTATAGTGTAGGTACGACGCATTTCTATATCTCCTTGTGTGTTATAGTAAAGCCCATAATTATTGAAACACATCAAATCGAAGCGATTTCTATCTTATTCCCCCCTGATAAGGGGGGTTAGGGGGGTTATCTTCTTGCAGGTATTCCGTTATTTTCGGATTTTACTATAATATGCTCAACGCTTTTCGACCCCACCCTCTGGCATAGGCGCGCCGATGATGAAATTCGCTTTTTCCAGAATCGCTCGTTCTGTCATACGTATAAGCGGGCTGCCCGGACGTGCCACCTGCCATTTTCCTGTCATTCCGACGAGGACAACGTAATTCGGGTTCGCATCGTTGCCTTGAGCGGATTTAGTGATTTCGGTAGCCTCCCGTGGCGAGATCCAGTTTGTATAGGTGATCGGTTCGCCATTGTCCCACTGTTGTTTCCCTTCTTTTGAACCAGCAGTCAGTCCAATCCAGAAGTTTTCTCGTTTTCCAAAGACTTCAAGGAGCCATTCTTGTTCGGCTTTGTCATTAATAGTAAGGAGGTGTGCCCCTTGAGCGGCTGCTCGTTCCTGTGCCGCTTCACGGGTTTCACAACGGATCATTTTGTAGGCGTGTCGATTGTCAGGGTTGATTGCCCACATGCCTTCGCGTTCGCGTTTTCGCGCCGCCTCAAAACGTGCTGGATCGTGGACGCGAGGGGGAGGGGCTACAACGACTCGCTCGGGTTTAGCCGGTTCAGGTTCACCGCCAAGTTTCAAAACGAGTCCATCCATTCGCTGTCCTTCCTCAAGCAAAATCTCCTCGGATTCCACGGTTTGTCCCTCGTATGTTACGTTAACAGTGTAATAGGCAGCACCGTCATCTACGTAGTCCACGAAGTAACCATCGGCATCAAGCGTTCTCGTGCCGCCACCACTACCGCTGCCTCTGCCATCTATATCGCGATGTTTGACCATAAGGTTAACTTGTGCATTGTGGAGCGGAGTGCCGTCCGCGGAAAGAACACGTCCACGAATACGCATCCGAAGACGCACGGTTATCTCCACGTTTTTAATATCTGTCTCCGGTGCTATGGCGAAATTGAAGCCACCAAAATGCTGCTGGTGTTGATCGAGGTAGAAGGCTATCCCTTCAATCTCAACAGAGCGGATTTCATAATCTGAGTTGCGTTCAGGGAACAGTCTTAATCGACTCACTGAAGGTGTAACAATATTCTTAATTGAAAACGCGCCTGTCGCGTCTGTTTCGCTGGGTTGTGCGAGTGGAAACGCGCCTTGAAATCGTTGGTGTTGATGTGGGGGTACGTTGCCTGGAAATGAGGGAAGGGCTATGATGAGACCTTCAACAGGTTGCCCCGCCTCGTCAACAACGCTGCCTGAGAAACTTGCTGCTCCGCTCGGCAGAGCGGTCGCAAACAAAAGCACGACGCTCCCCACGAAAACTAAAAAATGCGTGGTGTAAGGACGTTTCATTGTGAGTCTCCTTTTTAGATGTAGTAGAAAGGTTGGCGTGTATGTGCGTCACACAAATATTGTAACATTTGTGTGAGCTATTGACAACATGAATCATTAATGATTGCGCTATATTTCTTCTATGAATGAAGTTCCAATTATTACTATAGAGACAATTTGTGGACGAAAAAGGTGCATAATCTCAGTACCTACTGACAACTGTTCCGCTGACTGTTGAAACTGAATCCTTTACACAACTATTAATTCTATTGACAGAATTCAGGCAGAATGGTAACATAACATTCAAAGTTCACGAAAATCCGTTTCGGGCTGCAGGCTGCTGCTTGCAAGCCATATTCTTTTGAGGAACTCGATGAAGATAACAAAATTGGAAACATTTCTGGTACAACCGCGCTGGCTTTTCCTTAAAATCCATACAGATGAAGGGTTAGTAGGACTCGGTGAACCCATTTTGGAAGGTCGTGCGAAAACGTGTGCCCAAGCCGTGGACGAACTCGCACCCTACCTCATCGGCGAAGATCCGAGACGTGTTGTTCACCACTGGCAAGCGATGTATCGCCATGCATTCTACCGTGGCGGTCCCATTCTCACAAGCGCACTGAGCGGCGTAGAACAGGCACTCTGGGATCTCGCAGGAAAATCGCTCGGCGTTCCTGTCTATCAACTCTTCGGCGGACCGACGCGCGACCGCATCAGACTCTACAAAGGCGGTGGTGATCCAGACGGTATCAAAGAGTGGATTGATAAAGGTTTTACCGCCTTTAAAACAGGTGTCGCAGGCGGCAGACCCGCGCGTATCATTGAAAACAAAGCGTTCATCGACAGAGCCGTGGATCACTTCGCAGCACTCCGCGAAGCCGCTGGCACAGAAGTTGACCTCGCCATTGACTTTCACGGGGCAGTCAGCCCGCAAACCGCAAAAGTCTTAATCAAGGCGTTAGAGCCATATCAACCGATGTTCGTTGAGGAACCGATTCAGTGCCAAAATGTGGACACACTCGCCGAAATTGCGCGGGGCACCCATCTCCCAATTGCGACTGGTGAACGGATTTTCACGAAATGGGGGTTCCGGGAAATTCTGGAGAAACAGGCGGCGTCCATCCTCCAACCCGATCTCTGTCACGCGGGTGGCATCAATGAAGTGCGTATCATCGCAGGCATGGCGGAGGCTTACTACGGCGGTATCGCACCGCACAATCCGCTCGGTCCCATCTCCTTAGCGGCGTGTATCCAGTTAGATGCCTCTATCCCGAACTTTGTCATGCAGGAACATACAACTCTCGGTGAAGGGTATCTCAAGAACCCCTTCGTCTTCAAAGACGGATTCGTTGAACTGCCGACCGGTCCCGGACTCGGCATAGAACTTGATGAGGACGCACTCGAAGATAAGATCGACCACGATTGGCAGAACCCAACGTCCTATCACCCCGACGACGGCTCCGTTGTTGATTGGTAAAGGAATAAACATGTTTCGGTGTGCCATAATCCGATGGAAGAGAGTGGATTAAATCTTTAAAAGACTGTTCAGTTCCTTAACCCTCTCAATGTAACCGAAAACCTGCCCGTAATGTAATGGAGGGCAGCCCAGGAATCCATAGATTAAAATATGAAATTTATAATGTTCACAAAACATCTGGAAGGATTAGAAATTCCAGAGATTATCACCGCATTGCAATCCGTCGGCGTAAGTGGTGCAGATCTGTGTGTCCGTCCGGGCTATCCGGTGAACCCAGAAAATGCCACAGAAGCGTTACCCGCCGCCGCTAAGCAACTTGCCGATGCAGGTCTATCCATCCCCCTTATTACAACGCCGGGCGATTTTCTTGATCCGGCACAGGAAGAGACACGTCGGGTCTACGCCGCTGCAGGCGAAGCAGGGGTCGAAAATATCAAATTGGGATACTGGCATTGGCACGCAGAAGATGGCGGCTATTGGGCACAAGTCGATTTTATCCAATCGCAATTGGAAGGATTCGCAAAGCTCTCCGAACAATACGGACCCCGGACATGCATCCATAATCATTCTGGTACTTCCATGGGTCTGAATTCGTGTGCAGTGATGAACCTTGTCAAAGGTTTCAACCCACAACATGTTGGTGTCTTTGCCGATACTGGACATCTCTCCATCGTCGGTGAACCGATCAACATGGCACTCGATATCGTCAAATCGCATCTCGCGGTTATGGCGTTTAAGGATTTGGCGCGTGCTCCCGGTGCACGTGGCGGCAGCGTCGTCCGAATGGGAAAAGGTTTCGTTGACTGGGAAACGACGGTGAATACATTACAGACCATCGGCTATTCAGGGCCCGTCAGTTTCCATAGCGAATACAGCGGAGAACCCGTAGACACGGTTATTGACCTTGCGCGTGTAGATGTCCGCTTCATTAACGGTCTATTGGCTAAATCAGGTTCGTAGTAGGGCAATTCATTGCCCGTCCAAGGAAAAGGTCTATTGGCTAAATCAGGTTCGTAGTAGGGCAATTCATTGCCCGTGTAGCCTGTTGGATAAACCAGGTTCGTAGTAGGGCAATTCATTGCCCGTCCAAGGAAAAGGTCTATTGGCTAAATCAGGTTCGTAGTAGGGCAATTTATTGCCCGTGTATCCTGTTGGCTAAATCAGGTTCGTAGTAGGGCAATTCATTGCCCGTCCAAGGAAAAATAGAATGTCACAATTTCAGTTAGGCTTAAATACAAGTACAATCCGCCCTGCCGGGTTAATGGATAAAATTCGGATCGCTGCCGAAACCGGCTACTCAGCGATTGAGTTATGGAACGACGATTTAACGGCTCACGAAGAACAAGGCGGTTCACTCGCCGATGTCAAAAAAGCACTTGACGATTATGGGCTTTCAGTGCCTACCGTTATCGCCTTACACGGTTGGCTCAATACGACAGGTCCCGAGCATCAGGAAGCGATTGAAGAAGCAAAACGGCGGATGGCACAAGCCGCCGCTGTCGGTTCGACCTACATTATCTCAAGTCCGCCTCGCGAGGTAGCAGATCTCCAATTAGGCGGCGAGAACTACCGCGAACTCCTTGAACTCGGACGTGAATTCGGCGTTAAGCCCGCTATGGAATTCCTCGGTTTCGTGGACGGTGTCAACCAAGTCAAACATGCATGGGAAGTGATGGAGGTCGCAGATCACCCGGATAGCACAATTGTTCTTGACCCGTTCCATATTTACCGTGGCGGCGGAGAAATAGAAGATATGGAAGGCATCCCCGGCGAGAAAATAGCAGTCTTCCACTTCAACGACGCACCTGCACAACCCGCACGCGCAGAACAATCCGACGCGGACAGGGTGTACCCCGGTGACGGTATCCTCGACCTCGGAAAGATGATCTCTATCCTAAAAGATGCCGGATATACAGGAGTCATCTCGCTGGAACTGTTCAATCCGAGTTATTGGGAGGAAGACCCCGCAGAAGTCGCACGCATCGGCTTGGAAAAAACGAAATCCGTTTTGTCTGATTCTTTGGAGTAAAGTGATAATTTATGTAAATTTTGATTTTTTTTGAACGGTAGTTTACGGAATTTAATTTGACATATTAATCAGAACCTTTATAATAATCATATTGGACTGTAATATTTGGTATAAGGATATAACTGCCAGTACTTACAGAGGCAACATGAGGGTCCGATACTCAACATGAATCGTGAACTGACTGGAATTGTCTCGAGAGGTGATCGTAAGTCAAATTATAGATATTCAATTCTACTGTTACAATCACGAACACGTCCCTTAGTAGAAGAGATTGAATCATGAACGATATTATTGAAGAAGTCCGGTTAACACATGCTTTGATAACAATATCCACAAGTATTGTGCTGATGTAAGGCGTAGACAGGAAAAATTAAAAAACAGAGTATAAAGTTTCTCCGTCTTAAGGTCAATAAGAAACAAGATCCAATCAGTGCTGAAACGAGCAACTTGGAAGCGTAAGCCTCACACGCAACACTGCTGTGAGACTACGATCTTGATGAGGACAGGCACTACCTGACCAAACCTCGAAAGAAACATAATGTCAAATAACTCCCACATCCGAGACAACAAAATGTACGGCACCGTCGCCGATTTTCTGCGAGATAAAATCCAAGACGGATCGTCCCTCTCCTTTGTCTCCGCCTATTTCACCATCAACGCATTCTACCAACTCAGAGACAAACTCACAAATATAGAAGGGCTCCGTTTTCTGTTTGGTGAACCGAGTTTTATCCAAGGTCTGGATCCCACCAAAACAGAGAGCAAAGTCTTTCGTCTCACTGAAGAAGGTTTGGAGCTTGACAACTACTTACCCCAAAAAGAGATTGCGAAAGCATGTCACGAATGGATTGAAGATAAAAAGGTGGAAATAAAATCAGTCGCAAAATCCAATTTCTTGCACGGCAAGATGTATTATATTGAGAGAGATAGCAGTGCGGATGCTATCATCGGCAGCTCCAACTTTACCGCGCGCGGTTTGGGGTTGAATGAAAAAGCGAGTAACATTGAACTCAACCTTGAAGTAGATAGCAAAAGCGATTGCACTGACCTGAAAAAGTGGTTTGATAACCTCTGGGAATCAGATCAGGTGGAAGACGTAAAAGATGATGTCCTACAATACCTCAAGAATGTATATACAGACAAAGACCCCGAATTCATCTACTTTAAAACGCTCTACCACCTGTTTGAAGATTTCTTGACAGATGCAACGGATGTGGAGTTTGCCCAAGAAAATCCGAAGTTTCAGGAGTCGGAAATCTGGAAGAAACTTTACACATTTCAGAGACACGGTGTTCAGGCATGTATCCAGAAACTCAAAGCATATAACGGTTGTATCATTGCGGATAGTGTTGGGTTAGGTAAAACTTTTGAAGCACTCGCTATTATCAAATACTTTGAAATACGTGGCGCGAATGTGTTGGTGTTGTGTCCTAAAAAGTTGGAGCAGAACTGGACTCTATACTCTTTAAACTATAACAGAAAGCATAATCCATTTAAAAAGGATAACTTTCGTTACGCTGTCCATGCCCATACGGACCTTACCGACAGAGGTCCGTCGGATTTTGATTGGGAATCTTTTGATCTCATTGTCATTGATGAATCCCACAATTTCCGAAACCGACCCACGAACACATACAGTGATGATGGCATTCTCATTCGTAAGAGCCGGTATAACAAACTATTGGAAGACATTATCCAAAGCGGATGTCAAACACAAGTCCTTATGCTATCTGCAACACCTGTGAACAATAAACTGACCGACCTCGAAAATCAGATCCGACTTATCACTGAGGACAATGACGATGCTTTTCAAAAAACTGGTATTTCAAGTATCAGAGAAACGCTTAGAACCGCACAAAATAGGTTTGAGGAATGGACATCAGAAAACGAGGGAACTTCAACACAATCAAGAAGACAGGATAGTCTTGCCGAAAGCCTCAACACTGACTTTTTCAACTTGTTAGATAGACTTACTATTGCTCGGTCCAGAACACATATTGAGAGATTTTATGAGGATTCATTAGATGAAATAGGCGGGTTCCCTGATCGTGAAGATCCAATACCTATCTATTCTAAAATTGATAGCGATGATATATTCCCCAGTTTCCAAGATATTAGCACACAGGTTGGTGGGTATAACCTCTCGCTTTTCAACCCATCGTATTATATCAAACCAGAATTCATAAAGATCTATGGTGAGGGGATTCGACAGCAACGTGAAAGTAACCTTGTTGGGATGATGAAGGTGAATTTTCTCAAACGGCTTGAGAGCAGCGTTCACTCCTTCAAAACAACTTTGGAACGCACTATTAAAAAAATCAATGTACTTGCAATTGATATACAAGATTTTTTACATGATGATCCCGATAGTGACATAGACTACAATGCGCTGGCAGAGGCGGAGAAAGAATATGGTGAGGATGAAGATCTGCTAAATGGTATACAAGCGAGTGAAAATGATATATATCAATATGAACACCTCGACCTTGAGAAGTGGTTGGAGGATCTGCAGAACGATAGAGAACAATTGACCAGAATACTTCGCACTGCAGAAAACATCACTCCCGGCAGAGATGCAAAATTAGCAAAACTCAAGCAGCTTATATCTGAAAAAGTACAGAATCCTACCACTAATAAGGATGATAAAGCGAATCCCAAAGTGCTCGTCTTTACTGCTTTTGCTGATACTGCCAATTATCTGTATAAAAACCTACATCAATGGGTAACTGAAACTCTGAAAATTAAGTGTGCTGTCGTTACAGGCTCAAGAAATAAAACGACTTATGGCACAACGGATTTCAATGAGATTTTGACCAATTTCTCACCGGTTGCTAAAGAACGCACAACAGATGACGCAGAAGGAGAAACGCCAGAAATTGACCTGCTCATCGCTACAGATTGTATCTCTGAAGGGCAAAACCTACAGGACTGCGATTATCTTATCAATTACGATATACACTGGAACCCTGTCCGTATTATCCAACGATTCGGACGGATAGACCGAATCGGTAGTCGCAACAAAACAATAAGTCTTGTTAACTTTTGGCCCACACCAGAACTTGATGAATACATTAATCTGAAGCTTCGTGTAGAGGCGCGCATGGCACTCGTCAGTCTTACCGCGACAGGGTATGACAATCCACTCACACCAGATAACAGAGACGAGAATTTAGAACGTGTCTGGTCGCACCGCGACGAACAACTTCGACGCATGCAAACTGATATTCTTGACTTTGATGATCTGGATGAACAACTCAATATCAGTCAATTCACACTTGACGACTTCCGCGCCCAACTCCTGAACTATCTGCAGACCAGAGAGGATGACTTGAGATCAGCCGATTTAGGTTTATATGCTGTTACATCACCCGTCACACGCGATGGAAAGCCTGTGGATATAAAACCAGGCGTTATCTTCTGCCTAAAACAGATTTTTGAAGATGAGGACAACGAGGACAACAAGGAAGGTAAAAAACTGAATCCACTCCATCCATACTGTCTCGTCTATGTTAACAATGATGGGGTTGTTTCTATCGGTTTTACCAATCCGAAGCGGATTTTAGAACGGTTCAGCGCGCTTTGTTATAAAAAGTGTTCAATAGACACCGAAGACAAGAAGCTTTACGAAAAGTTTAACGACGAGACCGACAATGGTAAAGACATGACGATTTATGAGATGCTACTTGAGGCTGCGTTGAAATCAATTCGTGAGGAGTATATTCGGAAGGTGAACGATCAACTTGATTCAAGTCCTGATGCCCTCCTACCAACTGCGGATAGTCAGATTACGGAAGAAACTGAATTTGAACTGGTCACGTGGCTCGTGATCGGTCGTTAAAGCAAAAGGTGGAACCTATATGAATTCAGAAACAATAATCAAACAAAACATTGAGAACGCCCTAAATAACTTCCTTGATGACCAGCAGTCGCTAAGGAATACTGCGACAGAACTTCTGAACACCCTCGGCTATCATAGTGGATTCGTTAGCAGTGATGAGATAGACAAACCCAGATATGAGCGCATTAAAAAAGATGCTGAGAAAACCGCCAAGGCATCCGATAGACTATGCCCTGAGGATTGGGAACCTTTTTCTCAAGTCATGCAGGTGACGGACGCTGAGATCAATGCGCAGCTAACAGAAGAATCTCCTTCTTTTGAAACTAAAGCGATTAAAACTAACCTAAGAGAATCTTACATGTTCATCGCAATGCCGCTTACTGGGGAGTCTTACACGCGGACACAGCTTTCCAATATCATGCGTTTTATGAGCATGCGAATACCACAACCATTCATGGTGATGTTTCGGTATGAATCCGTTCTTACTCTCGGCATTATCAACCGACGACAGAGCAAAAGAGATGATAAAAAGCAGGTTTTGGAAAAGGTTACGCTTATCAAAGATATTAACCTTTATGACCCCAAACGCGCACATATTGAAATTGCCTATGATCTATACCTCCGCAATCTCATTAATAATAAAGACAGAAAGGTTCACAATTTTGATACACTTCATGATGCATGGGAAGTCATTCTTAATACAGAGGCACTCAACGAACGTTTCTATGGTGAACTCGAGGAGTGGTATGATTGGGCAATAACAGAATGTAAATTCCCTGATAAAGAGAATAAGATGCAGGTTATCCGAATGTTAACACGTATCCTTTTTATCTGGTTTCTTAAAGAAAAGGATCTTGTGAAGGAACTTGTACCGAAAGATATATTTAAGGTAGAAGGCGCGCGAGTATACTTAAAAGATTTTGATTATGAGACATCTGACTACTACCAAGCAATCTTGCAAAACTTGTTTTTTGCTACGCTCAACACACCGATAACAGACCGAGAATTTCGTATTTCCAATGATACCGACACGACGATCACCGAACAGGATTCCTACCCTGAATACAACGAAGATCACCGCAATTCAAATAAATATAGATATGAGGATCTGCTCCAAAATCCAAAAGGATTTCTTGAACATCTCAAACAGGTGCCATTTGTGAATGGCGGTTTGTTCGACTCTCTGGATTCGTTTAAGGCTAAAACGGCGGGTGGTAAACGCGTTGATTGTTTCACAGATTGGCATAACCATCGAAAACAATTGCATGTTCCGGCAAAACTGTTTTTTGAAAGAGGTACAGGTCTTTACGAAATCTTTGAAAATTATAAGTTTACCGTTGAAGAAAATACACCAGTTGATCAGGAAGTCGCACTTGACCCGGAACTGCTCGGACAGGTGTTTGAAAATTTACTTGGTGTGTATAATCCTGAGACCGAGGAACTTGCACGTAAAGAAACCGGATCCTTTTACACCCGCCGCAACGTTGTTGACTATATGGTAGACGAGGCACTCATTGCTTACTTTCTTCAGAAGGTTACTCCCGGTGATGGAGACATTAATTTCTTAGAAGACCGACTCCGTGAGGATCTCCTTGCTTACGACCTACTCGGAGAAAAAAATAAGTCCAATGATCACATGATCTATGATTCTGAGATTAAACCGATGGTTCAAGCCATAGATGACCTGAAAATTCTTGATCCTGCTGTCGGTTCCGGTGCGTTCCCCATGGGGATTCTCAACAAATTAGTTTTAATCCTCAAAAAACTGGATCCGAAGAACAAACTATGGAAACAGCAACAAATTGAGCAGGCAAACAATTTCACCGACCCGACAAGCAGAAAAGGATCACTTGAGGTTATTGATGAAGTTTTTTCTGCAGCAAATCAGTATAATAACTATGGCAGAAAACTCTACCTTATTCAAAACAGCATTTACGGTGTTGATATCCAACCGATTGCCGTTACTATTGCCAAACTTCGATTCTTTATCTCATTGGTTATTGAGCAGAAGCCGAACGAGATCCCGAGCAAGAACTACGGCATCCGTCCACTTCCCAACTTAGAAACAAAATTTGTTGTAGCCAATACACTTATCGGATTAAATAAACTGCAAGATCCTGAATTGCAGGAAGAGCTTTTCACTGATACTATTCAGGAACTACAAAATAAAATTGAAACCATCCGTGTCAAGTATTTTAGTGAAAATAAACGCGATGAAAAGTTACAACTTATTAAAGATGAAAAAGATTGTCGTGATAAATTGGAAAAACATTTAGAAAAAAATCATACTGAATGGTGTGAGTGGCAACAAAACAGGATTTCGGATATGGTAGAAAAACTCCGAAATGAAAATGACAAGAGGAAAAGGCAAAAGCAGCTGCAGAATGAATACATACTCAAAGAGGCAAAACGGACAGCCGGGTTAGCAGAGGTAAGTTTAATTGTTAAATGGAATCCGTATGAGCAAAATAATAAAGCGGATTTCTTTGATCCCGAGTGGATGTTTGGTATCAAAGATGGGTTTGATATTACAATCGGCAATCCTCCGTATGTGAGAGCAGATGCGGGCAAAAAAGATCCTAAATTACGAGAGTGGGTCAAGGAAATGTGCAAGGAAATTAAAGATAGCAAACAGTATGAGACCCTATTTGATAAGTGGGATATGTTTATTCCGTTCGCAATAAGTAGATATGGGATGGGTTAAATTGCAAATAACAGTATTAGCCCCAATAGATTTGATATTCTGTTAGTATCTTGGAATGGTGTAGAGCGATAAACTTATCAACACGCAAACTTATCCCTATATTATTACCCGGATGTTGGGGAGATGTTTTAGGAATATGAGATGGTACATGTTCACCATTTCCACCTTTTCGGTGTAACAGGACACACCCCCCAATCATAATATTTCCGTTTGAATTATAATCTATAGACTTTGAGATAGCATTTAGAACATCTGTCATTTTCCATATACGCATAATGCTTTCATCTCTGCTGAAAAGAACGAAAATTTCACGACCGGGAGTTTCAGAAAATGCTAATCTGATTATTTTAGAACTCGATGGTTGGATAATACCCTTGAATCTTTCTCGAACATGTGGCGGGAACAACGGGATTTTGTACGGATCATGACTCTTTCTTACGACAAGTGTCCTTAAATCTTCTTTTTGAGGTTCTGATAGGTTAAAATGTTCAGCGAAATTATCAATACTCCAACGTGTTATTTGGTTAAATCCATTTCCTGTATATGCCTTAATGCTTGCGTCTATATTACGCCCGCAAGTAAAACCAAGTTTCACGTCACACTTTCCACCAGTGCTTGTTCGCATTGATTCTGAGAAGTGACCATCAATCCTATATGCGACTTTTAATGCTTCAGTAACTTCAGGATATTCGGAGATACTGTCCTTAAACAATATCTCTCCATTCCTACCAATAGATGCGTTCTTGTTTCCAATATATCCAACCTCGTTATTCACTACAACTTACCCCGCTATAGATCAGACTAATCATCTTTGGAATGACAGCATTTCCTAATTGTTTGTAACCTTGTGCAGATTCACTCACATAATGAGATTCTGAAAAACCCATCGCTTTTTTACATTCAGAAAGAGACAATTTGCGAATATTACCATCAATGAAATAAAGACCTGTTTTTGCTCCTAAACCGCCACTGGATGCAGATAAGGTAATCGCATGCCCATTGGGGTGATAAATTCTTTCTCCTTGTCTTCCTTTATTAACTTGACCTATCCGAATAGGGCAAAATTGAGGTTCAGGCTGAATATCTTTATCAATTTCCGCATCTTCTCGGTGAATGATAAGGTCATTTTCTACATCGTCATCTAAAATATCCCGAAGAAACACTTTTTCATGAGTTGGCTTAGGTTCAGAGAACTTCAGTCCTGCGTCCTTTCTTAAACAAATGAAGTAAACACGTGAGCGTGCTTGTGGTATTCCGTAATAAGACGAATTAAGGAGCGAGGGATATACTTTGTAACCTATTTTTTTCAGTTTATTTTTGATAGTTTTAACAACCTTGCCATTATTGATCTTCAGGATATTCCGCACATTTTCTAAAATCAGTAGTGGTGGTTTATGGTAGTTAGCGATTCTAACTATATCATAAAAGAGCCTACCACGATTATCTTTGAACCCAGTATGATTGCCATTAATTGAAAAAGATTGGCAAGGGAAACCTGCACAAAGAATATCGTGTGATGGAATATCTGCTTCGCTAATTTTTGTAATGTCTCCACTTGGTTTATCGCTAAAGTTTTTCTGGTAAATTCGTGATACCTCTTTGTTTATCTCTGCTGAAAAAGCACATGTTAAACCATGACCCTCGAGAGCAACCCGGAAACCACCAATACCAGCAAAAAGGTCTATGAACTTTTCCATAGTCAACTCCTATACAGCCTCCTCTATAAACTTCCAAAAGATAGTTTCTCGGTGGCGGTTGTTATACACATAGCAGCGTTCAGCGACATAAAGCGGTGTGTATCCTGTGCTATAATGGTGGTGAGAACCATAATACACCTTTTTCAACAGGGACCAGAAGCCCTCAATCGTATTCGTGTGCTTATCGCCGTCTACATACTGCTCTTGGTGATTGATAACCTCGTGCTTCATATCACGGCTAAGTGCGTTATAGGCGTGATACTCGTCCGTCATAAGTTCAGATTCTTTGACATTCACAACACGCCTAATGAATTCGAGTATATCGCGACCGGTTAATCCTTTCGCGACTTCTGCAACGACTTGACCGCCACGAGCAACTGCTCCGATCACAGCAGTTTTAGAAGTACCACGTCCGCGCGGTGCGGGTTCGCGGTCTTCCTTTTTGTTCTCTTTGCGGGGTTTCCCACCGATATAGGTCTCATCTGCCTCTATAATGCCTTTTAGCATGATAGAGTTGACTTTATCTGCCATTTCTGCCCTTATGCGTGTTAGTATATACCACGCTGTTTTTTGGTTCAAGTCTAAATCACGCGCTAACTGGTGGCTTGAGAGTCCTTTTTTCGCATTCAGTATCAATGAAATCGCGAGAAACCATTTCTGTAACTCTATTTTCGTACCATGAAAGACTGTGCCACAGGTAACTTTGAACGATGCTTTACATGCAGAGCAGTGAAACCGTCCCACACGCCCTACGCCATCCTCTTTCTTGCGAACCACCTCTATACACCCACAATGTGGACAAACAGGTGTTCCTCGCCACCTAATACGCTCCAAGTGGTCAATACAACTCTCTTGGTCAGGGTAACGCTCCATAACCTCAATAAGGTTCATGAAAAAACTCCTCTGTATTTCAAAAGGAGTTGCTAAAAAACTGCGATTTTAGGTATAATAGCAGCAGTGATACTCCGAAGCAACTCCGCTTTGGATTTAAGGGAGGTTACCGCCTCCCTTTTAACTGCAATTATTATACCATTTTTCAAGGAATTAAATCAAGCGAAAACCCTCTAAATATAAGGGTTTAATCGGGTTTTCCAACAACTTTTTTCAATCCCATATCTACTTATTGCGATTCCGTTTATTGAACGAAGTTTTAAATTGCTCCGACCGTATGGTTTTTCCACACTAATTGTATCCGATGC
The DNA here is from genome assembly GCA_965200345.1 of Candidatus Poribacteria bacterium. Classification (GTDB taxonomy): domain Bacteria; phylum Poribacteria; class WGA-4E; order WGA-4E; family WGA-3G; genus WGA-3G. The sequence continues at coordinate 2,641,553 of OZ241378.1, forward strand.
CTATTGCCACGCTAAATATGCACAAAAATCGCAAAATTGGATTTTGGAAAATGGCAAAGTATTACGTCTTGATTTTTGTAGTAGAGTTCCTCTATTCGGTTCTGTGGGAGTGCGTAATACCATCTTTCTATTTCAAAACACAGATGGTAGTGAAAACAAGCCGGAACGTCGTTTGCATGTAGAGGAATTTGGAAAAGTTAAAAAATTGTCAACTGATGAACAGCAGAAACTTACTCACCGTACATTTTTTGCAGAAGATCCTACTATCCAACAGTTTACAGTTCAAACGACAACACTTGACAAAATCTGCTACATTTCAAGTGGAATGGAAGTTCAGGCAAACGAAAAACAAGCACAAGGTGCATTTGGTGTGAAGGATGTAGTATCAAACGTGAAAGATGCAACCCATCCAGAACCATATATTGAAGGAAAACATATAAAAGAGAGGTGGCTTCAAATTGAAAATAAATGGCTTGAATGGGGAACGGAAAGGGCACCAGCATTATTCAGGAGTATAAGATTTCAAGAGTTATTTAAAGTTAAAGAGAAATTAATCACAAATTCTATGTCCGCAGCATTGGAAAAATTGCGTGTCGTATATGATAATCAAAAACTTTGTCATAACCATACAGCATGGTCTTTTGTTCCGTGGCATTTCTTAGCAGGTATTCGTAACCGATCTATTCGATACCAGGCACGCTATCATGATGAAAAACAAAACCCCAATAAGCACAAACGGGAGGAAGTTGAAATAGCAAGTCGTCGTTTTTCAATGAAGTTCTTAATTGGTGTGATGAATTCCTGTTGTGCACGTGATTTTTTGCAAGCAAACCGTACTTGTAAACTAAATCTTTACCCTAAAGATTGGAAACAACTTCCGATTCCGGATGTTACATCTGAACAGCAAGCTCCGATTATCGCTTTGGTTGATAAGATACTGGCTGCCAAGCGAAAAGGTTTTGAGAGAAAGGTTGCTCGGCTTGAAAAGAAATTGGATAAGGAAGTATCCTTGCTTTATGGCATTGAAGATGAGGAGCATGATGAGTGAAGATAAAATTAATCCATCTGAAAGATTTCAAGCGTTTTACAGACTTAAAGATAGAAGAAATCCCTGAAACAGCTAAACTTGTGGTGATGATTGGTCCAAACGGATGTGGAAAGTCTTCGGTATTTGATGCTTTGAATACTTATCCCTATATATTAGGCATGGGGATCGGGGATGATGTTGACTATTCGGATAAATATTATCAAGATGTGGATTATTATACTAAATCTAATGAATTCAGGTACAGTTTTTCTCACTTCAAAAGTTTGCAACAGAATCAAGAACAAAGAATGAATTCTTACGAATGGGATATAGCGAATTCTTACTCACCTGATCGTATTTGGCGTGATGTAAAAGTTGAGTTTGATAGGGATATAGGCTTTCCAGGATCGTATGTATTCGACAAAGGTATACGTGTGCGTACCGCTTATAGGAACAGTTCAACGCTACCATATACCATTAACAGGATTGATCTGAAAAAAGAATCTAGGCTCGGCAGTCTGATAGAAAATGACGAGGTGTTTGCTTCAAATTATTGGAAGTTAGCACTTCAGTGGTTAGAGCGTAGTTCAGAAATTGGAGGAAATACACAAAAGTTGGTTGAACTTCAAAATGAAATCTTTGGTGAACTTCGTGACGCGTTGAGTAGATTATTCGACGACCCACCATTAGTATTAAAAAACTTTGGGAATCCTTTGGATGGGGAAATATTTCAATTTGACAAAGGAACAAGTGAGCGGATTTCATTTCAGAACTTAGCAAGTGGTGAGAAGGCAGCACTTGATTTACTTCTTGATGTCATCGTCACAAAGGCAGAGTGGGACGAAACCATAATTTGCATTGACGAACCAGAGGCACACATACACACAAAACTACAAGGACAACTTCTTCAGGAACTCTATCATCTTATTTCTCCTAAATCCCAACTTTGGATTGCCACGCACTCAATAGGTATGGTGCGCAAGGCACAAGACCTATGGCAAGATGATCCGGATTCAGTTGTTTTCCTTGATTTTGGTAAAGACAAGCTTGGCAAAGACCATAATTTTGATGAAGAGGTAACAATAAAACCTATTGAGCCCAATTCAAATTTCTGGGCGCAAACTTATGATGTCGCACTTGGTGACCTTGCCAAATTAGTGGCACCGAAGCGAATCATTCTCTGCGAAGGTAAATTTGAATGGGAGGCAAAAGGTTTTGATGCAGCTTGCTACAATCGGATTTTTGGAAGGCGTTATCCTGACACACGCTTTATTTCTGTCGGAAGCAGGACCGATATAGAATACGCGGACATACGCCTAATTCCTGTTATTGAAGCTATTGCTGAAGGAGCAGAAATTCTCAGGCTCCGAGACAGGGACCGGGCAACCTGTCAAGATAGAAAGGATAATGCTAAAAAAGGTATCCGAATTTTGTCACGTAAATATATCGAAAAGTACCTTCTTGATGACGAGGTGCTGAAGCAGTTATGCGTGCGTCAAAGGAAATCAGACAAAATTCAGGAATTCCTTATAGCAAAGGATAAAGAGATCCAAAAAGTAGAGAACGACAATAAGATTAAGAAAAAGCGACGGCCTATCGTTCAGCGTGTACAAGAGCAGGCGGAGAAAATTTTGGAGTTACCTTATAGTGGGGACACAATAGGAAGTTTCATGAGGGATATTCTTGCCCCGCTCATTCAACCCGGCATGAAGATTTATGAAGAACTACACGAAGACATCTTTGGCGAGTAACGCATCGACTCATCTATGTTGAGTTTTCGCTAAGTCTCGCCGATTAACATAACCAAAGTTGCCACATACAAACCCATATGTGGCAACTTTATAATTTCCTCGGTATTCCTACCTTTGTCAGAGTTTCTTTCCGAAATCCCTTATTTTTAAAATGGCAACTTAATAAAAGTGTTGACTTTTCTCACATTTGTGCTATAATAATAAAAGAAATATATTGCATATATCCACACTCTCCGAACTGAGGATACTAAAAAGGAAAACTGAATGGCTTGTATTGACGGATTATTGTCGTCGTTGACGCGGGTCAAAAAAGCGCGCTCATTACGCGCTGCCCCTTGGGACACCACAGGCAGGTTTTCTCTGATTTGTAGGCGAGGTTACTTTCAGTGATTGTAATAATTAAAGGAGAAGTGAAATGCCTATAGAGGCAGGTGAGCGTCTGACACTAAATGAAATGATAGAGAAGTATCCCGATCAGTGGCTGTTATTGTTGATCCTGAAATCAATAGTGACACTTCAGAACTTATATCAGGCATAGTTACTGCCCGTAGTGATTTAAGGGATGATATTTATAGCGAACTACGTACCCTTAAAGGCGGTCCTGTTATACGTTATACTGGAGAGGTTCCAGAAGGGAGATCGTGCCTGTTATAATGCGTCAGACCCGTTTTGAGTTAAGCCCTGACAGATTAATTATGGTTCAAGCTACGATACATGCATTGGACTATAGTAAGCATGTTACTATAGATTTAATATTAATGCAAGTTGCCACCTATTTATTCTCATTGCGAAGCAATAGCACTCCTACGGAGTGCGATCGCTTAAATACGCTATTTCTATAGACATACCACCCCTACGGGGTGAAGAAAGTTTCCAAAAATCCGTGTTAGAATGCCAAAAATCCGTTGGTAGCAACTTGGGTTGTTATAGCGGAAAAATATCTTCGCCTGTCCGGCGACAAAGAGACATCATGAAAAACGTTGAACTTAAACAACAAGCGATTGCTTATATTGAGCAACTTTCGACTGAAAAGCTCGAGACCGCCCTTAACTATCTCGCTGCTCTTCGGAATTCTGATCTTTGGACAACCGAAAAGGAGTCGGAAGAACGAAAAAGCTCGGATAAGGCGGCTCCGCTCCTTGCATTGGCAGGGACGTTGGAGTGTGACGAGGAGAACATCAGTGATCGCCACGATGAGCTGATCGGTGATGGGTTACTAACAGAGCTATGCGGGCGTGCGGATGAATGAGGTCTTTGCGGATACATCTGGATGGGCATCTTTCTTTCGAGGGCAGGAACGCCATCATGCGAGAGCTGTTGCCTTAATGACACAGTGGCAAAAAGAAAATCGGCACGTTGTCACGACAAATTATGTGCTCGGTGAGCTCATTGCCCTTTGTGAGCGTTTGCGTGTGCCACGTTCGAGGGGTGTTTCTTATATCCACAGCATTCGCGCCGAGACGTGGATCGAAATCGTACATATAGACGAGCAACTTGATGTCCGAGCGTGGGAGTTACTGGAAAACAGATTGGATAAGACGTGGAGTCTGGTTGACTGTGCGAGTTTTGTTGTCATGGAACAGCGGGGCTTGACGGATGCATTAACGACGGATCATCACTTTGAGCAGGCTGGCTTTGTCCGGCTTCTTTTCTGATTAGAAATAAGGTTGCCCACTTTTGGATTTGGCGAAGGTATTACTCTAATTGATAGCAAGAAATCATCTTTTCAATACTGCGTACAATCGCAGCGTGATGTATAGTAGGGAATCAAATTTATGACTTATATTGACGGATTATTGGCATCGTTGACGCGTGTTAAAAAGGCACGTTCGTTACGTGCGTCTTCATGGGATACCACAGGACGTAATAACGATGCATGGAATGTTGAACCCGGTGAAACCCGTGTCATCGCTGACATTCAAGGTCCCGGGTGTATCAATCATATTTGGATGACGCAGCCGAACGGTTACCGCAACGTCCTGATTCGGATGTTCTGGGACGATGAGGAACACCCAAGTGTCCTCTGTCCACTGGGCGACTTCTTCGGACTCGGCAACGAAATCGTTAATTCTTACGATTCTATTCCCTTCTCCGCCTCCACGCACCAAAACAATACATTCAATACAGGCTGCGCACTCAACAGTTACTTGCAGATGCCTTTTAACCGCAGCGCGAGGATTGAACTCGTCAACGAAGGCGATGCAACCCATCGTCAATACTTCTATATCGACTATGAATTGTACCCCGAACCACACGGTGAGGACATTGCCTATTTTCACGCGCAATTCCATCGCGAAAACCCGTGTGACGGATGGGGACATGAAATTACTGTGAATACTCCCGAAGCCAATATCATCAATGCAGAACGGCTCGCTTGGGACAACAATTACCTCATCTTATCTGCCGAAGGCAGAGGTCATTATATCGGTTGTAACCTATCGGTTACCAACTTCCAAGGCACGTGGTGGGGCGAAGGCGATGATATGATCTGGGTAGATGGTTATAAATGGCCCCCCGACTTGCACGGCACGGGTTCAGAGGATTACCTTAACCAAGCCTGGGGGATGCAACAAAACGCCTTTGCACATAACGGCTCCTCTATCCACGAAAATAACACCGACGGTTACCAGACCTCTTATGTCTATCACATCGAAAACCCTATCCGCTTTGAGAAGGAAATTCGAGTTACGATTGAGCACGGGCACGGTAATCACCTCAGCAATGAAACATCCTCTGTCGCCTATTGGTACCAAATTGAACCGCATGCCCCGTTCGGCATTTTACCCCTCGCACAACGTAAGCCGGTGCTGAAGGATGAATCTGGTGCATGGCAGATTGAGGCATCCGCACAAACACCATCAGCGGAACTCGTGCTCAACGATGAGATGAAGCAGATGAAACAGAAATGGAGCGAAAAAAAATAAATGGTTACCGGTTTTCAACACTTTTTAGCTGCAGGCATCACGAAGGCAGAGAAAGATAAAGATCAATCCGACGATGCACAGCGCGATGACGAACCTCAAGCGGAATTAGAAGTCGCAACTGACGATAATTCCGTAGATGATACTGAACCCACAGATACCCCGGTTCCCGAAGGCGCGGAAACCGAAAAAAACGAGGCACCAGCCCCGCCAGAGGAACCACCTCCAGCGGACGATGCGCCTCCTGTCACGATAGACGAGAACACCGAAACGCATCTGGATAGCGATGCCGAGACTAACGTATCAGACGCTGACAACGTTTCTGATAAATCAAGTGACGAGATTTCCGATGCCGCGCCCGCCGATAGTGATGAGCCGTCCCAATCATTAGAAACTGCTGATTCGGTTCCCGAAGACGACACAGAATCCGAACCAGAGATTTCGTCGCCTGAACAGGAAACTGAGGACGGTCCGCAAGCTGCTGATAGCGAAGACGCAGAACCTGAAACCCACGAAACAGAAAAAAGCGACGATGCTGAAACAGAACCTGAACGTCCGCCATTGGAATTGGGGATTGTTGAGGAGATTTACGACTTTGTGGAGATGTTCGGACAAAGCACTGTTTCTGGGACAGAGCAGGCATCTGCAAGCGGAACAGATTGCGCAGGCGGTGTTACAAAATCTGCGATCTTTGAACATCCGACACCAACAGAAACCGCAAAAATTGACTATACCCTTTCACTTCCTGATATTGATGATCAAGAAAAACTTTTCTTACACTTTTCTATCGGTTTGCGAGACGGTGTTGTGTTTGAAGATGAGGCACGACAACCCGGTGGCGTAAAATTCGCTATCGAAGTTTTCGACCTGCATAATAATGTAGGCTTGGAAGCCACACCAGATAGATGTTTTGAATCTGTATCTAAGGAGTGTCGTTGGGCAGAAGAAGGAATTGATCTGACACACTACGCAGGTAAAGAGATCGTCATATCATTTTTGACGGAATGCAACGTAGAGGGCAATAGCAACTACGCTTGGGCGTTATGGGGCAAGCCGCAGTTACGTAAACTCAAACAGACCACTCTCCGAAAGGGAAAAAGAGATGCTGAACCCGAACTTCGATGCGGCATTGCGGTCCTACACTTCAGCGATGAAAAAACGCAGCTGCTTGAGTTCAACCAACCGACATCAACGACGGTTTCCGCACTAACCGACTTTTGCCTCGAATCTATAGCATCAGAAGAACCACCCGTCAAGGTATCGCTTTATACAGCACTCCCTAAATTAGAGATTGTAAGTGTCGGTGCGACAAACGCTGTCGTCGCTGCAGGTGAAGACTTTGAAATACAATGTACGCTTCGGAATACTGGCACCGCACCGCTCGGTAAGGCAGACGATGTCCGAATTTCTATTAACGGTGTCAAACTAAGGCGTGGACGACCCAGGCAAACAGTTAGAGAACTTGAGCCCGGCGAAGAAACCTCTTTTTTCTGGGTGGTCCGCCGTTTTTCACGACCAACTGTGACAACTGCCTCAGTTTCACTCAAATGCCAAACCGCAGCCGGTGAAGCGCGGGATACAGTTCAAGGTAAGATTCCAATTCGTACTGCATCTCCGAAACTTGAATCCAAAGTAGTGAAAGAACTGTACACTTACATGGCAGAAGACGGTAGCGTTGTGATAGGAAATAAAAATCTTCGCGTCGTTTTTGTTCGAGGGCCTGAAGCCACACAAAAAACCGATAGCAAAGATGCTAAAGGCGCCACTCCCCTTGACGAAAAGTCTACGGACGGCGGCTTTGAATACTATGTACTATTTGTCGCGAAAGGTGGTAACTATCAACAGGTGGCAACCTGTCCGGCACTCTCCGAGGTTACCTACCTTGATGCCTCACAAAACCATCAAACAGTCCAATTGGTCCCGACAGCGTATCAACTTGCAGGGAACAATCGTGGCGAATCCATTATCCGGCTCAGCGGCACAGATACGGATCCTGATGGGGTCAACTGGAACTATGAGATGCGATGGACGCTTTCTGAAGAGGCAAGACGGATTCAAACAGAATATCAGTTACAAACTGATGGCAACAGAGAACTCCTCGCTTTCCACGGTCCGATGCTGTATGCAGGGCAAGGACGGAATCGCGAGAAGAAGACAGCGGCACTCTTCCCTGGACTTGAATTCTTGGAGAGTGATGAACGCTCCTCAAGCACACGGGACGCAGCACCGCCACTTGACAACCGCCTCGTGCCGAACCCCTATAAGATTACTGTACCCGTCATGGCTGTAGAGATGCAAAAGACGTTGGTCGGTATTATCTGGAATCCGCTGGAAACTTGGGATGGCGAAAACCAAACGCTCTCAGCGATATTCGCCTCACCGAATTGGCATCAGCATCAGAAAAACCATGCACTCGGGGTGTTCCTACCGACGATACCGACATGGGTTCAGGAGAATCAGACGGAGGCTTCAATTCCGTACCCGTTGATAGCGTCGCGTCCGGTGTCTATCAAAACCGAAATTATTGTTGATGGGAATGCTTCTATTTTAGATGCTCTGACACATTGGACAGACGCTTATGGCGCGCCTGAACCACTGCAACCGCCCCGCAGCGATGAAGAAGAAGTACGGCTTTCTCGGCACGGATTTATGCACACGACATGGGACGAGCATACTCGAAAATCACGCCATTGTGTTGACTGGGCAGCGCACAACGAACCCGGTTTCGGCACGCTGCTCTGGTACGATTACCTTGCTACGAAAGATGAGCAGGTAAAAGAACGGGTGCTGGAAATTATGAATAATACCGTAGCCGATGCTGGACCTGGAGGCTTGGCGGCACGCGGTTCCTGTCATATCTTGAGATGGGAATTCCCGTTCTATATCGGCAACCTTGATGCGGCATTAGCTTACATGGAATCAGAGACACAGCAACGCATCGCTACACAAGAATCGGATGGGAGTTGGCGGTGGCATCCGACAAACGAAAAAACTGCCACGCTCGGAAAAGTAGGGGAAGCGGTACTTGGGACCTGTGCAGAATCGGCACTCCTGCTCCTCAAACACGCCCGGATTACCGGAAACAAAACCTCGCGTAAGGCGGGTTTGAAGGCACTTGGATTCATGAAACAATTCTCCGTCCCACGCGGCGCACAAATGTGGGAATGCCCGATGTACCAACCCGATGTTCTCGCAGCCGCACACGCAATCGGCGCTTATGTTGAAGCCTTTGAACTCACGCAAGAGAAAGCATACTTCAAGCGGGCAACCTATTGGGCAGAAACCGCACTACCGTTTCTTTACCATTGGCATCTGCCTGACCGACCCGGCATGCATTTCGCCTCAATTCCCGTTTTCGGAACGACTTTCTATACACACCCTTGGTTTGGTGTACCCGTCCAATGGAATGGATTGGTGCTCGCCTATTATCTACAACGTTTGAATCAACATACCGAGGATGAGCGATGGCATCGGATTGCTGAAGGCATTGCCGTAAGTGCAATGTATCAGCAGTGGGAAGACGGTGAACTCAAAGGCACTTATCCCGATGGATTCTACGGTTTCTGTACCGAAGGCAAGGGACCACATCTGAATCCTGAGGATATTATGGTTAACGTTTATAAGCTTCGCGGTCTCGATCCGGGTATTAAAACCGCTATTGCTGGTGATATACATCTGAGTTCGGGCGCAAAGGTGAATGCCCTCACCTTAACTAACAAGGGGCAACTGAGCTGGCAGCTTGGCTACGCTGAAAACGAAATAAGCTATGCTCTCATTGTTGGTTACGGACGTGCGCCACAAGCCCTTCGGGCAAAGTACCAATTCGCATCGTCCCCGGATGACACGCCAACCTCTAATGGAAAGAAACCTTCGAGTGATTCTGAATCTGCTGATGGACTCGGCAAATATGCCGAGACCGAGATTCCGCTTGTGCAAACGCTTGAAGATGTTGAATCTGGATGGCTTTATATTGAAGATAAGGATACCATATTGATAAAGTACCTGCACCCCGCCGCGGATGTGCAGTTTGAAATCTTTTAACTATGGACCCCTGCGCTGGTCTTTCCGTTGTCAAGGTCAGTGTTGTCTGATAAGGTCCATGATTTCTTCAAGGAGACTACAAAATGGCTAAGAAAATTGTTTTCACCACGTTCGTTCTGGTTGCGGTAGCGATTGTTGCCTTTGTTATGTTCACACATAACGCAAGTGCCCAAGACGACGCGGCCCCAGCAAATGCTCCGATGGTAGACTTCAAAGTCTTGGGTGGTTTTATCATTGAAGGCGTTGTTTTTAGTATCGTCGGTTTGATAATTCTGATGGTAGGCTACAAAGTTTTTGATGTGGCGACACCATACGACCTAAACCGTCAGATCGCCGAAGAGAATAACACCGCTGCAGGGATCGCTGTTGCGGGGGTCCTCGTCTCACTCGGTATCATCGTTGCCGCGGCAATGGGTGGATAGAGATGTCGTCGTAGCGGCACGGAACATGCACACTTCACAAACGGCGCGGTGAAAATCGCGCCCACAACCGACGAAACTGTATTTATCTATATCCACGCCTAAAAAACGTAAGGAAGGTAGAACAATGGCACAAACAACCTATTTGGCAGATCAGGTTGTCAGCGATGAACAAATACAGGAGTGGGTTGAGACATTCAACCAGCGAGGCTGCCTGTTTCTGCAAGATGTCTTGACCCCTGATCACTGCGCACAACTTCGGCAAGATTTAGAGTGGGCACTCGAAAACGATCCGAATAACTTAAACAGTGGAAACCCGGAAGGACGCATGCACTTGAGTCATCGGATGTTTGAACACAGCGAAGCCAATCGCCGATTGTTTGAACTCGAACCAATTGCCTCTTTCGCTGAGGCACTTGTCGCGGAAAATTGCCACGTTATTCACAACAATTCGTTCCAAACCTTTCCCGGCGGCGGAATTACCTCTTGGCACCAAGACGACGCACCGCACTATATCGTTACGGAGGGCGAACCGCCGAAGAACATCCGATTGCCAGTCCTACTCTTCACCGCAAATTACTACCTCACCGATGTTACCGAGATTGAGCACGGTGGGACAGAAGTTGTCCCAGGCTCACATCTTTTTGGTGCATCACCACCGAATCCGATAGAAGGAACAGAGTGGGAGGAGAAAGTCCAATACAACCTCGGAAAAGCGGGGAGTGTTATCATGTTCAATAATCAGGTCTGGCATCGCGGGGGACCCAACCAGAGTGACCGTATCCGATATATCACGCAGGTGACATACGCACGCCGACTCGTCGGGCATAAATATTATCCGTTTATGAACTACAATATGCCGGATTCTGTCTACAGGGACGCAAGTCCGCGTTTACGTCGGTTGCTCGGCTTCCTCAATCACGGTGCCTACGGCTAATTTTCGTGTGACCTCACCGCGGTAGGTTTAGTTTGTAGACCCTATTTGAGCAAGTTTCAGTATTAAATTTATGTTTTTGATCTTCTGGTCAGTATCTACTGACGACTGATTGCTGAAAACTGAAAGCCAATATGAAAGCAATTGTTTTCTCAGAACAAGGCAGCACGGAGGTGCTTCGGTATACAGATGTGTCCAAGCCGACACTTGACGCTAACGAGGTGCTTGTTAAAGTCGAAGCCTGTGCGGTGAATTATTTGGATCTCCATGCACGACGAAACCGACCAGAAATAGCGGCGAAACTCAGTCGAGGAGACACCCCGCACATACTCGGATCCGACATCGCTGGAACAATTGCCGAGGTGGGTGATACAGGCTGCGGGGTTGCAGTCGGAGCGCGAATTGTCCTCGCACCCTGTATTCCGTGTGGTGTCTGTAGTGATTGCCATAGTGATGCCGAAAATTTGTGCGACACGCAGGAGCTCATTGGTTTCCAAACCAACGGCGGGTACGCAGAATATGTGAAAGTCCCTGCCCAAAACGCGATTCGGATACCAGATACTCTTTCGTTCATTAACGCTGCTGCGATGCCGATTGCATATCTCACGGCATGGCACATGTTGATGACCCGTGCCCAACTGCGTCCGGGGGAGGATGTCTTAATTCTTGGGGTAGGCGGTGGTGTCGGAAGCGCGGGGCTACAGATCGCAAAATTGACCGGTGCAAGAGTCTTTGGTACCGCAAGTAGCGATGAGAAACTCGCACGCGCACGGGAGATGGGGGCAGACATTACGATTAACTACAAAGACATAGATTTCTCAGACATTGTACTTGAGGCAACGGACGGACGAGGCGTGGACGTTGTGCTTGAACATGTCGGTGCTGCGACATGGGAGCAAAGTATTGCGAGTCTGGCTAAAAATGGAAGGCTCGTCTCCTGTGGTGTTACAACAGGAAACATTGGGACAATCAATATCCGAAAACTGTATCAAAAGCAGCTCACTGTAATGGGGTCTGCTCTCGGCACGGTAACTGAGCTCCGAACACTTGTCCAGCTTGCTGCGCAAGGAAAATTGGAGCCTATTATAGATAGGACTTTGCCGCTTCACCGTGCCAGTGAAGCGCATTCATTGTTAGAGAACCGTCAAAATTTCGGTAAGGTGGTTTTATTAGTCAATGCTTAGAAAAGTACATATTCTGGAACGTCCTAAATAAAACTGTGTGAATCTCGTCAAACCTTTTGAAGCAATATAAAAAGCAATTCGTCCAGGCATGTACAAAATCTAAGCAAAGACCAATTGGGGACTATCTTCTATACTAAAGTCGCGTCCTCGCATAACGATTGAATCTCGTTGGATAGGTATCCACTGCTCCGTATCCTAAGATGTTTCTTCTGTTGATGCCGTCTGTGACTCCGCTTTCGTTTTGAGAAATTCATAAAACTCGTAGAGCGTTTCTTTGTCTTTCTCTGTAAATTTCATCATTCCTTTGAACATAGCATTGATCTTCGGGTCGGCTAAGAGGTCATTGTGGCTTTTCTCCGCTTTTCCGAGTAGATAATCGGTCGTGACTTTTAAAGCATCAGAGAGGCTGGAAAGTGTCTTGAACGAGGGCTTACGAGTTCCCGATTCAAATTGCGAGATTGCGGCGGGCGTTAGATTCGCTTCCTTAGCGAGTTCCGTTTGGGTTAACTTTAATTCGCGACGACGCATTTTTATGCGTGAGACGACTTTGTCAACCTTTGATTCTTGGGGCTCTTTGTTCACGTTTGACTCCTTTGGCTCAGACAGGCAGACCTCGTTGAACTGCCTCTGAGTTCTTTTAGTTTTAGCATCGCTTCCATAAATTGTCATAAGGTGCAGTTTTATTTAACAGCATCCTGCTTCAGTGGAGAGACGAAGGCGTGAATTATATTTTAACTCAAAAAAACTGTAAATGCAAATTTTAATTTGACAAAAATTGCGGTAATAGTATAAAATATATCTAATTATTGCTAAGATTATGTAACAATGGACTCCAAAAAGCGGATATTTGGAGAAGTTAAGGATGCCGAGACGACAAAAAATAAAAAAGGATCAACAGATTGCATTCCATATTGCAAGCCGGTAACGGATTCGCTCCGCACAATATGGCTTGATAGGTTTGTAGGTGCCCTCGGCAAGATATCCCAATGTACTATTGTGGGAAATATGAGATACCAGAAAAGGTGGGAGACTTTAATAATATGAGAACTCGTAGGAGTCGCAAATATTGCGCGCGACGCTTCGCTTCCCTAATAAGTGTATTAGCACTTTTTCTTTCTATAATGCTGGTTATCTGCTTGCATCATTCTGTGCAGGCTCAAACGGTTTCCGGTCCCGGCATGAAAACTGCTGCGATCCAGATCCGGGATGACCTCTCTATCGGTAACATTCGTAAGGACATCGCACGTCTGTCAAGTCTTGAGACTCGTGTGACAGGTTACCCGCAAGCCGCAAGTGGAAGTAAATACATCTTTGACCGATTCGTCGAAATCGGTTTGCAAAATGTGGAAAGTCGCGAATTTCCGGTTACGGTACCCTTTGACCACGGCGACAGTGTCATTGAGGTGCTCTCGCCTGAGGCTACTGTTCTACACACCTTTGAACTCACACCGCTCTGGCCCAACCTTGTACGCACTTCACTGTTAGCAGATGGAATTAAACACACCGTATTAGCAGAGGAAACACTGCAAGACATCGCTGAAAGTTACCAAGTTGACGAAGCAACTATCCGCGCAGATAGCCGAAACAAATTTCTGGCGACCCCTGTCGTTGAAGGGAGTACCGTATTTATTCCGACAGGCGGTTTATCCGGGCCGCTCCTTTACGCCGATGATGGTCAACTCGCCGATTTCAACGGTACCAACATCGGTGGATTCTGGTATGAGCTCCAAGATGGCGATACCCTCACAACGCTCGCTCGACGCTATCGAATCACTGAAGCCAGTATCACCGACGATATACTTAATGAACACCTACAAAAAGCGTCTGATGGCATTGATAACGATGAGGATGGCACTATTGATGAATATGGTGAGATCCCTTTGCTCTCTGAAATTCGAGGATGGGCAACTGATGGTATTGACAACGATGCCGATGGTTGGACAGATGAAGTTCCTGGCGACGCTACCGATGGCATTGATAACAACAACGATGGACAAATTGACGAGTCCGGTGAGTTCGTCGCCGCCAGCGAATCAAATATCTTCATCCCGAAAGGCGCGATCGTACTCCTTGACTTTAACTCCGTTACCCGTTACATCAACGCTGCAATGCTCGGCGGTACTGCTGTTATTTTTATTGAACCCGAAACCACCATCCGAGGGGAAGCAGAAAACAAGTTTGGCACCGTCCCCGCCAACATCCCGCGATTTTGGATTTCTAAAGAAGATGCCGACGTTCTCACCCATTTACTTGAAGAACACCACACACAAGGCACTGAGGTGAATGTCCGGGTCAGAGGTAAGATGACTTGGGAACGTCGCGTCGGGCAGAATATACGTGGCTTTTTGGAAGGTGGAGACCCCACGCTACGCGATGAACTCGTCGTTATCACCGCTTATTACGATTCCATGTCTGTGGTGCCAGCAATGGCCCCTGGCGCAGATCCAACTTGCGGTGTCGCAACCCTCATGGAACTCGCACGCCTCTTTAGTCAACCCCAGTATCGTCCGGGGTACTCCGTCCTCTTTGTCGCCGTTGACGGACATTTCCAAGGGCTTGCCGGTATGCGCGCCTTCATGGAAGGCATCGGACAGGATATTGTCGGGGCGGCTACAGACTCACCCGGTACGCCGACAATGCACGGACTCCGCCGTGGGCTCTCTACAGATATCATCGAATTTGAAGAGTTGGGCAGAAGGCTGCTCTTCTCTATTGACCGAAGCGTTCTCGTCGATCTCCCCGCCGGTTTCTACCACGGGATACACAACGTAAAGGCGGATCTGGACTCGCTCGGAACAACACTTGACGGTTTGGCAGAAACTCGATCTGAGATCGAAGGTCTCACAGAGCAACAGCGAGACTTTTCAGAACGGCAGAAGAAGCAAGCTGATAGAAATCGAAAGCGCGAGAAGCAAGGGTTTACTGGCGAAGAGAAAAGCCGGTTATTGGCAAATCTCGCTCGCTCAAAGAAAGAGGCTTTACAAACAACACACTTCCTCCGGGATGTCGTTGAACGGTTAGCTGAAGTACGCACCGTAGCACTCGACACAAGTCGAGAAGCGCAGCACGAATTAATTGTGACACTTGCACTGCCGATAGCCCGCCTTGATGTATGGGCAGTGGATAAACTCATTCGCGCTGTAGAAACTGGAACTATTGCCGAATATGCCAGACACCCAAATGACGCATATCTGATTCCCAAACAACAGGGATCAGACTGGGATATACCTGTTCCCGGAGACCTCCCCGAAAACCTCGTCCCTGATATTGAGACGCTTAACAAAACCCTGGCAAACTGGGAAATGAGCGACAAACGTAAATTTGCCCTGATGTGGACCCCTGAAAAAATACTGGACCGACATCTCGATTTACACTCACTCAATAAAGCGAAAGACGCACGCGGCGTTTTGCGAGATGCTACCGACACCCAAGCAGTCGCAATCCAAAGCGAAACCCAACTACTTGAAAAGGTCCTTGCACAGATCCCTGACAGTCAACCTGTTGAAGATGGAATTAAGGCAAGCATTCGGAAACTCAAGGAAACAGTATTGTCGCAAGACCCGAGTCAATTGATTTACGGTGGACAGTTCTTATCGAAAGCCGGTGTGGAACGACTCAATACTATTGATACCCAACTCCGACAACGTTTAGCCGAATCCGAGGACTCCGTTGACATCGGTATACTAACAGCTGATCTGCTCAAAGACAAACAGGGTATCTTTGAAATAGCACTTCGGAACGCTCGGTTGGAGCGGACACGTATTGAAAATTTACTCGCAACTGCCGGAACACTGGGACGCGAATATTTGGCTGAAGAACGTCTCATTTTAGAAAACTATCTATCAGACGCTGAGGTGGACCAGGCACTGAAACTCCGTTTACGTATCGCATCATACATTAATGAAACAGAATTATTGGCGGTTGTGAAAAAACGCGCAGATACGGACATTATAGCACTCGAAAATCTTATCGAGCGTCTCCCAACGTTGTATGCAGATTTCGACGAGGAGACGAAGACACTCCTGCGTGATAACATGCTAACCCTCCGAAATGCCCGTTTCCGCAACATCCAGAGTCGCGTTGAAAAAATGTTGCGCATTGATACAAGTGAGTACAATCGGAAACTCGGGCAGATTGAAGCAGCCATCGCCCTCCAAGACCTGTTCAACCGCTATTATACCTCACTCTATGTTAGTATTGATCTCTCGTCTCAATCGAATCAGTTCGGTGTATTCAATAAGGGGTGGTTCTACGACCAACAACCCGAATTTGTGCTGCGTCGCGAGTTTGCCAGTATCGGTAATAAACTTGCCACCTACGCGCAAGATGCCGACTTCGGTGTCCGGATCCGAAAACTTTGGCAATGGACAGATGACCAGATCCGACAGGCAGTTATGGCACGCCAATGGACCGTCGCTAATGGGATTTCCGACAAAACCGCTCTTGAAGGAAAGACCCTTGAAACGTTACTCAGTTCGCACTTCAGCAAACTCACTGGACTCAGCGGTGTGAGCCGACTGATGAAGATGCAGTTTGAGCAGTGGCGCAATCAAGGCGAACCCTCTGAAGATATGCTTAAGGATATGGATTATATCCGAAAAGAGGTTGAACGCTTCATCCGAAACGATGTACGCACTGCAAAGAAAAATCGGAAGAACAGTATTCGTACACGTGAGCAGCTCGATGCAATGCTCCGACTGCGACATGAGGATCCAGATACCTTCTCCGATGATGAGATTGAAGACATCAAAACCCTCATTTCGATCGCAGGGCTCGGCGGACAATCCAACTTCGTTAACGCCATATCCGCGAGCGGTGGAAAGACATGGAAAACGTACATCCCCGGTAAAATCGCCTTTGACAGTGAGGTCGCAACGCTTGTTGGGAAAACCGGAATCGCTTTTGCAACGATTGAAGATGCTCGCGTCTTAACCGATACGCCGCTTGATACAATTGATCGCGTTGATTTGAACAAAGACGGTAATCTCCATCAGCAAGCACAGACACTGGCTTCACTCCTCATTCAAGCACTCCGAGATGAAGAGATGCCTACCGCCGCTCGGGTCGGCAATTTCTACTGCAACCTCTTCGGTGATGTCGTCGAATTTGATGCACGGGAGTCCGCACTTCCCAATAAACCGGTACCTTATCCCATCCTGACACTTCGCAGAAGACATAAAACCATGATGGGCGTACGCGGCGACCTGTTCGTCATGGGCGATAACAAAGGCAACTTTGAAGTTGCCGGATTAGCCATGGAGGGCAGAGCCACACGGCGGCTCGGTGGTGCGCAAGAAGTCGAAGCATACATCCTTGATAAGGATTCAGGGGACATCGTCTTCGCACCGGATTTAGGGAACTACGGGGCGAAACTGCTCCCAAATAAAGTGCCTATTAATACCCGTCGGCGTGGGTGCCGTGTTGTTACCTTCCCGTGTGTGTCCACAACTATCTATGATTTAGTTGACCAGCGGTATCTGCGAACCTTGCGGGAACTTGAAATTTACGACGCCCTCACGGATAGCGCGCCGGAGAAGTATGGAATGTCCAAACCGTGGCAGCAAGAAGGTGTCTCCGCAGCTGAACCGATCGCCCTCGTCTACAGCGAACCGAATACCCGTATTAAAATCGGAATGGCTTACGGGCAGATTGGGAAACGCCTCCTACTCATCAAAGCGACGAAGAGCGGTATGAAGAACCCCACGCTTTACACCGGTGAAGGGTTTGTCGTTCGTGAAAATGGACGGATACGTCTTACACCCTACGTCGTTGTTCGTGATATGTGGTGGCTTGATGAGAACCGATCACGGCTCTATAAACGTTTCGGTATCTCCAGCGACCGGCTTGACAAACTGCATCAATTCGCGAATGAATACCTCGCGCGCGCCGAGACGGAACTACTCCAAAATGATTATCAACAAGCACTCAAACTTGCACGCGCCGCATGGGGCTATGAATCTCGCGCATACCCAGATGTCAAACAGACCGGTAACGATGTTGTCAACGGTGTGATGTTCTACCTTGCACTACTGATGCCGTTTGCCTACTTTATGGAGCGACTCATCTTCGGTTTCCCAAATATCCATAGGCAAATTCTCGGTTCGTTCGGTATCTTTTTACTCGTATTCTTCTTCCTAAGCCAAGTTCACCCTGCTTTCCAGATCACGACGACCCCTGTGATTATTTTGATTGCGTTTGTTGTCCTTGCCTTGACCGTTATTGTTATCAGTATTATTGTCCGAAAATTTGAGGAGCAGCTCGAAAAAATTCGGCAAGAGGGCAGCAAAGTTTACAAGGCTGATGTCGGCAGGTTGAGTGCAAGTGCCGCAGCGTTTAGCTTGGGGATTTCCAACATGCGGAAACGGAAAGGCCGGACGATCCTGACATGTTGCACGTTGGTAATTCTTACTTTCACGGTTATCTCGTTTACCTCCGTACGAACGTTTATGCATCCGAATAGAACAAGCCTCCCACAGGTGACACCGCGCTATACAGGACTCCTCATCCGCGACCAGTACTGGCGTCCGCTTGAGGAACCTGTGTTGACTTCTGTACGGAACGACATGCAGAAAACACAAATCACACTTACTGCCTTAGAGAGGCTGCTGGCACGAAAAAGTGAGATCCTCGTCAAACAGGGACAACAACCTATTGATGTACCAGAGGCTGTCGCTGCTTTAGAACAAGACGGCTTCGTTGAAAAGGTAGATGAAGAATCTATCGTGACCGTCCGGAACATCGTTGCACCACGTGCTTGGTATCAATCCTCAGGGACTGGGGATCAATCCTTTGTGCAGCTAACACGCACACCAAACATGGCAGATCCATCACCCCCGACACATCAACTCACCGGTGAAGCATTGACCTTCGCTGCAAACATGCTCGTCGGAATGAATGAATCAGAACCTGCTGTTAGTGGTATTAATAGATACCTGCAATATGGAAAGTGGTTTGATCCTACTGATGCCAGTGAATGGCCTACGGAGTGGCCCTATGCGATTGTTCTACCGAAAGGGATGGCAGAATTGCTGAAAATCACCGAAAGCGATATGGGCAAGGCGACCGTTTCTGTCTATGGCGCGGACTTTACTGTCGTCGGTGTGCTCGGCATCGGGTTCAAAGATCTCACAGATAACGATGGCGAAGAACTGACACCGGTCGATTATCAGTTAATGCAACAGCAACGCAGTCGTGGTGCTACAGGCGATGAAACGCTCGAAGGTGAATTGCAGAAATACCTCCACCTCACGCCAGACAGTATCGCTATTCTGCCTTATGAGGTTGTCATGAACCAAGGCGGTACGCTCCGCAGCGTCGCCGTTAATATGGAACCGCGAGAAGATGACCCGAAACTGCTCGGAGCGATTGATAAATTGGACCTCATCATGGCACCGCTCATGAACCGGATCGCTCTCGACTTCTTCGTCGGACGTGATAAAGACACGTATCTCTATAGTAGTATCGGGATGACGAGTTTCAGTGGAATGGGCAATCTATTCGTACCGATTTTGATTGCTGCTCTCATCGTACTCAACACGATGCTTGGGGCGGTCTATGAACGGGTCCGAGAGATCAGTATTTACAGTTCTGTCGGCCTCGCACCTGTACATATCGCTTTCCTGTTCCTTGCTGAAGCGTGTGTATACGCTATCGTCGGTGCTGTGCTGGGTTACCTCATGGGGCAGGCAATAGCAACGACACTTGTCCACTTCGGATGGCTCGCTGGGTTGACTCTCAACTATTCGTCAATGTCAACCGTTGTCGCAACGATTATCGTCATGATTGTGGTGCTACTGAGTACCCTGTATCCGGCAATCAAAGCCTCACGGATGGCTGTCCCTGATATTGAGCGTAAATGGAAACTCCCGGAACCAGAAGGCGATGTATGGCACTTCAATCTGCCTTTCACGGTGCTTGAAGAAGAGGCACTCGGTTTGAATGTCTTTATGCGCGACTATTTTGAGGCGCACGCCGATGAATCCGCAAGCGATTTCTACACCGACCAAGTCGCGTTCAGCGAAACTGCGGAAGACTCATACCAAATCGGAATGATGGTATGGTTGGCGCCCTATGACTTGGGTGTGAGCCAATCAATTCAATTTGTTACGTCGCCAGTCGGTGGTGAGGAGGAAGATCTCTACAAAATTACGTTGGATGTACATCGCGAGAGCGGCGAGATCGCCTCTTGGAAACGTGTGAACCGACGGTTCCTCAACCTACTACGGAAGCAGCTGCTCATCTGGCGGACATTCAGCGTTGATATCCGTGCGGAGTTCCATGAACGCGGTAGAACCGAAGAGGCAGATGCCGCAACGGAAGAAACATCGCAAATGGACCCAGCACTGACACCAGCGGACTAAGGTTTTTTAAACTATTAAATCTGGACTGCCCGCCACTACGTTTCGGGCAGGTTTAACGAAAATTGGAAACATATAATAGTTCCCAAACCCGGTACAGAATTAACCAGCAACCATCGTGAAACGAAATTATGCCTTAAATGGCATAATTTTGCTTCGCAGTGAGAATGCTTTACATTTGGAACGATGCTCAGAGGACCATAGGTAAAAAATGGAAAAAGTAGCAACTACTATCATTATCATCGGCAGTTTTTTATGGCTGTTCAGTGTTATCGCTCTTGATGGACGTTGGCAATGGCAAATGTTCTCGGCTCTTGTGCTGACAATTGGTATCTTCTGCGCGCATTTCTGGGAAGAGCTACGAGACACCGACAGCACTAAAGAGTCAGGCGACGAGTGAAAATTAGTTGTCAGTTGTCGATTGTCAAAAAAATGGGTTCTTACCGATAACTGATAACCAATAAAAGGAGAACATTCAATTTGGCGAGAGAAAGAGTAACACAAGCAGATGAATGGCAAGCTTGGGCACAGCGATACGACATTGAAGGCGGTATCCGTAGCTTTGAGTCGGGGTTGACGGTTAAAGTGTTCGTCGGAGCACTTTTCGTCGGCTTGTTAATGATGCCAGGTTCCATCTATCTCAGTTATGTATCCGGCGAATCCGGTGCTGGTGCAGCACCTTGGGTCGCCGTAATTCTATTTACCGAGCTCGCTCGGCGTTCCTTTACAACCGCCCGACGGCAGGAGCTCTATATGCTCCTCGGGTTAACCGGCGCAGCAGTCGGGAGTGGGCTGCAGTACCGAAGTTTTATCTGGTACGCCTACTTCATCAATACCCCCCAGGCGGCTTCCTACGAGATCGCTGATAAAATACCAGCATGGATTGTACCCGCAGGCGATTCCGTCGGGGTACTCACGCGAAGTTTATTGCATCCCGACTGGTTCCTACCGATTGCCATTTACCTCGCAGGAAAACTCCTCGGAACGTTGCGATTTGTCAGCGGGCAGTATATTTTGTTCCGGCTCACGGCGGACCTCGAACGGCTCCCATATCCGATGGCGCCCATTACTGCACAGGGCGCGACCGCATTGGCTGAGACAACCGGGAAAGAAGAGACTTGGCGATGGCGGGTCTTCTCTATCGGTTCTATGGCAGGGCTAATTTGGGGGTTTCTCTATATCGGTGTCCCTTCACTCACCGGGGTCATGATGAGCCAGCCGATTCAGATTCTGAAGATTCCGTGGATAGATTTCACGCAAAGTATTGAAGGGTTCGCACCAACGGGTGTTTTCGCTTTCCGAACTGACTTCGGACAGATGCTCTTTGGATTCGTACTGCCGTTCCCGATCGTCATGACAGAGTTCATTACTGCAATGGCATCGCAATTCATTTTGAACCCGCAAATTCTGTACCGATACGAGATACTCCACCAGTGGAAACCTGGGTTGGATGTCCGGGGTGTTGGCCTGTTCAACGGGCTGGATTTCTGGATGAGTTATGGCATGGGGAAATCTTTTAGCCTCGCGCTCGTCGGCATGGCGGCTTCAATCCCGATGCTCTTCAAACTACGGAAATCCAAGAAAACAGCTGGCGAACGTGGCTCCTTCGCGACACCACCGAACCGTGGTGATTTTCCAATATGGTTGATGGGATTAATGTGGCTCGTCGGTATGGGCGGATTCGTATGGCTTATCCACTGGATGGTGCCTAACTTCCCGTTGAGCTTCTTACTCGGCTACGCTTTCCTCTACACACCGATTAATTCGTATATTACCGCACGGACTTTCGGGGTCTTAGGACGCGATCTCTTTGAGATACCGTACCTCCACGAAATTACTTTTATTTTGAGCCGATATGAGGAGATAGATATCTGGTTTGCACCGCTACCCGACGAAGATTACGGACGCGGTACACAGAGTTGGCGGGTACTTGAATTGACAGGCACAACCTTCACTTCAAACCTTGCTGGTACACTCCTGATTATGCCAATTCTGATTGTTAGTGGAATTGTGGTACTTCACTTTATCTGGAAGATTGCTCCTATTCCGAGTGCGCAGTACCCCTTCGCACAGATGATGTGGCCCATTAACGCCACAAATGAATGTCTCTGGAAAACTTCACTGCGGGATGGAAATAGCCAAATGCTTCAAGCAATTCGCGGTGATTACGTCTCCGCTGGATTTACCTCAAGCCTCGCAATCTACGGTATGTTGTGGGTCTTTAAACTACCCTCGATGTGGTTCTACGGCATTATTGGAGGTATTGGGGCTGATCCGGGCAGCATGATCGCACGGCTACTCGGGGCGGTTATCGGGCGATTCTACATGATCAAGCGGTTCGGTATGAAACGCTGGTATATGTTCAATCCAGTGCTCGCGGCAGGGTTTGCGTGTGGGGTCGGTCTCATCGGTATGGGGACCGTTGCTATTGCCCTTGTCTCCAAAGCCGTTATCGTCAAACCGTTTTAATAGTTGTCAGTACGGATTTTTTTCAAAAAATCCTTTCAGTTATCGGTTTTCAGAAAGAGGTATGCCTCTCGTCAGAAATCTCCTTAACTGACAACTGACAACTGACAACTGATAACTGATAACTATATAAACATGGACTGGACTGTTTTTGGCTGGGCAGGCATACAACTCGAAATACCCACGACATGGGAACTCAGCGGACTCAGCGGAGACCAGAAAACAGGATATCTCCGGCTTGATGATGGAGATATGCCACGCCTCGAACTCAAATGGGCGCATACGCGACGCAAAAATCCGGATCTCCATGCAACGCTTGACGAATACTTTAAGTTGATTCGCAAGACCTACAAAAGAAAAGGGACCGAACTCTCCTTCCGCCGGAACGTCAACCTCATTAAAGAGGAGGAATTCTTTGAAGGACGCAACGTCCTCGGTTTTAGCTGGAAGGGGGACATTCGTGCCAATGGATTGATTTTCCACGTCGGGAAACGGATCACAATCGTACAGGTGATGGGACACCGGCGACCCACGGTACTCCGAATTTTCCAATCAATTGTAGACCGTAGTGAGGCACCACGGACATTGTGGAGTGCTTACGGGCTTAAGTTGGGTGTGCCGAAAGAATACAAATTGGAACGTCAGAAGCTGCTCAGCGGCTATCTACTGTTTGTGTTTGTGGCAAAACGTGTGCGTTTTCAAACCGCGCTCCGGCTCGTTAAACTGGTACATGACCGCATACGAAAAACGAACGGCTCTGGTGGAAACACGGATTTTACGCCACCCGACGTGGGACGGCTCAGCGTTGAACGATACGGTCCCGCAGAGATGATGTTAGGCGACTATAAAGATGCGTCGAACCCACTGGAAGCATGGTTTCGCGTAAAATACGCAAAAGCGATTCGCGGCTACGGGTTTGAGGTGACCTCTCACATAGATGGTGATGATGAACGGTTGACACTCGTTGGAGAACAGACACGATTCTACGACGGTGTACCCTTCAGTCCTGTGCTCATACTTGATAAGCTTTCCAAGCGGACAGCATTCGTGTTTCATCTCTGGAGATGCAATCATTCTAATCGTATCTATGTTATCCAGTCTATCGGGAGCGACAATGGGGCCCCGGCTGTCCAGAAGGTTGCTGAAAGCATTGAATGCCATTAATAGTTTTCAGCTATCAGTTTTCAGTCTGGTTTCTGATGTTTGATCATCTCTTTGTAACCCTTGTTACGCAATTGAAGCACCAATGGTTATCAAAAAATATTGGACAATCGGAAACTTCTTAACTGACTACTGAAAACTGATAACTATAAAAAAATATGCTAAATAGAATCCTCTATACCCTCAAACTCAAAAAACGTCCCGACATGGACCGGACACGGGTCATGAAGGCGTTCCCCGTGCGGAATCAGCTGATAACTTGGGAAATAGACGATAAGGGCGAAGCCGCGCTTGTCATCCCACAGAAAGAGACGCTCTGGATACGACTCATCAGCAAACTCTTCATGCTTCCTGGGAAAAGGGTGATTGTGCTTGATTCTATCGGAACTTACGTCTGGCAGATGTGTGACGGCAAGCATACCATTTCACAGATTACCAACGGCGTCCAAAAGCAGTACCAATTGACACGAAAAGAGGCAGAAACCTCGCTCTTTACGTTTATGCAGCAGCTCGGCAAGCGGAACTTTATACAGTTTGCTATTCCGCAACAGAATGCACCCGCAGCACCCTTGGAACCCGAACCCGCAAAGCCGGGACTTCTTGGATTCCTACAGAGACGATAAAGCAGCAGTCGTCAGTTATCGGGATCACGCACCGATTAAAAGGGCGTTTGGGTTAACCGAAGCACTTCTTAACTGACAATTGACGACCCATAAGGAGAGAAAAATGAACGAACAAATAGGTGATGTTGGTGCAGCTTTCGCCGAAACACCGGAACGTTTCGAGCGTCTCATTCCCAAGGAAAATACAGTCCGCGTCCGAAATCTCATCAAACGGTACGAGATGGGGACACAAACTGTTGATGCGCTCCGCGGTGTCAATTTCCAAATCCAGCGCGGTGAATACATCTCAATCATGGGACCCTCCGGTTCCGGGAAATCAACGCTCTTTAATATGATTGGCGGATTGGATAAACCCACTGAAGGCAGAGTCTATATTGATGAAGTGGACATCGCCCAACTCGATGCCTATGAACTCGCGTGGCTCCGCTGCCGAAAGATCGGCTATATTTTCCAATCGTTCAACCTCATTCCGGTTATGACGGCACTTGAAAATGTCTCACTCCCGATGATTTTCGCCGGTATGAGTGCTGACGAGAGTAGAGAGAAAGGCGTTGACCTCCTTTCACTCGTTGGACTCGGGGACCGCGTGCAGCACAAGCCGTTAGAACTCTCCGGTGGACAGCAACAGCGCGTCGCAATCGCACGCTCTCTCGCAAACGACCCAGCGATTGTCCTCGCCGATGAACCGACAGGCAACCTTGATACCAAAACCGGGTTGGAGATCATCGCACTGCTCCGTCGCCTCAACGATGAAAACGGTGTAACCATCATCACAGCCACCCACGACCACAAGATGTTAGATGTCTCCGACCGTATCTTCCACATGGCGGATGGCAAAGTCGACAAAATTGAGTCCCGCGATGAGATTGATCTCCACGTCGGTAAATTAGACGGTGAGGAAGTGGGGTAATAGCCATCAGCCGTCAGTCACGCTCTTATAGCGGTTACACATGCTGGTACTGCCACAGTAGACCTCTGACTGAAAGCCGAAAGCCGATGGCTGACTGCCATAATCATGACTATCTATAAACGCTTAGGCATCCGCACAGTGATCAATGGCAACGCAACGCTCACGCGACTCGGTGGTTCCATTATGCCACCTGAAGTCGTCGCTGCGATGGCTGATGCTTCCAAGCACTTTGTAGACATCATCGAACTCCAAAAACGGGTCGGCGAAGAAATCGCGAAACGCACCCACAACGAAGCAGCCTATGTGTCTTGCGGTGCTGCCGCTGCCTTGACACTCAGCACCGCCGCATGTATCACCGGATTGGATGCTGCTAAGCGTGAAAAATTGCCGCATCTCGACGCATCAATGAAAAACGAAGTCATTGTCCATCGCCACGGTCGCGTCGGATATGACTTTGCCGTGCGCCAAGTCGGTGTCACATTCGTAGAGATAGGCGACGAGAACGGAACGCTCCCCGACGAATTAGAAAGTGCTATCACTGAGAAAACCGCTGCGATCTTCTACTTCGCCAACCCCGGTAGAGAACACCTCTGGGTGCCTTATGAAAAAGCCATCGCAATCGCTAAAAGGCACGATGTCCCGCTTATCGTTGATGCAGCAGCGCAGCTGCCACCGCCTGAGAACCTCTGGCGTTTCACGCAGATGGGCGTGGATTTGGCACTCTTTAGCGGTGGGAAAGGCTTGTATGGACCTCAGAGTAGTGGATTAACCGTTGGAAAAAAATCACTGATTGAGGCAATCGCCTTCAACGGACCGCCCCACCCCTTTATCGGTAGAGGTATGAAAGTAGGTAAAGAAGAGTTGGTAGGGCTGCTTGCCGCTGTGGAATGGTATTTGGATCAGGACCATGAGGCGTTACAGCAATCTTACGAAGATCAGGTTACCTACTATGACGAAGTGTTCGCGGACACGCAAGGCGTTACAGTCCATCGGAGTTTCCCATCAGAAGCCGGGCAACCGATGCCTCGCACCGAAATCCGATTTGACGAGGAACACCTCGGCATCACACGCAACGAAATTCTTCAGCAACTCGCGGAAGGTGAACCCGCTATTGACATCGCAGGCGCAGGCGCGAACGGCGTACTGATTAACGGGCAGACCCTGATGCCCGGAGAAGTAGAAATTATTGCGAAAAGACTAAAGGAAATCATTTTATAGTGAAGCCGATAAATAAGTGGACATCTTTGTAGCATAGGCTGTTAGCCTGTGCCAGTCTGAATGCCTGTTATAGGTATTCAGACTGTTTGAGAGTGCCCAATTAATTATAGGTTTACTATAAGCCCGCGTACCCCAAATCCCTGCTGACCGAAGCGCAAGGAAAGTTAAAAATATGAAACTTAATAACGGTATTCGCCTGACATGGCTCGGACATTCCACCTTCAAAATCGAAGCGAACGGACAGACACTTCTCATTGACCCATGGGTGGCAAACAACCCCGTCTGCCCCGATGCTCTCAAAACCTTTGACGCGCTTGACGTGATACTCATAACGCACGGACACGCCGACCACATTAGCGATGCCGTGCCACTCGCCAAAAAACATTCACCGACGGTTGTGTCTATCGTCGAAATTGCTGGATGGCTCGGTAAACAGGGGGTTGACAATACAATTGGGATGAATAAGGGCGGCACTGTCACAGTCGGCGGCACGAAGGCGACGATGGTTTCCGCAAACCATAGTAGTAGTTTCACAGAGGAAGATGGCACCACGGTCTATCTCGGTGAACCCGCAGGCTACGTGATTGAATTCGCAAACGGCTACAAAATCTACCACGCCGGAGATACAAACGTCTTCGGAGACATGCGGATTATCGGTGAAATCTACCAACCCGATCTCGCACTACTCCCTATCGGAGACCACTTCACAATGGGACCGCGTGAAGCCGCCTACGCCGCACAGTTGCTCAACGTTCCAGCAATCCTACCCATCCATTACGGCACCTTCCCACTCCTAACAGGAACACCGGAAGAACTCCGTCAATTGACAGCATCTCAGAATGTGGAAATTGTTACGTTAGAAGTCGGTGAGACATTAGATTAACCCAAGTTGCTACTAACGAATTTTGGATATTTCAATAGGGATTTTCATCCACTTTTTTTCACCCCAGAGGGGTGATATGTCTATAGAAATGGATACGCCCAAATGACTGCACTCCAGCGGAGTGCTATGTCTATAAGTAGGTGGCAATTTGCGTTAGATTAAGGGATTGTTCAGACGAAATCACGTTTCCGCCCTATTGTTGGGGCAAGTCGGTATACTCGTACACAGGTGTTGTGATTGTACGAATAGGGCGGCATTTGCCCACACTGCTTGATGTAGACGCTCAACGGTTTCTGGCGAGAAGTATTTTTCGCCCGTATCAACGTTAACTCGGGCAGGCACATTCTCAATCAGAACGAACTGACCATTTATTTTAATGGTGTAGGTCACATTCTTCTCAACTAAAGTTTCATTCCAAGCTACGTTGTCAGACTTTTTTTCCTTGTTTTGAAATTAATCCATCGTGGTTGCCAAACAAAACGTCTCCATAGGTGTCAATTTAGATATTTCGCGATATTTGGCGCGATCCGATTATAGATGCCGCCCCTACAGGGCTTGGGTTTTTCCTTGATCCGCGTTTCTACAAAGATGCCGTTCCTACGGAACTCAAGAGGGCTTTGAAGTCTTCAAAGTTTCCGCGGAGTATCCGATTCGGTTAGGAAACCGAACCTACCGGACCTGGGACCAAGGCGGTTTTCCTTCTAAAATTGACACTTATGGTTGTCAAACAAAACGTCTCCTAAGCAAAGCGTCCTGATAGGGCCCGTGGAGACCAAAAGCATTCACGGTTTTGAGCAACTCTTGTGGGTTACCTGTATCGTAACGTTGACCCGCGACTCGGTACCCCGACATACCTTCCTGCTTGATTATGTCTGCCATCGCATCCCGTAGTTGAATCTCGCCGTGTGTCACAATTCGGTGTCTGTAGTTGTAGTCCAGTATATCAAAGAGGAGTGGTGTAAGGAGGTCTATGCCGAAGTTACAGAGGTACTGCTGCGCGGGAATACCTTCAACGCTGAGGTGTTTTTGCGCAAATTCGACCGTCGGTTTTTCGGAGATTTGGTGTAGTGTATAGAGTCGTGCGGATTCAGCGCAAGGGCTGCCGTGAACGATACCGTTGAGCGAGAGTTCGCTTTCATGACAGAGATCAAGACTCGTCACAGACTGCCCAACCTGTGAATAGACATCCACGAGTTGTTTCGCGCATGAGGTCTCTGATTCTGAAATATAGAGATGGTCACCCAGCAGAATCATAACCGGCTCACCCGCGGCGAAATCCTTCGCGCAATAGATGGCGTGTCCGAAACCCTCCGGTTTCTCCTGAATAGCGAAATGCAACCGCTGTCCTATCTCCGCCAATCGGTCCGCCTGCGCTGCCAATTCCGCTTTTTCAAGGATCGCCTCAGCGACGGTGCCAGAGAAATAGTCGGTGATTGGATCGACCTGTTGCGGTTGCGCAACGATACATACTTCTTCTACACCCGCCGATAATGCCTCTTCGATAATCAACTGAATGACCGGTTTAGCGATGCCATCTTGCGCGATAATTGGAAAGAGGGCTTTCGGGACAGCTTTCGTTGCAGGGAAAAGACGCGTCCCGTATCCAGCAATAGGGATAACTGCTTTTTGGATTAGTTTCATAAACCTTGACCTTAAGCGAAGATGTCCGCCTAAATTTGGCGGACATCTGGTTTTCAACACACTGCGTATTTATATAGATAGTGTAGATTTCAAAGGAGGCCTATTGGGAGGTTTTGAGTTTACCCCAAGTCGTCGCCATTTTTCCAGCGGCATCAACGTCTAACGCGCCTTCAATCCCGTCACCGAGTTTTGCGACTTCATCATCGGTAAGCGTCACGTCGAAAATAACGACTTCATCAATAATACCTTCCCACTGGCAGCGTTTACCACAGCCAGGATCTGCACCGATGTAAACCTCTTCAGGAGATGCCCACGGCGGTCCCTTGGCATCCTCACTGTTCTGTAAACTTACCATTAACGTAAACATGAAGCTTTGATCCATCCCATGTGCCGACGAGATGCACCCACTCTTTAGCGGGGATTTCATCACCGAGTACTTCAAGTTTTGCGCCGCCGTTTGCGGCTCGGATGTGGAACGCTGCCTTCGTGCTATTTTCGCCATTCTCGTGCGCGCCCGTTCCGAGTAAGAACTGCGACCAGGTTGAACACCCAAGTCCTTTCCAGATAACACATTTACCTGTCGGATCTTCCGCGGCATAAACCCAAGCATGTATCGAAAAACCATCAGATTCCTTGAAATCCAAGGCGGCTAACGTTTTATCTTCACCCTTGGTACCGAGTTTGACCCAAGTATCCGCGCCATCAAACTCCAACCCGCCGCCGAATTTGCCTTTCGCCCACTTCAGGTCGCCAACAAATTCGCCATCGGTTCCGTTACCGGAAAGATCTTTTACTTCCTTACCTTTTCCTTCTTCAAACGTCCACATTCCCGCAATTGTATCTTCATCAAGATTCGCTTCGCTTGCGGGTATCATTGCAAAACTAAGCGCGATGACAGCAATTGCGGTGAGTGCGTAATTCAGATAGCGTGTTGCCAAAAACATACTTATCTCCTCTAAGCAGTCGCGATCAAACGACCGCTACACTGTTATTTTTTCATCTAATTGAGGCACGGAAACCTCAATCAATAGCCTGTGATCGAAATTTCGGTTTCCGTATGCCTCTTTTTATTTTCTCAATCCCTTGAGGTATCCCCAAGTCGTTGAGAGTTTACCAGCGGGTTCCACAGGCAATTGATCGCTTTTCGATTCAAAATTCTGCTTCACCTCATCTTCTTCAAGGATCCGGTCGTAGATACGGACGTTATCCATCATACCGATAAGGTATCTACCATCGTGTTCACTACCGATGCGGCGTTCCTGCATGTTTTCAGGGGTGCCACCCGCTTTCCCTTCGTCAACTAACTCACCATCAACATAAAGCTTCAGTTCATCATCTTTGGTATTGCTGGTGTAGATAATGTGATACCAGGTATCGGTTTCAGCGGCTAAGCGAATCTTAACACCGTCGTTCTTATGAACCTGGATCTGGTTCCCCTCAAATTTGAAATGGACTTTGCCAGCAGCCCACAACCACGTTGAAACGATGCCTTGAATACCACCAAACTGACCTTCCAGCGCGTAACATTCAATAGACACAAATTCAAAGTCCCCCATATCGGGAATTTTAACGTAGTTATCGGCCTTCCCCTCAAATTCCATCGCTTCGCCGGTACCACCTGTTGCACCTTCAACAAATTTGAGTTTACCGACGAGTTCCGCATCGTTTTCACCCAGAAGATCTTTGACAACTTTGCCATCCACATCCGCTTCATTGAGCGTATATACGGCAACGAGTCCGTCTGTTACAAAATCTTGTGCATCAGCCGCGGGAACATAGCAGAATGCTGTCAGGAGTGCGGCGATTACACAGATGACTCTCATACTTCTTACCATTTAAATCGCTCCTTTTGATTATGGAAATTAGATTCTATCTATAAGCGCGTCTATTTTTTATAGACGCATCTCTTATACCTTAGTCTACTAAAACCTGTTCATACATTTTAACCTATGCTTTTTCGGTTTGTCAAGTCAATTGCCTTCTGTTTCGGTAAGTTTTTGCGCAAGCGTAAGGTTATCCTCATACACGGTTTTGATTAACTCCTCAATATCAGGTTCTTGAACCGATATGTCCACGATTTTGAATCTTTGGAGTATGACACCGATGAGGTCCGCCGCGCTAATCGCCTCTGGCGAGAATCGATACTGCACGCGACTCTCTTCTTGATAGATAACCTGAGCATTAGGAATACTGATGTCTGAGTACGTTTCGGCATAATCGACGCTCAAAATCCGTTCCGTCGAAAGCAACCGCCTGAGTGCGGCGAGTTCGCCATCAAAGCAGAGTCTCGCATTGTCAATAAGAATTACGCGTTTGCAGAGTTTTTCGACATCGTCTAAATCGTGTGTTGTTAAGACGACCGTGACCTGTCGCTCGGTGTTAATTTGCTGAATGAACTCGCGGATACGTGCCTTCGCAACCACATCCAATCCGATCGTCGGTTCATCAAGGAACAACACATCCGGATTGTGCAGAAGTGCAGCGGCAATATCCGCACGCATCCGTTGACCGAGGCTCAACTGACGAACGGGGGTCTGAAAAAAATCACCAAGCCCAAGCAATGCGTCGAACACCTCTACATTGTGGCGATATTGTGCCTCTGGAATCCGATAGATACGCTGCAGCAATTCAAACGATTCTTGCACCGGTAAATCAAACCACAAATGTGAACGCTGCCCAAACACGACTCCAATACGTTTGGCGTTCTCCTTCCGCTGACGATGTGGAATATAACCATTGACAGTCACGCTGCCTGATGTAGGCACCAAAATACCTGTTAACATTTTGAGGGTTGTTGACTTTCCAGCACCGTTCGGTCCTAAATACCCGATGATTTCACCGCGTGCTACGGAGAATGAAACGCTGTCTACCGCTCGAACAAGGCGATGTTTGCGAGAGAAAAGGTTCATGAAACTCCCGAAAAAACCTTTGCGGTGGTGATAGACTTTGAAGGTTTTGCTGAGATTATTAACTGCAATCATACTTTTTAAGGGTTTTCAGTTATCGGTTTTCAGTTGTCAGTTCCTTTGTTGTATCATTTACTTTTCTTCTGCTTCCACAAATGGCCTCTTAACTGACAACCGATAACTGACGACTGACAACTATTCAATGCCCTGTGCTTTGATAGCGCAACACACCCCATCGCCAAAACAGCATCGTAACGCCAAGAAAAAGGAACCCCGCGTAAGGTGCTAATTGCACACCGAGCGGCGGGACTCCAGAAGATGCGACTTTTTCCAATAGAAACAGTGACGGAAAATAGTTGACACACGCCAGCGGAATAATAAAAGTAAAGAAATGTCGAAACCACCACCGATAAATCGAAAACGGGTAGCTTCCCATGAAAACGCCACCATTTGTGAAAATATTAATGATCTCTATGGATTGGACAGTCCAAAAACAACTTGTCGCACCAATTACGAAAAGTCCGATAAAAAAGCAGGTACCGCTTACCAATGAAACTAACAGAAATCCAACCTTGCCGACTGACCAAGAGATATCTAACTGCGAGTTGGCAATTAGCAGCACGGCTAATGCTTGTGCGATCCTACCGAGCCACCGGAGTAGAAATTCATGCGCAAAGACTTGATAAAAGGTCCCAAGCGGTCGGACAAGCATTGTATCAAATTCTCCGCGCACAACGTTTCTCTGAAAGACATCAAAGCCTCTTCCCATCATTTCAGCAACAGCAAAGCAGATACCAATCATGCCGTAGAGAAACCCGACTTCCCATAGACTCCATCCCGCTAACTCTTTGAAACGGTTGAAGAGCAGCGCAATCATGAAAAAATCGATGACAGAGATACTCGCTTGCGCAAAGAGGTCCAGGACGAATGAAAGCTGATACGCCATCTGTGAACGGATACGAAGCTTAACAAAATGAAGATAAAGCGAAAGGTGGTGCATTGTTTGGAATATCTACTAACCGCCCTGTATGACGAGCCGAGAGAATCCACGTTTTAAAAGAACCCTACCTAACCCAAGAAAAAAAACGACCCATATCATCTGTTTGCCTATAGCAATCCAGGCTTCAATACCTGTAATCTTACCCAAATAGATACTAAACGGGATATCAATTAGACCGCCAAACGGCAGCCATGCCGCGATATGTGCCAACCATTCTGGCCATAGCGCAATCGGAACCAACATCCCCGAAAATAAGGTGATTATGGAATAAGAGAGTCCAGAAAACCCTGTTGTATCCAGCGTCCAGAACGCGGAACTAAAAATTGTTATCGTGATAGCAGCACTCATGAAAGTCGCGAGTGTTATTGAAACTGCAAACGCCATTAAGGTCGTCGGCTGCGTCGGGATCGCAACCGCGAAGAAGATGATGCTGATAAGAAAGGTCGGGAGGCCCCGCATGAATAAGTAATAGCAGGCTCTACCACATTCATCCGCGAACCAATATGCCTGGAAGTCTACCGGTTTGGTTAATTGGAGTGCGACACTACCGTCTTTAATCGCGCTCGTCACTTCAGAACGCGCTCCCCAAAACGGCATGAGCATGAAAAAAACCTGACAGAGGACAAAATAGGTGATAATTTCGTTCAGATTGAGAGATAAGGGACCGGTCCGCGCTGCGTAGAAGGCGGTATAGACAAAAATATGTACCAGCAAAAAAAAGAAATTGGTGGTCAAACCCGCAAGGTTGGCAACCCGATATTGCATCCGCTTTTGGAATGACTTCGTCACAAACGCCAAATAGACATGAAAGGTCAGATAAAGGGTTCTCATCCCTTCGCGGTATTGAGGTCAACGATAGACACAGACCGCCCCTTCTCTGAGGATTCGTAAATACCATCAAGCATCTGCATCAGCATGATACCCTGTTCCGCTGAAGAGATAGGTGTCTTTTCTTCCACTATGCACTCCACGAAGTGTTTTACCTCTTCGTCAAATCCGTTAATTGAAGGAGCGTCCAGCGGTTTATCCACTTCCTTGCCGTCTTTTTCCGTGTAAAGGGTGAATGGATTGAGCGTCGCGCCTGCTTTCGTTCCAGCGATTTTAATGTAATTATCGCCCGGCAGATTCAATGCCCACGTTGTTTCGAGGATAATAATCGCGCCGTTTTCAAACAGGATTTGCGCGAAAGTCCCATCGTCAACATCGTATTTAACATCATCTGGCACAAGATGCCCAAAGTGGGCATACGAGGTACCCATAACTTCAACCGGTCTCGGAGAGTTCATCAACCACCAGATACAATCTAACGCATGGACTCCGATATCGATGAGCGCACCGCCACCGGAACGTTCCCTATCGACAAACCAACCTTCTTTACCAATCGGAATACCGCGCCGTCGGACGTAAGCGGCTTTACCGAAATAAACATCACCGAGTTCGCCTGCTTTCACAAGCTGCTTCAGCCGCTGGGAACTACCATCAAACCGCTGGACGAGAGCGTACATTAAAGTCTTACTGTTTTCGGCAGCGGCATCCGCCATAGCCTTTGCTTCCTGTGCACTCCGAGCGGGCGGTTTCTCACATAGCACATGCTTACCAGCCTTCAACGCATCAATAGAGATCGGCGCGTGAAGGAAATTCGGTAAACAGACACTTACAGCATCAATATCTTTGTTCTCCAACATCTCTAAGTGATTGGTATAGATATTCGATATTTTATGTGCTGCTGCCACCTTTTCGGCGTGTGTCTTGTCTAAATCACAGACAGCAATAACCTCTGAACGCGGATCGGCGGTATAGCCTTTGAGGTGCTGCATCCCGGGCCAACCGAGACCAACGACAGCCGCGCGGACTTTTGTTGTTTGATGTCGCACAGGGCGTGCTCCTTTCTCATTCCCCCCTGATAAGGGGGGTTAGGGGGGTTATCTTCGGACAAGTTTTCACTTATTTTCCGATTTTACGATAGATTACTGATAGTTTCCGAAAGCCAATACCTATTCGTGACGGAGTGCCTCTGTCGGCGTAAGACCCGCGGCTTTGTTTGCTGGGTAGAGTCCGAAAAATACCCCGATGAACGCAGAGACACTGAACGCAATCAACGCGGCTTCAATAGAGACAATCGCAGGCCAACTCGCCTTCATGAGCTTTGAAATAATCAAACCGGAAACAGAAGCGAGGCTGCTTCCGATAAAAATCCCGATGAGACCACCGCAAACGCTTAAAACAATCGCTTCAATCAGGAATTGGATCAAGATGTCACGCCGTCTCGCACCGATCGCTTTACGTAAGCCGATTTCGCGAGTCCGTTCCGTCACAGAGACCAACATGATATTCATGATCCCGATACCACCAACGAAGAGCGCGACACTCGCAACACCGCCAAGGAGTATCTGGACAATCCGGCTGACATTGCCTACCTGTTTTATAATCTGCTTCGCCGTGAAAAATTCAAAATATTTTTCATCGCCGTGTTGTTGCCGCATGGCAACCTTGATTTCAGCAACTGCTTGCTCGACTTTTTCATAACTCTCGGCTTGGCAAAACAGGTGGATCCAACCTTTATATCTCCCAATAAAACGGGTCCCCATTGTAGTGAGCGGGATAATCACCCGATTATCCCAACCCTCACTCGCCATACTATTGCCTTTCTCCTCCATTACGCCTATCACAGTAAACCGCTCTGAACCTATTCTGAGTTCGAGCCCAATCGGGTTCTGCATCTGAAATAGGTCTTTATGGACTTCAGACCCGATCACACACACAGGGTCCCTTCGCTCAATATCGTTCTCCGTGATAAACCTACCTATTTCAATGAACCAGTTATTGGCTTCTTGGTAGAAGGCGGTCGTGCCTTGGATTTCAAGGGACTGATTAACGTGTTTGTGAGACACACGGCGGTTCGTCCCTGCTTGTGCCGTAGCCAGCTTAAGAGATGGGCAATTTTCAACGATAAAGGCAAGGTCTTCGTATTCAATGTATTCTGGGTGTTTATTTTCTATATACGAACCGTCCTCTCGCCGAATTGCCTCTTTCCGAAAGCAGACGATCATGCCCGCACCACCGATACGTTCTAACTCAGCGAGCATGAGGTGTTCAGCACCACCGCCAACCGAAACAACCGCAACAACAGCGGCAATACCGATAATAATACCGAGCGTCGTTAGCACCGAGCGTAACTTGTTACGCCGTAGGGCTGCCAAACCGACGCTAACGCCTTGTGTAATTTGCATAGATTTTTTAATAGTTGTCAGTTACCAGTTACCAGTTACCAGTTACAAGAGGTTTTGGATAGTTTCAAAGTCTCTTTCTAAAAACTGGCCACTGGTTACTGGTAACTTCTCCACTGACAACTAATAACTACTCCGGTTTCATGGATTCGCCGTGCAACAAAAATGCACGGATATCATAACGTCCAGGGCGTTCAATCGGTAAATCACCGTTCTCAATCATCAGATCGAGTGGGTTAGCATGCGTCCGCAACGGCAATTGAACGACTTCGTGCATGCGCGCCGATTCATAGATTGCCATGATAATTTCAACAGCAGCGCGTCCGTGTTTGGCTTCGCCACGATGTTCGGGCCCGTCTTCAATCCATTCGACGAGTTCTACGGCTTGGGCAACGTGCTGGTTCGTACCATCAGACGGGCGTTCTTCCCAGTCTGTCGCTTTATTGTTCAGAAGACGGACACGTCCCTCCGTTACGTCCGCGATACCGTCTGTACCGTAGACAATGCCACCTTGGTAATTCGGTCTACCGATTTCTTGTAAAAGCATACCGATGCAGCCGTTCTCAAAGCCGATGACACCAGCACTCCGGTCCTCTATCTGAATATCGCGTTCATAACGCTCAGTTTTGCGTTCAACATTGCCAATCACCCACGTCGGCGCAGGATCACTAAGGACGTAGCGCATCATATCAAACAGGTGTGAGCAGTCATTCAATAAACCCTGTCCGCCGTGACAGACAATCTGTCTCGGTTCACCGATCGCGCCGTCTGCGATGAGGTTTCGGGCATCCGTCCATGCGGAGTTGAACCGGCGTTGGTGTCCGATGACGACTTTCACATCGGTCCGTCTGGCAGCGATCAACATTTCATCGCACTCACCCAAACTCACACCCATCGGTTTTTCACAAAGCACTGCCTTTGGGCTACGTGCGCACGCCGCGATTGTCATCGGCGCATGGAGTTTATGCCACGTCGCAACACTCACGATGTCAAGGTTCTCGTTATCTAACATCTCGCGCGCATCCAAATAACAGTTTTCCGCAGGGACATCGTAGGTGCCCGAGAACTTATCAAGTGCCGCTTGAACCGGATCGGCGAGCGCGACGATCTCTGTCTGTTCAACACCCTGATAGCCACGGGCGTGGGCATTGGCAATGCCACCACATCCAATAATTCCAACGCGATATTTAGAGGTTCCCATATTTGTACTTCCTATTTTCTAAAAAATTGACGTGAGCTTAAAAATAAAAATTGAAACTCCCGTAGGTTGGGTTGAGCGGTAAAAGACCAAGAACCCATCCCCGTTGATACAGAAGGAGCCGATTTTCAACGACCCGTTTTTGTAGATACAAATAGCGAAACCCAACACCCGAAACGCTAAACGCTGTGGATGTGAGAATACGTTGGGTTTCACTCGGTTTTTGGTGATTTCAGGTTTCTTGATGAACTCAAAAGTCATCTGCTCTATGCAATTTTTAGTAGATCTCCGTTCAACCCAACCTACAAAATTCAAAATCTTTTATCAAACTCACGTTAAAAAATTAAATTTTTTGTTACCTTATTCACAGAAATTACGTATTACAAGACACGTTGTCATATTTTATAAAATTATCAAAGATGAGGAAAGTATAGATGAGTTTCCTTATAGCACTCGCTGTCCTTTGGGTTAACGTGCTTTTCAGGTTCTCCAGACACTCCTAAATCCAGTCAGTGTTTCAAAAATTATTCAATCATTCGTTTCAAGATCAAGTGGCATAAAAGGCTACAATGCTTAGTTCCATAGTAGCCTTTTGCCTATAATTTGCCTTGTGGATGGTGATAGTTACCCTACTGGCTAATTACTGCCTGTCTCTTCACCGAAATGCGACGCAACAATAACTAAATCCTGAATATTAACCGTGCCGTCACCGTTCAAATCTCCTTTCAGGTCTTCTCCAGACTCACCAAATTGGTCAGCAACAAGCACTAAATCCTGAATATTAACAACGCCATCATCGTTAACATCCCAAGGTGTCGGCATCTCTACGGTCGTTGTAGTTGTGACTTCAGTAGTCATCGTGTTATCCGTTCCAGAGGTTGCCGTCACACTGATAGCATAATCACCCGGTTCTGTAAATAGATCCCCAGTGACCATCAATGTCACTTCCGCGGATGCACCCGCCTCAAGTTCGATCGAACTTTCGCTGAGCGTACCGAGCACACTGCCTTCAATACCGACCTCTGCTGAGGCTTCAAGCGATATCGTATCCATCATATTGCCAGTGTTCGTAACTTTAAGCGTGTAACTCACACCTTCAACCGCATCCATTGTAGAAAGCGCATCATCTTCGACAATTTCCAACGACACACCCGCGATTACCGGCACCTCTATAGTCGTCGTTGTCGTGGCTTCAGCAGTCATCGTGCTATCGGTGCCAGAAGTTGCTGTCACAGTGATTGGATAATCGCCAGGTATTGTAAATAGATCCCCTTTAACTGTGAATGTCACTTCTTTGGATGCACCGGCTTCAAGTTCGATTGAACGTTCGCTGTCGCTGATACCGCCAAGCACACTACCTTCAATGCCAACCTCCGCTGAGGCTTCAAGCGATATCGTATCCATCATATTGCCAGTATTCGTAACCTTGAGAGTATAACTCACACCTTCAACGGCATCTATAGTAGAAAGCGCATCATCTCCAACGACTTCCAATGAGACACCCGCAACTACCGGTATCGGCGGTGTTGATTCCTCTTGCGCTGTGTAAATATAATCGTCTATTGGGTTGAAATTTCCATTGGAAGCATTCCCGGCGGCGTAGAAGGTAATGGGACCTATGTCTGCATCAGGGGCAGTCCATTGGAATTCCCAACTGTGAGCATCATTTGTGCCTTGAGCAGTGCCAATAGAAGTATGTTTAATATACTGTTTACCATTTGCTTCTGATAGCTGCGTATTGCCTGCATCGTCAACTTCAAAGGAACCGGCGCGTGCACCATCAGCATCCAGAACAGTCATCTCAAATCCCCAACGACTCTGCCCAGTACGTGACAAATTCACGACAATCGTATACACCTCATTCGGTATGTATGTTTCAGGAATCACCGTCAGTATCAGGGAACCACCTGAGATATTAAGGTCATTGCCAGCGTGGCATCCTGCTTGAGCACAGGTGTTTTCGTTCGGGGCACCTGTCTTCTCGTCCGGTGGACCGGAAGAAAAAGCGAACACGCTGCCGCTGCTTGCAGCGAAAAGCAACACAAACACTCCCCAGATAGGTAAGATGTTTTTTAGATTCATCAAAAAAGACTTCTCCTCTGTTTATACGATAAAAAACGCCCCAACGCCGACTGCTAATCGGCGTTGATTCGCGGTTAGCTCAACCGGCAGGTCGGGGCGTTTTATTTTTTTATAACAAATTTTGGCTTGCAAGCTTCGCCAAAAAGCGTTTCCGCTGCCCTACTTCAGGATAACCATCCGTCGGGTCGCAGCAAAGTCTACCGTCTGGAGTGTGTAGAAGTAGATACCACTTGCTACGCGCTCACCAACTGAGTTCTTACCATCCCAATACGCTGCTGTCGCAGGTGTCATGTACGAACCCGTCGGTTTCAGACCTAAATCCAACGTGCGAATTAGATGACCCGCTACATTATGAATATGGATCGACACTTCAGCTGAGTTGCTCAACTGATACGGAATCCACGTTTCAGGGTTGAACGGATTCGGGTAGTTCTGCGCCAGGATTGTGTCTTTCGGCTGCACATCGCCAACGTTCAGTTGTAGACTGAGGAAGGCGTTGCGGATATCAGCAGTTGAAACAGTGCGCTGGAAGGGACCGGAGACGATATTGCCGCGTTCGTCATAAAGCGCGATTTCGAGTTTATCACCGGCTTCAATGACGCTCTTGCGGTTAAGGTCTGCCCAAACAGCGGAGGAACGTTTCACAGCACTTGTGACGTTTTCCGTGGCGATGGTGCCCGTGCGGAGGTTTTCAGCGACGAGTGTGTACCCGGTGCCTGTCTCCATACCGTGAATATCGCTGGTAACGATGAACGCCCATGCACTCTTAAAAGTAGAAAGTGCGGGTGCGGCGGCAACTTCTTCTTCAGCTGCGGGTTCTTCCTCGGCTGCGGGTTCTTCAGCAACTTCTTCTTCGGCTGCGGGTTCTTCCTCGGCTGCGGGTTCTTCAGCAACCTCTTCTTCAGCTGCCGGCTCTTCGGCTGCGGGTTCTTCAGCAACCTCTTCTTCAGCTGCCGGCTCTTCGGCTGCGGGTTCTTCAGCAACCTCTTCTTCAGCTGCCGGCTCTTCGGCTGCAGGTTCCTCGACAACCGGTTCTTCAACAACCGGTTCCTCGACGACAGGTTCTTCAACGGCAGGTTGGTTATCCCACGCCTTACCGGTGAATTTCACCATACCGCCAGCAGGCGTATTGACGATGTAACCCATGCCACCCTCAATACCAAAACCGTCACCTTCTTCGGCGACAGTGTAACCGACGAAACTCTGCGTTGCGGCATCGAGTTGGATGACGATCGTTGCGCCGAGCATTGTTGCTAACGATTTCGCAGTGTAGGGTTCTTCCGGCATCAACGGTATGGAAATCATGTTCAAGCCGGGGGCGAGTGTAACATCAAAACCAGGACCTTCAGTTACCGTTGGTTCTTCGACAACCGGTTCCGGTTCTTCAACGACAGGTTCTTCGACGACAGGTTCTTCAACGACTGGCTCTTCAACAACAGGCTCTGCAGGTGCGTCAACCGGTGTGATCATGAGCATTGCTGTCGGTTCTGTCCACGCAAACGCATCACTAACATCAGCACCACCTTGGATACCCGGGTGCGCCATAATCACGCCACCTTCGGTCGGGACACGTGCGTTGCTGCCTGCAGGATCAACTTCAGGATCTAAACCGAGCGGACCCGGAATATCGGAAGCCATCTCCGTGTTATCTTCACTACCTGCATCGTAAGCCATCAAGTCAATGGTTGCTGTAACAGGCATACCATCTTCATCGAAGAGTGGCACGTCAATCGCTGCGATGAAGGCATCGTTGGTTGACACGAGCATAGAGCCGACAGACAGCGAAGAGTTCACCATGTCAGCAGTTACGGTAACAGTCGTAGATTGACCCGGCATCGTATATCTGCGCGTCCCATCCGCATTCATAGCTATCGCGACGTTTGCGCCAGCAGCCTGTGCAAGTGCGACAAGGCCTGAGATATCTCCACCCTCAGCCATTGCAACAATCGCTGGACTTGCGGGTTCACCGGGGACAGCAAGTTTAACACCGGCGGGGTGTGCTGCAAAGATCGCAGGTGAGAAAGTTTGCCCACTGACACCGTGTTCACCCGTGGTGAGGTTCGTGAGTTTAATCTCGAACATCTGGCTAACCGGCATTTTGACGGGTTCTTCTTCAACAGCTGGTTCTTCTTCAACAGCTGGTTCTTCTTCAACAGCTGGTTCTTCTTCAGCAGCTGGTTCTTCTTCAGCAGCTGGTTCTTCTTCAGCAGCTGGTTCTTCTTCAGCAGCTGGTTCTTCTTCAACAGCCGGTTCTTCTTCAGCGGCTGGGACAGTCACCATGCCATCTGCCGTTGTAGCTTCAACTGTAGTATTGTTGGCACCAGCGAGGATAACGTTCGCTATACCGATTGTGGATGCTTTTGCCTCAACGACTTCAAAAGTTACCGTGGCAAGTGTACCATCTGCACCCGACGCGGCACCGGCCAGAGAGGCCGCCGAAATTTTAACACCACCTTCAGATTCTATAGGTGGTGTCGCAAATGAACCGGCAGGTAAGTAATCCGCGTTCGCACTTCCAACAAAACTGAGTGCAGTCGGATCATAAGATATGTCAACTTCATATCCTAATACACCTGCCCCACCCATTATGTTAATATTCACCATGAGTTGCTCCCCAGCAGCTGGGGATTCAACTGTAGCAGGATCCACAGAAACGACGGCTTGGCCGTAACTCATGGCTGTAAATCCTAAACACATTACAACAGCTAATAAGGAAAACAGGGCTTTCCTATTAAAAAGCTGGTCTTTCATAAGATACTCCTTATAATTCATTAATATTGTGACGTTTTCTTTACCATAGTGGTATAGAGGTCCGTCCCTCGTTCGCGAATATGGGATATCCCCCAGAGTGGTATGTTTTTGCTAAAAGCACAAAGGTGGTTCGCTTAAACGAGGTTTTCTTAAAAGGTAAGTTTACCCTAATGTTATAACGTTGTCAAATTAAATTCGGTTTAAAGTTTAAATTGAACAATTTTCGTCAATCGGACGAACATACCTTTATTCTTAAAGTATACCATAAACCTTAGATAGAAAACAAATTAAAAGCAAATTACGAGTCTACGCGTGGGGCAAGCGCGTTCCAAACATCGGCTAATTCAGCAGTCGCTTTGTAAACCGGATAGAGTGCTTCCCACATCGCTTTGCGCGCTGCAATCGCAGCATCCGCATCACCTTCAGCGAGTGCAGTTTTGAGTTGATTCCCCATCTCTTGCTGGACGGCGGCGCACGTTTCTGTCAGTTCCGCAAGCAATGCTGCGGCATGGTTCTGGCGCGCAACGAGTTCCGATACGGACACTTGCATATCCGGCTCAACATCGTAAGCCTGAGCGGGCACGAAATTATGTGGAAGTCGCTCGCCATCTTCTGTACGCGGTGTGTGCGTCGGGTGGATATGTGGCGTGACGGACAAATACATCGTCATCGGTTCATCACCGAGAACGCGCACCGTATGCGGTTGATCTACCAAAGCGACACACATCTGCCCCGGTCCCAACTCTTCGGTTTCACCATCGATCTCAAATTCGACGCGTCCTTCCAGAATCAGGAAAATCTCATGCCCTAAGTCATGGCTATGGAGTTGAGCACTCTGCCCAGGCTCCATCTTTAAGAACCGTGAACGAATTTGCGGGGTCACCAACACATTGCGGACATCTGTCCGATAATCGTAAACAGGAAATCCCATCGCGTGCCTCCATGCACTTTTGGCATAAATATAGCATTTTCCGAAAAAAATGTCAAGAGAATATCAAATATGCGTCCTCATCTACGAATAACTGATGGCTGATGGCTGATGGCTGACTGCTGCGTCCCTTTTTTATTGACATCCATTTAAATGTGGATACAATATACACAAAAGACCTGATGCTTTATTCTTCAATTGAAAGGACACAAATTATGGATTTAACACGCCAACCGCCGCGCCGCCCTTCAAACCTCGGAGTCGCCGGAATTGTCGGTGCAGCACGGATGACAGACAAAGCGCGCGCACATAACGAGGAGACCCTCGGCGAGTATATCTACGGTGAGAGCTCCGGTTTAGATCAACGCGTCCTAACATTCTTAGGGATTTCAGGCGACGCTTTCGCCGAGGCAGCTGAGGAACACGGCGATACCGCACTCGGGCACTGGGTGCT
This sequence comes from Candidatus Poribacteria bacterium, assembly GCA_965200345.1. Taxonomy (GTDB): domain Bacteria; phylum Poribacteria; class WGA-4E; order WGA-4E; family WGA-3G; genus WGA-3G. Next base: position 2,685,635 of record OZ241378.1, read on the forward strand.
TGAAACGAGTGGAAAGACAGCGGCAGAGATTGCTGAGTTTAACGATGCGGCGCTGACGCAACTGCCCGATACTGATGCGCATAAACAACGCTTGAAGGATCGGCTCGCTCGCTTCGCACCCGGTAGAACCGATATTACAACAGTGCTACAGTCAATGGAACTCGACGATTGGGGGAGCTTCTGGCAGGTGGACCTCACTGCCGGGCCGCCCCGCAGCGCACGCGCCGAAGATATTGCTGGTATCTGCGGGGTCGCGCGTATGGCTGACAAAGCGCGCGCCGAGCGTGCCGAGAAAATAGGCGAATACCTATACGGCGACGATTCCGGGCAAGATATACGCATTCTTACCTTCCTCGGTATCTCAGCCGCAGATTTTCAGGAAGCAGCGGTTAACAACCCGAACAATCTCGAAATCGGCGCATGGGTGCTGGAAAACTGCCGTAAATCGCAGGACGAAATTGATGCGTTCAACGAAACGTTGGTGAACTACGGACCCAATGAAGCGTCACAGGAACGATTCAACGCGCGTATCCAAGAGATAGATCCGAGTCGGACAGACATCAACACGTGGGTCGCACTGCAGTACCTGGATGATCAACTGAGTTTCGGTATTATCGACCTTAACCGCCGCGCGCCACGCAGCCCTTACAATACCGATGTCTACGGGATGGTTCAACTCGCGCGGTTGATTGATAAAGGTCGTGCATCTCATAACAACACACTGGGGGAATATGTCTACGGCGAGAACTCCGGATTTGATCGGAGGGCATTCGATTTCTTAGGAGTCTCTGCTGCAGAATTCACTGAAGCACTGAAGACATTGTTGACTGATGCAGACATCGAAGCGTGGTTAAAGGCAGATTATCCGAAAAGCGAAGCGGATATCGAAGCCTACAACGAATGGATGCGAGAGATGGCTCCTACAGATGAACACTTAAGGGAGCGAATGACGAGGATGCTCAACAAGATCGCGCCAGAGCGTACAGACATCAATACATGGTTCGCTTTGATAGTTCTTGACGATGAGAAGACGTTCGCTTTGTAAATAGGGCGACAAGAAATGTGCAAAGCTGCCAGCATGTTTAATTTCGTGACAGGCGGGCAGCTTCCTTTATTTTCGTATAACCTCTCTATGGAAAATGAAAAATGAAAAACCTTGAAGCGATTGCGGATGTTCAGTCTGGAAAAAGCCCAGTCGCCAACGCCGCATGGTGGGGATTCAACCCAGAGGACGCGACAGAGACCCTACAAGCAGCTATTGACTCCGGCGCGAAACGGGTCGTTGTTCCAAATATGCGCGCCGATTGGATCGTCCGACCCATCAGACTTGCCGGAAATCAGGCGTTAATTTTTGAACCCGGGACAGTCGTCTCTGCAAAACGAGGGGAGTACCGCGGTAGAGGCGACTCGATGTTCACCGCCCAAGATGTCGAAAACCTCGCTATCCGTGGATATGGTGCAACCTTCCGGATGTGGAAACAGGATTATATATCCGGACTTGTGCTTGAACAACTCGACTGGCACCGCTGGTACGGACAATATCCAAAGGCAGAATGGCGGATGACGCTATCGATCCGTGGAAGTAAAAATGTAAATGTGTTGGGACTGACACTCAAAGATAGTGGTGGAGACGGTATCTACGTTGACGGCGGTAAGGAACGACACACCTCTGAAAATGTGGTACTCCGAGACATCGTCTGCGACAACCATTACCGACAAGGAATCAGCGTTATTAGTGTCGAAAATCTGAAAGTTGAGAACTGCGAATTTTCAAACACATGGGGAACCCCACCAGCATCCGGCGTGGACATTGAACCTGACAAAAGCGATCAACGCATAAAGAATGTCGTATTCTCTGGATGCAAGTTTATTGATAACGTCGGGGACGGTATTGAAGTGTTTTTGGCACACACCACTGGTGAATCTGAAGATGTGACGCTCCGATTTGAAAATTGCCATGTGAGTAGCAAACACGGAACGGGCATCCGTGTGACGAAAATCGGAGACGATGGACCGGGCGGCAGTATTGAGTTCGATAACTGCACTGTTGAGAGCACTATCGGCTACGGTATCAAGGTTCAGGAAAAATCAGTGAAAGGCGCACGCGTGACCTTCACGAATTGCAGGGTCATAAACGCCGCCAGTGATCGTCAGTTCGGCGGCGAATGGTCCCCGATTTCCTTGTCCTTACCACAGATGGACATCGTCCAAAGCATGGGCGGTATCGACTTCATCGACTGTTTTGTTGAAGACAACCACGACCGTCCCACTGTCGAGTTCACACAACCGCAGAGCGATTTTCCGCTTCACGATATTACGGGAACAGTCACGGTCTTGAACCCAAACGGTGTCCGTGCTGAACTCGGTAAACAGCGTGAGAAACTTCCGTTGATTGTTACAGCCTATCAATAGAAAGGCTCAGAAATATGACAAAAGAGCAGACACTTCCTGCAGAACCGCTACCATTGGACACCTTGAATGCTGTTCTGGAAGACTTCTACCAAAACGGTGTGACGATTGTCCGAAATGTGCTCTCACGCGAGGCGTGTGAAGACATCGTTGCGCGTGTTGACGAAATTTTCGCTGAGCCGTACTTCGTGCAAATGCGGAATGTCAAAGGCTCACGGCAAGACGGCAAAGATCCGATCGTCGTACACCGCCTTTTTGAATGCGACCTCATGTTCCGGGACCTACTCGTGCGTGAGCCGATTATCAGCATCGCCGAAACTGTGCTCGGTGAGCACTGCCACTGTATTGCACAAGGGTGTATCCTCAACCGAAAAGATTTGGGCATCAACCGATTTCATATTGATGATGGTGTCGAGTTTCCTATCACACCCGAAATGGATCGGCACGACCCGAGACTGCGGATGCCAGTGCTACGTATGTCCGTGCAAATCGCGTTGAGCGACCAAGATGAAGTCAAATACGGACCGTCTCAATTCGTCCCCGGTAGCCACTACTCTGGACGGCAACCTGATGACCCAGAGCATCCGACGTTTGAGGGTAAAGAACCGGTTTCGCTCCTCATGAAAGCCGGGGACCTTTATCTACTCAATGGGCAGACGTGGCATCGCGGCGCACCGAACCAGACGGATCGCGTCCGTTACCTGTTCCACCAAGTCTACGGACAACGCTTCGTCGCACAGCGGTTCTGGCCCTACCTCAACTACCGTATGCCGGATTACGTCTTGGAAGGTGCTGATGAACGTCTACTCCGCGTCCTCGGCAAACATCCTGAAATGGCGTATGGATAAGGTATCAATCCTACACGGCAATTCAGTGACTCCACACTAAAGCGTGGAGATTGTTCAATACGGCAGCCGAGTCTATAGGTTGAACGATTGTAAACACACTGAATAGAGTAAAATATCGCAATATCCTATGGTGGTACATAGCGGTGTTTAGGATGCTCTTCAAGTCCTATGTAAACGCTGATATTGTGATCTCAATGGGGCAACATATACCCTGAAAAGGAGAATGTAAACTTATGTTTGTTCCTGTAAAAACGGAAGATGGTCAACAATTAATGCCGATGCATGCAGCACGTGCCAGAAAGTTAGTCAAACGCGGCGAAGCAACTCCATATTGGAGCAATGGCATATATTGTATTAGATTAAACAAAGAACCTTCTGACAGGGAAACACAAGAGATATGTGTGGGTGTGGATCCTGGTAGTAAGAAAGAAGGTTTCACCGTCAAATCAGAGTCTCATACATTTCTCAATATTCAGACGGATGCCCATAACAAAGTTGGTAAGAAGTTAGAAAAACGCAGGCAACTGCGTAGAAGCAGACGTGGACGTAAGTGTCCAAACAGGAAACACAAGAAGCATAATCTGTCTAATAGAAACAGGATACCTGCCGGTACACGTGCAAGATGGGATTGGAAGTTGCGTATATTAGATTGGTTAAGTAAACTATATCCTGTTAGGCATGTTTGCGTAGAGGATATTAAGGCACGTACCAAGCAGTATCAGAAGAAATGGAACCAGTCGTTTAGTCCATTGGAAGTTGGTAAGCAGTGGTTCTATACTGAAATAGAAAAGAGATGGCAACTTTTCACACTATCTGGACACGAAACAAAGGATATACGCGACAGGCTTGGACTCAAGAAGTCCAAGGATAAGAAAGCAGAAACCTTTGATGCTCATTGTGTGGATAGTTGGTGCTTGGCATATCATGTGCTTGGAGGTGATCCTATTGTAGACAATTCTTCTATATTCTGTATATCGCCTATTCCTATACAAAGGAGAAACCTGCACAGAGAGTTACCCCAAAAAGGCGGTATTCGGACCAGATATGGCGGTACCACAATGTATGGGTTGGTAAAAAACACGCTGGTAAAGCATGTGCGATATGGTTTGTGTCGCATCAGCGGATTCCAGAAAGGTAAAGTATCCCTTACCAATCTTGAAGGTAAAAGGTTAAGTGCGGCAGCTAAGATTTCTGACTGCAAAATATTAAGAAGACTTAATTTTAACTATAAATAGGAGCAGGTTTTCCTCTCCGGTTTCCTAAAGGCAGAAGTTTCCAAGCCTGAAGATATTGATGATTTTTTATGGCATGAAAACTGCGTTTGACGGTATACTACATGGAGACGTTAATTTATGGCTCATATTGATAAGGTGAAGGAAGAAATTGGCTGTTTAAAGGTGGTCTTTGCTGTTTTGCTTGCCACTGATATTTCCCTCATTGCCTGGCTAGTTCAGAATTATGGAAGTGTCAGGTTATTTCTTCTTCTAATCGGTCTGATCGGGGCATTTCTGGTTACATTCATAATTGTTTGGGTGAATCGCGTTGCACGTCGAAAGATTAATAAATTGGAGGAAGTGTGATGGAATGGATTCCAATTTCCGCATTTGTGGTGTTTCTTATAGGACTTGGTATAGTCGTGCGCGATGCCACAAAAGAGTAAATTTGATTGTTAAATTGCGTTAAAGGATAGAGACAATTATGGATAACTATGCAAAGTTGATTTTAGGACGTGATTTGTATCATATTGCAAATTCGTTGATGAGTATTATGTGTGTACTTATGTGTATAACAGGCTGTGGAAAGACACGGAATGTCCCATCCACCACCGAGAAGATGGAATGGGGCTACGAAACGGAAAACGGACCGGATGTTTGGGCGCAGCTCAGCCCGGAATACTTCTTATGTGCTGAAGGGCGGCACCAATCGCCAATCGATCTTGTGAACGCCACGCCAGCAGAACTGCCGCCTATTTCGTACGACTACCGCCCAACAAGTATGAACATCCGCAACACTGGTCATACAATTGAAGTCGCATGCCCGGAAGGGAGCTGGATTGAGGTTGATGGCACGCGGTACCAGCTGCTCCAATTCCATTTCCATGCACCGAGCGAACATACGGTGGCAGGTAAATCCTTTGATATGGAGGCTCACTTTGTTCATAAAAGTGAAGATGGCACGTTGGCAGTCGTTGGATTGCTAATTGAGAGCGGTCGCCACAAGTTCGTATTTGATCCAATCTGGTCCCATTTACCCGCAGTCCCAGGTGAAACACAACGTATTGAGAATGTTACTGAGGACGGCAGCTTGATCATCGATCCCCGTTTTATGTTCGCACCAAATGATCACGTAGAGGATGTGGCTCCGTCGAGTTTCGGGCCCTACTATCGTTACGACGGTTCGTTGACAACCCCACCTTGTTCAGAAGGTGTCCAATGGATTGTGCTGACAACCCCGATCGAGATGTCTGAAATACAAATCGCAGCGTTTAAAGCGATCATTCATGACAACAACCGGCCGGTACAACCCCTGAATGGACGAAAACTGTTGGTGAATTCCACCGAGGACGAGTAACTGACTTCCAAACGCCTCACTGAAATACTCCGAGAAAACGGAGCACTTGAACGCGGCGATGTTACAGCGATAGAACGTGAACTGCACCCATGCACGGAGGGTGACCTTCCTGGGCATAACAACCCCAAAAATAGGGAAAAAAGCAATAAATGATCGCTACAATATTTGATATTGATGGCACACTGGTCGACAGTTTCGGTTTCGATGATGCCTGTTACATTTCCGCGATAAGAGAAGTCCTGGGTGAAGTTCATATCCATAATGATTGGAGCAAATACAAAAACGTCACCGACACAGGTAGTTTGCGACAAATCATGGAGGAGAATAAGATTCAGGAAAAAGGACAAATTAAGGAAGTTCGCACGAAATTCGGCGAATTGATTCGGCAGCATTTTCAAAACGGTGGCAAATGTCGCCCAAAAGAAGGGGCGATTCATTTGATTAATAAACTTACCACTACAGATGGCTATGAAGTTGGATTCGCGACAGGCGGTTGGAGACATACTGCCGAAATGAAACTTCAACATGCAGGATTTGACTTGAAGAATATAGTCTTAACTTCCAGTGACGATGGTGATGAGCGCGTAACGATTATGAAGAAGTGCCTATTGCAGTTAGGGCATTGCTTCCAACGTGTCGTATACATTGGCGATGCTGAATGGGATATGCAGGCGACCCAAGAACTCGGATGGCATTTCATAGGAGTCGGAACAAGGCTAAAAGGAAAGTGTGAATTTTGGATCGAGGACTTTTCAAGTTACAATACATTCATGAAAATGCTACATGTCTAAAACCGTAGTAACCAGATAAGTGTTGTTTTTCGCCTCTGGCTTGCAGTCTTCCGCGCCAATAGTTATCATTTCTCATAGTTATGAAAGCGGTTGACACGGCTCATGCATTACTTGGAGATGAGCCCCAGTTTGGACGAAATAGCCATATCCCAATCCCCAGTGAACACCCACCAATTTGTCATGATTTTCTCTCCGTATCGAATCCGATTTCCATGTCCGGGCATATTCTGCATCCAGTAGATATACCAGTGGGACTCCACACGTTGCGGAATTTCAGCAAGGTTCGCGTCGGGCCACTGATAGGTCAAATTTCCCCAAGTATCAACATTAACCACTTTCTTTGAACCGTTATTATCAGGGGTCCAATCTTCAATATCACTCTCAACACGCGCTGGGTTTTGGGTATCGTAGTGTTTGGTTGTATTCGGGGGCATGTGTGTCCAGCCCACACGCCCTGTGATGAAATCTTCATTTTCGTTTTGGCCCACAAATTTTTTCCAAAAAAGGTCTGTATTACCGTGCTGTAAATGATTGACATGGCTCAATATCGCTTCCAATTGATGTCCATGGTTATGAACGGCTTCCGCTTGGGTGCGCCTGAAATTTTGTCCATAAACCGTATAGGTTGAATTATACACAGGTAAATCAGTGTTATCCCGGTTGCTGTTGGAAATGTCACCAGTCAGAGGACTTGACATGTTGGATTCCCACCAATTTCTGAAATTTTCAGGCTTATGGAGCCTTGGATCATAACTCGGAAAATCAGGCGCAACTCCGCCCATCCATACCCAAATCTCTTTGACACCTAAGCCGTTGACATAATGTGCCATATCAAATCTCTCGAATATCTGATAAAAATCAGGCGCATAGATAGGGAATCCATTTACCTCTCCAATAACAGGACCGCGAGGTGTTTGTTCATAAACCGTAATATATGCTACCACCCGATAGCCTATCGATGGCGCGGCCGAAGGCGTTTTATAGCCTCTAAATCGACTGCCTTCTTCGAGCATAAACTTAATGCGCTTGTCAAAAGCATCAATTCTTTCTTTCAGTGCCTCCAAGGAAATCTCACCGAGGCTCCGATAATCCGCTGCCATGGAGACATCTAAATTTTTTCCATCTGCCGTCGGTAAAAACCTCATGATGACGACAGGAATTTCATAAATATGACCGGGGGCAGGGGTCGCCAGATATGGGTCGATTGGCTCGAACACCGGGGAAATCTCTTGTGCAAACAGAGATCATCGCTGTGTTATCATCACAATGAGCATAAAACCTAAAAGGGCTTGTCTTTTATTCATTTTTTCTCACATATTCGTGCGCAGAAAGAGACATTCTATCTCAATCGCCAAAGCATCTCCAGATAAAGTGTTTATATCACACAAAACACAAAAAAGCACTTCCGTCAGACATGACTATTATAGCAACTTATATACACTGTGACAATCTTTTAATGGAAAATCTCTACAGAAAAGGTGGACAAAGTGATACGGTTAAAGTATAATATCCCACATAGCAAACCTAACACTTCAGCAAGATATCCAGCAGACGCATGGAGATAAAAATGTACTTATACCACGGAAGTAAGCAGTCGTTTCCCAAATTAAAAAAACGGAGGGCGCACGCGCCACAAGGCAGACCCCCTGAAGAAGCCTTGGAAGCAATCTATCTCACGCCTGACTTTCTCTTCGCATTGGCTTGCGCGGCAAGACCACCCGGAACTTCTAATATAGATATGACAAAACGGCTCATCTCCTTTGACAATCCCGATCAGTTTGAGCCAGATGAGACGGTTTATATCTATTTTGTAGACCTCACAAAAATTTTAGATGACAAGAAAATCTACATTGATCCCTGGCAGATTGCTGTAACCGAGGACGAAATAACACCAGACAAAGTTGAAACGTATAAATCTGGCGACCTATGGAAATACTATCGCCTTGTCGATAAATAGGATTGATTTAAAGGAGAAGATATAATGTTTATTGCCACTTACAACGCCATCTATGCCGTTGAAGATAATGGAGATGGCGAACCTATCCAAATCCATAAAGACACAGACCATCAAGATCCCAGCGCAATGGTCTCACTGTCAAACGGTCAAGCCGTGGTGTCCGCCTTGTCGGATGGAACGCTACTGATTTTATCGGAAGATGGCGAGAAACGAATTCCAACAGGTATAGAGGATCCAATCGCTTCATTGCTCGTTGTTCGTGAGGATCCGTTGACACTGCTCATCGGAACGGATGAGGGTGCTTATGTCTACCGCCTCGTTGGAGAAGAAGGACCCGCTGAACGGGTCGTCGCGTTTGACGAATTAGAATGTCGAAAAGATTGGTACACGCCGTGGGGCGGTCCCCCAGCCGTACGGACGCTTGCCAAAACCCAAGACGGTTTTTGTTACGCTGATATCCATGTCGGAAGCATCATGCGTTCCCCCGATGAAGGGATTTCTTGGGAACCCGTCACGCCGGAACTTCATAAAGATGTCCATCAGGTGACTACGTGTCCTGCAGACGATAATCGGGTTTATGCAAACACGCAAAATGGTGTTTATGTCAGTGCCGACCGTGGGCACTCTTGGGAGAATCGGATTGAAGGGTTGCCGCGTCGCTACGGCACTACTATCGCTGTACACCCAACAGACCCAGAGTTACTGATCGCCACAGTCCAAAGCGGACCGAGAGGCGGTGGTGCTTGGCTCTGTCGTTCGGAGAACGGAGGCGCGACGTGGACTGAACTCAACGATCAGCTTCCAGAATCCATCGATCGGATTCGGACAGGCTATATAGCGTTTACATCCGATGGAACGGCGTGGGCAGTTATCGGAAAGACGCTTTACATCGGAAAGGATCGCGCCACAGATTGGAGTGCCTTCTGGACACCACCCGAACACCTGTCATCGTCCGACGAGTATCCGATCCAATCTATCGCTGTTTAATCTATCGTTTCGGTTAGTATTGAAGATATCGTATGCTGTATCAAGTTTGGGTTTGAGAATAAACTCGGTTTGTAGGAGGGCAATTCTGCGGCGTACTCGCCCAAATGCGAAGTGCATTATTGCCCGTTCTTGCCGTTGATTACAAATCCACCCTAAGATTCAAAGTAGACAAAACTGTAGTTATGAATATATTAGGTATAGACTTCACGTTTTTTGCGGTGAGCGATATGCAGAAATCGCTCACCTTTTATCGTGACCAGCTTGGGATACCCCTGGCATGTTTGGTGCATGAAGGTACATGGGCAGAATTTGAGATAAATCCGGGCACACTCGTATTAGGACAGGGTTACGATTTCACACATCCCGGTGGGGGGACGGTCGCGCTTGCTGTCGAGAACGTGAAGACTGCCTTAGAAGAATTAGAACGAGCAGGAATTCAGATCCATTCGCCTCTCGGTGAATCCGCTGTATGTTTTTGGGCGATTATTGAAGACCCTGATGGCAATCGTGTGATCCTCCATCAGCGAAAGGATGGAACAGTTGGTTGAGATGTCGGTCAGGAGCAATATAGGAGAATCCGTTGATACAATACGCAAAGGAATTTCTGATACTGCAAGTTAGATTCGCTCAGAAAATCGCCGAAGTCTCCAATCAAGCACTGGCGGATGTGCTTATCAACGATACAATATTGCGAACTTTGTTCAACTTGCGAGTCTCTCATGACATTCCGAATCCGCTCTGGGATGAATTTATCGAAGGTCTTTGCGCGTCCGATAATCCCGAAGATTGGACATACAACTTCTATCTTCAACGCATGGTTGTGGAACCAGACGCTTCTGATGAAAGGCGGTTTTTTGGGTGTTTTTCCTATGTTTACCCGTGGCGCGGCACGCAAAAACTTCGGCTTCACTTTGAAAATCGTGAGACCTCTGACCATGGTACATTGAGTAAGGAGAGAATGGCAACCCGAAAGTCAGAGTTGTCGGCAATGTTCCGATATATCCAAGCAAATCATCCTGATGTGGAGACGGTGCGGGGTGGTTCTTGGCTTTACAACATTCCAGCCTACCTAAGACTCTTTCCACCAGATTATGTCAAAACAGCGAAACCGGTCGGTTATGAAACAACATTCTGGGCATTGTGGGGACAATTTGTTGCTCGCAATGGATCCATTCGAGAACCCGCTGCCTCGCAATTCTTAGAGTGTCTCGGTAAGCAGCAAACGATCGAAGGCTGTCTTCAATGTTTTCCATACCAAGTGCTGAGGCCCGAATGTTCTATTGAGATATTCTACGATTTTTATAAGTTGTAAGTCTTAAACAGCGGTTTTTCCGCGGTCTATACAAGCGTTTGATTTTCTAATCTAATGTTTCATTTTCTTAAGGGATCTATCATGAACATCAAAAACACACACATCACAAAACTCACATTTATATTGACGATTACGGCACTTGTCATCGGATTTTCCGCTTGCGATCGAGCTCAGCACGTGTTAAACCCCGGTCTTTCTCAAACAAATGTCCTAATGCCGATAGAAGAACGCGACCATGTTTGGGTCGTCGATCAGAACGGCGTTGAGGTGCCTGTACCGGGAACATGGGGACTTGTGTCGCACACGCACTTAAACTCAACCTCCACAATCGGTGAAAGTTTCACCTTACCACCAGATGATCCGCATAGCACTCAAATATCGGATGGAACATACACAGATGGGGAAGGTATCCTCTGGACAAAGATAAAAGTAACTACCGCCAGTGGTGACCAGTGGCAGTTCCTCGAACGCGTGGACACAAGTGTCTCTCCGCACCGGCTCTATGTTGTTGTAACAGTTGATAACAATGGGTTGCCGACGCTTGCGTACGGCGAATATCCTTTCGATTTGCCAGAACATAACGTGCAAATCTGGGAAAAACAGTAAAATAGGACTTACGCATTTTGCCTTAAAGTCCCCCTGATAAGGGGGATTTAGGGGGTTTAAAGGGCATAAATTTCCACTTTTTGCATCGAAATGTCCAATATTTCCTTAATTTGCGTAAGTCCTGTAAAATAGAAAACTGGCGAGGTTGCAAACCTCGCCAACAAAACGATTGAACTTAAACTACAAGGAAAACATAAATTGATTCAAAAAATTGAAGAACAAGATGGACACATGTTTCTCCACTTTGGCGACCCACCAGAAGATGTCGGGAAAATCGAGTTTGTCAACTGCGTTGCGTATCAACAAAACCAAATACTCTTCTGCAAATGGCGCGATAATAACTTCTGGGTGATACCCGGTGGACGCGCCGAACCCGGAGAAACGGCAGAAGAAACCGCACACCGTGAACTCTTGGAAGAGACGGGGGCGACGCTCAAGAATCTGGAAGTACTGTGCTACATACACTGCTTTATGTACAACCTCGAATATTGGGGGGTTGCCTATTTAGGGGAGATCAAAGAATTAGGGAGTCCGTTGGACCTTAACGAAGTCAGTGAAGCGAAGTTGTTCTCGGAATTCCCAGAAAACCTATCCAATCCAGGACCGTTCGGAAATCAAGGCAAAGCACTATATCAAGCAGCAATGTGTAAACTATCAGAGACATGTGATTGATTTTTTTTCATACTTTTTTGCAGGTTTTTTTGACATTCACGAAAATTGCGGGTATAATTAATCCAATTCTTGCGATTATTCATGAATTTATCGTAATTTTATTTGACATCCGCGACAGGTCTGGGTATAATTAAAAGATAATGAGATTCGTTATCAATTTTCAGAGAAACGATCTCCAACATAAAATCAAAAAATTAGACTAAACACTATTCAATATGATAATGAGTCTCAATATCAGATTAGCACGGCTTGTATTTATGAAGAAACAACTGGTGCTCCTCACTATTTGGGGAATATGTATCTTACTCAGTACGGGTACCGTCGCTGAATCAAACCCGTTCTCGATCTCTGGATACGGCGTAATTAACTACGCTCACTTCGATTGGGAACTTGATCCAGACAGACGCGCCGCTATTGACGTAGAACGTTTCGTCATCGCCCCGAAATACCGTATCAACGATACCATCCGACTTGAATCGGAACTGGAATTTGAACACGGCGGTACCGGTAGCACGATGGAATTCGACAAATTTGAGGAGTTCGGGGAATTTGAGACAGAGATTGAGAAAGGTGGCGAAGTGATCGTCGAAAAACTCGCTGCTGTCTTCTCCTTTCAGCCATCTTTCAACCTCCGCGTTGGACATATCATCGTTCCAGTAGGGCTCGTCGCAAAACGGCATCGACCACAACACTACTTTACCACGACGCGGCCGGAAGCGGAAGCGCATCTCATTCCGACGATCTGGCACGAAACCGGCGTTGAAATTTTTGGGGCACTCGGTCCGTTGAACTATCAAGCACAAATTGTTAACGGATTGGATTCAACCGGTTTCAGTTCGCGGCACTGGATCGTTCGCGGACACCAACTGCGGTTTGAGACGATCAACGCGGAAGCACCCGCGTTCGTTGGACGGCTCGACTATGCGTTTAACGAAAACGCAACCGTCGGTATCTCCGGCTATTACGGAGACACCGCGGCGAACCGACCGAAACCCGACGTAGATTTTGATGCACACGTCGGCATTGTCAGTCTTCACGGATTTTACGAAATGAATGCAGTGAAGGTCCGGGGCTTGTTCCTTTGGGGAGCACTCGAAAACGCCGATCGCCTCTCCAAAGTCAACCGAACCCTCTCCAATAACCTTAACGTAAAACGGACACCGATAGGCAGCTCAGCCTTGGGTTACTATATTGAAGCTGGCTACGATGTCTTATCATTTTTCAGGCAACCAAAGAACAATGTTGAACATCAAGACCAGAAGGACACATCGTCTGACATGGCTTTAGATGTTTTCGCGCGTTACGATTATTACGATACGATGGCGAGTGTTGAAGGAATCATCTTTGACAATCCGCGGTGGGAGAGAACCACATGGACTTTTGGAATTAACTACCACGTTCATCCAAAGATAGTTTTCAAGAGCCACTACTCACTCCGACGGTTAGCGGCAGAAAGTAGAAATCGAGAAAATACCTTTTCGCTCGGTCTCGGTTTTCAATATTAACTCAACATTAACAAGGAGATAATTAGGAGTTTTCGGTAGTTAGTCAAGGAAGGAGCTGCCTCCAAAACCCACCTCTTAACTGAGTACTGATAACTGACAACCGACAACGACTCCCTGGAGATTTTTATGAAACTCTATAAAGTTTGGACATTACTGTGTTGTTTACTACTTGCATCCACCTTTGTTGTCGGATGTGGGAGTGACGATGAAGCAGATGATCACGACGACCACGACCACGCTGAGGCATTTGATGCTACCACGATGCTCAACGATTTTGCGAATGGCATCGTGGTATCCACCTATACCGATCTGGATAATAAAGCAGATGCACTTTTATCCGCCGTTAAGGCACTTGAAAGCGATACCTCGCAAGGCAATCTCGAAAAAGCACAACAGGCGTGGGTGGCTACGCGAATACCTTGGGAACAGAGCGAAGCATTTCTGTTCGGTCCTGTAGACACACAAGGTCTCGATCCAGCACTCGATAGCTGGCCCGTTGATCACGTCAATCTACAATCCGTTCTCGACAGCGGCGATTCCTTAACAGTGGATTTTGTCAGTGGATTAGAAGACACACAGAAAGGCTTTCACACAATTGAATTCCTGTTGTTCCGCGAAGGTAACCAACGCAAAGCATCAGATATAACTGATCGTGAACTGGAGTATCTCGTTTCAACGACAGAGAATCTCAAGGCGAGTACCTCCCAACTACGATCGGCATGGGCAGCAGATGGTGAAAACTTTGCCAATAAAGTTACACAGGCCGGCACAGGGAGTGACGTTTATCCCTCACAAAGTGCAGCAGTACAAGAAATCGTCAACGGTATGATTGTCATCGCAGATGAAGTCGCGAACGGTAAAATATCTGATCCCTACAACGAATCCGACACAACCCTTGTTGAATCTCAGTTTAGTTTCAACTCTATCGCGGATTTTCAAAATAACATCCGTGGGATTCAGAACGTCTATGGAAAAGGGCTCAACGGATTCGTGAACGGTCACGATGCAGATTTAGACACACGCTTCCAGCAAGAGGTGCAGGCAGCGATTAATGCTATCGGTGCAATTCCGGATCCGTTCCGGGATTCGATTACAGCGAACCGTGGTGCTGTCCAAGCCGCAATTGATGCTGTCAGTAAAGTACAACAGACACTCGAACAAGATATACTCACACTCGTTACGTCAAGCGAATTTAATTAATGTATATTTTGTAGGAGACGGTTCACGCTGAAATATGTAAATACGAAAGGGCTATTTCGTTTTTACGGGGAACAGCCGTTTGTTTGTGCTGTTCCCTCACTATACATTTATAGTCTTATTATGATGTCAATAGCGAAAGAGATGAAACATTTTCACAGTTTGCTATCCCTAACCTTTTTGGTGTCAATTTTGCTGAGCGCGTGTGGTTCCGAATCGCCTGTGACAGTAGAATCAACACCGGTATTTTCGACGAGTGAGTTCTCTGGTGGTGAGACAACTGTCTTTGATGAATCAAGTCACGCGTTCTCAATTCCTGCTCCTAATCTTTCTCCCGCAGCATTTGAAAAGCATCTGGAAGGTGATGTCGAATTTGAAGCCAATTTTGTGACAGCCCCTGCAGAAGTAAACCCTGGGCTGGGACCTATCTACAATAACATTTCCTGCATCAACTGTCATAGCCGGGATGGTCGTGGGCGACCGCCAAAAGTTGATGAGAAATTTGTATCTATGCTCTTTAGGCTCAGTCTTCCGAAGTCGGCAGATGCGATGGACGGTCAACCTCCTATTCCCGTACCAGGATTTGGCACACAACTTAACAACCGCGCCATTTTCGGAACAGCTCCAGAGGGTAAGATCAAAATTGATTATACCGAACAAACGCTAACCACAGCAGACGGCACGCGTGTGCATTTACGTTATCCGAACTACACATTGACAGAAACCTATCAACCACTACCGGAGACGGTTGAGGTCTCACCCCGCGTCGCACCCGCTGTTTTTGGACTCGGTTTGCTCGAAGCGATTCCTGAAAACGTTATCCTCGCGTATGCAGACGAGGCTGATGCTGATGGCGATGGCATATCGGGCAAGCCCAACTATGTGTGGGATGTAGTCCAACAGCGTTACAACCTCGGTCGTTTCGGATGGAAAGCAAACCAACCGACACTGCTTCAGCAGGTCGCCGCAGCGTATCACGACGATATGGGGATAACTACCTCTCTGTTCATGACAGAAAATTCGGCAGGACAACCCCAACTCACAGCACACAGCGCAACGCCAGAAGTTAGCGACGAAATTTTAGACGTGGTGACGTTCTACGTACAAACGTTGGCAGTGCCAGCGCGACGCAATGTGGATGATCCGCAGGTTAAGCAGGGCGAAAAACTTTTTGCTAAAGCACAATGCGCCAGTTGTCACGTACCGACGCTAAGAACCGGCGTTTTATCTGGTGTTCCCTCAGTTAGCAACCAGACAATACATCCGTACACGGACCTGTTATTGCATGATATGGGACCCGAATTAGCGGATAACCGCCCTGATTTTCACGCCAATGGTCGTGAATGGCGGACACCACCTCTATGGGGCATCGGCTTGGTGAAAAGGGTCAACGGTCATACCAACTTCCTCCACGACGGCAGGGCGCGAGACCTCATGGAAGCGATCCTCTGGCATGGTGGCGAAGCGGAAGCGTCACGACAAGCCGTTGAACAGATGTCAAAGGTAGAGCGCGATGCGCTTATTGCATTCTTGGAGTCCTTGTAACGTATTACTTTCGCACCAATATCGGTTGGTGCAGACATACATTGAGAATGATCATCAATTTCAAAATATAACAGCACCAGATTAAGGATTTAGATGATGAACTCAACCGCTATCATATTCAGGATCTTATTGGTGTGTACTGTAGCAGCCAGTCTCGTATTGTTCGGTTGCGAGAGCGACCCTATACTCGCGCCACAAGCTGAAGTTGCTGAAGAGTCCGGCGGCAGCTACGGCAATACGAATCTACCGGTCAGTGGAACCAACAACACACAAAATGCTGTGAAAGATGAGCAAAATGGTAAAACCGTAGCGGACCGCGCCACAATTACCAATCCAAAACGCTTTTGAAAACGTAGGAAATAGAATCCATGCCCCTTTTTTCCCACAAAGTTTGCAAGCCAGAGACGTATACCAGAACAATACTAATTTTCATTATTTTTAGCCTACTATTGGGTGTGACACACTTTTGTCAGAGTTCAACGAACATTAATGGCAAAGTGATTGATAGAGAGACAGGACAACCGATTTTAGGTGCTGTTGTTAAGGTTGAAGCCGGTGGACAGACCTTGGCTGAGACAACAACCGAAGAAGATGGCAGCTTCCACCTCGCTCAAGATGTTCAAGGAAAAAAACAGATTCAGGTCAGTTCAATCGGGTATAATCGCTATAGCGAAATGCTCGCACTTGTCCCTGATTCAACACATAAGTTAGAAATTGCGTTGTCCAGTCAAACTTTCCAGCTCGCACCGATAGAAATTATCGGTAAATCATCGCGTAGGCATCGGAAACTCACAGGCACGATGAGCATGTTGGAGCCAGAAATCGTTGACCTCATTAAACCTGTCGGCACACAAGAATTGCTTGAATTAATACCCGGTATCAACGGTTATGCAGACGACGGATTCGGCAACTCGCGCTTGAGTATCGGCATCCGAGGATTGAATCCTCGTCGAAGTGCACGCGTGCTTATATTAGAAGACGGTGTTCCGATACAACCTGCCCTTTACATCTATCCGAATGCTTACTATAACCCACCCGCAGACCGGATCGATGCAGTCGAGGTGATTAAAAGTAGTGCCGCGCTCCGATACGGACCACAAACAATGGGGGGTGTTATCAATTATACAACACAAAAACCCGACGGGACAAAGGGATTTGTGAATCAACTAACGGCTGGCAACAACGGTTACTACAGCGCATTTTCAGAGTTAAGAGGTATCGGTAATTCTGAAAAAATTGTGTCTGACATACAGCTTCTTTACAAACACGGGGACGGTTTTAGAGAAAATAACACTTTCGATCAGGTAAATGGCACAGTAAAAACGCTTTTTCAATTGAGCGCAGAAAAAACGCTCTATCTCAAACTGAACGGTAATTTTGAGGACTCGAACGCAACGTATACCGGTTTAACAGAGTACTCCTTCCAAACCGATCCGAACTTCAATCCGAAAGAACACGACAATTTCAAGGTTCTCAGAACCTCACTCGATCTCATCTACACCAACAAAATTTCGACGAATCTTGTCAGCAATACAACGATGTATACGAGTGTATTCGATCGGCGGTGGTGGCGTGAGGACGATATCTTCGTGCGTCCCGCAGTGCTTGAAACCGAGAATCTGGCACCAGTGCCCTACTTTCAAACGGGGAACCTCGTCAGAACTGGCAATGGAAAGAGCAATTTCGGTATCCTCCGTACCTTCTACGTGGGCGGAATTGAGCAAAACTACACCCTCAACCACAGAATCGCTGGAAATTTTGGACGTGCTGAAATTGGCGGAAGAGTACACTGGGAACGTTTTATTGACGATAAGAAAACTGGAGACGCACCAGATGCTCGGGATGGCGTTTACTATACCGGCACTCCCGGTTCCGAAGAAGATCCAGTGAAGATCGTCGGGCAAAGCCATCATTATGAGACCATTGCCTTGGCACTCTACGCTAAGGAGCGGATGCGTTTTGAAAGATTAACTGTTACACCGGGTTTGCGTTTTGAGGTATTTAAGCAGGATCGGGTGGACCGGTTACGCGGCTCGGTGTTCGCAGACAAGGTTTCATCAGTACTAATGCCGGGGATCGGCGTGAACTACGAGTTTGGGCAATTTAACTTTTTTGGCGGTGTCCATCGAGGGTACACAGCACCCTCCAGCGGCGCGCTGAAGGTTACCAACTTCGGACAGAATGTTGATGTCGGTGGACTCGACCTCGAACCCGAAAAAAGTTGGAATATGGAACTCGGATTCCGCTCATGGATACCAGGAGTCATCTTAGAAACTTCTGGATTCTTCGTTAAGATTGAAGATTTAGTCGCAGCGGGTCGCGGCACAGCCTTCAAAAACTTAGGCAAAGTTGATCTATCGGGGGTGGAGATGGCGATGACTTTAGGGGTATCAGAGTTTGTGTCGGTACTGCCTGACATCAACCTCTCTTATACATTCCTCCAAACAGAAATTGTTGATGGCATCGTGAAATCCGCTACGATCGCCGGGAACGTTGATGTAGAACTAAACGGTAACGAATTACCTTACGCGCCACGGCACACTTTCACCGTCGGATTGGCGAAACGGATTAGTGATGTCCTCCGTTTGCGCGCAGATATGCGGTTTGTGGATGAAGTCTTCACCGACTTTGAAAATCTCCAGAAGACTTTCAACCGCGGCGATACCGGACCTATTCCGAGTTACGCAATTGTCAACGCAAGTATTGATTACAAAATAACCAGACAGTGGCAGATATTTTTCACTGCCAAAAACATTTTCGATCACGTATACATCGGGTCGCGGCTGCATTCAAATGCGGGTCAACCTGAAGCGAATCTCAGTTCGGGCATCCTTATCGGACCGAGACGACAGATACTTTTCGGCATTAAACAAGGTTTCTGATGTTGGCGTAGGTTGAAAATGGGCTGCAACTCAATTGGGGATGCGTCCCACTTTGAAACCATCAAAATACGTCTACCAACAATGTAAGTAACAATTTTGCATAGATAATGAGTCTCATTATCTATAAATGCTAAAGGAGTAAACATGAATTACCTGACAAAAAAATTCCAATGGTTAGTTCTACTGCTAACTGTTGCAAGTCTATTTCTCGCCGCTTGTGGCAGCGACGAAGACGCAGAAGATGCTGGTTTGGAGGGAGAAGCTGGGGCGATGATCGAAATTCCGCAGGCGTATGTCTTTGACAGCCGCTTTATGGAAGGCGAGAGCAGCGTCTCCTATTCAGGACAGGTCGTACGTAACTTGCTGTTGCAAGACTTGAAAGCGACCACTGACAGCGTCGGAAAAGATGGCGCACGTCCTATTGCCGTGCCCAATATGCTTAAACTCTATGAATACGATGACGCGCTTAACCTGAAAACACTAACGACTACAGGGGCATTATCTGCAAGCGAGAGCCACTATTCAGCACTTTCGACAGGAAAAAATCTTGTCGGTAAGATTTCCGACGAGCCAGTCATCGGTTACAACCGGACTGCGGATGATTTGGTGCGCGAATGGTTCAAGGCTATTGCGGACAACTCGCAAGATTCTGATAAACTCGGCACGCCAATGGCTTACACCACTGATGACGGCGTTGATATGTCCCAGATGGTTAATAAAGTCCTCATCGGCGCGGTGCCTTACTACCAAGCGACAGGTGTTTATCTCGGTGGCCTGCTTGAGCGCGATAATAGTGAAGCACGAGATGGTACTGACCCGTATACCGCAATGGAACACGCATGGGATGAAGCCTTCGGCTACTTTGGTGCTGCTCGCGACTACGCACGCTACACCGATGATCAACTCGCAGGAAGTGTTGATGATTTCACGTTCGATTCTAATGGTGACGGCAGCATCGACTTCAAATCCGAATACAACTTCGGACTTTCCAGAAACGCTGCTAAGCGAGATAAGGGCGGATCAGGTGTGGACTTCACACAACAGATTTTCAATGCTTTCCTTGCTGGCAGAACAGCGATAACCAATCAAGGATCGGTCGCGGAAATTAGTGCTCACCGCCAAACCGCTGCAGAAGGTATGGAAAAGGTTGTCGCAGCGACTGTGGTACACTACATTAACGATACGCTCAGTGATATGTCGAAGTTGGGGACAGCGGAAGAGAACATTGCCAACTTAAATAAACATTGGGCAGAAATGAAAGGGTATACGGTCGCTTTGCAGTACAACCCGTTCCGGTTGATTGGTGATGGACAACTCGCCGAATTGCATGGTATCATGGGAGAAGCACCCATATATGACCAACCCGGCAGTAACAACTACAAAACGCAGGTTGCCAATTACGAACGTGCTAAGGCTGTCATGCAGGCGGCATACGGGTTCTCCAACGATAACATGGCCAACTGGTAGGCATTGATGTAGGTCGGGTTTTAACTACAAAGATGCCTGTCCACTGGTAGGTGCGTGTAAAACGCACCTACCAAATTACCTAATTCATGAAGACGGAATTCAGAGTCTGGAGTATTGTATTTATCAGTTGTATCGGCTCTCGATTGCTTAGCACTATCTATTACATCGAAGATTTAGATAGCCTCCGCTTCGCACTGAGCATAGTAGACTACGATGTCGCCAAGTTGCAACCGCATTTTCCAGCATACCCTGTTTTCTGTTATATTACCAAACTCCTCTATGCACTCACGCGTCGTTACGCATTAGCATTTTCACTCGTTGGCGGGTTATCGACCTTCTTCACAATCTTTTTTACACTGAGGATTGCGAAGGTTTCAGTCACCACATTGTTGGGGAAAGTTGCTGTCTTTATCATATTCATGAACCCTTTGTTCTGGCTGATGGGTAACCGATATATGCCAGATGCGATGGGGGTTGCTTGCCTTTTGGCAAGCCTTTATTTTACAACAGCCCAAGCGGATAACACGGATACACTATCTGGTTTACGGAGTACCATCGGCTTTTTCCTCGCTGGCATCTTGGTCGGTGTGCGGCTCTCGTATTTTCCCTTATTGGTGCCTGCGTTGGTCCTACGATTAAAACACACCGGGCGTTTGAAGGGCATCATAGCGGGGACTATCGGTGTCCTTGTGTGGCTTGTTCCACTGCTCTCAATTACCGGATGGAATACGCTCATAGCCGCCGCGCGGACACAGAGCCAAGGGCATTTTTCAGATTTCGGTGGCGCTGTCTCCACTCACCCTGAATTGTGGTTTCGCTTGACAAAACTTTTTGAGAGCGTCTGGGCAGACGGATTTGGACTCTATTGGCAAGGTCGGCACCCTATAACCGCCTGTTCGGCTATCATCTTAATCGGAATTGTTGCAGCCAATTGGCGACCCCTGAAGAGATGGGCTACAGAAAAACTTTCTGGGAACGATTTCCCGCTTCTGAACCCCATCTTTATTGGGTGTGCTGTCTATCTTCTATGGATATTCTTAGGACAGAACGTTATCCATAAAAGCCGACACGTTTTACCGCTGCTACCTTTTCTGAGTTTGGGCATTGCATTCGCGTGCAGCCGAATCATAGAAACGCAGAACCGATTTCGTCATCTGTTCGCCTTGTGTATTGTCATCATCTTTTTTCTTTCTTATAGCTATGTTACCCTACATACTGTTGCCCAACATACAAAACCGACAGCGATTGCCCAAGTACACGAATATCTACGCGACAAACAGAATGAACGGCGGGATAAACCATATATTGTGTCCGTGCCGCTGATAAAATACTATTTAGTTTCCCAAGCAATAGAAGCCATTTATATACCGATTAAAAGCGAGGCAGACCTCGACCAACTTGATACATTAGAAACCGGATTCGTTGTTATCGGAAGTCGATTACCAAATCGAGAGCCCAAAACCGAAAAGGTGTTCTACCACAACCCGTATGTCAATCGGATGTGGTCCGAAATCCCTTTATTTGAATACTAAATCTGTGCGGACAGAACCTAATG
The DNA here is from genome assembly GCA_965200345.1 of Candidatus Poribacteria bacterium. Classification (GTDB taxonomy): domain Bacteria; phylum Poribacteria; class WGA-4E; order WGA-4E; family WGA-3G; genus WGA-3G. The sequence continues at coordinate 2,707,939 of OZ241378.1, forward strand.
GAAAATACTCATCTTCATATTCTCGGTGGCGGTCCTGCTGGATTGACTACTGGGTACTATGCCAAGAAACATGGTCTCTCGAATTTTACCATCTTTGAAGCCGGTGAACACACCGGTGGAAATTGCCGTACGCTCAAAATCAAAGGGGCGGATTGTAAATATAGCATCTGGCAGAAAAATGATTTCCGATTTGATACCGGGGCACATCGCTTCCACGACAAAGATCCGCAGGTTACCGAAGAGGTAAAGAACCTCCTTGGCGATGATCTGTTACGCGTAACGGCACCGAGTGAAATCTTTTTTGGAGGCGAATTTTATCGGTTTCCACTCCTACTCAGCGACCTGGTCCAAAAACTGGAAACGAAAACCTTGCTAAGGATTGCGTGGGAGAAACTCTATAATAGACCCAAAAAACAGGCAGAAAACTTTGCGACATTTGCGATCAACCAGTACGGTAAAATGCTGGCTGATCGCTTTTTACTCAACTATTCCGAAAAGTTGTGGGGGCAGCCCCCACACAAACTCTCTACCGCCATTTCAGGGAACCGACTCAAAGGGTTGGATTTGCGGAGTTTCCTCCGTTCGATGCTGCTCGGTACACCGCAGAACCCGACGCACTTAGATGGATCTTTCTTTTATCCGAAATACGGTATCGGCATGATTAGCGATAAGTTGTGCGAATGCATCGGTACTGAACATATCAAGTTGCAACACCGGGTTAACCGATTAATCCATAAAGATCGGAGGATTGAGCGTATCATCGTAGACAACGGAGCAGGAAAAAATAATATTGAAATACCCGTCTCCACAGTGGTGAATACGCTACCGTTGACGCTTTCAATGCGAATGTTAGATCCGCCGCCCCCACCGGATCTCCGGGCTATTGCGGAGCGAATTAAATACCGACACCTTATGCTTTGCGTTTTCTGTTTGAACCGCGATACTTTTTCGCCAAACGCTTCGATCTATTTTCCGAGTGAGGAATTTCCGTTTACGCGCCTATATGAGCCCAAAAATCGGAGTCCGTACATGGCATCCGAAGGACAGACAGTCATCGTGTTGGAGCTCCCCTGCTACAGTGATGATGCCGTGTGGAATATGCAAGCGGTGGAACTGCAAACCGAGGTATGGAAAGCATTACAGCGCGTCAAGCCGTTATCACAAGAGGAGGTTATTCACTATCAAATCTATAAACTACCATTCGCATATCCTGTACTTGAAGTCGGATTTGAAGAGAACGTGGCGCGCCTCGTCGCCTATTTTGAAACGTTTGAGAATCTGTATCTGACTGGAAGGAGTTCTCTATTCCGGTATCTGCATCTGCATGATCTATTTAAAACTGGAAAGGAAGTGGTAGAACGGATTACAAGTGCTTAAACTTGATCATAAAACGCAAATTATGTATAATGCGACGTATATCGTGATCCAATATATCCAAAATGCCCAAGAAACGGAAAAAAATCAGAAAAAATTTGACATCCATTAACAAATATAGTATAATATATATGTGTTTGATACACAAATGTTTGAGCGCGCATCTCTTAATATGATAATGAGTCTCATTCTCAATTTAGAAGCATGTAGTGTTCAGGCATATTAATTTCCTCCGGGAGTGGTAATTAAGGTGGATGCTTATTGTAAGGTGGAACAAGACCATATCCACCACAGTAGAGCATGTTCTTTATGGTTGGCGGGGAACAGAATACCCCGCCTTACCATAATGATAATGAGTTTCATTCTCAATAAGGAGAAAGTACATGATAACCGTTGCGAATCGTATCTATGTCGCGCCAGAGTATCAGGACGAATTTGAGGAACGCTTCCGAAACCGAGCACGTCTTGTTGATGGCATGCCCGGATTCATTTCTAACCGGGTCCTCCGTCCTGTCAATGACGGCGATCCGTATGTTGTTTTTACACTCTGGGAATCACGAAAGGATTTTGAAAACTGGGTAGAATCTGAGGAGTTCCGTAAAGGACATGCACAGTCTGGCACGTTGCCGAAAGAGGCATTCACACAATCAAACAAACTCGAACTTCACGAGGTGTTTCTTGATTCTACTCAATCGGATCTCAAAGAAGAACCACGCGGTGGGCCGTTCAAAGTTCACTAAAACAAAATAGCAGCAGAAAAAGCGACGCAAGAAACAGGACAGGCTCCCAACTGCCAATTGTTAGCGACTGTCCATGTTTCTAAGAGAAATTGCACGCGTTGATTATGAATCGACGGCGTTTTGCGTTGTGCGGGTTCTTGCACTCGTTTGATGGAGCACTTCATGCCCGATGCCTTTTCTGCCTTAATTAGGATACGCTATCAGCGTTGCGATTGTCAAGCGAATTCGGGGGCTAACATGCCGAACGCTACAGGTTCAGCATCAGTTGAAAGAACAGGAAAAAAATTAGAAAAGCAGCGACGACGTTCACCGTACGCCTTTCTACCTCTCTCGTGGAGCAGAGGCGCGTTTCTTAAATGGCTCCGACGAACACACGCATGGCTTGGGTTATGGGGTGCGACTTTGGGCATCCTGTTCGGTGTTACCGGTATTCTACTCAACCACCGCGGGACCCTAAAAATTAACGCCGCCAAAACCGAGCAGACGAGACGCGAACTCTCACTGCCAGATTACAAATTTGAAAATGTTGAGGCGTTCGCAGCCTGGCTGCAAGTAGAACTCGAACTGGACAAGAAATGGAGTCGGGCGCGCTCACAGGAACCCCGAGAAATTAGTTGGGGTGGCAAATCCGTCACGCAGCCCGAAAGATGGAGCGTCAGTTTTAGCAATCCGAAACGGAGTTATAGCGCAGAATATTGGGTCGGCAACGCTTATACCACAGTCAGACAATTTGACCGGAATGTGTTTGCCTTTCTCAATCGGTTGCATATGGCAAGCGGAATGGGAGTTGCATGGATTCTCCTCGCTGATACGATCGCAGGGAGTTTTATCATTCTTGCACTTACCGGTATATTGCTTTGGACGCGTTTACACGGACCGCGACTGCTCGCTGCAGCAATCGGACTCGGATCTCTAACGCTTGCCATTTTCTTTGTTTGGCGAGCCTTCTAACAAATACAAGAGGAAATTATGATGTCAAACACGAAAATTTGGATTTTGCGAGTACTGATCAACCTCGTATTCGGGCTGCTTCTGTTTGCAATATTGAGTTCTGCTGAGAATCACAATGATACCTCTGAAACCGACCAGGCTGTAGAATTAGAGCCTGTTGTCGTGACAGCAACAAAAACACCACAACGTCTGAAAGATACACCCGTTATTACAAATCTGATTACACGCGCCGAGATTGAAGCAACAGGGGCAGAGAATATCGGAGAGGTACTCGAACATACAGCCGGCATCATTATCCACCGTGATGGACACGGCGACGGGGTGCAACTTCAAGGGCTCGACTCCGAGTACATCCTAATTCTCGTCGATGGCGAACCGCAGGTTGGGCGCATCGCCGGGAAACTTGACATGGCGCGACTCGCTGTCGAAAATGTTGAACGCATAGAAATCGTGAAAGGGGCTACCGCCTCGCTTTTCGGCAATGCTGCACTCGGTGGCGTTATTAATATCATTACCCGGAAAGCGACTTCACCCTTTTCAGTACAGGCCTCTCAGACTTTTGAGCAAAACAGTACACTCGACAGTCGAGGCACACTTGAATTACAACGCGATAAACTGAACGCCCTTCTAACACTCAGCAGAAACCGCCGAAGTCCTATTGATTTGGATACCTCTGATCTCACAACGACAATCGACGGTTATGCCAATGTAACAGGTTCCGCGCGGACGGAATATCAACTCACACCCGCGACAAGCCTCCTGTTTTCTGGGCAATACTTCACGCAGGACCAAGAGGGTATCAGCGAAAACGGTCCCGCTGTTTTTGACAGACTCGGCGATATCGAAAACTACAGTGGAAGTCTGGGAATAGAACACGAATTCGGTGACAGCGCACGGAACGTGCCTGCAACTTTATTGACTGGTAAACTTTACGCAACTCGATATGATGATGAATCAACAGTTATCGATAGAGAAACAACAGAGGTAAGTTCCAGTAATCTCAACATTCAAGACCTGGTCAAGGGTGAGGCGCAGCTTGACACAACGCTCTGGGAGAAACACCAAATCACTCTCGGCGGGGAGGTCGTTCTTGAAAATCTCCAATCTCAGCGGATTACAGGCGGGGAACGCCAGATTCTCACGAACTCTTTCTTTCTACAAAACGCATTCCGTCCCATATCTGCGTTTGCCCTCGTTATTGGCGGACGTTTAGACAACCACTCCGAATTCGGCACCCATTTCAGTCCAAAGTTGAGCACTATGTATCGTGTGACCGATAGGCTTCGGGTTCGCTTCTCGTATGGACAAGGGTTCCGCGCCCCAGACTTCAAAAACCTCTATCTCGATTTTACCAATGTGACAGCCGGCTACCAAGTGTTGGGCAATCCGAGCCTTCAACCTGAATCCTCACACAACTATAATCTTGGAGCGGAGTATCAAGTATTCGACAATGTGCTTGGAAGAATCCACGTGTATCGTAATGATCTGCACAATCTGATTGAAGCCGAGCGTATCGGACAGAGCGCAGCGGGCGGAAGCAAATTTGAATACCAAAACATCAGTAAGGCTTATACAGAGGGCGTTGATGTTGAAGCCGTTATCGGTAGTATGGGTGGGGTTACTGCGACCCTCGGTTACGCTTATCTCCGGGGCGCGGATAAGGAGACCGGACTGGCATTGCTAAACCGTTCAACACACAACGGCACGCTTAAATTAGCATACCTACATGCTAATAGCGGTTTTCAGGTTGACTTACGCGGACGATATGCAAGTCCTTGGGGATTCTTTGATGATGGGGACAAAGTACTTGAGCCTGAAGAATTGGCACCGAGTTATTGGGTCTGGAACCTCCGCACTTCAAAAACGCTTTTTAAAATATTCAAAGCCTCAATCGGATGTAACAATATTTTTGACTTCAGAATTCCTACATTTTATACATTTACGGGGCGTTCGTTTTATGGCGGCCTCTCCTTAACCTATTGATACGAGAAAGGATACTAAGCATGACACGGCTTATGTACACAACCTTACTGTTAGTTTTCACCATCAGCACCACTGTTTTGACAGGGCATGGTGAACTTCACCAAAACACTCTCACGGTTGATGCAACCAACCGTGAAAACTGGGCTTATATCAATCTCACTGAAGGTGAATCAGTTGATATAGCCGACGCGGCAACCTCAATGGCGTGGAACCTCGGTTTTAAACGGACTGCGGTCATCGCCAATGGGGGTGTCAGCGGCCCCGGGAAAATTGGGGCATTGGCTTTGGAGGACATCTCTTTTGAAGATGTCCTCGAAGCACCCGAAGAAACTTACATTTCGGACACCGAACAGATTGCGACATTCGCACGCGGCGACGGTTGGTACACCTACACAGTACCCCCAAACCACTGGGTTCTGCCGAACCCGAAAGTCTATATTTTGCGAATTCCTGCCGATCCAACGGTGGAATCCGAAGGTCCATATCATTACGCGAAAGTTCAGTTTATCGGGTACTACGAAAACAACGAAACCAAAGAAGGTTCGGGGTACGTCAGCATAGAATATGTGCTACAAGATAATGGCACGCGTACCTTTGTCGAATCTGAACCCACAAGTGTTGATGCCCGAGGAAAATTAACAACAACGTGGGCATCCATTAAATTAAAGTAGTAGGCATGCGCCGTCATGCCGTAATCAAGTAGTAGGCACGCGCCGTCATGCCGTAATCAAGTAGTAGGCATGCGCCGTCATGCCGTAATCAAGTAGTAGGCACGCGCTGCCGTGCCGTCGCTGTAAGGAGACTCAAAATGGGTTACAAAGCAGAATTTTTATCGCAAGCCGAGGTGTGCGCTATTTATCAATGTCTTGATGGACATATCCACCTGAAATATCGCACTTTAGACATCGCTATGGATCACTGCGATTTCCACCAAGTTGCTGAAGTCTTTGTTGAAGCATTGCGTGTTTTACAGAAGGTCGAAGAACCGGTAACCGAAGAGATTGATCTGAAAAACATGGATACACTCATAAAAGTTTAGGCCAGAGTGTGTAGGGAAACCACCGAGCAGTACGCCTCGGACAGAAAATAGGAACAAATTGGGTTGTAGTCGCCCAATTTCCTTACACTATTTTAACCATGTAGTATAAAACAGGCACACCACCTGTGCCGCTTCTTGACAGGAGAATTACTATGAAAAGCATTAGAGGTTTTGCCAATCAACATGCCATCGCCTTTCTTATGGTGATATTGGGTGTTGTTATCCTTTTCAGTTTCGGTTGTGGTTCCGCTAATGAAGAAGATGTCGAACAGCCACTTCAACCGGAGGAAACCACAGACACAACACCGTTTGTGACCCCAGATACCGATACACAGGCACCGGTTGAAGAACCCGTTGGACTGAAAGCATTTACATTCACAATTGACGCGACGAACAGAGAGGCGTGGGCATACTTCTCTTTTGCTACCGGAAACGTTGTTGAAGTCGAAGATGCCGAAAATTCCGACGCATGGGATATCGGCTTTCAGCGAACACAGGTCAAACTTAATGGAGGGATCAGCGGACCGGGAATGGGAAGTGTCGTTATGCTCACCGAGACGACTTTTGCAGCGGTGACTGAAGCACCGGTAGACGGATACAAGGCGGATACGGAAGACACGCTCGCAATCGTTCCGCAAAGTGAAAAGGGATGGTACATCTACACAGGGCCCCCAACGCACTGGGTACTCCCTTTGGAAAATCGAGTATTTGTCCTAAAAGCCGCAGACGAAACATTCGCCAAAGTCCAATTTATCGGGTACTACAAAGACAACGAAAACAAGAAGGACAGCGGTTTCGTGACGTTTGAATACGTCCACCAACCCGATGGAAGTCCTAATTTCTAAATGTTGAGATCAGATTAACGTATAACTTTCGCTTGGAGGATTTTCGGTGAATTGATGATGAGATAAAGGCCCATACCGACCGATCTTGTCTCATCTTTGTTCAATTGCAACCTAATATCATTACATAACCGAAAACCCTCATAATTTGGGCTTCAGCAGCCCGATTTCTTTACGCTATTTCAACCCGGTAACAGGACTGATATAGTCCCGTGCCGTTTATTGATAGGAGAATTAACATGGAAAAAATTAGAGATTTTGTCAATCGACATACCACTATTTCTCTCATACTAATGTTAGGTGTTGTCATCCCTTTCTGTTTCAGTTGCAGTCGCATTGGCGAGGACCATATCAACCAATTGCTTCCGCCAGAAGAAACCACAGACACAACATCCCCGGGGACGGTAGACACTGATACACAAGCACAGATTGAGGAACCCGTCGGACTGGAAGCATTAACGTTCACAATTGACGCGACGAACAGAGAGGCGTGGGCATACTTCTCTTTTGCTACCGGAAACATTGTTGAAGTCGAAGATGCCGAAAATTCGGATGCATGGGATATCGGCTTTCAGCGAACACAGGTCAAACTTAACGGAGGTATCAGCGGACCGGGAATGGGAAGTGCTGTCATGCTCACCGAGACGACTTTTGCGGCGGTGACCGAAGCACCAGCAGACGGATACAAGGCGGATACGGAAGACACGCTCGCCATCGTCCCGCAAAGTGAAAAGGGATGGTACATCTACACAGGACCGCCAGCACATTCGATCCTCTCTTTGGAAGATCGAGTATTTGTCCTAAAAGCCGCAGACGGAACATTCGCCAAAGTCCGCTTTATCGGATATTACAAGGATAACGAGAACAAACAGGACAGCGGTTTCGTGACATTTGAATACGTCCACCAACCCGATGGAAGTCCTAATTTCTAAGGTGCGGTACTGCTTGAAGACCCAAATTTGTTATTAAAAATCTTATAGAGGTAGCCGCTAAGGATACCCCTATCCATCATCTATACAGAACAACTGAACAACGAGTTCATGAGATGTTGGACATGGAATACCCGTGCATCATAAATCTCCTAAAAAAACTAAAACGGGTTCCGTGTCCAGCTACTCATTTCTGTGAGGGAGGAAACAATGCAAATCTTACGCGCAAACTTGTTCAAGGCGTGGATGGTAAGCGTTTCAATCTTTATATTTTTCGGCATTATGCGCTGTCTTGCTGTCGCAGATCCAACTGAGGTCACAGATGCAAACGACAAAACTGTCGTTATCACGTCATCTGAACGTATTGTGAGTCTCAACGGCAGCACGACCGAAATCCTATTCGCATTGGGTGTTGGGGATAAAGTCGTCGGTTGCGATGCCTCATCATCATATCCGAAAGGCATCAAAGAAAAGTTGCCGAGCGTTGGATATCAATATGGACTCAATGCTGAAGGGATTCTCTCTTTAAATCCAACGTTGGTCATTGGGCGCAACGATGTGAGACCCCCACAAGTCGTACAACAACTCCGCATGGCAGGTGTAACGGTTCTATTGCTTAAGGAACCCCGCTCTTTTGAGACTGCCAAGCAACGGTTACTAACGATCGGTAAAGCCGTAGGTTGCGAGAAGAAGGCTAAGGAACTGACAGACGCTTTAGATGACGACATCAAGAAGTTAGAAACAAAGCTTGCTTCGCGGAAAGGACAGTCGAAACAGAAAGCACTCTTTCTTTATCTACGCGGCACACAAACCACGCTCGTGTTAGGAACGGATACCGCACCGGGGGCGATGTTTGATATTGTTGGGGCTGAAAATGCCGCCGGAAGCATCAAAGGGAACAAGCCAATGACAGCGGAAGCGGTGATCGCTGCCCAACCCGATGTCTATGTCCTGTTTACCACCGGTTTGGAATCCATCGGCGGCGTTGATGGACTACTCAAACTACCCGGCTTAGCGCATACACCGGCGGGAAAAAATAAGCGCGTCGTAACGCTGGATGGACAATATCTCTCTGGATTCGGTCCTCGTTGTGGACGCGCCGCGCTTGATCTGTTTCGAGGTATCTACGAAAAGGATGGTTGCTTCGTTGCGACAGGCGAATAATTCTGTAGTATCGCGCCTTTAGACAAAATGCAAAAGCGAACAAGGATTCTGTTCATCCTAATTGGCTTACTACCGATATCAATGGGTATCGCAGCGGGAGTAGGCGCATATCAAATTCTACCGTGGCGTATCCCTGAGATTCTATTTCGCAATAAGTAGTTTTGGGATTGAAAAAAGTTATTGAAAAACCGCTCTGAACCCTTGATTTTATTGACTTTTCGCTTGATTTACTTTACAGAAATATGGTATAATAAATGCAGTTAAAAGGGAGGTTGCCTCCTCCCTTTCTTTGAAAACATGAGTTGCTTTCAAATTCCTACTGCTATTATACCGAAAAAAGCAGAATTAAAGCAACTCCTTTCTTAGCAAAGGAGTTTTTTCATGAATCTTATAGAAGTTATGGAGCGTTATCCTGACCAAGAGAGTTGCATTGAGCATCTCGAACGCGTACGTTGGCAAGGAACGCCTGTTTGTCCAAAATGTGAGAGTAAGGACGTGGTTCGTAAAAAAGAGGACGGCGTAGGACGTGTTGGACGGTTTCACTGTTCTGCTTGTAAAGTGTCGTTCAAAGTGACGTGTGGCACGGTGTTTCACGGGACAAAGATTGAATTGCAGAAGTGGTTTCTCGCAATCTGTCTGATAGGAAACGCCAAGAAGTCTCTTTCCTCACATCAACTTAGCAGAGATTTAGCATTGAATCAGAAAACGGCGTGGTATATAATGACGCGCATCAGAGCTGAAATGGCAAAGAAAGGAGGCGCGTTACTACAAGGGATTATAGAAGCGGATGAGACATATATTGGTGGTAAACCGCGTAAGGAAAACAAGAAAGCGGATAACGAACCTGCGAAGCGTGGACGTGGCACGGATAAGACACCGGTGATTGGTGTTGTGGAACGCGGTGGTAAAGTCGTCGCAGAGGTTGCCAAAGGACTTACTGGACGGCATATCCTTGACTTTATCCAGCGTGCTGTGAAAGTGGACGAATCCACGTTGATGACAGACGAATACCCCGCTTACCGTAAGTACAACTACCGAAATCTTGAGAGTATCTTCAACAAGTTTGTTTCAGAGTCCGTTTTGGTGTAGAAACGCGATAAGGAGTGAGCGTATTAAACATCAGACCGAAAACAATTTTTACCGGTGATAACTTACCGATATTGCGTGGCATGAATTCTGATACGATTGATTTGATATATCTTGACCCACCCTTCAATAGCAATGCCAACTATGCAGCACCTATCGGATCGGAGGCTGCAGGTGCTGAATTCAAGGATACATGGACACTTGACGATATTGATATTACTTGGCTTGACTTGATTGAGATTGACCAACCTGCGTTGAATAGGGTTATCCATGCGACAATGACCGATTCTGATAAGTCCTACCTGATTTACATGGCAGTTCGGTTGCTGGAAATGCACCGCGTTCTTAAGCCTACAGGGTCGCTTTACTTGCATTGTGACCCGACAATGAGCCACTATTTGAAGTTAGTTTTAGACGCGATTTTTGGAAGAAAAGAGGGGGGGGGGGGCTGCAGCCGCGGGCTTTCGCAATGAGATTATTTGGTATTACAAAAACGCCTCTCGTGGTAAGCAATTATTTGCGAAATCTCATGATGTTATTTTTTGGTATAGCAAGTCAACAGATTGTTGGACTTTCAATCGTGCGGATATTCTCGTGCCGTATGAAAGCGGAATGACATCATGGAGATATGAACAGAAGGGTAAAGAAGCACCGAAAGGTAAAACGCCAGACGATGTTTTAACAATTCCGTCTTTAAACTCGATGGCAAAGGAGCGAACGGGTTACCCTACCCAGAAGCCGCTCGCCCTCTTAGACCGCATTCTTAACGCTTCTCTCAGCAAAGATGGTATCGTTCTTGACCCGTTCTGTGGATGCGCGACGACATGCGTAGCAGCAGACCGACTACAGCGTGATTGGATAGGCATAGATATAAGCCCGAAGGCAGCGGAGTTAGTTGTTGAGCGCATCAAAGCGGATCAGGGTTTGTTTCAAGAGATTCTCCATCGCGAAGATGTCCCGAAACGCACGGATTTAGGCGATATTCCACGCTATAACGCACCTGAAAACAAGGAACACCTCTATGGTAAGCAAGGCGGGCATTGCAATGGCTGTCAAGATCATTTTCAATCAAGGTTGCTTGAGGTTGACCACATTATTGCGACTTCGGTAGGTGGTACGAATCACATTGATAATCTGCAACTGCTTTGTAGCCACTGCAACCGCATGAAAGGTAATCGCGGGCAGGAATACTTGTTATCGCGATTGAATTCGTAGTCTCAAAGAAAATGCGGGGATTTTCCCCCGCATCAAATATCGTTAACCCAAATTTAACCTATCCCAAAACTACTTATTGCGTTCTATTTTCCCAGAAGGATGGCTTCGCTGTCCTCGTCCACGTCCGTTTTCCGCGGGTCATTCTATCCGCTGTTGTTGGCGCAATGTTAGCCATATCGGGCGCGACACTTCAGGGTATTTTCCGCAACCCACTCGCAGATCCCGGATTAATCGGTGTCACCGCAGGCGCAGGATTGGGCACGACGCTCTGGATTGTCCTGATAGGTGGCGGCGCACTCGGTATATGGGGACTCCCTATTGCCGCTTTTGCATGTGGAATGCTCGTGACTATCAGTGTATGGAAGATTGCTGAGGGAGAAGGAAAAGTCAGCACATTAACGTTATTACTTGCAGGCATTGCCCTCAACAGTTTCGCTGGCGCAGGCATCGGGCTAATGACGTTCCTCGCTGATGATGAGCAGCTCCGCAGCCTAACTTTTTGGTTGCTCGGCGGATTTGGTGGCGCGACCTGGCCCGTTGTTTTTGTAACACTCCCAATTTCGGTTATAGGACTTCTGGTATTATCACGGCAGGCAGCCGCGCTTAATGCAATGAGTCTCGGAGAGTCTGAAGCCTATCACCTCGGCGTTTCAACGGAAACGCTGAAAAGATGGTCAATTTTTGGGGTCGCGTTGACAGTCGGCGCAGCGGTCTCTGCTGCCGGTGGTATCGGTTTCGTTGGGCTTGTTGTTCCACATCTTCTGAGGCTCTTGGGTGGAGCAGATCATCGGTATGTTCTACCCGGTTCAGCAGTCGGTGGCGCAATACTACTCGTCTCGGCGGACCTGTTCTCACGAACCGTTGTTGTGCCTGCCGAATTACCCGTTGGCATTGTCACTGCATTGATTGGCGGTCCTTTTTTCCTGTGGCTGCTACTCAGATTCAAACGTGAGATTTTCCTATAGGAGGTAGAACTGATGATTGAATTAGAAGACATTGGGTACCGTATTGGGGGGAGTTGGTTAGTCAAGGATATTAACGTTACAATTAAAAGCGGAATGTTATGCGGACTTGTTGGTCCCAACGGTGCTGGTAAATCCACGCTCCTGCGACTGATTTCAGGGGAACTCTTGCCAACAACCGGGGAAATCCGATGCTTCGGTCAACCTATTCATAGTTATGAACCGAAGGAGTTAGCACGCATCCGCGCCTATCTCCAACAAAAACGGGACATGAACTTCCCGTTTACCAGTTTGGAGATTGTCCTCTTCGGGCGGCACCCCTATCTCAACGGCACAAAAGAGACTGACAGGGATGTCTCCATCGCCAAAGGAGCACTCCAGCAAGTCGATGCCGATATATTCGAGGAACGACTCTATCCAACGCTGTCTGGTGGTGAAGCGAGTCGTGTTGACGTTGCCCGAATCCTTACGCAAGCCCCAGACCTGTACCTATTAGATGAACCGACGAATCATCTGGATCCAAGATACCAAGTGCAAATACTTAACCTCTGCAAATCGATTTGTAGTCGAGGTAAAACTGTTATCACAGCAATTCACGACCTGAATCTTGCGTCAATGTATGCAGATCAACTATTGCTATTGAGAGATGGGGTTGCTGTGGCGTGCGGACCGTCCCAAAAAGTCCTAACACTGGATATGTTATCAGAGGTCTACGGTATCCCGTTTGATGTATTACCGCATCCAGATGGCTATTCGTGGGTAATGCCGAGTCTGAATGTTTTGTAAGGGTTTCATTCATACGTCAGAGGTGAAAAAGATTGAAACCCGGCCCAAGGTGTGGTATACTAATAAATAGGACAATAATTCAATCTAAAACGCAATCATCTATAGATAGGAGAAAAACAATGGAAAACGGAAAAAGAGACGCAATTATCCAGGAACTAACTCGGGCTTATTGGTTAGAGTTGGAAGCAACCATTAATTATCTGGCGATCTCCGTTGACTTGGACGGCATCCGCGCTGAAGAAATTAAAAAATCCTTGGCGGCAGATATCCAAACAGAAATTACACACGCACAAGAACTTGCCGCTCGCATCAAGGAAATCGAGGGGCGCGTGCCGGGTTCGTTCGCCTTTAAACCGGAACAGGCATCACTTCAACCGCCCGAAGATTCAACGGATGTTGTGGCAACGATCCACGGGGTCATTGAAGCCGAAAACGCCGCGATTGAACAGTACAACAAAATTATCCGCCTATGCGATGGGATCGACTACGTCACACAAGACCTCTGCATCAAACTCCTCGCCGATGAAGAAAAACATCGCCGCGAGTTCAGAGGTTTCCTCAAAGAATACGAGAACGACTAATCTGGATTAAAATAGGCAGGGTCTAATTGCTGAAAATGACAAACAACGGGTAACAATACCCGTTGTTTGTTTTTAATAGGACTTACGCAGCAGTTTCAAAGTCCCCCTGATAAGGGGGATTTAGGGGGTTAAAACGTCTTGAATAGTTACTTTTTACGTGCAAAATATCCTTTTTCTGCTCAGTTTGCGTAAGTCCTATTTAAGGCAAAACATGAAAGAACCTCAGAAGATACGCGAAAAGAGCACCTACTGCTTCTCAAGCACCATCTCTTCACCGGTAGCGGTTATCAGGACGAGTGTATGACCCTGTTTCGTACAAGTGGATCGCGCAAAGGGTTTGACGAAATCAGACCTGAAGTCCTCGTCATAATCTTGCTCTGCTTCTGCGAGTGCCCGATCAAATACTACCTGAAAAAAATCTTTGGGTTCAGTGGCTATGTGCACCTCAGATTCTTTTGTAAATATCGAGAGTGCCTGACCATCGAAAGCGTAAGTCCCCGACCATGTTCCAGTCGTCTCAAGAGTCGCAGGCGGTATATCTGGGAAATCAATTACAGTTTTTTCCGTAAGATCGCAAGTCCACGAATCATCAGCGGCAAAGACAAAGTTAAGTTGTTTTACCGTGGTTTCTGCTTCGCCGCCAACTGTAAAAGATTCAAGGTATTCTTTAGGCGTTTTACCGAAAATTGAAACAACCTCCCAAGAACCGTGCAATTCCGCATTTGCCAACGACGAAGTAGACGATTCAGCCGCGGATTCTTCAGCTTTTTCTTTCAGTAACTCTTCAGGCTTTTTCAAATCGTCACCGCAGCCGACCACGCCTAAAAGCATCATACTAACAAATAGGACTGAAATAACAGAACCTTTCGGGATCATTTATTTTCCTCATAGTAGTAGGCACACGCCGTGTGCCGTCACACGGGGCAGAACCGATGTTATAGCCTTGTTTTCAGCGCGCCCCAGACCGTCGGCAACTTCTGCACCGGTTCCACATCAAGCCCGATTTCAAAATTTTGGCGGATTTCATCATACGTGAGAGGGCGGTTGTAGATACGGACCTCATCAATTATACCGTGAAAAAAATCTTCTGCGCTGCCACGATTGTTTTTCGCGCCAAGATAGACAGGTTCTGTAAACGGGACGAAAATGGCATCTGATACAAGAGGTTTACCAAAACGATACCGTCTACCGTCTATATGGATCATTTTTCTGCTGCGTTCGCCGCCGGCTGCGTCTACATAAGGTTCGTATGCGTAAACAATGTGATGCCATTTCCCATCAAGGATCCGAACCGACTTTGCAGAGATAGTAGACCTGCATGAACCGTTTCCTGTTCGATACCTGGTAAAAGAAAAAATGATATCCTCAATAACAACATTATCAAGAATAGTAACGGGTTCCATGGTTACGCTGAATTCCAGTCCCCAACCCATGCAATCTGCGTCAATGACTCTGAAAAGTGTCATATTGCCTTTTTTGAAACTCGGTTTGATCCAAGCTTCAAACGTCGCTGAACCCATCTGATTCCCGAAATCACCGAGGTTTGTCAAATTCACATAATCGTCCAGACCATCAAATTCCAAAGCATCCTTCATCCGTCCAGCAACAACCTTCGGATCCCCAACAATTGTGCCATCATTTTTGCCCCAGACATCTTTAACCGTGTTATCAGCAATGTCTTGCCGATCAAACGTCCAATAACTCACGAGTCCGTCTGTCACCACCTGTTCAGCATACCCGCTGTGGCAAAGCGAAGCAACAGTTAACATGGATATGAAGAGATAGATTAACTTTTTCATCGTTGTCTCCTTAGTAGGTGATTCTCGTTGTGATCAACGACCAAATTTCAGGGACTATCGTTTTCTTCCTTTTGTTGTCTCGCGAAATCAACATGAACGCCCTTCTTTAGGAACACCGTCCACCGCTTTGACGTTTTATCTCCGGCGATGCCATCAATCTGACCTGTCGCACGAATCAGAACGGTCTGCTCCCGCAGTAACGCCTTATTAATCTGGACAACCGTCTCATTTTCACGCGGGTTTTCAACGAGTCCGACGACGCTTACAATTCTGTCGCTTGGCGCAGGAAGTCCTGTCGATTGACTGGCGATGGCTACCATCCCGTTCGTCCCGTATAACGCACTTGGCTCGTTCCATTTCAAAACACGAGTCGCAGCGTGTTTCTCAATGGTCGCACCTATGAGATCATCTTGATACCCTTCAATCGAGATCCAATCACCGACCTCCAGTTCCTGTTCCGCAGGTGTTAAATCCCAATCAACCTGTTTAACCGCTGGCGGCGGTGCTATTTCTTCCTTTTCTCCTGCTGCTACCGATTCCTCTTCGGGCGGAACTTCCGCTGCTTCTACTGCTACCGATTCCTCTTCGGGTTGAACTTCTGCTTCTATAATTTCATCTGTAGGGGCGGTCTCCTGAACCGATGCCGCTGTTGGTGCTGATACTTCATCATCTGCTGAATCGGATACAGACACCACTTGTTTGGAATCTTCCGCTAATCCTGCCTCGTCTGGTGCAAAAATATACAAAAAAGCCGTAATCAAAAAACCCAAGGCAGAGATACTTAACAAAACAAAAAACGCAAACTTAAATACCGTCTTCATAAGCCTCTCCTTCCGGTTAGATTCACTTGATGATGGTGAGGAGCATTATGTTAAGACTTGCACATTCCTCTTAAAGTCCCCCTGATAAGGGGGATTTAGGGGGTTTAAAGGACGAAAATCACCGCTTTTTGTGTCTAAATGTCCGATATTTTCTCAATTTGTGTGAGTCTGATATGTAACGGATCTCGTGCAATTCAAACGCTATTTACTTCACCCAATAGAAATCGCCGCTGGAAGCCGGCCAATCAAGAACATACAAAATTTGGGATTTTGTCTCATATTTCTCAACTTCATTACGGACATTTGCCCAACGCTTCTGGACTTCATCAGTTTCAAGTTTGTTAAAGATTTCTGGATTTGCGTATTCTGGTATAACTTCCTGCCAGCATGTCATTGCAAGGTTTTTCAGATTTTCGACCTTTTTTTCTCGAGACGTGTGCGTATCCCTAATCAGTTCGTCTATTTGGTGTATGATTTGCGGTACCGACATTTTCTTTTCAATCGTCATCGTTTACCTACTCCGTCCGCAACCTCGGATCCAGAGCATCACGGACAGCATCGCCGAACAGATTCGCAGGCAGCACCAACCCAAACATAAAAGCAAACGCCGCAGCGAGGTTCCACCACACAATCGGATCGCGCGCAAGTTCCAAACGCGCCGTGTTAATCATGTTCCCCCAACTCCCGGTCGTCGGATCAACACCGATCTGGAGGTAGCTCAGCAACGCCTCCGTCAGCACCAATCCACTAAATCGTAGGATAGCAGTAATCAGGACGATATGCATGAGATTCGGAATGATATGCTTGAGAATAATGAGTCCACGCCGCACACCGAAGGCTTCAGCAGCTTGGATGTACTCCAATTCTCGGAGTTTCAAGGTTTCGCCGCGCAAGATACGACACAACCCCGTCCAACTGCTGATCCCCATAATAAGACAGAGATTGAATAAACCTTGTCCAAACAGGAGCATGAAAGCGACAATGAGTAGGATACTCGGAATCGAAGCAAGCGTAGCATAGATGTACTGAACGGCATCATCTACCCAACCACCGAAGTAGCCCGCAATCACACCGAAAAGCATGGCGAACGGCACAGCAATCAGTGTGGTAAACCCACCGATAATGAGACCTGTACGGACCCCCTTTAAAGCACGATAAAAGACATCACTGCCGACCTTATCAGTACCCAAAAGATGTGTCCGCGGATGTTCAAGCGGTGGATAGTCCCGAATCGTTCGACCATCAGCGGTCTGAACGTTGGTCTTAGCATAGAGGCGTGTTGCTAAAGGCGCGGAATAGGTTTTCTCGGTCCGTTCGCGAAGCGGCGTGCAAAGCCTATCAAGCAGGCTCAAACTTCTCGGTTTATAAACGATGGCACCGTCCTCGTTTCGGGTAAGCACTTGATCCGTCTGACGTATCAACGGGTCGCGCCACTGGATACTATCCAATACGCCGATGAGGAGATACCCCAAGAGGATGAACAGACAAACCATGGCAAGACGGTTGCCACGTATCTGTCGCGCAGCATTCCGCCAATGCTCTTGCCGCGCGGCGTATCGGAGAAGCCACCCCGCAGCGACAAGGCATGCGATAACGATTATATTCTGATACGCATCAGAATGCCAGACCCAACTCAGTCGGTCACCAATTCCGATGCCTTCAGTATCTACTCCGAATAAAAAAATAGGCATTTTAATGGTTGTCAGTTGTCAGTACGATTTTTTCTACGAAAAAATCTTTCAGTTATCAGTTAAAGAGGTTTCTTGTGGCAGTAACAGGAAACACCCTCGACACAATGTCTTAACCGAAAACCGATAACTGATAACCGACAACTATTCCTGATATACCGCTTCACGCGTGTGAAATCCATCTTTAATGACAACTTCGTCGAGATTCGCTTTGTCAACTTGGATGGGTGTAAGCAAAATGGATGGTACGTTAATTTTACCGTTATTCACTGTCTGTGTGGCTTCAGCGAGCGTTTCACCTTTTGCGAGTGCGACAGCCGCTTGTGCCGCCTTTGTTGCAATAAGGTGAATCGGTTTATAGACCGTCATCGTTTGTGTGCCTTTAACGATCCGTTGACACGCCGCAAGCTCGGCATCCTGTCCTGAAACGATTACACTCCCCGCCAGATTCTGTCCTTCGAGTGCTTGAATAACGCCACCAGCAGTGCCGTCGTTAGACGCAACCACAGCATCGACCCTATTGTTCGTCTGGGTCAACACCTGTTCCGCCTTCTTCAGCGCATCACGCGGATCCCAATTGACCGCCCAATGTTTGCCTTCTGCTACCAATCGGATGTCGCCACCGTCAATCGCAGTTTGCAAAGCGCGCATCTGCCCTTTCCGTAGAAGTTGCGCGTTATTATCTGTTGGCGCGCCGCCGAGCAAGAAATAGTTCCCTTTCGGTTTTTGACGCAGCAGATATTCGGCTTGCAGATACCCGACTTGTTCATTGTCGAAGGAGATATAGAGATCGGGTGAACTCTCGCGAATCAACCGGTCATAAGCGACCACTTTGATCCCTTCTGCATGCGCAGCTTGAACGATCTGAGCGGCAGCGACGCTATCCTTCGGAATAACAACGAGGACATCCACACCCTGCGTGATCATGTTTTCTGCTTGCTCATTTTGTCGTCGTTCATCGCCATCGGCAGATTGGACGATAACTTCGGCACCCAGTTTTTCCGCTTCTGCCGTGAAAATATCTCGATCCTTCTGCCACCGTTCTACACGCAACGAATCCATGGACAAACCGATTTTGATCTTCTGCGCAGCAGTATCGCCTGCTTCTTCAGTTTTCTTCGGCGCACTCGGATCCGCGCATCCGAATAACATGACGAGACACACTGTCAAAACGCAGAAAATGGGGAGCAATTTCCGATAAACCTTGCTATTAATAGTCGAGCGGTATTTCATATAACACTCCTTTCAAGATTTACTCTTGTTTTTCAGGGGTATCCGTTTCGGAAGTAGGGAGTTCAGGGGGAGTCTCGCTAACGACATCACCGATTTTCAGGGGCTCCGCTATTTCAACGACGCGAAAAATGGAGACCTTACCTGTCAGGACCTCGGAGACCGCCAAGGTCCCAATTTGTTTCGGTACGTATGTCAGAATTTCACCGGTATCTATATCTCGAACCGGCTTGCCCTTGGTAGAGACAGTAAATTCTTGGTTGATGGCTATCCCCTTATCGGAGCCGATATTGACGTAGATCATATCCGGGTTTTCATTATCGAGATACGTAATTTTCCCTTTGACCGGGCCATCCGTTATCGTTGAAGCGGTTTGCGCTCCTTTTTCGGAGGCTGCGGGTTGCGGTTCCCAACGTGTAATGAAGTTCGGTCCAATGTTATCTCGGAGTGCCAAAACCACTTTGATCAGTGCTTCATTCGTCACCATGCCGAAAAGTGTTCTATCGTATTCAGCACTCGCAAACTGGATTTCATTCAGTTCTGTCGGCTTAACAATCGGACGCGGGTTCTTTCGCTGTTTGTCCGATGTCTGACCAAACGAAAGATTTGTCCCTTCTTCTGTCACACTTGCTTCAAGAGAGGCGAATCTTGTGCCGGCGTACGAGTGATCACGGGTAGCGGAAATCCGAGGTTCAGCAACGGCATCGCCCGACGCATTGTAAAATTTCATATTCAGTTGGATCGTTACACGGTGTAGCGAACCGCGCAGGATGACCGGAGCCGTGTAACTTGCCATGCCTTGCCGTGCTTCGCGGCCGCCTTCCCGCAGCGTCCGAGAAGCGTTGGTGCGGAGCCGTTCCTGATTAAACTTTCGGATATTACCTAACACAATTACATCAGCATTGAGATGTTTAGCAAGCGTAGCGCGCTGCGCCTGATCTAATTTTTTCAAACTATGTCGCGAGAGCGTCATAAGTGCCATAGCATCTAAAAGTTCATCTTTGGAAATCGGTTCATACACGTTCGTTTCCACTAACTTCCGGTTGAGAATTTTGGCGAATCCGGCCTCCAAGTCCCATCGTTTTTTTGTGCTGAAAATATTGCCGATAAAACTTGGGATACAACCACATCCCGTCGGAGAATCAAAGCGGCTGTTGTCCTCAAAATAGAGCACCGCAACCCGTTTTTTCGATGTTGCTTCGCTAACGGCAGCAGTACTAATGATAAAACCTAAACTGAATCCTACCAGCAATAGATATGAGAAGAAGCGTTTCACTGTATTTTTGCCTCCTTTTCGTTTACTCACCTTCACGGTTATAGTCTAACAATTTTTTCAACATTTATCAAGAAAATTTAACATGCAAAGTAGTAGGCACGCTCCGCGTGCCCTAACACTTATCTTTCTACAAAAGACTTGAAATGTCTCAAAACATTTGGTATCATTCCTACAAATCATCATCGCTTGCAAGCCGAAACTCGCTATACAGGTTACAAACGAAAAAGGAAATCTCTATGTTTACAATGAATAAATTTGTGTCCCGCGTTTTATTACATATAACCCAAGTTGCTACGCTCAGGTTTTGGATGTTTCAAAGAGGGCTTTCAGGCACTTTCCTCACCCCAGAGGGGGGCTATGTCTATAGAAAACGGTATGTTCAAACAGTTGCACCCCAGAGGGGTGCTATGTCTATAAATAGGTGGCGACTTGCGTTACATATATCTATGTGCCTCGTACTGATTGCGTCCGTTGTTCTCTGTGGTTGTAGCGATAAACAATCGACTGAAAAACCGAAAACAGATAACACGGCTTCTCAGGAAAGGGAATGGCTCTCAATCCTCGGAGGCACGATCGGTGGTAGTTTTTCGCAATTCGCCGGAGGCGTGCGTCAAGTCGTCACAAAACACGAACCACATCTGAAAATATCTGTTGACGGTTCTGCCGGTTCTGTCGAAAATACGCGGCGTGTGAACGAAGACCCGGAAGCCCTCGGTGTCGTTTTTGCCGCTGAAAGTTATCTCGGCTATCACGGCAAAGATATTTTCGCAGAAGAGGGACCGAAAACCAATATCCGCGTGGTGACGCTGCTCTTTGTCGCCTATGACCAGTTCTCAACGTTAGCGAACAGCGATGTTCATCAGTTTGAGGACATCGTTGGCAGAAAAATCGCCGCAGGCGCGAGCGGCTCCGGCACCGCACAGACATTGGAACGATTATCGAAATTGGCGGGTATCTGGGGCGAGTTCACACCGATTTACAAGGGCGGCACCGCAGCCGCCGAGGCACTTCAAAACGGACAAGTTGATGGATTCCAGTGGTTGGTGAGTGTGCCGAATAGTGCCGTTATTGAGTTGACAACGATTAAATCCATACGGATGTTGGACCTTGACACACCTGCTAAGAAGTACGGCTTCTACGAGAAATACCCGTTCTACCTCTCTGGATCTTTGCCTGAAGGCGCGTATGAAGGCAAAGTTAAACCCGTAAAAACTATTTTGATGCCAACGCTCCTCATCGCACACAAAGATGTCAGCGCGGAGACGATCTATGCTATCCTAAAACACGTTTACGCACCGGAAGGCCATCGGGAAATGCTGCTCGTAAATCAAGCAGCAGCGGATATGACGATAGAAAACGGACCGAAGGCGTTTGTAATTCCGCTACATCGCGGGGCATACAAATTTTGGAGTGAACAAGACGTGGAAATCCCAGCCCACGCAATGCCCGTGGATTAATTGTTCTCAAGTTTTAATTTACTAGGACTTACGCATTGCCTCTTAAAGTCCCCTACCCCCCTGATAAGGGGGGATATGGGGGGTTGGGGATTTAGGGGGTTAAATCAGTAAAATATACCGTCTCCCCATTCAATTTGCGTAAGTCCTGTTTACATGTAACCCCCCTTATTGACAACTGATTGCTGATAGCCGACTGCTGATGGCTGACGACTGACAACTAACAAAAATTTGACAAATGCCATCTTTCATGATATAATATTATGCGGTTGTGTTTGCAAATATACACATGCTATCGAGAGCGGTGCATGCGAACAAGAAACTACAAATAGTTTTGTTAGGTAAAGGGATAGGAAATCATGGTACTGAAAACGAAAACCTATTTTCCGAAAACGGATAAAGACATTAAATGGTATGTGGTAGACGCGGAGGGGCAGGTACTCGGGCGTTTAGCATCCGGCATCGCACAAGTACTGCGCGGGAAAAATGACCCGCGGTTTACTCCCCACGCCGATTTAGGTTTTCGCGTTGCTGTTGTGAATGCAGAGAAAGTACACGTCACGGGAAACAAGCGCGAGCAGAAAACTTATTTTCGGCATAGCGGCTACCCGGGTGGTGATAAATACCGAACCTTCAATGAGCAGATGAAACTCAAGCCAGAGGCGATTATCATGGATGCCGTCAAGGGCATGCTCCCCAAGAATAGCCTCGGCAGGCAATTAATGAAGGGACTCAAAGTTTACACCGGACCGTCTCACCCGCATCAAGCACAGGAACCGGAAGTCTTAACGTTTTAATTCAGTTGAGGTGCCGCCATCGCAGCGCGTACCTACAACCTACCTCATAAATGGTAGGAGGGGTTTGTAACCCCGATTGATTACCTCATAAATGGTAGGAGGGGTTTGTAGCCCCGATTGACTTTGGAGAGTCTGAGCAGTATGGCTATTGAACAATTCTGGGGAACCGGTCGACGTAAAACCTCAGTGGCGCGGGTCCGTATTATCCCCGGTGGTGAAGCTGGGATTATCGTCAATAAGAAACCGATTCAGGAATACTTCCAACGTGCCGACCACTGGCAGGCAGCGCAACGCCCCATTGAGCATGTTGAGAAAAGCGGTGAGTTTGCTGTACTCGTCAACGTAAAAGGGGGCGGGCATACCGGGCAAGCTGGCGCGATTTCACATGGACTCGCACGCGCACTCGTTAAAGCTGATGAATCCTTGAAGGCTTCCCTGAAAAAAGCAGGGTTTTTGACGCGCGATCCGAGAATGGTCGAGCGGAAGAAGTACGGGCAAAAAGGCGCACGCGCACGCTTTCAATTCTCTAAGCGTTAGAATTGTTGGCTCCCTCGCACATTTCACCGTTGGTCGGCTATTGAAACCCACCAACAGCGTTCCCCCTTATCATGGAGTTTATCATAACGCAAAATGCACGAACGCGGTCGGACACCGCGTCTACACGTCTTTGTGAGTAGTAAGAGGTTTTGTATGTCAAACATTGTCATCTTAGGTGCACAGTGGGGCGATGAGAGTAAAGGTAAACTGACCGATGTCTTTGCCGGAGATGCGGATGTCGTCGCACGCTATCAGGGCGGCGATAATGCTGGGCATACCATCGTTCTCGGTGATAAGACCTTTATTCTTCATCTCATCCCATCGGGTATCCTCAGACCCGACACCGTCAACGTTATCGGCAACGGTGTCGTCATCAATCTGGAGACGCTTTTCGGTGAAATCGACCGGTTACAGGCACAGGGTATTCAGGTCAGCAGTGATAACTTGAAAATCAGCGACCGCGCCCACCTTATTCTGCCCTACCATAAGGCGGTTGAGCAGTGGGAACAGATGGGAAGTGCTACCAAAATCGGCACCACCTCGCGCGGCATTGGACCCACCTACTCCGATAAGATGAACCGACATGCTGGCATTCGCGTCGGCGATCTCCTTGAGTTTGACCAGTTCCAAAAGAAATTGGATTACAACCTCGAAACCAAAGCCGAAGCACTCCAGATAGGCGCCCCCGATCGACACGTCCTGCTCGAAACCTACTACGGCTACGCACAGCGGATTACGCCTTACGTGACCGATACCGTCGCATTCATGCATGAGGCACTCGCTGCTGAAAAACGGGTGCTCTTTGAAGGCGCACAGGGAACGATGCTTGATATAGATTTTGGGACATATCCCTACGTCACATCCTCTAACTGCACCGCAGGTGCCGTTTGTACCGGGCTCGGCATCGGACCTAAAGCGATTCAAGAGGTACTCGGGGTCTCCAAAGCCTACGTAACACGTGTTGGCGGTGGACCCTTCCCGACGGAGATGCCACCTGACTTGGACGAAGAAATTCGGCAAATCGGAAAAGAATACGGTGCTACAACGCAACGCCCGAGACGCTGCGGTTGGCTTGATCTCGTCGCACTCAAATATGCAACACAGATTAACGGACTTACCGCTATAGCAATGACGAAACTCGATGTATTTGATACCCTCGCTGATTTACAGGTCTGTGTCGCTTACCGCTACAAAGGAGAGCAGATGACCCGTTTCCCGAGCAGCCTGCAAGTGTTGGAAGAATGCGAACCCGTCTACGAAACGCTGCCCGGATGGGAACAACCCTTAACCGAGGCACGAAACGCTGCAGATATTCCGCAACGCACCAGAGACTATGTCGCTTATGTCTCGGATTACCTCAACGTCCCGATTCCGATTATCTCTGTTGGACCCGATAGAGATCAGATTGTGCAATTGGGTCAGCCGCTCTGGTAGCGTGAATCCTAAATAAAGGTGAACTTTTTCTCGATTCTTGCGTTTTAATTTGACATCCACCTAAAAGTGTGGTATCATTAAAATTTGTTATTATTCTGAGCCGTTAGCTCAGCTGGTAGAGCATCTGACTTTTAATCAGGTGGTCACAGGTTCGATCCCTGTACGGCTCACATTCTTACGCCCCCGTCGTCTAGCCTGGCCAAGGACACCGCCCTTTCACGGCGGCGACACGAGTTCAAATCTCGTCGGGGGTATTCTAACGCAAAATAGAGCAAGCAAAAAAGACAAGCCCCGTGAAAACCGGGGCTTGTCTTTTATCTTTTCAAAGTCCCCTGATAAGGGGGATTTAGGGGGTTAAATCTCTGTTCAATTTTTTCAAAGTCCCCTGATAAGGGGGATTTAGGGGGTTAAATCTCTGTTCAATTTCCGTAAGTCTTGTCCTTTTGCTTACTCAAAATATTCTGCGTTAATGTCTATGAAATCTTCCCACTCTTCAGGGACTTCATCCTCTATAAAGATCGCCTCAACCGGGCATTCTGGCTCACATACACCACAATCGATGCACTCTTCAGGATCAATGTAGAGTTGGTTAACTTCCTCAAATTCATCGGCGGCACCAGTCGGATGTGGGTGGATGCAATCCACAGGACAGACATCAACACACGCACTGTCTTTTACGTCGATGCAGGGTTCACAAATTACGTACGTCATTTTTTCTCCTTTTTGTGTGTTTTACCAAGGCAAGTTCTCCAATGCTGAATCTCAGACGTTGGTAGTTTGCCAATTGCGTTCGTTTTCTTTCAAAGTATCGGTAGGGCAGTATTCACATCAGCAGATTTCCAATGAACTTCTGGGTTTTCGACATCATTTGAATATCTATAACCACCTTGGACGTAACGGATCCCTACCATAATCTCTAAGCGATAGGTGAGTTCCTTCGCCTCTGCAATATCCACCTCGTCCGCTTCATTTTTGTGAAGTCCAAAGCCTTTATGGAGCAATTTTACCTGCAATCCATGTTCGTCTAAGGCAGCTGCGAGACGATTTGCCAACGCTTCAAACTGTGGAAACGCGATCTCGGGACGATCTTCCGCTTGCCGTAGGTTAAAACCGTGATGGCGCACTGAAACATCTAAACCCTCTTTTTCTAACAGGACTTCCAGGGCTACCATATCAGCATCGCTATAGTCCACTCCCTTATCTGCAAGGACTTCCAATTCAAAACCCCAATTGACGACATTCAAGGGCAGCGATTGTTCCATGATTAAGGATTTCAGGAGCTCCTTAATTTCTGGGACACGATGTGTCTCTAAGGCGAGAAGTGTTATCCCTTTCTCCACATTCGCAGCAGACTGTCCAACGTAGATAGAGTGGCTCCTACCGCACCCGTTCATCCACTGTTTCACGACTTCATCTATCCTGGATTGTGTCGGACCATCCCACTTCTCACTCACCAATTGAGGACCGCTATCAGAAGCTATCAGCGGCAGTCCGAGTTCTGCAATTATAGCGTCTAATAATGTTTTCACTTCATTTGGGCTCACGGTTCTTCTCCTTTCGTCAAATCAGTTTTTGTTCGCTTGGCAGTTCATTCAACGCCGCGGAAAACGCCACAAAGAGACACAGATACTTGCACCCGTCCAACTCGTTTCCGAGGCATCATCACTGTTCGCGTATTCATAGGCATTCAAGACATAATTGATCCCGAAGGTCGTATCTATCTGTTCCGCCAGTTCTTTCACTGTTGAAAGCGGTATTTCAGTTTCCGCATCTTTTTCGAGTTGGAAGCCTCGATGGAACATTTTCGCCTTTACACCCTTCTCTTTTAGTAATACCTCAAATCGGTTGACAACCTTCTCAAGTTGCGGGAGTTGTACCTCAGTCCCTGTTCTTTTTCCTAACCGAAAGCCGCCGTGAAGGATTTTAACTGGGTAATGCGTCGGGTCATCCGCTGCAAATGTAATCAACCGGAAACCACCGTCCCTGAAACGGATCGGGAGCGACCGTTCCGCTATAATAGATGCAATAAATGCTTCTATCGCTAAGAAGTCCAGCAATTCTTTCGCAGGTGAAGAAGCATCGGTTTTCGTATAGAACTCCATAATATCGGGGCGACCAGGCGGAAGCACATGGATTTTACCGTCCTTGTTCCATTGGTTAATAACATCCTTAATACGCGCCTCTGTTGTAGAATACTTTGCCTCTAAATCTTGCAAGGATGCCATATCTACTATGTCAATTGGGAAACTTTCCTCCACAAGTAATCGCTTTAGCAGTTCCTTGACATCCGTCGGTGTCATGTTGGATTCTCCTTTTGTCAATTAAGAATGCAAATCCGTAGAAAAGGTTACATATAAAAAGCAAATTTTATGACGGCTAACTTTTATCACCCAATATATGATTGAACTCGTCTGGATACTCCGTTTTCATCCAAGCAACTAACTTCTGTTTGGCACGATACAACCGCACCTTCGTCGCCGATGAACTAATGTCTAAAGTTTTGGCAATTTCCTCAAGCGTCATGTTATCAAGCCGTAGTTCAAACGCACTGCGCTCTGACTCCGGCAGCCGCTGCGCCAACGTACGGACGATTTCTAATTGTTCTTCGGCAATTATCGATTCCACAGGCGAGCGATGCTCAGGGGCTATCGTATGGGTCTCAAAAATTTCATCAACTGGATCCGTCTCAACGCTTCTCCGGTTCTCTCTGATGTGTGTGGCAATGAGCTGTTTCGCGATGCTAAACATCCAACTTGAAAACTTTTTGCGATCCCGAAGCGTTCCGAGGTGTTTGTGCACTCTGATAAACGTCTCTTGCATCAGGTCTTGCGCTGTTTCCCAGCTCCCAACGCGTCTATAGAAAAAATTAAGCAGCGACATCTCATAACGATGATAAAGGATTTCAAATGCACCCTCATTCTCATCGTCTAAACTTTGATACACCAATTCTTCGTCTCGTGATTCATCCATCGCCATCACACCCTGTCTTAGAATTGCCACTTATTCTGGGTTTTCCCAGGTGAGGTTAATCCTTTTTACCTTCTATTTCTGCTTCAACAAGTTCACTTAAAAGATGCCCTCTCGCCTCAACCGAGATAACCTTGCCTTTTCGGTCAATCAGAAACGGGGCAGGAATACCGCGGATACCGTACTGCTGCACGAGATGACCAGCCCATTTTTGACCGTCGAAAATTTGTCGCCACGGTATCTCCTTCTTCTTAATGAACTCCCGCAACACCGCTGCGTCTTCATCCAAGCTCACGCCGATAACCGCAAAGCCCTTATCGTGGTATTTCTCATATACCGCTTTGATTCTCGGTATTTCTCCGAGGCAGGGACCACACCACACCGCCCAGAAATCGAGTAAGACGACTTTGCCACGGTAATCCGTAAGTGAAATCGGATTGCCGTCAAGGTCAACCGCAAATGAGAAATCCGGCAACACCTGTCCCACCCATCCCAAACTCGGGTCGGCTTTGACCTGATATTCTCTCGCAAGTTCGATATTTCCTAATTTCTCATGGATATTCGCTAATCCGCTTAGGGCACTCTGGTCATCTTCGTCCTGTTCCAATTGCTTCTCATAAACCTTTTGCGATTTCTTAAATACCTTTTCCGCTGCGGCAGTATTTCCTAGGGCTTCTTGGATTTCAGTTAACATGCGAATAATAGCCCAATCATCTGGATGCCGCACTAACTGTTCTTCAAAAACAACTTGAATCTTACGCATGACCGCTGTCCATCGTTCATAGAGTGGATTGTCGCTTTCAAGTTCGTTGTAAAAATCGTTGGGTCGCGTTGTGACATACAAATAGTCATAACAACACCGGAAGAGCCATTGATACAACGTCGATTCTTCACCTTCGCGATGCCATTCAAATAACTGTTCAAGCGCGATAACGGCCTTATCAAAGTAGAGCGGATCAATCCCAGATTTTACAAACGCTAAATAGCAGAGCGATAAATCGTTTGGCAGCAACAGCGTCGCTTTCTCCGAAAAGGTCCAGTACGCATCGGGCGGTATGTCGTAGCTCCACCCCGCCAGCGCGATTGCCAAAAATTTTGCGGCTGCACCGTTATCGGGATCGGTTTCGAGCGCGTTTTCCGCGTGTTCTTGCAGCTGTTGACACATCGCTTCAGGAAGCCGCCAGACATACTCGTTCCATATCAAATCCGGTGGAAGGCGGGTTTCTCCATCAATGACACCCGCATCAATTTTCGCCTTGAAATGGTCAACAAGTTTTTCTTCAACGTCGGGCGAGATCTTCCACTCAACACTCGAAAGCCCTCGGTTTTCAAGCGTACCAAGAAACGCATCCCATATATCTACGCTATTTTCTTTCACGGTTTTACCTCCAAAATTGCTGTGTTTACAAAACAAGTGGTTTCGGTTTGATGTTTTTGGATCTGAAACTTCATCGTAAGTTAAGAATGCAAATCCCAAAAAAAGGTTACATAAAAAAGAACCGTCTCTCAATTATTGACTACTGATGACTGACCGCTCAGAACCATTCAATTTTAAGAAATTATTAGATTTGACGTCTTTTTTTACAGGAGCCGGTGCGGTTAGGAGGGAAATCCGCAGAAATACCCAAGCAAACACCCCCAGCAAAAACACCGCACCTACCGGGCCTGGTGGTGAAGATTCGATCGGAAAATGGAGAATTGAATGGCTCTGCTGACCGCTGATTGCTAATTGCTATTCTTTTCCCTTTCGTGCTACAATGATTCACCAAACCACGCAAGCGAACGTATTGTATGAATAATATCACCTATCTGATTTTGCTACTGCTCTTTTTTACTACCGCCACTGGCATCTGCCAAACACCAGACGGCGCATCCCTCCACGGCACATGCGTCGATGCCGAAAATGGACAACCGATTCCCGATATCCTTGTCCGTGCCGATGCTGAGAAAATCGCAAGCGTCTACCCCAACCGAGATTTCGAGCACGCAACAGCAACAGACGCAAACGGCACTTTCTCACTGACGATTCCAAATGCCCCTCAGACCTACTACGCTTTTTCACTCATGGCACTTCATCCGAAGTATCAGGCGAAACGCTTGCGGCAGGAGATGGCCCCCGGAAAAAGTAAATATAATTTAGGAAAAATCGCACTGAAACGCACGCTATCCCTGAAAGGCAGTGTTTCTGATGGCAAAGATCTCGCTGGACTTATCGTGAACCTAAAGATGCACGCGAAGTCGGCAGATTTCTTCCGTGCCGCCGCACCGATTGAACACGCAGCGAAGACTGACGCCACAGGCAATTTCCACTTCTCTGAACTCTATCCGATTGCGTACACCTTGACAATTTCCCGAAACGATGTTATTATAGCCTACGTAGAATCTATTAACCCGCAAAAACAAGCAGAGGTTTCTATTCGCTTACCGAAACTGGGGACATTACGCGGGACAGTTGTTGACGGACAGGCACATCCGATAGCAAGCGCGTTGATTTACGCAACGCGCCACGCCGAAACGCCACACGGACACAGTGCTATTCTCGCAGCAGCGCAGACAGACGATGCTGGCAACTTTCAGATGCAAGTGGTAGAAACCGATTCGCAGTTTCTATCGCTTGAGATAAGTAAGAGGGGCTACTTTTCCAGAATCTACGAGAACGTGGATATCGAAAAGATGCCGCCGATTGTTCGACTGGAAAAAGGGGTTACCGTTAAAGGACGCGTTATCCTACCAGAGGCACTCCCCGCGGATGCACAGTTCACCGTGAAGGTATTCCGCGCAGATACACAGATGGAACCGAGCCTGAATCCGCTGGCGTTGCATAAACCGCTCTTGGCAAGATATTTTCCTGTAACAGAATCTGCTTTTGTTGTTGAAGGGCTTTTTGCGGAAAAATACACCCTCTATATCAGCGGAAACGGCATTTCGGCAACACGTATTGATGTGGACACATCGACAAATACCGAGGAACGTCTTATCATAGCAGATCGACCCACTGCAATACTGCAAGGTCAAGTGCTCTGGGCGGATACAGGCGAGCCTGTCCGCAATGCTGTTGTTTCGCGGTCGTGGTATCCGTGGGAATTGCATCCGTCCGACATGTCAATGACACTGGATCGATTTGAGGTAGAGACAGACGCGCACGGCAAGTTTAAGTTCGGGAATCTCACTGAAACGCGTTATCAGCTACATATCCGTGCTGTTCGCGCGGTATTTGAGGATACCACAGAACGTTATCAACAGACGCGCATTCACAAACAGATCACAATACCGGCTGCTAACACTGCATACCGTATCTATCTCGGAAAACAAGATGGCACCCCTTTTACAAAGTAGTAGGCACGCTCCGCGTGCCGTTCACTCTTTCTAAAGACCCTTTGCATAGAGAGATCGCTCGCGACATGAAAAACATCGCACACACACTGATAGCAATCATAACTGCTTATACTTTTCTCATGCCGCTACAAAGCGCGGATGCCGTTCTTTGGGAAGACCATTTCGATCAAGAGGCAAAAGCGGATTGGCAGCACACCGGAAGCGATTCCGTCTGGACGGTTGAGGACGGGTTTTTAAAGACGAAAATTCAAGCGCGAGAACAGTGGAGCATGATATTTGAACGCTACCAATTCATCGCTTACCCAGGTCCCTATAACGGCTTTACGATTACGCTCGAAACCGTCGGGGCAACGCGTGCCAGATTCGGCATCGCACTCGCAAAGCGTTTCTATGACCCTGTGACTGAAATCGAGGAACACGGCTACTACCTCTTTTTCACAAACGATATGTATATATCAAGAGACGACAACCTATTCATCGAACCCGGACAACGCTGGAACACCGACGAACTCCAACAGATGGAATTACACTTTAATGACGGCAGATTCCAACTCTCCGCCGATGGCGAATCTCGTATCGACTTTACGGACGCAAACTTCGATCACATTGATACCATCGCTTTTGTGCTTGCTGGATTTGTCACGGAAGACCTCAATGTCGGCACCGCATGGGTAGACACTTTTACAATTGACGGACTCACAGTTTCACCCATACGAAAATTAGCAACAACATGGGCAAGCCTAAAGCAAGAACAACCCTAACGGTTTTCGGTTATCAACCCACAAGGGATCCTTGTTTTTAACAATAATAGGACTTACGCATTCCTCTTAAAGTCCCCCTGATAAGGGGGATTTAGGGGGTTAAAAATATAGAAGATGTCGCTCTTTTGTGTCCAAATGTCCGATATTTGCTCGGTTTGCGTAAGTCCTGAATAACTCTCTTAACTGATAACTGGTAACTGGTAACTGGTAACTGGTAACTATATTAAATGTTCCGAAAAAATTTAGACCTCATCTTCAACGCACTTTTACTCATAACAGTCCTCACCATCGGGTTTTGGAGCACTTACGCCAGAGCACGCTTGAATCCCGGTGAGCGCGCCCAGCCCCCCAGTTCAGGCGCCTACTATAGAACCCCCGGCGTAAACGGAAAATGGTTCGGACCTGAGCTTAACTCCCTCACGCTCTGCAAGGGTGTCCATAACCTTTACAACAATAGAGGGCAATTTGACATCGTAGAAACCATTGAGAGTGCAGCGGTCTCCCGTTCAAGTATCCGAGGCGCGCTCCATTGGTACCGCGGACAACAGTGGCGTTTTGCTACAGACGACACACCCTGGGGCACAAACTACTCCTACATTACCCTCCGCGACGATTTGGGATGGAGTGAAATTAGTGTCGGTGGCGGCACAACCGGCTACCCATGGAGCGGCGTTGAGCGACACTGGCGCGACGGCGATATTATCCGCGCCCAAACCTTCGTCGTCGGGTGGCGACGCTATGCACGCGGCGCGGAACGATGGGTCTGCCCGATGTATTACAAAGTCGGTGGATGGGAAGGTGAACCCCTTGAAGTTAACTGTAAAACCCTCAGAACTTGGTTCCCGCCGGATTGGGACGTTTTGAAACAGAACGACGGAGACTTCGGCCCCCCTGTCGAACGTGAACCGGGTGTCCTGAGCCGAAGAGGAAAGAAAACACAACGCTGGTATGACTGCATAAAAATCAATTAGAAACCGCCTATGGCACACAAAAACCTAAGCATCTTCATACTCCTCTAC
This sequence comes from Candidatus Poribacteria bacterium, assembly GCA_965200345.1. Lineage (GTDB taxonomy): Bacteria > Poribacteria > WGA-4E > WGA-4E > WGA-3G > WGA-3G. Next base: position 2,740,710 of record OZ241378.1, read on the forward strand.
ATATTCGTCAGCTGCACCCTCTCCGTATCCGCCGAGGTCTGGCACGACGATTTCGATACCGAAAATCCGGAAGCGTGGAACATCGTCGGAAACGATACTGTCTGGAAAATAAGCGACGGATTTCTACGCGCAGAGGTGAACCGCGATTGGAACGTGCAATACGAACTCTACCAATTCACCGCAATCCCAGCACCCTACAGAGATTTCGTAATTAAGATAACAGATTTCGGCGGCAACCGAACGCGTTTTGGGTTTTGCGTCGGACGGCATTTTGCCGATACACCCGGCGAAGATCCCTTCTTTTACGTCTTTTTCCCCGATGAAATCAGAGCACGCCGGTTTGACGGCAAAGGGAGCAGCCAACCCTTCCGGTACCGACTCTCCAGAGAGCCACGCATCCGCTGGGAAACCGATAGTCTCACACAGATGGAATTGTACTTTCATTCGGGATATTTTTTGCTATTTGCGGACGGCGAATTCCGAACCTCGTTCCAAGACGCGAACTTCGATAAAATTGAGATTCTCGGTTTTGTCATGGAAGGCCTTAATATCGCAAACCAGTGGGTCGGCGAAGCATGGGCAGATGCCTTCACCATCTCCGGACTAAACGTCACCCCAGAAGTCAAATTAACCACAATGTGGAGCCAATTCAAGAGAAGATAAGGCTTAAGTTATATCACTCAACCCTGAAGATCATTCAAGCACCTGAAATTCTCCATCCTTAACAACCAGAACAATCTGGTCATACAGAGCGTCTCCGTCAGGGTTAAAAGAGAAGTCGCCTAAAATCGTGGGGAAATCCTTCGTCTGTGCGAGCGCGTCCCGAATGGCGGTCGAGTCTGCCGATTGTGCTATCTTAATCGCATTGGCAAGCACATGGAGCGTCACATACGACTGTGCCGCCCACGGTTCAGGTTCAATACCGTATTTCGCTCGATAATTCGCAATAAAGGCTTGGTTCCCGGGGGCATCAGATGTAGTGGACCATCCGATAAAACCTATTGTTCCTTCAGCACCATCGCCCGCCTTTTGGACTTCATCCATGGTTAAATCAGGCGCGATCACGCGAATGGTATCGGGGAAACCTACCTCGGATGTTTGTCCGACAATCTGCGCTATTTCTTGTGCGAGTGCCGAGATAAAGAGTGCGTCCGGCTCCGCCGTCATTATATTCGTTAATTGCTGAGAAAAATCGGTATCACTGGTTTTGAAGGTTTCCTGGGTGAGTATCTCAACCCCATTTGCCTCAAGTACCGTCTCTAACACTTCGTTGCTACTTCTGGCGTAGACATCGATCTCATCATAGATCGTCGCGACTTTTTGATAACCGATTTTCTGCTGCGTCACCATTATCCCACTCGGGATGCTTATATTTGTGGCAAGGCTGGTGCGGAAGATGAAATTTCCAATCCCGCTCAAACCTGCAGCAGAGGAGACCGAACTGAAAGCGATGACCCGATTTTCCTGCGCAATGGGAGCCGCCACTTTAAGGTGCGTCGAGATAGCAAGCCCGACGATAGCTGGGACACCTTGATCAACCAGATGCTGTACGGCTTCCTTCGCGCCCTCTGGGGTGCTACGATCGTCCATAGTGATAAACCTGAAATTCACGCCGCCGAGGCTGTTAATCTCTTCGCGTGCCAATTCAAAACCGCGTTGCATTGGAAATCCATACGGTTCGGCGTGCTGTCCTGTCAGTGCCACAACAACACCGATGGAAATCTCTTCGCCCATCATCTGAGGCATTTCGCCATCAGATGCTACTAAGGCGACTCTATCACAACTGAGAAGTCCGACAGTCAAAGCAATGATTGCTAAAGCAAATGCGGATATTACGATTCTTTTGATGTTCATGCTTAATTTCTACTTTCCTTACTTATTCCCCCTGATAAGGCGGGTGTTTTTGCTGGGGGTTTCTTCTTAAGGGGGTTATCTTCCTTTTTTACTATAAATTTGATGAAGGTTTTCGGTAAAACAGTGATGCGATAGAGGGCCCTCATACATAACACTGCTGTCCCATCCACGTTTAGTTATAATAGGGTATCACATAAGTCCGAAAAAATGTCAAAAAAAATCATGGCGATTTTTCCCTTGACCAACAAAGATAAAAGCGGTATTCTTAGTGAAAATCAATACCCGCTTCACAGACTCCTGACACTACAACGCACAATAAATATATACCACAAAATCACACTTGGTCCCTCTTTTCGGGACGCATTGACATTTATGCTTGAAAAAGAATTTAGGAACGAAGACCCATCAGGCAAGATTATTGCCTTTATGTTGCTCATCGTTTCTCTCATAGGTGGCGGGGCATTCGCCGTTAAACTCGGTCTGCAAGGCATTCCACCGCTAAAAATGGCACTCTTTCGCTGTATACTCGGAGTTATTTTCGTTGGCGGCGCAGGATTTTACTATGGGATGTCAATGCGGATGCGTTTCGAGGAATTCCGTCGGCTGCTCCTGATCGCCGCCCTCTACACGTTGCATACGATTACGTTGAACATCGGTACCCAACACACAACAGCCGCGCATTCGACCATTTTTTTCAGTCTCTACCCATTTTTTACAGTCCTGTTTGGACACTTCTGGCTCCCAAATGATCGGCTCACTAAAACGAAAACATTCGGTATTCTCACTGCATTCGGTGGTGTTTTTCTCGCTATGATGCCAAATCTGTAAGGTGGGAACGGCACAGGATACCTCATCGGCGATCTCATCGTAATTCTCAGCGCATGTTTCTTAGGACTCCGCATTACACTAACAAAGGTTTTCGTTCAGAACATCTACCCCTACCGACTCCTCGTCTGGCTCTTAGCCTTAAACATCCCGTGCTTTTACGTGCTCAGTTACATCTTTGAGCGTGAGCAATCCGTTGAATGGACGCTGGCAAGCACTGCTGGGCTCATCTATCAGGGCTGGATTATCACAGGGTTCTGCTTTTTAGGGTTGACATGGACGCTAAGAAGATACAAGGCGAGCAAATTGGTTGTCTTTTCTTTCCTGATGCCGCTGTCCGGCGTTTTGTTTAGCCATCTATTTTTAGGTGATGAACTGACCTTCGACTTGTTGGCAGGCACTGGCTTGGTGGCAATCGGAATTTATCTTGTGAATCGGCAGCGTTAAGCCGTCTACGAACCAGTAGACACGAAAGGTACTTTAACATAATGACTAAAAAAGGAATCGTGTGCATCCTAACGCTTACCATTTTTGTGATCTGCAGCACACAACACATACCCTCTGCCGATGATACCCCTGACGGTATGGTGCTAATACCTGCAGGTGAGTTTGAAATGGGGAGCCACACTGAGAAAAACAATGAACGTCCAGTGCATACCGTCTACCTTGATGCCTTCTATATGGACATCTACGAAGTAACCAACGCACAATACAAAATTTTCGTCGATGCAAATCCCCAGTGGCAAAAAGATAACATCCCCGAAGAATATCACGACGGTGTATACCTCCGGCACTGGGACGGGAACACCTATCCCGAAGGCAAAGCGAACCATCCGGTCATTTATGTCAGTTGGTACGCAGCGATGGCTTACGCGGAATGGGCAGGCAAACGCTTACCGACAGAGGCAGAGTGGGAGAAAGCCGCACGAGGCGGCCTCGTCGGAAAGGCATATCCATCGGGTGATACCATTGATGCAACCCGTGCAAACTTCGCACGGCATTTCAATGTCCCAATCGCTGTCGGGCAGTATCCACCCAACGGCTACGGTTTATACGATATGGCAGGAAATATCTCCGAGTGGTGTCTTGATGAATACGATCCTGATTTCTATGCAATCTCCCCGCGAGAAAACCCATTTTCAAAAGGAAAACGCCAAGCGACCATCAGCGATTTCAAAAAAGTGCAGAAGAAGAAACGCGTTTTAAGGGGCGGCTGCTGGAGCGATAACGGACTGTTCCTGCAAGTCTCGTACCGTGACTGGGGACCGCAGAATTACACCAGCGTCTTCCGCGGATTCCGCTGTGTGAAGGATGTATTAAAGTCCCCCTGATAAGGGGGATTTAGGGGGTTAAAAACGAAGGACGTATTAAAGTCCCCCTGATAAGGGGGATTTAGGGGGTTAAAAACGCTGAAATAACGATTTTTGGGTAAAATGTGCCCCCTTTCCGCTCATTTTGCGTAAGTCCTGTTAGGTTAATCGCCCAAATTCTGCGAGACAAGCACCAAATCCAAAATATTAACAACACCGTCCGCATTCACATCCGCATCCGTATCCACCTCCCCAAGGCGAGAAGCAACAAAGACAAGGTCTAATATATTAACAACGCCATCCCCTGTCACATCATAAGTAAAAGCATCAGGAACCAAGTTGGAGCGTATCAAATTAAAAACAATTTCCTGATCAGTCTCGACTTTAACAATCCCAACATTCGGTGCCAGCCATTGGTAAGAAGTAGAACGGCCTATCGACGTAGAGACAGTCCTTGAATCCAGCTGAACTTTAAGGCAGTTCTTAAATGTCCCCGCGGGTGTTACCACATCTTCTACCGCAACAACTTCGTAAGTATAAGTAACTGAAACTCGACCCGTGAGTATAACCTCTGTTTCCAACATATACTCCCACGCATCCCCAAGTGCTAATGATGCTGGGACAAAGAGGACAGGCGGCGATAATATCGCTGTGGCTGTACCGAATATTGAACCGAGTTCCGCAACAATTTTATGCAGTTTTACGCCCTCGTCGTCAAAATGCACAAAATACGTTTCACCCGTAGTTTCGTCTGTACCTGCCGTTTCTGCTGTTCTTTTAAAGAGTGCGATCTCTCTGTCCTCGATACGTTCTTCGGAACCTTCAATCGTATAAGTAACCCGTTCAGTCCCATCCTCGGTCTCCAACACCCAAATGTTCCCCAAATCCGTCGGATAATACGCTACAGTCTCTGCCATTGCAGCAATCGAGGCATAGAGCAATAAAAGCACCAACACCAGTCCAACACGAACCCTTTTTATAAACACCAAATTATTTCTCCTCTTTATAAATCAGATAAAAACCAATTCCATCCATCGTAGAAACCTTCAAAAGTGTAACATATAGAGGTGCCCAAAGTCAAAGAAAAATCAAAAATTCAATGGTGCTGACACTCCCGTAGCATAGGAGACCGTTGGTTTCCTGTGGCACGTATCCGCTGTAGCATAGGAAACCGTTAGCCTGTGTTCCGTAGCATAGGCAACCGTTAGCCTCCTGTGGCATGCATCCCTTGTAGCATAGGTTGTTGGTTTCCTGTGGCGTTTTGTAGCATAGGCTGTTAGCCTGTGGCACGTATTTCCAATCCACGAAAATCCGTGATTTGCGGCGTACTCGCCTGCCCTTGAATGAAATTTAATTGTTTAAATCGGTAATTCCGCTTTTTGCTTAGGCTCGGTAGGTTCGGTTTGCAACCACACCATAGGTGTCAATTTTAGAAAAATAACTCTCTCGGCACCCAAAAACACCCTCGCCACCCAGACCGGGGCGGTCAGTTTCCGAACGCTTTCCACTTTTGACTTCTGAACTGTGATTTCTCTGATGGCTATGATCCCCATGATAAGAGAACCCACCACAAGCAACTGAATGCTGAAAACCGAGTCCTGACGACTCAGCAGTTCCCCGGGAACCCTATCTCTGTAGAAACTTCAACCCCACAATCAGCATCTTATTTTCCATCAGAGATCTTATCAGAAAAATCACAGCAATCACAGTTCAGACTTACTATGCCGAGAATGGCATGGAAAATCGCTGAATTGACCCCTATGGTTCGGTTTGCAACCACACCATAAGTGTCAATTTTAGAAATGATAACCGTCGTGACCCCAGGTCGGTAGGGTTTTTACTTGGGGTGTTTTTGCTGGGGTGTTTCTGCATATTTTTTGCGACCGGCATTCAGACGACATCTGTCGGATGACCAAAAATATGAATAGGATTTACGCATTCCCTCTTAAAGTCCCCCTGATAAGGGGGATTTAGGGGGTTTAAATACGGAAATTACCGATTCGCTCTTAAAGTCCCCCTGATAAGGGGATTTAGGGGGTTTAAATACGAAAATTACCGATTCGCTCTTAAAGTCCCCCTGATAAGGGGGATTTAGGGGGTTTAAATACGGAAATTACCGATTTTTTGACCGCTAAACGTCCGATATTTACGCAAGGTGCGTAAGTCCTGATCTATTTTATGCAACCTTTCGTCCTAACATACGCGTTACTATAATACTAAAGTTTGGACAATATTGTAAAATTATGCTGCCTTTTCAAAAGGCAGAGCTGTACGGTCTTGAACACTGACATTCATATTCTGCGAGTTTGTTTTTTGTTTGAACTCAGCAGAAAATGACGCTATTGCCATTTGCGAGCGGAGATAAGCCACCCGTAAACCTTTTATCAGAGGAAATATGTAAGTCCTAAGTAAAATACTGTCGCATTTTGCGACACTGTTGCATTTTGCGACACAACACGCCGAAACCCGCTTTATCAAAGGCTCCGCAAGCTACACTGCTTCCAAACTTGTCGCATTTTGCGACACTCGCCGAAAAATGATTCTAAGCAACCCTATCTATCACCGAACACCCTGGATCCCACGTGTTGCCTTGACGGACAAAGTTATACTGGACAACGATAAGAGCGTTTTCTCCGATTGGCACAGTTCTTGCTCAGTGCTTAATAGTATAGTACCGTGAGTTTGATAAAGGTAACATGTTGGGTTTCGCTACGGCTATTGACGCAGAGGGTGTCTTGAAAAACGGCATATCTGTCCACATTACGAGATTTTTGATGTATTTTTCCGGCTCTACCTGGGCTGGGGAAATCCTCAGAAGCCCCCGAGCAAAACACCTACAGATTTATTTTCAAACTCACGTTAATATAGGTTTGATCAGAGTCTACTATAAAATTGTCCAAACCTTAGAAAACTATAGGAGGCAGTTGTGGGGCGTGTGTGAAAACACACCCCCGCTTTTTTGTTTTAAGCCTATTGATTATTCATCTATAGGCTTATCGCCTTATGTCCTCTCTACTGGCAATCTGAACCTGAACTACTGCCTGAACCGCTGCAAGTGTACATGTGATCCTCGTCCTCACAGAAGTAATAAAGCGTGTCGCACTTCGAACAGTAGGTGAGATAATGAATACCTGTTTGGCAGAGGTAGCCCGCATGGCCACAGTCAAAATAACCCCAGGCGTGCGCGTCTTCATTTAAGCGTGTATAGGTATGACCGCAAGCACCGGTGATCTCTTCGGTTAAGTGGCTTGCATAGCAGACCATATAAGCTGTATATGCCTGATTATACGCTTCTTGAGCCGCAGCGACATCCGCTTTCGCTTGTTCAATATCCATTTCCGCGTCAATATAATCGAGCGACCTTTCCCACCTCACCATTTCTTCTTCAAACAAGTCTCGATCCGAGCGTTCTGACCAGAAAATATCCCACATTGCCAAATTTGAGTCAGATTCATACTTGTCCAGCCAAGCTTGTGCGGCTTATAACTGATTTTCAGCGGTTAGAACTGCTTGATATTTATCATCGCAATTAGAAAATGCATCTACACCGAGTAAACAGAGAAATACACAAAGTGATAGTATTCCTAAAAGTTTAAATGTTTTCACTTGTATATCCTCCTAATTTCTCGCTGGTGGTGTTGGGCGTTTTTGTTTCAAATCGGCTTCTCGTCTCTGGAGGTCGGATTTCCGCTCCCGCCAATTCTCAAGTCTGTTCAGGACTTCATCAAGTTCGGCATCACTCATCGTTGATGCTTTGGGTGTGAGCTTTCTGATTTCTTTAAGTTCTTGGCTCAATTCTGCCCGTTCTACTTGGAATGCTTGAAACTGTTTGTGGTATTCCTGATAGGCTTTGAAATATTTTGCAGCAGCAATATTATAACGCTGCTCTGCAAGTTGTCTTTCAGATGGCGGTTGGGGTGTTTCGGTTTCTACTTCACCACCAAAAGCGATATTTTCAGCGGTTGGTTGATTTGCTTCAGTATGAGGGCTTTCGGCTGTCTCGTGTCGTTCTGTCTGAAATGTGCCGTCCTCGTGGAAGTATCTACCTGTAGCGGTTTCACTCGTAGCGGTTTCCGTTACTGTGGTAACCTCTGCTTGCTTCGCTTCTGGTTCTACCGTCTTGATAATCACAATCGGGTCTTTCAGTGTATCTGAACGCAACGAGAATAAACCCAACGCGCATATCACAAGCATTAAAGCACCTATTGGAATATAAAACTTTTTACTTCGCATTGTAAATGCTCCTGTCGTTATGAACTATGGAATAATACCAGCGGGGGTTACCTGCCTGGCAATTCCTATCTTATGTTAGGCTGGTATCCTAAAGCGTTTTTTGCTATGATAGAATACCAGCGTTACTAAGTCCCTTTTAGTAGCGCCGCGTCATCGGTGGTTGATGCACTGGTGACGCACCTAACAAATTAGGATACTACCGAGAAGGTCAAAAAGTATTGTAGCACGGGTTACTTTTTTTACAAGAAAAAAAATGATACCTCTAAAAATCGGGTACCGCGGTGTCCGTTTAATCCCGCTGTGATGCACCTGTTCTGCTGTCTGCTATGCCGTCAATTTCTGGTGGGTTAGACCACTGGACGCACCTTTTCAAATGCCTTGTAGCCCGTTGTGTGCCGTTTTTTATTTAAAGTTCCGGGTTATTTCCCTTTCTGACGCTGCCGTTGCCGTTTTGCCTGTTTCTTACGCCGGCGGTCAAGCCGTCTAAAAGTTTCCTGTAGTGCCGTGATGTAGACTTCATCACCTATATTGATGCCCGCGGTTTCCGCATTCGGTAGTAATTTCTCGTAGGTCTCTAACTTTTGTAGTTTCTCCTGGTGATCTCGTGCTAACGCCTCTATATCCGTTTCTACGATCGTAGCTTCTTCCGTCTCTATCGGAAAATGTGTCTCGTATGCTGTTAAGCGTTCTTCGGCATTCCCTTTACGCATTCCGTCAAGCTCTTTTGAGATTAACGACTGAACGCGGTTTGGTGATACCTGTAACGCTCGCGCAATCTCGGGTATCGTTAAACCTGCATCGCGCAGCCACCGAACCCGATTCACTGGGATATGTTTTGCTATCTTTACCATTGCCAATCTCCTTGTCTGTTAAATAATCCGTTAAGTGTCAAGATACCTGTTAGTGCATAGTATAACAGACAGAAAACGCATTTATCAAATAATTTTCACCCTTTTTTGACTATCAAATAAAACCTGCCTTCTTGGTACAATAGTTTTATTTGCACGATGCATTTGATGGATTTGAAATTTAGAGCGGGTTGGTAAGGGCGCGTGCCCTTAGATGCGTGTGTACTTCACAGTGTTTTGTGGTAGCCATCTGCCACAAAACCGCCCTCGATACTCTCTTCTTGACTATAAGTCCTAAATCGGACGCGTAAAAAAATGCTAATTTCCAAAATTATTTTATATTTCATTTTGTTTAAGAAAACCCCCGTATTTACTACGTTTCTGTCGCTTTATCTTCCTGATGATTTTCCCTCGACCGACAAGTTATTAAAATCTGGTGTCAAATAAAAACTATATACCAAGGCGGTTCGGTTCTATGCTATCAGATACCCATAACACAAGACAAAGACCGAGTACGGATTAACAATAAAAGAAAATAACACTACACAGACCCAACGCGGGTAACCCCTCTTGATTAGTATGTTTTATTTTCGGCAGGTGTTTAAATGCTTATAAATTTGACTGATTGTAATTTCTTCGTGATAGTTGATCCTACCTTGATAGGTTACTTCTATTTGACACCAACAAATGGTGGTTGACTCTAATGTTATTATTTTTGCTAAAGGATTTTACCTTTATTGGTCGGCAGCAAAAAACCCATACCGCTTTACATAGGTTATGACTTGTGAAGTAAAACCTACTTCTTTGCCCTGTTAAAAGCGGGGGGTTTGGGGGGTAAGTCCCCCCAATCTTCCTTTTCCGTCAAAAACCTTTGGGGTAACCTACCTATTTTTCATTTATCTATCGTGCGCGTCACGATAAAAGTGTTGTTAAGTACGCGTTGGTACGCATCAACCCTTTTTCACAAACGCAGTGGTGGCGGGCATTCACTACTACCTTCAATATCGGGGTGTGCGCTATGGATACTACCCTGTGCGTTATGGATACTGCCCTGTGCGTTATGGATACTGCCTTCTTGGTATATAGGTTCTATTTGCGAATGCACCAAAATCGCCTGTAGGCTCTGATGCGCTTCTACGGCTTGTTTAAACGCTTTGCGTATGCTTGGATACATCACCTGCGCGATATGATAATCCGATGCACGTTTCCATAAACCCCGTCCGTAGCCTTCCCGAACATCTATATCACCGGTGGTGACATCGACGCGGTATTTCTCGTTGAACGAAAAACGATAATTGCCGTCCGCTCGCATCTGACGCCTCGCGTTTTTATCCGCTTTCTTCTCGGCGCGTTTCTTCCGTCTACGCACTGCCCGCGGCTCGGTGCGTGGTTTTGGGTATAACTGAAATACGGAACGCTCCCAACGCTTGCTTAACCTTTCAAGCATACCCGCAGCCTGTAGCTCTTTAATCTTAGCGATAACTGTTGCCTTGCTAAACCCTGTCCACTTCGTCAAGGTGTCCATATTCAGCGGTGTTGTGATGCCGTTCTTCGCTTCCCAATCACTGTGTAGCTTCAAAAGCAGCCAGATCAGGCAGCCCTTCCACGAAATATCGCCTCTAAACATTCTTTCAAAGGGTCCGCCTTCACCTCGCGGAACAGCAAACATACATCACCTCATGGACGCGTATTCAGGAAGCACGAACGAACTATGAGGTGCGGGAAGCACAGGAAGAACTTGATATTGAGGAGTTACAATCATGAATAAAACGATTTCATTAGACGACCTTCCGCGTCAGGTTGAAAACTTACTGCGGGCAACTTGGGAAGCACATGAGAGCCTCGTACTCGAGCATAATGGGAAGCCTGTAGCCGCGATCGTTCCAATGGATGAGTATCGCAAATTGCATCCAGATGCAGACGAAAACGCCTTCGCCTATGAACTTCCTGTGCATGTCCTTGAAGCGTATCACGGTTTATTCGCTAAGAAATTTTCTACTGGACTGACGAAAGAAGAAGAAATTACGTTGTCGAAATTAGATCAGCAGTTAGATGATGCAGAAGTGGCACAGCCACTTATACAATCCATGCAAAAACGCGCCGCCGCGCGTGCCGAAAATTGGATGCAGAGATTTGAAGAAGTCATGGCTAAGTTACGCGAGTTGAGGGAAGTGGTGTGAACGACAAAACGGTGCCTCGTATCACACCGTGGAGAGGAATTGTCACCCCACACCCGGACATTGCAACACCGAGGAAGACGAAGATAAGGACGCATTATGAAAATGAAATTACGCTTTTCTGCATCTGAGATTAGCTACTGGGCGGGCAGATACACAGAACGTCAGAGAGAGAAAGACCAAATGAAAGAACAGTATCTGGTTGACCTCAAAAGCAAAATTCAGGAGCGCGGCCACCTCACGAAAGAAGAATTGCACAAAATAGCACGTTGGAAATCACATCGTCGGGCAAAACTTACCTTGGAAAACACCGGCGACTTCATAAAAGACATTACAAAAAGTGCCTTTACAGCCACAGATGATTGGGCAAAGTTGCTAACTTTAACCCAGTTGCAGGGTGTAGGAGAACCAACTGCTTCCGCAATCCTACACTTGTTTGACAACGGACAATACCCGCTTCTTGATATACACGCACTTTGGTCTGTCGGGCTGGAGTGGAGAACAAGGGGCTCGTATCCTTTCTGGCTGGAGTACATTGAGTTTTGTCGTGAAATCGCGAACAAGAACAACGTTTCAATGCGAGAACTTGATAGAGCATTGTGGAAATTTTCATCTGACTATGGTAAAACGAAACGCCCGCGGTAATATAAGTATCCAACCTTAAGCGTTACACAACCACAGCCGTTAATCCCACAAGATCAACAATCCTGAAAATCCACCAATCCAATAAATCCTGATTCTGAACAAGTAACACCCCGAACTAACAGAAAACCTCTTAAAATCCGCGTCATCCGTGTAATCCGCGAGAATCCGTGATTTGCGGCGTACACGCCCAAATGCGACCTGCATTCAGAGAAAAAAATAAATTTGACTTCCCAAATAAAATATGTTATCATATATAAACAGGTTATCATACATAATGTAGGGAACACGCCCTGAAAGACCACAATCTATAGACAGCCAAAATTAACAAACGTTAACTAACAAAATTAGCATTTTATGAACAACCTTAAATCGAACCGCATTCAAAAAACGCCACCGAGCCAATAATACACTACATTCTTGGCACTTCAGAGAGGCACTAACAAAAATTAAAATTACCCAATTGTTCACGAAAATTGTGAAAAGAAAAAATTCAACAACGCCATCAACCCGTATGCTAACTAAGTTTATGCCCTTTACAGAGGCGGAAAAAGAATCATGAACAATTTCATGAACATTAATGAACACTGTGCCAAAGAATTCATCACGCACCGAATTGATGACCGCCGCAAACCCATGTCCCAAGTGGATGCATCATCCATGACATCATGAACACAAAAATTGAACAACTCGCCAATGTTCATAAATGTTCACGAAATTCCGTGCCATGTTCACGAAATGTTCATAATTTACCGCTTAAAAACCCATTGTCTGCGACGGTAAAATAAATTAACAAATAGTTAACTTATATCTGTGGAGGAAACTGTGCTAAAACGAAAAGACCTCAAATTCAGACTCTCAGCTCGACACAAAGAATTCGCTATCATCCAGTTTGCGCAATTCATGAAACCCACCGATGTCGTCACCGCTGTCATGGAACAATTCAAAACCGAACTCGCCGCCGACATAGAAAAATACGGCGCAGGCGAAATCCGACGCTACCTTGCCCATAACTTTTGGACACTCGACCCCAAAAACGGAAAGATGCCCGAAAAATTCAAAGAACACTTTGAGACACATAAACGACAATACCTCAAAACCTACACCGATAGTTACCTCCGCCATCCCCGAAACGTCGTCAGGGAACTCGATAGCCTCTATGAAAAATGTACCCAACAACTTGAAAACGCCGAACCAGACAAGGCTCGCCAACTCATGCCAACGATGCTCAAAATCATCCAAACCGTCAGAAACACGATTGACGCAATCCCATTCGACCTTGAAAATGAGGAGGACGAATTTGAAAAAGTGCAGGTCGGAATGGCACTCAATTCGGTAATGGCAACACCCGACCCACTTGACGAGGAAGATGAACAAAAACTCAAAGAACTGCTCGACACAGACGCACCTTTTGAAAAAATCCGCAACTTCATTGAATATCTCAGATGCAAAAATCAAGACATTTTTTCTGTTATACCCATGCGCGATGATGAAAAGGGAAAGCAACTGTATATTAGAGGCAGACGCATCGAATTCATAGGATTTGGGCGTCCAGCACCTGAAGAAAGACAGCCCAATACCAGTGTCGCCGGTAGAATAACGGATCACATTGACTAACATAGATAAAACCAAATCATGTCCAAACGCGCAATCCTCACACGCATCATCATTCCTACATTGCTGATTTCCGGGTTAATGATCTTCCTCGTCAACAACCCAAGAGAATCCGCAACCGAGTTAATCCTCGCGCAACAACACATTGACTTCGGAGCTCTCCCAGAATGGGACGGTCCCGTCACACGATCCGTAACCGCACGAAATGTAGGCAAAAACATACTCCGCATTCAAAGGGTACACACAGGTTGCAGTTACGCAAGAATTACAGGACCCGAACAAATCCGACCCGATCAAGAAGCAGCGTTCCACATAACCATCAACCCAGAAATCCTGCCTGCGGATCAGACTTCGGCAACCGCGACCATTTTCACCGATAGCCTCAAAACCCCAAGCGTTTCTCTGACAATAGTCGCTGCTGCCAAACGGTTTGCAACCCTGAATCCTGATGTCTGCGATTTTGGAAATATCCGCCCCGAAACGACGCATCAAAAGGAACTCAAACTCGCTGTGAACGCGCCACTCAACACAACGCATATCCATCTCCTGCCATCAAACCATCCGAGATTGGCATGGGAGATAACACCCGATCCTGACACAGACACATCATTTCTTGTTACCGTTCACCTCGCGCCGCTCAAAGACAGAGGCACCTTCTCGTCGCTACTCACTGTGGCGTTCCCCAACAAAAGAACGTTGACACTCCCCGTCACTGCGGAAGTAGTCGCACCAGTGACAGTACACCCCCAAACCCTCTCCTATGGCGTGGCGGTGGCAGGCACACAGCCATCGTTAGAAATAGTGCTCTCTGCTGAATCCCTTTTTGAGGTGCTGAAAGTTGAAACCCCTACCGCTTTGGATGTAAGTATTATGAACAACACCGGTAAACAGCACCAAAAAAGGCTAAAAGTCGTGTGGCATGTACCAAACTCGCCAGAACCCTTGCGTGAGGAAATCCAAATCCTAACCACAGCAGACACCCAACCCATCCGCATCCCCGTCTACGGCTTCATTGAAAAAGACTAATTGATCCTCTTGCTCTCATCATTTTCAAATTATCGTCAAATTATAGTGGATTCCCTAATTCCTTATACATCTTCCGAACTCCGAAACCCCTACGGCACAGGAAACCAACGGTTTCCTATGCTACAAGTGTAAACTTATTTTCGGATTTTACTATAAACCCCCTAAATCCCCCTTATCAGGGGGACTTTAAGAAGGAATGTGTAAGTCCTATCTCTTATAACTGATAACTATTCTAAACTGGTAACTGGCAACTGGTAACTGGTAACTATTCTAAACTGATAACTATTCCTACTTGACAAAATCGTGTAAATTGTAGTATCATTAATACACAAGCACCCGTAAAAAAGCAGAAGAATCCTTCATGGAAAAATGCTACTTCGATTTCAGGGATATTTTCCGAGTTATTCGTTACGGATTCAGTGGACGGAAGATCGCTGTTCATTTCATTGGACTCGTCATCGCGTATCTGATTTATGAACTTTTAGTATATCTCAGTCTTTTCGTTGAGGGTGGCACCGCTGCTCAGGAATTTTGGAATACATACGCACTCCTACCCGTCACCCCTTTCGGTAACGCTGAACTCGCACTGATAACTGAGATCGCAATGTGGATAGGAGTGATCAGCTTCGCATGCATCTTCTTCCTATCAAGCACTGTGGCTTCCAAAATTACCATCGAACAGTTCCGCGGGGATTTCTTCTTTTCGGTCGGTGATGCCGTGACTTTTCTCAAAGGGCATTGGAAATCTGTCTTGGGCGCGTTCATCGGTTTACTCCTCATCCAGATATTTCTCGCCTTAATACCCCTCAGCATTGCGGGACTCGGAAAGTTACCGGTCGTCGGAAAACCGTTTCTCATGGTCGCTTCACTCTTCATGCCGCTCGGATTTTTTCTCGGTGTGCTAATGGCATTAATCGCCGTGGTTTTTTGTGTCAGCCTGCTCTTTGTACCCGCTGTTGTCGCCACGACAGGTGCCGATACGTTTGAAACCATCTATCAGCAGTTTACCATCGTTTGGAACAAATCGTGGCTCACGGTGTGTTATGAAGCGATGTTGTTGCTGATAAAACTCATCTTTGTACCGATCTGGGCGTTTTTTTGCCTCGCAGGCTTTTCAATCGTGATGCTGCCGATGTCTTTTCTACATACCGGGCAGATGGAGCACATCACGGCGTGTGCAAACCTATGGCTCGGTGGTGCTATCGAAAAGTTAGCAATGCTGCCATACGTTAACAGTTTGGGGGTCTTTAACATCGGTATTGCCATGAAAGAGCCATCTACTTTCATGACGACAGTGACGGCTATTTTTCTCACAACCACACTGCTGATGGGTGTTGGACTGGTAATCGCACACCTATTTTCAATCGCTTCCGCCGGAAATACAGTGATTTATACGATTTTACGTAAGAAAATTGATGGACACAATTTGTTAGAGCCCTTTAACGAGAACGCAATAGAGGCACCGGATGTGGCGCGTGAACCGGAGGCCCGGTAAAGGTTTTATATGTACCACAAACTGTTTAGTTTGTGGTTTAGTGAGGCTGGATATACGGAACAGATCATCTCTGGAAAGTTAGAAATATCAAACCGCAAGGAAAATCAGTTTCGAGTTAAAAAAGCACATAGCCTGAAACGAAGTGGAAGGGTTTTTGATGGGGTGTTTCTTCAGATTACGAAGAGAGACTTTCAAGTTCCAATGGACCTAATCGAACCGCAAGGAAAATTAAAATTATGTTCCAAAAAGTGCTAACAAAAGTCTTCGGTAGTAAAGAGGACCGAGATGTCAAAAAATTTCGTGACATCGTCGAAGCGGTCAACCAACGCGAGGCGGATGTCAAAAAACTCACTGATGCACAACTGCAATCCAAAACACCAGAATTTCGCCAAAAATTGGACGCAGGCGCATCGCTTGATGAACTCTTACCAGATGCATTCGCTATTGTCCGAGAAGCAGCAGTACGGACCTTGAAACAGCGTCATTACGATGTCCAAATTATGGGCGGTGCCGCACTCCATCAAGGCAGCATCGCAGAGATGCGGACGGGTGAAGGTAAAACGCTCACCTCAACGCTTGCCGTCTATCTCAATGCACTCACCGGAAAAGGCGTACATCTCGCCACCGTTAACGACTACCTCGCACGCCGGGACGCAGAGTGGATGGGCAAAATCTATAATTTCCTCGGACTCTCCGTCGGACTCACACTCAGTTTGATGCCCCATGAACAGAAAAGACTCGGATACAAATCAGATATCACCTACGGCGTACACAGCGAATTCGGGTTCGATTACCTCTGGGATAACAAAGCCCTTTCGTTTGACACGAAGGTGCAACGCGGGCATGTCTACGCCATCCTTGATGAAGTGGATAGCATTCTCGTTGACGAGGCACGGACACCGCTCATCATCTCAGAACCCTCCGGTAAACCCGCCGAACTCTATAGGCAAGTTAACAGCGTCGTCACACATCTCCGAGCGGAAGAACACTTCCAGATTGACCAGCAGGGGAAATCACGCGGCTCTGTAACGCTGACCGATGAAGGTGTCGAAGAAGTTGAACGGCGTCTCGGTGTCGGGAATCTCTACGAACATACCAATATCGCTATGGTGCATCACGTCAATCAGGCACTCACTGCACACCACCTCTACAAACGCGATGTCGATTATCTCGTCGAAAACGGCGAAGTTCTCCTCGTTGATGAATTCACCGGACGGAAACAAATTGGGAGACGGTTAAGTGAAGGACTCCATCAAGCAATTGAGGCGAAAGAGCGCGTTAGAGTCGTTCAGGAAAGCCAAACCGGTGCCAAGATTACCTACCAGAACTACTTTCGCATGTACGATAAACTCGCCGGTATGACAGGTACCGCCGCCACAGAGGCGAACGAATTCGCGCACATCTACGGGTTAGAGGTCGCCGTTATCCTTACCAATGAACCCATGATCCGAATGGACAATCCTGACCAGATTTATGCGACCGAGGACGCGAAATATGACGCTGTCTTGAACGACATCGTCGAACAGCACGAAAAAGGGCGGCCGATACTCGTCGGTACGGCTTCGATTGAAACCTCTGAGAAACTCAGTAAGCTGCTCAGAACCAAGCATAGAGACATCAAACACCAAGTTCTGAACGCTAAAGAACACGCACACGAAGCCGACATCATCGCACAAGCCGGGATCCCTGGGGCTGTAACGATTGCTACGAATATGGCAGGGCGCGGTGTAGACATCCTACTCGGCGGTAACCCTGAAGGCTTAGCGAAGGAGATGCTCCGCAAGCAGAAAACAAAAAAAGTAGAGGAAGTCCATCCAGAGTCCGAAGAATTCCAGGCAGCACTCGAAAAAGCGGAAGCAATTTGTAACGAAAATAAAGAAAAGGTCTTAGCCGCCGGCGGACTCCATATCGTCGGCACAGAACGCCACGAGTCGCGGCGGATTGACAATCAGCTCCGCGGACGTGCCGGTAGACAGGGCGACCCTGGCTCATCTCGGTTTTATCTCTCCCTTGAAGACGAATTGATGCGAAAATTCGGATCCGAACGTTTGCAAGGGTTAATGACACGCGTCGGAATGAACGAAGAAGTACTATTAGAGCACCCGTGGATTACCAAGTCCATTGAAAAAGCACAGACGCGTGTTGAGCAGATGCACTTTGAAGTTCGTAAGAACCTCCTGAAGTTTGACGATGTCATGGATTCGCAACGTGATACGATCTATACCTTACGCGATACCGTCTTGGCATCGGCGACCGACATGTCAATATTGTCTCAGGACGAACAGGCACCAGAAACGGACGCATCGGAATCGCCAGAAAACGGGAACGTGCCTGAAGAGATAGGGCTTGCAGCACTCGCTGAAAAAGGCGACCAAGCACCGACTACCCTCAAAACGACAATCTGGCAGATGATTGAGAGAGTCGTTGAAAATGCGGTTGATGACAATCTACCGGAAAAGGGTGGAAACGCTCTCGAAGACCCGAGCAGGTATGAGCAATGGTTGACAAATAAGTTCCCGGTCAAACCGATCTGGAAAACGCCCTTGGCGCAAGCGGATGCGAACGACGTTGAGGAACAGACATTGGCGGTCCTGCGCGAGACTTATGAGCAACGCGAGACTGAACTCGGGCCAGAGGTAATGCGCCTCCTTGAACGCCTACTCCTTCTCGATAGAATTGACGATCACTGGAAAGAACACCTCTATAATATTGACTACATTGAGGAAGGGATCCGGTTCGGGGCGGGATACGGCGGTAAAGACCCGATTGTCGTCTTCAAAAACGAGGCTCTCGCTGTTTTTGAGAGTATGTATCAACACATTGAGGAAGAGGTCAGCGAATTTATCTTCAAATCTCGGGTCAACACCGAAGCACCGCGCCGTGTTCCCGGTCGACGCACAGGCAAACCGCGTAGACAACCACCGAGACGGGCCCAAGCGAACAGTGCAACCTCAGCCAGCGATGATGCCGAATTCGCTTCGCAGCAGGCGATGGGAAACATGCCGAAGGTCGGCAGAAACGCACCCTGTCCTTGCGGTAGCGGTAAAAAATACAAGCGATGCCACGGCGCATAATCCAGAAGTCCCGCTGATAAGGGGGATTTAGGGGGTTAAACAGCAGCTTCAAAGTCCCCTGATAAGGGGGATTTAGGGGGTTAAACAGCAGCTTCAAAGTCCCCTGATAAGGGGGATTTAGGGGGTTAAAAACCGAGGAGAACACTTTTGAATTCTGAAAACGCTTATGGACTCTCGAAAACGCTACTTGACATCCTCGCATGTCCGGCATGTAAAGGTGGTATAGTGCACGATGAAACGGCACAGAAACTGGTATGTATCGGTGAGTGTCAACGTCGCTATCCTATTCGCGACGGTATCCCTGTAATGCTGATTGATGAAGCAGAATTGCCTGACCAAGAATAGGGCTAATTGAAGAACGATGACCAGAGGCCAATAATTAAAAAGAATGAAGATTCTATTTCTAAGCCTCCGGTGTCCGTATCCACCGCATCGAGGGGATCGGATCCGATCTTACAACTTTATTAGACAACTCTCGAAACAACATGCCATAACACTCGTTTACTTTGCTGAATCCGAAACCGATATTGAATCGGCGAAACATTTAGAACCTTTTTGTGAACGCGTAGAGTGGGTACGGTTCCACCGTTCTTTTGCATACCTGAATACCGGATTTCACTGCTTATCGCGGCATCCGCTTCAACTTCACTACTGGTACGCACCGCAGATGCAACGTAAGATCGACCAGCTCCTCGCACAAGAACGTTTTGAGCTGATTCATGCGCAACTCTTTCGGATGGGACAATATGTGGCAGGCGTCCAAGGCCCCGCTAAAGTATTGGATTTGTGTGATTCATTGGCACTGAATCTCAGTCGCCGCGCCGAACTTGAAAGTAATCCTTGGCTCGCAAAAATTAAATTAGATTGCACTCCAAAGCGTTTTTTGGTAAAATTAGAGCAAAAGCGGGTGCAGCGTTACGAAGTCGATATTATGAAGGCTTTTGATTGCGGCACCGTTGTCGCGCGCTTCGACCGCGATTATCTGCTGAAACAGGACGATAACTTGAATCTATCGATCGTTCCGATGGGGGTTGACCTCGGATACTTTCAGCCGAAATTAATAGAGGAACACGCATCTGTCCTGCTCTTTACTGGGACGATGAACTATTTTCCGAACGCTGATGCTGCGACCTATTTCTGTAATGAAATTTTCCCGCGCATCCGAGAACGGCATCCTAAAGCCTGCTTTTATGTCGTCGGTAATCATCCATCGGAACCTGTGAAGCGGCTTGAAGATCAGGAAGGGGTCGTCGTTACCGGTTATGTCCCGGATGTCCGACCCTATTTTGAGAAGGCATCTGTTTTTGTTGCTCCGTTACGCGCCGGGTCGGGGATACAAACCAAAAATTTGGAGGCAATGGCGATGGGAGTGCCCGTTGTTACCACTTCTGTCGGGGCTATGGGTTTAGAAGCGGATATCGGCAAGGAACTGCTCGTCGCTGATACATCCGCAGACTTTGCTGAGCAGGTTATGCGTTTACTTGATAACGAAAGTTTACGAAAAACACTCGCGCAGACTGCCAGAACCCGCGTTGAAACCAATTATAGTTGGGAGGCTATTGGAGACCGTCTGGAACATGTTTACGCACAAGCAGCACAGATGCCAAGTCCAACAAAATAGATTCGCAATCGCGCCAGAAAACTTAACGATTCAGAAAGTGACCAGAAAAACGAGCGAAACCCTGTATTTGTAAATTTTTAGGGAGGTAATATGGATAAACCGAAAATAAAATGGAGTTTTATAGTTGTTGTTGATGTCCTTCTCGTCAATATAGCGTTTTTATTCGCTTATCTGACCAGTCTACAATTCGGTTTTGACTTTTTAGAACAGCCAACACCGCTCTTTGCCATATTGCAGAGTGCAGACCTATCCTCCTATCAGCATTTTTTGGGTATCGCCGCTGTTGTTACGATCGTCCGCATCGGTTTATTATTAGGGTTTAATCTCTACAAGCCGATGTGGCAACACGCCGCTGCGCAGGAATTCCGAAAACTCACTGCCGCAATCATATTAGCGACTGTAGGACTCATCGGGGTGTCTATACTATTGAAGATCGCTTGGGTGCTATTCTTGATCGATGGATTCTATAATTTTGCACTCATCGGATTTACCAAATTCTCTAAGCAAATCTTTCAAAAAGATAGACGCGTGGTCGTCACGAGTTCCCAGAACACCAAAGGTTCAGACGGTATGAACGCCGTGTCGAGTCTGCCCGCCCGAAAACCGCCGACAAAAGTCCTTATTGTCGGTGCCGGTGAAACTGGGATCGGTGTACTCCGCGAACTCAGGAACCATCCTGAAAAAGGGTATGTACCAATAGGGTTCATTGACGATGCACCCCATAAAATAGGGAGAACTGTTGCTGGGCTTGAAGTACTCGGCACAACTCGGGACCTAACGTATATTACTCGGAAGCGGGAAGTGGACGAAGTCGTCATCGCTATCCCGTCGGCACCCGGCGGAAAAATCCGAGACATTATTCGACAGTGTGAGTATCGCGGATGCCAGTTCAAGATTGTTCCGAACATTCACGCGATTCTTGAAGGACGCGCAAGTGTTAGTCAGATTCGGGAAGTCCGGTTTGAGGACCTCCTCAATCGTTCGATCTCCCAAATGGACATCGCCGAAGTTTCCAAATATCTCTCCGGTAAACGCGTGATGGTAACCGGTGCCGGTGGCTCTATCGGTTCCGAACTCTGCCGACAGGTGGCGAAACTGGACCCTGAGCTCCTTATCCTCTTCGGACGCGGTGAAAACAGCATCTATCATACAGATATAGAACTTCGAGAGTTTGAACCCGAACTGAACCGCGCTTTGATTATCGGCGACATCCGAGATAACGCAAAGGTCTCCCAAATTACGCGCAAATATCGTCCACATATTATCTTTCATGCCGCCGCACACAAACATGTCAAGTTTATGGAGAATCATCCGGATGAAGCCGTGAAAAATAACATTCTCGGCACCCAGAACCTGATTGACGCTGCAATTAAACACAACGTAGAGGCGTTTATCCTCGTCTCATCCGATAAAGCCGTGAACCCAACGAGCGTTTATGGTGCCTCCAAGCGCGTAACAGAGAAATTGATCCAGTGTAAGGCGAGACAAAACGGGACACGGTTTATTGCTGTCCGCTTCGGAAACGTTATCGGTAGCCGGGCGAGTGTCCTCCCCAATTTCAAACGCCAGATTGCTAAAGGCGGTCCCGTCACGGTTACGCATCGCGAGGCGACTCGCTATTTTATGACGATTCCTGAAGCTGTCCAATTGCTCATCCAAGCAGGGGCTATGGGAAATGGTGGCGAAATTCTGATGTTGGACATGGGCGAACCTATCAAAATTCTGGACCTCGCGCAAGATCTCATCCGACTCTCTGGACTTGAGGTCGACAGAGACATCAAGATCGCATTTACGGGTTTGGAACCCGGCGAGAAGTTATATGAAGAACTCCTTACACCGAAAGAGGGCGTTACAGCGACAAAGCATCAGCGCATCTTTGTAGCACAATTGGAAGGGATTGAGGAACGTCAACTCCTTTCTCAGATTGATGAACTCTCGCAGCTCGCAGACGGACTCGACGCTGAAGGGATTGTCGCCAAATTCCAAGAATTGGTGCCAACATATCAACCGAACCGGGCGTTCATTACAGAGACGGATACGGAGAGCGGGTCTGAAATTGTTCAGTTCCCCGCTGAAACGAAAACCGCTACCGCCAATCGCCGCTAACGCTGTAAGGTAGGGTCATCACATGTCGCAAACTGTAGACTCCCCAGATGTCATTATCGAATCCAAGGCTGCTTGGGTGAAACGGACATTTGATCTCGTGTTTGCGATTATCGCACTCCTACTGTTGTCCCCCCTTTTTTTTCTCGGTAGTCTGCTCGCAAAGTGGCAATCCAAGGGACCTGTGTTTTACAAAGCAACGCGGGTTGGCAAGCACGAAACTCTCTTTGAAATGTATAAATTCAGGACTATGGTCGTCAACGCCGATACGCTCGGTGGCAGCTTGACAACCTATCGAGACACACGGATTACACCCATCGGCAGGTTTTTGAGATGGACAAAACTTGACGAACTCCCGAATCTAATCAATGTTATCAAAGGAGAGATGAGTCTCATCGGGCCACGTCCAGAGGCTCCTGATTACGTTAAACACTATACGGAAATACAGAAACAGGTGCTGCAGGTAAAACCGGGGATGACCGGCCCCTCACAACTCGCTAACCGTGATGAAGAGGAGAAACTCAAAGGGCAACAGGATGCGGAGCATTATTATATCACAGAGTTGATGCCCAAAAAACTCGCTTTGGATCTTCACTATGTCGCAACACAGAGCATCGCCTCTGATATAGGATGGTTGTTAAAAACATTCTGGGTCGTCATTTTCGCACCACGCCGGTTCAAATAGTTTTTGTTCTTCACCATAGGTTCGTAGTAGTGCGATTTTTGCGGCGTACTCGCCCAGATGCGACGTGCATCGCGGTGTACTCGCCCCGGGGAATGCCCATAGGGAACCTTCATACCGTTGATTCATGCGAAGTGCATTATCGCACGTCAATAACCGGAGTGCCTGAATTGCTCCATAAACGTCAATTTTGAAATAACAACCATCTCAGACTCAGGCCCGGTAGGTTCGGTTTCCTAACCGAACTGGATTTTACGCGGGGATACTTCAAAAACCTCTTCAGTCCCGTAGGGACGGCAATTATGTAGTACGCGTGTAAGATAAAGTCTTCAGCTCCGTAGGGGCGGCATCTGTGGAGACCTGCAACGAAGAATTAATGAAAAAATCGCTAAATTGACTGAAATTTCATCAAATTTTGCCAGCAGCAAGTGATATATTGGACTCCATGGAAATTGCGTAAGTCCCAAACAACGGAAAAAATCGGAGCAAAAACCCAATAGGTAAAAAATAAAAGTATGAAGAATAGACGAGTTTTTATTATCTTAGGCACAATCATTGGCTTGTTCTTCTTGATGCTCATTTTGTTACGTTCAATAGGTGGCGGGGCATCACTTGGAGAGAAGGTCGCCGTGATAGATGTCACAGGCATTATCTCCAAATCCGATGCAACGATTAAACGCATTCACGCCTATCGCGATGACCCGAGTGTCAAGGCGATCGTTCTTAGAATTGATTCGCCCGGTGGGAGTGTCGCCCCTGTCCAGGAAATCTACAGCGAATTGGAGAAGATAGAAAAACCAATAGTCGCTTCAATGGGCGGCAGTGCAGCATCAGGCGGTTATTATATTGCCTGTGCAGCCGACACAATCCTCGCGAACCCCGGCACATTAACCGGTAGCATCGGCGTTATTATGCAGTTCACGCGAATGAAGGGCTTATACGATAAAGTCGGATTAGAACACCAAGTCATTAAGAGCGGTCAATTTAAGGACACAGGTTCACCTTTCCGCACATTGACGGAGCAGGAACGGGCAGTGCTCCAAGCCACTGTCGATGATGTTTACAATCAATTTGTGGATACGATCGCTGAGGCACGCGGGAACGTTTTAACTCGGGCGGAAGTCGTCGAACGCGCAGATGGTCGGATTTTCTCTGGAAAACAGGCGTTGGATTCAAAACTGATCGACCAACTCGGCAACCTACCTGATGCAATCAAAATCGCTGGAGAATTGGGAGGCATCGAGGGGAAACCTAAGGTGCTACGTAAGGAAAGGAAAACATCGCTGTTTGAACAACTCGTCGGTATTAAACAGATGCCACCTTTTGATGAGATGTTCAGTCCCCCGGGTGTCACTTTCCGTTATCAAATAAGCCTTGGTGACTAAATTCTCCGCATGATGAGACAGGAAGATGGATGACACCTACCAAGTTAACCCTGACTGGCGAAAACTTGCGAGTCGAGTTGTCAAGCCGCAACAGATTGTACTTGTGATAGGCGCGACCGATGCAGGAAAATCGACTTTTTGCCGTTTTTTAGCCGACTTTGCACTCGCAAAGGGATTTAAAGTCGCTTGCGTAGATGCAGATGTCGGTCAGTCCCAAATCGGGCCTCCTACCACAATCGGTGTGAAGTCCTTCGGACCGCGAAGTGAAATCCGATTACCATCAGCGCAGGAATCGATTTTAGAAAACGGACAAAACCGAGTAGAAAAGAATATTGTATTTGATGGCACCGCGGATCGGCTCTATTTCGTCGGTGATGTGTCGCCGAAAGGACACTTCCTTGAGATCCTCACAGGAACACGTCTGATGGTAGATAACGCACGTGAAACCGATGCCGATTTCGTTATTGTTGATACCACCGGCTATGTTCATGATCCCGCCGCAGTCATTCTCAAACAGCATAAGATTGAACTCATCAGACCCAACCACCTCATTTGCATCGGCCGTTCCATCGAATTCAAGCAGATAACAGCGTGCTACAGTCAACAGGCGTGGCTCGATATTCATTATCTCCTGCCTCACCAGAATGCTCGATTGAAAAGTGGTAATACACGAAGTCGGTACCGAAAGGACCGATTTGATACGTACTTCTCTGAGAGTAGCGTCCAACAACTCCCTTTTGAACAAGTTCGTGGTGGACGTACTCCTTTTTTTATGGGACGTCCGGCAAATGAGAAAGAGTTAGAAATCCTCTCCGGGCTTGCAGAGACGCAAGTTTACCATGCCGAATGGGGAAATCGCACCTTATGCTGCATTGTGTCGCAGCATCTTTCCAAAGCAACTATCATCCATATTAAAAATTATTTAAGTTTGACGCGTGTTACAGTCGAGGTTTCTACCTACTTTAAACGCCGTTTGGTTGGATTAATCGATAGTGCTGGGAATACCTATGTGATCGGAATCATTGAGGCTGTGGACTTCCAAAAGCGAGAACTTAGTGTCCGTTGCAAAACTGATACTGTAAAGCAGGCGTGTGCGATTCAATTTGGCGATTATCAGTTAAGGTCAAGCAAATAGACTGGGGTGAACCGAACGGAGCCCAACGGTCAGGATTAGGCATGGACAAAGAACCCCTCACAAAAAACCCAATCTTAAAACGATTTGTGCGGTATCACACACCTTACACCGGTTCCATTCTCTTGGCGATGGCTTTCGCATTGGTGGGTGCTGTGTGTGACTTAGGTGTCCTTCAACTTGTTTTGCATGATGCGGTTAACGCTCTTGAAGCTGTCAGTGGTAATTCGTTTGACGAACCTGTATCTGTCCGTTACTTCCAGCGCGAGGGCAATGAGGGAATATTCGCTTTTGATGGTTTTGAGGTGGTATTAGTAGATGCTGACGACGCGCTTAAATACTTTTTATGGCTACTCGGTGGAATGCTTATTCTCGTTTTCATCAAAGGTTTTTTTGTTTACGGCAACGATTATCTGATGGCGCGTGTCGGGCATAAACTCGCCTTTCGGTTACGGAATGCCCTCTACGAGCGAATTGTTTCTGCACCGTTAGGTGTTTTACGCGAAGAACGCACCGGCGATCTCATGACACGTATCACGGAAGATGTTCGCGTCTGGCAGACGCTTGTTGCCGCGATGGCGGGTATCATACGGGCTGTTGTTCTTGTTGTCTTTTTCGTTTCTGTGATGCTAATTGATAGTTTCAAACTTACCTTCTTTGTTTTATTGCTCCTTCCGCTGATCGCTTATCTGATTACGCTTGTTGGGAGGCGAATTCGTAGTGCCAGCATAGAGATTCAACAACAGAGTGCAAACATCTATTCACAACTGAAAGAAACATTTTCCGGAATCAAAATTATCAAAAGTTTTACATCTGAACAGACGGAAACAGAGCGTTTCCGAACCATTAATTGGAGTCAATACTGCTCAGCGATTCGGCGTGCCCGTTTCGCAGCACTCCTCCCCCCTCTGATTGAATGGTTGGGTGCTATTGGGATTGCAACGGTTTTTGGGTTATGCTGTTGGCAAGTGATTAATGGTCAGCTTTCTATAGGGTGGTTCATCAGTTACATCGGTATGGTAAGCTACATGTTCAAACCGATTAAGACGATTGGCAACGTCAACACTGCTTTACAGCAATGCCTTGTTTCTGCAGAACGCATTTTTTATCTCCTTGATTTCGGAGCCGAGGCAACCAAGCAAAATAGGGCAGGAGAACGCGACCTCTTGACGGAGAAATCGACAGACGGTATCGAACTCCAGAATATCCACGGAACCGTCACATTCCAAAACGTCACTTTCTCTTATTCGCAAGACTCAGAGACCCAGCAAGCACCTTCCAAACCTGTTATTGATAACGTAACGTTTGCGGCGGAACCGGGTGAAGTCGTCGCACTCGTCGGACCCAGCGGCAGTGGCAAGACGACGCTCCTCAACCTGCTGCTGCGTTTCTATGAAGTCAATTCAGGGAAGATTTTGATTGATGGTGTGTCTATTTCTGAAGTAAAACTTGAGTCCTTGCGACAAAGTATTGCACTCGTTCCACAGGACACGTTCCTCTTTGACGGAACGATTTTGGAAAATATCGGTTATGGCTGCCCGGGTGCTACCGACGCAGCGATCATTGCAGCGGCGCAGAAGGCAAACGCGCACGAGTTTATCACAAAAATTCCGAAGGGCTACGCTACGTCAATAGGGGAGGCAGGTGTAAAACTCTCCGGTGGCGAACAGCAACGCCTCTCTATCGCACGGGCACTCCTAAAAGACGCACCGATTCTCGTTTTAGACGAAGCCACATCTTCACTCGATACGCAGTCAGAAGCACTCATTCAAGAATCGTTGACAAACCTGATGGAAGGAAGAACCAGTTTTATTATTGCACATCGGCTATCAACGGTTGTCCGGGCTGATAAAATCCTTGTTATCAAGGATGGAGAAATTTTGGAAACCGGAACACACCAAACACTGTTAGCAAAGGGCGGGTTGTATAAAAAATTCTGTGAGATGCAGCTCAGTTAATCCTCCCGCATTACTGTCATTGTCAGCACTTTTGGCAACCGTACACGCTCTCCTGCGGAGCAGTTAAGGTGCTATAGAAAATCGTCAGCGAATCGTCCTAAACAAAAAAATGCATTTTAGGTAAACCTCTTGTGTTATGTTAACGTCACATATAATAGGAAAGAGGGGAAGTGCTATTAAGTATTTTAGTCCCAATCTCGGAGTCGTAAGGACAACCCATGGATTGAGACTATAAGGCAGAATTGCCAGTAAGTGCTCGGACGACCCTTGAATAACAAATTTCGGAAACCTGCAAACAGCGCTGGAACTCAAAGATCAGCTGCTTAATTTCGTCCTTTTTTGGTGATAGCACCTTCGAGATCGGATTCGCGATATACGGCTTCAGAGAGATCAACCTCATATAGATACGCATCTTTGAAGTTAGCACCGAGCAAAACGGTACCTTTCAGTTTGATTTCACCAAAGATTGCCTCTTCAAGGTTCGCATTCTCAAAACTGGTGAGCGACCCGAAAGGTCCCGGCACCTCACATTTTGGGCAACCGAGAGTGGCACGGCGTAGGTCGGCACGCTTGAAGTTCGTACCGCAGAGCAGGCTTCCGCTCAGGAAAGCACCACGCAAGTTCGCTTCCTCAAGGTTCGCGTCCGTTAAATTACTACCGACCAGATACGTGCGATGAAGTGTGGCACCCGAAAGGTCCGCACCGGTGAGATTCGCATCGTTGAGATTCGCATCCGTTAAGTCCGTGTTCCGTAGGTCGGTAACGCTCAAGTCTGCTGTCGATAAATCGATACCCGCGAGCGATTGGTTCGCTAAATCAAGGTTTGCAAGATTTTCACCAGAACAGGATTCACCGGCTTGGCATCTTTTTACAATTTCGTCTTGTGTGAGTTGAGCCATTAACTGCCTCCAATGGTTATACCGAATTCGCTTTATCTTTCGCCTATGCGGCTTCCTAAACTTGCAAGCTAATATTAGAGTCTGTCTCATAAATACAATTTGTCCCAATTCACCTGAGTGTGGGTGTGGTAGATCGGGGTTACAAACCCCTCCTACGATTTATGAGATAGGTTGTAAGATATATTAGAAGATTACACTTAATAGCATATCACATACCTACTAAAAAGTTAAACCTTTTTTCATAATTTTTGCTGTGTGAGGCAAATTCAAACACTTCGGTCTGGCGATCGATACTACAATGAGGTGAGGACATGAAAAACTATTACCCGGCGTACCCGGTAGAATCTGAACTTTTTGCAGAGGAAGAAGAGAAGGACGAGGACCCAGTAGAGGCTCCGAGGGATGAGACCTTCGCGTACTTACAAAAGATAGCCAAGACCCCTTTGTTGGATCCTGAACAGGAAACCGCCCTCTTTGAAAAATATCAAGCGGGTCTCCAGATGTTCACCACTAAATTAAATGAATTTCCGAAGTGGATGTTCGCTTCACTTGACATCGCTGAAGATAACGCGCCAGACAATAAACACAAATTTGAACCCCAGCAATCGGAACACGGGTTAATCATAAGCCAAATTCGCGCCGAAATCCAAGCACTTGATGTTTTATTGGACAAATTAGAGGCGAAGGCGAAATTACTAAAGCAAGCACGCTGGAAAATTTTTGAAGGGAACTTGCATCTCCTTAAAAAATATGTTGATGAGACCTCGCCGCCTGAATTAATGCAAGCGGGAAGTCTTGGACTTTTAAAAGCTATTGACGATGGCGATACAAAACGCGGGGCAGAATTCCGAACTTATGCCCGACAAACGATTCGCCGCAGCATTAGTACCTTTAACGAAAAGATGGCGAAATCGAGGCAGCAGCTACGTGAGACACCACTTACGGAAATACCATCGATACGCGACTTTGCTCGTGTCACATTTACACCTTTTGACGAGGAGCAGGAATTCCACGCTTTTCAAGAGTACGACGTTATTCGTTGTGAGATTGAAACACTCTTGGAGGAATTGCCACCTGATATGTTACCGGGCGGAACTGCTACTCGTTCGCTACGTACATTACGATTCGTTCTTGAAGACGTACGAAACGAATTTGCACATATCAAATGGTTAGCGGATCAATTGGAAAACGCGGATCAGATTACGCACGGCACAAAACTGAAAATCGTTGAGGCGAATCTCCGACTTGTCGCCAGCATCGCGAAGCAACACCACTTCAGCAAAACATCGTTAACCTTCCTCGATTTGATGCAGGAAGGTAGCCTCGGATTGATGCGCGCTGTGGATAAATTCGACCATACCCTCAAATTTCGGTTCAGCACTTATGCAACATGGTGGATTATGCAGTCCATCAAACGCGCACTTGACCAGCAAGGGCAGATGATCCGTGTGCCGTGCTATATCGGTGAAGCCCGGCGTGCCATTAAGCAGGCACAATCGGATTTGACAACCGAACTCGGACGTGAACCGACGACAACCGAAATCGCGAGTGCAGTTGAACTCACTGAGAAAAAAGTCTCCGAAATTTTCAACGCTACGCGGGACCCTGTTCCGCTTGATGCACCTATTAATGAAGATTCCCCAGACGGTTCATTTTCTGAACTCATTCCGGATCAATCGCAAATTACGCCGGAGAACTATTTGCTCGATTACGCCAAAATTGAGGTTATCACTGAGATCCTCAACCGGACGCTCAACCCACGTGAAACACAGGTCGTTATCTTACGATATGGGTTGATTGATGGCACTGAATACACTTTGGCGGATATTGGAAACAAACTCCGAATCAGTCGGGAGCGCGTACGGCAGATAGAGACTGAAGCCATTGACAAACTTAAGAAACACCTTGAATCAACAGAGTTACTCCAAGAGTTGCTCCAGGTTTCTTAACTGGCTTGGCAGAGTAGTAGGCACGCGCCGTGTGCCGTCACATAGTCGTAGGCACACGCCGTATGCCGTTCTTATGCGACACCAAAGGTCCAAAAGAGGTATAACTACGTTGAAGATCGCGTATTTTGACTGCTTTTCAGGTATCAGTGGCGACATGACACTCGGGGCATTGGTTGATGTCGGGGTGCCACCCGAAATACTTACGGATGGCTTGGCGACCCTCAAACTTGAGGCTGAATTCAGTCTTCGCTTTGAAAAATCCGTAAAACACGGCATCACCGGCACACGGGCGATTGTAGAGGTGCATCCAGCACACACGCCTTCACACGAGGAAGCCGCGCATGCGCATACACATACGCATACCCATGATCACGGGCATTCTCACCAGCATCATGAACACGGACCGAGTCGCCACCTCTCCGATATTTTCAAGCTGCTTGACGATAGCGATTTAGAGGCAGAGGTTCGCGATACCGCAAAACGCGTCTTTGACCGACTCGCTGAAGCTGAGGCAAAGGTTCACAATACAACGAAAGATAAAGTGCATCTCCACGAAGTCAGCGGGATTGATTCGATCGTAGACATCGTTGGGTCAGTCATTGGTCTTACACACTTGGATGTTGATGCTGTTTACGCGTCTCCACTCTCTCTCGGTAGAGGTTTTGTCCGATGCGCACACGGACTCATGCCTGTTCCTGTCCCCGGCACGATGGAGCTCCTACGGGGTGTACCGATCCATCAAACCGACATTCCGAAAGAATTGGTCACACCGACTGGCGCGGCACTCATTACGACGCTATCGCAAGAATTCGGGGTCATGCCGCAGATGCGGCTCGACCGCGTCGGATACGGTGCCGGTACTCGCGACCTTGAACAACGTCCAAATCTCCTCCGACTCTGTCTCGGCGAAAAAACGTCCGCCATCAGTTCAAAGACAAATCACCATCACACCGAAACTGACACTGTTGATATTATTGAAACCAATGTAGACGATATGTCGCCGGAGATTACCGGCTATGTTACGACCCAACTCTTTGAATACGGCGCGCTTGATGTCTTTCTTACGCCGACCTTCATGAAGAAGGGCAGACCCGCAACACAAATCACTGTGCTTTGTCCGACTGCGCATCGTGACGAGCTCATTGAACTCCTCCTCACCGAAACCACGACTTTCGGCGTTAGGCTCTCTTCCGCCGATCGGATCAAACTCCGTCGTGATTTTGTCCAAGTCGAAACACAGTGGGGCCC
The DNA here is from genome assembly GCA_965200345.1 of Candidatus Poribacteria bacterium. Classification (GTDB taxonomy): domain Bacteria; phylum Poribacteria; class WGA-4E; order WGA-4E; family WGA-3G; genus WGA-3G. The sequence goes on from OZ241378.1 coordinate 2,772,785, forward strand.
GATCCAAGCCAAGCGCGGGTACCTCAACGGCACGCTTATCAAGACCATCCCTGAATATGAGGATTGCAAACGCCTCGCCGAGCGAAACAACATTCCGCTTCGACAAGTCTATACAGAAGCACTCAGTAGCCTCAGTTCTGTTGACCCAGTAGATCAACCCGAAGCCTAACCCTTCATTATTAGGTTAATACACCCTATTTTCGTTATACCTACCCCAAGTTGCTACTAACAGATTTCGCACATTTCAGAAAGGTTTTTAGTCTCTTTCCACACCCCAGAGGGGTTGTATGTCTATAGAAACGGCGTATTTAAGCGACCGCACTCCGTAGGAGTGCTATTGCTTCGCAGTGAGAATAAATAGGTGGCAACTTGCGTTATACCTATCAAAATTCCGAAGAAATCAGGCACTTGTGGGTTTACCGTAACAGTGCCTGATTTTATTTTTACTAACGCCGGTTTGATAATAAATGATCTGCGTTCAATAATAGTTACTTTCTCTGAAGGTCTGCCTTGCACCTCCTGTAGCACAAACTTTTAGTTTGTGTGCTATGTGCGCAAACTCGGAAGTTTACGCTACAAGGTGCTTTTATCAAACTCACGTTTATACTAAGAACGACGCAGGATGGGTAAAAATGAATACTTTAAACAACAAAATCATTCTTAATCTTGACAGTGATGCAGAAGTGTTTGTCAAAGGGTTCATCGCACCCATTGAATACACCCAATATAACTTCCATGTAGAGTGGGAGGCATTGGCAAATCTGCGAGTCGCTGAACCCGAAAAGCAACATGCTGCATCCATTTTTCAGGCATTTCTACCACCGGAACCGGTTTCGGTCGGTGATTGCTGGCAAATTGAGACGGGTGTTCTGGCATTACTGAGGCAACTTCACCCGAATCCCAGATTGGATTTACACATCAATAACGGGGATTCGTATGGCTTGTGGGCATGTCTGCGCGCTTACAGTAATGAAGTCGCGGACATCATGTTTCGTATCCACGCGGAGTTTGAATTTGCAGATGGTAGGTTCACACCTTCCCAGTTTGCTGGCTATCTCGTTATTGACCGAATCAAAGAAGAAATCACATTTTTTCAGATGCATGTACCTAAAGGGACGCTGAATTTCGATGCTTATCGGAACACAATCGGATCCGATATCGGCTATTGTCCTCAAGTGGAACTCTGCACAGGTACATTACCTCACGATGTTGAATTCACCGCATCAATCACACAAGAAGAAGCCGAACACGCACTGATATCGTGTTTCTATAAGGTTCAGCAAATTAACTGGGTATCGCTGGAGGAGGCTTTGGCAATGGCACCGACACAGCAGAAACCGATCCACGCGGTCACATTAGATGGACCGCTCTTCGATGAGTCCTGCTGAGCGACTGGCAAAGGTCTGAGGGCAGGTGTCCTCTCAAGAGCCGCAATTATTGAATTTTTGAACGAACATTTCATTAATACATGGGTCCCCAATTCTGAGTTGGGGCGTATCCGTAGTTTACGGGAACCGATTGCCAAAAGACGCGAGCGCGACGGCAAGCCGTTTGATACAACCCACCCTTTGGCACAAGCCATCATAAGGGGATGGAAGACCGGATCGAAAAAAGGTTCGCCGGTGGATTCCTTCGTTATATCACCCGAATTTGAAGTGATGGGTAAACAACAGTTTAATGAACTTGCAAGGGATAATATCTCTCCAGCAAAATATTACCACCTATTTCTCAAGGATACCTTGAAAGGAAAACAGCCCGGATTGGGGAACATTGTTCTCTCCAGTGAACATCCATTGCAGGAGGTGTCGGACGTTATCCGGACACCAACAGTCGACAATGAAAATCTTACCATTGTCATGATTGATGCCCGGTCTTTTGAAAACGGAGGCACCTTAACCATTGATATTTTAATCGGTAGGGAGGATGCAGAAGGCGCGTTTTATCTATTTGATCGTGATTTCAAACTCCCCGTAGAAGAAGAGGTATCGGAAGAAGGCAGTCTTGCTTGGACATGGGGTGAATCCGGTGAGAAAAGACAGATAAGGTATCGTTTCAATCGTGGACAATTTTTTAGGTTAGTCGTTACACGCTATTGGGATGAAGATGTACCGTATATCAATGCTTTTCACGCAAAAATTTCTGTGAAGCCGACAGAAAAGCGTGAAAGATAAAGCAGAGAAATCACAAGTAAATGAACAGTTGCGATACTCTATTGATACAACATGATTTAGATAAGGGCATCCAAAAACCTGTATAAGTGAATCATTGCCGCTTTCTGATGGCAATGGTATCCTATACTGAAAAGGAAGTTTAGAAAGAAAATGAAAACTTTTAACAACAAAATTGCACTTAACATTGACCGTGATGCAGAAGTCTCCGTCCAAGGCTTCATTGCGCCGATTGAATATACACAGTATAACTTCCACGTGGAATGGGACGAGTTGGCGAACTTTCGGGTCGCTGAACCCGAAAAGCAACATGCTGCATCCATTTTTCAAGCATTTCTACCACCGGAACCGGTTTCAGTGGGTGAGTGCTGGAAGATTCAAGAAGAGGGCGCGCTAACGCTACTGAAACAACTACATCCCAACCCACGCCTGAAACTGACCATTGACTCTGGAGATTCGTACGGGTTGTGGGGGTGCCTGCGCGCTTACAATGACGGACTTGCTGAAATTGTGTTCCGTATCCACGCAGAATTCATCATGGCGCGCGGCAAGTTTACGCCGTCCCAATTTGCCGGGCATCTGGTTATTGACCGACTCCGAGAGAAGGTCGTTGCCTTCAAAATGTATGTGCCGCAGACGACAATTAACTTCGATGCGGGGTGGACACGAGACGAGGCAACCGCTGCGGAGATCGGCTTTTGTCCGAAGATGGAACTCTCCACTGGCACACCACCGCATGACGCTGAATTCGCCGCGTCAATCACCCAAAAAGAAGCTGAACGCACACTATCATCACGTTTCTACAAGTTTCAAAAAATTAACTGGGTATCGCTGGAGGAAGCGTTCGAGATGGCACCCGCACAACAGAAACCGATCCATGTCATCTCAGTAGACGGACCGCTCTTTGATGAGGCCTGCTGAGGGACTGGTAAAATCCTGAGGGCAGTTGAGCTCTCCAGAGATCGAATTATAGAATTTTTGAACGAAAACTTCATCAACGCGTGGGTCCCTAACTCGGAATTAGGACGAACGCCGAGTTTGCGAGAACCGATCGCGAGACGACGTGAACGCGAAGGTAAGACGTTCGACACAAGCCACGCCTTGGCACAAGCGATTATGAAAGGCTGGAAAAAAGGCTCACCGGTGGATTGTTTGGTTATCTCGCCTGAGTTTGAAGTGATGGGCGGTATAGACTACAATTTTTTCCCCGAATGTTTGGGCGAGTTTGAGAGCCGTGTAGAGGCTTACCTGTTTTTTCTTCAAGCATCCATGGAGGGAAAACGTCCCGGATTGGGTGCGCTTGTCCTCACGCCGGAACAACCTTCACAGGAGGTGATAGACACCTTTCGCAGTCCGGTAGCAGCGCATCAGGACTATACTGTTGTCTATATTGACACCACGGCGTTTGAAAAGGGCGGTACACTCACTGCCGACATCCAAGTCGGTAGAGATAACGGAATAGGAATTTTCCACCTCCTTGATGGAGAGAAAAAATTACCGACAGAAAAAGTGCCTGATGGCATTGACCCCGAAGAATGGAATGACCAAGACAGTGATGAATATGAAAACGCACTTGGCGCACTGGCGAAAGTCTGGGGGATATTCCCCGGTGAAACGGGGCATATTATGTATCCGTTTGATCGTGGCCAACGCTTTAAATTGTGTGCAACTGGCGACCAATGGGGTGGGATCGGCGACATCAACGCTTTTGTCGCAAAAATTCGGGTGGAATCCTTGGAAGAGATGCCTATTGGAACCTTACAAACGTCATTAAACGAGATCAGCGTTGTACTCAATGCCGAAAAGTCTGAGCAAGAAATTTTACTCAATTTTCGCGCCCCTGGAAGAGGTTACCAAGATTACACTGTTGTCCATATTGATACCACGGCGTTTGAAAGTGGTGGCGTGCTAACTGTTGATCTCCGAGTCGGGAACGCAAACGCATCCGGTTCGTTTGACCTATTTGATAGCGATACTGAACTTCCGACAGAGGGGATACCTGAGACACTCGTCTCGGCGTGGGGCATTAAACCCGGTAGATCAAGGACAATCAGCCATCGTTTTGAGCGAGGCACCGTCTTTCAACTGGGTGCCACTGGCGACTGGTTCAGCAAAAAAGGGGACATAAACGTTTTTGTCGCGAAAATTTCTGTGACATCGGTAGACTGAGTTTTCTACAGAGATACCCTACGGGATTCAAGAGGGGTTGTGAGGATTCAAGGGTTACGCATTGAATCCGGTTCGGTTGGAATGCAGGTTGCAAACATAAAGCATTCTCGCTGCGAAGCAAAATTGGGTCTCCGCGTGTGGGAAACCAAATTTGGGCGTGTACGCCGCAAAACCGAACCTACCGTACTTGAGGACCGAGGCAATTATCTTCTCTAAAATTGACACTTATGGTGCGGTCACAAACCGCGCCTACCGAATCTAAAGGTCGAGACCGCCGTTTTTTTTTAAACCTATCGGGCAATAATCTTCCTCTTTATAACAACTGAACTTTAACGCTGCATCCATCAAAAGTGCATCCATACGTGCGTATAAGTGGAAGTTCTCCAAAAACCCACTATTTTCCTTAAACTCGATTCTGTCCATACCGAACCTTTTTTGGCCGCTTGTGATCCGATACAGACGCTAACGCGGAATCAACCTGAGGATTAGGCTCCTTTTCTGCGTTGAAATTGTATCATTAATAAACAGCGACTTTAGCGAGTAAACACACGCAAAGATTATAACTGCTCGGCTCGACCGAGGAACGATATGGAGTATATTACCTTTACAACATGAAAATACGTGATGCTATTGCTGCAGGTATCGCACACCTCGCGCAAAATCGGCTCCGCGCCGGGTTGTCCATTCTCGGTATCTTTATCGGGATTGCCAGTGTGCTTTGCATGATGGCAATCGGTGACGGGGCTAAACTGATGATTGCCCAAGACATTGAGAAACTCGGCGGTGCCAATCAGCTCCGACTCTGGACGCGTTCTTATATTTGGAGAAATCGGCGGTTCATACGACGAACAACCGAACGATACACCCTTGAGGATGTTCATGCTATTGAAGCAGAATGCCCCAAGGTGCAATTTGTCTTACCCAAAAATGAAGGGTACAGACCTCTGATTACCAGTGCAGATGGTAACCAAGTGCGTCATACGCTCGAAGGTGTCACGCCAGACTATGCCCGCGGCCTCCATTGGGAGGTTCGTGCTGGCAGATTCCTCTCCGAAAGCGATGTTGAAGATGCCAAGCAGGTTTGCGTCCTCGGTGCCGACACTGCTATTGAACTCTTTGGAGATACCTCTCCACTTGGACAAGAGGTAAAGATTCGGTATTATTGGCGGCAACCGCCAGTAAGAGTACGGGTTGTCGGTGTCATGAAAACGAAAGGCAGCAGTATCAACACTTGGTACTCTTTAGATGAGACTGTTTGTATCCCGTTGACGACGCATCAACAACGGATGTCAGGCACTCGCTATATTGAAGATCTCATTATCTTTTTTCAAAAAGATGCTGATGCTTACGAGATCCTTGATGCCGTTAAGGATGTTCTACGAAAAAGGCATCGCGGGAAGGATGATTTTATCGGATATTGGGTCCCTAAACGGTCTGCAAGGAGACTTGAACGCATTGAAAAGATGATAAAAATCGCTTTGGGAAGCATTGCAGGGTTCTCGCTCTTTGTGAGCGGCATCGGTATCATGAATATATGCCTTGTCTCTGTCGGTGAGAAGACACGGGAGATAGGCTTGCGAAAATCCGTAGGCGCGAAACGGATTCACATTTTCTATCAATTCTTGACGGAAGCACTCTGCCTCTGTTTCTGTGGGGGCGTACTCGGGATCGCAGGCGGTTGGATTGCAGCGCACGGTATGGCACGCCTGGCTGTACGCATCGTGCCGATTGTGCCGGAATGGCCCGTTGTGCTCTCTTGGCAGTGGATACTGATTGCTATCGTTTTCTCGCTGTTTATGGGTGTTAGTTTCGGTGTCTATCCGGCAATGCGGGCAGCACGGCTTTTACCAATTGACGCACTCCGCACCGAAAATTAAATGACCGAGGGCTGATGGCTAATTGCTGATGGCTGTTCCGCTGACGGCTTGCGTTTGACACAAATCACAGGTGCCGCATTGGTAATCCTCATCAATAGATTCTCCGAAATAGTCGCGAATCACGCGCATCCGACAAGTCGTCTCTAATGCATAAACAATCATCTGATCAATCTGGCTCTGTTTGCGACGGACATAATCGCCGACTTCAATCTGCTCATCTGTCAACGTACTGAGCATTTGACTGTCTTCAAGCAGTTCAATAAGTAATAGGTCTTCCTGTCCCCAATACTGAATGTAACCGTCGCTTTGCAGCTCAGCGAGGGCCTCCATGATCATCTTCGGATTTTGCCCAGTAACTTCGCAGAGTTCCAGAATCGTTTTTACCCCGCTTCGCAATTGACGGAGAAGTTCCAGCTGTGCGGCATCTGCTGGCTCTGTTTCTTCAGTCCAGAGTCCGCGGAATCTCACAGAGAGTTGAGACGGAACGTTATACCACCGCTTCAAAAATCCGAGTTTTTCGAGATAACTGAGGCTGACAAGAATCTTGGTCGCATTGCCGCCGCTCATCCACTCCAGTTCCTCGCTGGAGATTGTGCGGTAGGGACCGCTGCCCTTGAAGTTTTCAACGACCTTTAAGAGTTTAAGCAAGAATTGTTTATCCGGCGCGCTTTCTCTGATAAACCATTCGTGCAGTCCGCGGTCATCGTGGCAGAAAAGCAGGACACAGTGTGCATCCTTTTCGTCTCTGCCTGCCCTGCCAATTTCTTGGCAGTATTCTTCAAGCGTGCCTGTGAGTGTCCAATGCACGATATATCGGATGTCCGGTTTGTCGATCCCCATGCCGAAGGCGTTTGTGGCAGCAACAATGTCTAATCCGTTCTCGCTGCTATCGAAAAAGGCTTCTTGCACACGTGTACGTTCATGCGGCTCAAGTCCAGCATGATAGAAATCTGCTCGAAACCCACGCCTTTGGAGAAAATCTGCGATCTCTTCAGTTTCGCGCCGCCGCCCAGCATAGATAATCCCATTTTTCAGACGGGTTTGTGCGGATTCAGGGTTTGCGGTCGCCTGCTTTCTAAGAAACTTCTCAAGTTGTAGATACTTTTCATCGTCGTTTTCGTTATGTTGGACGCTCAGTTTCAAGTTAGGCCGCTCAATCCCTTGGATGAGGATACGAGGGTTTGGTATATTTAGCACACCGAGTATGTCTTTTTGGATCTCTGGTGGTGCTGTTGCGGTGAAAAGGGCGATGACGCGGGGTTGGAGTACGTCAATCGTATCTCTGAGCGATAGGTAGGCGGGACGGAAATCGCGCCCCCATTGCGAAATACAGTGTGCTTCATCTATAACGAACAGTGAAATAGGAAACGCATTTAGAATATCCAAAAACCGTCGGCTTCGGAGACGTTCTGGGGAGACGTAGAGTAATTTTATCTCGTTTCGCCGCAGCCGTGCCAATGCGTTTTGGTATTCTTCCCATGTCTGTGTGCTGTTGATGAGCGAAACTGCATCAATGCCTTGTTCGCGTAAAGCATCAACTTGGTCCTTCATCAATGAGATGAGCGGGGAGATGACAACTGTGATGCTATCGAGCGTCAGTGCCGGGAGTTGATAACACAACGATTTTCCGTGTCCTGTCGGGAATACAGCGAACACGTTTTTGCCATCTAAAATCGCCTCAACAATCTCGCGTTGACCCTTACGGAAGAATGTGTAACCGAAGTGCGTATTGAGTGATTCCAGAAGCGGATCTGTCGGTGGTTCAGAATTTTGCGCCGGTTCTGGTACATCAACCGACTCCAGAATGGCATCTACCTTTTTAAGCAAATCCTGCAAATTTGGCATATTTTTACGGTGTACTATAATCCGCTACGAAAAGAACCGGAAGCGGAGAATGTGGAAGATTGCGGCAACGCCGTCTTTCCAACTAACGGTTTTCCCTTCGTGATAGTCTCTCCCGTGATAGGTAATAGGTACTTCGACGATTTTACACTTCCGCTTGGCGAGTTTCGCTGTAATTTCCGGTTCAAAACCGAACCGGTCCGAGTAGAGCGAAATCTTTTTTAGAACCGATGTCCGTATTACCTTGTAGCAAGTTTCCATGTCAGTCAGTTTTGTACCGTTGACGATATTTGCGAGGGTTGTGAGAAACTGATTTGCAAGATAACTCCGTAATAACCCTGACTGCTTGCCCTTCATAAACCGAGAGCCGTATACGACATCGGCTTCTCCATCTAAGATAGGCTTCAGCAATTTCGGATAGTCTTGCGGGTCATATTCCAGATCGGCATCCTGAATAAGCGTAATCTCGCCGGTAATATGTTGGAAACCCGTGCGGAGCGTTGCCCCTTTCCCCTTATTCACATCGTGATAAAAGACCTTTACCGATATCTCATCTGTGTTTTCTGCATCTGCGTCTATCGGCATCTCGGTTATTTCGAGAAAGCTGCGTATTTCTTTTGGAATATCTTCAATACTTTCGATTTCCGCTAAAATATCGCGCGTGCCATCTGTTGAAAAATCGTCAACAAGAATCAATTCTTTTTTCATACCGATTTCAACACTGACAACCTGTTGCAAAAGTTTTATTAGGCTTGCGACCTCGTTGTAAATCGGAATCACAATGGATAGCGTAGGCTCCATCTGGATGTCCCCAATGTTTGTCCCACTTCTTTGGCGTAGGATATGATAGCGTCGAAGCGAGGTTGAACACTCTCAATTTCTTCTACCTAAATGATACCGAATCTTTTTTTTTAAAGCAAGCATAAAAACAGAACAATCCAGCACCATTTGGTGCTACGGTATCTTCAATCGTTGTGTTCACACGTTGTAACTAAGGTTTCAATACACGCGCTTCATCAAATTTATTGACTAAGTAAGCAATACCCTCACCTTCAGCTATACCTAAGACAATCTTGGCTTTTCCATCAGGTGCGAAAAGTGATAGGACCCCGCCGCCCGCATTAACCATGAGAGAAGCACCGGTTTTCCCTTTTGACCCCTGAGTTGTCACAATGCCATTACCCTCCGCAACCAAAAGAGAAGCGGCACCCATCCCCTTTGGACCCTTTGGCCCATAAGTTATCACACGCCCACCATTTCTGTCCGAAGAAATAAGAACTTGAGGAGCCATACCCTCACCCATTACCGTTATATCCTTACGCACGATTAACTCTTGAACGGTCAGTTTATCAATCGTTTCATATCCAGATTGTGCTGTGGTATCACTGGTCATGTGACCAAACATAAAACCCGCAAGGGTCAGCGATCCACCTAAAAACATATATTTCAACTTTTCACGCAATCTAAACTTCATCGAATATTCCTTGCCTGAAACAACTTACGAGATGTTCTCAGAACAGCTTTGAGAGGCATCCCCTGTTTTAAGCATACGATAATCGCTCAACCCGTTTCTCCAAAGGCTCCATTGTCTCAAGAATAGTACGCATAAGCGATGCCTTATCGTCGGTGTACGTAGCATTATTCCACAAATTCTCCCGCTCACCCGGATCCTTTTCCAGATCATAGAGTTCGCCGTAGGCGTGCCCACAATACCATGTCAGCTTCCGCGTATCGGTTACAATCGTTTTAAGCCGCAAACCGCGCGGATCGTCCACACACTCAACTAACACTGAATCTCGGACAGATGCTGTTTCTCCGGTAAGCATCGGCATCATGTCTACGCCATCTGTATCTGACGGGATCGGTAAGCCGACCGCAGACAACACCGTCGGTACAATATCAACGTGGCTGAACAGTGCCTGTGTGCGTTGCCCCGCTGGGATAGCCGCAGGAAACCGCATCAGCGTCGGCACACGGACAAGCTGCTCATAGTGGAACGGTCCCTTCATCCAGAGACCGTGGTCACCGAGCAGTTCACCGTGATCCGTCGTGAAGAGCACTAACGTGTTTTCTGCCAGTCCAGACGTATCCAGACACTCCAGAATCCGATGCATCTGCTGATCAATAATCTTCACCATATTGTAGTAATATGCCCTACCGAGGCGTGCATCTTCTTCGGAGACTTTACGATAGTCAGCACCGCCACCCTGTCCTGCAATGGCAAATCTTCCGCGGATCTCTGACTTTTCAAGCTGCCCGCATCGCGCCTCCAAAAAATGAGGCGGTTTATCCTCTAATTCGCCTTCAACAAAATCGGGGAGCGGGACCTGTGCAGGATCGACACGTGCCGCAAATTCAGTCGGGACGCAGTGTGGATGGTGCGGGTCTTGAAATCCGACTGCCAGCAGAAACGGTTGTGTAGTATCGTGGTTCGACAAGAAATCTACCGTCCGATCCGCTGTCCAGACACTATTATGATATTTCAGCGGTATATCCCAGTCATAAGCCTCGCCACCGAAACCCCTCTCACTGAGGCGTGTCGCTTTACTGTAACGCTCGAACGCCTCTTCAGAGACCTGAGAACGGACCCACTCGCCATAATGTCCAGCGATGCGGTAAGTCGCGTGTCCAAGTGCCAATTCGACGGTTTCAAATCCGTAATAGGGACCTCGGAAATCGGGGTAGCGTGTCGTATCGTTACGCGTTTCAATGGACAGTTCTGCGGAGGCACCGAAGGGTTGGAAGTGTGCCTTGCCGATATAGTGGGTGCGATATCCAGCCTCACCGAGTCGGTGCGAAAGCATCGGTTCATCTTCGGGGACGTTCATACCGACATTCCACGCACCATGGCGGCTCACATACCGTCCTGAAAAGAGTGAAGCGCGGGCAGGGGTACAGACTGGGTTTGCGCAGTATGCCCGTTCAAAACAGACGCCTTCAGATGCGAACTTATCCAGATGCGGCGTATCCGTGAACGTTGAGCCGTAGCAGCTCAGGCTATCTGTCCGCTGCTGGTCAGTTGTGATAATCAGGATATTCGGTTGTTGTGTGCTCATAATGTTAAAGGATGCTTCCTCTCTATCCGCAAAACGGTTTTAGATAAGTGTAGCTCTGTTCCGCTGCGTCTTCTGGCTCCATAATCTCTCGAAACGCCTGATGCACCGTTACATAGCCGTCGTAACCGATCGCTTCCAGACCTTCAAATACCCGTGGAAAATCAATACCACCTGCGTCTTGTAGACGGATCGGATCGTGCGGGACTTCTCCCTGAATCCACCTCAGCAGTCGTGTCTTCCCGTCTGGTCGGCGGATGTGGTTCTGGAGATAGACGTTGAGAAGATACGGCGAAAACCGCTTGAGCGTCTCGACACCATAATCCTGTGCACAGAGATCGAGGTTGGCGGGTTCATAGATGATCCCAAAATTCTTTCTGCCGACGCGTTTCAGGACATCGACCGATCCGTCTACCGTTTCAAATAGGCTCTGCGTATGTGATTGATGTGCGAGACGGATACCACGCTCTGCGGCTTCGTCGGAGGCGCGTTGTGCCCAAGGAATATCTTCCTCAACTTTCATCGCAATACGGATGAGGTCTGCACCAAGCAGCTCCGTTAAATCGAGGTAAGGGGTAATATTACGGAGTCCATCGGGGCCTTGCGCGTTGTTGAGTGGCACCGGAAAATCGCCGGTGACCATTGAGACTTTTAAGTTGAGTGATGCTGCCTGTTTACGCGCGGCGGTAATCTGCTCTAAAGGCGAATGGATACCGACTTGGGAGGCGCGCATGCAGACCGCTTCGTAACCGAGTCCGGCGGCGAGTTCAGTCAGTTGTGCAAAGGTGTGCGTAGCATCTGTTTTAGATGCTGTTTCGGCAACACGTACGGAAAGTGAGAGCTTCATTGTATTCTTTTCTCCAAGATTCAGTATCTACAATAACACGCGTTTAATAATAAAATCGAAGTAATCGTAGGTGTTTTTGCTTGGGTGTTTCCTCCAGGTAGAGCGGTCAAGGACGCAGCCCCCAGTTCTACAGAGACTTTTGATTTTCTATAAACCATTTAAAAAGATAAACATAGCGAAACCCAACAATCCGACCATGTGCTCAACTCGAACTCACATTACAATAAAATATCAGCAATTGAAAGTGCCATCAAAACAAGGCTAATCATGCCGTTCAGTGTGAAGAAGGCGAGGTTGACACGGGATAGGTCTGTCGGTTTAACGATTGCGTGTTCGTAGATAAAAATTAACACGACGATGCCGACACCGATATAATAGAAAAGCCCTAACGCAACAAGATGCGGGATACCGAGAAGGAGCAGCACGGCGATGACGTGCAAAGCAGACGAGAGCCATAACGCCCACCGGATCCCGATTTTCGCAGGGACGGAGTGTAGTCCGTGTTTCCTATCGAAGTTGACATCTTGACACGCATAGATGATGTCGAACCCGGCTGTCCAGAGCAGCACGACGAGACACAGGACTATCGGTGGTAATGCGAAGCTGCCTTTGATTGCAATCCACGCACCGACAGGCGAGATGGAGAGCGCGAGTCCGAGCCAGAAGTGAGAGAATGCGGTAAAACGTTTGGTATAGGAATAACCCATAACCACGGCAAGTGCGACGGGTGATAAGGCGAAGGCGAGTGGGTTCAACCGCCACGCCGCGAAAACCAACAGTCCGGCAGAAACAATGGTAAAACACCATACCGCGCCCGTTGTGATTAAACCCGCAGGAATCGCACGCATGGCAGTACGCGGGTTTATGCTATCAATCTCAGCATCGGCGAGTCGGTTAAACGCCATAGCGCAACTCCGTGCCCCTACCATTGCTACGAGAATCCAGCCGAGTTTTGGGAGCGGCGGAAATCCGTCCGATGCGATAAAAGCACTCATCACAGCAAACGGAAGCGCGAAGACGGTATGTTCAAATTTGATCATCTCTAAGATAATTCTGAGTTTCCGCATCTTTGTCCCCGCAAACCTCTCACATTGTAGGCGCGAGCACTGCTCGCGACATCTGCTCATGGTTGACCGCTTAAAAAGGCAATAGGTTACCTGCAGCGTCAAACGCAAACGGCTTCGTGTCCCCGATAACCGCTAACCTCGAATGCAATTTCGCATCTTCAAGTAGCACCTCAGAGATGTCGAGTTCCGTCAATCTCAATGTGCTTTCAATCCGGATAACCCGTGCATCTTCCGGTTCGGTGAGACCAATGGTGTCCAATGCAATTTCAATCGCTTCGCGGTCGGTGTCGTAGTAGAACGGGATTTTTGACTTCTGCGGTCCAAGCGCGGTGATACCGTTCATGTAGGTCGAGTGTCGATCAATCTTGTCCACAAGGCGAGTCGTTGTGAAATCGGCGAGTCCGATCCCGGTAGCGTTGCCGTCGCTCTCTTCAGTGAGATCCCGGACAAAGATACGGAGAATCGCGGGTTTTGCCGGTTCAGGTTCAAAGTTCTGCATCATCCTGCCGATGACATTCGTATCCATACCGGTGCCACTAATATTTTTGCCTGTCCAATCCACGATCAGCAGATCAAGTTCATCGAATGGGAGTCGTCCCATCAGCGATTTCGCCTCGACGAGCAGTTCACGTTCACTTTGGAGAAGTTGTGCGGCGGGCATCGCTACCGCCTTCGCGGTATCTTCATGTGCGTTTTCGATCAGACCCAAACCGAAAGCAATTTTTCCGGTGTCGAGAATGAAGCCACCGACTGCAGTGATAACGTGTTCAAAGCTATATTGGAAGAAGGCACGGTGATAGAGGTTTGCCCCCTGCTGTTTGCCGAGTCCGATCACTATCATCTTCATCAAGCCGCTCTCGATGGAGCCGTTAAAATCTGTGTGTGCCTTGATACGATTCAGCGGTACAACATGGTCGGCTTCAGCGGCATACCGATCAAAGAAAACCGGCAAGCCATCTGCCGTTTTTCCGAGTTCCACGACCTCCATTGTCGCTTTCACCGGTGCGCCGACGGTCTCCTCGGTGATACCGTAATGTTCCAGGACGCTTCGTTGGCCTTCAGCGGTTGCGCCACCGTGGCTCCCCATCGCTGGAACCACAAACGGTTTCGCGCCGAGTCCTTTCAGATAATCAACTGTTGCTTTAACGGCTATATCAACATTCGCGACACCGCGGCTGCCAGCGGTAATCGCAACAGTCTCGCCGGGTTTGACAATAGTGGAGGCGTTAATCCGATCTAATTCCGCGTGAATCGCTGCCGGGAGGTCAGCGAGAACGGGTGCCTCAAACGCCTGTTGAATCCGTGTCATTTTTGGAAGTGCCATGCGTTTCCATCCTTTATGTTTGGATTTTACAGGCAATTCTATCAGAAACAGGATAAGAGTGCAAGCGAAATGTGGGATAGCCCTCAGCGATCAGAAGGATAGTTGTGAGTTTTTGGGTCGCGGGTCTTTAGCCCAGCGGGGCAACAGGGGTATAGGATAGAATAGCATGCAAACAGAATCTCGCTTTTTTTAAAGCGATCTCAAGCGGTTCTGCCGCTCTTCCCAGTCTGGGAGATATGCAGACATATAACCCTTAAACAATTTACCGTGATTCGGGACGAGCAGATGTACCAACTCATGGACAATGACATATTCCGTCAACGCCTCCGGCAAATTGAGCAGGTCGGTGTTCAATGTCAATCGTCCCTTCATTGATATAGATGCCCACTTCCGCCGCATGTGCCGCAAATGAATCTCCGGCATTCTCACTCCGATGTGGTCTGCCCATTGTTGTACTATACCTTTCAAATCCGCTTTACTGGCGTTCATACGCGTTCCAACCTTAACAATTTGTTCGTCGTTTCGATTAGGTTTTCCATACCCACAGTGGGTCTCAATGTGTTGTAGAGTGTCCGCCGTAACTGACTTTGTTGATGATCATGCCACCGATAATCAGGAAATTCTTCAAACACCCGATCAACGGCTCGTGCCTGTTCTGAGGTAACGTCCGCTATAACGTCTTTAAGTACCGTATAAACCGCAAAGGTGTTGTCGTCCAAGTCCATCTGGTTCTGTTCTCTCGCAGCATGTGCATATTCTTCCGCTAACTTTCTAAACTCAGCCAATACATCCTGCGTTGCAATCTGACGGCTTTCATAAGCCTCTGTGAGTGCTTCTGCGCGTTCGCCAATTGAAATCAGAAAAGGTTTTGATCTGGCTTCGTCTGCAACCGTCCGATGCAATGCCTTCCTTAAATTCTGCACATTGACCGTATCGGATGCATCGTTCTTATCCATCTCCTGCAGGGTGCTTACGCCCAATTCATAAATAGCGTTTGGTAACGCAAATAGCTCGCTTTCCGTCTGTTCTTGTAGCAGTTCCCGTGTCTTGGCGGTCAACTCTTTATCAACATAGGGACGATCAGAATAGGCATTCCGAATCAATCCGTAAAGCGTCGCGAGTGCTTGATAATCCGCTATGAATTCGCGTAGGAAGGCATCCGGTGAAAGTATGTCATAGAGGTTTTGCAACCCTTTGAAGAACTTGAAGAGAGCCTCTCGACTGTCCTTATCCTCAAAATGCCCAATTGCCCGCTCCTTCGCCTTATCGTCCCAACCTGTGGTAAGCGGTAGATATGCCGCTGCATCCTCGCGGATCCGCTTGGCGAAGTCCTCCTTGAGCACATCAATATTCCGAATCACGCTCTCCACTTCATCGGAATCGAAAGCGAGTGCTTTTTCAAGGTTCTCAAAGATGCCGACAAAATCTAAAACGAAACCGGCGGGTTTTACCAAGCCGTCTTCGTCTTCGTATGGTCGGTTGACCCGCGCAATTGCTTGTAGTAGCACATGATCACGCATCGGTTTATCAAGATACATACAGTAAAGAATTGGCGCGTCAAAACCTGTCAATAGTTTCTGGGTTACAATCAGGATCTTCGGCTGCTCATTTTTGTCGATAAATTTCTTACGAATTTCTTTTTCCTGTTCCGCCGTATGGTAATAAGTTTTCATTGACTCGGAATCTCGGTTGTCCTCTGAGTAGACAACTTCCGAATACTCCGATGGTAGATACTTATCCAGTGCCTGCTTATACAACGCGCACGCCTCGCGGTCTACAGCCACCAGAAACGCCTTGAACCCCATCGGTTCTACGGTCTCTTTGAAGTGTTTGGCGACATATTCAGCGATACCATCAACCCTCTCAGGTGCTTTCATTATCTCCTTCAACTGAACAGCACGATCAAGAATTGCGTTGAGTTCCTCCAGATCACTCATTCCTTCTGTTACCGCGAGGTTTAGAAATTCTCGCTCCAACGTCTCACGATCAACCTGTAATTCAGATGCAGCAAGCGCATAATTCAATGGCACAGTCGTACCGTCTTCAATCGATTCCGAGATTGCGTATTTATCAAGATAACCCTGTTCGTCGTCTACCCCGAACACCTTAAAAGTTCCTTCACCTGTGGAAAGCTTGTCAATTGGGGTGCCGGTAAAGCCGATATAGGTCGCATTTGGAAGCGCAGCCATCAGGTAATTCCCAAAATTGCCGCCGGTCGTGCGGTGTGCCTCGTCGATCAGCACGACCACGCTCTCACGGGTGTTAAGATCCGCGGGTCGCTTATCAAACTTATGAATCATTGACACGACCAAGCCCCGATAATCGGAGACTAATATTCTTTCAAGGTCATTTTTGCTTTCTGCAACTTCAAGCGTGGTGATGCCGTAACCGGTGATGTTTCTAAAGAGTTGACTCTCCAGTTCATTGCGGTCAACCAACATCAACACAGTAGGCTTTTCCGTCTGTTCCCGACCTCGTAAGAGTCGTGCCGCGACGGTTATCATGGTGAGGGTTTTACCGCTGCCCTGCGTGTGCCAGATAAGCCCACGCCGCTTGTTCGGATTGTGGACCCGTTCAATTACCTTCTCTACCGCCCGCGTCTGGTGTTGACGCAACACGACTTTGGTGAGCTGGTCGTCTCTGTTCTGGAAGATAATGGACTGCTGCAGCACCTTCAGAAGGCGATTGCAATCGAAAAATGTCTTAACCTTCTGCTCGTAGTTGGTGGCTTCGTCGGTTTTCCAGTTGAACGGGTTTTTGCGGTTGGTGTTCCACGTCACACCGTAGAAGAGATTTGTCAGTTGCGTGACACCGAAGAGTTGCGCCGTGGTGAACATCTCCGGCGTTTCCTTGTGGTAACGGCGGATTTGGTCCACACCGAGTGCCAATCCGTCAGTTTTGTTCACATCTTTGGCTTCCACCACTGCGATAGGGATCCCGTTAATCAAAAACACCACATCGGCACGATTGCGGTAGACGGCACTTCTCTGCCACCATTCATCGGTGACATGGAACAGATTGTTATCAGGTGTCTCAAAATCAATCAGCGTGACGTTGCGCTCTCTGTTTTCACTCGGAACGAAAATAGACCGTTCCCCGCGCAGCCACGCAAGAGCGTCTTGATTCCCCTCAAGTGTCGGTTTAAGCGAACGCAACTGTCGCATAACTTCCGGACACTCGGATTCGGTCAACACCCGTTTGTTGAGTTTCAGCAGCTGCGCCGCTAATACCTCAGCGAAGTAAAGTTCGGTGTCACCGCCACGCATTTGCATCGCTTCCGTTTGGGAGACACACGTCCACCCAATTTGATCGCCATAGCGAAGCATCGGTTCTTGGACAGCCGTATATTCGCTCATTGTATCTCTCCACTTTCGATCAACGACACAGCAGATATCTGCCCTGTCATCAGTTCGTCAAGCATGGCGTGGAATAGTTCGTCCAGATGCTCAACTTCTCGCTCAAGGGCTACAGTCTTGGTGTCAAGAGCACAACAAGTTTCCATAATTTTGCGTTGTTCAGGTGGAACAGGAACAGGAAGCAAGACACTTTTAATGGTCTGGGTGTTAATATTAAACTTTCCATCAGCGGCAATAGAAGCTCTTCCGCTTAAGTAGGAACATCCCTTTGAAGTCATTGTATAAAGTTGAACAAATTCGGGTAATACCATATCGGATTTCACTCTAACACGAATTAAGTATGAGGCAAAAAGAGATTCTTGAATTTCCTTTTGATAAACAGCACAGCGTCCTGCGTATTCTTTCCTTCCATTTGTTCTAACAAACAACAAGTCACCCACCTCAAGTGATAAACTCTGAAATTCCCTCTGATTAAACTCTGCAAATTTCAAATCTGAAATATCAACTTTACCACCAACGATATTTGGTATTCTTAGAACCGGAACTCCGCTTCTATCAACATTACAACGCTTTGATGTGCCATATTGAATGAGTTCACAGAGATTATCTAACTTTACTACCTTCCAACTCTCAGGAATCTCGCCGATTTCGGTCTGCTTGCGGGGTTCACCCTTCGTGCCGTGTGAAAAGAGGAAATCCATCAATGTCGCTTTGCATTCTTGTTCTAATTCAATCTCGCGTTGACGGGTAAACTTTGCCTCTTGGACTGTCTGTAAAACGTGGGCAATGGCGCGTTGCTCGGGGAGCGCGGGAAGTGCAAAAGTGAATTCTCCCAAAGAATTCCACGAAGTTCTTGGGTGATTTACCCCAGTTGATGTTGCCACAGCATGACTAATAAGCGGATGAGTATGAAGAAGATAAACTAAAAATCTTGGAATCGTTTTCGAGTTTGCAGTAACAACGAGGATATCGGTAGAACAAATTCCTTCCATTTCAGCAATGACGACCTTATCCAAATAGGCTCGCAACTTACCATATAAGATATCATCGAGATAAAAACGATTTTTCGTGCTTTTTACCTCTGAAGCGTTTCCCCAACGTTTCAGTTGGCTTTCTCCTGAATCAATATGTTCAAGTCCCACATAACTTAAAGATGGATCATTTTTCGGTTTGACATTCTCACGCCTTAGACGGGCTATTTCTTTAAGTTGGACATATTTCCAATGTTCTGGAAAATTTATCTCGTTCATTGTAGTCTCTCTGATTCAAGTTATGTAGCGTCAGTTTTTCGCGAATGAAGCAGATTGAGCAGAGTCGGGTGATGTCATTAACTTGCGTTCGTTGTTAAAGTGGTAGATATTTAATTTCGTCAATATATTCGTCTTCGTCAGATGCACCAGCAATGAGAATCAACTCGTCAATATTTTTTCCCATTGGCACTGCGAGATTAATCGTGAAAATGCCGGGAACATGGTGCCCCGCTTCGAGATGGTCAGAGAGATGTTGCGGCATACTTTCCCGATTGTTTGTTATCAAGTTAAATTGGTTCTGTTCACACCATACTAAGATTTCTGGGTCTGGCGTGCCTTTCGCTGGAGCACCTTCATCACCAATCACCAAGACCGTTAGGGATGGTTCATGGTAAAGCAATTGCGTACGGTATCTCGGAGAAATATTTTCGTCTATCAGAAACCGACGCATCTTTATCCCTGTTCATTTTTGGATGGAGATTGTGTTGTGCTTGCTGTGTCGTTTTTTGGATTGGGGGGATATGAAATATCAGAATTTGCTTCCCTTTCTGCTATAAGTTTACGCAAGCGAACAACAGCCGGTGAGGGATTTTTCGCCTGTTCTTCTCGCGCCTTTCGGCAGTATTCCAGATAATCCTCCAGATATGTACCAACTTTTTCTTGATTTTGAAGATAATATAAGATCGTGGCGTAAACCTGTTCCAGTGTGGGTGTATAGTAATGATCAGCGATGACGACTGGCATTTTGCCATTGTAAATATATTCGTATAGGATAGTTTCAATACCTACGCGTGTTCCTTTAAGACGAATATCATATTCTTCCAAAAACATGAAGTTATCTTCAAGAGGATAGATCTGTTGAAAATTACGGATTTGTCTGAGGATACTGTTTTCAACAGGCAAAAAGAGTGTATGCTTATGTTGAATTAGATATTCAAGTCGGTTCAATGCTTTGTGTGCATTCCGTCCATGAGTAAGTCCGGTTAATAAGCCCAACGTCAAGAATTCTTTTTCTCTGAATAAAATTGATTCCTCCCAAAGTTTAAAGAGAAAGTCAACGCTCACGTCTAATGCCGAATTTAGATTCATTCGTTTTCTGCCTAAGGCAAGCACAAAACTATTGTAAGGCTCAGCGAGTTTCCAATTTGCCCGTTTTGCAATTTCCAAGAGGAGGTCTGCATCAAAATCACCCATACGACACCTCATCCCTAATTCAGGGTTACCTATGACGGAACCCCATGTATCTAAACTATTACTACCCGCTGTTTGCTTAAGCTCCTTATTATCATCCTTAATTTTTTCGGTGTCATCTTTGATAGCTTGGATATCCTCGATTAAACGCTGTGTTACTTCATTTCGCACAGAGTCAATTTTACTTGATAATTCAGTTAACATCGCCTGGGCATCATCTTGATTCTTTATGTTGTTTTGAATATATTCAAGCACAATTTGATTGAATGCTTCCTGTTTAAATGGGAGTTGTGAATAAAAATTAATGATCATTCTTTCAATAATGGGGCGAATTCTGCATTCAAAATCCATTTTGGGCAATTGATGGTTGGGAACGATAATACAATCAAGAAAAAGCATTGTGATTTTTGCGATTTTTTCACTTTCATGTAATTGTGTGAATTGGATTTCATCAACATCTTTAAGTGAAGCAATAACGTTGTCAAATGTATGCTCATCCATTTTAACGGTTTTTGGATCGGTAAGATCAGCAAAGTCAGACGCGCATTGCTTAACGACCTTATCAAAAGACTTTTTGAAAAGTTCTTCTGCAGTAGTCTTGTGATATTTTTTAATGGCGGGGGCAATACCACCAGCAATAGAAAATCCAGTGCCTACAATGTTATAGGCATTGAATACTAAATCGAGTATTGTCATGGATTTTCATCTCCTATCAGGCGTTTGTTTGATGTGAGCCAACATTCAACCAATAATCTTTTGATAAATTGTTATTGTCATTATAGCATATATATGCTGTTAATTCAAGATTTAGGAAACCACGCCTACCGGACCTGGGAAGTCCAAAATTGGACTAAAAAGCCGAGAACTGAATGGCTCTGAACCGCCCGTACCATTCTGAGTTTTTAATGTTTTTCATTCAATCCAAGCTGTGCCAACACGTCTTCCAATGTCTTATCTGCTTTTTCGCGGGTGATACGTGCTTCTGTTAAGTCTGATAGAATCTCGTTCACCGGACGGTGTTCTACTTTGTCGCCTACGTCCACAAACTGGGAAGGACTCAGGTTGCAATCGGTTTTTTGGGCATCTTCCAGTGTGATGACATTGCTCAACTTCTCACGAGACTCCCACGCTTGATAGACTTCTGTCGCAGCATCAATCGCATCATCGGTAAGGATGTTTTTCGGTTTTCCTTTCTCAAAATGCTGAGAGAGGTTGATGAGTAGGATTTGGTCTTTGCGTTCTGCGGGTTTGTTGCGGTTTAGTAGTAAAATAATCCCCGGCGCGCTTGTGTTGTAAAACAGGTTTTCGGGTGGAAGGACCACGCCTTCGATCAGGTCTTTCTCAACAAACTTTTTACGGATATCGCGCTCCCGATCGGTGTTCTTGCTCCCAGAACCACGAGCGACCGCACCGGTATCAAGCACAATCGCAGCGCGTCCGTTGTCTTTTAAGGAGGCGAGCATGTGCTGCACCCACCCCCAATCCGCTGAGGAACTCGGCGCGATGCCGTCCGAAAATCGGTTCCAGTTATCGTTCTCGTAAAAAGCGTCGTTATACTCCTTCTGATTCCACATCGGATTGGCGAGGACATAGTCAAAACGTTGCAGTGCTGAATTATTCTCAACGAAACGGGGATTGCGGAAGGTGTCGCCGATTTGTACATCTGCGTCGGTAAAATCGTGCAGGAAAGCGTTCATTTTCGCCATCGCATAGGTAGTGTGCGTCAGTTCCTGTCCGTAGATTTGAGGGGCTTGACTCTTTTGATCGGGGTGTGTCTGCTCAAACAGTAAACGGGGTTTGATAAGCAGACCGCCTGAACCGCACGCCGGGTCGTAAATGGTGGTATAGGGTTCGGGGTCAATGAGACGCGCCATTAACCATCCAACCTCTTTCGGAGTGTAGAATTCACCAGCACTCTGTCCTTGTCCTTCGGCAAACTTCCGCAACAGATATTCATACGCCCGTCCAAGGATGTCCGGCTCTGTGTCTTGCAGTCCGAGCCGATGCCGACTCAGCACTTCAATTAACGCTTCCAGTCGTTCCTCGTCAAGTGTGCGTTGTCCACTCTGGCTTTCGTTGAAGTCTTTTACATTAATGACACCTTCCAAGCGTGGATTGACGCGTGCAATCTCACGCATCGCATCGGTGACAAACTGCCCCAAATTACCATCGGCGGCGTGGTTGCGAAGTGCCTCCCAACGGTATTCCGCCGGAATGTAAAAACGGACGATCGGCGGACGTTCATTCTCCAGCGCATCTTTATGGTCGGCTGCGACAATCTCTCGTGCGAATTCTTCATCACCGAATTCCTCGACCTGTTTCGCAAATTCGTCATCAAATACATCGGAGAGGCGTTTGTAGAAGATTAAAGGTAGGATAAAATCCTTGAATTTTGGGGCATCACTCGCGCCTCGAATCCTATTCGCGGCATCCAATAGCCAGTTTTCAAGTGTGGAGATGTCTAAGTGTTCCTCGTCCCCGGATGGAAAGAGTGTCGGTTGGTTTGTATCTGCTGCGGTTTTCTTTTTTGGCAATGGTTCGTTTCCTTTCGGGGAATGGTTTTCAGTTGTCAGTAGATGCGGTTGCAAACCGCATCTATTGAGTTTAGGATTAGCGTTTGAGGGCTGCCCATTGGGTTGCAAGTTTACCTTTCGGTTCGACGGGTAAGAACGTCTCAACGCCCTCCATTATCAGACTGATTTCGTCTTCGTCTAACGCACGGATGAAAACTGCGTAATCGTCCATTAGTCCTGCAAATGTCTCGCCACCTGTGCCACCGATGCGGTAAGTGACGTTTTCACCGGGGTTTCTTGGAAGTCGGTTTCGGCGACATTCTCACCATTGGCATAAATTTTGAATTTATCACCGTCGCCTGTGACGGCTACGTGCATCCATTTATCCTTTTCAACGATTCCTCCATCGCTCTGGCAGAGGACTGTCCAGCCACCGACCTGCCCGCGCCACGAGAGGAGTCCTTGGTCTTTGTTGAGGAAGAAGGTGTTGTGTCCAGAAGCACCGGGTAGACTCCGCCAAATATGCTCCCACGTGGTACCTTCAAAGTTGGGATTAATCCATGCGGAAATTGTGAACGGGTCTGATTTGAAGATGTCCCCGTGGAGAGAGTCGGAGACTTGTAGCTCGACATAAGCAGTAGCATCCAAATGGATTGCATCTCCGAATTTACCTTTAACCCACTTTGATCCGCCTTCAATCTTGCCGTGGTTATCGTTTCCTGTTGCGTCTTCTGAGTCACCATCAAACGGGTAGTATGCCACTAAATCTGGATCTTCGCCGGTAATCCCTAAAGTGGCACTCAGGAATAAAAAGGTGACTGCCAAAACTAACGTAAAGAGTTTCATCGGAATCGCTCCTTTTAAGTGGTTTGTTATTGAGACTGGAGGGTTTCGTTCAAGTTGACTATATATTAGCACATCGGAGAAAGAAAATCAACTTTTTGGGTTTTATAGAATCCTGTATTTTTAAAGATAAATGAGGTCAATTGCAACAAACAGAACAATTCTAAGAGTATGATGTAGGGAGAAAAACATGAAATTATTTTCCGTTGTTCTGCTATTTGTCTTTCTGACTTGGAATCGTGTGACGTTTCCAGAGGAAATAGTAACTCCTTTGAAGCCTGTTCAAGTGCTTTCAATAGAGGGACCTGAAAATAATCAACCTTCCGGTTTGACAATTTTCAATAACACTTTATTTATTGTCTCTGACAAGCATGATGACACGATTTTTCGCGTCCAACTAACAAGCGACAAAGCTGTCTTAGTACCACATGTCCAATTCAAGCTACCAGAACCAATTACAGAAAAGGGACTTGACTTTGAAGGAATCACTTGTGATGGCGACGGCAATTTTTATATTATTAGCGAAAGGACTTTTAGAATTCTTCGAGTGAGTCTTGATGGAGAAAAGGTTTCTTGGGCTTCTCCGAGTTTACAGTCTTATGGAGAAAAGGCCGGGCTTTTCCAAACCCGAGGGGCTTATCTTGAAGGAATTACTTTAGTTGGTGAAAATCAATTTGTTGTTTGTGCAGAGAGACAACCTCGAGGCATTATTGAAGTCAATACTGACTCGACACCTCTAAAGGTTACAGCATTCAAGTATAATACTACCCGAGCGAAGTTACCAAAAGACAGAAACCCCGACTTCGCTGGACTCTTTTGGGAAGATGGAATCCTCTATACTCTCCAAAGAAATGCTTACGTATTATGCAAACTGGTCAAGACTCACCAAGGGTTTGAAGAAAAAGACTTCTGGTCATACCAAGCCATTGTCACGCAAGAAGAATTTCAATATGAAAGTATGACCTTTGGGAGAGCCGAGGGATTGTGCATGGACAAAGACTATGTATATATAATTCTTGACAATAATGGTGAGGCAAGACGTTCATTCCCAAGTGACCGTAGACCTTTGCTACTAATTATGAAACGCCCTTAGTTGGATCTCACCCGTTGAAGGCTATCAACGGTTTGAACAGATGCCTTTAACTGCTTATTAGAGATATGATGTAGAGGAGATAAAAATATGTACTTGGAAGACATCATCGCCAGAGCACGACACATACGGTCGCTTTATGAAAAATACGAGCGAGAGAACTATGGACGTGAATGGTCTACAGTTGAAATTACTCTGGGACTAATGGGGGACCTTGGGGATTTAGCAAAGCTGATTCAAGCACATCTAGGTATACGCGGAGCACTATCAGCGCAAGAACTTGAGACGAAATTATCCCATGAGTTAGCAGATTGTCTTTGGTCAATTTTGGTTCTCGCGGATAAGCTGCAAATCAATCTTGGTGATGCCTTTGTCGCCACAATGGATGAGCTTGAAAGGCGTTTTGAATAATATTCAAGTTTCCTACAATTCGCATGAGACTGATACAACCGGTGCGGTTGGGAAACCGCACGAATCTTAGTAACGGATTTTGGTGTAGAGTTGATGGAGTTTCTCACCGATGCTGCGCCAGTCGTAATCTCGCTCGACGCGGGCGCGTCCATTTTCGCCAATCCTACGACGAAGTGAGGGGTCCGTGAGCAGTCGGATGACCGCCTCGGCAAAAACTGTCGGTTCGTCGGCGATAAAGATTTCTTCACCGTCTTTGAGATCTAAACCCTCCGCACCGACTGACGTGGAGACAATCGCTTTACCCATCGCCAACGCTTCAAGGATTTTCAGGCGCGTGCCGCTCCCGATACGCAACGGCACGACAAAAACCGTCGCCTCGGCGAAATAGGGCTTGATTTCCGGCACGCGTCCGGTGACAATAACGCCTGCTCTCTCGGTTAGCCTTTGCACACGTGCCGATGGGTTGCCACCGACAATCGAAAATTGGACATCGGGGACCTGCTCTTGTATCTGTGGTAATACCGCATCGGCGAAGAAAGCGACAGCGTCTTCATTCGGATACCAGTCCATACTTCCAATATAAATGAGGTCTGCAGAGGCTTCAGACGTAAAATCAGGTTGGTAATGCGTGACATCTACACCGTTCGGGATGATCTCAATGGTATCCGCCGGGCAGTATCGTTGAAAAACGGCGGCATCAATGTCAGAAGTACACGTGACCGCGTCAAACTTCGGGCTTAGCACGCGTTCATAGCGTTGGAATGCAAGTTGCTGCGTCCAATACGCGAATTTATAAAACGGGTTCACCGTTTCACCGCAGAGTCGCTGCCAGATCGCAGAATCGACGTTCTGTTGTGAAAGCACACCGGGGAGGTCGGTGTCCGTCCGAAACTGTGCCGTGTGGAACATCTCATAATGGACGAGATCAAAGTCTTCAGTTGCGACTAACTCTCGAAATTTTTGGCGATAGGCAGGCAGCGCATAGCGGGCAACGGTAATCGGTTGCCGTTTGAGAAAAGCGGTGACGAGTGTGCCTAACGATAGGCGTGGAAGTTTCGGTGCGTTGGGGACGAGGTGAACCTGAATGCCTAACTGCTGCAACTGCGTGACTCCGTCTGCATCTGTCGGTTGTGTCTCCAAAGCGAGCAGTGTCACATCGCTTTTCGCTGCAATTTGTTTGAGGAGGTTAAAAACCCGAATACGTCCGCCATCGGTGAGTGGGAACGGCACCGTAGGCGATAGGAAAAGGATGTTCATTTTTTTTACAAGGGTATTGCCTAACTGACGAAAGGGTATGTTGACTTCTTGGGTAATGCTTCATAGCACCCTCCGGGTAGAAGTGTGTCGGTTTTTGATAAGGATACAGGTTTTAGATACATAAGTCAATCAAAAAATCAGGACGAAGATTCAGAACTCATATTTCTCGCGATGGATAGGGTGGTGCAAAAGGTCGTAGTTAAGGTTTCTGCGGATGCGCCTCAATGCTGGTGTGAATATTACGAAAAAACCGAAAATTAAATAGCCCTCTACCATTTGCTTTTTGCCGTAAAGTATCGTATAGTATAGGGTTAGATACAGACTTGATTCTTTATTAACTGGAATAATATTTAAAATAGACCTATTATAATGCTTTGTGCTGGTTGTCTTCTCGGTGCTTTCGTGAATCAATGTATGGAACGTTCCTTTTGGCAAACCCAAAATCTTTTCTGAAGCTAAAAACTTTGGCAAACACCACAAAAATTTTTGCGGTTTTACACGGGTTAGCGAAATGAGCTCTCATTGGATTTAGAATTAATAAGATGTTAGAAACCCTGATTTTACAAGGTTGTATCGGACGTGAACCGGTAGAACGCACAATGACAAATCAGAGGGTTGGAAGAGTTGGCACGATTTTTGCAAACAAGTTTGATAAAAAATCTTGAGTTGTGTAGGTGTTTTTGCAATGTAATACAAAGAATGGAAATGTAATACAAGGAACGGATTTAGTCTAATCCCAGACTAAATCCAGTGTTTCTGCGGATTCTCCCCAGGTTGAACGGGAATCAAGGTATTAACTACGGTCAGGTCTCCCAACTATTGCGGTTGGTGATGAGAACACTACACATAAGCATGATGGCCCTTTCTTCTTTCTACAGAGACGGAGGCATATTATTAATGATATTTTCTAAATGGAACGCCTTGTTACTTTCGTTGGTGCTTATTCTTTCTATTCCGGCAGTATCGGCATCTGAGAAGGACTCACCTCCTCCAGGATACCGGATTCATCGATCTATTCCTCCACAGGGTGCCAGGACCCACGTAGTCGTTCCGGGGGAAAGGTTCCGCGCCGGCGGGTTCAAACGTTGGATCTATGGCAGCGATTACCGGGATCTCTGGACCACCCCAATCGAAGTTGCAGTCCTCGACCTCGACAGCGTAGGCGGCGGGCTGACGCCGCTTCGCACTGGTGGCTTTGGACAGTCCATATCCCTTCATTTCACAGGTGAGGATGGTCGCCGGTATACGGTTCGTTCCCTGGACAAGGATCCCACCAAACGGATATGGGAAGTCCTCAAGGGTACGATTGCTGACGACTTCCTTCAGAATATGGTTAGTGCACTCCTACCGACAGGTGCCCTTGTAATTGATCCGCTGATGGAAGCCACCGGTATCCTCCATTCCAAGCATACGCTTGTTGTTATTCCGGATGATCCGAGGTTGAAGGAGTACCGCAAGGACTTTGCCGGCCTCATAGGAACGCTACAGGAACACCCTTCCGAAGGTGTTGATAATACTCCCGGCTTTGCGGGGTCCCGTCAGATCAGCGGAACGGAGAAGTTGTGGGAGCATTTGGAAGAAACGCCTTCTAACCGCGTTGATGCCCGCGCTTTTCTCAAGGCGAGATTGATGGATTTTCTCATCGGCGACAAGGACCGTCATGACGGTCAATGGAGATGGGCGCGGTTCCCCGATGGCGAAGGACATATCTGGGTTCCCATACCGGAGGATCGCGACCACGCTCTTAGCGACCTTGACGGGGTCGTCATAGCAGTCGCGCGTAGAGGGGTCCCCGTTTTCATGGAATTCGAGGATAAGTATCCAAGTCTGTTGGGTCTGACGATAACTGGTTGGGAACTCGATCGCGAGTTCCTTGTCGAACTCGATAAGGCTGCCTGGGACTCGGTGGTAACAACGTTTCGCGAGGATCTATCCGACCCGGTTATAGAGGCGGCGGTCAGGCGGCTTCCCCAGCCGTATTACGAGGTCGTTGGAGAGACTGTTACTGAGGCACTCAAATCGAGACGGGACGCATTGCCTCAATTTGCCAGCAGGTACTATGCGTTGATTACCCGCCAGCCTGAAATCCAGGCGACTGATCAGAACGAGTACGTCGCGTGTGAGCATACACCGAGTGGTGATTTGGTCGTCCGTATCGGTCTCATAGAAGGTCCCGACGGAGAAAGGAAGGCTCCGTATTTCCAGAGGACATTCGTCCCCGAAGAATCGCGAGAAGTCCGAATATACCTCCGGGGTGGAGACGACCGCGCGGAAATATCAGGCACAACGGGTCGCATTACCGTTCGTATAGATGGTGGCGGTGGGGACGACACATTTACAAACGCATCCGAGGCGGGTGCATCAAAGACTCGGTTCTATGATTTTCGTGGAAAAAATCGGTTTGTCAAAGGCAAGGGTGCGAAAATCGATGAGACTTCCTACAAACGTCCTCCCGGATGGATTCCCATTTTACTTGCCCGGTATGCCCTGGACTGGGGTAAGCATACCTTTACTTACCCGAGCATTACGGTAAATCCGGATCTGGGTCTGTTCTTGAGGGCACACCACAGCCGGATGTACTTCGGCTATCGAAAAGCCCCTTTCGCTTCGCGGCATTCTTTCAACGTTGGACTTGCCACGAATGGTTTCGAGCCTTTTGCCTCCTATACCGGCGACTTTCGCCGCGTCCTGTCCAATCTCGATGGAAGAGTTCGCTTCAAGTATTCTGGCATCCAGACAATCCGATTCAACGGATTCGGCAACGACACTCAGATTCCAGAACCGTCTTCCTTTTATAAGGTGGAACAGAGCCATGTCGCTTTGGTACCCTCCCTCTATTTTCGCCGGAAAGAGCATGAGGAAGAAGTGCCTGGGGGGCCTGCGGAACCGCTGCGCTCGACATTGACCGTGTCCCTGGGGCCGATCCTCAAGTATTCAAGCACGCCATCAGATGCCAACGCGGATAGATTCATCTACTCTCCGGATCGCCCGGTGTACTATGGCACAGGTTACTTTGGTCAGGTAGGCGCGTCGGGTGAAATCATGTACGACACGCGAAACAATCCAGCCTATCCCACTCACGGTTTTTTGGTCAGTGCTGCTGGAGCTGTCTACCCAGGAGCCTGGGATGTGGAGTCTCCGTTTGGCAGTATAGAAGGACGCGTACACACTTACCTCACTGCCCCTATTCCGACGAACCCGACTCTGGCACTGAGGGTAGGTGGCAAGAAAGTATGGGGAACTTATCCTTTCCACGAAAGTGCCTTTCTCGGCGGTCCCGGCTTTGCTGCTACCGGTCTATCCGATAGCCATATACGCGGTTTCCGGAAAAATCGGTTCGCTGGAGACACCTCGGTGTATGGGAATGCCGAACTGCACCTTGCGCTGCTCCCAATCGACTTCATAGTGCCGGGAGAGTTCGGCGTGTTCATTGCGGCTGATGTCGGCCGGGTATTTTTCGCCGAAGATCCGAACGATGCCGACAAATGGCACACAGGTGTCGGCGGCGGATTCTGGCTCTCTTTTCTCGAACGCAAGCAGACCTTGAGTGTTGCGGTCATCAATGGTGATGACTTGACAGGTGTGTATCTGCGCGCGGGTTTCATGTTTTAGGCAATCAAATAGGAGAAATAGCGTATGCTCAACAAGATATATGGGATACTCAACAACATAATCATACGTCTCGTTGTTTACTATCTTGCATGGCTTTTGGCTCTCGGCGGGATTTTTCACCTCTTCCCCCAAATTCTGATTTATGTCTCGCAAGAGCGTGAACGTGTCCAAGGGCGTGAACGCTTCTTTGAAGGCGAACAAGGTGACCTGGAGAAAATCAAAGAGGGGGTTGCGACGCTTGTAGAAGGCAATCTCACAGAAGTCTTGCTCATGGTCACATTTGTTGATCCGGCACGCACGATTCCGGTGATGGTCGCTCTGGCAATGGCATTTTGGGTCACGCTCCCGATTACGTGGTTATATCGTTGGACGCGACCGCGCAAGAGCTACAGTCAATCCTTCGCACACACTTTGCTCGTTATCCCTATTGCCATATCGTTAGTCGTTTTTTTTGGTCAAGGATAGTATTGCGCTTGCGTTTAGTTTGGCGGGTATCGTGGCCGCTGTCCGTTTTCGCACTTCACTTGAAGAGCCGATGGATTCCGTATATATGCTTATGGCTATCGGGATAGGGCTCGCGGCGGGTACGCAACTTATTTTAGTGGCTTATCTTGCATCCCTGGTTTTTGTCATCGTAACTCTGGGTGTGTGGAAAAGCAATTTTGGCGCGCAACCGGAAATCCTTTCTGGCTGGAGAATCGATAATTCTCGAAAATGGGGTACAACCCCTGGAGAAGGGGCCATCGCCACTGAAAACCTTTATAATGCCCAGATCGAAGTGCACACGACGAAGGTCAATGTCGCTAAAAAATCAACTGTGCAAATTCTTGAATCCAGTGCCAAACGGTGGCAGGTAGCAAATGTGGTGGAAAACCCGGATGGGACTGCCATCGTTGTGTTTGATGTTTGGCTAAAAAAATCTGTCACTTTGCCTTCCTTTATACAGGATATAGAAGAAAACGGAAGAGGATGTATCAACGACGTAAAACTGAAGGGGCAAGAACTCGGGGGGGTATGATCGCACATGCAGAATCGCGGAAATAAACTCTTGTTAGGATTCTTTGTTTTTAGCCTTCTTATCCTTTTAGTGTCAATAGTTTATAGAGAGACTCCATCAACAGGTTTGCGTGAAGAAAAGGTTGATAAAGAGACTCCATCAGCAAGTTTGAGTGGGGAAAAAGTCAATAAAGAGACTCCATCAACAGGTTTGCGTGAAGAAAAGGTTGATAAAGAGACTCCATCAACAGGTTTGCGTGAAGATTTGCTAAATATGAATCCAAACACTATACTTGACCACCTTTCGGCGGGTACAAAGGCGGTAGGACAAAGGAAAATATCTCTCGAAAGTTATGACCTGAAAGTAGAGACAGCGACGCATTGGAAGCTGCCCGGTCGTCTCTATGAGATTTCTGGCTTAGCAATGACGCTTGACAATCACCTCATGGCTCACAATGATGAAAAGGCGGTTATTTACGAGATAGATTATCAGAGTGAGGTAATCGTAAAAGCATTCCAATTAGCAGATATGAAGAACCCAGTAAACGGTGATTTTGAGGGTATTGCGACAGTTAACGACAAGGTCTATTTGGTCACAAGTTCAGGGCGCATATACGAAGGTAGTAGGGGAACTGAGGGGGAGTCCGTCCTTTATAATAGCTATGCTACTGGTGTCGGTAGAGATTATGAAATAGAAGGTTTAGCGTACGACGCAACCCAGCAGGCACTCTTACTGATGTGCAAAGACGCTCGTAGAGCAGACTTGAAAGAACAGTTGGTCATATACCATTGGTCACTTGATGAAAAACAACTCGTTGCAGATGCACATATCGTCATACCTGTCATTGAATTCACACGTTATATTGGGGGAAAAGAATTTCAGCCTTCTGGCATTGAACGACACCCTGTGTCAGGAAATTACTTTGTCCTCGCCGCGCGTCAGCGGGCAATCGCGGAGATTACGCCAGGTGGTCAGGTCGTTGCAGCCAAGGAGTTTCCTGCCCAGTGGCACCGTCAGCCGGAAGGTATCACCTTCGCTGCGGATGGCACACTCATAATTGCAGATGAAGGATCGGGTAAGAAAGCGAGGCTCACACTTTATCCGATTTCGGAAAATCGGTAATGGCAGCACAAGGACCTATCTGTATTAGTTTTTAGTGACTGCTGCCTCGTCAATGGCAATCTCCTGGTTGGCAGAATCGATACGCACCTTTGTCCCGATCGGAAGGACGAACATCGGATCCGTGTGCCCGAAGTCCATATTCGTGACAATGGGCATATCGTTTAACCCATACTCCTCGCGTACGGCTTTACAGAGCGCGTCATCGTACGCATGAAAAGTCGCAGGATCAACGCCTCCGCCGGGTCGTCCAAGCAGAATACCGCTGAGTCCGTCAAGAATATCCATTGCTGCAAGGCATCTCACAAACCGTGCTAAAAATGAGGGTGGAAGCCCCTCTTCAGAGGTTTCCAAGAAGAGCACAGCACCTTGAAGGTCCCCAGCAGCGGAGAAATAGTCAGTGCCGCGAAGCCAGTCCAAAACATCAACGCAGCCGCCAAAAAGTTGACCTTCAACGATCCCATCTGTCTGATGAAATCTCCAACCCTCACACGGGTTCAGTTTCCGGCGAATGGATTGGTTTTCAGGGTTCTCCCACGGTAGATATTCAACCGTCCATTCCGTTTGATTTGGTTCAATAACGCCAATCGGTTCGGCGGAAAAGAGGGTGCGTCGAACAGAATCCACCATATACGGAAACATTCCGCCGTTTTCGGCACATCCTGCCATAAACGAGGGCCCGTAAAATGAAACGATCCCCGCTTTAAAACAGGCAGCGTGGGAAATAGTCGTATCCGAAAAACCCATGAAGACTTTGGGGTTCTTCCGAATCAGGTCCAAGTCAAGGTGCGGCAGCGTGCGGATAGAGTCTTCACCACCGATGGTTGAGATAATACCGTCGATTGTCTCGTCGGCAAAAGCTGCCATCAAATCGTCGGCACGCGCTTCAGGATTTTTGGCAAGCCAATCTGCATCGCGCAAGGCGTGCGCCGTCTCAACAACCGTTACGCCGAATTCTTCTTCAAATTGCTGTTTACCTATCTCGTAACGATACGGGACAGTACCGGGGCCGCCCCAAGAAAGCGAGATCGCTGCGATACGGCTACCGGGACGCAGTATCTTCGGTTTGATTTTCTTCATTGGAAATCCCTACTTTCTCTTTTACGGTCTCAATAAGTACGAGCAACCGTTTTTTCGCTAACTGGCGTGAACTCGGTATCGGCGGAGGCGGTTCAAAAATGGTCCCGCGGTCACGTTGTACCCAACCTTTTACGCTGTCGTCAGCCCTAATATGGAGCCATCTACTTTCAAGGTCAAGATAGATCTTTAATCGATCGTCCTCGTTTCGGACGTTATATATGAGCGAAAGATCGGCTACCTGCCAACTGACACCCTCTTCAATTGTTGATACTTCTGCCCGTCCTGCCAGCGGTATTTTCGCCGCCTTGAACCCTTGGATCAGTTCTTGAGACAATTTGCCTTCGGTGAGGGAAACCTGCGCTGCTGAACTAATCTCAAACAGCAACGTCAGAATTTCATACTTAGATTGCTGGTAGACAATGAGGTTTTCCTTACCGTTCGTGATCCGATAAATCTGCCCGTGTTTCTTATCTTTAATGAACCACTGTTTGTTTATCTGTTCGGTAGAAACTTCCAGAGCCGTTGAGAGTTCCAGTTTGTTTGTGTCAAACGCGTTCTTTAGGTCAGGGAGATAGACATCAATCTGGTTATCTGTTCTGGTGACTATATACCCGGCACCCGGCGTATTCCTGAGCAGCCACTCCTCACCGCTTATCAAAACTTCAAGGAGGGGCGTACTCGGACCAAAGCGGATATTTTCTGTCATATTCGCGAACATCTTTTGCCAGTCGATCTCTGTTCTCAACGCCTTGTCCAGAGCTGCTCCTTTGAGTCTTGCACGATGCGTCAATGCCGCGCTAAACAGAAGTTCACGTTCCAATTTACCACTGCTCAGGTTGCTGATATATTGCCGGTCCAAATTGAAGCGATATACATCTTGCGTATAGGCAAGCGGTTTTGAAGTGACTACCGGTCTTCCGCGCACGGCTGTACGCGTGTGAATCTGAAATTTCGGAACCTTCGTCTGCTGAACGGGTGGTGCTTGAAAAACATAAACGCCAAAGCCGAAACCGACGAAAACGACAAAGATAATGATAAATGTCAGGCTTTTCAGAAGTGCTTTCATGTTTGCTCCTATTGCCGCCGTATGTCCTATTTTTTTAGGGCTTACGCAAAATTCGGATGCCTACCCATACACGATTAACGAAGTTGGGTGCCTCACCGATTCGGGTAAGCCCTATGGTTTATTCAAGGTCTGATGCCTTAAAGCGCGCGGCGCTGCTTACCAAGTGTCTGAGTTCATCGACTTGTTCATTGTGGATACGCGGTGCGATATCTCTAAGGCTTTGCGATACGGCTGCCAAATTTCCATCTTTCGCCCAAAAGCTCTTGCGCAGAATTTCTGCGAATTCCGCTACAATCGCTGCGAGTTGAAATTCAGGGGATGCCGCTTGGAATGTCCTCTTCAACTGTGTTGTGAAAATTTCCTCGTTAATTTCGGAGGGACGATAGGTATCCGGATCCTCGTAACGTATAGAGACAGTCGCCAAATGTCCTCTTGCACCTTCAGAGAGTTTAATTTCATAAAGTGCTGTGACGCTATGGCCTGCACCGATTTCTCCGCCATCTGCGCTGTCATCCCGAAATTCCTCATGGTCGAGCCGACGGTTTTCATAGCCGAGCAGTCGAAAACGACTGACGGCTTGCGGATTAAAGTCAACTTGGACCTTTGCGTCTTTAGCAATAAGTTGTAGTGTGCCTGTTAAGTTTTCAACAAACACCCGTTTCGCTTCATTGAGGGTATCCACATAAGCGTAACTACCGTTGCCGTTATCAGCGAGTTGCTCCAGAAGGACATCGTTGAAATTCTCGATGCCGACCCCGATCGTTGTTAAGGTAATCCCCTCCGCAACATGCCCGCGAACTTTTCTGAGTATGACATCAGGGTCTGTTGCGTCAACATTGGCAACGCCGTCGGAACAGAGAATCACACGGTTGATGCCGTCAAGCTTTGGATTGCGCAAGGCGAGGCTGTACCCAAGGCGGAGTCCTTCGTCAACATTGGTTGCCTCCTCTGGTACAAGCGAATGAATTGCTGCCAGGATCCCCTCACGTCCCTCAATACCGGTATGCGGAAGGACGATTCGCGCCCGGTTACTGTAAGCGACAATAGCCACCTTATCCCTCGGACGGAGCTCTTCAACCAAAAGCGTTAGGGCATCTTTGACCAATTCCAACCGGTTTTCGATGGCCATTGAACCGGAGACATCAATGACGAAAGTCAACATCGCGTCCTTTCGGTTTTCGTCTGGAACCACGCGCCCTTGTATACCGATTCGGAGCAAGTGGAGTTGTTCGTCATCTTGCGGAAATCGGCGTCGTCTGCGATCTTGCGGCAATCGGAGTTGCCCGCTCTCACCAAATCGGGATGGTGCGCCCTCAACGTGCACAGCAAATGCTTCACCCCATGGGGGTCGGTAATTGTAATCAAAAGCATTAACAAATTCCTCTACTCGAACGGCTTCCGGCGGCGGAAGGTATCCATCCCGAAGATAGTTTCGCGTGATAGAATAGGAGGCGGTATCAACATCCATACCAAATGTCGAAAGGTGATCATCTCTTGTATCAATAAATTGATTCGTACCGTAATCCTTAAAGACGGCACCGTTATAAGCGACACCGCTCGGAGGGGTCAATCCGAAAGATGTGCCGCCTTGCGAAGCATACCCGTCTGTAGCATACGCACCCTCCGCTTCGTCAGCACTATCAGAACCGCCGCAGCCCGTGTAGCTAAAAAGCATCAGCCCGCACATCGCAAGGACAACGCTTAATTGGTATACTGTTTTAAATTCAGTTTTCATCAGAAATAACTCCTTTTTATTTCCGCTGCTGAACCCGTCTCAACGATATTCGCGCCTCTTTGTTAGCATATAATGCCTAACGAGCCTTGGCGGAAAATTGTTGACATTAAGTTGGTAGCAGTCCACAATTACAGTAAAGTAGGTAATTATGTTGAACATGTGATAGATTGCCCTACCATGAAGGTGATGCTTCATGAATTATGCTGTGGTTTTGGATGTGCGACGCATTGCACGACTATAAATGCGGTGTGTCATACACCTGTTATCGATTTGTTAGATACTTAAACGTCATTAATTCTTCAAAAATTACATTTTTCGCGGCTTTGGGAATTATGCAAGACTTAAATCCATTAGCAGCCGATTTAAACGAACAGATTCGCTCCGCCTCACCAGTGGTTTT
The DNA here is from genome assembly GCA_965200345.1 of Candidatus Poribacteria bacterium. Classification (GTDB taxonomy): domain Bacteria; phylum Poribacteria; class WGA-4E; order WGA-4E; family WGA-3G; genus WGA-3G. The sequence goes on from OZ241378.1 coordinate 2,809,052, forward strand.
CGCACTTCTCTCCGAGTTAGGGAAACGCATCTACCTCCCGAAAGGGATCTTAAGCCAGACCGCGGAGGCGAACACGAAAGCCCACCTGTTCAATGCGACGCGCGCGATTGCCTTAGATTTTTCAGAAGATGCGGGCGACATGATGCACCTGCCGGTCTCGCGGGAACTGGTCCCGGAACTCACACTGGAGAGCGTTTACGGGTACGCGCCCGTACTCGGTCAACTGGCGTTACGCGAAGCGTGGCAAGCACATCTTTTGCAAGAGAATCCAACACTCGCGGGAAAAACATTCAGTCTTCCAATTGTGACAAGCGGTATGACGCACGGATTTAGTCTGCTCGCGGAACTCTTCGTCGATAGTGGAGACGCACTTGTGCTACCAGATAAGATCTGGGGAAATTACCGACTCATCTTCCAAACTAAAGCCGGTGCGAATATCCAGAGTTACCCGTTCTTCAATGCTTCGAGCGATTTTAACACACACGGATTTCGTGAGACACTCGCCAACGCTACTGCTGAAAAGTTGCTAATCCTCCTGAATTTTCCGCACAATCCGACCGGTTATGCGGTTACCCGCGTAGAAGCACAGCAAATTGTGGACGCTATTCTGACACGGGCGGAGGCGGGCTGCCATATCCTCGTTATGATTGATGATGCCTACGCCGGTTTGTGGTACGATGCAACGGTCATGCAAGAATCACTTTTCGGGTTGTTGGTTGGGTGCCACCCGAATGTGGTGCCGGTGAAGATAGACGGTGCCACGAAAGAGGCGTACGCATGGGGGTTACGTGTGGCGTTTATCACCTTTGGACTCGAAGAGACAGCAATGGAGCCACTTGCGCAAAAATTAAGCGGACTCACCCGGGCGAATACCTCCGGTGCATCACAAGTCTCCCAAACGCTTATCCTTGAGGCAATGCAGGCACCGGGATATGCTGAACAGAAACAGCGCAACTACGAAACGCTCAAGGCGCGTGCGTTGAAAGTGAAGGCGGTCGCCTCTGATGTACGGTATGCGAAGCTTTGGGAAGTGTATCCGAGTCATGCAGGCTATTTCACGTGTCTGAACCTTAAATCTGGGAACGCAGAAACCGTTCGGCAACGGCTCTTGGAAGAACACGGCATCGGCACAATTGCCCTTGGTGAGACTGAGTTACGGATTGCCTACTCATGTCTTGATGCATCGGATATTGAGACGGTCTTTGCGGCAATTGCGAGGGTTATTGAAGGGGTGTAGGGAACAGCACGAAAGCCGTTCCCTATAGGCGTTAAATTTATTGTGCTGCTTTCAAAGCACCCCACGTCGTGGTAACTTTCCCCCCGGGTTCAACAGGTGTGGTTGGTGGATCTCCGACAATTTTTCGGAAATAGACATCGTCTTCCACGTCATTAGGACCTGCCCAGACCCAGTATGCCGTTGAGTCAGGATCTTTCAAAGTTTGACGCATTGTGTCTGCACCGAATCCCCAGATACCGGCACCAAACTGATCAAGTTGTGTCGCGTTATCCCAGCTGCTATCGTCAAAATCGGGTTGTTCCCAACCGTCTTTGCGATCGGCGAGTGGTGCACCGGCATCCGCCTTCCAGGTATCATCAGAAGGGATATAGGTGCCGTCGTCAAGGATGACATCAAATAGCGCACCGCCGCGCCCGGTGTCGCCGGGTTCCGCGTCGTGGACATAGACACCGATAACGGCGTAACCGTCCGGCATGTCAAATTCGGTGATAGTGGCTTGCTGCCAGTTATCGCCTTCGGCAACCTGTTCGCCGTTAACGAAACCTACCCAAGAGTTGTCACCATTGATACGGAGTGTCGCTGCCCAAGTGACAGAAGCGACTAAGGCTAAAGTTAAAACTAAAATTGTTGAAGTGAAAAGTTTTTTCACGTCGTTCTCCTTATTTGTTGTGTATGATAGAGTTGGTTAGCATTGCTTCTAATCGAATCCTAAAGTTTTACGATCGAGTGCCCGCGATTAACCGGATTATTTAGCCTCATTTTTAATACGCGCCCACGTAGTGGTGAGTTTGTCTTGCGGTTCAACAGGAAGTGTACCGATCGTATATCGGAAATAGATATCATCTTCGGCATCGTTAGGGCCACACCAGACCCAATTGGCTTCACAATCTGGATCTTTGAGAATTTGTGCCATCACTGCGGCACCGAATCCCCAGATACCTTCCCCGAATTTTTCGTAGATTTCGAGTTCGTCTTCCCATTTGCTGTCGTCGAAATCAATTTTCTCCCAACCATCATTCCGATCAGCGATAGGTTTACCGGTATCGCATCGCCAGCCGTCTTCGCCTGTTCCGATATAATCAGGCTTAGCATCAAGGATAATATCGGCGAGGAACCCACCTCTACCGGCGGCACCGGGTTCGGCATCGTGGACATAGACGGCAATTTGTGCGAAGCCGTTTTTCAATGTAAACTCGCTGACGGTGGGGGCTTGCCAGTTTCCACTTTGGGCAACCTCTTCACCGTCGATAAAGGCTGTCCAGGTATTATCACCGCTGACCCGCAATGTGCCTTTTTTCGGCACAGCATTTGTCGCTTGTGTTAAAAACATACTGCTCAGAAGGAGCGTTAGTGTGAAATAGAAAATCAACCGGGTTTTCATAAAAACCTCCATAGATACACGGTTAAAACCGTGTGGATTTTTTGTTACGGCACGCGGAGCGTGCCTACTACTTTTTTGCCTCTGATTCGAGGGCTAATTGTCCAGCGAGGTCTGCAACGAATTGATAGGCAACACGTCCAGACCGTCCACTTGAGGATGCCTCCCACTCCAACGCTGCTCGGTGTAACGTCTCCGTTGGAACAGAGAGCCCTCGCTTTAGCGCATAGTGGGAGACAATCTCTAAATAAGTGTCTTGTGAAATCCGATGAAAAGCGAGACGTAAACCGAAACGGTCACTCAACGACACTTTCTCCTCCGTCGCTTCGCGCGGATACAACTCATCTTCATCGTTCTGAGGATACTGGTTTTCACGTACCTGTCGAGGCATCAAGTGCCGACGGTTTGAAGTGGCATAAATGAGAACATTATCTGGACAGGCGGAGATACCGCCTTCGAGCATCGCTTTTAGTTCACGGTATTCGGGTTCATCTTCGTTGAATGCGAGATCATCACAGAAAAGGATATAGTGCTCCGAGCGTTCCCACAATACCTCCGCAATTTCTTGTAGATGGATAAGTCCCTCTTTGCCGATACCTATCAGTCGAAGCCCTTCGTCAGCGTAACGTTCCAGCATCGCTTTAACAAGCGAGGATTTCCCTGTGCCACGGTCGCCCCATAGCAAGACGTGGTTCGCGGGCAGCCCCTGTAAAAATTGACGCGTGTTTCGATCTAACGCTGCACATTGCGAGTTTATGCCAATGAGATCCGTGCTATCGACAAGATGCGGGTGCTTAACAGGCACGAAATATCCTGTACCATTCTGTGCTCGCCACTGAAAAGCGATATAATTGTCGAGGCATTCGCTCGGTGCGTTCGCTGTGTGTGCATCCAAACGGTTTAGCAAACTATCGGCTTTTTCAAGCAATTCCGTGAAAAGTGGTAAGATACCTTCTATCTCTTGTTTCTTTTTTGACATAGTTCAATCTGATCGGTTTAGTATATCAGCAGAGGCGTTGTATATTATATTATCGTCTCATTTTTCAGTGTTGAAAATCCGTTTTACCCAATCTTCGAGCGCAGGATCACTGGAAATTGCTCTCAACAGCCAAGTGCCACCCCATTTGATACCGAGTCCTATTGTCGCCGCTCCGAATACTATTCCAAGAGGAATCGTTATTATTAGACCTATTAATCCTTCCATATTTGATCTGCCCCTATTACGTTTAGAATCTTGCGCTGAACGCCAGACTTATTAGATAGTTTAACAACTTCGGTGGGTGCTTGTCAAACCAATCTATAGGATTTTGACAAGACAACGTGCTATAGATAACCCAAATTGCTACTAACAGATTTTTCACAGTTCAGAAAGGTTTGCAGTCCGTTTTCACACCCCAGAGGGGTGGTATATCTATAGAAAACCATGTATTTACGCGATTGCACTCCAGCGGAGTGCTATGTGTATGAAAAGGTGGCAACTTGCGTTATAGATACTTGTCTGCAAACGTCAGCGGAGGATTCAATTATATCAATATAATCTTATTTTTCAGAGGCGTTAAGAACCCGTTTCAGCCATTTTTCAAATTCAGGATCGTTGTAAATGATTTTCAAAAGCCATCTACCACCCCATCTGAAACCTAAGGCAATACCGACACCAATCATGATTGCCCCCAACATAGCCCCCAACGGATATACTAATAGCATCAATAATATGACTTCTCCAAAGCCTGGTCCCCCCATTGTTCCCTCCTTATGTGGTTGTCAGATTTTCTATAACTATAAGACTTACACAAAATCCTGCGTTGCTTAGTGGTTTGGTAGACAGGAAGATTGGAAGAATGGAAGTGTAGAGGATTCTCCATTCTTCCATTCCTTCCACCTATCATCTATGGTAGGGATTTCTTTAACTGTCCCCATGTTAGTGTTAGTTTACCTATCGGATCAACAGCGAGTGGACCGCCAAATGTCAAAGTGCCAAGATTCGCTGACTCGTCTGGGTTCAGACCGTGCCAATCCATAAACACAAGCCCACCTTTCTTCTCCGGATCATCCGTGCCTTCCTCATATCCAGGGGTAAACCCGACTTCGGTCCCTTCCTTGACTTTTACCTTTGTGAGCCATTTAAACGGCATCGCTACCTCATAAATCATACCACCTTTACCCAATTCAGGTGTCGGCACGATCGCAATATCGGATTTCGGGAGATCCGGGTTTTTGATCGCACTGAAATCAGTAACGAGTGCCTTCTTGTTGATATATGCGAAATTGGGCTTGCATGCAGGAGCTCCGACTCCGACTTGCTCCCAGTCGATGTACAGAAAAATTGTATCGCCTACCCAAGGTTGTCCGGCATTTGCCGCTGGTGCGAAAATATCGTCGCGTACAGCTGCTGCGAAATAGAAGGTTTCCGCATCATACATCGTTGACCAAGTCATCGTCAGGTCATCTTTCCCTTCCCACGCGCCTTGTCCCCGCAGCAGCTCATCCTCTGAGTCAAACGCGACCCAAACAGCATACTTCCAATCATCAAGTTTTCCATCAATCTTGGGGGCGTTCGGAATAAACCCCGCGATGGATTCTCCATATTCCAACCCAAACGCATCGCTGTTATCCTCTGGCAGGAACGCTCCATTCGCTGAAAGAACGAGCAGAAGCCCGAAGAGGAGAGATAAAATCATCGTTTTCATGATTGATCCAGCTCCTTTGGTGTTGTTTGATTGTTAACGGTGTTGCTATCTTCTCACAGATTTTAAACTTAATAAGCCAGATACATCTTCAAAAGCCGTTCGTGGCGTGACACCCGACAGCACAGCTATCCCGACCTCCATGCTGTCTTCTAAATCTATGTCCCGTTTCGTCATCAATAGCTTATATGTAGCAATAGAAAGAAAAAATGAAGATATAAACGAACATTTTATTTTCAGATTTAAACTTTCTTAGACACCTGTTCTGCCAACTGCATAAGTGCGGGCGAAATGTCCAATTTGTCAAGTTCCGCCTCAATCAAGACAAAATGTTGCGTCTCAGCAAGTGCTGCTTTCATGGCAGTATCAAATTCGCCTTCTGTACGGGCAGCAAATGCGCGTCCTGCGCCAAAGAGTTCCGGGATATGGGTGTAGTTCCAATTTTCTATATCGTTAAAGGGGCCTTCAATAAAGGGACGGACGGTGCCGTATCCGTGGTTGTTTAAGATCAGAACAATCGGATTGAGCCGGTAGCGAATCGTCGTTGAGAGTTCGGTACCCGTCATTTGGAATGCGCCATCGCCTACGATGACAAGTGGTCGGGCTGTGGGTTTGCCGAGTTGGGCACCGATTGCGGCGGGAACTGCAAACCCCATTGAGGTGTAGTAGGCAAGCGCAATAAAATCGGTACGTGCTGGAAGCCGTAAGTCTAAAGCCGCCCAGAGGCTGTCGCCGATATCAGGGATAACTGTCATGTCTTCAGACAGCAGTAGATTTAGCTGTTGGAACAAGCGTCGCATTGTGAGCGGCTGGTCGGGCATCATCTTGAACGGTTCTGGCACTTCCGTGACCCACTCCAAATCTATGTTTCCCCGTTTATGAAGTTTCGGAGAATACAATCCATCCATAAAATCTTCAAACGTGACATTTTCATAGGTAGAGTAGCCGACCGAAATTTTATCCGAGGTTGCGTATACTCGGCGACTGCGCTCCAAGTTTGCCGTGTAGATGCCGAGGTTGACATCGGTCATAAAGGCACCGAGGGTGATAAGACAATCGGAAGATTCAACGAGTACTGTGATTTCTTCCCTGCTCAGCGCGCCGCCGTAAATACCCAAGTAGAGCGGATGCGCCTCTGGCATTACCGATTTGCCCAGCAGCGTGGTCACCACCGGAAACTGTTTTTCTTCTGCAAGCTGGAGTAATTTGTTTTGGTAGCCGAATCTGTGGAGTTCTGCGCCTGCCAAAATGACAGGATTTTTGCTTTGATTTATGAAGGCAATTGCATTTGCTAAGGCGGCCTCTAATGTCTCCGGGTCACTCTGGCGGTCGCCCGTTGAAGGCCGTTGGGAGGGTATTCCCAGCATACCTACTATATCCCGTGGGAGTTCAATGTAGCCGGGACGCTTCTGCCAATACACAGCGTCAAGGACCCTATCTATCTCGTTAAAGGCGGTAAAGGGTTCATCAAGGAGTGCGGAGGCAACCGTTATCTCGTCATAAATACGTTGTTGTGTGTAGAAATCTTTACCTTTATGGTGCAAAAGCCCCTCTTCACTCCGCTCTTTTATGCCTGGGCTGCCGCTAATCACAATGAGCGGTGATTTTTCAGCATAGGCGGCGGTAACAGCGTTGATCATCGATAGCCCACCGACCCCATACGTCACACATGCAGCGCCCATGCCTTTTGTCCGGGCATAGGCATCTGCAACAAATCCGGCAGTTTCTTCTCGTGTTGTGCCTATGTGTTGAATAGGGCTTTTCTCGATCATATCGAAGAACTGCACTACATAATCACCGGGAATGCCAAAAATGTGATCAATACCGTAATTTTGCAATTTTCTCAGAAGGTACTCACCGATAGTGATCTGTCCATTTTGCATGATTAGTGCCCCCTTTTACTATAGATGACCCAACGTTCAAGGTTTGGGAGACCCATCAGTGCTGCGAAACAGAAGGTCTTCGCGTTAGACGATATTGTTTGGTTGTTAACGGCGTTGTTATCTCTTCACCGACTCTAAATTTAGCAACTCAGACACATCTTTAAGAACAGCATAAACGTCATAATCCTCGAAAGCTGCGCGTGGTGTGACACCTGACAGCACAGCGATAAAGTCTATATTAGCCTGCTGTGCGGTTTTGGCATCGGTTATGCTATCTCCAACATAGAAGCAATTTTGGGGGACACACTCCAATCTTTCAACTGCTGTCAGCAAACCCGTTGGGTTCGGTTTCTGCTCAGACACATCTTCAAAACCGATGATGACTTCAAACGCGTCCGTCAGCTGCTCCCGTCTGAGAACCGATTCGATACGGTAACGATACTTCAGTGTAACAATACCGAGTCGGATCCCCCATCTCTGCAACGCTGCGACTGTTTCTGGAACAAGGTCAAAGAGTTCCGTCACGCCAGTCATCACTTCATCAGCGCGTTCAACGAACAGTCGTGTAAACTCATCAGTGTGTTGGACGTAGTCCTTCCCGACTAACATCACCAGGGCATCGGGTAGTGATAGACCGATTGTCGGCCGAATCTCATCATCCGCAGCGAGTGGAAGACCGAGTCTATCAAGCGCGAAGTTGATACATTCAATGACCCCCTCTGAAGAGTCTGCCAGCGTATAGTCAAAGTCAAAGATAATGGCTTGAATGGGCGGTTTCAATTGTCTCAAAACTCAAGTTCGGGTATCCCGACCTCCGCTGCAGTTTCTTGAATCTGTCGCCACGTTTCATCATCGATAGCGATCCCCTCGCGTAAACGATGCTCCGTTTGGCGTGCCTCAATCTCACCCGGTGTCAGAATTTCCTCGAATCCCGGTGCAGTCGGCGAGGCCTTGACGTGTGCAACGAGTCCGTCAACATGGTCATAAAAATCGTCAAGTGGCGTAAAATTGGCGATGTCCAGTACAATCATCAAGACACCGTTCTGGAGCCGTGTGTTCCCTGAACCGCTACAGCCCGCGCCAGACAGCGCACCGCCAAGAATGTCAATCATCAAGGCGAGGGCGTACCCCTTATGTCCAACAATCCCACCGAGCGGTAACAACGCACCGGGTGGAGATGCCATCAGGTCCTGTGGGTTTGATGTCGGTTCACCTTCGCTGTTCATGAGCCAACCGAGCGGTACAGATTCCCCGCGATTCAGGGCAACCCGAATCTTTCCCTGTGCAACAACGCTGCTGGTGATGTCAAGCAGGATCGGCTGCCCTTCGCGTGTCGGTGTGGCGATTGCGATGGGATTTGTTGCCAATCGTCCGTCTCGTCCACCGAATGGCGTAACGTACAGCGCAGTCCCCCCAGCGTTGACCATCGTGATGCCTACCATACCGGCTTCAGCTGCCATCATCGGGTAGCTTCCGATCCGCCCGATATGATTACAGTTGTAGACACTGATCGCACTAACCGTGCTTGACTTCGCCTTCTCAATGGCGAGCGACATCGCCTTCTGTGCGACAACATGCCCAAACCTCCAATTGCCGTTAATGAGGGCATGTGAAGGAGATTGACGTTCAATCTCTATCGGTGCTCCAGGCTGAATAAGTCCAGATGCTATGAGCCCAATATACTGCGGAATGCGAAGGACGCCGTGTGAATCATGCCCCGCGAGGTTTGAAGCGACGAGCAATTCAGCGATAATCGCTGCCTCATCCCTCGGAACACCTCCGGCTTCAAAAATGTCGGCAGTGATCTTTTGTAACTGTTCTTGTGTGAAATTTGGCATATCTGGGTTCGTTTCTACCTCTGTTTCTACTATGCTGCGTCAAAGAGTGATGGGAAATGGCGATACGGGTCGGCAGGGTCACGGAAGAGGATTTTTTGACGCTCCGTTAATACTATATCCTCCGGTGGTGTCACACGCCGTGAAGTCCAAGCAATATGTGAGACGCAATATTTGTAGAGCAGTGACCGGCGTTGATGTTTTCCGTTCCACGCCGCGGTGCCGTGGGTTAATGCTTCAGTAAATAGGATTGCTGAACCCGCGGGTGCGTTTGGAATGACGACACAATGCGCATTTTCGGGTGAAGCTGCTATCTGTTGTGGCAGCTTATAATTGCTTTTGTGGCTGCCCGGAATACAGCAAAACCCGCCGTGTTCGGGGCCAGTATCGGCAAGGTTCCAGGTCACAACGACGAATCCGTTGTGGATCTCGTTGTCTCGGAATGAATAGTATTCACCGGGGTGTGCTTTGGCTGTCGGCGATGTGGCACCGTAGTCGGCGTGCAACCCACCTCTCGGCATACCATTCTCCATATACATGCCATAAATCCGGTCGAGCCGAAAGCAGTCACCTAACCGAAATTGAAGTATCGGCATAATCTTGGGGTGGTCAAGTAGATTGCAAAACGGTTTCCCCCACTGCAGAAAACCAGAGCCATCTGGCGCGCTCCCAAATCTTTGGACTTTTCCGGGTGTGGGCAGTTGTTGATCGTCAATTCGTTCATTGAGGGCTGCGAGTTCGTCTGAATTCAAGACATTTCCGATGACGAGGTAGCCTTGTACATCAAAGAGGTACTGTTGTAACTGTAGATCACTCATACGTTGACTCTCCTATTATCTACAGGTTCAAATTTAACTGTGAAATAGTTTGAATAGCCGTTGATAGTCAATTTAGCACATTGGTCGGACTTTGTCAAACATATTATGCATTCGTGGCGTGTAGATGCCCTATACCGTGCAGTGTAAAAGTGGGATTGCCCATTTTCGTGCAGATTATCTGTGTTAGGACTGGAAACAGCGGTATATTCTGGCGTTTCAGGTATGGCATATAAATTGCATTGGTTATGATAAGCGTTTATCGCTTGAAAAGGAGGCACTCCACTTGTGAAACAGAAGATGTCCTTTATTTTCGCATTGTTACTGATTTCTATGTGGTTTTTGCCGAACGGTTTCGCGCAGAATTACACACGGCTCGGACTACCGGCGGGTGCGCTTGCGCGCTTTGGCAAAGGGTATATAAATGAGGTCAAGTATTCTCCAGATGGCACTCGACTTGCCGTAGCAACTTCTATCGGGGTGTGGCTCTATGATACATCTACCGACACTGAACTTAACCTTCTTTCGGAAGGACAAGATTACGTTCAGGCGATTGCATTCTCACCCGACGGCAGTATCTTAGCCAGTGGGGGCTATTTGCCAAATCCTGTCATTCGGCTGTGGGATGTAGATACGGGAGAACTCCGTAGTACGCTTGAGGGATACGAAGACGTTTTAACCCTCGCGTTTTCGCCGGATGGCACAATACTTGCCAGTAGTGGTGAATGGCCCGACTATCGGATTCGATTATGGGATGTAGCCACGCAGCAACCTCGAGATACGCACTTTGACAACACGGGTTCCCCTTACGCACTTTCGTTCTCACCCGATGGAAAGACCATTGTCAGTGGAGGAGCGGATAACACAGTTCGGTTGTGGGATATCCAGACTGGAGCACTTAAGAATCGTCTTAAAGGACACCGAGATGATGTTAATGCTGTTATATTTTCCCAAGATGGGGAAATTTTCGCCAGTGGTAGTGATGACGGAACGATTCGGTTATGGGCTGCACATACGGGTGAGATGCTTACTATTCTTAAAGGAGATGCTAAATTTCCTGAGGAAATCAGGGCACTCGCGTTTTCACCAGATGGTACAACATTGGCAAGTGCGAAAGCCGAGAAGATATGGTTATGGGATACCCACACGAAACAGCTTAGCGGAATTCTCGAAGGGCATGTACGGGATGTTTTCGCCATTGCATTTTCACCAGATGGAAAGACCATCGCCAGTGCAGGCTGGGATTGGACACTCCGGTTGTGGGATGCCCATGCTGGAAAACCTCGCAAGATTTTTGGGGAGCATCCAAGTTCAGCCAATACTGTTGCGTTTTCGCCGGATGGAAAGACCATCGCCAGTGCAAATGGAGGCTTAATCCGCATGTGGGATACACAAGGTGCCTCGCTTCGGCTGTGGTATGCTCGGACTGGAGAGCGTCTGGCACACTACACAGACCACATCGATCAGGTTTACACCGTCGTATTTTCACCGAATGGGAAATTGCTTGCAAGTAGCGGTCTTGATAGTCGTCTCCGATTGTGGGATGCTGGTACTGGACACCATATTGCTACTCTTAGAGGTGGCGGCTATGCTGCTGCGTTTTCTCCCAATGGAAAACTCCTTGCGAATGCGTATGGCGGGGATGGCATTACCGGAACAATAGGTTTGTGGGATGTCCACACCGGTGAGCTTCGCCATATTTTGAAAGGGTATCACGGTTTACTAACTTGTTTGGCATTTTCACCGGACGGTAAAACGCTTGTGAGTAGTAGCGGAGATTCCGAGATTATTTTTTGGGATATTCCTACTGCGCAACGTCGTTACAGCCTTACAACACAACATATAGAAGCTGTCTCTTCTGTTGCGTTTTCGCCGGATGGCAAAACACTTGCGAGTGGTAGTTATGATCAGACGCTCCGCTTATGGGACCCGCATACTGGAGAACGCAAGGCAGTATTGCAGTATCCAGATTATGTCACCTCTGTTGCGTTTTCTCCCGATGGTAGAACTCTTGCGGTCCGATGGAGCGGATGGCAGAACAATCGGATACAACTGTTAGATACGAAGACACTTCACCCTCTTGAGACACTCGTGGGACATACAGAGGATATTACAGATTTGGCATTCTCACCAGACAGTAGAACCCTTGCCAGCACCAGTTGTGACGGCACGATTCTCCTATGGGGCACTGGGACTGAGACAGTCCCGGGCGAAATATCCGAAGATGTTAACGGTGATGGTGTGGTAGACCTCCACGACATCGTGTTTGTTGCCTCACATTTAGGGCAGACTGAGCAGCATGCTGCGGATGTTAATGGTGACGAAATCGTTGATATTGTTGATCTGGTTCTGGTGGCGGGTATGATGAACGCTGTCATAGGTGCGCCCTCAGCCTTTAGGAGTGAGGTTCTCTCAGCAGCGGATGTCCGGGAATGGCTTAGGGAAATTGATAATTACAACACATCCGTAGCAACAGACCCGACCTTTCAAAGGGGTGTTCTGGTGCTTGAACAACTTCTTTCAGCACTAACCTTCAATCTTTGGATGCCTACAGAAACGGTGCTGTTACCCAATTACCCGAATCCGTTCAATCCTGAGACATGGATACCTTACCACTTAGCGAAGTCTGCGGCGGTCACAATTACTATCTGTGCCGCGAACGGAAACGTAGTGAGGACTTTAGCGTTGGGACATCAGTCCGCTGGACTATATCAGCACCGAAGTCGTGCGGCGTATTGGGATGGCAGGAATGAACTCGGTGAACCTGTAGCAAGTGGTATCTATTTTTACACACTAACGGTCGGGAATTTCACTTCTACTCGTAAAATGTTAATAAGAAAGTGACCGCATGAAAAAAACGCTGTTTTTAATCACTACTTTAATTTTCAGTGTTGCTCTACCTCTGGTCAATAGTTTCGCCCAAGATTGGACGAGAATAGGACTCCCTGAAGGTGCTAAAGCGCGTCTCGGAAAAGGACAGATAACCGATTTTGCGTTTTCTCCAGATGGTGCTCGGTTCGCCGTGGCAAGTTCAGTCGGGGTGTGGATTCACGATGCATACACCTACCAAGAATTCACACTGCTCACTGGGCACACAAACCATGTTAATACCGTTGCATTCTCGCCCGATGGTGTAACACTTGCGAGTGGAGGTTCAGACAATGCTGTTCGGTTGTGGGATATTCGCACAGGCGACATTCGGCGGACGTTACTCGGACATACCCGGGCTGTCACTGCTGTAGCATTTTCGCCAGACGGACGCACACTTGTGAGCGCGGGGTACGATGAGACAATTCGGTTGTGGAATCCACACACTGGACAACTTCAACGGATTATCACAAAGTACACATATAACATTGAGAAGATAGTGTTTTCTCCAGATGGCAATACCTTTGCTACGCTTGGTGAGAATCGTAGCCAAACCATCCGGTTGTGGGATTTTCAGACCGGCGAACCGCGAGATACACTTAGCGGACGTGCCGTAGCATTTTCACCAGATCAAAAAATGATCGCAAGTGTTGGCGATTGGAAGAATGAGACAATTCGATTGTGGGATTTTCAGACTGGCGAACTTCGAGATACATTCGGTTCTGGTGGATCGGTGCTTTCCATCGCGTTTTCTCCGGATGGAAATACACTTGTCACTGGAAATTCACAGACTATCCAACTCTGGAATACACAAACTGGAAATCTCCGTGAAACGCTCACCGGAAGTGGAGATTTCGTCGCATTTTCGCCGGATGGAAGGACGCTTGCAAGCGGAAATTGGCGCAGTGTTCAATTTTGGAATTCACACACCGGGCAGCGTCTAAAGACGCTCACTGGATTTACGGATGAGATGAGAACGGTGGCCTTTTCTCCCGACGGTGTGCTGCTCGCCAGTGGCGGTGGTGATGACACGATCCGTCTATGGAATACGAGAACCGAACAACACCTAAATGTTTTCGCGGGACATACAGCAACGATTAATTCCATCGCATTTTCGCCAGATGGAAGTATCCTCGCGAGCGGGAGTAGTGACAATACAATCTGCCTATGGGATCTGAATACTGGAAAATGCGTAAATACATTTACAGATCATACGGATGCTGTCCTTGCTGTCGCATTCTCGCCAGATGGAAAAAAGATCGCCAGTGGTGGTAGTGACTATACGATCCGTTTATGGGATGTACGCACTGGGCAGTTACAGGAAACGTTTCGCAATAACGGGCGTTGGACTTTTGACATAGCGTTCTCACCCGATGGAAAAAAGATCGCCAGTGGCGGTTTAGACGGTATCTGGTTAAGAGACGCACATAGCGGTGAACATCTACATACACTCACATGGTATAGAGATGCCAGCAGAGCCCTCGCCTTTTCTCCTGATGGTAGCATCCTTGTCGGTGGTGGTAGTACAACGCTTAGGTTGTGGGACGCACACACTGGAGAACGCCTAAAACTCATCACCGGACATATCGGCGCGCGGATAGTTAACGCGCTTGCATTTTCACCCAATGGTCGTACTTTAGCAAGTGCAAGTTGGAATTGGGATCAACGTTCTCCAGTTTATTTATGGGATGTCCGTACCAGCGAGAACCGAGACACGCACCATGGACATACAGGGGATGTTAATGCGGTAGCCTTCTCACCCGATGGCACAACGTTGGCGAGTGCCAGTTCAGATGGAACAATCCTTCTATGGCATGTCACACCGGATACTGAGACCAAACCCCGTATTCACATGACTCCCACATTGGTGGAGTCGTCTATAGTTGGTGAACAGTTCACCCTTAACGTTAACATTATGGGTGGTAAGGATGTCGTTGGTTATCAACTCACAGTAGACTTCGATGCAACTGCCCTGCGGTTTGTTTCCAGTACCAATGGAGATTACTTGCCTCGTGATGCGTTTGTTGTTTCTCCAAGTGTGAATATGAATAGCGTTTCACTTGTTGTGACGTCTCTCACAGGAGGTAATACGGGCGATGGCACCTTGACAACCCTCACTTATGAAGTTATCGACACTAAACCTTCTATTGTAGCGTTATCTGAGGTAAGCATCGTAAACAGTGCTGGTGAACGTTTGGATTTTACCACTGAGGGGCCTTGCGTAATTAAACCCCTCAAAATACCGACAGATGTCAACGGTGATGGCAGTGCCAATATTGCCGACCTAACGTTCGTTGCTGCTCGCCTTGGACATATCGGAGCAGGAGATGCAGCAGATGTTAACGACGATGGAGTTGTCAATATTCTTGACCTTGTTGCCGTAGCAGCAGCGATGGAGTAAAATTCTTGCTGCAATAGCGACCAATTTTAGTGTTGACCCTCGGTAGAATTTATTGTAAACTCGGTTTTATTAGAATACCAACTTTGCAAAGATAACCAGAGGAGCAGCTGTGGAAAAACGAATTTTAGGGCGAACAGGGATTGAAGTGAGCGTCTTAGGAATGGGCGGACTCTTTGTCTCAACGGCTGGCGGTAGGAACCGCGCTGACGGACATAATGCTATCCGACGCGCTTTGGAACTCGGTGTCAACTACGTCGATACCGCACCGAGCTACGGGAACAGTGAAGAGGTCGTTGGAGAAGCTTTGGATGGCGTGCTGCAAACGCACTATCTTTCTACGAAAATCGGTGGTAGACCGCAACCCTTTGATCCAAAAGATAAACAACTCCTACGTCAGTCGGTTGAAGAGAGTCTCCGTTTACTGAAAAGGGATACTATTGATATTTTGATGGTGCATGAACCCGATCGCCCCGGACAATATGATTGGTGGACAAGCCACAAGACATTTGACGGACCGGTCTGTGAACTGTTGGCAGAACTCAAAGCGGAAGGAGTTGTCCGTTTCACAGGATTGGGCGGCACAACTGCACATCAACTCCCTGCGATTATGGCAACAGGGGTCTATGATGTGGTGCTGGCAGCGCAGAATTATAGCCTACTCTGGCGTGAAGCGGCAATCTCAATCTTTCCAGAAGCAAAACGACAGAATATGGGAATTGTCATCGGTGCTCCCTTACAACAGGGCGCATTGTCACGCCGTCACGCCGAAGTAGAAACGGGAGCATGGTGGCTTAGCCGTCCGCGTCAGGAACAGTTCAAGGCACTCTACCAGTTTTTGGATGAAGTCGAACTCTCGCTTCCAGAAGCAGGTATCCGTATGGTTATATCCAATCCTGATATTTCTACGGTGCTGGTGGGGGCTCGGTCTGTAGAGGAAGTCGAACAGAATGTCCGTGCGGTTGAAGCGGGTCCATTGCCCTCGGAGGTATTAGAACGGCTTCAGGAAATCGCGGATATGGTGCCGTTCCGACCCTTTGAAGAACCGCACAGTTTGTCGTTCGGTAGGGAATATAGTGGTCCAGGACCTGCACGGTGAAATGCAAAAAAAAAGAGGCGCGCTTTCTAAGCACGCCTCGAAGAAAAATAGCAAGCTGTGAAGCATTATTCGTTGATGTAATCTGATCTTAACTCAAATGTATGTAGCACCCAGCTGCCTGCTTGGACATCAAGTTCAGCTTCAATAGCCATTATAGCTTCCAGTTCCTCATAAGTTTCAATATCTTCTTGGCTCGCAAACTCCAACGTAACAAGCCGATGTGGAGATTCACCATTATAGTTGTCGTAAGAGGATACCGCTTTCACTTGAGGGGGTCCGACCAAGTCAGAAGAAATGGAAGCAACCCATTCCAGATATGCTGCTTTCCCACCAAGGGGATAGTCAACAAAAATAATACCTTTAATTGGCCAATCGTCTGCCTCGGTTTTCGCGTAGTCAGAACGCTCAATAAACGTGTGTGCGCTCACTTGCGTTGCGTGATTGGGCAGATCTTCAAAAACGGCAGCTATCTCTGGGCGATTCATATATGTCATCGCATCAACAAAACTGTCAAATACAAACTCAACAAACCGATGTGGCGTCGTCTCCTCAAGATTGTCGTAAGATCTTATCCGATTGACTTCTGCGGGAGCTTGCAGTGTCGGTGCAACGGACGCAATCCATTCAAGATACACATCCTTTGCCCCCTCTGGGTAATCAACTAACCAGACTAAACTCACTGGAACCTTTTCCATGTCGGTCATAGTCTCATCCATGGTGGCTTCCGCTGACGGCATGGTATCTGTAACCACATCTCCTGTCCTGCCACAACCAGCGAGTGCGACGAGCGCGATGAGAATTATCATAAATAGATTTGCTAATCTCAAAATCATCTTTTAGTCTCCTTCCTTCCTTAAAAATATAACACATAAAGCGTCAGAATTTTTCAAAACTAATACACTACCCTCTTAAGTCTAATACATCATCCCATATAACTGGGACACTTGCCAGTTATATACGGATGGCTCTTACTTTACAATGACGAGTCGTCGTGTCTGTTGAAAGGAGGGTGTCATCAACTGGTAGAAATATATACCACTGGCAACGCGTTCTCCAAGGGCATTGCGTCCGTCCCAATACGCTGCACGCCCCTGACTATTATAGAAGCCCGCGGATTGATAACCCAGCGAAAGCGTGCGAACCAATTGACCGGTTGTATCGTAAATGGATATCCATATAGGACTGTCTTTGGAGAGTTGATACGGAATCCACGTCTCCGGGTTGAATGGATTCGGGTAGTTCTGCAACAGGAGATCCTGCGTCGGTTTACCAATGCCATCAAGCCTGATGGATAAAACAGCGTTTGCGAGGTGTGCAGGGGTCACTTTAAAGCGAAGGGTTTGGGATTCATAGTTTCCACTCGGAGCAATAACGCGTAATTCAATGACATCTCCAACTTCAATGACGCTCTGCCGTGCCAAGTCAGCAGTTGCAGCGGCGAAGTAATGCCCTTGCACTGGGGTCGTTATGATGCTGTTTGTTCTCAAGTTACGAACGATTACCTGATAGCCGTCAAGCGCGGGTTTACCTGACAAGTGTCCGCTAACAACGAACGCCCACGCTTCCTGGGACATCTCCGTAGATATGGCGGATGGTGCCGTAGGTGCCACCTCCGCTTGATTTGTCCAAGGTGCTCCGACGAATGCAAAGTTGCGAGTTTCTGGAACATTGACGATATAGCCTTTGCCGCCTTCAATTGAAAACCCGTCATCAGGTGCGCCGGGTGTCCATGCCACGAACCGCTGTTTTGTCGCATCAAGCGTGATGATGGTTGTCGCACCTGTCAAAGCGACAAGTTCCTTGGCCTTCATCGGCGTTGGGGATGCCAATGGCACAGAAAGCATGTTCAAACCTTTAGACAGCGTGACGGTGTAGGCGTTACTAAAATGGTCGTGCGCTTCCTTGGTGTCGAGTCTGGCGATGAACCCATGTCTGCGTCCATCTGGTGAATTATAGTGTCCGACAACAGAACCGTCCTGATTGATATTCCAACCCTCTGTGCTGACACCGCCCGGAAATTTCAGTTCATGTAGCCCATACCGGTATGAACCGACATAAGAGCGCGGGATGTCCCCCACAGCTTTGGCTCGAGCAACCACAAACACGCCGCTTCCCTCTGCATCGTTAATACCGTGGAGAAAAAAGTATTCCAGAGTGGATGGTTTCAAATAGTCCAGAATTTTGACCCCTCCCAAACCTAAAGGATTGGGATTCCTTTGACGGAACTCCCAAGTGGTTCTTTTAGGTTATACCACGACGTCCATTTGACGTTCTGCGATACTGGCTTCTCTGACTCCCTTCAGCGTCGCAATCGTCCAGACGTTATCCTTGGGAGCTTGTTCGGGTTTAATCCGAACCGACACGAGTGTAATCTCGCGGTGCGGGTCATCTGGCACACTACGGAAAATCACTTGAACCTTCGTGACCGACCGATACTTCTGGCAAGTATTTCTTGCTTCAGAACTTGAAATCTCAACAAAATCTGAACCTCGCAAGGTTTCAGGAATATCGTATCTTTCAACGTATTCGGATTTTGTGATGTTCGTTTTTAATGGATATTAGCCATAGTCATTCTGTCCTTGTAAGAGGGTGATTGAGACCAGTAGCAAGGTAGCTACTGCTTACACGTCTCAATCAATGACTATGTTAATTATACTACATTTTTGACGAAATGTCAACTCTTTTTTTAACTATAGCCCCATGGTCTAATTCAATAGGGCGGTTCTGTATCCCAAAGCTAAAGCATTGGGTTTTAGAACCGAAAACGTAGATAAACCTACCAGTCAGCGGGAGCGCGTAGGCATGATATAGACCTTCAGCATCTACGTAGCTGCCTACGATAGAACCTGCCGCATTCACAAAATCGGCATAAGTCGCTGTGGCATCAGGTACCTCAACGATCATGTCCCCTGAGAAACCGCGGCGAACACCAGACGCATCTATAAAACTACCCGTCAGTTTCCCTGTCGAATCGCTATAACCATATATCTCCGTTTCGATGCCCCCCGGAAAATCATATTGCCGCAACTGACCATCTTCTAAAATGACACCGTGATGAAGACCATCACTATCTTCGTAGTGTCCGGCAGCTAACCCATTGTTTCCAAACGCATAGAAGTAAGTGTTCTGTGAACCGGGGAAGTCATACGTCGTAAAAACGCCGTCTATGAGTGTAAATCCGACCATTTTTTCGCCATCCGCACTGCGCGTGTAGCCAGCGTAACCCTCAAAGTCGCTACTCGCTGTCAACGCTAAAAAATCTACACCCGGCACATCAATACTCTCATAAATATAGTTGAATTCAGGTGGTGGAGGATACGCTATATCTCTAAATTTTGCAGCAGTTTCCGCAGTGGGTCTGGCGATAAACCCGTGTCTACGCCCATCCGCTGAGTCGTAGTATCCGACGACAGAACCGTCCTGATTGATATTCCAACCCTCCGTGCTAACGCTGCCCGGAAACTCTAATTCAGATACGCCCTGCTGGGAGGTGCCGGCATAGGAACGCGGGATGTCCCCCACGGCTTTGGCTCGAGTGACGATAATTCTTGTATCCGTGATGCCGTGCACAAAAGAGTATTCCAAATTGGAGGGTTCCAGATAGTTGTGAAATACAAACGTGCCATTTGGGGTACGCAGATAAGGATAATATAGACCTTCAGCATCTATGTAACTTCCTGTGACAGCACCTGCCGCAGTCACAAAATCGGCATAAGTCGCTGTTGCCCCGGGTACCTCAACGGTGATGTCTCCTGAAAAGCCGCGGCGAACACCAGACGCATCTATAAAATTACCCGTCAATACCTCCCTCGAATCACTGTAACCGTATATCTCCGTTTCGACGGCACCCGGGAAGTTGTATTCCCGAAGTTCGCCATCCTCTAAGATGACCCCGTGGTGGAGCCCCTCGCTGTCCTCGTAGTATCCCGCAGCTAACCCATTATTGCCAAACGCATAGAAGTAGGTGTTCTGTGAACCGGGGAAGTCATACGTCGTAAAAACGCCGTCTATGAGTGTAAACCCGACCATTTTTTCGCCATCCGCACTGCGCGTGTAGCCAGCGTAACCCTCAAAGTCGCTACTCGCTGTCAACGCTAAAAAATCTACACCCGGCACATCAATGCTCTCATAAGTGTAGGTGAATTCAGGGGATGGGGGGGTTGGGTCATTATCGGTTTGTGCATCCGTGTTGCTTAGGAAAAGGGAATTAAGACATACGAACGACGTAAAGATGTAAAACAAAAAACTAATTTTACTCTGATTATGCATAGTTTGATTGTACCTTAAGTAAGCAATCTTACTTAAGGTGTTCTCCTGAAAGATTAAGTTGTATTTACATTTGGGATTCCTAAAAAGCAGATAACCCTAAATTGCCACTGAGCAAAAACTTATGAGCATGAAAATTCATCAATAAGAGATTTATAAATAGTTATAGTGAATATAATCAATTATACACAAATCTGATGCATAAATCAAGTTAAAGTTTGTGTATAGCCAGGGCTATTTAGTTTTAGGTTTTTTGTCTGATTGCGTCGAAAAGTCGCTACCGAGAGGTTGATCCTACAGCGAAGAATCTGAAATCGAAAATCTAAAATTTCGGAAAACTAAATGACTCTGTGTGTATCGCTTCAGAACCTTTTTCAAGCGTCCGATTGTGACTCCCAAATTGGTTCCGAAGTGTTTGCCCGGAAATTCACCGTTCTAGCAAGAACGAATAAGAGATCCGAAAGTCTGTTCAAACTCCGGATTATTTCTGGATTAACTTCCGTTTCGTTTGCGAGTTGAACGACACGGCGTTCGCTTCGGCGGCATACGACGCGCGCAATATGTAAAATAGCACCGGCAGCGCATCCACCCGGTAGAATAAAGTTCGTCAGCGGCGGAAGTTCCTCTGAAAGTGTGTCTATCGCGGTTTCCATCGCTGTTGTGAAATCCGCGGGTATGCGGAATTCGGCGGCTTTCGTGTGCGTCGCAGGCGTTGCCAAATCTGCACCGACCGCGAAGAGGTGATTTTGGATTTGCGCCATCAAGTCGGAGAGGTCTGTATCATCAACGAGTGTTTGCGCATAGCCGATGTGAGCGTTCAGTTCGTCAACAGTACCGATTGCCTCAATGCGCGGAGCATCTTTCCCAAGTCGCATCCCTCCGAAAAGAGCGGTCTCTCCAGAATCGCCAAATTTAGTGTAGATTTTCATATCTATCTATTGTATACTTTCGGAAAAAAGGAGTCAAGTTAAGTTATGAAAACTTTGGGAAAAATTGAGAAGGTTAACGTTGTCGATTTGCGGGTACCTACATCGGACACGCTACTCGGTTCGGATCCGTTCCATAAGAAACCTAACTATTCCGCAGTGCTAACAACAATAGAAACAGACACTGGGCATCTCGGTATTTCAGTCGCCTTCACTGCTGGTGCTGGAAACGATTGGATCGCTTACGGGGTTGAAGACCTCGCACAACTCGTGGTGGGCATGGAGATGGACACTTTCGTTGATGATCCGGGGGCATTCCACAAATTGCTCGTAGACCATCACCAGTTACGCTGGCTCGCAGATGGTGTCAATCGGATGGCAATCGGGAGCATTGTCAATGCGATGTGGGATGTCTGGGCGAAACTGGTTGGTAAACCGCTCTGGAAATTGCTGGTCGATTTGCCACCGGAGAAAATTGTGCAGTCCATCGATTGGCGATATCTACGCGATGCCCTGACACCTGATGAAGCAACGAAGATACTTAGCACACATTGGGACAATCGAGAAGTCCGTGAACAGAAACTCCGTCAACAGGGACCGAAGGCGTATTCCACCGCAGGGTGGCTCGGGTTGACGGATGCACAGATTATTGAGACGGTAAACCAAGTGAAAGCGGCGGGACTTGACTGCTTCAAGATGAAGGTCGGACAGGATCTGGCCTTTGATAAAAAACGGCTTGCATTTATTCGTGAGGCAATCGGTTCAGAAGCGCGTTTGATGTTGGATGCGAACCAAATCTGGGGTGTTGACGAAGCCATCACCTACATGGAAGAATTAGCGGTGTTTAAGCCGACATGGATTGAGGAACCGACAGCGCGCGACGATGTGCTCGGCTTCGTGAAAATATCGCGCGCTTTGGAGAAACGCGGTATCGGTGTTGCTACGGGGGAACAGGTGCCGTCCCCTGTTATCTTCAAGCAGTTGATTACGAGTGGTGCGATCCAGTATTGTCAGATTGATGCAACACGGCTCGGAGGCGTTAACGATGTGTTGGGAGTCATCTTAATGGCGGCGAAATATGATATACCCGTTTGCCCGCACGGTGGCGGCATCGGTTTGTGCAATATGATTCAACACTACGCTATCTGGGATCAGATTTGTGTCGCCGCGCATTCGGATACACAAGTGGTTGAATACCTCAATTTCCTTCAAGAAGAGGTTTTCCTATACCCGATCCAAGTTCGGGACGGTGCCTATGTTACACCAACGGTACCGGGTTGGGGACTTGAGATGTACCGCGACTTTGTCGAAAAGCATATCTATCCGACAGGTTCAGTTTGGCAAGGCAGAGAGGCATCTGGTGGGATCACGTTTTTGGCGTGATTGTCTCAACGCCGCTTCCGATATTGAGCGGTTCCTCAACGCGAATAGGCGCGCTTTGTAAGCGCGCCTTTCACGAACCTTAATTTCAAGCCAGTTTATTCTTCTGACACATTGCTCTGATTATCGTTATCTTGCTGATGTTTCAACAAATCTTTAATATCTGTCAGTTTATCGTTAACGGAAAATAGGATTATCAAGAACTCACAGTAGACACGTATAGCAATTGGACCAAGAAAAAGATAACAAAATCCCATAAGTACCATTTCACCTCCATCAGCACCGAAGTCGTCATCTATAGCTCCCATAGCAATAAGGACAACTCCGACAATGATACAGATAATGGCACCGACCCAAAACAGTATTGGAATGATAATTGGTGTAATCATCTTTTTGAATTTCAGAAAGTCTTTCATGTGAGTCTCCCCTTTTTGATACGTTATGCTGCAAATCAGTTTTTCGCACCTGCTGCGCGTTCTTTATATGTCGCTGCGCCGGACGTAATCCATCCACCAACGCCTGTCATTAAGAGCCGCACCCCTGCCTTGACATACTTCTCAACCATAGCATCGAGTGCCAAGGTGCCAGCAACCCGTCCCGCCGATTGGATACGAGCAAGTGCTGTATCTATTGTGTTCTGAACATCCGGATGGGTAAGATTCCCGATATGCCCCATAGAAGTCGCTAAATCCGATGGTGCCACGAAAAATACATCAATATGGTCGACGGTGAGGATATCGTCTAAGTTGTTAACCGCAACAATGTCTTCAATCAAGACAATGACGAGCGTTTGCGAGTTAGCGACATCAAAATAGTTGTCTACACCATAGCCTTGGCGGCTCGTATACATCCCGCGGTGACCGATGGGCGCGAACTTTGTGCCATCCACGACATTTTGGGCTTCCGCTTTCGTGTTGACATGCGGGACAGCAATCCCCATTGAACCACAGTCAAGCGTGCGGTAGATAAGTGCCTGATCGTTACGATTGACGCGTGTGATAGAAGTCATGCCCCAGAGGTCGCATGCGCGTGTCAGATCACCGATGCGCGACGCATCGACAGCACCGTGTTCGCCTTCCAGCCATACACCATCAAATCCGTTTGGACCGAAGATGTCTATATCGTCAGCACTCGTGAGTCCTGAGATGACGTACGCGAGATCGCCATTTGCCAATTTTTCTTTAACGCGGTTTGTCCTTATTGTCATAAATCTCTCCTGTTAGGTTGTTATCTTGGCAGTAAAGGGTATCAGGAATCTCGAAAATTGTCTATAAAAAATGAAGTGCGCACTTGGAAAGCGCGCACTTCGTATTCAGATTCACAATCGTACTTTCATTGGATAAATCGCACTCCTACGAACCTGAGTGTCAACGCTGAGAATAGACTCCGTTGTCTATTCACTACTCGGACTGGCACGCAGCAGGGAAATACCCATTGCGATATTCAAGGGCGGGAGTATGGCATCAAAGAGGATCCATACTAAACTACGGGTGTCCATACCGACAGCCGTGAAGTCTGACGCAGCACCCATGATGCCGAACCAGTTCCAGAAGAAGATTATACCTGTGAAAATGAACCCGTAGAATAACGTGTTCGCCGCTATAAACTCTTGGACGCTTGAGTTCTCACCGATGCCACGCATACGAATGTAGCCGAATATCAACCCCAAGATTATCGAAATCGCGGAGAGCGGGTTGATGTAGTCCCAAGCTGAACTGTGCGGACTCTCATCGGTGGAGGTGTGGTAAATCGGCTCAAGTATGGTCTGGATGGCGACTATCGCCGCAATGACGATAAGTACAACCCCTATAAATCGCTTAAAGCCTTCCATGAAAATTTCTCCTTATTCCCTGATTGGGTCCAGTTAAATCCTACTCCAAAACAAAATTGGAAATAGCATTATTAATGGATGAAGTTTGAGGTTTTTAGCCTCTCGTTAACGAAACAAGAAATTACCTTACACTTCTTAAAACGGAAAAATTTGTCACATTCTCCTGCATTATACATTTTGCAATATAAAAAGTCAAATTTTTTTACAAAAAAGTATACCGAGGGGTCTAAACAGCAGATTGGTGAGATTATTAGGACTGAATCAACGCTTTAATCTTCGCAGCATATTTCTCAAAATCGCGATCGGCGAGAGATTTGAGGTTGTCTAACTGCGTAAGGGTGTCTATCTCCCAACGATCGATTTCTGGATTGATGCGTAAATAATTGCCCTTTAGCAGCAGTTTCGCTGTATATGCCGATGCTTGGGCTTGCAACGTCATAACGTAGGAGGTTAGTTTCGCACCGCCCCATCCGGTGATAAATCCCCAGCCGCGTCTTTGCCGATACATGTTTGTTGAATGTCCTGTACCGATAGAGAGCATCCGAATCTTTCGCGCCTCTTTTCCAAATACTGAGAGTGCCTCTGTGGCGGCAATTGCGGAAGGGTTGTTTGCCCATAAGCAGCCATCTGCTAACAAGAGGTTGTCAACGGACTTTGGGGCAAAAAATGTGGGTGCAGCACAGGAGGCAAGGATAGCGTCTCGTAAACAGACCTCTTTATTTGTAGGCGTGATCTCCGCATCGCGACTTCCATAATTAGATCTAAAAATCTGGACTTCACTTTTGGCGATCTCTGAACTTGTTATCATCAACGGCGTTGCTATTTCGCCGAGAGGTGTTGCCGGAATATGTTTGGCGATAACCTGGGCGAGTTGTTCGCTTGGATATTTGCTGAGAAATAACGGAATGCGATACCACCTTCTTCGGAAGATGTGCGGTGTCTCGGTATCAAAAAGTTCGACAATATCTGTCATGGGGATGTCGGAAACAGCAGCACCGGCGATAATCGCACCTGTACTCGTTCCGGCGATGAGATCGAAACAGGTTTTGATACGCGTTCCAAAAACCTCTTCAATTTTAGCGAGGAGTTGGGCGGTGTACATGCCGCGGGTGCCACCACCATCTAATGCAAGGATATGGAAAGTGTCCGTATTGTCCATAGGTTGTTTCTCTGAGCCTATTCGTCATCCTCGTCTTCGGGTGGTTCCCAGTCGGCAGCATCAAGTGCCTTGATGCGTGGACGGAAGACTTTGTCAAACATCTCTAATTTTGACGCAAGCCATTCGTGCTGATTGGGCCAATCGGTTTCATTGCCAGGATTGGTATCTGTCTTAGATAAAGATATCCGGCTACTCTTGCTCCCAGGCAGTTCGTTCCATTCAAGTGTTTCACCGAACTCTTCCTCAACCTCCACTTGTTGTTTCTTTAGCAATTGGAAGTGTGCCGAGGCATTTTGCCCTGTCACGTAGAGCCGTACACCAATTTCTTTTTTCGTCCTAGCCATCCGTGGTTCCATACTGAAACCAGTACGTCCTATACTGAAAATTAAGAAACTCCATGGACCTGGTTTTGGACATTTAATGGAACTACCTTTCTGAACCATATAGTCGCGTAATATGGTCCAGAATTTCTCCATCTGTAGCTGAACCTCAGAAAGTTCTTTGCTCACTGCACGTTCTGTATTCCGACTCACTGTAGGGTTCCAGTCATTTGGTTTAGAGACAATCTCAAGCAACTTTGGTGGTGCAGGCTCAAAGTGTTTGTCTCGAAGTTTTTCGACCTTGCCTTTCGCCTCAGATGCATTAATTTTGCCTAGGACCTCGGCGATATGGTATAGAGAGACCCTTGTGTACTCGGGATCCAAATCATCTGTTTCTGGGTGTGAGACATGATTTCGGGCTTGTACGATGATACGTAGTTTATCTTGCACCGTCATATCGACGATAAACTGGTCTCCAAAAACTTCGCGTTTCCAGTTTCTACGCACGAGATTTGGAAAGTAACCGATGTCAATTGCTGCCTCAACGTTACCACCGTTCACCTGTAGGCGATGTCGGAATTCGTTCGCTTGATATGATGACAATGCATCATAAATAGCATCCTCAACACTTCTTCCCCGGACACGTTTCAGAGCGTTAATAATAAACGGACGCATCACATCACGAAAGATGTCAAGAGCATTGCTAAGTACAGCTCGATTAGGACGTTCTATTGTATTCATAGTTTAACCTCTGAAGAAAAATCGCAAATTGCTGGCAAGGTTCTAATATGCGTAAAAGTAGAAAGGAAAACCAGAGAAACTTTATTACCAAATATCACGGAGTTCAATAGGTTGAAGCCGGTCAAGTTTAAGCATAAGGTGATTTCCCCTTTGTATCAATGTTGCAATCAATATAACATATCTCTATGCCAAAATCAACTGAATTTTATATTGACACAAACTCGTAACTTCTGCTAAAATGCTACTCAAAACAGCAGGAGAAGGAAAAATCATGAACCGTAGAAATTTTTTAATTCAGGGAAGTACTGCAGTGGCAGGACTGCTGCTTGCGAACAGTCCGCTGCGTCTTTATGCAGCTCAACACGCACATAGCCATGGTCATATGCTGCCAAAACTCCCGTACCCGTACGATGCGCTTGAACCATCTATTGACAAACGCACGATGGAGATCCATCACGGAAAGCACCACCAAGGCTATGTCAATAAACTCAATGCAGCAATTGGAGGGCATCACGACTTAGAGCACATGTCAATTGAGGGTCTACTTCGGAATATTGATAAAGTGCCGAAGGACATCCGTCAAGCCGTTATCAACAGTGGCGGCGGACACGCCAATCACACGCTCTTCTGGAGCATTATGGTTCCCGGTGGTAGCGAACCAACAGGTAAAGTCGCCGAAGCCATTCAATCCACGTTTGGGTCGTTCGATGCTGGTAGCGAGATGTTCGCCAAAGCCGCGAAAACGCATTTCGGATCAGGATGGGCATGGCTTGTTGTTGACGATAAGAAGAAGTTGCAGATTTATTCGACATCGAATCAGGATAGTCCTTTGATGAAGGGACATACACCTATCCTCGATCTTGATGTTTGGGAACACGCCTACTATCTGAACTATCAGAACCGGCGCGCCGATTATGTTGATGCGTGGGGTAAGGTCGTCAATTGGAAACAGGTTAACGCTAACTATGATGCGGCGATGAAAGCCTAAACAGCGTCTACTGAAAGAAAAATGAGGAGGCACCATGGAGCGCAGAGATTTTTTGCGGCGCAGCGGTTTAACGCTTACAGGACTACTACTCAGCCCGTGGGCAGTCTATGCCTTCCCCAGTCGTGAAGGTGAAGTGCTCATCCCGTTCACCGACCAACCACCGAAACCGCCTTCAGAGCGAGGCTTGCTGGATTGGAACAAGTTTGATACGTTTATAACACCGAACGCTGAATTTTTCAACGTTTCCCATTATGGCAAGCCTGAAGTCGATCTCGCGACGTGGAAGTTAGAGGTGAGCGGTTTGGTTGATAATCCGCTGATGCTCACGATTGACGACATTAAAGCGCGTCCTCGGCAGGAGGTAACCTTCACCTTGGAATGTTCTGGCAACCACGGGTTTCCGACGTTCACAGGTGCAATTGGCAACGCGAAATGGGCTGGCACACCCCTTGCACCTATCCTCAAGGAAGCTAACATTCAAGAAGATGGCATTGAGGTCATCTTCTTCGGACACGATGTCGGTGAAGAGGAGCGGCGAAAGGTCAAAATGCGTCAAAACTTTGCACGCAGTATGTCCCTTGAAGACGCACTCGAAGACACCAACCTCCTGTGTTATGAGATGAACGGTGAACCGTTGCCACATGACAACGGTGCGCCGTTGCGCTTGATTGCCCCCGGCTGGTACGGCATTGCCTGCGTCAAGTGGCTTAAGCGTATTGAGGTGCGGGATACTCGGTATATGGGAAGATTCATGGGACGCGATTATGTCACGATGCGTGAGGAGAAACGTCCGGATGGTGAATCGGTCTGGATGGAGACCTCGGTCGGGAGAACACAGTTGAAATCGTTGGCGGCGAAAGTAACGCGTATCGGCGACAAGTACCGTATCTACGGTGCGGCGTGGGGTGCGCCTATCAAGACGGTTGAAGTCAGTATTGATGGCGGCGCGTGGCAAAAAGCGACGATTGACCCGGAAGAGGACGCGGAATTCGCATGGAAAATCTGGCATCTTGATTGGAACAATCCATCGAAGGGTGAACACACTGTCGTCTCCAGAGCCGTTGATACGAAAGGGAATATCCAACCTGCAGCGGATTCTGACTACATGACTGGGAAACATACCTATTGGGAAAGCAACGGTCAGGTCGTCCGCCAAGTCAATATTGAATAGGTGTCCCTTTGTAGTGCTTGGTCCAGTTTAAAATTAGATAGGACTTACGCATTCTCTCTTAAAGTCCCCCTGATAAGGGGGATTTAGGGGGTTAAAAATACCGAAATTACTGCTTTTTGCGTAAGTCCTAATTAGAGGTAAATCCTGTTCGTAGTAGGGCAATTTTGCGGCGTACGCGAAGAAACACCCCAGCAAAAACCCCAAATGCGAAGTGCATTATTGCCCGTTGTTAGTATTGGAACGTGCGATGAATCGCACTACTACAAACCAAACCTAAAATTAGCAGAGCAGAAACTGAATAATTAAAAAATGAAT
Organism: Candidatus Poribacteria bacterium; assembly: GCA_965200345.1. Taxonomy (GTDB): domain Bacteria; phylum Poribacteria; class WGA-4E; order WGA-4E; family WGA-3G; genus WGA-3G. Next base: position 2,838,346 of record OZ241378.1, read on the forward strand.
ATAACCGATGCACAGAAACAGCAATTCCAAGAGGAAGGCTATTTCATTTTAGAAAATGTTATTCCAGAACCGCTGCTGGAACTCCTTCGCGGTGAATGCGGGACCTTTATCAATCAGGCGGATGCTGAGATGGAGCGGCAGGACACAGAAGTACTCGGTCTCAATCATCGCGGTAAACGGTATTTCGTCTCAAACTGCTTCAGGAAACAGCCAAAACTTCGCGAATTCCTGTTCAGCGACCTGATGGCAGATGTCTGTCGTGCCACCTTAGGCGATACGGCGTATCTCTTCTGGGAACAGTATGTTGTCAAAGGGGCGGAAGAGGGGATGAAGTTCAGTTGGCATCAGGATTCAGGCTACGTTGGCTATCCCGACCATAAGCCGTATCTGACCTGTTGGTGTGCGCTTGATGATATGTCCGAAGAAAATGGGACGGTCTACGTCATGCCGTTTTCCAACATCGGCATCCGTTCATGGGTAAAGCACATCCGTGACGATGAAAGCAACGATATGGTGGGCTATTTCGGACCGGAAAAGGGCGTACCTGCTGTCGTGCCTGCGGGGAGCATTGTGGCATTTACGAGCGTTAATTTCCACTGCAGCGGAACAAATTATACGAGTAATCTACGACGCGCCTACCTCGCACAATATTCCGCGGAGCCGCTCCTTTCGCACGATGGAAGCCGTTTGTGGGGTAACGCTGAGCCGTTGTTGCGGGATGGAAAGTCGGTCGTCGGAGAACCGCCACCGGAGATTACGTCACGGTTTGATTAGGATAGATTGTGCGGTGGATCCCTCCGCCTCTCATATTTATTCCGTATTATCACGTTCTTGAAGGGATTGCTCAATTTCGGTCTTTAGGTCTTGGTCATCGGCTTCCTCTGCCAATTCCAAGGCTTTCTGGAAATTTGCTTTTGCTTCCTGCGTTTTGCCTAAAAGACGATAGGCTTCACCTCGTGTATGGTAGGCTTCCGCCAAATCAGGATTTCTCCGAATCGCTTCGTCACAGTCAGTAAGCGCAGACTGGTATCTACCTAATTCTATTCTTGCACTACCTCGCAAAAAATGGACATACGCTGCCTCTGGATTGAGTTGAAGACTTTCATCAAAATCAGTAATCCCAGCTTCATAGCGTTCTAATGCTACCTTCGCACGCCCCCGTATGAAATAGGCATATGCATCATCTGGTTTGAGCTGGATACCTTCATTAAAATCGGCAATTGTATCCTCATAGAACCGTAGTGTGTATTTTGAATAGCCGCGCAGGAAGTAAGCTATATACATTAGGGAGTCGTCTATATTCAGTTGGATACTTGCATCAAAGTCAGCAACCGCGGATTTATAGCGATTCAGTATGACTTTTGTGAAACCTCGTAAGAAGTAAGCTTTGACAAAATTCGGTGCGAGTCGAAGAGTCTCATCAAAATCGGCAATCTCAGACTCATGTTGACCTAATGCTCCTTTCGCTATCCCGCGATTGTAGTAAGCATGCGCATACTTCGGATTCAGATGTATCGCTTGGTTGTAAGCGTAAATTGCTTTCTCTTCCCTATTTCCTTCCAAAAGAGAGTTACCGATGGAGAAAAACGCCTCTGCGGCAAGTGTATTTATGGGTTTCTCTGATACCTTTGTAGAATTATCCTGGCACTCCTTATCCTCTGTGTGTTTTGGCTTTACACCCTCCATTAGTTCGGGGAATAGGTCTGTCAATTTTGGAAAGTGTTCGTCTTCATACTTTATGATAAAGACACCGATGAAATCCATTAATGGTGCCAAGGGATGCTTTTCATCGTCACCAACGACATAGATTAGCTCTTTTAGCACAGCATCAAGTCTTTCATAATCAGTTTTGGTTAGTGTAGCGAAACTGTTATTTGCATTCCGACGCACTATATCGGTTAACGCCTCAAGTACCTCTACAAGCCATTGGTAGTCGTTTTCGGGGTAAGCATCAGATTCCACCTGTTGCTGCACCGATGCTGGCATCAGTTCGGAGAGAGACTTGGTACTGAACTCAGCAATTGCTTGCTCTTGGAGAAGGGCATTCATATTTGTTTTCTCAAATAAGGCGTTAAGTTCCAGAGAAATTGGTGTTGACGATACATGCTGTGTAGGTTGTTTTTCAGTTGACATGATTCACTTTCTCCAATTTCCTGTATCATACTCGTCGTGTGTTAGTACCTGATCAATAATCACGACCTGTTTCGTATATTGTACAACCGCAATGAGACGTGCATCATTGCCGCTAATGTTGAAAACTGTTAATGTTATTGAGCCACGATTAAATCTTTTGGGTCGGACCTTCACCGGAGAAACGCGTCCGAACGTTTCACGTAAATCAATAATTGACTTGAAATTGCCCTCTCTCATCAATTGTGCCCAGTGGTTGAGGGATGCACGAGTATTCGGATGTCGTTCTGCAAACTTCGCCAACTCATTTTCTCTAACAATTCGCATAAAACATTCTTATAGTATGTCCGTTGTATTTTTAAGGACTGCTCCAGTTCTTGAAAGATCGGCAGAGAATTCGCAGATAGTCAGGTCATAGCTATTACGTTAAATCCGTGCTACGGGACAGCAAATATTATACCACACGAAAACTCGAATGGCAAAAAAATTGCCTTGATAGAATAGCATGCTCAAGTTGTTCTTATTCGTCTTCGGAGAGTTTGCCGTTAACGTTACTAACCGGATGGCGACTAAACCCTGTCAGATAGTTCCCAATCTGATCTTGGATATCTCGTGCAGGGATAGCGGAACCGACGTAGTGGCTGATGAGGATGCCGAACGCAAAAACTTCATCATCTGCTGTGATAGTGTAGCCTGCAAGCGCAGAGACACCGCTTAACGTCCCTGTTTTCGCGCGCAATACCTTTTCGGCATATACGCCTTGCATCCGATTTTCTAAAGTGCCGTCAACACCAGCAATCGGGAGCGATGCCAAGTACTCTGGCATCAACTCAAAATTCTGATACATATAGACGAGCAGCTGCGTGAGTAATTCAGCATTGAGAAGGTTATACCGAGAGAGTCCAGAACCGTCAACGAACCGATGCGCTGGCGGTTCACCCATGATTTCTTCCAAGAATTCATTGACAGCATCTCTCCCTTTTTGCCACGTTCCGGGTTCACCCATCACTTCAGCACCTATCGTTTTGAAAAGCAGTTCGGCGATCCAATTGTCGCTCGGTTTGTTCATTAATTTGATGATATTGGCGAGTGGCGGCGATAGGTGTTTAGCAACCGGACGCGCATCTAATGGCACTGTGCCGGGGACGACATCACCCGTTACCTCAATACCTTTCTCTATGAGTTCGTTTTTCAGTAGATAACCGCATGCAAGGGCTCTGCTCCTTGTACCCGGTTCGGGTTCTATTTGTCTGATGCTTAAAGCACTAATCCGAAGCTGCCTATCATCCCACATCCATCCGGGACCTTCCCGAACAGTGTCAAGATATGTTGTGTCAACGACAATGTCACCCTGTATTGATTTCAAGCCAGTTTCAAGCAACGTATCGACCAATTTCATTATATCAATCGGTTGAAGCACTGGATCGGCTCTGCCTTTGAGGTAGATGTCTCCGACCACTTGTGTATCCGCATCCGCATCAACGTAGACGGTCGTTTCAAACTGGTAGTCTGATCCGAGTTTTGCCAAGGCGGTTGCTGCCGTGAAGAGTTTTGTTGTGGAGGCGGGATGGTGGAGTTTGTAGGGATTCTTTTCATAAACGACCGCCCCTGTTTCGACAGCGACAACTTTTATACCGACACTTGCTGTTGTGAACAACGTTTCCTGCAAAACGGCATCAATATCGGTGTGTAGTGTTTCGAGCGGGTCTATAGAGACTGTTGGTAACGGGGTCGCAATGGGTTTCGGTTTTGACACCAGCATTCCGCAACCTGGAAACAACAACGCAACGCAAATGAGTAAAATAGCATAGTTTTTCATGATGGTTAAATAATAACACAATTACGTGGATTATGAAAGGGAAACATGGTGGACTCCGCTTATGAAACGCAGTAGGTAGGACCTACAACCACAAACGTCTTGACTTTTGCCCTAAAATATGGTAGAATTTTAGTAACAATTAAACGGGTATTGTTACTAAAAGGAGACACCAAATTTTGGCGTTGTAGGGCAAAGTTTGCAAGCCCATATTCAAAAGCGCGAGCCAAAACTTACAGTGAAGAATAACATGGTTGAATTTTACGATACAACGCTCAGGGACGGCAGCCAAGCAGAAGGTGTAGCCTTTTCTGTTGAAGATAAACTTATTATTATAGAGGCACTCGATAAATTAGGTATCCGCTACATTGAGGGCGGTTATCCCGGCTCCAATCCGAAAGATATAGAATTTTTCAAGCGGGCGAAGGGGCTGGCACTCGAAACAGCGACGATTGTGCCGTTTGGTAGCACGAGATACCCGACTTATACCGCCGATGCCGATCCGAATCTATCTGCTTTGCTGGACACCGGGGCACGAACTGTCACGATTTTCGGGAAGAGTTGGCGGCTCCATGCAACCGATGTGCTGCGCGTGACGGCTGAAAAGAACTTGGAATTAATTGAGAGTTCTGTCCGTTACCTCGTCGAGAACGGTCGCGAGGTAATTTATGATGCGGAGCACTTTTTTGATGGCTACGCCGATGACGCTGCGTATGCAGTAGAAACACTGCGAGCCGCTGCAGCAGGTGGTGCGAGTTGTCTCGTCCTCTGTGATACCAACGGTGGTAGATTGCCGTTAGAGATCCAGGAAGGTGTCAAGGTCGTCCTCGCCGAGCTGTCTTTGCCTGTTGGCATCCACACGCATAACGATGCTGGGATGGGTGCGGCAAACTCTGTACTGGCTGTACAGGCTGGTGCGACCCACATACAAGGGACATTCAACGGCTACGGTGAACGGTGTGGAAACGCGAATCTTGCCTCTATTATCCCTACAATTCAACTCAAACTCGAAATAAAGTGTCTCAGCGATACGCAGCTGCAAGGATTAACGAGCATATCACGACTTATCAGCGAATTGGCGAACTTCCCGCATGATGAGCGTCAACCCTACGTCGGACGTTCTGCTTTTGCGCATAAGGGGGGTTTACATACCGATGCGATCCGTAAAAATCGTCTTACCTATGAACACATCATACCCGAAACGGTTGGCAATACGCAACGGATTCTCGTCTCTGACCAAGCGGGACGCGGCACCATCATGAAAAAAATCGAGAAGGAGTATCCCGATTACGATAAAGATTCGCCGCAGGTGTTAGAACTCTTCAAACGTCTCAAAGAAGCCGAGCAGGACGGCTACCAATATGAAGCCGCTGAAGCATCGTTTGAACTCTTGACACATAAGGTGTTTAACGGATATGAATCCTTCTTTGATCCTGTCGGTTTTCGCGTGATTATTGAGCAGTTCACTGATTTCGCGATGCGTTCCGAAGCAACGGTCAAGGTTGCGACACCAGACGGTCTGACTGCACATACCGCTGCCGATGGCGATGGTCCGGTCAACGCACTTGACACTGCACTCCGAAAGGCACTCGAACAGTTCTATCCCGCCCTGCAGACAGTCCGACTCGTAGATTACAAAGTCCGAGTACTGGATACCAAAGCTGGCACTGGTTCAAAAGTCAGGGTGCTGATTGAAGCGAGTGACGGAGAGCAAAGTTGGAGAACCGTCGGTGTCTCAGAGAATATCATCTCCGCGAGTTGCGAGGCACTGCTCGATAGTTTTGAATATAAACTCTATACGGATAAAAAAGTCACTGCCTTACAATAGTCGGAATAATTGCCTTGGATAGGTACGTCTCCTGGCACGAATCTCGCCTGCAAATCGCGTTAAAAAATCTAACCTCGGGTTACCTTGTTAGGCATCTTAGGGGGAAACATGGGACATTTAGACACAATTGAGAAAGCCGCACAGAAACTGATCACGCTCTGTCAGAAAGAGAAACAGACAAAAACCGATAAGGAAAAAATGCTGGCGATACAGGCGGACATCCTTGCAAGCATCGAAAACCTCGCCGAATGTGAACTCTGTGGGTCAATCAGTGAAATTATTGTAACGATGACCTTGGCGGATGTCACAGCAAAGTTATGTAAAGAATGTGGAGTCAAATCCTTGGAGGCAGGGAAAATTCAATCCTCTAAACAGGGAACCTCTCGAAAACGTGCCCGCCGTGCGAAGACACCAACAGCGTCGTCTGCCGAGTCGAAACCTAAAGCTAAGCCCACCCGTACCAAGCAAGCAAAACCCGTTGAGGAACCGGAATCTCCCGCTGTGCTACATACCCGCGTTGAGGCACAGACAGGCATCAAGAAAGCCGATGTTAAACGGCTCCATAAGATTGTCCAAGATATTGCTGCCCCGATGAGTCCGGAGCATACACTGACTTATGTGCAACGCGAGGTGGAGATAGCGAAAATAAAGGTGGACGCGGATGCCTTGAAAAAGGCGGTCACGCTTTTAACGCAGCGTAGCGGTTCACAGGCTGTATCTGCGGTTTAGCCTGTTTGGATGTTTTTTGCCCATTTCCTGTTTGTTTGATACCATTCCACAAGTGCTGTTATCCCTTCTTGAAAAGTGACCTGTGGTCGCCACCCTAAAAGTTTTTCCGCCTTTCGGATATCTGCCCACGTTGCACGCACATCTGCAGGATGGAACGGTTGATGTGAAAGTTCCGCTTCTTTGCCAATTAATTCCTCTATCAGTCGAATTGTATCAATCAGCACGATGGGACTATCTGAACCGAGATTAATTACTTCGTATTTAAGAGGTTTCAGTCCGGCAATCACGCCGCGGGCGATATCTTCGAGATAGGTATAGTCTCGCGAGGACTGTTTACCGTCACCATAGACAATAACCGGTTTTCCCTCGCTAATCCACTGGACAAAGCGGAACGCGCTCATATCAGGCCTACCAGCGGGTCCATAGACAGTGAAAAAACGGAAGATTGTCACGTCGATACCGTAGAGATGGTGGTAACTGTGACAGAGCGATTCGGCACCTTTTTTTGAGGCGGCATAAGGGGATAAGGGACCGTCTGTGTTCGCTTCCTCACTGAACGGAAGTGAGTTGTTCGCACCGTAGAGGCTTGATGTTGAAGCCAATACAAATTTGCTTACTTCAAACTCACGGCACAACTCCAACAGGTTTAGCGTCCCGGTCACGTTCGTATCAACATATACCCACGGATTTTCCACAGACTGTCGGACACCGGCGCGTGCTGCAAGGTTAATCACAGCGTCATAATGGGTGTTGAATATACCTCGCAATGCGTCTCGGTCGCAGATGTCTGAACGATGAAATTCAAAGTTTGGGGTGCCTTCGAGTTGCTTGAGTCTCCACTGCTTGACTTGTGTGTCATACGCGGCGTTTAAGTTATCAATCCCAACGACGGTGTGTCCTGCTTCCAATAGGAACTCCGTCACTTTCCATCCGATAAATCCGGCACAACCGGTGACGAGATATTTCATAAGTGTTCGCTTCTATCCTTTCGGCAAACTAAAACTCGCAACTTGCTTTAAACTTTCTAAAACGTTCTTCAAACATCAAGAGTGCCATTTTCGACAATTCATGCCGCGTACGGGTATCTGTCTCTAATTTTACCAATTCGGCTTCGTGTTGTGATGTCAAATGTGAGATCAAAGCATTGATCTCCTCAACATCCGTTTTCAACGCCTCAGCAGTGCCAAACGTATGGGGGTCTCTGGTACATGCTGTCAAGAATTCGGAGCAACGCGTTACGCCATCATCAAGTTTTTTGAAATCTTTCTGAATTTGATTCAATATACCGACATAATGCTCTGGTACCATCGGATTTTCCGTTTCAACTAATGTCTTAAGAGAGGTGTCCAACTGCGTCAACTCAAGATGCTTCTCCGAATAGAGAATCTTCTTTGCAACACCATCCACGCTTTCCATAGTAGGTGTGTACTTCCGTAGGTTATTGTGGAGTCGTATTTTCAACTCAGTTAGACCGGTTTGGAATGCCTTGATACGTGCCTTGAATTCCTCGGAATACGCATGGACTTCGGACACTTTCTTGCGAAGTGCTTCGTGCTTCCCTTTCAGTTTGTGAACCTTCAAGACATACGTAGGATAGCACACTTTCAGGTTTTGAGAAAGTTTACTAATCTCCTGCAATTCCCTTTTAAACTTCCTGTGCATTAATGTTCCCATAAGTCCAGTTAGCATTAACATAAGTCCAGTTAAAATTAATAGAAATGTTAACAGTGACCATAAAAGGTCAAGTGGACCGTCTGCTCTAATTGCAAATATGGATATTGGGATCGCTCCGAATACTCCAAGAAGTAAACCTCCAAAAATAAAAAAGTTGCAGGTTTCCATTTTAAATTTAGGTTTTATAGACATATTTTTCACCTATCCGGAGCGTTTGTGTATTTAGAAATTTGGCGTGCCTTCCAGCTGCTAAAGTCTCCATTGCTTGACTTGTGTGTCGTAAGCGGTATTTATGTTATCAACTCCGACAACGGTATGACCCATCTCCAGCAAAAATTCCGTCACTTTCCATCCGATAAATCCGGCACAGCCGGTTACGAGATATTTCATAGGTATTCACTTTCAGCCTTTCAGCAAGTTTGCTATTAAAACTCGCAATCCGATTTGAACTCGTCAAAACGTTCTTGAAACATTGACAGTGCCATTTTTGACATCTCGTATTGCGTTTGGGTGTCTGTCTCCAGTTTTTGCAATTCGGCTTCGTGCAGGGACATTAGCGCATCAACCGCTTCAACTTCTTCTTTCAATGCTTTGATGGCATCAAACGCGGAGGTTTCTTTGGTGCATGCTATCAGCAATTCGTGGTAAAGCGTTACGCCGTTATCAAACTTTTTGAGGTCTTTACGAATACGACTCAACACGCTACGGTAAGTCTCTGGCACTACCGGTCTTTCTGTCTCGGCTAACGTTTTTAAGGCAGTCCCTAATTGCGTTAACGCAAGCTGCTTATCCGACCAAATAATTTTCTTTGCGACACCGTCTACACTGTCATCATCTATAACAGGTGCGTGCTTTTTTAGATTATCGTGGAGTTGTGTCTCCAATTCAACTAATTCTGACTGGAACATCTTGAGGCAGTGATTGAATTCCTCAGCGTATGCCCGAACTTCAGGGAACTTTTCATGAAGCGTCTCGTGCTTCTCTTTTAATTTGTGAACCTTCAATGTGTAAGTCGGGTAACGTACCTTCAGGCTCTGAGAAAGTGCGAGTACTTCTTGCTGTTCACTTTTAGTGAGTTTTCTGGGCTGTTTGTTCTCTAATGTCCCCATAAGCCCATAAGCAGCGGCAGAGAAACCGCAGACAGTTAGAAATAACGCTAAAATGTGAAATAGCGTATCGTCTGATGCTACCCACATCGCGAACAGCCCGAATCCGCCAAGGAGCAGTCCAGTAACAAGCGGAAAGATTGGACTGGATAGGTAATTTTCGACCTTGGGTTCTGTAGAAGACATATTTTTCTCCTATTGCAGTGGATTGGACGCTGTTGGTTACTTTTCTACAATTCTACAATAAAAAAATAAAAGGGATCGCAGGGCAGATCCAGAAAAAATTACTCTTCACCAGGCACTGCTAAAAGTTTGTCGATTTCCTTTTTGAGTTCGGCGTAAACCTCTGGTTTGAAATCCGCTTTTCGGTGGAATACAATCGTGCCTTTCTGCGAGATTAAGTAGAGCGTCGGTTTCTTCTTTTCCGTCTGATACTGTTTATGCACTTCGCCTTTCCAATCCAGTAGGAATTTCACAGGAGGCGGGTTCTTTTTCAATTGACCTCTGATAAACCGTTTCGGTATGAACCCCGGAACGCTCCGCATATCGGCGATGATATAGGCGTTAACCTGTGTGTTCTCTCGATAATCCTTCTGAAACGCCTCTGCCCATTTGTCGTCTTCCTTCCGAATTTTCCGGTTACCGAGAATCAGAAAGACGACCTTACCGCGCAGTTTCTTCAAGTTATGTTCTTTCTCTTCGGGGTCTTGGAGCGTCCAATCCGGTGCTGTGTCCCCTACTTTTGGCGGGACCGTTTCAGCCTTTTCATCGGCAAAACTCGCGAGCATCCCGAAGAGGGCGATACTGATGATAGCAGCGATATATAATCTCATGACAGTCCTCCATCCGCTCCGTGTGGCTTCTATCCACATTCTAACATAGTTTTCCAATAATTGTCAAATCGACTTTTTACGCGAAACCTACGTTTTCTAAAAATGCTCTGAGTGTCCCTAATTTGGCTGCTTCCTCCAACTGAATTTCGATAACTTCAAGAAGATTTTTTCGCGCTTCTTCTATATCCCTCCCACAACTCACAACATCCAATTCTGGGCAATAAGCGGTGTACATATTGCCCTCTTTCCAAATGTCTTCCGTTACCACAAGATTCTTCATCGGAACCTCCATATATTAAGGTCAGAATTGTTTATGGTATCCCTAAAGTATACAGGAAAAATTTAGAAAAGGCAAGCATTCAGATTGATTTTTTCGAGTAAACCTGCTATGCTATTAAAAAAGAAAATTATGCCAATAAACACCTCGCACTGATAAGGTTTACCACATGAACGTTGAACGCACTATTCCTACACTTTTGAATCAGATTCGGGAAGAACTCCTCCCGCATATCGCACGTTCTTCGGCAATCCAGACGGCTGAGAGCTTGCAACTCTTTCGGAGTCAGCTCCACAGTCTCCATTACTACTGTGTTCGCGCGCAAATCCCTGATGCTGTTTGCAATCGCGTAGAGATCTTGCTTTCAACGAGTGCCGATTTTTGGCGGCTTATCGCGGATAACGAGTTGGTGCTGACGAACTTAAAGGATTTTACGCGCGTTCGCACATTCTCAGCAGAGGCGGAAGGGATCACCAACCTTGAGGAACTTCTTTCTGGTGAAGATACGCTCCGGGATGTGGTTATCAACAGTGTGGCGTTTATGCTCAATTGGAAGGCGAATACGATCTGGGTGGACTCTGCTAAGAAGGCACGCACTGCAATGGCAAAGAATTATATGCTCGAAATTCAAGATCGCATTTGGCAGTTTATCAAAGAGAGTACACCGGAGACAGAAGAAGACGATTTAGAGAAAGCCGAACAGGTCCGTGAACGTGCGGACAGGTTACTCGCCGTGATTTATGCCAGTGACTTGCCAACAGAAGCGCAGGTCACGCTACTGATGCAAATCTACACACTACTGTTGCGACTGCAACTTGGTCAACTGATTCTTCAATTAGAGGCACTTCAGGAGAGTGACACCGACGCATGAAAACACGCTTTTTCAGTGCAGCTTGCCATATCAAATACATCTTCTGTTCCAATAAGTCGCGCCTGAAAGGAGAGGTCATTTGCTTCAGCATACTCCTTCTGCTTCTGTTTCGCAGTGTCCTCTCCGCTGATGTGCCGATGTCAGATGCTGAATTGTTGCCGGGAAAGGAAGTGCGTGTCACAGCACCAAAAACAGGGAAAACTTTTCTCCTTTATGTTCCGGTTGATTACACCGACAAGCGTCCATTTCCGGTTATTTTTTATTACCACGGTTACCGTGGGGCAGCCACAACCGGGATGTTCAGGCATATCACAAAAGGAGAAGGGTTTATCATTGTCGGCATGAATTACGCAACTGATGACTATTACAAAGGACACCTCCCGCCTACTAAAACAGCACCTGAAAAGGTATTCTTTAATGAAGTGATGGTACTTGTATCCGCGCGTTTGAATATTGCGAAGGATTATATCTTCATGGGGGGTTATAGCCAAGGTGGCTATTCGACGACCGTTTTAGGTGAACAGTTACTGGATAGGTTAGCGGGTTTTCTTGTTCTTGGTGCAGGTAGACGCAATGTGGATACGGAGCCACCGCCAGCGGAACTGATTCGCGGACACCCGATCTTCTTCGGCGCAGGCGAATTGGATGATCCGCACTATCCACGCGCAAAACGCGCATCGGGGTTTTATACAGAGTGGGGCGCGGATGTGACGTTTGAGGGGTGGCCAGATGAAACACACAGTCTTTCTCCAAAATGGTCAACAAAAACGAAGATGCGAGAGTGGCTTATTGCTTATGGACCAGCAAAACAGGTTAAGTCTGGGTTTGAAAAGGCACAAATCGCTGAAAAGGATGGTAGACTCGGGGAAGCGTTCACACTTTATACCCAAATTGCGGAGATTTTGCCTGATACCGAATTATGTCGCACAGCGAAAGAATCAGCGACACGTCTTACCACGCAAGCCGAAACCGAACTCGACCAACTGAAACAGGCAGGGGACAAGAAACCGTATGCTGAAGTGGTGAAGGCGTTAGAGATGTTTCGCAATACATATAGCAAGAGTCTGTTCGCGGCGCGTGCTACGCAACTCCTCAGTGAAATGTTAAATGCGAAGGCGGATGCATTAGAGAAACGCGCCCGTGCGGCAGAAACACAGAAAAACTATGCTCGCGCGTTGCAACTCTATGGACTCTATCTGACTTATTTCCCAGAGGCGGAACGCTACTCAGAAGTTCAGAAACACGTGAAGAACTTGAAAAGCAAAACAGGAACGAAGTAAAGGAGATCGGTATGCCAAAAGATCTGTTTGAGGAACTCGTTGATGTCATAGCGACACTGCGAAGCGAAAATGGATGTCCGTGGGATCGCGAGCAGACGCATGAATCGCTGAAATCTACACTTATTGAGGAAACCTACGAGACCCTTGAAGCGATTGATACGGGTGATCCAAAGAAGTTGAAAGAGGAACTCGGTGATCTGCTGTTAAACATCATGCTCCAGGCACAAATTGCAGCCGAACACGAGGATTTTGACATCTACGGTGTAATTGAGACCTTAACAGAGAAACTAATACGGCGGCATCCGCATGTTTTTGGTAATGTGGATGTTGAGGATTCGGATGAGGTCGTGAGGAATTGGGAGGCGATCAAACGTCAAGAGGCGGGTTATGAGGATCGGAAATCCGTACTTGATGGGATTCCGAACGCGCTCCCGATGCTGCTCCGTGCACAGAAGATACAGAACCGCGCAGCACGTGTCGGTTTTGATTGGGATGAACTGACCGATGTTGTTGCTAAGGTTGAGGAGGAACTTGAAGAAGTTAAGGTGAGTATCAACGCAGATGACCCAGAGGCAACAGCGATGGAGCTCGGGGACCTGTTGTTTGCTATCGTGAATCTATGTCGTTTTATGGAGATACAAGCGGAAGAGACATTACGGCAGGCGAACCGAAAATTTATACAACGTTTTAAATGGATGGAAGCAGAATTAGAACGCCGCGGCACGAATTTTGAAGCACAGAACTTAGAAAGTTTAGACGTAATCTGGGAAGAAGCGAAGAAAGCGGAAGCCGACATCGATTGATTCTCTCTTCACGTAAACGGTTTGACCCAACAAGAACATAGGTGGAAGGTTATGGCGGACTCACTATTGGATCTCTTGATACAAAAATGCGAGAGTCACCCGGACTATGGATGGTATACTGAACTCTTTAACCGGTTGGATCCATCGGCACCGCCGCAGATAGAGCTCGTCCACCGCGCTACGCCGCCGATACTTATGCGCGGTAAGAAACTCGGCATTTTTTCTGGTTCCTTCAATCCGCTGACGCTTGCGCATACGCGGATGGTGGAGGATACAGTCGCTAAATACCAGTTAGATGAACTGCTCCTACTTCTCGCAAAAGCGAACGTAGATAAATCGGTGTTCGGTTTACCGCTTGCTGCGCGACTCCTGACAGTCAAAAAATACGCGGAAAGTCGACAAGCGTTTTCTGTCGGTGTATCAAGCCACGGGAGGTATATTGATAAAGTCGTCGCCTTGAAATCTATATGCCCACCGGACACTGAATTCCATTTTATTGTCGGGTATGATACCCTCGTCAGGATCTTTGACACAAAATACTACACCGATTTCCATGCTGAATTGCAAGAGGTGTTTGTGTCGGCTCGCTTCATCGTTGCGAACCGTGCGGAGGCGGATATTAAAACGATAGCGTCCTTCATGGCACAACCAGAGATTCGCCAGTATACTTCCTATGTTTCGAGCATTCTGTTACCAGATGTTTACGCCTATATGTCCTCAACGGAGGCGCGTGAATTGTTAGCGCGCGGCGAAGCGATTGAACACCTTGTACCACCAAGTATCCTCACGATGCTTGACGTATGCCGCTCTAACAATGAAAAAGCACACATCGGGTAAAATTATTAGGACTTACGCATTGCCTCTTAAAGTCCCCTACCCCCCTGATAAGGGGATATGGGGGTGTTTTTGCTGGGGTGTTTCTTATACGGGATTTAGGGGGTTAAAAACTAAAAAATCTACCATCGCGTGCTAAATTTGCGTAAGTCCTGATTATATCAATGTGTTTCCATTTTAATACATTTCTGCCAAACCTCCAGCCGAATTGTGTCAAGTAACACACACTTTCCCAACTTTTATCCCTCCATTTTGGCGTTTTGTGTTGGCATGATTCTTGCTACTTCTGTAGCGTGATTCATGTTAATTCCTACTAATTTTGTTGTTAGTCAGGAAAAATTTAATAAATAAATCTGTAACCGATTAATAGATAGTTTCGTATATTGCAATAATTCTGCTAACAGGTTGGAGTAAAACCTGAAAAACGTCAATAGGCTCACATAGGGCTATAATATAAATCTTATGTTGGGGAGAATAGACGATGTTCAACGGAGTAGAAATTATTATAGGTAGTTTAGGGGCCCTCATCGGTATTGGTGGCGGCTACTTAATTCTTTCCGCTTTTTTCGCGGGCATCCGGCATATCACTAAACCTGGTGCCGTTGAAGTCAAAGAAACGACACCGGAAAAATAGGCGTTTATACGTGTAGACTACGTTGAAACGGCTTGACAATTGAAAATTTTTGTGTTATAATGTTATGGAGCATCCGGCGGAGGGTTGCCACCGTGTCTTGGAGCCTAAAATATTATAACACAAAATGACGTTTACATCGAAAACGAACAGCGGCAGCTATGAAATATCGCGCCCTCCATTCGTGGGATGTTACACCTCAAGAAGCGCGGCAGTTCCAAAACGAACTCCGCTCTCAGGTGGTTCAAACAGACCGGTTTGGGACAATCAACACCGTTGCTGGGGTAGACATCGGGTTGAAAAAGGACACCGCACTCGCATCCGTGGTAGTCCTCAGCTTTCCCGAACTGCAGGTGGTAGATAGCGTGGTTACAGAGAGCCCTGTTCGTTTTCCTTATATACCGGGGTTGTTGTCCTTTCGGGAAATCCCACCGCTGCTAACAGCGTTTGCAGAGTTGCAAACAGAACCCGATCTGGTCATCGTAGACGGGCAGGGCATCGCACACCCGAGACGCTTCGGACTCGCATCGCACTTGGGGTTGATCTTGGATAAACCGACGATCGGTTGTGCAAAATCCCGACTCTGCGGACGATACGAAGAACCTGATTCAGAACAAGGGGCTTACACGTACCTCACAGACAAAAAAGAGGTAATTGGTGCTGCAGTCCGCACGCGCGCGAACGTTCGGGTGGTGTATGTATCTATAGGGCACCGAATCTCCTTGGATTCAGCACGTGTGTGGGTGTTGGCATGTTGCCGAGGCTATCGTTTGCCCGAAACGACGCGTTATGCGCACAACGCCGCATCCGGTAAACCCCCCAGAATACGCACATGAATAATAACAGTGAGCATCACTGGTCGTTTGACTATAATTATGGTGCGCAAAACCCCCAATTTGTACAGGAATTGATTGGAACACTTGATGGGTGTTACAAGGATACCGCTGCGCGGGACACGCGAGCAGGGCAGGCTATCACGCATATCTATAATATTCTGCCGAACTATTGGCGCGGTTATGCCGGAGGAGATGCTAAGGAGACGCTGAGCATCGGGACAGTTATCGTTGAACGCAGCAAGCAGGACGGTCTGTGGAACTATTCTATCCAATATGAGAATACAACAAGCGGCGAGAATCTACGGATGCAATTCCGCTGTAGTGATGAACACTATCGTCCGCTCACAGACACTTGGCGCGTTGATGTCCGAAATAGTGGCAACGATGAATATTCCAAATTGACGTGTGAAGGGTCCCTTGTTGAAGAGTCGGAGGTACGGCTTCGCGTTAGCGGAACTGAGATCGTTGTTGGAACAGTGGACACACCTGTCAAACTGACGTGCAATTGGGCACTTTTCGACGTAATTCCCGCACTTGCGGAGACAATCCGAGCGTCAGGCAACGGCGTCAAACTCGCACTGCTTGAAGACTTGGAGCAGCTTAGACTAAAAAGCAGGCTCGGATTTCTTGAGACAATACAGAAACCTTTGTCGCTTGATGGTTATTACCTTTACGGTGCCGGACTTTTGCCTTCGTATTGGTGGCTTGATGCGGATGGGAGCATCGCCATCGCTTCGACCTTTTTCGAGACGTTGGTGCTGAGAGAGAAATTAGGGGGAAATACGTGAGCAAACGCCCTAATATTCTCTTTATCAACACCGACCAGCACTCGTGGGATGCGATCTCGGCATACGGAAACCCGTATCTGCGGACACCTAATATTGATACGCTTCATAGGAATGGCACCTCCTTTCGTCAGTCATATTGTACGGATCCAGTGTGTGCCGCTGCGCGTTCGAGTTGGGCGACGGGATTATACACCTCTGAAACAGGGGTCCCTTTCAACGGTGGACATCTGCATCCAGAAATCCCCGATCTTGGTCAAGTGCTCAGCGAAGGCGGCTACAAAGTTTTCCATTGTGGCAAGTGGCACGTCCCGGGTCGGAATGTCCGTGAAAGTTTTCAGACGCTCTATTACGGACGACGCAATATCGGTGCTGGCGGTGCAGCGTATTACGATTCAGCATCCACGCACGCGGTTGCTGATTTCTTGACGAACTACGATGGCGCAGAACCTTTTTATCTCCAGATTGGGTATGTTGATCCGCATGATGTCTGCGAGTATCTGCACAACCATGAGGAAAAACGTATTCCGAATCCGGTGGAACAGGGAATTGTTTCGGAAGATGCCCTGCCACCGCTGCCTGAAAACTTCGACTACGATACGCGGGAGACGGTGCTGCATCGTGTCTGTCGAAGGGGTGATGACGCACTTATCCACGCCGCTATTCTTAAAGGCGTGCGCCATTGGGATGAACTTCAGTGGCGTTACCTGAGATGGAACTATTACCGGTTCATCGAAAAGGTTGATGCTGAGATTGGGCGAGTCCTGGCGTTGCTACGTGAGACATCTCTGCACCACGGGACACTCATCATTTTCAGTGCTGACCACGGTGAGGCGTGTGGCAGCCACCAGATGTTCCAGAAGTTCACGCTTTATGAAGAAAGCGTGCGAGTCCCGTTCATCGTGGCGTGTTTGGGAGATGAGATTCCTATAGAGAAAGACCGGTTTGACGAAACGCACTTCGTTTCCGGTGTAGACCTATTCCCTACTGTTTGTGATTACGCTGGTATTAATACATCAGAAAGGCTACAGGGAACCAGTGTACGTCCGCTTGCTGAAGGGAAAGAGATCCCATGGCGAGATTCTGCCTACATAGAGAGCAATTACTGGGGACGCGCGATCCTCACCGAACAGTATAAATACGTTACCGAATATAAACCGAAGGCAGTAGAGGATTTCTTACCTCCCGGACCAGATGCTGCACAGTTCGGACTTGCGCAGTTGTTTGATCGGCACGATGATCCCGGAGAGATGCAAAATCTGGCTGAGGACGAGGCTTACGATGAAGTCATCAAAATGTGCCAAGATAAACTCCTTGCCCAAGAAACCAAACTCCATCGGCAGGAGATGGTGCATCCAAGTCCGAAACGGATAATATCGAATTGGGGTGACCGGTTACGGGCACATTGGAGCATGATGGATAGGATATAGCAAATCAATTCGTTAACACAAATAATCTCTGTTCGTTTCTTTACCTTTGTCAGAAAACGGTTTTCAATTTCATAAAAACGAGGATTGTGATCGTGACTTCTATATGTTCACGACATTATGAAAAAGAATCAGTTGAAACGCATCGAAAACCATTTTTGGACGAAGGAAAAAATGAGCGAAAACCTAAATATTTAAAAGAATGAATATATTTTCAAAACGCTTAAATCGACTTCCACCATACATGTTTGGTAAGCTGAAGCAGATAACACACGAACGCCGACAGCAAGGTGTAGATATTATTGATTTGGGGATGGGTAACCCGAATCAACCGACACCGCAACCTATCATTGATAAACTGACAGAAGCCGCGCAGGAGATGCGAAACCACCGCTACTCGGCATCGCGCGGTATCTATAATCTCCGTAGAGAAGTCAGTTGGCATTATGAACGCCGATTCGGTGTTAACATTGATCCAAATGAGGAAGCGATTGCTGTTATCGGGACCAAAGAAGGACTTGGGCATCTCGCTTTAGCCATGATTGACGAAGGCGACTTGGCGATGGTGCCGAATCCGACGTTCCCGATTCATACGTACAGCGTTGTCCTTGCGGGTGGAAGCGTTGTGAGTATACCGCTCACTGAAGAGAACGCTTTTATCCCTTCGTTGACCGAGATCACACGCGATATTTGGCCGAGACCGAAGATGTTAATCTTAAGTTTTCCGCATAACCCGACAGGTGCTGTCGTTGATCTTGGGTTTTTTGAGGAGATCGTCGCGTTCGCGAAACAACAGGAGATCGTTGTCGTCCACGATTTGGCTTATGCAGACATCGTTTTTGATGGCTACAAAGCACCGAGTTTCCTGCAAGCGAAGGGTGCCAAGGATGTCGGTATTGAATTTATATCCCTGTCCAAATCCTATAACATGGCAGGATGGCGGTGTGGGTTTGCAGCCGGAAATAGAGATATTATTGAGGCACTCGCTCGGATTAAAGGTTACTATGACTATGGTATTTTCGCACCGATTCAGGTCGCTGCTATTATGGCACTCCGCACGCCAGAAGATACGGTGATGGAAAACGCTGCTATCTACCAGAAACGCCGCGATGTGCTTGTTGAAGGGCTAAACCGGATCGGATGGGCTGTACCGAAACCGCAGGCTTCTATGTTCGTTTGGGTGCCTATTCCTGAAACGTGGCGGCATTTGAGTTCTCTGGACTTCTCGATGAAACTCCTGAATGAAGCGGAGGTCTGTGTCTCTCCGGGGGCCGGGTTTGGACATAACGGTGAAGGATATATCCGCATCGCGCTTGTAGAGAACGAAGATCGAATTCGTCAGGCAGTCCGTCAGATACGACGTGCGTTGTTTGGATAATCGTGAGGGGTGCCAAATACCAAATATTGGATGGATATGTAGGGAGTGTTTACATTTTTTAGCGGTGATGCGTGTAGCTGCGAAATAAACGAATGTACAAATCTACTATCTGTTTGGCCGCTGAACCCCTTAATTTTGCTCATTCTCTCCCAGACATTCTGATTTTTTCCCAGAGTCATTCAGTTTTCCGTTTTTTCTCGATTTTAGAAGAAGTGTCGCAGCCAGAAGGTTACTCCTACACGGAGACGTTTTACGCGGAAAATTGAAATTATGGGACAATTGAATGGCTCTGATTTTTTTTTAAAAGTCTTGACAAATTTTAATAGGTCGGGTATAATAAAGACAGATTTTTATTCAAACAGAGGTGACTACCATGCGAAAAATCGTTATTCTCTGTATTCTGATCATATCAGCACTGTTGTTATGTCAGATGGGTAATGCTAAGCTCCTTGTAGAAGACGATTTTAAGGGTAAACTCAAAGATAAGTACTGGAAAGGGCAGAAGGAATCTTGGGATATCAAAAACGAGCATCTGGAGATACATCGCGTCGCCGGTGATGGAAACGGTGCTGAGGATTTTGGATATGGCATCGTAGAATTTGAAAATTTTGGGCTTCGTCTTGATTTCTACCTTTTTTCGGATCCACAGCCGAGTAAGATGGAGCTCCTGTTCCGGGCGAACGAAGATCTACATTTCTATCAGTTGATTATTACACCGAGTGATGGATTTGGGCGCCCTAATTCCGCACGTTGGTATAAGCGAGAAGGAAATGATCGAGGCACGTGGAACGAGTACATTGACTTCAGAGATGAATTTCCGATCCCCATTGAAACAAAAGTGTGGTACACCCTTGCGCTGCTCGGCAGAGGTAGTGATTTTGAACTCTATATCAAGCGGCAAGGCGAACTCACATATGAAAAGGTTTCAGACTTAAGCGATGTCAAGAATCTGCATCCCAAAGGTGTCCTCGGTTTCCACACCAATCAACTCCAACACTATTATATTGATAACCTTTACCTTTACGACAGTCCGAATGAGGTGAGTCTCGCTGTTGAGCCTCACGGTAAACTCGCTGTGAAGTGGGCAGAACTCAAACAGTAGTTGTTCGAGATGTTAGACAAAGCCTATCTGTGAATCATCGTGCAGCAGAGGCAACTTTTAATTTTTGCAATTTTCAAAAAAAGTATTGACTTCATTTTGCCTTTTAAGGTATACTTTGCGCAAAGTAAGGTAACATAAACGTCCTACCGGAACGATTATATGTTCAGAGTAAGGTAGGGACAACCTGAGGTAAAATTGAATCCGGTCGCGAGTTGTCTTTCTGACAACTCTTTTGTCAATATCTGGGGTGGTGTTGTAATGTGCCATTCCAGCAACAAGTAACATACTGATGGCAACCCAAAAGGAGGTATTGTACATCATGAGAAAGATTTATTTTGGTATAACGCTCTTAGTTCTCTTCAGCTTTGTAACTATGGTTTCAGCCAACGATTTGGCTTTTTACTCGGGGCCTACCAACCCGGGTTGGATTTCCGATAAAGCCGTCCAAGAGAACGTCAAGGTCATTAAAGATGACCCAGGTGTCAAAGCACTCTTTAACAGTATAGAGGATTTCGGTGATGGCGATGAAGTGGGAGACAATTCCCCGCTCGCTAAGTGGACCAAGGAACATACCGATAACGGGCAGCAAGATGTTATCATCCTTGCCTGTGGAACTTGTCCAAGTGGGCTTTATGAGTTCCCGAATAAGGATGCAGATGGATCCAATGTTGAGAACTTTGTTGAAGCCGGTAATGTCGTTATTAACGTCGCAGACTGGATCTTCTATATGAGTTACGAAGGGGGTGTCCGCAGTCCGAATAACGGTCCTACGGGTGCTGCCAATGTGTTTGATATTGATGGACTCAGCTTTGGGGCACGCGTTGGTGCTATGAAACCGACAGACCTCGGTAAAAAGGTTATGCCATCAATGGAGGCATTCAATTCTGATCGTCCTTGGCACGTAGAGCAGTTTAAAGGTTCAGATTGGGATCTCGTAATTTTCGGGGAGGCTGACAAAAGTAACGCCGATCCAGCAGTCGCTATTAGCAAATCACCGGGTGGAGACGGAACCGGCATGATCGCCGCTATGTGGCAAGCCGCTAAACCCGAATGGCCTGGAAATACCGACATCCGCGGTATCGGTGTTGCTGAATTCATCAACAACTGGCTCGCTGAGAATGGCACCTTTGATGTTGAAGCCAAGAACAAGTTGGCGACAACTTGGGGTACCATTAAGCAGACTCGCTAATTTCAAGTATTCCAATGTTGGGATAGCAATAAGTTAGCCAATATCTTCTATAGGGAATTTCCGAACTGCCACCGAGGCAGCGCAGGAAGTTCCCTTTCTTATTTTATTATCGGATATGTTGATAGAGTTTGGCAAGCTGTTCCGGTGAGAATTTAAGAAAATAGAGAAACGTTATCAGCCAGTTGTTGACTGTGGTGCGCACAATGCCCTTCGTTTCCCATCGCCGCGGAGAAATATGGATATGAGGGATAACAAGCGTTGTTTTGCCGAGTTTACGCAGGTCCCTTGAAAATTCCATCTCTTCCAAAATCGGAATCTCACGGAAACCACCGATTTTCTCGAAATCGGCACGCGTTAGAAAGATACCGCTATCTCCATAAAATATTTTTAGACATTTGCCTCGGATGTTTCCTGCGATCTCAATCGCACGATAGAGAATGTTGTTCCCATCAATCTTCTGACGAAACCCGCCCCCGATGTAGCCCGAAGAGAGTGCCGTTTCTACTGCTGCCAATGCCCCCGACTCGAGCCAAATATCTGCGTGTAGAAAGATAAGAATGTCGCCTGATGCAGTGGCTGCACCTGCATTTAACTGCTTCGCCCGTCCGCGCGCGGATGTAACCACTTTTCCATACTTCTCCGCAATAGGAACCGAGCCATCAGTGCTTCCACCGTCTACGATGATGAGTTCGTGATGTCCTAATTCAGACTGAAGTTGAGACAGCGTCTCCTCCAGAATCTTCGCTTCGTTCAGAACTGGAATGATAATTGATATTTTCTGGGACATTGCTATGCGCGACCTAAGCGGGTCTGTGCGCGAACTGATTCAGAGCCAGCATCGGAAAAACGGACGCATAAATCGGGTCGGCGTATCCGCCAATAATCTCCCAATAGATACCGACGCACTGCTCTTGCCATGAGCCATCTTCCCGCTGATGTTCGAGTAGAAATTGTATGCCGTTTTGCCCTGCACGATTTTCGGGGTTCACTTGGAGGAGGGCATAAGTACTCCATGCCGTCTGCTCCACTGTACTTTCGGTCGGATTTCCGAACATATCTTCTCCCCACCCGCCATCTGCATTTTGGCTACGTTCTAACCATTCAACACCCCTATGAACTTCTGCTACGTTTTTCAGACCGGCTTTCACAAGCGCAGTAATAGCACACGCCGTGCCGTATGTATCTTTTGCTAACCAGAGGTCTCGCCAATAGCCATCTCGATGAATTTGACGACGCAGCCAATTGATACCGCGCTGTATCTCGGTTTGGACATTCGGTTTATCCGTAATGTCGCAGTCATGAAAAGCAAGCAGCGCTTCGATTGCATGCGCTGTGATACTGACGCATCCAACGTCTCCTTGTCCGGGCTGATATGTGCTCCAACTTCCATCGCGTACCTGTTGCGTTTTTAACCATGTAATCCCGCGGCAAATAGCAGCGTGTGGCATCTGTTGATCGTCGGAAGTATCAACACGTAGGGCGCGTATCAGTCCGAGCGTTCCGAGGGCAGTATCATCCGCGTCACTTGGAAGGGTACTGTCGCGTAGTCCAGAAAATGCCCACCCACCATCCGTATTTTGATGTTCAATAAGCCACTGTGCAGCGTGTGTGACTTTGTCCGTGAGTTCATCGTTGATAGGTGGGTTTTTCTCGTCTATGGGATGCACTTCTGTTAGGGCAATGATACTCAACGCAGTATCCCAAACATTGAGATTTAACGCCTCTCGACATCCACCGTCAGGATTTTGGGTCTTGTCGAGCCATGCAATCCCGCGTTCAATGAATTCTCCGATTTCTTCATCGGTTTCCCATTTTTCTTGAAGTTCAATGAGTGCCAAGACCGAAAGGGCGGTAATATAGTTCACTCGAAACCAACTGCCATCGCTGAGAACGTGTGCTTTCAGCCAGGCAACAAGGGACGTTATCATTTCAGGACGTTTTGCGGTATTCAATTCGATGAGGATGAAAACAGGAACAAGTGTGTGTTGTTCAGCGATGAACAGTGCCTCAAACATTCTGGTATTGAACAGCGCGACAGGGGGCAGCCGATGCCTTGGTGGTTGCAATCGACTACCAAGCAGCGGGATCTTTGTCAGTTGCCTTGCTAATTTCATAAGCGGCAAGGCTTTTTCTGAGAAGGTAAGTTCGTTCCAGTCAAATTCGTCAAAAGCCGCGTAAGCCAAGTTGACCAAGGCGAGGTGTGGCGGCAATTCCGGGATAGATGCCAATAGTTTTTGGAGTGATGGGTCTGAGGCGCGTTGGTGAATTTGTTTTACAATGATTTGGGTGAATCGCGTCGCTTCTGCGTTTGATATGTTGGCAATATCCAACCCCCATCCGGCATCATCGTTCTGGTTTGCTCTGAACCATTCGATTAACGCAAGTTCAGGAGTTTCGCCGCGTGCGAGTTGTATCCAAGCATACGCGCAGCTCGGGAACGTACTTGAGGAGAGTTGCCCCTCAAAATTTCCGTCTTCGCACTGTTGCCTAAGTAGAAAGGTAGTACCGCGCGTTAATGCAGGTTTGACTTTTTCTTTCATAATGAGTTTTCGACATCCACAAAATTTCCTGACTGCTTATTGTTTAAGGTGCCCCCAGAAAGTCGGCAGTGTGAATTCGGAAAATTCGACTGCTTGTGGTGCATCCAAATTTGGGCTCAGTACATCAGCCTCTCTTGCAATATCGCTGATTCGGACTTCATCCATTAATCCGAGCCACTTAAATTGACGGGTATTCTTGCTTCCGATGATGACATCAAACCCTGCTGCACCTGCGAGTTTACCGCCATGATTCGTTGAACCGACCTCTTTTCCGTCAATATAGAGTTTGATCTGTTTGGAGTCATAGGTGCCAGCGACGTGCTGCCACTGCTCTAATTCTAACGCATCTGTCGCGCCAGCGAACGCAGTTCCCTTTTCCGTGTTAATGTGAAATTTGGTGACCCCGTTCTGAACACCTAAATGATAAGCACCCGGCGGTCCATCCCAGTTCGTGAAGATGAGTCGCCATCCAGTCAAGTCTTCGGGGTAGACCCAGGCTTCAATCGTAATCTCAACTTTCGGTATCAGGACATCTGCTTCGCCGAGCGAAATCACCGTATTTCCATCAAAAACGAACGATTTTCCTGCTTTGTTTTCTTTGTTCCAAGCTTGATTTGCATCCCATGCCGCTTTTCCTTCTACCTCGCCTTTGACTTTGTTATCGGAGATGTCTACAATATCATCACCATCAAAGTGCCACAAACCGAGCGTCGATTCATCGGGCAGATACTCATATCCGTCAGCGGCGAAACAGATACTGGTTAGTAAAAAGATAAGAAACGCGTATAATAAAGGCGTATATTGCCATTTTATTAAAAGCATATTTTTCTCCTTCTGTATCGCTCAATTTGATGTATAGTTTAGCATACAGGAACTGACGGTGTCAATGTTTTTAGTCGGAAAATTGGTATGGGAGTGTCCTTTACTGTATATTGGTAACTGCGCCTTTCATGAACTATAGTGAAACCGAAAAATAAATAGACACTTCATCCCCCGGTAGGTTCGGTTTTGCGGTGTACGCACCCAAATGCGATCTGCATTCCTAACCGAACCGACACAGAGTGTCCTATTAATTCTAAACTTTACTACAAATGCTTCTAAAATTGTCATATCGTACATATTTGACTGCAACAGCCAAAGTGTGCTATAATAGCCATATAAAAGCAGATAAACTATACTCTGGGGTGCAGCTGGATGTTTAGCTTTAACCTTTGGAAGTCGATATACCTAATCTTTCCCGCACTGTTTTTTGGATTAACGGGTCTGTTTGCGACTTTTGCTGAAGAGGGGACCACGCCTGTAGAGTTGGAAAAAATTGTTGTAACTCCCGGTCGTTTTACAATTTATGACGGCACTTCAGCAAGAATCTCCCTATCTAAGCAGGAAATTGAGCGTTTTCCGTTGATTGACAACGATGTGATGCGTGCCGGACACGTCTTTCCAGGGGTTGTTTCAAGCGATTATAGCGCGCGATTCAGCGTTCGCGGCGGAGAAAAAGATGATATTGCTGTCAGATTAGACGGGATGGAGCTCTATAACCCTTATCATCTTCAAGACTTCGGCGGTGCAGTTTCGCTCATTGGACTCGAACTCGTTCAGAACACGCAGCTGCTCATAGGTGGATTCCCCGCGGAATATGGTGAAAAGATGTCTGGTGTCTTTGACATCAAGGCGAGATCTCCAAATACCGAGCAATTCTCCGCTAATTTTGGCGTAGATCTGATTAACGCAACAGCTACTTTAGAAGGACCGCTCTTTGAAAACGGCGGGTGGCTCCTATCAGCCCGCCGCGGGTATATTGATTTAATTCTTGCCCTTATGGATATTGATGAGGACTATAAACCGCAGTATGCCGATGTCTACAGTAAATTCACATATCAGGTCACACAGGCAGATACGGTCACGCTTAATGGATTATACGGTTGGGATAAAAATCGGATTCGCTTAGGGGATGTAGATAATAACTTGGATTCCCAATATGGTAACTCAACCGTTTGGGCGAAGTGGCGGCATACCTTTGGTGGTTCACACTGGACAGATTTTTTCGTTTTCGCTGGTACTTCCACGCAAGATAGGATGACTGGGAAGGCTGATATTGATAACCGAGATTTCCGGTTCTTGGGGACAAAAGCGGAGTTCACTGCAAACCTTTTTGACGCACACACATTCCGTAGCGGTGTGAAGTGGCAGTGGTTAACTGCTCAATATCAATACGATGTTCAAGAACGACAAGCAGGTGTAAACACCTATAAACCCATTCTCGTTGATGTTGACAATAGTGGGAGCGACATCAGTGCTTTCTTGCAGGATGAGTGGCAACTCCACCCTAAACTTGCTCTCAATGTTGGTGGGCATTTTCTTTACCAACAGTATCGTGAAGTCGGCATTCAGCGTTATGAAATTGGACCGCGGGTTGCTCTTGCAGTAAAACCTGTGAATAACTTAGTCCTACGGGGTGCGTGGGGACTTTACCACCAACCGGTTAGCCTAATGGGTGTTCCTGTAGAGGACGGTATTGAGACGGTTGGACGCGCGGAACAAGCCGGGCATTACGTTATCGGTGCTGAATATACCCCTACACGTAATTTCTTGGTACGTATGGAGGGGTATTACAATACATTTGATAATCTTGTTGGACGGCTTCGCGAGTTTGGACGACAAAATCAGATTTTCGCCGCACCAGAGTCTGCGGACGCTAAAGGTTTCGATGTGTTCATGACGCATACGGTTTCAGATCGGTTGGCGTGGACGCTCGGGTACGCTTATGGCATCGCGGAAGAGATCGCTGGTGGTGAAACTATTTTTCGCCAGTATGACAGGCGGCACTCTTTCGCCGTTAGTAGTAACTATCAGTTTGCTCCGCTGTGGCATCTCTATCTCAGTTGGCGTTTCCATACTGGTGAACCGAGGACACCACTTATTCACACGGAAGTCCGGTTACCTGATGGCGGTATTGCCTGCGACCGACAATTTGGGGATACGCATTCGGCGCGGATGCCTGCTTACCATAGTCTTGATTTTCGTATCACGAAGCGAAACCCTTATCGGCGATGGGAGTTATCTTGGTACTTCCAAATTTTGAACCTATATAACCATAGAAATCTGGATCAGTACGCCTTTAGTGAAGTCCGCAATGAGGAAACGGGGACTATTGAGTGTGCTATTGAGGAAGAACCCCTCTTTCCAATCGTTCCGACCTTGGGCGTTACAATGCGTTTCTAAAAATAATAAGGTCGCTTCTGTATGGATAAACTATATTTACAGTCCGGCGTGAACGCGTTTTTTCAAACGCCATGAACCGACAATTAAGAAGATGTTGAAATATATCAGAAAAGCACTAAAAAAAATACGACGACGGTATATAAGAAATTTGCAGAGACGGGACTTGCCGAAGGCTGCACCAAGTGTAGTTGAAGCGATTCTACCGTTAGACGCTGATACGTACACGATCACGCCGACGCAACTTAAAGAGATGATGAACGAAGATAAACCGTTCATTTTGTTGGATGTGCGGGAGAAATGGGAGTATGAGATGGTTCATATTGAAGGAGCTATGTTGATGCCTTTCGGCGAGTTACCGAGACGGTTTAGGGAAATTACACCAGGCGTTGAGGTGGTGGTGTATTGCCACTGGGGCATGCGGGGGCTTGATGCAGCATTTCTTTTGCAACAACTCGGTTTTAAATCCGTGAAGAGTCTGGTGGGCGGTATTGATCGGTGGGCACAGGAAATTGATACCGAGATCCTACAATATTAGTGCTACATGTATCTCTATCTACGCTTCTGTTTTGAAATCTTGGCTCTGGAATTCATATTTCTGCATCCGGTGCTGGAGTTTGCGACGTGAGATACCGAGCAGTTTCGCGGCTTGAATCTGGTTTCCATTGCTTCTTGTCAATGCAGTGCACACATATTCCTTAATAATTTCCTCAAGTGAGACCCCTTCTTCCGGTATATCGAACTCAACATCGGTCGTAGGCAGCGATGTATCTAAAATTTCCGGAGGCAATTCATCTTTGTCGATCACTTCATTTTCTGAAAGCACAAAGATCCTGCGGAGGTAATTTTCTAATTGCCGAATGTTGCCGGGCCACTCATAACGTCGAAGGGCGGACATCGCCTGTGGTGTAACCTGCTTTGGTAACGCCTCCGCGTATTCATTGCTGAACTTCTGGATGAGGAAATTCACGAGCATTGGAATATCCTCAGGGTGTTCCCGAAGTGGCGGGACGTGAAGCGGAATCACATTCAGGCGAAAATAGAGATCGTCACGGAATGTCCCTTCTCGCACAGCTTGAATCAAGTTTTTATTCGTGGCGGCGATCACACAAACATCCGCTTTAATGTTCTGAGTTCCACCGATTCGGCGTATCTCGCGTTCTTCTAAGACATGCAAAAGTTTGCTCTGGGTCTGCGTCGGAAGATCACCGATCTCGTCAAGGAAGAGTATCCCTTCATTTGCGACTTCAAACAACCCTTTCTTTTGATGCGCGGCATCTGTAAACGCGCCCTTTTCGTGACCAAAGAGTTCACTTTCAATCAGTGTATCCGGAATCGCACCACAATTAACTGCAATGAAAGGTTTGCCTTGCCTAAGACCATGCTTATGGAGGGCGCGTGCGACTAAGCTTTTTCCAGAACCGGTTTCTCCTGTGATGAGCACTTGCGTGACACCGCGATGCAAAATCCGAGCCATTTTTTTGAAAAGATCCTGCATTTGCTCGCTTTCACCCACAATCTCATCAATCTGAATTTCAGGCGTTGGATCATCGGTTTCGCTTTCAGGCTCTCCGAGCGCGCCGCGAGTCTGTAGGGCATGCTTCACTTCCCGTTTCAGAACATCAATCTGAATCGGTTTTTCGAGGTAGTAGAACGCGCCTTCATGTGCCACAAGGTTGACAGCATCATTCAATTCGGCGTACGCTGTCATGATAAGAACCGGTAAATCTGGGTCGGTACGCTTTATTTCCCGAAGCAGATCTCGACCTTCAAACCGTGAAGACATCCACATATCACTGATAACGAGATCAAACATCTGTTTCTCTAAGTTCTCAAGCGCGGCTTTGCTGTCTCCAACGATTTCAACCGTGTACCCTTCACGTTTCAAGATACGTTGTAGGATTGTCAGTTGTGCTTGGTCGTCGTCTACGATTAGTATTGATGCCATCGTTTTGTTCTCCTCATTTGAACCAGTGAATTTATGGGAGTTTATTCTCATTGAGTGGGAAACTGATTTTAAAAGCAGTTCCCATTCCTATTTTGCTTCTGACTTCGATCTTACCTTTATGCGCAGTAATGATCTGGTGCGAAATCGCGAGTCCGAGTCCTATACCGCCGGTAGCGTCTTTCGTTGTAAAATAAGCATCGTAAATCTGTTCCTGAATTTCTTCTGGAATACCGATACCGGTATCTCGAATTTCGATTACCGCCTGATGCATCTCGTCCTCTATTTCCTCAATTAAGGTGGTGATGTAAATGCTACCGCCCTTCGGCATTGCTTGGATGCTGTTTTGCACAAAGTTGAAGAGGGTTTGCCGCATTAACGCTGTATCCAATGAGACATCCGGTAAGTTTTCGTTATAGCTTTTAATTATCTGTACCTCAGCTTCTTCGGTAACGAGTGCGAATTCCGATAAAACCTGCTCTACAAGAGCATTGAGGTTTATCGGTTCTATATTCAATTTTCTCGGCCGATTTAGGGTGAGGAACTGCTCTGAAGTTTGCTTTAATTCCCCTATTTTTTTATCAACGATTTCTAACAGTTCTTTGGCTTCTTCAATATCATCGGGGCTCACCTTTCGTTGTGAGAAAACAGATTTCAGGTGCTGGGCGGTCATTCCAATTGAATTAAGTGGGTTCCGAATTTCGTGCGCCACACCAGCGGCAAATTGACCTAAGGCAGCAATCCTTTTTGAGTGAGAATCTCGCAATTGCCACAGCATTCGGACGAGGTTGTGGGTTGCCCTTCCGATTTCATCCGAGGAGTAAGTCTGGTCAAGAGATAAATCGCCACTTTCTGCGCTCTGAATAATATGTGTCATCCGTTCTAACGGCTTCATAATCAAGTGATTCGTCGTTAAGTCGATCAGAATTACGAGGAGTGCGCCGACAATCACGATCAGTATCGCGTGCATCAACAATGAGTTTCGGATGGATCTGTCAATATAAGGCACATCAAAAAGCACCTGTATGTAGCCCGTCAACGCTTTCCGAATCCACAGGATCTCATCTTGCTTCCATAGATTATAAAAAACGCCTCTCTCTTGGTCGGTAATTCGCCAGCGTCTACCTTTCTCTTCTCGTATCACAAGGACGAGTCCTTCTGGCACATAGGTGTTTTCACCAAAGGCTCTCCACCAAACCTTATGCGGCATCCGCCCTTCATCAAGTGTCGGGACATATGCGAAGTCACGCGGATCTAACTCAATCGGCTTTGGTGCCGTCAAAACGGCAGTATACTTAATAACAATAGCGGTTGCATTTTGGCCCTCAACAGCGTGTACCGTCGCGCCTTTTGCCTCAATTTGTTCAAGGTCCGCTGGGTCAAGATTTATGTCACCAGCATCTTCACCAGTGAGTAGGCTCGAGCGGATACGGGTGTTGTTTACGGAGACATGGACATTTAGCACGTCTTGCATGTCCGGGTGTGCCTGCTTGAGTTCATTAAGCGCATAGTCCAGCCGGTTTGCGTCAAATACTTTTGTAGTTTCGATTTCTCTTGTAATCGCATCAAGGATTGTGTTTTCAGTGATTTTCTTCAGTTCCGCACCGCGTTCTGCCCCCAAGGCGTGAAGCGCATTCATTTCACTTCGGACACGAATACTGTCGAAAAAGTAAAATGCCACTAAGACTGCTATTACGGAGAGGTTGATAACAAGGGAATACTTCCATTGAAGTCGCATTTTAACCCATCACACGTTTCACTGCCTTTTTCCACTGCGTGAGTTTCTGATTCCGTTCGTTTGTGTCAATCTGTGGTGAAAAGACGCATGCTGTAGAAACCTCGTCTGCAGGGGGCACTTCTGCAGATCGATGCGTCTCCAGTTCAGCGATGTCGTTCCACATTCCGGTTGTAATACCAGCGAGGTACGCGGCACCCAGTCCTGTTGTCTCGATTTGCACGGGACGTTCTACATCTATCCCCAGAATATCTGCTTGGAACTGCATAAGAAAATCATTCGCTGTTGCCCCACCGTCAACACGCAAACGATCAATCGTCATGTCTGCATCTGTCAACATCGCAGTGACGACATCTACGGATTGATAGGCGATTGATTCTAAAGTGGCGCGGATAATCTGGGCGCGACTGCTCCCGCGTGTTAAACCGAGGATTGCACCGCGTGCCTCAGCGTCCCAATAAGGGGCACCGAGTCCAGTAAACGCAGGAACAACAAAGACATCGCCTGAATCTGGGATGCTGGATGCGATCTTTTCCGTTTCTGCTGCGTTCTCAATAATCTGAATACCGTCTCGGAGCCACTGGACAGCAGCACCCGCGACAAATACACTCCCTTCCAGCGCATAAACGGGATTTTCATCTAAACTACAAGCAAGTGTTGTCAGGAGTCCAGTCTCCGTTTCTATTTTTTTTACACCTGTATTCAGCATCAGGAAGCAGCCGGTTCCGTAAGTGTTTTTCACCATGCCGGGTTCGGTACACAATTGCCCGAAAAGGGCGGCTTGCTGATCCCCCGCTATGCCGGTAATCGGGAGGCCATCTAAAGATATATTTTTTCCGAAGGTTTCAAGCCAAAAATTACGGTAGAAACTCGCTGTCCCGAAGTTGTTGGCAGACGGATAGACTTCAGGCAGTATAGCTTTTGGAACATTGAAGATTTCCAAAAGGGTATCGTCCCATGAAAGATTGTTAATATTGAAAAGTAGTGTGCGCGATGCGTTTGTGTAATCGGTTTTATGGACAGCACCGTCTGTTAATTTCCATAGGAGCCAAGAGTCTACAGTCCCAAACGCAAGTTCACCGCGTTCGGCTTGTTCCCGCGCACCGCTAACATTATCAAGAATCCAAGCGATTTTTGTTGCCGAAAAGTAGGCATCTAAGACGAGACCTGTTTTGGTCTTGATCTCTTCTGAAAGTCCTTGTTTCTGGAGTGTGTTACACCTATCTGTAGTACGCCGACATTGCCACACAATCGCAGGATGGATCGGTTTTCCTGTCTCGCGATTCCAAATGAGCGTCGTTTCGCGTTGATTTGCGATGCCGAGGGCGATAATGTTTGGGACTGTTTCTCCAAAGAGTGCGTCTATGGCTTGTAGTGTAGCCTTCCATATCTCCTCTGGATCGTGTTCTACCCAACCGGGGTGTGGGTAATATTGTGTAAATTCTTCGTACCCTCGTGCAACGATATTGCCTTGTACGTCAACAAGGAGGGCGGTCGTACCTGTTGTCCCTTGGTCGATCGCGAGGATACAAGCTGTGTTCGGCATGCTGCGCGTGCAACTCCTAATTCTTTTTTATTTAGGACTTACGCATTTTGCCTTAAAGTCCCCTGATAAGGGGGATTTAGGGGGGTTAAATCAGCCGCATTTTGCCTTAAAGTCCCCCTGATAAGGGGGATTTAGGGGGTTAAATCAGCAAAAGATACCTTTTCTCTATTCAATTTGCGTAAGTCCTGTTATTAAAGCATAACACGGCTGGGAAAAAATAACAATTGAAAATGTGGACTTGGTCGACCAGCGGATTTTAGCATTTTTTATCAATTCAAGTTGACATCGAATTTATTATGCTGCTATAATATCCTATTATGTCTTGATAGTATTGAACAATGCTAAATTACATAGAGCCGTTTTCGTTTGCCTTTAGTATACTAACAAATTTGCCACTTTCTAATTAAAAAATTAAAACTCGTATATCGCGCCTACTGAAGCGGAGGCTTAGATTTGAAAATAGGCTACAGGTAGACAAACTGGAGGGTTCTACGTCTCAATCAATGTGCGATTGAGATGATTGTTGCGAACATAAAACAGATTTCTGATAGTTCAGAGAGGAGTGACGTTGTGAAAAAGGTTTGGCTTTGCGCTCTGGTCGTATTCTGCTTGGCTGTATATCATAGCCATGCGCAGATTCAGTGGGATGCTGAAAAGTTTATGCGGTTGTCCGATGTGAAACAGGGCATGACAGGGAAGGGGTACACTGTATTTTCAGGCATAGAAGTGGAAGAATTTGATTTTGAAGTTGTAAGCGTTGAGTACAACTATTTCCCCGGGTGGCATGTCGTATGGTGTAAAGGTCTCAGCGACAACTTTAAACGTACCGGTGTCGCAGGCGGCATGAGCGGTAGCCCGATGTATCTTGATGGACGGCTCATAGGGGCACTCTCGCTTGGGTATTTCAATCAGCGGGAACACGCCAATCTTTTTGGTGTCACGCCGATTGAATCGATGATTAAAGTGGCACAGCGTGGGATGGAACCCAATTTAAGTTACCAAGGCACCCAGCTCTTTGATTTCGGTGCTGCAGCTGCGGTGCAAGCATCTGGTTTAGATATGGGATCATCGTTGCTGCGCGACGGTAAAGTCTCACAGATCCCGCGTAGTTTTGATGAAGTGTGGTTTGAGAACATGTCCGGGACTTCTTCCGAAGCGAGATCCCCACAGTTGTCGATACCGCTCGCGATGCCACCACTGAATCCAGAATTAATGCGATATGTCAAACCGATTTTTGACAAATTCAACTTTACCCCTGTTCAAGCAGCAGGGGGTGGCGGCCGTATTAAGGAATCGCCGGTTGAGGAAGGACAGATCATCGGGACGGAATATGTACGGGGGGATGTCTCATTTTTTGGTTATGGTACTATCACTTATGTCAAAGATGATGAACTCCTCGCTTATGGACATGGCACACCCTCCGCGGAAGGCAATGTTAATTTACCGCTTTCAGGCGGATATGTCCATTTTATTTTGCCGAGCCGATCGCGCTCCTCCAAAATCGCTGCACCGACACAACTCGTCGGGACCTTAGTCCAAGACCGCGAAACCTCAATCGCCGGTATCATCGGAAAGCATCCGAGTTATATTCCTGTCAATGTTAATGTGCAAACAACCGATGGGAAGCGGCACGAAAAGTATTATGAGGTAATAAGAGACCGCGGCGTATCTGGCCTTTATGTCGGAGTCGGGGCATCCTATCTTCTTGATGCCCTTGAGTTCTATTTCCACGATTACACGGTCAACCTGAACGCTACCATCACCTTGAAAGAACATCCTGACCTCGCAACTCGAGAGTTGGCGTACAAAAACGTCTTTTCTTCGAGCGGATCACCAGCGTCTGGGATCATGCAGACGGTGATGTCCCCAATAATGTTGTTGGACAGCAACACTTACACAAAGGTTCAGGTTGAGGGTGTTGACCTTGATGTTAAGGTGGAGGATAAACGCCGAACGGCGAGAGTTATAAGCCTTCGGGTCGATAAACTTCGATATCGCCCTGGTGATACTGTGGCAGTCGAAATAACTTTGCAACCTTATCTTGAAATGCCGGTGGTCCTGACAGGAACAATTACGATTCCAAAGGATACACCCGATGGACTTGTTATGCTTCTCGCTTCCAACGGGAGTTTTTATGAGTCTTGGCAGCGTTCCCGCGCACCTTTTAACTTCCGATACAGAGACATCAACCAGTTAGTTGAACTCTTGAAACGTGAGGAAAACAATTCCAATATTATTTTGGAACTCTCTGTGCCGCAACCGGGACTCACTGTTCAAGGTCAAGAATTCTCGAATTTACCACCTTCCGTCATGTCTGTGATGAATACTGCAAAGCAGGTCGTCGGCAATTCCGGATATACTGCCGGGACAGCTTTACATGTTGACAAACTATCCACAGACTATGTTGTCTTTGGCAGTGGTATTATTCGCTTTGTTGTTGATAGGAACGCCGAGTAAGGTCTGAAAAGGCAAGTCAGCGGGTTCACAAATTTTTGCCTGCAATATTTGGTGACGAGGTAGAGGCACATAACTCTTGTCTCCATGCCGGTGAATACAAAATCATATCTAAAAATCCTTAAAGATTTGGCGACTTGCAATATCACCTCAAGTTTCGCCTAAGTAACCCTATAGGAGGGTATTTTCAATGCGCCGTGTCATCTCCGTTTGGAGTCTTATTTTAACCGTTTTGATTTTCACGGGTGTCGCATCCGCGGTGAAAACTTCGTTGTGGGAACAGCAAAATCACGCTGATTTCGAGTCTGGTAAGCCCAAAAACCTTTCATTGACAAGCACAGGAGACGTTATGTTGTCTCTGAAAATTGATGCCTTTACAAAAATGAAGGAGACTCAGGTCTGGGCACTTGTCGAAGATTCAGCGGGAAACCTCTATGCGGGTACCGGTAACGAAGGGAAAATCTATAAAATTAGTGCTGATGGCGACACCGCTGAACTCTATTATAATTCACCCGAAGTTACCATTTACAGCCTCGCTATCGGACCCGACGATACGCTCTACGCAGGTACAGGCCCCGATGGGTTGATTTACAAAATCACTGATGCTACGACACCGCCTACAACTATTCTCAATAAAGGCGACAAATATGTATGGGCATTGCAGTTTGATGATGCTGGCAATCTTTATGCCGCAACAGGTACCGATGGAAAGATTTACAAAATTACACCAGAAGGTGAATCCAGCGTCCTATTTGATGCCGAAGAAAAGAATATTATGACCCTCTTGCTGCACGAAAACGGTTTCTATGCAGGAAGCGGCGACAACGGCGTTATCTACCATATTATGGATGATGGCACTGCAAAGGTTGTATATCAAGCCAACGAGAAAGAAGTCCGCGCCCTTAAATTGGATACTAAAGGCAATCTCTACGCTGCAGCCGTTACATCTCAGCCCGCAGAACCATCACGCGGTCGACGCGGCGCAAACGGACCGCCTACACCCAGTGGACCGCCGCCACCCGGTGGTGGACCGCCGCAAGAGAATAAATCTAATATCTACAAAATTCGACCAGATGGTACTGCTATATCAATTTGGAATTCGCCGGAGCCACTTATTTTAGCAATCGTGTTGGAAAGCGAATCCCAAATTCTCGTCGGAACGGGGAATGAAGGAAAAATCTACCGCGTCAATCCCATAAGTGGAGATGCTGTTGAAGTCGGTAAATGTTCAGCCGACCAAGTCGTCGCGATACATCAAAAAAAGGTTGATGGAAGCACTAAAACCTTCTTGGCAACTGGCAATCCTGGTAAACTCTTTACGCTTACTACCGATCATGTTGATGAAGGAACACTTGAGTCGAAAGTTCACGACGCAAAGAGCCTATCCCGTTGGGGGAAACTTTCCTGGGAGGGTGAGGCAGAAGAGGGAACCGCGATCGCCTTCTCAACGCGTACCGGTAATACTAAAAAGCCTGATGATACATGGAATGACTGGTCGGAAGAACTCACCACTGCGGAGGGTTCCCAAATTCCTAATGGAGATGCACAGTACATCCAATGGCGCGCTAAATTCTCAACCACTGACGCAGCGAAAACACCCGTCTTGAAGAAGGTTACCCTTGCTTCTGTACAGACGAATGTTGAGCCACGGTTTACGGGGATTACCGTGGATGATGGCAGCGGCAGCGGCAATCAAGAAACGCGGCGGCGTTCTTCTGGTGGGAACTTACCACCGCCAGGCGCACGCGGCGGAAGTAGTGGATCCAGTGGTGGAGATGATGCTCCCTCTAAAAAATGGAAGATTAGTTGGAAGGTTGAGGACGCAAATGCCGATACGCTTCAGTATACGCTCTACTACAAAGCCGTAACTGAAGAAAACTGGCGGCTCCTGAAAAAAGAACTAACCAAAGCCGAATTTGAGTGGGATATCACCACCGTCGCAGATGGACGATATAAGGTGAAAGTTGTCGCTACAGACAAACTGAGCAATCCAGTCGGTTGGGCGAAATCCGCTGACAAGGTGAGTCTGCCGTTTGATGTAGACAATACCCAACCCGCTGTCGGTGAAATTCAAGTTACGCCTAATGGTAATGGCACTTACAAAATCGCTTGTAAGGTTACCGATATGGCTACGCCTATCCAGAAAGCCGTCTATAAAATTGATAGCGATGAGAACTGGAAGGCCATTTTTCCCGAGGACGGTATCTTCGATTCTAAGAGCGAGCAGCTCCTCTTAGAAACCGGTGAACTTCCCGCAGGCGGGCACGCGATTACCATTCAAGTGACGGATAGAGCACAGAATACGGCAGTCGGTCGTGCTGGTTTCTAACAAAGTTCAGTTCAAGGGCGGGGTCAAACACCCGCCCTATTTTTTTGTTACCCTCTCGATTGAAGTATAAACGATGTCCAATAGGCTATCTAACGCTGACATCTCGATTTGCAACGGCGGCATCAGGACGATAGTATTCACAAGCGGCCGGAGCATTGCTCCACGTGTGAGTGCCTCTTTGCAAACCCGGATACCTACCTTTTCTTCAAACGGATAAGGGGTATAGGTATTCGGGTTTTCCATGAGTTCTACACCTGCAGCGAAGCCACATACGCGCACATCGCCGACATGCGGAAGCGCATAGAAATCTTGAAGCCGGTTTCTGAAATGTTCAATGATAGGTTGAAGTTGAGATAGGAGATTCTCGCGCTCGAAAATAGCGATATTTTCTAATGCTACAGCGCATGCTAACGGGTTACCAGTAAAGGTGTGACCATGAAAAAAGGTCTTAAGGTCTCTATATTCGCCGAGGAAGGTGTTGTAGATATCATCAGTCGTTAACGTTGCCGCAAGCGGAAGGTAGCCAGCGGCGAGACCTTTTGCCGTACATAAGATGTCGGGCGTAACGTTTTCATGTTCACATGCCCACATTTTGCCAGTGCGTCCGAATCCGGTCATCACTTCATCGGCAATGAGAAGCACTTTCCATCGCTTTGCCAATACCGAAAGTTCTTTCAAAAACCCTTTCGGAGCGATTAGCATACCGCCCGCGCCCTGAATTAGCGGTTCCAAAATGATACCCGCAACCTGCCCCGCATTTTCAGAGAGCGCATCTTCTACCGCATTAAGCCAACGCGTTTTCACCGTAGAGTCCGCATCGCGAGAAGGACGATAGGTTTCAGGAGCGGACACACGGACACCTTTGAAAAGGAGGGGATCAAAGGTGGTATGGAAACTCTTAATGCCACCGACACTCATAGCACCTACTGTGTCACCATGATAAGCATTATCGAAATGGATAAATAGTTTCCGTTGCGGTTCTCCGTTATGTTGCCAGTACTGATACGCCATCTTCAAGGCGATTTCGACAGCCGTTGAACCGTTATCGGAATAAAACACCTTGGTGAGTCCGGCGGGTGTGATTTCCACCAGTTTTTGTGCCAGTTGAATCGCAGGGATATTGCTGTACCCAAGCAGCGTCGTGTGTGCAATTTTATCCAACTGTGCCTTGAGTGCCGTGTTCAATGCAGGGTGATTGTGACCGTGGACATTCGTCCACATAGAAGCCGTGCCGTCAATATACCGATTTCCGGCGATATCAATGAGATAGCATCCCTCACCACGTTCGATGATGACGACATCCTCTGTCATCCAATCTTGCATCTGCGTGAATGGATGCCAGAGGTAACGCTTATCCCACGCAACAAGCGTCTCTTTATCCAACATGCGGCTTACCCATAATTCTTATGCGGATGTTAGTCATGTTCCAAGACACACGCCTCTTTTGGTAGGAGCGAGTGTTTTTGCTTGGGGTGTTTCTGCGTATTGATAGGGGTGTTTTTGATAGGGTATTTCTGCGTATTGCTTGGGCGTTTCTGCGTATTTCTTGTCGCTCGCGACCTTTATACCTATCAACTTTGACGTGACAAAGCACTACTATTTCATCAAGATTGAGTTTATGAGTTAAATTAGGTTCGTAGTAGGGCAATTCTGCGGCGTACGCGAAGAAACACCCCAGCAAAAACCCCAAATGCGACCTGCATTATTGCCCGTTATTGGCTTGTAGACGTGAGATAAATCGCACTACTACGAACCTGCCCTCAAGTTCAAAGTTGAAAGACTACTACCCTTTGAGTTTCGCATAATGGACAGGTGGTTCCAATTCCAGTTGATCATAGGTGCCTGTTTTCGGTACGATAATTTCAAGCACCCTGTTCCGATAATCTGTATGGAAATCCTCTGGTTGCCCTTCAATAGGGAAGATACTTGTAAAACCGTTGGGGAAAGAACTTGTCCGTCCGACAACATTTTCAAACCGAGGGTCTTCCATTTGCCCGGTTTTAGGGTTCACCGGCAGCTGGGTCTGAACCGTCACAGTCGTTTCGGATACCGGTGTAGTATCTATAGGACATGGCGAACTTAGACAAACTTCATAGTCATAGTGTGGCATTCTATCAGGGAGATCGAATGTTTGCTTCGCCGCAGAATTCGGAACCCATCGCGGGAACTCGATCTCAATGCGGTAATAATCTGCCATTTCTGAGACCTGATTGATCATTCCGTAACGACGGTACCGTTCCTTTATATCATCCGCGTAAATTACGCCGTCTACATCTACTGCACCAGGGACTGTTGTCCGTTGGGTCGGAGGTGTCGTAACCAGAGCAGAACGCGCACCGATAAGCAACGGTGTCGCAACGAGTGACATTATCCAACCGTAGAATGCTGCACCGTAACGTGGTTGTTCCTCTGTTGAACTGAACTCGCCTTTAAACCGGTAGATACCTTCGGTGATCGCTATAACTATCCCAAGAAAGATCATCAAGTTGCCGCTACTTGAGAAAAGGTCAACCTCTTGTCCTCGAAACCCGATGAAAAAAAGGATAAGGGGATAGAGCGTTATGTTAATTAGGCTATTAATACCTGTAGATACAGCGGCACTAAAGACACGCGGGTTTCCCGCCATTTCTTCAAGCTGCGTTTTAAACTTTGCTGAGAATGCACCGAGGATAGGTTGTCCGAGCATCGCTAACAAATTGAACGGGGCACGGAGTCTTGTGTCTGGAACCTCTGGTATCTGTACAAATTCTTCCGGAATCCCTTGTTGTTTTCCTTGTTTAGTTTTTCCTGCCTCGTCGTCTCCACTATCTTCAGTTTCTGGTTTAACGAAAGTCTCAAAGAATTTGCGGTTTATCTCAATATACGATTCCCACTCGCTTGGGACATCACTCTGCATAGCGATCGCGTCAACAGGACACGCAGGTTCACATGCTGCGCAGTCAATACACACATCTGGATCAATGTAGAGTTGTTTTTCGCCTTCACTCGTATGTATACAGTCCACAGGACAGACATCAACGCATGCGGTGTCCATTACGTCAACGCACGGTTCACAAATTATGTAAGCCATCCTTCCCTCCTTTTTGTTGATCTTTCACTGTTAAGTATACCACAATTGAACGCCAATGGCAAGCAAATATTTCTGTTTTCACGGTTTGACAAATAGGAGGATCGTGCTTATAATAGCGTGGACGACCAAGATACATAAGGAAAATCAAATGTTTAAAGAACTCGAAGATTTCATTGTTGAAGAACTGCCGCTTTATGAACCCTCCGGGGCAGGGATACATACCTATTTCGCGATTCGGAAACGGAATCTCAGCACGTTGGAGGCTATTAACCGAATCGCACGGGAACTACAAGTGCCTACGCGAGATTTCGGGTATGCTGGCTTAAAGGATAAAAACGCGGTCACAACACAAATATTGTCTGTCGAAGGTGTAGCACCAGAACGGATTTTGAAGATTGAACAGTCGGATATTGAGGTCTTATGGGCAGAAAGACACACGCATAAATTGCGGGTGGGACACCTTCGCGGTAACCGCTTTGAACTAACGCTGCACGATATGCCTCACGATCCACTGCCGCCGATCAAAGCATCAATGAAGCGATTGGTAACTGAAGGTGTACCGAATCGATTTGGTATGCAGCGATTTGGGAATAAAAACGATTCACATCTAATCGGCAAAGCATTGGTGAAGGCAGAGTGGGGGACGGTCCTGCATTATATGCTCACAGAGGATGCACTGCAAATGGACAGCGTAGCGCGCCGGATGCAACAGGAATTAGCGCGGAAGCCTATCGAAAAAGTGATAACTTCTATTCCGCATCGGTTGCGTAAGTTATACCTGTCGGCGTATCAAGCACACCTTTTTAACAGTATTTTAGAAAAACGGATGCCGCATTTAGGCAAGCTCCGGGCGGGCGACATTGCTGTGAAACATAGCAACGGTGCCCCTTTCTCGTTGGGGACCCAACAGTTGAACAACCGCGGGCAGATGCGTTTGAGATTAGTCCTTCGGGACCCATCTTCGGCTACAAAATGCGGATGCCGACTGGCGATGTACTCGATATAGAGATGACAAGCCTTGCAGATGAAGGCGTTCGTCTCAAAAAGTTTCGTAAGGTCGTAGGGATTCGGTTACCGGGGACGCGTAGACCTTTACGGATGCCGATACAACTGAATGAGGTGTCCGCTGTTGATGGCGGTGTCGGCATACGTCTCCGTTTCACGCTCCCCGCAGGTGGATATGCGACGGTGGTGGTGGAAGAACTCTTGGCAAGGATATAGTTTTCTAAGGTGTTTAGCTTTTGGTCTTTTAGCCTTCCTGTGGTGTTTGTCTCGATTTCCGGTATCTATAAAACGTCCAGGCACCAGATGCCAGAAGAACTACCAACAGTACAATAAGACCGATATTGAGGAGATAGCGACCCCGATTGAACTGCCACAACCGTTGATTTGCCAATTCAGCGGCAGGGGTCCCCTTTTGTGCTTTCGTTTTTACCTCTTCCCAATACTTTTTCGCGAGGGCGGTCTGATCAAGCTGCTCTGCGAGTTTCGCTGTAACCACGAGATAAGCCACATCTTGAACGTCTTGCCTCTCTAACGCGTCCGCAAAGGAGCTGAGAACTAAAACCGTTAAATCTGCCGACATTTGCGGAAAATCTGTCGTGTGCTCAATCCCGTTCTGGAAAGCGGTGACAGCCCCTTGATGGTTACCCCGGTCAAATTCAATTTGTGCGATCTCAAACCAGCTTCTCTTAATAAGTTGGATTGATTGGTCTATATCGCTATAACCGTCAAATGTGAAAGTTGCCGAACCGTAATTCTGGTTACCCTGTTTCGCATAGAGCGCGTAAGTTTCGCCGATTGTTAATGGATCTGAATCTTTCCATGCATCGAAGCGGAAGATTCCATCTGCCGCTACAGTCTGTTGGTATACTGTTCTATTTATCCAAACCAGCGTATCCGCAGCCGATGCACCGGCGACACCTTTAACGCTACCGTGAACAGCAATAGGATCAAGTACCCAACCGATGTGGACGGACTCTCCAAGGACCAACTGCAATTCCGCAGTTTTAGATGGTGGCGTGATGTACCCGACTTTCTTTACTGATATTGTAGAAGTGCCTTGCTGTAGATTTTCAGTGATAAGTTTCGGTGTATTTCCCATTTCTGCAGCGTTGATGAAAATTTGCGCACCATCGGGAAGTGATGTGACCTTAAGCGCAGGACTTAGTTTGAGCAGCGCCGCTTCAACATTGCCTGTTGGCGCGAGAATTCCATCAAGGAACTCAGAGTGTGTTCGTAATAGATCATAAGTTTCAAAGACGCTCAGCTGCCGATTATCGTCTAAATCCGTTGT
This sequence comes from Candidatus Poribacteria bacterium, assembly GCA_965200345.1. Taxonomy (GTDB): domain Bacteria; phylum Poribacteria; class WGA-4E; order WGA-4E; family WGA-3G; genus WGA-3G. The sequence goes on from OZ241378.1 coordinate 2,881,009, forward strand.
ATCCGTGGCGAGTGCATCGTAAATTTTCTGAAGAAGCGAAGTATTTTCCGCTTTCTCTATCGACTGGATCGCGTTTAGCGCAGCGGTGCCGAGCGTCTCGCGGTTGCCATAGTAGGCACTTAAATTCGTTTCCTCGGTGTAACCATTAACAATCACAACGGTCCTTTCTCTATTACCCTCTCTAAACCAGCCATTGAGAGTGGAATCTTGGATACCATCTTCGTCTTCTTGAATTCTCAGCTGCATCGTGTGTGCGTTCGGCTTAGAAACCATCCCATGGTACAGAAAAATCAGTGTGTCTTGTGGCTGCGTCTGCCGCCCAATTTCTTGGAGTAGCGCGTAAATCTCATCAGATGTGGTGCTATCGCCTTCAACACGATAAATCTGCTCACTCGGAACTTTACCGCGTGTTGTTAAAAGTTCAGTGAGAGAATTCATACGTTCGTGTGCCATTGCATCTGGCATTGCGTCTACAAACAGCCAGTATGTACCAGAATCAATTGAGAACGCTGGTACTGCTACAATGCAAGCGAGTACAATACAGATAAAAATGGGCGTAAAAACGGTATTCACTTTTGGCATACTGCTATCCGAGAATTAGGGTTAAAACCTTTTAACAAAATAGTTTAGCAAAAAACCGCAATAATTGCAAGAAAATGAACTTGTAGCGGTGTCAAAATGTCTAAACTTTTAATGAAGCATTGCGTCAAAATATATAAGCAAGGTATTTTATTGCTGCTTTCAAATCAAAACATGCACTTAAAAATTAAGAGATGGTCTCGTATCTGTGTATAAGGCATGCTCGGAAGTTAGTGCTTGCACTTGGCGAAATTGAAGAGAGTCGCATTGACGCTATAATCTATATAATATAGGACTTACGCATTTCCTCTTAAAGTCCCCCTGATAAGGGGGATTTAGGGGGTTTAAATACGGAAATTACCGATTTTTTGCGTCTGAATGTCCGATATTTTCTCAATTTGCGTAAGTCCTGTAATAATACGATCTTGGAGAAGTTAATCGTTTCTCAAACAAATGTAAGAACGTGTTGAACCGGCACACGGTGTATGCTTGGCAGTATGCCGATAAGCGTCGGAATGGACAAGGAGATATTGTTAATGATTCATGGGAAAATAAAGTTAGTTGTTTTATCAAAACTTGCAGTGTTACAAGGGACGCTGCGTGCCGGTTTCCAAAAAGTGCCTTTGAAAACCATTCTCATACTTCAGTTTGCAGTCGTTCTTTGTATCGGTGCACAAGAACCTGTCGGCGAAGTTGACTTATCACAACCTTTAACACTTGAACAATGTATCCAGGTAGGTTTGGAAAGATCGACGAGTATGCGAAATGCACGCTTGAATCTCGCTATACAAGAACTTCGGGTAAAAAATGCGCGGGCTCAGTATTTTCCTCAAATTTTTTCAAATGGCAACTACGATTTTTCTGATCGTGTTGACTTCGGGTTTGAACCTGAAAACTACAATTTAGGGCTACGTGGGCAATATACACTTTGGGATAACGGACAACGAGAGGGAAGTTTCGCACAAGCGAAAGAGAGTCTGACCGCTACTGTCAGCCGGAATGAACGGACTAAGCAGGACTTGATTCTTGACATTACGGTGGCTTACTACGATGTTCTTAAAAGACAGGAACTCGTCAAAGTCAGTGAACAGGTTTTAGCGAGATCACAGGAAAACACACAACGGATAAGGGATTTCGTAGAGGCAGGCACCTTGATTCCTGCCGATGTCGCGACTGCCGAACTTCGTGAAGCCAATGATGAATTATCACTCTTGAACAATAGCAACTCGCTGCAAATCGCACAAGCAACGCTGCCCCGGCTCCTCGGATTGGATCCTGGCGTTTTGCTTACCGTTTCTGTTGATGAATCCTATCAACTCTACCAAGAACGGGGTACCATTGAGCGGGTAGAGATACCGGTTGAGGAAGCCATCCAGATAGCCCTTAGCACGCGTCCGGAGTTTCAAGAGAGACAGGCACAAATAAAATCTCAGGAATGGAGCCTTACTTTGGCGAAGTTGCAACGCTGGCCCCGTCTAAACGCGGATGTTGATTACAACATCGCCCTTGATGATTACCTCCGAGAGCGTGAGAATTTCTCTGATTTCCGAAGTTGGAGTGCAGGCGTCTCCCTGAACTTCACACTTTTTGATGGCGGCGTCTTAGGAAACCGAGTCAAAGAGCTAGGAATGCAGTTAGAGCAGACACGTGAAAATGCAAGTGACTTGGAGCGGAGCGTCGCGCTCGCTGTCAGACAAGCCTATCTCACGCTCCAGCGTAGTGAAATTGCCGTTGATATCTCGAAAAAACAGGTTACCAATGCCCAACTGAGTTTAGATGTCATTCAAGGGCGTTTTGACGTGGGTAAGGCTATTTTGCTTGAATTACTTGATGCCCAAACGAGTTATGCACAAGCATTGACGAATGAAGTTAATGCGTTCTATGATTACAAAATCGCTCAAACTCGCCTGCAGGATGCAATGGGAGTCTTACAGTAGACATGAAGAATCGTAAAAAATGGATTATCACAGGGGTAGTTGCCGTAGGTGTTATTGCTCTCGGCGCCATCGGTGCTACCCGTATGAACTTTGGTTTCGGTCAAAAAAAGAAAGAAACCGAGGTAAAACAGGAAATCGTCCGCCGCGGCGAGTTCCTTGTTCGCGTACGTGAATCGGGTAACTTACGCTCCTTTATTGAGGTGGATGTCCGTTCAAACGTTGAGGGTGAGATCGTTGAAATTCTCGTTGAGGAGGGCGTAAAAGTTGAGATGGACCAACCCCTGCTTCGCATTGATGAAAAGCAAATTCTGGAGCAGAAGAAGCAGGCGGAGGCGAACCTTAATGCCCGCAAAGCAGAACTGGAGCGAGCGCAGCTTCATATTGAGATTACTGAGAAACAGCAGGAAAGTAATCTCGCACAGGCGCAAAATTCCGTCGTTAAGGCACAAGCGACTTTGGATTCGTTTGTCGCAAACACACAGCAACGGATAACCGAGGCTGAAACGCTCGTTGCTACGACAAAGAACTCTCTTGATCAAGATAATATAGCTTTGAAGCAGGCAGAAATTGCATTAGGGCAGGCAAAACTCACCCTTGAACGCTCACAGACAAATGTTGAATCAGCAAAAATCTCCTTTGAAACAGCAGAAGCAGAGCATCAACGTAACAAGGAACTGTATGATAAAAAACTCGTCTCAAAAAAGGCGTTGGAAGATTCTCAGCGACAACTTATAGTTGCTAAGTCTCAGTACGATTCTGCCCAGAAAGAGGTCGAATCACAAAAAGAGACTATAAAATCTCAAGATGAGAACCTCAACGCACGGCAGACAGCGATAGAAAGCAGGAAATCAACACTCCAACTCAATGAAAAGAACGTTGAAACGCTTAAAAATTCGCTCAAAGCACAGCGTAAGCAGTACGAAGCGGAATTTGAGGACGCAGAGACCCGACTCCAACAGATACAAGAGACAACCGAAGAACAAAAGGAGTTGACAATACATTCAAAGGTGAGTGCCGAGGCGAGCCTCCTCCAAGCGGAGAGCCAACTTAAATCTCAGCAAGAACGCTATGACTGGACAACTGTCACTGCACCTATGGCAGGAACGATTACACAACTCATTGTTGAAGAAGGGGAAATTATCACGTCAGGGCGTTCAGCGTTTTCACGCGGTGAAGCGATCATGCGTATCGCTGACCTTGACCAGATGATTGTGAGAACCCAAATCAACCAGGTGGAGATCGGGAAAATAGAAGAAGGACAACGTGCCGAAATCACCGTTGATAGTTATCCAGGTCGTGTCTTTCCGGGTAGGGTGAGCGAGATTTCACCGAGCGCGACGCGGCGCGGCCCCCAAAATCAGAGTTCCGTCATCACTTTTGAGGTAGATGTAGAGGTCACCGGCTCACCTGCTGAATTACTGCCCGGTATGTCTGCTGATGTTGATATCATTGTGTTTGAAGAATCGGATGTGCTTCAACTACCGATCCCTGCTGTGCTCAGTCCGGAAATTTTCACCGTAAAAGCTAACATTAATTCCGCAGATCTTGGGCAATTTCAGGAAGGGCAGAAACTTAAAATTCGGAACCTTATCGGAAAGGAATTCGCTGGACAGGTCGGTACAATTGACACGGAAAAGGCGCGTGGCAACCTTGAAATTTTATTGGAAGGCGATCAGAAGGGGTTGCGCAAAGGGCCAATAGAGATCAGCGTTGTTATTTCTGATCAAAACGTCCTTCCCGATATAGAAGCCGAGGTGAGTAGTGAGCGGCAGTACTTTGTCAAATTAGATACCGGTGAATCCAGCAAGAACAAAGCGGAAAAAGGCGTTAAAACCCATATTACAATCGGGCAGCGCAACAACACACACTTTCAAATCACCGGCGGTTTGAAGGAAGACGATCGCGTTTTTGTGCCTTCTATGAGAGAATTAACAGAGGGACAAAAAGAGGACGGAGACGGCGAAAAATAACAGATGCCGTATTGTTAGCATAGATGTGCTAAATTTTATTTTTTATTTTCTTCAAATATAAACAAGGAGTAAACACTATGTTAATAGATGTACGAAATTTGACCAAAATCTACCAGATGGGCGATGTGCAGGTACATGCACTCCGAGGGGTGAGCTTCACCATAACACAAGGCGAATTCATCGCTATTATGGGACCCTCTGGTTCCGGTAAATCAACCATGATGGACATCCTGGGGTGTCTCGCAACGCCAACATCAGGTGATTACTTCCTTGAAGGGGAAGAGGTCGGCAAACTTTCCGATAATCGTCTCGCAGACATTCGCAATAAGAAGATCGGTTTTGTTTTTCAATCATTTAACTTGCTACCACGGACCAGCGCACTCAACAATGTTGAATTGCCACTGATTTATTCTGGTTTGGGTAGAAAGGAACGCAAACGACGCGCATTTGAGTCCTTGGAAGCCGTAGGCTTAGCGGATCGCGTGGATCATAAATCGACCGAGTTATCAGGTGGACAAATTCAGCGCGTCGCAATCGCGCGGGCTTTAGTCAATAAACCCTCAATGATTTTTGCCGATGAACCGACAGGAAACTTGGACACGCGCTCCGGTGAAGAAATTATGGCGATCTTCAACAGGTTGAACGATGAAGGAAATACCATCATCATGGTGACACATGAAGCTGAAGTCGCTGAACACGCAAAACGGGTACTCCATATCCGAGACGGTTTAATTGAACGAGATGTCAGGCAGAATGGATATGAGGAAACTGCTGCTGATTGATAAGTGGAGAAATGTACGTGAAAAAGATTTATCTGTTTGTTCTTGCGATCTTCTGTCTTACTGCCTATCATGCCCAAGCACAGATTAAGTGGGATGCTGAGAAATTCATGCCGCTTTCTGAAATAAAGCCCGGTATGAAGGGCAAAGGTTACACTGTGTTCTCTGGGACAACGGTTGAGGAATTCGATTTTGAGGTAGTGAGTATCTACTACAACCGCTTCCCCGGTTTGCATATTGTATGGGCAAAGGGAGTCAGCGATAACTTTAAAAGAACGGGTTCTGCTGGTGGAATGAGTGGTAGTCCTATGTATATTGATGGTAGACTCATCGGAGCACTCTCGCGAAGTTATCGCAATCAGCGTGAACATGCAAACCTGTTCGGCATAACACCCATTGAGTTTATGATAACAGTTACCGAATACGGTATGCAGCCCAGTTTAAGTTATCAAGGTACCCAGTTGTTTAATTTTGGCACGGAAACGGTGGCAGAAAACATTGATACCACCACACTTCTCTTTTCTAAGCGGAGTAGCGAATATACACCTCAATCTTTCGATAGTCTTCAAATGGATTACTTTTCAGAGCAACTGCCACTACCGGTTGCTATGTCCGGGGTTAATTCTGAAGCAATGCGGTTCTATAAACCGCTTTTTGACAAATTTAATCTGATGCCTCTTGAGTCGCCAGGCGGTGGCAGCCAGGTAAAAAAGTCGCCTGTTGAACAAGGGCAAATAGTCGGTGTCGCTTACGCGAGGGGTGATTATACCGCTTTTGGCTATGGAACGATTACTTATATTGATGGAACAGAACTTCTTGCTTACGGACACTCAAGGGATGGTGAGGGTAATGTCAACCTTCCAATTTCTGGTGGGTATGTACACTTTATCATGCCGGGACGCTTCAGATCTTCCAAAGTAGCCTCTGCAACGCAAATCATTGGGACCTTAGTACAAGACCGCCAACCAGCTATCGCTGGCGTCATTGGTAAGCATCCGTCCTACATTCCCGTGACACTCAATATGGAAACTGCCGATGGCGGACTACATCATCGATCTTATGAGGTAATTCGGCACCGCAGTTTTTCGCCCGCCTATGTTGAGGCTGGCGCAGAGTCTCTCGTTCGAGCGTTGGAGTTCGCTGCAGCGGACCATACGCTTACTGTCGGCACAACGATTACCTTGAAACCACAGCCAGGCCTCCTTTCTCGTGAAATCGTTTATAAAAATGTCTATTCTTCTGGCAGATCACCCGGATATGGTGTCACGAGTGTACTTAGGACGCCACTATTACAGTTAAGCAATAATTCCTATACACCGGTTGCGTTTGAAAAAATAGAGCTTAACTTGAAATTGGAGGATAAACGACGAAGTGCGCGCATTGAGGGGATTCAGGTTGATAAACAACGCTATCGCCCCGGGGAAACAGTTGAAGTCATAATGACTTTGCGACCTTACCTTGAGAGTCCAATAACGCTAATGGGGACAATTACGATTCCTAATGATGCCCCTGATGGTCTTATTACCCTGTTGGCAATGAACGCAACTGCAGACGCACAGTGGCAGCGCTCACGTGCACCGCTTAACTTTCGTCCCAAAAATATCAATCAACTTGTTAAAGTTCTACAGCAGCATGAAATCAATACAGATATTATCTTTGAGCTCTTTCTTAGCCAACCCGGGTTGACAATTCAAGGTGAAGAATTCTCTAATTTGCCAACCTCGGTGATGTCTGTGATGAACTCAGCAAAGCAGGTAGGCGAAAGTGGATATACACGAAGCACTACGTTGCACCGCGATCGGCTGTCAACCAAATACGTTATCTTTGGTAGCGGCGCACTCGCACTCGTTGTTGATAGAAATGCCCCTTAAAAACAGACACCGCATTTTATTAATTTTACAGCTATAAACCACTGTCACAAGCCAAACTCAGCCCGGCACAACTATGAACCACGTCAAAATTACGACCCCGTCCCGTTTACACTTTTCCCTGCTTGATTTGAACGGCGCATTGGGACGGGTTGATGGTGGGTTCGGGCTTGCGATTGCAGAACCCAATTTCCAAATTATCGCTGAAATGGCAACCGATATTGATGTCGCGGCCTCTGTGTACCGTGCACGCGCTATCACTGTTCTCCAACGCCTCCAACAAATCTATCCCTTCCCCGGTATTAAGTTAACATTTGAAGCTGAAATTCCGATGCATTGCGGATTCGGATCTGGCACTCAACTCGCGCTTGGTATCGCGCAGGCTGTTAATGTATTGTATCAATTTGGGTTGGGTGTGCAAGAACTCGCACAGGTGGTCGGGCGCGGTGGTACTTCAGGTATTGGGGTCGCAGCGTTTGATACCGGCGGGTTCATCGTGGATGGTGGACACCGTTTTCCTGAAGAAAAGACTTCGTTCCTCCCTTCTTCTGCTGTTGCTGATATTCAACCACCACCGATCTTACTCCGTTATTCATTTCCAGAATTGCCATTGCTAATCGTGATGCCGAATTGTTCGAGAATTTATGGCGATACGGAGGTGGAACTGTTTCGTACGTTGTGCCCACAACCAGAATGGGTTGCCCAGAAACTTTCACACATCTTACTGCTCCAGATACTTCCCGCCCTAATTGAAGATGATATGTCCAATTTTGGCAAAGCCTTAAACAATATTCAGACGTTTGGGTGGAAGAAAGTGGAAATTGAGGCACAAGGTTCTGAACTTCAATTAACACTCGACTACTTGCGCGATAACGGTGCATTCGGGGCGGGGGTGAGTAGTTGGGGACCCGCGATTTGCGTGATCGCGGAGGATATTGATAGACTAAAACTGGAGACCGAAGCATTCCTGAAAACGCTACCGGATGGCGGGACCTGCTTTATTACGCACGCGAACAACCTTGGTGCGCGCGTTGTGTCAGGTTAAAAACAAAAACGGGCGGATGTTCTTATCCGCCCATCTATGTTATCCGTGTTATTGTTATCCTTTGCTTGGCGAATAATACGGATTGTCCCCAGCAGCGTGATCAGTTGTATCAATCACGTGCTTAATTTCAGGAAAGACTTCCTGAATCATCGCTTCAATACCATGTTTGAGCGTGACATTTGCCATGCCACACCCTTGGCACCCGCCACCCATGTGGATATAGATAGAATCCGCTTCAACGTTCAGGAGTTCTATTTGTCCACCGTGTGCAGCGACAGCCGGGTTAATCCGTTCATCGATGAGTTCCTGAATCTGTTGGGCCTTCGGATTATCCCAAGTAGGCGTGTTAGGGTTTTCGATGTTGAACCCACTTGAATTCAGGTCGTCGACATAGTCAATGACAGCACCTTGAAGGTCCGGCGCGCTTTTGGCATCGACGAGTACATTAAAATTCTCACATTCAACAACAATGTCATCCGTTTGGGCTTCGGTCGCTAAACCGAGGCTGTATTGGAATGCCGTAGCAGTTCTGCCTTGGATGCTAATACGTAGACCTTCAACTTCAGCTTCTTCGGCTTCTATCACTGCGTGAATCTTCTCTTGCGCGGTTTCTGTCACCGTAAGCAAAGGGCTTTCATTTCCCGTGAGCTTCTTCAAGAAATTCTTCATAGTTGCCTTCCGTGAGTAGTGTTATACAGCAGTTTTACCTGCCCAAGCCTGATCTGACTGGAATTCTCCCATTTCGTCATACAACACGCGCAATCGTTTAATTGCCTCAATCTCCAGTTGTCGCACCCGCTCCCGGGTAACTTCCAAGGCAACGCCAATTTCGCGGAGCGTCTTACGTTCGCCATCTTCGAGTCCAAAACGCATCCTCAGGACTTTTTGTTCTCGGTCCGGTAGTCTCTTAAGAAATTGGGCGATCAGATCTTCGTTAATCATTTCTGCAATAGGACCTTCTTCGCCGCTGGTCGCGGGGTCCTCGATTAAATCACCTAATGTCGCGGCGGAGCGTTCATCGCTAAGTTGTAAATCCATTGAAATCGCATCAGCGTTAAACGTCAAAATTTCCTCAACCTGCCTTAGCGACAGGTCTAAAGCTTCGGCTATTTCGTCGCGTCGAGGTTCACGTTGCAGCTCTTGGCATAGTGTCGCGTAGACAGCATCAAACTTATTCATCTTCGCGACTACATAGGAGGGTAGTCGAATTGAGCGAGAAAAATTATCAAGCGTACGCATAATTGCCTGTTTAATCCACCAGATCGCGTACGTACTGAATTTAAAACCCTTCCTATAATCAAATTTACTCGCTGCTTTAATCAGTCCAATATTTCCTTCTTGAATCAGATCTTCGAGTGGGACATTGTGCCCTTGGTATTTCACAGCGATTGAAATGACGAGCCGTAAGTTTGCTTGTACAAGTTGATCTCTTGCTTGCTCCGCATCCGCATTATAACCACTCTCTGTTTCACCAGCTTCAATTCGCTTCGCTAACTCAACCTCTTCTTCACGGGTTAGCAGGCGGTGACCTGCTACGCTTCGAAGCCAACTCGTTAGTGCGCTCTGATCGCTCCCCTTATAACTCTCTGGAGGGTCTGCTTCATCTGCTGGATATGTTGCATCCATATAAGGATCAACACTTTCAATACTTGTCGTTTCACCGAGAAATTCGGCTTCCATCGTTCTCCTCTCCTTTTATGAGGCTTGATAAAATAATACAAATGTTAATGATACACTATGTTAAAACGTTTTGTCAAGTAAAATGTTTAAAAAAAAGTGAAATTTCCCCTAAAAATCGGTATAACAAGGCATTTTAAGGTAATTTCAGATAAAAAACAACATAAAAGTATAGGTGCACCCCTGTTTCCCTCAAGCATATGCGTACAGCAACTCCGTTTATTCGGAACCTATACCATTGATTCTGGGGAAGTGCTGAATTGGTTCTATTAGCACAATATGTTAAATGGCGTGTCCAATCAGGAGAACCGCTGCTGGCAATGAGGTCGCTTCTGTTGTTTCAAATGCCCTGCTGATACATGAAATTTCATCGTCTGTTTCTAACAGCTCGTAAGGTAGGTGCCATGCTTTCAGTGTCGGTTCCAGAAAACTTGCTACAGAGTCAACCCATTGTCCATCCGCGTCCCGATTGTGAAATCCACGATATCCGATAAATACGACTACTGGTACCCGCATGTTGAACACCGTGCCCCGGATGGCATCGCCGGATTCCAGAAAACCTGTATTTTGGATAATTATCACCGGTTTTTTACCGCCCACGTACAATCCAGAGGCAAGAGCAAATGCCTCTCCTTCACGGGTTACCGTAATAACTTCAATGCCGGGTTCGGTCCGTAAAAGTTCATAAATTCGGGCACTGCCATTGTCTGGAACACCTACGGCGTGCGTGATGCCTTGTTTTTTGAGTTCATTTACAATCTTCTCTGCTGATGCCAATGCGCGCTCCTAAATCTTAATACGCCCCCAGACCCGGTAGGTGCGGTTTGATGAAGTTTAAGAAAATATTTCGGTAATTCTATGTTCTCCCCAGGTCCGGTAGGTGCGGTTTTGCGGTGTACTCACCCAAATTTTGCCCATACGCGGCAAAATTTGTCTTTGTTTTACATTTGCGATCTGCATTCCTAACCGCACCGGGCATCACCAGGAAATTACCGAATTAATTTTTTAATATCCGTTCTGCCTGCCCTATGGTTGTGATTTCTACTGCCGCCCTTCAACCAATGCATCAACAACCGTTGGGTCGGCAAGGGTGGAAGTATCACCGAGATCAGAGATGTCGCCTTCCGCGATTTTGCGGAGGATGCGCCGCATAATCTTGCCGGATCTTGTCTTTGGCAGCGCAGGCGTAAACTGAATCTTGTCGGGTGTGGCGATCGGTCCGATATGTTGTCTAACTGCTTGTTTGATGCCTGTTTCTACCGTATCAGATGCAGATTCACCCGTCATGAGCGTAACATACGCATAAATACCTTGTCCCTTGATGTCGTGTGGATAACCGACGACTGCTGCTTCCGCGACTGCCTCGTGTTGACCGATCGCACCTTCGACCTCCGCTGTTCCTAATCGGTGGCCTGAAACATTCAAGACATCGTCCACGCGCCCGGTAATCCAGTAGTAGCCATCTTCATCCCGCAGCACCCCATCGCCTGTCATATAATAGCCGGGGAATCGTCGAAAATAGGTGTCTAAAAACCGCTCATGATCGCCGTAAACCGTTCGCATGATGCCGGGCCACGCTGTTTTGATACACAGATAACCCGTTGCAGGGTTACCCTCCACTTCGTTGCCTTCCTCATCTAATATGACGGGTTCAATCCCAAAGAACGGGAATGTCGCAGAACCCGGTTTCAACGGCGTTGCAGCGGGCAGCGGGGTCATCAGAATACCACCGGTCTCAGTTTGCCACCATGTGTCCACAATCGGGCACCGTTTCTCGCCGACGGTGTTGTAATACCACAGCCATTCCGGTTCTTTAATCGGTTCACCCACCGTGCCGAGTAACCTGAGTGTGGATCTATCATACTTTTCGACCCATGTATCGCCTTCCTTCATCAACGCTCGCAGTGCTGTCGGAGCGGTGTAGAAAATATTAATCTGATGCTTTTCGACGACTTGCCAAAAACGTCCGAAGTCTGGGTAGTTCGGCACGCCTTCAAACATAATGCTAATCGCACGATTCGCAAGCGGACCATAGATAATATAAGAGTGTCCCGTAATCCACCCTATATCAGCCGTGCACCAGTAGACATCGCCTTCATGATAGTCAAAAACCTGTTGGTGCGTATAGGACGTGTAGACAAGATAACCACCGGTCGTATGCAAAACGCCCTTCGGTTTTCCTGTTGAACCGGAGGTATATAGGATAAAGAGCGGATCTTCAGCGTTCATCACTGTAGGTTCGCATTCTGCGTCGGCATCTGCCATCGCTTCATGCCACCAGATATCGCGCGAGGCATCAAAATCCACTGCGTCTCCAGTGCGTTCCACGACGACAACTTTTTCAATAGATGGACATTCCGCTACGGCTGCATCTGCGTTCGCCTTCATCGGAATATCGCTACGCGGACCCCGCATTGCGGTGTCTTGCGTTATGAGCATTTTACACGCCGAGTCATTAATCCTGTCTCGGAGAGATTCGGCTGAAAATGCGCCGAAAACGATGGAGTGGACAGCACCGATCCGCGCACACGCCAACATCGCAATCGCCAGTTCCGGTACCATTTGTAGGTAGATACAGACCCGATCCCCTTTTTCAACGCCTTGTGCTTTTAGCACATTGGCAAATTTTTTGACTTCGGCGAGGAGTTCACTGAAACTAAACGTCTTATCTTCGGATGGATCATTCCCCTCCCAGATAATAGCGGTCGCGTCACCGTGACCAGCCTCTACATGTCGGTCAAGGCAGTTATAGCAAGCGTTCAGGGTGCCACCTTCAAACCATTTAATATCGCCGTTAACAAAATCGTAATCGCGAACCGTATGCCATTTCTGATACCATGTCAACCGTTCCGCAACCGTTGCCCAGAATGCTTCCGGGTCTTGTATTGATTCGGCATATTGTGCCTGATACGCTTCTAAACTGTTGACATGTGCGTTATCAATCGGGTATGCAGTTTCCACCGGTGGAAAAACATTATTAGCCATTTTATATTTTCATCTCCTCTACAAATCAATCTCCAGTTCTCAAAATGCCTCTACAAGTTGTATAAGACATATTTTATAGAAAAACGGTGATCATGTCAACTGCAATTAAAGGATATTTTTCTAAGAAGGTGAGTTTCAAAAAAATATAGGCGTGTTTATTTTCCGACATCTTTTTCTAATTCCTTAGCCTTCTCAAAGTCCTTTTTCGCCGCCTCATACTGCCCGATTAATTTTCTTGCATCCCCACGGTTATAATAGGCAAGGACATGCGCCGGATTAATCTTGAGAGCTTCGGTATAATCGTCAATCGCTGCTCGATAGTGCAGCACGGCTTCCGCCCTATTCCCTTTATCCGCCTCAGATTTTCCGAGGAGATACTTCACCCGCCCGCGATTGTGGTAGCTTTTGTCATACTTTGGGTCTAACCTTATGGCTACGGTGTAGTCTTTAATCGCTGCTTCATATAAAGCGTGGTCACGTTTCTGATTCGCACGATTATAATAAGCAGTGGTATATTTCGGGTTAAATTTAATTGCGTGTGTATAGTCCTCTATAGCACCGGCAGAGTCACCGATCTTAAATTTCGCGAACCCCCGCTCAAAGTAGGCGCGAGCGTACGCAGGGTTGAGTTGAATAGCTCTGTTGAATTGCGTTATTGCTTCGTCGTAATCCTCAGCATTGGATCTATTTTTTCCCTTCTTGAAATAAGTATAGGCACGGATCCGTTTTCGCTGTCGCCACTTCCCCAAAAGTTCCGGTCGTTCTGGCTGAGCGAGTAGGACTCTAAGTGCGTTTGATGGGATAGCAAAACTGTAGGAATTGTCACCCATGGCATGCACGCCTATAACCTGATTTTTACCGTTTACCACGGGCCCGCCACTGCTTCCGGGCGAAGAATCTACTGTTGTTACGATCCGAGTACCTCCATCCGTGGTACGGTGTAGGGTGCCTGCCGTAACCCTGTATTTTCTGCCAGGATACCCCACGGCAATAACAGGCTCACCGATTTCGACTGTATCGCTGTTCCCAAGGAGCAGTGGTGGACCCTCACCGGTTATTTTTAGAATAACAAGATCGTTTTCCACATCAAAGGTGCTAACGGTTTCGACGCGCCAAATTGTCTCCCTATCAGTTAACTTGACGAAAACGGGACCCGGGCTGGCAACCACATGGATATTCGTTGCAATCTTGTCTATGTCCACAAAGAAGCCACTACCATAAAAAAAGCCACTTGAGGTTTCACTCCAACGCATCACTCGCACCGTGGACGCTTTCCCTTCTTCAGATGTTAAGTCCGTTGTTGGGGCATCAGCATCCGCTGACTTTTTCAGTTTGATGGATTTATCATAGTCGGCTACACCGGCGTGATAAAGGCCTCGGGCCTTCTCCACATTCCCACGCGCAAATTCGGCATCCGCAAGCTTACACCTCGCTTTTGCCCGAGCTTTATAAGCGGAGGCATCCTCAGGATTCATTTTGATTGCGTCCGTATAATCCCCTACTGCACCCGTATAGCCGCCGTCATTATACTTCGCGAGACCGCTCTTGAAGTAGTTGTCGAGACTTTGCTGTGGGACCCGCGCGCATGAGAGCAGCATCACAAAAGCCAATAAACTCATCAAAAATTTTCTGCTCTGTTTCATAACATGACTCCTTATCTATGAGTTTGTGCGGTTGTAGCATAGGGTGTTAGCCTGTGCCCTAATTTTTTGATATGGTATTATAGCGTAGATCCCTACCACATATCCATGGAACGAGACCTAAATGCCTCTCTAAAAGCGTGAAAAAGCGACTGCCACCACATCCATCGTCATCGCGACAAGCCAGTGGATTGCTGCGCCATAGATAAATGAACGCGTTTCAAACGCTAACACACCCAGCAAAACACCCGCAATGATTGAACCGAGTGCCTCTGGTAGCGGTTTGGAATAGTGCATCACCGCAAACGGAATCGTCTGGATTAAGATAGCGTAATTTCCGAATTTTCGTTCCAATCCGAAAAGCATAAATCCACGAAAGAAAAATTCCCACGAAAACATGTAAATGCCATACGCGATTTGATACAATAAAAATGCCTGCCAACTGCTCATGACTGCCTTGCAAAGCGGATATTTTGCTACAAAAGGCGGATACACGATAACAGCAAGGATAACCACAGGTATCATCAGAATCCATGCTATCCCTGTCACACGCCATCCCAGTTTCTGGTTTCCGAATTGAAATCCGTAATTGTTCAGTCGTTCTGATGTCCCAAATTTCGCAGCGAGTGCGGGAACAAGGAACAGTGTAAACGCCGTAATCAAAAACCAGTAATAGTACGGGTGGCTCTCCGGCAGTGGGAAGTCGCTAAAGTGTTCTACAAAGTGACGGTTGAAAAAACTCCGGCGGCTATAATACCTATGCAGCGTTAACAACAGCGCAGAGGCAAGCAAGATAACAGTCGCTTGTCGCTCCCAACCGCGTAAATATTTTTCTTTTAATATTTGGATATGGAAAATCATCTTGAATTCCAGTTGGTTTTACGGTATTATACCGTGAACGGGAAAAATTTGCAATTGATGGACAGCGGAATGCAGGGGCATTCAATTGTCCGTTTCGCAGGTGTTAATACTTCATATATGTTATGTTTTAAAACAATTCGCAGAAATTTTCGCTAGATTTCGCACCGGATCCTGCAAAAAAGATGTCCAATCCAATAATTTCTTAAAATTGAATCGTCCTGCAGCGGGATATGCTTGTGTTCTGTAAGGAAATATGGAGGTATAAGATGCCGTATCGAATGTTTGTTACGGTTTCTATGGGTCTTGTCTTTGGGGTGTTAGCGTTTGGGGCAGCCGAAAACCCGCTTGAAACAGCTGAAACTTTAATGACAGATGGGAAATTTTACGAGGCACTCTTCGCTTTGGAACCGCTGCTAACGACAGATGAGAAAAGTATTGCTCAAGAAGCAGCTCTAATATGCTAAAACCTGAGCAGGTCAACCGCATTTTAATCATCAGACTCGCACCCCTCGGTGAAACAGTCTTAACAACACCTGTCATCCGTGCCTTACGACAACACTTTCGAGAGGCACATATCGCTTACATGGTGGCACCAACACGAGAGGATCTGGTATCCGCAAATCCGCATCTCAATGAGGTGCTGACCTATCAAACTTCGGTGCCGAGGCTCATCTATCAGATTGCTCGTCGCAAATTCCAAATGGTGGTTGTGCTACAACCAACCTTCCGCTTGGTGCTTCACGCGTTTCTCGCTCGAATTCCGTTTCGTGTCGGTTTTGAAACGAACGCTGCTGGCAAGAAGTTATTGAACCTCGCAGTACCAAATAACACTGCACAGCACGAGACACAACGCTATCTTGATGTTGTTCGTGCGCTGGGCGTTGAAGTCATAGACGAGGAACCGGAAGTATTTGTTGATGATACGGGCATCGCATGGATGAACACTTTTCTTGAAAACCAGAAGATTAATGACGGTAAACCTATCATTGGTCTCAATCCGGGAGCCGCGAATGCTTACCGCCGCTGGCACGCAGCGAATTTTGCCCTTCTCGGGGACTTGCTTCACGATGCCTACGATGCACACATTGTCATCACGACCGGACCGCGGGAGGGTGAATTAGCAACGCAAGTGGCGGCGCAGATGTCGCATTCACCTATTATTGTCAATCAGGCAACGCCGATGCAACTTGCGGCACTCCTACAACGGTGCAATCTCTACATCAGCAACGATACGGGACCGATGCACCTCAGCACCGCCGTAAAAACACCTACAATTGCTTTGTTCGGTGCGTCAAATCTCATCCAGTGGGCACCGCCGTGGGACAGGCATGCAGTGGTTGCCCGTAAAGCGTGTGAATTTATGAAAACACTCTCATCCAAGGAGTGGGACACGCATACAGATCGCGCACACGAGAATTTTGAGGCGATTACCCCAGATGTGGTTATGGCAACAGTGGAGAAACTCGCATGGTGAACTCTGAGCACAATCAAACCGAAGGATTAGATGCACAACGCATCAAAAATTCCCTTACCGACATTCGTGATAGAATGTATCGGCAGGTCCTCTTACAGAAAATCGCAGCTGCGCTTTTCTGTGGGCTTGTTTTGCTTGCGATTTTATTCATTTTGAACCGAGTAATTCTCCTACCGATGCAGCTGCTGAGTATCAGTTGGATCGTCGTAGCTGCAGCGGTGATTGTGGGTATCTGTCTCAGTATCAGCCACCGTAAAGATTTGCTGTCTGTGGCGTGTACTGTTGACAAAAAAATGGGGCTTCGCGAGCGTCTCGGCACAGCGTTTGGGTTAATTCAAACCGATCCGGAAGGCGAGTTCGCACAACTCCAAATCCGAGATGCTGCAGAGACACTAACAACCTTAGAGCGCGCAAAGGTCTGTCCATATCGTGTACCAAAATTACTGAAACTATTTCCAATACCGTTGCTGTTGATTGGATGTTCTTTCGCTATTCCCTTTTTCTACGAGGTGCCGCAACCACTCACGGATCTCCAGCAGGGCGTTTTAGATAAAGCCATTCAAAATCTTGATGGAAAGCAGATCAAGAATTCGACGCTACGGGAGCAAATTGCAGATACCGTAAATCAATTGAAAACCGCACAGGATCTTGACACGGCACAAAGAAATCTCAGTGACTTAAAAAAAGAGGTACGCAAGCAGCAATCAGAGCAAAACGCTATCGCCGAAGCCACAGAAGAGACACAAAGTTTTCGCGGTATGGATGCTAACCAACTCGCTGCGGAACTGCAAACGGTTGCTGAGCAGACTGAGATACCGCCAGAACTCCAAGCCGAACTCATGCGTCTTTTTGAGCGTTTGGCTGAAAATCTACCGGAGGGACCACTCAACGATTCACTGAATCAGATTCAGGGCAAGTCAGTCACGCCGGAGACGTTGCAGGACATCATTGATGCACTTGAGACGATGGAGGCGTCAACCGACCTTGCACAATTGGAGGCACAACTCACGGCGAACCAGAAGGAGTTAGCACTCGCAACGCTTGAAACTGCGTCCCAAGAGGGTGGGATTGCGAATAGTGACGGGACACCTGGACAAAACGCAGGAAGCCGCGAGGTACAAGGGACTCACGAAGGAGCATTGGATGCCGATCCACAGTCAGAATTGCAGGCAACCGATACAGACAAAGGCGAAAACGAAACAGACAGCGAAGATTCTACACCGCTGATGGGTGAGGAAACACCCGCCCTACAGATTGATGGACAGCGGTTGACGCTTACAGCAGAGACTTCTGGTAATACGCAAGGTTTTTCTGATGCCATTACCGGTGAGGTTAGCAACAATAATCCCGACTATTTACCTTTCAGCGATGTAGTCCTCAATGCGGAGCGCGCGTATGCCGAAGCCGTGAATAATAATCGTATGCCTGTCCGGTATCAAGCACAGATTAAAGCCTATTTGGAGGCGGTTTCGAGAAGAAATGAAAAAGAGTCTAATTAAAATTGCGACTACTGTCAGCATTGTTACAATAGTTTATCTCGTGTTGAGGCACTACGGCATAACAGACGAGATTCGGTTAGAAAATGTTCCAAAAATCAAGACATGGGTCGCGAGTTTTGGGGCAATTGCGCCGTTAGTCTATATTGGGCTTTATCTTGTCTCCACTGTTTTTTTTCTTCCGGGTTCCCCGGTAACCGTATTAGCAGGCTTCGTCTTCGGCCCGTTGTGGGGGGTATTCTACGCCTCCATAGCCTCTATCATTTCGGTTTCCGTTGCATTCCTCATTGCCCGTTACGTCGCGCGCGATCTTGTTGCGCGGTGGGTCAAGGGTAACGCCCAATTCCAAAAAATAGATGAACAGGTTGAAGAACAGGGATGGCGTATCTTGATGTTCACACGCTTGGTTCCGATTTTCCCCTTTAACCTTCAAAATTATGCCTATGGACTCACCAGCATTCGGTTTCCCACTTATGTTATTGTCTCTGCTATCTTTATGTTACCCGGTACAGCAGTATTGGTCCAACTCGGTGGGGCATTTGTCAGTGGTGAGGGCAACCCTTGGAAGACGCTCCTCTATCTCGGAATTGCAGGTGTGCTGATGCTCGTGCTGTCGTTGATTCCAAAATTGCTACAAAAATATCAAACAAAATTGTAGTAGGACTTACGCATTTCCTCTTAAAGTCCCCCTGATAAGGGGGATTTAGGGGGTTAAAATACCGAATGTAGTTCAAAGAAAACAATTAGACTTAGGACTTACGCATTTCCTCTTAAAGTCCCCCTGATAAGGGGGATTTAGGGGGTTAAAATACCGAATGTAGTTCAAAGAAAACAATTAGACTGCTGAATTAACGCCGCTATAGCAGTCAGTGCTTCTTCACGCGTTCGGATTTCGCCATCAAATTGGCGTTCTTCAATCTCCTTTAACAACCTTCCAATCTGTTTCCCTTCTTTCAAATTGAAGTTTTTAATCAAATCATTTCCCGTGATGAGTCTACCTTGTTTGCTGATTGGTAGGATATGTTCATAGTACGTATTCGCAATCTGTTTCAATACTGTTGGGTCAATCGGATAGGACGCTGCCGCATAGAGAAGCACACCCCACCAGTCGGAGGCGTAAGTTCTGAGAAAGCGTATTATCTGTTTCTGGGTCAATTGCCGATTCTCATTTTTAAGTGCTTCGCTGCCGCTGAGAAGGCGTTTCATAAACTGTATTGCTTTACGGCTCAATCGGAGGTGCGCGCCGACACCCCTGAGGTTATCTCCCAAGAGTAGACTGAACTTGATTAATGAACGCCGGTTGATTTCCGCACCGAGCTTTTCTCGGAGATAGTCATAAATTTCGCCGCGATATAGATGAAGTGCTGTAGGAATTGGGCTTTTCTCAAAAACCTCAAGCGAATTCCATGACCTGTTTGCCTCTTTTATACATGGAAGGACTTGGGTAAGTAGTCCGGCTGTTTCCATTTGTTGCAGGTATGGACGTGCCTTCTTAACATTAAAAATTTTCATCAGTTCGTCGCGGCACCGTTCCGCCGCTACGTTAAACAGTAACGCTCGGTGCTTTGTTACCAAATTGATCGCACTTTCGGAAATCTTGAAATCCAACTGCGCTGCGAATCTGTAAATCCGCAGCAAACGAAGCGGATCATCTCGCACCACCTGTTCACTCGGAAATTGGAGCAAACCTATCTCTAAGTCTTTCATGCCGTTACAAGGGTCAATCACGTAGAAGGGTTTTTGTTCACGCGCGTTATTTGTAACCGATTCCACATTTTCAAACGCAATTGCCATTGCATTAATCGTCAAATCTCGTAAACGTAAGTCCGCAGTGAGCGATGCAGCTCGGAATTGTACAAAATCCATACTTAGGCAGGGAGGTTGCGACCTGTCATCTTGTTTGACAATTACGCGGGCAGTGGACGGGTTCTCTTCAAGTACTATGCAAGTTGCCTTGATGCTGGTGGCAAACGCTTTGGCGAACTGAATCGCATCCGAAGCTAAGGCGAAATCAATATCTGTCGTCTGACGTCTGAGTAACAGATCTCTCACGCTACCACCGACGAGATAAAGCTGCACGCCTCGCGTATTGGCAAAATTACCAAGTGCCTGCATGGTTTGATTACCAAATAGGTCTTGAAGCGTCTGAGGGGTTGTGTTCATTGGTTTGCCCGTGCTTTCTGGCGTTGTGCTTTCCGAGAACGAAATAGGATGCCGTCCAGGTGAAGGTGCGTCGCATAGCCGATGAAACCCGCCACATAGAAGGGTAAGCCGCTGAGGACAGCCGACGGAAGGTGATCCCACTCTCGCAACGCATTGAATTGGGCCGCGAGGGTGCTATCTGACTGCCATTCTGGATATCCAGCATAAATCGGGATGAACAGGAACACACTCGGCAGCAAGATCATGGTAATTTTGGCGTGTGTCCACCCACGATGTTTGCTCATAATCGGGAGCATCGCGAAGAGTCCTAACAGTGCTGATTCCAGGTACCTCTGCAAAAAAACAATCAGGACCACATTCAGCACAAAGAGTACACTATAAAATATTTTCTGGCTTTTGCTCTTGATGTCAACATCCGGCCACAATCCAAACAGCACTGCTACGGCAAAGCAACCGATGATTTGTACAAAGGCTCCCACCGGGGGAATCGTTGGATTCCAATCTGGAGGCATCGTATCATAAAAAATTGGAACGGCAATGGCAGCGATAACTGAGATGATGAAAAAAGTACTGTAAGCGACTAACCCACCGATCCAGTGTTCACGGAACATACTCATAGTAAATATTATAGCGTACTTTTTTGAAAAATAAAATGATTTCTACAACTTAATTGAGCCAGTGAAGACTGTTTTACGAGATTTACGCAAACTTTGCCAACACCGCACAATACTTAGGATTTAATCGAAAAATCGCGTAAATCCTATTTAATTTGACTTACGACAGAAGATATGATACAATTATGTCATAATCTTTTGTGAATCTCGCTTCAGTTGCATGTTCTGGCTTGATTGTAACAAGGAAAATAGGTATGATGTAACACAATACAGGTAATGGAAGAGAATTAATACGCCGTTGCTTGGCAATCGGTAGAAGTTGTACGACGCAGCTGCTTTAGAATTAGGGGCGGACACGTTAACCTCAGTGCTACGCTTTCCATCTGCATGATACAACATAAAATGAACCGCGAGGGACCTCTACTATTGGGATATTTCGCGTTTTTTTATATATTATAGACATGACAACAACCGAAAAAAATTCTATTATTGAAATGTTAACACCGATGCTCGACATTGATGGTATTGAACTCGTGGATGTTGAAACGCACGAACAGACCCTGCGGTTACTCATTCACAAGGAAGGCGGTCTTTCGGTAGCAGATTGCCAAGCAGTGAACCATGTTGTACACCCGATTTTAGAAGTCCATGAGCATTTAGCGAGTTATACACAGTTGGAAGTCGCTTCACCCGGGATAGATAGACCTTTGCGAACTGCCAAGGATTTTCGGCGAAATTGTGGGCGAACCGTACAGATAGAAGTCGCTTCGGCATCAGAAGATGAACACGGCTCTCATGTACAAGGCACAGTTGTGGAAGTACATCCAGAGCGGGTCGTTTTGGCGCAAACTGGCGGAAAGAGTATCTCTATTCAACTTTCACAAATTCGCAAGGCACATATACATCTAAAATGGTAACTGGCAAAAGCGAAGGATGCACATCGCACGTTATGTCAAAAATTGGAAAGGAGTACGCGGACTGGAATTGTATAACTTGTTGTGGCAAGTCTATATGAGATAGGAGTTCGCGAACGTTACTTATGTTAGAGAACCTCCAAAACGCTATTCGTCAAAATACCGCGCAGACAGATTTACCTGAAGAGGTGTTTATTGAGGCGATAGAGGAAGCACTCCGCGCTGCTGCACGCCGGATTTACGGCCCTGATGCTAATGTCTCTGTTGAAATTGATTTGGAAAAAGGGGATATACGTTGTTACGTCCCTAAAACAGTCGTTAATATTATGCGTGATTTTTCCACAGAGATTCCTATTGAGGAAGCCGTGAAACTTCAGGAAGATATTGAGCTCGGTCAGATGTTGAAGGTCGAAATCAATCCGAGCGAATTTGGTAGAATTCCGGCGCAATTGGCGAAGCAAATCCTTTTCCAAAAGATCAAACAGGCGGAACGCGAAAGAATCTATCAGGAATTCGCCGGTCGCGAGGGTGAGGTCATCACGGGTTATGTCCAGCGTTTTGAACGTGGTGGTATCATCTTAGATCTTGAGCAGACGGAAGCTTTTTTACCGCCACGTGAGATACCACGGTCACAGAACTATGAACGCGGTAAACGGTTACAATGTCTGATTTTATCCGTAAAAAATGAGACCCGTGGTGCACCTGTCATCGTATCGCGAACGCACCGAGATCTGGTAGCAGTGTTGTTTGAGCAAGAAGTTCCTGAAATCTACGAAGGGCAGGTACGTATTATGGCGATTGCGCGGGATCCGGGCAATCGTGCAAAGGTGGCTGTTCAAGCGACAGAAGAAGGTATAGATGCTGTTGGCACATGTGTCGGTGTTAAGGGAACTCGCGTCCAAAATATTATTAGCGAACTTGATGGTGAGAAAATAGACCTTGTTGAATGGAGCGAGGATATAAGCGCTTTTATTGCTAATGCTTTGGGGCATCGCGCCGGTGTCCGTAGAGTCGAACTCGACGATGAAAATAAAAGCGCTCGCGTGATTGTACCGGACGATCAACTCTCCTTAGCTATTGGTCAACGCGGACAGAACGCACGGCTGGCCGCAAGATTGACGGGCTGGAAAGTTGACATAAAAGGTGAATCCGAAGCTACTGTTTCGATTAACGAACTCTTTAAACCGGAAGAACCTGATTCTGATAAGGCTGATGAACATGTGCTCGAGAGCCCTGAAGACAGGACTGACGAAAATCTTGAAGAACAGACTGCTGATACGCCCGAGGTAATGGAGGCTGAGGATGTTGAGGTGGATGCGGATGTGAAGACCCCTGAAGTTGAGGCATCGGAAACCCCCAACGCAGAGAATAATCTGTTGGTAGATTCGGAAGACGATGTTGAGGCACGCGACGTTACTGCTGAAAACGATGATCTTGACCTTGAATCTGAATAGTCTTTTGAGGGCATTATCTTCTGATATCTAAGACCTGCGCGAGGATTATCGGCATACCAATTGTAGGTTGAAAAAAGTGGGTGAAATTCTTGAGCGATGTTATTCGCACTTGTATTGGGTGCCATCGAAAGTTTTCGCAAAAAACATTGATACGATTTGCGAGTCATAAAAATGAAACACTCGGAATTGACAACCGGAAGAAATTGCACGGGCGCGGGGCTTATGTCTGCCGCTCTCAGTCTTGTATTCAGAAAGCGTTTAAGGCGCCGAGACGGATTAATGCCTTATTACGTGTACAACTGACAACTGTGGTTATACAGCGGTTTGAAGGAGTCCTTCTTGAATGGACCGAGAAATCCGCAAGCACAATAGGAAAACAGGAGGAGCTATCATGAGTAAAGAGCCACGCCAGCGGCGAAGATCCGCCAAAGGGAATCGTGAAGAAAAAAAAGATCAGGGTACACCGGTTTATGAATTAGCAAAACAATACGACATAACAACCAAGGAACTTGTCGCGCTCTTGGCAGAACATGGTGTCCGCGTTAAAGATGATATGAGTACCCTGGATGCGGATACCGTCGCGTTGATTGAGTCCGAGATAGTTGAATCGGTGGAAACCGTTTCTACACCTCAGGTGTCAGTTGAAGACACCACAGAGGCATTATCTAATACAACGAACGATTTGCAAATCGATGAGGGCACAACTGTTGCGGACCTCGCTGTGGCACTTGAGTTGCAACCTTCGGCACTGATTATGCAACTCATGAAATTAAAGGTAATGGCAAACATAAATCAACGGCTTGATTATAATACCCTTGTGATGCTTGGGGAACACTTAAATTTTGATGTAATCAAATCACCGACACTTGAGGAAGAACTGTTAGTCGAGACACCCGATCCACCAGAATCTTTGCAACCCCGGGCGCCAGTTGTCACAATTATGGGACACGTTGACCACGGCAAAACCTCTCTTTTGGACTCTATTCGTCAATCAAACATCAGTGAATCTGAGGCAGGGAATATTACACAACATATCGGGGCTTATCATGTGACTTTAGACGGAGGTAGTGTCGTTTTCTTAGATACCCCTGGGCACGCGGCTTTTACCGCAATGCGCGCACGGGGCGCACAGGTGACTGACATCGTTGTGCTCATTGTTGCAGCTGACGACGGGGTCATGCCCCAGACTGTTGAAGCGATTAACCACGCAAAAGCTGCTAAAGTCCCTATTGTCGTCGCTATTAACAAAATAGATGTCCCTGGCGCGCGTCCAGATTATATCAAACAACAATTAACAGAACATGAACTTGTCCCTGAAGACTGGGGTGGGCAAACAATTTGTGTTGAAACTTCTGCTATAGAAGGAACAGGTATCGACTTTTTGCTTGAGATGCTCCTTTTGGAGGCGGCACTTCTTGAACTTAAGGCGAACCCAAATAAACCTGCTCGCGGCGTGGTTATTGAAGCACAGGTAGATAAAGGACGCGGGGCTGTTGCTACTGTTCTTGTCCAGGCCGGCACCTTGCGGGTTGGAGATGTCTTTGTCTCTGGTAGATATTCGGGGCGAGTCAGGGCAATGATGGACGACTTTGGGAAACGGATGAAAGAAGCCGGCCCCTCGGTCCCTGTTGAGGTGCTCGGTTTTACCGGGGTCCCTGAGGCAGGCGACAAATTCTACGTCGTTGAATCTGATAGAGATGCCTGCACCATTAGCGAAACCCGCCAAGATCAGTACCGGACCGAGCAACTCGGCGCAAATAGCCATGTCAGCTTGGAAAATCTATTCCAACAGATTCAGGAAGGCGAGATTAAAGAATTAAATGTCGTGCTCAAATGTGACACGCAAGGTTCCATACAAGCGGTTGCCTCATCGCTGCTCGAATTGAGTACCGATGAAGTTAAGATCAACATTATTCACCAGGCGGTTGGCGGTATTACTGAAACCGACATTTTGCTCGCCTCCGCATCTGATGCTATTGTCGTCGGTTTCAACGTTCATCCTACGACAGAAGCCGTACAAGCCAAAGAAGCTGAGGGAATTGATGTTCGGACGTACAACATAATTTATAACCTCATTTCCTATATCCGATCGGCGATGGAAGGCTTACTTGATCCTGAGGTGCGAGAGGTTGTTATCGGACGGGCAGAAGTTCGCGAATTGTTTAGGGTGCCACGGCTCGGTTTAGTTGCTGGCAGCTACGTCAATTGGGGGCGCATCTCTTACAATCAACCGCTTCGTATCCTTCGCGATAATCGTTTGATTCACGAAGGAAAAGTCAATTCGCTCCGTCGATTCAAAGATAATGTGAACGAAGTACAAGCGAACTATGAATGTGGCATCGGCATAGAGACATTCGACGACCTGCAGGTTGGTGATGTTCTTGAGTGTTATGTCCACGAGCAAGTCGCGCGTTCCCTTTCGTAAGCACCTGAGTTCGTAGAATAATTTATTTACACAAACAGCGCGGGTGAACACCGCGCTTACTATCACAATTAATTAACACCTTAATTAATGCATATCGGTGTTTGTAAAATCCGGCTACGCATCCCTGATAGCCAATCGTTGAAGGCGAAACGCCGGGTTATCAAAAGTCTTGTCGATAGACTCAAAAACCGCTTTAATATCGCTATTGCGGAAGTTGAAGCGTTAGATGCACATCAGTTCGCGGTATTAGCCGCTGTTTCTGTTTCCAACGATGTAGCGCATCTCAATAAACTTATCTCGCATGTCATCGATTTTGTTGAGAAAAATGTAGACGCTGAGTTAGTAGATTACGAAACAGAATTTTTCTTCTGACGAAACTCGCAAGTCAAACTTGCTCTGAAAGATAGGGACAACATGGCAGATAGTAGAAGACAAGATCGGGTCGGAGCCCTCATTCAACGGGAATTGAGTGAGATTATCCAACGCTCTGTCAAGGATCCGCGTGTCGCATTTTGTACTGTCACACAGGCAGAAGTGTCACCCGACCTGAAGTACGTGGATGTCAAAGTGAGTGTTATTGGGGACGAGGTACAAAAAGATAAAACACTCGCGGGGCTGAAAAGTGCCGCAGGATTTCTCAGGCGAGAAATCGGGAATCGCCTCACGCTCCGGTATTCGCCGGAACTCAGGTTTGCTATTGATGAGTCCGCTGACTACCTCTTCAAAATAGATGGACTCCTCAAGTCTGTTACATCAGAAGACGAAACATCCGAAGAACAAGCAACCGACCTTTCATGAACACCTTAAAGATAGTGGATATGCAGAACTACCGTGCACTCCTTACCCTATTCAATCGCTACCATGACTTTGCACTCTCAACGCACATTAATCCTGATGGCGACGCAATCGGGTCCGAATTAGGGCTCTACCTCTTTCTCACGAGGCTCGGAAAATCCGTTAAAATGTTTAATACTGATGCTGTACCGGGGAACTATAAATTTCTGCCTTGCTGGGAGAGCATTGAGGATGTACATGCGCTTAGTACCTATCAGCCAGAAGTGTTAATTGTATTGGATGCGAGCACACTCGAACGAATTGGGAAAACACTTGCCAAATCCTTGCTGCCGACGCACAAACTCGTTAACATTGACCATCACGCCACCGCAGAGGCGTTCGGGGACATCAACCTCATTATGCCTTCAGCTTCTTCTACGTCGGAGATTGTCTATAAACTCATTAAATGTCACCAGACACCAATAGATAAATCGTGTGCGCTCTGTCTTTATACAGGACTTATGTTTGACACCGGTTGTTTTCGATACAGCAATACGACGGCTGAAACACATCGAATCGCTGCAGAATTAATTGAGATAGGGGAATTTGCACCAGATGAAGTCTACCGCAACGTTTATGAGCAACTTCCTGTCGCTAAAATTCGGCTCTCAAGTGAAATCCTCCGCACATTGCAGGTGACTGATGACGGAAAGATCGCATCCGTGTACGCTACACAACGGATGCTCAGAAAAACCGGAGCGACTGCTGACGCGATAGAAGGCATCGTGAATCAGATTCAAGCAATAGCCGGGGTCGAGGTGGCACTCTGTGTATCTGAGATGACCGATCGAAGCGCGAAAGTGAGTCTGCGGAGCCAGGGACACGTTGATGTAAGCCAACTCGCATCTGAGTTTGATGGGGGCGGACACGCACGCGCTGCAGGTTGCAGAGTTGTCATGCCTTACCTTTCAGCCGTTAATACCCTTGTTCAAACTGCACAACGCTACATTGATCAGAGTGCTTTGGAGCATGGTGATTGCCAGAAGGATTGACCAACGTGGAAAACCCTAATAATAGGAACGACCTACAAGCCGCCCCCACAACTTGTAGGTTGGATGACATAGCCGAATTCGATAGAAGCGCAGCGGTCACTTTTGGCGTGTTTGATGGGATTCATATTGGGCATCAAGCGGTTATCAGTACCCTTCTTGAACGTGCTGCACAGCATCAGTTGCTGAGTGTCTTGGTCGGCTTTTATCCACATCCCCTCGCTTTCCTTGCCCCTGAACGGTGTCCACCTCTTCTGACGCCGCTCTCCAAACGCGTCGAAATTCTTCAGCAGCTGGGTATTGATAAGATTGTCATGCTCAGTTTTGATGCACAAATAGCAGCAATGTCTCCGAAATCATTTGTAGAACAGGTACTCTTAGAAAAGTGTCGAGCCAGACATGTTGTCGTTGGATATGCTTGTCAGTTTGGGAAGGACCGCGCTGGCAATGCGCAACGGCTGGCAGAACTCAGTGAAGCCTATCCGTTTGATGTCACTATTGTTCCACCGACGGAGATCAATGGGGCACCCGTCCACAGCACCCGGATTCGAGAAGCACTCTCGCACGGTGATCTGCATTGTAGTTCACAATTATTAGGGCGATCCTATTCCTTGCTGGGTCATGTTGTTCATGGTGATGGGCGTGGCAAAGAAATTGGTTTTCCAACTGCTAATATAGACACGCAGAATCAAGTGTGTCCACCAAATGGCGTTTATGCTATCCGGGCGAAGTTAGAGGAACGGTGGTTAGACGGTGTGTTGAACATCGGTGTGCGCCCTACATTTAACGGCACAACTGTTCAGGTGGAAAGTCACTTCTTTGATTTTGATGAAACCATCTATGGCAAGCCTGTAGAAATATTTTTCGTAGAGAAAATTAGGAGTGAACGAAAATTTCCGAATCCTGAGATACTCATTCGACAAATACAACGCGACGTCGCTGAGGCAGCGAAGATTCTTGCCAAGTCTAACCATCGACACGGAGGTGTCAATTATAGTGAATTCAAAAAATAAATATACACCTCCGCCCCCTGGTAGGCGAGGTTTCCTAACCTCGCCGAGCCAATAGGTATAAGTAATTCTGAAATCTACTATAAATGCGGAAGCTCCTTGGAAATATGAGTTTAATTTGAATTTTCGACTAATTTGTGGTATTATATATGTATCAAATTTTAAATACAGATGGGAGCGTTTCCCGAACGCAACTGAGTGTTTCATTCCATATTAGATGAGATCGGCATTGATGCCTCGTAATGTTCTCTTTATGAGATGATTTTCGGTGAAGTTTGCGAATGCCCAAAGTTTTCTATAAGTATAAGGAGGTGAAGGCAATTGGCAATTGGTGCAGCAGAAAAGAAAGAACTCATTGAAAAGTACCAGATACACCAACAAGATACCGGTTCCCCGGAGGCACAAGTGGCAATTTTGACTGCGCGTATTCGACAGTTGACTGAGCATTTTCAGACACACCGGAAGGATTATCATTCGCGCCATGGGCTTTTCCGCTTAGTTGGTAAACAGCGTCGCTTGTTGCGGTATCTTTATAAGAAGGACGTTACACGCTATTACCGTTTAATTAATGAACTCGAAATTCGGGACACTATCGGATTGAAGACAAATTAGGTTATTATAGGTGCTAAACGCATTAATATATTGGCACGGGCGGGAATAGTATGAGTGCTGTCTTGTAGTATAAGGGTCGAGTAAGTCATATCGGCGCGACACTATCGAACACTTAAAAACTGTAATTAGCATCGTCAGGTTGGCAATATGTTTTTTGAGTAAGGATTGTCCTTGAACGCTATCTTTACTGTCCCTACTTGGTAGCACGACGAAAAAATTGGAAATACAGGAGAAGTATATAGAATGAAAGTTGAAATGCAACTTGGGAGCGAGAAGTTATCAATTGAAACCGGAAAAGTTGCGAAACAGGCAGACGGGGCCGTCTGGGTACAATACGGTGGAACGGTCGTTTTAGTCACGGTGGTAGCCGATGATAGCGAACATGACCTCGATTTCTTTCCATTAACAGTAGATTATCGTGAAAGGGGTTACGCGACTGGACGCATACCGACAGTTTATGGAAGACGTGAACCACGTCCCGGAACCTCAGAGCAGTTGGTCGCACGCTTAATAGATCACTGCATCCGTCCGCTTTTTCCAAAGGACTTTAAGGCTGAGGTGCAAGTTTTATGTAACGTGTTTTCATCTGATGGTGTTCATCCCGCGGATGTCCCCGCACTCATTGGCACTTCTGCCGCATTATCTATTTCCGATATACCCTTTAATGGACCTGTCGCCGCAGTCACCGTCGGAAAAATCGAAAACGAATTAGTCATTAACCCAACTTATGAGGAATTGCGTGCCTCCGATATGGAGCTGTTTGTGAGTGGGAAAGAGGACGCTGTCATGTCTGTCGAAGGTGGGGGACATGAAATTCCTGAAGATGAAGTTATTGACACAATTATCACCGCACACGCTCAGATAAAAGAGGTTATTAAACTCCAAGAGGGTTTGGCAGCAGGATGCAGTAATACCAAACGAGACTATACCTCTAAAAGCGTTGAATCAAACCTCAGCGAACAGGTCCGAAATCTCGCTACATCACGGATTCGCGAATCTATCGGGATGGCGGACAAGAAGTCGCGTGAGGATTATCTCGAACAAGTAGAAAAAGAAGTTCTGGCGGAAATCTTTGAAGAGGCACCAGAGGACGCTGATCCGAATGCAGCAAAAGATGCCATCTCTATCTTGAGTGACATAGAAAAAGAAGAGATGCGGCAGGCAATCCTTACCGAAGGTAAACGTGTGGATGGACGTGGCGTAACCGACATTCGCTCCATTTCGGGCGAAGTGGCACTGCTTCCACATACACACGGCTCCGCACTCTTTACGAGAGGACAGACACAGGCACTCTGTGTAACGACCCTCGGCACTTCTGGGGATGAAGATGTCCAACGTGGACTTGATGGTGAAGCAAGACGCGCTTTCTTTTTACACTATAATTTTCCACCATTCAGTACCGGTGAAGTCAAACGAATGATGGGACCCGGGCGTCGAGAGATCGGACACGGCGCACTTGCAGAAAAAGCACTTGAACCGGTCATTCCGAATAAGGAAGATTTTCACTATACCATCCGTATAGTTTCCGAAATCTTGGAATCTAATGCCTCATCCTCTATGGCAACTGTTTGTGGCGCAACGCTTGCATTGTTGGATGCAGGCGTACCCCTTAAAAGACCCGTCGCAGGGATAGGCGTCGGGCTTATTAAGGAAGGTGAACAGGAAGCCATACTCACCGATATGCTCGGGACCGAGGATTTTCTTGGTGATATGGACTTTAAAGTGGCCGGAACCAGTGAAGGTGTTACGGCTGTACAGATGGACATCAAAATTGAGGGGGTCACCCCTGAATTGATGCGCCGCGCGATTCATCAAGCCAAAGAAGCACGTCTCGCAGTCATTGAACAGATGAACGCCGTTATCGCTCAACCGCGTGCTGAACTTTCACCGTATGCCCCGCGGATTTACTCCCTCCAAATCGCAACGCAGAAGATTAAAGACCTCATCGGGCCTCGCGGTAAAACCGTGCAAGGTATCCAAGAGGAAACAAACACGACCATCAACATTGAAGATGATGGGACTGTGGAAATCGCTGCGACGAGCGCAGAAGATGTCAAACGCGCTGAGGAGAAAGTCCGAGCAATTACCGCTATGCCTGAAATCGGTAAGGAGTACACCGGTAAAGTCGTACGAACCGCATCCTTCGGCGCATTTGTAGAAATCTTGCCCGGCAAAGATGGACTCGTCCATATCTCACAGATGGGAGATGGATACGTCCGGCGGGCAGAGGATGTCATGCAGGTCGGTGACGAGGTCACTGTTCGTATTCTCACAATTGACGATCAAGACCGCGTGGATCTCGCTCTTGTTGCTGCGGGCGGTGTTCCGGTTGAAGAACTCAAGATTGAATCAAGTGACGAGCGCGAATCCTCATCTGATTGGAATGCTTCCAGAGAATCTCGCGATAGTGGTCGTTCTAACTATCGGGATAATCGAGATTCACGGGACTACCGCGATCGGCGCGGAAACGACAACCGCGATCGGCGTGGCGGCAACCGTTATGACCAACGCGATAATTCTCGCGACTTCCGCGATCGACGTTCACCACGTCTTCCAAAAGGGCGTTCTCGATAGTAGCCTCTGAAGCACTGCACGACGCTGCAGTTAAGAATTAATATATTAGACAAATAGGGTAAAGGATAAATCCTTTGCCCTATTTTACTATAAAGATCCCTATCTTTTAACCAGAGGCATTCAGTTTTCCCGTAGAACGGATTTCCAAATCCCGATCCTTCCGCTTTAGACGCGACCCCCGGCATACTTTTTCGTTGACAATCCATGCTGTGCAGGTTATTATATATTTAACTTGGTGGAGGACATTTTGATACAACTGAAAGAATTCTGGCGAGCTGTGAGAGATTTTTGGAGAGTAGGGAAAACAGGCTTTGCGCTTTTCCTAATTTCTCTCTTCGTTCTCATCTATGGTTACATCGCCTTGGATTATGAAATAACGAAAGGCTGGCAAGGACATGAGTCGATTCAGAATGTCCTTGACGATATTTCAACATTCATTCCCGTTGGAGCGGCTATAGTCGGGATGATAGTGGGAGGCATTGATCTAATCATGTTATTATCAGATTGGTATCTAAACAGACAAGAAAAGCGAATTCGGGCAGCCGAAGCGGCAGCCGAAGCGAAAGGCAAAGCGAAAGGCAAAGCGGAAGGCAAAGCGGAAGGCAAAGCGGAAGGCATTGCAGAGGGGCAGGCGAAGGTTTATAGAGAAATCGCAGACTGGGATCGACGTAGAAGGGAAGCAGCAGCACGCGGTGAAGAGTTCTCTGAACCGCCTCCCGGCGTGACACAAAACGGTTCTGAATAGTATGCTAACTTTATAGTCAGTTACCAACTTCCACACCCGCGGATTCTCTTTTTCTTTAGCCTATACCGCAAAAATAGAAAAAATAGATATGTCAGACATGACCGAATTCAAGTGCTAATCTTCGTTAATCCCGCCTCCACAATACCCAATTAATAATCTGGCATGTCATCTGTTTTTGTGCTATAATTTTCAATAATCGCGATTAATCCGATTTCTTGAAGTACCGGTATACAGACTCACACGAAGTAAATACGCGATCCAACGAGAGGGCATATTCATGAGAGCACGCCGCAGTACAACTAAACACACCCTTGATAAGGGAGATCTACTCGATCAGAAGTGGCTAACCTATTTCTTAGCCATCGTTCTTATTCTGCTCGTTCTTGTCTTTGTTGTTTTATTATCCCCTACTTATAAGCGATATGTTGTTGATACCGTCAAAACTGTGTTTTATGGCAAAAAGCAGAAAGCCCCACGTCCGAAGGCTTCACCCGTAAAATTCCAGCAACCTGTCCTTCCGGATGGTCTAACATTTTGATGCTGACAAAACTTGGAGAGAAAAATGTCTAAAGCAATGTTTGTGTTAGTGCTACTATTGCTATCGTTGAGTCTAATCTCTGGGTGTGGCTACGTTTTTAAATCAGCATCTCTGGAACATATCAATACTATCCGTATCGCGCCTGTTGAAATTTTGGATGCTGATTTTGCTTACGATAACGCCTCCGAGCGACCTAACGATGAAGTGATTCGTGAAAAATTGAAGCAACGTTTCAGCCGGAAGTGGCGAGACGGAAACGATGCTGAATTTACGATGCGGATACAGGATTTTGATATACGGGAACACAGTTATGGCCCCCAAGGCGCAGTCGAAATGGTACGCATGACGTTACAAGTTGAATACAAATTTCTTGATAGGATCCGTAACAATATGATCGCGCAAACCGACAATCATCTCCAAGTTCACGACTACTATATTGTGTCAGGTAGAGCTGAACCACCGGAGACCCTTGAAGAAGCTAAAGTGCACATTGTAGATGAAATGGTCGAAGATCTGTATAACCAACTTGCTGAACGGTAGCAATGCGTGTCGGATCGTTTTTCCGACAAAACTCGGAGGGAAAAATGTCTAAATCAATGTCTGTGTTGGCGGTATTGATATGCCTAAGTTTAATTTCTGGATGCGGGTATGTGTCTAAATCAGAGTATCTCGAGCATATCAGCACTATCCGTATCGCACCTGTTGAAATCTTAGATGCTGATTTCGCTTACGATAACGCCTCCCAGCGTCCCTACGATGAAGTTATTCATGAAAAACTCACGCAACGTTTCAACCGGAAGTGGCGAGACGGAAACGATTCCGAATTTACGATGCGGATACAGGATTTTGATATACGGGAGCAAGGCTATGGCCCCCAAGGTGAAGTCGAAATGGTACGTATGACCTTACAAATCGAATACGAATTCCTTGACAGGGTCCGCAACAATATGATCGCGCAAACCGACAATCACCTCCAAGTTCACGACTTCTATATTGTGGACGGTAGAGCTGAACCGCCGGAGAGCCGTGCAGAAGCCGAGAGACGCCTTGTGGATGAACTCGTAGAGGACCTTTACAACCAACTTGCTGAACAGTGGTAACAGGACATAGCAGCGGATGAAACGCAAAATCGCATACATTTTTGATAAATCCTATTGTTTCTCGCTCTGTACCTATCTTCTCTGCAGCTTGATGCTAATTTCATGTAGTAGAGATCAAGGGGATTGGACCGTTGTTCAGCGCGAAGGCAGATATATCTATGGGGTGTGGCACAGTTCTACAGCAAAAAAGGCAGAGCAGACGATGTTGGAGATCGCAGAAAACATAGCGGTGTTTTCTGAGCAGGTTGAAGTATCGCCAACGACAGAGGATGTTTTACAGACAACGCTTTCGCCAGAACACCTTTTACCAAACAACGGTGAATTATTAGGGTGGGTCCAATCGCGTGCGCCTTCGACCTATCAAGGTAGGACGCTCTATCGAGATAGACCGACTTCGCCGGATCTTTACTACGCTTACGGCTTTGAACGGCAGGCAGAGGTGGAATACGAAACGCCTCGGTTCGGTTCAAAGCCGTTGATTTTACTCGAAATTTTCGATATGGGAACCCCAGAAAACGCCTTTGGAATTTACCATTTTCACACCTACCCGAGAATGGAATTTGAATGGGTTGGCAGTAAAGCAATGCTTTCAGGCGGGTATCTCCGGTTTTCAAAGGGAAAGTATTTCGTGCAGATTGAAGGTTATGAATTCGCCACTGGCATTCGTGAGGGCATGATTACACTCGCGAAAGCCGTTGCCGCACAGATTGAAGACCCACCGCCAAAGCCACAAATACTTGCACTACTACCTAACAACAAAAGAATACATGGAAGCACTAAGTTATTCCAATCCAATTGGGCATTAAGCCAAATTTACAGTACACTACCTGCCAATGTCCCGCAGTTGACGGATACTGCACTCGGAATCTCCGCACACTATCAGAATAAGACTGATTCAACAAATTGGGTGGATGCCCAAATTGTTTTCATCATCCGTTTTCCAGACACCGCCACAGCAGAATCTGCCTTTGTCCTTTACCGAGACACCGTTGACGCTTTAATAAAAGGGGCTGTAGATGCTGAAAAAAGGACAGATGGTGCAGTTCTTATCAACGAACCTTCTACCCTGTAACTGAGGAAAAGGGGTTATCAGTGGCCAACGGTTATAGTTTAAAAGATAACTTCGTTAAACCAATAACCTCTTAACTGAAAACTGATAACTGATAACCATTAAAAGGAGCCTTCTCATGCGAGGCGATTTTGAAGCCTATCTCAATGATTCATTTCGTGATGAAAGCGGCAAACTTGATTTAGCAGCGTTGTTGGCGTTAGAGGACGAAGCGGATATGGATGTCGTTGTCGTCATGCCGACGCCCCAACCACTTCCCGAAAACAGTGAACTTGCCGACGCTATTCGCGGTAATCCGCGTACCCTCGGTTGCGCACTTGTACATCCGACAGAACCGGAACCTGTCGAGCAGGTTAGGTTGACCGCTGAAGTGTGGGAGATGCCTGGGATTAAACTGATGCCCGCCATTCACAACTACAATGTAGATGATCCTATCGTGCGTCCCGTTGTTGAAGCTGCACGCGACTATGGACTTATCATCTCAATTCACTCTGGACCTAACAATTGTCATCCCAACCGGATCGGCACGGTCGCAGGTTGGGTGCCAGAGACCCCCATTATCATGGATCACATGGGATTTCCCGACGATTTAGACGCGGGGATCGCTGTCGCAAAAGCGAATAAGAATGTTTCACTCGGAACCACTATCTTGCGGTTTCATCGCCGTTGGGGGACAGATCCGGACACGGTTGTTCCGACAGAGGTGAAAACTGCTGTCGATGAACTTGGACCGGAACAGATCGTCTTCGGTTCTAATTTACCGGAATACCGACCCATCCAAGTTATCAACGCCCTCAAACGGTTGGAACTCGGCGATGATGCTGAGGCTCTGATTTTCGGCGGAAATCTCGCACGTATCTATGGGCTTTAAACAGGCACAATCTTCGGCGTATCTGGTAACTAAAATGAAGAGAACACCCCTTTATCATGTCCATGAGTCCCTTAATGCGAAATTCACCGAATTCGGTGGGTGGGAGATGCCGCTCCAATATAGCAGTATTGTTAAAGAACACTTGGCTGTCCGAACGAATGTTGGCTTATTTGACCTGTCGCACATGGGAGAATTCGAGGTTCGCGGACAGGGAGCAAACGAGTTGGTGCAAAAACTCAGCACCAATGACGTCGGACGTTTAACCGATGGACGTGTATTGTATACCTTATTCTGTAATGAAACAGGCGGAATTGTTGACGACCTCCTCATTTATCGACACGCCGATGATCACTATATGCTGGTTGTCAACGCTGCCAACATTGAAAAAGACTTGACATGGGTAGAGACCCACAACGACACAGGCGCGAATATAAAAGACGTAAGCGAGCATACCGCTCTCATCGCACTCCAAGGCCCAGAGGCGATAGATATACTAAATCCTTTCGTGCCTGAACAAGATGTTTCTGAAATCTCGTTTTTTCGGTTCGCAGTAGACGAGGTGGCAGGTATCCCTACCACTATTTCACGAACAGGGTATACCGGTGAAATCGGTTTTGAATTATACGTTGATGCAAATAATGCGGAGAATTTATGGAACGCAATCTATCCTGCTATCATAGAGGCAGAAGGGCAGCCCGTAGGACTCGGCGCACGCGATACATTACGCCTTGAAGCCGGACTCCGTCTCTACGGCATGGACATGAACGACGCCACAAACCCGTATGAAGTTGGACTCGGCAGATTCGTCAAATCCAAAGGGCGACAGTTTATTGGAAAGAAGGCACTCCTTGCTACGAAAAAGAAGGGGATCGTGAAACAGATGATAGGTTTTCAGATGCTTGACCGTGCTGTAGCGCGTGCCGGTTATCCTGTCTATCAAGAGGGCGAGCCCATAGGCAGTGTAACCAGCGGCGCACCTTCGCCAAGCCTGAAATGCAACATCGGTTTCGCTATTGTAACGTCACAAACAATATCTGAAGATGATGAAATTGACATAGAAATCCGTGGTAGGATGCATCCAGCTAAAATTGTAACGGTGCCTTTTATCTAATATCAACAATCAGACGGAGAAAACCATGGATACCATAAACGACTTTGAACTCAAGCAGAGAAAGTATATGCCAGTCTTTCCAAAAGCAAACGGCAAAACGACTGTCTATATTGAAGGCTATCCGTGTGAAGATGACGAACCTATGTCCGCAACCGATTTTCACGGCGAACAAATTATCACACTCGCCGAGCAATTCAAACGATACTTCGCAATCAACGAACTCGCGCACATCGCTGTTGATAGTTTTATTTACTATAGCGAAGGCGACATCACAAAATGTGTCGCCCCTGATATTCACATCGTTTTTGGTGTCGCGAAATATCCGTTACGCCGCAGTTTCTATACCTGGGCAGAAGGCGCAGCACCCGTTGCTGTCTTTGAGTTCCTCTCTGACGCGACGGCCCATCAAGATCGGAAGGAAAAAGTCGGCGTGTATCTCAATGATATAGGTGTCCAAGAGTATTTTATCCATCAACCGGAGTTGAAGAAGCCTGCGGAATTTCGTGGATGGAGGCAGGATCCGTCAGGTAGTATTGTTGAGATGGCACCGGATGCGGAAGGCGGTCTGTTCAGTGAAGCGTTAAATCTCTACTTTCGCTGGGAGGAACAACATCACACCCATGTTAGGCTGCTACGTCCGTATCTGCCAGATGGCACGCCGATTACAACATCTATAGAGGAGCATCATCTCAGAGAGGCAGCACAAGCACGCGCCGAAGAAGAAGCACAACGACGGCAAGATGCCGAGAAACTCGCAGCAACCGAAGCACAGCGCAGGGAAGAGGAGACACAACGACGACAAGATGCCGAAAAACTTGTCGCAGCCGAAGCACAACGCAGAAAAGACGCTGAAGCAGAATTAGAAAAACTCCGGACACAACTTGCGAACCTTCAACGTCAATAGTTCTGTTAAAAGTAGCAGGCACACGCCGTGTGCCGTAATCCGCTGAGCTAATAAAATGAGACATTACACGAAATTTCTATTCTACTCTTTAGTTCTCGGAGTATTTCTCTCACTTTCTTATGCACAGGAAACTGCCGAAAAAGCCATAGCACCAATGGAAGTTGACTTGATATCCGAAAAAGTAAAAAATTCTATAGGACGCGTTGGTGGACGGGGCAGCGGGTTCTTCATAACAGAGGACAAGATTGCAACGAATTTCCACGTTGCAATCCTATTTAAGCACGGGCCTGTTTTCGCTAAAAGTTGGGATAAGAAAACAATTTGGCGAGTCATAGGTGTCACTGCCTTTGATATCAAAAACGACATCGCCATCCTAACAGTTGCAAGTGAAGGCACGCCACTGCCTTTGGGTAACAGTGATATGCTCCAGATCGGTGAATCTGTTTTTATCTACGTTTTCGGTTCTAAAACCCAATGCTTTAGCTTTGGGATACAGAACCGCCCTATTGAATTAGACCATGGGGCTATAGTTAAAAAAAGAGTTGACATTTCGTCAAAAATGTAGTATAATTAACATAGTCATTGATTGAGACGTGTAAGCAGTAGCTACCTTGCTACTGGTCTCAATCACCCTCTTACAAGGACAGAATGACTATGGCTAATATCCATTAAAAACGAACATCACAAAATCCGAATACGTTGAAAGATACGATATTCCTGAAACCTTGCGAGGTTCAGATTTTGTTGAGATTTCAAGTTCTGAAGCAAGAAATACTTGCCAGAAGTATCGGTCGGTCACGAAGGTTCAAGTGATTTTCCGTAGTGTGCCAGATGACCCGCACCGCGAGATTACACTCGTGTCGGTTCGGATTAAACCCGAACAAGCTCCCAAGGATAACGTCTGGACGATTGCGACGCTGAAGGGAGTCAGAGAAGCCAGTATCGCAGAACGTCAAATGGACGTCGTGGTATAACCTAAAAGAACCACTTGGGAGTTCCGTCAAAGGAATCCCAATCCTTTAGGTTTGGGAGGGGTCAACGTGGGTTACCCTTATGGAGAATACAAGGGCGCGGCGGGGATTGTAAATCGTATCCAGCAGAATGATGGTGGGATCCAGACAACAATCGCGGTTGGGTGAAACGAGACCAAGGCGATCACACCGGCGCGATGGAAGATTATACGCACGCCATTGAACTTAACCCGGATGATCCGAATGCTTACCATCTTCGCGGACACTCAAAACAAGCACTCGGATAACAAGAAGCAGCGGAAATCGACTTTCAAAAGGCAAAGGAATTGGAATCCGCACAGTAGATATTCTCTGTAGTGGAGCTCCGCCCCTTGGTGCAGACGAGGAGGACTTTATGGAAAACCAGAACATTGCTGAACTGTATGCTAACGAAAGAATTGAATCTATTCCAACGCAAGTCCAAGAGCCTAATGGAGCCGTTAATGATGTCGAATGGCGTTTGGATAACCAGATTAAGATCGTTAAAGATGATCTGAAACGGGACATCAAAGATGTCAAGGAGTACCTTAAAGAGGACATCAGGGAAGTCAAGCAGAACATAAGAGAAGTCAAGATCGACCTTGAGAAAAACATTAGCGATGTCAAGAGCGACCTTGAGAAGAACATTAGTGATGTCAAGAGCGACCTGAAGGACGATATCAAGGAGAAACAATCAGAACTAAAGGGATTTATAACGATACTCGTTACGATTGCTGGTTTCATCATAAGTGGCGTTGTAACAGTAGTTGTTAAGTTCCTATAGTTAGCAAAGGAGATTGCTAATGTCAGAGAAGCCGAGTGGTAAAGAAAAATATACACCTACTCGTTTAGAATGGCTCATAGTCATGTTAAATTCTACTTTCCATTTCTATGATATAAATCGTGATGGATTTGATTTAGCATATCTACCTGCAGCAGATGGGGAGAGTATTCAAATGATAGTCACCCATTATGCGAATGTGGATAAAGGACGCATGAGTAAAGCGGTTGAGTCTGGCCAGAGAGTCGCCCTTTCACTCGCTGAATCTTATAAATGGAATTCATGGGTCAACATTGAAGTAGATTTTAGAGAGATACGGTAAATCCCAAAGGTTTACAATATGACTTCAATAATTCCGTTAAAAGTAGTAGGCACACGGCGTGTGCCGTAACCTATTGAGGTAATAAAATGAGATATTACACAAAATTTTTATTTTCCTTCTTGGTTCCGCTAGTATTTCTCTCATTCTCATGTGTGCAGGTAATCTCCGAAAAATCTGATGTGCCAACGGAAACTGACTTAATATCCGATAAAGCAAAAGAATCTACAGTACGCATAGTCGGGTTAGGCATGAGAAAATCTGAAGTGATGATGGGGGGCGGGACAGGATTCTTTATAGCACCCGATAAAATCGCAACGAACTTTCACGTCGCTGCCAATTGCACGACCGGACCCATTACTGCAAAATTAAGTCACAAAGAAACAGGTACAACAATCGCGGGTATGCAAAGGATAAACTTGGTGATCATGCGGGTGCGATTGCTGACTACGATAAGACAATCGAACTTAACCCCAAATATGCTGTAGCCTACCACAATCGCGGGCTTGCAAAAAAAGCACTTGGACAACATGAAGCAGCGCAAATTGATTTTGAAAAGGCAAAAGAGATAGATCCAGAGATAGGAAAATGAAACATCCTGGAGTGTCATTTCTTACAATATTATCCACAGCCTTACAAGCGTTTCTGAAATATTATTTTTTACTTATTTTCATTCAAAAGAACACGTGAAGGAAAATTAGATGATTCCAAATAATTTAAAATACAATAAAAGCCATGAATGGGCAAGGCAAGAGGGCGACATCGTCACTATCGGTATCACCGACTATGCCCAATCCGAAATTCAAGATATCGTCTACGTCGAATTACCGGAAATCGGCACGGAACTCACACAAAAAACAGAGTTCGGTGTCATAGAATCTGTTAAAGCAGCGTTTGATCTCTATGCACCTGTTAGTGGTGAAGTAATTGAGGTCAATGATTCTCTCCTTGACGCACCAGAACAGGTCAATGATTCTCCGTACGATGACGGATGGTTCCTGAAAATCAGAATAACGGACCCAAGCGAACTTGACGCGCTCCTTGATGCTGATGGGTATCAAACACATATTGAGGCGGAGCATGCCTGATAAACAAAACCACACCGCTACCTTCGCAGATCGACACATCGGTCCCCGCCCTGAAGACATTGAATTGATGTTGACGACGTTCGGTTATGCTTCAATGGCAGACTTTATTGAAGATGTTGTGCCAGCGGACATTCGCCTATCATCAACATTTAATCTGAAGGGGAATGCCAGTGGTTTAGGGCGTAGCTTGCAAGCCCATATTGCAAAGTCAGAGTCGGAAGCACTCACAGTATTAAAGGAACTTGCCTCCCAAAATCAAGTCTTCCGTTCCTTTATCGGGATCGGTTACTACAACTGCTTCGTCCCGCCGGTCATCCAACGTAACATTTTGGAAGATCCGGGATGGTACACGCAATACACGCCCTATCAGGCTGAGATTTCACAGGGACGTTTAGAGGCACTGCTCAATTTCCAAACAATGGTTATTGACTTAACCGGCTTACCTATTGCGAATGCTTCACTCCTTGACGAGGCAACCGCCGCCGCGGAGGCAATGGGAATGTGTTTTGCAAATGTGCCGCGGAATATCACTCGACGCTTCTTTGTGTCAGAAACCTGTCATCCACAGACAATCGCTGTGCTACAAACACGCGCTGAACCCCTCGGTATTGAATTACAAATCGGTGACCATCGTAATGTCAATTTTGACACACCGATCTTAGGTGCCATCGTGCAATATCCTGCAACTGATGGCGCTATTTACGATTACCATCAATTCGCTGCACAAGTGCATGCCGCTGGTGGATTATTTGTTACCGCCACAGACTTGTTATCGCTCATGCTATTAAAGCCGCCTGGCGAATTCGGTGCAGACATTGCTATCGGTAACTCGCAACGGTTTGGCGTTCCGCTTGGATATGGCGGTCCCCATGCAGCTTTTCTTTCCACACACGAAGAGCTTAAACGTAGTATCCCCGGACGGATTGCAGGCGTGTCCCATGATGCGAACGGCAAACCCGCTATTCGACTCGCGCTCCAGACGCGTGAACAACACATCCGTCGTGAAAAGGCGACAAGCAATATCTGCACCGCACAAGTACTGCTCGCTGTAATGGCAGGGATGTACGCAGTCTATCACGGACCCACCGGGCTTAAGCAGATTGCAGAGCACGTACACGCGC
The DNA here is from genome assembly GCA_965200345.1 of Candidatus Poribacteria bacterium. GTDB lineage: Bacteria > Poribacteria > WGA-4E > WGA-4E > WGA-3G > WGA-3G. The sequence goes on from OZ241378.1 coordinate 2,923,545, forward strand.
ACACCTGCACACTACGTGCAGGGCTTGAAAAACTCGGTTATGACACTGGAGCCTCTCCCTGTTTTGATACAATTTCTGTTAACGTCCCAGCGGAAGCAACAGAAAAATTACTTGCTTCTGCACGCGCGAGACAGATAAACCTACGAGCAATTGATTCAACACATATCGGCATTTCATTGGATGAAACAGTAACATCAGACGATGTTGAAGAACTTCAGCAGATTTTCGCGGAAAATAGGGCGGAAAACACAAAGCACCCTTCCGCGCTTCCGCCCGTCCAGTCTTCCACTTCCATCCCTGAGGAGCTCCAGCGTGAAACGCCCTATCTGACCCATCCTGTTTTCAATAGTTACCACTCTGAAACTGAGATGCTCCGCTATATTCGCAGGCTCCAAACCAAAGACCTCTCCCTTGTAAACGCGATGATACCGCTCGGTTCCTGTACGATGAAGCTCAACGCTACGGCAGAGATGGTCCCGGTAACATGGCGCGAGTTCTGTGAGTTACACCCATTTGTCCCCAAAGAACAGGCAGAAGGCTACCAACGTCTATTTTCACAACTGGAAACATGGTTAGCCGAGATAACCGGTTATAGCGGTATTTCACTGCAACCGAATGCGGGGTCCCAAGGCGAATATGCAGGACTGTTAGTCATCCGTGAATACCATCTCAGCCGTGGTGAATCGCATCGTGATGTCTGTTTAATCCCGACATCTGCCCACGGCACAAACCCTGCGAGTGCAGTCATGGCAGGTATGCAAGTCGTTGTCGTCGCATGTGATATGGACGGGAATATTGACCTTGAGGATCTTCAGGAAAAGGCAGACACACATCGGGACAATCTCGCCGCTGCGATGATTACCTACCCCTCAACACACGGGGTCTTTGAAGAGAAAATTCGCGAGATCTGCGATATTGTCCATCAATCTGGTGGACAGGTCTATATGGATGGTGCCAATCTGAACGCGCTCGTTGGTATCGCACAACCAGCGGATATCGGCGCAGATGTTTGCCATCTAAATCTCCACAAAACTTTCTGTATCCCTCACGGTGGTGGTGGACCGGGCATGGGGCCGATTGGGGTCAAGGCACACCTCAAGGATTTCTTACCCACACATCCAATCGTTACCGTTGGTGGGAGTGCTGGAATTGGGGCTGTTTCTGCCGCACCGTGGGGCAGTCCTGGGATCCTACCTATCTCTTGGGCATATATCGCAATGATGGGTGCGGACGGACTTACATCAGCCACAAAAGTCGCGATCCTTAACGCCAACTATATCGCAAAGAAACTCGCACCGCATTACCCTGTGCTTTATACCGGAAAAAATGGCTTGGTTGCACACGAATGTATCATTGATTTGCATGGTTTCAAAAAGAGTGCTGACGTAGACGTAACCGATGTCGCTAAACGGTTGATGGATTACGGTTTCCACGCACCTACTGTCTCCTGGCCCGTGCCGGGCGCATTGATGATTGAACCGACAGAAAGTGAGTCAAAAGCCGAGTTAGAGCGATTCTGTGACGCGCTTATTTCGATTCGTGAAGAGATCACTGAAATTGAGACAGGTGCCACTGATCGGCAAGACAATGTGCTGAAAAACGCACCTCACACGGTAGAGATGGTTACACAATCTGATTGGTGTCACCCGTATTCGCGTGAAAAAGCCGTGTTTCCAAAACCGTGGGTGCGCGATGCTAAATTTTGGCCCGCCGTGGCACGTATTAACGAGGTCTATGGGGACAGAAATCTTATGTGTGCTTGCCCTCCGCTTGACGAATATAAAACTGATAACTGACAAGTATTAAAAAATGAAAGCAATAATTATAGGGGCGGGAGAAGTTGGGTTTCATACCGCCAAACTCCTCACTGCTGAACATAACGACGTTGTTCTCATAGATGAATCCGATGCCGCCTGCAGCCGGGTTAACGAACAGTTGGATTTGCAAACTTTGCGCGGCTCAGGCGCGTCTCCTCGACTGCTCAAAACCGCTGGAATTGATGAAGCCGGTCTCCTCATCGCCGTTACGAACAGTGATGAAATTAATATGCTCGCTTGTCAGATTGCCGAGAGATACAGCGTTAACACAAAAATCGCACGGGTCTCGAATCCTGACTATTTCTCTACAGAAAGCGGTCTGACACCGAAGGATTTTGGCATTGATCTGCTGATTAATCCTGAGCTTCTTTGCGTTGAAGAATTTGTAAGGCTTTTACAGATACCTGAAGCACGCGAAATTGTCGAATTTGAGGAGGGTAGAATACAGCTTGTCTCTTTTCGCGTCAAACAGTCAAACCCTTTAATTGGAAGATCACTCGCCGAGTTAGATGCCAGCGGGCTGCTCAACGATACCCGCTTTGCGGCTATTAGCCGTCGCGGACCTTCTAACAACGGAAACCCGATCACTAACGGGGGGAGACATATTATCATTCCGAGGGGTAAGGATGCTTTACAACAGGGAGACGATGTCTTTGTTATTGGAAGCACAATTGCAGTTGAGCAGCTCCTACGCATTAGCGGTATCACTTTCAATCAGCAGCTGGACCGCGTTATCATTGTTGGCGCGAGTCCTATTGGCATTGAACTCGCTCGCACGCTTGAAGAAAACGACACCAACGTCAAACTCATTGAGGAAGAGCAAGCAAAAGCCCGACTCGCCTCTCAGATGCTAAAGCACACGACCGTTTTACAAGGTAATTATCTCCAATTTAGGCTGCTTGAAGAAGCAGGTGTACATGATGTCAACGGGTTTGTCTCAGTTACTGGGGACGATGAAAACGATATTATGGCGTGTATGACGGCAAAAGAAAACGGGGCACAACGCGCACTCGCGCTCGTTCAGCAGCCGCGTTACCTACCTTTGTTAGCGCGCATCCACAGACTTGATGGCGCAGTCAGTCGGCATCTCACCGTTGTTAGCAATATCCTGCGGCTTATCCGGCGTGGAAACATCGTTTCTGTCGCCTCGCTCCACGGAATAGATGCCGAAGTCATTGAGATTGTCGCCGGTGTCAACGCAAAAATTGTCCATAAAGAACTCACCGACTTCAAAACTAAATTCCCAGAAAATGCCTTTATCTGTGCTATCCTGCGGCGGGAAAAACTCATTATCCCAACAGGACAGTCTGTGATCCAACCCGCAGATCGTGTGATCGTCTTTAGTATGCCCGAGGCAATTCCGGTTGTTGAAGACCTATTCGCCGAACGGAGAAATTAAATGGTTATCAGTTAACAGTTGTCAGTTGTCAGTTAAAGATAAAGAGGTATTTGATTAAACCATACACCTCTTTAACCGATAACCGATAACCAATAAAAGAAATATTTGATAATCCCAAAGTCTCTTTCTGATAACTGAAAGATTTTTTTCGTAGAAAAAAATCGTACTGACAACTGACAACTATAAAACATGAGCCTTAAATTAATTGTTTACACCCTCGGTAATTTACTTATTTGTCTCGCCGGGACTATGCTATTACCCTTGGGGGTGGCTATCTATTATCGGGTAGCTGCAGATGAAATCCAAAGCGATTTGATGGCGTTTGTTATCTCTGCGATAATCACTTTGGTTGTCGGATTAATTCTCCGTTTCAGTATTCGTTCACGACAGGAAGAACTCGGGATCCGTGAAGGTTTTGCTGTCGTCGCTTTGGGATGGGTGACTGTCGCCTTATTTGGCGCACTTCCATATCTGTCTGCAGATGTCTTTCACATTGAAGGACACTCATCGTGGACAGAATTTTCTTTCTGCTATTTTGAATCTATGGCTGGGTTTTCAACGACGGGTGCCACTGTTCTGACAGAGATTGAACACCTTTCGCACGCCATGCTCTTCTGGAGAAGTTTCTCACACTGGCTTGGTGGAATGGGGATCGTTGTACTTGCTGTCGCTATTCTGCCGATGCTCGGTATCGGGGGGATGCAGCTTTTTCGTGCAGAAGCACCAGGACCGCAAACCGATCGGCTCACACCTCGCATCGCACAAACCGCTAAATTGCTCTGGGGCGTTTATCTGCTTCTCTCTGTTCTCGAAACTGTACTACTGATGTTGGGGAACATGACGCTTTTTGACGCACTCTGCCATACCTTCGGAACAATGGCGACCGGTGGATTCTCTACAAAGAACAGCAGCATCGGTCACTATGATAGTGTCTATATTGACATGGTCATCTGTTTCTTTATGTTCCTTGCAGGAACCAATTTCGCGCTTCACTATCGCGCACTCCGCGGTGATGTCAAAAGTTATTTCCAAGATACAGAATTTAAATTCTATTGCGCTGTTATCGCCGTGAGTATCACCTTAATTTCATGGAATACCATCAGATTTCAGGTTGATGGACAGGTGCCTTACGATTCGATGTGGACATCGCTACGCTATGCTGCATTTCAGGTGATGTCTATCATCACAACTACAGGCTACGGCACTGCTGACTTTGAACAGTGGCCCGCTCTCTCCCAGTTCATCTTGGTAACGCTTATGTTCTACGGTGGTTGTGCTGGTTCCACTGGCGGCGGGATGAAGCAGGTTCGGTTCCTCCTTCTTATTAGGCAGAGTGGTGCTGAAATTAAACGGCTCATCTTCCCACATGCCGTACTACCCATTCGTGTTAACGACCGAGTTGTACCACCTGAGGTCATGACCAACGTTCTCGGTTTTTTCTTCTTCTTTATCGGAATTTTTGCAATCGTCACCTGCATCATGACAACTTTAGGGCTTGACCTTGTCAGTGCCGCAGGCGCGACAATCGCTACGATGGGGAACATCGGACCTGGACTCGGCAGTGTCGGACCAACTGACAACTACGCCCATATTCACACGTTTGGAAAATATGTCTTATCTTTTTGTATGTTACTCGGACGCTTAGAACTTTATACTGTACTTATCCTCTTTTCCCCAAATTTCTGGAAAGGATAGGTTTTTCGTTATAATGGTTATCGGTCTTCGGCTATCGGTTAAAGAGAAGTCTGATTGAACCATAACCTCTTAACTGACAACCGATAACTGACAACTATTTTAATCATGAACACTGATAAACTCCGTAGAGAATATAGCGCACAGAATGGACACCTGCTTGAGCAGAACGCCTTACCCGACCCATTTGAGCAATTTGAGAAATGGTTCGCGGATGCGATTGCCGCCAAACTTGATCTGCCGGATGCAATGACCTTGGCAACAGCAACACCGGGCGGCATCCCTTCTGCTCGAATGGTAGTACTCAGAGGCTTTGACGCAAAAGGTTTCTGTTTCTATACCGATTATGAAAGCCAAAAGGGAAAGGAACTCGCAGAGAACCCGAACGCCGCCCTGGTTTTCTATTGGCGTGAACTTGACCGACAGGTTCGGAGTACCGGTACCGTTGAGAAAATGAGCCCGGAAGAATCAGATGTCTATTTCGCCAGTCGTCCTATGAGCAGTCAACTCGCCGTCCAGACAGAACGCCAAAGCATCGTTATTGGCGGGCGAGAACATCTCACCGCCCGGTTCCAACAAGCAGAGCAGACGTATGCCTCTGAGACCATTCCGCGTCCGCCATATTGGGGTGGGTACCGACTCGTACCAAATCTGTTTGAATTCTGGCAAGGGTGTCCAAACCGTCTCCACGACCGGCTCTGTTACACATTACAACCCGATGGCACATGGGAAATGACGCGGCTGGCCCCCTGAATCTATAGTGAAAACCAAAAATACATAGACATATTCGTAGCATAAACTGTTAGTTTGGGTTTCCAGTCTGAATGCCTGTTATAGGCATTCAGACTGTTTGAAAGTGCCCAATTAATTATCGATTTTACTATAATATGCGATTAGATTCATCAGAGAGATGTAAAAAAATCACTTGATATTTTTACTGCCTTGCATTAGACTTTATTTACTTGTGTGATAAAGCCGAAAATAAAAGGAAATTTGCCGTGAAATTGACACGGATTGTAGTAGTGCTTCTTCTATTACCCCTCTCTGGATGGGCAGGGACATTCATCGAAACCTTCAAGGATGACGACCTGGAGGAGTGGCAGGAACTCGTTCGGTTGGATCAAGCCCCCGGTGTTTGGGAAGTTGTTGACGGTGAACTTCAGACAGTCAGCCGTGAAAAATTTGTGCGTTTACTGACAACTGGGGATAGCACGTGGAAAGATTATACTGTTGAATTTGATGTCAAACCGCTTAACAAACACGGGATCGGGGCTATCACTATTGCCGCACGGGTGCAGGGGACTTGGGTAGTGTTGTGTAGTATTGAGGATCCTGTAGAACTCGTTGAGGGTAAACCACCCCGCCAGAGAGAACAGATAAGTTGCGTCTATGGCGATTTTCACGATGTAATATCTGTACGCCTCCACGCTGCACCGCATCCACTTTTAAAATTGAAGAAATGGTCGCATTTGAAGTTGAGTGTCCACAACAATATCTTTAACTTCTCGGTTAATGAGAAGCAAGTGATGGGACCCGCAAAGATGCCGAATCTAATAGGTGTTCCAGACTTTGGGCACTTTCCCGACTTTCGGACTGGGGGTGTCGGTTTCGGGATCGCGAATTATACGGCACGTTTTGATAATATCACTGTCACTGGCGATAGCGTTCCAAACAGCGGCGGGTTCACCGTAACGCCCCAAAGAAAACTCACGACAACGTGGGGACAGTTGAAACAATTCTAAACACACCGGGCTGTAATGAGCGAAACAAATTGGCTCTGAAGAATTTGTTCCTATCTTTGATTTTTTTTAAACTTGACAATGTTTTTAAAATATGAGAAACTATTAAGCATATTCAAAGAATCTGTTTGCGAGTCTGTATTAACCTTCACTTTGGCGAAGCTTGCCAGCCAATATTAATAATGTGTGAGGACGAAGTAGATTAGAAACAATGTTAATAGATTATCTTCCAATCTTGTTGTTAGGGGTGTTCGCCGTGCTTTTTGCAGCGATCAATCTCGGCCTGACCCATATTCTTGGACCCAAACGCCCGAACCGCGTTAAACTCTCCGTTTACGAATCCGGCGTACAACCTATTGGCGATGCGAGGCAGCGATTTACCATCCGGTTCGACCTCATCGCGATGCTCTTTATCATCTTCGATATTGAAGTGGTTTTCCTCTACCCGTGGGCAGTGGTCTTCAAGAAATTCTCTGAAACGAGTGGTTTGTTTATTTTACTTGAAATGCTGGTATTTATCGGCATTCTGCTTCTTGGCTATATCTATGCTTGGAAGAAAGGAGGCTTAACATGGGATTAGATTTTGTTGGACAAGGTGCCGCGGAAACGGATGGCAACATCATCACCACGACGATTGATAAAGTTGTTAACTGGGGACGAAAAAACTCTCTGTGGCCGATGCCGTTCGGGACCGCCTGCTGCGCCATTGAAATGATGGCGACCTTGGCTTCCAAGTTTGACCTCTCTCGATTCGGCTCTGAGGCAATCCGTTTTTCGCCACGCCAATCCGATCTGCTGATCGTTTCCGGCAGAATTTCCATCAAAATGATGCCTGTCCTGAAACGTATCTATGACCAGATGCCCGATCCGAAGTGGGTAATTTCAATGGGCGCATGCGCCTCCTGCGGCGGTGTGTTTGATACCTATACCCTCATTCAAGGCGTTGACCAGTTTATACCTGTTGATGTCTACATCCCTGGATGCCCACCACGACCCGAAGATCTTATTGATGCGGTGTTACAGGTACAGCAGAAGATCACCAGTGGTGCTTCGCCTAAAGGAGTAGAGTCAGTTTATGAGTGAAGAGAACCAAGTCGAAGAACAGCCGAAACCTCTTATTCTTCAAAAATTAGAGGCGGATCACGCAGACGCGCTCTTAGCACAAGACGAAACGCGGGGCACTGTCGTCGTGGTTGTCTGTAAAGAGCAGGCTTACGCTGTTTTGGAATATCTGAAAACAGAACCCGAGCTCGCCTATACTTTCCTCGTTGATGTCACCGCAGTCGATAATTCGCAGATGGAATCCGAATTGATGCAGTTTGACTACGCAAGGTTCATGGTGGTCTATCAACTCTATTCCTATCAGGGGCAGTCTCGTCTTCGCGTAAAGGTTCCTGTGCATGAAAACGACCTGAGTATTCCATCTGTCACTGGATTGTGGCAAGGCGCGAACTGGTTGGAGCGTGAGACTTACGACATGTTCGGTATCCATTTCGAGGGGCATCCCGATCTCCAGCGAATTTTAATGCCTGACGATTTTGAGGGACACCCGCTCCGTAAAGATTATCCGCTCCGCGGACGTGGCGAACGCGAACGCTTTAATTTTGATAAACAGAACATGTAGATTTAATAGTTATCGACTATCGATAGTCGGTTGTCAGTTCAGAGGAGTTTGTGGCGTTCTTATAATTCCCAACCGTCTCAGTTCTTAACTAATAACTGACAACTTATAACTGATAACCATTTACAAGGAGTATTCTATGCAAGGTGGGCAGGAACGCGCCACAGGTGAGAGGATGGTTCTTAACTTCGGTCCGCAACATCCTGCGACACACGGCACCCTCCGTATTGTGTTAGAACTTGATGGCGAATCCGTTTTGAAGGCGACACCCCATGCCGGTTACCTACATACCGGGTTCGAGAAACTCGGTGAACACTTGGATTACAACCAGTACATTGTTGTGACAGACCGGATGAATTATCTGTCACCGTTGTCGAATAATTTCGGATATGTCCTTGCTGTCGAGCAGCTGCTCGACATTGAAGTCACGAAACGGTGTCAATATATCCGGATTTTGATGGCGGAACTCTCACGACTCGCGGATCACCTCTTATGGTTGGGAACCGCCGCACTCGACTTAGGGGCGTTTTCCGTATTTCTCTATAGTTTCCGTGAACGTGAAAAGTTGTATAGCATCTTTGAAAAGACGACCGGCGCACGGTTGACGACAAGTTACACACGCGTCGGTGGTGTTCTCCGTGACCTCTACGATGGATGTGAAGAAGATATACGGCAATTCGTCAGCAATTTCCCGAAGGCATTGAAGGAGACCCATACCCTGCTCACACGGAATCGGATCTGGATGGATCGAACGAAAGGTGTTGGAGCCATTTCCGCTGATGATGCAATTAGTTATGGGTTAACAGGGCCCTGTCTCCGTGCCACCGGGATAGCACACGACATTCGCAAGGCTGAACCGTATTCCAGTTACGATGAAGTAACGTTTGATGTACCAGTCGGTACCAACGGGGATGCCTATGACCGATACCTCGTCCGGATGGAGGAGATGATTCAGAGTTGTGGCATCGTTACGCAAGTACTGGATAATATGCCTGACGGATCGGTCAACCTCGAAGATAACAAGATTACGATGCCAAATAAGTCCGATGCTTATGGGCATATTGAGGGCTTAATCCATCACTTTAAGATTGTTATGGACGGACACGGCGTGCAGCCGCCAATGGGTGAACATTATTGTGCAACCGAATCACCAAACGGCGAACTCGGCTTTTATATTGTCAGTGATGGCAGTGGTACCGCTTATCGTATCCGCATCCGTCCGCCGAGTTTCTTCCACTTCCAAGCACTACCGCACATGTTGGAGGGCGGAATGGTTTCCGATACTGTGGCTGTCTTGGGAAGTTTGAACGTCATCGCGGGAGAATTAGATCGGTAACTTTGTCAGAACGTGTTATCTGTGTTAGGGGGATTCAATGGAACTCACAGGCATTATGCTTTTCGTCAAAGACATGAAGACTGTGATCGCTTTTTATAGGGACGTTATCGGATTAGTGCCAGACGAAGACCAGCCGTTCCCAGAAAACCGGTTTTTCCGTTTTAAGGCAGGCGCTTGCACGTTGTGTCTCCATAGTGCCAGCAAACCCAACGAAGGCAGACAAAAACTGATGTTTCAGGTTGAAAGCGTCAGTGCCGTTCATCAGCACATAAAATCGAAAGGGAAACGGTTACGGAAACTTGAGAACGAGGATGGGCATGCCATTTTCGATATCCGCGACCCAGAAGGCAACCGTATTCAGTTTTACGGCAACTACTAAGCTGGACGATATTTGGTAATTTAAATTAAGAGAGGCCATCTACGAAGCGTTCGTGAAATGTTACACTTTTCGCTATTTTTTTTCACAGCGGAAAATTATAAAAGTAAGCATAAACCCTTACGGTTATTGAGTTTTAGGCCAATGGCTTCTGCAGCCAAATGTTACACTGGTGTAACATTTCTTGGAGATTTTTCACTCAGTAAGTAGGTTTCGGTTTATCAAAAAGAACTTCAAATGAATATCGTAGATTTTTTAGGCCGTCTATTTGTTATACTGGAAATTTTTGGAGGCATCTCTCTAATACTGATTCTTGCCATATACTTTTTTGTGAAAAACAAAGAGTGTCCTAAATGTAATAAATCTTTTACCAAATACACAACTATGTGCCCATATTGCGAAACTAAACTGTGAATATCAAATCTTTTCTCAGTCTAAGATCGCAAGCCCGAAACGAAGTGAAGGGGTTTTGCTGGGGTGTTTCTTCAGCTCTTGAGCGAAAAGCGTCAAAGCACAAACCACGTCCTTTAACCGCAAGGAAAATTAAAAATATGTCAGATGAACTCATTCAAATCGAAACGCCTTTCGCGTTTAACGAAGAAAATCAGCGTGAATTCGACGAGTTGATAGGGCGATATCCGATTAAAGAGGCAGCAATGCTGCCGACACTACATCTCGCACAAAGACAGGCAGGCTATATCACGCCTGCTGTCATGAAATATGTCGCAGAGCAACTTGAAGTCACCGTGATGAAGGTCAAGGATGTCGTTACGTTCTATCCGATGTTCTTTGAAGAACCGGTAGGCGAGTACGTCATTCGCGTATGCCATACGCTCCCTTGTGCGTTGCGGGATTGCAAAGTAGTACTGGACCATCTCAAAGCAAAACTCGACACGGATATCGCTTCCGAAACCAATCTCGCGAAAGGCACAACGGCTGACGGTAAGTTTACGCTCATGAAAGTGGAATGCCTCGCTTCGTGCGATGTCGCGCCTGTTATCATGGTGAATGACGATCTGTATAAGAATTTGACCCCGGAAAAGGTTGATGAGCTTTTAGCGAAGCTTGCGAGCTAAAACTTGCTATACTAAAGTAGCGAAGCTTGCAAGCTAAAACTTGCTATACTAAAGTAGACAATTTGTAGAGGAGAGAGTATGGTCGAAGAAAGAAGGATTCTCTACGAGCATCTGGATGTGCCTGATATTAACACATTTGATGTCTTTCGGCAATATGACGGCTACACCCGTTTTGAAAAGGCGATCGCAGAATATCAACCAGAAGATATTGCTAAAATGGTGATGGATTCCGGGTTGAAGGGCAGAGGCGGTGCCGGTTTTTCAACCGGCTTGAAGTGGAGTTTCGTCCCCAAAGACATAAAACCGTGTTACCTCTGTTGCAACGCTGATGAAAGTGAGCCAGGAACGTTTAGTAACCGCTACGTCTTGGAGAAGAATCCACACCTATTGATTGAAGGTATCTTGATCTGCTGCTATGCGATGGGCATTGAGACGACCTATGTCTACATCCGCGGTGAATTTACACTCGGAAAGAAAATGTTGGATGCCGCTATCAAAGAGGCTTACGAGAAGGGATACCTCGGCAAAGATATTCGTGGCACAGGGCTGAATGTTGATATCTATTCGCATCCGGGTGCCGGTGCCTATATCTGTGGCGAAGAGACAGGATTGATTGAGTCGCTTGAAGGCAAACGCGGACAACCCCGCAACAAACCGCCATTTCCTGCTGTTGAAGGTGTGTTCATGAAGCCAACAGTGGTGCAAAATGTGGAAACCTTGTGCAACCTACCCTTTATCGTTGGCAACGGCGTTGAATGGTACACCCAAATGGGACCCACGTATGCTGATACACGATCTGATCCACCGACACCGGATCCCAACACAGGCACGAAACTCTATTGCATCAGCGGCGATGTCAACGAGCCGGGGGTTTATGAACTTGATCTTGGCTTGACATGCACGGAGCTCATTGAAGTCGCAGGCGGTTTACGCGGCGAAGAGGTTAAAGCGGTAATCCCTGGCGGCAGTTCTGCCCCGATTTTAACGCACTATGAATTGGACACACGACTCGATTTTACCTCTCTTACACTCGCTAAATCAATGCTCGGGTCCGGCGGTATCATTGTCATGAACGAGACCCGGAATATCGTTGACTGCTTGCTCAATATCATGAAGTTCTATGCACATGAATCGTGTGGGCAGTGCACACCGTGCCGCTGGGGCACACCGTGGGTGCGTGATATTGTTCAACGTATTGCCGACGGAAACGGACGAAAAGACACTATCACACGTCCTAAATTCGGTGTCGCTGAAGGCGGCAGATGGGGCGATACCGGCGAAACAGAAGAAATCTATGAAGACTTGGATCTACTGGAAAGCGTCGCTAACAACATCGCGAATGTGGATACGATGACATGGAATACGATTTGTGTCTTTGGCATTGCTGTCTCGTGGCCCGCTGTGAGTTATATGCGCAAATTCAGACCCGAATTTGAAGCCGCTATCCGCGAAGGTAAACTCGTCACGCTGCCTGTTGCTGAGGCGACCGTTCCACCGGAAGAAAATTACGCCTATCAACAGCGGTTTATTCCGAAAGAGTTCGCTGACCTGTAGGGATCCCCGCTTAGTAACAAAGGGCGTAGCTCATAATGAAATGGAGAGCGGGTTCGAGAAAAGAGCGTGAAATCCCAAGTCCACGCTGTTTAACCGCAAGGAAAATTAAAAAACTTGTCTGGCGTTTTTTGCTTATATATTGTAGAACGAAGGGCGTAGCGCGTAATGAAATGGAGGGCGACTCTAAAGAGAAGACCTTCAATAGCCAAACCATGTTACTTAACCGCAAGGTAATTTAAAAATATGGCATTTGTTAAATTGAATGACCTTGAGATAGAGGTTGAAGATGGAACGAATGTAGTCGAGGCAGCAAGGCAACACGGTATTGAAGTGCCTCACTACTGTTATCACCCTGGATTGACCCGTCCCGCAAATTGCAGGATGTGTCTCGTTGAGCCACACGTGTTCTTCCCACCCGCTGGCGCGATCGTCCCGGACCGGCAGCTCGCAACGGGATGCACGACGGTGTTAAGAACAGCACCGCCAGATAGGAAACTTGACGGGAAGTACGACTTTATCGTCTACACAGACAGCCCGCGCGTCAAAAAGGCACGCGAGGACATACTGGAGTTCCTGCTCGTGCATCATCCGCTGGATTGTCCCGTCTGTGATCAGGCTGGCGAATGCGATTTGCAAGACTACTCCTATCGGCACGGAAGCGATAAGAGTCGCTACCTTGAAGTCAAAAATGTTCCGCCCAAAAAAGACCTCGGACCGGATGTTCTGCTCTATTCAACGCGTTGTGTCGTCTGCACTCGGTGTATCCGATTTGCAGACGAGGTTTCCGGAACCGGTGAATTAGGCTTAATTAACCGCGGTTCCCACGATGAAATTGATATTCCGAGAAGCCACGAGGGAACTCCCATTCAGTTACTTGATAATAAACTCGCTGGAAATGTTGTTGACATCTGTCCCGTCGGGGCATTGATTAGCAAGGATTTCTTGTTCAAGTCGCGTCCATGGTTTATGGAGAAGGCGAACAGTGTCTGCTCAGGATGCAGTGTCGGTTGTAATATCACCGTAGAATATAAAGCCGATGGTGTTTACAGACTCAAGCCGCGCTTCCATGAGGATATTAACCAACATTGGATGTGTGACGACGGTCGTCTTGGGTACCACTATGTGAACAGCGATGATCGCCTCCAACTGCCGTTGAAACGCGTTGATGACGAACTCACACCAACACATTGGGCGGATGCGCTAACCGTGGTTCAGGAGCAGTTATCGGAAATAGAGGCTGAGGACATTGTTGTTATCGGTTCTGCGCAAGCCACAAACGAAGACAACTACGTTTTGCAGCAGTTCGCACACGACGTGCTAAAGACAACGCAGTTAGGACTCTTCGGGCAGCTACCGGGTGAAGAACACAAATTCCCACAATTTACAATTGAAGCGGATAAGAACCCTAATACTGCAGGGGCGAGAACGATCCTCGGTTCTGCGAACGGGAACGTTGTTTTGGAAGGCGATGCACTTTGGGAGAAGATCTCAGGTGCTAAAGTCGTCTATCTCGTTAGCGGTGCTCCAGAACGTCCACTTGAGGAGACAGAGAAAGCCGCTTTAGAAAGTGTCGAGTTCCTTATCGTGCAAGACGTTTTGCCATCAGAGGTTACGCAATTAGCCGATGTGGTGTTGCCCGGAACAACTTTCGCTGAGAAAGACGGGACCTTCACCAATTCAACGGGCTGGGTACAACGGATTCGCAAGACGATTGATCCGCCGGGCGAAGCACGTGTGGACTGGGAGATCACACAGCAACTTGCTAACCAGTTGGGCGGTGAGATGAACTATCGTTTCTCTGGCGAAATCTCGCTCGCGATTGCTGAGAAGGTACCGGGCTATGTGGACGCGACACATCAAAATATTGGAGATACAGGGATTAAGTTAGCAGTCAGTGGTCAGTAAAGCGGTCATCTGGCTGATTGCTATTGAAAGAGGTGGTAAGCGCAACCGGGGTCCCCGCCCGTTACTGGGAAGGGGCGGGCGCGCTGGATAAACGGAGAGCAACGTTATTAATCCAATTCACCTTATCGAACCACAAGGAAAGTTAAAAGTATGGAAAATATGCCGCTTCTCGTTTTAATCCTCAGTTCTGTTGTTAAAATCCTCATCATTGTCCATATGCTGCTTATAGGTGTGATGTTAATGATTTGGTCGGAACGTCGGGTGAGCGGATGGATGCAGGATCGATTGGGACCGAATCGTGTGGGGCCACAAGGGCTGCTCCAACCTGTCGCAGATGGGCTTAAGTTCCTGTTTAAGGAAGATCTCATCCCGGATCATGTGGATAAGCCGCTTTACGTACTCGCCCCCGCGATGTTATTAGTTCCGGCACTTATTACGGTTGCAGTCGTACCATTTGGGAGTGCTATCACACTGTTTGGCTACGAGATACCGCTCCAGATTGCGGACATCAATATAGGTATTCTATATATCTTAGCGATTACGTCTCTCGGTGTTTACGGCGTTGTACTCGGGGCGTGGGCATCGAATAACAAGTATTCGCTTTTAGGCGGTTTACGTTCATCGGCGCAGATGATTAGTTACGAATTGACACTCGGACTCGGAATCATCGGCATCCTGATGCTGACAAGTTCACTCAGTCTTCGGACAATCGCAATAGAACAAGGGGCATACCCGTGGCAATGGAACTTCCTTATTCACTTCCCCGCCTTTCTTGCATTTACAACCGCAATGTTCGCAGAGACGAACCGCTTACCTTTTGACCTCGCAGAAGCCGAGCAGGAACTCGTCGCAGGGTATCACACCGAATACAGCAGCATGAAATTCGCTATGTTTTTTATGGCGGAATACATGAACATGATTGTCGGCTCCGCTGTGACGGTGACCCTCTTCTTGGGCGGGTGGCATTTCTTCGGCTTAGAAAATGTGGGCGGCCCCGTATGGAGCGGGCTTATCTCGTTCGGTATCTTCTTCGTCAAAACAGCGATTTTCCTGTTCGTGTTTATCTGGGTCCGATGGACACTCCCACGATTCCGATATGATCAACTCATGAACTTCGGTTGGAAATTCCTGTTACCCGTCGCCTTGACTTCCATCGTCGTAACCGGCACCCTATGGATAATGACAGGCTCTCGTTTGGTTGTCGGGATTGGCAATGTCGTTGCGGCGTTTATTGTTGTATCGATTGTGGCAGGGCTGCTGGTCATGAACAAAACACCTGAACCAGCAATACCGGATAACGACCAGCACGTTACACCCAGCGCATTAGACGCTATAGAGTAGGAGGGCGCGAATGAATCCAGAACAGATCCTATTTATTTTCTTTGGGGCTGTCGCGCTGATTGGCGCGATTGCTGTTATCTCGTTTCGACATCCGATTTATAGCGCGCTCTCGCTTATCGTGACGTTTTTCGCACAGGCAGGGCTGTTTGTGTTATTAGGCGCGCACTTCGTTGCTGCAGCGCAAGTTATCGTTTATGCAGGCGCGATTATGGTGCTATTTCTTTTTGTGATTATGCTCCTGAACCTTGGAACGCTTTCAGTGAAAGGGGCAATGTCAGGCAAACTGAAAGGGTTTGCAATCATCTTAGGCATTCTCTTTGCTGCCGAAGGCATTTATATCGCAGTGAATGCCCTGAACGATACCGCGGTGGCATCTGCTGAACCCGCTGCGGAATCGGGGACGACAACCACTTATCAAATTGGCGAACTCTTGTTCAGCAAGTACCTCTTACCTTTTGAGGTTACCTCGCTTATTTTGTTGGCGGCATTGATTGGCGTAATCGTCTTGGTAAAACGCGGAAACCAAGAGGAAAGTTAAAAATATCTTGATAGTATCGAAACCGTAGCCTGTAGTGTAATGGAAAGCGGATCTACGCTAAGGGATGTCAAAGTTCCAAAGCCACTTGACCGAACCGCAAGGAAAATTAAAAATATGGCATTAGAATATTACCTTGTTTTAAGCGCACTCCTTTTCACAACCGGAGTCATCGGGGTGCTCATTCGCAGGAACGCGATTATCATCTTTATGTGTATTGAACTGATGCTGAACGCGGCGAATCTTGCCTTTGTGGCAATCAGCCGTAGTCTCGGCGAGGCAACCGGACAGGTATTTGTTTTCTTTGTAATGACTGTCGCTGCCGCTGAGGTTGCTATCGGTCTCGCAATTATCGTCAGTGTCTTCAAACATCGGCAGACAATTAACGTGGACGAAGTTAATTCGTTGAAAGGCTAAACAATTCGCTAAAGTAGTAGGCATACTCTGTTATGCCGTAACTATAGGCAAGGATAAAATATGTCACAAGCACTAATTGTTGTTCTGTTAGTTGCCCCGCTTGTTGGGTTTCTGATTAACGGATTATTTGGAAAATGGCTAAAAGGTAACGAGAAATTGAGCGGATGGATAGGCGCGCTTGCGGTGCTGGTCTCCTTAGTCTGTTCAATTATCGCCTTTACCAGTTTGAACGGCGGTGCTGCCCCGCTCGATGAAACGCTTTATGAATGGATTGCAGGCGAAGGGTTCGCTTTCAATATCGGATTCCGCGTGGACGCGCTAACAGCAGTAATGTTGTTGGTTATTACAGGTGTCGGATTTCTCATTCATGTTTATTCGATCGGCTACATGCACGGCGATGAAGGCTATACACGCTATTTTGCCTATCTGAATCTGTTTGTTTTCGCAATGCTAATCCTTGTCCTCGGCAACAACTATCTGATGATGTTTGTCGGATGGGAAGGTGTTGGACTCTGTTCTTATCTCCTCATAGGATTCTGGTATGAGAAACAATCCGCGACGGACGCTGGGAAAAAAGCATTTATCGTGAACCGGATCGGCGATTTCGGTTTCTTATTGGGAATGTTCACGCTATTTGCGGCGTTCGGAACCCTTGATTTTGGGACTATATTTGATGCCGCCGAGGCGGATAATTTTCAGAAGGTTTTTGGTGCCAGCACCCTCGTGGTTGCGACGTTACTACTCTTTGTTGGGGCAATAGGTAAATCGGCACAGATCCCGCTTTATGTATGGCTTCCCGACGCGATGGAGGGCCCCACGCCTGTCAGTGCCTTGATTCACGCTGCGACGATGGTAACAGCCGGTGTGTATATGATAGCGCGTTCCGCTGTCCTTTATAACATCGCGCATACAGGGGAAATCGTCGCATGGATCGGCGTTTTAACGGCGTTCTTTGCCGCTACAATTGCACTCACACAGAACGACATCAAACGCATCCTTGCCTATTCCACTGTCAGCCAACTCGGATATATGTTCGTCGGTGTCGGTGTCGGTGCCTATGCTTCTGGGATCTTCCATTTGGTAACGCACGCCTTCTTTAAAGGACTGATGTTCCTGACTGCTGGTAGTGTGATGCACGCTATGGCGAATGAGTTGGATATGCGGAAGATGGGCGGCTTGAAATCGAAGATGCCGATAACGCACTGGACCTTTTTGGTCGGCGCGCTTGCCATTGCCGGGTTTCCTTTTCTGAGTGGTTTCTGGAGCAAAGACGAAATCCTACACGGCGCGTGGGGAAGTTCCCCGTTAATTTACGGTATCGGGTTAGTCACAGCATTCCTGACAGCATTTTATATGTTCCGTCTCATCTTCGTGACATTTTACGGTGAATCTCGCGTTGAACCCGAAGTCGCTTCGCATCTGCACGAATCGCCTGCAATTATGTGGTTACCGTTAGCAATTCTGGCGATCCCTTCTGCCCTAATCGGTTTATTATTAGGCTGGGGTGGACATGAAAGTTGGTTCCACCATTTCACGAAGAGCGTTTTCCCAGAGGCACATCATGACGCGTCGGGCAATGTTATCTTGTTTATGGTGATTTCATCAGTTGTCGGTTTGGCGGGTATTGCGTTCGCATGGACGCGTTATAGCAAACGAGTGCCGTCTGACGAACCCACTGGCGCATTGCATAGATTGCTTGCGAACAAGTACTATATTGATGAGGTATACAACGCACTCATCGTGCAACCGGTTAAAAACGGCTCCCATTTCCTGTTATGGAAACTGGTGGATAACGGCATTATTGACGGAATTGTCAACGGCGTGGCTGCGATTATTCGGTTCGTTGGCGGATTGTTGCGGCGACTTCAAACCGGACTCGTCCAAGTGTATATTGTTTCGATGGTTCTCGGAATTGTGATATTTCTCGCATATTACCTATTTTTCGCTTAAGTCAATGGGTAGTCGGTGCTCGTGCCATATAAATTTCTCTACTTGAAAAAGAAGATTCGGAAAATTAGACAATCCGAGATGGAGGCAGCAGATGAAGCAAAATAATTTTCGACCACGGGATCTTCTCAGCAAAGAGGTCGCAGGCATCTGCGGGGTCGCAAGGTTAACGGATAAGGCGCGCGCTGCCCACGCTGGAGAAATCGGAAGCTATAAATACGGTGCTGATTCCGATCAAGATACAGCGATTTTATCGTTCCTCGGCATCTCAGCAGAAGCTTTTCAGGAAGCCGCTGTGCGGATTGATCACGACGTCAAACTCGGCGCGTGGATTTTGGACAACTGTGGAAAATCGTCTGCAGAAGTATCAAAGTTTAATCGTAAGATGAAATCTTGGTTGCATAGCAAAATGCCTCAGGATGTCTTTTCAAAACGTCGCCGACAATTGGCTCAGCAAGCAGAAAACCGTAGACGTTCTTGGCTCCAACGTGATAAGTGGTGGTGGCATAATTTCTTCAGGACGTAATCTATTGCTTCAGAGAGGACTGAGAAATGAGTTGGGCAGAATGGATTGCAGTATTTACGGTTGTGGTACTGCTCGGTGGACTCGGGGTTATTGTACGAGATGCTATAAACCACGCCAATAAAAACTAACTTTTTATTCAATAGTTGTCAGTTTTCGGTTGTTAGTTAAGCAGTTTTCGTGTTCTTGGCGTACTCTAAGTGAAGGTAAATTGTTACAAAAGAGTCTCTTAACCGACTACTGACAACCGATAACCCATAACCATTAAAACGGAGGGTTCCTTGTTACTTTCAATAGTCATCTTTTTACCACTGCTTGGTGTGATAGCAATCGCGCTGCTCAGAGGCTTGGGTGCTACCGCTGTCAAAGGCATTGCCCTTGGCATTGGACTCATCACCTTTGTTATCTCGCTGGGGCTTTACACCGGGTTTAACGCAGACACTGCAACGTTTCAACTTGGCGGTACTCCGATAGAGTGGATCCCCGGAGGCGTAAGTTACCACATCGGTATTGACGGTATTTCGCTGTGGTTAGTCTTGCTGACGACATTCCTAACACCGGTGTGTATCCTTGCCGCGTGGAATTCCGTTGAGAAAGGATTGAGCGGCTTTATGATGTCGCTCCTCGCACTTGAAACGGGGATGTTGGGTGTTTTCTGTTCTCTGGATCTGTTCCTCTTTTTCGTGTTTTGGGAGTCGATGCTGATTCCGATGTACTTTCTCATCGGTATTTGGGGTGGAGAACGTCGGATTTACGCCACTGTGAAGTTCGTCCTTTATACGATGGCGGGTAGTGCCTTGATGCTTGTCGGTATTTTAGCACTCTATTTTCAAAACGGTAATAGTTTTGACCTAACGACGCTAAGCGGGCCCTTTGAGCATTCAGATCTGCTATTCCTCGCGTTTTTTATCGCGTTTGCTATTAAAGTCCCGCTGTTCCCATTCCATACATGGCTTCCAGATGCACACGTTGAAGCACCTACAGTCGGAAGTGTCATCCTTGCCGGTGTCTTGCTAAAGATGGGAACCTACGGGATCATCCGATTTTGCCTACCACTCTTTCCTGATGCAGCAGAGAAATTTACACCCTTGATCGTTACACTCGCTGTCATCGGCATCATCTATGGTGCATTGGTAGCGATGGTGCAACCAGACCTGAAAAAACTCGTGGCGTATTCCAGTGTCAGTCACCTCGGTTTTGTGGTATTGGGACTCTTTTCAAAAAATCCCGTAGGTATTCAAGGCAGCATGCTGCAAATGATTAATCACGGATTAAGCACGGGCGCACTTTTCCTCTTGGTTGGAATGATTTATGAACGGCGACACAGCAGAATGATAGTTGATTTCGGCGGCCTGTCAAAACGGATGCCGATCTTCGCTACGATTTTTATGATTGTAACATTATCTTCTATCGGGCTACCGGGTCTAAACGGATTTGTCGGTGAATATATGATATTGGCGGGCAGTTTTGTTGGGCAGGCTTTCTCTAAAATCTACGTAGTCTTTGCGACCGCCGGTGTGATTCTCGCAGCCATATATATGCTGTGGATGTTCCAGCGGGTGATGTTCGGAACACTCGATAAGACAAACGAAGGATTACCAGACTTGAATCCTCGTGAAATCGTTGTGATGCTGCCACTCCTGCTGTTTATTTTTTGGATTGGCGTTTATCCGAAGCCTTTCCTGAGCAAGATGGAAAAATCAGTAGGCGTTGTTGTGACAAAGGTGCAGACTGCCCCTGCTATGGGGCAATTGGAAAAACAAAAACTGAGAGATCCAAAACTCGCACTACAAGGCACACTACGCACACAGAATGAAAAGCGTGAAAAGGAGGCAGAGACGAAGTAAGTGAAATTCAAACTGGTATCTTGTCTGATTCTTTGTGTAATTGTTGGGCTTGCCCTTTCGGTTTCAATGGAGGCCTTCGGTGCTGATGACGCACACGGGGACGATGGGGCACATCATGGGCATGGCGTAGATGGTGCTAAATTACCTATCTGGAGTATTATCCCATTTGTCGGTATTCTACTCTCAATCGCAATCTTCCCACTCGTGTTCGATTCACATTTTCTGGTCCACCACGGTGGGAAAATGTCTTTGGTATGGGCATCAGCCTTCGCTATCCCATATCTCATTTCTTTTCGAGGAGAGGCTTTTTACGACATCCTGCACATCTATCTATTAGACTATATCCCATTCATCCTGCTTTTATGGGGTTTGTTCACAGTCGCAGGCGGGATTCTCGTGCGTGGCACGTTGCGTGGCACACCGATACTCAATACATTCTTACTCTTAATTGGCACAGTGATCGCATCATGGGTCGGAACTACAGGCGCATCAATGCTCCTGATCCGTCCTTTAATCCGAGCGAATGCATACCGAAAGAGTAAGGTTCATCTAATTGTCTTTTTCATCTTTCTCGTAAGTAACATCGGCGGTTCTTTAACGCCAATCGGAGACCCGCCTCTATTCCTCGGGTTCCTCCGCGGCGTGCCGTTCTTCTGGACAACTACGGCATTATTACCGCACATGCTGTTTATTAGTGTTATCTTAATCGTGCTTTTCTTCGTCATTGATACGATTATGTTTAAACGCGAAGGCGGCGTGGTACCAGATGATGGAACCAATGAACCTGTTCGCGTACAGGGGCTGTTCAACCTCGTCTTCCTGTTCGGGATCATTGCTGCTGTTCTAATGAGCGGGACTTTCAAGTGGGGAGAAGTCAACATCCTTGGCGTTCATGTGTATTGGCAAAATATTGCGCGTGAAGTATTGATTGTCGTTATGGGGCTACTGTCACTTAAATATACACCCTTCAGCGGTGAATTGCGTCAATCCAACGAATTTTCATGGGAGCCAATTGAAGAAGTCGCAAAAGTTTTCGCCGGAATTTTTATGACAATCATTCCAGCATTGGCAATTCTAAAAGCTGGTGAAAACGGTGCCCTTGCAGGTTTAATTGGGGCTATGCAACAACCGTACCACTATTTCTGGATTACCGGGGTCTTGTCAAGTTTCTTGGACAATGCACCCACATATTTGACATTCTTCAATACCGCACTTGGGAAATTGCATCTCACCGAAGCCGTCGTGCCAGAAATTTTGTCTATGCCATATGATCAATTAGCAAATCAGTCGCATCAAGAGTTTGTCAGACTGCTGGTAGCTATTTCCGTCGGAGCAGTTTTCATGGGTGCGAATACCTATATCGGCAACGCACCGAATTTCATGGTGAAAGCCATCGCGGAACAAAGTGGTATCCGCATGCCAAGCTTCTTCGGGTATATGCTCTGGTCAGTAGCAATTTTATTCCCACTCTTTGTGGTTGTAACACTTGTGTTTCTCCGTTAGTTGGCGACCGGCTGTCAGCAGTCGGCTTTCAGTATTTGGCATTGGCAGTTGCGTATTCCTTCACTGTTCTAATTGCTCTTTACTGACAACCGATGGCCTCCGATAGCCGATAGCCACAAAAAAGGAAATTAAAAAATGCCAATAGAGATTAACTGGCAATTATTGATGCCGGAACTGCTTATCGCCTTAACGTTGATCATTGTCCTCGTCTTTGACCTTTTTGATGCTATTTCCAAAACGCTCCTCGGCTGGATGACGATCGTTGGTGCTGGGATTGCCCTATGGGTCTCTATCCAGATGCATCAGGCAGGCACGGTGGGCACCCAGTTCAACGAAATGTTCAAGGTGGATAGTTTCTCCCTGTTCTTCAACATTATCTTCCTCGTTTCAACAATTTTGGTTGTATTGATCTCGATGAGTTATTTAGATAGAGGCGACAGGAAGCAAGGTCCTTACTACCTACTTATTCTGCTCGCAACGCTCGGTATGATGTTGATGGCCGCAGGTAATGAGTTGATTATCGTTTTCCTCGGCTTGGAACTGATGTCGTTATCGTTATATGTGTTGGCGGGTTATTTCCGAGAGAGTCCTGCTTCAAGCGAGGCGGGTATGAAATACCTGTTGCTTGGCGCGTTCGCGAGTGCCTTCTTCCTCTACGGAATCGCGCTAATTTACGGTGGTGCCGGCACCACAAGTGTGCCCGCAATTGCTGAAGCCATTACCGCAGAGAACAAATCACCACTGCTTTTAGCAGGGATGTTTCTCCTTGTCGTCGGGTTCGGGTTTAAGGTCGCTATTGTCCCGTTCCACCAATGGGCACCAGATGTCTACGAGGGCGCACCCACAACCATAGCAGCGTTTATCTCCGCAGGACCAAAAGCGGCTGGCTTTGCAGCGTTCCTCAGAATTTTCATGGAAGCGTTACCTAACTTGCAAGTTGAATGGAGCGGGGTTCTCATCCTATTAGCGATGTTGACAATGACGGTCGGGAATGTCGTCGCGATCGCGCAAACAAATATCAAACGGATGCTGGCGTATTCGAGTATCGCGCACGCCGGTTACGTGCTCATAGGCTTGGCAGCAGCAAATGACGACGGAATTTCGAGCGCGATGCTCTATCTGCTGATTTATTGTGTAATGAACATTGGCGCGTTCGGTGCCGTTATCTTGGCAAAAACAGCGGACGGCGAAAGCCTCATGATTTCTGATTACGCTGGACTTGGAACCCGAAAGCCGTTGCTCGCTATGTTTATGAGTGTAATGCTTTTATCGCTCGCTGGTTTTCCACCGACCGCAGGGTTTGTCGGGAAATTCTATATCTTCAAGGCCGCAGTTGGCGCAGGCCATATCTGGCTCGTTATTATCGGTGCTATCAACACTGCTATATCGGCGTTCTATTACCTGCGCGTCGTCGTGACGATGTATATGCGTGAACCAGAGGAGGAGTTGGAGTTCAGTCCTTATGCCTCAACTTTAGTGATCGGATTAATCCTCGCTGTAGTTGGTGTTTTACTTATCGGTATTCTGCCATCGCTCATGCTCACGCCAGCACAGAATTCCGTTTTTTAATCGCTTTCAGCCAGCGGCTATCAGTAGTCCGTTTGTGACAGAACGTTTTCACAGATGCCACAAGATTCTCTTGCTGACGGCTGACAGCCGACTGCTGATTACTATAACAAGGACAATAAGTAAAAAAATGTCAGATGTTAGATTAGGCTTTATCGGCACAGGTGGTAACATGAACCGCCACCTCCGTGAATTAACCGAGATCGGCGGCTCACAATTCGTCGCCTTCTGTGATATTGTTGTTGAAAAAGCGGAACGGGCTGTCACGCAGTACGGTGGTAAAGCCTATGCCGACTATAACGAGATGCTCGCACGCGAAGAATTGGATGCCGTCTATATATCAATTCCACCTTTTGCACACGGGGCACCTGAACGCGCCGTGATTGATGCTGGACTGGCGATGTTTGTCGAAAAACCGGTACACATGGATGCCAACGACGCAAAGGACATCGCCGCGGTGATAGAAGAGAAAGGCATCATCACTGCTACTGGGTATCAGGAACGCTATCTTGATATTATCGACAAAGCGCAGGAACTCCTTGCTTCTCGACGTGTCGGATTCTTCATGGGCTACTGGATGGGCGGCATGCCCGGTGGATGGTGGCGAGAGAAGGCAAAATCCGGTGGGCAGCTTATGGAACAGACGACACACGAATTTGATATGGCGAGATACCTCTTCGGCGAAGTCAAAACTGTCTATGCCGTCGCACGTTATGATCTGATTCCTGATACTGATTACGATATTGAAGAAGCGTCTGCTGTCTCTTTGCAATTTGAGAGTGGTGTTTTTGGTATCATGTTCTCCGCCTGCTTTACAACGAATGGGATGAGTCGTTCTGGATTAGACATTTTCTGTGAGGACGGTTCCCTCGAATACCATCTCCGTCGTGCACTTGTACTCTCTACCGCCGATGAGAAAACCACGTGGAACCCGCAGAACAATTGTACAATTGATATGGATAGCACCTTTATTGAGGCTGTTCGTACAGGAGATGGCAGCGCAATCCGATCACCTTATGCCGATGCCGCGAAAACCGCTATTTTGTCAATCGCGGCCAACGAATCTCTTGAAACTGGTCTACCTGTCCACTTAGGATAACTGAAACACTTTCGCCTATTATGTCCGGTACTTGCGTTCCGTGTCCGTGATGTGCTAAAATTGGTAAAGAACCTTTTTAAACCACCAGAGGCGGTTGGAATTAACTGAAAATCATCGCGAAACATAGTGGAGTGGTGCACAGAGTCGATCGTTCAAAATGATGGAACAGCAAATTAATCTCCCCATTACCGGAATGCACTGCGAAAACTGCACAAGCACCATCACACGGCATCTTAAAAAGATGGAGGGTGTCCTTGCTGCAGAAGTCAGTCTCGCCACCGAATATGCGACTGTTACCTTCGATACATCCACGCTCAGCGAAGAAACCATCGTTGATAAGATCCGAGACCTCGGTTTTAACGTCGTCAATGAAGATGAAGAAGAAGAGGCCCGCGCTGATGAATCCCGACGGCAAAAGAGGCAATTCGCTATCGGTGCAATCTTCACGCTCCCGCTTTTTCTCCTCAGCATGGGTAGAGACATGAACCTGTTGGGTGAGTGGGCATCTGCGCATTGGGTTAACTATCTAATGTTCGGTTTGGCGTTACCGGTGCAAGGTTATGTCGCTTGGGACTATTACATCGGCGGCTTTAAGGCACTGCGCAACCGATCCGCCAATATGGATGTCCTCGTCGCAATGGGCACATCCGTGGCGTTTTTCTATAGCCTCACTGTAACGATTGCATTAGGGATGGGCGCAGGGACGCGCTTCGGTACCCACGTCTATTTTGAGACAGCCGCAGTTATCGTTACGTTGATTAAGTTAGGGAAACTTCTTGAAGCACGTGCCAAAGGTAAGATAAACGCAGCCCTGAAAAAACTCCCCCAACTTTTCCCCGAAACAGCCTGCCGCTTAGAAAACGGCGAAGAACAGCACGTCCCTATTCAACAGGTCGGTGTAGGAGATGTCCTGCTTGTACGTCCCGGCGAAAGTATTCCTGTTGATGGCGTGGTGCGTGGCGGTACAAGTGCCATCGATGAAAGCGTCTTCACCGGAGAAAGTATGCCCGTAGATAAGGGACCGGGCGATCCTGTGACCGCGGCGACGATGAACCAGAGTGGAATGCTCACTATGGAAGCCACGCATATCGGGACAGAAACAGCACTTGCCCGTCTTGTCCAATTGGTACAAACAACACAACAGAGCAAGCCTCCTATCCAACGCGCCGCCGATGCAGTTACAAATGTGTTTGTGCCTGTCGTCACCGCGATTGCCGTTGGGACGTTTCTCGTGTGGTGGTTCCTCATCGGAGCAGGGTTCACCCCGGCAATGCTCCGCTTGGTAGCAATCCTCGTCACAGCCTGCCCTTGTGCATTGGGACTTGCCACCCCAACCGCCGTTATGATGGGAACCGGTATCGGCGCGCAGCGCGGTATCCTCTTCCGAAACGGCGAAGCACTCGAACGCGCAGGCGACTTAACCACAATTGTCCTTGATAAAACAGGCACCTTGACAGAGGGGAAACTCACGCTTACCGACATTCTCACGGATGAGGACGAATCGGAACTTCTGCAGCTATCTGCCGCTGCGGAGCGTGGCAGTGAACATCCTATCGGAAAAGCAGTTGTTCAAGCCGCTAAAGAACGTGGACTGGACATCACTACACCGAATCAGTTTAAGGCTGTCACTGGACACGGTATTACCGCACAGGTCGGTGAAAATAGTCTTATCATAGGCAACTTATCCTTAATTCAACAACACAATATTCCAACAAGAAGACTTGAAGAAGAAGCAGAACGTCTACAGACCGAGGCGAAAACCGTCCTGTGGGTCGCCGTTGATGGACATGTTGTTGGGCTTCTGGCGGTCGCGGACACTTTAAAGCCGGAAGCGCAAGCTGCAGTCGCGGAACTCTACGAACTTGGATGTACGGTAACAATGATGACCGGAGATAACCGTGTTACAGCTGATGCGATCGCCAAGGTTTCACGAATTAGCGATGTCATGGCAGAACTCAAACCCGAAGATAAAGCGGCAGCCGTTAAAAAGTTGCAGGCGGAAAGTAGTGGACTCGTCGCAATGGTAGGCGACGGCATTAACGATACCCCTGCATTGGCACAAGCCGATATCGGCATCTCGCTCGGCACAGGCACCGATATTGCAAGGGAGACAGCACACGTGACGCTCATGCACAGCGATTTGCGTGGACTCCCCGATGCGATTCGACTCAGCCGTTCCACGATGCGTACGATTAAACAGAACCTTTTCTGGGCGTTCTTCTACAATGTCCTCTTAATTCCCATCGCAGCAGGCGCGCTTTATCCGTTATCTTTCGTGCCGATGATGTTCCGAGAACTCCACCCGATGCTTGCAGCATTCGCAATGGCGTTTAGCAGTGTATCCGTCGTGCTAAACAGCCTACGGCTGCAGTGGAAGAGCAAGTAAGCGAACTTCAGCAACAAGTGCGTGAGGAGGCGAATGACATGGATGAAAAACGGGAATTGGTAGAAATCTACAAACTCCACGCGGAACTTGCCGACAGTGTCAGCAAACAGCGGGGCACCGCAAACCGTTTCTACATGTTAGTCTTGTCTGGATTGGCAGTGCTTTTTTCCGCTTTCCTACAACGTGAAAACGGAGTACCGATCGGATGGCTCATGGTAGGTTTTGGGCTATTTGGTATGCTCTTGGCATCAGCATGGTATATTGTCATTCGTTCTTATCGACAACTGAACTCTGGTAAATTTAAAGCGTTGCATGAATTGGAAGAAAAACTCGCCTATCCATTTTTCAAACGGGAATGGGATCTACTCGCTGAAGGCAGAGAGCAAAAAACCTATTGGCGACTGACTGTCGTTGAAACTTTTGTACCGACTATTTTCTTTGTCTGCTTTACGGCGTTACTGATAATTGGCATTTGCCTATTGGTAACCTCTTGATACCCAGTAATTGTTGTGATATAATTGCTTTACAAATTGATACTACTGCAGAAAGCGGCGAAACGGATATATTTTATTTACTTGTCGGTTTAGTTAATAGGAATAGGACTTACGCATTTTCTGTTAAAGTCCCCCTGATAAGGGGGATTTAGGGGGTTAAATCAGTAAAATATACCGTTTCCCCATTCAATTTGCGTAAGTCCTGAGGAAAATATGTATGCAATCTAAACCGCGCGTTTATATTCAGACTTCAGTTATTAGTTATCTGACTTCCAGACCGAGTAGGAATGAAGGGATTCGTGGGTGTCAGTATTTCACTCGCTACTGGTGGGATAATTTTGCTGAGCAACAATTTGAACTCGTTTCTTCACCGATTGTCCAGGATTAACAAAATTCCCTTGATACAGCAGGTGTGTAGCAAAGCAGGTTATCAACCACCAATCCTATGTACACCACAACAACTGCTAATGGAGGATTTTTATCATGTGGAAAGACCCAATTATTGACCAAATCCATCAAATTCGAGAAGAGTGGGCTGCAAAGTTTAACTACGATACAAAAGCACTACTTGAGAACATTGAACAACAAAAACAACAGGACTATTTAACTGACGAAGATGGAAATTTCATAAAAGACGAAAAAGGTGGATTGATTCTCAAATCTAAATCGAAATTGAAAAAATCAAAAAATGTTACTTGTTTGATACTAAGATTGCAGAAGTATAACGCTTCACTGCTGTCAATACCTGTTCCACCGTAATCCCCGCAATCACCTCACAACTCCCAGCACCACATCCTCCCGGATCCCGACCCGGATGACACGGATTACAACCCAAATCTATCCCACTCTGCACAATCGTGTGTTTATCACCGTAGGGACCGCTCCGAATAGGGTTCGTTGACCCGAAAAGCGCAACTACCGGCGTATCCACAGCCGCTGCGATATGCATCGGTCCTGTGTCATTCCCAATATAGACATTACAGGCAGAGATTAACGCCGCGAGATGACGTAGATTTTCCGTTTTGACAAGAATTGGCGGAACGTCCATTATTTCTGATACTTGGACTTGGAGTCCTCGTTCGTTCGGACCAGCGAACAATAAGATCGCTGCATTCTGTTCTTTACACAGGGCATTCGCGACCAAGGCGTATTTCTCCACATCCCATAACTTATATACCCAATTTCCCCCCAGATGAATGCCGATTAACAACCGTTCTGAGGTAATGCCTGCTTCGGTGAGAAAACAGTGCGCCATAGTCTGTTCGTCTTCAGTGAGCTGTAAATGTGGATGTGCATCCGTTGTATCAACACCGTGCCTCTGAAGCACCTCCAGATAACGGGTAACAGCATGCCGATTGCTGTCACCGCGAACCATTCCCCAATGTTCTGCACCGATACACCATGCCATAAGACTATCCCGCAGGTTCACAACGATGTCGAATTTGTCAAGGCGTAGTGTTTTTATGAGACGCAATCGTCCTTTCCAACCGGTGTGTTCGCCTCGGTTATCATAAACAAGGGTGGCATCAATGTTTGGATCGGTAGCGAGGAGGTCAACTGCTTGCGGTCCGACCAGGAAGGTAATATGTACATCCAAAAAGTGTCTTCGCAGGGGTTGGATAACTGAAGTAGACAGGACCGCATCACCGATAAAAGAGAAACTAAAGACGAGAATTTTCTTCAGCATTTTTTGTCAAAGGTTTTTTATAGTGAAACCTAAAAATAAAAAGACACTTTCAGCCCCCGGTAGGTTCGGTTTCCTAACCGAACCTACACAGAGTGCCCTATTAATTCTAAACTTTACTATAATCAAGACTTGTGCAAATTGCGTAAATAGAAGAAACAACATTGAAGTGGAGAGGGTTTAACGCTTCTCGTTTTTTAACCACGCATCCATTGCTTCCCGCCTTGCGTTTTCACAGAACCTGTGAACGCTCTCTATGCTACCAAAAGGGATACTATAGATTTTTAGAACGGTGTGTATTTCCTCAAGTATTTCAGAAACAGCTTTGTTTTCAAAAAGGTTCTCAAGTGTTTCGCGATCTTTTTGTAATACCTCCCACCATTCATAAAGATTGTGAAGATACTGCACGTCACTGAGCGGATCCCGTCCCTGCATGTCCATCGCATACATACTGATACCTATAGGGTCAAAAGTTGTTAGAGCCATCATTTCTTTCAGAGGTAAGTCAAGTTCTACTTCAGCGATATCAAACCAGCACAATCCGTCGAACGCCTCATCGTCAGCAACACCGGGGATCTCACGCTCCAAAAACTCCCACGCAACAGCGGTTGTTTTTTCCTCAAGTCTTTCTAAAGCTTCAATAAAGCCTTCTCTGTCGTGCATTGGAATGTCAAACAAGTTTAGCATTTTTTTAGTTCCTCAAAAAGATTCAATCAGATCAACAGCTGCTGTCAAACCATCTTCTGCTTCTATTTTCTCACCGATGACCCCTGCCTGTACT
Organism: Candidatus Poribacteria bacterium; assembly: GCA_965200345.1. GTDB lineage: Bacteria > Poribacteria > WGA-4E > WGA-4E > WGA-3G > WGA-3G. The sequence goes on from OZ241378.1 coordinate 2,954,183, forward strand.
GTCATAGAAGGCGTATCCGAGACTTGCTGAATCCGTTTCGCCAAACGTTCAGCAGTCAGGTTTCGGCGACGCAGATGCCGTGGTGCAACGCCTAAGTGCGATAGCCGTTTCCCCCAATAGGGTTGGTCAGCGTGATGGGCTACGACGACAGATGGGACTTTCGCACGACATGCCGAGGCAGTTGTCCCCGCGCCACCGTGATGCACGATGCAACACCCTTGTGGAAACAGCCACTGATGCGGGATATATTCTGCACAGTAGATGTCCGATAACGCCTCTGGTGTGCCGAGTTGTCCCCATCCTGCTTGAATAATCGCACGTTGCTTTGCTTTTCTAACGGCATCTATTAAAATTTCGGTCGTTTCACGTCCATTCGAGCCGCCCATAGACCCAAACGTGATGATAACCGGCGGTGGACCTGCCTCCAAGAAAGCAACAAGTTCAGACGGTGGATCGTAAGCAGATGACGCGAGGTGCCAGACACCCGTGAGTTTATGATTTGCTGAGAAATTGGCTGGCGGGCAAAGCACAGGAGATGCAGCAATCAGGTTTAGGTGTGGTGAGTACATCCCGTCCAATACCACTGAACGCCTCGGTTCTCCGCCGACTGACTTAATAAATTGATTAAACAGGGCATCTATACCCGTCGCAAGCCGAAGCTGCACCAATTTCCACACGATAGCATTAAATGCTCGTCCCCAATTCGGGAACGGGTAAGGCGCGAAATCTAAGGATTTGATAGCACCTGGGAAGTAGGTTACAGTGAACCATGGTATTTCATTGCGAATCGCTGCTTCCTGCCCAGGGATGTCTACAGAATGGCAAATCGCTATATCAAACCCTTTCATTCCGGTCAAGCAGTCCCGGTACCACTTTTCGCCGCGGCGCACGATTCCCTCTTCCACGATGAGCCGCAGCATCGCTGTCGGGTCGCGCTTCGGGATAATAGAATCCATAACTTCGTGAAATTCTGACAACTCAAAAATGACTCCGATCTCGTGGAATTCCGCCCTAATCTCAAGAACTCTGTCTCTATAGAGTGCTGGTGCACATACCCGTACGTGGTGTCCACGTGCCAGCAGACGCTCCGACAGTGCTAAAACCGGATAGACATCTCCGGTTGATCCCCAGCAGACGACGACAATTTTCATTTTACTTTCTCCATCGTTGCATCCCAAACGGGTGCAACAGGCAGTTTTTTCGTGCATTTCCATCCGATTTTACATTTGTGCGCGCTACACGGCCAGCACGGCATATCCCGCCGCACAATAGAGGCGTTTTCGCTCAATGGATGCCACGCCACGTGGTCTGTGGGACCAAAGATAGCGACCATCGGCACGTCCAATGCCGCAGCGAGATGCATTGGGCCCGAGTCATTACAGACGACCAAATCGCAACAGGAAAGCATCGCACCCAGGTCGCGAATCGTCTCTGGCGCGTAGGTTATCGCATCGGATTGCATCGCCGCTTGAATGTTCTGCACCAATTCCGCTTCTTCAGGACCGCGTAAAAGAAGTATTATAGCGTTGTACTGTTGAGATAATCTATCAGCGAGTTCGGCGTACCGCTTTTCGGGCCAGCGTTTATCAAATGAGCTGCCCCCTGGATGGATACCGATGAGAAATGCCGCCGTACCGATACCCAACGAGGTCAGTCGTGCCTCAGCAGCGGCAATCTCATCAGGCGAAAGATGGAAGATGAGTTTCCGTTTGCCTACTCCTTCGCAGATGCGTCGGACCAGTTCCAAATTCCTGTCAACTTCGTGGGTTTCCCCTTTTCGGTATTTACCGCGCCACGCGTGGGTGAGGGTAGATCTGAAACGTTTCTGATAGCGTCCTAAGCGGTAAGTCGCACCTGAGAGAAAAGCCACAAGGTGCGTCCACATCGCAGTTTGCATGGCGACAGCGAGTTGAAACCGTTCACGGCGCAATTCACGATAGAATTGGAGTCGCGCTCGGAGCCCGCGGTGCTTTCCATCTCGATCAAAGATTAAAATCCGATCTACATCTGGGTTCCCGATTAACACAGCCGCATTAAGCGGGCGCGCTAATACTGTTATTTCTGCGGATGGATAATTCTCCCGTAACAATGCAATCGCCGGTGTTGAGTTCAGCAAATCGCCGATACCATCAGCGCGAATGACAAGTATTTTATTGATATTAAGAAGCGGATCACTGTTTTTCAGGGCGCGGGATCGCATAACTTTTCCTTGGCTGGGCAGTTAAAGTGTTCTTTATTATACCACAAAGCGGTGGCGTTGGCAATCTTGAAGCTGCACACCGCAAGCAGGTACATATCGTTGCCTTAGTACTAACCGATATGGTATACTATAATTATGCAGCACAAAGCACAAAGTACTACTGAGAGCGACCAGAAGCCCTCAACACTCCGTTTTCTTTTCGGGACGCTCGTCTTCGGTTCAATACTTATTATTCTCACCTGTTATTGGATTATCTCCGCAGAAAATCGGGTCGTGTGGGAGCTCACCGATTTTTCAATTTTCCCGACTGTCCTTTTCACGTTCTTTTTCTTGGCTCTTATTACCCCGCTTCTCAAAAAGGTATTTAAAGGTTTCGCCCCAACATCGCGGGAACTCGCGTTAACATACATAATGGTATCCGTGGCGACTGCACTTGCTGGACACGACATCGTTCGACAGTTAGTACCGATGATCGCCAATGCCGGATGGTTCGCAACACCCGAAAATGAGTGGGCAGACCTCTTTTTCCGATTCATGCCGACATGGCTGACGATTACTGACCGCGGTATTTTACAAGGCTATTTTGAAGGCGATGATACATTTTGGCAGGAACAATACATGGAAGCGTGGCTGTGGCCCATCTTGGCCTGGAGCGGATTGGTAATCGTCCTCCTGTTTATGATGCTTTGTGTCAACATCATTATTAGGAAACAGTGGATTGACCATGAGAAATTGAGCTACCCCTTAACGACGTTGCCTGTTGAGCTGCTCGGTAACACATCCGCGCTCTTTCGGAATAAACTCATTTGGCTCGGTTTCGGAATCGCATTTGGGTTAGAGATTTTGGCAGGATTGAACTATCTTTTTCCGGTGATACCTTCGCTTAAAATCAAGTACCAACTCTATTTTGCTGATCGACCGTGGAACGCAATGGGACGTTTGCCGATCTATGTCTATCCGTTTGCAATAGGGTTTGGGTACCTCATGCCGTTGGACTTGTCGTTGTCCTTGTGGTTCTTCTATCTGTTTTGGGGCGCGCAGCGCGTCTTTTTCAGTGCAACGGGGTGGACAACCGCTATCGGTTTACAGACGGAACAACGCGGCGGCGCATGGCTCGGAATTGGGGCACTCGCACTCGTTACAAGTCGGCGGCAAGTTTGGGAGATACTTACCGGTGTCTTCTCCTTTAGGTCGAAAGATGGTTTATACCGGCTCGCGGTTTTCGGGTTGATAATCGGTATGGTATTCGTTCTAATATTCTGGTATTTCGCCGGGCTTTCGCCGTGGGTCGCACTCGGCTATTTCGGGATATATTTGGTGTTATGCATCGGGATGACACGTATGCGCGCCGAACTTGGACCCCCAACACATGAATTGCACGGAATGCATCCCGATAGGATTATGTTGTTATTCGGGGGAGTCGTCCATTGGGCGCGCAAAACCTAACCAACACAACGCTATTGTCGTGGCTCGCGTATGGATACCGATGCCACCCGATGCCACATCAGTTAGAGGCATTTAAAATCGGTAGGCAGTTCCGCTTACATGAAAACCGATTGGTTGTGGCACTGATTGTGGCATCAATCGTCGGAACAATCGTTTCTATTGTCGGACATGTGGCACTCTATTATGAATACCGGTTTGCACGGTGGGGTGTTGGTGAATTTAACCGCTTGCAAAGTTGGATTATAGCACCACGGGCACCGAATCTACTGGCTATGCAACATATAGCCTTCGGTTTTCTGTTCACCGGTGTACTGACGTTTCTAAAACGTCAGTTTTTATGGTGGCCGTTTTATCCTGTCGGTTATGCTGTCGGTAACGGTTGGGCTATCGGTTGGATGTGGTTCTCAATCTTTCTCGGATGGCTCTTCAAACAGCTACTTTTCGCTGGCGGTGGGGTTCGAGCCTATCGTCGGGCGTTACCACTTTTCTTGGGTTTCGTGTTCGGTCAGTTCCTCGCTGGGAGTCTTTGGAGTTTGCTCGGGGTAATATTAAATATGAATATGTATACCCTTTTTCCATGAACCAAGCCCCGAGCAACGCGGAAACGAATTAGAAGTCTTCGAGTGCCTCTTCTTCGGATTCAAAGACACCTATACTTTGTGTCAGCCCGATGGTATTGAAGATATTCCGGACTTGCGTAGATGGGTGTGCAACGCGTAGAACTTGTCCCTTCTCCCGCATCTTCCAGAGTAATCTAATAATCTCACCGAACCCACTGCTTGTAATAAAACTACGTCGTTCAAAATTAAGTAGAACTTTTTCAGCGGCTTGAACATCTATGTCAGCGTAAGCGTCACTCAAGATAGCTTCAGAGGCATCGGTAAGGTACCCCGTGATGTCAAATATGGCAATTTTCCCTTCGTGTCGAACGGAGATTTGAGAATTTGCTCTCACAATTCCCTCCTGTAAGATAAATCCTGAATTTGTTAAATCTGATTATTAGTTGCGATATAATCTCTTAATCCTCAGTAAAAGTTCGTTGGAGCGGTGTATGCTCGGGTTGCGAATCGATTATGGTGCTGTCGTCAAGATGAAGCCACGTCTCAAATTGCCGAGTGCCTTCCTCTAACTCAATGACACGGGCACCGCGCGGAAACCCGTCTCTGCCGTAGGTATTATAGCCAGTGGCACGACCATAGCAGAGACGAATCCCGTGTAGATCGCCCCAGAAATCGTTGATATGTTCGTGCCCAACAAAAGTACCCATGACATCGCCAGCCTCATGCAGCGCAGCAAAAAAACCGGTGTTAACCTGAGGCGCGCAAACATTCTCATATTTCACACCGTAGCAGGTATGAAAATCCCACACCTCGTCATATTCCGGAATTGGGATGTGGAAAAAGGCAAGCGCAGGAAGGGGGTGTCCCGCTTCAGTGGTGAACTTCGCGGATTCTCGCAGGTACCATACAATTTGCTCCCGTCTAATCCAATCATAGCCACCAATATCTGTTGGCGCGTAACTACCGGAATCGATGAAATAAAGCACTGCAGCAGATGCGTTCTCTTCAGAATTTTGGATGGGTAGCGCGTAATTTCCGACACCAGGTATCTCTGCGGGACCTGGTTCCGAGAGTGACAGTTTGCTATCTTGCATAACCGCCATCAACTCGTGACGGTCTGCACTGCCTTCGTCATCATGATTGCCGAAAACCGCCGCCCACGGAATCCCACATCCCTCTACGATTTTAACAACCTCTCGGAGGGAATCAGCAGCATCGTCGCATCCACCACCAGACAAAATATCACCTGTCAACACAATTAAATCCGGGGATTCTGCTGCTGCGATTTGTTTCATCAGTGCGGCTGATTGCCGATCAGCAGATTCACCGTTCTGCCAGTGAATATCGGTAAATTGCACGATTTTAAAACGCCGATCGCTATTGAACTTCAATACGTTTCTCATTATTTATTCTTCTCCTTGGGGCATAATCATAGCATAATTCCCAAAAATTGCAAACAAATTCTTCGCTGCCAAAATCGTTTGGCGTGAGATTACAAAAATAGAATATTGTTCCAACTCTTATAGATACCCCTATTCGTGAAAAGATAGTGAAAAACATATTTTGTTTAGTGATTATACAAATTGACACTGCAAAAACATTTACCAAAAGGTCTCATGGAATCCATATCACGAGGTTCCGAACCTCGCCAACCGGCGGCTGATGGCTAACTGCTGACGGCTAAATGCTTCTTCCGGTTGGAATGGCCTTGCCACATCCAATTTTTCGTGGTAACATATATGCTATGCCAAATGACAGTTTATCGAGCACTTATGATCTTCATACCGTTATTCTCTCAAACGAGGCGGTAGCGGAAGCACACTACCTATTGCGTTGTGAATGTCCCGAAATCGCTCAACATGCACGTCCGGGGCAGTTCATCCACGTCATGATTTCACAGGATACTGGTATGTTGCTCCGCCGCCCGTTCACAATTTATACGGTAGAGGGACACGAGATAACGATGCTCTATCAGATTATCGGCGAAGGAACGCAGCGATTGTCGCAGATGCTGGAAGGTGAACCGATACAGGTGTTGGGACCGCTCGGCAATACGTTTGATTTTACCACAAAACCCGAACCCGCAATTCTTGTTGGCGGCGGTGCCGGTATTGCTTCACTCATGTTACTGGCTGTGGCACTGCGTAAAAACGGTATACGGACACTCGGATTGGTAGGGGCTCAGCGTCACGCTCGACTTTTAAGTGTGAAGGATTTGGAAGCAATCGACATTGAGGTACATATAGCTACAGACGATGGAAGCATCGGGCATCACGGATATATCACTGACATCCTCGCGGATATGCTTGAGAATACCGCTTGGCAATGTCCAACGGTTTATGCGTGCGGCCCACACGGGATGCTTTCTGTTGTTGCAAAGATAACTGCTGATTTTGAAGTCCCAACGCAAATCGCCATGGAAAATCGGATGGGGTGCGCGATGGGTGTGTGTCTCGGTTGCGTCTGTCCCGTCCGTATAGACGCTGATACTATAGAATACCAACGTGTTTGCACCGAAGGACCTGTCTTTAATGCAACCGATGTTGCATGGAACATTTTTTAGTCCGGTGTAAAATGTTAAAAAGACAGTTCTTGGTTAAATATCAGTTTCATTAAGATTCAGTTGAAATTGATCGGAAACCCGATTTTGACAACGGAAAAATCGGAGCAGAAACCCAATCGTTAAAAATACGGAAAAATCGGAGCAGAAACCCAATTGTTAAAAATATGGAAACAACATTTTATAACGAATTAACAACCACCAGCCTCCAAGACAAATTGCTCTCTGATGCTTGTTGTGAAAAGATACTCACTGGATCGGAAGTGGAATTACTTCCGCTATTGGATGCTGCATATCAAGTTCGCAAAACCTATTTTCGGAACGAGGTCCAACTCCATATTCTCAACAATGCACAAAACGGTTACTGTCCAGAGGATTGTGGTTATTGCGCGCAGGCGAATTCTGCAACGACAGATATCGAGACTTACCCCTTAAAACCCGATGCCGAGATTCTGGAAGAAGCGAAACGCGCTTATGAATCTGGCGCGTATCGTTACTGCATTGTAATGAGTGGACGCGGTCCCTCGCCAAAACGCGTATCACACCTCGCAGAACTCATCCAGGCTGTGAAGGCACGCTATCCGATTGAGGTGTGTCTCTCTGCTGGACTGATTGACGTGGAATCCGCTCATATCCTGAAAACAGCAGGATTGGATAGGTTAAACCACAATCTGAATACTTCCGAAGCCCACTATCCAAATATCTGTAGCACGCACACGTATCAGGATCGGATGGAGACACTACAAGCCGCACAAACGGCTGGACTTGCCTGTTGTTCAGGTGTAATCGTTGGGATGGGTGAGGGAACGGACGATTTGATTAAGGTCGCCAAGGCACTCCGTCGGTTTGAGGTTGCCTCACTGCCGGTTAACTTTTTTCTACCGATATCCGGCACGCAGTTGTCGGAATCCGTTACGGCACAGCGGAGTGTGCCTACTACTTTAACCCCGGATTATTGTCTCCGAGTATTGTGTCTGTACCGATTCTTGAATCCACGAGCAGAAATAAGGGTCGCCGCGGGTAGAGAACACCACCTACGAAGTATGGAGGTAATGGCACTCTATCCAGCAAATTCAATGTTTATTGATGGCTACCTAAATGTGGAAGGTTCGACAGCATCGCGGACAATGGAGATGATCAAGGATGCCGGGTTTACAGTGAAAACAAACACCGAAGACGCTGCACAACTCAATCAGGACGACATAGAGAAAAGAGATGTACTTCTCAAAGAGTTAAAAGTACTTCGACCGCGCATGGAATCTTAAGGGAAATTAAATATCCCTATGCCCTCGCCATTTCAACCTTGGCAGGGATCTTGCTGAGAATCAGTTTCTCCATTTCAACTTTATGGCTGGCATTATCAATGTCAATACCAACATGCCTACCTTCGGCATCATAATCAAGGAGAATACCTTCTGATATTTCCTGACTCTCTACACTGGGTTGTTCGGACAGATTGATATACAGTGAGATTGAGTTCCATGGTTTGAATCCTTGATTATTACCCAATCTGCGCCAGACCGCCCATATACGGTTGTAGCACCGCAGGCACGCGAACTGTGCCATCTGAATTCTGATACGTCTCAAGGAGCGCGATGACGACGCGCGGCAGTGCTGTGCCGGAGGCATTGAGCGTATGGATGAACTCCGGTTTCGCACCCGCTTCTGGACGATAACGGATATTCGCACGACGTGCCTGGAACGCCTCGAAATTGCTACAGGAAGAGACCTCTAAAAACCGTTGTCGGGCAGGTGCCCACACCTCAATATCGTAGCATTTCGCTGCAGCGAAGCCGAGTTCCACTGTGCAATGTTGCACGACGCGATACGGCAAACCGAGTGCCTGCAAAACGCTCTCAGCATTTGCCAAGAGTGATTCATGTTCGGCATAGGAGGTTTCGGGTGTCGTAAACTTCACCATCTCTACCTTGTCAAATTGATGGATACGTTGTAAACCGCGTGTGTCCTTACCATAAGCACCCGCTTCACGCCGGAAACACGGTGTATAGGCAGTATAGTAGATAGGTAGATCATCGGCGGAGAGGATCTCACCCGCAAAAAGGTTCGTCACAGGAACTTCAGCCGTTGGAATGAGGAACAAGTCGCTGTCGGGATTCTCTTCATCCCTATCACATCGGTACATATCCGCCTCAAATTTAGGGAGTTGTCCTGTCCCTGTCATCGTAGGACGGTTGGCGAGAAACGGCGGTGAGATTTCGGTATAGCCGTGTTGTGTCGTATGCAAATCAAGCATGAACTGAATCAGCGCACGTTCCAACCGCGCCCCTAAGCCTTTGAACAGCACAAAGTTGCTCCCCGCCACCTTAGCACCGCGTTGAAAATCGACAATATCCAACTGTTCAGCGATTTCCCAGTGTGGTTTCAGTTCAAAATCGAAACTCGGCAATTCACCCCACATCTTAATTTCGATGTTATCCTCTTCAGAGGTGCCAACCGGTGTACTTGCTTCTGGCATGTTTGGGATCGTCAGCAGAATAGCGTCTATCTCGGTTTTTGAATCGTTGTTTTCGGCGGTGAGTTCCTTGATTTTTTGGGACAATTCCCGCATTTCCGCAATCGTCTCTGTTGCATCCAGTTTTGCCTTTTTACGCTCAGCAATCTGTTGTGAGACTTGGTTTTGGTGTGCTTTAAGGGATTGTGTGTGCGTCAAATTCTCACGCCAGCGTGTATCCAATACTACCAACCGGTCCAACTCAGCTTCTGTCTGGCGATCTGCTAACATCTGGCGGACATCTTCGGTATTTTCGCGAATAAATTTAAGGTCAATCACGAGAGTGTTGTTCCTCCATTTTTTGATTTATATTTAGCAAGCGCGGATGGGTCTGATTGTTTTTCAGTTTGCATCTTCACACCTCCATGCGGAGCTCATTGGTACAGAGAGCATACTGAGAATTAATACTCTGGTAGGTTGTCCAGTAACGAAAAAACCACAGCATTGTAAGACACAACCTGTGGCTAATTCGGCATAATAAAAACGGGCCCGACGGGACTTGAACCCGCGACCTCCTGCGTGACAGGCAGGCGCGCTAAACCAACTGCGCCACGAGCCCATAAAACTACTAACAGGTAGGCGGGACAGGACTTGAACCTGTGACCTACAGCTTGTAAGGCTGTCGCTCTAGCCACCTGAGCTACCCGCCCAAAATGAGATTTTGCCAAAATAAGATTTTGATAGTATCTCACCTCAAGGACGTTATTAAGTATACCACATAGTCTGATGTTTGTCAAGAAAAAATTGATTTTTCCGAAAAAATAATAAAAAGCAAACCTTACCAAAATGGTTTTCAGGTATTGCTTGCAAGTTGACCCTAATTGCAAAACAAATTTCGCCCCGATACTAATACTCCCGTGGCTTGTCGTTTCCGCGATAAGGTCGCGTGCCGCGGACGAGCACTCTCTTGGGATTGTCTTCCAACGTGAGTTCATCTGTACTGTGGTAGCCGAGTGTCATGCTCATCCGTGTCCCATCCGTCTGATTGATGCCTGCCGAGTGGATTATCATGCTATCAATAGCAAGCAAGCCACCTGCTGGCATCGGTAACGGGATCGCTTGACCCGCAGCGATCTCCTGTAGGGCTTCATCTTTGAGATTAGCGAAAGCGGGTAAGTGGTGTGATCCAGGCACAACCCGTGTACAACCATTTTCCAAATTTGTGTCTTCCAAATAGACCAAGACAGTCGCGATTGTCCGGGACCAATGACGGACATCACGATGTAAGGCGAGCGAATGACTTGAACCCGCATCTCGGAGATAGACATGATTGTGGCGATTTAACACGAATTCTATATCCGAACCCAATAGCGATTCCAGTGGATTGAGAATTTCATCACATGTGATCGTCTCTCGGAAGATACCGCCACGCTCCCAAATTGCGGAGATTCGGATAATTCTGTCATCTTGACGTGCAACAGGTTCTACGCCTTCCGCTATGTCCTTCAACGCCGCCGTTTTTAATGCCGCTACGTGATCGGTAGAGAGTTGGGTCGGAAATTTGATGAAGCCGTTGTGACGAAACAGTTGGATTTCTTGCGGAGTCAGTTCCATCGGTGCCTTCCATTATATTCAGAATCAGTTTGAGGAGTCAGTTTAGCATAGATTTTAATGTGAGTCAACACCGAAATGTAGTTGATCAAAGCCATTCAGTCTTCGGTTTTTTATCGACTTTAGAGGAAGAGTCGCGACCAGGAGCTCGCCCCTACAAAGAAACCTTTTACGCGAAAAATCCCGATCCTTCCACTGTATGAGCGAGCTGTGCTCGCGATCGGCTTCGATTGTCTTCACTGTATGAGCGAGCTGTGCTCGCGATCGGCTTCGATTGTCTTCACTGTATGAGCGAGTTGTGCTCGCGATCCGCTGCGATTGCCTTCATTGTGGGTATTTCTGCGTATTTCTTGTCGTTCGCGATCCTCACTGATTGCTGACTGCTGATCGCTGATCGCTATCGTAATAGCACAATTTAGTAACGAAAAAAGGAGATATTTCGTTTTATTTTGTGGTATACAAAATAAATTAGAAAACAAAAAATCCGGTAAGAGGAGAAAAATTATGAAAATGTGTTGTTTCTGTCTGCTCGGATTCTTTCTGGCAATATTGTCTGGATGTATGAGCACGTCAGGTTATAAACAGGCTTTGTTATATGAGGAGGCTTCACGGCGCCATCATGCGTATGCAACCGGTACAACGCGTGCCACCCTTGTGGAGTGGCGTGCCCTTATTTCAGAGTTTCAAAAGGTTATTGATGCCGATGTCCAGGGTCCGTCAGCAGATGATGCACAATACGCAATCGCCTCAAGTTGGATGTGGAGCATCAAGGTTGGGGGCACCGAAGCACCGCAGCAGGCGATTAAAGCACTCCGAAAACTGATTCACACGTATCCTAACTCGGAATACAGACCACTGGCTCACTATTGGTTAGGACGTTGCTACGATCATATCAACGACGATTCTCAGGCTATCATGCAATACCAACTCGTGGAGAACCGTTATGCCGATTCCCAAGTATCGGAACCTGCCAAGTTGGAATTGGCACGGGCGTATGCAAGGCAAGGGTATCCCACACGCGCTGAAACGTCCTATAAAAGTCTTGTTGATTCTTCAATAAGTCAAGAAATTGGTGATGTTGCCGCTAAAGAACTACAAGTACTCAAGACACAACCCAAATCGGTTAGCCCACCCGCTAAAGAAAATATTCAAATACAACCACAACCGCGGCCTGAACCACAGCAAGCAAGGCAGCCAAAATCCGCAGCACCGGTTACGGATCCTGAACCTTTAGTCCCAAAATCATTAACGCGTGAATTTGGATTGACCGCGAAAACGATTGTTATCGACCCCGGACACGGCGGGAAAGACCCAGGAGGACTCGGAAGTGGCAATCTTCGAGAGAAAGGTATTGTTCTCAGTATCTCACACAAACTCCGCGAGGTTTTAACAGCAAAAGGCTATACTGTCCTGATGACACGCGAGACCGATCGTTTTATTCCACTCAAAAAACGCACCGAATTCGCGACGCAACATAAAGCAGACCTTTTTCTCAGTATCCATGCCAATGCAGCTGAAAATTCAAGAGCCACGGGGATCGAAACCTACTATCTGGATGTCAACAGTACGGACAAAGCCTCAGAAAAAATCGCAGCACGAGAAAATATAAACTCCGGCTACAGTATCCAAGAATTGGAAACATTGTTGGACGGATTGATACGGGAAAGCAAAAGTGAGGATAGCAAACGCTTGGCAAGGCATGTACAGGATACATTGGTACAGAACACAGGGGCGGTTGACCGGGGTGTTAAGCACGCTCGCTTTGTCGTCTTAATAGGAACAAAGGTGCCTGCTATTCTCATTGAGACCGGATTTGTGTCGAATCCAGTGGAAAGACGAAAACTCACAACGTCGGCGTATCAGTATAAAATTGCCACCGCTATTGCACAAGGTGTTGATAAGTTCTTGGGGAAAACCGGCGAAACGCCTTTTGCTAAAGCCCAAAGCTTGAGATTTGTCGCTAAGGGTGTTGAGAGGAACAAGTAATGCTTTTTGCCAGATTTGCGAGTCAACGTCTACCCTATGTAGCCACAATGGTTATTCTTGTGTGCCTACTACTCTGGTGTATTGGCGGACTCAACCTCGCTTTCCCACAGCAGTCGGAGATTGCGATTGTCTTACCGAAAAAAACGCCGCAGGTATCAGAAGGTGATGTTCAATACGCTCGTTCTGTCGCTAAAAGATTCAACCGGCTGCTCAACGGCATCGGATTAACCGCTGCCACGCTTGAAGAGGCATCGCTCTCTGAAGCACAACTCAAATCCCGGCGATTGATTGTTCTTCCACTGAACCCTGTGATCACAGCGCAAACTGCGAACTTATTAAAAGGTTTCGTAGCAAGTGGCGGTAAACTGTTTGTAACCTATACTTTACCCGATGCAGTGGCACCGCTCCTCGGTTTGCGTCAAACAAATTGGCTACGGCAAGAGGCACCTGGGCATTTTGCCTCAATTCAACTGAACGCTCCCGATATACTTGATATGCCGGCATCTATCAGGCAAGCATCTTGGAACATTACAGTGGCAGAACCGACAACACCCGATACGAAAATTATCGGGTACTGGCACAATGCCAAAGGTGAATCTACTGATTTACCGGCGCTATCTGTAGGGAAGGCGGGGGTCTTCTTCAGTCATATTTTCCTGCCAGACGATATCCCGCGCAAGATGCAGATGCTCGCTGCGCTCTTAGGACATCTCGTTCCAGAATTTCGGCGTACGATTGCTAAACAAGTGATAGCGGCGATGACGACTATTGGACACACCAAAGATTTCGCTGCACTAAAGCAATTTGTTCAACAGAGCAATATCCCCGAAGCGAATCAAGCATTGGAAGCTGGAACAGATTTGATGAATCGGGCGCGCACTGCGTATGATACTGGGGTTTACAATACAGCAATAACGATTGCTCGCGCGAGTCGCTCAGAATTCTCAAAAGCCTATTTCCTATCGCACATTAGTGTTGAAACTGAAGGGCGCGCCGTATGGAATCACTCTGGACTTGGTGCCTATCCCGGAGATTGGGAACGGTCTGCCAAGGAATTAGCGTCTGCAGCGGTTAACATAATTCTGCCAAACATGGCGTGGGCAGGGGTCGCACATTATCCGAGTAAAATCTTACCACAGAGCAAAACTTATACGCAATACGGCGATCAGATTGCGCAGTGCGTTGAAGCCGCACACAAGCACGGCTTAGAAGTTCATGTGTGGAAAATCACGTGGAATTTGGAAGGCGCGCCGAAAGAATTCGTCGAAAAAATTCGGAAAGCAGGACGTACCCAAGTCTCCGCAACGGGGCAACCCCTCAATTGGCTCTGCCCGTCACATCCAAAAAATGTGCTTCTGGAATTGGAGAGCATCCTTGAAATCGTGACAAATTACGATGTAGACGGCATCCATCTTGATTATATCCGCTATCCGGGAAGCCATGCCTGCTACTGTCAGGGCTGCCGTGAGAGATTCGTGCTTGCAACGCGGCTGCAGATTGATGAATGGCCCGCCGCAGTCTTGCCAAAAACGGGTACACATAGCGAAAAGTATACCGAGTGGCGTGTACAACAGATCACACGCTTGGTACGTCTGCTCCACAAGCGGCTGCGCGAGGCTGACCCTGACATCAAACTTTCTGCTGCGGTCTTTGGCTGGTACCCGGGATGTGTCACTTCTATCGGACAGGATTGGATCGCATGGGCAAAGGCGGGTTACCTTGATTTCGTGTGTCCGATGAACTATACGGAAGATACAGACTATTTCACGGAGTTGTTAACCAATCAACTCGCGCGAATGCCTAAAGATGTTGCCATCTACCCGGGTATCGGTGCGACTGCTTCTAATTCACTACTGACACCAGATGCGGTCGTTGAACAGATCCACCTTTCGCGCAACTTAGGCGCGTCCGGATGGACAATCTTTGACTATTCCCTTGATATTTCTGAGGCTGTATTGCCAGCACTGGCTATCGGGGTCGCAAAACGCAAAGCAAAACCTCCCCATTGATAAGTCCTATGGTGTGGTTTGCAACCGCACCGGATCCTAAAAAAAGGACGAGAAACTCTATAATTTCTTAAAACTGAATGGCTCTGTATTTCTCCGAGATTCTACTTGCATATTCTCAATGGATCGGGTAAACTAAATTAAGCTTAAGAATTTTCCGATGAGAGATAGCGGCATATCCTGATTACCGTGTTTCCTTTAAGTCAGAAAAGCAGACCCCATGAATCCCAATAAAAACGAACTTCAGATTGTCTATGACCGAGAAGCAGATGTGTTATATGTGCCAAAAGGGACACCCGAGCATACCGACTACGTTGAGTACGCCGATGACGTAATTCGGTGCTTCCATCCCGAAACGAAACAACTCGTAGGATTCACACGCATTGATTTTTTAGAGCACTTCGCCAAAACAGACTCAGGCCCAGGACTGCCATTCACTGTGAATTTCCAAATGCATGATGAAGTGCACTTGCCTTCTTATGAAGATTAAAAATCTGATTTGGTAATGTAGACGGTAAATTCCCTTTGGAAGTGTCTCTCATGCTGAAAATTCTTTCATCCTGCCAATCCTGGTTCAGACAGCAAAAGGAGATGTTGATTAATGGCACAAAGACCGAATATTCTATTTTTGATGAGTGATGAACACAGTCCGCACGCTATAGGGTGTGAAGGTAATTCCATTGTACAGACACCAAATCTTGACCGACTCGCAGCGGCTGGCACCTATTTTCAGGGCGCGTACTGCCAAGTCCCGCTCTGCACACCCTCTCGGATGTGTATGCTAACTGGACAATACGCACATCGATGCTCAGCATGGGATAACGGATCCATCTTGTTCCCTGAACATCTCACAATGCCCGCACATTTCGCACAGCACGGCTACGCAACCGCGCTTGTCGGGAAGATGCACTTCGGTGGTAAAGAGCAGAATAACGGTTTCCAATCCCGTCCCTACGGTGACCTGCGCGGCTATGCCGGACACCAAACAGATCCATTGAATCCGCCATCTCGCATACGACAACGAACGCGACTCGCAGGTGTCACAGAAATCCCGACCAGTCTTCTGCAAGAGCGAGTTATTAACGAAGAGACACTTGAATACTTAAGATCCCAACCATCAGAACAGCCATGGTTCCTGCTCGCAAGCTACAGCCGTCCACATTTCCCGCTCACGGCACCCAAACGACTTCTTGATAAATATTGGCCCGATAATGTGGACATGCCCAACGTTCCCGAAGGACACTTGGAGCAGACACATCCCTTCGCGAAGGGTTTGCGAGATAATTTCAGTACGGAGGAGATTCCACCCGAAGAAGCCCGAAAAGCGAGAGCGGCTTATTACGCGTGTTGCGAATTCTTGGATGAGACTGTCGGTGACCTGATCACACTTTTGGAACGCGACGGCTTTTTAGATAACACTATTATTGTTTATACCACAGATCACGGTGAGATGGCAGGTGAACACGGACAGTGGTGGAAATCCAGTTACTACGAAGCAGCAGCGCGAGTGCCCTTGATCGTATGGGATAGGCAGCTGCAGCAATCACACGGCGCACGCGTAACAGCACCTGTCGAGCTAAACGATCTCTTCCCAACATTATGTGCGAGAGCAGGCATCCCTATCCCCGAAGGTTTGGATGGCGATGACCTAACGAATCTTATATCAGGTAACACTGACAGTTGGCGCGACACTGCCATCACCGAATACTGGGCAAATCAGACCACGGGACCGATGCGTATGCTCCGAACCCCTCGTTATAAGTATGTCGCCTTCCCTGAAGATGAATCCATTCTCTTCGATTTGGAGACAGACCCAGATGAATTTGAAAACCTCACAGGACAAGCGGCATATACGGAGTTAGAGGCATCCTTGCATGAACAACTCATGGGAGGATTTTCATGGGAATCTGTTGCCGAGCAGAAGGCATCTGATAGGACGCGAAGCAGAGATTTCAAGGAACCTTGGGGCAGAGGCACACCGAATCAGTATACATTACCTGACGGTCGTGTCGTTGATGCGGAAACTTGCCTCTATCGTCCTTCGCTAAGAGATGAAAACTGATACTATTTTAAGAACAAGATTTGGATTTAACAATCATCAGAATAGTTTTCGGTTATCAGTAACAAGAGGATTTTCTTAAACGATACCCCTCTTAACCGACAACTGATAACTGACAACTGATAACTGATAAAAATGCTGCTAAATACGCGTCAAAAACCCGATTTTGACAACGGAAAAATCGGAGCGAAAACCCAATCGTTAAAAATTCGATTGCCTGCTATTCTTGTGGGGTTACTCTTAGTAGGTGCAATGTGTGCAATCACACCCTACAACAACTATTTCCTACAAAATACCAAAATTGCAGGCAATCATCTCCCAGTCGGTTCAATCTTCGGGCTCCTCATTCTGGTGTTTCTCGTCAATCTGCCGTTGCGAAAGTTCATGCGGCGCGGGCGTTTTGCCTTCTCCGCACCGGAATTGACTGTTATTTGGATGATGTTGATCGTGGCAGTAGGCATTCCGTCGATGGGGTTGCTGCAATTTCTACTGCCGTCCCTTGTGGCGGTGCGATACTTCGCGACGACGGAAAACGATTGGTCGGAAACGCTCCATCCGCATATTCCTGACTGGCTTGTTGTCACGGATACGCGGGCTGTAACAGATTTCTATGAAGGCATCTCCCCTGGTGAAAGTGTCCCGTGGATGATCTGGCTTAAGCCGTTGCTCATCTGGGGGCTTTTCGTCCTCGTCTTCTATTTCACGACGCTCTGCCTCTCGGCAATCCTCCGAAAGCAGTGGGTAGAACGTGAACGGTTTTCGTTTCCCCTAATTCAGATTCCGATACAACTCGCTGCGGAACCCGCACGCGGTACACTTCTCAACACCTTTTTCAAAAGCAGGCTCCTTTGGGCAGGGATGGCACTGCCTGTGGTGTTGCACCTGATCAACGGATTGCACGCGCATTTTCCAAAGGTACCAGAAATTCCACTTATTTATAATATTTACACCGTCTTTACTGAAAAACCGTGGCATACACTCGGATGGTGGCCCGCGATGCGGTTCGTCATCTACTTTTCAGTTATCGGGATCGCCTCTTTACTGACACTTGAAGTCTCATTCAGCCTCTGGTTCTTCTACCTCTTTTTCAAACTCCAATATATCATCATGAATGCGATGGGACTGAACATCGGTCCGTGGATTAGCTGTAGCCGTCAAGTGATGGGTGGGTATCTCGTCTTTGTCCCCGCTGTTTTCTGGATAGGGCGTGAACATATTGCAACAATCTTTAGGAAAACTTTTGGTATCGGGCATGCGAGGACAACTTCCACTACTGTAGCGCGGCAACCAATAGACGATTCCAACGAACCTGTTTCATATCGTATCGCACTGCTTGGCTTTCTTTTCGGGTTCGTCACCTTAGTGATATTTTTAGCTGTGGCAGGCATAACGACATGGGTTGCGGTCGTAACGTTGCTCTCTATCTTTATCACCTCTATTGTCCTGTCTTGGATGGTCGTCAACGGTGGCTTGTTGCTCGTGCAGGCACCTTTTTTCCCCTCAGAATACATTGATATTACCTTGGGTTCCAACGCATTAGGGCATAAGAGCCTCGCAATCCTGAGTTTCCAACGCACGTTTCTGCGTGATTGGGGTGAGTTCATGATGCCGAACTTCCTGCACAGTTTCAAAGCAGCGGATGAGGTGAAACTCGCACGCCGACGCGTTGTGCCGATTTTGGGTATCGCGATTGTCGTTGCAATTCTCGTTTCTGTTTATGCTTCGTTGACGCTGATTTACGGCAAGGGCGCGCTATTTTTACAGAGTTGGTCCTTCGTCGTCGCACCGCGTAACTATTTTCAACGGATGAACAGTCTCATCCAATTTCCTATTGAGACGAAATGGGGCGAGGTCTACAGTATGATTGCTGGCGCAGGATTTACCGGCTTTATGCTCTGGATGCGGCAAAACTTTGTCTGGTGGTCCCTGCATCCGATTGGTTATTTGTTGGGGGCAACGTATCCACCGTTCCATCTCTGGTCGTCTATTTTAATCGGATGGTTCATTAAATACATGGCACTGAAATTTGGCGGTGCCTCAACGTATCGGAAAATTCGCCCCATCGCCTTCGGCTTAATTTTCGGTGAATATGTGATGGTAGCATTATGGATGATAGTCGGAATGTTCACAGGCATCGGCTATTTCGCTTTACCATCGTAAAACATGGATAGCCGCAAACGGCACCATAGGTGTCAATTTTAGAAAAAATAACCGTCTCAAGCCCCAGGTCCGGTAGGTTCGGTTTCCCAACCGAACCGGCTCCTACGCGGAAACTTTGAAGACTTCCAAACCCTCTTAAGTCCTGTAAGGTTTATTTGCTTGGGGTATTTGATAGGGTGTTTCTGCGGATTTCTGCGGATTTCTTCACAATGTTTATAGAAAAACGTTCAACAAGAGAATCCAACCCTGTAAGGGGTTTTTGCTTGGGTGTTTCTGCAGCATGTTTATATCTACAGTTGCTGAAACGCTATCAAAAATCCCTAAATTGACACCTATGGGATATCCGCAAACTGCACCTACCATTAATCGGATTTTTCATTTTTTTTCACATTATGCACGTTTTCTACCCTCAAATTGTGTCTTTAATAAATGGTAAGACGATAGTCTAAATTTAACCATCTATCGAACCCACGTTAATTATAGTGAATCCCATAGTTATTTGCACACAGGGTAGCTCGTAGGGGCTGGGTTACCCAGCCCCTACGAAGGTGCGAAGTGTAAGCATATTTTCCGATTTTACTATAAGAGTGGTAATAAAACATGCTTCACTATTCACGGCGTTTTTGTACCACAAACTTGTCCACAGTAAGAGTTTGCAGGATTCCAGATGCAAGAAGTTAACAGATTATGCTTTTATGAACCAAGCATTGATACTTATATTTCGCTGTAGATGAACTCGACACTTTTTCAAAGGAGTTTATTGATGAAGACACATATATTTCAAAAATTTTTATGGATTTGTCTATTACTAATATCCGTTGTGAGCCATGCAGAGGATATCCCCGCTGAACAATGGATGCCCGATGCTGCATTACGTGCCGCAGTGCGCGAGACACTTGAGCTACCAGCCGATGTCCCTTTGACGAAAGACCACATGCGAGATTTGGATATACTCATAGCGGAAGGCAGAGGGATTTCCGACCTCACCGGATTGGAGTTTGCTATAAATCTTAGAGAAGCAAATCTCGGTGATAATTCAATAACAGATTTGCGTCCGCTGGCGAATCTCATCCATTTAGCGGAACTCGGTCTGCCTGAGAATAGGATTTCGGATATAAGCCCGCTGGCAGGATTGCCGAATCTTTTGCACCTAATTATTTCACACAATCCTATTACAGACCTCAGTCCGCTGGCGGGATTACCGAAATTTAGGGAGTTGAAGGCTCGAAGGATTTGGACGACAGATTTTAGTCCATTGGAGGGATTAGGTCTTGAGGTACATCGCGATGAAATCTGTGAAATCGCGCCTTTTCCGCCACCTGTTACGGAACGGATTCAGAATAGAACCTTCCCGTCCCTAACATTTGACTTTCGCAGTCTTATCTACAATACAAAGCCTGTAAGATGGCTGAATCAGTGGGATGATCCCGATAATTATTATGATATCGCAACCCAACACGATATGCATTATTACACGCACCGTTTAGGTTTGGTTTGGACTTTGACACCCACAGAACTTACTGAAGGCTTATCAACACAACTTGCTGGAAATATTGAAGAGGTCTTGGAAGAATACAAAAAATACGATAAGAATCCGAATATGCTGTTTATTCCTGCGATCAGGGCTTATGGTTACGGCCTTGATGAAATACCTCCAAATTCTGACCTTTGGTTGAGAGATGCTAATGGACAAATCATCGAAAGAGAGGAGTTGCCACCAGATTATGATCCACAAGGAGTGCTTGACATTCTAAACCCAGAAGTTCAACAACTCGTCATAGATCGAGCTGTGGCTGTTGCGGACTGTGGATTCTTTGATGGCGTTCTGTTTGATGACTGGGCCGAAAAACATGTGTACTACTACCGTAAGTATTTTAACATTAGTGAAGAAGTTGTTGTAGAGGCGTACATATCAATCCTAAAAGGCATACGACAACGCGTCCGAGATGACTTTCTTATACTCGTCAATAGAAACTGGCGAAGATCGCCGCGGTATGCGGAATGGATCAACGGTAGTTTTATGGAAACAGGCCCAGATCGTCGAGATGGCTATTCTTATGAGAAACTCAAGGGGATCGAAGAAGCTCTCTCTTGGAATGAGAAATATCTCCGTGAACCGAGAATCAATGTATTATTCGGAAAGGGTATAGATCAACCTATTGATAGTCCTGACAACCTCCGCTGGATGCGGGTCATTACAACGATGTCTCTAACACATTCCGATGGTTATAGTGTATTCGTAACACTTGATCCGGGTGGCATCATGTGGTACGATTTTTATGATGCCGATCTTGGTCGCCCCGTTGGAGAGAAAGCGCAGACCTACGATAACCGCTACGGTATCTTCATCCGAGAGTTTGACAATGGCTGGGCGGTGTATAACCGCAGTGGTAGAGAACAGATTATCACCCTGCCCCGATCAGAAGGTGTTGCAAGCGGTGTCGTCGGCACAGAGCATGTGCTTTCGGATTTAGATGGCGAGATTTATCTGAAAGCGGAATCGAGGGTAGAAACCCCTCCCACAGCCGATCTGAATGGAGATGGCGTTGTCAATATCCTTGACCTTGTGATTGTCGCAAATGCTTTTGGCGAAGCAGAGCCAGATCTAAACGGTGATGGTGTTGTCAATATCCTTGACCTTGTGATTGTCGCAAATGCTTTTAAGTGATACCTTCACAAAGGACCTGATTTTTCAATCTCCCGTTCCTAAACTATCGGAAATTTGAAGGAGTTATGTCATGCACGCCAATGAAAACAATCTCACGGCTACATGGAAAGAACGGGCAAAAACGCGGCATACCGTCACCGGAATTCGGACGTGGCACGTCAATTTGAACCCTCGCGCAATGCCCGGTTTAGGGTTCGCCAAGGGACAGTGGCAGAAACCAGCGACCCAGACGGCGCACGTTGACTGGCGCGGCCCCTTTGCAACGCAAGCAGGGGCGTTAATCGTAGAGATAACGACTGATAAAGGCTTGAAAGGATATGGTCTCGGCGGCGGCGGACTTGCTGGCGCGCTGGTGATTGAAAAGCATCTCCAACACTTCGTCATCGGACGCGATCCGCTTGATGTTGAAGAGATATGGGAACATCTGTATCATATCACCTCAATTTACGGGCGGCGCGGCTTGGTCATTTATGCTTTGAGCGGCATAGAACTTGCACTCGTTGATTTGTGTGGAAAAATTGTAGACACGCCTGTCTATAGTCTCGTGACAGATACGCCGTGCCTTAAAATTCCGGCTTATGCGACGGGTGCCGATGTCGGTTATTACGCAGAGAACGGCTTCGCTGCCTGCAAACTACCGCTCCGTAACGGACTTGCCGAGGGAGAGAATGGGTTCGCAGAAAACGTTGAGATGATACACGCCGCGCGGGATGCTATCGGGGCAGAGGTGGAACTGATGGCAGACATCTATCTCCGTTGGGATGTAGATTATACAATCCGTTTCGCCGAGGCAGCTGCTGATGTGAATCTCAAGTGGATTGAGGAACCTATCCCACTTGACGACTATGCAGGCATGGCACGACTCGTCGAAGATGTCCAGTCGACTTGGATCGTCTCCGGTGAACATGAATTTACGCGATATGGATTTCGTGAGTTGTTGCGTTGGAAGGCGGCGGATATGATTCAACCCGACATTAGTTGGGCGGGTGGTTTTACAGAATGCCTGCGGATTGCACGTGAAGCCGCTGAACTTGACATCCCGACATGGTTGCATCAGGCTGGCACACCCTGGGGTTTACATCTCACGGCGTGTCTTCCGATGCCGTGTATGGGAGAGACCTTCGGTCCCTCCCGTGACGGCGTTGAAAACGAACTCTATCGCCGTTTACGACCTGAACCTCGCGATGGGTTTTTCACTCTCAACAATGCCCCCGGCTTCGGCGTAGATTTAGACGAAGAATTGTTAGAGGCATACACGGTTGATAGATTATAGCGTGGTCAAACTACACGGAATGATTTGCAACCGAAACGTGTACTGTTGCTTTGTCCATTTTCAAGTTAGAGGTAAATTCAGTTGGTAGTAGAGAAACCATTCATTGCCCGTTCTACAAATAATGGATTGCCATCGAAACGTGTACTGTTGCTTTGTCCATTTTCAAGTTCAAAGTAAATTCAGTTCGTAGTAGGGCAATTCATTGCCCGTTGTTGGGTTTGAGACGTGCGATAATGCACTTCGCATTTGGGTGAGTACACCGCGATGCAGGTCGCATCTGGGCGAGTACGCCGCAAAAATCGCACTACTACGAACCGATCCTATTCATTCTCCGATGGTTAAGGGGTTGGATGTAAGGAGACAGATGTCAACTGATCGTGTGCCCATCCGCTACAGTCGCTGTGGACATAGACCACATCGTTGATGACAATGCGGCGATTGTTCGGATATTTAGCCACTAAATCGTGGCCTCGCAGGTAGCGACCGTCATAACGTCTGAAGAAAACCGTGCGGCCACCACTTTCGATGTATATCTCAGCAAGTTCGCCGCCGTGAGGCTCGAAAATGTCAACGTCTAAAATACGAAGACAGTGAAAAGTGTTTTCACCAATTGTCACGTTGTATGTGCCTGCACCGAAACCTTGACCGTCGGTGATTCTATACGAACCATCACCTTGAAGTTCGTACCGCCCATCGTCTACAATCCGTCGTTTTAAGGGACTACCCCACTGATCTTCAAACCACTCGTCACCGATTGTGTAGGGGACTTGTTTCCCGTCTACTATATTAACGACCGAAATCCATCTGGTATGGGTATCGTCAAGTGTTGCGTACATCATAACCGGGGGATTTACATCGGGCCAGTCCCTCGGTGCTAACCATTCCCTAACTTGAAGTCCTACACAATCTATCTCCCGAATTGTCGCAGGTTTGGTTGACGTAATCTCTACGATCGCGTCGAGTTCAAGCGTATTGGCATCATACTCAGCACGGAAGTGCGGTTCACCCATCTCTGGAACGGCGAACCACCATTGCAGCTCCGGACAGTCAACTTCGGTGATACGATCATCGCTCTCAACAATCTTCACGTCCGGTCGCTGCTGTGGAAACGGGTGTTTTAGAATTTCATTCGTCTGTGTCTGTTTTGTGTGCATCTTATGAATCCTCCTGTAACCGTAATATTCTGAGAAAGTATAATCCGTATTATCGGGTTAAATTCGGAAAATATTGGAGTTACGGTTTCAGGTGTGCTGATTCCGGACAAATAGCACTGAATTAACGCTGTGCTGCGGACTGCTTTTCCTTCATGCGTTTGACAGCATTCAGTTTCGTCTGTTGCCAATCAGTCCAGTCTTTCCCGCCTTCATACCGGACGACATCGTGGATGGTTGCGCGCGGTTGGTAGGTGATATAGTTTCCGGTGTGCCATGCGAGATTCCGGTAGACCATAAAATCTCCCGGTCCCAGATGTACCTGCACTGCTCCGGGGAACTGCCTACAATGTTCTAAGCAGTATCGCTCAGCTTCAGCATTAGACTGCCCTTCAGCAGGTTTTCGCAGTTTTGGATCCTTTGTGGACTGCTCTTCACCCGGCATATCCCACTGGCGCAGATGACTGCCCGGCACAAACCATGTACAGGAGTCCGCGTAAATCGCACAGTTGACCTGATTGAAGTGCCGCAGGTCGTACCAGACTTCCGCCAACTTGGCATTAACAGTCTCATCGCGGGCTTCGGGTGGGACTTCAACAACACCGTCTCGGTGCCAACCGATATGCCATGGATACTCAAGTGGCTCAACGAGGAGTCCCATGATGTCAACATGTCCATGGGTATAGTCAGGACCGAGCAGTTTTTCGATGGCGTCGCGGAGTTCCGGTAATTCTGTGTAATCGTAAAAAGGCTTTAGGTCTAATTCATCACCGTAATTGGATAACGGTTGGATGCGTTGCGTCTGCGGTCCATTGAGTTTATGTGCGAGATCGCGTGCCTTCTCTGCCTCGCGCCGCAAATCGGTGAGCAGCGACGGTGGAACAATCCCGCGGAAAATTAGATAACCCTGCGAGAGATACTCGTTTACCATTGAATCCTGAAATTGAAATGCCATTGTATATTCTACATCTCCTACTTAATTTTGAGTTCACCCCATGTGACCAGTCGTTTTTCCTTGTGCGTTACAGCAGTGATACCGCCGAGCGGTGGTTGCGCGCCCATTGAGGCAGCTGGACTGTTTGGTTCCAGTCGGTAGTCCCCATTGTCAGGATTAATGAAGCGCGGATCTGCGTCAATGTTGTTTTCATAGATAAACCACTCGTCATCTGGTTCACGATCCATTCCTGCAAACCCACCTCGGATATCACACGACTTAATAATAACCCGTCTCCCGCCTGGAGAGATTTCTGGATGTTTGCCGTGTGAGTGATTATCCCAAATAATGGAGTTGGTGAGGGTAAATTGACTGAATTGAATAAAAGTAGAAATACCGCCGCCTCTGTCATGCGCTGTGTTCTGTGTAATGGTACAATGCGTGATGGTTGCCGCCCCACGGGTCGAAATAACGTCAATGCCACCCCCGGTCTCTGTCGCGGTGTTTTGCGCAATAATGCATCCCGAAACTTGGATCTCCGATGTTGGACTGCAATAAATCCCACCACCGTGTTTGGCAGTATTTTGTATGATGATACAATCCTCGATCCTTGCATAGGACTCCTCGCTGCATTCTATACCGCCACCTGTGTTTTGCTCAATACGGCAATTGGTGACGGAAATGCCGCGTGTGAAAAAAGTGCACATAATGCCGCGTTCACCGTTTTGGCGTATTGTACAGTCTTTTATCGTTACAGGTGCTAAATCTTGGCAAATAACCCCACTATCGGTGTTCTCTGAAATGGTGCAATTAGCGAGAGTTGTCGATTGGAATGTATTGAATGTCCATGCCCGTTCTCCCTCAAAGACCACACCGCAGCCTCGGTTTTGTGTTACTGTGCAGTCTGTTATGAGTGCTGAAGTATCTGTTCCGTAGATACCACCAGCACTTTGACCGCGAAAGCGAGTCGCAGTCCCTTGATTTTGCGTGATAATACAGTTTTGAATCGTCGGCGAAGCGGTGTGGCAGTAGATACCGCCGCCAAGATCGTGCACGCCGTTTTTGATCGTAAATCCATCCAATACCGAAGTGTGAGTCTCTTTACTTTCAAAAGCGAAGCCTCTTGTATTCGGTGTTTCTTGACAGTCAATAATTGTCGCTTCGGCACCGTTGCGCGACTTAACGGTAATCTGTTTTCCGCTAAAGCTGATGTTAACGTTGCCTGCACCGGTATAAATGCCGTCGCTCACCAAGACCGTGTCACCATTTTCTGCGGCATCAATACCGGATTGAATTGTAGGTTGGTCTGCAGGGATATGAATCGTTGCAGTAAATATTGGTGGACACAAGCCGAACCAACCGATAATGAAAGTGATAGATAGGGTCCATCTATGTTTTTTCACCATCGTGTTCCTCCTATACCAATTAGGCGCGCCTGAGATCGATTCGACGCAACGCGATATCTATAAGTAAAAGACAGAGTGCCGCGATGAGAAACGGTCTCCAGAGATGAATCCGAAGCATAACAGGATTTTCAGGTGCTCGAAATACGTCCTCTACGGAGGCGTTGAATTTCCCGCCAGATGTTGTCGAGAGTTGGCCCAACAGTGATTCATCGGCGTTGTGAACAACGTATTCTTCGGGATAGGAAACGACCGTGCCGGTTACTTGGGTGTTAACAATTTCACCGACCTGTTTTTGTATGATGTTAACGAAATAAGGTCCCACGTCTTTTGTCGGGAAATCGAGTTCATAATGTCCCGGCGCGCTCTGTGTAACAGCGAGTTGCTGCTTTTTGAGGTTGGGTCCGATGAGAGAGATGTCGCTCTCCAATTCATTCAAGAATTCCCCGGTTTCTCCCAGGGCATCAATAGCAAGATGCGCAGTTCCTTTCTCTTTCGTGATTTTTGCTTGGAAATTGCTGAGTGTTGTTTTCCGCATTGTATCGCGCACCAGTTGGGTCCAGAACTTGCCGTAACCCGGCCACTCCAGCCAATCGGCAGCCCAGCGTGCTTTGGCATCGGAGGTGAAAGCGACAGATTTCCCTAACCCATATTGCCAACTCGCGAGCAGCGGATCTCCCCGGTCTGAGACAAGAAAGGTTTCGGCGGTAGGTCGCGGCTGCGTAGCAACGTAACCAAGTAAGAACGGCGCGAGTTCCAAATCAATTCCGCTTAAGACTTGAGTCGGCTTGATCTGCTGCGGTATAAAAGGTTCATCAATGATTGCAGATTTAGATGCAGTGACGGTCTCCTTCGCGAAGATCTGAGGGACGTTATACGGGTCTTGTGTGAAGTATTCACGACCGCCGCCCCAATTCGCGAGGTTACCGAGCATGTTCATATCCGCACCGCTGCCGATACCAACTGTCGAGATTGTGATATTCTCACTGTGCATCGAATTCGAGATGCCATACCAGTCCCCAGGCGTAGAGTGTCCATCACTGAGAACAATGACATGCTTGAGTTTAGCGGTCGTCTCTGTTAGGGCAAAGTACGCCTGTTCGAGCGCAGGATAAAGGTTCGTGCCACCACCCGCAACGATGGAACCGATCTGGTTTGAGAGATACTGTTTATCTGAAGCATCGTGCATCTCCGCAATCCAGAACGGGGACCCATCAAAAGCGATGACCCCGATTTTATCGCGTTGTCCGAGGAGTTCTACCGATGCGCGCGCCGCCTCTTTCGCCAATTCAATCTTGATGCCACCCATACTTCCCGATTTGTCAATAACGAGGACAATCGCCAGAGAAGGTGTCTCCTTTTTCTTTTCTGTGTCGGTACGGACAGGCAAAATCGCTTCGATTGGCGTTTTGTAGTAGCCACCGAGTCCAAAACTATTTTCGCCGCCCAGCATCATGAAGCCACCACCGAGGTCTTGGACATAAGTGCGGATGAGATCCATCTGTTTTTCAGTGAGACGATTGGCAGGAACGTCACTGAAAATAATGAGTTCATAATTTTGTAAATCGGCGAGTTCATTCGGGACACCCAACCCGTTGCGAACATCCACGCGGATCTTAGCATCTTCGAGGACTCTCGTCAGATAGCGCGCATGCGACTCGTTTTCATCAATCAGAAGGACTTTCGGTTTGCCGGTAACAGAGACGATACCGAGTGCACGATTGTTATCGTAGCGTGTATCTTTCGTTGTGCGGCAGATCGCATCGTAAGTGAGCGTTCCACTCTCCATAGCAGTCTCGGTAAATATCACCCGATTTTCGCCTTCTTCGAGCCGTGCTTCCTGTTTCGCCACCTCGAATTTGTTCTTGAAGAGACGGATCTCTGCTACATCTTCATGGTTGCTGTGGATAAGCACTTCTACATTGAACGGCGCACCTTGTTTGACTTGCGCTGGCATATCAAGCCGCTGAAGCATAACTTCCGGTTCATCGCTCGGATATATTGGCACCGTGTCAATTTGTATCCCAAAATCCTTTCCGCGAAGTGCCGTGTGAATCGCTTCACCTTGTGTTTCGACCCCATCTGTGATGAGGACAATACGTTTGTTCGCATTTGCTGGAAAAAATCCCCATGCCGTCTCAATCGCTTGCGCGATGTTCGTCGTGTCACCTGCCTCCTCATCGGCATCCAGCCATGTTTTCTTGATTTCAGCGAGTTCCAATTCGGCATCAGGCGCATTTTCACTTTTCGATAATGCTTGAATTATTTCGGTTGTGTCCGTAAATGCGATAAGACCGGCTTGTTGGTTCCCGCCTTGTAATTTCAAGGCTTCATTGAGATAATCCGTCGTTTTTGTCAATCCATCGTCTGAGATGCTATCTGAGATGTCGGCGAGAAACATAACCGCTAATTTGTCATCGGTTTTCAGGTACTGGACATCTGCGACACTCAGAATTAGCAGCAGAACAATAATAATTCGAGTGATTAGGCTAATCACGCGCTGCGTTCTTGACAGGTCTACCAGACTGCGACGGAAACCGTAATAGAGCAGCGGTAGCAAAAGTAGAAGTAGAAGTAAGAAAGGTCGTGTAATTTCCATAATTTTATCTCATTAGTGTCGTAAACTTCGTCTATTGTTTCGACTATAGTATCACAGCACGTTTCTGTATGTCAATCGTTTACATAGGCTTGCTACTGCGCTTGGATGGGTATAGCAGCGGTGTTATTTACCTGCATTTCAAGATCAAATCCTTCTTTTCGGATTCGTAGGTCAAAGTATAGAAGCGTAAGGCCGATGATCCAAATTGGAAAAATGAGAGTGCCAACGATTAAGTTAATCCACCACATAATCACGTAAAAGAGAGGGTTACTACTATCAGTGCCGTACATGATCATCCATTTGAGGATGTCCATGGACGTTGTTTCACCCATCGCTTTTGTTAAGATAAAGATGAAGCCAATCATACCCACGACGATCCGCTGAATCGCGAAACTTAATACGGCGAAGGAAACTAACATGCCCCCGACGTGCCACCATCTACCACGAGTGAGTTCACTGCTCCTTTTAAAAGCGCGTCGGATGAAGGGGCTCTCAAGCAGAACTGCAGCGGTGGCGAACATCCAACGCACGGCAAAGTAAAGTGCGAATGGTGCGAGCACTGAAGGAATGAAAATAATCCACCTCTGTCCACTTCTCGTCACCAAAGATATTAAACCGTAAGTGATGACCTCCCAATTCATGGGGAGATCGATTGAAAAAGGCACAGACGTTAACCGAGCGAGAACGAACACAACCGATATTGATTCAATAATTTCCGTATAAAGGGCATAATAAACTAAAGGAAATATGACAACAGTGCGGGGTATCACAAAGACTAAACTCCATGGAAGGTGAGACGCTAATATTTGCCAGAACCGATGTCCGGTTTGCTTCAAAGCATCTCGGCTTGTGATATGCTTGCCTAAATAGACTGTAGCGGTCGCAACAATTATCCCACCCATGCTTATCAGACCAAAAGGCATGTCAACGAGATCTGTTACCAAGTTTTTTAGAGGGAAATTTGGAAGAAAACGCGCTAATAAGTATACCACTAAGTTTCCAAAAAAATGAAGGACGGCGATCCCTAAAAACAGCCGAAAATGCTTCCGATACAAACTAAAAGTTGTATCAAGGATCCCGCCAAACCCCATCGGTTGGAGGGCAAGTGTACTACTATCGTTTGCTTGGATTGTATCAGCTGAGTTTAGCATCTATCGTCCATTTACTTCAGTTATTATTATAGGGTCGGTTCTGGTTCGCCGGCAGTGCTGCTATCCGCTTGTATCTCAATATCAAAACCCTCTTTTCGTATCCGTAGGTCAAAGTATAAGAGAGTGTTACCAATGATCCAAATTGGAAAGGTAAGTGTATCAACAACTAAGTCGGTACACGTCATAATCGCGTAAAAGGGTAAATTGCTGCTGTCAATCGTACTCTCCATTATCGCCCATCGGATGATACCTATGAAGTCTGTTTCACCTGCTATATTTGTTAGAACGAGGATACATACAACTGAAACCTTAAATATAATACTAATAGCACCACTAAGTATGAAAAATGAGATGGATATGCTACAGACGCGCCACCATGTCCCGCGAACCAGTTCACTGCTCCGTTTTAGCGAGGCACCTATGGGTAATTTTTCAAGCAAAACTGATTCGACAACAAATAACCAACGAACCAAAAAGTAGGTCGGGAGTGGTATGCAAGTGAGTAGCATTGCCCATAATGATACTGGAGATATTTCTCCGCCTACACCAGAGATACTGATGAATGGAATTATGAAGAACAATAGCCATAAAAGATACCCCCCGAACATTGGGAAAAATCTTTGTAGCGTATATCGTAATGCTTCGCGGCTTGTAATATGCCTTCCTAAATAGGTTATCGCACTCGCGATAATTATCCCACCCATGCTTACAATCGCAAAAGGCTCACTGACGACACTTACAATCAAGTCTTTTAACAAGCCGTTAGAGAAGAACCCTTTTAGTAAATAGTCTGCTAACTTGCCAAAAAAGTGAATAGCAATAATACCTAAAAACAGCAAAAAGTATTTCCGATAAAGACTGAAGGTCGTGTCCAGAATCTCGCTAAACCCCATCGGTTGAAGTATCGGAATATTACTGTTGTTTGCTTGTGTTGTATCAATTATGTTGGGCATGCGCTTTTTGATAACTAATGGTCGAGTTGGTAGTATTCGCGATATGCCTTAATCGTCTCATCAAGAGCATTGATTCCTTTTTCGGTGGCATCGGTTGCCTTTGTAATAGCATCAGTAACTTTCCTAATAGATGGTGGTAAAGGTTGGGCATTTTCTTTTTTCAGGTCGTTTTTTAGGTGTTGAATTTCTATATTGAGTGCTTTCACTGTTTCGCTTATCTCATTGAAGGAGGCAATCAGTTGCCTGTTTGCTTCAATCAGAATTGTTGGAGATGCTTTTTCTTTCTTAAACTTTTGAAGTTTTTCGTTACATAGTTTTATTGACTTGTCCGCTTCGGCAATAGCATCAATCGCAGCTATGTTTGCTGCGATTGACGGGTTGAAGTCTATTTTTTCTCCGCGGGCGAGTTGATTCAACTTCTGAAGTGCTGTTTTCGTTGCCTTGTTTGTTTTTGAAAGAGCCTGATTTGCTAACCTAAGATATTCCGGATCTACTCTCTTAAAAGGATGGCGTTTTTTGGAAGCGCGAGGCTCAGGTTTAGGCGTATAGATGACGATAGTAATCATCAGTAAACCGGAGAGGATTATGGCACCAATCACTTTTAGCGTTTTGCTGTTCATCTCTACGTCTTTCTTTATCAGGCGAAGTATACAGTCGGACAACGGACGGCACGCGGCGCATGCCTACTACCTTAATCAATCCTTCTGCGTTGATATAAGAACCATTCAACAACACTCAATCCAACAGCGAGGAATACCAAGTAAACCCATGGTGGGTAGCGTAAGCGCGCGGCACCGCTCTCTGCCACTGATGCCTCGGTCAGGTCTTCAACTGCCGGGTCGGCGCCGATGTGCGATTCTGCTGCATCGGCGAGGTTAACTGCCCATATCGTTCCGCTATTATTTTCTATGGAATCGGATGCCTCTGCGGACGGTTGTTCTTCTGCTGATGTAGAATCCGCTGCTTCTGATATCTTCAGTTCGTAGAAACCGGCACGCAGTGTCTGCTCAAAAAGCAGCGCGTCCGCTTCAATAGGGAGTTCCCATGTTTTGTCCTCAGGTCCCGTGATTTTTACAAGTTTTGAGGTGCTTTCGGGTGAATCAGTTTCTGTCTTTAGACCGAGTTCAGAGATTGCGTTTATCGAATCAATACGCTGTTTGAGGACTTCCCCCGTATGGAGATGGTATTCCAGAATTTCAGAACGTTGCTGAAACCACTGGATTGTGTTGGCAATAATCACTGGGAAAGCAATGCGTAACGGCAGATCGGATTCCAAGATATTGATAGCAGCGAAGACAATTTTTCGGTTCGGCTTAACATCAATGAACAAGACAGGGGATTCAAATGAACGCGCAAGTACCTGTGCTGTGGACGGTGGGGTGACCTGATAGGCTGTGCCAATTTGGACGTTCTCCAGATGAACGTGCTGCAGAATAGGATGCGTCCGCTCCCAATCCGTAATAATTGGTGTTTCCAACGCTGCACCGATATTCCATTTCAGTTCGGAGGTAGCGGTTTCTGATGCGTCAACAGCAGGTGGGTAAATAAACATATAATTCCCATCACCGAGGGAAGGAGGGCTGTAACGATCGAAGATAACGACTTGATACTCTTTTGTCACTTGCGAATTAGCACCGTTAGGCAGTACGTCGGCTTCATATTCCGTCGGTGTGAGGACAGTGAGTTGTATCTGTTCGTCAACGGCGAGTGCTTTTTGGAGAAATGGGTTTTCTGCTGTCACAAGCAAGACAGGGATAAGATCGCGTTTCGGAAGCGTGGCGTAAGCAATGTTATCTGAGATCAGTGGGTCTTGGATATCAAGCACCGCTTTGAGTTTGCCACCTTCAAACGCGAAGTTACTGAAAATCTCGGATTTGCTTTCACCGGGGGCAAGGGTGTAAGGGCGTACATCAAAAAGATTCTCGTTGAAATAGAGTTCAACGTTGAATTTTTTCTCTTCTTCTGAGGCGTTGACGACACGCAGCAGTGTTTGGTAATCGAAGGCGTTAACGAGACTCTTACGGACTCGGAACTGCGTAATACCAACGTTGTTCTTTACTTTCCCTATCTGTATCAAGTGACGTTTGATTTCTGGATCCGGTTTTTCGGTATCTCCCACCTGTTCCGTTTTGCTTTTAAGTTTAGCGAGTAGCCCCTCTGAAATCGACTGGAAATCGCTGAAGATAACAATTTCGGGATTAGGTTTGGTTTGGGCAATGGCGTGTGCTAAATCGTAAGCGGGTTCGAGGTTTGTGCTGATATCAGTCGGTTGGATCGCATTAATCGCTTCTCGTAGCGATTTCTGGTGATTCGTAAACGGAATATGAATTACAGGTTGGGTATGGGAACTGATTACCGTCATTTCGTCCATGAAACGGAGGCCATCTACGCTTCGCAGGGCACGTTCTTTAGCAACCACTAACCGCGTGCGTCCGTCAGTGTCTTCTTCAATAGCGTTCATACTCGCCGACTGGTCAATAATCAAAACCAGTTGCCGAGCAGATTTTGTTATGAAAGCGAATTGCGGACGCGCAATTGAAAACACTAAGAGCATCAAAAATAAGAGTTGCAGCAAGAGGGACAGGAGATGCTTCAGTCTCTGGAACAGTGAGGTCGTCTGCCGTTCTTTGAAAAGTTCCTCCCAGAACATCAGGGTCGAGACCGGTTCGCGGTGCCGACGCAGCCTAAGGATATACAGCGCGACAATCGGGAGTGCCAACCCAAATAGGAATAGTGAGGTGGGAGATAAGAAATTCATAGTTTAATGGTTTCCAGTTTCCAGTTTCCAGTTTCCAGAAACAGGACTCTTTAACTGGCTACTGGTAACTGGTGACTTCTTCACTGAAAACTATTAAGAGACAAAACCACCCATCCTGAAGATGCGTAAAATAAGTTCCTCGAAAGGGGATTCTGTCGTCGTCCGTACAAGGCTGATTTCACGTTGCGTGCAATATAAATCCATGTCATCACAATATTTTTGGAACAGTGCCTGATACCGCTTGAGATGATTTTCGTTGATCGTGACTTGACGCAGCTGATTTGTTTCAACATCTACAAGATGATAATCACCAAGTAGATCAGGGGCGACTTCTCTCTGATCGATGATATGGATCACGAAAAGTTCATGCTTCTGAAATTTCAACACATTCAGTCCGTTGGTAAACCCGCTCGGATCAAAGAGATCAGAAATTAGGACGACCAGACCGCGACGTTTGGTTGTGTGGACAAAGTTGTGGAATGCGCTCTCTAAATCTGTTTCGCCACTGCCGTTAATCTGATCAAGAAAGTCAAGGACGGTAAAAATTTTACCTTTGCCACGCTCTGTTGGGAGCCGATTCGCGCCTGTGTTGTTGAAGGTCGTAATACTAATCCGGTCAAGGTTGGATAAGCCGATATAGGCGAGCGCAGCGGCGACTCGTTTCGCATAAATCAGTTTGGGCAGCTCGCCGTAGGTCATGGACTGACTGGCATCGACGAGGAAGTAGATGTGCAGGTCTTCCCGTTCTTCGTAGAGTTTTAGCAGGAGTTCATCCAAACGTGCGAAAGCGTTCCAGTCGATGTAGCGGAAATCGTCACCTGCGGTATAGTTACGGTAGTCGGCGAATTCGACACTCACACCGCGGCGGGTACTGCGACGCTCCGCCTTGATGCGTCCGGCAAAAATCTTTTTCGAGACAATATAGAGATATTCAAGTTTTTTCAGGAATTCGCTGTCGAAGGCAGACTGTGTATCATTCATCTTTTTTAACTATTGGGTTTTCGCTCCGATTTTTCAGGGTTTCCGATGAATTTCGAGAATTTTGGTTATGATTAAATTTTTAAAAAAAGATGCAAGCAGGCAACAACCCCTACCAGATATTAAATTTCTTCCAGCAGATGTAGGATGATATCGTCTGGGTCAATCCCTTCTGCCTCACCTTCAAAGCTAAGGATGAGACGATGCCGCAGACTCGGTAGGGCGATGGCTTGAATATCCTCACGGGCGACATTGTATCTACCGTCAAGAATTGCCCGAACTTTTCCGCCAAGAATTAACGCTTGCGCACCACGCGGACTGGAACCGTAGCGAACATATTTCTTCGTCAATTCCGGCGCGTCT
The DNA here is from genome assembly GCA_965200345.1 of Candidatus Poribacteria bacterium. Lineage (GTDB taxonomy): Bacteria > Poribacteria > WGA-4E > WGA-4E > WGA-3G > WGA-3G. Next base: position 2,989,454 of record OZ241378.1, read on the forward strand.
TCTGTTTCGGGGTGTGTACCGAGCACAATTCGCAAAGCGTACCTACGTACATCTTCAGCGATAAGAATATCACGGACGATCTGTTCCAATGCGTTAATCTGATCGCCATCACAGACTTTATCCACGGACGGCATTTCGCGTCTCGTGGTGCGTTCCATAACAAGGTCGAGTTCGTCAAGACTTGGGTATTCAACCTTGAGTTTAAAAAAGAAGCGATCGAGTTGCGCTTCGGGAAGCGGATAGGTGCCTTCCATCTCCAACGGGTTTTGCGTCGCCATGACAAAGAAAGGCAATTTGAGGTCCCGCTGCTGTCCGGCAACAGTCACGGATTTTTCCTGCATCGCTTCTAATAAAGCTGACTGGGTCTTGGGGGTCGCACGGTTGATTTCGTCGGCGAGAATAAGGTTGGCAAATACGGGACCTTGTTGAAATTCAAAGAACTTCCGCCCGTCTTCATCCTCAGCAACAACTGTAGTGCCGATGATGTCTGCTGGCATCAGGTCTGGCGTGAACTGAATTCGGGCAAACTTGAGATCTAATACCTCATGCAACGTCCGGATGAGCAGGGTTTTGCCTAAACCGGGGACACCTTCTAACAGCGCATGTCCACCCGTCATGAGACATATCAGAACCCCTTCGATAATCTCTTTTTGCCCGACGATTTGTTTGGATACTTCTTGTTGTATTTTTAGGAAGGTCTCGCGAAATTCTTCGTATTTTTGTTCAGCGTGCTCGGACATATTGCTCCTATAGAATAGTTGTCGTGCTTCGCAGTGAGAACAGCTATCAGTTACTTTCTTGTGGCAGTGACATATTCTGTCACCACCACACCATGTCTCTTAACTGGTAACTGATGACTACTCATTACTCGGTTTGATCGACTCGAAATAGCGTTTCACGTAAAACTTATACCCCAAAGGAATCTGCTCTTCGGTGAGAGCATCCTCGGAAAGTTTCTGATATTTCGTGTACGCATCTTTGTAACTGACTGCGGATTGCTGTCCTTCAGCGGATGTCTTAGAGGTTTGAACGGTGGAGCTGCCTTCTCCCTGAACACCCGTAATCTGTTCAAGATTAAGCGTAGAATCAAGCGATGTAAGTTGACCGAGTTGTCCCGCAGAAGTCGCTTTTCCTATACCTTTACTCGGATTCTGACTCAGGGCGTAGCTCAATCCTGTTTTGTTGCTTTGGCACACACCAGCAATACCAGCCTTACACGCTTCGCATTCCGAGAGCAATTTTGCCAACTGTAAGTTACGTTTCTTGAGTAGTGAGAGATTCCGCATCTTTTTGCTTGATGCACGGAGCCGTGTCTGCGCGCCTTCAACATCGTCGTTGGCTAAGCCTTCACCGGCTCCAGATAACTCTGTTCCGAGTCCGTCGAGATCGGTGCCTTGTAGACTCTTGCCACCGCGTTTCAACTCATCGGAAATATTTTGGCGTTTCTCCTTCTCGAATTCCGGTAGCTTTTTCGTCACTTGGTCAAGCTTTGCTGCTGCCTGTTGATAATCACCGCGTTTCAGCTGCTGTCCGAATTCGCCTAAATATGGGTTGCCGATGAACTGTTGCCCTAATCCGCTCATAAGTGATTCCTGTTGCGCCATCTTGAGCGGGTTAACTTTCGTCTTCAACAGTGCGCTCAACTCTGTCATTCGGGCGAGTGCTTCCTTGGGAGCAATCTGTGGTTTCTTCAGTTCAAGTGCTCTTTTCTCAATCTCTTTCAAGATCTCTTCAAGTTCTGGGTCTTCGTTCTGTTCGGCTTCCTTTTTTGCCTGTTCAATCTCTTTCAGGAGTGTGTCAGCCTCTGCTGCGATCTGTGGTGAGAAGTCGATTTCTGTTGAAGTCGCAGGGGGTGCGAAAAACTCGACGAACGAAAAACCGACAAGAAATATCGCGACGAGCGCAATAAATTTGGTCTCGCGCGGCAGCGTATAGCGCGCAACCTGATTTACCGGCACTGCTTGCAGTCTGTTGGTCGTATCCTGAAGTTGGAGTGCCGTTAAGGTTTCGTCGGTTCGGTGTTGAATCTGTTCTAAGCCGCTTATAACGCGGTCCTTAAGGGACGCATCTGTGTCAATTGCTCGCGCTGCCTCTTGGAGACTCACAGGACGCAGGAGACGAAATATTAAGGCAACCACAGCGATACCGAGTGCCACCCAGAGAAAAACCAGTGGTGGGATATTAAAGGATGTGACGCTGTCGGCGATGACGAACGGGACACATACCAAAAACCCGTAGAAGAGGAAGGTCGCTAATGTCTGGAAGTACCGTTGGATGTTCAGTCGCTGGCGGACGCGCTGGATCTTTTCAAGAATCAATTTTTCTTCCATGAAATCTGCTCCTTTTGTGAAAGTACCCGAATTACCATTTAAATAGTTATTCTGTGATTCCTATCAATTATAGCAAAGGCTTTGCTGAATGTCAAGACATTCTTGTAGATGATATCTCCGATAAAACTACAATATTTATAGTGGTACTTTACAATATTTATAGTGGTACTTATAGTGACACACTTTAAGGTCAAAAAAGGTGCATTAATTTGCTATGTCTATAATTTTCAGATCGTCAAACGGCTTTCCATCAGTGTCAGTGATCCGCAGATAGAATCCCCAATGTAGTTCTTCCTCACACACTTTGACGAGGATGCTGTTTTCACCGGGCTTGAGCGTCACAGGGATAATGTCTCGGTCAATTTCCGCCAGAGAGGTTCTTGTGTGTGCGAACACCTCTTCACCGTTTAACCAAATTTTTCCCTGGTCATCGCTATCGAATCGGAGTTGAACTTTCCGTTCATTGGGCGAGATAATGGTTGCAAACGCATAAGCGACACCCCAATCAACATCCTTTCCAAGGCCGATATAGCCCTCCAATGTCTTATCGGCATCTTTTTGCCAACGGACCTGTCCATTTATGCCGTTGTATATAGTAGTTGTGTCGATCTGCGTCACGTCTTCTGGTATATAAGCGGTATTGTAACCGATACCAGCGGTATTGTCAAATGGACCGAGTGTCCACCATGCGTCCTCAGTGATGAAACCGGTGCCTTGAATGTACGCTTTTGCCTTCTCAGGCATGTCATTCTCACGGTAGAATTCAGCCAGCACGAGACTGAGGTGTAGATGTGCACTCAGATTGTGCGACATAGCGTCTACCAGTTGATTCAACATTTCGAGGTAACGTGCCTGATTTTTCATTTTTTTCCCAGTTTCGGCAATCCGCGAGAAGACATCGCGATGCGCACTTCCAGTTGTTCGTGTATTTAGGCCAAGTATAAACTCTTCCAATGCCTCGTTATATTGTTCGTTGGCGAGGTATGCATGTCCTAAAGTCAAGATGTAACTTGAACCTGTTGAGCGTTGTGCAGCACGTTTCGCAAACTTCAACGCTGTTTCTGGGTAGAGTCCTTTGTTGAGCAGTTTCTCAGCAAAATCGCTATAGGACCAGTAACGTTGTTCCCGATTTATCTCCCGCTGCCGGAGTTTGATCCAACGGTTATAGGCGATTTTCGCTTTTTCTCTGTCTCCTGCTTTTTTGTACGCATCGCCTAACAGTTCGTGTAAAGCAGCGTTGTTCGGGATTTTCGGTGTCAATTCCTCAAGGAGAGCGATATGTTTATCTTCCTGTTTTTCGTCGGTGTAGAGATTCAAAATCGCCTTAACCGCAGTATTGTATTCGCTTTGCGTAAGGGACGCATCCAACGCCCGACGATATACCTTCTCAGCATCTAATGGATGTTCACCATTCTTATAGATTTGTGCCATCAGACGATACAATTCGTAAGAATTCGGATCAAATTGAATCGCTTTTTCATACGCCGCCGTGGCTTGTGCCAATTGCTCAGGGTTAAAACTCTCGAAAATAGGACGGGTATAGGACTCCAGTTTGGCATTTCCCATAAGTCTACCCTTGTTTTTGTTAGGCGACGCGTCGGGAATAATTCCATCCGTTGCTTTATCAAATTTCCAGTAAGCGACTAAGTTGGGTTCATCGCCTGTCAACTGAGTATTCATATCGGAGCGAATCTCGGTGCCTGTCCGAGCAACGTTCCAGATACGCACCTCATCAATAAACCCGACAAAGGGGGATTGCGTCGGTCGTTCTTCTTCGTGGGTCCAACCAATGCGAAGCGGTTTTCGGCTTTGATAAATACTTTCTTGACCTTTGTAGTCGGTTGTTCCAACTTCAACGCCGTTAATGAACAACCGTATGACATCTCTTTTGGCGTCAATGACACCCGCAATATGATACCATCTGTTGAGTTGAATGGTGTCAGATGTGGTATAGAAGGATCTTTGTCCTCGACCATTGGGTGATGAGGCGATTTGGATCTTACCATTTTCCCGAAGGTAGAGGATATAACTTCGATGGCTGAAGTTCGATGTGCGTTCATCGCCTTTGAAAATAATAGGCGCGTATCTGTTTGGGAAGTCGGTCGGTTTAATCCAGACGGAGATTGTCGCTTGTTGCGTGATGTTGTTCAAAATATCGGTGCCACCAATTTCCACGAAACTTGAATTGCCGTCAAGGATCAGGGCAGTGCCTTCGATTACTTCTCCCGTCTCTCGGTGTTGCTCGGATTGTTTTTGATAGAAATCGCCAAGTTTCTTGTGCCACTGCCAACTATCAGGTTGAAGATCGCTAATCTTCTGGTATTGGACAATCGCTTCCTTAATCATGTTACTGGATTCGTAACTTTGCGCAAGCGTGAAGCGGGCATCAAGGTCATCAGGGTTCTCAGTAACCTTCTTCAACTGTTCCGGGATCCATTTCTCATAAAGATTGCCTTGTTGCGCTGCACGCCGCATGGATGCTTCCGCTTCTTCACGGTCCGAGTCATATCTGGCGACGGCTGCCTGCTGCCGATAGGCATTGTAGGCTGCTTCGTAACGTTTTGCACGTAAGTGGCTTTTGCCTTTGAGTTCGTACATAGGTTCCAGTGGCGAGCCACCATAAAACCGGTATCTTGCACTTTCAACGATCGCGGCATCGGCGAGTTTTATCGCCGCTTCGTACATTTTACCCTCATAACAGATATCGCTGAGTGTCCTAAGAAAGTACATATCGCTTTTTTCATTGCTCGTTGAGAGTGCGGCTGCACCTTGCGACAGCATCTCTTTTGCCAATTCGGGTTGTCCGTTGTTGTTCAGTGCCGCAGCAGCGTAGTAAAAACTCCGGACGTTACTGGGTTGCACCTCGCTGAGTGCAAAATAAGTTTCTGCTGCCTTTTCATGGTCGTTTGCATCTCGATAAATCTGAGCGAGCAATTCGAGTACAGCAGGATTATTTTCGCTCTTTTCCCGTCTGTTTTCAAAAAGCGTTTTCAACTGTTCAAGTTTTCCCTCACTTTTGAAGGTAGAAATTAACCTGTCGCGTGCTCTGTCGCGTGAGTTGGAAATCGCTAATGTTTCATAGATTTCCACTGTTAAGTCAGGCTTTCCGAGCTTAACGTATATCTCAAGTAAATCTTCGTTGATCCTACGCCGATCATAACTATCGGAGGTCATGTCAATCGCTTTTTTGTACGCACTCACTGATTTTTCGAGATCACCGGCATGCCGATAACGTAAAGCCCGTTCCTTTTGCATCTGAAATGTAAGGGTGCCATCAGTTTCTGCCTGCGCTATCATCTTTTCCAATTTACCCTCACGGTAGTAGAGATTTATGAGTTCCCGTTCAATATCCTGCCGCTCCCAGTCTTGTCCGGTGTATTGAATGGCTTTCTTAAACGCTTTTTCGGCGGCATCTGTATCGTCTATCTGGAGATGAAGCCTTGCTAAGTCGTGGTAAGCCTGGGCATTTCCGGGGGCGAGTTCAATCGCTTTTTCATAAGCCGTGATTGCATCTTCAACCTGTTCTTCGGCAGCGTGAAGTTTTGCGAGACGCACGTAATGGACACCACTTTCCGGATCAGTATTGATATATCGCTGCGCGAGTTCAAAGGCTTTGCCGATGTCGCCGGAAACTTGGTAAGCCCTGACGAACCCGTCCTGATATTTTGTATTCCCCGGATCCGTTTCAAGCAGTGTATTCCATATATCCGTTGCCGTATCGTGTTGGTTACGACGTGAGTAGAGCGTAGCCAGCTCCGCACGTGATTCCAGATCCTCAGGCATCGCTCGGATGACCTGTTCGTAAATCTCTATCGCTTGCTTGGTTTCACCCTGCTGCATGGACTCTTTTGCCAATGCTCGCTGTGTTCCGATGTTCATTTCTTGCGTTTTTTCGGTGAATTGGGTAGCGTTTGAAAAATCGCCGCGCCGCTGTTTAATCATCATCAACTGCCGTTGTGCCTGATCACGGTCATAGGATTGCACAGAAAGGTCATTGACGATTTCGGTATAGATCCCTTCAGCATCATCCCACATCTCGTGTTGCATATATATGTTTGCGACACCTTCTTTTTCCCAGATGTCGTATCCACGTTGCAGCATGCGGATAGTCCCCATCTTACGGAATGCGTCTTGTGCCTTCTCTTTCTCGCCTTTTTGTGAATAGGCTAAGCCGAGTTTCTGACACGTGTCAGGAAACCGCCACGTGTGTGGATCAAGTTTATCGACCGTGGATTCCAGCAGACGAAGTTCGCGTTCAGAGTCCCCCGCGCGCCGGTATGCGTCCGCTAAATTGTTGAGATATTCTATATTAATGCTATCGGAATCGTCAAACAGTTCGGACACAAGTGTGTCTGCCGTTTCAAGGTCATTCGCCATAATTTGCATGGAAGCGACAAGATAGAGTAGCACGGAATCATCCGGTTTTTCGGTGAGTTTTGTTTCATATGCCTTAATGAAATCTTCTAACGCACCGGATGTCTTGTAGAATTCTGCCAGTTGCAGTATCGTCTGAACTTGCGATGCCGTGTCCTCATTCTTCAGTTGTTTACGCAAAAACTGAATCGCTTTCTCTCGGTCACCGGCAGCAGCGTAAGCAGATGCTAAGTAACGATGGTTGTAGGTCCGGTTCGGGAATGCCTCGATGAGTTTTTCATAGATTTCGGCAGCAGCTTGGGGGTTGTTGTTGTTTGTACATTCTCGCGCGGCATATCTGGCGAATTCGTTACCGAAGTCCCTTCCGATAGATGGTGTAATCATCCCTTTCGCGAGCGAAACGAGGTCGTCAACTCTGTCTGCCTGAACGAAGGTTCTGACAACATCCCAAGCTCGGTAGCCGGGAACGTTTGGATTATCCTTGAGGAGGATCATGTATTGGGTTACAGCATCTTTTACTTTTCCACTTCGCTGCAACATGCTGGCGTATCGTTGCCGGGTTGTGCTGTCTTTAGGGCGTAGACTGAGTGCTGCCTCAAATACTGTCGATGCTTTCTCTATCTGATTGGTGCTTTCATAAAAGGCAGCTAATTTGAGGTGTGCCTGGAGTGAATTGGGGTTCTTTTCGGTGGCTTCAACTAATTGCGGTTCACGCGCGCGAACGGTTGTTGAATGGCTCACCAAATGTGTTGCCTGCTGAAAATTCCATCTGCTTAAAGTGTACCCATAGCGGTCGCGTTGGTTCGCGAACCGCAGCGCACGTTCTGCAAGCTGGGCAGCATCCTGTCCCCGACCGAGATCCTCAAGGTGTTCACTTAATCGCATCAGGAAGTTCGGGTCCCGCATCCCCATTGCCAAGTTCATCGCTTTGTTCACGACGGCAGTGGCGTGTTGTGTAAGACCGGCATCTTGCAGTTTTCGCGAAAATTCATAGAGTTCTCGGCTGCCACTCGGTGAATTGAGGAGTTTTGCTATCAATTCCCGTACGACAACAGTGTTGCCTGTATGCAGTGCGAGTTGAAGTGTGAGGTTGTGATACTGGCGACGGTTTCTTGGATCAGTGCCTGCAAGTTCCTCAAGCAATTGTAGGGCTTCACTGTGTTGTCCCGTCTGGATAGAGGCAAAAACGGTACTAAGTTTGAGGGTCAGGTCGTTCGGAAATTCCTTTTGCAAGGTCGATAGAATTTCCTGTGCTTTGTCACGCTGCCCGTCCCACCAGTGGCAATAACTTAGTGCTAAACCTGGATAGATGCGGTTTATGCCTTCTCCAGCATCTAACTCGGCACGCAATTTGGTGTACAACGCCTCCTGTAAATTCCGGCTCCACAATCCTCCGTAAAAATGTTGGAGATAGTCCAATCTACCTTGATCATAGTACGTCGTCGGCGATGGATAGTTTGACTGAATCGGCACATAACCGCCGTAGTATGACGAAGAAGTTGTGAGTTTGGCAACACGTCGGGTGTTCGTCGTCCGTGGTTTGGTACGTTCACAGTAACTCCAGAACAGCGCAACTGCTTTATCAATCTGTTCCCTACGGATGTAAGTGTCTATCACGTTGGTATAGAGTTGCCTGTGCCGCCACTGTTGTTGTTGCGGGGGGATCGGGACGTTAGCGATAATACGCTCCGCAGCGTCTGTCCGGTCCATCAGAAGTAGCGTACTCACTAACATGGAACTTGCGTTGAGGTCCGTTACTTTTGTATTTTCAAGTTCGTTAAGCAGCTGCTCCGCATCTGCCTTTTTGTCCTCATGATAGAGTTTGTTGACATATTGTGCCGTGTACCAAAGTTTCGCTTCAGATGGTAATCCCATAATGGCGTTGAGGTGTTTTTCCACAGTCTCCGCATCTGAGCCTTCTTGAATGACACGGTTCAATCTTATAGCTTGATACGTCAAATCATCCGGCGACGCGGCAATCAATCGCTCGGTAATTTCATCTGTTTTCTCGGTGTCGTTTGTTAAAATATAAAGTTGTGCCAACGTTTCAAGTGTCTGGATGTCCTTCAGGTTTGCAGCAGCATCGGCTTCGAGTTGTTGAATGAGTTCTTTCAGTCTTCCTTGCCGTTGAACAATAGTCACCAGATGCACAAGTGCCGCGGCTTGTGTCTCCTCAAAATTGTTGGGTCGCCATGCTTGCCCACTCCTTCCACCAAACGATTGATCCTGAACCCGGTAAAGCAGATTCCGATCGAGTTGGAACTTGTCTGTGTCCATTCCGGGGGGACCTGATGTTGTGTAAGTTGTGCCTGTCTTTGCACGCTGTGTGGCATTTTTGGGCGGTTTCGGCATATCCAAGATTCGCTGGAAGTATGTGCGAGCGCGATCGAATTCGTTCATACTCACCAACACCACGCCGAGTTGGTAGAGCGCGGTATGGGCATCTGTACCTGTGATCTTTTCTGCTGCGCGTTCAAGCACAAAGAGTGCCTCGTCAGGCAGTCCATGCCGAATCAGAAGTATCGCAAGTTTGACCTCAGCCTCAAGCGTCTGGTTTTTCGCGTGTAGCAGTTTCGTCCACGCCTGTATCGCCTCCTGTTCGCGTCCAGCATCAAACAGCAGCTCACCGAGCCGTCGCTGATGGCTGGGGTCGGGTTGAACTTTGACGAGGCGTTGTTGATAGGTTAGCGCGTCTTGGTTATCACCGAGATCAACACTAATGTTAACGAGTTGTGCCAAGAGGTCAGAATTCTCGCGTTCTCTGTCTAATGCCCGCGCCAGTTGAAAACGTGCACTCGGTAGGTCGCCCTCCATCCGATAGAGTTCAGCGAGTGCGATAACAGGTCCGACACTGGATGTATTGGATTTCGACAGCTGCTTCAGTTTTTCCTCAAACTCGCCGCGCCGTCCTAAGTCATAATACGCTTCGGAAAGCGGTTTCACGAAAGCGAGTTTGTCACTGACGGTATCGCTCAACTCCCAGCATCGCCAATACTGTGCGAGTGCCTGTCGGGGTTTCCCTGAAAGTTTGTAGGTCGCTGCCAATTCCGAACGAATATCAATCGCTTCCGGACGCAGACGAAGGGCTTGTTTGAGGCTATCTATGGCACTGTCGTAGTTGCCAGACTGTTTCGCAATCTCTGCGAGCATCTGATGCCCTTCGGGATTCCGTGGACTGTGCGCGATGACCTGCTTTGATGCTTCTGTTGCTGCATCGAAATCCATGACGTTCAGATGCGCCCGCGCGATATTTGTATAATATTCTCGTGTATTCGCGCTATCAATTGTGATGAGGTGTTTATAGACAGCATTGGCATCATCTCGCCGATTCTGTTTGGTGTAAACCTCCGCGAGCCACCGGTTCACAATTATATCGTCGGGTTGATGTGCTTTTGCCTTCAAAAGGACTTCGAGCGCGTAAGTGATGTTGCCTAACTTGAGATACATCTTGGCAAGCCGTTTCTGCTTCGCGAAAATATCGGCATCGGAAAGTCCTGACGTTTCAAGTTCTGTTTCCACCGTTTCAATCTTCTCAACGAGGGTACCCTGTCGTCGGTAGAGTTCGATCCGCTGGTTATCCATCTCCTCAGCGAAAAATGCATTGGGGGCGAGTTTTGCGGCTTCCGTGTATTCGGTTAGTGCTGCATCGTAATCCTCGTTTTTCATGAGCAGCTTCGCCAGTGCTTCACGATAACGATAGGCATCGGGCATCAATTCAACAGCCTTCCGACTTGCAGCGATCGCTTCGGGGCGGTAGTTCTTTGTATCAAGCAGTTTCGCCAACCGCTCGTAATTCTCAGCGACTTCTTTGTCGGCAGCGACCATCATGTTCCATGTCTCAATTGCCTTCTCACGATTGCCTTGTCGGAAGTAGAATTCGCCGAAATACTCAATATAGTCGAGGTTACTCGGAGCAAGCACAATCACTCTTTGATATGCTGCAGCGGCATCTTCCATCCATTCGTTACTGGCATAGATTTCGGCGAGGATGAGATGTGTCCCCGCATTTTCTGGGTCACGGTCAATCATCCGTTGATATGTTACCCGCGCCTTGTCTTCGTCTTCCAGATGTAGGTACAATTCACCGAGTTCGCGGTAAATCCCGAAATCGTCAGGATCCTGTTCACTCAGGGATTCGTAGGCTGCCGCAGCGTCTTCAAATCTTTCGGCATTCCGAAATGCTGCGATGAGGTTCAAGCGTAGATTCGCATCGGTTGGGGCAAGTTCCACCGCCTTTTGATATGTTGCGAGGCCTTCTTCGGGCTGCTGATTCTCAATATACGCCGCAGCGAGCAAGCCGAGAATCTCTGGTTCGTTCGGGGTTGCTTCAAGCTTCTTTTGGTAGTATTCAATTAAGCCTTCCCAATTCCCGTCCGCAGCATAAATCCCGATGATGCGGTGTTGGAGTTCTTTACGGAGCCAGTTACCGGGTGCTGTCAGTGCCAGTGCTGTGTCGTAACTCTCAATGGCAGCCTCGTAGTCGCCTTTTGCCTCATGGATATTGCCAATTTCGCGCCGACTCAGGCACACACGGTACGGATCTTCCGCTTTGATCTGAATGATTGCTTCGTGCTGCGCGATTGCTTGTTCGTAAAGTTCTTGTTCACGGAGTAAGTCGGCGAGTTCAATCCGTGTAAAGATATTCTCTGGGTCGAGTTCAGCAATCTTCGTCCATGCCAAAATTGCTTCGTCAACACGGTCGCGGCGAAAATATGCTCTGCCGAGTGCTTTGTAGATGGCGGTAAGGTCTTCGGGGGTGGCGGTTTGCGTCTCCTCAGCGATTTTTGCCGCTTGGTTCAACGCCTCAATCGCGTTTTCATGTTGAATCAGTATGGCATACGCCTGTCCGAGCGCAAAGTGTGGGTAGTAATTGTTTGGTGCGAGTTCAACAGCGCGTTGGTATGCTTTGACAGCCTCAGCATCTTTCCCAAGGCGTTTGTAGATGTGTCCCAAGATCAGTTGCGGGTTCGGATTATCCGGTTTTGCTTGCACTTCTGCCTGATAATCGGCAACCATCGCGTCTAAGCCGCTACCTTCGAGATAAAACTGGTAGAGCCGGTCAAACGTACTTCCCTCTTTCGGTTTACGGCTTAGCATCAGTTTATAGCGTTCAATGATTTTTCCGTCGTTCACTTCATCTTGCGCAAGAAGCAGTGGTGAGAGGGCGAGGGTGAAGAGGATCAGACACAGAAGGAACGCGACAACATGAGATTTTCCTCGTCCAATCATAAAGGATACCTCCTTGAAAAAACGCGCAGCATTATTCGGAAAACTTAAATCTCAGTACGCGGAACTATCTACTCCCGCATAACAACTTGTAGTGGTGAGAAGGGAACTTGCGTGAGTTATATTAACAAATTTCGCTTTTGGTAGGGGATATCAGTGTATCCATAATACTACAGTGTAACAGAATTTAAATTATCGCGCAAGTCCTATTTCTTCTATCTGATTGATTTTCAAATCATCAAATGGGTTTCCATCCGTATCAGTAATCCGTAAGTAGAATCCCCATCCGCCGACCTCTTCACATACTTTGACAAGGATACTGTTTTGACCCGATTTGAACGTAACTGGGATGGTGTATTTATCAATTTCTGCTGTGAATGCTTTCGTATGCGTGAATACCTGTTTGCCATTAAGCCAGATTTTCCCTTGGTCATCGCTATCGAATCGGAATTGGACTTTTCGTTCATCAGGCGAAATAACAGTTGCGAACGCATAAGCAACACCCCAATTGACATCCTCTCCGAGACTGATATGGGCGTTGCGTATATCGTCGGTGCTTTTTTGCCAACCGACCTGTCCACCTATACCTTCGTACATTTTAGTTGTGTCAATCTGCGCTGCGTCTTCCGGGATGTAAACCGTATTGTAACCGATACCCCCGGCGTTATCAAATGGACCCAGGATCAGCCATGCCTCTTCGGTGATGAAGCCGGTTTTTTGAATATGCGCTGCTGCTTTCTCGGGCATATCGTTGTCGCGGTAGAACGCCGCCAGTGCAAGGTGGATGTTTAGGCGGACACTCAGGTTGTCAGGGACGGCATCCATCAGTTTATGCAGCCTATCCATGTAACTTTCTTGGTCCTTGGCAGTTCTGCCGATTTGCGCGATTTGCGAGAATAACCTACGTTCAACATATCCTAACATCATGGTATTTGGGTTGTTTGTGAACGCTTCAACAATGTTTTTCCATCTGTTCTCGAGATAAGTCTGTTCTAATGTCGCGATGTAACGTGCGTTTGCCTCATTGTCTGCGGTGCGTTCAACAAATTTCAACACTGTTTCAAAACGCGCTTCTTTGTTTTCAAGTACTTCACCAGATTCAGGATTCCGCGCAGTTGTGAGGACTTCATCCCAGTCCCACAAGAGCACTGTTCCATCTCCGCCCGCGCTCACAAGCGTTTTGCCATCCGGCGAAAATGCAAGCGTCTCGACCGCATTTGTATGTCCATCAAGCGTCGTGAGTTTTTCCCCCAAGGTCAGATCCCATAACTCGATGCCACCGCTTTGTATAAGTCCGATAGCAAGGACGGTATCATCTGGTGAAAATAGTAATGTATTGCCCCAGACATCGGCATCATAGGATATTTCCTTAAAGCCGAGCTGTCTCCGATTTCCCAACAGGCGCAGCTTTTTCATACTTCCGACAGCAAGCAGCGAACCGTCTGATGAGAATGCCACATCCATAATAGGATCCCGATAACGATTGCCTGTCGGGGGTTCTTCTGCAAAGAAGGACGTGAGTGCTTCCCCAGTTTCCGTATCCCACATCTGAACATCTCCACCCATGGTGCCACCGGCAAGTCTTCTACTGTCTGGTGAGAATTCCAAGGTCCTGATGATAGGTCGGTGCTGCTCTTCAGGGGCAGCGTTCGGATCCGAAAGAGATATATCAAGTGTTTCACCTGTCTCTGTATTCCACAGGCGAATTGTACCCGAACGTGTACCTGCTACAGTCTTCGCGTCAGGCGAAAACGTCAGGTCTGAAGCACTACCAGGAACAGACATCAATTCGCGACCCGTGCTGACATCTGTCAAACGCAGCACAGAATCCGACCACGGTTCAGGCGAAGGACTCTCTGTGCCGAAGCTGACGAGTTTCGTGCCATCCGGCGAAAGTGCTAAATCCAGATACCAACCCCGAAACCCTATTATCTCAAGTGTCCTGTTCGTCTGAAGCGTCGTCTTTTGGAAAGTTTTCAGATTCCAGAGCGTGAGTATCCGGTTATACCCGACACTCGCAATCGTGGCACCGTCTTTAAGGAACGTCGCTGCTTCCAAAGATGCTATGTGTCCAGTGGTATCGATGGATAGCGGTTCCGCTGTCTGTGTGTTCCAGAATCGGATCGTACCATCCGAACTCCCACTGGCAAGCATTTTTCCGTCGGGTGAAAATGCTAATGCCCTGATATTGCTCACGTGCCCTGTGCAAGCACCGATCGGTTTACCGGTCGTGGTATCCCACAAGTGGACACTTTTGTCAACACCACCACTGGCAAGCACTTTTCCATCGGGTGAAAATGCCAACACAGTCGGTTCATTTGTATGTCTTCGGAGCGTGATCGGTTCAGTCTTGTTGGTAATGTCCCATAGTTGTACCGTTGTATCTCTGCTTCCACTGGCGAGTCGCGTACCATCGGGCGAAAACGCCAAGGCGAAAACACTATTCTCATCATCAATCAGTCCGACCAGTTCATCTGGTACCTCAAGTTTTTTTGCATTTTCTCTGAGCGTGGATAACTTTTTGCCCGTCCTCGTGTCCCATAACGCAAGGTCTCCGTTATACATGCCAATTGCGATTTTATCTTCTGTGAGCGCGTAGACTTCAAGATGCCCGTAACCCGGTCGTTCTCCTAATTTGTGGACAGTCTGCTTGCCTGTCTCAATATCTAACCGACTTATCGTGTCTCTTGATTTACGCAAACTGATGAGTGTCTTACCATCTCCGGAAAAATGCAGCACCGCAGCAGCAGGCGGCATATTGGGAAATAGGACTTCCCGACCGGTGGCTATCTCCCATAACTCGATTCGGTTCTCCCAACGACTCCCACCAAGATTCGAGAAGTAATCGCCACCACTATTGATAAGGAAACGACCATCAGGCGAAAAGGCGAGCGACCCACATATCCCCGGAAATAGAGATATTTCTTCGCCTGTTTTGGTATCGTACAGCCACACACCGATGTCCGTTCCGACGGCGAGTTGGGCACCGTCTGGTGAAAACTGGATAGCGTTAATATCTCCTTTTCCCAGACGCGCTTTCGCCGCGTTCGGCAATTTCCACTGCGGATAAGTGTCAACAATTTCGTCGGTTTGTGCCCCAGCAAATGGTAATAGGCAGGCTATAAGATAGAGAGTGCACGCAGCGATTATCTGTTTTTTTCGTCCGAACATGTGAGATTTTCCTTGTGCAAGCCATAAGCGTCAATTATAGAAAAAATAACCGCTTGGGTACCCAGGTTCGGTAGGTTCGGTTTGCAACCGAACCGGATACGACGCGGAAACCGTGATGACTTCAAACCTCTCTTGAGTTCCGTAGGAACGGTATCTGTGTAGAAATGTGTCTCCGCCAAAAACCAAGCCCCGTAGGGGGTTTTTGCTTGGGTGTTTCTTCAGCATCTATGATCGGGGCGCACCAAATATCGCAAAATATCCCTAAATTGACACCTATGGAGATTTTCCTTGTGCAAGCCGGTGGTATTTGAAAATGAATCTAACATTTTGTTTAAAATCCCGCCCGGTATGTACGCTTTGTAAACGTGCTTACCGGGCAGGAGAACGAGCAATGGCACCGCCATTGCGTTAGCATCCTCATCCTCATCCTCCCGATGTCTGTACAGGTTCGGTGGTATCTGGCTCTGGCGGTGCTACTGTACTATCAAGGTCTCCATAGCAGAGCGCGAACCCGCCCTTACCGAACCATGAACCCAGCGTCAAGCGGAAATTATCAATGTCGTTGTGGGACAAAAAACCTACCCGCTTGGTGTGGTCGTGCCGGGCAACAAAATAGTGGCGGCCACGCCAGCGCAGTTCGCCGTTCATTGAAATGCGATAGGCGGTGTTCGGAATAGGATCCGTATCGTTGGGATTGACATACTCAAGCGGTATCTTAAGTGCCTCAATGAAATCCTCCAACGAGCCACCTTCTTGGTAATACGCGAGGATGTCGTTCCAATCTGCGAGCCGGACCCCTACGCCTAATGTTTCCTTACACGCCGCTTTGAGGTCACCTGTTTCGTCCAAATCGTGCGCAAGGACGTGAAAGTTTTCGTAACTCGCTGCAATCTGTTTTTTGGGCATTGGTGAAACTCCTTAGAATAATACCATTTCTGAAAGTTCATACCACATGCACAACTTGTCTGAAAGGTGCTACAAGCACATTGAAAGGTATCCAATTAAAAATGGTATCACATTATCCGCTAACAGTTTGTAATCTCACTTATAGTTAGTGACGCGTAATTGGTGCGAAAAAGGTGCATTATTTGATATGCCATTGGATTTTGATGAGATGACACATTAAATTTTCACACCACGCCACTCATCGGTAGCGCAGGTAATATCGACAACGTTACCATCCGGGTCTGCCACTTTGAAAGAACGTTCGGGTGCTTTATCAGCACTAATTTCGTCCCCTTTTTTCACGTTATCCATTAGCAACTCAAATCCGCCATCGCGGAGGGTGTTGTAAATGTTTGCCAAATCCTCAACAATGATGCCGAAGTGGATAAACTCTGTGCCTTCCGTAAAGGGCGCGCGTTCCTCGCCGTTATATTGGAGAATCGTCATGTTCAGTGTGCCATCAGAGAGGTCGAGTCCGCCGCGTCCACGGTAACCGACGAACGCAAAACCGATGGTTTCATAAAATCGGCGAGAGGCTTCCATATCCTTTGTGCGTAGTGCGATGTGTCTCAAAAATGCCATTATTGATGCTCCTTTTTCATAAGAAGAACTGAATCAATCGAAAACTTATTGAGATTGCACTTTATTTTACACAAGCGTTATTTGAATGTCAATAGAACAATGTAAATCTCTTCTGTGCGGAAAATTCCTTTTGAAAAAAGAAAAGGTGTGCTATAATAGAATTGTGCTGAGACGCGTCGGTAGAACGCGCTTGAAAAAATAGATACAAAAAACATTATGCTAAAACCGAAACCCGGTATTGACACGATTCAACCGTATCAGGGTGGTAAACCGATTGAAGAGGTCCAACGCGAGTTGGGCATCACCGATATTATCAAACTGGCATCGAATGAGAACCCGCTCGGTCCGTCACCGTTGGCGGCGCAAGCGATTGCGGAGAGTGCCGCACAGGGCCACCTCTATCCCGACGGGAACGCCTACTACCTTAAAAAGGAACTCGCAGCACATATCGGGGTTTCCGCTGAACACCTGATTTTGGGGAACGGCTCAAACGATGTGCTACAGTTAATCGCTGAGGCATACATCGCTCCGGATGATGAAGTTATCTATGCGGCGGGCGCATTCGTCGTCTATAGCCTTGTGACGAAGTTATGCAGCGCAACGGCTGGCGTTGTGCCGATGGTAGATGATACACACGATCTCACCGCC
Organism: Candidatus Poribacteria bacterium; assembly: GCA_965200345.1. GTDB lineage: Bacteria > Poribacteria > WGA-4E > WGA-4E > WGA-3G > WGA-3G. The sequence goes on from OZ241378.1 coordinate 3,006,730, forward strand.
ATGGCAGCAGCGATCACCGATAAAACAAAGGTTATCTTCATCGCGAATCCGAATAACCCAACTGGGACGATGGTCACGACGGACGAGACCGCAGCATTCATGGAACAGGTCCCCGCAGACGTACTTGTCGTTTTTGACGAAGCCTATTATGAATATGTTGCCCGTTCGGACTACCCGCAGACGTTGCCTTATGTGATGGAGGGACGGAATTTTATCATTACCCGTACCTTTTCTAAAATTTATGGGCTTGCAGGACTGCGTATCGGCTATGGCATCGCGCCCCCACCATTAGTTGAGACGCTCAATCGGGTACGGCAGCCGTTTAATTGCAATTTGATAGGACAAGCCGCAGCACGCGCCGCACTGAAGGACACACATCACGTTAAGGAAAGCCAAAAGAGCAACGCAGCCGGAAAAGCGTTCCTCTATAAAGCGTTTGACGACATGGGAGTCAGCTATATCCGAACCGAAGGCAATTTCATTATGTTGCACGTGGCGCAGTCGGGAGCAGATATCGCTGATGCCCTCCTGAAACAAGGGGTCATTGTGCGTCCCATAGCAGGTTATGGTTATCCAAAAGCAGTCCGTGTAACAATCGGCACACGACAAGAAAACGAAAGATTTATCAAAGCATTAAAAGTTGTCAGTTGTCAGTTATCGGCTGTCAGTTAAGAGACCACCGTATAATAACGCACCGCTTCTTGGAATACGCTAAGAATGTAAGGTAAAGACAAAGTTTCTCGCGTATAGGCAAAATTTAGATAGATTGTTACAAAGGCCCCTCTTAACTGACGACTGACAACTGATAACTGATAACTATAAAAGATATGAAAGAACTTGTACAGCTCAGCAACAAACGCCCTACACGGCAAATCATGGTAGGAGACATCCCGATCGGCGGCGGCAGTCCTATCTCTATCCAGACGATGACAACGACACTGACCCACGATGTCGATGCCACGTTGGCACAGATAGAACGGTGTACAGAGGCAGGCGCGCAGATTGTCCGTGTCGCTGTCCCTGAAGAACCCGACGCGAAGGCTCTGGGCACACTGGTGAAACGCGCACCCGTTCCGATCGTATCGGATATCCATTTTAACTACCGCTATGCACTCGCTGCGGTAGATGCAGGCGTGGCAAAAGTTCGTATCAATCCGGGTAACATCGGTAACGAGAAACGGATTGCAGAGGTACTGTCTGCAGCGAAAGCAGCGAATATCCCAATCCGTATCGGCGTTAACGAAGGATCGCTTGAAAAAGATTTGTTAGATAAATATCCGTCACCGACAGCGGAGGCGTTGGTGGAGAGTGCGATGCGGCACGTCAGTATCTGTGAGGAACACGACTTCAGAGACATCGCTATCTCTGTTAAATCGAGTGATCCGATTCGGATGATTGCGGCGAACCGGCAGCTTTCAGCGAAAGTGCCGTACCCGTTACATCTCGGTGTGACGGAAGCCGGAACACCGCGGCGTTCGCATGTCAAATCAACACTCGGCATCGGTACACTGCTGCTGGAAGGCATTGGTGATACCATCCGTATCTCAATCACTGGCGACCCTGTTGAGGAGGTCCTGACGGCGAAAGAACTCCTACGCGCACTCGGTATGGCGGAAGACATGCTCGACGTTGTCTCTTGTCCGTTCTGTGGGCGTGGTGATCCGGAAGCAGGTTATGAGAACATCGTCGCTGTTGCCGAGGAACTGCTGGAGAAACACGGCATCAACATTCCGGTGGCGGTGATGGGATGTGAAGTCAACGGACCGGGTGAAACGCGCAACGCTGAAGTTGGCATCCACTTGGGTGGTAAGGAACTCGCAGTCCTAAAGGTTAAAGGTGAACGCGTCCGTACCTTCCGAGGGAGAGACGAAGTCAACCCAGAATTTTTGGCGAACGCGCTATTAGAGGCAGCACAGCAATTACAAGCATCTGAGGGCGATAGTGCCTCGTAAGGTTAAAAATGAACGACTTTCAGCAGCATATCCAAAAATCGATTCGATTAATCCCAGTTCAAATCGGGTTGATCGCGCTGTTTTTCTGTCTGTATCATCTGATTTTGAAATATATCATGCGCGAGACGGGGCTCGACTTGGGGGCAGTCGGATATAACAACCATGTTGTACCGCTTTACGCCCAACCGAGTTTTGACTTGAGTTTGTGGATATTACCTGCTTTAGTTGTGTGTGTTGGTTTCCTGTATCTCTGTCACAGATACCTCTTGTCGGATATATCTGATCGACGCTTAATCAGCATAGCGATCGTCTGTTTCATCGCAATTAACATTAGCGTTGCCCAAATTGACGGATACCGAGAGATTGGGACAGAAGACGCGAAAAAGCGAGTCTTAACGCTTTTGGAACCGTATACGCGGACTGGGCTGGAATATTATGGTGATGTGCCGCGGATTGACGAACTCGGGATCCGTAGGTTTCTCAGGGATTATAGCAAACCGGAACTGTTTGATACACTTTCAGGCCACACGCGCACGCATCCGCCCGGTGGTGTGCTTTTCTTATGGCATGTCAGCGGACTCTTCGGGTACAATCTCATATCCGCATCTTTAATCACAATCTTCTTTACCGCGCTTGCGGTGATACCGATCTACCGACTCGCGGATATGCTTTACGGCAAAAAGGTCGCGCATTACGCACTCCTCCTTTTCCTTATCACCCCCAATTTTGTGATGTTCACTGGCACGTCAATGGACGGTCCCTTCAGCGTCTTCCCGATCTTGAGCGTTTACCTCTTTTATCTCGCACGAGAGCGAGAGACCGTACCCGATCAGAAATGGTATGAATTCCGTCCCTATAGTTTGTTCACAGGTCTCTCACTCGCGTTGGGGATGTTTATGACGTATTCGACGGTCGTCGTGGGTGTGTTTTTGTGCGTTATCGCCTTATTGGAGCGGAAACGGTTCGTGCAGTATCTTAAGGTACTGCTCTTCGCGAGTTCAGGATTCATCGGATTTTACCTCTTGCTCTTCGTCCTGACTGGATTCCGTCCGATTGAAGCACTCTGGGCAGCGATCAAAAAAGACGAGATAGGGATGGGCACGGGGTACGAAAGCGTCGGACGCTATTTCCATCTGAGTTTTGCCAACCTTTTTGCCTTCCTTATCGGTGTCGGATTTCCAATAACAGTCGTCTGGCTCCGGCAGCTTGTCTCAGTGATAAAAGAATGGCGGCAGGACGCGCTCGCAGCCGAACAGAATATCGTTGAACCTCGGACACTTTGGATCTTCCGGCACGAAACCGTGGACACTTTTGTCATTGGTTTCCTCATTACACTCCTCTTTTTCACATTCTCGACCCTGTTTACGATGGAAGTGGAGCGTATCTGGATTTTCATGGTACCGTTTTTTGTCATTCCGGTTGCCAAGCACCTCACAGCGCGCCCGCTGGCAGATTCCTACTGGGTTGCGGGGATACTCGTCGCGCAACTCATCATTGGAGAAGTCCTGCTTTACACATATTGGTAGCAGAGGAGTCATCAGTTCTCAGTTCGGTTTTTCTGCGAAAAACCTTTCAGTTTTCAGAAAGAGACTTTAAGATTATCAAAAACCTTTTAACTCTCACTGCGAGGCAAACTGATAACCATTAAAACTGAAAACTAATAATGCGGATTCTTTACATCATTGATTCCATGACAAAAGACGGTGCCGAATCCCAACTCCTCAAGACATTAGCGCGGTTACCGCCAGAACAGTATGAAGTATCTGTAGTACTGAGCCGTGCGGAGGGGGAACGTGTAGCGGAACTCGCTGCGTTGCCCTGCGTCCGAGAAGTTACCACACTCACGGCGCGAGGCAAACGTCGGCACCTACTGGAAAAAGCGTTCACCATCGCTGGTATTGTCAGCGCACTTAAACCCGACATCGTACACAGTTGGCTGTGGTATTCCAATTTCCTCTGTGGACTTTCTCGTAAGTGTGGTTTTTGGCGGCGTATCCCGTTTGTCGCCTCACAACGTGGCGATTATCACGCCCGATATGGCAAATTCCGGTTCTGGCTCACTGAAAAGGTCATCTATAACACCGCCGATGTCCTACTGACGAATTCCGAACCGATTCAACATTTTCTCTGCCAGCGGTATCCAGCCAAGAAGATTCATAGCATTCCTAATCTATTAGAATTGCCGACCGAGGTATGGACGCGGCGGAAGTCAACACCTGAAACCGAGGAAAAGTTAATCATCAGTGTCGGACGCTTCGCACCGGAAAAGGGGCATAGTTATCTAATAGAGGCGTTAAACCTGCTGAAGCAACAAAATATTGCATGGCGCTGCACGTTTCTCGGTGAAGGTGAACTGGCGGCAGAACTCCGCGCACTTGTGGAAGAATATGGACTCTCAGCACAGGTGACGTTCCCCGGTTTTTGTGAGGATGTCTTTTCTCTGCTGCTAACGGCTGATGTCTTTGTCCTCCCGTCACTCCACGAGAGTTCACCGAATGCCTTGATTGAAGCGATGGGAATCGGGATGCCGTGTATCGCATCGGAGGTCGGGGGCATCGTAGACCTGGTTGAAAACGAGGCAAACGGCGTTCGAGTTCCTCCGAAGGATCCAACTGCGTTAGCAGCGGCACTGCAGCAGGTATTGACCGAACCTGACTTTGCTGAGAAGTTGGGCAAAAACGCGCGCGCAACTATTCAGCGGAAGTTCAACAGTGCAGAATCTATCAAAAAATTGGAAGATATTTATCAGCAATTTTGATTCGGCGAATAGATACGTATACCGATGAGACTGGCTTTACGTCGCTCCGCGCGAAGTTCACACCTATTCTCCAAGGGCTTGGCAAATGGTTAAAACTCTATATTGTGCATAAGATGAATCATACGTTGACAAAATGGCATTCCGATTACATTCAGAACGCTTACCGTGAACTAAAACACGGCGCGACACGAAAACAACTGGACACACTGAATATTGATGCGACCGGTAAAAGAGTCTTGGATGTCGGATGCGGACCCGGAAACCTCCTTGTCGCACTTTCTACCGATGCACCGGAACTCCTCGTTGGCGTTGATGTAGACGAGACCTTCTTGGTGTTTGGACGTTCTCAAATCCAAAATTCAATAGATCCGTCTTCTGTTGTTCCGACCTTGCTCCGTGCCGCGCTTCCAACTTTGCCGTTCGCAGACGAAACTTTTGATCTCGTAACCTGTCTCCTCGTTATGCCACACGTCCCTGATGATCGTTTTGCTTTGACTGAGCTTACACGCGTCCTGAAACCGGGCGGCACGCTCGCTATTTCCGGACACGGCTTAGGGTTTCCACTCCGTTACCTCAAACGCTTCAGGCTAAAACCGTTGCAGATGTATCTCGCCAGTCTCATTTATAGATGGACTGGAAAAAAATGGATCCGAAACACGCTCCAGAACGATCAGAAAATTTGTGACCTCTTGGACAGTATCGGTGTCGTGCCAGAGATGCGCCACTACAATCAAAAAATTCTTGGATGTGTTGCGACTTATTGGATTAAGGCAATTAAAAGCGATACCAATCCTAAAGCGATACAGTAGTAGGAAAACAGAGAAAATTTCCCTCGGTTTAGCACGACCAATAGAAACCGCAACGCGATATAACCGACAATAAACGAGGCGAGCATCCCCGCCCCCACGATATATAGTGATATAGTAGTGTCTCCGACATCTCGGCTTTTCAGCACGACGGCACCGAGTATCGCCGGAATTGAGAGCAGAAAGGAGTATTCCGCAGCCGTTTTGGCTGGAATCCCCAAAAACAGAGCCAACGAGATTGTTGTACCGGAGCGAGAGATACCCGGGGTAATTGCGAATCCTTGTGCGATCCCGATGAAGGGCGCGTGCCACGTCTTCAATTTCCGAGTTGAAGTATCAGAACTATCTACGTCCTGTCTGCGAAGTCGAGGCAATTGCAAAATAACACCCGTGAGAATTAACATAATGCTCACAAGTCGAACTTCATCAAAGAAAGACTCTAACTCTGTCTTGAACAGCACTGCGATGACACCGGTCGGAATAGAGCCGAGCAGTATCAGCCATATAAACTTGAGTTCAGCGGATGTATTGAACGTTGAACTCGGTTTTCGCCAAAATTGAGTGTCCACGAGTGTAGAAACGCCGCCTATCGCTAACTTGCCTATCGCTTCACGATAGACGACAAGCACAGCCGCTAACGTCCCGACATGAAGCATCACATCGAAAAAGACGAGTGGTTCCTTCAATCCGAGGAACTGCTGTGCCAAAACGAGGTGTCCTGAGCTGCTAATGGGTAGGAATTCGGTTAAGCCTTGTAAAATACCGAGAAGAATCGCTTCAAGAAGTGTCATGCCGTTATTGTAGCACTTTACGCACTAACCCGCAAGTCGAAATTCCGTCTCACTTACCCCCATTTTTTTCTGAGGTATAAGATTAGGGTTTGTGAGAGGGTATAGGTACGAGAAACCCACGCTAATAAATGTCAAAAAGCGTATCCCCTCTACATCGAGGATCCGTGAAAAATGATAGGAGATACCCCGGATGCCAAACGTCAGAAATCACGCGCTTGATGACATTTATGACCGAATATCGTTTTTGGCGACCATTGAAGGTTTTCGCCCACCGTGTCGCCGCCTTCTCATAACTGAGAAATAACAAGCCGTAAGCCACGCACGCCAGCAGCCATAGAACGGCGACACGGGGGTGTGTAGGTTTCTTCAAAACGAGTTTGCCGAAACCAAAACACGACTTGATGTCTCGAAACCCATGTTCAATCTGCATCCTGCGTTTGTAGCAGTGATAGAGTTGATGTCCCGAGACGTGGTTTGAAATCAGATACATCGGGTCTTTGAATCCATTATTTCTGCGGACGTAGAGTTGAAGAGGTATCTGATGCGTCGCGTGGTAAAGCACGTCTCCATAAAACTTATTTTTCAGGTCATCAAGTTTCTTAACACTGCCTTGATAACGGATCCCGACGTTGCGGCAAACCCGCATGATAAACGGGATCTCTCGGTCTTTGAGAAACTTGATGACATATTTCCCACGGGCGAAACCGCGGTCAAAGACGAGGATCGGTGGCTTTCTATGAGTCGCTTGAGAAGTGATAGAAAGTCGATAAAGTTTCAGGCAGAAGCGTTGAATAATCTCGTTATGACTTTTATACTTCCTTGATTGTATCTCCTCATCTTTATAGATAAACCAAAACACAGGGATCGCTCGGTGGCGAAAGGGCATCGCCGCAACGATAGCCTTCCAACCGTCAATGAGGTCGGTCTCATCAACAAGCAAGAGGAAATACCGACCTGCTTTGATGCGCAAAAGACGCCCGACAATGAAAGTAAACCATGCGTTCTGAAGACGTGGCATAGGCAACGGTGTATCAAGGAAACGCAGCAGCCGTTTCTGTTTCGACTTTTCTGTTTTCACAGCAATCGGTAAACGCGTCGCGATTTCATTGATACGAAAGGTTTTCGCTGTGCAGACCGCCATGACAGCTAACAACAGATTTCGGAAACTCGGTTTTTTCAGACCAATGGACTTGAAAAGTTCTCGAAAATGCGTTATCATAGTTTTCGGATTTGCCCGGTTCGGGGCATATCTGTTTTTCATAAAATACCTCCTTACACTTTTATCAGTCGCTGATAAGTAGTGGGTCGTAAGGAGGTATTTTACTATAATCTCACTGCCTTTCCCATACATTTTCAATCAAATACCTGATAACACAATGCTTCTCCAAAAAATGGGGGTAGGTGAGGAAATTCCGTTACGCCGCTTATAGCAGAAGGATTCGGTGATTACAAAGCATGTCTATGAACTTAGCTAAAAGCCGACCGCTGACAACTGACGACCCGCAGCTAAAAACCAAATATGCGTTGACACTGTTACCCACTTATGTTAGAATTACTTTAGTTAAAACACTGAAGGAGGATATGGAGATGCTTAAAAGTATGATCGTATTAGGGCTTTCAGCGATCTGTGTATTTGCTGTTACGCTTTCTTATGCTGTTGAGGAAGAGGACATCCTTGTCTATTACTCTTTTGACAAACTGAATGGCAACAAGGTTACTGACGATTCCGGCAATGGGAACGAAGCTGAACTGGTTGGAAAAGGTTCACTCGTTGATGGGGCATTCAAGAAAGCGATACGTCTCAATGGCGGTGTCGTTCAGATGGCTGCGAATGATTTTATTGTTCCGATTGGTGAAAAGGGAGTCATCACGATGGAAGCGTGGTTTTACCTTAATGCACACAACGCATACGATGGGATTATCTCGATTGAAGCTGCAGCAGCTGGATGTTGCGAATACCGAATTATGGTCAACCCCAATTTCAACCCGTTCTGGGATGCCGGGCATCACGCTGACAAAAGTCTCGGAAACTTCACATTTGAATTAAAAGAGTGGTACCATTACGTGTTAGTTGCCGATGGTAAAGATGGTAAAGTCTATATCAACGGCGAGTTTATCGGTGAGCAGCCAGAGAATTTTGATTTGCCTGAGCATAAAGAGGCGGCGATTTACATTGGTGCAGGCGAAAACCCGAACCTCCACAAAGTCGAGGACGCTATTATTGATGAAGTCGTCATATACGCCGCGGCGTTGACCGAAGAGGAAATTCAAGAATCAATGGAAATGAGCGTACCCGGTGTGCTTGCAGTCGAGGCACATGACAAGTTGGCAGTGACATGGGGAGAACTGAAAACCGATTTCTAACACTCTTATTTCTTGGGTGAGACACACTCGTCTCACCCACACCTATACTGATTCGGAGACGCTATGAAACTTGGATTTTTATCGAAAATTTTTGAAGGCGCGTTGAGCATTGAAAAAACATACAACGAATGTGATAAGGCAATTGGACAACTGAAAGCCTACAACGAAAAGCGCAAACAGCCAGATTTTCGTATTTCAAATGAAGAGAAGGCCGATTTAGACGCGATTGTCAACACTGCGCTTGAGAATGCAACCCGTATCGTTGATAAAGAAGGTCAGCGGAACTGGCCAGGCGTATTTCGGGAGATGCACAAGAATCTCGCGAGCCTCTATTTGGAACTTGACGAACACGATAAAGTTCGGGCAGCGTGTGAACGCTTACAAGACTATGGTGAAGTCGGCAAACTGGATGCCGAAGAGGTTATGCAAAGCCTCAAAGAAAAAGAGGATTCTTAATATTCCTTGCGGTTCGGTAAGGTAGGCTGGAGACTTCACATTCCTTTACGTAGACCTGAAGAAACACCGGATTTAGTCTGGGAATAGACTAAATCCATTCCTTGTATTACATTGCAAAAAACCTTTCCACTACGTTTCAGGCTACGCACTTTGAAAAAAAGAAGAGAGGAGGAAGGCAAAAGCACTTCTTAAAGCAAATTTTGGAAAAGTCATCAGTTATCAGTTAGTTAAAAGTAGGTTTAATTAACCGATAACCTCTTGTAACTGACGACTGAAAACTGAAAACTGAAAACTATAAAAATGCAGTTCCTGAATCCTGCCGCGTTTTATCTGTTGGGATTCGTCCCGATTGTGGTGGTACTTCACTTCCTAAAATTGTGCCGCCACACCCACCGTGTCCCCAGCATTATGCTTTGGCTCTCCACTGATGAAGATCGGAGAGCGAATATCCCTTTCCAACGACTCCGGAACCTGCTGCTTCCACTGCTGCAAGTGCTGTTTTTGTTGCTTGTCACGTTCAGCGTAGCGCGCCCAGCATTGCGTAGACCCGGTTTTATGCCGGGACGGGCAATTCTCATCATTGACAACTCCGCGAGTATGTTGGCAACAGAGGTCCGACAAACCCGTCTCGACTTAGCAAAACAGGCGGCACTGGACCATATAGAACAGGTCTCAGCAGAGGGCGGAATGATGCTTATGCTGACAAATCCCGCCGCTATCCAAGAAGCCTTCACAACGGATACAGCCAAACTCCAGCGCGCAATAGAAAATATCCCGCCAAGCGAGGCACCACGCAATCTCCAACCCGTTTTTGACGCTGCAACGCACTATGCAGAGTCACCACAAGACGAAGTCTTCTTTATCAGTGATAATTTTGAAAACCTGCCGGATATATCGCTGCCGGTCCATAAAATCGGAGTCGGCGGCGCAGCCGAGAATGTCGGGATTGTTCATTTCAACGTTGAAGTCGTAGCGGACAAGTACGAGGTGCTGGTCGGTGTCCGAAATTTTACGGACGCTCCCAGAGAATTGGACGTTCAATTGGCGGTAGAAGGTGAACCCTTTGATGACAAAACAGTGTCTATCCCTCCGGGCAAAACTAAATCTATCCGGTTTTCGGGCGATCCGATAGGTTTAGAGGGGCGGGTTATGAGTGCACACCTTCAGTTAGCAGATGACTTTGTAGTTGATAATAGTGCCTTTGCGCTTCTGTCCGGTGTTTCGCCATTGCGGATCCTGCTTGTTAGTGACAATCAAAAGTCTTTGTTGCCTGCGTTATTAAGGACATACGGAAAACACCTCCAACTCCATCAGGTTGCCCCTTCGGATTATCACGGTACCGGTGACGCACATATCGCAATCTTTGATGGTGGCACACCTGCTGGGCGCGAGGCTTTCGGGGGGGCTACTGAAGTTGCCTCTGGAACACACTTGATTTTCGTCAATCCTGGCAGCAATCTACCATTTGTACCAGAGGATGCTCGTGTTGTTGAGGAAGTTACAGCATCGGTGCGCGTTATCAAGACAGATGAAACCCATCCGCTCATGGTAGATGTGCCGCTGCAAGAATTACAGGTGATTAAATCTACCCACCGGACGTTGCCGCTCTTAGGACATTCGCTTGTAGAAACAGAAAAGGGATCATTGATATGGATAGGTGAGAAATCAGGCAGTCACTTTGTTGTTTTTGAGTTTGATGCATTCAACTTTGACGTATCAAGACCGGAAAGCCATACCCTCGCGCTGACTATCCCGGATGGTCCGTTATTTTTGTATCACTGTTTAGCATGGTTTGAGGCGAGAAGTGCCATGCTCCAACCGGTCGTATTTCAAGAGGGACAGACCCGACATGCCTTCCGGACAGGAGAACACGTGCGCATTGCCTCTATCGCCGAGGACACTACCCTTCACGTGCAGAAACCGGATGAACGGATGGTTCCAGTGCGTGATTCCATATTTACCGATACAGATCAGGTTGGAGTCTATACCCTCTATGCTGATGACAGGCAGCTGGAACGGTTTACGATTAATCTCCTGGACGCGAGCGTGTCGGCACTCTCGCATCCTGTTATAGAACAAGATACAGACGAAACAGCCCCCGTGATGGAAGGCGGATTACAGCCCATGACGCAGGAAGTGTGGCGTTGGTTTGCACTTATGGCATTTCTTCTCCTCCTGCTGGAGTGGTGGTTCTACCACCGAAATACCGTGTAGTGCTGAAGAAACAGATAGAACTCGCGCAAAATTCCTGTTTGGATAGAAAATCGGGAGATTTGGAAGGCGGAAAGTGTGGAAGAGACCATCTGTTCCACACTTTCATTTGACAAGAAGCAAGCGGAGAAATGGAACGAGATTCTTCCACACTTTCGGTATCTTTAATAAGCGCGTTGTGTGTAAATCCTGACAGATTTAGCGTGCGATTAATTTTCCTCAACGTCTATCGCATCAAGTACCTTCCGGACAAACTCGGCTTTCGGCGTTACACCTCTGAAACGTTCGACAATCTCTCCATCTTGGAAGACGATGAAAGTTGGACGTATGCGAATAGCATCATATTTCCGAGCTGTTTGCGGACTATCATCAATATCCAACTTCGCGACAACGAATGTATCCTTGTTCTCTCTCGCAATTTCGGCGACAACTGGCACCATTTGTTGGCAAAAATGTCACCCCTCCGCTGTAAAATCAACTACGATGGGGGTCTTTGACCCAAGCACAAGTGTGTCAAATGTCGCATCGGTGACTTCAATCGGGATGCCGTCGTATGTACTGGCAGTCGTAAAAGTAATATTGATGTCCGTTTCGTTGCCAGCAGCGTCTTCAACTTTCCCCGCAATAACGTATGTAGTTTCCGGGTCAAGCTCTTTGCCTTTGACGAGTTCAAGAACCGCTTTATTACCTTCGACTTTACCAAGCCAACCGACATCATCGTCGTCTTCGGTTTGCAGTGCGATGGTGCCACTTACCGCTTCGCTGAACTCGACTTCAATTAATGCGCTACTGTTAATCCCTTCGGCATCAACATCTGTATCACCATCGTTGATAGTTCCGCCAGTGATTGAAGGTGCCTCGGTATCCGCTTCGGCGACTGTGTAAGTAAACTCTAAACTTCCATCTGCCCATGTGATAGTTAACTCAAGGGAGCCGGGTGCGAAAGGCCCCGTGATTGTGACAGTATTATCGGTGATTGTAGCGGTGCCTTTACTAACGGTAACGTCCTCTGGTGGGTTGTCAAAAGTCAGGGTGATGGTACTGTCTGCGGTAAGCTGCGACTCGATTGTAGGATCTATACTAACGAACGCCACAGGCTGATGTATGGTATAGTCAAGAGTTTTGGAACCATCTGCCCATGTGATCGTCAACTCCAGTGTGCCGGGTGTGAAGGGTCCCGTGATAGTCACAGTATTATCGGTGATTGTAGCAACGCCATCACTGACAGTAACGTCCTCTGGTGGATTGTCAAAAGTCAGGGTGATGGTATCGTTCGTGGTAATTTCCGTCCCGCTTTCTGGGTCGGCACTCACAAAGTCCGAAGACTGACGTATGGTATAGCTGAGCGTTTTGGAACCATCTACCCAAGTGATAGTTAACTCCAGTGTGCCGGGTGTGAAGGGTCCCGTGATAGTCACAGTATTTCCATCAGTTGTAGCAACGCCATCACTGACAGTAACGTCCTCTGGTGGATTGTCAAAAGTCAGTGTAATGGTATCGTTTGTGGTAATTTCTGTTTTGCTTTCTGGATCGGCACTGACAAACTCCGCTGGCTGACGGACGGTATAGTTGAGCGTTTTGGAACCATCTGCCCAAGTGATAGTTAACTCCAGTGTGCCAGGCGTGAAGGGTCCTATGATTGTGACAGTATTACCAGTGATAATAGAGATGCCTTCACTGACAGTAAGGTTCTTTGGTGAATGATCAAAAGTCAGTGTGATGGTGTCGTTTGTGGTAATTTCTGTTTCGCTTTCTGGGGCTGCACCGACAAACTCCGCTGGCTGACGGACGGCATAGTTGAGCATTTTGGAACCATCTGCCCAAGTGATCGTCAACTCCAGTGTGCCGGGTGTGAAGGGTCCCGCGATTGTGACGGTATTATCGGTGACTGTAGCCGTACCTTCACTAACAGTAACGTCCTCTGGTGGATTGTCAAAAGTCAGGGTGATGGTGTCATCCACAGTAATCTCGGAGTCAATCGCGGGGTCCACACTCACGAACGCCACAGGAGGTCTGACAGTTTTGCCAAGATGGTTCGCGACAAGGACCAAGTCAAGGATATTGACATGATCATCACCGTTGACATCTGAGTTCAGAGGCTGATCCGCAGTGGATGTCTCGCCGAAGTGCGAAGCGACCAGCACCAGATCGAGGATATCTATCATTCCATCAGCATTGACATCAGCTGCCCTCAAAATCTCAATATCGGTATCTTCTTCGGCGTAGTTTGCTGTTAAAACGAACAGTGCTAAACTGAGTGTTAGCAATGAACAAATCAATTTTTTCATGGATTTCCTTCCTTATCCTTAAAATTCCTATTCAGTTTCTTCAATCTCTAAGATGCTGAGAATTTGCTGCACCAATTTAGCACTGGGCATCGCGCCAATAAATCTACCTACAATCTCTCCATCTCTGAATACAATATAGGTAGGTGTTCCGCGAATTCCATATTCGATTGTTTTTTCCTTTTGGGTATTCACATCCAACTTGGCGAAGGTGAAGGTATCCCGATATTCTAATGCTACCGCTGTGACCACAGGCTTCATCAGTATACAGTATATTCAGAACTCAGATTTGAATTCTACGACAATAGGGAGTTCGGAACCCAAAACAATGTCGTCAAAAGTCGCATCGGTAACTTCAAATGGGATACCAGATGTTTTGCCGAAGTAGCTGGCAGCAAGCACCAAATCGAGGATATTCACCGTGCCATCGCGATTGATGTCCGGGTTGGGAACCTGGTCCGCAGTGGGCATCTCACCAAGGTGTGAGGCGATGAACGTCAAATCAAGAATGTTCACGAAGCCATCGGCGTTGACATCAGAGGCACTCCGAGCATCGAAATCCTCATCTTGTGTATAACCGTGGGTCAAACCGATCAGCGTCAAACTGACTGTTAGTAGCAAAATAGCAATTTTGTTCATGGATTGTTTTTTCCGAAGCGGTTCCTGTTTATGAGCGATGCCATTCCTGTACCGCTTCTGGGATCGCCTGAAGGTTTTCAATAGTGGTCTGAAGTGGAATCGCGCACTCCGGTCCAATCAGCGGGACACCAGCATCAAGGTTTTTTACCACTTCTGCTTTAACGTCTTCCGGTTCTTTAGCAAACAGTGTTTCAGGATTGTTAATGTTCCCGATAAGCGCAATCCGTTCTTTCACGATGTCCATGGATTCTTGGGGTTCGTTTTTGGAATCATAATGGAAAGCTGCCATGCCGGTTTGTGCGATGTACTCCATTCTGTCAACCGTGCGTCCGCAGATGTGCAGTATTAAAGGGATTGGAATACGCTCAACGAATTCGATGTGAAGGTCACGGAGATAACGTTGATAGTATTCACCGCTGACCAGGTCGCCTGTGGCGTGGTCTGGAAGCGTGAGCGCATCGGCACCCGCCTCAATTTGTGCGACACCGAATTGCACAGTGGCTTCCTTCATCCGATCAAGTGCGAGTTTCGTTTTCCCTGGATCATCAAGCGATAACAATAGGAAAGGTTCAACACCGAAACAGTGATAACCGAGCGACCAGGGGCCCATCGTTTTTCCGATAACGGCAACCTCATCCCCGTATTCTTTCTTTAAGATTTTAATCGCTTCCAGCACACATCGAGTGTCTGGATGTGTTAGAAAATCGTCTGGGATAACGATGTCATCCACATCTTCCCAGATCGGTTCCCGCATTCTAACGGTGGGCCAGTTATCTTTCTGTTCCCACTGAATCTTACAGCCGAGCGCACTGGATTCTTGGATAATCGTGAAGACGGGCATGATAGTGTCAAAGCCGAGTTCGGTGTATCCTGTAGCGGCGAGACGTGCCATCAGTTCCGGCTCTCGATTTGCTTGTGGGAATGGCGCGTTCACGAGGTCCATGAGTTCGACGGTTGCGACGGAGGTCGGATTACAGACAGGGGTTCGGTCGGTCGGTTCGTTGCGAAGCGCGGCGAGTACACGTTCACGACCGGTCATTGTCTTTTGCATCTTCGGTTTCCTTTATGTCTGTTGGCTCGGTGCGGTGAGTACACCGCGTGCAGCTTCCATTTCTTCTTCACGCAAGACGATTCTAACATTGGGCGCGCGCGTCAGCAAGAGGCCGATCAGTGCGTCGTGCGACTGCGCACAAGCAAAAGCGACAGTGTCTTTATTATCGGTTTCGATGCTTTCCATTTCACCCAATTTCATCAAGCCACCCGCAATCGCTGAGGTCCGTCGGGCTGCACCTCTCCCTTCACTTTCTGCTGTAACCCGGTAGATGCCTTTTCCGCTTGAATCTACTGCAATAGTGAGTTTCGATTTCTTATCGAGTATGTTGAGCGGACGTGGTTCAACGGCGGTGTTTGATGTGAGTTTACAGGCTTCCAAAAAAACGCGGCGACACGCGGCTTCGTGTGCACTATTACAAGCGAAATAGAGCAAACCGTCAGGAGTTCTCAGCATTCCACCGAGTGTTTGCATCGCCTTTATCACGCTTTCGATTCTCTCGGCGGCACCTGAAATCTGACTGTAGGTATGCACTAAGAAAACAGGGAAATCTTTACCTGTTGTTGCGTCAACTGTCTGTTGGCGATAGAGTCCGATAGTGATGTCGTGGAAATGTGGATCAATGGGTATGAGTTCAATACGTCTGCCGATATCAACAACGCGTCGCATAAGTGTCCCCTTACACCGTTAGTGGCGCGCTAATCGTCCGCCATAGTGCTTTTCATAGATGTACTTATAAGCCTGTTCGGAGAGTCTACGTAAGATATAAGCGCGACGGTTCTTCCAATCATAAAAGGATTGCCACCGATTTCTGCGGTTTGTCTTCGTCCTGTCCTCCATCAATCCGATGAAGATGTAAGGTCTTGCCCTACCTTGCGGGTCTCGAAGAACCAATACGCCACCGTCACCTACCAATCCGTAGACGGTTCCAGTTTTGTTGTAAACTTCCACTGAAGTAGGGATGTAGGTCTGTTTATAGATATAATCCCCATTTTTGAGCTTGAAGTACCACTTCATTTTTTCGGAAAAAGGGAGTTTCCCTTGCCACAGCCGCAAGAAAAATGTGCTTAGGTCGCGTGCGGAGGTCATGTTTCTATAAGTCCGCCCGCCATACGGGATATATTCCACAATCCGAGTCTGCTTAAAGTACGGATAATTGCTGCGCAGTATCTTATTCACTCGCGCCGGCCCACCGAGCAATCGAATGAAGTAGTTAGTTGACGAATTTGAGCTCCACTGGATCATGTTCGCCAGATTACGTTTGTTTACAGTAGTATGTTTTTGCCGCCCGTATTTGACTTCGTGAAAATAGGCGAGCATCACAAAATTCTTAATGAGCGAGGCTGCCATCATTTGCCGATCTTCGTTGATCGACACTAATTTTCTGTTTTTTGATATATCGTAGACCACGAAGCTAGTCCGGTCGGTTGATGCCAAGATTTTTCGGCTACGCCGGCTTTTGATATAACGTTCAAAGTCAGCCTCCAAAGGCGAATCAATTGTACTTCGGTATTTACTCGGGATGTTCCGGTATGTACCCGCTGACGCGGTAAATATCGGGAGCAATAGCGCGATACTCCAACAGATCAAAAGTATTGCTAACTTCCGTATGTGTCTAAACATTCTGCTGACCTGTTCCTTTCTCTTTTTCATCCTTGGTGGATACGAGGGAATATATTATGAGTGCGAGAGTATGTCAGGGTGACAAATCATTTCGTGTTGATGACTGGTAATTCATAGCAGGCTGCCTCGCGGTCATTCCGTACAAGAAGGTAGCGACCCGCGAGTGCTGGCGTGTTCCATGTCTTACCTGTTAATGCTGCAAAACGTGCGTGTTCAATATGGCGTTTTGGGTTAGGTTCAATGAGTACCACATCACCGGATTCGGTTGTTACCAGCAGGACATCCGAAATTAGCAATGTCTGACCGTGTCCGTACCTACCACGTTTCCATTGACGTGTACCGTCGGTTGGGTTTATACAAGCGAAGATACCGTCATCAAGTCCGTACAGATAGTCATCGTAGTAGATGATATTGGTGAATTTTGCTTTAAGGTTTATCGTTTCCCATATAATGGAAACGTCAAATTCACGGGTCGGGTTACGCGAGATCTGATAAAGCTTAGCACCGGCACCATAGCCGGTTGAAGCGAGGAGTGTATCATCGGAAATCGGAACTGGTTGCGCGACACATTCTGCGTATATTTCTACCCACGGCTGTTTCCACAAAAGCTTCCCGGTTAGTGGTTCATGGGCGGTGATTAACCCTTGATTAAAAAGAATGATCTGTTCGGTGCCTAATAGCGTTGTCACGAGTGGTGAACTGTAACCGCTTTGCGTTCGGTAACCTGTCCATGCGATTTCGCCTGTTTCTTTGTAGTATGCGACTGCGCCACCTGCACTGACAATAACAAGTTCATCGAAAACAAGCGGCGAAATGCTGACACCCCAAGGCGGTGGCTCCGCTTTGTTCTCTTCAAAAGTATGGGTCATCCAGAGCTGCTCACCTGTTTCAAAGTCTAAACAGTTAAGGATCCCTGTTGAACCGATGGTGTAAACCTTATTTCCTGAAATTGTCGGTGTAGCACGGGGCCCGAGCCCAGCCGGGGGTGAATTATAGCGCGATCGGTCTTTATGACTCCACTTGACTACCCCAGTGTGTAGTTCGTAACAGACCACTTTCTCCCAGTCGTCTTCCTGTTCTTGCGTGATTGCTGAATTGCCGACGACTGCAAAGCCTGACCAACCTGCACCAATGGATTGTCGCCAAATGAGTTTCGGTGGATGCGTCTCCCAATCAAGATTTAACTTGATACCTGACACGATGCCGTTCCGATCCGGTCCAAGGAATTGTGGATAGTCGGTGGCGGATATTTGCGATATAGATGTTTCACCTGTATCCTGTTGGAAGGTGGTTGGTTCCCCGCGCCATCGCCACTCAAAGATCGGTATAAGGTCGCCGCTGAATCCTTTGAACTGGAATGCAACGCCAGCGAAGGATCCCGCAAGAATGACTACGGCAAGGGTGATTAACTTCGTCCTCCAACGTAAACGCGAAAAACCTAATAGCCACAAGGCTTCCAGGAGGGTTGTAAGGATAACAACCATGGTTATCCAAAGGACCTTGTCTTGACGATGACCTGCTTCCAGTATCCAAATTACTATGATGCCTAAAATGGCAAGACCGAGAATAACAAAAAGCGGCCACCAGCGGATCGTTTTTTGCGTTTGCGCCACTATGAAAATTCCTTTTTTTATGAGATGTGAAATAAAGCATAAATTTTGGCATCTTATGCTCCTTCACTAACTATAGTAAGGTTTTTAACAAGAGTTTGTCAAGTTAAAAATGTATAATCGCTAATCTCCAGACCTAATAGACATGGTTTGATGAAGTTTATGTGTAGAAAACGTTGCTTTCATCTCTTGAATCCCATAACGGTGATCTCTGAATTACATCGAAACTTATCGGAGATTTCAGTGAAGATTTTCACGTCTACATGTATCTAATAAATCACAGAGGTATTCAGTTGTCGGTTCTATCAGTGATCAGTGAAAGTCGCGACTATAAGCAAAAAGTTTGCTCGCTGAAGAGAGAAATCAAGGAAGTGGTTTCAAACCGCACCTACTATGATTGGGAACTGAAAACCGACTGCTGACAGCCGACAGCCTCTAAATAAATCAAGTGAAACCTTGTAAAATATTAGGCGTTATGATAGAATAGTTATATACAGAGGAACAGAAAAAATCGCGTGATAGAGAGGACAGAATGCGTTTTGAAAATCGAGTTGCCCTTGTAACAGGTGGCGGTGGCCCCTTAGGTATCGGAAGAGCGGCGTGTTTGGCGTTCGCCCGAGAGGGCGCATCTATTGTTGTCGCTGGTGGTAGGAGTGCAGATGCTGTTGCTGACGAAGTACGTGCCAAAGGCGGGGAAGCGATTGCTGTTCATTTGGATGTTACGGTGCCTGAGCAAGTTCAATCGGCTGTAGATATGGCTGTGGATGCATTTAAACGGATTGATATTCTATTCAATAATGCGGGTATCCTTGGACCTCAGAAGTTATTTGAACTTACGCCAGGTCAATTTGACAGAGTGATGGCGGT
This sequence comes from Candidatus Poribacteria bacterium, assembly GCA_965200345.1. GTDB lineage: Bacteria > Poribacteria > WGA-4E > WGA-4E > WGA-3G > WGA-3G. The sequence continues at coordinate 3,026,143 of OZ241378.1, forward strand.
TAATGTGAAAGGCTGTCTGCTATGCGCACAGGCGGTCGCTAAGGTGATGGTAGAACAGAACATACGAGGGCGTATCATTAACAATTCCTCTATCTATGCTGAGGAATCACACGTCGGGGTGCTCAGTTATTGTGTCAGCAAAGCCGCTCTGAATAGACTCACACGGAGCCTGGCATTGGAACTACGTCCACACGGTATTACAGTAAACGCTGTAGCACCGGGTGGCGGAGCACCGACCGGTATGAACGCGTCACAAAATATTCCTGAAGACGATACGCTACCTGAGTTACCATCTGCCGCTGTGGACGCACCACCTCTCGAACGAGGGGCAACAGTATGGGACTATATCGGGGCGGTATTATTTCTCGCCTCCGATGAAGCCGCCTATATTAGTGGCGATATTATGACGATTGACGGTGGAGCTGTTTCGCGCCGATGAGTTGTTAGAGGAGGGGGATCTTCTTGTCGTTTGTTGATATTTTCAAAACTTTCTGTCTGGCTATCTTTGGATGGCTTAAAGCGCATGGATTGGTAGTCGGTATTATTTCGGGGGCAAGTTTAGTCGGGAGTGTGTTCCTTTGCGCACTGGTCATCGCGTACCTGCCCTTTGACTATTTCATCTCCAAAAGACGGGCAAATCGTATCAGACAACCTATTCTGATTTTCCTAAAAAATGTGCTTGCTGTTATTCTTATTATTGTCGGGCTTATCCTGATACCTTTACCCGGGCAAGGCATTTTGACGGTATTGATTGGTCTTGTCATCAGCGATATTCCGGGCAAACGTAAATTAGAGCGTCGAATCATAAGTTCACCAGCCGTCCTATCAGCACTGAACCATATCCGTTCCCGCTTCAATCGCCCACTGCTGGTATTGGATGAACCAACAACGGAATAGCCTGACTCGTCGAACAGCACAATCTGATGCCGTATGCTCGGTCCGAGCGATAGCATTTATCGGGGCATCAATTGTTTGTGAATTTCCAATAACCGCTGAAGTGCTTCAATCGGCTGCTCGGAATCATCCACGCGTAGGTCGATATACCGGTCGTTGAAACCGCCGTAACCGCTCTGTTCTCGAACGACGAGTAAAGCCGCGGACTGCTGCCCGCGTATATCGCCACCCTCTTCTTGTCCAGCAAAGAGTGCAGCCATTAATTTATCTGCGAGTTCACCTTCCGTTTCCTCAAATGCTTTGCCCATCGCCTTAACAACATCTTCACCGGCGAGGATGTTGCCTTGAGCAGTGTAATGTTTATCTGAGACAGCACCTGCCCATGCGTTACATTCATCGCCTGTGTAATTGGCAACCCTGCCTTTCGCATCGACGATGCCTACCTGTCGCGTTGCGCGTCCTCGGTCATCTGCGATGAGGCGTTCCAAAGTCTGTTCCGCCGAAAGACCACTTTTGAGCAGTTTCAAACCGTTAGGCCCATAAGTCGTGTTTGCCCAAGATTGCGTCGCAATCGCTCCAACACCGGCTTCAGCCCACGGTACAACCGAGCCGACAGCGAAAAATTTGGATTGTACGGCGATCCCAAGATCGCCGGTTTCCGCATCATATCCGACAATTGAAAACGTCGCAACGGGTGGCAAAGAACGCTGCTCTACGGAGGTGTCGGGACCAGAGAGGTGGAGCAAAAGACTCAGTGGTATCAAAAGCATCTGTTGTGTCTCCTATATTGTAATGCACGTGTGCTAATTTGAGAAAGGGTGCTATCGTAGGTTGGGTTGAGTGGTGAAATACCAAGAACGCTCCAGTTTATACAGGAATTCCAATTCTTGATGAACTATCCGTATAGGTAGATATAGTGAAACCCAACAACTCATACGTTAGAGGTGTAAGAATGTGTCGGGTGCTGTATTTGCCAGATATAAATACAGGGTCGTCTAATCTTCTTCAAATCGGATTTTCAAGGAAGCGGCGTGCCCCTCAAGTCCTTCCACCTCCGCGAGCTTGACAACTGACGGTGTGACTTTCGCCAAGGCAGTCTTGGTATAAGAGACAAGGCTTGTTTTCTTGAGAAAATCGTCAATGTTTAAGGGTGAGGCGTAACGTGGAGCGGTACCAGTTGGTAGAATCGCGTTGGGCCCGGCAATGTAATCTCCAACCGCTTCTGGAGAATAAGGCCCGACGAAGATCGCTCCGGCATTTTCGACATCTCCAAGCCAGTCCATAGGATTCTCTACGTGGAGTTCGAGGTGTTCCGGGGCAATTTCATTTGCGAGAGCTACAGCTTCAGCAATATTCGCTGTGACAAAAGCAACACCGTAGTTTTTAAACGCTTGTGTCAAAAGATCGTGGCGAGGTAAGGATTTACCTTGTACCTCAATAGCTGTTTTGACTTGTTCAGCGAAACCCAATGAGGAGGTAACAAGGATCGCAGCACACTCGGGGCCATGTTCTGCTTGTGAGATGAGATCGGCAGCGACATAATCCGGGTCAGCTGTGCTATCAGCGATAACAAGAATTTCGCTTGGACCTGCCAATTTGTCTATATCAACGTGTCCATAAACCTCTTTTTTCGCAAATTGTACATAGAGATTCCCGGGACCAACAATTTTGTCGACAGGTGGAATCGTGTCGGTCCCATACGCCATCGCTGCTACGGCTTGGGCACCGCCACATTTGTAGATTTCTTGAATGCCACATTCCGCTGCAGCGACGAGCATATAGGGATTAATATTCCGGTTGCGCATTGGGGCAGTACAGACGGCTATCTCTTTCACACCAGCGACTGTGGCTGGGAGCACCGCCATCAATAAAGAGGAGACCAAAAGCTGGCTAACAGATGGCACACAAACCCCGATGCGCTTCAAAGGACGAATCAACTGTCCGAGCACTACGCCATTTGCCTCAGTTGACATCCAGGACGTCCGCAGCTGCTTTTGGTGAAATCGCTCAATGTTGGTTCGGGCGTGTGTAATTGCCTCAATATATTCGTCGGTGACTTCTAAATAGGCGTTCCCAATTTCTTCTCTTGAGACCTTCAGCTCTTTGGCGGAGATACGGGGAGCATCTAACTTACGTGTATATCGCACAACAGCTTTATCGCCTTCGGCCTGCACATCGCTCAAAGTGCGATTGACTGTTTTCAAGATACTTTCATCTTCCAATTTACCGCGTGCTTTTAACTTTGAGAGAAAAGTATCAGCCTCTGTGGTATGGGTTTCAACAATTCGTAGCATTCGTGAGTAACCATTCCTTTCTATTTCCCAGAGTGATTAATCTTTGACTCTCTTAATATTCGCACCGACGTTATTAAGTTTTTTCTCAATAGACTCGTACCCACGGTCAATATGATAGACCCGCGAGACCACGGTTTCACCTGACGCTGCCATCCCCGCTGCGACCAATACTGCGCCAGCCCGTAAATCGGAAGCCATCACAGGGGCACCACTAAGACTCGAAACACCGTTGATAATCGCTTTACCACCGTCAAGCATGATATCCGCACCCATCCGGTTCAGCTCCGCTGCATGGATAAACCGGTCTGTGTGGACATTTTCGTTGATAAGACTCGTGCCTGATGCCAGACAGAGCATTCCCATGATTTGCGCTTGCATATCCGTTGGGAAACCTGGGAAAGGTGCGGTAGAGACATCAATACCTCTTATTTCCCGGGGTGTTGTAACTCGCACGCCGTTATCATCCCAGTCTAACTCGACACCTGCCTCAGTGATCTTCTCTGAAATCGCCGGAATTTGTTGCTGCGTAATTCCTTTAACATAAACATCGCTTCGGGTAATAGCACCGGCAACAATGAAAGTACCTGCCTCAATGTCGTCAGAGATGACGGTATGTTCAGTCCCGCGTAGCTGCTTGACCCCACGAATCGTTAGAACAGATGTACCAATACCTTCAATATCTGCCCCCATTGTCTTCAGGAAACGGGCAAGATCGGAGATATGCGGTTCACACGCTGCGCCACGGATAACGGTTGTCCCTTGTGCCAAGGTAGCAGCCATCAGAACATTGGCTGTCGCACCCACACTCGGTCCGTGTTGACCCGTAAGATACATCTCTGTGCCGGTTAAGCGTTCTGCTTGCGCGTATATATACCCCTTTTCCACCATCACTTCCGCACCCAGATGCTCCAAGCCACGAATGTGTAAGTCAATCGGGCGCGGACCGATTGCGCATCCGCCCGGAAACGATACTTTTGCTTTGCCAAGCTTGGCAACAAGGGGACCCAACACATAGATGGACGCACGCATTTTTCGCACGAGTTCGTAAGGTGCTTCATACTCCAAGTGGTTTATTGGTTCAATGTAGAGTGTTGAATTTTTGAATTTTATTGTAGCACCCAACCCTTCCAACACCGCGCGGAGGGTTGCCACATCTGTTAAGTTCGGCACGTTATGGAGTACACTAACACCGTCACCGAGAATCGCAGCAGCAACTGCGATCGGCAGCACAGCGTTTTTGCAACCACTGACCGGGATTGTCCCTTCGAGTCTGGTACCGCCTTTGATTATTAATTTTTCCATTTTCCGTCTCCTTCAGAAATCTTCATCGCGGGATAGGTGGATTTTTATTTTCTCTATAGCATAAACGATGCCAATTGGGTACCTGTTACAAACTTAGACGTTACAAGGCTTTTTGGTTTAAAGAATTGTGGCAAAATAGACACATGTTATCTATATTTCGCAGAATTTGCTTGTATTGACAGGTAATCTTTGATAATATATGATTCTTGTAAGACAGAAGTCGTCGGTTAAGAAATGCTTATGTAACAAGCTGCCGAAACTTGTGGGCTCCAGGAAGCGGTGAATTGTAACAAAGTTCCCTCTTAACTGAAAACTGATAACCGATAACTGATAACTATAAAAAGGTAAAACAGATGGCAGACAAAACATATCGTGTCGGAATTATTGGATGTGGTGGTATGGGACGTTCCCATGCAAATAATTGGAGCAATACCGGTCGTGCTGAAGTGGTCACCGCTTCGGATATCAGCGAAGCATCCGCCGCGAAATTCGCTGAAGAATTCGGACTTCCAACCCACTATACCGATTTCGGTGAAATGTGCGTGAAAGAAAATTTGGACATCGTCAGTATTACTACTTGGCAGAGCGTTCGCGCCGAACCGACAATCGCCGCTGCTGAAAGCGGGGTCTTAGGTGTTATTACCGAGAAACCGATGGCGGCTTCCGTCGGTGATGCACAGGACATGATGGATGCTTGTGAGAAGCACGACGTGAAATTGGTTGTCGGACACCAACGCCGGTTCAGTCCACAAAACTGCGAGGCACGCCGACTCATCCAAGAAGGCGCAATCGGCCAACCACAAGCCATGCTCCGTCGCGACGGACACGGATTGCTGAACCGTGGAACGCACGAAGTTGACGAAATGCGTTTTATTCTTGGAGATCCAGATCCGTTATGGCTCATTGGTCAGGCGGCACGGAAAACCGACCGTTGGGAACGCCGTGTCAGGACCGAAGACCTTTGCATGGCGGAAATTTGCTTTGAGGGCGGTATCCGCGGTATCTACGAAAGCGATTTGCCAGAACCAGGGCTGCGAGGCGATGCGGTTTATGGGGATGATGGACAGCTGCGCCGTGGTAGTGATGGCACGATTGAACTCTTGAACAGCAAAGCCGCTGGGTGGCAGACCATCGAACCCCGACAAAGTGAACCGAATCAATTTAACGAAATGTTAGCATGGATTGAAGGCGATGTTGATGAACACCGCAACGCTGGCAGACACGGGCTTTGCACGATAGAAATCCTGATGGCAATTTACGAATCTTTGCGCATTCAGGACGTAGTAACCTTCCCCTTAACAACGCGTCCGAACCCGCTTGACCTATTGGTTGAAGGCGGTAAGCTGCCTGTGTTTGTTGAAGGACGTTATGACATCCGTGCCCCGTTCCCGGAAGAGAAGAAGTAGCATACATAGTGGCAGTCAGCAGTCGGTGGTCAGCAGAGGGAGTTCTGATTTACCAGAAAACCTCTTTGCCGATAGCCGATCGCTGACGGTTTCCGATAGCCAATCATTAGCAATCTACATCTTTCCCATCGCTGCCATAAACCGCCAGTCGTTCTTGTGTCGTGACTTCTCCAGCACTCGCAGGTTTGTAATGGAACTGTAGCGCACGCCGCCGCTGCTCAGACTGATTAACAGGGCTGCCGTGATGCGTCAATCCATGCCAGAAGAGACAGCCACCCGGCTTCAGCGGCACCATCGTATCACGCCCAACAGGGACATCGGTATCGCAGATCTGCCAATCGCGGCGTTTGAAATGGATCATTGGCCCCTCGTTATTTGAACCGGGAATGATGTGCAAGCATCCATTTTCCGGTGTCGCTTCATCTAACGCTATCCATACACCGACGACCGTTGTTCCCTCCGGCAAGTTAAAATAAGCACAATCCTGATGCCACGGTTTTTCCGACCCGTGGCGCGGCGGTTTAACAAGTGCCATATCTTGAAACAGTTCGGGTGTATCTCCCATAATCTGTTCGAGGACACCAAGCAATCCTGAATGCGCTGCCATCGCGTTCAGGCGCGGTTCGTGGTCCACAAAACGGAAGATTTTTCTGATAGCATCACGGCGTTCCTTGTCTGCCATCTCGTCTTTCTCTTTGGCAAGTTTCGGTTCAAATTGGATTGCCCGGAAGTCGGGATCGTTTCCATCCATGAGATGAACCATGCCTGCCAGGGCATCCTTAACTTCCGTAGGACTGAAGGCATCGTTGATGACGAGATAACCGTATTGATGAAAGTATTCAATATCTGTCTCGGTTACGGCTGGAAATCCACCAGAAATCCCTTCGGCAGCGGTGTCAAAACGGTAAAGATCGGATGGATACGGAATTTGGATGATGTTTGTATGTTCGCTTGTCGCTGGATTGTTCATAACAACTCCTTTTTAGCAAGCCGCGCCTTAAATTTCTCCTTTGCTTTCACGGGTCATTAGCGTCAGGAAATTGTCAACGCGATCAATAGCCGACTGAGCGCGGTCACGTACTGATGCGTCTTTTTCCTCTTCAGCTAACCACTGTTTCCTTTGTGGGAGCCACTCGTTTACCAGGTGGTCAAGTTGGTTTAAGAAGTGTGGGTCCTCATTCTCACTCACGAAATATTCGATGATACCGAGCAGCCCGTATTTCCGATTGATCTCCATATCGTCTAATTCATCTACCATTTGCAAAAAAAGCTGCTGATTCCTGTCCTGTCGCCCTTGGGCAAGTTCACGAGAGGATTCGGTTAGAAGTTTGTCAACGAATTCCTGCTTGGAGTTAATCCAGCGCGGCAGGTTCCGCACATAATCCTCTAAATCGAAACTTCCGCGTTGAAGTGCGAAATAGGCGTGAATGTGAATGTTTCGGAAAAAACCGGTATAGCCGACGTTCGGATCCATAGTGTCTGCATCATAGAGGATCTGGTTTTCAATCCTGTTGTAGAGCAGTTTAAAGTTCTCCTCTGTAAGGTTCGTAGGCTTTAGATGTGCGAAGACAACAGCTGTCGCAGCTTCCACGAAAGCCGGTTCAAAGTCGTACATCGCCAAGATATTCTCAGTAATAACTGCCCCGGATTCGTGATGTACCTTACCCTGGAGGTTATGCTTATTGTAAAGTTCCGTAACGATGTTCTGACCGGCAGGCGTAAGCGGTTCGTTTAACCAGAAACCGTCAGGAGTGAAGACACGTTTTCCTTCCGCATCGGTCTTAAAATCACCGTCATATCGTTTAGTGATGTCGTGCAGCGTGCCAGCAACTTCAAGCAGTTTCACGTCGCCGCCTTCCCGCCTACCGAGTTCCATACTCGTCGCACGCACACGCATCGTGTGGTTCCATGTATAGTGGCGCCATTGGAAGCCAACGCGGTTGTGTTCCCAAAGCGTGAAGGTTTCGTTGACTAAAGTTTCCAATTCATTCAAAACTTGGCTATAGTTCATAAGAACTCCTTGTTAAATAGTTATAAGTTATAGGTTATAAGTTAAGTGTTTGATTCACTAACATATTTTGGCACGGTTGTTACCCAAATCGGTAACAACTGTTACCAATAGGACTTACGCATTCTCTCTTAAAATCCCCCTGATAAGGGGGATTTAGGGGGTTAAAAATTCGGTAACAACCATTACCAATAGGGCTTACGCATTCTCTCTTAAAGTCCCCCTGATAAGGGGGATTTAGGGGGTTAAAAATACCGAAATTACTGCTTTTTGCGTAAGTCCTAACCAAGAGATGATACACCATCAGAACCCTCTTAACTGACGACTGATAACTGATAACTATTCAGAATATTTGACGCTGATGAGCGACAATCCGTGTGCAGGTACTGACATCCCTGCTGCAGCTCTATCTTTGGCTTCTAAGATGCGGAGAAGTTCAGTTGTAGCCTCCTGATATTTCATGTTTTTTGCACCGTTTGTAAGCAAAAACTTGCGATTGAAAGTTAGCACGGTACCGACGATCGCGCGGACCATACCACGCAGAAACGAATCGGCTTCGATTTCAAAATGGATGTATGGCTCTTTCTGCCACCAGTGTGTCTCGTAAATCTCACAGACAGGATTGATACGATCACTTCCTGTCTTTTGAAAAGAGGAGAAGTCCGATTTCCCAATCAGAGTTTGGCAAAGGTCACTTATTTTTGAGACGTCGATTTTTTCAGGGAAAAAATAACTTGTCTGTCGCGAAAGCGCACTCGGATATTCTCTGTTCAGAATCGTGTACCGATACCGCCGACTTGTCGCACTGAAACGGGCATGAAAATCGGCGGATACCTCTGTTGCAGAACAGATAACAATATCCCGTGGTAACGTGGCGTTGAGTCCTTTCTGAAAAGCGGTGAGTGGCATCTGCGCAGCCGTCCGAAAATTCGCTACCTGTCCTTCCGCGTGGACACCGCTATCTGTCCTCCCGGCTCCGATGATCTGTATCGGAGTTTTCGTTAGTTTCGTCAAGGCGTTTTCGATTGTGGCTTGGACTGTTGGTACATTTGGCTGTGTCTGCCAACCGTTGTAGTTCGTGCCATCATATTCAAGCACGAGTTTGATATTTCGCATTGTATCACCCTGTCGTCGGCATCTGAAAGCCTCATGCATAAAGAGTATCATATTCCGTGTTAAGTGTCAAATCAATTGTAGAGGGGCATTCAGCAATCAGCCATTAGCCATCAGCTTGTAGTGGATTTTCTAATTACGCTGATGTTTGTCTGGAGCATGATCTTCAAGATTTCAGGATTTTCGGAATTAGAAATTCTCTACTGAAAACTAACAACTCATAACTGACAACCATTCCTCTGACTGCTGACTGCTGATGGCTAATAAACGCAATTGACAAATACAAGACTAAGATATATAATAGCTTGGATGAAGAATGAAACGACGGTCTACCACATCGAAAAAGAGCATAGCGGCACGCGCTTGGACCGGTTTTTGCTCCACGCAACTGAAGCGATGTCTCGAACCTATCTGCAGCGACTGATTCGCGATGGCGATGTTACCGTCAACAACAAAATGGCGAAACAGCCGAGTTATCTGCTCCGAGATGGCGACCGCGTATATTTAACACTACCACCGCCTCGCCCTTTAGACACCGTAGCACCTGAGAACATTCCACTTGACATTCTTCACGAGGATAGCCACTTAATCGTTTTAAACAAACCTGCTGGAATGCTCGTTCATCCCGCGAACGGCGTGAACGTCGGGACGCTTGTCAACGCACTGCTGGCGCACTGCACCGACCTATCCGGCATCGGCGGTATAGAACGACCGGGGATTGTTCACAGATTAGACAAGGACACGTCTGGGATCCTCGTTGTTGCGAAAACAGATGTTGTGCATCGAGGTCTATCCGTACAGTTTGAGCGACATAGCATTACAAGGCAATATGCCGCTGTCGTGTGTGGTACACCGGCGGACACCACTGGAACGATTGATGCCCGAATTGCAAGAAGTCGGCGGGATCGACGGCGAATGACAACCGTCGAAACCGGCGGACGGCATGCCGTCACGCACTATGAAGTTTTAGAAAGGTATCCGCAATTCGCACTCGTTCAACTCACACTCGAAACCGGACGACTCCATCAGATCCGGGTCCATCTGCAACACATCGGGCACCCAGTCGCTGGGGACGCTGTTTATGGAGGTGAACGACGCGCCTTAAACGATGCCGATATGGCAGTGTTGAAACATGCACTCGCACAGTTGAAGCGTCAAGCGTTGCATGCCCGTCTGCTCGGCTTTGAACATCCGGCTACAGGTGAAAGTTTGACCTTTTCAGCACCAATGCCGAAGGATATGCTGACTCTCCTTGATGCTTTAAAACAAAAAGCGGTACCGTAGCCTACTTCAATGTAAAAAATCAGACTTGTCCTATTTCTATTATATGTGTTATACTCATAGTAGAAAAGGAGGTCTTTCATGTCAGATCACGATTTTCGCGAACGTGTGCTATCTGCACTCGATCGGCTTGAGCAAAAAAATGAACAGCTCGACCAAAAATTTGACCAGAAATTTGAACAGCTCGACCAAAAATTTGACCAGAAATTTGAGCGGCTCGACCAAAAATTTGACCAGAAATTTGAATCTATGGAAGCTCGAATGGGACTTTTAGAGCAAGGTGTCAGCTGGATTCGAGGAAAAATAGAAGGGAAGCAGAAGTTAGCACGACTTTGGTGAGTCGTATAGCAGTCGGGACCGCAATTGTCTCTACCATAATTGCTCTGTTCGCTTTGTTAAAATAATTGTAAAAAAGGAAATCCACCGTGGAATATGTCAATTTTGGAAAAGCAGGGGTTAAAGTAAGTCCACTCGCTTTAGGCTTAGGACTCAGAGGACAAGGCAACGCAAATGATGCCCAAAAACTCATTGAGCATGCCATCGATTCCGGTATCAACCTTATCGATTGTGCCAATATCTATGGGCTTATGGACGATCGCGCCAATATTGGTCGCTCTGAGGAGGTTCTTGGTAGAGCAATTCAGGGCAAACGAGATGACGTTGTGATTACCTCAAAGGTTTTCAGTCAGATCGGGCCAGGACCAAACGATGCCGGCTTGTCGCGCTACCATATTATGCGTGAGATTGAGCGTTCCTTGAGACGACTCAACACTGACCATATTGATGTCTACCTCATTCATGCCCCTGATGAAACGACCCCCCAAGAAGAAACCGTTCGCGCAATGGACGATCTGGTACGTTCGGGTAAGGTACGCTATATCGGTTGCTGTAATCATCAAGCCTGGCAGGCGTGTAAAGCACTCTGGATCGCCGATCGAATTAACGCAACGCCTTATATGTGCATTCAGAATATGTATAACCTCTTAAATCGGGATATGGAAACCGAATTGTTCGGCTTGGTGCGTGAGGAAGGGTTGGGTGTGATGTGTTATAGTCCGTTAGCGGTCGGTTTATTAAGTGGGGTCTATTCTCCAGATGAACCACCACCAGCTGGCACTTTATGGGCGACGCGTCTCCATGAAGAATTTTCACAACGGATGAGTGGTGCGACTGGACAAGTGGTTTTAACGCTCAAGCGGCTTGCAGCAGAGATCGGAAAAACACCCGCACAACTCGCCGTGGCATGGGTGCTATCACATCCAGAAGTCACCGTCGCCATCAGTGGCAGCGATACGATTGAACAATTAGACGATACACTCGGTGGTGTCGGTTGGGAACTCGATGCAGCGGTGCGGGATGAACTGGACGAGGCCTCGCGTTCATTTGTCCGTCTCATCGCCCCGCCAGCTTAATGACTATTATCCATCAGCATTTATCCGTTGGAATTATCCTACATCTTGAACGTGTCATTTTAGCGGTTATCCAGATCTGGTGAATCAAGTTCCCAAAGCAGCACGGTGCCGTCCGAACTCGCGCTGGTGAGGGTTTTTCCATCTGGGCTGAACGCTACACTATTGACACCAAAGACATGCCCAGTCAACGTCAAAAGGGGGGTGCCTGTCTGGACATCCCACAATAGTATAGCACGGTCTTTACTCCCGCTTGCGAGTATTTTTCCATCTGGGCTGAACGCAACGCTATTGACATAAGACGTATGCCCTACCAGCATCCGAAGATTGGCACCGGTCTGGACATCCCACAACAGTATAGTGTTGTCCTCACTTGGACTTGCCAACGTCTTGCCATCTGGACTGAACGCTACACTATAAACACGCCCGTTCAGTGTCTGCAAAAGTGTTCCCGTCTGGACATCCCACAAACGCCCAGTCGTATCACCGCTCCCGCTTGCGAGTATTTTTCCATCTGGGCTGAACGCAACGCTATTGACATAAGACGTATGCCCTACCAGGGTCCGAAGAGATGTGCCTGTTTGGACATCCCACAAGCGCACAGTAGTGTCTCTACTTGCACTTGCGAGCGTGTTTCCATCCGGACTGAACGCTACACTACTGATAGCCTCCGTATGTCCCTTCATCCTCCAAAGATTTGCACCGGTTAGTGCATGCCACAGATAAACGGTTCTGTCATTAGTTCCACCACTTGCGAGAGTTTTTCTATCCGGACTGAATGCTACCGTAAAGACCTCATGCGAATGTCCTGTGACGGTCTGAAGATATGTACGCGTCCGCACATCCCACAGGCGAATGGTGTTGTCATAATTCCCCGTTGCGAGCATGTTTCCATCTGGGCTAAATGCAACGCTACTGATAGTAGGCGTATGTCCTGTCAATTCGCGAAGTGGCGCGCCAGTCTGTGTACTCCATAGACGAACGGTAGTGTCTCTACTCCCCGTTGCAAGCGTCTTTCCATTCGGGCTGAATGCTACGCTTCTGACATCACGCGTATGTCCTGTCAATTCGTGAAGTAGCGCACCGGTCTGTGCATTCCACAGACGAACGGTAGCATCCCAACTCGCACTTGCGAGCGTCTTGCCGTCCGGGCTGAACACAACGCTGTTAACATGAGACGTATGTCCTGTCAATTCGCGAAGTAGCGCACCAGTCTGTGCATCCCAAAGACGAACGGTAGCACCCCAACTCCCCGTTGCGAGCATGTTTCCATCCAGGCTGAACGCAACTGTCCAGACTCGACTCTGGTGCCCTATCAGCGTTTGAAGAAATGCGCCTGTTTGGACATCCCACAGATGAACAGTAGTGTCCCAACTCCCCGTTGCGAGTGTGTTTCCATCCGGGCTGAACACAACGCAAGTAACCTTTTTCCTATGCCCTATGAGCGTTTGAAGAGAGGCACCGGTGCGCACATCCCACAGGTGGGCAATATAGTCATCACCCGCACTTGCGAGTGTAGTTCCATCTGGGCTGAACGCAACGCTGTTGACTTGAGAACTATGTCCTACCATCGTTTGAAGATGTGTACCGGTCTGCGCATCCCATAAACGAACGGTAGCATCCCAACTCGCACTTGCGAGCGTCTTGCCGTCCGGGCTGAACGCAATGCTACTGACATTAGATGTATGTCCTGTGAGCAGATCAAGTTCCTCACCCGTCTGTGCATCATAAATCCAAATACCAATACTACTTGTTACGGCTAAACGCTTTCCATCCGAGGAATACGCTACATCATAGAGCCAGCCTTTGCCGAAACGTGCTTTCGCACCTGCAGGTAGACCCCATTGCGTATAGTCTTGGGCGCGGGTGTTTGGGACTAAAGTGAATATTGAAAACCAAATAGCTAAAATCCAGAGCAGCGTTTTTTTCATTATGAAATATGTCCTTGTATTTTTTGAGTTACTTGCTGCGTTTCTGAGTCGTGGATAGTGATTGTACAAATTGACTTTTTGTGGTGCAAAGATTATTTTAACACGATCAGGACTTACTCAAGATTAAGGCGCGTTTCTCTGAACCATTGGCGAGATTACAAACCTCGCCAGTAAATATACGGAATCTGCGTAAGTCTTAGGGCTTATTGTTATTCTGCGTGGATACTTGCTGTAGTACAGAGAGGGTATCGTACTTACATATCGCTCTCGTACTTGTCGAGCGATATGTCTATCACATTTGAAAACCAAACCTATTAGTCTTTCAACTTTGAACTTGAGGGCAGGTTCGTAGTAGTGCGATTTATCGCACCTTCACAGGTCAATAACGGGCAATGAATTGCCCGACTACGAACCTAATTTACCCATAAACTCAACATTGAAGCACTACTATTATCAACGTGGGTTCGGTAAAAGGTTCTCCACAAACGCGAGTAGCTTGTGCGCCTTCGACACAAAACAGTCCACATTGTCCAAACTTTAGTTATGAATGTTGTTTAATTGTTGAACTCACGTTATATAGAAAGACGAAAAGGACGGATCTAAAGATCCGCCCTTTTTTAGTTTCTAAGACACCGTTTGATAGCGTTCCCACTTATCGCCAGCCGCAGCGGCTTGACGTTCTAACTCAGTCCGCCACCCGACGACTTCACCTGCCTTAATACGCTGGATGTCAAAACCAGCATAGCGATCTTCAAGCCTATCGCCGAGTTTGTGGTTTGCTGCCCAGCGGTCCCAGGCGGTCTTCATCCATTCATGCGGAAGTGCCTCACGAACAGCAGGGTCGAGCTGCCATGCAAATCGAGCATCAATGACCTTTGGCTCCTCCTCGGAGGGACCGCCCCATTTCGACCAACCGATGGAGAGCGTGTTGCGTTCACGCTCAGGCACGGTATGTCCGGTATGGATCGTTGCACCGTTACGGATGAGGGCTTGTCCAGCCTTGAGTCGAATCGCGACTTGTCCAGGAAGTGGATCCGTGCCGTTCCAACTCGGTGTATACGGTACACCCTGATCCTTCATGGATTTTGGCAGTAATACATCGTGCTCAAGCGGGGTCCGCCAGCGGCTGTGGCTCTCTACCACGAGTTCGTGGCATTCATCGTCTGCAAGTGCTAAAAACATACCCACACCGTTCCGCTCGGTAATACGCTTCTCGTTGTCTTCTTGAATCTCTTTCCAGCGGATTCGTTCAACCTCCTCGGAATAGGCTTCGGTACCATCTCCACGGTCATCTTCTTGTGAGAAGTAACTTTTCCCAGTACCCCACCATGTTACGTCTCGGTGCCATCCAAGTCTATTCTCTTTTTTGCGCGGATTGCACCAGAGGAGTATGTTCGTCATCACAAGTTCCTCAGGTTCAACATCACACCAAGACTTAACGAAGCCAGTAAAATCTGGCGATCCGTAAAATTTAGCGAAATCGGGTTCTTGAAAAGCCGGATGGAGTATGCCTCGGATTGCCCACGGTTCATTCTCACCTGCGCGGTGAACGTATCCCTTTGAGCAGTCAATAACATCGTAACCGTTTTCTGGCGCGCACGCTTGCGTAACGCGACGACCCGCCTCTCGGAGGATCGGAATCCACGGATTGTCAACAAAATCGTTGATGATGACGAAGCCGTGTTCTCTCAAGTGTTCCAATCTTTCAGGCGTAGCACCCGGTGCCGCGAGTTCCGGTTTGAAATCCGCAAACGCCGGGGCGCGATAGACTTCTTTCTCAGGTGATTGATCGTTACTCATTATCGTACCTGTTAGTAAAAAACTATGTTAATCTATGTAAATCTGAAAAACACAGTTCTCTACGGGATTCCTTAAGTCCCTTTGTAGACACCGTCGTGTCTAATCTGCCTGCATCCAATGTCGTCTATGCACGTCATAGAAGATAGCAGGCGATTCGCACGTAGCAAAGGAAACGCGCTACGTGGAGTAACCCTCAAAGTCAGTCCCAAAAACTGACGCTTTATCATTTCCGAGTGTCCTCGCAATGTCAAGGTTCGTCTCACTCGCGTATGAACCTTTTGCGTAGCAGAGACGTGGTTTTTGTCTTTTGTGCTTGGTTATTGCACACCACTACACAATACGGTAGTGCGGAATCGAACCCCACAGAAACGCCTATCGTTTACCGTTTCACACAGAAAAAGAGCTGTCACGGAGCCACTATTACCCAATTTATTTTTTAAACCTCATACGAAAAACCTTTCAGTTTTCAGAAAGAGGAAACTCTATGATTATCCCAACCCTCTTGTAACTGATAACTGGTAACTGGTAACTGATAACTATTTTTTAATGCATCTCAATTGAGAGCACATAACTCAGAATTGTCACCAAAAGCCATGTCGCAACCAGCACGATTCCAAACGGACGTTTCAACTGGTCACCCGACACGAAGATACCACATCGGAAGACGATCAGAATAAACAGCATCGCCGGGAACAAGAACTGGAAGAACTGTCCATCCGCCTGTAGTCCACCTTGTGTGGCAGCGGCTGAGACACCCGCGACAAAAAGCACATTCAGGATATCCGCCCCGATAATGTTTCCGACTGCCAACTCACCGTGTCCGCGTCTCACTGCTGTTATCGCCGTTACCAGTTCCGGGAGCGATGTGCCAAACGCAACAAGCGTCGCTGAAATAATATGTTTCGGCACGCCAATCCGTTCCGCCATGATACTCACGGCTGGAATCAGGATTTGTGCTGAGACCACAATGATAGCGATTGACCCGATGAGTTTAATCAGTGTTCCGAATGCACCTGCTGCTTCTCCATTTCCTTCTTCTGTGCTTTCAGTATCTGATGGTGTTGAACCCGCCCATCGGATGGACTGCCAAATATACAATGCCAGAAGGATAACGAAGACAACGCCTACGAGTTGTGGTAAAACACCACCTTGCGTAAAGACTTTCGCTGGAGAGGTCCACGGAAAACAGCCAAGCACCAAAAGGATACCAGCACCTACCTGTACATTTGACAACCGTGAAGCCAACTGACGATTGAGCGGTAAAGGTGCCATGAGAGATGCCAATCCGAGAATGAGTCCCGTGTCACAAATGATTGAGCCGACTGCATTACCGAGTGCAAGTCCCGGTTTTCCTTGTAGTGCCGAGAGGACAGAGACAGCTGCCTCTGGGGTGGTCGTGCCGACGCTCACAATTGTCGCGCCGATGACCGCTTTTCCTAAACCCCATCGGCTTGAAAGGATGACCGCTTCATCAACGAGCCAATCTGCGCCTTTGCCGAGTGTATAAAGCGTCACCGCAATTATCAGAAAAATTACTAAGCTGGGTAATCCTACAATAAGATGTTCAATCCATTGTTCCATTAACTTTACCTTTCGCGGAGATATAAGATGTTAGTTTAGTTTCCTAAGAATAGATTAACATATACACTGAGCAAAGTCAAATGCCTTTCAAATATGTCTCGCGGACTACCTATCCGATGTTATACCCAGTTTTTTTTCTGCAATCGGGATGTTAAAAACGGCGCGATGCACTTGCATGGTTGCCTTGCGATACGCCGGGGCGGGTTGTTTATCTTCATCATCCGCAATAGACGAGTTCTCCATGATGACAGTTTTCGGGAACCAGATGCCGGGTTTAAATTGTGCAAACTGGTGTGTATAAGAGGTAAGGGCATGCACTTTTTCACGCGGTAGGGGTCTGACCTTGCCATCACGACCCTTTATGAACACGGAGGTAAGGGATCTACGGTGCGCTAAAATTCGGGTTGGTCGGTACGCTTTCTGCGGGTCCAGCCAAATTTCATCGGTCCGCGTTGCGTCGAAATCCGTGCGTTGCAGCGTGAGAAGGTAGCGCGGTGTCCCCTCAACGTTAACTTGTTGAACACTGATGGGTTTAAAGACGCGAATTAAGTGTGTGAGTTTAAATCCCCACGGTGGCCAACTCCACCAGCGAGGATTGAACTCTGCCTCGAAAACGTCTGACGGTACGTCTTCCCCCCAAGGCGGTCCCGCCTTATGCGGGAATTGCTGTTGCCATTCAGTATCGGGCTTCTCCCTGAAATACTGCGTTCTACCGTCTATCCGATATTGAAAGTGCATTCCGTGCCAGTTCTGCAAGGATTTTCCATTCAATTCCATCTTTTTGCGTATCTTGACATCGTAAAAGTGACGATCGCCATCAAATCGGCAAGTGATGTACCAATACCCCTGCTCTTCATACTTGACCACCTCCTTCTCTTCTGATCCGAAAAAACGTTCAAAGAAATTCTTCTTTTCTTCTCGGATCCGTTCATCCAACGTAATTGAGAATTCGACCTCGCCACTTTTAAGTTTGGTATTGTAGGCTGCTGTTCCAGTTTTGATATCTTCGAGCAGTTGTGTCGCTTCAGTGGAGAGCGGCGGCCGTAACGTTAGCACTTGTCCCGTCCAGTACTTCAAAAATCGGTCGCGAGCAATGAGCGTCGCCTGTGAAGATTTGCGGGGCATGCCAAAGACACGCACCGATTTTTCGGTTGCGGATTCAATGACAACGAAATCGTCTACAGCAATAGCATCCACTTCCGAAGGATTTTCGTCATCAAATGCGGTTTTGAGGTAAGCGATAACAGGTGTTTCAAGTGCCTGTAACTGACCATAGTTGAGGTCGCGTTCCTGCAACTCAATTCCGATTCTCCTTGCAGCGTCAATGACGACAAAATTGACGACATAAGGTCCCCGAGCTTTTTCCACGACGATGTTTTCGACCTGCTCAAGTGATACCTCAAGACCCAAGATACTGGCGAAGTGATAGAGACTGGCGGCACCAGAGGCGAGCTTGTCGTCCGCTGCGAAGGCGCGTGGAATTATGAGCAGAGCAATGAGAACGAAGCAAGCAAATCGTTTCATAGTTTTCCTCCTGGTGAAGTGTATGGTGGTAAATCTTAAAATCTTTTTTAGCTGCCTGTTTCCACGATGAGTGAAATCATAACACGTTCGGCGAAAATAGTGAAGAATTGATCTACATTTAGTTCCCTGTAGGAGGGGTCTCCGAATCCCGACGCTGATAACCGAAGACTGAAAACTGACAACTATTCCTCTGACTACTGATGACTCAATAATAAAACGTATACGTCGGTCTATCGAGGATGATACTCAAGATATTCCAGAAACTCCCCATGACAAAATCACCGAGTGCCAATCCGAGAAAAAGTGGCACCGTTTTCCGATAGAGACCGAGTCCACCGTATTTTAACACACTCCATTTGGCGAGCGCGCTGATGATAAACGCCGCCCAAAAGAGATGCAGATGGAAAGATACACCATAGCCGAGCGGATGGATCGGCCACCAAAAAAGTCGGCTCCGTACCGCTGAAAGCAGGATTGTAGCGGCGAAACCGATTCCTATCGCGGCGATGTGCCCTCGGTTCGCATCTTGTGGCGAAGTGAGCCATCCTTCAAGGAAACGATACGCACGTCCACCGAAACTATTAATCTGACCACCTACCTTGCCAGAATTAACACCAAGTTCAAAAAACGTCCCTACCAACATGAAAATGCACAACGGCATCGCGATGACCGTTAACGTGAGCATCAGGCGCGACAAACCTTTCACATCAAGGTTGCCGCGTTCAGCGAGCTTAAACGCTTCAAGTTGGTGCGGCATCGGGTGGCTCCGATTGTCTCTATTGAACCAGAAAAAGAGCGAAAACCATGTCAGGTTTCGGGCGCCGATCCGACGTGTACCGAGTGTGCTGACAAGACTATGATGTGGTCCAATAAAGGTTGTTGAGTGGATCGGGAAACCGATTTGTGCGCGCATACGCGTCAACGGGATCGCAATCGTTGCAAAATGTGCAGGAAAAAATAGTAACGCTACCCACATTGCCATGCCACCGCGCATCGCAAATCCGATGATGAATGTTCCACCCAAAACAATCCCCAAAAATGCGGTGCGATAACGCATCGGTTCACCCGCGTCCGATATCTGTTTTCGTCCGAACGCTGTACGAAACGCCCGCCAGATTTGTCGGCGTGTACCCCACAGTGCAACCGCACAGATACCGATGTACGCACCGATGTTCTGCTCATACGGGTAAGGAAAGCCGGGAACGTTCTCCAATCCAGTTAAGATAGCAATGAAATATTGCACTTTATACAGAAAGAAAAAGAGCAGACACGATGTGAGCAGCTCAAGCGGCATCAGGAAACCGAGTCCAACGGCGAACGGATAGACAATGATCGCGTCCCCGCCGCGGAGAAGAGCCGTCCACGGCCTTTCCGTAAATAGCGCGTTGAGGGGTATGTGCTTATTCGGGAAAGCCGGAATTGATGGGAAAAAGATGTTAACGCCATTCACAAGACTGATGATAGCCGCGATGCTGAATCCGCACCACATCGCCCGGCTCCGCAGGAATCGGTTTGTGTTGTAGGCAAGTTGATAGGGTAACTCAACAATCGGGTACACGAGGCGTTCCTGTTCTGTCCACTGTTTTCGGATAATCACATTGATACACTGCATCACGAAAATCAGCGCAAAAGTGAATGCACACCACCAGAACGTGGGGATCAACCACTTCATCACATAATAGGTCTCAAAAAACGGCTCGTCACCGAGATAGAATGCGCGAAGCACACTCGGATCATTAATCGTCAACCAGTCGGGTAGATAACTCCAGAATAGTTCGCGCCACTCATTTTCAGGTGTACCAAAATAGAAGGCGTGAACGATAATTGAGACGAGCGGAAGGAACATGTCGTAGGACATGAACAGCAATGTGATTGACATCAGCACATAGAGGCTAATCAATTCACCGCCTGTCAGCGCGTACTTCGCTGCGTATTTTTTTACAACGATGTTGAGCATCGCGATGACCAGCAGTGTGAATACAACACTATAGAACGGTGCCATCAACGTTGGAAAGGTATATCGGAGGGCTTCACATTCAATATGCCACTTGTAGATGAACGGCAAGAGTAGCAACGATATGAGAACGGTACGCACGGTGATTTTTTCTTGATTTGGCGTATCCATAGGCGAATGTGATAGAGACATAATGTGGGTTCGGATGACTGGGCAGTCGATAAAAGGTCTTGGTGTGTTGTCGCAGAAAAGTGAACCGTCTCTTTATATTTTACGTTTATTTACGTAAAAGTTCAAGGAATTCCATCTTGGATGTTGAAGTCAGAGAGGACATTTGATCATGGAAATCACACAAATTGAAGCGTTCGCGCTCCGATTCCAAACCGGGAAGTCATCAGAACAACAAACCGACAATTATTACTTGCCAGACGAAGGGTGGCGTTGTATCTACGCACGCCACCACGAAACAATGGTTGTGCGAATCACCACATCAGATGGCATTGTCGGCTATGGCGAAGGACAAAGTCCGGTTTCACCGCGCACCTCAAAAACAATCGTCGAAGAGTTGTGTCGTCCGATACTCATGGGAAAAGACCCGTTTGATGTGGAATACCTCTGGCAACGCATGTTCACAGCGATGCGCGAGCGTGGGCACTATACAGGCTTTTTTATTGATGCACTCGCTGGCTGTGATATTGCGTTATGGGACATCATCGGGCAAGCGACAGGTAAACCAGTACACAAAGTGCTTGGCGGTCGCTATCGGGATAGGATACCTTTGTACGCTGGCGTGAGTGGAACACCAGAATCCGCAGCAGCTAAGGCGGATGAATATGTTTCACAAGGGTATAGGGGTTTGAAAATTCACGCAACCCAAGACCGGGCAGAAATATTGGAGATCGTCGCTGCCGTGCGAGAACGCGTAGGCCCTAAAGTCAAGTTGATGGTGGATGTTCATACGCAGTACAGTATTCCAGACGCGATTCTGCTCGGACGCGGGCTTGAAAAACTGGACGTGATGTGGTTAGAATCGCCCACAGCACCGGAGGATATCCCCGGACAAGCGGCATTGGCACAGGCATTGGATATGTCAGTTGCTATCGGAGAGTGGACGCGCACCCGTTTTGAATTGAGAGAGGTATTTGAACGCCGTGCCTGCGACATCACGATGCCTGATATTGCGCGCACGGGGCTCACGGAAGGGAAGCGCATCGCAAGCCTTGCGGATACCTATAACATTCCGGTGACACCTCATATTGGTGGCGGTGGTATCTTATCGATCGCCGCAACAATCCAATTTGCCGCGACGATCCCGAACTTCCTTATCATGGAGCATTCCCCCGGCGCGTATGAGATGAAGGGGCAAATCACCACCCGAAAACCGACAGTCCAAGACGGAGCATTCATCCTTGACGATACCCCCGGCATCGGCGTTACCATTGATACCGAAGCGTTAGAAGCCTTTGCAATAGAGGATTAAAACGACTAATTCGGTAATTTTAGGCGTTCTGGAAATCTTGCCAATTGATGCCCAAGTGGCGGACAGCAGTACGAATCGTTCCCAATTTCAGGTCACGTCTACCCTAATCTGGAACAACAGTCCCTTGTTGCGTGTTGGGATTAAACCATTTTCGATGCGACCCTCTGCCTCTTCTCTTTCGTTCTTCACAGCCAAGGGTTGTTAATTTTCGTGCAACTTCTCAATATGTCACGGTGTCGATACGACTGTTTCTAACCACACAGGACTCTTGGCGTCAGGAATGTGGGTGTTCTCTGGCAATGAACGTCCCATGTCCTGATATAGTTCAATCACAGCAGCAAGGGCGTCCTGGACGTTTTCCAATGCCTCGTTTAACGAATCTCCCTCGGTGACGAACTCAGGCAACAGAGGGGAAGTTACTGTATATCCACCTTCAGGTTGCGGCGTTAGAAGAAGGGGTATTTTGTATTCCATCAAAAGCTCTCCATTTCAATATCCCTTTTCCTTGTCTACTACGTTAGCCAACGGTTCTCCATTCACATATTTGTGCATATTTTCAATAAACAACTCCATCGCGCGTTTGGCGATGTTCTGTGATGCACCCGCGGTATGAGACGTTAAAATAACATTCGGAAGCGTCCATAACGGATTGTCTGCTGGACACGGTTCCGTGTAAGTAACATCTAACCCCGCACCTGCCAATCTCCCGCTTTCCAGCGCGGCAATCAAGGCATCCTCGTCAACCACTTTACCGCGACTGACATTGATGAAGAAGCTACCCTCTGGCAAGGCATCGAATTCCGCATGAGATAGCAGTTTATGGGTTTCTGGCGTGATCGGGCAGCAGACCGTTAGAACGTCGCAACGCGATAAAAACTCCGGCAGCCAATCGAGTTGTCCTAATTCATCGACGGTATCCGGCTTTTCCATCGGTTCCGGATCAACTGCGATCACGTTGAATTCAAACGCCTTTGTCCGTTGTGCGACCGCCCTACCGATACCACCGAGTCCGAGAACGCCCATCGTCATTCCTGATACTTCGACGCACGGTAGCCACTTCCATTCCTTCTCTCGCATCAAATCGAGTTGCGTGTTGATGCCTCGTGTCAGTGCGAGCAGCAGCGCGAACGCGTGTTCAGCGAGTTGCGGTCCATACAATCTTCTGCTGTTCACCAAAGTGATCGGACTCTCCTTAAAGGCAGGATACATTGAGCCTTCCACGCCTACGAAAGGTTGCATCACCCACTGAAGGGATTTCGCAGAAGGGAGTGCCGCCTCTGGCACCGTTCCGTAGAGAATTTCGACATCTGAAAGGTGACCGCTGAGAGATTCACCTTCCGGCAAAAAATTTATTTCCATCTCCGGTGGGGCATCTTGCAGCAGATCCGCAACTTCTTGGCTGATCCCACTCGCAATCAGCACCTTAATTTTAGCCATTGATAGTCTCCTTCGCTGTAAAAATTACTTGTGATAGTCATTCACATAAGTTGAAGTTTATCACAGATCGCGGAGACTGTCAATCGGTTTTCAGAGAAATGGCAGAGCCATTCAGTTCTCGGTTTTTTACTCCAATTTTGGACCCCAGGCCGGTAGGTGCGGTTATCCTAACCGCACCGGATCCTGAAAAAAAGACGAGAAACTCTATAATTTCTTAAAACTGAATGACTTTGAGAGAAATGGATATCGGTGGTCAGAAGTCGGATTTTCAGAATTGGAGGGATTTCTTGATTGATAAACGGGAAAAATTCAATGCAAATCAGTTTTCGGTTGTTGGTTTCCGATTTTAGAAAAAGCGTCGCGACCGGGAGATCGCTCCTACAGCGAATATCCTATCAGCGGAAAATCGAGAGCAAGAGAGGACTGAATACTTCCGCTGCCCCTTCCTTTTCTATTGACAGAAAAATAGATGTGCGCTAAAATCGCAAGCAGACGCTACAAAAAACAAAAGGAGGCTCTGCATACGTAAACCGATGCGAACAATTAAAGCACGGCTTGGAAACTTATATCTTTTTACGTTGATCACTTATTTCACGCTCTATGTGTTGGCGGGTAAAGCATTTCCGGCAGACACAGATCACGAACCTGCTGAAACTTCTGCACACCGAGAGATTAAGGCTATCCGAACGGAAACCCCACCGAAAATTGATGGGAAATTAGATGACGCATGCTGGCAAAATAGCGCGAAAACCGGTGGACTCATTCAATTTGAACCGCAGCGCGGTGAGCCAGCAACACAGCCAACGACTATCTACCTCGCTTACGATGCGAACAAACTCTATGTGGCGTTTGAATGCTTCAAGACTGATATGGACAACCTCGCAGCGAATCAGACCCGACGCGACTCTTTCTTCTTCTCCGATGACCATGTTGAAGTTTTAATCGATACTTTCCTTGACGGTAGAAATTGCTATTCATTCGCTTTAAACGCGCTTGGCACACAAACTGACCGACGTTTGATTAACGAAGGCGCGAACAGACGCACAGGACAGTCGATGATTGGCACCGCCATCTCATGGGATTGCGATTGGCAAGGTCAGGCAGCAAAACGGACAGACAGCTGGACAGCCGAATTCGCTATTCCATTTGCTGAACTTCGGTTCTCAAAAGGCGCAGAAACCGCAATCTGGGGCATCAACTTTTGGCGCAATGACGAAGTCCCTGCCGAGGAACAGACATGGGCGGATTTGGGAGAGCGGCAGTACGCTGTCTCAAAATTCGGGCATCTAACGAACCTTCAAATCGCAGACTTGGTTACCAAACGACCGGTGAAATTCAAACCGTATGGCACACTAAAACCACAAATACTGCAATCAAGAGATGGCGAAACGACAACCGCTCTGAAACCCGACGCGGGACTCGATCTCCGATATCCGATCAAAGATTTCACAATCGACCTGACGTTAAACCCAGATTTCGCACAAATCGAGGCGGACCCCGACCTTGTGAATCTCAGCGACATCCCGCTCCGTTTTCCCGAAAAACGACCGTTTTTCCTTGAAGGAAACGAACTTTTTCAAATGCCGATGGATCTGTTCTATAGCCGACAGGTTGAAGATTTAATCGGTGGCGGGAAGATCATCGGAAAATTCAGTAAGTACAACCTCGCCTTTATGGGGGCAGTTGCGGGCCCAGAGAACCCAGATAAAAAGATAGAAGACGGTGAGTTGCCGCTCGCTAACTACAACTACTCCGTTTTTCGTTTGCAACGCGAGATTGGAAAAACGTCATCTGTTGGATTTTTAGGCGTGAATAAACAACGCGGCAGCACTTATGACCGCGCCGGTGGCGTAGATGCACGCGTCCAACTGCCAGCAGACCTGAATCTCAATCTCGAATACGCAACGGAATGGAAAGCAGGTGGTCTCAAGATGGCAGAGCGTACTGTGGACGATCTAATTTTTCTCCAACTCGCGCGTCGGACAAATGTATTCTCGTTAGATGCGGTTTATGCAGACATTGGGGAACACTTTAATCCCGAAACGGGTTTCGTGCCGCGCGTAGACAGACGTGGTCTTGTTATTAGGAGTCGCTATAACAAGCAATACAAAGGTGCGCTTGAAAGGCTCCGTGGTGAGGCTGAATATGAACGGCTTGCGAACCATGCAGGTGAACTCACAAACCACAGGGCACGTTTTAGTGGGCTCCTCGGTGTGAGTAATTTTTTCGTTCTCCTTGGACCAGAGTGGTACTATCACGTTAACGATGACAATCAACCCTTCACAGACAGAACAGTTCGATTCTTCGCCGGATGGTTTCCACCTAAATACGTCCAGATCCGAAATACTGGTAGCTTTGGCATCCGCGACAATAAAGACACTTTCTTTATCCGTCCAGAAATTACGATTCGTCCCACTGCCAAACTCAGTTTTGAGTTTATTCTACAAAGACTCCATGAAAGAGAACCAGAGGCGACGCAGTGGCACCTTTCGGAATGGACGCGCCGTTTCATCGTGAACTATCAATTCGCGCAGCGGATGTATGCCCGAGCGAGTGCAGAATTTACCTTAGAGAGAGAACGTAGAGTCTTCGCTCTTTTCGCTTATGAGTATCGTCCCGAAAGCAATTTCTTTATTGTCTATAACGATAACCGAGATGTAGAAGGAGACACCGAGCGGATAGTATTCATCAAAATCGCCCACCTATTGAAAACCGATCTTTTTTAGTTCTCAGTCATCAGTTTCTTGACAGATGCCAATGCCGTGGTGTAAAATTAAAGTGACTCGATATAAAGAAATGGAGGATATTCCCACGGAAAACCTTTTGAAACGCCATCAACATTGGCTACTTGCGATACTTTCGGCACTACTGCTGTTTCTCAGCTTCCCGAATGTAAACCTCTATCCGTTCGCTTGGATCGCGATGGTGCCGCTTTTCATTGCACTCGCGCAGACAACCAACTGGAAATCCGCTTTCTGGGTCGGTTACTTAACTGGCTTCCTGTTCTTCGCAGGTTTGCTCCTCGCTATTGCCCTGCTCTATCCATACGCAAACATCTTCGCTACGATGGCCGGTTATTTGCTCCTCGTCGGCTATACGGGTCTCTATTTTGCTGTTTTCGCTGCCCTCATGAAGTTTGTGTCGGTGCGTTCAGGTATACTATTCCCTCTTGCCGCTGCGGGCATCTGGACAGCGTTGGAATGGGTGCGAAGTTGGCTGATAACAGGATTCCCGTGGGGGAGTATTGGCTACTCACAATGGAACAATCTGCTCAGCATACAGGCTGCCTCTATTGTCGGTGTACACGGCATCAGTTTTGTTATAGTGCTTTTTAATGCTGGCATCGCTACCCTCCTTTGCAACCGCCAGCAGTGGCGACAAGAAATTCGTGCCGTAGTCCTACCGGTGATTCTGATGTTTCTCTGTTTTGGTTATGGTGCCTTCCAACTTCAAGACGCTGAACCTTTAGACCGTGAGACAAATACCACAGTATCGGCAGACACCGAAACCTTAAACGTCGCACTCATCCCCGGTAATATCTTGCAGTTACGGAAATGGGATGTGAATCAATTCCCCGCGATTTTGCAGAGTTACATCAACTTGACATATAAAGCGAGCAGGGCAGCACCCGACTTAATTGTATGGCCCGAAACATCAATTCGAAGCCGAGCGTTGACAGGTGAATGGCCGAGATCCTACGGTAGGTTTTCCCGAATGCTCCGTGAAATATCTATGCCTATAATTGTCGGTACAGCGAACAGAGGAGAAACAGACGCAGCAATCGGCAAATTTTCCAAAGACATTGACAAAAGAAGTAAACCGATATATAACCGCGTCCTTTCGATAGCCTCAGATGGAAAAATACAGGGAGACTATGCGAAGATGCACCTCGTGCCGTTTGGCGAGTACGTACCATTGGAAAACCTTCTCCCCGATTTTATCCCCGATTTTATTCAGTTTGAACCCTTTGCTCATGGAAAAACAGTAAACCTTTTACCCGTGTTTATCGTTAAAAATAAGACGGAACCTCTGAAACGGACAGATGGGTTGTTTCGTGACGCAAAAGTGTTTGTCGTTAAAGATAAGGCAGACACTGAGAAAATAGAGATCGGTGCTTCGATCTGCTTTGAATCGGTGTTTCCAGACGAATTTCGTAGACCTGTCCAAAAAGGTGCCAGAGTGATGGGAATCTTCACCAACGATGCTTGGTTCAAGGGTACCGCTTTCCCCGAACTGCATCTGTCGATGGCACCTTTCCGCGCGATTGAGAACCGGATAGCGGTCTTCCGTTGCGCAAATGGCGGATTCTCGTGCATTGTGGACAAGTTCGGTAGGATAAGGATGCCTATGGTTGCACCGAACGCCACGCAAGAAGTCCTTATCGCACCCGTATCGCTGCTTTCATCTACGGAACGTGAGCAGACACTTTATACCCGCTACGGCGATTGGTTTCCGATCCTTTGCACACTCATCTGTGTCGGCTGGTTCGGCAGTCAACCCGTAATACGCCGATGGCGTAAACATTCTTAACTACTCATGAGGTAATATATGCTTATAGATTTAAAAAACCAGGCTGAAGAAATGCAGACGCGTCTCTTAGAACTCGGAGGTTATCTTTGACCTATCTGCAAAACGAAAAGAATTAGCAGAACTTGAGGAGATAACTATCGCTCCAGACTTTTGGAGCAATACACAACGCGTCCAAAAAATCAATCAACGTATCGCAGTCCTCCGAGATGAGATTAGCAAATACGAGGAACTGAATCTCAAGATTCAAGACATCCAGACGCTCATTGAACTCGCAATTGAAGAGAACGATGAAAGTTTACAAACGGAAGTTGGAGATGGGTTGGAGAGTGTCGCCAGTCGTCTTGAACAGATGGAACTCCAGTTAATGTTGAATGGTGAATTCGATGAGAATAACGCTATTCTCAGTATCCATTCTGGCGCAGGTGGCGTTGACGCACAAGATTGGGCAGGGATGTTGATGCGCATGTACCTCCGTTGGTGCGACACACGCGGCTATCAAACGCAGATTGTGGACATCACTGTCGGAGATGAAGCCGGTATCAAAGGCGCGACGATTCTTGTTGCAGGTCCTTCCGCTTACGGTTACCTCCAAGCTGAGATGGGGGTGCATAGGCTCGTCCGTCTGTCTCCTTACGATTTTAACAAGCGACGGCACACCTCTTTTGCCGCCGTTGACGTTACTCCCGAAATTGATGATACAGTGGAAGTAGACCTTCAAGCGGAAGACCTACGCATAGATACCTATCGAGCCAGCGGTGCCGGTGGACAACATGTCAATGTTACAGACTCAGCGATTCGGATTACACATAAACCGACAGGGATTATTGTTCAGTGTCAGAACGAACGTTCTCAGCACAAGAATCGAGAAATCGCGATGAAACTCCTCCGCTCACGCCTTCATGAAAAATATCGTGCTGAGCGGGAAGCAGAACTTGCGAAGCAGCGGAGTGAGCGTTTGGACATCGATTTCGGTAGTCAAATCCGGTCGTATGTGATGCACCCTTACCAGCGCGTCAAGGATGTACGGACGAATGTTGAAACTGGGAACGTTAGTGCTGTGTTGGACGGTGCATTGGACGTGTTCATTGAAAGTTACCTTAAAATGAAGGCACAACAAAAATAAAAGCAGCCAATTACTCACGGCTGACGGAAACCGATCACTCATATTCTGACAACTGATAACTGACAACTGATAACTATTCCCCCGATTTTGGGTTGCTTTATCAAGAAAACTAAAGTATAATTATTAGGAGATAAAATAACACCTTGAAAAGGAGGCATAATTCGTGGAAGAGACAAAGGATTTAATTCAGCAACGTCGTGACAAGTTGGACGAAATCCGCCAATTTGGTGTAGAACCGTATCCGCACAAATACGAACCTACACATACGACTTCCGCAATTCACCGGGATTTTGCCGAAACCCAAGAGGCACCCGACGAAACGCATACCGTTCGCGTCGCAGGCAGAATTATGACCAAACGCGACCACGGTAAAAGCAGTTTCGCACACCTACAAGATGGCGAAGGTAAAATTCAGATTTACGTCCGACGCGACAAAGTCGGCGCGGAACCCTATAAAATCTATCGGCGTTTTGATAGCGGTGATATTGTCGGTGCTGAAGGAACGGTCTTCCGAACACGAACTGGTGAATTGACTGTTCTCGTTGATTCCATAGAACTTCTCTCCAAATCTATCCGACCGCTCCCGGAAAAATGGCACGGGTTGCAAGATAAACAGACACGCTATAGACAACGATACGCCGATCTCATCATGAACCCTGAGGTCAAGGACGTTTTTCTTAAAAGGACACAAATTGTTCAAGCGATTCGCGATATGCTCAACGCTCAAGATTTTATTGAAGTTGAAACCCCTGTGCTTCAACCAATTTATGGCGGCGCAAACGCTCGACCGTTCACAACATATCACAACACTTTGGAACAGTCGCTTTATCTGCGAATCGCAAATGAACTCTATCTCAAACGCTTGATAGTTGGTGGATTTGAACGGGTTTATGAATTCTCACGCGACTTCCGAAACGAAGGAATGGATAGAGACCATAATCCTGAATTTACAATGCTTGAACTCTATCAGGCTTATGCTGACTATATCCAGATAATGGAACTCACGGAAACCCTCATCGCTGATACCGCAAAAACTATTCATGGGACAACGATAATCCCCTATCAGGAGCATGAACTTGATCTCACACCTCCTTGGCGGCGGATAAGCATGGTCGATGCCGTTAGAGAATACAGCGGTATAGATCCTGTTCCATTGTCAGGGGATGAGTTGTACAAAGCAGCGGTTGACGCAGGCGTTGACTTAGCAGGTGATGAGACGAAGGGGCAAATTATCGCTGAACTCTTTGATAAATTTGCGGAATCAAAACTTATTCAGCCGACATTTATAACGGATCATCCCATTGAAGTCTCACCCTTTGCGAAGAAGAAACCTGACAATCCAGAGTTCGTTGAACGGTTTGAATTCTTTATCTGTGGCATGGAGGTCGGAAACGCTTTTAGTGAACTCAACGATCCCATTGACCAACGCCAACGCTTTTTGGAGCAGGCAAGCAGTTTAGAGGCTGGCGATGATGAGGCTTTTATGGTAGACGAGGATTATCTACGCGCTTTGGAATACGGTATGCCACCGACGGGCGGACTCGGCATCGGTATTGACCGCTTGACGATGCTGCTAACGAACCAATACTCCATCCGTGACGTAATCCTGTTTCCACAGATGCGTCCGGAAAGTTAACATGATAACCGCACCGATACTTCACACGGAAAGGTTGATACTCCGTTCATTTACACTTGAAGATGCAGCGGATGTGAAACGCCTTATTGATGATCCAGATATGGCATCGACCACTGATGAGATAGAACATCCGTATGAAGAAGGTATGGCGGAAGAGTGGATTCAGTGGTGCCGCGAATGCTTTGAAGACGGCGGACGCACGAATTTTGCCGTCACACTTAGGACAGATGGCACTTTGATTGGTAAAGTTAGTTTAAACTTTCGGATTCGCTTACCTTACAAGGATGCAGAACTCGGATATTGGATAGGGAAACCCTATTGGAACTGTGGGTACTGCACTGAGGCAGCAAAAGCAGTCCTCGCTTATGGGTTTCGCGAACACGACATTGAATCTATTTACGCGAACTACTTCAAACGAAATCCCGCTTCTGGACGAGTGATGCAAAAAATCGGAATGCATTATGTTGAATATATTCCGAAAGATCCGAAAAGATACTATTTTGAGGACACAATCCGGTACGAAATTGAAAAAAATAAGTTCATAGAAACATGAGAACAGCACCGCCGCTGCTTACAGAAAGATTACTACTTCGCTCACTGACGCTTGAGGACGCGACTGATGTGCAACGCCTTGCGGGTGAATTCGATGTAGCATCAACATTAACGAATATGCCCCACCCGTATGAAGACGGTGTGGCGGAAAAATGGATGCGCGCTTGTTCCGGTAAGTTTGAAAAAGACGAGGCACTGAACTTCGCAATCACGCTCAAAGCAGGCAAAAACTTAATCGGCGGTATAGAACTTAGACTCGACCCAGAGAACGAGAAGGGTGAACTCGGTTACTGGATCGGGAAACCTTATTGGGGCTGCGGTTATGCTACAGAGGCAGCAAAGGCTGTTGTCGCGTATAGTTTTAAAGTGCTGAAGTTGAATCGGCTTCATGCTAAATACTTCAAGCGCAATGCTGCTTCCGGACGCGTGCTGGAAAAAATCGGCATGCGCTACGAGATATGTCGCCGACAACATATAAAAAAATGGGATAGCTTTGAGGATTTAATCGGATACGGGATGCTAAAGAGTGAGTTTGCAGAAAAATGAAAACCGCGCCAACGCTACAGACAGAGAGACTGATACTCCGCTCACTCACACTTGAGGACGCACAGGATATACAACACCTCGCAGGTGAACGTGATGTAGCTTTAATGGTCCTCCGCATTCCGCACCCTTATGAAGACGGTATGGCGGAAGAATGGATTCGCACCTGTGCTGACGCATACAAAAAAGACGAAGCAATAAATTTTGCAATTACGCTGAGAACAGACAGAAACTTAGTCGGTACTATAGGACTTGAACTCGAGCAAGAAAACGAGAGAGCTGAACTCGGTTATTGGATAGGGAAACCTTACTGGAACCATGGGTATGCGACTGAGGCAGCACGCGCTGTTGTCGCTTACAGTTTTGAAGTGTTGACGTTGAACCGAATCTATGCGTATCACTTCACGCGAAATCCTGCATCTGGACGCGTGCTGGAAAAAATCGGCATGCGCTATGAAGGGTGCCGCCGACAACATACAAAGAAATGGGATAACTTTGAGGATTCAAGCGGATACGGGATGCTAAAAGCAGACTATGATTCACTAAAACCTATCTCGTCTAACGAGCAAAGGGTGTCCGTTTGATAGTAAGCCCATTATTGAAACACATCAAGTCGAAGCGATTCTGATTTTATTCCCTCCTGATAAGGGGTGTTAGGGGGTTATCTTCTTGCAAGTGTTCATTTATTTTCAAATTTTACTATAAAACCAGACGTATCCCGAACCAGGTCGGAATTAATCAGAAACCATCGTGGAATGAAATTATGCCTTAAATGGCATAATTTGTCTTTGCTTTACATTTGGAACGATGCCCGAGGGCCCATAGTTAAAAACATGAAATTTGAATGGTTTGTAGCCTCACGCTATTTGCGTTCTCGGCGAAAACAGTCGTTTATCTCAATTATTAGTATTATCTCAATCGGTGGGGTCGCACTTGGTGTCGCAACAGTAATCCTCGTCATTGCTGTGTTAGATGGTGTTGAGCATGGACTCAAGGACAGGTTTCTATCAAACGAGGCACATGTCGTCTTGAGTTTAATTGATCAGAGTTTTTTCACAGACTATCAAAAACGCATTGAAAGGATTGAGGGACTTGATGATGTGGTCGCCGCGTCGCCTGCTATTTGGACACAAACAGGCGTTTTCCGAGAACGCACGGATACTATTCAAGATGTAATTATCATCAAAGGCATTGATCCCGTACAGGAAGACAAGGTCACTGGTTTCTCAACGTATGTTGATGGCTCAACAGACCTCCTAAACTCAGAGCTTATTGAAAGTGCTCGGTTTATCAGGGGCGAAACGATTACCGGGGGTATCATTCTTGGCGGACGTTTGGCAGCCCGACTCGGTATTATCAAAGGCGATGTCCTGCGGTTACTCATTAAGCTTGAACGGCATCCAGTAAATGAGGCAATGCTCGCACCAGACCTGGCGAACTTTGTTGTCATCGGGTTTTATGAATCCGAAATGGAGTTTTACGATAACAACCTTGGGCTTATTCACATAAATACTGCCCAAAAGTTGTATGATGCAGAGAACCGAGCGAATACCATTTTCGTCCGATTGACCGATGCTGAATTGGCACCACGGATGGCTACGCGCATCGAAGATGTGGCTGGATTTACCGTTTTAGAGGGGATGCCCAACGCTATCACATGGATGGAGAGGCAAGCACCGCTCTTCTCGGCACTGCGATTAGAAAAAATAGCAACTATCATCATTGAAGCACTTATTATCATCGTCGCGTCCTTTAATATCGCAAGCACACTCATCATGACGGTGATGGAAAAAACAAAAGACGTGGGAACACTCAGGACACTCGGCTCCTCACGCGGTAACATCATGCGAATCTTTATGATTCAGGGCAGTGTTATCGGGAGCCTTGGGACAATACTTGGGACCGCTTTAGGACTTGCCCTCTGCTGGCTTCTCAGCTCCAATGTCGCGAGACCCGCTTACTGGTATGCGTTTGTGCTTGCTGTGCCAATTCTTTTACAGATCCTCATCGCTTCACAGCGTGTGTTGCGAAACAAGGGAGCATGGAAATTTGTAGTCGGGGTTTTATGGTTGATCGGAATAGGTTTTGCACTCTACTGTACAGTCACACCAATTTCGCTCGTAGATCTTGGGCTTAGCCAAATCTATCAGATGCATCAACTACCGATAAAGGTGAATTGGTTGTTCGTTATCTTTATCAATGTGTTGTCATTCATTATCTGCTGGTTCGCAACGCTCTACCCGGCATGGCAAGCAGCAAATCTGAAGCCCGTTGAAGCCTTGCAACATGAATAGCAAAAAAGAGGGAACCTGTGCCGAATTCTGCAGAAGCACTCATCCGTATTGTAGATTTACACAAATCTTATTATGATGGCGAGGTGGAACTTCCAGTACTTCAAGGTATTGATTTTGAAGTAAATATGTCAGAATTGATCGCAGTCATCGGCGCATCGGGTGTCGGAAAAAGCACACTGCTTCATATTATCGGCACACTTGACCGACCAACAGCAGGGCGCGTCTTATATGATGAGCAAGACATTTTTACCTGGCAGGATACCGAACTCGCACGGTTTCGGAATAAGGAAATTGGGTTTGTGTTTCAATTTCATCACCTATTGCCAGAATTTACAGCACTTGAAAACGTAGCGATGGCTGCCTTAATCGCAACGCCAGACAATAAAGCCGTTTATGAGAAGGCAGCGTCCCTGCTTGACTATGTTGGACTCTCAGAAAGACTCTCGCACTATCCAAGCCAGTTATCTGGTGGCGAACGGCAACGCGTCGCGATCGCACGCGCATTAATTAATAAACCGAAAGTGGTACTCGCCGATGAGCCTACAGGCAATCTTGACCGGCGAAGTAGCGAAGCTGTACTGGAATTGCTCTGGGACCTGAACTCGAAATCTGGGCAGACCTTTGTTATCGTAACCCACAATCAAGAAATTGCTCAGAAAGTAGATAGGGTTGTCCAACTCGTTGACGGAAAAATTGCTTGACTATAGGGATCCTGGATACCGCACCATTACACTTCGCGGTGATTTTCGGTGAATCCCAACCGTATTAAGAATCTAAACGGTTTTTTATTTCTTATTAAAACTGCCCGACGCTATAATATCAGCCGAGGATGACCAGAAACCTGCCCGAAATGTAATGGAGGGCAGCCCAGGAGGCCATAATTAAAAAATGTTGATTTATATCGACGGAGAATTTTTACCAAAAACAGAGGCAAAAGTCTCAGTATTTGACCACGGTCTGCTCTATGGCGATGGTGTTTTTGAAGGCATCCGCTCCTATAACGGCAGGGTCTTTAAATTCGACGAACACCTTGAACGGCTTTACGATTCCGCAAAATCGATTATGTTACAGATTCCTATCTCCATCGAAACGATGAAGGAAACGGTTCTGGAAACACTCCGTCGAAATCACCTCACGGAAGCCTATATTCGATTGATTATAACACGCGGTGTCGGGGATCTCGGACTGGACCCAGCTAAATGTCCGAAGCCAAGTATAATAATTATTGCAGATAAAATTGCCTTATATCCACAAAAATTCTACGAAGATGGATTGGAGATCGTAACTGCTTCTGTCCGGCGCAATTATGCGGAAGCCATTAATCCACGCATTAAATCGCTGAACTATTTGAATAATATCTTAGCAAAGATTGAAGGAAAACAGGCAGGGGCAGAAGAGGTTTTGATGCTGAATGCCGAAGGCTATGTCGTTGAATGTACGGGGGACAATATTTTCTGGATAAAGAATGAAACACTTGTTACACCACCGGTTCACATGGGGATTTTGGAGGGCGTTACCCGAAACAGTGTCATTGATCTCGCACGGGATGCCGGAATACACGTCGAAGAACGCGTCTTCACACGACACGACCTCTATATTGCTGATGAATGCTTTTTGACCGGCACTGCTGCCGAGGTTATTCCGGTCGTGAAAATAGACCAGCGCGCTATTGGGGACGGACAACCCGGAAAGATAACACAGAGACTGATCTCTGCATTCCGGCACTATGCAAATAGCTGCGGCACTCCAATCTATACCACAGAGTAGATACCGCGCCTATAGGATGCGGGAAAACCCGCGATACACAAGAGGACATTTCACTATGAATGCGATAAAAAACATCCTGATTCTGATCAGTCTAATCGTCGGGCTTACGGTAACCGCTGTTGTTGCAGAAGAACAGACGGACGTAGTGTTTGGACCTGAAGTGCCAACCGCAGAAAAACAGATAGATACCAGTGATGATTCCGAGGCAGCCTCAGCTACCGAGGTTGACGATGAAAACACGGCAGATACCACTAAACCCGTTGTTGACCCCATGTTTCTTGTCAGGAAAATTTCTTTTCAAGGTGTAGAGACTGTTTCTGAAGATATGCTGCGTACGCTCATTCAAACACAGATCGAAGATGAGGTCTCACCAGAGGTCCTCACGCAGGACCTGAAGAGTCTTTTTAAAGACACAGGGTTCTTTACCGATGTTCAAATAGATACCCGACCTTTTGAAGGTGGCGGGCTTGAAATCATATATAAAGTCGTTGAGAGTCCTAAAATTTCTGGCATCAACTTTATCGGAAACGAGAATTTGGACACCGGTAAGTTAAAGAACGAGATAACGCTCCGTTCTGATGAGATTTACAGCGACCGGCGGAGATGGGAGAGCGAGCGAGCACTCCAAAAACTGTACCATGAAAAGGGATATTATCTCGTCGGTATCCAGACGCATCTTGATCAGAGCAGTAATGACGATGATGCGGAGGCGAATACTGTTCAGGTCACGTTTGAGATAAATGAAGGACCGAGAGTGCGAATTGAGGAGATCAATTTTGTCGGAAATGAGCTGGTTTCCGCGAATACACTACGAAAGAAAATCAAAACACGCACGGGTAAACCGTTTGACCAGATTCTATTTGAGGAAGAAGATCTATCCTTAAACCTCCGCAACTACTATCAGGACCGAGGCTTTGCACAGGTGAAAGTGCTCGGTTACGAAAAACGTTTCACAGAAGACAAAACCGGTATGATGCTTGACATCACTGTTGACGAAGGTCCCGAATTTATCATCGGAACCTATACGCTTGAAGTACAAGCCGGTGCTAAAAACCTCTTTTCAGAAAAAAAGATACGAGGGATGCTTGACCCAGCAGAAGGCGAGGTCTTCAACCGTGGGAACTTCGATGAATCCATCTCGAAATTACAGCAGGCATATCTCGATAAAGGTTATTTGCTCTCAGAAGTTGTACCGACACCCTTCTTCAATGAGGCAGATGGTGTCGTTGATATTACCTTGAAAATCAACGAAGGTGATGTCATAATTATCGGTAAGGTGATTATCACTGGACTCGAAAAAACGAATGAGCACGTCGTTAAACGTGAATTGGATTTTTTGGGTATCGAGTCCGATGAACTGTTAGACGTGAAAGCCTTGCGTAAAGCACGGCAGCGTTTGTTCCAGATGGGGTCTTTCATCCGGGCTGTTGATTTTGTTCCGAGTGATACTGATGAAGAGAATCGAAAAGATTTAAGGGTGAATATCGCTGAAACACCGCGGACCGGAATGCTGAGCCTTGGCGGCGGTTATGGCAGCGAAGGCGGGATCTTTGGCACTGCTGAGGTCGGGCAAAACAACCTCCTCGGACGCGCCTATCGGGTCCATCTAAAAGGTGAATTAGGCACGCGGGACCATCACACAGCCGAACTCAGTTTTGGAACGCCTTGGGTTTTTGGAACACCCACCCGACTTAACGCTCGCATCTACGATAATCGACGCTTCCGACGCTATTACGGAACCGTCGGGGCTTTATATAACCGAGCAAATCCTAATTATCGATACGATAGATACGTTTGGGGACGGCGAGGCGCGTCTGTAACACTTGGCCGTCCAATCGCCTATGATATTGATCTGTCCGTCCGGCTTCGGAATGAACATGTTGAAGCGCATAACCCCGATGCCGAATTGATTAACCGCTCGACGCGTAGTATCCTCTTTGCCGTTGGTAGAGATACCCGAGACTATCGAACCTCTGTCAATGATCCGACAGCCGGTTCATCCCATACAATTTCCTATGAATACTCGGGCGGAATCTTAGGCGCAGATAATGAGTTCCAGAAATACTCCGCAGATACCAGTTGGTTCTATAGCGGTTGGTGGAACCATGTCATCGCTGTACATGCACGTGCTGGATACATGGTCAGTAAGAGCACGGATTCCTACTATCTATTCTATGAACGCTTTTTCCTCGGCGGTGCAGACACCGTTCGCGGCTATGAAGACTATGAAATTTACCCTGACCCCCCTGATGGATCGCGAGCATATAATCCTTACGGCGGTAATAAAGTCTTCTTCGCGAACCTTGAATATCGGATTCCGGTTTCACAGCAGCTCACAGCAGCCCTATTTTTCGATATCGGACAAGTGTGGGATGAAAATGTTCCAAATCCGTTTAGTCAAATTAACATGAAAAAAGGACTCGGCGTTGAAGCCCGACTCAACATGTTCGGCATGTTAGCCCGGTTAGGGTGGGGCTACGGTTTAGATCGCCTTAGCGGGGAACCGGCAGGCAAATTCCATTTCACGATCGGACCCGGGTTCTAAATAATCGAGAGCTTACGCAGCGCGTTCATAAGTCCTTTGATAAGAGGGGTTTAGGCGGTTGAAAAATAAAAATCTGCCAACGCATACTAAATCTGGGTAAGTCCTATTAGCAATAAAGTTATCAGAATAGAAAAATTGTGGGGGATACACCCGCTGTTTAAACGCCTCGCTCAGGAAGTGAGGAAACGCGGGTACACATATATACTTGAGGGCTTGGTAGGATAAGTACCGAGGCTTCAGAAAATTTCTTTCTCAAAAGAGAGGATCTAACTTATGAAATCATTTCGGGGGGGTGCTTGTAAAGCACGCCTAACTATATTAATTATCTCTATAGTCGCTTTCTGCTTTGGTTCTGGAAGCATCGGACAGGAAGCCTTCAAAATTGGGGTAGTGAACACAGAAGAGGTCCTAAAAGGGTCGGAGGCAGCAACAAAGGCAACTGAGACGCTCAGAGCAGCTGGTGAAAAGCTGCAGAGAAAATTGCAGGAAATCGCAGACGAAGCCCGTACCCTACAAGAGAAAAAAGCAAAAACTGAGCTTTTCGTGGAAGAGGCACAGACTGCAGATTTGAACAGGGAGATCCTCCAAAAACAGCAGGAACATCAGCGGGAACTTGAGATCGGTCAGCAGGCATTGATTGAAAAGGAAAAAGAATTGCTGGAACCGATTTACAAAGGTCTTGAAGACCTGATTATCAAAGTTGGTAAAGACGAAAATTATGACATCATTCTCGAAAAACGGCTCATCACGCTTTATGTGAAAGAGGAATACGATTTAACAAAGCGGTTAACCGACTTGATGAATGAAAACGCCGAAAATGGCGAAAATCCTGAATAACGTTACACGCATAGCCTCAACTCCGTAGTTGAATGTAAAACGGATCAAATCCACGGAGAAAGGATTAGGGTAGGTACCTATGAAACTCAAAGAAATTTGTGAACACCTCAATGGAGATCTCTCTGGCGATGGTGAGATTG
The DNA here is from genome assembly GCA_965200345.1 of Candidatus Poribacteria bacterium. GTDB lineage: Bacteria > Poribacteria > WGA-4E > WGA-4E > WGA-3G > WGA-3G. The sequence goes on from OZ241378.1 coordinate 3,065,524, forward strand.
AAATTACAGGAGTTTCTGGAATCAACGAGGCTCTCCCAACTCAGATTACCTTTGTTGCCAATCCGAAGTATCTCGCCGCTATAGCGACAACCCAAGCCGCTGCTATTATTATTGGGCACGGTGTATCCGGCAACGGAAAGCCGACGATCCGGGTAGATAATCCTTATTGGGCTTTCGTTAAAGTTTTGGAAATGTTCTCATGGGACAAAAACCCTCGCGCACTTCCAGGGGTTGATGAGACAGCAATTTTAGGTGAGAACGTCAAACTCGGTGAGCGTGTCTCAATTCAAGCGTTTACTTACATTGCTGACAATGTTGAGATCGGCGATGACACCGTCATTCAACCGTTCGTCTATATCGGTGAAGGCACTAAAATTGGGGCTGATGGGCTTATCTATCCGCACGTTAATATTCGAGAAGAGGTAACCATCGGCGATCGCGTGATTATCCACTGTGGTGCTGTTATCGGGAGTGACGGTTTCGGGTTCGCACCAGTCAGCAACCGACATCACAAAATTCCGCAGATTGGTACTGTCGTTATAGAAGATGATGTTGAAATTGGTGCCAATACTACCATTGATAGAGCGACGCTTTCTGAAACGCTCATCAAACGTGGCACAAAGTTAGATAATCTTGTCCAAATCGCGCACAACGTTGTGATCGGAGAGGACTGCTGTCTCGCCGCACAAGTTGGTATTGCGGGGAGTACCACGCTCGGTGACCGAGTCAATATCGCTGGGCACGGCGGTGCTGCAGGGCATCTGACGCTCGGTGACGATAGCGTCGTTTACGCGAAATCCGCAGTTACAAAAGATATGCCTGCCGGAAGCCATCTCTCTGGATTTCCAGCGCGGCCCCATAAACAGGAATTACGAATTCACGCCGCAACTCGAAAACTGCCAGGTCTGCTCCCTGAATTCGCAAAACTCCAGAAACGGGTAGAAGAACTCGAAGCAAAGATTCAAGAATTGGAGGACGCATCGTAGCGGCATTTTTAATCTATGAAGTCTGCTCATCTTTTGCAAATACGCCGCGTACCTCACCCTTATCCTGCTGTCAGGGACACTTGGGTTTGTCTACTCTGTATGCCCCTACCACCTAAAACAGATACCCATTGCCAAATTGATGTGAAAACAATCTCGGTCCGGAGAGTGTTCCCTTTTCATCTAATCTTCGGGTTAGTTATCCCTGTCTTCAGGTAGGGAGGAAAGCCCATTTCCATAAATACACTCGCTCACTGGCGATCAAGGATCTGAGAAATGAAAACGCTGTTCGCGTATCTTGAACTGGCGCGTCCTCTTAACGGAATTATCGCTTTTATCTCCGCATGGCTTGGCGGGATGTTCGCCAGCCAAGCCACGATCGAAAATCTTGTTGACATTCGGCTTTGGTTGGTCTCTATCGCCGCATTCGTCATGCTTTCTGCTGGAAACGCCATAAACGATTATTGCGATTATAAGATTGACCAAATTAATCGTCCACAGCGACCACTACCTTCTGGACGCATTCGGCGCGTAGAGGCACTGATTTTCGCTATTATCCTTGTTATTACCGGCATCTATTTGGGAACGCTTATTAATACAAACGCAACAGCGATTGCTATTCTCGTATTCGTCGCTCTCGCGAGTTACGCGATCTGGCTGAAACGTATACCGTTTATCGGTAACTTAGTCGTCAGCGGTTTAACCGGTTTAACCTTTATCTCTGGTGGTGTCGCGATAGATTCGGTGCAAGAGACACTGATTCCAGCAATCTTTGCCTTCCTGTTCACAGCGGCCCGGGAAATCATCAAAGACCTTGAAGATACAGAAGGCGACTTGAAAAACAGTGTGAAAACACTCGCGATTCTCAACCCGAAACTCGCTGTAAAGACTGCTATCGGTTTCATGGTGTTGGTTATTCTATTTAGTCCGATCCCTTATCTATTTGGGGCGTACTCTTGGCATTATCTGTTGGTAGTTGTACTCGGAGTCGATTTAGTCCTTATCGGATTGGTAATTCGCTTATTGCGTGATGCTTCCAGAGAAAGTTGTGCCGCCATCCAACGCTGGATGAAGTGGGATATATTTGTCGGACTCGGCGCAATCTACCTCGGAACGTTTTTATGATAAACTACGATAAAGTCATCGCTTTCTTAGAAAGAGAAAACTCGGATGCTGACGGAGTCTCTCGCTTTAAACAGGCGTACCACACCTTTTCTAAGACAGGTGAATGGCATCGTCCATATCAGATACTCACCGCAGGTTGGCAGAAACTTGATGGCGTTTTACTGATGACCCCAGAGGATGTCTTTGATGCTGATTATCGGGTCTACCTCACTGCTACAACCGAACGTGGTTTGAGAGAACTACTCTTGGCTTTTCCAAGACGATGCACTGGAATGTTCCACCCAACAGAAAAGTGGATGAACAACGGAATACACGATGTCTTAGAAGGTGAGTTTGTTCATACGGATGATGGCAGATTTTATCGAGGTGTTAAACGAGGTAGTGGTGCAGTCGTAGAACACCGGACGATCTCTAAACGTAAAGATGCAGTTGCTGCGGATATGCGTAAATTAGCCACCTTGAAAGGGAAACTTGAGTCTTCACAATTTGTTGTTGAAGGGGACCTGATGGTAGAACGAGCCGTTAAAGACGGCTTGCCTATCGAGAAAATCCTTTATACGACTGCCCTACTTGAGGCATCGGAAGGACAAAGCCTTTTAAAGAGCGCATCTGCCGATAATATTTCCTATTATCAAGTTAACGATGGTGTAATGGGTTCACTCACTACAACCCGTCCAGTACCACCAGTTATCGCATCGGTATACTTTAACTTTCGGGGCTTTTTGTCAGAATCAGGTAAATCTAATTTCCACTTTAGTCCGGGATGCACAATGCTCATTGCGGAGAACATCGCGAACCCAGACAATTTAGGTATGACATTACGGACAGCAGATGCAGTCGGAGTGTCTGCTGTCTTGCTGAGTAGTATAGGAGCAAGTCCGTTCCATAAAAACTGTGTGCGCGCGTCACGGGGCGCGGTTGGACGTTTACCGTTGTACTATGCTACAGATACCGGTGCCGCGATTGAGACACTACGTCTATCGGGTTGGAGTGTGTTAGGTGGAACATCCAATGCTGAGAAAGATCTGTACGCTATGAAGTTCTCACTGCCTACTGCTATCGTTGTTGGCAATGAAAATACAGGGTTGTCTATAGAAACGCGAGCCTCTTGCACGGAACTCGTCCGTATTCCGATGGCATCTGGACAATCATCACTCAATGTAGGGGTCGCAGCAGGCGTTCTGCTCTATGAATTGGCACGACATTTCTCTTGGGGGAGGGATTTGTAGCTCCGATTTATTCTACAAAATCTGTGTAAGCCGCGTAAGCCGCGATGTGCTGCGTACGCGCCCAAATTTGGTTTCCCACACGCGGAAACCAAATGTTGATTCGCAGTGAGAATGCTTTACATTTGCGACCTGCATTCAGACAAAAAATATAAGGCATCTCAATCTTAACCCTTGACACAATTTTTACATGCCCATACTGATTGCCTCTGGCATTTGACAAATCACCATAAATATGGTAAAATTTTAAGAATGGGTGATGCACAAATCTGTCAAAAAGTGCTAATTTGAAAACTGAGATTTAACAATAGGTAAAAAGGATATATCGCATTTGAGGTCAAATTGGGTTCTGGACCACTTTAACGAAGTACTGAAAAAGCATAACGCTGGCTATTTTGTTTTAATCGATCCGGAGCAGTGTGAGGTCGCTAAGTGCGCTAAACTCGCGCGGGAGATTGAGAAGGCTGGCGCAGATGCGATTTTGTTAGGCGGCAGCTTTTTAACCAACGATTTACATCCAATTGCGAAAGCCCTCAAGCAGGAGACAGAACTCCCTATTGTGCTTTTCCCCGGTGATTCAATGCACCTTACGCCGCATGCAGACGCTATTCTCTATATCAGCCTGATCAGTGGACGCAACCCGAACTATCTCATTGGCGAACAAGTTAAGGCAGCACCGTGGATACAGCGCTATGCCCTTAAACCTATTCCGACCGGCTATATGCTTATTGAGAGTGGCAACAGAACCACTGTTGAATTTATGAGCGGGACGGCACCTATTCCATGTGATAAGCCAGATATTGCCGGACCGCATGCATTAGCTGCAGAATACCTAGGCATGCAGATGGTCTATTTAGAGGCTGGTAGCGGCGCAGCACATGCTGTCCCAGGCGAGATGATCTCCGCGGTGAAAAACCAAATTAGCATTCCATTAATCGTTGGTGGCGGTATCCGCACACCGAAAATCGCCGCAGAAAAAGTAGATGCCGGTGCTGATTTCATCGTCACTGGCAATGTGCTTGAAGAAAATGGTTCCTTCGAATTGATGAGAGATTTCGCCAACGCTGTTCACGGTTAAAACATAGTTTTAGTAACGCGTGCTCTCTAAGCGCGCATTTTCAAATAGATAAAGGGAAGTCATAATGGCTGAAGTTAAAGAGATACACATAGAGGCGGAAGTGGAAGAGGCTTCAGATAACGAGTCCACCGACAATAAAGAGACTAAGGAAAAAACACTTGTCACGCGCATGCGAGAAATCGCGGAGGTGGCGCTTGATACGATCAAATCAGAAGTGAAACAAGAGATCGAAGAACGTATTTCTCCTGTTGAAGAGACTGCTACCAATCTTACATCGGAGGTAAAGAAAGAGGTAGAGGCAATTGTCCAACGCGTTCGCGATCAATACGAAACAGAACGTGAAGAACTATTGCGGGCAGAAATTGATAAAGAGGTAGACGCTGCCGTGCAAGCAGTTCATGAAGAATACAAAGGGGAACGCGATCGCTTGCTACGTACAGCGGCAGAAGCTGAGAATACCAAAAAACGCTTACAAACCGATTATCAGCGGCAACTTAAGTTCGCGAACGAAGGGATCCTTGAGGGGATGGTCCCGGTGTTGGATAGCTTGGAAGCCGCAATTAAAAGCGTAACTGAGAAAGTTGAAGAAAGCACTGTCTCACCGGCGTTTACAACCTTTAATGAGGGTGTACAACTGGTTCACAAACAGTTGCTGGATGCACTCAAAATCCACGGATTAGTGCCTATCGTAGCCGTTGGTGAAACATTTGACCCAAATCAGCACGAGGCACTCCTTGTTACGCCATCAGATGACGTGCCGGAGGGAAAAGTGATTGAAGAGTTCCGGCGGGGTTATATGTTACATACCCGTGTACTACGCGCCTCACAAGTAGTCGTTTCACAGGGACCGGCTAAAGAAGAAGAAACATCGAACGAAACCGCAGACGATACGGATGAAACTGACGCTCCTGAATAGAGTATAGGAAGGATAGTTATGACGCAAAAACGCGACTACTATGAGGTTTTGGATGTCAATCGCGAGGCTGACGAGGACGAAATAAAAAAGGCTTATCGTAAACTCGCCATCCAATTTCACCCAGATAAAAATCCTGACAACAAAGAAGCCGAAGATAAATTCAAGGAAGCAACAGAGGCTTATGAAGTCCTGCGTGATGCTGAGAAACGGCAGCAGTACGATAGATTCGGTCATGCCGGACTCGAAGGTATGGGAACCGATTTTGGTGGCGTCGGTGTGAATTTGGATGATATTTTCGGCGATGTCTTTGGCGACCTCTTCGGTGGACTCGGTGGCAGGCAACGCACCCCGAAACGTGGACGCAGTTTACAATATAACCTTGGGGTAACACTCGAAGATGTCATCCATGGTAAGCAGGTCACGCTTCAGGTGCCACGTGTTGAAAACTGCCCAGAGTGCGATGGCAGCGGGGCGAAGAAGGGAACACGAGCGATAACGTGTCCCCAATGCCACGGCAGAGGGCAAATCAGTCAGTCGCAAGGCTTCTTTACTATGTCCCGTACCTGTTCACAGTGTCGTGGCGAAGGTGAAATCATTCAAGAACCCTGTCCATCTTGTAGGGGGCAAGGACTTGTCCGAAATACGCGCGATATTAAACTCAATATTGACAAAGGTGTTGATAGCGGTTTTAAATACCAATTGCGGGGTGAAGGCGAGGTGGGTGCCAACGGCGCACCCCCCGGCGACCTATTTGTTGTCATCAACGTTGCTCCGCACGAACGCTTTGAACGCGACCGAAACGACCTTATTACATCCGCCAAAATTTCGTTCGTCCAAGCCACGCTCGGTGGAAAAATTGAAGTTGAAGGTATTGATGGACGCGAAGAGTTGCATATCCCACCCGGTACGCAGTACGGGGCACAACTACGTATTCCCAACAAAGGCATCCCATATTATAAACGCTCCTATTCAGGTGATCTGGTGGTCGAAGTAGAAATTGAAACCCCAAAAAATCTCAACAGTGAGCAGCGAAGGAAGTTAGAAGAATTTGCGAAGTTGTGCGGTGAATCCTTTCAGCACGAACACGGTGGATTTTGGGATAAACTGCTTGGTCGTCATGAAGATGAAGAACCCGAATAGAACGGATCGCTCAGTTTTTGAGGGGTACGTGAAAAATGGACTGGGCAAAAATTACTGTAACCACTTCTCAAGAGGCATCCGAGGCGGTCTCGAACTGTCTCTTTGAGATGAACGCGGTCGGCGTTGAATTCAAGGAAAACGCTGACACTGAAGTAGATCTCATCGCCTACTATCCTTTAGATGATAGGGTTGGCGCGCGAATGCAAAAACTCCGAGATTTCCTCGCGGAACTTCCAACGTGGAACATCCACCCGGACCCGGCAACTATCGATTTACAACACGTCAAATCTGAAAAATGGGAGGAGGCATGGAAAGCAGCGTTCCCACCACAACGGGTCGGAAAACGGATTCTCATCACACCGACATGGCACGATACCCCTCACAATGAAACAGACATCTTGATTCAACTCGACCCCGGCATGGCGTTTGGCACAGGGTATCATCCGACCACTCGACTTTCTCTTGAATTGTTAGAACACACCATTGAACCGTATTACCACATTGCAGACATCGGGACCGGTTCCGGGATATTAACGATCGCTGCTGTCAAGTTAGGAGCAAAACGGGTTGACGCTATTGAACTTGATCCGACAGCAATCCCGGTCGCAGCAGCAAATTTTCAAGCAAACACTGTGACACCGCATGTGTGCTTATCTCAAGGCGATGGACTCAAAGATGTAAAAAGAAAATACCATCTCATCGTCGGAAACATTTTAACGAAGACAATTCTCCCGATCATACCAGATTGTGCGCCGCGGCTGCATCCAGCAGGAAACGTCATTTTTTCTGGTATCCTGGAGACTGAACTCGCACAAGTTGAATCGGTTTTAGGAGCGAATCAGTTTGAATGTCTTCAGGTCATAAGCGAAACAGAGGACAGTATCACTTGGGTAGGAATTAAAGCGAGGCTTCTATCTCAAACTAAGGCTCAAACCAAGGTAGGCGCGATTTGAAACCGCACCGAATTATTTACTCTTGTTTCTCCTCCTTCGATAGTCCGTGGCAGAGGTTGCACCTACCGAGATTGAGATGTGGCATCGTCGGTGATTTTTCATCGCCTCTTAAATGGCATTTCAGACACTCAACCGCTTCCTCTGAACCGCGGTGCGCCTCAATATTAGAACGCGCAGGTGCAGCGTTGAAAAAGAGAATAACCATAACAATCGCAAAGATAAGACCAATAACGCAGACAATATACATAAGCGTCTTGGCACTGGCTTGTTCTGTTGGCATTATTTAAAAGCGGACTCCTTATTCAAGAAATGGAAAAAAGATAGGAATATTTTCTGCTGTCAGTGCTGAACCGTATTCGCTGCCTTCAAACGCCTCAGCATATTCGATTTGCGTACCCGATTCTTCGCCATAGAGTGCTATGAGCAAGTCGCGATACTTTTCGGCTGTCGCACGAAAACGATTTAACAATCGTTCAGCAAGCCATGCACGCCGGGCGGATTCATCAGCAGGGACAGCGTCCAATGTGCCACTATTGTAAGGCAACCATTCATAGAACTGTGATACATGGCAGTGGAGCATGTCAATCTTCTGCTCAACGGCAGCGTCGATACCGACTGCTACATCCGGTGTGAACGGGTAAGGTTTCGTGAATCCGTCACTCAAATAGACGATGACAGGATTTTTCTCCAGATGTGGTGTCAGCGCACAAATATTGGGGACAGTAACCATATACGCCGCATCCTGCACCAACGTTGATGTGTAGCGATGATCTGGATGGTAATCGTTGGGTCGGTGGGTCATAATCAAATCTGGGCCGAACTCGCGAATCGTGCGGATAATCTTATAACGGTTTTCCAACGTCGGCATCAATTCACCGTCATGATTGTCGAGAAGTTCGTATTCAATACCGATAACTTCAGCAGCGGCTTGTGCCTCTGCAGAGCGTCGCTGTGCCAAAGGACCGCCACCCATTTCATGGTGTCCAGCATCACCGTTTGTAACAGAGACAAACTTAACGCGATGTCCTTGTTGCGCATACAAAGCAGCGACACCACTGGCTTTAATATCACAATCATCGGGGTGTGCCCCAAAAACAAGAATATTTAATGTTGACATTTTTTCGGCTACTTTGTCTCCTGTGTTAAGCATTTGACCGTCTTTAATTCCTGTTGGATTTCTTCATCATCATATTCAGCAATAGGAATGTCCCGCTGATTCAGAATCTGAATAAAATCCCATAAATGTAGTTCTGCCAATTTTGCGGCTTGCCCTAAAGAGAGAATGTTACCCTCGAAAAGCGAAATCGCAAGTGCCTGTTTCGCCTCCTCAGTCAGTTTCGCTCTATTATAGCCGGAGATAGAAAGTGGGGTTGAAAGTTCGCTGGGGACATCCAACGTAATAGAAAACATGATTCTTACCTCTGTATCGGGTTAAGGGTATCGCGAAAATATAGTGCTTTATCCACCAAGACACTGCTGGCATATGAGTTAATATTATAGCATCTTTCACAAGAAAACGTGATTTTAATTTGACTTTATCGAAATTTTTCGTACAATTGAGAGAAAAGTCTAAAAAAGAGAGGAATTTCTATTTACGGAAATAGCAGCTAAAAACATGAAAAACTGGAAAATTGAAGTCTCTTATAAACCCGAAGTCCCCGATACCGTCGGGCAGGGCATCCTTGAAGATATTGCTGATCTCGGTATCAGTGATGTTAATTCTGTTCGTACAGCCACGGTCTATTGGATTGAAGGCTCCCTTGACACACAAAGTATTGACCGGATTGGTTCAGAACTCCTCGCCGATCCAATCACACAAACATACACCTTTGCTACGCAAAATGACACTGCAAAAGGTTGGACGCTTGAAGTACAATTCAAACCCGGCGTTACCGATGCTGTTGGCGATAGCACCGTCAAAGGTATCAACGATTTAGGCATTACCGGTGTCACGACCGTCCGTACCGGACATAAATACTGGCTGACTGGCGACTTAAACGCTGAGGTTATTGAGACTATCGCACAGCGTCTCCTCATGAACGATGTCATTCAAACATTCACTTATCAAGCACCAGCATCGTAGGAACATATACTAACTCGCATACACCCGAATCACTGTACCTAAATGAAACCGAACTAACGTAGCAGTTACCACTTGACGGAGTACGAAACGGAGACCTGTTGTTGGACTCACGCGCTTCGGTTTACCCAACGTAACATTATCAAACCCGTGCTTCCGAAGCAACTTCGGCAAGGAACGTGCTGAAAAATAGTAGAGATGATCGTGTGGGTGGACGTAGGGCCAATCCGCTTGCTGAAGCCGACTCTGTAGACTCTCACCATTCGGTACTTCAATAACTAAGGTGCTAGTTCCCGGTTTCAGAACGCGACGTAACTCACTGAGGAACGGATTCAATTCGGAAATATGTTCTAACACGTGGTAAAGCGTGATCGCGTCGAAATACGCAGTCGGAAAAGCTGCATCAAAGATATCTGCGCACCGTACATCAAGTTTATACTTTTCCTGTGCAAACGCACTGCCACTCTTAGACGGATCAATCCCGTACGGTTCCCATCCGTGTTCACGAGATAGATGCAGAAAAGTACCGATACCACACCCGACATCCAACAGCCGTCCTCTACTGCGGTGCTGCTTCTCCAACTCTGTGAGGCGTTCGGTCATCTGCAACCACTCCATATTATCTGTCCGGATGCGTTCTACTTTATCTGGCGGATAATAGGTCTCGGTGTACGCTGCCTCAAGCGTCTGACGGTTCACTCTCGGATTCACATACCGCAACCGGCAACGCTCGCAGATAACCACCGACAAGGAATCTTTATCAAAAAGCGGTTCTGCCATGTCCTGTTCACATATAGGGCAGTCAATATATTCTAACGTGCTCATCAACGCCACCACTCCACTAACGCATTAAAACAGCGGGGTCATTCAGTTTTCCATATTTCTGTTTGTTTTTTCAAAGGACCTCTTCTGTAGGAGCGAGCTGTGCTCGCGATATATTTGTAGCATAAACTGTTAGTTTGTGCCTATAATCGTCAAAAAAGAGGCGAAATCCGATAATTTCTTAAAACTAAACAACCTTGATTAAAACAGCGGTACACCTTGTGCTTCCACATAAACCGAATAGAGCGATTGACTACCCATCATAAACAGCCTGTTCCGTTTCACACCGCCGAAGCAGAGGTTCGCACAGATTTCGGGAAGATGGATTTTTCCGATAAGCGTTCCATCTGGTGCAAAGACATGCACGCCGTCGTAGCCGTCACCAACCCATCCAGCACTCGCCCACAGATTTCCATCAACATCACACCGAATACCGTCGGCAATGCCGGGTGCCATATCGCAGAACACCTCTTGTTTGCCCAATCGCTCGCCGTCTATGACATCGTAGACATAGATATACCGTGGCGTTCCATCTGTATGCGTAACGCCGGTATCAACGATATAGAGTTTATCATAATCGGGCGAAAAGCAGATACCGTTCGGTTTCTCGAGTTCAGCCGTTGCAACAGTTGCTTCCCCAGTATCAGGGTTAAGGCGATAAACGCAGGTCGGCAGTTCAAATTCGGCGATATGCCCTTCGTAGTTGAGCATAATCCCGTACCCTGGATCCGTAAACCAGATACCCCCATCTGGGTGGACGGCTACGTCATTCGGGGTATTGAGTGGCTTGCCATCGAAACTGTCCATCAGCACAGTAATTGTTCCATCATATTCTGTGCGTGTGACGCGCCGTGCGCCGTGCTCACAACTAATAAGTCTGCCTTGCCGATCGCGGGTATGTCCGTTGCTATAGTTTGACGGTTTTCGATAGGTGCTTACCTGACCGGTAGATTCCTCCCATTTCAGAATCCGGTTGTTTGGAATATCGCTCCAAAGTAGATACCCGCCGTCACCGAACCAGACAGGTCCCTCTGCCCAGCGAGACCCTGTCCACAGACGTTCAACAACGGAGTTGCCAATCTTATATTTTCCAAAACGAAGGTCTATTACCTCAATCGCTGGATCTGGATAGCGGACAACTGACCCGTCCCAACTTCTTTCTGGTGGTGTATGCATGCAATTTCCTCCAAGTTCACTGCAAATATCAAAATGCTTTCGGTTCTGCAATAGTATACCATAAATCGAGAAGTTGTATACAGAAAATCTTAGAGGTAATTTTGTTCTCCCCAGGGTTGGTAGGTGCGGTTTTCAAGAGTGTCGAGTCTTAGACACAAACTGTGTATACCCCAAAAGTCCTCTTTAGTCTCATAGGATTTATTTGCTAATGAAAATTTATGGAACATGGGATGCATTCCTTGTAGAACAACTTAAAGAACAGGGTGATGTGAGCGGTTATCTCGATGCAGTCATAGAAGAATATCAGGTCCACGAGAATCTCGCCATAATTCAGTTGGCCCTTCAGTATGTCGTTGAAGCACAGGGCGGAATTTCTGCACTCGTCAAGAAAATAGATATTGAACCACGCCTCCTATCAGAAGTGTCAGATAGCACACAAACACCAAAGATTGACACGTTTAGGACCGTTCTTAACGCGTTTGGATGTCAACTATCTGCATCATTGTCAACTACAAATCTACATTTGGATCTTTAATTATCAAACTCACGTTCGTTTATTAAATCAATTTGATTGCAGACAACTATAGTGAAAACGAAAAATAAATAGACATATTTGTAGCATAAACTGTTAGTTTGTGCGAGTCTGAATGCCTGTTATAGGCATTCAGACTGTTTGAGAGTGTCCAATTAATTATAGGTTTTACTATAATCGAACCAGTATGGAATAGAAACGCGTCGGATCGCAAATTAACAGTTTACGGTACGGATAGCCATGCCACTGAAATGACCTATACTGAAAATTAAAAACTGATGACTGAAAATCTCATCAATTGAACTGGTATGCTATCATGGCAAATCTCTAAATCTCGTAAATCCCGGTTCAGATCTTTCCTTCCTAATTCCACCATTTTGGCATCAAAACCTTCACGTCACAGATGTCGCCCCGCTGGGCTAAGAAGCCGTGGGGCCCGTAGCTATAGACATGTTGAAGATACACCCAAGCAAAAATCCTCGCTGGGTCTTATTTTTTTCAGGGGCTGTGCGTCTACACACCTGTCACCCGGTTGGGGTTGAAGACGGTTTGTAATCACAGTAAATCCCTAAATCACATAAATCTGGGTTCAGACGAATTAATGCGAACGGAATAAGAAAAAGAGGAGATAGGAAGCAACGAATAGGATATTTACGATTACCAGACACCATCGCGCAAGTCGGGTTTTTAGTCTTGGGAATAGATAGATCGAGGCGGCAAGGATGACAACACGTTCTATCGGCGCGACGATGCGACCGTAGTGATCCGAATCCCAATACGAGATCGGGCTTTCAAAAGCGAAATCGGAGAGTGGGTAGAAATGGTGGTGTCCGTCGTCGTGGTGCGTCAGGAAGTCGAAGGCACAATGGATCAGTAGGCTCCACGCGAAAACGGTTATTCTTTCGGAGTTGAGTAGGTAATACCCGATCCCTAATAGAATCAGAATCAGCGGAACAGAATTGAAAATATCGAAAAAATTTTGCCACGCCTCGGTGAAGTATCGGGTGCCCCAGAGTTCGTTTTCGGGTGTCCTAAGGATGATGCTTTCGATGATGAAGAAGATGAATAAAGGTAAGTCGGGTAAGACCGCGCCGATGAAGGCGTAGGCGTGGAGGAACGGTTTGTCTCGCTTTGAGAGGAGTGCTATATTGAGGATGGCGTGCGAGTGTGTTGTCATTATAATGGCTTCAGCCAATTCAAAGATGCCAGATTTCGCTTTTGAATTCGGGAAATAGGCAATCGAGTAGTACGGCTGCGGTGTCCTTTGCCCAGCAATCGACGAACCGAGAAGTCAATTCTGCCGTCCGGCACCGTCCGCATAGGAGCTGCAGAAAGGTGAGGTCGGGAAAAGCGGCATCACCGTCCTCAATGTCCTCTGGTGTCCAATCTGCTATCTCTTTTAGGGTGCCTTGATGGAATTTCAGATGTATCCCGCTCCGATAGAAACTGAGTTTGAGTTCACCGGTGTATCCCTCCGCAACGGTTCCGATGAGATGTTTTTCGAGTGCCGGTTGGATATGTTGTAAAAACGCTGTTAGATTCGGTACTCGGATATACCAAGCATACGGCGGTTCTTTACGGATGACACTTTTGGGTAATGCCGAATAAACAGGATGCTCACGCCCCAATATAAACTGGATGCCAGTTATTTTCTTTTTCTCGTTCTCAGGTGCTATGGGGGTCATCTCCGCCGTTTTCCACAACGCGCGTAATAGCGAAGGCATCAACTTCAGATAGCCGACCCCTTGCTTCAGTGCCAGCCGCATGACAAGCAAATTCGTACCGGGCCCCGCGGACTCAGAAAACCCCTCGACACACCACTGGAGATGTTGCACATATCCGAGTTGCGTTTCCTCCATATCTTCGATGATGAGCCATACATGCCGTACATCGCTTCCGGTTGAGCGTCCGTTGAACTCATACTCCCAGAGTGTGGGTGTCCGCGGACATGCGAAAACGTGTGATTCAATTGCGTTTGCGTAGCGTGCTTGAATGAAAGCGTTATCTGCATCCGTTCGCGGTCGGAGCCGACACGTCTCGGTTTCGTCTTTCTTCAACGGTCGAACGTGTATCCCATCTATGGTCAGTTCCGCTTCCATATCGAGTGCCATCTCGTATCCGAAGAGTCGGTAATACCACGGTATGCCGGTGATACCGAGCATCAGTTCTCCGCGCGCCGCGCTCAATGTATGAATCACTTCAAACTGTTTTCGGACGAGTCCTCTTCTGCGGTATGCTGCTTCGGTAGCGACAAATTCGGGCTGCCCGAACTTGAACGGGATGCCGCTATAGGTCCACGTCTGTGAAATCAGGCAGGTAGATGACACAATTTTCTGGGTCTTGGTATCTTCAACGACGGTAAAATCGCTTGCCTTACAGGTAGGGTGATCCCCTGACATCAGGTCTCGGATGCTCGGTCCCACATTCTCTGCTTCGTGGAGGCGGGCGTTAAATTCAGCGAGGGCATCCGTGTCGTCCGGTGTCGCGAATCGGAGTTTTAGGTTATCGCCTAAATCCATCGGGAGTTGCGATAAGATGTTGTTTTTTGACATTGATGTTTCCTATGAGGGTATATGAAATAAGCAGGCAATACACAAAGATTATAGCATAAAGACAGAAAAATTTCAAAAAATCGTACGCCTGTCGCCCGCCGCTGTTAGCATCGAAACATCGTAGGTGTTTTTGCTTCGGTGTTTCTGCGACCCTGACAGTGTAAAGTTGGGTTTCACTCCGTTCGCGAATAGATATAGCGGGATATTAGTTTTTAGGTGTGTTTAGTATATCAACATCCCATTTTTCAACGCCGTTCAACCCAACCTACCGGACTTGAAAATCATCGGGTCTTGGCAGATTGACTTTGACTTGATATATGTTATGTTGAAAGTCTGGGAAAATTCAAATTAAAACAACCCCCGGAAATATTCGCAGCATTTCGCAGCATTTCGCTAAGGGTTGGAAGCTCTCCTACAAGAAAGTAGATGAATATTTTGGGTAATCTTAGTATAATAGCGGGACGTTCTAACCAAAATCCTGTTGGGTTCAGATGAAGTTCAAGCTGCGTCCCGCGCTCTATTTTCTTATCCCGTATCTACTTGGCATCATCGTAGGCAGATGGGTATCTATCCCGTTGCTGTGGCTTTGGTTCACCGTGCTACTCTGTCTGATCGGTAGTATCGTGACGCGGCAGCGGCGGCATTATCTCTGCTACGGGTTGCTCCATCTTGCTGTTTTTGCGGGCGGTATGCTACGTTTGGAAACCGCTTCGCATTCACCGATTCTGCCGCATTTTTACGATCAACCGATCAGTTTCTCCGGCACCACCACATATCAACCCGAACGCGGGGAGGCGTGGGATGCGTGTTATGCCGCTGGCAAACTTCAATTGCTGTCGGATCCAACGCAGCAGGTGTCGGCGAAATTTCTCATCAGATTTCAAAAGTTGGTGCCGCTTCGCTACGGTAGACACATAACCCTCACGGGTGTTCTACGGCAACCGCAAGGCAGACGGAATCCCGGCGGTTTCGATTATCGCGCTTACCTTGCACGGCAAGATGTTGTCGGCATCATTGATGGGAAAGGGCTGCTACGGATAGATGAACAGGGTGGATTTTTGCTCGGACGCTGGATAGAGGCACTCCGTATCCGTACCGAACATGTTATTGACAATATCTACACCGCATCCGGAACGGTAGCCCCCTCGTTGCACGCCCAGTTACTCAAAGGCATCTTACTCGGCAAACGGAGCGACCTCCCGACAGAAACGTTAGACATCTTCCGAAATAGCGGTACGTTTCATGTGCTTGCAGTGTCTGGTTTGCACGTCGGTCTTGTTGCGATGTTCTGCTACTTCGGATTCCGATGCTTCCGGTTACCACGAAAAATCCTTTGTCTACTGACAATTCTGGCAGTGCTTATTTACGCGTCTCTGGTCGGCTTTCGTCCGTCGGTCTTCCGAGCATCGTTAATGGCAATCCTCTTTCTTTTCGCAACTCTTATCGACAGGGATGCCGATCTCTTCAATCTGTTAGCATTCGCTGCGTTGGTGTTGCTCCTTTTGAACCCGCTTCAGGTGTGGGATGTCGGGTTTCAGTTATCTTTTGTCGCCGTTGCCGCTATCGTCTATTTCGTTCCGAAAATGGAGAAACCGCTGCGTCGGTTGTGGGAAAATGAACAGGGTAGCGTTCCTGTCCTGAGTAGATTTAGAAACGCTGCTGTCAAATGGCTCGTTCTCTCCTATCTTGTTACACTCGCGGCACAAATCGGGACGACACCGTTGATCGCCTACCACTTTTTCCGAGCCTATCCACTCGGTTTCGTTGTGGGCCCGTTTGCCGTTGGGCTTGTCTCGCTTATCGTTGCTGTGGGTATGGTCTCAGTATGCGTTGGTTTTATTTGGATTCCGTTTGCGAAGTTGATTGCCCTCCTTAACCATGCGATTATCTCGATTTTCTTGGCACTGATCGGTATGTTTGGTCAGACGTGGGGTGTTGTGAAGTTAGCACCGCCGACATTCGGTCTCTTCGTTCTATATGTCGGTCTATTCTTAGGTATTGCACACTGGCGATATGCCTATAAACAGTGGAGAGTTGCAAGCCTCATTGGGTTGTCTGTTTTGGCAATCTGGGTCTGGGATACCGCGTTCCACGAAAGGGGCAAGCTGCTGGAAGTCGTCACGCTTGACGTTGGGCAAGGCGACGCGGCGTTTGTCCGGTTTCCCGACAATCGGACCCTGTTGATTGACGGCGGTATCCAGCGGTCGTATTACGACAATAAAAAACAGAGGCGGGTTGACTATGATGTCGGTAAACGCGTGGTTGAACCCTATCTCGATTTTCGCGGGATTCGGAAACTTGACATGGTGGTGTTGACGCATCCGGACATTGACCACGGCGGCGGGCTTGGGTATATCTTAGAAAATTTTGAAGTCGGACGCGTTCTCGGTATATCCGATATGCCGCTCAATTCCGAGACACATCAACGACTGCATACTATTGTGAACGCAAACAACATCCCTTATGCGTTTCCGTTTGCTGGAGAAATTGAACTCACACCGACAGCGACGTTGAATCTATTGCATCCGATAGATGCGGCATCAACCAATTTTGCTGGATCAGGATAAGAACGACGATTCTCTGGTAATCAAGCTTACATATCACGAGGTAGACGTTCTGTTTACTGGGGACATCGGTAAGAAAGCGGAGTCTCGGCTCATCGCGTCTGGACAAGATGTGCGTTCTGAGATTCTGAAGGTACCGCATCACGGGAGCCGCACATCCAGCAGCGCAGCGTTTATAGATGCGGTCCAGCCGCGTTATGCCATCTTCTCGCTTGGACAGAGCAGTCTCTATCAATTTCCGCATTCGGATGTCGTTACCCGCTATCGAGAACGCGGATGTGTACAGATCCGAACCGACGAATTCGGTGCGATTATACTCCGTACCGATGGAAAGCGGTGTTGGGTTGATGGAGGACAGTAGTTGTCGGCTGTCAGCCGTCAGCAATCAGCAGTCAGTACGGTTTTTTCTTAAACAGGACTTACGCAAATTGAATGGGGAAACGGTATATTTTGCTGATTTAACCCCCTAAATCCCCTATAAGAAACACCCCAGCAAAAACACCCCCCATATCCCCCCTTATCAGAGGGGTAGGGGGACTTTAAGAGAAAATGCGTAAGTCCGATTAAATTGACACCTATGGTGCAATAGCAATACGGATTTTGTCCTGACGCATTGCGTGTTCAAAAGCTTTGTTGATGTCCTTTAATCGGTATGTTTGTCCAATAAGTTCAGCAAACGGATAGCGGGACCGATTTTCTTCTACAAAACGGAGTGCGGTGCCGAGGGCGGTGTAGTGGTAGTTGTGAACGCCTCGGAGTGTCACGCATTTTGTGACAAGGTGATGTGCATCGACAGAGGTATGTGCATTCGGGTAGACGTACCCGAGCGTTAAGACGCGTCCACCGATTGCCGCCCAGGTAACCAGATGCGACAATCCAATCGTTGCCCCACTAACTTCTACCCCGAGATCAACCCCGCGTCCGTCTGTAAGTTGTTTTAGCACCGAATCAATTTCCTCGATGGATGTCTTGTCTGGGTTGAAGGTGTGTGTTGCTCCGAAGCGTTTGATGGTCTGTAGACGTTGTTCGTTGATGTCTACAACGGCAACGATATTATAGCCTTGCTCCCGCAAATAGCACGCTGCATAGATGCCTAACATACCTGCACCGTGGATGATAGCTGACTCGTTAGGCTGTGTACCGATGGTCGTCAAGCCGTTGACTACAGTCGCAAAGGCACAGTTGACCGGTGCCGCCTCTCCGTCTGTTACACTATCACGGATGTGATAGACAGCCGTCCCTGGATGCAGCTGGATATGGCTGGCAAATCCGCCTGACAAAGCAGCAGCACCTTCACTCCGTGCGTGTCCGTATTTGAAAAGCGTCTCACACTTCTGTGGGAGTTCTCTGTTGACGCAATAGTCACAGGTGCCACAAGAAGCCATGAGGCTCCACGTAATCCGGTCGCCTTCGTTTAGTGGGGCACCGGTTACGGAACGGAGGTGCGTCGGTGCTGCAATGGTACCGACAATTTCGTATCCAAGCACACACGGTGTATCTGCACCACGACGACCTGATACAGTATGGAGATCGGAACCACAGATGGTCGAGAGAGTGACGCGGACGAGGATATTATCTGGCGTGATGGTTACAGGCATCTCACGAATCTCGAAAGGTGTGCCTGTACCGTGAAATTGGGAAATTTGTGCTGATATTTGCATGACGCGGTTTTCCTTGAAATATAGGTTATTATCATCTCCAAGTATGCAGCATATCGATGGTATATGTCAACAAAATTCGGCTGGTTACTGAAAACTGATAACCGATAACTGACAACCGTTTTAATTTGACAAACCGTCAAGGATTCCGTATCATATAGTATAAACAACTACACGAGAGATTGGGGACAAAACATACCAAAATGAACAGAACGGCTGAAGTTCTTATTGAAGCCTTACCTTACATCCGACGCTTTTATGACCGGCAGATTGTCATCAAATACGGCGGTGCTGCGATGGAGGACGAGACGCTTATCCATTCCGTTATGGAGGATGTCGTCTTAATGAAATATGTCGGCATTCGACCGATCATCGTTCACGGTGGTGGCCCCCGGATTACTACATGGATGGACAAAATCGGGAAAGTGCCAGAATTTGTGCAAGGATTACGTGTAACGGATGCTGAAACGGTTGAAATCGCCGAGATGGTGCTCGGATCCATTAACAAAGAGATTGTGTCGCGTATCAATCAGCACGGTGGGAAAGCGATTGGACTCTCCGGGAAAGACGCTAATTTGGTGCTTGCCGAAAAACAGGAGACTCAGGTTACCGATGAAAACGGACACACAATAGACGTGGACTTGGGGTTCGTTGGGAAGATTATCGGGGTCAACACCGAGTCGGTTACTGCGCTCGATAGAGGCGGTTATATTCCAGTGATTACACCGATCGGTGTCGGTGCTGATGGTCAGACATATAATATTAACGCCGATACAATGGCGGGCGAGATCGCATCCGCGTTTCAGGCAGAGAAACTCATTATGCTCACGGATACGCGCGGCATTCTTCGAGACCTCTCGGATGAGGCATCGTTAATGCCAACGATCCGTATGAGAGAGGTGGACGAATTTATTAAAGAGGGTTGTATCGCGGGCGGCATGCTGCCGAAGGTAGAGGCGTGTACAACGGCACTCATTGGTGGCGTGTATAAAACACATATTATTGATGGTAGGATTCCACATTCCCTGCTGCTTGAAGTTTTTACAGAGGGTGGGATCGGAACGGAGATCGTTAGATAACGGATCGCGAGCCTGGGGAAACACCCAAGCAAAAACACTCGCTCCTATAGGGGGAAGAAGATGACAGAATCTAAAAAAATTGCTGCTATTATCACCACCTATTTTCAGCACTCGCATGCAGACGTAATCGCTACGAAATACATGAAAGGTTTCCCGACCGATACAGGACTTGAGATGCCGCGTGTGGAATTGGTATCCATCTATCTCGATCAGGTTGATGAACGAGATATTGGTGTCGGCTTGGCAGCTGCGCATAACGTCCCTATCTATCCGAGTATTCGACAGGCACTAACGCTCGGCGGGAACGCACTGGCGGTTGATGGCGTACTGCTTATCGGTGAACACGGCGATTATCCGTACAACGAATTAGAGCAGCACATGTATCCGCGCCGGTATATGTTTGAGCAAATTTGTGGGGTCTTTGCGTCGAGTGAGAAGTCGGTGCCTGTCTTTTGCGATAAACATCTCGCATACAATTGGGACGATGCGATTTGGATGTATGAGAGAGCAAAAGCACTTGACGTGCCGTTCATGGCGGGGTCTTCGCTACCGCTCGGTTGGCGGAAACCGTTCTTAGAGCATCCGCTTGATACAGCATTGGAATCGGCTGTCGGTATCGGCTATGGCGGTGTGGAGTCCTATGGTTTTCATGCGCTTGAGACGTTACAATGCATGATTGAACGCCGAGAGGGTGGCGAGTCCGGGGTTGTGGCGATACAGTGCTTGGAGGGAGACTCGGTCTGGGAAGCGGGCGAAGCAGAAAAATGGTCGTTAGCATTAGCGGAAGCGGCGTGCGCGCAGATCGAAAATCGTCCAGATAGCACGTTTATAGAAGGGTGTCCGAATCCGATAGCGTTTCTACTTGAGCATAGCGATGGATTTCGTTCCGCTGTGTTGATGCTGAACGGCTACGTTTCAGATTTCGCGTATGCGGCAAAAGCCGGTGATACGGATTATGCCACAGAGGTTTACTTACAGAATGGCCCCCCACATTCCCATTTCAGTTATTTGAGTCTCAATATTGAGGAGATGTTCGTGACGGGGGTGCCGCAGTATCCAGTGGAACGGACGCTGCTTGTGACGGGTATCCTTGATGCGCTGATGCACTCGCGAGCGGATGGACACCTCCGAATTGAGACACCACATTTAGCAGAACTCGCGTATCGCTCTTACGAAAATATGCCTATCCGACCTGTAGCACCGCGTCCTGAAGGGGCTACGTTAGAGGCACTGCCTTAAGAGGCATTTCCCTATTTATCGAAACTGCCCAAGGAAATCAACTGCTGTTACAATGTGAATACCTTGATAGTTCCCTGTCCTCATGAACGAGATCGTCAATAAAATCTATTCGTTCTTCTTCGGTCATAGCGTCCCAATCTAACCCGCGTGCTGTACATACCTTACGCACCTTTGCTTCGCCATATTGTATCTGTTCAGCGTGTTCAGCGTGCGCCTGCTCAGCGAGTTTAGTAAGTACCGCAATTTTTTCTTCAGGCGGAATCTGCTGGATAAAATCAATAATTTGTTCTGTTGTTAAATTAACAGTAAATTCCATTTTAATTTCTCCTTTTAATTTGTGTGGTAAGCGCGGTTATAAATGCAGATCGCATTTGGGCGAGTACGCCGCAAAACCGCGCCTATTGTTTTAGCGTTCAGGACGCGCGGGGACTCCTGTCTCTGCGGATTCATAGATGAGATCCATCAATTCAGATTGGATAATCCCGTTCATCGGATTTGTCCGGGGTTCTGCTCTGCCCATGAGCGTATCAATGAAGTTGTCGTCAGGTGAACCAGCGGACATGTCATCTGTAATTGGCGGTGGATCTAACGCTTCGCCACCTTTCCAGACGCGAATCCAACCGCCGCCCCAACCGTCAACTTCAATCCGACCGTTCTCAAAGACTAATGCCATGTGTGTACCGCCCGGACTTGGACAATTACCACTGACCGCCATTGCAGCAAGGACACCGTTTTCAAATTTGACGTTAATCGACGAGTTGATGTCTACATCACGGTCCTGATTATCGGTATAAGCATAGACTTCAGCGACTTTCGATTCGACTGCCCAGCAGAGGCTATTCAGGAGATGCGCCCCGCTGTCATAAGCCTGTCCACCGCCGGAGAGTTTCGGATTCTGCCGCCATGTTCCGGTTGTCCCGCCTTTCCAACCTTGTGTAATATAACCTATCACCAATTCCAACTTACCGAGTTCTCCGCTTCGGACGACCTCTCGGGTATAGTAGAAATTCGGTGAGCAGGGTGTATTGTAACCGATGGTAAGCGTGAGTCCGGTTTCTTCCACCTTCTCAGCGAGGGTATACGCATCTTTAGAAGACGTAACCATCGGTTTTTCCATTAACACGTGGCACCCGGCTTCAAGTGCCTGCATGCCCTGCTCAAAATGGAGTGTGTGCGGTGTAGAGATCACCACGGCATCCGGTGTTGTCTCTTTGAGCATTTTACCGATGTCGTCATAGGCACCCGGACGTGGGCTGAGATCGGACAGATTTCGATCAATGTAGCCCTTGGCGATGTCTGTACTTACATCACAAGTGCCGACGATTTGTACGTCGGGGTTCGCATTCATACGTCTGGCGTGGCCGGAGGAATTTCCGCCACATCCAATCATGGCAAGTCGAATTTTCGCCATATTTTTCTCCTTGTTTAGTAGTTGTCAGCAGTCAGGTCGGTTTTTTCTACGAAAAAACCTGTCAGCAGTCAGTTAAGAGCGGTTGGAATTACCGAAAGTTGTTGGGTGAATCTAATCCGTCTTTGCTGATTGCTGATTGCTGATTGCTATTCTTGCTGATTGCTGGCTGTTCCGAAACCTAATAAACGAGTGGACTTTCATGCTGAAACTTCGATAAATCGGCGACACGAATCGCGCCATCGCCGAACACCCGCGTAAAGATATGCCCGTTATGCGACTTCGTGTCACCATGCATGTAGCAGACACTAAACGCGCGTCGCGGAATATCCGTATCGTTTGTACCGGAACTGTGTAGCATCCAATTATGGAGTAGAACGACCTCTCCCGCCTTCAGTTCCATCGGTAGCGGGGTCGCCTTCGCGACGATGTCGTCGATGTGTTCCTGTGTGAGAAAACCGGATCCATTTTCAGGGTTGATGAGTCTGCTATGCGACTTTGGAATGATATGTACACAGCCGTTCTCAATCATTGCTGGATCCAAGGCGGTATAAATCGTAATCTGCGGATCGCGGTCGAGATCCTGCCACCTGTCTTGATGCCACGTGAGTTGCGTGCCCTCGTGTGCGGGTTTATTCATAAACATTGCCCGGAAACAGGCAACAGTGGTGCCCTCTCCGTAGATCTTCGCGCAGACCTCTTGGAAGATCGGTTTCTGGAGATACGCCAAAAAAATCGGATCGAGTTCAAGGTTCTGAATTTTCCGATATAGGAGTGTTGCGCCTTTGTGTCCTTTAGACTGCGGTCCTGGTACGTTTTTTCCGGGTTCTCGGTCAAGCTGCATCATGATCTGGTCGTAATCCAAGGGTGCTTTGCCGAGCATGATGTCATCCATCCGTTGCTGTATTTGTGCGAGTTCGGCATCCGTTGCGACTTGTCCGATGCGCACATAACCGTTTTCCTCAAAATGTTCCCACTGTTCTGCTGTTATCTGGTGTTCCATGCTGTACCTCCGAGTTGAGCATGTCGTGGTTCCAACTTTTGTATTGCAAGTGTTGGCAACTTGCAAGCCGTGCCAAAAGTTTGTATACAAAGTATAGCATATATTTTAAGATGTATAAAAGAAAATTGCAATCTTTGGTGAATTTTAGAATTACTTATACATCTTTTGCAAGCACAAACCCCCCTAACCCCCTTATCAGGGGGGAATTTGGTCATCTTGGTAACGGTTTGCTCATACGTTGATTGTCTAATCTCAAGGATTTTTTTTAGAAATAGTGCAACCTTTTGAAATCTAAGTTACGTCACTACAATCAATGGATGTTAATGTCAGGCGAGTTGTCACTCACAAACTGGATGGCACTTTCACTTCGGGAGGAGAAAACCGTGTGCTTTTTCATGATTAATCTGATTCTTGTCTTTTTATTTTTCTTTGGGATTGGTTACCTTGCTTTCGGCTAAACTCCTGATAAATTAAGGACGCAGACACTTGAGCAGCGAGAGGCAGAAGATAATACTGACGGATGTTTAGCCCAACCGGAGATCAATTTTTTATTTTTTTCAGAAATAATGCAACCTTTTGAAACGTAAGTTACGTCACTTCAATCAACAGACGGAATAATTAATTCGGGAAGGAGGTGTGCAATGCAACAGAGCGATGCGCAACTCATTCAGCAGGTATTACAAGGGAACCAGGAAGCATTCAGTCCCTTAGTGAAAAAATATCAAAAAGGTGTTCATGCGTTAGCGTGGCGGAAAATCGGTGATTTTCACATCGCCCAAGAAATTACGCAAGACGCGTTTCTCAAGGCGTACCGACAACTACGGACATTGAAAGACCATAGTGCGTTTGGCGGCTGGCTTTACGTTATCGTAGCCCGCGAGTGCCTTGATTATCTCCGAAGGAACCGCATACCCATGGAATCCCTTGATACTGAGGATTCAAACGAGGTGGACAAAGTGTCATATTCTCAATATGTAGCAGAAAAACAGGAAGAGGAAGCCGATGAGACGCGCCGCGAGGTCGTCAAGGAGCTGCTGAAAAAATTACCGGAAAGCGAGCGGACAGTGATGACGCTTCATTACCTCGGTGAAATGACGATCAAGACGATCAGTGAATTTCTTGGTGTCTCCCAAAACACTGTAAAAAGCCGTCTCAGCCGCGCTCGTAACCGTTTGCGAAAAGAGGAAGATATAATTCAGCAAAATCTTGGCAGCTTCCAACTGCCGAATCAAATGGCAGAGAACATCATGCGAGAGGTCTGGCGTATAACCCCCGTTCAACCGACTGCCAGTAAACCGATGGCACCTTTAGCACTTTCTGCCGCCGCTGCTGTCTTGATTTTCCTAATGGTCGGGGTTGGCACACCGTATCTCTCCCGTTTTCAGAAACCGTACGGTCTAAACGCCACCTCAGAACCGACGGTTGAGTTGATCGATGCGGTTTTTGTAGTGGATACCCCGGCGAAGCCTGCGATCCGATATCAGCCAGGGAGTTCACATACCCCGGGTAGGAGTCCCGGCGCAGGTCAGAAACCGAACGAATCGCTTTTTGCCACACTGCCAGTTGATACAGTGGAAGTTTCAACGCCGAAGTCTCAGTGGAACCAAACGAAGGGCCCCGAAGGCGGGGTCGTTAACAGCCTCTTCATGGCATCTAACGGCGACGTTTATGCCGGATCGGGTGCGGAGCTCTATAGGTTAACAGACGATAGAAGCACGTGGATACCTGCCAATACTGACGTGTCTATTAAGGGTTACTGGCAAATGGCAGAACATGAGGATACCCTCTACATCGTTTCTGACACGGAAACGCTTGCTTCGGTAGATAGAGGTGAGTCCTGGCGCGTGCAGGGCGCGCGTCCAGAAGGGCAATTAATTGACACTGTCATAACAGATGAAGCCCTTTACTTGGGGCTTGTTGAAGGTGTGTTCCGCTCTGTAGATGCCGGTAAATCGTGGACATCTCTTGGTGATGGCAGCCTGGCGGATAAGAAAATTCAGGCAATCACGGCTATTGGCAACACTGTCTTTGTAGGTACAGATAAAGGCCTCTATCGCCACAGTTCGGAAGGCTGGGTGCAATTACAGGTGGGTGAAACCGGAAATATTCGTGCATTGGCGAGTGCTGATCACCGACTCTACGTTGCTGTCGGAAATGATGTTCAGCATAAGATGTTTTCGATGACCATATCAATTTCATCGACATCTAAGACCACTTTGTCGCTTTACCGATCAACAGACCTCGGAGATTCGTGGCAGGCAATAGATTTCACAGAAACAGTTTCCGATTCCAAGGAAAACGGTTGGTTTAGTTTTTCCCATGAAGTTAACAAACCTCAAGTGGCAGCACAAACGGCAGACAATTCAGAAGTAGAAGAGACTTCCCGCCTTAAAATGGTAGCAGGGCAAGAGAGACTTTTAGTCTTGGATGGCGGGAATAGTCATTACTCCAGTGATGCCGGGGAGACATGGATATCTTTAGATACAGGCACCCTAAATATGGCAGATACTTTCGCCGTTGCCATGTCGGGTGCGAATACTTTCTACACAGGGGGACGATTCGGGATTCTGCGCACGACCGATGCGGGCGAAACATGGCATCCGTTTAACACAGGATTGGTGAGGACGAGTGTGAGCAATTTGGTACATGCCAATCATGCGCTCTACGCAACAATATGGAGAGAACTCGTTGTCTCATTTGATGGGGGTGAATCGTGGGCACCTGTGCTACGTCGTCCTGAAACGCTTATGAGTCTGATGAAATTTAACGATATGCTCTATGTCAAAGGTGTCCAAGAGACATCGCCGCAACTTTTCCGCGTATCTGCCGAGGATAACGGGTTAGCCCCTGTCCCCGAAATGCCGAGTTTAGTGGTGTCAGACGTTGAAACACTCATCCGTGAAAAATTTGAAAATATCCTTTCGGAACTCGTTCAAGATGAACCTGAGAAAAACGATGAGGAACGTACGGAATTAACACTTGGAGATCTCGATCTCGATCTCTCTAAGCTCAGCACGGTTGGTAGTCAGACCTTAGAGAAAGGTGTGGTTGAACTCATTCAGGCATATTTCGGAAGTTTCGCTGTCAGCGGTAGTACTTATTATATGGAATATAACCAGCAACTCTTCAGGTGGAAGCCCGGTATGACGGAATGGTTTAATACCGGCTTAGCAGATGCAGGTGAGTCTATTGATTCTGTTGCTGACCTTGAGGATCAGGGTTCCATAGATTTCAAAATCGCTGTCTCAGGCGAAACCGTTTATGTTGGCAAACGGGATGGACACCTCCTTCAATCGTTTGATGAAGGCGACACTTGGAACGATGTCACGACAAACCTCCCGTTTTCTGTTACGCAATTCAAGGCTATCGGCTTCGCCGGACCCACGCTTTACGTCGCGACCGATAAAGGTGTTATGTATTCAAGCGATGGAACTCGCTGGCACACAGCGACCGATGCGGAAGGTATACCGCTTGTTATAGAAAAAATGGCAGTTGAGGACACAACCGTATACGGCGCAACTGCGCAACAGATATATCAATTGAAAGAGAATTCAAACACATGGGAACCCGTCACACCGGAAGTTCCGAGCAAGATTAACTCGTTTACTGTTGATGGTAATACACTTTATGTTGGGACACCTGGTCATGGCGTGCTACGTTTCACGCTTGATTAGTTATCAGTTATCAGTTGTCAGTTAATAGTTGTCAGTAACAAGAGGTGTTGGAATCACCTAAAACTGTTTAGTGAATCTAAAACCTCTTAACCGATGACTGATAACTGATGACCAATAACCACTAAAAAGGAGATTTAAAATGTTAAAAATGATTGGACGCTTAAAAACACATTACCTCAGGTTGCACCTACAAGGCAAAACGATAACACTTTTGTTCACAACAGTATTGATGGCGATGTGCCTACAACTGACCCTCCATGCAGGGACATCTCAGTTTCTCTTTGATATGGATGCGATTAAAGATCCGGGCAGTTTGGCGGTGAAACTCGAAGACACGCGCGCACCGGTGTCCCAAATGATTGCATCGCAATTGTCCGAAGATATACAGTGGCTGTTAGTTGGGTACGATGGCGTAAGCGATCCGTCTCCGAAGCTGCAGCAGACACTGCTATCAGAGCTGAATCGACTGCTTCAAGCGGGGTCTCTCTACGATGCGCAAGTGTTCGCCGATATTCAACTCAGTGAACAGACGCAGGCACTCATTGCCCAAAATCCGCAAAGTGGAGAAGCGTTGGTGCGTCTAAACCGGTGGCTCTTAGCAGATGCCTATCCTTATGAATTAGCCTCATTTTCAGCGCAGCAAGATGCTGAGGATGCCAAAGGCATTGAGACGTGCAGAGAAAATTTGAGACTGATAAAACTGGCGCGTGAAAAATATCGTGCTGCCAATGCAGATACAGATCCACAATGGCTTTCCGAACTTTCCCCAGAATATCTGGAGAAGAAAGTGCTCCGCTGCCCGGCGGATGCAACCGCAGGCGTGCCCGGTGTCTTAACCGAAGGTGGAGCGGATCCAACGCTGCCGTGCAGTTATCTCTATGAATTGCGCCCATCAAAAAAAGGTGATCAGGAAATTCTGTGGATGCAGGAAGGTGATATGACGCCCATCGTTCGGTGTGAACATCATCGCCTCAACTTAAGTGCTGCTGGGAAAATTTATCGAAACGGACCGGAAAGAACTATCTACAATAGCAACAAGACAGAGTTTTCTGCCTTATCTGATTTTTTACGTGACTTACGGTCACAACACGGGGAGAATTTTCTCAAGACGCAAATGGTCAGAGAGGAAATTAAGACAGCGACTGAGACGTTGGTACTCAAACACGTGCCGAAGGTTCTCAATCTCATGGAGTTTAGTGTCCTTGAACAAGCTAAACCGCAGCTGGAAGCACAATTTGGAAAGGGTATTCTCGATACACAAATGGGTATGGATATCCTCCAACAAGTGACCGGGCAGGTGAGAGCTCATGTTAAGGAACAGCTACAGACACAACTACAATCGCGGCTTGGCGAAGAGTTTCTTAAAACGGCAGAGGGGCAGGACATCCTTGAGCATCTATCGGTGTTGATGTCTCCTTGACGTGCCATTTTGCTTTTCCGGGTTCAGGAGGCGAGGATACGATCCTCGCCTCTGTAATCTCCAATAAAAAAAAACAAAAATAATAAAAAACAGAGGAGAAATCACCATGTTAATGACATTAATTCAAAAAGAAATTATGCATCATATTTTGAGTGTTCGGTTTGTCGCTCTCCTTTTAATGTGTCTTCTGCTGATTCCACTTACGCTTTCTATCGGTTATCGAAATTACCAACAAAACCTTGTGGACTACCAAGAATCCGTCAAATTGGCAAACATTGAGGGAGCAAAGATGAATCCGAAGATGGAACTGAAGCCGGAGTTGGAAGTTTCTAAACTGTTCCTCAAACCAACACCGCTGAGCGTGTTTGCAAACGGATTAGCGGATGCCCTGCCGAGTTATCTTGGAATGACGCGCAACGGAATTACACAGGGGGCTCCGGCTTTGGTTTCAGATTCCCTTTCCTATCTCTTGGGACATCTCGATTTTCTTTTCCTCGTCGGCACTGTTTTCAGTTTGCTTGCACTCCTGTTTACTTTTGATGCCGTTGCTGGCGAAAGAGAAGCCGGAACGCTTCGGATTACGCTATCAAATTCCTTACCGCGGGATCTCTTCCTATGGAGTAAACTGATCGGTGGCTACTTAGTGTTCGTCGTTCCGTTCTTGGTATCGCTGCTCTTTGGTTTACTCGTGCTTGTTTGGCAAGGCTTTCCGCTCGGTGAACCCGAAATTTTCCCACGGGTGCTGGGTCTAATCGTTGTCTCGTTACTCTACATTGGGGTGTTTTTTGCGATAGGGACGGTAATTTCGACTTATTTGGATAATTCCAAGACGGCACTCATCGTCGCCTTTACCGTCTGGGTATTTGCCGTGTTAATTACACCGCGTGTTGGGTTCCTCGCTGCGAAATTCATCGCACCGACACAAACATTGCAGAGTGTCTATCTCGAAAAGACTGCCCTCCGCGAGAATTTCAACGCAGAATTTGAAGAAAAGAAACAGAAAATGCATGACGAATTCTGGAAAAGCCGTTCTAAAAACCAGCCGCAACCGACAAGTGAAGCAGATATTGAAAAGACCCTTGAAGCGCATTTCGCGTCGGGTTTTGGGCCAACAAAAGAACTCGATGAACAGGTGAAACCGCTTGAGGAGGAATTTCGACAGAAATTCAAGGAGGGTGCTGACGAGATAGATCGGCGTTATAAGCGCGAAAAAGCGCGGCAAGAAGCGTTAGGTGAAACCCTTTCACGGATCACACCGACATCTTCGCTCATTTATCTCACGACAAACCTAACACAGACCGGAAAGACAAAACGAGACAACTATTTTCAAACTGGCGATCGTTATTACGGTGCGCTTGATACGGATTGGTTTAGCAAAATTGTAGATCATGTTTCTATGAGAATCGTGACAGCATTTGACACTGTCCAAATGACACAACCGCCCCCTTTAGAAACCACAACCTTGGGAGAAACTCTTGGTCAATCGATGGTGGACATCCTATTGCTCTGTTTTTTCGCAGTCGTATTGACTACCGGGGCATTCCTGAAATTCTTCCGTTCCGATATTTAATATAATTACAGGACTTACGCAAAATCAGCGAATTACGTCTATTCCGACGTGGTAGGTGTGGTTAGGAAACACCCCAGCAAAAACACCGCACCTACCGGGTTTGACAGAAAAATGGAGGACAAAGGTATGAAATTGATAGTTGTTGGACTGAGTGTTTTTCTTTGTACTTTCTCTGCATGGGCAGGTAAGTTTTTGGAGAAATTTGATGACCGAGATTTAGAAGCGTGGCGAGAATTAATCTGGCTTGATTCAGATATCGGGCAAACTTCTTGGGAAATCGTTGAGGGTACGCTTGAAGGGGCAACGCGTTCGGTCCTGATCCGTTTACTCACGATGGGGGACGAGAGATGGAGCAATTATGACTTTGAATTTGATGTCAAGCCTCTGGAAAAACACAATGAGGGTAACATTACGATTGCAGCACGGGTTAAGGGAAACCGAACGATCATCTGCATAATTGGTGACGGTCCCAGGTTCGCTAAAGCGGGAGGAGGAATCCCGGCTGTGCCTGAACCCATGGCGACATGTATGGGTGGGAATTTTCACAGTGCTACAGGCATGCGGATTTTCGCACAGAAACCGAGTCCACTCTTGAAATTGAATAAGTGGTCGAATCTGAAGGTGAGCGTCCATGGCGATACCCTAACTTTCTGGATTAACGGAAAGGTGGTTTTGGGGCCGGTAGTTATGGAGCCGAAGGAAGGCACACTGCCTCTTCTTAGGGGTAAAATCGGCGTAGGGATCGCAAATTATACAGCGAGATTTGACCACCTCGCCATTACCGGTGGTAGCGTCAGAGATAACGGCGGATTTTCTGTATCACCAAATGCGAAAATCGCAACGACATGGGCAAGTCTAAAGCAGTTCTAATACCATTGCTAAAAATTTATATCGCATTAGCCGCATCTTTCACCCAGGCCCGGTAGGGGCGGTTTCCTAACCGCAACCATAGGTGTCAATTTAGCGATTTTTCATGGTATTCTGGGACGACATCTCTATAAATGCCGCCCCTACGGGGCTTAGGTTTTTTGACTATATGCTGCTATAGACATACCGTCCCCTACGGGACTGAAGAGGGTTTTTGAAGTCTTCAAAGTTTCCGCGTAGGAGCCGGTTCGGTTGGGGGATTTAGTCTGGGGATAGACTAAATCCATTCCTTGTATTACATTCCGAACCTACCGGGCCTGGGGCAAACATAAAATTATCGAAAAAAAGATTAAACGGTTGATGGAGAAAAAATAGAGGAGAAATTACGATGCTGATGACCTTGATCCAAAAAGAAATTATGCACCACATTTTGAGTGTTCGATTTGTCGCGCTGTTGTTAATGTGCCTCTTGCTCGTGCCACTCACCCTTTCGATCAATTATCGGAGGTATAGCCAGAACCTTGTGGACTACCAAGAGTCGGTCAAACGCGAACAGGCAGAAGCAAAAGAAAATCCGCCGAATGCGCAGGACCCGAACACGGAGGTTTCCAAATTCTTCCTCAAACCTACACCTTTGAGCGTGTTTGCGAACGGTTTAGAGGATGCGTTGCCGACCTATCTTGGAATGACGCGTAATGGAGTTCGGCAGAGTTCAACCGGACTTGCACAGGCATCTGTCGCGTATGCCTTAGGCAATCTTGATTTCCTGTTTATTGTCGGAACAGTTTTCAGTCTGCTTGCACTGCTGTTCACGTTTGATGCTGTTGCTGGAGAACGCGAGGCGGGAACGCTGCGGATAAATCTATCGAATTCCCTTCCGCGAGACGTGTTTTTGTGGAGCAAGTTAATCGGTGGCTACATCGTGTTTGTCGTTCCGTTTTTAGTGTCCTTCCTGTTAGGGTTACTCGTGCTCGTCTGGCAAGGCTTTCCGCTCGGTGAGCTCGCAGTTGCGCTCCCTGTGTTGGGGCTGACGCTTATTTCGTTGCTCTATATTGCGGTGTTTTTTGCGATAGGTGTCGTCATTTCGACTTACCTGGATAACGCTAAGACTGCGCTGATTGTTGCTTTTACGTTTTGGGTGTTTGCGGTGCTAATCGCGCCACGGGGCGCGTTTGTGATCGCTAAGCTCGTCGCACCAACTCGGACGGAGCAGGCAGTTTATATGGAAAAAACGGCACTTCGCAACAACCTGATGAAAGATAGGGATGAAAAAATTAAGAAAAAAATGGCTGAAACTTTCGCGGGTGGCGATGGCAGCTTTATTCGCTCAGACGACGAAAGAATGAATACACTCAAAAAGCCGATTAACGAGCAGTTTCGCCAGGAATTCCAGAATCAAACGGACAAAATTGACAGGGACTATCGGCGTGAGAAGGCGCGGCAAGAATATGTTGGAGAGACACTTTCTCGGATCGCGCCAACGGCCTCTCTGACATACATTGCGATGAACCTAACGCAAACGGGTAAGTTGAAAAGGGACGGCTACTTCCAAACAGGTGAGCGGTACTACGCTCAACTTGATGATTCGTATTTCAGCGAAGTTTCAGACGATGTGCTGGGACAGATGACGCAGTTAATGAATCGGATGAATGATTCTTCTGAATCTGAAACAGAAAAAATCCTGCCGCCCCCACCCCTGACGGAACCTTCTTTGTCAGACACATTGCGTCGCTCTGCAGCAGATATATCTTTACTTTGTCTTTTTGCGTTGGCGTTTACGACGGTGGCGTTTCTGAAATTCTTCCGTTCCGATATTTAATACAATGAATGCTTCAAAGACCTCTTGAGTTCCGTAGGAACGGTATCTTTGTAGAAACGCGACACGTAAAAGGAACAGCCCCGTAGGGGGTTTTTGATAGGGTGTTTCTTCAGCATCTATAGGGACATCACTCTGAAATGGCGAGGAATAGCTCTAAATTGACACTTATGGTACGGTTTGGAGCCGCACCTACCGGGCCTGGGGCAAACATAAAATTATCGAAAAAAAGATTAAACGGTTGATAGATAAAAACAGAGGAGAAATTACAATGCTAATGACATTGATTCAAAAAGAAATTATGCACCACATTTTGAGTGTTCGATTTGTCGCGCTGTTGTTAATGTGCCTCTTGCTCGTGCCACTCACCCTTTCGATCAATTATCGGAGGTATAGTCAGAACCTTGTGGACTACCAAGAGTCGGTCAAACGCGAACAGGCAGAAGCGAAAGAAAATCCGCCGAAGGCACAGGACCCGAACGCGGAGGTTTCCAAATTCTTCCTCAAACCTACACCTTTGAGCGTGTTTGCGAACGGTTTAGAGGATGCGTTGCCGACCTATCTTGGCATGACGCGTAATGGGGTCCGGCAAGGTTCAGCAGGCGTTTCTCAAGCATCCGTTGCGTATGTCTTAGGCAATCTCGATTTCCTGTTTATCGTCGGGACAGTTTTCAGTCTGCTGGCACTCCTGTTTACCTTTGATGCTGTTGCTGGGGAGCGGGAGGCAGGCACCCTTCGGATAAATCTATCGAACTCCCTGCCGCGAGATGTGTTTTTATGGAGCAAGTTAATCGGTGGCTACATTGTGTTTGTCGTTCCGTTTTTGGTGTCTTTCCTCTTGGGGTTACTCCTAATTACTTGGCAGGGATTTCCGTTAGGTGAGTTTGAAATTGCGGCACCTGTGTTTTGTCTAACGCTGATCTCGTTGCTCTATATTGCGGTGTTTTTTGCGATAGGCGTGTTCATTTCAACCTATTTGGATAACGCCAAGACAGCACTGATTGTCGCTTTTACGTTTTGGGTCTTTGCAGTGTTGATCGTGCCACGGGGCGCGTTTGTGGTTGCTAAACTCGTCGCACCGACCCGGACACAGCAGGCGGTTTATATGGAAAAAACGATACTTCGTAATAACCTGAGTAAAGATAAGGACGAAAAAATTGGGGAAAAAATTGCTGAAGCGTTCGCGAGTAGCGAAGGGATCGCTATTCGCACAAACGACACAGCGGCCCAAGAAAGAATGGATAAACTCAGAAAACCGATTGAGGAGCAGTTTCGACTGGCGTTTCAGAATCAAACCGACAAAATTGACAGAGACTATCAGCGTGAGAAAGATCGGCAAGAACAAGTTGGAGAGACTTTTTCTCGGATCGCACCAACATCCTCTCTGAGTTATATTGCGATAAACCTAACGCAAACGGGTAAGTTGAAAAGGGACCGCTACTTTCAAACGGGTGAGCGGTACTACAATCAACTTGACGACTCGTATTTCAGTGGGGTTTCCGACGATGCACTGGCACAGATTCTGCAGATAGCAGCTCGGATGAATGAATCTTCTGAATCCGAAACAGAAAAAATCCTGCCGCCGCCAACCCTGACGGAACCTTCTTTGTCGGACACATTGCGGCGTTCTGCAGTAGACGTGTGCTTGCTCGGTTTTTTTGCTATAGTTTTTACGGCGATAGCGTTTCTGAAATTTTTCCGTTCTGATATTTGATACAATAGGTTAGTAATAGCCAAATCGTTTCAGGAAAAGGTAGAGAAATCCAACCTCGCCTTTTACAAAAGATCAAACGGTTAAGAAATAAAAAAGCAGGAGAGAAATTACCGTGTTAATGATATTGATACAGAAAGAAATTATGCCCCATATTTTGAGCGTTATGAAATTTGTGTTTATTGTAGCAATCCTTTTTCTGCTCACTTTCTCTGTATGGGCAGGGACGTTTGTCGAAACATTCAATGATGGAGACCTGAAAGGATGGCATGAACTGCTGGTGCCCGGGGCAGATCCGGGCTCTTGGAAGATTATTGATGGTGAACTTCATGCAATAAGCCCCGCGGGATTCACTCGTTTGCTCACGATAGAGGGTAAAACGTGGCAAGATTACGTTGTCGAATTTGATGTCAAGCCGCTCGAAAAACATGGACTCGGAAATATAGCAATTGCCGCGCGGGTTGAGGATACCTGGGCAATAATGGGTGTAATTGGCGATTTACCTATCCCCATACCTTTACCACTTGCGAGTTGTTTCATAGCAAATTTTGATCGAAAAGTCTTTGATATCCTCGACTCCGAAGCGAGTCCATTGTTGGAATTAGGGAAATGGTCCACTCTGAAGTTGAAGGTTGATGGAAATACCTTTACCTTCTGGCTGAATGGTAAGCAAATTTTGGAAACCACAGATCAGGCAGCTCACTTGCTTGTAGGTGGGGTAGGTTTGGGACTTGCTAATTACACGGCACGCTTCGATAATATAATAATTACTGGCGAGCGTATTCCAAACAAAGGGCGTTTGCCAGTGGAACCTCAGGCGAAGCTCACGTTGACATGGGGAGAATTGAAACAGTTTTAACGTCAATAAGATCACATTGAAAGGAGAATCTCTATGAAATTTGTGAATATGATAGTAACTCTTTTTCTTCTCACCTTCTCTGTATGGGCAGGGACGTTTGTCGAAACCTTTGATGCTGACTTAGCCGACTGGCAGGAACTTAACGTGCATGATGCTGTACCCGGGGCATGGGAAATCATTGATGCGGAACTTGAGATGACAAATCCTGGAGGGGGTGCCCGTTTTTTTACGACAGGGGACGAAACGTGGCAAGATTACAGTATTGAAGTTAATGTAAAGCCGATCGAAAAACGCGGACCCGGCAATATCGGGATTCTTGCACGGGTTAAAGGGAGCCAGGCAGTTTGGTGTCTGGTGAGTGACCTCTTCTTAAACGATCCTGAATCAAAAGTGATGTGTATCACTCGCGACTTTGATGAAAAAATAGGCGAAGCACTGTACATAGAACCTCATAGACTTTTAAGATTGAATAAATGGTCTAAACTCAAGTTGAGCGTTAAGGGGGACCACTTCACTTTCTCGATAGATGGAAAAAAAATAACGGAAACAGGAGATCCTTTTGTCCTTTTACATCGTGGTGAACAACTCATGATAAAGACAAAAGATATTGCGTCTCATCCTACAGGCAGTACCGGTTTTGGGCTCGCGAACTATACGGCGCGTTTCGATAATATCACTATCACCGGCGAGGGTATTCCAGACAGAGATGGGTTATCAGTAATACCAAGAGCTAAACTTGCGACAACGTGGGGAAGTTTGAAGCGATTTTAGAAAGATTTCGCAGCCGAGACGCAAAAAAGGCGAGGTTTTCTGGGGAAACACCTCGCCTTTTCTCTGTCACTGAGGTTTGATTTTTTGTTTCGTCTCTGTTTAGCGTGTATCTATAATTGCGATTAAACAAAATAATGCAACCTTTCAATATTGAGAATTCGTCACTTTAATTAAAAGATGGAGATGGACGCTTCCGGGGGGCTTGTCATGAAACAGAAGGATGCCGAACTCATTCAACGGATATTACAGGGTGACGAGGACGCATTTGCGCCGTTGGTTAGCAAATACCAGAAAGGGGTTCACGCGCTTGCGTGGCGGAAAGTCGGTGACTTTCACATCGCCCAAGAGATTACACAAGACGCGTTTCTTAAGGCATACCAAAAACTTGGAACCTTGAAAAGTTATGAGTTGTTTGGCGGCTGGCTTTATGTCATCGCGTCAAACTTGTGTCTCGACTATCTCCGAAAGAATCCACCACCGGAACAATCCTTGGAAGTTACCGATGCAAGCGAGGTGAATCAAGTGTCATATTCTCGATATATAGCCGGAAAGCAGACGGCGGAAGCGGATGAGGCACGTCGTGAAGTCGTCAAGAAACTGCTCCAAAAATTGCCAGAGAGCGAACGCACAGTGATGACGCTGCATTATCTCGGAGAGATGACAATCAAAACTATTAGTGAGTTCCTCGGTGTATCTCCGAATACTGTCAAGAGCCGCCTCAGTCGCGCGCGTAACCGTTTGAAGAAGGAGGAAGACATGATCCGACAAAACCTCGGCAGTTTCCAACTGCCTGCCAACTTAACAGAGACCATCATGCGAGAAGTCTCGCGTCTCGTTCCCACTGCACCTGCCGCGAATAAACCCGTATTGCCGTGGGCACTCTCTGCAGCCTCAGCTGTTTTGATTTTCCTGCTGATGGGTGTTGGTGCACAATACCTTTCGCGTTTCCAGAAGCCGTACAGTCTAAACGCCACCTCGGAACCAACGGTTGATCTCATCGAGGCACTTTTTGTGGTTGATACACCGGCAAAGCCTGCTGTGCGGAATCAGGCTGGGCGTTCCGCTATACCGGGTAGAAATCCCGGGGCAGGCCAGCAGCCCGAGGCACGACTCTTCGCCGCCGCTGCAGTTGATGAAGCAGAGGTTGTAACCCCAACACCGCAGTGGGCGCGAACCAAAGGACCAGAGGGCGGTATCGTCAATACCCTCTTCACGACGAATGCTGGTGATATTTACGCCGGGACACCTTCCAGTCTCTATAGACTCACAGCGGATTCCGGCGCATGGAAACACGTCAACACGTGGAGTGCCAGTTCTCTTAACCTCCAAGACTGGATAGTAGGCGCAATACAGATGGCAGAGCACGGTGATATGCTCTATCTCACCACCGATACAGAAATATTAGCATCCAAAGATAAGGGGGAGACATGGGATGTGTTGGGTGTCCATCCAGAAGGAGGATCCAGAGGCTTTGCGGTAACCGACTCTGGGTTTTATCTCGCACTTGTGGACGGTGTTTACTATTCCAAAGATGGCAAAGCATCGTGGGTAGTGCTGAAAAATGGCATGGCAGCAGAGAAGGTTCGCGCGCTTGCTGCCGTTGAAAATACCGTGTTTGCTGGCACCGATAGTGGACTCTATCGCCTCAATGCTGAGATGTGGGAACTTGTATCCGTGGGTCCGGTAGATAAACATGGAGAAAAACCTGTCATCCATGCTGTGGCTGCTTCAAAACATCGACTCTATGTTGCAGCCGGAAGAGAAGTTACAACGGGGTTTGGGGCACAATTCAAAACAATAATAACAGGCGGTGACTGGTGGTCGCTTTACCGTTCAACGGATTTGGGGGAGACATGGTATGACATAGATCCGAGAGAAAGGACAGAGAATGAGAGGAAACAAAAAGGTGGATTTTCGATCCAATTCCCGGTCCGTGGTAAAGATTCAACACCAATAGATTTCACTTACTCGAAGGTCAAAATAATTACGGCAGAAGGAAGGGTTATGTTAGCGGATTCAAGAGAGCTTTTCTATTCAGTTAACGCGGGTGAGACTTGGCTGTCTTTAGATTTAAAGGATAGATCAGCCGGCGTTAACAACCTTGCGCCACCTATTGTGATGTTGGATGCGAATACCTTCTACATAGGTACACAATCTGGGGTCCATCGCACAACCGATGCGGGTAAATCGTGGGATCAATTTAATACCGGACTCGCTGGCACGACTGTTATGTATTTATTCGTGCTTAACGACACACTCTATGCGCTCACGATGAATGGGTTTGCTACTTCAACGGATGGTGGTGCATCGTGGATGCCGCTTTCCAAAAGTGTTGACGTTAACACAAATAAGGTCGCCGAATTTGGTGGTCATCTCTATGCAAAGGGGATAAATGGCACGACCCCTCAAATTCTTCGATTTTCAACACAGGACAATAAACTCAGCCAGATCGCTGGGATGCCTATACTTATTGAAAAAGTCGATCCGATGAATAATGACCTAACAAATCAGATCGAGCAGACAAGCAATGAGGCGATATTGGAAGCACTGACAGATGCGGGCAAACAGAAGTTTGAGGATGGTAAAGCTCCAAACTTTGAAGATATTGATCTTGAGCGGTTAGACGAGTGGCAGGACACAATGAATAAGGTGATCCAAGAGCAGGCTGCAGCTTCCATGAAACTGGTTTTCGGAAGCTTTGCCGTTAGTGGTGATACCTATTATATGGAATATGATCAAAAACTTTTCAGATGGAAACCCGGTGAGACTAAATGGTACAACACTGGATTGGTAGATGAAGGCGAAAACGTTTTTTCGACTTTATTTTCTGCCCCTTTTGACTATTCCCGTGGTATTTCTATGCTAACGAATATGATGGATTCTATGGGTTTCAAGATTGCAGCTTCAGGTCATACCGTTTACGTTGCAAAGCGGGATGGACACCTTGCTCAATCGTTTGATGAAGGAGACACTTGGAGGGATGTCACACAAGAACTTCCGTTTTCTTTTGCGGCGTTTAAGGCACTCACTTTCGCCGGAGCAACTGTTTATGTGGCAACTGACAAAGGTGTTGCCTATTCAAGCGACGGTGCCAACTGGCACGCTGCAACCGATGCTGAAAGTAATCCGCTTATCATGGAGAAGTTTGCGGTAGAGGGAACGACGGTATATGGTACAACTGGGCAATACGTGTATCAGTTGAAAGAGGGTTCAAACACGTGGAAACAGGTGACACCTGAGATTCCAGATACCGTATTTTCGCTTGCTGTTAATGGAAACACACTCTATGTTGGGACTTCCAGCAGTGGTGTACTACGTTTCACACTTGATGAGTAAAGGAATAGACCATTTCTTTATCGCAAACCTAATCAATATGTCAGTTACTGTCACGATATAAACACCACATAGGTAATTCTAAAATCTACTCTAAAGGAGAACAACATGTATTTTCTGAAAAAAGTCTGGCTCTTTGCTATGGCTGCGATCGTTGTGGGTGTTGGTGCATTTTTCTTCGGGCGTGCTAACAAACCGGGACCCCCGATCATAATCTATAAAGCCGTTCAACCTGCGCCGAAAGCAAACGAAGCACAAAACACCCGGGCAGAAGTTGCAGATCATGTTTATATCCCGCCAGAATCAACCTCAGAGGCAGGTCATCGTGGAATTGAGCTTCGAGAGACGGAAGGCGAAAAAATAACATCCAATGCCGCGGACGACACCAATAAATCTATGGTTGGGGAAGAACCCACACCGCACACCGCTAAAGGTGAGGTGCCTCCAGAACTCTCACGAGAAGCCATGGAGCGAAGGCATGAAGATTATAGACAGCAGCAACGTGTTCTTGAAATTATGGAGGAAATAAAAGGTTATGCCAATAACTCCGTCACCAGTAAAGAAGATAACCTACGCGTCATTGAACTTCAAGAAGAACTTCTCCGTATTCAGCAGGCGCGAGGCCTGTTGGAGCAAACAAGCGGAGATGTATTTAAGGTTCTCGAATTTAGTAAAATCGCACTCACACACACGACTGATGATGGGAGGTTTCCGACGGCCAAAGCCTCTGTTTTGATTAAAGGTATAAGAGAGCTAACGCCGGATTCCCCGGAAAAACAAGTTGCACTTGAACGTCTCAACCGGGTCGTCGCCACCGCTATGGAAAATGGAGACGAATACTTTGATCCAAACGTTTTCAGTGAGTAAAAAATAGGAGCGTTTTTTGGACACTAAAATGTGGAGGAAATTGATATGCGCCGGAAACGATTATATATCTGTCTGCTGATTGTGCTCGCTGTGCCGCTTGTTCTCAAATTCGGGTGCATGCCGCAAGTACTCGGCAAAACAGGCTTCGATGTTACGCTGTCAGTTACGGGCATGACACGCTTTACTTCCGTGTTCCGTGTTTTGTATGTGTTGCAAAAGATTGATGCACTGGTTATTGATGATGCGACTTACAAGGTAACGGGAGCCAGGCTGCCATTTAGTGAAGTGAACCCTAAACCCCAAATTTCGATAAAGCACGTCCCTTCTACAGGTGAAGTTTCGTTTGAGAAGGTTCCAGATGCGCCAACCGAACCTATTTTACGGAATGAGATTGGATGGCACCTAAAACCTGATGAGCCTAAGTACTTTACTGTTGAAGTATGGGCACTCAATGGAAAAGAGCCTGCAGATGGGATTAATGCGGCAACCGCAGCGCGTGTGAAAACGGCGTTGATTGAGGTTGTCAAACGTTTGGGTTTTGAAGCAAATGTAGAGAGTATAGAACCGCGTGAGGTCGATTTCAAATTTGTATTCAATTAATCTGACATGAATCATAATTGTCGTCATTGTTGGGTGTAACGTAACGGAATTGAATTTTCCATAGGCGCGCTTTCCGAGCGCGCCTTTTTTATTGTCATAAACCCTCTTTCTGAAAATATCGTTAAATAATGCAACCTTTTAATATCGAAACCCTGTCACTTAAATCAAAAGATGTTAGGATTCCAAAGGAGCTCGCAATGGAGCAGAAAGATGCGCAACTCATTCAACAGGTGCTACAAGGCGACCAAGAGGCGTTCGCTATCCTCGTCGACAAGTATCAGAAAGGTGTACATGCCCTTGCGTGGCGGAAAATTGGTGATTTTCACATCGCTCAGGAAATCACGCAGGACGCGTTTCTCAGGGCATATCAGAAGCTCGAAACCTTAAAAAATCACAACCTGTTTGGCGGCTGGCTTTATGTCATCGCGGCACGCTTGTGTGCTGATTGGTTTGAAAAGAAATCCTTACCAGAACAATCCTTGGAGGTCACTGATATGAGTGAGGTGAATCGCGGGTCATACTCTCGATATGTAGCCCAAAAACAGGAAGCCGAAGCCGATGAGACGCGTCGTGAAATCGTCAAGGAACTGCTCCAAAAACTGCCAGAAAGTGAAAGAACTGTGATGACGCTGCATTATCTCGGAGAGATGACAATCAAAACTATTAGTGAGTTCCTCGGTGTATCTCCGAATACTGTTAAAAGCCGGCTTAGCCGCGCACGAAATCGACTAAAGAAGGAGGAAGACATGATCCGACAAAACCTCGGCAGTTTCCAACTGCCTGCTAACTTAACAGAGACCATCATGCGAGAAGTCTCGCGTATCGTTCCCACTGCACCTACTGCAAGTAAGCCTGTCTTACCGTGGGCACTCTCTGCAGCCTCGGCAGTCTTGATTTTTCTACTGATGGGTGTTGGCACACAATACCTCTCCCGTTTCCAGAAGCCGTACAGTCTAAACGCCACCTCGG
Source organism: Candidatus Poribacteria bacterium (assembly GCA_965200345.1). Taxonomy (GTDB): domain Bacteria; phylum Poribacteria; class WGA-4E; order WGA-4E; family WGA-3G; genus WGA-3G. Next base: position 3,107,515 of record OZ241378.1, read on the forward strand.
AACCAACGGTTGATCTCATTGAGGCACTTTTTGTGGTTGATACACCTGCGAAACCGGCAGTTCGGAATCAGGCAGGAAGTTCCGCGACGCCGGGTAAAAGCCCGGGGAGTGGTCAGCAACCTAATGCCCAATTCTTCGCTGCAGCAGTGGCTGAGGAGACCGAAGTTACAACCCCGACACCGCAGTGGACACAGACCAAAGGACCAGAAGGCGGTTTCGTCAACAACTTCTTCACGACGAATGCCGGTGATATTTACGCAGGGACCTCAACGAGTCTTTACAAACTCGGAACCGATGGACGTGCATGGCGACGTGTCAACGCGAGAAGGCTCGGTTCACTGAGTATCCAAGATTGGTTAGGGACTGCGGCACAGATGGCAGCACATGGTAATATGCTTTATCTCGCCACTGATACTGAAATATTGGCATCCGAAGATAAGGGCGAGACGTGGCATGCGTTGGGTACACATCCAAAAGGAATTGCCAGAGGCTTTGCGGTGACCGACTCCGGATTTTACCTCGCGCTTACTGGCGGTGTTTATTACTCCAAAGATGGTAAGACTTCGTGGGTTGCTCTGAAAGATGGCATGGTACTTAAGAAGGTTAGTGCACTGGCAGTTGTTGAAAATACGGTGTTTGCTGGGACCAATAGCGGACTCTATCGCCTCCTCAATGCTGAGAAATGGGGATTGCTGGCAGTTGGTTCTACAGATTTGCACGGCGAGAAACCGGTGATCCATGCTTTGGCTGCTTCAAAAAATCGACTCTATGTTGCAGCTGGGAGAGAGGTGAAAAAGGGGTTCGGCGCGCTATTCAGTTCAAGAAAAACAGACGACAATTGGTGGTCACTTTATCGCTCAACAGATAAAGGTGAGTCGTGGTACCCTATAGACCCACGCGAAAGGCAGGAACGTGAGGCGGGTAAGCAGCGGAGGGGTCAGGTTGGTTTCCGACTACCCGGGTCAGATAACATTCCGAGCGTTAAGATATTCGCAACAGGTGCAGGGGTTATGGTGACGGATGCAGATGGCGAGTTTTTCTACTCCACAAATACTGGTGAGACATGGACGACCTTGGAAAAGGATGGGTCAGGTGGCGGTATCGCTCCGCCGCTACTGATAGCCGATACAAACATTTTTTACAAGGGTGGACAGTCCGGAATTCTGCGCACAACCGATGGCGGTGAATCGTGGCATCAGTTTAACACGGGGTTCGTTAGCACGCCTGTTACAACTTTAATCGCTGTTAAGGATAGACTCTACGCAAATTCAGTGAATAATGAGTATGTCACCTCAACAGACGGTGGTGAATCGTGGGCGCTGCTTCCGAGAATTGACGACAGTGTCCTTATCGCTGCATTTGATGGTAACATATATCTGAAGAAAGGACAGAATATGAATTTACCTTCACCGCTGCTTCGTCTATCTACCGAAGATAATAGTTTAAATTTTATCCCCGGCATGCCCGGTTTTGAGGGAGACAATTCAGGTAACAAGGTACAGGCGGAGATAGACGTGCCTGAAGAAATGATGATCACCGCCTTTCGGGAAGTCTTACAGGAAGCATTTCCAGATAAGGTTAAGCAAAATATTGAGGATCTTGATCTTGAACAGGTAGCTGAGATACTCAAGGATATCGATATCGATCCTAACCAGTTAAATGAGAAACTCACGGAGAAACTCAACGATAACCCCGATTTTGACAGGTTAAAAAATGAGGCATTCAATAAGGCTTTTGAGGAACAAGTTTCAACGGGTATGCCGTCGTTTTTTGGTAGTTTTGCCGTTAGCGGCGAGACGTACTACGTCGAATACGGACAGAAACTTTTCAGATGGAAACCCGGCATGGCTGAATGGCACGATACTGGGTTAATAGATGAAACTAAGGTTGTTTTTCCTGTTGACTATTCTGCTGAGGCTTCCACATCTATAAACGTCCGTGATTCCATAGGTTTCAAGATTGCTGTGTCAGATAGCACTGTCTATGTTGGGAAACGGGATGGGCACCTCGCGCAGTCGTTTGATAAGGGAGAGACTTGGAACGATGTTACCGCTGATCTTCCATTTTCTTTCACCGAGTTTAAGGTGATCGCCTTTGCAGGATTAACCGTTTATGTGGCGACCGACAGTGGTGTTGCCTATTCAAGCGATGGCACCCATTGGCACGCGGCAACTGATGTTGAAGGCGGACAACTTGTCATGGAAAGGCTTGCAGCAGAGGGTATGACGGTGTATGGCACAACTGGGCAATACGTCTATCAGTTGAAAGAAAATGCAAGCAGATGGAAACAGGTGACACCTGAAATCCCTGATTTAGTCTTGTCGTTTGCCGTTGATGATAACGTGCTTTATGTTGGAACTTCCACCAGCGGTGTGTTGCGTTTTACACTTGATGAATAATTGTGGCATTGACGCAATATTTAAAGTGCGTGTTTTTCAAGCGCACTTTTTTTATCTTATAATGGTTTTGCCTTGAAACCCCTAAATCCCCTCTATTAGGCGGACTGGTAGTCTGTTTCCCGACTCAAAATTCTTAATCTGATTCATATTTCTAAAAATTCTGCACCCTTTTTGTCTGTGAGACGCGTCATTAATAGTAGAAACCGCATTGTGAACAACGAAAGAGGTTGTCGTTTAAGGTAAACTTAATGCAGCTAAACGACGCAGAATCTTGCAGCTGCTAATACCGAGCAGGATTCTCAAAGTATGAGTTAGGAGCCATAAAATGAAGATTAAAGACTATGATACGGCAATTCGGCTAAAGCCGAGCAGAATCACCCTTATCCTTGCTTATGTTAAAAGAGCCAACGCGAAGTTGGATGTGGGTGACAATATCAGTGCCATTGAAGATTATAATGAGGCGATCCGTCTGCAACCGAAAAATGCTGTCATTCTTACTGTTGCATATCTCAATCGTGGACTTGCGAGGTTCAATATGGGTGACACTATAGGCGCGATCCGGGATTACGACGTGGTTATCCGTCTGCAACCGAAAAATGCTGTGCTTGCCAGTGCCTATGTCCATCGTGCTATAGCGAAGTCTAAATTAGGGGACAATATCGGTGCGATCAAAGATTATGATGATACGATCCGTCTTGCTTTAGGGAATACTGATTTTGCAGCCTACATCTATAGTAAGCGAGCCGCTGCCAAGTTGGAGATATGTGACAATACAGGCGCGATTGAAGACAGTGACACGGCGGTTCATCTTGATCCCGACTTGGCTGAAGCGTATGGGATCCGAGATGACGCGAAGTCGAATCTTCGGAACTATGCGGAAGCCGTTTAAGTTTGTGGGCACCCACAAAGGGTGCCGCTACTGAAGGTACCCGACCATTGGCGAGGTTTCAAACCTCGCCAATGCACAACACCACCCTACATCGTCAATCTTCCTGCCCGCATTGCGCGTTTAATGTCAACGCAATTCACTTAAATCCGTTATAATTGATAAATTTGTCCGTTTGAGGTCCGCCAGTCGGGCCTCTGAAAATCAGAGATGGAGTTTGACAATAAGATCTTAACTTGCTAAAATGTCACAACTTTCTTGTATTGTGTTTAGAAAAATATGAAAACGCGTATTTTTATCTTATTCCTATTGCTAATCGCATCCGGACGAACACACGCCGAAACGACTGACGGCAGAATCGCTTTTGATTGTCCTGATGCATCACACGCCCAATTTCAATTCCATTTTACTCGCGAACTTATCGCACTTGCTGGCACGACAGCACCTTTCAACACAGTGTCGGATATTTATTTCCGCACCTATGACGCTGAAGTCGGTATATTTGATCAATTCGCGCAGTACTATGGTGAGACCTTGAAAACCGCAAACTGGCAAAATCTACAAGAAGATAACGGCGTACACCTCTATGTTCTGGAGGTGTCCGATGCGCAAAGTTCGCAATCAGATAAAACAATTTCGGGTATCTTTGCGGTTGTAGAAAGCGACAGTGATGTCCATCTGTTAAACATCGTAGGCAATATTCCGCCACAACAGACAAGGCAGCTTTTAGCGAATCTGGGTCAAATTGGGATAGAGGTCCCTGCATTAGAATCGCTTGATGCGCAAATATTTCAGAAATTTGAAGTGCCATCAGAACCGATGCCGCCGCCAACAGTGTTGCGTACCACTGACAAGCTGCCAAATTTTTTTAGCATAGGGTTTTCAGCGAAAGAATCGTCAAAGTTCGGCTTGACGTTCTCAAGGAGTCGCGATGCGACCCTGCATGGACAGTGGAGTTACTACGGACATCCGATTGAACAGATCCATATTCGCTCTGATAACGAAGAGGATATTGCCCAAGTTAGTCAGGCACTTCAAAAGGGTCCCGCTGACCTTGAGGCGTTGCTGAATAGCCTTCCATCCGGAAACGCATCTAAGCATAAGAAGAAACTTATTGTCCACACATGGGAACGTCTTGCTATAATCGGCGTTGGGAACATACCAGACCGTAAAAATGATCCTTCTATGTTGGCGAAACAGTTTCGGACCCGAGAAGGAGAACCGATCCATGAGATACGGATTCTCGGGCATCGAGACACACATTTGGCGGATGTCAGAAAGGCACTTGAAAAAGGTCCAGAGGAAATCGAAAAGGCGATTGGCGCACTGCCGAGCGCGATATCGGGTTTAGAGGCGGCACGTTTCCGAATTGAAGAAGAAGGTGCTCGACGCACAGCGATAGTTACCATAGTGGAAACACCGCTTCCGTCCCATTTTTATTTTGATAGTGCCCCGTGGGCTGGGTTCAATCGCGTCACTGGATGGGAGTTAGGGGCACGTGTCAATTCTGGTTATCGGAAAGGGGAGCGTCCAAACACATCTTACAACATCAGCGTTCCGAGTGTATTCCGTGGCGATGATCTCTCAAAATTTTTCGGACGGATTGGCTACGGATTTGGTAATAAACAGTTCTATTACCGGGTTGGTGGCAAGGCTGCTTGGGGTGAACCTGATTCGTGGCATCTTGGATTAACGACGCAGTTCCATCGTACGACAAGCGTCATTGCCCCGGAGCTCTTCCCTTTTTATGACGATACCGGGATGACTATTCTCCGAGTTTTGGGGGTGCCGGATCATCAGAATTATTATTTCAGAGAAGGGATCGAGGTTGCACTGCAATGGCGACCTATTAGGCGAAGGCATTCGTTCAAACTGAGTCTACTTGCGGAGTCACACGACAGTCTACAAAAAAGCACGGATTGGCACTTCTTCAATTGGCGGTCAAAAAGAGATATGCGTGAAAATCCGGTGGTAACGCCGGGCCGAATGCGGAGTACCATGTTCAGATACGATTATAGTACTCGGCACGATTTTCTCGGTTGGCACAATACCTTCTTCGTTGAGCATGGCAATAGTGCTATCGGCTCCGATTTTGATTTTACACGGTATCAACTTCACCTACGCTATGCGCATCCGTTGGGTAGACATCAGATACGCACACGGGCAGTCGGCAGTTTTTCAACCGCACCACTGCCGATTCAACGCCAATTTATCATCGGTGGACCCGGGTTACTGAATGGTTATCCACTTTACGCTTTTGCGGGTGATCGGGGATTTCTCTTTAATATTGAGTATTTCTTTCATTTACCGGCGTTAATGGTTTGGAATAACGTATTCGATTTTTCTGATGTGCCTCTTTTTTTAGTGCTTTTTCTTGATTCAGGGCAGGCGTGGAATGTGTCTGACGAGAGTTACGTTTTTGATCCTAAAAGCAATGCAGGTATCGGTTTGCAGTTCGGTAAAACAGATCTTATCTTGCGGTTTAACGTTTCACAAGCCTTTGAAGCGGATCAAGGGATTCGGTTCAACACAGCGTGGTTTTATAGTTTCTAAATAAAAATAATCCTATTCTAACCGCATTGTTTCAAATGCGGGGGTATAATGCGATGCGAAGACGCACAAACCGCGCCTTGTTGCTATCATTCGGTCTGCATATTGTGTTGGTCTTAATGCTCTCGCCGCTTCTCGTGAATCATTTTGATGCCGAGAAAGAGAGCATAGCTGCGGAGATACTAACAGCAGATCCGGAAAAGCGAGTGAAACGGCAGGTGCTGCCACCGCGCCCGCGATTGATGGCACGGGCGGCAGATGCTGATACAGCATCCGTTTCTCCTGCTTCACCGACTTATACGCCGCGGGTCAGTGCGCCGAAAGCACCCGTTCACGCCGATGTTGTGCCTGATGTCGTTACACACACGGATATACCCCAAACGGATCGTCCGAGTGCTGTTTCCAATGCCAGTTTTGGCGAAGGGAAAGCTCTCGGAGGTCCCATTGTCATTGAAGGGCAGCAAGGAGCTGGGGCTGGTGGTGTGGGACGCGGAGGGTACGGCACGGGAACCGGCGGGAATGGACGCAGCAGTGATAGCATTGGCGAACACTTTTCTAACTTCACCGGCGCATCGGATATCAGTTCCACGGTGTTTGATAAGATAGCCTATGCTTTTACTTTTGTTCGGTTAAAATATGCGGAGATGGGGAGTTCATGGAAGGTAGATTGGCCCGATTCAGATCATAATTTCATACAGCAACTCCAAGCACGTACGGCACTTGACGTTGCACCAGAAGGGAAAATAATTGATATTGATTCTGAGGAACTTTTTCGGTACCCTTTCGCCTATATAATAGAGGCGAACCGACTGAATCTCACACATGTAGAAGCAATGAATTTACGGAAGTACCTTTTGAATGGCGGTTTCATTCTTGTTGACGACTTTCATGGACAGCATCAATGGAATCAGTTTTATGCACAGTTCAAAAGGATTTTTCCTGAACGCGAACCGGAAGACATCCCAATGTCGCATCCACTTTTTCACTGCTTCTATCATATTGATGAATTGATGCAAATTCCCGGTTCTGGCGCGGCACGGAGGGGGATAACCTACGAAGGGCATGATGGCTATCCTGCACAGTGCCGCGGCGTTTACGATGACAGCGGTAGACTTATGATGATGATTAACTTCAATACAGACCTTGGAGATGGATGGGAACACGCCACAGATGATTTTTATCCAGACAAGTATTCAGACATGGCATTCAAAATGGGTGCTAATGCTGTTATCTATGCACTTTCATCCAACCGTCCGGTGTATCAAAGCAAACCGAAAATTCCAGATGCCTTGAAAAAACTGCAGCAAAGGCTTGAACAAATTGAGGAAAGAAAATAAAATGCGAAAACACACAAATCGTGCTTTATTGCTATCGTTTGTTCTCCACATCGGATTGATGTTAGTGCTCTCCCCGTTTCTTGTGAATCATTTCGATGCAGAGAAAGAGAGCATATCTGCGGAGATTCTGGAAGTGGACTCGGAAAAACGGGTGAAACGGCAGGTTTTGCCGCCGCGTCTGCGGCTAATGGCACGAGCGGCAAGTGCTGAAACATCATCCGATTCTCCTGCTTCACCGGCTTATGCGCCGCGGGTCAGTGCGCCGAAAGCACCCGTTCACACCGATGTTGTGCCTGATGTCGTTACACACGCCGATATACCAAAAGCGGATCGTCCGAGTGCTGTTTCCAATGCCAGTTTTGACGAAGGGAAGACTCTCGGAGGTCCCGTTGCCATTGAAGGACAGAATGGAAGAGGCACGGGTGGCGTTGGTGTCGGTTTCGGTGGACCTGATCGTCAAGGGAGCGACTTTGGCATGGGGTTAGCCAGTGGGATGGGTGTATCGGAAGCCGGACTTGATATCCCGATTCGTATAGATACAGGACTCGGTATTTTTGGTACAGAAGTGAAACCCGGTCACGGATTAGTCGGACAAGTTTATGTGCCCGGGGAGGCGATCTTCCGAATGCCTGATTTTGACAGTTTGGTGCCTGTCTATACTTTTGTCACAGCAAACTTAGATGTCCCCAGACGATACTATACCGCGGGCTTTCCGACCCCTGAGATGCAGTCTGTCATTGAGAATTTCGCGATTCGATTCCGTACCGAATTGGAGATTAATATACCAGGTGTGTATCTCTTTGAACTCAGCTCAGATGACGGTTCGCAATTATATATTGATGGGTCTCTCGTTGTGGATAATGATGGGATCCATCCAACAAGGAGTAGGCAGGGTCGTATAAGGCTGGGGACGGGTATACACCCTGTTGAGATTCACTATTTTCAAGGCCCTCGAGAAGCGATTGCGCTACAATGGTTTTATCGACCCCCAAATGGCACCAGACAAATTGTGCCGCCCGATGTGATCTATCACCCCGGCAAGCCGCAAATACCAGATGCCTTAAAAAAACTACAGCAACGCCTGAAAAACATTAATCGGAAAAAGATCGAAAATACCGGAGGGCAGTAACGGAGATACCGGATGAAAGATACGATTGTCAAAGTATTGGTGATGTCTTTACTTCTCATTAGCAGTGGCGTGTACGCACAAATAGACGATGGACGTGTGTCTTTTGACTGTCCGGACGTGCCATCGTCTCAGTTCCAATTTGATTTGAGCAGCGATGTTATTGCGCTCGTTATGGAAGACCCGACCTCCGATATTGTGCCACTGTTTAAAAGCGTAGATAACCTTTATCTCAGGAACTACCGAAACCGATCTGGCAATTTTAAAAAGATGGTTGCGTATTACAGCGAGGCACTGAAAGCACGGAGTTGGCGCGCGTTAGGACAGCACTCGCAAACTGATGCTGAGAAAGTCAATCTTCATATCTATATTCTTCAGGAACATGAAACTGTTGAAGGCATTTTCGTCATTGTCAAAAGCAAAGATGGAATTTTTCTGATAAACATTGTCTGTGAGATTCCTCGAAAGCAGCTGGGTGAGTTGTTGCTGAACCTGAATCAACTCGGTATCGAAATTCCGAGGTTAATGTCGCTGAAGCAGCGTGATTTAGAACTCACACCGCCGCCACCGCCACCGTCTGAACCTCTTAAACCAGATACAGAACCCCCGATTAAAGAGAAACGTGAGACAGCAGAACCCACCACAGCTGAGACACCTGAGCCGCCGCCGCTTTGGGATTGGTATGCTGATGGCGAAAGGATTCATGAGATACAGATTCAGAGCAAGCTCAGGACCCCTGAAGGCACTGATCCGAAGTCGATCGAAGAAACAATCGTAGCCGAAAGGGATAAGCTCCTGAAGATTCTAAGAAACGGTTCTGGTGAACTCAGAGAAGTTATACCGGTTCTGGCGGGCGCGCTTGATGATTCCAGAAAGGTATCTCTGCGGATTACCGAAGAAGGGGCGAAACGCATCGCCATAATTAGCGTGATATCTATGGAAAAAATATCGGTGCTGAAATCTATGGAGATCTCAGGTAAGCGAGTACAGGTATCAGTGGAGGATCGGTGGTTCATTTCACAAGAAGATGAGGTTGATACGCCGCTTGCAGCAACACGATTTTGGGCAAGGGATGTCCCGATTCATGAGGTCCGTATCCGCGGTAATCAAAAGGTGTCAGCGGCACGCATTCGGCAAACGCTTGATAACGCCTCACCTGACATTGATAAGGCACTTAGGACGCTCTTTAAAGTAATGCCCCATTTTGAAGAGGTCCGCTTACAGGTTGATGAGGCGGATGCAAAGTACATTGCCACGATCTCTGTAGAAGAAAAACCGCTTTCTACAGATGCCTACCTCGGTCTCAGTCCGCCGATACGCCTCGGTTTTAACCGCGTGACAGGGTGGGAAATCGGTACAAGTTTTGAAGCCGGAAAACGCAAAGAGGTCGGTCCTCTGTGGATGTGGAGTATCAGGAATTCACAGCGCAACCAAATCTCAAGACTGTTTGGAAAAGTCAGTTATGCATTCGGCAACCCCCATATCCATTACCATCTGGGGGGAATTGCGAATTGGGGAAAACCGTATACTTGGAACTTGAAGTTTATCGGGCAATTCCACCGGTTAACAGATGCAGTTGCCCCTGAACTTTTTCCGGGCTATAACAGCGGAATAAGCATTTTCCAGCGCATTATTGGTGTGCCGGACCTTCAAAATTACTATTTGCGACAAGGTGCTGAGATTGGATTGTATTGGGCACCGATTATGCCGACGCATTCGTTCAGGTTGTCAATGCTTGCTGAGTCACATACAAGTCTTCAGAAAAGTACAGATTGGTTTATTTCCAATTGGACATCGAAACTAAGTGTCAGAGGGAATCCGCCGATAACTGCCGGTCAGATGCGGAGTCTTATCTTTCAATACGATTTTCTTAATAGAACAAAATCCCTTGGCTGGCACAATACTTTTCTGGTTGAACATAGCAGTGCTGCTGTGGGGTCTGATTTTGATTTCACACGATTACAATTACACCTTCGATATGCTTTTCCACTTGAGAATAATCGAATCCGCACCCGGCTTTTGCTTAGTTATTCTAACTCGCCATTGCCCATTCAACGCCAATTTGTGATAGGTGGGATGGGTGGACTTAGAGGATATCCTTGGTATAGACAAGAAGACGGAGCTGATGGTATAATAACCTATAAGAGTGGACATGCATCTTCTCCTTATGTGTTCGCAGGGGACAGCGGATTTCTTCTCAATATTGAATATCACTACAAGTTGTCGAATCTATTGCGTTGGAATATTTTCAAAAATGCGTTTCTTATCGCCTTCTTTGACGAAGGGCAAGTCTGGAACGTATCTGATACTGGTTATACCTTTGATCCAAAAGCAAGTGTTGGCATCGGTTTACAATTTGGTCAAGACGACTCTGCTGTTGTCGTTAACGTTCCGGGTTTACACTCTGGACGCGACGATTCTTTTTTTAGGGTTAACATTGCAAAAGCCCTTGAATCTGGTCTTGGTGTTCAAATTACGACTGCTTGGTATCGCAGTTTTTAAGTCGAGTGAACGTCTTTCAAAGCGAAACGATATGCGAACTCTCCAGGTATTAGCCCTCTTTCTTATAGTGTACATGCCGACTGCCCCCTCGAATTCGGAAGTCGATGCGGATACATTCACTTTCGTCCGATTGAAATACCGCGGGCACCGGAGTATTTGGGATATAGATTGGCCCGCTTCGGATCGAAATTTTATTCTACAACTTCGCGAGCATACGAATATCGAAGTTTCGCCAAAAGAGAAAATCGTTGACATCCGCTCCAAAGAACTCTTTAAATACCCGTTTGCTTATATGCTGGAGGTGAGTCGATTGCGCCTCACATCTGAGGAAGCAGAGAACGTGCGCGAATATCTTTTGCGTGGTGGTTTTATCTTGGTAGATGATTTCCATGGTGGTAGGCAATGGAAACAGTTTTATAAGCAATTGAAAAAAATCTTCCCGAAACGTGAACCGAAAGACATCCCGATTTCGCATCCACTTTTTCACTGCTTCTTTAAAATTGACAAACTGATGCAGATTCCGGGTGCTGGTGCAGCCAGGAGGGGAAGGACTTATGAAAAGCGCGACGGTTTCCCTGCACAGTGTCTCGGTGTTTATGATGACTATGGTCGGTTGATGATGATGATTAACTTCAACTCCGATCTCGGAGATGGCTGGGAACATGCTGCTGAGAGCTTCTACCCGCGTGAGTGCTCTGATATGGCGTTCAAACTTGGCATTAATGCCGTTGTTTATTTCACTTACGCATTAAGGTTGTCTCTGTTTGGAGCAAGCAATCATGCGAATTATTCTATTGCTAACGCTTATTGTCATACTGTCTGTCCCCGCGGTGCTTCTCGACGGAGAAGACGATAGCGATCTATTTACCTTTGTTCGCTTGAAATATGGTGGGCAACTCACGCGACTTAGCAGTTGGCGCGTGGATTGGCCAGCCTCGGATCGGAATTTTATCTGGCAGCTTAGTAAACAGACGAACATTTCGGTCGCGCCCCGTGAAAAGATTATTGAGGTGGGTGCGTTAGAGTTATTTGAATACCCTTTCGCGTATATGCTCGAAGTCGGTAGCCTCAGGTTAAGCACAAGCGAGGCAGAAAATCTACGGGAATATCTCTTACGCGGTGGGTTTATCTTTATTGACGATTTTCACGGAGAACGTGAATGGAAGTGGTTTTATGCCGAGTTCAAGAAAATTTTCCCAGATCGTGAACCGGTGGACATCCCTATTTCACATCCAATTTTCCGCTGCTTTTTTAAAATTGACAAGTTGATCCAAATCCCTGGACTCCGTTCGCTCTTTAATGGTCGCACCTACGAACGGCACGATGGGCGTCCGGCATACTGCCGTGGTGTCTATGATGACTATGGTCGGTTGATGATGATGATCAACTTTAATTCCGATCTTGGCGATGCATGGGAACACGCCGCTGAGGACTACTACCCGCGTGAGTATTCGGATATGGCACTGAAGATGGGTATCAATGCCGTTGTTTATACCCTCACCCATTAATCGGATTATGGCAGATACGCGACCGTAGTGGTTTGTCACGTCAAAGTTGCAAGGTATAGCGGTCGCGAGCACGGGGAAACACCCAAGTAAAAATACTTGCTCCTACAAGAAGGTAAAGTGTGGGCAGAACAGTAGCGTTCCTTGCCTTCAGATTCGAGGATTTTAGAAGTTGGAACTGGGATCCACAACCGGTAAATCCTGTTAAACTTTTTGCGTTAATGAGAGTCTAAATCAAGAATCCTTTCTGGACAAGTTTCCGTATATGTTCGCGCGCTTATAGGTTCGCAGGACCTTTCGATGATAGAAACTCCGTCAGTAAAAAGTAGGGAGACAACAAAATATGCTTACTCGTAAACAGAAATTAGATTTTTATGAAAATGGCTATATCTCTGTTCCTGGTGTTGTGCCAAGACTGATGGTGGATGCCGCGCGAAAGGCGATAAATCACTCCATCGGCGCGGTTGGCATGCACGAAGGGGACTTAGAACGATTTCGGGCACAGTCCTATTGCAACGAGATTCGCAATGCTCCCGAACTCGTAGATCTTTTCGGCAAGACACCTATCCGTCAAATTGCTGAGTCATTGATGGGTGAAGGGAATGTCCAGATACCTGGTTCTGCCCAGATTGCGCTCCGGTTTCCGGGTCCGTTGCGGACAGATCCGAACGAACCGCGTGGACATCTTGATGGGTTGGGAAGTGGCACAAATGGTATGGAAAAAGGCGTTTATCGGCGTGGTTTTACTGCCCTTGCGGTTGTCTACCTTGCGGATGTACCGGAACCATATAGCGGCAATTTCACCGTCTGGCCGAAATCACACAGTTTCTTCGCCGATTATTTTAAAAAGGAAGGGCATGAGATATTGGCAAACGGGATGCCACGACCTGAACTACCTGAGGGACCTAAACAGATAGTCGGTCAGGCAGGGGATGTTGTCTTGACGCATCATCAGATTGTTCATTCTGCGGCACCGAACGCCGCTGCTGATGTCCGTTACGCTGTAATTTTCCGGCTGCGTCATGTCGATTGTGCCGAAAACGGTTACGATGCCTATACAGATATCTGGAAAGAGTGGCCCGGTATTCAAGAGGTCATTACGCCGACGGAAGGTTAAGGGTTCAAAGAAACAGTACGGGTGGCGCACTCGCACCACCCGTCCAGATTTGTATCACTTCGTCTCTTTGATGTCTGCCCAAGTCGTGGTAAGTTTGTCAGCCGGTTCAACAGCAAATGGATTACTTTGTCCCTTGGCAAGATTCTCTACTTCCTTTTCCGAGAGTGCCCGATGGAACAGTAAGAACTCGTCGATAAGTCCATTGAACGCCCACGTTGGTCCGACTGCTGCATCAAACGCAGCCGCTTCTGATCCAATCCCGATAAATCCGAAGCGTGCCTGTCCTGCCCCGATGACTTTTGATGGCGCGCCTATTTTCTCATCTAAATCGCCATTAACATAGATGCGTTTCTCTTTGCCGTCAAAAGTTGCGACGACATGGTGCCATTTATCATCAGCGACATCCGTTTTCCCAAACCAATCATGGATCCCACAACAGGTGTCAAAAGCAACAAAAGTTGTACCGGTATTTGCACCGACATCATCACCTACAGCAAAACGGAAAAATTCACTCCGATCCCAGGAGGCAATCATGCCTCTGACTCCGGTTTTAACCCAAGCGGCAAGCGTAATTTCGTCAATCGGGTCTTTATACATGTGTTCCCGCACCGAAATATATTGCGCTGCACTACCAGGGAATTCCATGCATTCTCCGACTTTGCCCTTTACAATTTTTAAGTCATTACCGTGTAGAAAGCCATCATTTCCGTTTCCAGACACGTCTAAGACATCATCACCTTTCAGTGTATCTTTGTTGAAGCTATAGTAGATGATAAGTTCATCATCGCTGATGCCCTGCGCGTGGCTTGCTACTACTGCTCCTGTAAGCATAAGACTTAACACCAAAAACTTGAAAATATAATTAGCCTTCATTGAGAGTCTCCTTTATATTTCACACGCGTATCAGTACGTGTTTTCAAAGCAATTAGTATGTCAAACATAAGAGGTTGGAGTTCGGAGGCAGTGCATACCTCTGATTGCAATATATAAAAAATAAAATAAAAAAGCAACAACTATTTTCAAAGACTATTTATGGTGAAATGTAAAAATAAGTTTACGAAGGGTTAGACCGCGTTTAGGAGCCATCTGTCAAGAATTTTTCCAGATAGAACACATCGCAGAATTCACCTTCAAGTTTCACATGCTTTTTGGCGATGCCGATTTTTTCAAAACCGAGATTTCCATAAAACCGGAGGGCACGCGTGTTGTCTGCTATCACCTGAATGGCGATCTTTTTGAAGTTTCTCGCGTGGGCAAACCTGAAAGATGTTTCTGCAAGTAACCGTCCGATTTTGCGTCCGCGAAAGTTTGTGTGTATCCAGGTTCCGATTGTCGCTACGTGCTGCATCGAATCGGTATAGTGTGCCAAGGCATCCGGCTCAATAACCTGGAGACCAACGATCTCGTCGTCTAATTCAGCGACGAACAAGGCACTTCGATCACATAACCCTGCGATGAAGGCGCGTTCCTCTTCTACTGTGAACGGGTTGGTTAACGCTGTGTATTTTCCTTCCAAAATAACCGAGTTAATCACCGCCGCAACGGCTTTCGCGTCATCTGGTATCGCTTTTCTAATGACAGGTTCCATGTTTTTCTCATCAGATTGTGTGGCTACTTACCACTACGTTTTTAGGTATCTCCACCTTTTTGTTTAGGAGTATCCACCGATACCGAGTAGCATCCGTTCTTCCATGTCTGCCTCTTTAAGAAAATCGTGCGTTAACCCGTCTTCGGGTTGTGCCCCGCCGTGTGGCGATTTCCGAAGCCATGTCGGTGTATAACTGAGAATTAACATTCGCCGTTTGGCGTTTAGCGTCGGTAAGCCTCGGTGCCAGAGATTGCCGTGGATGAGGACACCACCACCGGCTTTCACTTGTAGATGTACCTCACCCTCTACAGGTTCGTGTATAGTCGGTGATGCTTTGTCTAACCAATCGTGAGAACCCGGGACGATGGCAACTGCTCCTGTGTCTTCATTCAAATCGTCAAGGTAGATGAGACAATCAATACAGTGTGGGCGTGAGAACCATGGCGGGATTGGGTTCGGAATCACCCGCAAGTGTTGGTGCCACGGCGTTTGGTGTTCCCGACCGTCGCCCGGATAAGTGATACGCGCGCTCAAACCCCGTAGACGGACGAGTGGTCCCATCATCGCACGTGCAATTGATAGCGTCGGTTGAAATTTCAAGAGTTCTAAGAATGCTTCATCCTTGTCCATCAGGTGGCGTGGAATGAACCCCCACCCTTTCTTTCCAGCAATGGCACTGTCGCGTTTTTCCCATTCCCGTTCTTCCAAACGATCCAAAGCATCTCTCAGCTTTTCGAGTGCTTCACCTTGAAAAAGTCCTTCCCGAATGAGATAACCGGTCTCGGCAAACGTTTGCAATTCTTCGGAAGTGGCATGCACATCCACTTCCCAGCACTCTCCCGTCTCTCCATACGGATCGAATCTGTTCATCATTTCATAGTGAAGTTTATGTCTTTCCATAGTTCCCTCAATTGATTTTAAACAATAGATATTACATTCCCAGCGCAACGATGGCTTTCACACACCATAGGAAAATCCCTTTCTGGTTCAGCGTTGACATCGGTGTGGGCAATAATCAGTTGTCTTCAAGACTGGTGAACAATTCGCGATATACAGGTAAGGCGAGCTCCAATTCTAACGCTTCATTGATCGCAAACCATCCAATCCTTGCGTGTTCCTCTGGTTGTAGATGCTCTGGTTTACCTTTCCAATCCGTTACAACAAACACATGGTAGGTGTGATCGTTGTTGGAATCAAACAGGGTTGAGATGTGTTCAAACTGAATTGGTGTAACACCGATTTCCTCTTGCAACTCCCTGATAAGAGTCTGTGTTAGTGTTTCACCATTTTCGCAGTGTCCACCGATCATATCCCAGACGTTTGGATAAGAAGTCCGGTGTTTAGTCCTTTTGCCCAACAGAATTTTTCCGTTCCTGAACAAGATTCCGAGAGCGCAAACTTTCAATTCCACGGTTTGTCCTTTTCCTCCTTTTTCTAAGCGATCCGGAGCCTCTCTTGATTTTTGAAGTGCTTTGCCTTAAAAGAGTCCTTATCCACCTCAAGAGGGAGCAAAATTATCAAATTGTGGGCATTACGTTTCCACCGCACACTGGAATATAAGCACCCGTGATATAACTCGCCAGATCTGATGCAAGAAAAAGCACTGCATTGGCGATTTCTTGGGCAGTCCCCCGACGCTGCATCGGTACTTTGCTCCAGTAATGTTCATCCGATTCACTCGCCGTGCTTTTTTCACTGATCGTCCATCCTGGGGCAACTTGGTTGACCGTAATGCCGTGTGCACCTACCTCTTTCGCGAGTACCCGTAGCACTCCGTCCATCCCGCGTTTCCCTGATGTATAGGCACTCTGTCCTGCAAAGTTTTGCATTGAGCATTCTGTATTGATACTGATGACGCGTCCCCATTCTGATTCAACCATCGCGGGAACGAACGCTTGTGCCATGTATACGTTATGCAGGACACAAGATTGGAACTGGCTCTCATAGTCTTCGGGTGACTGCTCTAAGACGGATGTCCAGTTGTACTGAATGACAGCATTGTTGACGATAATATCCGCTGCACCGAGTGTGTTCACGACAGCATCACGCATAGCGTTTATTGAATCCTGATTCGTGACATCTGCCTGCACAACGGCTGCCCGTACATTCTTGGCAGTGATTTCGTCTTGTAGGAGATGCGCCGTTTCCTGATCCCGGTGGTAGCAGATTGCGATATCCGCACCTGCTTCCGCCAGAGTCCTTGCCATCACGCGCCCCAACGCACCTGAACCACCGGTAATTACCGCCACTTTATTGCTAAGATCAATCGGAATCATATTTTCCTCTATGTGTGATCACGGTAAAAAATGAGTAGGGATACGAGACATCGGATAGTTTCCGTTCTCATCCCGATTCGCAACGGGTTCTGGAATTTCGCGGTCCCAGTAGTCTGGTACGGTATTAGGACGACTGTGCCATGCGAGAATTAGGGTGCGTCGAACATCGGTAAAGTTTTTGTGGGCGGAGTGCAAGATACGCGCATCTGCTATTACCAGCGAACCTGCCTTGGCACAGACATCTACCTGATCCGGATGATCACTGAACATGACTGGATGGTCTTCATCAATGAATCTTGCGCCTTGTTCATGCGCTGGCACTAATATGTCGTGTAAATCGATTCGCTTGCGATGTGTGCCGGGAATAACCTTTAGACAGCCGTTTTCTCGGTTCGTATCGGTGAGATAATAATTAAGAAAAATCGTTTGGGGCCACGGGGCGCAGCTGAGCGGGTCGTTCCAGCGCATCCAATCTTGATGCCAATAGAGTGGGGGGCCCCCGGATTCCTTCGTCAGAATAATGATTCCGCCAGAGGTCGTGAAATCTCCGAAACCGATTTGTTCGAGTGCATCGCGTGATGGCTGCCACTCCAAAAGTTTCTGAATATGCGTGTTATCCTCGCCGCGGACGTTGACATGCTGTCCTTGATAAACAACATCGTCGGGTTCCACATGTCCGGCGATTAGACGTTCTGACTCGTCGTGGAGTTCTTGTAAAAACTCCTCAGTTAAAACATCGTTGATGACGCAGAAACCTTCTTCAATCATCTGTTCTCGTTTTTCTAAAGCGACTTCAGGTGTCATTATCTTCTCCTTTGCTTGTAAATACTGTGCTGAAACTGATGCCAATAGGATGCAGCTTAAAGGTTTATATTATTCTATACAAATTGGCAGGAGAAAACAACAATTTTTTCTACGATCCGATTATACTTGCCTTAGCAATAAACATTGACTTCCTTTATATTCTATGTTATACTTTGGCTAAGATAGGAGGCAGACAAATGGTTACTCGGGAAGACATCCAAGCAACCTGTGATGACATCGTGCGTGGGTTCGCACCGCTGCAAGTTATCCTTTTTGGATCTTATGCCTATGGCACGCCGACAGAAGATTCCGATGTTGATTTGCTCGTGGTCATGGATATTCCTGAATCTGAGACAACTCGTCAAGCATCACAGATTTGGCAACGTATTCCATACCGTTTCAGCATGGATCTGCTTGTTCGCTCACCGAAAGAGATTGCCTATCGCGTCTCTCACAACGACTGGTTTCTTCGCGAGATACTTGAAAAAGGTGATGTACTTTATGAATCCTCGGGATTTTCCTACAATATTGAAAAGCCTGAAGAAACACTCCATCAGGAGATGGGCGCTATGAATCCATTAACACTGGAATGGGCGCGGAAAGCTGAACGCGATTATGCTGCAATAGCTTTGCATCAGCAGACGGAGGATCCCGACTTTGATATTATCCGTTTCCATGCCCAACAGTGTATAGAAAAATATCTAAAGGCGTGGCTTCAAGAGGCAAACATTCCGTATCCAAGGTCACATGACTTATTGGCATTGTTAGGTTTGATTGTCTCAACCGTTCCAAGTTGGCAAACTTGGCAATCAGATTTTTCGGTTATTGCCCCTTATGCCGTGGAATTTCGTTACCCGGGTAAGTCTGCGACTGCCGAAAATGCCGAGCATGCAACACAGATCTGTACCGACGTGCGTCAAGCGGTTCGAGCAGAACTGAAACTTCCTCGAAACGAATCAGAAAGGCTGGTTTAGAAGGTGAAAATGACGGGAAAAACAGTAAACATTCCGATACTCGAAATCTCTGAACAGGAACGTGTTGAAGGTAAACCTACACCAGAAAGTGTTGATGCGGGGGCGCGCCTCCTACGCGAAGCAGGATTGGTAGTTATTGAAAGCGTCCTTCCACGCGATTGGATTGCTGATCTTGATGTCGCTATGGAAACCGTACTCAATAACGAGGAGGAAAGGCAGAATGGCGAAAATCCGATGCTAAAAATGCCGTTCATGGATCCACGTATCATTGATAACCCGTTCGCGATGCCGATTCTGAAAGCAGCAATGGGTGAAAAGATTTTCGCATATCTGCCCTATGGCTGCAATTCAACGCGTCCGGGTAACGAGATCCAGTGGATTCATCGAGATTCGGGACAACTCTTCCCGGAACTACCGTTTCCACTACCTGTCACAACAATTGTCGTCAACATCCCACTCGTTGATTTCACAGTAGAGAACGGTGCGACTGAGGTATGGCCCGGTTCACATCTCATCGTTGATGATGCGGCAGTCCGTAATACGCCTTACAATGTCTGTGAAGAAGAGCGCGCCGCAAATTATCCGTCATTTCAGTTAGAGATGCCCGCGGGTTCGGTTGTTGTCCGCGATATGCGGTGCTGGCACCGGGCGATGCCGAATCGGACAGAATCTACGGTTAGACACATGCTCGCCTTGGTCTATTTCCGACGGCTGCATCATGCCCCCGATGCACCCGGAATCTTCGGCGCACGCGTCCCTGAAGAGATATGGAACCACATGTCTGAAGAAGCACAAGAGGTATATCGGTTCCAAGCGCACGATTAGAGGCGCATAGAAAGGGAAATATGGAACGAACACTGCTAATTCATCCTGAAATGCCTGAGCTTGACAGGGAACACGGCTTCTCCAATATCAACGGACCCTCACTCGTTCGTGTGCCTGAATGGGTGGAGAACCCTTTAGGGAAATATTATCTCTACTTCGCACACCACCGCGGTGCCTATATCCGCTTGGCTTATGCCGATGCTATTGAAGGCCCCTATACTGTTTATCGTCCCGGCGTACTGCATCGCGACAACACTATATTCCGAGAAGGGGACCATATTGCTTCACCGGATGTACATATAGATGAAGAGAACCGCCGTTTCTTTATGTATTTTCATGGAAGTTATCGTGGTCAGTCAACTTGTTGGGCGACCTCAACTGACGGCGTGAACTATACCGCTTCGGATAGGCTGAATAAACAAATGGGAGCCTATTATCGCGTTTTCTGGTGGAAGGGGTACCCGTATGCGACGTATCACGGTTGGTTAAGTCGGGGACAAACCCCTGACTGGACAGCATCGTTCATTCCGCGAGACACGCCGCTTTTCCCGCGTAAGTCAGAAAAAGACAACACCGGTTTCCCGCGGCACACAGCGAACTATCTTGAAGGCGATACCTTGACTGTGTATTATTCACTCTATGGGGATAGTCCAGAGCGTATCCGAAAAAGCACGGTTCAGTTGACAGAGGATTGGAACGATTGGCATCCGTCTGAACCGATAGAGGTCATCGCGCCGAAATATGATTTTGAGGGGTTAGATCTGCCGATTAGACCGTCAACAGGTGGGTTAGATCGGGAGCGGGTGCATGAACTTCGCGACCCGGCTATCTATTGCGAGAATGGAGACACATGGCTGCTCTATTCTGTAGCGGGTGAGCAAGGGATTGCGATTATACAGTTGACTGATTAACGCTGCCATTATAGTAAAATTCATAATTACCTATACACCGTCGGGACGGTCGGGTTACAAATCCTACAAGCAGTATGCCTACCACTGTTCACTGAAATATCAACATGCTTTCAGGTTTTACTATAAAACCAATTATTCAAAATCGAATGTATGTTGTTGTTTATCTTTTTTCTTCAAATAGCCGCAGAGATGCCCTCAGTGTATCTGAGGCACGCTGTTGAGCGTATTCGCAATATTCGGCGTTAATATCATACCCGATATAATGTCTATCCAATTTCTTACAAGCGACTGCAGTAGACCCAGACCCCATGAACGGATCGAGCACTAATGAACCAGAAGGCGTGAGGAGGTGTAAAAATTCTTCCACAACTTCTACGGGATAAATTGCAGGGTGTTTATTTCCTTTGATAGCTGCTACAGACGTTTCAATCACATCCCGCTTAAGTCTATTGCCATGCATCCGAATGATGGTGAATCCTTTGTTTTGCAGTTGCAACGTGCGTCCACCTATCTGGCCACCGAACGGTTCTGCATGAATACCTCGAATTTTCATCCGAAAATCATGCGTTTCTCCTCGGTACACCTCTTGGATAACTTCTGTAAGTTCTCGGCGCGCGACAGATTTCTCCGCCTCTGACAAGTCGGATTCCGTAATGAGTTCAAAATATCGTTTCCCAAGTTTAGGGCTATCTTTCCTATTTCGCTGTTTTCGGGTGTCCTGCTGTGCTAAGAAGGCTTTGATGTCATAAAAATACGCAATAAGTAGATATGGGATTGAAAAAAGTTGTTGGAAAACCCGATTAAACCCTTATATTTAGAGGGTTTTCGCTTGATTTAATTCCTTGAAAAATGGTATAATAATTGCAGTTAAAAGGGAGGCGGTAACCTCCCTTAAATCCAAAGCGGAGTTGCTTCGGAGTATCACTGCTGCTATTATACCTAAAATCGCAGTTTTTTAGCAACTCCTTTTGAAATACAGAGGAGTTTTTTCATGAACCTTATTGAGGTTATGGAGCGTTACCCTGACCAAGAGAGTTGTATTGACCACTTGGAGCGTATTAGGTGGCGAGGAACACCTGTTTGTCCACATTGTGGGTGTATAGAGGTGGTTCGCAAGAAAGAGGATGGCGTAGGGCGTGTGGGACGGTTTCACTGCTCTGCATGTAAAGCATCGTTCAAAGTTACCTGTGGCACAGTCTTTCATGGTACGAAAATAGAGTTACAGAAATGGTTTCTCGCGATTTCATTGATACTGAATGCGAAAAAAGGACTCTCAAGCCACCAGTTAGCGCGTGATTTAGACTTGAACCAAAAAACAGCGTGGTATATACTAACACGCATAAGGGCAGAAATGGCAGATAAAGTCAACTCTATCATGCTAAAAGGCATTATAGAGGCAGATGAGACCTATATCGGTGGGAAACCCCGCAAAGAGAACAAAAAGGAAGACCGCGAACCCGCACCGCGCGGACGTGGTACTTCTAAAACTGCTGTGATCGGAGCAGTTGCTCGTGGCGGTCAAGTCGTTGCAGAAGTCGCGAAAGGATTAACCGGTCGCGATATACTCGAATTCATTAGGCGTGTTGTGAATGTCAAAGAATCTGAACTTATGACGGACGAGTATCACGCCTATAACGCACTTAGCCGTGATATGAAGCACGAGGTTATCAATCACCAAGAGCAGTATGTAGACGGCGATAAGCACACGAATACGATTGAGGGCTTCTGGTCCCTGTTGAAAAAGGTGTATTATGGTTCTCACCACCATTATAGCACAGGATACACACCGCTTTATGTCGCTGAACGCTGCTATGTGTATAACAACCGCCACCGAGAAACTATCTTTTGGAAGTTTATAGAGGAGGCTGTATAGGAGTTGACTATGGAAAAGTTCATAGACCTTTTTGCTGGTGAGGTATCACGAATTTACCAGAAAAACTTTAGCGATAAACCAAGTGGAGACATTACAAAAATTAGCGAAGCAGATATTCCATCACACGATATTCTTTGTGCAGGTTTCCCTTGCCAATCTTTTTCAATTAATGGCAATCATACTGGGTTCAAAGATAATCGTGGTAGGCTCTTTTATGATATAGTTAGAATCGCTAACTACCATAAACCACCACTACTGATTTTAGAAAATGTGCGGAATATCCTGAAGATCAATAATGGCAAGGTTGTTAAAACTATCAAAAATAAACTGAAAAAAATAGGTTACAAAGTATATCCCTCGCTCCTTAATTCGTCTTATTACGGAATACCACAAGCACGCTCACGTGTTTACTTCATTTGTTTAAGAAAGGACGCAGGACTGAAGTTCTCTGAACCTAAGCCAACTCATGAAAAAGTGTTTCTTCGGGATATTTTAGATGACGATGTAGAAAATGACCTTATCATTCACCGAGAAGATGCGGAAATTGATAAAGATATTCAGCCTGAACCTCAATTTTGCCCTATTCGGATAGGTCAAGTTAATAAAGGAAGACAAGGAGAAAGAATTTATCACCCCAATGGGCATGCGATTACCTTATCTGCATCCAGTGGCGGTTTAGGAGCAAAAACAGGTCTTTATTTCATTGATGGTAATATTCGCAAATTGTCTCTTTCTGAATGTAAAAAAGCGATGGGTTTTTCAGAATCTCATTATGTGAGTGAATCTGCACAAGGTTACAAACAATTAGGAAATGCTGTCATTCCAAAGATGATTAGTCTGATCTATAGCGGGGTAAGTTGTAGTGAATAACGAGGTTGGATATATTGGAAACAAGAACGCATCTATTGGTAGGAATGGAGAGATATTGTTTAAGGACAGTATCTCCGAATATCCTGAAGTTACTGAAGCATTAAAAGTCGCATATAGGATTGATGGTCACTTCTCAGAATCAATGCGAACAAGCACTGGTGGAAAGTGTGACGTGAAACTTGGTTTTACTTGCGGGCGTAATATAGACGCAAGCATTAAGGCATATACAGGAAATGGATTTAACCAAATAACACGTTGGAGTATTGATAATTTCGCTGAACATTTTAACCTATCAGAACCTCAAAAAGAAGATTTAAGGACACTTGTCGTAAGAAAGAGTCATGATCCGTACAAAATCCCGTTGTTCCCGCCACATGTTCGAGAAAGATTCAAGGGTATTATCCAACCATCGAGTTCTAAAATAATCAGATTAGCATTTTCTGAAACTCCCGGTCGTGAAATTTTCGTTCTTTTCAGCAGAGATGAAAGCATTATGCGTATATGGAAAATGACAGATGTTCTAAATGCTATCTCAAAGTCTATAGATTATAATTCAAACGGAAATATTATGATTGGGGGGTGTGTCCTGTTACACCGAAAAGGTGGAAATGGTGAACATGTACCATCTCATATTCCTAAAACATCTCCCCAACATCCGGGTAATAATATAGGGATAAGTTTGCGTGTTGATAAGTTTATCGCTCTACACCATTCCAAGATACTAACAGAATATCAAATCTATTGGGGCTAATACTGTTATTTGCAATTTAACCCATCCCATATCTACTTATTGCGTAAAAATAATCGTCTGATTTGGCAAAATGGAAGAAAGGTTCGGTACTGCTAACAAGGCGACGACGAAATTGGCGTGGGGTTGGATTCCGTTTAACCCATGTGATTTCGTTGACAAGTTTAACCAATCCTGTTTCAGTTGCGGCAAGGGCAAATCGATAGGGAACAAGTAGCAGATTGCTATCCTTATACTTATCACCTATATTGAAAACGATATTACCATCATCTTTGACCACGCGGACACATTCTCGAAAGAGATATAGTAATTTATCAATGTATTCATTGACTTCTGTTTCATTACCCATACCACCGCCATAATCACGTTGTTGAAAATAAGGTGGTGAGGTAATTACCAGGTGGATACTGCAATCTGGTAACTTTTGGATGAGTTCGAGGTTATCGCCGCACAGAATTTGATTGATTGGGAGGGAATTATCAGGATACTGGGGATTTTCAGGTGTGTATTGCATTTATTAATAAATAATTGAAACCTAAGAACGTTTCTCGATGAGTCTTCCGACGAAAAAGATTAAAATGCCGAGGGTTAATAAACCCATCTCAATACCCATCAATTTGGATTCACTATAATCGAGCGGATTGGTAAAGACAAAGAGAAGTGCTGCGCCTAAACACGCTATACCCATCAGTTCTAAAGTTTTTCCGATATAATACACGAATTCTCCAATACTGTTTGAAGAAAAAATAGGGCGCGGTTGTTGTCCCACGCCCTACAGCAACGGATTAGTAGAGGCTTTTGATGCGTCCCCACTGAATCAATTTTTGTTGTTTATTCGGTTCAATTTTCGCAGTGAAGACGAGATCGGGAAGGAACTCGTCTTCTTCAGTATAACCGTCCGGTGCCCATGTGATTTTATGTCGTAGGCTTCCGCTATCGACATCGTTATAAGTGATAAAGAAATCAATAGTATTGCCCTTGCTTGCGATGTCATCAAGCCGGAAACTTAACTCACATGTTTGTCCATCGTTTCCCCATTCCACTCGCGTTAATGGGTGTTTTAGTACACCGGTTTTGTCGCGAATCGGTATATCAAATCGGTAAAGATCGTCCTTTCGTCCTAAGTGGTGTGGCCCCAAGTGAAGGGTAAGATGATCTTCCCGAAGGAGTTTTG
Source organism: Candidatus Poribacteria bacterium (assembly GCA_965200345.1). GTDB lineage: Bacteria > Poribacteria > WGA-4E > WGA-4E > WGA-3G > WGA-3G. The sequence continues at coordinate 3,132,980 of OZ241378.1, forward strand.
TTTGACGCGTTTCGATTTGATCGTCCGTTAGCTTAACGGCTACATAAAGGAACCCGTTTCGCCAAACTGCTGCGAAGGATCCAGTGAAATCAGAGGATTCGTGCCAATGTTGCCCGGTAATTAGATCTTGTTCCATTTTTCCGGGGGCCGCTATCTGCCAAGCTGGGTCATCAAGATAGCCGTCTACGATCGGGGCAACTGGAGCGAGTTCGGCATTATATTGAAAATTTTGAAGGTTTTCACCGATTATATGCCCTAATGCATAAGACGTTGTCATTAGCAAGAGGCTGATTGTTACAATTATCTGTCTGTTAAGGTTCATGAATTCCTCCTTTTCTTATCTACCTTTGTCAGAGGGTTTCAATAGCGTTACCTTAGTCTTATTTTCTTATCACCGGATTTATATCAGACAAACATTCCGACGCGCGTTAAAAATTTTGTTGCTTCTATCCGTAATTTATTCATTAATTTATAGTATACCTTAAAACTTATTCTTTTATCCAATTAAAATTACAAGGCTATTTAGTTTTAGACTTTTTGTCCAATTTAACGGAACATCTGAAACTGAAAATCGAAAATTTTGGAAAACTAAATGCCTCTATAGAATTACCAATATTGCGCTTCAGATTTCCGAATATGTCTTTTTTTGAAAAATCAGTTGAAATTTGGTAAAATATTTGTTATACTTTTAAACAGGTTTTAAAATCGCATTTTGTCTGAGCTCATATTTTATAGAGAGGCAATTGGTTGTGAATAAAAGTACAAGAAGCATGATGATATGGTGGATAGTTATTGCTGGCATCGTAGTGCTCGGTATTTACCAACTATTCAACCGCAGAGACCCGGTTTATCAACTGGCAACCTCTGATTTTCATCAATATATAACACGCGAACGGAATGTGTTTGATGGATACCTAACGTTGGATGAGGAATGGATTGAAGGTCGGTTCCATAAAGACATTCTTGATGAAATCGGTGCCGAGATTCTGAGTAATGTGCTGCCTCAAGAACGGGATGCTCATCTTCCGCCAAGATGGGAAGGCGAATTTAGAGCAAGCCGTGATACTATTGATGATTATGACATCCAAGCAAAGCTTGATGAAAATGGTATCCGTTATAATGTTGAGCCGCCGCCTAAATTTCCGCAGGGGCTGCTTATCTTCGGGACGACGATCGTACCGCTCCTTATCTTCTTGGGTTTAATGATTTTCTTGTCCCGTCAAATGCAGGGAAGCGGAAATCGAGCACTCTCTTTTGGAAAAAGTCGGGCACGGCTGCATTCTGAGAATCAAACAAAGATAACATTTGAAGATGTCGCTGGTGTTGATGAGGCAAAAGAAGCACTTGAGGAAGTTATCCAATTTCTGAAGACCCCAAAAAAGTTTGAACGTCTTGGGGGCAGAATCCCGAAAGGTGTACTGCTCATGGGACCGCCGGGTACGGGTAAAACAATGCTGGCGAAAGCGGTTGCAGGTGAAGCAGATGTGCCGTTCTATAGTATCAGTGGTTCCGATTTCGTAGAAATGTTTGTCGGTGTAGGTGCATCTCGCGTGCGGGATCTGTTTGAACTCGGCAAGAAGAACGCCCCATGTATCATCTTTATCGACGAATTAGATGCTGTCGGTAGGCACCGCGGGGCGGGTATCGGTGGTGGACACGATGAGCGCGAACAGACTTTAAATCAACTGCTTGTTGAAATGCAGGGGTTTGAAGATGTTCTCGGTGTGATTCTTATTGCCGCAACGAACCGCCCGGATGTCTTGGATCCAGCACTGCTTCGACCTGGTAGATTTGACCGGCAGATCGTCGTTGATCTCCCCGATGTGCGTGGTAGAGAAGCGATCCTCAAGGTACATACCAAACAACCCTATAAACTCGCGGAAGATGTCAACCTGGAAATCTTGGCGAAAGCGACCCCTGGTTTCTCTGGCGCGGATCTCGAAAATATGACAAATGAAGCCGCACTGCTTGCCGCAAGACGCGATAACGAGAACATTAACATGATGTGTTTTGACGAAGCGAAAGACCGCGTGCTGATGGGACCTGAACGGCGCAGTCTTGTCATTAGTGATGAAGAACGGCGCGTCACTGCTTATCACGAAGCTGGACACGCGCTTATGTTACACTTTGTGCCGGAGAGCGACCCGAATTATAAGTGCACCATCGTCCCACGCGGCAGGGCACTTGGTGTGACTGCTAAACTCCCTCTTGAAGAACGTCATAACATGAGCAAAAAGCGGCTGCTGGCACATATTATTTTTGCGCTCGGAGGCAGAGTTGCCGAAGAGATTATTTTCGGTGAACAGACGACCGGCGCGCAAAACGATTTCGAGCAGGCGACGGCACTTGCACGCCGAATGGTCACACAATGGGGAATGAGCCACATGGGACCCCTCACCTACGGTAGAAGAGATGAGCAGGTTTTCTTGGGTAAGGAATTGAGCGTCCATCAGGACTATAGCGAGAAAACGGCTATTGAAATTGATAAGGCGGTCCATGATATTGTCACAGAATGCTATAAAAAAGCATGGGATATTTTGGAAACGAACCTTGAAGGATTAAAATTGCTGGCAGACGCTTTATTAGAACGGGAAACGCTTGTTACGGAAGAGATTGATGAAATTCTCGGACCCCGACCCCAATTGCCTGCAAACTCCATTTTATGAACTGTCGTGGTAAGGCACTCACTTTAGGGGACCGCACGCATGTGATGGGGGTATTGAACGTTACACCGGACTCCTTTTCCGATGGTGGGTGCTATTTTGATGTCCAGCGAGCTGTCGCACACACGCAATTGATGGTAGAAGAAGGGGCAACGCTCGTTGATATAGGCGGCGAATCATCACGTCCAGGGGCATTACCCGTATCTGTCGATGAAGAATTAGCACGCATACTTCCCGTCATTCGTGCTGTTGTTGATCGTGTTGACGTTCTTATTTCTGTCGATACATACAAAGCGGAAGTGGCTCGGCAAGCCCTGGAGGCTGGCGCGCATCTTGTCAATGACATCACTGCCCTGCGTGGTGATGTCGCTATGGCATCTGTCGTGGCAAGGATGGAGGCGGGTCTCATTCTGATGCACATGAAGGGGACACCGCGCACGATGCAGCACGCACCGCATTATGATGATGTTGTCAGCGAGGTTCGAGCGTCCCTGCAGGAAAGTGTCCGAACTGCTGAAGAACAGGGGATTTCTGCTGAACGGATTATTATTGATCCGGGGATCGGATTTGGTAAGACGGCAGAACATAACCTTGAACTCTTAAAACATCTCGCAGCGTTCCAATCGTTGAATAAACCGCTGCTCATCGGCACTTCACGGAAGTCGTTTATAGGAAATGTTTTAGGACTTCCGATAAATGAACGCGTTGAAGGTACGGCAGCGACAGTCTGTTGGGCAATCGCACACGGTGCTGATATTGTGCGTGTCCATGATGTCAAGGCAAACGTCCGTGCTGCACTGATGACAGATGCACTTTACAGATAAATTGATGCACCAACAAAAAATATACGGAATTGGCATTGATATTGTTGAAGTGACACGGATTCAGGAAGCGTCCCGTCGGTGGGGGGCGCGGTTTGAGCAGCGGATCTACACTCACCAAGAACTGACATATTGTGGAGATACTCCCTCTCGGTACTGGCGGCTTGCCGCCCGTTTTGCTGCTAAAGAGGCCACACTTAAGGCACTTGGCACCGGCTTAACGACGGGTATGCGTTGGCAAGATGTAGAGATTCAGGCGGATGCTGTCGGAAAGCCGGAAATCGTCTTACACGGTGAAGTTGAGCGCTATGCTCACGCGCGCAATATCGGTGCTGTGTTTGTTTCGATGTCCCATACGAATGTGTATGCTGTAGCACAAGTGACATTATGTTCCCTATGATTTAATCTACATTCTCCACCCGACCCCCATATTCTTAGAAAAGTCATGCGCCACGCGCATCTCTTTCGCATGAGGTTATAAATGAAATACGTCCATAATTGTGCTGCTACCATCCTATTCTGTCTCATTGCCTATTTTTCTGTTCTGAGCAGTATGGCTGCAGCGGCAAGTACAACAGCTGCAGCAGATGGGTTTCTTAAACGACTACTAAGTGCTGAGCAATACGGGATGGGTGGTAGTTTTGTGGGTACAAGCCATGGTGCAAATGCCCTCGGTAGTAACCCTGCGGGTATCAGTACAGCGGAGGGAAACCGGTTTGTTATTCACGCAACCCGTTTTCCACGGACTATTGCCCTGCTCTCTAAACCGAACCACAATGCTAATTATGAGGATTATAGTCGCTATGAGCAGCGGGCGTATGGTATTGAAACGCTGAATTACACATTCCCTACGGGCAAATTCGGCACCGTTGGATTAGGATTCGCGTTTGAACAGGCGGGGCCCTTTCGCCGAGTTGATCATAGTGGAAAAGCACTCAACAGTTTTCCGGGAAATAACCTTGCTATCGGTTTCAGTTACGGACTTAAATTATTCGGGCGCACCCGTGTTGGGCTTGATACGAAATGGCTCCGTTCTAAAGTTGCTGATGCTGAGGGAAGGGAATACCTTGGACATGGATATGCCTATAATGTCGGCATTAGCCAGCAAATTGGTGACAGAACTCTGGTGGGTCTCGTTGCAAGGAACTTGAGCAATGGACTCTCCTTCTCTGAACCTTCTATTCCAGATGCGATGGCGCGTACAATTGTCGCTGGCATTGCCCATCAGTACGCCATATCAGACGTAACCTTGCGGGTCGGTTTGGATGTTCATCCGCCCTTCCGCGATGGTATCCGCGCAAATGTAGGCGGTGAGGTGTGGTACTGCTACAGAGTTGGCGCGAGAATTGGTTACCTTAGGCATACTGAAAAGCGTTATGCGCAAATGTTTCTCTTAGAAGATGGTGACTTTGAGGCGGAAGAACGGCTTTGGAAAGCGGAAGGTTTCTGTTTTGGACTCGGTGTTAGGTTTGGAAGCCTAATACTCAATGTAGCCTATACACCGCAATTCAGACCTGTCGCAGCGGAGAATGAACGTATCCATATTGTTCAAGGGGATGCCCTGTACACCTTTTCAATCGGCAGAACTTTTAGCAAGCCGATGCTGCTATTGTGACGTATGTCTGACCAATACAGAACCGTGGCAGGAATTGCCGAAGCGCATCACGTTGTAAAGAAATCTCGATTTTTTGCCGAAGCAACGGCTGTCCGGACGCAATCTGAGGTAAAAGAATTCCTTACTCAGGTGCAAGAACGGAATCCACGTGCTTCGCACTACTGTTATGCTTACAGTATCGGTAGTGGCAACGTACTACGTGAATACGCGACAGATGCGGGAGAGCCTACTCACTCTGCCGGACCTCCGATTCTCTCCGCTGTTCGGGGTTTCGGTTTGTCTAATGTTATCTGTGTTGTTGCCAGATATTATGGTGGCATCAATCTGGGTGTCGGCGGGTTAATACGTGCTTATGGGCAATGTGCGAGAGATTGCCTTCAAAATGCGACAATTGAGACTTGTATCTTTTATGAAAATTTGTATGTAAAAGTCAATTATCCAAACATCGGTACTGTTGTTACCTTGTGCAAACGCTTGGGCGGGAAAGTAATAGATATAAAATATGAACCGGATCCTATCGTCGAAATTCAGATCCGTCAAAAAATGCTTGAAACCTTCCAAGCACAACTCCAAGGTTACGGAATTGGATTGTGATAGTACCGCATCATGTTGAATCGGAGGAGTTTCGTGATGAAAAATGTTGAGATAAAATATACAACGACACATGAGTGGATTGAGGTTTTCGATTCAGGAGAGTGTAACGTCGGGATCACCGAACGAATTCAGGATGTCTACGGCAGCATTGTTTTTGTAGAGTTGCCAATTCTTGGCGAATACGAACAGGGAGAAATTATCGGGCGCATTGAGACATCAGATGGACGCAATTTCTATATCTACGCCCCGGTGAGCGGCGAGGTTTATGAAGTCAATACTGCCCTTGATGACGATATTGAATTACTTAATCGTTTTCCAGAGGGTGATGGCTGGATCTGTAAATTCTATATGGAGAATCCGAACGAAAAAGGTGCGCTTCTCAGTTTGCGTGAATACGAGGCGCATGAAGAGGAAGAACTCAACGAAGAGGAATACTTGCCAGAGACTGATTTTTATGAAAACGTTGAGGATTATTGAATCGAAAACGTTGCCGTAAACAAGGAATCGGCGGCTGTCAGTCTATTACAGAAGTAATAAAAATGCGCCTCACGATACTCAGTTTCGGCACTGGGAGGATAGCCTCTATCTGATAGCCTAAGTCGTTTAAGGGTTTACTGAGATCTCGGAGGTCGATGAACCCGGCTTTTGGTGCACACGTCCGTAAGTTGGCTAAAATCTCTGCGTCTTGAGAGTTATCTTTGGTGAGATTGATGCCGTAAGGTAGGTCGGTTGCGATTGCGTCGAATTGTCCCCGCACCTGTCTTGCATCACCTAACGCGACATCTGCAGTGAGTCCAAAATGCTGAAGGTTCTTCGTCGTTGCGCCGATCATCCGTAGATTCAGATCGTAACCAACAGCTCGGATGCCACTATGTGCAGCGGACATCACAATTGTGCCGGTACCACAACACGGGTCGAGTAGACTCTCCCCCGGGCGCGCTACTAAATTAACAAGGACGCGCGCAAGTCGTGCTGGTAACGAACTTGAAGTGACGTAAGGACGTTGGTTGTGCGCAAGCCACATACTATCAGATTCGGAAAGGAGTCGTCCGAACCATATCTTTTCAGCTGTGAGAACCGCGATAAAGGTAACCTGTGGACTGTTTAGATTCGCGCGGCCACCAATGGCACTACCGATGTCCCGGGCAAGTTCCATAGAGTTTACCTTGAGACTCCGAGGTTTTTTCACGACAGACACCCGGAATTCGTCAGCGTGTAAACCTGCGGATTGGATGTCCGCACAGAGTTCAGTAAGACTCCCTGTTTCAAAAAGGACTTCGCTACAACTCTTTAGATACGCACCTCGACGGACATCAACACGGTGTTCTGAAATTGCGATGCCGTGCGCATTTGGCGCAGATCCTGTCAGGGCAACACACTCGGCACCGACTAACTCTGAGAGTCGATCTGGTATTGCTGTAAGATATAGGTATGTGGGTTTCGCTGGTAACCCCATTCTTGTGTAACACTCCAAAATTGATATAAATTTAGCAGAAGACCGATTCAAACAATTTTATTGTATCACTATTAGTTGAAAACCGCAATCAGATACTGCAAAGGAATCAAAGCTATTCAGTTTTCAGTTTTGCTGTTTTTATGGAAGGTCGCGATTCGGAGATCGCGCCTACAAGAAAACTAAATGACTATAGCAAAGGAATACTATGTCACAGACAGAAAAAGTCCGGATTGGACACAGTCCAGATTCCGATGACGCGTTTATGTTCTACGCGCTTGCTAAAGGACTAATTCCGACTGACCCTTTTGAGATCGTTCATGTTATTGAAGATATTGAGACATTAAATCAGCGCGCGCTCGCTGCTGAGCTTGAGGTCACAGCGATTTCAGTTCACGCTTATGCTTATGTTGCGAAGGATTATGCACTCATGCCGTGTGGGGCAAGTATTGGTGACCGTTATGGTCCACTTGTTGTCTCCAAAACACCGATAGATACTCTTGAAGGTAAACGTATCGCTATCCCCGGCGAAATGACAACGGCTTATCTTACGCTTAGCCTTTTCCAACCCAATTTTGAAGCAGAAACCCGTCCATTTGATCAGATATTGGACGCTGTCCAAAAAGACGAAGTGGACGCTGGACTCATTATTCATGAGGGACAGTTGACTTACGCACGCGAAGGGCTTCACAAAGTTATTGATTTGGGAGAGTGGTGGTATGAGGAGACAGGGTTACCCTTACCTCTCGGTGCCAACGTTATTCGCCGTAATCTCGGTACTGAGAAGATACATCAGATTACCTCACTGCTCAAACAGAGCATTCAGTACTCACTTGAGCACCGAGCGCGCGGGTTAGAATACGCGATGACCTACGCGCGTGACATGGAGACCGCTCTTGCTGACAAGTTCGTCGGCATGTACGTCAATGACTATACGCTTGATTATGGTGATAAGGGGAGGGCGGGGGTCCGTGAATTGCTCCACCGCGGCAACACTGCAGGGATTATACCTCATCGTGTAGATGCTGACTTTGTCACACTGGAATAGTCTCCTCATTCTGTTTCTATCAAGGCGAGGTGCTATACTTCGCCTTATCTTCGCGAGACAAAATCATGGACACCAAACGCCGCCGACTTTTCCAGTTAGAAGACACTGATGGCAAGAAACTTGCCCATGGTGTGTTATATGATGAAGGAAACGTGCAAGTGTTGTGGCGGACAGATCGTGGTTACACGGCAGAACAGTACGCATCCCTTAATTTCGTATTGGACTTGATGCCCGGAATTGCAGTGTTGCGCCTTGAAAATACTGAGCCGGAATCAGAAAACGACAAATAGTAGACGCAAGTGAGAACAGCCGGGTTTAGATGGAATCTCTACTTTTCTAACGGAGTCGCCGATCTCCGAGTTTAATAATCGTTCCACTCTCTTGAGCGATGTACATATAGCCGAGTCCATCTAAGGTCACACCCTCTTGCTCATCACCGGGTAAGAGGTATTTACTTAAAATTGTACCCTCCCGGTTCATCTCGACCAAAAGATTGGTTGTATCGCTAATTAATACTAAGACATCGTCTTGAGGGTCGTAGGCAAGTCCTGAAATATCAATGAAGTTCATCTTGTAAGCGTTAATGATAGAAGCTTCTGATATTGCTGCTGTTTCGGAGCGGAGTGGCACAAGGACTTCACATACTACTGAGGGCTCAGCCGTCGTCTTAAGACTGAAGGATTGGTTGCCGACCCAAAATGTGCCGCCTTCCGGGTGCAAGGCATCCGGCACAAAAGCGATTGCCTCGATCCCCATACCACCTTTTTTCAGAAGGCGTTCCCCTTCAAAGTCTCTGGCGATTTTGAATTTTCTCTGAATCGCGAGCGTTTCCGGGTCAAGTTCTATGATGGCTTCATCATCTTCAACGGCTGCATACAGTAAACCCGTACTCGGGTCCATTGTAATGCCTTCGATGTCAAGTTCATTTACCCCTTTTGCTTGGATGAATATCCCATGTAGATTGACCTCATGGACGCTGCCTGAATCATCAGCGATAAACAGGCTCCGCCGAACCGGGTGATAAGTAATCCCAGAGGGTTCTCCTATCTGTTTTTTTGTAATACTTCCAATCCAATTATAAGGGAGTGGTATTGGGCGTGACTCTGCCGTCTGTTGCATTGCAGACTGTTCCATCTGCACCAAGAGGTAGACAAGGAGTCCACTAATACTTATGATTAAAATGACGAGGAGCACTCTTTTGTAAGACATCAGGGTTCCTCCGCGTGCGATTTTAAAGGTATACCTTGCAAGACTGTACCTCTACTTTAACATATTCTTTCCAATGAATCAAGAAAAAAACGAAAGTACTTAATATCAACGTAAATAGGGTTAAAAGTTCTTAGGTGATTGCATGATTCAGGCTATCTGCAGAAAATTTTATGTTTTCCTTGACAGACTGTTTCTGCTAATGGTATTATATTTTAACTTGCAATTTGTTGCGAGTTACGCCTGAAAACAAGGAGCGCGTTATGACGAACATGCCGAGGCTTGTCGTTGAAGTCTTTGAACATGTGAATTTTCACGGACGCAAGTTGACGTTAATCGAATCGGTGCCGAATACCAGTGTGATTGGGGCTCAAGATATTATCTCTTCGATTAAGATTTATAAAGGGCCGGGGTTCAACGCGTCGCCAAACTACAAAGCCATTTTTCACGAGCATGAGAATTATAAGGGGCGTCGATTGGTTCTCGCGCCTGGGTTTTATCCGAATATTCATGACATCCCCTACAATTTCGGAGATGCGATTACGGCTATCAGTTTTAGCCCATCGGCACACCCGACCCCACCAGAATATGGGGCTGTCCCTGTTATCATTGAAGTGTTTCGCGACGTAGACTATAGTGGTCAACGGAGCGTCATTATGCGTGACATCAGTTCCGTGTTTGATATCGGCATGAACGATACGATTTCATCGATTCGTATCCAGCGGGGCCCGAGTTTTCCATTCAGTGGTTGTCATGTTATTTTCTATGAACATGTGAATTTTGAAGGTCGGCGGTTGAACTTAAGCTTGAACTCGCGAGAATTTCAGTTGGGGCTCCGGAACCTCAGGTCGCTCCCGCATTCGCAATCGTTCTCGGATATTATCTCTTCCATAAAAATTGTCCCGTTAGGGGTATTTCGGGTCCTGATTGTTGTCGGCGATAATATGACGAGCGAACCGGCAGTGTTAGAATCGCTGACCACTATTGAAGGGTTGGAATTCCAATTTACAACTGTGCATATCAATGATAACCCTGAAAATCGGGGTGATCCGAACAATGCGGTCAAGCTTTCAAGCGTTACCCTTTCAAACTACGATATCATCTGGTTCACATGGTTTGCTACGGGGCATGATGGCGAATATTTCCTTGAGGACGCTGACCAAGCAATTCAAGAGTTTGTCCGAAAAGGTGGGGTCGTCTGGGCTTCTGCTATGGACAACAACATCACACCCCCTGATGGTGTGCATACAAGTGAACCTCAATGGCGTGGCGATTGGCTGCCTGTCAATAGACATCCGATTCGTGTGATTAATTCAAACGATTGCAATGTCACTGTCACTGATGATGGACAGAAAACCGGCATGTTTACTTGGCCCCACAAAATTAATGTAGATACCTTAATAACTGACGATCACTGGGTAACAGATGATCGGAGTTACCGAAAATTGGCAGTCAGAGAGGATAACGGAGATGCTGTGAGTGTGCAGCTGCAGTGGGGTGAAGGTTATTACGTTGCTTTTGCTGTGGATACCCGTGATGCGCATCGCACCACCATAGCGAAACCTCTCATTGAGAATGCCCTATGTTATTTAGCAAACCTCGCGTGGCAGACCTCTCCGCGTCAACCGCTTAAAGGGCGCTACCGGACAGCCCTCAGCGACGAGGAGATTTTCCGGTAAAATTGCAGGCGTGCTTAAAGACGTGCGCTAATGTCCCCGTGCTATCATTCTATAGGAGAATTGAATGCGTTTCATTGCTGTTATCGTCTTCTTAATTGTTGTAGCAGTCGCTGTTGGCTGGTTCGCCTTTGAGAACCTCGACAATTTTGGACAGAACGCTGTAATGCGATGGTCGGCAGTTGTACTTGTTGTATTGCTGGCTATTTTGGCTGCTTTTGCTGCTACAGTTATACGCTACCGGATACCGAAAGCCGATGTCGCGCTTGTGCGGACAGGTGGTTCAAAAGAGAAAATCAATATTACCAAAGGGCTCTGGGTTAATACCATCATCCATGAAATCAAAGAAATCTCCCTCAACACGATGCGGATTGAGGTCATTCGCGAAGGGACAGAGGCTTTGATTACTTATGACTTCAACCGTGGTGATGTTGAAGTCGTTTTTTATCTTAAAGTTGAACCTAAAGAAGATGATGTGTTACGCGCCGCACAAGCACTTGGTGATAAATCCATGACACCGGAGACAGTGCGTGAGCTCATTGAACCTAAGCTCGAAGGCGCATTGCGAAGTGTAGCAGCCGAAAGTGATATCCAAGACCTCCTCCAGAAACGCCAAGAGTTTGCGGATAAAGTCCAAGAGGCATGCGGTGAGGATTTAGAAATTCAAAACGGTTTGACGCTTGAAACTGTATCCATTATCCGCGTAGACCAAACCCCTGTTGATACGCTTGATGCTGAAAACCGGTTTGATGCTGTCGGTATTCGTGAAATCACTGAAATCACAGCAGATCAATATCGTGAAAAGGTAGATATTGAGCAGCGGAAAGAGGTGGCTGTCGTTCAAATCGAAGTTGCTGCCCGTATAGAGAAACTTGAAGCGGAACAGGAACAGGCGTGGGCAGAATCCGACCAGCAAAAAAATATCGCCATCTATGCCGCTGAACGGGAAGCGGAGACCCTCAAGTTCCAATTTGAGATGGAACAGAGTGTACAAGAGCGTGAGTATGAGATGAAGCAAGAGGTCGAGCGCGCACGTATCACACAAGAACAGGTCGTCCAAGAACGCGAAATTGAGATGAATCGGGATGTTGAAGTCGCTCGTGTCCAGCAGGAACAGATTGTCGCAGAACGTGAGATTGAGAAAAATCTCATTGTCGAAACACAGCAGATTGAACAATCTAAAGTCGTCCAACTTGCTGAAATTGAGCAGTTCCTTACTGTCCAGTTACAGAAAATTGAGCAGGAGCAGGCGATTGAGGTTCGTGAGATAGAGAAAGTATTGACGGTGGAAAAAGCCCGTATTGCACAAGAAGAGGGTGTGATGCTCCGAGATATTGAGCGTGAGTTGGTCGTTCAGACAGAACGCTTCGCTCAAGAGCAGCAGGTCATGCAGCGCGAGATTGAGAAGAACCTCGTCGTTGAAACCGCACAGATTGATCAGATGCGGCAAGTTGAAACAGCTGAGATCGCTAAAAAATTGGCAGTAGAGTTGGCACGAATTGCGGCAGACCAACAGGAACAAATCCGAGATATCGAAAAGGAATTAGCAGTAGAGAAGGCACGTATTGCGCAAGAAGAGGGTGTGATGCTCCGAGATATTGAGCGTGAGTTGATAGTTCAGACGGAACGTTTTGCTCAAGAACAGCAGGTCATGCAGCGCGAGATTGAGAAGAACCTCGTTGTTGAAACCGCTCAAATCGACCAGATGCGACACGTGGAACTCTCTGAAATTGCCAAAATGCTGAATGTGGAGCAGTCTCGTATTGGTCAGGAGTTGCGTGTTGCGTTAACTGATGAAGACCGGAAAATCGAAGTTGCCAATAAACAGCAGGTAACCGCACTTGCGGAGAAGGAAAAGTTAGTTGCGGAAGCTGAACGTATGGGTGCAGAAGTGAACGTGACAGCCACGGAAGAGGTGATGTCGGCGGAGTGGCAGCGTGAAGTTGCAGTCATCGGTGCAGAAGCACAAGCACAACCCATTGAACGTCTTGCGGATGCAGTCCTCGCCGAAGCGCGTGCGAAAGCACAGGGTGAAATGGCGGAATATGAAGCACGGAATGTCGCTGAACAACGCGTCCTTGTCCAAGAGGCGATCTTAGAACTCATTAATGATGCGGACGATATTATTGAGCAGCTTATGAAGCCGGTTGAGAAAATCGATAGCATTAAGATTCTGGATATGGGAAACACTGACGGGCAAGGTGGAATCAACCGAAGCAGTATGGGAAGACTCGCGAACGCTTTGTTGGATACAGGTGCTATCTCTCCAATGCTCAAAGAACTGTTCAACTTTGCGGATGTAGATGCCCAACAAATTACAGATAAAATTGCTGAATATCTGGCGGATCTTGTCAATCGTCCGAGTTAATTTTCTGGCTGTCCTGACGGTATGAATTTGTTGTAGCATCTTGGATGCGTCTTTTAACCGTGCCAGTCTATGTGAGGGAAAACATGCGACATGAGAGACGGCAAACATCAGCAAGACGGCGCAAAAGCCAGCGGTGTCGTACCTGCAGGTCCAGTAACGGGAAGCGTGTCTGTCCCGCCCTCAGCGGTATGTTAATCTGTCCAGAATGCTGTAGAGCCAAACGTGCAAAGATCCCTGGATGCGATGCGAAATGCCAGTACTACGCCCCACTCGTTGTATCAAGCCGTACCCGTAGGAAATCAGATTTTCCGCTACATCGGTGTTTGATCAGCCGTTCTAAAGATACCGGTATGCTAATCGTGGTAGGTACTCGAAAACGTCCAGATGGAAACTTGAAAGCGATGTTTCTCTTGCTTGATCTATGGAAGAAAGGGATTCGGGACTGCTTTTTTGATGCTAACCTTTCGGAAAAACAGTTTGAAAAAGTTTCGCAAAGAATCGCGAAGAGTTACAATCTCAGTGAACCGTTGGAGCTGCACGATACAGATGAACCTCAAGAAGTGATTCGGGTCCCGAAAGATACACTTATTATTGAAGCGGATAACGCCATCCATCTTGATAAAGGCGTGAGTATAGTTGATCACGAAGAAGCCTCCGGTGGCAAAGCCATTGACAGTGTGAACGGCGCGCGTGCGATACACGAAATTTATATCCCAAAAACTGGGAAGTGGTACCTCTGGGCGCGCGTCTTCTTTGAATATAGCAAAGATTCTTATTGGATTGGTATGGATGACGCGGCGGCAAAACCGTGGGATAGGGATGGCGGTCCAGGTGCCATAAAAATTTGGTCTGAACCCGATGATAACTCTAAATGGGGCCGTTGGCTCTGGGATACCGCGTCAACCGATACAATGGATAAGAAACCGGGGAACAAGCCTGCTTTTTTTCATATCAAACGAACAGGTTACTATCGCCTCTGGTCCAAAGGGCGGGAAGCCGGTTCACGTTTAGACCAGATTCTGCTCACCCGCGCCCGCGATTTTAACACACAAGCCGAGACAGAGGGCAAACCGCTACCACTCAGGTATTCACCACACCTCTACGAGCCTGCCTCCATACATGAATGTCGGAAACTGATTCGACATGCTGTGCAGATCGCGACTGCAGTCAACACTGAAATACCTTGGGAATTCAAATATTGGATACAGGATATTTGGGGCGATGTCACCGGATTCCCTGAAACAGAAGGGTCGCTCTACAAATGTCCGAAATGTACGGCAGACTTGCCACAACAGGTCGTTGACCTCATCATACAACATGCCCAATCCGATGATATTCAATTTTATATCTTATGCCGGAAGTGTGGAGGCGAGTTTGATTAATCCGGTTGTAATCCTTCGTTGTTTTTTACATTTCATAAAAATAAGAACTTTGCAGCGTCTGATGCTCGGCATCGTCAGTTTACTGTTTTTTGCGCCGTTAAGTATCGCCGCTCCACCGAACCCATATCTCTTTTTTACTCAAGATTCTACGAGTGGGGAATTGGTACCCAAAGCACCTCAAAGCGAGATTGAATTTCTTGAAGCGTTGGAAGACTGTTGTCTCGCCAACGAGCAAGGGGTCTTGCAGTCTGATGGTATAGAATATGTGCTCGCCTTAAAGATAGATTTCTCTGACATGCCCGGACGTAGAGAGGGCGCGGCGTTTGATAAATATCTCTTCGCTACAGAAGGCGTTTCCCTCAAAACCTACTTCCACGAAAATTCTTATGGGCAGATGGATATACAGCCAGGGCCGATGGGTGGTGTCGTTCCCAGAGGCAACACTTGGATTCGTGCCAAAAAACCGATGACGTATTACGGCGAAGGTGTCCGAATCTTAGAACGCTATCGGGAATTAGTTCGGGAGGCTTGTGAGGGAGTAGATGAGACGGTTGATTTTTCGCAATATGATAGAGACAATGATGGTGTCGTAGATCATGTCTTCCTCATCCATTCAGGGAATGACCAAGCGTCTACTGGAATCATTAATTATGACATCCAGTCCGTTCTCATACCTGCCGTTAACGCTGTTCACGATGGAGTTCGCGTCAACACGGCTGCGATTGTTGCTGAAGAACCAGATTTTGAGCACCCACACTTAGGTATCTATTTTCATGAGTTCTTTCACGATTTCGGTGCCCCTGATATTTATGGCATCTTTAGAGGTCCACACGACCATAAATGGGGATTGATGGGTGCCTTCGGTCCCTATCAAGGTCCTGAAGAGTTTGGGGTCGGAAATGGCTTGGAACCGAGTCACATCATGGGATATCTCAAATGGGATTTTGATGGACGACCGCAAAACGGTCGCCTCGGTTGGATCCAACCCGTTGTGATAACCCAAAACCAGAAAATTGATGTGCCCAGTTTTGAACTCGCTCCCAAAACCGATAGGCTTTTCAAAATTGATATCCATTCGTCAAGAAATCCGGAGGCCGGAGAAGCGCGGGAATTTTTTCTTATAGAAAATCGGAACAAGATGTCAGGTGCAACTTTTGATACCTATCTACCCGAATCAGGTATCCTAATTTGGCACATTGATGAAACGCAGCCCTACCCCGTTGGCACTTATGATGCATCGCATCAGGTATGGCTTGAAGATCCAACAGACCCTGAACACCTCGGTATCTATCAACAAGAGGACGCTGAATTTATAGATGTGCAATCTATAACGGATGGCGCGGCTTATTCTTTAGATGACGGACATACAGCCTTTACACCTGGCACCGTACCGAATAGTAACGCAAACGATGGCACTGTTACGGGTATCTCGATTACTAATATAGGACCGGAAGGGCTAACTATCCCGATACTGGTATCCTTTGGTGACACTTACGAACCGAATGATACAATTGTGACAGCGTTTCCTATCAAATATGGCGAAACTTATGAGTCTTTCATTTTCGATTCGACCGATGTACGCGATGTTTACGAACTGGAAGCGGTCCGTGGGATTACTATTTTAGTGACATTGGCTGATATTCCACCGAATAATAGATATCGGTTATCTCTCCACGCGGCGACGGGAGAAGTGTATGCTACTGGCGAGAATGCTACCGAGATCGCTGGATTGAAACTCATCTATCAACCTGACAGGACAGACACGTTCTATCTCGTTATAGAATCGGAGGAAGGATTTAGCAGTGTGGATTCTTACCGGTTGCGGGTAGAACAACTTCAGTCGGAAACGCTTGTCTTTGAGGAAACGCGAGTCTATCCGAACCCACTGCGCCTTGCTGGCGAAACGATGACGTTCGCCTATCGGCTCTCTGCCTCCCAAATTGCGGATAACGTTGACCTTGAGATATTCACGCCGACAGGTGTACTTGTCTATAAAGAAGCACACCAAAACGTCCTCTCACGAGGGAAATTCGAGTGGCGCGGCGCGAATCTCAGCGGTGTTCCTGTCGCATCTGGCGTTTATGTTTATCGTATCTCCGCGAAGCAGGCGGTGTCACTTATCCAAGAAATCGGGAAGTTCAGCGTTGTGAAGTAAGTTCTGCGAATTCTTCTGAGATATTTCTTGACTAAAAATTGTAGTTATGCTAATTTTTAAAACATATTCAGTTTTAGACGCGCTATTTGGACTTTACTTCGGCGTTCTCAAAATCAGTTGTAAAACTAATGTGCTGATTCGTTGAGTATCCCGGGATGCCAAGCGAAAAGAACTTGCCATTCGTTGAATGGTAACCAAGGAGGCAATATTATCAATGAAATGGTTGAATAAATTCACAGCACTCAATTTCGTCTTACTATTTGCACTCGCGTTTAGCGTTGCAGGTTGCGGTACTTCCCTCAGCAATTTGTCACCGATTCAGCCTGTGCATAATATAGCGAAAGCGAAGATGGAACAGAGTGAAAACCCAAACGAAGAGGTGGTTGTCCCAGCTGTACCTGCTGAGTCACTCGCGAAACCGGTGTTGGACAAGTACGGTATGGAGACTGTCGGATTCTGGATCGGGAAAGCACGCGATGCCAATATGGAAACGTTAACCTACATATTCGCGTTCGATGAATATGCACATGCCGAGGACCAATGGAGTAATTTCCTCAGTGAATGGCCGGAGACGCAAAATCAGATTGAACTCGGCACAGGTGAAGATCGGAAGGTCGTTGATGTCATCATGATGTCCGATCATCCACAACTCTTTGAGGTTCAGTCGAGGCAGCCGATTCTGACGAAAACAAAAGATGGGATTACAGTTTCTATCGCTTACTGGCGACGACCGGACTTAGACCGGAAGTACAATCGTGGGAACGCATTTTCACCTTTTTATGAGACCGAAGCCCTTCACCAAGGCGACAAAACAGATGTATTTTACGTGAAGATCGCGAACAATCGGAGCGAAAATATCATCTTTGATGTCAAAAAATGCCAGATCATCGATCAAGGCGAGAATATCTATCAAGGGCTGAACTACAAGGATTTAGACGAACGTCTTCTCTACATGGCACGTGCTACAGGGCTTTATGTCAAAAATGGAATGGCAATCGCACGGCGAATTTTGATCGAAAAACGGATGCCTATTGTTGAAAAACAGGTTGGTGCACATCGGACAGGGGTGCCGCCCGGTAAAAGTGTGGAAGGGTTCTTGCCGTTTGTACAAACCAAGTATAACGCTCTGGAGTTAAAGGTCATCCTACCGATCGAAAAGGCACCATCGCCGGGTGCAGCGCAACGTTATCAAACCATAGAATTCGAGTTCCCTTTCACACACGATAGAGGGATTCGCGTTGCACAACCGTCGCCGAAGCGTTATTAGTTTGTCTTGGGGCAGACACCTGTACTATGCCAATTTCAGGGTTGCTGCACTACGCTAAAAGAACGATTTGCACATATTTAGATGCTCGCTGTGGTATATGCAGCGGGCATCTTTTTCATGCTTCCACAATTTCGCAGTCCGGTAGCGAATCGAGAAACTGCTTCCCATAACTTCTGGTCTTAATCCGTGGATCCAGAATAACAACAATCCCTCTGTCGGTTTGCGTGCGAATCAGTCGTCCAAAACCCTGCTTGAGGCGTAAAATCGCCTCCGGTAAACTGAACTCAAAAAACTCATTTCCACCGCGTTCCTTGATCTGTTTCACGCGCGCCTCCATCACTGGATGCGTCGGCACTTCAAACGGCAACCGGGTTATGATAACATTGCTGAGTGCCTCACCGCGCACATCGACCCCCTCCCAGAAACTGGATGTTCCAAATAAAACCGAGTTCGTATCCTCACGAAAAGCCTGTAGCATGTCCGTCCGAGAGAGTTCGCCGCCCTGTTTGAAGGTGCTAATCCCCATATCTTCTAAATCGGGCGCGATAGCATCATAGACTTCATCCATCATTTTGTAACTTGTAAAAAGGACGAATGCTTTGCCGTGTGTCAGTTTGAGGTAATGTTGAATTTTACGGATCACTGCTGGTATGAAATCGCTGCTTTTCGGATCCGGCATCCGCTTTGGAATATGAATCTGGACCTGCTTTTTAAAGTCAAATGGGGAGTGAGCAAGCAGTTCACGACACTCATTTATTCCGACCCGCGCTTTAAAATAGGCAAAGTTACGATTGGTAGAAAGCGTAGCACTTGTCATCACGACGCTATTTTTTTCTCTGAACAGGTGATCTTGTAGCATCTGGTTTATATTCGCAGGTGTGGCGTTTAGGAGAATACGGGGTGTCCGCCCGCGTGTTGATATTTCTGCCCAATAGACGTAATCTGGATCGTTTTGCCGGATGATCATATCCAATTCGTCTCGAAGACGTTGGCAATTGCGGTGGTGCGCTGTAATCTCCTGTTCGTCATCGTCTGTTGCAGCGTCGTTTTGGAGACGTTTGAGTGTTCGCTCAATGTCCACAAGCGGAGCGTCCAACACGTTTTCGACAAAATCGCTTTTATAGATACGTTCAGTTAGGGTGCTACCGCGTCCTCCACTATCAATTTCTCCGATGGCATTAACAATACTGTTGAAAAGCTTATTCGTCTGTTCACGTGCTTCTACGACTTGATCCTTCAGTTGTGGCGAGTTGAAATGTGTCGCCAAGCCGTCTTTGCTCCGTTCATTGTAGAGAGAATCAAGAAACCATTTAACACGCGTGTTGTTGAAGTTAACGCTTGCGTGGTTGGTTGCTGTTGCTTCGAGATGATGTGCTTCATCAATGATGAGGTATTCGTAATCAGGCAAGATCCCGGCTGCTGCACCGCTGTCCTTACGGATTGTGAGATCGCTAAAAAGGAGATGATGGTTTACGATAAGCAGATCGGCATCGTGCATCTCTCGACGCACTTTGAAGTAGAAGCAAGTATCGTAGGTCTCACAGTTGCGACCGAGACAATTGTCGCGGTCGGACGCGACCTTATCCCAAACCTGAGGATTAGGCTGCCGTGGCAAATCTGCCCGGCTTCCATCCACTGTTAGGTTCACCCATTCTTTAATTTCGGCAACTTCATCTACCTCTTCAAGTGTATCAAACAAGCCACGCTCATAATTGAGTAAATTTTTAAGTCGTCTTCGCGAGAGATAATTGCGTCTTCCCTTTGCGAGTACTACGTTGAAGTCGCGAGGAAGGATCCGCTGCAGAAATGGGATATCTTTTGTGACGAGCTGTTCTTGTAGACTGATGGTGTTTGTCGAAATGATTACCGTTTGTTCCGATCTAAGTGCGAGAGAAATCGCGGGAATTAGATAAGCGAAACTTTTACCTATACCTGTTCCGGCTTCAACAATCAGGTGTTCGGAACCCATCAATGCTCGAGATACCTCGTGTGCCATCTGCAGTTGTTCTTGACGGAATTCGTACCCTTCAAGATGCTCTGAAATAAGACCGCCCGGACTAAAAATTTCTCTGAGCGTCAGGGATGTTGATGTTGTCATATATTTTCATCTCACAGGGCGCGGCTTAGCACAAGACAGTTTCAGATATAGATAAACCGAATTGCGTAAATGCTCGTGCTTCGTCTTATATCCCTCTCTTAATCGGCGACTAAGGTTTTAGCTGCATAGTTATCTTTTCTGTGCCATGACTGCTTTTGACATCAAGGATAAGTTGCTCAAGTTCTTGTTGCTGCTTTTGAAGGAGTGCTTCAAACTCTTGGACAGTGTTGATCTTTTGCCCATTAACAGCAATAATAAGTGTGCCTCTCGGAATCGGGCTGTTTTCTTCAACCATGTCAACAATAACGCCGTGATCTTCATCGGTTAGATAGGTGTACCTTTCAAAATCACCTTTTTGTAATTTCCGTACTGATAGTCCCAGTCTCCTCCACGCGACGGAATTGGTTTCAATAGGTCTCCCTGCTTGTAGTGCTGGCATTTCCTCTATCGTTACATTGAACATCCGTTCATGCCCATTCCGAAGGACTGTAATTCTTGATTGCTTACCGACTTGTGAGTCAGCGACCCACATTTTGAATTTATCAGTATTTTCTACTTTCCTTCCGTTGTATTTAATGATAATATCGCCTCGTTTTAGCCCACTGAGGTGTGCAGGCATGTTTTTGTAGACAGCCTCAATGCGAATGCCTCGCCGAACTTCTTCCATACGAATCCCAAGAAAACCTCGGATGATCCGTCCGTTTGCAATCAGCTGTGTTCCAATCTTTTCGACGAGGTTACTGGAAATAGCAAACCCGGCTCCCGCTCTAACTGCACCGGTCGCTGGCGTGTTGTCGGCACGCCGAATTAAAGAGTTAATCCCAATTACCTCACCGTGGATGTTCAATAGGGGACCACCGCTGTTTCCCGTATTTATCCAAGCATCTGTTTGGATAAAATCCTGATACCGAATAATACCTATGTCGCGAAGGAATGAACGTCCTTTTCCACTCACAGTCCCGATTGTTACGGTGTAATTGAGTTGAAACGGGTTCCCAATAGCGATAGCGAACTGCCCGACTTGGACCTCTTCCGAATTCGCCAACGGAAGAATAGGTAAGTCTTCTTTAGCATCAATTTTTAAGACAGCAATATCCGTATTGCGATCCACGCCCACTAATTTTGCGTCAAATTCGCTTTCGTCAAGCAACCGCACTTTAACCGTTTTTGCATCCCGGATCACATGTTCATTTGTGAGAATGTGTCCATCCTTGCGAAAGATGAATCCGGAGGCTTCTTGTCTGTGAGATTCACCATTTTCTACTTCGCGGGATGAAATTACGCCGACAATGGCGGGTGTGCTGCGTTTGGCAACACTCACAAAAGCGTTTTCGATTGAACTCAGCAGTTCAACATTAGTCGGTTGGTCTTTTGTGAAAGCACATGAGGAAATGATGCTGACACTGACGAGGAAAGACAGCAAAGTAAAATAGGCATAGATATTTTTTTTCATTAGATTCCCCTTTTGGCGCGGTCAGCCATTTTTCCAGGCTTTCTTTAGTCTACTTCTGTATAGTGTATTCTAACATAATTTTTGCCAGGATGTCAAAGCATTTTTGGGATCATGCTATAGTTCCCAATATTTTCTTGAGGACATTACGCGCGTTTCACGGTCTAAACTGCTGATGGTGGTGTTTGGACGACAGGAATGACGTAACTCCGAATCTTCACGCCATCTACTTCTTCTGTTTCTACCCGCGCTTCTGGATGCTGACGATGATCGAAGACGACATAGTACCCCTCCACTGCCGCTTCTAACTTTATGAAGACATATCCGTCACCGCAAAATCGCTAACTTTTCCAAATAGGTATACGTCTTCCCCTTTGAAACAACAGAAATATGACACACATAAACACCTGGGGATACTGCTAACCCATAAGATGTCTGCTGATTCCACCATGTGCGCCAGATATTTTGGTGCAATCGATCGGCAACACCTTCAATTCGTTTTATGAGGTTGCCGTCCGAATCATAGATAAACACCCGCATTTCGGTTATATCAACATTTGCCTCAACGCGGAATTCAGTTAAGGTGTCTGAACGTACTGGGTTCGGAAAAACCACGACCTCCTTCCACGCAAACACTTGTGTCAAAAAAGTGGACTGTGCAACCGAGACAGCACCCAGCGAGTACCGTGCTATCACCCGCAGATCATTCTTCCCCGGTTTCAACGGCACCTTTGCTGTCCAAGTCTGTGTTTCGCGATCCAGCACCGCTTCTACTTGACTTGGGTAGACAATGATGTCAATTGGGAAATCTGAGCGAAACGTTCCTGTGATTTCTAATTCATCTGCTTTAGTTGTTGGTGGGAGTTCCAGCGTTACCAGCGGTATCTGCCGTGTTGGGTGAAACATGTCTGTGAGGAGGTTATCTATTGTGACAAGCACGAGTTGTGTCACTTTGCGTACTAACCGGAAGTTCACCTTATCGGCGGTATCAGCAGAGGTGTGATAGAAGGTGTTAGCATCATAGTTTTGGGAATCACGCCACGGTGTTGAGCTTTCAGTTAAAGTTACGGCGTTGTACCCACTATCCCAGAACGATTTGTGGGACGAAATGTCAACGAACTCGTCCTGTGTGCGCCGAATTTTCAGACCGATGTCGTACCATGTGTTTGCGATGATAAGTGCACGGCTTATCCATGACGAGTCATTATTGCCAACAACCTCAACAAGGTCGCTTTTCCAGTTGAAACCGAACATATCCAAGTTAAAAACGCAGACGATGCGCTCGCGGGCTTCGGCAGTATCATCAGTATTGTTATTTGCTGCCACAGCAGAAGCGTTTCGGACGTAGAACCGACTGCCGAGAAAACCGAGTTCCTCACCGCCTAACGCGATAAATCTTAACTCGTGGTCGTATTCATAGCGACTCAAGAAACGGGCTATTTCCAACATCGCAGCGACACCCGTTCCATTATTGTTTGCCCCGGGTGCTTGAGTCGCTAACGGGTTCCAGTTCGGTTCACGCCCTGCTGCCGTGTCGTAATGCGCACATATAATAAAGATACGCTTGCTGGATGAAGTGGCGCGCGCCGGTAGAACGGCAACGATGTTCTTAATCCCTCCAAAAACTTGTTCATTGACCTGTAGACGTGGGGAACGACGAAACTGACTTTTAATATAATGGACTATGTTCTCCGTTGCTTCGCGGTGGTGTGCGCTCCGTGTTCGGTGTGCGTGAAAGTTAGGTATAGGTACAACGTTTTCCTGCAGTGCGATCACCTGTGCTTCAAGGGCATCGGATTGCACGAGCGTGAGTAGTTCATCGCCACGTTGCGAAAAGCTGCTATTTTCAGCCATAACGGATAATGGAATACATAGGAGAGAAAGAAGAACGATGTACTTTTTAATCTCGTCTTGAATGGGGTGTCTTAATTGCCTTGACATACGCGCCAAAATTTTGTATCCTATTTAAGAGTTTCGTTCATTTTAACAGATTTCAGTCTGATTGTAAATAGAGTTAGTGTTCATTGTCCTGAAACTGATGTGTGAAAATTTTACGTGTGACAACTTCGACGGTCACGCGATCACAATCATCGTGATGGCGTGCCGCCGCTGGAAGTGGACGAGAAAATGCCAGCAAATCTGCCTCCAACCTACTACAAACTTAAACACGAGCACGAAGCCGCCAAGACAGATGAGGAACGGTTGCGCCTCTTAGAGGAGATGTTGCGCATTATCCCAAAACACAAAGGCTCAGAAAAGGTGGTTTCGGATATCCGTCGTCGTATTGCTGCGCACAAAAGAGCACCTTCAGAGAAGGGGAGTAAAGGGTCTGGTAGAAAAAGTTATAGCGAACATATTCCGAAACAGGGCGCAGGTCAGATTGTCCTCCTGGGGCCACCGAATACCGGCAAATCTCAGATACTTGCCAAGTTCACAAATGCTAAGTCAGAAGTGTCCCCGACACCTTATACAACGACCGCGCCGTCAGTCGGGATGCTCCGTTATGAGAATATCCAATTTCAACTCATTGATACGCCATCTATCATGCAAGACTTCATTTCGCCGACAGTGCTAACACTCACCCGTAACGCGGATATTCCGCTACCAGTGGTAAGTCTCGCAAGCGACAATTTGTTAAACGATCTGGATACGGTAACGGCACTTCTCAACGAAGCAGACAATGGCACCCCAGAAAATGGGCAGCTTATCGTTGCCAACCAGTTGGACGTAGTCGGCGCAGACGAGCGGTTGGAGATTCTTAAGGAATTCTATGGCGAGACGTTTCAGATTTATCCGATTTCTGCCGAAACAGGTGAGGGGAAAGATGTTTTATTACAAGAACTCTATAGGGCGTTAGACATCTTGCGGGTTTATCCGAAGGCACCCGGTAAAGCAGTAGAACGCGATGATCCGATCGTGCTTCCTATCGGCTCAACAGTCCTTGATGCTGCCGTCGGTTTACACAAGGATTTCCAGGAATTCAAGTTCGCACGTATATGGGGACCGCAATGGCACGATGGACAATCTGTGAGTCGCAATGATGTCGTTTACGATGGAGATGTGGTCGAATTTCATTTGTAGTTGCGGAGGTAAACTATGTTAATCAAAATTCAAAAATCAGAAAACAGTGAGGGCATTTGCTTTACGAAAAATATTTTGGAGGCGGCCGAGATGAACGTAGGTGATGAAGTTCAAGTGACAATCCGGAACGGCCGCATTATCATTGAGATAGCAACTAAAACACGGAGACGTGCTGATTTGAAAACACTACTCGCCCAGATGCCAGAGGACTATCAACCCGAAGAACTTGACTGGGGCAAGCCTGTTGGGAAAGAGGAATGGTAGATGTCCAAATATATTCCACAGGCAGGGGATTTCGTGCGCCTCACCTTCAATCCACAATCAGGATATGAACAAAAAGGTAGGCACCCCGCGCTGGTAGTCAGTAACACCTTATTTAACGCTCGGACTCAACTTGCCATGGTATGTCCAATAACTAACACCTTCAGAAATGTTCCGTTCCATGTTAAAGTTCCTCGTGATTCTTCACTGACTGGGTACGTTATGGTAGAGCAGATTAAATCTGTTGATTATGTTAGCCGCCAGGTACAGTTCCTTGAAAGGACACCAAACGGACTACTTGACGAGGTACTCAGTGTTTTGGAGGCATGTTTATATTCGTCTTCCTAAGCACATAGGCTGATGAAGACAACTCTTGGACTGACCTAATGAGAAATAGAAAAAAAACGTCCATATATCTAATATACTCGCTTCTTATCCATTTTGTATTGGTATTAGTCGTATGGTGGTTTATCCCCAAACCGGTGCCGCAAGGCCAATTCAGGGACAAAATAGAAATTTTTATAGCGAATTTTAAACCTGCGCCTCTTCCTAAGCCACGGAATTTTGTAGCACCCCCAGCACCTATCGTGGCAGAAGCAGAAAAACCCCCCGCACCGCCAAAACCGAAAGCCGGTTTAAGTGCATCGTGGCAGATGGCGAATCAAGACGCAGCGGTTCCGAAAGCGGAAGCGCGGAGGCAAGACAGTGCTAATCACACAGGAGAAGTCGGTAGCGGATTGTCACACTCAGATCCTGTCGTCGGGAAACCTACATACACGCCTGAGAATCTTCTAACACTGAATTCACTCGCTCAACCGATAGCTGCACAACCCCCGACAGCCAAAGTAGATTATGTAGCGCCCCAGGGAGAAACGAAACCGATTGCTTTAGAGACGGAGGGGGTCTTAGATGGTTCTGGCGCGTCGCCAGGAATTGAGACACCAAAGATCCACTACGGTAGTGAACGTGGCGACGCGCTACGCGCAGGCGGCGTAGGCAATTCATGGGGTGGTGGCGGCTCCTCAGGAAGTGCCAATGTGGGTGGTGTTTTTGTCTATATGATGCAGGATATTGCCCGCACACTCGCTGCGGCGACTACAGCCCAAAAAATTGATATTGTGTTCGTTCTCGATGAAACCGCAAGTATGGCTGATAACATCCGAGGTATCCGTGCTTATGTTGATTTTCTATTTGAGGCTATGGAACGAGATGGACGCGATGCGACTTTCGGATTAATTACGTTCACAGATAAAACGAAAACATACGGACGCACCGACGATCTTGGCACCTTCAAAAACTGGCTTTTTAAAATAGGTGTTGATGGTGGTGGGGACCTCGCGGAAGCAGGCTTAGATGGACTCATGGTCGCGGTGAAAGCGTCTAAATTCCGTAAGGGGGCACAACGTTTTATTGTCCTCGCAAGTGACGGGGCATTCCATGATGCGGATTATGACGGAAAATCCGCCTATAGTCTGGACGAAGTTATTGAGACACTACAGAACGAGCAGGTGCGTGTTGATGTGATAGGAATTGAGTATCTCCCTATCCAACAGATCGCATTGGCAACAGGCGGCACATGGCGTGCAATCCCAGGTACAGGGAACGCTGAATATACACCACCGTTAGCGTTGACGGTAAAATTATTCTCCAAGTTAGGTACGTTGCGTTTTGAAAAAGGACAGATGGATGATAAAATCACCGTCTACATTAATAATCCACCACGTCCGAAGCAGCTCACCTTGACATGGAAGGTCCTCAACCCTTTGGGAGAAAGATGCTACGGTCCCTTCACAGAAGAAAAAACGGTGCCTGATGACGGTTCAACGGAGGTAGAATTGACACCTGTGATTAATAAGGAAGTGTTTCAAACGATGCCGGGGATTTATACGATCATCTACCGGCTTGAAAATGAGCATGGGCACCGGAGCATTTTACGGCGGACACTCACATTCTAATTTGTATACCAAATCTATCGGAAGATTAATTCAATAATGAAGAACCTAATTTTTCAACAGTGCCGCCATCATTTTAACGACATTGTCGGCATCCGGCGCGATATTCATCAGCATCCTGAAATAGGGTTTGATGTGGAACGCACTGCTGGTATCGCTGCTGATGCGCTGCATGCACTCGGCATTCCAGTTAAAACAGGTATTGGTAGGACAGGTGTTGTCGGGGATTTGGAGGTGCCGGGGGCATCAAAACGTATTGCCTTGCGCGCCGACATGGACGCGCTGCCAATTCAAGAAATGACCGATGTACCTTATAAATCGAAAATTGACGGTAAAGCACACCTATGCGGACACGATGCACACACGGCAATGCTTATCGGGACAGCGCGAATCCTTTCACACCTCCGAAGTCGTCTCAAGACGCATGTCAGGTTTGTCTTCCAACCGAGCGAAGAGGTGTTCCCGGGTGGTGCGGAGGCGATGATGGCAGATGGTGTTTTAGAAGGTGTAGACGAAATCTATGGGATACATGTCTTCCCAATCTATGCTGTTGGGGAATACGCCACGTGTGTGGGGCCGATGCTCGCACAGTCTGATACTTTTCGGATCACGCTTACTGGTACGGGTGGACACGCTGCGTTTCCACATCTCACGGTCGATCCAATCGTTATTGGTGCGCAGTATGTGACAGCGGTACAGTCGATTGTCGCCAGAAATGTTAACCCATTAGATTCAGCGGTGGTCAGTGTGACGCAACTACACGGTGGAGATGCCAATCTGAAGAATGGACTCACAGGTGCAGCACTCAATGTTATCCCTCCGAAAGTACACATCGGCGGCACGGTGCGGACACTTCAAAAAACCGTTCAAACACGCGTTCGCGAGCAGCTGGAACGCCTCATCGCAGGTTTAGCAGATGCTAACAATGCCACATACACTTTTGATTACCAAGAGGGATGTCCGGTAACATACAACCACGAACCTTGTGTTACTAACGTTGTATCTAACGCGCGCGGGTTGGTCGGAGAAGATAACATTATATTTCCAGTGCTGCCGATATTGGGTGGCGAAGATTTCGGATGCTATTCTCAAGAAATCCCTGCCTGCTTTGTGATGGTCGGTGCTGGAAACGAGGAGAAAGGCATCGTGAATATGTGTCATCATCCACAATTTGACATTGATGAAACCTGCATGATTTACGGTATGGCGTTGCTGACAAGTCTCGCGATGCTCTAATGCTTGGAGTGTTTAGGAATCTCGCCTAATGGAATTAAAGAAGGACATTTCTTTATCAACACACGATCCGCAACCACATTTGTCAATTAGCACCCTCACTTTGATGTTTACAGATATCGAAGGTTCAACACGACTTTGGGAGGCACACGGCAATGAGGTGATGGCGGAGGTTATCCGTACCCATAACACAATTTTGCGGGGTGCAAATTCCGCCTGGGGCGGCACAGAGATCCTAAGCGAAGGCGATGCTTTTTTCTTTGTTTTTCCTACGGCGAGTACGGCTGTTATGTGTGCCCTTGAGATACAGTTAGTACTCAATGCGTATCAGTGGCATGAAAACATTGAGGCGTTACGCGTTCGTATCGGTATTCACACAGGTGATATGATCCTGCTGGATGACGAATATCACGGAATGCCTGCGAATCTCGCCAAACGGATTACGGACGCAGGACACGGTGGACAGATTTTGCTCTCTGCTGTAACGCATGAACTTGTTAGAACACAATTTCCACATGGAAGCTTCGTCTCACTCGGCGAACATCGGCTAAAAAACATTCAACATCCAGAAGCGATTTTTCAATTTCTCGCCCCTCGGGCTTCCTCTTTAGAGATCATCGGTGAAGACAGATGGCGCGAAGTCTTCAGCAAAGGGATACAAGAAGCCCCATCGCAGGATAGGACATCTATAGACCCCACCTCTATTCCTGAACTACAAACCGAGTTTCCACCCCTGAGAACCCTCAACGATTTACCTAATAATCTACCCACGCCTATAAATAGTTTTATCGGTAGAGAAACCGAAGTTCGCGGTATTGTGGAGTATTTCACTAACGGACAGACACGATTGGTGACACTGACTGGGCCGGGGGGGATCGGTAAAACGCGTCTCGCCCTACAGGTTGCAACGGAACTTCATAACACGTATCCTGATGGGGTCTGGTTCATTGCGTTAGCTGATTTGGGACAGTCTTCCCACATTATCACAGAGATCGCAAAGGCTCTCGTCCTTCCATTGAAATCGACACAAGATGTCATGGAACAAGTCGTTTCATATTTGTCGGGAAAAACACTTCTATTAGTGTTGGACAATTTTGAGCACGTAATGGAAGCCTCCGGGGATGTCAAGACGCTGTTGCTTAGGTGTCCAACGCTACACTGTCTAACAACATCACGAGAACCTTTGAAGATTGCTGGTGAACAGCGATTCATCGTGCCGCCCTTATCTGTTCCACCTGAAGACATGGAATGCGAAGCACTCCATCATTACGAAAGCGTTCAACTCTTTTTGGCGAGAGCAGAAGCAGTCGCGCCGGGCTTCCAATTAACCGCTGACAATGCCGAAGCGATTGGCGCAATTTGCCGGACAGTTGACGGACTCTCCCTCGCGATTGAGCTTGCTGCAGCGCGCGTTCGTGCTATGACCCCACAACACATTCTCGATCGCTTAACGGTTTTACTTGACAACTCTCCATCAAGTAAATCATCTACACTCCTTTCAACAAGCGATCGGGACGTGCCAGCAAGACACCAAACCCTTAATGCCGTGATTGATTGGTCCTACGACCTCTTAGAGGCAGAGGAACAGCACCTGCTTTGTCAACTTGCTCTTTTTTCAGGTGGATTCTTCTTGGAAGCCGCTGAGGTTGTCTATAGTTCAACTGGAACGCATGCAGAGAGAGAAACAATCGATCTCATCTTTAATTTACACGATAAATCGTTACTCATGACCGAAGAATCTCTAACGCGGACCCGCTACCGCCTCTCGACTCCATTACAACTTTATCTACGGGAGAAGCAAATCCCTACTGGATTTAGAGAAGCACACGCACATTACTATCTCACGTTAGCACAAGAACAGGACAAAAAATTAAAGGGTCCAGAACAGAGTGATGCGCTCTCAGAAATGGAGGTCGAACTTGATAACTTTCGTGCTGTTTTCGGATTTGCACAGGAGAATACTGAATGGCTCCTATTCGGGCAGCTTGCTGTTGCTCTCTCGGAGTTTTTCTATGTCCGTGGGTTATGGAATGAAGGACTGGAATGGCTGAAACAAGCAGAGATCGAATTAAGCCAGCAACTTGACGAACATCATCAGGAATTAAAAGACACGTCTGAAACAGATGAAAGGTCGTTTCAATTGACAATAGCAGACCTTCAGGTGGCTCTTGCGAAATTCTATAATATCCGACAGGAGTGTGAAACTGCTCGACAATTGTGTGAAAACGCCTTACAAATTTTCAGAACGACTGGGCAGCAACTTGGTGTTGTCGGGGTATTGAATTGCCTCGGTGTTATTGCAAGGTATCAAGAAAAACTTGAGGAGGCGAATACACACTTTACCAAAGCCTTAGAGATTGCAGAGGTATTGGATGACAAATGGCATATCGCTTTCGCACTGAATAATCTCGGACTCACAGCATACGATCGTCGCCATTTTGAAGAGGCGAAACTGCATTATACCGAAAGTCTGCGGCTCGCACGTGAACTTGGAGACAAACAGGGCATTGCCTATGCCCTCAATAACCTTGGAAAGACCGTCCACCAGCAAGGTCTACGAGAGGAAGCGCAACACTACTATACCGAAAGCCTACTTCTCACTCGTGAACGCGCTACTTCAGCGCGGGTCTTCCGTATCTACTGGATAGTCTTGGCACGGTGGCACTTCGTAGCGGTAAACATGAGGAAGCGAGGCACTATTATACCGAAAGTCTGGAGTACCGTAAAGAGAGTGGAACCCCCCGTGAGATCGCAGGTTCACTCTATCAATTCGGACAGCTCGCTCACGCGGAAGGTGAATTTGAACAGAGTCTGTGTCTCTTTCTTCAGGTCGCATCAATCTACGCGGAAATCGGAGTGACAACGCCGCTTTATATAGATGCAGTAAACGGCGATATCGCAGCATTGGAGGTAGAACTCGGTAGCAAGAAAGTTGAGAGACTCAAATTAGAGATGGAAACGCGAACGCTTGAGGAGATAATTAACACCTGTCTATCCCAATAAAAATGGATACCATAATGCAACAACGAATCATCTTTGTTTTTTTTCTCTCCTTACTTCTCACTATCGTCATCGGAGGGCAGCGATATACTTTCGCCCAAGTTCAACGCGCGCCTACTACCCAAACAGTAGATCCTTCGTTGGAACCAGTTGAAGCGGCACACGATCATTATCACGAGCGTCGGTATATGGAAGCGATTAAGGCGTACGAGGCGTTGATCGAAAAAGGGATTCCTAACGCTGATGGTTCGCATACACCACTTCGGCAAAGCCAAAAGGACTCAATCTGCTTGATGTTAGGCCAGAGTTATGCTAAAACAGGTGAGGATGCTGCAGCACAACGTATTTTCAGAGAAATTGTTGATGGAAATCCCAACGGTTCTTATGCGACACGAGCAGTGCATCGGTTAGCAAACCTCCATTGGGAACGCTATCAGTTTCGGGAAGCCATTCTACAGTGTAAGCAGATTCTCAAACAACACCCTGACACGACTGCCGCTGCTACGGCTGCCTATCTCGTTGGACAATACGAACAAGCAGAAGGCAAATCTGAGGCAGCAATAACAAGTTACAAATATTTTCTTGACAATTTCCCGACTTCACCCTATCGCACCACGGCAGTCAATGGACTTATTCAGCTTTATATTACGAACCTTCGTTATGAAGAGGCTGAAAAACTGATTCAAGAACGGATGCTGCAGTATCCTGATGATAGCACTTTACTGGAGCAGTTAGCAGAACTCTACCAGAAGCAGAACGACTATCCAAAGGCACTTGAGCTTTACCGAAAGGCAATTAAACAGAACCCGAATAATACAAACTTGCGTAAGAAATTAGGCTCTCTCTATGCTGAAACTGGAAAAACCGCCCAAGCTGTCGCCGAGTGGCAGAAATTAGTCACAGGTGGTCCGAATCGACCTGACCGACATCAACAACTCGGCACAATCTATCTCTCTCATAAGATGTATCCAGAGGCGATTGCGGCGTATCAGGAAGCGATTCGGTTGAACCCACAGGATAGTTATCTCTATAAGCAGTTGGCAGCGGCGTATAAAATTCAGGGCAAAGTCCAAGAAGCCGCAGACGTTTATATTGACGCTTTGCAACGTGTTGGGCTTGGACAAAATCAACGAGAAACAATCTGGCGCGCGATGCTTGAAATTTATGAAGGCGTAGAACGCAAACCACTTCAGGAGAAACTCATCGCCCTGCTTCAGAAGCAGCAAATACAATCCGGTTATAACGCTAATATCGTTATGACGCTCGGTGAACTCTTATTCTATGCGGGGAAAGCAACGCAAGCCCTTGAGACCTTTACACGACTTCATCGATCTTATCCAATGCACACTGACACAACGCTTGAAAAATATGCGCGAGTGTTAGAACGTAACGAAAATCTTCAGGCTTCGGTTGATTTCTATAAGGCGTTGATAGCAGGCTCCACCGACAGAAAACGTGTCAGGAACACGCGTTTCAAACTCGCGGAGCTCTATCAGAAGATGGCACGGTGGGATGAAGCAGTCGCGCTCCTGAAGGAACAGGTCAAAAGTGGCGAGGCTTCTGTCAAAGACAAATTGCTGCTTGGGCAACTCCAACTGCGAGGTCTCCGGGCACCGAAAGCTGCCCAAATGACTTTTGAACCGCTGCTTACCCAACGTTTATCCGCCACCTACTTAGGGGAAGTGCAATTGAGTTTAGGTGAGTGCCATATTCTACTGAAGCGTTACACGCTTGCACGGGAAGTACTTGAACCGATTGCCAACCGTACGAACCGCCTCCGTGCCACTGCCCGAAAACTGATTGGTGACTCCTATTTTTTCGCTTCAGACTTTGAGCAGGCTCTCAAGGAATACAACAGCGTTATCAAGATTTCAAAATCTGATAAACTCACGAACGATGCCCTTCAACGACTTGTCCTCATTCAGAATCACCCGGATTATTTCAAGGTGCCGCTCACGGATTATGCGACCGCCGCGCAACTTTATCTAAGTGGGCACACAGAAGATGCCCTACAACAGTGTCAGCGAACACTTGAAGTCTATCCACAAGCCACTATTGTTGACGATATACGGCTGCTTATGGGTAATATCTACCGCGAAGCAGATAGAGATGACGAGGCGATCAATGCGTACCAGCAGATAGTTGCACAGGAGAGTTCTATCGCCGCGGAAGCATTGGTGAACATCGCTGAAATTTATCGACAGAAATCTGATTTTGATAACGCTGTCACTACCTATACGACAATCATCACCGATTATCCTGAGAATATTATCGTTGTCCATGCGCGACAACAACTTGATGAACTCGCGAAAGCACAGCAGAAGAGATAAAAGACACATCAATCTGAATCTCGGATGATGCGGGTTTTTGGAGAATTTTCTGTCAAGTTCCAATAAATCGGGGTTACAAACCCCTCCTACAAGAGAAATTGAAATACAACATCAATTTGTGATAAAATTATTCAAAGAATTATCTACAAACTAAAGGAGATAGCAGATGCCCGACCTTGCTCATAATTTGTTTAATACACACCGAGTTCTTGAAAGCGAAGGGCTTACGTGTAGTTACTATTCACTTCCTGCTTTAGCGGAAGCAGGCATCGGATCAATTGCGACTTTGCCTGTCAGCCTCCGCATCTTACTCGAATCGCTATTACGAAATTACGATGGACACCAAATTACAGAAGATGATATTGTGAATTTGGCGAGTTGGGATGCGCGTTCACCCAAAGCCTCGGAGATACCGTTCAAACCGGCACGCGTGGTCGCACAGGACTTCACGGGTGTGCCACTTGTTGTTGATATTGCGGCGATGCGTTCTGCTGTTGCGGAACTTGGTGGCGATGCAAGCATGATAGAACCGCTCGTCCCTGTCGATTTAGTCATTGACCATTCTATCCAAGTTGATGCGTATGGTTCAGAGAACGCATTTCAGTTCAATACGCAACGGGAATTTGAACGGAACAAGGAACGTTATGAATTCCTGAAATGGGGACAGCAGGCGTTTGAGAAGTTCAATATCATTCCGCCCTCTATCGGCATTGTCCATCAAGTGAATTTGGAATATCTCGCGAAAGTGGTTATGACAGAGGATGCCCTCGCGTATCCAGATACTGTCGTCGGTACGGATTCGCATACCACAATGATTAACGGCTTGGGTATCGTCGGGTGGGGTGTCGGCGGTATTGAAGCAGAAGCGGCGATGTTAGGTCAACCTGTTTATATCTTGACACCAGAAGTACTCGGTGTTCACCTCAAAGGCGAACTGCAAGAGGGTGTTACCGCGACAGATCTGGTCTTGACAGTGACGCAACGTCTCAGAGCCGCTGCAGTTGTCGGCAAATTCGTTGAGTTCTTTGGTGAAGGCGTAGAAGCACTCTCGCTACCTGACCGTGCGACGATCTCCAATATGTGTCCTGAATACGGTGCGACTATCGGATTCTTCCCACCTGATACCGAGACAATGCGATACCTGCGTCTCACAGGACGGGATGAAACACACGTTGACACGGTAGAGGCGTATCTTAAAGCGCAAGGGATATTCGGGATCCCACGCCTTGGAGAAGTCGAGTATTCCGATGTGCTCGAAGTTGATCTTAGCGACATCGAACCGAGTATCGCTGGACCCAAGCGAC
The DNA here is from genome assembly GCA_965200345.1 of Candidatus Poribacteria bacterium. Lineage (GTDB taxonomy): Bacteria > Poribacteria > WGA-4E > WGA-4E > WGA-3G > WGA-3G. Next base: position 3,167,937 of record OZ241378.1, read on the forward strand.
CACAAGACCGTATCGCGTTGTCGGATGTCAAGCAGACTTTCAATGAACTCCTCACACGTCCTGTAGCGGACGATGGTTTTGGTGTGACGGAAAACACAGGTGGTAGCAATGGTATAACCCACGGTTCCGTTGTTATTTCCGCGATTACGAGCTGCACGAACACCAGTAACCCTTCCGTGATGATTGGTGCCGGATTGCTCGCCAAGAAAGCGGTTGAAAAAGGGCTGCGTGTCCCCGATTACGTCAAAACAAGTTTAGCCCCCGGTTCCCGCGTCGTAACAGAATACCTACAAAATACAGGGTTGTTGCCCTATCTTGAAGAACTCGGTTATAACGTCGTAGGCTACGGGTGTACAACCTGCATCGGTAACAGCGGACCGCTCAACGATGTGGTTCAAGACGCAATAGATAAAGGTAATCTCGTCACTGCCAGTGTTTTAAGTGGTAACCGAAACTTTGAAGCGCGTGTGCATCCAGAGATAAAAGCCAACTTCCTGATGTCGCCGCCCCTTGTTGTCGCCTACGGGATCGCAGGTCAGATCGACATTGACCTCGCTACGGAACCGCTTGGACATAACGACGCTGGCGCAGCGGTCTACCTACGGGACATTTGGCCCACCCGTCAGGAGATCGCCGAGATGATTGGTGCAGCCGTTGACCGCCGCACGTTCAAAGAGATGTACGAAGCGATTGGCAACCAAGCACCAGAATGGGAAGAGCTCGCGGGTGCGACAGGCGTTCTCTATCCATGGAACGAGCGAAGCACTTATGTCCAGCATCCACCGTTTTTTGAAGATTTCGCGCGCGAGCCTGCCCCTATCTCGGATGTTGTGAACGCACGGATTCTCGGTATTTTCGGAGATTCTGTCACTACCGACCATATCTCACCAGCAGGTGCGATCTCGGCGGCAAGTCCGACGGGTGAATACCTCCAAGAACGCGGTGTTGAAACACGAGATTTTAACACCTACGGTTCCAGACGCGGTAACGACCGCGTGATGAGCCGCGGGACATTTGCCAACCGCCGTGTGCGTAACCTGATGACACCGAATATAGAAGGTGGATTCACGGTTCAGTATCCAGACGAAACGCAGACGACTATCTACGAGGCGGCACTCCACTACCAAGAAAACAGTATCCCAACGGTTCTCTTCGCCGGACAGGATTACGGCATGGGCAGTTCTCGCGACTGGGCAGCGAAGGGTCCCAAACTTTTGGGGGTCAAAGCGGTGGTCGTAGAGAGTTATGAACGTATCCACCGTAGTAATCTCATCGGTATGGGTATCATACCGTTGCAGTTTAAAGCCGGTGAGAACGCGCAGACGCTTAACCTCGATGGTAGTGAAGTTATCAGTATCACAGGATTCGCCGACGACCTCCAGCCGGGACAGATGGCGACAATGAAGATCGTCCGCGCAAACGGTGAGACACAGACAACGGAATTGTTAGTCAGAATTGATTCACCCGTAGAGGTAGAATACTACAAACACGGTGGGATTCTGGATTACGTGATTCGGAATTTCTTGTCCGCTTAGTAAAAGCACCAATTTCCCTCAATAGGCGCGCTTCGTCAGCGCGCCATATCTTTATCAATACAGGAGAAAAACAGTGAAGACTTTTACTCGACTTTCAATTGCGCTTTTCTGCTTAGGCGTTGCTCTCTCTGGCGACGCAAAAATTGATGAAGAGACGATTTTAGGTATCTGGCTCTTTGATGAAGATATCAAAAATACTGTCCGTGATGCTTCAGGCAACGGACACGATGGACAAGTCTTTGGGAAACCTAAAGTCGTTGACGGGAAATTTGGAAAAGCACTCTCCTTCAGCGGTGCGGGAGATAAGATTGAGATTCCGCACGATGATGTGTTCACAACCCCGACATTTACGCTGATGGCGTGGGTTAATGTTGAGGACCTCGCAACGGGATGGCGGATGATTGTCGGTAAAGATGCCTGGCCCGATCGCAACTACGCCATGTTTGTTCATCAGAACAACGGGCGGCTCCATTGTGCTTTCGGTACGCCAGTTTTGCGGGACCGAGGAAACTTTAACAGTAAGGGATTGATCGTTGATGGGACATGGCATCATGTGGCTTTCACCTACGATAAGAAAGTCCGGCGCGCCTATGTTGATGGAGAACTTGACACAGAAGTGCCAATGGATATCGACCCAGGCACACCACAGATTCCTGTGATTATTAGTCGTCCTCCGTTTAAAGGATTAATCGACGAAGTATATATTGGCAATGCAGCTGTTGAGCCAGAAGATGTGAAAACTGCCGCCGAAAAAGGGTTAGCGGAGGCGTTGAGAATTGCACGAGATGTAGAATTTCAAGCAAAGTTGGCTGTCCGATGGGGTGAGATTAAAAGCATTTCTCGCAGCATATCCAAAATTCAAGTTCCATAAATGGCGACTGAATAGATCCAAGCATTTGTGAAATGTAATTGACATCGATAAGGGCGAAATTGACAATGCAATTAAAGACTATAATATGGCAATAGAATCTGATCCGGGGGACGCTGTCCCATATAACAATCGCGATGTTGCTTACCTTAATAGCGGAAATATCGACGAAGCTATTAGGGATTTTAGTAAGGCAATCGAGTGTGATTCTGAGGATGCTAATGCTTATAACAACCTCGGTGTTGCCTACTTTGATAAAGGTGAGATTGAAAAAACTACAAAAGAATATTCCACAGCAATAGAACTGAATCCCGAATTTGCTGATGCCTATCGTAATCGTGGTATGGCTTGGTTGCATCTAAGAGAATGGGAAAAGGCAAGAGAAGACCTCGCTATCGCAATGGAAATGGGCGTAAATATCATCACTTTGTTTTATCGCACTTACGAAAGCATTGCAGACTTTGAACAGCAAAACAATATGGACTTACCCGAAGACATTGCAGCAATGTTAACCGCCTAAGGAATTTTCCAATGAAGCATCAGAACAAACTATTATGGCAGCTCTTTATAGTGACATTTACAGTGTTCTTGTTCTGCTTAACAAATAGTGCTACTGCTCAAACCGTTCCAGAGATCGCCGAAAAAGCGTTAGCCGCTACCGTCTATTTAGAGATGAAGGATAGCAACGGCAAAACCCTTGGTTTTGGCAGCGGCTTCTTTGTCAAATCCAACCTCGTGGAAAAATGTCGTTTCTAACAAAACATCTCTTCTCAATCATATTAATTTTCTTATCTCTCACTGTCGGATGTGGTTGGGATGAACACATAGAGACGCTTATCATCGGACCCTATAAAGTAGAGTGTGTGGGAGCTTTTGAGCAAGAGTGTTATCTTGAATTCAATGAGGAACGCCAACGGTGGGAGTTCTTTTATGAAGGTATACAAGGATTTGACTTTGAACCGGGGTATATCTACACACTAAAAGTCAGACTTGAAGATAGAGGGACAGAGATCCAGGATGTAGGACGGTACGCCTATCACCTTGTGGAGATCATAAGCAAGGAGGAGGCATCCGTAGATGAGAGACCACCGCGGAAACCATAGTGGTAACCTTGCCTTGTCTGTCGTTTCAGGACGTATCGCTTGCGTCCTCAAGGTTGTCAAAAATCGTTTCATTGCTAACTTCAAACTGCCTTCCATACGCGCCCTTGATCGCGTGCCAAATCATTTTGACCTGTGACATGTTTTGTAGCACGGATATATCCATTTCCTTTTCGGCGCGTCGGACACAACCGTATAGCAAATCTAAAGTCTGCCCCTCTAATCTCTCATCTTCAACGTCGTTGTCAATGTAGTCCCAGACCATCTGTTTCGTCTTTTCCTTTGCATGCCGCCTCCAAAAAATCTTTGGATCACTACCGCCCATGAATTGCCCTTAAATCTAAGCGTGCATCGACATTATCTGATACGGCACTTGTCCAATCCACATCATCAACACTCTGCAAGCTCATCAGGGCAACGTTCACCATCGGGTTTGAGAGGGAATAGTTCAGCAGGAAACTATCTACATCAACATCCGCCATCTCGTTGGGAAAGCAGTGCTTCATGAGGTTCTGGAAGGCGTTGCTGGTGGTAGAACGCATCAGCACAATTCCCATCTCTTGTGCGATGGCATCTGGAATGATACCACGTTGACCGAATGCATCACAGGTGCTCTGATACATCAGATTGTAGTGGGTCTGGATCATATCAAACTGTCCGGTAGCGATGAGCTGCTCCGTGCCGCCGGAGGGACCGTCCGCAGAAAACCCAATAAATCGAACCTTCCCATCCGCTTTTAGGTTTAGATACGTCTCTAACCCACCGTTATTCAGAATCTGGTCTGTCTCTTCGGCATAGAACCAACCACCGTGGAATTGTAGAACGTCAATGTAGTCGGTGCCGAGTCGTTGTAGACTGCCTTCTACATCTGTGAGGATGCCTTCTGGATCGTAAGCTTCCGTTTTGGTAGCGACGATGCACGATTCTCGGCGACCCGCGATTGCTTTTCCGATGATCGTTTCGCTGTAACCACTGCCGTAATTGGGCGCGGTATCAAGAAAGTTGAGACCACAATCCATCGCGTAATGGAGCATTTTGACGAGTGCTGTTTCGTCGTGTTCCGGGCGGACCCTACCCCCGCCGTAACCGATTTCTGATACGCTGAGTCCTGTTTTACCGAGTGTCCGATACTGCATAGCAAACTTCCTTCCAATTGCATTGCGTTTCTGCTTGTAAGCAGGGAAGGTTGGAAGGTCGGAAGATACATCTTTCCATCCTTCCATCCTTCCACACTTCCTTCTTTTAGACAAAATCCATCTGTGAGGTGCGGTTTTTCTTGCCGCGGATCGTGCGATTGCTCGGCTTGATACAATTTTCACCGAACAATCCCTCTACCTGTTCAATAATTTGCGGTTTATATGCGACATTATATTTCCGATCACATCGTGCGATAACTTCGCCGTAACGGGGACTCATGAGGCGTAAAATCAGATCGTGGTCGCCTTTGTTGGCGCGCGCAATTTCCTGAAGTGCTTCCAATTTCTTGGTGTTTTCGAGGTCAGATTCTGAAATCGTCACCTCAAGGGCAGATGTCTGCTGTTCCGCGACAGACTCAATATCCAATATCTTGCCTGCTTGGATCTGCAGTGCCTCATTTTGCGTATCCTCATCAGAATTGTTGCGATTTCTGTTATCAAGTTTGACGGTGCCACGGATCCAAACCACTTTTCCTTCTACGAGTTCAACCGCGTTTTTGTAGGCATCCGGGAACACGACGACTTTTACGGCACCTTCCAAATCCTCCAACTCGATGACCGCCATGGGTTCTCCTTTTTTCGTGGTATGATTATTTACTTCCGTAAGCATACCAGCCACATCAACTTCGGAATCAATACGGTTTTCATCGAGGCTTTGGGTGCTTGTGCTCGTGTAGTTTTCGATAATATCGCTATATTCTTCAAGCGGATGTCCAGAAACATAGAAACCGAGTTGTTCCTTTTCTCGCATCAGTCGTTCCAACGGATCCAGTTCCGGGGCTGCTACAAGCGATACGGTTGCTGTTGGTGCTTCTTCTCCATCGCCGAAGAGACTCATCTGTCCGCGATCGCGTTCGGCTTGCGCGTTCTGCGCGGCTTTCATGATATTTTCTAAACTCGCGAGGTATTGTGCGCGATGGCCTTCAAGCGAATCAAATGCACCGCTCATAATCAGGCTTTCGACAGCGCGTTTATTGACCTGCTTCGTATCCACGCGTTCGCAGAAATCTTGTAGCGAGGCAAAGGAGCCACTTTCCTCCCGTGTTTCCACAATAGAGTCTATAGCGGCATCACCAACACCTTTCAGAGCAACAAGCCCGAAACAGACATCGTTGCGATCTACAGTGAATTCTCTTCTGCTGCTATTGACATCCGGTGGGAGTAGATTGATTTCTACATTCAAGAAGTCGGCAAGTTTCTTACATTCGGCGCGATAACGGGTAACTTTCCCTGAATCACCAGCCTCACCCGTCATCATTGCCGCCATGAATTCGTGCGGGTAGTGCGTTTTCAGATATGCCATGCGATAGGCTAACATTGAGTAAGCAACGGTATGCGACTTATTGAAAGCGTAACCGCCGAAAGGTTCAAGTAAATCGTACACCTCTTCTGCTTCTTCGGCAGAGATTCCTTTTTCGGTGGCACCTTCAATAAATTTTTCGCGTTGCGCTTTGAGGAGTGCCTCGTCCTTCTTTCCCATTGCGGAGCGGAGGATGTCCGCCTCACCGAGCGTAAAACCTGCCATATCGCGCGCAATTTGCATCACCTGCTCCTGATAGATACACACACCGTAGGTGTTTTCGAGCGCGTTTTCAAGCGTTGGATGCAGATATTCGACTTTTTGTAACCCGTTCTTTCTATCTATGAACTGTTGCATCATCCCGCTTTCTATAGGTCCCGGACGATAGAGTGCGGGAATTGCGGAGAACTCCTCAAAATTATCGGGTTTGAGTTGCATGACGACTCGATACATGCCGGAGGATCCCTCTAACTGGAATAAACCGGCGATGAGGCCTTCACTGATGAGCGAGTAGGTTTTTTCATCATCAAAGGGTATCTCTTCCAACTTGATGTCCTTACCGTGATTCGCCTTGACCATCTGTAGACAGTCGTAGGTCTCAGTAAGACTACGTAAACCGAGGGAATCGAATTTGACGATACCAACACCTTCAACGGTTTTACCTTCAAACTGTGAGGCGACTTGGTCATGTTTATCCTTGAACAGTGGGACATAGTTAGTGAGTGGCCCGTTTGAGACAACGATTGCGGAGGCGTGGCAAGAAACGTGCCGTTTAATGCCTTCAACGGATTTACTGAGATCCATCAATTCTCGGTATTCAGGACGTTCAGCGAGTTTCTGAAAATCAGGCACCTGTTCCAAGGTTTCATCAAGTGTTATGCCCGGTGTAGATGGAATGAGTTCGGTTAACCGAACAACATCTTCAAGCGGTGTTTCAAGGGCGCGTCCGACATCCTTGATAGCGGCTTTCGCGCCCAATGTAGCAAAAGTGGCGACTTTACCGACAGAATCTGCACCGTATTTTTGGACGAGATAGTCAATAACATGCTCACGGGCGCGATCGGCGAAATCAATGTCAATATCCGGAGGACTGATGCGTTCGAGGTTCAGAAACCGCTCAAAGAGACAGTCGTAGTCCATCGGATTGAAGGTAATCACATCGAGGGCATACAGTACCAAACTGCTTGCAGCAGAACCGCGTGCGGAGAGCGGATAGCCCTGTTTGTGTGCGTATTTAACATAATCCCAGACAATGAGGAAGTAGCCGGAGTAGCGGGTTTTGCTAATAATATCGAGTTCGTAATCGAGGCGTTTCCGAATTGCCTCGGAAAGTTCACCATACTTTTCGCGTAAGCCTTGGTAGCATAACTCCTTAAGATAACTGTCGTTTGTATGTCCTTCAGGCACCTCATATTTCGGCATCACACTCTCGCCATATTCGAGTTCAAGATTACACCGATTGGCTATTTCAAGCGTATTACTGATGGCTTCCGGCGGATAATCCTTCAATGCTTCCCGCATTTCGTCAACACTTTTAAAGTAAAAGTGGTTGTCAAACCGCATCCGTTGCTGCTCGTTGACGGTCTTCTTCATCTGGATACAGAGGAGGACATCGTGCATCCCATGGTCTGATTTGCGGAGGTAGTGGCAATCGTTTGTACCGACAAGTGGTAGCCCAAACTCTTTTGCCAATTCAACCATTATTGGATATGCCTCAAGTTCCTTGTCAATATGATGGTTCTGGACTTCAACGTAGAGATTCCGTTCTCCCATTATCTCCATCAACGTCTTGAAATTTTGGATACCTTCTTCTCGCCGACTTGAACAGAGGAGTTGTGGCACCTGTCCTTGGATGCAACCTGTTAGTGCGATAATTCCATGGTGGTGTTCGCGGAGGATTTCCATATCAATGCGCGGTTTGCTATAGAATCCCTCTGTGTATCCGAGCGATACTAATTTTAGGAGATTCTGGTAACCGGTTGCATCTTCTGCAAGCAATGTGAGGTGATAGGGACCTCCTTGTTCCTTCCCGCGCTTTTTTCGGTCACCGGGTGCGACATACACTTCACAACCAACAATTGGATTGACCCCCGCTTTTGTCGCTTTATCGTAAAGTTCCCATGCGCCGAACATGTTGCCGTGGTCGGTGAGCGCAACAGCCGGCGCGCTGTTTTCGACTGCCCACTTGACCATATCCTCAATGCGGCACGCGCCATCAAGCATGCTGTACTCACTGTGATTGTGTAGATGCACAAATTCGGTTGCCATCTTTCCTCCAATATTTAAGTTCAATTGTTGAATGTATGAAGCATTATGAAACCATCTATATGATACCAAATATTTTCTAAAATTACCAAATAAATTTTTGAATCCGTGTGCTTCCAATTGTACTTTTTGATAGAGGAATTCCGTCATTATTTAGTGGTCAGTTTTCAGTGATCAGTTTTCAGAAGCGATCCGTGAATCTCGTTTTTATATTGATGTACTTTGCCCAAACCTGCTATAATAGTCAGTATTATATTTTACAATTGCTCCTGGGATATCAGCAATGCTGACAGTCCACTGGAGCGGAAAAGGTATGGATTCATCGTCGCGGATTCTCGCGTTCATCTTAGATGGAAAAATCAAAATTGCTTCTCCTGTTCTTAACCCTATTCTTCGTGATGCTTGGGTTTGGCATCATCATTCCGAACCTCGCCTATTACGCCAAAGAGATTGGAGCAACCACCACTGAAATCGCGATATTAATGTCTATCTATTCCGGGATGCAACTGCTGTTTGCACCGATCTGGGGTAGACTATCGGATAAACACGGTAGAAAACCGGCGATTCTGCTTGGATTGCTTGGGAATGCTGCTGCCTTAATCGGTTTCGGGTTGGCAACGGATTACGTCTGGTTGTTCATTGCGCGTAGTGCAGCCGGTATCGCTTCAGCGGCGGTGCTGCCGAGCGTCATGGCTTATGTTGCCGACATAACCACATCAGAGGAACGCGGCAGAGGTATGGGGTTAATGGGGGCAGCAATGGGACTCGGTTTCATTCTCGGACCGGCGATCGGTGGGGTCATGGGCAGCCACGATATGCCGTTTTTTGTTGCTGGTGGTCTATCTCTGCTCACTTTTCTTTTCGCGCTTGTTTTACTACCAGAATCACTCCAGAAAGGTCTCACAGGCGAGGCGCTCGAAGATCGGCATGAATGGATCTCTCCGCGTGAAATATTTCGTCAGACAACTTTAAAATCGCCGCTCACGCCGCTTTTTTTCGTCGCTTTTTTTTCTACCTTCAGTTTTTCAGGATTGGAGATGACTTTTCCGCTGTTTATTGAAGATAAGTGGGACTATGGTGAGAGAGAGATGGGATGGATGTTCATGGTCATGGGTGCGATTGTCGTGCCACTGCAGGGGGGTCTACTCGGCAGATTGATCAACAAGTTTGGAGAGCGGCGGATCGTTCTCACCGGATTGCTGCTCAACGCGCTCGGCATGGTGCTATTGCTCGCAGCTTACTCCTTTGCATCGCTGACTTTATATCTAACTATCACTGGCATCGGTAATCAGTTGATCCGTCCGACGAACACATCGTGGATTTCCAAGCAGACGCAGATTGGTCAAGGCGCAGCCATCGGCATTATGGACGCATTTTTAAGTTTAGGACGCATTTTGGGACCGCTACTCGGTGGCTGGCTCTATGCAAAAGAGGCATATCCTTACGCTGTACTGGCTGGCATCTTGGTCATTGCGACGCTTTGTCTATATATCCCTTTACGTCGAATCAGAGATGAAGTCGAACATGCATCATGATAGTCCCGTCTCCAATATATCAACCGTCAGGGGTCAAGTTAGAACCTCATTAGCGAAAATTGACACTTCACTCTACTTTTCTGAGCCACTCAACGGTGGTAAATGATGTTCAATACGGCGTGTGTTATATTCAAGCCGATACCGTCGATGCGCCTCATCATCTGGATAATGCTCAGTTGCAGGATATGGATAGGCGGACATCCCATGAAACGGCAGCGGTTCAACCGTCTGTGATGTGAGCGTATTGATGTCCCCGTCTTTGTCCCATCCGTCGCTATAAAGGATAAAATCGCGTACCCATCCTGGTTTCAATTTTGGGAGGCGTGACGCATCAAATTCCACTGTGATTTCATCCCCCGCATTGAGAATAACGTACATATCGTCAACCTCTTGTAATAAAGGGTTGACATCACCATAACACGTGTAATACCCTGCGAGGTCGCGCCACTGCGCATCTGTCGTCACTTTTTGGTAATCAAACAGATGTGGGGCATGTGGGTTCGGACGGTACATCTCGGAGAAACCGCGGTAATGCAAATCCGCGCTATCCGGGTTCAACGTTGTCATCTCTATTGGGACGTCTTGCGTTCCGACAGTGAAAAACGCTGCGTCCCAATAAATCTGCATATCGGTCCCGATCCGAACGTGTCGGTCATCGGATAGAAATTTGCCCGTCAGATCAACAGTAATCGTCTTGTTTTTACCTGCTGGCAATCCAATCATATCAATAACGGTCTTCCATTGTCCTGTTTCATCTTTTACAGAAACTGAAGGAAAACTCGGATTAATTCTGGGATTTTGGAACAAAGCAACGTTGATGCTGGTATCCGTCGGGAAGATCCAGCCACTGAGGAATAGCGTCACGGGTGTGTCATTGGGGACATCGCCAAGGTCAAGGACGATCGCGTGGGGTTCAACAACGCCTTGGTAGGGACCGGGTGCGTGTTCAACGGCGTAGTGGTAATCAAATGTTTTTAAAGCATTGGACACATCTTTGCCGCGATGATCGACTGCAGATTTCGGGTGCAACTTCTCTTTGACACCGTAAACTTTGAATTCTGCAAAGGGTGGCGGCGTGTACTGTTCGTTTACGAAAATGTCAGTACCTGCTGGATGATCGACGGCTATCAGTTTCACTTCGTCAAAATAGGCGGTTTCCCATAACTCTTCTGTAATCTGGATGGAATACCTACCAGATTTTGGTCGTATTTGCGTCCCTGAAATTTTCACGAAATCCTTTGTTTCATCGGGCGCAACGAATCCCATTGAGGTGACGAGTCCTAACGGCGCACGCCAAAGCAGATCGGTGACGAATTCGTATTTCTCGCCGTCGTAGACGTATAGGAACGGACAGGAACCTTTCAATATCTGCTTCTCCAGAATCCGTTGTCTCGCCTGCGGTTCAATGACGTTCTGCGGCACGCCGTTCGTCCAGACAACACGCACAACATCTGCCGCGTTGAACGCGCCTAACCCGAAATGGGAGACCTGTTCGGATACATACTGCAGTTGATAGAGATCCCCGACTTTCACCTCCAGTTTCGAGCCGATGCCGTCTCTATTCACTTTGTTGTTCCCTGTAGTGATACCTTCCAACCGGACCTGTATATAGTTATTTTTATTCCCACCGTTGTTTTGTAAGACGCGGAGTTTTCCTTCGCCATCAATAAAAAAGATGTCGAGGTCGCCGTCATTGTCATAATCACCGACTGCTCCAGCGAGCGCGTTGTGGAGGATCGCGCCCTCTGTTGGTGTGACGGTTTCTATGAGCGGATACGGCTCGGCAAATTGTCCGGTGCCGTCGTTTCGGAATAGGAACATTCCATCTTTGCCACTCACCCAGAGGTCGACAAATCCGTCGTTATCGTAATCTATGTTTTTCAATAGCGTGGGTGACAGATTACGCACCCCCGCCTCTAAGCGTGGATCGTCTACAAAACTTCCATCCCCCCTATTGCGGTAGAGGTGGATCCGATCTGCTGTCGATAAGAAAATATCAACATCTCCGTCGTTATCATAATCACCGATAGCAGCTGCGGTGTAATGTATATCTTGCGGAATATCTGTTTCGTCGGAAACAGCGCGGAGTTTCCCTTGGCGGAGGTTATCGTAGAGGGTGCATCCTGTTTCCTGATGTGTAACAAAAATATCTATATCGCCATCGTCATCGAAATCGGCGGAAAATACTTTGGCAGGAGCGGATTGTGGCGTGGCTGTTTTTACAAAAGTCTGTTCGCTAACATCAGTAAATCTTTCATCCTCTTTATTTTCATCATCACTCTCTTTATTTTCATCATCACTATTATTCCGATACATCGTGGCACCGGCTGTAAAGAGGTCTAAATCGCCGTCATGGTCATAATCGACAGGATGGAGGACTCCTATATCTGTTACCGGCTGTTCATGTTCATATAAAACGACCGGAACTGCGCCTTCATTCTCTTCTGTAGTTTCCCAGAAATATGCTATTCCCTTGGCAGTTTGCAATAGAAAATCTTGTATCCCATCTTTATTCATATCTGCAACAGCCACGTGAAGATTTGATTGCTCTGTAAGTTCTTGCTCATCTTCAAGGATTGTAATTGCATCAAACTGTTCCCCCATATTCCGATACAACACAAACTGAACTTTTCGCTCTGTATTCTGGTACAACCCCGCAAAATCAGAACCGCTTATATACAGATCAAGTTTTCCATCGTTATCGGAATTCACAAAAGATACAGCAGTGGGTATTCTTAAGGGTAACAGTGCCTTTACATTGCTAAGTCCGAGTTGTTCGGTAACATCCACAAATTCCACATCAATCGGTAGCGTCTGTTTAGCGATGATTCGCGAGCGAAACCCTGGACTGAACGTCTCTATCGGATGCCCAAGGATGTCGGTCACCAATTCGCCGATCCCTTGCTGATAGCGCGGACTTGCTCGGTGCAAGTTCTCAAAAATTCGGATATTACGCGTCGCGAGTTTTAGGTCCTTTTGTTCTATCGCTTCTATCCCTTGTGTGAGGTATGCGAGTTTTTCTGGGTCAGTATCGCCTAAAAGGAGCCTTAGGTCCTGACAGAGAACCGCAGCGGCTTCGAGTTGCTCTTGCGCTAACAAGCCGAGTGTCAACTTCATCAGTACAACGATATTCACAGGGGATCGGGCATGAAGTGCTTGTAGATGTCGAACTGCTTCCTGTTGTGCTTCTGGGTCGTTTCGTTGTCCAATATAGTGGCGCACCAGTTTGTAGCGAAACTCCAATTCATCGGGTGCTAAGCGTACGGCTTCCTTCATCGCCTCCACTGCTAAATCGCTTTTCTGCTGCAGCTGATAGACTTCGGATAAGATGAAGTGTAACTGGCTATCCATGGGTGCGACAGCAATGCCCCGCTTTACCGATGCTTCGGCAGCATCTGCCTGCTGTAAGCGTAGATGTGCAACAGCGAGGTTACCATAGCCGATTGCTTCGTCAGGCAGTAGTTCGATCAGTGCAGTAAACGCTTCGACTGCCTTTGAAGGCTGCGATTCTTCGAGGTATGCCAACCCTAAATTCTGATGTCGGATCGCTGCTTCAATGATCTGGGTGCTGTTCATCTCTTGTGCGTCTGTTGTTGAAACCATAAAACCGCATACCAACAGCGCACATATCAAGCATTTTCCTATGTTAGGAGACGTGAATCTTGGTATCATGCGCTTCCCTCTTTCTGAATATCTTCTGCGGCTTCCTTAATTGCCTGTCGTATGGTGTTCCGCCTGAGTGTAAGTGAGTCCTCAAGTTGTTTGAGGTGAAGCAGCCACGACTCCTTCGAGTCGCCTTCCTCTGTCCCAAACCCGTCTGTCATCGCGAGCCGAATATATTTCAGGCGTTCTGTCTGTAGTACCTTCATCTGAGTGTCGTAGTCTTCAACACCGGATTCTAAGAGCGTAATCAGTTCACGTATTTTTTCCAATGTGTGTCTCCTTTTAAGTTGTATTTTCGTAGTTGGTATATCAAGGCGAGATATAAAAATAGTTTACCTGATTTCATGTTTGCAATCAAATGAAAATCGATCCTTTTCTCTTGCACTCTTTTAGTACACATTGTATAATATTGTCAAATCCACAATCCCTTGGACATTTTGGCGGCGAGGTTGTACGCTTCGCCAGCAGCTGTGTGCGCTTTATTCACTGAATACTTGTCCGCTTATGCTCAGAAACTGCAAAGGAGAACATCCATGGAAACTCCCACAAACGTGCGCTCCCTTCCTTATGCACCAACAGAAACGACAGACCTCTACCCTGAATCGGATGGTAAACCCATGGCTGATACTGATCTCCATCTTTATTGGATAAAGCGTGTGCAGGATATACTCGAAACCTATTTTTCGCAGGACCCAGGGGTTTATATCTCTGGGAATATTATGATGTATGACATAGAGGGCCCTACACGAACCGCTGTCTCTCCCGATATTCTTGTCTGTTTTGGGATCGGACAGAAGTTCCGCCGCACCTATAAAGTATGGGAAGAGGGGAAACCACCAGACTTCGTTATGGAGTTTTCCAGCAAAAGGACCTATCGGAACGATTTAGATGAGAAGATGGCACACTATGCGCGTATGAGAATTCCAGAGTATTTTCTTTACGATCCGGATAGAAGGTATCTCCCCTCGCCATTGTTAGGGTTTCGGCTCGTTGAAGGTACGTATGTTGAAATTGCTGCAGACGTTGATGACGGTATCCATTCAGAAGTATTAGCGTTGGATTTCCATTTATTAGTGGATGGTCTCGGCATTTACGATCCGCTGGCGCAGGAGTGGCTGCAAACCCGAGCGGAGAAGGCTGAAGCAGAAGTCGCGCGACTCCAAGAGGAACTTGCACGCTTGAAAGAACGGATGTAATACCATTTCTAATTAAATACTTTTCAATGGGAAACCTGTAGAACAAACTGTATGAAGTTTAAGAAAATATTTCGGTAATTGACGGGAAAACCATAAATGGTTCCCTACTACAAATAGACAGGTTCGTAGTAGTGCGATTCATCGCACGTTCCGACATTACCGAATTAAAAAACTAATCTTCATTTAGTTTGTGTCTATCGTATATCCACTCAGAAAACAGGAGTATTTAGTTTTACATATCCACTTTATATCTGTCTATATTCTCCATTGTAGGAGCGAGCTGCGCTCGCGATCTTGCGAAAGAATGTTAACATCCGTAAACGGAAATCAAAATCAAAACCGGAAACTAAATCGTCCTGACTCAGAAAAGCCGTGAACGTAATATTTATTTTCAGAAATAGCAGAGGAGATTCAATGCCGAAAAAACCGATTGACCATTATGAACACCCTGATACACTTCCGAACAACCCGACCCAAGAATTAAGTGGATTTGCAGAAGATGAAGAGAACGCACCCACCCGTTACCCGCGCGACGTAGCACTTGACCCGCAACTTGTCTGGAAGGGCAAAGACCAACAGAACGATACTGACCTTGAAGTTCAAGCCGTCCCTATCTACGCGCAAGAACACATCCAACCGCAAGCGATTATTGAAAACCTTCGCGCCCAACAGCAAAGGGAATCAGATCAGATAGAGATGCTCTTTGAAGGATTCAATGACCTTGACTTTAGCCAAAAAATTGAATTCTATCGACACGAACAGAACTGGCGTAACCGCTTTATCTTGGGAGATTCACTTGCCGTGATGAACTCGCTCGCTGAGAAAGAACAACTTAAAAGTGCGGTGCAGATGATCTATTTTGATCCGCCGTACGGGATTAAATTTAGTAGTAATTGGCAGGTCAGCACGCGAAAACGCGAAGTCAGTAACACAAAAATAGAAGACGTTACGCCACAACCGGAACAGGTGAAAGCATTTCGAGACACATGGGAAAGCGGCATTCACTCCTATCTTGCTTACCTACGCGATCGCCTTACTGTTGCCCGTGAATTGTTAACAGAAAGCGGCAGCATCTTCGTCCAGATTAGCGATGAAAATGTTCATCGTGTGCGGTGTGTGTTAGATGAAGTTTTTGGCGATACTAATTTCGTTTCTACGATCACATGGACCCGTGGCGGGATGACTTCTTCTTCAGGATTGGCAGCAGTATCTGATTATCTGTTGTGGTATGCCAAGGATAAAGAGAAAATGAAATATAATCAACTTTATGTGGAATGGGATGAACGTGCTCCAGATCCGCTCCTTAAGTCATATATCCAAGTTGAATTACCAGATGGAACGCGTCGTAGAATGAGTCAAGAGGAAAGAGATAACCCTGCTTTTTTGCCTAAAGGGAGCAAAAGATTTCAAGATATCTCGTTAACATCGCAACGTGCGGGTGCTGTGCCTCCCCCCTATGAATTTAAAGGACTACTTTTCTATTCTACCGGTGGTCGGAGTTGGGGAACAACTCATGAAGGTTTAAGCAGACTTGCTAAACAAGAAAGACTTGTTGGAAGACGGAATGCTCTGTGCTGTATCCGATATGCTGGTGATTTGCCTGGGCGCGCTATTACTAATATCTGGACAGACACTGGTGGTGGTTCTGGAAAAACCTACGTTGTCGAAACCAATCCGAAAGTCATTCAGCGGTGCATATTGATGACGACGGATCCCGGCGATCTCGTTTTGGATCCAACATGTGGTAGCGGGACTACTGCCTATGTTGCAGAGCAGTGGGGGAGACGTTGGATAACGGTAGATACATCACGCGTCGCGTTGGCATTAGCACGTACCCGTTTAATGTCCGCTAAATACCCTTACTATCGTCTTGAAGATGCGGACGACATAATCAAGCACGGCTTTGTTTATACAACTGCACAGCATATCAGCCTCTCAGATATGGCGAATAATGCAGAGATTGACGATATCTACGCCGAATATGCAGAGAAACTGGAACCGTTGCGTGCCGAGATAAACCGTCTCATGGGGCAGAATTGGGAAGAGTGGGAGATGCCAACAGAAACTGACAGTGAATGGGATTCTGAATTCCAGAAAATACATCGTCAGTGGTTCAATCTCAGGCGCGAACGGCATCTCGCGATGGATGCTTCAACTGCGCGGCGTGGAAAAAAAGAAATACTTTACGATCAACCTCATGAGGACAGAAAACGAGTTCGTGTTACAGGTCCGTTCACTGTAGAGAGTTTATCACCGCATTTTGTCCTTGATCCTGTTGATGCAGAGGCTGCTGCGCCAACACCTACTTCTTCAGATGTTTCACAAGATTATCATCAACATATCCTTGAACATCTTAAAACAGGCGGCGTACAAAACCGTCTTCAGGAGCAACGCATTACCTTTGATTGGTTGGAGGAACTACCGGGCGAGTGGTTACATGCTGAAGGTGCGTATACCGACGCAGATAACAATCTGCTGAGTGTTGCTATTAGTATTGCATCACAATCCATTACTGTCGGTAGCCAGTGGATAAATGAGGCAGCAAAGGCAGCTGCACGCCGGACTCCCAAATTTGATCTACTCATTATTGCTGGTTTTGCGTTTGAAGGCTATACCGCTGGTGAGGACACACGCATGGGACGCCTTACAATCCTACCCGTTAAGATGAGTCCTGAATTAATGGTGCGCGAACTCAAAAACACAGGTCAGGGCAATCTGTTCATGGTGTTCGGGGAACCGGATGTTGAGATTATAGATCATCAAGATGGAACGCACTCCGTGAAACTTTTGGGTGTAGATGTGTACGATCCGAAGCAAGGGTTAACCCGCTCCGACACTCCAGAAGACATCGCGTGCTGGTTCATTGATACTGCCTATAACGGTGAGGCGTTTTTCGTGCGACATGCATATTTCACGGGTGCGGATGAGCCATATAAGCAGCTGCAACGCGCACTGAATTCGGAGATTGATGCGGAGGCATGGGAGGCACTCTATCGGACGGAGAGCCTTCCGTTTGCGAAGCCTGAATCTGGTAAAATTGCGGTGAAAGTCATCAACCACTATGGCGATGAAGTGATGAAGGAATATAAGGTTTAAGGGTTAATTGTCTAAATCTCGGATTACACGGATGACACTGATTATCGCGGCTTTTAAGAGCGTTTTCTGTAAATCCATGCCTCTCTGCTGCAGTTTGGATTCCCTTGAATTTTCTCGTGAAACTGCGTATAATAAGGTTAACACGGAGGTAGGGAAATGATTACACATATACGAATGAAAAACTTCAAATCGTGGGAAGACAGTGGTAAGGTGAAGCTCGCGCCATTGACAGGTTTTTTCGGGACGAACAGTTCTGGGAAGAGCAGTCTGTTGCAGATGTTATTGTTACTTAAGCAAACAGCGGATCATCCAGATTTAAATGAAGTTATCTTCTTCGGTCATGATAGTTCTCTCGTTAATCTTGGCAATTTCCGTGAAGTGATTCATGGACATAAAGCGGAGGAAAAACTTGAATTGGAGTTTGGCTGTACGATCCAGAACCCATTTACTATTAAAGTTTCTGATGAGGCAATAGACCTTGATAGTTTCATCTTTGAGACTGCTATCGGAGAAGAAAATAGAAGCCCGGTTGGAAAAAATATTTGTTATACTGTAGGAACTGATGCCAATCACAAGATAATATGGCAGAATGGTGAAATTTACTATCGGAATCCACAAAACCCGGGTACTAATAATTACCTCGGTAACTTAAGCATAAAAAGTTTCTATGGAAGTTCTCAGGCAGGAACAATAAGGGCTCTTGAAGCTGTGCAAGGATTCTCCCTCGCCTTTGAAAAACTATTTTTGCATACCTATTACCTCGGCCCAACTCGGGTGGATCCTCGACGGGTATACGGTTGGTCAGGCAGCCACCCCGCACATATTAGGCAGTGGGGGGACCAAACTATTGGTGCCCTCCTCTCGGCTCGTGTACGTAAACTGAAAACTCTGCACAAAGAGGAAGAGGTCCCTATTGAAGAAAGGGTTTCATATTGGCTTCAGGAGATGGATCTAGCACATTCTTTTTCCCTTGATTGGGTAAATGAAGGGGCAACTACCTACGAAGTTCGCCTCGAAAAAAGTCCTGTAAGTGCTCCAGTCACCCTCGTTGACATGGGTTACGGATTGGGGCAATTTTTACCAGTTCTCGTCTTATGCTATTATGCTCCAGAGAGATCCACGTTGATTTTAGAACAGCCCGGCATCCACCTCCATCCGAAAGTTCAATCTCAATTAGCGGATCTACTGATAGAAGTTGTAAACGAACGCAACCTCCAGATTCTTGTAGAAAGCCACAGCGAACACTTTTTAAATAGATTACAACGACGCATTGCTGAGGAGGATATTACACCAGATAAGACTGCCCTCTATTTTTGCCGGAACGATGAAGGCGTTTCTGAAATTGACAGGTTAGAAATAGATGAATTCGGCAATATTGCGAACTGGCCCGAAAACTTTTTTGGTGACGAGATGGGTGACCTGTTTGCAATGACAGAAGCACAGAGAAAACGTCAAAAGAGAGCGGAGGGTTAATGGACGCTGTTATTGTAGATACGAATGTGATTGTCATCGCAAATGATACAGATGACAAACGTAAGGATTGTAGAGACCGCTGTCAAGCTCGAATTAAGCAGATTCGCGACCAACGTGAAAAGGTGGTTATTGATGACAGCAGGCGAATTTTGCGGGAGTACGAGAAAAATACGCATCCAAACACCAAAAAAGGAATTGGCGATCTCTTCGTGAAAAGGTTACTGCAAAATCTTGGGAACCCAAAGATATGCAAGATGGTGAATATCACACCATTAGCAAGAAGCGGAACAGATTTTGAAGAATTTCCTGATGACAACGTATTAATCAATTTTGATCCTGATGACAGAAAATTCGTTGCAGTTGCTCTGGCACACAAACGCGATACTGGACAAATCCCAACTATTTTGTTGGCAATAGATAGGGGATGGCTTCAATTTATGGCCGCGCTTGCAAACCATGGAGTCAGCATTGACCTCATCTGTGAGGAGGATATGCAGCGTCCACGCCAAGGAAGGAAAGGAAGATGATTACGCATATACGAATGCAAAACTTCAAATCGTGGGAAGACAGTGGGGAGGTGGATCTCGCTCCATTGACAGGCTTTTTTGGTACCAATAGTTCTGGAAAGAGCAGTCTGTTGCAGATGCTGTTGTTGCTGAAGCAGACTATTGGAACAGATGAAGTGCTCTTTTTTGGTGATGAAAATTCGCTCGTGAATCTTGGCAGCTTCCCTGAAGTGATTCATGGGCATAAAACGAATGAACCGCTTAAGTTGGAATTTGGATATAAACTCCGTAATCCATTTACTATCGAAGGTTTTCAACTAGGTGGTTATGACTTATCCACCGATTCTTCGCTGGATGTTGATAGTTTCGTTTTTGAAGCTACCGTATTATGGAGAGATGAAGAGCTTTTTGTTCAAAATGCTTGTTACCACTTTTTTGAAGATGAAAATAAAGTGCAAACCTTAGAAGGTAAACATTCAAAAAAAATCTACGGTGAGCCATATTTGTCTGGGACGACTGAAGGTCCGATAGTTCAATTCGCATCCGAATTTGAGAAACTATTCAATCACATTTATCCTCTTGGCCCAACCCGTGTCCATCCGCAACGCCTCTATCATTGGGAAGGGACAGACCCTGATAGTGTAGGACAAAGCGGTGAAGAGATGATTGCTTCACTACTGAACGCTCGCGTGGATCAACGAACAACCCCTTATAAAGGAAAAGACGTACCGATTGAGGATCGAATCTCTTGGTGGCTCCGAGAAATGGATCTTGGTTATGCTTTTTCTATTAAACGGAGTAGTGCAGGTACGGATCGGGACTATGATGTTCTTATTCAAAAAGGGCCTGACAGTGCCAAGGTAACATTAGCAGATATGGGATACGGTCTATCACAATTTTTACCGGTGTTGGTTCATTGCTATTATGCACCGGAGGGTTCAACCTTGCTTCTGGAACAGCCCGGCATCCACCTCCATCCCAAGGCACAAGCCGACCTTGCGGATCTGTTGATAGAAGTTATTACGGAACGGAATCTTCAAGTTTTGATAGAGAGCCACAGTGAACATCTTTTAACTCGCCTGCAACTCGGTATTGCGGAACAGAAGATTGCCTTTGATCAAACCGCCCTTTACTTTTGCGAAAATGACAACGGCGTTTCTACTATCAAATCACTGGATGTTGATGAGCTCGGTAACATCAAAAATTGGCCGAAAAACTTTTTTGGCAACGTGAGGGGTGACCTCGTTAAAATGACGCGTGAACAGATGAAACGTCAGAAGAAAGCGGAGGGTTAATGAACGCAGTCGTTGTAGATACAAATGTTATTTTAACTGCAAAAGGCATGTCTGAACAGGCTTGGGACGAGTGCGTAACTGCGTGTCAAGAACGGTTAAATGAAATTATTGAGGGGTCCGAAAAAGTCGTTATTGATGATAATTGGATAATTCTCGGCGAGTACATAGACTACCTTGAAGACGACGATTCGACGACAGACACGCGGAATGGCGGACACTTTTTGGAATGGTTCATCCGCAATTATGAGAATCCAGCGGAATGTGTGCAAGTGCCTATTACGCCATCTGAGGATAGGACCAGTTTTGAAGAGTTACCCACGGCATTAAAGAATTTCGACTCGGATGACCATAAATTTATTGCCGTTGCAGTGGTATATGAGGATGTGTATCAACAAAAAGCAACTATTTTACAGTCCGTAGACAGTCAATGGTATGAAGCTCGACAGGTGTTCATTGAGAACAATTTGATAGTTGAATTTATCTGTGAGGAGAACATCCGCTATTTGCATGAACGCCGCGAGAAAAGGCGGCATCCTAAAATGGATTAAAGCACTATAATTACACTTTACGGATGAGAAATTTCAAATTAATTCTATCTGTGTAGATAGCCGCTAACGCTTCAACTAACAGAATTCAGCAAGAGGGATGTTATGCAAGATGATATACATATACCAGAACGGACGTGGAATGTGACTGCGGCATCCATCATGTTGGATGGGATTATTGATGATCTTGAAATTGCCGTGGAATATCTTGAAAAACATCAAGCAGCATATACCGACGAAAATTGCGTGTTTCTATTCGGATCCCAAGAGTGGCAGCGTATTGCAGTTACTGTATCACCACCTATTCTAATTCGGAATTTCGGCGATGTTCAAGCTTGGATAGAAAACAATTATCAAGGCGAGATCCCCGATAGAGATCGCGTCACGATTGTAGAGGCAATAACAGATTTCAAAACCGCACTCGCCTACTTCAAGAACGCGCGTGAAACAGGTGACTATAATGAGGATGAGATTCAAGAAATATATGAGTGTCAGGAGTTCTGCCGTATCTTGACAACGATAATTGAATTAGAAAATCGACACGCCTAAAATGTCTATAGTTTGGACAATTCGTATCCCATTTGGGTTGAATTTTCAAAGGTTGTGGGATTTTTCTACGAGTTTCACAAGCTACAGAACTTGGCAAAAAATAACGAAATATCTCTAATGATCGGAAACTCGGATGAAAGTTCTACGCTATAGTGCCACAGGAGACCAACGGTTTGCTATGCTACAAAAGAGGTGTCCGATCAGAAACCTTATCTATTTTAAAATTGTCCAAACTTTAGTAAAATGTGCAGAGAGAGGGTATCTAAATGGCAAGCGTTAATATAGACAACCCAGTTATCAATAGTCCATTTGAGGAGCCGAAACGGCACTTTAAATTCAACGCGCGCGGTATTACTGAAGAAATCGCTGAAGGTAGACGTAGAAGTGAATACTTTATGCCCTTCCCAAAACCGAAAAAGCAGTCAGGAGCGGCACAGGAGGCACAATTACAATTTGAACTTCCTGATCGCGATCTCCGAGAAGCGAATGCATTTATCAATAGCGTTCGGATACAAGTAGCAGCGTGGCGGAATAGCGGTTATCCGGGTGTAACCCCGACGACGCGACGGCTTCTTGCGCATTGGAGCAACCCAGAAAACGAGCCACGTCTCTATTTTTGTCAGCGTGAAGCTGTAGAGACCGCTATCTATCTCAACGAGTATGAAAACAAACAACGAAATGACTCTTTTTATAAAGAACTTGTAAAAGCAAACGAGGAAGCAAACCCCGAACTCTTCCGCATCGCTTTTAAGATGGCAACGGGGAGCGGTAAAACGGTTGTGATGGCGATGTTGATTGTGTATCATACGTTGAACAAAATCGCGAATCCGAAGAGTACCCTTTTTGCTGATGGATTTTTGATTGTGACCCCGGGTGTAACAATTCGGGACCGGCTTCAAGTGCTTTATCCAGAAAAACCCGAGAACGATTATAAAAAGATGAATCTGGTGCCGCGAGCAGATTACGATACCCTCTGTCAAGCAAAGATTGTTATCACGAACTATCACGCCTTCCAACGCCGCACAAAAGAGGAACTCAGCAAAGTCGGTAAACAAGTACTCGGTGCAGGTGCTGAAAACTTCAGGGAAACACCGGAGGAGATGGTGGCTCGCGTTTGCCGCGGGCTTGGTCGAAAGAAAAATATCATCGTCCTGAACGATGAAGCGCATCACTGCTACCGTCCGAAAAAGAAGGAGAAATCCGCGTCAGAAGAAAACGAAGCGCGTTTGTGGATAAACGGGATCGAAGCCGTGAAAGCAAAAATCGGCGTAAAACAGGTTTACGATTTATCTGCGACACCATTCTTTCTGAGTGGCTCAGGATATTCAACCACCACGCCGAGTGGAAAAAAACTCAACGAAGGTGTGCTGTTTCCTTGGGTCGTTTCGGATTTCGCGTTGATTGATGCGATTGAATGTGGTATAGCGAAGGTCCCTCGCGTGCCTGTAGCGGATGATACGATGAAAAGAGACCCTATCTATCGTCGTCTTTGGGATATAGTGAGGCCTAAGCTTCGCGGAATTACCTCGGATGGCGAACCCCAACTGCCCCAAGAATTGGAAACGGCACTTCAAAGCCTTTATGGCAACTACGAAAAATCGTACGACTTGTGGCAACGAGAACCACACGGATTGACCCCTCCTGTGATGATTGTGGTTTGCAGTAATACGAAGGATTCTAAACTCGTTTACGACTATATTGCAGGGTGGGAGCAAAAGAACACCGATGGAGAGAGTGTTGTTGTCAAAGGTAACCTTCCGATATTCAATAACGAAGACAAAGGAGTATGGAGCGATCAATTGAACACGCTCCTGATTGACAGTAATCAACTGGAATCTGGTGAAGCACTGAAAGGCGCATTTAAAAAAGCTGCTCACACGCAGATTGAACAGTTCAAACGCGAAATGAATACGGATAAAGTTACAGACGCGGATCTGTTGCGCGAAGCGATGAACACGGTTGGCAAAAAAGGTAAACTCGGTGAACGGATAAAATGTGTCGTCTCGGTCTCAATGCTCAGTGAGGGATGGGACGCAAAGCGGGTAACGCACATCCTCGGTGTGAGAGCATTTAGCACGCAGCTGCTGTGTGAACAGGTTGTCGGTAGAGGCTTGCGCCGCTCGAGTCACGATGTGGAACAGACAACGATTGATGTTAATGGAGAAAAGGTTGAATTAGAGACATTTCCACCAGAATATGCTGAAGTCTACGGCGTTCCGTTCTCATTTATCCCCGCAACAGGCAGTGGAAGAACAATTCGTCCGCGACCTGTCATGGAAGTAAAAGCCTTGTCTGAACGGAAGGCGGCGTGTGAAATTACATTCCCAATAGTTGCCGGATATCGTCGCCAGTTATCTCCCAATAGACTTGACGCAACTTTTACTGAAGAATCTCGTTATGTCCTTACCACAGCGGAAATCCCAGTCAAGATTGAAATTGAGGCAATAACTGGAGGCACCAGAGAAGTAGATCTGCCATATATGGAGAGATTTCGTGAACAACAAACAGCGTACTATCTCGCAAAAACAGTAATGAACAATTACATTCTGGACAATGATGACGAGGCGAAGTGGTGGCTGTTCCCGCAAGTGCTTCGTATCACGCGTCGATGGATGAAAGAGTGTGTTACCTATAAAGACAACATGTACCCACAGTATTTTCAGATTGGAGAGATTGGGAGGAAAGCAGCGTTTCGGATTTATCAAGGGATCCTTAGCGCAGAGCAAAACAATGAAAGCAGGAACTCTGCAGAAGATAACGCCCCCAAGGTATTTCTCCCATTTTTCCGAGATAAAAAACGTACTGGATCAACCGAAGATGTGGAGTTTGAAACAACGCAGCCGACATGGGAAACGCGACCGGATAAATGCCATATTTCACACGTCGTCGCGGATACAGAATCGTGGGAACAGAAAACGGCACAGGCACTTGAGCAGATGGATGAAGTCATTTCTTACGTCAAGAACCACAATTTAGATTTCCAAATCCCGTATGTTAACCATAACGGCGCAAATCGGCAGTATGTTCCAGATTTTATCGCTCGCATCCAAAAACCCAGAGGCAGCTCTGGCGATAATATCGTGAACCTGATTCTTGAAACTTCCGGTATGGGTCGCGAAGATAAAGTTCAGAAAGTAAACACTGTGAATAATATGTGGGTGCCAGCAGTTAACAACTCTGACGAGTTTGGAGAATGGACATTCCTTGAAATTACCGATCCGTGGGACATGCAGAACACTATCCGCGAGTTCATGAGCGAATATGCGTCGTAATTATCATCTCCTTATTCTCCTTTTCCCAGTTGTTTTTTGGCTTGTCTGTTTCTTTTTGCTGCCACTTGCTTCGGTGTTTATCTATACTTTTCTGGAACGCGGGACGTACGGCGGAGTAGAGTGGAATTTCACACTGAAGAACTATGCACGTTTCCTCGGTCTTGAGGACCCAGAGCAGTTTGATACCTTATACCTTCGTATCCTCTGGCGGTCAGTGTCTACGGCATTAGTCTGCACGGCGGTCTGCCTGCTACTCGGTTACCCCTTTGCTTACTATCTTGCACGCTATAGACCGAGACATCGGAATATCTTATTACTGCTCGTCGTTGTCCCGTTCTGGACGAATTTCCTCATCCGAACTTATGCGTGGATACTGATTTTACGCACAGAAGGTCTACTGAACAACTTTTTAGGGGCTGTGTTCCCTGACTGGGGTCCCTTAGAGTTATTGAATACGCCACTCGCGGTACAAATCGGACTTGTTTATGGCTACTTACCTTTTATGATACTCCCCCTATATGCAGCACTGGAACAATTAGATATGTCACTGCTGGAAGCAGCACAGGATTTAGGGGCATCGCCGAGGCGCGCGTTTTGGCATGTAACCGTGCCGCTGAGCCTGCCGGGTATCCTTGCTGGGTCGATGCTGGTCTTTATTCCGACGGTGGGCGCGTTTCTAACGCCGGATCTACTCGGTGGTGGGAAGGTGAGTTACATCGGGAACGTGATTGAACGGCAATTCAAAACGGCGCGAGATTGGCCCTTCGGGTCTGCGCTTTCGTTTATGTTGATGGGTATTGTTCTGGTTGGGACTGTGCTGTATTTTCGTGCTTTGCAAGGGAGTGAATCTGCAAAATAAGTATCAGTTGTCGGTTACATAGCCGAGTCAATTTACTAAGATACAAGGTAACTCCCTTGGCTAAGCATTGACAACTGATAACTCTAAAAAATGAAACGGATACTTGAAGTCAACATTGGATTGGTTTATCTTTTCCTCTACGTCCCAATTTTAGCGGTTATTGTGTTCTCGTTCAATAGCGGAGAACAGATCTCCGTTTGGGAAGGGTTTACGTTCAGTTGGTATGCGAAACTATTTGAGGACGCGGCATTGTGGCGTGCATGCCGAAATAGCCTTTTAGTAGCCGGTGTTGCGACGGTCATTGCCACCTGCATCGGGACGACGACCGCGCTTGCTATTGAACGCTACCGGTTCCGTTTCCGATCCGCACTCACACAATGCCTCTACCTCCCGATTATCATCCCAGACATCATATTGGCGATTGCATTATTAATCTTCTATGTCCAAGTCTCTATCCCAGTCGGTTTAATCTCTGTAATTATTGCACACTGTGTTTTCAATATCGCGTATGTCACAATTGTGGTACGGGCACGTTTACAAGGTTACGATAACACCTTAGAGGAGGCAGCCCGTGACCTTGGTGCCAACGAGTGGCAAACGTTTTGGCGGATAACGTTTCCGCTTATCGCGCCCGGTATTATCGGCGGTGCGTTGCTTGCGTTCACGCTCTCTATAGACGATTTTGTCATTACTTTCTTTACCGCAGGCGTTGGCTATACAACGTTGTCCGTCCATATCTATTCATTGCTGAAGTTTGGGATCACACCGAAGATTAACGCCATCTCAACGATGTTATTGGCGAACTCCATCGTGTTTATCCTGCTGTTTCTGTGGTTTCAGGGTGGCACCACTGCCTCCCAAAAGCAGGAAATTTGACAGGCGGCGTGCGAAAGCGTTAGCAAATTTGCGTAGGTTGTGCTATAATTTTCACGTTGGCACAGCAAGGTAAGACGATATGGATTATTTCCGAACATACACTGAAATTGATCTCGGGGCAATCCGACGAAACGCTGAGGCAATCAAAGCATATACTGGAAAACGCTTAATCGCTGTCGTGAAAGCGGATGCCTACGGACACGGCGTAGTACCTGTTACAGAGACGTTGCGTCCAGTCGTTGATATGTTTGCCGTTGCGACGATTGCGGAAGGTGTAGCGTTACGTCAGACGGGTATCCGTGAACCGATTCTTGTCCTTTTCAGCTCTCTCTCGGAACAGGCGGTGCAAATCATTGCGCACGAATTGACACCAACGATAGGTGATTGGGAATTCGCGGATAGATTAAACGATG
This sequence comes from Candidatus Poribacteria bacterium, assembly GCA_965200345.1. GTDB lineage: Bacteria > Poribacteria > WGA-4E > WGA-4E > WGA-3G > WGA-3G. The sequence continues at coordinate 3,195,479 of OZ241378.1, forward strand.
TCGCATCAAAAATTGTCCACGTCCATGTCAATATTAATACAGGTATGAATCGGAGTGGTGTGTATTGGACAGAGGCGGAACAATTCCTAAATAGGTTAAAAACACTGCCTCGACTTGATGTTGAGGGGTTCTTCACGCATCTATCTACTGCGGACGAGACGGATAAGCGTTTTGTTTTTCTGCAACTCGATAGGTTTTCATCTGTGGTTAAAGAAATTGGCAATGGTGGCGAGTTGATCCACGCAGCGAACAGCGCGGCTGCACTCGCAATACCAGAAGCGCATTTCGACGCTATTCGTCCCGGCTTGAGTCTCTATGGTGTTTACCCCGCATCCGAAAGACCTATTAAGTTAGAACCTGCTCTCACATGGAAGACCCGGATCGGCTGGATCGGTTCTATTGCAGAAGGCGAAGGCGTTAGTTATGGGTTAACATATAAAGCACCACGTCAGACCCGTGTGGCGATGGTACAAGTAGGTTACGGCGACGGTTATCCGCGTGCACTTTCTGGTGTCGGTGAGGTGTTAATGGGTGGAGCGCGCCGCCCAATTATCGGAAGAGTTTGCATGGACGTGAGCGTGGTACGTTTAGAACTGACAGATAACGTATCTGTCGGTGATGAGGTTGTGCTGATCGGCAAGCAAAGGAACGCGGAAATTACGGTTGATGAAGTTGCACATCGCGCCGGAACGATCTCTTATGAAATCCTGACGCAGATTGGGGCACGTGTACCCAAAAAGTATATCTAATGCTTTGTCACGTCAAAATTGAAGGGTATAATGGTCGCGAGCATGGGGAAAAACTCAAGCAAAAACATTTGCTCCTACAAGAGGATAAACACGACCTTAAAGACGAACAAATCTGATCAATATCTGCTGGTCTTGACAACGGAAAGACCAGAGCAAGGTCTATAATTAAAAATGCTCATTGAAATTAAAAATGTCTCGCTCTTTTTTGGTACGACGGCTGCGTTAGATAACCTCTCGCTGGAGGTGCAAGGCGGTGCTGTCGGTCTACTTGGACCGAACGGTGCCGGGAAAAGTACCTTACTAAAGACCCTGCTCGGCTTTGTTCAACCGAATCAAGGCACAGCAGCTGTGTTTGGGTTGAACGTGCAGAAAGATCCGTTAGGCATCCGAAGACAGGTGGGGTACATGCCAGAAGACGAGTGTTTGATACTCGGTATGAACGCTGTTCAACTCGTCGCTTACGCGGGAGAGTTGTGCGGGATGCCAAGGCGCGATGCGATGCAACGTGCACACGAGGTGCTCTATTACGTCGGTTTAGATGAAGAGCGTTACCGAACAATAGATGGCTACTCGGCGGGCATGAAACAGCGGGTGAAATTAGCACAGGCACTGATACACGATCCAAAGTTGCTCCTCCTTGATGAACCGACCAACGGAATGGATACCAGTGGTAGGGAGGAGATGCTTGAACTGGTTAAGGACATCTCATCTGATAAAGGTATCAATGTGATTTTATCTTCGCATCTGCTGCCCGATGTAGAATTTGCGTGCCATGAGATCATCGCACTTTCGCACGGGAGTGTTGTTATCCAAGGGCAGATAGAGTCCTTGAAAAAAGACAGGGGACAAGCCTTTGATCTGCGGATTGTAGGTGACAGCGAGACTTATATCGCTGCTTTGGAACGTCAGAATTATCAGGTCGAAGTACGTCCTGGCAATCATTTACGGGTTACGTCCGAAAGTCAGGAAGAGACAGGCACAAAATTCTTTTTTAAACTCGCTTACGATACCGGTGTACAGCTCCGGCAGTTACGTGAAGTGAGTCACTCGTTGGAGGATGTTTTCGCTGAAGTGATGAGTGTGGATGCACAATAGCATGGGATGTTGATACCTTTACGATTCAGACAGACATCTGTTCATATTTACCGGACGATTCTAAACGCAAGGAGAAACTCACATGGCAGATAACAATGGTGTTATAGAAGTTGGCGTTGCAGAAGTTGATATTACGCCGGACTACCCGATTCGGCTCAGTGGCTACGGGAGCCGCCGCACGGAATCCGACGGTATCATCCAACGGATATGGGCAAAGGCACTCGCGATTGGCAGTGATTCGGATGACCCTGTTGTCCTCGTGACAGTTGAAAATTGTGGTTTACCAGACGAGTTGACAGAAGAAGTATCGCGTCAAGTGAAAGAAAAGACAGGCATTTCGCGTGCACATTTTGCGGCGTGTTTTACGCATACACATAGTGCGCCGTGTCTCACAAACGCTGCACCGTTCCTGTTTAGCACAGATATACCACCCGACCAACAGGAAACGATAGACCGATACACCCGTCAATTTAAGGATTGGATGGAAGCCGTCGCACTGGAAGCACTCGCGAATCGAGAACCCGCAAAATTGACATGGAGCATCGGTGAACTCGGTTTCGCGAAGAATCGGAGGACAGAAGGCGGTCCCGTGGATCACTCGTTACCGTGCCTACAAGTTAGGGATTTAGATGGGCATTTGCGCGCCGTGTGGGCAAGTTATGCCTGTCATTGCACAACGTTGGCAGGTACAGATAACCATATCTGTGGCGATTGGGCCGGGTTTGCACAAGAAGAAATCCAAAAGGTGCTTCCCGGTATAACGGCTCTAATTACGATTGGATGTGGTGGAGATGCGAATCCTGAATCACGGATGATGCCGATGCCTGATGGACAAGAGGAGGTTTTTAATACCCGCCTCGCTTATGCGAAGGCGCACGGTGAAGCACTATCGCAGGAGGTACAGCGTCTGTTGGTAAACGATACGAAACCGCTGCCGAGTGTCCCAACGGGTGCGTTTGAACGGGTTAGCCTACCGTTTGATACACTACCGACACTTGAGGAGTGGGAGGCACGCGTTGCCGAAGGTGGTTCCAGAGCCTATCATGCCCAAAAACATCTTGAAACCGTGCAGCGGGGAGCGTCGATACAGACTGAACTCTCTTATCCCGTACAGGCGTGGACATTTGGTGATGAGTTAGCAGTTGTTTTCCTGGCGAGTGAGGTCGTCGTCGATTATTCGCTGCGTCTGAAGAAAGAATTAGATATGGAGCGGTTGTGGGTAGGTGCGTATGCGAACGCGTTTCCGTGTTATATTCCGTCGGAACGGGTGTTAGCGGAAGGTGGCTATGAAGGTGGTGGCGCAATGCTCTATTTCGGGCCACCGACCCCTTTTGCGCCGGGTGTCGAGCAGCTGGTGATTGATACAGTACATCGATTGGTGCCAGACGAATTTCTATCAGAATCGCAGTAAGAGATATTTTTTATAGCAGTGTCAATTTTGGCACTGCTATCTCTATAACCGTGCGCGTCCCCGTTCCTACAATCCACCCCATGCTTCCTACTATAAGAGCGAGTAGAATAAAGATAAGGGCATGCATGAGGTTACGCGGTTCAGTAACTTCTTCGCTGAGTTGACTGGTTACGCGTTCGTTTTCCAGATATAGAATCGAAGGAAAAAGAATTACGAATAGTACTAAAGGTGCTATCAATTTGTATGTTATAGTTCCGCCGATCCAAGCAAAGAATACGGGAAGCATAGCCAGTCCAGCTAACCCAATGCTGCCGATGTAACAGAGAATACAGAAGTGTCCATCGCTGAGTTGGTTGGTTAAACGCTTATTTTCCACATACAGTGCAGGAATAGTAATAGCCAGCACTGCGGATAGGATTATCGTCAATCCAAACTGCCATTCCGCTAAACCTCTACCAAAGCGAAATGCCACAAAATATGCGAAGAACCCAACAAGAAAAAGTAAAGAACGTTCTAAAGTAGGTAAGCTCCTCGGTTTTTGTGGTTCCTTTACGACATTATCGGAGGCGTTGAACGTCTGCTGTAGGTCAACACTTACATCATTCTGCGTTGGGTTCTGCGAATTATCAAGCATTTTGATGTCTTCCCAATTACGGTTGGGATATCACACCCTCCACTTTTTTCGCTAAATCAATCCGGTTTCCGAGAGTGTCGAGCGCAAGGCTTCGAGATTTGCGGGGACCATTGGTACGAGGGGTAACCGCAATTTCCCATTGAGTTTGCCCATGAGTTGGAGTGCGGTCTTTGCAGGAATCGGGTTCGTCTCAATAAAGAGATCAACCGCCAGCGGCAGCGTTTTATAGTGGAGTTTACGTGCGAGTTCAAGGTTGCCTGCATGGAAGGCGTTACACATCTCCGCTACGTCTGCGGGTGAGACATTCGCCACAACCGAGATAACGCCTTTGCCGCCTACGGCAAGGATCGGCAGCGTGTTGACATCATCCCCAGAGAGCACGACGAAATCATCAGGACACAAGTTGACGACTTCGCTGGCGCGTTTGAGTTCACCCGTCGCCTCCTTGAGTGCGACGATATTTGGGTGTTCTGCGAGGCGCGCGATCGTCGGTGAAAGGATGTCAGTGCCGCAACGTCCGGGAACATTGTAGACGACAATCGGGATGTCCACCGTGTCCGCTATTTTCATGTAGTGGGCGTAGAGTCCGTCCTGCGTGGGTTTATTATAGTAGGGCGTGACAATCAGGGCAGCATCCGCACCAGCGGCTTTGGCGTGCGCTGTCGCGCGTAGTGTACGGGTCGTTGAGTTAGATCCAGTACCCGCGATAACGGGGACCTGTCCATTCACGGTCTCGACTGTAAGTTCTATCACCCTGTCATGTTCAGCCTCAGACAGCGAAGGGGATTCGCCTGTTGTGCCACACGGGACGATGCCGTGTGTGCCGCCGTCAAGCTGAAATTGTATCAGTTCCTTGAGTTTCGCTTCATCAAGCGATTCATCGTCCTTAAACGGTGTGACAAGTGCAACATAAGAGCCTTGAAACATGATGTAAACTCTCCTTGCTGGCTACGGAAACCCAACGGTGTGGGTTCTCCTGCTACTTTTAATAGTTCCATGCGTCTACTGTGAGTTCACCGACGTAGATAACACGAGCATCGCCTTCAAGATAGACGTTTTTGACTGCTCCGTTTTCTACTTCAAAATGGATCGTCAGAATGACACCACTTGCGGTCTTGACAGAAACGGGCGATTCGACTTTGCCTAATGTCGCAGCGACGATAGCGGAAGCGATTGACCCTGTTCCACAAGCGAGTGTCTCATCTTCAACGCCGCGTTCGTAGGTCCGAATATCTATTAACCCCGATGACTCAATACGGATGAAGTTAGCGTTCGTACCATCAGGCTTGAAGTTGTCGTGATAGCGTGTCTGCTGTCCGAGATCATAGACATCTGTGCTTTCCAAGTCATCAACAAAGAAAACGACATGCGGTACGCCGGAATTTGCAAAACCGACAGCGTGCATCCCATCATCAAGTTGGAGTGGGACATTCAGCCGAATATCTGTCGGATCGCTCATACGCACTTTGACGTTCTCACCCACTATTTCGGATTCATAAATTCCGGCGTTTGTCAGAAATCGCATCTGTTCAGAGGCGATGCCATTCAGGTAAGCGAATTTGGAGATACAACGTGCCCCGTTGCCACACGTTTCCACTTCACCACCATCGGCGTTAAAATAACGCATGCGAAAATCAACATCGTTTGCCTTTTCGACGAGAAGTACACCATCGGCACCAACTGACATCCGGCGCTGGCAGAGTTTTTGCACAAAATTTGTATCGGTGCTATCAACGATCTCCGCCAAATTATTGATGATGACGAAATCGTTCCCGGCACCACTGAGTTTCATAAAGGGTATTTTGTCCATTGCGAATCCTCTATTGTGGAGATACGGTTTTTTAATATGATAGAATTATTTGGCTTTCAAGTCAAGGGGTTTTTAGTTGTCAGTTATCAGCAGCCAGTAATCAGTAAAGAGCGTTTAGCACGGTAGCAGGCGTGTTCCGCGTGCTGTAACCTACCCATTAAAAAGTCGTGAATGGGAGGTTATCCTTATAGAAAGAGTCCACCAACGAAAGAGCGAAACTATGCGAAGATTGAATGTGCTTTCCGTCGCGGATGGGTTATGATGTGGTTGTCATCAGGGCATGGGTACGGAGTTCATCTACAATCCCTAAAACACCGTCGTAGCTATCGCATGTAACAAGGCGGTAGCGAAAAGGTTTGACGTGTGGAATACCTTTGAAATAGTTGGTATAGTGCCGCCGCATCTCCAATAGCCCGCGTCTTAAGCCTTTCCATTTGATGGAGAAATCGATATGCTTTCTAAAGACAGCGATGCGCTCATCTATAGAGGGGTATGGGAGCAATTCTCCGGTCGCAAAATAGTGTTTTATCTCGTTGAAAATCCATGGATAGCCAATCGCGGCGCGTCCGATCATGATACCGTCAACGCCGTATTGTCTCCGCATCTGCGCTGCTTTTTGTGGACTGTCAACGTCTCCGTTACCGAAGACAGGAATCGTCATGCGAGGATTGTCTTTAATCCTACCGATGAGCGTCCAGTCTGCCTCGCCTTTATACATCTGTCGTCGGGTTCTGCCATGGATAGCGATGGCTTGGATACCGACATCCTGTAGCCGCTCTGCGACTTCAACGATGTATTTCGTATTGTCATCCCAACCGAGCCGAGTTTTGACGGTTACAGGCAGATCGGTAGTTTTCACCATTTCGTCAGTCATCTTCACCATTTTGGGGATGTCTTTCAGGATACCCGCCCCTGCACCTTTACACGTGACCTTCTTGACAGGACATCCGTAGTTAATGTCAATGATGTCGGGTTTGACTTTCTCGGTAATTTCGACAGAGGCGCGCATGGAGTTAATATCGTGCCCAAAAATCTGGATACCGATAGGTCTCTCCACTTCAAAGATGTCTAACTTGGCGACGCTGGGCGCAGCATCACGAATCAGTGCCTCGGAAGAGATGAATTCCGTGTACATGAGATCCGCACCGTTCTCTTTACAAACGGCGCGAAAAGGCGGATCGCTGACATCTTCCATCGGTGCGAGTAATAGCGGGAAATTTGGAATGTTGAGATTGCCGATTGTTAACATAATATGTTATTTATCGATAATATTACAGATGTTTACAATTATTGAATCCGTCTCATATATTCGTCGTGTTTTCCTATCCAAAACCAAACAAGATCACTATTTTCCTCACGTGCTAAAGCGCGATAGTTTCTATTGATTCGTGCTGCCCATCGCGTGCCCACTTTCTTCAAACGTAAGGATGGGTGCCTTGGATTCTGCTTCAGCAATTCAAAACCTTTGTCGGCAAGTTGTTGTATCTCTTGTGGTAGGTTTCTATAGTGTGCCCAAAATTCAGGTGTAGTTTTATAGATCTTTGCACCTACCTGCCTGTAAATCTTCAAGAGCTTTTTCGCTGAGATGGTCCAGTTTGCCTGCCTTTACGTCTTCCTCAAATTGCTTACACCATTCCTCCCATTCAGCTTCTAAGACGGTGTGAAGTTCACTCTCAAGAGTTTTCAGCAATTTCTGTCGGCTGCTTCCTTCACATTTAACCTCAGGCACTTCTGGTATCCATCCGATCCATCCATCGCCATTTTTTTCAAGATGGGCCGTATAAGTTTCTAAGAAGTCTGTATACTGAATTATAACCGTTTGAACTCGTTCCATTTGTGTCTCCTTAGTTTTATAGATCTTTGCATCTACCTGCCCGTAAATCCTCAAGGGCTTTCTCACCAAGATGATCAAGTCTTCCCGCTTTTATATCTTCTTCAATTTGCTTATCCCAAGCATCTGCACGCGCTGTTAGGACCTCATGAAGTTCGTTTTTGAGGACTTTCAATAGTGCGTCTGGCGTACTTTCTTCGCATTTTACCTCGGGGACTTCTTGTATCTGTCCTAACCATCCAGCACCGTTTTTTTCCATGTGAGCAGTATAGGTGTCTCCGTACTCCGGATTTTGGATTTTGAAGGTCTGAATTTTTTCCATATCTGCCTACTTATGTTCAACCTGTTTACGATAAAACTATTATACGCGCTTGTGGTGTGAATGTCAAGGCGATTTGACGCTTGACTTTTTTCCGATTTCGTGATAGATATAAAGACACATTGTGGCGTACTGTCTATTCATACCAATTCAAGAGCGAGGTCTTTTTTATGAGATGTATTTTTGTCGGCATTGAATATGCGGGAAAATCGACATTAGTAGACTTGTTGACCGATTATTATCGACATCGTCAATTACGGGTTCATGTGGACGACCATTTTACGATCCCAGATTCGACGCTGAGTCCTGAATCGAGAGCGGCGTATATCCACTTCCCGGACGATGTGAAAGAGCGGATGCAGCGGATGCAGCTTCAGTATCACGTTGAGGTCATCAAAAACTATCCGAATACGATGATTGCGGGGTGGCATATTGAGGAACTGGTCTATTCGTCCTTCTATGGTGATGATCCTGAGAGTCCATATTACTCGAAGTATCACATCAATGCGCAGCGCGGCTATGAAACACAGGTAATTGAAGCGCGGTTACCGGATGTCGTGATGATCCATGTGACGGCAAGTGATGCGGCCATTGAAGAACGCATGGCGACAGACCCACACGAGTACCAGATCATCAAGAAAGCCGACATCCCAGAACTCAAACACCTTTTTCAGGAAGAGATTGATAGGTCCCTCTTTTCGCATAGTGGGCGTAAGATTGTGTTGGATACAACAGACAAAACACCCACCGAATCGCTTGATGAGCTGCTACTGCTTTCTGAACCGCTGATTACGTTTGGCGAGCTCGCTGTTCGTGCAATGGACGTACCAGAAGGTGATTATCAGGTCCATTATGAAAATGGTGTGCGGAAGATGGTGCCGGTGTAGGGTATTAACAAAATGGCGGAATTAGAAACCCCGCCATTGGAGGGTTTAGCAGCAGATGTTAGGGTTATCTGCTTAAAGGGTGTTCGCGGTTCGCAATCGGGAAGGGAACGCGTTCTCCTGTCAGCTGGGATTCGTACGCGCCGAGAATCATCTCTAATGCCGCGACAGCATCTTCGGCGGCGGAAATGGGTTTTCGATCGTTTTCGGCAGCATCAATGAGATCGCGAATCGCGAGTTCGTTGCCGCTGGAGAACGGTGTATCGTCTAAGTCAATCGCTTCCCACGCTTGGTCGGGGTTTGAAGGCACCAGTACCGGATAGGGGTAGACCATGAGTCGATTTGCGACATCACCGCGAAGCGAGAATATGCCTTCGCTGCCAACGATCTCCATGCCGTATCTGCCGGAGCCAGCCTGATCTCTCCGGGACTGAAAGAAGCCAGAGACACCGCTTTTGAAAGCGAAGTAACTATTGATACAATCACCCGCGACGGGTCCGACAGGTTCTGTCGGTTCGTGGTCACCGCCATAAGCGACTTCTTTGCCGTCTGTGGTGACATGCGACTGCATCCATGCGACATCGCCGACGAAGAAACGCATCATATTAAACGTGTGGGTACCGAGGACAATCATATCCTCACCGCCGCCGCGTCTATCTTGTTTACCGCTGGCATAGATGGCTTGGATCGTCCCAATTTTCCCATCGTTAAGCATCTGCCGAATCGCATGCGTTGCGGGGAGATAGACCGCCTGATGCGCCACAGCGACCTTTAACCCGTTCGCTTTCGCTGTCTCAACGATTACATCACCATCCGCGAGTGTACTCGTCATCGGTTTCTCGGAGTAGACGTGGCAGCCTGCCTCAAGACAAGCGGTCACCATAGCGAGGTGCTCTGAGGTCCAGCGCGGGCAGACGCTCACGAGGTTGAGATCCTCTTTTTCAAGCATCTCCCGATAATCGGCGTAACTCCGCAATGCCCCCGCTTCTGCGGCAGCTTTTTCTCGTCCTTCTTCGTTCGGATCAGAGACAGCGATAAATTTGACATTCTCTATGTCTTTGTATGGGGTATGAAGTCCGTGTCCGAAATTGCCAGCACCGGTATGTCCGATTGCAGCAGCGCGATATGTTTTCTGGCTCATTTTTACTCCATTTCTGTGTTGTGGTTTAGTATCCCTTCTGCTTATCAACAACGTTGACTAAGGGTTCACCTGCCACATAGTGGTGTAGATTATCAATAAAGAGTTGCATGGCGCGCCTCCGAATGTGCTGCGAGGCACCCGCACTGTGTGAAGTTAGGATCACGTTCTGCTGTTCCCACAATGGGTTCTCCGGCGGACACGGTTCTGTATAGGTCACATCTAACCCCGCACCGGCTAATTTTCCGCTCTGAAGTGCTGCCACTAATGCTGCTTCATCAATCACCTTACCTCGACTAATATTCACCACGTAACTATCATCTGGCATCTGATTGAACTGCGCATGTGACAGGAGCTTATGCGTTTCAGGGGTGCTCGGGCAGCACACGACGAGGATGTGTGCCTTCGCGAGAAACGTCATCAACCCATCTAAACCATAGAGCTCTGAGATTGTATCAGGTTTATCAATCGGCTCTATATCAGCGGCGATAACCTCGAATTCAAAGGCGCGTGCGCGGGCAGCAATCGCCTTTCCGATACCACCGAGTCCAAGAATACCCACCGTCATGCCTGCGAGTTCAACACACGGCACACGCTCCCAATGCTTTGTTTTCATGAACTCCAATTGTGTAGGGATTTGCCGGGTAATAGACAAAAGTAAAGCGAAGGCGTGTTCTGCGATCTGTGTGCCGTACAAGCCTCGGCAATTGGTAAGCATAACATCACTATCTTTGAATGCCGGATACATAAACCCTTCCACACCAGCATGGGGTTGGTGTACCCAGCGTAACGCGGTCGCCTCTGACATTGTGTCCTCGCCAATGTGTCCGAACAGAATTTCAATATCAGCGATGTGTTCACGCAAGGGTTCGCCGTGCGGCAAAAAGCGCACTTCAACACCGGTAGGGACATCTGAGAGCATTGCTTCAATTTCTGGTGCTTGACGGCTGCCAATTAGAATTTTCAGCTTATCCATGCATCTCTCCATTTCTGACGACAGGTATTTGTTAGCTACTACTAATCGAATCTGCTTGCTTTGCCCATTGAAAGTCCAATTCGCTGATACCGCCTGCATCATGGGTCGTCAGGTCGATTGTCACGCGGTTATAGACGTTGAACCATTCGGGATGGTGATTCATCGATTCGGCGACTAAGGCGAGTTGTGCCATGAACCCGAACGCCGTAACGAAGGTGTCAAACTGGAATTCCTTGTGCAGTTTACCGTCTTCTATCGTCCAACCGTCAACTTGTTCAAGGTTTGCTTGGATTTGCGCATCTGAGAGTTTTTTCGCTGCCATTGGGTTATCTCCTCAAGGTGTGTATAGAAGTTGTCAAAACCATTTAGCCATCGCTGAGCGGAAGCCAATTTCTCACGCTACAGGATACCTAAATGGAATTGCGCAAAATTGTAGTGGAAAATATAAATAAATGCAAGTTAAAATAGTAACAGTGCTGCTAACTACAACACGCTTAATTTTTTACGTCCTACACCACAACAGAAACAATTTCTCATAGATTTAGATAGGAGAAACACATGCCAAATGCAACAACACTTTATTTTCCAGAAGTAGGTCCCCAATGGGAAGACTGGGTCCAAGTTATTAACGTGGGGACAGAAGATACCCAAGTGAATATAATAGCGCGACACGCACAGAACGGGCAACCGACATGGTCAGATCAAAAAGAGATAGCCCCTTTTGAATGCTGGACCCCGAACGTTGAGGCGATTAAACAGAACTCTTCGATGCAGTTTTCCGCAGATCAACCGATTGTGGCAGAACGGCACATGCACAAGGATCCGAACATCCTTGATTTCGTTGGAGCCGCAGAGGAATATGAGACCGTCGGACTCCGACTATTTTTCCCAGAATTGGTTCCTGGCGCACATGACTGGTTCCGTTTTCTCAACGTCGGCGAAGCGGACGCGTTGGTCAACATAATCGTCCGGAACAGACGCGGTCATATTATCAGGCAACACCATCACAGAATCAGACCGCAGTGCTGTTGGGACGTCAATGAAGGTATAATGGGAAACGTCAGAGGCACGCTTGAGGTGCAAAGCACACAGCCAATTGTTGGTGAACGGCACCTCCACTATCAAGGTGGGAAGACCTGTGTCGGGCAATACGGTCAAGTGATTTCGGACGCACCGCGTACACTCTATTTTCCTGAGACGGGACCGGCGTGGCGGGACTGGGCGATCATCGTCAACGTCGGGAGAGAAAGCGGTGAGGTCACACTGATCGCGCATGAAGATGGCACCGGCAAACCTGTAAACACGATGCAGCGCGAGTTAGATCCTTTTGAATGTTGGATACCGAAAATGGAAGATATAAAAATCAAATCTTCCGTTTTGGTGCGTTCTGATCAACCGATCGTTGCGGAACGCCACATGCACAGCGGGACGGCTATCGTTGACTTACCCGGTGCATCCGAGGAAAGCGGACATGTCGGGATTCGGTTATTTTTCCCAGAGATTGCAAGCGGTGCAAGAGATTGGTTCCGTTTCCTTAACGTCGGAGAGAATGATGCCCTTGTAAACATTATTGTTCGTAACAAAAAAGGAGATACCCGCAGGCAAATACATCGGCGGATTAAACCGTTCTGTTGTGCCGATGTAGATGAAGGCGCGATGGGGAATGTGCGCGGTTCAGTTGAGGCACAAAGCTCACAACCCATTGTCGGTGAACGACATCTCCACTACCAGAGCGGACATAAAGGTGCTGTTGTTGGCGAATATGGTATCGTGATCGGAGAATAAAAAATGGCATGGATCCAGACCGTAGATGAGGCTGATGCGACCGGCATTGTGAAAGCGGAATACGATGCTGCGATCGCGCGTGCCGGGGAACTTTACAATATCGTCAAACTCTTTAGTGCGCGACCGAAAAGTATGCGCGCTTTCGTTGAACTCTATAAAGTGGTGATGCACGATGAGGATTGCCCGCTGAGCCGGATGCAGCGCGAAATGATTGCGACTGTTGTCTCAAAAGCGAATGAATGCGACTACTGAATTATTGCACATGCAGATGAATTGCGGGCACAATTCACGGACACACAAATTCGGCTGATAATCACAGATTTCCAGACAGCGGATATTGACGAAACCACGAAAGCGATCTTGGAATTTGCCGTTAAGGTGACAAAAGCAGCACCCACTGTCACACCGGCGGACTTAGACCATCTCCGCAGTTATGGACTCACTGACGAGGCACTCTTTGCTATTGTGGAGATTGTCGGTTTTTTTAGTTACATCAATCGGATAGCGGATGCCTTCGGTGTTGAATTAGATGATTTTCTCGAACTCAGGAGGGATTTTAATGAATCTAACGGATAAAATTGCGATTGTGACAGGGGCAGGACAAGGCATCGGTAAAGCAATTGCGCTGAGACTCGCCCATGCAGGCGCGAATGTGGCTATCATGGATTTAAACATGGCGGCGGCTGAAGCGGTGGTGCAGGAAATTGAAGGTATTGGACGCAAAGCATTGCCCGTTCAAGCAGACGTGTCGCAGTCCGTGGATGTCAACGCTGCAGTCGAAGCGGTGATTTCAACCTTCGGTCGCGTTGATATTCTCGTTAACAACGCCGGGATTGCGGGACGGACGCTGCCATTGACAGACTTGGAAGATGCGGATTGGGATACCGTGATCGGTGTGAATCTCACGGGTGTGTTTCTCTGTTGTAAAGCAGTGATTGCGCCGATGATCGCGCAGGATTACGGCAGGATTGTGAACATCGCCTCAATTGCTGGCAAAGAGGGGAATCCGACGCTTATCCCGTATTCGGTGTCTAAGGCAGGCGTTATCTGTCTGACAAAGGCACTCGCGAAAGAGGTGACGGAGTATAATATCCGCGTGAACGCCGTATCGCCTGCGGTGATTCAAACACCGATTTTGGATGGTATGGCGCAGTCTACAATTGACTATATGGTGGGCAAGATTCCGTTGGGACGGGTTGGAAAACCGGAGGAGGTCGCCGCTGTCGTGAATTTCTTGGCTTCGGATGAAGCGAGTTTTGTAACCGGACAGTGTTACGATGTCAGCGGTGGAAGGGCAACGTATTAGATAATTGGCCGTCAGTCATCAGTTAAAGGAGTCATCGGTTGTCAGTCGTCAGTTTGCCTCGCAGTGAGAGTTAAGAGGTTTCTGATAGTCCACCATCTCTTTGTAACCGTTGTTACTGATAGTGAATCCAAACCCAGACTGACAACCGATAACTGAAAACCAATAACTATTATTCCGCGATGCAGTAGAGGTGGTGCGCACCACGGAGGTATAATTCTGAACCGACGATTGCAGGTGATGCATTGAAACTATCGTCGAGTTTGTTTTCTGCCAAGATCTTGAATTCGGAACCGTACTGGATAACGTTGACTGTGCCACCCCTTCCAGCGATGTAGACGCGATCTCCTGCACCAACAATTGAGGCATAAACACCAGACACCCCCTGCAATCGCTCAGGTCCGTAGTAGGCTTGACCTGTCTTGATATTGAAGGCAGTGAGAATGCCGTTGTTGCTTTTCAAGAAATAGATTATATCTTTATAGAGAAGCGGGGACGGCACGTAAGGTGTATCCCGGTTATATCGCCAGACGATGGCTTCAGAGTCAGTAATATCGCCTTTTGCTTGTGCGAGGTGAATCGCCTGAAAATCGCTGCCACGGAAACCGCTCATAAGATAAACGTACCCATCAGCAGCAACGGGTGAAGGGATGCTGTTAGCGGTCAAACCGTCGCCGTCCCATAAAAGTTCGCCGGTTGCCAGATCGTAACTGCGGACACGGTTTGTGCCTGTCGTAACCACCTGTGCGCTCCCATCGGACTCAACAATAATCGGCGAAGACCAGGTCGTTCTTTCATCGCGGTCGGTCTTCCAGAGGACATCGCCTGTGCGTTTGTCAAGGGCAGTGATGAAAGAAGCACGCTCGTGATCTTGCAAAATAACGAGTGTATTTTCGTAGAGTACTGGGCAGCTGCCTTCACCGAATGTATTACGCTTATACATTGTGCCGATGTCTTTTTCCCACTTCACATTCCCCATCATGTCAACGCAGTAGAGTCCGCGTGAACCGAAATAGGCGTAGACGTATTCGCCATCGGTTACAGGCGAATTTGATGCATAAGTGGCATCTTGGTGCGTACCTTCGTGCGGTTGTATCTCGCGGAGTGTTTTCTGCCAGAGGATGTCTCCATTGCTGCGGTCAAGCGCGATAAGGTCGAATTTGTACACGTCTGTAACACCACCGCGTCCGCGTCTCTCTTGAAAGAATCCACTGAATGGATTA
Source organism: Candidatus Poribacteria bacterium (assembly GCA_965200345.1). Classification (GTDB taxonomy): domain Bacteria; phylum Poribacteria; class WGA-4E; order WGA-4E; family WGA-3G; genus WGA-3G. Next base: position 3,210,637 of record OZ241378.1, read on the forward strand.
TCATTATCTTTTTCTTCTGGTTCTTCTGGGGCTTCGCCTTTGATTGCGGTTTGTATAAAAATTTTGTCTTCCCAAACGATTGGTGTGGCGTGTCCAGTACCCGGAATAGCCACTTTCCATCGGATGTTTTCAGTTTCACCCCATGTCGTAGGCGGATTTGCATCAAGAGCAGCACCTGTCGCGTGGGGGCCGCGCCAGTGGTGCCAGTTTTTCTCAAAACCCTCCGGTTGTGCTGCAATTGCCGCAACCGCCGCTAATGCGAAGAGACATATTGTCAAAATTGCAATTCTTTTCATCTTCAATTCCTTCCTATTTTATTATAAGGGTAGGGGTTTCACCCCTACCGATGAAAGCGTGCATGTCCATACAGGTTAGATTAAAATATCCTCAATAACAAGAAGTTGTGCCAGTTCACTGTTCGCTGCTTCCAGTTTTTCGCGACTGGAAACGGCACAGACCGCGGCTTTATCCGCGTTTTCCTCCAAGAGTTGAAGGAGTGCCCGTTTGACCTCAGCCGGGGTTGCTTGACGGAGTTGCGCGTAGCGTTCCTCCCGCATCTCGCGCGTCTGCCCGACGAGGTGTTGACTCAGGGCACCACTTGCGGCCTGGCTCGGACGGATCGGTTTCTCACCATCTTTCGCCGTAGCAATAATCGCACGGTCTATATCTACCTGCGTCCATTCCACCTGTTTAACGTAATCAACAGTCCGCTCAAAGACGTTAATCGTGCGAGCGACGTGCGGATCCCGGAATGAGGATTGACACAGGACCGCTTCGTAAGGGCTATAGGAGAACCTTGCCCCGTAAGCATTGCCTTTAAAACGGATTTCACTCAGTATGTAATCGAGCCGAATGAGATGCGCCCCGATCGTCAGCAGCGTTGAGTCCGGGTGCGAATAGTGTGGTGCCGGCATCACGTGCGCGCAGTGCGCAATCTGAATGGGCCCCGCCAATCCTTCTCTCGGTGGGGTCTCAAACTGCTGGAACGCAATCAATTCAGAAGCAACAGGTGCGTCCCGCATCGCGCCGAGCCATGCACCGAGTTTGGTTCGCGTTATTTCAAAAGCGGTATCTGAACCGGTAAAGCTGGCGGTCACCCGTCCACGGGCCAACAAAAAATCGCGTATCCCTTCTATGTGACCCATAAGGTCGGCATTAAGTTCGTCAAAACCGTTGAGGAGTTTTTCGCTATTGCGGAGTTGTGGCAGACCGTAGATGATTTCAGCGAGATGCGCGTTCGATGAGAGTCCACGTGAAGCGTGATGAATCGCCGTACTCGAACCGTCATGAATCATCTCTGTCTGATATTCTGCGACGGCTTGCGTTAGCACATCCTTGAGGCGTTCGGTATCGCGCGGGTTCACAGCGAAAATCAGATCGTGGAGGACATCCAGTGCGGCATCCATTTTTCCATCAAGTGCTTTAAGGTTAAACGACATGCTCTGCATAGAGCGATTCGGGTCAAGCGCGTGTGTAGAAAACCACGGTGAGCATCCAATGCCGCCGGTGACGGACGATGTTCGCTGTGCCATCTCTTCATAACTCATATCAGCGGCACCGAGTTTGCTAATAGCGTCAGCGTATCTGGGTATGTAATTCCAGAGGTGCTGCGGTAACCCTTGTAAATTGAAATTCAGAACAAGATAGTTAATACCGTTGGCAAAAACATCGTTGTGAAGCAGATCCTGCCCACCGACGTTTTCAACGGTTGTCGGGATATGTTTCGGTTTTTCGGGGAGATCGCTAACTTGGAGTTGTGGCAGCTTCGCGAGTGCCTCTGGTGGATTAGGTACACCATTAAGACGTTCGAGTTCCGCGGCATCCGCGGCAATCCGCTGTACTTCTTCATCCGTCAGTTGTGCTCGAGTTTCCTTCATCCGTTCGACGAGTTCCGCATCCATTTTCGTCTGCATATCCCGATCAGGAGAGAGGATATTGGTCAAGCGATGTGGATTCTTGATGAAGTTTTCGCGGATGAAGTCGCTGAAAATTGATGGATTTTCCAGCCACTGTTGACGAACATCAGCGAACGTCTCTCTGATCTTTAGGAACGTGTCCGACTCTTTTTCATAGATCCAGCCATTGATGACGCGATAGAGCATACGGAGCGGGAACATTGAGGCAACTTCTTGATAGTGATAGGTCAATTGTTGAAATGCTGCTTCGACCTTTTCGCTATCAATCGCTGAATCCGCAATCTGTATTAGGGTATCGGTGACCAATTGGGTGAACGCTTCAATGCGATCGGGTTCACTCCCTTTAAGAGCGACGTAAAAAATAGCTGCGGGACCGATAGAACTCGCACTGGCGGAAGCAATGTCGGTACCGAGTTTGGAATCAATAATCGCCTTACGGAGCGGGGCGGCTTCATTACCCATCAGAATGAGGCTCAAAATCTGCCCCAGGATGACCTCTTGGACGTTAGTAGCATCCCCGATGAGCCAGCTGAGCATGAGATATGTCTTTTCTGTGAGCGGTTCATCTGCCCCAACCGGATAGGTATCCTTTACAGTCCGAGGCGCATCCCATTTGGGTTGACGTGTGACCTCTGGTCGCAACGGACGCAATGCGGTACTTGCGGCGTTCCTCGGAATCTTATCTAACTTATCGGCGAGGAAGGCGAGATAATCTTTCGTTGGAATATCGCCGTAGAGAATGAAATAGCCGTTGCTCGGATGATAATAGGTTTCATGGAACGCTTTGAGCTGGGCGTAAGTTAAGTCGGGAATAGCAACAGGGTCACCACCGGATTCACAGGCATAAAGCGTATCAGGGAGAAGTTTATTCGACATGGACCGGTATAACCGAGCCTCAGGGTCTGAGAATGCACCTTTCATCTCGTTATAGACGATGCCTGTTATTTTTAAATCGCCAGTCGGATTCTCTGGATCAGCCGGTGCGAGATGGTGTCCTTCGCGTTTGAAGGTGTTTTCCGTCAGTAGCGGATGGAAGACCGCGTCAAAGTAGACTTCCGCTAAGTTGAAGAGGTCTTTTTTGACGTTGCTTGAGACGGGGTAGCAGGTAAAATCGGAGCTTGTCATGGCGTTGATAAACGTCGCCATGCTCATTTTAATCATCTCAAAGAACGGCTCTTTCACCGGAAATTTGTGTGAACCTGCTAAGACTGCGTGCTCAAGAATATGCGGGACACCGGTATCATCCGATGGCGGGGTCGGAAAATTAATGGAGAAAAGATTTTCGGTATCTTCTGTATAGAGATGCAGTAGACGGGCACCGCTATGTTGATGCGCCAATTCAATCGTCACTGCACGTAATTCGTCGATAGGTGTAACGGCTTTTACCTCAAAGCCGTGGAGTTGTTCGCCAGGGCGTAAGTCTACCTCCGGCATCCGGATCGTTTCCAATATTTTAGCCTCCGTGGATTCCTTTTATTTTTCGTTCTTTGCTAAGTTAGCGCAAACAAGTTCGTTGTCGTTTCTGGCAAAAACGTGTTTATAGGCAAACGCTGGGTGTGACCATGTAACGCCGCCTCTGCGGTTTAATTGGTCGCGTGTCGGTTCGATTAATTTAGCACGACTGATGATATTAAGCCCTTCAGGAGAGAGTTCCGTGATGAGGAGTTCGCCGTGTTCGTTGAACATCCAGACCCTGTTGTCTCCTGAGACCGGGTGGCTGACGAAATGGATGTTGCTCCAACGCGCCTTCCGCACAGCAGAGAGGTCCTCCCAAATCCGATCGCCATTCCGAGCATCAAGACAGCGGAGTTCACCGTAACTATCCACGCCGTAGATGTAATCACCTATTCGGACAGGTGTCGCCATTGTCGTCTGAAGTGCATCGGTGTTCTGTTCGTTTTTTCCCTTGCGATGCCAAATGCTCTCTACTGTCAATTCATCCGATGACAGTTTCAGGAGAAGAGATCCTTGCTGGAACTCAGTAACGAACAATTCATTCTGATCGAAAATAGGGGTAGCGATAGCGATCTCAAAACTTTTCGGTAGGAACGGATAGAGCCAGTGTACGGCTCCCGTTTCTGGATTAAGGGCGGCGATGTTAGCACCTGTCCAACAGATTAAGACGCGTTTGCCTGCCTGTGTGATGACAATAGGTGCCGAATAAGAGGCGTTATCATCCAATGCTTTCCACTTCTCCTCACCGGTTTTCCTGTCAAATGCGACAATACAGGCATCCGGCTTACCACCGATTTGAACGATAAGGTTTTCCGCCTCAACAATCGGTGCGCACGCGATGCCCCAGATTGGCATATTAATATTATATTCGGCATTGAGATCTCTTTTCCATACGACATCACCCGTAACAGCGTCCAAACAGTGAAGGTGTCCCATCGCGCCTAAGGCATAAGCAAGTCCATCGTGGATCGTAACATTCGCACGGGGGCCTGCTGTATAGTCGATTTTGTATACGGCATCATAGGTGTAAGACCAGAGTTGCTCCCCAGTTTCCCAATCGAAACAGTGAACGCGTTCGACCTGTTTCGGTTTATCGAGACGATCCGTAATATAGACGCGTCCGTCAGCAACGCTGGGACCGCTGTAGCCGCTCCCAATAGGCACACGCCAGCGGATCGGAATTTCCGGTCCCTCGAATTTTTCAATGATGCCGGTTTCGTTCCAAACACCCTCGCGATTTTCACCGCGCCATTGAGACCATTCATCTGCACTCGCGAATCCCGCGATGATAAAGAGTACTACAAGTAGGTATGTAAGTTGCTTCATGGTTGTTTTGTGTAACTCCTCAGCCAGAGAACCATCTGTTGGTAGACCTCTGTGGTATCTCTGTATTCAGTTTTTAATTTCGTTAATTCTGCATGTGCTCCGTTGATTCGACTCTGTTTAAGGGCTTCCGAATTGCGATGCGTATCGCCTTGATACGTTATTTCCACAAGCGGTTCGAGATGTGCAACGGCAGCACCGATGTCTAACAGATATTTCCAGATGAGCCGAGTTGCGCACGTGCTGTTCCTATCCTGAAACGCAGGCGGTTTGTGATCAAACCGGTAATTTTCCGGGCAATAGGTGTTACCAACATCCACGAGACAGTCGGCGTGCAGCATCAATTTTTCGGGGACTTTGCGACTCACAAACAAGACTTCGGACGCGTGATCTTGGAAAAGGAAGTCTTGGGCGAGCCATGCGCTGACAATAGCATCTAAGTCCGGGTTTATGTGTGTAACAATCTGTTTCAAAGTGTTACCATCTATCTATTATACCTAATTTACGGAATGATTGTCAAGAGCCTCGCGAGGGACGAACAACGGTTATTTTCAAGAGAAGTATAGCAGAGGATTTTGATGGCATCTGTTCGACCCAACCTACGGAGCGACGCACATTGGTAGGATTTAGTGAGGATTCTTGTATTGATACTATTCTTGCGAAGGGGCATCCATTGCGCACCGAAAACCGCGGATGAGTGAACCGGGGTTTCCACCGAGACGACTTGCACATCGCGTGAAGTCGTGGTTCTCAGCCCATCCACCACCTCTTAGCACATGTCCATCACCGGTTTCGGGTCCCATCGGATTGATATTGGTCGGTGCGTTACGGTAATAATTCGGATCATACCAATCAGCCACCCATTCCCAGAGGTTGCCAGCCATATCGTGTGCGCCGTAAGGACTTGCGCCTTGTGGAAACTGTCCGACGGGCGCGGTTTCTCGGTAACCATCTTTTAACCCCGTTCCGTCGTTTCCGCTGAGCTTTGTGTCGTCCCATTCATTGCCCCAGGGCCAGTGCCGTCCATCTGTACCGCGTGCGGCTTTCTCCCATTCTGCCTCGGTGGGTAACCTTTTGCCTGCCCAGTTCGCGTAGGCGGCGGCATCTTCCCAAGTTAAGACAGCCGCAGGGAAATCCGGTGCATTATGCGGTTCATAGTCTAAATAGTGCGTAGGTTCATAACCGGTCTCAGCAAGGAATTGCTTGTACTGCTGATTTGTCACCTCAAATTTGTCAATATAGAAAGCATCGACATAGACGGTGCGTTGCGGACGCTCATTATCATACCGGACTGGATCGCGGAGTGGAAAGAATTCTTTGAAATCTTCCATATCTTCATCAGTGGTCCCCATGAGGAATTCACCCGCGGGCACATAAACCATGACTGCGTTATCTTTGGCGGTTGTGATCGTTTTGAGGGGAAGGTTACCAACAAGCGGTGACTCTATAGGATCGTGGCAGGCAAATACCAATAAAGCGAGGGTGGATAGTGTAAACAGGTAACTGAGTTTGCTAAATTTCATCTCTGATTTTTTAGCTGGGAGGTTTAAGTATAATTGAACATTCCCTTTGTAGAAGTGTTTTAAAGGACACCTACAAAGGGAATGTTGAGACTATAGATTAGATCTACCGGTCAGCTTTCAAGGTGCCCCATGTAGTGGAGATCTTGCCAGCGGGTTCAACCGGTGTTGTCGACATGAGCCAGATGATAATTTCAGCAGCGACAGCACCCTTTGGCTCGGTGCCACCTGCGGTCTGTATCACAGGAATGAGTCTACCGAGGTTTCCATCGCGGACGATAATCGGATCGGCACGGGTGCCGGAATCGTTTTGTGCGAGGGAGACTTCGACTTCCCAATCGCCATCGAGTTCATCAACGTGGAACGGACGATCGGACTGAATATCGGGTAAACTCGGCGAGATGGATTTCCCTTCATCGGTAACGTTACATGGGGTATTATCGTCCCACATAGTGATACCCTCAATATCCATCATATTCTGTAAACCGCCGACCTCGTTTCTGCCGCCTAAGCCCCAGAACATGTAATCGGCGTGATTGATGAACGCATCGCCATCAGTGGTTTCAATGAAAGTCTCACCGACAGAACCCTCCGGTTGCGCGTTACCATCCGGATAGAGCGTTGGTGGCAAATCACCGTAAAGGACACAAATATCCAAGCCTTGGTCACCGGTGACATCTTTCATCCAATCGGCTAAGGCATCCATATCGCCATCGCTGTCGAGCCAGAAATTAGAGATCCCGGCATCATCGAGCATATCGACACAGATCTGTGCCTGTTCATCAGCAGCCCCTTTGTCGATCCATTGCGTGGTTCCAGTGTAGATAGCGACTTCACCGGCGGCAAGGACGGGTGCTAAAGGGAGTGCCATTAACGCAATGAGCGTTAGTGAGAGAAAAATTGTACGCATTAAGCGTTACCTCCTGGTTTTAATATCCCCCCATACGGCAGGGAGTTTATCTTGCGGGTCGACGTCAAGTGCGCCCACAGCTTCAACATAGTAATTGAGAATAATTTCGGAAATGACTAAACCTTTCGGGTCTGCTTGACCAGCGGTTTGGTAAACTTGGATGAGTCGTCCATTTGTCTTTGTATTATGGACGATACACGGATCACAACGCGCCGCGCCTTTGCCTTTCCCGGTTTCTGTAGCGAATGCGACTTCCAAGACCCAATCGCCATCAAGTTGGTCAAGGTGGAAAGGACGATCAGTAGCGTAATCTTTCAAAGTCGGCGTGAGGTCTTTCCCTTCCGCCGTCACTTTCATCGCGGTGTTGTCATCCCATTGAACGATGTCCGGGATGTCCATCATGTTTTGAAGTCCATTGGCTTCATTTCTGCCTCCCACACCCCAGAAAAAATAGTCGGCACTGTTTGAGAAGGTATTGCCAGCATCAAGGAAGTCCTCAGCGAGCGTATCTTTCTTCTTGTCTTTACCGACATCATAAATTTCAACCGGAACGTCACCGAACATGACGATAATGTGGTGTCCGTTATCAACGGCGTGATCTTTCGTCCAGGCTTCGACTTCTTTCGCGGGACCGTGAAGAATCACTTCACCGATGCCGTTCTTTCCTTTGATCTCTTCTGCGAGGATTTCGGCTTCTTTCTTTGCGGACCCTTGGTCAATCCACTGCGTGGTGTCTGTGTAGATGAAAACATCTACTTTATTTACCGCATCGGCTGTGGGTGCCAAGAATGCAAGGATTGCGGCGCATAGAACGCCAGCAACAATCATAGATAGTCTCATAAGAATAGTCTCCTATATGCTTTCGTATGAAATGTGGACATTGCACAGAATGTCCTATAGCTCGATACACCTATAATGCTAATTTCACGGATCCTCGATGTAGAGGGGATACGCTTTTTGACATTTATTAGCGTGGGTTTCTCGTACCTATACCCTCTCACAAACCCTAATCTTATACCTCAGAAAAAAATGGGGGTAAGTGAGCTATTGTTTATCTTACCTTTTTCTCAAAAATTTGTCAAGTAAATAATTTATTTTTTTAGAGGGTTTCGTTTTTTTTCAGTTATCGGTTGTCAGCAATCCGTAAAGTGTGTTTAATTGATTGTAGCCTCAATATAGGATTGAGGCTACAGGTTAACAATAGTTTCAATGACGAAATGCTACTGTAGTGATTTTTTGAGTCGTCCCCAGACAACACTAACTTTACCGGTTGGATCTACCGCTTTTGCGGTCGCAAAACGATTTGAAATAAGTTCTGCGTATTCCGTAGCGATCTGATCATTTGGGGGTATGGCTGTTCCACAACACGAGGTATGGAAGTTGATAAACCACCCCTTCATGTCTTTTGTTTGGTAAGCGATTGGATCTGCATTTACGCCGTCGTCGGCATAACTCTCATACTTAAAATCGTTCGCCTTCAAAACAGCGAGACCTGATGCCCGATTTGAACTCCACTTTTTGAGAGAAGGTATGTACTCCTTCCCAAGATCCGTCGGGCTGACTTGCGAGACCGTACCATTTGTGACTGTAGCACCAAACACACTCTGCTGCCCGGCACCCGCAGCCGTAACACGTGCCCCTTTATCCCAATAATAGTAGAAGGCGTAATCGCCGATGAATCCACCGATGCCGCCGCCTCGTAACCACGTATAGACTAAGTCTTTCTTGCCTTCCTTCTTAAATATTGTCCCTGGGGTATTCCCTTGCGTGATGATATAGATACCCTGTGGGTTCGCCTCCATATACTCCGCTAACTCGTCACTATCCACAATTTCAGCAGTTAACTTTCTATCTTCAAGTTCTTCTACGATCATTTCTGCTAACTGACTCGGGTTCGGAACAGCTAAGCCGCCACCGTTTTCAACTGCTGCGTCATAAAACACAGCGACATCCTGTCCAAATGTGTAGCTCGTGCAAATTAGCACGAGAACTGATGCGAAACAAAGTAACCTTTTCATTTCCGTGTCCTCCTAATTTGCGGTTTCAAGCTGATTCGTTATCTTAACCTTATCATTGAGTTCAGTATAACACAGTTAAACAGAAGTGTCAAGAAAAATGGAACCCTTTACCTACTGACTGCTAATAGCTCATTCGTCTGAACCGGGATTTATCTACGTTTTCGGTTCTAAAACCCAATGCTTTAGCTTTGGGATACAGAACCGCCCTATTGAATTAGACCATGGGGCTATAGTTAAAAAAAGAGTTGACATTTCGTCAAAAATGTAGTATAATTAACATAGTCATTGATTGAGACGTGTAAGCAGTAGCTACCTTGCTACTGGTCTCAATCACCCTCTTACAAGGACAGAATGACTATGGCTAATATCCATTAAAAACGAACATCACAAAATCCGAATACGTTGAAAGATACGATATTCCTGAAACCTTGCGAGGTTCAGATTTTGTTGAGATTTCAAGTTCTGAAGCAAGAAATACTTGCCAGAAGTATCGGTCGGTCACGAAGGTTCAAGTGATTTTCCGTAGTGTGCCAGATGACCCGCACCGCGAGATTACACTCGTGTCGGTTCGGATTAAACCCGAACAAGCTCCCAAGGATAACGTCTGGACGATTGCGACGCTGAAGGGAGTCAGAGAAGCCAGTATCGCAGAACGTCAAATGGACGTCGTGGTATAACCTAAAAGAACCACTTGGGAGTTCCGTCAAAGGAATCCCAATCCTTTAGGTTTGGGAGGGGTCAAAGGATTGGAGGCGTTTTTTTCAGTGGAAATTATGCTTGCAAAAAATTGACCTTTCTTTTCAGAGATATGATAAAATTGATCCATCGGAAAACAGTTAACCTTTGTGAGACCTTTATATTAGCCTTCATCTAAGAGTACGAAAAGAAAATGTCTATTAATGTTCTACAAAGATATATTGAAAAAATGAAACGCTTACGAATAGACAGAGCACATGGCGTAGCACCTAATAAGCCTGTTCTTTTGCTGGCAATCATTGAACTAATTGAACAAGGACAAATTCGCGAGAATAAAATCTCGCCTTCTCCAGATTTGTTTGAGATTTTCATGAAATATTGGTCGATAGTGACTGACCGCAGACCTAATCTCGCCTTACCATTTTTCCACTTAAAGAGGGACGGATTCTGGCATCTTCACGCTAACGCAGGATATGAGACAGCACTAAACGTTATTACGCAAATTAAAACGGTTTCTCACCTCCGAGAAATTATCTCATACGCCGGTTTTGATGACGAGTTTTTCTGTTTACTTACTAATATCCATGATCGAGAGACAATCCGCCAAACCCTTATAGACACCTATTTCACAGATTTCAAAGCAGATATTGAAAGTCTTATAACTGAAGAGCAGCAGATCGGTGAGTACAGGCAGGTACTGCTCCAGCAAGTTGAACAAACATTTTCATCTCTACAACCGTTAGCACCAACAGAGTCAGAGGATCCAATTCGCACCGCAGGTTTTCGTCAAGCAATCATGCGAATTTACGATTACACCTGTGCAGTTTGCCAATTGTATGTTTTAACACTGGATGGAGAAAGTGTGACCGAGGCTGCCCACATCATTCCATTCACAATTTCAGGAAATAACGATGTCCGGAACGGGATTTCTCTTTGCCAACTACATCATTGGTCTTTTGACAGAGGCTTAATTTCCGTGGATAGAAATTATAAAGTGATTGTTTCAGAGCTTATGTTGGAGCGTGGACCGACAGAGTGGTTGTTGACTACCTTGCGAGGTAAGTCGATACTATTGCCTGATCATAATGAGTTTTATCCAGCTCAAGAAGCATTGGGTTGGCATCGTGAAGAAGTGCTAAAAAAATAACTTACAAAGTCCGATGTTATTTTTTTTATCGAAGCTCCCTTACTGCCAACAGAAATCAGCGGTAAAAGGGCAATACGGATTTCGGTGGACTATTCCGGGATCGCGCCTACAGCCGGTATATCGGGAATCAAAGTTTTTTCAATCCGTTTTTAATATTATTCGGGATTCCATCTCCAATTTTCATCTCTGTTTGCTCTGATTGCTTTGACCTCTCCACGTTTAACAGACTCACGATAATTTTCTCTGAGTTCCCATTCTGTTTTTTCAGGGTAAGTATATCGAAGACAGAGGTATGCAATAAGAATAGGTCGATGACCAACTTGCATACCAATGGTATCCTGTCCAAACTTCTCTCTATATTCATGGAAATAAATTCCCGTCAATGTGTTTAGAAGTTCATTAGAAATTCCGAGATATTTCGTCTGAATTCTATCACGTGCGTCCAAATTATCCGGTTGTCGCTGCTCTTTTAGTGTTCTTAAAGCGTCGATATAGGCGCGGAAGTCAAGTTCAGCTTTTTGTAGAGGTGTCATATCTGCAGTTTTCTGTAGAGGTGTCATATCAATAGCACCTTTACTGCATCCTGATAACACCATCAAAACCATTAATATTCCAAAACCATATTTTATAAACATGATCAATCCTCCCCAGATAAACCAGTAATTTTATAAACACTTGAGTGATAGGTTTTGTTGCTCGTGTGTCCTTGAGGTATTGTCATCCACTGCCTCCAGTCTCTAATTTTACAGGCCTCCTCACACACCATCTTCCGAATCTATAGTTAGGAGACGCATTTGCTGTTGTTGCAGTTTGTTGAATATCGTCACAGCGTCTTGATGGTATTGATCTCTCCGATTTAAAATAGCGATCCAGCCACCAATATCAACAAAAATCATGATTTCGATTGTAATTCGTAGATGGCTTCGTCGTGGTTGACAGAGGCATCAGGTGTGCCAAAATCTGCAATACCAATCAGGTCACTAAAACCAGCGTATCCCATCGCTATTTGATTCTTTTCAAAAATGTCACGTCTGCGTCCACTATTCACAAGAATAATGAAGTAATTCAGCGTAGTTGGTTAAATGTATGTTCGGGTTCTGAGTTGCGCTGCAGATTCTGTTGGGGATGTGCTTGGGACAACCGCCTTTTACCTGTGTTAGTATCCATGGTATCCTCCTTTCTATCGCCTTATAGATATGTACTTTGAAGTGTATCACATTTTCCACTTGCATTGCAAACCGATTTCGTCTAAACTCATATAGCAATTATAGCAGATTGGACAATTAACGATACATTGTTGATCAGCGTGCTTCCAAAGAGTGTCTACCGGTAGGTCTCTACAAGTTTGTTATAAGGAGATAAGCGTATGACGATTCGAGTCGGTATTGTGGGTACGGGTGGTATTTCACGTGCGCACCAGCGGGCTTATACGCAAGTCGGCGGTTTCGAGATCGTCGCGGTCTGCGACATCATCAAAAGTAAGGCAAACGAAGCTGCCGATAAGTGGGGTGTCCCCAGAAAACACGTTTTCACCAGCTACAACAAGATGCTTCAGATGGACGAAATTGATACAGTCAGTGTTTGCACTTACAACCAAGGTCATCGCCGTCCGACGGTCGCAGCGTTGAATGCCGGTAAACACGTCTTTTGTGAGAAACCGATGGCGGCGACACTCCCAGACGCGACCGCAATGGTGCGGGCAGCGAAAGCGTCAGGCAAAATCTTGCAAATCGGTATCCACAGCACTTTTAATCCGAAACTCCAATTCGCTAAGAAGGTGATCGATTCAGGACTGCTCGGCGACATCTATTATTCTGAATCCACAGGAGGTAGTCGACGCAGGAATCCGGGACGTACATTCATCTACAAAAGGACCGCAGGTGCCGGCGCGATCGTAGACGTCGGTGTCTACAATATGCACGATTCGTTGTATGCGATGGGGTATCCAAAACCGGTGCGTGTCTCCGCAATTACCGAGGATTGTATCTCCCAGCAAGATCCGCAATTTAAGGGGATCATGGACGTTGAAGAGTTCGGTGTCGCATGGGTCCGATTTGATAATGGCGGTGTGATGGTGTTCAAAATCTCTTGGGTAGTGCATCAGGATTCGTTGGGTCCGAGTTTTTGCCTCGGTAAAGAAGCAGGTATTTCTCTGAACGGACCAGTTGTCTATGCCGATGCTTATACAAATGACCTGAAGAAACTTGTCAAATCCGAAGGACTCACAGCAGAAGCGAACCCACCGGAAGGGATGACGACGATCCAGTTCTCTGGATTCCCAGAGGTCGATGTCTGGCAAGCACAGATAACGGCGTTCCGTGAAGCCGTCAAAGCGGACGCGCCATCGCCGATACTCCCCGAGGGGGTCCTACTCACGAATGTAATTATGGACGGTATTTTCCGTTCACATGCAGCGGGTAAAGAAGTTGCGGTGAGAGTGCCGAAGGTTGAATAGCCGTCAGTAGACGAGGTTGGAAACCTCGCCAGCAAAAGAGTGGACGTAAATTCTGATGAGGAGATAAGCGTATGACGATTCGAGTCGGTATTGTGGGTACAGGCGGTATTTCACGGACACACCATAGGACTTATACGGCAGTAGGCGGTTTCGAGATCGTTGCGGTCTGCGACATCATCAAAAGCAAAGCAAATGAAGCTGCCGATAAGTGGGGTGTCCCCAGAAAACATGTTTTCACCAGTTACAACAAGATGCTTGAGATGGACGAAATTGATACGGTCAGCGTTTGTACTTACAACCAAGGACATCGCCGTCCGACAGTGGCAGCGTTGAACGCCGGTAAACACGTCTTTTGTGAGAAACCGATGGCGGCGACGCTCCCGGATGCGACCGCAATGGTACGGGCAGCGAAAGCGTCAGGCAAAATCTTGCAGATCGGCCTCAAAAGTGCCTTTGATCCGAGACTCCAATTCGCTAAAAAAGTGATTGACAAAGGATTACTCGGCGACATCTATTACTCTGAATCTACAGGCTGCAGGCGACGCGGAAATCCTGGACGGACGTTCATCTACAAAAGGACCGCGGGAGCGGGAGCAATCGTAGACATTGGTGTCTATAATATGCACAACTCGTTGTATGCGATGGGTTACCCGAAACCGGTGCGCGTCTCTGCTATCACAGAGGATTACATCTCGCAGCAGGATCCGAGGTTTAAGGGTATCATGGACGTTGAAGAGTTCGGTGTCGCGTGGGTGCGGTTTGACAATGGCGGTGTGATGGTGTTCAAAATCTCTTGGGCGATCCACCAAGATTCGCTCGGTCCGAGTTTTTGTCTCGGTAAAGAAATGGGTATCTCTCTGAATGGACCGGTTGTCTATGCCGATGCCTATACCGATGAACTTAAGAAACTCGTCAAATCCGAAGGACTCACAGCGGAAGCGAACCCACCGGAGGGTATGACGACGATCCGGTTATCAGGGTTTCCTGAGGTTAATGTCTGGGAAGCACAGATGACAGCGTTCCGTGAATCTGTCAAAGCGGATGCTCCGTCGCTGCTACCACCAGAAGGCGTTCTGTTGACGAACGTGATTATGGACGGTATCTTCCGTTCGCATGCAGCAGGAAAAGAGGTTGCAGTGAGAGTGCCGGAGATTTAGATATAGCAGTCAACCATCAGCAGTTAGTTGTCAGTGGAGACGGTATATTTTAGTGTCTACATATTTTTATTTTTGACCATAAATTTATTATGAGGAGATAAGGGTATGACTGTCAAGGTTGGTATTATTGGTACAGGTGGCATTTCACGTGCGCACCGAAGCACATACGAGAAAGTCGGCGGTTTCGAGATCATCGCGGTCTGTGACATCATTAAAAGCAAGGCGAACCAAGCCGCTGATGAGTGGGGCGTTCCGAGAAAGAACGCTTTTTCAAGTTACAACAAGATGCTTGAAATGGACGAACTCGATGGGGTGAGTGTCTGCACTTACAATCAGGGACATCGGCGACCAACGGTAGCAGCGTTGAACGCCGGTAAACACGTCCTCTGCGAAAAACCGATGGCGGCGACACTCCCAGATGCAACCGCAATGGTGCGGGCAGCGAAGGCATCAGGCAAAATCTTACAAATCGGTCTCAATCCTACGTTTGATCCGAGGATCCAATTCATAAGAAAAGCGTTCGACGCGGGATTGTTCGGCGATATCTACTATTCCGAATCTGCAGGCTGCAGGCGACGCGGGAATCCGGGACATACGTTCATCTATAAAAAGACGGCGGGGGCGGGGGCAACCGTGGATATTGGTGTCTACAATATGCACGCTTCGCTATATGCGATGGGGTATCCGAAACCGGTGCGTGTCTCCGCGATTACCGAGGATTATATCTCGCAGCAGGATCCGAGATTTAAAGGGATCATGGATGTTGAAGAATTCGGTGCAGCGTGGGTACGGTTTGACAATGGCGGTGTGATGGTGTTCAAAATCTCTTGGGCAGTGCATCAGGACTCGCTCGGTGGCAACTTCCATCTTGGGACGAAAGCGGGTTTCTCGTTGGGTGGACCGGTTATTTATGCCGATGCGTATGCCGGTGATCTCAAGAAGTTTGTCGAATCGGAGGGATTAACAGCAGAACCGAACCCGCCGGAAGGGATGACGACGATCCAATTCTCAGGATTCCCGCAGTCCGATAACTGGGCGGCACAGATGATCGCGTTCCGTGAAGCCGTCAAAGCGGACGCGCCGTCACCGATACCGCCAGAGGGTGTTCTGCTCACGAACGTGATTATGGACGGTATCTTCCGTTCGCATGCAGCAGGGAAAGAGGTTGCGGTGAGAGTACCGGAGATGTAATAGCCATCAGCAGTCAGCCATCAGCCATCAGTAGTCGGTAGGTGGGGTTTTTAACACCGCCTTTTTCGCGTATGCCTCCGAACTGAGGTGAGGTCGGAATGCAGATCGCATTTGGCCGAGTACGCCGCAAAACCTCGCCAGCGAAAAAGAAGCCGATGGATTTAGAAGGCGTGTTATGCGAAACAGATAACGTATACCCACGCCTTTTTTCCACGGACATTGACTGTTAACCGTTGCCGGACATCAAGAAAACGCAGCTGTTCCAGCTCGTCGTCAAGGCGTGTGCGTTGCGAAGTGAGGAGTACCATCCGCCCTCTCGGTTTCAGGACGCGGGCATATTCTTTGAGGCAACGCCGATATAAATTCGTCAGATGCGAGACATTTCCGATGGTCTCACCAAATGGTAGGTTACAGGCGATTTTATCCACGGTATTTGGCTGTAGTGGTAAACTACGGGCATCCCAATGGAAAAATTGGCGCGGTTGATGTTGCCTGCCGAAATTTTCTATAGTTGCGTCCAATGCATCGGTGGAGACATCGCCACCGATAAGGTAACGGTAACGACCAGTAAGGGCACGTTCTAAAAGAATAGTGCCAGCACCGCACATCGCGTCCAAAAAAACATCGTTCGGATGCGGTCGTGAGAGACGGACCATGCTATATGCCAATGTCGGTTTGAGGGATGCAGGGATATGTGCGTGTTTGTAAGGACGTTGCGCCATATCATTTCCTGAGAGTTTGACGCTGATATACCCGTCGTCGCCATGTACCTCTGCCCAGACATCCAATGCTGAGTTTGACGAATTCAGATACCAGCCGCGCTTCAATAACGCCTGTTCCACGACACGCTGGAGGTCAACGCGTCGGAAGTTACGTTTTCCTGAGAGTCGGCTTGTTACCCGAAATGGTGTCCGTTTTCGGACGCGGATCCCTACCTGCCGACAGCATTCAAACATCTCTTTGAAATTGAAGCGCGCGAGTGAACCGCTGAGTGCCGCTAACGAGCTGCGTGAACGGGTCATCTTCGGCAGCTGCTTCAAGATGAGAAAGAGATGTTCGGCTGTCCGCAGGGATAGCAATTCCCGCGGATTCCCTGTGTATTGGAAGAGGAGTCGCTGTGGTTTGCGCTCCAGGATTTTCAGATGTCCTGTGTCGCTAAAACGTTCGGATAGTTCTTCACGTGCAAGGTTTTCTAACCCCGCGCTTACGATGATGGAATAAAGCATAATTTTCTTTCAGTGGTCAGAAGAATAGTTTTCAGATGTCGGTTGTCAGGATTGTACGAAACCTAATAGTTAGGTTTGGATACTTACTTTGAAGACGGTTCGGGCCAGTTCAAGTGGCGGTGTAGGAAACTGAAGGTGCCATCGGAATTAATCTGATGTCCGCCGTCAAAGAATTCTATCTCCGTCCTATCGGCAATGCCCAATCGGACGTAAAGCCGTCGGACGACTGCGAACTCGTGCGCGACCCACTCATCGGGCGCAACGCCGTCGTCGTGTCCGCGCTCCACCATAAACGGGCGCGGCGCGATTAGACCCGCCATCTCGCCGTAGTTGAATGTGTTCCCTAAATCAAACTCCGGCATCTCATATTCACCCGTGAACATGTAACTATATCGAGAATCATAGGTCGCATTTTTGACGATCCATTCGTTGAAATCGGCAGAACAGATTGAGCAGGCGTACCGATCCAGCACTGCGGGGACACGCATGGCTGTCTTGCCACCATAAGATAACCCATAAAATCCGAGTTTATCTGCATCAACGAAAGGGAGTTCCGCTAACCAGTCGAGCGTCCGTTCATGTTGACGGATAATCAACGAAAAGAGCGACCATTTTATCGGGTTCGCCTTACGTTGAATGACACGGAAAGCATCTTGACCGATGTAAGGATTCTGTGGTGCGTAGGTGATAAATCCTCTATCAGCTAACTGTGCAGCGTAGGAATGATAGACAGATTCTATCTTCGGATCGGCGGTATCCTGTGGTCTCCCTTCTAAGCCGTGTTGACAGACAACGACGGGACGTTGTTCACCGGGCTGCAGATCGTTTGGCAGGAGTAAGATACCGTAAGCGAAAACGCCTTCCCAGACATCAAGGACGACTTCATAGCCTTTCCAACGGGGTTCGTCATAAATGAGCCGAGTTCTTGGGTTGGCAGGAACATCGGGAGAGGGACATCTGCCGATAACATCGTCCCAGAAATAGGTCTTGGCATCCTTACATGTCTCCTCCCACCGTTCGAGTGAAGCGGTATCGGTCTTCTCCCAGAAGAACTGTTGCCGCCGCGATGCTGCTTCCCGTAAAAAGCGTTGTGTCAGATTTACGAGTTGCATAAACTGCCGCTTTTGCCGTGCCTCATAGTCAAAATCGTCAACTGTTGTTGAAGTAGTAGCGTGGTATCCGTCAATATATCCATTTTCAGCACCCAATCCGGTGAGGAGCGCGGTTAACGTCTCTTGAGAACCCGGCAATCTATCCTCGGTAGAAACGAGGTGTAGGGTATCTTCACTACCGAGCTGGTGATAAAAGTCGTGTGCGCGGCTAAACTCTGCCTTGGCGGAGTCTATTGGTGGCGAGACGAGTTGTCCGGGTGCAGCACCGCCGCGACCATCCCGAAGTGGCGGCGGTCCAGCGACTTCAGGGCCACGGCTCGTTTCAACCATCAGCGGACGGGGTGCGATGAGACTTGCGATTTCGGCATCGCCAAATTCGTGTAGCAGTCCCCATACATTCCGGTAAATCGGTTCTCTCCATACTTCCTGTCGCGATTGGAAGTATCCGCTGACAGCCGTCGCTTGAATTCGCGTATCAACCGCTGCACTGTAGAGGGCAATCAGTCCGCCTTCACCGTAACCGATAACACCAATCGGCACGTCAGAAAGAGACATCCAGTCAATAACCGATAGTACCTTCTGCACCTCATATCCGATGATATGTCTTCCGAGTTGATACGCCATCCGATAGATGAACTCGCGGTGGGGTTGATTCGTTTTTGCACCAATGGTTGGGTTAGTGGAATAGGTATCGTCACGGTTGATAAGCAGTGGGACAACGACACGGCACCCCGCCTTTGCCAAACGTCTCGCAAACTGGGCATTTGTAGGTAACTCATCAGTTACACCGGCTATCATCTCCGGTGTCCAGTCGGCATCGGGAAGTGCAACGACCTGCGCGATCATCGGGACATTGTGCTTCGGTTCCAAGAGCAGCCCTTCACCCTCTACCGCGTCAAACACCTGCCAACGGCCGCGGGATACAGTGTAGTTCTCATCTGCTGCGATCTGTGTGACCTCTTTTGTCGTGGCGACGTAGCTCAGTGCCGCAATCGGGAGCCGTTCATCAAGGCACCCGATCTGTTTTCTAAACCGTTCCCGATTCGGTTCCACAGATTCGGCATAGGCTTCGTGAGAAGTGTAGTCGTGATGCCACAAAGTCTCCCGTTTTTCAAGGGAATTCGCTACAGCGTTGGTAACATAACCGTCAAGCACCTCAACCATCTGTGCGGCGAGGTCCCCTTCCACTGTTAACGGGTTCGTTCCGTGTAATGTTTGTGCAGTGTTGTTTGACATGCGAACTCCTTTTGGGGATTAGTCATCAGCCATCAGTTTTCGTTAGGTGAGGCACGGGGACCTCGTCCAACAAAATTATATTCATGATAAACACTCTAAACGATCCCATCTTGTTTTAACTTCGCCACTTCGTCTGGAGACATTTTCAGTACGCCGGTCAGTATTTCGGTTGTGTGTTCGCCGAGACTCGGTGCAGGTGCCTCCACGTTTCCGGGGGTTTCCGATAACTTGATCGGCACACCTGGCACCTCAACCTCGCCTGTAATTTGATGCGCAATACGGGTAATCATCTCCCGTGCTTGTACCTGTGGATGGCTCACCACTTTGTCCATCGTATTGATAGGACCGCACGGCACACCGATCTGTCCAAGGGCATCGATCCAGTTGTCGGTTGCTCGTTGGGACATAATGTCCGAAAGGATAGGAAACAATTCCGCGTGATTTTCCGTCCGACCAGCGTTTGTTCGGAACCGTTCATCCGAAATGAGATCCTGCCGATTGACATGCTCACAGAATTTTGCCCAGAGGGTATCGTTTCCGAGTGCGATGATAACGTGTCCATCCGCAGATGCGAACGCCTCAAACGGTGTAATGGCGGGGTGTCTCGCACCGAGTGGTTTCGGTGCTTCGCCTGTGGCGAAATAACGGACAACAGCGTTTTCCAAGACAGCGACGAGGCTATCTAACATCGCGACATCTACAAACTGCCCTTTTCCGGTTTGGTTACGGTGGTGTAGTGCCGAGAGAACACCGATTGTCGTGAAAAGGGCTGCGGTGATGTCGCTGATAGAGGTACCGACGCGTACCGGCGGTCCTTCTGGCTCACCCGTGATGCTGATGATGCCTCCCATGCCTTGAATGATCATGTCGTAAGCACCCTGTTGTGCATAGGGACCGGTTTGTCCGAAACCTGAACACGCGGCGTAGATAAGTGAAGGATGCTCAGTTTTCAGCGTGTCGTAATCTAACCCCAATTTTTCCATCGTTCCGGGTCGGAAATTCTCCACGACAATATCAGTGTGTGCTAACAACTGCTTGAATATGGCTTGTCCACGTTCGGTTTTAAGGTTGAGTGTGATGCTCCGTTTCCCGCGATTCACGCTCATGAAATAGAGGCTGAACCCGTTTTTGAAGGGACCGAAGTTCCGAGATTCGTCCCCTATGCTGGGTTGTTCAATCTTGATGACCTCTGCGCCGAGGTCGCCGAGTAGCATTGTCGCATAGGGACCGGCGAGGACGCGTGTCAAATCTAAGACCTTTATGCCGTCCAGTGGACCTGGCATTGTCGTTTCTCCTGTATGATTCAGCAGGGGCAATTAAATGACGTTTGAATAAAGGGTCGCGAGCACAGCTCGCTCCTACAAAGTTGTTCAGATAAGAGGTCGCGAGCACAATTCGCTCCTACAGAATAATTTGCAGAAAGGGTCGCGAGCGCAGATCGCTCCTACCTATAATTCTTCGCCAACGATGAGACGGTATGCCTCTCGGTATTTCTCGCTTGTCTTGGAGATAACATCCTCCGGTAACTCAGGGGCGGGGGGTTCCTTGTTCCAACCGATTTCGGAGAGGTAGTCCCTAACGAACTGCTTATCGAAACTCTGCTGCGGCTTGCCGGGTTCGTAGAGATCCGCGGGCCAGAAACGAGATGAGTCCGGCGTGAAGACTTCATCAATGACAATCAGTTTTCCATCGTGTTGCCCGAATTCAAATTTGGTGTCACAGAGGATAATCCCGGCGTTTTCGGCGTGTTGACTTGCAGCTTCAAAGAGTGCGAAACTGGCCTGAATCAATTGATCCGTCAGTCCGCTGCCGACTTCGTTACGCATCTCATCGATGGAGATCGGTTCGTCATGCTCGCCTTGTTCTGCCTTAGTTGTCGGCGTGAACAGGAGTTCAGGGAGCCGATCAGATTCGCGCAGTCCGTCCGGCAGTTTTTGACCACAGATTTCGCCTGTTTTCTGATACGAGGACCAACCGGAACCGGCGAGATACCCACGGACAACGCATTCAACATCAACGCGATCGGCTTTTCGGACAAGCATGGAGCGTCCCTTTAGCAGCTCCGCATCAGGCTGCAACGCATCGGGATAATCTTCAACTTCTGTCGTAATCAGATGATTGTCAGCAACGGATCCGGTGTAGTTGAACCAGAATGTGGACAGACCGGTTAGGACCTTCCCTTTATCAGGGATACCGTTCGGCAAAACGACATCAAAGGCGGATATCCGATCGGTGGAGACGATCAAGAGTTCATCGCCGAGGTCATAAAGGTCGCGTACCTTACCACTGTGGGCAGGGGTTAAATTGGTTAATTTTGTAGATGTTATAACGTTTTGAGACATATTTTTCTCCTTTAATAGCAGTCGGAAACCGTCAGTTTTATTCTTTCAATAGGTTTTGTAGCGCAATAGCCGTCTCGTGTGTCGTATCAATTTGAAGTGCCTTGTTAATTTCCACCGCTACGGATTGATGTTCGCCGAGATAGAAGTAACATGACGCTTTCAAGGCGTAGAGGTCGGCTTTGGAATCGTAGTCGTGCCGAAAGAGGTATTGTGCGTCTGCTTGGAGCGCGTTATCAAGCGCACGGATAGCAGACCTGAAATCGTTAGTCTCTTTGTTCCGTAAATAGAGAAGATTCGCAAGCCCAACCCATGCATCCGCATTTGCGGCATCGAGTTGCACAGCGTTCTGGAATGCTTCCTGTGCTAAAAGTGGGTTCAGCGATAAGCTGAGATGGCTCCACCCGATCCCGTTATGTGCATCGGCAAGATTTTCATCGAAATTGACTGCGCGCTCAAAACTGAGCAGTGCCTGTGCATAGTTGCCCGACTTGTATAGGCTCCACCCCCGTTCCGTGTAATTGACCGCGCTTGGTGTATTTGGGTCAGAATCACTGGAACAACCGCTCAATATCAGGAAACAGAGCGTGAGTATAACTGCACGGACGATATAAGGTGTAGTTTTGAACCTAACAGGACGCATAGCGTATTTCCCCAGACAGCACAGACTTCTCACTCCGCAAACAGAAGTTTCAAAGCGGTATAGTTGGAAAGTGTGCCTCTGCATTATTCGGATTTGAGTGTGCTCAAAAGTGGACTTCGGAGTGCCACGGCAACAGCAATTGCATTTGCAATTATACCGAAACCGAAGATGAAAAGCAAGGTAATTGTGAGGGATACCCATGGAAAAGAAGGAAGATGCCCTTGGGAACCCAGAATCGCCACGAGGCCAGCGACAATTCCGATCAGCATCCCGACGGCGAGCAGGAAGCAGCTTTCAAGGAACAGCATTCGCGAGAGCAGCTGCCGACGGAACCCGAAAGCGCGTAAGGTTGCCAATTCGCCACGGCGCTCAATGATATTTCTAAAGAATACCAGTGCCAACCCGAAAGTGCCGAGTAGCACGCCTAAACCGCCGAGGCTTTGGAAAGTGGAGATATAGGTGTTTTCAACGGCGCGATAACTTTCTAATCGCGCGGATGCCGATGTAAGGTCAAAACCGTAATCGGCTAATGTTTTCTCTAAAACTTGTGCGGTCTCTTCTCGCAGTGTTTGAGGTGTTTTGATGAGGAAAAACTGATATCCGCTTTGGCTTGGGAAGTATTTCGTGAAGTTAGACTCAGAGATAATCAATTGGCTCTGGAAAAGGCTGTTTTTAAGTGTCACAAGTTCAAGACTGAGCGGTTTTCCGAATTCATCTTGAATCAGAAAATCGTCCTTGGGGTTATGGTGTAAAATCCAACGGAGCGAGTTTTCATCGCCGATAGCGATGGCTTTACCATCTACAGGTTGTCCCTCCCATAAGTTGCTCCAAGGGAGTTCGTCGAGCATGGTATTCGATGCCCCCAAGATTTGCGGTTTCTGAGGTTGGTAGAGATTCAGGCAGCTGGCATCTTCACCCGGCAGGGCGCGAAACGGGAATATTTCGGATTCATTGAGCAGCTCGGATGCTTTTTCAGAAAAACCGAGTTCAAATTTGCCATCGGGTGTATTGAGACTGTGGTGTAATGGGAGCGCGGACTCAGCAACAAAAGCGTATGCTGTCTCTGGTGGCGCATCGTGTCGATTCGCACCGACTGCGACGATGATACAGCACGCCAAACTGATTGTTGTAACACAGGTTTTACTCCGGCCCGGTTGCCGTGCGGCGTTTCTGAGCGCAAACCGCATTTTGCTTAATTTGTTTGGCACATTCTGCGAACTTAACCATCTTTCAAAGACCACCCAGCTTATACCAAGAATAGAGGCAGTTAACATTAGAAATTGGACAATGGGATGTTCAATCAATGCCAAAACCTTATCATGAATCCATGCGACGAAAGAAAAATTAACAATCACTATTCCCACAACGATTCCAATGCAGCAAAAGAGGGTGAATGATTTTATGTGTTGAGGAGTGAGATTCGCGTTAATTTCCCTTGCTTTACGGAAACCTATTCGGAAAACAAAAATGAAAATAACTACCATCACGATAAGAAAAATAAGTCCGCTCCAACCGTCTGTAAAGAGCCTACGACCACCGAGGATACCGAACCAGATCCCGATAATAAAGAAACTAATTTTTCCTGTCCAATTTCCTGATACATTTGCTTTTTGAGGTATCAGTTTGACTTTGGTTTCATCAAAATCCGTGGCACCTGCGAGGAGTGAGGCTGTTGCAGCACGTCCTATCTTGGCGACGCTCCCACGGATGGTATTCATAACAACTAATAATGTTATCAGTATACCAATAAGTAAACTCCACAGACTTGCATGAAATTCTATAAATGGCGTGCCGATGGCAGGTAACCACCACGTCTGTAGCCCGAATATCATCAACTGGGCATACCCTACAGCGAGTAGACACCCCAATAGACTGCCGATACTGGCGATAGTCGCGCCTTCATAAAGGAAACGGCGACGAATTTTGGCGAGTGGGTAGCCGACAGCCTGTAAAATACCAATCTCACGCGAACGTTGTTCTACACCGATACGGAAAAACATCTCAACGAGCCATGCTACAGCGAGAACAATAAAAATGCTGAGACTGCCAAACAGCATCCCGAAATCTGTGGCACCGGTAGCGGCTTGAAGTCCATCTGCTTGGAGGGATAGGAATTGAAAGCCAATCTGCTCAGGTTCAATTTTTTTCAGGAATTCGGTTTCAAAGTGTGTACGTGTCGCCTGAATGTCTGCGCCGGGCGCGCTGCCCATCCGAATAGTGGTAAGATCACCGAATCGGTTTTTCCAGAGTCGTTCGCCGATTTCCAACGGAATAAACGCTTTCGGTGTCGCGCCATATTCATCCCAATATGTCTCGTCCTTGTCTCGCACCAAGGTGTAATCAATTGGGAAAGGGGATTCCCACTCGGACATATCATCGGTATCGTGGATGCCCGGAAATTCAGGGATGATATCTCTATCCGCGGCGATGCCTTCGATCGGCAGGATTCCTTTGAGGCGGAAAAGGACTGTTTCAGTAATATATTCTTCTTCTGCGGTGACGCTGTAATAGGTGATCGCGATTCTATCTCCCACTTCAGTGCCGAGGTCATCTGCTGCCCATGTATTGAGGACGATATCGCCGCCGCGTTCTGCGCGTGCCTCCATCTCAGTTAAAGCTTTGTCGATTGATTCCAATCTCATAATTCGGTTTCTGCGCGTGGATTCACTTTTCGATACAAGGTTTTCGTTTTTTATTTCGTCAACTTCTTTTTTTAATTTACGAAATTCTTTTGTATCTTCATCCGTAAATAACATCATCTTCTGCACTTGTTCGTAAGCGAGTTGCTGCGCTTCAGTCGTATGCATATTGAGCAGTTTCGCAAATTCACCTTCATCCGTCGGGAGTGCCACGATTGTAGAGTAGGGGATAACCTTATCGTTAGCACTTATTGTATTTGCGAGGTAGGTGAGTGTAGGTAAGGTCGGAATACGATTTTCAGTGGTAACCGTTCGCGCGGTTTCGGAGAGTACTGGCTTGAGAAGATACTGCTGACTTTGGAGATCAAAGTGGTTCTCATGCGTCTTAATACGTAACCCCAGACTTTCAAGAGTTAACGATAGATGCGCCGCCGAAACTGCGTCCGTATCCGCAGTAAATAAGGCATTCACTTTGCCCACTTGTCCAAGTGCTTTTTGTAGAACAGGGAGTGCTATGAAAGCGTTGAACGGGAGGCTTTGATGTGCCTGTAGACTGAACCGTCCGATGTTCTTTGTAGGAATTATATCGCTGACAACCAAGCGGAGACTCTCGATAGCGTTGGCAGCATCTCGCTCACCGAGCAGGAATTCTGGATGGATGTCCGCGGCTTGGGACATATTCACGAGCAGTGTATCACCGACTTGGACGTTCAGTTCGTTTTGAAGCGTCTCGTTAATGGCGATAGCGTTGAAGGGTTGTTCAGGTGTTTTGTTGAGATTCGGTGCAGTATCCTCTCCCCAAAACGTGAAGAAATCATCTGTTACACCGACGATGTTAACCTTTGATGCTCGTGTCTGTGTCTGTGGTGCGACGATTGTGCCATTTAGCAGAATTGCTGGCACTTTATTTTCTCGCTGCAAGAGATCGGGTTGAAAAAAATGGTCTGCGAGGAGGGCATGTTGGATGGTGCCGAGCCGTTCTGTGGTGAGACTTCGTAGGCTGCCACGCACGGAATCACCGACAATTAAAGCACCTGCGAGTACACCAGTCGCTACAGCGGTGCAAAGTGCGACGGTAAGATGTATCTGCCAAAAGTGTTTAAGGGAATTCCAAGAGAATCTCGGCATAATCTTTTTTCGCGTCCGCTGCGTGTATTAGCCATCTCTTTCGATGGTGCAAGTACCGTCCACCAATTGCAGATGCCGGTCAAAGCGCGAGGTGAGCGAGAGGTTATGTGTCACGACAATCAATAGGGTCTTCTCAGCACGATGCAACTCAAAGAGCAGGTTGGTAACGGTATCAGTTGTAGCCGTGTCCAGATTACCCGTCGGTTCATCACAGAGGAGGATGTCCGGTTGATTAATAAGGGCGCGCGCAATCGCGACGCGTTGCCGTTCGCCACCTGAAAGCTCAGCCGGTCGGTGCGATTGACGATCCATGAGTCCGACCCGTTTTAGAAGCTGAACGGCACGCTCGGTCGCGTCAGTTCCCTGTTTGAAGGCAAGGGTCGGAATCAGTACATTCTCAAGCACGGAATATTGTGGAAGTAAGTGATGTTCCTGAAACACAAATCCGATCACGGAATTGCGGTACGCCGCAAGTTCAGGTTCAGAGAGGGTGAACGGGTTTGTATTGTTAATCTCCACAATTCCATTCGACGGTGCTTCTAAGGTACCGATGATGTGCAAGAGCGTACTCTTGCCAGAACCAGAGGGCCCCGTGATAACGACAGATGTACCACCTGTGAAACTCAACGAAACGTTCCGCAGCACCTTGACGGCTCCGAAGTCTTTGAATAAGTGAGATATTTTAAGCGAAGATGTTGCAGCGCGAGGTTGTTGCATGGTTATTCTAATCTTTTGGAAAGCGAAGCTTGTAACACTGTGCCTATGGTGGACAGCCTATTTGATTTGCAATAAAATCAGGGATAGATATCGCACGTAGTTTCTCACCGGGGTTCGTTATGCAACAGACCGTCGTGAGTTGCCCGCGCGCGACATCTTCTCCCTGACGCGTAAAGTGAAATTGATATGTAAGCGATTTTGTCCCTTTTTTGGAGACCCAGAGACAGATATCCACCTCATCCTCAAACCGAAGTGGGCTTAGATATTCACACGAAGCCGCGAGTCGGGGCCATCCGATTTTATTTCCTTCCCATTCGGTTGCTACACTCGTACCTAAACTCCGAAGAAATTCGTGTTCCGCGGATTCCATAAAGACAAAAAATCGCGTGAAATGGACGATCCCTGCCATATCGGTATCGGCGAACTCAATCTTACGTTTGGTTTGGTACGCGGTGCGCATGTTTCCTAATAGTCATCAACTATCATACTCCGCAGTGAGAACAGTTATCAGTTAAAAGGTGCCTTGATTGCATCAACTTCCTCTTTAACTGATGACTGATAACTGAAAACTGACAACTATTCCCCTACATTTTTGGATAGTCCGGTACATTTTCGTAGCGTTTCCATGTCTCTGCATAAATTCGCCAGTGCCCGTCGGTCGGGTCTACCATCAAATTCAGTTTTTTGGTGCCGATATCGGAGTAAGCAGGACGGGTGCCGCTTGCGGGGGTGCCCGTAAATTTTTGCAAGAACGTTACATCTGCTACTGCCCGATCTCCGTTAATTTGCAAATTAGAGATACCAACTTGGATGTCCCCGTAAAGATTATTCAGTCTTCTCATCTTCGCACGGAGTTCATTTTTCTTAAGGTAGACCTCAGTTTCTACACCGCCACGTATAGTGACACGCGTGATCAAGGCACTGTCTGAATAGACAGACATGTAAGTCTCCAAGTCTTTCCCTTCCCAAGCCTCCTGCCATTTCCCAAGGATTTGCCTCACCTTAAGATGCGTATCAATCGGTGCATTTCCATCAAAAGTTCCACCGGACTCTTCGCCAGAAACTGTGTTAACTTCCACTTGCTCAGCCCGCGCGAGCGCGATAGCACCGGATATCTCACCGATCTGATCGTTAATGAGTTTCCATTTTCGTCTGAAGAACCCCTTTTTCTCGATAGTGAGGGTGCGATTGTGAGTTTCAATGATCTCCTCGCCATTTTGCAAAGTTACGCGAATGCCGTCAACAACATAGCGATTTTTCTGAGTTGGCACAGAGCTATAAGTCGCATATTGGATTTCAACGATGTGGGTTTGCGACATCAACTCCGTCGCGCGGCGGAAACTTGCTGCCCGTTTTTTTCGGGCGGACTTATCCCACAAATCGGTGTACGTTTTCACATCCTGCGCTTCCAATGCGCTCTTCCAAGCGATGACTGCGGGGGCTACCGGGCTATTGGAGTTATTGATAAAATTTGGTTGCGGTGTCGACTCCGGTGCTACCGTCGCGACAATTCCTTCACCGGCGACTTCATCTTGAATAATTTTCCACCGTTGTTGGACAATCCCTTTCTTTTCGATAACAAGGTTTCGCAACTGCTGTGTCGGACCATCTGGAAGGTGAACCGTCACAGGGATTCCCTCAATTCGATAGCGATTCGGGAACCGCGGAACTCGGTAGGGCTGCCCGCTCCCTTCAAGATTAACTTCAAAGTTGATGTTATCTCTTAGGAGTCTTGCTGTATTTTGATAGCCTCTATCGGGACGCTGGCGTTCACTTTTTACCCAGAGGGATTCATACTTTTTGGCATCGCTGGATTCGAGCGCACTTTTCCATTTCGCCAGAAAGGCGGTAGGCGTTTCACTCGAACTCATGAATATCACGAGGAATAGGACAAAAGCGATAACGATTGCCGCAATAGCACCCCCCCATATAAGGTTCCGGGATACAATGGTTTTCTTAGGACTGTTTTGTTTGTTCTGTACGTCGTTCACAATCTAACCTCCCTCGTAGTTTAAAAGTCTGGCACATTCTCAAAAATCTTCCAGATCTCATGGTGGACTTTCCAACCGTTCCCGACCTGATGCATCCAAACTTCGCGAATCCAAATATTATAGAGCGCAGTAGCATTCTCGTCAGCTGCAGGGGTAACTAACCGACTCATTTGTTGGACACTGATAATGCTTTCACTTTCGACTTCCGTGTCGGTTTTGACGTTCCGCCAAGTGTGTTCGTTCATCTGACGAAGATTCGATTCCAGCTGCTGTCTGTCAATTTTACTTCGATCCTCTTTACTCTCGTGAATCACCACTTTATCAACGACGATGTTGTGTTCATAATAGGCGAGATGCACATCGAGGTTTTGGCGCTGCCATGCCGCTTCCCAATTACTAAGGGCGGCTTTGCCAGCGGCTATCTGCTCTGTAGAGAGCGAGGTGCGCCCGGTCTTCGCGGGAGAAAGTGGCGGTTTACTATCTTCATAAGCACGTGATGCTTGCGCCTGTTGTGTAAGAAAATCTGCATGTTTTGCGGCGATACCCTGCTGACCCGCCGCTGCAAGTTTTTTGGTATAGATTTCAGCTTGTTCGCGTATCTGCTTTCTGAGGGATTCTGCCTCAGCGATAGCGGCGCGTTTTTGATAGCCCTCTTCTTTAACTACCTTGTCGGCGATATCGAGTCTACGGCGGAGTGCCGAAATTTCCTTGCCGTAGTTGCGGATTTCAGTCTCCGCCCGCTTACCGCTTGTCTGCATTTCCTCCAAAGTTCTGATGAGTTCAGCAACCCGTTTTCCATAGTTTTCCCGTGTAACGCTCAGCTCACGGTTCTTTTTTTCAAGGTCGCGAACCTTCTGGCTCAACTGCGCTTCCTCACCGCGAGCTGCCTGCATCTCGGACTTGACGCGTGCGAGTTCTGTTTCCTTCTTGCCGAGTTTCTGACGGAGTTCCGCCGTCCCTGCCTCTTTTTCAAGGATCGTGGCATTCAATTTGGAGTTTTTGTTAACGTTAATGGCATGCCTATGTGCAAGTCTGGCATCAGCGGTGGCTTGGTATGCGAGCTGGAGTGCGTCGTTCCCTTTCTCTTCCGTGAGGGCTGTTTTTGCAGCTTCAAGGTTGGATGTAGCGGCTCGAAAGACATCCGGTGCAAGCGATGCCGCATCAACGTCCCGTGCTGCTGTTATAGCTGCTTCTGCGTCCGCGATCGCCGTGTCAACTGCAGATGGCTCGATTTTTCCGAGTTTCCCACCACAACCTGCCAAAGCCAAAGAGACGAGAAGCGTCGCGACAATCAAAATCCTGCACAATGCGAAGTTATACTTCCGCGGTAAAGCAATGAACTGTTTCATTTTCTGACTCCTTCTAATTCTGTTTTATTATTCAGTTCGGTTTAATTTCCAGTTTTTTACTACAGTATTCAGCACCTCGATAAAAAACACGATTATCGTGGTATTTTCTCTTATTCATACATGGACAAAGCAAGCACGTGGGGTTGGGGCGTAGTCATCTTCATCTGCGAGAGTGTATCCTTGATTGTAGATGCCCTTGCTTTTCCGACCCCATCAATTGCTTGGAGTTCACCAATAGCGGCTGTGTAAATTCTATCCAACGTTTTGAATTCGTGAACAATGTTCTCAACAATATTGAAAGGGATACACGGCACCTGTCTCAGCATTCGATATCCGCGCGGTTCAAGGACTTCAAAGGTATTCCGAATATCTCGGGGATATCCTAAAGCCTCACTAATATTACTCTGATGTGCAAGACTGTTGGCATCAAGCCCTATAATTTTCTCGACGGCTTCAGATGCATCGCGCAGGCTTTCATGATAATAATCTTTAGTAATCAGAAGCCCACTGTCAATTTCAGTTGTGAGTTCTGGGATGTGCTGAATGGATTCTGCTTGTGTGCCTAACTCTATTCTGTATAGGTTCAATTCCTGTTCAGCACGACGAACCCTTTCACAGAGTTGGATCGCCGTGACAACATTCGCTAACGTGACGTTCCCACTTAATTCTGACCAATTCAGCAGAGCGACGGCATCTTGCATGGCTTTGACGTACTGGGTCAGGGCGAGCATGGTCTGATTCGCACCTGAGAGTAGAACCGGACGTTCCCGGAAGATATAGTGTTGGTCTTTGAGAAATAAGGTGAGCGTATTCCGACTCTGTGACACAGCAAGAACGATGTGTTCTGTCTGTTTCGCAAATTTATCTGCCGATCGGTGGCGGAGCCCGGTTTCACTGGACGGGATAGATGGGTCTACCCTTAACGTCACATTGGCGCGAACGATCCGTTTCATATCCTCGGAAAGGATAATTGCCCCATCCATCTTTGATAATTGATACAGACGCGCCGGTGTATATTGGCAATTGATCCGAAAGCCACCTTCTGTCAAATCTAAGATTTCCGGTGTATCGCCAATGACAATGAGTCCACCCGTCTTACCCTGGATGATATAATCGATACCCTCTCTCAGATGGGTCCCTGGTGACAGCAACTTCAAGGTTGCCAAAAGTTCACGTGTCTTATGATTTTCTGTAGAGATGCCCCGCACTGCAACCACCTCCAATTATTAGGATACCATGTCTGAACTGCGGTGTCAAGGTTCATTTAAGTTGTCAGCAATTAGCCATCGGAAACTATCAGTAACCAGACGAGCAGTATTCAAAGTCCCTAATAAGCGGATTTAGGGGTTTCTTCCAAGACGGAAGTCCTTATTTGCGGTAATACCTTCTACAAATGAAAATAATATATTAGAAATAGTATTACAAACACCACCTGCAAGGAAGTTTGTTTGCGACAACTGTTCATTGAAAGGTCAATATATTTTCGGATTTTATGATAACTGAAAAATAACTGTCTCCAAATTTTGTTTGACTTCACGTGCAAATCAGTGTATAATGTCTATCAACTTATATTTCGCCGAGAATGCTATATCCACATAAGGCCTCTCGCCGAAGATTTTTGATACAATTTAAATAAGATTTACGCCCACAATCTCTTGAACAGAACCGATGTTGCGTAAGTCTTGATAAAAAACAGAAAAGGAATTCGTGAAAATTCGCGGTTTTCACAACGCAATCATGCGATTAAGTTTAGTAGGTGCATTTTTGGCGACAGTTATTTCATGCGACAACGAACAATTGCCTAATGTAACGATAGAAACAGAAAAAGGCAACATTATAATAGAACTTTATCCTGAAGCTGCCCCCGCCACGGTAGCGAATTTTGCTCAGCTAATTGAGAACGGATTTTACGACGGCGTGACTTTCCACCGCTATGTACCGGGTTTTGTCATTCAAGGGGGTGACCCCGACGGTACCGGCAGCGGCGGACCGGGATGGACAATCCGAGGTGAATTTCAAGATCCTGATCTTCGCGACAAAATGCCACCACACGATAAAGGGGTCATAGCCATGGCGCGCACACAGAACCCTGATTCAGCTGGAAGTCAGTTTTACATCTGCCTCACATCTGATCAGAGAAGCGTTGGACATTTAGACGGGAACTATACCACGTTCGGGAAAGTTATAGAAGGAATAGACGTCGTTGAAGCACTTCGCGAACGTGATGTCATGAAAAAAGTGACAATTGAAAATTATACACCCGCACCATAATTCCGCATCCTATAGCTGCAGCGCGAAGTATCGCTTATTGCGTTACGTTTACAAAGAGACAGAGGTAGCAACGGAATTTGAAAAGGAAGGACACACTATATGGAAGAATGGAAACGTCTCGTTAGGGATACTGTCAACACACCCGAAAAACTTGCCGCCGCATTCGATGTTGATTTAGAGGAGATGCGGCGGATTCACAAAGAATTCCCGATCCGCATTAATCCGTATTATCTCAGCCTTATAGAAGAGCCGGGTGACCCGATTTGGAAACAGGTCGTTCCTGATCCAAGGGAATTGATGAGCACAGGCGTAGAGGATCCGCTCCACGAAGAAGACGATAGCGAGGTGCCGAACGTCACACACCGCTATCCAGACAGAGCACTCTTTTATGTTAACTATATGTGCCCTATCTATTGCCGTTTCTGTACCCGCAAACGGAAGGTCGGTGACCCGCACTCGATTTCTGAGGATAACGTCGAAAGGGGTCTCGCTTATATTCAGGCGCACCCAGAAATTCGCGATGTTATCATCTCCGGTGGCGACCCGCTCATGCTGACGGATAAAAAAATTGATATGGTTGTCGGTGGATTACGCGCGATAGAACACTTGGAAATTATTCGGATCGGATCGCGTGTTCCTGTAACGCTCCCGCAACGGATCACACCTGAGCTGTGTGCGATTTTGAAGCAGTATCATCCATTTTATATTAACACGCACTTCAACCACCCCCGCGAAATCACACCTGAGACGGAGAAGGCGTGCGGCATGCTGGCAGATGCTGGTATACCTATGGGCAACCAGACAGTGCTCCTTAAAGGCGTGAATGACGACCCGGCTGTGATGGTGGAGCTCATGAAGGGGTTGTTGCGGATCCGGGTCAAACCGTACTATATCTATCAAGCGGATCTTATTGTTGGAACGGATCATTTCCGGACGGCGGTGAAGACGGGTTTAGATATTGTTGCGGCGTTGCGTGGGCATATATCGGGACTCGGTGTGCCGCATTATGTTGTCGATGCCCCCGGTGGTGGTGGTAAAATTGCGTTGATTCCTGATCCTGTTGTGGCGTTCGATGACGAAGAAATCCAACTTCGGAACTACGAAGGCAACGTCTATAGTTATCCGAGCACGCCGTTCTTTGATGAGGATTGGTAGTCCTTTAGCTGACTTTGGAGGATGATCGGTGAAAATTCTAAAATGCCCGAATCACCTTCGCCACCAGACGATCGCGAATGCAACAAGCGACCGAGTCGATAGACACTGCCGCCTTCCGAAAAGAACGGGCGGCGATCCGGGTGGCAAGTCGACGACTTGTGACTACAATGACCTCTTTTGGTATACCTCTTTTACAACAGTTTCGATCGTCGGTTCTTCAATTTTTATATCCCGCGGATGAAGCAGGTCCAAGACTTTTTGAATAATATCAATTGCTGAGATCTCATCTTTGTCAAAAGAAATAGTTAAAGAGTAATCGTTTTGCCTTGTGAATTCGAGTTCGGCAACCTTAAGTTGGTCACGAATGCTGTCTATATCAACACGCTCATAAAGATCAACCTGAATTTTTCGTCTTCTGGCTAATTCATCTTTTGCCTGTTGTAAGTCCCCATCAAAGATAATCTTCCCTTGATCAATGATGAGACTCCTTTGGCAGAGGTATTCAATATCACTGAGGTCATGTGTCGTTAGGATCATAGTCGTTCCAAGACTCACATTCATCTCTTTGATGAATTCCCGAATATTCGATTTAACCGCAACATCAAGCCCAATCGTAGGTTCATCCAGAAAAACAACCGGTGGATTGTGTAACAAAGACGCAGCAATATCGCACCGCACCCTCTGTCCCAGGCTTAACTTCCGAACAGGAATGTGAAGTAAAGGACCGATGCCTAACACCTCATCAAACTTTTTTAACTGCGCTTGGAAATCTGTTTTGCTCACTTCATAGATGTCTCTGAGCAAGGTAAACGCTTCAATGACGGCTATATCCCACCATAACTGCGTGCGTTGTCCAAAAACAACACCAATATTTTTCACATGTTGCTGTCTCTGCTTGTAAGGCACGAGTCCATTCACTGCCACTTTTCCTGCCGTTGGGGTGAGGATACCCGTTAAGATTTTAATCGTCGTCGATTTACCAGCACCATTAGGTCCAATATAACCCAGAATTTCTCCCGGCTCGACATGAAAACTGATGTTATCTACTGCTTGAACGAACTCGTATTCCCTTTTAAAAAGGTTGATGAAAGCCCCTTTTAACCCCTCCTTGCGCTTGAATGTTTTATAACTTTTGGTTAGGTTTTCGACCTCTATTAAAGCCATCACATACTCCTTGAAATAATCACGAACCTGAACTTTCGTACCTTCGCAACCCTAAACTCCATACCAGAATCCCCAGCCCCCAAACCAAAAGGGCGATAACAGGGGTTAGGTAGACGTAAAGGGCATAATCTTGTCTGCTTAAAAAGAACGTTGCGGGATAAAAGGAGGTAAACGCCAAAGGCAATATCCAACTCAGGAACACCTGTAATGCCGGGCTGTAAATGGTAATCGGATATTTCGCGAATTCACGGACAGTCATCAAGGGCCAAGCGAGTGCCCCTGTTGGGTCCTTTATCCAAAACGTCAAACTCACCAAAATCAGCACCAACCCTGCAAAAATGAGTGTCGCTGAGAGTACCAACCCGAAAAAGATGAGGTACTCAACGACAGATAACGACATATTTAACTTCGCAGCAGCGTATAGTAAAGCACCGACTCCCATCGCCAAAGTAGAAAACGAGCCGATGTCCAATCGCTCAATGATAATCTGGAACAGAGGTGGCAACGGACGCAGCAACACGCGATCAAAATTGCCATCAAGAATGTAAAAACGTCCCAATTGGATGAGATTTGAAAAGAACATCGAAAACAGCGCAATCGAAGTTTGCGCGAACCCATAGATGAAGAGAATCTCCCCATAACGCCAGCCATTGATATCCGGAATATGGTTAAAGATTATGAGAATAAAAACCAGAGAAGTGATCTGAGTCGAGAGCGCGAACACCATCTGAATCAGAATATCTGATCGATAAGCAAGTCTACCCTTGAAATACTGTCCAAAGTAACGAAGGTAAATTTTCCCATAAAAGAAGATTCGAGGCATCGACATAAAGTTTAACCGCCTTGTATGGTCAGTTTTCGCACCGAAGTCTTGAACAAAAAGAGTCCGGCTATGGATAAGGTAGATGCCCAAATCGCTTGGACAATCAACGCGCTTACCGTCTCTTCAACACCCAATCGCCCCAAATAGATCTGCATCGGTATGTAGAAAATCATCTTGAACGGCAGGTAATCCAATATTGAAACCACCCAACTCGGAAACATTACCAACGGTATCAGTGTCCCGGATAGCAGTTCAATACTTGCAGTCGTACCAAATAAAACGCCCGCATTATTTTCTATATGAAAAGTCGTGATGCCCACCAAAAAAGCAATGCCAGCGTAAATTAAAACTGCCAACACCAGACTGATAATGAATGTCGTTGGGCTATCAGGCGGTGTCAATCCAACAAATAACGCCCAGATCGTTAAGACGGTAGCACCCCTGAAAAGGAGCTGAAACAGAATCCCACCAAAAGCCCGAAAATAGATGTAGAGTTGGTAACCCACTGGCTTTAAGAGATTCATAATCAGTTCCCCACTATGATACTGACCGCTCATCTCACGAGAAATCCCACCAGAAAGCTCATTGATAATAAACCGGAACACACCGGCAATTGCCACGTATGTGACCATATCCTCTAAAGCATATCCGCGAATCGTCCTACCGTTCGCGAGAATTGCCTTCCAGAGAAAATAATTGACAATTATTATCAAAAGATACTCCGTTAGGACGAAGAAAAAATGGGCGCGGTAGCTTAAGCGATCAATAAAACGGATTTTACTAAATCTCGTGTAAATTCTGAAGCGGGTCCAAAATTTTCTGAAGTATACCATTCCGATGTGTTCCGATATAAAGTGTTAGAGATCCCACAAATAAGAAACTTTCGCGACGATGACCCTATTTTTTAGTCGAAGCTGTCTTGCTAAGGTGTCCCGACTCTCATTATAAGCCAAGAAAAAGTGGCTTTTCGGACTATATTCCCAACCGATAAGCCCGCTAATAAGATATCTGAGATCCGTTTCTGTTTCGCTATAATATGTTTGACCCCAAAAGGTTTGGGTAGATAACCGAAAAAAGAGGTCTTTGGTCAAAAGATAAGTAACTCGGACGGAATTGGAAATAAATTCTCCATCTATTTCACCGGCTGGCGTTGAAGTTTGCGCAATTGCAAGCACTAATTCAAGCGTCAGATTATCTTTTGGGCGCAAGGTGCCTTGGATGTCAAGACTCCTCTGATTTCCGATATATTTTTGCGAGAAATTATAGAAATTACCCATACCGACCTGAAAAGTTGTGAAAAATCGCTTAGCGGTATCCGTCCGAAACATCATTTGCGCTTCTTTTGCCCAGAAAACCTCAGTCAATTCCGCTTCTCTCGCATAATTGAAGATGAAATCAATCCGCTCCAGAAATAACTCCCGAAATTTTACCCGAGACCAAACACTGTTCGACCAAAGCAGAAGATCCGCATCAAATTGGGGATTCATTTGAAGACCGGGGTGCTGATGCTTCCAATCCGAGAAGTACTTGTTTGTGTATAGTCCTTGGGATAGATAGCTTCCGGTGCCGATAACCAACTTTTCATGCCCTAACACAGCGAGCCGCGGGGTGTATTCCAGTTGCGTCCCAACGCGCTGCCAGCCGCGATGCGCCTCCTTTTGAATGAAACCCGTCTGATTGACCGAGAATTCCGCTTCAATCCGTTCCATAGAGATTTCTGCGTTAAAGAGGTCGGCACCTCTTGTGAGTGTCAGCAAATACGCTCGGGGGAACGGCTCATCTCCAGTGTTCCAACTTTGGGCGATTTGTCCAGTCAAAATGAAGTTTTCTCCGCTCGCAATACTGGTATCCAAGCCAATGACACGCCTGTTTTCTTCAGCTATCTCCTTTCCAGCATATAAGATGCCAACGCTGGATTTTTCAAAGAGATCACGCTTTGCCCGGAGAACGGTAAATCCTGCTGTTTCTCTCGATGTGGTCTCCTTTTGAAGACCAAAATAATCCCAGCTCCCGGTCCTGCTTGAAATGATCCCTAAGGTGTAATTGCCTATCTTGCCGGTGGCATTAGTGCCCCACAAGATATCCCCCTTACTACCAATCCGCCGACTATAGTAAAGTTCCAAAGGCGTGGCGAAAACGCTATTGCCCTGAATAAAAAAGGGCCGTTTCTCTGGAAACCGGATCGGAAATCGAGTTAAGTTGATTTCCAATTGGTCTGCCTCCACCTGCGCAAAGTCCGGGTTGAACGTCCCGCTGACCCGAAGTTTATTAGTGAGTCGGTATTGGAAATCAAGCCCTATATCCGACTGACTACTTATGCGTGTTCCCTCACTTTCCGTCCCGCCGCTTATGATATGCGGATAAATCTCCACCTGCTTTCCTGATTGGATATCCTCTATCCCGACCAAATGCCCCAATGAGGACATTCTCGTCCAAAATCCGCCGTGATCCCCAGGGGGCTTCCAAGTGTCTGTTTCCCGCTTTCGTCGGATAAATCGTTCAAAGTTGATGCCCCATACCTGCTCTTTGGCATCAGAAAAGCGGAAGTTGCTGAAGGGAATTTTAAACTCAGCCGTCCAGCCTTCGCTATCTATATTCCCTTCAACCCACCAAACCCCCTCCCATGTCAAATCCACTTCGGAATCATTATAGCGATAATTATCATCTTTCACGCCCCCAGGCGTGCTGACAAACTTATATCCAGTGCGATGATCGTGATATGGGTCGATAAAGAAAGATATAACATCAGAATAGAAAGCATCACCACCGCGCCGAGTAATCCGATTCACGATTTTATGTGGCTCGGAATCGTAACATCTGAATCCAACGTACAAATGATGCCGATCATAAAGAATATAAGCGACTGTTTCTTCAGAAGCCGGTTTGTCCGGAGTATCCTTCCAAACAAAGCCGCTGATAGGTGAGGCTTTTTGCCACGCTTCATCAGTCAAAATCCCATCAATGTTAGGCGGAGGCATCTCTCCTAATGGATACGCTCTCGCCACATAATGTCCTAAATCACCTTTACCTTTATGGGCATAAAGTGAAGAAGCAAGTGAAAAAAGTATAAAAGCAATCGTGAATAATAACTTCATCATTGAGCCTTCACTGCCGCTGCGACAAGTCTTTCTAAATCTGCCCCTCTTGCTTTATGTGTAATTAATCTACCCTCCCTATCAATGAGCCACATTTCGGGAATATCGCCGATGCCATAGTGTTGCACAAGTGAAGCCTCGCCAGCCCCCTGATCGAAAATCTGTCGCCAAGGGATGCTGTTTTCCTTAACGTAATTTTGTAGTATCACTTCCTCATCATCAAGGTTGACACCGATAATGTCAAATCCTTCATCTTTATAGGTATCATAAACCTGCTTGATGTCTGGCATTTCCACAACACAGGGCGGCGACCAGAATACCCAAAAGTCGAGTAAAACAACTTTTCCACGATAGTCCTGAAGCGAAATTCGATTTCCATCAAGGTCGATTGCGGAAAAGTCCGGGACAGGCATCCCAAGCAATTCGTATCTCGGATCAAACTTGCGACCATACGCTTCGGCAAGTTCAGTATTGCCTAACCTTTCATGAATGAAGGAAAGTCTCTCAAGGATGAATCTCTCATTTGGGGCCTGCTGCTCGGCTGCCGTAAAAATCTCAAGCAGATCCTCATATCGTTCCATCATCACAAGTATGTTCCACAAGTTCCATAGGGTACGATAACTCGGAATTTCGAGTTTCATGGCTGACTTCAATTGCTGAATACATACATCCGCCGACAGTTCGTCCCCAGTTTTCATGTGGAGACGTACAAGTCCCGAATAGAGCGAAAAGAAACGCATATCATCGGGATGTCGCTCAAGTGTTTCCTCAAAAACAGCGATTGCTATTTCATCGCTGCCGTACATATCTTCTGGCGTAAATTCCCAATTCACAGATGACCTATAAACCATATAGGAGAAGCTTAAATTCAAAACATGCAAATCCTCATTCGCATGATGCCGACAACGGACAAGCGGCATAGCATCACCATATACCATACGCTGCTCACTTTTCTTTCCTCGATATTCGGGATAAAACTGATAGTCATAACTCACAGACATTGTCGGATCTCTATTCCACGGGCGACCTGCCTTCCCATTGTATTTATCTGCAGGACAGATCAGGACGTTTGAATCTATCAAGTATTTGGGATACAGATCGGAGAGCCACCAAGGAAGGTCAGCGTGTGCTTTTTCATAAGTTTCAATCGCTTTGCCAATGGCAATTAAATTTTGTGTGCAAAGCTCTATATTTTTTTTGTCCACCACGGAATCCTCTGTCGTAGCAGCGGTCGAAAACGTTTCAGAAGCCTGTGAACCTGTCCTGTCATTTTTACTACTGAACACAGCCCGTCCTGCCTGATTCCGGACATCCGGTTTTGAATCCATATTGAGGACGATAGGTGCATCAACGATTTCAATAGTATGTTCCGACTCCGCTTCAAAACTATATGGATGTTGAAAATGAAGAAGGTATTGGTTGCCTATACCTATCATCAGTAATATTACCGTTACAGCTGAAACAGCAATTGTCCACGGCACTAACGGTTTACCGCGGGACGGTGCAACGGGTTTAATATGCGCGATCTCCCGTACGATGTTTTCGGTTAGATTTGCAGACAACTGGAAACTATCCAACGCCTCTCGAATTATAGGTTCCTCCTTCTTCAAGCGTTGGCGTGCGCGACTAAGCCGACTTTTAATTGTATTTGCAGATACCCCCAAAAACTTGCTGATTTCTTCACACGTCATCTCTCCAAAGTAATACAGGGTCATCACAGTCCGTTCGCTTTCCTGTAACTTGGCAAGCAACTGTTTAACGACTGTTTGCTGTGCCTCAGTCGCTATTTTTGCCTGTTCGTCTGCTACGTATCGCGAATATGCTGCTTCCCTCTTCATTGCCATATTAATACCCTCCACCAATCGGACATGCGAGTGATTCTTGCGGGACCATGCAATGCAGCGGTGGTTTGTAACCACATACAACCACCCCGGGAACCGATCCGGTTCTCTCAGGGTCGCCAGATCTCTATAGACTTGCAGGAAGGTTTCCTGTGTAATATCTTCAGCAATATGGAAATCGCCAATTTTGTGCCATGCAAGCGTGTGCACGTGTTTACGATATTTTTTCACGAGCATGGTGAAAGCAGTTTCGTCGCCTGCAAGCGTGCGACGAATTAATTCGGCATCATTGTCTCTCATCATGTACCTCCAAGCTTAGATTTTCAGGTTGAAATCCAAGAGGTTGGCATAAAATTCAAGTTAATATATAATGGCGCGCATTGAGGAAAAATGGTTGCATAATTTTGCAGAAAAAGAAAGGATTGTGGGAAGAGAGAAACGACTGACTCGAACAACATTGTTAACAGGCGGCAGAAATATCCCGCACCCGATCAGCCAACTCTGATGGATGATACAATACTGGATAGCCTGCTGCTCGATGCATCACAATATCCTCTCCGAGCAAGTCTGTATGCTGACGGAGGAACCACGCGGCGCAAAACGGCGACATCCCAACCTCGGCTGCGCCTCGAAGTTCGTCACTATTACCATTGTAGGGTCTGCGCGACTTCGGTGGTTGAAGGGTGGCCCGCGTCAAATTCTGAGATAAGTGTTTCAAATAAATCGAAGATGACTACCTTTAAAGCCATTTCTATACTATATTCCTATGTTAATGCTTATTGATGCTGGTTATAAGAAATTGTGAGACGGGCATCTTGATGAACACAGATAGCGTTCTCGGTTACTTCACCGTTCTGTTCGAGAACTGTGAACCCATGACGCTCCAGTTCTAACCGCAGGTTTTCAGGGGTCGGGTAACGCCGCTGATGGATGTACCAAATACCGTTGACACAAATCGTCCCCTCATAGTCTTCGGGTCCGATACTGGGTCTGAAAGGATCCGGCTGAAATGGGCTGTAGCATATTTCCGTATCGCTATCCCAAAGCGCGTCTTGGTCAAACCGCGTGAAAACTTTCCCTGTTGCGCTATCGACAATTTGTGTTTCCGAATCCTCTCGATCGGGTTCAAAAACACAACAACTCATCAAAAAGTAACCATTCTTGGCGAGTCGGGACTTGATACCCGAAAACATCGCATCCCGATCTGGATCCGTAACGATACCTTGCGAGCAAAAACTGTCAACAATCAGATCGTACGGCTCGCCTTCCGGTGGGAGTCGACAGACATCTAACACGTCGTATCGGATGTCTAAACGACGCTCGGCAGCAATCACCTTGGCTTTGTCAATGGCATCGGGAATGACATCAATCCCGTGTACGTGGTAGCCCAATTTCGCTAAAAAGCATGACCCGGGTCCAGTGCCACATCCGAGTTCCAGGATTCGGGCATCTGATTTGATGTTTAAGCGTGGCAAGGTCTCCATTAAGAAGGATTTGGAAGAGAAGTCACTGAAATCATCGGGATTTCCGTAAAGTTCACCCCTTGACATAAGCCCTTTCGCCTTCAGCTCGGCGTAATCTGTGAGATGTTCGTGGTAAAAGTATTTTTGTTTCATGATTTACCAATTCAAACATACGATATTAGAAGTTCAGAGAGTTTGGTTATCGTCCGCACATCAGATGTAAATTCCGCTTGTTCTAAATTGTGTTTATTGACGCTAAAATCAAAGGCATTGCCTTCGTTATCTCTTTGTATGAGGACTGGAACAAGACCAGCGGCGCGGGCGGCTTTCGTGTCATCGTCCGTGTCCCCGACATAAATGACTTCTTCGGGTTTCATTCCGGTCTGTTCAAGTGCCGAGTCAATTGACGCTAAAATCAAAGGCATTGCCTTCGTTATCTCTTTGTATGAGGACTGGAACAAGACCAGCGGCGCGGGCGGCTTTCGTGTCATCGTCCGTGTCCCCGACATAAATGACTTCTTCGGGTTTCATTCCGGTCTGTTCAAGTGCCGAGTCAAATATTCGCGGATCCGGTTTCTTGACCCCTACTTCAGCAGAAATAACAACCGAATCAAAATAAGGTGTGAGATCAAGTTTGTTGAGAACTGAACGAACATGTGGTGGATGGTCGAAATTGGAAACGAGGGCAAGTTTTTTAGAGCGGTGTAATGTCCGCAGTACAGGAGGTGCCTCTGGATCAAGCGATATATGTGCTTGCCAAGCATTGGCGACTCTGTTTGCTATCATTTTTATCTCTTCAGCGGTTAGCGTTAGCTTTAAATCGAAGCAGAGATTTTGGATACGTTGTTCAAATACCGTTAAATTATATTGGCGCGGCGTTGGCTCACTTTTACCAAAAAACTGATCGCAAGTTTTGGCAAGCGATTCAATTGAACAGGTTAACCCGTGCAACTTGAGTCGTTCATACAGCGCATCTAACCAATCAGACCATGCAACATCCATATTTCCGTACACCAAGAGTGTTCCGTATAAGTCAAAGAAGATCCCATTAATTGTCATCTTTAGTTGTATCTCTTGAAAATAGATTCAGTTGTTGTATGGATTTGTTGAGAACCGCGCGGACGCATACGATGCCAGTCCAATAGATGTTAAAAGGAAATCGAATAGATATTATCCAGATTCTGCAGGGACCTCTATTTGCTGATCTCTGTTTTTTCTTCTGGTTAAGAACACCCCAACTGCAGCGATGACATATCCGATAACTGTTCCCCAAAAACCATATTCGATAGGATATTCAATCGTTGTGCTACGGGGCCTTCCTAAGATATTTTGCATGCTCATCTCGTGAATATAGAGATTAGCACAAGAGGATAAAAGAATCCCAAGTCCAATGCCCACACTAACGAAAATGGGTGCTCTTAATCTCCAGTGGGGATCCCGCGCCAATGCGTAGAAACTGATACCAACGGTGACCATGGATGCAACGAAAACAAACATGATGAGCGGCTGCCTACTCATAGCACTAAAACCTGATCTATCTATTCCGGAACTAATTCCGCCCCAGGGCATGAAGACACAAACAAGTGCAAGCATTCCGCCAGCATGTATGATAGACCACGGTTGTCTTGCTTCTACAGAAACTTCGGCGGCCCCGTTCACATCTTTCTTCCTGATTAAAAAAACACCAATGACAGTGACCACAAACCCT
Source organism: Candidatus Poribacteria bacterium (assembly GCA_965200345.1). Taxonomy (GTDB): domain Bacteria; phylum Poribacteria; class WGA-4E; order WGA-4E; family WGA-3G; genus WGA-3G. Next base: position 3,254,325 of record OZ241378.1, read on the forward strand.
ATAACTGTCCCCCAAAAACCCAATTGAGTGGAGTAACTACTAACATGTGGCATCTGTGACACCCTTACCTGCCAGAGATACTCCGTTAACAGGTGCGAGAGTCCGATACCAGCACTCATAAGAATTGGCACTCTATATTTCCAAGGTGTCCGGCGGATTACCGTGTATAGACTCAAACCAATAATTACGGCACTTGCGATAAAAGCGACTGCAATGAGAAAGGCATTTCGCGCAAGAAACTCAGTAAGAAAAAAATCGACACCTGAACTACTGAAAATGTGCCTACCCTCTTCATCTATTGTCGGCATGAACGGCGGACCTCTTTCCACCCACGGCAGGAAGAAACAGGCAAGCGCAATAATTCCACCGAGTGGCGTGATAAACTGTGTCCATCGTGTCGCTGGATGCGTGTCCATATTCTTTCCTAATCTGTCAGTTTTTCGAGGAACGGACTCAGCAAATCAATCGGGATTGGGAAGACGACGGTTGAGTTTTTCTCTGCACTGACCTCCACCAATGCCTGTAGGAATCGGAGCTGCACCGCTGTTGGGGTTTTGCTGAGGATTTCAGCGGCATCGGTTAACACTTGTGCGGATTCAAATTCACCTTCGGCATGTGTGAATTTGGCGCGGCGTTCACGCTCCGCTTCCGCCTGTTTCGCCATGGCGCGTTGCATTTCGACGGGGAGGTCTACGTGTTTAATCTCCATCGCCAGCACCTCAACACCCCATGGCTCACAATGCTTTTTGATAATATCTTCCAAATCCTGATTCAGTTTTTCGCGTTCGGAGAGTAGGTCGTCGAGTTCAGCGCGTCCGAGCACGCTACGGAGGGTCGTCTGTGCGACTTGGGAAATCGCGAAACCGAAGTCCTCGACTTCAATCACCGCTCTATCCGCCTCAGTTACCCTGAAACTAAGAACGGCATTGACACTCACGGAGACGTTATCTTTTGTAATAACATCTTGTGGGGTGACATCGTTGACGATAACACGGAGGCTGATTTTTTGCATCCGCTCAATCCAGAACGGAATCATAAACACGAGGCCGGGACCGCGAGTCCCTGTCAAGCGTCCGAGACGGAAAATAACGGCGCGCTCGTATTCTTTGAGGATCCTAACACTTGTCGCCAACAGAATGACGACAAACACGGCAATGGCAAAATAGATTGGATCAATTTGTGGTAGCATTTTCAGTATTCCTTTCTAAGCGTTCCATCCGGTAATGTCGCGAGCCTTCTGGAAAAAATCACGTTTACGTGGTGTGTTGATCTGCCATTGCACCGGGACGGATTGGTAACCGTGGTAATAATCGTTTTCACCGGGGTCAAAGTATCCCCATGATGCGTATTGGCTAACAGCAGCGACGAAGTTGTTCAAGGGTTTATCGAAATCGAAATGATCGTCTTCGTTGAAAAGGATCGGCATCGGACGGTACCCCGGTACCTCGCGGGTCTGTTGGACCATCTCAATAATGCGGTTCGGGTCCTTGACACCGTTGCCGTGCACGAGCAGAAAATCTGAGGAACGCACAACATTTTCCAGTGGTACCTTACCACCCCCGTAACTCGTTCCAACGAGGAATCTATTGCCGTTGTGTGTCGTCGCTTTGACCTGTTCAATCAATTCGTGGACCCGTTGTGGCATTAGAATTTCATGGGTATACGCTCTGACGTTGCATTCGTTGTTCACCTCAACGATAACGTTGGTATAGCCCTTTTCAAAGAGCCAACCCGTTGCATTGTCCACGGCACGTTTGACGGCGTTCTCGTCCTCAACCCGTTGGTCCTGCCCGAAATAGAAATAACCGAGAATGACAACCATGCCGAGCGTGTCGGCGAAATCAATGATGCGTTCAAGTCGCGATAGATAATCAGGATTCAGGCTGCCATCGGCTTCAATACCGGAGTTGTGCCACGGCTGTGCTTTGGAGTAGCCTTCGGGACTCCCGCCTTGGAGGTTGATTGTGAACGCTAATACGCCGTGCGCGCGCCATGTCGGCATCGCGGCTAAAAATTCGCGGGTATTGCGTTCGGGGTCCCATTCTCCAGTGTCCGGGTATTCCCAGAGATGTATAGTCTCTGGGTTCCTGTCATCGAAGATACCCTGCACCATGCGGGTGTTGATGAGCAACCCTTCGATTTTGTTATCTCGGTAGAAACGCCCTGGGTAGGTAATTTCGCCGTTAATGTAAAATGCATCGTCAACGATACTAACTGCTGTCTTCATATCTTTTTCCTTTTCGTTTATACGCTTATTAACATGGGTTTCACGGGTGTCCGCATACAGCAGCGTTGGATGCTTAGCGAGAAAGAGTCCTGCCAATGCTGTACTTCCGTTAATCAAAAAATTCCTACGGTTCATGGATTTCCCTAAATTGGCTATCGGCTATCAGCTATCGGTAGGGGCTGTTACAAACCCCGCCAGTAAATTTAGCACCCAACCTTGGATAACTCGTTTACTGGGTCTTCTGCGAGAGTGCTTTAAAATAGCGTCGCAATTGTTCTCGATACTGGAACGGAATGTCCTCAAGCTCCTTTGCGTCAGGTGTAACTTCTAACTTCTGAACGATTTCGAGGAGTTCGGGATGCAGAGGTGGTACCTCCTGTGCAGGCGTTTCAGGCTTTTTCGCCACCTCGGCTTTGCGCTGTTTACCGACATCCCGTTTCTGCAACGATTTTAAGCTGTCAAGCATCCGTGTCAGGATTTGCTCCTGCCTATTGAGCACTTGCTCGTCGAGTTCACCTTGCCGGAGTGCTTGTTCAACCTCTGTCATGCCCTCAGCGACATCTTCAAGGCTTCCCAACATTTGTGCCATCTGTTCTGCGCGCTCAGCGAGGCGTTCAGTCGCTTCCCGGATGAGCTGCTGTTGGGCGGCGAGTTGACGCATCATCTGTTCAAACCCCGGCGTTTGTCCCTGTTCCCGCATCTGCTGACTCAGATTTTGCGCCATTTGATTCAACTGTTCCTGACTCTCGGCAAGCTGCTGGAGCTGCTCCAACAGGTTTTCCATCCCACTGGCACCCATCTGTTGGTTCATCTGTGCCATTGCGTCAAGGAGTTCAAAGATAGCCTGATTCAGATCGGCGAGTGCGGTTCTCTGAATTGGCGTAGCGAGGCTGGGTTGCCTGTCCTCCAAGGCACGCGCCGCACGCGCAAGCGCGTCATTTGAGGCGTTCAGATGCCACACGACCTCAGGCGGGACTTCCATTTGTCGGTTACCGAGTTCCCAAAGTTTATTGGCAAGTTGCGCGACCCCTTCTGCCGTGCTCAGTTCATCCGCTGCCAGATTTTGCAATTGTAAAATCTCACTCGGCATATAAGCCTCTGTCTGTCCAGCAATGATGAGGCCGTTCGTTTTGGAAAGCACCTCCTCATGGAGATGCGAGAGGTGCAGTCCGCTTTGAACGGCTTCGCTCATAGCGGTCAAGGTTTCGTTTGCGTTCGCGCCTTCCATAAATTCCAAGGCGTTATCCAAGCCTTGTGCAAGTTCTGTCAGCGTCTGTTCCGCCTCTCTTCCAGATTCAAGAGCCTCTCTGTTCTGTCCGCTTCGGAGATTTTCACTGGTCGCTTCAAGCGTTTCCGATAGGTTATGATCCTTGGTAAACTGGTTGAGACGTTTGATTTCATCTGCGAGACGTTCTATCTGTGGTGGCGCGTTCTCCTTGTTCTCGGCAAGTGCTTTCATCTCGGTACCGAGTTCGTCTAAGTCTCCGCTGAGCTTGTTGAATTCTTCACCGACGCGATCCTCCTTTTGTGCCAGTTCATTTGCGGGTGCGGAGTCGGGAGATGTCTCCAAAGTATCCATCAATGCCTTCTGTTGTTCAGCGAGTGCTTGCGCCTGTTTCGCAGCTGCTTCGAGTTCCTGTTGGAGGAGAATCTGTTCATAGAGCGATTTGGCGCGTTCCAACTGCTGTAAGAACCGTTCTTGGCTGAGGTTCGCCTCCATCATTGATTTCTCCTGTTCACTCACCTGCTGCTTCGCCAATGCCTCAGATAACTTCCGCAGGATCTCTTTATGTTCCTCGGAGAGTGCCTGCTCCATCAGTTCCTGCAGTTCCTGATACTTCTGTATCGTCTCAGTGTCAAAGAGTTGTTTCTGCTCCATATCCTCCGCTGTCCGCTGCATATCTTCGACTAACTGCTTTGCTTCCTGTTCAATCTGTTTCTGGTTTTCAAGCACCTGTTGCATCAGGTTTTCATCGTTGAAAGTGAGTTCTTGGCTTTTCCTAATTTTACCGAGGAGCGTATCAATTAAACCTGTTGCATCTGCTTGCTCATCGACGAGTTCCTCAAGACCTTGCTGCTCTGTTTCCTGTTCAGCCGCAACTGAATCATATAATTCGGAGAGCGATGGGAAGCGAAGTGTATAGGTGGGCGACTTGCCGATATTCGGCCCTGAAACATTGTCGTTATCCAGAGCCTGGACGTAATAAGCCAGCACTTCACCCGGGAAAATGCCAATCCGATCTACATCCCACCTGTATGCGACGGAGACCGATCTACGTATAGGCACGTTCTCCACACCCCACCGCTTTAAGGGCACGTTTGCTTCTTCGGCACCCTCTGCCTCAACACGATATACCAATTGGAGTGCTTGTATACCGTAGTCATCCGTTGCCTCCGCCTTTAGGTCCACCAACATGGCGTTATCCAAAACGGTATCCCGCGCCGGTGAAACGATATTGACATCAGGTACGGTATCTTTGAAAACGGTAAGCGTATAACTAATAGGGTCGCGATTTTTAAAACCCTCAATATCGGTAATTTGGATACGGTAGTTTCCGCTCTGCTGGGCAATGAAGCTGCCTCGCATTGTCCGAGGGGTAGGATTCGCTTTCGGCAGCTGCCCATCTGCACCCGGCTGCGGAGTCGTTTCCGGTAGGTGTCGCGCTGTAATCTCTAATTCGACATCATCGGATTCTTCAAACGCGAGGGATGCCGCCGTAAGGGGTTTGTTACTTTCACCTATAAATACGATCTCCGTTCCGAAGAGCACCTGTATATCACCGGTGTTTGCTGGAAACGTCTGCGATTGCAGTTGTGTGTAGGCAGGGTAGTTAAACCGATACTGGAATTGGGTGACAATCGGTTCGTCGCTGATCGTCACTTGATACTGTGACGATGCTACCTCTTCGGCAGAAATATAGTATTGTAGGGGACGGGTAACATTTTCGAGCGTCAGATGATAGGACGAGGCAGTGCCGGGAACTTGTTGATCGCTGGCGCGTTGCATCGGCATCGATTGCCATTCTACGGATGCCGTTTGCGCATTACCGTCACCGATGCGGTAGTAAACCGTAACGGGCGCGCCGAGGTGTCCGCTCACTTTTGCGGCGACGTTAACATCGGTGCCGCGTTCGACTTGCGTGTTACCGGGATGGATTTCTGTAATCTGAATGGCTTTCTTCAGGTTTCCTTGAGCGTTTGGGAGTGTCTGTGGCAAAGTCTGGAAGGTCGCAGCAAAACCGTTGAATGCGTTGGGTAAAAGAAAATGGGTAATAAGCAGAAGTCCTACGCCAGCAACAGCGATACCAGTGTTCCGTTTAATTTTTTGAAATTCGGATTGAAACACCTCTCTCCGCTGAATGTGTTCCATATCTTGATCGGTCTGGATGATGAGATGTTCAATAAATTCTGGGGCATATCCGAGCCGATTATCTGTCAAGTTCTGCCAAAGTTGTACGGCACTGAGAATCCGGTTCTCGGATGCGAGTTCGCTCTGGACTTGCGTCGATTCGAGACGCGACGCGACTGCAGCGTCTGTGAACCTTTTGCAGAGCGGTATAATAAGCGAGCGGATCACTATGTAGACAGCAACCCCGATTGACAATAAAAGTATCCCGATACGTATCCAGCGTAAGAACGGCGTCTGCCCTATTTGGAAACTAACGTTTAGAATGACGAGCGCACCGACCATAACAAGTGTTAGCATACCGACGCACTTCAGCACGCCTTCAGAGAAAGTGAGCCACCACCACTGTCGCCGGGTGGTATGCAACCGAGCAATGAGGCTTTCATAGGCATTGTTTACATTTTGTCTGTCCATTCTATTTGTCCTTTTGTCTTTTAATGTGTTAGCGCGTACACAGCAATATTAACCGCCATCTTTGCAGCGAGTTCCCGTACCTGTGGTGTATCCTCTGGGTGTACATCGGCATCTTCGAGTCCATCGCCGATATCGGAACTATAAACGTAGTAAACAACCATTCGTCCATCGTGAAAGAGTCCAAATCCTTGTGCTGGCTCGCCATCGTGTTCATGAATTTTTGGTAACCCCTTCAGCGCATAGAAACAACGGTAAATTAGATGTGTATTCGGGATCGGTTGCAATTCTTGTTCGGGAAACACCCTTTGCATTTCACGTCTAAAACTCTCGTCGAGTCCGTAATCATCGTTGGCAAAGAGAAATCCACCGTTCATCAAGTAGTCTCGTAATGCTTCGACCTCCGCTTCGGTCAATTGAATATTGCCGTGTCCTACAAGGTATAGCATCGGATACTGGTAAAGCGTATGATCCGTTAGTTTCAGAATTACACGCGCCTCAGCGGTCTCAATATCTGCCCGCGTTCGGAGGAGTCTGAGCCAATTTTTAATAACAGTTGCGTCTCCATACCAATCACCACCGCCGCTATAATGCACCTGAGCGATGGTCATTGGCACCTCGGAGGCGAGCAATCTTCGTCCTATAAACAGACCCACTGCTGTGCAAAATAGGAGGCAGCCGCTCAAAAAAGGATTCCATCTTATGAATCTTATGAATCGTATCATGGCATACTGCTCCGCTAAGTCAGCCCAATCCGTTTCCGTAAAAACCATTCTGTGCCCAACAATCCGACGACCATAATGAGAATCAACGGATGGCTCCAGAGTTCCCGTTCTGCATCAACAAATACCTGATTTTGGACCTTGACAACATTTTCGGGTAATGATTCTGCATCCGCCATTGCAAAATAGGCACCACCGGTTTCCGATGCGAGTTTCTTCAAAAGGTCTTCGTTGAGTTGTGGTGCCTCTAATTCGGCGAGTTGTGGATGAACATGGATATCAATTTGATCTTCGCCCAACGTCTGATGCGTCGTTCTCGCTGTTGCCCGGATCCGGTAAGTGCCATTTTGTAGTAGCGAAAATTGGGTGCTATAGAGATTACCCGTTTCAGTAGCGGTCTCGGTTGCGCGCTCGGTTATACCGCGGATTTGGAGTTGGAAGGGCGCGCCTTCAGGCGGAACAACTTCAAATTGAACGATTGCATCTGTCTGTGTCGCGCGGTAGGCTTCAGAATAGAGATACGCCGTAACCGTGGCTGTGTCGCCGATAGCATAACTGTTGGCATCCGTGGTAAGGTGCAATTGATCGTCATCGGTATTTGTTGCCATCCATCGCAGCACCTGTGCCCAGAAGCGTAAATAAATGTCTTGATAACGGGTATCTTTAAAAGTATTGACCCCGAAATCCCAATTCCAGAGGCCTTCTGCTGCGATCAATAGGCTTTTTCCCAAGCCCGTTCTCTGCAGCATCAGGATAGGTACCCCTTTTCCGCTTTCCATGAGAGCAGTGGCACCGCCTCTCAAACGAAACCCACTAAAGGATCGAGGCAGCGCTGGCATATTTCGCCACGTAGATACATTATTATCGGCTAAGGACGAAACTTGATTTGATTGCGTGTCCATAAGCTGCAACATCGGGTGAAACATACCGGATGCGGTCGGTTGTACAATGAATTCAGTATCGTGTCTACGACAGCCGTTTCTTGGAATCTCAATCGGCAGAAGCTGCGCCAATTCCGTATTTCGTAGCCCATTCATACCGAGCATTCTGCGAGACGGGAGAAATATAATCGGTTTTCCTTGTACCTCAACGAAATCAACAATTGCGCGTTGCTGTGCAGCGGTCAGATGTTCACTCCCTAAGTCTCCTAAAATCAAAACATCGTATTTGGCAAGCTGCAGCCGTGTTTCAGGGAATCGCGGGGTTTCCGATGCTGGCGTTGTTTGTGGGTAATACCCATCTAAGCGACTGAGCACACTGCCTGCTGGTGGAAACCGCTTCGCGCTGTTCTTTAACAAGATGGCACAAGTCGCCTCAATATCAGGGTCTCGTTGGAGGGCACGTTTCAAGTATGTGTATTCCCATCTGGGTCTACCTTCAAGATAGAAAACATTGAGTTTTGCTTTCACAACTTTCACGGAAAATGTTTTTTCATTGTTCGCCGCTGTCAATTCACCATCAAGCACTGGAAGCTCGACGGTATATTGAAAGTTTCCTTCAACTTGCGGTGTCAATTTCAGTTCAACGACCTGTTTTGTGGTAGCACTCGCCGAAGTTGTGTGCTGAGGTTTGTCAAAAGTAAGTGTCGCACTATCTACAAGCGTTTTACGCGTCATCTCCCGCAAAGAGAGTTGTGCCGTTTTACCAGTATATCCGGCTTGTACAACCGTTACACGGATGATACTCTCATGGTTTGTATAGGCAACCGGCGTATAATCAATATGTTGGATCTGAACGTCTTTGGGTGGTTCAACAGAACCGACACCTATTGCATAGACAGGCACCCCTAACCGAGTAATATCTTCTAAAGGGAACTGTCCAGAGTTATGTCCGCCATCTGTAACAAGCAGCATCCCTGCGGTGTTTTGCCCCTTCCAGGCTGCTGCCGCTTCTCGTATAGCCGTTCCAATATCAGTGAGCGTTCCGTTCGGTTCAAACTGTGGCAGTGCTTCGGCATCAAGGTCTTGTGGTAACACCGCGCTTTGATGGAGTCCGGTATCAAAAGGATAGAGATGCACCTCGAACCGGTCGCGTAAAGCCTGTAGGAATTGCTTTTGCCCATTGAACAGCAATTGATTCACTTGACTCAGCCGCGAGACAGATGTTTCACCGATAGATGCATCAACAAGGTTCATGCTTTTCGAGGTATCCACTAAAATGGAAAGATGCGTCGGTGGTGTAATGTCCTTCTTTTCTATGATGACGGGTGCTAAGAGACAACAGAGCAAGATTGACGCTGCACAGATGCGCATTGCGATGAGTAAAAATCGATACCTCGGCTGCATAGGATGTGTCATCCGTAGGTAAACAAATACAGTTACACCGATGACAATACCGATACCGAGTACAACTGCCCACCCGGGCAAAAAATAGGTGAATCGCATATATATCCTAATCCCTTCTACAACATATTATAGTGTACTTAGCGGATTGATGTCAAACGGATTTTGGGGTATGGGTTATCAGTAGGATTTTCTCCAAAAACTTTTCAGTTTGCCTCGCAGTGAGAGTTATCAGAAAGAATCGTACCCTGTTGTCAGTAACTGCGTACTGAGTACTGATAACTAAAATCCGTTTGACAATACGCGATTTGCTGTGTTAGAATATGTTTAAAATAAATTGCGACAAAAGTGGGGTAAAGCATGGCGGAACAAAATGGCAACGAAAATGTAGCCGAAACGCAAGATCAGACTGAGGCAGCGAGTGGGGTCATCATTAACGCTTCGCAGATGCAGTCGATTGATATTAGCGAACGGTTCACACGGACGAAAACAGAGACGGGGTGGCGGATTCAATTGGGAGCATCCGCCCGCGTCGTTGTCAACTTTATGACGAGTATGCGGAAACTTGAAATTACACTCATGCAGGACGATTGTATTGAACGTGACGGCGACGACCTAATTCTGATACGGAATCAATCTGCTGACGCGTATCGTTCACAAAGAGGCGTATCTTCATCACCGCTCGCGCGGAGCAATGAACGCCCATCGGCTTCTGACGCGTCTGAGAATTAGACGCTCTGATGCGTCTTTCATCAGGAAACATAGGGGGTGATTGCCCATTCTGGAACGTATCTATCGGCTTCTCTCAAGTTTAAAGGGTGGAACAATGATCCCTACAGAAGTAGTGCTGAGCCCACAAAGCTATGCACAAATTGTCTCGGAGCTTGCTGAAGTGCTGGGTTACGAAGGTGTATCGCATTTGCAGCTTGCACATCATCTCGCCTTAAGCGTTTCCATCCAACAAGAAAATACAGATATGGTTGTCCTGAAAGAGTTGAGTCCTAACCCGTGTCCAATCTGTCACCGTCGGCTAACATTCCTTCGGGAAACAATGGATCGTTTTGAAAGCGACGGTTCCCAACAGGTTCGGTGTCCTATGGGGCACCGCTATCCGGGTGAACTGAAAGTGTACTACTTGGACATTTTCCAACACGCTGCGGGCATCGAATTGGAGAAACCGGTGAAAGTGTGTCCAGAGTGTCAGGGTGGGAACATCCAGTATTTAGCAGTGAATGTGATGTTTTGCCTTGATTGTGATTGGGATAGCGGGATGGAGCCGCGGTATCAGATACAGAGTGTCGGAGATTGATAGCGGAATTGCGTTCAGAAGAATGGGATGGCGCGCTTCTAAAGCGCGCCAACATGGACCGTGATTTGGTGTGCTTGGCAGTACGCCAAATTCAGAATAGGTTTAATGGAAATGCCCAGCATGCGGATCCGCTGCTTCAGCAGCCATACCCGGTGGTTCCTCAATCTCCGTAATCAGGGTTTCTGTCGTTAAGAGTAAACCTGCGATGCTTGATGCGTTCTGTAGCGCGGAACGGACAACCTTCGTCGGGTCAATGACACCTTCTTCAAACATATCGCCGTATTCGGATGTAGCGGCGTTGAAGCCGAAATTTCCGTCGCCTTCTTGTATTTTGGCAACGACCACTGAACCCTCTTCTCCAGCATTCTCGGCAATCGCACGCGCCGGTGAAAGCAGACTGCGGCGGATAATATTGAGTCCCGTCTCTTGGTCGCCCTCTAATTCTAAACTACCGAGTGAGGCTGCCGCTCGGAGGAGTGCGATGCCACCGCCGGGGACAATCCCCTCTTCAATAGCGGCGCGCGTCGCAGCGAGCGCATCTTCAAATCGAGCCTTCTTCTCTTTCATCTCCATTTCTGTAGCGGCACCAACGTTGACGACAGCAACACCGCCTGCAAGCTTCGCGAGCCGCTCTTCCAACTTTTCCCGATCATACTCGGAGGTTGTTTCCTCTATTTGATTGCGGATCTGCGCGACTCTTCCCTCAACACTCTCTTTGGCACCGCTGCCGCCGACGATTGTCGTGTTATCCTTGTCAACGACGACGCGTCGGGCAGTGCCGAGCATACCGATAACAACGTTCTCTAAGCGGATACCTGTCTCTTCGGCAATAACTTGACCACCCGTCAGGGTTGCGATGTCTTCTAACATCTCTTTACGTCGGTCCCCGAAACCGGGGGCTTTTACGGCGGCAACTTGAAGTATGCCGCGGAGTTTGTTGACGACCAAGGCCGAAAGTGCTTCGCCTTCTACATCTTCAGCGATAATGAACAGCGGGCGCCCAAGTTGCGCTGCCTTTTCCATAATCGGGGCAAGGTCTGTTACTGTGCTAATTTTTTCGGTGTTAATGAGAATGAAAGGGTTCTCAAATTCAACGACCTGCGCTTGTAAGTCCGTTACGAAATTCGATGATAAGAAACCGCGATCAAACTGCATCCCCTCAACGATGTCAACCATAGTTTCTGAGGTTTTACCTTCCTCAATCGTGATGGCACCGTCATTTCCAACTTTCTCGATCGACTCAGCCACAATCGTACCAATGTTGCTATTATTCGCAGGATCATTCGCAGCGATTGAGGCGACTTGTAGAATTTCTTCATGTGTATCCACAGCACGACTCTGTGTGGAGATCGCATCAACAACGGCATCCACAGCTTTGTCTATACCGAGTTTCAACTGCATCGGGTCGGCACCCGCTGTGACGTTTTTGAGTCCTTCATGAAGAATTTCCTGACCTAACAGCGTAGCAGTCGTCGTTCCATCTCCAGCGATGTCGTTTGTTTTGGTTGCGATGGATTCCAGCAGTTGGGCACCCATATTTTCGTATGGGTCCGGGAGTTCAATTTCTTTTGCGACGGTAACACCATCACACGTTACCAGCGGGGCACCGAAAGATTTTTGGATGACTACATTTCTTCCGCGTGGACCAAGGGTAACTTTCACGGCATCAGCGAGCGTATCTGCCCCGCGTTTGAGTGCTACCCTTGCTTCTTCGTCAAAGATGATTTGTTTTGCTGGCATTGAATTCCTCCTTTATTAATTTGAGTGTTGTTATATTGAGACCTAAAAAGCGTTGCGATCATAAATCGCTTCCATAATTATAGCATACACACTCGGTAAAGTCAATTTTTTATCATTGCTGAATGCTGTTCAGAATCCAAAACTTGACACCAGCGCGCGAATAAGATATAATACCCATAGGACTTACGCATTTCCTCTTAAAGTCCCCCTGATAAGGGGGATTTAGGGGGTTAAATACAATCAAATAACGAATTTTCAGCAAAATATGCCGATTTTCTGTTCAATTTGCGTAAGTCGTAACCCATAAAAATGGATAAATCTTACATAACTTTACAACATAACGGTTATAGACTAACAATCTATAGCGGAATTGCCCCTCTGGATCCGGATAACGATAATGTTGATGTTCAGGTTACTTTTCCGAACGGTGAGAATTTCTCTGCCACCTTTTTTACCCTCCAAAACATTGACACCTTGATGCAACACTATACAAAGACTGGCGAATGTGCTGCCAGTTCGTACTTCTGGGCATCTAACATGATCATCGTCCAAAAACTTACAGCGCAGACGATCTGTGAAGCCATTGATGATTTGTTAGCAGGAGAGGAATTTACATCTATTTTTTCAAAAAATTCGGAACCCACAATTGTTTCTCCCAAAGATGGAGAGGCACTCTTCAAACGTTTTGATGAATCTTTACAGAACTCCTAATCTTCATGAAACCTCGTCATCAAAGAGAGGAACGGTTTGGCCTTGTTCAATACTGAAAATGGCGAGGTGAGAAACCTCGCCAGCAATGTCAAATGTTTAATATTACAAGGCTTCCCTGCCCGACTCACAATCAACGGGAATTCTTCAGACTTCCCCACGTAACTGCCAACTTCTCCGCGGGTTCGACTGCGAGAGTTGCCTCACCTAAGGTAATCGCTGGGATTATAGGCACTGACCCTAATTCTAAAGAGACGATGTCTATCGTTTCAATCCAGTCATCGGGACGTGGGTTCTCCCATTTCGTGGTAATCAAGCCAGCGTGTCCACAAGGGCCGCCCTCTTTCAAAATCCATCCCCAGACGGAGTTATCGTCTTCAAGCGCATTGCCATCGTGGCACCAGTCGTCGGAATTAAAGCCTGAAATCATTTCCAGTTCTTCTTTTTTCCCGGTCCTGTAGTGCATGACGAATTTGTAGCTTGGCACGCCGTTCTGCTCCCACCCTGTTGCGTGGAAAAAATAGACGAACTTCGCTTTGCCACCAACTTCAATGTCCTCGACTGCCTTGGGCCATTTCGCCGCGTTCGTTCCAAAAACGACGATGGCACCATCAATAATCTGGAATTCAACTTTTCCATCGGGTCCGTCAAATGCATCGACTTCGCCGATAGGTAGGCGAGAGAGTGTACTGTCACCAGGGTTCAGCGTCCACCATTGGTGCTCGACCAGTTTTGTGTTTGAATAGGGTTCTATGTCAACATGCACCCATTCGTCTAATGCTGTCGCGATGCCTACTGAAAAAAGACTGACGGCACAGCAAAAAGTCGTCAGCATGAACAATTTAACCAATTTCATACGGGATTCCTCCTATGTCGATTTGTGGGGATAGTATAACAGAATTAGAAAGGAAGTCCACAAATTTTGGTAGGTGAGTCAGAGGCATTCAATTTTCCATTCTTCGCTCTAATTTTCACCCCGGCCCGGTAGGAGCGGTTTCCTAACGGAACCAAGTTTTACACGGAAACCTTGAAGATTTCTGAAGCCTCTTGAGTCCCGTAGGGTTTATTTGCTTGGGTGTTTCTTTAAGTATCTATGTAGAAAATGCGGTCATAGAAAAATCAGCCCCGTAGGGGCGGCATCATATTCAGGTATAATTTCCATAGATGCCAAATTTGTGTCGTCCCATCCTAACGTCCGTAGAATCGGTAGGATAACATACTGCTGGATAGTCGCTTCGTTTGCTTCTGCTAAGTGTTGCTTGTGTTCAAGGATGGGTGCGATAGTGTTTCTTAAATCGGTCATGCGAAATTTCCTTACGCCTCATAAAATTAAAAATGTTGAAATCTAAGAGGTGCTCAGTTCTATAAATGCCGCCCCTCTGGGGCTTGGCCTGTGGTTGATACACGTTTCTACACAAATACCGTCCCTACGGGACTGAAAGGGTTTTGAAGTCTTCAAGGTTTCCGCGTAGTATCCGGTTCGGTTGGGAATGCAGATCGCAAGAAATCCGCAGAAATACCCTATCAAAAACACCGCCAGCAAAAACACCCCCTTTTATCCCCCTGATCAAGGGGGCAGGTGAGTACACCGCAAAACCGAACCTATCGGACCTGGGTACCCAGACCCAGACGGGCGGTTTCCTAACGCTTTACATTTTTGACTTCTGAACTGTGATTTCTCTGATTTCTCTGATACCCATGATAAGACAATCCATCACAAGAAACTGAATACTGAAAACTGAGTCCTGACGACTCAGCAGTTCCGCGGGAACACCATCTTTGTAGAAACTTCAACCCCACAATCAGCATCTTATTTTCCATCAGAGATCTTATCACAAAAATCACAAAAATCACAGAAATCAGAGTTCAGACTTACTCTGCCGAGAATGGCACGAAAAATCGCTAAATTGACACCCATGGCGCGGTTTCCTAACCGCACCTACCGGGTTTGGTTACCCAAAAGCGGAACAAAAATGGAAAACTAAATAGCCCTGAATATTTTATTCTTTCGACGACGGGACAGCGGGTTCAACATATAACGTCTTCTCACGGGTGTAATGCACGTAGCCTGCGACGTTGCCCTTGCGTTTCACGACATACCGCGCCCACGTATAGTCAACGGGAACGTTACTCGCATGATGCGCTTTGCTGTAGTAGGCGGCGAGTTGCGCGGCTTGTAATAACGTCGGCATCGGGATGTCTGGACGGTTTTCTGGGTTGCGGATGATGACGTGCGAGCCGTGGATCTGTTTGGTATGGAGCCACATATCGCTCGGTTTGGCAATCTGACGTAGGAGCAGATCGTTCGACTGGCTGTTCTTGCCGACATACATCTGAAAACCGTTGGTAGAGGTGTATCTTCGGAAGGGACCCTCGCCTGCTTCCTGCTTCTGCTTTCTCCTTTGTGGTGCTTTGAGATAGCCGTTGGCGACGAATTCAGTCCGAAGTCGCTGCAAAGCTTCCAAAGTATCAGCGGATTCCAACTTAGACGTATACAACTGGAGCGTCTCCTGATCCGCGTCCAAGTCTGCTATCAGCTGCTGGATGCGCGAACGTCCGCGCTTCGCTTTTGTGTATTTCTTAAAATAAGCCTGGGCGTTGTCGGAAGGGGTCTGCTCTGGATTAAGCGGTATCAATATCTTTTCGAGTTCAGGACTATAGTAGTTCTGGAGCTCCACCTGTTGCTGTCCACGGGTGATCGTGTGTAAGTTGGCGAGGATTAGTTCACCTTGAATGCGGTAATCTTCGGCTTTCTCTGCGCGTTCCAAATCGGTTTGTAGTGCCTTCGCCTTTCGACGGAGTATCCCCTTCTGTTTCTTTAACGCTTGTGTCAGCGTCCGGTGTTCCGAAGCGATGTTCTCCTTCAAGGTAATCGCGTCGTAGTAGGCGCAGAACGCATCGCTCATTGTGTCATAGGCTTGAGAGGTGGCATTCGGAAATTGCTGCAGCGGTAGTGCTGAGACTGCGATCGGCTCATTGCCATCCATGAACAGTTGCGGTGAACCGTGCTTCGGATCGAAATAGGTGATCACCTGCTGATAGGCATCCCAGAGTTCTGTTTCAGCTGCGCGTGCGACAACCTCTTTCGCGAGGGTCGGACTGAAACCGTCAATCTTGTTAAAGAGCTGTCGCCAACTCACCTCTGCTTGTCCATCCACCAGTTCCGTAAACGCTGCCTTGTCTAACGTCAAAGGGTCCACTTTCCCCTGTTGCGGTGGCAAAGTGTAGGTCTCACCGGGCAAAATTTCTCGGTGTCGGCTCATTGTCTCATCAATACGTTTGAGACTTTCCAGAATCCTGTCGTCGGTCGCATCTATGAGGATAATGTTGCTATGTTTGCCCATCATCTCTGCGATGATAGCCTTTGCGGACGGTTGTATCGGTTCGTCGGAGACGGGTTGGACGGTTATTTTAAGGATACGATCCCAACCGAGTTGTTCAATCTCGGTAATCGTGCCGCCTCTGAGATGTGTTGTGAGGAAGTCTGCCAAATAGGACTGTTTTTGCCCGGGCGGTGGCTTGTCAATGAGATGGGCGCGAGCATGCACCGAGTGTGCGGATACCGTGAGCCAATGCGTTTCGGCAGCATGACTCATCCTGAATGAAAAGGCGTGTGCGTTCGCTTGTTCGATGTGCCGAATTGTGCTGCCTAAAAGGGTTTCGCGGAGTTCTTGTGTAACAACGCGGAGTGCTAAAGAATCAAAAGACATAGTAAGATCTAATGTAACCTGAGATTAGCAAAGGACAAGCCGAATTTACACGAGATTACATCTTAAGTGGTTTTCAGGGTTATTCAGTTCTTCTCATGGCTGTTGTCGTGTGGCGGTGCCATTGAAAGGTATTTCCATCCAAGTGCTTTGCGTTTTTTATTTTCTGCTTTCAAATAATCGGAAAGTTCCTTCACGGAGTTAAATTGAGCATTGAATTCCTCTTTCAGCCGATAGCATTCCTCAAGTACGGCATCTGTATACATACCAACTTTCTCTCTCATTTGAGCCTCCTCAATAATTTCTATTGGTGTGCAAATAGTTGGTGATTGAAACCCCGCTGCGCGACAAACCTCATTGATGAGCTGCCTCTTTATTTCATTTACAATATGCTTATAGTTCCAAGAGACAAGGTAGTCAATACTATTAGCTGCTGCAAAGGCTATATGTTGAGCATCCGAGCGGGCTTGGTGTGGCACGGCTCCAGCATCTATCAAATCTTGTGTAAGTTTATCTACATCCAGTGAGAGATCTAATATCGTTAAGTTGGCTACTACATCAAACCGACGTTGTGCTGCCTCAGCATCACCTCTCAGGATTTCGCTGATGACTATATCTGAAACAACAAATTCATAATCGTCGGCACATTCTTCCCATAATTGCCGCGTAATTTGTTGCCTATAAACTAATGATGCATCGTTACTTGGGCGCGCAACCAAGTAACTTACGACTGTTGTTTCAACATAGAGTTTTGGTCTTATCGTTGAATATTGTATCATGAGGTGACGCTTCTGTCAAATTGGCGGCTTTAGATTTCGGTTGTTAAACGGAACATACCACTTAACCTTAATGATACCGCTTCAAATTTTGTGTCACCCCGCGGAGTTGCGCTTGGATTTCTGCTGGTACGCGTGGATTAAAGGGACCGCCGGTGCCCGCGGCAATATCGTCGAAACCGCTTAGGATCATCGCCTCGACCACGGCAGAATAGTTATAGACGCGCTCGTTCATGAAACGGATTTCCTCAAGGGGTGCGATGTCTGCTTCAATCCGCGCAGAGGTCTCAGAGTCGCCACGGCGTTGTGCGTTGTTAATTTCGTCTGAGGCACGCGCGAACGCGACGGCTATACCGGAGGTATGCCCTTTTGTGCCTAACTGTGCAGGTCGCGTGCACCTGTCCCCGATACCCCACATCACAATGCCGCTATCGCCGACACCTTCAACGAGTGGCGCGACATCCTCCTCACCTGTCCCGATTTTCACACCAATGAAATGCGGTGAGTCGTTTAAAAGACGGATGACTGCTGACAAGTCGCGCTTCTGACGGAAATAGTAGAGAAACCGCGCGCCACAAGCAGTGCCGTATCTCTCTCCGAATTCCATGTATTGTTGGTAGACACCCTCTGGATTCGAGATCCCGGTCAGCGGCATGAGTAGATACGCATCTGGGGGTCTACTGAGTTCCGTCTGTGCTTCAATGAGTTGACCGGCTTGGCGGATAGGGTTAGGGACAATACCGGATATGAGGATGCCGTCGTCGCCGATTTGTTGTCCGGTTTTGTCAATGAGGCGCAGCTGCTCGGTCTCACTGATGTGGTGAATCAGGCTTGTTCCGGCGATTGCAATGACGCGCTGCCGTCCCTCGTCCAAGTAGTTGTTGCGCATCAAATAGTCAATATTTTGGGCATGTCCTGTCCAATCGATCTTGTCCGCTTTGAAAGGGACGATAGGAATCGCAGTAACCGAGTTAAGCGCATCCAGTAATTGTGGTATCTCTAATGACATATTTTCTCCTTCTAAAATCTTTTCCGCAGAACGAGCGCGCCTGTCATTGCCCCCGTTGAACTGTCCGTCCGGACATCTATATCAAATGTGCGGTTTCGTGTTTGAGAAATCGGATTTTGCGAGCGGCTATTGAAACGTTTGGTTGTGATACGTGCTTCCACAGCACTCACAACATGGTTTAAAATCGTCAATCCCAAGAAGTGTATCGCGCTTTTACGGGTATCGTTGGCTTTTTCCCGCAAATCAAGAGCCCCCAACCGGTATTTTGAAATAATACCTCTGTCCTTAAGATCCTGAGAATTCTCATTTTTTAGATCGGGATCAAGATCCCCCCAATACCACTTGCCCGTGCGCTTTTGGGTTGCTTCCGAATCATATCTGTGGTCCCACGTTTCATAGTCCGTGGCGTGTTCATAATCTTCATCATTCCACTTTTCAAAGGAGCCAGGACCGATGAAAACAACGTGTTCTCTGACAGCTTCATAGCAATCATCACGTATGTTTGAGCCGGAATTTCGGAGAACAAAAAAGGTTGCGAGGAAACCGACCTCTGCCGCGGTATAGATATACCCGCGCTTGGCACCCGTATAGAGTTGCCCCATGCCCGGAATCACGAGCGAATAGAGAAACGCTTCATTCGCTGATTTTCGGGGTTGAAGTGCTTGGCTCGCCGCCATAGTGACAGACGATTGGTTCGCGAGCGATCGGGTACCGAGTTTAGAATCGAGCGCGAAAGCCGTGAAGGGCTGCACTTTGAAAACATCGGAAGCAAGGCAGACACCAGACGACAAACACAATAACAGTACAAGTATCAAAATTTGGGTATGAAATTTCACTTTTGGTGTCCCTCTTAAAAGATGATTATGCCAGTCATTTCGATAAGCCGCTGGTTGTTTGGACCGAAGCTGGGACCGTAACTCAAATCAAGGTTGAATAGGTATATCTTCACGCCGATACCACCCGTGAAATAATCTGTCAAATTCGGTAGGTTGATACCGGGTTCAATCTTATAGCCGACCCGGATCGCAAGAATATCGCCGAGCCAGTACTCCAAACCGAGATTCTTTTGGAGATGTCGCCATTCAAACGCCCGGATACCGACACCTCGATCGGAAAGCAGCTGCGCTCGCGTCAGTTTTTCCTCTCTTTCGGCGTTAAGCCGTTCCAGGTCAATCGTTAATTCGTCCTCATTTTCCGCCAATTTATCAACGTATGCGGTGATACCGCTGACAAATCGGACGTGGTTATACCTACCGCGATAAAGGCTCATAGACGTACCGAGACGTAGAAACCGAGGTAACGGGTCTGCTTGGTTTTCATCAATAAAAGAGATACCGGGTCCGATGTTCTGAATTGCGGCACCGACTGTTGTCGGTATGAGATCAAATGGTAAGAGGTATTGCACGCCGAAATCAACGGCATAAGAACTGCCGTTCTCACGTCCGAGTACCATCCGAATCATTTTGCCGTTAATGCCCGCCGATAAGGACTCCGTAATCCGGTCTGCGTAGGAGAATGTCAAGGCGAAGTTGGTGCCAAGGCTCTCTTCGCGAAGGATTTCGGGAGAATCTGTCGTAACAGGGATGGTGCCCTGTCCTTGCATCTGAAGCGTTGCGCCAACAGTTCCGAAATCACCGAGCGGCATCGCACCAGAGAGGAAAGTATAGTATAACCCTTCACCAGCTTCCCCGAAGGGTCCGCTGTAATCTGTATAGAACATTGAGGCTTGCGCCGCTTTTTTGCCGGAGCGGAGTCTGCTTTCAGGCAAATCTGCAAGCCCACTTGGATTCCAGAGGGATGCCGTCACATCGCCAGACATCGCAGAAAAAGCATCACCGAGGGCTCTTGCGCGCGCACCGCCGCCGAGGTTCAATATCTGTGCGCCGGTCCGTCCGGGGCCCGCGAGGGTGGGAACTGGAAGCAGGACGGTAAGCGATAGAAGTAGTATGAAGGTTTTTCGTATAGAAACGTACACTGAATTGTCGCTCCTCTTGTCAATTAAAATTTAATTCCAACCGTATTATATATCTGTTTGCCATATATATATAATAACGCATTTGACCTTAAAAACGCAAATCGGTTTAATTTGTTTACCAGAAGCGTTCAGTTTTACTATAGTTTGGACAATTTTTGAGTATTCTTATGGGATTTACAAGATTAGGACTTACGCATTCCCTCTTAAAGTCTCCCTGATAAGGGGGATTTAGGGGGTTTAAAGGACAGAAATTACCGCTTTTTGCGTCTAAACGTCCGATATTTACTCAATGTACGTAAGTCCTGAAGATAAAGACAACGCAATACCTAAAGCGCTTATTACACCGCATACCTCTCTTATCCTATTAATCACAAAAATCATATAAATCACAATTCAAACACCAAGCTACATCTGAACTATGATTGATGGAATTTATGCTTCTTTTTTAGACCGCACCTACCAATCTGGAGAATACAATTTGCGGCACAAAAAAAGGGACTGGTAAAACCAGTCCCTTTCGACGTTCTACTGAGCGTTAGGCTCTATGTGGAGAGTGCCGCAACGGCATCAGCCTCGTTGTCGAAGTGTTCAAACTCAGTTATAATCCGAGTCATAACGAGTATGTTTCTTATATTTGTTCCGACATTAATAACCCCAATGCGACCGTTCTTTCGCTTTGTCATGGCACGTGCGTCCAGAAGTGCACCAAGCCCTGCACTATCAATCTTATTGACTTTCCCAAAATTGATGAGAATGCGGGGTGTGTCGTAATCCTCTATTTGTGGTGAGAGTGTTTCCCATAATCCTAATATTGAGGCTCCGACAATCTTTCCATTGGGTTCCAAAATCGAAATACCGTTTTGCTGGCGAATTTGTGTAGTCATTTTTTTTACTCCCTATGTTTTTTAGATCACAATTTAGTTTGCTTAATTTTTTTGATCGTTTGAACGTTATTTAATCGTTCAATGTGAGTATTTGTTACTTTAGACTCCTTAAATCAAAAAAAGTTCAATATTTTTTCAAATTTATTGGTGAATTATCAAAATATGTAAATATTTACGGGTAGATATGCCAATAGCGAAATTTTCAAAATATCCTTGATAAGGAGGTTAAAGTCGTTAACTTGGCACTCATGCTGCAAAATATGTTATAATTTTACCAACCATGAAAACCTAAAAATAAAATGACACAAGTTAACCAAGAAGGACTCTCAAAAATGCGAACACGAAACGTTTCGGAAGCAAAGGAAGAAATCCAGGTTATAAAATATCTCGATGTCGGAGATATGACGATCACAGGTTCAGGTAAGGTGAATGATAAGGCTTTTTACGCGGCGAAGGAAATTGTTTTAAAAATCACTTCCAAACGCCCAGAGATCCTGCGTAAACTCTCAGGTTATGAATTTATCCTTATCGCGCCCGGTGAGAGCATCACAGCCTCGCTCGGATGGGAGGAGAGCAAGTCGCGTCTCAGGGGTCTCGCTTTAACACCGCAAGAGTCTCTGGGATTCCCAGGGCGTTTCGCCGCTTATATTGAAAAGAAAAAGAAGCCGAGTATGGGGACGTTTGTTCACGAATTCGCGCATGCGATCCACTCTGTTGTTTCAAAAATGGATCCGGAATTTAATCCGTCATTAAATCGTGCTTACCATCAAGCGATGAAACTCGGATTATGGAGAGATAAGTACTTTTCTGTAGATAATTGGAAGTTAGAATCCTCGCCTGTAGATGAGTATTGGGCAGAAGGTGTCCGTATGTGGTATTATGTCGGTAAAAGTCGAGAATTTAAGACAAGAGATGCGTTCAAGAAGTACGATCCAGGGATTACGGACTTGATTGGTCTCTGGCTGTCGGAAGAAGAAATCCCACACGGATACTAATGGTTCCAAGGTTCGGTAATCCGCAGTCCGGTAGTGCGGTTTTGCAGCGTACCCATAGGTGTCAATTTTAGAAAAAACAGCCGTCGCGACCCCCAGGCCAGTAGGTTCGGTTTTGCGGTGTACTCACCCAAATTTTGCCCACACGCGGCAAAATTTGTCTTTGCTTTACATTTGCGATCTGCATTCCCAACCGAACCGGATACTACGAGGAAACCTTGAATGCTTCAAAAACCTCTTCAGTCCCGTAGGGTTTATTTGCTTGGGTGTTTCTGCAGCATTTGTGTAGAAATGTGCTCGACTAAAGACCCAAGCCCCGTAGGGGCGGCATTTGTAAGGATGCTCCTATAAAATATAGCGAAATTGACACCTATGGTGCGGTTAGGAAACCGCACCATAAGTGTCAATTTTAGGAAAATAGACGTGTTTTTTCTGTCAGATACAGAGTTCTAAAATCAAAACACCTCACGTATCAGGAAAAAATGTCGGAAAACCTTCGCTCTTTAGTCCCGTAGGGACGACATTTGTGTAGAAATGTGCATCGACCAAAGACCTAAGCCCCGTAGGGGCGGCATTTGTATAGGGACGTTCCTATAAAATACCTCGAAAAATCCCTAAATTGACACCTATGGTGCGGTTTCCTAACCGCACTATAAACGTCAATTTAGGGTTTAGATTGCCCGCAGCACCGTAGGTTGGGTAGAACGGATACCACCAAAACGGTAAAAATCATAGAAAATGCGACGTGCTCCTGATACGCTACGGTCACCAGAGACCAAGTGAAACCCAACGCTTTGATTTGAAGTCCCCTAAAAGCTAAGGGTGTAAAGTTGGGTTTCTCTCGGTTCTTGCCTGATAGAAGGTTCTATTGGATTTGAGATGTGTTTGGTATATCAACATCTATCTTCTCAAGACCGTTCAACCCAACCTACGGGACGATAAGGTTTTTCTAAAATTGACACTCATGGTGCGATTTGATGAAGATTAATTTTTTAATAGTGTTTGGGAACCTCACCAGTTGGTCATGGCAGCGAGATTCCTATAGTGGCGGTAAGTCGTTAACAATCTCCACCGTCCGCAGGCTCACAGAAATAACACGCCCAACCAAATCCACAATATACTGAGGCTCTGTCTCACGGTTCGGGTCGTTCACAATCCCACTCCGTTTGTCTACCTTCACACGATACTGATCCATGACCCACTCCAACGCAGACCGGTTACCTAACTTATAATCGGACGCTTCGGCGGGGATCCCGTCCAACGTCAGGAAATCGTTGTATTTCAACTGCGTCTTGTCTTTCGACAATCTCATCTTCTCGACGCGCCAATCTACTGTCATCCCCTCCGTCTCAATGTATTTCAACCCGTCGTATTTCGGAGCAGATTCGTAGTTAACGTGCAGGTCTGCTAACGCTGCACCGGCATTAGCGAATCCCCAGAAGTCTTCGGCAAACGGGATATGTGGGAGGTCGCGCTTGAGGTTCATCTCGTATTTCTCACGGTAGACGGGGTGGTGCAAGAGGGCATAGTTATAGTGAAAGATGTCCCATTTGGTGATGGTGTCGTCGTTGTAACGCGTTCGGAATTCCGATAATGCCCAATCGGTGATATTCTCTTGTCGGTTTGTGCCATCTTCATTGTAGGTGTAGAACGGAAAACATTGGGAATCGCCAGTAAGATGAACATCCGCTAACTGTTGTGTCATCAAGCAGTGAAATACTTTCTTACTTCCAAGAGCCGTGAGACAAATCACCCGATTTTCCGTTTCTGTCTCCGGTGTAGGAAAAATGGAAGGAAACACGTGCACACCATCGTTTATTGTTCGGTCAAAGTAAAGATTTGATTTGGTAAACGGACGATAGAGCGATGTTCTTACCTTATGTTCAGCATATTCTGCAATTGTGCCTCGTTTTAACTTCACCTTTAGGTCCCGACTCCAACTGATTTTTGAGTCATCATAAGTTACAAAATCATCAACGTTGATTTCCCTCTGATTCTCCAGCCGTTTCCACCTATCTACCTCCGTGTTATAAGTTTCACGCATCTGCAGAATATTCTCAGTGAGGGCATTTCGGTTAAAGTTATAAGCCCATGCATCGCGACAAGTTATGACCCCACGACTATAGGTTTTGAAAATCACATCCGTCACAACATCCTTTTTCGCCTTTGCCTCTTTTGTGCCTATCGGGATGAAGGTGTCAAACTCGGCGTGGAGACCTTCTGTGAGCCAAGTATGCTTTGCGTCAATTGTTGATTGCTTGATTGGAACGTTTGTATAATCCCCGAAGTCGGTTAAAAGTTTCTGCTTCTCGCGTGCTTTAAGGTAGTCGTCAACAGAATATATCCATATTTCAGCCGTTTCCGATGTTGTTTCTGTCTTCTTGACGAAGAAACTAATTCCGACACCAACCCGAATCTGATCATCAAAGACGTTGCCACCCTCTTTTCGGCGGCGTTCACCAGAGGTACGCGCATTTCCTTTCAGGTCAATGTGATAAATCTTGGTGAAATCCTGTGCGAGGTGTTTTCGCATGCCATCAAACGCGATGCCGTCGAGAAAGCCATTGTTCGTTACAAACGCGACAACGCCTTCCTTACCAATTCGCTTAGATGCCCAGAGGATAGCTTTCACATACGGATCCGAGAGAGCGTTTTTATTCGTTGCTTTTGAGTCTTGCGAGTACGTTTCCTTTAGCAGCGCGTCCATCGTCTCGTACTTCCGATTTTTGTTGTTGTCGTTCTCGTTAATCTGTCCCATATTGTAAGGTGGGTTGCCGATGACGACGAACATATCCGCTGCCTTTTGTCGCTTCACACGTTCTGTGTTCTCACGCGTGAAGAGTTCGCCTTGCTCCTGCTCAAGCAACTCAAACGTATCGGCAAGTGCGATGCCTTCAAAGGGTAGATATGTTCCAGTGCGTTGAAAGAATTCCTGCTCAATGTTGAGGCTGGCGATGTAGTAGGGTAGGAGCATCACCTCATTGCAGTGGAGTTCATGACGGTATTTTTCTTCTAACGCTGTGCCTTGAATATCCTGCATGAGCCGGACGATGAAGTTACCCGTCCCGACAAACGGATCAATAATATGAACCCCAGTATCCGACAACGACCGACCGAACTCGGTTTTGAGGATATGTTCCACGCTTTTCACCATGAAATCGACAATCGGTTGCGGTGTGTAGACAATGCCATGCGTATCCGCGACATCCTCGGAGAACCCTTGAAAGAATTTCTCGTAGAACGTGTTAAGGAAATGCTGTTTTTGGGAGAAGTCTCTGCAGAGCGTCGCCGCCTGTTCAATGGCGACATAGAAGCGATCCAATGGCGCGAGAAACGCGTCTCGACTCACGGCGTGTCGCATGAGCGCGTCGCTGACGTTTTCTATCTCACGTGCGATGATATTTCGACGCGTGAAATCCGACCGCTCGAAAACCGTGCGGAAAATGCGTTCAGTAAGGATGTGTTGGATGAGCATCTCCTCAACGGCATCCTGCGAGAGTTCCGGGTTAATAGAGGTCCGGCAGGTTTCATAGAAATCGGCGAACGCCTCCTTGAACGCTGTATCCGTTTCGTGGCGTTGGTCAATCAATTCTTTCAGCCTGTTTGCAAGGTCAGGGATATGTGCTCTAAAATCCGAGACCGCTGTCTGCCAGTTATCCAGTGCGGGCGGGACATAAACGAACAGGTGCTGGAGTGCCGCGATCAATCCTGTCGGTTCGGTGATGTCTATATCTAAAGCGACTTGCCTGTTCTGGTATAAGATGACGCGCTCTGGTGTCTGGAAGCAGATATTATCAAATGGGTAGCCCACCGCCTGTTTTTCTGTGACTGCTTTGGGGAGATCGTCATCTATATCTTTCGCTTCCCAATACGCGAACGGGAGACCGTATTCGTCGAGGATTGCTCCGTCAATAACGATCCGGTTTCCGTTTGAAGTGCGCATCGCATATTGCGGGATGAGCGTGGCGTTGACCTGTTTTGCGCAAGCATCGAGTAAGAAGGCGAAAGGGTTGCTGACCGCACCTTCGTGTGTGACGGCGTGTCGGTTATACTGCTGGAGCGTGGCGTAATAGTCGCGGACTGCCTTGTGGCTGGATTTGAGGTTGAGTTGCGGCATGTAGGTATGATAGCAGGTTTGCGGTGAAGGATCAAACGAAAATCCCTAATCTCTCTCGGTAATTTCTAAGGCAGCAACGTCTACGGATAAACACCCTTCAACTGCTTCATAGATATTTTTAAGCAGTTCTTCAAACGTTTCACCTTGCGTGGCACAGCCCTCAATTGCTGGCACTTCCGCCCAATAACCGCCCTCTTCAGCTTCGTGAATGATAATCTTTAGTTTCATAGTTTAAACTCAACCCTTATTAATTATTGACAAATTAAATGGCTATCCTCTTGTTTACAATTATAGCATCGTTGTAAGTGCTTGTCAAACATTACCGCCCCTTTCGCTTTTCCTGTAAGAGGGATTTCCAAATCTCGATTTCTTTGACAC
The DNA here is from genome assembly GCA_965200345.1 of Candidatus Poribacteria bacterium. GTDB lineage: Bacteria > Poribacteria > WGA-4E > WGA-4E > WGA-3G > WGA-3G. The sequence continues at coordinate 3,280,968 of OZ241378.1, forward strand.
AACCGATTCTAATGACAACTGAAAACCATAACATTTGATTGCCAACCACGCCATAAATCTGCTATACTTGTCTGAAGTTTTGGATGGAAGCACCACACAATGCACAATACGTTACTTGAACCCCGCACAAAAATCCTGACGATGCTTATTGCTGGCTGTCTTGTCATTCTACTGGATAGTCCAACTGCTTTGCTCGTCTGTTTTCTCGGTAGCCTCTCGCTGATTGCGCTGTCGGGACCGACGTGGCGGCAGATTGGGTTGCTCTGCGCCTTCCTCTTTTTTACAACATGGGGACTCATTTACAGTCAAGCGATCTTCTATAACGAATTCCCGCGCACCGCGCTATGGACGCTCGTGCCACCGGAATTTCCGGTTATCGGGAAGATGACAGGTGGGATCCGGGTCTATCGGGAAGGGTTGTTTCACGGAATTATCCAATCGCTCCGTTTCAATACGACGCTCGCCATCGGGTGTTTCATCATCTGGACGACGCAACCCCGGGACCTGCTCCTCGCCTTGGCGCAGTTACGCGTGCCTGCGACGCTCGCCTTTATGGTGACGACGGCGTTGCATTTTATTCCAGTCGTCGCGAATGAGGCATCGGCTGTGTTTCGGTCGCAACGGTTAAGGGGGTTCCGTTATTTTCGGCTCAATCTACTCGCTACGTGTCGCGGTGTGATCAATAGTTTTCGTCCTATTTTGGCGGGGAATATCCGGCACGCGACGCATCTCGGTGAATCGGTTGAGAGTCGAGGGTTCTCACCGGAGACGGCAGGGCAGCGTACTTCGCTACGGTCCCTGAAAATGGGCGCGTGGGATTTTGGGCTTCTTGCGGTGTTGTCTGCTTGTTTAATCAGTATCGTTGGGTTGAAGTTGCTCTATTTCTGTTATGCGAACGGATTTTATTACGCATCGTGGTTGCGACATGTGTATACCTTTACGCGCGAGGTATTGTAATTAGCTGTCGGCTATCGGTTTCCATCAGCAGTCAGCAAGAATAGCCATCAGCCATTAGCAATCAGCAAAGAAGTATTTGATTTAATCAGCAACTCTTTTTACTGACAGCTGACAGCCGATGGCTGACAGCCAAAAACTACCGTCCAACTTCCCACGCGAGGTGTTGTAATTCCGGTCCGATCAATTTTTCCCATGCGAGTTGCACAGCCGCGGTTGAACCCGGTGTAGAGATAACGACCTTCCCGCGATAGACACCCGCCGTTGCTCTCGATAGCATCGCCGCTGCACCGACTTGATCATAACTGAACATCCGAAAGAGCTCTCCAAATCCGGGGAGCGTCTTTTCCAACTTGCGATTGAGAATATCGAACGTAGTGTCGCGGGGTGCGATCCCCGTACCACCGTTGAACAAGATGACTTGTGCATCGCTTTCTGCCATTTTATCTAATACTGCTGCGACTTGGTCGGGTTCGTCTTTTATGATTTGGTAGGCAGTGACGCTGTTTCCGTCTGCAGCGAGTTGCTCGCGTAGGAATGCAGCGTTTTTATCTGTTTCCGGCGTACGGGTGTCACTGACGGTAACGATCGCGACAGCGACAGGTCCCTCTTCGGTCGCCATTTCTCGGTGTTGTTGTGTACTTGTAGAGGTTGTTGACATTACTATTTCCTTTTTTTAGTTGTCAGTACGATTTTTCTGCGAAAAATCTTTCAGTTGTCAGTTATCAGTACGGTTTTCTGCGAAAACCTTTCGGTTATACTAAAATTGCGTAGGTTCTGTTCTTGGATTTACTATAAATTGGTTCAAGATGAGTAAAAGTTAGAACTGTATGCTATTGCTGTCGAAGTTTGAAATCTCGCCAATCATAAGCTACGAATGCCAATTAGGGGCTTGAAATTTTCAGAAAAGTGGTATTTGCTCAGCAGAATTCTGATTTGAGATTGAAATAGGCTCCGCTGTGTTGACAAAGGCACGTTCAACAATTTCCTTTGCACCATTGGTGGGATTGAGGCTATGACCTCCTAACTCAATCAGCGCGGCGTTCCCTTCCGGAGTATTGTCAAGGCAATCGGGGTTGAGTACAAAAAGTGGTAAACCCATACTGAGAGCCGTTTTCGCAGCGTTGAAGGTTCCGCTCATTTTGCCTTGAGCATCTCGTTCAGGCCCCGATTCAATGACAACAGCGGCTTTAGAGAGTGCACACACAAGTTTGTTTCGTACCATTGCGTTGCGTGCAATCCATTTGGTATCTGGGTCAAATTGTGAAACCGCGAGGACATCTCGGTCCCAATTGAATTTTTTAAATTCGTGTTTCTGACGTAGTTGATTGATGCCGTTGGGAAGTACAAGCGTCGTTGTTCCCTCTGCCTCTAACGCACCTAAATGCGCTTCTGAGTCAACACCTTTGGCATATCCAGAGACAACATTGATCCCTTCACTCGCAAGATCACCGGCAAGTTTTCTCGCGATACGAATTCCCTTATCCGATACATTCCGAGCCCCCACGATTGCGACACTATCTGACATGAGTCGTTTTTGCTGCCCTTTAACAAATAGGATCGGTGAAACTTCAAGGAGATGTGGCGGAAAATCTGGGTGACGGGGATAAACAATATCAATTCCCTGCTTTTTGAGTTGCTCGTAGGCCGTAGTCACCTTTTCTCTCTCTTCTGCCCGGATTTTTCCATTAAGAATTTTCGCTAACTTTGGAAACTTTGCCGAAAGATCGCTTTGGCTGCGCGGCAGCATTTCTGGGCTTAGGTTTTCTGCCTCTAATGTTTTAGCAACGGATACCAGCAGTTTGGACCCTATGCCTCGTGTCTTAAAGAGCCGAAACCAGAAATAATCTCTATTAATGTTCATCTTCCTATCCTTATTTGGTCAGTTTTAGTAACTCTGCAATTCGTATCTTTAGTTGCCGCCTGTCCGTGTTCGAGTCAGTGTTAGAACAAGCACATGTTGAACACCGCCCTGTTCGTAGAGAACTTTGGATACCTCTGTCAAAGTTGTTCCTGAGTCATAGAGATCATCAACTAACAAAACACATTGATCCTTTAAATCTTGGGATCGGACAACAAATGCTCCGCGGAGTTGTTCGCTCTTACTTTCCACATCTGGGAGATTCTTAAGAGGTACCGTCCGTTTTACTTTCGTCAGATAATCTGTACGTACCGGCACACTTAGGAGTTTCCCTATTTCTTGTGCAACTTCGGTAACAGGCTGAAAATCCCTATTTTGATCCGATGGTGGAATCGGAAGAATCGCCTTCAAATATGGGAGGATGGGATATCCATCGACGGCAAATTCTTCTTTAACGAATTTAGCGGCAACTTCTGCTATCGGTTGAATGTTCGTCCTATCATGACGATATTTCAACTGGAAAACCAATTCGCCAAATTCGGTTCGGTTCGTATCATATCCTCCGCCCGGCAAAGGACGACTTGATAGTGTATGAACATCCAAAGCCCAACCTGCTCGCCAATTGCCGTGAATTTCTTGTGGATTAATATTCATTCTCATGTGAATATGAGGAGCAAGATCCCATAAAAGAACGGTGCCGTCGTCGCCTCCGGTTGCGATTGTGCGGCCATCAGGACTATACGCAAAACTAATTAAATTTCCGAAATGTCCGTGGGTAAGGATAGCTTTACGTTCTCCAGTACTAGCATCCCACAAATTTACCTCTTCATCAATTTGAATAGCGATTGCGCTTCCATCCGGACTATATACCAAATTAATGGAACCAGCGATAACTTTATCGATGAGCGTAGTTTTGAATTCTCCGGTGATAGCATTCCACAAATACACCTTGCCAGACTCTTTGGTTGTGATTGTCTTGCCATCCGGACTATATGTAAAACTCTCAAGGCCAAAATCGAAACCGGAATCAATGTGTCTGAGAGTAGTTTTGTGTGTGCCAGTGGCACTATCCCATAAATGTACTTCTTTTCGATAATCTTGCCATGTGGCAATTGTGTTACTATCTGGGCTATACGCTAAATTCCCAACACCAACGATATATTCGTGGTCAACTAAGGTCGATTTGTCTACCAAGACAGTTTTGTGTTCTCCGGTAGTAGCATCCCACAACCCTATACCCCAATTGCCTCCGGCTGCGATTGTTTTGCCATCAGGACTATACGCAAAACTAATGGGACCGCTGCCAATATGTCTGTCATCAACTAAAGTGGCTTTGTGCTGTCCAGTGGTCGCGTTCCACAAACGGATAAAGCTCCCGAAATGACCCACATTTCCTATGTCCTGTGATCCGGCTGTCGTGATTGTTTTGCTATCTGGACTAACTGCAAAACTTTCGACATCGTAGGCGTGTTCTTCAAGAGTTGCTTTATGTTCTCCGGTGTTAACATCCCATAAACGGATAACACGTCCATTGCCGAGTGTATATTCTCTCCCCTCCTTAGTAGTAAGAACACGTTGAGACCGTTCCTCACCATGCATTCCGCAGGTAATGATTGTGCTGCTGTCCGGACTATAAATAAAAACATAGCACGGATGTTCTGCAATGGTTACTTTGCGTTTCGCGGTGGTTGTATCCCATAGAGATATTCCGGTGACGGCATCTTGTAAATCTCCTTTGGTACCGTTCCGAGTGGCAATTGTTTTGCCATCCGGACTATACGCAACACTAAATACACTGCGAGTATGTCCAGTAATAGTTACTTTGCGTTCCCCAGTGATAGCATCCCATAAATATACTTCCTTAAAACTCTTAGAGGCGATTGTGCGACCATCAGGACTATACTGAAATCTAGGTTGTGTGAAATCGTCGGTAAGTGTAGCTTTGTGTTCCAGTGTAGCTTTGCGTTCTCCAGTAACAGCATCCAGCAAAGTCATGAAATTCATATCCGTAGGGTGAAGGGCGATTGTGCGACCATCAGGGCTATACCCTCCTCCCCAAGTCCCATCAAGCCTGGAGGCTTTAAGTTCTCCAGTGTTGATATCCCACAAACACACCGCTACACCACCATCCATCACAGAGTCTATTGGAATCCAGGCAGCGATTGTGTGGCCATCAGGACTATACTCTAAACTCCCATCCCGTATCCACTGGGGGTATAGGGTGTCATTGAAATCAGCATCTATAGCGAGAGTGATTTTGTGTTCTCCGGTAACGGTATCCCATAAGTATATTTCCTTATCTTCCCAAGTAGCGATTGTATGGCCATCAGGACTATACGCAAAGCTTTCGCCTATGAGTGTGATTTTGTGTTCTCCGGTGATGGCATCCCATGATTGGATCTCCTCTCGTTGATAACTTCTTGTGGTGATTGTTTTGCCATCCGGACTATACCCAAAACTCTCAATATCCTCGACCCTGGCGAGCGTGACTTTGTGTTCTCCAGTGACAACATCCCACAAACACACTTCTACATAACTTACCGGGATAGCATTCCACGAACGTAATTCTTCATAATTTACTGCTGTGGCGATTGTGCTCCCATCCGGACTATATACAAAACTTCCCCCGGTAATAGTGGCTTTTTGTTCTCCAGTCACCGCATTCCACAAACATGTCTTCTCACGGTAAGGCTTTATGGCAATTGTGCTCCCATCCGGACTATAGGCAAAACTAAAAAACCAAGTGTGGTATAAATGTTCTGTGAGTGTAGCTTTTTGCTCTCCGGTGACAGCATTCCATAAATACACCTTTCCCTGGCTTTCTGTGGCAATTGTACCTCCATCTGGACTATACACAAAATTGCTGACATTGTTATCGTGGTTGAGTATAGCTTTTCGTTCTCCAGTCACTGCATCCCATAAACGTGCACTTTTGTCAGCACTGCTACTAGCCATAAAGCTGCCGTCCGGACTATACGAAAGCCTCTCAACGGGCCCAGTATGTCCAGTGAACAAATCAAGTTCTTCGCCAGTCTCCGCATCGTAGATCCAAATTCCGATGGAACTTGCTACAGCTAGACGACTACTATCTGGAGAATACGTTATCTCATTTATGTAGCCTTTACTGAGACGAGCTTTTGCACCTTTAGGCAAGTGCCATTTGGTGTAATCTTGGGCAGACACGATTAAAAGCCCTTTTAGGTTTGCATTCGCGTTGGATGCAACACAATTGCTTATATTTTACCATTTGTGTATGAAGATACCACAAAGTGTAGCTAAAGTCAATTTTTAGTTTTTATTAATTTCTTGATACTTGTATAGTTAGGATTCATTTTTTCTGCCGCGTCAGCATCGCGGAAATATCTTTAGGCAATTCAACCTCAAATTCTTTTTCAAAATCAGTAATACTTCTGTACTTTTCAAAGAATAAAGCGATGATATCTGATCCTCCATTTTCACTAGCAATAAAGTCTTCCTTGGCTCCTTCCCAGTCTTGTACGCGCAACCGAGTTACGCCGCGTAGAAAATAGTGATAAGGCTTTGCCTCATCAAGCATCAATTCTATAACCTTGCTATGGTCTTCAATAGCTCGGTTTACCTCCCCGTTGTTTTCATAAATATTAGCACGTTGGAAATAGGCAAACGGAGAATCTGGATTGAGCTTTATCATCATGCTATAGTCTTCAATAGCTCGGTCAAACTTGTGTGTTATCACATAAACAATGCCTCGATTTTGGTAAATTGGGGCGGCATCTGGTTTGAGTTCAATCGCTTTGCTGTAATCCTTGAGGGCCAAATCGTACTTTTGTTGGTTTTCATAAGCATAACCTCGATAATAGTGGGCTTCTGCCAGTACAAGGTCGTCTACCGGCTGTAACGATATGATTTCATTGTAGTAAGCGATAGCATCATCCCTTCTATTTTCTTGTTCTGCTTCAATGCCGCGTTGCAAATAATCACGAGCGTTTGGTTCAACGTAAGATCTATCATGTGCACGTAGACGCGCGAAACCGTCAAAGTCAGGAAACATCCTTGCTTCTGAGATACCTCCTAATTTTTCTAAAGAGGTTAAGATGGACTCCTTGCTGTTTTTTAGAATTGTGCATTTCGCTTCTGATTCAATTTTGGCACCACCAAATAAAAAAACGGATTGCTGCGCAATAATGCGGTTGTTTTGCTGTTTAGGTTGCCATTGATATAGTGGATATTCGTTAGGTTCACTTGTTTTGAAGAAATGGTCAAGGTCTTTGTGTAACAACTCAGGTATAACCTTTTTAAAGCGGATTGGGTCATCGCTACGTACAGCAAAAATTTTACCGTTTACATTCCATTTGGAGCGTTGCCGACAAGCCATCCATAACGCAATTTGTGCACTGTAAGTGAAATCTATTAGACAGGTGGCCGCGCCGTAATGTTGGAGTTCAGCAAGCAGTTCCAAATCGGAGAGCCGCTGGCCGTTTTTTAAGTTGTGACCTTCAAGACACGCGTCACTGATCATTTCTTTGTTGATTTTGAGTAGTTTCACAGGATTGTTTCTGTCTGCCTTTGGCAGGCGACGATAAGCAGAGGCTTGTATTTCGTATTCTTCGCTTGAAACCCCTCGAAATAGATATTGCCCATCGTTGAATTGAGCAACCCATTTCATAAAACCATTCAGTGTTTTAACACGACGAGATTCTTTTTTCGCCATTTATACTCTCTTTCCCTTGTTGTGAAGTAAGTTTAGCGTATTTTGTGATATAGATCAACCAAATTTCACAGTGCTAAGATCACGCGAATTAAACCAGGGGTTACAAATCCCACCTGAAAAAAAGGAAACGTACGGGTCTGAGTACCGACAACTGAAAGATTTTTCGCAGAAAAATCGTACTAACAACCAACAACTATTGATTCGGATAGGTTTTGCTTAGATGTTTCGGCATTGTGAAAAAGATGCCACCCGTCTGTTCCACGAGGGTTTTCTGAAAATCTGCCGCTCTCGGATGACCGATCACATAGGCGCGGACCCCTAATGACTGACATACCTCAAGCGCACGTTCCGGTGGATACTTGCCGGTTGTCGGTTCGTCTGTCAGGATGAGCAGGATTCGGCTCGCGTACGGACTGAATTTTACCTTTGGAAGACCTTCCACAATTGCGTCAATAAGGTGCTCGTCGCCACCGAACGGGTCTTCCATATAACTCTTTAACATGGACTCGTTGAGCGGCATCTGTGTAACGACCGTGCCGTTGATGACCTTAATCGCATCCTTGGCTTCCGCGAAACGGATGAGACCGATCCGATATTTGATAGGGAGAATGTCTAACCTGCCGATCAGCGTGCTGAGTCCGAGCATAATCGCTTCAGATTTCCCGCCCATACTCCGACTGTAATCGAGCATGACGACAATGTCCACAAAAGTCCCAAACCCTTTTTCAGGCGATGCACCGGGTGTCCCACCCGCGTAGATGTTTAATTTATTTTTTTCACTTCGGACGGTGTACATACGCCTGCTACCCCGGTCGTTTATAAGCCATCTACTTCCACGCTGTTGCGTCATTGCGTTGAAGTTTTCGGCGAGCCCCCAACTTTCGGGAAAAATACCCGCATAAACGTTGAGCCTGTCACCCGCTTTCCGGATCGTGTAGGTGTGTCCACTTGAATAGTCCGTAATCACCCACAAATCGCCTTTTTCCTTCTCCCAGACTTTGGCGTTATTAAACAGACTTCCACCCATCGATAAAGAGATTCCGTTTTCTTTGAAGACACGTTCCAACCTCTTTGCAGGTATATCCCCGTCTTCGAGTTCCACCTCAAATTTCGATTCCATGCTGAATAGCAATTGCCCCCCGCTGCGACGAATATCTTTAACGATGTCCCGGAAGACCTTGATGAATGCGCTGTTGCCAGCGTGCGTGCTGGGGAGCGAAGTTGCGCTACCGATGTCTCCCGGAATCCGCTGCCAGAGTCCACCTGTCTCTTCAGCGAGTCGTGGCTGAAAGGGTTCTGTATGTCCGAGGACGTTGACCCGGATCTCCTGAAGTTGGTATTCTTTAATAGCCTTCTCCCGCATCATTTTATAGGAGTCCTCTTTCTTAAAAGCGGTCGATGCGGGTTCGTCGGTTACGAGGACGATAAATTTATCGGCATCGGCATGAAAATCGATCCGGTGAAGTGTGTCTACTAAAGCATCAAGTGCGTGTTCATTACCGCTGAGTAAGACTTTCTGCATCCGTCTCCGTAGTATCGCAACATCGGGTAACAGGGTGCGAACTTCGAGTCTTTGTCCTTCATGTCGCACACTGAATTCGGACATACCGAGGTGGTATTCGATATTAACGAGATCAAACGCGTCGGTCAAAGCATAGAGGTTCGCTGCGACTTGCTGGATGTTGTCGCGCATACTCGCGCTGGTGTCGAGTACAAAAACAACGTTCACCTTGTCGAGTTCTCGCGTTGCGATGATATGGTTAGCGATGTTTTTAAGTGCTTCAGCAAACGGGTTGGTACTATCTCCGTTGCCGGTGCCTTCGCCTTCACCGTCGCCATCGCCGTCCCCGATCATCCCAACGTCGGCAGTACCTGTCGATTCGAGTTTGTGAAAACCGTAAGCACCATCGCCTTTAACCCGTTGCCGCGGGCTATTGACACCTTCACCCGCGGTCGTTTGAAAAGGACTCGCTACGGATTTATGAATCGGAGCGGATCGGCTATTGAATGGACGTGCCTCTGTCATTACGTCCGGCAGTGCTGTCTCTGTTTCCGAGACAGATTTCGTCGCGCTATGCAGCAGTTCTGCTTCTGATTGTCGCACGGTCTCATTGATTAAATTGGCGGAGGCAGCCAAGTCTAAATGGCGTTGGCTCGACTCAGTAGATGGATCCGTCTGCTGTGGTACCCGTAGTTTTTTAGGTGGCGGCGGTTTAAGTCTGCGACGTTGTTTCGGTGCCTCTTTTGGGTTTATCAAATCTGCAGCGATCACGTCTTGAATATTGGTTGGTCTCTGGACATAGAAAGAGAACATAAAGACAATAGCAAGGCAGAGGTGAACAACACCTGCAAAAAGTAGTGCGCGTATAGAGCGATTTCGCCTTTGGGAACGGTTCATAATGTTTCCTCCACTTCATCTAATTTAACTGGTAGCAGACCAACCTATATATTGATATTATATGCAAGTCAACAAGCAATTTCTGTGCCAATCTGAGCAATACTGCCCGGGTGGGTTCATCACAAAACTCAGCGGGCACACTGCCCCAAATAGGGCATGCTTTATACTCGCTTGCCCGAAATCGGGCATATTTGATAATCTAAGTCGCCGATTATAACCTTTTAAATAGTTTCCTATTCTCACTGCAAAGCAGTAATACGCCGCTGAGGTGCTGGAACACACTGATTATCAAAATCTGTGGCAGGTGTGATATGTTATATCGGGTTCTTCTGAATCCTTAAACCTAAACTCACGTTATTATACCATGAAAAACAGGGGTATTCAAATTAAATTAAACTTGACAAATTCTGTGCTTTATGATACACTTTTATGAATTCCATAGGACTTTGCACTTTTTTCTTGCAATTTATATTTGAAAAGTGCTATAATTTACCAATCTTCCCGCCAAAGCCCCATGCTTTAGTTTGTGGGATGTAGGCGGACGTTGCGTTTGAAAGTCAAAAAACATTTGACTTTCATATTTTCTCTCCATTTTGGAGAGAGGTAGGCGGGGATAGCCAAGAACATTCAGACTTGATATGCCCGCAGGGATTTTTCACCCTTCGGGGAATCGTCTACGGGTGGAGACGGATTAAGACGGTCGTCTCTTTGAGAAAACCGCACTGTCTATGAAGCCGAAGCCCCAACCTTTAGGTTGTGGGTGCTATCACTAAGTGTATTCTTTAATGCCTCGCGGTGCCGTATACAGCATCGTGAACAACCAAAGAATCACATCGCTGACAAAAACCGACATCGGTTCGGTTTACCGGTGTAACGTCAGCATTCAGATGCGTGATTGCATGCAGTACTGCTATCACCGAAAGTTAAATCAGGCAAGGTGACGCTTTGGGAAGCGCGCTTCTTGCTCAAAGTTCAGAACCTTGTGTATATTTTCAAGAAGGAGAATTCATAGCTATGAAAAAAGTTGCAATCTTCATTGCACTTGTCTGCGTTGTGATGCTTGCGCCAATGGCACTCGCACAAAATTGGCAACCGGCAGGTGATAACTGGATTGAAAAATGGTGGGGACTCGACCTGGTAACGGAGACCGGTGGTTTCGGCACATCCGCGGAACTTGACTATCTTTCATTAGGTAGCGAGGGTGTTATTTCAAATGCCTCCGTTTCCACACGCGATGGTGTCGGGAAAACGGCAAATATCATCATTAAAGCGGACTCGAACGGTGCTTTACTTGGTTGGTCAATTGTTGACATTGATATCGAAGACCAGTACAATATCTCATCCAGCCACGGCGTGGATGGAGCCGTCATCAGAGATGTAACGTGGCACGGTATTATTGCCATCATCTCGCCGGATGACCGGACAACAACGATGCATCCAGCACACGATGACCACGCCCAAATCTGGCTTAACGGCGAAAAGATTTATGATAATCCTACGTGGACAGGTGGTGCTCAGGCCGTTACAACACCAACTGAGATTCAACTCAAGAAGGGTGAAAATTTCTTGCACTATAAATGTGGTGAATCGGGTGGTGCAGATTACGTCAACCTCCGCTTTGAACCGACTGACACCGACCTCCTCATTGCACCCACAACGGATAACCTCTTTTTGAATGTCCTGACACCCGTCGAACCGAAAGGCAAACTGGCGACGCAGTGGGCAGATATCAAACGGCAGTAGTTCTTATTGCTAATGAAAAACCCGTATCCCAAACCGGATACGGGTTTTTTGTTGTCTATCATTTGATTTTCAACACCGTTCAACCAAATTGACTGATGGCGTTTGAAATCCTTCACTGTTGCGACTCCATAATCGTTAAAATTTGATTGATAGCCACATTTTCCAACGTCTGCGTTGTACCACCTTGCCAGACAATCGTAATCTTCTCAATATGTTGGTTCTCTGCCAAACCAAACAGCAATCGCGTATCGCTTCCTGATGCGTAACTTGAACCGCTTTTTACCTCTCTTATTTGTGTCATGTCCCCCGTTGAAATCGTAATCTTCGCACCAATACCATCTCGATTGCTTCGGCTACTGATCAACTTAATACCGAGCCAATTCTTTTGGTTTCCACCGTCGTTGCGAAGCAAAACGGCGCGCTGGTTGGAATTCATGATGACGATATCGGTGTCCCCATCGTCGTCATAGTCAGCCGTAGCGGCAGCTCTACCGACGAGCGTCTCCGTGAAATAAGCCCCAGCAGTCTCTGATACGTCCGTGTAAGTACCATCGCCGTTGCTTTGAAACATCTGATCGCGTTGGGCGTAGGTTTCGTGGTCCATCAAAATTTCGATGACATCTTGTGGGTGTCCGTTTGCACAGAACAGATCAAGATGTCCGTCGTTATCGTAATCCAAGAAGAGTGGACTAAAACCGACGTACGGGAGTGTTGGTTGCTGTAACCCACTGTTCACGGTTGCGTCAAGAAAGAACAGTCCTGCCTCGTTCTTATAAAGGGTTGCTTTCTCGGAATTTGCGACGATGAAGTCAAGCCACCCATCCCCGTTATAATCGCCACAGTCCACCCCCATAGAACCTTCCGCGACACCGTTTTCATCATAGCCGATACCGATGAACAGGCTTTCATCGGTGAAAGTGCCATCACCGTTGTTATGATACAGAAAGTTGCGATTCGTATCGTTGGTGACGTAAATATCAGGAAACCCGTCATTATCGTAGTCACAGGCAACAGCAGCCATCCCTCTACCCTCAGTAGGATTTGTCACGCCCGCGGTTTCTGCGATATTAGTGAAAGTGCCGTCGCCGTTGTTCCGGTAAAGCACATCGGGCGTTCCCTCGTAGCTGCGCGGATGCCCGTAACCGATAATACCTTTAAAGGTTGTAACTGGCATTGACAATTCGTAGACGAGATAATTGACGACGAAAATATCCAAATCGCCATCACCATCGAAATCAAGATAGACGACAGCGATCCCCCAAAGTGTGTTATCAATCCCAGCGGCTTCGGTGATGTCAGTGAAGGTGCCGTCTCCGTTGTTTTGGTAAAGCACGTCCTGCCCAAAGTTGGCGACATAAAGGTCGGCATCACCGTCGTTATCAATATCTCCAGCGGCAGCTGCCATCCCGTACCCTGTATCCCCTGTTCCAGACGGCTCAGTAACATCTGTAAAATGTCCATTGCCTTCGTTGCGATAGAGCACATTTCCGAGGTGGACCGACTGCGGCTCTTGTCCCGCCTGTGGCATGCTACCACTGTTGACAAAATAGAGGTCAGCATCGCCATCGGTATCGTAATCAAAAAAGACGACGCCCGAACCCATTGTTTCAATGATGTGCTTATGTTCGGTTTTACCGTTGCTATGTTTGAAATGGATACCCGCCTCTTCGGTAACATCTACGAAGACAGGCAGTTGCGCAGCAGCACTATTTATAAATGTGAGAGAGAGAAGTAAGAGTAGTTGTGGAATCAGGTTGGAAGGCATCGTGTAGGGCTATTTTGATGTTTTTTCGGCGGTTTTTGCTAATCGGAAGCCGACAAAGGAGGTCTTGAGGTTTGGGTAGAGGTAAAACCGAAATGTCGTGCTGCATCGGGCGATTTTATCGATCCAAGAACCGCCGCGGATGACACGCCAACTACCGACAGTCGGGCCCGTCGGATTCTTCTTCGGACGTTTCGCTGCAGCGCGTGAACTGTAACCGTAATAGACATCGCTGTACCAATCCGCTGTCCATTCCCAAACATTACCTGCCATATCCATGATGCCGTAGTAGCTTTTACCTTTCGGAAAACTCCCGACGGGTGCGAGGCGATTCTCGTAGCCGTCATCGTTGGCGGCGGTATTGGCGTGCGGTTCGATTGCATTGCCCCAGGGCCATATTCTATCAGTGTAGCCGCGTGCTGCTTTCTCCCACTCCGCTTCGGTTGGCAGCCGCATCCTTTTCCACACTGCATAAGCGTTCGCATCGTGCCATGAAATGCCAACGACGGGATGGTTCGGGAACTGCTTTGCGCGGGCGGGCCAGGCACCAATTTGTGGGAGATGTGAGAAGCTTTCCGGCGTGTGTTTTGACCCGTTCTGTGGGGCATCCGCTTGAAGTTTCCAAAATTCGTAGTACTCGGCGTTGGTTACTTCATATTTGCTGATGTAATAAGCGTCGAGATAGACTTTATGCTTCGGTTTTTCATCAGCAGCGCGGCTGTCGCTCCCCATTGTGAAGGTACCGGCAGGAATCAGGATCATATTCTCCGCTTTTTGTGCGAATACCATCGGACAGGCGCAGATACTGAAAAGCAGTGTGAAAAGAGACAGTAATATGATATTGCGATGACTATTTCTGTTTCGCTTTCTGTTCAGACAAAAAGTGTTCATAGGCGCGATAATGCTCCTGCGCAAGTTGCTGGTTGCCGAGACTCTGATATAATTTTGAAAGATTAAGGTGATAATAGGGTTGCTCGCCGTCGAGTTCAACCGCTTTTTGGAATGCTGCAATTGCCTTTTGCGTGTCGCCTTGCATGGCATAAGCACTGCCAAGTGTATTATAGAGGATAGATTCGTTGGGCATCAGTTGAACAGCTTTTCTAAGGGCTTCTGCTGCATGCTTAGGATAGTTAAGGTTCATAAACGCTCGCCCTATCCCGTGATGGAAGTTAGCGTTGTTCGGTGCGAGTTGAATACACTTCTGAAAGACCTGAATCGCTTCGGCATAGTTTTTTTGGTTCATCAACAAAGTGGCTAAGCCTGTCCAGGCCTCAAGGTTATTCGGTTCGGCGCGCGTCAGACGCATGAGGCGTTCGTATTCCGCGAATTCCTTTTGTAACTGCTGATAAATTTGCATCTCGGCTCTACTTTTCTCGCGGTCGCCGGATCGGAGATATGCCATACCGAGTCCATAGTGTGGTTCCGCATAACGTCCCGGTCCGAACGCTAAGGCCTGTTTGAAGTTTTCTATCGCTTCTGGATATGCTTTCAAATTGAGGTGCGCCGTGCCGAGTTCTTGATACGTCCCCGCTGCCTTCGGTTTTAGTTCAAGAGCCTGCCTTAAAACTGAGATCGCCTCTGTATACCGACGGAGTTTGATGAGCGACTTGCCGAGTACTTCGTATCCGCGTGCATGTTGTGGTGAAAGTTCAACGACGCGCGCTAATACCGGTACCGCGTCTGCCCACTTATCAAGTCTAAAATACACAACGCCGAGCGAGTAGAGTGCCTCAATGTTGTCGGGCATCAACGCTAAAGAACGCTGGTAGCTTTCGGCGGCTTTGTTCCAGAATTGTTCTTGGGCATAAGCCATGCCGAGGTAGTGCAAGATTTCATAGTGATCAGGTTCAATCGTCAGCGCGGCTTCAAACGCGGAGATAGCCTTCTGATTGTTGCCCCGGAACATGAAAGCAAAGCCTTGTTCTACGTGTTGCACATATCCACTATGGTCATCAGATTTTTCACCAACAACATTAGAGGACGGCAAACAGAGCCAAAGCATGATGACAATTTTTAACCAATTTCGCATTGAATTATCCAAAAGTTTCGTGTATTTATATCAACAGTTCAAATCCTGCTAACACGGAAAGTTGTTTAAATGTTAACGCCACTCCCGAAAAAAGTCAAGTTTTTCATAGTGAAAAAGGGAGGTCGGTGTTATACTGTGCAGAAATTATCAAATCAGAAATGAGGCATAGAAATAAAAATGCGACAGGTTACAATCTATCGAGAACCGGGACGTTATGCGGGCTGGCCAGCGAATTACGGTATCTGGTCATGGGACAACGAGATCGTTGTCGGCTTTACCGTTGGCTATCACAAGTCGGATGCCGGTTTCCATCGTCGCGACCGAGATAAACCGTTTACGGGGATGCAGGCACGAAGTTTGGATGGTGGTGAGACATGGCATGTTTCAGAGACACCGTGCCGTCTCCCCGCAAGAGGCACACTCTCCGCAGATGAGCATGTAGAAGAACGGCATCGGCAGGAAGCAGGGGTTTCGTTTGAGACACCCCAACGCGTCGATTTTTCACACCCAGATTTTGCAATGATGTGCAGCAGAACCGGGCTGAGAGCCGGAGCATACTCATGGTTTTATACCTCTACAGATCGGTGCAAAAGTTGGGGAGGACCGTTTAAGCTGCCGATGTTCGGGTACACCGGTATCGCAGCACGCACGGATTACTTGGTCTCAAGTTCAGATGAATGCTTGGTCTTTCTTACCGCCTCAAAAGCGGATGGTGAAGAGGGATTGATATTCTGTGCACAAACAACCGATGGCGGCGCGTCTTTTTCGTTGTTATCTCAGATCGGACCGGAACCTGAAGGGTTTGCTATTATGCCTGCAAGCGTTCGGCTGTCAGAGGCACAGATTTTAGTCGCGGTTCGGTGCCGAGGCAAAGGCAATGCTTCAGGTTCTGACTGGGAAGAGCGGCTAAACTGGATTGATCTCTACAGTTCAAATGATAACGGACAGACATGGGACTACATGAACCGTCCTGCGGAAAACACCGGACGTGGTGGGAATCCGCCAACCCTAACGCTTCTGCATGATGGCAGATTATGCCTTATCTATGGATACCGGGATGCACCACACCGAATCTGTGCGAAGTTGAGCAGGGACGCTGGCAAGACCTGGGGTGAGGAAATCGTCTTACGCGATAATGGTGGTGACCACGACATCGGCTACCCTCGCACGATCCAACGCCCTGATGGAACTGTGGTAACTGCATACTATTTTGATGAAGAACCGGATGGTGAACGGTTCATTGAGGCAACGTTGTGGAAACCGTAGCGGTTTAAAATGTAATTACTTGGTGCCTGAACGCAGATCGAAGCATACAAGGCGATCTTTGCCACGGATATAGAGATAACCATCTGCCAATACGGGGGCTGCCCAAGCAGGATATTTCACTAACTGGCGACCGTTTTTATCTTTCAGCGAGGAAATTTGTGAAATTACCTCTAATTTCTCAGGTGTGCATTTAAGGAGCATCAAACGTCCGTATTCACCGAGATAGATAAAGTAGTCGTTCACCCAAAGCAGCGAGGCGCGTTCATCAACGCGTTGTGACCACCTGACTTTACCCGTTTTGAGCTCCACACAGCGGAGTTCCGCACCGTTGGGGCGTTGCCCACTACAAGCATAGAGATAGCCTTCATGGTGGATTGCGGTGTTCCAGTGCAACTCCATGGACTTGTTCCTGCGCCTCGCGCGATCTTTCCAAACGACCTCGTAGCTGCCCGGACGCACCTTGAGTACTGAACTACCAATGCCGTAGGACTCGCTAATAAAGACGAAATCGTCGGCAATGACCGGACTTGAAGCGTTGACGGATTCAATCTTGGAATGCCGCCACGGATAGTGGAAATCAATTGCTCCTGATGTCGGTTCAAAGCCGACGAGTCCACCCCGTAGGAAGGCGAACCCCCAACGTCTATCATCAATCGTTGCAAAGATAGGACTCGCATAACTCGCGAGTTCATCTGCGATTTGGTAGACGACTTCGCCGGTGTGCTTGTTAAAGGCGACAATGCCACTCCCGTTCGGATCGGATCTGCCGTTCGCGCCCCAAATATCTTTCGGACTGCCCGGCGGCGAACCGCCAATCTGAACGATGAGCAGCTCACCTTCGACAGCGGGTGCTGAAGCGACACCGAAAAAGTTTTGGACGACGTGAAACTGCGCCATTGTGTCAATTTTCCACAAATCTTTACCGTCCGAAACGCGAACACAATGTAGCATCCCGTCTGCCCCGAAAATATAGACACGGTCATCGTCAACAACCGGACAACATCGGGGTCCGTTGTTGTAGCCGTACATATCTTCGTAGTCCGTTGGGTATTCAAACCGCCAGCGTTCGTTGCCGGTCATGCTGTCAATACAGGTGAGACGCGCCATATCACCGTGGCGTGCGAAGATAAAGAGCTGTCCATTGGCGACGGTCGGTGCCCCGTAACTTGTGCCGACCTGCTTATACCAGACGACCGGTGGTCCTGTTTTGCCCCACGGTGCGAGGTCTATCCTTTCGTGCGACTTGCCGTCCCGTGCTGGTCCGAGGAAGTCGTTCCAGTCAGCAGCAAACGCCGCTACCAACCCCACCCAGGAGAAGATTAGGGTTAGAAAGACAACGCGCGGGAAATTTCTCACGCAGCGACCTCCTCATTGGCGCGCTTCACTAAGGCGTTCATATAGGCGATCGTGTATGCTGTGCCGACGCGGTGATCGCCCGCCATGCTCGGAATGTGATCCGGGATCAACACACCGTTGAAATCTACTTCACGGAGGGCTTTCGCGACGTGGTACATATCCTGATAGCCGTTGTCAACGAAGGTCTCAACGAAATGCGGGAGCGGTTGATCGACGTTGCGGAAGTGGACTTTGAAAATCTTGTTCCGTTCACCGAAATAGCGGATGGATTCAATCACATCTTTACCCATGAGTTCGCCGCCTTCTAACCAGCAACCGACGCAGAAACACATCCCAACATTCGGACTATCGGCGATTTCGAGGGCGCGTTTGTAGCCTTCAAAACTGCTGAAGATACACCTCGGAATTCCAGCGAGATGCAGTGCGGGTGGGTCGTCAGGGTGGATACCGATCATCACACCGGCTTCCTCAGCGACAGGTGCCGCCTGCTTGATGAAATAGGTGTAGTTATCCCAGAGTTCTTCTTCGCTGTATTCGCGTTCGTGTGAGAGCGGCATTTTATATAGCTTGCCACCCCAATGTCCCTCTTGCGCAGTCTCAAGGTTGAATCCCCTTGCACTGGCACCGCCACGGGTCGTTTCACGTTCAGTGCTCCAGATACCGTTCCCCATGTGCGCGTATGTGGTATACGGGATCCCGGCTCTACCGAGATCACGGATGTACCGCTTGTACTGTTCGACTTTCGCGTCGCGATTTTCCAAGTTAAGCACAATCCCGTCTTGATTGTGGACATCGCTGTTGCCGAACCCGTAAATCTTGAGGCCTGCGTTCTCGAAAATCTCGCGGCGGCTCATGAAATAATCGTAATTCGCATTTTCGCCGTTCGTCCAGAGGACGACATAGTCAACATCCATCTGTTTGGCAAACTGCAAGTCTGCCTCACTCGGTTCAGGCGACATCTGTGCCGTAACTTTCATGCCGGGTTCAATGTTTTTCAATGGACTCTGATTTGCCATTTTATGCCTCCATTTTTTTAACGGTTTTCGGTCATCGGTTTTCGGTTATCAGTAAAAGGGTTTTTGACTTAAACCAAATCTGTCTTAACTCTCACTGCGAGACAAACTGACAACTGATAACCGGCAACTACTCTTCGTCGTCTGCTTCTGCTTTGAGCCGATATAACTCTTGCGTCAATTCGGTGACAATATCTGCGTACGCCGGGTCGTCGTAGACACTACACATCTCATTCGGATCTTTCTCCAGATCGAAAAGTTCCCATTCCGGTTCTTTCGATTCATCGAGGGATCCGGTTGTGCCGAGTGCCTCGCCGTAGTAGTAGATGAGTTTATAGCGATGCGTCCGTATCCCATAATGCGCAGGTACATAGTGATGTGCAAGGTGCATCCAGTAGCGGTAGTACATGGACGTTCGCCAATCGTCAGGTGTCTCACCATTGAGGATTGGCCGTAGACTCGTGCCCTGCATGTCATCAGGAATTGATACGCCTGCGTAGTCGAGCCAAGTCTCTGCGAAATCTATGTTTAACGACATAGCATCGGACGCGCTGCCGGGTTGAATCTCGCGCGGATAGCGGACGAGGAAAGGCATTCGTAACGATTCTTCATACATAAACCGCTTGTCATACCAACCGTGGTCGCCTAAGAAAAATCCTTGGTCAGAGGTATAAATCACGAGCGTGTCATCAGAAATACCGTCTTCATCGAGGTAATCAAGCAGCCGTCCGACATTGTCGTCAATGGAGGCGACGCAGCGGAGATACTCCTTGATATATCGCTGGTAATTCCAGTTTGCCATCTCCTTGTCAGATAGTCCCTCCGGCGGTGGACCGAGTTTATCAATCTTGAGATCCCTTTCGGTCATGTGCCCGAAGACGCGCATCTTCGCTTCCTTCGCAGCGTTTGAACGGTTAGCGTAGTCATCGAAAAAGTTATCCGGCATCGGAACATCTCCGTCCTCGAACATATCGGCGTGCTTCTCATCAGAGTCCCACGGACGGTGGGGTGCCTTGTGGTGGGACATCATGAAGAAAGGTCTATCCCTGTCGCGATTCCGCAGCCATTCCAATGAGAAGTCGGTAATGATGTCGGTGGTATAGCCTTTGTGGGTTTTCCGACCATCGGGTTCAATCATGACTGGATCGTGATAGAGGCCTTGCCCGGGCAGCACGTTCCAATAGTCAAACCCAGTTGGGTCGGCATCGCCGCCGTGTCCGAGGTGCCATTTGCCGACCATCGCGGTTTGGTAGCCATCCGCCTGTAGCATCTTCGCGACGTTCGGTATTCTGCCGTCAAAATGATCCCCTATGTTCTTGACACCGTTGAGATGGCTGTGCTTGCCGGTCAGAATGTTCGCGCGGCTCGGTGTGCAGATGGAATTGACACAGAAACAGTTATGGAGAATCATGCCGCCGTCTGCGATACGATCAAGGTGTGGTGTTTGGTTAATCCGACTCCCATAACTGCTGATAGCGTGTGAAGCGTGGTCGTCGGACATGATGAATAGGATATTTGGTCTGCTCAATTGTGGCTCCTTTAAATTTACGATTTGCCTTATCATATCCTATTCCATTTGGGAAGTCAATCTTTTTTGAGAAGTTGTCAGTTATCGGTACGGCTTTCTGCGAAAACCTTTCAGTTGTCTGTCAGAACATTAACAAAGCAAACGCACCAGAAATTAATCTGGTGCGTTCAGGAAGGAGTATCTGTGGATTATGTTATCTCTCTTTTTTCAACACTCAGTTAACGTTTAACGACGGTGGCACCTCTGCAAGCGTGTAGTCTTGTGCTTTTGCTTCAGTCTGCCGTTGATACCACTTTGTCCAGACCTCTCCCTCCTTGGCAACGCCCTTTACATTACCTCTCGCCTCTTGGTAACTGGAGATCAGAGCAAGTATAACCATAAAAAGGAACGGCATAGAACTTCCAACTTCAGCGAACCAAAAAATAATAATAGAAACCCAGCCAATGAAATGAATCATAAGGCGCATCGGGTTGCGTAGCATGGATAATATAGTCTTTTGTGCGATCTTGAAATAAGAATCTGTTTGTATGTTTTCTGATGGCGGCGGTTCCTCAAAAATGTCCCCATGGCTTATCGTTTCCTGTTGCTCTTGATACCACCGCATCCATACTTGTTGCGCATTGGCAACGCCTTTTAGGTTACCTCTTGCCTCCCGGTAACTGATGACGAAAACAATTATAAAAATCCAAGGAAGCAGTTGTCCAAAGATTCCTATTAGCTCAAATATCTCAAAAATATCTTCAGGCGTTTTTGAGGGTGGAAGTGTCGTGAAGAATAAAAGCGCGCATGTGAAAATCCAACACGTAAGATGAATGATAAATGGCTTCAGATTACGCACCATGAAAAACAGCGTTTCTGGGATTTCACCAAAATAAACATAGCTCTTCTTGTTGTCCAATGATGGTGGCTCTTCAAAGGCACCTTCCTGAGCAATCGCTTTGGTTTGCCGGTGGTACCACTTCGTCCAGATGTCTCTCTCTATCGCCACTCCTTTCAGGTTGCTTCTCGCCTCGCGGTAACTAAGTATGAGCGTGAATGTAACAGCGAGGGTAACGATTTCGGGAAGCGATCGCACAAAATCGCTTGTGTCAAATAGAGTAGGAAGCGCGAACAGTGTAAACCAAAATATGAAATGCCCTGCCGGAAGCATCAGGTGCCGAAACATGAATAACACTGTTTTGCGTGCGGATATGAAATAGGAACCGCCCGGTATATGTTCTGATAATGGTGGTGTCTCATAAGCACCTTGCTGAGTCTTTACTGACTGTTGCCGGTCGTACCACTGCATCCATGTCTGTCGCTCTGTAGTAATACCGTTTCGGCTGCTCCTCGCCTCCCTGTAACTAAATGTGAGTGCAAGTGGGAGAATAAACAGGCATAACCTATAAGAAAAGATGAAATCGCGAATGATTTCTTCGGTGATGATCGAAAGGGCTGTGACTAATTTCCAGAGGGACCCAGGCAAATTCGCAAAAGCACCTTCTGCTGCCTCAGCCGCATCCCGCCCTGCTCCATATCTGAAGGGTTCGTCCCATATAGTGAGTATAGCAGAAAACAGGATCCAACATGCAAGAAAATAGACGATAAAAGTTGTCGGATTCCACAGCATAAATAACAGTGTTTTTCGGACTTTCATGATATATCCTCCTGTACGAGATTTCCTTGAAATCGTATTGCGTACCTGTTAATACATGCGGAACAATGGCGGTGACACGTCAAAAGGGACACCTTGTGCTTTCGCTTCTTGTTGTTGGCAATACCACTCCGCCCACGCCTGTTGTACTTTGGCTACTCCTTTCACGGTGCCTCTTGCTTCTTGGTAACTGGAAATGAAACCGAGTATGGCAGCGACTATAGCGAGAAAAGATACAACCGACAAAAAATCGCGAACGAAGTTCTCTGCTGTCCGAACTATATCAGTAAGATCTAAGAGTACTGTTATGAGGATTAGTAAAAAGCAAGTAAGAAACCAGTATAGAAAATGAGTAATCGGTAGTTTTGGGTTACGAATCATGAATGACAACGTTTTTTGTGCTTTCTTGAAATAGGAGTTAACTTGCATGTTTTTCAATGGCGGTGCGGGTCCCACGAAATTGTCGCTTTCTGTTGGCTCTTCCTGTTGTCGGTGATACCATTCCATCCATATCCGATGCTCATCGCTAATGCCTTTTAGGTTACCGACGGCTTCTCGGTAAGATATAAGGAAAGGTGGCATAACGACAAGCACCCAAGATCCAGTTCTCGTTAAATCTTCTATGATTTCGTCCCAAATAATTGAGGCAGCTTTTAGAAAATCTCCGATAGACGCAGGAGGTGCCACAATAACTTTAATATAGGGCAACGTCCCTTCTATGAATGGATCGTCCGACACGATTCCCCAAGCAGCAAGCAAAAACCAGCACGTTAAATGAACGATAAGAAGTATTGGGTTCCGAAACATGAACAACAACGTTTCTAAGACCTTCATGACACCACCTTCTTACATACGAACTTTTTATTTCAAGCTTTGGAACATTACGGAGAGATTTTCATCTTTAGTTGAAACCACTTCGGTTTTCTTCAAAAAAGCAGTTTCTATATGGATGATGCTCCGATGGAGTTAAAGAACGGGTTTGGAAGAATAAACCGTCTTTTGGGAATAGGACGAAACGCAAAATTAAAAAAGGCGAGGTTTTAAACCTCGCCAGCAATAGTGGGTTAAAACACCTATTTCGCCTTAATCTCTTCCCAAGCCCGGTCGTAGTGCCTTGTAAAATCGCCAGGATCCCTTAGCCACTCAAGAGATTCCAGTACCTCTTTTGGCGGATAGATGAATTTGTGTTCGCGTAGGTTGTCGGGTAAGAATTCTTTCGCTGTTGGTACGCAGGTCCCATATTTCGTGAAGGCGGTAATCTTGGCGTTGACTTCAGGACGGAGGAGGTAGTTGATGAACTGCTCTGCGAGTGCTTTATGCGGTGCGGATTTCGGGATGCAAACAGCATCAATAAACTGACTTGATCCTTCTTTCGGGATGATGTATTGGATGGTCGGGCGCGTCTCAGTTGCGCGGAACGCATCGCCACTCCAGCAGTGTGCCATAACGACATCGCCTGCGATAAGAAGCTCTTCCGCCTCGCTTTTATACTGTTTCACAAGCGGTTTCTGGGCGATGAGTTTCTCTTTCGCCGCTTTGATTTCATCCGGATCGGTCGTGTTGAGGCTGTATCCGAGCAGTTTCAGCGCGGCACCGATCGTTTCACGCTGGTCGTCTAACATACTGAACTGGTTCTTATATTGTGTATCCCAGAGCACTGTCCAACTATCCGGTGCTGGTGAAACGATAGCCGAATCATAAGCAATGCCTGCTGTGCCAAATGTGTATGGGATGGAGTATTGATTTTCAGGGTCGAAGTATTTACCGAGAAATAACGGACTGATGTTCTGGAAGTTAGGGATGTTGTCGCGGTTGAGTTCTGCTAACAGGTTTTGCTTGATTAAGATTGACACCATATAGTCGGATGGCATAATGATGTCGTATCCTGTCGCACCCGCTAATAGTTTCGTGAGTAGGTCCTCGTTACTGGCATAGGTATCAACGAGAACGGTAACCCCAAACGCCTTTTCAAATCCTTCCCGGATATCATCGCTGACGTACCCGGCCCATGTAAAGACGTTAAGTTGTTTCTTCTGCCCAACGCCATCGCCGATGAAAAGTGTGAGGAGTATAAGTACTAAGAGGATGTATCTGTTGCGCATATTTTCTCCATTGGTATCTATGCTATGCCTATTATGAACGGGACGATTGCGTTTAGGGGAAGCAGAGTCGCCCCGACTGCGATGTAAGATATTGACAATGTCTGCTATCTATGCTAATGTAACAACGCTACTTATTCATCAGACTTTTCGGTGGGAAGTCCCTCGGCTTTCCAGCCCCGAAAACCACCAGTGAGAACTGAGACGTTTTCATAACCCATGTTTTTTAAGGTGTGTGCGGAAAGAGTCGCACGGGTACCACCACCGCAATAGGTAACGATGTGTGTGTCCGCTTCAGAGGCGATCTCATCAATATCAAGTTCAAGATAGCCGCGCGGCAGTGAAACGGCATTCGGGAGATGTTCCTCGTCGTAGTCGGGTTCGTCCCGAACATCTAAGAGGATGATTGCGTCTGTAGCCTCTGTGAGTTCGTCGGGCGATATGTGCCCAACGTTTGCTTTCGCTTCGGTAACTAATTGTTCAAGGGTTTTCAGTGGCATCGTTAGTCTCCAAAAGGGGTAAAGATAGTAGTAGGCACGTTCCGCGTGCCGTAACATCATAAAATATAGCATAAGGTCGGCAGATTCGTCAATATTTTTTGTTTTTTTTAACTTACCTTGCGGAGTGATACGTGTCGTTTCGTGATTAAAGTGCCTTCCTCTGGAGTCGCCTGCGCCGATGTTGCAGGCTCGTGGTTTTGCATTATGGTAAAACCAACAAAATTTAGAAAGGAAAAAAGATGGAATTGCTTAAAAAATCGGTTCAATCCGTGCTTGAGAAAGAACGGATCGGGAGTCCAGTGTTCCTGCGGTGTGTACTACACGTAGCCGGTGATACAGCGAATCTGCTGTCATCGGCGGCAGAGGTGACTGCGCTCGCGAATGCGTGGATACCCTCTACACCGGCGCGCGTCTATGCACAAGGCGACGCAACGGGAGCACAGGTTACGGTAATGGTTCATTATGTTGCGGGGCAGATGGCACTGTTGAGTGTCAATCGAGTCGATGTTGAAACTGCAGTTGACATCATGTTGGTCGGTAACAAAGGCGTTATCTATCATGAAACGCCAGTCGGTAGACACTACCAGAACGCGATCGCGCCGGAATTCGGTGGAATAGGTGAACTGGCAGCGACTATCACGCAATCGCTTGAAAGCG
Source organism: Candidatus Poribacteria bacterium (assembly GCA_965200345.1). Lineage (GTDB taxonomy): Bacteria > Poribacteria > WGA-4E > WGA-4E > WGA-3G > WGA-3G. The sequence continues at coordinate 3,306,457 of OZ241378.1, forward strand.
GTCAGCCTATAGTATTGGAGGGTTGAACATGCAACAAGATGGAAAATACGGTGTTCTTTTGCTCGGTGGACATCGCACGCATCAAGAGAATTACGCCTCAAACTTTGCACAGGATGCGCGTTGTCGGTTAGTGGCGTTCGCTGATGAATCGGACGCACCGACAGAACGAATTGAATTGGCACGTTCGCTGGCTGAATCAATGGATTTGCCATTCATAGACCTCGACGCAGCCTTGGCGCGCGAAGATGTGCATATTGTGAGTCTCTGTACAGATGTGGAACGTCGCGGACGTATCGGTGCAAAATGTGCTGAGGCGGGAAAACACGTCTATCTCGATAAACCGATGGCACTTAATCCAGACGATACGAAAGGGATCATCGCTGCAGTAGCAAAAAGCGGTGTCCGAACCCAGATGTTTAGCAATATTCATAGCACTTGGGCACGCACCGTTCAGCAGGCATTGGCGAGTGGGCATATCGGCGAACTTCAGGCGATTCATTGCGACGTGCTCTTCTCCAAAGGACACCCCGGCACCGCACCCGTCGGCGAAAAAAGAGTCCAAAACCCCACGCTGGAACGTTATAGTTTCGTTGAAGCCAAACCTGAGATGTTCGATGTCGGGGTCTATGCCGTGTCAATGGTGAATTGGTTGACGCAGAAACGCGTGCAGCGTGTTTTCGGTGGAACGGCGAACTATTTCTTCAAAGAGCATCGCGACTGTGGGCTTGAAGACTTCGGTGCTTTGGTTCTGACATTGGAAGATGGGATTACAGCAACGATCGCCGGAGGACGTTACGGGTGGCAGAGCCACGCACAAGGCGGCATTCGGAAGGTACATCTCGTCGGTACTGAGGCGACTATGACCTTTGACGCGTCAGCAAACCGTTTAGAAGTTTTTGCCGCGGAACCGGCGTTTGAACCGCCGACCCCACATCCGCTTGATCCGATGGGGATGTGGAGTAGCACGCAAGCAGAGATCAAGATGCAACCGAAGCAACAATGGATAGAGGTCGGTAGTGGAGACGACGGACAGCGAGAGTTCAGCGCGTTTATAGATTGCGTTGAGAATGGCGTAGAGAGTGAGATGAACGCCGAATTTGCGGCGCATTCTGTGGAGATTATCTGTGCCGGATATCGTTCAGCTGCAACTGGAGAGGTTATTAACCTCAACTGACGCGAGGTTCTCATAGGTCCCACGCTTACCGATTTTACTGTTTGAGGTTACACAGTGTTTTCTCAATATTATATTCCATGAAGCTAAAGCCGATACCGTGGGTGGCCGGGTATCCGATTCGCACACCGTAAGTCATAGCCTTGGGGTTCTTAGCAAGCAGACGTTTTGTAGCTTCCAAATCCTCATCGGCGATTTCATAGTTTTCCGTTTCAATGTCAACTACAAAAAACTGACCTTTGTGTTGAGCTTCGAGTTCTTCGCGGTACTGCTGATAGATTTCTTCGCCGCGGGCGGCGATGGTTTTAGAGGTAGCATCAGAATATGACATGGTAATTCTCCTTCTGAAATGTTGGTATAAAACACCACACTGTGTTCATTACACATTGCCATTATAACACAAAATTACCTTGCATGCTAATGCAGCATTTTTCTTACTATCCTCGAATCCCGATCGCCTCAAGTTGCGCAATCTGTTTTACCCATGACTCTCGGATTTCTGGGGAATATTCGCCGGGGAGTAGCGATTTGCGTGTGCAGTTGAGAAGTGCCTGTAAGGTTTGATACTGTCTGATTGGTCCGATATTGGGTAGGATTCGATCTTCGGTGACAGCAATAATTTCATCTAATGTAAGTTCACCTGTTTTTTGTAAGTTAGTCTTGAGAAGACTGGCAGCTTCAAGATCGGAGCGCAGTGAGGCGAAACTCGCTGCAGAATAATCCGCAGTTACCTGCAAAAGCCGGTCGACTTCCGCCTTAGAAAGGGAAGCGGTGCTAACTTTCGCAATCGTCCAGCGAAGGAAAGCCTCACGATCTTCACCCTTCGGATCGAGTACCGGAACCACGATATCTCCGACTCTACCCTCGCGTCGCAGGTCAGGAGAAAGATTGTAAATGCGAGCAGTCATCAGAAGCCATGTGATGTTACCACGCAGCTGCGGATCCGACATCATTGCCTGTATTTTGCCAGTCAAACGCCGTTCTGTACTGTGTGCATCCTGCCCGACACCACCGAATTGCGTATCCGCTTCATCAACGAAAATCAGCACCTTCACGAGTGCCATCAGCAAGCGTCGGAGCCGTTCAAAGATAACATCTGTCTGTCCGAACCACATGCTCCGGATGTTCTTGAGGACAAGGACAGGGATATCGAGTTCACCGGCGAGTCCCTCGAAAATAAAAGTTTTTCCGCTGCCGATAGGACCACAGACGCTCATCCCCGGAATTGCGTCGGGACCGGTTGAAGTAATACGCGGGATCAGCTGCGTCTTGAGAAAATCCACCAGTTTTTGGTTACCAACGATGTCTTTTAGACTGTGGGCGGGTTTTTTGAACTCTACAACATCTTCACCCAACTGTGCCTGGATAAATTCAGAGACTTTCTCAATAACATCCTCAGGTTGAAGTTTTTCACCGGAGTAGCAGGAAGAGAGCAACATCTGGCGGAGTGCTTGTAATGATAACCCCGCAGTGAGCATAGCGAGTTGTGCTTGTGAACCCCAAAGGTTTAAAGGCTTTTCTATGAGTTTCGGCGTGTTATTAAACCATGAAATAAAGTGCTGGCGTTCCGCCATCCCCGGTGCTGGGATTTCAACAGTAACAACCTGCGGCAACCTAATAATTCGAGAGTTCACGAGACTTGGAGATTCCGCGATAAAGACGACGGTGTCATTGCCGTTCATGAAATTGGAATCGGAGATCCAGTCTTGAACGATGCTGACGCGGTGTCTGTCTGGCTGGGACAGACTCCGAATTTCGCCTTCTGGGAGCAACATGTCCGCCGCTTCTATCAAGATGATCAATTTTTCTGGTAGCAGTTTTTTGCCTTGTGCGTTTGTGCTTCGGGAAAGCAGGCAAAATTGGCGAAGGAGTTCAAGTGCTAACGTCGGACTGCCGATAGCATCATTCATGTATTGCGAGAAAGAGGCATCGGATGGTTCTGTAACGGCATCAAGGTATATCGGAGGTGTCCTTCGAGAGGAGGTCGATGCCTGTGTAGCCCCCGGTGTACCAGCACTCGTATTTATATCAAGATCTGGTTCAGTTGTGCCGCGCCATAGGTTGAACGCTTGTTTAACCTTTTCGCGTTCCGTTTCTTGTGCGAATCTTATGGGGCCATTGAGCTCATAAACTATCAGGATAAACCCGGGTATGTCCCAACTGCGGCTTAAAAAGGGGACGAGTGGAATATAATCCGTATCCTCTTCTTCGCGTCTAAAGAAGAGGTCATGGATATTTCCGGACAGGACGAGACTACGAGACGTTCCTGAATTAATGAGCATTCCGGCTTCTGTCCGAAATGCGTAAGTCGGGCTTTTAACGGCTATGAGTGCTCGCCCCCTTCCAATTTAAATAGCACACCTACTTTGATAGCACTTTAGAGCGGCAGCTCAGAATCAGAATCCTCTGTCTTCTTAGCGGGTTCTGTCTCCGTTTTCGTGTCCGTCTGCTGTGCGCCGAAGATTAATGCGTCAAATTCGTCGGAGGCTGAAGTTGAGCGCGCTGCAGCGAGGAATTCCTCCTCTTCGCTTTTTGAATCCGTACCCGCCAATTCCTGTGCGACTTTTGAACGGCCTTTCGCTTTCTCCCGGATTTCTCGCATCCGTGACAATTCCGCGGAAGTCCCGTCCATACTGATACCGGAAAGCATATCGGCGATTTCTTCTTGCTCCCGCGCCGTGATTAGATCGGCGACTGCCTCAGACTGCTCGCTCTTAATCTTATCTAAATCGCGATGGAGGCTGGTAATCTGGATTTTATGGGAATCAATATCAGACTGCGCATTTTCGATCTCACCTTCGAGTTCATCAATACGTCCCTCTTTCTCTTGTAGATTGGAATTGAACTCTTGGTAAGCGGTGACACACCGCGTGTATTCGCCGTGCTGTTTGACTTCTTCTGCTGCCATCCCCTCTTTTTGCAAATCAGCAGCGGTCTGCTGTGCCTTGGCGATAGCCCCAGATTTCAATTCTTCCAAATTTTCGACTTCGTCGGTAAGACTCTTTACCTGTGACCTCTTCTGCTCAACAAGTGCGATCAGCTGCCCAATGGCTTGCTTATAGCGTTGGATATTCCCTTTCTTATCGCTGATGATGTCTTCGTAAGCCCCTCTAACGGCTTCAGGGTTTTCCATCATCCGATCCGCTGTTTCGTGGGCGCGCCCCGTCAGCGTATACCAGATAGCCTTGAAAAATCGTGTAAATCCGTTTGCCATTTTAGTTTCTCCTGTTACGTCGTGTCTTATAAGTGCGACCTTACTGTATTGGTTTGCGAGTTGTACCAATGTTACTTTGCACGGTTTTGATCCGCGCCGCAAAACTTATCACATCGTATTTTAACATATTTTATCTAAAACTGCAAGAAAATTTTTACATAAGCCAATACTATTGGTTTTAAGCAGTATCGGATGTTTATTCAGTTACAGACAATTTACCGTTTCAGATGCGTGAGACAAGTACGACTATGAATTTATAAACGGTTTCATATCCCAGAGTAGAACAGTGCCATCAAAACTCCCACTCGCTAAGAGTGCACCATCCGGTGAGAAGGCGACATCTTGAACGTCTGTGGAATGTGCCCAGAAGGTGTGGATGTGTTCACCGGTAGCAACTTCCCATATTCGGATAGGTGCTTTGTCCAGTCCTGCACACCACCAAGCCCCAGAGACAAGGTAACGTCCACAAGGCGAAAATGTCAGTGCCCACGGACGGATAGTCTCTTGAGACGGCAGTATTATCATACGTGTTTCTAACGTTTCTGTATCCCACAATCGGATCTCGTTGGTCAGTCCATCAGCTATCCAAGTACCAAGCCCACCAGCAATCAGGGTGCCACATGGTGAGAACACGATGGATTCGATATGCTGATGTCGTTTCCATTGTAAATTTCCGCCATTGATGACCCGCTCAATTTCCTCTGACTCACCTCTATATCGGGTGGCATCCTCTAAGACATCCGGTAAGGGAAGTGGTGCAACCTGTTCACCGATTTCAACATCCCAGAGCCGAGCGGTTCCGTCTCTGGAGGATGTAACGAATAGTTTTCCATCGGGGTGAAATGCAACGGCTACAACTATCCCTGTCTGTTCTGTGAGTGCGTGCCGTTTTTTCCAAAGCGCGACATCCCATACATAAGCCTCATTTGCCCCACCACTGACAAAGTATTTCCCTGTAGGTGAGAACGCCAACGTGATTTGATAACTTTCATTTTCATGTTCGGTGAGTTCTGCAATTAGAGTTTCAGATGCAATATGCCAGACTTCAATGTTCCCTTCGCTTGTATCAACTGCTAACAGTTCTTCACACGGGGACAATGCGATGGATCTCCGTAAAGAGGTGTGCTCAGTTAGCGGTGGAAGGACCTGCCGTGTTTCCCTGCTCGCGACATCCCAGAATACCTTATTTGATCTTCCCCAATGACTACTGACCAATGTCCTCCCTTCCTCCAAAAATGCGACTGAATAAGCTGTGCTTTTAAATCCAGAAGATGATACCACTGTCGACGGGATTCCTGCTTTCCATACTTCAACATTACCTTGTGTACTACAGACTGCGAATTGCGTTCCGTCACTTGAAAAACGTGAGGCTCGGTCTATGTACCCGACAGTTTCAAACACGTCTAACTTTTCTCCTTTTGACGCATCCCATATCACAACCTTGTTCCGATGAACGTCCGCAACCCGCAGTACACCATCAGGCATATAAACGAATCTTACCCGATTTCCTTCATAAGTAGTGGGCATCATTACAGGGGCTTCGTTCTGAATGTTCCATATCTGAATCGTGGCACCAATGTTCGCACCAGCAAGGTACTGTCCGCAAGGTGAAAAAAGGAGGGTATGCACCGGGGCAGTGTGCCCGGTGAGCTTCGCGATATCTTTACCGATATTTATGTCTGAAATCGTAACTGTGTCTGGGGCAGACACAAACGCGAACAGATTGCCATCCGGTGAAAAAGCGATTGGAAAATGTCTGTCATAGTCCACGCCTCTTTTCCTATAGTCGTCGAATTTCGGGTCTTCAACAGCAAAACTCGCGAGAGGCGTTTTATTGCCTGTGCGCCAAGTATAAACAGTACTGTGTCCAAAGCCAGATGCCGCGAGATATTGACCGTCCGGCGAAAACTGGACATGCAAGACACTATTACGTCCCCGTCGAGTGCTTCCCCAATCTATTTTCGTAACGCACTGCCCATTTTGTGTGTCCCATACCTTAACAAAGCTGTCCTGGTCGCCGGTAGCGATCCATCGCATATCATGCGAAAAGGTTGCAACATTAACCATCCCGCGTTCGGTGCCCCACAACGCGCGGGGTGCCATTGTTGCCGTGTCATATATCCAGAACCCGATTTTGGTTGCAACAGTGAAATACGAACCGTCAGGTGAAAATTCTACATCAAGTGGTAAACCTTGTCCAAGTCTGCCAATCGCACCTTCAGGCAGTTCCCAAGTTGTCACATCCGTGTCTTCAACAGGTCTCAGCGCGGGGATTGTGGTGCGTCTGTTTGCCATAAAAATGTCTCCTGTTATTGATGGAAGGCTTTTGAAATTTAGGAACCTCTCGCGCCAAAGTCCGCGCGTGTAGGTTGAGTGCCATTAGAATAGAAGATACGGATTAGAAGGAGGATAATTGCGTGAAAATTTATGGAGAATGGATGCGAAAATTTTAATGATTCGCCAAATCAGTCGCTTCAATTATACAGCACATACCTATTGTTTGTCAACACCTTTATTAGATGCTTCGCTGCCTGTTGACAACTGAATACCCCTAACGCTCACTAAATTCTGCTTGACATAGAGCGGATATCTGAATAAAATAGACAATAAACATGCTTTCAATCTTCAAGAGATGCACATACAACCGACAATACACAAGACATTTTCATATTGGCTGTGGTTTACAGCATTCGGTGTATTGGCACTGATACTTGCCAACGTGCCGCTGTTTAACATCCTCGCTTTTGAGTTTTGCGCTGTGTTGGCACTCGGTATCTCTTTCGCGGGTGCACATGTGACACTAACAATGGTGCAACAGATGAAGCGACAACCCGCTGCACTGATCGGTTCGCCCCGACAAATTGTTACTCGGTGTTTCTGGAATGCACTGATATTTAACTTTGGATTACTCGTACTACCGCTCGGTATTATTCTGCTGAACGCGCTTCGTATCAAAAATTGTAATTTCAGCGAAGGATTCATCTTTTTTTTTCTATTGTCCGTAATCAGTTGTGTATACGCGACAGCAGCGGGGACACTCTTTGGATTTTGGATTAAAAGGCGATGGTTGGCATACTTGGCGTATATCGGGTTTCTCGTGCTTACTTGTGTTCCGGTGGTTATCAATCTGATATTCCATCCGCCGGTATTCGCATATCACGCAACATTTGGATATTTCCCGGGACCGATATACGATTTTGTTATTCCGATAACAAGCACACTGCTCATCGCTCGCGCAGAAACGCTACTATGGGCACTCCTATTTTTAGGGCTTACCGTCAGTCTATGTGAAATAAGTAGGCACACAGATTTGATGCCTCAGTTGAGGTGGCGTAAACTGTTCAGTTCACTTACAAAACGTGCGTGGTTGTATCTGCTAATCGTCTGCTTACTCGGTTTCCAGTTCTATACAGGTACGTTGGGCATCCGTCCAACGCGCGACGATATTGCTCAGAAACTTGGTGGCTTCCGTGAAACCGAACATTTTGAAATTTTCTATGCCCGCGAACTTGAAACCGAGATTGAAAACATCGTTGAGGATTGTGAGTTTCAGTACGCACAATTGTCTGCCTATCTCGACCCTGAAGGCACCGAGCTATCTCGGAAAGTGCGCGCGTATATCTATGCATCTCCTGGACAGAAAAAGCAGTTGATTGGTGCAGGTAGCACATCTGTGGAAGACCCGTTCGGATATGGGTTTCATATCCACGCCCAAGGCTTTCCGCATCCCGTCTTGAAACACGAATTGGCACATGTCTTGACTGTGCCTTGGTCGCCTCTGAAAGTGAGCCTGAAGATTGGGCTTCATGAAGGGATTGCGGTTGCCGCAGATTGGGATGAAGGTAAACTGACGGCGCATCAATGGGCAAAAGCCATGCGCAAGATGGAGATCGCGCCCCCGTTGTCAGCCATCATGGGAATCGGATTTTGGGGACATGCCGGTTCGCGGAGTTATCTACTGGCGGGTTCCTTCGTACGGTTTCTTGTCGATACCTACGGTATAGAAAAGTTTAAAGGTGTTTTCCTGACCGGTAATTTTGTGAAACATTACGGGAAGGATCTCCAGTCGCTTGAAACAGAGTGGATTGATTTTTTGGCGGGTGTCCCTTTGCGGGATGACGATATAAACTATACTGCGTACCGTTTAAAGCGGCGGAGTGCTTTTGAACAGGTCTGCACACATGAGATGGCTGCGCTACGGGATACTGCATGGCAGGCATACTACCGAAAAGATTTTGTCACCGCTGTAGAGACTTTTGAGACAATGCTATCAGATGAACCCGATAACTTAAGCACGTTACGAGGTCTAATGTACAGTGCGTATCGGATGCAGGATTATGATAAGGCACTGTCATTAGCAACACACATAGTAAATACGGAAGACACTCGATTCAGTCCAGAGGCGATGTTGCTGAAAGGTGATATTTATTGGCTAAAGAATGAACATGAAAACGCGATGAACGCATACGCCTCTATCAAGACAGAGTATGAGACAATTGAGCGGAAACGCATCAAACAGATTGCAGCATTGTCTTATCCGGATGTCGTCTCAACAGACAAAACAACGTTGCGGAATCGCTCTTTAAAAAAGTTGCTTCGCGAAGTACTCGTTGAATCGAAACCTGTTTCGGAAAAGATGGCACATCTATTAGCCTGTGTGCAAGCAGCACCTGACCATTGGCTGGCTTACTTGTTAGCAGGCGAGCTACTTCATAGAGAGGGCGCGTGGCAGGTAAGCAACCACTACCTTCAGGAAGCAATGGACCTCTTGATTTCAGACCAACACGAAACACTTGTGTTAGAGGGCCAGCGGTTAATAGGTATCAACGCATATCGACAAAAAGATTACGAAACTGCACAAAACGCATTCCGATCAATAGCAGAGAACGCAGCACTGCCATTGGGAACCGTACTTTCAGCAGAGAACTGGATACAACGATGCCAATGGGCACAAAGTCGCACGCAGTGAATTCTGTAGCGTCCATTCTGCGTTCTTGAGATGCCTATTGGTGAAAACTGGGTTGACCTACGGATTAACTTCATAATATAATATAAGTATGGCGATTGAGATTTCTTTTAGCGATAATGCAAGTACGGTATTGGACAAAGCAGGTGGATTTCTGAATTCAAAGCCGGTCCACCATAATCTGATTCTGACGCTTTTGCACGCCCGAGTTGCGCACTTTGAAACCGGTCGCTACTGGGTAGCGACGGATGGAAATGCTGTTGTTGGTGTCGTCTTCCAGTCTCCGTTGAGTTTTCGCGCAGTTGTCACACCGATGGTGCCTGAAGTAGTACTACCAGTGGTGGATGCAATATCAGACGCAGGCGTAAAGTTGCCCGGGGTGGTCGGAGATGCCGCGACAGCAGCATATTTTGCGGGACAGTGGGCAGAACGGCAAAAGTCGGCAGTGGCTCCGTTCATGGGACAGCGACTTTATGAAGTAGATAAAGTCGCAGAACCTACTACAGTTGAAGGCCACTTTCGCAAAGCAGTTCCTGATGACCGAAAACGCCTTGTTGATTGGGTTCATCGCTTTTACACTGATATGGGTGTAGAAGAAATCGATGCCGAAGTTATTGTTGATAGTAGGCTCCCTGCTGGACAGATTTGGCTATGGGACCGTGCTGGTCCTGTGTCAATGGCAGCTCGTACAGTCCCCGTTGAAGGCGTAACACGACTGCAGCTTGTCTATACACCTCCAGAAAATCGAAAGCGGGGGTACGCCAGCGTTTGCGTCGCGAGGCTCTCAAAGCAAATTCGTGATGACGGGCAGCGTTGTATTCTCTACACCGATTTGGGGAATCCAATTTCCAACTCGGTCTACCGTCGAATAGGCTACTATGCTGTTGCCGAAGCAATCCAATATCGATTTGAGTGAGTCTGCTGGTAGGCAGCTCTGTTCTGAAAACCTATAAGGAAAAACTATGAAACTATTTGTGCCGGGAAGAATTTGTCTGTTTGGTGAACACAGCGACTGGGCAGCGAGGTACCGGCTATTAAACGCAGAGCTCGAAAAGGGTTATACGTTAATAACCAGCACAGACCAAGGTGTATACGCTGAGGTTAAACCACATCCAAACCGTCTAATTTTGAAGACCAGCCTCAGTGATGGTACCCGTCACGGCCCCTATAGCCTTCCTATGGAGCGAAGTGCGCTGCTCGCTGAAGCGGAAAAGGGCGGATTTTTTAGCTATGCTGCCGGTGTTGCATATCAAATTTTAACCAACTACCGAGTGCAAGGGTTGGAAATCGACAATTATCTCACCGATTTACCCGTTAAAAAAGGGCTGTCTTCAAGCGCAGCTATCAGTGTATTGGTCGCGCGCGCCTTCAACCGCACTTATGATCTCAAGATGACAACACGTGGTGAAATGGAATATGCCTACCAAGGCGAAACGACAACACCGTCACGCTGTGGACGGATGGACCAAGGGTGTGCATACCAACGACCTGTCCTCATGACGTTTGACGGAGATCGTATTGATGTCCAAGAGCTCAATGTACCGACAGACTTATATCTTGTAATTGTTGATCTTGGCGCGGGTAAAGATACACGCCTGATATTGAATCAATTAAGTCACTGTTATCCATTCGCCGAGAGCGAATTAGAAAAAGACGTACAACACTACCTCGGTCCTCTAAGCGCACAGATCACACAAGAGGCACATCAAGCCCTTCGCGACGGAGACGCGGAGGACGTAGGCAAACTGATGACGCGGGCTCAGACAGAGTTTGACAAACACCTCATACCTGCTTGTCCGTCCCAATTGACGGCACCGGTACTTCACAAAGTCCTGAATTATGAACCGATTCAGCCGTATATCTGGGGTGGTAAAGGTGTCGGCTCACAGGGTGACGGATCAGCCCAATTCATTGTCAAAGACGAAGAGAGTCAAGAGCGCGTTATAGAGATTATTGAACGAGATTTGCAGATGTCGTGCCTAAAACTGGTGATTGAGGCTGGCAGGCATGTCCGCAAGGCTGTTATCCCCGCCGCGGGGTTTGGCACTCGGTTGTTTCCAGCATCAAAGGCGATGAAGAAGGAACTCTTCCCTGTGATTGACAGTTCTGGGCAAGCAAAACCAGCAATTATGGCAATCGTTGAAGAGGCAGTGAAGGCAGGTATTGAGGAAATCTGTCTGATCGTCCAACAAGGGGATATAGAACTCTTTGAATCGTTTTTCAAAACACCCCCGCGGATTGAGCATTATAACAAACTCAGCAAAGAGAACAGGGCATATTGCGATTATCTACTGGAATTGGGGAGCCGAGTGACATTCGTCACACAGGACGTTCAAGAAGGGTTCGGGCATGCTGTTTACTGTGCACGTGAATGGGTTGGGAATGAACCCTTTCTTCTGATGCTCGGGGACCATCTCTACGGTTCAGATGAGGGGAAATGTTGTGCACGACAAGTCGTCGAGGCTTATGAACGGGTAGGCCACAGCGTCGTAGGACTCAAAAAGACACCGATTGAGCTGTTGTCAAACTTCGGATGCGTTACCGGCGTATGGAAAGAAAAGGACGCATTGCTATCGGTAACAGAGTTTTACGAGAAGCCGGACCCTGAGTATGCGATGGAGCATTTACACATAGATGGAATGGAGGTAGACGAGTTCTTGACGGTGTTCGGGATCTATGTAATACAACCGCAGATTTTTGATTTTCTCGAACAGAACATTTCTCATAATCTGCGCGAGCGCGGCGAATTTCAACTCACATCCTGTTTAGACGAATTGCGCAAGGCAGATGGGTTTTCAGGATATGTCGTCAAAGGCAGACGATTTGACATCGGTCTCCCTGAAGAGTATCGACAAACAGTCATTGATTTCAGAAATGCTTAAAGGCGAGGTCTATGCGGCAGAACGCCGCTTAATCACAACGATTGTGAGGTCGTCGTATTGTTCCGCTTCGCCGACAAATCTGTGGACATCATCGACCAGGTGTTGAACCGTTTCTGCTGCACTGGCAGAATCAGGAATTCGCGAAACCGTTTCCTTTAAACGTTCGGTTCCATACATCTCGCTTTCTACGTTGAGTGCTTCAATGAGACCATCAGTATGAAAGATCAGAAAATCGCCCTCGCTTAGATCGAAGGTCGTGGATTCATATTCTACTCTTTTCATACTGCCAAGCGGTAAATCACCACTTTCAATCTCAATTATATCCGCTCCGCTTTTGAGAATCGGGTAAGGTTGCCCGCCGTTGGCATAGTCAATCCGCTGTTCAGTTTCATCAAGGATAGCGAGATTAAGTGCGATGAAACTCGGACCGTACATCCGTGGTGCTAACCCTATATTGAGGTCTCTAAGAATGACTGCAGCTTCGGATTTGAAACGCGAGACTTCATACAACATCCCGTTCGTCAACACAGCGTTCATCGCGCCGCGCAGCCCTTTTCCTGCAGCGTCCGCTACTGCGATAGCGGTCTGCCCGTTCTCTACAGTCAGATAATCGTAGAAATCACCACCGACCTGTGTTGCAGGGACCGACATCCCCGCAATATCAAATGCCTTTGTGTCGGGTGCCTCCGTAGGCAGCAGCCCCATCTGAATATTCTGCGCCTCACTCAACTCAGCGCGGATACGTTGCATCTCCGCTTCTTCCTGCTGTCGCATCGCATTGCGTAGCTGCAATGTGTGTCGTCGGTTAACAATAAGACGACCAATCAGAGAGAATACGACCGTTATAAAAATAAGCGTCGGTAAATAAGTTCGCCAGCGCGTCCAGATCGGTGGCGGGATACTAAAATCTACAGCTGCGGGTGGGGCGGTGTATGCCCAATCTTTACGGAACGCCTTGATGAGGAAACTGTAGCTCCCCGCCTTAAGACCCGTATATCGGATACGCAGAATACCGTTTTGATTCTGAAACGCCTGCGTAACCCCACTGTTGCCCATAGCCTGTTGGTTCGCCCCAGGGGCTGAAAGCGGAACCCATTGGTCAGAAGGTATACCAGAGCCGGTAGGCAAAAGCGCGAATTCCTCCGTTGAGAGTGTTGTCCATGCAGGTGTATCCAATCCGATTAATTTAAATTCATAGGAAAGTCCCTCTCGAAGCGGGCTGATCCCTCGGACATTGAAAATTTTAGCACCCCGCGCAGATAGGACTAAGTTGGATGAGAGATCCGTATAAGGTTTATCCGCCTCTAAGGTGGTTATTCGACACTCTGGCAGCCCACCACGCGTGGGTGTGTACTGTGTAACACCCCTTTCAGTCGCAAACCAGATATCTTTATCGGAGGATTCAAGGATCTTTGAGATGTTGTTATGTGCCCAACCGTTTTTTGTAGTGCGGTTGTGGAAGATTTCACCATCGTAGCGGACGGTACCGCCGCCCCGCGTTGCGAACCATATATTTCCGCGACTATCCTCTATTACGTCGCGTACATTGTCCACCAGAAATCCGTCTTCTTTGGTTGTGTAAGTTGTCAGGTTTATCCCATCGTAGCGGACTGCACCACGAGATGTTGCGAGCCAAAGGATTCCTTCCTGAGAAGTCACGGAGGCGTTTGCTGTACCGAGTTCATTAATAGTCTGAGTCTCTTCTAAGACCGTACCGCGATATGTCTTAAGGGCATCTGAAAAGATAAAAGTAACTTCTTCATTTCCTTCTGTTGGGTTCTGCCATACTGCGAGCGGGGCAGAAGTAGATTCGCCGTCAAGCACAATCGGTTCACCGGTTTCGATGTTATTCCAGCGGATCAACCTGCCTGTCACCGCATTGAAAAACCATTTACCTGTTGGTGTCGTTTTAAGGCGTGTTGTTGCCTTAAGGTTAAGCACATCTGGCGCGATGGGGCGCGTTGTAGATGCTGCGCTATCAACATTCTGCGGGTAACGCTTCACGTTTCCGTTCCCAAAATGCACCCATAGTCTATTTTTAGAATCTCTGTATAAGTCAGTAATAGCAACTGCTCCGGGTTCCATTTCCCGGTCTCTTGTCCCTTGGCGCATTCCCATGGTTTTTTGAAACAGAATTCTTTGTGAACCTTTTTCTCTAAGCCATAAAAGTCCTGTTGCGTCCGCTTTGAAAAGATGGCCGCCAAAAGCCAGCCATACATGTTCACCCTCGGCAACAAGGACCTCGGTATTGCTATCTGAACGTTCCCCACCAGGTCCGGTTTTTGTCCGAATACGGATCGAAATTTGATGACCGAAACTTGCGTTTGCGTACCGGAAGAATGTATATCGTGTGGAACCGAAATGAGATTCTGGCTCGTTTATGAACCAGATATCTCCGCCGACCTCAAATATCTTCACGATTTCAGACTGCGAACGTCCACTGTGGATGTTTTGCGACTCCAAGGTAACCACGTTTTGGGCACGGTCTAACCTTGAACGTCCACTGTGGATGTCTTGCGACTCCAAGGTAACCACGTTTTGGGCACGGTCTAACCTTAATGGATCTGTGAAACTTTCGTCTGTTTTCGTATTATAACGAGTGACACTCCCTGGGACACTCAACCAGAGGTAGCCTCGGCTATCCTCATACATCGTGCGAACCCTTTTAGTGCCAAGCCCTGCATGTGTGCTAACAGCCGGTGTCGGATCAAATACTGTCACGCCGTTATTGTGTCCGAACCATAATTTACCATCAACGGCTTCAAAAATCGTCCGAACCTCGTCATTTCCAAGCCCGCTATTAACAGTACTCGGAATTTCATTGAGGTCTGGATCATATTGATGCATCCCGCGGCCTTCAGTGAACCATAGATTGCCCGATTTATCCTCCAGTTCAAGAACCCCTCGTAGATTTCTGTGCCGCTGCAGCTGCGAACCATTCCATTGTCTTGTGGAGCGGCCATCACTAAACCAGAGTCGATTTTTTGTGTCAATTTGGATTGCAGTGGGGCTTCCTGTGGCTGTAGGTACGCCTCTTGAAGCTCTACTTCTTTTCGGTCCGGTATAAGTCCAAGTTGGAAGAATCTGTTCAAAGTCTTTTCCATCAAACCGCAGGAGCAGGTTATCGCCGCCGAACCAGAGATCCCCAGAGGCATCTTCAGCTATCGTCTCAATTGGCGTGTAAGCATTTAGGTCGGACATATCGGGCCGCGTGAATCCAGCATTCGGATGGATACGCGGTGTTCCATCGTCCATTTCATCATCCGTATCACCGCCGCCACCAAATTCTGTGCGGACCCACGGGCTCTCTCGGAAACTCAGAAGTACGCCGGTCTTTTCCTCTTCTCCTTCACTCCCACCGAGCCAGAGGGTCCCATCTGTGCTTTGAAAAATAACGGCTATTGTCAAACTTGTAGAACGTATCAGATTTTCACCGATAATTTCATGTGGCTGTGCCTGCGGCAGTCTTTGGACCCCTTGAGCCACGTACTTCGTCAGTACCTGATTTTCACCGACCCATATATTACCCTGCTGATCCGCGATGAGTGCATTCCCCGTACCGATAAAACTGACTGAGCTGCCGTCAAACCGACTAATTCTGCCCGATTTTTCTGAAGGATCCCTTGAGAGGAACCAGATGTGTCCCCATTTATCCTCAACGATTTGTTGCGTCTGTCCGAGCAGTCCACTGGCTTCGACATCCTCAGACCCGTCCAATGATCCGGCGTAGGGTTTAAAAGTGTTTTCATAAAACTGACTTACGCCACCCCGATCAGAACCGAACCAGAGCACACCTCGACTGTCTTGGAAAATGACAGGGACAATGGGGCCTACCAGTCCATCAGCAACGGTATAAGTTTGAATTTGCTCAGCTCTGGTATCCGCACACATAAGAAACGCAGCAGAAGTTATACTAACGATTAAAATAAGATTTTTAACCGTAGTTTTCAGGTTTCTGAAACTTGCTAAACAGAGGTTAGTATGTATCATAATCTTTTTTGACCAGAGCCATTGCGTCGAAGATTTTGCTTAATGATTAATGGGCGAAATCTCGAATACGTGAAATTGCTTCCTTTATGACTTCATCGGGATACGTTAAGGAAATTCTGCAGTACCCTTCACTCCATTGTCCATATCCGAGTCCGGGTGTTACGACAACGCCCACCTCCTCAAGTAGTGCTGTAGCAAAAGCGCGACTTGAACCGTTGAAGCGATCAGGAACAGGTGCCCAGATGTACATCGTTGCCTTCGGCCTCTCAATCGCCCACCCACCGGCCGTAAGTGAATCCACCACTATGTCTCGGCGTTTTTGATAAACCGCATTTATCGCAGGCGTGACTTCGTCTGCTATTGAGAGTGCCTTTGCACCGGCGAACTGAAGTGCACGGAGTGATCCGTTATCTACATTATCCTTAACAGTTTTAACTGCGCTAACAGCGGTTGGGTTACCAACAACAAACCCTAATCGCCATCCGGTCATATTAAATGCTTTGCTCAATGAGAAAAATTCAACGGCTACTTCGGCAGCACCGTCTACTTGCAAGATACTCGGTGAACGATAGCCGTCGTAGGTATTTTCGCTATAGGCGTTGTCGTGCGCAATGAGGATACTGTTTTGTCTCCCGAATTCCACGGCGCGCTTGAAGAAATCGAGGTCAGCAGTGGCAGTTGTCGGGTTGTTTGGGTAATTGATCCAGAGGACTTTGGCAAGACGTTTTATCTCGTCGGGGATCGCGTCAAAGTCAACATAGAAATCGTTTTCTCGCAGAAGCGGGGCATAGTAGGTCGTTGCACTCGCACAGACGTGTCCGATGTTATAGGTCGGGTAACCCGGACTTGCCGCAATGCCGATGTCGCCAGGGTTGAGTATGCCAAGTGCCAGTTTAACGATTGCATCTTTACTTCCGAGTGTCGTAGCGACCTGATCATCGGATAGCGTAACGCCGTAACGCCGTTGATAGAAATCAAGGACTGCCTGTGGAAAATCCTCAACAGGGATGTCACATCCATATCGGTGCCGATCCGGGTCTTCGGGATTCTGGATTGCTCGCACCAGTGTATCGACAACTGGGTCCGGTGTTGGGATATCTGGATCACCGATGCCGAGGCTGATGACATCAACACCTCGTGCTTTCGCTGCTTGTATCTTTTGGCGCAAATCCACAAAGAGATAGGGTGGAAGTTTCTGTAACCGTTCTGCGATTGTAATCAAAATCTTCTCCTTTAATAGTTATCAGTTATCAGTTGTCAGTTGTCAGAGGGAATGGTTATCAGTTATCAGTTGCCAGTTATCTTCTTGTGGCCGCCGCTTTTCTGATAACCGCCACAAATCGACTGTTAACTGACGACTGACAGATTTTTTTCGGAGAAAAAAATCGTACTGACAACTGACAACTATTTAAGATGAAGGATTGCCTGTTGAACTTCACTCAGGCTCTCCATAACATTTGGACTAAAATGCAAACCTTGACCGCCCCAATCTGGCATATAACCGATACTATAACAGTAATAGAGCGTCCGTCGCGGATTGCCAGAGACATTGATGACAGAGCCGTGTGTCAATGCCTCTGTAAAGATGATAGCATCGCCCGCTTTCGCCGGAATCGGGGTTAGCACAGGATTTTCATCCGGATGACCTCCCCACGGTTTAGGGAAATTACTCTTATGTGCCCCCGGTATAACAGCGAAACACCCGTCTTCAACATCACAATCCAACATCGGAAAAACAGCCTTTGTCAAGGTCGAGACCATCTCTCCGTTTTTGCAATGATACTGACATTTCGGAATAATCGGTGTGCCGTGCATGTGCAAGCCTGTATAACCACCACCCCATCGGTAAATCGTGTAGGTATGGTTGAGACGGTAGGGGCCACCGGTTACGCCTTGAATCACGTCCAATACCTCTGGAATATCAATCAGCGCGTTGAAGGTGCTGTCGGCTTCCATAATATTGGAGATGTAGAGTTCCTTTTCCGTCCGCTCTGTTCCAAGACACAAGGGCGACGGATAATCTTCGGGCGGCATATTTTCGTACTGATCCAAGACGGCATTGCATGCCTTGACCATTTCTTGTGGAATAACACCCTTCAGCACGATAAAACCTTGCAAGTCGAATAGATATTTTTGTTCGTCTGTCATGTCGATCTTCCTTGCGATGTGTGGTTGTCTGTTGGATATGGGTTTGCAGAGTTTAGCCTGCAGGAACCTTTTACCGCGTGCTTACGGAACGGCTTCATATTTGAGAATTGTCCCGTTTTGACCAACCACCCATCCGCTGTTTGCGCTACTTATATAAATAGCTTTCAGATCCGTTCGAGTATCTGTACGCTGAGGCCTCCAATTTTGTCCGCCATCCTTTGTATGGAGGACAAGTCCTTCTTTTCCAACAATCCAGCCTTCTGTTTCAGAAACAAAAAACACATCATCAAGAAAGTTTTTCGTATGACTCTCTTGACGTACCCAAGTTTTTCCAGCATCAGCGGTGTGGAATATAAATCCGCTGATACCAGCAACCCACCCTATGTCTGAAGAAACAAAGTGGACGGTATCAAGCCAGACATTCTCGCTCTGATCCCATTTTTCAAGTTGTCGACTGAGTTTTGAAGTTTTCCAAGTTTTTCCGCCATCATCCGTGTGCAAGGCTGTTCCAAAGAGACCGACTGCCCAACCTTCTCTCTTTGAAGTAAAATGGACATCAAAGAGATTCCAATTTGTGCCACTCTTTTGCCGGTTCCATGTTTTCCCACCGTTGTCTGTATGGATAATTTCACCACCGCTCCCGACGCACCACCCAGTCTTTTCATCGATAAAAAAGACACCAAGCAGATCCTGCTGCGTTCCCGAGGTTTGGCGTTCCCACACAGCACCACCGTTTGTGGTTTGCAAAACCACACCGGCTTCCGCAACTGCCCATCCTTTTTCTCGATATACAAAGTGAGCAGCACCGAAACACTCAGTCGTACGACTGTCTTGTGCGTTCCAGACGTCACCGCCATCCTTAGTGCGTAAGATAGCTCCTCGATCCCCAACAACGTATCCTTCTTCGGCGGAAACAGCACAGACACCTACTAAAAGATGACTCGGACTCGATTGTGATTCCCACGTCACGCCACCGTTGCGGGTGTGAAGGATCGTGCCATTTTCACCGACCACCCAACCGAGTTGTTTCGAGACAAAGTCAACACCCAGTAGGACAGCATCCGCGCTGTTGTGAAAACGGGGACCGCCGCGTTGATGTTTCCATTTTCCTTTCCCACCAGAATCGGTATGCAGAATCACACCTAAATCGCCGACGATCCACCCATTTTGGGCATCCGTGAAGTCAATATCATAAAGTGTAAAAGTGTGCAACGGTTCTTTGCCAAGATACTCAGGTTGTCCATAACTCGTCTTATGGCGTTGATTGCTTCCATCTGTGATGAATTGCCATGTTTGTCCGCCATCAGTTGTCGCGTAAGCACTCCGGCGATCCCCTACAACCCAACCTGTCTGTTTGTCAATAAAGTGAAGGTTGAACAGTGCCGTTTCTGTGATGAACTGTTCTTCCCAAGTATCCCCACCATCGGTTGTCCGATAGATGTAGCCAGCGTTTTTCCCATTCGTTGTGTTTCGAGAAGTTGACGTACTGTAGGTGATAATCCATCCGTAGTTTTCATCTACAAAGAATATCCCTTTCAATGACTTTTCGCCAAACACGTCCGCGTCAACCTTATTAAAGGTCTGTCCGCCATCGGTTGTTTTCAGGAGTGTCCCCCAATCCCCAACAATCCAACCTATAGCTTTCGTTATAAAAAAATCGTGGAGGTTATCTTCGGTACCTGTCTCGATAGACTCCCATGTTTTCCCACCATCGGAGGTGTGGATAAGGACACCGCCCTCACCAAGGCACCATCCTTCTAATGTCGATCGGAAATAGACCTTTCGTAAAGGTTTACCCAAAATACCGCTGTTTTGCCTGTGCCACGTTTGTCCGCCATCGTCTGTATGGATGATGAGGCTTTCCGCATCCTCTTCAGCGTCTAAACCTGGAATTATATCCACAGCGTTACCGACAGCCCAACCCAGATTTTCGTTCACAAAACAGACATCGTATAGGTGCGAACTCCAATCGCCTTCCATGACGGTTTTCCACTCGTAACGGATAGGTTTCTTGGATTTTGTATCCTCACAACCGGCTGTAAATAAAGTCGTGACGCATACAACAGCGAATACGTAGCCGACTTGTGGTAGATATGGCAATGCCCAATTAATGATGCTTCTGAAAAAGGACTTCGCTGACATCATGCAATCCTTTGGGGGCATTGACGACCCACCGTGCAGCGCGAATCGCACCTTTCGCGAACGCCTCTGGACTGTGTGCGCGGTGAACGACACTTAATTGCTCACCTTCAGCCGCAAACAGCACCGTATGATCACCGGCAATATCGCCGCCTCGCACGGCGTGGATGCCAATCTGTTTCTTCGGTCTCGCGCCAACAATACCGTGGCGACCGTAGACATCTACCTCATCTAAATCGCGCCCTAATGCCGTAGCAACAGTCTCTGTTAAGCGCAGGGCTGTGCCACTCGGCGCGTCTGCTTTGTGATGATGATGTGCTTCTATTACCTCAATATTATAATCGTCTCCGAGGGCTTTAGCAACTAATTCGAGTGCTTGAATCATCACGTTCATGCCAAGGCTCATATTCGGTGCCATCACGCAGCGGATTTCGGATGCGTATGCTTCAATAGTCGCGAGTTCGTCAACAGTGAATCCGGTTGTCCCAATCACTATCGCTTTGTCGGCATCGGCGACCTGTTGAAGATGCTGTAAGGTCCCTTCAGGTTTCGAGAATTCAATGACAACGTCTGTGTCCTCAAGCGCATCGTCGAGTTTGCCTGTAATAGCCACCCCGATCTCATGGATACCTGCGACAATACCAGCATCGCTCCCGATTTGTGGGTGTTCAGGGTATTGAATGGCTCCAATAAGTTGCATGTCGATTTGTTGAGCAATACAGCGCGTGATGCACCGCCCCATACGACCACAAACACCGGTAATAACAACACGAATCATCGGGATTCCTTATAGCGGCTACTTCTGAAAAAGGACTTCGCTGACATCGTGCAATCCTTTAGGGGCATTGACGACCCACCGTGCAGCGCGAATCGCACCTTTCGCGAACGCCTCTGGACTGTGTGCGCGGTGAACGACACTTAATTGCTCACCTTCAGTTGCAAACAGCACCGTATGATCACCGGCAATATCACCGCCTCGCACGGCATGGATGCCAATCTGCTTCTTCGGTCTCGCGCCAACAATACCGTGGCGACCATAGACCCCTACCTCATCTAAATCCCGTTCTAATGCCGTAGCAACTGTCTCTGCTAACCGCAGCGCGGTTCCGCTCGGTGAATCCGCTTTGTGGTTGTGATGTGCCTCTATGACCTCAATATCGTAATCGTCTCCGAGGGCTTTGGCAATCAATTCGAGTGCTTGAATCATCACGTTGACCCCGAGGCTCATGTTCGGTGCCATCACGCAGCGAATTTGAGACGCGAGTTCCTTGACACTCGCGAGTTCATCTGGCTTAAACCCCGTTGTTGCGATTATCATCGCTTTATCTGCATCGACGACCTGTTTGAGGTGTTCTAACGTTGCTTCGGGTTTTGAGAACTCAATAACAACGTCTGCGTTTCCAAGCGCGTCGTTGAGTTCACCTGTAATGGATACGCCAATCTCACCGATACCCGCGACAACGCCTGCATCGCTGCCGATTTGTGGGTGTTCGGGGTATTCAATCGCCCCAACAATTTCCATATCATCTTGTTGGGTAACGCCTTGGATGATGAGCCGTCCCATACGGCCGCATGCCCCATTAATAATTACACGGATCATTAAAAAATTTCCTCAATAAAAACGGATGCGCGTCTGAATACGCGTCTATAAGAAAATGTTAAACCTTACTTCAGTGTAAACAGATACGCTAAAAGATCATGCATCTGCTTCACCGAAAGAATATCTGCATAGTTTTCAGGCATAACACCTGCTTTTGGGACCCGACTACTCTGCAAATCCTTTTTGAAGTAAGTCGTCCACAACTTCCCTGAACTATCAAGTATCTGCACAGCCTCATCATTCTTATTCCCTCTGTGATCGTACAGATATCGTTTCCTACCCGTAATTTCCTTGCCATCCTTGGTGACAATAGCGAGCAATTGATACGCATCGGCGATATAAGCACGCGGATCAAGGATGGATTCCACAATGAATTGTGGGGAACGCGTGCGGACGATATAGGTTAAATCAGGACCTATCTCGCCGCCGGTGCCGGTGGCACCTCTGCCGTGAACTGTGTGGCATTTACCACAAGCATATCCTTCTGAGAAAAAGAGTGCTTCTCCTGCTTCAACATCGCCCTCCATATAGGGGGTCCATTCCTCAGAGGGTTTTACCTCTTCCAAGGAGATGCCTGCTGCTTTCGCTTGTTCTTCACGAACGTAACCGACAATCATATTAATTGCCTCATTAGAGAGTTTGCCCCCAAACTTTTGCATCCGGGTCCCTGGAAGTCCGTTAAATACAGTCTGGAAGATACCATCATCAGTCCATCCGTAAAGCCATTGAGGTTTGAAGAGGTCCGGTGCTT
Source organism: Candidatus Poribacteria bacterium (assembly GCA_965200345.1). GTDB lineage: Bacteria > Poribacteria > WGA-4E > WGA-4E > WGA-3G > WGA-3G. The sequence goes on from OZ241378.1 coordinate 3,329,318, forward strand.
CCGCACCGCGTGTCTCCCCCGCATGGCATCCCCAACACATCAAACGGAAATAGAACGCGCCATCTATAACGTCTTCCTCAGTAGCGTCTTCTCTCGGTGCTGCGGGGGCGATGTCTACTTCCAGTTCTTGGGCATTTACAGACGAAAAAAGGAAGAGGCTAACACCCACGAGAAGGAAGATAATACCCCACGCTATGTATGTGGTAGATGTTGCACGCTCAGATGGACAAAACACTCTTACAGACTTGTCGTTGGCGTACATCATTGCTGTTCCTCCTCCTGAAACGGGGCGAAGTAAGGTAAATGATACTTCTGAGAGAGTTCTTTGAGTTTTTTCTCACTCCAATTCTCTTCGATAGTCTTGTTAACAGCGTCTTGAAAATCACGGGTTCTGCGTTCCGGCGTATCTTTGCTGAAAGCGATAGAAACGTTCCAACGGAAGCGAGGCTCTGGAATGTACCCTTCAACGATTTCTAATTCAGGATAAACTGTGCTGATCTGTTCTGTCTGCTGAATTCGGGAGCCTTTCTCAATCAACCAACCCGCGTTTGCCCAGACACATCCGTAGGCGATTTGCCCTTTCTGAAGAGCGTTGAGGACAGCAACCTGTGAACCATAGACCCGGCGATTATAACCCTGCTGTCGAAGCACATCACTTGCAATAGATCCGCCTTCTGCACCAATCGTCTCTGACTTGATGTCATTCAGAGTCTTAGGCGATTGTGGATTGTTTTTCCGTTTTACCAATACATAACCGGTCCCATAATACGGTTTGGAGAAGTCAATCCGTTTACCTAATTGGATAGATTCGCTCATCGCGCGCTCCTCAATAGGGATTCCAATTACGCAATCGCAGTGTCCGCGTAGCATGTCGGCGAGCAAGCTATCACGAAGGGTGTTAAGCCAATGGAGTTCCAACTCAACCCCAAGTTCTTCTGCCAGCAGGTGTGCGATTTCAACATTTAACCCAGGGAGTTCCGGATCGGCGTTGGAATAGGGCAAATTTCGGACATCCATACAAATTGTCAAAACACCCTTTTCCCGGATCTCTTCCAATGTGTTGTTAGCGTTTGCATTCGGCAATATGAAAACAAGGACTGTAAAAAGTGTAACCCTCAAAATGATATCGTACTTCACTATACAACCTCCGAGTCCGAATAACCTTACTTAATCGAAGAGCGCGAACACAAAGAGCGTTCCGCCTTGGCGGGCATTAACTTCGGCGTATTTCACTGCTCCGGATGCTATCGCGACGTACTGGATGCCATCCAATTGATAGGTAATGGGTGGCGCGAGAACGCCGGATCCGGTTTGGAAATCCCAAAGCACCTCGCCAGTTTCTGCCGACAGTGCCATAAATCTGCCCTCCAAATCGCCAGCAAAAACGAGTCCTCCGGCTGTTGTGAGACACCCACCCCATTGTGGGAAGTTCGTCTTGTGTCGCCACTTAATCTCACCCGTAGAAATATCAATCGCGCTGATATGTCCCCACATTATCATATCGCCACCATCTTCCCTTTCTGCTGTCATACCACTGCCGAGGTAGGGTAAACCCTTAAGATAAAAAACGCGCCCTTGATGGTAGGAGCCACAGAGTTCTAACGAAGGCACATAAAGCAGATTTGTGAGCGGATTATAAGCAGAAGGGGGCCAATTCTTCCCGCCTTCAACACCCGGACAGACACGAATTGTCCCCTCTTCTGAGGTGGATACACCGGGTTTGACAGTCGGACGACCATTTTCATCAAGTCCCGCAGACCAGTTCATTTCGCAATAAGTACTCGCGTATAAAAATTTTCCATCGGTTCTATCAAGGACATAGAAGTAGCCGTTCCGGTTCGCTTGCATCAACGCTTTAACAGGTTTCCCATCAACTTCCATATCAATTAGAACGGGTTCACTCACACCATCCCAATCCCACAGGTCATGCGGTGTCGCTTGAAAATGCCATTCGAGTTTTCCCGTATCGGCATCCAAGGCAACAATGCAGTCGGTGTAAAGATTATCGCCTTTCCGAACATCGCCGTTCCAATCTGGCGCAGGATTGCCTGTTCCCCAATAAACAAGATTTAATTCTGGGTCATAAGAGCCAGTGACCCAAGCGGAACCGCCGCCTGTCATCCATGAATCGCCTTCCCACGTTTCGCCGCCGGGTTCGTCTTTCGAGGGGACGGTATAAAACCGCCATGCCTGCTCACCGGTTTCAGCGTAATAAGCATCAATGAAACCACGAATGCCGTATTCTGCGCCTGATATACCGACGACCACTTTATCCTTGACGACTAACGGCGCAACAGTCAGAGATTCGGCGTTCGTGAGATCTCCGACGACTCTATCCCATAACACCGTGCCGGTTTTGGCATCAAGGGCGAGGAGATGCGCGTCAAGTGTTGTCCAAAAAATCTTATCGTCGAGAATCGCAGCACCGCGATTGACCATACCACAACAGATTGCCAAATCATCGGGAAGTTCATAATCGTACCGCCATATTTCCTTACCCGTTCTCGCATCCACGGCGTAGATGGTACTGTAAGGGGTGGTGATGTACATCACACCATTAACGACAAGCGGGGTGCATTCAAATTTATCGTAGGGTGTTCCAATCTGGAATGCCCACTTCGGAACGAGTTTGTTGACGTTTTCAGTGTTAACTTGTGTCAGTTGACTGTATCGCCAACTCTTATAGTCTCGTCCGTACATTAGCCAACTTTCCGAATCGTCTTGTGCGGAAAGTAACATCTCGTTAGTGACAGGTTGGAGGCCTGCCACGCTGTTGGCTGCAACTTTGCCCGGTATCACAACAAGTACGAAAACCACTACAAAGATCGCAAAACCTAAGTACCTTACACTTATACAATGGTTCGCTGCTTCCGAAAAAATATGTCTGCTCATGTTCCGTCTCCTTATTCTCGTAGCGATACAACTCCAATTTCTTTCTACTTTAGAAATCATCTCACACATAAAGGAAACGCGAGGTATTTCACATTTTTGCAAAAACGTATCCGTTGAATGTTAGTTTATCAAAAATCAAGTTTTATGTAAACCTTGAAAATTTTTAGGATCAGAAAGATTGGGTTTGGGTGTAGGTATCTCAACAGGATTGGGAAGTGGTTCAAGACTTGAACACGCTGACGCTTTTAGTGTTGTTCTAACTTTGCTTGTTCGCCAGCGTGGTAAGAACTCCGAACCAGCGGCCCTGATTCTACATGCCGAAATCCCATTTCTACCCCTGCCTCTTTGAGCTCATCAAACTCCTCAGGGGTATAGTAGCGTTGAATCGGTAGGTGACGTGGCGAGGGTGAGAGATATTGTCCTATGGTGAGAATATCGCATCCGACGTTGCGGATATCCTGCATTGTTTCCAAAAGTTCCGTCACTGTTTCACCTAAACCGACCATGACCCCGGATTTTGTGAGCATCTGTGCGTCAAGCTGCTTGCTGACTTCAAGGAGCGTCAGCGTCTGTTGGTAATTCGCGTAAGGACGGACGCGGCGGTAGAGACGCTGGACTGTCTCTGTATTGTGATTAAGGACTTCAGGACGTGCTTGCACGATGATTTTAAGCGCGTCCCAATTCCCTTCAAGGTCAGGGATAAGCACTTCCACCGTGCATCCGGGACGATGTTTCCGTGCTTCGGCGATGCATTCAGCAAAGACGCTCGCACCACCATCGGTGAGATCGTCTCGATTGACTGAGGTAATAACGATATGTTTGAGTTTTAGGTAACCGACTGCTTCTCCGAGCCGTCGCGGTTCATCAGTATCAACAACGCCTCCGGGGGACCCTTTTTTCACAGCACAAAACATGCATCGGCGCGTACAGACATCACCCAATATCATGAAGGTGGCGGTCCGGCTGTTCCAGCATTCGCCGATATTCGGGCATCGTGCCTCTTCACAAACGGTGTGAAGCTGCAAATCCCGCATGAGTTTTTTCAGTTCAGCGTAGTTACCACCGCCCGGAATTCGCGCTTTAATCCACGACGGATGACGACGTTGATCTGTTTTTGCGTCAACTATTGGCAGCACCTTTAGCATCTTTAATTCCATCCGCTTTGCTATATATCAGGTGGCGGGAGAGGGTGGGAATCGAACCCACCTATCCACTTGCATGGACAAGCCGGTTTTGAAGACCGGTAGAGCCACCAGACCCTATCCTCCCCCATAATCATGGCATGCTTATGTTCGTGACAACCGCGGGTGTAATCTTCGGATATTGCCATCTCGAACTGTGAGATTCTGGCTGTCACAGTACTCTAAAAACGGCACAGCATATTTTCGTGAGGTTTCTGCCGTTTCACGGAATTCAGCAACGGTTATTGTCTCATTCTCGCGAAGGTGCGCGGTTAACAATTCGCTCACTTTTTCAAAAACGGTTTTGTGGATGAAAAAGTTATCCGCGATTTTGATGAATTGCCCCAAATTTATAAGCGCAAAAAATGTGGATTCAAGTACCTTCGGTGTGTATTCTGGCAGTAACGTGTTGAGTTCGCTGCGTGCAGGTGTATTCATACCCGCCTCCAAGAATAATTTCTCCAGCGTCTCTTTTGCTGTCTCCTCCTCTTGGGAAAACTGAATTTCATGGGATGCCAGACGGATCAGATTTCCTTCTGTAACAAGCTGACGCTCAGCAATGAGTCGGTTTTCAAGTTTCTCAAAACCGAGTTCATCCATGCCGAGTTCTCGGCGCAGTTGCGACGCATTTTGACCCACCAGCAGCGGCTGTGCCTCATGAAATCCTGCCAATGCGTCTACTATTTTTGCTTTTCCTGCCGAGGTCCGTGCTGCGTCGGAGACGAGGGGTGTCCTCCCCGATTTATCCCAACGGACAATTTTCTCTTCAGTTTCGAGCCTATTTAAGAGGGTTTTCACATCCGTTTGGGAATGCGGGAGATAGTAATAAAGAAACGATTCGGGAACGCAAAGCGTTTCGCTATTTACCAATACGGTGTTAACTATCTCGGAGTCATCGGCTTCTTCCCACTGTGCTAAAGTGGCAATGGTTTCTGGCGTGAACCGCTTGTGTTTTGGGGCAAACGGATTAATTACCTCGCCACCACCGACTGTATGTTGTGCTGAGAAATCACGTAGAATGATTCGGTCACCTCTAAACGTTAAAATCGGTTGCTCTAAACGGAGTTGGACTTGCACATTGTCCCCGGGCAGAATTGCTTCATCAACCAATAGAATTAATCTGCAAAATATCTCGCGGGTGCCGAGATACGCCCGAAAACGGCTCCAGTGTTCAATGAGCCTCGGAAATGAGGACAGTACCTGCAAAGATACATCTATATTGTCCGTTACCTGAGAAAATTCTATCGGGCAGAGGACATCGCCGCGCTGAATGTCCTGCGCGGAGGTGCCAGAGAGATTCAGTGCCGTTCTTTGTCCGGCTTGCGCGACAGGTGCAGGTTCATTGTGGACCTGTATCCCTCGCACCCGAACAGGGTCCCCTTGCGGAAGAATCACCATCCGCTGGTCTCGATTGATTGTCCCACCGATGAGGGTTCCGGTCACAACAACGCCGAACCCTTGCACAGTAAAAACCCGATCCACGTATAGTCTCGGTATACCGTCATCTTCCTCTGAGTTTGTCGCGAGTACTACCTGTTCGACAATCGTCTGTTTTAGTGTTTCAATACCGGCACCTGTTATCGCAGAAACACTCACAGTCGGAATCCCTTCAAGACTTGTGCCGACGAGCATCTCCTGTGTCATCTCTGTTGCTTCCGCCAATTCATCAGGCGTTGCCAAATCAGATTTCGTCATGACGAGGATGCCGTTTGAAATGCCAAGCAAGTCTAAGATCGCCAAGTGCTCAAGCGTCTGTTCTTGCACGCCCTCTTTTGCATCGACGACAAAGAGGACAACATCCATTCCGTAGGCACCGGAAAGCATACTTCGGATAAATTTCTCGTGTCCCGGTACATCAACGATGCCAGCGCGCGAGTTATCGGGCAGGTCAAAGTAGGCAAAACCTAACTCAATAGACAAACCACGCTCGCGTTCCTCCTTGAGCCGGTCTGTCTCCATACCGGTGAGTGTACCGACGAGTGCCGTTTTCCCATGATCTACATGTCCCGCTGTTCCGATGATAAGGTGTCGACTATCTTGATGCATGCGTTAATTCCGGTAGTTACTTAGGCTGACATATTAAGGCTTCGCATGGATGAGTTTGCCGATACGATTGAATCTGACGTTACCTACCAATTTCCACACTTCCCATAGCTTCGCAGGACGCGCGTCAAAAGACCAATACACCATAAACGCTTGCCCTTTGATGTCGCTAATGTCTACGGGACCCCATGAACGGCTATCACTACTCTGGTCCCGGTTGTCGCCCATCGCGAAAACCTTGCCTTTCGGGACAGTAAACGGTTTGCCTTCAGGGAACTTCCGCCTGAATTGACTTGACGTTAAGGTATAATCGAAAAAGACTTCAGTATCTGGCAGATACTCTGGTTGACGGAACGGCGGAAAATCGCCTCTTTTGAAGTGGCTAAAGCTCATGTGTTTTGCATAGTGGGTGTCGTCAACGGCTATGCCGTTCACATAAAGCGTATTCCCACGTGTTTCAATAGTGTCCCCTTCAACGGCTACGATGCGTTTAATGAAATTTCGCTCTCGGTCGTGTGGCGGAATAAAGACAAAAACGTCGCCACGGGCGGGTTTATGGAAATCTAAAACCTTTATCTCTGTGCCGGGGATTTTAACGCCGTAGATAAACTTACATACCAGAATACGGTCACCAATAAGGAGCGTGTCTTCCATGGAACCAGATGGGATTTTGAACGCCTCAACAACGAAGGGGCGTATGAACCCAAAAACGAGAATGAGCGCTACAACGATGACTTGGGAATATTCCCATACGATGGTTTTCCGAAATTTTTGCCATTTGGATAATTGGGTGTCGTTGTCATTCATGATATTATATTGCCTTTATGAATAAAGTCTGCTCTCCTTCTTTCAGTTAGTTTGACATGAACGAATCTGGTTCGGAACGGATCAGTTTGCCAATTCGGTTAAACCGGATATTTCCCACCAATTTCCATATTTCCCAGAACTTTACAGGACGATTGGCTACCGACCACCAAATCATGAAAGCTTGTCCCTTAATATCATCTACAGCCACCGGGCCCCAAGTTCGGCTATCGCTGCTCAGGTCACGATTATCACCCATCGCGAAAACCATTCCTTTCGGAACAATAAACGGCTTGCCATCAGGAAATTTACGTCGAAATTGACTTGCTGTTAAAGTATAATCGTCAAAACTCTCACCAGTTGGGATATATTCTGGATTCCGGAACGGCGGAAAATCTCTCTTAAAATGGCTGAATTTCAGATGTTTTGTGTAGGTGCTATCATCAACGACCTCACCGTTTACATAAAGTGTATTCCCACGCGTTTCAACGGTATCCCCTTCAATGGCTACAATGCGCTTGATAAAATGTCGCTCGTCATGTGATGGAATAAAGACGAAAACATCGCCGCGCGCAGGTTGATGAACATCAAAGATTTTTATCTCTGTGCCGGGGATCTTAACGCCATAGATAAACTTACACACGAAAATATGGTCACCGATGAGCAGTGTATCCTCCATAGAACCAGATGGGATTCTATACGCATCCACAATAAAAGGACGTATCAGACCGAACATGAGAATCAGTATAACAATGATCGGTTTTGCATGCTCTCTGACCCAGGTTTTTTGTAATATTTGCTGTATGGATAATCGAGTCTTCGTTTGTGTGTTATTCATCATAGAACGGTATCCCTTTTTCCAATGTAGAAACGGTTTTACCCCTGGTCCCAATTATTTTTTTATCACTCGTCAGTTGCCAACATCGCTGTGAACGCTTCCTGTGGTACATCGACTTTGCCAATCTGTTTGAGTCGTTTTTTACCTTCTTTCTGTTTCTCCAACAACTTCCGTTTCCGACTCACATCACCACCATAGCATTTCGCTGTAACATTTTTTCGGAGTGCCTGAACCGTTTCGCGAGCGACAATTTTATTACCAATCGCTGCTTGAACCGGGACTACAAACATCTGGCGCGGGATTAACTCTTTGAGTTTACTAACTAACGCCTTTCCACGCGTTTCTGCCGTATCGCGCGGCAAGATCGTCGAAAGTGCGTCCACAGGGTCGCCGTTAAGCAGCACATCCAGTTTTACTAACTTTCCGGTTTTGTATTCGCCGATGTCATATTCTAACGAGCCGTATCCGCGGGTCAGGGACTTAAGTTTCGGATAGAAATCCATCAACATTTCACCGAGCGGAAGTTCGTAGAGCAATTGCACGCGAGTCGCATCCAATTGGTTCATCCGCTTATATACACCCCGACGCTTCTGACAAAGTTCCATTGCATTTCCGATGTAGTCGCGCGGCACGATGATGTCAATATTGACATACGGTTCTTCAATTCGTTCGATATTATTCGGTTCAGGGAGATGCGCGGGGTTATCAACGTATACGTCCTCACCCGTTTTCAGGTGAACGCGGTACATGACGCTCGGTGCTGTTCGGACGAGTGCGAGCCCAAATTCCCGTTCAAGCCGTTCATGGATTATCTCCATGTGGAGCAAGCCTAAAAAACCGCACCGGAACCCGAAGCCGAGTGCAACAGAAGTTTCAGGTTCAAAATTAAAAGAAGAATCGTTCAGGCGGAGTTTGTCAAGTGCCTCCCGCAGCGCATGAAATTGGTTCGTGTCCGCTGGATACAAGCCGCTGAACACAAGCGGTTTCATCTCGCGATAACCGGGCAGTGGTGTTTCAGTCGGTCTGTCGTGATCTGTGATGGTATCGCCGATTTTCGCCTTGTCAATTTCTCGGATGCCAGCGATGAGGTACCCGACACCGCCAGTGCGTAGTTCTGGTGTCCGTTGCATCTCTGGTGTAAAGATGCCGACTTCCTCAACCTCGTATGAACGTCTTGTCTCCATGAGCCGAATTTTTTCACCCGGTTTCACGCTACCCTCAAAGATGCGGGTGTACATAATGACACCGCGGTAGTTATCATAGACAGAATCAAGCACGAGTGCTTTCAACGGGGCTTCAGTTTCGCCTATAGGGGCAGGAATCCGATTGACGATTGCCCCTAATATAGCAGGGATCCCGATTCCCATCTTCGCGCTAACGAGGAGCGCATCGTCTGCCGGAATGCCTATGATTTCTTCTATCTGTCGTCTGGCTTCATCAGGGCGCGCCGTTGGTAAGTCAATCTTATTGACAACTGGGATAATTTCGAGGTTGTTGTCAATAGCGAGATAGGCGTTTGCCAAGGTTTGTGCTTCGACCCCTTGTGCGGCATCCACAATTAAAATCGCGCCCTCACACGCCGCGAGGCTACGTGAAACCTCATAAGTAAAATCGACGTGTCCGGGCGTATCAATCAAGTTAAGTTCATACCGGTTCCCGTCGGGGGCGGGATAGTGCAGTTTGACAGCAGTGGCTTTAATGGTAATACCGCGTTCACGCTCCAAGTCCATCAAATCGAGTACTTGTTCTCGCATATCGCGCTCGGCGAGCGTATTGGTATGCTCAAGGAGTCGGTCACTTAGCGTGCTTTTCCCGTGGTCAATATGTCCTAAAATACAGAAATTCCGTATATTTTCAAGATTCGTTGGCATAATATATATAGTATACTACAACGCCTGTTGAATTGTCCATAAAATCTTATTTCCGGTCCAGGGCCATTCAATTTTAAGAAATTATTGGATTTCACGTCTTTTTTCAGGATCCGCTGCGACAGGCTGCGAAAATTTCTGCGTTTTATTTTAAAACATAACATATATGAAGTATTAACACCTGCGAAAAGGACAACACCAAAACAAGATTTAAGCAATAGATATTCAAGACGCATAATTTGAAAATACTGTGCAAACGTGTTATACTTAAAAATATGCAAATCATTGCCCGAGAGGTCAGAAACTATATCACGCCAGAAGGGCGTAACCCGCTCTGTCAATGGCAACTCAGAGCTGCTCTGGATGGGATTGCGTGATGTGGTAGAGGCACAAGGCGGAAAGGTGATCGCGAAACTATAGAGATTCCATCAATGCGGAACAACGCACCTGCGCAAGAAATACAATATTACCGTTCCCCAAACGGCAAAGAACCTTTCACGGAATGGCTTGAATCTATTCGAGACAAAAGTACACAAAACAGAATTGACAAACGACTTGAGCGGTTGGAAGATGGCAATTTTGGCGATTTCAAATCTGTTGGGGATGGTGTTTTTGAATTGCGTCTCCCTTTCGGTCCGGGATATCGTATCTATTTCGGTCAAATTGACAATACACTTGTTCTTCTGCTTTGTGGTGGAGACAAGGCATCACAAGCGCGGGATATTGAACGCGCAAAAACCTATTGGCGAGAATATAAGGAGGCACACCTATGAGAAAAATGGGAAATTGGCGCGCGTACCAAAAGGAGAGACTTGCTAATGATCAGGAAGCAGCAATTAACTATCTCCAATTAACAGTGGAGGAATACCTTGCTGACGGTGATCTACCTTTCTTTCTGAAGGGACTCCGAACTTTTATAGAATCACAAGGTGGCGTTTCTGAACTTTCCAAACGAACGGGTATTGATGCTGAAACACTTTCGGATGCTTTCTCTAACGAGGATACCCCGCGGTTAGACATACTCAACACTATACTAAATGCCTTTGAGTGTCAGTTGCCGGTTCAACATAAGGCAAATGTAAATGTTAGCATTAAAACCGCAATTTTCAGTGTCAATCCGCTTAAACACACATCACTACCTCCGCTAATTGACTGGATATACACGGCGCAAAGGGCTCAAAAAGCAGCCTGCGGATTTCCACAAACAGATCAAATTACCGTAACGGTGTATCAGTAATTACGGGCTATACTATGATTTGCTGTGCTTACTTGCTTGTGTCAATGACTCTCTAACTTCAATTTGTGTCGCAACATTTTCGGATTAGTATACCTTGGGGATATCTTCATCCGATATCCAATTTCCCAATAATTTAGCGAGTCCTGGATCATATTCCTTGAGAGCATCCCTCGTTTCAAATTCACCCGTGTAGTACCACATTCTAACCCCTTCTGCCCAATATGCTCCAACGTCTTGCAAGGACCTCGGATTACAATCCCATGTTTTTGAGGCGACACTTGCTTTGTAAGATTTTTCTAATGAACTATGAAAGTTTGGGTCTATTTGGCAAATTGCATAGTTTATTGCACAAGCTAAGACAAAAACAAAAACCCCCATGTCTGGCTCACCATCCCAATCAATAACCGATACCAGATATCCTGAAAACTCTTGATTTTTTTCTGGTAAGAAAGCACATCCATATTTATAGTTTGGATCGTTTTCATCCAATTTCAAGTAAGCTGCAACACTTTCCCCTTGTGCAACAAGAATACATACAAAACCAATTAGTTCGGTGCGGATTTTAGGACGTTTGGAGGTGATTTTCAAAATTATTTCTTGTGCTACATAAAAAGCCTTGTCATCCACATTCTTAGAACCAATTATCACCATATCTTCGACTTCCAGGTGTTTTGTGATTTGTACTTTATTCTTTGCTCCCAGGGGCTTTGGCACCAGCATTTTAAATCTCCTTTTGTAGAACTTACTTATCCGTTCAGATCAAACATGGACTATCTATAGTTGTTTTCAGGTAAATTATACCATTTTTGAAGTGCCGATGCAAATTCAGATTCACCTTATGCCTTGGTAATCTTTTGAAGATTGCTGTACCTATCGGGTATCAATGTAGATGTTATGTGTTTCAGAACTGCTCTCAGGAAGGCAACTAAAAAGATGGATGGAGGGCTGCTACCTCTGAAATGGATTCTACCCACTCAATAGCAGCCTGTTCGTCCTACTTGATTGCGATTTCGACTGCTCGTCTTGCACATTCCAGAAAGTCTTTAGCGTGCTTGCGTAAGTTTATGAGAGCGTGAGAATTTGGTAAGAAGTAGCGGGGTGTAAAGTTTTAACACATAATTATGAGAAGTCCTCCTTTGTAGCATAAATTTTCAGTCTGTGCCTTATCCTTTCACAAACCTAAGAAGCCTCCTTCTGAAAACCCACTGCCAAAATATTTACACATCCCAGAGTGCTATTTCAGGTCTTATCAATCTCGTTGGCATTTCCTTTACTGGATGTAGTATAATTGCACTGAGAGTGAAACTTGTCGGATCAGTTATGATGTCTCATAGGTTTTCATTTAACTCACCTCGATACTGATTAGGATAGGAAGGTAAGCAATGTTTTCAGGAGTCATAACAGAAATTTACAAAAAAGTTTGTGAATCAACTCAGAAAAAACACCAAGAGTTAAAGGCAGATATCGAAAACGCCTCACACGAGTACAATAGAAACTACAGAGATCGTCATGGACAGGTCAAGGTCTTCTGTGCTGGGATGCGGAAACCTATACCGCTTGATGATGTTTATGTTGGGGTTCAGTTTTTAAATGAGCACACGGCATCACGATATAGGTCACCCGAAGAAGTTGAACAAGCATTCCGAGGTAGGGGTATGCAACTTCTTTATTCAACTTCAGATAAGCATCGGGATGGCACACAAGTTGCTAATGACGAACAGTATCTGATGCTGCTTGGTGGTCCCGGTGTTGGAAAATCAACGTTTCTCCGCAAAGTTGGGCTTGAGGCATTGAAAGGTAAGGATGGAGACTTCAAGCACGAATGTATCCCGGTTTTCCTCGAACTGAAGAACTTCAGAGAAGATCAGATTGATATTGAGGCACTGATTATCAAGGAGTTTGAAACATGTGGTTACCCGTATCCTGAGGATCTGACAAAAGTTGTGTTGAAATCGGGTCAACTCGTCATATTCTTTGATGGACTTGATGAGGTGCCAAGAGCAAATGTTGACAATGTCATTCGTAAAATTGAGGATTTTGTAGATCGGTATAGCCAAAATCGCTTTATCGCTTCTTGTCGGATAGCGGCATATAAAGGAGGATTCAAACGGTTTACTGAAGTGGAGATGGCAGATTTTGATGATACACAGATTCATACCTATATCAAAAATTGGTTTGACTCAACACCGTATCAACATCGGAAGCAGCTTGACGAGGAAATGGGAACTGCTGAACAGTGTTGGGAAACGTTGAACGCGCCAGAGCACCAAGCGACCAAGGAGTTAGCGCGGAACCCATTGCTACTTACACTTCTGTGTATGGTTTACGATAACTCACAAAACTTTCAACGAAATCGGGCAAGCCTTTATGAAGACGCGTTCAACATTTTTCTCAAGGAGTGGGCGGCTGAGAAACGAGTAAATCAAGGGGCATCAATAAACCAATATTTGGACATTGCGGATGAAAGACGGATGCTCTCTAAAATTGCGGCAGAGAATCTGGAGACAAACCGTCTTTTCTTTACCGAGGACGAGCTCATTACACAGATTCAAGACTTCGGTGAGGGGAATGCAAATACGCCGAAAACCTTCAACGCCCCCAAGGTCCTGGAAACGATCCTTATAGATCAAGGACTTTTGGTTGAACAAGTCAGCGGTTCCTACTCTTTCTCACACTTGACCTTTCAGGAGTATTTAACGGCAAATTATATCGTAGGAGACACACGTTCAATTCAGGGTTTGGTAAATTGGCATTTACATGACGAGCAGTGGCGAGAAGTGTTCTTACTAACTGCTGGTCTGATCCGCGAAGCAGACGATTTGCTTACAACAATGGAAGCAGAAGCTGCTAAGTGCGTCAAGACTAATGTGCTTAAAGCATTGTTCCAATGGATAGAACGGGGCATAGACACTACAAACAACCAACACAGTAGACTCGCCCAGCGGGCCTTTGCAATTAATCAATATCTTGTTCTGAACCAACTGAATAAGTTCCATGAAAAGGTCAAGTATAAAACTGAACAATCTCAAGACTCTTATCTTAACCCAGTCTTCTACGGCTTCTACAGAAACCTCGACTCCCTCTCCTCTGGCCTCTACAGAGATATCTATGAAATCTACGGAGAGATCCGATCCTCCACTGATATTTACCTGGATCTCCGCCACTACCGAGACCTTTACCCTGACCTTTACCTCTACTGCAACCAAGCTCGGGTCTTCGATGCCAATCTACTTTCCTATTATGATTTTTACCATTACGTAGATGCGGCTTTCCACTCCTCTAACTTCTCTAAATTTGGAGAAAAGTTTGACAGAGAATTGAGCAAACGGATAAAAGTTGTTAAGCGTATGAAAGAGGCAAAAATCTTCAGAGACGTGGATTTAGATCGGATGGTTCAACGGTTTAATGAAGAACGAAAATTCATCAAAGCCGCGGGAAAAGAGGGATCTACTGAACCGCCAACGGAGTCTATTCACGACACATGGCTTTCTGTTTTAGGTATCACTAAGGACCTGCTCGCAATTTCAGATGAGGAGTTGGAAGGTTGTTTTCAATATCTCCGCGCAGTAGATCTAATCGTTGCGTGCAAAGAAGCTGCTGGGCATGTTTCGCCTGAAGTATGGAAGAAAATTGAGCAGAAGCTGCTGGCTTAAGGAACATAAAAACACACTAAGAGGTCTCTGAGACGGATTCCAACCAATCAATAGCAGCTTGTTCGTTCTGCTCAATTGCGATTTCGACTGCGCGTTTGGCGCGTTCCAGAAGGGCTTTAGCGCGATTGAGTAAGTTGAAGGATTCAATAACTTTTTGTTCAATTTCAGCCTGTTTCTCTTGGTGGAGAATAGGAATAATCGTTCCCGCTACTTGATCCGGTCGCCAATGGAGAATTACCGAGCCGCCTACGTCCCGATTGACTTGTTCTTGGGTTAGAATAGAATTAAGCACCAGCGTCAAGTACTCATTCCCGATTTTATTTGTTTTGCTTTTCAATCGGAGTATACCGCCGGCAGGGATCATTTTTTCGGGGGTTTCGCGCAAATAGTAGGCTATGCCGGGGGTTGCATCCTTACTGAGAAGAATCTCTCCCTGTTTCGGCTGATGTTCTGTGAGTTCTGCGTACAATTCTTCTGAGATGTATTTTTCTTCTGTGATTTCAAACGGACTGAAATTACTCACCCGAACAAAAGGAATGCCAGTCTCAAGGTATTCTTTACTACCTACCTCAACGCATTTTTTAAGTGTTACCAGATTTCCCAAGGTATCCCAACCGCCTGCGTAATTTTTGATGGCATTGACGATTTCATCATATTTCGGCTGGAAATAGCCTGCGTCAATGCGTTCGGCACGCTCGGTGTCTGAAAAGTTTTTGACAAAGGTTAATTGCTGCTTCGGTTGCCAGTCTGCAAGACCGAGTTCGGCGAGGAGGAGGGTTTGTGCCTCAATATATCGCGTCTTTGATAGTTCTTTTAATTCTCTCGACTGGAGATAGGTTTTTTCGATTACGGACGGCAGAGCACCCCAAACAGGCATCGGAATTTGGTATAAAAAAGGGGGAGCAATATGAGGTTGTGCGCTGCCGTATCTACCTCTTTCTATTAATGCTTTACCATGCTCAGTATTGAGGAAAATAGTTAGCAGAAAAGGGTTCAAATCCCCGCTTTGGATAATAAGGGTGTCGGACATTGATATAGCATTATTATTTTCAAGATAGATAGCACATTGACCAACATTTGCCCCTGATCGCATTATCAGAATGTTTTTATAGTGTATGGTGTTTTCCTTCAAACGTTCTGCATCTTCCTCTGAGATGTAAACAGGGTTAGATGTCAGGTCAATGGATAACGGACGAACATTTTGTCCTCTTAATAACAGAACGCCGTCGTCCACATAATTTCGCTTGATTTCTTTAGGGTGCCTTATCTTGACCTGCAAATCTTTTAACCTATGCGAACCGATTTTTTCGAGTTGGTGTTGGATCTTTAGATAGTCGGGGTGGAAAAACTCCGCATCAAGCCGCATGGAATGCGAAGAATCTGCTACAGATTGGTAATTAACGATGGAATAAGGCACTATTCATACTCCAGATATTATCTGCTTTAGAACTAAATAAGCAGGTTGATAAACATTTTCGACTTTCACCCCGGGCGTTATTTCGCCGTGAAAGAGTGCGTTTCTTAATTGGTAGAGAATTTCAACGAGGGAGCGCGCTATTAGTTTTTTGTCGCCTATGAACTTATAGGGCCCAATATCAGTAGCGGCATTGTTGGGATCTAATAAGTTATGAACTGGGGATGAGTCTTCAAGATATGCTTTTAAATAGTTTCGCTGAGCCCTTGACAACTTTCCAAAAAAAACCTTCTTTTACTAAGTCCTCAAACCAGTTTTCACCTTGAAAGGATTCTTCTTTTGCCTTCTTAATAGTTTTATTAAAAAGCTCTTCACCTGACTTAGCTTTTACTGTAACAATCCTTTTTTTTTGATTTCTATCTACTTTAACTTCATACGTAATTCCATGTTTCTCTGTTTTATCAACAGATTTGGCATATTGATAGTCTTCAATTCTTTCAAACGAAATTCTCTTCTCTTTGGATTTTAAAACTACAATAGATAAGGACTTATGGAGGTCTGCTAGATCTGACTGAAATGATTTTTCGTCCAAGCCATCGCGGGACAAAAAGCCCTCTATTGTCGAGCAGATATCACCTTCATCGTCCTTGATTTTGTCAATAATTTCCCTATCGCCAAAGGGATTCTCCCCTGGAGAAGGTTTTATGGTGTTTCTGTACCAAGCGTTAAAAGCCACCCAGGCCTTAACATATTGGCCCAACCAGTCAACTTCTATCAGTCGTTTCCAGTGAAGTTCATTTCCTATATAAGTCATACCCAAAAACTCAATTTTTCACTTTTTGCCCACTCAATAAAGGCTTCTGCGATCCCATCAGGTAGTTCGCCGTTGTGATTGTGGAGATCGTGTTCAATAATCCGATGACCGTTTTGATCTAATTTGTCCCCATTTTTCAGATATACATAATTGCCGGAGTTATCCTTGCCGCCTTTTTCGGAAACAGCGAAAAAGATAGAATAGTCCTTACCTTTGTTAGGGCAAAGTGGACCTTTTTCTGGATCATCATTCCATTTCTGCAGGAACAGAACGCTCGTTTTAGTCCCAGTATGAGGTTTGAAGGTGTTGGTATCCAGTCCGACTACAGCCAAGATACGGGCATGTTCTGCTACAAACTCACGAATATATTTGTCAGAGGTGTTATTAAATATACCTTGTGGTAACACAATTGCCATACGGCCGCCGGGTTTGAGGAAGTCTAAATTGCGCTCAATAAAGAGAATTTCTCGTCCAACTTTGCTTTGTGCCTTGCCGTTTCCTTTAAAGCCGAGTTTGTATTGGTGAAGGATGCGGTGCTCCTTGATGTCTCCAGCAAACGGTGGATTTGCCATTAGAATATCAAATTTAAAAAATTTATTTTCTTCTGGCTCAGCTCTTAGTGATTTAAGCCGTTCAAAACCATCTCCATATGTTCTAATCCATCTGCTATTCTTTTCAGTGCTATCATCCCAACGTTCATAGTCCAACGTATTGAGGTGTAGGACGTTTGTCTCACCATCTCCTGCGATCAGATTAAGGGTTCTGGCAACCCTAACAGGCTTCTCGTCATAATCAATTCCAAACACATTATTAAGAATATATCTCTGATCATCTTCTGATCTTTGTGTGTTGGTGAAATGTGATTTGGTAACGTGAAAAAAGGCATGAACAGGAAAACCACAACTGCCAGAGGCAGTGTCAATCATAGTTTCAGGGCGTTTAGGATTGAGCATTCTTACGCACATGTCAATTACATGACGAGGGGTGAAGTATTGTCCTTTCTCACTCTTAGCCGATTTGTTAACAAGGTATTCAAACGCTTCATCAACTACTTGCAAATTGGAATTAAACAACTTGATATCTTGTAAACTGGATACGCAGACTGCAAGATGACTGTCTGAAAGTTCAAACTCTGAATATTCCGGAAAAACACCCCTCCATAGATTTTTTGCGTTATTGAAAAGCCTTTGAATTTTTGACTTCAATTCGGTATCCGTTTGCCCGGTGTTTCTAAACTCCATAGCTCGTTCCATATCGTCATCCGGTATCGTTTCAACCACATTCTTGATAGTCTCATAATCTGCTCTTCTGGAACCATAAGATTCAGGGGATTCCTGAATGATCGTGTTGATTTGTCGCCTTAAAATGCGATTGATATGCTCTTTGTCGGAACGGCTCTCGAATTCGTCATAGAGTTTGGTAAAGATGAGTTTAAAGACTTCTTCAAAAACATCTACGCCTGCATTCGCAAGTACTTCATCCTCTAATTCCAAGATAATGTCCTTTAAGGATTTCCGCTCCGCTGCGAGTTTGTCTTTGAGTATGAGGTCTTTGAGCGTAAAACGTTCGTTGAGTATATCGGCGAGGGTTTGATCCACGTTGGGGATATCGGTAATCTCTTCAAAATAATTCGGGTCTTTACGGTGGTAGTGTGAAATTTGTTGTCCGTTTGTCCATACACCAATAGGTGCCCCAGTAGCGTTGCAGTAGGATCGAAGTTGATCTTTACCGCCTTGAAATTTCGGTCTTTTTACCTCAACAATAATATACGGGGTATCCGGTCTGTCTTTATCAAGGATAACAATGTCGGCACGTTTCCTTTCTCTACCAAAATTCACAAGATGTTCAAATCTCACACGATTTGGAGGATAATGATATCGATTCAGAAGTCGTGAGGCGTAAAGTTGACGGATGAGTTCTTCAGGTTTTAACTGGACCGCCTTTTTCTGAATAGGGGCGAAGACAAACGGAGTCTCTCTATCTCTGATTGTTTGGAAACGAATTTTTTTTTGCAATGCCTGAATTTCGGATTCATCAAACAAGTCAAGATGGTAATTGCTGTCTCTAAGGATGGTTTGGATGATGTCAGGCTGTGTCATAAATTTTCCTTTCTATTTTCAAGGGTCTTAGACCTGGGCAGGACCTTTACCTCGCGAAACTTCGCCGTTCTTCAAATCTTCTCGCCACTCTTCACGTGCTTTTTTGAAGTGCCGTCGTTTTGCCCAATGAATTTTATCAAAAGCGTCTTCAAGACCAACAAGTCCACAATTTCCTAGCAGAAATTTGCAGAAATCCATATTGTATGGCAGCTCAAACTCAACTTTTTCACCGGCCTCAAGTCGCTTAGGAATTTCAAGGCTCAACCTTGTAACTACGATCACTTCTGCTGCTTTTTTAGCCCGAATCTTTTGGATTGTGGTAGGACGATCACCAAGATTCGTGGCAGAAATAGAAATGAACTTGGACATTTGATTGATACCTGGTGTAAAAAGTTTTCTCACTGCGAACTTAACTTTTAGACGTGGCTTCAAGACAACATCACGATAGATATTCCATCCGAGTGATAAACCTGCGATACCCGCTGATACTGAGCTGAGAATTATTGCGAGTGTTGCTTTATCCATTCTGTCTTGCCTTTTCTAAAAAGCCCTTTACTTCTTCTATTGTATATGGGGGTGTGCGGAGGTGAATAACGGCATGGCAATTCGGACAAACGGGTCGCAAGTCTTCAATCGGATTTACCTGATAACCGTTTTTAATTTCGCTTAAGGGTTTGAGATGATGAACATGAATTAACTCCTCTGCTACCGTACCATAGATTTCGGACATACGCTGATCGCACACTGGACACCGGAAACCATAATTTGCCAAGCATCTATCTCGCGCAACTTGATTGCGTTCATAAGCGTTTACTGAAATCTGCTTACGTGTCCCTTCATAGAGGGCCCCAGCATCGCTAATTTCTTCCGGTAATATTATATCAATCTTGCTTACTGGAATGGGTAACGTTCGCGGCTCTGGGATTGGTTGTTTCAATTCCTGACGTAAAAATTCTAGCACTGCTGGTTGGTATGCTGCTCGACTTGAATGACGAAGTCTCCGCCCTCGGTCTCCAATGCGCTTGATAAAAGCAGCATTTAATTTCCAAATTACAGGTAATAATTTCTCTGAAGGATCTGAATTTGGAAAATAGTAACCGTTTCGAGATGGAACATACTTGTAAACAGGATAGTCCTTAGTTTCCCATTGCCAACTCTGCTCTGAATTTAGGCTGACATTACCTCGGAACGTCTCATCCAACTGTTCTTGATCAAGTGCCATCCAAACCTTTCCACGCCCTATTTCAAAAGGCACTAGATCTCCAACAATGAGTCGGATTCCATCTCGATTTGAGTGAGGATGAAGACGAACAATCCAATTATCAGGAACATATGCCTGTGCGCTTCTAATGTGGTCCGCTAACAGGGATAACCAGCGCAAGCATAAAATTCGCTCAGGAAAGAGTTTTTCAAAGAGTTTTCTGATTTCTGAAAGCGATTTAGTGGCCACTGTACTTTTCTCCTAATGATCGGTTACGCCTCAACGGTCCAGAAAATATGATAGCATATCTGACAGGATTTGTAGAGTGTTAAAATTTCAATGAATGGAGTAGTGTGTGATTTCATTCCATATCTCACTATTCAACCAAGAAGCGCGTTTTAACTTTCTTTATAACTCCTCACCGTTTGAGAATCTCGCAACTTCAGTCTTATTGGTTGGCACAAACCTATAATTACGTAAAACACCTGTAACCTTATAAAAACTGCAAGTATGTCCGTATTCTTTGCTATGATTCAGGGCTAGCCCACGATGAATATCTTCAGTAGCAGGCATCACTTCTATAGGGGTATCGCACTCATGACAATAAGCTGAAAATTGTATATGACTTGAATTAAGCATTTTTTTACCACCTCATTTAAGTTGTTCCATTTGAATATCTTCTCTCACTTTGAGCCATGAATTCCATCCATATTGTTTAGTTTTTATTGAAATTACTTCTCGCGCGCTGTTAATGGATATATTCATTGCTTCTCGGTTGACCTTCGGAAGATACCTAACGTATATGAGAACAGCGTCTTCTTTTTCAATTGCAGCGAAGTTCATCAAGTATCCATTATTCACTGACATGGATATTCGGAGGTTCGCATTTAACTCTACAGCAAGCCACTCAAGACGAGAAGGGGTATAGGGTTTCGACCCTTCAAGATTAGAAAAACGGTCTTGAGCCCAGGTAACTGTCAAAAAAGTAATTATAACAAGAATTCCTAATATTGCTACATACTGTTTGGTCATAACTATATCTCTCTTTACAGTAAATTCATTAGTAATGAAACCTTAGGAAATCGCTTAACACATTTTTTCTCGGAAACTACCTTGTTTTTATCCAATAAGTGTGGGAAACCAAACCGTCTCTGATGAGACACAAACCCACACACCTAAACACAGACGAAAAACTTAAAACTGAATAGCACTGTTATAAGCAGTCAACAAAATTCCCGCTATCAGAACATCAACAGGCTCTTTGTCAACTGCTGATAGCCGAATAGTTTTCGGTATCCTATAGCGGCTTGACTTTAATGTTTCTGCACCAGATCTTCCCACCGTGGTCCTGGATACCGATGTGGCCGCCGCGTGGGAAATCCTTGAGCGCGATGCCAAACTTATTCCTGCTGCCATCCGGGTTTTGGTGCGGTGTGTCCCAATCATCCAGATCAGCACGGACAATTTCTTCATCATTAAGTGCTACGGCAACAATGCTACCATCACATGTGATGGTCATCTGATTCCATTCACCGGCGGGTTTACACGTATTTCGGGTCGGTCCGAGCGCATCGTAAAGCGCGCCGCAGTCGTGATTCGTTGTCGGTTCTTTGCCGTGTGTGTCTAAAATCTGGATTTCAAGACCGCTCTGAACAGGGTCATCAAGGTCTGCCCATCGGATAAAAATCCCGCTGTTGACTTTCGGTTCGGTTTTGTAATCGAGTGATAAGACGAAGTTATTGTACTGTTCTTCGGTATAGAGATATTTTCCGCCCTGAACGGTACAGAGAATACTGCCATCGTCGATAACCCATCCCTCATCTTTTCCAGTGGCACCCCAACCGTTGAGCGTCTCACCATCAAATAGGGATATCCAGCCTTCAGTTTTTTCTTTTTCTGTTAACATAGTGTCTCCTATACATGTAGGTGCGTACGCACAGTTTCAAGCACGTAACGCACTGTTGCTTAACGCAAACTCTCTAAAAATAGTCTTCCGATATCAAGATTATATTCAAAATCTGATGCCGACCATGGGCTGTTATACCCGATAATCGGTACATAACTTTCGTGTCGCGAACCGTGTGACCGCACAGTGGTTGGTTCGACTGCGGTTTCCAATTCACCAAAGACAGTCGTTTCATCCGCTAATACAAAGATGTCGCCGATCCGTTCGCGGTGGAGCCGAAACGTGCATGCGGCATCTTCTGCAGCGTACGCTTCCTCAATATCGGGCGTACACAGCAGTTTCTGAATCGCTTCTGGTGTATCCGCACGGTTTTTCAGAAATACGTATGCCGCGCCACCTAAATTGCCGTGATGTGCGACGTATCGATCCTTAATAATAGGGATGGCACTGGCGGGGATACTTTGCTCCGTTAGCAAGCGACCCGGGTCAAGCGCGGTAGTCTTCTCCAACATCCCATGATCCGCCGTAATATAGATTTCACGTTCTGGATCATCATCTACAATGGCACCGATGATCTGGTCAAGTATTACGAGATGACGTTGCGACGGTTCGGCATCGGGCGCGTATTTGTGTTGGACCCAATCCGTTGTTGAGCAGTAGACAAGTTCTGGATCGTCTCTACGCACAGTCTCGCGCACAGCACGCAGGAGCCACCAATTGATTTCAATCGAATAAATCGGCTCAACCTTTCCAGCCATCTCGATATATTCAGGCGGTGGTGCTTCAGCAGCGACAGCGATGTCAGCACCGGCTCCCAGCATCCGTAACAACTTTTTCTTTGTCACAAACAGTGCGGTTTTGTCTGCAAATTTGGACGCTTTTGCGGTTTCAAAGAGTGTCGGTGCGAGCAGGAAACGGTTATCTTCAATAAATTCGCCTTTGCCAGTCATTCTGTCTACATGGTAATTCGTCGTGATGCCATGTGTCTCAGGAAAGGTGCCAGTTGCGATGCTCACATTGTTGACATTCGTAACAGACGGAATAACGGCATTGGCATGCCGATAAAATCCGGCTTTTGCCAATCTTTGAAGGTTTGGGAGGTCGCTCGCGGCGAGATAGTCATGACTCCCCGCGTCGATGCAGAGGATAAGAATTTTTCGTCTTTTCACGTTTTGTGTGGCTCCACTCTCTCTAATGTTTTGGCAGCTAACTTTATCTGCCTACCAAGGGAATTGTAGCAGCTATCCATCTAAATTGCAAACTTTTTGATGGCACAGGCATTTAAGATTGTTATTCCGGCAGAAATCTGTTATAATTACTATCAAGTGGAACAGCAACATAGCGAGGTTTAACCATGTATGGGAACAACGGATTTTCCGAACTGGCGAAACTGATGTTCAAGAATTCAGGGGACATTGAGAAACTCAAACAACTTCTGAATGCTAACTATTCAGAAACCGATCTGGTTGTCTATCTTCAGAGCGAAGACCCGTTGGTTGGGCGCGCCGCCGGATTTGCGCTCCGCTTAATTGGCACACCAGAAGTGATCCCAGCATTGGTAGAGGCACTTAAAAACGATGATCGTGGGACCCGTTTGAGTGCTGAATATGCGTTGTGGGCAATCTGGTCGCGTTCGGGTGATGACACCGTTGACGCGATGCTTGACGATGGGAAAATTTCGCTCAAGAATGAAGCATATCAAGAGGCAGTTGAACGTTTCACCATGGTCATCGAGGCAGATCCGAATTTTGCTGAGGCGTATAACCAACGCGCAATCGCATACTTTATGCTTGAGGAATGGAGCAAAGCGATTCGTGATTGCAAACAGACTATTTCACTGAATCCGAATCATTTCGGCGCGTTCGCAGGGATGGGACACGTTTATGTTCGGCTCGGTAAAATCGCCGAAGCCATTGATGCATACAAGCAGGCGTTGATTATTAACCCGAATCTTATCTCCATTGCCGAGGCAATTTTGCGGCTCCGCAGCCGAACACAAGCCCAATAAAGCAGTCTCTTGGTATGATTATCAACAATCGAAACTACTTCATAAAACCGCTTTCGGTGTGCAGCATCGCGAGTTTCTTGTTGTGGATCATCTATCAACTATTGATGCACATTAAACTCGGTTTACCGATAGAATGTTTTTTCATGGCACAGGTATGTGTTGTGCTTTTGATAGCCCCCTATCTCGCCGCTTATGCTGTTCATACAGGCTTTTCTGTAACCCGTTTTAACGCGTATACTCCGTCTTCAACTGCGGGGTTACTCACACTTAGCCCTATTTTTTCTGGGCAGTGGTTGTTGCGGCAACTTGTGATGAGTCAGGTACTGGTGTTAGGTTGGGTGTTTGTATCGACTTTTGTCGCTTTGTTCGCCACGAATCTCCCATTGACGAAGGCGTTACAGATGGTGTTGATATTGGGGATCTATAGTTTATCGGCGGCGGCAGTCGGAATGTGGGGCGCACATATTTTCAGAGACGCACTTTTCGGGGCAGAATTCGCTACGCTTCTATGGTGTGTTCTGATGGGTGGCGCATTTTTACTCAACCCCTTAGAACGTTATGTGAACAACCTTCAGCCCTTTATATCACCAGTCTTGCATCTAAACCCGCTTATTGCGGTGTGCGGTATCTTTGAAGGGATGGACATCTTTAGAAAACCTGTGCTTTACGAACTTACACCGGTTACTTCGTACGATTATAGGTATCCAAACCCGTGGTATCTTATAGGCGTATGGCATCTGGTGATCGGTGGGTTCAGTTTTTTAGGCACATGGTGGATGTGCAAACATCGCGGAGCCATCGCATAAATACTACAGAGAGGGTTACATGGGAAAAGTAGGAAAACCGATTATTAGTGTTTCAGGCGTTCGTGGAGAGGTTGGCATCTCGCTTGATGTCCGCGTCATTACGGAATTCGCAATGGCATTTGGCACTTTTGTCGGTGGTAGAACAGTCGTCATCGGTAGGGATTCCCGCACCTCAAGTCCGACACTTAGACATGCAGTCCTCGCCGGGCTTTTTGCGACCGGCTGTCACGTCATTGATGTGGGGCTTTGTCCAACACCGACTGTCCTCTTGATGGCGAAGGCACTGCACGCACAGGGAAGTATAACCATTACAGCAAGTCATAACCCAGTCGCTTGGAACGGAATCGAATTGGCATCTGCCTCAGGGAACCTCCTGACACAAGCAGAACGCGATGAATTGCTACGCATCTACGAAGCAGAGGATTTCGCGCTCGCGCCTTGGAATGAACAAGGAACACTTGAAACTTACGAAGATGCAACGGCGTATCACTTAGAACAGGTGTTATGTTCCTCTTGGCTGAGACCGGAATTAATCCAAAAGACTGGATTGAAGGTCGTAATTGATTGCGGGAACGGTGCTGGCAGCGTTATCAGCCCATCACTCTTGAGGAAACTCGGCTGTCGGGTTGTTGAACTGAATTGTGTCGCGGACGGAAATTTCCGCCGTCCTGCTGAGCCTACACCTGATGCATTAGATGAACTCTGTGAAATTGTCTCAGCGTCCGGCGCAGATATTGGCTTGGCACACGATGGTGATGCCGACCGACTTGTTGTTGTCACAGAACGCGGTGTGCCGCTAAGTGGTGAATGGACGCTCGCCTTCGTCGTCGATTTTATCCTCAGTAAAACGAAAGGTGACCTCGTCGCTACGGTATCAACAAGCAGAATGTTAGACGATATTGCGGGGAATCACGGGGTAACACTTCATCGTACGAAAGTCGGTGTGGGTTGGGTGGTTGAGAAGATGCAAGCAGTCGGTGCAATCATTGGTGGGGAAGGCACTGGTGGTGTCATTCACCCTAATGTACACTACACAACGGACGGGATTACCTCTATTGCAGCGATTGTTCAATACCTTGCTGAATCTGGTGGTACTGTAACGCAGCTCGTGGAGAACATGCCGCAATATCAGATGTGCCAGAAAAAATTGGAGATCCCGTCGCAAGAAGTTGCGACGCACCTGGTTGATACGGCTTTAAAGGTGTATAAAGAAGAATGTGAGGCTGGAACGGAACTATCCCTTGAACTAACGGACGGTATTAAACGTGTCTGGAGCGATCGGTGGGTAAACATTCGCAAATCGGGTACAGAGCCAGTAATCCGAGTTTTTAGTGAAGCCCCGACTTCCGAAGCGGCGGAGCGGTTGTGTGATGAAACACTTGAAACTTTGACGACCTTAATGAAACAGATGTCGTATTAATTGCGTTATCTGTTACGCTGCATTATAAAGGTGCAATGTAATATAATTCGCGGAAAACCTAAAGTTCCGACCACTAACCAAAAAAGATCCGCGATTCAGTTTGGAGAGATTATGACTTTGAAACTTGCCTGCATCGGAGGCGGAAGTGGTTTATCTGCTCTTCTCAGCGGCATCAAGCGGTATGCTGATTTAGAGATAGGTAAAGACAACATTATTGATTTGGATAGTTTGGCAGCTATCGTCACCGTTTCGGATGATGGTGGAAGTTCAGGACGGCTCGTTGAAGAATTTGATATGCTACCGCCTGGGGACATCCGAAGGCTTCTGTTTACCTTGTCCGATGCCGATGAACTCGCAGGGCTTTTTGAATACCGGTTCTCAAGCAACGGTGAACTCGGCGGACATACCGTCGGAAATATCCTACTCACAGCACTGACAGAACTGAAGGGCAACTTCCCGAAGGCAATTCAAGCCGCCTCCCGCCTCCTCGCCGTCCGCGGCAGAATCATCCCAGTTACTTTGGATTACACCATACTCTGTGCGGAACTCGTCGATGGCGAAGTTGTGCGTGGTGAATCAACGATTCCTATGCGAGAGAATCGCGAACCGATCAAGCGCGTCTTCTTTGAACCACGCGAAAATGGAAAGACGCACCATCCAATCGACGGCTCTTATGAATGTCAAGCACATAAAGGGGCAACAGATGCCCTTCTTAATGCAGATGTTATCCTTATCGGTCCCGGAAGCCTATACACCAGCATTATGCCGAATCTTGTTATCAAAGGGATTGTAGAAGCGATACAACAGTCCCCCGCAATGAAAATCTACGTCTGCAACGTAATGACACAACCCGGGGAAACCGATGGGTATGCCGTGACCGACCATGTGAACGCTGTTCTTGACCATGCGAAGATTGCGCTTGACTACGTTCTCGTCAACAATCAACCTGCCCCGACGGAGATCATCCAAGAGTATGTGCGCCAAGAATTGGTCGCACAATTGACGCGAATCCGTTCGCTGTCGGAAGAAGGGTTGTCAATGCTCTATGGGAATACCGCGCATCCGATGGATGTGCTCAACTTGGCGAAACATATTTCCTTACTGTCAGCGGAAACAATGCAGGTTGCGGATGCAGCAAAGGTCCAGGTTTCCTATAACCGTGAGGGGGAATCACTGGAAGAGGAAGGCATTCGTGTGGTTGAAGCGGACCTCATTTGCGGGATGGTGGTAACTGAAGGTGGCGTCGAAATGAACGTAATCCGACACGATCCCGAAAAATTGGTCCGCTCTCTCGTTAAAATCTTTAAAAACCATCCAAAACTCCAAGAGTCCGTCTAAAATACTTCTAACTCGCGTTAGGAACCCTGCTCTTTAGAAGGGGCAGCGTCTTCAGAAGCGATCTCGGAGGCAAACGTATCACAAATCTGGGATAAATTGTCAATAAAACGTTCCCAGTGCAATTCATCTTGACGCGCTTTCGCCATGGCAAGGCATAAAGCCGTTTCGTATAAGGATAGACGATTCTTGCGTACATCGGTGGATTTCATAATTTTACCCCTTTCTGAATTAATATATTAATCAATACAACGTTTTAAACGGATGCACTGGAGAAATAGTTACACTTTTTTGAACAAAAAAACACAAAATGCTAAAATCTAATTACACGTCTGAGTCATAGCAAGTTTCGTGCCAATGTCCTAAGCGTACACAGGATGGGTGTCAAAAACTTGCCAAGGATGTCTAAAATACAGGTACACACTTAGTTATCATTCAGAGGAATCACCTTCACTTTTTTAATTAATCACAGTTGAACCCGCTGGTAGTTTCCCTCCTATTGTGTCCAGTAAGCAGAAATTGTTTGGTATGCAACAAAAATTGTTGTATTTTAATGTCCCTCAGCCATCACAGGTTTTGCTGTACAACCAGAGCGTATGCTTTGGAGTTTGTAGGGTGTGTATCTGCCTATTTTTTACGCGATCACGGGGCATTTTCGTGCAATGCCCCGAACCTTGGTAAACACGATTTGAAAGTGTACCATAACCTTGACTTTAGGGTATTTTGAGGGTATAATATATTAATCGGATGTTCCAACCCCTATAGACATACCGCTCTTAAGAGCGGAGGTCTCTGTAACACGCCCAAAACAGGACATATATGATTGGTACGGTATAAGATATGAAGCATTCAGATCCGCATTTAAAAGAAGACATCAACAACACCTCCGACACAAACTTTATCCGTCAAGAGATTGAAAAGGACCTCAAGACAAACAGATATGAGAGTCGGGTGCATACCCGATTCCCTCCAGAACCGAGTGGCTACCTCCATATCGGGCATGCTAAAGCTATCTGTATTAGTTTCGGGATCGCCGAAGATTATGGTGGACTTTACAATCTAAGATTTGACGATAGCAATCCCATTACAGAAGAGAGTGAATACGTAGAAGCGATTAAGCGAGATGTCCATTGGCTTGGATTCGATTGGAAAGATCGAGAATACCACGCTTCCGACTATTTTGAGACGCTCTATGGGTACGCAGTTAAACTTATAGAGAAAGGGAAGGCGTACGTCTGTGATCTGACCCCAGATGAAATGCGCAGCTATCGTGGCACCTTAGTCGCACCAGGGACAAATAGTCCTTACCGAGATCGGTCGGTTGAGGAAAACTTAGCGTTGTTCCAAGGAATGCGTAACGGCGAATTCCCAGACGGTTCGCGTACGCTTCGCGCAAAAATTGATATGTCAAGCCCGAATCTAAATATGCGTGACCCTGTGATGTATCGCATCTTACGCGCAGACCACCATCGCCACGGCGACAAATGGTGTATCTATCCGACCTATGATTTCACACACGGGCAATCTGATTCAATTGAGGGCATAACACATTCGTTATGTGATGTGAATTTTGAGGATCACCGTCCGCTCTACGACTGGTTTTTAGAATCGTTGGAAATCTATCAACCCCGCCAGATTGAATTCGCACGGCTGAATCTCACCTATACTGTTTTGGGCAAACGGAAACTTCGAGTACTGGTACAGGGTGGACACGTCAGCGGTTGGGACGATCCAAGGATGCCGACACTCGCAGGGATGCGTCGCCGTGGGTATACACCTGAATCTATTCGAGATTTTTGCAACCGCATCGGTGTTTCAAAGGCTGATAACCTCATTGAAATGGGGCAACTTGAGTATTCTATCCGCGATGACCTGAATCGCCGGGCACCACGCGTTATGGCAGTTCTCGATCCGGTTAAGGTGATTATTGACAACTACCCAGAAGGACAGGTTGAGATGCTCGATGGAGAAAATAATCTGGAAGATGAGAACGCAGGCACACGGCAAATCCCGTTTTCGCGGGAAATCTACATTGAACGTGAAGATTTTATGGAAGACCCACCCCGAAAATTCTTCAGATTAGCACCCGGACGAGAGGTCCGGCTGAAGCACGCCTATTATGTCCAGTGCGAACGCGTTGTTAAAGATGAAAATACCGGTGAAATTGCTGAGATTCACTGCACCTACGATCCAGAAACGCGTGGTGGTTGGTCGGAAGACGGACGCAGAGTGAGAGGGACATTGCATTGGGTGTCTGCTGAACACGCTGTTGATGCTGAGGTGCGCCTCTACGATTCGCTTTTTACAGAACGTGAACCGGAAAGTGCTGCAGAAGGCGAAGATTGGATACAGTTTCTGAATCCGAACTCCTTGGAGATTTTAAACAATTGCAAAGTTGAACCGAGTCTCGCTGACACTCCACCTGAAAGCCGGTATCAATTCCTTCGGGTGGGTTATTTTTCTGTCGATTCGGATACAACACCGGAGAAGTTGGTATTCAATCGTACAGTACCACTAAGAGATAGTTGGGCAAAAATCCAAAAGGGGCAGAAATGAACGAAACACCAAACACTGCAGCTGCTGTTGTGACAGATACTGTGCGCGTCCGAATGGCACCTTCGCCTACCGGTTTCTTGCATATCGGCGGCGCACGCACGGCTCTGTTCAATTGGCTATTCGCTAAACACCACAACGGCGCATTTATCCTCCGAATCGATGACACAGATACGGCACGTTCCACCGATGAATCCATGCACGAAATCTATACGGCACTGCAATGGTTAGGATTGACGTGGGACGAAGGCGGCGATAAAGGCGGCCCCTACGGGCCATACGTGCAGTCCGAACGTAAACGTATCTACGACGCTTACGTTACACAGTTGCTTGAGAGTGGCAACGCATACCACTGTCACTGCACACCTGAAGAGCTCGAAAAGATCCGTGCGCAAGCGCGGGCGGATAAACAGACGCGTTCTTACGATGGACGATGCCGAGAATTGACATCGGAAGCCATAACTGGCTTTGTCGCTGAAGGCAGAAAACCGACTGTACGCATAAAGATGCCGGATACGCCGATTCTTGTTGATGATCTCATCCTCGGTTCACGCAACATTGATCCCGCGACTCTGGAAGATGAGGTGATTGTCCGTTCAAACGGGATGCCGAACTACAATCTTACTTCTATTATTGACGATGCGGAGATGCAGATAACGCATGTGATTCGTGGGACAGAGCATCTTAATAATACACCGAAACAGATTGCGATCGCAAATGCGCTCGGTTTAAGGGTCCCACAATTTGCACATATTCCGTTGGTGCTGGATAATAGCGGTAGGAAACTCAGCAAACGCCACCACGGTGACCTCGTTGCTGTTAACCGTTACCGTGAGCAGGGGTATCTCCGCGAAGCGATGCTGAACTTTGTCGCGAGACTCGGCTGGTCCTACGACGATAAACAAGAGATATTCTCTGTAGATGAGCTTATAGAGAAGTTCGATCTCGCACGCGTCGGCAAAAGCGGTAGCGTTTTCGATATTAAGAAACTTGAATGGCTCAACTCCCATTACATAAATCAACTCGATGTTTCGGCACGGACAGACGCAGTGATCCCGTTCTGGCAGGCAGAAGGTTTAATCAATTCGACTGAGGAACGCGACTGGCTGGAAAATATTGTAGAGGCGGTCGGTGAACGCCTCACAACACTGCAGGACATCATCCCACAGACCCGTTATTTCTTTACCGATGAATTTGAATATGAACCGAAAGCGGTCAAGAAATGGTGGGGTGGTTCAGAGGAGAAGAAAGAGAAAACTCGTGAGATTCTGACGAATCTCTTACAGATTTTGGAAGAAACACCTTCGTTTGACATAGAAACAGTTGAAACGGCAATTTGGAAATACACGGATGAGAACGATATCAAACGCGTCGCAGCAATGCAGGCATTGCGAATCGCACTGACGGGGGCATCGTTCGGACCGAGTCTCTTTGATATTGTTGCACTGCTCGGCAGAGACGAGGTTTTAAAACGGATGCCAAAGGCAATAGCACATCTATGAGGCACCACAGAATCCTTTATGGAAATTGTTAGGCGAGATCGCCTCATCGAATTTGCCCAGAAACATCCAAATACGCGTTCATCGCTTAACCGTTGGTATAGCCTGATGCGGGAAAGGAATTTTGGCTCGTTTGCAGAGCTGTGTTCTCTATTTCCTCACGTCTCACGCGTAGGAAAACTGACAATTTTCAATATTGCTGGTAACAACGTACGCCTCATCGTTTCTATGAGATATGATGAAGGGAGAGTCTATATTCGACATGTGCTAACACATGCAGAGTATGATAAAGGAAAGTGGAAGGAGTAAACTATGGTTCCCAAAACAGAAGATACGCTGGACATATCTACACTTGATGCACCTATCGCCTTTCATACGCGCAGCAAAAGCAAATTGCAACCCTCTATCAAAACGTTATGCGAGTTAATTGACATTGTAAGCCAAAGCGAAACGCATATACCTATTCTATTGTCAAAAATCGAATATGAGGAACTGGCAACAAGGCTGGACGATTTGCTTGATATAGTAGGGGAGGAAGATCATCCCTTGGCCTCCTTGCTGCATTTCGTTGGTACGCTTATTAAAAATTACGAAGATGAGCGTGTTCCAAGACTAATAGAACTCTAAACATTTTTCACGATAAATTCTTAATCTTCATCCACCCAACAAAGTCTACGGGAAGGAGGTCGCTCATGGCAGGGAAACTCGCAATACACGGTGGCAAACGGACGATCCCCGATGGATTGATTCAACCGTGGCCACAGGTTACCAAATCTGACAGAGACGCGATTGCCGAGGTCATCGCTTCTGAAAGAATTACCGAACAGCAGCGAATCCAATCTGAAGGTCTTGCGCAGGAATGGGCGGAATACATGGGGGTTCAGTATTGTATTCCTGTCAATAGCGGCACCGCTGCGCTACATCTCTGTGTCGCCGGGGCAGGTATTGAACCGGGTGACGAGGTTATCATTCCCGCCTTCACTTTCTGGGCGACTGCGGCAGCAGTGCTCCATCACAACGCTATCCCCGTTTTTGTTGATATTGATCCGGGGACCTATTGTATTGATCCGAACGAGATTGAAGCAAAGATTACCGAGCGAACACGTGCGATTCTGCCGGTGCATATTCACGGCATGCCTGCCGATATGGACCCTATCCTCGCCATTGCCAAGAAACACAACTTAAAAGTCATTGAAGATGTCGCGCAAGCACACGGGGCGCGCTATAAAGGTAAACTTTGTGGTTCATTTGGCGACGCGGCGGGATACAGCACACAGGCATCAAAAACGCTCAGCAGCGGTTGTCAAGGCGGTCTGTTCACAACAGATGATGAGGAAATTTATAAGCGCGCGGCGTTGTTGCAGTATTTCGGGGAAATCGTCGTACCGGGCAGAGAACGTGAGGAGCAGGCGTATAATGCTTATGGACTCGGATGGATGTATCGCGGTGATATGTTCAGTCAGGCGTTCATCCGTAGCCAGCTCAAACGACTTGATGCCAACAACGCACTGCGCATCGAAAATTGCAACTATCTCACGCTGCATCTCAGCGAACTTGACGGCATCGAGACACCTTTCACGCCAGGCGGATGTGAACCGGTCTATTACAATTACGTCGTCGGTTTTAATCCGAAAGCATTGGGGTTAGACATTCCAGCACGTACTTTACGTGAGAAGGTGCAGGAAGCACTCCGCGCGGAAGGTGTCCCAACGGGACAATGGCAACGGTTACCTGTGCCATCGCAGGAAATATTTCAAAACCAAGTCGGTTACGGGACAGGCTGCCCGTGGCGATGCAACGGTTCAACAGTTGAATACAAAACTGAGAACTATCCGAAAGCCGTTGAGTTCATTGATTCTCACTGCTACGTCTTTGATATCAATCCCCCGAACGATTTCGAGTTGATGTGGCTGTACGTTGAAGCGTTCCATAAAGTGATGGATCAGCTGGATGCCGTGCTTGAGGTGCCAGAGACCACCTAAATTGTATCAATTATCTCTTGAAACCGACAACATTTCATGATACACTACAGAGATATAAGACCGCGAGTTTACCTTGAAACGACTGTTATCAGTTATCTGGTAGGCAGACCAAGCAGTGATGCAATGTTAGCGTCTTGGCAACAGATAACTCGGCGGCTTTGGGAAGAGTACGTGGATGAATTTACGTTTGTTATTTCACCTATAGTTCTTACCGAAGCAAGTCAGGGTAATCCAGAAGCAGTACAGCGGAGGCTTGAAGTTTTATCACATCTAACGGTATTGGAAGTTTTACCTGAAGCTGATATGCTTACACAGAACTTGTTAGATGCCGAGGTTGTGCCAGAAAATTATAGTTTAGATGCACAACATATCGCTGTTGCAACAACACACGGTGTTGAATACCTGGCATTGTGGAACCAGAAACATATTGTCAATGAAAACAAACGAGAACGTATCAATGAAGTTTGTAGAGAGGCAGGTTTTGAACCAACAATCATCTGCACACCAGCAACCTTAATAGGGGAATTTCAGATGAAAGAAGAAGATTTTGAAAATTACACAGATCCCATCCTTGAAGAATGTTATCGAATAAAAGAAGAACTTTCTGCCAAATTTAATTCTGTCGAAGAATTCTCAGCGTATATGAGAAAAGTTCAAGAAGAATGCCGACGGAAAGGCATGAAAGTTGTTTCGTATTATGTGCCACCTGAGAAGCGCAAAGCAGAAAAAAAAACCAACTGCGATGCCACACGACAAAAATCTTCAACAGAAAACACTTCGGCGTAAATTATATCATTTCACCTCGATCCAAATCGTGATGGTAGAATACCACTCCTGATCCACTCACAAAGATAATAAGGAAATTGCATATATGCCAACACTAAATTGGATCGGCAAAGAAGCCGTCATCAACCACCACGATGAGGTGCCGATACATACGCTCACGCACGACCCTGATCGCTCCTTAGGAGCCGAGAACGAACCGCTCGGTACCGGTAACCTCCTCATCGAAGGCGATAACCTCCTCGCCCTCAAAGCACTCCTACCCTATTATGCTGGAAAAGTCAAATGTATCTTCATTGATCCGCCTTATAATACAGGCAACGAGAATTGGATGTACAGCGACAATGTCAACAACCCAACCATCCAGAAATGGCTCGGGAAAACTGTTGGAACGCTCGCCGCAGACCTCTCTCGACACGATAAGTGGCTTTGTATGATGTACCCCCGCCTCTGCCTCCTTCATCAACTCCTTCGAGAGGACGGTGTAATCTTTATCTCAATTGATGATAACGAACAACATCACTTGCGAATGCTGATGGACGAAATTTTTGGAGAGAACAATTTCATAGGTACATTCCTCTGGAAAAAAAAAGGCACATCGACTAATACTAAAGGTGCTACCGTAAGCCCTATTGCTGATTACCAAGTATGTTACAGAAAATCCTCTTTAGGATCAATTACTCCAAGAGTTACCTTGAGAGAAACCAGGAAATACCCACACAAGGATGAACAAGGAAATTACAGAACGGAGATAATTGAAAAGAAAAATACCGGAAGTTCTGAAAGAAAGACCATGCGCTTCCAAATTTTGGGACAGTACCCTCGTGAAGGGAAAAGGTGGCAAATTGGTGAGGACACAGCACGAAAATTGGAGGCAAATAATCGTTTTATTGTCCACAATGGACTTGTTAAGAAAAAAATTTACGATTTTGAGGACAAGGATACTACTTCTGCTCATCCGACTTATTTACCTGAAAGTTGTGGTAGCAGTGAGAGTGGAGAAAAAGACCTTACTAATATATTAGGCGATCATGGATTTGAAACTTCTAAACCTATTGAATTAGTTTCATATCTACTTAAATTGTCAAGTAATTCAAACGACATCATCCTAGATTCCTTCGCTGGAAGTGGGACAACGGCACACGCGGTTATGGAACAAAACCGTGAGGATGGCGGTAGTCGGCGTTTCATTTTGGTTGAGGTAGAGCCGAAAATAGCCCGTGAAATTACGGCTGTCCGTCTTGAACGTGTCAGTGAAGGCTACACCTATGAACAGAACGGTAGACTACAACGTGTATTTGGCACTGGAGGCACTTTTTCTTATTATCATGTCGGCGAAACCTTCTTAGAGAAGCAGGAAATTCCGTTTAGTGAGATGGCACAGTTACTCTTTTTCAAGGAGACGGGTACCCCGATGGCGGTAGACACCGTAATATCCCTTGTGGAGGGAGATAGACCCTCGTATGGTGCTTGTAATGCTGCTGAAAGATACAGACGCGCCTTTTTAGGGAGTGCAGACGGTGTCGGAGTTTACCTACTCAACAGCGATGACATCCTCACCGAGGAACTTATAGATCGCTTACCAGGGCACGATGGTAGCAAAGTTATCCATTGCGGTGGTACCCAACTCACCGAAGCCACCTTGAAGCAGCGGGGCATCACCTTCCGCCAAATGCCGTATAACCTCGTGTAGAACCAGCAGTAGGCAATTTGTGGGACGGATTTTATCCCGATATTTTTATTCCTTTGCAGGTTGACAAATTGGGTTGGAGGTCGTATGCTATTATCTGAATTGGGATTTACAAGATTATAGGATTTTCGGGATTAGGGAAATTGAGGGATAAAAATTTCCGATTAGGAGAAGTCAGATGCTTCATGCACTGGAATTAGAGAATTTCAAAGCGTTTGGAAAACGTGCACGCATTCCGTTTGCACCAATAACACTCATTTTCGGAGAAAACAGCGCAGGAAAAAGCACAATCTTGCAAGCACTCTATCTGCTCAAGCAGACGCTGGAAAGCAGAGATACAGGAGCTTTGCTGCTCCCTCGAACCGAAAATGGTATTGTTGATCTCGGCAGTTTTCAGGAGATGCTTTTCGACCACGACCTGAAACGGACATTCTCAATTCGTGTGGACACCAAACTGGATCGGGAATCAGGGATTGAATTTAGTTTCAAAAGACCCTCTCTTGAGGAAGAAGTCCTTTTAGATCAAATTGATATTTACCATGGAAAATCCGCTAAATGTATCGCTAAATTTAGGCCATTAAATACGACCGAAGAACCCATGGAATTTTGGACGAGAATGGGGGTTTCTACTCCTCTACTACATAGAATATATCTTGATAGAATACCTATTGATTTATCACTGCCCTCAAAATTGTCTGCAATAGAGAGTGTCTGGTTAACAGAGGAACCTGAATACTGGGAGTCAGAATTTGAGTGGTGTAAAGAGAATCAGGAGGCAATACGTAAACAATTTGAGGACCGAAAATCGAGTTTAGAGGATCAATTACTTCAGCGGGAAACGGATGAGGGAAAAGATAGCGTTCCAGATCCACAACTTAATGCGTGGGATCAAAAAGAAATTGATTTTATACGCGTTGCACTTGAATTTCTCTCATCAGATTTTGATTTGGAAACCTATATTTCCAAGAGATGTACAGAGGAAATGAATACGGTTCTGGAGTTGGAAGGTCCTCTTCCGGTTCGGAGCATATCTGACAAACACGGTTCTTTCATAGAAAAATCTCGCTCACTATCATACGCGATATCTAATGATATAAAAGTCTTTCATATTGCTGAACTCGCTACGGCAGCGGGCGAGGCATTGGAGCAAATTTTAGAAGATCTTTTTCCAATTAGTCCTTTTCGGAAACCACCAGAAAGATGGTACATTTTTAGAGGCACTAGTCCTTCACATGTGGGATACCGAGGTGACCTGCTCCCGGATTTACTCCTCCGTCGTCCTGAGTTGGTTGATGAAACGAATGAATGGCTCAAACGGCTTGACATCGACTATAAACTTGAAGTAAAACCGATAGGGAACGATTCAGGGGATTTTTTTGAAGTAAGACTCATAGATACACGTCGAAGAGAACCCGTAAGTGTAGCACTACCCGATGTCGGTTTTGGTGTTAGTCAGCTTCTTCCGTTCATTGTTCAGAGTTTGGTTTCAGAGGAACGAATTATCTCTATTGAGCAGCCTGAAGTTCATGTGCATCCGAAGTTGCAAGCGGATCTCGGTGACCTTTTAGCGGAAGCCATTAAAGAACCACGTCAAAATCGATTTATTATTGAAACCCACAGCGAGCATCTGATTTTACGTCTGCAGCGTTTGATCCGTAACAAGCTCCTTGAGCCTGAGGATGTCTCGGTTATATACGTCAGTCGTAGGCCTGACGGGGCAAAAGCAGAACGTTTACACCTTGACGAAGATGGCGATTTCATTGATGACTGGCCCAACGGGTTTTTTACAGAACGCCTTCGCGAACTTTGATAACAGCTGGGAGTTGCCTAAGTGTTAGTCAGTGTAGTACTTGACCCTTCTGCGTTTGAGGCGGATTGTTTCGACGATCTTTATACAATTCATGCGGAAGATTTCTTAAAGGGTATCCAAAAAAATGGACTACTGATTGTTGACTTGGGAAGAAGATTGCAAGATGCTCTTCGTGATCAGGTTAAGTCTCCGGTACTCCCGATAGCGTATCGGAAGCGGTTGCAAAGTTTAGTCGAAGAACTTCTGAAGAATAGGAAAAGGCGAATTGTTGAGTGCTCTGCTGCTCCAAATTCTACATCATCAGACAATCTTTTAGAGATAGCATGTAACCTAAAAACAGAGACCGAAACCGATGGTTTGATTGTAGGAAGCGAAAACTTTGAAAAACTAAGATTTGATCCAGAACACAGGCATCGCATTGTTCCTTTATCTGAATACCGAGATAGCAATTTTGAAAAT
This sequence comes from Candidatus Poribacteria bacterium, assembly GCA_965200345.1. Taxonomy (GTDB): domain Bacteria; phylum Poribacteria; class WGA-4E; order WGA-4E; family WGA-3G; genus WGA-3G. The sequence continues at coordinate 3,367,613 of OZ241378.1, forward strand.
TTAAGAGAGAGGTATTTTGATGGTTTGGAGCCAATAGATATGCTCTCAGAATCCGAGGTGAGAGATGTCATCAGTCGTTCCGTCCGTTTCTCAAAATGGTTGCGGTTTTATGATGCATACATAGGAACAGGAGAAAATACGAGCCATTTCCGAAAAGGTATTGAATACATTTTATCTCTCTGGCGTGAACACGGTTTTTTTGCATCTCAGCAAGGGGTTGGAAGCGTGGAAATATTTACGTGTAGTGCTGAGCAGGTTCGGGACGATGAGACAGATTCTGCCAAAGCAAGTAAGACGGATCGGAATCAGGAAAATTACCAAAAAGTCGTCCGAGAACTCGTAGAGCCATTAAGTGAAGACTTTCGTTGGCCAATACGATTATTTGTAAAAAATGATCCGGATGGTATATTTCACGCGAGATATTTGGAAACGCAGCACGCTATTATTAGAATTGATCGAGGTTTCGATCTCTTTAATCAAGATAACGAATTTCGGCGCAACTTCTTTACCCTAAATATGGCAGAAAGTTCTCACTTAAAAGAATGTCGTGATTTGCCGGATGCCCCGTTTGATGTCGAATCCTAACAATTTAGATATAGGTGAACCCAATGACACCAAATATTGCCAAAATAACCTCTCAACAGTTCCGCGACTGGGTTGTGTCTATTGTCAACGAAGAGATATTCATATCGCGTGAACGACTCACCGTACTCCTTGCAAAGAACAATCCGCACGATGCACTTGAAGAAGAGTTCCGAGAGTTTTTCAACGGTTACTACGCACTTGCCTTAGAATTGGAAGAGCATGAGGAGTCTGTTCTTAAAATCATAAAGGCTACTGATGCTCTGGCACATCTGAAACATCGGGTTTCCGCTGTAGAAATGCAACGAAAGAGTTCACCTTTAGGGCGAGAAACGCGACGGCTGGGGCTATCCCTACATAGTGACCCTGTGCCAGAAATAAAAGTGGCAGCATTATCTGTTGATGACTTCCAAACTTTCATGCGGACACTCGGAAATTGGCAGCTTTTTGCATCGCGGGAACGTCTCGTTAAGTTGATGGGAACGGAAAAGTCTATTGAGATAACGGAACGTCTACGGGCTGAATTCTACGAGTTTTTCGTCTGTTATTTAGAATTGGAATTGTTCCTTGAGAATTATGATTACGACCCAGACGATGGATTGGAATTGCGTCCAGAATTCATTGAAGAATTAAAACGCGAAGACGAATATATCCGGTCTGGTGGTAAAATGTATACACTTGATGAAGTTACCGCATCGTTAGAAATCTCACTGAAGCGTTCATCCGCCTATGAATAGGTCTAATATTCTCTAATACTAAAAACAAAAAAGATGCACCTACCCCTCAAAGAATACCAAGAACGCACCCTTGAAACATTAACGGAATACTACCAAAAATGCCTGCAGTATGAGAACGCCAACACCGCGTTCTACGACCTCACCCAGCGACCTTACGCTTCCGTTGAAGGTTTACCCGGCATGCCGTATGTTTGTCTCCGACTCCCCACAGGCGGTGGTAAAACCTTTGTTGCATGCCATGTTGTCAGTATTACGGCTTCCGAACTTTTAAAGACTGAGAGCCCAATTGTGCTTTGGTTGACCCCTTCAAATGCCATACGCGACCAAACACTCAAAGCCCTTAAAAAACCCGATCATCCGTACAGAGATGCTTTTAGGTCCGCCGGCCACAACGTGGAGATCCGTACTGTTGGCGATGCCCTTCACCTGCAACCCCACATTCTTAATACAAAAATCACGATTATTGTCTCCACGATGCAAGCGTTCCGCGTTGAAGATACAGAGGGACGCAAAGTTTATGAAGATTCAGGCGCGCTGATGGGACATTTCGCAAACCTTTCAGACGATATCCTTTCAGAACTTGAGAGCGACAACGGTAAACCCGCGTATTCACTTGCAAACCTCTTATGCGTCAAACGTCCACTCGTTATTGTTGACGAAGCACATAACGCCCGGACCCCACTCTCTTTTGAAACACTTGCTCGTTTCAATCCATCCGCTATCATTGAGTTTACCGCAACACCCGCTATGGAGGAAAATCCTTCTAACGTCCTCTATACCGTTTCTGCCGCTGAACTCCAAGCAGAAAATATGATCAAAATGCCAATTCAGTTGGAAACTGATCCGGATTGGAAACGGCTATTAACCGCTGCCATTGTCCAGCGTGATGCCCTTGAAATTGATGCTGAGGCGGAGCGAGAGGAAAAAGGTGAATATATCCGTCCGATCATGCTCATTCAGGCACAACCGAGAAGCAAAAGCAAAGAAACATTGACTGTTGAAGTTGTTGAGAGATGCCTACTGGAAGAATATAGCATCCCGGAAGAACAAATCGCGCGTGCCACAGGTGAGGACAAAGAACTTGATAATGTTGATCTTAACGATTCAGAGTGTCCAATTCGTTATGTTATCACCGTGCAAGCGTTGCGTGAAGGGTGGGATTGCCCATTCGCCTATGTCCTCTGCTCTGTCGCTGAAATGAGATCTTCTACTGCTGTTGAACAGATATTGGGTAGGGTCATGCGTCTCCCGAAGGCACAGCGTAAAAAACAGGAATCACTCAACAGTGCTTATGCTTTCGTTGCCTCCCAGAATTTCTATGATGCCGCGTCGGCTTTAGCTGACGGACTCGTTCAGAACGGATTTGAGAAGCAGGAAGCTGCCGAGCTTATTCGTCCTACAGAGGAACAACAAGACGAGTTACCGTTCTTTGAAGGCATGACACAGCCTGATACTGATCCCATACCCGCTGAACAAGGCGAAATTTTTAAGGTGCCTAAATTAATGGTCCAAGGGGAACAAGGGCACCTTGAGTTTGAAGAGTCACGATTTTTAGAAGTCCCTTGGCAGTTGTCCGAATGTGACGCTGAACTCACTGAAGAAGAGTTTCCATCCGAATTTAACACAGGCGAACGTGGCGAGATCGGACTTTCTCAAGAAGGAAGAGTGGAGATGCGCTTTCTGGGTCAACTTCATCAACAGATGACTCTCCTTGCCCCAGATAAAGGATGGGATGCTGCACGACTCGCTGATTGGCTTGATAGAACTATTAAACATCTTGATATTTTACAGCGTGAATCTTTGCCTTTTCTACAGCGGTTAGTCAAACACCTTATTGAGGAGCGAGGTATTTCAATAGATGTTCTTATTCACAACAAATATGCCTTGAAAGATGCTGCTGCAGCGAAGATTGATCACCATCGCCAAAACGTACACCAAGCTGCCTATAAAAACTATCTGTTGCCTGAATTTGCGACCCCCGTTGTTGTTTCACCTGACCACTGCTTCTCCTTTAAACCACACGGTTATCCAGCTAACACCCATTATACAGGTCGTTATCAATTCCAGAAACACTACTATCAGCATGTTGGCGATCTGAAATCGGATGGTGAAGAATTCCAATGCGCGGAGTTCATTGACAGGTTGCCTGAAGTTAAATTTTGGGTGCGAAATCTTGAACGCCAACCCAGGTTTTCCTTTTGGTTCCAGACTTCAACCGACAAGTTTTATCCTGATTTTGTCTGCCTCTTGACTGATGGACGTTATTTGGTTGTTGAGTACAAGGGCGTGTTCCTCTGGGATGCCAAAGATGCGGAGGAAAAGCGTGAAATCGGTGAATTATGGGAAAAGCGGAGTGGAGGAAGTTGCTTGTTCATTATGCCCAAAGGACCTGATTTTGGTGCCATCCGAGCAAAACTTTCCCAAAATCTTGATTAAGGCGAAACTAATTACATGAAAAACGGAGGAACTCAACTTGAACAGTAAAAAAATTATAGCATTCGCGTTTGTGTTAGCTTTTGTAGTGCTAATTGCGAGTTTTATCGGTTGTGAACGGGTTCAGCAGATTGTTCAACCTACCACACCACAGATGGAAGGGATTGGCGAAGATATTTTAGTGGGTGCTGTCTATCCTATTACAGGGCGATTCAGTTCAGCAGACCCTATAATAGAATATAGCATTGAACTCGCTGTTGAAGAAGTCAACAACCTGCAAAGCAACGGTGTGAAAATTAGAGTTATCACGGAAGACGATCAAAGCAGTGTAGCAGGTGGCGTTGAAGCCTTTAACAAATTGATTCATCAAGACAAAGTTTCTGTTATCCTCGGTCCAACAACCTCAAGTCAGGTACCAGAAACTTCTCCGATTGCGCACCAGAATCAAGTCGTAGCGATCAGTCCTACCTCAGCCTCCTCTGGTTTGAGCGCAATTAGTGAGTTTGTTTTCCGCACCAACCTCACCACAGACGTGCTTATTCCTAACGGCGTCAGGGTAACACAAGAGAAACTCGGATATCAAAAAGTGGCTACGCTATTTGATGAGATTGATCTCTTTTCCCGGACCAGCGATGCAGAGTTGCGGAAAGCACTTACCGATAACGGGATTGAGATTCTCATAGCAGAAAGTTTCCAAACCGAGGAAACGGACTTGTCCGCCCAATTTACTCGCATCCAAGCATTGAATCCAGATGCCATCTTTATCTCATCCACTGTCGCGGATATTTCCGATATCCTGATTCAAGGACGGGCACTCGGTGTTCCCTCTGATATTCCGTTTATTGTCAATCTCACGCTGTCCAGAGATTTAGTAGCAGCTGCAGGAGATGCTGCTGAGGGAACCATCACTTTTACGAGCTGGGATAGCACAGCAGATACACCGGGCAACCAAGCCTTTGTTCGGAACTATAGCACCAAATACGGAATGGAACCAAATATTTGGGCAGCGCAATTTTACGTCGCTGTTCATATCCTCGCCAAAGGAATAGCAGATGCCCAATCAACCGATCCAAAGGCGATTGCTGCTGCGCTTGCAGAAATTCGAGATTTTGACACCATCCTCGGTCCGTTCTCTTTTAATGATGTTGGGGACGCAGTTTACGATCCGATTGTCTTGATTGTCAAAGATGGCGAATTTGAGGTTTTCGAGTAGGGACACATCTCAGTTAAACCAATTCTAATTATATAAAGAGAGGCTTTAGGTTGCTTTCACCTAAAGCCTCTCTTTTCATCTTAACCTTCGATTTTCTTATTCATCTGATTCTTCTGGATAGTCAATAGACCATTTGCCAGTGCCGTCGCCAGACGGTTCTTCTTTCCAGAGATCGAGGAAATTCTCAGGTGCATTATGCTCCGTGAGATGCGACATAAACAGTTCATGCAACTCCTTAACGATTTCGATGTTGTCTGCCGCAATGTTGTTCTCGGCTATCGGATCTGTGGGTAGGTCAAAGAGTTCCGGTCTACCGTATTCGCCGACAGGTGCGTATCCCCAACGTTCTGTGACGAGGAATGGTGTTGTCGCCCGGCGAGGCATACGACCATCTCGGGCACCGATATGGCAACCCGTTACGGCGTATTCCCTGTGTTGTGCATCGCCATTAAGGAGCGCATTTGCGAAGGAACGTCCCTCGAAGGGTTTCGGCGGATCCAACGTAACACCAGCCAATTCACAGAGCGTCGGCATAATATCCATCGGCTGCGCGATGAGATCCAAACGTTGTCCTTGCGGAACATCACCACCAGCAACCAAAAACATCTCATGGTTAATTTCCGGGTACGTGGGCCAATAGCGTTCATCTTTTGGATCAATGTTGGATTTGCCTGTCCGAGCATGTTCACCGATAGACATCCCGTGGTCAGATAGCACAACAACAAGCGTGTCGTCCCATAACTCTAAATCTTCCACCTTCTGCAGAACACGTCCAATATGTCGGTCAACGAGTTCGGATTCACCGGCGTAGTGTGCCCAAAGATTGTGCAGCTCGGCATCTGTAAAGAGGGAGGACAAACCATAGTTCGGATGTAACATCGGTGGACCGGTGTAATCTGGATCGTAGCGTTTGACGAGGTATTCGGGTGGATCCCACGGTTCGTGCGGATCGAAGAAATCTACCCAGAGGAAGAAAGGACCCGAGTTGTGATTCTCTTCCAACCATCGGATTGTGGTCTCGGAGGTCCTACCGGAGAACGTCTCCGACTCATACTGGTAGTACCGGTTCGTCCAACGGTGTGTGTTCGGCAGTGTATGCCCACGGAAGGCTGGATGCGGTCGCGTCTTCTCATTCGGCATAACGACTTTTATTTCGTCATTGAGATGGAGAAGCGGCTTGTCTCCTTCCTGTCCGCGGTGCTGGAAAGCGGCATCAAAACAGTGCTGGAAACGGACATTGAACAAGTGTGGCGTATCACATATCAGCTGCGTTGCGTATCCCTGCTGACTCAGAAGCCTTGCGATGACCGTCCGTCCACTCTGATCGATCGGCTGCCACGGATAGTGGGGCCACCCGACTGTTGCCGTCATGATATCTGTCCGGTGTGGGACGGTCGGGAAGCTGCTCATATAAAACTTGTCAATAGCCGTTGCGCGCTCCGCCTCAAATTTATCGAGCATCGGTGTCCGAATCGGCCGTCTCGCGCGCTCACCTAAATTGTCATATCGAAAGGTATCCGTAATCAGTAAAACGATGTTTTTCATATTTGATAATTCGTCTCCGTGATACCACCCACTACCTAAAGGTAGGAGCTTCAGTTTCATAGCGACTGCGGTTTTCTCAGAGAGTCAACCGTCTTAGTATCGCTCCACCAGCGGGTTTTTATCCCGTATCAGAACGGTTTTATCTGGTTTAGGTCCAGGGTACCCCAACCCGCAAAATGTTTATCGCAGCGTTCACGTCTCTGTCGTGTTCTGCTTTACAACTTGGACATGTCCAGTATCTATCGTTGAGTGTAAGGTCTTTGTTATGAAACCCACAATTAGAACACGGTTTTGTGGTGGGTTGCCAACGTCCTGCTCTCAATAATGTTTTACCGTATTTTGCACATGTCCATTTGAGAATAAGTGAAAATTCACCGAAGGCTATGTCAGAGATTTTGCGTCCCCAAAGTTGTTTCATAGCCTCAAGGTTCAGTGTTTCAATAGCAATGTTATCATATCTACGAACCAAACGGAGTGCTAACTTGAAAAACCAATCACGTCTTTTATCTGCTATTTTCTTATGAACGCGGGCAAGGTGTCGTTTGGCACGAAACCAACCATTAGACAGATATTGTTTGCGTGAAAGTGCTTTGTTTGCTGAACGGATTGCGTTGAGACACTGCTTATAGAATTGTGGGGACAATATCGTGATACCATCTGAAAGCGTGAGAAATGTTTTTGAACCGAAATCTACCCCTGCCTCATTACCGGTCAAAGGGAGTTTCTTTACAGGTTGCGGATTTTCGCAAGTGAGGTAAATGTAATAATCACCCACATTATCACGTTTGATTGTGACAGTTTTGATTTTACCTGTCCACTTTCGGTGCTTCCAAAAGGTAAATGTGGTATTAAGACAATTGAGAGTTAAACGGTTATCTTCTATTTTGTAACCTGCCTGTGTGAATGTGATAGACTTATACTTGTGATTCGGTTTGATTTTAGGTCTGCCGACCTTTCGTTTTGTTAGACCCTTCTTTCGGTCTTCTATGTTATCAAAGAAGGCTTCGTAGCCGTGATCAATACGAATGGCAACGTCTTGGATCATTTGACTGGGCAACTGATTCCAATGCGGTTTTGTTGTCCGCTTCAACTGCGTAATATGTTTCAGAATACGTTTCAAGGGAATATATTTACCAAACATGGAATAATAGCGGCGTTGTAATCTTATCAAATGCACGTGGACTTGGTGCAAATCGTCAATGAGATTACCAATCTTGATTATATTCTGCTGGTGATATAACTCGTATTTATACGTTTTCATAGGAATTCAGGTATCAGGCTCTTATCTCCGTTTCAGTGAGAGGAAACCAGCACATTACCAAGCGGTAACGCTGAAACTGCTGGTTTCCAACCTGATACTATAATTGGACAACATTTTTTGCAAAATGTCAAATTTACCTTTGCTATCAAACCTATTCGCCGTCTACATTCCACAAGCGAAAGCATGCGGATTTGACGGGGAAGTGTTAAACTTCTTGGCGCGTCGTTCTTAAAAGAAACAGTGTAATCAATAGCAACGGCACAATGACCGCTGCGGAAATAGCGGTAGATAGCTGCGCGCCGATAAGGCACGGAAAAAAGAGAATAGACCCCACCATTGAACCCTTCAACGCAAAATAGCCGTTTTTCTCGTTCGGTTGTAGATAGAGTGAGATACGGGTGCCGACAGTCGCAATGATACCTAAGACCACCCAAACAATATAAGACCTCTGAATGTCCGGTTCCAACCAATATGGCAAAAGTGCGATAGCAAAAGCGAGGACCGTCGCAACTGCAGAGACAAAAAGTGCCGGACGGATACCAATCTGAAGCGGTGTCGTCAGGATTCCGAGTTGTTCGTCGCGGGCAAGGTCTTTGAAAGTCGTGGTGATATGCGTTCCTAAATCGTAAAGTGTCGTAGCAGCAAAGACATACCACACCAAACGTGGCACAGTCCCACTAACGACTAACGCCCCGAAGATACTCAGTAGCCCAATGCCCAAAGGCAGTGTGAGACTCCCTAAGATGCCTTTCGCTTTGAAAATAGCGTTGTAGAGATGCGAAATCGCGACCAACCCCATCACCAGAAAACCGGCTGCAGGGTTGAGCAGGAATCCCCCAATAACACATAATCCGTAGATAACACTCGCCGGTATGATCGCTTGCCGTGGTGTCAGTCGTTGTGAAGGCAGCGGACGTTCCGGGTTGGTCTGCTTATCCGTTTCGTGGTGGAAATAGTCATTTTTTATCATTCCAGCGAAGTAGCCGAAAAGCGCAATCACCAATGCTACCGCAACACGCCCTGTGAATTTTCCCTGACTTGCGATAAGCGCGCCCGGAAGCGTCGCGACAATCGGAATCGCAAAGAGCGGATAGCGGATAAGTTCAAGATAGGCTTTGAGGCGGTTCATATCAATTTCCTATAGAATCGGAAGAAACCCCTAAACCCCCCTTATCCGGGGGACTTGCAAATAGGCTTAGAAATTTTCTCTCGGCACACCAGCCTCTGCCACCGGAGAATTTCTCGGTTCAAACACTTCCTCTACACCGTAATACTGATCGCCCTGTATCCCGACTGCGAGTTCCGTTATGTTAGGTCCAACCTGTTTATTCCCTTGAATGAAATTGTCTCGGAGTCTACCCCCATCATAAACCGCCCAACCGATGTTCATAGTGATGTTATTGGAAACTATCTCTGGGGAAGCGGTAGAATAACAGGTAATAGCGTTCTGGTAATTAGCACGCAGGACATTATACTGGATACGTGGCCGGGAGTCATCCTCACATGAAATTCCGTATTCGTTGGCGGTGAATTCATTGTATTCGACTTCTGGGGATGCGCTGCCTTGAAGTTTTGAACCTATGCCATTCCTGTTAAACTCGTTGCGGGTAATCGTCGGATTGGTGTTTTCACAAAGTACACCTGTATTATTCTCGCTCAAAAGGCAGCTTTCGATTTGGACGGCATCCGTTCTGGCTCTGATACCGGCAGTCGCGTGTTGGATACGGCAGTAAGTTAGGCGGCTATTCGGACTTGTGGCTTCAATCCGAATTCCTGCCCAATCTCCGGCTCTGGGCGGATCTGAGATTGTGGTTTTTTGTACTTCAGGGCTCGGAGTCCGTTGCGCCTGTGTCGAAAAAGGATCTGTTGCCAATGTGGAAGTGTGTGGGTCTGCTATTGGTGTTTGTTCGCTTTTCCGCTGCTTGCCTAAGGATCCGAAGACGATCATACGGTCTGGGGATCCTTCGGCATAGAGTTCACCCTGCACGATGAGTTCGCTCGGTGTATCTGTCGGTTCAAAACCGACAATGGCTCCTGAACGGATCGTCAACGTTATACCTTCCGGCACAACGACGGTACCGGTGATATAGATTCGCCCGTCCCAGACCTCATTCTCAGTCAGTTCACCGGATTTCTCTATGATTTCTAAACTCGCACCCTCTATATCGAAATTGAACATTTCGCCTTGGCATCCGTATAACCCCGATAGGGCACAGATCAGGAAAATTAGGGCAATATAAGGAACGGATTTCTGGTGTGGTTGTTTGATCATTGCTGTTTTCATGTTATATTTTTACCATAGATGAGGATTCCTGTCAAGAGTGAAAAAAGTCAAAGAAGTCGCGATTCGGAGAGCGCTTCTACAAGGAAGAATTTTACGCGAAAAACCTAAATTATCGGACGATTGAATGGCTCTGAAGTCAGTGTTGTTAAGTTCTCCTGTAATTTCGATTTTCCGATCATCAGATGTTTCTTATATGAACGAATTTTTGGTCGCTATGTTTACTAACCGCTGACTGCATCTGGAAAAAAAGTTTGACATCAGCGGTAAAATTTGCTATAATTGTATAATTAGGGATTAGTGTGTCTTTACGCGCTGTTTCACATTTAGATAACGTCGCAGATGATACATCGGCAATTGTACATTTTAGACGCTAAGCGGAAATTATGAATATAACGCACACCTACAGAAAAAGGACGCAGAAACAATGTTTGAGAGTTTAAATGATAGGTTGCAAAGCACTTTCAAAAAACTCAAAGGGCAAGGGAAACTCACAGAGAACAACGTCTCTGATACCTTGCGTGAGGTGCGGCGTGCTTTTCTGGAGGCGGATGTTAACTATAAAGTCACACGTGAATTTATAGAGCGGATTAAGGGGCGTGCCCTCGGTCAAGAGGTCTTAGGGAGCCTTACACCTGAGCTGCAGATTGCCCGAATTATCGGCGAAGAGTTGACCCAATTGATGGGCAATGAGGCGGAAAAGATTCAGATCGCTTCAAACGGTCCAACAGTGGTAATGCTTGTCGGCTTGCAAGGTGCCGGTAAAACGACCGTGGCAGCGAAATTAGCCCTTAGATTCCGCAAAGAGGGACGAAAACCGCTCCTCGTTGCCGCTGATGTCTATCGACCGGCTGCGATTAAGCAGCTGCAAGTGCTCGGTGAACAGACGGAAACGCCGGTGTTTTCGATGGGAACAGAGGTTTCTCCAGTCGAGATCGCCGAGGCATCTGTCAAGGAGGCTTTAGCACACGGACATAACTGCGTTATTATTGACACTGCTGGACGTTTGCATGTCGATGATGAATTAATGGGCGAACTTCGGCAGATTAAAGAACAGGTCAACCTTTCTGAAATTTTGCTCATCGCTGATGCGATGACCGGACAAGATGCTGTAAATGTAGCAGAGAACTTCAACAATGACTTAGACATTGACGGCGTTATTCTGACGAAAATGGATGGTGACGCTCGCGGTGGTGCTGCACTTTCGATTCGGCATATCACACAGAAGCCGATTAAATTCATCGGTGTCGGTGAAAAGATTGAGGCAGCATCCTTAGAAGAATTTCATCCAGAACGGATGTCTTCCCGTATCCTCGGACAAGGTGATTTCCAAACCCTGCTTGAAAAGGCAGAGGAAGTATTCACCGAAGATCAGGCGAAGGAACTTGAACGTAAACTCGTAGAAAACAAAGGCCTCGATTTTGATGATTTTCTCACACAACTTGAGCAGCTGAAAAATATGGGACCCTTGGATCAGTTGATGGATCTGATGCCCTTTAAGAACCAGTTGCCCGTCAAAAACCTTACACCAGATGAAAGCCATTTGCAAACAGCAAAAGCGATCATTCAATCAATGACGCTTGAGGAACGCAAAAACCCCCGACTGTTAGACAGAAGTCGGAAGCTCCGTATTTCCGAAGGTAGTGGCACGACCGTAAATCAGATAAACATGCTGGTTTCACAACTCCAAATGATGAATCGTATGTTAAATCAGCAAGCGGCGATGGCAATGCCACAAATGGGGGGATCTTTAAACAAGAAGATGGGGCAGAAGATAGGCGCGCTTCCGCGTCCGAAGCGGAAGGCAGCAAGAAAGCCCCGGAAGCGAAAACGCCGCAAATAGCGATAGGTGAACCTGAGTTAGGTCGCCTGTGTAGAAAAAAGAGCGGCACAGATACCATTAGGAGGTATTTTTTGGCAGTTAGAATTAGATTACAACGACACGGTAGAAAGAAACGTCCTTTTTATCGACTTGTCGCGGCTGATGCACGTGCTCAGAGAGATGGCGTGTTTTTAGAACGTCTCGGTCATTACAATCCGTTAACGGATCCCGCAGATGTCGTCATTGATGAAGAGAAAGCCTTGAAATGGTTGAGGCGGGGCGCGCAGCCCTCGGATACCGCAAAGCGTTTACTCTCCAAAAGCGGAATTTTGATGAAATTTGAATACGAAAAATTGGGGAAACCGATGCCGGAAACTGAAATCGCCGAACAAGTCGTAGAGACAGATGACACCGAACCTACCGAAGCACAAGAAACAGAATCTGAAACAGGAACCCTGCTTACTGAAGAAACACCCGACGCATCCACTGAGGAAGAGTAGGGGCTGGGTTACCCAGCCCCTACACAGGTTCCGAAAATATAGGCGGTGGACGTATCTACCGAAATCCGAAAGTGAACTATGTTCAAAGATTTGATTGAATACATCGTAAAAGCTCTCGTTGATTACCCTGACGAGGTGGTGGTTCGTGAAGTAACTGGCGAAACGGTGGTTATTATTGAACTGACTGTCACAGAAGAAGATTTGGGGAAAATCATCGGTAGATACGGACGAACACTGAAAGCGATTAGAAGTGTCCTCTATACCGCCGGATTGCGGGCAAATAAAAAGGTGATTCTTGAGCTGATTGACGAACCCCGATCGGATGCTGATGCGTAACAGGCGCGCTGCTTGCAGTTAGCGGTAGGTGTCGGGTTATTATAATTGGGTGTTGCTTGCAGACCCGTGACAAAATGAAAATTGATGTCCTCGCCCTATTCCCAGAGATAATCGCACCGGCGTTAGAGACTGGAATACTTAAACGTGTTCAGGAGGCGGATAAACTCACCGTTAATCTTCATAACCTTCGCGATTGGGCAACTGATAAACATAAGTCGGTTGATGACTACCCTTATGGCGGTGGCGCGGGGATGATTCTTAAACCCGAACCCATTTTCGCAGCGGTTGCAGCGTTGAACTCAGAAGAAACAGCACACCTTATCTATCTGACCCCTCAAGGTACACCTTTAACACAAGCGGTCGCGGAATCGCTTTCTTTGGAAAGGCATCTTATTCTGTTATGTGGGCGTTACAAAGGGGTTGACGAGCGGGTGCGCGACCGATTGGTAACCACTGAAATTTCCATCGGTGATTATGTCTTGAGCGGCGGTGAAATTGCAGCCCTGGTCTTAGTTGATGCTATTGGTCGTGTACTTCCGGGTGCGCTTGGGGATTACGAGTCTGCACACGTTGATTCATTCAGTCAGGAATTGCTTGACCATCCGCACTACACACGTCCTGCGGAGTTTGCTGGCATGGGTATCCCAGAGGTGCTCTTGAGCGGGCATCATGAGAATATTGAAAAGTGGCGGTATGCAGAGGCACTTAAACGCACAGCGAAATACCGTCCAGATTTACTCCAGAAACTGGAACTCAGCGAGGAAGATATCGCAATTCTTAAAGCGGCGGGGTTAGCGGAGTAAATCAAAGCATACGTTTTGAGTTTATACGGAATCAGAAAATCGATTTTATGCGTTAGCGAAAGGAGAAATAAAGATGAACTTGATAGAATCTTTTGAGAATCAATACATGAAGAGCGACATCCCTCAATTTGGTCCTGGGGATATTGTCAAAGTGAATACACGTATCCGTGAAGGGCAAAAGGAACGAATCCAAGCGTACGAAGGCACCGTTATTCGTCGTGCACACGGCGGACTTCGCGAGACCTTTACCGTCCGGCGCGTCGCATTCGGTGCCGGGAGTGAAAGAACTTTCCCGCTTCATTCTCCGAATATTGAGAGCATTCAGGTGGTTCGATACGGCGCAGTTCGGCGAGCGAAGTTGTATTACTTACGTGATCGTACTGGTAGATCCGCACGCGTCAAAGAACGTAGAGACTAATCTGATACAGATGGACGTTTTTGAACGTGCTTGCCAACGCAGCGGTTATAAACGGATTGCGGGCATTGACGAGGCGGGTCGAGGCGCGTTGGCTGGTCCCGTCATTGCTGCTGCAGTCATTCTACCCACCCATTGCGGTATCGAGGGTTTGAACGATTCAAAGCAGTTAACACCGAAGCAACGCGACCGTTTGCATGATGAAATTTACCGGGTTGCCCTGTCTGTCGGGATCGGCTCCGTGAGCAATCGCGTTGTTGACAGTGTGAACGTTCTTGAAGCAACCCTATTGGCGATGCGGCAAGCAATCGAAAAACTCACACCCCAGCCTGATTATCTCCTCATTGACGGCATAAATTTTCCTGCAATAGATATCCAAGGCGAAGCCATTAAGAAAGGCGATAGCCGAAGTTATTCTATCGCGGCTGCCTCTATTATCGCCAAAACGACCCGCGATAGACGCATGATTGCGTTGGATAGCACCTACCCCGACTATGGATTCTCCCAACACAAAGGCTACCCCACATCACAGCATCGCAAAGCGATTGCTCAGTTTGGTGCCTCGGACATTCATCGGCACACCTTTAAACTACTGCCAGATGCTTAAAACAGATGATATATAGAGGGTGCTTGCGTGTTTGAACACACACGGTATTCAAAGGAAGCACACGGATGAATCGTTCACGCTTGGACATCGCAAAAACAGGTGAATCGTTAGCGGCTGCGCACCTCAAAGCGCGTGGCTATGAAATTCTTGAACAGAATTACCGAGCCGCACGCGGTGAGATTGATCTGATCGCACAAGATGGTGATTTTATCGTTTTTGTGGAAGTTAAGACACGGCGCAGTCTCAAATTCGGACTACCCCAAGCGGCTGTAACTACGCAGAAGCAGCGGCAGATCTCCAAGGTCGCTTTGGCATATCTACAAACTAAAAACCTCTTTGACGCGCCCTGTCGCTTTGACGTGATAGCGATTCATTTATCGCCCCGATTAGAGTTGCTGAAACTTGAACAGATTGAGAGAGCATTTGAATTCCAAGCCAAAAGCAGATTCTGAACTGCCTCCGCTTTATAGGTCGGGGAACCTTAAAATCCGTTTCGCATTCCCTCCCATAATGTCTGCAAGTTCTGCCTCAGATAGATTTGGTAATAATTCCGCTATAACCGTAGTCAATTTACCATAACCCGGTTCTTCTAATATCCATGGAAAATCGGTTGCCCACATCAATCGTTTCGCGCCAAAGCCGCTCAGAAGTCCGCTGTGCCATCCCGCCAAATCTTTATAGGGGAACTCCTCCCTGCTAAAGGCATACTGACCGGAGAGATGTACATTAACATTTTCAAAGCGCGCGAGTCGGTAGGTGGTGTGCATAAAGAGGTTGTAACCCGTCGCCTGTATCTGAGGTCTCCCGAATTCGTCCCAACTGAATTTGCCTTTTCCTGGACACACAGCGAGATGATTTAGCACAACACGAACCTGTGGGAATGCTTGTATCAGGTATGGTAGGAGATGCGCGTTGATGGCGTTCGGATAAAGCCATAGAACATAGTCACGTTCAGCGGCATATTTCCAGATCGGATATGTCTCAAACTCGCGGACATCCATTTTCGCGAAAATATCACGTGGTCCACCGAATGTTGAGAGCCGGAACCCAATAATTCCAGTGTCATCTGTCAATTGCGCCATGTGTTCGGTAGGGTTCGGATGTCCCTCAGGGATCAGTCCGATGCCCAGAAACCGATTTGGGTAGTCTTTGAGGCATTGCAGCAGATAACGATGGTTTGCTATACTCGCACCAGCCATTTGGACAAGGACCGCCTGATCAATCTGATGTTTTTCCATCTCGCCTAACAGTTTTTCGACAGGTTCTTCCCGTTCCGCGGGCCAAACGTCTGATGTCTCCCTCGGAAACTCAGCGGAGGCTTTCGTGAATACGTGCAGATGCGCGTCAATTCGTGGCATAGGATACCCTCCTTTGATTAACCATCCAAACTAAATAATTTACGACGTTCAGGTGTCTGACAGTAGTCTGAGATGGATGCATACTGTTTTGGTCCAATCCGTCCGGGTGTTCGCTTCTCGTAAATCAGGATAATCGACTTACGGGGTGTATCAGAATGATTGTCCATCGAAACGTGCCATCCACACGAATTGAACATAATCGCAGTCCCGGCTTTACCGGGGAAGGTTTTGTGTCCGGTCATACTCTCTTGCCGCATCGGACGCGTGTAGGGACCGGCATCTGGTTTATGACTGCCGGGCACGAAGCCGAATTCTCCAGACCCCGGCTGGACATCGTTAACGTAGATTTGCACTTTAATATGGAGCGGGTTGCTGTGTCCCACATCCGGATGCCACCCTGTGTAACTCACAGGCCACGGTGCCACAGTCCGAACCTGCGGTCCTAATAGAATTAGATCGTGATCTGTGAACGCCATCAATGCACCATAGTAACTCGGATAATCGATAATATCAATAAAGATGGGATCTTTTTCAAGCGGGTTTGGGATGTCATAAAAGGTTGCGACGGCTTCCCCCGCTTCGACTCTATCCAGCCATTCCGCTTTGCATGCGTCTGCCCAATAGTCGAAAGCGGTTTGGAGACGTTTAAGATCCTCCCCTTGAATCGCGTTTTCAAAGACGAGATACCCTTCTTCTTCCCATTGTGCTTTTTGTTCGGGTGTCGGTAGAATCATAATTTCACCTTCTTATTGATTAAACGCCTGTGCGACTAAAAAACTTTGCCTCTACCAGCGATCTGCCATATTGCCTCAACTGTATCACCTCGGATACCTACGAGTTTGTCGTGAAGGTTGCTTGTCATCCCTTGGTGTAGCGGGATAACCGAGAGCTGCTCTCCTATCTTAAATCGATGTGAACACTCACTGACATTGACATGCCCGTGTTCGACCGACATGCCATAAATCTTTGCGTCTCGATGTTCAATGATATGCCCATAAGGCGTTGGTGGGTAACTCGTAAACGTCTTTTGACCGCCATCAACGATAATCCGATCAGGCGTTGGGGTACTGACGACGGTTACGATCACGCGTAAGACACACCGCTCAGGTGTTAGCATCTCTGAATTACCGATGCGGGTCATGCCTTCATAGACGTAAGATCCACTACGGGTTTCTGTACAGCCGATTTCCTTCGATGCTGCTTCAGAACCTGTGCCACCACCACTAATGATGTTTATAGGAATCCCGTCGCCTGAGAGTAGGTCCAGCGTTTCTTCAATAAACGACTTCGCACTCATGTTGCTTGGATATGTCATGATACCTTGGAAATCAATGCCTTGCATTTTCATAATCTGTTGTGCGAGGCGTTGTGCTGCTTGCGGTGATTGCACACCACAGCGTCCACTTCCGGTATCAAGTTCCACGATAACAGGCACAACACAGCCGTCAGCAATTGCTTGTTGAGAGATACCGGTTGCGGTCTCTTCTGAATCCAGGGCGACGGTAATTCGCGCACGTTGGACGAGTGCAGTCAACCGTTCCAGTTTCGGCTTTCCAACAATGTTATAAGGGATAAGGATGTTGTCAACGCCAGCGTCCACCATTACCTCTGCTTCGCCTAACTTCTGACAGGTGATACCTTGCGAACCCGCAGCGATTTGCAGCTTAGCGATTTCTGGCACCTTATGCGTCTTCGTATGGACGCGCAGCGGGATACCAAGTTGTTGACAGTGTTGTGCCATTCCGTCTATGTTCCGCTCAAGCACATCCATATCTGCGGCAAGTGTTGGTGTATCCAAGTCGGTGATGTTCATTAGGTTCCTCGTGATGGTACTACATCAGATAGACTTCTGCGTTTAATATACCTATTGTGCACTTTTCTGTCAAGTTGATCGTGCCCTCACCTACCCCCATTTTTTAGAGAAGCATTGTGTTATCAGGTATTTGATTGAAAATGTATGGGAAAGGCAGTGAGATTATAGTAAAATACCTCCTTACGACCCACTACTTATCAGCGACTGATAAAAGTGTAAGGAGGTATTTTATGAAAAACAGATATGCCCCGAACCGGGCAAATCCGAAAACTATGATAACGCATTTTCGAGAACTTTTCAAGTCCATTGGTCTGAAAAAACCGAGTTTCCGAAATCTGTTGTTAGCTGTCATGGCGGTCTGCACAGCGAAAACCTTTCGTATCAATGAAATCGCGACGCGTTTACCGATTGCTGTGAAAACAGAAAAGTCGAAACAGAAACGGCTGCTGCGTTTCCTTGATACACCGTTGCCTATGCCACGTCTTCAGAACGCATGGTTTACTTTCATTGTCGGGCGTCTTTTGCGCATCAAAGCAGGTCGGTATTTCCTCTTGCTTGTTGATGAGACCGACCTCATTGACGGTTGGAAGGCTATCGTTGCGGCGATGCCCTTTCGCCACCGAGCGATCCCTGTGTTTTGGTTTATCTATAAAGATGAGGAGATACAATCAAGAAAGTATAAAAGTCATAACGAGATTATTCAACGCTTCTGCCTGAAACTTTATCGACTTTCTATCACTTCTCAAGCGACTCATAGAAAGCCACCGATCCTCGTCTTTGACCGCGGTTTCGCCCGTGGGAAATATGTCATCAAGTTTCTCAAAGACCGAGAGATCCCGTTTATCATGCGGGTTTGCCGCAACGTCGGGATCCGTTATCAAGGCAGTGTTAAGAAACTTGATGACCTGAAAAATAAGTTTTATGGAGACGTGCTTTACCACGCGACGCATCAGATACCTCTTCAACTCTACGTCCGCAGAAATAATGGATTCAAAGACCCGATGTATCTGATTTCAAACCACGTCTCGGGACATCAACTCTATCACTGCTACAAACGCAGGATGCAGATTGAACATGGGTTTCGAGACATCAAGTCGTGTTTTGGTTTCGGCAAACTCGTTTTGAAGAAACCTACACACCCCCGTGTCGCCGTTCTATGGCTGCTGGCGTGCGTGGCTTACGGCTTGTTATTTCTCAGTTATGAGAAGGCGGCGACACGGTGGGCGAAAACCTTCAATGGTCGCCAAAAACGATATTCGGTCATAAATGTCATCAAGCGCGTGATTTCTGACGTTTGGCATCCGGGGTATCTCCTATCATTTTTCACGGATCCTCGATGTAGAGGGGATACGCTTTTTGACATTTATTAGCGTGGGTTTCTCGTACCTATACCCTCTCACAAACCCTAATCTTATACCTCAGAAAAAAATGGGGGTAAGTGAGTCATAAAAACTCTTGACGAATCCTACATTTTGTGCAAGAATATATACACGTTTGTGACTGGAAATAGGTATCTATTAAATGCATTGAAAATATGGACGTGCCTTAAAAACCATATCCAGCACTAAAATCAGTCCATCTTCTACATTTGACATCAGGACAAAGAGGAGTTTCACATGCGGAACGCCGAAGTTTTATCAAACAATCAAACGTCTTATGAACGACAGATTCCGCTTTTTCCGTTACAGGCAGTCTTGTTCCCCGGCGGGTTTTTGCCGCTACGGATTTTTGAACCGCGTTACCGCACGATGATCAAGTTCTGCTTAGAACATGAATCTGAGTTCGGCGTTGTTCTTATAAAAGAAGGTGAAGAGGTAGGCGAAGCCGCCACTCCCTACGAAGTCGGCACAGCTGCCCGTATTCTTCACGTTGAGAATTTAGACGATGGCCGCATGAACATCATCACTGCTGGTGAGTACAGGTTTCAAATTCTTGAAATTCAGGAGCATCTCTCTTATCTCACTGGTCGAGTCCGAATGTTAGATGACCCCGAGGCAGAGATTGAGGCGGTGTCAGAATCACTTACCACGCGGACTGAAGAATTGTATGAGGCTTACGAAGCGTTATCCAGTCGCTTGATTTTTGCATGGCATCCGCCGGAAGAACAACCAAACGATCCGAGGGAACTCGCCTACCAGATCGGCATACGCCTGCGTATTTCGCTTGAAGAAAAACAAAATTTGTTAGAAACAATTCCGTTGGAGCAGCTCCTCACACGTGAAACCGAAATTCTGGCAGATCAAAATCGACGGATCGCCTTTCAATTAACAGCACGCAACAATTAAAATCGTTGTGATCGTGTCGCGCGAAGTTGACAGGCTTCCCGTATTGACGCGCTTGCTCCTACATTAAAAAACGTATCTGTAACGTAATAACATAATGGCACTAAAGGCTCCCGTTCATCGATTTACCGAAACCCGGTCAATCCAGATTACACGCCAGCATTTTTTATATGTTAGCAATATCCTATCGATTTTTCGACTCGGTACGGTGCCTTTCATCTTTTACTTCATTTACCGGGCACAATGGGTATTCGCGATCGTTTGTGGCGGTATCGCTGTTATAACCGACCTGTTAGACGGGTTCTTCGCTCGACGCTTAAAGCAACATAGTGAACTCGGCTATATATTAGATCCCGTCGCAGACAAACTCGCTATCTCCGCCGGAATTTTTGCCCTTGTACTATCGGAGTCGGAGTTCCCGCACTGGGCGTTTGCTACCGTTGTTACCCGGGATGTCTTGATCGTCCTCGGTAATGTTGTGTTAGCATATAAAGCCAAAATGATCACCCGCTCTAATTTGTGGGGTAAATGCACCAGCTTCTTTTTGTCTATCGCTGTGATGTTTTACCTCCTACGACCCATAATGCCGCGCTTACCCGACAATATCGAATTTTATAGCCTCTGTCTGGCACTGGTATTTGTCGCTATTTCAACGGTGAGTTATGCACACCACATGTTTCGTGTATTAGAAGAAACCCGGAATTAATGAACCCCGCCACATCCACGTAATATTTAACGGAGATAACCGTCTCATGGCTTATAAAGAACTCGCAACGAGAAAACCCTTTATTGTTAACAAAAACTTGGGGAGTGCCGTCGAGGTTGAGCCTGATGAATTGACAACCATCAACGCTGATGGTGTTCCTGTTACGATTCCGACGCAGAAACAGAAATACGATTTTGATCGGAACGGTTGGCTCCTAATTCCGAGCGTCTTGTCGGACGCTGACATCGCGGAGATGCACGAATTCTGTCAACGCCTGCACGAGATGCCAGAGCATATCCCAGAACCCGAACGGGGCGCACTCGGCGGACCACTCCAGAAACTCACTGACCATCCCGTTGTTGTCGGGCTACTTAACGAGTTCTTGGCGTATCCGCCTGCTGCAAGCGAGGATTGCTATGGATTTCGACTTGAAGAAGCAACGCTATCTTTCGGCCGCGCAGCACCCGAATCTCAAACCCAATCGATCCTCCACAAAGGAAACGGTTTGTTTCGTTTACCCGGTGACTCTCATCTCTACCGGTGTGTACCCGGACGTGGTTGGAGCGGGTTGACACGCGCTATATGGGAATTGACCGGTGTCACTTCAGAAACCAACGGTATCCGATTTATCACCGGAAGCCACAAAGCTGCATATCCGATACCAGAGGCAGTGCAGTGTCTTGATTCGCCGCTCTGGGAAACGTACCAATGCCCGCCGGGTTCTCTCTTT
Source organism: Candidatus Poribacteria bacterium (assembly GCA_965200345.1). Classification (GTDB taxonomy): domain Bacteria; phylum Poribacteria; class WGA-4E; order WGA-4E; family WGA-3G; genus WGA-3G. Next base: position 3,389,037 of record OZ241378.1, read on the forward strand.
CTGCTCACAGAATCTATGACGCAGACACAGGTACAACCGCGTGTCACGGATCAGGTTAGCATCTCAAATCTCTACAATACCGTGGCGAGTCGCTGGTCGAATTGGCTGCCCCATCCGCAGTTGCTTGAGGCGATGCCGCCCAAACGACAGACGCTCTTTCGAGAAACTTATGCAGGTGGCAACGTTATCAATGGAGATTTTGGACAGCGCACATCCGCTTATCCCGCGGAAGTTTAACGGCACGAGGAGAATCAAATGGAAAAACAGACGGACAAAAATCAGCAACCATGGCTCGGGGCACTGTTGCCACCCGATGTCTGCGAATTCCCTACCCAAAATGCTGACGGTTTGCCAATCCCAGAGTTAACCCCAGAACAGCGATACGCTTTTGATACCCACGGTTGGTTTCTGGTGCCAGAGGTGTTTACCGGATCCGAACTCAAAGAAATGCGCAATTTCGGATACCGTCTGCACCACGATCCTGAGTCTATCCCAGAGTATGAACGGAGTCCTGTCGGGGGTCCCCTTCAACAACTGATAGATCATCCCCTTGTTGTCTCGCTGCTCAATGAGTTCACCGCACATCCAGCTGTAACAAGTCCAGAGTGCTACGGCTTTGCTGTTGAGAGCACAAGCCTTTTTTACCGCTCGCTCGGTATGGGCGGATTCGGACCGCATAACGGCAACGGACTGCTCCGCTTCCCCGGTGATGTCCACTACTACAACGCTTTCCCCGGCAAAGGCTACAGTCCACACACCCGTATTGTATGGGAACTCAACGAAGTCAAAAAAGGACAAGGCGGCACACTCTTAGTGACCGGCAGCCATAAATCCGTCTATACGGCACCACCCGATATCCAAAACCCTAAGTCTGATATTTGGACGACTTATGGGTGTCCCCCAGGTTCACTGCTCTTTTTCACGGAGGCGCTCACCCACAGCGCAAACCCGTGGACGAATGCTGAAAATGACAGAATCGCTGTTTTCAATCTCTATAGTCCTCTTGACAGTGGGTTCGCCAAGGTTTACAAGCCGCATCCTAAACTCCTTGCTGAAATGCCACCGCTCCGCCAGACGCTCTTCCGAGAGCGATATGTCGTAGACAACCTTAACGGTACGTCATAGCAACTCGGAGGAAAAAACTGATGCCTGATAATAACAACTTTAGCGAATTACTTATCCATACCTTAAAGCAGATCCACGTCCGCTTGGATCGTTTGGAAGCCAAAATTGATGAGAAAACTGATAAGGCTGATCTCAAGGCTGTTGAACAACGCTTTGACAGCGTTGAAAATCGTCTTGATAGCGTTGGAAATCGTCTTGATGGTGTCGAAAATCGTCTTGATAGCGTTGGAAATCGTCTTGATGGTGTCGAAAATCGTTTTGATGGTGTCGAAAATCGTCTTGGTAGCGTCGAAAGTCGCCTTGACCGAATTGAAAGTGGGGTTGGAGCAATCAAGTGGGCAATTGGCGTTGGATTAGCCGCCATAGGTGTTCTCATGGCAGTTTTAAAAGTATTCTGATGTGCGGTCTTGGTAGAAATTTCTGAAATGGAGTAATGATGTCTACAAAACAACCAAATGTCCTCTGGATTTATGGTGAGGATCTCTCCCCGGACCTCGGCTGTTACGGCACACCTGCCGTGCAAACGCCGAACATTGACCGACTCGCATCGGAGGGTACGCGTTTTACCAACACTTTCGTCACATGTCCCGTCTGTTCACCGAGTCGCTCCGCGCTCATTACGGGGACCTACCAAACGCATTTTGATGCACACAACCATCGCAGCAATCGTGATAAACCTTTACGGACGGATATGAAACTCATCACCGATTGCTTCCGAGAAGCTGGTTATTTTACCTGCAATAGCCCAGGGCCCCCCTACAACCGGCCCGGAAAAACCGATTTCAACTTTCAACGTGAAAAACCTTTTGACGGCGTTGATTGGAGTGAGTGTCCTGAGGGGCAACCGTTTTACGCGCAAATCAACATTCCAGACACGCACCGCGTCTTTAAACCCGATCCTGAACGTCCTATCCCACCAGAGAACGTTGAATTACCACCTTACTATCCGGATCATCCGCTCGTCCGAAAAGATTGGGCACTCTATCTCGAAAGTATCCAGATTTTAGATAGGAAAGTCGGACAAATCCTCCAGAGACTTGAGGATGAGGGACTCGCAGAGAATACGATTATTTTCTTCATGAGCGACCACGGACGTGCGCATATTCGTTGTAAGCAATTCCTCTATGATGGAGGCATCCATATCCCACTCATTATCCGATGCCCCGGACAGGTTGATGCTGGTATTGTTAGCGACGAACTCATCAGCGGTGTAGATTTCGCACCGACAACCCTTTCGCTTACTGGCGTTGAAATTCCCGATTTCATGCAGGGACAAATCTTCCTCGGTGGAGGCGCAGCGTCGCGCGACGCTATTTTTGCAGCACGCGACCGGTGTGATGGAACAGATGACAGAATCCGATGCATCCGGACACATCGCTATAAGTTAATCCGAAATTACCATCCCGAACGTCCCTACATGCAGTTCAACGGTTACAAGAAGCAGCAGTATCCGCTCTGGAGTTTGATGCCACTGTTATCAGCAAGCGGCGAATTGTCGCCAGCGCAACAGCATTTCACGAAACAGACGCGTCCGCCCGAAGAATTATATGATCTGGAGGCAGACCCCTACGAAATAAATAATCTCGCGACCAATCCACATTATGAGACCGTCCGAAGCGAACTCGCCGCGCAACTTGACGCATGGATGACTGAAACGGGTGATATGGGCAAAATCCCTGAACCCTCAGAGATTACGACGTATTGGGACGAAAACATGGCAGAGAGTTTCAAGCAGGGCATGGAGAAACGTGGACTCTCAGACGATATAAGCGATACGGATTACGTCGCATGGTGGGAGGACCACCTGTTAAAGTGAGGACGTACAAAACGGAGGTTCGCTATGAACGATACGCTCTACGGACATGGTGATGGATTTCTCACACGGAACAGTGGACAGCGTCTCTTTCCAATCGGATTTTATGAACACCCTGCCGAGGCGGACGCGCTCAGAGATATGGCAGAATCGGGTGTTAACCTCGTTCTATGCGGCAGTGAAGAAGCACTTGACCGAGCACAGGCACACGGAATGATGGGGTGGGTCCCGTTGGGTCTTCAGTCTGGCGCGACTCCCGAATTTCAGGAGCGCATCCGAAGCCTTGCAGCACATCCTGCACTTGCTGTGTGGGAAGGGCCAGATGAGGTGGTATGGGGCTTTACCGCCTATAGTGGTCTCTGGAAACAAGATCAGTTAGCCGTGTTCCCGAATAAAGGCGAATGGTGGATGCAGACACCCCTCGCTATCCAATACTCTGAGGAACGCGCAGCTGAGATTATGCCGAAGATGCGGGAGGCTATCGAATTCATCCGTAGTGTTGATTCTCACAATCGACAGATTTGGATTAATGAAGCGCGCGATAGCGATTTGAAATTTGTCCGACAATACATTGACTTTGTGGACATCACGGGGTGCGACGATTATCCGATTCGAGCAGATGGCCGCCCTGCCATACGGGTCGCTGACGCAACGGACAGATGGCGACAGGTCGGCAAAGGCAGACCGGTGTGGATGGTGCTTCAGGGCTTTACATGGAGCGATTTAGATGACGGCGACACCGACCTCACGGCGTTTCCGACCTTTGCTGAATCGCGCTTGATGGCGTACGCTTGCATCACACACGGGGCGAGAGGCATCTTGTATTGGGGCTCCAGTTATATGAAGTCTGAGGGAAAGGAGGCGTTTCGGAAATCGCTTTACGCCTTAACAAGCGAACTCGCTGCACTTCAACCCTTTCTCACAGCACCCGTCGAACCGTATGTCACAGTACGCCTAATTGATGATGGACGTACCGATATATCCCCTCCGGTTGCCGTGCGCGGTGTAAGCACCACTGCTCGCAGGATTGGACGAGACTGGCTCATTGTCCTCGTCAATGAAGATGAACATGCTCACATGGGGGTAGATGTCGCCGGATTGGATGCCCTCAACGGCACCGAGTTTGTAGAACTCTACGGTGAAGAGAAAACCACTGTGTCTGATGGGTCATTTTCGACAAGGATACGTCCCTTTGAGGTCAAACTCTTCGCAACGCACCGAAAGTGGGAGACCGACCGGCGGGAGGGCAGAGATTTTGAAAAGTGATAGAAGAAAACGCTTCGGATTTGATGCCCCAAAGCATAAGCCGATTGAGGCATCGATCCAATGGGCGGCAGAAAACGGGTTCAGATACATTGATTTCCAAGCCGATGTCCCGCCGAATGACATCGCGGCATTTGACGCAGCGCGCGTTCGTACAGTACGCGATTTATGTGAAACACACGGGATCGCTATCGGCATCCATCCGTCTTCCGCAATTAATAACGCCGAATATGTACCCCTCATGTCTGAAGCCGTTGACAATTATCTCTATGCGAATTTGGAACTCGCGCAACGGCTCGGTTGCGGTTGGCTCATCGGGCATGGCGGTTATCATTTCGGTGATGTCGCCCAACGCCGAGACGCTGCCATTGAACGCATCCAACGATTGGTCGAGCGGGCTGAACAAGCAGAGATAGTCATCTTTTTTGAGAATCACAACCGAGAACCGGAACACGCCGAAATCCACTACATTCCCCATAACGTCACCGAAACGCACTGGTTTTTTGACGAAATCCGTTCCCCATATTTCAAGTGGGCATTCAATGTTGCACACGGACATCTCGTGCCTGAAGGGTGGCAAGGCTTTTTAGACGCTTTCGGCGTAGAGAACATCGGCCAGGTCCGCCTCAACGACAATACCGGTGAGTATGAAATCCACCTCGTCCCAGGCGAAGGCACAATAGATTTTGTGGATCTGTTTAGGCAATTAAATACGCGTGGCTATAACGGTTGGTTTAGTCTCGGTTTCGGTGACGATACAGATAAAGTGCGCGTCCGAGATGAATTTGCTGGATACTTGGCAAACTAACGATAAAACGAATAAACCGACACACCCCAAATAAGCCGGATGAGCACCCACGTGCCACCCACAATAAATTGTCCGAGAATTAATCCCAAAAAGAGCGGTAATACCCGGTGATACAGACGAATGCCACCGAACCGCAAGATAAGGTATTTGATGCCCCAACTGACAAAAACGGAAAACCAGAGCCAACCGAAGGTCCACATACTACTTGCGACCGCGTAGCCGGTCGGGTGAAAGGGAAACATCGGAAAACGCGTGCGTAGCCACCACAGCAACCCTGTAAACAGAAACCCTACACCCATAAATGTTACCGCTGGGATGTTTGTTTCTGTCGGATAATAGAGCCACGAGCGGAGCATATTATAACCACCGCTTCCCAAGCCGGGATTCGCACCAATATCGTAGGAAACCACCAGATACGCCCAAAATGAGGCGAGGATACCGAAAAAAACACCGCACATCAGAGCGACTACCATCCGCCTCGCACGCATATCTGCTACTTCTACAAGTTTAAAGGCTTCCAACGTGTGTGGCATCGGATGTGCCCGATACCCACGATTGAAAGCGAAGTAGAGCGACATCATCGTTAGACTTTGTGGTGGAATCATACGTGAACCGAGCGAGTCCAAAATAAACTGCCGTGGGTTTGCCACAAACATCTCGTGTGTCGGGGGACCAACCTCCGCGCGGACCCGTGTAATGCCTAATGCAAGAAGATAATAGATGGCAAAATACAACGCGATCATCCAAATTGCCATCCCGCCGCGGTTTGAAAAAATAAACAGGAAAAGAACGCCACCTATTAATCCTGCCAGCGGCCACCGGTAATCCGTTGAATCTTGCATTTCAGGTGGAAGATTCGCACCTCTCTTTCCAGTCAAATTTCTAAACATCGCAAAAAAATGTTTACGTCCACCGTAGAGTCCAAAACAGGCGATCCCCAGATACGCCCCTACCCCTTGCGGTCCATCGTAGGGGAATCCCGGCAAAACCTGTAACCCCATCGCACTCCCCAAGACGCGCTCACCTTTCCAGAACAGGTAAAAGAACCAAAGCGAAAAGGACATCTCTAACGGCATTAAAAACGCAAGTCCCACGCCGAATGATAGGATATAAACAGGGGTCCAGCCGATTGCACTCCACGGCTTTTCAGTGAAATAGATGCTAAGGTCTGCCTTTCGGACCGGTATCTCCGGGAAGGTTGGAAAAAACGCGTGGATGCCGTTAATCAGGTCAATGCTTGCTGCAATCGCGAAGCCTGCCCACAGCATCTTGTTTTTAAAGAGCCGTCCGTCTGAGTAGGTCATCTCTATCGGCAAACGGACGATTGGATAGGCGAGCCGCTCCCGTTCAATCCACTGTTTCCGAAGCAGTAGATCGATGCATATCATCACCCAAATAACCACGGACAGGAAGATCGTCCACCATAGAATCGGTTCCCACCATGCCGCTAAATACCTTGAGGAATAAAAGGTCGTATCGCCATCGTAAAAATCTTGTAACACCGACAAATCGCTGAGCGTCATCCAGCTCGGTAGATACCGCCAGAAGAGTTGTTGCCATTCGTTCTCAGGCGTAGCAAACCAGAAACCGTTCGGGATGACAGGCACAACGGTCTGCATCATGTCGTGTCCCGCGATCGCCGAAGAGATTGAGAGAATGACGTAAATAGTGAGCAATTCTCCTTGTCGGAGTGCGAAGCGCGGCAGCAGCCATTTGACCAGAAAATTCAGGCACGTTAGCACCACCAGCGTCACCACCACGTTGTAAATCAGTGACATCGTTGTCGGCAGCGTACTCCAATAACGCAGATGGTTCGCCATAATAAAATAAGTATTCGGCGGGATAAGGATGATGCCAATCAGAATCGCGCGAAAAGTTACGCCAGGGTGTCCTGTCTGCAGTGTTTCTTGAAGATTTGAGGGATATTTTGATGTGTTTACCATGTTTTTGAAGTCATATTGAGTAAAACCTTATGATTTAGGACTTACGCATTGCCTCTTAAAGTCCCCCTACCCCCCTGATAAGGGGGGATATGGGGGGTTGGGGGATTTAGGGGGTTAAAAACTAAAAAATCTACCATCGCGTGCTAAATTTGCGTAAGTCCTGTGATTAACTTTTGCACCACTTTCAACCATTTTTAGCGTGTACTCGCTATGAGTTCATTGCCTTTCGGCAGCACACAGATTCGCGAGTTAACGATAAAAAGAATAAACCGACACACCCCAGATCAGTCGGATCAGCACCCACGTGCCACCGACTACGAATTGCCCGAGGATTAATCCCAAAAAGAGCGGTAACACTCGATGGTACAGACGGATACCACCGAACCGCAAGATGAGATGTTTGATGCCCCAACTCATAAAAACGGAGAACCAGAGCCAACCGAAGGTCAACGTACTACTTGCGACCGCATAGCCAGTCGGATGAAATGGAAACATCGGAAAACGCGTGCGTAGCCACCATAGCAACCCTGTAAACAAAAACCCGATACCCATAAATGTTACCGCTGGGATGTTTGTTTCTGTCGGGTAATAGAGCCATGAGCGGAGCATGTTATAACCGCCCTTTACCACCCACGGATTCGCACCGGTTTTGTAGGAAACCGCCAGATACGCCCAGAATGAAGCAAGGATACCGAAAAAGACACCGCACATCAGCGCGACTACCATCCGCTTCGCACGCATATTCGCCACTTCCACAAGTTTAAAGGCTTCCAATGTATGTGGCATCGGATGCGCGCGATAGCCACGATTGAACGCGAAATACAGCGACAGCACCGTTAAACTCTGTGGTGGAATCATACGTGAACCGAGCGAATCGAGAATAAATTGCCGCGGGTTTGCCGAAAACATCTCGTGTGTCGGGGGACCAACCTCCGCGCGGACCCGTGTAATGCCTAACGCGAGGAGATAATAGATAGTAAAGTACAACGCTATCAGCCAAATTGCCATCCCCCCATGGTTTGAAAAAATAAACAGAAAAAGGACACCCCCTATCAACCCTGCCAGCGGCCACCGATAATCCATTGTATCTTGCATTTCAGGTGGAAGATTCGCACCTCTCTTTCCAGTCACATTTCTAAACATCGCATAGAAATGCTTACGTCCGCCGTAGAGTCCAAAACAGGCGATCCCCAGATACGCCCCTACCCCTTGCGGTCCATCGTACGGAAAGCCCGGCAAAGCCTGTAACCCCAGCGCACTTCCCAAGATGCGCTCACCTTTCCAGAAGAAGTAAAAGAACCAAAGTGAAAAGGACATCTCTAACGGCATTAAAAACGCAAGTCCTACACCGAATGACAGGATATAAACGGGGGTCCAGCCGATTGCACTCCACGGTTTTTCAGTGAAATAGATGCTAAGGTCTACCTTTCGGACCGGTATCTCTGGGAAGGTTGGAAAGAACGCGTGGATGCCGTTAATCAGGTCAATGCTCGCTGCAATCGCGAAGCCTGCCCATAGCATCTTGTTTTTAAAGAGCCGTCCGTCTGAGTGCGTCATCTCTATTGGCAAACGGACGATTGGATAGGTGAGCCGTTCCCGTTCGATCCACTGCTTCCGAAGCAATAGATCAATGCATATCATCACCCATATCAGCACGGACAGAAAGATCGTCCACCATAAAACCGGTTCCCACCAAGCCGCCAGATACCGCGTCGAGTAAAAAGAGGCTTCCCCGTCGTAAAAATCTTGTAAGACCGACAAATCGCTGAGCGTCATCCAGCTTGGCAGATACCGCCAGAAGAGTTGTTGCCATTCGTTTTCAGCGGTGGCAAACCAGAAGCCGTTTGGAATCACAGGCACAAGGGTCTGCATCATATCGTGTCCCGCGATCGCCGAAGAGATTGAGAGAATGACGTAAATGGTGAGCAATTCTCCCTGTCGGAGCGCGAAGCGCGGCAGCAGCCGTTTGACCAGAAAATTTAGGCACGTCAGCACCACCAGCGTCGCCACTACGTTGTAAATTAGCGACATCGTTGTCGGCAGTGTACTCCGGTAACGCAGATGGTTCGCCATAATAAAATAGGTATTCGGCGGGATGAGGATGATGCCAATCAGAATTGCACGGAAGGTGACACCTGGATGTTCTGTCTGCTGTGTTTCTTGGAGATTTGGGAGATGTTTTAATGTATTTGCCATATCTTTTAAAGCATATATTGGGGTTTCTACAACCCTCATTTTCTAAGCGCGGTTTAATGAAGATTAAGAATTTAAACCTTCCTGACCTCCATACTTCCAATCTTCCAACCAATATTGAAAGCAAAACACATATTTATTGAAAATTGATTAACCGCGCGTAAACACTACTTTACCTACAATTTCAGATACGGCAAAACCTAATCAAGATCGGAAAAATCAGCACGGACAACGCACAAAACAGTCCAATATTCCACAGCCACAGATGCGTTGGATCCGCACCCAAGATTGACAATGCCACACACAGCGGACTTATCACATCTAACACCGAAATTACGTCAAATAACGGAATCGGAACCAACGGTAGAAAGGTTAATAACAAGACCAATCCGTAACTTAAACCTTTTGCCCGCGTCGGAGGATTACGTAATGCAAAACCGATGCCGATAAGGGCAAAAAAAATGCAGCTCACCAGTAATACCACACCACATTTCGCCAATTGCGAAACCGCCAAACCACCTGTATAACTTGAAAGGGCAAACAGCGGGAGCGTTAACCAGATGCCCCACATTGTCCAAAGCACAACCGCACTCAATTTACCTACCAAAATTTTCCAATTTACCAATGGGGACAACGTAAGTAAGGCTCCGTTCGTTCCATTTCTATCTATATGCCAAGCCTCGACTGCATGCCTTGGCACCCAAAATTGGGCAATGAACAGGAGAATCATACAAAGTTTATAAGCCTGTTGTCCGACATCAAGCGTCTGATTCGCATAGAATTCAACTATTCCAACGAACAGCAGCAGTGCGAATCCACATAAAATTACGAACTGCATACGCCGGTATTTGCCAATATTGGTATAGCAACGGAGTTCTTTAAGAATAAGGGCAAACATGTTTTTTGAATAACGTGAGTTTGATGATTATAGTAAAGCCCATAATTATTGAAACACATCAAATCAAAGCGATTCCCATCTTATTCCGCCGTGATGGTTTCCATCTTATTCCCCCCTGATAAGGGGGGTTAGGGGGGTTATCTTTGGACAAGTGTTCATTTATTTTCGGATTTTACTATAAAACTAAAGTTTGGACAATTTTAAGATGGCCAAAGGTTTCTACTCTGATGTCCTCTTCCGTAGCATAGGCTGTTAGCCTGTGACACCGGAGCCGCCACCGTTGCTGTTTTCTCCAGAGTCTCTACAGGCTCCCATTATTTTCGCCAAGTTCCGGAGCGTGTGTTTTTCATTGACACATTTTTCTAAAAGTGATATTTTCAGTACAACTGACAACTGATAGCTTCTGATAATTAAGGAGACCTCCATGTCCAAACTCAATATTGCTTTAGTTGGCGCAGGACGACGCGGCGGCGGTGCGCATCTGCCCGTTATCGCGAAACTTAAAGATATTTACAACCTCGTCGCGATTTGCGATATAGACGAAGAGATCGCAACCCGCTATGCCAAAGAATACGGCGCGACCCCTTACACCAATGTCCGTGATCTCGTCGCCCGTGAAGAACTTGATGTCGTTGATATTACCGTACCGGGTGTCGCCCACCACGCAATCGCATGTTTTATGGCGGATGCTGGCGTTCACATTCTCTGTGAAACCCCTATTGCTGTCACACTCCCTACAGCGGATCTGATGATTGAAAGTGCCAAGGCGAATAATGTCAAACTTGAGATAGCTGAAAACTATTATCGGGCACCACGCGAACGGTTTTTATCCGAGGTGATTCGAGCAGATGTGATCGGCGAGGTCGCTCGTATTTACCGGATCTTTTATGAAGGCGGCTATCACGGCATGAGTATGCTCCGTCTCCGTGCCGGTGGTGAACCCAAGTCAGCACTCGGTATTACCCAAACAACCCCTGTAATTCCGATCATTGACAGGATGAAACGCCATCATACCAGCGAAAGGTGGAGCCTCGGGTTTATTGAGTTCGACAACAACGCAACAGCCCTTATGGTGTACTCTAACGTCATCCATGCGCGTTCCTTGGGACGCGGGCAAACCGGGATTTCGCAGATTGACGGTAGCAAAGGCACTATCGTCGGTGAAGATATCTATGTGACACCCGCCGATGAACTACAATCTGGTGCAAAGGGTATCGCTTACAAGCCAAAGCGCACCACAATTGATGTGGATGGTACTAATGTCATTGAGAATATCTCATTGGAGCTGCCAGACAAGACTGTCACTTGGGAAAACCCACTTAAGAACTACCCACTTTCCGAAGGGCAGATCGCAGTCGCAGATGAACTGCTCAGTATCGCTACGGCTGTACTTAACGATTCGGAACCCGAATACGGCGCAGCGCTCGGTAGACAGGACCAAGAGATGAACATCGCAATGGGCGAGTCTGGCAAGCGCAGTAAGGAAACGATCGTCTTTCCGCTCACCGAACTCACTGAAACAGAGCATGGCACCCACGAAAGTTATCAGCAACAATACGGACATCCGATAGAAGACATTGAAGCCGGAATTGATACCTTCTTTCCACGTCGCTAATATCATAGCATGTTGGGTGAAAGAATTCAAACGTTTTCCGTATAATCATTGCAGGTGGGGTTTACCGGTAATCCTGATTTCCCCAGGTCCGGTAGGTGCGGTTTGGAGCCGCATTTCCCCAGGCCCGGTAGGTTCGGTTTCCTAACCGAACCGGATTCTACACAAAAACCTTGAAGACTCCAAAACCTTCTTGAATCCCGTAGGGATGGTATCTTTGTAGAAAAACGTCACCTCACAGAACTAAGCCCCGTAGGGGCGGCATTTGTAGAGACCTTCCTACAAAATACTGTAAGAAGTCACTAAATTGACACCTATGGTGCGGTTTCCTAACCGCACCGGGTCCGACAAGAAAACTGAAAATTACCCGATTAAATTCTTAATCTTCATGCGGAGTGCTATGTACACAAATAGGTAGCAACTTAGGTTATAATAGGAGGTTATGATGAATAATTTATCTTCAGCACCTGAATTTCCGAAATTTCCGATTGAAGAGCTTAAGGAAGAACGTGAACAGGAGCATGCCGAGTTTAAATCTACCATCCAAAAATCGACGCAAAAAGTATTAGCACAACTCAAAGATCAGAACCCGGAACTCATGGCTGCCCAAATTACTAAACAGCATGATATTGAAATCTCAATAACATTAGAAGGAAAAGAACCTGATGGAATTTTTTTAGAATACCTCCAGCAAATTCAGGATATTTTGCTCAAAGATATATGCTCCCAAATAGAAAAGGCATTGGGACGGCCAGTTACACCTGCTGAATTAACTTGCCCTCCGCTTTCTATCCCTTTATCGGAGATTAAAAAATTGGATCAAATGAGGGAAGATTACGAGTTGGCAGTTGCTAACGGATATCTGAGTGAAAACCTTACCTTCATAAATGAGAATATTCCTAAGGAACAAACGACTCGACCAGACATAAGAATCTCTCTCTATCTTCCCAGTCCGCGTGGATCACGGATGTTTATTTACGCTGAGTCAAATGGGATAGTAATGGACCATATTTTTAAACCGCCAACCGTGACGCTTGATACGAACGTGGTAAAAACATGGTGGGAAAATCGATCTAAAGTCGAACATGTGGAAACATTAATAGAACTCGGCAAAAAATTTGAAATTGATTTAGCAGTCACGGGGAGAATTCACGATGATGTGCCGAATCAGCCGTTGGCTGCCCAAATTAACGATCTTCCGAACCTATTAATCGATGAAATTGGTGCAATTATCCGGATTGATAACTGGAAGCCAGGGATTGACACAGGAGGTATCACTGAATTTGTGAATTTTATCGGATCAATTGAAACCTCTGATAAATTCGATCACATGAGCAAAGAGAGGCAGCCAGATTGGCGTGATTGGGACCATATCCATACACATTATAGGTACGGTAGAAATTACTTTCTCACATGGGATCGTGGAATCTTACATTTTCAAAAAGAGTTTGAAGATTTCGGTATTAAAGTAATGAAACCTGAAGATTACCTTTCACAGCATCAACAGCCAAATCTTGAAGAATGGGTACAGGAAACAATATACAATTCTTTACAAACTGATAGTTCAGGGGATGTGTAAAATTTTTGACGCGCGATTATTAAAAGAACGCCCCTGTAGCATAGGCTGTTGGTTTCCTGTGGCACGTATCCCTTGTAGCATAGGCTGTTAGCCTGTGCCTCTTCTGTCCGATATACTGTTGGTTTCCACCGTCGTCCTGTGGATGAACGGGGGAGTGAAGTGCCAACGTTAATTTAAACCAAATATTCGTAAAGTTAAGACAAGTTTTGTTTCTCAAATTCAACAGGTATCAAATGGTTTCCTAACGCCGAGTGTGGACGTTTCTGATTATACACCTGTCCGATAAAATGACCGAATCCCTCTTTATCTGTTGTGGAGTGGACCACATCCGACCCAGATAACAACAGGCGAGACACCCACATTCCGATAACCTTAGACCAATCAACAAAAATTTCATAGTAACACATTTTAAGTGCCAAAAGTAGAAACGCCCGTAAACCCATACTATCACTATGTTCACAGGCGTAACGACCAGCACCTTAAAATCACAATTTCACAGTTGTGAAAAAAATCAAGAGGCTTAGCAACACCGTGAAAACCTACACCACACCTTGCGTCGTAGCGGTCCTTACACAGACTTTTCATATCCTTACTGTGAAATACTATGAAATTTCATAGAAACGCAGGCAACAACCGGCAAGAAATTTACACAACCCCAAAAATTAATTGCCAATACGTCTATTTTATGCTATACTTTAGATAGCAGCAAATTGCCAAATTTTATTGAAGGAGGCATTAAACACATGGGCGGAATAGGCGGAATAGAAATATTTATAATCCTTGTCGTCGCGCTCGTCATTTTCGGACCCCAAAAATTACCGGAAATGGGGCGTTCGCTCGGGAAAGCGATCCGGGAATTTAAGAGTGCCGGTACCGAAATCCAAGATGAACTCACAAAGGCAGCCGATGAAATTGATAAAGACCCGGAACCGAATATCAAACCCCCGAAAGCCTCATAACGCCAGCGGAACGCACTATGGAAGCCAAGGAAACTAACGATGTCGCAATGACCTTCTGGGAGCATCTCGAGGAACTCCGACGGCGAATTATTATCGCTGCAATCGCAATCGGTGTTTTTACGGTGTTGTGTTTATCCTTTAGTAAACCGATTGAGAAGGTTATTATGTTCCCGTTGCGGACATCTATGAACACACTGATTGCCAATGCTATTGATACCACAGTCGGCAGTGATGGCTCAATATTCGGGTTTCTTGCGGTCACTTTGCGTGCTGGATCTTCCAGCATCGATGCCGTACTCATGAAAGTCGGACCCTTAGAAGGTATCATGGCGTTCCTGAAATTGGGGGTTACTGCCGGTATTTTGCTTGCATTGCCAATAATCATTTATCAGGTCTGGGCATTCATTTTCCCCGCTTTGAATCGTGAGGAAAAGCGATTCGCTGTGCCGCTTTTTCTCATCATCGTCGCATTTTTCACTATCGGTGCTGTTTTCGCCTACTTTATTGTCGTCCCGGTAGTCCTACAGTTCTCCGCACAGCTGTTTCCAGAGATGCCGAATATGTGGGACTTGGAAAATTATCTAAGTCTTGTAACGAAGTTAATCTTAGGCTTCGGAATCGCTTTTGAGTTACCGATAGTGATGGCGTTCCTATCCCGTATCGGTGTGATTAACGCACGCGGCTTTCGTGAAAAGCAAAACTATGCTTTATTGGGTATTTGTGTGATTTCGGCACTGCTGACACCGGCAGATCCATGGTCGATGCTGTTGATGGCAATACCGCTCTTCATTTTGTATCAACTCGGCATTTTTTTCGCCTACCTCGTTGAAAAGGAGCAAGAAGTGTATGGCTAACGAGTCTTTGCGGCAACAACTCGCGCTACTTTACCAATTACAAGAACGCGACTCGGAACTATTGTCAATCCAACAAAAACTTCAAACTATCCCACGCCAGATTGAGCAATTAGAGGCAGGGGTCGCTAAATATGAAGCGGACATCGCAGCGAAATCGGAAGAACTCGCGGAAGCAGAAAAAGCGCAGCGCGCCAGAACCGCTGAAATTGAAATGAACGCTGTGCAACGCGAAAAATATCAAACCGAACAGCGGACTGTCACATCTAATGAAGCCTATACTGCCCTCGATCGACAGATCGAATTCCTTGACGAACAAGACGATGAGGCAGAAGACGCTATCCTCGTTCTTATGGAAGAGAGTGATCGGTTAAAAAAAGAATTGGCAGAACTGGATGCTGAGATAAATCAGGAAAAGGAAAAAACCGCCACCGAAACCGAGCAATTCCGACAAGAACTGCGTACCTTAGAAACAGAACGCGGTGAAAAGTTAAAGCAGCGAAAGGCGTTCCTTCCCAAAATCGATAAAGTGCGCAGAGACGAATATCACCGGTGGATAAAAGCACAACTGGCAAGCGAATCTGGCAGAGCACGCGTGAAAAGTGGTTTTATCGCCTTAGGTAAAGACGGCACTTGCAGCACCTGCCGCATCGCTATTCAACCCCAGACGCTGAAGGAAGCACAAAAATATGAGAAACCGGTTTACTGCTCAAGTTGTAAGCGGTTACTTTACGTTGAACCTGTCACACCCGATGTGCCGTTTCCATAGTCGGAACGATTTCCGAATCGCGACCGCTTGTAGGCACACGCTCCGAATCGCGACGTTAGACCACACAAACCACGATACAACAGGAGACACCCACACGCGATGCCTTTTTTTGTGATTGACGAACAACCGGAAAAAAAAGTTTTTGACGGCGCCAGCATCCGCACCCTTCACGGCGAAAAACTGATGATGTCCTTCGTTAATTTGAAACCCCAGAGTGTTGTCGCTGAACATAGCCATCCCCATGAACAGATGGGAATGGTCCTTGAAGGAACATTTGAATTAACCATTGATGGAGAGTCCCAGATCCTAAAAAAAGGGGATGCCTACCTCATTCCGTCCAATGTGAAACACAGCGCAAAGGCATTTGATGAACCCGCCATCGCACTTGACATTTTTAGTCCACCAAGAGAAGATTACAAACCGTGAAGATTTATCACTCTATTCAGGAACTTGAGGCAACGGGTATCGTCACCGCTGCTGTGAGTCTACGCCATGGGGGTGTCAGTCGTCCGCCTTACGGCTCTCTGAATCTTGCCGAACACGTCGGTGATGATCCCGATGCAGTTGCAGCCAACCGGAAGATGCTCTTCCAGAAAACCGGTTTAACGGAGCTGCGTTACTGTCGTCAGGTTCACAGTACCGATGTTATTGATGGAGCTAACCTACCACCGGCAATCGGTACGCAACCTCCAGAAGCAGATGCACTCGTCACTGCTCAGTGCGAAGTCGCATTAGGCATTTTCACCGCTGATTGTGTCCCCATTTTCGTATTAGATGTCGAAACGCCCGCGATCGGTATTGCCCATGCAGGGTGGCGAGGCACGCTCGCACGGATAGCAGTAAACACCCTCGCTCGAATGAAGACACTATTTGGAACAGTTGCTGCAAACTGCCAAATCCATTTAGGGCCGTCCATCCAAAAGTGTTGTTATACCGTCAGCACGGAGCTGCTCACCCAATTTACCGACCACTTCGGCGGCACCGTCCGCAGCGGCACAAACCTGAACCTACAATCGGCTAACGTTAATCAATTGGTTGAAATAGGGGTCCCCACCGCCGCCATTTCAGTATCGCCATTTTGTACCGCCTGTCGCACAGATCTTTTTTATTCCCATCGAGCTGAGCATGGACAAACAGGCAGAATGCTCTCATTTATCAGGCTCAACAGCAAAAACTAAATTCCTCACTTCTAAAATACAGCCATTCAGTTTCTTCCCAGAACTATTTTTACCGACAGTTGATGGTTTACGACTACTGCCAACCGGCAACCGAAAAATTTGCATTCCTCGAAAAAATATGGTATTATTAAATGTATAAATATCGCGAATTGGATGATTGGAGTTCCAACACTGCCCGCAGCCGTAACCTCACGACAATTTGTAGCGTTATTTTCCCTATATGTTCCAGTTTGTTAGGTCCAATAATTTCTTAAGCTTGTTGTTAGGCGACAATTTGGTAGATACCCAAGGAATCGTAAATGCGCGCGCTCTTTGTAACATTGTCAATTGTTATAGGTTTTATTGGGTTGATTTTTATCGTACGCGGTGGGACCCATCCTAACAAGTATCAGGGGGTTTTGGCGGAAAGCAAGACCGCAGTCCAGGTCACACAGATTTATACAGAGGCAACATATACGATAACAGTCGGTATCGGTATTATGAGTGTCGCTGTCTTAGTCGCTGTTATTGGTATTCTCTTTCATACAACAAGCAAGCCCTTAAATCCAGATACGCAATCAGTAGACGATCCCGAAGTCTGAAGAGCCTTTTTAATTCATTGAACCAATTTTGGAATCGAAAAATTGAATTCCGTAGCCAGTAATCTCTTCAGCATCAACGAACGTATCGCCCGCGCAGCAGAACGGAGTAACCGTACACCGGATTCAATTGAACTTGTTGCGGTTACAAAGGGACGTTCAGTACCGGAGATGCAGGCGGTTCTCACTGCAGGTGTTACAAACATCGGTGAAAACCGAGTTCAAGAAGCGCAACAAAAGTACGCAGCAGTCAATTCTATTGTAGATCCTGCCCGTTCCGCCCCTGCTCATAAAACATGCCGATGGCATCTGGTTGGGCATCTACAAAGGAATAAGGTTAAAGCAGCACTTGATATGTTTTCCTTGATTCATTCGGTTGACAGTTTGCGTCTTTTAGCAGAGATAGCGCGCCGATCTGAAGCGCAAGCACGACGAATGAAGGTTCTCATTCAGATAAACACGACTCGCGAGACAAGTAAATACGGCTTAAACTCGGAGGATTTGCTGGCGTTTATCGCGGACGCGCAGGCATATCCGACAGCAAATATTATCGGTTTAATGACAATGGGACAGTTGAGTCCTTCACCGGACGCAAACCGTCCTGCTTTTGCTTTACTAAGGTCCCTTGCTGCGAAGGTAGAAGCTGAAGGATTCCCTGGGGTTACTATGCAATACCTCTCTATGGGAATGACAAACGACTTTGAAGTCGCTATAGAAGAAGGGGCAAATCTCGTTCGGATCGGTAGGGCGATCTTCGAACCTACAGTGGAATAGCCGTCAGTTGTCAGCCGTTAGTAAAATACCAGCGAAACCGTAGCCCAAAATGAAATGGAGGGGTTTTGGCTTGGGTATTTCTGTGTATTTCTTCAGTTCTACGGAAGGGCATATCATGAGCGAAACCTACCTGAGCCAACCGCAAGGAATAATTAAAAACCTGCGATTAGGTGTAATAGGCGTTGGAAAGATGGGCGGTATTGTCGCTCGCAGTATTGCTGATGTCGTATTCCCCGCAAAACAAATTTGGGTTACCGACCTTGATAGCATCCTCGTCCAGCAGCTCTGCCATGAAAAAGGCACCAGCGATGCCGGTGATATTGCTAACTTGGTAGAAAAAACAGATGTTATCTTCTGTGCTGTGCCACCAGCAGCTGTCCCAAGTATACTACCACAGATTGCGCACAGCTTATCGGCACCACAGTGGCTCATAAGCATCGCAGCGGGTGTTACGACCACAACACTTGAGGCTTATTTTCATACTGCACCACCGATTGTTCGGGTGATGCCAAACATCTCGGCAGCGGTCGGGGCTGCAATATCGGTACTAACCGCTGGCACTGCAGTGAATGAGACACATCTTGAAATCTCACAGGAAATTTTCAACGCTTGCGGCACCTCTCTAATTATGGATGAACGTCATCTTGATGCTGTTACAGGTGTGAGTGGCAGCGGACCGGCTTATGTCGCCCTCTTCATTGAAGCGCTCGCTGATGCAGCCGTACATGTCGGTATAGCTCGGGCGGATGCCCAAAAACTCGCAACCCATACTGTGTTAGGCGCGGCTACGATGTTAGCCGAAACGCAAGAACATCCAGCGGTACTCAAGAATCGTGTTACGACACCTGGCGGAACAACCGCCGCCGGACTTCACGCGTTAGAATGCGGCGGCTTACGGGCAACACTCACAGAAGCCATTCTTGCTGCGACAGAACGAGCGAAAGAACTCGGTAACGCATAATAATTGGAGCCTATAATAATAGAAACTATGCCTATACACAGCCTCGCTCGGTTCATCGCTCGATTGCTTGAAATTTACACATTAATAGTTTTCGCAAACGCTTTGCTTTCTTGGTTTGTTTTTGGCACACAAAATGCAGTCATCAGGCAAATCTATTGGTTTACAAGTCGCATCGTCGATCCAATTTTAAGCCCGATTCGGAACCTACTTGAACCCGTGTCTCGGAACTTTGGTATTGACATTTCGCCTTTTATTCTCATTATTCTGCTACAGATTCTGGCGCGGATGCTCTGGTGATAGATGAGAGGATATACCGACTCACTTGATCCGGTAAAAAACTGAGAGGTAACTCGCACGAAAAACATAACCTTGTCAAACTGACAAATGGTTCAGAGACAAAAATACGAAGATATGAAAAAGCGAAACTCCCCTGCAAAGAACACGACGCGTAAACGGGGTAAAACCACGAAGCGAGAAGAGAAACTCCAGTCGGCGGATAGGAGCCGCGAAAAAACCGTCTTGGATGTTTGGGCAAACACCGATGTTTTCCCCCTCGCAAACAAAAAATCGAATACTGCACAGCGCACCGCGTCAAATGTAAGTTCGACACAACCGCAACACGCCTCTCAAACCGAAACCTACGTCCTTCGCGAAACTCCCACTTCTATTCATGCACTTACATTTGACACGCTTTGTAGGAAAATTTGCCAAGATGTCTTCCTCAAAGCGTCGTTGATGCAAGGACATCAGGTTACCCACGTACCCGTATGGGAAACCTATCCGCTTTGGATTGAGGAACGCATTATCGCAGAGGCAAAATCCAAAGCTCCGATCAAACTCTCTGTCCTACGCAAGCGATGCCGCGCACGCCATAAGCAGGAATTAGAAGTTCAAAAACACAAGTTTTATCAACTCGGTATCTTTGCGGATTGGGATGCTTCTCAGAAAACCCTTGAATCACGACAGGAAGCACGACTCATCGCTCTCATAAGCCGACTACGCGATTCCGATTATCTGCACGATTTACCACAACTCAGTCCATGGTGTCCGAAGTGCACAGCACCGCTCAATGAAGCGAATCTCCTACAAAAATCTGCACATGCTTTGAACGGCTACGTGAAGTTCCCTTTCAATTTCGGGTTGGAGGAATTTGGCATTGATGTCTCCTTTTGCATCCGGATACCACATCTCTGGGAGATAGCCGGTACCGTCGAAATCGGGATTACTGAGGATGCTACCTATCTGCTCACTAAGCATGGGGAGGAATATCTCCTTTTTGCAGAACCCCAGCTTGAATATTTTTCTAAACATCTCGCAAACGGGCAGCCTGAACCGAAACCTGTTAAGGAAATTAAAGCCGCTGAACTCGCGCAATACACTGTGGCGCACCCGCTCTTTCCATCGAAGGAGTTGAAGATTACGCCCATCCCTGAAACGTTAATTACAGAAACTCCTGACGAGTCAACGTCTCTCTTAAAATCCGGTGTTATCCCTCTAAACCCAGCACATCATCAACCCAGTTACAATATAGCACGGGTGTTAGAAGATATAAATGCTACCCCTATTTTCGATGAAACCGGAAGGTTCACTGAAGAAGCCGGGCAATTGTGTGGTTTATATCTGTTTGATGCAGAAAAATTTATTATCCCGCAATTGGAGAAATACGGGGTGCTCCTAAAAACACATAACGACGAGATACACGCACCCCACTGTCCCCGCTGCAAGGAATTAGCCGTTTTCCGACCGTGTTCAAAATGGGTGTTCTCTATTTCCAAAAATGATGCCACCAATCAACTTCTCAACGCTCAAGAATATTGGGATAATTATGGCGATTGCCAAGATAAACGTATTGACAAAGTCCGAGATATCGTCCTTAATTTCGGAGAATTACAAGTTTCGACACAACGTCAATGGGGGATGCCCCTGCCAATCCTGCTCTGTGACCAGTGTGATGAACCTCTCACCGATAAAAATACACTCAATGCAATCCGCAATTCTATCCAGCGCAGCTTCGAATTCTGGTTCGGACTCAGCATTGAAGAACTCTTGCCCACTGATACCCGCTGTTTAAACTGTAATTCAAGCGATTTTCGCAAAGAGGCGACCCTCATTGATAGCCACTTTGCTAATCTGCTTCAAATCATTGACAACTCTGACTTCAAGAAACCGCTCGGCGGCCACACCAGTATCATGTTTGTACCACAAACAGGTGTTGGCGATTCTCAGTGGACAAAATGGTTAGCCGAAATTAGCGTCATCTCCGCCGCGCTTAGTAGAAGTCGCCCAATTAAAGAAAGTCAGCCCTTTAAGCAACTAAAGCTTAAGACGCTACCAAAAATTGGCGGCAAAATTCAGATTGAAGACGCATTTCTTAATAAATATCCAGCCGATGTGGTCCGACTCGTCGCGATAGCACCGAATATTGAAGCGAAACAGGTGAGTTCCAAACAACTTGAGAAACTTGCCGAAGGATCCCTCGGGCAATATCAGCAGCTCCAAGCACTATTCGATGATATAAGTGAATACCTCTACCCGTTTCTACGTGATTCCGGAAAAGCGAGCGAAAAGAAACAAAAGGATGCAGCCGTGAAAACCTCTAAAGATGAACAACCTTTCGCCACCGCTAACGGACGCGAAGTTCAGACCGATTTCGCCCGCACACCTACGCATACAAATCTTGAAGCACCGGCGGAGACCGCTGCTACTGGCAAAACACTTCCAATTGATTCGCTGGCAATAACTGTTACCACGCAACTTTTGCAAGAGGTGCAACAGGCTTATCAAGCCGAGAATTTCTACGAAATGTGGACGCTGTTAACTGATTTTTGTCAAGACGACCTTCGCTTTTATAGCCGCACGATGGAATCTCGGCCTACTACAACCCTACATGCGGCGCAAAGTATACTTTCAGAGATAACGACTGGACTGCTACAACGATTCGCACCCTTGACTCCTTTTTTAGCCGAACATTTCTATCGGCTCATTTCTATAGAGGGTATGACCAGGGACCATAGTATCTTTCAAGGAAACTGGCACTCGCACTCGTCTCTGATTGGACAAAGTCTGCAACCTTCCGATGTAAAAAAAGACGAGGCAAAAGCGGAATGGGAGGAGGTCAAGAGGGCATACGATGCAAAATCCTAAAAAAAATGCATGGCAAAATGTTATGCTTTTGATTTATGTGGCTGTGCCCGTGTTGATACTTGATTGGGGCACTAAGTGGTTGGTGCAGAAACACATTACTCAGGTAACAGAGATAATTCCAATTATCCCCGGGTTCTTCAACCTTCGGCACGATAGAAATACTGGGGCGGCTTTCGGAGTCCTCGCCGGGCATAGGTTCTTGCTGATTCTCATTACCATTGTCGCTTTGGTTTTCATTTTTACTTATTACCTCCGATTCAGGGAAAGTCGTTGGATGCAGGTCTCGTTAGGTTTTTTACTCGGTGGTGCTGTTGGAAATTTCATTGATCGACTCTATTTGGGGGAAGTTATTGATTTTCTTCAATTCGGTATAGTCAGTCAAGGTCTCTTTTGGCCCACCTTTAACGTCGCTGATATTTCTGTCTGCATCGGTGCAGGCATGCTGATTGTTTACCTGTTCCGACACCGTAATCAAGACCAGCAGGCTTGACTTGTTACCGCGCTTCCTAAATCCACAGATTGATAATGTTCTTGTGAAAACTCAACGCTGTCCTTCATCCAAGGAGGGAATCTATGTACAAGTTTGGCACCCAATTATTTCTAATAAGTGTAGTTTTTCTCTTTTTCGCACAACCGCACGCAAAAGCACAGTTTCAGGCAGAACCTCCAGCGCAGCAGGAAGACCCAGCCGACTACAGCGAAAGCGCGTTGCGTCGGTTTGAGATTGTCACGTTGAGCTCCTTACCATTCACCGCTATTCACAGTTATCTCGTCGTTAGAGGGGTAAAAATGTATCGTGAGAATATATTCGCACCCGAATTGACACCGAGCGACTATCGCGTCGTTGGGATTGGGGCTGTCTCATTGTCGCTCTTCATCGGCGTGTGGGATTGGTTACACACCCGCAATGTTGATCGATCGGCACCACGTGTGCCAGAACCGAAAGCACCACCGGTCGAAGAGGAAGATCCTGTTGAAGGCACTATCGCTCGTCTGTCCAAAACGGATCCACATACAGCAAGATATAAAGAGATATTACGACAAAACGCACTAAACAATAGGCTCAATAGATGGGCGAACGATCCTGCCATCGGTTTTGCGGTACCCCTCTTACAGGTCCGTTTCTGAATTCAAACTGATAACCGAAAACTGAAAACTAAACTTAAAATGCGTATTCTTTTTATGGGGACCAGTGAGTTTGCCCTGCCAGCACTCAGAGAACTGATCACCCACAAATTTGAAATCATTGGTGTTGTCACACAACCCGACCGGCCAAGTGGACGCGGAAAACGTCTCAACCCACCGCCTGTTAAAATCGTCGCAACAGAGCACAGTCTACCAGTTTACCAACCTGAGAAGGTGAGAAAACCGGATTTCATGTCTGTCCTTGAACGTCTTGCACCAGACGTGATTGTCGTCGCCGCATTCGGTCAACTACTACCACAAACCCTTTTGGATATTCCACCGTGCGGGACGATCAATTTGCACCCATCACTGCTCCCGAATTACAGAGGTGCAGCACCTATTCAATGGGCATTAATTAACGGTGAAACCGAAACAGGCGTGACGCTTATGTTATTGGATGCCGGTGAGGATACAGGCGATATTATTTCTACAAGTTCTATCCGCATCCGAAATGAAGATAACGCTTTCACATTAACAGAACAGTTAGCGCAACTTGGGGCAACTCAACTCGTCCGACTCTTATCCGAGATGCCAGAAGGAGCACCGCCACCGGCAACGCCTCAGAACAACGCCGAGGCAACGCACGCACCACGCCTGACAAAGGAGATCGGACACATTGACTGGAATCAACCCGCGACAACCATTCACAATCTCGTCAGAGGCACCGCTATCTGGCCCGGCGCGTATACCTTTTTTCGGAACAATCTACGATTGAAGATTGTCGATTGTCTACCGCTTTCGCAGACACTCGACGCGCCTTCAGGGGTGCTTGAAATAGTTGAAAAACGAAAACTCCTTGTTGCAACAGCAGACGGGATGCTCCAGCTACTGAAAATTCAACCCGCAACCAAGAAAGCTATGGAAGCGTCCGATTTTATCAACGGTTACCAATTACAAGCAGGCGAACAACTTTTGGCTGCAACATCGTTATGAATAGCCTTAATAATATCCTATTTGCCGCCGTCAAAGTTTCACTCTACTTCCTAATTCTGTTCGGTATAGGCGGTGTCCTCATCATTTTCGTGATCATTCCGAAATGGGTTCGGACAGAAGAAGTCTTGGTGCCAAACCTTATTGGCAAAACCTACTATAAAGCTGTCCGTATTCTTGATAAAGAAGGTCTTCGGCCCGCGAAAGACATTCAAGAGGCGAGTAGCACTGCGCCAAAAGGCGAAATCGTTGCGCAAGATCCTGTGGCGAACTTTAGAATCAAATCTTACCAACCTGTTACAATCACGGTCAGTATAGGTGCGAAGTTAGCACCTGTCCCTTCTGTTATCGGTAAATCACAGGATGCTGCTTTTGATACGCTTAGGGCTGCCGGTTTTCGTCGAAATCGAGTCGCTACGGTCTATTCTGAAACCTATCTACAAGATACGGTCATCGCGCAAACCCCGCCAGAGGGCGGAGGTCAACGACGCGGCAGTGCCGTTAACCTCTTGGTGAGCCTCGGACCGACACCACAACTCATGCAACTCCCGGACTTCCAAGGTCAATCCGCTGCTGATGTGCTTGTTGCCTTAGAAGCAGCAGGACTCAATGTTGAAACCCAATATAGTTCGCACCCCAAAATCCCTGAAGGCGCAATTATTGCCCACAAACCTCCAGGCAACGTGATGGTAAGAACCGGAGACCTAATCCTCCTCGAAATTAGTGGGCAGGAATTGCCTGAAAACGTCGGTAGATTGCTACCTTTCAAGCACTACGTCAGCGAAGAAGGGGCATTGTCACATCACGTCAAAATTGTTATCATTGATGATTCCGGTGAACGGATTGAGGTCGATCAACCCTACGCACGTGGCATGGTGATTGACTTGGAACGAGAAGGGGTTCGAGTCTTTGGAGAAACGCGGGTGATGGTCTACGAAAATGGCGAGAAACTATCTGAAACGCTTTACAAATAAGACAAAATCAAAGGGGTGTCCAAATTCATACACCTAAAATTGCTCCCTCATTACTCGCTGCAGACTTCAGCCGCCTCGGTGAAGAGGTCAAACGAATAGTCGATGCTGGCGCAGATATGCTGCATTTCGATGTGATGGACGGCGAGTTTGTACCAAACTTTGGTATCAGTCCACCCTTCATTGCCGCTGTTCGCCAAATCACCCACGTCCCGTTTGATGTTCACATTATGGTGAAGCACCCACTCCGTTATATCAATGCACTTGCTACGGCTGGCGCAGATCTCATTACATTTCACATCGAAAGTGCTGATGAACCTAACGAAGTGATTTCAGCGATTAAAGCGCACGGGCTTAAAACTGGTTTGGCATTTTCACCGAAAACCCCGACCTCTGCAGTCATTCCCTATCTTTCAGATATTGATTTGGTCTTACCTATGAGCGTCGAACCCGGATTTGGCGGGCAAGCCTTTCAACCGAATACACTCCGGAAAATCACAGAATTGCAGCAAGTAATTCCACAATTAGAGAGACCACTTGACATCTCTGTTGATGGGGGTGTCACCACGCAAGTCGCGCCGCTCGCGATCCGTCAAGGCGTGACGATTCTCGTCGCGGGCACTGCTATCTTCCGCAGTCAGCAACCAGAGACCGTCATTGAAAAACTTCGCACAGGCGGAACCGAAGATGTCATTTAAAAGATGCATACTTTCTATGTCCCCCCTCCTCAGATCCTCACCGATACTGCTACAATTACCGGTTCGGAGCAACACCATCTCCGCAATGTTCTCCGTCTAACGCCCGGTGAGACCATCCGAATTATTGATGGGCAAGGCAATGTTTATATTGCAGAAGTGCTTGATACAGGCACAAATCGGGGATCAAGCGAAGCTTGGATTCTCAGGCACGAATTTCACCCAAGGGTGTCACCTTCGCTTACGCTGCTTCAAGGGCTTCCCAAGAATGATAAAATGGAATTAATTCTCCAAAAGACAACCGAAATCGGTGTCACACAGATTGTGCCGATACATTCAGAACACGCTTTACAGAAACCGAGCCAAAACCGGTATGAACGATGGCATCGTGTTATTATCTCTGCCGCAAAGCAGTCTAAACGCACCTGGTTACCTGAACTCTGTGAGCCACAGACATTTGAGGTATCTCTCGCACAACTCAAAGAATTTTCACTCCGCCTAATTCTCAACCCGCAAATTGAACAGGAACCGAAAGCACAGCATATCAAGGCAGTCTTGCGGGAGGTTTCGCAACCGACATCTATTGCACTCTTTGTCGGACCCGAAGGCGGCTTTTCTGATGAAGAAATAACTGCTGCGATCGAAAGCGAGTGCGTTCCCGTCACACTTGGCACGAACATCTTGCGAACGGAAACCGCCGCAATTGTTGCTGTCGCCGTCACCGCCTATGAATACCAACTGTGAAATGGACGTATTGCGATATGGAATTGCATGACTCACGCGAACCTCTTCGCTGACGGCTGATGGCTGACGGCTGACAGCCTCTAAAAAATTTATTGACAATACACTTTATGTAAAATTCCTAACTATGAATGCAAAAGAATTGACCAAAATCCTCATTGGGTATAATACAGTAAGTCCACTCAGCAACGTGGACGTCATGGATTTTCTGACCGAAACCTTGGAAGCCATTGATTGTGAGGTGGAACGGGTTGAATACAGAGATCCAGCGGGTGTGTTGAAGGTAAATCTCATCGGACGCAAAGGACCTGATACAGGTGAACGTGGGTTAGCACTCCTCGGACACATAGATACTGTTCCTGCTATCGGCTGGTCGATGGATCCGTTTGAAGCACGGATCGCTGATGGAAAGATGTACGGTAGAGGCAGTTGCGATATGAAAGGCAGCGTCGCTTGTATGATTGAGGTCGCATCGCGCTATGCAGCATCAAAATTGGCGGAACCCCTCTATGTTGTCATCACCGCTGACGAAGAAGTGGGCTACCTCGGGGCAATTGCAGTCGCCGAAAAGTCGCAGATGTTCAAAAAGCATGGCTTTCCAAAGTATGGGATCGTCGGTGAACCAACGGAACTTCATGTGGTGTATGGGCACAAAGGAACTGTCCGTTTTGCTGTCACAGCCCACGGGCGTGCAGCGCATAGCAGTACAGGCGAAGGCGACAACGCGAATCTAAAGTTAATTCCTTTTCTCTCAGAGATGCGGGACATTTATCAAGCGTTGACAACCGATACCCAGTATTTCAACGATGAATTCACACCCCCCTTTACAGATTGGAACATTACTATCAGTGATGACGAGTGTGCAGCGAATATTACCTCTCCCTTAAGTGTGTGTAACATTAATTATCGTCCTATGCCTGGGGATGATGCACAGGTGTGGATAGACCGCACACGCGACGCAGCCGAGAGACACGGGTTAATATTTGATCTGTATATTAATGCACCGCCGGTACGCACACCGCCCGATGCGCAGATTATTCAAGCAGCACTTGAAATAACCGGCGAAACTGAACCCCAAACCGTCGCCTATGGCACCGATGCTACCGTCTTCGCACAGCACATGGAGACCGTTATCATCGGACCCGGAAGCATTCTACAGGCGCATACCGTTGATGAGTGGATGATGTTAGACCAGTTCCCAAAAGCCGTCTCAATCTTTAGTCAGTTTGTAGACCGGTTTTGTGTCGCTTAGGCGCATCGAAAAAAACCGCATCCGGTTTCACCCATTCCGCTTCCCCATCTGCCCAGATCTCGCGCTTCCAGATAGGGACAATCTGCTTGAGGCGGTCCATCGCATATTTGCAGGCTTCAAACCCGTCTTTGCGATGCGGAGACGCGACGGCTACTGCCACACTCACCTCGCCGATCTCTAACTTCCCGACGCGGTGAATCATCGCAACACGGTCAAGCCCCCATTTCTCCGAGATTTCCTGCGCAATTTCCGACATCTTCTTCTCTGCCATCGGCGGATATGCTTCATATTCAAGGCATCGGACCGCTCTGCCATCGGTGTTGTTCCGAACTGTACCAAAGAAAAGCACCACCGCGCCAGCATCTGGGCCTTCTACTGCTTCGCGCACTTCTGCACCTGTGATGACTTCGGTCGTTATTTTAAACATCGCAACCCCCCGTTACAGGCGGAATTAGAGCCACTTCGTCTCCCTCGGCAAGTTCGGTATTTTCCGTGGCGTATTCCCAATTGACAGACATTTGCATCACTTCATAGAACTCAGCAATTTCAGGCCATTCTTCTTCAAGCCGTTTTAAAATCGTTTGGACGGTAGCACCTTCCGGAAGGTCCATCTCTTCTTCCGATCTATCCAGCATTTCGTGACATACGGCAAAGTATTTAACTGTAACATTCATAAAGATCCCTCTCCAACAGAATTTTAGCGGTTAACAGTATCCTAACTGCCCTAAAAGTATAACACAAAATCTGTTATTCTGAAAACTGAAAACCGACAACCGATAACTAAAAACTAAAATTAAGTTGATTTTTATCCTCAACCCTGCTAAAATAGAAAAAGTGTGTGAATGTTATTCACCTATTTTGGACGGAACGCAGGAGGTAAATTATGAGACCGAAAGCGATTTATTATTTTTTCGTCATGCTGCTCGTCACCGGCATGATTGGCTGCGGCGGAGATGACGTTGACGACTCCGAACCCGCAGAAACGAAGACACCAACGACTACATCTGCGCAACCAGAAGAGCCAGCAATAGTTGAAAGAAACATTGACTTTGCGGCTGAAGAAGAGGCAATTCGCGACCTTTATGCTGTATACGCGACCGCCCACGGCGAAAAAGATGTTGATACCCTCGGAGACGTTTGGTTCAAAAGTGAATCAGACGATGTTTTTACCGCTTGGACCTTCTGGGCTGGCACTTTTGAGAGGAACAACGGATGGAAAGCAGTAACGGCGGCGTGGGAGGGAATCTTCCGACTCCGCGCAGGGGCTGTGACAGTTGACATCACTTATATCGCTATTGATGGTAGAGGAAAGGAAGCCGTCTTGCGAGGCGCATATAAATGGGGTAATCAGCAGGGCGATCTGATCTCCGCAATTGAAAAGGACGGTAAGGACTGGAAAATTCGCGCTATTGATTATACCGGCGGAAAGAACGGGAAACAGGTCAAAGACCTAAATGAGCCTGCCTACACCTTCGGAGAGATTGAAGAAGAATAAGGTTAACTTGTAGGAGGCGTTTCTAACCCGACCTTTTTAACGACGCGAACAAATGGACAAACTCATCCTCAAAGGCATACGATTTCATGGCCACCACGGCGTTCCCGAAGCGGAACGGCAGGTTGGTGGCCATTATGAAGTCGATGCTACTTTAGGGTGCGCCCTTGTTAACCCCGGTAATACCGACGCACTCACAGACACGATCAATTACGCCGAAGTCGTAGCATGCATCGTTGAGATCGGTACGCAGCAGTCGTTCCAACTCATCGAGGCGATCGCTGAAAAGATAGCCTCAGTAATTTTAGAGCAATTCGCGGTAGATGCCGTGCATCTCACCGTCAAAAAGTTACATCCTCCTATAGAGCAACCCATTGACTACTTTGCTGTTGAAATTTTCCGTAAAGCATAAATTCACTACTCTCATCTGTCTCCTCTTAATGACTGCCACCATTGCACACGGTGATGGCAAAAAAGAGGTGTTGTTTCCTGATCTTACCGCTGGACTTCATCTCTACCGTTACAATTGGGATGTCGAGACGTGTGTGCTTTACGTCGCCGAGATGTCCCGCAATGAACCCACACTACACTTTGAGGTGGCACTCGCAAATGCACAAGTTTTAGGGAAAGAGACCGTCCGTTCTATGGCGAACCGTCGGAACCAACGCGGGGATCGACGTGTCCTTGTCGCGGTTAACGGCGGTTTTGGAGTACTCGGCGATATGCGCGGCTACGGCGGCGTGTTAGAGAATTTACATATCCAAGACGGTGAACTGATTACACAACCGACGGATACCGATGCGTGCTTCGGCGTAACCGAATCGGGCGAATTCTTAAGTTCCACCGTGAGAATGGAAGCCAACATTCAAATAGGCACACATACACTCTCGCTCGGATGCATCAATCAGCGTCGGCTTGACGGGTGTCAGGTAACGCTTTACACACCACGGCTCGGCGAATCTACACGCACCAACCGGCGACGAGGCATAGAGGCGATAATTAGTGGTCTCTCACTTCCGTTGACACCAGACTATAGGCACCCGTATCGTGTCGAACAGGTCTCACGCGATGGAAACAGCGTAATTCCGAGAGACGGCGCAATTCTCTGGATTAACGCACGACTCAAAGACCCAAGCGTGTCTCAGTTCAGTGATGGCGCAGGCGGTACGCTTAAACTCACGCTCTCACCGCCCGAATGGAATCACGTCCAACACGCTATCGGCGGACGACTCCGACTCCTCAAGGACGGTAAAATAAATGAGACGCTGACGAAAATGCACAACGAAGAGAAACGGCATACCCCGGGCAAACGGACGCCGATACTAAATCTCAGTCATGAACCCCGAACCGCACTCGGTTACAATGCCGACAAACTTTTTCTCGTAGTCGCCGATGGACGGCAACCGAAGTATAGCACCGGTCTAACGCTCTACGAACTCGCCAACATTCTCATTGAACTCGGCGCAACCGAAGCGATCAATCTTGACGGCGGCTCCTCCAGCACCTTCGTTGTTAACGATACCGTCATCAACAAACCCTCTGGACAGCAGGAGCGGGATGTCCTCAACGCTGTCTTTATCACGGCAGATGTCCAGTAATCGCGATAAAATCTTCTGTAGGAGCGAGCTGCGCTCGCGATATACAATCTTGGAGACTCATTTTGAAAATCTGTTTTAGTGTAGCGTCCCGGTTTCTAATATTCCTATCACTGTTATTTTGCTGTGTTTTAACTATCAACGCAGCAAATACTCCAAAGCTGCTGAAGGCAGCCCCACTTTCCCAAACCGCAATTCAACTCCAGTTTGACGGACAATTGGAAGCCGAAACCGCAGAAGACTTAGCGAACTATCAAATCGCACCCGATGTCCAAGTCGAATATGCACTACTGGATGACCGATTGAACCGCGTCCTGCTCCTCACATCACCATTAAAGGTAGAAAAAACATACCGCTTCACACTGCCAAATATCCAAACAGGAATAGTTATAACCCTCCCACCCGTAAACGAGATAACCTTCGGCGCGGGCGACTCCGTTACCTTCTCCGGCGGTTTACAGGATACCACGCTACATGTCAATAAAGATCGGAAGACCCGAAACGACAACGCCGGTGCCGAACCGACGCTCTTATGTAATCCGACAGGAAGTGTCTTCTTCGTCGCCTTTGACCTATTTGATGCATTTGAAGATATGGGGATCCGAGAACCGACACAGGTCTTAGAAGCAACGATAACCCTGCATGTCCAGCAGTGTGAGACAGACGCCGCACAGATTGTACTTTTCCGCCGTGTCCTGCTCCCATGGAAAGAAGGCAGAGGGACGTCAACGCGTGCAGAAGATAACGAACTCACCTACAACAGGGCCTTGCATCGTAATCTCCCGTGGAATAAGCGTCCCGCGCAAGCGATGCTATCAGGCATAGACGGCGATACCGAAAGCGATTACAACGGTTCCGAGGATGTCGCCCACCGCATTGACGGCACCTGTGAAATTCAAGGCGCAGGCAAACATTATACGATTAAAAGCGAACGCCTCACCGACGCGGTCCGCTTTTGGGTAGCAAACCCCGACTACAACTACGGTTACCTCTTCGCCTTACAAGACGGCGATGTACCTATCATCTTCACCGCAAAAGAAGCAACCGACGAAACCCTCCGTCCACGCCTAACAATCCGCTACCAGACACAATCGGGCGAAGAAACCGCCACACCTCACTAATACCATTTCTGTTAATAAATATCTTTAAAGTCCCCTATCCCCCTGATAAAGGGGTGTTTTTGCTGGGGGTATTTGCTTGGGTATTTCTGCGGATTTCTTGCGATCTACATTCTAACCGCACTATAGGTGTCAATTTAGAGCATAATATGTAATCCTAATTACGACTCACAGGTTTTGAAAGTTCCCATAAGACACCTCAGGCTCCCTTGCCACCCCGTAGGTCGGAGCTTGCGCTCGAATTTCCTATAAAATCTTTACACCTCCCAAAAAACACCCAATATTTAACTATGCACATTTTTCGCCACCTATACAATTTTGCACCTAAATGAAGCAATTTTTTCGTAGTGATAGGAAGAAAAGGATCGCAAGTAGATTTCCTTATGCTTCAGCAGCTTTCTTCGGGCAAAAACAAACGCTGACACTCTTTATTAATAAACATAGTGCGTGCGTGTGTTTTAAACGCGTTAGTGTGGCAAGTGTGCTTGATACCTTAGCCGTTTTTCTACAAATATTAAGTCTTATTAAGAGAATTGGCACAAGATTTGCTGATGATAACTGGCAACATGATTCGGTTTTGAACAAAATTTTCATCAGAAACTAAGGAGTGAATATGGACTTAACACTTGCCATAATTCTTATAAGCTTGTTTGGAGGTTTGTCAGTTTTTCTATTCCTACGGTGGTCTTTACTCAATTCAGAGAATGCGCATCTCACGCGTAGGTTGGGCACGTCAAACCAGGAGAATGAGCAACTATCAAATGATTTAAAACAGTCGAATGAAGAAAGAGAACATCTCTCCGAGGTATTGGAACAAGAGCGGCAACTTAACGAGAGGCTATCTAACGAACTGGAGCAGGAGCGGCAACTTAGCGAACGTCTATCTAACGAACTGGAACAAGAGCGGCAACTTAACGAGAGGCTATCTAATGAACTGGAGCAGGAGCGGCAACTTAGTCAACGTCTATCTAACGAACTGGAACAAGAGCGGCAACTTAACGAGAGGCTATCTAATGAACTGGAGCAGGAGCGGCAACTTAGTCAACGTCTATCTAACGAACTGGAACAAGAGCGGCAACTTAACGAGAGGCTATCTAATGAACTGGAGCAGGAGCGGCAACTTAACGAGAGGCTATCTAACGAACTGGAGCAGGAGCGGCAACTTAGCGAACGTCTATCTAACGAACTGGAACAAGAGCGGCAACTTAACGAGAGGCTATCTGATGAACTGGAGCAGGAGCGGCAACTTAGCGAACGTCTATCGGAAAATTTAAAGGAGGTAGTTGAGAGTAACAAGAATGCGCTGTGGCTTATTTGTTTGTCAGAGTTATCATTACATCTCTGCCTTGCCATAATCTACGATGAGCAACGAAGGTTCAATCATTTGTTGGAAGTATATAAGGAACTTGTTGCCAAAGTAGAAAGAGCCACCAACCGGCGGCGATTGAGAATGGGGCTAAAAGCACTTTTAGCTTTTGTGCCACTCGGCTCTCTTCTGGATTTATTAGGTGATGGTTTAGAAATGATGGCAGAGGCAATTGATGATATAGGTGAAGTAGCAGAAGAGGTAGACAATTCTGTAGAATTGGAGGGCTCAATGGAGATTGAGGATGATGTAATAAAGCTGCCCGCATCACTCAGCAGAGCTAAAGACCTTTTAGGATTGTTATCTGAACAATCTGAGGAGCCAGATGTTAAGGAACTTGACCTCACTCGGCTTAGAAATTCCGTGAACCCGCTTATTCAGCGTATTAAGGAATTTATAGAATCGCTGACAGAAGACCAACGTCAAGAAGTAATTGCCCGCATTATTGCCAACTTTGAGGAATTCGGTATTAAGGATTACCGTTACGACGAAGCTACGAAGACGCTTCAAGAGAATCTCCCGCACTCTGAATAGGAAAATCAGAACCTATACCATTTAGACAGTCCTGACTATACGGTATTGTTTTTAAAAAAGGCCCTTTTAAATGGGTTTTGCTATATCCGATTATTTACAGTGTAATTTGTCAGAGGACCTGATCCCAACAGCGCAGCGATATAGCATATATCCTGCGCTAAAATTCTATCATAGCAACAGGTCGTGTCCTCATTTCACACATACGCCCGCAAATGCACCAAAGTTCGGTCCACCGCGCCCAGACTCTCCGCAATCAACTGCTTTCCAATATCGCCTGCTATCGTCCGCGCATCCACATCGTCCAACCACGTTATAATAGCATCTGCCAACGCTTCCGCAGTCCGAACCAATTTCGCCGCCCCACGATCCACAAGCAGAGATGCCTCGTGTGCATTCTGGATCGTTGGACCGAAGATAACAGGTTTCGCCATCGCAGCCGGTTCCATCACATTGTGAACGCTTCCCCGGAAACTCCCACCAACAAACGCAATATCTGCCAACCCATATAACTTCGCAAGAAGTCCCACACTATCAACGACGAGGACATCCACCGCCGACAAATCTACATCAGGCGTAAGTTCAGAAAAACAGAGATACTTCAATCGCTCGCGCATGAGATACCCGCGAATTTCCTTGATCCGTTCAGGGGTCGGTTCATGCGGAACCAGAATTAGATGCGGATAGTTTTCCGGCGCGTTTTGCCGCAGCAACTGATACGCAGGCAGCAGCACCCTCTCGTCCTCTGTGTAGGTGCTACCAGCGATAAGAATCGGGCGTTTTAGAGTTGCCTGTCCGGCGAAAAATTCTGTATCAGGTTCAACAGAAACCGCCCGCCGGTAAACCTGTTCATAGCGCGTATCTCCCGTAACAACAATCTCGTGTGCTGATGAACAGAGCTCTTGAAAGCGCGCCGCATCCGCTTCTGAAATCGCACAATGCACGCGGATGTGCCGATGTACACTCCGAAAAAACGGTTTCGCAAAGCGCGACAACCGTTTCGATGCAGCGTGTAGCGTTCCGGCGACCACGATAATCGGAATCTCGTATTTAGAGGCTTTCCAGACGAGGTTGGGCCAAATGTCGAATTTGGAAAAAACTATTAACGAAGGTTCGATCAGTTGTATCAAGCGTTCAGCGTTACGTGGCGTGTCTAAAGGGAGATAGACAGCCGCATCAGCATAAGGATAAGATTGAGCATTCAGCGCAACGGAGGGTGAAAAGAAGGTTAAGACAATTCGGGTCTCAGCATAAATCGCTTCGATGAGCGGTTTCGCCTGCTCAAACTCGCCGACAGAGGTAAAATGAAACCAGGCAGTTTTTTCTAAATGTCGAGCCGTCTGGAGTCGGTTTGCCAGTTCTGCAAATACACCTTTCCGCCCTTTGATACCCGCTTGGATCTTCGGGTTACAGCACCGCGCGCAATGAAAACCAACGAACATGGTAGGGACAGCGAACACATTGTAGACGAGTTGCCAAAACATAGCGGCACATAGGACGGAGATAAGAAAATGGAAGGGTAGAAGAAAACTTTAATTTCCAATCTTCCAGCCTTCCAACCTTCCAATCTTCCAACCTTCCATTCCGAGCGGTAGGGGCTTACAATACGTCTAAGATTTTCTTCTTCAGTGCATCTTTGGGCATCGCACCAACAATCTGTCCCGCAACTTTGCCGTCTTTGAACACAAGCAGTGTCGGGATGCTCCGGACGCCGTACTGCATCGCGGTTTGGCGGTTGTCATCAACATTGACTTTTCCAACTTTGAAAGTTTCCGAATTTTCCTCGGCGAGTTCTTCCAAGATCGGGGCAATCATTTTGCACGGACCGCACCACTCCGCCCAAAAGTCAACAACAATCGGTGTATCCGATGTAAGCACCATTCCTTCAAACGTATCGTCACTAATTTCAAACGTATTCGCAGCCATGATAGCTCCTTTTTGTTTTCAGTAGACAAACTGCCTCTTTATAATATTATGTTTCAGCAAACTCTCTTATGAGTGCATCAAGACATTAATATGATACCCTATTCTGCGAAAAATTGCCAATCAATTTTTCTGCTTCACGGAAACAATATTTTCCGAAGCAGAGCCATTCAATTCTCCAGTTTCCGATCGAATCTTCACCCCAGACCCGGTAGGTGTGGTTTTGCGGCGTACGCGAAGAAATCCGCAGAAACACCCTATCAAAAACCCCAAGCAAAAACCCCAAATGCGAGCTGCATTCCCAACCGCACCGGATATGCAAAAAGGAGACGCAAGACCCGCTAATTTCTTAAATAGGACTTACGCATTTTGCCTTAAAGTCCCCCTGATAAGGGCGATTTAGGGGGTTTAAAGGGCATAAATTTCCACTTTTTGCATCGAAATGTCCAATATTTCCTTAATTTGCGTAAGTCCTGTTAAAACTGAATAGTTCTGTTTCCGAAGTTTTTTTTCTCTTGATAAAAAATGTGAAATATGATATATTGATGAAAAATGTGAAATAGCTAACGGACTAACTAACGTTATAACCTTGATCTGAACTTATAATTGTAAGGAGGCACCGCATGCCTGATAAAGAAAAGAAACAGGGCACGAACATCTCGCGCCGGAGCTTCTTAAAGGGTGTAGGTACCGGTACCGTTGCCGCAACCGTCGCACCCAGTGTTTTAATCGGTAGCGAGAAAGCCGCCGATGCCCAAGCAGGAGAGGCCGTCGCGAGCGCGACAATTCAACTCAATATCAACGGGAAACCGTATCAAGTTGAAGTTGAAGCGCGGACAACCCTCTTGACCGTTTTGCGCGACGGAATTGATACGAGCGGGAACAATGTTGACTTAACCGGTGCCAAACTCATTTGTGACCGGGGTGAATGTGGCGGCTGCACCGTCATGGCAGATGGAAAACCTGTCTACGCCTGCATGATGCTTGCCATGGATGCACAAGACAAGCAGATAACGACGGTTGAAGGGTTAGCCGACGGCGACGACCTACACCCTGTCCAAGAGGCATTCATCCAGCACGACGCGCTGATGTGCGGATTCTGCACACCCGGTTTCGTCGTCTCATCCGCAGCACTGTTGAGTGAAAACGCAAAACCGACCCTTGAAGAAATCAAAGTTGGTTTGTCGGGCAACACGTGTCGCTGTGGCACCTATCCGTTTATCTTTGATGCTGTCAAAACCGCATCCAAGAAGATGTGAGTCCTATTGCTCTACTACAAAAATTGAACGAGGGGCTTGTGTTTCGTGTGCTAATATCCAACCGTCATCAACTCGGTTGAAATTGATCGAAAACCCGGTTTTTTGACCATCCACTCGACGCATACAGAGTATAAAGAAAGGCACGAGTTGGGGGCAAAACGGAAAAATCGACGCGAAAACCCAGTCGTTAAAAAAATAGGAGGAAAACGCATGGCATCATGGGGAGAAGCAAGTGAATCTCGACTCATCGGCAAACGGATACCCCGTTTGTCAGGTAAGGATAAAGTCACTGGAAAA
This sequence comes from Candidatus Poribacteria bacterium, assembly GCA_965200345.1. GTDB lineage: Bacteria > Poribacteria > WGA-4E > WGA-4E > WGA-3G > WGA-3G. Next base: position 3,426,840 of record OZ241378.1, read on the forward strand.
GCGAAGTATACTTTTGATATCAATCGACCCGGACTGCTTTATGGCCGCATCTTACGTTCTGAAATTGCACACGCGAACGTTGTCGGTGTAGACCTCAGCGAAGCGGAAGCACTGCCCGGTGTCAAAGCAGTCGTACAAATTGTTGAAGTTGGAAAGAAAATTCGTTATCAAGGACAAGAGATCGCCGCAGTCGTAGCGGAGACGGACGACATCGCTAAAGACGCAATCCGATTGATTCATGTCGATCTCGAAGAATTACCGCATGTCGTCACGGAAGAAGATGCCATGGCAGAAGGCGCGCCACAAATCCGAGACGATTGGGCGGGTAATCAGAGCGATCCGAACGTCAGAGAAGCAGGTGACCTTGAAGGCGGATTTGCACAAGCCGCTGTTGAGGTCGAGGCGACCTATCACGCACCTGTCCAGACACACGTCTGTTTGGAAACACACGGACATGTTGCTGAGTGGGAAGATGAGCAGAATCTGACCGTTTGGGCATCTACACAAGGCGTTTTTGGGGTTCGTAACGATTTGGCAGGCTCCTTTAATCTACCCGCAAATCAGGTCAGAGTCATCACGGAGCACATGGGCGGCGGTTTCGGTAGTAAATTCGGACCGGGGGTGGAAGGACGCACTGCCGCTGACTTGGCGCGTATCACTGGCAGACCCGTCAAGTTGATGCTCACTCGGAAGGCAGAGCACCTCGTCGCAGGGAATCGTCCCTCAATGACACAGCATGTGCGGGCAGGCGCGACGAGCGACGGACGGCTCATCGCTTACGATATGAAAGGACACGGCACAGGTGGTATCTCAAGCGGTGCTGGTTTTCAAGCACCTTACGTCTATCATGTACCAAATCTGCGTACGGAAAAGGTAAATGTTGCTGTCAACGTCGGAAACCAACGCGCGATGCGCGCACCAGGACATCCGCAAGGCGCATTTGCTATGGATTCGCTGATGGATGAACTCGCTGAGAAACTGGGAATGAATCCATTGGAATTCCGCCGTATCAACGATCCGAGTGAGGTACGTCAAGCACAATATACGCTCGGTGCCCAAGAGATTGGATGGCATCGCCGTAACAGCGTCCCCGGCTCTGGCGAAGGCATAAAAAAGCGCGGCATGGGCGTTGGTAGCGGTTTATGGGGCGGCGGTGGTGGACCCAGCACACAAGCGCGCGTCACCATCAATTCGGATGGCACCGTCGAAGCGGTCACTGGAACGCAGGACATCGGCACCGGTATCCGAACCGCAATCGCAATTATTGTTGCCGAGGAATTCGGGCTTGCACCGACGGATATCACCGTAAGAGTTGGCGATAGCGCACCAGGGCTGCCTTCTGGCGGCAGTGGTGGTAGTCAAACAACGGCATCTGTCGCACCGGTTATCAAAACTGCTGCAGCGGCGGCAAAACAGAAATTGTTTGAACGCGTTGCGCCACAGCTGAATGCACCTGTCGAAGATCTACGCGTCGGCAACCGCACGATTTATGTCGTTTCTGATAGAACGAAGACAATTAAATGGGAACTCGCAACCGGACAACTCGGTATGGAAAGCATCAGCGAAGGTGGAAATTGGGATGAAGAACTCCGGCAAGGCGGGGTCGCTGGCACACAGTTCGCTGAAGTTGAAATTGATACTGAAACCGGTGCTATCAGAGTCATCAAAATTGTCGCCGTTCAAGATTGTGGATTGGCGATTAACCGTTTGACGACAGAGAGCCAGATTAATGGGGGCGTCATTATGGGGTTGGGGCAAGCACTCCTTGAAGAACGGTTCATGGATGCAGAGACCGGCCGCATGCTCAATGCAAACCTTGAGGATTATAAAGTCCCCGGAACTTTTGAGATTCCTGAGATTAAATCCATCGTCTTCGATACGCATCGAAAGGTTACAGGCGTCGGTGAACCCCCATGTATTCCGACACCCGGGGCGATCGCAAACGCCGTTTACAACGCTATTGGCGTGCGGATTCGGGAATTGCCCATTACACCCGATAAGATTCTCACCGCGCTTGCCGAGAAGAAGGCATAAGGAAGAAAGGCATTTTTCGCAACATCAAAAACCTGAGCCTGTAATGAAATGGAAGGGTTTTTGCTTGGGTGTTTCTTTACATCTACGGAAAGGCACTTCATTCATTCAACTCACCTAACCGAACCGCAAGGAAAATTAGAAAGATGGAAAAATTTAGTTACGTCAACGCCACCAGTCTCGAACAGGTCACCGCACTACTCAGCGACAGTGGATGGGGCGAAGCGATGCTTATTGCTGGCGGTACGGATCTGCTCGCTGAACTTAAGGAGTACGTTGAGACACCAAAGACGCTCATTAACCTCAAAACGTTGCCCGGCATGGATGGCATTGAAGCCGACGCATCCGGCTTAAAGATCGGGGCACTAACTACCGTTGCGGACATCGCCAGACATCCGACGATCCAGCATCATTACACCGTCTTGGCACAAGCCGCGGGGTCTGTTGCTACACCCCAGATTCGGAACGTCGGGACACTCGGCGGAAATCTCTGCCAACGTCCACGATGCTGGTATTATCGCGATGAGAGCACCCATTGTCTGAAAAAAGGTGGAGACATCTGTTATGCAGTTGATGGCTTGAGCAAATATCACGCGATCCTTGGCGGGGACCCTGTTTACATTGTACATCCTTCGGACCTCGCACCCGCACTTATTGCGCTTGGGGCATCAGTCAAGATCATCGGACCGGAGGGAGAGAAAACGATGTCGCTTGAGGATTTCTTTACCTTACCCGCAGCGAACCCGTTCCGTGAAAATGTACTTGAACCTAATGAGATTGTTGTTGAAGTCCAAGTCCCTCCTGCTAAATCCAATACCAAGAGTTTTTATCTTAAGGCTCGCGAGAAAGGCGCGCCAGACTTCGCATTAGCAAGTGTGGCAGGGGTCTTTGAGATGGATGGAAAAACCTGTCAATCTGCCAGTGTCATTCTCGGTGGGGTCGCGCCTGCACCGTGGCGTTCTAAAGAAGCAGAAGTCGCACTTACCGGTAAGATAATTGACGACGATGTCAGTAAACAGGCAGGCGCGGATGCCGTCAAGGACGCGCAACCCTTGAACGACAACGCCTATAAGGTAACCTTAACACAGAATCTCGTCAGCCGCGCCGCTATGATGGCCGCAAGCTAAAGGAGCATCAATATGTTAGAAGGAAAAACACTTCCAATCCTTAATCGTCCGATATGCCAGAACCTCCGGACGAAGGCGATTTACATTCCGGGCGGCAATTTGCAGAACCTCGTTGAAAACAACCCCGGTTCGCACTATTGGTGCAACTGCACCATGCAAGTTGTCGGACCCGACGATCAGTTCGTGTCGCCAGACGCTTGCAAGCAGGCTCGCTCCTGTTTTAATCCCATTGGCGGAAAGCCGGTGGTGTAATCGCATAGCTGATGAAAAAGGGCAGTCAACATGCTATACAGACTGCCCTTTGACATAGTATTTGTGAATTATGCAATTATCTCCAACGTTGTTGAAATGCATCAAAAACCCGATTTTGACAACGGAAAAATCGGCGCGGAAACCCAATAATTAAAAATATGTTTCTAAAGTCGTTGATCCAGTGGATACATGTCGGATCCGTCGTCTTGATGATAGGAGGCTTCTTTTTTTTTCGTGTTGTGCTGCTACCGATTGCTAACCGTTTCGCTGAACCTGCAGCGTTGATCGCATCGGCACTGCGACGTTTCAGTAGTGTCGTCTGGACAGCTTTGCTAACGATCCTCATATCCGGATTGTATAACTTTATAACCTTTTTTCGCACCGCACGCGCCGATGCCGCTGTCGATCCTGTTGTTTCAGATTACTCGCTCTACATCTTCGTCTTAGGTATCAAACTCTTCATCGTCTTTCTAATATTTACCTTAGCGATTGCCCTAACATTCCCATATCCGGTATTTGGCGTGTACCAAAAGAAACCCGCACCCTGGCTCAACCTCACGATAATCTTGGGACTCATCGTTATCTTTTTATCTGCCTACTTACGTCGGTTAGGTTAAAAAAATGATTATAGTAAAATCCGAAAATAAGTTTACATAGGACTTACGCATTGCCTCTTAAAGTCCCCCTACCCCCCTGATAAGGGGGGATATGGGGGGTTGGGGGATTTAGGGGGTTAAAAACTAAAAAACTTACCATCGCGTGCTAAATTTGCGTAAGTCCTGTTTACACTTGTAGCATAAACTTTAGTTTGGGTTTCTTTGTAGCATAGGCTGTTAGCCTGTGGCATCCGGACATAACTTCACAGTTCACACGACGATATGAGTGTCTAAGTAAGTGCGGGATCTACTATAAACACGCTGAGACAACACTCCCTGAAAAACGGGAGTTGCCGTAGCAGCAAAATCCAACAGATCAAACTGACAGCCGACTGCTGACGGCTGACAGCCTTAGTTACTGGAGGAAAAAATGGCAGTTTTAAGTTCCGAAGATCGCGCTTTTTGGGAAGAACACGGCTATGTCGTTATCCACGACGCGGCACCCCTTGAATTAATACAGAATACGGCGCAGGCTGTCTGGGACTTTCTCGAAATGGATGCCGACGATCCTGATAGTTGGTACGCTGACCCATCGCGTAAGGGGATCATGGTAGAAATCTATCAGCATCCGGCTTTGTGGGCAACTCGCCAGTTTCCACGCGTCCATCAGGCTTTCGCCGAAATTTGGGGCAATGAAAAATTATGGGTCAGTTTCGATCGCGCCAGCATGAGTCCACCCAATGCCCCCGGTAAATTTGAACGCACAAACTTAGGACTTCATTGGGACATGTCCGTGGAGGTCCCTGTCCGATTCCATGTACAAGGCGTTCTCTATCTCACCGATACCGCAGCCAACCAAGGCGCATTCACCTGTGTGCCGGGGTTCCATAATAAGATTGATGAATGGATAAAAAACCTGCCGCCGCATGCCGATCCGAGACATCAAAATTTAGAAGCACTTGGGGCAATTCCTGTGCCGGGTAAAGCAGGCGATCTTGTTATTTGGCACAGTGCATTGCCACATAGTGCTGGCATCAACACTGCCGATAAACCCCGTGTCGCCCAATACATCACTATGACACCGACAGGCGAGGCGAATCCCGAAGCACGCGAGCGACGTATCAATGCTTGGAAAGAACGCATGGCAGGCTTTGGCGGCGAACGTGCAGAAAAAGAACATGAATCTGGCGAAACCGCATACCTCACCGAACTGGGGAAAAAATTGTTGGGGCTTCAGACGTGGGGGTGAACCCGCAACTCAATCGACTTGTCCGCGGGTACCTTCGCTGGTGTCCGATCACCGACGGGAAACGTCTACTCTTGAATCTTACCAGAGAGTGGATTACACCCCAAGACCCGATTGCGACCTTTGAAACCAAATATCGGTTTCGACTGAAAGGTAACTTGGCGAACCCGGAGCACCAATATCTCTATTTCTACGGCACCCACGACGAAAGATATATCGTTACCAAGCTCCTGAAGTTAATCAAACCGGGCGACACCTGTTGGGACATCGGCGCGAACATCGGGTTTTATACCTGTCTCCTTGCTGCACAGGTTGGGGACAGCGGAACGGTCGTAGCTTTTGAGCCCGCAGCGCGCACCTATGGTTACCTTAAGGAAAATGTCTCTCTCAACCAGTTCACCAACGTCACTGTGGCCAACAAGGGGCTGGGTAACAAACAGGAACAGCGACATCTCTACTATTCCGAGGCAGGGCTTGCCGAAGGCACGGCTTCGTTAAAATATGCTGATGGGCGCGCAGCATCCGAACGCGTGACACTTGACACAATTGACAACCTTTTTCCCAAACTACCGGCTCCGGATTTTGTCAAAATTGATGTAGAGGGGTATCAGTTAGAAGTATTGAAAGGGGGTGAATATTACTTAAAGACACATGCCCCGCTTTTAATGGCGGAACTCAAAGATGTTGGCGAAACAAACCGTGATACTTTCGCGGAAATTGAAGATTTCGTCACAGATTTGGGGTATCAACTCTATGAAATCAGGAAACATGCTATCCGACGATGTAACAGGCTCTCTGACACAACGCAGCGGAATTTTTTTCTTCTCAAAGAGCATTCTCGTGCCTTTGCCAGAATTTTACCGTGGTTACCGTAAGCGAAACCTTTCCTATAAATCGCGGTAACGTTTGTGGATAGCACTCGCGAAGTTGCGCTGAACATTGCTAAGGCACGGATAAATCAGGCAAAAAACTGATTCCCAGTTTGGAACCCTTTAATCCGAATCGTCCAGGGCTGCTCAACGTATTGGAAGCAGAGAAGTGCGACCCCATCGAAGTCTATGCTGAAGTCGGGAACTCAGCGGATCCGATCCTCTTTGCTGCACCGGATATGAAAGGCTATTTCGTCCATTTTCACATGGAAACACTCGGTAATAAGCCAGACGATTATCTTGCACAGGTCGGCTTGGAAATCGGGGAACTTATTACCAATCGGTTCGGTGAATTGTTAGACGTTGAACCTCAAGGAAAACTAACGACCATGTGGGGGAACATCAAATCCATTAAGTAAGATGCCTTTTGATAGCGGCAAAACTTACACAAACATCTGCTGGCGAGGTTTTAGAACCTCGCCACATTCTTCCAGACCGGTAGGTTCGGTTTGCAACCCCACCATAGGTGTCAATTTAGGGACCCTCCAGGCCCGGTAGGTTCGGAATGTAATACAAGGAACGGATTTAGTCTAACCCCAGACTAAATCCCCTAACCGAACCGGATACGACGCGGAAACTTGAAGTCTTGTAGGTGTTTTTGCTTGGGTGTTTCCGTTAGGTTGAACGCTCTTGAGAAGATAGATGGTGATATACCAAACACATCTCACATCCAATACAACCTTCTATCAGGCAAGAACCGAGAGAAACCCAACTTTACACTTAGCTTTTAGGAGACTTCAAATCAAAGCGTTGGGTTTCACTCGGTCTCTGGTGAAGGTAGCGTATCTGGAGCAAGTCGCATTTTCTATGATTTTTACCGTTTTGGTGGTATCCGTTCAACCCAACCTACGGGACTAAATTGACACCTATGGGTACATCGCAAAACCGCACCATAGAGGTCAATTTTAGAAAAATCATATCGTCCCGTAGGTGTTTTTGCGGATTTCCGTTAGGTTGAACGGAGACTCCCAAAACCCTAAAAAGTAACACAAAACTCAGCTTGCACCAGAGATGGCACGGCAAACAGAAAACCGAGAGAAACCCAACGCCTTTGCGGTTTACGGATACCTGAGAGTATGAAGTTGGGTTTCACTGCGTTTTTGGATGTATTGGGTGTTTCTGCTGAGCGCATCATTTCTCAAAGAAGATGCCAGCGAACCCAACGCAACCGACTCAGAAATGATAACTGGAAAGCTAATAAACATCAGCACTCCAGCCATCCTATGGTCATTTGATACTACTTCCGAATCAGCATCTTCCGCGTCGCCGCGAATTCCCCCGCCTTCAAGGTATAGAAATAGACACCGCTCGCCACCGGTTCACCCTGGGCATTCCTACCATCCCAATATGCCGCACGACTCCGATTGTGATAGACCCCCGCACGCTGATGCCCCAAGTCCAGATGCCGCACGACGCGGCCGGTGATGTCGTAGAGCGTCATCGTCACATCCGCAGCCTCGGACAACTGATACGGGATCCACGTCTCAGGGTTAAACGGGTTCGGATAATTCGGCAACAGAGATGTTACTTCTGGAATCTGCCAATCTCCAATGCCCATCGGTTCCCCAAAGTAACGGAGAAGGAATTCCTGAACTTCCAAAGGCAGCTCTTGGAACGGTGGATAGTCTGCAAGCGACATGCTGTGTGCATTCGGTGCCGCCAAGGTCCCACTCACCAAATTCCACGTGCCCTCATATGTCAACTCCCCAGTTTGGCCTTTGAGGTTATACTTTTGTTCTACCTTAATGTCTATCTCCTCTACCCGTTTCGGGATGTAAATCAGATACCTCAGTCGGTCATTAGGCCGATTATCCCGATCGAAAAAATCGATGAAAACATCAAGAATACTACGACCCCCAATGATAGCATTGACAAGCTCACCCACCCCAGGGTTTAAGTGAATTTTGGGATCCATGGTAGATTGCACAAGTTCTATGAGAGCAGACAGTCTCTGCAATTCTATAACACCTAAACTTACTATCACCGCTCCTACGTCACCCGCAAGAGGGAGCGAGCCAATAGCAGCAGCAATCAGTGTTATATTTTGGCTTCGGATTGCCTCCTCCTGTATCTTATCTCTGACTTCTTGCATTGTTTCAAGAGGGAACATAAAATATTTCCGCGCATTTGGTAGAAAGACACCAGCCCCCACATCCGCAACAAGATCAAAAGGACTGACACCAAGTTGGTCCAAAAACTGAAAAAGAGGTACCGCCCTATCGATCTCATCAATGGCTTGGATGAATCTCTCCAATACGGTTAGCCAAACGGTCGCAAGTAGCGTATTGTCTGGCACACCAGGCAAATCAAGTGTTAGGATGCACCCTCCATAGGATAAATCGCCCGAAGCCCCTGTCAGTATTGGATATTGCGCGTTCAAGACGAAGTAGGTCGAGTTTGGACCAAACGCCACCTCTGAAATGAGATCTTCCGGAATCGTCAAGCGGAGGTCGTCCGGGGTAAAACTTGTTCTGAGTGTATAGTTTCCAGTCTGATCCCCGTGACTTTTGACTTTGATGCGATACCAGCCTGCGCTGACCTTGTGTTGTATCCTAAAATTCAAGTTATCTCCATCATCATCATCATCTGACAGGGTGTCACCAGAAATATCTTCCAGCCAGCCGATAGTATCAATGTTCCCTGTTGTATAGACCGTCAACTGACCGGGATCATGAACTCTCACGCGGAAGTAATCTATGTCATCACCGGGTTCGATTCGACCGGCGACTGAGTCTCCCACATTTTGGATAAGGGTCGTGTCAGCACGCGTATTGCCGTGATCATCAGTGCCACCGCCCCTATCAGGTGTAAACCCTGTATGAAGGGTATAGTTTCCAACCTCGGCCCAACTTGTTACTTCTACGTAATATGTGCCTGCGTTGACCTTGTGTTGCATCCTAAAATTCAAGTTATCTCCATTATCGTCATCCTTTGTCAAGAGGGCACCGGAATTATTTTGAAGTTGCCCCGAAGTATCAATGTTCCCTGTTGTATAGACCGTCAACTGACCAAGGGCATTAACTCTTACGCGGAAGTAATCGACATCATCGCCGGGTTCGATTCGGCCGGCGACTGAGTCTCCCACATTTTGAATAATGGTCGCGTCAGCACGCGTATTGCCGTGATCATCAGCACCACCGCCCCCGTCGGATGTAAATCTTGTGTGAAGGGTATAGTTTCCAGTCTGACCATCGAGACTTTTAACTTTGATGTGATACCAGCCTGCGCTGACCTTGTGTTGTATCCTAAAATTCAAGTTATCTCCATTGTCGTCATTCTCTAACAGGGTGTCACCAGAACTATCTTCCAGCCAGCCGATAGTATCAATGTTCCCTGTTGTATAGACCGTCAACTGACCGGGATCATGAACTCTCACGCGGAAGTAGTCTACGTCATCGCCGGGTTCGATTCGGCCGGCGACTGAGTCTCCCACATTTTGAATAATGGTCGCGTCAGCACGCGTATTGCCGTGATCATCAGCACCACCGCCCCCGTCGGATGTAAATCTTGTGTGAAGGGTATAGTTTCCAGTTTGACCCCCGTGACTTTCGACTTTGATGTGATGCGTGCCCGTACCTGTACGGTGTTGTATCCTGAAATTCAAGCCATCTCCACTATCGTCATCGTCTGCCAGGTTCCGGCCGCCAGCTTCCAGCCATCCCACAGTATCAATGTTACCTGTTGTATACAGTATCAACTCACCGGGGACTACAACTGTGAATTGGAAGTAATCTACGTCATCGCCGGGTTCGATTCGGCCGGCGATCGAACTGCCCAAAGAAAGCCGGGTCGCGAGTGCCCGCGTATTGCCGTGGTCATCGCCATCACTGCTAAATGTCGCATGAACAGTATAGTTGCCAATAGCATTACCGTGCCCTTCAACTCTGACATAATACGTACCCGCTCTGACCTGACGTTGTACCCTGAAATTCAAGTTATCTACGTTTTCGGTTCTAAAACCCAATGCTTTAGCTTTGGGATACAGAACCGCCCTATTGAATTAGACCATGGGGCTATAGTTAAAAAAAGAGTTGACATTTCGTCAAAAATGTAGTATAATTAACATAGTCATTGATTGAGACGTGTAAGCAGTAGCTACCTTGCTACTGGTCTCAATCACCCTCTTACAAGGACAGAATGACTATGGCTAATATCCATTAAAAACGAACATCACAAAATCCGAATACGTTGAAAGATACGATATTCCTGAAACCTTGCGAGGTTCAGATTTTGTTGAGATTTCAAGTTCTGAAGCAAGAAATACTTGCCAGAAGTATCGGTCGGTCACGAAGGTTCAAGTGATTTTCCGTAGTGTGCCAGATGACCCGCACCGCGAGATTACACTCGTGTCGGTTCGGATTAAACCCGAACAAGCTCCCAAGGATAACGTCTGGACGATTGCGACGCTGAAGGGAGTCAGAGAAGCCAGTATCGCAGAACGTCAAATGGACGTCGTGGTATAACCTAAAAGAACCACTTGGGAGTTCCGTCAAAGGAATCCCAATCCTTTAGGTTTGGGAGGGGTCAACGCCACCATTGTCATTGTCTATGAGTAGGGAGCCAAGATTAGTTCGTAGCGACCCCAAAGTATCAAAGTTACCCGTTGTATAGACCGTCAACTGACCAGGACCGTTGACGGCCACGCGGAAATAATCTACGTCACTGCTCGGTTCGATTCGGCCGGCGATCGAACTGCCCAAAGGAAGAACAGTCGCCTCAGCAGGCGCATCGCCATGGTCATCACCGCGGTTATTGATTACCGCACCTCTGCCAACTGCAATACCAAATGGGCGACTCAACCCAGTAGTAACGAGGTCTTCCACACCAGAGCCATCAAGATTAGCACATCGAACCTTGTCGCTGCCTTGCTCTACCCAGTACATCTTACCGCGGTTTAAGTCCAAATCGATATCAACGGGATCACTTATTCCTGTGGTAATGAGAGGTTGCGGGTTTAAATCATCAAGGTTTGCCCACCAGATTTCATCGGTGCTCCAATCTGTCCAGTACATCTTGTTCGCAGCAGTGTCTAAGGCGATCCCCTCTGGACTCTCCAATCCTGTGACGAGGTCTTCTACGTTTCTGCCATTGAGGTTTGCCCGTTGGATCTTACCTGTGCTCGTATCTGTCCAGTACATCTTACCCCTACCAACATCCAGGGCGATGTCATGTGGACGCTCCAATCCTGTGTCCGCTCTTGTGACGAGGTCTTCCACATTTCCGCCATTGAGGTTTTTCCGTTGGATCTTATCCGTGCCACTATCTGTCCAATATATCTTGCCCCCAGAAATATCTAAGGCGATCCCCTCTGGATCCCGCAACCCTGTGACGAGGTCTTCCACGTTTCCGCCATCGAGGTTTGCCCGTTGGATCTTATCCGTGCCACTATCTGTCCAATATACTTTGCCCGCAGTAACATCTAAGGCAATACCGAATGGTTGATCCAATCTTATAGGAAGATCCTCGGCACGTCCTCCGACTAACCTCTGAATTTTACTCGTATCCCAGTCTGTCCAGTACACGGGAGGAGTATCTGCCTCCCCAAATTTAGGGGTTAGAAATAGGGTGGTTACCATTAATAATAGTAACGGTGTTAACGACAAAACTGTCTTATTTTTCATAACTTCTTCCTTTAGAATTTAGGATCATATATAGGTTGATGAAAAGTAACCCAAGTTGCCACCGATTTTGTGAGTGCGCTTGTAGGAGGGGTTTCTAACCCCGATAGATAACTATCACAGACACAGCGTCTGAAACCAGAATATAGCGATTGCCTACGGATGCCCGATTACAACTCTTCAGCCGCCTCTTCAACAGGTACCTCTTCAATAAGATCCTCATCAGCAAGCACGGCTTCATCTCCAATCCCGACGAACATAGACCAAGAAAGGCTGCGCTCACTAACTTTGACCAACAATAGATTATCACCTGTTTTTAAATTAACCTTGAATTTGTCCTGAAAATCGTCAGCACCTCGATCCACGGGCATGTTATGAACCACCTCACCGTTGAGCCACACTTTGATAGAATCATCACTCCCAACCCTCATTGGCACATTTGACTGATCAGCATCAGACCAAAGGGAAATCAATGCATAAGACGAGAAGTCATCTAAGTTCATTTCGCCCAAACCTATCAACAGCAGTATAAACTTATTGACGACGTCACCGACGTTGTCACCACCAGTATCGGCAATCACTCCAGGTGTCCATGGCACCTCACCGACCCAATCGCCTTCAGATGCACCGTTTGTCGCGACATCCATCTCAGTGACGGCACCATTGCTGGCAACAGCCAATGAATCAATATCCGTGGAAGCTGCACCACCTTTGCCGGGTTCCGTTGGCGCAATCATCCAAAGCCACGGACCGGTGATTTTGTCTTGCATAATAGCAACAGAAACGGGGATACGCGGGACACCTCCAAGGACACCCTCTGTCGGCTCTGCGTCATCCACCGCCGACATAACAGACGATCCCATCTTCTGTCCTTCGGGACCACACCCCATAACAAGCAAAATTGCGAGTAAACTAAACAGTAAATTTCTCATAATAATTCTCCTTTTTCAGATTATATTTCGTATTTGACAATGTGAATTGTCAGGATAAGAGAGGCTCCTTAGGTGAAAATTGCGCTGCATAGAATTAACACAAAGCCGAATGCAACAAAAACAGCCCGCGACGAAACCCGCCGGGCAAGACGGAGCGCGCGGGCGCGAAACATATAGCACAGCAATAATTGCTGATACCATATTGTGAAGAATATTACTTAATATATGTAAAGCGGGGGGGGGGGGGAAACCTTGTTAAATCCAAGTTAGCAAGGCAGATTATGCGCGAACAAACGAAGCCGCAGCACAACATATCGCCGCGCACATCGTCCATTTCAAGCACGGGGAAAGCCGTTTTTTCAACGTTAAAATTGATGCGTCTGTTCTGCATGTTCGGCACCTTACATTCAATTCTGCGGTTTGGAAAACTACACGTACAGCGTTTTTTTCCCGCTGCACGCTCCATTGACAAAAATGATATGCGACTTACGCAATATTGTTCGCGATTATCCAGTCAAGCACGAACTCTTGTCTGAATTTTTCCGTCAACACTTAAAATCTGCTATGCTCAAAATCGCTGCTACGCAAGTCATAGGTTATGATACACCAAATTTTTTTATCTACGTTTTCGGTTCTAAAACCCAATGCTTTAGCTTTGGGATACAGAACCGCCCTATTGAATTAGACCATGGGGCTATAGTTAAAAAAAGAGTTGACATTTCGTCAAAAATGTAGTATAATTAACATAGTCATTGATTGAGACGTGTAAGCAGTAGCTACCTTGCTACTGGTCTCAATCACCCTCTTACAAGGACAGAATGACTATGGCTAATATCCATTAAAAACGAACATCACAAAATCCGAATACGTTGAAAGATACGATATTCCTGAAACCTTGCGAGGTTCAGATTTTGTTGAGATTTCAAGTTCTGAAGCAAGAAATACTTGCCAGAAGTATCGGTCGGTCACGAAGGTTCAAGTGATTTTCCGTAGTGTGCCAGATGACCCGCACCGCGAGATTACACTCGTGTCGGTTCGGATTAAACCCGAACAAGCTCCCAAGGATAACGTCTGGACGATTGCGACGCTGAAGGGAGTCAGAGAAGCCAGTATCGCAGAACGTCAAATGGACGTCGTGGTATAACCTAAAAGAACCACTTGGGAGTTCCGTCAAAGGAATCCCAATCCTTTAGGTTTGGGAGGGGTCAATTGTCAAATAAAAATCTAATAGTGACTGGGAATAACCATGATAGAGCTTACGCAGGCCACAACAAAGTGACGGGTCTGAATCTAACTATGATAGGGTTTACGCAATTTCTAATTGGGGGGTCTTTACGGATTGTGCCCGCTGGCAAAGTTGGAAAGCTTCACCAGGGGCGTGTTGGGCGCGTTACCGCGGCGGAATGACGCGCTATGCGCTGGGTAGGAATCTAAGCACCTCTGGATCGTCCTAACACCGGATACGCTGGATCATTATACCCTTTCCCGGTATGCTCTCCGGGTGGCACCAGTTGGTCAATAGCCGTCTCATCGGCTTCCGTTAGCGTGCAATCTAAGCACCCCAAGTTATCCTCAAGTTGTTCCATCGTACGCGGTCCAATGATAAGAGAGGTAATCGTCGGATTCGCCAGCACCCACGCTAATGAAAATTGGGTCAATGTTTTGCCGTGTGCATCCGCCAGCGGTTTCAGCTGTTGTGCCACTTCATAACTCTCCTCGCGGAGTTCAGTCTGTAAAATACGTCTATCTTTTCGTGCCGCTCTTGAACCTTTGGGCGGTTCTTCACCGGACAGATACTTACCCGACAGCACACCTCGTGCTAACGGACTATACGGAACAACCCCTACACGATACTTTTCACAGAAAGGCAGCAACTCTACCTCAGGATCCCGATTCACAATATTATAAAGCGGTTGCACACACACAAATTCTTCCAGGCCTTGTGTTTCACTCGTCCAGAGTGCCTCACAAACGCGCCACGCCTCGAAGTTGGAACACGCAATGTAACGCACTTTCCCTTGTCTCACGCAATCGTCCAAAGCTCGTAGCGACTCCACAATTCGCGTAGATACGTCCCAGCGATGCAAGTAATAAACATCAATATGATCCGTACCCAGACGTTTCAGACTCGCTTCGACGGCTGACATGATATGAAATCGGTGCGAACCCGCTGCATTCACATCCTCTCCCATTGACCCATGTACTTTCGTAGCGATAACCCATTTTTCTCGATTTTCGCGAACCGCTTTCCCAATAACCCGCTCTGATTCACCGTCGTTATAGACATTCGCAGTGTCCATAAAATTGATACCTGCGTCCAACGCCTTGTGAATAATCCGGATTGAATCCCTTTCGTTCGTCGGGCCACCAAACATCATCGTACCGAGACAAAGCGGTGAAACCTTTACGCCTGCCCGTCCAAGTGTCCTATATTCCATGTCATTCCTCCTTCTAACTTTTCTTACGCCATTCGGATGCCCCCATTGACATCCAGTGTCGCACCCGTCACATAACGTCCCTCTTCCGAGGCGAGAAAAAGGATAGCACTCGCAATCTCGGAGGCATCGGCGACGCGCCCTAACGGAATCTGATCCGTCATATCTGGATGATTTTTCGCCATCTCTGTTGCCGCGACACCCGGCGCAATTGAGTTAACAGTAATACCGTACTCGCCAAGCACACGCGCCAACGATTTCGTCAGACACATCACACCCGCTTTTGAAGCAGAATACGGGGCAGACGCGACCAATCCACCCACCTGTCCCGCCAACGAACCGAGGTTAATAATGCGTCCAGACCTTTGTGCCTTCATCGTCTCCATCACCGCCTGAGAACAGAGGAACGGTCCTTTCAAATTCACAGCCATCATCCGATCCCATTCCGCTTCCGTGCATGCGTCTATACGGGTATAACTGAAAATACCAGCGTTGTTGACTAAAATGTCAATGCGTCCAAATGTCCCAAGGGTCTGTTGAACCATCTCGCGCACAGAGGCGCCATCCGCCACATCTGTCTCAATGACTAAGCATTGTCTACCGAGATCTGTTATTTCTGCTGAAGCTGCTTCTGCGTTTGCTATATTCACTTCAGGGATGACAATATCCGCACCTTCACTCGCGAACGCGAGGCATGTCGCTTTTCCAATGCCGCCACCGCCACCTGTAACGATCGCAACCTGTCCTTCTAAGCGCATCTATGTTCTCCTTTAGATGTTTTTTCAAGCACAGCCGAGTCAGTGCTATGTCCTGAGAGCTATTTAGTTTTCGGTTTTTTCGCCCAATTTTGGACCCCAGGCCCGGTAGGTTCAGTTTGGAACCGCACCATAAGTGTCAATTTAATAAAAAATAACCGTTGTAGTCCCCAGGCCGGTAGGTTCGGTTTCCTAACCGAACCGGATTCTACACAGAAATCTTGAAGACTTCAAAACCCTCTTGAGTCCCGTAGGGGACGGCATGTTTATAGCAGCGTATAGCCAAAAAACCTAAGCCCCGTAGGGGCGGTATCTGGAGATTCTGCTACAAAATGCTACGAAAAACCCCTAAATTGATACCTATGATGCGGTTTGGAACCGCACCGGGTATACACCAAGAACGACACAGTTCTCCAAATCAAATTACCGAAATATTTTCTTAAACTTCATTAGGGGTGCTATGTCTATGTATAGGTGGCAACTCGCGTTAAAAATAAATAACCCTGGCTATGCCCTTTTTCTTTCTTGCAAAATTCCAATAAATGTAGTAATATATTCCTATTATCACACGAAGTTTGGAAAAAGTCAACACGCTAAGTTGGCAAAAGATTTCTTTATTCTTATCGCTATTTTGTTTGAAGGGAATTGACGTATGAAAGCAAAAATATTTTGCTGCTGGCTTAAGATAATTCTTATATTGGGTTTCGTTTGTAGTTTCACATTCACGGCGGCAGCCCAGAATTACTATCCAGCGGAGGTCGGCAATACTTGGGTTTTAGAAAATGCAGATGCTGAAGAGCGTCGCACCTATAGCCTTGAAGGCCCCGAAACTGTTGACGGAACCGAGGTTATCACCTTGAAGATTGTGACTGAGAAACTCAGCACTGACGACGTTGACACTGACAAGTATTTTTTGACTGTCGGCACTGAAGATATAAAACTCCACGGAACTATCCTACAAGAAGCTGCTATCGGAGGCACCGTGACAGCGGATTTTCCAACACCTGCTACTTTTTTTCCGCTACATCTCGAGCTTGGCGATAAATGGCAGATAGTGGCGGATGCCGAAGTTAAGACGGGCTTTCTAAAGATAGGCGGAAAAAGCACTACTAATTTAGAGGTCATCGGATTTGAAACCCTTGAGACACCAGCCGGAACGTTTCAGAACTGTGCGAAGGTTGAATTAGCGTTGCAGTTCTCTGCTGGAGGGTTCATAAATATTGATGCCACGACTTATCAATGGTTAGCACCGGATGTGGGACCCGTCCAATACCAAAACAGTGACGGCTTGCTCTTCAAATTGGTCAGGACCAATCTGCCAACTGAACCTGACCCTCATGACGTGAACGCTGATGGGGTTGTGGACATCTTGGACCTCGTTTTCGTCGCCGCGCGTCTCGGTGAAATGGATCCCGAAGCGGATGTGACCGGTGATGGTATCGTTAATATTTTGGATTTAGTCCGTGTCGCTCAGAATTTCAGCAATTAACCTTATCCGATTTAAGGGCGTGCGTTAGACCCGGTTTGACGTTTTCATCAACAAATTCCTTGTAACCTTGAGACTAATTAAGGTGTTACAATTTCTACGGATAAATGAATAAAATCTATTCACGAACACGCAGAATCTGGGTAAAATTGATATGGTAAGTTGGAGGGTCGTATTAGTTGTAATTATCGTTGCTATTCTGGTTATGGCGATCGGGATGTGGTTTGGATATCGATACACCTCAGAACAGGAAAATATCCCCCCAGAAGGACACTATGCACCTTCTGACACGGCGTTACCGCACCACAATCTACCGCTCGTGCTTGCCTCAATTCCGGCGGAGATTTCGCTCGGATAATCTATATTTTTTCAAAAAGGAGTTCTTAAATTATGAAAGTTACCAAACTTATGTCATGGCTGAAACCATTTTTGGTATTGAGCATTGTTTGTGGTTTCGCGCTTATAGCGACCGCGCAAAATTATTATCCGGCGATGGTCGGCAATTCGTGGGTTCTCTTGAGTACCGACGGGGCGGAGCGACGCGTTTATACCTTTGAGGGACCCGAAATTATTGACGGTGAAGAACTTATCCTCATGAAGGTCGCCAAGGAGACAGTCGGAACAGACGCAGTTGAGTTTGATAAGTCCTGGGTAACTGTTGCGGAAGATGGAGAGATTCTACTACATCAAGTTGCCTTCGACCGAGGGATATATGGCATCATTGAGGACACTTATGAACCACCGGTTACTAATTACCCCGCCGCGTTCCCACTCGGGCAGACGTGGGAGATTGTGACGGAAGCAGAACTGCAACTGGTGGGAGCAGCGACCATTACCAGCACTGTAGAAGTGGTTGCAATTGAGGACGTTGAAACCTCCATCGGCGTATTCAAAGATTGTGTTAAGGTGGAGACGAATCGAAAAGCCGTCACGGCAATTACAATTGTACGTGAGCGTGAAGTCCTATGGCTTGCACCCGATGTGGGGCCCGTTAAATTCTTCGATGATACAAGGGGTATTGTTTTTGACTTGGCAAGTTACAACTTAGTTGAACCGGCTGCTGAAGAGATGCCAGCTGCTGAGGATATGCAACCGACTGAGGAGACTACCGAGGAGACCACTGAAGAGATAACTGAGGAGACTACCGAGGAAATCACTGAAGAGGTAACCGCGGAAACTACCGAGGAAACTGTCGAAGAGGTCACTGAGGTTGAAGTGCCTGCAGAACCAATCGTTGAAGAACCAGTGATGCCAAAAGTATACGGTTTCGATGTGACGCTTGAACCCGGTTTAAACATGATTTCTATTCCATTGATGCCGGAAGAGCCTTATACCGCAAAATCATTGGCAGCAATGTTGGAGGCAACCCTCGTTATCCGATTAGATGGGACAACTCAGCAGTTTAGTGCTTATACCTCCGTTGATGAAGGTGATGGTTTTGGCATTGACGGTGGCATGGGTTATATTGTCAATACACCCACTGGCGGTATGGTAAAGTTCACCGGTAAAGCCTGGAATGATCAGCTTGAGATAGAAGCTATACCTGTAGTGAATACAGGAGATAGTATTATTGATGGAGATAATCCACCTGATCCGCTTCCTGCAGAGGAGCCAGATGCTGCTGATGCCGCACCTGCTGCACCTACACTTTCCACTAATAAAAACACTTGGGCGTTCGTCGTCACCAGTGACATCCGCGACATGGCGACAGGCACAGGATACATCCTCGTCGCAAAAAATCTCCGTACCGGTACCATCGCTACGGAGACTCTCACAAGCGAAGCGAAACGTTCTTCTGCTGTCTGGGCAGATCTCAATCGCAAGAGTGTTGTTGAAGCTGGCGATAAACTTGAAATCGTCCTTTATGACGAACGCGGGAATATCGTCTCCGGCCCCTTCCAACGCACCGTTTCAACTGCTGACATCCGCAACGCCTTCCTCAGTCTGCAACTCACTGTCAGCGACGTGCGACCACAGGATACCATTCTGGCACAGAATTACCCGAACCCGTTCAACCCTGAAACGTGGATTCCCTATCAGTTAAGCAAATCCGCTGAGGTGTCAATCCATATTCACAATGTCGCCGGGCACCTAATTCGCACGCTGGATTTAGGGCTGAAACCGATAGGTTCCTACATGACACCATCAACTGCAGCCTATTGGGACGGTAAGAACGCAGGTGGCGAGCGCGTCGCAAGTGGTATCTACTTCTATACGCTCCAGACCACAGATTTTGCTGCAACCCGACGGATGGTTATCCTCAAGTAGGAGACATAACTATCAACACGATTCAATTAAACGCCTTGATGTCACCATCAAGGCGTTTTTTTAGCACACGTCAGGCGCACTTCGCGACCGTGCCTCACTTAAGAAAAGGAGGATCAAGTGACTATAAATACCGTATTGCTCACGGCGATACTCTGTGCGCTCGTTAGCACAACATCTGCACAGAACTACTATCCCACAGATATTGGGAATACTTGGGTCTTGGAAAGCACAGATGGGGCTGAACGTATCACTTACACGCTTGAGATACCCGAAGAAAATCTCAGTGGCGAACAGTTTCGCACCCTTAAAATTATAACAGAGGTGTTAGGGACAAGCGCGATTAATACAAACACATTCCTTATTGAGATCGATGCGGAAGGGATGAAACTCCATAAAGTTGTCGCAGAACTTGGTGATGTGTTCGGTGTATCGCGGCTGGAATTTTCACCACCTGCTGTCTTTTTTCCACCAACACTTCAAGTTGGGGAAGTGTGGGAGACCGTCGGAGAGACGGAGGTATATCTGGTGGGCTCCGTTACAGTGTCCAGTACTAATAAAGTTATTGCTATAGAAGACGTGGTTACACCGGCTGGCACGTTTGAGAACTGCCTGAAAATTCGGATAGGCACAAAAACCACCGCTGCAGTCGGATCAAGTCGTTCTACCTCTTACCAGTGGCTCGCACCCGATCTCGGACCTGTTAAATTTGAAACAAGTCAGGATATCATCTTTGAACTAACCAGTTTCAATCTGGTCACACCTGAGATGCCTTATGACGTAAATGCAGATGGGATGGTCAACATCTTGGATCTCACATTTGTTGCTTCTCACTTGGGTCAAAATGATCCGAAAGCCGATGTAAATGGCGATGCAACCGTTAATATTCTCGACTTAGTACTCGTTGCACAGCATTTCGGAAATTAGGGTGAGTTATAGTAAAATCCGAAAATGTGTTTACATTCGTAGCATAGGCTGTTAGCCTGTGGCTCCGTGAGACGCGCCTTCACAAGTTTACATAACCATGTGAGTGTGTGAGTAATTATAGGCTCTACCATGGTTACAATATTCTTTTTTCAGTTTGATGTGCCGTAAGCGTTTCTTCATGCCACGTTGATATTTCGCTTGTGCTTTGGAACCGCCACGAAAATGTAAGCGACGCATCGCCACCATTATAGAACACTACTTCTGCACTTCCTTCTTGGTTTCCTAAGATAGGGCGTACCAAAGACAGAAGCGTCGGCGGTGGATGATTGTTTCCGTTGTTTTGTTTGATCTCCAAAAGTTGTGTGACTTCACCCTGTACCTCACGCGTCCCCAGAAGCAAAGGACCATAGCACGCAGTGACAGCACCTTGTCCCCAATTCCGTCCGTGTCCTGCTGCGACCGAACAGACCGCGCCGCCCATATCCGCATGTTCCCGTCCACCGCGCAACACCCGCCGCGCCATACCCAAACGCCTCGCAGCACTTCGGAGTGCACGCATCGCGTAGCCAGTCTCACCCGTCACCTGATACGCCAGCGTCAAAGTAGCCGTTGACGGTTCCTGAATCGGTCTCACAGATCCATCATCTGACCATTCTCCCCAATATGCCATATCCGATCGTTTTCCGACACCGGGTTCCCGGCGACGCGTCTCTTGTGGAAAAACCAACGCCAGTAATTCTGGCGGTCCGTCAGGCAAATCCGCTAACGCCGCACGGATCGCCGCATCAAAATCGGTGTCTTCAAATGTCCAACGATAGTAACTCAACGCCGCCGCCGCCGGATCGTTGTAAGGATCACTCAACGATGTCACAAGTGCTTCTACAATCCGCTTTGCCGCCGTTTTAAATATCTCTTCCCCAGACAACAGATAGAGATCGCCCAACGCATAGATAGCACCAGAAGCCAATAGCACTTCAATACCAACAAGCGGGTCCCCTGGAATGTGATGTGTACTTGCCACAAGCCGCTGTAAATTCTTCGCGTTAACCGCGGTTTCATCAAGTCCATCGCCATCAAGCGTCCAGATCAACGGCATCGGGTCAGGGGCCGCAATAAGCCGTTCCGCACGCTTTCTTCCATACCGCAGTGACCATGTTAAATAGCGTTCTTCATCTGTCACACGATACGCCGCAAGCGCGATGTGGATAAATCGGAAATGCTCCGCCATCTCATAAGCGTTCTTTTCGTCGTTCGTCACATCTCGGCTACCGATGTTGTACCCAATAAACGTATCGCGATCGTAATCATACCACGGTGGGATCTCTGGCACCCAATTGCCGATATGTTCTGCTGCGTCCGTCAATAGATCGGTGGCTTCCGTGTCCTCTGGCATCAACCCAATATAGCGAGGCAAGAAAAGCAGAAACGGTTCCGGTCCATGATGTGCCTCCGCTTTCGGTTCGTAGCCATGAAGACAATCGCGTTTCACCCAACCGAGCAGTGCTGCCTTCAGCATATCGAAATGCTGCAGGACACTCGCATCACCAGTGATAAGATAATGCGGAAACCACGCGAGCGCATAGTTCGCTTCATCCTCGCCACCATCGTTCGGACCCGGTGGATCCAGTAGCATGCTCTGTTTCAGCCAACGTCCCATCTCATTTCTAAGCGTCGTATACTCGGTGTAGCATTCGTGGATAGTGTTGCCCATCAACTCTCTCCATAGGTGTCAATTTAAAAAAATAACCGGCATAACCCTAAAGACAAATAAGGGCAGTTTGCAACCATGATAAGGCTAAAACAAACTTTGTGTATTGCAAAACCCTCTTCAGTCCTGTAGGGACGTTATGTTTATAGCAGCGACTTCACAAATTCGATGCTCTGTTTCGCAATCGTCTGCGGATCCGGTTTGAAATCGAAGACCTCTGTTGAGACATATCCCTTATAATCAATCTCTTTCAATGCCTCAATAATCGGTGGATAGTCCACACCGCCAGAACCGGGGAGGTAACCGTTATCGTCATTGGAATGAAAATGTGCGACGTGCGGCGCGTGTTTACGGATCTGCGTCGGCATATCTATCCCCTCTTTCGCTGTACTACACACATCCAGAATCATCTCGAAATTCGGGTGATTGACGGCACTCACCATCTCAACTGCTGTATCAGGGTGCGTGATGAAGTTCGTCTGATCGCTGGACAACGGTTCCATACACAGCATAACACCTCTTTCACCTGCCAGTGCAGCACTTTCTGAAAAAGTTGCCCGTGCGTACTCCCACGCCTCTTCAAAACTGAGTGGATCCATTACATTCCGTTGTTGCGGTGAACCGATGACCATCACTTCTCCGCCTAAATCCGCACATAGATTTACCAGTGCCAGAAAATAATCGCGTGTCTCCTCGCGAATCTCGGCATCTGGATGATTAACGTACAACCCCGGCGGCGAGACGAGCAGCCAGTGTAGTCCCGCAATCTCTATTTTAGCATCTGCCGCCGCTTTACGGATACGCGCTCGTTCAGTCTGGCTGATGTCTAACACTGAATCTGCCAAGGTGAACGGCGCAATTTCAACTGCCTCGTAGCCGAGTTCAGCGGCATAAGTGAAAACATCTTCAATTTTCCAATCTTCAAACATCTCGTTGCATATTGCAATTTTCATTCTCTGTCCTACCTCTGTTTTTTCATGTATTGTAAAGCGTTCACGCTTTTTTGTCAATTTTTTCTCCCCACAGACCTGATATAGGCACCTTTAGATACCTCAGAGACCATGCACCCTTTCCGCACAAAATTGTGTCTTTTAATTATAGAGAGGCATTCTATCCTTTGTTATCTTAACGGGACTTACGTGCTTCACTGGTAGGGGCGGTTTCTAACCGCACCGCGCTCGTGGTGATAAGCATTTGTGCTGTCTAAAGATTAGGTGTCTCAACTCAATTTTACGTAAGTCCTATAAGATAAACGCTACTTCTTCCGTAATTTCTGGAGGATTTATGACATTTTTTTCATTTTTTGCACGTAAAGGGCTTTAAAAATTGGTCTGTTATATAGTATTGGAGGTATGTTTATACCATTTGTGATGAATATATCTCTCACTTGTAGCATAAAACTAACGGTTATATCGAACTCACATTTTGATGAAAGCGGGTATTATGGCATTACGAACCGAACTTGAGACGAACCATTCTTTTAGTGAAATCATCGGCAAAACCAAAAAAATGCAGCACCTATTCACCCAAATTCAAACGGCGGCAGCAGGGGATATTACCGTCCTGATTCAAGGTGAAACCGGGACCGGCAAAGAATTGGTCGCAAAATCAATACACGATAACAGTCCGCGAAAAGCAGGCCCTTTCGTTGCCATCAATTGTGCTGCAATACCAGCCGAATTGATTGAGATCGAGTTATTTGGCCATGAACGCGGAGCTTTCACCGGAGCAACCAAGCGGCGGATTGGGAAGTTTGAACAAGCGAACACCGGCACACTTTTTCTCGATGAAATTGGGGATATGCCACCGGCTTTGCAAGCGAAGTTGCTGCGTGTATTAGAAGAGCGGGAGTTTCAGAGGATTGGTGGTGCAAAGACCATCGCCATTGACATCCGTGTCCTAACAACCACGCATCAAGATTTAGCGGATGCCATCAAAAAAGGCGACTTCCGTCCAGACTTGTATCATCGACTTGCAGCGTTCCCTATCGTGATTCTCCCACTCAGAGAACGGCGCGAGGATATTCCCTTGGCAGATCACTTCCTGAAAAGATATGCCGCAGCCGCCGAAAAACCCGTTCGTGCCATTTCTGCTAATGCCTTACAGATGTTGATGCAGCATGACTTTCCGGGCAATGTGCGCGAACTGAAAAACGCCATTGAAAGTGCCGTTTTGTTTGAGACAACAGACCAGCTGCAACCACAAAGCCTCCCTTCGCATCTGACACAAGAGGACTCACAAACCGCTACAGGCAGCCCGACGGATACCACCGTTATTCTTTCACTTGACGAAGTTGAACGCAGAGCCATCGTCCATGCTCTCAAAGTGACCGACAATAATATCTCCGATGCAGCACAAGCACTGGGCATCAATAGATCCACACTTCATCGGAAATTGAGAAAATATAACCTGCCACCGTAAAAGTGTGTTGCAAAATGCAACAGTGTTGCATTTTGCAACAATCGACGAAAAACAGCTTTAAGCACCCCGATCACACCGCGCCCAGCCCGCATCCCGCGTACCGCCTTGACGGACAAAGTTATAACAGGGCTGGATATCACGATTTCACGAATTGGCACGGTTCTTGCTTACATCATAAACTGTTAAAGTGTAAGCCAAATCCCTTGATGTTAGTTGTCTCTTACACGAAGTATCGCCGGATTTTGGCGTTGCATCAAGGTCTGATATGTCAAAGTATACCATAAAACACAAAGACAAAATATTTTCTTGCGGATGTTTTTTCGCAACTGTTATCAGATATAACTGGTTGTAGCAAACTGCTCAATTCAGAAATTCAGAGGGTAAGGTGCAGTCTGTTTAAATCATTAGTTGTGTAAACCCTCAAAATAGAAAGTGAGACATTCGGAATGAGGCGACTGATACGTAAACCTATCATTTTTTGTGCGATTGTAATCTTGGTAAATCTTGTTATTCATATGTATGTAAGGTATCAACTAAAGTCTACATCGGTTAATCTAACCTACAAAATATTTGACATAAACACAAAGAAAGGTAGCCTTTTGGTCCAACTTGATATTGAGGGAGTTGATACCAACAAACTTATCCTTGATGCCGGACTTCCAGCAGAATTTCAGGCACTGGAAATCCATTCTGTCCTTGACGCTGTAGGCGAGCCGATGAGATACTCATATTCTGTGGACAAAATAGAAAAAGACGAAGACGTTAGTTATTCGACATCCAAGTTAGTCATTTCCCCGAAAAGGAAGCAAAAATTCGCACGAATCGTCTACCAAGTCCGCGTTGGAATAAAAAACCTACCCCCAAATCCAGCGGTAAAAAATGCGCACATGATTCTGGGTTCCGTTTCTGAGGACTTTGGTCTGTTCTGCGGCAGCAATGTCTTTCTCCTCCCCAGAACAGAAATTGAGCAGGTAAAGGTTCAGATTAAACCCCCTGAGGGGTGGAATGTTGTTTCAACGCTTCAGAAATCAGAAAAGGTTGGAGAGTTTTGTCTCGTTTCTGAACGTCCCAAACAAGCGATATTCGGTGTTGTTATTGGGCTGGGTCAATTTACCGAATATACCAAACAGATAGGGCAAGGTGTTGTTAAGATATACGTAAACGAAGGTTATTCTCCACATGAATCAGAGGTTGCTAATACTGCATTTTCAACCTTTCAATCTATAATTGACCTATTTGGGGCAACATCGGAGGAAGAGTATACATTCATATTTGCCCCAGCAGGGCAGGGAGGTGATAATGTATGGACGGCATCAAACAACATGGGACTGGGTGCCACATTGACGGTACCTCCAACGGAAACGCAGTGGTTCGATGTCGCTAAAAACATCTTCTATAAATGGAGCAGGTATTCCGCGAATTCCCTCTCTCACACTCAGCAGGATAAATGGTTTATGGAGGGTGCTGCTATTTATAGTTCCATCCAAATTCTATCGAAGCAAGGCCTCCTCAACACAGACAGGTGGATGCTTAGGTTTTATAGTGCCTATTACGGTTTGTACCCTGATAGGCAACTTCCGAGCAAAAGTTTCTATAGGAGTAAACCCGAATCCCATGTGGACCTGATGAACCCTCCTGAATTATACAAGTCTACCTATTGGACAACGGATAGTAATTCTATGAGAGATGTGAAAGCAAAATCTGTCGCGTTTACGGCTCACTTAGACAAGTGGATCCGTGAGCAGAGTCAAGGAAAGTACAATCTCAATGATATTATCAAATACAGATATAAGAATATTAAAACGAAAAATCAGTCTATCATTTATGATATTCAGCAGGTGACAAATTTAGATGCGTCAGAGTGTTTTGCGTATGCTGGTGGTGAAGCGGTACCAATCCCCTATAAGGATATCCGGGCATTAGAAGAATTAGAGAAGAAACCGCAACATGTAAAAAAAGACATAGATGTAACTGAATTGGGACATACACTCAAACCGACGAAAGTAGACCCCTCTGCTTATTGGAAAAAAGAAAGGACGTTAACCTTTCTCATATCGTCAAACACAAACGCTTATCTTGAAACATGTGGGTGCCTCGCTAGTCAATCAGGCGGTGTTTCCAGAATGGCTACAGTTGTTAGACAGGAACGCCAAAAAGATCCGAATCTCGCGTTGTTTAGTGCGGGTAACGCTTTTCCAGCCAGAATACTCAAAGAACAGATTGACCAACTTGAATTAGAGGCTTTCTTAGAGAGTTTTGAAATGATGAGTTATGAATTTGCGGCTGTAACCGAATTAGAACTGCTTTATGGATATCCCGCTCTCAAAAAACAGTCAGAAACACTCTCTTTTCCTTTTATATGTGCAAACATATATGATGGGGACCATCCGATATTTAAGCCGTACGTCTTAAAGGAGATGGGCAACTACAAGGTAGGATTTATTGGAATTTCTCAGGAGGCATACTTAAGAAGTTTTACGCCCTTGTATCAATCCAAAACGGCCCAACTTTCTATCAAGAATCCAATCGAAGCTATTGATAAATATCTAACCAGGCTCAGAGAAGCGTGTGACTTAGTCGTATTGGTTGGATGCTTAGACGCAGCGACGCTTGCTGAGATTTTAGATCACACAGATCAGATTGATCTTATCATTATCCCGCTTAATGCGTCAGGATGGTCGGTAAACTCATCTGGCGAGGTCTACATCGGTAGAGCGGCAAGCGGCTTTTCAGAAAACACGCTAATATGGGTATGCACCGGACAGACCTATGGCTTAGATAAGTTAGAATTGAACATGAATGCAGCAGGAAAAATTCAGGATTTTAGACATTCCGACCTTGAACTGTCAGAGTCAGTCGAGGATGCCTCTGATATTAGAACCTATCTTAATGAGTTCTACAGCAAGATTGCCGAAAATGATGAAGTCGGGTTCGATAAACCGATTCTCTCTTGGGAACGAACTACCTCAGAATTTGCCGGCGTGGAAATGTGCAAATCATGCCATTTAGACGAGTACAATCAATGGTCCCAGACAAAACACGCTTTTGCGTATAATACCCTCTTACGAAAACATCGCCAATTTAGTCCAAAGTGTGTCATGTGCCATGTTACAGGAGGTGGGTATGATTCAGGGTATACTTTTGGATCCCCTGACAGAAGTCTTGTTAATGTGCAATGTGAGATGTGCCACGGTCCCGGCTCTGCTCATATTAAAGCTCCTTTAAAAGTTAATATGTTGAGGCGTCCACCTGAAAAATTGTGTGTTGCTTGTCACGATGAAGAACATTCAGACTTTGATATGAAAAAATACTACCCTAAAGTGCGACATTAATTCCACAACCCCTTCTATCCGTACACCAGAATGCTATTCCTCACGGATGGGGTGTCGTAATCCCTATTTCGACGGAATTCTATCAGGTGAACGCATATAGAAGTTCAGGGCTTATGCAAATTTGTGAGCCAAACCGCTAAACCGGCTTGCGCTTTCAACTGAGCATCCGGTTGATGGCGAAACCAACGACATGCGCCAAAATCCTAATGTTCAGAGGCATTTATGTAGGTCCTGAAGTTAAGAAGATTCCAAAGAGAAAGGAGGTGAAACAGAATGTCTAAGAAAAAAGTCACTTTTGCTCTTCTCTTTATCGCCAGTATATCGTTGCTAAACGTTGCTGCATTGATAGAGGCGACGTATGAGGCGGATCAACTTGATGCAGATGCCTTTAAACTGCTCCCATTCTTCGCCTCAAGCGTCAGTTTACACACGAACAAGTTGTGCAATTACGTAAGCAATCAATGCGATATAGCGAGTCGCAACAACAATTGTTTGCAATACGCTCGTGACTGTTCCGATCAGTAGTAACTGGCACACCGTTAGACGGAAATTCTGCGAGGAGTTTTTGTAACGTATAGTATTATTAACTTCTCGCTATGTGCGGGGTGGCATGAGGCGCATCAGTCCCTCTGAGGTACCTCATGCCTTTCTTTACCGATAACCTTAGACACAATTAACCAAGGAAGTGAAAATGCCTAAGAAAAAAGTTGTCTTTACTCTTCTCTTTATCGTGAGTATATCATTGCTAAACGTCGCTGTGTTGATAGAGGCATCGCATCAGGAAGATCCACTTACGGTAGATCCCTCCCATTGCTAATGAGCAAAACCCTTCGCAGTAATCAGCATTCTTGGGGTGAACAAGATGTGCAATTATGCAAACAATCGGTACGATGTTGAGGATAAGGACTATAATTACGCAAGTTGTCACGTCCTTATAGACATAGCACCTCCACGGGCGGTCAGGTAGGTACAAGACCTACCCGATAGCCGTCAATTTAGGGTTTCTGTGCTCCGGTAGGTGTTTTTCTTCAATAGAACTTACGCACTTTAAGTAGCGGTTACCACTGCTGAATTGGTAAATATAGCAGAGACAGATCCCTTTGTGAGGTATGCTGTCTGCATCGTTGAAGGGAGTGCGGTGGATATGCCTATCCAACGCGAGCAGCGTGAAGTGCCACCCTTTATTTAGACCAAAATTTAGCAAAGTTAAGAGAAGGTTTGTCTTTGAAATTCTATAGGTGTCAGATACCCTAACGCCGAATGTGGGCGTTTCTGGTGATACACCTGTGTGATAAACTGCCCGATGCGTTCTCGAGCCTCGGTAATATCTTGGTAATCATTGAGGTGAACTTCTTCTTCCTTGAGGGTTCGGATCAACCTTTCGGCGTATCCGTTCTCCCAAGGACACCCTCTGCGAGCGACTGAAATCTGAATATCGTGTGCTTGAGCGTCGAGATATAAGCTGTTGAAAGATATTGCACACCTTGATCGCTGTGATGGATCTCCGGAGACCCGCTTTCAAAGAGTGCCTCTTGTAGCGGTTTCAACGTCAGAGATGTATTCAAATGTGGACTGACTTGCCATCCCCTGATCATTCGGGTAAAGATGTCCATGAGCACAGCGACATAGATGAAGCGTCTCTTGAGACGGACGTAGGTAATATCGCCTACCCAGACTTGATTCTCTCGAGAGATCTCAAGGGTCTGAACTCTATTGCCCCAAGGCTGTTGACCTTCAAAGGATCTCGTGGTTTGACAGACGCGTTTCACCGAGACCGAGAGGCTCTCTTCTTTCATCAAGCGGGCAACACGTTTATACCCGACGGTGTATCCTTGACGCAGTAGCATCTTTGTCATACGCCGATACCCATACGTCGGATACGCCGCTGCTAACTGCTGTATTTCAGCGCGCAAGACATCTTCAGACGGGTCGCTTTTGGGTTGATAATAGATGGTGCTCTTGTTGAAACCCAGCACCTCACAAATTTGTCGCACTGAATACGTCTTGCGCAACGTCTCAACGACGTATCGTTGTTGAGATGGATTCAATCCAACAACGTCAATGCCTTTTTTTCAACTTCTAACGCCAGCGTCAACCTCCCAACTATTTGCTCAAGTTGAGCAATCCGCTCGCTGGAAGCATCGGAGTGCTTCTCTGGAGATTCAAAAAAGGTTTCGGCATTTTCAAGAAACTGCCGTTTCCAAGTTGAGACTTGGTTTTCGCTGAGGTTATGGCGACGACACAGTTCCGCCTGTGAACTTTCACTGCTAAGGGCCTCAAGCACAACTTCTGCTTTAAACTTAGCAGTGAATCTTCTGCGTTTTGCCATCGGAATGCTCCTTTCAAATAGATTGTCATTGTAGCACAATCTTATATTAGAGAGTGGTCTAAATTTCCGGTGGCAGTACAGCGGGAGACAGTTTTGATTCACATCTAATTGCGTAAGTCCTGTTAAATTGATGGCTATGGGTCGATTAAAACACACCTATCAGAGTAAAGTTTCGGGAGGTATATGTTAGGTATGAATTCAATGAGAAAAAAAATAAACTGGCGGCACATCGCTACTGCAGGCATCTTAATCTTGAGCATTGTCGCTGCCGTTTTTGTTCGTGTTAAAGAAGCAGACCAACTTCAGGATAAATACCTGAGCGGTTATGACTCCTATTTCTATTATAGACAGGCAAAAACAATCATCGCAGAAGGTGGCCTTCCTGAACGGGATTATATGCAAAACTATCCTGATGGACTCGACTTACGAGGTAGGGCAAACCTAAATTGCTACGCGATTGCTTATCTTTACAAAGGCATACAGCTCTTCGCGCCTGACATCTCGATCGAGAGCGTCGCTATATATTATCCCGTTATCTGTTTTATATTGATTCTCATCGTATTCTTTGGGCTAACAAATCTTTTGTTTCATAAATCTATATCCGTGATTGCGGTAACAATTCTTGCGACAATACCCGCTGCTCTTGCTCGAACACATGCAGGCTGGGCAGACAGAGATCCGCTATCCCTACTCACATGGTTATTGTGTCTCTATTTTTATGTCGCAGCCTATCAAGCCCTCTCCCAAGAAAAACGGCGATACTTACCTTTGTCGCTTCTTTCGGGCATCAGTATGGGCGCATTGGGATTGACGTGGCCAGGGGTAGGGCTCCTATCCATTATCATTGTTGTCTTTAATACAGCCAAATTACTCACACGATCCTACGATCAGAAGAAGTTCTATCTCTATTTATGCTGGTATATCCCTTCCATTTTAATGATGCTTCTTTTCACTGAAAGATACACTTCCAGGCATACACACTTGCCGAGATGGCTCTACCAACCCTTTTCGCTATCGTTGTCCCAACCCTTTTTACCATCGTTGCTGGCTTGGGCATTTTGATAAGGCAAGTTAAAGCCCGATGGATGAGAAGTGTGTTATGGGGTATATTGGTTACGAGCTTGGCTATCATCTTGTTTGTATTAGTGCCTCCGCAACAGTTAATTGACACTTTCCTTGATCCCGCAGGAACAGAGTCCCTCACCTCGACTGTTGGCGAATTTAACGAACCTTCATTATCTGACTGGTTCAACCAATATAGTTTCTTTTTTATTTTCCCTGTGTTAGGTTTGTTGTTAGTCACATATACTCTCACTGAAACCTATCGCATGCACGCAAAAGCAGTAACAGGGATGCTTGCGATCGCCCTTGCTGCAACGATTCTTAGTACACATCCGGATATGCAACACAGATTAATGGAAATTATATATCTCGGATCTGTTATTTTATGTATTGGCACGATTGGGGTTTCGTATCTTCGGAATTCTTTCAAAAGACAAGATCCTACCAATCTCTATACAGATCTACTCCTACTTCTCTTGATTTGGGCACTATTGACTCTCCTCTATAGTCGGGGTGCGCTACGGTTCTCTCTTTTTCTTACGCCTCCGGCGGTAATTCTGGGTGCTTATGCAATTATATTTCTTCTTAAACGTGCCACTCGTTATGACGATAGCAGAGTTGCCAATCTTTCGATGTTAATGTGTTTCCTGGTTTTCGTCTGGCAGTTGAGGGCTCCGTGCCTTGCGTTTCTCATTAACATCGGTCTGGACAGAGTCGTGTCGTCCCTTGTATCTATGAATTTGATGGTACTTGGTGTGATTATTCTCTTGCTCCAAGGAAACCAAGCCCTTTTAACGAAAAAGAAAAGTCGTAAAAAAACAAAAGTCGCATGCCTGATACTCAGCATAGCAATATGTATTATCACCGGTGGAGTCCCGTACCTTTTCCCCAATTGGACTTCTCAGAATGCAAGCGGAAACATGCCAGCACCTAATCAAATTAAGGTTTTCAATTGGTTAAAGACCCACACCCCTACTGAATCAGTTGTGGCTGCTTGGTGGGACTACGGTAGCCGTATTGAAGCACTTGCAGAACGAGCAACACTAATAGATCAACAACACAACCCGCCCCGGATTCATGCCATGGCACGCGAAGTTTTCTGTGCAGAAACACCTGAAGCAGCTTTAAAATTCTTAAACTCTCACAAGGCAACACACCTGATGATTTCGGCTGCAGATGCGTTTAATAAATTAAAAAGCATCTCCGCCACAGGTTTTCCCGAAGACGCGGCGCGTAACATATTGACAGAAGCATTCAGCATTGATAAACAGGAAAGTCATGCTTCGGATGCATCTGAAGAAAAACTGACTCAGCAGATACCACTTCAGCCTTCTGAACATTCCGATTCTTCAGAGCACAGAAAAGAAAGCTACTCTCCTTGTTCTAAGGAGGAGTCAGGTACTAAACACGTCGGCGTTGAATACAAAGCAGATGGGAGTTTTCACAAAGCAGCTATACGCGTTGACGATATGAACATCTCACCCATGTATGTTATCTTTGACGACGAAAAAACAGAAAAAAATATTGAGGGATCAGGAGGCTTAGTTGTTACAAATGTAGATGTCCATCGCCCCGATCGAACCCTTGAATACAAGCATGCGGTCTACTTCAATGAGGAAGCCTGTAACCTGTTGATTTTCCAATTGTACTTTTTAGGGCGTCACACAGACCACTTCGAGCAAGTCTATCCAACACAAGAAATGGAGACAGAAGATTCTTCGCCTTTTGATGATATAAAAATTTGGAAGATTAATTACTAATCGATAGTTAACCTCACTATTTTTTTTAGTTCCGCCAAGGCACGGAACCGAAAGAAGTGAGTGCCAATTGGCAATTCTCGTCTGGATTCACCAGATCTGGAAAAAGGAGCCTCTAACCATGCCCTTTCTTTCCGTCGTCATTCCAGTTTACAATGAAGAGGAGAATATCGCCCCTCTGTTTGAGAAGATTCAGGTAGTCTGTGAGACACTTGAAGGGGCTTATGAAGTCTTGTTCGTTGATGACGGCAGTCAAGACAACACCTTTACTGTGCTGTCCAAACTGAGTCAAACGTTCCCACAGGTAGCAGTCATCCGATTTAAAAAGAATGCTGGACAAACCGCCGCCATGGCAGCAGGTTTTGAATTCGCGAAAGGACAGCGGATTATCAGTATGGACGGTGATTTGCAAAACGATCCAGCCGATATCCCGAAACTGCTTGAAAAATTGGATGAAGGCTATGACTTGGTGTGCGGTTGGCGGAAAGAACGACAGGATAAATTTTTGACTCGACGTGTCCCCTCCATCGTTGCCAACTGGATCATCGGTAAGGTAACAGGTGTCCCTATCCATGACAACGGATGCTCACTCAAAGCGTACCGAGCATCCATTATCAAACAGGTACCCCTTTATGGGGAGATGCACCGATTTATCCCAGCAATGTCTACAGTGGCAGGAGCGCGTATTGCCGAAATTGTTGTCACACATCACCCACGACGTTTCGGAAAAAGTAAGTACGGGCTCGGCAGAATCTGGCGCGTGATGTTGGATATTATCGCCTTCAAGTTGATTATCTCTGTCTTTCAGCAAAATTCAAACCCGATAAAGTCGTTTCTACCCAAATCTGGCAAACTCATCCGTTTCTTTATATCCCGATGCAAGCGACGGCCACTCAGGGGGTTTGGACCGCTTGGCACGATAGGAGTTACGCTTGGTAGTATTCTCCTCATCGGGCTACCAAAAACCAGCACTGTCGTAGGGACGAGTACCTTTCTCATTACCAGCGGAATTTTCACATTCTGCTTTGGGATGTTTGGTGAACTCGTCTCGTTTGCCAATGCTAAACAGGTAAAAGATTATACCGTCAAAACATTTTTGAACACTAAAAAACCATGAAAACTTTTCGTCAATTTTTGGGTATTCTGATTGCAGGCACACTCCTCTTTTTTCTCATCAAGCCCTTCACTCAGGCTCACAAACAGCTGGCAGATATCACACTTCAGATACAGTGGTGGTGGCTGGTTACTTCGTTTGGATTCATCCTTCTTTACCGAAGTTTCTATGTCTGGCCGTTCACAATGCTCCTTCGCTGCACTTCTCAAGACACCTCTGTTCCTTTTCACAACGCCTTTGCGCTCTTCCACCTCGCCAACATCACGCGATACCTCCCCGGTCGGATCTGGGGGGTTGTGAGACTGCTTTCGT
The DNA here is from genome assembly GCA_965200345.1 of Candidatus Poribacteria bacterium. Classification (GTDB taxonomy): domain Bacteria; phylum Poribacteria; class WGA-4E; order WGA-4E; family WGA-3G; genus WGA-3G. Next base: position 3,461,474 of record OZ241378.1, read on the forward strand.
TGAGTCATCGGTTCGGGTTGAGTAAAACCACTGTCGGGGGGAGTCTCACCTTGCACGTCGGCATTGAGACAGCTCTTGGTGGACTTATCGCTATGTCCCTGCTATCTTCAAAGCAAATGCGGGATACCGCCTTGGGTGTTCTTGAAAAGATATCAGGGCACACGTTGCTTTTCACACTTGCTGTCGTTGGTGCTATAGCGGGTATGCTCTTTCTAATTCCAAAGGTGTCAGCTCACGCGAGGCAAGCTCTGAAAACGCTCCGAGAAATAGGACAACCGTTCTGTCAAAAATCGTTCTGGCACTCCGCCTCCTGCTTGCGGGGGGATGGGGGAGTAGGTATCCTCGCTAGCCACATTTTGTTGTGGAGTTGTCAAGGACTCGCTTTTTATCTATTTGTCCGAAGCCTTGCCCCCGTGGCATGGGCAGATGCTGGTATTCTCACCGCCTGCTACGCCTTCGCATGGATTGTCGGCTTCTTAAGTTTTCTGACACCCGGTGGTTTAGGCATCCGCGAAGGGTTGTTAGGGTTATTATTATCAAGTTATATGCCTGTTCCACAAGCAACGCTTGTCGCGCTGCTTTGTCGAGTATGGATGCTCTCTGCCGAAATCATCTTGGCAAGTATCGCCTTTTTTCTTTCCACGATAAAAACATCTGCAGCTACACAACAGACTGAGCAGGAAATTTGATGTCAATGATAAATAAATTCACAACACTCTCACCCAAATTCCGTGTTTTTTATGGAATTGTGCTTGTTCTAATTGGACTCTCGTTATTGATACGCGGTTATCTTCTGGCAAATAAGTGGCTGGGTCCTGATGAAACACAACACCTACATGCAACTTGGGCAGTGACGCAAGGACAGTTACCATATCGCGATTTCTGGGAAAACCACACCCCGCTCCTGTATTACTGTCTATCCCCTCTGATGCTGCTATTAGATGAAGGGGTACAAATTATATTTATCGCTCGCGGCATAATGTTTTTATTAGTTTTGGGGATCCTTTACGCGACTTATAAGATCGCTAAAATATGCTATGGAACTCAAGTGGCCATTCTGGGTGTATTGCTTCTCACTTATATGGTAACTTTTACCACAATGACGATTGAAATAAGACCGGATATTCCGCTTACGCTCTTGGAATTAATAAGTCTTTATCTATTCATCAAAGCTTTTCAGTCTAACGTTGAAATGGATGCTGAGGTTGTCGTTAAAGAAGACTCAAAGGTACTTGCACAGAAATTTCGGCAGTTTCCATTCATTATTTCTGGATTCTCTCTCGGGATTGCTTTTTTATTTTCCCCCAAAGCACTCTTCCCGTTTACAGCCTTATCGATCGCTTTTTTTGTATTCCGTTGTCTCCATCGGAAAATCCGAATCATCCTACAACATACAAAATCTTGGTTTTTCTTCTGTGCTGCGTTCTGCTCACCTATCTTACTGTGCCTTGCCTTCTTCACGATTCACGGGGCTCACACGGATTTTACTGAATGGATTTTCATCCATAACTTTACATACCCAGACAGATTTTCTCCTATACCGGTAATGACTATGAGTGAAAACATAGGTGGATGGGTAATGATTATCGGGGGTATATTTATCACGGTTCGTGATTTTATGCGCCAGGATGCAATCTCTGTTCCTCAAGGTATCCCTCTCGTTTCATGCCTTGTAATGGTTTTTATCTATATTTTTCTTATGCCCGCTCCATACCCACAAACGCAGCTACTCTTTTTACCATTAGCTGCCATGTACGGTGGGCTTTTTCTGAAATGGATTGCTGAAAAAGCACTTTCGCCTTGGAACAATCCGTCAAGTACGGCTATACCCCAAGTTATTTATAAATTTCTATATATCGGTGCACTGACTGCTTGTTTTTTTACTGGTATTTTCATGCCTTTCCATTCACTTCTATCCAAAGCAAAGCCTTTTTATAAAACCAACGAAAGACAATTAAAAACGATGGAATATGTACTCAAGATAACCTTACCAAATGATGTTGTATTTGACGGAACCGGTTTATATGTTTTCAGACCTCATGCCTATTTTTATTGTAACTTAGTCAAGGGTGTCCGGATGCTCATTAAAAATGAGACCATTCCGAATGATATTCCTAAAAATTTAATAGAGAAGCAGTGTAAGATCGTTATCTATGACTACCGAATCCGAGATTTACCTGATGATATCCAGGAATTTTTAAGAGAAAATTACGTCAAAATCATGGACGGAGTTTATGTTGCAGGAAAACACCTAACCAAAGATAAGCTATTAGATCAACCAATCCGTTTTCATACATTTGTGCCGGGGATATACACTGTTAAAACAGAAGAAGAGAGTGCTGAGGTTTTTATAGATGGAAAACCGTGTGGTGAGGATATTTTTCTCAGTCCAGGGAACCATGTTTTAACTTTTGAAGAGGATTTAGACGAGGTTACTTTGACATTATTGCTCCCAAAATAGCACAATCCAAGCATCTTTGCTTGAGCGGATTATCTAAATAGCGATAGGGTGGTTTCAGAAATAGCGTACTTTGATGTCTAAGATACCAAAACCGGGATATTCCGAGTCCAGCCTCCGGTCATCGCAAGCACTGCACACACGATTTCGCAGAACTGCCGGAGCGTTGTCGCTGGTAAATGTGGACTGAAAACAGTCAATAATGATACAATCTTTGACATGGGTAAACATCCTTTTAATAGTAAAACTTAGAATTAAAAAAACATTTTAACAACATCAGAATGCTTCTACCGTAGGGGCGAGGTCTCCTCGCCCGCTGCAGATTGTCTCATTAATTCTTGGCCTTACTAAAGTTTGGTTTGTTCACCTATAACTTTAGATATTTACCCCATTTAGTCAATCACTTTTGGCGGAGGTATTGATGTTACTAACACTCATTCGGCGAGAACTCCTCGACAATCTAATGACATTTCGATTTGCGGCAGCTGTGGTGATTATGCTGCTGCTCGTGGTCGCTAATACCGTTGTGCTTATCAAGGACTATGAACAGCGGTTGGCGGATTATAACACCGCCGTCAAAACCCACCGGCAGGAACTCCTGCAGGAGAGCAAATCCTATTCATACGCAATGCTTGGACCGTGGGGGATGCACGTTGACCGGCCACCGAACCCGTTGAGCATTTTCAACACCGGTTTAGATAAGCGATTGGGGAACGAAATTAGAGTTTCTCACAGTTTTACGCCGACAATTTGGGATGCCAACAAGTCCGAGGCGGACAATCCATTGTTCAACATCCTCACTTCAATTGATATTGTCCTTATTTTTCAAGGGATTCTTAGTCTACTGGCACTTATGTTCGCCTACGATGCTATCGCTGGAGAATATGAACATGGCACGCTACGCTTGGTACTCACCCATCCCGTGGGACGTGGGGCCATCCTATTCGCCAAATATATCGGTGCGATGGTCTGTTTGTTCGTGCCGTTGTTAATGAGTCTGCTCCTGATGCTCATTTTGCTGACGACTTCCGCCATGATTTCCCTGAATACCGATGATTTTTTGCGTATCGGTGGGATTGTTCTTACGTCCCTCGTCTATCTATCACTGTTCTACTTCATCGGCATGCTAATTTCTGCGATCACACGCCGAACCAGTACTGCGCTCATCCTCTCAATGTTCATCTGGGGGTTCTTAGTGCTCGTCTACCCAAATATAATTCTCACCGCAGTTGATACTACCCCGCGCACGGACACAGAATCCGCCGCTTACCATCAGGTGAAACGGATCTGGGAGGAACTTGAGCGAGAGTGCGAGCAGTTTCTCCGGAACGACCCTGTCCTATCAGCAGAAGATTGGGGAGATTACATTTATGCGGGGATGGAAGACGATCCATCACGTTTAGTGTTTTACTACCTCAGACATGCTTCAAGCGACCTTGAAACGATTGACACGAAATTTGAACCCTATGTGCCGCACGCCCAGAAGTATTTCGGCTTCCTTGGACCGCTAACCGTCAATACAGCGGAACGAGCATGGCTCATCCGAAAGCCAGCCTTCGAGAAGATCTACGTCCAACCAGCAAACAGAGGGCGAATACTGTTGAAGTTCTCACCCGCGGGGTTATATGATGCCGCAACGGAAGCGTGGGCAGGCACTGACTTCAATGGTGTCCAAGATTTTTTCATAGCGGCGCAACGCTACCGACAAGCGATCATCAATTACTTTCATGATGAAAAGATATTTGCGTCTCGACAGTGGTTTTCTGCCGATCAGGGTGCCGTTGATTGGGACACACTCCCACAGTTTTCTTTTCAGAGAAGCGATATAGGCATCAATGCAAAACGCGCAGTGCCGGATCTGTTCATACTGCTCACGATGAATGTTTTTCTCTTTATAGCAATATTTCTCGTTTTTATCAAAAGTGAAGTGTAGAATGGCTGTCAGCTGTCAGTCAACTTCGTGTGGTGGTTGTTTTTATGGTAACCTCCACAACCCATTTCTTTCACTAATTGCTAATGGCTGAATGCTGATGGCTAACCTGCCTGACCTAATCGCGAGGAAAATTAAAAATGTGGCATATTGTAAAACGTGAACTCTATAATAATTTGAATAGCCTCCGATTTGCACTGACAACTGTGTTGCTGCTGGCCCTGATGGCAACCAACGCCGTTAGACATATCCGAGAACATCCCAAACGAGTCCAGAAGTATCACGACGCTGTCACTGAATCCATGAACCTATTAACGTCTCGCGCCGACGACAGTCTCTATACACTGGCACATGAGGGACCCGGCACGCTCTACAAAAAACCGTCGCCGCTCCATTTCTGCGCAGCCGGTGGAGAAGCCTTTTTATCCGATAGGGTTGACACCCCCTATGATAGCAGGAGATTCTGGAGACTGGAATACCCAGATGCCAACATAAATATGAAGAATGTTGGACCCGACGTTTCCCAAATTGATTTGACATTTATCATCGGTTATATCTTCAGTCTCATTGCGCTCTTATTTACGTTTGATGCGATCTCCGGCGAACGCGAGCACGGCACGCTCCGATTGATACTGGCAAATGCAATCCCACGACATACGGTGCTGATCGGTAAGTTTCTGGGGGCGTTGGTAAGTATAACCATTCCCTTTATGCTGGCTATGTTAGTGAACCTCCTAATGATTTCCTCCGCAAGTGGGGTACACCTGAATACTGAAGCGTGGGGACGCTTAGGTATCATTCTCTTTATCGCGCTTTTGTACACGTGTCTGTTTCTGGCGTTAGGGCTGTTAGTCTCGGCGCGTGTGCAACGGAGTGCCGTGAGTCTTGTGATACTTCTGCTGATGTGGGTCACTTTTGTCGTTTTTATGCCCAGCACGCTCGCTTCACTTGCAAGCGGCTTTTCGTCATCTATGGCACCTCATGAGTATACGGAACGATACGGCCAAAGTTACACGAAACTTCGGAGAACTTGGCGATATGCTTGGTACGAGTCGAATGACGCAAAAATGCTAAGGATAAGAGGTGAATGGCACACCAAAATAGCAGTAAGCGGCGAACGGTTGGCTGCGGAGTACTTAACCTTTAAGATTTCCCAAGTTCAACGTGCGCGTGCGATCACCAGCGTCTCACCCGCGGCACTCCTCCAGTATCTGCTTGAGTCGTTCGCTGGAACAGGTCTGGATCGGTACCAGCAATTTACTGAGAATGCTCAGCGCTACGCCCGCGAATACCGAGAATTCGTCGTCGATATGGAGAGAGGCGATCCAGAGAGCCGCCATATCATGGGCGTTCGCGAGGGGATGTCCCAGAAACCCGTCAATCCGGAGGCGGTACCGAGATTTGAAGACACACGCAATATCGGTAAAGATTTCAACACCGCTGCGACGAAGTTGCTGTTGTTGACGCTGTTTGTCGTGGTTTTGCTGGCGGGGGCTTATCTCGCTTTTGTGCGTGTTGAGATCTAAGGTAGGATATCTTCCTGGTCACGCAAACTATCCACCATCGACTAATAACTGACAACTGATGAAAATCAACTGCTGACCACTGATGGCTGAAAACCTCTAAATTTTTAGTATATCACTTGATTATCGCTTTCATAAGTGTTCATAAGTGCTGAGATGTTAGCGCATTACTAAAAGAGGTGACAAAATGGAAGATTACCGTATTATCAAATTGAGTCGTCGGGAACGGCAAATCATGGATATCGTCTATCAACGCGGTCAAGTCTCTGTTACCGATGTGCTTGAAGACCTCCCAGATCCGCCGAGTTATTCTACAGTTCGGGCACTGTTAGGGATCTTGGAGGAAAAAGGTTATCTCACTCACAAAAAAGATGGCAGACGTTACATCTACTGATCGACACAACCACGTCAGCAGGCTGGACGTTCTGCGCTCAAACAGATTTTTCAGACGTTTTTTGATAAATCCATTGAGAAAACAGTCATGATATTGATTTCCGATGCCAACCTCTCGGATGAGGAACTTGACCGTTTAAGCCAACGCATTGCGCAAGCGAAAAAGGGAGATACCTCATCATAATGCAATTCATTGAAACACTCTATGCAGATCCGCTCACAACCCATAGTCAACAAACCCATCTCTTTCCTACAATGTCTTGGACGGATTGGATAACAGTAGTTTGGGGCGGTGTTGGCTTATTGATCTTCGTCCGTCTGGTTGTTGGTATCGGGGCTGTCTGGCACATATCTACCATGGCAACGACTTCAGTCGTGCCATTGAACAGATCGGATCTAATTGGAATTGCCAAGCCAGTGTCCGTCTTAGCAACAGATCTATAATGCACTATAAAAAGAAGTGAGCTATTCAAGGAGTACTTCGCATGAAAATAAAAGATAACAATAAAACAAAGATATCGTTTATGCTTGGCTTTTGCCTAATTATGGGATTGATTCTAAGATTATGGGCAATTGATTTTGGCTTACCTTTCCTTAGTCATGTAGATGAGGAACATTACCTACTGAAGTGCCAACGTTTATTCAGACCACAATTTAGCAAAGTTAAGACAAGTTTTGTCTTTGAAATTCGACAGGAGTCAGATACCCTAACGCCGAATGTGGACGTTTCTGATGATACACTTGTGTGATAAAATGACCGATGTGTTCTCTCGCTTCATAGATGTCCTGATAGTCGTTGAGGTGAATTTCTTCCTCCTTGAGTGTTCGGATGAGTCTTTCGGCGTATCCGTTCTCCCAAGGACACCCTCTCCGAGCTATCGAAATCTCAATATCGTCTGCTTTGAGCACCGAGATATACGCATTTGAAAGATACTGCACGCCTTGATCGGAGTGATGTATCTCCGGCACGCTTCGGTGCAGTGCTGCTTCCAAGGGTTTCAACGTCAGAGATTGCGTCAAGTGTTGACTGAGTTTCCACCCTCTTATCATGCGGGTGAAGACATCCATGAGCAGTGCGAGATAGACGAAGTGTCCCTTGAGTCGGACGTAAGTAACATCGCCCACCCAGACCTGATCGCATCGACAGACCTCAAGGGTCTTCAGGTGATTGATCCACGGACGCAGACCGTCAGTGGAGTGGGTCGTTTGACACGCACGTTTGACTGCGACACAGAGGTTTTCTTCTTTCATCAATCGGGCGACACGCCGATACCCAACGGGGTATCCCGTCTTCATCAGTAAGTGCGTAATACGTCTATATCCGTATGTCGGATACTGCGCAGCCAACTTCTCTATTTCTGCGCGCAGGACGTCTTCAGACGGGTCGATTTTCGGTTGATAATAGAAGTTGCTCCGGGTGAAACCGAGCACCTCGCAAATCTCTCGCACTGAGTGCTGCGTCCGTAATGCCTCAACGATTTGGCATTCTTCAGACGGAATCAACTCAAGAAAGTCAATGCTTTTTTTTGGATGTCTAACGCCACGGTTAACCGCCCAACGATCTGCTCAAGGTGAGCAATACGCTCCGCCACCTCGCTGGACTGCTGATCCGTTGAGGCAAACAGAGTCGCCACATTTTCAATGACTTGTTGCTTCCACTTCGAGAGTTGTTGTTCGCTGAGGTTATGTCGTCTACACAGTTCTGCTTGTGAAGTTTCACCACGGAGTGTCTCAAGAACGACTTCTGCTTTAAACTCGGGGGTGAAGTTTCTTCGTTTCGCCATCGGAGTACTCCTTTCAGTAGATTGTTATTATATCACAATCTTGTTTTAGAGGGTGGTCTGAATTTCCGATGGCAGTACAAGAGGCACCTAATGGAAAATATCAATAATCATGAAATTAAAAATGTACAAGCAAGTCTACCCAAGACCAGCTTGGATGAATACAAACAGCAGGATATCAATTATATTATCACCAGCAGTTATGTAAGTAGGAGATACCTTGATCGTCCGAATGAATATCCGAGAGAGAATGAATTTTATATCACGCTCGAAAAAGAAGCCAACCAGATCTTCAAGATTTCTCCTTCCCAAGGAAAAGTCCCCTTTTATCTGGATGAAGTTTACTCACCTTTTTGGAATATCTTTGTGTTAGACAAGCCAGGACCGACAATAACAATATTTCAAATACGCTGATATAGGACAATACCATCACCAAAAGTGATTGACTAAATGGGGTAAATATCCTAAAGTTTTCGGAAACTGCATCCCAGCGAAGTGATGCCTCTCCTCATTGCTTTTCATCAAAGTGGGTATCGGACATTCAAACACTTTTACGAAAAACATGTCTGTGTCTATTGGCGTGCCGAGTTTCCGCATCGGGTGAGTTATTCTCGATTCGTTCAACTTAAGAAAGAGGTATTGATGCTTTCTTGAGGGATGTCTTAAAACCCGCGTCATCCGTGTCATCCGCGATTTGCGGCGTACGCGACCAAATGCAACGTGCCTTCAGAGAAAAAATAATATACGCTGCGCCTAAAATCACACAGCCATTTTTCACCAAAATATCCGCGCCTTAAATGCTCCCTTGACATCCAATCTCGTGCCCATATAATAACCATACAACACCACATTACAAATAAAATTCACGCATTTTTTCATGAATCCCTGCATAATACGCACTTTATGCAACATTTCGACTTTTACGAGCGTCACTATATTATGAAACCTATATTTTCTGCCAGGAGATATAAATGAAGGCAAATGATGTATATCTCATTCAACGCGTCTTAGATGGCGATCAAGACGCATTTACCACGCTCGTTAATAAATACCAGAAATCGGTGCATGCGCTCGTTTGGCGTAAGATCGGTGACTTCCATATCGCTGAGGAACTCACACAGGATGTTTTTCTGAAAGCTTACAAGAGACTCTCAACCCTGAAACGTCCAGGGCAGTTCCCCGGCTGGCTCTATGTGATTGCGACGCGGCACTGTGTTTCATGGCTCCGCAAGAAGCAGGTGCCGACAAGGTCTCTGGATGCCATGTCCACAGATGAACTCGAAGAAGTCTCCTACGCGCAATATGAGGCGGCCCGCGGCGAAACAGCAGCGATTGAACAGCGGCGCGAACTCGTCAAACGCCTCCTAAAAAAGTTGCCAGAGAGCGAACGCACCGTCGTAACGCTCTATTACCTTGCAGAAATGACAGGTGAGGAAATTAGCCAATTTTTGGGTGTATCGCCAAATACAATTAGAAGTCGGCTGCACCGCGCCCGACACCGCCTACAAAAAGAAGAATCTCTAATTCAAGAGGTCTTCGGCAGCTTCCAACTCTCTGCACATCTAACAGAGAATATCGTGCAGGAGATTGCACGCATCAAACCGGTATCCCCTTCAGTGAGCAAACCGTGGCTACCGTGGGGTTTTTCTTTCGTTGCGACCTTTTTGGTTATCCTGATGATCGGAACGGGGCCGCGTGCGCTATCTCGTTTCCAGCAGCCTTACAATTTAGATGCGACATCGGAGATGACAATAGAGATCGTTGACACGTCAGTTATTCAAGTGTCAGCACGCAAGTCCGACACACGCACCCAATTCGGAATATCTGACACACACGGTAGAAATAGTGGTGCCGGATTCCAATCGGAACCGCTACTTCTCGCAGCCGCGCAAACGGACGAGACCGACCTTCCAGTAACAAAATCGCAGTGGATTCAGACGAAGGGACCTGGTGGCATTTCAGGTGCTGGACTCTTTCTTGCATCTGATCAGACCCTCTATGCCATTGCGAAAACAGGACTTTATCGCCTCTCAGAAACAGAAGACGCTTGGACGCTTGTGAGTACCAGCGGCCCGAATCGAGAGTTCAATCCGGTCATGGCGGAACGCGATGGCACCCTCTACCTCCTTACACCCAATGAACTCTTAGTCTCAATTGATGAGGGTAAAACGTGGAATAGTCTCGGCAAGCGACCTGAAGGACGTGCAAGAGCCTTGACTATCACGGATACGGCGATGTACCTCGTTCTCCAGACGGAAGTGTTTCGTTCTGAGGATGTCGGGAACCTGTGGGAACCCATAGGAAAGGATTTGCGAGCCGATAACGTGCCAGAGGCAGGGGCTCCCGATTTCAGTATATGGGACGCTCTTGCTGTTGACAACACTTTGTTTATCGGCACAAGTCAAGGGCTCTTCCGGTTTACTGACGAGTGGCGAAAATTACCGGTACCGACTTCGCATGGCATCAACTCGTTGGTAACTGCTGAAGATAGACTCTATGTCGGAACAATCGCACTTCCGCCGCAGGGGCCGCATGCCGCTGTTTTCTATTCCACCGACTTCGGTAATTCTTGGACCGATATTACACCGAATACGCACGAACATCCAGTCAAGATATTAACAGCAGTCGAGGTTGTGGCGGTCGGAAACACCCTTATGTTGAAAAGTCCCCTTGGTGTCCTGCTTTCTGATGACGGTGGTGAAACATGGACAGACCCTAACCCTGGACCCCATACGTTTGGAGCATTTCCGATTGTTGTGTTGGACCAAAACACTTTTTATGGTACTGATCGTAGTGGGATAAAACGCTCCACAGATGGCGGTATCACGTGGCACCCGTTTACGGCTGGACTTGTGAATTCCAATGTTCCAAATCTATTTGTATTTGAAAACGTTCTCTACGCGCTAACACCTACAGAAATGCTTAAATCTGCAGATGGCGGTGAGTCATGGCAACCCGTCAGCTTAATAGATGCTAACAAAAAAGTCTCTCTTGAGTCAGCACAAGCGAAGGTCGCAACAGCCAACGGGGTCCTCTATGTCAGCGACAGTGAACTCGACGGGGTCACGCTCTTCCGTCTCTCTGATACCGGTGATGTGTTCCTACCCGTTAAAGGTGTCCCGGATTTTGAAGAAGACACCTCACACACGGGACGCTTGAAAAAATCCATGGAAGCAGCAACGAATGATGCCGGTATTAATAAAGCGAGAGAGGTGTTGAGAGCCAACCAAGAACGTATTATTGAAGAGTGGAGGACAAATGGAACGATGACATGCACTAACGATACCCTCTTCATGGAATATGGGCGTAAACTGTTCAGATGGCGACGCGGCGAAACCGCATGGCACAACACGGGTTTGGCGGATCAGGAGGGGATTTCACCTATTGAGGGAAAAGGTCTCACGCTTGCCTCTTCTGGGAACACAATCTATGCCGGGAAACGCGAGGGAGAACTTTTTTTGTCGCTTGATGACGGTGACACCTGGATTGATGTCACCGAAAACCTCGCCTTTCCCTTTGGATACTTCAAAGAGATACACTTCGCAGGATCAACCGCCTACGTCTCAACGGACATCGGAGTTATGCATTCACGCGATGGCGAAACTTGGGATGTCGTTACCGATGTTGATGGCAATAGACTGGTTATGGACCGGATTGTGGTTGAGGGTGTGATAGTTTACGGTGTCTGTGATAGTGGTATCTATGAGACCGATAAACAGACCAACACATGGAAGCAGGTCACCGCAGAACTACCGCACACGGCAACCGCGTTTGCCCTTGATGGGCGGGCCTTCTACATCGGCACTAAGCAAAACGGTGTGTTCCGCTTTCAACGCGCCGATCCGTAGATACTACCATTTTTACCCAAATAGGACTTACGCAGGTTGTTCTTTTGTAGCATAGGCTGTTAGCCTGTGCTCTGAGTAGGACTTACGCAGGTTGCTCTTTTGTAGCATAGGCTGTTAGCCTGTGCCCTGAAAACGTCTCTGTTTTTTGTAGCATAGGCTGTTAGCCTGTGCCCTGAAAACGTCTCTGTTTTTTGAGAGTTTACCCGCTAACGAAGCGTCACATCGTCAAAGTTGCGTCAGTCCTGCCAAATATTGACCGCCAATATTTCCTTGACATTCAATTTCATGTCCATATAATAGCTATATAACACCACATTACCAACCTCGGATTTTGGGGAGATAAAATATGGCGAAAGTACGGATGGCACAATACGGAACGAAGCACGGACACGCACGCGGCAAGATGCAAGCAATGCTTGTGAATCCCGATGTTGAAGTCGCAGGCGTGTTTGAACCCGACGCACAACAACGCGAAAAACTTCAGGCGAATGGTGGAACGTTTGCCGATGTCCATTGGTATGCGGATGCTGAGGAGATGCTCAGCGATGCGTCCATCGTCGCAATCGCGTCTGAAGGCAACAACGCCGAAAGTTTAGATCAGACCGAGCAGATTGTAAACGCTGGAAAACACGTCTGGTACGACAAACCCGCTGGCGAAAACTGGGAACAGTGGCAGCGCGTCATCAATACCGCACAAGAGAAATCCCTACACGTCCAGATGGGATATATGCTCCGGTATCACTCCGCCTTCAAACAGGTTGCCGAATGGGTACACACCGGCTTTTTAGGCGATGTTTTCTCCGTTCGCGCCCACATGTCAACCAACATCTCTCTTGAAGCACGTACCCGCATCAGCCAACACATCGGCGGTATCTTTTTTGATTTGGGCGGACATGTCCTCGACCAGGTCCTCTGGCTCCTCGGACGACCAGAGAAGGTCACCGCTTTCCTCCGAAACGATGGCAGCTCAGTCGAACCGTTCAAAGATAACACGCTCACTGTCTATGAATTTGAAAACGCGGTGGCGTTTATCTCGATCTCTGCTTTGGAGCCGAGACCCGTTGCGCGCCGGTTTGAAGTCTACGGAAGCGAAGGGAGTGCCATTATCGTCGAGCCTTTTGAGCCAGGGCTGAAGATTCGCCTCTGTTTGGAGACAGCGAAGGACGGATATTCACAAGGTGAACAGATCGTAGAGATAGACGGTGAAAGCCGTCAACGCACCTACGAACTTGAACTCGACGCGTTTTTAGCAACAATTGCGGGAGACCAACCACCTGATCGTCCGGTGGCACATGAATTGTTAGTGCAAGAGACCCTTCTACGAGCCACAGGCGTTATATCAAGTTAGAGTCCTGTAGGTTGGGTTGAACGGCACTGAGAAGTCAGATGTTGATAGGTCAAACACACCTGAAAGCTAATATGCCGCTATATCTATTAGTGAACGGAGTGAAACCCAACTTTACACTGTCAGGGTTTCGGAACCTTCACAGCAAAAGCGTTGGGTTTCACTCGGTTTCTGGTGGCTGTTGCGTATGAAGAAAAAGTCATGTTTTTCTCTGATTTGGACAGCTTTGTTGGCATCCGTTCAACCCAACCTACGTGTTAATGGTTGATGTCTAAAAATCTGATTGCTGATTGCTGGCTGCTGACTAATCTTCCAGTCCACCTGCCCATTTGAGACATCCTATGATGTGTTCATGGAACCATTTTTCGCTCCAAAGCGCATCAGGGTGTCCCAGTGCGGTGTACATCACGCGTCCTTTTCCGTAAGTATGGCACCAGCCGAGGGCATAGTCGTTATCCTCGCGGTTGCCGCGGGAGACATCAATAGAATCGTTATCCAAACGCATCAGCACCCGTGTTTTGTTGCGATCCCACTCTTTGAAGGTATAGATTTCGTCAACAACCTTAAAACTGCTACCCAACATACGGGTCGCCGGGTGGTCGGTATCCTCAACAATGACGTTCACTTCTTCGTGCCACGGATGTCCAGCGAAGTAGCCGCCGAGCATTTCACCATATTCGGGCCAATCGTAGCACGTGTCTGTTGCATTATGGATGCCGAAGAACGCTTTTCCGTTACGGACGAAACTCAATAATGCCTCTTTTTGCGCATCATCAAACGGCAAGTTGCCTGTCGTTGCGAACGCGAGGATATCCTGTTGCTCAAGATTGTCAGCATTAATGCGGTCGCATCGGTGTGTTGTGGTAACGTTCCAACCGTTTGCTGCGCCAATCTGCTTCAACGCAACTTCTGCATCCGGTAGGTAGCTATGTTCAAACCCAGCGGAATGTCGTAACATCAGAATATTCATAAAAACTCCTTCTGACCTATTTGTACTTTAAAGTCCATAATTGCCCGACGTTTTATTGGAATTGTGTTGACTTATGTTTTGCTTCAACGTATTATACAAAATTATCTAAAAAAATGTTAAACTATTTTCTCACACGTCGTAACATTTAATGACTGAAAACTGGCAACTATCCCATAAACAAACTTGTAGAGGGGTGTGTAAAGTTTTTGACTTAAGTTACTCCAAAATGCTCCGATCTCCCTGTAGAAGGGTTTGGGGCACCGATTTAGGATGCGATACGTGTGGTTTTTAGTCCCGTAGGGACGGCATGTTTATAGAAGATATTCCGACCCCGTTCTTTAGCCCTGTAAGGGCGGCATGTTTATATCTATAGCATTTCTGTTCCTTTCGACAAAATATTTACACACCCCTTGTAGAGGAGCAAACATGCGATTTCTTAAAAAAGGCGACGAAAAAAAGCCTAAATCACAATCAGGATCGGAAACGAAGGGACATCCCGACCTGAAGGTGATTAGCGGTTCACAAATTTCTGGACGGCAACCCCAACAACAGCCACCACCGCAACAGCAACAACTCCAGCAACAAAATATCACACTCCCCAATATCAAGTATAAAATCGCGGTCGCCAGTGGAAAAGGCGGCGTTGGAAAATCTACCGTCGCGACCAATCTCGCGATCGCCTTAGCCAATGCAGGCGGCACGGTCGGGCTGATGGACGCTGACGCTTACGGTCCCAGTATCCCAACGATGATGGGCGTTCAAGAACAACCAAAGGTGAGTCCGGAACGCAAGCTTGTCCCACTCGTTCGCCATAACATTAAACTCATGTCAATCGGGTTTATGGTGCCAGAGGAGCAGGCGATGATCTGGCGCGGACCGATGTTACACAGTTCTATACGCCAACTCCTTAGCGATGTAGAATGGGGTGAACTCGATTATCTCATCATTGATCTGCCACCGGGTACCGGTGATGTGGCACTCTCTTTAACACAAGCGATTCCGCTCACAGGTGCACTCATTGTCACAACGCCTCAAGATGTTGCACTTGCCGATGTCCGGCGTGGCGTTGCCATGTTTGAACGGCTCGGTGTTCCCATTCTTGGCATCATTGAAAATATGAGTTATTTCCTCTGTCCGCACTGCAACGAAAAGACAGAAATCTTTAGGAAAGACGGCGGTAAAAATACAAGCGAGCGATTCGGTGTCGCGTTCTTAGGCCAGATCCCGCTTGATGCTGAAGTCTGCACCGCGGGTGACATCGGCGTGCCGATTGTCGCTGGACATCCAGAGTCTCCGCAATCCGAAGCGTTCGGCACCGTCGCTCAGGAATTAGCATCCGTATTAGAGGAAAGCGGCGACGACGATGAATTGACAATCCTCTAACGCAGAAGAATAGAAAATAATTTTCAGAATCATTGTAGAAGCGACCTCCCGGACGCGACGCTCACTGACGCTTATAGTGAGGCCCATAAATAAGTGGACATCTTTGTAGCATAGGCTGTTAGCCTGTGGCAGTATAGCGCGCGACTTCACAGTTCGCGCTACCATACGAGTGTCCGAGTAATTACGGAATCTACTAATTGCTGACTGCTGATGACTGATGGCTATTTTGCTGACAACTAATAACTGATAACTATTCCCAAGGAGGCAATCTCATGGCGAATACAGGTTGGGGAAATGTCTACAAAAAACTCGGCGCACGCCCCGTCATTAATGCGACCGGTAATCAGACTGTCCGAGGCGGATCCACGCCGTCTCCAGCAGTCCGAGACGCGATGCGCCAAGCAGATGAAAGTTACGTCGAAATGGAAGAATTGCTCGAAAAATCTGGGCAATTCATAGCCGAGCGGTTAGGTGTTGAAGACGCATACATCACAGCCGGATGCTATACCGCACTCGTCTTGGCATCAGCGACTGTCATGACGGGTAGCGATCCTGACAAGTGTGCGCAACTGCCAGATACCACCGGACTGAAAGACGAAATCGTTTTTCAGAAGATGCAACACTACTCCTACGATCGCGCATTTACAATTCCGGGCAGTAAACTCATTAATGTAGGCGACGAAAACGGTTGCACTGCTGACGAACTCAACGATGCCATCGGTGAAAACACCGCCGCACTCGCCTATCTCATCCAACCGAACCAAGGTAAAGCCGTTCCATTAAAAAAGGCGGTTGAGATCGCGCACTCGCATAACCTTCCATTGATTGCCGATGCCGCATCTCAAATCTATCCGCTTGACTACTTCAGACGCAATGCCCAATCTGCAGACCTTGTCTGTTTCGGTGGCAAGTATTTCAACGCACCGCATTCGACTGGGTTCGTTTGTGGCAGAAAGGAATTAATTGAGACTGTGCGGAGGCACGGCTTCATCGGACCCCGTCCCGTCGGACGCGGGATGAAAGTTGATCGGCAGGAAATTATCGGGTTGGTCACAGCTATTGACATTTGGCTATCTACGGATCACAATAAACGGTTAAAGGAACAGGATGCGAGGTACGCTGCGCTCGCACAAGGGCTTGAGAACCTTGAGAGTGTATCCTGCGAGGTCCGTTACCAAGAAAATAGTCATACCCTTTCCAATCTGCATGTTACGTGTAGTGGCAGAGATGCAGCGGAGATCTCACGTGAACTGGATGCTGGCACCCCCCGTATCAAAGTGAACACACACGGGAAAGACACACTTGTGATTAACGCCTACACCCTCAATGCTGGAGAAGAGGATATCATCGCAAACGCGTTACAACATCTTTTGCGTGGATAGTATTTCATTTATTGTAAGTCCGAGAATTAATGGGACACTCTTCAGGAGCAAAGGTCTTCAACCCCGTAGGGGTGGTATCTCTGTAGAAAAACATCTACCAAGGTCTTTAACCCCGTAGGGGTGACATCTACAGAAACTTGGTGATTACAGAATGCCGACCCGACGCGGAAACACGGATCTTTGCTCATCGCACTTGCTAATATGTTTTAATTCTCAGCTTTACTATAATTGGACATCTGGTCACTATCTACCAAATTACAAAATCCGACCACGGCTTTATATTCAGCGTTCCTAACAGGAAGAAAACAGCCGATCCCCCGGCTGCGCCTTTTGTGGCGGCAACCAATTGGAGCCTGCGGATTCGTGCTTTATAGGCATCTGTGTAAAAACTAACGTATGCTGCCGATTTACCGAGAAGTCGCTCGGCGGGAGGAACCGGCTGGTAGAAATAAGACCCACCGATAGCAACAGAACCGAGCAAGCAGCTACCGGCTGTCCCTAAAATCCCACCAGCGACAAGCCACAATGTTGTGTTCACATCGTCTTCGGCATCATATTCGGCATCCGTTTTTGCCGCAAGTGCCACCGAATCCTGCTGTGCTAAGCACTGTAACGGCATACTCCAGACCATTCCTAACATTAAAACAACCAAAGAGCGGAATAGCAAACCTCTTTTCATCTCAACTCCTTTGTCCCTATAATAACCCAAGTTGCTACTAACAGGTTTTGGTGTTTTGCTTGGGTATTTCTGCGTATTTCAACAGCACTTTTCAAGTATTTTCTTCACCCCGTAGGGGTGTTATGTCTATAGAAACGGCGTATTTAAGAGACCGCACCCCGTAGGGGTGCTATTGCTTCGCAGTGAGAATAAATAGGTGGCAACTTGCGTTATAATAGCGGAATTTCAATAGCGCGGCGTTCTGTTGTTGCTTTACGTGCCGCTTCTATAATCGCGAGGTTATGATACGCCATCTCTGGATTCACAGGTACCGATGCACCAGCAGCAAGGGCATTAAAGGTCTCCATAAAGTAGCGAGCATGGCCGCTTGCATCCGTACGTTCTGCTTCGTCAAATTCAGGCAGTTCCAACTGTTGCCAGCCTTCGGCTCTCGTGAAACGACGGAGCGCGTCCGCTACGTTGTGGCGATGATTGACGCGCAGAGAGCCATTTTCAGCGTGCATCTCACACCAACCCGAATCCGTACCCGGCACGCGCCACGCGCCTGAGACTGTCGTGATTCCCCCATTTTCATGTTCACACAGTAGCATCGCGATGTCATCAACATCAATGTCAAGCTGCATCGTTTGCACCCGTGCCTCAACATAGCGTACTGGGGATTGCATCAGCGTACAGACGGAATAGATTTCGTGGTAACTCGTGTCAATGATACAGCCACCACCTTTCGCTTTACTGGCGCGCCACGCGAATGCAGGGGTAGGATGATCAGCCGAGAAGTCTGCAGGTTTCAATCCCATGCCAGCACTGCGTCCGAAATGAGGTTTACCTAACGCGTCAAGTTCTGTCATTGCCACGCGCATCCCGGCAGTGAAGATGTAGTTATGCACGACTGTGTAAGGCACGGCGTTCCGGCGTACTGCTTCCAGGATTCCGTCTGCTTCTTCTAAGTTTGTCGCCATCGGCTTTTCCGAGATGATCGCCACGCCTGCACTTGCGGCTTCGATAACCTGCTCGGCGTGAAGTGAGTGCGGTGTGGCAATCGTCACGACATCAAGTGCTGCCTGTTCCAGCAGCTCGCGGTAATCTGTATATCGGTTTTCTGTAGGAACGTCAAACATGTCCCCAATCTTTTGTAGGTTTTCGGGAACGACATCTGCCAGCGCAGTGATTTGAACGGTATCTGTAAGCGCGCGGTAGGCACGGGCATGCGTAATTTGCACAATCCCACCACAGCCGATGAGTCCTAAGCGAATCGGTTTCTGCATTGTGTATCTCCTTTGTATAGAGTTTAGCACATTTCTGTATTATGTCAAATTCTTTGCGTCGTATGAAACGATTAGCGGACCCTTTTTTATACAAGCGACCCCCGGAGTTCCACTTTCCCAGGCCCAGTAGGTGCAGTTTTGCGGTGTACTCACCCAAATGCGGCCTGCATTCAGACAAAAATTGTCACACCTGTTTTCACAAAATATGCTATAATGCGTTTAATTTAATAAGGCACTATGCAGCGTCTTGCCAGTGAAAAAATAGAGAGGAATTCAATATGAGCCAAGAAGGAAAAAAAGCGTCTGAAGAAACCAAGGACGAAGAGAAAAACGCCGATATACCTGAGGATAAACTCTCAGTTACACATCACAGTGTTACAATCAACGGTGAGGAGATTCGTTACACCGCAACAACAGGCACGCTTATCCTCAAAGAAGAAATCGACAAGGAGGGTGAGAAGCCGAAAGCCGCTGTTTTCTTTGTTGCCTATACGCACGATGATGTAGAAGATGCTTCCACCCGTCCTGTAACTTTCTCATTCAACGGTGGTCCCGGATCTTCGTCGGTATGGCTACATTTGGGAGTTCTCGGACCGAGATGCGTCAAACCTGACGAAGATGGCGAATTGCCACAGCCGCCCTATCAGTTGACCAATAACGAGTGTTCTATCTTAGACAAAACCGATCTCGTTTTCATCGATCCTGTCAGCACGGGGTTCAGCAGAGCCGTACCGGGGGAAGAAGCGAAGCAGTTCCACGGGTTCAAAAGAGATATTGAATCCATCGGCGATTTTATCCTCCTCTATTTGGGACGCTATCAACGCTGGGGATCCCCGAAATTCCTCATCGGTGAAAGTTATGGAACAACGCGTGCCGGTGGTCTCGCGGGTTACCTTCAGGAACGACACGGCACTTACCTTAACGGCATCATGCTCGTTTCGGTCGTCCTCAACTTCCAGACAATTCGGTTCGCACCCGGCAACGATCTCCCCTACATCCTCTTTCTGCCGACTTATGCAGCGACAGCGTCTTATCATAACAAATTGGATGAAACCGATACGCAATTAGAAACTTTCATTGACGAGGTCAGAGAATTTGCCGTAGGTGATTACACCGCAGCACTCATGAAAGGCAGTAACGTCCCCTCTGAACAACGTGCCGACATTGTTAAGAAACTCGCAAGTTATACCGGACTCTCACCGGAGTACATTGAACGAACTGACTTGCGAATTAACATCAGTCGATTTTGCAAGGAATTGCTCCGCGATGAAGCACAAACAGTCGGTCGCTTTGATAGTCGATACAAGGGGATTGACCGCGATTCAGCAGGCGAGTATTACGAATATGACCCAAGCTCTGCGGTCGTCCAAGGTGCATATACCGCGACCCTCAACGATTATGTGCGTGGCGAACTCGAATTCGAGTCGGACCTCCCTTATGAAATCCTGAGCAGACGTGTGCATCCTTGGGACTACAGCGGCCATCAGAACGAATACGTCAACGTCGCTGATACCTTGCGAAAGGCGATGACTGTTAATCCTGCCTTGAAGGTGTTCGTCGCGAACGGGTATTACGACTTGGCAACGCCGTTTTTGGCATCAGAATATACCTTCAGCCACCTCGGACTCGATGCATCCTTGCAGGATAACATCACGATGGCTTACTATCAGGCAGGGCACATGATGTATATTGACCAAACAGAATTACAAAAAATGAAAAAAGACCTGGATACGTACCTTGATGACGTGCTGCCGGGAGATGAATAGGTATGAGCTATCAACGCGAATTTGAAGAGCGGTTAAATGTCGCAGTCGTCGGTGTCGGCTCACACGGTTATCGGAACGTCTTACCGACGCTAACATTTCTCCCTATTCGATTGAAGGCGTTTTGCGACCTTGATCTTGACCGCGCCCACATTACTGCTGAACAATACGGCGTTAAAGCGTGTTATCCAAGTATGGCGGAGATGTTTAGGAACGAAGAGTTGGATGCCATCTTTCTCTGCGCACCACCACGCCTGCACCCCGAATTGACCTGCGAAGCACTCGACGCGGGGATGCATGTCTGGTTGGAAAAACCCCCCGGAATGTTTGCTGATGAAGTTCGGGAAATGATTCGCTATCGCAAGGATCGCGTCGTCGTTGTCGGGTTTAAAAAAGCGTTCATGCCTGCGACACAGAAGATTATTGAAATCTTCGCAACCGAAGAATACGGTCCCTTGCGAAGTCTCTTAGCGGTCTATCCCATGACGATTCCGAGTGACGGGAAACGTGTACTGCGCGAGAAAGAGCATACGAATTGGCTCCAAAACGGTTGCCACCCGTTATCGCTGATGGTGGCAGTCGGCGGGAAGGTTTCTGCTGTAACCGTTCGCCTCGGAGAACGCGGTGGCGGGGCATGTATCTTGGAATACGAAAGCGGTGCACTTGGGAATTTTCATCTCGCTGATGGCGCGAGGCACGGGCAACCTTCCGAACTCTACCAGTTTTTTGGCGATGGATGCCACGCCGAAATTCGGAACAATAACCGTGTCCTACTCCAACGCGGCATGTCTTTCAATTATAGCGGGAGTACCAGTTATGTCCCCGAAGGTTTTGAGAGTGGTGCCGTCGTCTGGGAACCGCAATACAGTCTCGGCACGCTCGAAAACAAAGGGCTTTTCGTTCAGGGGTTCTACCAAGAGATGCGATATTTCTGTGATTGCATTCTCGAAGACAAACCGGCGGAGCAAGGATCGCTTGAATTCGCCTTGGAAGTGATGAAAGTTTATGAAGCAGGACTCCGTTCAGAAGGTGAAACCGTTGCTGTTCTGTAAAAGCTAAAGTCGTTAAAAAGGAAATTAAATGGCAAAAGTATCCCTCAGACCCATTACGCCGGAGAATCTTGATGAATGTATTTCCCTAAAGGTAGCTAATCATCAAAACGGATTCGTTGCCCCCAATATATACTCCCTTGCCCAGGCATCTGTCAGTCCAACATATCATCCTTTCGGCATCTATGACGCAGATGCCCATTACCAAGCGAATCCACCTATGGTAGGATTTGTAATGTATGCCCTTAGCAATGCCCGCGGCTTCATCTTACGCTTGATGATAGACGAAAAGTTTCAAAGGAGAGGATATGGCAGAGCCGCTATGGTTGAAGTGGTACGCAGATTGAAATTACATCCAGAAGTCGAGCGGATTGCAACGAGCCATGATAGGAAAAATGAGGATGCCGCGCGACTTTATGAAAGTTTGGGATTCATTGATTGGAAACATGAATCAAGGACGGACGATTCCGGTGAAAGGTATCTGATGCTTCAAGAAGATAATGCCAACTGGACGGAGGAATAAGCGTGGAATATAGACGATTGGGAAAAAGTGGACTCAAGGTGTCCGAAATCTGTTTAGGCACCATGACCTTTGGGCACGGGGCTGACGAGGCGGAGTCAAACAGAATGGTAGACCTCGCTTTGGATGCCGGTGTCAACTTCTTTGATACCGCAAATTCTTATGCCGATGGCGAATCCGAAGTCCTCCTCGGTAAAGCACTCAAGGGGCGGCGGCGCGATGCCGTTATCGCAACCAAGTTTTTCAACCCAATGGGCACCGGTCCCAACGACTCCGGAATGTCGCGCGTCCACATTATGCAGGCAATTGACGATAGTCTCCAACGCCTCCAGATGGATTATGTGGACATCTACTATATTCACCACGTTGATACACAGACACCGTTAGAAGAGATGCTTCGCGCATTGGATGATCTCGTCCAACAAGGCAAAGTCCGTTACACCGCGTGTAGCAACTACCAAGCGTGGCGGTTATCCGAAGCATTATGGCTCAGCGATGTCAACAGTTGGGCACGGTTTGCCTGCTATCAACCACAATATAGTCTCGTTGTGCGGGATATAGAGCAAGAAATCGTGCCGCTCTGTGAACTTAAAGGGTTAGGCATAGTCGTATGGAGTCCGTTAGCCGGTGGATTTCTTTCTGGAAAATACAAGCCTGGCGAACGTACACACGGTGGCACTCGGTCGGAGGAAGGATGGGCATATCCACAACGCTATTTCGCAGACAACGCCGATGAGACATTGCAAACACTTTTTGACGTTTCTGACAAACTTGGACATAGCCCCGCACAAGTCGCACTGCGGTGGGTACTGGAACAACCGGCAATGACTTCAGTGATCGTCGGCGCAAGGCATACTGGGCATCTGCACGATAATCTCGGTGCAGCCGGATGGCGACTTGAAGGCGACGCACTCCAAAAACTCAACGAAGTTTCGCATCTACCTGACCGCTACCCTGAAGCCATGGAAAAGAACATGCATGAACGACGGGACACTGCTGTCGAGATGCCTCGGTTGTAGCAACAAAAACAGCGAACTTTTCTCTTATAGGTTTGACTAAATTAACGGAAGCATACGTTCTGGGCAACGAAGGTCGGTGCTAAATAGGAGTAAAAGATTATCTTACACCTTATTATCAGAGGAGAGTGATCTATGATGGGTAAATGGAAACTTATTGCAATTGTTGGTGCCGTTGTATTCGTTGCGGTTGTAGCGGTCGTTGTCGGACGCATCGTGTTTGCAACCAAAGATGACGCGAAGGGTGCCGACACAGCCGCAATAAAGACAGCAACCGTTGAACGTGGTAACATCGCAGTGACAATTGAGGCAACAGGTACAATCAAGCCGTTAAATATTGTTGAAGTCAGTTCCAAGGCGAGCGGGAAAATTCTGGAACTCAAAGTTGACGCAGGTGATTACGTTCAGAAGGACGATATCATCGCTGTGGTTGAAACGACATACGTCCAGATCAGTTTGGAACAGGCGCAAGCCGACTTACAATCTGCCGAAGCCCGCTTGGAACAGGCGGAAATCGATATCCAACTTCAGAGGGAGCAGTCCGACATCCAGATCCGGCAGTCACAGGAGTCTCTCGCTGAAGCCCAACAGCGGCTCATCCAGCTCAAGGAAGATATCCGTCTTGAAAAAATAGCGAACAAACGCGGTGTCATGGATGCTGAAAATAGTCTCAACATTGCCAAAATTCGGTATAAATTGCTCACTTCCGATGAGGTCCGAGATGAAAATAAACGGCGTGCGCAAGCCTCTCTGGAACAGGACAAGGCAAACTTAGATCTGGTAACTGCAGAGCATGAACGCAATAAGAAACTTCACGAAAAAGAACTCATTTCGCAGGCTGCATTAGAGTCTTCACAAGCACAGCTTAAATCAGCGCAGGCACGGCATCGGTCTGCTGAAGAAAATCTGAAATTAGTAGAGGAACCCGCGACTGAAGCAGAACTTGAATTGGGAAAAGCAGATATCAAAAAGGCAGAATTCAACCTCGAACTCGCCAATGAACGCGTTGAGGCTGAAGCCTCGCGAGATATGGATATTGAACTTCAGCAACAACGGATCGTACAGGCTGAAGAGTCATTGAAACTCGCACAAGCGAATCGGAAACAAATTACCCGAAAGGAACGCGATATCGAGACCGCACGTTTGGCAGTCAAACGTAATCAAACGCAGCTCGAACTCCGTCAAATTGAGTACGACGATACGGTTATCAAGGCACCTATCTCTGGAACGATTCTTGAGAAATTGGTTGAAGAAGGACAGGTGATTACTTCGCGTCTCTCCTCACTCTCCTCAACTGAAGGGCAGGCGATTGTTACTATGGCTGACCTTGATACCGTCTACGTCGTAACTGAGGTCGATGAAACCGACATCGGTAAAGTCCAAATCGGACAACCTGTGACCATTACCGTCGAAGCTTATCCCGATACGCCGTTTCAGGGTGAAGTTTTGAAAATTGCCCCGCAGGGACGAGCAATTCAGAATGTGACAACCTTTGAAGTAACCTCCGAGTTGAAAAATGTGGAAGCTACCGGACCGCGTCAGGGAATGATGCGAGGCGCAGAAGGGCGACGAGGCGGCGGTGCCCGACCAGATTTCGCAAATATGACTGACGAAGAGCGTGAACGGTTCCGGGCTATGCGCCAACAACGTCAAGCAGAAGGCAGTGAGGCTGATGGCGTTCCATCAAGACCCACGCCGCAAGAACCTCTCGCACAGCAACCCGAAGAATCTGACCTGGCCGAGACGAAAGCGGAAACGGATGAAGATGATTGGGGCGGACTGTTCGGCGGCTTCTTTGAGGAAACACCAGCAGAAGAGCCACCGACCCAGGCGCAACCCGAAGAGACTGAAGAGACAAAGATGCCGTTTCTCAAACCCGGTATGAACGCTACTGTCCAAATCTCGGCTGTTAACAAAATAGACATCCTTACCGTACCAACCGAAGCCGTCCTTGATATGCGTGGTAGGAAAATGGTTAGAATCGTCAGCGCAGACGGTCAACCCGGACGACCTCAGCCTGTCGTGACGGGTGTTAACAGTTATGACAAAATTGAGATCATCTCAGGACTCGCTGAAGGAGATATCATCGCGATCGGCGGCTTTGAGCGAGGTGGGGGCGGCGGTGGTGAAGATTGGAGACGACGTATGATGCAAAACCCTGCTTCCACAATGCGTCGGATGACCGGTGGTGGCGGTCCCCGAGGACGATAGATACGATTACCTTTTCCTAAAAAGGCGAAAACACATAGGAGAGAATGCTATGGGTATCCTTGAAAGTTTTGCAAACGCATTCAGTGCCTTGTTGGCGAACAAACTCCGATCCCTGTTGACGATGTTAGGCGTAATCATCGGGGTCGGTGCGATTATAACCACTACCTCAATCGGTGAAGGCGCGAAGGCTGATGTCACCGAACGGATTCAGACATTAGGCGCGAACATTCTCGCGGTCCGTCCGGGACAGAGCAGGTTTCGCGGACGGGGCTCCGCGGATGCTCGTAAAAGCCTCACTGTCAAAGATATGGAGGCGTTAGAGGAACGCGGACAAAATTTTGGTTATGTCACCCCGGAGGTGAGCAGCCGCGCACAGGTGAAATTCCGTAATAAAAATACGAACACAACTATTGTCGGCACCTCTCCAGCGTACCTCGTTACGGCGAATTTTACCATTGAGAAAGGACGTTTTTTTACAGAGGGCGAGATCCGATACCGGGACCGCGTCTGTGTGCTCGGCAAAACCGTTGTTGATGATCTCTTTGAAACCGTAGAACCCGTCGGCCAAACTGTGAAAATTAAAAATGTCGGTTTCCATGTCGTGGGTGTTATGAAAGAGAAAGGGGCCAGCGGATGGCGCAACCCTGATGACCAAGTTTTCATCCCTTATTCAACCGCTATGAAGCGCGTTTTCGGGGAGGACTACCTCTCAAGCATTAGTATACAGGCAAATGATGGGGAACTCCTTGAGGCAGCAGAAACCGAGGTGACAGAGTTGCTCCGAAAGGAACATAAAATTGCACCAAATAAAGAACCTGATTTTCACGTCCGGAATCAGGCAGAATTCATGGAGACGCTTGAAGAATCAAACCAAACCTTTACCAACCTGATTTTAGGGATTGCTGTCGTATCGTTAGTGGTTGGGGGCATCGGTATTATGAATATTATGCTTGTCTCTGTGACAGAGCGGACGAAAGAGATTGGGCTAAGAAAAGCCGTCGGCGCACAACGCTCCGATATCCTCGCGCAGTTCCTCGTTGAATCCACAAGTCTCGCACTCATCGGAGGGATCGTTGGTATTGGTGTCGGTATAGGCGGTGCAGAACTGGTCACATCGTTCTGGGAGTGGCGAACCCTGGTTTCGCCGGTGTACGGCATACTTTCCTTTGTTGTCAGCGCGTTGGTGGGCATCTTTTTTGGCGCGTATCCGGCGTGGAAAGCCGCTAAACTTCATCCGATTGACGCACTCAGACACGAATAAAATATCGGGCGGTTTCTGTAGCATCTCTCTAAGAGTTGGATTGAACCACAAGTGAAACCCAACTCCGAAATTTTCGTAAGTCTATATATCTATATAGAGAAATCGAACCGAAAGCAGACCCAACTCCGAAATTTTCATGAATCCTGAAGGAATCACTATGGAAAAAATAGCAGTTATTGCAGGTGTCGGTCCCGGTTTAGGGGCTGCACTCGCCCGTAAATTTGTAGAAGAAGGGTGTAACGTAGCACTCCTGTCGCGCTCATCTGCCTACATTAAAAACCTATCCACGCGATTGGCAAAATCCGGACGCACAGCTATCCCGATCCCGACAGATATTACCGAACCTGAGCAGGTAGATCAAAGTTTCGATCGGATTCGGGAAGAACTCGGCGACCCGGACATCTTGGTGAATCATGCTGGAAACGCAGCCTGGGGAAGTTTCGCTGACCTCACTCCAGAGGCATTTGAAGGGGCATGGCGTGTCTGTACCCTCGGCGGATTCCTCTGTTCAAAGCAGGTCGTGCCGGGCATGCTAAAAAAAGGCGGTGGGAACATACTCTTTACAGGTGCAACCTCCGCTGTTCGCGGGAGAGCAGGGGCATTGGCGTTCAGCAGTGCCAAGTATGCAACGCGAGGGTTAGCATCGGCACTCGCCCGCGAGGTCGGTCCGCACGGCATCCATGTCGCCCATGTTATTATTGACGGTGTTATTGATACACCCGGTGTGCGACAACGCTATAAACTCAGTGAAAATGAACCGCTCCTTGAACCCGATGCAATCGCGGACACCTATTGGGCATTAGTGCAGCAAGAGAGAAGCGCGTGGACGTTTGAGGTGGATGTCCGGCCCCATAACGAGGAATTCTTTACGTAGATTTGCCCTTCACATCACAGTTGGCGCGCTAACAAAGCGCGCCAAACTCCCAGATTACATACAAATCTAAAACGTACTCTCCCTTGAGGTTATCGGACACCAACGCGTCGTCTGAAGATGACGCAGCAGCACCGCTTTCGCCTCTGGGGTCCCGATACGGTAAAGCGCATGCACAGCGTCTCCACGCACGTACCGATTCGCGTCAAACAGCATATTCTGTAACCCTTCAACAGCATCCGCAGCGTTGTCACCGATTCTCGCTAACGCGAACACCGCACTTCGGCGGACTCCCTCGCTCGCATCTTCCAACGCCTTTATAAGACCCGGAACGGCGAGTGAACTCGCTTGACTCGTTGTCCCTAACGCCTCTACCGTGTGTGAGCGTACACGACCCGACTCATCAGAGAGTGTCTCAACCAGTGCTGGCACCGCTGGTTTCGCTTTGTTTCCCAAGTCACCGAGTGCCTCTGCTGCATTGTCCCGCGTATGTTCACACGAATCTTTCAACGCATCACGCAATGGTTCAACAGCGGCGGTTCCGACTGCATTGAGCGCATAACAGGCGTTTCGACGCGTCATCTCCGATTCTTCTTGTAAACACCGCACCAGAGCAGGCACCGCTTTCTCCTCAAATCGGGGCAAGGCATAAGCCGCTTGCAATCCTGTCGATTCAGACGTACTATTCAGCGCACTGATCAAATCAGACAACGGTTCACCATTTGAGGTCCCGTGTGAACCATTATCTTCAATCCCTCGATGCCAATTCCAGAGATGTCGGAACATTTCTTGATACTCAGCCGGTCCCACGGAAGCCCCATTTACCCAGTCCGTTTCCTTATTTGCCCACGTCGGTGCTTCTGGTTCTGACATCCGGGCGTAGAGGAATTTCATCATGTAGCGCCGCTTCTCGCTGCTATTGGGCATCGCCCGGTGCCACAGATCGTAGTTTGCAAACGCGACCGTTCCCGCTTCACCTGTAATAGGTTGTTCCGGCGAGACTTCCGAACCTTCACCTGTACTAAAGTAGTGACTCATCGGTACCACACCCGTCGGACCGAGTTCAACGGGAGTATCCTGCGGATAATAGAAGACCAGCAGCCTGCGCGTATGGTGTGACCAGCGTTTCCCGCCATCTTGGTGCAGCCCTTGCCCTTTACTCCCGGGCGGATTGTAATGCGGATGCCGGTGCGGCTGCATGTAGTAATCCGGTCCAAGCAGACTTGTCAAGGCACCGCGAACGTTCGGGTCATCAAAAACGCTCTGAATCTCTGGTATCCTCGGTAAAAGATTATTACCGGGATTGCCTTCTTTGTCAAACACGCTTACCGTCTTTTCGTAGACAGCATCGTGAAATTGCACGGGCAGCTCAGTTGTAACGGTCACGAACCCGTTCACAATGAAATGCCGCATCTGTGCATCGCTTAAGAGATGTTCTGCCATTTTTATCCCTCCCTCTCTTCCGAAACTTGCCATAAATCCTATTCACAACAATCCAGTGATTTTATTATTCCATAAAATCGGACTATTTTTCAACAAATTCTTCCATCAAATCCATAATTGTGCTAAAATAGTTAAAAGTGGTAGGCACACGCCGTGTGCCGTAACAAGACAGCGCATTGGAGGTTTCAGAATGGGACGAAGTTTTGAAAAATCGCTCGCGTGGCAAAAGCGCGCCAGAGCCGCATTGGTCGGTGGGGGGCAACCCCACAAACAGAGCCAACCACCGAGACCGGTTATGGTCGCAGGCGCGAAGGGCGCGCATTTTTGGGATGCCGATGGAAACGACTATATCGACTATCTGATGGGATACGGGCCCATGATCCTTGGGCACGCCTATCCCACTGTGATTGATACGGTCACGAAATACCTCGTTGAACGTGGTAATGTCTACAATTTCGGACATACACTTGAAGTCGAACTCGCCGAAAAACTCGTTCAGATTATTCCATCGGCAGACAGAGTCGCTTATTTTGTGGGCGGTTCGGATGCTACAACCGGCGCAATTAAGTTCGCTCGCGCATATACCGGTAGAGAAAAGGTGATTCGATCCGGTTATCACGGATGGCACGATTGGTGTAGCCACGCACGCGGACACCTGTCAGGTGCTGCTACCGCCACACTCAGCGTCGATTTTAACGATCTTGAAGGACTCGCGGACCTCTTTAAAGCGCACCCTGGCGAGATCGCCTGCTTGATTATGGAACCTTCCGGGCAGGACCTTCCCAAAGACGGTTTTCTTGAAGAGGCGAAGAAACTCGTTAATGCCAACGGTGCACTGATGATTTTTGATGAGGTCAAAACCGGGTTCCGTTATTCCTTGGGCGGTGCACAGGAATACTTCGGGGTCACACCCGATATGTCTGTCTTCGGAAAAGCACTCGCGAACGGGTTTGCCACCGCTGTTGTCGTCGGAAGAGAAGAAATTATGGGTGAAGTGGGTGATGTCTGGGTCGCCGCAACCTTCCACGGTGAGGTATCGCTCGTCGCCGCTGCAATCGCCACAATTGACGAACTCGAAGCCAAAGACGGTGTCGCCTTTATGTGGAAACAGGGACAGAAATTATTGGATGGTTACAGAGAGATGACAACCCGCCTCGGTATCGATAATGCCCGCATCGGTGGTATCGGCCCCATGCCCTTTTTCGGTTTGAGTACGGATAGCGATGACGAAAAACAACAACAGTTCCACAAAACCTTCTATGAAGCGACTTTGGATGGCGGCTTATATCTGCCAGAAGGACATATCTGGTTCATGTCCATGTCCCATACCGATGAAGATGTTGCCAAAACCTTAAGTGTTTCTGAGGACGCACTCAAACGCGCCAAAGCCGCATAGACAGGATAAAATCATTGAAGAATGGTAGAGATATTGTGTAAGTCCCCCTGATAAGGGGGATTTAGGGGGTTATTCCACTAAGTGTGTAAGTCCCCTGATAACGAAGATTTAGAGGGTTATTCCACTAAGTGTGTAAGTCCCCTGATAACGAAGATTTAGAGGGTTATTCCACTAAGTGTGTAAGTCCCCTGATAACGAAGATTTAGGGGGTTATTCCACTAAGTGTGTAAGTCCCCCTGATAAGGGGGATTTAGATAGAGGGTTATTCCACTAAATGTGTAAGTCCCCTGATAATGGAGATTTAGAGGGTTACTCCAATCTCTACGATCAAGAGGATTTTCTTATGGCAGAAACTACGAATCACACAAAACCGTTTATCGTTGATAAAAACCTCGGCGCAGCACTCGACATTGATAACGCACAACTGACGGAGACAACTTCTGACGGTACCCCCGTCGTTACACCGACACAGGAACAGAAATACCTCTTTGACATGCGTGGTTGGCTCCTGGTCCCCGGTGTGTTGTCCGGTGATGAACTCGCAGAGATGCAAGAATTCGCCTATCGACTCCACCACGAACCGGAGTCGATTCCGAAGCACGAACGCTCTCCGCTCGGTGGGCCCCTGCAACGCCTCTCTGACCATCCAAACGTTGTCGGTTTCCTCAACGAGTTTCTCGCACATCCGGCGTTATCAAGTCAAGAGTGCTACGGGTTCCGGATGGAATCGTGCCACCTGTTCTATCGCACTGTCGGCGACGGGAAATTCGGTCCCCACAACGGAAACGGGATGCTCCGTTTTCCGGGTGATTCGCACCTCTATCGGTGTATCCCGGGAAAAGGACACAGCGGCTTAACCCGCATCGTCTGGGAACTGAATCCTGTCAAATATCGGCAAGGTGGCACCCTCTTTATTACGGCGAGTCATAAAGCCGTCTACACAGCACCCGATACAATCCGGAGTCAAGATTCACCTATTTGGGACACTTATGAATGTCCTGCTGGATCCCTCCTCTTTTTTACGGAGGCATTGACACATAGCACACACACTTGGACAAACGAAGAAAACAATCGCCTCGCTACTTTCAGTTGTTACAACACCGTCAATAGCAAGTGGAGTGCTTGGGAACCGCATCCGAAACTGCTGCAGGAAATGCCTGCCAAACGGCAGACCCTTTTCCGTCCCGTCCGCGCTGCTAATAATTTGATAGGCTGATAATTATCGGTATTAAATTAACTAAGGTAGGTTCAGACCGCAAAATGCTGAATATAATTTCACAAATGGTATCATATTTTCAGGTTTACGCACAAAACAGATCTTCCACCCTTCCAATCTGGCAAGCAAACGAAGGACTCTTGCGTAAGTCCTAATTTTCCTACAACCAAGAGGATTCTCTCATGGCAGAAACTACCAATTACACGAAACCCTTTATCGTTGATAAAAACCTCGGCGCAGCACTCGACATTGATAATGCACAACTGACGGAGACAACTTCTGACGGTACCCCCGTCGTTACACCGACACAGGAACAGAAATACCTCTTTGACATGCGCGGCTGGCTCCTGGTTCCCGGTGTACTGTCAGGCGATGAACTCGCAGAGATGCAGGAATTTGGATATAAACTCCGCCACGAACCGGAGTCAATACCGGAGCATGAACGCTCTCCGATCGGTGGGCCCATGCAACGCCTCGCTGACCATCCAAATGTTATCGGCTTTCTCAACGAATTTCTCGCACACCCGGCGTTGTCAAGTCAAGAGTGCTATGGCTTCCGGATGGAATCCTGTAGCCTGTTCTACCGCACTGTCGGGGATGGAAACTTTGGACCCCACAACGGAAACGGGATGCTCCGTTTCCCCGGTGATTCTCATCTTTATCGGTGTATCCCGGGCAGAGGGTATAGCGGCTTAACCCGCATCGTTTGGGAACTGAATCCTGTCAAATATCGGCAAGGCGGCACCCTCTTTATTTCGGCGAGTCATAAAGCCGTCTACACAGCACCCGACACAATCCGAAGTCAAGATTCGCCTATCTGGGATACGTATGAGTGTCCCGCTGGATCCCTCCTCTTTTTCACGGAGGCGTTGACACATAGCACGCACACGTGGACGAATGAAGAAAACGACCGCCTCGCGATTTTCAGCTGTTACAACACCGTCAATAGCAAGTGGCACGATTGGGATCCGCATCCAAAGCTGCTTGAGGAAATGCCTGCCAAGCGACAGACCCTTTTCCGACCCGTCCGTGCCGCCAATAATTTGATAGGCGAGACGTATCGGCATTAAGACAATTGAAGGATTATCAGTTACAAGAGGGTTGGGATAGTCCCAAAGTCTCTTTTTCTCACTGCGAAGCAAACTGACAGGTTTTTTTTTAGATAGGACTTACGCATTTTCTCTTAAAGTCCCCCTGATAAGGGGGATTTAGGGGGTTAAATCAGTAAAATATACCGTTTCCCCATTCAATTTGCGTAAGTCCTGTTAGAAAAAAACCGCCCTGACAACTGACAACTATTCTTACTGATAGCCGACAGCTGATTGCTGACGGCTAATACAGGAGGCGTTGACATGCGTCAAATTGGATCAACACCTGTTACAGCACCGGGTTGGACTGCGAAGCCGAAAGACGGTATTGCTATCGTTGATTGTGATGTACACCACAACTTTCGTCACCCTACGCAGCTCCTGCCTTACTTATCAAAATTCTATCAGGAACACCTCCTGGATCAGGGCTTGCATCTCGGTGGGTATCCGAACATCCCCATTCGGAGCAACCGCGTAGATCTCAAAGGACGGGTCGAAGATGCTGTCGAATCGACTCCGAAGAACTCCGGTGGCGACCCCAGAGATTTCAACTTCACATTAGAGTTTCTCCAAGAGGAGCATCTAAATGTCTGGAATATAGATATTGCCCTGCTAACGGGACCGCCTCCGTTCTATGGGTATTCTGGGTTACCTGACCCCGATTGGGCAGCTGCACTCTGCCGCGCCTTTAACGATTGGACAATCCAGCATTGGCTGGAGCGCGACGAACGCGTCGTGAATGCAATTCTCATCTCGCCATCCGACCCACCCCAAGCCGTTGAGGAAATCAACAGACTCGCAGATCGGAAGGACACCGCCGCAGTCATGGTCCCAATGGGAACAAGCCGTCCCTTTGGCAACCGTTTCTATCATCCGATCTGGGAAGCGTGTGAAGCGCATGGGCTTCCTATCGTATCCCATATCGGCGGTGGTGGCGGCGCGACCCGAAACACGCCAACCCCCGTCGGGCATCCCACCTACTACATGGAATCTCGAATGAGCCGACCGTATGTCGCCAGCTCACACGCGACCTCTCTGATTTGCGAAGGTGTCTTTGAAAAGTTTCCCAACCTCAAGTTCGCACTTATTGAAGCACAACAGATGTGGGCAGTGCCAGTGATGTGGCATCTTGATACCGATTGGAAAGCACTCCGAGACCAGACACCCTGGCTCAAACGCCTGCCGAGCGAGTATTTCCGTGAACACATCCGGATCGGTTCGCAGCCGATGCACGAACCTGAAAAACCGGAACAGATGTACCAGATGTTAGAGATGCTCCATGCGGATGAGACACTCATCTTCTGCTCAGACTTTCCTCATTTCGACTGGAACGATCCAGTAACGGTTTTCCCGAAGCTTCCAGAGGATTTACACCATCGCATCTTCGCCCAAAACGCGCTGGATATCCTTCGATTGGATTTAGAGGAAGCCAACGGATCCCCGAAACCAGTGGCAAATTAATCGAAACACAAAGCCGTAGCCTGCAACAACGGCGCAGGCGACTTATGAGAAAAGCAATTGAAGTTTCAAACTCCCGTCATTTCTCCGCAAGGTAAGTTAAAAATATGGCACGTGTTGTTGTCGGAAAAGTATCAGAAATTCCACCGGGAGAACGCAAAATCGTCGTGCCGTTCCGTGGCAAGGCAGGCATTGGTGTCTTTAATGTTGATGGCACCTTTTACGCTGTGTGCAACACCTGTCCGCATAAGCGCGGACCCCTATGTACAGGTGAACTGACCGGTAGGTTCGCCGCCGGCGCGCCGCCTTCAATTCAAGGGGTGATGCCCTCTGTTGACGGTTTAGGTGAAGTGCTACGCTGTCCGTGGCATCAGTGGACATTTGATATTGCCACCGGACAGTGTCTCGTCGATGAAACATTGCGCGTGGCAACGTATCCTGTCAAGATTGACGGTGATGATGTTGTCGTCGAATACAATGACTGAATTGATTGAGAGGTGTTCATTATTCACTGGGTTTTGTGAGGCAACTGTCAGGTTGTGGATTTCTAAAGATCATCAACACTGTGTGCTCCACAAAGGACAGAATAGAAAGATGTGGTCTCTTTAGTCCCGTATGAAGTTTAATAAAATATTTGGGTAATTCTATGTTCCTCCAAACCCGGTAGGTGCGGTTTGGAACCGCACCGGACTTCCACAAGAAATTACCCGATTAAATTCTTAATCTTCATTAGGGACGACATGTTTATAGATGCTTGTAGCATAGGCTGTTAGCCTGTGGCTATAATTAGAACGATTGTAGTTGCGAAGATTTATGAATCACCGCATTTAATTTTAATGGTTTTGGACAATTTTACGGTTTTCAAAAAGGAGAAAAACCGAGTTTTTTATGATGAATTAACACAAATTGGGCGAAAACGCGACCAATTTGTTCAATATCTGTGAATCGGAGACTGGAAACTTAGTTTCTCTGGAATAAGTAGCGACTTTGATAAATTAGGAAACTTAACTGTGCCGAAAGGCACCAATATTCCGAAACAGGGGGACCAAATGATTAACAGAACTCTGAGACAAATATTTGTTTTCACCGTTATAACGACTGTTCTAATGGTTACAAACACGACACAAGCGCGCCAAGCAATTACCGATGGGTTGGTGAGTTACTGGTCGTTCAATAAGGATTCGGTGGCAGATAAAACGGTGGAAGACATTTTTGGTGCCAACGATGGAACCATGGATGGAAACGTTGAGGTCGTTAAGGGTAAAGTCGGTGAGGCACTCAAGTTTAGTGGCGGGCATGTCGATTGTGGATCAGATAAGAGTCTAACCGATATTGGCGATCAGATCACATTAGAGATGTGGATAAAGCCTGAAAAACCAGGTTGGGCGATTATCGCAGGCATCTCAAGGTCAGGAAATAACTCTTATGTGATTGCGTGGTCAGATCAAACCCGGGTTGATTTCAATCTCTGGAACGGTGCCTTAGAGACGTGGCCCTTTCACAGCGTGGGTCAGCCCGATGTGGGTAAATGGCATCACGTCGCTGGTGTTTACGACGGTTCCGTAGCCATTATTTATATCAATGGTGAAGTAGATAATGAAAAAAAATTCGAGGGCGTTCTCAAACATAACGGCGAGAACTTTTGGATGGGTGCCAGAAAATCGGATGGGCTGCCTTTCAACGGTCTTCTTGACGAACTGCGCCTCTACAACCGCGGTCTCAGTCAAGCGGAGATTGAACACAACCTTGACGCGGTAGGACTTGCTGTTCAACCTGCCCAGAAATTGGCACTCACTTGGGGGATGATAAAGGTTTCAAAGTAAGACAGCCGATGAACAAGCAACCACGCTTTTCCATTGAAGAGTTGACAGCCGACCATCCGGATTGGCAGCAGTTCGTCGCGCTTGTCAATGGGGTAAACCAAGCAGATTGGGCATTTAATCCCTATTTTGAGCAGTTTTCACGCTATTTTTTAGCGGCAAAACAGGACGGAACCATCGTTGGATTTCTCATGTTTGTCGTTTGGGACATCGGTCCCCATGATCGCGATCATCCACCTATTCAAATGCATGGTGAGACGCT
The DNA here is from genome assembly GCA_965200345.1 of Candidatus Poribacteria bacterium. Lineage (GTDB taxonomy): Bacteria > Poribacteria > WGA-4E > WGA-4E > WGA-3G > WGA-3G. The sequence goes on from OZ241378.1 coordinate 3,497,805, forward strand.
AAAAGAGGCAAAAATCCTCGCCTTTGGTGTGAAAGAAGGCCATCGACGGCAAGGCATCGGCACAGCACTTCAAGAATATACGATCAAGCAAGCGAAGATGTTTGGCTGCTATCAAGTGCGATCCGTCAGCGGCGTGAATCACCCCGAAAACCATCACCTCAAACTCTCCATGGGGTTTGCCGTCGAGCCGATGGAGCGCGATGAAAAGTGTTTGGCTTTTGTCATGCCTCTTAAATCACCAGAAAAGAAGTAACTTCTTATGAAACAATTAACGGACGCTGAGAAGCAGCAGCTTGAGGGAAAAATTAAAAAAGAACAGGAACGTCAGCAAACACTTCGGGAAACGAATCCCGACCTACCCGAGACCTTTGAAGAGGCATCAGCAAAAACAGGGATTTTCCGGAAGTTTGTACCAAAGCGATTCTGGAAATACGGTTTTCTTGTGATCCTTCTTTGCTTGCTTGCTTTCAATGTGGTTCCATTTTTTCAGGGACGAGATCCCGGGTCTAAAAAGGTCATCAATCTCAGCCTCATGCTTGTTTTGCTGCTACTATTCAATCACATTGCCTATTATTTTACGACAAGAGGTTGGAAAAGTTGGGTGATGAAAACGGTTGCATGGGTTTGGATAGTACTTGTATTAGTCTATATGTACATTTCTTGGGTAGTTTAGGGATTGAGTCGTAGTACTGTTTAGTTTTCCATTTTTATTCCGTTTTTGGGTAACCAAAGCTGGTAGGTGCGTGTTTTGCGGCGTACTCGCCCAAATGCGACCTGCATTCTAACCGCACCGGATCCGTAAAAAAAGACATGAAACTCGAGAATTTATTAAATAGGACTTACGCATGCTGCTCTTTTGTAGCACAAACTTCCCAGTTTGTGGCAGGAGACCGCTGTGTTTTCCGAAAATTCTCATCTAACAGAACGGGTTACAGTTAAAATTGCGTAAGTCCTGTTAAAACTAAATGACTTTAGGAGAAGACACAGTGAAGAGCCTTATATTGATATTAACCACTGTTTTGACGGCTGGTGCCGTTCCGTTCGTAGATGCAGCAGCGCAATTAAAATCTGGAGCATATTATATCACGCAGTCATGGTCACAAGAGACAGCGTTCAAGCGTCCGTATTACGTCAGCGTCCCTGAAAGCCCAGATCAACAAAAACTACCAGTTTTCATTTTTTTGCATGGCCATGGTGGAAATGCGAAGAGAGCAATGGATGAATTCATGAGCCGATACACGACGATGGCAGCCAGGTATGTCATGGTGTTTCCCAACGGATACAAGACAGGTTGGAACATCATGTCGGAGTATTCGCAGGCAGACGATCTCGGATTCATCGAAGCGATCGTTAAAAAACTATCCACATACGACAACATTCAGAACGACAATTTCAGCGTCATGGGGAATTCAAATGGTGCCGCTTTGGTGAACCAATTGGCGATCGAAAGCAAACTACCGAACCTTCGGAATTATGTGAGCGCAGTCAGCCCGTTGAATGTCTATCAACACGATGGACAGAATTTCAAAGCCAAAGGTGCTGACAACAATTATCAAGCTGTGGCCACGCCGATGACCGGCAAGCGTCTAATGAATATTTCGGGCACTACCGATGAGCTGGTCCCTTATAGCGGCGGCCCTTCAAAACACATTCCTGCCAAAGGCGGCAAATTAGGCTTTGTCGATGCCGAAGAATCGATTTTTCTATGGGCAAAGCAGATGGGCTACGACGGAGAGAAGTTGTCCAAACCCAGCAGAATCGATCGTAATCTCGCAATCTTTAGTTATCTCAACGGGGACGTGATCCACTACAAGGCTATTGACGAAGGTCACGGTGCGTCGCGGGCGATTAGCGAGAAAATTCTGCTCGAATTCTTAGAAGGCAGTGGCGAAAGAGAGAAGCGCAATGATTAAGGCAGTATTCTTTGATCTTGATGAAACACTCTGCGACTCCGATACGGCATGGAGCATCGCGGAAAAAGAAACGTTTCAACGCTTATGCAAGCAGAAGCCAAGTATTTCAGAAGAGGCTATTACAAAAGCATGGACAACCGTTCATCAAAGACTCTTCCAGCAACTCAACGCGGGGAAACTTTCCATGGCAGAAGTGAGAGACTCGCGTTTCGAGTGTTTATTCACACAACTGAATTTGCCTACAGATAGAGTCATGGAAGAACTCAGTGACTTCTTCTGTTCGCGTTACCTCACAAGTCTACGGCTTTACGAAGATGTCACAGTCCTTGAGAAATTGACCGGATACCATGTCGGTATCATTACAAACGGCGCACACGACGAACATACCGACAGCCAACTTTCTAAAGTCCGATACCTTGGACTCAGCGAACGTATTCAGTCGTTAACAATTTCCGGTGAAATCGGGGTTAGAAAACCGAATCTCGAAATCTTCAAAGTGGCTTGTGAGCGTGCTGACGTTTTACCGAAAGAGGCAGTGTACGTCGGTGATTCCGTTCAAAACGACATCGTTGGTGCTAACCATGCCGGTATGACAAGCATTTTCATCAACCGAAAATCAAAAGAACTAATACCGCAGATAGCAGACGAACGACCAGACTACGCAATCTCAAATTTACATGATGTTTTGTCTTGCTTGAAACACAAACAGGATTAGAATGGTTATAATTGACACCCAAATACAACTTCGGACTTAGCATTTTGATTCTGTCCGCATGATGTAAAGGAGGGGACTTTCGTGAAGCAATTAACCGACACCCAAAAACAGGAGTTTGAGGCGAAAATTAAAGACGAACGAGAACGCCAACGAACGCTTCGGATGAATCCGAGCCGCCCAGCGGTATCGACAGAAGTTGAGTTCACATTCAAACTTCTTTGGGGGTACGGTTTCCTTGCGCTCATTCTTTGCCTCCTTGCCTTTAACGTGATGCATCTACTAAAGTGGCGAAATTTTGCTTATGACCAATACGGCGGACTCATGATCACGTTGGCGCTGCTATTCAACCACATTGCCTTTTATTTCACAACAAAAGGATGGAAAAGCATCGTGATGAAAGCAGTCGCAGGGGTTTGGTTAGTCCTTATATTTCCCTACCTCTTTTGGATAACTTAAGAGTTGGGACTTGGTGAATCTCCGCTTTTACAATTTTGGGAACATAATGGAATTGCTACTAACATTAAGGATTTTTTTCAGTAGGAGCGAGTGTTTTTGCTTGGGTATTGCTTGTCGCTCGCGATCTTTTCACGCCTTTCACCCATAACGTATGGATTATTTGACCGATGCCATCTGATGTGAGGTGCTCACATGAAAACGCTATTCATTGATGACCATGATGTTGAAGAAATCGACAATCTCGCTCGGAAACTGCATCCACTGCAAAAGTTTGAAAAAAACGTCGTGCTTCGACCTGAGCATCGCTGGGAGAACTGCGGTATCATGATGTGGACAACCCCTGCTTGGGTTCCTGATGAAGCGGTTTTCAAGGTCCTTTACTACGCCAGCGCAGAGGGAGATGATCCAGAGGTCAAGCTTGATGTAACCGGTGCACCGATTGGCGGGCGGAGTTTTATCTGCTATGCGACCTCGGAAGATGGTGTGAACTGGGAGAAACCCGCGTTGGGTCTTCAGGATTATGATGCCCTCACATGGCGAGGCACCGCGATTGGCACGGATAACAACATCCTACCGACAGGCGTGCCGCTGGCACCGATCTACGACCCTCACGACCCCGATGATCAACGCCGCTACAAAGGCATGGGATGGGGAAAAGGCGGTGGACTAACGCCAGCGATCTCTCCAGATTGCCTGCACTGGACATATCTTGAGGTGCCATCTGTTCCCAGCTCGGACGAGGCGCATTTCGGTTATGACGAGGAGAGCCGCCTATTTATCGCCACCGTCAAGCACGCCGGACCCGATGGCAGGTCACCTTATGGGCGCAGCTTCTGTTTGAGTACCAGTGAAGACTTTGAAAACTGGAGCGGGATCGAACTGATTTTCCACGCCGATCAGATTGATCAGGAAAACGGGGAAGAACGGATACGCAAATTCATCGAGGATCCCGATTATTTGACCCCGATATACAATCGACCTGAGGAATGGCGCACCGACGTTTACAATTTCCCCGTATTTCGCTACGAAGGATTGTATCTGGGGCTACCTGTGATGCACCACTGGACGGGAAAGCATCCACCGTTGTACGAAAATGTGGACAGTCGCAAGTCGGTGGAACTATCTTCCAGTCGAGATTTAAGGCACTGGGAACGGGTCGGGAACCGCACGCCGTTTATTGAACTGTCACCCATAGGCGACGGCAGTGCTTACGATACAGGACAAATCTCGGTCGTCAATGGACCCATCAGGTGCAACAATGAGTTGTGGTTCTACTATCTTGGAGTTCGGCACCGCAGCCAACCTCTGGTAGACATAATGAGCAGAAAATATCTCAATAACTTTGCTATGGCACTCGCAAAACTTCGCGTTGACGGTTTTGTGTCGCTCAAGGGTGGCATCGAATGGGGTTCGGTACTAACCAAACCGTTGATTGTGGAAGGCAGCGAATTACGCGTTAATGTGGATTCTTGGCGCGGCAGGGTTAAGGTAGAGATTCTCAATGCCGATGATGGACAGCCCCTTCCGGGATACACCTTCGACGAAAGCATCCCCGCGATGGTCAATAGCATTGACGAACCAGTGCGTTGGAAAGAAAAGACTGACATTGCTGAACTCCGCGGTAAAACCGTGCGCCTTCGCTTTTCTATCCTTCGGGCGGAAATTTACGCTTTCTGGTTCACCGACTGATTTGCAAGGAACAACAAACTATGAACACAGCCATTGAAAAAACAGAGGCTCTTATTCACAGTAGACGAGTGCTTGATGCAATGTACGGAGACGATCCTTATCGACCGCGCTATCACTTCACGCCGCCGTTCGGCTGGATGAACGATATCAACGGTTCGATCTTTTGGAAAGGGCGATACCACATCTTCTATCAACACAATCCTGAAGGTGGCTATTGGAAGTGGATGCAATGGGGACACGCCTCGAGTGTCGATCTGGTACATTGGGTGCATCACCCGATCGCTTTAACACCGGACCTTGACGGACCCGACCGGGGCGGATGTTTTAGCGGTGGGGCACTCGTGAATCTGGACGGTGTCCCGACGTTCATCTATCATGGAATCCCCGATGGCACATGTATCGCAACAAGTAATGATGACTTGCTCATTACGTGGGACAAGCATCCAGCAAATCCAGTAATCCCAGTCCCAAAACCCGGTGAGAAAGGACACGGCGAATATATTGTATTTGACCCGTGTGCTTGGGTGGAAGGCGATACCTATTACGCACTCATCGGCAACACGATTCCCGGACAAAGTGGGGACGGGACGGCTCTGTTTAAATCTGCTGACCTTGTAGAATGGGGATTCGTGTGCTCCTTTTACCAATCGCGGCGCGAGTGGACAAATGAAGCCGAAGACTGCGCTGTTCCCGATTTTTATCCGTTAGGCGATAAACACATGTTGCTGTTTTGCAGCCATTGGCAGGGAACGCAGTACTATCTCGGCAGATTTGAAAATGAGCAATATCACGTCGAAACCTATGAGCGAATGAGTTGGGAGGGTGGACTGCTCGGTGGACCGCGCTCGCTGTTAGACGCGCAAGGAAGGCGTATCTTCTTTGATTGGATCCGTGAAATTCGCGGGATCGAACAGGAGCGTGCTTCTGGGTGGTCAGGTGTTATGACAGTGCCACGGATCCTTTCCCTCGCAAGTGATTATAGTTTGCTGATTGAACCTGTGCCGGAGCTGGACTGCCTGCGAATGAACCCGAAAGCACATAAAAACATCACGCTGGATACCGATGGTGAGATGAACTTAGGAGATATTCAGGGGAATTGTCTTGAGTTGGCTGTCGAAATTGAGCCCGGCGATGCAACCGAAGTCGGCATTGAAGTGCTCTGCTCACCAGATCAGGCTGAACGCACCGGAATTCTGTACGTCCCAGCGGAAGGCACTTTAAAAATCGACATCAGTCGTTCCACATTAAACGAAGCCATCCAATATCCGCGCTACCGGAGCGGGGGTGGTAATGAGAGCTTGCCAGAATCAGAGCGGTTCGTCGATGCAGAGCGTGCCCCATTCACGCTGAAAGACAACGAAACACTCCAACTCCGTATTTATGTCGATAAGTCTGTGGTTGAAGTGTTCGCGAACGGTAGACAGTGCATTACACAACGGGTCTATCCGACACGAGTCGACAGCACCGGTGTAAGATTGGTGAGCCGTGGCGGACAGTCACACTTCCGATCCGTTCAGGCGTGGGAGATGGCACCCGCATTTTAAAAAGGTTGACGCTTACGTCAAAATAGCATATACTCCTCCTAACATTCAAGGTAAAGTAGCCATCAGCAATCAGCAAAGAGGTGTTCTTAAAGGATAACCTCTTCTACTGACTGCTGAAAGGATTTTTTGAAAAAATCCGCCCTGACTGCTGATGGCTATTCTTGCTGATAGCCATAGAGGTGAACATCATGGCTTATGAAATTCCGAAAACAGTCTTAGGGCGCACAGGTTTGACGGTTACCCGACTCGGTAGCGGCGGCGCGTATTGTGAATCCGTTGACGGTTACCGGAAAGCGATTGATGCCGGTATCAATTATATGGATACAGCACGATCCTACAGAGATGGCGAGGATGAAAAGGTCATCGGAGCCGCTATAAAGGGACAACGTGATAAACTCATTCTTGCGACGAAAACCGCTCAGCGCGATGCAAAAGGCGCACGGACAGAACTTGAAACATCGTTGCAGATGCTTGGCGTTGATTACATTGACATTTACCAACTGCATCACCTGAACACGCAAGAGGAACGAGACCAAGCCTTGGCACCCGGTGGCGCGTTGGAAATGGCTCAGAAGGCACGAGATGAAGGACTTATCCGCTTTATCGGTGTTACCGGACACGATTGGGTCCAAATTCAGCACGCTGTCGCCACGGGTTTTTTTGATACCGTCCTCTGTTGGTATAATTGCGCGATGAAAACACCGGAAGAGACAGTTTTCCCTGCAGCTGACGAACACGATACAGGGGTCGTCATTATGAACGCTTCGCGTAATGACAGACTTTTTGGAGACGCAGACGCGCCGTCTCCAGAACAATTCTACCGTTATGTGCTGAGTCATAAGAGTGTAAATCTAACAATCATGGGATTGAGGGACGTTGAAAGATTCCATCGGATTGCAGAGGCACTCTCCGAACAGGAGACCTTAACACCAGAGGAACAAGCGGATTTGGAAAAATATGGAGCGCAGCGGCTCAAAGAAGGCGCGCTCACACCGTAAATCCGATGCTGAAAATCGGAGGACAAGTGAACCTGTTAACAAACGACTGGAATTTCAATGGATAAAAACGCATCAGATCAGACGAACGGCCGTTTGAAAGAATCCTATCCGCATGAAAGGCGCAATTTAGTTGTATTCGCGCTAAACCAGATTCTGATGCGTCTCGGTTGGATGTTCAAATCCGAGTCTGTCGTTATTCCAGCGTTTATTGATGTCTATACCGCGTCGGGAACCATCCGCGGATTGCTACCGCTCATTCTACGAATTGGGCAGAGTTTGCCCCAGTTTCTGGTCGCCCAACGTGTCGCGCGAATGCCGAAAAAACAAGGGTTCTTTGTTTTCACGGGTTTCGGTTTCGCTATGCCGTGGCTTGTGTTGTCCGGTATATTAAGCCTAACAGGTTGGTCAGGGAATGTCATTGTTGTTGTCTTTCTTGTGCTGTGTACCCTGCACTGGCTCGCTGTGGGTTGCAATCATTTGGCGAACGGAACGCTGCAAGGGAAACTCATCAGTCCAGAAAAACGGGGCAGGCTACTCGCCTATTCCAATATCATCGGTTGTACACTTGCGATCGGTGTCGCTTTTTACCTCCTACCGCGTTGGCTTTCTGAGAGTCCTCCGCGTTATGAGATGCTCTTTGGCGCAACAGCCCTTTTCTTTGGTATTGCAGCGGCAGTCAGCTTCTGGTTTAGAGAACTCCCTTCACAACCAGAGGGCACCGCACCTTTTTTCAAATTTCTCGGTGATGCACTCCTCTTATTGAGATATGATAGAAATTTTCGGCGATTTGCAATCGTTATCCTGCTGTTTTATTCGATCTGGCCCCTTTTCCCACACTATACGGTTTTCGGGAAGCGCACATTAGGACTCGTCCCTGCTGGTTTCGTCACGTTGATAATTGCGCAGAATGCATCTAATGCCATCGGTGCCGGTATCATGGGCAACATCGCAGACCGTTCGGGGAACCGATTCGTCCTACGTATTCTGATATTCATCAGTGCCTGTATGCCGCTGTTAGCAGTCGGCGTTAGTCGAATGCCAACCGGTGCACAGTTTTATTGGATTATCTTTGCCCTTATGGGGTTCACACCCGTGTCGGCACGCATCGTCACGAACTACACCCTTGAAATCGCACCACAGGAGAAACACCCACAATATCTCGGTGTGATGAGTCTGTTTCAGGCGATCCCACTGTTCGTCTCACCTCTGATTGGGACGTTGATCGAGGAATTCGCCTTTGAACCGGTCTTTATCGGGTGCGGTATCCTTGTTTTGTTCGGGTTCGTGCTCACCTTCCGATTGGCTGAACCGAGATTTGATCAAAAACCCTGAGAATTGTTCTCATACAAAATCGACGTGAATAGGAGGAACGCTGTCATGGCAAAGAAAATGTCCTGCCCATTTTGTGGTACCCAAGTTCAATACGTTATCGAAAATTCACCGGATTGGTACCGTGATCCATCTCTACCCGTCTACCGAATCGATTGCCATGATAAATGTAGGCAATATTGGCTTGAAGCGATTTCTGATCCACACCCACAGATTGATCCCGCCATCCTTGCCTTCTTGGATTCACGCAATGATCAACAACGAACCTTTATATCCGAATCGACACGACACGCTTGTGACAATGGCATTTTGATAGTTTATAACAAAAATATCTTACAATACCTTGTCACCGATTGGCACTATGCAAAAGCGGCTGTTACGTTGTATCGGTTCAATGACGTTTCATTCCAAATCAGTGGCATCGGATTTGATTTTGCGAATATGTTGTTTTTCTTGCACACTGAGGATGCTCGATTCACACTGAGAATCTATCAGGCTGGAACTTCTATTGATAAAATCCGATCTGAGATCCATTGGTTAAATGCACTTTGGAACAACGGACCAATCAAGACCCTCTCTCCCGTGCCTGGACGTGATGGCGAAATGATTCAGTGTGCCTCACCAAACGACCTACCCTCGCGCTATACGACTGTCTACGATTGGATTCCCGGTGAGACGCTTCATGGACTCTCCACTGTAGAAAAAACACCGGAACTGATTCGGAACCTTGGGACCATGGCGGGTCGTATGCACTCCGTGTCAGAAACATTAGAATTACCGAACTGGTTCACCCGCCCGCGGTACGATACAGACTGGATTACAGCGAAAATTGAAGCAGCACTTGGAAGCGATACGGACACCTCGGCGGCGGAACTTGCGAAACTTACCTCTCTCTCTTCGCGCTTCTCGCAGTTTGTCACAGAACACGGTGAAGAACGAAACGTTTTTGGACTGATTCACTCGGATCTGGAACCCCATAATATCATTATCTCGGACGGACAGCCCTGCCCAATTGACGTGATGCAGTTCGGGTTCGGTTATTATATCTCAGATATTCTGACGCTTTCACGCCATTTTAGTGAGGATGAACAGGCAATTTTCTTTGAAGGTTATCAAGAAATTCGTCCGCTTCCGACAGATTACCGTCAACAGTTGGTTCTATTTGAAGAGTTGCACATGCTGTAACCTAATAGGTAAGTTTAGTGCTTTGTCCATTTTCAAATTAAAGGTAAATTCAGTTTGTAGTAGGGCAAATTCAGTGCGCGTTCAGTGGTTTGTAGTAGGGCAATTCATTGCCGGTTCAGTGGTTTGTAGTAGGGCAATTCATTGCCCGTTCTGAAAGGCAGTGCGATAAAATGAAACATGGCCATTGTGATTGACTTACGTTCACATTTATGATAACATGGCTGCACAAAAGACACGGAATATCTAAGGAACCAACGCATGGCACACCGATGCCTTTTCCTTGACCTACAGCACATCACCCGAATCGAAGGGTTATATCGCCGGATACACCAACCGCAACGGCATCCCAATAACCCTGTTCTGCGCGGCGAAAATCCGTGGGAGAGTGTCGCATCGCTTTATGGCACTGTACTCTATGACCCGCAGAATTCGCTCTTCAAAATGTGGTATCTCACAGGACCTTATGTGGACGGAATGGTACAGGTCCGTCAACGAAGTGTGCTCGGCAATATAACACTCCTCGCTTATGCGACTTCAACCGATGGTGTGCACTGGGAGAAACCTATCCTAAACCAAGTCGATTTTGAAGGAAGCACCGAGAACAATCTGGTTGACATCGGACGCACAAACTGCGAAGGCGCAGCTATCCTCTACGATGAACATGAAACCGACCCCGCGCGTCGTTACAAAGGCTTCTATTGGGAACACGGAGGGATTGACACTTTCATTGAGTACAAAGGACGCACGATCTGGGGACGCGGTGACGGAGACGGTATGTGGATGTCGTTTTCACCCGACGGTGTCCACTGGACGGACTGCGAAACCAATCCCGTTATTCCCATTGATAGCGACACAACCCAGTCCTTGGTGTGGGATCCAAAGATACAGAAATACGTTGTGTTTGGACGATTCGGGGCAGGCGGACGTAAAACCGCTCGCGCCGAGAGTCCCGACGCAATCAACTTCAGCCAACCCGAACGCGTCTTTGAATGCGACGCGATTGATGAAGAAGGCACACAGATTTACGGTATGCCCATCAACATCTACGAGGGTATCTATCTCGGTATGATTTGGGTCTATCGCGAAGGTGTTGATGGCACGATTGACACATCACTCGCGATGAGTCGTGATGGTATCAGTTGGCAACGCGTCTTGGACCGACAGACGTTCCTGACACTCGGACAACCCGGCAGTTGGGAAGATGGCATGACGCGGATTAGTCAGCATTTCATCACACACAACGATCAAATCTATTTCTATTACGGCGGTGTGAACGGACCGCACACCGGTAGAAAGTTCAAGCAGGTTGAGCGCAAACATAAGTCTATGCTCGGCTTGGCAACGTTGCGACGGGACGGCTTCGTCTCCCTTGATGCGGGTGAGACGGAAGGGCGCATGCTGACGAAACCATTGACGCTTGATGGCGGAGAATTACGCCTCAACGCCAATGCAAGTCAAGGCTATGTCATCGTCTCGGTCACCGATGATATTGGGACACCTTTGAAGAATTACACCTCTCAGCAAATCGTCGGAGATCAATTAGATGCATCAGCTGAATTCGACCAACCGTTGGAAGCACTCAGAGGCAAAGAGGTCCGGCTCCGATTTCAACTCAAGAACGCGAGTCTATATTCCTACTGGTTCGTTTAGAAATACGATTTCTATGAGAGGTATCATCTATGGCGATCAGGAGTATCCTCTTTGATCTTGACGATACACTTGTTGTAGAGGGGGCCTCTGCGGACGCTGCTTTTTTGGCAACATGTGAGCGTGCCCATGAAAAACACGGCATTAACCCGGAAGCACTTCACCAATCAATCCGATACCATGCGCGCGAGTTATGGCGGGCATCTGCAACCATTACCTATTGCCGTGCTATCGGTATCAGTTCATGGGAGGGACTGTGGGCGCGTTTTCTCGGTCGCGACCCGAATTTAAAGCGTCTTTGTGAATGGGCACCAACCTATAGGCGTATGGCATGGTTCCGTGCGCTTGCTGACTATGGCGTGAGTGATTCGGCCTTTGCTGAGCAGTTGGCGGCTAGCTTCTTGTCGGAGCGACGCGCTCGGCACATTGTGTTTCCTGATGTTGACGATAATCTGGCAAATCTTAAGGAAGTCTACCAATTAGCACTCATCACCAATGGCGCGCCCGACCTACAGCGTGAGAAGATTCAAGGTGCTAATTTGGCACAATACCTTGACACAATCCTAATTTCAGGGGAAGTAGGTATCGGAAAACCGGATTGCCGAATCTTCAGGATGGCGCTTGACGTGCTCGCTGCTTCGCCATCCGAGACGGTGATGGTTGGCGACAGTTTGACACGAGACATCTTGGGCGCACAACAGATTGGACTCAAAGGAATTTGGCTGAACCGCTCAGGGAATGATACGACGGGTCAAGTTACGGCGGATGTTCAGATTACAAACCTGAACCAGATGCTTGAACTACTGCCGACTTTAACCGATTGAAATATAAAACTGGATATGAAATTTAATATTGGAGAAGAAAATGAAACATATCTACCACAAAGAAGATGCTGAAGTCGTCCGCATTGAAGGCGATGCACCGCGGACACTCTACACGCTCGTTCAACCAAATACCGCGAATACTGAGCATTTCGCAATGGGATTAGAGGAGATTGATCCAAATAGCGAGATTCCTATCCACTCCCACAGTGAAGCCGAAGAGATTATTTTCGTCTATGGTGGACAAGGAAAAGCCTTCGTCGGTGACGAAGTTGCCGACCTGAAACCCGGCACAGTTATCTATCTCCCACCGAATGTTGAACACCGTTTTGTCAACACAGGGGATGAGCCTCTTTGGATTACGTGGACGCTCTCGCCACCGGGGTTTGAGAAGCAAATCCGTAAAGTCTCAGACGGTTCCGCCGGGATGGAAGTCTTTAGCGAGTCTCGTTAAAATCAACTTTTCATAAAATTATGCACCTTTTTTGCCCTTAAAGTGTGTCACTATAGGTAAACCCACAAATATTAAAATCGTTATCTATTTTTGGAAATCGATTTAAAAGCCTCAAAAATTTTAGGCTTTCCAACGCCAAACATTTCCTCAAGGAGATTTTTATGTTCACAAGAAAAAAATGCTTAATCGTCGCTTGTGTACTTTACCTACTATCCTGCACTCTCTATTTTTCCGCAATCACCCTCGCCCAAGACGAAAAAGTTGTCGAACGCTACAAATTAATGCTCAGTCGCAACCCAAAAGAGGGAAGTACGTTTGACCGTCTCTACCAGTTCTATCTTGAAGGTGATGGCTTAGATGCTATGGTTGCCGATTATCAGGCAGAAGCAGAAGCCAAACCCAACGATTCAAACCTCCAGTTGGTCTTGGGACACATTCACAAACGTCTCGGAAAAGATGCTGAGACGCTTGCTGCATATCAACGTGCCGTTGAACTTGCACCAAGCAACTATTATCCGCATTTCGCATTGGGACAGATGTACGCAACCCTGCGTCGGCATGAAGACGCAATCCGCGAATTGACAAAAGCCGCGGAATTATCAGAAGAGACACAGTCCGCATCTCCTGAAGAATTGATGACGATTTACAAGGCACTCGGACGCGCCTATTTCAGCCGAGACCGCGTAGACGAAGCAATTTCGGCATGGTCAAAAATCTCTGAACTCGATCCAGAAAACATCTTTTCTCGCATTGAACTCGCTGACCTTTTCCGAGAACAACAACTCTACGAGCAAGCCATCGCGCAACATGAAGCGATTATCGCACTTAAAACCGACGATCCATATCGCGTCTGCTTGAGTCGTCGGGAAATCGGAAATATACACGAGGAAAAGAGTGATTACGAGGCAGCCATTCAAACCTACGAAGCCGCTTTGGCGTTGACGGCACCCGGAAACTGGCTCCGTAAGGATCTTCAACACCGTATTATCGGCATTTATGCCGCCGACGGGAACTGGGAAGGCTTAATCACACACTTTGACCCCTCCCAAACCTAAAGGATTGGGATTCCTTTGACGGAACTCCCAAGTGGTTCTTTTAGGTTATACCACGACGTCCATTTGACGTTCTGCGATACTGGCTTCTCTGACTCCCTTCAGCGTCGCAATCGTCCAGACGTTATCCTTGGGAGCTTGTTCGGGTTTAATCCGAACCGACACGAGTGTAATCTCGCGGTGCGGGTCATCTGGCACACTACGGAAAATCACTTGAACCTTCGTGACCGACCGATACTTCTGGCAAGTATTTCTTGCTTCAGAACTTGAAATCTCAACAAAATCTGAACCTCGCAAGGTTTCAGGAATATCGTATCTTTCAACGTATTCGGATTTTGTGATGTTCGTTTTTAATGGATATTAGCCATAGTCATTCTGTCCTTGTAAGAGGGTGATTGAGACCAGTAGCAAGGTAGCTACTGCTTACACGTCTCAATCAATGACTATGTTAATTATACTACATTTTTGACGAAATGTCAACTCTTTTTTTAACTATAGCCCCATGGTCTAATTCAATAGGGCGGTTCTGTATCCCAAAGCTAAAGCATTGGGTTTTAGAACCGAAAACGTAGATAAAGAAAAATTGGAAAATGCCCCAAACGATCCAGAATTAATCGGTTTGCTCGCCGAAGCACATATTGAAAATCAGCAGTTGGATGAAGGCATCGCTGCCTATCAAAAGGCACTTGAACTTGCACCGACAGACACTGCGCTACGTTTGAATCTAATCGCTTCACTCCGCAACGCTGAAAAGTTTGAAGAAGCGGCTGCAGCTTACGAATCCCTCAGCGAGCAACAACCCGACGATTTCGGTCTCTACCGCGAACTCGGCGAGTTGTATTTACAATTAGATGACGAAGACAAAGCAAGAGCAACCTATCAACGGATGCTCGAACGCGATCCTGATAACGCAAGCACACACCTTATTCTTGCCGAGATTTACGCCAATCATGAATGGACAGATGATGCTATTGCTGCCTATCAAAAGGCGATTTCACTGGCACCCAGTAACCTTGATTACATCGAATATTTCGGCGAATTTTACTTCCGAGAAGGCGATCGTGCGAAAACTTTGGAAACCTGGAACCGGATGGTTGCTGGTGATAAGGCAGTCGCCGAAAATTATGACCGTCTCGCGAAGCTGCTTGATAGCAAAGCACGGGTCCTGAACAGCGGCACCGAAGCCATCGCTGCAAGCCGAAAAGCCGCTGAGTTGGCACCCGATGTATACCGTTATCGTGAGGCATTGGCGAAGCGACTTGTGGAGAACAGAGATTATGACGAAGCACTAACGGAATACACTGAAGCCGCGAAGCTCGCACCGAACGAATTTTTCGCTGAACAGATGGATAACCAACGCATCGAAATTTATCGGCGACAAGGGACGCTTGTTGAAAAAATCGGTGCGCTGGAAACGGCACTTGAAAAACCAGACATTGCGGCTGCGGATGCTTTCAATCAATACAAGCAGCTCGCTAAGATGTACCTCAAACTCGGCAATACCACCTATGCACTTGAAGTCCTTATGAAGGCGAAGGCTCTTGAATCTAATGACGTTCTTGTTAACCGTTGGATCGCGGAAGTATACACTTTGCAGGGACGGCGTGACGATGCCAACGCTATCTATACCCACCTGATTGAAGTTGACAGCGCAAATGCACGCGAATACTATACAAACATCGCGCGTTCCTATCTCGAAGTGATGGATTTTGATGCCGCTACGGATGCAGCGAAGCAAGCAATTGCCCACAGCCCGCGCAATCCTGAAGGGCATCAGATGCTCGCACGCATCGCGAAGCAGGCGGGAAACTACCAGACTGCTATTGATAGCTTCAAGCAGGCGATTCGACTTCGACCGGAATCTACTAACATCCGTTCCGAACTTGCTGAAATCTATAAACTTTCAGGAAACCCCCGACAGGCACTTGAACAGTACTGGCGGTGTTGGGAATTGAGTGGAAGCATCAGTGATAAGCTCGCTTTTGTCAAACCGCTTTCTGAGGTATATTACGACTTGGGACGACGCGGCGAGTTGGAAGAACGATTGAAACGGATGGCGAAAACCAACATATCTGATGTAGGTTCCGTCGTCGCATTGGCGAACCTCTATCAGATGGAGGGTGACTTGCCTAACGCACATTTCCAGCTGGCGCGCGCTTTAGATCGGGAGCGCGATAACCCAGATCTCCTGGCACAACTCGTCAAAATCAGTCTGGATCTCGGTGATACACAGGACGCGCTCACCTATCAACAGCGACTCGTCAAGGCACAACCGAATCCTATGCATAGGCAACGGCTCGGTGAATTACTATTTGATGTCGGGCGGGAACAAGAGGCGATTCAGGCGTGGACCAAACTCCTCCATACCAAAAATCAACCGTTTGACGCAGAGATTAAACTCGCGACTTTACTGATTCAGCACGGATTGTTAGATGAGGCGATTTCTGTGCTTGATCGGGCAGCGGAAAAGGTAACAGGTCCAAACGCACATCTTGAATTGTATCAGCTGGGTGACGCCTTCGTCGAGATGAACGAATACGACCGGGCACGTCCACTTTTTCAAAAGGTGCTTGACATGCCTGAACCCACGCAGAATGCAACACAGAACCTAATCACAAATACACCTCACGCGACATCTGGACCTCCCGGAATCAGGACGGATAGATTTGATTTGCCGCGAACGCTCACCTCCCGAATTCAGCGATCCGCATTTCAGATTCAGGGTGGACGGCAAACCCAGTGGATACCCAGGAACTTTGAAGAGGCGCAAGCAGGCGCGCTCGTACAGATAACGACAATCGCGCAACAGCAACGAAAATTGGGAGAACTCATCAACCAGGTTAAAGCACAGGTTGATGCCGATCCGAAAAACATAAAGGGCCTCGAAACGTTAACACAAATCTATATCTTAACCGGCAATACCGACAAAACGAATGAAACACTTGAACGGCTCATTGCCGCATCACCCAACGACCCTGTCTATCACGGAACGCGCTTGACTCGATTAATCGGACAAGGCATCAGCTATGAAACGCTGAAAAAATATCTTGATGAAATAACCGCTTTAGCTCCTGACGCACGGCTCTGGTATGTCGCACGATATGCAAGTAACTTCTATCGGCACGGACGGAAAGAAGATACCGAGAAACTGGTGGTAGAACTTGTAGATGCAGAAGTGTCTGACCTTAATACGGGGGCGACCATTGTGAGTACGCTCGCACGGATGGGGAAAACAGACGCTGCTGAGAAAATCCTTACACAGATGCCAGTACCAGGGCTTTCAACGCCGCAACGTCAGTCAGCACAAAATACGCAACTATCAGGAATCGGGCAGTTGTCATCCGCATCACAGCAATGGCGTCAGTATCGAGATATTTATCAAAATCTTGCCACTGCTTATATTCGTGAAGGACAGACTGACAAAGGGATTGCGCTGTTTTGGAACTTCTTTGAACGAACCAAACCGCAAGCGACAAACGCACGGCGCGTCGCAACCTTAGCATACGCAAATCGCTCTTACGCCGGTTACACATCGCTACAGACAAACTATCCATCGCCGACGACTTACTACGATCAAAACCGTTTACAGTTCCTCCAGCGGGTTTTCAGCCAATTGTGGTCCCGCAATCAGCAGGAGGCACTCTACAAAAAATTGCAGACTGAATTGGAGAGTGCGACACGGAGAGACCGAATCTACCCGAGTTTAGCACTCAGTTATTGCTATTGGTGGGCAGGGCAGCGGGACGATGCCCAAGAAGTACTCTTCGCGCTTCAAAAGGAATTCCCTGAGGATCTCACCCTTAAACTAAACACGATTTTTGCCGCTATCCAAGCAGGGCAACACGCCGCAGCATTCAAATTAATTACCGGACTCGCTGAGGTGGATCCAAGAAACCGCAAACAGTACTATGAACTCACACTGCAGCTTGCCGTGCAGACAGGCGATACCGTTGCTGTACGCGAATTGGTGACGAAGGTACTCAATTCACCGAGTGGGGCTCGTGAACTTTATCAATTCTCGCGAATGCTCCAACAGAACGGACTCACGCAATACGCAATCGCTATTGCCAAAAAAGCGACGACCTTGGCAATAGGTGAACGTGATCCGAACTTCCTTGTAGATTTAAGCCAACATTTGGATGACTTAGGACGCGGACAGGATGCCGCACGGATCGCAGCGCGCGCAATGCAGTTCGTCAACCAGCGCGACCGACACGGACACACATTGTATTCGTGGGACCTTCGGCGCGCCGTACAGACCGCTGGGCGTGCAAAAGGGTTGCGAGAACGCGAACCTCTGCTGATTGCAGCTACCCAGAAAGACCCTAATTCGTTTCAGGCACGCGTCAAATTGGCGACGTTCTATGAACAGACGAATCAGGTGCAAAAAGCAGCCGAAGCGTTTGACGCAGCACTTGCCCTGCGTCCTCAAGACACTATGACACGACAGCGATACGCGCAGATGTTAGAGCGCCGCGGCAAGGCGAAGGAAGCCGCAGCGCAATATCTGATACTTCTCAAGGCGAATCCGAATGCACTCAACTACAACTATTATCAGGTCATGCAAACTTTCTTTTCCGCAGGCAAAGTTGATGAACTCGTTTCGCTCGCGAAAGATATGATCGTTCCATCTGTCGGACTGAACTATAGCAACTTTTTCGCAGAAGGCGTGGCACGTCAGTCCCTCGAAAACAATAACCCTAAAGCCGCTATTGAGCTCTACGAAAAAATTATTACCCTGCAGCCAAACAACGCTTCTTCCTATACCGCATTGGCTGCCGCTTATGTCGCTGCAGGTGACCGTGAAAAGGCGATCCAGCTCCTGCGCGAAAAACTCGACGCAAAAGATACGACACTCTCACGAGATCCACACGCACAAGTAGAGATTGTATCAAAACTCACTGAGTTCTACAAAGCATCAGAGCAGATAGAGGAATTGCTAACCGAACTGGATGAGGAACCCGACGACGCGTTGCTAACTTATCTCGTCGCTTCTATGAAGATTACAGCCGACGACCTTGAAGGAGCAGACGCGCTCGTTGACAAACTCCTTGATGATTCAACACTTGTGGACACACATTGGTTAAACAATCTCGCCGACGCTTACCGAGGCGCGAATGACAGAGATCGTGAACTGCGTTTGCTTGAGTCTACAATCGCAAAAATCAATCATCAAGATACACGGCATCTTACGGAAACCTATCAAAAACTTGGCACGGCTTATGCCAAGAAGGGTGAGAAAGAGAAAGCGCAAGATACATTCCGTAAGATGGGGACCCTCCGCCTACTTCAGGGGCGTGGCTCGTATGAGAAGGAGCAAATCGCGAACACGTACCTGCAACACGAAATGTGGGACGATGCTGAGGCTCTCTTTACCGAGATCATTAATGACTTCTCAACACAACAGTGGACCCGTGAACAGGCGCAACGACAGTTGATGCAAATCAAGCAGCGACGTGATGGGTTGGCGAAGACAATCCGTACGCCTGAAAAAACGGAAAAGTTTGATGTCGGGATGCAAAGAACGTTAGCACAACAGTACGTCCAACAGAACGAGGTCAAAAAGGCGGTAGAAATTTACGAGAAACTCGCAGAGGTGATGCCGGATGATCTCGAATCACGCGCACAACTCGCAAATCTCTATTCACGTCAAAATAAGCACGACAAGGCGGTAGATACTTGGAACGCCTTACTTAACGTAGACCCCGAAAACACGAAGTATCAAGATGGACTCGTTGATTCTTACCAAGCTGCTGACAAAACCCCCGAAGCACTTGAACTCGCACAGCAATACATTGAGGCGGATACACAGAACGGTGTCCACTATGCGCGGCTCGCGAAACTTTATGCTGCCGAAGACCGCGTGGACGATGCCATTGAAGCATATCAAAAAGCCGTTGAACATAATCCCGGTGATGGAAAGATCCATCGTCAATTGGCACAACTCTACCTTCGGAAGGATGATCTGGATGCCGCTGAAAAGGCATTCAAGGATGCCATCCAATACACAGGACAAGAGTGGGAGCGTCGGAGTATAGAACGGCAGCTAATGACCGTCTACAAGCGTCAGGGCAAATTAGAAGAGATGCTAAAGCAGGCGGAAGAGGCTGGCACGATAACGCTTGAGATGCAGCGAAACCGCGCACAAGACTACCGGAACGCTGGTGAATTTCAGAAAGCTATTGAGGCATATAAGAAAGCGTTGGATATGACCACGCAAAGTTATGAACGCGGTAACATTACCAACGAGTTACTGAAACTCTACGTCCAGGTTGGCGATAACGATTTGGCGGTAGAACTCTATGAGAATCAGTCTCAGTCCGGTCCAATGGGTAGTTTCTCTATCAGTTCCAGTTCATCCGGTTTCAAAATTATGACGGCTGGAGATGAGGCGCGCGAGACCTTGATTAATGCCTATAAAAATCAAGGGAAACTTGATCAGTTGGAAACCATCTTTAACGACAAACTCGAAAAGGACGCACAGAATCCAGCGATTCTTGAAATGGTTGCTGAAATTTACCGGAATGCGCGCGATTATGAAAAGGCGGCAGAAGCATATCAGGCACTTTGCAAAGCGCAACCCAGTAACCTCAATAGTTTTTTCTATGCCGCTGCCGCACTGCAAAAAAGAAACCAACCAGAACTCGCAGAAAAGTTGATCAGTCAAGGTGAGACCGCGGTTTCAACCAATCCGCGCGCACCATTCGATGTCTTTTTACTCATGACACTTGCATCTATCTGTGCTGAGGGTGAGTTGTACGACTCGGCAGTCAAGTTTGCTGAGGACGCAGTGGCTGCAAGTTCACGGATGGGCGGTGGGCTCTCTTCGCTGAACGAGTATGTATACGAAATCCTCGGGAAGAGTTACCTCGGCGCAAAACGGTATGAAGAAGCCGTTGACGCTTATAAACAGATGGCGAACATTGCCAGATTTGACCAAGGGCGGGAAAGAGCACAGGAGGCAATACGTCAGGCTTACACTGAAGGGAAACTCTATGAAAAGCAGATTCCCGAGCAGTTACAGAAGATCAAGGAAAATCCTGATGACCTTGATGCACACTTCGCACTTGCTGAAAGTTACGAATTAAGCGATAAGGTTGACGAGGCAATCGCGCAATACCAAAAAATCAGCGAACTTCAACCCGATGACGCACAATGGCACAAAAAGATTGGCGATCTCTATCAAAAGCACCGTCAGACGGAGGAAGTTGTTGAAGATACGGCACTCGACTTGGCTGGAAACGGAAGTTTCGTGGAGATTACGGATAGTGCTGCGCTGAACAATATTAGCCAACAGGTAACCCTGACCGCATGGATCAAACCGACCGAATACTCTAACAGGTATACCCCCATTCTTTATAAGGGGGATGAGCGGACACCCGAAATCAGCAACCGAAGCTACACACTCTGGCTACGCAATGATGGTACAATCCAATTCGCTGCATCACCAAGTGGTGAGGCGGAGAGAGGTGTATATTCACCGCCAGGGTCGGTTACACTCAACAAGTGGTACCACGTCGCTGGTGTCATTGATGCCTCAAGGAATTTTATTAAACTGTTTATTGATGGTGCTGAAGTCGGGACCCGAGACTTTAGAGGGAATCAGAACATTTATGAGAGCAACCTGCCAGTCCGAATCGGCGGTTCTCATGAAGAAGAGTGGGTAACGCATGCCTCATTTATAGGGCAAATTGATCGGGTCGCTGTCTGGGATGTCGCCCTAACAGCCGATGAGATCCGTTCAAATATGAACACTCGGTTGAAAGGGGACGAACCCGGCTTAGTCGCTTACTGGGAATTTGACGGAGAAATGGAAGGGCATACCCCTGACGCGTCACCTAACAAAAACAACGGTAGACTGGTCGGTGAAGCTAAACTGGAACCTTATACCCGTCAGATTGTAACTGTGGCAGACGCAGAACAGTTAACGCAGGCAGCTGCAGCATATCAAAAGGCGATTCAACTTGAACCGACCTCTTATGAATTGTACAACCTCTTGGCACAAACCCACGTGAAGGCAGATCGGTTGTTAGAAGCGGAAGCCGTGTATCGTCAGGCATTAGAGGCTTCCCTTGAAGATAGCGAACATGATGCTGTCATCCGGAGCATCTGGAAACTTTACGCCGACAAAGATCAGAAAGATAAAGGAATTGCTGTTCTTGAAGAATTAAGACCGAAGATGGAAGCGAGTGTTTCTTTACTGGAATTGTTGGGCGATGCTTACAAAGCAGCAGGCGATGCTCAAAAAGCAGATGCGGCATACACCGAGTGGCTAACGATCCAACAGAAAAACGCAAATAGGCGACAAAGTCCCGCTGGTTATCGCAATCTTGCAAGGCAGATTCTTGACAAAGGTATCATGCCGGAAAAGGGACTGGAATATGCTGAACGCGCATCACAAATGGGCTCCGGGGCAAGTTACACCGAAACGCTGGCGCAGGCCTATGTCGCGAACGACCGGTATGAAGAGGCTTTAGCGCAGCTCAAACAACGCCTAAACACTATGGAACAGGAGGCGTTTGGACGCTGGTTAGCCTCATGGATTTCTCGAGCCGGTCAGAACGCTACGGACAAAGAACGTTACGTTGAGATGTTGGATACCTTGGTGAATACCGCGCCGAACAATCTGACGGATCCGTTGGCGGTCAATCTTAAATTGGCGGAATTCTGTAGTGAAAATGCTATGCCAGAGAGGGCGAAAACGTATATTCAAAAAACAGGCGTTATCACTGAAGATAAATGGTTAATTCTCGGTCCGTTTGACAATACCAAAGGCATCGGTTACGACATGGCATACATCGCAGAAGATGCGACACAGATCGACACAACCACTGAACACAACAGTGTAGACGGTTTGGTGCGTTGGCAAAAAAGCACAGATGATACCTTGAATGGCTATATTGATCTCGGACAGGATGTCAATTGGCGTGTCGCCTATGCCTTCGCAACTGTTACCTCACCTGATAAACGGGAAGCACAAATCCGTTTTGATAGCGACGACCAAGGGAAAGTATTTCTAAACGGCAAAGAGGTGTTCACAAATACCGGTGCCCATAGCGTCAGAATTGACCGTTATACGATTCCTGTGACGCTCAAGCCCGGCGAAAATAGCATCCTCGTCAAAGTTTGCAATGAAGAAGTAAATTGGGAATTCTATCTACGGATTACCGACCCAGATGGAAAACCGTTTACAGATCTAAAAATCAGCAGCCCTGACCCTGAATCCCGTTAGGGACGAATACAATAGATACGAGTTCATTAGTTTTCGATTTTTTCGTCCAATTTTGACTCCCCAGGCCCGGTAGGTTCGGTTTTGCGGTGTACCATAGGTGTCAATTTTAGAAAAAACAGCCGTCTCAGCTCCAGGCCCGGTAGGTTCGGTTTTGCGGTGTACTCACCCAAATTTTGCCCACACGCGGCAAAATTTGTCTTTGCTTTACATTTGAGACCTGCATTCCAACCGAACCGGATACTCCGCGGAAACCCTGAAGACTTCAAAGCCCTCTTGAGTTCCGTAGGAACGGCATCTTTGTAGAAACGCGGATCAAGCAAAAATAAGCCCCGTAGGGGCGACATCTATAAAGCCACTGAAGGAGATTTTACATGGCTTATGTGCTTTACGGTCTAAATCTTGCCACACACTTGGCTCTTATAGGGCTATTGGTATTTTTATGTTTCCGGACGAAATCAAAAGGGTTGATACTCATTAGCGCGACACTTCTTGTGTATCAGATCTTTCATTTGATTTTTGAACAAGTTGTTAAGTCAGATTGGTGGCGATGGGAACCGGGTAAAATGATGGACGATGGAATACTCGGTATGAGTGACGTGGAGTTTTTATTGACAGTTGCTATGGTAACACCTTTAGTGTTCAAAGGTTTATGTTTACTCGGTGTTTTTCTAATCTATAAGGAGTGGCGACACGGAAAATTTCGCTATCCGCCAACTGAACACCGAGAAGAACTCACGACGTAACGAAATCAATGTATAATTTGTCTAACAGAAATAGGACGACAACTAAATTTTAGGTTTGCAGGAGCCTTCAAGCATGTTTGAGAATGTTCTTATCGGTCTAATATATATCTCGTACGTGGTACTGGCAGGATTCTTGGTGTTTTTATGCTTCCGAACGCGGTCAAAAGGTGTGATCTTCATCACCGCGGTCTTCATCGGATTCAGGTTTCTGAGTCTGATTTTCGATGCAGCTCTCGGCGTAGTTCTCAACGCATATATGGGACAATGGGAGCCGAGTGTAGACGTAAGGGGAGTGAAATTGCTACAAAGATTGGATATCGCTATAATAGTTGAAGGTGTGAAATCCGTATTATACGTCAATTTGTACCTCCTCGGTGTTTTTCTCATCTACAAAGAGTGGCGACAGGGCAAGTTTCGCCCACCCTCACCTGAACACGTAGAAGAACCCAAAGCAGAACGAAATCAATTATACTAAGTTTGGACAATTTTCTGTAGCATAGGCTGTTAGCCTGTGCATTCATTAGCGCAACCTAACAGGATACGCTACAAAAGAGAAAACTAAACGAACCTGCACGAACCCTTCCTCTCATTTGACACTTTCGTCCTGAATATGCTATAATAATCAATGGAATTCTTGAGAAATCTGCAAATCACTCTACCCTGTCCCTACATGATAGTGTTATGGAGATGATACAATGAGCATTACCCAATTCACAATGGAAGAAGTCCGTTGTTTCGGCGAACGCCAGACGCTTGAAATTCGGCCCCTGACTTTTTTAGTCGGTGAAAACAGCACTGGTAAAACCACAGCGTTGGGGTGTTTTCATGTATTGGCAGATTATTTGCAAGGGGAAAGCGTAGATTTTAATGCCGATCCCTATTCCATGGGAATCTTTAAGGATATTGTCAGAAACAGCAGGAAAAAAAAGAAGAATTTTAAGCTCGGGTTTACCTATAAATATAACAACGAAAGTATTCAGACAACAGTTGAACTTGTTGAGAAGGACGAAGGAATAGAACCTACTGTTAATTCGGTGGCAATAAAACTTGTTAATGGTGAAATTGTTATTCAGGTTGAAAATGCAATAAAGAAAGAACCGCGTTTAGATTCGTTTGACGAGATGCAGAATCAATATAAAATAATTTGTGGTGTTGATGCATTGAATGAACCTTCCCTCTCTTTTTTTCTCCATCCCTATTTTTTTATCAATGAATGTAAGGGCGAAATCGCCTTCCAGAAGTATTTAGACAAAATAAGTGAAAAATTTGAAGAAAGCATCTATCGACCGTGGGATGTCTTTAAAACCTTGTCAGTGTTTAGTACATCACCTGTTCGCTCACGCCCTAAGCGAACTTATGATCCGACAAGGGAATTTGATGATCCAGAAGGCAGCGATGCTCCTATGTATTTAATGCGGATTGAAGCGACTGAGAAAAAGAATTGGGAAGCATTGAAAACCCAATTAGTCGAGTTTGGTAGGAATTCTGGACTATTTGAGAACATAGATGTAAAAAACTTTGGACACTCCTTGGGTGCCCCATTCCAACTACAGGTCAAAGTCCACGGTCCTAAAGCAAATATCACTGATGTCGGCTACGGTGTCAGTCAGATTCTACCAATTTTAGTGCAAATTTTAAATCCGAGCATTTCTAAAAATGTTCGGCGTGATCCAATGCAGTCATTTTATTCTTTATTACAACAACCTGAAATTCACTTACATCCAAGAGCACAAGCAGAATTTTCTTCTTTGTTGGTAAAATTGGCAAACAAGGGGGATCAATCATTCATCGTTGAAACACATAGTGATTATATAATTGACCGCGCACGAATTGAAATCAGAAAGGGGACAATCCGCCCCGAAGATGTGTCGTTGATCTATTTTGAACCAAAAGGAAATATTGTTAGGGTACATAATATCCATTTTGATAAGATAGGTAATATGGAGGGCGTGCCACCACATTACAGACAATTTTTCCTGAAAGAGTCTAAACGGCTCATGGGGTTTGAGGATTAATAATGTGTGTGATTTTAGATACAAATACTTTTGGTAAATTCAAAAACCCAGTAGATGAAGATATGGAGCCAGTATGGAGATGGTTGGATAACAGAAACGGTAAAATCGTCTATGCTAATACTAAAAAATTTGAAGACGAATGGGAAAGAGGAGGCATGAGCCACCTGAGAGACCAGATGATGCGGGCAGGTCAACTCAAATTGGTACCCGAAGGTGTACAAGAAAAGGCAGATGAACTAAAAGACGAAATAGCATCAAACGACGAGCATATCATTGCATTGGCTATAGTAGCAAGAGTAAAAGTGCTAATATCTTACCGAGAGGGTGACAGAAATTTATTCACGGATTTTAAAAATCGTCAGTTAGTTGGCGGTAGAGTATATACCCGAAAAGCGCATGCACAACGTATGTTAAGAAAAGATACTTGTCCTTAAAACGACGTAGTGCAAGGCATGGAAACCTCGCACTACTACATAATTCACCTTTAAGAAGGCATCCACGTCCGCGGCGCAATCCCTTCCACATGCGTCTTCACATCCACAACGGCAGGCTGACCCGACGCAAACGCCTGATCCAACGCACCCGCAAGTTCACCCGGCTTGTTCACCGTAATCCCGAAGCATCCCATCGACTCCGCCATCTTCGCAAAATCTGCCTCTGGGAACAACCAGAGTTCATCGGAACCCGATGTCCGTCCACCATAAACCGACTCAACGCCACCCTGCTCCTGATTCAGTGAGTGATTATTATTCACAACAATAACAGCGTTAATCCCGCATTTCATCGCTGTATCCAGTTCCGTCATGTGATACCAGATACCGCCATCGCCTGTGAAGCAGAGTACCGGTCTATCGGGTTGCGCGCACTTCGCACCCATCGCCGCGGGGACTCCCCATCCAAGCGAACCCGAACACCGTATGAAACTCTGATCCGGATGTTTAAAGTCAATCATCGTGCCGGTCCAGATACCTGAATGCCCCGTATCGGACACAAGAATCGCGTCTGACGGCAGATAATCGGTCAGTTCACGGCAGAGGCGTTCCGGTAGCATCGGCAACCGCTCCGAATTCACTTTTTCGCTAACACTCTCTTTCCAGTTCTTCACCAATTCCTGCACGCTGCTAACCCATTCTGTCCGTTGTGTTGTAGTGTTTACCGCTGCAAGCATCCGGCGCAGTGTATTCCGCACATCTCCCTGCATCCCTAACGCAATCGGATAATTCCGTCCGAGTTCATCAGGATTAATATCGAGTTGTATAATTGGTGTGCCTTGTGGTGGAATCTTGTAGCCGTTGGTCACTTGTCCACCGGTATGGCTACCGATAAAGAAAACGAGGTCTGCCTCACACACCGCTTGGTTCGCACACGCCCGCGAGTATGAACCGGGGGTGCCTACCGCCAACGGATGGTCACTCGGGAACATCGCTTTTGCATTCAAGGAGGTCGCCACCGGAATCGAGAGTTTTTCTGCCAATGCCACAAGTTCTGCGCGTGCGTCCGAAGCCGTTACACCGCCACCCGCCACAATGATAGGGCGTTTCGCTTCGCTCAGAAGTTTGATGGCTTCCGCTACTTTTTCCGCTTCTGCCTCCGGTCGGAACGGCGGTAATTGCGTAAACGCTTCTTCAATAATAACTCCAAGTTCACCTTCACGATCAATGACCGACGACCCCGCGATACCTTCAAAGTCAAGGTGAGCAGGTCCCGGTGTCCCAGTTGTCGCGGAACGGAAGGCTTGACGTAAATAGAAAGGCAGCTGCTCTGGTGTCGCGACATAAGCACTATATTTCGTAACAGCAGAAAACGGGTTAACGTGATCTACCTCTTGATAAGCGTGCCGTTGTTGATTGATTTGGTTTTCTTTGCCAGTCAGCGCGACCACCGGTGAGCAGGCGAGGTAAGCATCTTGTAACCCCGCTGCAAGGTTAACCGCTCCCACCGATTGTGCCATACAGAGACTCGGCGCGCGGTTCACGCGGGCGTAGGCATCCGCCATGTACGCTGCCGCTTTCTCACCGTGCGTCTGGACCCGTTTAATCCCAAGGTTTTCCATCTCCATTAAAGCCCGCGGTCCGATATACGGCATAAAAAAAACGTGCGTAATCCCATAACCGTGAACAGTTTCAGCAATAAATCGAGCACCCGTCATTTTCGGCATAAATTCTTTATCCTCTTTCTATCACCATTTGTCAGCACCGGGGCCTCAGAGCGACTAACGTATGGTGCCAAGCCTGCTTTATAAAAAGCGCGCCCCCTCAGTTCATAAAAAGACTATTCCTGCTTCACTCGGCTCCACACCGTCGTTAGTAAATGCCATTCCGATGTAACTGACAGCGCGAATACTGGATCAAACCAGTCTCCTGTAGCGGACCAAAATTTTGGATTTGTAAGGCGTTGCGCCGGAATGTCCGCATTCAGTTCAATTTTATAGATTTGCAGCGGCGCGCCTTTAATGGAGTGGTTATAAAGGAGCATATCCCCTTGCGGCGACCAGACCGGTCCAGTTGCCCGTGCACCTTCTTCAACAGCCTGGTGAAGTCCTGTACCATCGCGATTTATTATATAAATTGTTTCTGCATCAACGAAATCTACTAACGGCACTTGGTGGATCCAGGAAAACGCAATCTTGTCACCGGAAGGGGACCAGGCTGGAGATGTCATCCACGAAGGTCTGACCGGTTTCGGAAAGAAGACTTTCTGTTTACGCGTGTTGACATTCAGAACAGTAATCTGCATGAGTTCGGGCCACCCTGTGAGAAACGCTATCGCCTCTCCATCCGGCGACCAGTCGGGACTGGCACCAAAGGCAACTTTTTCTTCCTTTTTGCCATCTATGGTGGCGATATAAACGAACATACCACCAGGCTCTTGTAGCCTATAGGCAATCTGTTTTCCATCGGGTGACCAAGTTGCTTGGGTGCGATGCGCTTGCTTCCCAAATACCTTCCGGACGTTTGAACCATCCGCATCCATGAGGTACAAATCCCGTACACCTCCTCGATCTGAGGAAAAAATGATCTGATCCCCTGTTGGCGACCAGGCCGGCCAGCCATCAAGTGCCTTATGCTCGGTGATGTTTGTCTGATTGTCTCCATCAGGATCCATCAGATAGACGTCCCGATTCTCTTCATGATATGCTGAAAAAACAATCTTAGGAGTATCAGGTGCCTTTGCCCACACGCAAGCAGTGGATACGCACACGAATGTCATGCTTATTAGGCAATACAGCGTGAAAAATTTATATTTCATGAGAGGTTTCTCCAATTGCAATACTGGATGTAACAGAAACCTGAAATAGCTCAAAAGCATTATTCCAGTGAATTTCGATCTTTTTCATTATTAAAGATACGCTAACTATCAGAATTTGTCAAGAAAAAAGATACCTTTAGTCAGAGGCATTCAATTGTCACATAGCTCCGATTTTTTCGGACACATCTCTTCCCAGTAGGAACGAGCTGCGCTCGCGATCCCTCCGCGAAAATGCCTGAAAAACCGAAAACTGAATGGTTCTGTACCTTTAGTTTTTTCTTTCTTCACATCTTTTAGTAGATATGATATACTTTTCAAAAATCAATTACAATAGTGCGCCTCAAGAGGATTACCCCTAAGGAGCAACGAGCAATGAAAAATCTAATCTATTTTTCCATATTCACGCTAATTCTCACCGTGTTTCTCCAAAACGGATATACGGAGCCAGTGGTGACAGATGGTCTCGTGAGTTATTGGACGTTTGACAAACAAGACATTGCTGGCGGTACAGTCAAAGATGTCTGGGGTGAAAATGATGGTAAGATCGTCGGAGATCCGAAAGTTGTTGATGGACAGGTCGGTGAAGCACTCGAATTTGACGGTTCTGACGACTATGTGAACTTGACGAACTTGGGCGATTTTGGTGAAAAAGTCGGGGCATCTACCTTTGAAGCGTGGGTTAAAACCAGTTTCAAGAAAGACTGGACAACGCTTTTCAAAGTCCTTGACCAAGGCTGCAATATGGCGTGGGCGATTGATGTCAATCGGAGTGCGAAAGCCGGGTTCCCGTTCGCTGAGGACATCGTTCACTACTACGTCCGTCAGAAATCGGCGGCAGGCTGCAATGCCATCGCTGTTGAGATTGAGTTTCCCCTCTCTGATGGGAAATGGCACCACATCGTTTTCGGAATTGTAGACCCGGGTAACTCCGAGGTCAGCATCTATATGGACGGTGAACCCCAAGAGATTATTGAGGGCGATGTAAAGAAACTTGATACCTTTATTCCGTTTGTGGAGCCAGTCTACATAGGCGCGGCGAACAATCGCGGTAACGTTGAGCGGCATTTTCCCGGTATCATTGATGAAGTCCGCATTTACGACCGACCCCTCACCGCTGATGAAGTGACCCGAAATTTTAAATCGAAAATCGGACTGTCTGTTCAAGCAGCCGAGAAGTTAACTATTGTCTGGGGTAAATTGAAGACAGAATTATAAGGGTCTATTGTGTAGGCAGGACTTTACTGCGTGACTTTCGCACACCTACAAGGAGCAGTTACCATGAAAAGCTTAATCTATCTCCTCGCAATCACGCTAATTATTACGATGTCTTTCCAAAACGGGCATACACAAACCATCGTAACAGATGGACTCGTCAGCTATTGGACGTTTGATGAGAAGGACATTGCTGGTTTTACAGTTAAAGATGTCTGGGGTGAAAATGATGGTAGAATCGTCGGGGATCCGAAAATTGTTGAGGGACAAGTCGGAGAGGCACTCGAATTCGACGGTGCTAACGATCACGTTAACTTGACAAACCTCGGCGATTTTGGAGAGAAAATCGGTACATCTACTTTTGAAGTCTGGATGAAAACCAGTTTTAAAAATGACTGGACAACCCTCTTCAAAGTCCTTGACCAAGGGTGTAATATGGCATGGGCAATCGAGCCTAACCGGAGCGCATTAGCCGGATTCCCGTTTGCTGAAGGTGTCATTCACTTTTATGTCCGTCAAAAATCGGCGGCAGGCTGCAACGCTATCCCTGTTGAAATTGAGTTTCCGATCTCCGATGGGCAATGGCACCATATCGTTTTCGCAATCGAGGACGCCAGCAAAGCCGAAGTCAGCATTTATATGGACGGCGAACCACAAGAGATCATCGCCGGGGACGTAAAGGAACTCGACAATTTTGTTCCATTTGTGGAGCCGATCTTTATCGGTGCAGGGAACAATCGCGGTGCCGTCAGCCGACATTTCCCCGGCACCATTGATGAGGTCCGAATTTATGATCGACCCCTTACCGCTCGCGAAGTGACCCGGAATTTTAAGTCGAAGATCGGGTTGTCCATTCAGGCATCCGAGAAGCTGTCGATCGTCTGGGGAACTCTGAAAACAGAATTATAGAATAATGTGAGTTCAATAATAAAAATCAACGTACATGTAGCTTGGGTAAAGCGATAAAAGGCTATATCCTTTCAGTTGTACAGAGAATTTCCATTTTCGGTGCTTCATCCGTTTAGATGGGTATAGCGAAACCCAACAATCCAACTTTTCCGGATTTAGACTTGGCTAAAACGTTGAAAAATGGTAGAATCTGCCTATCAAGAGTTTTTGGAGGTAGATGTTATAAGTGCACATTGTGTAGGCATAGCCTTACCGCGCAATTCCCGCGCATTCAAAGGAGCAGTTCCCATGAAAAAACTCATCCTTCTCCTTACATTCACACTTACAATTACTATGTTTTCCCACAACGGATATACGGCGCCAATTGTAACAGACGGACTTGTAAGTTATTGGACCTTTGACTGGCAGGACATTAATGGCAACACAGTCAAAGATGTCTGGGGTAAAAACGATGGGAAAATCGTCGGAGCACGGAAAGTTGCTGGTCGAGTGAACGGTGCTCTGAAGTTTGATGGTTCTAACGATTATGTGAACCTGACAAACCTCGGCGATTTTGGGAGTCAGGTCGGTACGTCTACGTTTGAAGCTTGGGTCAAAACCAGTTTCAAAAAAGACTGGACAACACTCTTCAAAGTCCGAGACGAAGACTGTGATATGGGTTGGGGAATCGATCTCAACGGATGGGCGGAACCACCCTTTCCCTTACCGTTGAAACCGGCGAATCTTGTTGATTTCTTTCTAAGGATTGGACCAGATTTTGATGAGGACATTAATTTTACTAAGGATGTCATTCGCCTTTATCTTACCAATAAAGTCGGACTGGTTGCATGCAGGCATTCAACCTCTGGATGGCGGTTCCCGATTTCAGATGGAGAATGGCATCATCTTGTTTATGTAAACGGCGTGCCTTATGTAGATGAAGCCGGACAAGAGTGGCAGGAAACAGCCATTTTTATAGACGGTAAGCGGCAATCGCTCAGTAGATATAGAGGGACACCTCCCAATTTCATTCCGTTTAAGGAACCTGTCTATCTTGGCGCGGGGAACAATCGTGGTGAGGCAGAAGCGTTTTTCAACGGCATCATTGATGAAGTCCGTATCTACAACCGACCTCTCACTGAAGACGAAGTGACCCAAAATTTTGAATCCAAAATAGGATTATCCGTTGAGGCTACCGAGAAACTGCCTATTGTCTGGGCTACCCTCAAAACAATCTTAAAATGATCGACAACAAGTCTCTATAACGCTGGAAGCTGTTATAGTTCAGACGCACATTGTCTCTCCGTAAGATAAATTAACGCAATAAGTAGTTATTGACTTGTTAATTGTCAAATAATTCCATTTGGTCAGTTGTTGATTTGCCCCGTACCAGTGGGGTATCAAAGCGTTTGCCTTCAAGGATTTCCTCTATACAGAGAACCTGTAGGCGAGGATATTCTTTGCTATCAATGGTGATTGTGCCTTTAGTTCGGCAGAAGTCTTGAAAGTTCTGTCTTTGTATCTGTCCGAGGGTCTTACGCGTGATGAAACCACCGAGTGGATAATCATTTTCATCTATCACCCCCGCAAGTGCGCGTAAATCTTGTATACCCACCCTTGCACCACCCTTTACTTCTAACTTCATCGCTTTTAGGTCTTCGTCATAAGGGAAGTAGAGTCTTCCATCTACACCACCGTCCCGACTTTTACGTGCTGTTACAAAGCCATCAACCATTTCTACAGCCCATTTCTGAAACTGGTACTTATCACGTTGCCAAAGGTCTTTCGCGCCTTCTACGCTACGAGGAATACCTGTGATTTGATAGTCCTGATCTTCTACTAATCTGCAACGCTCCTGTAAACGAACGGCACTTACGCGTTTGATCGCATGAATGGCAATATCAATACCAATCCATCTACGATTTTGTTGTTGGGCAGCCTCAAGAGTTGTTCCACAGCCACAGAAAGGATCAAAAATAATGTCATCTTCGTTACTTGATGCCAAAATAATACGTTCAAGCAGTCTTAAAGGTTTTTGAGTCGGATAGCCAAGACGCTCATTTCCACGTAAATAAGGTATATGTATAATCCAGTCTTCTGGGAACTTACCTAAAGGATTAAGTTTAGTGACACCTTCTTTTGAATAACCACTTCCGAGACGATTGAGTGTTTGTCCTTCCCGTGCTTTGCTGCCTTCAGCATACGGTAACCGAATTGGATCAACGTTAAAACACCATTGACTTCCATTTGAATACCAGAAAATCGTATCATGAGCGCGAGATAATTGGCGTTGTCCCTTTGCCGACATCCTCGTATATGCCCAAACAATCTCATTTCTGAAATTTTTTTCTCCAAAAATGCCATCCATGAATATTTTCAAGTAATGGCTACATGTTGGGTCACAATGCAAAAAAATGCTTCCAGTTGGTCTGAGAACTATTTTCATTTGCAGTAATCGCTCTGCCATATATGATAGATATGCCAGAAGTTTTGGGTTTGTATTCGTGAGTGCCTTCATCCATGCCTGCCAAAATCTGACGATGCCATCATCCACTCCAGACATTAACATTTGTTTGGGAAGTTCACGAATTGCTCTTTCTCGATCAGGATCAAGTGTCCATAAATCACAAAAGGCTTCTATCTGATCTGGTAAAGGTCTCCCTGTTTCATCTTTGTAAATAGCGTTATAAGCACGATTGGAATTGAAAGGTGGATCGAGATATATTAAATCTACACTGTTTGCCTTCATCTCTTGCTGCATTACGGTGAGGCAGTCGCCATAATAGAGTTTGTTCACGCGGCTGCCCCCCCCCCACTTGAACGCTCTCCCTAACAAACTTCCAAAAGATACTCTGTTCGCGGTAGTTATACTTATAGCACTGCTCGGCTACATAGAGAGGAGTATACCCCGTCTGATAATGGTGATGTGAACCGTACCATGCGCGTTTTAGCAAACTCCAAAAGCCTTCAATAGTGTTGGTGTGAATATCACCATCTACAAACTGCTCTTGATGATTGATGACGGTATGCTTCATCTCTCGACTTATTGCCCAATAAGCACGGTATTCATCAGTAATCAGTTCTGATTCTTTCGTATTGACAACTTCCCGAATGAAATTCAGGATACCGCGACCGGTCAGATCGGTTGCCAGCCGTGCTACGACTTTTCCACCACGTTCTACCGCTCCGATAATGGCATCTTTCTTTGTACCGCGACCGCGTTTATTCGGTTTATCGTCCTCGCGTTTATTTTCCTTGCGAGGCTTGCCACCGATATAGGTTTCGTCTGCTTCTATGATGCCCTGTAGTAACGCACTTCCCTTTTTTGCCATCTCCGCACGGATACGTGTCTGCATATACCATGCAGTTTTCTGATTTAGGTCTAAATCACGTGCTAATTGATAGCTTGATAGACTTTTCTTGGCATTTGCTACCAGTGAAATCGCGAGAAACCACTTTTGAAGCGGTATTTTCGTATCATGAAAGATTGTACCATGCGTTACTCTAAAGGATGCATGGCAGTCGTGGCAATTCCAGCGTCCAACTTTCCCACTTTCGTTGCGTTTTCCCGTGTGGATACTCTCACAATGTGGACAGGGAACAGGATTCGCACCCCAACGAACTTTTTCAAGATACTTAATACAAGATTCTTGACTTGGGAAACGTTCCATGACTTTGATTAAATCCATTGATAAAATACTCCTATATCCTTAGAATATACGTATATTTTACCATTTTATGCACTTTTTGTCAAGTCAATAACTACTTATTGCGTAATAATATATCAAAAGATATTCAGAACAAAACCATCTGGTGCGCTGTCAGATTTATAAATGCTGTACGATAAGGCACTCTAACAGGCGTGCCGAGTTAAACATTAAGACCTTTTTCAGCGTCTTAATAAAATTGCAGATACACGTAAAATACACGAGGAGGAACAGAAATTTGCGTTATCAGAAACCGATCTTTTGTCGGTTATTCATTTGTTTTGTTTTAGTTGCCGTTCCTATGTCCGCTGTGGCTGGTGATTGGCCAACGTGGCGAGGACCAAATCAAAACGGCACCTCTGCTGAAACTGGGTTAATCTCAAATTGGTCGGTCGAAGGTGAAAACCTACTTTGGGAAGCAGAATTTATCGGGCGTTCCACACCGATCGTCCTTAACGACAGAGTCTATGTCATCGGGCGTGTCGGCAAAGACATCACCGAACAGGAACGCATCGCCTGTTTTGACGCAGAAACCGGCGATCTGATTTGGAATTATCAATTTAACGTCTTTCACACCACGATCTCTTTCAATCGAGTCGGCTGGACAAGCCTCGCTGGCGACCCCGATACCGGGAATATCTATGCACACGGTGTCCAAGGGCTCTTCTTCTGCTTTGACAAAGACGGAAATATCGTCTGGTCCCGCTCACTCACGGA
Source organism: Candidatus Poribacteria bacterium (assembly GCA_965200345.1). Taxonomy (GTDB): domain Bacteria; phylum Poribacteria; class WGA-4E; order WGA-4E; family WGA-3G; genus WGA-3G. The sequence continues at coordinate 3,533,371 of OZ241378.1, forward strand.
GGAGTATGGACGGATATCCGGTTACGGTGGACGTGTACATACTCCTATTATCGCAGGCGACCTTGTCGTTATCAGTTATCTTAACTCAGGATGGGGCGCGCACGCCGCGACACGCCACCGCTACTTCGCTTTCGACAAAGGTACCGGTGAACTGATTTGGATTTCGACCCCCGGTGGTAGACCTTTAGACACGACTTACTCTACACCCGTCGTTGCCAATATCAATGGACAACAACTCATCATCGGTGGTAATGCTGATGGCGGTATCTACGCTATGAAACAGAGTACCGGAGAGATGGTCTGGGGATTTAAATTAAGTCAACGCGGGATCAATACATCCGTCGTCGTTTCAGGCACGAAAGTCTACACCTCGCATAGTGAAGAGAATATAGATAGTACCGAAATGGGACGCGTTGTCTGTATCGATGCAACCGGTTCTGGTGATGTCACCAAAACCCACGAACTCTGGCGGTACGATGCCGTTAACGTCGGATACGCATCCCCTACAATTCACGGCGGACACCTCTATGTCGTGGATAACTCCGCTAATGTTCATGCTGTTAATGCGGATACGGGTGAGTTACTCTGGATGCACAATATCGGTAAAGTTGGTAAAGGTTCACCGGCTTGGGCAGATGGAAAACTCTATGTCACCGAAGTCAACGGCGGATTTATCATCCTTCAACCCGGCGAAGATAAGTGTGAGACCTTAAGCACGCAAGAGATAAGCCGGGCAGACGAAGACCACTACGTCGAAATCTACGGTTCACCCGCTATTGCTGATGGACGTATCTATTTCACTACAGAAGAACGCCTTTACTGTATCGGGGGAAATGAATAATGAGATTTTCTATTTCAATGTCCGCTATACTGATTGTTTGTCTACTTGCCGCTGGTTGTGCCAGCAAAGAGATGGCACCTAAACCGCTTGAGATGAACACTGCTCCAGCTGTCTCGTTGTTGCTTACGCCCGCTGAAAAACTCACATCAGGCGATCCTATTAAATTCAGGGTCATCGGGTTCGATGCAAACGGAAAACAGACGAGCGCAGTCGGGGCTATAGAGTGGATGAAAACTGGATTAACAGGGACACTACAAAACAACACATTCACACCCGATAAAAGTGCAGGGCCGCATGCTGGCACTGTCGCCGTGCAATCCGGTGATATGAAAGCGATGGCTCGCGTCCGCGTTATACCATCGCTCCCCTGGACAGAGGATTTTGAGACGATTGAACTCGAAAAGATACCGACGCATTGGATTGGCGCGACCGGCAAATTCTTTGTCCGGGAGAAGGACGGCGGTAAAGTTTTAGTCAAAACACCGGTCCAACGCGGCTTAAACCGCTCTAATGTCTACCTGGGTCCCTCAACAATGAAAAACTATCAGATTCAAGTTGATCTAATGGGCACCAAAGATAAACGCAGACTGCCAGACATGGGCTTAATTGCCAACCGCTACACGTTGGACATGCAGGGCAGACACCAACGCTTACAAATCCGTTCGTGGGCATCAGACTTACGCATGGCGAAGACTATTGACTTTGAATGGGAGACGGATGTCTGGTACACGATGAAGATGATGGTAGAGGTGATAGATGATAAAGCCCTGATTCGAGGAAAGGTATGGCGAACCGGTGAACCTGAGCCTGCAGAATGGACAATCACTGCTGAAGACCCGCTACCGAATCGCGAGGGAAGCCCCGGTATCTACGGGTACTCCGCAACTGTTATCTACTACGACAATCTAAAAGTATGGTAAACGAACCACGAATAATATCAAATCATAAGGAGTCGTTCAATTGAAACCGCTTTGGAAATTACGATTTACCTACATCATAAAACTTACACTGTTTCTTGTTTTTGTTGTATCCACCGCTTCTGCTGAAAAAGAAATCGCTTTATGGGGTGGAACGTTAAGCCGGAACATGGTCTCTGACGAAAAGAATATCCCAGCAAGTTGGGATCTCGAAACCGGTGAAAATATCAAATGGACCGCAGAACTCGGTTCCCAGAGTTACGCAGGCCCCCTCGTCATTGGTGGAAAGGTCTTCGTCGGAACGAATAACAAGGCACTCTACAACCCGAAACTCACCGGCGACCGCGGGAATCTCGTGGCATTTCGCGAATCCGATGGCAAATTCCTCTGGCAGTCAACCCACACCAAACTCACCTCTGGTAGAGTCAACGACTGGCCCCTACAAGGAATTTGTTCCACACCCTTTATTGAAGGTGACCGACTCTACTATATCTCTAACCGTTGTGAAGTCGTCTGTGTTGACACTGAAGGTTTCCTTGATGGTGAAAACGACGGTCCCTTTACCAACGAAACCGAAACAAGCGAGATTGATGGCGATATCATCTGGAGCTATGATATGATGGATGAATTGGATGTCTTTCCGCATAATCTCGCCACCTGTTCACCTCTCGCTGTCGGTGATCTCCTTTTTTTAGAAACAAGTAACGGTGTTGATGAAGGGCATATCCATATCCCTTCTCCTGATGCCCCATCCTTCATTGCTTTGAATAAAAACACTGGAGAACTCGTCTGGGAAGATGCATCCCCCGCTGAAAATATACTACACGGACAGTGGTCGAACCCCGCTTACGGCGTTATTAATGGAGTAGCACAGGTTATTATTCCCGGCGGGGACGGTTGGGTTTACGCCTTCGCACCGGAAACCGGTGATATCATCTGGAAGTTTGACTGTAATCCGAAGGATTCCGTCTGGGAACTCGGCGGACGCGGCACCCGCAATAATATCATCTCAACCCCCGTTGTTTATGACGACAAGGTTTTTATCGCAGTTGGGCAAGACCCCGAGCACGGTGAAGGCGTAGGGCACCTCTGGTGCATCGATGCCTCCCAAACCGGTGATATTACCGAGACCGCTGGGATATGGCACTTCGGGGGTGAGCAGTTCAATCGCACCATGTCCACTGTCGCCATTGCCGATGGACTTCTCTACATCGCAGACCTCAGCGGATTTCTCTACTGCTTGGATGTCAATACCGGTGATCCCTACTGGAAGTACGATACCTTTGCCGCTATTTGGGGCTCACCTTATGTTGTAGACGGCAAGGTCTATCTCGGCGACGAAGATGGCGATGTTGTCGTCCTAAAGGCAGGTAAAACAGAACAGTTCCTGTTTGAAATGAATATGGGCAGTGCGGTTTATACGACACCTGTGGCGAAAAACGGCGTGCTTTACATTGTAACCCGTAATATGCTCATCGCGATAGAAGAGAAGAAATGAGGTAGTCTGGATAATACATGTATATTGACCGGTTGGGACGATTATCGCGTTGAACATATTGCCCGACATGATGTAGAACCCCATGAAGTATGGGAAGTCTGTAATGACAGGTCCCACTTAGCACGCCGTCAAGGACGCAATCCCTACCTTGTTTATGGGCAAACCTTGGATGGGCGGTACTTATTTGTAGTATTAGAGCGTATCCAAACGTCTGTATATAAACCTATTACTGCACGAAATATGACTGAGCGCGAGAAACGAAATTTTAGGAGACTCCAAAAATGAAAGCGTTGCAAGTACCAGAATTTTCGACCTACGAAGAAGAAACCGCTTTTTGGGATAACCTTGACACCGCCGATTTTATGGAGGATGATGGAGAGTGGTTTCGTTTTGAGACCAATCAAGCGGTTCGGGTCGCAATCCTTCCCGCAATCGCTGAAGAACTCATGAAAAAAGCGCGCGCGCAAGGTGTGTCAATCGAGACTTTAGTAAATGTTGTTTTGGTTGAGCATGTTAAGGAATCAGTTGAACGCGTTGATTAGTTAAATTTGAAAGTGTCACGTAAATGGCACTACGTAGGAAGTTTTTATACAAATGAACCTTACCCGAAAAATTACTGAGAACCAGAAAGCACTCGATGCACACGTCCGAGAGATCGTCAAATGGCACTTCAGCCCAAAGACCGGATCTCCTTTCTGGTTGGAATACGCTGAAAACCTCGACTTTGACCCGCGAAAAGAAATAGGTGGGTATGCCGACCTCAAATGTCTCGGACATTTCCAAGATGAATGGCTCCGTGGTGGACCTGTCCGACGTTGGGTACCCAAGCCTTACGCTAAGGAACCGATCTATGTCTTTGAAACCGGCGGCTCAACAGGTGTTCCGAAGTCACGGATTAGCATCCGAGATTTCCATATTGACTATGAGATATTTAGCAAGACGCTTTCCGATGAAAGTTTCCCACCCGGTAGCGATTGGCTCATGTTGGGACCAACGGGACCGCGCCGGTTGCGGCTTGCTGTCGAGCATCTCGCCCAACATCGTGGCGGTATCTGTTTCCACGTGGATCTCGACCCGCGCTGGGTGAACCAACTCGTACGTTACGGGAAAAATGAGGAATTGGATGCCTATAAAAATCATGTGATCTCGCAGGCACTCAACGTACTACGCGCCCATGAAAACGTCCAATGTCTCTTCACCACGCCGAAACTGCTGGAGGCACTCTGTGAAAAGATTTCCTTGCCAAAAGCCGGTATCAAAGGCATTTTCTGTGGTGGCACCGAGATGGACGCACAATTCCACCGATTCGCACGTGAAGAACTCGTACCGGGCATTGACTTTATCCCGACCTACGGCAATACACTCATGGGGTTAGCTACCTGCAAACCTTTTGATCCAGCGGATAACTACGCGATTATCTATTATCCACCGCATCCGCGCGCTGTCATTGAACTCGTTAACCCAGAAAATTCAGAGGAAACTGTCGATTACGGTGAAACCGGGCGCGTCATGCTCACAACCCTAACAAAAGAATTTTTTGTCCCACGTTTCCTTGAACGTGACGAAGCCGAACGCGCCGAACCGATACCAGAATACCCGTGGGACGGCGTTGAAAACCTCCGCCTCCTCACCGAACTCCAAGAAAGCGTCGTCGTAGGCGTTTACTAAACCGTCCTAACAAATAGGAGACAAAATAGGGTGATAGTGGACTTTAGTGATGCTCTCGGCAGTGCAGCAAGGGTGCAAGTACAAGCACATCGGGATCCAATTGCGGATGCGACATACAATTTGCACCAACCCACACAAGAAAAGTTCGATCGGCTCAAAGCAAGGTGGCCAGAACCCGTGAACATGGGGTTGGAAGACATGTTAGAGTTGTTTAATTTCAAACCCTTGCACCCACTGAAAAATTACAGCACAGCAGATTTTCAAGTTTTTCTTCCGCCGTCACCCGTCGACATAGGAGATGTTTGGGATATAGATTCAGAAGGGATTCTTCCTTTTCTTCGCCAATTTCACCTGGGGGTAACAACGGAACTTCGGTACTACAGCAAAAAACGTGAAAGGCAAGTTCGAAAAGGCACAAATGGAGCCAAAGCATGTTTAAAAGCAATGTCGCCCGAACATATTGAGATCGCTTTCCGAATTCATGCGTTGTTTATGTTAGATGGCCCCGGGGCTCTTTTTATGCCCGCACAATTTGCTGGACACTTAGTAATTAATCGGAACACACGGCATGTCTATAAGTTTTCACTTGCGCTTCCTTCACGCAATAGCAATGTGGATATTAATGCATTCGGCGTAGCAGACATTGTCTTTGTTCCTCACATGGAACTCTCGGCTTTATCAGACGCACCTACACACGAGATAGCATGGGAAACTGCCATTACTGAAGGAGAGACTCGCAAAAAGTTAGCGACTGCATTCTACAAATTCGCTGAAATCGAGTGGACACCGATTGAAGATGTAGTTGAACTCGCGAAAGGAACAAATCGTCCCATCCATGCGTTAGTTTTATTTGGGACACTTGATGACGAATCCTGCTGAGGGACAGGTAAAACTTTGAGAGCGGGTCCGCTCTCCTCAAAGAGAGTTATCAAGTTGCTTAACACAAAGTTTGTGAATACATGGGTTTTACTCAAAGAATTACCGGATCTTCAGGACGGTGCCAAAGGAGCTGCCGCAGCTGCATTAGCCACAAAACTCCAAGAACACTTTGTTTATCCTGTTGATCCCATGATTCTAACACCGGAATTAGCGTTTATCCAGCATCTACCGACAAACGAGTTTATCAAGTCCGTTCCAATCGCTAAAGAACGGAAATCCCAATATCTAACCTGGCTAAAGTCATCTTTAGCGTAAGTAGATAGACAATACGGAGGAATCTGAATATGATAACGAAAATTGAGAAAGTCTTCCGGTCACCCTATGCCGTGCCAAACGGTTTGCAAGTTACAGACGAAGGCTTGTGGATCGTTGACCAGATTACCGATAGAGTCGCCTTAGTTGAAATCACAGCAGACCCGGACTATACCGTCCCGAAACTTATCCGCGACATTCCGAGCGAATGCTCCAACACAAGCGGGATGACGTATGGAGATGGCGCACTCTGGCTGGCTGCAAACGGATCTGGGGAACGCTGGCGTCCTGTCCGGGATACAGATGCCGAGACAGGTGAGGTTTTCCAAGTCGATCCAGCCACCGGTGAAACCCTCGGACGCTATCCGATACCCGATGGCGGCGGCACACACGGTATCGAATACGACCACTACGATGAAGGACATCTCTGGGTCCAAACGCTTAAGAATCAGGTCACGCATAAGGTCAGAATTTCCGACTGGTCTGTCCAAAAAACGCTGCCGTTGCCCCACGGACGTGGACACGGCATGGTTCGCGTTGAAGATGGGCTTTGGTCAACCCATACTTCTGATAGGGTCATCGTCAAACTCGACCTTAAAGACGGCACACCGCTTGATGTGATTGAGGTCCCTGAAGACTGCCCTGAACCGCACGGGTTATCTCTCTACGGAGACGATTTCCTCTATTGCGATGCCGCTTCCGGATGGATAGCGAAAATTACATGGTAAAATAGTTATCAGTTATCAGTAACAAGAATTTTTTGATAACAACTCATTACCCTCTGGAATATTCCAAGCGAGAGAAGATTGTTACAAAGCATCTCTTTAACTGTTAACTGTTAACTGTTAACTGTTAACTACAAACAATGATACACATCCCAATTCTACGCGCCGGTCGTTCTTACAGAAGTTTGAACACCGTCAGCGTACCACATATCAAAACGAGTGAACCGTTAGTCGAGGTGAGCCAAGCCAACCGTGGATTGATAGCGAAGGACCTCATTGACATCGCGCTCCAAAAAGAGGCACTCGCGCAACGTCCTATCGCCGAAATGATTTCCATCTGCAAGGAGGCAGCGCGTCTTTTCTCAACGGCGACACTCCCACTCGACGGAACCGAGCAATCCCCGACGGATTATATCCAACAAGTCTCTGGGACGACCGGCTTGCCTGAGGCACTCTGTCAACAAAACCTTGCCAAAATTCAGGGGGTCATGGAAAACATAGATACCGTTTTAGACGGGCTGACCCGCGGCTTGGATTTACAGCTCCTTGACACTGGATGGGGTACCCAAAACGGACGCACATTGAGTTACGTCTGTGAAACGGATTCGCTCGGTGCTATCCTACCGAGCAATTCACCCGGTGTGCATTCACTATGGGTGCCTGCTATTGCCTTGAAAGTCCCCGTTGTGCTAAAGCCGGGACGCGAGGAACCCTGGACCCCCTACCGGATCGCGCAGGCGTTTATCGCCGCAGGTGCTCCGCAACAGGCGTTCAGTTTCTATCCAACCGATTATTCTGGTGCCAACGAAATCCTGAACCGATGTGGACGTTCCATGCTTTTCGGTGGCGGCGCAACCGTCGCACCGTGGGTGAACACGCCTCGCGTTGAAATCCACGGACCCGGACGCAGCAAAATCATCATCCATGATGGTGAGCAGAACAACTGGAAACAGTATCTTGATCTCATCGTGGAATCGGTCGCGAAAAACGGTGGCAGGTCTTGCATTAACGCTTCTGGTGTATGGGTAACAGCGAATGGACGCGAAATCGCTGAAGCCTTAGCAGAACGCTTAGCACGTATTGAACCGAAACCGCTGGATCATCCAGAAGCCGGAATCGCAGCGTGGGCAAATCCGAAAGCCGCACACGGTATCTCGTCGCTCATTGATCAACACCTCAAAGAACCGGGGGCAACGGAATTGACAACCGGTGACCGAGTCGTTGAATTAGATGGCTGTACTTTCCTCAGACCGACTGTGATATGGTGTGACGATGCGGAACATCCGTTAGCAAACACCGAATTCCCGTTCCCGTTTGTGAGTGTCGTTGAAGTGGCACCCGCGGAGGTGGTCGAAGCCATCGGCGCGACGTTGGTTGCCACGGCGATTACACAAGACGCGTCGCTCACACAAAACCTCATAGCAACACCGCTGGTTGACCGACTCAATTTAGGCGCAATCCCGACGAATCAAATCTCTTGGGACAGTCCGCATGAAGGAAACCTATTCGAGCATCTTTATAGGCAACGTGCTTTTCAGCGCGGGTAATGTTCTAAAAAACTTGATTTTTTCAACACATTTGGTAACATAGTTATGAACGATAACCCGAATGTCATTCTCATCTTCGCAGACGACCTCGGACGCGGGATGCTCAGTTGCTATGGACAGCAACATTTCGAGACTCCAAATATTGACCGCCTCGCAAACGAAGGTATGAGATTCAACCATGCCTACGGGTGCGCATTCTGCGCGCCATCTCGTGCCAGTATGTTGACGGGGATCCACGATTGCCACGAGGGGACATGGACCTATACCCAAGGTGGACTCTACCACAGATTGAGTGCCGGTGAACTAACACTGGATCAAATTACAGAGTTGCTACATACGACCGGACTCCAAGCCGGTCCCGATGATGTCTTCTTGGCACAGATCGCCGAGGAAGCGGGGTACGTTACAGGACAGATCGGGAAACTCGAATGGGGGTTCGCCACAACCGGGGCACGTATCCGTCGCCACGGTTGGCAGTATCACTACGGTTATTACGACCATCAGCGTTGCCACGGTTTTTACCCACCTTATCTCTTTGAAAACGGGCAAACCACGCCTATCCGAGGCAATACACACGCCGATTGTGCAGTGAATCCAAATACAGAATCTCCTGAAAATATGGAGTTTCGCAGAAATCGTCAAGGGAAAGCGGTATATTCTCAGGACATTTTCAACGAGAAAATCATTGAATTCCTCCGTACCCATCGCGATGAACCTTTCTTCCTCTATCATCCGTCTCAGTTACCACACGGACCGATCGCTATTCCTGACATCCACCCCGCAGTGAAACAGGTTTCGGCGTTGACAACGTATGAGAAAGAGTACGCCTCCATGATCCTAAGACTCGATGAAACCGTCGGCATTATCTTGGACGAACTCGAACGCCTCGGGATAGACGACCGCACAATGATTGTCTTCTCCGCTGATAACGGGCATGAAGTGTATTACCGCCAACAAGGACGAACGACAGGTCGGCAAGGCGATTTGGAAGGGAACAGCCTTGACGACATCACAACGAAATTCTACTCGGAAACATGTGGCGATGTGTTCAACGGAAACGATGGTATGGGTGGCTTGAAGTGGTCGAGTTGGGAAGGCGGCACACGCATCCCTTACATGGTACGCTGGCCCGGAAGGGTTACACCTAACAGTGTCTCCGACCACATGCTCACGAACTACGATCTAATGCCAACGCTCGCTGACTTCATCGGCGCGGAGATGCCACAAGACAAAGACGGCGTATCGTTCTTACCAACGCTGCTTGAAAGGTGTGAAGACCAGCAGCACCACGAGTGGGTCATATATGCCTCTCGGCTCGGTCCAGCACTCGTAACAGCAGAGGGTTGGAAACTGCGGTACATCAATCGCACGGACAGTTTCCAGTTATATCATCTCCCCACCGACTATCGTGAGGAAAACGACATTTCAACCGATCACCCTGACCTCGTTGCTCGACTCAGTGGATGGATGCGCAATGCATGTGATGGCGATTATCGAAACGGCACACCCGGAGCACATCTCGCCCCATATCCAGATTTTTAATTTATGGTCCCTGGGACTGCGCTCCGCTACGCTTACATTATCTCTCCGCAAGGTAAAATTAAAAAATGCTTATTATTGATGCACATCTTGATCTATCCATGAATGCGTTACAAGGCAATCGGGATTTACTGAGTTCTGCCTATACGATTCGTACCCAAGAGGCGCGTACGTCCGGCAACCAAGGCACCGTTGCACTCCCAGAGATGCGTCAGGGACGGATTGCCCTGAGTTTCGTTACCCTATTTGCCCGTTCTACTGGTAGACCCTCCCCGCATTCCGATTTCGCTTCGCCTGTCCAATCTTACGGCATTGCACAGGGACAACTCGCTTACTACCGCGCCTTAGAAAGAATGGGATACGTCCGCATCATCACGGACCGCGGACAATTAGACGGACACATCAACGCTTGGCAGACTTGGGAGAATACAGCGATAGGCGACGCAAGCGACTACGATAATGCACCCGCCTTGGGATTCGTCATTAGCATGGAAGGTGCCGACCCGATTCTTTATCCGACGCAATTAGAGGCTTGGGTTGATGGTGGGTTGCGACTGATCGGACTCACGCACTACGGTCCCGGAAGATACGCCGGTGGAACAGGCACAGAAATCGGATTGACTGAACTCGGCCCGCCTTTGCTTGCTGAGATGGAACGTTTAGGCGTTATCCTCGACCTCACGCACTGTTCTGACGAGGCATTCTGGGAGGCATTAGAGCACTATAATGGATTGGTTCTCGCAAGTCATAACAACTGTCGGGCATTGGTGCCGCATCAACGCCAGTTCAGTGACGCACAATTACGTGCAATCTTTGAGCGGGACGGGGTCATCGGTGCTGCTTTTGATGCTTGGATGCTCCAACCCGGTTGGATTACCGGTGAAACTCCGAACGATAAGGTCACCTTAAACAACGTCGTTGATCACATTGATTATGTCTGTCAACTGGCGGGTAACACTCGGCACGCCGCTATCGGCACAGACTTGGATGGTGGCTACGGACGTGAGCAGTCTCCGAGTGACTTGGACACCATCGCCGATCTCCAGAAGATACCCGGCATAATGTCAGCCCGCGGCTATAACGACGACGACATCGCCGCAATCATGCACGGCAACTGGCTCCGATTCTTACACGACGCATGGGAATAGGGCAATTCGCGGAATCTGTTCTATTGGACATAGACAATACTTTCCCTTATGGATTGAGCGACATACGGATTCCGAATCCCTTGAAGCCCACCCAGGGTAAGGACATCTACCGGTTTCCCGAGGAGTTCTTCGAGATAATCGGCAAAATCCATGAATTCAAAGCCTAATGGCGTTTCAAATTCGACGATGATGTCAATATCACTTGCTTCAGTGTATGTGCCTTTGGCATAAGAACCAAACAAGCCGATCCTCTTAACACCATACGTTTCAGTAAGATATTCGGATTTTTCAGCAAGGATGTTTGTGATTTTTTCCCTTGTTAGTGTCACTTGTTTTACCCCAAATCGTCGATTTAACCATCAATGCCTGCTGATAATATGCTAAAGCGTAAGGTTTTATAGCGAACAACTATCTTGGGTATAACACACATCACAGACTATTTTACTATGATTCCGCTGACATGTCAAATTTTAGGGTTGGAGATCCTACATGAGGAGTTTTGTAAATTTACCGAAAATTGTCCAAACTTTAGTATGGTATAATTAGGGGAAACATGCTAAAACCGAGCGATACATCGCGAAATCACAACAGTGAGCCTACCGTAGCAACGACTGCCCTTAAACCGATGCAATTTGGGGATATTCTGGATACGACGTTTAGTCTCTATCGGAAACACTTTTCGCTATTCTTAGGACTTGTCGCTTTTTCTGTCCTATCAGAACTTGCATTACATTTTTTAGTTGATTTTTCTGAGTTTTTCTTTGACCGTTCTCCCCTATTGGGAATAGCAATAGTCCTAATCACATTTACTTTTTTCATTATAGGTATAGGGGGAATAGCTATCGGTAGCAGTGCAACCTACTTATGTGAAAACGTTACAATTCGTTCAGTTTTACAACGAACAATGGATAGGTTTTGGCAGCTGCTGGGTTGTTCTCTGCTTTGGTTATTAGTTGTAACGACTTTGACAGTTACGATCATCGGTATACCCGTTGCAATCCATTTTACAGTACGTTGGGGATTGTTCATTCAAACAATCATGTTTGAAAAGCCGGTCATAAGCATCGCTCTCGGACGGAGTAGTGAACTCGTCAAGGGGATGTGGTGGCGCGTGTGTGGAATGCTACTCGCAATCCTTTTGTTGAGTACCGTGGTTCACTCAATAATTGAAATTTCCATCGGATTCATACTGATTGCAACAAACCTTGTGAGTGAAGTAGATTTCATTGACATTCTTGAATGGGGATTATTTGGAGGGTCTTTTGAAGGCGTTACACCATTTTTTTACGCGATTTCGATTGTTATACACCTTGTTGTCTACGCGATTTCATTTCCAATTTGGATTATCGGTATCACCCTTCTTTACTTTAACCAACGTATTCGGAAAGAGGGTTTTGATATTGAGATGCAGCTCCCGCGACCTAACACTGTTGAAAGTGATTTAGGTTGATTTGTTGGCAGCATTCCAGAGTATAGGTACTTGAAACCAAAACGGAAATCTGTTATAATTTAATCTCTGAAAGGAACTTTCTTGCGTGCTTTTTGGCATGAAAATACGCAAAATTGTCCAAATGTTAACATAAAAATGGTTAAGGAGCAATTTATGCAAGTCAATATTCAAAACAAGAATTTCACACTGTTAGAAATTCGAGGAAGAGTCGTCGGGCAAGATGCACTCGTGCTCAAAACGATGCTTGAAGAACATATTCAAACGCTTGAGGCACAAAACGGAACACCTACACTGATTTTTGACATGTCGAAAGCCCAGACAATGGATAGCGCAGGCTTGGGCGTTCTTATCACCTCCAGCACCCAGATTAAACAAAGCGGTGGACGGAAGGCACTCGTTAATGTTAATAAAGGCATCAAACGCATGTTAATCCGGACGAATTTGACATCTCTGTTCGACTTTCCAAAGAACCTCGCGGAAGCGATAGCCAAGAGTTTCTAATTGGACGAAACTTGGAGAACAAAAAATAACACTTACTCCGTATACCCCGTTCTATCCGTGTTCCCACCATATTTCAGCGCATAAATCAGCAAATTTGACATGAACCGATAGACATCCGTGGAACGCCGGAGTCGTAGCATCGTGCGACTCTCGATCTCCGCAGTCTCCATCGCACACATATAATCTTTGCGATTGTAAACCACCGCCAACCGGTTATTGATAATAATCCCTTTCTGAAAACGGAATTGCGTCGGTTGTGCGTTGTTCTCATTCCCCCAGAACACATCGCCGCCTGTCGGTGGTTTCGGTAAGTGGTAATGGATACTATAGATTTCGTGATCATGCGGTAGAATCTCAAGTGGATATTCTGGGAAAATTTGCCTGAGTTCATCAGCGACAATATGTGCGAAAAGCCCGTTGAAACCGCAATCGTCGAAAAACAACATCCCCCCTTTCTCAACAATATATTCCCGAAGTGCGGCGCGTTCTTCTGATGTGAAACCTGTTTGCAGTGGGCCGTCCTTTGCGAGTCCACGTCCGACGGTAATATCTTTGTCGTGACCTGTCATGATGATGAGCGGTGCATCCAGGATCCGTAGGTCGGTGAGTTGTAGCGCGCCACCTGCGAAATCCATATCCGCGCGAATCGGCGTGTGATCCGCTAACCACTTGATGAGTGACGGAATCGCTGTTGGGTCCTGCCACCAATCCGAAAGCGAGTGTTTAAGTCGAATCAGTCGAATGTGTCCCCGAATCTCGTTGCCTGTCCCTTCAAGAACACCGCCCAATTTTTCTTTCGGTATTTTCACAGAATATCGCAGCGTAATATCAGCCCCGCCGTCTAATCCGCCGGTTGGCAAAGATCCGTCGAGAAATTCCGTGAATCCGGTATCTGCTGTTTCTCTGTTTCTGACTGTAGGTGATGCAGCTCTTTCAATTGTCGGTGCCGTTTCTGCAGGGGCAATAGATGAATGGGCTGATGAAGCATTCGGTGTCTCGACATTAGAGAGTGTAGGTACATCCGCGACTTCTATAGGAGCCAACGCGTCATCAAACTTTGGCACTTGCCGCATGACCGTCGTCTGTTTTTTCGGTAGCTGCCGTATATGCGATACCTGCGTCGGTGTACGAGGCGTGGAAACCTCTGTTGTGAGTGTAGGATTGGCGGTGACGGTTCGATGGGTCGGGCGGATTTCCAGCTCCGTTTTGGTTGGATTGAGTTTAACGAGTGTCGCCTCAAACGCTTCGTTATCCAATATCCTCTGTTCAGATAACAACAACGCCACAATTAGGACAAAGAGTAGATGTAATCCGATTGAGGCGATGGCTGCATGAAAACGTCGCTGTTTCATTTTTATCTCTACAGATGCCGCTGAATTTGTAGATAACTCTGGGCATCTAACTCCCGATAGTCCGGAATATCGTACCGATTTCCGCGTACGTCCGTCACAAAAAGCCGTGCTGGCGGGACCTGTTTGATATTCTGATTCAACCCACGCACCGAGAACGTTATACGTCCCCGCTCCGTTTCAACCTCCCACTCATGAATCCCAAAATGTTCCTTCACACGATAAATCTTCTGGATCGTTGGTGTGAAATACCGTTTATCCAATTCCTCTCGTAGAATTTTGAGACTTTCCGGTGCGAGTTCCAACGGGTTGACAAGGATGCCAATTTCAGTGTCTTCGTCTGCTGCGAGTGAAATGTATGCTTCAGGGTTGCTGAGTGGCATCAGTTGTCGCACCACTACACGCAGATGGCAAACCTCATCTCGGATTTCGAGCCGTGCTGTCCCAACTTCAGCACGCGTAAAACTAAGTTCAGCCGCGTCCAAGTAACGCGGCGTAAAGTCGTCTGGTTCAGACAACTCCCGTTTTATCGTGTCATCTATCGCAGGTGTTTCCTGTTTTTCTCCGTTTTCGTTCTGCATGTTTACCTCTCCACGGCTTGCGCTTGGGCGCGGACGTTGGCGGCTTCGCGTTGTGTCTCTACAAGTTTGTAGTAGATACCCTGTTGCTCCATAAGTTCCTCATGAGAGCCACATTCAACACCTTTACCCTTTTCAATCACGAAAAGTCGGTCGGCGTTTCGGAGTGTTGAAAGTCGGTGTGCAATCGCAAATGTCGTCCGGTTCTGCACGAGTCTATCAATCGCTTGTTGGATTTTTTTCTCTGTCTCTACATCTACAGACGAGGTGGCTTCATCAAGAATCAAAATGCGTGGGTTGTGCAAAATCGCCCGTGCAATTGAGACGCGTTGCCGTTCACCGCCGGACAGGCTCCCACCGCGTTCACCGACTTCGGTATCATAACCGTCTGGGAATTTGACAATGAATTCGTGTGCGTTTGCCGCTTTCGCTGCTGCGATGATATCTTCCATAGAGGCATCTGGGTGTGCATAGGCGATGTTCTCCGCTATAGTGCCACTGAACAGATACGGATCCTGTAGCACGACCCCAATCTGTTGGCGCAGATCCTTGAGGTTGATTTGCTTAATATCTTCACCGTCAATCTCTAACTCGCCGGAGTCCGGTGTATAGAAACGACAGATGAGGTTGATGAGCGTTGATTTTCCTGCCCCAGAATGACCGACAAGTCCGATCATCTCTCCGGGTTGAACATGTAGGTTGATGTCACGAAGCACAGGCTTATGGGAGTCATAACCGAAGGTCATGTTATGAAATTTAACCTCTCCTGTGATGTTCGGCATCGCTTTGAGGTTCCCGTCGTCTAACTGCTCCGGTTGCGAGTCTATGACCTCAAAAAGTCGTTCCGCTGCTGTCATTGAGCGTGATGCCCAGTTGATGAGCGGACTGATATAGCGCATCGGTTCATAGAACCTCATGAGATATCCATGGAAAGTCATGAGGATACCGAGCGACATTTCTCCAACAAGAACCTCAAGTCCACCAACGTACCAGACGATGAGAGAACCGAACTGAATAGCCGACATCAACGGCGGATAATACGTCGCCCAGATCAGCTCAGCATTGGTCTCATAGTCCCGAGCATCAATGTTGGCATCGGAAAATCTGTTGACTTCACCCCTCTGTTGTCCGAAAGCACGGACGACCCGGATGCCAGATACTGAATCGTTGACGACATCAAATAGCTTTGACCGCCGTCGCCACGCACGGTGCCAGAGACTGCGCACTTTCCGCCAAAACCAACCTGCGCCGAAGACGATTATTGGAATCGGGATTAAGATGAAGCACGCCAATTTCCAGTTCATCCAGAAAAGCATGCTGCCAATCCCAAAGAAAAGGAACACCTGCACAGCGAGAAACGAGAGTCCTTCTAACATGAAATCCTGAAGTCTTTCGCTGTCTTCCGTTATGTGCGAAATGACAGTACCTGTTGTTCGTTTGTCGAAAAATCGGATAGACAAGTTGTGCAAATGCTGATAAACATGAGACCTGATGTTTGCAGAGATGCGGAAGGTTAGCCAAGCCGCCAGCCGTCCTTGGAAAATTGCAAATATCGAACTGATGACTTGCGCAGCTAACAGCGTACCGATAGCAATTGATAAAGCGACTGTCGCAGGTTGAATCCTTCGGAATAGCTCCGCTAACCATGTTAATTGCGTATCCGCTGGCGGAGTAACGAGATTGTTCAACTGTAGGATGTCGTCAATCAGAATACGATTGAAATATTGGGGCACTAACGAAATGAGTGTTCCAATAATGATGAGTACAATAAAGAGAATCGCCCTGCCGCGATACGGTCTTATGTAAGACAAAATCCGCAACATCACTTTGTGCTTCTTGGTACATGCTGGACAAGGCGAGAACTCGTCTGGTAACAGGAGTCCGCAACTTTTACAGGAGTGATCCTCAGACTTATAGTCCCAAATCGGGGCTTCATCGCGTTTGCCGTTTCGGAACTCAATCTCGTCACCCATGAATCGCGCCACGAACCCGAACTTCGCCGCGCGACCGTTTGAATACCGGATGAGGTCAACTGTCCCTTCTTCTGTTTCCAGCACTAAGAGACCTGCGTCTACCACAACTTCCGCTCGGATACCTAACACACTTCTATAAGGGATATAGTGAAGCACATCACCCTCACCCGTTACGGTAAATATCGCAGCCTCTGTCAGGACGAACCACTCTTCGCCGTAACTACCAGATGAGTCTATATCGCTTTGAACAGCAAATCGGATCTGTTCTATTGGGGTATCCAGATTTTGCAGGGTCTTTTCGAGTGAGTCGGGCAGCGCGTCAAGCGTACCCGTTGGCGTCTCTGCAGTTGCCATTCCTTCTTTATTCTCCTGTCCTTACTTCCCGGGCGTACGCTCGTCTGGATATTTCCAAAGAACTTTGCGATCAATAGATTTCCAACGTCTCGAATCAACACGTTGGACGGCATATATCTTCCGACCACACCCGCACCGTATATCGTGAACATGCCCATTTGAGCAGGTCTGTCTCTTTACAAAATCAATACTCTCTTGATGCACGCCGTAACCGTGCCTGCACGCATAACAAACCAAATACATCGCAAACACCTATATCTGCTGCGTTCTAATTAATAGGATTTACGCATTCCTTCTTAAAGTCCCCCTGATAAGGGGGATTTAGGGGGTTTAAATATGGAAATCACCGATTTTTTGCGTCTGAATATCCGATATTTTCTCAATTTGCGTAAGTCCTGATTAACCTATAATTCTCTTTAACCCATTTTGGGCAGAACAATTCAGTTGAACAATATTTTTCAAACCACGACTGAATGCTTCTCCAAAACCGCATCGTTCAATTCGATACCGAGTCCGGGTTTCGTTGACGGTATAATGTACCCGTCTTCCCACTGCAATGGCTCCTTGAGAATATCGGCGTGGAAACCGTCCCATGTGTGAATACCTTCCTGAATCAAGAAATTCGGGCTACAGACATCCAACTGAATGTTCGCCGCGCCACCAATCGGACCCCCATACAGATGCGGTGCGATCTGCGCGTAGTGTGCCTCACCCATAGATGCAATCTTCTTCGCTTCAAGGATACCACCTGTAATCGTCAAATCCATCTGCAAAATAGACGCTGCCTGTTGTTCCAATAGATCCGAGAATTCGTATTTCGTCAGCAAGCGTTCTCCAGTCGCAATTGGGATGCTTGTTGACTGCGCGACGCGTGCCATCTCTTTGATATTTTCAGGGGGTATCGGTTCCTCGAACCAGAGCGGATCGTATTGCTCGACGCGTTTCGCGAACCGGATCGCACTATTCGTGTTGAACTGCCCGTGCGTCCCAATCAGAATGTCACACCTATCACCAACGGCATCACGAATCCCTCGAATGACGCTCTCTGCGTAATCGAGTGTCTCTAACCTATCAGCAGTGCCAGCATCAACGGGGTCAAACTTGACGGCAGTAAAGCCTTTCTCGACATAAGAGAGCGCGAGTTCTCCTGTCTGTTCTGGAGAATCACCGCGCCGCCACTGCAAGAGATAGGAATAAGCACGCAATTTCTCATGGAACATGCCGCCTAACAGATTGTAGATCGGCTGATTTAACGCCTTCCCAACGATATCCCAACACGCCATCTCAATTGCGCTCATTGCTGGTGTCGTCAGCGGACCGGAGTGCCGGACACAGGGGCCTTCATAGAGCGTTGACCAGATTCTTTCAATCCGAAATGGATCCGCCCCAATCAGAAAACGTTCTCCCCAATCCTTGATAAGTTCAACCACGACATGATTGAGTTGCGTATGATAGGTGCATTCACCTACGCCCTCAATCCCTTCATCGGTCACCAGTTTGACGAAGATCCAACGTCTCCCACCCCAATGCGGTGGCGGTACATCAACGAGATACGTTTTCACATCAATTATCTTCATTAGGCACTCCTTATTTATCAACAGATTAAGGATTCCACCAATACGTTACTTTACCGACCACAGTTGTATCCAGCAACCCTGATGTCACACTGTCTGTTCCGTACGTCTGATTAAAAACGAAATAGAAATCACTACCGGGACTGTAGATGTAATTGACTAAGAAATTCGTGGTAACCAGATTTCGGTCGCTGTTCCATTGGACGTAGAGTTTTGTAAAGAGGTCTGTGGAGAAAGAGTAACCGACGCGTCCACCGAAGACATTAGTGTCAAACGAACCGTCTGGCAGTGTAATGCGGTTAAACTCGTATCTCGGTTCCAAGCTAAAGCGTCCGGTGAGTCGAAGATCAAGACGAATGTCGAATCCACGGCGAGTACCGTTATCTACGTTTTCGGTTCTAAAACCCAATGCTTTAGCTTTGGGATACAG
This sequence comes from Candidatus Poribacteria bacterium, assembly GCA_965200345.1. Classification (GTDB taxonomy): domain Bacteria; phylum Poribacteria; class WGA-4E; order WGA-4E; family WGA-3G; genus WGA-3G. The sequence continues at coordinate 3,552,654 of OZ241378.1, forward strand.
AACCGCCCTATTGAATTAGACCATGGGGCTATAGTTAAAAAAAGAGTTGACATTTCGTCAAAAATGTAGTATAATTAACATAGTCATTGATTGAGACGTGTAAGCAGTAGCTACCTTGCTACTGGTCTCAATCACCCTCTTACAAGGACAGAATGACTATGGCTAATATCCATTAAAAACGAACATCACAAAATCCGAATACGTTGAAAGATACGATATTCCTGAAACCTTGCGAGGTTCAGATTTTGTTGAGATTTCAAGTTCTGAAGCAAGAAATACTTGCCAGAAGTATCGGTCGGTCACGAAGGTTCAAGTGATTTTCCGTAGTGTGCCAGATGACCCGCACCGCGAGATTACACTCGTGTCGGTTCGGATTAAACCCGAACAAGCTCCCAAGGATAACGTCTGGACGATTGCGACGCTGAAGGGAGTCAGAGAAGCCAGTATCGCAGAACGTCAAATGGACGTCGTGGTATAACCTAAAAGAACCACTTGGGAGTTCCGTCAAAGGAATCCCAATCCTTTAGGTTTGGGAGGGGTCAAAAAAATCGCCAATATTGAACCCTACACGTCCGTTGAAGACCTTACCTTCAGCATTGAGCATGAGGCTGTAGTTGTTGTAACTGTACTTGCCACTCGGAATAATAATCCCTTCGCGAATTTCAAAGTCCTCAGTAAGGTTCTCAAAATTTCGATAGATCCGAAGACCACCCCAACCGTTGGTTTCCAATTCAAGCCATGTGCTCCAGATAAAAGTTCGTGTCTCTAATTCATTGTCCGAATTGAGGATGATATCGATCTCGGGTCCAACCCACATCCGGCGAAATCCGTGCCAATGGAGATAAGGCGTGGCGCGGACTTCGCTCCGAATCCACCGGCTCCCTGTACGATAGACATAGCCGACTTCAGGGTTAAAATCCTCACCGATGTCCGTATAGGAAGCGTTCACTCGTGCGACGCTACTCTGCCAATTGCCACCGAAGTACAACGCGTTCGTGTTTTCGGAGCTCTCTTGTGTGTTGACGGGATCGTCTTGCATGCCGTCCGGATCAAAAGTACGTGCCCAGAGTCCGCGAAAATTCATCTCGCCAGTCGGGCGATAGATAAAATCAACGCCGGTTCCTCGATTGTGTGCATCAGTACCTTGCTTATTGATTGCAATCATACCGAGGCTTGACCCAGTGAAAAGATCACGCTTGATCCGCAACACTGAGTAGTTCGTCCTATCAACATTAACTGCCTCTGCATCCTCTGTAGTATCTGCTGCATACTTATCCGTGAGGACATTCAGTAACCCCACGCCGAAGCCGCCCACTTTACCCGTGACTTTTCCGCCCCCCAGAATCGGGATAGCGTGTCCTTCTTCAATACCGATCCGACGACTGTAGAAAAGTAGAAGCGGTGGTGGGGCATTGAAACTCGTACGTGGGATACCGAAATCCAACAAACCTGCACCTTCCAAGAAAAATTGGCGTTTTTCTGGAAAAAAGAGACTAAACCGTGTTAAATTTGCCTGTTCCTGATCCGCCTCAACTTGTGCGAAATCTGTATTGACGGTCAGATCGGCAGTCAGATTTGAGGTAATGCTCACCTTCATATCTGCTCCGAAGTCGAGTACACCAGTTATCCCTTCTTCTTCTGTTCGAGCAACACCAGGGAGTAGATACGGCAGAAACTCAATGTTCCGGCGTTGTGATATCTCAGATAAACCGGTGAGTGTGCCTAAATTCGTCGTCCGATAGCGCGCCAGAAATGTATATGCTGCTGGCACGGGTGCCCATGTCCCCTCTTCCTGATTTTTCTGAATTGTACGTCCAAGATTCAAACCCCATGTTAACGCTGCTGCGTCTTTAAACCTAAGTTGACTGAACGGGATCGCGATTTCTGTCGTCCAATTATCGCTATTAATTTTTCCCTTACTGTCCCAAACAGCATTCCAGTTCTCGTTTCGACTGTCGCCGCTGTCCATTATCGCCACATCTTCTCGCGCACCCAACGGATTCACTCGGAAAAAGAACCCACTGCGTCGGTCATTATAGGTATCTAACAGCACAAAGACATTGTCGTTATCCCATAACATCGTATCGCGTCGCATCTTATTGGCTACAATCTTGGAGCGGTCGGGTTCGCTGCAGACAAAACCGAAATAGATATGTCTTTCATCATAGAGAATCCGAACCTCTGTTACTTCTGTTAAAGGGGCACCCGCATCGGGTTCATATTGAATAAATTGACGGATAGGCGTTGCTTTCTGCCAATCAGATTCTGTGAGTTCGCCGTCGATCTCAACGCTCTCGTATGTACGATACGCTTTTGCTTGAAGTTCTTCAGTCTCGGCATCGACACCAACACCGATGGAAAAGAGAAGTAAAATTGATAGCCATCTACATAGATAGTCCATGGTATACAAAGTGGGAAACACAACCTCCGTGGTGATCTTAAACTTCTATGTATTATACCACATCTACCGAAATTCTGCACATTCTTATCTATACTGCTTCCACGTAGCATAGGCTGTTAGCCTGTGCCTTGTCGTATAGGAAACCGTTGATCTCCTGTGCCATCGGGACGCAACTCCACACTTCACACGACGATACGAGGGTCTAAGTAATTACGGTATCTATTATCAAACGTTTCCGAGTCTAAAACCCCCTTGCTTTAGCTGGAGGATACAGACTCGCCCTTGTAAATTAGACCAAAGCGTTTTTTGAAAAAACACTTGACATTTTTTCTAAATTGTGGTTTAATATTCTTACATGGTGGCGGTGGAGTTCTACCTTCCGCTTGGGAGTGCCACCGCACCGTTTAGAACGCGGTATCACCATGTAAAGGAACACCATGTATACCACAACTTACAAACTCTTTCGTGCGCCACGTCTACGCCACTTAAAACGAAAGACGTGGATCGCGCACACAATATGGAACTACTTTCTCAGTTGGCAACGCACGCGATATTCTCTTGGATTGCCGTATCTATCCTACAAAGAAATGTCACGTGAATTTACGATCCTGCGTAAATCACATCCCGAGATATTTGCACACTGGCGTGAGTTAGATTCCTGGGCAGCACGCCAAGCTCTCAAACGCCTTGATGAAGGTTATCAGCGGTTCTATAAGAAAATCGCGAAACGCCCTCCAAAGTTCAGATCGTTTCGTAAGCCTTACTCGTTCACAATGTGTCCATCTGGATACAAGTTTGCTGCACCTATAGCAGGTGACAAAGGGTTCGGAATCTACAGTGATCGCGTGGCGATCATGGGGAGAACATACCGATTTAATCTCAGTCGCCCTATATTTGGCACTGTCAAAACTGTTACGATCAAAGAAGATGCACTTGGCGATTTTTACATGTCTGTTGTGACGGATCACAAGCCGTCGCATATCAAACCAATGACGGGTAATGCCGCAGGGTTTGATATGGGTGTCAAAACAATGCTGACATGCTCTAATGGCAAACAATATGAATCGCCTCAATTTTACACCGAGTCTATTGATAACGTCCGAACCGCGAATCGCCAATTGTCCACAAAACAGCGTGGAAGTAATAACCGAGAGCGTGCGCGTCAACATCATGCACGCATGCATCGCAAAGTGAAGCGACAACGCGAAGATCATCACTGGAAACTCGCACTTGAACTTGTGCGTAGATTTGATGTGCTGTTCTTTGAGACCTTGAACCTTGATGGCATGAAACGCCTCTGGGGTCGTAAAGTGTCGGATATTGGATTCTACGCATTTCTCAAGAAAGTCAAGTGGCAAGCAAAGAAACGCGGTAAGCGTGTCGCATTCATTGACCAGTGGCAACCGACGACTTCCGTTTGCCACGTCTGCGACACACGCGTTGTACTTGACTTGAGCGATAGAACATGGACGTGTGAACATTGTAAGACTCACCATGACCGCGATGTGAATGCGGCTATAAACATCCTTCAGGTTGGGGCATCAACCTTTGGAGTAGAGAATGTCAGACTTGCTATAGCAAGCTGTTCTTGAAGATACCAGAATCACCCTTGCTTTAGCTGGGTGAGTATGTCAAAAAATATAGGAATCACCGCTTTTAGACTGATTCATCATCAATGTTTGCTCAATTTGCGTAAGTCCTAATAGAAAAAAAAGATTTGACTTTGGGCAGAAATTATGGCATGATTAATGTATCACATTGGCAAACATAGTAAGCGTGATCGCAAAATTATGTATCTGCCTATTCATGCAAATCTTAAGGAATATTTCAAAGAATAAGTTTGGAAAAATGTAGAACACAATTGGAGGAAATATGAGCAACGAAGGTAAGTGCCCAGTGATGCACCACGCTCAAGCACAGGGCACCATAGCGAACCAACAGTGGTGGCCGAATCAGTTGAACCTGAAGATGCTCCACCAGAACCCACCCTCAGCCAATCCTATAGGAGAGGATTTCAACTACGCTGAAGCGTTCAATACAATCGACTTGGCGGAATTGCAGCGTGACATCGAAAAAGTGATGACGACATCGCAGGAATGGTGGCCCGCCGACTACGGTCACTATGGGCCTCTCTTCATTCGGATGGCATGGCACAGTGCAGGCACATACCGTATCCACGACGGGCGCGGTGGCGGTGCCTCCGGCACGCTGCGCTTTGCACCCCTCAACAGTTGGCCCGACAACGCCAGCCTCGACAAGGCTGTCCGGTTGCTCTGGCCCGTCAAGCAGAAGTACGGACGAAGCCTTTCATGGGCAGACCTGATAATTTTCACTGGAAACTGTGCCATTGAGTCAATGGGTCTCAAGACGCTCGGGTTCGCTGGCGGGCGCGAGGATGTCTGGGAGCCCGAAGAAGATATCTATTGGGGATCGGAGACTACATGGTTGGGGGACGAGCGCTACACTGGCGACAGGGAATTGGAGAAACCCCTCGGTGCCGTTCAGATGGGTTTAATCTATGTGAATCCGCAGGGACCGAACGCGAACCCGGATCCGGTCGCTGCAGCGATAGATATTAGAGAGACATTCCGGCGCATGGCAATGAACGACGAGGAGACGGTCGCGCTCATCGCTGGCGGACACACGTTCGGCAAAACACACGGTGCTGCGGATGCGGACGAGTACGTCGGCCCCGAACCGGAAGGGGCTTCCCTTGAGGAGCAAGGGCTCGGTTGGAAGAACACCTTTGGCAGCGGCAAGGGCGGCGACACGATTACCAGTGGATTGGAGGGTGTCTGGACCGCCACGCCGATCAAGTGGGACAATGGTTTCTTCTACAACCTGTTCAATTACGAATGGGAACTGATAAAAGGTCCCGGCGGTGCATGGCAATGGACTCCCAAAGATGAATCCGCACAGGACACCGTACCGGACGCTCACGATCCCTCGATGAAGCACGCCCCGATGATGCTCACGACCGACCTATCTCTGAAGGCGGATCCAGCCTATGAGAAGATTTCCAGACGCTTCTACGAGAATCCAGACGAGTTCGCAGATGCCTTTGCGAAGGCGTGGTATAAACTAACCCATCGCGACATGGGACCTCGCACACGATGTCTCGGTCCTTGGGTGCCTGCGGAACCGCAGTTGTGGCAAGACCCCGTCCCTGATGTTGATCATGAATTGATTGACGCACAAGACATCGCTGCTCTCAAGGACAAGTGTCTCGGATCAGAACTGTCTATTTCTCAACTGGTCTCGACCGCTTGGGCATCTGCGGCAACATTCCGTGGCACTGACAAGCGCGGTGGTGCTAACGGCGCACGCATTCGCCTCGCACCGCAAAAGGATTGGGAAGTCAACAAGCCATCTGAACTGCAAAAAGTACTTCAGACCCTCGAGGAGATTCAAGAAGAATTTAATGGATCGCAGTCCGACGGGAAACGGGTCTCGCTCGCTGACGTGATCGTTCTCGCTGGGTGTGCAGCCGTCGAGGCAGCTGCGAAAAACGCTGGTGTTGACATACAGGTTCCCTTCGCGCCGGGACGTACGGACGCGGTACAAGAGCAAACCGATGTCGAATCGTTTGCTGTGCTTGAACCGACTGCCGACGGATTCCGCAACTATATCGCAAACGGACACGAGAGAACAGCCGAAGAACTGCTGGTGGATCGCGCACAAATGCTGACGCTCACCGCACCTGAGATGACGGTGCTCGTCGGTGGCTTGCGCGTCTTGGATACAAACGTTTGTCAGTCCGGATTCGGTATCTTCACTGATCGTCGCGAGACGTTGACGACGGATTTCTTCGTGAACCTGCTTAACATGAACATCGAGTGGGTCGCATCCGCTACAAACGAAGATATATTCGAGGGACGCCATCGCTTGACAGGCGATCTCAAGTGGACCGGCACCCGGGTCGACCTTGTATTCGGCTCAAACTCCCGACTCCGAGCCATTGCGGAAGTCTACGCATGCGATGATGCCCAAGAAACATTTGTGCGTGACTTCGTCGCTGCATGGAACAAGGTCATGAATCTTGACCGTTTCGACCTTGCCTAATCTCAACGAGGTAGGGCAGTGAGCGCGTGGAACCCTCACGCTCTCACTGCCACCCAATTCGCTTAGAATTGGTATAACTTCCATTCTTCCCATCTTTTTGTAGTAGCGAGTTTTACTCGCGACCCACACCGACGGCTCTAAAGAATCTTGTTGATTTCCTGCCGAAAGTGTGGGAAAATGCAGGAAACATTCCAACCCCAACATTTTGCAGATGGGAGAATCATGAAAAACGATAAGAAAACAATCTTTGGATGGTGCATGTATGACTGCGCGAATTCAGCCTATATCACCACTGTGATCGCCGCCATATTGCCGAATTATTTTGCGAAAGCCATTGTAGGCGAAGCAGGTGTCGACATTCTCGGCATGAATGTGAGTGCGACGGCGTTGTGGGGCTATATGTTGGGAACCGCGGCGTTCTGCGTGTTCCTCTTTGCACCCGTGCTTGGTGCTATTGCCGATTTCTCTGCCGCAAAAAAACGGTTTCTTATGGGCTTCGCGTATATGGGTAGTATCTTCGCAACGATGCTCTATTTTTGCCGGTCCGGTGACGTCGGATTGACGATTGTGCTATTTCTCGGTTCTCAAATTTGCTTTGTCGGCGGTAATGTTTTCTACGATGCGTTCTTACCGCAGATCGCCTCCGAAGACAAACTGGATTCCGTATCTGCCAGAGGGTATGCGTTTGGGTATGTCGGCGGCTCGCTGCAATTTACCATTGCCCTCGCCCTCGTCGCCACGCAAAAGACACCGGAAGGCCAAGCGATGGCATCACGCATCGGGATGGCGATGACGGGCCTCTGGTGGGCAGGGTGGACCTTGTTGACGCTGAAATACCTAAAAGAGGAAAAAACGCCGTCTCAACTTCCAGAGGCACACCGCAACAAACCCAAACCTATCGCCTATCTCATCCTCGGCATCAGTCGGACGCTTTCAACCGCGAAACGGGTCGGACGCTTTAAACACCTCACCCTTTTCCTCATCGCCTATATGATATACAACGACGGGATCCACACCGTTACCAGTATGGCGACGATTTACGGCACTGAGGAATTAAAACTTACGATGACAGCACTGATGGTGACGCTCCTACTTGTTCAAGTGGTTGCAATTGGCGGCGCACTGATCTTCAGTCGTCTGGCAAACCGTATTGGTGCTAAGCGATCTGTGATGTTTGCTTTGGTGCTGTGGAGCGGTGTTGTCACTTATGGGTATTTCATCCATACCGCAACAGAATTCTTTATTTTGGGAATGATTGTCGGTCTCGTCCTCGGCGGAACCCAGGCGTTGAGTCGTTCCTTCTACGGCGCGATGATTCCCGAACAGGCAAGTGCGGAGTTTTACGGATTCTATTCTGTCTTCAGTAAGTTTTCCTCAATTTGGGGACCCGTAACGTTCGGTGTTATCGAACAGATCACCGGCAGTGCGCGTCTTGCCATCATTTCATTGATGATTTTCTTTATCGTTGGATTGGTGCTGTTACGGTTTGTCGATGAAACAAAGGCGAAAGCAGATAGGGATAAGTTTGCATTCTAATAGGTTTGGAACCCCGCCGAATTTTCCTATGTAGTCGCAGAATTGTAGTATTTAGGACTTACGCATTTCCTCTTAAAGTCCCCCTACCCCCCTGATAAGGGGGATATGGGGGGTGTTTTTGCTGGGGTGTTTCCTATAGGGGATTTAGGGCGTTAAAAACAACGGAATTACTGCTTTTTGCGTAAGTCCTAAGTATTAACCGAAGTGTTCTATTGCTGCTATGTACCTATATTTTCTCTAAGTCCCACTTTTTGATAAAATATCGCCTATTTTGGCGGAAAAACAAAAAAAAGGAGAAATTCCTTAAAAATTCTGCAAGACACCCTTAACTTTTTCCCTTTCATCTCTATAATTAAAACAATAGGCATTTCATAGATGATGAATTGGTATTTTCAACTTTCCTGAGAAAAAGGAGAAAACTGATGGCAACGACAATTCGCCTGAAGGGTGGTGTTGTAATTTTGGAACCGAATGGGAAGATAATTGGAACCGCAATATCGGAATTGCGAGAGAAACTCGCTGCGCAGTTAGATGCCTCTAATGCAGCATGTATTCTCATCAATTTCGAGCATGTTAACCAGATGGACAGCTCCGGACTCGGTATGCTGGTAAATACACGTGCCGTCGCAGCGCAGAAGAAAAGCCGCATCGGAATTATCAATGTTGAGAAAAAAATCAGGAACTTGCTTGTCCTAACCCGGCTCATTAGCCTCTTTGAACATTTTGATACAGAGGCGGCTGCAGTTGCGGCATTCAACCGTGAGCAGCGGAGCTTTCCTATGGAACTCAAGAAATCAACGCTTTGAGATTCTTAAATCTGATTTAACTGCCGATACTCCCGTGACGGAGGCTCGGACACAAAAAGCAGATACCCAAATGCGTTCAGAAAACCGACAACTGAATAACTCTGGACGAATATCAATAAGATAGAAATAGTCGATCAAGATGCTTCCGGTATAGATCCGTATGCGTTCTTGTCGCAATAATTTCTCAAAGGAGACTAAAAGATGGAATCTATGAAATATCGCCAAGTGCTACGCATGCACCTTTTAGCCATATTTGGATTATCCATAATATGTGGGTGTTCGGTATTGGTCCCAAAAAAAATTCAGCGTCCCCAAGTTCCGCCCGATTTTCCGTTTCCTGTCGTTTGGCTGCGACCAAATGAAAAAGCCGTGAGTATTAATAAGTTGACCCAGCGAGAATTGTGGGGGCTCGTTATGGTTAAGAAATGGAATGAAGGGGACCGTAATTTTGTCGGGACTTCCATGGATATGGATACTGGGAAAGTCTATTTGTACTATCCAAATGTTGTTTATGTCAAATGGGAGGATACCCAACTGCCTGATGGCACGATCACTAAATATGCCTCTGAGGTTTCAGGACCAGGTGGTGATAGCACAATTACAGACCAAGTCAGTAACGGAATACTTCCTCCAGGCGTACTAATATTAGACATGGACTCTTCGGGCATAGATCCGTATGAGTACCTATCAGACTGAACTGTTGAACCAAACAATAATTTCTGAAAGGAGGAGTTAAAAATGAAAGGCGTTACTTCCTTCTTACTTTTTTATGTTCTATGCTTTTTGGGGTTGCTCACATTTTTCGGCTGTAGCAACACCGAAGAAGATACGGAAAAAACGTCCGGTTTGATAACAGAACGGCCTGAACCTGAAAAGACTGACGATATCTATATTCCGGAAAAATGGTATAAGACGAGAGACCCTCTCTTACGCAACGACTACTTTCTTGCCGTGCTCATCAATCAGTTTGGAGATATTCCAGAAGTTCACACCATCGCAGAATATCAGCAGAAAAGGATACAAGAGTTGCATGTCTCCCGTGACGAATATAACGTCTACCTTGATGCCCTGAAGCGTCTCTGGCCGGATCGGGAAACGCCTCAAAAACTTGGCGTTTTAGAGGAAACCAATGATCCAGAGGTCTTTGCCAAACTTTTTCGTGAACAACTCATTGAACAGTTTGCAGATGTTCCGGAGATTGACATCATCGTAAAAGTTGAGAAGAAAGTGAAGGCGGGTGAAAGTATACCGCTGGATGAATTCGTCGATTATGCGCACGCACTGTTCCAGTTCTTTCCCAGTGAACAAACACTGCGTCAGTTCCAAGGAGCTTTAGCGGAGCAAGAGAAAGTAAATGACTTGGATGATGAGTAGATGAGGGACGCTCTATAAAAAAAGGGACGACATTAAGTCGTCCCTTTCAGCGTTACTCTGTCGTGGCAAAACCGATAATTATTGTCTGGCGCGTTTCCGAAGCGCGCCTACAAATACGTAACTTAATTCGATAACTCGAAAATAATCGGGATTTCAAGTCGCAGACTATTACCCGCCTGTCCTTCAGGAAAAGGCGGGTAAGGCACTGCGTTTTGGACTGCGGCGATTGCAGCGTTGTCAAGGGCTTTCGCGCCAGAAGAATCGCTGACAACTGGATTCCGAATGGTTCCATCTTTGAAAAGCGTGAACCGAACTGTCGTTGTCGTGCCATCGTCGATATCCCGCACACGTGGCGGGAAACGTTGTACCTCTTTGATCCGGTCCCGCACGGCTTTTAGGAAATCGTTAAACGACTGTTTTGCATCACCTAAGTTGACTGAGGCGAGCTCTAAGTTCCCCGGATCGTTGAATTCCGTTTGGGCAAGATTTGTTCCCATATCCATTCTTGACGCTAAGCTGGTGCTTTCAAACTTCGGTACCTCAAACTTCGGCATCGTTGTCACAATATTTGCCTGTTGTCGTGTCGCTCTGAACAGATTTTTGCCGATGCCAGCGACACTCGGTGCCATCACCGGACGTGTAGGTACATCACTTGTCGGCAGCGTGAAGCGCGCGTTGCCCATGGGGATTTTAGCACTCGTTGTAACAGCCTGTCCCTTCGGGGCTTGGATCTTAGAAAATTTCGGTTTTGTCGGTTTTCGTGTTCTACGAGGTGGGGTACGACGTTTCGGCTGTGGTTTTGATGCCTCCAAGACAACGCTATCTACTTTGTCGTTGTGCAGCTCTAACACTGTTTTCCGAAGAAAGTAAATACCGCCAACGATAATCCCAATTACGTGCAATCCGATTGCGAAACCCCAGGCGATCCGGATTGCTTTCCTTTTCCGTTTTTGGACGGCTTCTCGATTTTGCCGCTGAACATCGGCAATCGTCATCATATTTTTTTTCTCCCGTTCCTTTCAGCACGCTGTAAGCGTGCTATATCGGTAATTAGTCTTTGTAACTCAGTAACTTATATTTCTCGTTTTTAACAACTACCGAACCGAGAATCTTCAATTCCCGTTTTTCGCCAGCGGTGTTCTGTAACGTCAGAACGGTGCCTCGTAGAAGTTGGAACCCATCGTAAGTTTCGGACGGTCGATCAAAGCGGATACCCACGAATTTCAGGTTGTGGCCGCCGTAACGATTGATCCACTTTTTCATACCTGTATTACATTTCTTGTTCATATTTGACCAAGCAAAATCACCCGGAAAGTTACTTGGCGGACGACTCGCAGGAAACGCAGGCCAAACCCAATCAAGGAATTCTTCGCGCTGCACACGCAAGCGATTCAAGTGTTCAATATCTTTGCGGTTAAGTGCGTTGACAACTGCCTGACCGAGTTGGTCTGGCGAGTCGAGACTATTTTGCCAGAGCGGTTGTTCACAACCTACCGAACTGCTGTAAACCAACAGGACAGTTAAAAGCATGTAAGATGTGCGAACAGTAAGTTCACTACTTCTGTGCACTCGTTGTCCATCCTGTTGTCCAGTTGTTGGATGGGCTCACACCACCAATGAAGTCAGCGGGTTCAAAGAAGCCGTCAGAAGGTGGCGGTGCTGGAGATACTGCCTTGGCACCTGCGCCCGGGGTGAAGTCCGGTGCGTTCTTGTTGAACGGATCTGCCAAGTTCGGGTCAGTTTCTTTGTTCCCATTTTTGGCGGCAAAAGCGGCTTCATCAAATCCGTCGTCGTCTTTTTCATCTCCGAAATTACCTTTTCCATTTTCAAAGAAAATGCTGTTTTTGACGACCAATTTACCGCTGTCTGCTTGGGCGTGCGTTGCTTCGTTATTAATATCAAGTCCGACTTTGTTAAATCCGGTAACAATGAAGTTTGCATACATACCCGCAGCGCCTTCACGAATCAGCATACCGTTATCGCTTTCGGGACCAGACGGATCACCGATGAGCGTTACGTTGAAGATCGTCGCAGCGGAACGCGGTGTTGCTTCATTATCTTTACTGCTGTTATCAACTTCAAAGCCGTTATCTGCGTCATCACCATACTGTTGAGCGACCCAGAATTGTCCCTTACCTGTCCAACCGTCTGTCCAGTCAAAGGAATCGTCGCGTGCACCCGTCACGAGCACATATTTAAGGTTGACAGTGCCACCGAACATCTCAATGCCGTCATCTTGGTTCATGTGGACTTGGATGTGATCTACAACAGTTCCAGATCCAACGCCTTGGAAGGAGATGCCGTTCAATTCGTTATCTGGGCTTAATTCGATACCTGCATACTGAATACGAACGTAACGGAGTATACCGCTGCTGTCTTCTGGATTATTTCCACCGAACGCGCCTGTGTCGCCTTCACCGAAAGTTACACCTTGGTTCGTGGGAGCGTTTCCATTGATAATTAAGCCACCCCATTGTCCGCGTGCATGGGAACCTTCAAAGGTGTCACTTGACATGACGATAGGAGCATCAGGAGTTCCGTCTGCCATAATCTTAGAACCTTGTGCAATAATGAGTGTGCCGTTGGTTGCCTGCTCGCCGTAGATTTTGACACCCGGCGCAATGGTTAATATCGCGCCACCTTTGACAAACACTGCGCCTCGTAACAGGTACTCGTAGGTTTCAGAAAGGTGCCAGTTTAGACTATCAGATGCGCTCAAAAGTGAACGTAACTGCCGTTCATAAGACAACTGATTCAGGTCACCCTCCAATTCCTGACGCGCGTATGCAGTGAGATTTTCATCTTTGAGGCTAAGTTCGATATTCTCAATGAGTTGACTGAGTTCACTGTCGTCCCTCGCGGTGAGGTTACCCTGCAAAACGACCACTTGGTGTCCGTCAACATCAAGGACTGCTTCTTCAAGGATAAGTGCTTCCTCCGTTTCATCGCTGCCGCAACCGACAAAAGCCAACGCAATACTGGCAGTGAAAATCGCTATCAACAAGAACAACCAACTCTGATATACACCCCGCGTTTCAGTGGATGCAGGGGCACCCCCAATGTTTAACATTAACTAATCCAGCTCCGTGTTTATTTATTATCTACGTCCAACCGATCCTACGGTCAGGCATTTATGTTGTTGTAAATTTCTTTCATAATTAAGGATACTCATAAATTGTTGCAAGAAAATGACAATATTATGATTTTTTTATGCTTGGCAGGTTTTTCCTGATCGTTGACGGTTGATGGCTAATTCCGACTACAGATTGTAACTGATCCCAAACGAGAACGACCTACCGAGTTTGTACTCAAGATAGGTGGCTTCTCCTATCTTATAATGGACGTAGGGGTCCAGTAGATTTTTCGCCGAAACGCTGAATTTGAAGTGATTGGCAACCGTCCGACTGAAACTCACGTCCAATTGTCCACGGGGTTGCTCATATACATCTGGTGCGCCGTGGTTACCCACTTCAGAGAGCCTCCGTCCAAAAATGTTATACGCAACCGCACTTGAAATACCCCAGTTGGGATCTTCAAAACCGACCGAAATGTTGACAATATAGGGACACTGTCCCTGTAGTGGACGTTCGGAAGAGGTCTGAATCCCGATATCCTCTGGTAAAACCACATGTGAGGAGATCAACGCAGCGTTGGTATTAATCGAAAATTTGCGCAGCGCGTCTGTCAAGACCCCTAAATTCTGACGTGCTTCTAACTCCAAGCCGTAGTTGTGCGCACTTTCGGCGTTTTCATAGGTGATACGAACTTCTGCCTGCGGTTGCACGATCTGCTCAATCGGTTTTTGGAACCGTTTATAGAACGCACTGACAGCCAAGATACCGCCGATCTCTGGAAAAACTTCCCAGCGGAAATCGAAATTGTTGATCTGGGTCCGCTCCAAATCCGGATTACCAAGAATCGTTCTGCCACCTACGAAGTCTGTAAACTCAAAAGGGGCGAGTTCCCGAAAATCCGGACGTGTTATCGTTCGAGATGCTGCGAGACGCAAATTCATCCGTTCTGTTAGGCGATACGTTACATTTAACCCCGGCAGCCAATCAAGGGTTTGCAAATTTGCTTCAATTGCCTTGCGAGAGGCAGCGAATGGATCGTAGGTGGTTACCTTTTGATCGGAAGATTCCAATCGGACCCCGCTCATCACCTGCCATTTGGCGGAAAGTGGCAGATCCAGCATCATGTAACCTGAATAAATATTGTGATCTGCCAAGTAATTATCGGTAGAACGCGTCGATTCTCGCAACTCAAAAACACGGGGTGCGATATTTTGGGTTTGGAAAAGTATTTCAGGTTGGTCGGAGAGATTGACCGTAGCATCTACTTGGTCAGAAGGCAAGAATCTAAACCTGCGTACATCAAATGTCCTTGCTCTATCTCGGAGCAAACCGCCAAATTTGAAGAGGCCTTCCGTTCCAATCCGAACTTTCCAATCGACGCGGGCGTTGTATTCATCGTCCTCAAGATCAAAGAAAAATCGGCTTCCACTTTGTGTAACATCGCGGAATACGAAGGTGCCATCACCTCTATCTTCGTAGATATTCTCGCGCGTGTCGGGTTCATCGCGCGCCGCACGTGAATACGTGAGTCGCCACTCCATAGAGAGATTAGGGGCTTCCAGTGTTTCTAACTCAGGATCGGGTTCACCGAAGTTGAAATCATGCGTACCTGCCAACTGCCCGGAGAACAGTTGACGTTCAACGTATCGGAGGCGGGCACTTCGCATATCTGTGTTTCTGTCGGCATTGAAGCCTTCCCATGTTCGGATTTCATCTTCAGCGGTGTGTGTGAAAAGTGACCGGAGATTGATTTGGTGTTGCGGTGAGAAGCGGAGACTCGTGTTTAGGACGGTACCCCATTCTACTTCGTTACCACTGCGTTCGACGTTATACGAGGTGACAGGTGAAAGGGTCTCATTCAGACCGATGCGGAAGGCGTTACGAACCTGCGTGCCGGAACTGTGGCTGTTGCCGTAGGAGATGACACCCAAGTAACCGAACTCTTTACCGAAAACGGTATTGCTATTCCCAAGGCTGAATTTATAGCCTTGATTGACCGGCAGAGATTGCCGTTCTGGCGACCAGACATTCTCAAACGATTGTCCAAACGCCTGAATCTTTTCAGGCGTAAAGCCAGTAGGTGTAAAACGTCCACGCTCCCGGATAGGCACATCCGCTGCCGCCTCTCGAATGATGCTCGGTAGTTCACGCGAACCGTCGTCAAATCCCAAAAAGTCAAAATCTCCACCCGGATAAGTCAAGCCTTCTTCCCCGGTTGTTTGTGTGTTGAAACCCGTTGACGTGGATAAGGACATCGTCAACTCTTCCGGGAAGTCTTTGGTGAACACTTGGACGGAACCGCCAGCGAAACCACCGGGTTGGTCAGGCGAGAAGGTCTTTACTGTCTGTAGACTCGCGAGGAGGCTCGCAGGGAAAATATCCATAGGCACAACCCGTCTGTTTGGCTCAGGACTCGGAATTTCGACATTGTTGAGAAGTGTGTTACTGTAACGTTCTCCCAATCCACGCACAAATACATAACGTCCACCAACAATGCTGATACCCGTCACCCGTTTAATAGCCTCACCTGCAGACGATGCAGGGAGGCGGCTCATTTCTTCCGTACTGATACTGTCTTCAATTCGGGAACTGCGCATCCGTTGTTCAAGCAATCCGCGCTCGCTCGACTGGCTTAACTGAACCGGCATCTTAATCGCATCCAGTTTCACCACTTGTGCTACCAATGGTACGCGAAGCGGTTCCGCGGCCTCTCCGGCTTTTACTTCAAAATCGGTGATAACATAGGTGTTATAGAACGACGCGCTTGCATGGATTTTATAAGTACCGATCGGTAATTCCAGCGAAAACGCGCCTGTTTCGTCAGTCTTTACACGGATCTGGGTATCAGTAACCCGAATTGTTACATCTGGCAGGGGCACCCCGGTATCGCTGTCTACAACAATACCTGTTATTTTCATGAGCTGTTGCGTTTCGTGGTTATCAGCACTGACATTGCACACGGCAAGCCCCGTACCGATTATCATGAGCAACAGGTATCCGATACGAAGTCGTCCAGCGAAGGGTGAAGCCTGCAAATCCATATTAAGAAGTCCTCTCATTTTATATTTTTATACCTTTAGGCAAATTTGAAATCCTCGTATAATTTTGTAAGGTGCAAAAAGTGTTCCGCCAACATTCTATTCCCAATACTATTCCAACAACAAAAATTGTAATCTCTGAATGCAACAAAAATGTGTGTTTTTTTTGTCAAAAAAATAGAAAAACGGTCAGGGCTCAGTTGTCAGTACGATTTTTCTGATGAAGTCTAATAAAATATTTGGGTAATTCTATGTTATCCCAAACCCGGTAGGTGCGGTTTCCTAACCGCACCGGGCATTGGTAAAAATTACCCGATTAAATTCTTAATCTTCATGCGAAAAATCTTTCAGTTATCAGTTTTAGGAGTTTCCAGTTCTTAACTGGCCACTGGTTACTGGCCACTGGTTACTGATACAAAGAGAGTGTTTTTGCTTGGGTGTTTCCCCATGATTAACAAAGGTTTCTCTTCTTAACTGGCTACTGGTTACTGATACACTGACAACTATTTTCCTTGATATTTTCTCTTCTAAGTCCTATAATAATTAGCGACTATTATTCGGTTGTGTGGAGGGCAAAGCAGTGATAGGCGAACTGCTTCGGAAAAGCATTCATTTATCAGGACTCACCCTACCGGTTATCTATCTCTTCTTGGATAAACCGACTATGTTGGTTTTAATGGGGATACTGACTGGCTTTGCGCTTGCCGTGGAATTAGTGAAATGGTGCTCTCCACATTTTTGCGAGTTTTTTTCCCGAATTTTCAAACCCATCCTCCGTAGACATGAACGCAAAGGGGCTGTGACAGGCGCGACCTACTATCTTATCAGTGCGTTCCTGTGTATTTTCTTATTTGCTAAGACGCTTGCTATTGTCTGTATCTTTTTTATGGTATTAGGAGATATGGCAGCCGCACTCGTCGGCAAAAAGTGGGGACGGACGAAACTTCTCGGCAGGAAGAGTTTAGAGGGGAGTGCCGCCTGTTTCATTGTTTGCGCCGCAATTGCTTTGGTTAAGTTCAACCCTGTTATAGCAATCGTGGGTGCCTTGGTCGCTACAATTGTCGAACTCATTCCCGTCCCGGTTGACGACAATCTCACAGTGCCGCTGATTTCCGGGGCAGTAATGCACTTTCTGATGTACTTTCTAATGTAAAGTAGCAGTCAAAAAAAATGGCTGTCAGCAATCAGCCGTCAGCGGAATAGGTGTCAGTCGTCAGTTTGCCTCGCAGTGAGAGTTACAAGAGATTTGCTGTTGCTTGGATAGTAACCTCAACTGCTACAAGAACCCTCTTAACTGAAAACTGAAAACTGGTAACTGGCAACTGGTAACTAATATTATGGCGCATATCAAACTTGAAAACGTTGTAAAACGTTTCGGCGATGTCGTCGCTGTCAAAGACTTTAACCTTGAAGTTGAGGACAGAGAGTTCGTCGTTTTTCTCGGTCCCTCTGGCTGTGGTAAAACGACAACGCTCCGTCTCATTGCAGGCTTAGAGAATCCCGAAGAAGGCGATATCTTCATTGACGGGCAGCGGGTCAATGATCTTTCGCCTGCTGACCGGGACATCGCTTTTGTCTTTCAATTTTACGCCCTCTATCCGCACCTGAATGTCTACGATAACATCGCTTTTCCACTCAAAGCAGTGAATATCTCAAAATCGGAGATTGATGCCGAAGTCAAGCGGGTTGCCAAAATCCTACAAATAGCTGACATGTTAGATAGGAAACCCAGCGTTCTTAGCGGGGGTGAGATGCAACGCGTCGCGCTCGGACGCGCGATGGTCCGCCAACCCAAGGTTTACCTGCTTGATGAACCTATGGCGAATTTAGACGCAAAAATGCGCGTTGACACGCGCGCCGAAATTAAACGACTCCAACATGAAATCGGCGCGACGACCATCTTTGTGACGCATGACCAAGTTGAAGCGATGTCCCTTGCAGACAGAATCGCTGTGATTCATCAAGGACTTCTACAACAGATTGGGACCCCGCATGAGATTTACAATAAACCTCAGAGCCTCTTCGTTGCTGGATTTATGGGCATGCCTACCATGAACCTCCTTGACGCTGAACTCACCCGCAACGAAGCGGAATCCGTGCTACATCTCAGTCACACCGATGTTTATCTTCGCCTCCCACCAGAACGGCAGACGGCGATCACTTCAGACGCGCAAAAAAACGGTTTGGTGTTTGGTATTCGTCCTGAGCATATCACAGCGCGGAGTCAACCCAATGAACAGAGTATTTCTGCTCAGGTACATCTCGTTGAACCGCTCGGGGCAGTCAATATTCTTGACATCCGTCTCGGCACGCATTCAGAGACGCAGGACCCTATCTTACTTCGGGTCAGGGCACATCCAACGTTTCGGGTTACGGTAGGGGATACTGTTAGGTTAGATTTTGATGAAGCAGAAATGCATCTCTTTGACCGGAAGACAGAACAAGCCCTCTGGTGATTCTACTTAGACAACCAAAGTTATATCCGGTTTGTAGTAGGGCAATTCATTGCCCGTTTTGATCTATGGGAGGTGCGATCTGCCTTCCGCGACAACCAAAGTTATATCCGGTTTGTAGTAGGGCAATTCATTGCCCGTTTTGACCCATGGGACGTGCGATCTGCATTCCGAGGCATCCATAGAATGGAGGATAAAATAGATGGAAGACGACACGAGAAAAATAGAATGTCATTTAGCAGCTTTCGACTTAGATGGAACGCTACTAAGCAGCGATCATAAGTTGTCACCGAAAAACCGCGAGGCACTCCAAGCACTCGTGGCAAACGATATACTCGTGGTATTAGTTTCTGGAAGGATGCACCGTTCTATCCAACCGATTAGCGATCAGATCGGACTCGAAAATCCTATTATCTCTTATAACGGGGGGATGGTACGACATGCCACAACCGCTGAGGTCTATCATCACACGCCTGTTCCATCAGATTACGCCATGGCGGTTGTCAATCACTGTATCGAGCAAGGGCTACATCTCAATTTCTGCCTGAACGACCAACTTTATGTCGCCGAGCGGAACGCATGGAGCGACCTTTATGAAGCACGAACAGGGGTGCCGGCTACGGCTATCGGAGACCTACGCGAATTAGCTGGTGAAACGCCAACGAAGCTGCTTATTATCCATACGCCTGAAAAATTGCAACCACTCTTAACGAGTTTCCAAACCGATTACGCTGAGAAGCTTTATGTTACGCAGACCCAAGCAGAATATATTGAATTTATGAATCCGGAGGTTACTAAAGGGCGCGCACTGACAGCACTCGCCAACCGGTTCAACATCCCGTTAAATACGGTTGTTGCTTTTGGCGATAGTTATAACGATGAGAGTCTGCTCAAAACAGCAGGGTTCGGGATAGCGATGGAAAACGCAGTGCCGCCGATCCGGGCTTGTGCCGACTTCATCACAACGACGAATGACGATAATGGGGTTGCAAAAGCAATTTGGGAATTGATTCTTTGACGCAGGAAACCCCTATTGTCCGTAGACCCGCTTTCAAGATGCATAAATCTCTCACTCACCGATTATTGTCTCATGTTCGTATCGTGGAATTTCGTATAAGGAAAATCCGCGACAAGGATGTAGGAATTCCCCTCCTGTTTCAAGTCCATCTTAACAGAGTTGGCTGAAAATTCAAAGTACTTTGCCAGCACCTCTGCTAATTCATGATGTAACCTGGTCATAACCCGGTCATCAACATCAAACCTGTCTTGTGTGATGACCAGTTTCAGGCGCTGTTTAGCGATACTGCTCGATTTCGGTTTGCGCCCGAATAGTTGTTTTATGCTGATATTCATCAGAAAACTCCTTATCTCTTTCTCGTGAACCAGTTTAAAATATTGTTCAATATGCCCTTCTGCTCAAAATTATGAATCGGGATGCGCTGTCCAGTAAGTCGACGCGCGATACGCATATACGCCTGAGCACCAGGTGAACCGTCTTCATAAACGAGCGGAATGCCGCGGTTTGTAGAGGTGATTACACCGCTGTCTTCTGGAACAACACCGATCAGCTCAATGTTGAGGATGTCCAATACGTCGGCTTGATCCATCATGCTGCCATTCCCTACAAGCTGTGGTGAGAAGCGATTTAAAACGAGATTGATCGGTTCAATTCTTGCATTTTGCAGCAAGCCGATAATCCTGTCAGCATCCCGAATAGCCGAGACATCTGGGGTTGTAACAACGATGGCTTCGTCTGCACCGGCGGAAGCGTTGCTGAAACCGCGTTCAATGCCAGCGGGCGAGTCAACCAGAACGAAATCGTGCGTAGTCCGCAACTTATCACAAATCGCTTTCATCTGCTCTGGCTGGATATCGTCTTTGTTGTTTTTCTGCGATGCCGCGAGCAGCATCAGCCCATCAACACGTCGATCCCTAACGAGTGCTTTACTCAGTTCACACTGTTTCTCAATGACATCCATTGAGGTATAAACAATCCTGCTCTCAAGCCCCATCACGATATCGAGATTCCGAAGCCCGACATCTGCATCAACAACTGCAACCGTTTTACCGAGAAGTGCCAGCGCTGTCCCTAAGTTCGCTGTAGAGGTTGTTTTGCCGACACCTCCCTTTCCTGATGTCACTACGATTACTTTTCCCATAACCGGAACCTCCTCTGTTAAAATTTAACAAATTTTTCAACAATAATTACATCTTCTGCCCCGATGCGGGCGATCTCTGGATAACTTCGCGGTTCCTGACTCACCGATGAACGGTTCACATAGTTGCCTATCTGAAGTTTTAACGGCGCGAAATCCATTGCAATAATCACGGCAGATAACCTGCCATTCATCCCAGCGTAAGCACTCCCGCGCAGCGTACCCAACACAACGATGTCACCACCTGCCTTTACTTCACTACCTGAATTGACATCGCCGTAAATAATAAGACTCCCTTGTGGAAATTCCTCTGTTTGACCAGAACGAATTGTGTGTGCTACAATCCGAGAGGGCTCACTGTCCCGAGAGGGACGGGTATCCGTCGTTGGCGATATTACATGTGTCGTTGGTGCAGCAGCGATAGGCGGCAAAACCGGTTCATCAGCGACTTCGACACCACGCACTGTGAGATCGTAAGTTTGCTGGAGTTTCGAACTGAGAAGTTCGATCTCCTCCTCTTTCAAGGTGGGAGACTTAAGATCAATTTGCACCGAGGCCCCCGCTAAAGAGCGATTCATACGGGTTATTTCCTGCTCGATCGCAGCTTCAACTTCTGATATTGAGAGATGGGGCCTGATGATCAGGTGCAAGCCATCTCCATAGGCTCTGAGTGCCACAGTCGAATTTGCCATTTTGCTATTCATTCCCAACTTCAGTAGTATTGCGGTTAATCTCGGGGGCGAGTGTTTCGATGCTAATTGACGTCTGGTATTAAGCCTTTTCCAACTGCGCTAAAACGTAAGGACCTTCAGGAATCGCAGCAATTTGGGCATCTGCCCCGTAGCGGGCTAAAATTTCGTCTATACCTGCCTGCGCACTTTTTAAGGGATGCACGAAGAGTTTTGTCCGCTGGTGGTAAGGGATGCCGTCGGTATAAAAATAAATATCTGCCTTCCGGGCAACTTTCGCTAACTCTTCAAGTTGCCACTGATCAATAACAAAGTTTGCTGGATTGTAAAGCCCTTGGACAAACGCCGTTAAATCATCAGTCTTAAAAATTAGGTCGGTAAACGGTTTGCTGCCGATCCCTTCGCTGCACGCCGCAACAAGCAAGATACTACCACCCTGCCTCACTATTTCGACAGCCGTCAGTAAACCTTTGATTGCTTGATAAAATGTTGTGTCCAGTGGATACCCCGCGCTGGAAACGACGACGGCATCCGCTGGTGTTGGTAGTGTAACCTTTGCCTGTTTTTCTACACATGCCGCACCGACACGATGGGATTCAACCATATCGCCTGCGAATACGCCGGTAATTTGACGGTGCTTGTCAATCGCAACATTCAGGTTGAAATCAACACCCGCCATCAGCGCAATTTCGGTCGCTTCGATGTGAAACGGATTTCCCTCTAAAATGCCGACTGCCGACTTCGGATGTTCCATGAGTTCGGGCCCGTGCATCACCTTCATTGTCTCAACAGAGGCAACCCCTGGACAGATCGCCTTCCTGCCGCCAGAGTATCCAGCCATCAGGTGCGGTTCAATCAAGCCCGTCGTGATCTTCAGGTCCGATTCGAGGTAGGTTTTATCAATATGAACGGGTGTGCCGTTTCGGGTCTTGCCTAAATATGCGTGGTGACCTGGTTTCTGGGAAAAATGGTTGACAATACGGTATGTATCCATAATATTGCGTCCAACCATCTTTTCGAGCTCTTCCCCAACATTAGGGCGGTGGATACCCGTCGCGATGAGGATAGTGATCTTTTCGCGTGGAATACTCGCTCGTTTGAGCGTTTCCAATATAGGTGGGAGAATGACCTTATTTGGCACGGGGCGGGTCACATCAGAGATTACAATACATGCCGACTCGCGACCCCTTGCAAGTTCAGCCAAAGGTGGCGATGCAATCGGTTGCGCAATCGCCTCTCGAACCGCGCTATCTTCATCCGATAGCGGAGCACTTTCCGAAATTTCAAGAACGCCGGCAACGTTCTTATCAGGAATCTCAATCGGTAATGTGCCGGTTCCATATCTCATTTCCACTTTCATGTCAAGGGTGTCCCTTCAACCTGACGCAATTAAATAAAAATACTCGCGCAAACTGCGCGAAAATACTATCCCCTTTTGCAATTATACTCTTTTTTCAGAAAAAATGCAAATTAATTTTGCTTAAAATCCACATTTAGTCATATGAGACCTAAATTTACCCGTATTTTGTTTGTTTTTTTTTATCTTCGGAACATTAATCAGAGTTCCCATCTACAACTGAAAAATGTCGAGTTAATTGTAAAATCCACCATAAATGGACCTTCTTCCTAATTCAGACACTTGACTTTTTGGGATCAACGTGTTAGAATCTTTTACCAGAACTTATATGTTTAGTCGCGCGGATTGCGGGAAAATCTAAATACGGAACGGAGAACAAACAGTCATGCAACGCATTGAAGTTACTACCAAACCCAACGGTGCCGGACGCAATTGGTTAGAAGTCGGTCATTTTGAAACAGACGCACTTGATCGCAAGCAGTGGGTTAAAAAGAACGTACCGCATCAAGATTCAAAACTAACCGTAGATAGACAGTACTCCGCCCGTGGTGAAACTATTGATTGGATCGTCATTATCCCTCGGAACTACCCTTTCACGCTTGTCAAGGTTACCTATGATCGGCTCAATCCCAAGAAACTTGAAGTGCTCTGGGCTCCAGAGGGTGGCACCCCCGAATCCGATGATGCCCGTGAAGGCAAAATTAAACGCGTTTTTGAACTCGCTGCTGACAATGACGAATTGACAAATCTGCTCAAGGAGCTCCTTTCAAATAAGTAGGAGGGAAACCTTGTAAGACCGATTTACACGTTTACCAACCATAACGTTCCGGTCCCCACGGTTTGGTAATTAATTCCTGTTTCGCCATCACCATCGTTTTGCTCGGTACGTCGTCGTACAAAATAACCCCTGGTCCAACAACACTATAAGACCCGATCCGCCTCCCCGGCATAATTATCGCATTCACGCCGGTCCGGCAATAGTCACCCATGTAGGTCGCGTTCGCACCGTAGGGCGGGATTTCGTAACGGCCTTCTACTTGTATTGGGGTATCCTTATCATCGAATCGGAGCGTTCCGCATACCGTTGCTGCGCCAATATCGGTCGCGCATCCAAAAACGCCGGACATTTCGCAATAATGATACAGATAGACCTTATCGAACAGGACACCTGCCATCTCCGCACCGTGCCCAATGATACACCGATTACCGATGGCACTGCTGTCGACATCGCAATAATCACTGATTCTGCACTGGTCTCCGACGAAGATCCTCCCGTGTAAAATCGCGCCGTTCGTGATGTTGTTATTCGCCCCTGCGATGAGCGTGCCATTGACGACAACGCGGGGTCCAATCACGGAGTTTTTTCCTAACACAACGTGTCCGTTGATTTCAGCCGCATCCGAGATTTTCGCGCCTGCCGCGATATGGTCCTCCGTAACCTGTTTTGCAAGATAATCAACGCACCGGTTGTTCGCTTCCAATACGTGCCACGGTTTATCGACATCGACGAAGAAGTCCCCTGTCTGAACTGCCAATACAGTTCTGCCGTCGTCCACCATCAGTTGTAAAGATTGCGCGATTTCGGATTCAGGGGGCGGCATTCCACCCACAGGTACACGTGTAACGATGCCGGGGTTCCTTAAGAGGTAGGGGGTCGCGTGACTCGTAAAAGCGTATACGCCACAAAGCCGATGTGAACCGCCGCGCGGATGTCCTTCAATACCGTTAAGTTTTAGAACACTCCTGTTTTCGACAGCCTCCGTCCCGATACCCGCGCAAAGCCAGTCGCTTGCGTCTTCATCACCCAATCCTTGCACGAGTGCCGCGGCTTCTACATTGTGTAATCGAAATTCTTCAATAAAGTTACGGAGATTATCAGCTGTGGTTACAGTATCACCGTAAACGACAAGATACGGCTGATCTTCGAGGTGTTCAAGTGCTGTTAGTACTGCACTTGCAGTGCCGTCAAGCGAGTGCTGTGTGACAAAAACGGTGTTCGGTATATCGGCAAGCGCACCACGCACCTGTTGCGCGTGATGCCCCACGACAACGATAATTCGCTGGCAACCCACTTCAAGCAAATTTTCTACAACGCGGCGAACGATCGGCTTATTGGCGATAGGGATTGTGCATTTCTGTCGAAATTCACCATAGGGCCAGACTTTGCGTCCTAATCCTGCAGCGAGAACAATAGCGGTATCCATTTTAAGGTATTCCTAATTTCCTCCATGCGATATGCTGGTTCGTAAATTCTGCCAAAAACTCTAAATCCGGATGAGGCGTGTCCAGCTGTTTCTGGTATGGAACAACTCCAACTACCGTGATGCCCGTCAATTTCTCGATTTCGACGGGGTTGGTCGCTTCAGCGAGTCCGGCACTCTCTGAACGGAGTCCATTAAGCACAATACCAGCAATTGGGATATTAAACTGCTGAGCGAATGCGACGGTTAAAAGTGTGTGGTTGAGCGTACCTAAACCGGCAGTGGCGACAATGAGTATCGGGAGTTTGAGTTGCTTGATAAGTTGGGCAACGAGAAAGTCGTCTCGGATTGGCACCGCAATCCCGCCGACACCCTCCACTATCACGAAATCGTATCGCTGTTGGAGTTCAGCGAAAGCGGTCTCAATGCGGGACAGATCTATTTCTGTCCTTTCTATCCTCGCTGCGACAGATGGTGCTAACGGATGCCGGAGGTAGATCGGATTAATCAGGGAGAGTTCATCATCAACCTGTGCAGCGTGCTTAAGGAACCCCGCATCGGCAGTATCACCACTGCTAATCGGTTTCATCACGCCTACGTTTGTCCCTGCCTGTTTGAGGGCAGCAGCGAGACCGCCAGCGATCACAGTTTTCCCAATTTCTGTCCCTGTCCCTGTAATAAAAATGCCGTGTGCCATGTTTCGCATTATACACAAAGAGAGGGTTTTCGTCAAGGATTCCGTTTTCCGTTGGCTGAATGTAGTTCACGGCACAGCAGATACGAAATGTTGTTCTCTGAAAACTTATAGTAAAATTTAGAGTTAAAAATAAATTAACAATATAATAATACTTCTGCGATGAGGGGTTTTGCTGGGGTGTTTCTTGAGAGGCGTAGGTGGATTTTAAGAGGAGGTACGTAAGTCCTAAAAATGTTACACCAGTGTAACATTTGCTGTCCATTGATTATCGGTTTGACCCCTCCCAAACCTAAAGGATTGGGATTCCTTTGACGGAACTCCCAAGTGGTTCTTTTAGGTTATACCACGACGTCCATTTGACGTTCTGCGATACTGGCTTCTCTGACTCCCTTCAGCGTCGCAATCGTCCAGACGTTATCCTTGGGAGCTTGTTCGGGTTTAATCCGAACCGACACGAGTGTAATCTCGCGGTGCGGGTCATCTGGCACACTACGGAAAATCACTTGAACCTTCGTGACCGACCGATACTTCTGGCAAGTATTTCTTGCTTCAGAACTTGAAATCTCAACAAAATCTGAACCTCGCAAGGTTTCAGGAATATCGTATCTTTCAACGTATTCGGATTTTGTGATGTTCGTTTTTAATGGATATTAGCCATAGTCATTCTGTCCTTGTAAGAGGGTGATTGAGACCAGTAGCAAGGTAGCTACTGCTTACACGTCTCAATCAATGACTATGTTAATTATACTACATTTTTGACGAAATGTCAACTCTTTTTTTAACTATAGCCCCATGGTCTAATTCAATAGGGCGGTTCTGTATCCCAAAGCTAAAGCATTGGGTTTTAGAACCGAAAACGTAGATAAACTTAGTCACTGTAAGGGTTTAGAGGCAATTTTGCTGTTGCTTGTCGTTTTGAAAAAAAAAATAATTTGGCGAAAAGTGTAACATTTGGTTTGGTTGTCAGTCAATCGTCGGCAACGATTTATTTTTGCTATCCAGTTTTGAGGGTGTTCATCAGAATCTACGTGCCATGCGCCTTTGATACCTTAAATATTTTTAATTAATTTGGGTTCGTTGATATATGATAACCTATATAATATGAGAATTCAAATTTATTTTTTCAGGACGGCTACAAAGCGCGAGAATGCGCGTCGCATGTAGGCGAGTCCGCTGCAGCTCGGAATCTGAACTGTGATTGATGGGATTTATATGATTTTCGTGATAAGAAGTCGGAATGAGTGGCTTTGCCATTTGATGTTTTGACTTGATTTTTTCTTGAAATCTGTTATCATTTTAACCCACTGATAGTATTACAAAGAGAAGGAAGCGTATGGCGAATTATCAAGAACTCGCAAATCTGGTTTGGAATGTAGCCGATGATGTTCTCAGAGGACTGTTCAAACCGCACGAATACGGCGACATCACGCTCCCGTTTCTGGTGCTGCGCCGATTGGACTGCATCTTAGACGAGGACGGACGAAAAGAAATAGCGATCAATACCTATAATCAATACAACGGCAAAGTATCTGATGAACTGATACCGCCGATTATTTTGAGAGAAACAAACACCAGTTTCTATAACACCTCCCAATACGACCTTTCTCGACTAAAATCCGACCCGAATAATATCCGCCTCAACTTTGAGAACTACATTGGCGGATTCAGTCAGGAT
The DNA here is from genome assembly GCA_965200345.1 of Candidatus Poribacteria bacterium. Lineage (GTDB taxonomy): Bacteria > Poribacteria > WGA-4E > WGA-4E > WGA-3G > WGA-3G. Next base: position 3,580,173 of record OZ241378.1, read on the forward strand.
GTGAGCGACATCATTGTGAATTTCAATCTCGGTGGGTTTATAGAGCGATTGGATAAAAACAACCGGCTTTTCATCTTCTGTGATAAATTCACCGAAATTGATCTCCACCCTAATCAGGTAGATAACCACACGATGGGACAGGTCTTTGAGGAACTGCTCCGACGATTCTCGGAGATGTCCAACGAAACCAGCGGAGAGCACTACACACCGCGGGATGTTGTGCAGTTATTGGTCTCGCTGCTGTTCGCGGAACACCGTGAAAACCTGCGCGGGCAGGGAGTTATCCGCAGTATCTTTGATCCGTGTTGTGGAACAGGGGGCATGTTAACGATTGGGAAGAATTATTTCCACGAGCAGATTAACCCTGATGCCGATATTCGATTGTTGGGTCAGGAGCTGAACGCGCAGACCTATGCAATCTGCAAGTCGGATATGCTCATCACGGGAGAGGATCCCGACAGTATCCAACACGGCTCCAGTCTTTCTAATGACCAATTTCAGGGACAACGTTTCGACTATATGATTACAAATCCGCCCTTCGGTGTCAGTTGGAAATCTGATGAGGTGGTCGTGAAAGCGGAAGCACAGAACGCCAACGGCAGATTCTCAGCGGGTACGCCGCGTTCCTCCGATGGGGCGTTGCTGTTCCTGCAACACATGCTCTCCAAGATGGAGGCGCGTGGAAGTCGCGTCGGGATCGTCTTTAACGGGTCGCCGCTCTTTACGGGGGATGCCGGTAGCGGCGAGAGTGAGATCCGACGCTGGATTATTGAAAACGACTATCTGGAGTGTATTATCGCGCTCCCTGAAAAGTTGTTCTTCAACACCAGTATCGCCACCTATATCTGGATCCTAACGAACCGAAAATCCGAGGCACGACACGGTAAGACCCAACTCATCAATGCCGTTGACTTCCACGACGAGATGAAACGGAATCTCGGTGCCAAGAACGCTCTCATTTCCGAGAGCCATATCCGTCAACTGATACAACTCTACACCAACTTTGAGGAAACCGAACACTGCAAAATCTATCCAAACGCGTTTTTTGGCTATACAAAAGTGACAATTGAGCGACCACTGATTGAAAAACAGGAGATTCTCGGAGAGGAAACAGAAGTCGTTGTCACGGATAAGCAGGGCAATCCGAAACCGGATACAGCACTACGAGACCATGAACGCGTGCCGCTCACAGAGGATATTGATGACTACTACCAACGAGAAGTGAAACCGCACGTGCCTGATAGTTGGATAGACAGGAAGAAGGATAAGGTGGGTTACGAAATCAACTTCAATCGGTATTTCTATCAGTACACACCACTGCGCTCACTAAAGGAGATTGCCGATGAAATACTGGCTCTTGAACGGAAAAGTGAAGGCTTGCTAAATGAGGTGTTGGAGTTGTAAGAAGAAATTATACGACCAGATTCCTGAATAAACAATAGCAAAAAAAAAGCAGGGCCTACATCCACCACCGAGGGAGGGGTTAGTCCTGCACAATAATATTATAACATTTAACCCAAGATGAGTCAAGTTCTTTTCCAAATATTTTAACCCAAGTCGCTACTACCAGATTTTACACATTTCAGAAGGTTGTTTGAGCCTCTTTTCACACCCCAGAGGGGTGGTATGTCTATAGAAAATACCGTATTTACGCGATCGCACTCCAACGGAGTGCTATGTGGATAAAAAGGTGGCAACTTGCGTTATAATATAAAGACGATGGGGAGAAAAATGAAATGAACAATATTCGTGTCGATATACGCCTTCGACCCATTCGGTTTGGATTTTTGGTTCGTCCAGATGACAAGAAAAAGGTAATTGAGATTTTCCGTATCAATACATGTTTGTGGGGCGGCATATTCAACCCTATTATCCCTTTTTTCAAGCGTGTACCATCTTGGTGGGAAAGACATGGTATTCATTTTGAGAATGCTAAGCAAATTATCAACGGTTATCTTGATTTCTTTGAACCCGATTTCCTTGTTGAAGCAGAGGAGGGATTAGCGGATGGATTCGGTTATGATTCAGAGAGGGTGATACAACTTACAGATATTCTGGAACCAGAAGGAAAACGAGACTGGGATAAATATGGATTAAGTGTGCATGATCTCTATTTAGAACTGTATCAGGAAGAATTTCGTTTTGAACTTCGTCATCAACGCAATATGGTACATGTCGATCCAAAAGAGCGTGCTTTTGCGGGTTTTGTTGCCGCTAATTTCGGCAGCTTTCCCACCCAAGAAGACCTTGGGTATTTTGAACATAACTACAAAGATATATTCAATCCAGAACACAAAACGTTGGATGCTGCTGTACTCTCAGAATTGTATCAGTCCGGATACGGTTCTGCTGTGGGAATAGGTCGTGCAAAACTTCGGATAGATTATCACGATCATGGAGACCTAAGACTATTCATATTAGACGCGAAAAAGTCAAGAGACCTTATTGATTTCTGGAATTTACGCGCATTACATGAACGTATTCTTCCGATTCCTGTTCAATGGATTGAAGGTCTTTCACCTTTTTGTAAGAAACTTATCTTGGATAATTATCGCCCTCTACACGATGATCATAACAAAACAATGTCCCGTCTTACTTCAATGTTTTCGCGTTCTATATCTGAGGATGACATGAAAGAAATAGTCGAGAATTATCTCCATGTTGATAAGAGAGGGGCAAATGTACTACAAACGTGGTATCCATCTATTTGGGGCAAAAAATCAGAAAAGGTATTTAGAACCACACGTCCAACTTTGGAAGCTGACAGAAAAAGCCTGGATATGCAAATCAGTGGAGATAATCCTGAAATCCGATTTGATCCTCTCTTTCCAGAGTTTGCCAATGAATATGGCAATCAATATCGTGTGGCAAATGTTGTCAGGTTACAAGATTGGGGTTATGCAGATCAGATAACGACAGTTTTTCCATGCAACCATAAAAACCCCACTTTCCCCAAATTCAGATTCAGAATTGGTCCACTTCTACCAACTACCGAAGGCCTGGTTGTTTTTCCTGAATATAGAAATTTTTCCGAGCAGTGGAATTTAGTTGATGGAACAATGGCATTTAATCAGTGGCTTAATGACAAGAACGTGTCTGCAACTCTTTCTGATGCGGGTAGCACTACACAACAGATAATTGAGACATTGGGAGGCAGTGCGGGGGTCAGCTGCATAGCCCACAAGGGAGTTATTGAGTTGCTCAACAAAATATCAAGAAGTCTCGTTCGCAAGACTGCACATTATAAAGAATTTGAGGAAAAGATTGGTAGTGCAATCGGGAACGAGAGGTGGAAAAAGAGAATTTTTGAGAATTTGGTGGAACGAAAGGTTGTTGAACTTGGTTTAGAACTTAGGTATTGCAAGTGTAACAAGTGGAGTTGGTATTCGATAACACAGCTTGATTACTCATTAACCTGCAACTTTTGCTTTAAGACGTTTGATTTTCCTATCACCAATCCAATGGGTGGCAAACATTCCAGATGGGCTTATCGCCTTATAGGGCCCTTTGCTCTACCTGATTACGCTGGAGGAGGGTATGCAGCAGCTTTGGGAATTCGTTTTTTTGCAAACATTATAAGCAGGCGGAGTAGGTCGGCAGTAACTTGGTCGTCTGGTCAAGAATTGACGTTACCCATAGGTGACAAAGTAGAGTTGGATTTTATGTTATGGTATCAGCGCGAAGAGACTCTTGCAATTAATTATCCTACTGAGATAGTGTTTGGCGAAGCCAAGAGTTTCGGCAAGGAAGCCTTTACGCCAGATGATGTAAATAAAATGAAATTATTGGCAAAAGCATTTCCGGGTTCCACATTGGTGTTTGCTACGATGAAAGATAGGCTTTCCCAGAAGGAAATTAACCGTCTCAGAAGATTAGCGCAATGGGGACGAGAATATGATAAGGATAGAAAGCAGACGCGTGCCGCGGTTATAGTGCTTACAGGGACAGAGTTGTTCACTGAGATGTATTTGAAGGAATCATGGAAGGAGAAGGGAGGAAAGCACAAAAACTTGATAGGTTCCAGATGGGTAAGAACTGAGAATCTGAGAGTCTTGGCTGATCTCACACAACGACTATATCTGGAAATGCCCTCGTATGACTCGGTTATAATAAAAAAAAGACGAGAACGTGAAGCAAACAAAAAAGGGTAACACAGTCAAAAACCTAAGGCAGTTGCTGATAAGATGCGCGTACTCGAGAAGGAAAGTAAAGATTTACTGCGAGCGGTGTAGAATTATGAAGCGTTATCCTGAATATAAAGAGAATGGTGATAGTTTGAAGGAGACGGTATGAGTTCATGGCGTAATATAACTGTTGGTAATTTGGGAGAGGTTATCACAGGCTATACTCCACCAACAAAGAATGCGGAGTACTTTGGTGATGTGTACCCCTTCATTACCCCGACTGACATGACTATAGATTCTCGCACCGTTCAAACTGAACGTTTTTTATCTGAGAAAGGCTATGAATATAATAAAAATCGCTTGCTTCCGCAAGACACGGTTTGTGTAACTTGCATTGGTGCTACTATTGGTAAGACTTGCATGACAACTGTTCCCAGTGTAACCAATCAACAAATAAACAGCATTGTAGTAAATCAAGACAAATACGATCCGTACTTCGTCTATTATCTTCTGATAACTAAAACAGATGCAATTCAAAGTGTGGCGAATAGTGCGACAACTCCTATTGTAAATAAATCAACCTTTGCAAACATCAATGTTTGTGTGCCTCCACTTCAAACACAAACACAAATCGCCAACTTCCTCGACCGCAAAACCGAACAGATTGACAAGCTCATCCGTATCAAAGAACGGCAAATAGAACTGCTGCAGGAACAACGCACCGCACTCATAAATCAGGCAGTAACAAAGGGTCTTGACCCAAATGTGGAGATGAAACCGTCAGAGGTAGGGTGGATTGGGGAGATACCGAGGCATTGGGAAGTAAAACGCTTGAAGTACATTGCGGACTTAAACATGGGTCAATCACCACCTTCTGAAGAATATAATAGCGATCAAGTCGGAACACCCTTTCTTCAGGGCAATGCCGAGTTGGGTTCGCATCATCCAACACCCAAAATCTATTGTCCGACCGCAAAGAAATACGCGGACCCCGGTGATATTTTACTATCAGTCCGTGCACCTGTAGGAGCAATCAACATCGCAAATCAAGAATACGGGATTGGTCGTGGTCTGTGTGCAATACGTCCTCAAGCGAATCAGTTTGAACACCGCTATGCTAAGTATTTACTTGAGGTTGTTCGTGCTGAATTACATGCTGTTGCGACTGGTAGTACCTATGATGCTGTTACGGTAGGTGAGGTTTCTAACGTTACTTGTGTTGTGCCACCACTTTCTGAACAAGTCCAAGTAGCCAACTTCCTTGACCGCAACACCAAGCAGATTGACGAACTGATAACTACAGAGCAGCGAAAAATTGAACTCCTCAAAGAATACCGTCAATCCCTCATCTCCGAAGCAGTGACCGGCAAAATTGATGTCCGAAACGGAGTTTAGTCCCTATTTTTTCATTTTCCGAGTCGGTGTGCGATACAGGGGCATTCAATTGTCCGTTTTTCGTGTTGTCCTTTTCAAAGGTGTTAAATACTTAATATATGTTATGTTTTTTGAAAAAACCCAGAAAAATTCGCAGCATTTCGCAGCCTGTCGCAGCATTTCGCTATATCCTGTTGATTTTTCGGTATTTTTATGTTATATTTTCCAAGACCCAAAGGCGTTAGAAGCGATGGCACAAACAACAGCTGAATTTCTCATAGAACAAGGCAAAGCGGAAGGCAAACAGGACGCAATCCTCAAACTCCTGCAGCTCCAATTTCAGAATGTACCTGAAGTGCTTTCACGTGAAATCCGCAACATCCACAACCTAACACGCCTTGACACGCTCTTAGAGCAAGCCATGACCGCGCAAAGTTTATAGGCACCAGTTCTCCTACAAATCCTGATGCTGACAACTGACAACTGAAAGATTTTTCATGCCTCGCAGTGAGAGAAAATCATACTGATAACTAATCCCCATTTCCGCTTGACTGTTTTTGCCAAAGGCGTTATGATTACTTCATTAGTACATCAGGACTTACGCAAATTGAATGGGGAAACGGTATATTTTACTGATTTAACCCCCTAAATCCCCCAACCCCCCATATCCCCCCTTATCAGGGGGGTAGGGGACTTTAAGAGTCCTATACATAGAATGAAAAAGGAGAGCTCTTATGCAAGAACTCCAAGAATTGATTACGCGGCAATCCTACACGCGACTCATCACTCCGAAGCGTATTTTGTTTGGGATACTCGGTATTATAATTTTGGCGTGTTTGGCGACAAGTTTTTATACCGTTGAGGCAGACGAAATCGCTGTCGTCCTGATGTTCGGAAAGTCTGTCCGACAAGCCGAACCCGGACTCCACTTCAAATTACCACTCGGGATTGAGAGAGCGATTAACGTGCCTGTCCGCAAAGTCTTCAAAGAAGAATTCGGTTTTCGGACGCTCAGAGCAGGCGTGCGTACGCAGTATGACACTCGCGATTTCGCAGAGGAATCCCTGATGCTGAGCGGCGACCTGAGTATCGCCGACGTCGAATGGGTGGTGCAGTATAAGATTAAAGACCCCAAAAATTTCCTGTTCTCTGTCCGGAATCCGCAGCAAACTTTGCGCGACCTCTCAGAATCCGTGATGAGCCGAATCGTTGGCGACCGGACCGTGACTGAAGTGCTAACTGTGGGGCGTATCGAAATCGCCGCAGAAGTTGAACAACATCTACAGCAACTTCTCGATCTCTATCAGACGGGTTTAGATGTAGCGACAGTGACCTTACAAGATGTCAATCCACCGGAAACCGTGAAAGCAGCGTTTAACGCCGTTAACGAGGCGAAGCAGGAGAAGGAGCGTTTGATCAACGAAGCCTGGCGCGATTACAACCAATCTGTCCCGAAAGCGAAAGGGTTGGCGGCGCAACAGATTTCGGAGGCACAGGGTTACGCACTCAAACGCGTCAACGAAGCGCAAGGCGATGCGGATCGGTTCAAAGCGATTCGCTCAGAGTATCAAAAGGCGAAAGAGGTCACCCGCCGCCGCCTTTATCTTGAAGCGATGCAAGAAGTTTTGCCACTCGTCAAGGAGATTTATATTATTGACGGTAAAACCAACTCACCTATCCCACTTCTGCAACTCAATGAATAAAAACCGTAAGGTAAAAATTAGAAGTCGGTGAAGAGGTGTTCGTCTCACAAAAGTTTCCTTTTAAGCTGGCATTGAAACCCGTAGCCCGTAATATAATAGAGCGGTTTTTGCTTGGGTATTTCTGCGGATTTCTTCAGATATACGAAGAAGTACGTTATGCTTCAAACCCGCCTCACCGAACCGCAAGGAAAATTAAAAATATGAAATCGAAAAAGATACTTATACCAGTGATCATCATCGTAATTTTGGCACTCCCTGTTGCTGCTGGGATGTTCTATACTGTCTATGAAGGTGAGCAGGTGGTTATTACCGAATTCGGTCGTCCTGTCGGGCAGCCGATCATCACCGCTGGACTCAAAATAAAAACCCCATTTATTCAACAGGTACATCGTTTTGAGAAACGCGTCCTTGAATGGGATGGGTCTCCGAACCAGATTCCGACAAAGGACAAGCGGTTCATCTGGCTTGATACGACGGCGCGCTGGCGTATTAAAGATGCTCTCAAATTCTATCAAGCACTCGGCACAGAACAGTTTGCACAGTCCCGTTTGGATGACATCATTGATTCCGCAGCGCGGGATTTAGTGACAGCCCAACTCTTGATTGAAGTCGTGCGGGATTCAAATCGCGTCTTAACCCTCGATCTGGAAGTACTCGAAGGAGAAGAGGGACAATCGGGTGAACCTTTGGAAGAGATTCAGGTCGGCAGGGAACGGATTACACGCATGATCCTTGAGAAAGTCCAAGAAACCGTTCCACAATACGGCATTGAACTCGTTGATGTTCAGATAAAACGGATTAACTATGTAGACGAAGTCCGAAAGAAAGTCTTTGACCAAATGATTTCGGAGCGGCAACGTATCTCTGAGAAATATAAATCGGAAGGCGAAGGCGAAGCTGCGGACATCAGCGGGCAGAAACAGAAAGAGTTGCAGCGGATCCAATCTGAAGCCTATAAACAAGCGGAGCAGATTAAAGGCGATGCGGATGCACAGGCTATCCAGATTTACGCCGAAGCACACGGTCAAGACCCAGAGTTTTTCGCCTTTATTCAGACCTTAGAGACGTACCGAAAAACAACAGGTGAGAGCACAAAACTCATCTTGACAACGGATAGCGATCTCTATGGGTATCTGAAAAGTAGTAATTTGTTTGAGCGTTGAAGGGCACCGCGAGCGCGGGGAAACGCTCAAGCAAAAACACTCGCTTCTACAGCAGGGTAAAATGTGGACAGAACCGTAACCTCTTTAAATGGTAAAAATACGTGTAAGGAGATTCGCTTATGTTGTCTCGTTTGTTCGCGTGGATGTCTATTTTGAATCTCGTTTTCGGTGTAATGGCGGTTGATGCCGCTAAAATTGCCGTTGTTGATTTCGCTGACCAGTGGACGCGGGTTGATGCCCTCCGGCAGACACTCGACGAATTCAAAGTTGAATACGATGACCTGACCAAGGAACTTGAAAATGGGAAACTTCCTTTCAAGGCGGAAAATAGAGTTTTCTTAATCGGTAGCATGACAACCAACAATGCTGGACTTCACCAAAACCTCGACAAAAATGCAGAAGTGATTCAGGATTTCGTCAAAAACGGAGGGATCGTCTGGGAACCGACCCAAGCAGATCAGAACGAAGCGAATGTAGATTGGTTGCCACCTGAATTAAGTTGTGTTCGGAGCGACCGTGATAGCCCAGATTTTGAAATCTTGGAAGCCAATCATTCCCTCTTTAACGAACCCAACCGTATGACCGAGCAAAAGTTCAAAAACTGGGAACATCAAGGCTGGCCAACCGTCTGGGAAGTCATCTCTTCTCAAAAGGGGTTTGACGTATTGATGGAAAGTTTGGGACAACCCGTCATTATGGAAGCAGAATTCGGGAAAGGTAAGTTCCTGATGATGGCGATTGCGCCTGATAAATACTATATCGCAGGGAACGATAACCATACAAAAGATATGGCAAAACTTTTCATGGAGAATTTGCTAAACCATGTTGAGGAATTCGCCGCTGTTGAAGCGGAGGGTAAACTCGCAACGCAATGGGCGCATCTGAAAATGTGACTGATAGCGAACGCTATGGGTATCGCAACAACAATCAATTACGTAAGCCTTAACTGCTTATGCCAAACCTTGGGCGAAACATGAGATAAATTCGTTAGGACTTACGCATTCTCTCTTAAAGTCCCCCTGATAAGGGGGATTTAGGGGGTTAAAAATACCGAAATTACTGCTTTTTGCATAAGTCCTATTCGTTATAGCGTCGCCATAAGCTGTGCCCTTTTTGTAGCATAATCTGTTAGATTGTGGTCTTGTTTATTTTCGGAAAACTAACAGCTTACCGTACACAGATGCCGCGAATACTGACGACTATTCTCCGTGAAGCATCAACTCTCTCCTCTCAGTTTGAAAGCGGTTTGCATCGGACTGCTACTGATACCCGTAAATGCAATGTGGCAGATGATGGGGTTGCGCTGGGACATCGCGCACATGTCGATGATCTCACTGCTCTATAACACCATCACGCTGCTGTTCGTACTGACGATTATAAACCGGTTCACGAAAAAAGTCTCACCGCAATTTTCCCTTTCCACTGCCGAACTCCTGACGATCTATGTCATGTTGTGCCTCTCGACAGCTATCGGTGGGCACATGTGTGTGCAGATACTCCTCCCAATTATCAGTTACGCCTCTGCATACGCAACCCCAGAGAACGATTGGCAATCCCTATTTTGGCACTATATCCCGTCGTGGACATCGGTTACCGATAAACGCGGACTGTCAAATTTCTTTGATGGCGGTTCCACATTTTATCCGCACTTTGAAGCGTGGCGCACGCCGTTGTTATGGTGGGGGCTCTTTCTCGCTGCGTTGTTCTCGGTGATGCTAAGTATCAACTTCATCTTCCGAAGGCAGTGGACAGAGAACGAAAAATTAAGCTATCCACTGATCCAATTGCCGCTTGCGATGGCGAATCCGAGAAGCGGATTTTTCCGTAGTAAGGCGATGTGGATCGGGTTTGGCGTTGCCGCGAGTATTGATCTCCTCAACGGGATTAATTATCTGTTTCCGCAGGTGCCGCGGCTCAGTGGTATCCGTGCTTACGACATCGCCGATTTCTTTACCGTCCGTCCATGGAACGCGATTACGTGGTTCCCGATCGGCATTTATCCGTTTGCGGTTGGATTGGCGTTTTTCATGCCCTTGGAGTTGTCGTTTTCCTGTTGGTTCTTCTATCTGTATGGGCAAGCACTCCGTGTATTGGGCAGCGCAGTCGGTTTGTCGGCACCGTTTCCGTATGCGGAGGAGCAGTCTTTCGGGGCGTATCTCGGCATCGGCATCGTTGCCGTATGGAGCGCGCGTCGTTACCTAACCCAAGTCTTCCGTAGGCTGTTTGGCGCGCAGTCTACACTCACTGATAGCGATGAACCCATCTCATACCGTGCAGCGGTGGTATGGATGCTGTTGAGCATCGTGTTTCTGATGGCGTTCTGCTATAAGATGGGGATGTCGTTGTGGGTGATCGCCTCCTTCTTCGGGCTGTTCTTCGGATTGGCGACGGGGATTACACGGATGCGCGCTGAACTCGGTTCACCCGTTCACGATCAGCATTATGCCGGTCCCGATAGGATGATGTATTCGGTATTCGGGGCAAAACGACTCGGCGCAAGCAACTTGACAGGCTTGGCGTATCTCTACTTTTTCAATCGGGCGTACGATTGTCTCTTAATGCCGCATCATCTCGAAGGTTTGAAAATAGCGGAACGCGCCAGCATTGAAAACAAAACTTTCGCGAAGGCGGTGATTATCGCGATCGGTGTCAGCATCGTCGCGACGATCTGGGCATATTTGCACGTCTCGTATCAAGATGGTGTCTATACGGCCTGGGCAGGGAGGGAGACCTTCAGTCGGCTCGGCAGAAGGCTCGTCCAACCCGCCAGCCCCGATACCGCCGTGCTTGGCGCAATCAGTGTCGGAACTGTTGTCGCGATGCTCTTCACTTTTATACGCGGTAGATGGATGTGGTTGCCGTTCCATTCGGCGGGCTATGCCGTTACGAGTACCTTCACCATGAATTTTTTCTGGTTTTCGATCCTCCTGAGTTTCCTGATAAAGTGGCTGATTAGCAAGCATAGCGGGATTGGCGGCTTTCGGAAGGCGGCACCCTTCTTTCTCGGTCTCGTGTTGGGTGAATTCGTCGTGACAACCTTCTGGGGCACAGTGGCGATTCTGTTCCGATTGGAGACCTATATTACCATTAATTTGTAGCAATCAGTTATCAGTAGGATTTTCTCTCACTGCGAGGCATGAAAAATCTTTCAGTTTTAGGAGTTTCCAGTTTCCAGTTTCCAGTTTTCAGAAAAGAGGGTGTTTTTGCTTGGGTGTTTCCCCATGATTAACAAAGGTTTCCCTTCTTAACTGGCCACTGGTAACTCGCGACTGGTTACTGATACACTGACAACTGACTCTAATCTATTTCCCATTCTTTCAAGCCGAGTGGTACAGGTTCGGGACGCTCCGTCGTGCTTTCGATGACGGCATGTTCACCGGTTTCCGAGGATTTGTCGAAGGCGCACATCACCTCAAGCACATGGTATGCCAAGGCACCGTTTGCGCGGTGCGTCCGTCCTGAACGGATTGCCGATGCCATATCAATGGCACCAATCATCCGAGCGTTGTGCGGGAAAGCGAGTTCCTGCTCTTCCCAATCGCCGCCTGCCGGACAGACATTTACAGGACCGCCAAATCCGTTTGGATCAGGAACCGTCATTGAACCGGTTTCACCGTAGATTTCGATGCAAGGGAGACTGTGCCGCCACATATCGAAACTCATAATCATTGTGATAATCGCGCCGTTCTGAAACTCAAGCGTCCCCGTGAGGTGGGTCGTGATTTTGACGGGGATCCGTAAGCCGTTTAGTGCTTCGCTCGTTGCGATGCGTTCTTCAAATGCCTTTGTGGTAATCGCCGCGACGCGCTTAACGGGACCGAGGATATTCACGAGTGCCGTCACATAGTAAGGTCCCATGTCAAGCATCGGGCCGCCGCCGATGTCGTAAAAAAAGGCGGGATTCGGATGCCAACCTTCGGGACCATGACCGCACATAAACGCCGTGCCAGCGATCGGTCTACCAATCTTGCCTGAATCCAATACCTGCCGCGAGGTCTGGATGCCTGCACCGAGAAAGGTGTCTGGGGCACAACCGACCTGAAGTCCTTTTTCAGCGGCGATTTCAATGAGTTTTTTGCCGCTTTCGGTATCCACGCCGAGCGGTTTTTCGCTGTAGACGTGTTTGCCTGCTTCCAAAACTTGGAGTCCGACATCCACATGTGCCCTCGGGATCGTGAGGTTCACGACGAGCTCAATCTCATCGTCTGCGAGTAATTGGTCAACCGTACATGCCTCACAGTTATATCTCTCGGCTTGTGCCTGTGCCGCTTCTATTCGGAGGTCTGCACACGCTTTGATTTCTAAGATGTCGGTTTTTCGCGCGCCTTCAAAATAGGCACTGCTAATAGTTCCACAGCCAATAATTCCGATTTTCATTTTCTTACTCATGAACTCCTTCCTGAACTAAAGAAACGCCCAAGCAAACCCTTCCACCTCATTTCAGGCAGATTTTGGGTCAATTCGAGCGTGATTAAGGATTTGTGCGGTCTTAACAGAGATTCGCTTTGTAGGAGCGAGTTTTGCTCGCGATGCCTTAACGATTGATTACTGATGGCTTCTTTGTAGGAGCGAGTTTTGCTCGCGATGCCTTAACGATTGATTACTGATGGCTTCTTTGTAGGAGCGAGTTTTGCTCGCGATACCTTGACCGCTGTCTTAACAAAGATTCGTCTTGTAGGAGCGAGTTTTGCTCGCGATGCCTTAACGATTGATTACTGACTGCTGATGGCTGATGGCTGACCGCTGTATATTCAATCAATTTCCCATTCATTCAAACCGACGGGTACAGGATCAGGACGTTCCGTCGTGCTTTCGATGACAACGTGTTCACCGGTTTCAGAAGATTTGTCAAAAGCGCACATCACCTCAAGCACATGGTATGCCAAGGCACCGTTTGCCCGATGCATGCGTCCCGAAAGGATTGCGGACACCATGTCAATCACACCTATCATCCTCGCATTGTTCGGGAACCGAATTTCTTCCGCCTCCCAATTGCCGCCTGCCGGACAGACATTTACGGGACCGCCAAATCCGTTTGGATCCGGGACCGTCATTGAACCCGTCTCACCATAAATTTCGATGCAGGGTAAACTGTGCCGCCACATATCGAAACTCATAATCATTGTGATAATCGCGCCGTTCTGGAATTCGATGGTACCGGTGAGGTGCGTCGTGGTTTTGACGGGGATCTTCAAACCACGCGCCCCTTGACTCGTTGCGATGCGTTCTTCAAATGCCTTTGTGGTAATCGCCGCGACACGCTTGACGGGACCGAGGATATTCACGAGTGCCGTCACATAATAAGGTCCCATATCCAGCATCGGGCCGCCACCGATGTCGTAGTAGAAGGCAGGATTCGGGTGCCAACTTTCGTGTCCGTGTCCGCACATGAAGGCGGTGCCAGCAATCGGTCTACCGATTTTTCCGGCATCCAATGTTTGCCGAGAAGTCTGGATGCCTGCGCCGAGGAAAGTGTCCGGTGCCGATCCGACGCGGAGTCCTTTTTTTGCTGCGGTTTCGATGAGTTGCTTTCCGCTTTCGGTATCCACGCCGATCGGTTTTTCGCTGTAGACATGTTTGCCTGCTGCTAAGACCTGTAAACCGACTTCGACGTGTGCGCCCGGAATGGTCAGGTTCACGACGAGCTCTATCTCTGGATCTGCGAGCAGTTCATCGACGGTGCATGCCTGGGAGTTGTATCTTTCGGCTTGTGCCTGTGCCGCTTCCATTCGGAGGTCTGCACACGCTTTGATTTCTAAGATGTCGGTTTTCCGTGCGCCCTCAAAATAGGCACTGCTGATCGTTCCACAGCCAATAATTCCGATTTTCATATTTTCAATTTGCCTTTCAGGTGTTTATCTACGAGGTGATGAATTAAATCTGTGTGTATTATATCAGTTGTAGAGGATATTGGCAAGATTTTATGGCGGGACCATCAGGGGCATTTAGTTTCCCAAAAGGAAATTCAGGGCGCATTTGCGAGAAGCTGTCTAAAACTAAATGATCCTGCTTTAATAAAAATAATTGACACAAACAGGATGTGTTGCTATGATAGTAATGAGGATTTGAGGCAGATGGATACCGTTGCAACGACGCATCGGTTGACGGAAAATTGGCATTCGCAATATGGGTTCAAAGCAACGCCCTACGGCACTTCGCAATGGAGAAAATAGCATGGGAAACCGAATTGAAATCGGTAGTCTCAAAATAGATGAAGGTTTGTACGCACTCGTAAGAGATGAGATTGCTCCCGGCACGGGGGTAGAAACAGAAGCATTCTGGAGAGCACTTGGCGACATCGTTGCGGCATTCGCACCAGAGAACAAATCGCTTTTGGAGAAACGGGATACGCTCCAGCAACAGATCGACGCATGGCATCTGGCGCGCAAAGATGAACCGCTGGACAGCGAGGCGTATGCGGCGTTCCTTACTGAAATCGGTTATCTACTCCCAGAAGGTCGGGATTTTACTGTGATTACCGAGGATGTTGACTTGGAGATTTCACTCATCTCAGGTCCACAGCTTGTGGTACCGACCGATAACGCGCGGTATGCTCTGAATGCAGCGAACGCGCGTTGGGGAAGCCTCTACGATGCACTTTACGGCACTGATGTGATTGATGAGTCGGACGGTGCAACGCGAAGTGCTACCTATAACCCAATCCGCGGTGCGAAGGTCATCGCATATACCGAACAGTTTTTAGATGAAATGACAGGATTTGAAGCCGGGAGTTTCTCTGACGTTACAGAATTTTCCCTCAAAGCCGTTCATGGCGATCAACAGTTACGCGCAACACTCAAGGACGGGAGTGAAGTCGGTTTAGCGGATCCAAGCAAATTTGTTGGCTTTACCCAAAACAACGCTGGACTCAGCGCAATTCTGCTCCAAAATCACGGGCTGCACATTGAAATACAGATAGACCGCGAGCATCCAGTTGGGAAGGCGCACCCTGCCGGTGTGTTCGATGTTGTCCTTGAGTCCGCAATCACGACAATTCAGGATTGCGAAGATTCCGTTGCTGCAGTAGACGCGACAGACAAAGTGCGCGTCTATAGCAACTGGAACGGTATCATGAAGGGAACGCTGGAGACGACGTTCGAGAAAAATGGCGAAATGCTGACCCGCCGCCTCGCACCCGATAAGACGTTTACCGCGCCCGATGGAAGCACCTTGACATTACCCGGTAGAAGTCTACTTCTTATTCGGAATGTTGGACTCCACATGTACACGGATGCCGTCATAACAGCAGAGGGTGAGGAAATCCCAGAAGGTATCCTTGATGCCATGGTAACGAGCTTCGCTGCAATGCATGACCTAAAAGGCAATGGTCCCCTCACCAATAGCAAAACGGGGAGTATCTATATCGTCAAGCCGAAGTTCCATGGCCCCGAAGAAGTCGATATGACAATTCGGTTGTTTGAGTGGATCGAGTCCGCTCTTGGACTTCCGACGAATACGATTAAAATCGGGATTATGGATGAGGAACGGCGGACAACCGTCAATCTCAAAGAAGCGATTCGGGTCGCGCAGGAACGACTCGTCTTTATTAACACTGGTTTTTTGGATAGAACCGGCGATGAAATTCATACCAGTATGGAGGCGGGCGCGATGATTCCGAAAATGGACATTCGCAACGAACCCTGGATGCTCGCTTATGAGGATTGGAACGTTGATATCGGAATTGAGACCGCTTTGCTCGGGACCGCACAGATTGGAAAAGGAATGTGGACGAAACCTGACCAGATGGCAGAGATGGTCGAAACGAAGGTGAATCATCCCCTGGCGGGTGCAACAACGGCGTGGGTGCCATCGCCAACGGCTGCGACGCTGCACGCAATGCACTACCACCGCGTTGATGTTGGAAACTGGATAAAAGGGTTGGCGGCGAGGCAGCGCGCAAGTTTGGTGGATCTGTTAACACCACCCCTCTTGAAGGCGCGCGCGTTAGAATCCGATGAGATTCAGCGTGAGGTGGACAACAACGCACAAGGCATCTTGGGTTATGTCGTCCGCTGGGTAGACCAAGGGATTGGCTGCTCCAAGATACCCGATATTAACAATGTCGGCTTGATGGAGGATCGGGCGACGCTGCGGATTTCGAGTCAACATATCGCAAATTGGCTCCACCACGAGATCGTCACGGAGGCGCAGGTGACAGAGACATTCCAGCGGATGGCACAGATCGTTGACGAACAGAACGCCGGTGATCCAAACTATCGAAACATGGCACCCAATTATGACCAGAGTGTCGCGTTTCAGGCGGCGTTAGACTTGGTGTTTAAGGGATGCGAACTGCCGAATGGCTACACGGAGTTTGTCTTACATCCACGTCGACGAGAGGTTAAAGCAGGAGGCTAATGAGACGGATTGCGACAAGAGGGAGGCGTGGAAGGGTGGAAAATCTGTCCTTCCAGGCTTCCCTTTTCTTTTTTCTATCCATTGAGGCGATAAAATTTAATAGCGTTGTCCCGGAAAAGGTTGCCTAACGCCTCGGATGAGCAGCCTGATACTGCATCCCGCAATGTCCGCACCCAGCGTGGATAATCGCTGGCTTGTGTGGAGACGGGCCAATCACTGCCGTATATAACACGCTCAAAACCGAAACAGCTGATGACGTGTTCAATATACGGTTGTAAGTCGGCAGGGGTCCACGCCTCAAGGTTGGCCTCTGTTACCAAGCCAGATATTTTACAGTGGACGTTTGGAAACGACGCAAGCGTCTGGATCTCCTCTTTCCACGGGTCAAAAAGTTGATTCTTGATGTCGGGTTTGCCGATATGATCCAAAATGAATCGGACATGCGGGCACTGTTCGACAAGCCGAATCGCATTGCCGAGTTGTGGGTGGAAGATACAGACATCGAAACTCAATCCGTAGCGAGACAACACTTTGACACCGCTGACAAAGTTGGGTTGGACACAGAAGTCTATGCTTTCGGATTGGATGAGGCGCCGGATCCCTTTGACAAGCGGATTCTCTGCCAATTTTTCGATGAAGGGTGCGACCTGTTCACCTTCTTCGAGCGGTGCCCACGCAACGATCCCTTGAATCCGAGGTTCTACCGCCGCGAGCGAGGTGACCCACGCTGTCTCTTTCAAACCGTCATCCGGGTGTGTATCACATTGGACAAAGACGATGGATTCGATTGCTAACTCACCGGACGCTGCGATGTAATCTTTTAGGAGGTAAGGTCTATTTAGCGTCGGGACTTCCGCAAGCCATGGATAGCGCAACTGTTTCGGGTGCCAGAGATGCACGTGTGTATCAACGATCGGGAATTTCTCCATGAGGCTCCTCCTATTTTGTATTAAGTTTAGGGAGTATTTTAGTGCTTCTTGCTGTGATTGTCAAGTATTAAAAAATTGACATCCATAAGGAGAACGTGTATAATACTTTAGCATTGCGATGAAAATATTTTCTGTTTTTTGCCTTTGAATTTGACAGGGCTCCGCTGCAACTGCAGTTTTTTGAGGAGACTTGATTATGAGTAAAAAGAAATTGATAAGTTCAAAACTTCAGAAGTGGCGTGAATGGATGGAGGTTATTGAGCCAGAGATTCGGTTGCTGCTTCGAGATGCCAGAGTATTCTGGGAAATCCGAATCATTATCCACGGACATCGACGTACCCAAGATTTCCACTACGGATACTTGGAACGCTCACATCTGAATTATATGCTTGCAAGGCTGTATCGGCAAATTAAACCCGATGAGGCGCGTATCTCCTTTGTCGGATTGCTGCATAAAATTGCTGAAAATCTCGGAGAGTTGTCCGATTTTGACTCAGGTTCTGTTCGTTCAGATCTAAATAATCTGTCGGACGCTGCCGCATATCCAGACGTTATCGACATGCATATTTGTCCACAAATGATAGCCGAAGACATAGCACAACTTACATCGGCATTAGAAGCGTGCGAAACATTTGTTGGTGAACGGCTTGCCTACCTGGAAAGGCACGAAGCGAAAACTGCACCATTGTTCAAAGAAGTCAAGAATTGTTTGAAATTGTTGGATAAAACGTACGTGAAATATCACGTCCTGTTTTATGGAGATGGTCTAAAGACCTTGCAGCCGCCCCGTCAAGCAGGTACCCTCAACGGACTTATCAAGATCGCTGACGATTTTGACGCTGAGCTCCCGGAATTTGAGGAGTATATGCGGTGAGATACCTGCTGGATACACACACGCTGCTTTGGTTTATTTCTGAAGACCAAAAACTCAGTGACAAGGCACGCCGACTAATTCTGGATTCAAACAGTGAGATTTTCCTCAGTATCGCGAGCCTCTGGGAAATGGCAATCAAGGTCAATATAGGAAAGCTCGTTTTAGATAAACCCTTTAACCAATTGTTTCCAGATGAACTGGATTCCCGCGGAATTGAGATATTGGATATCACGATTGATAGCCTCGTACAGTTGACCGCCTTGCCTCCTCATCACCGGGATCCATTTGACCGTTTGATTATTGCTCAGGCACTCGTTGAAAATCTCCTAATAATTAGTGTGGACAGAAATTTTGACACTTACGGTATAGTTCGAGAATGGTGACAAACAGGTCAATGTTTATCTCCAGTCACGATGGAATAAGATTTATGCAGGCGTAGTTTTAAGCGAGTTGGCAGAAAAGTTATGATTCGGTAAACTCGCGAGTAACTGAAATAAAGGAGTGAATATGTCAAAGAAATCTCGAATTGTTATGGTGGCCGGGAGCGCGAGTCATGGCGGTGGTTCCCATGAGCATCCCGCCGGATGTGCTCTCTTCGCGGATTTATTGAACAAACATGTTGACGGTGTGGAAGCCGTGGTCTCTCAGGGCTGGCCCGAGGATCCGGCAACTTTCGCAGATACAGATGCAATCATTGTTTATTCTGATGGCGGTGCCCGACACCTTAGTATTCCGCACCTTGAACAGATCTCTGAACTGATAGATCAAGGCGTTGGACTTGCGATGTTGCATTATGCAGTCGAAGTACCGAAAGGTGAACCCGGAGATCGTTTCTTGGACTGGATCGGCGGTTACTTTGAAACACATCTTTCGGTCAACCCGTATTGGACAGCAACATTTACCGGATTTCCTGAACACCCGATAACGCAAGGGTTGGAGCCGTTCTCACTGGAAGACGAGTGGTATTATCACATGCGTTTCCGTGAGAATATGCAGGGTGTGACACCGCTGTTGAGCGCGATCGCACCTGAATCAACACTTGAAAGGCCCGACGGACCCCACAGCGGGAACCCGCACGTCCGCGCATCCGTTGCAAATGGTGAACCGCAGCACTTAGGATGGTGTGTAGAGCGCCCAGATGGGGGGCGCGGGTTCGGGTTTACTGGTGGGCATCTCCACAGCAATTGGGCAGATGACCAGGTCCGTAAACTCATTCTCAACGCAATCGTATGGACAGCCAAGTTAGAAATCCCTGAAGGCGGTATCTCGACACCGACACCGACGGAAGCGGAATTGGACGCATATCTGTAGCGGAATCGTTCGGCTTGTTCTGGAGGCGTGGTTAAACGCCACGCCTGCTAAGGAGACGGAAAAAATGGAGCAAGAATTTCAAGATTATCTGTTCGACCTACAAGGCTATCTCATTTTAGAGAACGCCATCTTGAAAGACGATCTGGATAAGATGAACGCGTGGATCGATGCGCATTGGGCTTACGTTGAACAACCTTGGGAAGAAAATACAGAGGACAAACGGATTCCACGTTGGATCGGCAATATTGAGACGCATACCTACAACATTGAAAACGGTGTGAATTTCCAGAATATCATTGAGGGCGGCGATGTTTTTGAGAAGTTGATTGACCATCCAGCATGGGTCGGTCTCGTTCGGAAATACATCCACGAGGTCAATGGGCTTTCGATTCACGAGAATTTCCTTAACGTTCGCGGGCCCGGCGGTTTCATTCATATCCACTGTGGCGGACATGTCCCGTTGAGTTACCTGACATTCCGGCAGGAGAATACAGGCGAATGGATGGTAGGACAGATTAACGTTCTCATGGCACTCAACGATATTGGACCCGGTGATGGCGCACCGGTACTCGTACCAGGGAGCCATAAATGCACAGAGATACACCCGCGTTTGAAGCAGAACGGGAAAGGTATGGTTTATGACGGTGTGACCGGGAAACCGGCAGGGACAGCCTTCGCGACGCAGGAAATCTATCTCAAGGCAGGCGATGTCGTCATGTTCACAGACGCGATTACGCACGGGTCGGCAGAGCGGACAAATGACGGGTATCGCAGATCAATCGTCTATCGCTATTCGCCGAGATATGTTCGAGAGCGGTTCGACTATCCGCATTCAGATGAGTTGTTAGCACGGTTGACTCCAGACCAACGCAAGATTATCCAACCGATGTCAATACGCCGTCCACCGCAGGTTGTGTAGCAACAATTGTTAGGACTTATGTTCTTGATACTTTTGTGGAGGATATTTTTAGATGAGTACAATTCAAGAAATAACAGCGGCGTTGCCGAACCTTAGTACTGATGAACTACAACATATTGAACGAGTTATTCGCGATTTATATCGTGCGCGTCATGAAACTATCATTTATGATGATGACTACGGAATCTGGACGGAACAGGATCAAAATTCACTGGCGGCGGAGGTCTTTAAATCGCTTGAGAAAGCAGAAAACTAACGGAATATGGGAAAATCGGAAAAAACGCTCTGGGGTGGACGTTTCAGCACGAACCTCACTACAGAGACAGTAGCCTTCACGCACTCCATTGAAGCCGACACACGCCTCATCGGATACGACATTTGGGGCAGCCAAGCGCACGCGATTATGCTCGCTCGGCAAAAAATCATCTCCGATGCCGATCTACGCGAGATTTTACGGTGGCTCCAGAAAGCGGAAGAGGATTTTCAGAACGGTAATCTTACCCTTGATCCCAATAAAGAAGATGTCCACATGAACGTCGAATCTTACCTGATTGAGAACGCAGGACGCGAATTCGGCGGCAAACTCCACACAGCGCGTTCCCGTAACGATCAGGTACTTGTCGATGCACATCTCTACATCCGAGATGAGATTCTCAATACCCAGCGTGGACTCTCCACGTTATGCGAAGCCTTTCTACAGATTGCGAAGCAACACGCCGACATTGTAATGCCGGGGTACACACATACACAGCACGCACAGCCGATCAGTCTCGGTTTCTGGGCAACGGCTTATGTCAGTATGTTCTTGCGGGATCAGAAACGTCTGCGGTCTGCTTATGCACTCGCCAATATGAACCCCCTCGGCGCATGTGCCTTGGCTGGTACGACCTTCCCAATCGACCGAGAATTGACAACGAAACTGCTCGGTTTCGACGCGCCACACGAACACGCCCTTGACGTTATTAGCAGCCGAGATTTTATTGCCGAGGTGCTTTTTGCGTTAGCGCTCGTGATGGCAAATCTCTCAAGAATCAGCGAAGAAATTGTCTACTGGACGACCTATGAATTTCGGATGGCGGTGCTTGACGATGCATATAGTTTCGGGAGTTCTATCATGCCACAGAAGAAGAATCCAGACATCGCTGAACTCACACGCGGGCGCACCGGACGCGTCTACGGTGCATTGATCGACCTGTTGACGAACCTCAAGGGTTTGCCAATGGGTTATAACCGTGATTTTCAAGAGGATAAACCGCCGCTGTGGGAGGCGTTTGATATTGTGAAAGCGTGTCTCGGTCTGCTACCGGATCTTCTCAAGACGACAAATTTCCAGACAGACCGGATGGCTGAATTGGCGAATGCGAATTTCGCGACCGCAACGGAGTTGGCGAACTATCTCGTTAAAGAGCATCAGATCAGTTTTCGGGAGTGCCACGAGATTGTCGGCTGGCTCGTCGCGGAACTGGTACAGCAAGAAAAAACCTTCGCCGATTGGGAACTAACGCAGGAACTCTTGAAAGAAAAAAATATTGACATACCGATTGCGCAGCTGAAACAGATTTTGGATGCAGAGTCAGCGATTCAGAATAACCAGAGCCTCGGCGGCACGTCCCCCGCGGAAGTTCATCGGATGATAGATAATTTTGAAAAACAACTCAACGAGATTGCACAACATGTCTATAATTGTCAGACCCAGATCGACGACGCACACCGAGAAACCCAACGAGTGGTGGAGCAGATTTTGCGGAAATTGTGAGATTCACAGTTAGAGGGCACTAAAATGTCTCTTTTTAGAAGAAACCTGATGTTCATTATTGTAGGACTTGCTTCTATTTGGATGATTGTGTTCGTGTCTGTGCATCTACAGAACTCTCGTCGGCGCGATGCACTGCGTGCAAAGACTGTAGCACTACACGCACGAACTGTCACACTGCATGCGAGGGCTGCCAAACTAAAAACTAAATATACTAACCTACGCGATACACTGCCTGCCGAAATGCGGGTAAATAGTACCGAATATCGAAAATTCCAAGACAACTTACGCGCCCTCACTGACGAAATAGGGGCAGTCGGAAAGGAAGCAGGAATAATCCAAAACGAACTGAAAGTGCTCGTTGGCGAAGTAAAAGCACTCAAAACTGAAAAGCAGGCAATTGTTGTCCAGTTGGAGACGATTGTTGTCCAGTTGGAGACGATTGTTGCGCAACTGGAGATGTTGAAGACCCCGAATGACAGTGAATAAAACCGACTGAAAAGCGAATACCCCCTCGCTAAGGTGAACTTGAAGACCCCTAAAACGACAAACCCTATAACGGAGAATGAAACATTGAAAGATAGATTGATCGTCGCATTGGATACAGATGACGGTAAAGATATTGATTGGATGTGTGCAACGCTTGCTGAGACAGTCCGCTGGTTTAAAATCGGCTTTCAGGCGTTCAGTGCTCTCGGAACGGAAGTTTTTCCATGGTTTAAACAAAACGGGCATAAAGTCTTTGTTGACCTGAAATTCCACGATATTCCGAACACAGTAGCACGCGATGTCGGCATGATGACGAAACACGGCGCAAATATGATTAACATGCACGCTGCTGGTGGGCTTGAGATGATGCAAACCGCGAGAAGTAGTGCAGATGATGCCGCATACAAAGCAGATATTCCGAGACCTATTCTGCTCGGTGTGACCATTCTGACGAGTATTGATGAGACCGGATTTCAGCAAAACTTCGGTTCAGAACGGCAACTGACAGACCAAGTCGTCTATCTCGCGCAGTTAGCACAGGCAGCCGGGTTGGACGGTGTCGTCGCATCGCCGTTGGAAATTGCACCGATCCGAAAGGCGTGCGGCGATAACTTTTTGATTGTGACGCCCGGTATCCGTCCGAAATGGGCGGAAACTGGTGACCAACGTCGTATCACCACGCCAGCAGAGGCGATTAACCAAGGGGCAGATTACATTGTTGTCGGCAGACCTATTATTGAGGCGGAAGATCCTCTGGAAGCTGCCGAAATAATCCTTGATGAAATGAGAGGGGCGTAACATTATGAATATTGTCTGTATCTGTTTAGATACATTTCGTGCCGACATCATCGGTGAAGGTAAAAAGTATAGCCACGTGCAAACGCCGAACCTTGATGCTCTGGCGTCGGAGTCTGTCCGTTTCACACGCGCATTTGGCGAAGGACAACCGACGCTTCAGATACGGCGTGGCAACTTTACAGGGATGCGGAGCTTCCCTTGGAAATATAACTTTGATCGCCGTGGGCATTGGCACCACGCACCGGGTTGGCATAAGATTCCGCCGGAACAGGACACGATTGCCGAGATTTTGCTGGAACGTGGTTACCTCACCGCACTGATTGCCGATACGTATCACATGTTCAAACCGACGATGAATTTCTCGCGCGGATTCGCACATTTCGATTTCATCCGCGGACAGGAATCAGATAACTGGCACAGCGGCGATCCACGCCTGATTGAAGAACAACTCCGAAAACATGTCCGTGAACCGCTCAACTGGCAACGACACGCCGGGCTTGTTAACTATCTATTGTCGCAACGCCACCGGCAATCAGAAGATGACTATAGTTGCGCGCGCGTTTTCCGTGCTGCATCGGATTGGCTTGAAGATAATCACACTGTCGGCCCCTTCTTCTTATGGGTGGATAGTTTCGATCCGCATGAACCGTGGGATCCCCCGAAGGCCTACGCAGATATCTATTTCCCAGACTATTCCGGGAAAGATTTCATCACACCGGGCGGCGCAAACGAAGGCGACGGTCCTACGGGAGATGAACTGCGCCGAATTGAGGCACTTTACCTCGGAGAGGTTACCTTTGTCGATAAATGGGTCGGTGTGCTGCTTGATAAGATAGAGCAGTTGAACATCAAAGACGATACATTAGTTGTGCTGATGTCCGATCACGGCACACAACTCCGCGACCACGGGAGTTTCGGAAAGGGCGCGAACAAGTTACACCCGTTCAACACGCAGCTGAATTTGATGATCCGACATCCTGAAGGACCGAACGACAAGGAGATTTTCGCGTTTGTGCAGAATCACGATCTAATGCCGACGCTCCTGAACCTGCTTGATATTCCGTGCGGTTGGACGGACGGTGAGGGTATGTGGCAACTCGTTACACAGGAGAAGGCATCGCTTCGCGAACGGATTATCACGGGGTGGGCTGGCTTTGCTACGGGCAATGCCCGCGGACGCGTCAGCGTACGCGATGACCACTGGAACTTCTGCACTTCCGTAGGTTATAACGATGAGAAGGGTGATGAACTCTTTGATGTCCGTAACGATCCAGAGGAGAAAGTGAACGTTGCGAGTGATCATCCGACGGTTGTCGCAGAACGGCGGCGGGATGTTGAGGCGTTAATCGGTCAACCCTTGCCGGGGCATTTCATCGAGGTCTGCGATCCGGGGCACGCACCAATGACACGATGGCTCCAAAAGAAGTTGGCAGAGATGTAAGAATATAGTGCCAGATCGGATGCCCTCGCACTATATTTTTCTTAGGACTTACGCATTCCGTCTTAAAGTCCCCCTGATAAGGGGGATTTAGGGGGTTTAAAGGACAGAAATTACCGCTTTTTGCGTCTAAACGTCCGATATTTTCTCAATTTGCGTAAGTCCTGTTTCTGTTAATTAGTTGTCGTCTACTTGAGAGATTTCTCCCAATCCCAGAGAAGGATTGTGCCGTCATTACTCCCGCTGGCGAGTGTTTTGCCGTCTGGTGAGAACATCAGCACATAAATTGCTCCTTGATGCCCCGCGAAGGTGGACTGCACTTGAAAGTTTGGAACTAAAGCCCATATCTGAATCCGTCCATCCTCGGTTCCGCAGGCGAGGCTTTTTCCATCAGGCGAGAAGGCTAATGCTTGGACGTTCAACCCGGTATCAAGAATGCCAATTAGAGTGCTGGTGTCAGCATTCCAGAGGCGGATTTCGTTGCCACTTCCACTTACGAGTGTTTTGCCATCTGCAGAGAAGGCTAATGCACTAATAGACGCTGTATGTCCTGTGAAATTGTTGCGTTGGTCGCCTGTTTTGACATCCCATAAAATAATAGTTCCGTCCCTACCACCACTAACGAAGATCTTACTGTCTGCGGAGAATGCGTATTCCGTCACTGGACTTGCGTGTCCTTCAAGTGTGAATAGAGGGGCACCCAGATCCGTCTGCCAAAACTCAATTTGGTTCTTGGATAGTATGTCTGTACCAGCGAGGAATTTTCCATCAGGTGAAAGTAGCAGTGGCCAGTAATGTATCATTCGGTCTGTCGGTATGGAAGATAGATGCTCTATGGTCTCAGCATTCCAGATCTGAATTGCCCCTTGTAATTCGCGTCCGACAATTTTTTTGATACCTGAAGAGACCATTAGGTGACGAAGGGGGTTAAAAACATTGCCTTGCCCGGGCGTCAAAATGGCGTGTTGTGTGGCGTTTTCGACATCCCAGACGCGGACCCGTTCTTCAAATCCGTCGTTACTGGCGAGGAATTTACCATCTTCAGAGAAAGTGATATGATAGACCTGATCGCTATACGCGCCAAGGGAGAAGGATGTCCGGTAGCGTCCGGTTTCAACGTCCCAAACATGAAGACTGCCGTCCTTACTGACACTGATGAGTTGTGTCGCGTCTTCAGAGAATCCCACTGAATAAACATCATCCCGTCGCCTTGGTAGATATGCCTGCTTAAGTGCTTTGAGTTTTAGGATGGCGGGTACGGGTTGCGGTGTTTTATCGTCAGGTGTCGGTAGACTCTTTGGTTCGGCATCCGTACTAAGATCCGTTAAACGCATCTCTCCATCGGAACTCACACTGACGAGTCGTCTGCCATCTGGTGAAAACGCAATATCACGGATTTTGCTGTTGTGTTTTTTGAATTTTTTCTTGATGGTGCTGGTATCCACATCCCACAGGCGTACCGAATGCGACCATCCATCACTACTGGCAAGGGTTTTGCCATCTGGTGAGAATACGAGATGGTCAATAGAACCTAAGTCATTGTTATCGGCGTTCAGTAGTTCACCCGTATCGGCATTCCAGAGTCGTAGTCTGGTTCCAGCACTTGCAAGGATCTTACCATCTGGCGAGAATGCGATCGCGTTGACTGCTCCTGAATGTCCTTTAAGACTATTGATATATTTACCCGTACCAACATCCCACACCCGCACAATCCAGTCTCCGCCTGCCGTAGCAAGCTTTGTGTTGTCAGGTGAAAGGGCAATCGCTTTAATTGCGTTCGGGTGTTCGTCAAGCATCGCAAACGCCGTGCCTGTTGCGGTATCCCAGACATAGATCCTGTCAGCATGGGCACTGGCGACAATTAGCGCATCATCAGAGAATGTTAGTACTTCTGGTGGTACGGTGGGTAGATACTTTCCGATTTCACCGGTCTGTATCCCACTAAACAACGAGACAGCATCGCTGGTGTGTGTATCATAAACCCAGATGCCGATAGAAGTTGGCACTGCGACTCGCGTGCCGTCCGGTGAAAATATGATGTTGTTTAATTTGCCATTTCCGAGGCGTGCTTTCGCACCTTCGGGTAAATGCCATTGTGCTGCATATTCTTGCGCGAGACTGTTTGATAGCAGTAGACACGGAATTAAGAGACACACGATATAGAGAAGCTTTGGCTTTTTCATAAATTGCGTTCCTTGTTTCGGAGAGATTAATCTATATCATATTTATGAGCAAATTCCGTGCCTATCTGAATAATACCCCACAACCGACTTTTAGCAAGATACCCAAAAAAGCTGCACAAAACAGGGCAGGCTTTGTTCACAATTGCACAAAATGGGGCAGATTGGATCCGCGCTACTATTGTAATTTATCACAGAAAACATCTGAATTGCAAGCGCCCAACAATTGTAGGAGCGACCTCCCGGTCGCCACATCCTTGACCGCTGATTGCTGACTGCCTTGGAAAAAAACTTGATATGCGTTTTCGTTTTGCGTATAATATATGAAGAGTTAGTCTAAATTCTGTGATTTTCTTTTCGGCGTAACTTACGAGCCGAAACTTGCTATAGAAAGTTTGAAGGAAATAATTATGCAAAGAAGACGCGCCAGAACGCAATATTGTAAAGGTGAACTCATTGAACGTGAGGACTTTTCTGAAGATTTAGCCGCGTTCAAATTCCGTGTTGATAAGCAGCTACCATTTATACCCGGACAATACGCCACTATCGGTTTTGAAGTTGACGGAAAGATCGTCCAACGTCCGTATTCGATAGTATCTTCCCCACATGAACCTTTCATGGAGGTTTTCGTAGAATTGGTGCCAGAGGGTGCTACGACCCCTCTGTTTTGGGCATTGGAGTTGGGTGACACCGTGTTTATTCGAGACCGTCTCGTCGGAAAATTCGTGATGGACACGGAGAGCGGGATGACACGCCACGTCATGGCAGGAACTGTGACCGGTGCTGCACCCTATATTAGCATCGCGCGGACACAAAAAATTGAGCAGGAACAGGGCAAATCGAGTCCGCATCAAATCATAGCGATTGTCGGGGCAAGCCGTTCATGGGAACTTGGGTATTATATGGATGAACTCAATGAACTCGCGGCGCAGGAAGAGTGGTTCACGTTTGTTCCAACGGTCAGTCGTCCGTGGGAAGATCCTGAATGGCAAGGCGAGAGCGGGCGTGCCGAAGATGTAATTCGGAAGTACGGCGACCAACTCGGCTTTGACCATACCAACGCTGTCGTCTATGCGTGTGGACATCCGCAAATGATTGAGAATTCAAAAGCGATCTGGGCGCGCGCACGTTTCCCTGAAGAACGGATTAAAGAGGAAAAATTCTTTGTGATTAAGGAATAGTGGCGATGGGTAGCATCCTCGCCGATAGAGTGCTTTACCTGAACAACGATAGGTATTGATGTAATTCTGATGTGGGCGCGTTTATGAAGCGCGCCCTATTTTTTTTTTATTCGTTAGTAGCCCTTTGCCGCATCTGGTAAATAAACATGTTTGTCATGAACCGGTAGACATCCGAGGAACGTCTGGATGCAAGTGGCGCGCGGCTATCAACTTCTGCCGTCTCCATACTGCATAAGTAATCGAGCGGGCAAAACACGACTGCCAGGCGAGGTTTACCTAACCGTCCCGGCACCAAGATGCCCCTGATATGTCGCCATTTTACGTTACCACCTTTGTAATTTGTGCCCCAGAACGTTGAGCCGCCAACAGGTGTCTTTTTCAGTTTGTAATAGGATTGAAAAATCTCATGCTGTATATCACTCAGGGTTTTCATCGGATACTCAGGGAATATCGCGCGTAACTCGGTTTCTACAAGATTGGCGAACGATTTTTCGTTACCGCCGTCCCCGCAGTAGTCAAAAAACAGCATACCGTTATAATCGAGAATATATTTGCGAAGGGCTGCACGCTCTGCATCCGTGAACCCTGATGCCTGCGAATTGCGGTCAGCTAACTGTTGGTAGGACACCGACATCGCTTGATCGTGTCCTGTCATGATCACGAGGGGTGCATCCATAATGCGGTCGTCTGTGAGCGGCAACGCACCCCCCGCGTATTTCATATCAGCGGTAATCGTTCGCGCATTCTCACGCAACCATTTTATTAACGATGGAATCGCTGTTGGGTCCTGCCACCAGTCGCTCATTTGATGCTTGAGGCGTATCAGTCGGATATGTCCACGCACGATGCCGTCCTCTTCATCAATAATGCTACCGAGTTTGTCTCCAATCTCATCTCTGTAACTGCCAAGCGTTTCTGGTATTCCTTCCCCCAATCCATCTTGTCCACTGCCACCGGATTGCGTTAGGTTACCGAGACTTTGACCGGAACCACCACCGCGCTGTCTCACAATTTCACCGCTATTTCCTGAACCGAGTACTGCGTCTCCACCCTCGATTTCTCCGCTGCCTCTCTCTATTGTGGCGGAGGGAACGTCCGTAGTTGAGAGAATTGTCTCTGGTGAAGGGGCGAGTGCTGTCACTGTAGGGAGCGGAGGTGCCTCTAAGGTGGGTGTATCCGTAACGCGTGGGATTGCTGATCTTGATGCCGTCGGGAGTTTTGCTGCTGCGCTACGAATGGCGGGACCTGCTGTGGTCTGTTTCCGTTTTACCTCTCGGATGATCCTTTTCGGAACTTGTGTCCGCTGATGCTGCTGCGGTTCGACGAACTCCACAGCGATGCTATTTTCTATGATCTGTTCTATTTTGGGTTTCAGTACCAATACCGCAGTAAAAATAATCGCAATCACATGCACTGCCAAGGAGAGTAGAAGTGCTCGGTTTCTGCGTCTTTTGGCATAATACTTTTCAGCCATGCCTGTGTACATAGCGAACTCTCCATTTGGGTTTAAATTGCAGTATTAGATAGCAATGCCGAACACTTTTTGGATTAGTTTTACGCGTTAGGCATTATTGCACTTTGCCAAGTAGTGCCTTGAGGTAATTTGATGGAACAACAAAATTAAGGTTTTGAGCGTCTTCATCCTTGTGAATAGCCGTTGCAATGCCTATGACTTCACCTCTACTGTTTAGCACAGCACCTCCACTGCTCCCTGGAGAAACTGCAGCAGTTATTTGGATCCATTTATCTACGTTTTCGGTTCTAAAACCCAATGCTTTAGCTTTGGGATACAGAACCGCCCTATTGAATTAGACCATGGGGCTATAGTTAAAAAAAGAGTTGACATTTCGTCAAAAATGTAGTATAATTAACATAGTCATTGATTGAGACGTGTAAGCAGTAGCTACCTTGCTACTGGTCTCAATCACCCTCTTACAAGGACAGAATGACTATGGCTAATATCCATTAAAAACGAACATCACAAAATCCGAATACGTTGAAAGATACGATATTCCTGAAACCTTGCGAGGTTCAGATTTTGTTGAGATTTCAAGTTCTGAAGCAAGAAATACTTGCCAGAAGTATCGGTCGGTCACGAAGGTTCAAGTGATTTTCCGTAGTGTGCCAGATGACCCGCACCGCGAGATTACACTCGTGTCGGTTCGGATTAAACCCGAACAAGCTCCCAAGGATAACGTCTGGACGATTGCGACGCTGAAGGGAGTCAGAGAAGCCAGTATCGCAGAACGTCAAATGGACGTCGTGGTATAACCTAAAAGAACCACTTGGGAGTTCCGTCAAAGGAATCCCAATCCTTTAGGTTTGGGAGGGGTCAATGTTGCCTGCGACTCGTATGCTACTGATAATACCATTCGAGACTGTCCCTTCCAAACCTTTCGGGTTACCTACAGCATAAACAGTCTCACCAATTTCAACTTTGTCGCTATTAGCAAGCGGTAGTACTACTGAATTAGTATTACTGACTTTCAGGATAGCGAGATCGCGCTCTGGATCTGTCGCTGCAATATTTTCAACACGGTACGTTGTTTGTTTTCCAACCAGTTTTATATATGCCGCCGTAGCATCTTCAATAACGTGATAATTGGTGGCGATATAGTTTGGTCGGATGAAGAAACCGCTTCCTTCTGAGATTGTTCTGTCAAGCTTTTGTATTCCAAAGTATACTGTTGCCTTTAAAGCGTATTGGGCAATCTCCTGTGCAGTTTGTTCAGTAATCTTGTGCTTTTGTGAGGTGTTAGTTTGTGGTGTGATCTTGTCTTCTTCTGATGTATTGTCCCGGAACTCTGTGCTTAGAAGTTCTGCGTTCATATCCCAAACGATAATAGTACCGTTTTCACTGCCGCTGACAAGAGAACTGCCATCATCGGAAAAAATGAGAGTGGTTATACTGGAGTGAGGGATGAAGAATTCCCTTGCTTTTTTACGTTTTGTGGCAGGATCAAAAAACTGAATTGTACCAGTGGCATCTCCGGCGGCAAGACATTCATTAGAAAGCGAATACGATAGGGCGGTAATAGCCCCTAATGGAGTACTGTAACCTGTTCCCACTTCTGTGCCTGTAAGGGCGTTCCATTGACGAATAGTACCATTTTCTTCACCACTGAAAAGATGGGTCCCATCAACTGCAAACGCCAAGGCTGTAATTGTGCCCTGAGCCCCTTTTAACACTTTCAATTCACGGCGAGAGGCAACATCCAATAGGTGAATTCTGCCATCTGTGCCACCAGTGGCGAGTGTAGTGCCTGCTGGTGACAGTGCAAGTGCAGTGATGCCATGTGTGTTCCCTGTCAATACAGACTGTAAGCTTTCGTTGTTAATTCCTTTATTGTTTTCGAGGACCTTGAGGACATTTGATAGGAAAATTGTCCCATCTTCGCTTCCACCGCTAACAATCGTTTTACCATCGTTTGAGAATGTGACAGCTTGTGTTAATCCTGTATGTTCGCTAAGTGGAGAAAGTTCGCTACTAGTACCGGCGTCCCACAGCCGGAGTTTTCCATCTAATCCGGTCCCACATGCTCGGATACGATTGTCTTCTGTGTATGCTAAGGCTTTTATGCCTCCGGTATGTTCTGATATTTCAATTCGTGTTCGGGCACCGATTGTGTCCCATAATAATATCGTCCCGTCAGGACTGGCACTGACAAGTGTGGTGCCATCAGGGGAAAAGTCAATATCCGATACAGAGTCTTTGTGTCCTGTAAAGGTAAGGTTGTGCCTTGCCGTGTTTGTGTCCCATAACCGAATTAGTTTGTCTGCACTGCCAGTGGCAAAAGTGCTTCCATCTGGAGAAAATTTAGCCGTATATACTGAGGCGTTATGTTGTATTGGTGAATGAAGTTTTCCACCTTCACCAACGAGACTCCATAAAAGGACGTTACCGTCTAAACTCGCACTTACCAACTGAGTCCTATTACGTGAAAAATGCACCGCTTGAACAGAATTAGTGTGTTCTTTAAATTCGTATATTCGGTCACCTGTACCAGCGTCCCAGACTTGAATAATCCCATCGTCACTTCCACCAGCAAGCATCCGATTGTCAAATGAAAAGGCTACGGTCCGAACGGAATCCTTGTACGGTAGGATTGCAATAAGTCTCTCGTCGTCGGTTACAGTGTGCGGGTCCCAAAGTCGGATTGTTTTGTCAGCACTAGCACTTGCCAACATGCTGCTTTTATCATCGGATGAAAAGGTAACCGCATATATTTTATCTTTATGGCCCCTAAGGGCAGGGATCGGTTTTTTGGGGCTCTTTCTGGTGGGTTTCCATAACCTAATAGTCAAGTCTTGATGTGCGGCAGCGAGAAGTTGACCATCTTGAGAATATGAAATAGCATTAGCACCGCCCATGTGTCCTTCAAACTGGTTAATTTGTCTACCAGTGTGACTATCATAAATCCAGATACCGGTGGTAGTTGCAACGGCAAGTTGGTTTCCATCAGGGGAGAATTCTATATCACGCACCCACCCTTTACCGAATCGGTCTTTTGCCCCTTTCGGTAAATCTAATTCAGAGTCATCTTGAGCATATACATTTGA
This sequence comes from Candidatus Poribacteria bacterium, assembly GCA_965200345.1. Classification (GTDB taxonomy): domain Bacteria; phylum Poribacteria; class WGA-4E; order WGA-4E; family WGA-3G; genus WGA-3G. Next base: position 3,613,327 of record OZ241378.1, read on the forward strand.
TAAGGACAGAGTTGATATTAGTAGATAGGTAACGACTAATAGATAGATTTTTTTCATGTCGTCTAGCTCCTTTTAAGATGTTGATTCGCTGGATAAAAATTCACATTTCGTGATTTTAACACACAATTAATCTTGGGTCAAATCTTTACGGATATTCCCAGGGGCATTTAGTTTTACATAATGTATGTCTATATTTTCTTCTGTAGGAGCGAGTTGTGCTCGCTATATTGCCGGAAAAACGTTGACATCTGTCTACGAAAACCAAAATCAAAACCGAACCTGGATATTTCTGCGTTTTCAATTGCCGCTTTAAGTCAAAATCAATCTGCTATATAATCTATAAGTCTGTTTGCTGGTTCATAATTTCGATCAATTCTTAACGCAGCATTAGCGGCGTTTTTAGCTTCCTCAAATCTACCGAGTTTCAGGTAGGCAAGACTGAGATTGAAATGTGCCTCTTTAAAACTTTTATCAATGTTTATTGCTTCTTTAAGAACTTTTATCGCCTCAGCATACGCTTTCTTTTTAATATAAATCACCCCTAAATGGCAGTGTGCTTCTTTAAACTGCCATTCAATGTTGATAGCGTTTTTGAATGCATCGATTGCTTTGTCGTACTGATCTTCGTCAAAGAATGTCCAACCGCGGCCATAGTACGTCTCTTTTATCTCGGATAAGAGTTCGTGAGCGCGCTGATAATTTGAGTCATCTTTTAAGGCTTGTTTCGCTTGCTTTATCGCATTTTTGAGTTCACCTCGTCCAAAGTGTATGTACCCTTGGTCAACATGACGTTCTTTGGTCGATAGTGGTTTAGATGCTGAATCGGGGTCTATAACTGGGATAGGTTTGATGTCTGGATTCGGATTCGATCGGGATTTTAACTCTTGAATAGCGATCTCTTTTAGTTCCCGCATACGACTAAGCCATCCTCGATCTCTAAAATCATGGCTGTTGGTATATTTTGCAATAGCTTCTTCAACTATTGTGATTACTAATTTCCATTTGGATTTATAACCAGGTGTCCGTGCCCAATCGGAGTAAGCCAAAACCAAGCCATAATATGCTTCAATTGTATATGAACTCTCGCCATAATCATCAATAAGTCTTTTAAAAGCATTAACTGATTTACCAAATAAAATTGGGGTAGTGAGTCCTTCTTTGTGGTAACAGTAGCCGGTCCAATAGATCGCTTTCGCGGTATCTTCAGTGGAAATATTGCGGTTGGTAAGTTGTTCATATAGTTTGGCTGCCTCTAAGAATTTACCTTTCTTTCGGAGGCGGGTAGCTTCAATAAAGAATTGTGCATTTCCGCGATTGTCTTGCATTGTTCCATCGTCGGCGTACACCGGAACAAGATAAGTGAGTTGGTATTTTTTATAAAGTTCTATTTTTTCTTCTCCGTCATTTGTGGTGTACATTGCTTCTTCATAGTTCGCGCGAGCGTTCACATAATCCTCTGCTTCAAGATAGATTTCTGCTATTCCAATATAGGCATCTATAATATATTGATGGTTTTCAGGGAATTGTGTGATGAGGTCTGTGTAGCGTTGGATTGCATCGTGGACTCTACCTTGCTGTCTTAGGTTAAAGGCTTCATCGTACATTACCTTAACTTGAGATTCCGAATCTGGCTGCGGAGGGGTAAGTGCTGGTTCATCAGATACTTCAGAGAGCATTTCGTTCTCAACCGACTGTTTCGTTGCAACATCAAATAACTGTTCTATCTCAACGATGCGACGTTCTCCTTCTATCTTAAATTCAGAATTTGGAAATTCATTAATAAGTTTTTGAAAGGCGGATTTTGCTTCTTCGTAGTTCTGTTGTTGATAGTTGATGTTTCCGATAGTGTACAATGTTTTTGCCACCCGACGGCTATTTGGAAACTTTTCTATCAACCAAGCAAATTTGGCTTTTGCTTGTTCAAAGTCCTCAATTTTGTAGAGGGTCTCTGCCCATAAGTAAATTAGTTCTTCTTGATGTTTAGCAATATAGGCGTTCTGCCAGGCTTTTGTAATATAGGCAAGCGCATCGTGATAATAATTGACATCCTGCGTTTTTTCTGCGAGATGATAGTAGCATAGCGCGATTCTAAGATTGGCAAGGGTCGTGAAATCCTTATTGATATGCTCCGTTTTTGCCCCGGGTTTGTTTGATTCTTTTAGTGCTTTCTTATATTTTTCAATAGCACCTTCATAGTTGGAACGTTCATGCAAGGCTTCAGCATCTTTAAAAAGTCTCTCTACCTTTTTGGAGTTCCCTAATACAAGTGGTGATAAAAGCGCAAGTAGCAAAGCAACTCCGCCAATGATCCCCCAAATTCTTTCATTCATTATCGTCTCCTTGGTAGGACAGGATCTGGTGTATCCGGTATGATCTTGACAGAAGAATCTTTAACCGCGAGCGGCTCTTTCTTTCCGAACCATCCACTCTTTCCAAACAATTGAATTTGCAAGGGTTGTTCCCTACCTTTTACGTTCTTATCGGCTGCCATAGAGATTCTAATAGTCTCACCTGTCTTTTTTTTCAACTTCTGAAGCAGAACAGAGTTTTTAAAGTCCACCCCGGGTATAGACGCGGGTTGGACTCTGACTTCAATATCGCGAGCCGTACCGCCGTTATTTTCGATACTCAACGTAAGATTCGCTGTCTCGCCAGCATCAAGGAAACCATTCCTTGATGGATCTCTTAAGGTAATTTCTGTTATTGAAAGGTTCAGATTTTGGTTTGGCCACGGGATTACCTCATACTTCATCTCAACAAAAATCCCTACAACGATAACTGCTAAGATAAGGGCATAAGGTAGAACTTTCTTCCGAATTTTTTGATTCTTCTCTATGTTTCTGGCAAATGCTATCACCTGAATCAATTCGCGTGCCTTTTGATGGTTCGGATTGAGCATTAAAACAGTATCCGCCGCAGTTTTGGCATCGTCAAACGCGCCGATCTCAAGATAAGCCTGCCCTAAACCGTAGTGTGCCTCCACCGAACTTGCATCCGCCTTTATTACCCGTTTAAACGCAGCCGCGGCTTGATCGTACTGCCTACTGTTAAGAAAAACAAGTCCACGTTCTAAGTCCTGTTTCGCATCCGATGGGTCTGTCGGTGTACCGGTTTGTTGTATCGGTTCAGGTTGGCTGGAAGTTGGACGCGCTTGTTTGATGCTATCTAAAAGTTGATGTGCAGGTTGAGAATCAGCATCAATCCTTAATGTTTCTTTCGCTGCATTCTCTGCATCGTCGAATTGTCCTATCTCAAGATACACTGTGCCGAGACCGATATATGCTGCCACAAAATCTGGATCTAAATCTATCGCCTTTTTGAATTCCGCAATTGCTTCGGCGTGCATCTTCGCGTCTAAATAAGCGATACCGAGTTCGTGATGCGTCTCGTGGCTCGACTTTGTATCAGGTTGTGGGTCTGTAGGCTGTTCCGGCTCTGATGGCGGGGTATCTGCTATTTCTGGAGGTTTATAACTCGGATCAATGGCTTCCAAAAGCGAGCGCACGGGTTGATAATCGGCATCTATTTTTATCGCTTCTTTTGCAGCGTTTTTTGCCTTTCCAAGTTCCTGTTGTCCAAGGTAAGCCAGCGCAAGCGCGTGGTATGCAGCTTTATGGTTTGGATCAAGGGTTATCGTTTTTTCAAGCGATGATGCGGCACGTGGATACGTCTCTATCTTGAGATAAGCCAATCCAAGATTGTAGTGTGCAGCCGCAAAATCCGAATCGAGAGTTATCGCATTTTGGAAGGCAGTAACGGCTTCACTATAACGTTTATTGTTAAGGTCAGTGATGCCTCTATTGTAATGCGCCTGTTTTATCGTATCTGCGAGTTCGTGTGCACGTTGATAATTAGGATCGAGTCTTAGCGTTTCTATAATAGCATTTGTCGCTGCTTCCAAATTACCCGATTCTCGGTGGGCGCGGGCGAGATTATAGTGTGCCCGCTTGAGATGCGGGGCAATAGCAATAGCGCGTTCAAGATGTGGTATTGCTTTGTCGGATGCTCCCTGTTCCACGTAAGCATAACCGAGGTTGTAGTGCGCGTCAACGAGATCAGCATCTTGTGCGATCGCATGTTGTAACGCCTCAACCGCCTCCTGATACGCCTTCATGCCGATATAGGCAGCACCAAGATGGACATAGAGATGTATATTTTCGGGATGGGAATCCTGCGAGTTATCGCCTAAATCTGCGTCAAGCGTTATGGCTTTCTGGAGTGCTGCAACGGCTTCGGTGTATTGTCTATCATCTAAATAGGCTTTGCCCCTGTCATGGTATGCCTCTATGATAGTACCGTACAGCAGCAATGCTGGTTGATAATTGGCATCAAGTTTTAATGCCGCTGCGACCGCTGTGCCTGCATTTTCGAGTTCATTCTGTTCGAGGTAGGCGCGACAGAGCGCAGCGTGGGCACCTATAAATTCGGATCCAGCTTTATGGCAGCCTCGAACTCAGGAACGGCTCTACTGTATTGTCCCGCCTCCAGATAGGCGATGCCGAGGTTATAATGCGCCTCTTTGATAGCGTTCATTTTGTTTGATTAGAAAAGAAGATCAAGTGGTCTTAGTTTTAGCATTATTTTACCAGATTTGCCTTAATGAGGCAAGCAAAATTCTTGAGTGCGTTTCAATTTTGAGGTATAATAACACAGCGAATTTATAGATAAAACGACACGCATTCTGACCACAAAACCCGACTGGGACTATCCATGCAGCAACACGCGCCTGCCCTTTCTACGTCTCCCCTTCACCGGAAAATCCGTTGGCGGATTATTTGGCTCGGACTCGCGCTGATTCCCTTCAATAACTATTGGGTCTTCGCATCGCTACGTTGGGATCAAGGGTTCCCGACAACGATGTCGCTCTTTTTCAACACAATTTTTGCACTCGTTGTGTTGATAGTTCTCAACACACTGCTTCACCGGTTCGCACCGCGCGCTGCACTCACCCAAGGCGAATTGCTGACTCTTTACACAATGCTATCCATCGCCTCTGCCATTTGTGGACACGACCTGTTTGAGGTCATCATTACGAATATCGCCACAGTCGGGTGGTTGGCAACAGAAGAGAATGAGTGGCGTACACTCTTTCACCGCTATCTCCCTGACTGGCTCGCCTTGACGGATAAAAGTAAGTTGACCGTCTATTTTACAGGTGAATCTACCCTCTATCTACGTCCGCACCTCCAGTTATGGTGGCAACCCGTGCTGGCGTGGAGTGGGTTTATCATTGTGCTGCTTTTCACGACATTTTGTATCAACGTGATTCTGCGAAGGCAGTGGATTGAAGTTGAACGGCTCAGTTACCCAATTATTGAGCTGCCGTTCCAGATGACGACGGCGCGCTTTTTCCGATCAAAGCCGTTGTGGATAGGTATTGTCCTCGCGGGTGGGATAGACGTGATTAACGGCTTACATTTTCTGTTTCCCAATTTTCCCGGACTCGGCGGTGAATTCTACGATCTCCGTCCACTGTTCACAACGAAACCGTGGAACGCCATTGGCTGGACGCCAATCGTTTTCTTCCCTTTCGTTATCGGAATGGCGTACTTTATCCCGCTTGATCTCTCCTTCACATTCTGGTTTTTCTACATCTTCTGGAAATTTGAGATGATCTTCGGCAGCATCGCTGGTCTACAGCGGATTCCAGGATTTCCATTTATCTTTGACCAGTCGTTTGGAGTCTGTGTCGGTGTGTTATTGATGGCGTTGTGGAGTGCACGACACCATCTGCGCGATGTTCTCAGACAGGCGTGGCGCGCGAACCGGAAGGTGAAATCAAACGAACCGATGTCTTATCGCGCTGCAGTGTTAGGGGTGGTCAGCGGTTTTCTGTTACTAACCGGTTTCTGGTGGGTCGCGGGCATGTCCCTCTGGGTGGCAGTCCTTGTCCTTGCGATCCACCTGATAACTGTGACAGTCATTACCCGCGTCCGTGCTGAACTGGGACCACCGATTCACGATCTACGCTCCATGGGACCCGATGTCTTGCTTCCCAAAATGTTCGGAATGCGCCGACTTGGCGGGCAGAACCTATCACTATTTTCGCTTGTGTTCTGTTTCAATCGTGCCTACCGAGGCAATACCATGCCGCATCAATTAGAGGGCTTGAAATTGGCGGAACGCTCGCGCAGCGCCTCGCGACGAATGGCTGTCGCAATGCTCCTCGCAATGGTACTCAGTCCTCTTGCCGCTTTTTGGGGCGCGCTTCATATCGGTTATGAACATGGGGCGATTGAAGTCTGGTCTGGTTCTGTCTTTAACCGCACGCAGAGCTGGTTGACGAACCCAATGCCTGTGAACATTCCATCATTGATTGCTATGGTTTTCGGACTGCTGTTTGCGTTTTGCCTCACGTTGGTTCGACTCCGCTTTTTCTGGTGGCCCCTATATCCGATTGGATATGCGATCTCTGGGACCTGGGCAGTCAACTTTTTCTGGTTCTCGGTCTTTATCAGTTATTTCATCAAGTTAGCGATTCTCCGTTTCGGTGGTGTACGGACTTACCGACGTGTCGCTCCCTTCTTTTTAGGGCTGATTTTAGGCGAATTCCTTGTCGGAAGTGTCTGGGGACTCCTCGGTATCTTCCTGCAGATGCCGATGTATCGGTTTATTTGGTGAGGAATGGACGAGGTTTCAAGTCATATCTACCCATTGGCAGTGGACGTTTTCACTTGACAAAGATTGGCAAATTCCCTTAAAATATACAAGACTTCTATCAATGAAGTATACCGCGATATATTTGGAGATCAAAGGCTTCTGAGACTTGCACCAAAGGCTTCTGAGACTTGCTATGGAACAGATACAACAACTTCGCCGAATTACGATATGGGGTGTCGGATTAATTGGGGGGTCGCTTGGGCTTGCGTTGAAAAAGAACGGATTTCAGGGACAACGCGTCGGGTTGGGACGCAACATCGGCAGACTTGAGAATGCGCTTGAACACGATGCCGTTGATGTCATAACGACGGAGTTAGCGGAAGGACTTCGAGAAACGGATCTCGTTGTGCTGTGTACACCTGTTGCCTTGGTTCCGAGGTTGGTACAGCGGATCATTGAATCTGTTGACACACGGCAGCATCGAATCGTACTGACCGATGTCGGTAGCACGAAATCAACACTCGTAGAGACAATCGAGACGCAGTTACAGGAACAGAGGGCGGATGCCCTCTCTTTTATTGGTGGGCACCCGATGGCAGGTTCTCATGAGACCGGGGTCGGTGCCGCACGGGCAACACTGTTTCAAAAAGCAACGTGTATTTTGACACCGACTCCAAACACCGACGCGGATGCCTTAGAGTTGATCAAAAATCTATGGGAATTCGTTGGGGCAGTACCGCATCTCCTTTCCCCGAAAACCCATGATCTCCTCATCGGTGCTGCAAGCCATCTCCCGCATCTTGTTGCGAGTCTTCTTACCAATACGGTTGCGAATGTCGAAACCGAAGAGGGTAAGGCGTTGGATTTTACGGCGACCGGTTTTCGGGATTCTACCCGGATCGCCGCAGGTTCGCCGGATTTATGGACCGACATTTTCACAGAGAATAGAGATGTCCTTGTATCGTTGATTGACGACATCGTTGAAAACTTAACAGCATTCAAAACATTGCTTCAAACTGATGACTTGGCTGAGGTTGAACGTGTACTGCTGGAGGCACAAGTTATCGTCAAAAAGCGCAGCAATAAATAGGAGGCGCATGAAAAAGATTGGATCTCAGGCAACGATTGCGATAGACGGACCTGCCGGGTCTGGGAAAAGTACGGTCGCGCGACGCATCGCAGAAAAACTCGGACTGCTTTATCTCGATTCCGGTGCTATGTACAGGGCAGTGACCGTGTTGGCGATCCGAGGTAAACTTGCAGCCGATAGTCCTGTACTGCTTGAGCAGGTAAAGGCGTGCCACATTGAATTTCAGGATAACGGTAAAACGATTTTGCTCAACGCCGAAGATGTATCTCTCCAGATCCGCACGCCGGCAGTTAATAGACGCGTCGCAGATGTTGCAAAAATACCAGAGATTCGCCATGAGATCGTCAAGCATCAACAACGTATCGGTGGCGAGGGGAGTATCATCGCTGAAGGTAGAGATTTAACGACGATTGTTTTTCCAAACGCCGATTTTAAGTTCTATCTTGATGCCTCTGTGACAGAACGCGCGAAGCGGAGACTCGCCGAACTCCAAAGACAAAACGTAGATATAACGTTGGCAGCAGTTGAAGCAGAGATTACTGATCGCGATGAGAAGGATAAAACGCGGGCACACAGTCCGCTCCGGGCCGCTGACGACGCTATTATCGTTGATACAACCGATAAAACGATCGATGAAGTCGTTGATTTTATTATAGCGACGGTATGTAACGCCGAAATCGGTTCAAAGTAAAATTATGTGGTATACCAATAATCAATTTTGGACTTCCCGTCCGATCTACCGATGGGGACATCGGCTCACAAACATTTTTTGTAAAACCGTGGGGCGACTTGAAGCACGAGGCCTTCACCATATTCCGAGGGAAGGTGGCGTGTTATTTGTGTCAAATCACGTCAGTTTCCTTGATCCTGTAATTGTCGGTTCCGCCGCGAGTCGTGAGATTCATTTCATGGCACGAAGTAACGCATTCGACCTCCCGGGTTTAGGGAAACTCATTTCAATTTATAATGCCTACCCTGTCAATAGAGGCGCAGCAGACTTAGGCGCATTGCGAAAGACAATCTCACTTTTGCAAGACGGCAACGCTGTGTTGATGTTTCCAGAAGGTACCCGTAGCGTTGATGGTACGTTAGGTAAGGCGCATGATGGCGCCTGTTTTATCGCGGACCGAGCCGGTGTGCCGACGATACCGGTGTTTCATAGGGGCGCGGAACGGATATTGCCGCGCAACAGCAAACGGCTCCGCCGATCGAAACTCACTGTTATATTTGGTGAACCCCTTGAACCTATCGCTGGTGAATTTGAAACGCGGCGCGAAAAGTATCAGCAGATGGGCAACCAGATGATGGGCGCAATCGCGGATTTGCGAGATAAGATGTTTCAGTGAGTGTGTTCATAGATTATGTGTGCTGACTGCTTCCCTTTAGTGAGTCGGGTTCGCCAGAATGAGTAGGACATCCCCCTCTTGGACTTGATACGTTTTGCCTTCGGCTCTCAGTAAGCCTTTGCTGCGCGCTTCTGGGTAACTCCCACAAGTTATTAAGTCTTTCCAGTTGATTGTCTCTGAACGGATGAAAGCGTTCGCAAAGTCGGTATGAATACGCCCTGCTGCGTCAACGGCGGTTTGCCCTTCGCGCAGCGTCCAGGCGCGCGCCTCCGTTGGGTTGATTGTGAAGAACGTCAGCAGCCCTAATAGCCTATACGAGGTCTGAATAAATCGCTCTAAAGCGGACTCGCGCAACCCCATCTCTTCCATGAAAATCTCAGTATCGGTTTCATCAAGCTGTGAGAGTTCCATCTCTAATTGCGCGGCGAGGACAATGACTGCTGTTTGCAGTTCTGCTTCGTATTTAGTGAAGTATTTGAGGATTTCATCTGCCGCCTCCAGTTGCGTTTCACCGATATTGCAGACCAGCAACAACGGTTTCTGCGTCAAAAACCCGTAGCCGCGTATCAACTTCTCTTCATTGGCAGATAACTCAAGGGCACGCAGCGGCTTTCCGCTTTCTAAAGTCTCCTGGCACGCCTCTAAAAGCCGAATCTCATTTTGCTGCGCTGGCAGCTTCTGATTTTGATATTGTTTGCGGAGCCGGTCGAGTCTACCTTCAACAATTTGCAAGTCTGCGAACGCGAACTCAAGGGAGACGCTTTCAATATCGCGTTCCGCGTCAACGCTACCATCAACATGTGGAACCGATTCGTCCTCAAAAAGCCTGACGACATGCGCAAGGGCATCGACAGTGCGGAGTTCCGCAAGCATCCCTGAATCTAATTCCGCTTGTTCTACGTCCGATTTGGTTACGCCTGCAACATCTACATAATCAATTGTAGCCGGTGTTATTTTTGAGGGGTCAAGGATTTCTGCCAAACGCGTTAGCCGCTCGTCTGGGATATTCGCAGTGCTGAGGTTTATTTGGCCGCGGCTTGTGTAACCCCCAACTTCTGCATTGGATTCTGCTAAAGTGTTAAACACTGTCGTTTTTCCGACCTGTGGTCTGCCTACGATACCTATCTTCATTTTTTCTTAACCCATTTATTTCGCTGGTGAGATGCTAACCTCGCTGATATTGGCAAAATCTAATTGACAAGGGCTGTGTAAACTGGTAGTATGAGGGTAAATAAGGAATCTGACTCGGAGGTGAGTTGAACATGAGCGTCCTCAACGGGAAATGGCGCCGGTACATCGTCAAAGGTTTGACGGTTCTCTTAATCTTCACAGTATGCCTCGCAGTTTTGCAATGGTTCATCATCAAAGAGTTATTCGGTTTTGGCGTGGATATGGTGAAGGACGTACTGATTCAACAGGCACCTGAAGGCGTTGAACGGTATGACATCGAAACGACGTTTGATCGGGTCAAAACCGCTGGTATGCAACTCCCATTCAGTTTTCTCACTGGAAAAATCAGCCCCCGCAAGATTAGAGCCGTTGGTAGATATGCGATTCAAGCAAATGATGATCAAGTTTGGGACGCTGATGAAATTAACACGCTCCTACGAATGATGAACGCCTCTGTCGGGGTTAAAGGAGGGACCGAGTGACTTGCATTATCAACTTGCAAGCGACACTTAGACAATGCAGACACATTTGATTACCCCTTATGAAAAATTTGCCTACGCATACGATCGGATGATGACAAACGTCAATTATACGCGCTGGACACATTACATTGAGTCACTTTTTGAGAAGTATGATTCTAAACCCCTTCGCGTCCTCGATTTGGCATGCGGCACTTGTGCCTTGACGATACAACTCGCATTAAAAGGCTATGAGATGGCCGGTGTTGACCGGGCAATCGGTATGTTAGACATCGCCAAGGAGAAGGTGGCAGCGCATGAACTGGATATTGAATTGCATTACGGCGATATGCGCGATTTTCAGTTGAACCAGCAATTTGACGCTGTCCTCTGCACTTATGATAGTATCAACTATGCTTACGACGAAACCGAGTTAAGCAACGTCTTCAAGTGCGTTGCTGAGCATCTCGAACCCGGCGGATTGTTTATCTTCGATGTGACGACAGAACGGAATATCGTTGAGCATTTTCACAATAAAACGTTTGCCTCAAACCATGACGACTATACCTACATCTGGAAAAATAACTACCTCCACCATTCCAAGATGTGCCGTACCCTGCTGACCTTTTTTATCCGTGAGGGCGAATTGTTTCGACGCTATGAGGAGGTACACCAGCAGCGGATCTTTGAAGTACCCACTGTTAATAACTTACTCAAGGCGGCTGGATACAAACCCTTGAGTGCTTACGATATGTACACTTTTAACCGGTGGAACCGTTACTCAGACCGAATTAACTTTACGGCACGCCTCGCCTGAGATGGTAACGCTCCAAATGTTCCTATAAGAAGTATGTTCTTTCAGGATACGCGCTTTGAAAGGCGCACCTGTCTGTAAATGTTTACAGTCCTTCCGCAATGAGATCCCCGACCTCTTCAGTCGTATAACCCATGCGTCCGGCTCCGAGGTCTTTGATTTTTCCGCTTGCGAGTAGATCGCTGATAGATGTTTCCACTTTGCCTGCCGCGTCTCCATGACCAAGGTGATCGAGCATCATTCCTGCTGCGCCGATCGCTGCTATCGGGTTAATCTGATTTTTGCCAGTATAACGTGGCGCGGACCCATGAATCGGCTCAAACATAGCGACACTCTCTGGGTTCAAATTCCCAGATGCTGCGACTCCCATACCGCCTTGAATCATCGCGCCGAGATCGGTGATAATGTCACCGAACATATTACACGTCACAACGACATCAAACCACTCTGGATTTTTCACCATCCACATCGTTGTCGCATCGACGAATGCGTATTCTTTTTTGATATCGGGGTAGTCTTCACCAACCTCGTCAAAAACGCGTCGCCAAAGATCGTGTGCGTAGGTGAGGACGTTTGCTTTATCGCAGAGGGTCAAGGTGTTTTCCTTGTTCCGCTTTTCGGTGAGTTCGTACGCATAACGGACACAGCGTTCCACGCCTTTATAAGTGTTGATCATCTCTTGAATAGCGACTTCATCGCGTGTGCCGCGCTTCAGGAAACCACCGATGCCTGCGTATAAGCCTTCGGTATTTTCGCGAACGATGATAAAATCGATTTCCTCGGGACCCTTGTCTTTCACCGGGGTCGGCACCCCCGGATAGAGTTTGACAGGTCTTAGGTTAATGTAGAGATCGAGTTCAAACCGGACCTTGAGCAGGATGCCTTTCTCTAAAATACCGGGTTTAACGTCCGGATGTCCAATCGCACCGAGGTAGATAGCATCAAGTCCTCGAAGTTCTTCTAATACGGAATCCGGTAACACCTCACCGGTTGCAAGGTACCGGTCGCCACCGATATCGTATTCGACTGTTTCGTATTGAATGCCGGATTGTTCAGCTGCTGCCCCGAAGACCTTCATCGCTTCACGCGTCACTTCGGGGCCGATTCCATCGCCAGGGATGAGACCGATTTTGTACATTGATTATCTCCTAAATATATCATATCTTGAATTTTGGACTCCTTATATTTTACCACATCTGGGCTGATATTGCAAATTCGGAAAGAGTGGTACGGGCAGGGTCATTCAATTGTCCGTTTTTGGTGTTGTCCTTTTCGCAGGTGATAATACTTGATATATGTTATGTTTTAAAACAAAACGCAGAAATTTTCGCTGGATTTCGCTGGATTTCGCTAGATTTCGCACCGGATCCTCCAAAAAAAGACGTAAAATCCAATAATTTCTTAAAATTGAATGGCTCTGGTGGTACAGGAAATTGGTATTTCCGCAAAAAACGTTGATATGCTATAATGGGTATCGGTATTGCGATATATTTCTAACATCGGAGCATCATCTTGATTAGCGAAGCGCGCCTGAAAACGATTCTCAATCAATTTCGCGACCAGCGAATCCTGGTCGTCGGAGATTTTTACTTGGATGCCTACTGGGACATTGACAAGACCCGCTCAACGCTGTCATTAGAAACGCCGTGGCACACGAATCCTGTTGTTGAACAACGCTATAGCCCCGGCGCAGCAGGAACCGTCACAAATAATCTCAAAGCGTTGGGTGTAGGGACGGTCTATACACTCGGTGTTATTGGTGAAGATGGATTTGGCGGGACACTCCTTAATTGTCTACAGGCGGGTGGATGCTTGACGGATTTTATGGTACAGGTGCCAAATTGGGTGACACCTACCTATCTTAAACCGATTCACCGTGGCTATGAAGGTCTGGAAACCGAGGGACCCCGCTTTGATATTGAGAACCAATCCCCAATGGGGACGGAGGTTGAAGCCTCCGTTATTGACGCACTCCAAGCGTGTATTCCGCTTGTTGACGGTATAATCGTTGGCGATCAGATGCCACTTGAGAACTTGGGTGTTGTCACCAACCACGTGAGGGAAGAATTGTGTGAATTAGCATTGGCATTTCCTGAAATTATCTTTTTTGCCGACTCACGTACGCGGATTGGTGAATATAAAAACGTCATCATTAAACCGAATCGGTTTGAGGCGAAACGTGCTGTTCAGACAGAATGGAGTGGACAGGAAGTTGACATTCAAGAGGCAAAGCAGTGTACCGTCGCCCTTGCAGAGAGAACCCAAAATATCGTGTACCTCACCCTCGGTGAAAACGGTATCCTTGTCTATTGTGAGGGTGAATTCACCCACATCCCGGGCATTCCAATTGATGATGAGACTGATCCTGTTGGAGCGGGAGACAGTGTTTCGGCAGGACTTGTGGCGACACTTTGTAGTCTCGGTGTTGATGCTGCTGTTGATGCCGCTTATGTTGGGAATCTGGTGGCTTCAATTACGGTCACCAAAATCGGGACAACTGGTACTGCTTCACCCGCAGAAATCCTTGAACGCCATCGGAGTCTTGTGAATCTATGAATCTTTTTGATGCGATAACACAGCGCCGAAGCCATCGCGGGACGTTTCTCGAACGCGCCATAGATGCTGCTGACCTTGAGAAACTCATTGAGGCTGCGCGATGGGCACCTTCACCCTTCAATGTCCAACCTTGGGAACTTGTGATCATTCAGGAAGCGGAGGGCAGAATCGCGCTTGCCAATGTGACAGAACAGGCTATCGTTGACCAATTCAAAGATGCAAAGTTTCTTGATGACAACAGTCGATGGATGCGTCTGACAGAAGCGGAATGGCAGCGACACGGCGATGGCGTTTTGCTCGAAGAACACGTCACGCTACCGAAACCACTTCAGGACGCGCCTGAAAAATTATTGCAAAGTTTGTTAAAAAATGCAAAATCTTTCACGCTTTTGGGGCATTTAGGCGCGGGTAAAATGCCTGCCAAAGAGATTGCTGCACAGGTGCGCGAGGCACCGCTGCTCATGTTGATAACAATGAATTGTAAAAGGTACCCACCCGGTGAAGGCGGAACTCGGTGGATGTGGTTGAGCATGGGGATGCTGATCCAAAACATGCTCCTCGCCGCGACTGCCCTAAAAATCGGTGTGCAGTTTGTCAGCGCGCCTCTTGAACGCGTTGCGGATCGTGAACAGATCCGCCAACTTTTCAATATTCCTACTTCTCATGAGGTGATTACGCTACTCAGGATCGGATATGTTGAGGAAAATGGGGCGGACTCCGTGCGCTTGCAAACTTCGGAGTTTGTACATTTCGAGAAAATCGGAGAGACAGAGTAGTGATAGCGATATCGGCGGGCATGGAGGCCCGCCGCAACACGGTCGTGTCTATTGAGCTTCGCGATTCTGTAAAAGTTCTTTCAATGCCGCTTTCTGTCTTTTCAGCCGCCGTAGCTGGCGTTGACGGATTTGTGTCCGGCGCCGGACCTGTCCGCTTTTACTTCTTGGCATCATTTACCCCCTTTCTTCGACGGTTTTGGCGAGGTACATGACTGCGGATGTGCAGCACGCTTCTACCTCTGCCATTGCGATAGTAAGTTCTGTTTCTGAACGGGCATGTAATTGTAGTCGCTCTTCGGTGATTGTGATGTAACGCTCGTTCTCTACGTCAGCAAATTCAAGTTGTTCTTCGTTTTCCTTCACCAAAGCGTAGTTCACAAGCCCTTCTTGTGAAGACGCGTCATCTGTTGACGACTCAAAATTCTCTTTTATCCCTAAACCGTTGAAATTTTTATAAAGCGCGCGGGCAGGCAGCTCATCAGGTGACACTATCGGTAGAGGGGGGACTGCTTCTGATGGAATTGTTTCTTGAAGGACAACCGGCTCTGCTTCCAGAGATTGGATAGATTCTCCGGACAGATCCCTTTCTGTTTCTATAGACGGAGGTAAACTGTCTTCAATAACGGCTGCTTCTACATCTATCACTTCCGTGAGAGAAATGGATTCGGCGGGATCGGATTCAATCTTATCATCTAAGCTGGTATTTGAAAAGACGGAAAGCGGTTGAGATTGATATGTTTCCGAATTTTCTTGTGCCAGGACATCTGTAAGAATCTCCTTAACATCTTCACGACCCTCAATAATTATGTCTATTTCTTCCACGAGTGCCCGTAACGTTTCGATACCGATGGCTTGAATCATTGGATGAAATGCGAGTATCTCCGGTGGTGCTGCTTCAAAAAGCGAACGCGTAACGAAAGCAACCTCAGCGAGTTCACGATTGCCAGTCAGCTTGAGGCGTTTTTCGCATGCTGTAAGGGCCTGTGTTAATTTTTGCATGAAATCCGGTGTTACCAAATGCGGGAGCACCTCTAAGCGAAAATGGTCGCATGCGTTTTCTGCTTCTGGTAGTGGAACTGATTGACCCGCATTTATGACCGCTTCCTCTACATTTACATTTCTATGGGAGACTCGGTCTCCTTCAGGTTCAAGAAGCGACTCCGATATATCCGTGGGGGCATCTGTATTTTCCATTTCATCCTGCTCGAGTACTTCCATCACCCGTTTATGCATCAGGATCGGGTCGAAATGTATGCCCTCAAACTCAGGTTCATCAAGCAGTTCTCGACTCTGTGAGATGCAGGCGTGTAGATGTTCCTCTTCCGATTTTTCATAGGGGAGTCTACGTTGCTTCTCAAGTGCGAGTTGCTTTTGTCTGGATTTCCGGTCGCGATTCCGTTTTTCGCGCTTCCGTGCCACATTTGTGGTGCGGCGCCCCTTTTTTTTTGCCATGATAATGTATTTTGCTATAACTAACGTAGTTATTTGGTAAACACTTCAACGATTTTTTATTATGCCAAACGGTGTATAACACCGAGTTTAACACACTATTTTAAGTATATACCAACATATTTCCGTTGTCAAGTCTAAATTTTATCATATCTTAGGACTTACGCATTCTCTCTTAAAGTCCCCCTGATAAGGGGGATTTAGGGGGTTAAAAATACCGAAATTACTGCTTTTTGCGTAAGTCCTAATATCTATTCAATTTTCCGGCACTTCTGTCTTTGCTGATAGGATTCCTACCTCGCCGCTTTCCGATGCACACCGCTATTCCATTTTTCGGGCAATTGATGAACAACCCTGATCAAAATACCGATACCTAAAGTCATCGAAATAGGGCAATTTTTGCCCTATATATTACAATTTTTGTATTACCAATTTGCATAATGCTCTGAAATTCAGTATAATTATGGTAACGTTTTGTAAAGGAGCAGTTGCTATAATGCTCAAATTCTAAGTAAATCTATGTTTTTCTTGACATTTCATTCGATTGAAATATAGTTTACTTATATGACCAGATAGCGAGCCTCTCTCTCACATGCGGCCGCTTTGTCAACTGACGCTGAACCGCTGCGAAAGCATCGGATGCGGAACGTTACAATGGTATTACGATCACACAAAATAGCATTGCGTGCGATAGATAAACATCACGCATGATTCGCGCAACAGTGCAGTTTCATAGCGGACCGTGATGTCAATGCTGCGATACATCTAAGAACCCTTGCCATCGGTTGGTGGAGAGGGTAAACGCCTGACGGAGTCCGCGTAAGCCCTCATAGACGGAGGCAGTGGACGTTGAAGCAGGAACACTATAAGATATGTCCACTTTTCTGTAGATATATCACGTTTTGGAGGAACAGGCGTAGATTATTTGCTACGTTTTCTAACTTCCAATTATTTTAATTTTTTATAAACAGTTGTACAGTTGTGTTAATTTGTCACCAGTTGTAAAATCAGTAGTGAAAATCTGGCGTTTATGCCAAAATCATAAGGAAAATTGTATGTCTGATAAAAATCACATTAAGCCGGTTGTTTTCGTACTCAGCATTGTTATAGGCATTTTGCTGTGCACATTTACAACGGTTATAGCCGATCAACACGCCGAAACAGAGGAAGAAGCAGAAACGACGACCGAGGCAGAAGCAACTGAAGAAGCATCTGAAGGCGATGCACCTGTCCGGCTTGAAAGTCTGGTTGTGGTTGGAACGCGTGCGCAACCACGTTCCGTCTTGGATTCAGCGGTACCAATCGATATTGTGTCAAACGATGCCTTTGAGAAGCAGGGCGGCGCGGATCTACCGGATCTGCTGAGAACTTTAGTGCCCTCTTATAACGTTAATACGCAGCCGATTAGCGATGCATCAACAGTGGTCCGTCCGGCGAATTTACGGGGACTTGCCCCAGACCATACACTCGTGCTCGTCAATAACAAGCGGCGACACCGGGCCTCAGTGATTCACTGGCTCGGAAATGGTCTGTCTGATGGTTCACAGGGACCTGACCTGGCACCTATTCCCGCAATTGCCCTCCAACAGGTAGAGGTCCTCCGTGATGGCGCATCCGCACAATATGGGTCGGACGCTATTGCAGGTGTGATGAATTTTCAATTGAAAGACAACTACGAAGGTGGTTCGTTTGAATTTAAACCCGGTATCTATCAATATGGTGACGGTAGGCAATTTGCGCTCGCTGGCAACCTCGGTTTAGGGAACCCAGACGCGTGGACTAGCCTCAGCTTTGAATACGGTGGCGCAGATCCGACCATCCGGTCTGTCCAACGTACGGATGCCATAAACTTGATTAAAGCAGGCAATTTCCGTGTGAAAGACCCCGCGCAAATTTGGGGGCAGCCGATTATAGAGAATGATGTCAAATTGTTTGCAAACTACGGTGCAACCCTCACAGATACCATTGAGTTCTATGGGCATGCCAACTACGCCCGCAAGCGCGTTGAAGGCGGGTTCTATTTCCGAAACCCAAACACTCGCAATGGCGTGTTTAGCCCAAGCGGGAAGGATGATACGTTGCTCGTCGGGGATCTGCGGGGTTTGTCAGTCGAGATGGCGGATTGGGAAACCCGAAAGGCAGCAGCGGAGGCCGCCGGTGAGGAGTTTACCGAACTCTCACCTCACGACGCTGACGATATCCCAATCACCAACAACGTTCCTGATCCCGAACGGTTGCAAGCCGTCAAGAATGACCCGAATCTTTTCAATTTCCAAGAGATGTTCCCAGGCGGGTTCACCCCCAGATTTGGGGCATTCATGTGGGATAGTTCCGTGGTTGTTGGCGTTAAAGGCACCGCGCTCAAAGACACGTTGGGTAAGGACTTAACGTGGGATCTGAGTGGCTCTTTTGGACGCAACCATGCTGATTTCTTTATCTTCAATACCGTTAATGCTTCGCTCGGCCCAGATACACCGACCTATTTTGATCCGGGTGACTATATCCAGACGGATTATAACCTCAACTTCGATGTAACCTATCCCCTCAGCGACATGGTGTTTCTCGCTTCCGGTTTGGAATATCGGGACGAAGGATTTGAAATCAAAGAGGGCGAACGCGAGTCGCATCAGATCGGGCCCCTCGCAGCGCAAGGCTTCACGGCTGCCTCCAATGGATTTTCGGGGTTCAGCCCGGTTGCAGCAGGCAAGTGGTACCGTTCCAACGTTGCGATGTATCTGGAAACTGAAATCAGACCGATTGATCCGCTCCTGATCGCGCTCGCTGTGCGCGGTGAACAATTTGAGATTTTCGGTAGCACCCTGAACTACAAAGCCGCTGCAAACTACAAAGTTACGGAAACGATGCGGTTGCGGGGAAGTTATAGTACCGGGTTCCGCGCACCGACACCCGGGCAGCAAAATACGTTCAACATTACCACTGAATACGATTTTGAGCAGGGTGATCTCGTTAATAAAGGAACAATTCCTTCCACCAACCCTGCTGTTGGTGTTGTGACAGGCAAGGAAGATAACTCGCTTGACCCGGAAACATCAAATAACCTCACTGCTGGGTTTACCGTCGATATTCTGGGAGTAAACCTCACTGCTGATATTTTTGATATTCGGCTGAAAAACCGGTTATCGGTGTCACAACACTTTACATTGACTGACGCGCAGAAGGCGCAGCTCATCAAAGAAGGTGTAACCAGTGCAGCGAATCTGGAAACATTCCAGTTCTTTACCAATGACTTCAGTACCACAACGCAAGGTGTTGATGCTGTCGTTACGGCACCCATACCGAATGGTACGCTCATCGCCGTGTATAACTTCACGAACACCACAGTTACCGATCACAACCCGGATACGCTGAACGAGGATCGCATCAGGGAACTGCAAGAGAATTTACCCGCACACCGCGCCAGCCTGACTGTCGCTCAATCCATAACGGATGCGTGGGGGGTGCTCGGGCGCGCCAGTTATTTCAGTGGTTGGTTCGATTCTGAAGATTACTTACAGAATCCAGATGTAGAAGGCACTGGAGAATACACTGGAAGGGTTATTTTCGACTTAGAAACCTCTTACACCGTGGAGGCCGGATTGACGCTCACGCTCGGTGGAAGAAATATCCTTAATACCTATCCCGATGAAAATCCGAATGGTGCTGATTCTGTCGGTAACAAATATGGGCAGTTCAGTCCTTTTGGGTTTGATGGGGCGTACTGGTATGCCAAAGTCGGATACAGTTTCTAAGACCTCTCTCACGAAAGGTTTAGAGATCCACAGTAGGCGCGGTTTCAAACCGCGCCTATTCCATTTGTATTAAATCTAACCCAAGTTGGTACTAACAGATTTTGGACATTTCAAGTCCTTTCTTCACCCGTAGGGGTGGTATGTCTATAGAAACGGTGTATTTAAGGGACCGCACCCCGTATGAAGATTAAGAATTTAATCGGGTAATTCTGGAACGTATGATAACAAGTAGATCGGCTCGTAGTAGTGCGATTCTGCGGCGTACTCGACCAAATGCGACCTGCATTATCGCACGTTGTGGATTCACAATTACCCAATTTATTTGTTAAACCTCATTCGGGGTGCTATGTCTATAAATAGGTGGCAACTTGCGGTAAATCTATAAATTCTGTTTTAGATAAGAGGGGCTTTTCCAAAATAATGAAGGAGCTTCATTCATGAAAGTCGTACTTGATTTTAAAACGTTACTGCTTCTGATGCATGGTGTTTTAGTTATTTTTATAGGTTTGGCATCTATAGCGGTAGCACAAGAGACTGAAATGGAATCAAGCGATGCAGCATCTGAACAGGAGGTCATAACGCTTGAGGGTGTCGTTGTGGTGGGAACGCGTGCGGAACCGCGTTCGCTGCTTGAATCTGCTGTTCCGATTGATGTTTTACCGAGTGATGATTTCGTCAAACAGGGAAGCACGGATTTGCCAGACCTGTTGAGAAATTTAGTCCCATCTTACAACGTTAATGCGCAGCCAATCGCCGATGCGGCTACTGTCGTCCGCCCGGCGAACCTACGCGGATTAGCACCAGATCATACTTTACTGCTCGTTAATGGTAAACGGCGCCACCGCGCCTCCGTGATTGCTTGGCTCGGAAACGGATTGTCTGATGGGGCACAGGGGGCTGACCTCTCGCCTATCCCCTCCATCGCGCTGAAACAGGTGGAGGTACTACGAGATGGCGCATCAGCACAATACGGTTCCGATGCAATTGCAGGGGTCTTGAATCTGCAGCTCAAAGACAGTTATGAAGGCGGTTCTTTTGAAATCAAACCCGGTATTTTCCAAGCTGGCGATGGCCTCACATATTCTCTTGCCGGTAATATAGGTGTCGGACGAGAAGGGCTTTGGACGAATCTCAGTTTAGAATACGGTGGCATGAATGAGACAGATCGCTCTGTCCAACGAGATGATGCCGCCGCACTTATTAGTGCTGGAAACACAGATGTCGCTGACCCCGCTCAACCGTGGGGACATCCGATTATCAGAAACGACATCAAGCTTTTTGCAAACTACGGTGCAAGCATTACCGATGACATTAAGTTCTACGGTCATGCGAACTATGCCCAGAAGGAAGTTGAAGGCGGTTTCTACTTCCGAAATCCCAATACCCGACCCGCTGTGTTTAGTAATGATGATGGGGAAACCTTACTTGTTGGAAGGTTGTCGGGCACAGGTGAAGTTCCTGTAGTGAAAATAACCGAAAATGTCCCTGATCCTGTTGCCTTACAACAGGTTTTCTCGGACCCGAATCTTTTCACGTTCCAAGAACTTTTTCCCGGTGGGTTTACGCCCCGCTTCGGTGCTGATACCCAAGATGCTTCGCTCCTTGTTGGGCTGAAAGGAACCGTCGCGGCAGACTTAGGGTGGGATTTGAGTGCTTCCTATGGACGGCACGCCTCCGATTTCTTTATCAGGAATACCGTCAATGCCTCACTTGGACTGGACACACCGACTGAATTTGATCCAGGTGACTATATTCAAGCGGATACTAACATTAATCTCGACCTGACCTATCCGCTGCATGACAGGGTGTTCCTCGCCTCGGGGCTCGAATATCGAACAGAAACCTTTGAGATTGTGCAGGGACAGATTGAGTCTTGGGAAATTGGTCCATTAGCAAGTCAAGGATTTAGTTCTGGATCTAATGGATTTCCCGGTTTCAGTGATATTGCTGAGGGCAGATGGACCCGGTCTAACTTCGCAGGCTATTTAGAAAGCCAGTTAAGCCTTTTGAACTTTTGGACAGTTAGTGCGGCTGTCCGTGGTGAATACTTCGATGATTTTGGGAGCACGATTAACTATAAAATAGCGACGAACTATGGCATTGCCGATACGTTCAAAGAATGGCTTTCGCTTGATCCGATTGTTGACCTAAGAGTACGTGGCGGTTATAGCACCGGTTTCAGAGCACCGACACCCGGGCAGCAGAATGCCTTTAACGTCACAACGGAATTCGGTGAAAACAATACGTTAGTCAATAAAGGGACGATTCCTTCTACACACGCTGCTGCTGGTTTGGTAGGGGGTAAGGCACTTGAACCGGAAAAGTCAAAGAATTTCACGGTTGGAACGGTTGTCAGCCATGCTATTGCGAGTATTACCTTTGACTATTTCAACATTAAGGTCGAGGATCGGTTAGCACCGTCGAAAGACTTTCAGCGGGGTCAAGATATTACTGAGGCACAGATTCAGCAGCTCGTGGCTGAAGGGATTACGAGTGCCGGGAATTTGCAGGAATTCCGATTCTTTACCAATGAATTTGAAACAAGCACTCAAGGTTTTGATGTGATTCTTACAGCACCCCTACTGGACGGGGCATTGAGCTTTGCCTATAACTACACGGCAACCACGGTAACCAAACGCAATCCTGATATCCTTGACAACACACGGGTTCGGCTATTAGAGGAAGGAGTTCCACACCATCGCGGTAATGTAACGCTGACACAAGGTATTGGTGATAGTTTGGGAGTATTGGGACGGGTTAATTACTACGGTCCATGGTACGAGAATGCTGTTGGGGCACAAACCTATAGTGGCGCGTTTTTAGTGGATATTGAAGTGAGTTATGCGCTCGTCGAAAACTTGGGGATCACAGTTGGTGTGAATAATGTCCTCAATGTTGAACCGGATAATATTACTGAGGCAGAGGGACCTGACGTGCCCTTTGATATTAAAGAGTTTCCTGCAAGGATCGTTGGTAGACCTTTCGGTGAGTATAGTCCGTACGGGTTTGGTGGCGCGTTTTGGTACACCAAAATCGGTTATAGTTTTTAGTTTGTGTTAGGAAGTGGCCACCAGCTGCTTCCTAACGTGAAGGGAATTTTCATGCCATTTCAACAGAACAGAAAAGTATTTAGATATATAACCATTTTCGGAGTTTTCATCTTATTTTTCTTAATGAACGTTTTCTTTGTAAGTTGTGATCGAGTTCATCAGGCTCCTACTCCCACGGCCCCTGACATCTCTGATGATGTTTCTACAGTCAAAATCGGTTTTATTTATAGTCCACCGGATCCCGGAACGACTCGGAATGAGGCTGAGTTAGCGGTTACGCTCGCAAATGAGGTAGGCGGAATCAACGGTCTACCCATAGAACTTCTCATTAGAGACGATAAGCGAGATGCATTACGCAGTGTTCAACACGCGGAGGCGTTGATTGCTGCAGGCGTGTCAGCAATTGTAGGTCCTGACTACAGCACGGTGGCTGTAGAGGTCGGAGCGGTTGTCCAGCGATACGGCATACCTATGGTGACAACTTACCCAACAAACCCAGAGGTGCCTCGAAACGGGAACTTTTCATTTATGGGTGCCTACATTGATCCGTATCAGGCAAGGATAATGGCAGATTTCGCCATACAAGAATTGGGAGCAATGACAGCCGCTGTCCTCACGGAAACAGGGAACCCGTACTCGGAGGGACTATCAACCGTTTTTATTCAGGACTTTACCGCACAGGGCGGGACGATTGCTGTCCAACCGTTTTATGAGACAGGTACCACAGATTTCACCGAACAGTTGCTCGCGATCGCTGCTGTTGAACCAACCGTTGATGCTGTTTTTTTACCAGGCTTAGGCTCCGAACTCCCGCTGGCGGTTAAGCAGGCAAGGTCTGACGCTATAAATATTTCTGCTACTTTTCTCGGTGGAGGTGGTTGGGATCGACCCGACTTGGTTGAGATCGGTGGGATGGCACTTGAAGGTAGTTTCTTTGCGAACCATTTTTCACCCGACGGTCAATTGACCGAAGAGGCACGTCAATTCGTTAACGCCTATACCGAACAATACGGCATTGCACCCGATGACCCCGCTGCACTCGGATATGACGCTGCTACCATCGTAATTGAGGCGATGCGCAGAACAACTGACCTGAACCCCGCTGCTATCCGAGATCAGATTGAGGCAACTCAGAACTACAGCGGTGCAACGATATTATCCCACTATGATGAAAATCGGCATGCAATCAAGAGTTTAGTCATTAATACCGTCAAAGATGGAAAGATACAGTTCCATCAATTTGTTAAACCATAATACTTAGCAATTATGTGACGCGGGGGCATTGTGCCTCGCAAATCTCTCGAAAGTGAGGTAAATTCTAATGAGCAATCAGACCAGAGATGCAGAATATACAATGGGACGCAGTGAGGAAGAAACACAACGCTTAATTGAGCAATCGCAGCTTTATGACGATGTAACACGCCGTTTTTTCCTCAGAAGCGGTATCGCTAAAGGCATGAAAGTACTTGATGTCGGAAGTGGTGCGGGTGATGTCGCACTCACCGTCGCTGAATTTGTGGGTCCCGAAGGAAACGTCGTTGGGGTAGATGTCAACCCTGATGTTCTCAAAACAGCACAGACTCGCGCAGATGCAGCCGGTTTTTCAAACGTTAAATTCATTGCCGGTGATGTCCGAACGCTTGAACTTCCAAACGACTTTGATGCTATCGTCGGTAGACTTGTCCTGCTGTATATGTCAGACCCAGCAGAGGCACTTAAAAAGTTGGTCACCCATCTTCGTCCCGGAGGCATTATCGCCTTTCAGGATACTGAACTCGCGCTCTACCGGACGGTTATACATCCGGATACACCTTTGATAAATCAGTTGGTTGAGTGGGGGCTCACAGTGTTTGAACGTTCAGGCGCACATCTCAACATGGGTATGGAACTTTACCGCGTATTCGTTGATGCAGGGCTGCCCGAGCCTACCTTACACTTTGAGGCTCCCATGGGCGGTCCTGAAGGCTGGCCCGGGTTTGAGTATCTCGCCAACAGTTTTCGGAGCCTCGTTCCGCTCATGGAGGCGTATGGCATTGCGACAAGTGAAGAGGTAGATATCGACACACTCGCAGATCGGATTCAAGCGGAAGTCACGACCTCAAAGCGACCACTCCTGTTGCCGCCGCACATCACAGCGTATGCCTCCCTACCGATGTAACAGGGATCGATGTATGGTGAAAGATCACGCAAAGAACTTGCACGCGTTAAATAACGATGCTACCTACACCTTAGGACGCACCTCACACGAAACAACCCGCCTCATTGAGCAATCAAGAATCTATGGCGAGTCAACGCACCGGCTTTGCAGACGAGCCGGTATTATCGACGGAATGCGTGTACTTGAAATCGGTAGCGGAGCGGGTGATGTCGCACTCACGCTTGCCGAACTTGTCGGACCGACAGGTAAGGTCGTTGGTGTGGATGTCAACGCAGATATTCTTGACACCGCACGCCAACGCGCAATCGATGCAGGTATGCAGAACGTGGAGTTCATCGCAAGTGATGCGCGCGACCTTGTGTTTTCAGACAAATTTGACGCAATCATTGGAAGGTTTGTGTTGATGTATATGGCGGATCCAAGAGAGGCGTTCGCTACGCTCATAATGCACTTAAAACCGGGGGGAATCGCCGCATTTCAAGAACCGGAATATACGCTCTATCCGGCCTTCTTACATCCAGATACGCCGCTTATGAATCAGCTGATCACATGGATTTTGGATGTATTTAAGCATTCTGGGGCGCACCTTGACATGGGGATTGGGCTTTATCAGACTTTTGTAGACACAGGTTTACCACCACCGACGATGCATCTTGAGTCTCCGATCGGTGCCGAAAAAACGTGGGCTGGTTACCGATACATGGCGACTATCTTTCAGAGTTTGCTGCCACTCCTCGAAAAGTATGAACTTGCCACTGCAGAACAGGTTGATGTCAATACATTAGCTGCACGCATTCGGCAAGAGGTTATCACATCAAAACGTCCGTTCTTCTTACCCTTGCATGTGACAGCACACGCAACGCTCCCAACCTAAATTGATTGTTTGCTTAAGGCGCGGCTTGAGGAAAACGAGTCGCAACACGCGTGGACTACTGATCAAGACGGATGGTTGACTGCTAACTGCTGACAACTGAAAACTGGCAACTAATAACGATAAAAAAATGTGATTTTAGGTTGATATGCGAATCGATATGTGGTATAATTATGTAAACTAATTTTAACGCATAGAATTCCATCTGATGGTCATAGGGCTTTCGGTACTTATGCGATCAGATCGGGTTTACGCAATTAATCTCTGTTCCCTGCTTTTAGTGTAATAGCAGTGGAACCATCAGTCCAAAGAGAGGCATGAAAATTTGAAACCTTATGAACTCCTGCTTATCATCACGCCTGACCATGATGAGAATGAAGCAGAAGCACTTACTGACCAAATAAAGGGCATCATCGAAAATGGCGGGACCCTCTTGAAACTTGATCCTTGGGGAAAAAAACGACTCGCCTATCCAATCCGGAAACGGAGTGAAGGCTATTACGTGCTCTACATTTTCGAGAGCGCACCGAGTTTTGTTGCAGAATTAAACCAGGCTTTACACGTCATTGAAACGATTCTACGTTATATGATCGTACAATACGAAGACGATATAGATAAGTTGAAAGCCGAACTTGCCGCCGAGGCGGAGCCGTCAACATCCGAAGTGGAACAACCGACACCTGAAGTAGAGGGGTCAACACCTGATGATGCAGAAGCAGAAGCAGAAGCAGAAGAGGCAACAGATAATGAGGATGCAGAGGCTGAAGATACAGCAGAATCTGCCTAAAATAAGCATCGCTTGAATTTTAAACAATGGGTTTTTGGCTTTTAATTTTACAAAGTACCGAAAGCCTCAAGCGTTTATAGAGAGGAGAAATCATGGCAAGTTACAACAAGGTCATCTTGATGGGAAACCTGACTCGGGACCCTGAAGTAAAATTCCTGCCGAGCGGGACAGCTGTCGCTAACTTCGGGTTGGCTATGAATGAAACTTACACAGATCAGCAGACGGGTGAAAAGAAAGAGTCCGCCTGTTTTGTTGACGTAGAAGCATGGGGTAGGCAAGCTGAGATTGTGGGTGAATATTTCAGTAAAGGCAGACCGATTTTGGTTGAGGGTTCCCTCAAATATGATTCGTGGGAAGCCGAAGATGGCACGAAGCGGAATCGACTCAAAGTCAGACTTATGCGGTTCCAATTTGTTGGGCGGCGTGATGAAGATGAAATGGGCGGTGGTTATGCGAATGCCCAACCCGCAGCGGCACCAACACAAGCCGAATCTTACCAGGATGCCCCGGCACCTGAAGCGAGCAGCGCACCTTCCTCAACAGATGATGACATCCCGTTTTAAATATGGCTATCAGCCGTCGGCGATCAGTCATCAGTCTATTAACCATCGGTTTTTTATCAGCAAAGACCGCGTTGACGACGCGATCTTTGCTGGCTGCTGATTGCTGATCACTGAT
This sequence comes from Candidatus Poribacteria bacterium, assembly GCA_965200345.1. Lineage (GTDB taxonomy): Bacteria > Poribacteria > WGA-4E > WGA-4E > WGA-3G > WGA-3G. Next base: position 3,640,879 of record OZ241378.1, read on the forward strand.
GGCTATACTCAAAAAAGGAATAAATTAATATGGCATTCCGTCGCAGACAGCGCTATCACAAAATTGAATCTTTTGACTACAAAGATGTGGATACGCTGCGAAAATTTATTAACGAACGTGGGAAAATTGTGAGTCGCCGGGTCACAGGGTTGTCAGCGAAGCAACAGCGAATGGTGACCCAGGCAGTGAAGCGCGCACGTCATATGGCACTCTTGCCATTTACACGATAGAAGTAGGGACAAATACAGGTAATTGATCCCCTACAAAAGGGACTTTAGGTTTTTAATTATGGAAGTGATTCTAAAGAAAAGTGTTGAAGGACTCGGTGCACCGGGCGATGTGTTGAAGGTCGCCGATGGGTACGCACGGAACTACCTACTGCCGATGCAGTTGGCGGTGCATGCAACAGAGCGGAACCGTCGCTATCTTGAACACCAAAAACGAGTCATTGATCATCAAGAAGCGAAAGATAAAGAACTCGCACGGGAAATCGCAGCACAGATTACTGGCGTTACGTGCACACTCAAAAGACGGGCTGGCGAAAATGATCGACTCTTCGGGTCTGTTACCTCTATGGATGTCGCAGACGCTTTAAGGACTGAAGGTTTTGAATTAGAACGCCGATTCCTCGAACTCGCAGAACCGATCCGTGAACTCGGTGTCTTCATGGTGCCAGTCAAATTGCATACAGATGTCGTTGTTGAGCTCCGCGTTGTTGTTGAACGTGAGGAGTAATTATGCAGGCACAAGCAGTTGATGCCCTCTCTGACAAGGAGGCTGAACAAGCAGTACTTGGGGCTATGATGACTGAGAAGTCAGTTATCCCACGGGTAATTGCACTGCTTGGGCACACCTCTGATGCATTTTTTACGACCGACCATCAACTTATCTACGCAGCTATCCTTGCCGTATATGAGCGCGTTAGCAACGCTGACCCCCTCCTCGTCGCTGATGAATTGAAACGCACGAATCAGATCAATCGGACGGGCGGTGCAGGCTATCTGTATGAACTCCAAGCTCCGATTGTGGAAACGGAAAGCACAGAGTTTTATGCCGATATTCTGCATGAAAAGGCGACGCGCCGCCAGCTCATCCAAGCAGGTGCCGCAATTCGAGATCTGGCACAAGACGAGAGTATAGAAATCGCCGAGGTACTCAACCAATCCCAAGAATCTGTCTTTGAACTCGGGCAAAACGATGCGCAACGCGGGTTTCAGCCGATTAACCCTCTTGTCACAACCAGTATCGATGCGATTGAGAAATTATTTCACAAGCAAGAACGGTTCTTAGGTGTTCCCACCGGGTTTATGGATTTCGATCACATGACATCTGGGTTGCAGCCTGGCAACTTTATCATTATTGCTGCGCGCCCGAGTATGGGAAAAACGACCTTGGTACTGAATATGGCGCAGAATATCGCAATTGACCAGGAACGTCCGGTTGCCGTTTTTAGTTTGGAGATGCCAGCACAGGATATCGTCATGCGGATGTTATCTGCTGAATCTCGTATCGATTTTGGACGGCTCCGAACCGGTAATTTTAGCGAGGATTATTGGCGACCCCTGACAGAAGCTGCGAGTCGATTATCCGAAGCACCTATTCTCATTAATGACAACCGGGGCCTTACCGTTCAAAGTCTACGTGCCGAAGGGCGACGACTTAAAGGTGAACACGGGGACCTTGCACTTATTATCGTTGACTATTTGCAACTGCTCAGAGGGACAGGCAGGTACAATCAGCGTGAACAGGAGATCTCCGAAATATCACGATCCTTAAAAGTCCTCGCATGGGAACTCAACGTCCCGATTGTTGCTTGTTCACAGTTGAGCCGTGAAGTGGAACGCCGCCCGGACAAACAACCCCAACTTTCAGATTTACGCGAATCCGGCGCAATTGAACAGGACGCGGATCTCGTTGCTTTTTTATACAGAGAAGATTATTACGAAGATGAAGATGCTGGCGACCGTGTTGAAGCAAACCTGATGATTAAAAAACAGCGTAACGGACCGACCGGAACTGTCGTTCTCTATTTTACTAAAAAGCAGATGCGGTTTGAAAACCCAAGTTAAACAGAAACATGAATCAGCAATCCGCTACGCGCGAAGCCTCCGGTCGGTTTCGGGCCCACCCAATAGTAAGAAATATCAAAATTCGGTTGCACAATGTGCTTTCCGAAGTAGGGCAAGCCTTTACGCTCTTTTTTCAAACACTTTTTCAAATCTTCCGTCCCCCGCTTCAGTTTGATCTGCTCGTGAAGCAATTGTTGTTGATCGGTTTCAATTCTTTGGCGGTTGTGATGGTCTCAGGGTTTTTCACGGGGATGGTCTTAGGGGTTCAGGGCTATATTCAACTCAAACCCTTTGCCGTGGAAGGATCGGTCGCAAGATTCGTCTGTGTCTCGATCGTCAAAGAACTCGGACCGATGATTACCGCGTTTGTACTCGCTGGACGTATCGGAGCCTCAATTACCGCTGAACTTTCAACGATGAAGGTTACAGAGCAGATTGACGCCCTTGAAGTGATGGGAACAAATCCCGTTAAATATTTGGTCGTCCCGCGTTTTCTTGCATGTTCTATTATGCTACCGACGTTGACTATCTTTTCAACCTTCGCAGGTATCGCTGGTGGGTTTATTGCTGTTGTTATCTTCTTTGATGTCAACGGCTACTTTTTTCTTTTGGAGGCTCAAAAAAATCTTTTCGTCGGGAGTGTACTCATTAGTCTAATTAAGGCAACCTCCTTCGGTATGGCGATCGCGGCAGTGGGCTGCTACAAGGGGTTTAGCATCTCCACCGCGGGCGGTGCTGAAGGGGTCGGCATTGCTACAACCGGCTCCGCTGTTATTTCGCTGATCACTATTCTTATTTTAGATTTCCTCTTAAACCACATCCTCTTTAACATCTTGGGATTGATATGATTGGCGGCGTTCAAGGCGGACTTCACGCGCTACCAGACGATCAACCCTACCGGATGAACTGATCCTTCTATCACGCCTTGCACTCAGAAAGTATGATTTCAGTTAGAAATATTACCAAAAATTTTGGTGCCAAGAATGTTCTAAACGGCTTGAACCTTGAGATTCCACGCGGCGAAACCCTGGTCATTATGGGACGAAGTGGGTCTGGTAAGAGCATCCTACTGAAAATTATCACCGGACTGATTTCTCCGGATTCTGGTGAAATTTGGTTTGATGGCACAGAAATCTCAAAACTGAAAACCAAAAAAATAAATATCCTCCGCCAAAAAATTGGGATGTTATTCCAGTCCGCTGCCTTGTTTGATTCCATGACTGTCGCTGAAAACGTCGCCTTTATGCTTGATCAGCATACAGACTACAGCAAACAAGAGATGCGTAAAATAGTTGATGAGAAACTTGAACTTGTAGATTTAGAAGGCGTTCAAGATTTACGCCCCGCGGAATTGAGCGGCGGTATGCGGAAACGGGTCGGACTCGCCCGAGCACTCGCTTTTGATCCGGAAGTTATTTTGTACGATGAACCGACGACCGGACTTGACCCAGTTACCTGTACCGAAATTAATCAACTCATCTGCGATTTACACGAACGCTTGCAAGTCACCTCTGTTGTCGTCACACACGATATGCACAGTGCCTTTAGCGTTGCAACGCGAATGGCTATGATTCATGAAGGCAAGCAGGTCGCGTATGGGAATCCTGGCGAAATTATCAACGTTGATAATCCGATTGTGCAACAATTCGTCTTATTTGGGGCACCCGACCAAATCCTCAACATGGAGAACCCTATTTTGAAAGAGTATCTCGGGAGGTAACATGAATTTTTGGACTGCGTCTGTAAAAGTCGGTGTAATGGTTCTAATCGCAATCATTTTATTGACCGTTCTTCTTATAAATGCCGAAAATTGGCCCTGGGCAGCCGCTGGCGATGAATTAACTTTCCAATTCCGATCTGTCAATGGGCTTTATGTCGGCGCAGGGGTCTACCTATCCGGTGTGTCAATCGGTAAAGTGACGGCTATTGAACTCCGCCCCGATACCAATGATGTCCATATCAGAGCGAAAGTCAAAAATGGGTTTAAATGGTTACGGGAAGACTGCGGGGCAAGGATTTCGATGAATGGTTTCGTCGGAGAGGTTTACATCGCACTTGACAATGGACCCATTGGGAATCCACCCTTGAAACCCGCGAATCTGCCGATTGTTGGAAAAGATCCCGTTAATGCCTTAGAACTCCTTGAGCAGACAAGTGCAGGCATGACACAGGCGATTGAACTCACGACCGCTGCTAATGAAGTCCTACAAGCCAACCAGGAAGCGATCCAACTCGCTATTAAAGAAATTCGACAAGTGGTTGCCCTCACCGGAAAAACCATTGAGAAATTAAGTGTTGACTCTGGAGAAACAGTCAAAACTTTAACACAACTTGCATTGGAAAACGATAAACGCTTTCAAGAAACCCTTGTAAAGGTCAACAATCTTATTACGCAATTGGAAGGCGATTCTCTCATGGTCAGTAGTCATGTGAGTGATATTACGCGCGAAATCTTAGGGCTCCTGAACCAAAACTCACCAAAGCTGAACACCATTTTTACCGATGTACGCGCAACTACATCCGAATTTCGGCAAATCGCACAGGATTTTCGCGCAGACTTTAATACGTTAGCCAACCAAGTTTCCACGCTTGTTTCACAAGGCAGCGATGCCATTAAAACCGGGGAAGCCAATATAGCACCAATCTTGGAGAATTTACAAAAGACAACCGACGCAATCAATACATTAGAGACGAATTTCAGCCATCTCCTGACTACACTCAATAAGGGTGAAGGCACTTTTGCGCAGCTGCTTAATTCACCGAAACCGCTTCAAGAAGTTCGAGGCACTTTGCAAAATCTTAATGAGACGATGAACGCTGTAACAGCACTCTCACAACGAACCAATGAACGGATCGGACGTCTTGAATCGCCTCTACAGTTCGGATGGGATTATGAACTCCGATATCTGAGCCTTGAAGAGCGGCTTTACAACGAACTGGCGTTTGTTCTCTCACCACAATCAAACGCACATTACAGGATTGGTGTCGGTGTTCGGGACGAAACAGTTCGGTTTGAAGTTCAGTATGCACATGATCTGACAGACTACCTTCGCACACGCGCTGGCTTCATGCGTTCCAGGGTCGGTGTGGGTATAGATTTCTGGTTGTGGTCCCGACGTTTAGGTTTAAGTGTCGAAGGTGTCGGGTTGACAAGTCGTGAACCAGAATTGAACACAGAAGTCGCACTGCGATTCTTCCGATACGGGCAACTCCTGCTGGGTGCTGAGAATTTAACCGATGGGGATGGAAGACGTTGGACAACCGGATTCCGCTTTTTCAACAGCGAGTGGTAATATGAACAGGCCGAGAAGGCTTATTTCAAACTTCCACAGCATTGGAGTGATGGGTAGCATTAAAGATGGCACGAGAAAAACGTAGATTTGTCTGTCAAGAGTGTGGATATATAACGCCAAAGACGCTCGGACGCTGTCCGAGTTGTAAAAGTTGGCAAAGCTTCGCCGAAGAAGTCGAAACCCTCATTACGCCATCAAGACATCGGGGGATCGGACAGGCATCTCGTGAACCTGAACCGATCTCGCAGGTTACAGCGAGTGAGGTAGAACGCCACTTGACAGGAATGTCAGAGTTTGATAGGGTACTTGGTGGTGGCATTGTTCCGGGGGCGGTCGTCCTTATCGGTGGAGATCCAGGGATAGGTAAATCTACCCTATTGCTCCAGGCGAGTGACGCGTTAAGCCGGAATTATGGGGAGGTACTTTATGTCTCCGGCGAGGAGTCTGTGAGTCAGACAAAACTCAGGGCAACTCGACTCGGTGTAAAGTCTGATACACTCTATGTGCTCTGTGAAAATGACTTGGAGCAGATTGAAAAACATATTGATGCTCGGAAACCGAAGGTCGTCGTCATCGATTCTATCCAAGCCGTCTATTTGACAAGTATTCAATCTGCCCCGGGGAGTGTTACGCAGATTCGTGAGTGTACGGGACATCTCCTAATTTGCACAAAGAACCGCAATATTCCGATATTTCTTGTCGGGCATGTGACAAAGGAGGGGGCAATTGCTGGACCCCGCGTCTTGGAACACATGGTCGATACCGTGCTCTATTTTGAAGGCGAAGGGCATCATATCTATCGCGTCCTCCGAGCGATCAAAAATCGATTCGGTTCGACAAACGAAATCGGAATATTTGAAATGCGGAACACTGGGCTTGCGGATGTGATGAACCCTTCAGAGATTTTTTTGAGCGATAGGGAAGAGCAGGTGTCAGGATCTGTCGTCGTCTCAAGTATGGAAGGGACACGTCCCTTACTCATGGAGATACAGGCACTCGTGGTACCTACCAATTACGGAAATCCTCGCAATACAGCGACTGGTGTTGACCGACATCGAATCGCATTGCTCATCGCAGTACTCAATAAACGCGTCGGGATCGACGTTGGGGATTCCGATGTCTTTGTTAACATTACTGGCGGATTACGTATTGATGAACCCGGTATAGACCTCGGCGTACTGATGGCTATATCTTCAAGTCATCGGGATATGCCTATAGATCGGCAAACTGTGATGATTGGAGAAGTCGGACTCGGAGGCGAAATTCGACCTGTCACACATGTTGACAGGCGGATCCGAGAAGCCGCAAAATTGGGTTTCAAGCGAGCGGTCTTTCCCGAATACAACCGTAAAGGATTAAATATTGATGAGGACATTGAACTCGTCGGTGTTAATGATGTATATGATAGCTTAGCGGCTTTGTTATAATAACCCAAGTTGCCTCCTATTGAAATCAGATATAGATTTGTAGTGGATTCCAGAATTATAGTAAAATCCGAAAATAAATGTACACTTGTCGCATCAACTTTGTAGCATAGGAGACTGTTAGCCTGTGGCAGTATAGGACGCAACTTCACAGTTTGTGCTACCATACGAGTGTGTAAGTAATTACGGAATCTACTCTAAAAGTGGTAATTTAGGGTATGATATCAATTTGGTGTGAGGAGGCTTCAATTCGTCGGAATATAAGAATACCCCGCGACGCATAGCAATTGTTTATACACTATAGCGTTCGCATTTTGCTTTTTTCTTGCAACCTAAGTTGCTCCCTGTAAAAATTGTTACTTTCATCTTGGTTTATTTTTTGGATTATGCTATTATTACCCTATAAAGATGCTATTATTGAACGAATTAAAAAGGAAATAATATTGTCTTTATACGGTTTTGGCAATTGAATCGGCATTTTTTGCTAACGTATAGCAAAAATTGGGAATATGTAGACATATTAGGCCCTAAATCCTACTTTATTGTAGATAAGGTTTCCTGTCTCGCCACCAACGCTGTTTCAATAGTTGTATATTTCAGCGGCTATCTCATAAATACGATTCTCTTGAGCAGGATTCAAAGACGCGTACCTACAATTTATGTATGAGATAGCTTATACTATAAGTAGGTCCAAGCATTTATGGGCTTTCTATCGCTTGAGTGGATTATCACCAAAGTCTGTTGAAAACTCCGTATTTTTCTATCAAATGACCGTTATATTAATGGTAAATGTTACAAGGAACCCCCATATCTAAGTTGGCAAGGTATCAATTTTTTCAGGTTACGTGCAATTTTTGCACAATATTCTACAATTTTTGCGAATCCCAATAGAGGAGATTTGCAAACGTCTACCGATTCTGCATCAACGGTAGTTTTTTAAAAAGAACAGATACTTCTCTTTATCTCAATGAACCAGTATACATATGGGTTTTGGACGCGTTACAGTAAAGGTATCCTGGGGATTGTGGTGATAATTTTAACGCGAATATTAAGTATTACTAAGTATTGGCATGAAACTTGCTTAAAATGACTCAATGTGTTCGGTTTTAACAATTTCCGAGTTACCCACCCTCAGGTCCTATATGCTTAGGTCGAACTCAAGTTGATACGATTTGTGATTTGTTAGTTTTCATTGAGATTAAACGTAAATGTTATTGAATTGGTGTGCAAAAGGGGCGTCTGCAAATCCGAGAGCAGATGCGTAGAACCTGGGGATCTTGTAAGCGTGGATAGCAACCGCGACTGCGAGTGATAGGGTACTTGGATAAAGAAAGTAAAGGACAAAAAATGCAAGTTTGGGGGATTCGTCTCTTTTTTATACTCGCAAGCGCAGCGGGTTGTTACATCGTCTACGACAACCTATTATTTACGCTTATTGGATTTGTTGTAGCACTGATCCTTGTTGGCGCAGAATTCTGCCTACATATACCTAATCTGCGTGGTATTGTTGCCAGTGCGATAGGACTCTCTATTGGTCTATTAATTTCCTGTGGTGTATTAAGCCTTTTTTCTCTATCTAATGATAATCTCAAGATGGTGATTGGCCTCAGTATAGGGTACGCGGGTCTTATAGGTGGCTACCGACTCGCTACATCGGTGAATTTATCCCATGTCTTCGGATCAGATGCGTCTAACCGAACTGGCGAATCAAGAGCTGGGAAAGTTACAAATAGCTTAAAAATTTTAGACACAAGTGTTATTATTGATGGTAGGATTCTTGAAATCTGTCAGACAAAATTCATTGAAGGAACGCTTGTTATCCCACGGTTTGTTCTCAATGAATTGCAACATATTGCAGATTCTACAGAACCCCTTCGTCGAAATAAAGGGCGGCGCGGTTTTGATATTCTCCGAGCACTTCAGAATAATCCGGCGATTGTTGTTGAGATCACTGAGGAGGAGGTGCCACATCTACCAGAAGTGGATGCCAAGTTGGTACATCTCGCGCAAAAGCGAGATGCCACAATCGTAACTAACGATCTAAATCTCAACAAGGTCGCGGAATTACAAAGTGTGAAGGTGATTAATATCAATGAATTATCAAATGCTGTGCGTCCTGTCGTGATTGCCGGGGAAGTGATTCAAGTGCTCCTTCTTAAAGAAGGGAAAGAACCGAATCAAGGAGTCGGTTACCTTGATGATGGAACTATGGTCATCGTTGAAGAAGGAAAGCCCTACATCGGGAAAACGCTTAACGTTGAGGTTACGCAGATGCTACGGACGAGTGCAGGGCAGATGATTTTCACACGTATCAAAGAAGATGAAATGGGCACTGATGAACAGCAAGGTGTGCACCCTTATTCCCGCAGCTGGTAAAGGGAACCGGATGGCACACTCGCTTAAAAAACCGTACCTAAAATTGGCAAAGAAGCCTATTTTGGCGCATACTATCCAGCGGTTTGAGCAAAATACTGCTGTGGATGCGATTTTCGTCATCGTTGACGAAGCGGATTTCAGCGAATGTTGTAAAACCGTGTTGGACCCATATCCCTTTACAAAGGTACAGAAACTCGTCGCAGGAGGGGAGACTCGACAGAGGTCCGTCTACAACGGTGTACGTGCGCTTTCGGCAGATGTTGATTTTGTTATTGTTCACGACGGGGTACGTCCTTTTGTGACTGACGAAACGATTTTTGCTTGTCTCACCGCCGCAGACGAATCGGGTGCTGCTGTGGCTGCCGTGCCCGTCAAAGATACGATCAAAGTAGCCGACGAGAACTGTTTTATTACTGAAACGCCAGATCGGGAAAGACTCTGGGCAGTGCAAACACCTCAGGTCTTTCGGAAAACTTTATTGGAAGAAGCACATCAGATAGCACGCGAGCAACAACTCACAGTAACCGATGATGCGGCGCTTGTTGAACAACTCGGTTTTCCTGTGCAATTAGTAAAAGGAAGTTACGCGAATTTGAAGATAACCACACCAGTGGATTTACAAATTGCTGAAGTCTTGGTGTCGGATCCAACACTCTGGTAGGTGTTTCTATTTCGCTCTATTTGGCATGAAGTTACATAAACAGGACTTACGCAAATTGAATGGGGAAACGGTATATTTTACTGATTTAACCCCCTAAATCCCCTATAGGAAACACCCCAGCAAAAACACCCCCCATATCCCCCCTTATCAGGGGGTAGGGGGACTTTAAGAGAAAATGCGTAAGTCCTAATAAAGTAGAACTGTAGAAGGGAAAATGCGGGTAGGTATCGGTTACGACGTTCATCGGTTGGTCGAAAATCGAAAACTGGTTTTAGGTGGTATTGAGATTCCATATCATTTGGGACTCTTGGGACATTCAGATGCGGATGTCCTCACGCACGCTATCGTAGACGCACTTTTAGGGGCAGCCGCGCTCGGTGATATCGGCACACATTTTCCAGATACGGATCCCGTTTATGAGGGAATGGATAGCCTCGTTTTCCTACGGGATACCGCTTTGAAAGTGAAGGCGTGTGGCTACCAGATCGAAAATATAGACAGCACGATTATCGCACAACGCCCGAAATTGGCACCTTACATTTCAGAAATGCGAAAGCAGGTTGCCAACACGCTTGATATTGCCGTAGCGCAGGTAAACATTAAAGCCACAACGGCGGAAGAATTGGGCATTGTCGGAGAAGGAAAAGCGATTGTCGCTCATGCTGTTACCTGTCTTTCCTTGTTGTAGCGGTTTTTTGTAAGCAATGTCAACAGGAGTCCAAAGAATAAAAAATGGGAATGAAAATCTATAACTCGTTGAGTCGACAGTTAGAGGATTTTGTGCCACTAAATCCTGATCAGGTGTCAATCTACAGTTGCGGTCCCACTGTTTACGACTACATTCACATGGGCAACGCGCGCACCGCTTTGATAACAGATATTATTCGACGCTATCTCGTGTATAAGGGGTACAACGTCAAACTGGTTCAAAACCTGACAGATATTGATGACAAAATTATCAACCGCGCTGCGGAGTTAGGGGTCAGCGCGAAGCAGCTTGCACACCAGAACGGCGAAGCGTTATTTGAGGATTCGCAACGCCTCGGTATTCAACCCGCAGATGTCCATCCGAAAGCAACTGAACACATCCCCGAGATGATAGATTTAATTCAAATCCTGCTTGAGAAGGGCGCGGCTTATGTCATTGACGGGAGCGTCTATTATCGAGTGAATCAGTTCGCTGAGTACGGCAAACTTTCCAATCGGAAGCCGGAGGACTTGCTCGCTGGCGCGCGCGTTGAAATTGATGAACGCAAAGAGGATCCCCGAGATTTTGATATGTGGAAAGCCGCAAAACCGGGTGAACCCTCCTGGGAGAGTCCATGGGGCAGAGGCAGACCCGGATGGCATATTGAATGCTCTGCCATGGCAATGAAACATCTCGGTGAAACGATTGACATCCACGCCGGTGGAGAGGATTTGCAGTTCCCTCACCATGAAAATGAAATCGCACAGAGCGAATTAGCCACCGGATGCACTTTCGCACGTTATTGGATGCACGTCGCTTTTCTAAAGATTGATGGTAAACGAATGGGTAAATCGGAACGAAACTTTATCTTACTCCGAGATGCTCTGGACCATTATCCCACCGAAGTCATTCGTCATTTTCTTATTTCCGCACACTACCGCCATCCGCTTGACTATAATCAAGAAAGTTTGACGAAATCAGAAGGCGCCCTCAGACGTTTGAACAATTGTTTGGACGCGTTAAAAAAATACGATGGGGGCATTGAGCCAAGTAAAACGACGGCTGCGCCGCTACAGCATGCTGTCCAGAAGATGAAGTCGCAGTTTACGCAGGCAATGGATACCGACTTCAATACCGCACAAGCCCTCGGTGCTATTTTTACGCTTGTTGGTGAAGTTAACAAATCACTCAGCACGTTGGATGATGCGGCAACTCCGGTTTTTGCTGAAGCGTATCAAGCGTTGACTGAAACCTGTCAGGTCCTCGGCATCTATAATATGGAGGCGCGGAATGACGATGGCGATAACGTCCAACAACGCGATCAGTTCATTAACCTTCTCTTGGAAATAAGGCAGGATGCCCGCAATCGAAAAGATTGGGAGACATCCGATAAAATTCGTGACCGACTGAAAGAGTTGAATGTTGAAATCCAAGATACGCCCCAAGGGGCGACCTGGAAATTCTTGGCACGGTCCTAACCGCAAGCGATGCGGGTAGTCCCAAATCCCTCATCAAGCCTTCCACCAATAATTTGTATACGATACCCATAAGCACCGCTAATGTAGATTAGCGGTGCTTACCTTTCTCCCTCCAACAATTATCTTCGATTTTCCGATAGGTGCCGAAATCCGTAGGCGGTTGCTTGGGTGTTTCTTCAGGGGTTCCCCACGCGTTACTCGGAAGAAGCACCGATGCCGAGCGTATAATTAATTCTAAAACCTATTCTAAATAGCCCTCCCAATAATCCCTTGACATTTGAGAGTATTAACGAACGCATGATATCAAAAACTTCTTGTGTTTGAGAATGCCCACCGCTAAAGCTCTGAACTTTATGGCGGATTGGAACTATCCTTATTTCGTTGAGATGTCAAAAATTCTTTTGACGTTTCGTCTAAAATCGTGTAAAATACTTCTTAGCGACTCGATCGTGCATCTGTTGCGTGTGTACTTCCCAGAAGTCCCTTCCCACTAACGGATGGGGATTCCGGTTGTGAATACGCGTTCTGGACACTATAGACCAAGTAGGCTCACGTAAAGCTGCGACACGAGTGGTAGAAGAATAACGCCATTTCTTAAAAAAGGAGTTGAAAATGTTTTATCAATTCACAGTAGCCTTCTCATTAATTTGTTTGATTCTCATGACCGGATGCAGTGCTCTTTTTTCGGAGCAGGAGTGGAGCGACAATTACGCCCTCATGGAAGGTGTACAGTCTACGAGTCCACAAATGATTGATGGCAAATTGAACACCATCGGTGAAACAACGTTCCCCGCAAGTATGGAAGGCTTCATGGGGGCGAATGCTGCATCGCAGGTGATTGTTACATTGCCGGAGAAAAAGGTCATCCGTCGGATTGTCATACACTCGGATAATTTGTCAGCGTTTGATATTTACGCAGATAAAGGGAGTATCGCGGTTGAAGCGGATTGGCAGCTTATTAAGGATGTGAAAAGCGTCAAGCAGAGTCCATTCCAAGTTTCGCTGTTGATCCCGTTTCCGACAAATCGAATCCGGCTACGGGTTTTGGGCACCAAAGATGATGCCTTGCTAAACCGACAGCAACGCGCAAGATCTGGCGGGTTCCGCGGATGGAATGCCAATCGCCGGGCAGCTGCTAAAATCCGAGAAATTGAACTTTACGGCTACAAAACTGCTGGTCAGGTAGAGGCAGAGGAAGCTACCGATAAGCGGGAAAAAGAACTTGATGATTTACTCCAATTAGAGTAACATAGAAATTGATACCGATGCCAGAGTCATTCAATTCTTCTTTAGAAGATATCTCTGAAAGTTCCAATACTGTAGGAGCGATCTCCGAATCGCGACTTCTTCGACAAAAGTGCCGAAAAATCGAAAACTGAATGGCTCTGATACCAAGGCGGTTGTTTCTACAACGCCGCCTCAACTTCATGCTATCCGGAGCGGCAGCCGTGTCGTTATCCGTGACAAGGAGACAATATATGCGTTTTATATTATTTTTGATGACCCTCTGTGTAGTGGTTGGGTTATCAGGCTGTGTTCTCGCGTCAAACCCTTCGTTTAACCGGAGCAAAAATATCGCACTTGACGCTACGAGTGAGGATACGAAGTACCATGACGATAATATGTACTCAGTTGGAGAGACGGGACCTATTCTCGAAGATGAAAAGGATGAAGCATCCCAGCAGGAATCTGATGATTACACCGAGGCGGTTCTCAAATGGCGGCAGCCACAGACGATTCAACAAGTCGTCGTGAAAGCCGAACCAGGGCAGCTCGAATTCTTCTACGTACAGTATATGGATGATGAAGAAGAATGGGTCACGGTAAAACATGTCCGAGACAACATGCGCCCTGTTTACACGTTTACCTTGAGGGACCCAATTGTAACGACTAAGTTTCGCCTCAAAGTGCCGCGGCGTTGGGATTCACGGCGCGTCGGCGGGCAGAAACGCTCAACACGCGGTGAAACCGGCGCACCGAGTATGCAGGAGTACAAGAAAATTCAAGAGATTGAACTCTATTATGCACTCCCACCCGACCCGATGGAAGCCGGAACAGCGGAATAGCACCACAACCACTGGCAGTTATCGGTTAAATGTAGCATAAATTGTTAGTTTGTGCCAGAAAAGTCGTCATGCTTCGCAGTGAGAACAGTTCAGTTTTTCCGCGAAAACCCTTTCACTTAGTTCTCCTTGCAGTGAGAATTAATATCTTGTGGCAGTTGTTTTTCGAGTTACTGACACAATCCACCTCTTTAACTGACAACTGATAACTGACAACTACTAAAAATGCTTTCTAACGAGACAATCAGCCTAATTCATCTAAACATGATTCAAGGGGTTGGACTAAAAACCGTTCAACGCCTGCGTGATGCTTTTGGGAGCGCAGCGCGCACACTTCAGGCGACACCCGACGAACTCGAAAAGATAGACCAACTTTCGCCTGCGATGCAGGACCTCCTGAAGCGTAAACCAATTCAGTATCCAATAGAACGCGAATTGGAATTAATACGCGAATACAGCTGTCAGGTCGTGACGCTTTATGATGACGCGTATCCCGAATACTTAAAGGAAATTGATACACCACCACTCGTGCTGTATATCAGAGGTGAACTCACACCGGAAGACTCTCTTAGCCTTTCGATCGTCGGTTCTCGCGATGCAAAAGATTATGGGCGAAAAGTGAGTTATCGACTGAGTTATCAACTCGCACAGCGCGGACTCACGATCGTGAGTGGGTTAGCGAGAGGTATTGATACCTCGGCGCATCGCGGCGCATTGGAAGCTGGTGGCAGAACAATCGCTGTGATGGGCAGCGGCTTGAATTTCATTTATCCGGCGGCAAATAGTGATCTCGCTGAGAAAATTACGGAATCTGGCGCGCTAATTTCCGAATTCCCGATGGGTGTCAAGCCGAAACCGAGGAATTTTCCACGCCGGAACCGTATCATCAGTGGGCTAACGCTCGGCACTGTTGTCGTGGAAGCGTCAAACCGCAGCGGCGCGCTCATTACCGCGCGTCTCGCTGGTGAACAGGGCAGAGAAGTCTTCGCCGTACCCGGAGAGATCTTTTCTGAACTCTCAACCGGCACCCACAAGTTGATTAACAACGGCGCGAAACTCATCAATACTGTGGACGACCTCCTCAATGAACTACCACCGTACGCATTAAACCGCATCCAGTCCGATGCCCCAACATCGCAAACACCGGGTGCAGAGACGGAATCTTCACAAGAACAATCCACTGAAAAAAGCGATCCGAAACCTGCAGCCGCACAATCTCCCTCTAAAGTGCAACAACCCATCCAGAGCGCGCCGCCACCGGGTTTAACACCGGACGAGAGAACAGTCTTTGACGCTATTGAGACCCCCTCATCACATATTGATACGATTGTTCGGACGACACAACTCCCGATTGGTCAGGTGTCGAGTGTACTGCTGATGTTGGAACTCAAAGGCATCGTTCAACAATTGCCGGGCAAACAATTCACTAAAAGCGGTTAATACATTGCCGCATCGTAGAGAGAAATTGAGATATTGAATGGAAACCAACCTAACCTTTCAGTATGACAGAGATGCGGATATTTTGTATGTAAACACTTGTACGCCGTATCCAGAACAGGAGAGCGAAGAACTTGCTGATGAAATCATCGCTCGCTTCAATCCTAACACGGGTGACATCGAAAATCTGGAGGTTTTATTTTTCTGCACACGTTTGTTGCGTGAAGAGTTATTTCACTTACCCATTTCCGACCGTTTACAGTTAAACGAAGAATAATGAGATTCATCTTAAAAATATGAAGATACTCGGCATTGATACCTCGTGTGATGAAACCGCTGCCGCTGTTGTTGCGGATGGCAAAGAAGTGCTTTCTAATGTTGTCGCTTCACAGGTTGAAGCACACCAAGAATACGGTGGCATCGTCCCGGAACTCGCATCTCGCAAACATATTGAAGCCATTAACTACATTGTCAGTAGGGCGTTAGCGGAGGCGGAGGTCACATTTAAAGATTTGGAAGCGATAGCCGTGACAAATCGCCCCGGCTTAATCGGGGCACTGCTTGTCGGTGTCGCAGCAGCGAAAAGCCTCGCTTATTGTCACGGTCTGCCGTTACTCGGTATTAATCATATTGAGGGACATATCTACGCCAATTTTATGGTACATGATGCCCTAACCTTTCCACATATCTGTCTCACAGTCTCTGGTGGACATACCTTGCTCGTGGAAGTTCACGAAGGGTGGAAATACAAAGTATTGGGAAGCACGCAAGACGATGCCGCTGGTGAGGTCTACGATAAGGTTGCGAAGTACCTCGGACTCGGTTTTCCGGGAGGGAAGGTCATTGATGAACTCGCACAGAAAGGGAACCCTTCAGCGATAAAATTCCCGAGACCGATGCGCAATAGCGGGGATTACCAGTTCAGTTTTAGCGGTATCAAGACCTCAGTCCGTTATTTTGTAGAGAAAGCATGGCGGGCAGGCGTACTCGTGGAAAGCGGACAAAGGGCTACGAAGGATGCAAATCCTGATACAGTAACCGTTGAAGATATTGCAGCAAGTTTTCAAGCCGCTGTCGTAGATGTCTTGGTTTACAAGTCAATCCGTGCCGCGAAGTCCACGAGTGCCAGAGCGATAACACTAACGGGGGGCGTTGCCGCAAATAGCCAACTTCGCGTTTCACTGAAAATCGCCGCCGCTGAAATCGGTGCCGAAGTTTACTATCCGCCTATGAACTTGTGTACAGATAACGGCGCAATGATCGGAGGTATTGCTTACGAAAAATATAAGCAGGGTCTCCGAGACGGTCTCTCTCTCAACGCCGCACCGAACGGTTCTATTGTTGATGTCTAACGGAGGAAGTGGATTTTGGAATCTGATGTGTGTGTTGAAGCTGTAAAAACCTTGAAATCAGGCGGTATTATCGCCATCCCTACTGACACAGTTTACGGTTTAGGAGCGGACCCATTTAATGCAGATGCCGTGCAAAGGCTCTACACAGTGAAAGGACGACCAGACGGTAAACCGATTCCGCTCGTCCTTGGTTCGGTTGATGATGTCTATCGCGTTGCCCAAAACTTACCAGACTACTTCTTTCACCTCACGGATCGGTTTTGGCCCGGTGGTTTAACGATTATTGTTGAGGCGAAAGATCTGCTGCCTATATTGACAGCCGGTGGCAACACGGTTGGCGTACGCATTCCGGACAATCCACTACTTCTGAAAATCCTGAAAACCTTTGGCGGACCCGCGGCGATAACAAGCGCGAATCTCTCAGGGGAACCGCCAGCCACTTCTCCACAGGAAATTGGTGAGGAACTGGCATCGCGAATTGATATGATTGTCGATGGCGGTAAAACGCCCGGACCCGTTCCGTCTACGGTCTATGACATCTCTGTCTCACCGCCACTGATCCGACGGCACGGCGTGGTTTCAGAAAAGACACTCGCTAAGGAGCTCGCGTGCTACAACAAGCTTTAAAGCAGCTGCTACAATTCTTAGCCACACCTACTGGAAATTGGGTTATATTCGGTGTCATCAGTTTTGTCGTGTTGGCGATTGTCTATCACAAAAAGCGGCAGATTCCAGGGCTAACAGTAGAGGTTATCCGAGATGATACGTGGTTTATCAACCGCGATGACAACCATCGTCTCGCCATTGTTGTATCGCTGCATCTGATTAACAAATCAGCAGCACCTATCCGGGTTCGGTCTTGTAAGCTGAGCGGATACTCCTCCAAACCACCACCTGAGAAATTGGTCTTAGAGGGACATGATACGAGTGTTGAACTCGCGTATCCGAAGCACGATCTCTTTGCTGGTGCAGGTGGACATCCTTCCGAGCACACATCGGAGTACGTCCTCAATCCTTATACGGAACAGCGTATGTGGGTCTTCTACCACTCCGGTATTGTCACAATGACGAACATGCTGCGCGCCCCAATTGTGATTAAAGATATGAATCGAAAGCGTAAGTCTATCCAAATAGCAGTGCCTCGCAATATGGAGCAGATTCAGCTCTATCGCGAGGCAGCCATGCGATGGTGATCTAATCGAGTTCAGACAGTTTAACGGTTCTGCCACCCGCTTCTGCGGACATATCGGCGGCGAAAACGACACGGTGTGTTTCAAACGCCGTATCAAAATCGGTCAATGGCATCGGTTCATTGCGTCCAATACTATCTATGAACGCTTGGAACTGCGGTTCATACGGATGATCACTAACATCACCGGAATCAATGAGTGAGGTCTCAAGTGTGCTCCACTTACTTTTATCCATCCCTTTAAGTTTTGAGGAATAGATACGGTTGTCAAGTAGGCTGCCTTCACTTCCGACGAGATGGATATGGAAGTAGTAGGGCTGCAAGCAGTCTACACAAGAGGTAACTTTCCCTATCTTTCCACCGCCTTCAAACTTAAGGAGACTCACACTTGTCGTTTTATATTCGTAGGGTTGAAAATCGGCACCTGTGGATTGTGTGTGATAACCGGTTACCTCTTCAACGTTTCCATCCATAAAAAACAGAAGCGCATCAAGCGCATGACAGCCAGCGGTGAGTAGGGTGCTACCGCCAAAATCTTTTTTGATGTTCCATTCGTATTGCCCATACCAGGGGCCAATACCGTGGTAATAATCAACCTCGGCGTAGTGGAGTTCGCCGAGCAGCCCGTTGTCAATTACCGAACGGATCATCGTGAAATGTGCACTATATCGGCACTCAAAACAGACGCAGACGTTGACACCGTTACTTTTGATAGCATCGCGAACGGCTTTCGCATCTTCGTACGTAAGGCAAATCGGTTTCTCGATAATGAGATGTTTTCCCGCTTCCGCAGCAGCGATAGCTTGTTCAGCATGGAAAGGGTGTGGCGTACAAATGTCAATAATATGTACATCCGGGTCGGCAAGCATTTTATCAAAATCGGTATAGGCTTTAAGGGGTGTTCCATAAGTTTCCGCCAATACAGATTCATTGTGTTCGCGCCGTGAGCAGATGGCAGTGACATCTGAACCTGTAACGGCTTTAAAGGCTTCAATATGAGCACCGGCGACCCAACCGAGTCCAACGATTCCAACGTTTAGGTTATTCATTCTAAATCTCCTTCAACAACTGATAACTGATAACTGGCGACTATTATATCACAGATACAGATTTTTGAGAGAAAAATTAGTTGATATAATTTTCGTTTTCTTGTATAATTAAACAGAACAAATATTGCCTTCATTTTATAAAATCGGCAAAATAGGTTCATTTCGTTCTTCTGTAGGAGGGAACTCCGGTTCCCGATTGTTCGCGATTCAGAGATCGCTCCTACAATGGATGCTTAATGTTAAAAACTTTACACCGGCGCAACAGATACCTTTGACAGAAAAAAGAAGATGTCCTATAATATGTTAAGAACTGGAGTGCAACATTTTTCGTGTATAATCCTGTAAGTCGTGTCCGTAGGCACCTTTTCTCAGCCTATTCTGTCCACCGCAACTTGCAATGAAGGAGACAATTCCGATGGAGACTAAAATTTCCGATGTCTTCCCCCCGAAATTTGCAAAAGAAGGGTTAACTTTCGACGATGTTTTGCTGATTCCGGCTGAATCGGATGTGCTGCCAGATCAAGTGGATACGAGTACACAACTGACACGTAACCTCCGGCTAAACATTCCTATCTGTAGTGCGCCTATGGATACTGTCACCGAATCTGCCCTTGCGATTGCGCTTGCACGCGAAGGAGGCATCGGAATAATTCATTATAACTGCTCTATTGATGAGCAGGTTTCTGAAGTTGACCGGGTAAAACGATCCGAGAGCGGTATGATTACTGCACCCATTACGCTGACGCAGGATAAGACGATTCGGGACGCACTTCAGGTGACAGCGCGTTACCACATTGGTGGCGTACCTATTGTTACCCAAGACGGGTATCTCGTCGGTTTGATTACCAACCGTGATCTGAAATATGAGGATAATCTGGAACTTCCTGTAACCGCACGAATGACACCGAAGGATAAACTGATTACCGCATCACCAGGAATTACACTTGATAAGGCGAAAGAGATACTCCACAAATCTCGAAAAGAAAAACTGCCGATTGTCGATGAAGACTTTCGACTCTGTGGGTTGATTACTATTAAGGATATTGATAAGGTTCAGATGTTTCCGCAAGCGTGTAAGGACAGTGCCGGTCGGTTACGTGTTGGTGCCGCTGTTCTACCGTCAACGCCTCTCGGAGATGTTGACCGACTCGTCGGAGCAGGTGTCGATGTGCTTGTATTAGATACAGCACACGGTCATTCCAAAAACGTGATCCGATCGACAGAATACATTAAATCCCACTGTCCAAACGTTGAACTCGTCGCAGGTAATGTCGTTACGCCTGATGCTACACGGAGCCTCATTGATGCGGGGGCAGATGCAGTGAAGGTCGGGGTTGGTCCCGGTTCTATTTGCACAACCCGTGTGGTGGCAGGTGTCAGTATCCCTCAGATTACAGCAATTTACGATTGTGCGCAGGAAGCAGATAAGGCGGGCGTTCCCATTATTGCTGATGGTGGTATCCGTTATTCTGGGGACATCGCGAAAGCCATCGGGGCTGGTGCGAGTTCCGTGATGATTGGTAGTCTACTCGCAGGAACTGACGAGAGTCCAGGTGATACGGTCATCTTTCAAGGCAGAACCTATAAAATTCACCGCGGAATGGGATCAATAGGCGCGTTACGCAAACGGAGCGCACGACAACCGGAGAGCACAGAGGATCTCTCGAAACTCGTGCCTCGCGGAATTGAAGGACGCGTACCACACAAAGGTAAACTCAGTAATTTCGTTTATCAGTTGGTCGGTGGGATTCGCTCTGCGATGGGGTATTGCGGAACAGCAGATATTAATACGTTACGTACGCATACCCAATTTGTCCGGATGTCCAGCAGCGGTTACCGTGAAAGCCATCCACACGATATTGATATTACAGAGGAAGCACCGAACTATACAGTAGCCAAACTTAACTCATGACTATTATTTGAACGCTCCTTTCATTATGCTGTCGACTACTGAGTATTGACTGCTAACGAAAAAGATGGGCGTGCAAGTTACGGAGACGGTTCGATTCACCAGAAACCTGCCCGAAACGAAGTGGAGGGCAGTCAAGGAGGCCATACGTAAAAAAATGAAGGTTAACGAAGAAATGTCTTTTTGGGATAGGCTCTATATCCCGGCGTTGATTAAGGGAATGTTTACCACATTGAAGCATATCCCGAAAAAGAAATTGACATATCAATACCCTGAAGATCCAAGGAGTGTAGATGAGCGGAACGATCGGTATCGCGGCATTCACAAACTGACGACGACAGAGAAAGATGAGATTAAGTGCGTAGCATGTTTCTTATGCGCGACCGCTTGTCCTGCTGATTGTATTACCATTCAGGCGGCACCCGCACCGGAAGGTTGGACAACCAAAGACGGGTATCAGCGCGAAAAGTACCCCGATGTCTTTGAAATCAATATGCTCCGCTGCATCTTTTGTGGGTATTGTGTTGAGGCTTGTCCGGAAGATGCTATCCGGATGACAGGCTTAACACTCCCTCAATACTTCCGTGAACGCCAGGAAGAGGGCGAAAGTCTTGGGAGTTCGCGCAGTGACTTCATTTTTGACCGAGACATGCTTGTCGCTAACAACGACATCCCTCAAGAGGGACTCAGTGTTGAAGCGAAGTAGGAATTAATGGCATCATACGCTCCGTTTCCGAATAAAAAGTACAGTATTATCTACGCAGATCCGCCCTGGGATTACAAAGGACAACTTCAACACACGGGGAGCGGTGGCAAAGACAGTGGAGGCGCGATTCGGCATTATCCGACTGTACCGGTGTCAGAAATGGAGACGTGGGATATTACGGCTATTAGTGAAGAGAATTGCCTGCTTTTTATGTGGAGTTCGTCTCCGCACTTGGATCAAGCGATTCGGCTTGGCAAGGCTTGGGGGTTTCAGTGGGCAACAATCGCCTTTATTTGGGATAAACAACGCGTAAATCCCGGTTTTTATACGATGAGCCAGTGTGAGTTGTGCCTCGTTTTCAAACGCGGTAAAATTCCGCAGCCGCGCGGTGCGCGAAACGTTAGGCAACTCGTTCAAACCAAACGCTCACGCCACTCTGAAAAACCGGATGTCGTGCGTGAGCGGATTGAGGAAATGTTTCCGCATCAGTGTAAAATTGAACTGTTTGCACGCAAGCAGATACAAGGCTGGGACGCATGGGGACTTGAGGTTCAGCCCGCTTCGTGACATTTATCACGCAGCACTGAAACATCAGATTAGCCGATAAGGCGGGAGCAAAATACTGATTTTTTTCTTATCATTTCGGTTGATGTAACCACAAACGGTGCTTTCTGGCTAAAGTTATACTGAAGTTGGCGTACTTTTACGACAGTCAAAACTTTCATTATAGCACTATACGGAAAATATCTGTTCGTGTTGTGTTTACTATCAATCTATAATTTATTTAACTGACTGGGCGCAACGGTTTTCCTTAAAACGTGATCTTTGCGCATATATCAGTCATTTACAAATTCATTGCCTGAATTTATTTGAAAGGCACATATCAAATCGACCCAATGCAAGGATTATCACTTAATTTTCGTTCAGAGACGCTTTTTACGTTAGTTGATAAAATCAAATCCGGTATTGAGGGACGAATGAGTTGGGGAGATACTTTTGGCTTGGGGCTTGGTGTCAAATCCGATAAACATCTGATCGTTTGGACACCGAAAGAGACTTCAGAGGGCGACATTCTACCCGGTTTTGACTCAGAAGATGGCAAACTAACACTGAAAATGCGACCACGTCCAGGGGCATGGGTCTCTTGGATTGACGAAGCGAAAGTCACTGCTGAGACACAAGACGACTATGACCGGGTCCATAGAAGTATACAAGAATTGGAACGGAATGCGCGCCAAATCACAGAATTCGCCGATGGCGTTGTCTCGGACATAACCATCCAAAATTTAGGGAAATCCCTGACGCTTTCTGAACTTACACAGGATGTTTTGAAAGCACGTTTGGCAATACCTACCACTATCAAAACCGGCGCGTATATACTCGCGCAAACGGGTGGTCTCGCGCAAACGGATGATACGCATGCCGAGGCTATGCACTCGGCAACTGTTATTGTTCCAGAGCAAACCCATATCCATCGCATTCATCTCAATGAGGATGTCCTTTTTGATCGGATGCTCACAGAAGACTACGACTTACTCCTTGTAGTCCTTCGGACGCATATTAAACAGTACCCTGACCTCGCTGATTTAGGGTATAGTCTAACCCTGCGTAACCGATTATCCGATGGTGCCGCTGATGAAGATGCAGCTGAGGTGCTTGATTCCATTCAGGTGCTTGCCACGGCGGCGGTCTACGATCCACTTGAACCGGAGACGCTCAAGTTAGGAGCTATCGCTTTCAACGCACCTACCGAAGACATTGAGACCGCGATTGCTGAGAGTGCAAAGAAAATCGAGACCTATACGGTGAAAGCCAACCAGCACGCCCATCAACTTATGGCACAATTCCAACAGGGAGTCGAGACCCGTTTGAGAGCACTTGTGTTGGGACCTGGGCAACGCGTTCACAATAAAGTGTGGGACGACCTTGTGATTCGAGAATTGCGGAGTACAATACTCGCTTTCGTCGAATTTTACGCGGAATATCTTACTGAGAATTTTGAGGCGGCAGTCGCAGCAGCGAAAACCGAGGCACTCACCCAAAATATTGATCCTATGATTGAATTTTGGCAGCTGCAGGATAACCAACAGTTAACCCTGAATCACCTCATTCAGTCCTCTTACAAATTGGCGAATCAGGTACTGGATAGGGCTGCCGGATTGTTTCATGATTTAGTCTTTGAGCAAGACTTCATTGAAACAGGTTTGGTCAAGCAGGTTGAACTCCTAACTTTTGAAAATAACGAACTCTTAGATGAGATATATCTACCGAAGTGGACACGCGCAACTGTGCGTGAAAAAATGGCGGGCTTCACGCTCCGGTCAACTTGGCATCCCACTCAAATTGAACGTTTGACGACTGTCTGGTTGGAGTTGCTGGAACTTGCTAACTTCGTGAGTCAGCACAAGCAAGATTTTGAAGACGTTATTCAACCGTTAGTTGATCTGCTATTGGCAGCGAAAACCGGGCAGGTGCAACGCCGGTCACAACAAGCGCAGCAGCGTGGCAGGGCTGCTAATTTTCCCGGTTTTGAAATTTCTGATGACGCTTTTGAGCAACTGCTTAACCATGTAAAATTACATTTGCCAACCATAAAGCAGTGGTTGGCTAACCTTCCGCTGAAGGCGGAAGCACAACAGCATTACGCGACGCTATGGACGTTAGTACTTGATGGTAAACTCCGAGAGCAGCTCCTGGCAGAAATCCAACCGACGTGTGATATTAACCTCAGTGTACCAGACCAAACCAAAAGGTTAATCAACCTCATGTTGGAAAGTACTCTGATTATTCAAGCCGAAAAGGACCGGAAGTCGATAGAACGGAACCTGAATCGCGCTGTTATCTCAAAAACCGGGCACGAATTGGCGGCTATCACTACGGCGGCGATGCTTGCTATCCATGGTGATACGCTACTCGCAATACTGTACGAAGAACTGCTCAGTTATCACAACACTTTGGTGAAGCGGGCAAACAGGCTCACAAATGCACCCCAAAAAGGGAAAAAGCGAAAGCGTGGAAACTCCCAAAATGGTGGCGCAGTAAATGTTGAGGCTATTGCAGCAGAGCAGCAGAAGGTCGAGGAGCTTATGACGTTCCTAAGACCTTATCGGCAGGAAGAGGTTATTGTCACTTTAGCAACAGCCGGGCTTGATCCGCGCACTTCTAACCTTGAGGAGATTCGAAGACAACAGGTACTCAGTTTCGATGTCAGCGATTTACCAGCCATACAAGAAACATGGCTTGGTGATAGCAAGAGTGTTGAAGATTACCCAAACTTGCGGATGTTCCTCCTGCAAAATCAGCTGCCGATATCTACAACCGGCAGGCTACTCATGGAGTTGCGACAACAATTTCCAGATGAACTCTTCAACCATGTCTTGGGACTCATTCAGGAGGTCAAAGCACTTCAAAGTACCGACTATCAGGGGGATCTGCTGGATCAGTTTGTCGCCTATATATCCGAAAAGGTGTGGCGATGGGAATTAACCCAGATTACTGAGACAGAACTCCCACTTTTGTTGAAGGAGAAAGTACTCGCCTCGGCGATCTGTTATGAGAAAGAGGTGGACACCTTGCTCGAATATGTTGAACGTTACGATGAATTAGTATCCACGAAACTGGCATCAGATTCCGAAATGGACAACCACCGTCAATATATTGAGAAACAATTTCAAGCGATCGTTGAGACCCTTTTGGTGTAGTTTTAGGCCTTCAACGCATATCGGTATTTCAAACGTGTTGAGTCAGGACGCGTCCCGTCACAAAAGGCGCGAGCGTGGACATAGCACGCAAATGATCGACTTTCCGTAAGTCCGTCATAAGGTGATAGATGAAAATAGCTTTATTGGGCAACAGTCAGTTCGCCGTTTCGGCTGCCTGGGGCTTGTGTCAATCGGAGACGGCACACGAAGTTGTCTTTGTGTCGGATGCGACATCCAACAAAAATAGGTTTGTGTCTTCAAAAGAAGATGCATCCGGAAGACTTCGGGATCTTGTGGAATCAAATGCATTAAGCGCGAGTGATACTGCAATTTCGTTTTCCAATGCGTTGGAAGGATTATCTGGCGCGGATGTCGTTATTCTGCTGCCACCGATCGGACAATCCGGTTTCCGATCCGCACAAGCGTCAAAGACAACAGGAATCGCGCTGGTCAGGCGGTTTGTTCCGGGGATCCAACAATATGCAGCGGATGCCAAGATCTTGATGGCGATAGCACCCACGAATTACATCGCTGCATGGACGCATGAGGCACTCGGTGGCGGAGAAATTATCGGTCTCGGAAATGGTGCCGCGACGGCACACTTAACCGCTGAAATTGCGAAACGCGTTGAAGTCTCTGTAAAAGATGTAACCGCTTTGGCGATTGGGAGTGATTGGGAGACGTATCCACTGCCGCAATACTGTCGTGTGAACGGCATCCCCATAGCACAACTGATGTCTGAAGCTGAAATCGACAGTCTCTCTGAAGCCGTCTCACAGCGTTGCCCTTATACCACGCAATCGGAATGGACCTTGATAAACCATATTTTACAGGTGGTTTCAGCGATTGCGCTTGATAAAAAGCGGGTAATGAGTGTCGGCACCCATATATCAGCTGGCGAAACATCAGTTTACCTCAATGTTCCAGCCCAAATCGGAAGCGACGGCGTAACGTCGATTGTCCCGCTTGAATTGGATGTGCATCAGCGCGATCGGTTTAAAAAATTAGTCACTCAGAGTGCTGAAGATCAATCTCCGTAACATACGGAGTGAAACCTAATGACCCTCTTATGGCTCCCGGCCGATGGCTAATTGCTGATGGTTGGCGGCCTCCAATGGCTGATCGTTAACAAAAAAGATGAGAGAAATATACCAAAAAATCCCAGAACTCATTGAATCCGATCAAGTCGGTGCCTACTGTACTGTCGTAGAAACGAAAGGCTCAACCCCACAAAAACCGGGGTCAAAGTTGCTTATCCTCCCCGATTTGCGGAACATTGGCACGCTTGGCGGGGGCTGCGTTGAAGCAGAAGCACGCCGACAAGCGATAGGGTTGATGCAAGACGGAATGCCACGGCTCCTTGAGTTTCAATTGGACAGTGATTACGGTTGGGACGATGGACTCATCTGTGGTGGAAATATGAAGATCTTCATTGACCTGCCAAAAACCCAAGTGGAAGCGGAGATGTTTGAGCGGCTCCAAACGCTGAATGCAGAAAAAACACCCCTCGTTTATGCCACAGTTGTAACGAGTGCCAAGCAGAATGTTAATGTCGGTATGAAGATGATCTTCGCTTCCACGGGTGAACGCATCGGGACATTGGGCGATTTGGCTTTGGAAGCAGCGATTGAAGCGGAAACCGCTGGTATCCTTGAAAACAACAAAGCAAGTTTGTTTCGCGAGGACGACTCGACTGCAGTCTTCTTGGAGCCGTTGCAACCGCGCCCGACGCTGCTCATTGCTGGCGCAGGTCATGTCGGTCAGGCACTCTGTCATCTCGGCAGCTGGTTAGATTTTGACATCGCTATTGTTGATGATCGCACCGACTTTGCATCCGCAGAACGCTTACCAGAAGCAGACCAAATCATCATTGGCGACATTGCGACCGAACTCCGAAATTATCCGATTACCCCACTGACCTACGTCGTAATTGTCACCCGTGGGCATCAGCACGATGAATCAGCATTACACAGCGTCGTTGAATCGGATGCCCGTTACATCGGTTTAATAGGTAGCCGTCGGAAAATTAAACTGATATTCGATGATTTGATGGAAGCCGGAATTTCCAAAGAGAATCTCCAACGGGTCTACGCACCGATCGGCTTAGATATTAACTCGAAAACCGTGCCAGAGATTGCTGTCAGCATCGCATCGCAGTTGATCCAAGTCCAAAATGCTGCTGACAATATCCACACCTTTGACCCCCAACCTACCCGAATGCCCACCGTTAAAATAGCAGAGGCGTAAAAATGAATGATATTCATGTGTCAGAAGACAAGTCTTATACGCTTAGCGAAGTCATTGACGCTGTAAAACAGACGCTTGATGGCGTAAGCGAACAGTCAGCACACAACAAACTCCGGTATTCCTCCACTGATCTCTATTGGCTCCTCCATGACATGCTCCGATATGTCAATCAGAATGTTCCTGGTGAGTTCGTCTTGCAACAAACCAAGAAAGGGGTCTACCGAGTGAGATACACCGCCGAAGATACCGCGAGACGGAGTTCAAGTCGGAAACTCAAAGCAGAGGTGGACCGAACGGCAAGTTATCTCGAAGAACTGACAGGCAGGCGACCTTCGTGGGGTGAAAAAGAGTAGTTATAAGCATTGCGTCAGATGCCAGAATGCTTACGAATCAAGGAGAATATTTCGTGAATCAAGAACCTAAGGTGAAAATTGAAGATATTGAGATGTCCATGGATGCGTTAGATGTCCAAAAAGCTGCGGACATCTTTGAGGAACATGGATGCCTCGTCGTCCGCGGACTGATGGCACCCTATATTGAAGCGATTCATCAGGATATTGAGGCAGCCGCGGCGGAATCCATATCGTTACTCGACAAGGCGGAACGGATTGTTGAAGGGTGGCGTACACCCAACGGCACGCTGTTCCTGCCAGCACCGGAAGGTTACGAACGGGACAAACAGATCATGGTACTGTCGGTAGGTTATCAGACGAGCGCGGCGTTTTTCCAATCCGCTTTCGATGAAAATACTGCCAATATCGTCGAGGCGATCCTGGGACCGAATGTTGAGATCTTCGGCAACGGGCAGTGTCTCTATAAGGAACCCGTTGGCGGACACCCGAAGCATCTACATCAGGATTCTGCGTACTTTGAACACCGCTATCAGGGACCCGTCGGCATTCTGAGTTATGTTGTAGACACCGACTTGGTAAATGGAGCGTTACATGTTGTGCCGGGTTCACACCAACTCGGACAACTCAAGCATATTGATACCTTCTCGCACCTCGGTCTGGCGGAGGATGAGTGGCCCTGGGAGAGCGCGCTTCCGGTCGAAGGCAAAGCCGGTGATTCGATCTTCTTTAATGTCAAGACCATACACGGTTCCAAACAGAATATGTCCGACAAACCGCGCCCGATTTTCATCAACCGCTACCGTCGAACAGATGACTTTGTAATCATCGGGGGGACAACGACAGCAAATCGGGCAGAAGCGGAGAAGCGAGCAGCCGCCGCTGAAGAAGCGAAGAAATCTAATAGTGATCGGGGCTTAATGTTGCGGGGATTCCGTCCCTTTGCTGCTTAGGGACAACAATAGGCAGATAGGGAAACTTTTACTGTAGTAGGCGCGGTTTTAAACCGCGCCTATTTTTTGAAAATTACGGCTCCAATTCCCAAATGAGAACCGTTCCATTCTCGCTTCCACTTGCAAGTGTTTGTCCGTCTGGACTGAACGCAACCGAATTCACCCGATCCGTGTGTCCACTGAGGCTCTTCTTGACTTGCAAGGTCGATAGGTCTAACAACGCAATTCCGCCACTTGTTGCACTCGCGAGGATTTTTCCATCCAGACTAAAGGCGAGAGATGTGATACTAACGACACGGAAAATCGGATCCGGTCGTGCCTCAATTTCAGTAGACTGCCCCGGGGGTCTAACCTTAGGTATAGGTAGAGATAATCGTTCGTCCTCGGTCAAAGTGGCTTTGTATTGCTTGGTATCAGGGTTCCACATCAGGATGATGGTTGCTTTATGTTTTGCAGTGATAGGATCCCACAATAGCATACCTTCCCTACCACCACTCGCGAGCGTTTTTCCATCAGGGCTGAAGGCGATCGCGCTTATTCTATCCACATGTCCCTCAAGTGTTGCTTTCAGTTTTCGACGGCGCAGATCCCACAACCGGACGCTTTTATCAGAACTTCCGCTTGCGATTGTCCCTCCATCCGGACTAAAAGCGACAGAAAGCACATGATATGTATGCCCTTTGAGTGTTGCCTTGTGGTGCCCAAAGAAAGCACCTCGCAAACCGTGAAAGAATGAGTCGCGTGCTGTAGTTTTGGCGTTCCATAACCGAACCGTTCCGTCGCCACTGCCACTCGCAAGTATATCACCATTTGGACTAAAAGCAATACCGCTTTGGTTTGGAATCCGCCTATCGGGAACTTTACCGTGTCCTTTGAGGGTGACTTGGTATTCACCAGTCGCAGCATCCCACAGGAGAACTTCGGCTTTTCCACCAGAACTCTGTATGCTGAGACTTAAACTCGCAAGTGTTTTCCCATTCGGCGAAAACGCAACAGATCGAACCTTTACTTGATAAGGATGTCCTTGACAGAGGACTTTGAGTTTTTCATCTGTAGTATCCCATAATCGAACTAAATACTGATGCCCGGTAGCGAGCGTCTGGCCGTTTGGACTAAAAGCAATAGAATTCGTTTCCGTATTATGACCGGTTATAGTATGCCGGAGAGTCGATTTTCGGATGTCTATGGGGTCTACGTTCCACAGATAGATACCGGATTCACCTTTTGGTGCGTAGCTTCGTGCAGCGAGGGTGCGTCCATCCGGACTAAACAAAAGATTGTAGAAATACCCTTTTCCTGTTAGCATTGCCTTATGCTCTCCGGTGTTAGTATCCCAAAAGACAATCTCGTCATCACTTGAGGCCACAAGGATGCTGCTATCTGGACTAAAAGTGATTGACTCGACGCGTTTCGTCGCGTAGTCTACTATCTTAGGAACACCATTGGAAACCATAATCATTTTAACATACTTTGAGTCCCTTTTGAGCGTATTCTTCAACTGTCCGGTTTGCGGATCCCATAGATGAACTGTATAGTCGTTTCCCCCTCCAGTTGCAATCGTTTTCCCATCCGGTGAGAATATAGGACGCGCTGTATGAGAATTCTTGACCCCTAATCTCATCGTTATTTTTCCTGTATCAGAGTCCCACAAACGTAGTTCATTCCTACTTGCACCATAGAGAATCGTTCCATCGGAATTGAAAACAATGTTGTTGGTTCCAGTTGTATCCTCCAGACGTGCCTTAAATTCACCCGTAGCAACATCCCATAATCGAATATCCTTTCGTCTATTCTCCCGTCTGCTGCTCACGAGTGTCCGTCCATCCGGGCTGAACATCACTCTGTCGACTATTTTATGCGGTGTCCGAATTTGTCTGTGTTTCCCTGTGTCAATGTCCCACAACCAAATTATGCCATCAAAGTCACTGCTTGCGAGCATTTTCCCATCTGGGCTAAAGGCAACCCACTCTACTCTCTCTCTGTGTCCTTCAAAAGTGGTTTTGACTTCTCCAGTGCGGGTATCCCACAACCGAATTTCGTGATGTTCCCAACTGTTCCTTGGACACGTTAAATGCCGCCAATCCGGACTAAGAACAGTTTTGTCAATTGCTCCCTTCCAGTGATCTGTTAGTAGTTTTATTTTTTTCCCTGTTTGGACATCATAGATCCAAATGCCGATTGAGGTGAATACAGCGAGTTGGCTGCCATCAGGCGAAAACTGATATGAACCTTCTCTTCCGATATCAGTTAAGTGTCCCGCGCGGTTCTCTATTTTTCCCTTTCCAAGTCGCATCTTCGCCCCTTCAGGCAATTCCCATTGCATGTAATCTTCCGCGAAAGCGGGTGGGAGAAAAAGTGTGCTGATGAACAACACTGTAGAGATAAAAGTAAGTGTCAATTTCATAAGTTGGATGCTCCGCAAGTAACACTTGTAGGGTTATATGCTACAATTCCATTGTCGTTATCGGGGTCAACCTAGCTGATACAACATTAGATAGATAATCACGCCTGTTATTGAGACATATAGCCAGATTGGGAAGGTGATTTTTGCGATGCGCCGGTGGGCATCAAATCGCTCGCGCCATGCCAAATAGAGCGTGCGCAACGCCAACGGCACGATGACAAACGCCAAAAGGATATGTGAAATCAGGATAGTAAAGTAGACAGGACGAATCCATCCCAGCTGTGTAAACGGCTTTGATCCAGCGTGATAGTGGTAAATAACATAAGAGACGAGAAAAAGCACAGACACACCGAAAGCCGCGAGCATACAATTTTTGTGTGCTGTAATTTTCCGCTGCCGAATGAACACATACCCAATTGTCAGCAGGATACCGCTAATTGTGTTTAGTGTTGCATTGACCGTCGGTAAATCTGAGATCTCAAGCATGTTTTCCCCCTATGTCCTTGCTTCGGCACAACGGAGGGTGCCTGCTACTTTCTACCGGGGCCACCGGTAGGCTTGGGCACCCTTAGAATTCTCTAACGCAAATTCCCACCGTTGACACCACGTTTCATATTGCGTGTTACCGGCTTCAAGGCGCAGACGACTCCGCATCAGAAACGCAGGATAGAACGGACGACCCGTCGGTTGATAAACATCGTGATACCGTAGATCGAAACTCCAGCGGACACTCTCCGATTCATTCGGTTTCGCGCTGTGGAGCGTGTAGTTGTGGAACAGAATAACGCCACCTGCCCGGATCGGCAACGGTTTCGGTGTGAGGTTAGGCGGTTGATGTTCCGGCGTGACCGCCAATCCGCCCTCGGTCCAGTCGTGTTTGTAAAGTCCCATCTTATGGCTACCCGGCATCACTTGTAGACATCCGTTTTCCAACGTCGCATCTACAATCGGAATCCAGACAGTAAGCATAAAGTACGGGTCGGTATCGGGCCAGCATACGCCTGCGTCTTGGTGCCACGGTGTCGGTGCGCGCTGTGATCTCTCTTTTGGTAAGACCGCACGGATATGTTGGATCGGGTTACAGATAATCTCAGACCCGACAAAAGATTCTGCAACGTCAAGGATTTTAGGATTCTTGAGGAAGTTGAACGTCGCTTCGCCGCGTGCCTGCATAATATCAAGATTCGCCGTTACTTCTTGTGCCTCGTTCGCGAGATGGAGCAGCCGCTCCGTGAAGGGTTTATCGGCGTGTGTGTCGCTCACCTTTCCTTCGGCGTGCAATTTCTCGGCGCGTTCTGCGATCATTCCCTCGTATTCAGCAATCACGGGACCCAGGTCATTCTCATCAAGTACATCTTCAAGCAGTAGATATCCGTTGTCGTGAAAGAACGAAACATGTGATTCGGTTAAACGCATAATTGCGTCCTCCTTGCGTTGTGTACTATCCCCATCGTTGCTCTGGTGGGTCAAAGACGAACCCGTGGAAAAACTTCCGCTGTTCAGGCGAGAGTTCTTTATTATAGAAATGTTTAGGATACCCCCAATGTTCTTGCGAAGCAATCATCCACGGATGTTCATAAGCGTAATAGAGCATCTCACGCCTCCCCTCCGGTTTCGTGAAGATACCCGCGGAATGCCAGACAGCATTATGAAACAGAATCGCACTTCCCGGTGGGGCACAGACCTCAAGGGCACCAGGATATTCGTAAGGATACCGTAGGTCTTCATGGTTCGGATCATACATCGCTGTATGGCTGCCCGGTATGAGCCACAGATTCCCCTGTCCACCTTCTGTCATGTCTGTCAGATAATACCCAATTTTCAGTTGCAAAAACGGAATTGGACGTAGGTTACGATAACCTTCATCGTGTCCATCGATGTGCCAACCCATCGGACGTTCCGTGAACTCCGAACCGTCTTCAACGATGGCATCAGAGGCGTGGTGGTGTGGCATCTTATTGAGCAACCCTGTGACGTACGGCAAAATCGGTTGCCAATCCAAGAGTTCTAAGAACGCCGGATGATCACCGAGAATATAGAAGATACGGGTGCTTTTTTCACCGTGAATATGTGTCATCCCGGTCTGGGGTAACCCTTTCTCCTCATCTTCCCGCCGCTTCTCAATGACTTCAGCGAGAGCACTCCTGAGTGTTTCAATATGTGAAGGCGCGAGAAAATTTTCCAAAACGAGATAACCGTTATTTTCAAAGAAAAACTTTTCGGCATCAGTCAATTCGTGTGGCATGTCGTAAACCCTCTTTTCTTTACAGGTGAGGTTCTCAGTTTAAATCGAATAGTTCTATGGCGTTTTCACTAAAAATCCGCGCTTTATCTGATTCAGGGATAGGCATTTCCTCAATTAGACGGACAAATCTCGGCATATCCACCCAGGGGTGGTCGGTCCCGAACAGCAGACGACCCGCACCAGAAAACTCGTAGGCGTATTGTAGTGCTTGCGTTGATGGCGATACAGTGTCCAAATAAATCCGTTGTAGATACGTACTCGGTGGTTGTGTTATGTTATCTCTTGCCCTACCCAATACCTCGGTCTGATGGTCAATCCTGCCGCTCATATAGGGTAGGATGCCCCCGACGTGTGGCATCACGATCTGTAGATGCGGATGGCGTTCAAGAATCCCACTCAGAATCAATCGCAGCAGTGCAAAACTGTTATCCACCTGTAATCCCATCATGCCAATCATCCAGTGATCTTTGATCGCTTCTCCCCACGTCGGCACGGTTGGATGCATGACAATCGGCATCTGGAGCGTTTCGGCGTGTGTATAGACCTGTTCAAATTCTGGTGCGTCAACAGGTTTCCCACCGATGTGTGAGTAGAGCATTATCCCGCGAAAACCGAGCCGTTTCACGCGATCCATTTCTGTGATGGCTTCATCTGGATTTTGCCACGGAAGGCACGCCAATCCTGCGAATCGGTTTGGGTACATGTCCACAAGTTCGGTGATGGCATCGTTGATCGCTTGCGCGCCCTTGTTCCCTAATTCGGGCGCGAGCATACATGGCGGCGGTATATTGGTACTGAGCAGTGCCATGTCAACACCAGCTTCGTCCATATTTTTCAGTTTCCGCTTCGGATTATAGGCATCATCTTGTAGGTGAAACGTCTGGACATCGCCGTACGTAACAACAGCCTCGCTGCTGCTGCGAATCACTTGCGGCGGATGCGGGTTCTGCGCGAGGATCTCAATATAGGCATCTGGAAATATGTGGCTCTGGCAATCAATTCGCATTTTTATAGTCAAAAGTGCTTTGGGATTGTGG
This sequence comes from Candidatus Poribacteria bacterium, assembly GCA_965200345.1. Taxonomy (GTDB): domain Bacteria; phylum Poribacteria; class WGA-4E; order WGA-4E; family WGA-3G; genus WGA-3G. The sequence goes on from OZ241378.1 coordinate 3,675,510, forward strand.
AATATTTACACACGTCTCGGCTGAGGCCATTTGATCACATAGTTAGACGGCACTTCACGCACGAACATGGACGCACCGCGATCCCGATCTCCGGTGCGATAGGTCGTAGACGACAGATAGAGTTGGTTTTGCGCGCGGGTCATGCCGACATAGAAGAGCCTACGCTCCTCTTCAATCTCTGCTTCCGTGATGTTCTGCCGCCACATCGGGAAACTTCCGTCCTCCATGCCGAGAATGATAACAACCGGAAATTCTGTGCCTTTCGCTGCGTGTAACGTCATTAAGGTCAATTGCTCGGTTTTATCGTCGAGCTCATCGATATTGGTAAGCAACTTCTGGTAATCCAAGAAATTGGTGAGCTGATGCTCGTCATTCACGGATTCAAAATGGATGGCCGCGTTCATGAACTGAATACGGCGTTGCCGCCATTCAATATCTTCTCGGAATTCCGGGACAACGATATCTTGTAGTTCTTCCATATATGCTGTCGCTTCTGCTGCTTCCGAGGCTTCAAGCGGTAGACGATCCGGCAGGACAGCGTTGTGTGTCTGCACAAAACGCTTCGCAGCATTGAGAAGCGCATCAATCTCGGTCGCAGGAGCGATCTCCGGTCGCGATCCTTCTGTTTCTTCTGTAGGACGCGCCTCCGTTTTGGCGAGGATACCAACCCCTACAAACGGTAGAAGTTCGGTGAGGGATTTCACTTCACGTTTGTAAGCATCAATTTTGATGAGTTCCTTGAAGATTTCTCTATTGACCCTAACATCCTCTAAGGCACTGTGTAGGCGATCGTGTTCAATCTCAAATTTTTCGGCAAGCGCGCCCATGCTACACCGTTGTCGCGGGAAAAGTCTACGGGCTGTGGCGAGCGTATCGTAGTGTGGCGCAGATAAGTCGCTTTTCAAGTACCTTCTAAGGTCTCGCGCAAGAATTGGATTATCGTATTCCGCGACATTATGCCCAATCAAAATCCGATCTTGGATAAACCCAGAAAATTCAGGCAATACCATCTCAATACCGGGTGCGTTTTTGACGGTCTCTGCGTCAATTTGATGAATGCGCGTAGCGGAGCGAGGAATATGTCCGCCCGGTGGTTTTACCAAGCAGTGGTACCGCTCTACTTCATCTCCGATTACGCTGAGACGGTGCGCGGCGATCTCAACAATTTCTGCTGTTTTCGGGTTGATACCGGTTGTCTCCAGATCATAGACAACCATATCCGCCATATTTGGACTTTCAAAGCGATTAATAAGGCGTTGGCAAAGTTTGAGTGCTGCGATGCTCCGAACACCTTCGGTTTCGAGGTGAATTACATCGCTATCTGCTGTCCCTGCTGGGTTTCCGATGAGAATAATCCGCGTGTCCCGTCCTCTTTCTCCAACTTCTTCAAAATCACCAATGAGTAGATGGACACCGTTGTCAAGCTGCGGCGGTCTATTTGCGTTAGGCGATAAGAAATGGAGTTGTGCACTCTGGTTTAGATACGTTTCAAGCGTCTGATGAATGATATGCGCTGCGCAATACTCGTCAATCCCGTGGCTGGCAGTAATCTGAATGGGTTCATCAAGGTCAAGGGCACTATAAAGGACATCCTGCGCCGTCACAAGATTCGGCAGCTCAGGCTGTTTCTCAATAACTTCCAGCTCTTCGGCGCGGTAAGGCGAACGAGAGCGTTCCAAAGCGTCAAAGAGTGTCTGAATGATTTTATCAATCTTCTCGTTTTGGATGTCAGTTGACAGGTTCTCAAGTTGTGTCCAGAACTGGTGGACGTTTCGACGGGTCAAAGGACCGACATCTTCTGCGTATGCCTCAATGTTTCTCAAGAGTTCTATGAACGCAATGTGTTTGCGCTGTGCGAGCCACTTGAGACGCACCCATGTTAAATCGTCAATGCAGGTCTCAGGGAAATTGATTGCTTGTTCCAGATCTTGCGGGAGCTGCCACTGGATAAGACGAAGATACGCGAGAATGCTTTTGCTATTGCCTTCGCCAAAGGAATTCGTCGGTAGAATCCGCTGGAATTTGATGTCTCTACGTAGCAACTGTTCCGCCAAAACATCAGCGAGTTTGTGTGTTCGGTAAAAAACCGCAATATCGCGATATGAGTAGTTGCGTTGTGTTACCAAGTTTTGGACAACATTAATGATACCCAGTGCCTCTGCTATCGGTGTGTCAAAAGTGTAGTGAAAGATGTCGCGCCCCGCGTCTTTGTGGGTTCTGAGGGTGTGCTGTTTCTGTCGCTCCGGGTTTCTGGAGATGACTTCTTCTGCAGCACGCAAGATTTTCTCGCTGCACCTGTAATGATCATCCAATTCGACGGTTCGCGGGTCGAAATCTGTTCTGAAATTGTCAATATACTCCGGGTTTGACCCGCGCCAACTATAGATAGACTGGTCTTCATCGGCGACGACCATGAGATTATGCGTCGGTGCGGCACAGAGCAGTTGAAGTAGATGATACTGCACGCGGTTCACATCGTGAAATTCGTCAACAAGAATGTAGGAGATTTCCTTATGATAGGTTTCTTTTACTTCTTCTACGCCTAAGAGTTCGACGGTTTTCAGCAGAAGGTCATCGAAATCAAGGGCATCGTATTCGTTGAGTTTATGCTGGTAGGTTTGCAGGACACTTCGGATATTTTCAATAGTCTCGGAGTCGTAAATATCCGTCTCATCTACCGCATCAACAGGGTTCTGTAGTTTACATTTGGCATCGCTGATAATATTTCGTAGCAACCATGGCGGGTAATCGTCAGCGTTGAGACTCAGTTCTCGGACGCTTTCTGTTAAAATCTCGTCTTGGAGTTCTTGGTCAAAGATGGTGAAATTCTCGCTCAATCCGATCTTCAGCGCATGTTTCCGTAGCACTTTGACACAAAATGCGTGGAAGGTGCAAGCCTTAACGCTGGATCCGTGTGGTTCACCAATCTCAGTGTTGATGCGTTCCTGCATCTCTTCGGCAGCTTTATTCGTAAACGTAATCGCCAGAATCTTCTCAGGTCTGATGTTGTGTTCGCGGATCAGATGCTCAATGCGGTGTGTGATGACTTTTGTTTTGCCAGTACCGGGACCTGCAATGACGAGAAGGGGACCGTCTTTATGTGTTACCGCTGCTATCTGTTTCTCATTTAAACCGTGCAAAGTGTTCATGAGGTTGCCCCGTTCATGCTATCGGAAGAAATTTGTGTAATTTTTATAGTTGGTGTGTATACTATTTACATCAGGAAACATAGCGCGGAACAGCAATCTATTACGCTAAATCATTCACGGTTATTATACCATATTCGGTGCAAAAAATCAAGGTTTTTTGAACATAATTCAGAACCATTCAATTCCCGCGAAACACTCTTGTAGGCGGGCTTTGTCCACCCGATTTACAGGTCAGTTCTCAGTTCTTTAGTCCGATTTTGGCCCCCCAGGCCCGGTAGGTGCGGTTTCCTAACCGCACCGGATCCTGAAAAAAGGACGAGAAACTCTATAATTTCTTAAAACTGAATGGCTCTGACTTATGTAACGGCACACGACGTGTGCCGTTAATATTTTAAGTGTAATAGCATTAGGCGCACCTAATATTTTAACCGGACTTACGATGTCAGCGCACCTACGCAAAAAAGATTTTCTGATAAATTGCGTAAGTCTTAACTTTGAACATGTAACGGCGCACGGTGTGCGCTTACAATTTATAGGAGAAAAATGAATTATTTGGACATATTGAAAAAATCAACTTTTTTGGTCTTCGGACTCTTATTAATCTATATCTGTGGCTGTAATCGGGTTCAGGATATGATCGTCTCTGAACCGCAAGACGCGATAGATACTGCCCCAATTCGGGTAAGTGTTGTCTATCCGGGTGACTGCCTTGGCGATTCTTCTTACTGTGATGTCCTCTATAACGGTATCCAGAAAGCCAAAGCGGAGCTTAGCGTTGAGATAACCGAAATGGAAAGCAATTTCGAGACATGGGATATACAGTTGCAAGCCGCTGCTGGAAACTCAGGTCTCGTTATCACTTCCGGTTATCAAATGGCAGAATCGGTTTCACGCGTGGCACCAGAATTTCCAAACGTTATGTTTGTCATTTTTGACGCTGCGGTGGATCTGCCGAATGTCGTTTCTTTCACCCATCGAGTCAACGAAGGGACATTTCTCGTTGGCGCGATTGCTGGATTAAAATCGAAGACAGGAAAAGTCGGTTACCTCGGTGGCGCGAATGTTCCATTACTGCACGAATTTGAAGCCGGTTACCTCGCCGGTGTCAAGGCTGCCAATCCGGACGCTGAGATTGTCAGAGGTTATGTTGCTGATGATCAACAGGGTTTCTACGATCCAGTCAAAGGACAGGAGATTGCGACAACTCAATACGATAGTGGTGTGGATGTGATTTACGCGATGGCGGACCAATCGGGATTCGGTGCCGTTGAAGCCACGAAACTCGCGGAAGACAGATATGTGATATGGAACTACATTGATATCACCGATGTCGCACCGGGCATAATCCTAACAGGGCTGCGCGTCGAGATCGACGAGTCGGCGTTCAATGTTATCCAAGAATTCGCAGCTGGGAATCTGATGGCAGGTGTCCGTTCTCTCGGGTTCGCTGAAGACAATGTCGGCTATCTTTTTGGTGAAGGCAACAAGGATTTGATCTCTGATGAGATATTGGAAAAGGTTGCAGCATTGAAAGCAAGCATTATTGCTGGTGAGGTTACTGTTCCAAGGGTACCGGAACCTGAGATTCAAGCGACGACCTCGGATGATCAAGGCGCAGAAATATCACCAGTTGTACCGTAATGTCTATTTTCGCTCTTTGTTTGCTGGCGAGGTTTTCAACCTCGCCACATAAAATCACGGTTTGGTATCGGTATTGACAGGGGGTTCGTCGTTGTTAATAAACCGTTCAATCGTGTTAATTGTTGCTGGGCTCGTACGGAAGTCGGCAACCCACGGTTCACGGAAGTATGCCTGCTTTTCACGCGGTAAGGCGGAGAGTACTTCGGGCGGGGTCTTCAACCGATGCCAATGTGTTGCGAGATGTGCGTAAGCGTTTAGGACTGCCACGCGCGGTGTCTCCCGCTGCCAGACGGGCCCCGCATGACACAGATTTTCCGTAAAGAAGATCGCACTTCCTGCCGGGCATTCATACGTCATCAAAAACGGACTCCGTTTCCCCTCTTCTAACGACATGTGATCTGGATGCATCGGGAAGTTAGACTTGTGGCTGCCCGCGATGAAGTGTGTCCCTCCATCTTTTTTACTGACATCTGTCAGTTCAAAGACGACGCGTATCATCCCCGCATGGATCCGTCCGTTATTGACACGGTACCCGAAAATCGGATCGCCTTGTTGCGGTCCACCCCCGTGAAGTCCACCGTGTTCCTGCCCTTTTTCACGCCAGACAGAGGAACAGTTCTCCAATCGGACATCGGGTCCGATGATTGCGTGCAACACATCAAGCACTTTGGGATGATCAATGAGTACGCTCGCTGGACCGCCCGGCACAGCGCGGTGTTCTGGCGGTAAGGATCCAGGGTTGTGATGTATCCGTTCAATCTGATCAACGATTGCGTCCACTTCGTCGCGTTCAAGGATCGCAGGACGCACGAGGAAGCCGCTCAAGTCAAATCGAAATTTTTCTTCATCAGTCATAAGATTTACATCTCCTTTTTGCTATCTTCAGCATGCACCTTCTGAATAGCGTCAACCAGTTTATCTGCACCGAACCGCACGACATCTGTTGCAGGGAGTCCTGTTTCTACTTCTGCCGCGATTATCGCCTCTCGTGCTTCATCTTCAGAGAGATCGAAGCAGTTCAATGCCAATCCAATCACTTTGGCAGGTTTTATCGGTGCAGCCAACGTCTCATAGTGCGCAATCATCTCGGTTAACGATGGGAGTGGGACGGTATACCGAGCAACTGTATCCCGCGAGGGTTGATGACAAAAGATCATCGCATCCGGTAGACTGCCGTGTAGTAGACTTAATGTTACACCTGAGTACCCAGGGTGTACCAGTGAACCTTGTCCTTCAACGATAAGCAGCTCGTGATTTTTCGCACCCGCCAGCACAATCTCCTCTGCGGCACCAGCAGTAAAATCGGAGACGACAGCATCGATCGCAATCCCCCAACCCCAGACCATAATCCCATTCTGTCCCGTCGGACAAAATTCAGCATTCACACCACGTTCCCGCGCAGCGCGTGTCACCTCTATACCAGATAGCATCTTCCCCACACGGCAATCTGAACCGACAGTCAGGATAACCGTGGCATCAACTTCATCGGCTTTGCACGTTGCGACAGGTAAATCGGCAGGCGGTTTTCGGGCATCCCATAGCAGCACGTCGTGTGCTGCTGCCAGTTCGGACAGTTCTGTGTCTTCGCTCAGGAATTGATGGAGTCCGCTCATGACATGCAAGCGGTTATGTATTGCTTCGTGGAGGATCGCGCGCCAAGGGTGTGGTAACTCACCGCCGGGTGGGGCAATACCGATAGCAAGCATCGTCGGATTGAGCTGCATCGCCGCAGCGAGATCGCGGACAATCGGAATCCCCTCACCAATCTCGATAACTTCGCTGACATCTCGTCCCGCATTGGCACTATCAATGACTGCGACAACATTGTCAGGGAGATAACGGACGAGCACCGTAGCGGTTTTCGATTCAAGGACACCGAACGAGCCTTCGGCAAGAATCGCTATTCTGTGTGATTTCGGTTGTAACTGCTTTTCCATCTTTGTCCATCGTTTCAGGCAGGATAGATACACTTGTAGATTAACACAAATCCCAATCAATTTCAAACTGAAAACTGATAACTATTAAAGAAATTGCCGAAGATACCTACCACCGAGGGCGAAGCCGTCTAACCCAGGGGCACCCCGATCCTCGTTTTCGACACATAATACATAATCATAACCGGATTCCTGCAGCGCACCAGTGATCGTCCCCCAATTTAATTGTCCGCGTCCGGGTACCCGATATTGCCACCACCAGTTCCCGATAATCCCTTGTCGGAACTTCATGCGCGGGCTAATTTCGCAATCTTTTACGTCGGCATAATACCACTTACCGTCAAACATACGGATCGCATCCTCAGCGGGTAAAATCCCCATCCATAACCAATGTGACGGGTCGCAGGACAGCCCCAGCGAATCTGATGGAATCGCATCAAGGATCCGTTCCCACATTTCAGGATTACAAGCGATGTTACCCATCCGGACAGCGCAATCTAAGGCAAGCTGTACGCCTTTCTCTTCAGCGAAGCGGACGACAGGTGTCCACATCTCCTTGAACCGTCTGACAAGTTCAACCGATCTGTCGCCGGGGTTCCCCGGTTCCGAAGAAAACTGGCCATAAAAGTGCCAACTGACGGGACTCCCCGCATACGTCACTACCACTGGGGCACTGAGGATATGTGTCGCTTCGATTGCCTGTATCAGTGTGTCACGGGCACTCTCTCGTTTTTCTCCGTCGTCATCGAGAAGGTTACAGTGAGAGGTCAAGGCGGCGAGGTAAATACCGTTAGCATCCAAAATTTCCTTGACTGCTTCGCCACCGGATTGTATAATGGCACTCGGTTCAAAAGTGCCAGTAGCGTTCGGACGGATGGCATCAAATCCGTTTTCTTTTGCCCACACTACGCAGTCGGCAAGGCTCCAACCGCCGTTGCCCGCGCTGGTGCTAAAACTTAAATCCATAATTTTCCCCTTATGATATTGAGGATTTTCTACTTATGCAAATTCTGTATGAAGATAACCTTACCGAAAGACTCTATACGCTCTATAACCAACTCCTCGCCCAACACGGGAACCGTAAGTGGTGGCCCGCAGACACACCATTTGAAGTGGCACTCGGGGCAATTCTAACACAAGCCACATCGTGGCGCAATGTCGAAAAAGCGATGGAGAACCTCAGAAACGTTGGTGCCTTTACATCCGAAGAGATCGCTTCTATTAGCCAAGCTGCATTGGAACGATTGATCCGACCGTCGCGCTATTTTCGCATGAAGGCACAGAAGGTGCGCGCCTTTGTGGATTACATCACGGAGCGTCCGTTGCATGTGATGTTTCGGCAAGATGTTCCTGAATTACGCGAAGAACTCCTCTCTATCTACGGTGTCGGTCCCGAAACAGCGGATACGATTATCCTCTATGCCGCGGGTAAACCAAGTTTTGTCGTTGATTCGTATACTTACAGGCTTTTTTCGAGGTTAGGCTGGATTGAAGGCAAATATAATTATGCGAAACTTCGCGCCATGTTTATGGATAACCTCCCCCACGATGTGGATCTTTTTAACGAATATCATGCCTTAATAGTTGGGCACGGGGCGAGAGTATGTCACAAGAAAACGCCGAGCTGTCAAGAGTGTCGCTTACGCGAATCGTGTGCCTATTACAATTCGTCTGAATCAGGAACTTAAGGGTGCTGCGGTTAGGCATCGGCGGAGCAGAAATTCGTAGATATACTTAGATGCAAGGCGTGGGATATCCGTTACACGTCGCCTTGCTGGAGTTTTTCAGAGAAATCTGCTGCTGTCAGAATCGGAATATCCAATTCTACGGCTTTGGTATATTTGCTACCAGCACCTTCCCCGGCGATAAGGTAATCCGTCTTACTCGTCACACTTGACGTAACTTTACCGCCCCGCGCCTTAATCTCCTTGGATGCCTCTGTACGCGTCATACCTTCAAGACTCCCCGTAACAACGAATGTCTTTCCGCTAAAGAAACTATCAGTCACCGCGATTTCTATACGGGTGGCGTCTGCTTCTACCATAAAACAGTGTAAGCCGACTGCCTGCAATTTGTCAAGCAACGGCTGATTTTGTGAAAGGAAGTTAACAACGCTTTCCGCGATCTGCGGGCCGATACCGTCTACCGATTCAATGTCTTCCAGTGTTGCTGTGCTGAGCGCGTCTAAGGATAAAAAGCGTTCAATGAGCAGCGCGGCGACAGTCTCTCCAACGTGAAAAATACCCAGTCCGAAAAGCACTTTCTCTACTGGTGCTGCCTTGCTCTGTTCGATGTGGTAGACAAGGTTACGTGCAGACGGGACACCCATCCGATCCAGTTTGCTTAATGGCTCCACCTTCAAATCATAGAGATCAGCGACATCGCGAACCAATTCTTTATCCACTAATTGATCAATTGTCGCGGGACCGAGACCTTCAATCTGGAGTGCATTGCGCGAAGCATAGTGCGCAATGCGCCGTTTCAGTTGCGCGACACATGCCATGTTCACGCACCGAACTGCAACTTCGTCTTCAGTACGTTGGACATCAGTATTGCACACCGGACACTTCTTGAGAGGTACAAAAGGCTTTTCATTGCCGGTACGTTCTGCTGTCAGCACTTCAACAATTTTAGGAATGACATCTCCTGCGCGTTCAAGCACAATCTGATCGCCGATATGGATGTCTTTCGTTTGAATTTCCTGCTCGTTGTGTAAGGTAGCGTTTGTGATTGTCGCACCCGCGAGTGTCACAGGCTCCAAAATCGCGACAGGTGTCAGAACCCCTGTGCGTCCAACCTGTACATCTATTCTTTCAATGGTCGTGATGGCTTGCTGTGCATTGAACTTGTAGGCGATTGCCCAGCGCGGATATTTAGAGGTGGCACCAAGTTCATTCTGGTGGGAAAATTCATTGACCTTTACGACGACACCGTCGGTTTCGTACGAAAGGTCATGGCGTTTTGCTACCCAGTGTTCGTAGTAGTTTTGGACAGCTTCTATTGATTTATGGCAGTCAGTATGCGGATTACACTTCAATCCCCAACGCTTCATCAGTTCGATCGATTCCGTATGCGTTGCGAATTCAACGCCTTCCGCGTAATTGAGGGTATAGATGAAAATATCTAACGGACGGGAAGCGGTGATAGACGCATCTTGTAGCCGTAGCGAACCGGCAGCGGCATTCCGAGGGTTCGCAAAAGGCGGCTCACCTTCTGTTTCGCGCTGCACGTTAATGTCGTTAAGCCGATCCTTCGGGATGAAGACTTCGCCACGGACTTCTAACACCGGAGGGAACATTGTTTGTGTTTCAACAAGCCGCAGCGGTACAGAACGAATCGTTCGTAAATTGTCCGTTATATCTTCGCCGTACTCGCCGTCGCCACGCGTGAGACCCCGAGCAAATACCCCGTCCTCATAAATCAACGAAACGCCTAAACCGTCTATCTTTAACTCTGTAATATATTCGACGGGAGCATCTTCTAACAATCGCCGGACGCGTTCCCCGAATTCGTGTAACTCCTGTTCGTCATAGCTGTTGTTTAGGCTCAGCATTGGATTGCGATGTGGTATGCGCGTGCCTAATACAGCACCGCCACCAACCCGCTGCGTCGGTGAATCTGGGGGGATAGGCGCGTCAGATGCCGCTTCGAGTGCCTCAAGCTCCCGCATGAGCGCATCGAATTTGGCATCTGATATTTCCGGTTGGTTTTCGATATAATATCTACGTTCATGCTGGCGTATTAACGCTCTCAGATCGTCAATCTCTGTTCGCATAACACCTTTGTCCCGTTTAGGAAAAATTTTAAACGACCCGGACCGGCCACAAATAACCTATTTCCGTCACTGGGTATGTGCTGACAAATTGTTTGCGATCGTTAATCGTCGCTGACGCGTAAAAGTGCGTGGACGCGTATACCCTTCGCCTGTCGGTCCCGCGATTGTCATTGCTAAAAAACCTTCGCCTTCCAATCCGCAAGATGCATAAGACGGGGCATTAATAACTACAACGCTACAGTCCATCGCTTTGTTGAATTGCGTAATACGTTTGGTATTGTTGGTATGGAGCACTGCGGTGTGTCCGCGTCCACCCTCCGCTCGGAGTGCGCCGGCCAATGCTTCGTCGAAATCACGACACCGAACGACAGGTAGAATCGGCATCAGGTATTCGTTGATAACAAAGTTGTGATCTGCTGGAACTTCTACGACGATCGCGACTGTCTGCGCAGGGGCTGTAATGCCTGCGGCACTTAAAATAGTCGTTGCATCTTTGCCGATGTATTCCTTATTCGATTCACCTTTTTCGGTGACAACCGCTTCTAATGCCCCAAGTTGGCTCGCGTTCAACAAATGACCACCGTTCTGGGTGAGTTCTTGGACCGTCTCATTTGCAACGGATTCGATGACAAAGAGTGCCTTCTCACCGATACAGAGCAGGTTGTTGTCGAAACTAGTACCTGCGATGACGTGCTTCGCTGCGTCCTGAATGTCAGCTGTTTCGTCAACAATCGCCGGTGGATTGCCGGGACCAGCAGCGATTGTCTTTTTGCCACTCGATAATGCTGTCCTCACAACGGATGCCCCACCGGTCGCGACGAGCATGGCGATATCCGGATGCTCCATGATTTCTTTTGCTGTCCGTAGACTCGCATTTTCAACCGAGGTGAGCAGATTGGCGGGACCGCCTGCCTTAACGATCGCCTCGTTAATGACGTGCATTGTCTCTTCGGTACAGTCACGCGCATTTGGATGTGGACTGAAAACGACGGCGTTCCCTGCCGATAGCATGATAATCGCGTGGTTAATCACCGTTGATGTCGGATTGGTGGTAGGTGTGATAGAATTAATGACCCCGAACGGGACATATTCGATGAGAAGTGTTCCTGAATCACCCGATATCGCTTCCGAGATAAGATCGTCTACACCGGGTGAAAGTGTTACGGCACCCTCGTTTTTCATTACCTTGTGCACCGCATTGCCCATATTGGTATCTTGTACGGCTAAGTCAGCGAGACGTTTCGCATTTGCAAGCGAGACCTCTTTGATCGCTTCTATAATTTCGCTTCTTTTGGCAAACCCAAGTTTAACGAATGCCGTCTGTGCCGTCTGTGCTGCTGCGATAGCCTCTGTTGCTGTCGCGAAGACTCCTGCCCGCGACGAATTTCCGCCAACGGGTGTCGTGGGTTGTACAGTCGTCTTCCCGTCTTGTTGCAGTGTTCTCAAGACTTGGGAAACAATCTCTTCAATCTGTTTTTCGTCAATTTGTGCCATTCAGCCCTCCAGTAACTTATCGCGTAGGACACGCCTAAGGAGAACATCGTAAACCACTGGGCGGCACCTTAGATACAGAACCCGTGGCAGTGTTAACATGTTCTCTGGTAACGCGGAGTAGGGCAAAGGCGAGAAAATCATCCCCGCCCTACAAAGCCAATTTATTTGCTATTGCTCTTCGGTTCTTCCGAACTCCCGCCGCCGAGAATAGTCTCCACATCTGCATGTGGACGAGGGATGACGTGTACCGATACCAATTCGCCGACCGCTTTCGCGGCTTCTGCCCCAGCATCTGTCGCTGCCTGCACCGCACCGACATCTCCGCGAACCATAACAGTGACAAAACCGCCACCGACTTGTTCTTTCCCAACTAATTTGACGTTTGCGGCTTTCACCATAGTGTCGGCAGCTTCAACTGCTCCGACGAGTCCGCGTGTTTCAACCATTCCTAATGCTTCATTGCGCATGTAGTTAGACTCCTTATCTGTCTGTAGAAAATAGAATACAAGGCACCCCGCAACGCACCACCGATATGTGTTTGTAATTCTGTTATAGTGTCGGTACGCGCGTGGCTCCCTTGATCAAATGTGTTCGTTAATAATGATACTACAAAATCCGCATTTCTGCAAGTCAAATTTTAGTGTTCAATTATTGGTTTTCGGTAATTTGACCTGCTATAGATCACGTATCTACTAATTCCAGTTTTCTTTTCATTCCTAAAAAGAGTGTTTCCTCCTAACTGATAACTCTCACTGCGAGGCAAACTGATAACTGATAACCATTCTTACTGAAAACTAATAGCCTTTCCAATTTTGTCTTGACTTTTAATCGGAATTCTGATAAAATATTATTAACCTTGGTATGAATTGATCAGAACCTTTTTCAACGGAAGTTGGAGCACCTCACCCTCTCGTCGTCTGAAAGGTGGTTGTGCGGATCAGGACGCATCAAAATTTCGGTGAAGTTTGCAAGACGGAACGTTTATCTAAAAATAGCCAACGAAGGAGATCTCATTTTGAACAAGAATTTGGAGGCAAAGCAGGAAGCCGCACTCCGAAAAATCCTGTCAGAGGTGCCAGAAACCTCGACGTATACACCCGTAACAGATTCTTTGAGTAGGGCGACTGAATTAGGAGAGGATAAAATCGCAGGTGTCCTTAACGGTTTCAGTTCGATGCCCCAATCCACAACCGTTTTCGCGAATCCGGCACTACACAAAGCCGCGGTTGATTGTGGCGGCACACAGATAACCTTGAATATCCGTAGTTTTGCCATCCGCGGGATCGTTTCCGAAAGTGAAATCGTCGCAGACAAACTCAGCCCCGCTTTCGTTATCTTCGCAGGACTTTTCGGCAGGCGACCTGGAACTGATGACAGTGAACTTGATGAAGAGACGCTACTGTCAAACCTAATAGATAAGAAATTTTATGAATTCATTACAACTCGCAGAGAAAGTCTAACCGGTGAACAACGCCTCGTTAACCAGGTTGCAGAATTTGCTAAAGCCTTCCCTGAAGCCGGTCCCGAGGCTGCTATTCAACACTTCTCAACTCTCCGTAAACTGAGTATTCCAAATCAGAAAGGAATTAACGGCACGCGGGACCCTGATTCACTCCTGCTTGAATTGATTGAAACGCACATGGAGAATGTCGCTGTAGGGACAGTTTCGGCGTATATGCGACATCAACTTCGTGAGAATCCAGCACTACACCCTCAAGTTCTGGCAATGCGCGCGACGGATCTGATCACCGAGTATCAAAAGAGTGAAAAGACTGCTTTCCAAACCTGCTATAGCCTTCTCTTAGGGCGCGAAGCCTCTACGGTTGAAGCAGATATTTTAGAACGGATGGGCATCATACAGATACACCACGGTTCTGCAGGCTCCAACGTCGTCGCTCGCTATCTCGCCACTTTGCATACCGGGGCGGTCTCCGACTTTTTTGTCGCAGCGCAGATGGCTCTCGATGGTGATCGGCATTTCGGGGCGATTCACGACATGACAGCGTTTATCAATCAAATCGAACCACTGGATACCGAGGCACGCGAGGACGCGATCCGTGAACGGATGCAATCCGCACTGCCGACCTTTGGGCATCCAGAAATCGCCGCCGCCGGGCGCGCCGATGAAATCCAACAAGACCCCAGACCCGCTATCTATTTCAATCCGTTCCTTGAGGCAATTGATAACGGCGACATTCAACTCAATGATTCACAGAAAAAGCGATTAACTATTATCCAACGCATTTATCAACTCGCCTTCGTTGAAGGTTTTGTCCGTCCGGGCCGTGAAGATGAACCGCCACTCCGCTTAACGCCGAATACCGATTTCGGTGGATGGGGAGTCCAAGAAGGATTGGACATCTATGAAAGCGACAGAACGCTATTGACATACATCTTCCGAGGCTTCGGTTGGATGATGGATGCCCGTGAACAACTCCCATTGAAGATTATCCGACCGGTTATCCCGCCACACCCAGATGTCATTCCAACACCAACTGATGATATGACAATCGCGAACGAAGTTGTGGCATTACACAATCGAATGGCAAGCACGAATGCCTTTGGCGGATAGCTATCTTGATGGGATTTCCAACCTTACTAAACCCCTAAGCAAAGTAGGTGCGGTTTGATGAAGTTTCAGAAAATATTTCGGTAATTGACGGGCAATAATGCACTTCGCATTTGGGTGAGTACGCCGCAAAATAGCCCTACTACAAGTGGGCGGGTTCGTAGTAGTGCGATTCATCGCACGTTCCGACATTACCGAATTAATAAATTAATCTTCATGTAACCGCACCGAGTTTGCAAGAAAGATACTGTAACGCAATTAAAGAGGAAGAATCAGTGACTGAATTAGGGCAATTAACAGTGCCAACAGACGGTGAAAGAATAGGGTACGTTGACAGGCAGCTCGTCGTACCAAATAAACCTATTATCCCTGTTATTGAAGGCGATGGCATCGGGCGAGACATCATGAAGGTGGCGCGCAACGTCGTTGATGCAGCTGTCCAGGCGGCTTACAATAGCGAAAAACGAATCGTCTGGTTTGATGTCTATGCTGGCGAAAACGCCATGGCAAAATACAACGAATGGCTACCACAAGATACTTTTGACGCTATTGAACACTTCCGAGTTGCCTTGAAGGGACCCCTGACGACACCTGTCGGCGGTGGTTTTCGTAGTTTAAACGTGACCTTGCGTCAAGTGCTTGAACTCTATGCATGTGTCCGTCCTGTCCGTTATTTCCAAGGTGTCCCCGCACCGGTTACGCATCCAGAAAAGATGGATGTTGTTATCTTTCGTGAGAATACCGAGGATGTCTACGCCGGTATTGAGTGGGAACAAGGCACACCAGAAGTGAAAAAAGTGATTGAGCTGCTCCGCTCTGAAATGGGTGTGGAAATCCGTGAGGATTCCGGTGTCGGCATAAAACCGATCAGCATTTTCGGCACAAAACGTTTGGCGCGCATGGCGATCCAATACGCGATCGACCACGGTAGACGCAGCGTCACTTTCGTCCACAAAGGCAACATCATGAAGTTTACCGAAGGCGCGTTCTGCGCTTGGGGATATGAACTCGCTAAAGAAGAGTTTGCAGAGCAAACGATCACGGAAGACGAACTCTATGACGATTACGACGGTAAGTGTCCTGAAGGTAAGATTATCGTCAATGACCGGATCGCCGACAGTATGTTGCAGCAAATTTTAACTCGGACCGACGAATATGATGTAATTGTCACGCCGAACCTAAACGGCGACTATCTCTCAGATGCAGCGGCAGCACAAGTCGGCGGTATTGGCATGGCACCCGGTGGTAACCTCAGCGACGAAGTCGCACTCTTTGAAGCGACCCACGGCACTGCACCAAAGTACACCGACCAAGATGTTGTCAATCCGGGTTCATTGATCCTTTCAGCAGTAATGATGCTGGAGCATATCGGTTGGCAAGAAGCCGCTGACCTGATTATCAACGGACTTGAGAAAACCATCCTCCAAAAACGGGTCACCTATGATCTGGAGCGTCTCATGGAAGGCGCGACAAAGGTCCGCACCTCCGAATTCGGCGCAGCGATTATCGAAAACTTCTAACGAAAACACCCCACTGCCCATAAAAGAGGAGCAGCACATGTCCTTAAAAACAAAAATTATTCTTGGGGTAGGAGCGTTAGCTGCTATTGGCATCGGCATAGGTCTCGAATTACATCGCCTTCACAGACGCATCTTAGAAGAGTTGGTCGAAATCCGCAAGCAAGGCGAGCGGTAGTCTTATAAGCACACACCAAACTTTTATTGGATAGAGTGGTCGATTATGAAAAAAAATGCTGGTCCCTTTGTGCTGATGCTATATAGTATACTCGCAATTTACATGGTTGGCTGTGGTAGTTTTGAAGAGGATGCTGCTTTTGTGAGTGTGGATCCGCCAAGCGGCAGTGCTATACTGCCTGATCACACTGTCACTGTTAATTTTGATAACACACCGGTGAATGTGGATGTGGAGGTCCAGGGGCAGCGTGACACGTCTTTTTGGTGGGAATTAGATAGTAAGAAGCTCACTGTGCGCGGGAATCCCAAATTCCGGGTTGGCAAAAATTATGTCATCGTAATCACTTGGGCAACGGGACGCAAAATATTAAACTACACCGTTCTATCTCCACCAAGACCAATAGAGCCAAAGCCTCCTCCCGCGGCCTTTGTAAGCGCGAATCCACCAAGCGGCAGTAGAATTAGTGCAAATGCTACCATCACACTCACCTTTAGTAGCGACCCTGGCGAAGTAACAGTTGCGGGTGCGACCGTTACAGGTGGTAAAACGCGTCAAGTCGCTGGTCCCTTCGCAGAGGGTGCACTCACGCTCGCTGTCAGCTGGACAAATGGCGACGGTAGCACTTCTCTTAGCTACACTGTTAAGGCAGCGGATAACACGGCTCCCACAGTCACTGGCGGAACCGTCAAAGACGGCGAAGAAGATGTTGATTCCGGAAAGATCAATCGTGACGGGAAAATCAAAATTACCTTCAGCGAAGAAGTCAGAGGTAATATCGCGCTGCAGACCGAAGGCGGCGACGATGTCGGCTGGATCGGCAAAGTTGAAGGCACCAAAGGAACACTTGAGCTCGTAAAAGGCAAAGAAATTGGTAACGAAACTACTTATGTTATTGCAGGTAAAATCTCAGATGCTGCTGGCAACAAAACTGAAATCAGCATAGTCTTTGTCACTAAATAGCAAATTGATAGTAAATCAATAGGCACTCTTAGTAAGAATTTCATCATCCAGTTTTAGGTTTATTATCTTTTTATTCGCTAAATTCTTGCTAATTAACGTCTGGGATAGGAGAATTACTGTGAATTGGGATCAAATAGTTAATAAAGTTACCCCTCATATCGTGAAAATTGAAACTCAAACAAATTATGGAACCGGTTTCCTCTCTCTATATAATGAAAATAAAGCTCTTTGCGGTGTTGCAACCGCGTTGCACGTTGCTAGTCATGCTGATGAGTGGCAACAACCTATCCGTATCCGGCATCACTTATCTAATGAAGTAGTACTGCTAAAAGAAGATGATCGAGTTATTTTTAGAAATTCGGAAACTGACTCAGCCGTAATTCTTTTTTCTAAAGGTGATTTTCCTCTTCCTGAGGAGCCCATACCACTTCTGCCAAGTGATTCAATTATCAGCATTGGTGCTGAAGTCGGTTGGCTTGGCTTCCCTGCCGTTGCCCCCTATGACCTCTGCTTTTTTCTGGTAACATTAGTGCAAAACAAGAATATAGAAAGGCATATTTGATTGATGGGGTTGCTATTAACGGAGTTAGTGGTGGGCCTGTGATTCATTCTACTACGACGGATGGAATTCAGATTGTTGGCACAGTCACGGAGTATCATGCAAATAGGGCAACGGGAGAAGCACTTCCTGGACTTCTTATTGCACAAGATGTTTCTCATTTCCATGAGGTAGCGAGTAAGGTTCAGTCTATGGATGAAGCAAACAAAAAAAGAACTGAACTTGAAGAATCACAAGAGGAAAAAAGGGAATTTGAAAGTGGGGAACGGTCAACGACTCCGGATGCCCAAAATGTTGAATAAAGTACACTGAAGTTTGGACAATTTCTGTCTGTTGCCTCTTGAGTCTTCAAGTTTTTTATTTTTCGCAAGTAATGAATTAGCAAACATAGGAGAGATAGCGTGATCTACGAAATAAGAACCTACAACTTGAAACTTGGTCAACTTCAAGAATATTGGAAACGTTTCAGTGAAAAACTACCCGGTCGTCAAGATCTCTCGAAACTCGGTGGACACTGGTACACCGAAGTCGGACCGTTGAATCAGATGGTCGCCATTTGGCCCTACGAAAGTCTCGAACAGCGAGCAGAAATTCGACGCGCTGCGGAAGCCGAACCGAATCCGGTATGGCCCCCCGATACAAGTGATCTCATTGTATCAATGGTATCCGAGATTTTTCTGCCAGCACCCTTTATGGAACCGTTAGGCGAAAAAGACATTGGACCCTTATATGAAATGCGTTTGTATACCTATCCGTCTGAAGGCATACCGCAGGTTTTGGAGGCGTGGGGCACAGCTATTCCCGAGCGCGTGAGGTTCTCACCATTAGCGGGTTGTTGGTACTCGGAATACGGTGGGGTCAACAATTTCATCCATCTATGGGCATATAGGAGTTTTGAGGAACGCCAACAGATCCGGGCAGAGACGCGAGAGAAAGGCGTCTGGCCCCCCAAAGGCTCTGTCAGACCTATCACACAAGAGAGCAAACTTCTACTCCCCGCACCTTTCTCACCGATGCAGTAATTTGATTTCTACAACAATAAATCCGACCCTATTGCTGGCGAGGTCCTCAACCTCGCTGTTTTCGCGCACTACGCCCAGGGTAGGCGAGGTTTCCCAACCTCGTCCGCCGCTCCGATGAAAATCATAAGTCTGCAGGGCAGAAATACACTTGATTTCTGATACGTAATCAGTTAAAATTGCAGTATGAATAGAAGAGACACCTTGCGTAACAAAGCACGGCGAAACCCGAATGGATTACAATTTCGAGAGTTTGAACGTCTGATGCGCCAATGCGGATGGACACAACGCCGGCAGCGAGGAAGCCACCGAACTTGGTACTCACCAAAGGGATACCGTCTCATTGTCCAACCTGATCGTTCAATGGCAAAAGGATATCAAGTTCGGCAGTTTCTTAAACAGTATAATCTGGAGGAAGCAGATGAAGAAGAATAACCACGATGATTTTGATGGCTTCATGGTTAATGTATTTTTCGATGAGGACGGTGACTATCTCGCACACCTCGTGGAACTTCCTAACGTCTCGGCTTTCGGACCGACACCTGCTGAGGCGTTGCGTGAATTGAAAATAGCGTGGGACTTGATGAAAGAATGTTACGAAAAAGATGGTGAACCTATTCCGAAAGCCCCTTCACGGAATGGATATGAGGGACCGTTCAACATTCCTGTTGATGCCAAACTTTACCACGCTTTAGTTGACGAGGCAGCAAAGACAAAAGTAAGTCTTTACACGCTCGTGATGCAGAGGTTGTTGCAAGCAACAGCACCTAATACAAATGACACAGGAGGAATATAATGCCTGAAGAGAAAACCCACGACTTATACGACTTCATGCATCAGAAAACTGCGTGGATTGCTGCAGAATACAAACGCATTCAAAAACGGGTAAAAGATGACCCTGGAACCGCGGGGGACCAAGCGGAAGAAAATTGGGCTAAACTTTTACGCGACTGGCTGCCTCCTACCTATGAAGTTGTTACAAAAGGACAAATCATCGGTCAAGATGGCAAACCAAGTCCCCAAATTGATGTCTTAGTACTAAACAAGAACATGTATCCTAAACAACTAATTGACGATAACCAAAAAGCGTATCTCGCTGCCGGGGTCGCCGCTGCATTTGAATGCAAACTCACACTTGAAGCAAGGCATATTAAGAAAGCCATGAAAAATTGTATAAAAATTAAAGATCTATACTCTGTTCGGGAAGGAACACCTTACAAGGAGTTGCACACGCCTATTGCTTATGGATTATTGGCGCATTCCCATTCTTGGCAAAGCGAGAACTCAACACCTGAAAATAACATTGATCAAAAGTTGCATGAAGCCGATGCATCTCGCGTGTCACATCCGCGCCAAACTCTTGATTTACTCTGTGTGGCTGATTTTGGAACATGGGTTTCGGGCAAGTTTACATTTATAGGTCAACCAACACCTGCGCAAAATAAATTAGTAGGGGTATCACAAAGTATATATGCCCGACATACACCTTCTCATCAGGCTCAATATGAACATTTTAAGTCGATTGGCACTCTCATTTCCTTTTTGACGCGAAGGCTTGCATGGGAAGATCCGACATTGCGCAATCTTGTTGACTACTACTTTGGTACACGGATCGGTGGCAATAGTGAAGGGAAATTCCGTCAATGGCCTATTTCAGTATACAGCAAAGATGTCCAGATCCGCCTTCTAAGCGGTCGTGTGAATCTACCGCAGAGTGCAATGTCTTGGGATGAATGGAAATTTGCTTTTAATCTTGTAGGATGAATTGCAGCCTTTATTCAATTCTCAGCAATATGGAAATTAGCAAGAGGGTGAGCAAGCCTTTATGTGCTTACATTATGGATGTTGAAATCAACAGAACTTATTATTCAATAAAAGATGAAAAAATGAAAGGATTTTTAATTTCCCTGCTAATAGCGGTGTTATTAGGAATGGCGTTTTCCCCGCTGCTTGCACAGCAAAGTCGAAACTTGCAAAAATCAGATCCAGAGGTTGAGGCACTCAAAAAGCGAATCTCGAAACTCGAAATCCAACTCCAAACTGTGGAGAATGTTGAGAAGATGGAGTTGGCAGCAAAACTCGCTGAAGCAAACGCGAAGCTCCTTAACGCGGAAATTGATAAGTTCCAGAGAGAATTGAAAGATGCTAATGATGAATGGCTAAGAACATGGAGTCTTTGGTTTGCGGGTATAATTGGTTTTTTGGTGTTAATTGTAGGCGGTGCTTTCTGGTTTTGGCTTAGGTCTAGAGCGGATCAGTTGATAGTAAATAGCGTTGAAAAGAGCCTTAATGGGTTTAAGGATGCTGTGGCACAAGTAGATACACTAAAAAATAATCTTGAAGAAGCCGTAGGACAGGTAAACATACTACAAGATCAAATAAGGATATTGGAAAAAGAACATGCAGTTTCTGTATTAGCTAGTTCTGTACACCTCTTTTACAGTGAGGACCACGATTCTGAACAAATTAAGCCAATCCCGGATAGAGCCCTTGTAGATTTACTTGCTGATAAAACACGCGATTTAAGTTTCAGATATAAAGCAGCAGAAGTCTTAGTTACTAAAAAATCTGCAGTATTGGTTACTCCAGCCCTAGAACTCTTAAATTCAGTGGTTGATGCAGACTTTGATTGGAAAGACGGTTGGCATGCAGAATATCGTCTATCGTCCCTTGTAAATTTTCTTGGGCAGTTACACACGCAGGAATCTTATGAGGGACTTGCAAAATTCCTTGACCGTTTATTGACAGAAAATACAGAACTTACAGATTTGTTCCTAACTTGGACAGTGTTTTCACTTGCTTATGTT
This sequence comes from Candidatus Poribacteria bacterium, assembly GCA_965200345.1. Taxonomy (GTDB): domain Bacteria; phylum Poribacteria; class WGA-4E; order WGA-4E; family WGA-3G; genus WGA-3G. The sequence continues at coordinate 3,697,112 of OZ241378.1, forward strand.
AGCAAAGGTTTAAATAACGGAGATTCGGTTCCTATATTGAGAAGAGCTATACCACACTTGAATGTTAAATCAGATGAAGACCGGGTCTTAAAAGACTTAGCTGAGCATTTTGATAGGTTCAATGAACCAGAAGGTATAAAGGAAATCTTGAGGAATGGTTTAGCAGATGGAATGCCTGATGTAGAAGCCAGATGCTTGGAGTTATTGGAAGACCGTGCCCTCGATTTTGTGGAGGAATGGAAAGCACAAAAAGAGGCTGCTAACACACAAAACGAGGAATCCTCATGAATCGCAACTGAAATACATTTGACATAAGTTTCTGAATGTGCTACGGTATTAGAAATTAACTTTTCGTCCAAAAGACAACCCCGCAAACTACAGCAAGGGAAACTATATGGCACGTTCAAAACAGTCAGACCTTTCGTTGATAGAACTCTACAAACAACTAAAAAAACAACACGAAGATGCCATCCTCCTTTGCCGAGTCGGTGATTTCTATGAAGCCTTTTTTGAAGACGCTGAACTCATTGCACGTCTCCTTGAGATCGCCTTGACAGCGAGAAGTCATAAGAACCAAAAATCCCCGGCACCACCGATGGCAGGCATCCCACACCACGCACTTGACTCCTATCTCTACAAACTCGTCAAAGCCGGACATAAAGTCGCTATTTTGGAACAGACGGAGGACGCGAAACTCGCACGAGACGAAAACCGACTTGTTAAACGCGATATCGTTCGGATCGTTACACCCGGCACCGTGACCGACCCGAAAGTCCTTGAGCATAAGCAGAACAATTACCTCATCTCGATCTATCCGAACAAAGAAGTTTACGGGGTGGCTGTTGCGGATCTCTCCACAGGCGAATTTCTGGTAACCGAGCTTACAGATCCCTCACGTCTCTGGGCAGAGATACACCGATTTTCTCCAAAGGAGTTTCTCTTTTCCGAATCCTTTGAAGATGCGGAGATGTTTGACCGTCTCAAAACCGAGTTAAAAGCGACACTCAATAACCTACCTGATTGGCGGTTTGACTATGATACCGCTCGCACGGAGCTTCTTGAACATTTTCAAACGATTTCGCTCGACGGCTTCGGATGCGAACACCTACACACCGCTATCTCTGCCGCTGGCGCGCTCATCTATTATCTAAACGAAACACAAAAACAGGAAGTCGAACACATCGTCTCCCTTCATACCTACACGCTCTCGGATTTTATGGTCCTGGATGCCGATACACAGCGCAACTTGGAACTCACGACCTCTATTCGCGACGGCTCCACAAAAGGCACACTCCTTGAAGTCTTGGATCAGACAGTGACGGCGATGGGTGGCAGAAGGATGCGCCAGTGTCTCTTGCAACCTTTGCTTGATGAAAATGAGATTGAGGAACGGCTCAGCGCGGTTGACGAACTGAAAACCCAGATTGCCTTACAGGAGGAACTCCGCGAGGCACTCGGACAAATGTACGATATTGAGCGGCTCATTTCACGGATTAGTCTTGGCTCTGTGAGTGGTCGGGATCTACATTCACTCAAGGATTCATTGTGCCTAATTCCCGACGTCAAAGCGCAGCTGCAAGACTGTAGCAGCGGAATGTTGGTATCTCTCGACGGGACCTTGGATCCGCTTCCTGAGTTAGTCGAGTTGATTGAAAACGGCATCCATCCGAACCCACCCGCAACGATTCGCGAAGGCGGTGTGATATGCGATGGGTATAATGAGGAACTTGATGATCTTCGGCAGATTGTGGGGCAAGGAAAGGAATGGATCGCTGCTATGGAGGCAGAGGAACGCAAACGCAGCGGTATCCAATCCTTAAAGATCGGATTCAATCAAGTCTTCGGTTATTACATCGACGTGACGAAGCCGAATCTCGACATGGTGCCTGAACACTATATCCGTAAACAGACGCTTCGGAACTCTGAACGGTTCATCACGCCCGAACTCAAGGAACAGGAGGCAAAAGTTCTTAACGCCGAGGATCGAATCCAAACTTTGGAATACGACCTCTTCTGCCAGATTCGGGATGAGGTGTCAAAGTATACGGAAGCCATCCAGAAAATCGGAGCGGCACTCGCAATGACGGATGTTCTCGCCAATTTCGCGTATATCGCATCAAAATACAACTACGTGAAACCGACAGTCGCATCTGTAGATGAGATCGTTATCCGCGACGGTAGGCATCCGGTCGTTGAGCAGCTATTTACACAAGAGGGTTTTGTCCCCAACGACACGCTACTCAACTGCGATGACGAGCAATTACATATCATCACGGGGCCGAATATGAGCGGTAAGAGCACTTATCTGCGTCAAACAGCACTCATTGTTTTAATGGCTCAGGTGGGGTGTTTCGTGCCTGCCTCCGCTGCGAAGATCGGCTTGGTGGATCGGATCTTCACACGTGTTGGCGCGTCAGATAACCTTGTGATGGGGCAGAGTACTTTCCTCGTTGAGATGAACGAAACAGCAAATATCCTCAACAATGCCACCCGCAACAGTCTCGTCATCTTTGACGAAGTCGGACGCGGCACCAGCACGTTTGATGGACTTAGTATCGCATGGGCGGTTTCGGAGTATCTCTTGGATGAAAAACGGATGGGTGCGAAAACGCTCTTCGCTACGCATTATCACGAGTTAGTGGAACTCGCCAGTAAATATAAACGTGCGAAGAACTATAACGTCGCTGTCCATGAAGATGGGCAAAAGGTGACATTCCTCCGAAAAGTTGTACCCGGTGGCGCAGACCAGAGTTACGGCATCCACGTCGCTCGGCTCGCGGGGTTACCCCAAACCGTGATCACACGCGCACAACAGATACTTGAGGTGCTTGAACAACACAATCTCAGTGTTGAGGCAGACAGTGCAACCGGACAACAGCCGAAAGCACATCCGACAATGCCGAAACCGCGCCGACGTGTCTCCCGAAAAACGATGCAGAGTGATGCGCTGCAGATGGCACTCTTTACACCGAAGACGCACCCGCTCGTTGAAGAGATCCGACGCTTGGAACTCACGCAGGTGACACCGTTAGACGCCGTAAATATCCTCTATGATCTGAAAGCAAAAGCGGAGGCGTCTGAGGATTAGGCGGCAGTGATGCAGTCCCCTTCTAACGAACCGAGGGTGACACGCTGGATCTGATTAATTGCGCTCTCTGGGGCATCAATGAGAACGCGGAGGTAATTGTCAGTAAAACCAGCGAGGTAGTCATTTTCGCCTTCTCTGCTCGCTTCGATCAACACCTCTTTCTGTTTCCCAAGCATCCGTCGTCGAAACGCTGTGTTAAGACGTTCGCCGAGTGCAATCATCGTTTGGCTCCGTGCAGCAGAGATATGTGGCGATACTTGGTCCGGGTAGGTTGCGGCGGGTGTGCCTTTTCGGGGAGAGTAGCGGAACACATGCAATTGACTGAAGCCGATATCTTCAACGAATTGGCAGGATTCTTCAAAGTGCGCGTCCGTTTCACCGGGAAACCCAACCATAATATCGGTCGTAATCCCGACATCATCGCCGAAGACACGGCGTAAGTTTTCAACGAGATGCGCAAACGCTGCTGTCGTATAACGTCGCCGCATTTGTCGCAATACTGCGTCCGAACCGGCTTGCAGTGGGAGGTGGAAGTGGGGCATGCATTTCGGGAGTGCCGCCATCCGTTCACCGAGGATATCCGGAAAGTACATCGGCTCGATCGAACTAAAACGAATCCGTTCAATGCCTTCAATGTCGTGGATGTGTTCTAAGATGTCAGCGATATCCTTATCCCTACCGGTATCCATACCGTAGGCACCGAGATGCACACCGGTGATAACAACCTCTTTGATACCGCTGTCAGCGATGCGATGGGCTTCCTCAGCGATGTCATTGAGCGGACGGCTGGTCATCCGTCCTCGCACATAGGGGATAATGCAATAGGTGCAAAAGGCACTGCAGCCATCTTGCACCTTGATGAGCGCGCGTGTACGTTTGCCAGCATCGCTAACGCCTTTGCTGAAGCGGGCGTGTTCGCGGATGGCATCGTGCTGTACGGGTTCTATGGAGAGAAGCGGGTTTGATGTGTGGGGTACTTCTTCCGTAGATGATGACGTTTCGGCGTTTAATATGTCCAGGTAATTTTGAAAATCCGCTTTTTCTCGGTTACCGAAAACAAACGTCACACCCGGTATTTCTTCAATCGCTTCGCGATCGCTTTCAGCATAGCACCCTGTGACAAGCACTTTTGCGTTTGGATGCTGTCGGATCGCTCTCCGAATCGCTTGTCGTGCCTTCTGATCGGCGACGTTTGTTACGGTGCATGTATTAATGAGATAGAGGTCTGTCTGCTGCCCAGACATCTCCTCGTCAACAAGCCTATATCCGTTGCGTTGGAGTGTCTCACGCATGGATTGCGTATCGTATTGGTTCGCCTTACATCCCATCGTAATCAGTTTTGCGGTTTTCATTTTTTTAAATATGGGCCTTTTTGCTCATTTTTTTCACGTTGTCAAAAAAATGGTTTTCTGTTACATTCGGTGCAGCTTCGCGAGGGCGGACGGTTTTTCGATCCGGTAAATATTATACTGATTTTCCACCCGAATTGCAAATCGGATATTACCAAATAAAGGGAACAAGAACGCTTCTTGTAGGAGCGAGTTGTGCTCGCGACGCATAAAGGCTTCTTGTAGGAGCGAGTTGTGCTCGCGACGCATATTGAAATTGTAATAAAAAGGGACTTGGAAGAGAGGCAGGCACGAACACCCGCCTCACAGAAAAGTTATGATAATTCAACGGTTTTACCGGTGCGTGCGCATTCGTAGATAGCCATGTTGAGCGCGACGGAGCGTCTGCCCTCATAGCCGTCAACCGCCGGGGACGCTCCATGATTAATAACGCGGAGTGCGTCCTCAATTACACTATTCGGATAAGGCGGAAGGTCAATATTCGGTTCATCGTCATCGGCGAACTGCCACATCTCCGGTCCGAGACCGACAATGCCTTTTTCGCCGTGGATGTGAATCATTGAGACGTTACCACCCGGGTACGTTGTCGTTGTTAGAACGTGACCGAGTGCGCCATTTTCAAATTCGAGAATCGCTGAGGTCATATCCTCAGTTTCGCAATTTTCGTGGTCATAGACATCAAAATGCGCACCGATGATCCGTTTGACGGGCCCCATAAACCAGAGCATTAGATCAATGTAATGCACACCTTGGTTCATGATGGAACCGCCGCCATCGAGTTCCCATGTGCCGTGCCAACCGACGTAGTAGCTATCTGGACGTTTCCATTTCATGCGGAGTTCGCACAGCAACGGTCTACCGAGCGCACCCGTTTCCAGTACTTGTTGGATCCTGCGGTTGTGTGTGCCGTAGCGTTCACCGAAGTCAACAAGCAGCTTGACATCGTTGTCTTCGCATGTTTTAATGAGGGAGTTACAATTCTCGACGCTGACATCCATCGGTTTTGTGGTAATGACGTGTTTACCGCGGCGTGCCGCTTCCTCTCCAAATTTGCCGTGAAGACCGCTCGGAGTCATAATCATTGCCACGTCAATGTCATCACGGTCGAACATCTCAAGTGCATCATCGTGGCTCTCGCAGCCGAAGCGTTCTTCAGCTGCCTTGCGCCGATCTTCAACCAAATCTGCCACAGCAACGAGCTCTGCGCCATCTGTGCTGTGAATTACATTGGAGCGGTTCATACCCATACCTAAACCGACAACGCCAAAACGTAGATTATTAGCCATTGGAAAATCTCCTTATTTTCTAAGTTGTCAGCTATCAGTTTGCCTCGCAGTGAGAGTTATCAGTTAAGATCCGTATTTATCATAGCGCATCTTTCCGCTGCGGGATGCCGAATGCGGGTAATCTGTTAAAATCCCAATTCTTAACCGATAACTATTGAAAACTGAAAACTGATGACCATTATAGCATATACATAGACTATGCGTTACAAAAAATTAACCGGACTATTTCTGGTAGTCTTTATCCTTTACGCCGGACCACAGCCCACCTTTTCACAAGCAGATGGGATACGTTTCACCGATGTAACAGCGGAACTCGGTATTGAATTTCGCCATACCAATGGCGAAAGTGGCGAAAAATACTTTATTGAACCGATCGGTAGTAGCGCTGCCCTCTTCGATTTTGACAATGATGGAGATTTGGATCTCTACCTCGTCAACGGCAGCGACTTGCCCGGTACAACTTCACCCATGCCGCCAACCAACCGCCTCTATCGCAACGATGGTGACACCTTTACCGATGTGACTCTTGAAGCCTCTGTCGGTGATACAGGATACGGATTGGGGTGTTGTGTCGCTGATTATAACAACGACGGTTTCACCGATCTCTACGTAACGAACTTCGGTGCAAATGTCCTCTATCACAATAACGGCGATGGCACTTTTACAGATGTCACCGAGTCCGTCGGAGTTGATGGAACTCAGTTTAGCAGCGGTTGCGCTTTTGTAGACCTTGATGCAGACGGGTATCTGGATCTCTATGTCGTCAACTATGTTCAATTCGATCCGAAGACAAACCCGGAATGCACTCGGCAAGGGATTCGGACGTATTGCACGCCAGAAGCATTGAAAGGTGCTGCGGATATCCTCTATCGGAACAACGGGGACGGCACTTTCACAGATGTGACGGCAGAGGCGGGTATCAGTGGTGCTGACGGAAAAGGGTTGGGTGTTGTCTGCGGTGATATAGATAATGATGGCGATAGCGATATCGTTGTCGCGAACGATACCACCCGGAATTTCCTCTATCGCAACGACAGTGACACTGCTATTCAGATGACAGAGGACGCACTTTTCGCAGGTGTTGCGCTCAGCGAGGAGGGGCGGGCATATAGCGGAATGGGGGCGAACCTCGGCGATTTTGATAACGATGGCTACCTCGATATCGTGATTACAAATTTTCAGGATCAGACAAATAGCCTCTATCACAATGCACAAAGCGGCTTTTTCAACGAGGTGAGTTTTGCCAAGGGAATCGGTGAGCGGAGTCTCCCATATTTGGCGTGGGGTGTCGATTTCGTCGATTTTAACAATGATGGTTGGTTGGATCTGTTCGTTGCCAATGGGCACTTGGACGATAATGTCGCGGAGATTGATCCGATTGGCACGTACGCGCAACCGAATCAACTTTTTCTGAGTAACCGCGGTCTCAATTTTGTGGAATCTGTTGATGCGGTGATCGCTGATCAGAAAGTGAGTCGTGGCACCGCATTCGGTGACATAGATAACGATGGCGATGTGGATATTGTTATCTCTAATCTTAAAGACGCACCAACTGTTTTACGGAATGATAGTGAAGGCACGGCACGATGGTTAGGCGTGAAACTCATCGGCACGCATTGCAATCGCGATGCAATTGGCACACGAGTAACCGTTGTTTCGGGCGACTTGACACAGATCCGTGAAGTCAAAAGCGGTTCTGGATATATCAGCCAAAACGATCTCCGTTTGCATTTTGGGTTAGGTAACGCAACGTGGGTTGATACGCTAACAGTGCGGTGGCTCTGTGGCAAGGTCCAGACCTTACGAAACGTTGAAACTAATCAGATGCTTGTTATTTTAGAAAAATAGTCCGCGCGCCTACGGCACGGCATAATCGTCTGGGTTGTCTTTCCGCCAATTCGGAAGATACCCCTCTGTATGCCCAAAGCCGTAAGAAGGTCCGATTTGGTTCACGCTTGACCAGGGCCACGCTTGCCCGCCGATTAAGCGGAATTCATCACCTTTGCCGCACAACCAATAGAACATGTGCGCCACGTATCTCGCGATACCGTGTCCGCCGTACTCGGCTGTCTGGAGGTCAAAATCGGGTTCTTGCTGCCAGTCTCGTGTCGGCGGCACTGTCCGCCAGTAGCTATATTTCAACATGTGGCGCAACCCTTCCGCAGTAGACTCACCGCGGCGATGGAGGATGCTCTGTGAATGGATAACGAAAGAACCCGCCGGGCCTTCGCTTGAAACGCCTTTCTCGGCTATATCTCGACCTGTTGAGCGAATATGCGAACCGGGTAAGAGTTCCGTCGGACCCATTTCCAACGGTGTATCTTGCGGGAAGTAGAAGACCTCAACAAAGTTAATTTCGGGTCCAAAGACGTGATCCGCATCGTGATGCCACCCTTGTGCAGGCATCGGACACTCGACACGATGATTGCTCACCAGCACGGGTAACCCGACATTCTTACCAAGCAGCGAACGCAAGGCACCGGCAAGTTCACGATTCAGCAGCACATGCTCAATATACCAATCCTCCAACATAATGGAACTTGGTTCATGCGTATCCCGCATGCGTTCTAAATCGGCGTGCGTCATACCGGGTGGAATAAAGCACGGATTTATCGGTAAGTCGCCATTGAGATAATCACATGTACGCTGGTTAATTTCATCGGAAACAACGCCTTGGAGTTGCAGGTAGCCATCTCGGCAATACTGCAGCACCTGTGAATCAGTAAGTGTCGGCTCACAATCAAAGGTGCGATTTATTTCGTCGTATTTCATTTTGATTCCTCACGCTTCTTATTTTTCCATTCTGAAAACGCCGATTCTGAAGCCATATTTTTTGTAAAACGCAACGGCATCCTCGTTGTGAGCAAGTACATCCAATCTGACTTTCTTATCCATCCATACATTTTCGTACAACCAGTCAAGCAGCTGCGTAGCGATGCCTTTTCGCCGATGCGCTCTATCCACATACAATTGCCGCATATAGTAGTGATCGCCATCATCTTTGTATAGGCAATACGCGACGATATCTCCGTTCTCCTTCGCCAGATAGCAGGTATAGTCGTTTGCCAACCATTTGTTCATCCGTTCGGTGAGTTCGGTTATGTTCATCGGATTGGGATGCTGTTCGTCCTCAATGAGGCATTTGTTCAGTTCAGCAAGTCTTTTGGTATCACTTAGTTTTGCTTTAATGATTTCCATTTTCGTAATTTTCTATGATAGCAAAGACCGTATCAATAACGGCTTGTTCTCCGTTTTCCCTACGGCTTTGCTTTTCAACATCGCTCAAGAGAATATGCTCACCCTTGCTCGGATTATCAAAAACGAACAGCAATGATAGACGTTGCATCCCGAAGTATTCAGCAACTGCGAAAGTGGTAGCCGTTTCCATATCCACGGCAATATAACCTTGATGAGACCAACGCTGAATTTCTGATTTTCCCTCTGCAAGCAGTGCTGATGTCGTCCAGATAGGACCTTTGTGTATCTCAACGGATGCAACGCGTGAAGGCATAATCTGTTCAACAAGGTCTAACGAAGCACTGACTTCTCGCTTCTGAGGTAAATAATATTGCGATGCACCTTCTCCGCAATATGCTGATGTTACGCAGACGATATCACCTGCTTGAACACTATCGTTCAACGCACCGCAGCAACCTGTTTGTATGACTAAAGATGTTCCCAGCACACCGAATAGATGTGTGATTTCAGAAGCCATCGCATCACCGTATACGGAGGCGTAACCGACACTGATGTTCTTATAATCACCGATCAGCACATCCTCAAAAATACCATTCGGTGAACCGACTTCATAAATGTTCGTAAAAAAGGTGCTGTGCTTGGCGTAATTGACTTTTAGATTGCGTGTTCCTCGCAGGATTAAAATGGTCGGTACCTTGTCCTCAGGGATATTTAAAAGCGACAACCATTCATTTTTCGTTAACTCTTTGAGCATTGTGTATTTTTCAAATCCTGTCTATATAGTTAACCTCACATTGTCCTGTTTTACAAGGTCCTTGATTTCCCATTCTGACCCGTAAGCCGCTAACGCTTTCGTTTCTGGAGAGAGTCTCTCCATCACCTCTGGTGGGAAGAGTTCGCGGATACCACGCTCATCTTGGAAAAACTGTGTTTTATACCGCAAAATCAAAAATCGTCGATCTCTATCTTGCGGCTTCCATACCAGCACACCGTGTGTCAACATTTCGGTGATAATCACAACGTCTCCCGCTTTCGGTGCCACATTGACGATAGCCGGATGCAGTGGAGCGTCTGGATTGTCAGGTTCAGAGAAAAACAGGTTTTTCGGACGCTTAAAATTGCGTTTATGAGAACCCGGCAAAACTATCAAACCGCCGTCCCCCGGATAGACATCCGTAAAATAGAAGAAGGCAACGATGTCGTTCGTGAAGATTTGATCGTTTTTGACTTCATACCGTCGCGTCCAGCGGAAACCCTCACCTGCACAATGCAGTGGTGTCATCTCTTGGCGTTCGTGCGTATTGACAACGAGCGACCCGCGATTGAAACGTGGTTTATTAAAGGTCAGTTCTTTAATGATGGGCCATGTGGTGGGGTGAAGCGTCAACGCTTCGAGCGATTTATCCGCTGAGAATCCGTTTGAAAAACCTTCACCACCTCGACTGATCCCCGGAGGCAGTTTATCTGGTGATGATTGGACAAGCCGTTCTATTGCTGCTTGCGCATTGCTCAGTTCTTCCGGTGTTAGGACATTCTTTAAATGCAGATAGCCGCGTAGATCAAAGAGGTATTTCTGTTTCGGGGTCATGCCTGTTCCTCAAGCAAGATAAGGTTATTTGCTCTGCTAAACATGATATAAAAGTTCGCTTTAAATATCAAGATAATTTATAATGTTCACAGTAAGGTACGTTAGTTGCGGTGAACACCGAAAAACATGGTCAAAAGTTTCAATTTCTTGCGGATGGATAATTCCAATCCTACTCATAATCCCCCAATTCGTCCTGCAGCCGTTGCAGCTCCTGCTTCAATTCCACAACAATCCCCGCATACGCCGGATCTGCGTAAACATTGTGCATCTCGTGCGGGTCTTTTTCCAAATCGAACAATTCCCATTCCGGTGGTGTAGAACGATCAATCGCACCTCCTGACCCTAACGCCTCGCCATAATAGTAGATGAGTTTATAGCGGCCCGTCCGTACACCGTAATGTGCCGGGATATTGAAATGCGCGAGGTGCATCCAATACCGGTAATACATGGAAGTCCGCCAATCCGCAGGCGTTTCACCCGCCAACGAGGTTCGGAGACTACTTCCCTGTATATCGTCTGAAATTGCTATGCCAGCGTAGTCGAGTAGCGTCGGTGCGAAATCGACGTTCAGGACAATCTGATCGCTGGCACCCGCCGCTGGAATCTCACGTGGATACCGGACAAGCAACGGAATCCGCATCGATGCCTCATACATGAACCGTTTATCGTACCAACCGTGATCGCCCAAAAAGAACCCATGATCCGCCGAATAGACGACAATCGTGTCCTCTGCTAAATCTTTAGCATCCAGATAATCGAGCAGTCGTCCAACATTTTCGTCGATAGCGTGTGCACAGCGTAGGTAGTTCTGCATATAGCACTGATAGTTCCACCGTTTCAGATCATCGCCTTCCAGACCTTCAGGCGTTGGCTCCGGTAGATGGTTTTTCCGTTGCATGATGTCTACCTTCGCGGTATTCATCGCAGCGGCAGCCGCTCGGTTTTCATAAGCGTCGTTGAACGTCGGCGGTTCAGGAATTTCGTCTGTATAGAGGTGTAGGTGCTTCGGATTCGGAAAAAACGGATCGTGTGTCGCTTTATAGGTCGTCATCAAGAAAAACGGTTGATCTGTCTCTCTGTTTTGTAGCCAGGTCAACGAACTATCCGTCACGATGTCTGCAGAATACCCGTCGAATCTTTTCCGTTCTCCCATTTCAATCATTTCAGGGTTGATGTGCGCGCCTTGCACAGGAAACACATTCCAGTAATCAAATCCGTGTGGATCGCTGACACCGCCGTGCCCGAGGTGCCACTTCCCAACAATCGCTGTCTGATATCCGTCTTCATGCAGTATCTGTGCGACTGTCTGTTCCTGCGTGTGATCGATTGTATCCGCGAGGGTTTTGATGCCGGTTTTATGGCTGTACTTCCCCGTTAGAATGGAGCCACGTGCGGGTGTGCAGATTGCGTTTGTGCAGAAACAGTTATTAAACCGCATCCCGCTATTGCCGATCCGGTCGATATTCGGGGTGCGGTTCATTTCACTACCATAACAGCTAATAGCGGGTGCAGCATGGTCATCGGACACGATGAGAAGTATATTCGGTCTGTCTGTTGTTGGCATGGCTTATTCCCAAGGTTTGAGGATAATCTTAGAACTTTCGTGAGATGCGGAGGTCTCAAATGCCGCTTGGATTTCGCTCATTGGGTAGATATTGCTGATAAGTAGATCAAGGAGCGTTGAACCTTCAATGACTTTCATCAATCCAGGGAATTGGTTGAGATTATAGTGCCACGCGCCAGCGAGACGTAATCCCTTACCGATGAGATCCGGACTCACATGGATTACAGTATCGTTTCTTCCACTTTGTCCAACGAAGGCGATTGTGCCGCGCCGACGCGTCGAGTCAATGCAAAGCCGATGCGCTTGGACGTTGCCAGAACAGTCGAGTGCGAAATCGACACCGCGCCCGTCTGTTGTAAGGTCGCGAATCTGATCAACAGCATCTTCATCGGTTGGATTGATGACCGCTTCAACGCCCATCTGTTTTGCTCGCTCCGCGCGCCACGGAATTAATTCTGCTGCGATGACCTTCGCACCGCGGAACCGGGCGTTGGTAATTGCACCGAAACCGACGGGACCAATACCCGTGATGAGCACGGTATGGGTCGCGTTAACGCCCATCTCGTCGAAGGCGCGGTATGACGGTCCTAATGCACAACACGCAAGTGAGGCGTGTTCATAAGAGACGTTGTCTGGAATCTTCGGGAGTAACCAAGACGGTTTCAGGATATACTCTGCCATTGTCGCACTGCCGTAAGGCGATCCGACGAATTCCTCAAAATTGTAGTTGTTCTCGCAGTGGATATAGTCCCCATCCGTGCAAAGCACGCATTTCCCACAAGGATATTGCGGCATCACGACCACCCTATCGCCTACCTCTACTTTTCCGGGTTGTGCGACATCGACAACCTCGCCAGCGGCTTCATGCCCGAGTCGATCCGTTTTACTACCATACTCGAAAGCGTGGTATTCGGTACACATCGGCGATGCGTGGATTTTTACGACGACCCAGTCCTCTTTCGGCGTTGGATCTGGCACTTCGGCGAGTCCAGCTTGATGTTCACCTAAAATTGCTGCTACTTTCATAGTTTTTCCTTATTTTTTTAAGGGTATAGAATGATTTTGGGTAAATTTCCACACATTTTAGCATAGGTTAATCTATAAAGCAAATTGTGGGTTTTGATACTGTGGATTCCGCAAAACTTTACTTGACAAAATTGGCGGTACCCTGTTTAATAATAGAGGCGAAAGCAAACAATCACAACAAAGTTTCGCTTGTGAATTATATCCCAGAATGCTGTTTTTGCGGCATGTTAGAATTTAATCTATTTGCAAAAGGATGGATCAATGAAAATAGAACAACGACTTGAAGAATTAGGTGTTGAATTACCGGAACCAGCGGTGCCTGTGGCGAATTACGTCACAACGGTACAGACCGGCAATCTCATATTTACGTCAGGACACGGACCCGGAACAGGCGAAGGTCCGATCTATAAGAGTCAACTCGGTACGGATGCGACGATCGAAGAAGGCTACGCATCAGCGCGTCAGGTGGCGATCGCTTTATTAAGCACGCTCAAACACGCACTCGGTGATTTGGATAGGGTGAAACGGGTCGTCAAAGTGGTGGGGTTCGTCAATTCAGCACCCGATTTTATCGACCAACCTGCTGTCGTTAACGGCGCGTCGGATTTCTTCGTCGAAGTTTTCGGCGATAAAGGCAAACATGCCCGTTCCGCAGTTGGTATGGTACAATTGCCCGGTGGGATCCCCGTTGAAGTTGAGATGGTTGTCGAAATCGAGGATTAATCTCTTGAGGAAACTTGAAATCGGTATTATGAGTCACGAGAGCGCAGCCCGAAACGAAGTGGAGGGCGACTCGGGAGAAGAATACGCCAAGCATGAAACCACACTTATTACTCCACGAGGACAGTTAAAAAATGGCAGTTCAAATTGTTAAACCTCGGATACGTGGGTTTATCTGTACCAATGCCCATCCAGCGGGTTGTCAGGCGAATATACTGAACCAGATAGGCGAGATTCAGGACGGCATCCTGCACAAAGAGACAGATATGAATGCTCTTGTTATCGGAGCATCAACGGGGTACGGGCTTGCCTCTCGCATCGCCTTGACTTATGCTTACGGTGCCAAAACGCTCGGACTCCTCTACGAACGTCCAGCTGATGACAGACGTACTGCATCGGCAGGCTACTATAACACCGCTGCCTTCCATCAACAAGCGGCAGCGGATGGATTTCTCGCACAGAGTCTCAACGGAGACGCGTTTTCAAATGAGATGAAAGCGGAAACTATTGATCGACTCAAAGCGGACTTCGGGAAAATAGATGTCCTCGTCTATAGTATCGCCGCACCACGCCGAATACACCCGAATACGGGTGCCTCACATGAATCCGTTCTTAAACCGATTGGCGCGTCTTATACAGGGAAGACAATTGATCTCAGTCGTGAAGTTATCGCCCCTGTAACGATTGAGCCAGCGAATGAACAGGAGATCACCGATACAATCGCTGTGATGGGCGGTGAGGATTTAGAAATGTGGGTTGACGCATTGGCGGACGCGGAATTGCTCGCGCCAGAAATGACCGTCGTCGCCTATACTTATATCGGGAGTTCCTTGACTTGGCCCATCTACCGAGACGGCACCATCGGCAGAGCAAAGGACGATCTGAAAGCACGTGTAGACGCGCTTGACCAACGACTCGCTGATCAATTCGGCGGTAACGCCTATATTTCAGTGAACAAAGCCGTTGTTACGCAAGCGTCTGCAGCGATTCCGGTCGTGCCACTCTATATCAGCATTCTCTATGACATCATGGACGCGAAAGGGGTCAATGAGGCACCGATTGGACAGATGCGGCGACTTTTCTCAGAACATCTCGGACCAGGGTTACAACCCCAACTTGATAGTGAACGCTATATCCGACTCGATGACCGAGAGTTACAACCTGAGATAACCGACGCAGTGACCGAGCGTTGGGCACAAATTGATACCGACAACTTCCACGAACTCTCCGATTACGCAGGCTACAGACGACGCTTCCGAAATCTTTTCGGGTTTGAAGTCGAAGGCGTGGACTACGATGAAGCGGTAGAGACAGAATTAGTGTTCTAAGAGTAGCAGGCTAATGACAGAATATCAGACATGGCACGAATACCTAATTTAAGACTCGCTGCTGACCGTAAGAAGAGGGTTAGCTATCTTGACGTGGCACTTGAGGAATACCAA
Source organism: Candidatus Poribacteria bacterium (assembly GCA_965200345.1). Classification (GTDB taxonomy): domain Bacteria; phylum Poribacteria; class WGA-4E; order WGA-4E; family WGA-3G; genus WGA-3G. The sequence continues at coordinate 3,712,373 of OZ241378.1, forward strand.
TCCGCATCTTGAAGTCACCACCGAGAGCAGTGATTTCCGTTAATTGATGTATTCAGGATTTACTATAGTTGAACACAAAAATCTCAGCGGATGTTTTTGACATGTTTCTGACGAAGATGATAGAAGGCAATAAACCTGAATGCGGAATGTACAACCGAGAGAATTGCAATTCTACCGAGCACCAAACGGATATGAGCCTTTTGCTGAGTGGTTTAACACAATCCGAGACACGCGGACGCGCCCCAGAATTCAAAGGAGACTTGTGAGACTTGAAGCTGGCAATTTTGGGGACTGTCATGTTATTGGGGACGGTGTGTTTGAACTGCGGCTCCACTTTGGTGCAGGCTATCGCATCTATTTCAGTAACCCCGATAACATACGTGTCCTTGTGCTCTGTGGCGGGGATAAGTCAACACAGTCGCGGGATATTGAACGGGCAAAAAACTATTGGCTTGAATACAAGGGGACACAATCATGAAAAAATTGAGAACCCTGCATGAGTTCCTAATGGAACGATTTGCGGCTGACATGGAAGAAGCAATCAGCTATCTTGACGTGGCACTTGAGGAATATCAAGAGGATGGCGATACTCTATTCTTTCTGTTAGGACTCGAGCATGTCATAGAAGCACAGGGCGGGGTTTCGGAGGTCGCTAAGAAAATCGGCATTGCGCCGCAAGTTCTCTCGGATGTGCTCTCAAGCGAAGAGGCACCGCGTCTGGATACGCTCAATACGATTCTTCGGGGGCTTGAGTGTCGGTTGTCTATTCAACCGCTAAAGGATGCGAGTTCCAGTGTAGGCAAGGATTACTCAGTTGCACCAACAGAAAGCACAGATCCGAATCTTGAAATCTCTACCGAGAGTAGTGATGTTCGTTAACCGGATATATTCACGGTTTACTATAGTTGAACACAAAAATCTCAGCAGAGGTTATTAACATATTTTTGTTACTAAAAAATTAAGGAGAAATTTATGACGCAACCAATTCAGGTTACGGTCTGGAATGAATTTAGGCACGAGAAAACAAACGATTTCATCCGTGGTATTTACCCAAAAGGCATCCATGCTGCGATTGCGGATGGACTTGACACTTCGGGTGGTTTTAAGGTGCAAAGCGCAACTTTAGATGAACCCGAACACGGCTTAACCGACGCTGTACTCTCAAGCACAGATGTTTTAATCTGGTGGGGACACGCCGCACACGGCGCAGTCGAGGACGCTATTGCTGACAAAGTTCGCGCCCGCGTTTTGGACGGTATGGGGCTTATTGTGCTACACTCTGCCCACTATTCTAAACCCTTTACCCGTTTGATGGGCACCTCTTGTAGCCTCAAATGGCGGGAAGCCGGTGAAAAAGAACGTCTCTGGGTCATTGAACACGGACACCCAATTGTTGAAGGTTTAGGCGAATACTTTGAACTCGAACACGCTGAGATGTATGGCGAACCGTTTGATATTCCCGAACCGGATACACTTATTTTCGTCAGTTGGTTCCCCGGCGGTGAGGTTTTCCGAAGTGGATGCTGCTATTATCGTGGCAGGGGAAAAATCTTCTATTTCCGTCCCGGTCATGAGACTTACCCGATCTATTACGATGAGAATGTTAGACATGTTATTGCGAATGCTGCACGGTGGGCAGCCCCCGGCAACGCACCGACACCAGTCTTCGGAAATGCTAAGCCGTTAGAACCATTAGAATAGAGCGTGTAGCGGTGAGCGGGCTTCTCTGAGTCCGCTCATTGCTGTTAAGGAACCTGTTATGCAGACAGAAGAGAATCAAAATACTGAACACGTTGATATTCCACCCGTCACCGGTCCGTTCGCTGAACCGTGGTCGGTGAAAAAAATTATCGCGCTTGCATCGGTGTTTGGCCCTGCGGCGATTGTCGCTTCAGTAAGCATAGGCGCGGGTGAAACAATTGTTGTTGTCCGTGCAGGCGCGTGGGCTGAATATAATTTGCTCTGGCTTGTGTTACTCAGTTGTGTCGTCAAAGGTGTTTTTGTTACTTATCTGCTCGGACGCTATACCGCAGTCAGCGGTGAGTATATCGGGAATCGGCTCGCCAGGCTACCGGGACCGCGCGGATGGCTACTTATTGCAATTGTCATCTTTGAAATGGTAGGCGCGCCTTTAGCATGGGTGCCGATCGCCAAACCTTGCGGTGCACTGCTCCATTTCCTATTTAAAGACACGCTGTCTTCAGGTATCTCGCAACCCGTTTGGGAAAATCTAATCACGGCCTGTTTTATCACCCTCGCGCTCCTTTTCGGTTTACGTATCTCTTTTGAAAGGTTGGAAAAACAGCAACTCATTATCTGTGCTATTCTTGTTGTCGGAACGATTATCGGCACGTTGATGGTGCGTCCCGACTTTGGCAAAGCACTGGTCGGGAGCCTCCGTTTTGGACACCTACCTGAGTTTCCTGAATGGGCACCGAAGGATGCCGTTGAGAATCCGTTGTTGACAATGGCGACAGCGTTCGGTTACGTCGGCGGGTCTGTCATGGGATACGTCGTCTACGCCAATTGGGTGAGTATGCATCGCTGGGGTATGACATCCCATAATAACATTGAAGCCATCCGTCAGCGTGCCGCAAACAGTGATAAGATTGATTATCTCCCTGAACACCCTGAGCAGGTCAGCCAACTCCGAAAAATCCTTGCGCCTCTAAGATGGGATATCGGTATGGGGGCGATCGTGCTGTTCATTGTGACAGGCGCGTTTATGATCTCAGGTGCTGCCGTCCTATATGGGATGGAAAGCACCTTTGAAGGCTGGAGTCTGCTCACCGATCAAGCAAGCGTCTGGAAAAATATCCACGCGTCGCTCGTGTGGGTGTACTATATCTGTATCATTGTGGCACTCTGGGGAACGCTACAGGCACTGCCAGAAATCTACGCACGCGTGATGCAAGAGTTCTTTCAGGCGATTTGGCCCCACCGCGAATGGAACTACGGTACGCTTCGTAAATGGGTCTGTCTCTATATTTTCCTTACAACAATGGTGTTGATCTGGTTAAACATCCCGTTTGATATTTTGACGCAGATCGCAGGCTTTATTTTGGCGAATTTTTCAATCGCACTGATGATGCTTGCGGCGTTGTACCTGAACGCCAAACTCCCAGCTGCGTATCGAACACGTCCATTTATGTTCATCGGTGCCCTGATTTCTGCTGCTGTGCTTGTTACTTTTGCAGGGATTAGTGGCTGGGGCTTGTTCGTCAAACTTTTCGCTGGCAATTAAAGTTGATCCCTCTTACATAAATGCATAGAAACCGTCAATAACGCTAAATCTTCAAAAGGAGATGAAACCATGGCAGACATGAAAGATAAACTCGCGAAACTGCAACAGGAAGGTTTCGTTTTAATAGAGGGCGCGTTGTCGCCAGAAGAGACGGAACGTATCCGTCAACGTATTAACCACGCACGGGAACAGGGTTGGGAGGAAGGGCTCAACGCTGTCGGAAATATGTGGTTTGATACCTTGCTCGACCGCGAACCGGATACATACCAGCCGCTCGTCGGGCATCCAAGTGTTCGTCCGTATCTTGAAGGCTTAATGGGCAAACAGTGTCAGCTACGGAGTCTACGGGCACATATCAACCCGGGCCCCTATCTCCAAGAGTGGCACATGGATTTTTACGGCTACTGGCAGGAGCAGCGGTATGTTGAAGAACATCCATTTGCGATGGCACCTGTGGGGATTAACACAACGTACTACTTTCAGGATAACGCCCCCGGTGAAGGGCATCTTAAGTTTATCAAAGGTGGACATCTGTCAGAGCCGCCGCATCTCTATCCGTTAGATCGCCCTAAATTTGAGGAATGGTGTGAAACACAAGAACACGTGATCCTGTATCCGAAAGCAGGCGATTGTGTCGTGTTCATCAACCACATCCCGCATCAGGGTGCAAAAGAGCGTGACGATATGGAACGGAGCAATGTCGTGTGTCATTATCAGGTGACCCCGATGTATGAAGGCGTTTGGCACGTCTCTCGACCGCGCGGGTATCAAGGCACGTTCCCGTTTGCTTAGAGATATACATTAGTGCTTAGAGGGCGGGTGTTCTTGACATCCGCCCCTATTGCTTAACAAATTAACCCCTATACGAATGGAGAACACTCATGCGTCAATTATTAATTTGTTTGTGTGCTGTGTATCTGGTAGGGAGTTTCCAAAGTGTTAGCACAGCCGAGGAGTTGGAAGGTTTAGTCGTCTATTTTGCTTTTGAGGAGGGGGCGGGTAAGACTGTCGCCGATCTTTCTGGTAACAAACAGGATGGGAAATTAGAGGGTGATACGTCGTGGAGCGATGGTAAAATCGGGAAAGCGGTTAATTTCGGTGGGAAGGATGGGGTTGTTCGGGTTGAACATTCTGATGCATTTGAATTTACCGACGGAATTACAATTGCTGCTTGGATTAAACCCACTTTGAAGGCGGGAGCCGGTACATGGCAACTTATCGCCGCAAAGGGACCGGATGTACAGGAATTTTTCGAGGTGCTGCTCCATCCGGACGGTTTTATATGGATGGGATGGAAGTTGACTGGTGGACGTAATGTGCCAGCACAAAGTCCTCGTGATGTCGTCAAAGACAAATGGCAGCACGTTGCTGTTTCATTTCAGAGTGGAAAGTGGTGGACCATCTATCTTGATGGTGAGGTCCTGATAGATTATCCAAAGACTGGCGATAAACTGGTGCCGATTGATGCACCGCTTTTTCTCGGCACTGAGGAACCACCGGCTCTCAATCGCTACTACAACGGTATCATTGATGACTTTGCACTCTTTAACCGTGGACTCTCACAGGATGAGATTAAAGAAATTCAGGGCGGTATCCAAGAGATTTTGGCGGTTGACCCCGAGGCAAAATTGTCGACAACATGGGGACACCTCAAACAGAGATATGAGGGGCAGTAAGTCAAATTGACTTCTGAACTTACGTCATTTTTAGATCCGTGCCAATTTGGCAGACATTCAGCAGGAATTTCGGCTGTTTCAAGCGAATAATATTGGCACGGATATTGCACGCTATTTCGTAAATAAAGGCATATTGTCAGTCTGCTTTTTGATTAGCAAGAGTTGTGGCGATTATTCAACTATATTATGGACTTTACGACTATAATTTCAAAGTTATTCATACAAAGGAGAAAATAGAAATGAGCAAGGTCATTGGAATTGATTTAGGGACAACAAATTCATGCGTGGCTGTTTTAGAGAGCGGCGATGCCAAGGTGATCGAAAATGCTGAAGGAAATCGAACAACACCCTCAGTTGTCGGCTTTACCAAAGAAGGCGAGCGTCCCGTTGGACAAGTTGCTAAAAGACAAGCTATCACGAACCCACAAAATACAATCTTTTCGATTAAAAGGTTCATGGGACGCAAATTTAACGAGATCGGTGACGATGCTTCGCGTGTGCCTTATACATTAAAGGCCGATAAAGATGGGGATGTCGCCGTAAATATTGAGGGTAAAGATTACTCCTCCCCGGAAATCTCCGCTATGGTTTTGCGGAAGATGAAGGAGACCGCCGAGGCGTATCTCGGAGAAGAAGTCACGAAAGCGGTTATCACTGTGCCTGCCTACTTTAACGATTCCCAACGTCAGGCGACAGCAGACGCAGGCAAGATCGCAGGATTAGAAGTCGAGCGGATTATCAATGAACCGACCGCAGCATCGCTCGCCTATGGATTGCAAAGCGAAGGCGACAAGAAAATTGCTGTCTATGACCTCGGTGGCGGCACGTTTGACATCTCTATCCTGGAAATCGGTGATGGTGTTTTCGAGGTAAAAAGCACGAACGGTGATACACACCTCGGCGGCGACGATTTCGACCAAGCGGTGATTGACTGGATGGCGCAAGAATTCCTCAGTAGCCAAGGGATTGATCTCCGCAACGACGAGATGGCATTGCAACGCTTGAAAGAGGCAGCAGAAACCGCAAAATGTGAACTCTCCAGCACTTTACAGACGGACATCAACTTGCCGTTTATCACTGTGGATGCCAGCGGGCCGAAGCACCTTAACTTGACGCTCACCCGTGCAAAACTGGAGCAGATTACAGATGACCTCGTCCAGCGGTCCCTTGAGCCGTGCCGGCAAGCACTCGCTGATGCTGAGATGCAACCCTCCGAAATTGAAGAAGTGATCCTTGTCGGTGGGCAGACACGGATGCCCAAGGTGCAGGAAGCCGTGGAACAGCTCTTCGGCAAAGAGCCGCACAAAGGGGTCAACCCCGACGAAGTCGTCGCCATCGGTGCCGCAATCCAGGGGGGTGTCCTCGCAGGTGATGAAGAGGTCAAAGACATTCTATTGTTAGATGTCACACCACTTTCACTTGGGATTGAGACACTCGGTGGAATGTTCACGCGGTTGATTGATAGGAACACAACGATTCCTACGAAGAAGTCGAATATCTTCACAACGCCTGAGAACAACCAGACATCCGTTGATGTGCATGTCCTTCAAGGCGAACGGGAACAGGCGGTTTACAACAAAACCATCGGACGTTTCCGGTTGAGTGAGCTCCCCCCAGCACCGAGAGGTGTACCGCAGATCGATGTAACGTTTGATATTGACGCGAACGGTATCCTCAATGTGTCTGCCAAAGATACCGCGACCGGTAAAGAGCAGAAGATTACCATTACCGCTTCTTCTGGACTCAGCGAGGCAGAGATTGAACAGATGATGAAAGATGCGGAAGCACACGCCGAGGAAGATAAGCAGAAACGCGAGGAAGTTGAAGCGCGCAACCAGGCGGATTCTCTGGTTTATGAGACCGAGAAAAACCTCGGCGAATTCGGCGATAAAGTAGACGACGCTTCTAAGGAGAAGGTGAACGCTGCTGTCGCTCGCGTCAAGCAGGCATTAGAGGCAGACAACCACGCCAAGATTCAATCCGCGACGGACGAATTGACGCAGGTCTGGCATGAAGTCTCTGCGCAGATGTACCAGCAGGCTGCAGGCGCGGATCCTGGTGCTGATCCGGGAGATCCATCCGCTGCTGATGAAGCAACAACCGATGCCGCTGATAGCGATGATGTCGTTGACGCTGAATATGAAGTCGTTGACGAGGACGAGAAGAAAGATCAGAACTAAGAAGTGAAACTTTGCAAAAATTAATGGAGGATAGTGCATAACGCGAATCGCGTTATGCACTATCCTCATTTTGTTACATTTTCTTTCATTGAAGTTATCTAATATCCCAACAACGCGATGCCTTCTCGATAGGTTTGTGCCGAGTGCTGTAAGGAACCAAGTTCGTCTTCAGTCAGTTCTATTTCGAGAATCTCTTCTATACCATCTCCACCGAGTTTAATAGGAACACCGATATAGAGATCATCAATACCGTATTGCCCGGCAAGGTGTGCAGAGCAGGGCAGCAGCCGTTTCTTATCCAAAATGATAGCCTCTGCCATCTGTGCCAATGATGCACCCGCTGCATAATAGCCACTCGTTTTCAGGAGATTGACGATTTCAGCACCGCCGTCACGCGTCCGTTGTGCCATCGCTTCAATGCGGTCTTCCGGTATCAGCTGCGGGATCGGGATGCCGTTAACAGTGGTATAACGCGGGAGCGGAACCATCGTGTCGCCGTGTCCGCCGAGGACGAGCGCGTGAATGTCTTCCACGGATACGCCGAGTTCGAGCGATATAAAATAACGGAATCGCGCCGAATCCAACACGCCTGCCTGTCCAACGACACGATTTGACGGGAACCCTGAGACCTTCCACGCATGGTAGGTCATGATGTCTAACGGGTTGGTGAGCATCATAATAATAGTATCTGGTGAATGCTTCACCACGTTTTCTGTGACGCTGCCGACGATATTCGCGTTCGTTTGCAACAGGTCTTCGCGCGTCATCCCCGGTTTACGAGGGGAACCTGATGTGATAATTACCAAGTCGGAGCCTGCGGTTGCGGTATAATCCAGATCTCCGTCGATTGCGGCATCAAACAGTTCTACGGGCCCCATTTGTGCCATATCTAATGCTTTACCTTGCGGGACCCCGTCCACGATATCTATCATGACGACATCCCCAAGTTGTTTCTGTGCGATCAGAAACGCCGCTGTTGCGCCGACGTTCCCCGCACCAATAACGCTGATTTTTTTTCTTGCCACTTCTGCCTCCATTATGAAAATGTATGGTTTTTATCCTAAGATTGACAATACTAATTATACCCAGAAATCTGCAAATAATCAAGTTTTCTATAGGGCGAGTAAAATTTTTGTCACAGTATTAATTTTTCGGATAGGACAGATTTATTTACATAGCACTCCGTTGGAGTGCGAGAAGTTTCTCCTCTTTTCTATAGACATGTTGCTCTGTTGGAACAAAGAGGTATCTTTAGAGATAAACGTGAGTTTGATAATAAATATCCAAGTGGCATCGTAGGTTCCATACACTCTCCCTATGGTACCCAAGCGGAACAGCAAAAAACCAAAAACGCTCGGTTGATACTAAGAACGCCAATCTTCCATGAACCGTCCAGTCACGCAATAGAGCCAATCCCAAAAATCCAAACCCTGCAAGTGTAAGCATACGTATAAGATGCAGATTTCTTTGATTGTTCGGTGATGATGCATCTTTTTCGCTGAAACTTGTGTCTTTAATTATAGAACGGAATGTATTTTTAATTCTAAGTTTTACTATAAATAGCCCTGTAGTTTTCAGTTATCATGCTTCGCAGTGAGAACAGTTAATACTATGACGCTATTAGCAACTGCAACTGTACATGACGCGACATCAAGCGTAATAATTTAACAGGAAACGCCTGAGGTTTAACACACCTTGGGCGTTTTTGGGTTAATGCGGATATTTTCCCACCATATTCTTCCATCTCTTTCAGCTGCTTTAGGAGGCAAAGCGCAATATCAAAACCTACTTTTCCATAATTTTTGAAAAAACAGCATTTTTCTGAACCTTTTGGCGATAACGCACCCCCTATGCCCGAATCCAAACCGGTTATCGCTTAATGGAGAACAATATAGTAAAGACTGAGGGTTTAATTCGGCAGCTCCAAACGGGGGATCAGAGACCACTCAGTGAGTTGATGAAATACTACAACCCTCGTATATGGCCCCTGATTCTCGCAGAATCCCGGAACTACCACGATGCCGAGGAAATTCTACAAGATACTTGGCGGTCGGTCTGGGAAAACATCGGCGGTTTACGAGATGTGAACAGCTTCGGTGGATGGCTACGCCAGATAGCCTACAACGCATGTAAGCGGTATTACAACAGCGCATACCATTCACAAGGCGAACGTCCCTACGAAGATGAGGCGTTGGAGTGGCGCATCAATAGGAATGCTGAAATGCTCCTTCGTGAAGAAGGATTAAAGGCAGATGCTATTGAAGCGGTACGAAACCTACCAAATAAACCTAAAGATATGCGTAAGGTTGCTATATTATTCTATCTTCAGGAATTAACGCTAAAGGAGATTGCGGAGGAACTTGAGCTGCCACTCGGCACGGTCAAGCGCAAACTTTTTGAAGCGCGGGAGATTCTCCGCAAGGAATTCGGCGTGGATTCTGAGTGAAAGGAGCGGTGGCTGGTTGGATTGTGTTTTGGTTTATGTTTTTAGTGGTGCTTGACCTTCTTGTTAGGCACAATACAACTTTCCAATCAAGCAGAAAAAGAATGCGCAAGCATTTACGAACGACAGCGTTTATTGTACTATTTGCTTTCGTGGCACTACCGCTTTCTATTGACGCATTGACTGCAGAGAATCTCCCACCACATGATAGTGGTTGTGACTGTTTTGAATGTGAAATCGAGAGGGCAGCTTCTGTTGAGCCTGTCTATCAACACGCCTCAGATTGTCCTTGCAACGAATGTGTCGCGAAAAGGGAATCCCCTAGTGCTAATAATGAAACCTCCCTTGAAGATGTACTTGATTCATGGTTTGGGGCACCAAATCCTCTCTATAATCCAATTAAAACGACGTTGGATTACCTCACGGAAAGGTTCGATGATTTCCTGTCAATACCAAGAGAGTATCCCTACTACGAGCCTTAATTTCCGAAGACAAAGCACAGTTAATACTGTGCTTTGTCCTTTGTATGTCAAGGAATTACGGCAACACTCACAAATAACAGAATAATAAGAAAAATAACAGCTACGATATGAGCCCAAAGTTTATCAGGTATCCATTCCTTCTGCAACACCCACGAGAAACAAGCCCAACCTAGCCCCAAGATACCAAAAAGAAAACAATCTTCTGATGCCTTAATGTGCCTCAGGAAAATCCCCATAATCAGTAACACCAGGGAGGCATCAAGTACTCGTTCTAGGCTGCGTTTATTACTGGTAAGCACTCTAAATTTCATTATATACTCCATTATAGTAAAAGGAGATTTTCGGTGGATGTTCTATCTACGTGTACAAACAAAACCTTATACCTGAAAAAATAAACAGGATAGATATAAGTATAGTTGAGTTTTCATTTATAAATGACAATTCAATTAAGTTCAATTTACTACTTGACTAACGAGGATGAAATTTTTTGAAAAGGTTCAGAAAAATGTATAACCTGAACTTCACAATTATAATTCTCCTTTCAAGGGACTCAAAATACCGAAACGATGGGATTAATGGATACTTCATCTAATCTTTCTCTTCAGGTGCCGATTTACAAACCCACTGGCACCATTCACACCACGACTGATAGAAGTTTTTACCACCACCAAAATCCCCACCACCACCATTTTTTCTTCTCTGGCGGAAGCCTTCGCCATTGCCATATCCGCCAAGAAAGCAGACTTCCGCAGAGAATACCTAAAATCACGAGTTGCCACCATTCAGCATTCATTTTGTTATCCTTTATGGCAGCATAAAAGCTTACCATGTCCAAAAATGGGATTAAAATACTGGAAGGCGTACACTAATCCACCAACTTTATTTCACCCCAGCGTGAAGCCAATTTGCCGCGTGCTTCTACCGGATAAGGCAGACTCTCCGATTTTACGAAAACATCATCAACGGCGACTTCAACCTCTTGATCGGCAGTGAGGTAAATGCTCCACCACGGGAATTCGCCTAAGTCGGCGTTAGAAGAGATGTCGTCCTTTTTCCATTCCGTCTTTTCACCCGGATCAACCGTGACAGCCATTTCATGTTTTGCATCGTTCCACTCCAAGCGGAGCGTCCGGAGCATATTTGTGTTTTCAGGGATGTTTTCATAGGAGAATGCCTCCCAACCGCCGAGCTGCCCGACAGAGCCTGAACCAAACACACCCTTCGGTTCCCAGTTGTGTTGGTGGCTCGGCGACATACCGAAAACCCAATTCGGATTTTTCCAATTCGGTTCCTCGTTGGTACACAACACCCCGAACCAACCACCGGCATCAGAAAGCTCAGCAACCTTCACCGTGAACTGGATGCCGAGGATGTCGCGCGGATCCCATCCGAAAACGAGCTTGAAGCCTGGATCGCGACCGCCTGGACTTTTGACTTTCATCTGAAACACGCCATCTTTGATTCCCATCTCTAAGCGGTTTTCAGGGATAAACTGGACCCATTTCGTGCCGAGGTCTGGTACCTGTCCGGGAGTTTCGTCGATTGCGTCTAAATCACCCTCAAAATCGTCATAAGGTTTCCATTCGGGTGCGGCGAACGCACTGGCCAAGGTAAGTGCTGCCAAAATGCAAATAAGTGATATAGTCTTCATGGGATATGCTCCTAAATTTGCGTTTAGATAGAAGGCAATAAGCGGGAGAGTGAACAGAGGCATGGAAGTGTGGAAGGGTGGAAGACTGGTCAGTTTTCCATCCTTCCGTTTTTCTATCCGATTGGGAAACTGGAGGGAGTTCCCTTCCATCCTTCCATTTTACAGTTTAAGCGTGCCGCGGTCCCATTGCATAAGCAGGGTTGTCGCCGAGGTTCTCAATAAGCCATCCGCGTAACGGCACGTCATCCTCAGCAGGAACATAGCGTCCGTTGTTTCGGGTGGCGGCACCGAGCAGCTGCCGACGAATCGCGTCACAGCGTTCATAGAGCGGTTCAACCGTCATCTCGTCTTTCGGACGGATCCAGCGATACCCGTAGCCGTAGAAGAGTGCCTTCCGGGTCATCTGCGAGTGGTTCGGACTGCGTGAATGCCAGAGTCGTCTATCAAACAAAACGGCGGTTCCGGGTTCCACACAGACCGGCATCGCATCGTCAGGCACATCGTCCGCAGTTGCTTCACGTGGGTCACGGCTGATTTCATATTCTGGAACCGACATATCTGACTTTAGATGACTGCCCGGACGGATGTAGAAGTTACCGCGTCCGGGTTCAGAGACATCTGTGAGGAAGTATGCCACTTTCAGGGACAGACGTGGACGTGGATGCGTCTCCATTTCGATGTTGACACGTCCACTGTCTTGGTGCCATTCCAGCCACCCTTCACCTTCTTCGGCATCTGTAGGTGCTGGGGGTTTGACGTGCATGTGTGCATGGTATAGGTAGATGTTCCATCCCAAGATGCCCCAGACTTTGGGTAACGTCGTCGGCATATCTACAAGATTTAAAAGCGCATCATCGGCACCCAAGAAATCCGACCAGCCCCACTGTGAACCGGGTTTTGCTCTGCCTGTAGCGAGTGCTTTGTTGTACAAGGTATCTACGGCGTATGTGAGGTGTTCCCGCATCTCTGATGAGAGCGCGTTGGGGATATACAGATAACCTTGTTCTTCAAAATGTGTACGTTCTTCTTCTGTGATTAAGTGAGGGAGATACTTCTCAGGTGAAGCCTCCATACCAATATTAAGAAGTTCGTTCATGGCAATTTCTCCTTGTAGCACAAACTTTTAGTTTGTGGTATATCGCCCGTAAGTTGACATTTTGCCCGAAAGTGCGCCTTTATCAAACTCACGTTCCCACAAGGGTTAACGGACAAACTCATCAAGAAACTCACGTGAACGGCGTAAGCCGTCGGATTCTGCTTCCCACGTGCGCCAGTAACGGTAATCTTCGAGTTCAACGCTGACAATACCGTCAAATCCTTCATCCTCTAAACGTTGAACGACTCGTAGCCAATCCACAATACCGTCACCGGGAATGGTATAACGCCACCAATCTTCACCGAAGCCGCGAGGACTTTGGAAACTCGGTCCCAGATTACCGTGCAGATAGAGTGCTTCTTCATCAAAAGTAGTATCTTTCCCATGAACGTGTTTGACATAAGATGCGAATTCGTTCAGTGCGCGTAGGTAGTCGATACCGATTCTGACAAGGTGCGACGGATCGTAGTTGAGTCCCAAACCCGGAGAGTCGCATTCCGCGAACATTGCACGCCACATCTCTGGTGTGCAGCCAAGGGCGGGATAGTCAGGAGCGGAACCAGGCCATCCTTCAACGGCGATCGTTACACCTTTAGAGGCAGCAAATTCAGCGACAGCCGGAACGGTCTCCTTCCAAATATCAAAGTTTTTTGCCCTGCCGAGGCTGGCATCTTCCGGCACAAAGACACAGAACATGATATGAACGTCATTATCAGCAGCAGCTTCGATGGCGGCTTTCGCTGCAGAAGCACCGGCTTTCTGTTTAGATTTTTTCGCGCTGAGCAGGTCTCTGGTCCCTGGGAGATCCGCGCTGCCGATAGCAAGACCGGCATCTCTCGCGGTTTGGACGATTTCGGGCGTGACTTCTCCAATATCAACGGCATCAAACCCGTTATCTACACACCACTTGCAGAAATCTGCGAAGGGTAATTGACGGGCTGTGCCCGGAATACGTAATCCTATTTTCATATTTTTAATTATTAAGTTTCCGCGCCGATTTTTCCGTTGTCAAAATCGGGTTCCTGATTAAAATGAGAGCGAGATTTTGAAAAAGGCTAATAGCGCATAGTTACAAATTTACAATACCCTTCAACACCTCGCCAGCGGTGAAAATTATGGTGAAACCTAAAAATAAATAGACATTTTCCTCCCCTGGTAGGCGAGGTTTCCTAACCTCGCCGATGCAGAGTGTCTAATTAATTCTAAATTTTACTATGAATGTGAATAGAATGTTTGTTCAAGTTATGCTTGAGCAATAGACGTTTGTTAAAACCCCATCAGTCCGCAGCAGCGGCGGCATACGGGCATGGGACCATCGTTACTCACGGACTGTCGGAACTTCGTCGCCTTCTGATTATTCCACATATCAACGACTTTATCCGTTTTGATATTGCCGATGATATAGTCGTGGTAATCACGGCAGAGACTTACATCGCCGTTACTATCGATTTCCATTGTCATGTAGATGCTAACACACTGGTTGTATCCAAAGGTCTGCTCATGATCGGTGTAATAGCGTTGGATTTCGCCTTTTGTATTGAGTCTCGGCATCATGATCGGCGGGCAACGTCGCTGTTCGTTGGAGAGATTTTCCATCTCTTCAAAGCGATCCAAGATGACGCCATGGTCAAAGTCCTTCCACGTTCCGATCCAACCGTAATGCGTCTGCGGTTTGAAACCGAAACGTTTCTCAAAATCTTCGGTATGTTCCTGTGCGGATTGCGAATCTATCCACCATGTCAAATAAAAAATTTGCGCATCGGCATATTGACTGGTGAACTTATAGAGATCTACGACCTCATCTATGTTATACATTGTGACGCAGCTCAGCGGAATTATATACGGGAATGAGATATTCCGCTTTTCTTTTGCGGCACTCAGTGTTTCCAGTGCGGCTTTGACATCTTTGAAGTTATCGTAGTTTTCAGATACACCCGGACGTTGTGTGTTGTGAATCTCCTCATTCGGTCCATCGACACTCAAGTAGATAATTTTGCAGGTTTCCAAAATATCGTCGGCACGTCTTGCGATATTCGTCGCGTTGCTAACGAGCGATATAGGCATTCCGCGATCTTTGATGTAGTGCATCAATTCAATAAGTCCGGGGTAAAGCATCGGTTCGCCGCCCCAAATATACCAGACGGGGGACCAACCTTGATCAACAATCTGGTCGACGAGATCTTTATAGACTTCAACAGGGACTTCGCGTTGTTTGAGTTCTTTGAGAGATTTTCCGTGAAGGTAGCCGTTGTCACCCCACTGTCCACAAGAGTGGCAACGGAGGTTACACATATCGGTTATGCGGAGGCTTACCAATTGAATAGCGTCGCCTTTGCCGTGTTTCGCACCGAGCGGGTGTCGCCAGTTGAAACTCTCTTTAGCGAGTTGATAACGCATGAGATTGCGCGAAGTTCCCCAATCCTCTGATATGGCGGTGGCGAGTTCATTGACAAGAAATCTTGATGAAATTCGACTTCGTAGTGCCATCTATTCTCCTTTATTGGTTATCAGTTATCGGTTCTCGGTCATCAGTTAAAGAGATTTGCTCTAACTAAAGCACCTGTTTCGGAAATATCCAAGGAAAGGTGAATCGTTACAAGTTACCTCTTAACTGAAAACTGGCCACTGACTACTGATAACTAACTTAAGATTCGTTTTCTGGTCTTACCAGTGTAAGTGCCGCAGAATTCATACAATAGCGTTTGCCAGTCGGCGGCGGTCCATCGTCGAAAACGTGCCCAAGGTGTGCATCACACCGACTACAGACGACTTCAGTGCGCGGCATGAAAAATATACTGCGGTCTGATTTCGTCTCAATAGATTCGGCGGAAATTGATTCCCAAAAACTGGGCCACCCTGTTCCAGAGTCAAACTTAGTTTCGGAACTAAAGAGCGGGTTATCGCAACAGATGCAGTGATAGATCCCCTGTTCTTTAGAATCGTGGTATTCCCCCGTAAAAGCGCGTTCTGTACCTTTCTTCCGAGTCACTTTAAATTCTTCTGGTGTGAGTTGTTCTTTCCATTCCTCTTCCGATTTGATGACTTTTTCTGCACCCATTTTTTTCTCCTCTCGTGAATATAGGGCAAAACATACTGTTAAAAGTCCTTTCTGAATACTATGCCATATTTTAAGAAAAAAATCAAGAATGTTTGAAATCTTGTGTACAATTACACTTCAAACATTGTCTTTCTGCTTTCCCTTGATTGCGCCTAAAACCCGACACTTTGTCGCCGACAGAATTTCATATCGCACCCCACCCCAAGTGATTTTGCGTTGAAATATAGCATATACAGCATTGAGACCCGCGAGAAAGATACCAACTGAGGTGACGTAGGAGGAGATGCCGATTGTCTGCCGAACCTTGGACATGTTTTGGAGCCAGCGCGGTAAGTTTTTGGAATAGAGCCGATAGCTGAACGCTTCGAGAAAAAGGATAAAGATGACCGGTAGTAATTCTCTTCTGTGGAATAGAAATGGGATTGATCCGAACACGAAGAGACCTTTTGGTAGACACACAACGAGACTCGCAAGCCATTGCCGCCAAAGTCCCATGTGAAATGTCATAATCATCTGGCGGTTCGTAAACTCGGTAATTTGATGCCATGTGCGATTCGCGGTGTGCGTTACCGCTACACAGTCTGGGACAAAATGGATCTTATGCTTCACATCTCTCATTCCAAGGGTGGTGTTGAGGTCTTCGATTGTTGCCTGGTCCCAGCGTTCAAGAATTTGTGCTTTTTCGAGCATCTCGCGTCGGAAGGCATTGGAACCTCCCCACACCATTGTGAGTGGATGATCGCCTTGGACGCTCATCTGAAAATTGACCCAGATGGATTCCACAAGGGACGCTATGTTCCATGTTTGCGGGAAATAGAACCGTCCACCGACAGTCGTCCCTATATCGGATTCTTGGAGCGGATTCACAAGCAACGTTAACCAGTCTTCACGAATAGCGACATCTGCATCCACAAATGCGATAACTTCGATATCGTCTGGGAGTTTTTCTATCACCGTTATGAGGTTCTGTACTTTTTGTGAGCGCGGTAAATTGTTGTCAACGATGTTCGGTGCTAAGAGCACATGGATGTTCGGATGCGGTTCGGCAATTTCACAGAGGTGTGGATAAGAGACATCATGTCCTGAATCCGCTTTTTGGTGTGTGACGAAGAAAACCTCGTACGCGCCTGCGTAGTCTTGATGCAGAAGGCCTTTGACGTGTTCTGCTGTGTCAGCGTCCCATCCGTAATGCGGTGCGATAATTGCTACCTTTGGTGTGTAGTCCGGTCTCCTCGCGTTGCGTTCGCGCCGCGCGTAGAAAAAAGATCGGGTAATGATGAGTAGTTGGACAATAAAGAAAAAATAAGCCGTTGCGATAATGTAGGTCTGCATAGCGTTCAACCGTTACTCTTCCGAAGTACGGACCCGTTCAAGTGTTGTTTTCAGTTTTGGGATGAGTTCTGTGTTGAGCAGAAAAATTAAATTCGGTTCATGCTGAAGTCGGGCGTAGAAACGTCCGGACCCTTCTACTTGGTTTCCGACTTGCAAAGTATATACTTTCTGATTCCGCAGCTCGATGATCAGCTGCATATTCGGTTTGTCGAAACCTGTGGCAGCATCGGTAGGTATGGATTTGTTCCCTACGAATGCGTCTACCATCAAATTATCAAGTTCATAAATGATGGCGTTCACTTCGGCGTTGTTTGCATCCTCGCGTACTGGGGCGGTGAGTCGCCAGTTAGTTCCCAGACGTTGGCATGTGAAAGGTGTTTCCCCAGACAAGGTCGAAGTCAGCCGAATTGCGTTGTCAATATGGAAGTTGAGGACCTGTTTATCCCGTAACCACGCTGACCCCAAGGCGATATTATCGATTAAATCACGTTTCACACGGGTGACTTGATTTGACTGCTCAGGTTTGACATAAACGGTTCCGTCCTGCGTATGGTCTCCGATGAGTAGGGCTACTGGCTCGTCTTCACCGCGTTGCGTGAACCCGACTCGGATTGACGGTGATGCTAATCCATAAGATGCAAGGCTTTTGGTAGAATCATCGACAAATGCTACAGCCTCAAGAGAATCTACGCCGAAAAGTAGGTCGTCTATTGCCTTCGCGTCTGTTTTTAGTTTTCCTGTCGGCGTTTGCAATTCCCAGATGTTATCAAGGTTTTTCGTACAAACCGTTGTCTCCGCATCTTGTTTGATTTCAATGCGAACCGTATCGATGCGTTGAAAGTCAATAACCCGCTTATCCCGCAGATCAAAAACAGATTTATTGAGAAGATGATAGATGTCTTCAGCGACAGTGTAGATGGCATCTTGATAAACGGTAGTCTTGACATAGACGCGTCCCCGTCTGCCGTTCTCAGACGAAACTGAAGCACCGATGCCAAGCATGTAAGTGTTATCGCTATCTGTGAGTTTCATCTGGATACGTGGATCATCTAAACCGGACTTTTCTAACCGTGTGAGGACATTGGCATCAGCACCCTCAGTTTCAAAGGATGACACTTTCAGCGAACGCAATTCCGAAAGCAAAGTCTCAATTTCTTGGGTATCTGCTTCGGCTTCGATCGGATGTATAACGTGCCATGTCCCGTCTCGTTTTTCACAATTAATTGTGCTTGGTTGGGCGGTGGAACCTGAATGCCTATGTATAAATTGAATGCTTGAGACTGTTGTCGGATTGAACTTAATAACTGACCGGTCGCGAAGGTCTGTTGGAGATTTCGTCAGGTCATCAAGGGCACTGGATTCGATGAGAAAAATATGTTTTTCCGACTTCTCTTTCACATAGACAGAAAAGTTAATTGCTTTTTTGCCGATAAAGAAGGTTGCTGCCGGGGAATCTCCTTCTGTCCAAAGCGAGAGTGTTATACTCGGTGTATCCAGTCCATACTGTGCTAACTCCGGCACTTCAAGGGTCTGCTTGATCCCTTTGTTGAGGATGTCATCTAACATTTGGTGGACACTCTCGCTGTCTGCATCTGCCTGAAATGGGGCGGTGAGTCGCCAGTTACCCGTTGTATCTTTTACCAATTTCAGATTTTGATATGCCGCATCTGCGAACGCGATTTCCACCTGTTGAACCGTGTCACGTGCCACCCCGTAGACCTGATGCATCGCGGGCTTCTCGTTTTCAGTCGGCTGATCTGACGGTTCCTGAAAAAACAGGTAGTACGCGCCGCCAATGCCTATGAGGAGAACAATGATGACAAGCGTTGTCCGGAAATTCACGCGCTCCCTCCTTCGCGACGCTGCCACCAAACAACTAACCCACCAATGAACACAATTAAAGGGATAAGGAAGACGGAGGTTATCTGCACGAGACGGATATCTTGGACAGCCATCCGACGCAAGGCTTGTTGCCTCAGATCAATGGGGCGGATGGCGATGAGGTCTTCCTCTAATGTGAGCCAATTGATTGTGGCTAAAAACAGGTCGCGACTTGCGGATCGGAAAAAGATGTTTGTTGCGAAGTCTGAATCCCCGAAAACAACGAGTCGGGTTGGACTTCCTGTCGTTTCAGTTGCTGTATTTCCACTTTGAGGACTTGTATCCGGTTGGCGCGGTTCATTGTTTTCTTCAGCTGCGACTGCAATAGATATAGGTCCCGACATATCTAATCCAGCGGTGTATGATTCCGTATTGAAGGTTTCATCAGTTTCACGCTGCCTTTCTGCCCAACTCACACCCGTCGGATTGATAGTTTTTGCGAGGCTTCTCACACTGAGCGTTGCTTTGCGATCTTCCAATGGTGTAACAGAGCGGGTAACCGCGAACGGGATTGACACCTGCATAGCGGAACGGGTGATGTCATGCGGTTGAAAACTTGAGAAGGGAGCAGTGGGTCCCAGCTCGAAAACAAAGCTGACTCTGTCAACTACCAAGTCGTTTCCTACGGCTATCCCCCATCTTTTCATCAGTTGAACGAGTCCTCTGTTCACATCTTTTGCGGAGGTTACCGACGGATCAAGCAATAGAAGCAGTTTCCCATTTTGTGCAAGGTATCTTGACACCAATCCGATTTCGTGGGCAGTCAAAGCATTTTTTGGACCGGCAATAACGAGCACCTCACAATCTGCCGGGACAGCGGGTTGTGTTAGAAGTGAGAGGGAGACTGCAGCATAATTCTGATTTTCGAGCTCCGCTTTTACTTCACTATATCCTGTATCGTTGAAATCGTCCAAGGAACGTTCTTCATGTCCAACAGTAAAATAGATTTTCTTTGTCTGTTTTCGGACAAGTTTGAGAATGGCACTTGTGAATTTCTGCTCTTCAAGTATAGTGACCTTTTCTTGCCGTCCGGGTGTCTCAAAAATTACTGTGCCATCTCTGCGAATATTATACTTCTCTACCAGTTGAATGTCAATGTAAGGATTCGCATGAGAGATAGTTAAGAAGTCGGTTTCACGCTGATACAGTGCTAACATCTCTATTGTGCGTTGTCGGTCTGCCGGCGGAACTTTTTCGCTCATAAATGTGATTATATGAATTTCAGTGTTAAGGGATTTGAGGATTTTTTGGGTTGGTTCCGAGAGACTATAGAGTTGGTCACGGGTCAGATCAGCCCTTTTATCAAGCCGTTGTACCACAATAGCGTTGACGAAGACCGCTATACCGATAACGCCAACGATACTCAGCGCAACGTTTGCACCGTAGCGGGCTTGACGGCTGAGGAAAAAGTTAACAAAATCGGCGAATTGCAGTCGCGTAAAAATAGCCAGTGCAGTAAAGCAAAAGAGCAAGAGCATCCAAAAGACAGTTCTTGCTCCAAAAAGCAGGCTTACCACTGCAGCGAAACCAAAAATTAAGGCAAGGAATCCAAACAGCGGTCCTGTAACGTTTTTGCTCGGCATCTCTTACCTCCATTTTGATGACTCAATGGACTTGAACGTCGCAAACAGGCAGACCCCTGTAAAACTCAGATGGTAGGTAACGTCTTTAAGCAGAATGACCCCGCGCGTAAAATCGTCATAGTGTTCAAGCAACGACAGATAACTCAGAAGTTCCCCGATGGCTCCGTATTGAGATGAGAGCGAACCGATGACCCATAATGTTATGAGGATACCAAAACTCGTCAATGCTGCAACGAGTTGATTTTTACACATTGACGACATGAGCAATCCTAAAGCGAGGAAAGAGGAGCCGATGAGGATAATACCGAAATAACCGCTCAAAAGTACGCCGCCATCTAAGGGACCGAAACGTTGCGCCAAGAGCGGAAAAAAGAGCGTCAAGGCGAGCATTATGAGTAGCAGTGCCCAACTCGCGAGAAATTTGCCGAGGACTACCTGTCCATCTGTAATGGGTGAGGTCAGCAAGAGTTCAATTGTCCCTGATTTCCGCTCTTCTGCAAAGAGTTTCATTGTTAACACGGGTGTAAAAAAGAGCAGGATGATTGCCATATTGCCGAAGAGCGTTCCCATCACCTGTGTGCCGGTACCAGCCTGCTGTCCACTTGTCGAAATTAGCAGAATAGAAAAAAGAAATCCTGAAATTGCTGTGAAAACAAAGCAAACGAAATAGGCGATGGGTGAGACAAAATAGGTATAGAGTTCTTTTGTGCAAACTGCAAGAATGTTTCTCATTATTTTTACTTAATCGCCAAGTGTGAGGATAAGCCTTTAGGGCATTAACGGTTTTTGATTAAGATCCGCACGTGCCGTTGCTTGTGCCGCTGGCATTGGCTGATTTCAATGCCAGACCTTACACAGATTGATAATTGCGTGAATTCTAAAGCCTTTAATTCGCGACTTCCAATTTTTCTACAACGCCTTAACAAATCGCTGTCGAACCTGTCCGACAAAGAAGGGACCGAGTGATTCGATGTATTTGGTCGTTTGCTCCGTTTGGCGCATATCTTGTATCAACCGCGATAACGGATATAATTCGGCTCCGACTAACCCGATAACGAATTCGTTGTCGTGCGTATCTAACCCGAAGCATGCCAACCGGATGTCACTTGCGTATCCACCCGCGGCGTAGCTCCGACCGAGCATCGCGTGTTCACCTAAAATCCGCCCGCGTTCGCGGTGTTCAAGCCGATAAAATTCGGGATTTCGGCGCAACGGATACCAAATTGCCCATGGGAATTTGGGGTTAAGAGCGTTTTGAAGCGGTTTGTTGAGGAGCCACTCTTCCAAATTCGGTTCTCTACCGCTTGCATAGGTTCGACCGATCATCGTCATTTCCGCACGATATAAAGGATTGGCTACACGCTGGAATTCTGCCAATAGGTCTCGCGCGTCTGTTGTTAGCACCACCGGATCCTCTGTGATGAAAAGTACACCGATGCCTGTCGGATTGTTGAAATCGTCGTATAACACAGCGTTTAGACGACCCTCTTCAAGGCGTTCAATGAGGGCACTCGCATCCGAACAGTCCTCAAAAACATGGAGTTGGAAGAACAAGCGGTGGTCGCTAACCTGTGGTTCGCCATCAATCGGTGCCCCGATTTCTCGAAGGTCTACCGGTTCTGGTCGTGCGGGTCTTTTTTTTTCAGTGTTCATAATCTTAGTAATCCGTTTTAAGAGATGTCAGCCGACAGTTGGCATGGTGGTAAGGGGCATCAGTAAAAAGGTTTCCGTTTAACAAAAATCTCTTGTGACTGACAACCGACAACTATTCAACCCTTTGTGGTATATGACGCACGAATCCACTCTTCAAGCACCTGATCGGGATTTTCCACGACTCCCTTTGGAAAGGTGAACGCGGACTGTCCGGTGTTCTGCTTGATGAGGTTCAAACCGTGCTGATAACTTTCAAGGAGTTGGTCACAGATCAACTGTATCTCCGTTTCATCAGCAATCGCACGTTCACAGATAAGATGCGTTGCTTCGTTATCAAATTGAATCTGTAGTTGATGTTCGGCGTAAAATTGTGCCTCGTACCGGCGGACCTGCTCCTGCATCACGGCGTTTCGGTTGTAATCAGCATCTTCGGTTATCCGCTTTAGTTCGACATTTGGGGCATCTACAACTGCGTCCGTGACCACGAATTCGCTAACGCCAGTGGAAGGCAGATTAAATTTATAGTCCCGTAAAACTTTTTCGCAAACTGTCATTAACGCCCGGGCACCTGTTTTTTGCTCGATCGCTTTCTCGGCAATGCGACGTAAACCGCTGTCCGAAAATAGGACTGCGATCCCATACGCACGGAAAGCGTTTTCATATTGCCGAATAATTGAGCCTTCGGAATGCTTCAAAATATAGAAAAGGTCGTCTACTGCAAGTTCACCGCAAACGACATGTACAGGGAGTCGTCCGATGAACTCTGGTTCAAAACCGAAGTCGATGAAATCCTTGGGTGTGACGTCCTCAAAATACTGTGACGCGTCATCGGTTTGACTGGTAATTTCAGCGTTGAATCCGATCCTGCTTTGATGCATACGTTTCTTGATAATCTTCTCCATACCAGTAAACGCCCCGCTGATAATAAACAGGATGTGCCGCGTGTTGATAACCTCTTTTTCAACTTTGCCGCTTTTTTGGAATTCCATCGCGGCGCGCATCTGTGAAGCAACATCGTTTCCTGCACGCAGATCAACTTCGGTCTCTTCCATCAATTTGAGGAGTCCGATTTGCACACCGCGTCCGCTCACATCGCGCCCGATGATATTCGGTGGTGTCGAGATTTTGTCCGCTTCATCGAGATAAATAATGCCGTATTGTGCCAATTCGAGATTATCGTCGGCTTGTGTTACCAATTCACGGATTAAGTCGTCTACATTGGCACCGACGTAGCCTGTTTCGCTAAATCGGGTAGCATCCGCTTTCACAAACGGCACACCGATGAGTTTGGCGATGTGACGGATCAGATACGTCTTGCCGACACCTGTCGGACCGAGCATGACAATGTTCTGTTTTGAGTAGTCGGTATCGGCGGCATCGGGATTTTCGTGGCATTCTCGGACGTGGTTATAGTGGTCGCAGACAGCGATAGCGAGTGCCTTCTTCGCCTCGTCCTGCTTAATCACGTACCGGTCGAGATACTGCTTAATCTCTTTCGGTTTGAGATCAAATTTCAGATCAAAAGTCTTTTTCGGTTCCGGTGCATCTGCTTCGCCTTCAGGTGTGGGTTCGTTAGCAGTTGCGTTTATCAAGCGGACAGTGCCACCGTACTTCTTTTGCCAAAATTCTTGAAATTCCTTTTCAATTTCTTCGGGCGTGGGTATTTTCTTGTTTGTACTCATAACTTTGTTATACTGTTCCTGTGAGTTCACGGCGAACAATTTCAGTTCCCGCTACCATTGTTTTTAGTTTAGCAGCAGCTGTCCATCGCGCCGTTTGACTGAAACCACAATCTGGTGTGATACCAAGTTTTTCAGGACGGACATGTTTGAGTGCTTCTCGGAGCAGTGACGCGACATCCTCTGGTGTTTCTACGTAGTAGTTTTTGACATCAATGAGTCCTGCGGCGAGTTCTTTGTCGTTTGGGAACTCGCTCCACAGTCCGATTTCTGCCATCTCTCGGTTTGCAAATTCTAAGGCAAGTTGATCGAACGCTGCCTCAAGGATGTGTGGGAAAAGCGGACGATAGGAACGTTTACCGACGGCTCTACCGCGGTAGTTGCCGAAACAGATATGCAGTCCAATTTTTGCCGATACACCTTCAACGGTGTGGTTGAACAACTTCACGAATTCCTGTGGTCGGTCGGGATAGACAGCGTAAGAGGGTTCATCCAACTGAATAAATTCCGCACCTGCTTCGACAAGCTGCCTAAGTTCCGTGTTGATAATCTCTGCACACGCATAGGCGACTTCAAGACGTTCTTTGTAGATGCCACCCGTCTGAATGCGTCCTGAGAGCGTGAACGGCCCCGGACATGTCACCTTGAGTGTTTTCGTCGTTTCCTTTTTCGCGAATTCAAATTCTGGGAGGATACCGAGACCGTCGGGTGCTGCAAGCGGAACGGATGGCAGCCATTTGCCGCGCTGATCATGTCCGTCGGGCCCTTGTGTCCTCGGTGCGGGGAGTTGTTCTAACCCTGTGAGCCGTTCATAGAAACCGAGCACAAAATCTTGGCGACGCATCTCACCTTCAGTGACAATGTCAACTCCGGCGCGCTCTTGGTCAGCGATAGCGGTTCGGACCGCGTCGTCAAATGTTTCGTTAATATCCGTTTCGCCGAGTTCACCGCGTCCGATTGCTTCCAGTGTCACGCACAGCCAACTCGGTGGTGCGTAACTGCCAATAGTACTCGTAGGTATCAAAATGTCCGTATCTTGCATCAGACTCCTCTGTTTTTTCCTAATGGGTTCGCGAGTTCAATCTGCTCTGGTTTCCTTGCCCGTCTGCTCATGGTTTTCTGTGTCGGTGATGAGATTTTCACCATTATTTGATCGTTGAACGGATTTCTTTGCTTGACGTAAGGCTGCCTCACTTTGCAAGTCGGCAATATGCCGATCGATATCATGATCAAATTTCTCGGAGATCCTACGGTGGATGCGCCGGATATCCTCAACAATAGGAGGATCTTTAATCATTGGAACCTCCAACATTTGCGTAGAAAAACGGCGGCATTGTCAAAGCAACGACATCATCATCACCGGAGATGTCGCGTGCCATCGCGAGGGCATCGTCTAAATTTTTTGCCCAATCAACACCCAATCGCTGTGCGACTCTCGGTTCCTTCGGACCCACAAGGATGACCTTAGATAGGTATTTCAACGGATACGTTGCCCAATACCAAACCGTGAACGGATGGAAGCCGTGATGTGCGAATTTGTTCCGATAGCAGTCGATGAGGTATTCATCCTTCGCGTATTTCTCCTGAAACTTCTGCTGCATCTCAAAGGGTTCTGTGGTGTCAGCAAGCACTTCATCGTAAAACATTTTATAGGCGACGTGATACTCTTCATGAAAGATTTCATACGTCGGATTCATAATGATTACAACGCCATCCTTTTTGATGATGGGTTTGTTGTAGAACCAGTTGAAGACGTAGCCCAAAATGTCGCTCACTACCAAAACGGGGTTGATACGCGCATCAACGGCGTAGGGACTCATATCGGGGAGTCCGAACACCAGTGTGCTGAACTGACGCGGGATGTCTATTGCCAGTTGATCCTTCATTGATTCTAACGTTCTTGCATGAACAGCATCGATATCGCCTGCATTGATCTGTATCGGTTCATAGTCCGTTCGTACGCTTTTGAGAATGTTGTACCGCACGGATTCAGGTAAAAGCGATAAGGTTGTCGGTGTGAAGGTTTTAATGACCTTCTCTGCGATGTTGCAGTCGCTGTTCGGTTTCCCGACATAGCGGAGATGGAACGGATAAATCGCACCGTTCATCGCTGCTTCAAGAACTAAGATGGGGGTCTCTTTTTGAATGAGACGACTCATCCGTTCAATACAGGCGTGCATGTGCGAACCTTCGGGTTGCATCACGTGTGGACTCTCCGCTGTCATGTGCGGCGAATGGTGTGGTGCAATGGAGTTATATGTGCCGAGACCTACCGCTACGGACTTATGTCCACCGTTGAGCGGAATCTGTATCATATCGACATAAATGACCAGATCGGCTTCGAGTGCCGCTTTATCTGTCTCAACGACTTCGTCTTGTTCCGTGTGCCCTACCTCAACAATCTGGTCGGCATCTTCCGCGTCAAAGTTTCGGAGTTGATCCGGGTAGAACTCGTCCATGATATTTTTGCCGAGCATATAGGCGAGTTCGTGTTCCTTCATCTTGCGGTGCAGTGCGACAGCACACATCAGTTGGATATTCTTTTTTTCCACGCCGTAGCTATAGAGCATCCTCAAAAGCGTCTCAATCATAATCTGCCGCATATCCGGTTTTTTGGTAGGTGGAAAGGGTTGGCAGTTGTCGTCGAACAGGATAAGGACCTTTGAATTGCCGTTGACGAGTTCGCTGAGTGGTGGCATCTCAAGTGGATTTTCAAAGGCACGCTGCGTGTGTTCACTGAGTGCATCGCGCTTAATTCCGGGTAGCGGCGGCTTGGCATAATAAACCTCCGAATTATCCGGCAGTTTCGCGTTGATGAGATGGTTTCCGAAGTAAGTAAAATATTTCATTTAAACGGGGTAACTCGCTTCATGAGATGATTTCAATCGATGTCTTTATAGTTCGCAATCACCTATTTATTTTAGCATAGTTTATGTGAATGTGCAAATTTTTTTATCGAATTATTAGGGATATTTAGTTCTTCTGTAGAAAGTATCCCCGAATCCCAACATATCTTTGTAGGAGCGAGTTTTGCTCGCGATCTTCCGATTATAAAGGTGTTTACAGAGAATAAGATAGCAAATTTCGTGCCAGTTTAGGGCGTAATACCACCGCCATTCTTGATGAAATTGCACCGAATAGTGCAAACCTCATAACAGATTGCCCAAAATGGTGCAGTTTTGAAACAGGGCAAGGATTTTCTTATAAAATTCGCTCTACAATCAACCGGGCAATAGACGATACCCAATACCGGTCATGAGTCCGACGATGATCCAGATGCCACCGATGAAACACTCACCTAACACAACGCCTAAAATGAGGGGACGGAGTTTACGATAGTAGGCAACGCCGCCGAACTTGAGAGTCGTATATTTGAGAAACCAACCGATGAAAAATGAACCCCAAAAGCAATAAGTTGCATAACTCGTCATCATAAGAGAACCGATCGGGTGTAGTTTCCACCAGAGATAGTGGTGACGCATCCAGAGCATGCCGAACATCGCGGCACCACCGAAGATAAACGAACCGAGTCGTTCCAATTCAATACCGATCGGGTTTTGGAGGATACTCGTGAGGCGGTTAAATGGGGAGGTTGTGGAGATCATATAGGTCCAGTGTTGTAGGTTCACTGCACCGTGTGTGTAAGCGAGATCTACGGAGGAATAGTAGGAGACACCCATTGCCAAGACAATGGCGATCCCCATCGCCAACAGAAACGGACGTTGTTTCAGACGCAGCGGTTCCGCAAGTTTGAAATTGTTCATCACGCTCGGCATCAGAATCTCCCGCATATCGAACATCAGTACCCGCTCATAGGCGACCAAGGTCCAACTCGGTGCATTGACACGCGCACTGCCGAACAGCGTAAGGAGATATTCACCCGGCAAAAAAGAGTAGAGGATAAACATCAAGCCACCGTTGGTAACCATCCATGTGCCGACTGTTGTGATCGCAAGGAAAATGCCGAGTATAAAGAGGGCAACCCATACGCTCATCCCCGCGAGACTACATATTAGCGTAAGCAGTAAGATCCCGCCAATCAGACCCCCGACTGCCCAAACATAAGATAGTGGTTCGTTAGTGTCACTACTCGATTTTCGTCCGAGAATCGTAGCGAATGCCCGTCCGAAATGGCGTTTGCCGATAAACAGGATGAACCCAATAAAGACCAACAGCGCGCCCATCTGTTGATTTTGATGGAAGTTCCACTGATTCACTTTAGAACCTGTCGCATAGATAAGCACTGTCTCCATTTTTCCGAGTAGGAAAAAGAACCAAAAACTAAACGAAATCTCAAGTGTGAGGAGGTAGACAACAGCGACGACGGAAGGGAAGATAAACAGGTTCACAGAGGGCCACCAGTTCAAAGCGGATAACGGTTTCTCGGTGAAAAAGGCGGCGATCGGAAAGTAGACAGGCGGACTTGGAATCGCTGGAAAGTAGAGGTGTAATCCTTTTAACCCGTGTAATATGACAGGTATCGCAAAGCCGCACCACATCAACGGCGATTTGAAGAACCTGTTCAGCATCGCGCTGCCCGACGGCGGTTGGAACATCTCCATCGGTAGTTGGACGAGCGGGAAGGTGAAGCGTTCGTGTTCTACCCACTGTTTTCGGAGCAGAACCGTCCAGCAGATGGTGACAAAATAGAAAATTAGGACAAACACGCTCCATCCGACAATCGGTTTCAACCATGCCAACCACGGGATTCGATCGCCATCCGGCAATTGCTCGTAGAAATAGAAAACGGCTTTCGGATCTTTCACGACCATCCAGTCTGGGAGATGCTGGTGAAAGACGGTGATCCACTCATTTTCGGGTGTTGCAAAATAGAACGGACTCACAGCGAGCGGGACGAGGTATCGCATCAGGCCTGAGGACGGGATACCGGATGCAACCAGCATCATACCCCAAATGATAAGGAGTTCGCTGCCTTGCAACTCGGTGCTGGGTTTCAGTCTCTTGAGAAGTGTGTTGACACCGAGGATGAAGACCAGCATGACGAAGACGACTGCGATCGGCAGGTGGTTCCCTGCGAGGTAGGTACCGCCGACGTGGAAATCGTTGTACGGGGTGGCGAGGCATTGGCACATCACCGCTACCATCCCGATGACGACACTCCGCGCTGTGATACTGTTATAAGTGGAGTAAGGCGTTTGTGGAAGGTTCTGTGAGGTGGAAGGAGGTGTCATACGGAGTGAATTAGGTAATCGTGTAGCCAGCAGAATCGGTCCGTAAGTCAAATACAGTTTTCACTGTGGTGGTTTTCCCTGTATTCAAGGCGGTCTGTATGGCGCGTTTGTAGTCTCGCAGTGGGAAGCGTCTGACCACCAATGGACGTAATTGTGCTCCCATTTTTTCGAGGAGCTGCATACCGAGTGCGAAGGTATGGATCTGTTCACCGTTGTGTGTTTCAATTCCATAAGTATAAGCACCTTCTACTTTCAACTGCTTATACCAAACCGACACCCAGTCGATGTTTTCGGGATCCCCGGCATACCGAGTAAGATGACTTCACCATTTGCGTGTGTGAAACGGAGCGCATCGTCTATTGTGACACTCGAACCGATACAATCCAAGGTGACATCTACACCCCCAATTAATACCTGTTGTCCCAACTCTGGTTGATACGATTCTGAACCTGTGAGTTCACAGAACGCTGTATACCGACTGCTATTCGGCGATATTACCTCATTTGCCCCGAGGTCAAGTGCCAATTGCTGTTGATGTGGATACTTGGCGAAGATAAGAATCCGGTTTTGATAGCCGAGCATCCGAAGTGCTGCGACAGTAAGAAGTCCAATCGTGCCACCACCTATGACACAAATGTTGTCTGCTGTGTTATATTCTGATTTCAGAACGCCATGTATCGCACAGGCGAAGGGTTCGAGTAGCACGGCAATTTCGTCTAAAACATCATCCGGGACAAGATGGAGTTGTGCTTGATGTGCAAGAACATATCGACTCCAGCCACCACCTGTATCTCGACAATAACCCGTTTGAACGCCTTCGGAGATGTCTCCTTCTGTGATATTTTCGCAGTTAGTGAAGTGGAGGTTTTGGCATTGGTAGCACGGCGGCGAAATCCCTCTCACCTTACATGAGAGTGCCGGTTCAATCACCACCCGTGCCCCGATAGGGAAACCCTCCACTGCATCACCGATCTCCGCAATTTCCCCGACAATCTCATGTCCTAACACAAAAGGCGTTGATGTGAAAGGTGAAAAATAGGGGCTCCCTTTCGCTGTAATCGTCGCCAAATCGGAGCCACAAATCCCGCTGAGTCGGGTCTTGACTTTGACCCATTCCGGGGTCGGCAGTTCTGGCTCCGGAATGTTAACGAGATGTACACAGGAGAACGGCGACGTGTAAAGACCCCGCCACCGTTTCCCAAGGTAGCGCATCGCGAGATAACGAGGGATGCTTTTGTTATATTGAACGGCTTCCACTATAATAATTCTCGGTTGTCAGTTGTCGGTAACTACTTAATTGCCGTTGCCAAATTTGACGCGTCTGTAGACCTGCTGTAAAGGTAGTTCACACTGGTTAGATAGCAGTGGCACGACATCTCCAAGTGACCGAAATTCTGTCGGTATCCATTCGGGTTCAGGAGTGTGTCAAAGACGTTATCCTCGGCGCGTGGTTCACTACACACAACGACAATATCCGGGTAAAAGTAGGATTCTGTCTGGGCAACTTTCACGCGCAGATCACCGGTCGAAGCGACTTGACATTCCGTATCCATCAGTTGGTTGTTCAGGTGAATTGCCGTGTCGAACGTGATGAAATTATATGCGAAACTGGCACCTGCCATCGCGAAGGGCTTTCCATTCACATATTCGTTTTTAGTCGTTGCCTTACGTTCCAATTCAAGATACGCTTCGGGCGTTAGGTAAGTCGGTGCTGCCATAGGTGCCATCTGAGTGCTTCCTTCTCCAGTGTTTCGTCTAATTGCTTAGGTTCAATTATAACGAAAGTCCTTCAGCATATCAAGTGAAATGTTAGGGTGAACGCCGAAAATATGTGAACTAAGACGAGCCGAGATACCAAAGGCGGGACAAAAATATCCCGCCTTCAAATAAATCTCTTATGCAGTTGCCTCAGATTGGTAGTATGCCATCAAAATCTCCGCAACTTCGGGACGTGCAATTTCTGGTGGCAGCGGTTCGCCTGCGGCGAGGATCTCGCGCTGTTTTGTGCCAGAGACGTTGAAATAGTCGTCTCCATCGTGCGGGCAGTCGCGCATCATGACGATCTCATTGCACTTCTTGCACCATACTGTGAAATCGCCACGGAAAATGCCGATTTCTAAAGCGTCATCAGGAATGGTATCGAAAATCTCTTGCGCCTCGAACGGTCCGTAATAACCGCCTGCGCCAGCATGGTCGCGTCCGACGATAAAATGTGATGCGCCGGAATTCTGACGGAAAACAGCGTGTAGGAGTGCCTCCCGCGGGCCAGCGTAGAGCATATCAAATCCGTAGCCGGTGATCGAGACAGTATTATTCGGGAAATAGTGTTGCACCATCGCACGGATAGAGGCATCGCGAACGGCAGCCGGAATGTCCCCCGGTTTTAGTTTGCCGAGGAGCATGTGAATCAGAACACCATCGGCGTTGACTTCTTTTTGTGCGATCTTGCAGAGTTCTTCATGGGCGCGGTGCATTGGGTTCCGCGTCTGGAAAGCGACAACAGTATCCCAACCACGTGCCGCAATGTCCTCGCGAATCTCGACAGCTGTGCGGAATGTATCGGGGAAATCCTCGCGGAAATAAGAATAGTTGAGTACTTCGATCGGACCTGAAAGGACGTTATCTCCAACGTCGGCGAAAGCGGGGACACCCGGATGTTCCGGATCGGTAGTTCCAAAGGTCTTTTCAATGAGGAGTTGTTTCTGTTCCGTTGAGAGTGTTTCAATAGCCGAAACCTTCATGACCGCGAGCAGTGGATTACCATCAACGTTCGGATCGCGTAACGCAATTCTGTCGGCGTTCTTTACGGCATCGGTCAGTTGTTCAGACGGAACGATGTTCATCACAGGAACGGGCCAGAAGAGTCCGTTCGGCAGTTTCATATCTGCGGCAACGCTTGTCGCTTCAGCGATGTTCATATATCCGGTAAGCGGTGTAAAGTAACCTGATGCGAGCATGACAGCTGATGCAGCGGCACCCGAAGAAAGTAAGACGGACGGAAGTTGCTCTGCCTCTCTGGTCAACTCGGCACGTTGGGCATCATCCGAAACGTAGAGCGGTTGTAAGGTTTCGGCTCCATGTGGTTTAATCATTTTTTGCTAACGTCTCCTTGCTCATTTTTCTTTGTTGTCGGGAAATAGAAGGTCTATGTAAGTGTAAGGTTTTTGTCAAGAGTACAGTTGATTGTCTTGTTGCCCAAAACGAACTCTTAATCAGGGATTCGGTTTTGGACAACGGACAAAACCGAGCGACCTTAATAATTTAAAAAATAGTTTAAAAAATTTGTTCGACTGTAAAGCCGTTCCATATCCAGTGGTTGTGTTTATCAGCTGTCCTGATTCGCAATTTCGGTGTGAAAATTACTTGGATAAGATAACCGTTTGTTACCTTAACTGTATCAATTTCTTCAACTTTTTCATTGCCGGGAGGAACAGTGAGTTTCTTCACAATCGGTTTTCCGTTCGCCAGCAGATTGACTTCGTGCGTCGCGCTTTCTGCTGATTGGAAAACATTGGTTACGCGATAGGTTCCGTCCGGTAGGTCAAGTTTAAAAGCAGCATCTTCTATGCCCCAGACAGCGTCTCGCCCGAGTGGACCGGGACCCTTCGGACCTTGATAGGCTTGGCGAGGTGACATTCGCCGGGCATCGGCTCTCGAATCCTTGTGGTTCCACTCGGTATCCCACCCAAATTTGCCACTTTCGTACATCGTCCTCGGTCCAATGGGGTGATGGTCAGGTGCCGTTTCACCGTTGTTAGGTTGCATATCAAAACGGATAATAAGGTTCCCGGATTCCGTCTTATCCCAGAGATCAAGCATCGGCTCCGGGGCTTGTCTTCTTTTAAAGAGTTTGAGGTTTTTCGTTTCATGGATGATGTCGTAGTTCGGTGTAAGATCTGCAAATTTCTCAGATTCCGGGTAAAACCAAGCGACCATATAATCGTCGTTGATATAATTTAATTCCACGCTCTTGTAGTTGTTGCGGTTTACTGGGAAATAGTTATAGTTGGCTTCGTAGTTCAGGAGATGCGCCACATCATCGGCGTATACACCATAGAAAGCGACGGAGTGTACAAACGGTGTGACGTATTCAACTCTCCCCAAGGCATCTGATTTATGCCAATCTGGACTGCGATGTCTAAACGACGTATGCGGCTCTATCAGATGTGCACCAGAAACAAGTTCAGCAATCTCTGGCGCGATACGTCCATGGTCATAAGCCGTTCTGCCGAAATGGAGTAGACTGAAAACGATGAGACACGCTGCAATAACACCGCGAGCGATTTTGCCCATGTCTAAGGCTAACCAAGGTGCCAACATCAACAGAATATAGAGATGGATCCTGTCGTTAATCCAACCGCCCGGTCCATAGCCCCATGGTGCTCTGATGAACATATAGGTGAACATGATCGCAATTAGCAAGAAAACATCGGTCTGTTTCACCCATTCTTTGCGGTGAACGCGATAACAGATAGAAATAACGATTCCGATACCTAATATAACGAGGAGAAAATAATTAACCGGAATATGCCAGTCGGTGAAATAGACGATTGATTTAACGCCCAAAAAGTAATCCCAAATCCACTTCATACCGCGGTGGTTGCCCTCTTGATGTTGTTTGAGACTCTGTAGATAATATTCCATCAGCACGAAATATATTGGAATCATATAGAGAAAGAAGTGCAAGAGCGGTTTGAGACGTACGATAAACTCACGAAACCATTCGGCATGCCGTTCGCGCCACGCTGCCGCTAATGCTCTACTACCCCATATACATCCGCCTGCTATAGAAATCCCTAAAACAATAAGTCCATAAGAGGCGATATGCGACAGATAGGTAAGCAGTAGGAAGATATAAAGCACCACGAGGTGCTTGGCCTGCATATCGTCTTTATGTTTCCACCAGAGCCCGAAACTGAAGAAGAAAAACGATATGCTCAATTGGAAGTTATAAAATCCCATGTAGAGGAGGTAATTGTAGGCGAAAGGGAATCCGAGCCAAGCGTACACAAACTTTCCTTCTCGATCTTTGTGGATAGCGTTGAGGAAATAGAAGAAAGCGATCGGGACCATGCCTATAGCGATTGAGAGAAAAACCTTTTCGGCAATGACAGGCGGAAATACATAGAGGAGCACCATCAGCATAATATGGGACAACCAGTTCGGAAAGATAGTGATGTTCAGCTGCCACGCATCCCGCATCTTATAATTTTCGTGTTTGGCATACTCCTTGAGTACCAGGCCGTTATACACATGGCTGGCACCATCTTGAGAGGGGAAATAGGCAAAAATCCATAGTGGGAGAAGGTGCAACACCAACAGGACTACAAATAGGTGTTTCCATGACAAACGTTTCCAGTCAAACATGTTTTTCTCCAATGTATCTTCAGTCCTACTTAAGCCTGAAAGTTGTCTCTGAAGTAGAGGCAGTGTTCTGTCAATGGGCACCGTTCACATAACGGTTTTCGGGCATCACAAATGCGTCTGCCGAAATAGATTAAATTCATGTGGAAGGGATACGCCTTCCCTGTTGGTATGATTGGCGGCAACACCTGATGCGCTTTCTCTGCGCTGCAATTCGACGGGATCAGTCCGAGACGTTTGGAAATCCGCAAGATATGTGTATCGACTGGAAAAACCTCTCTACCGCAGGCGAAAGAGAGCGTAACGGAAGCGGTTTTGATCCCGATGCCTTTGTGCTGACACAAAAGTTCCAGCGCTTCTTCAGTTTCCATGTCGTGGATGAATTCTAAAGAGAGTTGTCCGTGTTCGGTTTTTAGCCATGTGAGAAAGTTTTTTATCGTATGACTTTTCTGGTTTCCCAATCCGGCAATTTTTATTGCCGCCTCTATCGCCTTGACATCGGCGTGCAAGACATCCTTCCACGTCGGAAAGCGTTCTTTGAGCTTCGCGTATCCCTTATCGCGGTTCACATCTGTCGTGTTTTGCGATAAGATCGTTAAAATGAGACATTCCAGCACATCTCCTGCGCTATCGCGGGTTGGCACGCCGAGTAAATCTTCCAATGTTTCTGATATGAGTGCTGCTTTCTGTTTAAGTTCCAATTGTTTCTTCCGATTACTGTGTTTTAAATATTATACCATAAATACAAAAAATAACAACGCCTTTTAGGTATTCACGGGGAGTCATTCAATTCTTCCGTATTCCAAATCCTGATTGTTGACTGCTGACCGTCGAAAGCCGATTAAAAGAGGAACCGGTACATCGGCTGGTCAAGGGCAATAGATAAAAGACTCCAAAACGATCCAATCACGAACTCGCCGAGCACAATGCCGAGGAAAAACGGGACGGCTTTCCGATGCAATCGGATACCGCCATATTTCAGGACGAGCCACTTGAGTAACCACCCCACAAAGATAGAGCCTATCATCGGATTGAT
Organism: Candidatus Poribacteria bacterium; assembly: GCA_965200345.1. GTDB lineage: Bacteria > Poribacteria > WGA-4E > WGA-4E > WGA-3G > WGA-3G. The sequence goes on from OZ241378.1 coordinate 3,747,923, forward strand.
CGCCCAACTCCCAGAGATAGCGTAGCCGACAGGGTGTAAATTCCACCAGAGGAAGCGCATCCGCATTGCGGCGAGGAGTAGCGTCAATCCGAATCCGAACGTCGCGAAACTGATTGCCGGTACATCTGGCGGTGCGGTGTAAGTTAACCATGTCTCTAATCGGTTGAAAGATTCGCGTCCGAATCCTGCGAAACCGCCTTCCGAATAATACATGGACAGGTATGCCCAGAACGAACCGAGCGCGCCTAATGCGGAAGCCAACATCATGATGAACGCAAATCGCCGGATCGGTATATTCGCACCTTCAGCCAATTTGAAGCCTTCGAGTTGGTGTGGCATAGCGTGTGAGCGGTGCGCGCGATTCAGACAGTAGAGATAGGCGAACCCTGTTAAGTTCGTCGCGCCTAATCGGCGGATACCTAACAGCCGCGGTAACATTTCATCGGGTCCGATAAAATGTAGATCGTGTACTGGAGAGCCGAGTTCCGCACGCAAGCGCGTAATCGCGATTGCAATCGCATACCAGATCGCAAAATAGACGATGATGACCCAAAAGTTCATACCCATCTTGAGACAGAAGCCGACGATGAATGCTGCACCACCGAGCAGTCCGATGACAATGAGTCGATATGAAACGGGTTCGTCTGCCTTTGGAGATATGAGTTGGCGTGCCACTCCTTTCAGGTAGCGTCTGCTCATCCAGATGGCGACGACGCAAAGCCCTAAGTATGCACCGTGCGACTGTTCTGCTTCATAAGGGAAGCGTGGCAGCCCACGCCACCCTGCAATGACACCTAACAGCCGTTCCGCCCGCCATATCAACCAGAACGCCCAACAGGAGAAGGAGAGGTCCAACGGTATGAAGAACGAAAGCCCGATACCGAAAGGGAAGACCCCGAGCGGACTCCAGCCAATCCCGCTCCACGGACGTTCTGTAAAAATTTGCCGCAGATCATATAGCTTGCCGCCGAGACTTGGAACGGCAGGGAACAGAAAATTTAACCCGTTAATGATGTCAATGGTGACACCGATCGAGAGTCCGAGCCACATCCATGGTGATCGGAAAAATCGCCGACTCCGAGTTGTCATCTCAAACGGCAACTGGATGATCGGATAACTCAGCCGCTCCGATTCTACCCACTGCCGCCGAAAGAGTAGGCTCAGGCAGAGCATCACGAGGTGGATAGCCACAATAAAGAGCGTCCACCAGACAATTGCTGGCAGCCAAGCGGTTAAGTAGCGCGGCTCATAGATGCTTGCGAACCCGTTATAATATCCATCGAGAACACGCTTATCGCTAACAGCCAACCACTGTGGAATATGGAGATGGAACAGGTTCACCCAATCATTTTCGGGTGTCGCAAACCAGTGTGCATGCCCGATAAGCGGCATGAGCACGAGGAATCTATCAACACCGGCGAGTCCCGCGCCGACTGAGATGCAAGTATAGATAACCAGCAACTCTGCACGGTTGAGTATCAGAGCGCGATGCAACCGACGTAAGAGCATCCCGATGCCTAATAAAATTAGAATGGTGATAACGGCATTGTAGAAGAGCGAAACCTGCGTTGGACTTCCGCCACCCCGCATAATTGAGACGGATACCCACCAACAGTTGGCAGGTACTAACACGCAAACGAGGAGTATCGTGAAGGGTCGAATTTTGAGATCTTGGGTTGGAACGTTGTTCACCTTCTTTCGAGAAATAACAGTAATATTCTACATCATTTTTCGCTTTTAGACAAATAATTTTCGTGGTTGCCAGCGGAACAGCGATCAGTAGTAGAGCCTTTCAATTGTCCAACAATTTCAATTTTTCGCGTAAAATCTTCGATGTAGAAGCACTCTCTGAATCGCGACTGCGTCGACAAAAACGCCGGAAAGCCGAAAACTGAATGGCTCTGGGGCAGTGGTCAATTGAATTGCTTGTTGAGAGGTAATATGGTATAATCAAGTAAGCACGGAAGATACAAGGACACTAAAAATATCTAACGAAAATTTTCGTGTGCTGACGAAAGTCTCTCACCTATGACAAATATCACAAAGGCTTGGAAACCGATGCAGCTGAGCAAACGTAAAAAAATTGTTATTATGAGTCTAATCGGACTTATTGGGGTTATTATTTTGCTATCCGTTATTTATCACCAGACGGCGTTGTGGGAGCCAGAGCAACACCTGATTACACTACTTCCGAAATCTCCAATCTGCTATCTGACGCTCAAGGAGTTGAAAGGGTTGGTTGAGACATTCAACCGTAGTGAATTAGGAAAACAGACCGCTAAAATGCCACTCCTCGCTGAAATTCGGGAACAACGTTGGTGGAAAGAACTTGTGTATCAAAAACTGTTATGGGAATATGAGATGGGGGGCAGACTCGACCTGAAGACGGTCACCGGCTATTTTGGTGAGGAGACGATTCTCGCTGTTTACCAACGCGAAGGCGAATTCACGTTTCTCCTCATTACTGCAGTGGGTGGCGCAGAAAAACTCAGTATTGAGGCGATGACTGCAACGGATGCGATCAATCCGAGATATAAACGCATTCAAAACCGATATGGCGAATTCACAATTAACACCATTACAGGGTATCCACGTGATTTCAGCTACACTTTCATCGGGAGAATTGGGATATTAAGCCTCGATCCTACGCTATTGATAGAGACGCTCGATATCTATAATGCCGGTCTCCGTAGTGCGAAAGCGGCGCAGAAAAAACAAGCGTTCCTCACCGAACACCCGATGACGACAGAGATTCAAGAAAACTATCGCCAAGACAAAAGCACCGGATATGTAGATACAAAACAAATAGTCTCTCTATTGAACGCTATTAATGCTAACGCTCTCATTAAACAGATTTACGGAATGTTCGGAGAGACAGCGTTCTGGACGTTTAGCAACCGGTATGAAGATGGGGTAATTATTTCGCAGCATCATCTCCGCAAGCGCATAGACACTAACCAGAGTAAGCTGCCTACTGCAGATGACGCAAAACCGTTCCGCGCTTTTCCTGAGCAGACTGCTTTTGTCACTACGTTTTCAGTTCCGAATCAGCAGATGCAGGAACTCTTCGGCAATATTGATCTTTCCCAAGTTTTGGGGACAGACTTGACTGTGATGTTAACTGCCCCTGAACCTGATGAGGTAACGGTAGTGCCTTCATTGGTTCTGATTACGCATGCTAAGGCTCCTGAGGCATTGAAGGGCGTATTAGATATTGTGAAACAGGGAAAAATTTCTGTCGCCGGTAAGCAGCTTAAATTCCTTGAACCGCAAGATTACAATGGTGTTACGGTTCAACCCGTGCAACTCCGTCTCAATTTTCTGTTGGCAGTTGCAGGCGGATATGCGATCGTCAATGACTATTTTGTCTTAGGCACAACAACTGCCGGATTAAAGGCTGTGATTGATACCGTAATGGGTAAAACGTCTGCCTTGAGTGATGTAACGTTTCCCACAGATATGGACGGTGTTCAGGTGTTCATTCAACCGGAGCTGCTTGTGCCAGAGTTGAAACGCTTCCTGCCGTTGGCCACTGTGCTTGCTTCTCTTACTGGGCAGGAATTGGATGCAACACTAACGCAGCGTATTACTGAGAATCTATTTCCATTGGAATCTCTCGGTCCAATTACTGCTGAGGTGAGTTTTAGTGGTCAGAACGTAGATGCTGAAGTTCGGATTGTTTTGGAGAAATGATCTACTCGTTTTGAGCAGATTGATATGACATCCGGCAACATTTGTGGTATCGTAATAAATGAGAGAATTAAAGATAAAGGAGTTTTACCATGGAAAAAGAGACGCTTGAAGCTATTGCTCAACGGTTAGATCGGTTGGAAAAGATCGTAGCAGAGATGGATCAGAAACTCTCTTCGATTGTTGAGGAAGTAGCGATAGATGTTCCAATGGGTCCCGAGGCAAGGGCAAAGATGAGGGGAGCTGAAGCCCTAAAAAACAGCAAGCGAGATGCACATATCACCGAGAAGATTTTAGACGAACTATTTGAAAAATTGGGAATTCCACCTGATTTTGATCCGGGCTCTATTGAAGACCTCCGCGAAAGTATGAGACAACACGGTATTCGTGCTGAGGATAACGAGTTTAGTCGTGCGATTATCGAAGAACGGGAGAAGTAATATTGTACCACTTCTATTTCGATGCAAGCGCGCTTGCTAAACGGTATACTGATGAAGTCGGTAGTGATAAAATTGATTTCTTTTTTCATAATGTGCCTTTGGAACGTTTATCATGCTTGACACTTGGCGCGGTTGAAGTCTTTTGGATTTGTGTCCGCAAACAAAACGATGGTCGTATCACAAACCATCAGTTTGAAAGGGCTATTACTCTCTTAAGAGGTGAAGTAATCAATACCCAATCAGATTTTAAAACGATTTCGGTTCCGAATTCACTTGTTTAGGGCTCAATGGATTTGATTGAGACTTATTCCCTTAATAGTGTTGACGCAATGGTTTTACGATCCGCTTTGGACGTGGCAGCTGAACGCCATAATATTGGTGATGTGCTGGTACTCGTTGCCTCAGACCAACGCCTTCTTCGTGCTGCGCAGGCGGAAGGTTTGCAAATCTTCAACCCTGAACAGGACTCACAACAAACACTCACAGATTGGATTAACTTATAGATGAATACACCCAAAATCGGTATCGGTATCATAAGTTTCGCACACGGACACGCCAACGCTTATTGTAACCAAATGAAGGCATTTGACGATGTCCAACTCGTCACATGCTGGGACGACAGTGTTGAACGCGGCGAAGCTGCAGCAACGCAATACGGCATGAATTACTCACCGCATCTTGAAGATGTTATCAACCACCCCGAAATTCACGCTGTTATTGTAACCTGCGAAACAAATCGGCACGCAGAGATGGTAGCAGCAGCGGCATCAGAGAGGAAACACATCCTTTGTCAAAAACCGATGGCACTCACGCTGGAGGATTGTGATCGAATCGCAGCGGTCGTAGAGAAGACTGGTGTCAAATTTATGATGGGTTACCAGATGCGACGCGACCCAGCGAACATCGCGATGAAAGAACTCATTGATAGCGGTGTGTTAGGTAAAATTGGGGTGTTGCGTCGCCGACACTGTATCAATGCTTTGTTTAGCGAGGCTTTTGTGACGGGACCCAGTCGCTGGCATATCGACCCAGAGAAGAATATGGGGATGTTCATGGACGATGCCTCGCATGCAACCGATTTTATCTACTGGATGCTTGGTAAACCGACGAGTGTTATCGCTGAAATTGATAACATTTTGACGGATGTTGCGCCTGATGACACGGGGTTGGCTGTCTACCGGTTCGCGGGTGGAGAGATGGCGATTCTACTGAATACGTCTGTGACGCTCGCCGGTGAAAATACAACTGAGATTTATGGTGATCAAGGGGTCGTCATACAGAACTATGGGGACGCTCCGTCGTGTAATATTCCACGTCCTGCAGATGCCGTTGCGCTTAGGTTGTATACACGAGGCGAACCGACATGGAAGGCCTCGGTATTCCTATTCCGGATGGTCACGGTGAACGGATTGCCGGTGTGCCGCGTCCGTTTATCGACTGCCTGAAGAACGACACAGAACCCGATGTCACAGTAGAAGATGGACGGGTTACGGTAGAAATGGTTTTGGGCGCGTATCGTTCTGCGCAAGAGGGACGGCGCGTTACATTCCCTCTCTAAAGATGGAACTCTTATCGTAAAATCTAAAATATTAGACATTTTCAGGGAGAGCATGCCGCTCTCCCTTCTTTATTGGCAAGGTTTGATGAGGATTAAGGCTTTGTAGTTGATTGGACGATTGACGATATACCGTTGATCGGAGAGTTTTGTAAGCGCGTTTGCCAGTAGACCTCTCTATTTTCTTTCCGAGCAGAATAAATAAAATCCCTAAAGTACCTATACCAAGTCGTGCAACGCGGTAATCTAAGCACTGCATTTTTTTCACGTACGTGCCATTTTTTCACGCTAATTCTGCATTTTTTGCATATCTGCGGTAGAAAAGAGGTTGCAAGCAGGTTATCTTTTATTTTTCTATGATGAAAGCAGAAGTCATTGCCTATTGGGATAAACTTAGTATGTCCCTATATTTTAGACGAATAACAGTAGGATCCCTTTGGAATTTTGGCGTAGATATTGCCCTTTAATTAAAGGCATTGGCACAAAACTTGCTTACTAAAACAACAGTGTTGACGATTTCAACACAAATATTGTGTTTCAGGCAGAGCATCAACACAGAATTGTATCTATAAATGGCAGCGAGATTGAGTTTTAGGTGTTTCAATAGCTTGATCTTGTGCACTAAATGCTGAAGTCAACTCACGGTTATTAATTGGTCGAGTTGTCACCTAAATGATTAGAGGAGAAATTATCAAGCGTATGAGATTTTTCATTTTACTAACGGTCCTACTTGCGCTGGTTAGTTGTAGGAGTGAACAAAAACCTATAACAGATATGGTTATGGACGCGATGATGGACGAACCTTCGACAGAAACTGTTCCAATAGGAGAACCTGATGGATTTCCAGAGATAACAATCAGTCCAGTCCATCAAGCTTTACAACCCGGCACGTATCGGATAACTCTTAACGGTTTCCAGCAGAGCCACTCCCGCCTTGAGTCAGTTTACATCAGTAGTGATAGCGGTGATGTGTTAGATGTTCTGAGTATCAAATTCGACCCTCAACCTTGGATATTTACCGAGAATAATGAGTTGGTTGTTCGTATTGGGGAAGAAGTCGTTGTTGGGGTTAGTAGTGGCCCCAAAACATTTACTGAGGAGCTCGGTACCGAAACACGCAACGTTATTGAATATGAGGGGATTGCTATTGCGAATCTGACACGCTCTCATATTGTTTTCAAACCATCACCACCCATAGAGTCAATACCTGAACCCGAACCTCAACCTCAACCCGAACCTCAACCTCAACCTGAACCTCAACCCGAACCTCAACCTGAACCTCAACCCGAACCTCAACCCGAACCTGAACTGGGATCATTCGGCAAGAACGATAGGGTAATCGTCAAGAACACGTTAAATATTGGACTTCGAATTCGGAATGCTCCAGGTGGTACTCAGATCGGTGGAATGTTTAACGGTGAAACAGGCACAATCATTTCTGGTCCCGAAATGGCTGATGGGTTGATCTGGTTTGAGATTGAATGGGATCGACCTGTTAAAGATGGCAGAAGTGGGTGCGGAGATAGAGATATTTGTGTCGGATGGAGCGTTGCGGTTCTCGAAAGTGGGACTGACGTACTGGCTCCACTGAGATAATAGTATAAAGAGACGCTACTTCGGTGTTAACTTAGACGTATCGTATTTATGAGGTAAGTTCTCAGAAGTTCTTGTGCTTTACGGGCTATTTCGGCGCATGATGCTGAGAATTTGACCTGTCATGCCGGTAGCAGGGGATTGCGTCGCGAGGAAAAGTGCCGATGCAACAACCTGCTCCGGTTCCTTCCACGGATCGCTTTGTGCTCTGAAAGTTCCTGAATTTTCCCAAGCGGGTTTTGAAAGTTCCGTTTTCACGGGACCCGGGATAAGGACGTTCGCGATGATGCCATCTTCCCAGACTTCTTCAGCAATTGATTGGGTCAATCCGTGCAGTGCCGCTTTAGAGGCACAGTAGACGCTTAGATTTGAACGTCCGACCTGTCCCATTCCAGAGCCAACATTGATGATATTCCCGCTGCCTTGCTGCTGCATGATTGGTAACGCGGCACGGCAACAATGCACAACGCCCATCACATTAATCTGCCATCCCTGTTCCCACTCTTCATCAGTAGAATCTAAAAATAAGCCTCTCGGATTGGTACCGGCGTTATTGACGAGAACGTCTATCCGTCCGAAATGCTCTACGGTCTTCTGGACGAGGTGCTCCACTTCTTCGCGGATTCGTAAGTCGGTTGGCACGGCGAGGACTTTGCCACCTTGTGCTGCTATCTCTGTAGCGACTTTATCGAGTTGGGCACTGCTCCGCGCAGCGATGACGACGCTTGCGCCTTCGGCTGCATAGGCGATAGCGACAGCTCTACCGATGCCGCGACCGCCACCCGTGATAATAGCGACTTTGTCTGTGAGTTGCATGATGGGTTCCTTGTAAAAATATGTCTATAAATTACTTTCGGCGTTCCGCTGTCACTGTGTACGATGCCACATATTAATCAAGCGCGTCAAGTGTGAGCGCCCCGCTTTAACTTTCCGCTCTAAATCTTTCGCGAGTCCAGAGAGTAAGTCTGTCCCAGTTTTCTTGGCGTTTTCTACTTGTTGTTTGAGTTGATAGGTGCGTCCCATCTTGAGTCGGTTTATCTCTAAACGCAATTCACTCGCTGCACGATTAAGGCTTCGGAGTTCCGCTTGTAATGCTGCCCGTTTTTCAGCAGCTGTTTTTTCAGAGATGTCTGGTTCCGTTTCACCAAGACTTAACCGCTCAAGAGTTTGAATGTCGTGTTCCTGATATGCTCGGTTAACAAGTGGCATCAACTGTTCTCGTCTGTGCTGTTCTTTGGTATCTATGGCTTTGTCGGGGTGGTACCGTTTGGCGAGTTTACGGTAGAGGTTTTGCAGGTGTTTTGCCTGAGGTGCAGGTACCTCGTTTTCTTGCGGGGTAGGTTGTGAATCGTCTGCTTCCTCGTATGCGTCAACACGGGCGCGGCTTGTTCTAAAACAGGATTCTACACGCGCCTCTATCTCCGCCTCGCTCACATTTTCTCGTCGCAGTTGTAGCCGAAGGGTATATTCCTTCGCTTGAAGTTCAACTTTGTCAAGTTCGAGGTAGTGGTGGCTGATATGGGCATTGTATCGGCGCTGAAATACATCAACTTCTGACTTGAGTGTTTCGATCGTTACGGTGAGTTCTTCTACCTGCTCCCGTTTTGCTTCAATAGCATTGAGTAGCCGAGCCGTCTCCTTGTCATGAATAGTATTGATGTGAACTAAGGCGGTAGGTTTCATAGGAATTTCCCGTCGCGTCGGAAAAGCGAATTGCTTTGTAAACGGGTGCGCGCTGGAAAGCGCGCCTACGGTTACCTTGACGAGTGCGCGGTCGAAAACCGCGCCAACAAGTCTCTATTTAGAAAACTACTTTTTCCGGTAGGTGATACGTCCTCGCGTAAGGTCATAAGGGGATAATTCTACGGTCACCTTGTCACCGGGCAAAATTTTGATAAAAAACTTCCGCATCCTGCCGGAGATATGGGCAAGGATCTGATGTTTATTATCCAACTCCACGCGAAACATCGCATTTGGTAAAGGTTCCACGACGGTGCCTTCAACCTCTATTTTGTCCTTTTTAGAAGATTTTTGTTCCTCTTCTTCCACTTGGACTTCAGTATCGAGATTGGCATCGGTGTCCTTTCGCTTTTTCGGTTGTGACTTCCGCTTCCTGCGCGGTGGATTCGCGTACCGCGTCTGCGGCTTTCGTTTGTTTCCTGAAGGTCTGCGATTCACAGTATAAATCTCCTTTTGTGTAGATGCAGTACAGATCGTCCTCACGCCGAGGAACACGGTAATCACCTACGGGTTGGTGTACTTACAAAGCACACCTATTATTCGTCTTCAAGGCTAAAATGTTTTCCTGCTTCAACAACAAGTTCTTGGAAGTAATCGGTAGCGAGTTGCAATTGCGTCTCGGCATCCGCTTTGTCTGTACTTGTTGAGACTAAGTCGACCGGCATAGTGCTTCCGTCCGCTTTGCGGAGCGAGACATACGCCTTTAGGTAGACATCTGGGTGGCGTTCCATCACTTTTTGCATCAGTGGTGAAACTTCGGCTTCAAACATGCTAACATAAACCCGCGCTGTGATGATTTCTGCGCGGTAGCGTTCAGCGATCAACGGTTGAATATGGGTTTCAAAGATAGCTTTCATCTCACGAGGTGGCCCGGGCATCATCATGATTGTTGATGCTTTGTGTTCAACACTGATACAAGGTGCCCAACCGTCTGGATTCTGAAAGACAATAGCGGTTTCTGGTATTGTTGCCATTTTTGTGAGTGCTTCACTGAGAACGTCATTTTCTGACATCTCGCGGCGTTTCCGAAATTCGGCGATGGTCTCTTCGCTCACGACAGGTTTCGTACCGGTGAGAGATGCTACAACCTCGACAGTCATATCGTCGGGTGTGGGTCCAAGACCGCCGGTTGTGAGGATAAGGGATGTTTCCCGTTTAATCGCGGAATCCAATGCTTCGGACATCTCCTCGGCGTTATCGCGTAGCATCGTAACCCTGCGTAATTCCCCACCGATCTGAAGAATCTGCTGCGCAATCCAGTGAGCATTGGTATCCTGAATCTGTCCGAGTACTAACTCAGTGCCGATCGAAAATAGTTCAATTGCCACACGCTCCTCCTTTTACAGTGCCTTTTTGAGAAACTCAAATGCCCCGATACCGTAGAAACTATGCCCCGCCTCAAACACCTCGAATCCGAGTTTGTCGTCGGCACTGAAGCAGTTGAAAATTGCTTTTGCTTTGTTAACCGCAAATTGGGTAGCTTCAATCGGAAAAATTGTATCTTCGGTGCCGGATTCGATAAATAATGCGCGTGGGGCAATCAACCCGGCGATATCGTACATCTCTGCATATTGTAACACATTCGGTATGTAGTTGTCTATACAATGGCTTAGACTCAGGATACTGTCCCGAAAGGTATTGAAATAACCGCTCACGACAGCAGCCTTAATACGTGTATCAATTGCTGCGGTGAAGAAGGTGGTCGTCCCACCGCCAGAGATCCCCATGATACCGAGACGCTTCATATCGACTCCAGGACGGGTACCTAAATAGTCAAACGCCCGCATAGCATCATAGACCCGCCAGCCTACCATCGTATGTCCTAACAGAAGTGCGGCACCGGCACTCGGTTGGCACGAGGAGTTTCCGCCACCTTTTTGATGGGCGACAGCATCGCGGCGGTGCCCAAACCCGAATTGTTCGATAGCAAGCACACTGTAACCCTGTGCTAAACATTGGAGCGCGAAATCGTTCTGATAACCGCCCCATTCCGCACGCATGCTACCATCTTCCTCAATCCCGACGATGTCATCTACACCGCGCCCGTGCCCTGCTAAACAGAGAATCGTCGGGTTTAGCGTTGAACTGTTAAAATGCTTCGGAGAGAGAAAGTAACCGAAAATAACTGAATGCGGACGACTCTTAAACTGCACTGTCTCACGGATATAGCTTGGAAATTCACGGGTCTCCAAGACTTCTGGTTGTAAATCGCATTTGTCTTCTGGAAAACCGCCGACCAATTCCCTAAGTTTTGCCCGCAGCTCAACCTGCCATGCTTCTGCTTCAGCGATAGTCGTCGCTTGAAATGCCAGCTGACGAGGCGTCTCAGTGTATAACTGGTGTGTAAATGCTAAAGTGTCTCTTTCCTGTTCGTGATGCATCGGTTTACCTTCCAAAGTTACGCTATTTACGACATTACCGGTTCAGCAGATTCAAAACGAAACCGGTCGCCATCTTCGGATAGAAATAGGTAGATTTCTGTGGCATTATAGAACCTGCCATAGCCACTTCCAAGACCTGCTCAACAGGTGTCGGATTCATGAGGAGCGCGACGCGCCCTGTTCCACTTTTGACGTGCGTAGTAGCATCGTCGGTATAAGCGGTGTAACTGATATGATCCGCTAACGTTTCAACTTGGAACATCTCCTTGATAAGCGTTTCTTGAACAAGCACTACGTCTAATTGCCGCGGTTCTGTTGAACGAGGGATCAATAAACGATATTTATCATCTGCGGTATATATGCCGACCGCAGCCGATTTCCCTTTCAGCGTATCCAATTTTGCCATAAGGTTTGCTTGTGTGTCAATGTCATGTACTTCAAAGACCTCAGGCAGTTTGGTGATAGCATGGGCAATCTGATTAGAGCTGAGGTTATCCAGCAGTCGATGAATTGCTAAAACAGCCAAGCCTGGTGATTCCATCCTGACAAGGTTCACCATCATATACCCGTAGCCGGATAATCCGGTCTGCGCCATTTCATCTCGGAAAGCGAGAGCAGTTTCATAACGGTGATGTCCATCGGCGATGAGGAGGGGTTTCGATGAAAAAAGGTTTTGGATTTCATTGTTGCGTTCTGCATCATCTAAACACCACAATTGGTGTGTGCTTCCAAAGGTCTCGGTGCAGTCAATTTCGGGTGGGTGAGCATCGGTAAAACTTTCCATTATCTGTTCAATATCACCGGTAGGATCGGCATAGAGGAGGAAAATAGGGCTGAGGTTCGCGTGGCATTCACGCATGAGATTGAGTCGGTCGATCTTCGGTCCGGCGTGCGTCTTCTCGTGTGGTAAGACGACCCGATTTTCAAAAGGTTGCAATTTCACAAGACTGATCAAGGCGCGACGTGTATAATTTTTTCCATTTGGTGCGCTAAACGACTGATCATAGATATAATAGCGCGGTGTCGCATCCTGTACGAGGGTCCCATCCGCGATCCACTGGTTCATCAGTGTCGCAGCGCGTGTGTACTGATTTGCGTCGTCGGTGTCATCATTGCGCGGTTGACTCAAAATTAGACGGATAATGTTGGCAGGGTGACGTGCCTCTAAAGCAACCCGTTCTTCGGGTTTGATGACATCATACGGCGGTGCTATGACGTTCGCGAGCCCTTCTACCTTGGTCGCCTCGTAGCGTAACCCGCGAAACGGAATAACTGTTGTTTCCATAAAACTCCTTGGATTAATCCCACAGTCTTGTGCTAAAGTAACGTTCACCGAGGTCGTTAAAGACAGTAACGATAACGCCTTCCTGAATGTGTTGGGCGACTTTGTAGGCACCGTACAAGTAACCGCCGGAAGATTGTCCGACAAACCATCCGCGTCGCGCGAGGCGACTGCACATTTCGTAAGCGTTTTCAATCGTCGTGGGGATGCGGCAATCAATCACCGATTCATCCAGAATTGCTGGCACAATATTCTCTGGGTCCCCAAGCGGTTTGAGTCCTTCAATACCGGGGAACACCTCTGGTGAAATAGAACAGACTTGGATGTCTGGATTGTAGTTTTTGAGTCGTCTGCCGACACCGGTGATGGTGCCGCCAGTCCCGACACCAGCAACAAAGTGTGTGACTTTTCCGCCTGTTTGGTTCCAGATTTCGACACCGGTGGTTTCATAGTGCGCCCGCCAATTGTTTTCATTGTCGTATTGTGAGTTAAAAAAATACCGGTCAGGTTGCGCTTCATAGCGTCGATCAACTTCCCGGAGTGCCTCATCGTAACCGAGGATAGCATCGGTATGGATGATATCCGCCCCGTGTGATTGGATGCGTTTTATCCGTTCTTCGCTGGCGTTGTCTGGAATGACAAGTTCGACTTTGTAGCCAAGGGCTGCGCCTATCATAGCATAGGCGATCGCTGCGTTGCCAGAACTGGAGTCGAGAATAACCTTTTCGTGTGTGAGTTCTCCCGATGCAATCGCCTCGGTAAGCATTCTTAAGACCGGTCGGTCTTTAATCGAACCTCCGGGGTTATAGGTTTCTATCTTCGCGTAGATGTCAACATTCGGCAACTCCTCAGCGAAGAGATCTATCTTCGTGAGCGGTGTCTGTCCTATTATTTGGAGCAGTGGATGTTCTGAAATATTCACCTTTTCAGGCTTTCGCATGCTCATTTAGCGTTATCTATCCTACCTTTTATATTTTTTCAAAGCGATTGAAGCCCTTTTAAGCCGTTTGTGAATTAAGTTTTCCATGTAAGTTTTTGCGGTATCGCCACTTAATTGTTTTTTCAAGATAGGCACGACTTCAAATTCGGCTAACCTAAGGGTTGGGTTCAGCCCGTGCAAGGGCGGTAGCCAATCCCGAAACGTGTCGAAAAAAGCACGTTGCGCGGCACGACCATTTGTGTACGGGAAATCCGCGGTGTGTCGCCGGAAGCGTTCTGGTCCTTTTGCGAGGGCTGCAACATGATGTTGTTGACAAAACTGTTTGTATTTTACCGGCACATAACCGAGCGGGATATTCGCAGGATAAAACTGAAACGTCCGCTCCCGAAATTGTGTAAAATGTTGCAGCTCATCAAACTCAAAAATAAAATGATAAGGCTCTGGAAAATAGGCATCCGGAATCAGGTATCCATCGGCTTTTGCCGTTGTGCCTTCCCAGTCGCCTTGTAGTTCAGTGTAGAGCGACATGACCGCGTCGTAGTGCGCTCCGAAATGTTCACGACTCGGTTTGTTACGGAGCCAGTCAAACTGCGCGCGGCGTTCCGCTGTTGTTCCGAAAACCTCTTCTACCAATGCAATGATACCTACCTCTAACCGCATGAAATCCCCGGACGCTTTTTATCTCTGGACGAATGGCGCATTTTTCAAAAGAACTTGTGTCAATTTTATACGGGGTCAATATCCAGATCTTTCAGTGTATCCCCATTTGTTGTATTAATTAGGCTCGCGAGGTAATCTCGGTCGCGTTGGAGTGCCTCTAATTTGTTATCGCCGTGGACAAACTCGACTTCGAGGTAACCGTCATAGTTAGCATTCTTGAGGATTTCGACGATTCGGGTGTAATTCACGACACCATCGGCGATCGGACAGGCTTTGCCGGTTTCGTCAAAATTTTGTGCATGGACGTTTGCGATGTGTGGCGCGAGTTTTTCTGCAGCGGCGTGCGGTTCGTCGGCATCTGAGCGTGTGAGGGGTTGATAGTAGGTTTTCAGTGCAGGCAGGTTAACCGCTTCAATTGTCTCTAAGATAGTTGCGACGCTATCGGTGAGATGGTTGTTGTGCATTTCCAATCCGAGTTGGATATTGCGGAAATTTGCCCACTGTGTAATGCTCACCAATCGAAAGAGGATCAGACGTTTATCGGCGGCGGGGATTGATCTTGAGGCACCACCACCCGACCATATTCGGACAAGGTCGGTGCCTAAGTCGTGCGCTATTTTAAAGGCTTCTTCAAAATATTTTTGGTGGAGGTGCATTAAAGGGTCAACATACGAACCGAACGCCGAGATAGTTAATCCCTTCCGTTGCGCCATGTCCCTGACGTTTTTGGCGTAGTTTTCGTCGTAGTTCTCGGGTAAATGCGGTGGTTTCCCCCAGAGTTCAATGCCATCAAAACCGTAATCCGCTGCAATGTTTATAACCTCTTCCAACGATTTTTCCTGAAAAGCGATGGTGCATAAACCTAATTTCATAGTTTTCACCTATTGTCTATTATTGTGTATAAATAGGATACCACAGGTTTAAACGGATTGCAAGAAAAGTTGCTTAACGAAAGCGAAGATGTAAAACCTTTGACACAGCTTAACAAATCTGCTATACTTGTCAAGATTTTTTATCTAACAGATGGACATGTTGAAACCAAAATAATGCACCGATTTTTTAAGTCTCTTATTGTACTTTGCCTGCTGTCTATGTTCATACTGCTTTTAGGATGCGCGCAGGAGCAGCGGCAGAAGGAATTAAGCGTCTTCGCTGCAATCAGTTTGAAGGACGCGCTCACGGAGATCGGGGAAGCGTTTGCAGCTGAGAATCAGGCTAAAGTTTATTTTAATTTCGCTGCCTCTACGACGTTACAACGCCAACTCGAAAAGGGAGCGTCAGGGGATGTCTTTATCTCGGCAAGTCCGCGCCAAGTCGTTGCGCTGGAAACGAATGGGCTGCTTGAAGCCGAAAGTCGCCAAAATTTGTTAACAAACCGTTTAGTGCTTGTCTCTGATCAAGCAGCGGAAATCTCTGTGGAAACGCCTACGAATCTTGTTGTGCCTGAGATTTCGAGAATTGCGATCGGGCACCCAGATATAGTGCCGGCAGGTGCTTACGCGAAAGAAGCCTTGACGCACTTTGGATTATGGGAGGCACTCCACCCGAAACTGATTTTCGGCACAGATGTACGTGCGACGCTCGCTTATGTCACCGCTGGAAATGTGGATATTGCTATTGTCTATAAAACGGATACAACACTGACCGAGAATATAAATGTGCTTTATCAGTTACCACCTGAAGCCTATACACCGATCGTCTACCCGGCTGTCGTTATGAAGAGTAGCCTACGAAAACAATTAGCGCACAGATTTGTTACCTATCTACAGTCTATGAAGAGCGGTGAAATTTTTGAAAAACACGGATTTACCCTTTTAGCATCAAAATGAGGATAACCGCTGCCGAAGTTGCTGCCCTCTCATTATCTATAAAAGTTGCGTTGCTCAGCCTGATTGTGACGTTCCCCCTTGGATTATTGGTGGGGTGGCTCCTCGCAAAACGTACATTTCCCGGAAAGGCTTTTCTAAATACGCTTGTCATGTTACCCTTAGTGCTGCCGCCTATAGTCAGTGGATATTTACTCCTCATCCTATTAGGTAAACACGGGTTCATTGGGCGTTTTATCTACCAAACTTTCGGCATAGAGATTGTTTTTTCCGAACTATCTGTTGTCATTGCAGTTTCGGTTATCTCATTTCCGCTGTTAGTACGTGGGATTGTAACAGGGATGGAAGCTGTACCCGTGGAACTTGAAAATGCAGCGCGGACGCTTGGCGCATCGCCAATCAAGGTGTTTTTTACAATAACCCTCCCGATGGCGCATCGCGGCATTATCGGTGGAACAATCCTCGGTTTCTCCAAGAGTCTGGGTGAGTTTGGTGCCACAATCATGGTGGCAGGCAACATCCCCGGCAAAACCCAAACGATGGCGTTGGCGATTTTCAGTGCTGTACATCTCGGAGAAGATGTCTCTGTCTATCGACTGGTGTTCATTTCAACCGTTGTTGCCTTCGCTGCGATCTGGCTAACAGAACGCTTCACCCTCCGTTAGGCATAAATAACGCTTTTAGGATTTACGCAGACACGCGATAAATCGCCGCACTGACAGAAGGGACACCTTGGAAATATCTATGTTCTTCAAAAGGAGACTGGTTCGTAGTAGCGCAATTCATTGTGCCTTAGGAGCTGGTTTGTAGTAGCGCAATTCATTGTGCTTTGCGTGAGTCCTAATTTTATTGACCGCAGTCCAACACGGAGAAAATATATGAATTTTGGACTATTTTTAGGCGTTATCGCGTGCATACTGCTCGTCTGGTATCTATATCGGCGTTTCAAGGACGATACATCTGAGGACACAGTACGTCAACCTGATGAGGCTGACACTGTTAATGGTGCTGATGATGACTATGAGGATTTGCTTTTGACAGGATTGGTACTCAATGAAGTCTATAACGATGATGACGATTCATCTGATGATATGGATACTGACGGGTATGATAGCATGGATGACGGCGGTGGATTTGACGATAGTGGATTTGAGTAATAAGGTTCGTTATGGCAGATAGTCCCAAAATTAGACTCGATTTTCGGAAAAACCTCGGTAATTTCACCTTGGAGGTCAATTGCACGCTGGAAGCGAAGGTTTCGGCGTTTTTAGGTCCGTCTGGAAGTGGTAAAAGTACACTTCTCAACTGTATCAGCGGCACGCTGACCCCTGATGAAGGTGAGATTGCTTTTGGTGAAGAGGTGCTTTACGCATCCGCTGCAAAAATTAATCTGCCACCTGAAAAACGACGCTTCGGATACGTCTTTCAAGAGGGGTACCTCTTTCCGCATCTCACCGTTGCACAGAATATCCGATATGGGCAACCTAAGCCACGAAAATCTTCAGCTGCGATAGATGTTCTGGAAATTGCCGAGTTTCTTGAGCGGTATCCAAGAGAACTCTCTGGGGGGCAACGTCAACGCGTCGCAATCGCTCGCGCACTCGCTATGGAACCGCGGATGCTTCTAATGGATGAACCCCTCGCTTCTCTTGACAGCGCGCTCAAAGAGCGGATTATACCTTATCTCCACCACGTTAAAGATACTTTTGACATACCGATCCTTTATATCACCCACGCTTTTTCCGAGGCGATGGCATTGGCAGACGAAGCCTTCCTGATCGCTAATGGCGCAATTATAGCGAGCGGTGAGCCGCATCGGTTGCTAACTGCCCCTGCCGCGATGCCCATTGCACAATTAACGGGTGTCGAAAACACGCTATTCCTTCCTGTGACGGCTTCAGACAAGGCACGCGGTTTGACTTTGTTGGAAATCGGGAACCAATCTCTGGTTATTCCTTATACTGATATTGGAATCGGTGAAATAGCCCCAGTCGCCGTTCGTGCTGAGGATATTATCATCTCCCTTGAACCGAATCTCTCGATTAGTGCCCGCAACATATTAAAAGGAACAATTCAGTATCTCGATGTCAAAAGCGAATACACATGGTTATCTATTCTTGTTGAATGGCATCACCTTGCCGTGAAAGTTACACACGCAGCGCGTAAGCAGCTGCAGCTGCAAGAGGGATCAGAAATTTACTGTGTTATCAAGGCAAGTGCCATCAACCTCCTTTGGGATTAGTATTTCTGTAGGAGCGAGCTGCGCTCGCGACCCGTTATCTCATTCTTTGTAGGAGCGAGTGTTTTTGCTTGCGGTGTTTTTGCTTGGGTGTTTCTGCGTATTGCTTGGTGTCTTTGCTTGCGTGTTTCTGCGGATTTCTTGTCGCTCGCGACCTCTTACGTACCACGTTTCTGAAGTCGTTTCCAAAGTTCATCCACCTGCCTATGGAGAGCCTCAAGCGTCCCTTCATTCGTTATCACAACATCCGCATACTTGACCTTCTCCGTGACCGGCATCTGTGCATCAATCCGTGCTTGGACCTCAGTTTCGGTGAGCGGCCTTCCTTGTGCAATACTTCGTTCCAATGTGCGTCGCAGCTGCGTCTCAGGCGATGCCGTCACGACAACAATCAAATCAACCGTATTATAAGCACCCGCTTCGATGAGAAGTGGCGCGTCAAGCAGCACGACGCACGTCGGATCGTCCGCAACGCGTTGGCGTGCCTGTGCCCGTGAACGTTGGATAATCAACGGGTGTAGGATACTGTTCAATCGTTCGCGTGCGGCTTTATCCTTAAAAACGATTGCCCCCAGTTTCTTCCGACTCACATCCCCCGATGCATCAAGAATGTCTTGTCCAAATGCATTGATCAGTTCCTCAATAACCGGACTGTCTGCCTTGAGGAGTTGGTGTCCGATTTCATCGGCATTAATCGGAATCGCCCCTTTTTCTGCAAGCAGCTCTGAGACGGTCGTCTTTCCGCAGGCGATCCCCCCTGTAATCCCGACGATAGTGCCGCGTGCGCGGTCTGTTGTTGCTGTTTCCATATTATGGAGTGTATAGCATACATCGAAATTTGTCAAGGATAGCAGTCAGCAGTCCAGGGTCATTCAATTTTAAGAAATTATTGGATTGGACATCCTTTTTCCAGAATCCGGTGCGAAATCTAGCGAAATCCAGCGAAATCCAGCGAAAATTTATGCGAATTGTTTTAAAGCATAACATATATTAAGTATTAACACCTACGAGAAATACAATTGAATGATCCAGTCAACAGTCAGTTATCGGTTATCAGAGGGAATAATTATCAGTTATCAATGTTAGCAGGTGTGCTAAAGTTGCGAAGTTGATAACTTTACTGACTTTACTTTTGATTGACAGTGATGACTGCTCCTGCTATGATGTTACCCTACTACGTCTATTTTTATTCAGGGAGCGCAAGATTTCTTATGGGAAGATTAGAAGGTAAAGTCGCAATTGTAACGGGTGCTGGTAGAGGGCATGCTGAAGCAGTGGCGAGACGGTTTGCAAAAGAGGGCGCAGCGGTTTCCATCTGTGATGTTATCCCGGTACAGGAGTTAGAGACAAAAGTCGGTTCAGAAATTAGAGGTGCCGGTGGAGATATCCTTTGTTTTGAGACCGATGTTTCACAAGAAGCACCCGTCAACGAGATGGTCGCAGCCACCATCGAAAAATTCGGCACTATTGATATACTCGCCAACGTCGTCGGCATTGCTGGACCGACGAAGGATGTCTGGGATATGAGTTTGGAAGAATGGCGGCGCACACTTGAGGTCAATCTCGATTCACTTTTCATCTGTTCTAAAGCCGTTCTGCCTGAGATGATTCGTAAGCAATACGGGAAAATCATAAACTTCAGTTCTGGGACAGGCAAACAGCCACTATCGCACAGGGCACCTTATGCAACTTCCAAGATGGGAGTTATCGGTTTCACACGCACACTCGCCGCCGATGTCGGGCGTTACAATATCAACGTCAACGCCATCTGTCCGGGTTGGCATGCGGAGCGGAGTCTTGAACTTGCACGGGGCAGAGCCGAATACATGAACAAACCTTTTGATGAAGCAGCATTGCGCGAGCGGTACGGACAGGCAGATCCCAAAAGTGTCATTGCGGGTAGGTGGTGTTCGGATGAAGGTTACAAGGATAAAGGTTCAGGATCCGAGGATGCCGCTGCGTTAGCAGTCTTTCTCGCCTCAGATGAGTCCGCCAACATGACAGGTCAGGATATTAATACCGGTGGCACGGTGATGTGGTAGTTAATATTTAATGTTCTTTGTTTAAATTTGGGATTATAGGATAAGCAAGATGAGAGGAATTTACTTGATTGAAATTCTCTTGAATTCAATCTTACCAGAGGAAGTGGAGAATTGTCGTGGAACACAACATAGATATAGAAAGGTTGGATACTTCCTCTGATCTTGATGAGAAATTAACAGAAGCTCACTATATGAAGTGCCACCCTTTATTTAGATCAAAATTTAGCAAAGTTAAGATAAGGTTTTTCGTTGAAATTCGATAGGTGTCAGATACCCTAACGCCGAATGTGGGCGTTTCTCGTTATACACCATAGGTGTCAATTTAGGGATTTTTCGCAGTCCTGTAGGTTGGGTTGAACGGTGTTAAGAAAGCAGATGTCGGGGTGCCAATACCTTGAAATCCAACGCGTCGTCCTATACACCCAAAAACGCAGTGAAACCCAACTTCACACCGTCAGGGACCCGGAGACCGCCAAGGCGTTGGGTTTCTCTCGGTTTTCTGTTTGCCGTGCCATCTCTGGGACAGGTTGAGTGTTGTGTTCCTTTTCAGGGTTTTGGGAGTATCCGTTCAACCCAACCTACGGGACGATATGGTTTTTTCTAAAATTGACACCTATGGGGCGTTTCTCGTTATACACCTGTGTGATAAAATGCCCGATGCGTTCTCGAGCCTCGGTAATATCTCGGTAATCATTGAGGTGAACTTCTTCTTCCTTGCCTCGCGTTGACTCACCAAAGGCGATAATGGAGGAACTCTAATGTGTAAGGATCCAGTGGAAGACATTCGACAAGCCAAAGCACGTCTCGTCGCTATTTTCGGTGACTTGGAAACCTATATGGAATTCATGATGCGGCGACAGAAAAAGCGAATGAAACAAGGCGTGAAATATGCCGATTTCTGCACATCTCGCAACAAAACACCTAAAATGCCTACTTCCTAAGCATTGCCAAGTCACTTTTTCATTTCTACGGAGTAACTCCCCGTTCTTCGTGCCAGCCCAACCTTTTCTTGAACCGTAAAAATGGTATATCCAGTTAATTCTCGCTTCAACTTTTTGGGCAGGCATTCATCCATGAGAATTCGCATAAGCGTGTGTGAGAAGTATCTCCCTCGCGAGTTCCAATGTGGCTACAACTTGTTCACGACTGACAGACGGAAAATCCTCCAAAAAATCGTCAAGGCTTTCTCCCGTTTCTAAGTAGTCAATCAGGTTTTTTATTGGAATACGGGTGTTTTTGAATACCGGTGTCCCGCTCATAATCTCAGCATCACAAGTAATAAGCTTATCTATTGTGAGTTCTGTTCCCTTTTCAAATTTCATCTGTTTGACCTCCTTGGCAACCTTCAAGGTCGGTAACAGGCAGCCCCCTGTCCGATCTTTATTAAGAGCAGGACTTACGCACATTGAGTAAATATCGGACGTTTAGACGCAAAAAGCGGTAATTTCTGTCCTTTAAACCCCCTAAATCCCCTATAGGAAACACCCCAGCAAAAACACCCCCCATATCCCCCCTTATCAGGGGGGTAGGGGGACTTTAAGAGGGAATGCGTAAGTCCTAAAGAGTATACCATTCGGTTTGTTGGATGTCAAGTTTTGGAGGAAAGTCATTCTTACAGCGAAGATTCCATTAGCAAAAGGTCAATACTATGATGGAATTGGATGTATCAAATTCTCCCAAAATTACCGCTTGACATTTTCCCAAACTTCTGCTAAGATGAATAACGCGACACAACAATGGAAGGAGTAAAATTACGTGGCACAACAAACAGTTAAAGTCGGTATTATCGGTGCGGGTGGGAATACGAGATCACGGCATATTCCGGGACTGCAAGCGATCGAAGGCGTTGAGATTATCGGAGTCTGCAATCGGAGCCAGGAATCCTCACAACGGGTGGCTGACGAGTTTGGCATCCCGAAAACCTATGACAATTGGCAAGAGGCAATCGGCGATCCTGATACGAATGCGATTGTCATCGGGACATGGCCCTATATGCACTGCCAGGCAACCGTAGCAACACTTCGGGCAAATAAGCACGTAATGTGCGAGGCACGGATGGCAATGAATGCCAAAGAAGCACATATCATGCGCATAGCATCGTGTCAAAAAACACATCTCATCGCACAGATCGTCCCTTCGCCGATGACACTCCGCGTAGATAACACGATAAAACGGCTCATCGCGGAAGGCTATATCGGTGATGTCCTTGCCATAGAAGCACGCGCAGGTGGAGCATTTCTGGACAGCGAATCACCGCTCCAGTGGAGGCAAGATTTCGATCTCAGTGGACTCAACATCATGAGCATGGGGATCTGGTACGAAGCGTTGATGCGTTGGGTCGGAGAAGCGACACAGATTATGGCGATGGGTAAGACCTTCGTCAAAATGCGTCCCGATGCTGACGGTGTGATGCGTTCCGTACGGATACCAGAACATATTGATGTCGTGGGTGACCTCGCATGTGGTGCGCAGCTGCATATACAGGTCTCTACTGTTGCAGGATTAGCAGGGGCACCGGAGGTTTATATTTTCGGAAGCAATGGAACTTTACGCTTTTCTGGGAATAAACTCTACGGCGGACAGAAAGGCGACGCGGAACTGACTGAGATTGATATACCGGATACAGAGGCGGGTGGATGGCGCGTGGAGGAAGAATTTGTGAACGCTATCCGTGGTAACGAGGTGATTACGCATACGGATTTTGACACGGGTGTGAAGTATATGGAGTTTACGGAGGCGGTCACACGGAGCATGCAGTCGGGAACAGCGATTACTTTGCCGCTTCATATTTAGAGGTGGTTACGGAGAACCCAACGGCGTGTATTCGCTACTTTAGTTACGGCACGGCGGAGCGTGCCTACTACTTTGGGGGGGAAGGAACATTTGACATTAGGAGAACTTTTTAATCTTTGCCAAGACATTGAACTGCGACAAGCAAAACTTTACGCTGCGCTCTCATTGCGTTTGGGAAGCGTTGACGAACGGATTGCGCGGTTTTGGGAGCAGATGAGCACGGAAGAGTGGCAGCACTATATCCTTGTCGATTTCGGTCGTTCTTTATGCGTTGATGCCTTTGGGATTGATTCGGCTGTACCGGCATTATCGGATGTCCCCGTCCAGCAAATTACGGACGCACTGGATGCCCACGAGCAGAAGGTCGATAGCGGCGAAATTACGCTTGATGAAGCGTTTGAGATTGCGATTGCGATTGAAGGCAGTGAAGCCGATACGATCTATATGCACCTACTCTCTATCATGCGAAAAGCAATCGAGCAAAGCGATCAGCCTTACCTCATTGATCGTATAGTGCAGGTGGAGAAGGATATGGTTTCGCACGTGGGCGGACTGGTGCAAGCGACGCAAAAATTTGCGAAGGATGCCTCGCTGATTCGCAAAGCACATCGTTTAAAAGCGGAACACGGTTAGGTTATGAATGTTGTGCATTACACAAGAGATTGCCTGCTTGTTCACATGCAACCTGTTCTAACTGCAGCGTGGTGTGGCTGATGCCAAAATGTGCTTGTAATTCACCGTTGATCTCTTCAAGAATTCGATCGGATGCTAAGGTGGTGTTTTCATCAACCACAACATGTGCACTCAACGCACAATAGTTGGAACACAGCGACCAGATGTGCAGATCATGGACATCTTTAACTGGTTCTAAGCTGCGGAGATGTGTCGCAACAGTGTCCGCGTCGGCGTTCCGTGGTGAATTTTCGAGCAGAATATGCACCGCCTCTCTCGTGACATTCACCGCGCCGACAAGAATAATCCCACCAATAAGGAAACTCAAGATTGCATCGATCGGAGACCACCGTGTCCAATAAATAATCGCGCCTCCGATGACGACAGCAACGGAGGAAAGTGTATCCCCGATCACATGGAGCATCGCGCTTCGGACGTTGAGGTTTCCGTGACTCTCACCGTGCAGCTTCCATAAGATGAGCAAATTTCCGACAAGGCCGAGGCACGCGACAATAAACATTCCTGTCACTTTTATCTCTGTTGGTGACATGTATCTTTGATAGGCTTCATAGAAAATCCAACCGGAGATCGCTATGAGGGACACGCCGTTCACAAAAGCAGCGAAGACTTCGGCGCGATGATACCCATAGGTCCGGGAAGAGGTGGCAGGACGTGTGGAGAGATAGATCGCCAACCAGCTGATAAGAAGCGAGGCCACATCCGAAAACACATGTGCCGCATCACTGAGCAGTGCAAGGCTACCCGACCAGATGCCGCCGATGAGTTCGCCAAGGAAGACGCAAAATGTGACAAGCACAGCAAACTTGAATTTCTTCTGTAGATGGGTCTGATGGCTATGCGCCTGCGCTTCGCCGTGATGGTGATGATGCTCGTGGCTGTGGTTGTGCAAAGTGTCTCCCTATAAGCGGAACGGGACCAAGGTCCTATGACTGTTTTCGTTTAGTCGGAGTCGGTAGACTTGCTCTTTGATTCCTTACTCGTATTGGTTTTCTTCTCTTTTTTCTCGCTTTTGTCTGATGAACTTTTATCCGACGACTCGTCTTTATCTTTCTTCGCTGATTCTTTGTAACCGGCACTTCGGTAATCGGTAGCATAAAATCCTGATCCTTTGAAAATCAGACCTGCCCCTGCCCCGATGAGCCGTTTCACTTTCCCACCGCACTCAGGACATTCCTCAATTGCGGGTGCCGTGATGCCTTGAAACTTCTCGAATCGGACATCACACGCGAGACACTTATAGTCGTATGTGGGCATACTCAGTTTTCCTCCTTTTTCATCTTTTTCGCGAGCAGGTTACTTTGTAGGCGCGAGTGTTTTTGCTTGGGGTTTTTTGCCGCTCGCGATTCCTTACGATTTCTGCGTCGGAATAAAAAGTTAGTTGATAAAAAGCGTGTATTCTGATAAATTTTAATCGTTACAAGTGTAAAAGTCAAGTCAATTTTTGTAAACTGGAGTTTTTATGTTTCGTCTCCCGATTGATGCTGAAAGTTTCCCGCTCGGTAAGGGACCGATGGTAATGTTGGTGCTCTTTCTCATCTCCACGCTTTTCATCTTCGGGCGTTCCGAGGAACAGGGTGAAGACCTGGAGTTTTGGATTTTCGCAAACACGCACTACGAAGAATACCAGCCGCGTGTGCCAATTTTTGAGGCACAAAATCCGGGAGTCAACGTCCGGCTCATCAATTTCGGTGGCACGATGCACGATAAACTCCTCGCTGCCATGCTATCCAATTTTGGCGCGCCGGATCTCGTTGAGGTGGAAATTACATCCATCGGTCGGTTTCTCAAAGGCGCGATTGATGAAGTCGGATTTGTTGATCTGCGTCCGCGTTTAGAAAGCGAGGGTTGGATGGACAAACTGGTCGTCAGCCGGTTCACCCCGTGGTCCTACCGAGGACGGATTTACGGCATCCCGCACGATCTGCACCCTGTTGTGCTTCTTTATCGGGACGACCTTTTTAAAGCGGCAGGCGTTGAGATGACGGAGGTTGAAACATGGGATGACTTCATCGCTGCTGGGAAAAAAGCGACCCGTGATCTTGACGGCGATGGTAAGGTTGACCAGTACGCGATTGTGTTAGATCGGCGCACGGAAAGCGACTATTTTAGCCTACTTCTCCAACAAGGCGGCGGTTTTTTTGACGAGGAAGGCAACGTTATTATTGACAGTGAACTCGCCATTGAGACCTTAGAATTTTTCACGGCACTCTTCAACGAACATAAAATCGCAACGCCAGTATACGGTACATGGCACGGCGACCCAAGCAACTTTGCCGCGATGCAGGACGGTAAGATTCTCTCCATTCTTTCACCCGATTGGTACGTCGGTATTCTCAAAAGTCAGGTACCGCAGATGTCTGGCAAATGGAAGGCGATTGGTATGCCAGCGTGGCATCCCGAGGGCAGACGGACGACGACGCGCGGTGGCACGATGGTCGGGATTACGAAGCAGTCCAAGAACCCTGACCGCGCATGGGAACTTCTCAAGTTTACTTATTTTGATAGACCCGGTCTCGTCAATCGGTATGAGACGACACGGATTATTCCGCCGCTCAAGTCCGCATGGGATGCCCCTGTCTTCAGGGAACCGGATGTTTACTTGGGTGGACAACCGCTTGGCGAGTTATTTATTCAACTCGCTCCCGATTTACCACCACGCTATCAGAACCCTTACTGGTCAGAGGCAGCGGACCTGCTCAACGATGCGATCTTTGCTGCAGTAACAGAAAAACAGACACCGAGGGCGGCGTTGACAGACCTCGCCGAGAAGGTGCGCGCCCTTATGGCAAAAGATAGAGGTAGATGGGGAGAGATGTAACGCTTTAGCGATGCCCGTTTTTCCAGATCCGGTAGGTGCGGTTTGTAACCGCATCATAGGTGTCGATTTAGGGATATTTCACGGTATTTTAACAAGTGTGGATATAAACATGCCGCCCCTACGGGGCTTGGTTTCTTGTTTGATACCGCTGCTATAAACATAACGTCGCTACGCGACTGAAGAGGTTTTTGAAGTCATCAAGGTTTCCGCGTAAGATCCGGTTCGGTTGGGGATGCAGATCGCAACCCCCCTATCCCCCCTTATCAGGGGGGCAGGTGAGTCCACCGCAAAACCGAACCTACCGGGCCTGGGGATTCAGGCGGTTATTTTTTTTAAAATTGACATTTATGGTGCGGTTTGTAACCGCATCGGATAGGTGAATACCCACTGCATGTAGGATGTTACGGTAAAGAAAGTATTTATGCAAACGAAACGAACAAAGAACCTATTTTGGAATCAACAGCAGAAAATCGCGCCCTATCTCTTTATCGCGCCATTTTACATATTATTTATTGTCTTTATGGGGTATCCGCTTATTTCGTCCCTTGTGATGAGTCTCTATGAGATGCGCGGGTTCCAAAGCCGGATATTTGTCGGTTTCGGTAACTTCACAGACCTGTTCCGCGATCCTATCTTTTGGAAATCACTTCAGAATACCGCCTATTTTGCTGTAGGCACGCTCACACTCCAATTGCCGATTGCTTTATTGCTGGCGATTCTACTCAACTCCAAGTTCGTCAAGGGAAAAAATTTCCTAAGACTCGCCTTTTTCGCGCCGGTCCTGGTTGCCGGTGTCTTCGTTGCGATTATCTTTAATCTTGTCTACGACCAGCGTGCAGGCTTGATAAACCAAGAATTCGTTCTCTTCGGCAAGGAGATCGGTTGGCTAAACGAGGAAAATTACGTGATGCCAGCTGTCATCCTGACAGGCGTTTGGCAGTGGGCAGGGTTCAACATGATCTATTTCTTGGCGGGTTTACAAGGGATCCGACAGGAGTTATATGAAGCGGCAGCGGTTGACGGTGCGAACTGGTGGCAGGCGTTTGTCCATATCACGCTGCCTTCGCTACGACCTGTGATAGCCTTCGTTGTCGTAGTCTCAATGATTGGGTCGCTTCAACTCTTTGATCTTCCATTTATTTTAACGAACGGTGGTGAACCTGCGGATGCGGGGTCAACGATCGTGATGTATCTCTATAAAAACGGTTTTCAGTTCATGCGTCTCGGCTATGCGGCGACAATCGGTTGGGTGCTCTTTTTTATTATTGCTGTTATCTCAATCGTACAACTGAAGTTACTCGGTATCTTCCGAGATGAGTAAATGAACTAATGTGCGTAGCTCGTAATGTAATGGAGAGCGGGTATACGGAGAGGCACTTTCAGTACCCCAACCCATCTCAACGAACCGCAAGGAAAGTTAAACATGCAAATACTACCCGCAATAGATCTTCGTGGTGGAAAATGTGTAAATTTGGTACAGGGTATCGCCTCACAGGAGACCGTCTTTTCGGACGCGCCTGTAGAGATGGCGCGACGATGGCAAGCCGAGAGTGCGGAATACTTACACCTCGTGGATTTAGATGGCGCGTTTCAAGGTGAATCAGCAAACCTCCATATCGTTAGCGAGATTGTTGCTGCACTTGATATACCCGTTCAACTTGGCGGCGGTATCCGTAGCATGGAACAGTTGGAAGCGGTTTTGGCGTTGGGCGTGGATCGTGCGATTTTAGGCACGGTTGCCCTCAAGCAACCGAGTTTCGTGAAACAGGCGTGTGCCAAGTATGGCGCGCGCATCGCTGTCGGCATTGACGCGAAAGACGGTCTGGTTGCGACAGAAGGCTGGTTGGAAGTCTCTCAGAAACCTGCAGTTGAATTCGCACAAGAGATGACGGACGTGCGAACATTTATTTACACCGACATCAAGAGCGACGGTATGCTCAAGGGACCGAATGTTGACGCGACAGCAGATATTATTGATGCTGTCCGTGCAAATGTGATTGCTTCAGGTGGTGTCACGTCGCTTACTGACGTATCCGCTTTGAAGCAGATCGGTGCCAGCGGGGCAATTATAGGACGTGCTTTATATACTGGTGATCTTGCACTACGAGATGCGATCGCCGCAGGTTAAGTTGGTGATCTGGGAGGGTTTGTAACCCCGAATCTGTTCCACTTGTAGGAGCGGTTTGTAACCCCGAATTACCGAAATATTTATTTAAGTTTCATAAAATCTCGGATCACTCCATACCCGTCACAACACCGAGACCAATCCGAGAACCCATCTTTTTCACCTCAAATCGGGTACCGACCTCCATGACTAACGGTAAGTCGAGTGTGAGAGTAACGTGGGCATAATCTCCCGGTGTAATAAGCGAAAGTCCAGACGGGAGTTTTAGGTGCGCTGGCATATCAATGCCCCAGAGGTAGATGTCGGGTCTGTCGTTTTCAATGAGTGGGATATGTGTGCTGCTCTCTTCGTGTGTCAGCAGATAGATGAGTGCAGTAAATTCGGAATGTGATTTGATCGTCTTCGGTGGGCAAAGTACCTGCCCGACAGACAACCAATCCGGTTCGGATTCAACGGACACTTCATTCTCCCTTGTGCTGAGAACCCGCGTCTTAATCCTATCGCCTTTACCGACAATATCTACCGCTTGACCGACAGCGAGTTGCCCCTGTACAATCTCACCACGTACGGATACTTGATCCTTTGTTTCCTCGATGATTTCATGAATTGGCATGATAAGCGGCAAGTGCTTAGTATCCACAGGTGCTGGCATTGTACGGTTCATGGCGAAGACCAGATCAACAATTGGCTGCCATTGCGCGGAGGTAATGCTACTGCCTCTGTAGTCTAATGCCTTAAGCGCGTCGCCGATGGTTATCGGAGCAGTCTCTTCTCTCCATTCGTACTCGCTAAGTAGTTCGCGCATCTCCAGTAGACAGATGTCCAAGAGTTCGTCATCTTTTGAAATACCACTTGTATTGAGAAAAGGAAGGACTATCGGCATGTGCATCTGGTGCGCGAGGTGGAGTTGCGCTTGGGAATCAGGTGTGATCCCCTCAACTGCATTTACCACCCAAATCCCACTCTGAATTGCAGGGGAGCCGCTGATTAACATTTTGACAACATCGAGATGTGTTTCACAGTCAATTTGTGTATAAAGTTTGCCGCTGGTTTCGTAGGCTATCCTGCGATAGGTAATGCCGACCCCTTCTCGGATTGGGTGGTTAATAGGCGGTTGCGCTTCAAAATCGCTATCTCCATTGGTGTGAATCGCCCCAATTCTTGAGACGACTTTCGCTATCGCCGCCGTTAATGTTGTTTTACCGTGTCCATCTGCACCGAGCGTGCAGATCGGCAGACGGCGGTGCGTATTTTGTTTTTTCTCTGTCATTTCTTGTCTCCTGATGGGTGTCAACTTTTTATTCCAATTTCCGTTTTATTGTAGCACAAAGTCAGGAATTGCGCAACGCGGAAAAACTTGTCAAACAGTCCAAAGCGTGATAGACTATTAACGCTTGGAACTAACGCAATTTGCCGCTTTGTATTGTGATATTACATCAAAGCAGTTAGATTAACAATCAAAGCCGAACTATCCATATAGACAAAGGGATATCAAGATGAAAATTACGAAAAAAGTATTGATGTTCATAGGATACCTTGCAGTAGGAATTTTATTGTCTTGTGGCTCAAGTGTCAAGCAGCAAGCGACGCGAAGCGAAAAAGTTGCCGTGCGACCAGACCTTGATCAAATTGCGAAAATTGGTAAAGCAGCCACTGTACAAATAGGGAGTTTAAGCGTTGAAGGACCGCCAACATTAGGGAGTGGATTCTTTGTTAGACCTGATCTGATTGTCACCAATGTTCACAATATCAACGAGAAGTCTTTTGATGGTGCTGTCAGCATTGCTAAATTGGTTAATAAACCGACATGGTATACGATTGAAGGTGTCATGGCGAGTGATCCGAAACGAGATTTGGTTATTTTAAAGGTTAAAAAGGTAAGTGGTGAAGACGCGAGCATCCTTTCACCTGGCGATAGTGATGCAGTGAAAGCGGGCGATAGGATAATCGTCATAGGGAACCCGGGTCAAGATGGCAAAGTTTTGCAGGGCGATGTTTCAGTGGGATCAGTCAGTCGACGCACCCCTAACTTCCTTGACTTTAGAGCGAGGAATATTCGTAAAGGATATAGTGGTGGACCTGTCTTAAACGTTCATGGGAACGTGATAGGCATTACATTTCAAAAGCATAGAGTTGGTGCCGGCTATGCGATTCCTTCAAATTATCTACGGGAATTACTCGAGGACATACCGACACAACCGAAACCTTTAGAAAAATGGCGTGAGGACCCCCTCATCCGCTACTATAGTGCAGTGGAAGCAGCGAATCGTGGAGAGCTCACGAGTGCTATTAAGGATTATGACACGACAATTCGCATCGCACCAGATTTTGCTGATGCCTACATCAATCGTGGAGAGGTAAGGCAAAAGTTGGGTGATTTTGGGGGTGCCATCGAGGACTATGATATAGCAATTCGGTTGGGAGATGATTATGCCTATGTCTACTTCAGACGCGGCACTGCTAAGGCCAATTTGGGAGATAAAAAAGGTGCTATCAAAAATTATGACAAGGCAATTCGTCTTGACTCGGCGTATACTGATGCCTTGCTCAAACGGGCAGAGGCAAAGTATAGTTTGAAGGATTATAGGGGTGCGATTAAAGATTATGATGCAGTGATTCGCTCAAAACCTGGGGATACTGTTCTCGCACTAATCTATGTTAAGCGTGGAAGTGCGATGTCTGAGTTAGGTGATAATGAGAGGGCAATTGAAGACTGCAACATGACAATCGGTTTAAAACCAGTGGATATTCTTTTAGCTGCGGCTTATAACCTTCGAGGCGGCGCAAAATCGGCTCAGGGTGACAATGAAAATAGCATCATAGACTATGATAAGGCTATCCAGTTGGAACCGGATTATGCTGAGTTTTATTACAATCGAGGTGTTGCTAACGCTGAACTGGGGCGTACCGAGGCGGCAGAAATGGACTTCAAGACTGCCTTGGAACTCTTAGATCAAGAAGGCAGTATATCAAAATCGGTTGATGGAGAAACTACTGTTGATTTATATCTTCGAGTTCGGCACGATCTCAAAGCCGACATTGAGAAGGCACTTCGCGATTTGGAGTAGCGTTGACAAAACGTTGGAAATAGAAGATGTTAAACCCAAAAATCTATCATCGCAGCGAACTTGCATCCGTTCTTCAGCGACTGAAAACTGAAGGTAAGACTGTTGTCACTACTAACGGTTGTTTTGATGTCTTACATTTAGGGCATCTCCGGTATCTTCAGGCGGCGCGCCAACTCGGGGATCTGCTTGTGGTAGCAGTCAATAGTGATAGCTCAGTGCGACAGCTTAAAGGCGAAAATCGTCCGCTTGTGCCTGAAGCGGAGCGCGCAGAGATGCTCGCTGGCTTGGAATGCGTCGATTACGTCGTCATCTTTCCAGAATTGACACCGATTGATCTGCTCTCCGAACTCAAACCGAGTATCCACGTTAAAGGTGGCGACTATAAACTTGAACAACTTATTGAAAGGAAGGTTGTTGAGGCAAACGGCGGCAAGGTTGTCGTCGGTCTAAACGTCCCCGGTAAATCCACGACCAATCTCATTGAAGTGATATGTGAGCGTTATAAAGACACACAGTCACCGTCATAGGTTGGGTAGAGCGGTGAATGACCAAGCAACCTCAAATCTATCAGAAAAATACTCCTTTTCAATGATCTATTCATAGAAATAGACATAGCGAAACCCAACAATCTAACTGAGGAGGCAATCATAGTCCAATGCAGATAAATGATTCATTACGTCCCACCGACCTGAAGCCTCAGCTTGAGCGGCTTTTTGAATACTCAGGTCAAAAGATTTTAGCCATTGAGGACACGTGGCCCCCTGAAAAAGGCACACCTGTCTTTACCGTCGCTGGCACCTACACGACACGCGGCTGGACAGAGTGGACACAAGGGTTCCAATTCGGCTCTGCCATCCTCCAATTTGATGCCACCGGTGATGAACAGTTCCTTGAGATCGGCAGACGGAACACGATTGAGAAGATGGCACCCCATGTCACACACATCGGTGTACATGATCACGGGTTTAACAATGTCTCGACTTATGGGAACCTCCGTCGCCTCATGCGGGAAGGAGTCATTCCGTCGGACGATAACGAGATGCACTTCTATGAGCTCGCACTCAAAGCCTCCGCCGCCGTACAAGCGAGTCGGTGGACCCGAATTAAAGATGGGACAGGATATATAGCCTCTTTCAACGGTCCCCATTCGCTCTTTTCAGACACGATCCGTTCTCTGCGGGTTTTAGGACTTGGGCATACGCTCGGTGCTGTGCTGATGGATGAAGGCGATGTCGCTGTTAATCTATTGAAACGCCTGCTCCAGCATTCGCAGACGACGGCAAATTATAACGTCTACTATGGTGAAGGACGCGACGCTTATGACTTACGTGGGCGGGTGGTGCATGAGTCGATCTTCAATACGAACGATGGGAACTACCGCTGTCCAAGCACACAACAGGGATATTCGCCGTTTACGACGTGGACACGCGGGTTGGCATGGATTATTACTGGCTATACCGAGCAGCTTGAGTTTTTTGATACACTGTCTGAAGACGATCTGGAACCTTACGGTGGATACGGTTTGGCAACGACACACATGCGCAAGGCCGCGGAAGCCACTGCCGATTTCTATATTGAGAACACTGCACAAGATGGCATCCCATATTGGGATACCGGTGCCCCCGGTTTAGCAGAACTCGGTGATTATCTGGCAGTCCCCGCGGATCCGTATAACGATTTTGAACCGGTGGACAGTTCCGCCGCAGCGATTGCAGCGCAAGGACTCATTCGACTCGGAAGCTACCTCAAAAAGCACGGTGAAACAGAAGCAGGAAATTCCTATTATCAAGCAGGTTTAACCGTCGCCAAGACACTTTTCGCTGAACCGTATCTGTCTGCGTCCGATTCACATCAAGGGTTGCTATTGCACTCAGTATATCACCGTCCGAATGGGTGGGATCATGTACCAGAGGGGCGAAAGATTCCATGCGGAGAGGCATCTATGTGGGGCGATTACCACGCCCGCGAACTCGCGGTACTGTTATGGCGGGTGATCCTTGGAAAGCCGTATCTGACGTTTTTCTAACGTGTAGACAGCAGACATGTTTTATAGTAGATCCTGTAATTAATTGGGCACTCTCAAACAGTCTGAATACCTATAACAGGCATTCAGACTGGCACAAACTGGAAAGTTTATGCTACAAAGATGTCCACTTATTTATGGGCTTCACTATAAATGAAGACTATGTATTTAAACCGGTAATTCGGTTTCCCGCAGATCCGGTGGGTGTGGTTTGATGAAGTTTCAGTATAATTCAGGGATAAACTTTACTGACGTTCAGGTTGCGCCGGTATAACCGCGTTTCAATGTGATTTTTTCAGTCGGTTAGGGATTTTCGTTGTTTGGTAGTGCGCTGGAACTATCATGCCGTGAATTACTTAGATTTTCGTCATCTCACCTGCATAAAACAGATACATACATTGACTCTGGAGCTCACACTATATGCCAAAGGTATTGGTATACTTTAGTAACACTGTGCGGCCCCTTGTTAATAATTTTCTTGGGACTTTATCCTCTCTGTCCGTGTTGAGATTTTCGTTGTAGACTAACCAGAGGTCATTCCCCTCACGGAAATTATATCGAAACCGAATATTTGTTGAGAACCGATCATTAGCACTATTGTATTGCACAAATGCATTCAGAGAGATGTGTGTGTTCAGGGCTGCGCGGGTGC
Source organism: Candidatus Poribacteria bacterium (assembly GCA_965200345.1). GTDB lineage: Bacteria > Poribacteria > WGA-4E > WGA-4E > WGA-3G > WGA-3G. The sequence goes on from OZ241378.1 coordinate 3,782,483, forward strand.
GTAGCCGAACAACATGTGCATTAAACCCCTGATTGCGTTCGGGGAAACGGATAACATTGACTTCATACTCACTAATCATTTCTAAATGTCGGGACACATTCCAAGTTGGTTTAACGCTGTATTCGAGTCGCCATCCATCATAAAAACCGCCGAAAGACCCATCGAAATCTGTGCGGAACAACTCTTTATTGGGCATATCAAATTTGCCTTTAACCTCAAAGGTGGTGTAGCTGCCTGCTGGAACGACTGTGTCTTTCGGAAAATCTTCATCTTCAGTGAGATCTTCATAATCCATTTGAAAGTCCAGTGCCGCGGCTGCCCCAGATTTCCACTCTATATCTATATCGTAGTCAAGTTGTGCGGATTCTACAGAACTATCCGCGTTACGGAGAACGACGAACCCTCCAAATTGTAGCGGACTCAGCTGTCTAATTGGCGTTCCTTTTTTCATGAGCCAATCATAACGAGCACTCCACTGGAGTTGCGTGAAATCCTTTCGTTTTGTATATCCAAGTCCGGGCAAAAAATCCTTGCCTCTCCGCGCTGCGACGAGTTCATAATCGAATCCAACATCGGTGCGCCGGGTGAGTTCTGCGAGAAACATCGCTGTATCGAAAAAATTGGATGCCTGCTTTTGAGCCGCTTGATCCTCAAAAGTTTGTCCCCACTTAAGGGTTAAATATTCTTTTCCCAAAAGTCGAAGGATGCTGTCAATTCCATACGCAAAGTTATAATTTCCTTCTTCATCAATACGATTTGTTATCATAACACCAGCGTAAGAATATGGATTAAGAATTTGCCGACGGAGCCGCAGGACCCCGAAGTTTTCGCTTGGGATGTCTTCCTTACGTGCGGTTTGCATGTCAAGGAAACCGAGGTCCCAATCGCCAATACGCCCAACGAGTCTCGCGCCACCAATGATAGGGATTTGTTCATCATCCTGAATGCCAATCCGACGGCTATGAAAAAGTCGAGCACGATCGATGAAATTGAAGGAAAAAATCCCGGAACGTTCTTGAAAAAATTGCCGTTTCTCCGGGAAGAATAGCGAAAATCGGCTTAAATTAACCTGCTGGTCATCAGCTTCTGCCTGGGCAAAGTCAGGATTTAGGGCGGTATCCAAGGTGAGGTTGCTGGTGATATTATATTTAATATCGAGTCCAACATTTCTCGCCAACTCATTGTTGAGATGATAGGCGGTTTTGGTATCATTTAACGTGGGTGTTTGTTCGAGTCCCCCGATGGCGTAAGGCGTAAAGTAAATTGGTTTTTGACTGTAAACCTGGTTTAAAAGGATAGGATGCGCTCGCGAGGGGGTATCAATCCCGCGCTCTGGCGACAGATCCGGGAAGACAACTCGCTCATTTTTTCGGGCAATATTTCGATAAGCGATTAATCCCATGGTCACGCTACCTGCTTTATCCTGAAAACTCAGACTGGAAAACGGGATACGCATTTCAACGAACCAACCCTTTTCATTCTGAACGGTGGCGACATCCCAATAGGTATTCCAGTTTTTGTTATCAGACTTGCCATCATTAAAGACGGCTTCATCACCGCGAACACCGGCTGGTGTTGTCCAAAATGACAGGGCAGTTTTTTTATCATTGAAGGTATCAAGAATGATTCCAAATTTATCATCCTTGCTCGACCTATCCCGATAGAGCGAGTTCACACGAACTCCAGAGGGGTCCGTATCATAACACCGCGCTGAACAGTAAAGATAATCCTTATCATAAGCGATTCTAATCTCAGTGCTCTCGGTGGGTTCACCTTTATAAGTGGGTTTGTACATGACCATAGGGAGGGGTTCAATCTGCTGCCATTCCGGTTCATCGCTCAAACCATCAATCTGGATAGCCTCTGTCAAATAGGTTAATGGTAGGGGTTCTTGGGCATTAGCAGTGCTCACCGAGAAAGCGAGGATTAGGATCACGTACGCCACAATAGGTTTTGATAAATCTATCATTTTCTTCTTTCAACGCGTTATAGGGAATAAAACATGTAGGCGCGCTTCTCATCTGTTTGAAGCGCGCCTACGGATTGATACAGATTGATAGGAAAATATGCCTACCACCTACGCGTAAAATTCATTCTACCGGTAAGTCCGGTTTCATCTTCGCCTTTTTTCGTCTCATATCCGACATATAAACCGAGCGTGTTATTCTCACCATAACCGATGTTCAAACGTCCACCAAAATTCAGTGCCCATAGGGCACCCTTCTCGCCGAGACCGAGGACGGATTCAAACTGTGGACCGATAGCGACGGTATCGTTTAAGGCATAGGTGATGTAAGTTCGGTTGTAGAGTTCATTAATACTTTCGTCATCAAATAGGGTTTTGACTGTGCCGATTGTCCAGTGGAAACCGAAGATTTTACCGGCGGGTAGGATAGCAAAAATTTGTGGGTATAGGGCATAGGGTCCGTCTGGGCTGGTATACTCGAACCCAACGCCGAGCATCGGTGTTAGCAGGAGTGCCATGCTATCATTCGCGATAACAGGGAATGAAACGCCCATATCAAACTCGCCCAAATGATCATTCACATAGATATTAGAATCAAATGAAAGTCCACCGCTGAGCGGATGACTCGCGCCCACTAAAAAATAGGTGCCGAGGCTATCAACATCGATCTGGAACCATCCGGTAATCTTTGGTTTTTCTTCCATTGGCTGTTCTTCCATTGTTTCGCTTTCCGTTTCGTGGGCATCAGCGAAAGCGGTAGAGAAGTTAGCAATAGATATTATGGAAATTAACACCACAGCAGCTAATAGAAAAGACTTGTTGAAAGTCTGAGAATGGCAGACGAGACGTTTGTTCATGGGAATCTCCTTTATTTTAACGTTCATAAATGCTGAGCCCTGGGGCTTAGGATTATACGGCACGCGGAGCGTGCCTACTACTTTTAATTCGCTTGCTCAATTTGTTCCATCAGTTGTACCAATTTTTGTGGGTCTTTGACCCCTTTAGAGGCTTCAACACCGGAACAGAGATCTATACCGTGCGGACGGATCGTCTCAATCGCGGCTTTGACGTTCTCTGGACGGATTCCACCTGCAAAGAAGACCGGTAGCGGACTCTCCGCGATGAGTTCAGCGGCGATATTCCAATCACAGGTTTTGCCGGTACCACCATATCTCGGTTTCTCCAGACTCATGTCAACACTATCAAACAGCAGAAAATCCGCGCCAGCATCCCTATAGGCTTGCATTTCAGCACGGACAGCAGGCATATCGACATTCTCAGGACTCCCTGCAGGTAGATAAACCGACTTCCAGAGTTGGCATGTCACGCTGCGCTTAAGTGCTTCAACCTGTTGTGGCGATTCTTGCCCAAGAAGTTGAACGGCGAACGGGTGAACCTGTGATACCACCGCTTGGATGTCGGATGTCGTACGATTGTATAGTAAAAGGACAGTTGGGATAGGACTCGCGCTTGCGATTTCGACGGCTTCGGCAGTGGAGCGTGTCCGTTCGGATACGGCGACATCAACTAACACGCCTGCGTAATCCGCGCCAGCGTCAGCGGCAAGCCGAGCATCATGAATAGAGGTTATGCCACAGATTTTGACAGTGCAGCGGGATTCCTTAGACATTCTTTAATTTTCCTTGCGGTTAAACGGAGTGGGTTGGAACTTTGACGTTCTTTTTTCAAATCCGCTCTCCATTTCATTACGAGCTACACGCTTTGGACATTCTTTAACAGGGCTTACGCAAATTGAATGGGGAAACGGTATATTTTGCTGATTTAACCCCCTAAATCCCCCTTATCAGGGGGACTTTAAGGCAAAATGCGTAAGTCCTATTTAATTTTCCTTGCGTAGGATAGGATCGGGATTACAAATCCCTCCTACAAGACGATCGGTTTTTATTCTTCAAAGATAGTTTGTCGGTCAGCGTCCGAATAACAGATAATCATCGTCACGGGTTGCCAACCGGTGTTGACGGCGTTATGTTTGACATTGCGCGGAATACGCAACATCATGCCAGGTCTGAGTGGGATGACCTCATCTCCCAACTTATGGTCACACTCACCGGAGAGTACATAAATGAGTTCCTCACAGTTCGGGTGGTAATGGGTAGGATTCCCTTCGCCAGCGTTAATATAGACGACTCCGAAAGTCATCTCGGCTTCTGGGTCAATTTGGTCATTACAGAGCCATTTAATCGCGCCCCAAGGGAATTCGAGGGCACCCGCCTCGTTGCTATTAGTTAAGGTTATTTCCATAACGACTTCCTTTCTGTTTTCCGAATTCAATCATACCTCGAAACAAGCCAAACATTGCGTTGCATAATCCTGCAATCCTACCGTCGGTTCTTCTTGGAGATAGCCGACAGGTGCACAAATAGCTCGCAGATTGCGAATTTGCATATCAAGTGCCTGATGGGTATGTCCGAAGAGGACATGCGTGACACATTCTTCCGCCAAACAGATATCCCCAAGATGTTTACTTCCCATGAATGCGCGAAAGAAATCCCACGGCAATTCGCCACGGTACTGGATACACTCTTGGAACGGAACATGGTGTGTAACAACAATAATCCGTGACACATCGCCTCGAACGGCGGCAATCTGTGCCTTCAGTTCTGTCTCAAAACGTCGAGCAACAACACAATCCGTCCCTGACCATTTGGCATAGCGTTTATCGTTCCAGACTGCCCCCATCAATTCTTTCTCGGCATATTGGGCATCGGAGAAGTCATACCCGTCTGGTGCGAAGCTATAATCGTACCAACCGATAGTCCCACAGAAACCGATCTGTTCATTGACAAAAGGTTCATCCATGAGGGGGTGAAACCCACACTCATAACAGAGTGTTGAAATAATCTCACATTTCCGTTCACTCGTGACATCAGGTGTCTCAATTGCCCAGATGTCATGGTTGCCGGGGACAAATAATTTCTTACACGCTAAATCTGCAAGCTGAAATGTGTTAAGTATTTCAGAAAGTTGAACTAAATGTCGGGCGATATCGCCCGCAAGCACTAAAACATCAAGTTGTGCCGCCTTCACCGCGTCAATAAGATGTGGAAGGATTGCTCTGTTCAAAGGCGTAACGTCTGTGTGCAAATCTGAAATGAGTCCAATTTTCATTAGCAGCTCACACCGTGTTATAAAACAGAACCATTCAGTTTTTGAATTTTCGTCAATTTTATCGGAGCAGTCGCGATTCGGAGATCGCTCCTACAAATTGAATTACATTGATTCCTGTGTTAAGTTTTTGAAGACCTCGTCCAAAAAGATGCGGATACCGCTGTCAGCATCCCCTTGGTACTGCTGACGCTGGCGTTCAAGTGCTTGCCTTGAAGGCGCATCGCCGATCTTAGCAATAGCATCAACAAGTGTGAGTTGGATCGCGGGTTCGCTGGTAGTTTCCAACGCCTTAATCAGGCGGTCTCGAGCCTTAACACCGCCGATACCGCCGAGTGCGGAGGCCGTAATGTCTTTCGTGCTGGTATCCTCACTTTCAAAAGCAGTAATGAGTGCATCAACAGCGGGTTCACCTATCTGTCTGAGTGCTACGCCGGCTTGGAAACGGATTCCCGGGATTTCTGCTGAATTTTCGAGAACAGCAACGAGTGGGTGAATCGCAGAAACAGGTTTAAGGGTTCCGAGTATAGCGAGGCAAGCGCGCCGAATTTCCTGTTCAGGTTCCACCGTAATTTGGATGTATTCCTGAGCGAGTTCTGCGAGTTGCCCTTCGTTAATTTTCTGGTAGAGTGCCTCGGATCTGTGTCTGAACTGGGTTCCGAAAGGAGCTTTGAGGGTAGCAGTATTTTCGGCTCGGTCTACGGTAAGCAAGCCAAGTATCGCAGCAGATTCCATTTGCTGTGCCTGAAGACTATCAGCAGGGAGTTGGTTCACATTCGCGCGCTGAAATTGCTGAAAGAGGTCGTTGAGAACACTCAATTCGACGAGACGTTGTAAGCTGCTAATTGAGGATTTTCTGAGAGAGAGCTCAGTGCTATTCCTAAAAATATCGACAAGTGGTTCAATAGCGCGGGTATCACCCAATTCACCGAGCGCGTTGACAGAGGCAATTTTCACACCTATTAATTCGGTGGTTCGGAAAGTAACTTGCTGTTTAGAGAGTTTACCAATCGTTTCCTTATAATCATTAAGGCTATAAATTTTTCGTTCATCAACAATTTTTTCGACAACATCTCCGACCTGAATATCGGCGTTTGCAGCGGGCGTACCGGGCTGAATTTGTGTGACGCGCAGGGTGCCGTTTCCTTCAACACTTAATCCGACCTTATCTCCGCGTCTACGGAGGGCAATACGGAGCGGCGGTTTATCTTTCAGATGAAGAATAAGGTTATTGTCTTCATCCAATCCCTTTTTCAGTGCGCTGTTAAAGTCGCTGGTGCTTCGGATAGGATATTCGGCAATCACATAAGAGATCAGTTCGCCTCTCTCAAGTTGGGCTTGATGTGCAGGACCATTCGGGGTGGTTTCTAAAACAACGACCCCGCTCGTCGACCAACGGTCTTTGAGGTCGCTATCTAACTGCTGTAGCTGCATTTGCAGACGTTCATCGTAATACTGATTTTCACAACCGAGTCCTACTATGAGTAGGAAAAGTGGCACGCTAAACATCAAGTATCGGGGTTTGTCGAACCTTATTATTTTTTTTGGCATACAGGCTTCCTTCCAATTTAAAAGCATGTTTCGACTTGCAAGCTGCGACTCTCGATTCAATTAAGAGGAATAGCCACATCTCGACTGCTCTGTTCTTTCAAAGCATCTAAGAGCGGTTCCACAACTTTCTCGTCGCCGAGTACCGCCAATGCGCGGATCGCATCAACGCGCAGCGATGACCCTTTGTTTTCCACAATTTTGACTAACACAGGTACAGCGGCTCCGCCGATTTTCCCCAGGGCTTCCACCGCGAGTTGTCGGACCTCAGGTTCTTCTCGGTCGCGTTTCCACTTAGCGGAACCGGATTCAATGAGTACAGCGAGTGCTGGGATAGCGTCTTCACTACCGACTTCCCCAAGTGCCTTGACAGCATTCAAGCGGGTTTCCGTGCGTCCGTGTTCCAGAAGTTTCACCAAAATAGGTACAATCGTGCTGGGGTCATCTTTGCCAAGATGCCCGAGGACCCAATGCGCATTGTGTCTATCGCGATTATCACTGGACTTAATCGCCTTTTGGAGTTGGCTGAGGAGCCGTTTCCTATCACCTTGCGTATAGACACGTTTTAGCGCGTCAAGTGCAGCGTTTTGGATATCCAGATCATCATCGCGCAGCGTCTCAAAAACAAGCCTCTCAAGATATTTACCTTTTTCTTTTTGATAGGCAAGGAACATCTGTTTACCACGCTCAGCGATCGATGCTGTCTTCCAATCAGGTGTATTCGGCTCGTAAAACTCCTGAGAGTCATAAAGCCCGAGCAGATAATGTGCTTCAGCGTTATCCATCGGTTGCTGCAGCGCGAGTTTAAATTCTCGGACAGCGCGTTCTTCTTTGCGCCGTTTATCCGACTTAATCAATTCTTTGCCCTTCGCGAGATTTTCGTTCTGCGTGCCGCATCCAACAGTAAAAAGAACGAGTACAAAAGCGAACCAGATTTTTTTCATATTCAATTCCCCTACGCGGTTCAAACTTCGCTTGATTAAAAGTTTGTAGAGACAGCTGTCCCGCAATTCCCCCTGAAGGTTTTTGCAAATTCCCCTGTTTGTAGGCACAGTTTGCGGGTGAGTGCCTTCTAAAGCGAATGCGTTTCACAAAGCGTGCCTACAACGAAGCGAGATGCTTAAGTTCTTGTAATATTCTTAAGTATCAAGCAGTTCTTGCTGCTCACCACCTGCGTCGACAGCCTCGTTTTCCTCTCCATTTTCGGCTGTTGCTTCTTCATCTTCACCATCATCTTCTTCCGGTGCCGAGCCAAGTGCCTTCTGAAGAACAACAAGCGGTTTTTCAGTGAAACCCCAATTCTTATACCTCTCTATAACAGGTGTCTCGGAAGAAGGGAGCTCAATTTCGAGCGTTTTCACACCATTTTCTGTTGCTGTGACCTCAGCAGCCGCCATGAGGTGGTCAGCGACCCCTAATGGACGGAAAGGCGCAGACACAGCAAGCCCGCCTACTTCTGCGACTTCAGGATCAACGGCATCTCGCGTTATGGAAATTTGTCCAATCGGGTACCCGCCGACCTCCGCGACAAGTCGGTGTGTTTGACTCTCCTCCGCCAAATCTGCATCCAATTCTTTCGTAACCTGCGTCTTGGTTTTTTCAGGGAAACAATATGAGTGTAAATGCGTTGCATCTTCTTTTTCAGCTGATCGCACTTTAAGGGCACCAGCCAGATTGAAGTCTTGATTTGCCATGTGACTCTCCTTTGTTTTTATCAGGCTGCCGGTATCTCCAGCCCCTATGTGGTAGGACATCTGCATATCCGGCATCTATATATGTTATCGGACCATTTTACTATAGATTATCTTATACTACAAGTATTTTCTTAGAGGCACTCAGTTGCCAGCCATCGGTTGTTGAGGTTGGCAACCTCTCCAGCGAAAAAGGGGTGTGCAAGTTCTATTGCCAACACACTACCATCTGAAGACAGACTTACAAAGAAGGCAATATCTCATCTTCCACTTCAGTATTATCGAGATCCTCAGGGACAACAGACGGCGGCGCATCGACATCAACACCTTCTTCTACTGTCACTTCATTGAGATTTTCCTGCCCGATTCGCAATTGTCGCTCGGCATCAACAACATCTCTGTTAATTTTTCCGATGCATCGGTTGAGTTTATCAACGAGAGCCGTATGTCCAGCCATAGCACGGCGAATTTGACGGAGTTGATCAATAACGAGTCGGAAGGTTCGGACAAAGTCACCAGCATCCAAATGGGCATATTTTTCTAATCTATCAAATTCACAACCGCGACTCCACGCCAGCATCGCAGTACAAAGGCGAAGTTCCAGCATCGGTGTAATTTCGGTCACGTTATGCTTGACCTCTAAATACTGGATAAATGAAATTTCAGAATTGACAGCATAGAGCATCTCTAATAACCGTTCATTCTTGAGTGGTTTAAAGTAACCGTCCTTACGCGGTTCAGAGACGATCGCTACCATGAGGCAGTTAATTTCGTCTTCCGTAAGTTTTTCAAAAAAACCGCTAAACAGCAATTGGGTCAACTGGACTTCATAGCTATAAATATGCGCGGCGGTGCTCCCCCGTGGCAGAAGTGTCTGCGCTTCAGCATAGCCCAATTCTTCAAGGACTTTAAGACGTGCGGCTATTTGCTGCCTCGGATCATTTTCAATAAACGTGGATCTCTTTTTAAGTTTCTGAAGTCGTTCTTCCTCTTTGCGGATAGTCTTATATCTGCTTGTGCATGTTTGCAAGTGCTGACATTCTTCACAAATGCTCTGATCGTCGCCTGTCCGTAAACGATTTATCTCCCGGTGAACAACTTTTAATCTCCGGACGCGTTCCTTTTTTCGTTTCTTTCCCCTTGTCTGCGATTTGATTTGTGACATCTCTACATGCAAACGCTGGAGATTTTTTTCACGCTTCCGCTTTTGCCGATAATGCTTCTGAATTTGTTCAGTCCCATCAATACCGTCGTGAATGCATTTAGGTTCCGGTAGTGTTTGTAGTTTCTCAGTTTTATCCTCAATCTGCTTGTTGAGTTTCGTCACACGTACACGATTTTGGTGGTTGCTTAGACTCATCGTGTAAACATCGTAAATATCATCACCATATTTCTGATAAAGATTGAGAATACTGGAATAGGAGAGATTAAATTGGCTCTCAATCGGCTCGACCTTATCAACGACAACGGCTTTAATCTCACCTGTATCAGCGTAAGCAGGAACAATTTGGGAGTAGACGTAACCGATCGTGTCAATACCGCGTCTGCCTGCCCGTCCTGACATTTGGTGATACTCACGCGCCTTGAGATAGCGAAAACCGATACCATCAAATTTTTCAAGGCTATCAAAAACAACAGAGCAAGCGGGCATATTAATACCAACAGCAAATGTCTCTGTAGTAAAGAGGAGTTGAATCAATCCAGAAGTAAATAGCCGTTCTACGACCTCTTTGAGCGTGGGTAACATCCCTGCATGATGATAGGCGATCCCACAGCTGACCAGCTTACGAAACTCTGCGACCTTTTTTTCTGAAGCGATGTCAAACTGAAGGCAAAGTTCATCAAATTGCTTTACAATCTCCGCTTTCTGATTTTTATTAAGTAACGCTACCTGCGATCCGAATACCAATGCGGATGCGTTTTCCTCACACCCCTTTCGGCTAAAACAGAAATAGAGGCATGGCAGCTGCTTCTCTCGATGGAGATGTGGAATAAGCCGTGTCTCCGTAAAATCAGCCGGAAGCGGCTTTACAGGTTTATCGTCAGGCAGATCAGGTCTTCGTTTACGCGTTTCGCTGTGTGCTCTGTTGCGAAGTGCAGTGATATGCTTTATACCGCCAATCCCGTAACCTTTAAAATAGAGGTGATGTTCCAAGGGGACAGGACGCTCTAATTCCTCCACGATCTCAATATCAATATCTCGGACGCTCTGCATCCACTCTGCGAAGGGCTTAATGTTCGGAATCGTGGCACTCAGGCAGACAAATTTAATATGTTGGGGTGCGAAGATGATGCTCTCTTCCCAAACGGTGCCACGCTCAATATCGTTAATATAGTGGATTTCGTCAAAAATGACGTAGGAGACATCCTGTAACCGTTCAATGTCATCAAAGATGGTATTTCGGAAAATTTCGGTCGTCATCAATAGAACTTGGGCATAGGGATTTAGCACCACATCGCCTGTAACAATGCCAATTTTGTCGCCGTATTCAGCATAAAAGTCCCGATATTTTTGATTGCTGAGGGCTTTGATCGGTGCGGTATAGATAACGCGGCGGTTTTCCTGAAGGCACTTTTCGACAGCGTACTCTGCGATAACAGTTTTGCCGGCACCTGTAGGAGCAGTGACAATAACCGAGGTATCCCGATTAATTGCCGCGATCGCTTCCTCCTGAAACCGATCCAATTGCAACCCTTTATAGCGCATTCATTCCTCCTTGCATCTGAGTCCCTCTCCGTGTAGTGCTCAAGCGGTTTGAGGCGTAATATTATAAGTAATTTTAATAGATACAGCGTTTTTTGTCAAGGGGAAATTGTTTTTATTTTCTCAGTCGGAAACCATCAGCAGTCAGTGGTCAGAGGGATCGTTATCGGTGAGAATAGTTGCAGCGTCTTAGTCGTCGGTTTCCATGAGTTGTCAGTAAGAATGGTTTTGTGGGTTTTGTCTTGACATCCGCTATCTGCCGTGTTATCATGATATAGGTAGATTCAGACCCTGTTCCATATTAAAGTCGGAGGAAAATCATGCAAGACGGTAAACGGATACAAAAGCGACATATCTGGAGCAAGCGCGCCGTTGGGATATTGGTATGCGCTGCCCTCTGCGCTGTTATCGCCTCGGCACAAAAGAGTGAAAATAAAAATGAGCAGGCAAGAACTTGGGCGGACCTTGGCGTAACATCGACACATCAGACCCAACTTGAAGCGTTATGGGAGTTAAAACGTGAAAAAGAGATTCAGTCAGTCAAAGACTTGAAAACCTTAAACCGGTTCGCAAAAGATACACTTGTTGAAGATACGGAGATTCAAGAAACTCTGGACGCATTTCGGGCGAAACGCAAAGAAGCACAGGGGCAGATCGAGAAGATCGAGGAAGAATTGCTCCAGACATTGCCGACGCAAGCCCAACTCCATTTAACGCTTCTCGGCATCTTGGATAACGGTGTCCCACGCAGAATAACGAAGTCGCAAACCAGTAAGAAAACAGAGACAACGTCCGAGCAGGGCAAATAAAAAAGTGGAGGATACCAGACTTGAACTGGTGACCTCTTGCATGCCATGCAAGCGCTCTCCCAACTGAGCTAATCCCCCACACTAAAGATGATTTAATTATACTACACATTTCCGAGAAATGCAAGAAAAATTTGCCTTTTAAAAAAAAATGACGAAAAATCCGAAAAGCGATCCATTTTTCTCCTTCGCGAACCTTGATAATGATGAAATACAACTTGCGACAGGCGCGCTCCTTATCGCCCAAAGCGAGTATCCTGACCTCAACATTGAGACGTGCCTCCGCCAATTAGATAACATGGCGGAGGCTGTTCGGGAACAGATCCAAGGTGCAACGCTGCCGGAGCAGCACATCGCTGAACTCAATCGCTACCTCTTTGAAGAAAAAGGGTTCACTGGAAATATTGATAACTACTACGCTTTAGGGAATAATTTCCTTAACGTTGTGCTGAAAAAGAAGACAGGCATCCCGATTACGTTAGGCGTTGTCTACATTGAAGTCGGCAGGCGCGCCGGACTCCCGCTCGTTGGTGTAAATTTCCCAAGTCATTTTCTTGTTAAATATCAACGTGAACATTTAGATATTCTGCTCGACGTGTTTGAAAATGGGATGTTCATGGACGACGATAGACTCCATGCAAAACTCCAAGCGAACTTCGGTGAAGAGGTACAATTAGAGCGGAATATGTTAGCGGAAACCACGGATAAGGAAATTTTAGCACGTATTTTGCGGAATCTGACCCGTGCCTATGCACTCCTTGAGCAGTATGACAAAGCCCTCACAGCGGCTGAGTGCATCACATGGCTGTCGCCCAAAGCTGCGGGTGATTACCGTACACTCGGTTACTTATATTACAAGAATCATGCGTATGGCGAGAGTATCACCGCTTTTGAGACATATCTTCAACTTGCGGGGAAAACACCGGACACTGCAGCAGTAGAGGAAAATATACAACATCTCCACAAACTGCTTTCTCGTCTAAATTAAATTAAAAATTATCAGAGGAACTTATGAGGCAACGCCATAAGTTCTAAATTATTCAACTTCATTAAGACTCTTTTTAGATATAATTGATGAAAATCTTAGGTATTGATACTTCAACGCCGATTGGCAGTGTCGCCCTCATAGATGACAGTAACTTAACCGCGGAACATACGCTCAATATCGTCCAAGCACACTCCTCGAGACTCATGCCTGCGATCGACACGGTCTTAAAGTGGAGCAATATTACAGCAGACGACTTAGACGGATGCGCTGTTGGCATCGGGCCCGGATCGTTTACGGGCATCCGTATCGGCGTTGCGACGATTAAATCGTTCTGTTATGCCCTTGATAAACCGATTGTCGGTGTCTCAACATTGGAAGCGGTCGCGTACAACCTCCGATGGACAAACGGCATCATTTGTCCACTTCTTGATGCTCGGCGGAGTGAAGTCTACGGTGCTATTTTTCAAGGTGGCACCGAATGGCAACGTCTCAGCGAGGATCTGTGCCTATCACTTGATGCTTTCCTTGATCGTCTTGATACACATATCTCTCCCGATCACACCATTAACTTCGTTGGTGATGGATTGCTGACCTACGGGGAGGCAGTCCGTGAAAGACTCGGCAAGCGTGCCGACTTTGCTGATGCTATTTTCAATGTTCCACGCGGTGCAGCGATCGCACATCTCGGCAGGCAACGTCTACACAACGACGATGTTGATGACTACTGGACCTTAGTGCCGAACTACGTTAGGGTCGGACTCTATTGATCAGAAACACTTAAGGAGACCTTTTATGCTATCTTCACATTCTCATAGATACTTACGCATGCCGATTCTCGCTGCGATGCTCTTTGTAGGCGTTGTTGTCGCCGCACACAGTTTAGAAGTCGGCGACCGCGCGCTTCGGTCTGAACTTGCTATAGATATTGACTTCGCTGAGCATTGTCACGGCAAAGCAAATGTGTTGGTCATAAATTATGTGCCGCCTAATTCAAAATTGTACACCCCGGAAATACTCGAAGAATTCAACGTAAAATATGATACACTGGTAGCATTGAGGCAAGTATCCGACTCTCAAGAAACGGGACTGTTCATTATTGATAAATCCGGATACGTACGATGGAAACACACTGATAAAACGGCATATCCGACAGACGACGACCTGAGAACGGAGCTCGCTAAACTTAAACGGAACATACCGTTACCTCTCGGTTCGTCTGCCCCGGATTTTAATCTCACCGAAGCGGACGGAGAAACAGCGTTCAAACTCTCAGACTATAAAGGAAAAAAGAATGTGCTTGTCAGTTTGCTGCTTCAGACTTACTGACCGGTCTGTGCTAATTATACGGCGCAGTTTGCGACCCATCAAAAGCTATTCGACGAAAAATACGATACCGTCGTTGTAACGATTAAACCGGAACCGATCTCAGTCATATCGAAATTTAAGGACACCGAAACAATGGACATCCCGTTGCTTGCGGATCCGGGTTCCTCTGTCCATGAGGCTTATGGCATCATTAAACCTTATCACTTCCACCGTCGGGATATGTACCTGCCAGCAACATTCTTAGTGGATAAAGCGGGTACCCTGAAATGGCTCTATATCGGCAAGCGAAATTCGGATCGTCCCGCTCGGGACCTGATTCTTGAACAACTCTCGCAGCTGCAGCATAGATGAACCGTATCCTTAAAAACGCGTCCAGTCTCTTTAGTGCGCACCTTATCGGCCGCCTTGGCTCCCTGGTGATAACAGTCTGGCTGATGCCACGTTATTTCACTGAAAGTGAACTTGGCGGCTATTTTGTTGCAATTGCGCTTACCAATCTGATTGCGATCCTAACAGAGCTCGGCATACAAAACCCACTCATTCGAGAGATGACGCTGCACCTGCAGCAGACGCGGCATTACCTCGGTAACGCGCTCATCGTTCGCTGTATTCTGTCGGTTATCGCATACAGCATCATGCTTATCAGCGGTATCTTCTTCTACACCTCCATAATTGTAGAGATGATAATTTTCTTAGGGTTGGCAGAGATCGCCAATTCCATTGCGCAGCTGTACCGGTGCGTTTTCCGTGCATACGAGGAGATGAAATATGAGGCGCTCACTGTGATTGCCGAGCGTGGCGTGTTTCTTTTCGTCAGCGGCGGGGCGATCCTCTTTGGATATGGATTGGTGACTGTCTGTCAAGTCATGTTAGCAGCGGGTTGCATTAACCTTATTTTGAGTGTTGGGTTCACCCGATTCCGCTTCACGCCGCTCCGTTTCCAACCGAGTCGAGAGACAGTAAAAGTGCTGATGCAGCAGGCACTTCCATTTGCTATCGGTAATCTCTTCAACTTGCTCTATTTCCGTGTAGATGCGATCATGCTGTCAAAGTTAAGTTCAGAAGGCGTAGATGCTAACACGTGGTACGGGTTGGCGTATACCATTGTCAACGCTTTCACAATTCTGCCGGGTGCATTCATGATGGGTGCGATGTTTCCAGTGCTATCGCGTGCATGGGAGAGAGAAAAGGGGAGATTCCCGGGCGCATACACTTTCGGTATGCGATGGATGGTCCTATGCGGACTTCCGTTCGCGATTGGACTTTCAATATTATCATCCGAAATTACGGGGCTATTATTTCCGACTTACACATCGGCGCAAGTAGATAAAGTCGCAACGGCACTTCAATGGCTGAGTTGGGCAGGTGGACTTCTCTTCGTAACGACAGCAGTGCTGGCAGTCTTACGCGCAACAGATAAACGGCGTGCCTTCTCAGTACTCATGGGGACGACAGCATTCTTGAACATCAGCCTGAATCTATATCTGATCCCGCGTTTCAGCCACGTCGGTGCGGCGATAGCCATGGTCATCAGTGAAGCGTATGTGCTTGTCGTTGGAATCGGCTACATCTCAAGAAATATAGTCAAATTCCGCGAAACATTTCCGATGTTGCCGACGCTTTTGAAGGCAGTCTTTCTCTCTGCTGTGATGGGTATCGGTTTAGTACTATTGAAGGGAATTTTGTCGGTTTGGGTATTGATTCCGTTGGCGGTACTGTTTTATGGTGGCGGGATCGCCATTTTAGGCGAATTTCGGACTAAATTTAGGTTTGATTAGCACTTGTGTTAGGCGTTACTTCACTATTACTACTCGCTGTGTTGCAGAAAAGTCGCCTGTTACGAACTTTAAAAAATAGACACCACTTGAAACAGATTCCCGTGCCTCATTCCGCCCATCCCAATGGACAGCGCGCTCTTGTGTGAGGTAATATCCCACAGGCTTGAATCCTACAGAAAGGGTTCGGACGAGATGACCACCGATGTCATAGATTTTCACACTTACATCCCCGGCTTCTGCTAACTGATACGGAATCCACGTCTCAGGATTGAAAGGGTTCGGATAATTCGGCAGCAATTTCGTTTTCGTGACGTTTTGATTTGCCCTTTCCAACCAGATGCGCAAAAATTGAATTGTCCTCTGAACCGCATTGGACTTCTCTGATACTGCTTCCAATACTCGTAATGAACGTTGGACTGCAATAATTGCTTCAGTGGAGACATCAGATTTGACGATGTCTACTTGAGACGGTGACACAGCTACATTTTCCCCAAGTTTCTCTGCAACGCGCACAAGGTCCAACACATTCACCTGTCCGTCATTATTGACATCTGCCCTCGGATCGGAAGGTGGCTTTTGCCCAAGATGCTGTGCGACAAGAACAAGATCAAGGATGTTAACTGTTCCATCCTGATTGACATCACCGTTCGGTTCAATACCTTTAGCAGTAATGCGTAAATCTGCCCAATGTGCCCAGTCACAACTCACGGTTTCGCCGGAATCGGTCATTAATTCTAATAACACCGTTTCGCCTGCAAATTCAGAAAGAGAAATATGCTCATCTATCCAACCCGGCTTGTTGAATGCAAAGCGTTCAAATCGGCTTTCTCCATCTATAAGTACTTTAAAGAACAACCCATCAATACTACAACTTCTATCGGGCAATCCCATCGAAAAAGAGAATGTCACATCTTGGGCAGCAGGTAGCTCCAATAAGAATTGCAGAATAGTTTGTCCACCAGGGGGCGGATGTGCGTTTAGGGTCTGCTTACGCACGCCAGTGGCAGTTAACGCTGAGCGTTTTCCAGAACCCCAAACGCTTCCCTCCCGGAAGATACCATCAAATTGGAGTCCCGCAACAAAATGGGAATTTTGAAGATTATCGAGCATCTCCGCCTGTTGAAGTGTACCGAAAAGAATGAGCACCTGGGCAGGGAGTTGCGCTTTCAGCCGATACTGTCCGTTTCCATGACTCTCTAATGTATCCGGGAAACTTCTTATCGGCATATCCGGTATGAAGAACCCTATCTCTGTCAGTTGAGTTACCGGCTCATAGGTGATTTCAGGGTCTCCCCACATTGCCCAGTCAAAAGCTCCATTTCCAACGGGTCCGGGTGTCGTGGAGAAGCGGAGTGTCACACGTTGCTTTCGATACGGGGTCAAATCAAGCCGAACGTGTTCCCATCGCTGCGCGTCGTACAGTTGACGAAAAATCTCCGTCCCTTGAATAGAGACAATAAACGTTACGCCATCAGAGCGTTCAGAGTCATCTCGCAACCCAATGTCAAAATCAAGATAAAGGGGCGTTGAAGTATCAGGAAGGGAGAGTGTCCATTCTCCAAAAGTAGAAGTATCACCCCCGATATGATCATCGTGGATATTTTGATAAGGCGGGTGTGCATCAATCGCGGACTTACGAACACCAGCGATGGAAACCTCCGTTTTATGAAAGGTTGCTCCTCTTTGTCGTGGTAATTCCTTACCTTTGTGGACAATACCTGTCCTTACAAGATGAATTTCTGATAATAAATCAATTTTGTGAGAGGTATCCACTCTTTCGAGTCGAAATAGCGCAGCATTTTCCGTCACACGTGATTCCGTCACAGAAACACCATCTGGCAAAGCGTTGATATGCGCTTGAGAGAACTCGCGCGGTGTGTCGTCTAAAAAATAAGATTTCTCGGGATGCAATCCGAGTATTGTCGTTTTGTTGTAAGCGCGCCAGTGTAGTATATTCCCCTGAGTCTTCACCTGTGTCACACCCAAAACGCGTTCATACCCCAGACTTTCTTCAGGTAAAACGAACGTAGACCCGGTTTCTGTTTTTTTCAGTGCTGCAATTTCGCCGTCTTCTCCAACATATTGAAATAGCGTGTTAGGTGTCCAGTCGGATTCAAAGTCAGGTCTGAATCCTCGTTGTTGCCATGTTCGCGCAATTGAGAGTAGCTCCTGTGTCCTCACCCGTTCAGGTTCCAAGTCAGATACTGACGAGAGCCGAAGTGTAGGCAAAACGCCCCAAATCTCATACGCATCCAGATACTCTTGGTAAAGTTGTGTCCCCCTATCAGGGTTAGGCAATCCCAAATAGCCGTAAGGCAACGTATATGGAGAAAATAGAAATGCACTAATCGGATGCGGGGTGCTCCGTCGCGTGGGCTCCCATTGTGGCGGGTTTTTCCAACGTTGTGCGAAACTTTCGCGGAAGAATGTCACTTCATGAAGACTCTCACCACCAAAAACAACACTCGGCATTGCTGCTGCCAATTCCTTGTGCAACAAGACGTTCCCTTGCCCCGCATTTAATCCATCAATCGAACCGTTTGCATCGTTGACAACAAGACTGCTAACATCTAAAAAGAATGCATCTACGCCGTATTTTTGCCAAACCTCTTTGAGTTGTTGAACCATTAGCTTTCTAAATTCGACACTCGCGGGATTAATGAAGGCATGACGATTTGGAGTGTCCGTTCGATCCCAAAACCAGCCCATAGGATTTCCATCCCACAGGTGCCGAGATTGGAATTCCTGAAATTCAGCGTAGAGGGGATGATAGGGAGCGATGCCAAGAAGATTCACATGTGCCATCACCCGAAATCCGTGTTGACGAGCAGCTTCAACAAAACTACCAAACTTAGGTTTTGCTGTATAATCTGGGTAATTAACATCAAAATCATCTCTTCGCCACTGTGTTACATATAGTAAAGTTTTTGTAGGGTCAACCTGATCTGCTAACTTATCTAATATGCCAACATCCAAACCAGGATCGATATAGGTAACGACCAGACCGATATCTCCAACCCATGCTGGCACGTCATCCAATCGCCATGGTTTGAAAGTCTGTTCCATCCAACCTCGATACTGCCTCGCGGGGACACGCCAATCGCCGCTATATGTATTCAATCTCCATACAACAGATTTAGCGGATGTAAGTGCGTCGAAAGGTGCTTGATTTTGCGTCTCAAAACCGAGTGCAAAACTGTCTACATATTTTTCATAATGGAGTGCTTTGAACTGGAAGGTTGCATCTGCTCCCCGAACGAAAAACCCTCCCTGTTCTCCTTGAAGAATCGCGAGTTGTACTTCCCAACTAAAGGGATAATTAAAATCTCTGGAGGTGAATGGAGACATAGCGTTAATGATTTGTCCACCGTCCGCGGGAAGAATAAGATCCAGATTCCTGACATTTAGATTTACACAACCCCACTGAATCCCATAAACGCCTTCCGTATCGGAAGCCCCTTCCTGTTCAACCAGCAGATCGCCTGACCTCGCGTCAACACCTATGAACAGACGGAAGTTACTCTGTCCCTGACGAAACAGGATTTCTGCTTTTAGCGGTGCGACCTTCCTTGCCTGTGTTGGCGTCGCTTGGTCGGTCCAGATAGATCTACCGTTTCTTTTTAATAATCCACTGCGTCCACGAAAACCTGTAACACCGCCAACACCGAGAGGCAGGGTATAGATTTCTTCTGTGAGTTTGTTATAAAGGTGAGTGATAACGCCGTCCATAAACTGGACTTCATAAGCATCTGTTTTGACGAAGATGCTATTGTCAACAACTGTAATCTCGGCAGCGCGCGCTACTTGAGGGTAAAATAGACAGAGTATTCCGCTCAAAATGGCTATGCCTAAAAGGCGCATGCAGTTCTCACCTCCACAACTCACGTATATAGTTGTTCCAGTACTTGAAAATAAGTAGGGAACGTCTTGCTGACACACTCTGGATTGTTAATCTGGATCCCTGGTGTTTTTAAACCAATGAGCGAAAATGCCATCGCCACGCGGTGGTCTTCGTAGGTATCAATTGCTGCAGGGGTAATCGGTGCCGGTGAGATTTCGAGTCCGTCTTGGTGTTCAACGACTGGCACCCCTAACTTTCGGAGTTCTGTTACCATCGCATGAATCCTATCGGTCTCTTGCCAACGCGTATGCTCAATGTTTCGGATGGTTACTTTTCGATTGGCGAAGGGCGCAATCGCTGCGAGGGTCAAGGCAGTATCCGAAATCGTCCGCATATCGACATCAATCCCTTTTAATTGGCGTGGTCCGGTAACGGTAATACCTGTGTTAGAAACGGTGGTCTGACAGCCCATCTGTTCTAAGATATGTACAAACTGGAGATCCCCTTGTGCGGAATCTAAATTTAGGTGTTGGACAGTGACACGTCCACCGGTGAGTGCAGCGGCAGCAAAGAAGTAAGAGGCGTTAGAGGCATCCGGTTCAATGTTATAGACCTGCGGTTGATACTGCTGTCCGCCTTCAACGCGAAAAAACTTGTAGTCTTCGCTTATGACCTGTACACCAAACGCTGCCATGACGGATCGTGTGATGTCAATATAAGGCATTGTTCGGTCCCCGAGGACTTCAATCTCCATGCCGTTTTTTGCGTAGGGTGCAATGAGGAGCAGTGCTGTTAAGAACTGACTGCTCTTACTGACATCAAGGCGGGTCTTTCCACCGACAAGCCCATCTGCTTGAATAATAACAGGGAGATGCCCGTTCTCAAATTCGGTGCGCGCCGAGCCCCCAATTTGCCTGAGGGCGTCGAGTAGGTCAGTAATAGGGCGACCGTGGCGCATCGGTTCATCGCCATCAATGACGAATTTTCCATGTCCGAGTGAAACGTAGGCGGTAAGTGAACGTGAAGTGGTGCCTGAGTTCCCGATATAGAGGTCCGCACTGGAAACCGGTATCACGCCGCCGTTTCCATGGATATCAAGCCTTGCTTGTTTTTCATCGGCATCAATTTTGACCCCGAGTTTTCGGACCGACGCAGACATATAACGCGTATCGTCGCTAAAGAGCGCACCTGTCAGCGTTGAAACACCACGTGCCATTGCAGCAACGAGTAACGCTCGATTGGTATAACTCTTAGAACCGGGTACTGCTATCGTAGCATCAAGGGGTTTGTGGATCGGTTGTATCTCAATCATTCACGCACTCCCAATTCTGTCAGCAATTCGCGGAGTTCCGCTTTCTCAGCATCAGTGAGCGGTAGTAGTGGGTTCGTCGTGCGTGCGCTACAGACCCCCAAAATTTCCAGACACGCCTTCATACCGCTGACACCCTGTCCGTAGGTATACATTTTACTGAGCCGGAGCATCCATTTTTGTAACCGATGGACTTCATCAATATCACGTGCCTTCGCGGCGTTGTAGAGTGCGACAGACTCTTTCGGAGCGACGTTTGCAATTGAGACAACACCACCATCCGCGCCGAATAGGAGCACTGCACCGAGTGCGACATGTGAACCGAGAAAGATAGAAAAGTCCGTCCGCTCACCGAGCAGTGCCAAGAGATTGAGGGAGTTCGTCCAATCACCGGTGCTGTCCTTAATTCCAACGATATTCTCACAGGTTTCTGCGAGTTCGACGACGACCTGCGGCTTAATGAAGGTTTTAACGGTGGAAGGGATATTATAGATGAAAACAGGGAGTTCTGTACTCGCGGCGACTGTCTGATAGAATTCAATCAGATCTGCATCATCGGTGGAGGGGTAATAGTACCCCGGTGTCGCAGCGACTGCATCAACGCCGAACTGCTCGGCGATTTCAATGTTTTGGATAACGCGTTGGGCACTTGTATCCATTACACAACAGATAACCGGGACGCGACCGGCAATTGCTTTGAGAGCGATATCCATTGTCCGCTCGCGTTCTGTATTTGTTAACGTCGTAAATTCACCGGAACTTCCGAGTAGATAGATACCGTGAACACCGTTGTTAATCAGGCGGTTAAGTTGATTGACGAACCCGCGTTCATCGACGCGCTCTTTTTCGTCAAGCGGTGTTACTGTGGGTGTAAAAATGCCTTCAAATTGGATATTCATGAGTGTTCCCTATAAGGAGTAGTCGCAACCTTTCTTTTGTTTCTTTATAGTACGGGCTTACAAGCAAGACCTTACAAACCAATCGGTTCAGATTCTGGTTTCAAGTTTAGCATGATCTGATTCAGATGTCAAGAACCGAAAAAAGGGTTCAGAGGTATTCAGTTATTGGTTCTCAATTATCATTTGTCAGTGGTCAGTAGTAAAAAATAATTATCAGCGAGTCGTGAGTGTCGCGACCGGGAGATCGCTCCTACAGCAAGAACCTATCTGCGGAAGATGAACATTAAGAAAGAACGGAATGGTTTTGGTTTTCTACCAATTTTGGCTTGCACGTTATGCCGAAATTGTGCTATCATTACGTTAAACTTACCCCGTGTAACAGTATAGGTTTGTGCGGCACGTTCCGCAACGGATAACGGATTCTAAACGGTTAGCAGTCAAATAGCGTCAAACACCGAAGGACAAGGCATAGATGAATATCCGTACACAACTGACGCTCAGGTACATAGGCATTGTACTTGTAGTGTTGCTTGCTATGTATTTCTATCTCGCTACCATGCTCAAAGATTCGATGAGTAGCCGGATCACCAACGAATTGGAAATACAAGCGGCATTAACTCGGGAATTCCTCATTGAGAAACTCCCTGCTAAAGATAATTTTACCTACGACGCAATAGATCCGCTTATCAATAGACTCGGAAAGACCGGTAAGGCTCGGGTGACCTTCATTGACTTAGAGGGTGTTGTCTGGGGTGATACAGAACGGGATGGCGCAGCACTGCGCGCAATGGACAACCACCTTAAACGTCCAGAGGTACAGGATGCGCTCCAATTTGGAAGCGGTATTCGCGACCGTTACAGCGATACAACGCAGACAGAATTCCGTTACTACGCGACCCGAATATATCGGCAAACTTCACCAAACGGAACGGAAACGCTGATAGGTATTTGCCGCGTCGCGCTGCCGATGAAAGCCGTCAATACAGCAATTGACAATCTCCGTCGGATGGTTCTGATTGCAAGCGTGGCTGGGTTAATTCTCACAATTGTGTTTAGCGTTTTTTCTACAAGGATCATCACAAAACCGATTGAGAAATTAACACAGATGACCCAATTCCTTGCCGCTGGAAAGATAGACTCGCGCGTCCCTGTCGATTCTAAGAATGAACTCGGGCAACTCTCACGGAATGTCAACCTCATGGCAGACAGGGTCCAGGAACAGATTGACAAGATTTCCGAAGAACACCGGCGTTTGGAAACCATCTTGACCGATATGGGTGAAGGCGTGCTGCTCGTAAACGGTGCGTTTGAAATCACCTATGCCAACCCTATGGCTATCTCTATGTTATCCCTTCCGAATGCTTATGTCGGAAAAGCACTGATCGAAATTAATCGGATTCCCGAGTTACAAACACTGCTGCAGGTAGCAGAACAGACGGAAACCGCCGCGTTTGCAGAGATCCGTCTCGGTAACCTAACAGAACCGGAAGCAGAAGTCACGGTTGTGCCCGTCGCCACCGGCGAAGAATATGTTATCGTCATCCACGATGTGAGCAAGGAACGGCAGTTAGAGCGGATCCGCGCAGATTTCGTGGCGAATGTGTCGCACGAACTTCGGACACCGCTCACAACAATCCGGGGTTACGCTGAGACCTTACTGAGTGAAGATGCTACACGTACAAAGACACAAGAACAGTTTGTCGTGAAAATCCTTAATCATGCGTCCCGGCTCTCAAGATTAGTCTCGGATCTGCTCGAACTCTCTCGACTTGAGTCTGGTGATGTTGAATTGAAACGTACACCGTGTCACCTCAATACCTTCTACGAACCCATTTTAGATGTGTTCGATCCTATATTAGAGGAATCCGAATTGGTTTTAAAATGGGAGGTTCCTGAAAGTCTCCCTCAGGTTAGTGTAGATCACCAACTTTTCATGCAGGTGCTTGTAAATCTAATTGACAACGCGATTAAATATACACCGGATAGCGGTACAATTACGGTTTCAGCAGAGATCAGCATGAGTGAAGCCTTTGAAGGAGCCAATATAACCTCGGAAGAAATTATCGTGGATATAAAAGATACAGGTATCGGTATCCCGATGGAATCCCAACCTCGTGTATTCGAGCGGTTCTATCGTGTGGATAAAGGGCGTGCCCGCGAAATGGGAGGCACAGGATTAGGACTGGCAATCGCCAAACATATTGTGCTCCGCCACAACGGACGGATTTGGCTGGAAAGCACTTTAGGGGAAGGTAGCGTATTTCACGTTGCTATTCCGTTATAAGGATTGTTTTTGATGAAAAACATGGTGTTAATCCCCGCTGGCAACCTTGAGATCGGAAGCGTCAACGCTTTTTATATTGACACACACCCTGTGAGCAATCTTGAATACCAGCAGTTTCTTGTTGAAAACCGACAGTGGCAAAAATCGCATATTAAAGATAGGTTTCACGACGGGGATTACCTAAAGCATTGGGATGGCAATACCTATCCGGAAGGAAAAGCGAATCACCCTGTTGTCTACGTCAGTTGGTTTGGGGCGATGGCTTACGCTTTGTGGGCGGGGAAACGGCTCCCTACAGAAGCTGAATGGGAATACGCTGCACGCGGCGGGCTTGCGAATCAGAACCATCCGTGGGGTGATACGAGCGATACTACCAAAGCGAACTATGATAGAAAAGTAGGAGATACCACCCCTGTGGGTAAGTATTCACCTAACGGCTACGGCTTGTATGATATAACTGGCAACGTTTGGGAATGGTGTCTTGATCTTTACGACGATGATTTTTTCTTCGCCACGCCTCGCAAGAATCCGCGCGCAGGAACGAATGAGATTGGTTGGTTGACAGCCAATTTCACAGACATTGAAACGATCCCCATAAGGGCGTTACGCGGTGGTGGTTGGAGTGCCACCGAAAAAGGTATCTGCGTCACCCATCGCTTACTGCTTTCACCGACAAACACAATCTACGATTATGGCTTTCGTTGTGCGCAGTCAACGTCGGGAACGACTGCCGAGTCGGAACAAGACGCACCATAGTGGGCAGTATTGCAACTCAAGCAATCAACAGAATTGCCATAAATTCCGAAGGAATTATCAAGTCAATTTCTCTAACAGGACTTACGCAAATTGAGAAAATATCGGACGTTTAGACGCAAAAAGCGGTAATTTCTGTCCTTTAAACCCCCTAAATCCCCCAACCCCCCATATCCCCCCTTATCAGGGGGGTAGGGGGACTTTAAGAGGGAATGCGTAAGTCCTATCTAATACGTGTATCAAGTTAATTTTTAACGTTTTCAGAAATTTATCTTTAGGAGTCTTGACATGCGATTTTGGCTAATGATAGCTGTTTTCATACTCGCTGGCTGCGGTGGCGACGATGACAGCCTCAAAGACGTTGCGCCTGTTGTTGAGTTTCTGAGTGCCAATCCGCCGAGTGGTGCGACGATTACCCCTAATACGGTTATCACCCTTAACTTTGACAACCCGGCTACTGATGTTAGGATAAGGAACGCTGTAGTCTCTGGTTTTGGTGTTGGCAAAACAGCAACCGTCACAGGCCCCTTCAAGACAGGCCCTCTCTCACTTATGGTGCATTGGGCGGGTGGTAGCACGACGCTTACCTACCTTGTTTCTTCCTGTTGTCCCGTACCACCTGAAGTTAGTGGTGGATCGGTCAGAGACGGGGACATGGATGTTGATCCAGATGCTATCAATAGTGCCGGGAAGATTGAGATTCTGTTCACTGAAGAAGTAATAGGATACTACATTGTACTTCAAACCGGATCTGGCGAAGACCTCGGATGGCTTGGAAAATTTGAAGGTACGAAAGGGATCCTCGAACTTGTCAAGGGTAGAGAGCTCAGAAACCACACCGCTTATGTTATTGTCGGTAAAGTTGCTGATGTCAAAGGCAATGAAGTCGAGTTTAGAATCGTCTTTGTAACCAGAGAGAAAGAGTAGATTTGACGCTATTTACTAATTCTTCAGGTAACCGAACTTGGGTGCTGAGTGCGCTAAATTTTCCAGCCTTCTTGTGTGTAAGCCATCTCCCAAAAGAGGTATTCATAACGACTGCTCGTCAAGAAGTAGTTTTTAATCCGTTCTTTCTCCAATGCGCTATACTCAGCGACGAGAGTGTTGAGTAAACCTCGCAACCATTCGCCTAATGACAGAAATTCAGGAGAGGCGTACATGTCAATCCATTCCTGATAGAGCGGTTCCGGCGAACCTCCGTGTTCGGCAAGTGTTGTACCGATTTCGGCGTAACCCCACTGACATGGCAAAACCCCGGCGACGAGGTCCGCCAAAGTGCCAGTTTCCGCTACGTTAAGCACATGTCGTGTATAAGCATGTGTCGTAGGTGCCATCGGTGCGGCTTCCATCTCGGCGGCAGTAATACCAAATTTTTCGCAATATCCACGATGTAAATCCATCTCAGTGTTCAGCGTTTCGTTAACGAGCTGCGAAAACATTGCCATCGTCGCTTCATCGTGTGCTTTGATGACACCGTGCGCGAACACACGGCTATAGTCAAGTAAAAAGAGATAATCCTGAATCAGGTAGAATTTAAACTTCTCTTTCGGCAGACTGCCATCAGCAATACCGCGGACAAACGGATGTTTAAGATCCGCTTCCCAAATGGGTGCAGCGGTGCGCCTGAGCTCATCGGTAAATTTTTCATTTTGTACCATACGTATTATCAAACTCCCTTAAAAATATGTTGTAATACCAAATCTAATTAATGATTCCTCTTAAAAGAGTCTACTGTTTTGGGTTATGCCCGGTGCGGTTAGGAAACCGCACCTACTCCCCAAAATATGCTATAATGTTTTGCTGTATATCATATCCTAACAGAACAAGGATGTCAAAATGTTTGAAAAACTCGGAATTGTAACTAATATCTGGGCTGAAGAGATAGAAAATGGTGCGCGCTTTGATGAACTCATGGTGGAATTCGGCGCGAACGGATTCAAGGATATGGAGGTCCGCGAAGGTGAGTACCTCCGTAACTCCGAATTCGGGCACCTGATTCAGGAACTCGAAGCCGCGATGCCTGCATACACTGATACCGAATTCAGAACTATCTGTGATGCTATCTGGACAGAACAGCCTTATGAATCAAGACACCCCACGCTTTTTGAGGCGGTTGTTGTTTTCGCCAAGAAAGCATTTGGACTCACCTTGAGTTATGCCATGTCCCACCCGTGGCTTTCAGCACCAACCGACAGCGAAGCGGATACACAACAGATTATCAAGGCAAAAAAGTTAGCATATCTGCTGTGTCCAAGGCGAGCGAGACTTCGTCTCGTTGATCTTGATACCGAAGGCGACATTGATGCGTCCGCAGCCATCGCTAACCTAAAACATTATAGTGCGCTCCTACCGGACTATCCGATGATTTTTGCTGTGGAGAACGCTCGCCAAACCGCTACACTGACATTGGAGTTAGCAGTCGCAGGCGGTGCGAAACTCACGTACGACGAGACGAACACCTATCGCGCTGACGGCACAACGGTAAATCCGCCAGCCGAATTCTGGCGTGCTGTCAAGATGACAGATCTCACGTCGGTGCATTTCAAACAGAAAACAGAAGCCGGGGTTCTTTCAGAAGTAAGCGATGGTTATGTCAACTTCCGTGCCATTGCGGAACACTTGAAAACACAGCAGTACACCGGCGATCTGCTCCTCGAAAACACACCGACTGCCCATTCTTTGCAAGATGCCCTGCGGAGCCGAGAGTATCTGCTGAGCTGCTAAAGTGGCAATCGAGAAAAAATAACGAAGCACGGATACTTCGTCATATCAGACTAAAAAGGTGCCCCTTGGGCTTCTGCGGTTTCTCCCTCTGTTTCATCGGAGGCTACTGTCTCTTGGTCTGGGGATTCTTCAGGTGTGGGGACATCACTCTCTTGGGCGGCTGCTGTTAATTGTTTGATGCGCTCACATAAGTCATTGAGTAGCTGCGGTGTCGTTTCCGCCGCCTTGAGTTCCGCCGAAAGCTGCGTCCATTGCATTTCGCTCATGTCGTTTCGAGATTCCACACTGTATTTACGTTTGATGTAATCCCAGAGAGCTGCCTTGGTGATTCCCTTTTTCTCAAGAGGCTCCGCGAGGTTATTCGCGATTGCGAAAGCGGCTTTTTGGGCTTGTGCGATATTTCCGCCAGCCTGCGGTATCTGCTGTCGTGGTGCCGAATTTCCACTTCCAGCCTTTCGATGCAGATAGAAGTTTAGCACCTCGCGGATCACGGGTACAGGTATGAGCTGCTTAATCGCGTTCCGTTGTGCTTTGTGAATTGCTTTCGTGAACGCAAACGGATCAGAACGGCCTCCAGCCATTTTCGGTTGCTCATACGCTCCGTAGCGAGATGAACCTGTGATTGTATCAACCGCTTTGGCAGTAGCGATCCAAGAATTCTCGAGTTCTTCATACTTAACCTCTTCAACTTGGATACCACCCCGGCGGTTGGCGGCTTCATTAATACCCGCTAAGGTTAACCCCTCGACGGTGCGTCCCCCCTGTTTAAAAGAATAGACGTAATCCTGAATCGTTTGCCCGGTCATTAACTCAACGATCGCCTGGTCGTCCACTTGATCAACGACTGCATATTCAGCGGTAACCGGGACCATTTCTTCTTTTTTTTCTTTTTCTTCAGCCATGATATCCTCCGAAATCAATAATTCGTTCCATATTTAGATAAATAATTTATCCTACATTCAGATATATATTCCGCGCTCTACGTTTTACCTCATCATACCATTTTATAGCCGATTTGTCAAATATCGTTATTTACACAATAGCAGCATCCAGCCATCAGTAGTTAGGAGTGAAATAGTTATCACACTTTGTGAAGCGTTTTCATCTGGAAAATTTCATACCATTGGTTGCGAAAAGATACCAAATGGTATCTTTTTTCCTTTTTGGTATCTTTTTAAAATTGATTACAAACCCAGTCACTGTATAAGTTTATCTGTGTTTTTTATATATTTCTGCTGCGAAAAAAAAAATACCACGGAAAGTTTAACTTTCTACTGACACGCTTCAATTCGCCTATATTCTTAATTCAACTTTACATTATATATAATAACATATATAACATAGGAAAGCAAACTTATTTTTACCGGGACACTTGATTTACATCCCCAATTCTGCTACAATAACAGTAAATTGGGTACCAGAGCGTTGACGAACAATGACGACCTCACTCCTCCAGATGCAGGCAATCACCAAAGATTTTCCCGGCGTGCGTGCCTTAGACAATGCCTCTTTTGAGGTGCGTTCTGGTGAAATCCACGCGCTCTGTGGAGAAAACGGTGCTGGCAAATCAACGCTGATTAAGATTCTTGGTGGTGTCTATCCGCATGGCACTTACAGCGGTAGTTTGCGTATTAACGCCACCGAGCAGCAGTTCCACTCCGTTCGCGATGCAGAACGCGCGGGGATCGCTATTATTCATCAGGAATTAGCACTCATCCCGGAGATGACAGTCGCGGAGAACATCTATCTCGGTAGGGAACCGCGGCGATTTGGAGTCATTGATAGGCAGCGTCTTTATCATGAGGCGGGTGAACTCCTGTCGCAGTTTGGGCTGGCAATCCCGCTACAAAAATCCGTCTCTGAACTCGGCATTGGACAGCAGCAACTCGTAGAAATCGCGAAGGCCTTAGGGCGTAGTTTGCAAGCCCATATTGAGCAGCGAGGCAGCTGGCAATCTGGAAACGCCTTACTGCTCGTGCTTGACGAACCGACGGCGGCTTTGACAGAAAGCGAAGTGGGCATTCTCCGTCAGATTCTGACACAACTCCGAGAAAAGGGTGTAGCATGTATCTATATCACCCATAAACTCAAGGAAATTTTTCAAATCGCCGATCGGGTAACAGTACTACGCGACGGTGAAACGGTTGCAACGCAATCCGTTAGATCCGCAGAATGTACCGAAGACCTGTTAATCTCGCAGATGGTTGGCAGGGAACTAACGACCTTTTTTCCGAAACGGCGAGCGCATGTGGCGTCTGAAAACCACGCCAACCCTGAGGGAATCGCACTACGTGTCGAAAATTTAAGCACCTATCCATCGGAACCACCACGACTTGAAAACGTCAGTTTTGAGGTGCGACGCGGGGAGATCCTCGGTATCGCGGGCTTGATGGGCGCGGGTAGAACGGAGTTGATTAGCACTATCTTTGGAGCCTATAGCGGTAAATGGAGTGGAGAGATATTCATAGAAGGCATACGCCTTCAAGTACACGCGCCGCGCGAGGCGATACAACAAGGGATGGCACTCGTCAGTGAAGATCGGAAACGTTATGGACTCCTCTTAGATGTGGATGTCACCCACAATATGACGCTGGCGAGTCTCGGTTTATCGGCAGACCTCACATCTTATGGGATAATTAACCACAACGCGGTATCTGAAAAAAGTGAACACTACGTGAATTCTCTCCAAATCAAGACATCTTCGTTGGAGGCACCTGTAAATCACCTCAGTGGCGGAAATCAACAGAAAGTCGTACTCGGTAAATGGCTGATGACGCATCCGAAGGTGTTATTCCTTGATGAACCGACACGCGGGATCGATGTCGGAGCGAAAGCAGAGATACACGCGTTGATGGCAAAACTCGCTGAAGAGGGGGTTGCGATTGTGTTTGTATCCTCCGAGCTGCCGGAGATTTTGGGTATGAGCGACCGGGTTTTGGTGCTACATGAAGGCAAAATCACGGGTGAATTTACCAACGACAATCTGACGCAAGAGGAGATTTTGCGGTGTGCAGCTGGGGCTTGAGAACTGTATATTCCCAAATTCTCGGAAACCGTAACTACAATGGAATACAGAAACGAAAACTTTAAAACAGAAAGTCCAGAGGAGACGCAAGCACTCGGGAAAAAAATCGGCAAAACGCTTAAACGGGGAGATGTCATTGCACTCATCGGTGATCTTGGCACCGGCAAGACCTGTTTGACCCAAGGCATCGCGCGCGGCGCAGGCATCGCACCTGACGAGATTGTTAGCAGTCCTTCGTATATCCTGATTAACGAGTATCAGGGGAAAGTGCCTATTTACCACATTGATCTATATCGCCTCGAAAACAGCGAAGAGATTGCGGAACTCGGACTCAGTGAATATGTGGAAGGCGATGGAATTTGCATCGTTGAGTGGGCTGAGCGGATGGCAGAAGCACTGCCCGATACCTGTATAAAAATCTACATAACGCTCGCCGACGCGAATACTTTACACGGCGATGATGAGACTTCCGAATCACTATTGGATAGTCCTGAAGATGAAAACATCCGACATATCGAAATCCAATATCCTATACCTTGATAGCGGCTCAGGCATTGGCGGTGGGCAACGGAGTCTTTTACTCCTGCTAAACCTATTAGATAAGGAACGCTTTACGCCTTTTGTCGGATGTCTCGGTGATAGTGTCTTTGCAGCAGAGATTGAAAAGACAGTGGCGAATGTGATTCCACTCTCTCTGCCTGCCGCACATAATAAAACCGATAAAGTGAAACGGTTCACTTTCCGGGACCTGCTTGAAGATTTTCGGCAACTCCGCGTCATCATTGAACTTCATCAGATAGTGAAGCGACATGCGATAGACCTGATCCATGCGAACTCACTTTCGGTGGCACTGCTTGGTGGGATTGTTGCGAGAATAAATCGGATTCCTATCCTGATGCATAAGCGCTACGCGACTTCTTACGGGGTTCTGGATCGGTTCTGCGAACGGCTCCTGCATCGCGTGATCTTGGTATCCGAGGCAACACGGTGGGATTTCGCACCCGCGGCAAAGCAGACACTCATCTATAACGGTGTGGATTTAGACGCATTTCAGGCAACATCAGAAGAGGTAGAAACACTTCGGACAGAACTCTTTTCCAGTGAACCCACCGCTGCAGTCCTCGTTGGTGTCGTAACCCGGATTACACCGGAAAAAGGCATCCATTTTTTAGTCAAAGCAATGGGAGAACTTAAAAAAAAGACAAATGCAAAATTGCTCATCGTAGGCGGTCCCTATTTTGAAAAAGATATTGACTATATGGACACACTCAAACAGGAGGTTGCAGACTTAGGCGTTGAAGATTCAGTTATCTTCACCGGATTTTTGTCGGATACGCGTATCGTAACAAGCCTACTGGACATTGTGTTGGTGCCGTCAATTATCCCCGAAGCATGTCCGCGCACCATTATTGAGGCGATGGCGGTCGGTAAACCGGTTATCGCAACGCCACTCGGTGGCAGCAAAGAATTGGTCACACCTGAGACAGGGATTTTAGTGCCACCTGAAGACGCATCAGCAGTCGCTGAGGCAATCACAACACTCGTATCGGATCAAGAACGGTTGCGTGCAATGGCGGAAGCCGCACGAAATCGCGCCGTAGATCTATTTAGCGGCGAAAAAAACACGGCTTTGACAGAGACTGTCTACACTGAATTATTAACAGGTCACTAAGATGTCTCTCCGTACCATAAAGGAGTTATCATAATGAGAGAAAAAACAGTCAGCTCACCGCAGGGTGCCCAAGCGAGTCAAGGGCAAGTAAGACAGGTATCTCAGTTGTTTGGTGAAGCTATCGGTGATACCAGTGAATGGATAGAAATCCATCGTACCAGCGATGACTGGGAAGCGAACCTGATTCAGACCACTTTGAACGCGCAACAGATCCGATGCCGACCTGTGAAATTAAAAGAGGAAGGCCAGACCGCGCTCCTCGTGGATCCTGAGCATGAAGTGATAGCGATGGAATTGGTCAGTCGTATCGGCGTAGCTGTCGCGGATAACGAAATGGTAGCGCAATCTGAAGAGAAAGCCGAGGCACTCAAACAACGCGACATGGCTGTTGTACAGGAGGACACAATCCAAGATTCTGAATCCGGCGATTCATCAGAACTCGTAATGGCGGTGCGCGAAGGCATCGGGAGTGTCGTCTACATTGCCGGACAAGGCTATGAAATCCGTGTCGGTCCCGAACCTTACGTCACTGTGCCAGAGCGCGATTGGGAAGAGTTCACAGATTTTAGTGCGCAACGCCAAGAGTTTGTTATCCTACTCCGCCACGAATATCCCGATCTTTTCGAGTGGATTCAGGAAGAGAAACTCCTTGCGGAATTTATCCGTCTCATCGAGATGACGTATCAGGAAGGCGCGCCTACGCCTGTTTCTCACAGGCAGGGCGGTGCTTCCGATGTTGAGGAACAGGATGCGACCCCTTACCATCCACTTGCGCAATTGAGCCTTACTGTTGCCGTGGTTTCACTCATCGCCGTGCTTTTCCAAGTGCCGTGGACTGTAAATCTTGTGCTGGCTGTTGCTACTATCGTATCTGCGGTTGTTGCGAAATCTCAGATTGATGCGAGTGATGGGAAATCGACAGGTATCCCGATGGCACTGAGTGCGATGGTGCTTGCGTGCTTGGTTGTTCTCTTTGCGTGGTGGCTGGAGCAGCGTCCTGAACCTGTGGAACCAGCGAATCCACCTGTTCGCGAGATGGTTGAGGATCGGTAGCAGCCAACATATCAGTTGTCTTCCCGTATCCAAAAAACAAAACGGATTGATTTCCTGTCCGAAATATAGTATACCTTTTCAAACGTATCACAAGAAGGAGATACATCATGGCAGAAAAAACATTACGTTCCGAGAAAAATCTAACGAAGTTTGATGCTTCTTTAGTTTCTAAGAAATGTGATGATCAAGTGGATGTTAAAGCAACGGATAGCAACCTGCATCAACGTGCGAAAACTCGTCGCACTGTAAAACTACCGCGTCTTAAGTTAGAGGACCTTGTAGCCCAAGTCACAGAAGAAAACGCGCATCGAGAAATCTCCGCGGGACCTGCAGTTGGAAATGAAGTCTGATAGGAACAAGGGAATTTATGTCGGAATACATTCCAGAGGCAGACGATATCGTATGGATTGACTTTGATCCTGATGACTTGCGAGTTACTTCTTAATGAAGTTGAATAAAATGTTTCGGTAATTGACGGGCAATGAATTGCCCTACTACGAACAGTCCAGCTTGTAGTAGTGCGATTTATCGCACGTTCCAACATTACCGAATTAAAAAATTAATCTTCATCAAGAGGTAATCCTTTACGGCTACAATAATGAATCGACGCTTAAACAAAAGACATCAAAGAACATTAGCGGTTATTTTTAGTCCACGAGTTCCGGCGACGTTGCAATGGCGGCGAATTGAATCACTTTTCATGGCACTTGGTGCCACAAAAGAGGAAGGGCGCGGATCCTCCGTGACTTTCAAGCTGAAAGATAAAGAGGCCATGTTTCATCGGCCACATCCGCGGAAAGAAGCGAAACGATATCAAGTTCGAGAAGCACGAGAATTTTTAGAAGAGGTAGGAATAACACCATGAAAAAAATGACGTATAGAGGCTATACAGCGGAAATTATTTATAGTGACGAAGATGAATGTTTTGTCGGCTGTATTGTCAATATTGATGCTATATCCGGTTTCCACGGGGATACCGATGATGAGCTGCGTGTTGCGTTTGAGGACATGGTAGACCTTTATATTAGCACTCGCGAGGCACCGGAGGACCTTCCGCAAAAGCCCTACGTCCGGAGGTTCCTGGCGCGGCTACGTCAAGCCCTCCATCTATAGTAATAGTGCTATGTCACGCGAAATTTGGACGGTAAGGAGGAAAACCGATGTCCCAAACTTACACTGCTGTGATCCAACAGAGCGACGAATGGTGGATCGGCTGGGTACAAGAAATCCGTGGGGTCAACTGCCAAGAACGAACGAAAAAGGAATTGCTTGATAGCCTTAAAAGTGCTGTTGAAGATATGTTAGAAGTCAATCGAAAGGTAGCAATCCAACGTGTTGAAGAAGGTGAATATCAGACGGTCGCGATTTCGGTATGAAGCAGAGGGCATTGATTCGACATCTCAAAAAGCATAGATGCGAATTGGTTCGAGAAGGTCGTAAGCACTCGGTGTAGGGTAATGTGGATTTAAGGAAATCTTACCAAACGGCTTGATAAAAGTAAATTAAAAGGTAAAAACAATGGGAAGTCCTAAAGTATTTGTTTCATATTCTCACGATTCCAAAGAACACAAAGACTGGGTAAGGAATCTTTGCACGAAACTGCGGAAAAACGGCGTTGATGTAACACTCGATCAGTGGGATTTACGCCCAGGTATGGATCGAACAGTATTCATGGAGGGGCTCAGAAGTTCGGATAGAGTGCTTATTGTGTGTACAGATAACTACGTAAAGAAGGCAAATAACCGCCAGGGTGGTGTCGGATATGAAGAAATCATTATTACTTCAGAACTTGCTCAAAATTTGAAAACTGATAAATTCATTCCCATAATTCGTGAAGGGTCAGATGAGGCTAACACTCCAACATTTTTGGGAACGCGAGTCTATAGTGACTTTAGAGATGACAATCAATTTGATGTGGAATTTGATAACTTGCTTCGTGAAATTTTCGATATCCCAGTTAACCCGAAACCATCCTTAGGGGAAAACCCATTTACCACACAAACCCCAATGGATGATACACTAAGTAAGGAAGCTGCCAGTATCCCCGATCAAATTGAGTCGACCTTTCACATTGAGAATCCACAGGGAGTTGAACGCCAAATTCAACGAATTCAGGAGCGAACAAATGTCCGTTGCGCTACAAACAAGCCAAATCTAATAGTAATTGTTAAACCCACATCTTCCCGCCGCCCGTTGATTTCAAAAACAGAAATTTACGAGATAGCAAGAAAAGATTTAGCACCAGTTGTGGAGGAATCAGGATTAAAAAGGGTTGTAGGTGGAACCTGCTTTTTGATAGGTGCAGAAAAACCTTACAATTGCCTGGAATTAAACGACCATGGGATTGTCTATTACAAGCAAGATGTAAGATTCGGAATTGAGGAAAAAGACATTTCTCTTCCCTCAATTGTTTGGGCAATTGGCTTTGGAATTGAATACGCAAGGTCTTTGTACAAAAAATGTAAATTCTTAGGAGACCTTGAGATTACCGCTCAATTACACAGGTTTTCTGGTAAAAGACTGAGGCTTTCTGGAGCACAATGTGATGATGAATTGGAACGACATAAAAGTCTTGACTCGGAAATTCCTGCCTCTATACAGTGCTACCCGCGAGATATTGTGGCAAGAGAAACAGTTATAGGTATTATTAATGACCTAGCAGGACAACTTGCGTGGCCGTTTAATTATGATAGTTCTGAAAACATAAAAGAGTTAATAGAAGATCTCTTAGAGGCAAATAACCTATTGCCAAGGTAGGTTCCTAAACGGCTTGTACGATCTTATCTTCTTGTCTGACAGAGATGCAATTGTAAAATGAAACCATGAAAAATAACCACGGATCCCAAGATTACACCCAATCAAACTTACCTGAAGGTGCCAAAGCCCGAATTGGTGACGGATATATAACTGGAAAGATAGTCTATTCTCCAGATGGCACTCAACTTGTAGTTCCTAAATCCACCGGTATTTGGGTGTACGACGCGTCTACGTTTGAAGTTGTAGATATGATTGGTGAGTATAGAGTTTTTAATATTCAAAACAACAGTCAATGGTGGAAACCAATTGAGGCAGACAATGCGGTAGGATTCAATGCTGACGGTAACTTGTTTGCCATTAGGATTGAATGGTGGGATATACCAACTTCTAACTCTGAAACGTATACACTTCAGATATACGGAAGAAAACAAGAACAATCGAAAAGTATTTCTATTAAGTGTCCGGAGAAACTTGACTCCATGGTGTTTAGTCCTGATGGAAGTACACTTGCCGGAGCCAAGGACGGGACAATTTATCTATGGGATGTACACACAGGCAAACTACAGAACATTCTGACAGTGGAGGCAAAAAAAGTTGATTCTATGGTTTTCAGTCCTGATGGATTAACGCTCGCTAGCACAAGTTGGGTAAGTACAGGCCAGTTTGGCATTTCACCTGATGGCGACACATACGAGTCTATACACTCTTTTATTGATGTATGGGATACCCGTACCGGCACGCGCAAATTTAATCTTTATGCTGATTCTCTCTTGGGATTCAGCCCAGATGGACAGATGTTAGCCGGTAGGATATACGGTGACTCTGTTGCCTTATGGGAGGCAAATACCGGTAGCTGCAAATTCACTTTTACACATTATCCTTCCTCCGTTTTATACTCTTACTCTCCGACACCTCCCCAACCTTACCCTGACACCTCTCCCTTAGGTAGAGCTACTTCCTTAGCGTTCAGTCCTGATGGTCTCACGCTTGCTTCGTTCAGTGACGACACGATTCGTCTGTGGGATTACCATACTGGCAACTGTAAATCTACTTTTACCGGTACAGGCTATATCATGTCCTTAGTGTTTAGTCCTGATGGCTGCACCCTCATTGGTAGAGGTAAAGATGGAACAGTTTTGTTGTGGCATACGGATGCAGATAGTGCCCTGACCGCTCACACAAAAGGAAGGGTTGACTACGACGAATACTTGAAATCAGAGAGGTGGCAAAATTTGCGCAAATCCGTTTTATATAGAGATAAAGAGTTGTGTATTTGTGGAGGAAAAGCAACGGAAATCCACCACAAAACGTATGCACGCTTAGGAAACGAATTTCTTAGCGATCTCGTTTCTTTGTGCAGAAACTGCCACCAATATGTGCATGATAATTACAAAATCAACTAATAAAACCTAAACCTATTGAAGGACAGAGATTTCGCTATAGAGATTACTATATTATCCTCATAACAGAGAAAGATGAACTTCCACCAACTGAATCGCTCCCATATCAACTTACTCTCCAGTTTTAAGGGGGTGTGTAAATATTTTGTCAATTGTTGTCTGAATCACGGATTTTGCGGATTGAGAAATACATTGCACAGGCTAACGGTTTCCTATGCTACAGGGCCGTCCTTTTAATAATCGCGCGTCAAAAACTTTACACATCCCACCGAGTTTTAAGGTTTGACAGTTCATCTCGTATGTGGTAAAGTGCGTGTAAAACCGGAATAGAAACTGATGGAATGCTGCCCGTTAGGTATATAGAACAGCCGAAGGACACTTACGGCTACAACAATGAATCAACGCGTAAACAAAAGACATCAAAGGACATTAGAGGCCATTTTTAGTACACAGATTCCGGCGACATTGCTATGGAGGCGTATTGAAGCCCTTTTCATAGCACTTGGTGCCACAAAAGAAGAAGGGCGTGGATCAACTGTGACTTTCAAATTGAAGGGGGAACATACCACGTTTCACCGACCTCATCCGCAAAAAGAGGCAAAGCGATACCATGTCCGTGATGCACGAGATTTCCTTAAAAAAGTAGGAATAACACCATGAAAACAATGACTTACAGAGGATATACAGCGGAAATTATTTATAGTGGCGAAGATGAGTGTTTTGTTGGCCATGTTGTTGACCCTGGTGATGATATTATAGGTTTCCACGGGAATACCGATGAAGAATTGCGTATTGCCTTTGAAAACGTAGTGGATCTTCATATCAGAGTCAAAGAGCAACCCGAAAATTCACCGCAAAAACACCTCGCGGGCAGACTATTATCCCGCCTGCGTCAAGCACTCCACCTATAGAAATTAAGGACATACAAAATGCATCTCCAAGACCTATTTGAGAAATGGAATCTTACCGGTTTACAGGTGAAACCCCCAGTGATGGGAATGGAATTCGATCTGTCAGTCACTGATAAAGACGCGGCGTGGGATCTCTATATTGAGTTGTTGACCCGAATCACCACACAACAGCTTCCTAATAAAGATGGTATTGAGAAGACCGCCTTAGACAGTGTTTACACTCTTTTCGCGTTGAAAGGCAGCCATGTCAGAAAAAAGCCATCAACCTCAAATTGGTACTGATACGACTTCGCCCCTGCTTCCGCTTGCCATCGGTATAGCCCTGATTCTGATCAATGCGTATTGGATTGCGCTCGTCAGCGGTATCCACCACTCCTTGAATCCTGCTTACGCCTCCCTGTTTATTGTCCCGATTGTCAATCTCTTTTTTCTCGTATTACTCAATACACTGCTCAAGCAGTACCGCCCACAACTCGCCTTGAACCGTGCGCAACTTCTCATCGTCTATCAGATGCTGGTTATGCTCTGCCTTGTCTCTGGGCATAACCCGATGGACTTTATCTTGGGGATTCTCGCGCACCCGTTCTGGTTCGCGACCTTTGAAAACGAATACGCAGCCCTTTTTCACAGATATATTCCATCTTGGTTTACGATTCAGGATAAAGGTGTGCTCACGGGTTTCTTTGAAGGCAACTCAACCTTATACACAGCCAAACATCTGTTAGCGTGGATCGGTCCTACGCTGCTTTGGTCGTTTGTTACGTTTGTTCTCTTCTTCATCTTGATGTGCTTTAATAGCATTCAGCGTTTGCAGTGGAGTGAACGGGAACCGTTGAGTTATCCGATTGCACAACTCCCGATAGAGATGACCACGCCGCGGTTTTTCTCAAGAAGATTGTTATGGCTTGGGCTCGGTATCTGTGCAGCGGTAGAACTCCTCAACGGACTCCATTTCCTCTATCCTTTTGTCCCCGGCGTGCCGCTCAAAATTCCCGATTTCGGTGCGAAAATTTTTACGACGAAACCTTGGAGTGCTATCGGATGGCTACCCCTCTTCTTCTATCCGTGGGTTATCGGCTTGACGTTCTTTGTTCCACTTGAGCTCTCGTTTTCGGTCTGGTTCTTTTTTCTGTTTACAAAATTCCAGTTGATTTTAGGGAGCATCGGTGGCTGGAAATCGTTACCGGGTTTTCCTTACTACAATCAACAAGGCATTGGCGCGTGGTTGACACTTGGGATTTTAGTCTTATGGGTCAGTCGTCCGCATCTTAAAACGGTATTTACGATGGCTTTGAAGCCTTCAACTTCCACAAACGAGCCGTTTCAATACCGCACCGCCCTACTTGGCATCTTGATAGGCACCGCGATCCTGGTTTTCATTTTTCAGCAAGCGGGCATGTCTGTTGGAATTCTTCTCGCCTTTCTATGTCTCTATTTTCTCATGTCTATCGCCATAACTTATGCGCGGGCGGCTGTCGGTGTGCCTTATCATGAGGTCATTTGGACGCACCCCCAATTGATGCTCGTCTCGGTTTTAGGGGTTCGACGGATTGGCGCGGCGAACTTGACACTTCTGTCTTTTTTGTATCCATACGTCCGAGATAATGTTTCGCACCCGATGCCGAGCCAATTGGAAGGATTCAAGATTGCGGAACGTGCACGGCTCTCTCAGAAAAAGATGGCGATTGCCATGATCGTTGCGCTATTGGTTGCTACCCCTGTCTCGTTTTGGGCGTATTTGCATCTCATATACCAACACGGTGCGGTTCGGACGGAGGGATATATTATCGGTATCGGCTTTGAAACCTTTGAACGGATGCTGGTGCCGTGGTTGCAACAACCCCACGCGCCGGACAGCACTGGATTAAGTTTCACAGCGTTTGCCTCGCTGTTCACGTTGGGATTGATGTTTCTGAGGAGACAGTTTATCTGGTTTCCGTTCCATCCAGCGGGCTACGCGCTCGGTTTATCCGCAGGAATGGTATGGGTATGGAGCGCGGTCTGTGTCGGCTGGTTTATCAAGGCGATCTTACTCAAATTCGGTGGGTTGCGGACCTATCGGAAGGCTTCTCCATTCTTTGTTGGGGTGATTTTGGGTGACTTTCTGATCGGAACGTTCTGGAGTTTAGTGGGTGCAGTTTTTGAGATACCTGTGTATCGGGTCTGGTATTAAAATGGTAGGTGAACTGGAATTTTTAAGTTGACATTTCAACGGGTATATGGTAGTGTTAAGCGTTAAAGCACACCCACGGTTATAATATGAACGTACGCTTAAACAAAAAACATCAAAGGACATTGGAGTCTGTTTTTAGCACACAGACTCCTGCCACGTTGCCATGGAGGCGTATTGAAACCCTTTTCATAGCACTTGGTGCGAGAAAAAAGGAAAGAAAAGGATCTGGTATAGTCTTTCAGCTGAATGGAAAAAGGGTTACATTTCATATCCCTCATCCCCAAAAAGAAGCACACCGTTACCAAATTAGACGTGCGCGAAATTTCTTAGAAGAAGTAGGAATAACACCATGAAAACAATGACGTATAAAGGATACACCGCTGAAATCCACTATAGTGACGAAGATGGTTTTTTCGTCGGTGATGTCGTCGGTATTAATGATATCATTTGTTTCCACGGAAACACAGACGAAGAACTACGCGTTGCCTTTGAGGGTGTGGTGGATCTCTATATTGAGACACTGGAGGAGCCAGAAAATCCACCGCAAAAACACTTTGCGGGAAGGTT
Organism: Candidatus Poribacteria bacterium; assembly: GCA_965200345.1. Classification (GTDB taxonomy): domain Bacteria; phylum Poribacteria; class WGA-4E; order WGA-4E; family WGA-3G; genus WGA-3G. Next base: position 3,823,784 of record OZ241378.1, read on the forward strand.
CCTGTCGCGTTTACGCCAAGCACTCCATCTGTAGAAACGGAACATTTGCCGCCACTATAGAAATAAAACCACGAAACCAAAAATAAGGAATGTTCCCGGTGAAGACTTGTGTTATTGTTTTCGCTAAGAATCCGATACCAAACGCTGTCAAGACGCGGCTGATACCACGGCTTTCACCGGAACAAGCGGCGACACTCTATACGGCGTTCCTCACAGATTGGTGTGAGACGCTTGCTGAACTCTCCGATGTAGATATCGTCATTGCGTATACACCACCAGAAGCACAACCCGATTTACAAGCGTTAATCGGAGATGATGTTATCTATATCCCACAAATAGGAGCAGACCTCGGGGAACGACTCACCTCAGCAACGCAGTGGGCAGCTAAACAAGGATACACAAAGATCCTATTCGTTGGATCCGATAGTCCGACGCTACCGATTTCATATATCTCCCAAGCAATCACACTGCTCGACGCACAGGATACCGTTATCGGACCGAGTACAGATGGCGGTTATTACCTCATCGGTTTCTCTGCTGTAGCATTAACAACAGCAGTACCACACGTATTTGAGGGAATCGCATGGAGCACGGCGAAGGTTTTTAAACAGACAGTGAGGCGTATCCACTCAGCAGAGGCAACCTTGGGACTCCTGCCTCCGTGGTATGATATTGATACAGCTGAAGATTTAGCATTTCTGCAGGCACATATATCGGCAATGCGACTCGCGGGCGACAGAGTACAGGCAGTTAGAACAGAATCTTTATTGACAGAACTGTTTTGATAACAAGAAAGGAACTCAATAATGGGACAATTAGATGGGAAAGTTGCGATTGTAACGGGTGGAAATCGAGGCATCGGTAAAGGGATTGCGAAAGGACTCGCCGCTGAAGGAGCGAGTTTGACTATCGCTGCAAGGAATGCCGAACTTCTTGAGGAAACCGCTAACGAACTTCGCGAAAACGGCACAAAGGTGTTAGCTGTGCCGACCGATGTAACGGACGAGGCACAGATCAAAGCACTCTTTGAAAAATCGATGGCGGAGTATGATCGCTTGGACATCCTCGTGAACAATGCCGGTGCATTCGATGCTGGTCCTATAGATGAACTCTCAACAGAGGCGTGGGACTGGGTTGTCGCTGTGAACCTCAGCGCGCCGTTTCTCTGCACGCGCGAGGCATTCGGGATTATGAAGGCGCAAGGTGAAGGTGGACGTATCATCAACATTGGCAGTATCTCGTCGCATCGGGTTCGTCCGCTCACTGCGCCCTACAGTGCCACTAAATTCGGTATCTGGGGACTGACGCAGGTAACAGCACTTGAAGGTAGACCGCACGGGATTACGGCGAGCTGTTTGAAGCCCGGCAACACTTATGTGGAACGCATCCAGAACCGTCCACAGGCACCGACCGAGCCGATGATGGACGTTGATGCTCTCGCACAAGCTGCTGTTCTAATGGCAACGCTTCCACCGAATATAAATATGTTAGAAGCGACTGTCTTACCGGTCGGTCAACTCTATATTGGTAGAGGATAACACGCAGCCGGAGAAAAATCATGAAAGTGAATCGGGATCAATTCATGGAAGAAGGGTATCTCGTTCTACGGGAAGTGGTTCCACCGGAAGAACTGGATGCGCTTCGAGAGAGTTATGAACTGATGGTATCACGCCAGCGGGAAATCTGGGCGCGAGAACGGGGACCAAACGACCCACCCGGGGGCGTATGGGAGACTTCACCACAACCGCGTCTACTGCTCGGACGTGATCCACTCGCACGGCTTGTTGATGAGAAAACGGCAAGTGCTGTCGAAATTTGGGCACACGAAAACATGCAAGGTGCCAGCACTGAGCTGCTCGGCGAGGAAGATGCTGGTGTTACTGAGATGATGCTCATGTGCAGCCCAGTCAAGGACTGTGGACCTGCCGCGTGGCATCGCGACCACCACCCGATTGATACCGCGCCATTACAAGGCTATATTGACGACATTGTGGAGACGGGACCGCGCTATGTGCAGTGGAATCTCTCACTCTATGACGATAGTGTGTTGTGGGTGCTGCCCGGCAGTCACCTGCACGTCAACACTGACGAGGTAAACCAACACTTGTTGGCGGATCCGAAAGTCCCACTACCCGGTGCAGTGCAGACACATCTTAATGCAGGCGATGGCGTTGTTTATATTCTGCCTATTTTGCATTGGGGCAGCGATTATAGTCGGAAGATACGGCGCACGATCCACGGTGGATTTGCGAACCATACCCATTATCAGGCGTTTGACTACATAGATTACCTGTCGCCAGAAGTGCAAGACAAATTCCACCGGTGGAATGAACGTAGTGAGCAGATGAAGGTGTGGACGGAAAATGCACTCCGCGCTGTGATTGAAAAGCGTGCTGATGCCTATCACACGGCACTCGAAGGTTTGCACCCTGACAGAGGTGAGAAAGGGAAGATGCTCTCAACCGTTTTCCTGTGTAAAGCTGCCTGTTTTGTGGCAATGATGCACGATTGTGATCTGGCAGACATCCCCGATGAACTCAAGAACCGCGGGAAGGGTTTTCATGCAATTACCCTTAATTGGGGACCGCCGTTCGCGGAACGGTTCACGAAAGAAGAAGCAGCCATCGTGTGGGATCGTTTTAAACCGATCGATGCACTCCTCAAGACCGACGAAGAGCAGTATCTACCGGGTTTTCAATCCGGTCCGATGCACTACTATTTCAATGAAATGCCTGCCAATTTCGGCGTTGCGGATTTTATCGAAACATGGGAACTATAGCCGTAAACCGAGCATTCCACTGAGATAGAGATACGCTTCCTCAGTATAGCGCGGTAGGTTTTCTGGGTCCTCGACTTCCAACTCCAGTGTTAAGTCACCTTGATAGCCGGACTCTTGGAGTGTCTCGATAATCTCTTTGAGGTTGAGTTCACCACGTCCGATGCCGACTGATACCGTATCGATATGGTCTTTGAGATGCACCGCATAGGTACGTGAACCGAATTGGTGAATTGCCGCAAGTGTGTCCACACCGGACGCGTGGAAATGCCCAGTATCGATGCAGACACCGACCCGTTCGTCGGGAATAGCATCTAAAACCGTTTGGAAATCCTCTGCCTGCTCAAGGACATTCCCGTGATGCGGTTCAAGCGTTAGTTTGATTTGACTCTCTGCTGGCATGCGTTGCAAGACCTCACGGACACAAGCGGTTACCCTGTCCAATGCACCCGGATCTGTCCTGCGTTGCGCGCCACTCGTTGTTAGATGTGTTGCCCCGAGTCCTTCGGCGATTTCGACACACCTTGCGATTGCGCCGGCGCGTGCGTCAACATCGGCATTGTCCTGTCCACCCCATCCGGGCGGATAGAGTCCGGCACATTTCATGCCGGATGCGTTAACCTTCGCCTTCATGGCGTTTATGTCAAACGCGTGTGCGGCATCCACACTCCAGATAAGCGGGCCGTGGATTTCCATGAGGCGGTAGCCGATTTTCGGCGCGTTTTCCAAAGTTGCGGCAACTTCGTCTTCTGCGTAGCCTCGGTAACAGATAGAAGCACAGATAATGTCCATAAAAACTCCTTATGCTCATAGCAATTAGCCATCAGCAGTCAGCAAAATAGCCATGGGTTTCGATCAGTCAGCATCGTAGGTTGGGTTGAACGGGAACTTACTAAAACCGTATAAATAGGATGGCTTTCAAGTCTACCAAGAAACCTGAAATCACCAACATATAAGTGAAACCCAACACACTTCACACCGACAGCGTTTGGAATGTTGGGTTTCGCTATCTCTATCTCCAAGGACGGTTATCGACAATCGGGATGCTCCGTATAAACTAAGGGCTTGCTCTTTCACCGCTCAACCCAACCTACGGCATTAAAATTGCTATTATGTCTTCCTCAAATTGTGTTATAATACATTCCAGTATAATCAGTAGACTTGGAGTAACTAAAAGTGATTCAACAAATCGAAATAACTTTACCTGAATACCGACGCGGTTTTCATCTCGTTACAGATGAGATTATGAAATCGCTCGGCGAATTGCCGAGAGAAGGTATCCTGCACCTGTTTATCAAACACACCTCGGCAGGATTGACTATCAACGAAAACGACGATCCGACGGTTCGCGAAGACTTTGCCAACAGTTTTGATCAACTCGTCAAAGAGCGCGAACCGTTCTATAAACACACCATAGAAGGCGACGACGATATGCCAGCACATATCAAAGCATCGCTCGTCGGTTTCACCGTCTCCGTCCCGATTACGAACCATCGCCTTAATTTAGGTGTATGGCAAGGCATCTATCTCTGCGAGTTCCGAAATCACGGCGGTAGGCGACACTTAATGGCGACGCTCTATTCTTAGTCTCTAAACGCGCCGGAGTATACTATAACGTACTATAGAGTTCGGCATGCCGTTTCAGCACGGCATCGGAATCCGGTGGATTGATAACCTCTATAGAGACAAACCCGTTATATCCGTCTTTTGCGAGAAGCGTGAGTGAATCCTGTTCGGTATCTGGCATCGGACCGCTGTCTCCGAAATTGACGTGTGCGTGTCGGACTTTGCCGCGTAGATGGACATACGCCACATCAACTGGCTCTCCGTGCCGGACGTGATGCGCTGCATGCCAATTCACAAAAGTGTTTTGTGCTTCAGCGCGATGCAGTGTCTCCGCAACGTAACTGCCGATGAGGTTGCCGTGTGTCTCTAAACAGAGTGCAACGCCTGCGTCGCCAGCCAAGCCGTCGCACTGACGAATGCCATCCGCTTCCCAATCCAAAGTTTGAGAAACTTCAACTGGCGTGCTCGGCACTCTATCCCCAAAGATACGGATATTCGCCGCGCCCATGGTTGCCGCAAGCTCGATGTAACGCTTGAGAAGCTCGACTTGTTCGGCGCGTTTGTTCGCGTCAGGATCGATGAATCGGACCCCCGTTGCGATGCAGGAGAGATCAATCCCGCTATCAACAAATTGGGCGCGTGCATCTCGGAGTTGTTGCGGTGTTGAATCTAATTCGACACCGTGTCCATGATCCCATTCGACGCGGAGTTCCAAGTGTTTGTAGTCATACTGTTTTGCTTTGTCAATCAGTTCCGCCAATGTTAACGGCGGACAGACAGGCGACATAAATCCAAATTGCATGTAAAGCCTCCAGTTTTGTTAGGTTAACCTTGAATTCTAACAGATGAACTGCCGTTTCCTTTTTTATTAACTTCAATTTTGACGGGTAAACGTCTCGTTAATTCCCGAATGTGGCTGATGAGGAAAATGTTCCGTCCCTGCATGCGGAGTCCTTCGAGTGCTGCGATAGCGATGTCAAGTGTTTCGCTATCAAGGGTGCCGAACCCTTCGTCAAGGAATAGCGAATTGAGTTGCGACCGTCCACGACTCAGTTCCGAAAGGGCAAGTGCCAAAGCGAGGCTCGTTAAGAACGATTCACCACCGGAAAGTGTCTCAACCGGACGTTCTTCATTCGCATTCCAGCGATCAACGACAGACAAGTTGCCGATCCCCTCAACTTTAAGTTGGTAACGCTCTGAGGTGAGATATTTCAGTTGTTCATTGGCTAAACTGCCCATCTGCTTGAACATAATTTCCAGTGCAAAATCGCGTAAAGCATTGGCAGGAATTGTCTCCTGTAACCTTTTCCAACGCGCTAATTCTGCCTCAGCTTCCGCTACTTCAACACCGAGTTGCTCACGTTCTTTTAGTGCCTTTTTCAAGTTGTCAATACTCTGTTGTAGCGCACCGACCTCTTGTTGCTTTTTTTGAAGCAGCGTTTCGATTTCTTCGAGTGTGGTTTCAATCCGACCTAATGCATCTGGATCAAAAGGATTTTCATCAAAGCGTGCGGACAGCTCACGAATTTCTGATGCAAGTTCCCGCACTTCATCCTTATGCGCGTCAATTTGGTCGGTTAAGTCTTGCATCCGGTTATCATCTCGGAAAGCGTTGTCGTGTGCTTCTGGTGAGTCAAAGCCTCCGTCCTTTAACTTATTGAAGTACGCTTGGCGAGCCGTTCCAAACTGCTCAACCCATTCACCACGCCGTTCTTTGCTAATCTCGTGAGTAGTCTGCTTTTCAGTTAAGAGTGTTTGACTTCCCTGTAATTGTTGTTGAGCTGCACCACGTTCATTCTCTTTCGTCTTCAGTTCCACTTCCAATCCACTAATAGCGGTGTCAATCGCGGCTTCTGTCTCCAATCCGTCAGTTTTCTTGCGAACGGTATCTAAAAACGCTTCCGCTTCGCTCTGATATCCATCTATCTCAGTTTCCAATTTTTTGTGGCGATCTCTCAGATCTTCAAGGTTACTTTGATCTGCCTCAATATTGGTATTAAGTACTTGAAGTTGCATCTCCGCTGTGTCGCGCTCATTTTCATGCGTCTCTACCTCTTTAATCTTATTTTCAAACTGATCCACCGCTTCCTTCGGCGTAACGCCACGAAAAATCTTAGGCAATACATCCCTAAAGCGGATTTCAATGTTTGTGATGGTAATTTTCAAACCCTCAACATCATTACTAATACTTTGCAACTGTTCCTGAGTTTCGCTTAGAGACTTCGTCTCACGTTCAATATCCTTTTTACAGGCTTTGAGTTGCCCAGACACTATTTCGTAAGCGTGCAATGCCCCCGTTCGTGCCTGCTCGGTATCCCTAAGGGCTGCAATAGCAGTATCCGCAGCTTCAATCTGCTTGGCGATCCAATCAGATGAAATATCAATGTTCGGATAAATCTCCTGCCACTGTGTAAGAAGTTTTGATCTTCGGTTTCGTAGGGATTCAATTTCCGTATCGCAATCTTTAATTTGATCGTCAGTGTTGCGTATCTTCTGTTCAGTTTGCGTCTGTCTCGTCTTCAAAGCCTGTAACTGCCCTTGAGCGTCATCAGCATCAGTTTTCGCTTTCGTTAAAGCGTCTTCGGCATTCTGCAGCGATTCCTTGCTCTCAGGTTCCACAACATGGGCGTGCGGATGTTCTATAGCACCACACACCGAGCAAGATTTTCCCGGCCGAAGTCTTTGTCGAAGTTGATTGATAGGGCTTGCAAACATCGCAGACTCTCGTGCTTCTTCACAGTATTGTACTGTTTCCACTGTGCGCTGACACACATCCGTTTGACTTGTTAATTCACTCTCAATCTGCCCAAGTTCTGCGTCTAAACCTGCTTTGGCTTCGTTCAATTCGCCCATATCATCTTCGGAATCCACTAAATCATCGTTCACAGTTTCATATTCCTGCGCGATGGGTTGTGCTTCAAGGGCATTCTTTTTTCGCTCATTCCATTCTTCGCGGGAACCAACCTCTTGCAGCGTGTTCAACTCAATCGAAACGTCTGTCAACGTAGCCTCTGCATCCGATTTATCCGAAAGATGTTTTTCGCGAGTTTTAGACAATTCCTTGATGTCCCGCTTTAACGACGATACTTTCTTCTCATGCTGTGTTTTGGTTGCCGATGCTGTTTCTAACTGCTTTTCTTGTAAAACTAATTCAGAAAGAAATCTATTTGCTCGCTTGAGACAATCCCGCGGGTTTGATGGAAGCGAATTCTCATCCAAAAAACGCTGTGCGTCCTCAATCTGTTTCTGTAACTGGGTGTGCTTAGTTTGTTTGTCGGCTAATTGGTTCTCAAGTGTGTCAATCCGATCACTTACATCTGTCAATTCTGGCATCCGCTTATCCGCCTCTGCAAATCGCTCAGATGCTCGTTCTACATCTGATTTTGCCGCAGCGTAGACCTGTGTCTTTCGGTCTCGCTCGGCGGATGCTTCCGAGTAAGCTGCCGCTTTCTGGTCATAGACAGTTTGGTCGGTTTCAACCTGCTCCTCTGCCTCAACTTTCTCCGTTTCAGCCGAACTTAGCATCGCTGTTGCCTTTTCAAGTTCTGATTTTGCGCTATCAAATTCCTGTTTCTCAGTGCGAAGACGCTCGGCTCGATTCGCGTTTTCCTGCTCTACTTGGAGCGCGTCAATCATTGGCTGCTGATTCAAGAGTTCATCTTGTCGCTTTTCTGAAGATTGGAGTTTCTCAAAGTCCTCTGTCCTTTTTGTTTCCCGCGCTTTTTCTTGTTGTATCTGCTGAATTTCTTCACCTAATTGTTTCGCATCCGTTTGTAGCCTATCAAGTTCCGCTTCAGCATCTGCGAGCTGCTCACGAGAGGCTTCTGGAATTTTATTTAATTTATCGTAGACTTCGGCGTTCGCAGTCTCAACTTCGCTAACTGTATCATTTAACGCCTTTTTCAGTACATCGTAGATACTGATACCTGCGGTCGCTTCCAAGATTGTGCGTCTCTCTTCATTGTTTGCCTTCAAAAACGCGGCGAATTCTCCCTGTGCTAACATGACCGATCGTCTGAAGGCATCAAAATCAAGCCCTAAGATAGATTCTACCTCCTGAGCGACTTTGGTGGTGATTAACTCCTCGGAATCATCAAACAATTGCCCTTTAGGAGAACCTTTGCGTTTAATGGACCAAGTTGCATGGTAACGCGTACTGTTCGCCTCAAAATAGACTTCAGCAAAACCCTCCGTTTCGCCATGGCTAATCAGATGCCTCGGATGTTGATTTGTAGTTCCACTCAGACGTGGTGTTTTACCATAGAGCGCGACACAGATAGCGTCCAACAGCGTGGTTTTTCCAGAACCGGTTGGACCGGTAATTGCCACCAATGAAGCATCATCCAACGGCGACTTCTCAAAATCAATCTCAACTTCTCCACGAAAACTATTTAGACTCTTAAGTTTCAATTTACATATTTTCATTCGGATTCCTCAACTATCTGGACTAATTCGCTGAAAGTCTGCGTCAAGATTTCATCGGGTGGATTACCATCGTAGTTTGTTCTGTGAAATTGCTCGAAGATTTCCTCGGGACGCTTCATATCCTCAACGGGAATTGTCGGTCCCTGCTTTGTCTCTGGCAGCTCGACTTCAACGCTCAGGACATCGCCGCCACGGTCACTGAATGCTTTCCGAATTTCATCACTGATACCGACCCTCGGTGCATCTAATTTCAGTTTGACTTGGATATACTTTCCACTCCACTCGCCTGTCATTGCTTGTGACAAAACAGCGACTTCATCACCCTCGACAGTGCATAATTCTTTGAAAATAGGAATCTCAATTTCTTCATCTCGGATGAGCGTGGCATCATCAGATAACTCCAATAGATACACCTTTTTGCGATACCCCGTTTCGTTGAACCGTAGTGGAACCGGCGAGCCTGAATACCGGATCGGATAATTGGCACCATTGATCGTCTGCGGTCTATGAAGGTGTCCGAGAGCAACATAACTCACATCCTCAGGAAAATCGCTTGCGTGGACAGCGGTCGCGCCACCAATTTGTACATTTCGTTCAGAGTCGCTTATTTGTCCGCCTTGAACGAAGAGGTGCCCCATTAAAATCTTCGGGAGTCCCACAGGCATGGCAGCAACGCAATCGGCATACAACGCCTTGAACCTTTCGAGATACCGTTCGATCTTTTCTATCTCCGTCTCATAAGAGACATGCGGTAGTTCCGTTTCATAAAGGTACGGAACAGCAGCGACCATGACGCGTGGGTTGTCGGGTGGGAAGGGAAAAACGCATTCCGCGGGTTCTGTGACAAGTCCGACGACGTAAATTTTGCCCATTTTGAGAAATTCCCGTGGTGCCTCTAAGTGTCGCGCGGAATCGTGATTGCCAGCAGTAATCACTGTGTATGCATCGGTCTCGTTAAAGAGGCGGTAGAGGAACTGATAATAGAGGTTTGTCGAATCCGAGGAGGGGAGTGCTGTATCAAAGATATCGCCTGAAACGAGGAGGAGTTCAACTTGGTGTTCTTGGATTGTGTCGAGGAGCCAATCCAGAAACGCTTTGTGTTCATCAGTGCGTTGACGCTCGTGGAGCCGTTGACCGATGTGCCAATCGGCAGTGTGGAGTATTCTCATATTTTCGTGCGGTTACCATCCCTTGGAAATTGTTGCGCGGATCTAATACGTACTATCATAGCAGATACGAAAATCTCTTTTCAAGTAAATTAATTCATTGCGAAAAAAGAAGGGACGTGATAGATTAAAGCCGATGTTTGACGATTGCAATACTGCGGAAAATAAGGAGTTAGCCCTATGAAAAATGATAGACGTACCTTAACTGCAGAACTTGAAGAGATGGAAGTCTATGGAGAGACGCGAGTCGGATGGGATGAGCACGCACCGGTCAATGAAACCGTCGATGCGGACGGAAACTACTCGCCCAAACGTAGAGGGTTCGGTGTAGAAGATCCCAACTCGCCGAAGCGTCGGGTCTACGATGACCCAGAGGTAGAGGCGCTCCGCGAAAAACTCCGCGAACATAACGGCATCCGTGGACTCGAAATCTGCGATCCGCATGAAGTTAAGAGAGCCGCTCGTATCTTCCATCGGGACGGGTTCGTTGTGGTGCGCGATCTGCTCACGCCAGAGCAACTCGCTCGTTGGAGAGACGGCTGCGCTGAGGCTCTCCGAGACATCCTTTCTATACCAGGATCCGGTAGTAGAAAATATGTGGCTGAAACCGGACGGTTGCCACATCGGTATAGCTACGGTACCTCTTCCGCTTCGAGACAGATGTTGCACCATCCGGCTTGGGCAAGCATGATTGACCTACCGACAACTACGCCGATTGTCACAGAGATTTTCGGGTCTTCAGATTACCGTGTGTGGGGCTCCGGTGGAGATCTCTGTCTCCCCGGTGCTATAGAGTACCAACATCTGCATCTTGACGGTAGAGATCCACAACACCTCTCCGAAGCACGGATCGTCCAAGCGGAACGTCTCGGCGTTCAACTCCATAGAGATGACAACGGTAATCTTGATGTCCCGTCCCAAAAACTGATTATGGAGATGACTCCGCCGATGGTTACCATCAACTTCATCATGTGCGACCTCACTTGGGAAAATGGTCCGATTCGTCAGATTCCGGGGACACATACGCTGCAACAGAACCCACCGCCTCCGGGTGACGAACCGGATTGGATGAAACATTCAACGCTCGTTGGCGCGACTGCCGGTTCCGGCGTATTCCGAGATAATCGGGCATGGCACGGCGCAACGCCGAATCTGTCGAAAGAGATTCGCGCACTGCCAAACGTTGAATACGGTGCCCCATGGTGGACACGACAAATGTTCAGTCGGATTATGCCTCACGAAATTTGGGAAACTTTGGCACCGAACGCTCAGAAATTGTGTGACTGGATCAAGGCGGAACCGGGCGTCTGGCCGCCAGGTGCGGGTATTATGCACCCACTCGCAAGTCAGCGCGAAGCCGCAAAGAAATCATAGAAGGAGATAACAGATGTTAAACTGGGGAGTTATGGGAGCAGGTGGTATCGCCTATGTTTTCTGCAATGGCATGCGTTTTACAGACTCAGGAGAGATTCTCGCTGTCGCAAGTCGTACACAGGAACGTTTAGACAGACTCGCCAACGATTTCGGCATCCCTCGCCAATACAACGATTACGCCGATCTGTTGACTGATGACGATGTTGACGCTGTCTATATCGCGACGATTCACCCGCTGCACGCGGAGTGGGCAATAAAATGTGCGGAAGCGGGAAAACACCTACTGGTCGAAAAACCGATCAGCATGAACCACGCTGAAACCGCTGCGATGGTGGACGCTGCACGCGAAAATGATGTCTTCCTCATGGAAGCCTTCATGTATCGGTGCCACCCGCAGATCGCCAAAATGGTTGAACTGATACAAGATGGCGCAATCGGCGATGTCCAAGCCATTCGTGCGACTTTTGGTTACCGTTCAGGTTTCAACCCACAGAGCCGTCTCTACAACCGTGAAATGGGGGGTGGTGGTATCCTCGACATCGGGTGCTATACCGCCTCAATGGCACGGAAAATCGCAGGTGCAGCGGCGAATGAACTGTTTCTGAATCCAATCTCCATCAAAGGGAACGGTAAAATTGGTCCGACAGGTGTAGACCACATTGCAGCAGCGACCCTGAAATTTGAAAACGACATTATCGCGGAGATCATTTGTGCCGTTGAATGCAATTATGGGAGTAACGTTATTATTTACGGCACGGAAGGCACGATAACGGTTCCGAATCCGTGGTTGCCCTCATCGCCTTGCCGTGGTGCAAGGACACCGTTGCCACCTGATACGACCTTCCCGGCAACGCAGCTGATGGTTCAATCGTCGCAAAACAGGGAAACAATTGAAATAATAGTCCCTGCCGACAGAGATCTATTTACTTACGAAGCCGATACGGTTGCAGCACATCTCGCTGATAGACAGGCACCGGCAATGTCTTGGGAGGATACACTCGGTAACATGCAGCTGCTGGACGCTTGGCGTGAAGAAGTGGGCATCGTTTCGTAACAAACCATTTCTTCGGATAAAATGTGAGGCAAATAGTGAAACTCCTTCTAATCCTGATGATAATCTGGTGTGCTGCACTGATCTGGTGCAGCCTCAAAGAGACAAGGCGATCCTTACCCTTCGTCTTTACGACGGTCTGTGTTTCCGGAGGTATCATCTTTTTCGCGTGGCAGGCACTCGCGGATGAATTCTTTTCCTTCAGATTCTGGAAATTTAAATAGCGCAGCTATGAGGAACACTTCCGAACCCTTTCCGGTATTATCATGTTCCTGACGATTGTTTACGGCGCGCGCGTCCTTGGTGCTCGGATAGACAAAAAGTAGGTATGGACAAATTACCAATCGAGAATTACAGACCCTTGCTCATCTTTCACATGTCTCATCCCATAAAGAATTGACGACCTTGGTAGACAGGGGTGTGCTAAAAAAAGTCGGAAAGGGACGGGGAACTCACTATGTATTGGTTGATGATTTCTAACCAATTTAGGTTGATGATTATATGATAAACTCAGAAAATATAAAGGTTTAGAGGGTTGATGATTTAGTTGATGATTCAGGAATTTTGAAAAAACTGAGGTGGTCCTCTCCAGAGCCATTCAGTTTCCGGTTTTTCAGGGATTTTCGCGGAGAAATCGCGAGCGACAAGAAACACCCAAGCAAAAACACTTGCTCCTACCGGGAAGAGATGTGTACGAAAAAATCGTAGTTATGTGACAATTGAATGACTCTGTGGTCCTCCTTGGGAGTGAGCGATAAAAAACTTGAAAGTTTTTGCGATTGATTGTATACTGCTTAGGGTAAGGTCATACTTCACCAAAAGGAAATATGCATGAACATCCTCGTCCTACATGGGCCGAATTTACATCTCTTGGGAAAACGTCAACCGGAGATCTATGGACACGAAACCCTATCAGATATCAATACGATGCTCGATCAGCATGCCGCAGCAGCGCCTCACGCAGTCGTCCTCAAAATGTTTCAATCTAACCATGAAGGCGAACTCGTCTCCATTATCGGCGACCATATCGACTGGGCAGACGGTATCTTGATTAACCCTGCAGCCTATACACATACGAGCGTCGCTATCAGAGACGCACTCTCTACCGTCGCACTACCCGTCATTGAGATCCACCTTTCTAACATCTATGCCCGCGAAGAGTTTCGGCATCATTCGTATATCTCGGCGATTGCTGCTGGGGTCATTGGCGGTTTCGGGACCCATAGTTATAAACTGGCACTTGAAGCCATGATCCATATCCTGCAACTAAAAATGGAACCGTCCGTATAAACATTTTAATCAAGCATAACTCATAGCGAATCCATAAGGCATTATATATCACACAGAATTTAGAACACAAGGAATCCGTCTATGGCAAAGAATCCGTTTATACCGTTTAGTCGTCCTTGGATCGATGATACCGAAATCGAAGCCGTTAGCCAAGTGCTCGCCTCGAAATGGATCAGCACGGGAAACAGGGTCCGCGAATTTGAACGCGCCTTCGCCGAATACCTCGGTGTCAAGCACGCCATCGCTGTTAGTTCTTGTACCGCGGCGTTGCATCTGAGTCTTGTAGTCGCTGATGTCGGCAGCGGCGACGAAGTTATCACAACTCCTTACACCTTCACCGCAACTGCTGAAGCGATTCGATATGTCGGTGCAAAGCCTGTGTTTGTGGATATCCATCCGGATACATTGAACATCGACACAAGTAAAATTGAGCAGGCGATAACGCCCCGTACAAAGGCGATCCTCCCGGTTCATATCGCGGGTATCCCGTGCGATATGGATGCGCTGCAGGACATAAGTCAAAACCACAATCTCACGCTCATTGACGACGCTGCGCACGCCATTCCAGTTGAATACAAAGGACAACAGATCGGTGCTATCGGTGACCTGTCTGCTTTTAGTTTTTATGCGAATAAAAATCTCACTACAGGCGAAGGTGGTATGATTACCACCAACAGCGACGCATTCGCCAAACCGCTCCGCACGATGCGCCTCCATGGAATCGATAAAGATGCTTGGTCACGTCAATCGCAGCGCAATATCTGGCACTACGACATCACGACAGAAGGTTATAAATACAATATGACCGATATCCAAGCGGCGATGGGGTTGTGTCAACTCATGAAACTCAACAAACAACACGAACGCCGCCGAAATTTCGCGCAAATCTATCAAACGGAACTGGCAAAATTTTCGGAGATAAGCACTCCCGTAGCACCGGATAATCCGCGCGAGCATGCGTGGCATCTCTACATCATCCAACTCCACACCGGCAACCGAGATGAATTTGTGGAAGCCTTAAGCGATGCAAACATTGAATGCAGTGTCCATTACATTCCGTTACACCTCTTCGATTTTTATCAGGAACGGTACGGCTACCGTGTTGGCGATTTCCCGTACGCTGAGGCAGCATTTGAACGCGTTGTGAGTCTCCCACTCCATCCGGGGTTAACCGAGAAGGACATCCACATTGTGATTGATGCAATCGGGAAAACTTTGGGATCATAGTCGGGCAGCGGAATCTTCTATTCTGAGGTTCAACACGCGCATTGGATACACGATGGAGACACCTACCCCTACGGACCCCAAGCTCTACCAAATTATCCCCTCCGAGGTCTGCTTCTCGTGTGATGTCTGTTGTCGGTTTTTAGAGGCGGACAGTCCGCTCGCGCCGATCTTTACCGAGACAGAAAGACAGAAAATTATAGCACATGGAGCTGATCCAACACTGTTTCATCCGCAGGCAGACGGTGCAAGCGCGCAGATCCAACTCAAACGCCACAACGATTTCTATATCTGCGCTTTCTTTGAACCAGAGACAAGCCATTGCACGATCTACTCAATCCGTCCGCTTGATTGCCAACTCTATCCGTTCGCGCTCATGTTCAGCGAAGATGGAAGTGAGGTAGTACTCGGTGTAGATACGCTTTGTCCGTTCGGTGAGGAACACCTCGAAACGGAAACATTCCAGCAACAGATCCGTGATGTTATTGATTACGTTGAATCCGAAGCGGTTACGGCACAGATCGCTGCGAACTGGAGCCTTATCGGTAACTATCAAGACACCGTGAAAATTGTCCACACCTTAGCACAGTTGACAGATGCAACTTCAGCCACTCACGCTTAACGACAAACCGATTTTTGATCTGCGCGCGCATCGGACCTGTACGCGCCTGTCTCACTATGCCTTCGCACCGCTTTATGTCTGGCGAGAACATTTTCAGTTTTACTGGACACTGCTGGCGGATTACTTATGTATTTTCGCAAAGCAGGGTGATGACTACTTCATGCCAATCTTACCGATGCCGTGTGAGATCGGAAACCCTACCTACCTAAATGTTATTTGCCAAGCATACCAATTCATGTTAAAATCCAATCGGAACCGGCACATCGCTCGCATCGAAAATGTGCCACAAAAGATGATTGTTTTCTTTGAAAAGAATGGGTTTTGTGCCACCTTGAAAGAGACGGAATATCTCTATGAAACAGAGGCACTTGCGGTGCTGCGAGGGGACCGCTACAAACAACAACGCCACGCATACAACGGCTTCGTAGCAAAGTATACCTCAGCCAAATTATGCCCTTATACCACTGTGGATCAGGATGCGTGTCTCGCGCTTTATGACAGATGGCGCGTGATGCGGTCAGAAAAGTCCGACGATCCGATCTATAATGCGATGCTCGACGACTCACAGTCGGCGCACCGAATTGGGATTTCACACGCGGATGCGCTCGGGCTTCTTGGTAGGGTTGTCCGCATTGATGGGGAAATTAGAGGCTATACCTTCGGCTATCCACTAAACGCGGAGACGTTCTGCGTGCTGTTCGAGATTACCGACCTCCGCACGAAAGGGTTGGCACAGTTTATTTACCGCGAATTCTGTAAGGAATTGATGGATACTTACAGATGGATTAACGCCATGGACGATTCAGGGTTAGAAAATCTAAAACGCGTCAAACGTTCCTATCATCCTTGTCAACTGCTTCTGTCATACAATATCCACCTCACCGAACCGCAAGGAAATTAGAAAAATGAAATCGGCACTCATCTTTCTCAACGGCTATTATGACACACGGCATCTCGACTTTTACCGTCAAGAGATTGTAACCGCGGTGGAAGACCGTTTACCGCTTATCTGTGCCGATGGCGGAATCTGTATATTTGAAGAATTAAATCGGGGTGTAGACACGCCGCTTGTCCCAGATATTCTCATTGGAGACCTGGATTCGGTTGCTGATCAGGGTTACAAACCCTTCCCCCAAGCAAAACAGATTGTTCAGGAATGGATTGGACAAACGGACAAAGACTATACCGATGGACAGCTTGCTGTGGACTATGCCTTGGAAGAATATGGATGCCGACATATTATTATTTATGGGGGTTTACCGCGCCCGGAAGGGTATGAAACAGATCAGTTTCTCGGTAACCTAAAACTGATGCGTTTCGGACATTACCGAGTGTCTACAGACGAACATTACAGTGCCGAAATGCGAGACCCGAAACAGACGATTCACTATGTCTTATCAACCGTCCGATTAACCCGAAAAAATAGTGAGTTGCAACGCGTCTCGCTTATCGCTGAAGTCCCAAACGTCATTGTGGAAAAGAGCGAAAATTTGCGTTGGGATTTGACATCGCTACACATCCACCCCGATCTCACAAACGCCCTCCGCAACGAGTTTGTAGAAAGTGCGGAATGGGCAGCCCTCCAACTGGCTGAAGGGTCTGCCCCGGTCTACGTGATTCATAACTGGTAGGCAAGCACTTTCTTGAGCGTTTCTGTGTCCAAGTTCGCGCCACTCATCACCATCACCACATTTTTCCCTGCTAATTTATCTGTGAGTTTATGTGCAGCTGCAAGTGGTGCAGCACCCGCGCCTTCCGCCAAGTTGTGCGTCCACCGTAATGCCGAACGGATACCCTCTGCAATTTCCGCCTCGCTGAGCAGCACTATGTCGTGAATGCCTTTTTTGATAATGGAAAACGGTATTGAGAAGGGCACCCGCGTCGCGAGTCCATCTGCGATTGTATCGCAAGAATCCGTTTCCATACGCTGCCCTGCTTGCCATGAGCGATAGATAGCGGGGGCATTTTCCGCTTGTACACCGATGACCTTGACATTCGGATTGATCGCCTTCGCGACGGTGATAGCACCACAAGAACCGCTTCCACCACCGATCGGCACGATAATAGCGTCCACATTCGGTAGACTTTCAAAAATCTCAAGCGAATAGGTACCGACACCGTGGAAGAGTGCTGGTTCCATGCAAGGGTGAACATAGTAAAGCCCACGTTCAACTTGAAGTTTTTCACATAACACAAGTGCCTCGTCAAAATCGGCACCGTGTTCAATCAGTTCAGCCCCGAACGCTTGCATCGCACTATTCTTTTCAGGGTTATTCCCATGCGGTACAACGACGGTAGTCTTGACACCAAATTGTGCTGATGCGTAAGCGATAGACTGTCCATGATTTCCACGTGTCGCTGTAATTACGCCCTTTTCGCGTTGGGTTTGTGGCAGATGGTGCATGAAATTCAGACCACCGCGTACTTTAAAGCTGCCTGTAGGGTTATGGTTTTCGTGTTTGATGTATGCTTGAAATCCGAGTTGCTCGGACAATTCTGGGTAGTGAATCAGTGGTGTAGATTTTAAATACCGCGCCACGACCTGTCTCGCGGCGATGATGTCTTGAAATTTAATAGTTCCCATTTTATTCCTTTATTTAGCAGGTGTCTGCCACGGTATAGCAGTTCTGACAACCAGAAACAGACAACTGAATATTCTAAATTGTATCTTGCAAACGCAAAAAATCCATGCTAATATGATAACATATCTCAACGGACATATCCAAAATTAATCGTATAGAAAGGGAAATCTATGGCACAAGAATGGCATTCTACACAATTAGAAATTGACGAAACCGAGGACCTCATTGAAACCTGCTATGAGAACGGATGGACGGATGGACTCCCCGTCGTTCCACCGACCCCTGAACGCGTTGAACGCATGCTCAGTGGAACAGCCCGGGACCCAGACGAACTTATCGCTGCCGTCCCACCGAAATGGGGCAGAGCCACAGTCGAAAAGGTCGCAATTAACGCTGTCATGGCAGGATGTAAACCAGCATACCTACCGCTTATCCTCACCGCTGTTGAGGCGATGATTTCCGAGCGGTTCAACCTCCACGGTGTCCAAGTCACGACATCCCATGTTGGGCCGATGCTCGTTGTGAACGGACCCATCCGAAAGCAGTTAGAAGTCAACGATGGGTTCAACCTCTTCGGTCAAGGGTGGCGGGCAAACGCAACCATCGGACGCGCGTTGCGTCTCATTTGTACAAATATCGGAGGCGCGTTGCCCGGTGAACTTGATCGTGCAGCGTTTGGACATGCAGGAAAATACACGTGCTGCATCGCTGAAAAAGAGGAGGCAAATCCTTGGAGTGCTATGCATGTTGACCGTGGATTCCAAGCCGACGACAGCACTGTCACGGTTTTCGCCGCCGCGGGTCCGCAAACCGTCAACGACCACGGGAGCAATACCGCTGAAGGTATTCTCAACACGATCTCCGAGAACATCGTTGCCCCCGGTAACAGCAGCGGCGAAACGCTTCTCGTCATCGGTGTTGAGCACGCAAAGACAATTTCCGAGGACGGCTTCAGCAAATCTGACATCCGTCGCTATATCGCCGACACGACCCAACGATACTCGGAAGAAGAGCTGCTAATCATGGTAGCCGGTGGACCGGCAGGTCGGTGGAGCATCGTTGTTCCGGGTTGGGGTTCACCGAGTTCGCGTGCTGTTACATTGACGGTGTAGACGCTGGACAGACTGTAACCGAAATTACAAAATTCAGAGGGAATTTTTCGCTGAAAATATTTTTGCAAATCGGCAAAAAATATGGTATCCTTTTTAAGTAAGAGAATAAGAAACTGAAATCTGTTTTTTACCGTTATACTATAAGGAATAGATGCGATGGACGCGAGAACGCTGTCTTTACCAATTAGCACATTAGACTACAAACAACCTGCTGCCGTACCCATTGGGTCCCCTGTCTCTATCGTCATTGATATGATGCAGGAGAGTGGACGCGGGTGTATTCTCGTCGTTGATGAGGATGAACAATTGGTCGGAATCATCACCGAGCGGGACTTGCTGCAGCATGTGAGCGGGCAGCGCGCTGCGCCTACGGAATTTAAGGTTGAACAGGTAATGACCCCAGAACCAGAAACCCTTCGCGCCAGTGACCCGATTGCCTTCGCGTTAAATCTGATGCACCTCGGGCATTTCCGGCACTTACCGCTTTGCGTTTGGGACGATCAAGGCGAAGCATATCCGATCGGCATAATTTCGACCCGTGATATTCTCGAACATATCGCTATATTTATAGAACATCAGGATTAGGAGGCGTAACCGTGCTATATGACTTGGCAATTGACGAAGAATTAGAGCAGATGGATGAAGACGCTGCGTTAAAAGCATGGCGTACGCAAGAAATTCAGATTTCGTTAAAAGATCTGATGCGTCCTATTATCACTATTGACATCAACAGTAGCACAAACGAGGCAATTGATCTGCTCTTAGCAAACAAGATTGGTGCAGCACCGGTCATTGAAAACGGCACGCTCCGCGGGATTTTTAGCGAGCGAGACGTGCTCAACAAAATTCTTAACAAGCAGGTTGGAGATCTGGATGTCATCAGTGTTGAAGAATTCATGATAGCAGATCCAGAGACAGCGCAACCGCAAGATTCCCTAAACACGGCTATTCTCTATATGGCGCGAGGCGGCTACCGACATGTCCCGATTGTCGATACAGAGAATCGTCCTGTCGGCATGGTGTCCATTCGTGATGTAATCTCCTATCTTATAGAGGAATTTCCGCAAGAAGTCTTAACGCTACCTCCGAGGCCCGTCCGCGATGCCTTCAAAGCCCGTGAGGGGGCGTAAATGTTTTAGAACCTCACATCCTATAGGCGCGCCTCCTAAGCGCGCACATATCAGAGAAAAAAGGAAACAATTGTGATGCGCAAGCCAGTAGAGCAAATCGAGGAAGCGACAATCCTATTTGCTGGCGACTCCGGCGATGGGTCGCAGACCATTGGCACACAAATGACAGAGACCACCGCCCTCATTGGTAACGATGTCGCCACGCTACCCGACTATCCCGCTGAGATTCGTGCACCCGCCGGATCGTTAGCAGGTGTGTCCGGGTTCCAACTCCACTTCTCAAGCGAACAAATCCACACCCCCGGAGATCTCTGTGACGTACTCGTAGCAATGAACCCCGCCGCTTTAAAAGTTCACCTCCATAAACTCAAACCTAACGGCATCCTCATTGTAAATGTTGATAATTTTGCGCGTCGCAATCTACGCCTTGCGGGGTACGAAAGTAACCCGCTTGAAGGCGATACACTTACGAAATACCAAGTTTTCCCGGTCGAGTTAACGCAGCTGACCCGAAAAGCACTTGAAACAACCCAACTGTCAACACGGGAAATGGACCTGTGTAAGAACTTTTTCGCACTCGGTATGATCCTCTGGCTCTACAATCGTCCGATGGAATATACGATGAAATGGGTGAAAACAAAGTTCGCCAAAAAACCGCAGTACATCGAATCAAACATTCTTGCACTCCGTGCTGGAAATGTTTATTGCGAAGCCACTGAACAGTTTGCTGTCTCCTACGATGTGAAACCGGCTGTTTTTGAACCGGGGACTTACCGAAATATTGACGGCAACATGGCAACGGTGCTTGGGCTTGTCGCTGCAGCGCATCAATCCGAGTTACCGCTTGTTTACGGTGGCTATCCGATAACGCCAGCGAGCGACATCCTTCATGGGCTCGCGCTCTATAGAAATTTTGGTGTTATCACTATGCAGATGGAAGATGAAATTGCGGCTGTTGGGGTTGCAATCGGTGCAGCATTTAGCGGTGCGCTCGGTGTCACGGGGAGTAGCGGACCTGGGCTTGCGCTCAAATCGGAAGCGATTAATCTCGCGATGATTGCGGAGTTACCGATCGTGGTATGCAACATTCAGCGTGCAGGTCCCTCAACAGGAATGCCGACAAAAACGGAACAATCCGATCTTCTGCAAATGTTTTACGGTAGGAACGGCGAATCACCTATCCCAATCGTCGCGCCCTCCCGTCCATACGACTGTTTTGAAACAGTCTATGAAGCGTGTCATATCGCTATCAAATACAGAACACCAGTGATTTTTCTTTCCGACCTCTACATCGGGATGGGAGCTGAACCGTGGAAAATCCCACAGCTTTCCGAATTACCTGAGATTAGACCGAATTTTGCGGTGAGCGCAGATACCAGCAATGGATTTGAACCGTATCTACGCGACCCAGAGACATTGGCACGTCCATGGGCGAAACCCGGTACCGTTGGCTTAGAACATCGTATCGGCGGCTTAGAGAAATCCGATGTGACAGGACACGTCAGTTACGATGCCGAAAACCATCAGAAGATGATCGAAATCCGTGCAGAGAAAGTTGCTCGCATCGCTAACGATTTCCCACCGACTGAAGTCTTCGGCGCACAAGAAGGCGAAATCCTCTTACTCGGATGGGGCGGCACCTATGGGGCGATTCGTACCGTAGTGGAGAATTATGTTGCAGAAGGGGTCCCGATAGCACACCTCCATCTCCGACACCTTAACCCGTTTCCCAACGACTTAGGCGACATTCTCAACAGATTCAAGCGGATTTTAATTCCTGAACTCAACAGTGGCCAACTCCGTCAACTCATCCGCAGCACCTATCTCATCGAAGCAATCGGGCTTAACAAGGTGCAAGGGCAACCCTTCCACGTTTTTGAGTTGCAATCCAAAATTGAAGAGATACTTGAGAAATAGGACACTTTAGCCTCAAACGCCAAAGGCGGTAAACACATCATGAAAAGAAAAAGAGCTTCACGGATCCCCGCTGGAGCACCGACCCTGACCAAAAAGGATTTTGAATCCGATCAGGATACACGCTGGTGCCCGGGTTGCGGCGACTACTCCATCCTTGCCCAAACACAACGTATTATGCCTGACCTCGGCATTCCAAAAGAAAATGTAGTCTTTATCTCCGGTATCGGGTGTTCGAGTCGGTTCCCGTACTACATGAACACCTACGGCTTCCACACGATTCATGGCAGAGCCCCAACCATTGCCTCCGGTGTAAAAATGGCGAACCCTGATCTCTCTGTCTGGATTATCACAGGAGATGGCGATGCGCTCTCGATTGGCGGTAACCATTTCATCCATTTGATGCGCCGCAATTTCGATGTGAATATGTTGCTGTTCAACAACCGCATCTATGGACTCACAAAGGGGCAATACTCACCAACATCCGAACAGGGAAAGACGACGAAATCAACACCTCTCGGATCTCTTGAAGCCCCCTTTAACCCAATTAGCCTCGCTTTGGCTTCAGGGGCAACCTTTGTGGCGCGTTCACTCGATACGGATTCAACTCACCTGCAGTCCACCATCAAAGCCGCTTTTGAACATAAAGGTACCTCTTTCATCGAAATCTATCAAGACTGTCCCATCTTCAACAAAGATGCTTTCAAACAATTTACGGATAAGACCACAAAAACCGAAAATACTGTCCGGCTTGAGCACGGACAACCCCTCGTTTTTGGAAAAGAAAGCGAAAAAGGGATCCAACTCAAAGACTTCCACCCAGAAGTCACCACAGTAAATAACGGGAATGGTGCAGCCAACGACCTCATCATCCATGACCAATACGCGGAGAACACCACGCTGGCAAACTTCTTGGCAGGAATGAGCGACACGCCCGACATGCCACATCCTATTGGCATCTTCCGTAGCGTCCGGCGATCCGCTTACGAAGATGCCATGACGAACCAGATCCGCGCCGCAAAAGAACGCATGGGTGAAGGCGACCTTGAAGCACTCCTTAACGATGGCGAAACATGGACTGTGTCATAGTATTGCACAATACTATGATGTATTGTCGGATAAATGGTACGAACAAACGTTTGGTTCCCTCAATTCGTGAGTATTCTACTCCGGTTCGTTCAACTATTTAAGCCGCAGTCTGCTGTCTTAACTTTTCAACGGTTTTCAAATCTGGTAGGACCCAGCTGATGAAGATTTATATTTTAACTGACTTGGAAGGGGTTGCAATGGTATCCCGCTTCAGTCAAACCCGTGAAGAAGGTTCCCAGAAACAGACAGCCATGCGATTATTGACGCAGGAGGTGAATGCTGCTGTTGATGGCATTCTTGATGTTGATGGGGACGCAGAAATTGTGGTTTGGGATGGGCACGGAACTGGCGGGATTGATGTACTTGGGTTTCATCCGAAGGCGAAGTTAATTGCCCGGGGCCCGATTCGTCCGCCCTACTATCTTGACACCACCTACGACGCGCTCTTTTTTTTAGGGCAACACGCGATGGCAGGCACGCCAAACGCGCCGTTAAGTCATACGTATTCTTCGTTGTCGATTGAATACTACAAACTCAATGGGGAAATGATCGGAGAATTCGGATGCCGTGCAGCGTTAGCAGGTACTTTCGATGTCCCAACGGTTTTCATCTCTGGCGACGATAAAGCCGTTGCAGAAGCGAAGCAACTTATACCCAACATTTATGGCGTTGAGACCAAACAGGGACTCGGACAGGAACTGGCAATGCATCTCTCACCGCAACGGTCGCGAGAACTGATTCAAGAGACGGCTGCGATGGCTTGCCGGAATATCGCTGAGATTGCCCCATTCAAAATTGACCCGCCCTATACATTTGAAGTCCGAGTCCTCGAAGGCAAATCCATTGACGGGTACCTGAAACGCGGGGCAACGAAAATTGATGATCGCACCGTCAGCTGGCACAGCGATGACCTTCGTGCCTTGTCTATTTAGACCCTCACAGAACCATTCGATTTTCCATTTCTTAGTCTTACCTCGATCTTCGCTGGCAGCCTCTGGTGTAGTTTAAGAAAATATTTCGGTAATTCAGCCTGACAATCACTCTTTGAAAACTGCATATCCCTGCTTCTGTTAAAAACAATAAAAATAATATTGACAAATTTACCAATAAACTATAGAATCCAATCAATTTTAGGACTTAGGTAAATTTGCTTCTATTGTAGGTGTAGTCTGCAACTGCAGCTTCTGTGAAGGTAGCAAGGCGTGGTTAAGAAATCTCACCTATAGTTGTGTAGTTTGCGTAAGTACTACGGACCTGGAGCAGTAGCGTTCTTGAAGATATATACACACGATACGTGCTTGCATAGTAAGGAGATTGAAAATGACAACCTCTTTTATCTTCAGATTTCTGATGTTAAGCCTAATACTGACTGGAGTGGTGGTGATATGCCACGCGCAGAGCGTTAGCGAAGAAGGTCTTGTTATCTATTATAGCTTCAACGAGGACACTCAGGATGGGGATGATGTTACCGATGTGTCCGGCAACGGGAATGACGGTTTCCTCCACGGCAGCGACTTGCAGATTGTGTCAGGCAAAGTGGGAGGCTGTATGCAGTTCCCAGGGGATGCTGCCCAATACATCTCGGTGCGGGAGCACATGTATGCAGACCCGTTCGCGGAAATAACCCTTGCCACTTGGGTTAAGACAAGCGTGAGAGGGATGGTCGCATCATGGGATCGGAGTGAATTCTTCCGTTTCGCTGTTGGCGATGACGTGGGTGGAAACAACGGAACAACTTTCGTCGCTTTCGACACTTGTTGTCCGTGTTGCCATGACTGGTTCGGCAAAACAGATGTCGCCGATGATGAGTGGCACCATATAGTCGCAACGTTTGATGGGACAACGAAACGGATCTATGTTGATGGGAAGTTAGATGACGAAATTGAGGCACCGGCAGAAGTTATCGGTGCGGGGCAGGCACGGTTCGGGTTCATCGGAATCGGTTCAGAGGCAGGTGCGTTTGATGCCAATGTGGGACCTACATGGGCGTACAACGGGCTTTTGGACGAGTTTCTACTATTCCATCGACCACTCAGTGCAGATGAGATTGCACATCTCGCTACTGGCCCTGACGATCCTTTTGTCGATGCAACGACCAGCGTTGACCCGACCGACAAACTCAGCACAACTTGGGGTGTCTTGAAGTCTGCCTATAGGTAAGTTACGCGTTTTGTAAATCGATAGTTTAATTGAGGGTGATACATAATCGTTCAGTGTAGGTTTCCGTTCACATTCGGAAGCTGCTCTGATTTATGGATCACCCTTAATAAATTGTCTGAATCACGGATGACGCAGATTGCGCAGATTTCACGGATTTTTGTGTTGTCGTATCCATCCGTCGTGTCTGTCCACTGCTGAACTTTTTATTCTCAGAATCCACCACCGAACTTTAAGATTTCTTAATCCACGAAACCATTAGAGTCCATGTAATCCGCTATTTAGACGATTAACACCGACACAACTCAACCACTCCTTAACCTCCATAAAACCACGCCGCTGAGACAATTCGCCTTTCCCTTGACTTTCCGCTCCAGATTCTGGTATCCTTTTATAGGATTTATACAATACGATTATAGTATTCATACACCACGATCTTCTACCGGCACGTATTACAAGCGCGCCATATTATATCGGATTCATTTATGGAAACCTTTGATTGTGAACTGAAACAACAGATCATCTACGGTGATAACACGATTGAAAGGCTCGGTGAGTTGACGCGTTCACTGGGTGGCAGTCGGATTCTTCTCACGACAGATCCGGGCATCGAAAAGGTAGGTATCCTCGCGAGAGCTCTCTCAGCATTGCAAAGCGAAAGGATTGCCGCCTACGTTTATGCCGATGTCACGTCTAACCCGACGACGGAGGATGTCGAAGCCGCCGTTGAAGTTGCAGAAACCAACGCCCCAATAGACCTCATCATCGGACTCGGCGGCGGCAGCTCAATGGATTGTGCGAAAGGTGCGAACTTCCTGCTCACAAACGGCGGTAAAATGGCGGATTATTGGGGCACCAACAAAGCGGCAGAACCGATGCTGCCCTCTATCGGGATTCCAACGACTATTGGTACCGGTAGCGAGGCACAGTCGTTCGCGCTCATCTCGCAACCAGAGACGCACATTAAAATGGCGTGTGGGGATAAAAAGGCACGGTTCGGTACTGTAATTTTGGATGCGACGCTCACCAAGACCTTGCCAACACCGATTGCAGCGATTACGGCGATAGATGCCGTCGCACATGCCGTTGAAAGTTTCGTCTCAACCCGACATAACCCAATGTCCCGTATGTTCGCACGGCACGCATGGGAGTTGCTAAACACGAACTTTGAGGCATGTCTCGCTGAAGTCCAAAGTTCCGCAGCGCGCAGCAAGATGTTGTTTGGTGCCTATCTCGCTGGACTGGCGATTGAAAACTCAATGCTCGGTGCTGCACACGCCTGTGCCAATCCGTTAACAGCGAGATATGATGTCATTCACGGCGTTGCTGTCGCGTTAATGTTACCACACGTTATCCGATTCAATAGTGCTATCGCAGGAGATGCCTATCATGAACTATACCCGGACGGAGATTTAGCGGACAGAATCACAAAACTAAAACAGGTTGGCAATCTACCGAACAGACTCCGGGATTACCCTGTCCAATACACAATAGGCACAGCAGACCTACCCACATTGGCAAAGGAAGCGGCGACACAGTGGACAGCACAGTTCAACCCGCGTCCTTTGAATATCAGCGATTTTATGAAACTTTATGAACAGGTTTATTGAAATACAAGCATTTGTACGTAATCCAACACACCCGAAGAAACCGAAGGTTATGGTACAACGGCGTGTGCCTGCTACTTTTAAGAGAATAATGGCAACGGCACAACGGCGTGTGCCTGCTACTTTTAAGAGAATAATGGCAACGGCACAACGGCGTGTGCCTGCTACTTTTAAGAGAATAATGGCAACGGCACAACGGCGTGTGCCTGCTACTTTTCTCATTCTTATCCTTTTGCTTAGCGTTGCCAATGCAACGCTCGGTAATTGGACAAGTTTTCGTGGTAACCCACAACTCACGGGTGTTGCGGGTTCCGAACTTCCTAACAATCCGCAATTGCTCTGGACTTTTCAAGCAGGAGATATGATTGAGTCCACCGCCGCTGTCATTGATGGAACAGTCTATATCGGCGCGTTGGATGGTATCCTCTACGCCATCAATGCGGAAACAGGCGAAAAGAGATGGACGTACCAGACGAATAGTTCAATCAAAGCGTCGCCTGCCATCCAAGATGGTGTTGTCTACTTCGGTGACGGCGATGGTGTCTTTCATGCAGTAGACCTCAACACCCACGAGATGAAGTGGCGGTTTCAGACAGAGGGTGAAATCATATCATCGGCAAATTTTGCTGGTGACCGTGTGCTATTCGGTTCCTACGACGGATTCCTCTACTGCCTCAACCGCGAAAACGGAGCGTTGGTCTGGAAATTTGAGACGGAAGGATATGTCCACGGCACCCCTGGTGTCTGGACACAACCTGAAAGCGGATCTGGTGATGCCAAAAACTTCGTGATTGTCACCGGATGCGACAGTTATCTCCGCGTTATCAGTATTGACGACGGCACACAGACACAACAGGTAGAACTTGACGCGTATGTCGCTGCAAGTCCTGCGATTTCACAAAATGGGGTCTATTGTGGCACGTATGGCACCGAAATATTGGGAGTCGCGTTAGACACAGGGGAGATCGCGTGGCGGTATCGGCACCCGAAACGGCAATTTCCATTCTTCGCTTCAGCTGCCCTCACCGAGGACAGCGTTATTATTGGCGGACGCGATAAGATGGTGCACGCCCTCTCGCGGGAGACTGGAGAACCGATATGGACTTATCCCACCAAATCCAGTATTGAGTCCTCCGCTGTTATCACCGGCACGCGTGCTTTTTTGGGAACGACTCGCGGGTTGTTTATCGCTTTGGATATTACGACTGGGGAATCGGTATGGGAATTCGCAACAGGTTCATCAATCGTTGCTTCACCGAGCGTCTCGGATAGTAAAATTTACATCGGTACAGAAGATGGGATTCTTTACTGCTTTGGAGAAAAATAGATCATGTCTAAAACACAGTTAAACACGGGCTCGCAAGCAACGCCCTTAGCGGAACCTGCAACAGCGGGCATAGATTCAAAGGATACAACCGTCGGGAGCGTTTTCGTTTCCAACTACCCACCGTATTCCACATGGGGTGAATCTGATGTGCCAGAGGTCCATCGCGCCCTAAGCGAATCCCCGCGTCCAGACGCGACATTAGGGCTTTACCTCCATATCCCGTTCTGTCGGAAACGGTGTAAATTCTGCTATTTTCGCGTCTATACCGACAAAAATAGTTCTGAAATTGACACCTATCTGAACGCACTTGGAAAAGAGATCGAACTTTATAGTGAACAACCCGCAATCGCAGGTCGTCCGCTAAGATTCGTCTATTTTGGCGGTGGCACACCGTCCTATATTAGTGTCAAACACTTGACGGCTCTCGTCGATAGAGTGAAACGGGTGATGCCGTGGGACGCAGCTGAAGAAGTAGCGTTTGAGTGTGAACCCGGCACCTTGACAGAAAAGAAACTTGATGCCATTAAAGAAATCGGTGTCACCCGACTCAGCCTCGGCGTTGAGAATCTGAACGACGAAATCCTCGCTGAAAACGGGAGAGCGCATCTTTCCAAAGAGGTTTATCGCATCGCACCGTGGATAAAGGGATTAGCATTCGATCAGGTTAACATTGACCTTATCTCAGGCATGATAGGCGAAACATGGGAAAGTTGGCGTGAGACTGTCAGAAAGACGATTGAGCTTGATCCGGACAGCATCACAGTCTATCAACTCGAACTGCCGTTCAATACCGTTTATTCCAAGGACATCCTCGGTGGCGATGCATTGCCGGTGGCAGATTGGAAGTTGAAGCGTGAATGGCACCAATACGCTTTTGAACAGTTTGCACAAGCCGGTTACACACAATCCAGCGCGTATACTGTCCTCAAGAAAGACAAACACTGTCAGTTCGTCTATCGCGACGCAGTCTGGCAGGGCAGTGATATGATAGGCACAGGCGTTGCTTCTTTTTCGCATCTCAGCGGAATCCATTTTCAAAACGCGCCCTCATGGGGAGACTACCTCGGCAACCTTGCGGAAGATAGACTCCCAATTTACCGCGCACTGAAACCGACAGAATCTGAACGTCTGACACGGGAGATGATACTGCAGCTCAAACTCGGTAAAATCAGTCCTTCCTACTTCCAAGCGAAGTTCAACGCAGATATCCTCGATATTTATGCCGAAGCCTACGAAAAACTGCAAAACGATGGTATGCTGCGTGTCAATGCTGCATCAGATGAGATCCAACTGACACAACGCGGATTACTTCGAGTCGATAGTTTGCTGCCAGCGTTCTATGCGCCAGAATACCAGAATACGCGATATACCTAAGCAACCTGATTCAATGGATATATTTCTATCATGGAAGGAGAGAAAATATGGATACTAAACTCATCGTATCTAACCCGTCAATTATGATGGGCAAACCTGTTATTGCAGGCACTCGCATCTCTGTCGAATTGATTTTAGAAAAACTTGCCGCGGGCGAAACGATTGCGCAATTACTTGAGGAGTATCCGCGCTTGACTGAGGAAGGTGTACGTGCAGCACTTCATTTTGCATCTCAGGCCCTTCGCGCTGATATTGTCTATCCAATTCATGAAAGAACGTCATGAACCTACTTGCGGATGAGAGCATCGGCAAGTCGATTGTGAATGAACTTCGACAAAATGGTCATAACGTATTATACATTGCCGAATTTGCTCCAAGTATTGATGACGAGGCAGTACTGCATCAAGCCAACCTAAACCGTGCCCTATTACTTACTGAAGATAAAGACTTTGGTGAACTCGTATTCCGTCAAGGATTAGTCCACATGGGTGTAGTGCTTGTTCGTCTTTCGGGCTTATCTTTGCCAGCAAAAGCAACAAGTATTTCAACAGTCTTGGCAAATCACGAGGATGAATTGCTGGAGGCTTTCAGTGTTATTTCACCGGGAAGGGTTAGAATTCGCCAAGGCTCATAATCAACTATACTACACCAGTTATACTCCAATTACACAGAAAAAACATGGGGATACAAACACAATTAAACCGCTTCCGTGAGATGCTTGCTCCGGTATTAGAGACAAATGCTTTCTATCAACGAAAACTCACCGATGCCGGGATCATGCACCCAAACGACATACAAACACTGGCGGATTACCGGCAGTTGCCCTTCACTACAAAGGAAGAACTTAGCACAGATCAGGTCTCACATCCGCCCTATGGCACAAATCTCACCTTTCCACTGGAGGTGTATACCTGCCTCCATCGCACTTCAGGTACGACAGGTGCGCCGTTGCGATGGTTGGACACAGCAGAATCGTGGGACTGGTGGGGCAAATGCTGGGGAGACATCTATCGCGGGGCAGGCGTGACTTCGGCGGATCGACTGATGATCGCTTTTTCGTTCGGTCCGTTTATCGGTTTCTGGAGTGCCTATCACGGCGCGCAGCAGCTTGGCGCGCTCACAATTCCAAACGGTGGTATGACTTCGGATCAGCGGATCCGCGCCATTCTCAGTAACGATGTGACAGTGCTTATCGCCACACCGACGTACGCATTGCGGCTTGCCGAAGTGGCTGAACAAGACGGTATAAACCTTAGCGA
This sequence comes from Candidatus Poribacteria bacterium, assembly GCA_965200345.1. Taxonomy (GTDB): domain Bacteria; phylum Poribacteria; class WGA-4E; order WGA-4E; family WGA-3G; genus WGA-3G. Next base: position 3,854,829 of record OZ241378.1, read on the forward strand.
AGCGTCTTCAGTTCGGGTAACTATCCATGCGGGTGAACCGGGCGCGAGTCTACCCGCAACAAAAGAACGAATTGAGACCCGTTGGGGTGCGCGTGCTTACGACCACGCCGGTGCAACGGAAGTCGGTGCTTGGGGGGTTATGTGTGAATTGCAGACGGGTCTCCACCTCAATGAAGACGAGTTTATCTGTGAAGTGCTCGATCCGGAAACCGGCAACCCCGCAGACGAAGGCGAGTTAGTAATTACCAATTTAGGGCGCGTCGGTATGCCGGTTATCCGCTATCGGACGGGAGACTACGTTAAACTCAAATCGGGAGCGTGTGAATGTGGTAGAGAGAGCCGCGTCCTTGACGGTGGCGTTATCGGACGGATAGACAATGCACTCATCATTCGTGGACTGAATGTCTATCCTGCAACACTTGAAAATATCATCCTTAAATTCCCGGATGTCCAAGAGTTTGCCGGGCGTGTTTACGGAACAGGCACACTCGACGAACTTGAAATCCAAATTGAATCCACAAACCCGAATCCTAATGATACTGCCCCTGCTGTTGCTGCTGCGATCCGAGATGATTTAGGTCTGCGTGCCATCGTGAAAACGGTGCCACTCGGAACGTTACCGAGGTACGAACTCAAATCGAAACGTTTTACCGACGAACGGGCTTTGCAACGGAAAACATAATGAATCACTTATCAATTGATGTCAAAACAGAGCTATTTAGTTTTCGGTTTCTTCGTCCAATGTTAGACCCCCGGGTCCGGTAGGTGCGGTTTCCTAACCGCACCGGATCGTGAAAAAGGACGTGAAACTTGATATTTTCTTAAAACTAGATCGCTCTGATATCAAATTGGTTCCTCACCTACCCCCATTTTTTAGAGAAGCATTGTGTTATCAGGTATTTGATTGAAAATGTATGGGAAAGGCAGTGAGATTATAGTAAAATACCTCCTTACGACCCACTACTTATCAGCGACTGATAAAAGTGTAAGGAGGTATTTTATGAAAAACAGATATGCCCCGAACCGGGCAAATCCGAAAACTATGATAACGCATTTTCGAGAACTTTTCAAGTCCATTGGTCTGAAAAAACCGAGTTTCCGAAATCTGTTGTTAGCTGTCATGGCGGTCTGCACAGCGAAAACCTTTCGTATCAATGAAATCGCGACGCGTTTACCGATTGCTGTGAAAACAGAAAAGTCGAAACAGAAACGGCTGCTGCGTTTCCTTGATACACCGTTGCCTATGCCACGTCTTCAGAACGCATGGTTTAGTTTCATTGTCGGGCGTCTTTTGCGCATCAAAGCAGGTCGGTATTTCCTCTTGCTTGTTGATGAGACCGACCTCATTGACGGTTGGAAGGCTATCGTTGCGGCGATGCCCTTTCGCCACCGAGCGATCCCTGTGTTTTGGTTTATCTATAAAGATGAGGAGATACAATCAAGAAAGTATAAAAGTCATAACGAGATTATTCAACGCTTCTGCCTGAAACTTTATCGACTTTCTATCACTTCTCAAGCGACTCATAGAAAGCCACCGATCCTCGTCTTTGACCGCGGTTTCGCCCGTGGGAAATATGTCATCAAGTTTCTCAAAGACCGAGAGATCCCGTTTATCATGCGGGTTTGCCGCAACGTCGGGATCCGTTATCAAGGCAGTGTTAAGAAACTTGATGACCTGAAAAATAAGTTTTATGGAGACGTGCTTTACCACGCGACGCATCAGATACCTCTTCAACTCTACGTCCGCAGAAATAATGGATTCAAAGACCCGATGTATCTGATTTCAAACCACGTCTCGGGACATCAACTCTATCACTGCTACAAACGCAGGATGCAGATTGAACATGGGTTTCGAGACATCAAGTCGTGTTTTGGTTTCGGCAAACTCGTTTTGAAGAAACCTACACACCCCCGTGTCGCCGTTCTATGGCTGCTGGCGTGCGTGGCTTACGGCTTGTTATTTCTCAGTTATGAGAAGTCAGCGACACGGTGGGCGAAAACCTTCAATGGTCGCCAAAAACGATATTCGGTCATAAATGTCATCAAGCGCGTGATTTCTGACGTTTGGCATCCGGGGTATCTCCTATCATTTTTCACGGATCCTCGATGTAGAGGGGATACGCTTTTTGACATTTATTAGCGTGGGTTTCTCGTACCTATACCCTCTCACAAACCCTAATCTTATACCTCAGAAAAAAATGGGGGTAAGTGAGAAATTGGTTCACCTTGACATTTAAATCCTTGAAGACTATAATTGTTACATAACGAAAGACAACATCGCGTCTACATTGAAACAACAACAGGACTTACGCAAATTGAGAAAATATCGGACGTTTAGACGCAAAAAGCGGTAATTTCTGTCCTTTAAACCCCCTAAATCCCCCTTATCAGGGGGACTTTAAGACGGAATGCGTAAGTCCTAAACAATTCCAAGTTTCTACTACACACTGCGCAGAGATCTTGAATCCCGCGCTATGCAGAGTTGGAGCCGGAAATGGTGGGCCGAATACGCGGACCAATTTACCCTCGTTTCAAGTTTAGCTGTTATTGAGGAACTCAGTGACGGAAGAAGTGAAAAAAACAAGACCGGATTGACTTGGTGTCAAATTTGGAGATGTTGTCAATCTCTCCAAGAATTCGCCGCATTACACAAATCTATATTGATAGGTTAATAATGCCTCAAGATCCTTTTGGGGATGCCCTTCACTTGGCAATTGCCTCGTTTTATAATGTAGATGCTCTTCTAACGTGGAATTATAAACATATTGCGAACCTTAACAAAATTCATCGCATCCGGCAGATAAACCAAGAACTTGGCTTACCGACACCGGAATTGGCGACACCCCTCAATTATTTAGGAGTTGACGACTAAAATGGCAGACTATGAAATTGATGAAATTCGTAGGATTCGACGGGAAATCTCCGAGCGATTTGATCATGATGTCGACAAACTGATTGCACACTACCACGCGTTAGAGCAAGAATACCGGAAGTCTGGCAAGTATAAATTTGTGGATCCACCATCTGAGAAACCTAAATCCACCAGGTCAGGGGACGAAAAAGTGGCAGATTGATCCGGATTCTTGACAATTCAAAGAGACTTCTCCTACAGAACACAGATGAACACACACCACACCTACGACACCATCGTTATCGGGGGCGGACCTGCTGGAAGCACTGTCGCGACGCTTGTTGCTGAACACGGGCATCGCGTGCTGCTCCTTGAAAGGGCAACGACACCGCAATTCAAAATTGGCGAATCGCTGATTCCTGCGACATACTGGACTTTCAAACGCCTCGGTATGCTCGAAAAACTGCGGACAAGCCATTTCCCACAGAAGTATAGTGTACAGTTCTATTCACGCACTGGTAAAGGCTCCACGCCGTTCTACTTCTTTCAAACCAATCCACATGAGAGTGCGGTCACATGGCAGGTCTTACGGAGTGAGTTTGACGAGATGCTTTTGGATAACGCCAAAGAGAAAGGCGTAGAGGTGCGTCGCGGCGTAGGCGTGCGAGAAGTCCTTTTTGAAGGCGATACAGCAATCGGTGTTGTTACACAGCACACAGACGGCACTCGTGAAACACGCCACGCGACCGTCATCGTCGATTCTACTGGACAGCGGTCACTCATCGGTAAGCAGCTGAACCTGAACACAATAGAACCGAACCTCAAAATGGCATCGCTCTTCACGCACTACGAAGGTGGTCATAGAGACGAAGGTATCGACGAGGGAGCAACACTTATTTTACACACCGAAGAGAAAGATTCTTGGTTTTGGTCGATCCCGCTGCCATATAATCGCACGAGTATTGGTGTTGTAGGCGAGTTGGACTATCTGCTTCAAAACCGAAGAGATGCTAACGGCAAACTCGACACTCAGAAAATCTTCACCGAGGAACTCAATAAATGCCTACCCTTGAAGCAACGGCTCGAAGGTGCGAAGCAGCTGCTCCCGATCCAAACGACTAAAGATTTTTCTTACCGCGCCAGCCGTATCGCAGGCAATCACTGGGTGTTGGTAGGCGATGCCTTCGGATTCTTGGATCCGGTTTACTCGACTGGGCTGTTTTTGGCACTTAAATCTGGGGAGATGGCGGCGGATGCGATCATTGAAGCCTTCAACAAAAATGACTTTTCCGAAGCACAACTTGGGAGTTTTGGACCAGCGTTTGTAGACGGAATGGAGGCATTTCGGAAACTTGTTTACGCTTTTTATACTAAAGAATTCAGTTTCGCGCGGTTTCTATCAGAATACCCAGAGCATCAGGGTGGCATCGTTGATATTTTGAGCGGAGATGTGTTCAGGAAAGACGTAACACACATCTTCCCGGCGATGGCAGAAATGTGTCCACTGCCACCTGAAATCTCGCTCGGTTAATATAGCACACGCGCCACATATCTATAGGAGAAATCCATGAAATCAATCACGTCCTACCTATCCATTACTGCTCTTATTTTCGCCCTGAGCATCGGTTTCGGCTGCGATAACACACAAAAACGCCAATCTACCGAGGGTGAGAAGGCAGAAGGCGGTAACACTGCAAAACGTGTCCACATCAGCATCGGGACAGCCCCGACGGGTGGTGCATTTTTCGTCGTGGGTGGCGCGATCGCTGCTGTAGTTGCCGATAACACTTCGGGAACCAACTGGGAAGTGACGGCTGAAAGCACGAAAGGCACGCAGGAAAACATTCGTCGTCTCGCGAATGGTGAACTTGAATTTGCGCTTGCTAACGCTGCGATCTCTTACTTCGCCGTGCGTGGCGAAGGCGCGTGGAAAACGGAACACGCCATCCGTAGTGTCATGACGCTTGCGCCGAATGTCGGTCTATTTATCACATCAGAGTCTTCAGGCATCCGTAAAATTCAGGATTTTGCTGGCAAACGAATCGTTGTTGGCCCCGCAGGCGCAGGTTTTGAGTATTTCCTCAAACCGATATTGTCTGCACACGGCATCAGTTACGAAGATTTTTCGCCGCTCAACAGTCATTATACGGGTGCGGTAGATTTATTAGCAGACGGTGCTGCTGCCGCTGCGTTTATGGGCGGTGCGATCCCAACGCCAGCCGTCATGCAAGCCAGCACGTCTCAGGACATTTTTTTCATTCCATTCGATGAGACGGCAAAACAGTCTCTTTTTGCTGCCTACCCTTTCTTCAGCGCGATTACTATCCCTGCCGATACTTATAGAGGACAAGTGGAACCTTTTGCGAGTATGAATGTGGGTTCAATGCACCTGATCACTGCCGAAACAGTTGATGAAAAGACTGTTTATGAATTCACGAAAACCTTGTACACACATCGCGCAGAAGTCGTCAAGATACATAAAGCCGGGAAAGCGATTAATCCGACAAACATTGTCAAAGACGTAGGCACCCCTTTCCATCCGGGTTCCATCCGTTTCTATCAAGAAATCGGCATTTGGAACAAATAAAATTTTTATCTCCACTTTTTAGAACTTCTCACGAAATTATGCACTCCTTCTGCCTCTAAATTGTGTCACTAACAACAGAGAAAATGAAAATGTGAAATTTTTTAGTGACTCGTTTGTAGGAATAATATGCGCAAAGAGCACCAGAAATTAGGTCGCTTTTTCTGGTCGGCTTCGGTCTGTGGGAGACCATTCTCCTTTCAGCCCGAAGTCACATTCGCATGATACAAACACGAAACTTTGGAGGTCAAAATGGATTTAAAACAGAGTAGCAATCACAATTCGTTCCAACAAGATAAGGCAAATCCTCTACATCCATCCGTCAACTTTTCCCCAGGGCAACACCTTCACGGCTTTGAAGTGAAAGCCGTCACACCCATTGACGAGTTACGCGCAGTCGCAATAGAGCTCTCACATCCACGTAGCGGTGCACGACTGATGCATCTCTACACAGCCGATTTCAGAAACTGGTTCTCAATCAGTCCAATAACACCCACATTAGATGATACAGGGTTACAGCATATCCTTGAGCATTCAGTGATGGCAGGATCTCGCAACTATCCGGTAAAAGAGGTATTCTTCGAGATCATGAAGATGAGCCTCGCAACCTTTGATAGCACGAATGCCATGAACTACATTGATCACGCTTTTTACTACGCTTCAAGCATTGTCAAAAAGGACCTCTTCAATCTCGCGGAAGTCTACTTTGATTCAGTTTTTAATCCACTACTGACAGAGGAGACCTTCAAACGTGAAGGACACCATCTTGAGCCTGCTGATCCGGAGCAACCCATAGAAGATTTAAAAATAAACGGGATCGTTTATAATGAAGTGAAAAATGGCTTGTCCGATCCAAGATCCTGCTTATATCTTACCGTAGATGGTAACCTTCTGCCTGATACTTGCTATGCCTACAATAGTGGTGGAAATTCATTGGCTATACCTGACTTAACCTACGAACAATTCAAAACCTATCACCAAACCTACTATCATCCGAGGAACTGTTACTTCTTCTTCTACGGCAATATTCCAACAAGTGAATATCTTTTATTTCTCGCTGATAAACTGGCGGAAATGCCAAAGACTGAGACAAAAGGATTTCTACATCCACTCCGGCCGGAAATCTCACACCAACCGAAGTGGAGATCCCCACGAACGGTGACAGGTACTTATCCAATTGGTGGAGATGAACCCCTGAGAGAAAAGACATACTTGATGCTGAGTTGGATCATCGGAGGGACAACAGATCCCGAAGATGTCATCCTGTGCAGTATCTTAAACCTGATTCTGTTTGGCAATGAAGGAGCACCGCTCCGCAGGGCAATCATCGATTCAAAACTCGGAACTGATATACTCAATGATTTCCTAAGAGATTTTACAGGCCCCAACAGAACCTTCTGTGTTGGTCTGGTTGGGAGCGAAGCAGATCGCGTTGAGGCTTTCACGGAATTGGTTATCAATACCCTAACCCAAATTGCGGATACAGAAATTGACAAGGAAAGGGTAGAAACCGCATTTCAACAAATCACCTACAACTATCAGGAAGTGACACCGAACTTCCCGTTCCAAATGATGACGCGTGTCGTAAATACCTGGATATATGAAAAGGAGCCGACCCTCTTTTTACAGATGGGGACACACCTATCTGCTATCCGACAACGTTGGGAGCAAAATCCTTGCATCTTCAATGAATTGATTCGCGAGCGGCTTCTTGACAACCCACATCGGTTGACAACCATCCTCTCTCCTGAGCCGGATATGCAGGCAAGGCTTGATGCTAACGTCGATGAAAGGCTGAAAGCAATCCGCGCACAGCTCACCGATGAACAGATGCAACAGATTGCTGCCGATGCCGCTGAACTGGAACGTCTCAACGGGCAGCCCAACTCGCCAGAGGATTTGGCGAAGTTGCCGCAACTGCGCGTCTCTGACCTTCCTGAGAAACCGCAGCATATTCCTACGACCGTTGAAACGGTTAGCGGATGCCCTCTGCTCAGGAACGACATTTTTTCTAACGGTGTGAACTACCTTGTGCTAAATTTCGATTTGCAAGGGTTACCACAACATCTCTGGCAGCATTTACCGAGATACACCGATGCTATTAGTAAACTTGGTGCTGGTAGGTTAAATTACGGACAGATGGCACAGCGCACCGCAGCCGCTACCGGTGGATTGGAATGTTCTCCCAACTTTAGCACACACGCCCTTAACGCTAATCACCCTGTGTGGAACATGCAGTTTCGACTCAAAGCCCTTGACGGTAAAATAGAGGATGCTTTGGATGTTTTGCGGGATTTGGTTTTTGATGTGAACCCACGCGATAAAGAACGTCTCCACGATGTGCTCAGTCAAGCGGTCGTAGGATATCAGGACCAGATACACGGCTATAGCGGTCCAAATATCGCAAATCATCACGCTGCCCGCGGAATTTCACCACAGGCGCATCTCTCAGAAATTGTCTTCGGGCTGCCACAATTCCGCACGAGTGAAATGTTGCTTAAGCGTTTTGAGGAATCTTATGAAGAACTCACCGACGCTATTGAACAGATTCGTGAGTTTCTATTGGTCCAAGACCGTGTAACTGCCAGTTTTACTGGCTCTGACGCAGCTTTTGAGGCACTTCAAGGACAGTTCGCCGAATGGATCAGCAATATGCGCTGTGAACCGATAAATCCAGAAGCAACAGCCTTTAAACTGAATGATATAAATCTATACGAAGGATTAGCGGCTCCCATTCAGGTAGCGCACTGCGCGCAGACGATGCCGGCACCACACTACTCGCATCCAGATTCGGTACTTTTGACTATCGGTTCGCACATCTTATTGTTTGATTACATACTGACCGAAATCCGGCTCAAAGGCAATGCCTATGATGCTAATTTTATGTATAACCCATTTGATGCTGCGCTCTATCAAGGATCGGGGTTTGACCCGCACGTTGCTCGTACGCTCAACGTTTTCGCACAGACTGTTGACTATATCAAACAAGTAGAGTGGACGCAAACAGACATTGATAAAGCTATCATTGCAACAGCGTCGGATTACCAAAAAACAATCCGTCCCGGTCAAGCCTCAACCGATGCCCTCACGCACTACCTTACTGGGCAAACGCGAGAAATAATCGAAGAAAGATATGCACAACTCCGACGCGCAACACCCAAGGAGGTAAAACGCGCGCTGCTCGAAACTTTGGAGGCAAACAACGATCAAGCCTCGATTTGCGTTATCGCGAGCCGTGAAAAATTAGAAACCGAAAATCAGAAGATGGCTCAATCCCTCCATATCGAAAATGTTTTTGAGTAGCATCGGGTTCACTTCACAAGGTAGACCGATTGAAACGGGCACATACGCCGGATAATTCAACGCGGTCTACCACGACCTATTCCAGAAACAGTTCATAGAGCGCAGGCAGGCGTCTACTTTATCGTCGCTATTCAGCCTACTTAACGTTGAAAAAGCACTTGACTTTAATGCGACCTTCTGGTAAAATTACTGAAACGTTTCTTAGTAAGGAGAACTGGGAATGGAACTAACTTTTGAAAAACATGACCTCTTGCATGCGTTGCAAATACTACAAAGTGTCGCGAGTGGACGCAATACTTTACCGATCCTTTCAAACGTCCTTATCCAAGCCACAGATGGAAACATTGAATGTGTCGCGACGGATCTTGAAGTCGGGATTAAGATTAAGGTCGAAGGTCTCATTCAAGAAGACGGTGCAATCACTGTCTCTGCCAAAAAACTGGCTGACATCGTCAAAGAGCTCCCCGAAGATAAGACGATACACCTTGTAACCACGGCAAACGATCGTGTTGAAATTACTTGTGGCGACGGTGTCTATAAGATTATTGGACTCCCGGATGAAGAATTCCCGCAATTACCTTCTGTTGATGGACATTCACTGACGATCGAGGGTGAAACCTTGCGCGCCGTCATCCGCAGAACCGAGTTCGCCGCAGCGACAGAGGATGTCCGATACTACCTAAACGGACTCTATTTTAACTTTCTTGAAGATAAGACCGAAGTCGTTGCCACTGACGCGGTATGGCTTGCACTTGCCCATTGTGAACAGTTTAAACCACCAGAAAATGTGGAAGGATTCATCGTTCCACTGAAAGCCGTCAAAGAGATTGAACGCACTTTCGCTGAATCTGATAAAGTAGATATCTCAGTCCTGGAAAATCAGATCCTGCTCGCTGATGAGAAAGCCACCTTAACCACACGACTGGTCGAGGGAGATTACCCAAAATATCAGGCACTCATTCCTGAGTCTGCCACGGGTAGAGCGGTCGTCTCGAAAGAACAGTTCCTCCAGGCGAGTCGGCGCGTGGCGTTGCTATCAAACCCAAAAAGTTACGCGATCTGTTTAGAAATCAGTACCGATCAGATTCATCTCTCAACGAACACCCCAGAATTAGGAGAGGCACACGAAACGATTTCTGTTGAATCCTGCAATGGACGTGAACGGATTGGACTTGATGCGCGTTTGCTGATAGAAACACTGTCACACATCGAAACAGAATCCGTCGCAATTGAATTTACAACTGCGGTGACGACTGTAGCCTTTAAGCCGGTCGGCGAGGAAGGACATGTTTGTCTTATACACCCGATGCGCTTGGGGTCTTAGAAGAACCGTCGTAGTTTTTTCTTCGGTAGAAATGATACCCACTACCCGCTGATAACTCATTGCTGTTTTGCTGACTGCTGATTACTGAAAACTGAACGCCTCTGCAAAGTTGAAAATGTGCTCAATTTTAACGAGGCCTTCTGGTAGAATTACTGAAATGCTTAATAGGGAAAATTGGAAATGGAACTAACTTTTGAAAAATATGACCTCTTGCATGCCCTGCAAGTGCTACAAGGTGTCGCGAGTGGACGCAATGTTTTACCGATTCTTTCAAACGTCCTTATCCAAGCCACAGATGGAAACATTGAATGTGTCGCGACAGATCTTGAAGTCGGGATTAAGATTAAGGTTGAAGGTGCTATTCAAGAAGACGGTGCAATCACTGTCTCTGCCAAAAAACTGGCTGACATCGTCAAAGAGCTCCCCGAAGATAAGACGATACACCTTGTAACCACGGCAAACGATCGTGTTGAAATTACTTGTGGCGACGGTGTCTATAAGATTATTGGACTCCCGGACGAAGAATTCCCGCAATTACCTTCTGTTGATGGACATTCACTGACGATCGAGGGTGAAACCTTGCGCGCCGTCATCCGCAGAACCGAGTTCGCCGCAGCGACAGAGGATGTCCGATACTACCTAAACGGACTCTATTTTAGTTTCCTTGAAGATAAGACTGAAGTCGTTGCTACTGATATGACCCGGCTTGCGCTCGCGCAGTGCGAACCGTTCGAGACTCCAGAGAATGTAGAGGGATTCATCGTTCCACTGAAAGCGGTTAAAGAGATTGAACGCACTTTCGCTGAATCTGATAAAGTAGATATCTCAGTCCTGGAAAATCAGGTGCTGCTCGCTGATGAGAAAGCCACCTTAACCACACGACTGGTCGAGGGAGATTACCCAAAATACCGAGAAGTCATCCCCGAAGCCCCGGAAGGTACTGTGATCGTTTCCAAAGAACAACTCCTACAAGCGGGTAGACGCGTTGCACTGCTATCAAATCCAAAAAGCTACGCGATCTGTATAGAGATTGACACCGAACAGGTCCAAGTTTCAGTGAATACCCCGGAATTAGGAGAGGCACACGAGACGCTTCCTGTGGAATCCGCCACTGGACAAATACGGTTTGGGATTGATGCGCGTCTATTGATAGAGGCGTTGACACACATCGAAACAGAATCTGTCGTAATTGAATTCACAACTGAAGTGAAGCCTATATTCTTTAAACCGATCGGTGAGGAAGGCCATCTTTGTCTTGTCGTGCCGATGCGCCTGGCATCCTAACGGCAAACTTCATAGATTCAGGACATCGATTTCTGCTGTAGGGAACCGGTTTCAGGCATACCGGTATAAGGCTTTCGTAGTCGTGCGATTTGCGGCACGTCTACAAGTCAACGACGGGCAATAATGCAGGTCGCATTTGGGGTTTTTGCTGGGGTGTTTCTTCGCGTACGCCGCAGAATTGCCCTACTACGAACCGGATTTACCTTTAATTTCAAAGTGGATAAAGCAGTAGGTTTGGTGTTTGCAGCGGTAGCGATTTTTTCTGAAAAAAACTTGACAACCCTCTGCTTTAATGGTATTATAATATAGCCTTGTGCCGAGATAGCTCAGTCGGTAGAGCAGTAGACTGAAAATCTATGTGTCGGCAGTTCGATTCTGCCTCTCGGCATTTCTTTCCCCAATTGTCACAGTTTGTTAAGCCGGTGTAGCTCAGTGGAAGAGCAACTGATTCGTAATCAGTAGGTCGGAGGTTCAAATCCTCTCATCGGCTCTTCATCATGTGCCAGTTCCCGCTACTTTTTCATATTACCAAGTTTGCAACATCAGACTTATTTCTATTCTGTACTCTTAACGCAAGTTGCCACCTATTTATAGACATAGCACCCCTACGGGGTGCGGTCCCTTAAATACGCCGTTTCTATAGACATAACACCCCTACGGGGTGAAGAAAATACTTGAAAAGTGCTGTTGAAATACGCAGAAATACCCAAGCAAACACCAAAACTTGTTAGTAGCAACTTGGGTTACTCTTAACACATTTGGCTAAAAATCATGGAGGAACACCAGTGATTAATACTGTCGCACTCCTGAACGCATCGAAAGTAATGATACCTCATTTGCCCAAGAGAGTTCAAAAATTGATGCCTGGGTTCTTAGCACTTCTACCTTTGGCACTTGAAATTGCTAAACTCTTGTATAAACACCGCCAAGAAATCAGAGGTATGATTAAGAATCTAACCAAACATGCCTCAAAGCAAACTAAAAGGATGAGTGATGGAGTAGCAGCAACTGTTCCGCGTTTACCGAGGAAAGTAGGGCGAAAGTTACGCCGTCGGTTGGAATATTTGCCTGTTGCGCTTGAAATTGTTAAAGCATCTTATGAAAAGAATCACAAGAAAGTCCAGAGTTTAACATTTCCGCTCCCGAGCAAGATTAACAGGAAAATCGACAAGTTACTAAAACGCCCCCAGGGGCCGCGGCGTTTGAATTTTCTGCGGGGTTCTTGAAGTTACCTTCGTAAATACCAGGACTAAAAATATAGGATTCTTTTTCGCTCTTCGCTATTCTTCCGATTCAGACTCAGCCGCAATGTCTTCTTCAAGTGATTTGATATTCGCTAAAACAGTCGGGTGCGACTCAATCTCGTATACCTTCCGGTACATTTCAAGTGCCTTCGCCTTATCCACAAGGAAACTGCCATAAATTTCAGCCATCCGTTCCCATGCGCGGACCTCTTGCGGATCAAGTTCTACAATACGTTCGTAGACTCGAAGCGCGTTCACATACCCACGCGTTTCAATATCTTCGCGTTCAAGTGCAGCTGCGCGCGCAAAGTACAAACGCACAAGATCTGCAATAATTTCGTCCATCTCAGGACGCTTTGCTACTGCTTGCTCCAGTAAGAGAATTGACTCCGATTCAAGGCGGGTTACTTCAGCCAGATCTTCATCGGTGAATTCTCGATCAAGGAATTGATAACTTTGAAGCATTTTGGCGTACGTCCTCGACAACTGGAGGCGGGCAAGGATACCGATAGGTGCTTTTTCAGACACGATATCTCGGAACTCTGAATCACTTTCAATCGCTTTTTTGTAGTGTTCAACGGCTTGCTCAAGCTGCCTGTTCCCGTGATAGAGAACGCCGAGACGATAGTGTGCCTCAGCGTTGTTTGGATCATTCTCGATCACAGCAAGGAATTCTTCCGTCGCTTGCGCCAATAATGTATCGTCTAAGGCTTCATTGCTCAGCAGCTTGCCGCGTAAAAGACGAACATCGGGATGATCCGGTTGAATGCGTGCTGCATGCTCTAAACGCGCCCTTGCATCTTTCGCCCAATTGCTCCGTGAATAGATTTCCGCGATACGGAGATTCGCGTGCAAACCGACCTCAGCACTCGTCTGGGACTCCCCGTTTACGGGTACCATTTGTCCCTTTTCAGCAGTTTCTAATGCCTGTAATGCCCGCCAATAGAGAAGCGCAGCATCAACAAGATCCTCTTGCGCAAAAAGTGTATCCGCCTTCTCAATGAAGGTACCTACCTGTGACACAGGTGGCGATTCGGGTTCGGCACTTCCGCGACGAATATAGAACGATGCCAGCACAACGAAGCCGACGACCGCCAACACCTCTGCATAAATGAGCCAACTGCGTAAGGAAAATAGGGATTTTACATTGGATAACATACGGACTCCTTTGCCTTGAGCTGAAACACAAAACTATCCTACAGTCGTTTCAATCCGACAACCGAAACAACGCACTATTGCCTGCTGCTCTCAATTTCGTCAAGAATACCGAGCATATCCTCAGCATTAACGAACCCAGTGAACCGCTTAAGGGGGGTACGGTCAGCATCCAAAAAAATGACGACCGGTAATCCAGGGATCTGATACTTCTCGGTGAGTGCCTTCGTCGTTTCGGAGGTGCGGGTGAAATCGAGTTTGACGTTAACATAGTCATCAAGCCTCACTGCAACAGCCGGATCCGCGTATGTTTGGTGATCGAGTTCATTACACGCGGCACACCAAGAGGCATAGAAATCGAGCATTACAAGTTTGTTCTCCCGTTTAGCGATTTCAAATCCTTCTGCTTCGTCGTAAACCCAATTCAGATGGGGGCCAGCAGGTTGTTGAATGCCACCGACAAACATATAGGCACCGAACACCGCTAACAAGAGACCGCACGCTTTCTGGAATTTCATCTGTGGCGAGATACCGCTGAAACGTTGTGTCAACTTACCGAGCCATAAACCGATAAGCACTAAACCGCCAGCGATAGCAAAAAACGGAAGTGAGTTCTGGAGGAAACTCTGCAAGACCGGAAACACATCTTTAAGAAAATAGAGTGCCATCGTAATAATAGCAATACCGAAGATATTTTCCAAAACATACATCCAACCGCCTGAACGTGGCAGCGCAGAGAGCAAACCCGAAAATGTACCGATACCGATAAAAAGCAGTCCCATTCCGAGCGCATAAGTGAACATGAGCCAGAATCCGAGGAACAGGCTCCCCGTTGTCGCTATATACGTTAGCACCACTGCTAACGCGGGGCCTGTGCAGGGGGCTGCGATCACACCAGCGACCGTTCCCATAGCAAATGCTCCGGCAAATCCGGTACCACCGACAGTGTTTAGACGGTTCTGTACCGAGTATGGCAACCGAATTTCAAAAACACCAAACATTGACAGTCCGAGGGTAACGAGAATTAAGCTGATGAAACCGACAACCCACGGATTCGCCATTATCTGACCGAAAACAGCACCTGTTGAAGCAACCGCCACGCCTAAAATCGAATACATGACAACAATTCCGATGACATACACAACAGAGAGCAGAAAAGATTTAAATAGACCGGCAGACTCGTTGGCACCAAAAACAGAAACGGTGATTGGTATGAGTGGGTAAACGCATGGAGTCAGGCTGGTCAAGATTCCACCTGCAAACACGAGTAAGAACGCAAGCCAGACCTGTCCACCGGAGAGGGCGCGCTCGAGACTCCCTTCGCCACCAGTAGAACTCGGTGGTGCCATGAATTCAATATTAGCAAAAACGGCTTCATGAATACGTTGAACAGGCTCTTCTATACCGACAATCTCAATAGGTATAGAAAAAGCGAGGGTTTCAGGTAACAGACACTGCGTATCGTCACATGCCTGATATTGCAGCTGAAAATCTAACGTGCTTGATCCAACTGGAGCCGTCTGGTTTAAGTCGGCTTGGATACCGATAGTGATAGTATCGTGATAGACGGGTGCCTCCCCGATTGACCCGAGCTTTAGCACTTCACCTGCGGGGTATACGACCTCCCCGAAAGTGAGATGCGGCACCTCAGGCGGGGTCACCTCGGTCGCGATAAGCCCTTCCTTCGCTGGATTGGCGTTGACGTGCCATCCTTTGGCAATTTCCACAACGACAGCAATTTGGAATTGACTTCCCGGTTGTACCTTGTCAAGTGAGAGGTAACCTTTCGCGGAGAGTTTCTCAACAGGTATTTTTTCACCGAGCCCAAAATCTGCGAGCTGTGCTTGTGTGCGAACTGGGAAAGTTATTGCGATAAGTATCAACAGACTCCAGAATAGGTATTGATGACGTTTGATGGTCTTCAACATACGTAAATCCTCCTCAACTACCTCGGTTCAAGCACAACGCACGGCAGAATCATCTCTTCAAGAGAAACGCCGCCATGTTGGAAACTGCCTTGAAATATTTCCTTATAGACGTTGAACTGCCTATCATAAACAAAATAGTAGTCTTCTTTAGCGAGCACATAATTCATCCGCGTTGATTCCCCGGGTAAACGATACGTCTCTGGGTCTTTTATAATCCATCCGGTTTCAGGTGCGCATGAGATGTTTCTGCCCTCTTTAAACCGAAGCCCAGCAGTGAGCGCGGCTTGGCTTGAAATCTTCGCAGCATTTTGACAGCGTAACGAACCGTGGTCAGACGTTAAGATGACGGTTATATCGCGTTCGGCAGCAATTCTGAATACTTCATAAAGCCGAGAATGTTGAAACCACGCGTGGACGAGCGTTCGGAATGCCGCCTCATCTGGAATAAGCTGCCGAAGTAAATCCACCTCATACCGCGCATGGGTCAGCATATCCAAGAAATCGACAACGAGTGCCGACAAACTAATGCGATCTGAGACGCTCAGCCAGTGTAGGTATTGCATCTCCCCACGCACATCAAAAATTTTGAAGTAATGCGGGGGTGGTTTGAGAGGTATGCCATGCCGCTCAAATTGCAAACGCAGAAGTTGTTTCTCATAGCGATTGATACTCGTGTGTGTGTTGTCCGGTTCCGCGTACAGGTCTGGATATCTTTCAGCAAGCTCAAGCGGAAACAACCCACTAAAAATAGCGTTCCGAGCATAGCGCGTCGCTGTTGGCACGATGGAATAGTAATAATCTGTTTTTATGTCAAACAGTGGATAAAGCAACGGCTCGATTTTAAGCCAATGGTCGAGCCGCATACAATCCATAACGATAAATAATACCTGCTTCCCCGCCTGAATTTCAGGGATGACATATTTGTAAACGACATCCACGGACAAGGTCGGCGACGCTTTACCGACAAGCCAATGCTTATAGTTATCCTGAATATAGTTTGCAAACGCAGCGTTTGCTTCATGTTTCTCCGTTTCATGAATAGTTTTCAGCCCGTCAACACTATGTAAGGTATCAAGCTGCAGATCCCATTCCACGAGACGAATGTAAGTATCTATCCATGTTTGCCAATCGCTATCAGCGTCGCGCGCTCGTATTTCCCCACCGGAAATGCGCGTCCGATTAAAATTTTGGACGTACGCTTGCGGTGTATATGCTTCCCGAACGCCTTGCTTTTCAAGCAAAAAGGCAAGTGATAATGCCAACTGTTTTGAAGAAGCCTTGACCTGAGCATTCTCCGACATCATGAAGATATTGCCAACATTATAAAGGCTTGCTTGCTGCAGGACTTCCTGTCCATCCTCACGCGTGAGGAGAATGATCGGAATATGTGCATCCACATCTCGAATCCGCGCAAGTAGATTATCCGTTTGCATCGCTGCATCGTAATTCAGTAAGGCAGCGTGATATGTCTCGTCTTTGAGTAAAGCAATGCCTTCAGCCCCCGTGTCCGCTAAGGATACATCGTATCCTTCATACTCCAAAAAGCGAATATACGGTTTTGGTGTTATATACTTCTGTTTTTCACGATATGAATCTTCAGGTTGTCCGTTAGATTGCTCTACGTCAGTTCTCTGATTATCAATCCACAGAACCCGCCATCTTTTTTCCTTCATGTTATACCCCCTCTTGGCGCAGCTCACAAGCCAAAATCCGCTTGACAAAAGCGCGACATAAGTTCGCAAAGTGCACCTATATCTTGATAAAATGGGCAATCCGTCGCTTGCCCATTATTTTCGGGGTGAGCATCGTGAATCTTCAACAAAAAAACAGAGTAAAACTAAATACCAGAGACAAACCTCCCCGGGTTCAACAAACCTCCCGCATCAAATCTATCTTTAACCTGTTGCATCAAACCGAGTGTGTCTCCGACGGGACCCCAAACGTCAATATGCTCTTTAAGTTCAGGTGGTGCGGTTTCTACGATAAGATTTCCACGCACCGCCGTTGCAGATTGACGCAGCTGCGTTAGCGCATTCGCAAGCATAAGGAAATCTGTATCAGAAGTAACAGGCATAGAGAGATACAATATGCCACTTCCGAGCAGTGCCATTACTTGGACACCACGCGCCCAACTTGCGTCCATAACTTGCGCAGCAAATTCGGCGATATCGGTGCGTTTCAGGTTCACCTTGACAATTATGTTTTCGGTATCCCTATCTGTCGCGGGGAATTCCTGAACAGTTTCCTGAAGGGACGCTCGCGATTCGCCCTCAGTAATTGTGACACCTAATGCGCCATTTTGTTCCATAATTCCTTGACATTGCGCCAATTGCCATGCCACGGTTTCGGGATCCCCACCGAACCCAACCACTAACGTCGGTTTTTCCGCATCCGTAGCAACACCGGTTTCTATATCCAAGTTTATAGACAGGTTTACAAACATCGGTAGTGTCTGCGAACCTACAATACTTAAACCGGTGTCAATAGCATTTTGAACGTCCTGGAAATCTGCTGTGAGTATCGCTTCATGTACGGGTATTGGCGACAACTTGAGTGTCACTTCGGTAATAATACCGAGCGTTCCAAAAGCACCGATATAGAGTTTGTTAAGATCATAACCCGCAACATTTTTCACCACTTTACCACCACTCTTGACAACAGTACCGTTCGCGTGAACGACTCGTAACCCCAAGACCTGATTTCGTGCAGCTCCGTATCGCGTACGGAGAG
Source organism: Candidatus Poribacteria bacterium (assembly GCA_965200345.1). GTDB lineage: Bacteria > Poribacteria > WGA-4E > WGA-4E > WGA-3G > WGA-3G. The sequence goes on from OZ241378.1 coordinate 3,873,232, forward strand.
ACCCGCTTGCATTTGTTGCGACAATCCCGCCGAGGGTGCATCGGTCCGCATACGGTGGATCCAACGCAAGATATTGTCGATGTTGTGCCAACACGGTTTGTAAGGCAGCTAAACGGATACCCGCCTCCACGGTGACGGTTAGATCCGCAGGTTCATATTCCACCACACCGTTCAGCCGCGTTGTCGCCAGCACGATGTCTACTTTCGGCGGTAGGTTTCCGATGCCGAGTTTCGTGCCAGCACCAGCAGGCATAACCGATAAATTCGCTTTCGCCGCAAATTGGAGGACATCTTGCACTTCCTGAATAGACGCTGGCAAAACGACCGCCTTCGGAACACACCCATCAAAAGTATAAGCGGCAATCTGCGTCTCTGGCAGGATGCCGGATTCTCCAACAATATGCTTAAGTTCATCGTGCAGTGCACGTGAATTTTCCATGTATCTCTCTTTCTCACGATGGTAACTATTTTCTACCTGAGGCGTTTGAAACGCTATCTAAAAACCTGTAAAGCAGTAGGACGGGCTTGCTGGTAAATATATGTCTTAGAGAATTATGTTTCAGATTGCTTAGGGCGAATTATTATTTCAAATTCCTCTATGTTTTCAAACTGTCCCGGTTGGAAAGGTGCCTTGTACATAGGCGAATCTTCCAAACGTTTTACGCTCTGTTCACTGCAAGCAAGGCAATTATTACTTCTGTCTTCATTGCTACCCTATCCTTCCACATTAACCTGGTCAAGGTTGACGTTAATCTGTCTGGTCCAGTACTGTCCTGATTTGCTATCAAGGTATTCCATTCTGTCATCGGTACTTGAGATACTACCTTCAGAATCAAATTTATGTCCTAAAGTGGAGCCAAAAGTATCAAGAAAGCGCTTGTAACTATAGGCAGGGATAACTGGTATCTTGTCTGTTTTACTGATAATAATGCGGATGGAGAACTCGCTTCCTCCCACATGTTCAATAGACTCGACTTCGGTCACGTTCTGTAGCAAGTCCCGAATAGCATTGATAACATCATCTTTAGAATAGGTTTTCATTTAGAAGTTCCTCACTGATTCGGGTTGTAAACCCAATTTCGCGTAAGATTCGGCAGTCGGGAAAATTTTACCGGGGTTGCAGAGACCTGTCGGATTAAAAATCTCTTTGACCATCGCCATCACCTGCAAATCGGCAGGACTGAAAATGAGCGGCATATAGTCCATCTTCTCAACACCGATGCCGTGTTCTCCCGTGATTGTGCCACCGACCTCCGCGCATACGGAAAGGATCTCCATGTTAACATGCTCCACTCGCTCACACTGGTCAGCATCACGTTCGTTAAAAAGGACGATAGGATGGATATTACCGTCGCCTGCATGGAAGACATTCGCAATCGGAATCTGATACTTCTCGGAGATTTCGGAGATCCGGCGCAATACCTTCGGCAGCGTCGTCCGCGGCACAACGCCATCTTGGGTGATATAGTTCGGTGCGAGTCGTCCGAATGAACCGAATGCGCTCTTGCGTGCCTTCCAGAGTTGCTGCCGTTCCGCCTCATCTTTGGCGTAATCCACCTCCCGTGCGTTGTGCTGTTTAAAGATTTCTAATATCTGGTCGGTTTGGTTCTGCATACCGGCTTTAATGCCATCAAGTTCCACAATCAAGATGGCTTCGGCATCAAGTGGAAAACCGAACTGGAATGCTTCCTCCAAAGCACGAATAACGAGGCTATCCATCATTTCGAGCGCAGCTGGAATAATACCTTCACCGATAATTGTCGAGACCGCGCTTGAAGCGTCGTCCATCGTTTCAAAGACAGCAAGTGCCGTCTGGTATGCCTGCGGATTACGGGTGAGACGGACGACCGCTTTCGTCACGATTCCAAATGTGCCTTCAGAACCGATCATCACGCCACGTAGGTCGTAGCCGGGTGTTTCCTCAACGGTTCCGCCCAATTCAATAATCTCACCGTCGGGTAAAACGACCTCTAATTCGAGCACATGGTCAGACGTAACGCCGTATTTCAAGGTATGCGGTCCACCGGAATTTTCGGCGATATTCCCGCCTATTGTGCACGCCTTTTGGCTTGACGGATCAGGGGCGTAGTGATAACCTTGGTTTTGTACAGCCTGCGTCAACAATAGATTCACGACCCCCGGCTCAACCACCGCCCGTTCGTTTTGAAGGTCTATCTCCAGGATACGATCCATCCGATTGAGAGCGATGATAATCCCACCTTGAACAGAGAGCATACCACCGCTTAAACCTGTTCCACCGCCGCGCGCAATAAAGGGTGCGTCGTACGTGTTCGCCAACTTGACGATATCTGACACCTGTTGCGCCGTATCGGCGAAGACAACCACATCCGGCATCGCCTTAAAAGAGGGTGCGGCATCACATTCATATACGGACAGCGCAGTCGCATCCGTTAAAACATTTTTAGGACCGAGGAGTGCAGAGAGGTCAGCAATAAGTTGTTCTTTCTGGTGCATAGTCTGTTCCCTTTGGAAGCATAATTCTTAATCACAACTATTGTATTTAGATTATCACATTTCGGCGAAGTTTGCAAGCCAAAATGGGTATGTAAATATTTTGTCAACAGTTTAGGGTGGAAGGTGAAAGGAGACCAATCCGGGTTAGAAACCCGTCCTACAAGGTGAAAGGAAACCAATCGGATGTCCAATTTGAAATCCGATAATTGCCCAAAAATTTCTATTTGCGAGCGCAGCTTGTAGCATGGTATAATAATGTCAATCTACACGATTCGTTAGAATTTTCAACCATAGTCCTTTCCAAAGTAGGATAGACTAAGGAGATAAGCATGCGAAAATTAATATTGATTGTCGTACTAACTTGTTCAATCGCTTGGATGCTGCCACAAATTAGCATCGCTGAAGTCGATCCAGAAACAGCTGTCGGTGTTTGGCTATTCGATGAAGGTGCTGGCAATGAAACGAAAGATGCCTCTGGAAACGACCATGATGGCACAATCAACGGTGCGAAATGGAAAGACGGTAAATTCGGGAAAGCACTTGAATTTGATGGTGGACAGTGGGTCTCAATTGAGTCAACACCAGAATTACAAGTTGGCGAAGAACTTACGATGATGGCATGGTTTTTTGCCACAGATATTGGTGATTGGAGGCAACTCATAGCAAAAAGCGACGAATATCTTCTACGCATCGACCCACCCCAGGAAGGCAACAAAATGTCATCATTTGTCAAGCCGGGGGGCAGTTGGGAACCGAGAGCCTCCGCAAATGTCCCTGATGAAGATACGTGGATCCACTTCGCGGCGACTTACGACAGCAACGCGAAAAACGAGCATCTGGTTGTGTACGTGAATGGCGAGCGCGCCGGTGCGAGCACACGCCCTGGAGATATTGCCGTAACAGGGAACGCTGTTGAGATTGGTAGATGGGGTGGCGGTTCATATTTTGTAGGTATTATTGATGAAGCCGCTATTTTTAATACCGTTCTCAGTGAAGACGACCTGAAAGCCATAGTAGATAACGGGTTAGCGAAGGTACTTGGCGGGTTGGCTGTCGCACCGACGAACAAACTTGCAACAACTTGGGCAACCCTTAAAGCAGACCGATAACTTACAATCAAGTGAAATGTGTCGTCTCATAGTTCCAATATTTCCATTGAATCCTCTCCGTTTTTTGTTAACTATAACATTACACACTATGTTATAATGCCTTAAACCAAAAGGAGGTTATCATGCGAATTACGATTTTTGTATGTGGAATCCTGATGTTTTGTTTCACAGGAGTAGTGTCCGCTGATGTATGGACAGACCCATTCGATGGGAACGAACTCGCTGAAGGGTGGGAATTCCGTGACCATAATGCTAAGAAAACGACGTTTGAAGTCAAAGACGGCTTTTTACAAATGACGAATCCAGGGAATTGGGGGCACACAACCCCTGACAAACCGATGCTCGAACGAGAAGTCCCAAAAAGTGCCGCTAAAAATATAACGGTGAGCGGGATTTTCTCCACTGAACCTGATAAACCCGCAGATGCATGGATTGGCATTTTCCTCTATAGTGATGAGGATCTGAACTATGCCTGTTTCCTGTTTGGCGGCGAAGCCAACCAACCTCAAAAAACGCTCATTGGGAGTATGGTTCAAGGTGGCTGGCAAGACAAAGGACACTTCCAAACCGGCTTTGATGTCCCTCTCCATCTTAAGATTGTCAAAGAGGATGATCTATTCTCAGGCTACTACCGAGAAAGCGAGAAGGATGAGTGGGAACTCGCTGGCGGCAAAACGTGGAACCATAAATTCGACGTAGAACGGGTTGGTATCGGTTTTATGAACAATTGGGGCGGCAAAACTGTCACATTTCTTGTGGATACGCTCTCGATTGACGGCGATGGGATAGAGCCTTTCGCAGTCGATCCAGAAGGCAAATTGGCAACAACCTGGGGTCATCTCAAATCGAACCCATAACCGTCAACTAATTCAAAACGGGGCGGTGTTAGCACTGCCCCTAAACCCACTTTCACAAAAGACACCCACTTAAAAATTAACGCAAAGAACAAGGAGAAATGCTACCGCCATGTCCATTCCTAAAATGTCTGTGAACAACCCGGTTTTAGCGAACATGTTGATGCTTATTATTATAATTTTCGGGTTGTACGCATGGATAAACCTACCACGAGAACTCACACCAGAAATTGCATTACAGAGCGCGACTGTGACGACGCTGTATCCGGGTGCCTCACCGGAAGAGGTCGAGAAACTGGTTTCCGCTCCTATTGAAGATGCTATTGAAGAGAACGTCAATAAAATCAATTTAATGCTTTCCAACTCTTCGGAGGGAAGATCAATCATCTCTGTCGATTTTGAAGAGATGAGTGATCGGGAATTCGACAAAGAACTTGAAAACTTACGTACCGCTGTAGAACAGGTAAATGACCTTCCGGAAGAAATTTTAGAGGATCCACAAGTCGTAGAGCTTGATGTCTCCTCCGGTTTCCCGATGCTGACGATTGTTGTCGGCGGCGACATTGCGGAATCGCAGATGCGGGACATCGCCGAGAACTTAAAAGACGAAATCTTAGACATCAAAAATATTGCGTCCGTCCGAATAGCGGGGCTCCGAGAAAGAGAAATTTGGATCGAGGTAGACCCTGATCGGTTGAAAGCCTATCAACTGCCGATTGCGGGAGTTATCACAGCACTTGGTGCAAGCAATTTGAATCTACCTGCTGGCACGATGGAACTCGGAAATACAGAGTTCATGGTCCGCACGATGGGCGAATTTTCAAATCCAGACACCATAGGCGAAACTATCATCGCCGTTCAACCCACAGGCACCCCACTCCGTCTTAGCGATGTCGCAACTGTCTCAGACACTTATGAAGAAGCACGAACCTTATCACGAATCAGTGGAAAACCTTCTATCAGTTTGAGTGTGCAAAAAAAGACGGAGGGTAACACGATCGCGTTAGTTGCCGAACTCCGCGAATTGGTTGAAAAACGGAAAACCGACCTCCCCGAAGGTGCCGAATTGACAGCAGTTAACGATTACTCTGTTATTCTAAAGGAACGGTTAGGCATTTTGGAGACGAATGCTATTTTCGGTTTGATTCTCGTTGTGCTGATGCTTCTTCTCTTTATTGGTTGGCGAAATGCCGTATTCGCTGCACTCGGTATACCGGTTGCGTTTATGGCGACCTTCTGGTTCATGTCTGTCGCGGGTTATACACTCAGCGGCGTTTCTCTGTTTGGACTCATCTTGGTCGTCGGGATTGTCGTTGACGACGCTATTGTCGTCATAGAAAATATCTATCGGCACCTTGAGGCAGGGGAGCCTCCAAAAGTTGCCGCTATTCGCGGTGCGCAAGAAGTGGGTTGGCCGGTTGTGGCTGCAAGTTTGACGACAATCTGCGCATTCGGTCCCCTGATGTTTATGTCCGGCGTATCCGGTCAGTTTATGCGGATTGTTCCGATCATGGCAATTCTCGTCCTGATTGCATCCCTCTTTGAGGTTTTCGTAATTTTGCCTGCACACGTCTCTGAATGGGGAAAAGCCAAACTGCGGGAAGGACGTAGTAGGTTTGATCCCATCCGACGCCGATCTCAGACTGCTTTCACTCTAGGTGCCCGAATTACAGGTTTCTTTGTGTGGTTCGCCACCTTTTTTGACCTCATACGGAACCGATATGTTAGGATCCTAAAAGTAACAATCCGATATCGGTATGCTTTTGTTGGAAGTGTCCTTTTCATCGGTTTGATCGCGTGCGTTGGCGCATTTTTGGTTCTTGACAAAGAACTTTTCCCGGGCGAAGATTTTCCGCAATTCTACGTTAAAGCCGAGATGCCGCCTTCTTACGGCATGCAAGAGACAACTGAGGTCATGGCACAAATTGAAGCAGCTGCGAAGACCCTTCCATCAAGTGAAGTCGCTGCGATTGTCAGTAATATCGGTATACATACACCGACTTCAGGACTGCTGGAAGGTGTTACTTATGGTTCCAATTTTGGTGAGGTTATCATTGAACTCACCCCCAAACGGCAACGGACCCGCGGCGTAGATGAAATCATTGCCTCAATGCGAAAGGAAACAGCAACTGTTAGTGGGGTAGAACAACTGAATTACATTACGCAAGAGGGCCCTCCACAAGGGCAAGACGTGGAAGTCAAGGTAAAGGGCCCCCGATTTGAGCAATTAACTGCACTCACTGAAGTCCTGAAAACCACTCTCACTCAAATGGATGGTGTTTACGACATCCGAGATGACTTTCGCACTGGCAAATCTGAACTCCGTATCTATCTGAAGCCTGAGAAAGCTTATCAATACGGGTTAACAACATTCCAAATCGCACAAACAGTTCGCACGGCTATTGAAGGTGCCAAAGCCACCACCTACCGAGAAGCGGATGAAGCGATTGATGTCGTCGTCAAATACGAGGAAGATAGTCTAACAAACATCGCGGAACTCAACAATCTATTGATTGCAACCCCTACGGGTGCTATTGTCCCGCTCAAAGATGTCGCGGACATTACAGAGGAGAAAGGGTATTCTGATATCCGTCGATTCGATGGGGAGCGGGCGATTACGGTTTCCGCATCCGTAGATAGGCAGAAAACAACGCCTTTCAAAGTGAATCAGGCGTTAATTAGCACGTTCGCCAATGTGGAAACTTTGTATCCAGGATACCAACTCGACTTTCGAGGGCTTTTCGATGAGATTCGAGATTCTTTTGCGGAATTGTGGAAATTGTTTATCGTCGGCCTGCTGTTAATCTATGTCGTGTTGGGTGCGCAATTCAAATCGTTTATCCAACCGATTATTATTATGTTTGCCGTTCCGTTCGGTATGATAGGTGCAATGTTTGGCTTACTGCTTTCTAATGCGACACTTAGCATGGTCGCGATGTTTGGTATTGTTGCCCTTTCCGGGATTGTGGTGAACGATTCGATTGTGCTCATTGACTTCATCAACAAATACCGAGAACACGGCTACAACAAATGGTACGCCATCCTGAAAGGTGGGAGTATCCGCTTGCGTCCGATTATCTTAACATCACTCACAACAATCTTCGGACTCATTCCGATGGCAGTTGGTCTCGGCGGTAAATCGCCGATATGGATGCCGATAGCGTATACCATCATCTTCGGACTCTCGTTCGCAACCACGATGACGCTGTTTGTGATGCCCGCGCTTTATGCAATCACAACAGACCTTCGCGGCTTGGTACTGAAAAATCCTGAGGCGCGGTTCCAAACCGTTTCAGACGAAGATCTGCTCGATGCCGCAGTCCCAGCTGATGATTGAGAAATGATAAGGCGAGGTTTTCGGACCTCGTCTTATACAATTTTTGCCTTTCTGAGGTGAAATATCTGCGGGTAAACCCTAAATACCCAGATCCCACACAATAAAATTCGATCACCATGTCCATCCCGAAAATATCCGTGAACAACCCTGTTTTAGCGAATCTCCTGATGATTATAATCATCGTTTTTGGGTTGTACGCATGGATGAACCTACCGCGGGAACTCACCCCAGAAGTCTCAGTACAGAGCGCAGTTGTGACAACGCTATATCCGGGAGCATCCCCAGAAGAAGTTGAGATGCTTGTCACTGCTCCTATTGAAGATGCTATTGAGGAGAACATCAACAAAGTTGACCTATTGTTTTCTACCTCTTCAACGGGACGTTCTGTTATCTTTGTCGACTTTGAGGAGATAAGCGACCGGGATTTTGACAAGGAACTTGAAAACCTACGCACCGCTGTTGAGCAGGTAAATGAGTTGCCAGATGAGATTTTAGATGATCCGAGGGTCCAAGAATTTGATATCTCATTTGGTTTTCCTATTTTGACGATTGTTGTCGGTGGAAATATTGCGGAAACGCAGATGCGGGATATTGCTGAAAATCTCAAAGATGAAATCTCGGACATCAAAAACATTGCCTCTGTCCGAATGGCAGGTCTCCGTGAGAGGGAAATATGGATTGAGGTGAACCCTGATCGATTGAAGGCATATCGACTCCCAATTTCAGCAGTTATTACCGCGCTGGGAACAAACAACTTGAATCTCCCCGCTGGCACAATGGAACTGGGAGGCACAGAATTCATGATCCGAACGATGGGGGAATTCACCGATTTGGACACTATTGGCGAAACTCTCATCACTGTTCAGCCGATAGGTACGCTTCTCCGTCTGAAAGATGTTGCAACGATCTCTGACACCTACGAGGAGGTGCGAACGCTATCGCGAATTGATGGACAACCTTCGATTAGCCTGAGTGTGCAAAAGAAGACTGAGGGTAACACAATTGCATTAGTTGCTAAACTTCGAGAGTTAGTTGATAATCGGAGAACGGATCTCCCTGAAGGTGCTGAGTTGACGGTTGTTAATGACTATTCCGTTGTTCTCAAAGAACGATTGGGTATTCTTGAAACAAATGCGTTTTTCGGTTTGGTGCTGGTTGTGTTAATGCTCCTTCTCTTTATTGGATGGCGGAATGCCCTATTTGCGGCACTCGGCATACCGGTCGCCTTCATGGCAACATTTTGGTTTATGTCCATTGCTGGTTATACGCTCAGCGGTGTCTCCCTGTTTGGGCTTATTTTAGTCGTGGGGATTGTTGTTGATGATGCTATTGTTGTCATGGAAAATATCTATCGGCATATTGAGTCTGGCGTATCTCCAAAAGTTGCCGCTATCCGCGGTGCAGAAGAGGTCGGTTGGCCCGTTGTAGCGGCAAGCTTGACGACAATCTGTGCTTTTGGACCGTTGATGTTTATGTCTGGTGTTACTGGACAGTTTATGCGGATCGTGCCGGTTATGGCGATTCTGGTGTTGATAGCATCTCTTTTTGAAGTCTTCGTAATTTTACCAGCACACGTCGCTGAATGGGGAAGGACCAAAATTCGCACAGGACGCAGCAGGCTTGAAAATCTCCGAACCGAGTCGCCGAGGGGTTTCACCCTCGGTGTCCGCATTGTCGGCTTTTTCGTGTGGTTTGCTATGTTTTTTGAATTAATTCGGAACCGGTATGTTAGAATTTTAAAAATAACCATTCGACACCGATATGCGTTTGTAGGTGGTGTCCTCTTCTTCGGATTGGTTGCATGCATCGGGGCATTTTTTGTTCTTGACAAGGAACTCTTCCCTGGTGAAGAGTTCCCACAATTTTATGTCAAAGCCGAGATGCCACCTTCCTACGGAATACAGGAAACAACAGAAGTCATTGTCCAAATTGAAGAGATGGCTAAAAGACTTCCATCAACTGAAGTTGATGCAGTCGTCAGCAATGTCGGTTTACACACATTTATGTCAGGTTTGGTAAGAAAAAGTGTTACCTACGGCTCAAATTTAGGAGAGGTAATCGTCGAACTCACACCAAAGCAAGAGCGCACCCGAGGTGTGAATGAGATCATCGCAGAACTACGGACGAAAACCGCCACAATTAGTGGAATTGAGCGGCTGAGTTTCGTCACACAGGATGGAGGTGCACCACAAGTCGCAGATGTGCGAGTCAAAGTAAAAGGGCCGAGATTTGAGAACCTGACTGAACTCGCTGGCGTTTTTAAGACAGCCCTATCTCAGATAGATGGCGTTTACGATATCCAAGATGACTTCAGCATCGGAAAATCTGAACTCCGCATCTACTTGAATCAGGAGAAAGCATATCAATATGGATTAACCACGTTTCAGGTTGCCCAAACTGTTCGTACTGCTCTGGAGGGGGCTAAAGCCACAACTTATCGTGAAGCAGACGAAGCAATTGATGTCATTGTCAAATATGAGGAAGATGCCCTTACATATCTCGCGGGGCTTAATAATCTCTTGATTGCAACACCCACTGGTGCTATTGTTCCACTCAAGGATGTTGCGAATATTGTGGTGGAAAAGGGGTACGCAGATATCCATCGCTTTGATGGGGAACGAGCCATCACGGTTTATGCATCCGTAGATAGAGAAAAGACGACTGCCTTTAAAGTGAATCAATCACTCATCAGTACATTTGCTGATATAGAATCTTTGTATCCGGGATACCAACTCGATTTTCGAGGGGTTTTTGATGAAATTACAGAATCCTTTTCCGAGTTGTGGAAGTTGTTCATTGTTGGGCTGTTGCTCATCTATGTGGTATTGGGTGCACAATTCAGGTCATTTATCCAACCGATTATCATTATGTTTGCTGTTCCGTTTGGTATGATCGGTGCGATGGTAGGGCTCCTGCTTTCGCATGCGACGCTTAGCATCGTCGCGATGTTTGGTATCGTTGCCCTTTCGGGGATTGTGGTGAACGATTCAATTGTGCTTATCGACTTCATTAACAAGTACCGAGAAAAGAGGTATAACAAGTGGTACGCTATTCTGAAAGGCAGTAGTCTCCGATTACGTCCAATTGTTCTCACCACGATGACGACGATTTTCGGACTCATTCCGATGGCAATCGGGTTAGGTGGCAAGTCGCCTATCTGGATGCCGATGGCGTATACGATCATTTTCGGACTCGCGCTTGCAACCACAATGACGCTGTTTGTGATGCCCGCACTCTATGCGATTACAACAGACCTACGCGGCTTAGTGTTGAGAAATCCTGAGGCGCGGTTCCAAACCGTTTCAGACGAAGACCTGTTAGGTGCCGCAGCACCAGTTGATGATTAGAGTTAATTCCCAGATCAACCTCCATAGCATGGAAGCAGACCTGAGCATTTGGTACGACTTCTATCCTATGCCATAATCAAAGGATTTCAATTTTCAAAGTAAAGCAAGATGTGCTACAATAACCAAGAACTTGTTTTGATATCCGCAGAAATGAAAATGGAGATCGCAAAATGGTAACATTGGAAGGCTTCAGAGTGAAAAACTTCGGGGTTCTCAAAGATGTAACACTGGGCCGACTATGGGACAGAAGGAAAGAAGAAGCACTCACGCCAATGACAGCGGTAATTGGAAAAAATGGGGTCGGTAAGAGTGCTTTATTCGATGCTTTCGGTTTCCTTGCTGACGCTCTCAAATTTAATAATGTTGAGGAAGCTTGTGATGCACGCGGGCGCGGTGGTTTCGATAAAATGCGGACTCAAGGGGCAACAGATCCGATTGAATTTGACGTATACTATAGAGAACACGGAAATGCCAGGCCCATTACATATCAAGTTGCTATTGAGGTAGACGAATTCGGGCGCCCTTATGTATTACGAGAACGTCTTCGGCAAAGACGAAAGGGGCAGAGGCGAGGGCAGCCATTTTCCTTCCTAATGCTCAATAACGGAAGCGGTATAACATGGAAAGAGGAACAAGTAGACGAAGAACCCGAGGATTTTCAACTGTTCTTAGAATCAATAAAAGCAGAGGAATCCAGCGAGACCGAGATTATCGAATTGGAAGACCGGCGGAAGTTCGGTATTGCTACACTTGGTGCTTTGAAACAGCATTCGCGAATTTCAGCCTTTCGCAGGTTTATCGAAGGATGGTATCTCAGTTACTTCACCCCGGATGCAGCGCGCAGCCTGCCACTTGCCGGTCCCCAAGAACACCTCAATATCCACGGCGACAACCTCGGCAACGTCGTACAATTCATGGAGCGTGAACATAAGCAGCGTTTCAAGGCGATTCTAAAAAAAATCGCTGACAAAATCCCGGGCATCGATCAAATTGATACGGAAAAAACCAGTGATGACAGGCTACTACTCAGGTTCAACGACAAAGGCTTTCAAGATCCGTTTTATGCGCAACAAATGTCTGATGGAACGCTCAAAGTATTCGCCTATCTACTGATGCTTGAAGACCCAACCCCACCTCCTTTTATTTGCATCGAAGAACCGGAAAACGGGTTATATCACAAACTTTTGGAGACACTCGCCACCGAATTTCGTGAGCATGCCACAGGACGCAAAGGAGGTTCGCAAGTCTTCATTACGACGCATCAACCGTACTTTGTTAATGCCTTAGAACCAAAAGAGGTCTGGATTCTGGAAAAGGGTGAAGACGGATTTTCCCAGATTCATCGAGCGAGTGAAGATCCGCTTGTGAATGACCTTGTCGAAGAGGGGCTGCCCTTGGGTGGACTCTGGTATAGCGACTATCTTGACCCGAGGTGATGGGATGCATTTTGAGATACTTGTTGAAGATCAATCTGGAAAGAAAACTCTTGACATCCTTATACCCAAGATTATCGGTAACCAACACAAATTCAAGGTCCGTCCCTACCAAGGCATTGGCCACATTCCTAAAAACCTCACCAAACCTACTAATGCAAATACAAACCTTTTGCTCAATCAACTTCCGATGCAGCTCAGAGCGTATGGAAAAAGTTATGCTAATGATCCTACCAAGGTCGTAATTGTGGTTTGCGACTTGGATAATAACTGTTTGAAAATGTTTCGCCGACAACTCTTCACTGTCTTGAATTCTTGTAGCCTCAGACCAAAGACTCGGTTTTGTATTGCTATAGAAGAGGGTGAAGCTTGGCTCTTAGGTGATATTCCTGCAGTCAAGGCAGCTTATCCAAAAGCCAAGGGCAATATTTTGAATAGTTATCAAAATGACTCCATTTGCGGCACATGGGAACTTCTGGCTGATGCGATATTCGCTGGAGGCTCAAATGCACTGAGAAAGAGACCTTGGTATGTAATTGGGAGAGAAAAATCAACATGGGCACAGAAAATTGCCTCAGAGATGGATATAGACAAAAACGCGTCACCCAGTTTTTGTTATTTTCGAGATAAGATCCGAGAACTCATTTGAGCATCCATTATTGACCTATCAACTCGTTGAAAACGAAGGAGAAAAAACAGCGTGAATCAACAGAATTTGAAAATTGCTTTTATCGGTGTTGGCGGTATTGCTGGCAGCTACCGCGGAAGCCTCAAACAACTCGAGCGTCCGATTGCAGCGGTCTGTGACATAAACGCCGAACGCGTTGCTGCTATCGCCACTGAGGAAGATGCGACAGCATACACCGACCACACCGGGATGCTACAGAAGGAGAAACCTGATGTCGTGTTTACCTGTATCCCACCCGGTGCCCACACGACACAGGTTGCCGATGCAGCAGCGTCAGGTGCGGCAGTTTTCGTTGCCAAACCCGTTGCCCAAGACTTGGACACTGCAAACCATGCTCGCGATGCAATTGCTTCCGCAGGCGTTATCAATCAAGTCGGTTATATGGCACGGTATAGCGATATTACGGCGAAAGCGAAGGAATTAGTCGGCGATCAGAAACTTACGATGGGGATTGGACGGTTTCTCACGAGGATGGGTGCCAACCACCCATGGTGGGGGAAATATGACGTATCGCGCGGACAGATGGTGGAGCAGACGACCCACGTCTTTGACCTTATCCGTTACTTTCTCGGCGATGTGACAAGTGTTCATGCTTATGGTATCAAGAATGTTTCCGATGGGATTGCTGATTTTGAGGAATGCACTGTCTGTAACATGCAGTTTGAGAGCGGCGCAGTAGGCAGTATTACCAGTACCTGTGTCGCCCGTGCACACGATAATTTCGCCACTGAATTAGTAGGCGATGATCTCTATCTCAAACTCACGCATGACCTCGGTTTGCGCGGGCAGATTGGTGGTGAAGGGGTTGACTTCACGGGGACAGAAGCGGGTTATTTCCGACAAGTTGAGCAGTTTATTAAGGCGGTTGACGCAAACGATCAACGGTTGGTTCTCTCCTCCTACGCCGATGCTGCAAAGAGCCTTGCTGTTACACTCGCCGCGAACCGTTCGTTGGAAACAGGACAGGTTGAGCAGGTTGCTAAGTGATTAAGAAAAGAAGTTAACGTTTACTTGACTTCACTAAAGCCTGAGCCAGATTCCCTTGCTGACCACATCGCGTCGTATTAATCGGAAAATCTTCGCCTCGGAACCTGGTTCTGGCAGTTCTAAGCCGATTTCGTTGACTTCTGTGCATACTACCGCCGTGGACCAAGACAAGAACAAGGTTCATCTTAACATCATTCGGAGTGCAGCTGTCAATGATGCGCGCCTGCTTGTAACTGTGCAACCGCCTCTGACGCATCAACGTCACCGCGCTTGAGTTCCATTGGAACCCCGGTGAGGCTGCTTTCGGCGGTGTCAATGTAGAAGAGAACAAAATCACATTGATTTGTATCTGCTCTGTCCTCCGACTTCATGCGGAGAAAAACCTTCATGGATTTTCAACAACGCCGTAGCATGTTCTCGGAGATAAGCCGATTCGCCTTTATCCGGAAGTGCAACGAGAATTTGTATTTCGGCTTTAGTTAGCTCTAACTTATGGTGTTTTGCCATCGGAGAATACCTCCTTTGGCAGTAGGATAACACGAATAAATCGGCAGGGCGATTCAATTGTCTGTTTTTGGTGTTGTCCTTTTTGCAGGTGTTAATACTTTATATATGTTATGTTTTAAAACAAAACGCAGAAATTTTCGCAGCCTGTCGCAGCATTTCGCACCGGATCCTGGAAAAAAAGGACATCCAATCCAATGATTTCTTAAAATTGAATGGCCCTGGATAAATCGGAAAAAATCAAGATTTTTTTCCATAATGGCAAGTATAATACTCCTATGCCGTACGATTGGAGGCAACCCTGTAAGAATCACCTTCACCACGAGCCGTGTGGAACTCGCGAAGCAGCTCGGCGTGACAATCAAACCGTGCCGCGTGATTTTAAAGCCATCAGGTTGTGGGCGAAATGTTCTATTCCAACAGATAAATATGAATCGTTCTATCTTTCGCACGTGAGAAGGCAGGGAATGTTTGGACAAGATGTCCGCGTTGGCGAATCCAACTGCGGACATTTTCATTTGCATCAAAAACGTTAAAACTCGCCACGTCAACAACAAACCATAACCGATCTTTCCCCGAATCTTCCCACGCTTTTTCAAACGCCTCCGAATTGTCTAATAGTCCACCGATGTAGATAGGCGTTAATTCTGGGAGGTAACGTCTACCCATCTCAGGTTCAGAAAGTACCACTTTGTCGTTAGGTTGCTTCTCGGTTTGGATGGCTGCAAATGCTTCCTGCCACTTTGGTCTCCCACCGTTTTCAATCTTAAAGTAGAGATAGGTCTGTGAGAGTAATGCTATCACCAAAATACACGGCACAAGTACCACTCTTTTTTCCTCTGATTGCGGTCCTGTCCCCCTCCAGACAACCCGTTCACAGACAACGCCAGCGAAAATAAAATAGGCAGGTGTTGCCCAGAATAGGTAGTATCCAGCGACGTTTTGAAACTGTGAGGCTATGAGAAAAAATGCTAACGGGACACCTGCATAAGAAAATAAAAAGCGCGTCGACCTATGAGCTAATGTCGTAACGAAACCGAAGAAGGCAGCAACGGCTATCGGTACACTCACACCTTCGACAAGCGTTAGTACAATATAGAGCGGACTCCGCTGCCATTCGTTACGTCCCCACCCAGAGAAAAGATAATCACGAACTTTTGGAAACATCAATGCCAACACGGGCATTGCGAACGGGATAAAGAAGATAAGCAGATTGATCCAGCGTTTCCTATTGGAATTTTCTAATAGACAGATTATTGCATAGGCCGCTAATGCTGGCACAATCACAACCGAAAGCGTGTGAGAGAGAATCAGGCAGAAACAGCAAGTGAGCGCACCTATCATCAGGCGGGTCGAATCGCGTTCGAGAGATAGATAGAAAAACCACACCGTCAGGACCGCAAAGAGAAAGGTAAAGACAGGGTAACGAGCGTTTTGTGACCAAAACAGGTGCCAACTTGAACATGCCACGAACGCGCTACTGAGCAGTCCAACCTGCCAATTGAAAAGTGTCCGTCCTAATCCGAAAACTGCAGGAATTGATGCGATCCCAACGAGGCACGGAATTAGACGACTGCCCCATTCGCTATTCCCCGCGAGTATTATTGACAATTTCACCGCGAGGTAAGGAATAGGGTTCGGAATAGATTGTAAACTGTTGAGTGAGAGGTTTTGCGCATCTCTCACTGTGAAAACCTCGTCAATCCAAAAACTCCATTGCCCCAAATTCCAGAAGCGAAGTACTGCGCCGAACGCCACAATGACACTCAAAAGCGCGATTTGCATCTTTTTTGGGCAATCTTCTGTTGAAAATTTCAGCATTTTTTTTAGAGTTTGCCTCGCAGTGAGAGTTATCAGTTTGCCTCACAGCGGGAATTGTCCATTATCTATTATCGGTTAAACGCTTGTGGTGTTTACATTACTGACAACTGAAAGTGAGCGAAGCGAATGCACTGACAACTGATAACTATTAATTGGCACGCGTTTTGCTTTAAACGAAAATAGGTGCGAAGTAAGCATTGGTGAAAGTCTGCCGTTTGCAGCCGAAATCACTATATCACAAGTTGATGCCAGCGTCAAGTGACCCTTTCTCAATAAAAACTTCAGAATGGCATTATTGCACCGTGATTGTATGTTGCTCAAATTTACATAATCCTATAGGCGCGTTTTGGACGCACATATTAACGGGGTCTAATCCCTAACCTGATTTTGACAGGGGTCCCTACAGTCAATAACGTATGGGACCGAAAAAAATCGGAGTAAAACTCCAAGAGGTAAAGAATGAAAACGTATACATTTTGGTTAGTTCGTTTGTTAGTAATGGTTTGTATTTTCGCAGTGGGCAGTGTTCCAATGGTTTACGCAGATGCTCACGAAATGGGTGAAGAAGAGATGGCAGAAGAAGAAGCATCAGGTGCTTCCGGATGGTTCCGAACGGATACAGATAGTTTGGGAACACAGATTTGGGTTGGCGCGAGCCATTCCCCAAGTTTCCTCGGTGGGCTCTCCCTGGATACCGATATTTACGTCGTTGGTACATTTGGTGAGTTGGACATTGGACTTGGCATTCCCGTCGTTGATAGCGATTCACTCTCCCTCAGTTTCCTTCCGATGGTCGGTATAGGATTTGACTATGCAGCGGCGGATGGTCCCTCTTCCTTGATCGCACCGCAACTGTTTACGTATCTCACTGCTGGTTCCATCTATTTTGAATCGTGGATCCAAGGGTTCTTCAATTCGCCTTTCGATTACGGCGACGATTCAATCTATACACGCGACTTTATCCTTTATTCGGTCAATGATACGCTCGCTATCGGTCCCCAAGTAGAGGTGACGATCGGTTTAGGTGATGAAGGCGGACTCAGCAGTATGGTTGTCGGGGGGCGTGCAAATGTTGGCTACGGCGAAAATAACACACTCGGTGTCTTTGTCGGATTTGAAACCCAAAAGGGTGACGATGAAACCGGACTTACCGGCAGAATGACATTCGTCCGCACGTGGTAAGAGGTTAGTGAGGTTATAAGAACAGAGTGCTATTATCGCGAACCGAGGGCAACGAAAATGCCTTGTGGTTCGCGATGAATACCCGGATCCCTAACGGTATGTTCAGGCGGATCTCACGAATATCCAAATATCCGGCTCCGCCGTTCGCAACACAACAGTTTTAAGGATGAATTGACACGAAGGAGATATTCCAAATGATGAAAAAGGTTATCATAACAGTTTTTGTGCTCACCTGCCTCCTGAGCCTAAACGTTTTTGCCTTAAACGGATCTGTTGAAGGTGAGAAGGTTTCGGATGCAAAGTATATGTCAGATACATTGTTGGTACTCGTCGCTGCATTTCTCGTTTTCTTTATGCAGGCAGGGTTCGCTATGGTAGAATCTGGATTCACACGTGCCAAGAACGCCGTCAACATTCTCATGAAAAACTTGATGGACTTCTCAATGGGGTCAATCGCTTATTGGGCAATCGGCTTTGCCATCATGTTTGGTACCGGTAGCGCATTCATGGGAACAAGCGGATGGTTTGTTCCGTCGGATTCCACAGCGTTTGCTTCATTAGAGTGGAGTTCAGTACCGACGCACGCCGCATGGCTCTTCCAGCTCGTATTCGCCGCGACCGCCGCAACGATCGTCTCTGGCGCGATGGCAGAACGGACACAGTTCAAAAGTTATCTGATTTATAGTGTTTTTATTACAGGTATCATCTATCCGATCGTTGGACACTGGATCTGGGGTGGCGGTTGGTTGGCAAATTTCGGTGCGGGGATGCTTGATTTTGCCGGGTCAACAGTCGTCCATTCAACAGGCGGTTGGCTTGCACTGACGGGTGCCATCGTCTTAGGACCCCGCCTTGGTAAATATGACGCGGATGGGAAACCGAGACCGATTGCCGGGCACAATCTTCCACTCGCCGCACTCGGTGTCTTTATCTTATGGCTCGGTTGGTTCGGGTTTAACCCCGGTAGCCAGATGGGTGCTGATGCGGCAGACATCTCTCTCATCGCCGTAACCACAAACATCGCCGCTGCTGCAGGGGCTATCACCGCTATGATCACAGCATGGATGTTCCTCGGTAAACCCGATGCCGGTATGTCACTCAACGGGGCACTCGCTGGCTTAGTCGCGATTACTGCTGGTTGTGCTTTTGTAAGTCCAGTATCCGCCGCAATAATCGGCGCACTTGGCGGTATTGTAGTCGTCCTCAGTGTCCTACTGTTAGAGCGTATGAAAATTGACGATCCGGTCGGTGCTATCTCTGTTCACGGGACGTGTGGCGCATTAGGCACAATCCTCCTTGGGTTCTTCCATAGTGAGCAGGGAATTTTCTTCGGGGGTTCGTTCGGATTCCTCGGTGCACAGATCGTCGGTGTCCTCGCAGTCTTCGTATGGTGTCTCGTTACCGGCTTTATTCTCTTCTACGGGATCAAAGCAATTACAGGATTGCGGGTCACAGAAGAAGAAGAACAGGCAGGACTTGACTACGAAGAACATGGTGCAAGTGCCTATCCTGATTTTAATGTCTCTTCAATACGGTAAACACATCACTCAGGTAGCCTTCAGGCTACAAACCTAATAGGGGCACCCACAAGAAGTTTCACTTATATCCCTGAGTTTTAACTTCACGCCTTGTGGGTGTTCCCTTTTACTGTTTTTGAATTCTGTGGGACTTACGCAGTTAGTTCATAAATCCCCTGATAAGCGGATTTAGGGAGTTAAAAATCAAAACAACTCGCACCGCGTGCTGAATTTGCGTAAGTCCTATTCTATCTACTGTCTTTTCGTGCCAAAATTATCACTTGATAGGACTCTAATATTCTGCTAAAATAGCAAATCAACGCCTTTTTATAGTAAAGTGGAAAATGTTTAGAGGTATGATGGACGTACCACTTTCGCTGGCAAGTTCCAAACTTCGTTGGCGAAAGTGTATTCTTAATTGAACCGACAGACAAAGTTGTCTGTCTGAACATAAACAACAAAACAAGCAATATCTGCTTGTAAATACTATGGAGGATTCTGATGCGACAACGATGTGCATCACTGTTAGCTCTTTACACAGCAAGTTTTAGTTCGCAAGCTGTGCCAAAAGGTCGATCTGCTTATACACGAATTGGAACGCTAATCGTTATTTTATTGATTTGTGGCGTGCCGGGTTTGGCGATGGCGCAAGATGCAACAGCACCTGATTCTGGCGATACCGCTTGGATGCTCACCTCAACTGCGCTTGTGCTCTTTATGACCATCCCCGGGCTCGCGCTCTTCTATGGCGGCTTAGTACGCGTCCAAAATGTACTCTCTGTGCTTATGCAATGTTTTGCATTGACAGGGTTGATTACGATTGTCTGGATAATTTGCGGCTATAGTCTCGCCTTTAACACCGCAGGCATGGAGGCAGGGAAAATCACCCTCAATTCTTTCGTGGGTGGGCTTGGCACCATGTTTTTACGCGGTATCGGTGTAGATACACTCTCTGGGACTATCCCCGAAACTGTTTTTATTACCTTCCAGTTGACATTCGCGATTATTACACCGGCACTGATCGCTGGCGCGTTCGCTGAACGCATGAAGTTTTCGGCGATGCTAATTTTCTCTATCCTGTGGTCAATAATTGTGTATGCACCGCTCTGCCACATGGCGTGGGCCGGCGACGGTTCGCTATTTGGTGATATTATTGGCGCACTTGATTTCGCAGGTGGAAATGTAGTGCATATTAATGCAGGGATTGCAGCATTAGTGGCTGCGATCTTAGTCGGGAAACGGATCGGTTACCAGACAACAGCAATGCCACCGCATAGTTTAACACTCACCGTCGTCGGTGCGTCGATGCTTTGGGTAGGTTGGTTCGGTTTCAATGCGGGTAGTGCTGTTGCCGCCGATGGCGCAGCTGGCATGGCGATGCTCGTTACGCAGATTTCAACTGCTACCGCCGCCGTTGCGTGGATGTTCGTTGAGTGGGGAAAACATGGCAAACCGAGTGCTTTAGGTATTGTAACAGGTGCCGTTGCTGGCTTGGTGGCTATTACGCCTGCTTCGGGGTCTGTCGGACCGATTGGCGCGCTCGCTATCGGGCTCGTCTCTGGGGTTGTCTGTTTCTGGGGTGCTACCAGTCTAAAAGCAAAACTCGGTTATGATGATTCTCTGGATGCGTTCGGTGTTCACGGCATCGGTGGGATTGTTGGTGCCTTATTGACTGGTGTTTTTGTCGCTACAAGTTTAGGTGGTAATGGATTGGCTGAAGGTATGACAATAGGCAAGCAGGTCTTGGCGCAATTGCTTAGCATCATCATCACCATTGCTTGGAGTGGTGTGCTCTCGTTTATCATCCTCAAAATTGTGGATGCCACAGTCGGCTTACGCGTTGAAGAAGATGATGAACGCATGGGACTTGACCTCTCGCAACACAACGAGCGTGGATACAACATGTCATAGGGAATCCATTGTAATTTTACGCGGTTACAATCGCGTTACAGATATATGGGCGGACTCTCATGTCCGCCCAATTTAGGGCGTAGCTTGCGAGCCCATATTGCGAAGTCTGCCTGATTACGCTGCTGTTATCCGTGCGACGATCTCTTCATCAGGCACTCTACCTTTTTCCACAAGTAGATGCTGATTTGATCCGATGTTTCCGTAAACATCGGCAATCCATGCCGTATCAAACGTACTACCCGTGTTGTGGATAATCAGGGGGCGGGGGGCGATAAGTGTTCCTGCTGTCCGAAAATCTCCAACTTGGCGGATATTCGGTATCCGTAAGGTCTCCCAAAAAGCATCGTCGCTGCTATTATCAAATTCTGCGGCATCTACAACCACATTCTTAACATCCGTAAATCCCGCTGCCAGCAAACTCCATAAACCCGCTTCACCTATTCCGATCAGGTTCACCTCTGAGACATCACCTCTGTTTGTAAAGCAACGTAGCGTTGTAACAATGTCTTGCACACGGAGTGCAGCAGCTGTCCGATTATAGGTGGTGAAATAACCAGTATCTTCTGGTCTCTCATAATTACCGTGTTCGCCTTTTCCGAAGACATCAATGAGTAGCACCTTCCGATCCGCACTGAGCAAATCCGTAATGAGGGGTAACGGATTCCCTGTCTCTGAATCAATTAACTTCTCCTTGCCCTCTGGATGAACGATAAGCACTACAGGATCGTGTCCTACCTGTGGTTCTGGGCTAAATAGGATAGCAGGAATGGCATCACCGACACCTTTTCTGCCGATAACAAGATGTCTGGCGGATAAATTCGTCTGATAGGTTGTTGGGAACGCGCCTTTGGGTTCAGCAAGTTTCACATCCGTGATTTTTGGAGTCTGTAATCCGAGCGCATATTCCAACCCGCTGCCTAATTCTTCGTTGAAGCTCTGGAGTTCAGCGTCATTTTTCGGCTTTCGTTTCTCGATTGCTTGTTCAGAACGGTTTATCCAGGCCGGTAGGAATCCATCTTGTTTTAACGCGTGTGTAGGCATTTCGCGTTCCGCGAAGGCTAATAAATCATCATCTGGCTCAACCTCAAATGCAACCTCTTTAAACGCGGAAGCGTCTTCTGCGCCCAAAAACCATTTAGCAAACCACGCATATACAGCCTCACGGCTCTCTTTATTGTAGTTATGCTCTGCGTCTACCTGAACCTGATGCACCTTATCTTCTGCATTAAAGTGGGCGTAAATGCTTCGGATGGCAGGATATTCGACAGTCGGTGTATTCACTGTCCAGTCGCCTGTCGCAGAAACGAGTAAGAGTGGGCGCGGTGCCATCAACGCACCGATTTCGATATTACTGGCATCTAAGCGGAGGTTCGGGGCGTTTTCACAGAGGCAGCCGCCTTGCATCGTCGCAGAGATCATGTTAACCGGTGCCGAGACTTTGATACGTTCGTCAACCGCTGTCAAAATGAAGGTTTGCGTGCCACCCCCCGACGCACCTGTGCAACCGATACGTTCGTTGTCCACGTCCGATAAATTCTCTAAAAAGTCGATGGAACGGATGCTGTTCTGGAGTTGGAGTCCCATCGCACTCAAGCCCCAAAGACCTTCGCGCGCGCCCCCGTAGTGGTGCTCAATCTGTTTGCCGCTATCGTTATAACCGAGCATGTCATAGGCAAAGATAACATACCCCTGTTTCGCGAAGTTGATACAGCGACCGGGGATTGAACCGCGTTCAATATTTTCAAGTCTACCGCGCCCCCAATGTCCATGCGGACTCACGATGCCCGGAAAAGGACCGGATTTCCCAAGGGGGCGATAGAGATTTCCGGTTGTGAAGAAGCCCGGAAATGGCTCAAAATAGACCTTTTCCACGCTATAATCTTCCCGCTCAATTTTTCCGAAAATCTCGGCATTTAGCGGAGTCGGTTCATGTGTTGGGACTAAGCCGTTGGCGACGCGAATCTGCTGACGCAGTGCCGCAGCTTTTTCGGTCCATTCTGCTTTGGTATAACCCGGAAAGGTATACGGTGTGTTCAGATCGCGAGGGGTGCCGCCGCGTGCGTCGTTAACACCCTGCGAAGCCTCAGTAAAAACGTGAGCGAGTTCGTGGTGTTGTTCAGCCATTATTAATTCCTCTATTATTGAGATCAATCTGATTCAGATAATTGAGTCTCTTCGTTTCTGAGTTGCGGGCTTTCGGGATCGATGGCGAGTTCGATATCAGGTATAGTTTCCTTATCTTTTAGGGGTTCGATCGAAAGTCGGCATCCAAGTGCTTTCAGAATAGTCACAAAAGTGTCAAAGTGCGGGGCTTCTTCGCTTGAAAGGATTTTCGACAGGGTTTCCGGTGCTATGGTGGTTCGCTTGGCTATCTCTGCAACCCCACCTTGTGCTTCAACAACATTCCGAAGCCCTCGCAGAAAGAAGGACGTGTCCCCGTCAATCTGATATTCTTCAAGGGACACGTCAAGATAGCCAATCGCTTCTGCTGAGTCGGCAAGATCTT
Organism: Candidatus Poribacteria bacterium; assembly: GCA_965200345.1. Taxonomy (GTDB): domain Bacteria; phylum Poribacteria; class WGA-4E; order WGA-4E; family WGA-3G; genus WGA-3G. Next base: position 3,896,903 of record OZ241378.1, read on the forward strand.
CCATTAAGATCTCGTGCCATGTTCGATATTTTTGCATCAGTGTGCCTCCTTATGTTTTCGCCAATAGGTTTTTGCGCGTTGAATGTCTTGTGCTTGTGATGGCTTGTCACCTCCACAAAGTAGAAGCACGATTGTTCTATCCATTTCACTAAAGTAGATACGATAGCCTGCTCCAAAGTGAACACGGAGTTCAAAAACACCATCACCAACAGAACGGCAATCACCAAAATTGCCATCTCCAAGTCGTTCAAGTCGTTTTCGTATTCTATCTCGCGTCCGTTGATCACGAAGTGATCTCAACCATTCCGTGAAAGGTTCCCTGCCATTTTGAGTCCGATAGGCTTGTATTTCTCGTGGATGTGTATTACGCATTAACGATTTCTCCGCCCTCTATGATTAGCATAACCTATACGACACACTTTGTCAAATAAAAACCCTTGATTTTCCGAACATTGTATGATATAATACAGTCAAAAAGGATATGTAGCATGAAAATTCTGGTTATCGGGCAAGGCGGGCGCGAACATACACTTGTCTGGAAACTTGCCCAGAGCCAACACGTCGAAAAAATATATTGCACTCCCGGTAATGCTGGCATCGCACAAATCTCGGAAGTTATTCCTATGCCAGAGCAGTTTACGGATTTGGCTGACTGGGCAGAATCTCAAAACATCGGGTTGACTATTGTCGGCCCTGAAAATCCGTTGGCTGAAGGCATCGTTGATATCTTTCAAGAACACGGGCTTAAAGCATTTGGACCCAATAAACGTGCAGCACGGCTCGAAGCAAGTAAAGATTTTGCCAAGCAGCTGATGGCGGAAAACGGAATACCTACAGCCGCACATCGTACATTTACGGACATCGAAAAAGCGATGGCTTATATCGAAGATCACAACGCACCTGTTTTCGTCAAGGCAGATGGACTCGCTGCAGGAAAGGGGGTTATCCCCGGACGTACCTTCAAAGAGGCGTTACAAGCTGTCACAACGATTTTGGTGGATAGAGCATTCGGCGACGCAGGCAATAGCGTTGTGATTGAGGAAGAATTGATCGGTGAAGAAGCCTCTTTTACCGTCCTCACTGATGGCTCCTACTGCCTCCCGTTTGTCAGTTCACAGGACCACAAGATGTCACACGATGGTGATACGGGTAAGAACACCGGTGGCATGGGCGCGTATTCTCCCGCCCCTGTTATCACGCCAGAGTTACACGACTATGTCATGAATCACGTCGTTTACCCGACCGTCAACGGGATGGCGGCTATCGGCAGCCCGTTCAAAGGTGTACTCTACGTCGGATTGATGATTACGGATGCCGGACCAAAAGTACTCGAATTCAACTGCCGTTTTGGGGACCCAGAGGCACAAGTCCTCTTACCGCGCCTCAAAAGCGACTTGGTCCCGCTGCTCCTCGCCTGCATTGACGGAACCCTTGAACAGTACGCTGACGTGCAATGGCACGATGAGGCAGCAGCATGTGTCGTTATGGCTTCTGGTGGGTATCCCGACCCGTACGAGACAGGTGAGATTATTACAGGTCTTGGAGATGCCGCTGCGATTGAAGGCGTTACTGTCTTTCATGCTGGCACAAAACACGATGGTGAAAACATTGTCACGGCTGGTGGTCGAGTATTGGGGGTCACGGCTGTTGCTGACGGATTACACGAGGCCATTCAACAGGCGTATCGAGGTGTATCTGCTATCCACTTTGATAAGGCACATGCACGGAGCGACATCGGATATCGGGCATTAGAGAAGTTATAGCGAGAGAGAAATATGATGCCTGAACTCACCTATAAGATCGCTAAGTGTTGTCTCCCGCAAGAGAACGACCCAATTACCGGCTATTTCAAGGAAGATGGTACTATCGCGGTCCATCACACGACTTGTAACGCAGTGCAAGGTTTACGACCGGAGCGGTTATTAGCGGTCGCCTGGGATGAGATTCAGGCAACCGAGCGTTCGGCGGATCCAGTTGCGATCGCGCCTGAATTCGATGAACTTGATGAGACCGATTATTTTATCCTAAAACACCATCAAGAATTTGGAATGGATTACTCTATTGTTGTCGCTGAAGCCTTAAGAATTCCACTTGAGGAGATGCACCAACGGCACCGAAAATTGAGAGAACTCGGGGGCTTGAAACGCGTTGAAGGACGTATCATCCACTATCGTAAGAATATCGTCAAAGGCAAATGGATTAAGCACCGCAATCATACCTACTACGAACTAACACCCGAAGGTAAAACCTGGATTCAGGCTTTTGAAAAGAAACAGATTGCATCGGAAACATAGACACCACAAATTACCAAGATATATCCATCAAAAGAGACAAAACGGGGAGGACTGAACCGTGTTAAATCAACTGTTGAATTGGCGAATTGACGCACAACGCCGTAAAAATCGGATGCGATCTGTCATTTTATTATCCCTTATTTTACACTTGATTATCGTTATTGTTTACTTGTTTTTGCCGATAAACCAGATTGCCCAGGAAGATAAGGATGTGCTTGCGGTTGACTTACTCAATGATCCAGAGGCACCTAAGAAGCGAAAGCAGAAACCTAAACCACCACTCACGAAAAAAGTGTATGATCCAAACCAGCAACTCGCCAGAGATGCAATGGACAAGAGGATTGAAGCTGCTCGGAACAAGATGGATGAAGTCGTCAAGCTCAGCCCGCGCGTTGTCCTTGAAGATGTCGAAGTCAACAAAGCACCCTTGAGTGAGATTGTCCCGGATGTCATGACGGATGCCAAATTGCGCGATGCGGAAGCCTCAAACCTCAGTAGGTTAATAGCACAACCTGGACAGACCGATGGACGCGGTATTGTTACAGTCCGAGCGAAAGGCGATGGCATAGGGCGATTCCGTGGCGATGGTCAGGGTGGTGGCGATGGACTCCCCGGCGGTGGCGGAAAGTCCGGCACCTCTGACCGACTCGGCATCATCGACTTCCTCAATGAATTCGCGGTCCCAAAGATGTCGTTTACTGTCTTGACGTATCGGCAAGTATGCAGGCAGCGGGCCTTAATAAACTGGAATTGGCCGTTAACTCCCTCAAGGATTCTGTACTTATGCTCGGCGACGAGGATACCTTGAACGTGGTGGCCTTTTCTACACAGGCGAGCACTATGCATAAGGAAATGCTACCCGCGAATGCCGCAAATATAGAACGTACCTTGAGATATTTGGATAGATTTACACCTGAACGCATTCAGTCCAATGTTGGGACTAACATCCTTGCCGCACTTGAAGGTGCGCTGACATTGGATCCGTCTGTTATTGTTTTGGTGACAGATGGTCTTCCGACTACTGTTGGCGGATATGATATTGAGACAAACACACAGAAGATACTTGATGTTGTGCGTGAGGGGAACCGCAACAACGCCGCTATCTATGTTGTTGCACTTGAGATTGATCTAAAACGTTCTGCCGGTGCCCAGCTGCTTGTCTCTCTCGCTGAAGAACACAATGGAAAAATAAAGGTTATTGGGACTCAGCGATTGGCTGAATTAACCGAACCGGATGGGCCAATCGAATAATCACATTTGAGATTGGAGTCGAATTATGAATCAAAAATCTGCTATAGGTATGATCCAGCAATTTCAATTAGACGGTAAAGTGAGCCTCGTTACCGGAGCGAGTCGCGGCATTGGACTCGCAATGGCGGAAGGGCTTGCCGGTGCTGGTTCGGATCTCGTGATTGTAGGCAGAGAAATAGAGACGCTGACACCTCTTGCTGGACGGATTGCTAACGAAACCGACAGAAAGATCCTTCCGATTCAGGCAGATGTCAGCAATCTTGCAGAAATTGATGCCCTTGTTGCACAGACTGTAGAAACTTTCGGCAGCCTTGATGTCCTCGTCAACAATGCGGGAGTCAACGTCCGTAACCCCGCCCTGGAATTTACCGAAGCGGATTGGGATTTCGTCACGGATGTCAATCTAAAAGGCGCGTTCTTTCTCGCGAAAGCCTGTGGCAATGTCATGAAAGATCAGAAATCAGGCAAGGTCATCAATACCTTATCGCTCACCTCAGCAATCGGATTACCAACGAGTGTCGCTTACACAGCGGCAAAGGGTGGGCTGCTCCAATTAACCAAACTTCTCGCCGTAGAATGGGCGGAACACAACATTCAGGTGAACGGCATCGCCCCCGGCTTCATCAGAACAGAGATGACTGCCCCCGCACGTGAGGACGGTCGAAATGAATGGATTCTCAATCGGACACCCGCCTATCGGTGGGGCGAGCCTGAGGACCTGGCAGGTTTAACGATCTTCTTCGCCTCTAACGCTTCGGACTTTGTTACCGGGCAGATGGTCTTTGTTGATGGCGGGTTCATGGCGGGTAGCGATTGGAGGCGGCGGTCCTGAGATGGAAAAAGATAATAATCCACTGCAAGACGACAGTTCTGCAGCATTCACGCAAATCGAACAGATCCTCCACGAATTCCAGATTGAAAATGTTTCGCTCTTTGACCACGATCCTGTTTTACGGATACAGGTCTCGGATGCCCAATTTGCGCGTGCTCTCCAATTGCGAGAAACCTTAGTTGAGCGGATAAAACCCCTCGGATACCGATTCGTCGCGATTGATTTAGACGAAGCGTAGACGCATCCTGAACCAGAAGCGTCGAAGGGCTTATTGTAGGAGGGGTTTATAACCCCGATTTGGTGCCTCCCTTTTAACAAAATATTTACATATCCTTGCTTACCGAAAAATTTGATTTTCGTCGCAGAGTGTGGTATAATTTTAAAGCAAAATCCGTAAACCGACGCTTGATGGAATCTTGCGTTTGTGCTCAGGGACCCGAGGGAACATAGGGGAGCTGAGTGAAATAAGAGAACGGCGCGAAATGTAAAGGAAGCAATGCAGAAAACCGGACAAGATATCTCACCAACAAAGCACCTTGTCACTACATACCTCAGCGATATTAAAAGTAAGGTTGATGCCTGTATCTTTGATTTTCTCCCGATGGCTCATGAGCACCCGGATGTGCATCAGTTGTACCAGATGATGTTAGATTATCCACGCCGCGCCGCGAAAGGGTTGCGTCCTGCGCTCTGCATGCTTATGTGTGAGGCGTTCGGGGGTGATCCACAGCGCGCCGTCAATACTGCTGCTTCACTTGAACTCCTCCAGAATTGGCTTCTCATCCATGATGATATTGAAGACGGTTCCGAGCTCCGTAGAGGTGAGCCATGCCTTCATCAAAAGCACGGAATTCCGATGGCGATCAATGTCGGTGATGCGCTCCACTGCAAGATGTGGGAAATGCTGCACCGAAACACCGAAATTCTTGGGCACGAGCTCGCTTTCCGTATCTTATCTGAATTTATACAACTCAGTAACCAAGTCGTTGAAGGACAGCACATCGAATTGAGTTGGGTCAGCGATAACCGATGGAATCTCGCCGAAGACGACTACTTGACGATGTGTATACAAAAGACCGCTTGGTATACCTGCATCACGCCATGCCGTGTCGGGGCGATCATCGGCGGCGCAAGTGAGGCGGAAATAGATGGGCTTGTCGAACTCGGTAAAGAAATCGGAATCGCTTTCCAGATTCAAGACGATGTTCTGAACCTCATCGGTGATGTCGGTAGGTACGGAAAAGAGATCGCTGGTGATATTAGTGAGGGCAAACGCACCCTCGTTCTCATACACCTTATCAATGCCTGCACCGCTACCGAAGCACAGCATGTGATTGACATTATGGCACGTCCGCGTGAAGAAAAAACGGAGGCGGAGGTCGAGAGTGTCCTCCAGTTGATGCTGAAATATAAATCTATTACATACGCGCAACGTCGCTCCCAAGCACTGTTACGAGAAGCTGCTGGAAGGTTTGAGAATAATTTTGCCCATCTCCATAATGGACAAGCAAAGCAGCTGTTTTTATCTTTAATTCATTTTTTCGTTGAACGGGAATACTAAATAGCCGTCAGCCGTCAGCCATCAGCCGTCAGTAACAAGAGGCACTTGTTAAACGAAAACCTCTTAAAACTGACTGCTGAAAGCTGATAGCCGACAGCCACTGAAAAAGGAGAAGTCAATGAACGATATTTCCTCTGGAAAATTGCGAGGTATCATGAAACTCGCTGATGCGAATGGACGCTTTAAAATGATGGCGATTGATCAGCGTGGCTCGATGGTACAAGCACTCGCAGATGCACTGAACAAGGACAAAACAGAGGTCCAATATGAAGATGTCGCTGCACTCAAAACGCTAATCACTCGCGTCCTTTCCCCGAATGCCACTGCAGTTCTCACTGACCCGATTTACGGGCATCCCTATTCCATTACCGAAATCCCGCGGGATGTCGCCCTGCTGCTGGCTTATGAAGAATCAGGCTATGTCAGCGAAGGCGTTGGCGAGAACGAACGGCTCTCCAATCCGATTGAAAACTGGACCATCGCAAAGGCACAACGTGCTGGCGCAGATGCTATTAAACTTCTTGCCTACTACCACCCCGATGCTTCCTCGGAAACACTCAAGCATCAGCAAGCCTTTGTGCGTCATGTTGGCGATGAGTGTGAAAAACAAGACCTACCGTTTCTGTTAGAATTGGTCAGTTACGCACTCGAAGGGACGGCGAAGAGTGTTGGGTTCGCTAAGCAGAAACCGGACCTTGTTATTCGGAGTGTTGAGGAGTTCACAGATCCCAGTTACAAGGTGGACATCCTGAAATTGGAGTTCCCTGCCGACCTAAAATACACCCAGGATTATCAAAACGCCAGTTTTTATGCCGGAGAATCGGCGTATGAACTCGCCGAGGTGAAGGAAATCTGCCAGAAATTAGACGAAGCTTCAACGTTACCGTGGGTGATTCTCAGTGCGGGTGTCGATATTGAGGAGTTTATTGAGAACGTCAACCTCGCTGCCGGTGCGGGGGCAAGTGGTTTCCTCTGTGGACGCGCCATCTGGAAAGATGCAGTCCAATACTATCCTGATACCGACGCGGTTCAGAAATTCCTTGACGACCAAGCGACGACGAACTTCAGGAACGCAAACGCTGCAGCGGAAAACGCGCTACCGTGGTTTGAGCATCGCCAATTCGGTGGTCCCGAAAATGTCCTCGTTGCAAAGCAGTCAGCAACATGGTATCAAGACTATTAGGTCGGTCAGATTGGCGAACGCTGAAATAGTTATCGGTTACCAGTTTTCAGTTCGGTGTCTGATTGTAGGTTATCCCTTGGTAATCGTCGTTACCAAATTGCGGTGCTAACAGTTACCAAAAGACATCTGCGGACAGAAAACCTCTTAACTGACGACTGATAACTGATGACTGGTAACTGCATTGTTGATTTTCTCAAGGATCATTTGAGCAATGCGGAGGGTCGTTTCTTCGGAAACTCGCCCTCCAATTTCCGCTACCAGCACAACGACGGTCTGTTGAACGAACAAGAAATTCGCACCAGCCTGCCATACCACATCACCGAGTCCGTGTTCGTCATTCAGTGGCGGTTGATAGATTGATTCATATCCGCCAAATTTCGACACGGTTTGTGCTGCGAGTCGGAGTCTACCTTCATCAGCTGCTGTGCGTGCTTCGTCGTGCGATTCAAAGAACCAGTAATTAATAGCGACTTGCTGCGCTGCCGAGCGGTTCAACCACCATCTGTCGCGCCAACCGAATTGCGCAACAGGCGGCTTCGGGGCGGTTGGAGAGTACAGCTCTTGCGCGGAGGCATGACGTGCCGCTTCATCTTTGAGATCGTCAGATGTAAGTTGAATTGATTCTAACATAAGTGTCATAGTGATATAATAACATCTCTGGAACGTAATTTCAAATTAAATGAGGACGGTTCATTACACATTGATCTTTTTTACCGCACACTTGTTAGTTTGCGGGGAACCGTTAGACGGCATCTAACTGATAACCCTCGTGTTAGAAAAAATAAAGGTTTTTTCGGCACAAATCCACTAATAAAGCAGTGAAGGTTTTTTCCGCATAAACCAACTAATAAAAATAGGAATACGCTCCAAGTTTTAAATAAGACCGATAAAATTGTTGAGGCATCTTACAGCAAAATTTTACGGCTACACGAGAAATATGAGAATATTAGCACGGTATATACTCAAAGAATTTTTTCCACCTTTCATAATAGCACTCATTTGTTTCACCCTCATGCTCATCTTCAATGACCTGTTCCGGTTGACGAAATTGTTTGTGCAGAAAGGGGTCAGTCCGCTGTACCTTCTCGAGCTGCTCATCTATGTAATGCCAGCGACGGTGGTGTTATCCATTCCGATGGCAGCTTTAGTGGCGATTTTGCTGGCACTTGGAAGGCTCTCTACTGATAATGAGATTATCGCAATGAAGGCACACGGCATCGCTTTCCATCAGCTCATGTTGCCGCTTTTAGGGATCGCAGTGGTCCTGAGCGTTGGTGATCTTGTGTTGATAGACTACGCGCTACCACGGGCAAATCTTGCTTATGCTTCTCTCCAACGTGATATTCGTAGGCACAAACCCGCGTTCGTTTTAGAGGAAGCCACCGTCATGAAAGAATTAGAGAATGAAGGTAAACTCTGGATGTACGAATCTACAGATAAAAAAAGTGGTCGTATGCTAAATGTCAGAATCTGGGATAATATCTGGAGTGGGCGCCCGCGGTTCAGCGACGCCCAAGAAGCCAGTCTCGGTTTTGAAAATGGTAGGGCGATGCTCACGCTTTACGATGGACTCACTTATGAACCCGCAACCAGCAATTTAGACGAGTTCCGTGTAACAAAATTTCAACAACAACAACTCGCGCTCCAGTTGACCGAAGATCTTGAACGGAGTGCGTTTCAGAACCAGAACCCGCGTTCAATGCAGATTTCGCAACTCAGCGCGTTCATCGGGAAATTGAAATCCACTCTCCCAAACAGTCAAAACCCGGACTATCTCCTCCGGAAAATTCGTTCTGCTGAGGTTGAATACCACAAGAAATTCTCTATCCCTTTTGCATGCCTCGTACTCGGTGTAATAGGTATTCCGCTCGGATTGATGGTGAAAAAGGGCGGTAGGATGCTCGGTTTTGGGCTTGGTTTAGCGGTAATTGTGCTGTACTATTTACTGCTCCAGATTGGTCAGAATACAGGCATAAATGGTACCTTGTCGCCAGCCTTTGCTATGTGGCTACCCAATATTGTAATTGGCGTGTTAGGAATTGGATTTAACTTCTGGGTTATCGCCGAAGGGAAGATTCATGCTTGGCGCGACCGTGACAGCAGGTTACCACTCGTCGTTAGTAGAAAAGCTGAATCTTAATCGAGGCTTCGCACTGTATGTCTGCAAAGTTTTTAATCGCGCAAGATCTTAAAAATATTGATGTAGGATGCATGCCTTGAACATTCTTGACCGGTACCTGCTTCGCGAATACCTCAAAGCCTTTGTTGTTGGCCTCGTGTTCTTTATCGCGTTGATTGTCATCGTGCGGTTGTTGGACTACGACCTCAAGAAATTTGAAGACGACATCTCTTATATCACCGCTGTTAAGATTGTTTTATATCAAGCACCCCGCCGGATTATGGAAATGGTGCCGATTGCCGGTTTTGTCGCTGTCTTTTTCACGCTCGGACGGATGGTTAGGAGCAACGAATTCACAGCGATGAAAGCTGGTGGCATCAGCGTTTACCGACTCCTTGCACCTATCCTAATTGTGACACTCATTATCTGTGGACTTTTCGCTGTTTTTTACAACCGAGTTGCGTCCCCTGCCTTTCATGAAGCACATCTCTTGCAAAATAAGGTGAAACCTCAGCGCGGCAGGAATGTTGTCTTCAGGGGCAAAAATAATCGCGTCTTTTACTCGCAGCGAATCGCCTTAGATGCCCAGGAAATCAATCAACTGACGATTTATGAATATGACGTTGAAGATCAACTTGATCGCATAACCTTTGCGAAATCTGCGACATGGACATCCACGCACTGGGATCTCACCGATGGATACATCCGCCATTTTGAGCGATGCGTTGAGGTCGATTATGAAACTTTCGACACCTATACGATTGACCGCCACGAAGACCCTGCCCGTTTTATCGGGAGTGAGAAGGATCCAAGAGCAATGACTATCAAGGAACTCCGTGAGCAGATCGCCTATAAACAGGAGGCAGGTCAGATTTCACGCAAGGAACAGGTGAAGTTGTATCATAAGACGGCTTACCCGTTCGCGGCTGTCGTTGTCGTGATGCTCGGCGCGCCAATTGCGATCCGCTTTGGTAGGGCAGGATTTTTTGCGGGATTGGTCATCGCCTTTTTCCTCTCTTTCATCTATTGGGCACTCTCCTTCGCGACGCTTGAAGGGTTAAGTGAAAACGGCAAACTCCATCCATTTCTTGCCTGTTGGGGAGCGAACATCCTGTATGCTGCCGTCGGAAGCATCCTGATCTGGCGCACACCGAAATAAATAGAACTTGCGCGTTTCCTCTTAAAGTCCCTGATAAGGGGATTGAGGGGTTTATAGTAAAGCCTATAATTAATTGGACACTCTCAAACAGTCTGAATCCCTATAACAGGCATTCAGACTGGCACAAACTAAAAGTTTATGCTACAAAGATGTCCACTTATTTACGGACTTTACTATAAAATATGGAAAATGCCGCTTTGTTGTGTCCAAATGGCAGAAAACATGCACGCCTCAAGAATTGGCAACATTTTTTTTAAAATCCGCAGTTTCACTCCGATCCCGTTTATCGTTGCGTTGCTCTATTTCGCAGAACCCGCATGGCATTCAGTCGTTATGGGTGTGCCGTTCATTGTTGTAGGCGAGTTACTTCGGGGGTGGGCTGTTGGATATGCAGGGGCATCCACGCGCGCGAGAACGCTCGGTGCCGCACGCGACCTCGTCACAACGGGGCCCTATAGTTACGTGCGGAATCCGCTCTATCTCGGCAATTTCCTGCTCAGTCTCGGGGTCTGTCTTGTTGCGAGTGTCTATTGGCTTGTCGCAGTACTGATTATCGGCTATTTTTGCCAGTACCTTCCGATTATTGCGCTGGAAGAAGCATATTTGTTAGAGTCCTGCGGTTCGGTCTATCAGACGTACCGTGAGCGGGTGCCTCGCTTTATTCCCCAGCTCCGTTCCTACTCGGAGCCGTCTACCCATGATTTTTCTTTCACACGTGCCATTAAAAGTGAAAAGCGCACCTTGACAGCAATTGGCTGCGTCATCGGACTGATTTTCGCTCGACAGGTTGTCAACCTGTTGTAGATATTTGCCAGGGCTATTTAGTTTTTATTTTTATACGGAGTAGGTTGCCGATTTTGGATACTATATTTTAGCGGAATGAAACTTATATCGTGGCAGGAGATGATATGTTTAAGCAAATCGCAAAAAGGCTTGTAGGGCATAAGCAGGTCTCATGGAAAACAATGGCAGGTGATATGTCGATTTGCCTTCCACTAATGTTCCAGGTTTCACTTTGGAATAAAGTCGTATATTCGCCATTGATGGGAGCGATGCTGATTCTATTTGGTGCGATGTGGATTTTGCTGGGCAACCATCCACTGTTTCTTGAGAATCGACCTATATCAGTGACAATCGGTTGTGGAGTTATCATCACTGCAGGGTGTTGTATTATGGGACTCGGCATCGGTATGATGATTCCGCTGATGACTGAAGTGAATTGGATCCCGAGACTGGCGGGTATTTTTTATAGTATTGCAATTTTTACATGGGTATTCGTGATTCTGAAAGTGGCACCTATAACGCGTGCACTGCTTATTGGTACTGCTTCTTTTCTCATAGCGAGCGGCTACTCCTTTATCTGTCATACAGGAGTCGTGATAAACGCGCTCGCTTTTAACATTCCATATGTAGAGGTATACTGGGATCAGGGGATAGCGTATATTTTGAATGGGGCTGCTATAATTACGTGGGTGCTCCTGATCGTGCGGAAGATTAACCTTATCAAAACCAAGTCTATTGTTCCTATTCTCGTATTTTTAGGGGTCGTGTGCATCGGATTAGGAATTGTGTTAACTATGGCATTGGTATTTCCATGATGGTGAACTTCTATATCCGCTCTTATTACAAATAGGTAGTGCCGAATCCACATTAGAGGTGACAAATGTTTAGGAAAATCACAGAAAGACTTTTAGCAAGACTAAACATTTCATGGGAAATGATGGTGGGTAATGGACAAGTCTGCCTCATGCTAATGTTTCAGATATTCCTTTGGATTCCAGTGGTAAGTTCGGCATTGACTGGAACGCTGCTGATCGTCTACGGAATCCTATGGATTATCCACGGTATCAGTCCCTTGTTTATCGAAAATAGAATCTCATCGGTGTCTATCAGTTCTAAAGTCATCATTGCCTCTGGATGCAGTATTATTGGATTAGGTATCGCTATGATGTTTCCATTGACGACAGAGGTGGATTGGATCCCGAGAATGGCAGGCATTTTTTATAGTCTCGCTTTTTTTCTATGGCTATTTGTAATTATAAAAACGGCTCCTATCATAACTCAAGGACTACTGATTGGCATAGTTTTTTGTGTTATAGCGATTGGATATGCGCTTGTCTGTAATACCCTAATGGTGATGCATACAATCGCTTCTGATATACCGCGTGTAGCAGTGCATTGGGAACAGGCGATAGGATATATTGTGAGTGGTAGTGCCGCGATTGGATGGACATTCTTCGTTATGCGAAAAACTGCAACTACCAATTTCAAGATTGTGGGGCCTGCTTTTATGATTTTCGGTATTATATACATCGGATTCGGAATAACGCTGATTACGATGCTGATGTCTCATTAGTGGCAAGCAACTATGTCTGCTTATTATGCTGAAGTATGTAGACATCTGCTAATAGGCGTGCATTGTTTAGTGGGCGGATATGTTCCGCCCATGCAATTATATCTGTCCCAACCCTGCACGCTCCCGAAAACGATTCAATGTTTTCAGAATCCCTTGCTCCATCGTGTAGGCAGGCGTGAACCCCATCTCATCAGCGATGGCTGTTGCGTCATAATCCCATGAGATTCCGAATACCCCTGGTTCCAACGTAATCTGTGCGTCCGGTATTAACGTCTTAAGATACGCTACGCCTTCTTTAACGGGGCGGATACCACCCTTCACATTGAAGACACGTGTCTGTGTCGTCGGACAGGTACACGCGAGTACAATTGAACTGGAAACGTCCTCTACGTACTGCCAATCCACTGCATCGTCACCGAATGGACAGACATGTGGTTCACCCAATGCGACCGCTTCAATCATCTGTGTCGTGAACGAACTCATCCCCCGCGTCCGACCGACACCGTAGACAGCCGTAAACCGAAGCCCGATTGAGTCAACACCATAAGCATCGAAATAGTGCGTCGCATATTTTTCATTAAGGGATTTGCATGCACCGTAGATAAACTTTGGATAGTGTGGCGCATCATTGAGAATCTGTTGGTGATTGTAATCCTCTGGTGCACCGAAGACGGCAACACTGCTTGCCCAGACAACACGTTTAAGGTTGAAAATACGCGCCGCTTCCAATATATTGATCGTGCCTTCACAGACGACCTTTAACGCCTGCGGTGGGTTCGCATTACACGCCGGTACCTGCCATGAAGCGAGATGGATAACCCTATCAATTTCGTGTTCTTGGACGGTACGTAAGACGTGCGGTAGGTCAGTGATGTCACCTTGCACGAAGGTGAACCCTTCAATCTGTTCGTCCGTGAGTACCATCTTTGGAATGGTTAGGTCGTAAGCGAAATCGTAAACCACTACCTTTTCACCGGCGGCTAACAGGTCGCGGATGACGTAAGTACCGATGCAGCCCATGCCACCGGTGAGCAGATATGCCATAATCTTTTTCTCCTCTTAGAGGGACGCGATTGGAGAACCGCGCCCTTCTACCAAAATCGCCATGCGAAACAGGTACTAACTTGCTTGGAGGGGCGTATCCACATTCACAAGAATATCGTCGCCCTCCACTTTAACAGGATAGGTAGGTATACTTTCCTCCCCTGGCCAGACGCATTCACCCGTCGTCACATCAAATTCCCACATGTGGAGTGGGCACGTAACACAATTATTGTCTAAGAAGCCGTAACTCAAAACGCCACCGAGGTGTGGGCAGATATTGTTCATCGCATAATATTCACCCTTAACGTTGTAGATACCGATAAAAACACCTTCAACTTTCACACCAATACATCTACCGGGCTGAATTTGATCGGTTGTCGCGGCTTTTACAAATTGTGACATAATTTCTCCAACTTTTTGCGTTTCTTACGCAAAATAAGATTAAAATCGTATCAGAAAACATTGTTGTGGTTTTCCGATGGATACCACTGCTGCTAAAAAATTCAGTTACGGCTTTGGTCTCAGAATAGACGCAAACCGATTTAGACTGCACGTAGGGTTTTCACCCTTCCTCCGCGCGGGCTAAGCATCGTCCATAGGATACAGGCTACATCCGCCGTCTACGAGTAGCACTGTTCCAGTCATATAATCTGCGGCGGAACTAGATAAAAATAAGAAGGCGTTTGCCACCGAATCAAGCGGTTGCATAACGCCGAGTGGAATTGCTTTTTGGGCACGGGCACGGTAGATTGGATCCGTGTCCCACTGTTGTTTTGCGAGTCCTACACTGACAATACCGGGTGCGACTGCATTGGCGCGAATCCCTTGATCTGCCAATTCCCGTGCGAAGGAACGCATGAGCTGCTTCATTGCGGCTTTGCTTGCGTTATACGGTCCTATCTCGGGCCACGGCACGTCAGCAACCCAAGATGTCGTAAAAATAAGGTGTCCTCTGACACCATCTTCAAGCATAGAACGGGATGCGGCACTTCCGAGTAAAAACGCTGTCCGCACATTGACTGCCATTGTTTCATCCCACTCTTCTGCGCTGTATTCTAACAACGGTTTCGGGATCACCATACCGATATGGCAGAGCGCGATGTGGATAGGTCCGAACCGGTCGCGCGCGGCATCTACTAACATATTGGTCTCGTCGGTATCTGTCAAATCTGCCTTAACGTAGTGAAGTTGTGCTGTGTCAATTCCGGTTTGGCTGAGCCGATCCATCGCCTGTTGATCCGGCAGGATATCGTTCACCGTTAGGTTTGCCCCGTGTGCCATCAATTTTTCGATGATTCCAATCCCGATTGCTCCGCACCCGCCGGAAATAACGATGTGTTGTCCAGCGAGTGCATCGTTACAGAAAGCCATTGCCAGATCTCCTGTTATTTGCCCATCACTTTGCCTTCGCCGCGTGGATCCGTGCCGCCGTCGTGGTGAGTTCCGTCGTCCCATAGGCGCACCCCATGTCCAGGACCGCCGATGCCCGCGCTTGCTGTGATTTCATGCCCGAGTTTCCTTAACCCGACAATAACCTCTTCACCGGCACGCGATTCGATTTGGATCGGTTCAGCACCGTCACTATGGAAGCGCGGTGCGTCCAATGCCTGCTGCATTGACACTTGCAAGTTCATAAGATTAATGCTGATGTTAAGCTGGTTATTCTGAATAGTCCTGCCACCGGGAATTCCGTATGTGGCAAAAGGTGCGCCATCCCGTGTAACGAGAAGCGGCCCCATGTTATGAAGCGGACGTTTTCCGGGTCCGACAGAGTTTGCAAGTCCCGGTCTCGGATCGAAACGACCAACACCGTGTCCAAAAAGCAGGCCTGTTCCAGGGACTGTAACCATTGAGCCGAATCCGCCGCCGTGCGTTTGTGTTAACGATACCATGTTTCCTTGCGCATCTGCAGTTGAGATGTGACTCGTGCAGTTCATCGGTTCATGGTAGACAACCTCGCCAGGTTGAGGCGATGCCAGCCCTGCTTTCAACTTCTCACTGAGTGTTGCAGTGAAGTTATCCGAGAGTTCCGTTTCAATGTCTATGTCAACGAAAGTGGGATCTCCAAATCGCCGGAGTCTTTCAGACCAGCACACCTTCATCGCTTCAGCGAAGAGGTGGAACCTCTCAGTAACAGACATCTCCGTCACGTCGAATTCCTCTACCAGTCGGAGCATCTGTAAGGTCGTCAGTCCTCCTGCACCGAGTGGGGAAGTATAGACGGAGTAGCCTCGGTACTGAATTTGATAGGGGCTTGTGATGAAAGGACGGTAATCCTTCAGGTCGTCCGCAGTTAAGCATCCGCCTAATTTTTGGATGTGGTTTGCGATTGTTTCGGCAATTGTTCCCTCGTAGAACGCAGAGTGTCCTCCCTCCGCGACTGCCTCCAAAGTCCGCGCGAGTTCCGGGTTCGTAAGCGTTTCACCTTTTTTCGGGGGTCTACCATTTTTCAGGAAAACGCGCGCAGTTTCCGGAAACTCGCGTCTCCACCGTTCTGCATTTCCAGCTATCCCACCGCGGTTGGCACTGTTCGGAGCATAGCCGTGGCGGGCAGAATTGATAGCAGGACGGAGGACATCGGTGAGTGGCAGCGTTCCAAACTCCTCTAACGCCAAGCATAAGCCAGCGACAATCCCCGGCACGCCAATTGACAGCGGACCGTGAACGTTGACACGTCCGGGGACCCGGTACCCCGCAACTGCATCCGGTGCTTCTTCAATCGTGAACATGTTTTCGGAGGCAGCAGCCGGTGCAGCGGAATTATAATCTATTGCGATAACGTCCTGTGTTTTGCTACGATAGATAAGCAGACAACCGCCGTACCCTGCAATCCCGTTATGTGAGGGTTCCACGACCCCTTCCGCAAATGCCGCGGCGACAGCAGCATCAACAGCGTTTCCACCAGCAAGGAGCATCTCGAACCCGGCTTGCGCGGTGCGAGGATGGGGGCCTGCAACAGTACCGTAATCTCTTTTCTGTGAATTCACAAATTTTTCCTTTCGCTGAAGGCTAATATACGGAATTCTAAAGTTTTTTTGTAGAATTGTCAAGTATTTCAGACATTGTACCCGCTTTTTTGTATATTTACAGCAGAATTCGTAAAGTAGTAGGCACGCTCCACCGGGTTTCCGTTCACGAACTGCTGACTGCTTCTTCTGGTATTTTGTTTGACATGCCGCCTAAAACCGTGTATAATACAGAATAGTGTATCTAACGGAATAAAAAAATTCACGCATTATTGGAAATCGGAGAACCAAGAACTCTAATGTCTCCTCGTCGGCAATCTCGCATCGTCGCGATGCAAATGCTATATCAGATTCAACTCACCAACGCGCCGGTACCGGTTGTCATGGAGCAGTTTTGGCAGAGCCACGATACATCTGCAAAACTCCGTCCGTTCGTGGTGGAACTCGTTGAGGGCACCACTTCACATCTTGATGTAATTGATGAATTGCTTCAAAACACCTCTAAAAATTGGAAACTCCATCGGATGCCTGTCGTAGACCTCTCTATCCTGCGATGCGCGGCTTATGAGATTCTTTACCTTAGCGATATTGATCCAGCGACTTCAATTAATGAGGCGGTTGAAATCGCGAAAGTTTACAGCACCCCAGATTCCCCAAAATTTATTAACGGAGTCTTAGATAACATCCCAAAAAATACATAAATGTGTCTAAACGCTAAATATTTGATTGTGGAATAGACGCTGCATTCGAAAAAATAAAAGATCAAGGACACATAAAAATAAAAATAGCACATGTTTAAAATAAAGAAATTAATGCTTTGGCTATTGTTGCTGCTTCCGATACACATAAACGCCGCACAAGAATTTGAATTTGTTGTTGAGTTTGGTGGAAAAGGTGAAGGTGAGGCACAATTCGCAGAGACTTTGTTCATGGCGTTTGGACCTGACGGTGCCATTTATGTCGTTGATACCGATAACTTCCGAATCCAGAAGTTCAATGAAATGGGGAGTTTTGTATTTGACATCCAGATGGAGACAGAGAGCGAATTTCGGTTCATCAATCCGACGGCTATCACTGTTGGCACGGATAGTAGTATCTATGTAATGGACTGGATGTTCGTGCAGATTTCAGACCCCACCCCGGGACCGAAAATCTATAACTACGGTCCGTGTGTCCATAAATTTGATACGCAGGGTGTGTTTATCGCAAGTTACCCGATCCAAGACTTCAGTCAGCGGATAGCACCTCTTGAGACCGCTTCACCCGGTTTAGATGCTGAAGGCAATTACGCCCTCATTATCCCGCAAGGAGACACAAAACGGGAATTTCTTCTAACGGTAGATGCAAATGGAAATCTCTATGTTTGCGATGGTGGAACGGTTTACAAACTCAGTTCAGAAGGTGAATCTGTTGCTCAGTATCCGCTCGCGCAACCGGGGACAGGTCGCCTCGTACATCCCGTGGATATGACAATAGATGAACACGGGAATCTCTATGTCGTTGATGAAAGAGGACATCGGATACTGAAGTATAGTGCCGAAGGGAAGTTCTTACGTGCCTTCGGTGAATACGGCGATGCGGCTGGACAATTTATCGCTCCCTTTCGGATAGCAGCATTGGCAGATGGCACACTCCTTGTCGCGGACACGGCGAAGTACTTAAAAGATTTCGCCTCCACGCTTCCAAATCGGCTTGACGATCCGACACGACGTTACAGCGGTGATACACGGCTGTTTCGTTACCGGCTGCGGCGTATCCAACGGTTTACCACAGATGGTGAATATACCCAGAAGCTGCTGATCCCGTTTCGACGGGAAGTTGAAACCGATGTCGCATTGCAACTCAAGGGGATTGATGGAAGCGGAAATCTTTACTATCTCAATCCAGCGGAATTATTGTTTAGGAAATATGCGCCGACCACTTCCTTGTTTTCTTCGATGTTCCAGACGGAACTCAAACTCCGTTATACGCGCGATCTGCACGACATTGAAATCGATAATCAAGATGATTTGGATGCCGATCTTTATACCAAATCCGATTTTGATGAGCAGATTATTCAAGATACCGCATACGCAAATTTAATCTTCTCTTATGATCTAAACGAATCATTCCGTCTCGCACTCTCCAATCGACTCACTTACGTCCGGATGACCGATACGAGTTATTATCGAGCAAGGGATTTTGTAGACTTTCGCGGCAGTTTCAATCAAGATGATAGGGCGACTGAAAACTCTTGGGATGATAGAATCCAGATCGATTTTACATGGATACGCGACCATAGCCTCTACAATTATCGGGAGGCACGCGCATTTGCGTATTTCAGCATCATACACCTTGATTTCATTAACGATGCCCTGAATCCAGCCAACTATCGCTTCTTTGATTTCAACGCCGACCTCTCCGACTGGGGCGCGGGTGTCCATTACGACTTAAGTCGGACATTCCGCTTGAATTTTGAAATCACACACTTTTTCGGCAAAAACAGATACACCTATATCGACGAGACGAATGTCCTCTATGCGACCGGGTTTCAAGAGGCAGACTTCATACGTGCTGCCTTGTTCATAAACGGGGTTTTTTGACGTAAGTCTTACCTAAGTCATTTACTTTCAAGGAACTGCATCACCGAAATAGTTTGATGTGATTCACAATTTTGTTGAAAAAAGTTGTAATATTCCCAATAATCATATATCATTATCTCATTAAGAACCTTTTGAGGACTCGACCTCCAATTCTGAGGTTTATCATGACTCAATGGGTGGGTGCACCTACCTAACGGGAGGAATTAACATGGCAATTTTTGGAACAGGTGATTATCAATATGAGGTTGTAGAAGGGTGGGGGATGATACCCGAGCTCGGTCTCGTCTCTGGTGTGGCGTGTGATTCAAATGACCGAGTTTATGTCTACAACCGGAGTCCACAACCCGCGATGCTCGTTTTTGAGGCGGATGGCACATTCGTTACCGAATGGGGCAAGGATATCTTCCAGAAACCGCACGGCATCTGGATCAGTCCGGATGATGAAATTTATACCACAGATACCGTTGATCACACGGTACGAAAGTTCGCGCTCGATGGCGAGTTATTGCAAACGTTCGGTACTGTCAATCAACCCGGCGCGCCTGGAGGTCCCTTTAACGAACCGACGCGCGCGGTCCTTTCTACCTCTGGAGAGATGTACGTCTCTGATGGCTACGGACAATCGCGGGTACATCGGATGACTGCCGATGGCGAAGTGATCGTTTCGTGGGGCGCACCCGGCACAGGACCCAGTGAATTTAACCTGCCACACGATGTGACGGTAGACCATAACGACCGCGTCTATATTCTTGATCGTGGGAACCTACGCTGTCAGATTTTTAATAACAGTGGAGAATACCTGACCGAATGGACAGATCTCCGTTCTCCAAACGATCTCTTTATTGATAGTGATAATGTTATCCACATTGCCGAAGGTGGGCAACGCATTAGTATCATGACACTTGATGGCGATGTTATCGGACGGTGGGGCGAGAAGGGTGATGCACCCGGACAATTCAGCGATTCTCCACACGGCATTTGGATTGATTCAAACGGAGACATCTATGTCAGCGAAGTCATTGCGGATAGGCGTTTCCAAAAATTCGCGAGGGTTTAGTCAGTTTTGAAGAACCGTTATTTCTGTTTTAGCAGTGCAGCTTGCAAGCGCGTATTGCAAGCCACAATTATTTTTGTCGGTATTGTCGGTTGCGCATTGGTGTTTGCTGACGAAGGTCATGAGCATTCAGGCGACCGGATAAAAGAGTTGATAAACCAACCGCTTACACTTCAACTGGCGATTGTTGCCCTTGTCGTCTCATTTGTGCTTGGCGGTTTGCATGCCTTAACACCCGGACACGGGAAAGCCATCGTCGCTGCTTATCTCGTCGGTTCTAAAGGCAGGGTAATTGACGCAGTTTTCCTTGGGCTTGTCGTTACCTTTACACACACCTTCAGTGTCATAGCACTTGGCATCGTCATGCTCGTGGCACAGGGATTTGCACCAGACGATATCGTTCCGTGGTTGAGTCTATTTTCTGGGGTTTTGATTGTTGGTATTGGCGCGTGGCTGCTTACAAGGAACATGAAGCAGTATTACAGTGGGGGTGCACACAGCCATGCACATGGACATCAGCACCCGCACCCACACGATCATTCGCACGATCACGATCACGACCATCCGCACGCAGACGACCACGATCATGGACACGACCCTTCACATGACCATTCGCATGATGATGACCATGACCATGACCATCCACATGCAGATGACCACGATCACGGACACGACGACCCTTCACATGATCACTCACAAGATGATGACCATGGTCATTCGCATGATCAAGCCCTGACACACAGTCATGGTGGGCGGACGCATAGCCACGCGCCGCCAGAGCGGACCGGTTTTTGGGGATTGCTATCGCTTGGTATCTCCGGCGGAATCGTGCCGTGTGTCGATGCACTCATCGGACTCTTATTTGCTATTAGTCTTGGCAAACTTGTGTGGGGTTTGATTATCCTATGTGCTTTCTCATTGGGGCTTGCCGCCGTGTTGGTCGCTATCGGTATTCTGATGGTGATGGCAAAACCAGTCATTGAGCGTTTCACTGGTGAAGGGGTCTGGTTACAACGTCTACCGATGATCAGTGCCGCTGTCGTTATCCTACTCGGTGCGATATTAGTCTTCAAGGCATTCAATACTGTCGGCATTTCACTATAATCCAAGTTGTTACCCAAACGTGAGTGGGCGTTTGTAGCGCGATGCACGTCGCATCTGGGCGAGTATGCCGCAAAACTGTCAGTTTGTACATCATCGGATACAATCTAACAGGTTGTGCTACAAGCAACCACAGCGTTAGGGAAATCCTCGCGTCGGTTATCTTAAAACTTTATTTTCCTTCAAATCGCGTTATCTAAGTTATACTTGCCGATTTTTCTCTTCCGACTCCGGATCCTTATTCGTTTAGCATTTGCGCGAACGTCTCAATGTTTGGTACCTTCGCCGCCGCGAGATGTAATTGCTTAAGTTTTTGCAAATCGCTTACACGCTGCAGCGCAGGTGTTAAAGCGTTTACAGCCTCTGCTTGGAATTGATCCGTTAACAAAGCCAAAGTGTTTTCGATTGTATTCTCTCTGGTAACTTCTTCGCGTAGGAGTTGGTAATACTTGGATTCTCTCATGAGTTCCTCCGGTATGCGTTCTTTGAAAAATTGTGCATCATGTACGATAGCACCGAACAAGGCGATTGCACAGAGCAAGTCTGCTTGTGTCTTCTGATCAACCGGGGAGGTGCGTGTTGCATCAACGCATGTTTGCACCCAGCGTTCGAGATCCATCCCCGCAGGCGGCTTCATGAGCGGTGTAAAGGGCAGAAGACCCGGGGCCTGCATGTCCAAAATTTCTTGACCCTCTATCTCAATGAGCCGTATCACCTTATAGCGATTGGTATGTTCGTAGCCGTCCCGCTTGTAGGCGTAACCTCCCGGATCGTTCCTTCCAGCTCTTGGCTTGTGCCATAAATATAGGATACCTCAAAGCATTAGAAAACGTCAACATCAATTCGCCCTTGACAATTGAACCTTCCTCTCATATAGTAACCGAAAACAAAAAAGGAGCCGGACCCTATTATGTCCAACACTGTCGGAATTTTAAGCCCTGGCGATATGGGACACACCGTCGGGAATGTTCTTCGTCAAAACGGTTTGCGCGTTATTACCTGTCTGAAAGATCGGAGCCAACGCACTCGTGAGCTTGCAGAGAAAGCAGGCGTTGCAGATGTGCCGACGTATTCGCAACTTGTTACCGAGGCCGACCTTATTCTCTCAATCATGGTGCCTGCACAAGCGATGTCTGCTGCAGAAGCCATCGCTGAGGCACTGCAACAGACCGAGGCAACGCTAACATACACCGACTGCAACGCCATCGCACCCCAGACGGTTCGCAAATTGGGAGATGTGATCACCGCAGCAGGAGGAACTTTTGTCGATGCATCCATCATCGGCCCACCACCCCGTACACCGGGCGCGACACGCTTCTACGCATCGGGGTCGCAGCTTGACACCTTCTCGGAACTCAACAATTACGGGTTAGATGTCCGCACGCTTGGCGACGAGATAGGGCTTGCCTCTGCGATTAAAATGTGCTACGCCTCTCTAACGAAAGGATTGACGGCACTCTGCACCGAGTTGCTCACGGCGGCATCTGTTTTAGGTGTTTCGGACGCATTGACAGCGGAGTTTCAATTGAGCCAGTCGGCACTCTTTGAGCGGATGGAGCGCGGGTTGCCGAGCATGCCACCGAAGGCGAGACGTTGGATCGGTGAGATGGAAGAGATCTCAGCAACTTTTGAACACGTCGGATTAACACCAAATATTTTGACAGGCGCGGCAGATATGTACCGGTTTATTGGCGACACACACCTCGCCGATCTACCGCCAGAGGCGCGCGACGAATTCCCGACTTTAGCCGAACTGATTGAAATCTTGGCGGAAAACCTGAAATTGAAGTGAAGTAGAGAATGGTATCTATCTTGCAGAATACGGTGCAGTTGGCTTGCTATGCCAAATCTTAAAGGTAGCAAACAGTATGAAGTCTTCAGTATCATTCTGTTCTTAATGCTTCAAGTGGCGAAAGTTGGGACGCTCTCACCGCCGGATAGAGTCCGAAGAGAATACCAATACAAGTAGAAATACTAACAGAAACTGCCATCCATTGTGGTGAAATCACAACTGGCCATTGCGGAACAACTTTAACGATTTTGACGGCGATGTTTGAACAGGCATATCCAATCCCTATGCCAAGTCCAATACCCAATAAACCGCCGATACTGCACATCACAACCGCTTCAATTAGAAACTGTAAGAGAATATCGCGTCGTTTGGCACCAATCGCGCGACGGATACCAATTTCTCGTGTACGCTGGCTCACTGAAACCAGCATCATGTTCATAATGCCAATGCTGCCAACAAACAATGAGAATCCAGCAATACTGCTGAGCATGATTTTAATGATGCGACTGATTTTATCCAGTTCTTTTACAGCCGCAGTCGCAAAACTAATATCAAAGAAGTTGTCTTGATTGCGATGTCGTTTTCTTAGAACGGCTGTCACTTCTTCGGCGGCTTTTTCGATGGAATCGTTGTCTACTGCTCTGATGTTGATATAATTGACATGACGTTTGCCTTTGAATCTGTCTTGTGCGGTGGTTAGAGGTATGAACACAATGTCGTCCCAACTAAATCCGTATTGAAGGCTTGTGCCGCGTTTCGCCATAACGCCTAAGACGGTAAAGCGGTCAGGTCTTCCGCCTTGTAGTGAAAGTTTAATTTGTTTACCGATGGGGTTCTGATTTCCAAACAGTTCTGTTGCAACCTCCGTGCCGAGTGTACAGACTTTTCGTCGATGATTGAATTCATCTTCGGAAAAAAAACGTCCCTGCTGAATTTGCCATTGCATCCCTATAGGGAAATAAGAATTAACACCATCATACTCCGTCCATTTTGTAGCACCACCTTCAGCCTGCGCGAGCACGTCATCAGCGATACTCGGTATCACAGATTCAACAGTAGGACATTCGGCTTCAATTGCCAAAACATCTTCATATTTCAAGTGTTCACCGCTACGGTTTGGAAAGACGCGGTCGCCGCGCCATATCCACGGATTCCGACGGACGAAAAAATGACCGCCATACTTTTCAAACTCTTGCATGACGATGCGTTTCGCACCATCACCAATAGCGAGCATTGCCAGCACAGCAGCGACACCAATGACAATACCGAGCATTGTGAGTACCGATCGCAATTTTTCTTGGAGAATAACCGCAAGTCCGGTTGAAAATCCTTCGTATAGTTTCAATTCTCCGCACCTCCTCACAATGCATGTTGATATAGTTAAGTTGTTGAGGTGTAAGATTAATGGTGTAATCCACCATAGTTGCGATTATATTTTTTCTTGCACTGCTGTGTAGCGTTGAAACGTCTTCGTACCGCACCGAAAATGCGGATCAAGTTGCGCTGCTTTCTCAGCAGCTTCTTGTTCAGTATAGGAAGTCGTCGAATAATCGCGGTCCACACCGTCCATCAGATAGTAAAAAAAACTGGTGAAAAAAACTAAGGATGAATCAATATCCACAGCTATTTCCTTAGTAGGGTCGTCAGGGTGAACAGGAGCTATATAGGACTGATAACCCGATTTCAGAAAGGCTTCTGCTAACGGTTTTCTGCCTGAACTACACGCTGTAGAGAGCAGTGTGCCCTCCCGATTTTGGACATATTCGATGATTTTTGCAGGTGTTAGCTCAACAACGACCCTATCCCAACCTTCAGGTGTATCATAATCCCCATCTTCCTGATCGACGACCTCAAGTCTCAGGTGCATATCCTCCGCGGTCTTACCAGAACCGTGGCAAAAGATAACCGTATAGGCATAGTTGAGCGGTTGTGCAAAAAAGTCGAGTATCTGGCGTTTCTGGACAAAAAAGTAGAAATCAACCTGCAAGCCAAAAGCTTCAAGCATCCCACGGAGTGCATGTGCATCCTGAAGCATCGTGTGATCACAGACAACTGCGACGCGTGTAAACAATCTTAACATTTGACCTTTTCTCCTTATCTGGGAATATAAAACGTTATAACCTGTATGCTAACGTTTTATTCATATTTTTCCAAAAGTAGTTCCTGAAATTTAGAAACTACACTGCTTGTCATTTTTTCTAAATCATCTTTAGGAAATAAGTGCAAACCTGTTTGAGAATGTTCAATCAGGTTTGTTGTGAGATTGCTAACGCGCTCCCAATTTGACACAGCGACATCAGGTTTGAGAATACTATTGTCAAAGTAACTAATATACTGGATACAGGAGGCAATATTACCGGTTTTTTGCCTATTTTCTCCGACGCGTGCTTCTACGAGAACAACGGATATCACATACGATACACCCTCTTCAATTTCCAAAACTGCATTTATATTTTCGGTTCTACGAAATGCTTCGATCAAATAGTCCTTTACTAAAGGTTTAAGCACATTTTCACCAGCGACATCAAGCAGGACTTTAATCTTCTGTGGGTGTTCAGGAGATTTTTGGGCAGGTATACCTTCTAATGAGATTGCTGTAAAACTTAGAATTATACTGACCGAGAAAAGAAATATCAAGAATCGGTTCATTTTTTCTCCTTTCAGGTTAGTCCGTGGATTTATCCCGCACTGCTTCCGCCACGAGTCTCTCTAAATCTGCCCCTCTTGCATTATGCGAGATGAGTCTGCCCTCTCGGTCAATGAGCAACGGTGCCGGGATCGAACGAATGTTATACTGGCGCGAAACTGGACTGTCCCACCCTTTTCCACTAACAATCTGCCGCCAAGGGATGTTATTCGCTTTAATATAATCCCGAACTTCGTATTTATGATGATCAAGACTGATTCCGATGACCTCAAATCCCGCATCCTTATAGGTATCGTAAACCTTTTTGATATTTGGAATTTCGTCAATACACGGCGAACACCATACTGCCCAAAAATCGAGCAAAACGACTTTTCCGCGGTAATTGCGAAGTGAGATGGATTTACCATCAAAGTCAGTCGCAGAAAAATCAGGAACAGGTTTCCCTATCAACGCTAACACTGGATCAAACTTGATGTGATACGCCTTCGCTATCTCTACATTGCCGAGTTTTTCATGAACTTGGGCAAGTTTCTGGAAGATATATCGGTTGTTCGATCCCTGCTTTTCCAATCCCTCATAGACCTGAAGTGCTTCCTGATCCCGACCCACCATCTCAAGCATATCACCGAGGGTGAAGTTGTCTTTAATGTGTTCGGAGTCCATGATTGACTTGAAATTGTTGACAAGAACATCGACTTTTTGTTCCTGTTCGGTTTCGACGTAGAGTCGAACGAGTGCAGGATACAACTCGAAGATCCGTTTATCATCCGGAGCATTCTGCAGTTTGACTTCAAGGGTCGCAATTGCTTTTTCAAAACCTCCATACATCGCCTCTGGTTCGTATATTGCCCAGGCAGCGGTTGATTGATAAATATTAGCAGAGAGACTTAAGTTTAAACACGTAAAATCTTTATTGGCGTGATGCCCGCAACGGACTATCGGTATGACATCACCATAAATATAGTGCTTCTCGGCTGTCAATTCCTGAAAGCCAGCATCGAACTGTGCGTAGTCGTAACTTACGGGCAATTCCGGATCAGCCCTACGGTAATAACTTGGCTTGCCTCCGTTTTCATCTGCGGGACAGAGAAGATTGTTTTCATCCGTCAAGTATGGACCATGCAGATCCGAAAGCCACAGCGGAAGTTCCCCATGCTCTTTTCGGTAGGTTTGAAGTGCTTTGCCAATCGCAACTAAATTTTGCGTGCAAAACCCTATGTTTTTCTCGTTTTGTTTCGTAGGAAAGTCTTCATTCGACCTTTCTGTGGGTGTATCTGCATAAGCAGAAGTTAATAGAATACTTAGCACTATTGCTACTGTCAAGACTGCTTTCATTTGTGTCTCCTTTCCTCTGTTTCCAGAGTGTTTGTCAAACAATGATATTTCCGTTATTTTCCCTCGTATAAGTTGAAAAATAGTGGACTGTCCACACTAAAATTACGGTTTGTAGGTGTTTTTGCTTGGGTGTTTCCCCGGGTTGAACGAAGAGTAATCTCTGGCTTTCTGAGTCTTGGTATAGTATCTTATCAACTCATCAATATAGGTAGTTTTATAGGTTTCCCACGCCTTTGTTGATGAGACACCCTGAATTTCGGTTTTCCAGAGATACGGATTATCCTCCAAAAATGCCAACTGATACCGGTGTCCCATAACAAAAAAATAATCCGCAAGGTTTTCTATAATGATATTTCTCTCCAAAAGGCGTTGAAGCCATGTATTTCGGGGATATCGCGCATCTATCTCTGTAAGCGTGAATTGACTGGGGATACCTTCCTTTGAAAGCAATTCCTGCCACGCGTGTAAGCCTCTCACTTCGTCCGAATTGATTTCAGCGATACTTTCTCTCGAAAATACAGTTACTATGGTGTCAGAGTGCTTGAGGTCGTAAATTTCATCGAATACGTTCATCAGTTCCGGTATTGTTTGAGGACCCGCGTATTCTTTTGATCTGTATGAGATTCCACCATTGAATTCCGTCCGGACTAATGCCATCTGTGAGGGATCCCATTTATCACCCACGTGCATCCATGCCATTGACTTTCCAATTGTTATTTGATCTGTTACTTGACCCGCTTGCCTTTGAAAAAAAAGGGGGTCTTGTTCTACAGTGTTACCCAAAGCGGTAGCAGCCTGCCCAACCTGATTCCGCACATCCGGCTTTGATGGAAGATCAAGGACAACGGGTGCGTCAATAATCTCGACTGTCATTTCGGATGTAGCATCAAAACTGTAAGGCTGCTGAAAACGCGCTGAGTATTGGTTGCTAATGCCAAGCCCTATCACAGTGAGCATAGCCATTGAGGTGGCGATTGCCCACGGGACAACCGGGGTTTTTCCACCAGTAGGCGGGAGCGGTTTGATACGCGGAATTTCACGCATGATGTTCTCGGTTAAATTGGGAGACAGTTGAAAACTGCTGAGTGCCTCTCGAATCATGGGCTCGTACTGTTTTAAGCGTTCCCGGGCACGGTGGATACGCGTTGCGACGGTATTGACGGATACGCCTAAAAACTCACTTATCTCCGCGTATGTCATTTCACCGAAGTAGTAGAGCGTCAGAACGGTGCGATCGCTTTCCTTCAACTTCGCCAATAAGTTTTTAACCAGTTCGCGTTTAGTGTCCGTTGCACTTTCTGCCTGCTCTGCAGCGACGTGTTTGGAATATGAAGGGCTCTCTACCATTGTTATATCTACCTCCTTCAATTGTTCTATCTGGATCCTTTTCTTTCGGAGCCACGCGAGGCAGCAACGATTGGCGATGACATAAAGCCACCCCGGAAACTGATTCGGATCTTTCAGTGTCGCTAATTTCCGATAGACTTGTAGAAACGTCTCCTGCGTAATATCTTCAGCGATATGGAAATCGCCAATCTTCCGCCAGGCAAGCGCGTGAACCCGCTTCTGGTACTTCTTAACCAAATACGCGAAAGCAGCATCATCGCCTTCAAGGATATGTTGAATCAGTTCAGCATTGTTATTTCTCATCAAACGCCTCAAAAAAGAAAGTGCTTTATTTGGTATATAGTGACGCGACTTGACGGTAAAAACTTACATAATTCCGCGAAAAAATTGTAGAAGAAGAAAATATCCTCAAACATACAAGGCTATTTAGTTTTTGGATAGAAAAATAAAAAATCCCCCCGATAAGGGGGATTTAGGGGTTAAAAATGAAAAATATAAACTATAGTAAAACTTATAATTAATTGGGCACTCTCAAACAGTCTGAATACCTATAATAGGCATTCAGACTGGCACAAACTATGAAGTTTTGCGGCGTACGCGAAGAAACACCCAAGCAAAAACCCCAGATGAGACGTGCATCATGCTACAAAGATGTCCACTTATTTATGGGCTTCACTATAAATGGTTCTACTCAAACATACCACTGCGCTTGTGCTCTGAAGAACTGGGCATAAAGTCCATCATTTGCCAATAAGGTCTCATGATCCCCGTCTTCAACAATTGTGCCGTTATCAAGGACAAGGATGCGATCACAGGTGCGCACTGAAGACAAGCGATGCGAAATTATAAGGGATGTCCGTCCGGAACTGCGTTGAATAAAGCGTTCATAGATCGCTTGTTCGGCTAAAGGGTCCAGTGCTGCAGTCGGTTCGTCAAGGACGACGAGCCATGGGCTTTCCCGCATAAAACCCCTTGCTGTTGCGATGCGTTGCCACTCGCCGCCGGATAGATCGCGCCCCCCAAAAGTCGGTCCTAACACAGTTTCATAACCCGCATTGAGTCGGTCAATAACCGAAACTGCGCCGCCTGCGGTTGATGCTACTTCCATACGTTCGGGATGTTCGAGATCACCAAAGATAATATTCTCGCGTGCGGTCAGATGATAGCACGTGAAATCTTGAAACACTGCACTACAATGTGTTAGCCACTGCTGACGCGCTTCTTCGTTTAAAGGTATATCTCCCACGCGAATTAAACCGGTTTGCGGTCGGTAGAGGCCAAGAAGCAGGCGTGCCAGTGTGGATTTCCCCGCACCGTTGGGACCAACGAGTGCCACTCGCTCCCCTTTGTTCAATGTTAGGTTGACCTGACGAAGTACGGGTTCTTGCGCATTTGGATAGGAAAACGAAACATTTTCTACTTGTAGATGTGAAGGTTCTTGTGCGGCTGTCAGGTTTGGTGCTTTCTGAGGTGTTGAAGGGGCTTTACTCACTGTTTCAGTGTCGTGATCCAAAAACGCGTACAAATCTCCTGACAAACGGCGCATATCATCCGCAATCAATAGAAAATAGCCCGCAACGTTGTCCCAGATGCCATCTAAGTTGACGATGGCGTTGATTGCAGCGATATACTTACCGACAGTAAGTCCGCCACGAAAGACCGCCAGCAATAAAAGAATAAGCGAACAAGCGTACAACAAAGCGCGCGAGATGCCAATAGCAAGATGCGCTAAAAATTTACGACGTTCAATTACCTGTTGTGTTTCTATAAGTTCTTTCCATAACTTTCGCCAGCGTTCTATCCAGAGGTCCTGTGCTTGGTATAACCGCACTTCCTTACCGGCACCCCGATCTGTCAGAATACCTTCTAACGCATCTCGCTCCCGCCGCTGTGGTGTCTGTTGGACATCAAGGCTGTAAGTATCAACAGCAAAGCGTGAACCACTCCACCAAGACGCTATACCAGTCACCATGGGCAGCAGTGCTAACAACGGATGGAGGCTCCACAGCACGATACCAAGCGCGATGACGCTGATTAATTGTTGAATGCTGTCAACGATCCACCAGACAATTTCTTCAAGTTCATCACCGGACATGGTGCGCGCTCGCGCCAGGGCGTTTTGAAATTCTGGGGTCTGGAATTCGACCAGTTCTATTGTATTGGATTTCCGAACGATCCCCTCACTAATCCAAATCTCGATGTTTTCTCTGACATTGAGGCGTAAGGGTTCTCGTACCTGGTCTGCCACCGTACTATAGATTTGTAGACCGAGCAGACCGAGCAACCACGGGATAACTTGCCGCCACCAGCCGGTATCCCCTATAGCGGCGGTGATTGCATTGACCAAGTGTTCGGTCACGAAAAACTCGCCTACCGGCAGAACGCCGAGGGATAGTGTGAAAAACATCATCCCTGAAAGCGAGAGCGCGCCGCTCCGCCAGACAATCGCGAAAGTACGGAAGTACGCGATGATACTTTCTTTCGCAGCCAATCCCCATGTTTTCCATTTTCCATTAACGTTTTGCATTTTTTACTTATTCCTTACAGTTCGGCCAGGACAGACAGTTTCCATTCTTGTGAGCAATTTCTATTGATACCAATGGGCTTGTGCTTGAAAAAATCTGGCATAGAGACCATCTTGGGCAAGTAACGCCTCATGTGTCCCGTCTTCAACAATACGTCCCGAATCTAATACCAAAATCCGATCTGCGAGACGCGCCGATCCGATTCGGTGTGAAATCAGGAACGTCATCCGCCCCGCTGCAAGTTCAACAAAACGTTGATAGAGTTCGACTTCGGCTTGTGGATCTAACGCGGCAGTCGGCTCATCAAGGACAAGGATTTGAGGATTCCTCACTAAAGCCCGCGCGAGGGCAATTTTTTGCCATTCACCACCAGATAATTCTGCGCCTTCGCCTTCTTCGCCGAGTGAAGGATCTAAAAATGTATCCAAGCCGCGTGGAAAAGTTTGAAAACGTTCCTCGATACCAACCGCACTGATAACGCGTCGGAGTGCTTCGTCGTCAATATGGAGGTCCGGGGGCCCTGGCACCAATTCCTCACGCACAGGTCTACGAAATCGCGCAAAATCTTGGAAAACGGCGGCACAGTTGAGGGCGATCTGTTCCGGGGCAATTGCGGCGATATTTTTGTTGTCATAGCGGATTGTTCCATCATCAGGCTTGTATAATCCGAGTAATAGTTTAATAAGCGTTGATTTTCCGGCACCGTTGACCCCCACGATACTAACGATCTCTCCGGGACGCACGTGAAAATTTATGTCTTGTAATACATCCTCAGTCGCCCCCGGATATTGGAAGCGTAGATTACGCACTTCTACGCCATGCTGTAGGGGCTGCGGGAATATCTCGGTGCCTGACTGCGTACGCGCCGTTTTTCCGCGTTCTAAGAGGAAATCCAAATCACGCAGCAACGGGACATCTTCAAGTATCTTTTGTATTTGTCTAAGCAATCCCTCCAGATCGCCTTGGAAGAACGCAGCGATGCCGGTAAGAACCACATAATCTCCAAGCGTGAGGTTGCCGTCCACAATACGCGCAGCGAGGATGCCAATCGCGACGGCATAAGCAATCATTTCAGCGATAGTTGTCCCGATAGAGGCTCTCGCTTCCGTCCAGATCTTTGCCAGCGATTCTTCCTTCCATTTTTCGTGGTTCGTTCGCCAGCGTCCGAAAAGCAGATTGAAAAGACCATAGAGTCGCACCTCCTGTCCAGAGGAAGTACCGAGCAATAAACTCAGCATATAATCCATCATACGCCGTACAGGTGTCGCTGCGTAATCGTGGCTGTACCTGCTTTCGGCTGTCTTAACTTTAATCCAAGCGGAGGGTAGCGCAGGTAACGCCACTACGAGGACCAGCAGTGGATCCGCCAGCCATAGGAGGACCCCGTATCCCACTAATGTCACGCAGAGTTGCCCGACCTCCGTTAGAAAGCGTAGTAGGTTCGTGAGCCGATGCCCCAGTGCTTGTCGCGCTCGTTGTATCAAATCATACGTCTGCGACTGATCAAAAACGGCAAAGTCGAGATGCGTTGTCACCTCAAGTAAGGCTCCCTGCTGGTCGAGTCCGATAAGGTTGTTCATCTTCCATTGCAGGTATCCATCACATGTGCCTGCTATATTTCTCAACATTGCCAAAAGCACGAGTGCTACCACCCACGGTGCTGCGGTTTCTAAACTCAAATCCGCTTCCTCATCGAGAAAAGCGGCGATGAGATTCACCAGTTCCTTGCTTGCCCAAAGAATCCCTATTGGGATACACCCGTGTGTGAGCGTCAAAAGTGCTTGTGCGATTGCACCGAATCGACTCGCATGCCAAGCGATAAGGAAAAAACGGCGGAGCGTTTTTATCGCTGACCGGCGAGATTCCGGTTCGGTGTTGGTGGAATGTGTATTGTCAGAGTTCATTTTTTTTTCTCCAATAAAAATAACCTACCGAGTTTAATCCGAAGGCTTTGGAAAAAATCAATTAAAATTGAGAAAAATAGGATACATTATATGGACCGCCATGCAGTTTAAGTATTTATAGTAAAACCTGTAATTAATTGGGCAGTCTCAAACAGTCTGAATCCCTATAACAGGCATTCAGACTGGCACAAACTATGAAGTTTTGCGGCGTACTCGCCCAGATGCGACGTGCATCATGCTACAAAGAGGTCCACTTATTTATGGGTTTCACGATAAATCGGTAATCCTGATTTCCCTAGGCCCGGTCGGTTCGGTTTGGAACCGCGCCCATAGGTGTCACTTTATGGATTTTCTGTGGCATTTTAGGATAAATGATATAAACATGCCGCCCTTACAGGGCTGAAGAGTTATAAACTGGCGCTGCTATAAACATAACGTCGCTACGCGACTGAAGAGGTTTTTGAAGTCATCAAGGTCTCTGCGGAGTATCCGATGCGGTTAGGAAACCGTGAAGAAACACCCAAGCAAAAACCCTACCGGCCTGGGGCCGTGGCGGTTATTTTTTCTTAAATTGACACCTATGGTGGAAAAAAACTGGCACCGGGTGAGTTTTCAAGAATCGTCTGGTGCGAGTTTCGTAACAGATTTTATTCTTCTATATTTTGGGCTTCAGGTTCAGGACGTGCGAGAATCCATTTTTGGAATGCTGCCATATCGGCGAAAAACGAACGCATGAGCGCAAATTCACTCGGGGATGCAATAGCACATCCCAGCAATCCGTCTTGTTCCCCATGTTCCTCTAAACGTTTACGCCAAACCTCTTGAAACACATTGTTATCCTCGGTTATGGATGTAGGAGACGTGCTGATTTGCACAATAGCAGTGGAAAAGCCTAATAGTTCTGAACCGTTCTCCATCAACGGCTCTATTAGATGGGTCTGCTGGAGTTCGTGAAGTTCCTTGATATTATCAAGTGGATTTTCAACTGTAGTCCCCCACTCACGCACAATAAAATAGTAATTCAGCCAAACTTTTAATTCTTCGTCACTTTTATCTTCTCCGAGCATTGCTTTGATTCTGGAAATCGCGACGGTTTTCATGTTGTCTGTCGGCATCGCGTCGACGTATGCCAAGAAATCAGCATAATCCTGTTCTTCTTGTGTGTTTAAATAGGTAAGATACGGTTCGCTTGACAGGATAGTTTCTAAATCGTTTGGGCTTTGCGATGCGTCTGTTTCCGCTGCGGCTTCAAGAAGTTGTGATAGCAGTGTTTCTTGGTCTGCGGTCAAGGGTTGGCGAGCGGACGCTTCTAAGGCGCGCCTGTGTTCTTCTTGTTGAGCGTGTATCTGATCCATCTCCTCCATCATTCTGCCGAGCCACGGGACCACAAAAACTATCCCACCGACGAGAATTAGAACGCCTATACCGATAAGAATCAAAAAAATCGGTTTTTTCATTGGATACTCTCTCCTATTGGGGTTATACGGTTATCATAGCATTTTTCAAAATGGATTACAACCTTTTCTTGTAGGAGCGACTCCACTGAATGCGTCCGTTAGCACCATGCTTCTATCAAAATTCATAGAGGAGTCCAACGGAAAAAGTAAAAGGAAATTGCGGGATTTCTAAATCTTCATTGAAGTCAATATTCAGTTCCTCCGTCTCCTCCTCAAATTCCAACGTTTCAAGATCCGCCTCAAGTCTATCGGCTAATCCATCGTCTAAACGGAACCTAATTTTGTTTTTCCTGTTATAGACATTCCAGATTTCAGTATACGCTGTTACGGGGAGTCCCCACCACTTTTTTTTCGTC
Source organism: Candidatus Poribacteria bacterium (assembly GCA_965200345.1). Taxonomy (GTDB): domain Bacteria; phylum Poribacteria; class WGA-4E; order WGA-4E; family WGA-3G; genus WGA-3G. The sequence goes on from OZ241378.1 coordinate 3,931,768, forward strand.
GTAAAGCGGATATCCAATCTATGATACGCTGGAAGCTCTATCGGAAAAATCGCACCCGCAACATCAGAAATGAGTGGATGCATGCCTATCGTCACAGGATCCTGGACCATAACGAGGGCGTTTAGAGGAACCGCGGTGGTACCACTGGAATATTGCCACTTCGCGCCGAGCTCCGTTTTCGTGGTTGGATTGTAGTTGGCAACGATACTGACAACGTGTGTATTATCAAACACAAACGGTTTATAAACATCGTCTGGTGTTTCACGCCGTTCAAGGTGGGTGTAGGCGTAAGATAGCCACCCGAAGAACTTCTCACTAACACGGTGTCTTAGAAATATCTCCGCACCACTTACAAACCCTGTGCCTTGATTCAAGTACGCCGTCGTCGTAGCGGCATCCGAGTCCTCGAAGAGTGCGTCAAGATTGACAGACCGCGTGACTAATCTTTGCATGTCTTTGTAATAGAGTGCAAACTTGAGTTCCGTTTGTGCGGAAAGTTCGTGTTCTAATTCCATGATATAATGCTCGGTCAGGCTCGGTTTTAGGTTTCGGTTTCCATTTGCCTTTAGGACTTGATACGCCAATGGGCTCTGTTCATATCTACCATAGGCAAACCGGAGCTTAGAAGTCGTTGGGAGTGTGAAGCTGAGACTCCCGCGCGGCTGAATTGAAAGTTCCTCCGTTAAATTGAGATAATCGAATCGTGTTCCAAGTGCGATGGACAGAAACGATAGCGGGTCGTAGCGTGCCTGTAGATACCCCTCTGCACGCCGAAACGTGTAATTGAATTCGTCAAGTTTCTGCGTCCATGACGGTTCTTCTTCGCTTTCAAAATCTATCTTTCCCGGAGAAGAGGTGTGTGTCAGGCTCTCCGCTGGACTCAGGGCAAGGAGGAACCCTGGCTCTAATTGAAGGGTCGGTGTTAATTTGTAGGACACGTCTTCGCGAAGCGTATACATCGGAGTGTTCACTTTGATATCATAGAGGAACCCATCGAGGGTCCCTTCATTCTCAGGTTGATCATCTTGGCGTGAGGTACCGCCGAAATGGATATTGAGAAAATTGTGAGAACGCGTCAATGAAAGATGAGACGAGAGTTTGTCAGTGAAAATGGAACGGAGATGGATACCTGCCGCTTCAAACCCATTTTTGAAATAAGCGGAAAAATCAACGGCTTCTTCGACCTCTTCTGATCCAACATCGGAGAAGTCAAAGTGATCTGTCGCGCCTAAGCCGTTGAGTGTCAAGTGATGCTTTGGCGTAAGCTGGTATGCAAATTTGAGTTGATAGTCCGACCAGTTCGGAAAGTTCCAATCAAAGAATAGCCCTAAGAGGAGATCAAGCGTACTGAAACGTCCAGCGATGGAGGCGTACCCTTTGTTCCCGATTTTGGCTTCAAGGAATCCAGAGGGCGATAAAATGTTTAAATCGATTGCCCCTGCCCACTGTTCTTCCAAGCGTTCACGGGAACGGATGTCAATCACCGACTGTGAATCTAACCCAAATTCAGCACCGTACCCACCGGCATAAATCCGGATGTCCTCAATACTACCTGAGTTAATCGTTGAGAAGAGTCCACCATAGTGGAACGGATAACCGAGTGGCGTCCTGTCAAAATAGAGAAGTGTTTCCCCAGGCGCACTTCCTCGGATATAGAGAATACCAAAGAGATCGTTGGGTATACCGATACTCGGCAACGTCGTGAGCCCCTTGAGCGCGTCACGTCCGGTCCCTGGAATTCGGATCAGTTCGCTACCTCGAATCTCCTTACGGCTAATCGTCGGTGGTAGACGTTTCCCTTCCACAACAACTGTTTCGAGTCGGACGGCTGTACCGAGATATATTTTTACTTGCCTGGTGTCACCTGCTGTTATTTGTATTTTCGTAGTCGTTGGGGTTTTGTAGGCTTCGTGTGTGATTGATAGGGTATACGTGCCGGGCGTGATACCTATAAACTGGAAGTTCCCCAAGGCATCTGTTTTGCCGGATATGTCGATTTCAACGAAGCGAACTTCTGCGCCAATGAGAGGGGTCTTTGTCATGTGGCTATAGACGTACCCGTCGATATCGCCACTATCGGCAGTGTTAATAAAAGGGACTGCTGCGCCGAGGTAAAATCTCCCCCGGAGTGTCTCCCCGGCGCGAATCTCAATCGGAATCTCTGTGGCAGTCCTATGCGTCGGGTGGGAAATCGAGAGTGTATATTTTCCGACAGGGATTTCAGTAAAGCGAAACGTTCCGTCTTCACCGGTTTTTTCAGATTGATCGGTTTCAACAATACGCACCTCTGCGCCAACCAATGGTGTGTCGGTATCGGACTGAAAGACGGTGCCTTCTATATCACCTGTGCGTGGGAGAATCCGCTGCCAGAGGCTTCTGTCGGTTTTAGGACGCTTATCTTCTTGGGTGTCATCCAATTCAGCAAAAACAAAAAGCGGTATCATAAACACTACAAACAGGATTAGACATACCCGAAATTTCATGAAAAAGTTTCAACCTCCGTTTGAAATTTGAGTTGTCTGCATTAACGCTAAATTAGATGTTTCCGTTGACGAGGGTTGAATTTTCAACAGATGTTCACAAAAAAACTCGCCCACAAAATACTTATGGGCGAGTTAGAAACGGGCCTATTGCATCTGCATCATTTGAGGCATTATTTGTTCCATCATTCCAAACATCTCCGCGATCTGCTTGAAGTCACCGAGGTTAAGGAGCAGATTTGCATCGATGCCGTTGTTTTTCGCTTTGGCAGCAAAACCGAGACTGTAGTTCTCTGGTAAAGACGTGATCAAGCCCAAAAACAGTTGTAATGATGGAACGGTCTCTCCGCCCAACTGTAATATACTTTTAAGGGAGGCAATTGGGGAAAACGCCAGAAGAACGTTATTGTCGGTTCCTAAGGTTTCAACGAGTGGCTGGTAACTCAAGTGTTCAGAGAACCTATCTCCGATGCCTGCTTTTCTATCGAGAGCCATTATAATTAATTCTGGGCTGGTTCCCATTGTGAAAAGGAGTTGACCTTCAGTAAATGCGTAATACCAGTGCCATTCAGTGGGCATCAAATCGTTAGCTTCGGCAAACTCAGCAGGAAGATCTACTGTGAAATTAGGAAAGATATAACTTTTAATTTCAACGCGGTTGTGCATGATTGACTGACTCGGATAAGCGCCTGTATAGTTGAGTTTTTCGAGAATTGTCTCGTCCATATAGGTTTTCGCGCTTTCTTCATCTTTCAACTCATAGATGAACAGATACTGAGGCAAAAGGGTATCCCCGAAATTAAGCGAGAAACTCCATCGGTCTGCCAGAGATTTGTAAAAGTGTTTTACCTGTTCAAGGAGTTCTTCCCGCTGGGCTTGTCCTGCTGCGTCACTTTTTGGAAAGAACCTAAACCAGGAGGTGCTTATCTCCGTCAGAAATTGTGGACTCCCTTGAAAAGCACCGTTTATAAGAGTTCTATCGGGTAGTTCACCGAGGAAACCCAATTCGTTTGATCCTTCTTCAAAGACTTCCAAAAACTCACTGCCGTTTTTGAATTTCAAGAACGGCTTGATTTGGATATCGGTTCCCTCCATTTCAAGTCGGACACTTGCAGATCGCACCTGTTTGATAAAGGGTATCCCTGCTTCAGATATACCTTCAAGGAGTGGCGCGATATCGTCGTCGTCTTCATCGGCATCTTCAAGTTTATCTATCACCACCTGCAATTCTTCTTCAAGCGGTTTATCGAGGGTAGCGATGGCGGTTTCAACATCAAAGTAAACCGCCAACTGATCGTCATCTTCTAAAATATCGGTCAGGAAAGAGACATAATCGGGGTTCTTTGTGATAGCCTTCATTGTCCTTTTGTAAATGTCGATAACATTTTCACAGACGGCGCGCTGTTTCGTGAAGATGAGGATATCGTCTAAAATCGCTATAATCTCGCCATCTTCGCTGTCGTTCCAGTAGGTTACGTCTTTATATGCCGTGCGTTCATCTTCTGTTGTAACCTTTTCAATTATCTGTTTTATTGTTTCAGGGTCTCTTAGATGCGCAAGGACGGCGAATTGCAGTGGTTTCAAACTGGGAAGGACGATTGCAAAATCTCGGCTCACATTAAAGATTTCTTCCAACGCAATTAAATCCTCAAATTGGGACCCGAAGATATTCGACAAAATTTCCACAGACACATCGGATGCTTGCGCTTCAGATAGAAGTTCTGTCTTCAATGTATTAATGCTGTTATCCAATTCAAGCAAGTTAGGACAGTAAATGAGTCCTAAAGTCTGTTCTGGAATTAGATGCAGGACACTATTCTTGGAAACAGGAACCGGTATGCTTTCTGATTTATGTGAAAGGTCATTCGTAGCGAGATCAGTTTCTGCGATACTCAGACGAACGCATAGAAGCGTTACCATAAGGGTCAACGCGGTGAAGGATAAGTGCAAACATTTCTTAATCATGATGATTTCTCCTTAAGTGTGTGAATGTTTCTGGACATCTTCACGCTGGATTTGGACGTTAATTTTAACGTGAGTTAAGTTTAAATCTTGTTTATTTCTCTGCCTGCTCTTTTTTCTTTTCAGACTCCTTTTCTATTTTCAAGGGTGTCTGAATCCATTTTTCAAATGCTGCTGTGTTCTCAAAAAACGAACGCACAAGGGCGAATTCAGCGGGTGTCGCGATAGCACATCTCAGAAGTCCCTCTTGCGAACCGTGTTTCTCTAAACGTTCTCGCCACGCCTCATGGTAAACTTCCGTGTGCATTTGTCCTTTAAGATTGGGAACCATCGCCATCTGCGTTATTTCTGACATGTGGGAAAATAATTCTGCTGCTGGGTAGATTGCCATCAAGGGTTCCATCAAGTTTTTGGTTTGGAATGCGATAAGCGATCCCGTTTCATTAAAAAACTTCGGATTCTCTATCGACACCGAGCGGAGTTTGAAGTAGTAATCTGTGCAGACCGATAGTACTTCTGCTTTTGTTTTTGGCGGTAACGCTTTTTTGAAAGAAAACAGCACATCAGTTTTCTGCTTTGCTGTTGGCATCGCGGCAACATAAGCTGGAAAATCCTTATATCCCTTTCCCACTTCGGCTTTCAGATAGGTTAAATACGGCGCGCTGGATAAGGTTTCATCGAGCGTGCCGGTGTGCGGCAGGAGTTGGCGCAGCAATGCTTGCTGTGCGGCGGTCAAAGGTTTGCTCACCAATGCCTTTAGTGCCTTTTTGTCCTTTTCCTGCTGTGCAAATGCATCCTCTGCTTGTTTCATCACTTTTCCGACAAGTTCATTTCCGGTTTCCGTCTCCGGTTGATTCTCTGCTTCGCCTGCGACAACGTTATTGAAACAGAGAAAGAGAAATAATAGGAGTGGGATAACGCGTCTCATAGCAGTGATGTGCATGTTTAGTCTCATGGTTGAACCTCCGGTGGTAAGGGTTGTGGAGGGATTTCGCGCGGATTGGATTTTGATCGCGGTCCCTCTGTAGATTGTTTAGTAAGCCATTCTTCTATTTCAGTTGATGAATTAAAACGTTCCAAAAGATAGTTTGCTGCTTCTTTATCCGCTTCAAGGAGTTTCAAAAGACCGGCATCCGTCCCGTCTTGAGACAAGAGTTCTCTGATAGATTTTATTCGCTCTACCGACATCGGTGGTGGCGGTTCCGTTTGAGATTGCTCTGTTGCAGCCACGCTGCTTTCGTTTGAACGGGTAGATGGCGGCTCAGTTGATGCCTTAGTCGATGTTGTGGCTTGCGGTGTTGGTGTCGGCGTTTCTATGCCTTGCGTTTCAACTTCCGTAAGCATTGGAAAAACTGTAGACATATCTTCTGGGACAGTGTACTGGATGTTTTCCAATTCGCCTGCCACCAGGATTTGTTCTGTCATCCATTTCATCTGTTGACCTATCTCGCCTTTAAAGTTGGCAAGTGCCCAGAATTGGAAATCCTGTTCCTTGGCGAGGTCCATCGTAACAGCCATCATTACCTTTTGAAAGTCGCCCGGTGTCTCGGCAACGATTTTATGGATGCGCTCCGCCATTTCCGCTTCATAATCCGCAGGCTCGCCTTCAGGAAAATGCTCTCGGAAGGCGTTTTGTGAAATTTCTGCCAAATCAATCTTGGGACCGTTTTCCCCCGCAAAAATGTTCATGTATTCTTGGAGATTGAAATCAGGAAATTCGCCTTCTTCCACACCCTCCATCTTTTCCTCCATGAACTTCATGCCAGCATCAATTCGGGCTGCCATCTCTGGTCCCAAGGCATCTTTCATGCGATCAATGTCCTTTGAACGTAGTGCTTCTTTCAGTTTGTCCATATCTATGTCTGACCCGAATGTTTCGGAGAGCTCCGCTTCGAGTTTCTCCACATCTACATCTGACCCAAATGCTTTGGAGAAGACATCAGTTTCGGTAAGCGGGTTTGCCTCGTTGTTTTCGGGTATCTCGGTTGGTTTGGCAGTTTCCGTTTCGACGGGGGCTTCAGTTTTGGGGTTTTGTGTGTGTAAAAATGCCACTCCAATGAGAGAGACTAAGCATAAGCCTATGATAATCGGAAACAGACGATTTTTCATGAGAGACCTCCTGTGTTTTCAATGTTATGAAACATCAATAGTTTTCGTTTTCGAGCGAGATGTGAAACATCCCGCGCTGTTTGGTGGCAATATAAAGTTCGTCGTTGTTGATAACGAAGGAGATGACACGATCTGGAACCTCTGGTAGGATTTGTTCCCATCTGCCTCGGTTATTCAAGTTGTAGACTCCAGTATCGCCAGCACCGTAAATCGCCGCGTCTGCCACAGCGATTCGGTCTATAATGCCGTGTGCACCTTCTTTATCCGTAATTGCGCGCCAGTGTTCGCCGTCTGCTGATGTTAGAACACCTGCGTCTGTTGCGACGTATACCGTTGAATCTGCAATGACAATCTGATTGAACCGATCAAAACGGAATGGTAGATTTGGCGTTAAGTCTTTCCATGTGTTCCCACCGTCAGGGGATCGCAAGAGATGGCCATCTTGTTTGCCGACATAGACGGTTTCCTCTGAAACGGCTATTTTGAACCCACTGTTAAACGGGATGTCAAACGGTTGAGTGACATCTCTTAACCCTGTATCTGTCCATTTCGGATCTCCGCGTGTCCACCGGAAAAGCCGTTGCTGATATTCCACATAAAATGTATCGCCACTGACTGCGAACCCATCAGGATATGGATCACGTTGGTTCTCATCTGTCTGCTGCGCTATATCTATCAAATCATCAGATTTCTCAGGATCATTAGCGGAATCATCCGTTATATCTTGTTTCGATGCTATCCGCGATTCATTTTCCTGTGTCTCTATAGCGGTATCTTCGGGAAAAGCGGGTATGCCTTGAATCGGGACCAGCACATTACCACCGGCAGCAAGACGGAGAATACGCAACTTGTCTTTTTCAACCAAGTCTGGTGTAATGCCGTAAAGCACACCATCAGAAATTAATAATTTAGAAGGGAGTAACAGATTATCTGACGGTTTCGGAGTGAGTTCACCAGCATTGACGGACAGTGTTTGCCAAGAATTTCCACTGTCGATGGATTTGGAGACCCCTGTCATAGTACTCGTGTAAATCGCGTTTTTAAATGCGACTAAGTTAAATATGTGAGTCCCGACTATCCCCTTCATAAATGGAAGCCATGATTTGCCACCATCGGTTGAACGTGTAAGTCCAACAACGCCTGCTTTGATGAACGTCCTTTCGTCTACTGTTACCGCAGGGAACACACTCATCATCACTGAATTCATAAAGGCGTTCATGTCAAATGTATCTGTATCAAAATCGAAGCCGAGGTCTGTCCATGTTTTCCCAGCATCCGTTGAGCGGAAGCTGGACATAAATCCTAACGCTAAGAGCGTCTCTCCGGCTGCCAAAACTTTAACACCCGGCGAGATTTTCATCAAAGGCGACTCGCTTGTAGGGGTTATCTCGGTCCATGAATCTCCTAAGTCTGTGGAGTGGAAAATTTCCCATGCGTTTGAATTGTCGTCTAATGCGAGTTGCGCCATATATGTTGTCCTTCCTTCTGGGTCGGAGAAATCGGGGCCTGTCCCTACATAGAGATTTCTTTCAGAGACAGCCAAAGACAGGATGGTTTTGGTAGTATCCACTGGTAATTTTTCCAATATGTCTGAATACAAGCGATAGAGTCCTCGATTTGTGCCAATGAACACTGTATTTTCAATAGCAGCGATTGCAAAGTTGGTTCTGTCGGTATTTTCATCGACCAACGGAATCCACTGCTTGCCAGCATCCGTAGATCGAAAAATCTGTTTGGCAAGTGCAAGGTATAATCCATTGTCCGTTATTACCAATCCGATGGGTTCTCCTTTTGGTCGCCCACCAAGCGACTGCCAGTTCTCGCCTCTGTCTGTTGACGTGTATACTTCACGACCGGAGACGAGGTAAAGCGTCTCATCTCGCTCTGCCATTAGTGTGAGGCCCTTAGATGCCACAGCGGCGTTGATCAGTGTCCACGCAGATGCCTTAGGGGACAATCTATAGATGCCAACTGCCGAAGCAGCGTACGTATCTCCTCTGGAGCTTAGAAATAAACCTGACATGATCCCGCCTTGTGGACCGCTTGCTTGTACCCACTGCTGCTGTGTTGATGGGCGCGTCTCCTTTTCTATCTGCGCTGCACCCAGTGTAACAGGTTCCGAAAGTTGCGGACCGGAAGCGCTGCTCTTACCCGTGGTCTCAAAGCGTCCCGCTTGGTTCCGTAAATCCGGTTTTGCCTGTGTGTCAAGGACGATAGGTGCGTCAATGATTTCAATGGTAGTTTCAGAGACTGCGTCTATGTTGTACGGTCTCTGGAAGCGCACGAAGTATTGGGATCCAACTCCGATTATGAGAAAAATGAGAATCGCTGTTGCGGCAGAAAGTGCCACCGGTACGAATGGCTTACTACCAGACGGGGCAACGGGTTTCAGACGCGAAATCTCTTGCATGATGTTCTCCGTCAGGTGCGGTGTGATTTGAAAATGCTCCAAAGCCTCTCTGACTATCGGTTCCTCTTGCTTCAAACGTTGCTGTGCGCGGCGGAGCCGACTCTTAATCGTATTCACGGAAACACCGAGAAACGCGCCAATCTCTGCTGCCGACATCTCGCTGAAGTAATGCAGTGTGATGACCGTCCGATCGCTCTCTTGGAGGGTTGCAAGCAGTTGTTTCACGACTTCGCGTTTGGCTTCCCCGATTGTCCGCTCTTTCTCTTCAACGACATACTGAGAATACGTCGCTTTTTCTAACTGCGCACTATCCGTTTCTTCAAGGGGCTGCGTCTGCAAACGCTTTTTACGCATCCACATCTTACAGTTATTCGCAGCGATGACATAAAGCCAACCCGTGAACCGCTGCGGTTGTTTCAACGTCGCGAGTCTCTGATAGGCTTTCAGGAATGTATCCTGTGTAATCTCCTCGGCGATATGGAAATCCCCGATTTTCCGCCACACAAGCGCGTGAACCGGCTTTTGGTATTTTTTCACAAGTTCACTGAAGGCACTATCATCGCCATCAAGAATGCGGTGTATGAGTTCAACATCACTGTTTTTCATGAGAATTACCTCCGATTGATTTATAATGATGCTTGTTAGATGCGGAATGGGTGCATAGTTCCGAAAATAAATTGAAAGATAATCAAGATTTGCGCCATAGAGGTCTGTACGTGTTAGATAATTTTATATCATAACACACACTAAAAGGATTCTATAAATTTTAAACTAACAGGTTGGCAATCAGTTTACAGTTCCGAATCTAAGTAGGTATCCATTCCTCCTGTCCTCAATTTCGAGTAACCCTTGGATACTCGCTCACAAACGTGCTGTGCGGAAGCAAGCGGCTCTATGCTTCAGTTGACACGGATTTAATTTTTATAGTAAAATCCGAAAATAAATACACACTTTCGCCCCCCGGTAGGTTCGGTTTCCGAACCGCACTATAGGTGTCAATTTAGGGGTTTTCCGTACCATTCTCGGCATAGTAAGTCTGAACTGTGATTTCTGTGATTTCTGTGATTTTTGTGATAAGATCTCTGATGGAAAATAAGCTGCTGATTGTGGGGTTGAAGTTTCTACGGAGGTGGTGTTCCCGCGGAACTGATTCGTTGTCAGGACTCGGTTTTCAGTTGCTTGTGATGGGTTGTCTTATCATGGGAATCATAGGAATCAGAAAAATCACAGTTCAGAACGCGACAGTGGCAGGAGTGTGTCCGTTTTTCGGGCTCGCAAGGGTTTTCAATAGGTTTTTGAAGTCTTGAAGTTCTCTGTTTAGGATCCGGTTCGGTTGGGAATGCAGATCGCAAGAAATCCGCAGAAATACCCAAGCAAAAACACCCAGCAAAAACCCTACCGGCCTGGGGTCGCGACGGTTATTATTTTTAAAATTGACACTTATGGAGCAAATAAAAACGCATCCACAAAATGCTTGTGGATGCGTTAAGAAACGATCTACCGTATCGGCTACATGCCAAACATCATTCCGAACGCTTGAAAGAGTGGCTTGAAGTCACCGAGCGTGAGAAGCAATTTTGCATCAATGCTGTTGTCCCGCGCTTTGGCAGCAAAGCCGATGCTATAGTTCTCTGGTAAGCTCATGAACGCACCAGAAACTATTTGTATGATGGCTGCACTATTTGGATCCATCTGTTCTACCACTGGCAAGATACTTTTAAAGGCGGTAATTGGAGAAAGTGCCAGAAGAACGTTATTGTCAGTCCCTAATCTACCAGTGAGTTTTTGATAACTCGGGTGTTCGGAGAATTTCTCATCATTTCCGGTGCTCCTATCAAGGGATGCTTGAATCAATTGTGGAGTGGTCCCTGTTGCGAAAAGGAGCTGCTCTTCGTTAAACGCGTAATACCAGTGCCATTCTGGTGGCATCTGGTCAAACGGATCGGAGGATGTTACGCCAAAAACCTCATTCGGATTCGGAAAGATGTAACTTTTAATCTCAATCCCGTTGTGCATTGTGGATGGACCTGCGTAAGCATCTTTGTAATTGAGTTTTTCCAGAAACTCTTCATCCATATAGGTTTTTGCTTGCTGTTCATCTTTCAGTTCATAGATAAACAGAAGATTAGCTAAAGTGCTATCTCCAAAGCTGACAGAGACACTCCATCGGTCCGCCAGAGATTCATAAAAATCCTTCACCTGTTGGAGGAGTCGGTCTCGTTTTTCTTGTTTATCTCGAATGCGTTTTGGCGTAAAATCTAACCAAGATGTGCTAATCTCAGTTTGCAATTTTGCACTCCCTTGAAAGGCAGCATTCATAATGGCACGGTTTGGAAGTTCACCGAAGTCTGTTAATCCGTCAGCTACCGCTTCGACAGCGTTCACGAATTCACTATCCTTTTGAAATTCGAGAGATGGCGTGATTTGCACATCGGTTCCCGCTATTTGTAACCTTGTACTTAAAGACTGTAGCTGCTTGATGAACGCTATCTGTTCTTCCGATATATTTTTTAGGGAGGGCGTTATTGCCAAGGATACAGGCGAATTATCAAGGTTCTCTATCACTAATTTCCATTCTTCTTCAAGTGAACCATCGAGCGAAGCGATAACGCCTTCGATGTCAAAGCAGACACCTAACTGATCCGTACCTTCAAGAATATCAGTAAGGAAAGATTGATAGCCTCGGTTCTCTGTGATAGCTTGTATCGTTCCATTACGGGTGTCAATAACATTTTCACAGACGGCGCGCTGCTGTGAGAAGACGAGAACGTCGTCTAAGATAGCAAAACTGTTGCCGTCGCCATTTTCGCTCCAATAGGCAGCGTTTTTATAGGCTGTTGGTGCGTTTCCGCCGGTTTCCGTTTCAATCACCTGCTTAACCGTTTCGGTGTCCTTTAAATGGATAGCTGCGGAAAGCTGCATCGGTTTCAAACGGGTAAGAAAGATTGCGAAATCTCGGTTCAAATCCAATCCGATGGCTTCAAAATCGGCTAAGTTCTCAAAATTAGCACCGAGGGCACTCGCTAACATTTGGGCGAGAATTTCGGGTGATCCTGATTGCGGTGAAAGGTCTGTGAACAGTGTGTTAATTTTATTATCCAATTCAATCGCGTTGGGACAATAGATAATGCCCAAGGTTTTTTCTGGAATTAGATGTAGCACACTGTCGCTCGAAACAGTGGGTGAAGGCGTTTCTACTGCTTGATCGGACGCTGCGTTACTAAAGCATACTGTCAGAAATGCTAACACTATAATGAAGGATAAGGGTAAAAATTTCTTTCTCATTTTTTCTCCTCAGGGTAATGCCACATAGTATTAACCCTTTTCGTTTCCAAGCGAAACGTGAAACATGCCACGCTGGTTGGTAATAATATAAAGTTTGTTGTTTACGAAAACGAGTTCTCGGATGCCATCAGGGACTTCTGGGGAGACCTTCTTCCAGTTACCACGATTATCCAAACGATAGGCACCAGCGTTGCACACCCCGTAAACTGTAGTGTCATCAACAGCAAGACTCGCGACAATAAGACGCTCACCTTCAGTGTCCGTGAGCACACGCCAGTGTTCCCCTGTTTGTGAAGTTAAGACCCCTTTGTTAGTCGAAACGTAGACCGTTGCCCCTACAAAAGTAATCTCTTTAAAACGTTTAAATTGAAGCGGCAGGTTTGGCGTAAGGTCTTTCCAATTGGTTCCCTCATCAAACGATTGAAAGAGTTTACCGTCTCGCATACCGGCGTAAATAGTTTTCCCCGAAACAGCCAATCTGACTCCCTTACGACTGTTGCAAGGTTGTTTTCCAGCATCTATAAGTCCTGTACTGACCCATTTCCATGTGCCGGGTTTACATTTGAAAAGCTCTCGCCTGTACTCAATATAGAACGTCTTATCACTAACTGCAAGTTCGCCGAGTGTCACCTCACCTGCTAATAGATCTTTTGAGTCAAGTCTGTCATCATATTCAAAGGAGGGAAGTCCGCGAACGGGGCTGAGCGTATTACCATCAGCGGATAACTGGAAAATGCGCAACGTGCTTTTTCTTGTAGGTGCACCGAAAATGTCCCTTTTGCCTTTCTCAAGGAAAACCCCATAAGGGACATCGTCAGCGATAACTAACCTCTGATTGGGAAAATCAGGATCGCGCGGCGAATTCCAACCGGCTCTGAAGTTAACAGGTCTCCATGACTCGCCACTGTCCGTTGATTTGACAATTTTCCAGTCGTTGTGGACGTAGAGCGCGTTTTTGAACGCGACCAAATTCCGCATTTTGGTGCCTACCATTCCACCCATAAACGGATGCCACGATTCACCACCATCGGTCGTCCGGTGGACTTCATAGTTACCTGCATAAAAGGTATTGTCGTTGATTCCTGCAGCCGGGGTGTAACTGGGGGTATACGGAATTTCTCCGAGGTTCGCCCATGTTTGTCCATCATCCTGTGAACGCATTCCATGGAGACCCCCCGCTACTAAAAGCGTCTCACCCGCAGCGATGAGTTTGATGTCTATCGCTTGCCGTATGGAGAAAGAGGCATTTTTGGGTGTGATCTCAACCCATGAATTGCCGAGGTCAGTTGAACGGAAAAGCGTCCAACGGGTTTTGCTGCTTGTGATTGATGCTAAGTGCGCCTTGACTTCGGCATCATCTATCTTGAGTTCGGATGGGTTTATCTTCATCCGCGAATAATCGTGGCACGCTGCCACATAGAGGTTGTTCCCAGAGGCTGCCGAAGAATAAAAGGAGTCGAAAGTATTCGGGGGCTCTATCGGCAATTTTTCCCATCTGTCCGAATGAAGCCGGTAGAGTTCTAAGTCCGTAAGCACAAACACGGTATTGCCAATAGATGTAGCCGTGGTAATTTTAGGGGCTGATGCTTCTGCGTCAAACTTAAAGCCGTCGTTGAAGGCTGTCCACTGTTTACCGGCATCCGTAGATCGAAAAACACCTTTTTTGTCAGTGACCAGGTAGAACGCTTTGTCCGTTATGATCAACCCTTTCGCTTTGCCTTCTGGACGACTACCAAGCGTACGCCACGTTTCGCCACGATCTGTTGAAGACAGCAACTCTTTAACAGAGACAATATAAAGTCTATCATCTCGTTCTGCCATCGGCATCGGATAGAGTTGTCCATTCGTTACACTTGCATTGATAAGTGTCCACGTTTCCTTGTCAGGTGTCAGTCTGTAGATACCGATCGGTGAGGCGGCGTAGACATCGCCTTTAGCACTCACAAGGAGGCCTAAGATGGAAACGCCTTCTGGCCCGCTGGCTTGTCTCCACTGCTGTTTTGTTGACGTGCTTTTTTCATCTACTACCTCCGTAGCCGCAGCCAGCACAAAAGGTTCTGAGGCCTGCGGTCCAATACCGCTGCGTTTACCGTCGGTTTCAAAACGACCGGCTTGGTTTCGTAAATCAGGTTTTGCCTGTGTATCAAGCACAATCGGTGCGTCAATGATTTCAATAGTAGTTTCGGATTGGGCATTTACGTTGTAAGGGTTCTGAAAACGGGCAAGGTATTCGGAACCTACACCCATTATTAGAAAGATAAAAATCGCTGTTGCGGCAGAGACTGCCCACGGCACTAACGGTTTGCTGTTCGTCGGTGTTACCGGTTTTATCTCTGCAGCTTGTCGCATAATGTTCTCAGTGAAGTTGGCAGGTAATTGTACACTGCCGAGTGTTTCCTGAACCATGTTTTCCTGCTCCTTTAAACGGTTACGGGCGCGCTGGAGACGGCTCTTAACGGTATTTGGCGATACACCTAAGAACTCGCTAATCGCTTTGCACGTCATTTCTCCAAGGTAGTGAAGTGTCACAACCGTACGTTCGCTTTCTGGTAGTTTTTCAAGGAGGTTTTTGATGTATCCGCGGCGATATTCAACAGAGGCATTCTCGCGTTGTTCATCTTCGTAGGAACGGTAGGATAATCCGTCGATTTCTTCTTCACTTGTGTTTTCTAACGATTCCATCTGTGGCTTCTGTTTTCGGTGCCAAGCGGTGCAGACCCGATCAGTGATAACATAGAGCCATCCGGCAAATTGATTCGGGTTCTTCAATGTTCCGAGTTTTTGGTATACCTTGAGGAATGTGTCCTGTGTCAGTTCCTCTGCGGTGTGGAAATCGCCAACCTTTCGCCAAGCGAGCGCATGAACCCGCTTTTGGTGCTTCTTTACCAATATGGTGAAAGCGTTTTCGTCGCCTGTCAAAAATCGATTAATGAGTTGTGCATCTTCGTTTTTCATCAGGTACTCCTCCCTGAACTGTGAGTGCGTGTTTTTGATGCGCGGTCATTGAACCGCTGTTACTATTAATGACGCGATTTAAAATGCGAAAGGTTGCATAGTCGAAAAAAATCTATTAACTTAAGCATGATCAGCCAAAATGTTTCTCTTGACATAACTTAGATAAATCATTATATTATAGCATATATGAAACTTCTATCTATAAACGTATCAAAACCGAAACCTATTCAATACGGCGGAAAGACGATCCGAACCGGCATCTTCAAAGAACCGGTATCCGGCACCGTCATGCTCAGGGAAAAGAATATTGATGGCGATGGGCAAGGCGATCTGCGGGTACATGGTGGTACTTATAAGGCCATCTACGGGTATCCGTTTGAGCATTATGCCTATTGGCAGCAAGAATTGGGTAGAGACGACTTGCGTTATGGACAATTCGGCGAAAATCTCACCGTTCAAGGCTTGCTGGAGGAAGCAGTTCATATCGGCGATATCTTCGAGATAGGCGCGACAGTCAAGTTACAGATTACGCAACCGCGCGTACCTTGCTTCAAACTCGCATACAAAATGGGGCTGCCGGAATTTCCGAAACAGTTCTTAGAGAGTCGGCGCGTCGGGTTCTATTTCCGAGTGCTTGCAGAAGGCGAAATCACTGCTGACGATGCAATCACACGCAGTGAGGTTGCCCCGGAACCGATGAGTGTCACAGAGATCGTCAACCTCCGCTATTTTGATAGGGACAACCGTGAGAAGATCGCACGAGCCAGAAAACTACCTGCGCTTTCACCGAGTTGGAAAAGGGATTTTACGAAAATTTTAAACGGATGAATATTTTTAAAGCGACCACCAAACAAGAAACAAGCGAAGCAGCGGCGCACGTCGCCAGCAGAAAACTGCGCGAGGCACTTAACGCTAACGGACAAGCGAGTTTTATCGTTGCGACAGGCGCGTCACAATTTGATTTCCTTGCAGCCCTGACCGCAGACGAAACGATTGACTGGGACAACACGACGATGTTCCATCTCGATGAGTACATCGGCATTCCTGAGACGCATCCTGCCAGTTTTCGCAAATACCTGCGGGAACGCCTTGTGGATATTGTCCAGCCCGGAACGGTGCATTTTCTGGACGGTGAAGCGGGTGAACCACAAGCCGAATGTGATCGGCTCAATCGAATCATCTCGCAACATCAGATTGACGTGGCGTTCGTCGGTATCGGCGAGAATGGACACCTCGCCTTCAACGATCCACCAGCAGATTTTGAGACAGAGGATCCATACATCCTTGTCGAATTAGATGAGGCGTGCCGTCTTCAGCAGGTAGGTGAAGGTTGGTTCACAGGACTTGATGAAGTGCCGAGCCAAGCGATCTCGATGTCTATCCGTCAGATTATGAAGGCACAGACGATTATTTGTACGGTGCCAGATGAACGAAAGGCGGAGGCGGTGCGGAACTGCTTACACGGTGAGATTACGCCGATGCACCCCGCCTCTATTTTGCAGACGCATCCAGATTGCACGGTATTTCTGGATGCAGGGTCCGCTTCTCTGTTATAAGGTCAAATTAGAAACCCGCGCTGATAGTCTAACGTGCTGTTTTGATCTGTCCCCAAGTGACAGCAAGTTTGTCTTGTGGTGCGACATCAAACGGAATTTGACCTAAACCGTAGAGGATTGAGCGGTGGACGAGTTCCCACCCGTCCTCTGTTACCTGCTGCCAAGCGGTGGAGTGGGGCCAGATATTAACGTGTATCGCTTTCGTGGAGCCTTTCATCGTTTTCGCGCCTTTCTCATAAACGGAAATAGCGACGAGATCGTCGTTGTCAGCGCGCACGGCTAAGATGTCAATATCGCCTTCAAAGCCACTACACGTCATCAGTTGAGCCGCGGGTTTGCTGACTGTGATGTCGCCTTTAAACCCTTCCGTTATCGGATGCTCGGTATCGACGATAGTCAGTTTGTCGCCTGCATCAGAGTTAAATGTGCCGTCTGCGGCAAACCCCATGTCGTCGTAAGTCCATGTCTCGGCGTTGACAACAGGAACGGCTGAATTTTTGTAAGCGTCCAGAATGTTGCCACTCGACGTTGATTCCGAAATGAAGACCAGATCTATACCTGCGAGATTAACGGGGTGCTTTGCCAAGTGCTCATGCGGTTCAACGACGTATCCCCACTCTTCAAGGTATTCTATAAGGAGATCGTCCTTCGGATCCGGGGCACCCGACCCAACGAGTACCAGTTTTTCGCCTGCAGCCATAGCGGTGCTTGTCAAGAGTAGTAGCACAAGAATCGGTAAGAAAAGGTAACGATACATAAAAAAGTTTCCTCCTTCTGGATTGTATTTGATAATGTGGGAACCAGAAAAATAGTCCTTGGATCGGACGGAGAGTGGACAAATATCCGATTGTCGTTGAGAATCGGAATTTGATCTCATTTTAATTCAGGTCTACCTATACTCTAAAAGAACAGAGCAGAAATGTCAACCCTTTTTAAATTTAGAGCCATTCAGTTTTCGATTTTTCTTGTTTGTATAAGATTTATGGAATGGAGTATATAGATGAAAAGTCCTATCAGAGTCGGAATCATTGGTGTCGGTGGAACGATCAGCAGCACAACTGTGATTCTCAATGGAGAACCGAATGTTCAACTCGTCGCTTTGGCAGACTTAGACCCAGCACGGAGAAAAAGGGTCTTGGGCGATATTAAAGGTGTTCGCCTTTTCGACGATTACAAGGAGATGTTTGATGCCTGTGATTTAGACGCTGTCTGCATTGGACTGCCAACGTGGATGCATGCGCCCGTTTCACTGGAGGCAGTGGAACGCGGGATGCATGTACTCTGCGAAAAACCGCCCTCAAACGATGCAGCGGAGTTGATACCCGTCACACGGCTTGCCGAAAGCAAAGGCTTGGTCTATATGTTTGTTCGGCAATCTCGGTTCACAGCGCAGTTGATGGAAGGGCGTAGGCTTGTGCAAGCCGGAGAACTCGGTGACGTATACTACGCCGAAACTCGATGGATACGAACCCGCTGGTGTTCTGCCCGCGGATGGCGACACGATAAGGAAAAAGGTGGCGGTGTGCTCCTCGATCTCGGTATCCATGCCATTGACAATGTCTGGTTTATGATGGGGTGTCCGCGTCCGACAGAGGCGATGGCTGGGTTATATTGCAACTTCGCCCATCTCGCACCGCCTGAGCAAACCTATACCGCAGATGACGCTGCGTGCGGATTTGTGCGATTTGAGAATGGATGTACCCTACACTTCGCTGTCGCATTTTCGCTGAATACCACAAACCGGCACGCACCGGCGAAAGGGAGCGACCTCGTCAAAAGCGAGACGCAAGAGTTTCACCTCTACGGCACGAAGGCAGGTCTTGAAAACGGGAAACTGTTAGTTGGAACACCGGACGGCGTTAAAGTCAAACCGATAAAACCAGCACCGCAAAAGGCAGATGATATAACGCTTCAGGCACAAGAATTCATCCGAGCAATCCGAGAAGCAGATGAACCGCTCAATCCCGGTTCGCAAGCGGTGATGTTAATGCAAATGCTTGATGCTGCGATGAAATCCAGTGAGAGTGGCAGTGCTGTCGCAATCAAACCCATTTCATAGTTTCAAACGGAGAGAGACAATGTCTACACAACACAATCAAGTCGGACTCACAGCAGAACAAAAACAGCAATTTCATGAGGATGGCTTTCTGTTTGTTCGGGACGTACTGCCGAATGCGGCACTTCAACCTTTGATTGATGAACTGGCGCAGCGGGTTGATGATGGCACTCAGGCGGCGGTCAAACATGGAATCCTTGATCCATCGGATACTTATGACGACGCACCTTTTGAAACAAGGTTGGGCATGGTATCAAGTGCCTGTTCCGATCCGAACTGGATTTGGAGTAACTTTTTCCGCGACCAGAAGATTCGGACTGCTGGGATGTTCACACTCCGAACTGCGCCTGCACTCCTTGATGTTATTGCATCCGTCATTGGTGATGAGATTTTGGCGCATCCACAGTTTAATTATCGCGCCAAACTACCGAATCAAGATATTACCGTCATCCCCTGGCACCAAGATTTGGCGTATCTCATACCCGAAGAAGCCGGTGAGACATTGGTTGTGAATGTCTGGCTTCCGCTTATTCAAGCGACTGAAGAGAATGGATGCATGCAGGTCATCCGAGGTTCACACCGTTTTAATCTGATTGGTCATAACTACCAAGATCCGACGCCTGGGCATACCGGCGGCAAGGGTATCAGCGATGCGGAATTACCGCCCGGTGACATCGTCACTGCCGAACTTGATGGGGGTG
Organism: Candidatus Poribacteria bacterium; assembly: GCA_965200345.1. GTDB lineage: Bacteria > Poribacteria > WGA-4E > WGA-4E > WGA-3G > WGA-3G. The sequence goes on from OZ241378.1 coordinate 3,951,282, forward strand.
ATGTTTTGCTAACGAGTGAGCGGGTCGTCCATCGTGGACTTCCGAACCGTTCTAACACTGTTCGTTGGAGTGTTGATACGCGCTACAGTCAAATCGGTTTGCCGACGGGTCGTGCATCCGTTCCGGGTTTTGTCGCTCGGAGTCGGACAAATCTGGATAGTATTGCCAAGTCGCATCACGACTGGAATCGCCTATTTACGTCAAGTTGATGTTTCCAACGGGGTATTACCAATTTTTGGACGGAAACGCTTTACATACAGGACTTACGCAAATTGACCAGAGAAAGAGTATATTTTGCTGAAAATGCTTCACACTGAACGTATTTCACTATATTTAACCCCCTAAATTCCCTATAGGAAACACCCCAGCAAAAACACCCCCCATATCCCCCCTTATCAGGGGGGTAGGGGGACTTTAAGAGGAAGGGTGTCAGCTCTATTTGAATGTGGGTAACGCTATCGTTTTGTCTTTAATGTTGCCCAGAGGGTTGACAATTTTCCTTTAGGCGCGACGTTATAAGGTTCGATTGATCGAAAATTCTGAACCACTTCATCTGCTGTGAGCGGACGATCGTAAAACCGGACTTCATCAATCATACCCATGAAGTGACCATGTGCTTTCCCCGGAAACTTTCTTGCGCCAAGATGGACAGGTGCTGTAAATGGCGAAAATGCTCTGTTCCTACCCCTAAATCCATGGTTACTTGCAGAACGGGATACACCGTCTATATAGATAATTCTTTTACCGCCTCCGCTGTCTTCATTTATTATATAGTCAATTGTATAAACAAGGTGGTGCCATTCACCATCAAAAATACCCGCACTATTTGTGTCACCAACGCCGCCACATCCTTCGGGTCCTCCAAAGCTAATGTAAGGATGAAGCGTTCCCTCATTAATCTCAAATTTATTTCTTATATTAATGCCATTGAGTTCTATTCCCCAATTAGGACATTCCGCGCCATGCGTATTGATGAGTGTCATCCAATCCTTCTTATTGGTGGTTTTGATCCATGCTTCAAAAGAGGATGTACCAAGCCGCCTGCCAAAATCTCCAAGCGTGGTTAGGTTTACAAAATCGTCAATACCGTCAAATTCAAGTGCCTCCCCGACTTGGCCAGGAACAACTTTAGGATTGCCGATGAGTGTACCGTTGTTGTTCCCCCACACATCTTTTACTGCTTTATTTGTCATATATCCTCTATCAAAGGTCCAATAGCTGACAAGCCCATCTGTTACAACAGATGCAAGTGCCGTATTGAGTGAGAGAATACCGATGATTATCGTAAATGTCATAAAATGGATTCTGCTTTTCATTGTAGTTGCTCCTTTTGAAAGCGTGCTAAAACAATCCAACTTGCCACCCATAACATAACTTTTTTGGTTGACGCAAACCGATCTACACATTGGCACTGAACCCACGTTATTTCTTAGCAAGTTCCGTGCCAATCCGAGGAATACCATATTGGCGGAGTTTCTACAAAACGCAGAGAAGCCCTGCCCAAAAGAGGGCATTCTTTAGACGCGACTGCACGAAATGGGGCATACTTCATAACTCAGGCTGCCTATAACCTTTTAAGTAGCAACTTGGGTTACATGCTAATAAAAAAATCTTGACATTTCCAAATTTCTGTGTTATGCTGAGCGGGTATGAAATTTGTTAGAGGAACTTTATTTACACTTAACTTTAAAAGGAGAAAACTTTTTATGCTATATCGGATATTACTTTCCGCGTTGATCTTTGCAGGGTTGATATTGATGCCCTTCCATGCTGAAGCGTTGGACCTGAAGGATAAGGAACTGTTGCTGTATTTGTCATTCAATGAAGGCAAGGGAAAAGAGATGGAAGATCTGTCCCCACACGGAAACGATGGTGAACTCGTCGGAGATGCGGATTGGGTTGATGGTAAATTTGGAAAAGCCTTGGGGTTCGAGCAAGCAGGCGAGGTCAAGGCACCTTATATTGAACTCAACGAAAAGAGCTTTACGGTAACCATGTGGGTCAAGCCTGCGTTGAGCGGTGGCGACCAGCAGTGTGTTTTCACACAGACGCAGGTCAACGCTCAGAACACAAGCCTGCATTATCGTATCTACAACAACGGCACTGTTCGCATGGGGTTTTATGGCAATGACCTTGACGCTCCGGCTGCCGTTAAAGCAGACAAGTGGGCACATATTACTTTCTGGTTGGATGTCAAAGGCAAATCCCGCCAAATTTACATTGATGGTAAGCCAACCGTAGAAGATGCTGGCAAGGCGGGAATTGAGTACCTCGGAACGGCAGGCGATACGATGGTCGGTTCATGGGGCGCGACCGGACAAAAGTTCAACGGGATCATTGATGAGGTGACGGTCTGGGATCGGGCTTTGTCGGAAGACGATATTGCGCGGAGCATGGAAGACCTAACCGCTTTACCTGTAGATCCAGCGGATAAACTCGCAACCACTTGGGCAAGTGTCAAAGTGTGGCGTTAACTTTCCGTTCTGAATTTTGAAGTTTATCGTAGGGGCGAGTTTACCTCGCCCCTACAACGTCTTGGTAAGACGGTGCACGTTCCTATCCTTCAGTGCCCCCGAATTTCTTCTGGAACAGTGAGACCGTATCGTGATCGGGGTGGTTTGGCAATTCAGCCGGTGCCGTCCATTCTTCGGCAACATCTGTTAATTGGACAGGTTTGCCATCGTTTTCCAAGACCGATTTCCAACCTGCAAGGAAAACGTTTGTCTTGTGCAGAAGTTGATCGAATGTCTGTGGCATCTCGTTATGGAGTGCCATGTTCTGGAACGCCCAAATCGTCGGCAACCAGATTTCCGTCTTGTCGTAGGGATAACCAGTACCCGTGTGGATTCTAAAATTCTCGCCGCCGTAAGCTTCCTGTGTATGAATCTGGACAGTGCCCCAAGAACCGCTTACTTGATGGAGTGTGCCGTAAAATTGTCGTCCGTTGTCATCAACATGCTCCAGAGTGATAACTCCGGGTGGGCTATGCCAACTATCGGCTCGGTACGCGACGGACACGACTGAGTTCCCCGCTTCCGCAATCGCCTTACAGACCATATAGACCCCGTGAATTCCGTGTGTCGGATAGTCGTCAAACGAATTGGTCGCCGTGTAGCAGACGACCTGTTTATCGCTTGCCCATGCTTTCGCGCGTGAGATAGCATCGTTGTGCTCATGGCTTGATGGCGCGAGGATCGTCGCACCGCTTTTTTCTGCGAGTTCAGTCATCCGCTTCGCCTTGACAAGCGAATTTGCAAACGGACGGTTGATCAAATTGGGCAAACCTGCTTCGAGATACGGTTCGTGGAGAATATGGTTCCACGGATGATTATAATAACCGCCAGAGATCACACCGTCTACTTTTCCCAACATGTCATTAAAATTTCTGACGGCTGTGCATCCGTAAGTTGCCGCGATGGCTTGTGCCTTGTCGTATTCAATATCCCAACAGTGCGTAATTCGCATGCCTGTGAACGGCGTGTCTTTTTGACCTGCGCGTGGGTTAATGTGTGGTGCCCACAGCGGCATGTGCGAATACGAGTCAACGTTCAGAAATCCGACGCGGAAAGGTTCAGAGTTAGGTGCTTGCATGACTATCTCCTTTTTTTACATTGTGACCCAAGTCGAGCCGTTCTCACAAGACTCAACCGCTTTATAAATGAATTGCATACCCCGCAATCCGTCATAGACTGTTGGGAAATCGTAAGCCTCGGTTTCCATCGGGTCGCCATCGATATATCGCCGGATGGCTTCGACGACACCGACATAGATCGTCGCGAATGCTTCTAAGTACCCTTCCGGGTGTCCGGTCGGGATACGTGCGCCTGCCGCTGCTGCCTCGGAAAGGTAACCCTGCCCGCGGGTAAGCGTCTGCCTCGGTTCACCATAACGATAGAGTTCGAGATAATTCGGGTTTTCTTGCGCCCATTTCACGGCGCCCTGTTCGGCGTAGACGCGGAGCGTAAGACCATTTTCCTCGCCAGTAGCAACCTGACTTATGCTTAAAACACCTTTCCCACCGCCTTTGAAACGGAGTAAGGCGTTGACATCCTCATCCAGCACTCTGTCGGGCAGGAAGGTGCTTTTATCAGCACAGAGTTCGGTAATCGGGTCGCCGGTGACATATTCGAGCAGGTTAACGCAATGCGTGCCGACATCGCCCATCGTGCCACCGATACCTGACTGTGCTGGATCCACGCGCCATGCAGCCTGCTTCTGACCGAGTTTCTCATGTGGCACCATTAGGAAGTCCTGAAGGTATTCGACGATAACCTTACGGATTTGCCCCATTGAACCTTCAGCGAACAACGCACGCGCATGCCGCACGAGCGGATGCCCTGTGTAGTTGTGTGTCAGCGCAAAGACAAGCCCCGAATTTTCAACGAGTTGAACAAGTGCCTCGGCTTCCTCAAGACTATAAGTCATCGGTTTATCGCAAACGACATGGAAACCCGCATCCAAAAAGGTTTTTGCGATCTCAAAGTGGGAGATATTTGGCGTAACGATGCTTACGAAGTCGATACGTTCATTTTCGGGAAGTGTTGCTTCCGCAGCTGCCATCTCTGCGTAACTGTTATAGCAGCGGTTTGGGTTGAGATATAACTCTGCCCCGGTAATCCGTGTGTTTTCCGGATCCCGCGAGAAGCACCCAGCGACGACTTCGATTTGCTGATCGAGCGTGGCAGCGATACGGTGAACGCCACCAATAAACGCGCCTTGTCCGCCCCCTACCATACCCATCCGTAATTTCCGTTTCCAAGATTCCATAGTGATTCACTCCGATTTAGTTATCAGTTGTCGGTTTGCCTCGCAGTGAGAGTGTTCAGTTAAGTCACCTTCTGATGCGTATCAGTCTTCTCTTTAACCGAAAACCGAGAACCGACAACTATCTTCAATTCAATCCAAGAATGTCCCGATTCCGTTCCACGTCTGTCTCGCCGCCTGCAAAATCATCGAAGGCGACATCGGTTGTTTCGATGATATGTTTGGCAATAAACGGTGCACCTTCTGCCGCGCCCTGCTCTGGACTTTTAACGCAGCATTCCCATTCCAGGACTGCCCAACTATCGTAGCCTGCCTCGGTGAGCAGTGTAAACACCTGTGTGAAATCCACTTGTCCATCGCCGAGCGAGCGGAATCTCGCCGCCCGTCCAGCCCAAGATTGATAGCCACCGTAAACCCCAACTCGACCTGTTGGACGGAATTCAGCGTCTTTAACGTGAAATCCCTTGATGCGTTCCCCGTAAAGTCGGATGAAGTCGATATAATCGAGTTGTTGAAGGAGGAAATGGCTCGGATCGTAGTTGAGACAGGCAGCCGGATGGTCGTTCGTATAATCCAAGAACATCTCGTATGTCGCACCGTCGTAAATATCTGAACCCGGATGGAGTTCGTAGGCGAAGACCTGACCGTTATCCTGTGCCAGATCCAACAGTGGAGACCACCGTGCCGCGAGTTCTTTGAACGCCTCTTCAATAATGCCGTCGGGACGTTGGGGCCACGGATAAACAGTGTGCCATGCAAAACCGCCTGAAAGTACGGGAATAACATCCAGTCCCATGTTCACTGAAGTGTGGATACATTTCGTCAATTCACCTGTTGCCCACGCTGTTCTTTCATCTCCGCGCAAGCCGGGTGGGTGGAATGCCTCAAACATAACTTCGTATGCCGGGTGTACAGCCAAGACCTGCCCGGCGAGGTAGCCCGCCACCTCCGTCGCTTCAAGCCCCATCTCCTTAAGTGTTCCTTTAAATTCATCGCAATAGGTTTTGGATTCAGCGGCTTTCCCAAGATCAAGCACACGGTCGTCCCAACCCGGAAGTTGAACGCCTTTATACCCCAAACTCGCGACCCATCGTCCGATGTTTTCTATAGTGTTGTATGGTGCCTCGTCCCGCATAAATTGGGCGAGGAAAATAGCTGGACCTTTAATTTTCGGCATTGTTCCTCCGCTCTCGTATTCGTGTAAGCCCTAACAACGTAAGTGATGTCGGTGTTGTTGCTAAATACACCACGCTGTTTTGAATAGACGAAAAATAAATTACCAAATCCTCACGGACTTTGGGTATAATATATAGAAGTCCCTATGAAATGTCAAGGATTTTGGAGGTTGTTCAGTTTAGTGGAAGAAAAAAAGGTGGCAAACCCCATCCACGGCTTGGCTGTCCGCGGGGTAACGAAACATTTTCAGCGCACCAAGCGGAGAAAGAAAAAACTACGTTTGCATCAAAAGGTTTTCAACTTTTTCAAGCGCGAGAAAGAGGTCATCCGGGCAGTTGACGATATTTCTCTGGAGGTTAACATCGGCGAAATCTATGGGATTCTCGGTGCAAATGGTTCAGGGAAATCGACGCTGATTCGTCTAATTTCGACGTTACTTCTACCTGATGCTGGAAGTATTCACGTCTTCGGAGATGATGTTGTAACACATAGTCTGAAAGTGAGACAAGTAATGAACCGCGTCTCTGTTGAAGCCTCTTTCTTTAAACGGCTCTCTTCAGCAGAAAACCTCATTTATGCCGCCCGCCTCTATGGTATCACTGCCGCGGAAGCCGAGCGAAAAGCAAAACGGATTTTAGAAAAGCTCGGCTTTGATGCGGACCGGATGGACGAGGAGATGGAGCAGCTATCGCGCGGCATGCAACAAAAAGTCGCAATTGCACGTGCGCTGCTGACAACGCCAATGCTCCTCCTGCTCGATGAACCGACAACCGGGCTTGATCCGAAATCTAAGCGCGATGTGCAAGCCTTTATTGAGGAGATTCGCCAAGAACGGAATGCTGTCATCGTGTTGACGACACACGATATGGTGGAAGCTGAAAAGTTGTGCGATAAGATCGCGATTATTGATAAAGGACGGTTTATCGCGGAGGGAACTGTTGAAGAACTCATCGCTAATACGCCATCCGAGAACGGAGCATCCACGACGCTGGAAGATGTTTTTATCGCGTTGAGCGGTAAACAGATTGAGGAGGACGAATAAGTAGTGCTGAGTCTTCTACGCGAAACTATTGTTTCCTATGCGTTTATTGAACGCAATTTCAATCTGTTGAAGCGGTATCTGAGTTGGGAAATACTCTTTTTCAGTTATTCTATTGTCAACGCCTTAACAATCGGCTTGATTATGGTAGGACGTGGCAGCAGTAAAGATGTGCTTTACCTCGTGATTGGCGCATTAATCTGGGGGTTCCTCTCGATTATGATGCGCGAGGTCAGCGATGCGATTACGTGGGAACGGTGGGAAGGCACGATTGAGTATACCTTTATGGCACCGATCTACCGGATCACGCATCTCGTCGGATCTTGCTTCTTTGCGATCCTATATGGACTCTTGCGAACCGGTCTGGTATTGGCGATAATGCCGCTCTTTTTCGGTGAGCACATCGACTTAAGAAACGCGAATTGGCTGACAATGGTGGTCACTGTTGGGGTCTCAAGTCTCTCTTTTATCGGGATCGGTTTGATGGCAGCGATTTTTCCGTTACTCTCGCCAGAAAAGGGACAAGCCGCAACAGGCATCATCGAATCGGGGTTACTATTGGTTTCCGGTATCTATTATGAAATTGAGGTATTACCCGAATGGATCCAACCGATTTCCAAAATTTCGCCTGCGACCTATACACTCAAATCCATTCGTGCCGCGATGCTTGATAATGCATCGGTTGAAAGCCAATTAGGGAATTTGTTTCTATTACTTATCATCGGTGTGCTGCTCATCCCACTCGGATTTTGGGTTTTCCATCTCGGTGAAAGGTACGCGAAGCGCGTGGGGCGGTTAAAGCGGAGCGGGTAGGTTGTTATATCCGCTTTGCGTTTAAATCTCAGGGTGCAATTTCAAATCTCACCAGTAAATATAACTATCTAATACGGAGGCGTGAATGTCAGGATATTATAGATCCCCAACAATATGTCAAGATACTATTGTTTTTGTATGTGAAGATGATTTATGGACAGTGCCAGTTGAAGGCGGTGTCGCGCGGCGGCTCACGTCGAATCTCGGTCTTGCGGGTTCACCGCGCTTATCACCGGATTGTGAATTGCTCGCTTTTTCAGGTCGTGAAGAGGGACCGTCAGAGGTATATATCATGCCTGGGCTTGGTGGTGAAGCGAAACGGCTTACCTATCAAGGGAGTAATGTGTCTGTTGTCGGTTGGGATGCTAATGGGAAGGATATTCTCTATTCAAGCGGCGCAGGTTTAGCGTTTGATCCGTGGATATGGAAAGTTAGTTCGGACGGAGGAGAACCAGAACGCCTACCGTACGGTCCCGCAAACCACATCGATTTTGGCGATACCGGCGGTGTTGTCCTCGGCAGGTTGACGCGGGAACCCGCACGCTGGAAACGCTATCGCGGCGGTACGGCAGGTCAACTCTGGATAGACATTGAAGGGGATGGGCAATTTCAGCCCCTCAATCCTGTGGACAGTAATTTCACGACACCGATGTGGATCGGTGAACGGATCTATTTTATTTCTGACCATGAGGGTGTTGGGAATATCTATTCCTGTCTACCTACCGGTGAGGATATTCAACGCCACACGCATCAAGATACCTACTACTGCCGTTTGGCGCAAACGGATGGCACACGTATTGTCTATCACGCTGGCGCGGACCTGTTTGTTTATGAAATTGAGAATGACACTGAGACCCGTGTTGATGTTGAATTCCGAAGCCCGCGTATCCAGCGACAACGAAAGTTCGTCAGCGCATCCGCGGATCTACAAGAGTTCGGACCAGCACCAGACGGTCATGCGTTAGCAGTAACAGTCCGCGGTAAACCGTTTACAATGGCAAATTGGGAAGGGGCAGTCCTTCAGCATGGTGAGCGTGATGGCGCGCGCTATCGCTTCACACAATGGCTTAACGACGGTAAACGTCTTGTCACTATTTCAGATGCTGGCGGTGAAGAGGCACTTGAGATTCACACTCGCGATGGCAGTGCTGACATCGTCCGCCTTGACGCGCTTGACATCGGACATGTCCGGGAACTTTCGGTCTCTCCACAAACTGAAAGCGATGAAAATGACACTGTGCTTCTCGTCAATCACCGTTTTGAACTTTTGCACATTGATTTAAAGACACACGAACTCCGTACGCTTGACAAAGGTCATTATCAAAGCATTCGAGGTGCGGCTTGGTCGCCTGATGGTAAGTGGTGCGCCTATAGTTTCGCACCAACAGAGACGACTCGCTCAATAAAACTCTGCAAGATTGAAACGGGTGAGACATGGCTCGTCACTGAACCTGAATTCAGCGATTTCGCACCTGCCTGGGATCCGGACGGGAAATACCTCTATTTCCTCTCCTATCGGGAATTCAATCCGGTTTACGATGCACTCCACTTTGATCTCGGTTTTCCTACGGCGATGCGTCCTTTGTTAATAACTTTGCAGGAGACTTTAGGGAATCCGTTCGTTCCGGAACCGCGTCCGCTTGAAGAGGAGAAGGAAGATAAAGACAAAGAGGGTGAGGATGAAAAGCAGGACGATGGTGATAAGGCTTCTGACGAAAAATCTGAAAAGAAGAAAGATAAACTTGAACCAATCACCATAGATTTGGAAGGCATTTCGCAACGCGTCGTCGCCTTCCCTTACCCACGTGGACGTTACGGACAGATTGCCGGTCTTGAAGGCAAAGTGATTTTCACCGAGTTTCCGGGAGAAGATACACCCTCCAGTGACGATAGCAGCAGTGGCCCCAGAGGCACGCTTCACGTCTACGACTTCAAGGAACAGAACAAGGATACGCTCGTTTCAGGTATTGACGGCTTTCGCCTCTCACGCGACGGGAAGACGCTCGTTTATGTAGCCGGAAACCGTTTGCGTGTTATCAGGGCTGGCAAGAAAGTTGAGGCGGAGAAATCCAAAAGTAGAGGTGGCCCGAACCGACAAACAGGTTGGATTGACCTCAATCGTATCAAAGCCTCTGTCGTGCCTACAGCCGAATGGCGCCAGATGTATCGAGAGGCATGGCGACTCCAGCGCGATTTCTTCTGGACAGAGGATATGTCCGGTGTGGATTGGGAGCATGTGTATCAGCGTTATTTACCGCTCCTTGATCGGATTGCGACGCGCGGTGAGTTTTCGGATCTAATGTGGGAGATGCAGGGTGAACTTGGCACTTCACATGCGTATGAGATGGGCGGTGATTACCGGAGTTCACCGAACTATGCGCAGGGGTTTCTCGGTGCCGATTTTTCCTACGATGCGGAGAACAATGGGTATCGTATCACGCACATTCCACGTGGCGATGGTTGGGAAGCGTCGAAGGATTCGTCACTCAACGCACCGGGCGTTAATATTCGTAAAGGCGATATTCTGCTTGCTATCGGGGGGCAACGTGTCAGCGCAACCGTTTCACCGGGTGAGCTGCTCGTGAGTCTCGCGAATCAGGAAGTCCAAGCAACATTCCAAAATGCAGAAGATGGCGAAAAACGGGTCGTGACGCTTAAAGTGCTCGGCGGTGAGCACGAGCTACGCTATCGTGAGTGGGTGTCACAAAATCGACGATACGTCCACGAAAAGACGGACGGTAAAGTCGGGTATGTCCATATTCCTGACATGGGGAGACATGGATATGCGGAGTTTCACCGCGGTTTTCTCGCAGAGGTGAGTTATCCGGGTCTGTTGGTTGACGTGCGTTACAATGGCGGTGGGCATGTTTCGCAACTCCTTTTAGAGAAGTTGTCTCGGCGGCGGATTGGGTATGACGTGCCGCGTTGGGGTACGCCGCATCCGTATCCAGATGCTTCCGTCTTAGGTCCGATGGTGGCTGTCACCAATGAGAACGCTGGCTCCGATGGCGATATTTTCTCGCACTGTTTCAAGTTGATGGAGTTAGGATTGCTCATCGGAAAACGGACATGGGGCGGTGTTATCGGTATCTCACCGCATCAGGCGTTTGTGGATAGAGGCGGTACGACGCAACCGGAGTATTCTTTCTGGTTCGTTGATGTCGGTTGGAACGTTGAGAATTACGGCACGGATCCGGATATTGAGGTAGATTATCGTCCGCAGGACTATATCACTGATGCCGATCCGCAGCTTGACAGGGCGATTGAAGAACTTCTCCGACAGATGGAAGAGAACCCACCCGAACTCCCCGATTTCGGTGAGCGTCCACGCTTAACGTTGCCAACCTTACCGAAAGCGTGATATGATATGTATAATGTCATACTTGGAAAGGGATGTGCCTCTTGCTGGCACATCCCTTAAAGAATGAAGAGGATTAAACTTATGGTCCCGACTATAACTGAGTTAATCATAAAAATTGAGCAGCTTGAATGGGATTTAGCAGAAGTGAAAAAAGAATTAGTGAAACTTCAAGCATCTGAGATGAAATCGCTCACGCCCGAGGCGCGCAAGGTGGTAAGATTGGCTCGCGTACAAGCACAAAGGGAGAGATTGCGTCCGTCAATTGAAAAGGTGCTCGGAAAGCCCGATTCCGATGTTGAAACCCTTACAGCAGAAGAACTCCAGCAGCTCCTATTGGAAGAAGGGGTAAAGCCAGAAGACAACCTTGGCAGTCGTGCTATCATTGAGGAGCGGGAGAAACTGCGCGGGTGAGTTTTGTTTAGATATAAGTAAGGTTGTTTGCAAGGTCAAAATATATAAGTGAGGCGATCTCATGGCAAAAACCGAAGTTGAAGTCCAATTCACATTTACACTTCCTATTGACGAGAGTTTTTTGCAGCACAAAACTGATGCAGAACGTAAAGCGAAAGAGGCTTTTGTGCTTGAACTACTTCGGCACGGGGATATTAGTGCTGGTAGAGCAGCAAAACTCCTTGATATTTCTCGGTGGGATCTCTCAGACTTGATGTTTGAGGCTGGTATTTCCCCTTTTGCTGAGGTTACCGCTGAAGAATTGGAAGCCGAAGTTGAAAATGCCATGAATATTTTGGATGAGTCGTAGGTTGGGTTGAACGGAACCTTACTGAAACTTTACATAGAAGATAGCTTTCAAATTTACTGAGAACCCGAAATTACCAAAGCCCGAGTGAAACCCAACGTATTCTTACACCGATGGCGTTTGGGTTGTTGGGTTTCGCTGTCTCAATCTAAGCGGATGGCTCACCGAAAATCAAAATTCCTGTACAAACTGGCGAGTTTTGTCTTTTTGCCGCTCAACCCAACCTACGGAACACTTGGATTCTAATATTGAACTCACGCTAATATATCCTTCCTTAAGAAAAGAGACAAAAACCACTATGCATATACTCTGTGCAAACGTAGGAAGCACCTCATTCAAATACCAAATTATTGATATGGAGACTACAACCTCTCTCGTCAAGGGAGGTGTAGAACGTATCGGTAATTCGCCGTCTGCCTTTACACACGCTGTACCGGGGAAACCTGCTCGCGAAGGCGAGATTGATGCTCCGACACATACCACTGCGATTGCGCACGCGATGGAATTGATTACCGATGCGGAGGTCGGCTGCTTTGAAGACTTAGGACAGTTGGACGGTGTCGGATTCAAAACTATTCTCGCCAAAGGTTACTGGCGTTCAGCACGGATTACCGAAGATGTGATCGCTGCGCTGGAGTCGTCCACACCACTGGCACCGATGCATAATCCTGCCTATATTGCCTCCATCCGTGCCTTTCAGGAACTGCTGCCATTGACGCCACTCGTTGCTGTCTTTGAGACGTGGTTCCATCAGACAATTCCCGATTACGCCGCCGAATTCGGGGTGCCTCGCTTCTGGGTAGAACAACACGACATCCGTCGCTACGGTTACCACGGCGCGTCTCATCGCTATATCTCTGAACGCGTGCCGCAATTGCTCGGACGGGAATCGGGAAAAGGACTGCGTATTATCTCGTGTCACCTCGGTGGGAGTTCTTCTCTCTGCGCCATTAAAGATGGTGAGTCTATTGATACATCGATGGGAACGTCTACGCAGTACGGAATGATTCAGTCTACCCGTTGTGGCGAGTTAGATGCGTTCGCGGTGTTGTATATGCTCGATAAAGAGGGATACTCTACGGACGAGATTCGTCGTCAGCTGATTGAAGATTCGGGGTTGAAGGGCATCTCTGGCACGAGTGGCGATATGCGCGATGTAGAGGCAGCGATCGCCGTAGGCGATGATAATGCGCGTTTGGCACTGGATACCTATGTTTACGGTGTAAAGAAGTATATTGGCGCGTATATTGCCGCGCTGGGTGGTGTGGATGTTATTGCCTTTGCTGGCGGTATTGGGGAGAAAAGTGCTGCAACCCGCGCGAAGATTTGCGAAGGACTTGAATGGTGCGGTATTCATTTGGATGCGGTGAAAAATGAACAAGCGACTGGCGAAACGGATCTCTCAGCAGATGAGAGTCGTGCTAAGATTCTGGTTGTCTCTACGAATGAAGAATTAATTGTGTCGCGTGAAACTGCAAGGGTTCTTAAAGCGGGTAATTGAATTGATGGAAGTCGCGAGCGACAAGAAACCCCCAAGCAAAAACACTCGCTCCTGCAAAAAGAATGAGACCATTTCACATCAAATATTCTCGTTCTCGGAAAATTCGGATAGCGAGCCACAGCAAACCTACTGTTAACAGGAAAATTACGAGGAGTGCTACCCACGCTGGCACTGGCGATGTTCCAAGAAGTTCAGTTGATAAGCTTCGAGGCAGCTTATAATGCGGGAATACAGTGAAAAGGTAGTGTGATATAGAGAGCCTCTTGATTCCCGCTTGTAGGAATGGTGCTGCGGTTATACGTTCCCACCCCAACACAAACAACAACCCCCATAGGACAGGATACTTGAACTTCGCTGCTAATGCAGCGGCGAGTGCTCCATACGTTAACAATGACAATGCCATTGATGCGGTATAGCGCAGACTCATACCTATATGATACAGCACATTTTTATCAAGTTTTGGGTGTGTCGCGACAATACCGGTTAAAATCAGATGGGAGCTGGCTATGATGGCGAGGGTGCCAACGAGATAGGCAGCAAACTTACTGAGCAGGATCGTCGATTTGCGGAGCGGTCGCATCTGAAGATAGGTTAACCCTTTACCGTCAATTTCGTCAGAGATGATTGCAGTCCCATAGAAAATTGCGCATAGGTTCACCAAAAGTCCATACAGGATTAGCGTTATCTGTGGTATGAACCTGTTGATGCTTACCCTGCCTCCCACCACAAACCGGAATATGAGAGCGATAAAAAGCGATAACGCGCACCCGAGCAAAATCAGCACAGTTCGCCGACTCCAGAACATCTGGCGCAATGTCACTTTGAAAAGTAAAAAGTAAGCAGGGAATGTGTTTACTTTGGTTGTCATTTATAGCCTTTCGGTGGATGAGAATCTTAAACAATATTAACATTAATCTGTGGATTTAGCAAATCATTTTAGGATTATAGCAATGACATCGCATTGTTTTTCGTTTAAAGATCGGATTGCAAAATTAAATGTAAATATGCTATGATACCGTATCAATCATGAGATTTTCTCGTGTTAAGAGGAACCGAATGAATGTAAGGTTCTATTGTATCATATTGGAGGATGTAACGATGAATCAGCATGATTTCAGCGTCACCGATTCAGAGATTAGTTTTTTCGAGACGTTCGGTTATCTGAGTTTTCCGCAACTGATGGCGGACCGGATTACGGCGATCCAAGACGCTTTTGAAGCCGTCTGGGAAGAGAGAGGCGGCGGACATAACGGTAAACCGCACGAAGGTACTGCACGCTCCTGTATCGTCCCTTTCATCGATCAGAGTGAAGAGCTGTCATCACTGTTGGATGACCCGCGGATTTTGGCGATTGCAAAAGCACTCCTTGGTGATGATTTCAACTACATGGGAAGCGACGGCAATTTCTACGTCGGCGATACCGGATGGCACTCGGATGGTGGACATAAGTTAGAAGATCCGAGGCATATTAAGATTGCGTTTTATCTGGATCCATTGACTCGCGATACCGGCGCGCTCCGCGTCATTCCAGGGAGCCACCTCTTCGGCGATAATTATGCCGATGCCCTGGCTCAGCGAGTTGGTAAGAGCCAAGAGTTGTGGGAGATGCATGGGAAAGATGTTCCCGCAACAGTCTTTGAGACGACTCCGGGCGATCTGGTGCTGTTTAACCATAATACAAAGCATGCTGCTTTCGGCGGAAGCGCACGTCGGCGGATGTTTACGATGAATCTCTGTCAACGCTATCCTGATGATAAATTAGATGCGCTACAGGCATATATCGCCGGATCTGCACGGTTCTGGATTGACCGGAAATATGGTGAAAAGATGATACGCACGGCGACGCCAGAGCGGTGGATACACCTTGAACAGGTGCGAGCAAACGATGGGCATCTCGCCGAACTCTCGCGCCAAGCACAAGAGCGGATGAATGAACCGTCACGCGGCTAACGCTTGTTGCCATGTTTTCTGAACGAACGCGATGGATTCCGTGAAGCCTTCCGGTCCTGAACGGCTGGCTTCCTCAATACTGAGCCAGCCATTATAGCCTGCTTGTCTCATGCGAGAGAAGACTTGCGAAATGGGTGATGCCCCCGTGCCGACGCGGACAGGTTCAAATACGCCGACTTCACGCAGATCGAAGATATGGACGACAACAATACGATGAACGATCTGCTCCAGAAGTGTGAGTACATCTTCACTGAGAACAAGCGGGTTCGCGGTGTCAAAGCAGACCTGGAGCGGCGTGTCGGAGAGCGCATCTAAGATTTCCAAGAATATTTCTGTAGGCTGTGAGAAGTCCCAATAATCCCACGGTGCACCTTTCGTATGGTTCTCATAAGCGAGCGTGATGCCGTGTTTCTCCGCTTCATCAAGCGCGCGTCGAAATCCATCTGTTACCCATTGGACGCCTGCCGCGCGTTCGGTGCCGGGGTGGTTTTGCCCTGCCGTCACACGAATAAATTCCGCTCCCAATGCTTTCGCGAGTGCGATGTCAGCCTTCAGGTCTGTTAGTTCTTGTGCGCGTTGTGCGGGGTCGGGATGCGTGAAGTCAGAGTAACAGGCGATCATGCACGGCGTTATATTATGATTTTCAAGGGCGGCGCGCGTCTGTTTTATCGTTTCAGCGTCGCGCTTTGGGAAGAATTTAATACTGAAATCGACAGCGTCTAACCCTAATTCGGCACCGAATTGAATCCAATCGGCGACAGTACTATTTCCTGTGAAGATATCGTTATAAAGTGAGACGGGAAGGCAGCTAAGTTTCATTGTTGTTTTCCTTTCTTCGCTGGGCGGGGTTTGATGAAGGTAAAAAAATTAATTCGGCAATTTCCTGGCAATACCCGGGGCGGTTAGGATGCAGATCGCAACCCCCCTTTATCCCCCCTTATCAGAGGGGCAGGCGTGTACGCCGCAAAACCGCCCCATAGGGGTCAATTTAGGGATATTTCTCGTTATTTCGTAGTAGCATCCCTATAAATACCGCCCCTCTGGAGAAACCTGGGTCTTTGGTCGATGCACATTTCTACGCAAATGCTGCAGAAACACCCAAGCAAATAAACCCTACGGGACTGAAGAGGGTTTTGAAGTCGTCAAGGTTTTCGCGTAGGAGCCGGTTCGGTTAGGAAACCGAACCTACCGGGCCTGGAGAAAGCTGAAGACTGACAACTTTTAAAACATAAACCGATACATCGGACGTTCTAAGGCGATGCCGATGAGTGTCCAGATTGCCCCAACGAAAAACTCTCCGATGACCAAGCCGATGAAGAACGGCATCGCGCGGCGATAGGTCCGTAAACCGCCTGCCTGAAAAAGAATCGCTTTCATCCCCCACGACAAGAAAATCGAGAACCAATACCAACTTGTATTCCAGAAACTCAGCGAGAGCGCGTAGCCTGCAGGATGGAAGGGCCACCAGATAAATCGACGGCGTAGTACCATCAAGAGCGTCGTTAAGGCGAGGGCACCACCAGAGGCAGAGACAGCACCAACGTCTATAGATTGTGGGTTAATGAGCCACTGCTTCAATTGCTCATAAGTCCAGCGACACTGTGCTTGCTCGCCGTAGACTGCGCCACCGTAGTAGTAGCCTTGCGCATAATACGCCCACGCTGAGGAAATTGTTGCGACGATAGTCACCAAGATGACAGCTACGATAAAGCGGTTATGTGATAGTCCGCGCACCTGTGCTACCTTGAAACCTTCTAACATAATCGGCATCGGATGCGAACGGTAGGAACGGTTGAAGCCGTGAAACATGCTGAACGTCGTTAACCCCTCCGCCCCGATACGCCGTGTGCCGAGAAAAGAGACAAGCACTTTATCTGGTCGCCACGGCACGTCATGTGCTGGTGGTCCGACTTCTGCCCGAATACGTGTGATCGCAATCGCTAAGGCAAAGAAAAGGGTGAAATAACCGAAGATACTGAAGATCGGCGTGCCTGTGCTTTTGAAGAAGACAAGGATGAAGATGCTCCCGATGATCAAGCCGATGATTGCATATCGGATATGTGTCGAAGGTGTACCGGTTGGGTCAAGTTCGGTCTGGTTGCCTCGGAAGGCGTTTTTCACCTGTCGCGCGATGAACTTCCGAGTCAGCCATATTGCGGAGACACCTAAACAGAACCATGCGCCGAAGGATTGCGCGTCGAGAAATGGGAATCCCGGTAGATGTCCGATGCCTGCCATTGTTCCCCATACGCGACTGATTTTATGGAAAAGATAGAAAAACCAGATAGAGAACGAGAGTTCCAGCGGAATAAAAAAACTCATTCCGATCGCAAAGGGGTAGACGGCAATAGGCAGTCTGCCGATGGCGTTCAGGGGTTTCGTCTGAAAGTGTTGCCCTAAATTATAGAGGCTCCCACCTAAACCCGGCACAACAGGGAACAGAAAATGGAGTCCGTTAAGGAGGTTCATTCCACCTGCGAGGACTGCTGCTAACAGAAATAGCCGATTGCTCAGAAGCGTCCGTCCACCGTTTTCTGTTAAGTGCAGTGGAATCTGGATGACAGGGTAGCTGAGTTTTTCGTGGTTCACCCATTGGTGCCGGATGAGAATCGTGATACAGAACATCATGCACGTTAGCACAATGATCAAAGCCGACCACCAGAGTACGAGTGTCATCCAGAGTTGTAGATGTTGGACGGTGTGAAGTGAGGCATCGCCTTGATAGAAAGTCGCCAGCACACTCCGTTCTTTGATCGTGAGCCAATCTGGCATGTGTCGGTGGAACAGTTCGCCCCATTCGTTCTCTGGACTTGCGAACCAGATAGGATAGGTGAGGAGGGGCCACAATATCTGGAGTGTGTCGTGCCCAGCGATGGAGGAGGCGATGGATACGAGGAGATAAACCACCATTAACTCGGCATCGGTGAGGCTTGCATTTTTCCGAATTGTACGGAGCAACGGGTTTAACGCCATTAAAACCAGCACGACGAAAATGACGTTGAAGTAGACGGTTGAGACGGTAGGAAAACTCTGGCCTGTGCCATAACCGCTGGGACCCCAATTAATCATGAGCCAGTAGGAGTTCGGGATAGTGATGAGGAGTGCGAGCAGCACAGCGCGGAGGCTGACTTTTGGCGTAGCTTGCGAGCTTCCAAAACTTGCTCTACTAAAGTTGTTTGACATGCTTTGAGTTTCCCGTTTTTATTATACAGAGAACGGATGAAATTGTCAACGGCGCGAAAAAACGAAAGCCCATGACGATTGCATATTGGTGTAACTTGGAAGCCAATATTGCACGCATGGGCTTTTCGAGGCATCTAAAATGGTGGGGTCGTTTATTTGGACGCTGCCTTTAGGTCTCCCCAAGTCGTTGCTAATTTACCGTTCGGTTCAACAGCGAAGAATGCTGAATTTTCGCCGAGATAATTCAGCACATTTGCTGTTAGGTTTCTCAGGTTCGTCCCTTCTTTCGATTTTGCATCGGTATAAACACCGTTGTGGTGTCCAAGGGTGATAATGATTCCGTCGCCGACCTCGTATTCGACAAAAGGACGTTCACCGCCGCCAGCCCCTCCGCCGCGGGTCTTCGTTCCAAGAATTGTGCCAGATGGATCGTCTCCAAAGTTAAAGAAATCTGAGGTAAACCCATCTTGCTGCATGCTCGTGAGAAAGACCGGTTTGCTGGTATCAAACCCTTCAAAGACGGGATGGTTTTTGCCATCAGCGGTTGGTACCACACCAATTTCTGGAGGCTCCTTGCCGAGGGGACCGAAAACTCGTGGGTCTCCGCCATCTTCAACATCAAGTTCAAAGACATAGCGGAGTGCTAACGCTGAGAGAAACACGCCTCCGCCTGCCTCTGCATAGTCAAGGATTGCCTTTTTAGTAGCATCGGCGAGGAACGGATCTGGCAATGTGTTTGTTTCTGTATAGAACATCCATAATACAGCGAATTGCTCCGGTTGCAATGCAGTGCCGCCGGTGTTCTTGAAGTTACCGCTTTTGTCTACGAGGAGTGTTGTGGTTTTGAAGTTATCCTTCGCCCAATCGTAGGCGGCTTCTTCTACTTCACCGAGTTTGTTGCTGCCAGCGAGTAGCCCAACGGTTACATCTGCTGCATACACTGGCACAATCATGTACGCCGAAACGAGAAGCATTAGACATAGGCATCGTCCTGTTAGCGAATGTTTCATTGTCTTGACTCCTTTGGTTTGGAAATTTGCGTTTGGTAAATAGATGATTGTCTATATATTAGCATGCATTGCGGACGTATGTCTAATGGGATTCAATTTGCCTAAATTCTGCTTTGATTTTAAGCGTTTTTATGGTATAATATTGGGCAAATATAGGGTTGTATCTATGCGAATCACACTATAATTCATGAAATTACATAAGGAAGGACATAAAATGTTCTACGAGTTAACACGTCTACGTGTCGGGAAGTTGTCGATGGTCTTCGTCGTTGTTGCAATGGTAATGGTTTTTGCTGTTTCAACACACGCTGACCTCAAGGACCCGACACTGTCTGTCTACTATAATTTCGACGAGAATGGAGATACCGTCAAAGACGGTTCCATTCATGGGAACGATGGGATAATTGAAGGGAAAGTTAAACGAGAAGATGGTGTTTTCGGTAAAGCCGTCGTTTTAGAGCCAAATACATGGGTGAACTTGAACGGGCCGGAATTTGAAAACGCGCCCGTTGAAGGTTTCACCCTTGCTGTCTGGGTCAATCATAACGATTCACCCGAACCACAGAGCATCTTTGACGCGATTGGCACTGATCATGGGAGCGGTCTCTTCCACGTGGAAATCCGTCCTGCTGGGTTCAGATGGTTCCATCGGGATGGTGCCCAGGCAGAAGTTTTCAATATCAACCCCGGCCCCGTTATTGACGGTGGGGAGTGGGTCCATTTCACCGGTACTTATGATAGTGGTAGCGGCGATGTGAAAACCTACGTCGATGGGAAGGTGACGCACGAGGCGAAAGGTAAAGGCGAACTTTCCGACAACTGGGGTGTCTCAGCGGCGATCGGACACCATAAGAATGGTCGCTGGTTCGATGGACTGATGGATGAGTTCTATATTTTCGGCCGTGCGTTATCCAAAGATGAGATTAAAGAGGTGATGGATGGCGAATTTCTGTCGGTAGAACCGGCGGATAAACTCACTACAACTTGGGGCAGCATTAAATCAAGCCGCTAAAATCTCGATTTTTATTCTGTAGTGAAACCTAAAAATATCAGGGCACTTCCTGCCGCAACGGGCAATGAATTGCCCTACTACGAACGAGTATTTGTTAAAGGATAGGTGTCTACATAATTCTAAGTTTTACTATAAACACCACTGAACGGCTTGCGCACGGGATCTCCTGTGTTTGAGCCGTTTCTTTGTGTCAATTTACCGGTGCGGGGCATATTCCCAATCGAAACGCTGTCGTCCGTAAGTTACGCCGTCAATTTCGGTCTGGTGGCAGATGAGGCATCTATGTGCCTCGGTAACACCGTGCAGTTCGTGCACTAACTGAATCTCTTCTGTGTTATGCACGTGGCATTTGAGACAGGTGTAACTCCGGTAATCATTATCGGCGTAGATGGCGATTTGGTCTGTGACTTTCCGGACATGGTAGGTGTGTCCATCTTCAGGATCGGTGACTGTCCAAGCGTTTCCCTTTTCCTTGATTGCGATAGGTGCCGTTGTGGGGACTCTGCGTTCATTTTGTAAGAACCACCAGTGCAAGTCTTCAGGAATAGTGTCTGAGGTGTCCAAATCTTGCGGAAGGGTTGTGCTGACATGGAACAGTAAGCGTTCAGGTGTATGGCATCTTGCGCAAGGCACGTCGTGGACATCGGTGAGTGGGAAGAATTCGTCGTGCTCCAGTTTTTGTTGTCCGTGGAAAACAATACTCACAAGTAGGATTGGTGCGAGGATGAGGTGGCATCGAAGCAGAATTCGGCGTGCCTTTCGAGCGGTTAGACTCACTGCGATACCCGTCCCTAAATTCGACAAAGCGAGTAGGAACGTAAGCCATGAATGCCATACGAGCGGTTGGAACGCTGAATGATATAGCACCAAGCATAACCCCATAGATGCGAGGCGTTGATGGTATTTTAGCCATGTCTGGCGATTGCCCCATCGAATCCAGCGACTTCGCAGCAGGTAGAGACTGGCAATAACGATGGCGATGGCACCGATGATGCTAATGGTATGTCTCGCTTCACCGAAACTTCCTGCTTGCCATATACATAAGCCTGAGATGACAGCAGCACCAACGATCCCGTGTCCGATCTGGATAAAGACTTTCATGCCATTAATTTAGCACGGATACGGGATGAAGTCCAGTAAAAAGCCACTAATGTAAACACAAATGAGGCTTTCTTGCATAGTTATCATGCTTTTATTTTTAAACTCATGTTCATTTTACGTCCTGCTGTTTGAGTGCTCCCCAAAGTGTGGTCAGTCGGTTCGCAGGTTCAACAGTGTATGCTGTGTGCGTCCAATCAAACAGGGATAAGCCATCCTCGAAATATGCTTGAAAAATTTGTTCAGCATCGCCGCCATCAATCGGCACCATAAAATTGGAATATGTGAAGTCAAACCAATTGAATACTGTGCATACAATAGACTGCCCATCAACTGACCACATGATATTCTCTACATCGAGATCGGGATCTTCTTCAAGTCCTATATCTTCAAGTCCTATGTACTTTATGGCGCGCTGCCCAGCTGTTTTTATGCCTATTTTCGTGGGGCTTGTTGCTGTCAAAAAAGCGATCTTTTCCCCATCTGGCGAGAAAGCAGCGGCAATGCCATCTTTGGTTATGTGTGAAATCTCTTCCGTCCGAATATCGAAATGGAAAATACCCCAATCCGTCCCGTATAGAATTTCTTTCCCATTCGGTGCCCACTCTACCCCCCCTGCATTCACTTGCAATAAGAGATCTGCTTTCGGACGCGGTTTCTCTATCTCACGAAACGGAATGAGATAGAGTCCACGAATTAACTTTCCGTTCTTTGGAATGACGAACGACAGGTTTGAGAAGACGATATCTCCGTTGCGTGAGATGGCCGCACCCGGGATCTGACTATACTCGCCCCGTGTTAGGTTCTTCGCTGCCGCCCCCGGGCGTTTTCTATCAAATAGATAGACATCAACCCAATCTACCGTCTTACCATTTACCCATTCCTGCTCGTCAGCGATAGCGACAATGTAGCGTCCATCTTTTTGTATGGAGAACGAACTAATAGGACGTGGCAGTCTGAAAACACGGTGTGCGCGGCGTTCGTCATCCCCGTTGCCGAACCATAATTCGTGGTAATCGAGTGGATACCTAAAGATGATTTTCCAGTCTGTTTGGGCATGCGTTGTGAAGGGTAAGAACATGGCAAGACACAAACAGAGTATCTTAACTGTGTTCTTGAATATGTTCGTCAAGGTTATTTCTCCATCTATGGTGTGAACGGTCTCATTTCCATTTGAAATTCACCTAAGTCAACAATATCTCCTTCTGCGCGATGTGGCGGCATTCCAAAGGTATAACGCACTTGAAGTTTTTGTTTTTCAACCCTTTGGAGGTAACTTGCCTCGTCGCTAAGTTTATCAGTTTGTAAGGACAACTTTTCGAGTTCGGCTTGTACGACTGTTAACCGTGCCTTTTCCGCCTCAGTTAAGGCACGCGGATTGGGATTAACCCAAACACCTATGGCTTGATAGGAACGTTTTGGATCTATCTTGAAGGTCTTTCCACCGACAGTGACCTCGGTTGTGGGGGCTGTTCTTGTTTCCGAGTTCAGGCGCATGGATGGGGATTTTTGAGGATCCCCATCCTGTTGACAGCCTATGTACAGTGCAAGCACTGCAAGGATTGCGATTAACAATGTGAAATGACGGCACATTAGAACTCTGAAACGTGAAGTTTGATATTTGCATTGATTCCGCCCTGTGTAACACGAGCGGAAGCCGTCACATTACGATTACCATTGACATTGATGCCGTCTATGCTACGTTTGCAGGATTTATATGCAGAGAGAGAGGAAGGGTTTCCAGCACCGCCTATGTTTCTTTCCCGTTGATCTATCGCGGGGGCTCCTCCAAGAGTCCGAGGAACCTGAACCCTTACCTTTGCTCTCCCTTCCCAGTTACCGGTGTAGACACACGCGGACCCGGAATACTGAACAGCATCAATTACATTGCCTTTTTTCCATTCCCATCTTCCGTAATGAAAACGGTTGACGGTAACCGATAAATAAGCGGCATCATTTCCAGCATCATCAAGGACATCCATGTAAATATATGCCTGTACTGATGTTTCATGATTGTCCCAGTCCGCATTGGTTTTGCCTCGACTGAGCGGACCGCCATTGTTACCTTTATGCTCCCACGTGATATTTTCAGCAAAAGTGCTTCCAATGAGCAATATCATTGTAAAGAGCATTAGGGTTGCTTTCATAAATTTGGAATTTTTCATGATATACTCCTTAATTATACAAAACTTAGAAAAAACATGTCAAGAAAAACAATTTTTTCACGTACGGTACAATTTCTATCCAAACGATAGCGTTTGGTTGAACTCACACCAACTGTGGAGTTCCCTAATCGACTGAACATAAATCAGTCCGTGTCGCTATTTTGGTAAAAAATTATCTTTCCTTCTTAACCATTGCAGAGACGGGATCCGTGGGATTTTGCTTCGCGGCTTTTTTCCACTTTGCTATCACACGTTCTACCGTTTCCTCAACTTCAGAACGAGAGATGCCAACAATTGCTTTCGCAATTTCCGAGAGAGATTGTCCATCCAAGTAGGGTTGTGCTGACATGGAACAGTAGGCGTTCAGGTGTATGGCATCTTGCGCAAGGCACGTCGTGGACATCGGTGAGTGGGAAGAATTCGTCGTGTTCCAGTTTTTGTTGTCCGTGGAAAACAATACTCACAAGCAAGATTGGTGCGAGGATGCGGTGGCATCGGAGTAGAATCTGTCTCGTCTTACGAGCGGTTAGACTCACTGCGATACCCGTCCCTAAATTTGACAAAGCGAGTAGAAACGTCAGCCATGAGTGCCACGCGAGCGGTTGGAACGCTGAATGATATAGTACCAAGCATAAGCCCAAGGAGGGGAGGCGTTGATGGTATTTTAACCATGTTTGTCGGTTACCCCATCGGATCCAGCGGCTTCGCAGCAGGTAAAGACTGGCAATAACGATGGCGATAGCACCGATGATGCTAATGGTATGTCTCGCTTCACCGAAACTACCTGCCTGATAGATGCATAAACCTGAGATAACAGCGGCACCGACGATGCCATGTCCGATTGGATAAAGACTTTCATGCTGTCAGTTTAGCGTGGATATGGGATGGGGTCAAGGATAAAGTTTTTCGTTCTGATTTTTCAATGCGTCTGTGAACAGTTCAATGGACTGGTCTTTACCCAATCTTAAATTTCGTGTATAATTGAGAGAAAACTGGATAAGGTGTCTATTTATGAAAGCGAACAGAAAATATTTGTTGGGTTTACTAATGTTAGGGATCCTGATCTCATGTGCACGGGTGCCCCAGCAGATAGTTTCCGAAAAACCAGTTGTGTTGACAGTGGACTCAACATCCAAAAAAGTAAGGAATTCTACGGTCCGAGTCGTGAGTTTAATCGGCACCAAAAGAGGTTATGGTAGCGGCTTTTTCGTGGCACCCGACAAGATTGTGACGAACATCCACGTTGTCTCAGATTACGGACCTATTTTCGTAGAATCAGCTGACGAAAAGACAACATGGTTAGTAGAGGGTGTGGTAGCGTTCGATGCGAAAAATGATCTCGTTGTCCTAAAACTTGCAGGCGAAGGTATGCCGTTTTCCTTGGGTAATAGTGATACCGTTGGGGTAGGCGACACAGTTACTGTTGTAGGATACCCAGCGGAAAAATACAAAGTTACACAAGGGACTGTACAGAGCATCGGGGGCAGCGGTAAAAACTTCTTTCTCAAAGTTGATGCGCCTGAGGGGAGTAGTGGGGGAGCTGTAATAAATAAGGACGGACAGGTCATCGGAATTGTCAGCTCCGGAGATGATTTTCATACCTATGCTATCCCCACAAATGCTCTCAAGGTATTGCTTGATAAGTCAGATACAATGGAATCTTTGGGACAGTGGCATAATCGAGATTCTATCCGTGCCTATGCCTCCTGTGTTCAAGGGAAAATAAAAAACGATGCCGGTAACTACAAAGCGGCGATAGTTGACTTAGATGAAGCCATTCAACTAAACGCGGCGTTTATTTTTTCCTACATTATGCGTGGGGTTGCCAAACGCAACCTTGGAGATGCTGAATCTACCAAGGGGAATATCGAGGAAGCCCGAAGGTTGTATAAGGCTGCGATTGGAGACTACACACAAGCCATCACATTAGACCCAGGGTATATCTCCGCCTATTACTATCGCGGGAATACGAAACATGCCCTTGGACGCTATAAGGCTGCGATTGAAGACTACACACAAGCCATCACATTAGACCCAGAGTATGTTTCCGCCTATTACAATCGTGGGAATACGAAACATGCCCTTGGGAACTATAAGGCTGCGATTGAAGACTACACACAAGCCATCACATTAGACCCAGGGTATATCTCCGCCTATTACAATCGTGGGAATACGAAACATGCCCTTGGGAACTATAAGGCTGCGATTGAAAACTATACACAAGCTATCAAGATTAATCCAAAGTATGTCTCCGCCTATAACAATCGCGGGTATGCAAAGTTTCGTCTTGCTGAATCCGCGGCTGCTCGCGAGAATACGGGAAAAGTCCAACGTTTATATGAAGCGGCGATTGAAGACTATACGCAAGCTATCAAATTAAACACCGTATATATCCGAGCTTACCAAAATCGAGCACATGCACAATTCAGACTTGGGGAATCTAAGGCGAATCAGGGAGCTATAGCAGAGGCACAGCAATCATACGAGGCAGTGATTGAAGACCTTACGCAAGTGATACAGTTAACTCCAAAGGATGCCCGGATGTACGACAGGCGCGGTGTTACGAAGATAGCACTTGGCGACTATGAGGGTGCAATAGTTGACTTTGATAGTGCTATTCACATTAAGCCTGAGGAAGCCAGATTCTACGCCAATCGTGCGCGGGCAAAAGAGGCACTTGGGCAACTGGAATCATCAAAAGCAGATTTTGAGAAAGCTAAGGAACTAGTATTGCATCAATAAATATTGATGCAATACTAGCCCATCAAGTAAATCCCAGAGGGCGATACCCGCTCCAACGGCACCGAGGCCGATTCCAACTCCTGTGACGAAAGGTACCCACACAGGTGCTGTGGCGGCACCTGCGGCGGCAGCACCGGCCCAGGCAACACCACCGGCCACAGCCGCTAAGAGTCCGGCACCTGCTGCGATTTCTTCTCGAGGATCCCCATCGTCGCCATGGTGATCGCTGAATATCAAGGGCGTGACAAGCATCATGGTGAATAAAAATAAAGTGAGTGTCGACAGGAAGCAGAGCCATGATTGCTTTTTATTCCACGGGACCTGTCTGTTCCAGTATGACTTGCTAAAAATGTTTTGCATCTATAACCTCCGTTAATTGAGCCTGGCTTTTAGTCGCTCAAGTGCTTCCTTCATATACTTCGGATCTGTCCCTGGATTGAACTGTTGCAGCTGTGCTTCTACCTCCGTGAAAATTTTCTGGCTCATTTCTACAGGAAGTGGCCGCAGGAGTTCCTCAAGTTTATCCAAGGTGTTTGTGACCATCGCTGAGGCTTGGAATTTCAGTTTTCTGCGTCCCTGTTTTGTCTCAGCGATTTTCGTCAGTTCGTCATCGATGACATCCCGTGAACGTGTCCGTCGTCGCAGATTAATTCTACCACAAACAATTGCTATTTGATTAAGCCGAGTTCTTTCATCCTTTTTAACTCATCCTGATACGCCTTTTTATTCGCCTCATTGGGAAATAAAATCGCCGTGACTCTGCTGCTCTCAAGACTTTCTTCGGGGGTCCTCTCAATGACAACTTTTGTTGGCTTATCTTTGAGGAGTGCGCGAAAAAAGGGTTCCCTGAGTTTGAGGTATATATCTATCTCTGGGATATTACCATGCCTGTTTATCAGAGCCTGACGGTTATTCTCTATGATTTGCTCAAGGGATAAGTCGATAAAAGAAGAAGGAGGGTTACTTTCTTCTACTTGTTCTAGGCCTCCTTCTTTTTGCAATTGATTCGGAACTTTTAGCTCTTGCTGAATGCGAAAAGTTGGCCCTTGATCGTGCGAAGGTGGGCGGGGTGCCGTATTGAGGGATATTTCCTCAGTCTCATTAGTGGATTCTTGTGGAACGTTCGCTTCCACAGGAAGTCCGATGTTTTCATTTTCAGTCGTACTTTCCTGTGTTATTGAGTCAATAGGTTGCTCAGTATTCATACGGGACGGAACCTTGGGTAGGCTTTCCTCAAAGCGGTTATCCTCTCGCTGTAGATACAACGTCCAAACGGTGCCCAAAACAATAAGAACAATGGCGGGGCAAAGGACCTTTTTCATTTCTAAATCACTCCTTGTATTGAATGGTATGTTTCGCCTCACCGAAACTGCCTGCTTGATAGATACATAGACCTGAAATAACAGCGGCACTGATGATCCCGTGTCCGATTTGGATAAAGACTTTCATGCCATCAGTTTAGCATGGATATACGGTGAAGGCAAGCAAAAAACTATTTGTGAAACATAATGAAGGCTTCTCGCAATAACTATTGGATTGACGGGGAACGTCTACTTTTGGCTAATTTTCTTGTCCTTCAGGAGCTATCCAGCGAAGGAAGTCGGTAGGGGTTAAGGACTCGATAAAAAGGGGTCTTCAGAAACTGATAGGGGCGGGACCATCCGTTGATAGCTCTGCTGGGGCGGTTGTGTCCCTTCAATGCTCCCCGGAGCGTTGTTTTTTCTTAAGAAACGCAACGCAGCCGCCTGTAGCGGTCGGAGAATTGATCACCTCTCCACGAGAAAACGCCAGTGCATCGAAATATCGGCACGCACGGCAGGGATTGTGGGTGGGCAATTCCAATGGGGTCTACAACGCAAAAAAGGTTCTCTCCGTTTAAAAAGAAACAGAAAGAACCCTTTGAGATCCGAAAAAGATGTAACCATACATAGAACGGCACGGACCACAATACGAATTGTTCTGCCAATCCACTGTTATTGGTAATAGTCGGACATATAAGAATCGTAGGCATCTGGACAACCTGAACACCCACTGTAGCAGTAAGGACAATCAGGGGTATAATCGGGTATCTCTGGTTCTTCCGGAGGCTGACAGGTACTGCATCCGCCGCCGTTTTCAGGTCCCGGACAATTCGGACAGCTATCATCGTCAGGTGGGTTACATGTGGGGCAGCGGTGAGTGCCGTCCATGTAATAGCCTTCACCGTCACAGTCATTGCAGTCGTCCTCTGGACCATCCAACAGATCCCACAGACCGACACCTGCCGCGACGATACCCGCGCCCACGCCAATGCCAGCGGCGACAGGTACCCACACAGGTGCTGTGGCGGCACCTGCGGCGGCAGCACCGGCCCAGGCAACACCACCGGCCACAGCCGCTAAGAGTCCGGCACCTGCTGCGATTTCTTCTCGAGGATCCCCATCGTCGCCATGGTGATCGCTGAATATCGAGGGCGTGACAAGCATCATTGTGAATGAAAATAACGTTATCGTTGCGAGGAAGTGGAGAAGTGATAGCTTTTTACTCCACGGGACCTGTCTGTTCCAGTATGACTTGCTAAAAGTGTTTTGCATCTATAACCTCCGTTAATTGAGTCTTGCCCGTATCATCTCAATTGATTCCTTGAGATTTTTTGGGGGTATCCCTGGATTGTTCTGTTGGAACCCTGCTTCGACCAGATTTAGGAGTTTCTGGCTCATTTCTGGTGGGAGTTGCGTAAGGAGTTCCTCAAGTTTGTCCAAGGTTTCTTCGACCATCGCTGAGGCTTGGGATTTCAGTTTTCTGCGTCCCTGTTTTGTCTCAGCGATTCTCGTCAGTTCGTCTCGGTTGAATAACACGTGGTACTTTGACAGTAAATACTTTTGAAAGTCGTTCCAATCGCGTGTGAAGTTTTCAGCGAGTTCACGGGCTTCTTGGGAATGTTCCCAATCTACAGGTGTCTCACTTTCGGTTTCCGCAAACGCCGCAATACTGCCCGTCTCAGGAACGAGCGGCTCTGTTTCATTTATCGCTGTCTCATCTGAAAGCACTGGGTGCGGTGTTGCATGCCATGTGCCGTCCGCGTGGAAGTGTCCACCCTGCGAGGTATCACCAACAGGCAATTGCGCTGTCGATTTCGGCGGGGGTTCTACAGTTTTGTAGACCTTGATCGGTTCATCTGGCACATTCGAGCGCAGCGACAAGAAACCTATCGCCAGCAGCAAGACCAGACATAGCCCGATCGGAAGGTAAAACTTTTTCCGTAGCATCGTAAATGCTCCTTTAGGGTGTTCAAACCCTTTGGTGTTGAATTCATTGGAATTTTTCATGATATACTCCTCATACAAGACTTAGAGAAAGCATGTCAAGAAAAATTTTTGACATACGATACAACTTCTATCCAAAAGGTAGCGTTTGGTTGAACTCGCACCAACTGCGGAATTCTCTAATAAAATGCCGACATTGATTGAACATAACTCAGTCTGCGTCGTCATTTGAGTGAAAAGTTATCTCTCCTCCTTAACCATTGCGAAGACGGGATCCGTGGGATTGTCCTCAGCGGCTTTCTTCCACTGCTTTATCACACGTTTCATCGTTTCCTCAACTTTAGAGCGAGAGATGCCAATTGCTTTCGCAATTTCCGAGAGAGGTTGTTCATCCAAGTACCGTTCCATAACCCATCTGTCTTTCTCTTCGGGAAGGCAGTCCACTAACGCGTTTAAGTTGAGATCGATGGGTATCAACCATTTAAGTATCCGTTCCCATCTTTTTTGGACTGCTTCGACGTTTGGACCTACCGTTTCTGCTATCTCTTCCATATCAGCCCCCGCATCCTTAAGTTCTGCGACTTTTCGGTCCTTGCCATGGAGGAGACAGAGAACTTGCTTCACCAGATACCGTTCTGCCTCGGCTTGTTCGGCATCGGTTTCGGCGAGATATGTTGCGAACGGAACTTCACTTTCGCCGATTGAAGGGTTGTCAAGTGATTCAAGTGGTGAATTTCCCACTTGCCTTCGCTGATCTGCGTTTCTAATCTCATTCAGCGTTAAGTTTCTCGCTATAGCGAACAACCACCCTCGCAACTTTTCCGGTTCTCGGAGGGTCTTCCTCTCTTTGAAGGCTTTGATAAAGGTTTCCTGTGTCATATCCTCGGCACCTACAGCGGGATCGGGATGATTCCGCATCATTCCGTCAATTTTGGCAAAGACGGCCTTGTGATACTTGTTGAAAAGCAGCGCACACGCCTTTTCTTCGTCATCAGTTTCTAAAAATTGCCGGTTTATACTAACGTTGTTCACCTTTATGGTCATTTACCTCATGCATACAGCAATGGCTTTACAATTTGCCTTCATATATACATGACACCGATTTAGGGTGGATTCCGACATATCAGGTCAATTTTTTATTATTTTTTAAATTATCAAATTATAGAGTCTGTATCTAACTGATACTATATGGTATTTTTTTAGGGAAAAAGCAAATAAATTTATAAAAATTACGTAAGTTTGATAATTATAGTAGAATCCGCGATTACCTTTTGAAAACCGTTGCGCGCCCAAAAACGGACACACTCCTGCCACTGTTGCGTTCTGAACTGTGATTTTTCTGATTTCTCTGATACCCATGATAAGACAACCCATCACAAGCAACTGAGAACTGAAGACCGAGTCCTGACGACTGATCAGTTCCGCAGGAACGCCCTCTCCGTAGAAACTTCAACACCACAATCAGTATCTTATTTTTCATCAGAGGTCTTATCAGAAAAATCAGAAAAATCACAGTTCAGACTTACTATGCCAAGAATGGCACAGAAACTCCCTAAATTGACCCCTATGGTGCGTTTAGAAACCAAAGCATAGGGGTCAATTTAGCGATTTTCCGTGTCGTTTTCGTTGTAGTTCTCTATAGATGCCGCCCCTACGGGGCTTAGGGCTGGGAGGTGGTGATCTTCTACAGAGATACTTAAAGAAACACCCAAGCAAATAAACCCTACGGGATTCAAGAGGGTTTTGAAGTCGTCAAGGTTTCCGCGTCGTATCCGGTTCGGTTGGGAAACCGAACCTACCGGCTATAAACATAATGAAGAAACATCCAAGCAAATAAACCTTACAGGACTCAAGAGGGTTTTGAAGTCGTCAAGGTTTCCGCGTCGTATCCGGTTCGGTTGGAATGCAGGTCGCAAGAAATCCGCAGAAATCCGCAGAAATACCCAAGCAAATACCCCCAGCAAAAACACCCCCCTTTATCCCCCCTTATCAGGGGGGCAGGTGAGTACACCGCAAAACCGCACCTACCGAGGGCGAAAGTGTCTATTTATTTTTAGGTTTTACTATAGTTTCTGTTCCTGAGCGTACTCATCTGTCGGATTGACGTTAAAATAGTTAGCGTTTGAGGCGTGAGATTCTACAAAATCAAGCAAAGGTGTTAAATACCCCTCTATAATTAAAAGACACAACTTTGTACTGGAAGGGTGCATGATGGTGGAGAAATGTATTGCGAGACTGACCGGTATAGAAACTCTCGGATGGAACATAGTGAAAAGTGAGGGGATGTAAACTTTTTTGGTGGGTCTTTCGTATAATATGTTATAATGGTCAACACTGACGGGTAAATCCAAAGGAGAAAGAGAGATGAAGTTTCAAATATCTTTTGCGATACTGTTGCTTTTAGTCATGGTAACATTTGTTGGGTGTTATACGAAACTCGGTTACCATGCGTCTTCAGATTTGGGTCGGGTACACCATGAAGGTCTAACAAAAGAGGAAACAGGGGTGGCGCATGCTGACGCAGCAGATTCGGATGCGTCTGAGTTAAAGCATGCGGATGGCGAGGATTCGGAAGGCTATTACGGGCGACGGAAGCGTAGTTATCGGACCACGTACACTCAACCTTATAGGTACGATACCTATCGGGTGCCTTACGCGTACGCATATCCGCCGGTTTGGTATTACCCCTACTATCGTCCATTTTATGGATACAGCAGGTATTATTACGGTTATCACGCGCCGTACTACCGCTACTATGGCGGTTATTATCCTTATAGAAACGTCTATCGCCGGTATCACAGTGGGAGTCGGTATACACCACTTTCACGGCGGACTTACAAAAAAGGCGATTTACGGCTTGAAAATCGGCGTTCGCGAAGTTCACGCAGCGTGGCTTCACCAAGATCGAGATCCGAACGACTGCGGACGAGAGATCGGAATAAAAAATAATACTATTTCTAAATGTTTATCTCACATTACCAGTTTTCATGGAATGTTTAGTGATGCGGAACAAACTAACAGTTTATTCTACATAAAGAGGGATTTATTAACAGAAATGGTATAATAATGGAGGAATCGGAACGATGAAACGTGCAGTGTATGCAAGTCTTATCTGTTTATTTGCCGTAGTGTTCTTTACCACTGTTGGTATGGCGCAGGTAGAAGAGATGGCGATCGGAAATACATTCGGTGTTGGCGCGCGGACAATGGGAATGGGGGGTGCTTCACTCGGACTCGCTGATGATTTCACCGCGCTTTACTGGAATCCTGCGGGTATGGCACAGATTCAGAAGTTCGAGTTTTTTAGTAGTTTCTCACATAATAGGGCAAGGACGAATACTTATTTTACCGGTGATGAGACAACGGGAACGAGCCGATCACAGATGCGTCCGAACTCTATAGGGTTTGTCTATCCATTGGAGACAAAACAGGGTGGCTTGGCGGTCGGTTTCGGTTACAATCGTCCACAAAATTTCGATTATCAGACTGCAGTTCAGGGCATTGATCCGAGTTCTGATACCTATTTCAGTGGATTTGCTGTTGACGAAAGCAATATAAACAGCGGCGGCATTGGGATTTGGAGTTTTGGCGCGAGTGTGTATGTCACAAAACGGGTGCTGGTCGGTGGTTCGTTGGATTTCTGGAACGGTAATAGCTTGCATGCGTTGGATACGGAAGCCACGGACATCCTAAACGTGGATAATCAGTGGTCGCGTTTCAGAGACAACGACGAGATTGACCGAGTGTATTCAGGTGTCGGTGGTAGGATAGGACTCCTTGCGCATCTGACAGATACTATCAATCTTGGATTGACCCTGGTCGCGCCTGTCGAGTTAGGCGTTGACGAGGTCTGGTATCAATCTACGGTAGATGTATTTGATGATGGCGAAAAGTCGACGGATTCCGTAAATGGTGAACAAACGTATGACATTGAGCGTCCCTTTGAAGTTGGTGCCGGGGTCGCTGTGAAATTGTTAAACAAGCAGCTGATTTTGGCAGGTGATGTCCAACTCACGGATTGGACACAGACGCGTTACGATCCAGCTCCTGCAGATGACATTCCAAAGAATAATTTTGAGAAATACTATGCGGTAACGCTTCAGGCACGGCTCGGTGTGGAGTATAGGATACCTGTAATTGATACCCACGTCCGTGTCGGTTATTTTCGGGATACGATTCCGTTCACGGGTACTGAAGTTGAAAACGCACGTGACTTTTTAACGATGGGTGTGGGGAAAATTTTTGAAGACTCACTGAAGTGTGATGTTGGATATATGCTTGGCAGCTGGCAGCGGAGTGGGTATGAATTGACAACAGAACAGCTTACCCATAGGGTTTTCGTCTCTGCTGCATATCGGTTTTAATAGTTGTCAGCAGTCGGCTATCAGCGGTCAGAAGGAGAACCTCTTTATTCTCACTGCGAAGCATGCTGATAGCCGATAGCCGATAGCCATTAAACAAGTTGGATGTAGCCCATCTGCGTGCCGTCGCCTTTTCGGAGTTCGCCTCTGATGATACGCGTGTATCCACCGTTCCGGTCTTGGTAGCGGGGTGCGATGTCATCGAAGAGTTTGCGTAGGACAGCCTGCTTATCAAGTGCGGTAGGGTTCTCACCTCTGCTGGGTTTATAGTGCAAGTTTGTCCCGTAAAGCATTTTTGCGGCTTGGCGCCGTGCGTTCAAGTCACCCCGTTTTGCGAGTGTGATTAATTTTTCAGCCACTCGGCGGAGTTCCTTGCATTTAGGGATCGTTGTCCGAATTTGCTCGTGTTCAAATAGTGCAGTGGCTTGGTTGCGAAAAAGAGCCTTTCGATGGCTTGTCGTCCGTCCCAATTTCCTGCCGCGTTTTCTATGACGCATTTTTTTCCTCCATATATACGTTATTGTGAAGCGTTATGATTGTAAGGCAGCTTGCTCCAAATCATCTTCACCGATGTCTGCGTCGTCCATATCATCCGGGTCCATTCCGAGTTGAAGTCCCATGTTGGCAAGTTGTTCTTTGATTTCGTTCAGCGAAGTTCGCCCGAAATTCTTGTATTCCAACATATCCTTTTCCTCTTTTGCGACGAGTTCGCGTATGGTCTTAATGTTTGCGGTTTCGAGGCAGTTGCTGGCTCGGACAGAGAGTTCAAGTTCGGAGACAGGCTTGGCGAGGTATCGGTTTCGCCGTAGTTTTGCCTCGTCAATCTCAGGTTCCGGTTCAACGTAGTTTTCATCGAATTCTGTAAACAGTTCAAGTTGTTGTAGCAAGATACTCGCTGCGCGCGTAACAGCTTCCTTTGCTGTGATGGTTGCATCTGTCCAGACTTCGAGGTTAAGTTTATCAAAGTTTGTCATATCACCGACGCGCGTTTCCTCTACCCAGAAGTTGACTTTCTCAACGGGTGAAAATTTCGCGTCGACAGGGATTAACCCAATGTTCTGTCCTAACGTTCTATGTTCTTCGGCAAGTGAATATCCTCTACCTGTTTGGGCGTGGATTTCTATATCTAACCCCTCGCATTCGTCGAGCGTTGCGATGTGCTGGTCAGGGTTTATAATCTCAACGTGTGCGTTGGGACGGATGTCAGCAGCGGTGACTTCACCGGATCCTTGGGCTTTCAATGTAAGTTCCATCGGATCATCTGTTGAGATGTTCAGCCGAACCTCTTTGAGGTTAAGAATAATCTGTACCACGTCTTCCAATACTCCGGGAATCGTGGCATATTCGTGTTTTACCTGTTCAATTTGAATAGCCGTGATCGCTGCGCCTTTAATTGAGGAAAGCAGGACTCGGCGTAGTGAATTACCGAGAGTTGTTCCAAATCCGCGCTCGAAAGGTTCAGCGGTATATTTTGCGTAGTCGGGCCGTAAGGATTCTGTGTCAGTTTTTAGCCGCTCCGGCATTTCTAGCTCGGACCTTATCATCGATTTCCTCCTATGGGATTAAACTGAATATTAGAACACATACGAACTAAGGGCACGGCTTTGTAAAATCGCACATTGCCACTTAATTCTATGTTGGCGTCATATTATTGGACATCCCCTGATTTCCACGATTTTTTAATCATGGATCTCTCCACTGCTTGCTGCCCTTGTTGCAAGCAGGTATCCGCTTAACAGAAATCCGATTTTTCCGTTGTCAAAATCGGAGCAGAAACCCAATAATTAAAAATAAGTGCCTATCGGGAGTAAAGTTCAATGATGAGTTGCGTTTCAAGGTCCACGGCGATCTGTTCTACGACAGGGGCTCCCTGAACACGTCCTTCTGCTTTATCGGGGTCAATTTCGAGCCATTCAGGTGCCCCGCGTTGTTGCGAATACTCAAGTGCTTCCTGAATGATAGCGAGGTTTCGGCTCCGTTCACGTGGTGTAATAACATCACCGATCTGCACGATGTAGGAAGGAATGTTAACACGCTTACCGTTGACGGTGAAATGATTATGCTTCACCAGTTGACGTGCCTGATTTCGAGAAGTCGCGAACCCGAGTCGGTAAACGACATTATCTAATCGGCGTTCAAGGAAACTAATCAAATTCTCACCAGCAATACCTGACTGACGGGCAGCTTTGAAATAGTAATTCCGAAATTGTTTCTCAAAAACCCCATAGGTCCGTTTGACTTTCTGTTTCGCGCGTAACTGTCGCCGGAAGTTGTCGCGACCTCGGCGAGGCGGTGTTTGTCCGTGTTCTCCAGGCGGGTAGCTCCGGCGTTCAAAAGCACATTTGGGACCATTGCAACGCCGCCCTTTGAGAAAGAGTTTTTCGCCTTCCCGTCGGCATAATTTACAGACTGCGTCTAAATATCTGCTCATTCGTTTTCCTCAATACCTCAAACCCGTCGTCTCTTAGGGGGACGACATCCATTGTGTGGGATCGGAGTCACGTCTTTCATCAAGCTAATTTCGAGTCCAGCTGCGGCGAGTGCCCGTATAGAAGACTCTCTGCCGGATCCGGGACCTTTGACTCTAACCTCCACGCGTTTCATGCCGTGATCCATTGCTCGACGTGCGCATGCTTCTGCTGTCTGTTGTGCAGCAAAAGGCGTTGACTTCCGTGAACCGGTGAAAGTCATCCCAGCGTTCGCCCAAGCAACGGTGTTTCCGTTTAAGTCTGTGATCGTAATAATTGTATTATTGAAGGTAGCTTGGATATGTGCTATACCTTCGGGTACATTTTTGCGTTCTCTTCTTCTTCCACGCAAAACGGTTCTCCTTTCGGTTAATAGTTGTCAGTTAACAGTTACAAGAAGTTTTCGATAGTTCCAAAGTTTCTTAACCTTGACCAACAACTTAGAAGAAACACCCAAGCAAAAACACTACAGATACTTTTACTAAGGCGCGAGTTGTTGGTCAAAACTGAAAGATTTTTTCGTAGAAAAAATCGTACTGAAAACTGTTAACTTCCTCTAACTGATGGCTTTTAACATTAGCCGCCCTTGCGTGCTGCCTCTTTGGCTTTTCTGCCGACAGAGATAGTTCGCGCTTTTCCCTTACGGGTACGAGCGTTTGTATTTGTGCGTTGCCCGCGGACAGGCAATTGCCGACGATGCCGTAAGCCTCGATAGCTGTTGATATCCATCAGGCGTTTAATATTCTGATCGATTTCGCGTCGCAAGTCACCCTCAATTTTATAGTCTTGAATTTTGTCTCGGAGTTGACTAATCTCATTTTCAGCGAGCGTGTCAACTTTTTTTCCGGGATCAATCTCAAGGTCGGTAACAATTCGCGATGCGGTGTAGCGACCAATGCCGTAAATTGCTGTTAGTGCGATGTCTATCCGTTTTTCTCGGGGTAAATCAACCCCAGCAATCCTTGCCATGTATATCCTCCTTTTTAAGAGTTATCAGTTATCGGTTTGCCTTGCAGTGAGAGTTATCAGTTAAGAGGTTTGGGAAACGGTAACGTTCTTTGGTAACTGTTATAACCGATTTGGGTAAGGATCGTTACCAGAAAGCTTGGAACCCTCCGAAGTTAACTGATGATTGACAACTATAAAAGGGTTAGCCCTGTCGTTGTTTGTGCTTCGGATTTGAAGGACAAATCACTCGGACAACGCCTTTTCGCTTAATAATCTTACACTGGTTACACATTTTTTTAACAGAAGGTCTGACTTTCATAATATCCCTTTCAGACGAAAGCACTTAACGCCGTCTGCCTTTAAGTTTCCGATCTTTTAGGAATCCTTCGTAGTGTCGGACGGTCAAATAGGATTCAATTTGTGACATTGTATCTAATACGACACCGACCACAATCAAAATAGAGGCGCCGTCCACCATACTACCGATTTGGAGATAACCTGTGATCATAATCGGAATCACAGCGATAGCGGCGAGAAAGATTGCGCCGGGCAGCGTGATCCGTGTGAGCGTGGTATTGATATAATCAGCAGTCTGTTTTCCGGCACGGATACCGGGGATGAAACCGCCATATTTCTGTAAATCCTCTGCCATTTGGATAGGGTTGATTTGCACGGCTGTGTAAAAATACGTGAAGCCGATGATTAACAACGCATAAAAGGTAAGCCACAAAGGTGTACCCGTATCAATCAGTGCTTGCGCGCCTGTTACCCATCCCCAGTCTCGTGGGAGAAAACCAAGAGCCGTTGGCGGGAACTGAATAAGTGTAATCGCAAAGATGATAGGAATCATGCCAGCGGCGTTAACTCTCAGCGGCAGATGCGTTGATTGCCCGCCAATCACCCTACGTCCCCGAATCTGTCTACCGTATTGGACAGGTATCTTACGGACGGAAAGCGTGATGAAGACGGTCCCCATTACGGCTATAACGATGAGTCCGACGAGCAGCACGAGTTGTAGGATTCCGAATTCTGGTCTTGTCACTAAATTGTTTAAAACAGTAGTAACGCCACCAGGTAAACCGGCAATAATCCCAACCGTAATGATTAGCGATATACCTTGCCCAATACCGCGCTCCGTGATTTGCTCACCAAGCCACATAACGAAGGAGGTGCCTGCCGTGAGCGTCAAGACTACAAGGAAATGCCACCATAAGTTAGGATCTCTAACGATCTCACCCGCTTGTCCGGTAATGTTCTCTGGATTCCGCAAAACGATACTGATTGTTATACCTTGAATGATACTGAGTAGAACAGTCCCGTATCGCGTGTACTGCGTCATTTTCTTTCTGCCATCGGGTTCTTTGGAGAGTTTTTCCAAAGACGGCACGATGACACCGAGAAGCTGCATAATGATTGAGGCACTAATATACGGTTGTATACCGAGTGCGAAAATCGTCATTTGACTAAATGCGCCCCCGGAAAACAGATCAATGAACCCAATGACATTGCCCCCACGCTCCATGAGTTGTTGAAAAAACGCCTCAAGTGCTACGTCATCAATACCGGGAAGCGTAATGTGCGCACCAAGGCGGTAAACAATCAAGAGCAACCCTGTAAAAATGAGACGTTTCCGCAGTTCAGGGATTTTAAAAGCGTTTTGGAATGCCTTAATCACTTATTTTTTTCCTCCTCGCCTGTACACTTTCAAGCAGCGTTGTCGGGATTAGCGTGCAGTCCGAGCACTTCGGCTGTACCGCCTTTAGATTCAATTTTTTCGATCGCTGATTTTGAGAAACGGTGCGCTTGGACTGTCAACTGTTTTTCGAGTTCACCATCACCAAGTATCTTTATCAGTGCGTTCTTTCGTTTAACTAAGCCTGCTTCGCGAAGGGATTTCGGACTGATGACCGCTGCATCGTCAAAAAGGTTGAGCGTTTCAACATTGATAATATCATACTCAAATCGTTTGTGTGCGGTTCGTTGTGGCCCTCGCTTCGGTAAGCGTCGCACGAGCGGCATCTGTCCACCTTCAAACCATGCTGGAATTGAACCACCGGATCGGGACTTTTGTCCCTTGTGGCCGCGTCCACAGGTTTTACCCCAACCGGAAGCGTTCCCTCTGCCAACCCGTTTTCTGGGGCGTTTTGAGCCAGGGGCGGGTTTAAGTTCATTCAATTTCATCAGGATTACTCCATTCCTTAACCGTAGACTGTCAGCGCAGCTGAGAACCAAGCATTTGATATACGCTGACAAAACATTCTGAAGTGCGTCAGTCTTTATTACCGTTTAGCATTTCTTGAGTAGCTCTTCAACAGATAGGTCTCGTAGCCGTGCAACTTCGTTGACATCCTTGAGGCTCTTCAGCCCAAGCATAGTAGCTTCAGCAATATTTTTCACGTTCCGA
This sequence comes from Candidatus Poribacteria bacterium, assembly GCA_965200345.1. Classification (GTDB taxonomy): domain Bacteria; phylum Poribacteria; class WGA-4E; order WGA-4E; family WGA-3G; genus WGA-3G. The sequence continues at coordinate 3,991,279 of OZ241378.1, forward strand.
GAGGACAGACATTTCGTCAGTGCGTCTCGAACCCCGGCAAATTCGAGAATAGCACGCGTTGCGTGCCCCGCAATAATGCCAGTTCCGGGACTTGCCGGTTTCAACAAAACTTTGGCGGATTTGAATTCGCACGTAATTTCATGCGGGAGCGTGCCGTTGGTGATGGGTACCCGAATGAGGTTCTTACGAGCATCGGCGAAACTTTTGCGGAGCGCGCCAGCCACTTCGCTTGCGCTGCCGAATCCGATACCGACAATACCATCACGATTGCCAACCACCGTGAGCGAGTTAAAACTCGGCGTGCGTCGGCCCTTACCGACTCGCATCACGCGGTTAATTGTAATCATGCGTTCCTCAAATTCAAAATCATCAGGGTTAATTCTATCTTTCAGCAAAAAAGTCTCCTATCCGGCAGAAATCCTGTTTACCGTGTATGTAGGGGTACAGGAACCGGTATGCGGGCATTTAGAACTTAAGTCCCTCTTCCCTCGCAGCTTCAGCAAGGGCTTTTATGCGACCATGGTAGAGATGCCCGCCCCGATCGAAGACGACTCCCTCAATTTCCCGCTGCTTGGCTTTTTGGGCGATAAGTGCACCAACACGCTCCGCTGCCGCTATGTTTCCACCGTTTGAAAGCGTCTCTTTCAGTTCTGGGGACAAAGTAGAGGCTTCGACGACCGTCACACCAAGTTCATCGTTGATGAGTTGCGCATAGATATGTTTTAGACTTCTGAAAACAGCGAGCCGAGGTCTGCTACCGGTCCCGGTAATCTTTTGACGGACCCGTTTCCGGCGGCGTAGATGGCTCATCCGTTTCTTTCTTATGAGTGTCAAGGGGTCTCCTTATTACTATAGGCGCGCCGTCTATTTCGTAGGAAGTTCAAATTTCGTCCTATTGCGCGCAAAATATTATAGCATTAGGCGACAGCAGCAGCTTTACCTTCTTTATCTCGGACGCGCTCGCCATCGTAGCGGATACCTTTACAAGGTTTATAAGTATCGGGTTTCCGAATTTGACGAATCGTCGCTGCTACCTGTCCAACGAGTTGTTTATCAATACCGCTGATAATAATAGGTGTATGTGCTTGCCCATCTATTGTTTCAGAGGCTTCAACACTAAGTGTGATTCCCTCAGGCGGTGTGTAAGTGACGGAGTGTGAATACCCGACATCAAGAACCAAATTGTTCTCACGGTTGACTTCCGCACGGTAGCCGGTACCGACGACTCGCAGTTTTTTCTCAAAACCCTCTGAAACCCCGGTAACCATGTTGGCGATGAGGCTGCGCGCCAAACCGTGCAAGGCTTTGTGCTGTTTGAGCTCACTGATTCTTTGGACGGTTAGGACGTTTTCCTCAAGCGTCACATCGATTCCATTTGGAAGTTGCCAATTCAGGCTTCCTTTGGGTCCCTCGACCTGTACATCGCTTTTATTTAAGGCGACTTCTACTTTGTCGGGTAATGGAATCGGTTTTAGTCCAATACGTGACATTCTTTTTCTCCCAGTTCGTTGAGAGTCATCCGCAAAATCTTACCAGACGTAACACAAAACTTCGCCGCCGATCTTTTCGCTGCGGCATTGTGGTGTGGTTTTTAACCCATTAGATGTAGATAGAATAGCAACACCAAGTCCGCCGTAAACCCGTGGTAGGCTATCAGCTTTGGCGTAAATCCGTCTACCGGGTTTGCTGATGCGTCTAAGGTTTGTGATGACCTTCTCTTTTTTAGTGTTTCCGTATTTCAAATAGATTCTTAAAATCCCCTGCTTTCCGTCTTCAAGCAAGCGATAGTTTCGGACGAAACCTTCTTCTGCCAAGATGCGTGCGATTTCCGCTTTGACATTTGAAGAGGGGATTTCAACGCGTTCATGTCCTGCCATATTGGCATTGCGGATACGTGTTAACATATCAGCAATCGGATCGGTCATCGACATGAAAGATTCTCCTTATTTCGTTTTTGAAGAGTCGATGTGGCTGTCATACTTTAGTTTAAGGACAGACAGGTTTCAATTTTCTACCAGCTCGCCTTTCGGACACCGGGGATTTTACCGGCACGGGCGAAGAGACGAAAACAGATACGACACAATTCAAACTTGCGCAGGTACCCACGCGACCGTCCGCAACTTTTGCAACGGCTGTATTTCCGGGTTTGGAACCGCGGGGTTCGTTTCTGTTTGGCAATCCATGCTTTACTTGCCAAGCTAGATGCTCCTTTTTTTGTTTATCCGTGACGTGTGTTCTCAGTAAGTCCGGATGTTGAAAGTTAGCTGCGTCTGAAGCTGCGAGGTAATTTGTGTAGCGATTTGACGGCGAAACCGTCGGCTACCGAATCTGTCTATTTTCGGAACGGCATTCCCAGCAGCCTTAGTAACTCGCGGCCTTCTTCGTCTGTCGGGGCGGTCGTAACAATCGTTACGTTCAGCCCGCGGATATCGTTAACGTTGTCGTAATTAATTTCCGGGAAGATTAACTGTTCGGTGAGGCCGAGGGAGTAATTACCACGACCGTCGAACGCATCCGGCGATACACCACGAAAGTCCCGAATTTGCGGTAGAACGACGTTTACCAGTCGGTTATAAAACTCATACATCCGCTGCTGTCTGAGTGTAACTTTACATCCGATTGCCATACCTTCTCTGACCTTAAAAGCAGAAACGGATTTTTTTGCATGCGTAATGATTGCGCGTTGTCCGGCAATAAGTGTGAGTTCTTCGACAGCATCCTCAAGTGCTTTCGGGTTCTGAAGTGCTTCGCCGACCCCGATATTGAGTGTAATCTTGCCGAGTTTCGGAATCTGCATCACATTTCCATAGTTAAAATGGCTCTGTAATGCGGACATGATTTCCGTTTGATAAAATTCTTTGAATGGGCTCATGAGCCTTGTATCCTATAAATCACTTATACAGTGAAGTTTGTCTTGGCAACGCTTCTCGTCTACGATATTGAGGCTTTATTATTAAGCATCAATTTTTTTGAGATTAGAAACGTGAATGGTGCCTTCGCGTTCAACAATACCGCCTTGTCCCATTTGGTTTGGTCGGAGGTGGCGTTTAACGATATGAACGCCTTCAACGATTGCGCGTTGTTTCTTTGGAAACACCTCCAAAACCACACCTTCCTTGCCCCGGTCTTGTCCGCTGAGGACGATGACCATGTCATCTTTCTTAATATGCAGTTTTTGTCGTGCCACTATTGTCCTCCTAAATAACCTCAGGGGCGAGCGAGATGATTCGGGTGAACCCCTTTTCTCTGAGTTCTCGCGCAACAGGCCCGAAAATTCGGGTGCCGCGTGGAAGTTGGTTACCTTCTCGATCCGGTGGATCGACGAGAACCGCGGCATTCTGGTCAAATTTAATATAGGAGCCGTCTACGCGTCGATATTCTTTAGTCGTACGGACGACAACTGCGCGAACGACTTCACCGGCTTTAACTTGTGTATTAGGTGTTGCTTCTTTGATGCTTGCGACAATCACGTCGCCTACGCGGGCATAGCGCCGACGAGTGCCGCCTAATACACTAATGCACATTAATTTCCTTGCGCCAGTATTATCAGCACAGGTTAATCGAGAGTATGATTGAACCATTTTTGTATCCTCCTCTACCGTTTTCAAAACGGTGTGTTTTGGAAACGTCAGAGTGTGGATGAAAAACCTTTCTTTTCGAGTGCCATGTATACACCGTTTGCTGCGTCTTTCACCTCGTGTAGAGACAAGCCGTAAAGGTACCGGTGATAGCACTTCTTAATCGTTTGCGGGCTGTACTGTGCTTACTACTGCTTGGACCCGCCACCGTTTCTGACGACTCAGCGGACGGGTCTCAACAACCTGTACCACGTCACCGACGTTACAACTATTCTGTTCATCATGAGCGAGAATCTTCTTCGTTTTCCGGACAACTTTCTTGTAAAGCGGGTGTTGATAGCGACGAACAATTGACACTGAGACAGTTTTATTCATACTGTTGCTCGTAACAAGACCTGTCCGAAATTTACGATGCCTTCTTCTTTCCTCGTTCAACTTTATCCTCCAAACCAGCCAAAACCTGTTAACGTATGTACTTTGGAATACACAGTCCTTGTCTTGAAATTGATGAACCGTCCTGTCTCTGTTCTGTTTACTGTGAACGCCCGTGCAAGAGAGTTTTCACACGTGCGATGTCCTTGCGGATCTTACCGATACGTGTTGTGTCTTCTTGTTGTCCTAAGATACTTCTAAATCTCTGGTTAAACAGGCTCTCCTTTAGCGTTTTCAGTTCACTTTCCAACTCTTCGGTTGTTTTTGCTCGTAGTTCATCCGCTTTCATATTTCCGTGCCTCCTTAGGTGTTGTCAAAAGCATGATACTGCGTTGGGGCGCATATTTTTTTCAACGCCGGAGTCGTAGACAAAATCACGCATTCCGTGCAACGAACTTAGTTTTGATTGGCAGTTTGTGGGCGGCTCGTTTCATCGCCCCTTTTGCATCTTCAACCGAAACGCCGCTTAATTCAAAAAGGACTCTGCCGGGTTTGACCACAGCGACCCAGTATTCGGGCGGGCCTTTTTTGCCCTTACCCATGCGGGTTTCAGCAGGTTGTTTACTGAGTGGTTTGTGCGGGAAAATCTTGATCCAAAGTTTTCCACCGCGGCGTACATATCGCGTGATAGCGATACGCGCAGATTCAATCTGGTTGTTTGTAATCCAGCCAGCTTCCATTGCTTGCAAACCATATTCACCGAAGTTGATTTGTGAGCCACGGAGCGGTTTGCCACGGCGTTTCCCGCGATGCACATAGCGGCGCATCACGCGTTTCGGCATTAACACCTTAGATGCCTCCTTAAAATAAATCTATTCGTAGAGTTATGAATCGCCCTTGGGACCCTTATTGCCTTGACGCGGTCTGCGTCGATTTCTACCTCTGTCTTGTCTTCCGGATTGTCGAGATCGTCCGTCTTGAGAGCCGGAACGTCTGTCGCCCCGTCGACGTTCAGAACGTTGCGAACCAGTATCTTCGCGTCGTCCAGGTTGACGGCGCTCAGATGTTTCGCCCTTTAATTTATCTGGTACCCCGATAATTTCGCCCTTGAAAATCCAAGTTTTGACTCCGATTTTACCGTACGTTGTATTTGCCTCAGTAAACCCGTAGTCGACATCAGCTCGGAGAGTGTGAAGGGGCACGCGTCCCTCAATACTGGATTCGGCGCGGGCGATTTCCTTACCGTCTAATCTACCGCTCACCATAATTTTAACGCCCAAAGCCCCTGCTTGCATTGAACTGGAGATACTCCGCCGCATTGCGTGTTTAAAACCGGCGCGGCGTTCTATTTGCGTTGCAACAGCTTCTGATACAAGTTGGGCATCCATTTCAGCGACTCTAATTTCCGAGACATTAATCCGGACGGGGCAGCCGACCTCTTTCTCGATTAATGCTTGTAACTTTTCAGCTTCAGCACCGCGGCGACCAATGACAATACCTGGACGTGCTGTATGGATGTTGATGCTGCAACGGTCAGCGACGCGTTCTACTTCAACGCGCGAAATCCCGGCACGTGCTAATTGCTCCTTGACGAACTTCTGAATCTTAAAATCTTCATGGAGCCATTTGGCGTAATCCCGTTCGCTATACCACTTTGAATCCCACGTCTCGATGATTCCTAAGCGTAAGCCACGCGGGTGAGTTTTTTGTCCCACGCAAACCTCCTATTAGACTTTTCCCGCTTGTAAGTAGAGTCCATGATGTGCTGCAGTCTTTTGTAAGCGCGCGCGCTATGACTCAACATCTTCGGTACTCTCTTCGTCAACGACAACGGTAATATGGCTACTGCGTTTTAGTATCCTATTTGCCATACCCCGTGCCCGCGGGCGTATCCATTTCCGCGTAATCCCTTCATCGACACGAATTTCTTTGACGTATAAGCCCGCAATATCAATACTTGGGTCTTGATATTGTGCGTTCGCAGCTGCTGACTGAATCAGTTTGTAGATGATAGGGGACGCGGCTTTATGCGTAAAGCTCAGTTGACTTAACGCATCTTCAACATATTGATTACGGACGAGATCAGCCACCAAGCGGGCTTTCCGCGGGGCGACCGATGCGTTCCTAATTTTAGATCTGGCTTCCATCAGTGTCTCCAATAAAAGCAAGTTGCTGGTTCACCGCTATCCTTGTCAAAACAGTGAACGTATCTTCCCAAAAAAGAGATGAATACACTGCCAATTTGCGATGAAGGTTATCGCAAAAGTTATCTTCTGTCGCCACCGCCACTGGCGTGAGAACGGAAGGTACGGGTTGGTGAGAATTCACCAAGTTTATGGCCTACCATGTTCTCTGTGATATACACCGGAAAAAACTTTTTCCCGTTGTAAATTGCCAAGGTATGTCCTACCAATTCAGGGGTAATCGTCGAACGTCGGGACCAAGTGCGAATCACGCGTTTGGTGCCAGAGCGTTCCATAGCGGCTACCTTCTTGGCGAGTTTCGGGTCTATGTAGGGGCCCTTTTTAATAGAACGCGCCATTATGTATCTCCTTTACCTTTTAACAGTATTCGCTTGCATAGCGAGTAAGGCATCTATGAAAAGGGTTATTTTCGTTTTCCGACAATATAGCGGCTCGATTTTTTCTTCGGGTTTCGGGTCTTATACCCTTTGGTTGGAACGCCCCAAGGCGTGACTGGATGCCTACCCCCGGAGCTTTTTCCTTCACCGCCGCCATGTGGATGGTCAATCGGGTTCATCGCGACCCCTCTAACTTTGGGACGTTTGCCGAGCCATCGTGAACGTCCCGCTTTACCGATGACGATCTTGCTGACGTTGCCAACTTGACCGAGTGTTGCCATGGCTTGAACCGGAATAAGCCGAATCTCGCCTGATGGCAGTCGGATACGGGCGTATTTTCCCTCTTTGTCAACTAACTGAGCAGTACCACCGGCACTACGTACAAGTTGCCCACCTTTACCGGGCTTCATCTCTATATTGTGGATGGAGGAGCCGAGTGGGATTTTTTCCAGCGGCAAAGCGTTTCCGACCCGGATTTCCGCGTCTTCGCCTGAAGTAAGTGTGTCCCCTACTTGGATACCGACAGGAGCAAGAATATAGCGTTTTTCCCCGTCAGCATAGTGGAGCAGGGCGATGTGCGCAGACCGATTCGGATCATATTCAATTGCAGCAACTTTGGCAGGGACACCAAACTTATCACGTTTGAAGTCGATGATCCGGTATCGGCGTTTGTGTCCACCGCCGCGGCGTCTCACTGTCAAGCGTCCGTTGGAATTCCGACCCGCTTTCTGCTTGCTCCCTTTGACGAGCGATTTTTCCGGTTTGCTCCGCGTAAGCTCTTCAAAGGTGTACCCTGTCATAAACCGACGACTTGGGGTGATAGGTGAATACGTTTTAGGCACTCTGATTTCCTTTTTTTAGTAGCCATCAGCAGTCAGGTCGGTTTTTCTACGAAAAACCTGTCAGTTGTCAGAAAAGAGATGTTCGGTTTATCTAAAATTCTCTTAACTGACGGCTGATTGCTATTCTTGCTGATTGCTGTTCCTATATAGTTTCAAACGCTTGGATATTCACACCTTCTCTTAGGGTAAGAATCGCTTTTTTCCAATGCGGTTTCCTACCACGTTGATAGCGCAACATTTTACCTTTCGGCTTACCACGAACGTGCATTGTCCGCACTTTGAGGATGTCCCCTTGGAGGTCAAACAACTCTTCAGCAGCGCGGCGAATCTGAGGTTTGGTGGCATTGCGATCAACAACAAATGCGTACTTATTATCTTCGCGGAGAATTGTGCTTTTTTCTGTAATCAGCGGTTGCAGTATAATCTGATATGCATCCTTCATCAGTCTTGTCCTTCCGCATCTGAACCGGTGTTTACGAACTTGGATTCGAGTTTCTCAGCGGCTTTCTCGGTGATTATCAACGTATCGTGCCACATGACTTGATAGACGTTGAGCGTATTCCATGTGCAGCTGTGAACTTTCGGAATGTTCCTCACGGAGAGGTGGATATTCAGGCTGTGTTCATCAAGAATGAGCAGTACCTTTCCGTCAGCGTTCAGTGCTTTTAAGATGTTAACCATGTCTTTGGTCCGCGGTTGTTCAAGCGTAAAATCTTCAACGAGAATGCACTGCTGATTCTGGAACCGGTCTGCGAGTGCGCTGTGTAAGCCGAGGCGTCGGACTCGTTTCGGGGTGTGCTGCCGAAAACTCCGGGGTTTCGGTCCGAACGCTACACCACCGTGGACTCGATGTGGAGCCTTAGCGTCTCCGACACGCGCTCTGCCAGTTCCTTTTTGACGGTAGAGTTTTTTCCCACTGCCTCTCACTTCACTTCGACTCTTCGTTGATGCAGTGCCTTGCCGCTGATTGGCAAGGTAGGCAGTAACGCACTGGTGAATGACATGACCATTCACCTCAGCATCAGTGAATGCGTCGGCTAATACCTTTTCGTGCAGAACATCTCCGGACTTGTTGTGTACGTCTAAAGTTGACATATTTGTATGCTCGTTTTATTTTGGCACTCGTTGGGTTACGACTGCCTGCCTATGCACTCGGTGTTTTAGATGCTTTTCTAATCAGAAGCAAACCGTTGGGGGGGCCAGGGACTGCGCCTTTGACCACCAGTAAGTTACGCTCGGGATCGGCTTGGATCACAGGAAGATTTTGAACAGTATGCCGTTTGGCACCGTGGCGGCCAGCCATCCGTTTTCCTTTAAACACTCGAGAGGGTGTCGCGCTGGCACCGATGGAACCCGGACGGCGGAGATCTTGCTCACCGCCGTGGCTTTTCTTACCACCAGCGAATTTCCAACGTTTCACTACTCCAGTGAAACCGCGCCCTTTTGAGGTGCCTGTCACATCAACAAATTCACCTTCCGAAAAGACACTTGCATCAACAATGTTTCCTACAGACACATCATCAAGACTCTGTACCCGAAATTCGCGAAGCACCTGTGCTGAATCAACACCGGCTTTTGCTAAATGTCCACGTTTTGGGCTATTCGTGCGGTTCTCTTTCTGTTCTCCAAAACCCAACTGAACTGCTTGATAGCCGTCTTTCTCTTGCGTTTTGAGTTGGACAATTGGACAAGGACCTGCTTGGATAACAGTAACAGGCACCGCTGTTCCAGAATCTTCAAAAATTTGTGTCATGCCGACTTTGCGGCCGATAATTCCATTAACCATCATCTTTCGCCTTTTTTAAATGATTGAATCTCTGTGCCTCGTTGCGCTTCGTTTCACGATGGTATCCTGCGAAGTCAGAAGCCTTTTAGCATCTATAGCGAGTTAGAAACCACCGAAGAACCAGGGCCCCCGCCGGTTACTCGGAGGTGGCAAGAAGCGTAGTGGAGCAGTGACCAGATTCCGATAGTTAGAGAAGCGTAATTTTGACATCGACACCTGCGGGCAGGTCCAACCGCATTAAAGCATCAACGGTTTTCGCTGTAGTCTCTAAGATATCCAGCAGACGTTTATGAATCCGCATCTCAAATTGTTCACGCGACTTTTTGTCAGTAAACGTTGAACGTTGGACGGTATAGATATGCTTTTTCGTCGGCAATGGAATCGGACCCGAGACAGCTGCCCCTGTGCGTTTTGCAGTATCTGCTATCTGCTTTGACGACAGGTCTAACAACCGATAGTCAAATGCCTTAAGCCGGATGCGAATTTTTTGATTGTCCATCTTTTCGTATCGCCTTCATCAAACAAGAGGAATGCCAGCGATTAACATCTTGAAGTAGAAGTCGGCAATCCTCTGTATTGATGTCCTTAAAAAGGCGGAGCGTCTGCTCCGCCTAATCTCTTATTCAAGAATTTTCGAGACAACACCAGCACCGATGGTTTGTCCACCTTCACGAATAGCGAATCGAAGTTGTTCTTCCATCGCGATGGGTTTGGACAATTCAACGGTAATTTTTGCGTTATCACCGGGCATAATCATTTCGATGCCTTCAGGAAGGTCCATCTTTCCGGTTACGTCGGTTGTTCTGAAATAGAACTGTGGTCTGTATCCGGTAAAGAAGGGGTTCCAGCGTCCACCCTCATCTTTTGTGAGAATGTAGGCTTCGGCTTCAAATTTGGTATGGGGTGTAACGGTTCCGGGGACTGCCAAAACTTGTCCGCGTTCAACCGCATCTCGCTCAACACCGCGTAGCAGTGCACCGAGATTATCACCTGCACGACCTTCGTCGAGGCTCTTGTTAAACATCTCGACGCCTGTGATAACGGTGTCTTGTGTTTCGCGGAGTCCAACGATTTCGACCGGATTTCCGATTTCAATAACGCCACGTTCAACGCGTCCCGTAACAACGGTACCGCGCCCACTGATGGTGAAAGTATCTTCAATCGACATCAGGAACGGTTTGTCGGTATCACGGACGGGTTCTGGGATGTAACTATCAACCGCTTCCATAAGTTCCAGGATCGGTGTACACGCGTCGCTTGATGGTTCTCCGTCGGATTCCATAGCTTCAAGAGCAGAACCTATGACGATAGGAATATCATCACCGGGGAAGTCATAATCACTGAGCAATTCTCGGACTTCCAGTTCAACGAGTTCAAGCAATTCTTCATCATCGACCATGTCTGCCTTGTTAAGGAAGACGACGAGAGAAGGCACATTCACCTGCCGTGCGAGAAGTACGTGCTCGCGCGTCTGCGGCATGGGACCATCAGCGGCGGATACCACAAGGATCGCGCCGTCCATCTGTGCTGCGCCGGTAATCATATTCTTGATATAGTCGGCGTGTCCGGGGCAATCGACGTGGGCATAGTGCCGATTCTCGGTCTCATATTCAACGTGTGCGGTGTTAATCGTAATGCCACGCTCTTTTTCTTCGGGTGCCTTGTCAATATCTTCATACTTCTGAACGTAATCTGCATTGGCAAGTTTCGAGAGCACCATGGTAATAGCTGCTGTCAGCGTTGTTTTACCGTGGTCAACGTGACCGATTGTTCCAATATTAACGTGTGGTTTATTCCTTTCAAACGTTTCCTTAGCCATTTTTGTCCAAGCTCCACTAAAAGTTTATTGTTGCGGGTGTTGTAAGCGCTGTTTCCACAAAACTGCGCAGTCCCGTTTCTATGGGGTGTCCAAACGCTTTGTTGTCGTGTGGGAACACCGTTTAGCTAAATCTTATGTCCGCTTATAGGAAGCGAGAAACTCCTATAGTTCGGACACTTCACAACTATTTAACAATTACGAATTACGATTCGTTGATGAAACTAAGTCCTCCATCACACTTGTCGGAACTTCGTTATAGTGTGCAAATTCCATAGAGTAGTTAGCTCTACCTTGTGTGAGTGACCTCAGAGTTTTGACGTACCCAAACATTTCTGAGAGGGGGACATCAACCTTGATAACTTGGATACGGGATTTCGATTGCAGTTCCGTCTCGCGTATCTGGGCACGACGTGCGTTCAAATCGCCTATAACTTTGCCGAGATATTCGTCTGGTGCGATAACCTCAACATCCATAATCGGTTCAAGAAGTGTTGGAGTTCCACGCTTCAAGGCATCTTTAAACGCCATTGAACCCGCGATAGAGAACGCCATTTCTGATGAATCTACCGCGTGGTGAGAACCATCAATGAGTTTTACGGATACATCAACAACTGGATAGCCAGCAAGAACCCCCGTATTCATGGCGTTCTCAATGCCTTTCCGCACAGCTGGAATGTATTCCTGCGGAATAACGCCGCCTTTGGTCTCGTCAATGAATTCAAAACCTGTGCCTTTTGCGAGAGGTTCAACTTCAATGACGACATGACCGAATTGGCCTCTACCACCGGATTGGCGTACAAATCTGCCCTCAGACTTGACCACCTTGCGGATCGTTTCGCGATAGGCGACTTCCGGGTTACCTACATTCGCTGAGACGTTAAACTCTCGGACGAGCCTATCAACAATGATTTCGAGGTGAAGTTCACCCATACCAGACAACAAGGTTTGTCCAGTTTCTGAATCTTGATGGACTTTAAAGGTGGGGTCTTCTTCAGCGAGTTTAGAGAGGGCGAGGTTTAGTTTGTCAATATCAGATTGTGTACGAGGTTCAACTGCGATGGACATTACTGGGAGCGGGAACACCATAGTTTCTAAGGTGATATGTGCTTTCGGATCACAAAGTGTGTCCCCTGTAGCAAGATCCTTTAAGCCGATGACTGCGGCGATGTCGCCTGCGTAAACCGCCTGTAGCTCTTCCCGTTTGTTGGCATGCATCTGCATCAACCGTCCAATCCGTTCGTGTTTTCTGGTCTTACTGTTATAAAGCGTATCACCTTTTTTAAGGACACCAGAGTAGACACGTAGATACGTGAGTTTGCCAACGTGCGGGTCTGTCATAATTTTGAATGCCAGCCCACAGAACGGTTCATCGTTTTTCGGGTGCCGTGTCTCTTCTTTTTCGGTTTTCGGATCAAAGCCTACTATGGGTGGCACGTCAGTTGGTGCTGGTAAGTACGAGACGATTGCGTCTAAGAGCGGCTGTACACCTTTATTCTTTAAAGCGGTTCCGCAAAGGACAGGGACAATTTTGCCTGCGATTACAGCGTTACGGATCCCAGTTTTAATTTCTTCAGGTGAAATTTCAATACCGTCTAAGTATTTGTGGAGGAGTTCTTCATCGCAATCGGCGATAGCCTCTAACATCCGATCGCGATATTCGTTTGCCATCTCTTCCATTTCTTTCGGGATGTCTGTCTCTTGAATAACGGTACCGTTGTTCCCAGCATCTGTCCCGACGTTCCAAATCTGACCTTTCATGGAGATGAGATCAACGATGCCTGTATATTGTTCTGCTGACCCGATAGGCAGCTGCACCGGAATTGCTGTGGCACCGAGACGTTCTTCCATCATCTCAACGGTGCGGAAGAAATCAGCACCGGTGCGATCCATTTTGTTGACGAATGCGATTCGGGGTATGTTATATTTATCTGCTTGTCTCCAAACAGTTTCGGATTGTGGTTCAACACCACCGACAGCGCAGAAAACCGCAACTGCCCCGTCGAGTACGCGAAGTGAACGTTCGACTTCAACAGTAAAGTCAATATGCCCTGGTGTATCAATAATATTAATATGGTGTTTTTTCCAGTGACAGGTCGTTGCGGCGGCGGTAATCGTGATACCGCGTTCTTGCTCTTGGACCATCCAGTCCATAGCAGTGGTACCATCGTCGACATCACCGATTCGATAGACTCTACCGGTATAATACAGAATACGTTCGGTTACGGTAGTTTTGCCGGCATCAATGTGTGCCATGATGCCGATATTCCGCATGTGGGGCAGTTCTAAACGTTGTGGGGTGCTGTTTTTTGTATCCGCCACGGTTGAGTGACTCCTTTTATACTTTACATTTCGGTGCTAAGCCGAGTTAACATCTTTACCATCGGTAATGTGCGAAAGCTCGGTTGGCTTCTGCCATTCGATGCTGATCCTGTTTCCTACGGATTGCGCCGCCTTCGTTCTGCGAGGCTTCAAGTATTTCACCAGCGAGGCGTTCTGCCATCCGTCTTTCGCCGCGGGCACGAGCGGATTGGATAATCCAACTGAATGCCAACCTTTGTTTGCGTTCTGCTTTTACATCAACCGGGACCTGGTAAGTTTGGCTGCCGACACGTCTGGGTCGGATTTCGAGTACCGGTTTGACGTTATTGATCGCTTGACGGAACACGGCGAATCCATCTTCATTTGCGCGCTCTTCTATGATCTTAAAACTCTCATATAAGATGGATTGGGCAGTGCTTTTCTTGCCATCCAACATGAGACTATTAATAAACTTTGATACGAGTTTACTGTTATAAGTTGCGTCAGGGTTGACATCGCGTTTGCTGATATTTCCACGTCTCGGCATCTAATATTCCTCCGTTGTTTAGTCGGGTTTCCGAGTACCGTATTTTGAACGGCCCTGGCGGCGATTTTCGACCCCTGCGGTATCCAACTGTCCACGGACGATGTGGTAGCGCACATTAGCGAGATCCCTTACTTTCCCACCGCGAACCAAAACGACCGAGTGTTCCTGCAAATTGTGATCAATCCCCGGAATGTAACAGGTCGCTTCATAGCCGGTGGTGAAACGCACCCGGGCTACTTTACGCAGTGCCGAGTTCGGTTTTCTCGGCGTTATCGTCTTCACCTGTAGACAAATACCGCGGCGCTGCGGACATTCCTCAAGCACTGGCGATTTCGTTTTCTTCCGAGACCTCTTACGCGGTTTTTTGATTAACTGGTTAATTGTAGGCATTTCATCCTCCGGAATACAATCTATAAAGGCTTTTGGCGATAAGGGCTTCTGGCATTAAAAAAAGCCCGCGCGGGGCATCACAACTTCAACAGAACAAATTAACGTGGAATTTGGGTACGACGTTAGTATGTTTCCGGATAATTGCCCCTTTCTCCCAAAAAAGATTTAATAGGGTTTCCAAAGTAAATATTATACACGCTGAAGAATCGTTTGTCAAATTTTTTTGAAAAAAAAAGTAAAAAATACCGAAATTCTATGAATTTCTTAGTTTTTTAGCGATTTTCCACGTAAAATGACCGTCCGAACGCTTAAATTTTTTTTACCCTGTAATTTTCTGCCTCCAGCGAGATGTGGAATATCCCGCGACGTTCAGTCGCAACATACAACCTATCGCGGTCAACAACAAGCGAGAGCACCTTACCCGGCACTACCGGCGAAATCTGTTCCCACTTGTCATGAACATCCAAACGGTAGACTCCCGTATCACCCGCACCATAAACCGTCGAACCGTTCACAGCAAACCTGTCTATAACGACTTCATCGGCGATCACGCGCCAGTGTACACCGGTTTGCGAGGCTAAGACCCCGGCATCTGTCGCAATGTAAACCGTCGAACCTGCAAAGACGATCTCCTTGAAACAGGTAAACTGAAAGGGAAGGTTCGGCGTAATGTCCTTCCAGCTACTGCCCGTATCCAGCGATTGGAACAGTCTGCCACTCCGCTTCCCGACGTAGACAGTCACCCCTGAAACCGCTAACCGAAACCCACACTTCAAATCACCATCAAGCTGCTCACCGGTATCCACTAACCCCGTGTGTCTCCATTCAGAGTCACCGAGTTTCCATTTGAACAATTTCCGCTGATACTCTGTGTAAAACGTTTCACCACTGACAGCAAACGCCCCAATTATTTCATCTTCTCTACCCCACAATGTGTCTCCCAAGTCATCGCCCTTTTCAAGCCTCTCAGATAAGTGCCTCCGTTCGGCGTTCCTATTATTTGTGGACAGGACATCCACTTCAAAAGCGGGAACCCCATGAATCGGAATAAGTGCCTTGCCGTCATCTGACAAACGAAGGACGTGCAAATTCTCTCTTTCCGGCGTAATGACATAAAAGGCATTATCAGCAATCGCTAACCGTGAATGACCAGAGAAATTAGGGTGAGAGTCTTTCCTATTGAGTAGTTTAGGATTAACGCCATTAGTTTTAACGCGAACAGGACTCCACGATTCACCACCATCTGTCGATCGGACAATGTCCGTATTAGTGTGTGCATAGAACCTGTTATTGACCTGAACCAAATCCAAGACCCCAGTTCCCACTATCCCATCCATAAACAGATGCCACGATTCGCCGCCATCAGTCGTCCGATGAATACCGAATATCCCTACTTTGTAAAATGTGTTCTCGTTGACCGCTACAGACGAAAAACCATTAAGCATATGCGAATTCGTGCCAAACCCAAGATCGACCCAAGTCTGTCCGTTATCCCTTGACCGGAACTGCCTACCGGCTTGTGCTAAAATCGTCTTACCAGCAACCAACAAACTTATACCAGTTATTGATTTGATAGGGCGAGATCCGTTTGTAGGCGTTATCTCAGTCCAAGATGCTCCTAAGTCAGCGGAGTGAAAAATTCTACTCAAATTTGAATTGTCGTTATGTATTGCCTGCGCTATCTTTCCAGGCTTTGATCCAATCTGTTGCAACATCCGAAAATTAGGACCTGTGCTGACATAGAGACTATCCTCAGAAACCGCTAAAGCGTAAATAGATCTGGACACATCCTCAAGCAGTCGTTCCCAAACGCCAACGTTCGCATCAAGACGATAGAGACCGTTGTCTGTGCCAGCAAATACTGTGTTCCCAACGGCAGCCACCTTAGAAATCGTCTTGTCCATCAATCCATCGTCAAGAAGCACCCACTGTTCTCCGGCATCTGTAGAACGGAACACGCCTTTATTTTCAAGGGCGAGATACATTGTCCTATCCGTTTGCTGCGTTTCACTCACGATAACAAGTCCAACAGCATTCCCATTGGGTCGGGTGCAAAACGCGTTCCATGTCTCGCCATCATTGGTCGAGGCAAACACTGCATCGTTAGAGACAAGGTAAAGCACCCCCGCATGCTCTGTCATAGGGGCCCGCAACGTTCCGGTCGAAACATCAATTTCAACAGGCATCCACACAGTCGCGTTGGCTGTGAATTTGTAAAACCCTGTCTGTGAGAAGGCGAGAAGCGCACCCCCAGATGTAGCAAATACATCAAATACGGAACCGCTGCTCGGTCCAGATGTCTGTGTCCACCGCGATGTCGAAGTTCTGACCCACTCGTCCTTTGCATTAGAAGCTAAAACTGATGCCGAAACCTGCACATCATCACCGCCGTTTTTATTGGTCGCGGCAGCGCGCCCTGCTTGATTTCGCACTGCCGGTTTCGCCTCACTATTCAGAACGACAGGCGCGTCGATAATTTCAATCGTCCGTTCAGATTCTGCCTCAAAACTATAAGGCTTTTGGAAACGCAAAAGGTATTGATCGCTCGCACTTAGCAGCAACAGCACCAAAACCACTGCTCCACCAAGAGCCGTCCATGGTATAAAAGGTTTCCAATTCGCAGGTGGTGTCAACCGCACATCCGCAACTTTCCGAGCGATGTCCTCCGTGAGAGTATTAGATAATTGGACACCCCCGAGTATCTCTTGAACCAAGAGCTCCTCCTCCTGTTGTAAACGCTTTCGCGCCCGCTGGAGCCGACTCGTAATCGTGTGGACCGATACTCCCAGAAACTTGCTAATCTCCTTTGTGTTCATTTCGCCGAGATAGTAGAGCGTCATGACGGTGCGTTCGCTCTCTGGCAATTTGTCCAGAAGTTTCCTAACGAGTTTGTGGCGATGCGTGCGAGCTTCCTCTTCGTTTTGCTCCGATACATAACGTTCATAAAAGGTGTTCTCTATTTCTACCATGGAGACATCCTCCAGCGATTTTACTGCGGATTTGTTCTTTAGGAGCCACTTATTACAACGTCGATTCGCAATGACATAAAGCCACCCAGAAAACTGACTGGGATTCTTGAGCGTTGAGAGTTTCTTATATGCTTGAAGGAAGGTGTCCTGCGTAATCTCTTCGGCAAAATGAAAATCACCAATCCGCCGCCAAGCAAGTGCGTGAACACTTTGTTGATGCTTTCGGACTAAAGCAGTAAATGCTTCGTCGTCGCCTGCTAAAACTTTGTAGATCAATTGTGCATCATTTTCCATGATTAGATTCTCCATCATCAACGAACAAACCTAAATGATTCAAAATACGACCCTATTCCTTGAAGTAACTTGCTCTGTGTCGGCAATAAAACGGATTTTTCTTTTCTTGTTAAGAGTATACCGTACACAACAGTAAATCAAAATTCCTAAATTTGAACCATCCGGTCATCTCTATTAAAGACCATATTTTTCGGCAAAAAACGCGCATAATATAACGTGAGTTTGATAAATACTTAAGGCAGACGCATTTCCTCTTAAAGTCCCCCTGATAAGGGGGATTTAGGGGGTTGTATTCCTAAAAATCACTACTTTTTCACGGAATATGTTGCTTTTTTACCCAATTTGCGTCTGTCTTGAATTCTAACACTTTTCTTCAAACTGGCGTTATAGTAATTAATTGGGCACTTTCAAACAGTCTGAATCCCTATAACAGGCATTCAGACTGGCACAAACTAAGAAGTTTTGCGGCGTACTCGCCCAGATGCGACGTGCATCATGCTACAAAGATGTCCACTTATTTATGGGCTTCACTATAATATAACAAGAAACAGAGAAATCTAAAGAAATTAGTTCAAATTCATGCTTTTTAAGCAAACTTTTCAGGCTCCCATCGGAATTTCGTTTCTCGTTTGCCCCCAATGCTCTCAAGTTTCTCACTGATTTGCATCGTCTTCTCAATGAGAAGGTCCTCGTCCCCAATCGTTTCAACATTCAGTCGCAGCAGCGGTTCTGTGTTTGACTCTCGGAGATTGAACCGCCAACCACCAGAACCCGATAGAAACCGTACAGACAAGCCGTCAATCGGTGCCTCAAGGCACGGATCACCCCAATAGCGGATCGCAGTATTGACCGCGTTCAGTGCATCTTGCATTTGACAGTTAGTTTCAAATGCGTAGTTGATCTCGCCAGAGACCGGATACGCCGCTCGCAGGTGATTCACGGCTTCAGCAAGCGATATGCCTTGGACACTGAGATATTCAAGCACCATCAGAAACGGGATCATCCCGTTGTCGGCATAGAAATTGTCTCGGAAATAGTAGTGTCCACTCGCCTCCCCAGCAAAAAGTGCCTGACTTTCTCGCATACCCGTCTTGATAAACGAGTGTCCACACCGACTCAGGATCGGTCTGCCCTTATTAGAAACGACAGCATCCTCTACCGCCCACACCGCTCTCGGGTCAAAAATGACACCACCTCTCCGCTGCCGAAGAAGTTTTTCCGCAAGCAATGCCGTGATATAGCAACCTTCAACAAACGCCCCCGTCTCATCAAAGAAAAAGCACCTATCGGCATCCGCATCCCATGTCACTGCTAAGTCCGCCCCTGTCTCCTGGACCGCTGCTGTCGTCAATTCCCGATTCTCCGGTCTCAGCGGATCCGGTCTACCCCCAGGAATCTCTGTGAAACTTCCATCTGGCTCGGTAAACAATCGCTGACACGCCTGAATCGGTGTATCTACCAATAGCCGATCAGCGATCTGCCCTGCAAGTCCACCATTGGCATTGAGAACAATTCGCTTTTCGGACAACCTTCGCAAATCTACAAACGAACGAAGGTGCGATAAGTAGGCATCCAGAAACGGTATTGCCCGAAGGTTTCCTCGGCAGTGTCCGTTCTGTTTCTCAAACGAGGTTGCCCTCTCGACAGCATCACGCACCGCAAAAAGTCCAGTATCCGCGGAAATCGGCGCGGCGTGCTGCCCAACCAGCTTCATACCGTTAAACACAGCCGAGTTATGAGATGCCGTGATGACAACGCCGCCATCCGTCCGGTAATGTTCCACAACGAAATACAGCATATCCGTTGAAATCTGACCGAGATTCAAGACATTAACACCTGAATCTTGAAAACCCGACGCGACCTGCCGCCACAATTCCTGTGAACGCTCGCGGACATCATGCCCAACTGCGACAGTTTTCAGTTGAAAGCAGTCGGTGTACGCACGCGCAATCCAATAAAAATCCCTTGGTTCAAAGTCCACGCCGAAAACACCGCGAATATCGTAGGCTCGAAAAATGTCAAGATTCATTTAAAATGTTGCCTCGCGTACGCCAACCGTTCCGGGACACCAATATCAATCCAATTCGCGTCGGTCCGCAACGTCCAGAGGTTGGATACATGTGGAAAAACTTCTTGTTCAATTGAGAAATGCTCCTTATCTTCTGGAAACGCGTCGGCGATTGTTTCGTTAAAGAGAGACACCCCACTGTTGATATACCCTGCGGAATAAACCGACTGTTTCTCACGAAAAGTTATGATCTTTCCATTGTCATCCGATACGATTTGTCCGTATGAACGTACATCATCAACATATACACTCAACAGCAACCCCATCATGTCTCCGTGAAAGCGATCTAACATCTTTTGAAGCGAAAAGTCGGCAAGCAGAACATCACCGTTCAGCACAAAGAAGGGCGATGTCCGAATCTGTTTCATTGCATTCTGAATCGCGCCGCCGGTACCGAGTCGTTTCTCCTCCTTTGCATAGCAAATACGGACACCGCGGCGACAGCCACCCACGCGTTCATAAAGCACATTGTGCAGATGCCCAGATGCTAAGATAACTTCCTCAATACCCACATCTTTTAGGAGTTGCAGCTGCCAATCCAAAACCGTTCTACCCACAACGTCAAGCAACACTTTTGGAATTGTCTTTGTCATTTCACCCAACCGCGTCGCCAATCCGCCACAAAGAATAATCGCTTGCATCTGATACTGCTCTCAAGGTTGCTGAAATAGCGGTCCCCCATCAGAGACAGCGAACCGCCAGAAATGGATTATTAACTAATCCTTGGTTAACTTGATTAAGGATCAATTGGTTGGCAATGCTTGTGAAGTGTGCCCCAACAGGTGCCTGATGAACGCCATGTACCCTCACACCGAACTGCGCAATACTGACCCTCTGGACAATCATCCTCCAAGGGATCACACTCCCAATGCGCCTGAGCGGACGGCGTAACTATCATCTGAGCCAACAACAGGCTTGCGCTCGCCACACCCAATGTCAACGGTGATTTAGCACCAACACGTCCCTCCTCAGATTTGAGAAAGTCACTGATTTTACTACGGACATCATGCTTCATTTATGGGTTCTCCTTTCTGCTGGTGCTCTTCTCCAACGAGATTAGTTTCCGCATCGCTGTCAGGAAACCCATTTCCAGCACGAATCGTATCGCAAGTGGGATTGGAGCCATCCCGCCGAAAATGTTTAAAAACTGACTCAACTTAGGGAATTGAATTCCAGTTGATAAACCGGTTGCTATTGGCAGGGTGTTCCACTTGCCTGTAGTAATTGATTCGATTTAAATTTATGTCCATCCACTAAAATTGTCGCGGAGGCTCTAACGCCGAGTTCCGCTGCGCGCTTGACGTTTTCTCGGAAAAGTTGTTCCGCTTCGGGGACATGAAATAAAAATATAGTGATTACCAGCACAGAATTCTCTCGCTTCCTCCCATTACCAACACCTAAACACCTTAAGAAGTGTTGAAGTCTTCGTGAAAAAGATAACTCGTAGACGCGGCATCTCAAATTCTCTGTCGAAGGGTGTTGTCTACTTCTTTGATATTCCTTAGTGGCGGTTTCCTGTCAGAGGCAGTAAAACCGCCAAAAATGAATAGTCAATAAATCAACTGATCCTTAACTTAAGGGAATTCACAATGAGCTTCCCACTCCATACATACGTTTAGAAACATTGTGGCACACCATTCTTTACAAACCATACTCTCACCACAAGTACAAGGATTATCAGGATCACATTCCATATGTGCTTGAGCGGAGGGAGCCACCATTGCGTGTGCGAGCAACAAACTTGCGCTTGCTGCACCCAATGTCAAGGGTGATTTAACACCAACACGCCCTTCCTCGGATTTGAGGAATCGACTGATTTTATCACGGACGCTGTTTTTCATATCAGTTTATCTCCTTTCTGCGCGGTTCTCTTATCCGGCTGGATTGATTTCCCAAACAACGTCGGGAACACTATCTCCAGGACGAATACTATTTGAGGCTGCTGGAATGGCGGTTCCCTATCAGGGACAGTGAACCGCCAGAAGTGGATTGTTAATGTATTAACAAATCCTTAACCTAACCCCAATCGCAATGAGCTTCCCATTCTATACAGGTGCCCAAGTCCTCACGGACACACCATCTTTTGCAAACCATACTCTCACCACAAGCCTCAGGATCTTCAAAATCACATGCTTCATCTGCCTGAACAAGGGGTGTAACCATTGCCTGAGCGAGCAGCAAACCTGCGCTTGCGACACCCATCGCCAAGGGTGATTTGACACCAACGCGCCCTTCCTCAGATTTGAGGAAGCCCCTAATTTTACTACGGACGTTGTTTTTCATATCGGTTTATCTCCTTTCTGCTGGTGCTTCTATTCCAGCAAGATTGGGTTCTCAAACAGTGTTGGGAACACCATCTCCAGGACGAATACTATCGTTGTCGGAGCGAAGCCCACCCCCCTGGACATGCTTTCTAATGGTTTTTCAAAAGGTTCATCATTCTTGTTGGTTGTTCGGACAGTATTTCATACACTGAGATTATTGGCATGGTGTTCCACTTGTCCGTAACAACTGACTCGTACGGAATTTATGTCCATCGACTAAAATCATCGGAGCTAAGTCTTTTAATCTACTTTTTGTTTGATCCTACCCCAGAGTGTTGTCTGCTTCTCCGGACTCGGTGATACAGCGAGTTCTCCCTGCGGCACCCAATCAAGATAACTAGGCTTCAATCCTCTCGTTGCTTCAAGCACTCCTCCGCGCTTATTATCTACTGTGTTTACGACCCCGATGACCAAATCACCGCCTATGTCTTTCAAACGATAGGCGATCCATTCGCCACTCGGCGACCACGCGAGATACCATACCCTTTGATTGAGCTGTGTGAGTTGGCGAAGGTTCCTTCCATTTACATCAATGCTGAAAATTCCTGTATTTGCGGAGAAAGCAATCTGTTTGCCATCCGGTGACCATGTGCAGTCAATGCCGATCGCATTCCCCGTAAGTTTCCTCAAGTTTTTTCCTTTAGCATTCATCACAAAAAGGTCGGCTCTTGAAGTAAATGCGATCCATTGACTGTCTGGGGACCGAGCGGTTTTATCGTAGTCTTTCCCATCCGTCAGTTGGGTTAGATTTCCACCATCAATATCCATTTTGTAGAGGTCGGATGTCCCAGCGCGATCTGAAGCGAATGAAATCCATTTTCCATTCGGAGACCAAGCGGGCCATATATCCATGCCACCATCGAAGGTCAACCGACGGCTTGTCTGTGTTTCCACATCCATTACATAAATGTCAAAGTTCCCGCCTTGAATGGCATGATAGGTAAATGAACGTCCATCAGGGGACCAACTGAAAGACAGTTGTGTCAAGTTTGGAATAACGAGTCTTTGGAGGATCTTCTCTTGAGTATCCATAAGAATAATGGGTCGTGGTCTATCTAAAGAAACAAAAGAGAGGACATCCGGCGTAGCTGCCCAGCCACTGCTGGCGAATAGACAACTACTTAGCAACATCGCCATCGCTAATACCCTATAAGTTCGCGTGCGTTTCATGTTCACAAATCCTCCTATTTCGGTTGGGGAACGCGGTTAGCAACTCTATCAGCGATAGAAAGGTCATTGTTTCGTAAAGTGTCAACACATTTTCAGATTTTATTTTAGAAACTCAATGTTTCAAATTTTCTGCCTAAGAGCTAAGAGAGTTATTTGCTTCTTTGATATTCCTTTCAATGCTTCTGTAATGGCGGTTCTGTGTCAGAGACAGTGAACCGCCAGAAGTGGATTGTCAATAAATCAACAAATCCTTAACTTAAGGGAATTCACAATGAGCTTCCCATTCTATGCAAGTATTGATAGACCAATGGGCACACCATTCCTTACAAACCAGACTCTCGCCACAAGAATCAGGATCCTCAGGCTCACAGACTTCATGCGCCTGAACAGAGGGTGTAACCATTGCGTGTGCGAGCAACAAGCTTGCGCTTGCTGCACCCAATGTCAAGGGCGATTTGACACCAACGCGCCCTTCCTCAGATTTGAGGAAGCCCCTGATTTTACTACGGACGTTGTTTTTCATATTGGTTATCTCCTTTCTGTCGGTGCTCTCATCCGGCTGGATTGATTTCCCAAGAAGTGGGAAACCCATTTTCAGGTCGAATCGTATCGCTGCAGGAGTGAAGCCCTCCCCTGAAAATATTTGAAACAGATTCAACTTTAGTCGGTGTGTAACGTTTAGACCCCACCTTTACTTACTAAAACTGCTTCAAGGCGTTACATCTGCTATAAGATGCTGAATGTTAGCTCGTAAATCTATTTGATCGTAACACTGGCGTTTGAAATCAATCTTATCGCCAAATTCACTTACAATTTGTATTGAAAACAGTATAACATTTAGGAGGCTTCGCTTTATTTGCTGGTTTGTTTGAGTCTGTTCTTGGGTGTTGTCTGTTTCTCTGGACTCGGTGATATTGAGAGTTCTATCCCTGGCACCCAACCAAGACGACTCGGTTCTAATCCTTTCGTCGCCTTAAGTGGTCCTCCGCGCTCATCATCTACTGTATTTACAAGGCAGAGAACTGAAGCATCAAATCCAACCCTCAGTGCTTCTCTCAAACTATAGGCGATCCATTCGCCACTCGGCGACCACGCAAGATCCCAGATGAATGTCTCCCGATTGAACTGCGTGAGTTGGCGTAAGTTCTTCCCGTTTATGTCAATGCTGAAAATATCCGTGTTTGAGACAAAAGCAATCTGTTTGCTATCAGGCGACCATGTGCAGGCAGGCAGGGGGGCATTCCCCGTGAGTTTCCTCAAGTTTTTTCCTTTAGCATTCATCACAAAAAGGGAGGCTCTTGAAGTAAATGCGATCCATTGACTGTCTGGGGACCAAGCGGACCGGTCGCAGTCTTTCCCATCCGTCAATTTCATCAAATTTCCGCCATCTACATCTATTCTATAAAGGTTGGACTTCTTTGTCTGGTTTGAGGCGAACGAAATCCATTTCCCATTTGGAGACCAAGAGGGCCATATATCCATGCCACCATCGAAGGTCAACTGACGGCTTGTCTGTGTTTCCACATCCATCACATAAATATCAAAGTTCCCGCCTTCGTTGGTGTGATAAGCAAATGAACGTCCATCAGGGGACCAGCTGAAAGACAGCCGTTTCGTGCCGGGTATGACGAGTTTTTGAAGGATATTCCCTTGGGTATCCATAAGAATAATAGGGCGCGTTTTATCTTTTAAAGAAACAAAAGAGAGGACATCCCGCGCAGCTGCCCAGCTACTGCTGACGAATAGACAACTACTTAGCAACATCGCTGTCCCTAATACCCCGTAAGTTCGCATGTGTTTTATCATAATCTTCAGCGTCAAAACTCCGTCCTTTAGGTCGGAGATGTAGACGCTGCCTATATTTTCTCTTGAAAAAGATTACCAAAAATGTTAGAATGTTCATAGTGTTCGGCATAGGTTGTAGTTAATGTTGTGGTAGATACACTAAATAAGTGAGATAACTACGTAAAAGCCTCACACGACTCTATACTTGTTGAAAATCTGCTTGACAGTCGTGAGTTGGGAAAGATTGCTTAAAAGCACATCCCATTTGAAACACACGACTCAAAACTTTTCGTAAGGTGCTTTACAGCACGCAGTTAGGGCATTACCTGTTGCAGGAGGCTACAGAAGACTTGCCTATCGCAAGCAGTGGTCGTTGATAGCACGATCTGCCCCGCTCAGGGTGTTTCTAAGAATCCCCCTGCTTTAGCGGGGGGAGTATGTCAAATTCACAAATCCTCCTGTTTCGGTTTCCTATATCACCCATATATTGATAGAGCGGCAGGACCAGAGCCACTTTTCCCTTTCCAGTAACAGGTGGGTTTACCGTCCTTTGAAAGGTCTACACATTTCCAGATTTTACTATAAAGATACCCTAAGATTTCCAGATTTTTGAAATGACGATTCTGTGTCAGAGACAGTAAACCCCAGAAATGGATTGTTAATAAATCAGTATATCCTTAACTTAAAGTTTTTCGCAATGAGCGTTGTACTGCACACAAGTGTTATCCTCCCAACGATCACACCATTTTTTACAAACCAGACTCTTACTACTACAAGAATCATGCTCCTCAGGATTACACTCCCAATGTGCTTGAGCGGACGGTGAAACCATTGCCTGAGCGAGCAACAAACCTGCGCTTGCCGCACCCAATGCCAGCGGCGACTTGACCCCAACGCGTCCTTCCTCAGATGCGAGGAAGTCGTGAATTTTACCTCGACGGTTGTTTTTCATATTGGTTTATTCCTTTCTGCTGATGTTTCTGTCCCAGCAAGATGGTGTTTCATACGCTGAGATTATTGACAGGGCGTTCCACTCGCCCGTAACAACTGACTTGCACGGAATCTATGTCCATCGACTAAAATCGTCGGGGAGGCTCTAACGCCGAGTTCTGCGGCGCGCTTGATGTTTTCTCGGAAGAGCTGCTCGGCTTCCGACGTGTCAAACAGTGCCTGAATCTTCGCGACCTCAATGCCGAGTTTCTGTGCACAGTCCTCCCAACTCTTGTCGAGTTTTTTTCCGCGGCACAAAATATAGTCGAGATACCGATCGGGATACTCTCGCGCTATCAGGAGCTGCCGAATATTCTCTGCTACTTCGGGGTAGCCGTGGAGACTTGTAAACGGTGATATATCCTGTTTGGACGGTTCTTCTTTCTCTTGGGCGATAAACTGGAGTTTGAAGTCGATTTTATCGCCAAATTCTTTGACGATCGGAATCAGTTTTTCTTCTGCCTGAACGCCGAACGGACAATAACTCATCACAAAGAGTTCGAGCGTCGGTTTCCCCATCCGTGCCGTGCGAGCGGTCAAGAGTTCCTCCAAGTTCATCGGTTGGCGGCTGTGATCGACATCTTTGGTGTGGAGTGTGACGACCTCCGCAAATCCGGGTGAATGTTTCGGATCGTGGCATTGCAAACAGAGCGATGTATCGGCACTGCTGCGGATATTGCTCTTTTTCGGATTGCCGACGTGCTGTTTGCCGGGACCGTGGCACGTTTCACACTGCACACCTTGGAGTGTTGAATTTTGCTCTCCGATCTGAAATCCTGTCGGATACCCGAACCCGGTGGTATGGCAGGAGACACACCCTGCGTCAAAATATCGCTCCTTCTTCAGAAGCGTTTGGTAGGCGAAGGCGTGGCGCGTCGCTGACCACTGGAGATATTCCTGTTCGTGGCATCATTGGCACGCCGTCGCCGAGGCGTACCCGTTTCCTTGTTGTTTCTCTAACAGTTGTTCAGTGAAAAGAGTCGTATCTTGTGTAGTGTTTTCCGTAGCAACACTTTGATAGAAATCTGTCAGGAGCTGGCGGATTGACTCAGATTCATTGACCTCCCCTGTCAATGCGAGTTGTGCATCGGCGTAGCGTGCAAGTTTCCCGTTCGTATCCAGCCAGAGTGCCAACATCCCCAACGTTTTGCCTTCAGGTTTACAACCGATGTAAAGCGTTCCGTCTTCAGACTCCGTCGCCTCAATTTCGTCGGGTCGGATGACGACATCAATATGTTCGGAGCCCCTAAGATCCCCTAAAGCCACAACAACATTTGCCTGCGACACTGCTTTATCATACGCTGCACCTGCAACAAAAGCGATGGTGTGTTGTCCGTGTTCAATGACGAACGGCTGTGTGAAGACTTCGTGCACCGCATCGGGAGCTAAAAAGGGAAACGTTGCAACAGCGTGCTGACGGCTGAGATAGGCTTCGTCATAAGAGAGATCCGATTCACTGAGTGCGACGGCGTTGTATTCCATTGTGGACATCGCCTTCAGGTTGACCTCACATCGCTTCGCATCAATTTCCTCTTTCCCATCAAAGATGTTGCCGGCATCCACCAAAAGTGTGGGGAACCCACGCCTCCGAAATTGCTCCACAACATAAGCACGTCTGGGCAATCCACCAGACTGTTCTTGGTAACACCCGCACGGCTCCAGATGGCTTTTCGTGCCACCCGTATACAGGATCACGACAGAAGGCGGTTCGCTGCTTTCGAGTTCTGAGAGGACCGTCTCCACCCGATCTCCGAAGACTGTTCGTGCTTGTTGTTTTACTTCTTGTATCTGTTTGATTCTCCGAGATTCCGACCATTGGGAGTAAAGCGGTGGCAATGCTACTGCCACCGTTAAAAGCACTAAAATTAAGACTGCACGTTTCATAAAGACAAATTAAATCAAAACCCGTTGATTTGTAATCCTTTCGTGTAATAGTTGTCAGTTATCAGTACGATTTTTCTGCGAAAAATCTTTCAGTTATCGGTTAAGAGATAATTTGTGGCGGATGCTTTTCTCGTAGCTGCCACAAGAGCATAATTGAGTGCTGAAAACTGATGACTGACTGTGAAATTAAAACAGTTGTATTAGTTTCAGATAAAAGGGTCCTTGGCAGAGAACCGTGAGAAGTGCTCCGATGGAAATCACCGGTGCGAAACGAATAGAGGGTTGAATCTTTATCTGGTTCTCAAATTCCACAAGTGCACCTGCTGCTGCGAGGTCTTGCAAGTGCGCGATATCTTCGGCATCAAGTCCTGCAGGATCCGGTGAAACCACGACATTGTCGTCCTGACCACTTGAAAACGCAACCTGTTTTTTCTCATAACGGACAGAGCCATCGGGTTGCGGCGCCCGAACAATTTGCTCGGCGGGTATCATACCGACTCGGAGTCCGTTTACGTCAACGGGATTGTCGAACATTATGCTTGCTAAACCCATAACCAACTGCTTAGCAATGACAAAGACGATGAGATACAGTCCGAAAAAAAAGGCGAAACCGGAGAGAAATGCTGGTACAGACGGGGCTGACCGAACCGATAACCACACACACGCAAATCCAACAACAGCGTAATACACCGGTGTCTTCGGAACAGATGAGAGCAGCTTCTGCACCAAAGCAAACGCCGCCAAGACCAAAACCAGACTCATAAATCGGTCAGGTTGCCATCCCAGCAGCTCCAACAGGGATGTCAGCGCGGTCCCAATACCGATGAAGAACAGCAGGTTGAAAAGTTTTTCGAGGAGTGCCGCCTTTTGGAAGTTTGCGGTAAAGAACGCTTGAAGGATTGCCAGCTTGTTTGGCATCAATGCAAATTTGAAAAGTAGATACCCAAACACTCCGACTGAATACGGAATGATGATATTCAGTGTGAGTATCAACGACGGAAAACTCAAGCTTCCACTCAGGTTTCTGAAAAGTGATAGCGGGAAAATGAGGCACAATCCCCAAAAAAGTTTGGAATCGCCCGGTGAGAAGATACCGAACCAATAGAATGCAAAGGCGATGAGTCCGCTCCCGAAGAAAAGTGCTAAGATATAGAGCGGCGTTGTTGTGCCGAGATACCACGCCATCAGTTGACTCAGCGTCCCACCATAAAGGAGTCCGAGCGAACAAACGTTGCGGATCTTTTGCGTTTTCAAATCCGTCCAACTTGCATAACCGCAAAAAATAAGCGCTAAAGATATAAGAAGGTATTCATAAACCGACATCGTACAATAAAAACCTTTCGTTTCGGAATAGTTGTCAGTTCTCAGTTTTCGGTTTTCAGTTAAGAGGTGCCTTGTGGTAGTAAGAATAAAACTAACCGACACAGGCATTTAACTGATAACTGTTCTCACTGCGAAGCGTGATAACTGATAACCACTCCCTTTCGTTTAAGGGTTGACGCTTAGCGCAAACGTATCCATAAAGGGACCCGCTTGACGCTGGAACTCCTTTGTTTCAAAGTCAACGACCTCAAGTCCGACTTTTTCATAGAGTGCTAAGACTTCGTCAGGCGTATCAAAATCGTAGAGATGCATTAACATTGGTAGTTGCACCGGGAGTGCAGTCATCGCGTATCCGCCCGGTTTCAGCACACGCACCGCTTCGGCTAAACCGACCTCAGGGTCTGGGATATGCTCAAGCACCTCAACTGCGACAATCACATCAAAGGTATCGTCAGGATACGGGAGACTGCGAACATCCGCAATTGACAATTCACCTCTTTCCGAAACCTCTTTTTTCTTTAGAAGCCGCTCGGCGTGGCGAAGGCAGTCCTTGCTGATATCAACACCCGCAGCGCGCCATGAAGTGTCCTGCTCTAAGATAAACGCAGTTAGCACGCCGGGACCGAAGCCGAGATCGCAGAAATTCGACTCCTCTTTGAAACGGCTGAAGTGCTTACGGATAAACGCCTTCCGTTCCAGCGCAGGTGGAAATGAGATATAGTTCAGGTGTTCACCAATAGGGTAATACTTCGTTTCGTAGAGTTTTGTTTTAACCTCCTCAAAATCTCTGTCCGCCGTCAATTCGTCTGGAATTTTGAGTGCGAAGAGCTGCTCTACATCCATTTCTCCACAGTAGAGAACGTCGCTGACGATCTCTTCGGTGTTTGTCCAACTCACATCGGATTTTTGAATCAGTGCGTCTATCTGTTTCAAGATGGAGTGCAACAGATGGTGAATTGTCTGCTCAAATCGGACGCGATGGTATTCTACTGCGTGTGGATACAGGTCTGCCCGAGTTCCAAGGCGTGATTCAAAGGTCTTTTGAAAATCAGTATATAACATTCAGATATCTTCCATTTACTTTTTAGATTGTTTGAGTTTACCCAAAAACGTCGTCTGCTATGTAAAGCGTGTGTAAGCGTATGACAGCAAAAACCACCACACGCCCAAGACTCAACGAAAGGACGACAGTTCACATCGCAGCTTACCATAATATTAACTTGGCTTACACGTCCCTATATAATTCATACCATCCGAGACGAAAGGACCCTAACAACTCTCACCAGTAGAGGAGTCGTCACTACTTATACACGGCGTTGCTTCAGCTTGTGGTGTTCCGACAATCGTATGTGCTAACAACATACTTCCCGTCGCTATACCTAACGTAAGGGTGCCTTGTCATTGACGCGTCCATCTGCGGATTCAAGGAACCGGTTGATTTTACTGCGAATGTTATGCTTCATATATGGTTTCTCTTTTCTGCTGGTGCTCTTGCCCAGCGGGATTGGTTTTCACATCGCTGTCGGGAAACCCATTTCCGGCATAAGTTGTATCGTCAGTGAGAGTGGGGCGATCCCGCCGGAAATGCTTGAAAACCGATTCAACTTCAGTAGGTGTATGCCTTTCAGCTAATACCTCTGCCAAAGTGGTTTCAAGGTGATCATATCTGCTCGTTCCCAACCGATACACGCTGGACCTTAGTGTCCCTTTGTCCGGCTCATACCGATGACAGAAAATCGGTGGGAACAGTGTTCTTTCTGTCCTTTGTTGGGTAGGCACAAGACCTCCCGCTACAAAGGCCTGAACGAGTGCTTGTGCGGCGTTCTTCCGGGTATATCGCTGGGCGACCTCTTTCGCGAAATCTTCACATTGGACGCGTGCATCAGAAGGCTATAGCCATTTGCTTATCGTTTCTGATAGTTTCGCCATCGGGATGTGGAAATTGCCGAAGTTATCCCATTCCGCTGCCACAGCAACCCCGGCACCTGCAACCTCCGGGGGCATCTCGTATTTCGTCATCACAAGACACGAGGCACCATAAGCCATCGCCTCTAAGACGACTGAGAGCGGTGTTCCCGGCATTGCGGGGAAACAGACGAGATCTAACGCTTGAAGGAATATTGGTAAAATGGCGCGAGTCTCCTCATCATCGGCACTGAAGATGACGACATTCTCCGGCGGATGTCGGTAATTTTTCTCCAACATCGCATCATAGACGAAAATCGCGAGGTGTGGGTTCGCGCGCGCGAATTCAGATATCCACGCGGCACCACGGTTCGGTTCAAATCCAGAGATTAGCCCGACAACCGGTTTCTCAACAAACATTGATTTATCAAAAATGGCGGCGGTGTGCTGCTTCGCCAATGCCTTATCGTCGATCGATTCAACGATGTCTATACCGTCAGGAATTACTTGCACGTTTTCCACGGACACGCCCAATTCAGCGAGCCACGCCTTCATCCACGAGGCTTTGACAACGAGTGTATCCTTTGAACCTTGGAACGCACAGAGCGTCAGGAGTGTTCTCAGCAGAACGTGTTGGAGCTTCTGGTCGCCCTCTATGCAGTGGACGATTGGGACATTGGGGATCTGATAGTATGACAGATCGTCTGTCAGGAATTGTGAAAGGAGTAGAATGCCATCGTATCCATCCATCGCGTACCAAGGGGACATCAAGGTGCCGCTTTGCGCACTATTTATGTTCCGAACTCGGACCTGGTCGAAATCCTGAACGTTTTCTTTCTCCTCGTCGGGAAAAGCCAACGTTTCCAACTCGGCGAACTCGGCGAGGTGCGTCAAGGACTGATAGCGGTTGAGATTCATGGTGTAGTCTAATGATGTCTTCTCTCTCGTAAAATGGAATGGAACCAGCAACTTCGGCTTCTGATCCGCATCCTTTTGCTCTATCACCTCGACCACTGGTCGCAGAAGCGAACCCTGTTTTCCAAGCCGTTCCAAACGTTGAATCCCGTCAAAGATAACGGTCAATTTGTATTTTTCTTTTAGTTCCTCCACGATTTGATGGTGCGTCTGCGATTCATAACGCGACAGGATCTCCCATTCTACGTCATTTATTTTAAGGATGTCACCGGTTTCAAGGTCCGCGACGTACTTTTGATCGTCTTGTTCAAATTTATGATGCTGTTTTAATCGGTAACGCGTGCGAGATAGCATAATTTTATTCCTTTAATGGTTGTCAGTTATCAGTTGTCGGTTGTCAGTTAAGAGGTGTCTTGTGGTAGGAACAATAAAAGTAACCGACACAGGCGTTTAACTGAAAACTCGTTGATCATGCGGTTCCATCGATTAAACCTTGGACTCTTTTGAGGGTTGTTCTTGCTTGCGTTTCGTCTGGAATGAGCGCGGCGAGAATTGCCTCTGCTTCTCTGGTCGTATGCTCTTTCAAAATGCTCAACACTAACCCTTCTTCAACACGCAGCGGATACACCGCATCCCGCATGAGACACCGCTCGTAATGTGCATTCATACTCAACACGATCGATCTGTATTTCAGTTCCTGCTGTTCATCGTCTTCTGAGGGTTGTGTGGGTGCGAACACATTTAAGAGTCTGTTTGGATTGGCGAGTTTCCTTTTCTGATGCAGCTCCTCAAATATCCGAACAATCCGGCTTACCGTCTTATCCCAAGTGAACAGGACCGCCCGTTCCCTCGCCATCTGAGAAAGTTCCTGATACATCTCGTCGTTCCCCAATAGCAGGTTAATCTTCCTCGAAAAATCCATTGGGCATGGATAACTTACAAACGTTGCGATGTCTTGGTCGAAATTTTCGGCATCCGCAACCAAGCCTGCATCCCCGACAACCGAAGGGATACCATCGAAATTCGGAAC
This sequence comes from Candidatus Poribacteria bacterium, assembly GCA_965200345.1. Taxonomy (GTDB): domain Bacteria; phylum Poribacteria; class WGA-4E; order WGA-4E; family WGA-3G; genus WGA-3G. The sequence continues at coordinate 4,024,149 of OZ241378.1, forward strand.
GACAGGCGGCACACCACACGCCATTGCCTCCAGTACCGTTAACCCGAACGTCTCCTCACCCGACATCGACGGGAAACAGTAGACATCAAACGCATTATAGATCACCGGCAACTTTTCACGCGGATGGAAACCTACATAAACAAGGTTCTTAGGAAGTTCACGGGACGCATACCTCCCCATATTCGGTCCCGCAATCAGAAAGATCAGATGCGGATTCAGTTCCGCCAGTTTCACGTAGACAGACGCGCCTTTTTCCGACTGCACTCGCGAAAGATACCCAACCGTTGGTACCATCTCAATTCGGTTATCTCCGACCAATTCAGCAATTTCGCGTTTCGCTGCCGCTTTATCTATTGGACGGAACAACTTTGAATCAACACCATTCGGTAACGTATTGAAGAAACTCGGATCCCAGACATAATCGGCATAAAAGTCGCGGACGTAATCTGAAGGTGCAGTAAAGCCGTCACAATCCCGCATCGCCGCGTAGTGCCGCAGCATCGAATTAATCGCCTGTCCACCGTGCCCCCGCGGTGCATGATTCTGAACGAGAATCGGCGGAAATTCCGGGGATCGGTAAAGCGGAAACAACCACTGCTCCCGCTCTTGATGCAAGGTCAGGATGCCGTAGTAGGTTTCACCGATTTTTGATCGTAGACGCACTAAATCCCCAATACCGATATCGACTTCATACACTCCATCCGCGATCTTCCTATTTCGGGAACTGGCAAAATGGAGATCGGCGTATTTGGTGAGATGCTGAATCATGTGAGAAAGTGCCATGTTCGTGCCAGCGGATAACGTTTCAATATCGAAAAATGAATCCACATCAATGCCGGGGATGATGACAAGCAACTTTCGCCACTTACTCTCCGTCGCGAGACTCCGTTCTAAGTCCTCACCACGGTTGAATAGCAAACCTTCTCTCTCAAGCTCGGCGAATCTTTCAAACGCCTCAGAGATGTCGTCTTCTTCGTAAGAAGCACTCAGCGTTTCGACGATTGCATCATCGGTTTGCATTTCTGCGAGTTTTAGGATATCCATCATCACAGCTGAGAGTTCAACGACGCGCGCTTTGTCGAGGTCGGCGACATACGGGACACCCTCCTCTTCAAAGAGATGAAGTTGGTGCAATATTTTCGGAAAACCAAGCATCTTTTATTCTTTACCTTTCCGTTTTTAATGAAACTTCCGATTGCTGTTCTTAAAGAGGCTTTTTTTAGGCGGAAAACGTGCAAAATCTAAAAAAAATGCAAAATTTATTTTTCCTACCCATTTATAGAGCAACGCGACTGGACCCTATATACCCATAAAAACCCTTACGCCACAAGGGTCAGATACGTTAGTATAACGATCCGAAGGATTTGATGGCACTCTGTATCGCGTGCCACTTGGAACAGCCGGGGGGTTATCACAGTCAACTTAAAACGAGTCGAGATTATTAGGGTTTTATGGGGAAATATGGTAGGCAGTGGCGATTCCGCCGGTATGATTGAGAATGTATGGCAAAGATTTCTAAAACGATTTATGGGATATGCTGTGGTTTTTTAGCGATTTTCCACGTAAAATAATCGTCTGAACGCTTAAATCTTCATCGACAATAACGAGGTCGGCTGTTTTACCGACTGCGATTGAACCTACGGACTCCGCTACACCTAAATTTTGCGCGGGTGTTGATGTTGCCATTGTTAATGCAGCTTCGAGAGAATTTCCCCAATTGATGACGTTACGGACACCATCCATGAGGGTAATGTTCGCACCTGCGAGGCGTTCGGTCGGTTTGCCGACATCGAGCCACATCGCGCCGTTGCGTACGTACTTCTCGGTGGTACCCGCTTCAAAAGCTGTGTCGCGTTCAGAGATCGCATCTTCATTGAGGCGATAGGCATCAAGTTGAGGAACATAAGTGGCTGATGCCTGCCATTCTTCAGTAGGGACCCCAGCGAGTTCTGTACAGTCCGTAATCAACCCGACTGCGTCAATTCCTTTCTGCTGAATCAGGTTATGCCCCCAAAAGGGGTGGACATGGTGTTCGTCAATGATGAGTTCTGCGTGGATATCTGGGTGGGAAAGTACGGCTTCAATGGCACCGAGTGTGCGGTGATGCATCCCGCTCATACCGTTATAGGTATGTGTGGCACGCGTTACACCTGCGTCTATCGCTGCCATCGCTTGTTGATATGTGGCATTGGTGTGTCCCATTGCGATGACGATGTCGTTGTAAGCATCTGTCCTAAAGGCTGCGAGGTGCTTGATAAATTGGAAGTTTTCATCGTTTTCCGGGGCAAGAGAAATCACTTTCAAGGTGCCATCGGAGGCTGCCCACATTGCATGAAATTCTTCAAAGTTCGGCGGTGTAATATACTTCGCGTTCTGCGCACCGTTTTTGGCAAGACTCCCGAATTTCCCTTCAACATACGAACCAATAATCCGTGAACCGTCTGCTACCGGCTCATCAACGACGTGTGCAATAGCGGTTAAGGCACCCTTGATTTGTGCCATGCTGCCGGAGGAGATACCTAACACCAATGAGGTGACACCACTGCGTGCATGGGCACGCGCGATTGCTACTATATCTTCGACTTCACCTGTCATTGTATCATAGCCGCCACCGCCATGTACTAATCCATCAATCAGCCCCGGAATTACAAGGCAGTCAGACGCGTCAATGACCTTCCCCGGCGGTTGAAGCGTATCTTTTGTAATCTCTGAAATTGTGTCGTCTTGAATGACGATATTCCCTTGTCCGTAATGTTTTGGGGTGTAGATATCGCCATTCAGAATTGTTAGTGTTTCCATATCTCCGAGCGTGCCTTAAATTTCGTAGGACTTACGCAAAAAGCAGTAATTTCAGTATTTTTAACCCCCTAAATCCCCCAACCCCCATATCCCCCTTATCAGGGGGGTAGGGGGACTTTAAAAGGAAATGCGTAAGCCCTATTTCGTTAAATCTGTTCAGATACCCACAAAACGCTTTGGGCGAGAAATCGTAGAAAGGGTTCTACTTCAAAGTCCTGTTGATGTCCGAGTGAGGTATAGCAGACGCGACCGCCATTATGCAAACGTGTCCATGCTACCGGTTCGGAGTGTTCATCCGTGTGTCCCATCAGTAATAAAGATGTATCGTCACGAAGTGATGGATTTTTGTAGAGACTCCCATAGCTATCGAACGCTGGAATACCCTTCAAAATCGGGTGTTCTGCCTCAACTAATTCCACACGAGTCATGGGTCCATGACCGTAATGCCCTTGATAGTCGCCACCGAGAACATCTTTATCAAACGCAAGATAGTTTTGATACGCGTGGCTGGCTGTCCTGACACCAACAAGCGGTCTACCTTGTTCACAGTAGGTCTGAAATTGTCTGAGTGATGCTCCGTCTGTATTGAGACGCCGCGTGAAAACTAACAAAGCATCTGCCTCATCCAACGCCGCCAAAGATGGATCGTCATCCTCTGAGCGATAGACGATTAGATTTGTGTTGATTGGATAGTGTTTTTCAACAAACGCCTTGAAAATGAGCAAAGATGCTTCGGAGTCGTATTCAAAAGAACCTGAAAGCATGCAGAGGTTAAGCACAGATTTGTTCCTTTCTATCTTCGTTCTAAAAACAGAAAACTGTAGGGATAAGGATTTTTCTCGTCAGGTTCGCTGTCAATGCGTTTCACTTCGTGCCACGCTGTTATATCAAACGCTGGGAAATAGACATCGCCTTCAAATGTAGCATGAATCTGCGTAAGATAGAGCCTATCTGCGTGCGGTAAAAAGGCTTCGTAGATAGGGGCACCACCGCATATCATGAGTTCTTCTGTTTCTGTTTTCTTGCAGTGGCTGATAATATCGTCTACTGCGTGTGCAACAATACAGTCTTCTGGCACCTTGTAATCTGTATTTCGCGTGAGAATAATATTGAGCCGCTTTGGTAAAGGGTTTTTGAGGGTTTCAAAAGTCTTACGTCCCATAACGACGGGTTTGCCGAGGGTCATTTCGCGGAAATGTCGCTGGTCAGCAGGCATCTGCCACGGGATGTCAGGTCCGTTGCCGATAAGTCGGTTTTTGTCCATCGCGGCGATCATAGAAATTAACATTTTAGGGTTCAGCTCCTTCCTCTTGCTCTCCCATTTCTATCCCGCTCACGACCTGTTCAGCAAAACGGAGGACCGTCTCTTTTAGCATACGAGGGACCAGTTTAATCTTGTTTCGATGTTTCCACTCCATTTCAAATTGCCCTGTCTTTACGAGTTCATCAATCCCGTTTTGAACAGTTTTCACATCGGTTTCAAAGTGTTCAGCGAGTTTACGGAGGCTTAAAGGCTCCTCGGTTTGAAAAGAGAGTACTTCAATCCACAGCCACATGCCTAACCGCCGTGCAAAACGCGGGAGGTCCTCCGCAGTGTCCGACAGATGGATGATTGATGCGAAACAGTAAGCGGCGTGGTGCGGGTAATCGTTTAGGAGTTCTTCAAATTCCTCAAAAATCAGTTGAATGAGGAACGCTGCTTCCTCTGATAGTGTTAATTCGCCGATATCCAGAGGGTTGCCATTCTGTCCGGAATCACCGAAGTTATCCGAGTTTAGTTTTTTCTGTTTCATTATTTCCCTAACAGGACTTACGCAACTTGAGCGAATATCAGGTATTTAGACGCAAAAAGTGGTAATTTTCGCCCTTTAAACCCCCTAAATCCCCCTTATCAGGGGGACTTTAAGACGGAATGCGTAAGTTCTACTTAAAATGCGGTATAGTGAATTCCGATGTGTGAAGTTTTTGGTGTTAGGCGACTCAAATTGTCAGCTATTAGTCAGTAGCGGAAACGTGGAAATATGCGATGTAAATCTCAGGAGTCCTACCGACACCTATTAACGTTACCTTTTCATGCGGTTTTATTTCTTTAATAGAAAGTCTATCCACCCAATTATCTGGAAGTCCACCTCTATCCATCGTACTACTATATCCGGATCCCTTTGTCCAGTTGTACCAATTCTTTTCAGATTTCTCGGGTCTGTGCCAAAACACTGTGATCCTGTCGCCAGCTCGGAAGGTTTCAGCATTTGTAAAGTCCCCCGGCTTGGTGTTCTCACGGTTTTCGCTGTCGCGAAATGTCATATAAGATTTTTTGATTCCCGGAAATTCGTGGTATGATTGCCGCATCGGGTTAACCACGATATGAAAAATCGCTAACTCATTGAGTCGGCTCATTCCGTTAATTTCAAGGGTTTCATGGCTTTCGGCAAAATTGATAGGAAGCGTCTGTTTCTCGTGCAAGTCTCCGGTATCAATGTCGAATTCCAAGATATTATCCTTGAGTTCAAAGTTGGCAATCTCTGCATTCTCTTCCTCCAAGACCCAATAAATCGTAATCATGTCCCCGGAGCGAAAAATAGCATGCTCGTAGGAATCTCCACAACCAGATAGCCATATTAGGAAGCTTATAGTGAGAAGTATCAGCCCTTTTATTTTCATCATCTTGATTCTCCTATTAGACAATCATAGGTGCGCGAATTGCGTTGTGGTGTTGATAGTCTTCTAACTGAATGTGCTGCATCTTGAAAGCGTCGATTGACTTGATTTTCGGATTCAAAACGAGTTTCGGGAGTGGGTAAGATTCCCGTTTCAGTTGCATTTCGACGGCTTCAAAGTGTGCGTGGTAGATGTGGGCATCCCCTAAAGTGTGGACGAATTCATAGGGTATTAAATCTGTTACTTGCGCCACCATGTGCAGCAGCAGGGCATAGGAGGCGATATTAAAGGGGACACCTAAGAACATATCACAACTTGGCTGATACATCTGCAGTGACAGCTTGCCGTCTGCTATAAAGAATTGAAAGCACATGTGGCAGGGTGTCAATGCCATCTCCTCTAATTCCGCTGGGTTCCACGCCGTGACAATATGTTTACGACTATGCGGATTTGTCCGGATTTGTTCAATTATCTTGGCTAACTGATCAATCGTTCCATCTTCCGTTTGCCATTTTCGCCACTGAACCCCGTATATCCGTCCAAGGTAGCCATCACGCCCCCAAGCATCAGCGTTTGCGTTCCATATCTGTGTCCCGAGTTTCTCAAACTGCTCAGCGTGATCATAGCCGCGCAGGAAGCCTAAGAGTTCCGCTTTTACGGACCGGAATGCGAGTTTCTTCGTGGTTACGGCAGGAAATCCGTCTTCGAGATTATATCGCATTTGCATGCCGAAGATGGCTCGGGTTTTCCCATTTCTGCCCTCTCGGTCAACGCCCGTGTCTAATACTTGTTGCAGTCCTTCAAGGTATTGTTTCATCGCTACTAATTTCCAGCATTTATGGCTGGCACCCCTCCTATGAACACACGCTGGGAGCCCAAGGCTACCGATCTGTGCTGCCAAACCCGCCTCTTGAAGCGGCGGCCATCTGTTCAACCTCATTCCATTCTGCCGTATCTACACGGACAAAAATCCCTTGCGCAATCCGACTGCCTCTTTCGACCTTCACAACCTCGTCGGTAAAATTATAGACTTGGATTTTCAGTTCATCCTCTTCGCCACAGTAGTCGTTATCAACGATGCCGACCCCTTGTGGCATCAGCAGCCCGAATTTGCGGGGTGTGCTGCTTCGTAGAGAAACCATCAGCATATAACCGGGGGGTGTTTCGACGACAACGTTAGCAGGGATGAGTACGATAGATTGTGGTGCAATCTCTGCTGATTCTCGGCAGATAAAATCGAAGCCGACAGACCCTGATGTTTCATATTTCGGCAACGGGAGCGTCTTATCTATGCGTTTGATATTAATTTTCATCGCCATTACGGTACTGCGACTCCTGCTATTTTGCATGCTATCCGATAAACCGAGGTGCTTGCTGTGATAAAGAGGGTTTTCCAGTCATCATCCCCCCATGCCAAGTTCGCCGCGCGCTCAGGGACAAGAATAATGCCAAGGTGCGTTCCGTCTGGCGCGAAGACCCAAATCCCGTCTGGACCGGTTAGGTAGACATTTCCTTGGACATCAACTTTCATGCCGTCGGGTTTGCCGTTGTCGCCCTCTTCTTCACCGAATACACGATCGTTGGTGATTGTGCCATCGGGTTGTACGTCAAATGCGCGGACGTGCATCCGTTCGGTGTCGTTAATATAGAGGATGGACTCGTCTGGTGAGAAGCAGATGCCGTTAGGTCTGTCAAAATCGTCAACGAGAAGTGTCAACGTTTCATAGTCGGAAGACAAGCGGTAGACACCTTGAAAGTCGAGTTCTTTTTTGGATTCAGCACCGTAGGCTGCACTTAACCCGTAAGGTGGGTCTGTGAAATAGAGACTTCCATCGGATTTGACAACAATATCGTTGGGGCTGTTCAAGCGTTTGCCCTGATAGTGTGAGGCAATTGTGATAACATCGCCATCAGCGGTTGTGAGCGATACGCGTCGGTTTGCGTGCTCACAGGCGATGAGATGTCCACCTTTATCGTAGGTCAATCCGTTTGATTTTCCAGAGGGATCTCGGAAAATCGTCATCCCTGCGTCGGCATCCCATTTCCGCATCTTGTTAGCAGGGATATCGCTGAAAAGTAGGAACTGCCCTGTCGCGTGCCAGAGCGGTCCCTCGGTGAATTGGCAGTTAGTTGCTATTTGTTCGATATCTGCCGCTGGGTCAACCAAATCTAATAGTTGTACGTCGCGTACGTCAAGTGCCATATTTCCCTTTCAAATGTTACATACTGTTAACATCGCATGTTAAGAAGCATCACGTATAAAGTTATGTGATGTTTTGCTTCTAAGGAATTATAGTGTGCAGAAACTCAGAGTCATTCAATTGTCACAAATCATTTTGTAGGAGGGTTTTGTAACCCCGATGCTTGTCGATAGCTTAAAAAGCCTTGACAGCTATCCTTTTTAATGTTAACATACTCTAAAGTGTAGATATGGGGTTTCACGTGGTGATGGTGTGTCTTGCACACCATCCATTTAAAGTAAAGGAAGTGCCTGGGGCGATTCGAACGCCCGACCTTCAGCTCCGGAGGCTGACGCTCTATCCAGCTGAGCTACAGGCACATAGAGGTTTCAAGAACGAAACCGATACTCACTTATAGACATTTCTAATTATTTTAACAGATTCAGTGTCTTTTGTCAAGTTTTTCAGCAAGAAAAAATCTAAGGGGGCGTAGTAGGGTGAAACGCAAATTCAAACAATTTTCAATTCTCGCGGTCTTGGTTGTCTTTCTATTCAGTTTTGCCCCGGATATTGTAGAGAGTCGCCGCGGTGGTTTTGGCGGTGGCCGGAGCTTCAGTCGTAGCCGGAGTTTTAGTCGCAGCTCAACCCGGCGGAGTTACAGTGCCCCGAAGCGATCCACGAGTAGCACACGCAGCAGCCCTCGTTCATCAACACGGACGACGCGCAGCACAGGGAGTACCTATAGCAGAAGTAGTGCCTCAAGATCAACCAGCACGCGTGCGAGCACAACAGCACGTCAGAAACAGACGGCGACGAGCCGTGGGAAAGCGACGACGGCAACAAATCGAAGCACGACAGCATCCCGTAGCCAACAACGCGCAACGACTGGGCAAAATCGGAAGCAGGTTCGACAACTCAAAGCACAAAACCGCACTTTGAAACGCCAAGTCAGAACATCTAATCGTCAGACTGCACGCGCACGCCGGGATCAACGCTCCACTATTAACATTAACAACTATGGTGGATATTACCCTATGATGGGGTATTCGATGTACAGCATGAGCGCATCTATGGCGTTTAACAATCTGATGTTCGGTATCTATTTCCATGACTACTACAACCACTCGATTCGTCATAGCTACCTCTGGCATTATCACCATCGAGATTATGATCGGTCGCATTGGAGTGCCGAAAAACAGGCGGAATACGAGTACTATAAGGATTACTACGAGAGCCAAGGTGTTGAACCGAACGCAAATTACGTGGATCCGGGGACCAATGCGGATGAAAACTATGTGGCCAGTTATGTTGAAGAAAATCCAGATAAATTTTACGGGGATGGCGCGGAGGTTTACACTGTTGATGAACTCCCTGATGAGGCGGCAATCAAACAGGAACTCCTCGCAGCTGCTGGAGAGACACCAACAGTAACGACACCCACTGCATCAACAACGCAAACGCGGGCACCGCCGACCGCGCGGACTGTTTATGTAGAGAAAAAGACATCTGGCGCAACTTGGTTCGTCCTTATTTTCGGAAGCCTCCTTATTGTCGGTGTAGTCGTATTGGTGATGTATAACAAAGGTTATTTTTAGGTGGTGATATGGCACTATTTGGTAGAAAAAATGGAAGGTCCCTATTCGGGAAAAAGAAAGATACCGAACCTAAAAAGCCGGAACGGCATGAGTTGGTTGACATTCCGATTGACAGCATGATTGAACTCTCCGACATCATCACTTATGAGGAGACTGGCGATACTTCACACGCCTTCAAGCTTGTCACACGAAAGAAGTATGAGAGTGCCAGTCTGCGTCGCTATATGTATCATGTTCGCGACGCAGAGGAAGAAGTTGTCCTCGGCGTTGACCATGTTGCAGGAACCACGGACGAGTACGAGATTTCCCGATGGATTGTTGATGATGAATGTGAACTCGCTGACCCGCTGCCTGATTACATGACGCTCTATTTTCCAGACCCGGATAATGAAGACGAAGACATCGCCCTTGAATACAGCCGACAGGATATTGTGCCTGCAACCCTCACGGTTACGGATGCTCAGGGAGAAGAGAGGTTCGATGTTGAACTCCACGAATACGCCAGCGGTGATGATGAGTTTATGTCTATTGAACTCTGCGGGGATTGGCTAACTTTCTATACCGGTGTCCTCATCACGCGTTCTGATATAGAAATCTATCCAGCGATGGAAGCGCAGTCTGGCAGCAAATAAATTTCATCCTCTATCTATCTGTGAGGCGAGGTTTTTGTGCCTTGCCTCACGGCAACCCAACATCCTTTTCCATTCACAACTTCGCGTCCGCGTCGAAAATCCACATATATGGCTACAGGAGTGCACTGAAAATGAATCTATTGAAAATGAGCGAAAGTGAGATTTATAAACTGGGGCTCAGAACACTCATAAAGCACCTCGGACTTGATGGAACAACACGGTTCCTCGGAATCTGTAAACCACACAAGGATGACATCAAAGTGAGAGAACAGACACTTTCCTACGCCGAGATGGAGGATATCCAGGAGAAGGTCTATAACGCTTATAGCACAAAATGCCTCGGGCCCCCTATAGATCTCAGCCAAATGCCCGACAGGGATTTTTACAGGTTGGGGATTAACGTTATTCTCGATCAGCTGGGTCCCGTCGGAATGACCCGCTTTATCAGAATACGCAGACCTGGCACCGGCGATTATACTGCTGAACGTCATAAATGGCTTGATAAACTTGATAAGGACACAGTCCTGGAAGGAATTCAACAGATTCAACAAAAATACTTGACTGAGCGAACAGAGGACAAGCAATAAGCCAAACACATGCAAATTTCTCAGTCTGTGAAAATTTATCTGGACACGTGCTGTTTAAACCGTTTCTCTGATCGCCAGACACAAGAGCGGATTCGCCAGGAAACAGCGGCTATGAATATAATCTTATCGCATTTTCACTCAAAACGTTGGCATTGGATTTCTAGCAGCATTCTACGATTTGAAATTAATCAGAATCCTGATGTAGATCAACGCGATTCCTTAACCACTTTGCTGCGATTGGTGCGCCAAACCGTCTTCGCGGGTGGCGAAGAAATATTGAGAGGTGCGGAACTTGAAATCCTAGGGTTTAAGCAATTTGATGCTTTACATATTGCGTGTGCCGAAAGCGGTGGTGCAGATGTTCTTTTGACAACTGATGATCGGATGTTACGACTCGCGAAACGCCACAGTGCACAACTTCAAGTCTGTGTCGGAAATCCGTATACATGGTTGCAAAAGGTGACTGAAAGTTGAAGACTAACGCATTGAAAAATCTGCCCTAACTACTTCACCGCCGCATGTTTACGAGATAAATCCCGCCTGCGACGAGAAGCGCACCGACGAGCAGGCTCAGTGTGAGTTCGTCACCCAAGACCAGATAGCTGAACAAAACACCCGAAAGCGGCGTAGCAAAGAAAAGTACCACCAATTGACTCGCACTATATCTCTCAAGTATTGAAGTCCACGCCAAGAAACAGTAGCCAGCGATAACACCCCCTTGATAAAGAAGCGCGACAGCACTTGAAAGTGTCAACTGCATCGGTTCACCGCGTTCCATTAGAAAACTCATTGCGGCATAACACGGTAGACTCAAACTTAGATACCAGACCAAGAGCCGGTACGGGTGAATGGCTTGAACGAGTAGTTTTGTTACAACGACGCGTAACCCTAAGAAACATCCGCTGATGAGGACAAGGATGTCGCCAAGGATACTCGTTTCACCTTCACCGAGGTTCGGGGCGACGGTTACGAAAACGCCGCTGAAGGCGACGATAATCCCTAATGTCTTTGTAATAGAGAGGCGTTCGCCGGGAATCCAGAAATGTGCGAAGAGTGCTGTGAAAAAAGGATAGACGTTAATAAAAATAGTGGAACGTGATGCTGTTGTGAGTTCTGTCCCGGTATTCAAGCAGATAATTTGAAGTATGAAAATCGTTGTGAGTAGCAACAATCGTAGAAATTCGCCACGGCGCAAACCGAGTGAGACACGGCGAAAGAGCGACCAACCGCCGACAACAACAAGACCTATCACAAAGCGAAAGAACGCCAACGCCATCGGTGGGAAATCTTGCAAACCGACTTTTATTGAGGGCGAATTCCCACCCCAAAGAAACGCGAGGAGCAGACTGAGAGCAATAATTTTCCCGTGCGGCTCCTCGCTGATAACGTTGGGTTTGGGGGGTGTCCCGATAGTCTCTTTTCTGTTTGAAGGCAACTGTTGTCCTCGGTGGCAGTTATCGTGCTCTGAAAAAATTTAAGTCAATCGTAGGCACCGGGGCGATGGTTACCCATTAAACGCTGTTGACGGTCTGTTGCTTGCTCCAAGATCGCATCATCGAACTGAAACCGATTCAGGTAGGGCGGGAATTTCTGCGTGATCATCCGATTCGCGTAATGCACTTGTAATAGGTATCGGGTCTGATCGCTTCGATTCGCAGTGCCTCGGTGCCAGACCTCGCTCCGGAAAATTACGACATCACCACCATTACAGAGGATACTTTTTTCTTGCGCGCCTTTCCATTCCGTTTCACCATCGGGTCTTCGTCCGGAAAGATGGCTGCCGGGAACAAATTTCGTTGGGCCGAGATCTTCGTAGAGATTATCAAGATAGTAGTGAGCGGTTGAGATAAAGATTGGGACCTTGACGCGCGGATCTTCCAAAAGGTCCGCTGGGAGCGGGATAGGCAGCCAATCTATGTGGAGCCCTTGATCGGGACGGCCAGGCCCTGTTACCCAAGCCGTCATGCCGATGACGTGACAATCATCACCGTGAACCGCTTCTGCTAATTCAATGACCGGAGATTTGTCGAGGTAATGCAGGAACACAGGGTCGCGATTGAAGGCGTTATTGATATGTTTGTTAAGGAAGCCGCTGCCGTTCTCAGGCAGGCTGTGCCGGTCAAAACTTTCAGGGTTCGCGGTGAGTCGATCCATTGCATCACGAAGTTCCGCGAGTTGTGCTTCGTCAATAACCTTTGGAAGATAGGCATACCCGTCTTCCTCCATCGCCTTGACTTGGTTTTCGAGATCAGGGTAGGCTACGAGAGGTAAGGCTTGGCTCATTATCTGCTTCTCCTTTAAAAAAAATAAACTGAACATGGAATCTCCACTTGTGTATTTTACAACTTTCGAGCGTTGATGTCAACTTTTTTTCTGAACAATTCGTTAACAAAGTGCATCCAATATAGTGTAAAAAAGAATAATAGTTATCACAAAAAGGAGAAAATAAAAATGAGAAATGAAAACGTAACGCCCGAAGTTCATGAATCTGTAAAAAATGTTAATACGAAAGATACGGGTATCCGTGTACTGGGGGTCGTACTGGAATCCTTACCGGGTAATCTGTTCCATGTGAAGTTAGAGGAGAACGACCACAAAGTTGTGGCGTACCTCGCCGGTAAGTTAATGCAGCACAAAATCTGGGTGCTTCCGGGTGATCAGGTTACCGTTGAACTTTCTCCGTATGACCTAACGCGTGGACGCATCGTCTGGCGGAATCCGGGTAATTAGAAAATGCCTTGAGAGGTGCGCGGTTTCATGGCGAGTGTTAGCTGCGTCTAATCGCGCGCCTTCTGTTATGCAGATTAATTTTCAATACGTGTAGCTACACGTTTCGGCAGGTGAACCTAACTATGGAAGGAATAGTCATAAAAGCGAGAGGTGGTGCGTACGAGGTACAAGTTGACAAACAGTGTTATGCTTGTGCCGTGCGTCACCACCTTATTGAAGATGAAAAGCGGCGGATCGCCGAGACGAAAGAGATGCCGTACGTCGATTTGGTCGCAGTTGGCGATCGCGTTCGCATTTCAGTTCCTGTGAGCACAGAGGAAAACGGGTACATTGAGGAATGTCTCCCTCGCGAGACCCAGTTTGGACGTACACGTATGGACGGTTGGCGACAGGTGATCGTCGCTAATTTAGAGATACTGCTTATCATCTTTGCTGCTCGGCATCCGACACTCAAGCTGCGAATGCTTGATCGGTTCCTCGTTACAGCTGAAGCGTCTGATGTGGAACCGGTGATCTGTATCAACAAAATGGATTTGGCAAAATTGGAGAATGTACAGCGCGAACTCAAATTATATGAAGAATTAGGTTATAAAGTGGTTTATACAAGTATCGTGACGGGTCTCGGTGTTGATGAATTGCGAGAAGCGATGCAGGATAAGATTTCAGCGATTGTAGGATCGTCAGGGGTTGGGAAGTCTTCTCTCCTGAATGCGTTACAACCGGGACTCCAATTGCGCACGGGTGAGGTGGACCAACGTGTCCACAAAGGACGGCATACAACGACAGAGGTCATGTTAATGCCGCTTGCCTTTGGAGGATTTGTGGCGGATACCCCCGGTATCCGGACGCTTGGTTTGCTTGAGATTGATGACGAACAGGGATTAGATATCCATTTTCCTGAGATGCGTCCTTACATCCCGGAGTGCAAATTTGCGGCATGTACGCACCAGCATGAACCCGCATGTGCTGTTAAACAGGCGGTTGAAACTGGCAATATTAGTCCACTCCGGTATGAGAGTTATCTCCGGATCTCTGGATTCAAGGAGGGGAGATATGAACGGAACACAGATAAGAGAAGAGCGGACCGAAACCCGAGACGACGCAAACGCTGATCTTGAGAAGTGGGCGGATGCGATTAACAACTTGTTACGCATTATTGAAAGGAGTGAACGGAAACTTGGATATTTCCAGAACAGAGTAAAACAGGCGAAATTCATGGATCAACCGAATCAGCGTAAGATTCGGACTGCGGGTGCTCAAATAGGCGTGCACTCTGCCCAATTAGAGGGGTTGCGTAACGAATTGCGGCAGCTGGAACGCCTTTACAGCGGCGGTATTTCCCTCCGGAATACCACAGAGAATGAGCTTCGTCAAATTTGGGGATGGATCAACCGCCCCGGCATCAGGAATCTTCTTTATACAGCGCGGGTTTCGTTTGAGACATTTCTGGAGGATTGGCACCGTTGGACGGCGGATAAAGATATACATACACTGGCTATTGAAGTCCACACCACACGCCTCCTCATCGGGTTTATGCTCCTTGAGTGTAATGCTGACACGGTTACAGTCAAATTCGTCATCATTCGACCCGATTATCGCGCTCGCGGGTACGGCACTGACACACTCATTGAAACCGTCCGGTACGCGTTTGAGGTGCTTAATGCTCAGCACGTTACGCTGCAGGTGTCACCCGACAACGGTCCTGCGCTCACCTGTTTTGAGAATGCTGGCTTCCAGTACCTGAGTTACACCGACATGACGCAGCAGACTTACACCATGGGGATTGAGCACAGCGAGTGGGCAGGCGATAAAGTCGTAGATGAAGCGGATGTTGCGCCACAGTTGAGTGCTCCACTCAAAGTGTTTTTTGACCCTGAGGAATGATCTTCATGTTTTTATAGACGAGCAAGCGTATTTGGTGAACGGGACAGAGGATGATATTTCTCTGTCCCGATTTTTTTTAGATGACTCTGATGTAATTCTGTTAGCTGCCAAAAGTGCATCCAAAAATGTGTAAAATAGTAGGACTGCATAACTTGCCTTAATAATAAAACGAAATGTTCATGTCAATGGAGAAAACAGTGATAAGCTTTTGTAACGTGTTAAATAGTTCATCGAGTGTGCGGGTGCATGCGCATTGGGAACCGATTGCGGATGCTACATTTAATATGCACAACGATTCGTCACAACTCGCTAAGATGTTTGATCTGTCACCATGCCGCTCTATCAAGGAATATGAAGTGGCGGATTTCAAGGTGTTCCTTCCGCCTTCAACTGTAGCGGTAGGTGATGTATGGGCACTTGACCCGAACAGAATTGTTCCTTTCCTCTATCAGTTTCATCCGGGGGCAAGGGCTGATTTAGGTAACGGCGAGGCGGGTGCCTATGCGTGCTTGCGGGCATGTTCATCAGATTATGCGGAGATCACTTTCCGAATACATGCCGAATTTACATTGGGAAGTGAGGCACATCAGGAGCCGCAACAAGAAAACGCTGAAGATGCGTGGGAACGGGAGTCCGAAGCCAAGTTTATCCCATCGCAATATGTCGGACAGGTGTTAGTCAATCTGAAAAGAGGAACGGTTCGCTCGTTTTCGTTGGCACTACCTGTACGCAATAGCAATGTTGACATCAACGCTTGTGGTGGTGCAGATATGGTCTTTGTGCCGCGTATGGAACTCCTCGCTATGGATGAGACCGACCAAGATGAAATTGCGTGGAAGACTGTTATCACGGTAGAAGAAGCGCGTCGTTCATTAGAATTGAAGTTTTACCAATTCGCAAAGATTGACTGGCTGCCGATTGAGAGAGCAGTTGAACGTGCGAAAGCAACACGCTGCCCGATTCATGCGATCCTTGTCTGGGGCTGCTTAGACGATGAATCTTGCTGAGCGAACGGCAAATATTTGAGGGCGGGTCCGCTCTCGGATTCAGAAGTGATCGAGACACTCAACGAAAAGTTTGTCAATACATGGGTGCTTCTCAGGGAATTGCCAGAACTGATAAGTGGCGCGAAAGGCGAGATGCCGAGCCTTGTCGCTACAAAAATGCAACAGCATTATACCGACTCTGTGGATATTTTGGCGTTGACTCCGGATGCGGAGGTCATTATGCATCAACCGGAGTCGGCACTGCCTTATAGGAATCAGGCGCAAGCATACCTAACGGTGTTAAAGCATTCTGTAGCGGCATTTGAAGGAAGACGCACGCGTGTAGGGAAAAGATCGAAATTAGATGGAAATCCGATCAGTTTGGGTACAGCATTGATGGAGGTTTTGCATGTTTATGGCGCATCCAGCACCGACACGCCAGATGACACAGTTGTTAAAATTGATGCGACACCGTTTGAATGTGGTGGGATACTTCACATTGAGATACAAGTAGGTGTAGGCGAGTCGGCAGGAACATTTGAGTTGTTTCATGCCGACACCGAACTTCCCTCGAAAGCGGGTACGGATGCAGCACTGGATGATGCATGGAATGTTTCACCCGGTAGCATCGGGCACATTTTTCACAATTTCAGTCGAGGTCGGTGCTTCAAATTGGTCGCTACGGGTGCCGACACTCAAAAAGCCAATGCTTTTCTGGCGCGTGTTTCTGTTGTTCCGCATTCTTAGGGCGGACGTACTGCTTCTTAAAGTCCCCAAACCTTTCAGTTTTCAGTACTTACTTTGGAACTATCAAAAACCTCTTGTAACTGATAACTAATTAAAATGTGGCATATTACAAAGCGTGAAATCTACGATAATCTCAATAGCCTCCGATTTACCCTAACAACCGCGTTGTTGCTGGCACTGATGGTAACCAATGCCGTTAAGCATCTCCGAGAGCATCCAAAACGGGTACAGACTTATCGGGACGCTGTCACTGAATCTTCAAATCGCTTAACTGCCCACGCCGATGGCAGCCTCTATACACTGGCACAATACGGACCGGGAAACTTCTACAAAAAGCCGTCTCCCCTTCACTTCTGTGCAAACGGGGGTGAACTCGTTTTACCAGATACGATCAAAGTGGACGATCCGCCAGTGTTCGCGACCGATTCAGAAGGTAACTGGACCCTCGTAGGTGTCTGGAGCCTATCTTATCCAGATGCCAACCTCCAAAATAAGAACGTTGGACCGAACGTCTCACAAGTGGATTGGGCATTCATCATCGGTTACATCTTGAGTTTGATAGCCCTCTGGTTCACCTTTGACGCCTTTTCCGGTGAACGCGAGCAAGGCACACTCCGATTGATGTTAGCCAATTCAATTCCGCGACATACTGTCCTTATCGGCAAATTCTTAGGGGCATTGCTCAGTATTAGTATCCCCTTTGCCCTTGCTGTGTTGGTGAACCTTCTATTAATTTCTACTGCAAACACCGTTCACCTGACGACAGAAGCGTGGGGACGCTTAGGCATCATTTTCTGTCTCGCGCTTTTGTACACGAGTCTGTTTGTGGCATTAGGGCTGTTAGTCTCGGCGCGTGTGCAACAGAGCGCGGTGAGTCTGATGATACTGCTGTTGACGTGGGTAACCTTTGTCGTTTTTATGCCGAGTACCCTCGCTTCAATCGCAAGTAGCTTCTCACATGCGACACCCTTCAACGAATTTTGGAAGCAGCGGAACCCAATTAGAGAGGACTTATGGGATAAATACGACGAGTGGCTCTGGTCCAGTAAATTGGACGACAAGACGTTAAGGGGGAAAAGCGAGTTTTTCATCAAAAACGCTGAAAGAGAGGAACGCGAGGACGAAGAAGAATTAAAGTACCGGAGTTCTCAGGTGTACCGTGCGCGTGCCATCACCGGCATCTCACCTGCGACACTTCTCCAGCACTTGATTGAAGGGTTTGCTGGAACCGGATTTGAGCGGCATTTGCAATTTGCAGAGAATGTACAACGTTATACCCGTCAACTTCGTGAATTCGTTGCTGACACCGATAGAGCCGACCCAGAAAGTCTTCATATTTTAGGCGTTCGTGAAGGTATGTCCAAGAAGCCTATCAGTCCAGAATCCGTTCCGAGATTTGAAGATACGCTTAATTTGAGTAAGGACTTCAATACAGCAGCAATAGAATTGTTACTGCTAACGTTATTTGTCTTAGTGCTTCTGTCGGGTGCGTATCTCGCGTTTGTGCGCGTTGAGGTGTAATAGAAATGCTGATGACCCTGATCCGTCGAGAACTCCTCGACAACCTAATGACATTCCGATTCGCGGCGGCTGTTTTCATTACATTGCTGCTTGTAGTCGCTAATACTCTTGTACTCCTCAAGGACTATGAGCAGCGACTCACCGCTTACAACACGGCTGTCAAGGAGAGCCACCAAGAATTACGCGAGGAAAAACCTATTCCGGTTATGCCGGCGCATTAATTGTCCATCGCCCTCCGAACCCGTTGAGTATCTTCAACCTGGGATTAGATAAGCAAGTGGGGAACAAAATTGAGGTATACCACGCCTTTGTGCCGACAATTTGGGATTCGGAGAAACACGGGGCGGATAATCCGTTTCTCAACCTCTTCACTTCAATTGATATTGTGCTTGTTTTTCAGGGCGTACTCAGTCTGCTCGCGCTGATCTTCGCTTACGATGCGCTCGCTGGCGAACGTGAACGCGGCACATTACGCCTTGTGCTGACGCACCCAATCCAGCGTGGATACATCCTATTTGCCAAATACATCAGCGCGATGCTCTGCTTACTTGTGCCGTTGTTGATAAGCCTTCTCCTATCCATCATCTTGCTGACAACATCCACTACGGTTGCCTTGAACGCGGATGATTTTCTTCGCATTGGCGGGATTGTTCTGACATCGCTTCTTTATGTGTCGTTGTTCTACCTCATCGGCATGTGCATCTCTGCAATGACGCGTCGCACCAGTACCGCGCTCATGCTTTGCATGTTCGTCTGGGGAGTCTTAGTGCTTGTGTATCCAAATCTGATTCTTACCGCTGTTGATATTGTCCCGCAACCGAACACGCAAATTTCCGTCTACAATCAAATCAAACAGATGTGGGAAGAATGGGATAGAGAAAATAAACGGTTTCTCCGTAATGATGTCGTCTTAGGTCCTCTATCGCGTGGCGGCGAAGATTGGGGATTTAGCTTGAAAGGTGCTGAGGGCTCTTTCTGGACAGGTGAAGACGAACCATCAATATTGCTCTATTTCCACCAAACCGGATTCTACGCCGGAAAAATTAAAGCAGAATCTGAGCCAGAGGTGCCACTCGTACAGAATTATTACCGCTTCTACAATAGAGAGACTATCAATACCGTAGAACGGACGTGGCTTGTCCGGAAACCAGCACTTGAGGCGATCTATGTTCAACCCGCAAATTTGGGGCGAATGTTGTTGAGGTTTTCACCAGTTGGTCTGTATGATGCAGCGACCGAAGCCTGGGCAGGGACTGACTTAGAGGGTATTCAAGATTTTTTCAGCACAGTTCAACGTTACCGACGCGCAGTCGTTGACTATTTCTATGACCAAAAGATATTTGAATCGCGACAGTGGTTCGCTGCCGACAAAGGCACAGCCGACTGGGATGCGCTCCCTCAGTTTTCCTTTCACAGAAGCGATACCGGTATCAATGCAAAACGAGCACTTCCGGACATGCTTCTGTTGCTTACAATGAATGTTATTCTCTTTACAGTGATATTGCTAATTTTTATCAAAAGTGAAGTGTGAAGTAGTTGCCAGTTACCAGTGGCCAGTAACCAGTTAAGAGGCATTCTGTAACAATTCACTTGTTGCTTGGAATATTCCAAATTGGGGTTGATTGTTACCAAACATCTCTTTAACTGGTAACTGGGTACTGGTCTGTTTGCTGGGTTAATGGACACAATAATTGAGGTCAGGAAGATGCTAACCTCTTTACTGCGGAGGCTGAAAACTGGAAACTGTTAACTGGTTACTGGTTACTATTTACTTATATGGCATATCGCAAAACGTGAACTCTATGATAATCTCAACAGCCTTCGGTTTGCACTCGCGATCGTGTTGGTTATCGGCTTGATGCTGACCAACGCTGTCGTGCATCTCCATGAACACCCGAAGCGGGTACAGGCATATAGCGATGGGGTTACCGAATACCAGAATCATTTAGCGGCTTCTGCGGATGAGAGTTTGTATAGACTCGCACAAAAGGGGCCTGGAGATCTTTACAAAAAGCCGTCGGCACTTCGTTTCTGTGCAGAAGGTAGTGAAACTGACTTACCGGGGCAAGCGATAGGGGGCACCTTTCGTTGGAGCAC
This sequence comes from Candidatus Poribacteria bacterium, assembly GCA_965200345.1. GTDB lineage: Bacteria > Poribacteria > WGA-4E > WGA-4E > WGA-3G > WGA-3G. The sequence goes on from OZ241378.1 coordinate 4,044,565, forward strand.
TGACAGATTAGAAAGTTCTTGGATACTTGCATATCCGCCAGTTGATACGAGTCTGGGGAATTTACGTCCAGACGTTACCTTGGTGGATTGGAGTGTTATCATCGGTTACGTTTTGAGTCTGATAGCACTGTTGTTTACCTTTGATTCAATCTCTGGTGAACGTGAAAGTGGGACCTTGCGGTTGATATTGGCAAATGCAATTCCGCGTCACACCGTCCTGATTGGCAAGTTTTTAGGCGCATTGATCAGTCTTAGCGTTCCATTCACACTTGCGATATTGATGAACCTTTTGGTAATTTCCACATCAAGCGATGTCCACCTCAATGCTGAGGCATGGGGACGGTTGGGCATCATCTTTTTTATTGCGCTGCTTTACATGTGTCTTTTTCTGGCGTTAGGGCTGCTCGTTTCGGCACGTGTGCAACGGAGCGCGGTGAGTCTGGTGATACTGCTATTGGTTTGGGTCTCTCTCGTCGTTTTTATGCCGGGTACGCTCGCTGCGATTGCGGGGGATTCCGCATCGCCCAGGGCGACTCACGGATTTTATGAACGTTCTTGGCAACTGCATAATGAACTTCGGGATCAATACTGGTCTCGTTGGCGGAAGGCGCGTGGAGATTCAAGAAAAAAAATAGAGGTGGATGGTGCGTACGTCTCTGAAGACGCTGAACAGCAGCAACAGTTGCAGGAGGAACGCTTGAAACAACAGATTTCACAAGTGAATCGAGCACGCGCCATCACCCGAATGTCTCCTGTCACAATTGTTCAGCATCTGTTTGAATCCTTTGCTGGAACGGGTTTCGAGCGGCACCTACAATTCTTAGAAAATGTGAAAGTTTACGCCCGTGAATACCGAGAGTTCGTTGTTGACACTGATAAAGCGGATCCGGAAAGCCTCAATATCATTGGGGTTCGTGAAGGGATGTCAGAGAAGCCTGTCAGTCCGGAAGCGGTTCCCAAATTTGAAGACACACTCAGCTTCAGCAAGGATTTTAATACTGCAGCAGTTGATCTATTGTTGTTAACACTGTTTGTTATAGTTCTGCTATCGGGAGTATATCTCGCGTTTGTGCGCGTTGAGGTGTGATACAAAATGATAGCGACGCTTATTCGTTGAAAATTACCCAATGACTTGTCTCCTAACCCGTTAAGCATTTTCAATGTCGGATTCGATGAGCAACTCGAAAACAAGATTGAGGAAATTATTGGTATGAAAACAAGACTACTTTTTCCCGCTATGCTTATTCTCTTATTAACCGCCGCTCTCTTTCTACCGAGCAGCCCTGCACAAGATTACACCCGATGGCATCTGCCTGAAGGGGCTGTTGCGCGTTTTGGAAAGGGTCTTTTAAGGGATCTCGTCTATTTTCCTGATGGTAATCGACTTGCCGCTTTGAGTTCGATCGGTATTTGGATATACGATGTACGTACGGGTGAAGAGCTGGATCTACTCACAGACCTTGGCACAGCACAGATGTGGAATATCATGGAGCTTAGTCCCGATGGAAGGACGCTTGCTGCTGCAACTGATCATCAAGTCGTTCTATGGGATTTACAAGCCAATAAATTCAATAAATTTCTCCTGGGCCACGAGGATAGAGTCTATTCATTGGCGTTCAGTCCAACAGGCGAAACACTTATCGGTGGGAGTCGAGACACTACAGTTCGACTCTGGAATGTCCACACCGGTAAACTGTTAAAAACCTTCGTAGGGCACACGGATCCTATCCGCCGAGTCGCGTATTCAAATGATGGAAAGACGTTGGCGAGTGCTGGTCGGAAAGACAGGACGATTCTCATTTGGGATGTGGAGACTGGACAACTCCTGAAAACCATCACGGAGCAGACGGATAGTATCTATAGTATCGTGTATTCTCCCGACAATCTTGCGCTTGCGAGTGGAGGGCGGGATTCTAAGATTCGTATTTGGGATGTGCGTACTGGAGAGCTCCTGAAAACCTTTACTGGACATACAAAACATGTTTATTCTGTGGTCTATTCACAAGATGGTGCGACACTTGTGAGTGGGAGTTCGGATAAGACAATCCGTATTTGGGATGTCCGCACCGGGAACACTTTGAAAATACTGAGTGGACATACAGACGGCGTTGGTTCTGTAAACTATTCGCCGGATCATAAAACCGTTGTGAGTTTGGGGTACGATGAGACCCTTCGTTTTTGGGATACGGACACTGGCGAACTCGTGAGAACTATTGCAGGACATACGTTTTACGCGAGAGCAGTGGCGTTTTCACCGGACGGTAAAACGCTCGTAAGTGGTGAGGCAGCTGACAATGCAGTCTTGCTGCGAGATGTTGAAACTGGGCGACTGTTAAAGCGTCTCGTTGGACATACAGATACTGTGGGTTCGGTGGCTTATTCGCCGGATGGTAAATCAATCGCGAGTGGAAGTTGGGATGGCAATATCCGTTTTTGGGATGTAGACACCGGAGAACTTCTCAAAACTCTTTCTGGGCACACGGACGGGATAGTTTCTATTGCCTATTCACTGGATGGTAAATCCCTTGTGAGCGGCAGTTGGGACAATACAATCCATTTGTGGCATATTAGTACTGGACATCTTTTACAAATTATCAATGGTAACATCTCAGAGCTGGATTCGCATGGTGGATCCAGAAGTAGTGGAGGGGTCAGAGCTATTGCGCTTAACCCTGATGGCCGGACACTCGCCGTGGCAACTGAGGAGGCAGTGATTCGATTGTGGGATATGCCCACCGGTAAAGTTAAGATACCCCTCGCTGCGGATAGGTATGGGGTTGCTGCTGTCGCATTTTCTCCAGATGGTAGCATGCTTGCAGGCGAAGACAATGTGCCAGCAGGCGAACGCAGCAGAATCTGTTTGTGGGATGTGGAGACGGGTAAACCGCTGAAAACGTTAAAACCTGTAAGAAGTACTGTCTATGGCATTGCTTTCAGCCCCGATGGACAAACGCTTGCGAGTGCAAGTTGGCAGACGATCGAATTGTGGAATACCGTCACTGGTGAGCGCAAGGGTGTTTTCACTGCACATCCGGGTTGGAATCGGATTGTTACCTTCACCCCAGATGGGCAAATACTTGCCAGTGGGAGTGACAATGGCACAGTCATTCTGTGGGATATGAACCAGATTCCGACACAATAGCATCTTGAGAAAGGACAACAATACTTTTCAGGCAAAAGTGCTGTTGCGTAATTAGCAAACTGCATCCGAGAATGTGTTTAAGTAAATTATTCTTATTTTTCGTGGAGGAAAGTTCATGCAACAATCGAGACAACCGCCGCTTGTTAACCTATCCCGATTTAGTGAAGCATTCTTTAGGGAAGTGATTCGGTATCATGTCTATGAGTACTGGACCTATTTCCAAGGTCGGCTTGCGGCTATTTATATCGGTGGTAGTGTTCATCGGAATGAAGCGGTTCGGGATATTTCTGATCTTGATTTGTATCCATTCATTGTCGATGAATTCAGTGAGGCAGACAGAAAATGGTTCAGCGAAGCCGAGCAGCGCATTGAGTCGAAGTATCCTTCCGCCAACGGTTTATGTCCACCGCGTCCTGTTTCCGATGTCCTGGTTGGATCACAATCCGAGACTGATAAGATTGCCTATATAAGGTCGCAGGCTTGGGTGCATCGCCTCCGTTACGATACGACTCTTATTTTCGGTAAAAATTTGGTCGCGAAACTTCGTGTGCCTAACATGGATAAGGAGCAGGCACGAGATTATTTTCAGTGTGTATCGGATCTTGTCCGATATGCTGCTGGGTTGGAAACGGAAAATAAAACCGATTTTCGTTTACCGGAGGCATTACCACGTCGTCTTCGCAAACTCGCTCGATTAGCCGTGCTCAGTGGCGCATATCTCCTCATAGGGTATGGTGAATTATATTCCTTCAAGGGGGTTGATGTCCTACCATCACTGAAATCACGTTTTCCGCATTGGCGTGCTTTTCTTGAGGAGACAGAAACGTTATACATTTCCCCATATCCAGCTGCAACGGATAGTAAAATTTCTACATATTTATCTCAACTTGTTTCTTGGGTGGATTGGGTTGGGGAGCAGCTTAGTATGCCATGAAGCAGAGCCGATGGAGAGAACTGAACAGGTCCAATTGCAGCCGGTGATTTGGTGTTCTTTTAAATTTGTTTTTTGACCCCAAAGCATACTTTTTTCATTTTTTTTTCCAAAAACATGCAAAAGTGCATCCGAAAATGTGTTTAAGTGAATCATTGTCATTTTTTTTAATGATGATGGTATCCTATTGCCGCTGTATTGCGGAAAAAGGAGGTATTTGTTATGTTAGCAAACCAGAGGAGGTGTGACACTTAGTGTTACGCCCTTGTGGTGTGACACTAAGTGTCGCACTCTTTGGAAAGGGACGGAGGGTTCAACCCCCTCTGTCCCCCATTTCGACGTATTTTGGAAAGTATGCTACTTTCCGGTCAGGAATGAGTGTTACATGCTGAACCAGATTTTTATGGCATATTTTTCTGTTTTTTAGTATACTCTTAAGGTAGTTTACAAGAGGTGGTCATTGTTGAAGTGTCATTGACCCCCTTGTACCGTTTCAAATTACAAACATAGACATAAATAAGGAGGAGGAGGTACCTACTCATGTTATTAAGAAGAAGTTCGAGCCACGCTACATTTCATTTGAACAGATTTAGTTCAAGGCGATGGTGCCTCTGCCCATTGACATATTGATGGAAATGGCATAGGCGCGGTCGCCTCACACTGAGGAGTTGCTCTATCTATGCCAAGATTTAATCCAGATTTTTGGGAGATTCCGGTCCCGCCGGATTTTTTTGACCAGTTCACCACCGAAGACTATTTCTGGTATCAAGCACCTGATGACGAATATACGGAGGCACGTCGTGCGAAGCGGCAGGCGGTCTTAGAACAGGTTCGTCGAATTATCGCGAAGGAGTTAACCACACGTCAAACCGAGTGCGTCGAACTCTACTTCTATAAAGGCAAAACGCAGGAGGAGATTGGGAATATCCTCGGCATTTCGCGCCGTGTTGTGAGTCAACATCTTTTTGGTGTTACACGCAATGGAAAGCAGATAGGCGGTGCGATTAACAAAATCCGGAAGGTGTGTCGAAAACTGGGAATAGAATTTCCATAGGTGCCACGGTAGAATCTGTAATTAATCTTATGAGTGCGATTCAATGCGAGAGGCGACCTTGAAGGCTTCCTCTCGCTTGAAAGCACTTCATCACTTCCACAAATTTCAAAACGCTGAGCGTACATCAAACAAGGCGTTTTCACCCGTTATCCTACCAACGCTAAAAAGGATCCCAAATCCAGTTTGGAGTTCAGTGTTTAGCTGGCTTCTTTAAACCGATAGCCCACGCCATGCACCGTTTCAATATGCTTACCGAATTCGCCGAGTTTGCGTCGAAGACGGCTAACATGCGTATCCACTGTCCGATCGATGCCGTAATAATCCTGACCCCATATCACGTCCATTAGGATATCGCGCGTAAAGACGCGTCCGGGGGATCGTGCGAATAGCGTAATGAGTTTAAATTCAGTAGCCGTCAGGTCGATTGGCCCGTTCTCGGTTAGTACCTGATGTTTGTCCAGATCAATCGTTATCCCGTGCGTTTCGATCTGATTGGTATCTTCTGTCTGTTTGCCGACTTGGATACGGCGTAGGACAGCAGATACTCGTAGGACTACTTCCCTCGGGCTAAAGGGTTTTGTGATGTAATCATCTGCGCCGAGTTCTAACCCGGCGACCCTATCTTTTTCTTCATCTTTCGCTGTTACCATCACGATAGGAATATTTTTAGTCCGTGGGTCTTTCTTTAGTAAACGACAGACGATCATGCCATCTACTTCGGGCAACATTAAATCGAGTAAGATAAGATCCGGTATTTTTTCGACCGCCCGATGCAGTGCCTCTGCGCCGTTCCGAACGTAATCTGTTTCAAAACCCGCTTCTTGTAGGTTATATCGTAATAAATCCGCTATATCACGTTCATCTTCAACGATTAAAACTTTTGCATCCATTTAAATTTTCCTTATGATCAATTTTTAGCAGCACAATATATTTTAACAAATGAGGCAGATAATGTCAATTTTAAGAGGCGTTTTACCCTCCAAACGATAGCTTGAAAGAAAAAAAATGGTGAAAACGAGCGGGAGATATGCTATTATTTAATAAAAATCAAAAGGTGGTGATGATTCATTAAAACGTTAATAGATATGCTTTGTCGGTCAAGACTGACTTGGAGGCTGAATTTTTGTTTCGCCTGTTTGCTTGCAGTATTCACTTTCTCTTCGCGCGATGGCTTCAGTATGCGCGGATTCACAGCAGAAAATGCTATTACACAAAAACGATATGAGGCTGACTTTAAAGAACTCGTTTCAGCGGAAAGGTGCAAGCATCGATTACGGCACCTAACTGAAGAGCCACACCTTGCTGGGACAGAGAATAGTCGCAAGGTGGCGGAATACCTTCGCACGGAATTTGAGAGTTACGGTTTACAGGTTCAGGTGTATGTGTATCATGTCTATCTTCCGCATCCGCTTGAGGTGCATGTCGAACTTGTATCGCCTGTGCAACATCTCGCTGTTAGCAAAGAAGTGGGTTGGGAGTGGGATAAAGATTCTTATGAGACGGAGATAGTGCCGGGGTACAACGCCTATTCACCTGATGGAGATGTAACAGCGGAACTTATCTACGTCAACAGAGGGTTGCCTGAAGATTACCAAATTCTCCAGGAACGCGGTATTTCGGTGGAAGGGAAAATCTGTATTGCCCGATATGGTGGAAGTTACCGCGGTGTGAAAGCGAAAGTCGCAGGTGATAATGGTGCTGTGGGGTTAATCCTGTATTCAGATCCTGCTGATGATGGATATGTGCGTGGGGATGTCTACCCGCGTGGTCCGTGGCGTTCGGAGGATGCAATACAGCGTGGAACAGTGAAATATATCTTTCAGCACGCCAGTGATCCATTAACACCGGGCTGGGCAGCGACTAAAGATGCCGAAAGACTCTCGATTGATGAAGCCACAGATCTCCCGAAGATTCCTGTAGTTCCGCTGGCTTATAGAGATGCTGAGCTGTTTCTAAAGGCACTTGCGGGACCGAATGTTCCTCGAGAATGGCAGGGCGGTTTGCCTTTTGCTTATCACATCGGACCGGGACCGGCAAAGGGTCGCATTAAGGTGCGTTGCGAACACAGCACCCGTCCGATTTACAACGTTATTGCGACGTTAGAGGGAACGGAATATCCAGACCAATGGGTAATTTTAGGGAACCATCACGACGCTTGGGTTTACGGTGCGGCGGATCCCGGCAGCGGTACAACGGCACTCTTAGAAGTCGCGCAATGCTTGGGGGAACTCGCCGAGAAAGGCGTACGTCCGAAGAGGACGATCGTTTTCGCGGCATGGGATGCAGAAGAGTTTGGCATCCTCGGTTCAACGGAATGGGTTGAGGATTTGAAATCGACACTGCAGCAGAAGACTATCGCCTACCTTAATGTGGATATTGCTGCGACGGGTGGGCGGTTCTATGTGAGTGCGATCCCCTCGCTACGAGAATTGATGCGCGAAGTGACACGAACTGTCGTTGACCCAAGGACGTTGAAATCGGTTTACGAGAGTTGGAAAGTAGCACAGGACAAAGAGGTACCGCAGGTCGGTAATCTCGGAAGTGGTTCAGATCATTCGCCATTTGTTGGGCATGCGGGGATCCCGGCAGTCAGTATGGGATTCAGTGGTGCTTACGGGGTCTATCATGCGATGCAAGATAATTTTTACTGGATGGAACATTTTGGTGATCCGACGTTTCAGTATCAAGCGGCAATGTCTCAAATTTGGGGAACCCTTGCCCTGCAGCTCGCCAACGCCGACATTTTGCCCTTTGACTATGAGACTTACGCGACGGATCTGATGACACCCCTGAAAGTGTTGCAAAATTCCGGTTCGAAAAACAAGATTGCTAAGGACGTTAAAATTTTAGATGATCTCCTCACGGAGTGGCAACAGGTAGCAGGTGCGCTGAACCAAGGATTTGTACGTTATCTTGCTTCCAATGATTTATCTCGGATTGCGGAAATAAACCGGCGGTTGTATCAGTTAGAGCGGCGTTTGACGAGTGAGGCGGGTTTACCGCTGCGTCCGTGGTTTAAACATCTTATCTATGCCCCGGGTTTTAATACGGGTTATGCAGCGGTTGTTTTCCCTGGGGTCTTAGATGCTATCGAGCAGGGAGATGATGCCGCGGTGCATGCAGAAATTGATAAGTTGGTTGCAGCGTTCACACGGATGATTCAGGGGATTAATGAAATTCGAGAGATGTTGTAATTAGTTATCAGTCGTCAGTTGTCAGTTGTCAGTTATATTTCATCGGGGTTTGAGGGTGTGACGGCTACGGCTGATATTGCTTGCAACATAACAATATCGCCAACTTGAAAAGGACTGTTGTAATCAGTCTGAACGAAGTAATCCTGTGCGTCTATTTCAACACGATAGGTGAGATCGTGTCCTTTAAACGCCTGCCCGACGATCCGTCCATTTTTTGTGCCGGTCCGCCAAGCCCCGGGTGCCATCATCTTCAAGCATTCAGGACGAATTGAGAGCAGCACATCGCCGTCGGTTTCAGCGTCCACCTTTACGCGTCCGAACTGGGTTTGGGCAACTCCGTTTTTCACCTGTGCGTGAATGAAGTTTGTTTGTCCGATAAAAGAAGCGACGTAAGCCGTCTTCGGATAGCGATATACCGCTTCAGGCGTGTCAATCTGTTCAAGGGATCCGTCTTTCATCACGCCCAACCGTTCAGCGAAACTGAATGCTTCCTCTTGGGCGTGTGTGACGAGTATCGCAGAAATGCCTTCGGCTTTCAGGAGGGTACGGACTTCTTCACGGGTTGACTGTCTTAACCCTGGGTCAAGACTTGAGAAGGGTTCATCTAAAAGCAGGAGCTTGGGACGTGCGATAATCGCGCGTGCGAGTGCGACGCGCTGCTGCTCACCACCGGAGAGGTGGTGTGGCATCCGTGTCTGTAGTTGCGTCAAACCGACCATACGGAGTACATCTAATGCTCTCTCACGTCTCGCTCTTTTGGTGGCTTTTCGGAGGCCGAAGGCGACGTTGTCAAGGACATTTTTGTGTGGGAAGAGGGCATAGTCTTGAAAAACGAACCCGATGCCCCGCGATTCGGGTGGAAGATGGATTTCGTTGCTCGTGAGGATTCGCTTCTCCATAGCGATTGTGCCAGCGTCTGCCTTCTCAAAGCCCGCGATGAGACGCAGGGTGGTGGTCTTTCCACAACCACTGGGCCCCAAAAGCGCGAAAATTTCGCCCGGATAGACGCTGAAACTAATGTTTTTAACGATAGGGTCTTGGTTGGCTGTGAACCCTTTTGTAATTGTGTTTACCGTGAGTAGTTGCGTTGGCATTAGGCTTCTGTCTCATCTTGACTGTTGATGGGTATGGTGCTGTCCAATTATCACAATTATATGATTAAATATCCGTCTTGTCAAATTAGGTGTTTTCGATTGTCAGTTATGGGTTCTTAAAGCGTGTGTCCCGCGCCAGATGATGGCATATAGAGGTTCAAAGCGAAGCTGATGAGACTCAAGATGCTCCGCGGGATGTAATCGCCTAAGACGAGTCCGAGGAAAAAAGGGATCGCTTTACGGTACGTCTGCCACCCTGAAAACCGGAGGATTAGAAATTTAATGAGCCAACTCACCATTACAGGGAACCAGAAATAGATGAGCCCACCCCATGAGGCACCTGAGAGTACATACCCGGATGGGTGAAGTGTCCACCACAATAGGCGCGTCCGCAAGAAATTCAGCAGGAATACAAAAGCGAACCCACCAGACATAAAAGCGACAGCGCTGATATCGGGTTCTTTCGGGTGCTGCAGCCAACTCTGAAGCGGATTGAAACTCTCCCAACCGAATCGCCCGACAACGCCTTGGCATTGTGCGAGTACGCCGTAATGATATGCCACTTGTAAATACGTCCAGAACGTTGCGAGCGCACCGACAGCGATAGCAAGAGCCATCCCTAAGAGCAAGGTTTTGCCGGGCATCCCCGATCGTTCGCCGATCCGTAGGGATTCCATCTGGTTCGGCATCGGGTGTGAGCGGTTGCAACGGTTAAAAGCGTAGAGGAAGGTCATCACGGTGAGGTTGGCACCCCCCAATTGCCGTGTCCCGAACATGCTCACCATCATCTGCCGTGGATTGATACCGATGACTTCGTGGTACGGGGGTCCAAGTTCGGCGCGCACGCGTCCTATCGCAATCGCAAAGGCGATAAACAGCGCATAAAACACACCAATTGCCCATAACGACATGCCTGCCGCATAGCAGAATCCGAAGACGAGCCCGATGCTCACTACTGTGAGAACAGCCACCGTCCGATAGGAGAAGGGTTCTCTGTTATCGTCTCCGCGTTCGCGCCCGATGACATGTCGGAAGAAGCGTACGAAGTGCCGTCGACTCATCCAGAGTGTCAACACAGCAATGCCTACCCATGCCCCCGAAGCGCGGTCGTTGAGATGCAGGACGCTAATATTTGTGACACCGACTGCGCTCGCAATGACGCGTTCTGCGCGCGTGAGCCAAAAGAAGAACCATGTTGAGAATGCGAGGTCAAGCGGCATAAAGTAGGTGAGCCCGACCACTGCGAGGTTAAAGGACATAGAGGCGTAGCCGATTGCGTTCCAAGGTCGTTCTGTAAAGTGCCGATCGAGCCGGTAATTCGGTGGTAGGGCGGGGATAACAGGGAAAATGTCGTGCAGTCCGGCCATCACGCGAAGCAGGGCGGCGATCCCAAATCCGAACCATAGGGCGCGGGATCGGAAAAAACTGCGATTGGTTGTCATCTGCAGTGGGAGTTGTGTTAGCGGGAAACTTAGCTTTTCACGTTCCATCCACTGCTTGCGGAGGAGCAGCCCTAAACAGAGGAGTGAACCGTAGAGAAGAAAAATAAAGCCTGACCAGAGGAGTGCTGGTCTAATCCAGATGCGGAGATGTTCTGCCCAATAGATGCTGGATTCGCCTTCATAATAACCGGCTAAAAACTCGAACTCGTGGACTGTGAGCCATGGTGGAATGTGGTGTAGGAAAAGTTGTGCCCATTCGTTTTCAGGGCTTGCGAACCAGAAAGGATGCGCGAGTGTGCCCATCAGAATCGCCATCATTGCATGCCCTGAGATCGTGGACACCATTGTCACCATTATATAGATGAGTAGCAATTCTGCAGGAGTGAATGCAATACGGGGTGAAAGTTTACGGAGCAGGACGTTGAACGCTATTAGCACAACCAGCGTGAAAACAGCATTGGAAAACGGGGATACCAGTGTGTAGACTGCATACCAGAGTTCGCTGGCGATGCCCACCCAGTAAGCATTAACGACGACTAAGACTAATCCGACGATGAGTGCTTTTTTCGTGATGACATCGGGCGGGTTCGCGGTTCTGGAATTCATGTTTTGTATTCAAATACTCGCTGACGCGAATGAAAGTCAATGAGATGGTTCAGCGAAACCATCTTATATTAACAGGACTTACGCAAATTAAGGAAATATTGGACATTTCAATGCAAAAAGTGGAAATTTATGCCCTTTAAACCCCCTAAATCCCCCAACCCCCCATATCCCCCCTTATCAGGGGGGTAGGGGGACTTTAAGGCAAAATGCGTAAGTCCTAATTAAGCAAATTTACGCATAGGGACCACAGACGCGAAACAGAGCCTTTGCTGGCTTACCTATGCGTAAATCCTGATGAAGTATCTTATAGACCTGGGCAGCTAAAATTAGTTATTCCTCAGTCGTCGCTTCGGGTTCCACGGGTGTATTGGCATGTGTCGTTGGCGGCGGTTCCGTCTCTTCTAAGGGTGGGTTGAGATACTTTTCAACTTCATTGTTATTAATGATACGGATCGCCTCTTGCAATTGCTGGTCGTGCGCCAAATCGACGACCTGTTCAATACCGACATGGAAGTTAAAGAGTTGCTCAGCGCGTTGTCTCAACCACTTTAGACTCACGTGAATGCCTTCTTCTTGAAGCATTTGCTGGAGTTTCGGGAGTTCAATTTCCAGCAGTGAGAAATCTTTGGGGATTTCACCGGGATCTGTGTAGTTATCATCAATCCATTTTGTGACAAAATCCCTGAAAGTATTGCTTGCATCAATTTTTCGTAGCATGATCCCTTCAATCTCATCGGGGGCTTCATCGGTAATAGAGACTTGTGGGCTGATACCTATTCTGTTAATTGAGGTGCCGTTTGGTGTATAATAGGCGGAGATCGTGAGCGACATAGAGGCATCGTCTAACAGTTCGTAGCGTTTTTGGACGACTCCTTTGCCGTAAGTCTTTTGCCCAACGAGGATACCGCGGCGCGTATCTTTAATTGCACCTGCTACGATTTCGGAAGCGCTTGCACTATATTCATTGACGAGCACAATGAGCGGGATGTCTGGTGGGCAGAGGAGATTAGATGTTGCTTGATACGCCTCATTAAATTCACCTTTTCTCCCTTTCGTCGAGACGATAATGCCTTCATCAATGAAGGCATCAGCGATGTGGTATGCAGCGTTCAGCAAGCCACCCTGATTGTTCCGTAAGTCCAAGATAAGTGCTTTCATCCGAGCGGCTTTATGTGCTTCGAGGGCGTTATTAAACTCTTCTTCCGTGCCTTCTGTCCGTCTGCTACCTATAAAACCTGTGATTCGGATATAACCGATGTCTCCGGCAAGCATCGTTGATTTGACGCTGTTGATCGGGATTTTACCGCGTGTGAGTGTGACTTCAAAAGGGTCAATGAATTTACGTTGGATTGTAATTGTCACATCGGTACCGAGCCTGCCTCTAAGTAGGTCGACGACATCGTCGAGTGTCATTCCAGTTTTTTCGCTAATGTGAATTCGCTGACCATTAACTTTGGTAATGTAATCTCCCGCTTGAAGATTGGAACGTGCGGCGGGTGTATTCGGTATCGGTTTAGAAATTTTGATGAAGCCTCGATGGTCCGGGTAAATCTGGACACCAAGTCCTCCAAATTCCGCATTGTAAAGGTCTTCAATAGCCCGCTGATGCTCGCGCTTTGGGACATAATACGTGTATAGATCCCCGAGTGATGCCAGTGCGCCTTTAATCGCACCGCGATACATCAGGTTAGTATCTTCTATCGGTTTATAGTTATTTGCTTCGGCAATTTGGATCACTTGATCCAATGTCTCAATGAGCATCGCTTTCGTGACACGTTCATCTCCACTCATCGCATTTTTTTCATTGGGATTAATGAGCAGGAACGGAATACCGATGGCAAGGATTAAGACGATGAAGGACAAAGTGTATCTTCTCATGGGAGTTCCTCTGTGTTTTAAGGTTTGATTAATGTTCTTCACTATTTTAACACGGATGCAACATTCTGGCAATAGATTTTTTCCGAGTCGTCAGTCCGAATGCGGTTGTGTTTTCCAGCGGTTGTGAAGCCACAGCCACTGTTCTGGATATTTATGGATGTAGGTCTCCAACTGTTCCAACATTTGTGTCGTGTATAATTCGACATCTTGCTCGAAATTGTCGGTAGGTTCGGTGTAGATGGGAGATGAAATATAGACGTGGTGCTGACCGTCGGGGTGGCGTAGGTCGAGTGAAAAGAGGAGCGGTGCGCCGGTCTTGAGGGCAAACACAGCAGGGCCGCGAGCCGCGGATGCTGTCTTCCCCAGAAACTCGACGAATACGCCTTTGGGACCGGCGTTCTGATCGGCGAAAAACCCGACCGCTTCGTTGTTTTTAAGGGCGCGCAGCGTTTCACGGACTGCCTGTTTCCGGGGAATGAGTTTCAGGCTCATCTGCTGGCGGTGCTGCCAGATGTAGGTGTTGAGCGGATCATTTTTTATAGGGAAAGCGATGGCTTTCGCTCGGTCTGGGATCAGGGCCCCGTATACGAGTGAAAGGAGTTCCCAATTTCCGAAATGTGCAAGAAACACGATCGCGCCTTTGCCGCCTTCTAAAGCAGCGTGGAGATTTTCCCTGCCTTCTACAGTGACTTCGTTCCAAATGTTTTCGGCGTTGAGTTTGGGAAATCGGAGGAATTCAATGCAGGTTTTGCCGACATTGATGAAACTTGCCTTACAGATTTCTCTGCGCTGCGCTGCTGTGAGTTGACTGCCGAACGCAATCTGTAAATTATGCAAGGCAATCTCGCGCCGTTTTTTGATAACATGATAGAATAGGATTCCTATACCACGTCCGAATTGCAGTGCCCACTCTTTCGGAAGTTGACGGCACCACCACCCGAAGACAGAGACTATCCTGTATATCCATCTATCTTTCCATTTACCGCGCGCATTAGGCATCCCGTTTTTCCTTTGTGTGTGAATCCAATAATAGATAGAGTATACCACACCTATTTGTCTGAGGCAAAGCATTCGTTTCTATGTTCGTCCGATTGAATGTTCCTGACTTGACACAAGTGTGCGAAACCTATAGAATAACTTCATAGAGAAATGTTGCTGGTGCGTTAAAAACGATAGAAGAAATCGAAACCCCGCCAGTGAGGAAAACGAGCTACCTTCCTTAAAATGTCTATTTATTTCGGGAAATTCTTAAGTCAAACTCAAATTATGTCAGATTCAACAGAGGCATTGAAATTAGATAATAGCAAAAAGTTGGCACTTCAACCGATGAGATTCACGGATATTTTGGATGGCGCATTCAACCTCTATCGGAGCCGCTTCAAGTTGTTTTTTAGCATCGCAGTTGTTTATCATATTTCAAAATTCGGTCGTGAGCTGCTTGACGCGTTTTTCTTGGACGGCAGTAATTCACCAAAAATATTACTTTTGGATGCAGCAACCAGTTTTACGGAGTACTTTGTGGGCTGCTTTGTCCTCGGCGCGTTAGTCTATGCGAGTATGCAGGCTTATTTAGGGAGACCCATTACAGCGCGAGCTGCCTTCCGACAGGTACGCCGTCGAATCCGGCCCTGCTGCTACGGTTGGTTTTTTCTGTTCTTTATCCTCGTGGCGCTTACGGTGTTAATCCTTAGGTTTTTTGGATCTCGTAGCGGTGGAAGTATGGCTGCAATCTTAGTTACAAGTCTATTGGCAGTCTATTTTATAATTCGATGGCGTTTCTATGGGATGTCTATTCTCTTTGAAGAGACAACAGCAAGGAATGCCTTGCGACGTAGTAGTGAATTAGTCAAAGGGACTTGGTGGCGCGTTTTTGGGATCTCGGTAGCGATTTATCTGCTTGGCCTCATGGTAATGTCTGTGCTTCTTGTTTGTTGGGGTATTCTGCTTTTATTGACGGGTGTAACCGAGTCAGCTTCGGTTTTGAGAATGGTCGCACGTATACTCTCTCCGAGTGTCAATGAAGTTGGATGGCTTTCCTGTATTCTCCAGAACCTAATTGTTGTGAGTATCTCTACCTTTTCGACTTTACCAATCTGGGGAATCGGTTTCACACTTCTCTACTTCGACTTACGCATCCGGAAAGAAGGGTTTGATATTGAAATGATGGTGAGTAACCGGAGCGTAGAGTAGTCGGCTGTGTTATAGTAGTGAACTGAGGACAGATGTCAAATCCAAACGATACATCAAAGACAGACAATAGGCAGATGACCACGTTAGAACCGATGGAACTCGGTGGTATTCTGGATAATGCCTTGAGTCTCTACCGAAATAACTTTCGGCTCTTTTTGGGGATAGTCGCTATCTATTTCATCTTAATAGCGTTGCAAGAGGCGGTAGTCGTCTGGTTATTAGAAGGCACCAACACACCGAACCTTGACAACTTCATTTCTGATGTGGATAGTCTATTAGATAGCCTTGTGTATATGTTCTGTATCGGTTTTTGTGTCGTTGCAAGCAGCGAAATCTATTTGGGCAGACCGGTCACATTTCAAACCGCGTTACAGCAGTTCCGTTCCCAAGTTCTGACATATCTTGGCAGCTCGCTGCTTTTTTTACTGCCTTATATGATTTTAGTATTAGATTCAATTGGGATGTCAATGCCAAGAGCACTACTAATATTATTCGCTGTGCCTTTTTGGTGTGCTTTTTACGTCAGTCGGGTTTTCTATGGTCCTGTTGTATGCCTTGAGGGATTTACAGCTGTACAGGCATTTCGACGAAGTAGGGCATTAGTTCAAGGCACTTGGATGCGCGTCTGCAGAATAACTTTTGCGATTTTATTACTTGAAATAGGCGTGTACTATATACTCGGAACCTCTTTTGGTATCATCCTCGCCTTTTTAGGAATTCTTGGAGACGGTAGCGTAGTGGAGACGATTGGCGATCTGTTCACTTTGAAATATGAAGACGTGAGACCTACATCTTTGGATACGCTGATTATGTATCTGATCTACCTCGGCGCGGATGCCTTTACGCTCCCGATTTATGCCATCGGGGTGACACTTCTCTACTTCGATTTGCGGATTCGGAAAGAAGGATTTGATATTGAGATGCGGGTCCGTAACGCATAGGATTTGATGTAAAGCGTGAAGTGTGATAGAATAACAGATACAATAACTGTTCTTGGAACAGGAGGAACTATGAACGAACGTAACGATTTAGTACAGACAGATAATAGTGAAATGACTTCTGCGCCCCTGCAACCGATGTCTTTAGTGGATATTTTGGACGGGATGTTCAGCCTCTATCGGAGCCATTTTCAACTGTTTTTTGGTATTGTTGTCGTTTATTTTGTGTTAGGGTTTGCGGTAAACCTTATTTCTGTGGCGACTGCTATTGATGCCGCACCGAGTACTGCTATTATCATGTCGGTATTGACGACTGTTGTGGGTACTTTAGTGGCTTTTTTGGTTGTTGCGGGGTTGGCTTATGCGAGTGCCCAGGTATACTTAAGCAAGGACATTACTTCTCAAGCGGCCTTGCAACAAGCATGGCGACGTTTTTTACCGCTTCTCGGTAGTACATTTCTCTATTACTTGGTTGTAATATGTTTATCTATTACAATTATCGGTTTACCGTTCGCAATCTATTTTGCGTTTCGGTGGGGTCTCTATACACTTCCTGTGTTGTTTGAGGAAACTACACCGAGGAACGCATTGCGACGGAGCACTGAGTTGGTCAAAGGTACTTGGTGGCGAGTGTTTGGGATTGGTATAGCGATTACTATAATCGGTTTCATGATAGCGTTTATTCTTCAGACATCTTACGCCATTCTTTTTGCTTCATTAACTGGCGGAATCGGAGGCGGGGATGCAGACTTTTTGGGGATGATTCGTCGTCTATTTGCACCGACTCCGATTGATATTGGGTGGGCGTATTATACGATTTACACTATCGGTTCATTGATTATCGCTGGACTTACGATGCCGATTAGTACCATCGGTTATGCTCTACTTTACTTCGACCTCCGGATCCGGAAAGAGGCTTTTGATATTGAGATGCAAGCAACAAATTAAGAATTTGCACGGACGCTTCGGAAAACGCCGCGAAGGAAATCAGAATGGCTGACAACCAACGTGCTAAACTTGCGAGCACAATTTTCACACAGTATCGAGACAACTTCGGATTGCTCTGGCGTATCATGTTACCGATTGCTATTATTGCAATCGTTTTAGAAGTTGTGGTATTTTTTCAGAGTGTCACACGCGTTGAAAAGGATATTGATGCTATATTTCGCGAAAATGTCTATACACGCGAAAATGTCTATGCAACTGTCGGTAATGTTAACACAATCAGCGGCGTTCACCCGACGATTTCACTGCCGAAAAAGGACGCTTCAGCAGAAACATCTGAACCCAATGTCAGTTGGGGGATCCTGCCGATTCCGTATTTCACTTCAACAGAGAGTGGCGGAATTACATGGTTATGGGGACTTAATTTCCGAAGTTTTGACTACAGCCCTCTAATCCTCTTGTTACTAACACTCTGCCCGTTATCCCTTGCGATTGCTCGGATATCGCGTGGTTCGGCTTCAGAGGCATCAGTTCTGCTAACGGCTCGTGATATATGGCGGTCAACTGGACGTAAGGCACTATCAGTCTTTGGTGCTGCTTTGCTATTCGTCCTGATTGCGGATGTAGGTAGTTATCTCTATATTTTAGCTTTGTGGTTGATACCGTCACAGGTTCATGCGTTACCTATGGAACTACCGTTCATTTTGATGATAGTTTACCAAGTCTATGTTCTGGTAACGTTGAGCCTCTACAATCTGAGTCTCATCCTTGAGAACACCTCCATCGTAGGTATTTTTCGCCGCAGCCATACCTTGGTGAGTGGGGCAAGGTTGCGATTTTTCGGGGTTTATCTTCTAACGGGTTGGCTCGCCTCGGTTATGACTTCTGTCGTACTTGGTGCCGTCTTATTGGCATTTTCTGTGTTTATTCCTGATCTTGCACCGGTTCGCGATGCGTTGTCATCATTGAGATTCTTAACGCTGTTCATCGGCGGTAATATTGAGGTTGTCCTGCCCGAGTTATTGAGTGTTCCAGTTACGGTAGCAATTCTTGTTGTCAAGGGGTTGATTGCCACCTTTTTGGTGCCGATATGGGCAATTCTAACGACCCATCTCTATTTTGAACGCGTAGATGCAATAAAAGAGGCAGCATGCGTGTGAAAATAAGCATCGGTATTTGTATGATAATATCTCTTATGAGTCTTTCCGTCCTTTTGGCATTGGCGGCAGAGGAGCAGACGCTTCGCGAAGAATTGGAAACGCACCGTTCAGGAACAGAGGTATCTTACGAGAAATACCGAGAGGATTTGGAGAAAATTCTTAATCCGCGTATGTGGGATGCGGATCTCAGATTTGTGCTGTTTCCGCTTGCAGCCGTCGCGCTGGGAGCGGTGATTATCTTTTTTATCCGACAGATCCGGATGAATTTGATTCGCGAGGCGCGCGACGCAGTTGCAGAAACCGCGCTGGAACAGGTAGAGACAGAAAGAGCAGCACTTGCACGCGCAGACTCAGCAGAAGCCGCAAACGATTTTCGCAGCGCACTCCGTTTCCTGTATCTCTCTGCGATTTTTCACCTCCAAGAACGCGGTGTGCTCCCTTACGATAAGAGTCTCACGAATCGTGAGTACCTCCACCAAGCACAAGTAGATATTGATCTGCACACTGCGCTTGGGCCTGCGATTACCGTTTTTGATGAGGTCTGGTACGGACACAAACCGTGTGATGCGGAAACTGTGGCGAGTTACCGAAATCTGCTAAAAAATGTCTACGCGAGTCATTAAATTTATCACTACTTTGCAGGCAAAGGTGAAAATGCGAATCGTCCGAACATGTATTTCCAGTCTTATTTTGGTAGTGTTTGCCAGTTTCCTGAGTTCGTGTGATGGACCGGGATATGGTCCTGTACTTTACCAGATCTTGGGGAAGTTAAAGTTCCGCGTCACGGAAATATCGGAGGTGTATCCGGCGCGTCTTTCCAGGTACGATGTGTTGTTCCTGCAAGCTCTCGACCAGGCACCTACAGAAACGGAGGTTCGGGACATTCAAGATTTTGTCAATGCCGGTGGCATCTTAATCGTGGCAGGAAACAATAAAGTGTTGGACGGTCTTTTCGCGGGTTACGGCTTAGAACTACGAGATTTAAAAAATCGGTTAGAATTCTCGCAACGAATTCCAGAGGAACCGCTGTTTCCACTACACCCGGTTGACGAAGTTCGCACAGGTACGGATTTTGCTATTGCGGCTATAGAACGTGAAGTCGCTGTGCTTTATGGGCGTGCGGACGATGCGACGATTGTAACGCTGCATGACGGAGAAGGGCGCGCTTACTTTATTGCGTCCGATTATCTGTTCAGCAGAAGTGGGATGCGGCATGGTGATAACGCTGCGTTCCTTTATAATTTGATGTCAACGCTTCCACACAAGGCACGCGTCGGTCTCGCTGATAGAAGATATTACACGCTTGAAACAAAGCCTCCGAATCCGTTTGTCGCGTTCATATTCGGGACACCTGGGGGTTTGGGTGCTATTTATATCTGCTTGATGCTTTTCATTTTTTTGGTGCTGCGGGGTCGGCGGTTTGGCAAACCTTTGGATGCACAGAAAATAAATAGACGCTTAAGTGCCGAATACGTGCACGCAATGACGGCTCTATATCAGAAGGGCAATACGCGCAGGGAAGTTTTAAGACACATTCGAGACAGGTTCAAGGCGGACCTTGGTGCCCGTTGGCGCGTCAATCCGAATTTGGATACCGCGACTTTTTTGGAGGAATTGGCACTGCGCGGTGCTATTGATGAAGACGGCGAACTCACAAACCTCATGGCGGATTTAGATCCGTCTGTGAATATATCAGAGGCGCGGTTGCTCGACATTGCGAAGCGCGTTGAGGCTTACCGTGAAATCGCGAAGATCGGGAGGACAAAATTGACTGTTGGTCGAAGTTTTTAAGTTAAAGCCGTTAGCCGTCGGCGTTCTTCGGATGGAAGATTAAGAATTTAATCGGGTAATTTTTAGCAATGCCCGGTGCGGTTAGGAAACCGCACCTACCGGGTTTGGGGGAACATAGAATTACCCAAATATTTTATTAAACTTCATATGGAAGAAACCCCCTAAATCCCCCTTATCAGGGGGACTGGAAACTTCCTGTCGTGGAAAGGCATTTTAATAGTATGAGTAATCTCGTTCAAACTGTTTTTGAGAAGATGAAGCAAGAGGCAGAAAAAGTTATTGTCGGACAGACGGAACTCTTTGAGCTTGTCGTTGTGAGTCTGTTTTCAGGTGGACATGTATTATTAGAAGGTGTCCCCGGTACCGCGAAAACGCTTATCGCCAAGACGTTGGCAATGGTAGTTTCTGGCGACTTCAGTCGTGTGCAGTTTACGCCGGACCTGATGCCGTCAGATATTGTCGGTACGAGCGTCTATGATTTGACGACGAACCAATTCAACCTAAAGCGCGGTCCCGTTTTCACGAATGTCCTGCTCGCTGACGAGATCAACCGTGCGCCTGCGAAGACGCAATCTGCGCTTTTAGAATGTATGGAGGAACGGCAGGTGAGTATTGACGGTGTGCGTCACGAGTTATCGCCACCGTTCATGGTATTAGCAACGCAAAACCCTATTGAATATGAGGGCACCTACCCGCTCCCCGAAGCTCAGTTGGACCGGTTCCTGTTCAAATTGCGCGTCGATTATCCGGTTGCCGAGGTCGAGACGCAAATTTTGATGAACTATCACCACGGGTTTAATGCCACGCGTCTGGAAGCAGTAGGGATCGAAAGTGTTGTTGATAGCACGTCGCTTCTGGAGTGTCAAGGCGAAATTCAAACAGTGACGGTAGAGGATTCAATTTTCAATTATATTGTGGGTTTAGCGGAGGCATCGCGTAATTCCAATGAATTGGTTCTCGGTGGGAGTCCACGGGCTTCAATTGCACTCTTATTGGCGAGTAAAACCTACGCTGCGCTGCAGGGACGAGACTATATCCTACCTGACGATGTTAAATTTCTGGCACCACATGTTTATCGGCATCGCATTCTGCTGAAACCTGATGCCGAAATTGAGGGATTGACCCCAGATGATGTGATTGATCGGCTGCTTGCAGAAGCAGAAATTCCGCGTTAGGTACAAAAAAATGCACTTTAGCAACCGTCTCCTCATCTTCCTGCTTCCGGTAGTGATCCCGATTGTGCTTTACAACGTTTCACCGAATCTGCTGTTCGTCGGTGGTGCCTATCTGGTACTGTTGTTCGTCGTGAGTGTTATAGATTATGCTACCAATCCTTTGATGGAGCAGGTTGCGGTCAGTCGTGAGATGAATTCCAAGTTCTCCTTAGGGGTAGAGAACGTTGTGACGCTGAAGGTTATCAACCGGTCTCGGCATCGGTTAAGACTGCGTATCAAAGACGACTTTCCAGACGAGTTTTTGTATGAAACGGTGC
The DNA here is from genome assembly GCA_965200345.1 of Candidatus Poribacteria bacterium. Lineage (GTDB taxonomy): Bacteria > Poribacteria > WGA-4E > WGA-4E > WGA-3G > WGA-3G. The sequence goes on from OZ241378.1 coordinate 4,066,422, forward strand.
TCCATGATTGTCGTGTTTCGCCGACGCATTCTACGGATGTATCGTATCGGCTCACACCGCTACGGCGAGGGATTTACGAGTTCGTAGATATTCATCTGCAGTGTTGGGGTGTTTTGGGGTTGATTGTGCGTCGCCGACGTATTCCTGCAGCGGTAGAAATAAAGGTTTATCCGAATCTACAGGCGGTGCGGCAGTATGAACTCTTAGTAAAGCGCGGCATGCTCCACCAAATCGGGCTTAAGACTTCTCGGCAATTTGGGGAAGGTACAGAGATGGAACGGCTGCGTGAATATTCGCCGGACGACGATTTCCGCCGCATTGATTGGAACGCGACTGCGCGTCAACGCAAACCGATCGTCCGAGAATTTGAGACGGAGCGGAGTCAAGATGTTGTGATTATGTTGGATACGGGTAGACTCATGGCATCGCCGATTCTTTTGGAAACGTCCACACTGTCTGCTGAAGAATTGACTACACAAAAGGCGATGCTTAAATTGGATTACGCTATCAATACAACTTTGATGACGGCTTACGTCTCAATGCTGAAGGGTGATAAAGTCGGGTTGATCGCTTTTGCGGATAGGGTTCACCAATATCTCGCGCCGAAGCCGGGCAAAAAGCAGTTTCTGACGATGTTAGAGACCATCTACGCGCTACCCGTGCATCCGGTTGAGCCGGACTTTGAGGAAGCGTTCAAATATCTGGCTTCAAAACAGCGTAGGCGCGCCCTCATTATCCTTTTTACGGACATCTTAGACAGTGATTCTGCCGAAGGGATCGCCGCTTATGTCTCGCAACTTTCCAAACATCACCTCGTCGCCTGTGTAACCTTGACGGATTCTGGTATCGTTGAATTGGCGGAGCAGGGTGCCAAAGATTCTAAATCGGTCTATCAGAAAACGATTGCCGAACGGTTATTGCAGGAGAAACACGCGACGTTAGAGATATTGCGCCGTCGAGGCGTTATCACGATTGATGTGCCAGCACATCAGTTGACAATGGCGGTCGTGAATAAGTATTTGGAACTTAAGGCAAAATCAAGGATTTGAGTGCGTAGTTGTAGCGACACTTTGTGCTTGTGGTTTGGTTGATGCGTCAGCGTCAGGGGCTTTCATTGCGAAGAGGTAGGTGAACAGCAAGATACCTGTCACGGCACCGAACCCGATTTTGAAGGCATTTGACAGCTCTGAGGGTGAGACGAAGCCTTCAATCGTCCCGGCAACGATGAGCAGGGCAACACATCCACAAAGCAGCTGGATGGCGATTCTGGCAGCGTCTGTCAAAGCACGTTTACGTGTATACAACGACGGGGCAATAAGCGAATAGCCTAACTTCAATCCGGCACCGCCTGCGATAAAGATTGTTGTTAGTTCTATATAGCCGTGTGGTGAGACAAACGACCAGAGTGCTAATGAAACGCCGTTGGCATGGCATAACCCTGCAATCGCACCGATATGGATACCGTTGAAGACTAAAATATAGGCAGTGCCGACCATAAACGTGATGCCCCACGCGAAGGCATAAAAGGCGACTCGGATGTTATTTGTCATCACAAAAGAGGCGAATAGGTTTCGCCATTCAGCTGACGTATCGTTCCAGGCGTCGTCTTCTAACTTCTTGATATGGGATACATAGCGTTCAGGGATAAGTTTCTCCGCAAATTCGGGAGTTGTCAGGCCGATCCAGTACGCTGCCGCAAATGCAACAGCGAACATGAGGAACGATGCACCGATGAAACTGAGGTTTTCGCGAAACAGTGTTGGGAAACCGAAGCGAAGGAACTGCCGGAGATTACCTTGCTTGAACGGAGAGGTCTGGTAGACTGTGGCGTGTGCGCGTGATGCGAGTTCGTTGAGATATGGAACACATCGGTCTTGGGGGAAATCGCGGCGCGCTACCGCTAAATCGGATGTGACACGCCGATATAGATAGCCGAGCCGGTTAAGTTGCGTGGCATTCGCATCTCGTGGACGGTTAAGCAATGTTTCGAGTTCGTTCCAAGTTTCTTTTTTCTTTGAAATGAATTCTGTGATTGTCATGTTTCAATTTATAGGAGTTTTCAGTTTTCAGAGAGTAGTTTTCGGTTTTCAGTTACGTAATTAAACTTCATTTTATATGAAAAATCAAGTCTTTTTAGCACGAAAAGGAGAACTCCCTTCCACAAATGAACGAACAATTATCGATAGAAACACCGGAACAGATTGACATTAGTTTTCAAAAGGCGGGTATCGGGTCGCGTTTCTATGCAGCCCTGATTGATACCTTACTGCTTGTGCTCATCGCCTTTATTGGGTATTACGTTAACCGAAATTTCATATCCGAACTCGGTGAGACCCTCGGTAACTGGCTCGGTGCGTTAGGCGGTATCATCGTCTTCGCACTCTTCTGGGGTTATTATATGGTTTTTGAAGTCACAACGAACGGGCAATCACCGGGAAAACGTGCGCTCGGACTGCGTGTCATCAAAGACGGTGGCTACCCGATCGGTTTTGCGGATTCAGCGATCCGTAATCTGGTACGAGTGGTTGATTTCCTCCCCTTCTTTTATGGTGCTGGGTTGATGGTGATGCTCATCACCGAGGACTGGAAGCGATTGGGGGACTTGGCTGCTGGGACGCTTGTCGTTAAAACGGCGCGTAGGGACCTGAAACTTACAGGTGTGAACGCAAAAGCAGAGGCATCCGCTCTCAACATTTCACCGCAAGTATTTGACTATGCGGCTTGGATCCGACCTGAGTTGGTTACAGAGAACGAGTTAAGTACGATCCGTGAGTATCTTGTGCGTCGGGGAACCCTCCCGAAATTCCGCCGCTCAGAGTTGGCGCGCACCATAGCCAACCCTATTATCGAGAAGATGGGGGGCAGTGGTTCGGTGGGTTATGAGAAGTTTTTAGAGGAAGTCTACGCGCTTAAGACCCCGCAAACGCCCTGAAACAGCTAAGGAAGTAGCCATGCCAGAACCGACAGGTCCATCGCAAGCGAATGATATGCCTTCAAAACTACAAGCAATGGGATTTGGCGAGCTTCTGGATACGACGTTCAGTTTATATCGTGCACATTTTGGGTCATTTCTTGGGATTGCCACGCTTTATTTCGTTGCGATGCTGATCGGTGTGTCAATCTCTTTTTTTGATGACTGGATTGGAAAAAACACGAGAACGACGATCTGGGTTTTTACTATTGGTGCTATCCTTTGTGTTTCTGTTTTCGTGGTCAGTGCCCTCATATTTGCGAGTGCACAAGCCTATTTAGATGGTAAGATTAGCACATGGACGGTGTTGAAGCAAGGAGGACGACAATTTTTTCGATGTTGCGTCGGTCTGCTTATATACGGATTGCTTACAGTCATTTTAACATTTATCATCGCCCTACCACTGGGTGGAATATTGAGTGTTTTTAGACAGAATGAATTCTTAACCACTGTTTCTGCCTTGGTAATTTTATCTGTTATGGTTTGTGCTGCGGTCTGTTTTGTGACCTGTTGGTGCTTTCTCGCTGCTACGGTTTTAGTAGAGAATAAATCAATACGGGATGGATTTGACCGTAGACCTGAATTGCTCAGTCGTACATGGTATCGGGTCATTGGCACCATGCTCGCGATTTTTCTGCTACACTTCAGTATTAGTTTTATCTTCCGTACTGCTATTGGAATCCTGCTAACATTAACCGGACTTGCCGATATACAGGAGTTTTTGGGAACAGTTCAGTGGACGGCGTTTTTTCAACTTCCAGGAAATCTGACTGAATTCCATCTACTTAATGTGCTGATGTCCCTGATCAACTTAGGGATTGATACGTTTACGATGCCGATCTGGGTGATTGGTGCTACACTCCTCTACTTCGATCAGCGTATTCGGAAAGAGGGATTTGATATTGAAATGATGGTGACGCAACGAGGGGAATAGAACATGATAGAGACCGTGGAAAACTCAGGCACTACTGACGGACAGACTGAAAAACCGGGGCTTATTTCAACCATATTCCTGTGCTATCGGGAAAATTTCGGACGCTTTTGGTGCATCATGCTGCCGCTTATCGTTTTCAGTCTTTTATTTGAGATTGGAACGACTCTCTCGGACAGTTTCTTCGATTCGGAAGGTTTATGGCGGTTTGACACAGCACGCGGCCTGTTTGCAGGTGAACATCCGAGATCAATAGGTGTAAAGTGGGGGATGATTTTCGGTTTCCACTCCTTCAGTATTGGTTTGCTATGGTTGGCGATGTGTCCGTTAACTTTTACAATAATACAACGCCGCCGTGATATGGAGGTCACTGTACGGGATGTTTGGCGGCGTACGCGCCGAAAGACTGGTAGTATTTTGGGGGCATCCTTTCTGTTATATTTACTTGGGATAGGTGGTCTGCTTTGTTTTTTATTTCTTACATTAGAGATAATTCCTGATATGCCTGATTCACCTTATAGTTCAAGTCTATGTTTAGGGCTTTTTCTTATTGTGGGTGTTATCATTTATTTTGGTGTGAACTGGAGTCTCTACAACCAGAGTATTATCATTGAGGATCAGGTGGCAATCGTAGCACTGCGCCGCAGCAGTGAGTTAATTCGCGGGGTGTGGGGACGAACTTTCGGGATGTACCTATTGCTTGCTTTAGTTACTATGGTGTTTACTTCTGTACTTCTTGGTTTAACGCTTTTGGTGTTTTCTGTCACTGCCCCAGAATTTGCACCGCTTCGTGAGGTATTGCTATCTCCGAAATTCTTCACGCTCTTCTTCGGCGGCTATGCGAGGATAAGTTTTGAGAGTGCTCCGAGTTTTTGGACAGTCGGGGTGATGGTTCTGGTAAACACGCTTGTGCATGCCCTGTTGGCACCTGTCTGGGCAATTCTAACAACGCAACTCTATTTGGAGCGGACGGGTGAATTGGAACTGAAAAATAAATAATGACTGTCAGCCATCAGCACTCAAAAATTTTCTTATAGTAACGCCTATAATTATAGTAAATTCCGAAAATAAGTTTACATTTGTGGTTCTTAGGGGTTGGGTTACCGAACCCCTACGTTTCCCGACATGTGCAAATAATTATGAGATCATAGGTGTCAATTTAGTGATTTTTCGTGCCATTCTCGGCATAGTAAGTATGAACTGTGATTTTTGTGATTTTTGTGATAAGGTTTCTGATGAAAAATAAGCTGCTGATTGTGGTGTTGAAGTTTCTACAAAGATGGGGTTCCCGCAGAACCGCTGAGTCGTCATGCTTGGGTTTTCAGTATTCAGTTTCTTGTGATGGGTTGTCTTATCATGGGAATCATAGGAATCAGATAAATCAGAGTTCAGGAGTCAAAAGTGTAAAGCGTTAGGAAACCGCCGTCTGGGTCTGGGTGGCGAGGTTGTTTTTGAGTGCCGAGAGGGTTATTTTTTCTAAAATTGACACCTATGGTGCAAATAATTATGAGATCTACTATAATTGGACATTCTCAAACAGTCTGAATACCTATAACAGGCATTCAGACTGGAAACACAAACTGGAAGTTTGTGCTACAAAGATGTCCGCTTATTTACGGACTTTACTATAATCGCTATAATCCTAAAAATTCTGTGAATAGCGAAGGGAATCGGGAACATTACATTGGACGCATCGATGAAGTTGCGATCTGGAGCGTTGCGCTTGATGAAGGTGAGATCCAAAAGGCGATGGATCAGGTTTTTGCTGTCGAGCCAGCAAACAAGTTACCCACGAAATGGGGTGCGATAAAAGGCGGGTATCTAAGAACGCCTAAATCGTTTACCTCACGAGGGGTAAGTTGGTAGCAGGGGACTTTAAGAGAAAATGCGTAAGTTCCATGAAAAATGGGTGTCGTAGACCTTTATCCGATATATGGATCAGGGTTGTGTTCCACCTCTGTTAGCAGCGTGTCCACATAGGTTTCGATGTGGAATAACCGACAGCCTGAATCTCCCACCTTGCCTTGTCTTAATTCACCGAGTGCGTCCCAAAACGCGCCGAGTTTTGGACGGTTCAGTCCGATAAACGTTGCCTGTGTGTCTTGCGCAAGGCGTTTGTTCCAATAGATAACCTCAACGAGATGGATATAGGTTGAGGTCTGGTAATCGACACCAATCATGAGAAGCTTGGCATCCGATTTGTAGGCGCGAAACATCGGCGAATGCGTGCCATAAGTCTTTCCCCACGGATGGAGGTCCCACGGCGATTGATAGCCTTCACGTCGGCGGTGATCTGCCACAAACGCTTCTGCGTTTTTTCCGCGTGCAGCAACGGCGTGGGAGTAGTGGTCGGAGCGATAGGTGCCGGGCATCTGGCGAAAGAATTCTGTCAGCCATCCGACTGTAGAGGGGGTTGTTGGTACATCCCACGATGCGACGCGTTCTTCCCGACTCGGTAAAAGACTGAAAGTCGGCATCAGAATCAGCCCGTCTTGTCCGACGGTTTCTTCTAATGCAGCGATGACTGTGTCTGCCCCACCATCAACGGATCCGAGACTCTTGAAAGATGAATGGATAAAAAGCATGTCACCTTTTTCGATGCCGAGATTGGTAAAGTCTTGAATGAGTCTCTCGCGTGTGTAAGGTGTTTTCATTGTTTAGTCTTAAAGAAAGTTATCATATCGGTGAAACCGTAGAGACTTATGTTGTGGTAGGTGATGGTCAGATCTCTTACTGTTTCTTCAAAGATTTTTGCCCAATCCTCGATGAGTGGAGTCGTTAGTTGTGCTGATTCTCTGTTGGCGAAATAGCCGAGTGTAACATGAGGCACATATTCGGGGTGCGCTATTTTCACTGGAAAATTGTCATAGAGAGTTTCACGGCGATTTTTAATTTCTTCGAGAATCTGTGCCGATTCCTGATCTGCTGGCTTCAGAAGGATACCCATCCCGGTGCCCCATTTATAAAGGGTATCCAGTCGAAAGGTGATGTTCCAATCCAAATTTTGTGTTAACAAAGATGCGCTCGTCCAACTGGTAAATTCGCTATTTTCGTGAAATGTGTGGGGCAGTTTGTTTACAAAATCTGCCCACCTTTCCTGTTCCGAGGGATTCACATCTGCAAGATTGCCGACGTTTAAGCCGTCCCAGACGGTGACATGATAGGTACTCGGTGGAAGTGGACAGAAGAGATATGTATTGGTCAGTAGGTTGGTATCAATGAAGTCAAGCACGTCAACGAAGGCTTGATAGAATTCTAAAGTTGGATGGCTCGAAACACTATCCAATTTCATGAGTTCCGTGTTTTCTTGTAGCGACGACAAACCACCATCCGGATTGTCGAACAACAGTGAAAATCCGTTGTAAGGTGCCCAACGGGGTGTGAAACCGAGAATTTTATCGTGGGTGATGGTTATCATATTTTTCTCTCTTTAGGCGCGAACTAAACCGCATTATACCTTCGCAGCAGTTCAACGATTTTTCCTGCGTCCGCCCGTCGCATCTGTTGTGCGATCTGTAGCGGTGTCAGCCCTTTCCTATTCTTAAAGTTTGGATCCGCGCCTTTGACGAGCAGTGCTTCGATTGCTGCGCGCTGTTTTTCGCCATCCTTTATCGTTGATCGGATTGCCTCGAACAGCGGTGTTTCGCCTTTATTGTCGGGTGCATCAATCGTGGCACCTTTTTCGATGAGCAAATTGATGACCTTGAGAAACCCCGCCTTCGCTGCACAATGCAGTGCCGTTTGACCCTTGTGGTTTTGAACATTGATATCGGCACCGAGTTCTAAAAGTCGTAGTACATCCTCCGGATGTTCTCCTTTATCGCCGCGGGAGACGTAAACGAGCGGAGGCCAGCCCATGTGGTTCTGCGCGTTAATATCTTTCGAGGGTACACCGTGCGCCTTCAGCAATTGACTCATTTCGGAGCCGTCGTCCAAGATATGCGGTGCTTTGCTCGGATCCGCACCGTTCTCAAGCAACATCTTAGTAATCTCCACCCGATCTTCTCCGACAGCATAATCCAATAAGTCTTTGCTGTAGGGTTCGATAATCGCACCGCGTGAGATGAGGAGTTCAACAATCGCTACGTTTCCGCCGATGATGGCGTAGCAGAGCGGTGTCGCCCACGCGGTTTCTCGGTGTTCAACGGTGTGCGGTTGCCCTGACGGTAGCATGACGGATTGGAGGTATCCGCTATTGACGAGACTTGGGTCGCTGTCGAGATGTGCGCGGACGGTGTCGTAATCTCCGAGGTAGGCGGCGGTGTGGATGTCGATTGTCGCGCCCTGCTGGAGTAGATACTCTGCCACGAGGTCGCGTCCTTCATAGCGTGCCACGCAGTAGGGTGTTATCTCAAGGCTGTGTTGGATATGATAGCAACCCGGTAGGTTTATATCGGCACCGCGTTCAAGGAGGAATTGCACCATCTCCAATTTCCCACGATACGCTGCTTCCCACAGCATCGTCCGCCCGTGCGAACCGATGGTGTGAATCCATGCAGGGTTATCGTCAAGCAGTTGGCGGACGGTTTCGAGGTCGCCACGACCTGTCGCTGCGACAACAATTTTAAGGAAATCGCTCTGGTTACCGGTAAGTTGAATCTTTGGCATTTATATTTTCCTTCTCTGTTTCCAGACCCGGTAGGTGTGGTTTCCTAACCGCGCCATAGTTGTCAATTTAGGGATATTTCACGACTTTTTAGAACAGTTATTATAAACATGCCGCCCTTACAGGGCTTAGGTCTTTTTTGGTCACATGCTGCTATAAACATAACGTCCTTACAGGACTGAAGAGGTTTTTGAAGTCATCAAGGTTTCCGCGTAGAACCCGGTTCGGTTAGGAAACCGAACCTACCGGTCTGGGGGTCGCGACGGTTATTTTTTTAAGATTGACACTTATGGTGTGGTTTCCTAACCGCGCCATAGTTGTCAATTTAGGGATTTTTTCGTGGCATTCTCGTGTTATTAATTCTGAACTGTGATTTCTGTGATTTCTGTGATTTTTGTGATAAGACAATCCATCACAAGCAACTGAAAACCGAGTCAATTGAGTCCCGTAGGGGCGAGTTGTGCTCGCTATACTACCGGCCTCGAGCAAAAATGAACTAACCTTGTTTAATCCGTATCTATAACGCGCGGGCGACTGCCAATGGATGGCGGCAACAACATCCGTTTCTGTTGTTCGGTTAGTTCACCGTATTTACTGATATCGTAGTAGATGTTCGACCATGAAGAGTGTCCAGGGCTGTACTTATAGAGCAACGAGCGCCGTTGATGTTTTGCCTTCCACGGCATCGTTCCATGAACGAGGGCTTCGGTGAAAAAGACGACATCCCCTGTTTTGATGGACGGTTGGACGACGTAGTGTGTGGGACGCTCGAATCGCCGTACCTCTACTGGGATTTCTCGCAAAAAGTTACTCTTGTGGCTTCCGGGGATACAGGCGAATCCGCCTGCACCTTCCGGGGCATCTGCTAAGTTGTAGGCCATCACGGATAAACCGTTGCGCATGATGCCATCGCGATATTTGTACCAGTGATCCGCTTCGGGGCCACCGGGGCCACCGCCATCTTCGCCGCCGTGCAATCCATTAATCTGTGGACCTTCCTCCATGAAGATGGCATAGTCGTGGTCGAGTCGGACGTGCGGACCTAATAACTCAAGGAGATATGGTAGGATTTTCGGATGATCAATGAGCCGCTTAAAGGGTTCACCCCAGAGACTCGGCGGTCCCTGACGTTCACCGTTGTCGATAATATCGTTCATCTCAGCGACTTCGTCGTCGGTCAAGACGTTCTTGATGACGAGGTAACCTTCAAGGTCTACCTGAAATTTCTCTTCACTTGTCATAGTCCAAGTTCCTTTCATTTGGCAGTCGGCGGTTGGCTTTCAGCCGTCAGCGGCTTGGCTATCAGCAGTCAGCCGTCGGCTGTCAGAAAAGAGATGTATGTACCATAGCCGACTATCACATGGAAATTTGTCAGTCCTTTTTATTTCGAGTCAATGACGCGGGGTCTTCTGCCGATAGAGGGTGGCATTAGCATCCGTTGCTGTTGTTCCGTTAACCCGTCGTATTTACTGATGTCGTAGTAGTGTCCCGACCAAGCGGAATGTCCCGGGCTGTATTTATAGAGCAGTGCACGCCGTCGATGCTCTGCTGTCCACGGCATTGTCCCGTGGACGAGGGCTTCGGTGAAGAATAAGACATCTCCGGCTTCAACGGGCGGTTGCACAACGTAATGTGTCGGACGTTCAAATTGGCGTACCTCTGACGGAATCTGACGCAAGAAATTGCTCTTGTGGCTTCCGGGGATACAGGCGAATCCGCCTGCGCCTTCCGGGGCATCTGCTAAGTTGTAGGTCATCACACATAAACCGTTGCGCATGATACCGTCACGATATTTGTACCAGTGATCGCCTTCAGATCCACCGGGACCGCCACCATCTTCACCACCGTGCAATCTACCACCTTTCTGTCCTTCTTCCATAAAGATGGCATAGTCGTGGTCGAGTCGGACGTGCGGTCCCAAAAGTTCAATAAGATACGGTAGGATTTTCGGATGATCAATCAGTCTTTTAAAAGGTTCACCCCAGAGGCTTGGGGGTTCCTGGCGTTCTGTGTTATCGATGATGTCGTTCATCTCGGCGACTTCATCGTCAGTCAAGACGTTCTTTATGACGAGGTAACCTTCAAGGTCTACCTGAAATTTCTCTTCACCTGTCATGGTCTAAATTCCTTTTATTGTGCTGTCAGCCATCAGCGGATTGGCTATCAGCCGTCAGCCGTCGGCTGTCAGAAAAGAGATGTATGTAGCATAGCCGACTATCACATGGAAATTTGCCAGTCCTTTTTATTCCGGGTCAACGACGCGGGGTCGTCTGCCGATGGAGGGTGGCATTAGCATCCGTTTCTGCTGCTCGGTCAACCCGTCGTATTTACTGATGTCGTAATAATTCTGTGACCAAGCGGAGTGTCCGGGACTGTATTTGTAGAGCAACGACCGGCGTTCGTGGTCGGCTGTCCAGGGCATCGTCCCGTGAATGAGTGCTTCCGTGAAGAATAGCACATCTCCGGCTTCAACGGGCGGTTGGACGACGTAGTGCGCAGGACGCTCAAATCGGCGTACTTCTGATGGGATCTCCGGTGCAAAGTTGCTCTTATGGCTCGCTGGAATACAGGCGAATCCGCCTGCACCTGCGGGTGCGTCTGCCAGATTGTATGTCATCACGGACAATCCATTCCGCATGTGTCCATCTCGGTATTTATACCAGTGATCACCGACGTGTCCACCGGCGCGTCCACCGTCCTCACCGCCGTGTAATCCACCGCGTCCTTGTCCTTTCTGCATAAAGAGAGAGTAATCGTGATCGAGTCGGACGTGCGGACCTAATAGATCAATGAGATACGGCAGGATTGTCGGATGGTCGATGAGCCGTTTGAAGGGTTCACCCCAGAGACTCGGCGGTCCTTGGCGGTCTCCGTTGTCAATAATCTCGTTCATCTCGGCGACTTCGTCGTCGGTCAAGACGTTTTTTATGACGAGGTAGCCTTCAAGGTCTACCTGAAATTTTTCTTCACCTGTCATGTGTAGAAACTCCTGTTGTGTCAGATCGAAAAGCGTGCGTTGATCTCTCATGTTCAAGGGTTCCTTTATTTTCGTGCCCCTAATCCCCGTGAATATGAAAATGATAACATATCTAAAGGACGGATGTCAATTATTATACCATTAGTGAGCAGGCCCCTTCAATTTTAACAGGACTTACGCAATTTTGACTGCAGCCCGTTCTGTTAGATGAGAATTTTCGGAAAACACAGCGGTCTCCGGCCACAAACTGGAAAGTTTGTGCTACAAAAGAGCAGCATGCGTAAGTCCTATTTAAGAAATTATTGGATTGGACGGCTTTTTTTGCAGGATCCGGTGCGAAACGCTGCGAAATGCTGCGAAATGCTGCGAAAATTTCAGCGTTTTTTCATAATACATAACATAAATTAAGTATTATCACCTGCAAAAGGACAACACCCAAAACGGACAATTGAATGATCCTGCATTCGCGGGTTTCTTTGGGCATCGTTTTTCTGGTATTTCTACCTATTCTCATCGCGCGGGTTTCTATCATCTGGCATTGAAAGTTTCCTTTGTGGGTTATACCATTTCTAAATAATGCTATCGCATCAGCGGTTTTCATGGAATGTGTGGTGATGCGGAACAAACTAAAAGTTTATTCTACATAAAGAGGGATTTATTAACAGAAATGGTATTACCATTCCTGTGGCGTATACGAGCCGTGGAGGCTTGAGATACTTGCGAGTTTTGCTTCCAGTGTTTTGAGGGAGATAAATAATTTCATCAAGTGCTGTTCTTCCTTCAACCGGACGTTATACCATTTCACCAGCGATTGATCTGTGGCGTAGAGATTTCGGAAAGCGTCGTCCCGTAACTCTACCATTCTGGCTTCTGCTTGTGCTGTCTGGTAACGGTTATAAAGTTCGTGTAAATGTTCAATCTTTGCGTCAATCTTTTCCAACCGCGCTATTTGTACTTCGACGCGTTCGCGGAGTGTGTCTTTCAAGAGTGTGTCTATCTGGGTATAAGTGTTCCCGAGGGTCTCACGGACGTGTTCTTGGTGCAGGTCATAAAGGGTTTTGAACCGATTTTTTGCGAAGATGGCACTGCTTGGGTCGCAGGTCCGAAGGGTATCGGAGAGTCTTCTTCTGAATGTGTCATCTGCGCGGGCTTGGGTGTCCCGCTCGGGGAATTGCTCTATAAGCATGGTGACAACATCGCCGCGTGCGAACCCTCTGGCGAAAAGTGAGATGGCATATTCTATCTCGTCGGGTGAGAGTTGGATGGGTGGCAAAGCTGCGACTTCTTGGACTTCTTCAAGTTCTATGTCGTCATAAATGATCGGTTTCTCTTCAATTGCGGGTGGTAACTGTGTTTTTGGGTTCTGGTGTTCAGTGTTCACGGTTTATCTCCTTGCGAAATGCTGCGAATGTTTCCGCAGGTTGTTTTAATGATATTCTCATAATTCTAATATAACATATTTTAAGTGTATCATATATAAAGTATAAAGTCAAGGGAAATATTTGGTTTTTTGCTATTGTCTGATGTGCTGATTGTCGGGATTACCGGATTGATAGGATTGTGAGGTTGTGTTGTCTGATTCGCGAATTGCCGCGGGTGATGTGGGTTTTAGGTCGAGGCTTCTGCTGGAAAATCCCGATGTGATTTTGCCTTAAAAAAGATACCAGCCTGACCGAAAAGATACCAAATGGTATCTTTTTTTGCTTTTTGGTAATTTTTTGAAATAGGTCGTAAACCCAGTGTCTGTATGAATTTAGAGGCGTTTTTTTTGGTATTTCTGGCTGCGAAAAAAGTTACCAAGGGAAGTGTAACATTTTGGATTTTGGTGGTTAATTGTATCTGTAGGTTGCTCCGTTTTTTGGATTTTCTTCAAATCTCTAACATAACATACTATATGTATAACATATATAAAGGGGAATATCAAATACATATTTGGTTTTTGGGTAGGGGTGTTTATGGTGGGATTTGAAAATGTGTGGACATTTGCCAATAGGCATACCGCTGGCAAGATTGCTTAATCTCGGGAAAAAATAAAAATAATGTGTTGTTTCTCAATCTTTGAGTGTCCAATGAGTTGGACTTTTACGGGCTTATTATTTTTCTTGTAAATAGTGATTTTCGCTAAAAAATTGGGATAATATCAAAGGAAACATCCTTGAATTCCGTATCAGAAGTTTCCCAACGAATGGCAGATGATCTTCAGGACTTATGCTACAATAGCGAGATGTATTGTCGTTGCAGTTTAACATCGGATTCTTCTTTGTTGAGCAGACCTGCGTACTCTTTCCGAACTGCTTCAACACTTGTTTTCATGTCCTTAAGATCACCTCCGATAGTGTAGAAAAGAATCTGCTTCGCAACTTTTTGCTGGAGTGTTCCACTAATCATTCGCTGATTAATTCTGTCCCAGAGTAAGCCACCCCAAGGCTCGTCTGTTAGTTCCATTGAGATTTCCGAAATGCGCCTAATAGCTTCCTTTTCATCTAGACCTGCATCTTTTGCTTGCCTGACAACATTGGCGATAATCAGAAGTCCTACAGGTCTGAACAACAAATGTCCGCCTGCTCTGTGGCGGTAGTGTCCAGCAATATTTTCATCCGGTTGACTCGCTAGAACCTCCTTTAAAGGTGAGAAATGTCCAACCATTCTATTCCAGAAATAGGCACTGTTCGCATTAAATTCAGCAATCGTGTCATCCTCAGGACGGTGCCTTTTGAATTCAGACCAACCTTTTTTTCTTCTGAATAAGATTTCCAAGACATCGTAGAGGGTAATGATCGTTGTAAAGCTCCTGTTATCTTTGACCGCAATCGCTTTCGTTTTCGATAGTGAAATTTTCTCTTGAAAGAGTGGATGTGTGTCAACTAATTCTCGCGTTGTGATTGCAATAATGTCGTCCTCATCAAGCGCGACGATTTCACTTTTACTGACAGGTTTGGCATATCGATTCAACGTTGTAAAGAGGCGGCGTGTCCGTTCCATACCAGCTGGATCATTCCGATGTGCTACAAAGATGACGCTAACTTCTTCCTTCTTTAATTTATCGTTCTTTTTCAGTGCCTGCTTGATTCCTTCTACACGATGTTGTCCATCAACTGCAAAGAGAATTTGCGTTCCATCAAGCTGGAGAATTCCAAGTACACCCTCCAATTCCGATGGAAGAGCAGGGGCATCAAAGCGTCGGTTTGTACCAATCTTCAATTCATACCAATCTGGTGAGCCGCCGTAAACTCCGACAATGAGACTGTTGAAGAATCGCTGCGGTTGTTTCAGTAAATAGTCAGAAATTTGACCTGCTCTGTTGGTAATCTGACGTTGGATCATATCCTTGAGGATATTGCTTGAGTGAATTTCTTGGGCGATGTGAATCTGGTCTGCGATTTGGTCCATCCGTAAGAATGTCACATAGTAAATCCAATCACCCATGCGTGCTCTAAGTGCTGGAATGATAAGTTCGTTTTTTTTCATGGGAAAGCTTTCATGATGCGTCTAATTTCCGCTGGATATTCATCATTACAAGGTGGTATGAAGGCATTGAGGAGCGCGTCCTCAATCTCTTCAATCCGTTCCGTTTCCTCAATTACTGAACAACAAAAATGTAGATAGTCTTGATATACGTTAAGCATCTTCAGAAGTTTTGGCCTGCCATTTGTAGCATCTCGTTTCTCACTGAAATATTCTCTGAAACGTTCCCGAAGAGGTCGTTCTGTCATACCTACGTACATCAAGTAAGAGCAGTGAGGGTGGTCAGCAATTCTAGGCTGAACAACAAAACTGTAAATCCCTGGATTTCTTGGTATCTGGTCAATTTGGTCTCGTTGAAAAGGGTGAATTTCCCAATTGAACAAATCCGAAAGATTATATGCCGCCCATTGTCGAGGCCAGAGAACAAAAGGAGGGCAATGAACACTTGGTTTATCAGGATCTGGAAGAAGATCGTTAATTGACACTAGATTTCTTTATCCCTTACGAAGTTAATCTTCTAGTAATTGCATGAATTCCTCGGTGCCAAAGTTCAGAAAGAATTCTGCGTAATGGTTTGCAAACAAATCTTTGAGGTAAGTATCTAATTCAATTGGAGAATCCGTGTCATCTCCTTCCTGTGCAATTTGATATTTATTAGCTTTCGTGATTGAGTATAGAAACAATGTATGGAAATACACCGCGGTAATATATCTCCGATTGGCTGTCTCTAACTGCTCCCCATTTGGATTTCGGGTCTTAGCCTTGAAATTTTTTAGAACGGTACTGTCCATATTAATATAAATTGCCTCTAATGTTTCACCTTTAACATCGGGGTGCATAATGGTAGAATAGTCCATTGTTCCACCTATTGCCTCTTCAACTCTTTCCCAAGCTTCTTGGTAAACTAATATCGGTTCGGGCAGACTCAAGTTTGGAGTTTCTTTCTCCTCGGATTTCGGTGTGGATTGTTTAGGCACCTTGGATTCACTTATCTTTCCCCAGAATATGTTATCAAATTCTCCGGTTGGCCCTGCTAAACTAACCTTAATTCTTACTTCGTCTCCAACATCGACTTTTTCCTTCGGACTAAGATGAATCTTGATTGTTCCGTCCTGGGGACTGCTTTTATGCACATCAAATATATCTTCAATTTGATCAACTCTACCTGACATACTACCACATTGTGTTTCATTCGTTTTGAAATCAAGAAGAGCGATTTTTAATTCTCCTGGTTCTTCAACGCGATCGAAATAATTATTTTCTACATCCGTGTCAAAGAAAATTGTTTTCTCACTTCCAATTGGTATTGCTACTGCATCTTTCCGATCCTTACCTTGGAAGTGCCGTTTAAAAAACGTAGGAAATCGTTGGGGATTAAAAGGTTGTAGGTCTTTCTTTGGCTTTAACCTCGGTGTCTTGTTCCTATTTTTTTTACCGTTGGTTTGCAAATCCAAATTTAAGGTTTGGCCCAATAATTTCAATAGGTTTTCGTCCTTCGGTAAATTCTGCGCTAAAGATTTGAGCAAATCTTTGGTGTCTCCATTTGCTATCGCCATAGAATCTTTCCGCTGTTTCTGAATTTCCGCTAGTCGACCATTTTTATCACCGAGTTTTTCTGCCAAGAATTTCCGTAACTCCCGTGTCTCTTCGCCATCCTTTAATCGATCGCGAGATGCCATAAACAATTCTTTACGGAAATTGTAGTTCATATCGGTGCAATCAACATGGATAAGGAGATGTTCCTTGAGTAGGTTCAATTTTAGGGAACGAGTTATGAATTCAGAGGTGTAGTGTCCGTGGACTTGTCCATTGATAGAAAAGAGAACAGACATATTATTTTTGAAAAATTCTCTGCGTATTGTTTCTTTAGTTTCCTTTACTGATCTGTGATCGATTTTTGTCTTGAAAACATAGCACGTCACTTTCATTTTTCCAAAGGGGTCGTTGTTGAAATCCTCAGAGAAGTACGTTTCCACATATCTGTTATCCTTCGGTTCCAACCTTCGTTTCAAACCGTATAAATCTCTTTCTAAATTGCGATCATCAGGGTAACGCTCCTTTTTATCAACTGTAATCACCGGCAAAATAGGTTCAAACAAATATTCGTTAAGGCTTTGATTCAAATCTCTAGAAATAACGGAACGGCTTCCTGCGGGTAAATCATAAGAGTAAAGTTTAATAATCGTACCTGTCGTAAATGTTCTGTTATGCAAACCTAAGGTTTGTTGCTCGGCATAAAAAGCAGGAATTTCCCCATTAACTTTCAAATACTCATACCATGTGTTTTTTTTAATTTTTTCTTCCGCTTTACTTAACGGATGTTCTCTAATCAGCGTGAATCCGAACTTACCTGTATTATTATATCTCTTTGACCCTATTAACTGGTAGCGCTTTTTACCACAAAACACGATCGCTCCACTTCCACCCATGTTGTACTTACCTTGTACAAAGTGAATCTCAGCCTTATTACCCTCTAATAATGACAGGAAGGTGTCCTTGAATTCTTCGGGGTGTTGTCCTTCACCATTGTCATAAATAGTTAATGAGGTGTTGAAGCGCGGTCCATCAGCGATAATTTGAATGTTTTCTGCTTGTTTACTCCTAGTCTGTGATAGATCCCAGTCTCTGTGATCTGCAAAAAATTTAACTTTAGCTTCCTCCATTGATCGCGGTGCACTATCCGATTTAGGATCAATACCTGCTTCCAAACATTTCCTCATTAAAACGGCATCAATTGAGTTTGTAATTTTCTCAATTAGTGCCGCAATTGGAGTTGATTGTTGGTTTTCAATGACCGCGAAATTGTTTTCGTTCTTACCAAGGGGAAACCAATTTTCAGATTTGAATGTGTCCGGATAAGCGTTGATGATTTTATCAACAGCGTCCTCAGTTTGTGCAAAGTACAGTTTGTTGAAAAGTTCCTTCATATCCATTTTTAGAATTTCCATTCTGTGAACTTGAACCAAAAGGCAGGCAACCAAATTTTTTACTTATGACAAATCAGGCATGGTTCCTCATCATCCTCGTCGTCAAGAACCTCAGTGAGGATTTCAGCTGAGGTGAGGACTTGCATCAGGGTTTGATTCGGTTTGGTCATTTTCTTCTCTGCTATTGCTTTTTTCTTATCTTCTATCGCCTTTTCGGTATTTGTCCTGATTTCCGCTATCCGTTCTGGTTTAGACAATTCTTCTAAAGTTTCACCCTGACACCACGTAAACAATTCTCCTGTCTTTGACTTTGGATTGGGTTTTTCGTATGCCTTGGCGAGTTCAAAGAGATCGGGATGCTGCTCTAACAGTCCCACCCACTCGGATTTACGTTGAAAGAAACAGAAATAACACCCAGAACGCGTCCGCCAGTTGTAATAGTCAGGCAAACCGACACCGCTTTCCTCCAGAATTCGGTAGACATCCTCTTTGGTGATTCCATCATCTTTGAACGGATATTTGGGTTCGATGTTGTGAAGGGAGGAGATCTTCGGGGGTTTGTAACCAACACGATCTTCATCGGCGCGGATGGCAATGTAATGATATGCTTTATCTTTCCCTACGTACGCCTCAAATGGTTTGATCTTGAGGTCAACGGTGCACCAGCGGACTTGAGACGACGGGAGTAGACCTTCATATACTGTCAGCCAGTGATCGAAATCACGGTTGGTGTTGGGATCCGGGTCCATATTGAGGCGTACAATCGGTTTGCCCAGGAATACCTCTAATCGATCCAAAAACTCATAGGTCTCCGGTAGTTCCTTACCAGTATCAGAGAAGAAGTATTCCATCTCTGGCACCCTATCCCGCATGTAAACAGCAAGCGCAGAACTATCTTTTCCTCCAGAAAGACCGAGCAAATGGCGAACTTTTTGTTCCATGTTTCCTCCTGAGGTAGTTATTTTATAACTCTACATTCCCAATTATAGCAGATACTTCTCAAGATATCAAGCCATTTTTTCTTTGAATTTAGTAGTTTTGGGATTGAAAAATAATTTTAAAAATCCGCTTTAAACCCACGTATTTATTGAATTTTCCCTTGAATTAGACACCTAAAAAATGGTATAATATAGGTAAGTTAATAGGGAGGTTGCAGCCTCCCTATATCATACAAATTTCATTATACCAAAAGAGTTCTCTTTATACAAAAATTTCCGATTATTTATCAAACTCACGTCTTTATACAAAAACTTTCAAGGATTTATCAAACTCAGGTTTTTTAAAATTGTCCAAACTTTAGTAAGATTAATCCGTTCAAAATAAGCAAGGTTTATGATCGTTTCAAATTGTGTTTTGACAAACATTGTAAATCCTTTCAAAGTTGGCAGGACAAAAGCCCTGTGCAGTTGGGTTCGTTTACTTTTAGGTCATTTACCCTCACGTATTGGTTCAAGAAAGTAAACGTCAATGGCTACTATTATGTTTTTGCAAACATCAGATAATTTGTTCCAATTTGAATTATAAATGACTAAATCATGCCCTTTATAAATCAACTCTGTTACTTGGTTTTCTGCAAAAACATAGGAAATTGCCATAACCCCGACACTGGTATATTCCGCTTTTATAAATAGATAGTGAGTGGCATATTCTTTGTTAATCTCTACATCTCCGAGTCTGCGCAACTCACTTTTCAGGTAACTTTCTATCTCGTTTTTGTCATGAAGAATTGCACCAGACACCTCTACAATAATTGCAAATCCTTTGTAGGCAGACTTTTCAGGTGTCGTTTCACTTTCGGACGGTTGCCATATGAAAAAAAAAGCGACAATAACGATGACAGAGAAAATTGCACCGATAAGTAATAGAGTAAAACGGTTGCGTTTCATAGTTTTACCACAAAGCATTCGGGCAAGGGGTGTTACCCCTTCTGTAGAGATACATTCACTTGTAAGTATATTATTGGGTGTCCGTCATTTTGCCATACAACGTCATTCCCGATTGCATTCGGCTGGTAGGGACTGCCTCAAGCGAGGCAGATGCAATTCCCTACCTAATGACGTTCTAACAATTATGCAATTTCTGTAAAAAATGTCAAGTTTTAAAACCTGAAATAATGTGAAAACGAAATTAACTAATCCCGTATCTACTAACTGCGTATTTTCTTGTCAAATTAAAAATTTACAAATTCAAATAATTTATTGTGAAAACTAATTTAACAAATCCCAAAACTACTAATAGCGTTTTTCTTTATCTTTGGACATCAATTTTTCTGTGATTCGTGCTAAAGCAGCAAGACGGAATTCGGAGTTTCGATCTGTGTCAGTTTTGTCCAAAACCTGCTCAATTGCGCGCTCCAATTTATTTGCTTGTTCCTCAGCAGTTGCAGGCAAAATGACAACTTGTTCCTGTTCGGGTTGTTTAGGTCTTGTAACGCCGATACGGATTGGCTCACCTGCTGATAATTCGGTGTGCTTCCATTTTTCATAGGACACCGCTTCAAAATGCCAAAATTTTCTTGCAAATTGAGAAAGTTTGCTTTCAAATCGTGCTTTATCCAAGTCTACCCACGATGCAGGTGGTTTTTGTGTAAGATAGGTTGCTATTGCCTCAAGCCAACTGGTGAAATCATGTCTATCCCTGCAGATTTGGATTAAAAACCCTTTAAAATCAGTTTCGATTGTTATTTCTAACAAGGGCTCAGCTCTGGCAGCTAATTCTGCTCGGAATTTTTCTTTGTCGGGACTCAAATTGAAGGCTTCTACGAGCAGCTGCTCAATAGAGTTTAGTAGCACTTCATAAGCCTGCTCTAACTCGGACAGAGCGTCTTGCAGTGTGGTGAAGAAATCCGAAACAATCTTTGCATCTATTGCTGTTTCTGTGCCGAAGGCAGGGAATCCAAGTACTTCAGGCAATTGATTAAAGAGAAGTTCATCCGGTTCACTTGCATTCAGAATGGCTTTCCTGACATTTTGTGACGCGTCACTCAATTCTTGTGTTGTTAGTGCGTACTTTGGAAGTTGTGCTATAGAGCGTATAAGTGGCGTGACGACCGTTAACAAATCAAAGTCTTTGACCTCCACTGGTTGATTGAGCGTCTCCGAAAATTGTGTCAATAAATCCGCACGGATACCTGCTATCCGAAAGCGTTTCAGTTCAAATTGTTGAGGCACTTTGAGCAGTCTTTCAAATACCGGCATTGACCAGTCTGGTATAAAAGAGTTATTTTCGTAAAGAGCGATTTCGGTTTTGTAATGCAGCATCGCGGCACACAACAGAATGGGCAATGGACCATTTCGCACGCCGAGTGGTGGTGCCATCAGACATTTATAAAGCTTTACAATGGATTGTCGTTCACCTTCACATTTTTCAAGAAAATCCTCAATCACTTTCCATGTCTGCTCCATTCTGTTTTTGTCGTCTGTTTTTGGTGGATGAAATCCCCATACTCCTTCAGCTTCACGGTGTATCCCCGTATTCCATAAGAGGGAGAGGTAGATGCTCATTTGAGGAGGATAGCTTTTGATGCCGAGGTTTTTCTTGTCGCCATTTTCAAGCATGGCTTTGATTAGGTTCTTTCTCGCCGTTGTTGCGGCACCGGAGATTTCCCGTCGGTTGATCAGTTCGTTCCGAATAATGGGGCTCTTATCATAGATCTCATCACAGATTTCTGAGAGATGAGCGTTTCTTGAGCGTTGGGAGTTAATGTTTACGGACTGTCCTTGGTGGTACCATGTACAAGCGTTTTTACCGTCTTCGCCAAAGATTGCTGTTAGTCTGTCGGACACTTCTTTCTCCGCTTGTATCTGCTGCATTGAGAGTTCGAGTCTTGCTATTCGGTCTCCATCTAATTCAGGTGTGTTGTCGGAAACCCAATATAGGTGGGTGAGCTGGGTAACAGCATCTTGTAGAGTGCCTATAGTCTGAGGGATTGCAATTAACACCTCTTGATAGGAAGCAAGGGGATTCTCACTTGCCTTTTCGACTAATTGGTTAATTTCATGTTCATTTGCTGGAAGTGTATAGAGCACAAGTCCAGCTGCATCACCGAGCGGCTTTTTAAGGTCCGCATCAAAGTTTTCCATATCCGTGTACCGAACGGCAAAGTAACGAAGGGTACCGGTTTCAAATAGATGTCGTCGAGCAACAAGGGGACGCGTCGGCAAATAGCGCGACAAATTCGCGGTAAGATTGGCTTTTGTATGAACGCTTCCTTCTGCCTCACGGAGTTTAGCCTCAATGTCGATGTCACTCCCTTCCCAAAGCGCGTAAGCCTTATGATAGAGACGGTAGGTAGCAATGGAACGGGTTTTCAAAGTGTCAAGTGCTATCTCAAATTCATGGGCAAACCCTTTTGTTTTGTCATCTAAGGCGTAACGGAGCATCGGTTCTGAGGCTTTCAGGTTTGGAATTGATTCACCAACGATGCCAAGTATCCCGATCGTTTTAATCAACTTAGCCGGCATAGCAGATGAGTCTGACAGTCGACCTATTGCCGATTCAATTTCTGCCCACTTCTTGCTATTGTGTGAGATATACAGCCTATTTCCCATATTAGTCTTGAGATAATCGTACAGGTCGGCGATTGAAAACAGAGGTAGTGTGTCTTTGTTGCAGTGATGATTAAAAAGAAAGTCTTGGAGTCCGTGAGGTTCGCTTGAACTGAGGAACGCAAAGAGAGAGCGTTCATTTTGTCCGAACCGCCGGAAAATTGAATCTATAACAAGTACAACGGTCGGGTGGAGTGGCAGACAGCTTCTCAGGAGTTCGCTAAATTCGTCCTCGGTAAGTTGACTTGGTTTGAGTTCTAATTCAGTAGGTAAAGATAAATTTCGTTCCTCATCTCCTGAGGTTCTTTCAATAGCAGAACCAATCAAGCGAAGAACCTGTTCAGTGGGTTCTACAAAGGCTATATCCTCAAACCGCCCATGTATTTTCGCCCACTCCTCCTCTTGGGATTTGTTGGCTGCCTTACTGGCATATTGTTCAAAGGCTTGATGGAGAATTGTCAGCAAGAATAGTGGAGTCTGGTCACTTCGTGCAGCAAATTCGGCAAGGGTTTGCAGTACAAAAACATCGCCTTGTACAGGATCTTGTGCAGCGTACTCGAGGAATTTGCCGAGTTCATCAATCACCAATAACAAACCCTGTCCACCATTTTCCCTAATAGTGTTCGTTGCTAATTCAAAAAGATCAGTAATATCAGATGCTTGTGGAGGTGTGCCATCTGCTGCTGTTCTCAATAGTTTTCTGATCTTCCGTTGAAGTGAGCCAACAGACAGAAATTCAGAGACTTTGAGTCCCTGTTCTAAACCACGCAGAAGAGCAATTGGGAGGGGGGCACGCTCTCCAGAGATAAGCACAGGACAAAATCCGGATAACGACCAATTTCCATTACGCTTTGTATCAAATCGCTTATGTAGTGCTGTATCTCCGTCTTTTAGTATTTTTAAAGCCTGTCGAGTCGCGGGGGTATCAGGATCTCCGAGAAGTTTCGTTATGAAAAGTGCGAATGCTGATTTTCCTGACCCATAAGGACCGGTGAGGGACCATGCTTTTGATGTTGTCTCATTTTCAAGCGTCGCAATGACACGTGCTAATATCTCTCGCCCGGTAACAGTCAAAATGTATCCATCTAAGGCGTTCTCTGTATAGAAATCACGTTCCAGATGAACTGATCGCCTAAAACGGCCCTTAATCTGGAAAAATTTTGACAAAGGGGTGTTATTCATAATGCCTTTCTAAGAGTTTCACCAGGTTTAGATTTTTTCGTCGATAAACCTGTTTCAAACCTGCGGTTTCATCGTATTGCAGTGCTTCATTAGTAAGTTGCGCAAGGTTTTCAAGATATGCTGTCATTGTGTCTTCATCTAACCTGAAGATGCGTCCGGGACTTAAAGGAGCGTACATCAGGTCTGAAAATGGTAATGTGTCCCTTTCAGAAAAACGAAGATCCCAAAATGCGACGAGCGTTGCTGTAAAAACCTCAACCGGTAGTGTCTCTTTTTTACCTCGCTGGAATTCATACCTGTTATCTTCTGGTAACTCGGCGATTAAGTTGAGCTCAACGAGTGGAGAATCAAAACTCTCTTCAACTACGGCAGCGGTCTGACGTGATTGGCAATACGTTCGGATAAAGCAAGCGACATCGCGTTGAAGTGTGTTATCGGAGACAGATCTCATGGATTCTTTTTGTTGCTGTGCCCATTTGTATAACTCCTCCATGAATGTTGTCGAAACGAATTGATTTTTCCTCAAAACGTTAAATGCCCAATACCATGTGGTTGCCTGATTCATATTGGTCGCAATCTGCCAATGAATCAACCACAAAGTGGCGGGATCCTCAAGATATGGATCAAATCCGTTTTTATCGTTAAAAATGGCTTTGCCGAGTTCAGTCGGAACAAGCCTTCTGCGCTGGTGGGGATCCGCCTTAATAAGTCTAGCGACGGTACACCAATGTCGAATGGAGCTTACCATATTTTTCCCAACACCTAAAGTAACGAAAGCGTCTTCCGATGAAAAAACAGCCGGATTTTCCGTTACAGCATCAACACCCTTTTTCAGCCATGTATACCGAAACGGAAACGTCTGGTGCCCCGAAAAAGAGGGTTTCGTCAGATTTGGTGGAGTTACGTGTTCAGTTATTAGAAAATTTCCCATATAACTTATTATACTTTATATGTCCAAAAGAAGTCAACTTGCATTAGGCATGTGCGAAGTGTTACGGACAATTAGTTTTAA
The DNA here is from genome assembly GCA_965200345.1 of Candidatus Poribacteria bacterium. Taxonomy (GTDB): domain Bacteria; phylum Poribacteria; class WGA-4E; order WGA-4E; family WGA-3G; genus WGA-3G. Next base: position 4,091,040 of record OZ241378.1, read on the forward strand.
AATCGTTTTTGATGAATGTGAGTGTCTTATGAAAAGGGCAGTATTATGTAGCACCGCCATTACTGCCGAAATTACACCGTTCTGGATTTAAGAACTATGGATCGAAAATTATATGCCCGTAGATTATTAATCTTTTTCTTGAGATTGTTTGGAAAGTTTGGTATACTATTATCCTTGATTGTAGTAGCGTGTGGTTGAGAAGTTCCCCAGTGCTTCTACAATACTAATAGTTAGATAGACCCTTCAAATGGTGCGTTATTGTTCCCTTTGTCTGGTTAGGTCTCATAGTTACACTTTGACAGGCGGGTTGCCAAATGTCTAAATATGAAGTTGGAATCACAGATATTAACGTGCTTGTTCGCCGCTTAGGCTATGTCTCTGCAATTCTACGATTACTTGAGCATAAAACATTAAGCGAATCTGTACTTTATGCTCGACTTGAAAAGTGGAGCCTTGACCATGAACAGGATTTGATGGCTTACCCGAATCGTCAGGGGTTTATTAATGCAACACGCGAACAAACAGGTCCAAAACGCTACACGAATTTAGCAGTTTCGTTGGGACTTGCTGGTAGGATCGCTGGGGCATATCGTGTCACTCGATTTGGAAAAACATTGCTCCCTTTTCTTTACCAAGGACCGGATCGAAACCCGTTTGAACTAATCTACGCCGAGCGGTGTGCGTACTTATACTGGCTTTTAGTAAAAGATAGTGATCAACTTTTCACAGTTATTAGGATTTTAGCGGAGAAGTCTCCGAGATCTCTGTCCGATTTGCAAAACTTTTTTCCTGAATTTTATCGGCAGCAACTGCAGTCTCACATGCTGACAGCGGAAAAGCATATTGCACGTGACATATTAGCAGTACGGAATCGCGTACAATATTGGGGGAAAATGCCAAAACGCACACTAGAAAATATTGTGCCACCACGCGTTCACTGGCTGATAGATCTTGGTTTGGTTTCAACTGAGCATAGCAAAGGAAAATTTCCTCGATTAACAACTATGGGGACCCAGTTTTACATGGATCTTCCGAAAATCCAAGAAGGAATACCTGCTATTCACATGAACGCGTGGTTGCAAAATAGTTTTTTTGGTGTTGTTGGACAAATATTTACAGATGAACCTGAACGGTTGTGGTCAGAGATACAACCTCAGGAAAAAGAAGAATTGCTCAACGAACTCACTTTTCGGGCTTTTAAAGCACTCCGGAGCACGCCTACTCCCAAAATTTCGCTGTTTCCATCCCTCATCTATATGACACTTTTTCTCACTACACAGGACAAAATTGGAGTGAACCTTGGGGAACTTCATAAAGATTTAGAAACATTTTCTAAGAAACCTGATGCATGGTACGAAGTGCGATTTTCCCATCGAGAAAATGAGTCATATCTTATTTTTTATCCAACTATCTAAAAGTTTATGAACATTTTGATTCCTGATACATCGGCACTTATCAATATACATGAGATTTATGTAGGGCAGACCTATATTATTGATGTTTTAAACGAATTGTTTGATGTACAAGTGTCTCGGGAAATTCCACATGAGATTAGACGGCACAGAAGTGAGTTAGGGGTCTACGACAAACAGATGTTGCAATTTGTACGTCAAGCAAGGCGTTATTTTCACCGCGACCGAGATTATGAGAAATTTCTTTTCAACGAATTCGCACCAAAGGGAAACCCCAAAAAAAATCAAGGGGAACGCTATAATTGTGCTCTCGCGCTTTGGCTAGTTCGGAGGCAATGCTCAGGACAAGTCATCATGTTAACGGATGACATGAATGCCTATCGAGGTTTCATTGATTGGTACGAGGGCCACTTCAGAACGATAAAAACCTGGACTTCATTGGATTTGCTGATGCATATTTATCTTGTTAGATTTCCAAAGTGGTCTTACACTCAGGCTGATATGGCTTTGCAACTTGTACACCCTAAAGTTGGCGGAAAGCGAAAGAAAACACCGATGGAAATGATAAAACGTCTTCGTAAGTATAAAGATTCTCTCAGTGAGTTAGATAATATGCTTAAAAACATGCCGTCTGTGAAAAAACGAGGTGAGACATGAAATATTCGATTGATTGGAATTTAGCCGGTTTACGAGAAAACCCTTTTACTATTAGTCCTCCAACTTCTCCTGAGCAGGCAATTTGGGCGGGTCTAAAAGAACTCAAAGGCGAATTTAAGAGTGTCTTCCGAGAAGCCAAGGCATCTGCCCCAACGCAAGTGATATTATGCCGAGGTCCTATTGGCGGAGGTAAAACCCATGCTTCACTTTACTTTAGTTCTGATGAAAACATTCCTGAGACATCGCCGAGCGTCCAGAATATAGAAGTTTTAAGAATTCAGACACCTACTGAAACTGGGAATCCTGCCAGGGATTTTTATTTGGATATTATGGAGCAAATTGGACTTGACCGGATAGCGGAAAAAATCAAAAAAACTGTGGAATCTATTGGAGAGGATGCCGTTAAGCAAAACCTTCGTCAAACGATGGTGAGTAGTGATTTCGTTAAGGCGTTGTTGGATTTAAGAGGCACTGCATTTGATCCGAACCCCGATCTGCGACTAAAGGCATACTTCCTTGGTAAATGTACAACTACGGAATTGCGAAAACTTGGCTTGAATCGAAACATTGAGAAAACGCAAGATTATTTTCGAGTGTTAGCAGGCGTTTTTCAATGCTTTATTGGGTTATCTGAATCCACTGATGTGGCCGATCACAATAGATTCTGCCTATGGATAGATGAAATGGAGAATTTCATCTATTTTACACCGCCGCAATACCGGCCCTTTGGACAAGGATTGCGTGAACTGGTAGATCGGCTCCCCTATTTCTTTACACTCTTTATGAATTTCACGCTTACCTCGCCGGAGGAATATGAAGAAATTGAACTGATTCTCGGGGGATATCTCACTGACCGAATTACCCGACAAATTTTCTTTCATGAATTGAAAGATCAAGAAGAGCTGCTGCAATATGTCCGTGAACTTCTCTCTCACTATAGAACCCAAGAAAAACCCAAAACATCTTATTTTCCGTTTACAGAGGATGCACTCAGGGCACTTATGTCTAACTTGCAACGTGGAACACCGAGAGATGTGAATAAGCGGTGCCGTAATACCCTGATGCGAGCGTTTGAAAGGGGTATTTTTCAAGAAGGAAAAGACTCGGAAATTACTCCCAAATTTGTACAGGAGATGAGCCAGGAAGAATTGGATAAAGAGATTGGGTAGTCAAAATCCCAATTCCTTTTAAATCCTCTCATTATCTTCTGGATGTCCACTGGGTAAAATTACCAATCAAAACTAGTGCCTTGCCATCCATGGTGCCTTGATCTCAATGTCCTTAAACAGTATGTTGATGCTCTTCTATACCTTCCGCGAACGCACTGTTCATTGGTCTCTGATACACCTAACATGCACATTAAAACATTAAACTACCCTTTAATTCATATTCCCGCTGGGGCGTTTACGATGGGGACGATTCCGACTGGTCTTCGGAAGACGGATCCAGAGGAACCGCAACGCAGTGTGACGCTTGATGCTTATGCTATCGGTACGTATCAGGTCACGAATGCACAGTATGCGCGGTTTGTGGAGGCGACGGGGTCCGCGCCTCCGGAGTTCTGGGACGATGAACGTTTTAACACTCCCGATTTTCCGGTTGTCGGGGTGAGTTGGTACGATGCGACGCATTTTTTGGAGTGGCTCGGGGCGATTGAAAATATCGCATATCGGTTGCCGTCGGAGGCGGAATGGGAGAAGGCTGCGCGCGGCACGGATGCTCGTGAGTATCCGTGGGGCGATGTGTGGGATGCGAGTCGGGCGAATACGTCGGAGTCGGGGAATAAGCGGCTGCTGCCTGTCGGAAGCTATCCGTCGGGTGTGAGTCCGTGCGGGTGCTACGATATGGCGGGTAATGCTTATGATTGGTGCTTCGATTGGTTTCACATGGAGGCGTATAAGTACTCGCCTGACGAGAATCCGTTGGGTGCGAGTGAAGGTCGGCGGAAGGTGATTCGGGGCGGTTCGTGGATTGCGCGTGGTGAGTTTGCGGCGCGTTGTGCGAATCGTGCGGCGTATGAGCCGATTCGGGGGCTTCATAACGTCAGTTTTCGGGTTGCGGTGGATATGTAGAATAGTTGTCAGTTGTCAGAAAGTGGGTTCTGATGAAGGTAAATCTCTTTCCGAAAAAGAAGCGATTTTCTACTGATTTAACCCCCTAAATCCCCCTTATCAGGGGGACTTTAAGAGGAAATGTGTCGGTTTCCCTAAATATTTATCAAACTCACATTTTTTACAAGATACGTAAAAGACACAGGATACCCAAAATCCGCGTAATCCGTGTAATCTGTGATTCAAAGAAATAAATATGCACAAAAAACCTTTAGTGGAACACTACCAAGATTTTCGGGATGCGTTGCTGGTGTGGTTTGAACGTTACCAGCGCGAGATGCCGTGGCGCAATACGGACGATCCGTACCGGATTTGGGTCTCTGAGGTGATGCTCCAGCAGACGCAGGTTAAGAAGGTTGTGGATTACTATGAGAAGTTCATCGCGAGGTTTCCGAGTGTGCGGGATTTGGCGGCTGCGCCGCTACAAGATGTATTGAAAGTCTGGGAAGGGTTGGGATATTACGCGAGGGCACGGAATCTCCACAAAGCGGCAGAGGTTGTCGTGAACGAGCTGGATGGGGAAATCCCATTGGACTATGCGACCTTTCGGAAGCTGCCGGGTGTTGGGGATTACAGTGCGGCGGCGGTGCAGAGCATCGCTTTTAACGCGCCTTATGCGGCGGTAGATGGAAATATCAAACGCGTGTTGGCGCGGTTGTTTCTAATGGATGCACCGATTAACGATGCGAAGTCGGCGAAGATGTTTCAGGAGAAAGCGGACGCGCTTTTGGATCAAAACGTGCCGGGGTTGTTCAATCAGGCGGTGATGGAGTTGGGAGCAATGGTCTGTCGTCCGCAGTTGCCGACGTGTCTGGTGTGTCCTGTGAATGCGTTTTGTGAGGCGTTCCACACGATGCGTCAGGACGAGTTTCCGAAGCGACGTGAGACGAAGCCTATACCGGAACACCCTCTCGCTGTTGGGGTTATCTATAATTCGGCAGGCGAGGTATTGCTTACACAGCGGCAGCTGGATGGATTGCTCGGTGGACTTTGGGAGTTCCCCGGTGGAGAGATTGCTGATGGTGAAGCGGCTGAGGTGGCGTGTGTTCGCAATATCGCTGAGGTTGTCAATCTCTCTGTCAGGAATGTCCGGTATCTGACGCGTGTGAGGCACGCGTTTACGCATTTTAAGATTGTGGTGGATGTGTTTCGGTGTGATTATGAGGCGGGTGAGGTCGTGTTGAACGGGCCGCGGGATGCGAAGTGGGTTGCGATTGCGGTGCTGCGGGATTATCCGCTCCCGCGTGCGACGCATAAGTTTTTGGGGGAGCTGATTGAGAGATAATTTATTCTGTCTCGAAATAACCCCCCTAACCCCCCTTATCAGGGGGGAGCTGATTGAGAGATAATTTATTCTGTCTCGAAATAACCCCCCTAACCCCCCTTATCAGGGGGGAACGCTAATTGAGAGATAATTTATTCTGTCTCGAAATAACCCCCTAACCCCCTTGTCAGGGGGGAACGCTGATTGAGAGATAATTTATTCTGTCTCGAAATAACCCCCCTAATCCCCCTTGTCAGGGGGGAACGCTGATTGAGAGATAATTTATTCTGTCTCGAAATAACCCCCCTAATCCCCCTTGTCAGGGGGGAACACTGATTGAGAGATAATTTATTCTGTCTCGAAATAACCCCCCTAACCCCCCTTATCAGGGGGGAACTTGGAACGTTGTCCATGTATAGATATTTTTAGAATTCACTATAGTGGTGGGTCCGGCGCGGTTGCAAACCGCGCCTACTTTGGTTAGGAAAACTGACGGCTGACAGTCGATTGCTAATTTTCTCCGAAGCGTGCTTCGTATTTCTCCCAGACATCATCGGGTAACGGGGTGCTGGCGGCACGGACGTTTGCTTCGAGTTGCTCAACGTTGAGGCTCCCGATGTTGTTGCCTTGAATCCGCTCTTCTTTCAGACAGAACTGGAGTGCGAGTTGAAGCAGACTGATTCCTTCTTCAACGCACCATTCCCAAATGGGGTATGCTGCTGCAACATCCCCTTCTTTTTTCCAGCGTCCACGTTCAATTTCTGCATCGATATCGACCCCTGTGAGAATACCGCGTAGGATTGACCAGCCGTTCATCACACCGATATCGGCTTCAGCGGCGGCGGGCAGAACCTCGTCAGCGGCGGTCTGGCGGATGAGGTTGTAGTCGTTGAAGCACAAAATGAGATCGACATCACCTGTTGCCATCGCCTTGAGGTGAAAATCGTGCTGACGCATGCCGTATCCGACGTAGTTCACGAGTCCGCGGGCTTTGCACTGGAGCAGCCCGTCAAGCGTGCCACCCTTTTCGAGGGTCGGATCAATTTCGATGGGATCGTGGATGAGCATCCCGTCGAGGTAGTCTACGTTGAGAATTTGGAGTTGGTCTTCGAGGTCAGCGATTGTGCGTTCGGCGGAATAGTTGGGTCTGCCTTGCCCGTAGCCACCCCAATCTGCGGCGGAGTGGCAGCAGAGCCGGGCGGTAATGATGACATCCTCGCGTGGGATCTCCTTCATCGCCAGCCCGAGTTTCCGTAAGGAATCGCCATAACAGCGTGCGCAATCGAAATGGTTCACACCGATGGATATCGAGTGTTTGATGAGTGCGATAGCGTCTTCATCTGAGACGAATCCGAAGTTGTTTCCGAACCCCTGTGTGCCGAACGGAACGACAGGGATACTCAATTCCGTTCTTCCCAATCGTCGTCTCGGGATTGTCGGTAGGTCTTGATTGGTTTCCATAAAAATCCTCGCTATTAGTTGTCAGTTTTAGGAGTTACCAGTTACCAGTTACCAGTTACCAGAAAAGAGGGTGTTTTTGCTTGGGTGTTTCCCCATGATTAACAAAAGTTTCTCTTCTTAACTGGCCACTGGTTACTGATACACTGATAACTATTTCCTCTAATACTGATCCGAGCCTTCAAGTGGCAGTGAGACTGCCCAGACGTTCCGGTATCTAACGTCGTTGCCGTGGTCTTGTAGACGGAGTGGACCTGGCTCGGCAGCTGCACCTACGCTCCCGCCGGTTGAGCCAGCGAGTTGTGCGTTGTTGATGATAACTAAGCCGTTCTGGATGACGGTAATGCGTGGGCCCTCGGTCATTTCGCCTGCGTCGTTGAAACGCGGTGCGCGGAAGGTAATATCGTAAGACTGCCATTCGAGGGGTGGTTTACAAGCGTTGACGAGCGGTGCGAACTGGTTGTAGATTGCGCCACAATCGCCCATGCCGGGAACGTCAATACCGTAGGAGTCCAAGACCTGAACTTCGTATCGACCTTGGAGGAATACGCCGCTGTTGCCTTTCGCCTGTCCGGAGGCTTCAGGCATATCGGGGCACCTGAATTCGATATGTACGAAGTGATCCGTGAAGGTTTCTTTGGTGATGATGTCGCCGGTACGTGGAATGACGAGCATTGCGTCGCCTTCGACTTCCCAACCGGGTGCGCTGCCGTCGAGGCTTGTCCAGTTGCTGAGGTCTGTACCGTCAAAGAGAACAACTGCGGATGCTGGTGGTGTTTGTGTCATGAGTTTTCCTTTCGCGTGTTATGCATTGAAAATAACGATTTTTCACTATTTTAAGGAAAATCGTTTTTTTGTCAAGGGGGTTATCAGTTGTCAGTACGATTTTCTCTCACTGCGAGGCATGAAAAATCTTTCAGTTGTCAGTTTTCAGTTAAGAGACGATTTGTAGCGGGTGATTTTCTTGTAACTGCCACAAGAATTCGGAAAATGGAGAATTGAATGTCTCTGCTCCTACAATGGACTTTTCTTGACAAAAACTGGCGTATGGGTATAATGAGAGCAAATCCGATGATGTTCATGAAGGAGCTTAGATGTCCACGCAAGGTCCCAACTTACTATATATCCACTCTGATCAGCATGACCCGTATGTAACCGGTTGTTATGGCGACCCATTGGTGCAAACCCCGCATCTTGATAGTCTTGCTGCTGAAGGGGTGGTGTTTGATAATGTTTATTGTCCGTCGCCAATCTGCGTGCCGTCTCGGATGTCGATGCTGAGCGGACGCTACCCGCACGAAAATAGGGTATGGACGAACAGCCATATCCTCGATTCTGGGATACCGACTTTCGCACATGCGATGGGTGCCGCGGGGTATCAACCGGTGCTTATTGGACGGATGCATGCGTTGGGGCCGGATCAGCTGCACGGGTATGCGGAACGTCTGGTTGGGGATCACGGGCCGAACTATCACGGTGGAGGCGGTGTCGATCACGGCGAACTCTCTGGGACGGCGGGCCCTGCGCGTGTGAGTCTCGAAAAATCGGGTGCGGGACAGAGTGCGTATCAGGTGCACGATGAGGACGTAACGGCAGCAACGGTCGATTATCTCAATCGGCTCGGGGTCCAAAAGCGGGCAGGACTTTTAGGTACACCGTTTTCGATCTCTGTCGGGTTTATGTTGCCACATCAGCCTTTCGTTGCGCGTCAGGAAGATTATCAACTTTACGAAGGACAGATGACGATGCCGCAAAATCCTGAACCGTTTTCAGAAGCGTTGCATCCGCACTTCCAGGGATGGCGTGAGAAGTGTGGTATTGTTGAGGTCTCTGATGCTGAGATCCTCCGCGCACGCACGGCGTATTGGGCACTGGTCACACGAATGGATGTGATGATTGGGCAGATATTGACTGCGCTCCGCGAGAACGGGTTAGACGAGAACACGCTCATCCTTTATAGTTCGGATCACGGTGAACAGGTCGGTGAGCATGGGCTTTGGTGGAAACAGACGTTCTATGAGCATTCGGTAAAGGTGCCTGCGATTTTATCGTGGCGTGGCACGCTACCGGAAGGTGTGCGGTGCGATCGCGTCGTGAGTGCGTTGGACTTGAATGCGACGATGCTCGATGCACTCGGTGCCCCGGCTTTGCCACATTCTCGGGGACGGAGTACACTGCCACTGCTCCGCGACGAAGACGCGCAGTGGGAAGACACCGCTTTCTCAGAGTATTGTACCGATGATGGCTGCTATCACCGGATGGTTCGCGATGGCGAGTGGAAGTTGAACTATTATCACGAGCAACCGTCGCAGCTTTTCAATTTGGCGGAGGATCCGAACGAATTGCACGACCGAGCAGAGGATCCAGAGTGCCGAGACATCTTGGCGGAATTGACACAGAAGGTATTAGATGGCTGGGATCCTGAGCGGGTCGCAGCGCAGATGGCAGCGAAGCGTGCGGACACGCAACTCCTCGGTAGATGGGGACGGAATACACAACCGGCGGATCAGTACCGTTGGAATTTGCTACCAGAGATGGATTATTTGGATTAAGGAGGCACAACATGGCGAACAGTCCAATACTTAAAGGTGCGCGTTTTAGCGAAGAAAAAACGAAACAGATTGCCGAACAATTCTTCCGTGATGGGTTCGTACATATCCCCGGCGTGCTGACCGATGGCGAGGTTACCGCGCTCCGGGAGAAGTCGGACGAACTTTTTGCGGATCCGCAACTTATGGCGCGAACGAATCCGGACCTTGCGGACGTTAGATATATCCAGATGGGGGCGCATGCTGAATCCAAGGAATCGCTCCCTTTCGTTTTACGAAATACGATTGAATTGGATCCGATCTTCCGGGATATGCTCCTCCGTGAGCCGATTCTGAGTTTGGCGGAGGCGATTGTTGGTGAGAATTGCAAGTTCTGTGGTCAGAATGTGCTACGGAATCTACCGGGACTCTCGATTGACACGTGGCATGTGGACGGTTCGGTGCATTTCCCCGTTACTGAGGAGATGCCGCGCCACGACCCACGCCTGCGGATGCCTGTGATGTGGTTTACTGTCCAGATGGCGTTGAACGATATTGATACACTTGAAGAGGGGCCGACGCAGTATGTGCGCGGCAGCCACTACTCCGGCAGACATCCGAACAATCAGGAGAATCCTGAGTTTGAAGGCAATAAACCTGTCTCTATTTTCTGTAAGGCCGGGGATATCTACTTACAGGATCCGCAGTGCTGGCACCGTGGCGCGCCGAACTTGTCTAACAAGACGCGCTATATTATCCAATCGCAGTATGCGGCGTATTGGGCGTATTGGCGGTTTAGCCTCTGCAACGGTGTGCCTGTGCCTGAAGAGGTAATCGAAAATGCGGATGATCGGTTGATGCGTCTCTTGGGACGTCCGCGTGTGAGCGACTTGAATTAGTCGTTTAAAGAAACGGTATATCCGATTTGACCTGACCTATAATTTAATTGGGTATTCTTAAACAGTCTGAATGCCTATAACAGGCATTCAGATTGGAAACCCAAACTAAAAGTTTATGCTACAACAGGGTGGGCGATTTAGGTTACTATGATTTCCACGTTATTATTCAACCGAAGCACTTATTATTCTACCTGTAGGTGGGTCGCATGCGCATGTCATGTAAGTCGGTGAAGGTGGATCACCGTCCCAGTTACCAGAGTCCGGATCCCACACTACGTTAACCGATATTGCTGAATCCGTTGCTTCAATGACGACTCGAGCAATATATGTCCTTGGGCTGGCTGGATCGATGAGCGAGTTACAGGGCCAGTTGGGGACGAAACCGCAGCTGATCTTGTCAATCTTTTGTATCGTTATCTTTCTGCTGCCTGAAGTGATTGTAAATCCAGGGTTGTCTACTGTAGGCGTTCCCATGTAGTTTTCTGGGTAGTACACTGACACTGACCACTCTCCGCCGTAGTACATTGCGTCCGGCGTAGGGTGTCGGGGCGGATCTGGTTCCATATTCCCACTGTTACCAGTAACGAGTTGATTGTTTGCTGGTGATGGTGGCGGTGGTGGCGTGTTATCACTGGGCGGATCGTCAGTTCGGAGTGATGGCGGCGGTGGTGTGCTATCACTGGGCGGATCTTGGGGTGGTGGTGGCGTGTCATCAGGGTTGTTATTATCATTCGGATCATCGCCAACATTGCCACCAGACTGGGCACGGGGTTGTGGTGGCGGTGGTGGCGGCTGTTGCGTGTCGTCCGTGGGTGGATCTTGAGGTTGTGGTGGCGGTGGTGGCGGCTGTGGTGCCCCATCGGCATCATGGGCGACAATGCCACCGGACGGGACCCCGGTTTGTGGTGAGGGATGTTCTTTCGTCTCTGTCAAGGTCTCTACAATCTCGGTGGTATCCATTATCTTTTCTGCCCGCACAATTTCTTTGCCTTCATGATAGAACATATAAACGAGTTTTTCTGGATGAATATGAATGATGGGTCCATTGATGCTATCCGTCTTTTTGCTCTCTTTGGGGATAAGGGTCAGACATGCTGAATCGGTACCATTCTGTAGGCAAACGAGTTCTTCATTAGGTGACACTATATACTGGTCTACCATATCGTCAGTTGCCATCATTGAGCCGGTGTAAGGCATATCAGAACAACCGGCTACAGAGAAAAAAGCGATTAGGATACCGCTGATGGAACTTAACGATAAAGATTCAACTTTGTGCAGCTTCACCTTCATACGCTGAATACTTTCGAGTGTTGTCAAGATAGAGACTATAATTTTGATAAAGTACGGATGGGACATACCAATAACTTCTAATTTCGTTTTTGTCATGCATGACTCCTTCTTACATTAATTCTAACGTGAGATTATAAACACAAACGATTAGTCCTCAATTGCGTTTCACTATACCGACACAATTTTGGGGTTGAATAAATGTAAGAGGGGTTTTCGTTAAATAGTGGTGTACTGCGTTCCGTTGAATTGCGGATTATCACAGATTTCTCGAATTTGGGGTCTCCAACATCTTCCGTTCAACAGATTGAGGAGTAGACAGGTCAATTAGGGTGAACGGCACAGTGACTGTGCCTACTACTTTTAACAAGGGGATAGGATATGTGTGAAACGCCACTTCACTTCAAAACTATTACTGAGATTTCGGAAGATATTGCTGCTAAGCAATAGCAGTCCTTGACGATTTTCTTTACGCGGGTATAGGCGCAGGCGGTGTATTTAAGATTCAGATTGCGGAGTAGACAGGTCAATTAGGGTGAACGGCACAGTGACTGTGCCTACTACTTTTAACAAGGGGATAGGATATGTGTGAAACGCCACTTCACTTCAAAACTATTACTGAGATTTCGGAAGATATTGCTGCTAAGCAATTATCGCCTGTAGATGTTACTGCTGCGATGCTAACGCGTATTGAGCAGCTTGATGGTCGGTTGAACAGTTACGCCACAGTGATAGCGGAACAGGCGATGGCTGCTGCACAAGCAGCGGAACAGGAGATTAACGCTGGAACGTATTGCGGTCCACTTCACGGTGTCCCGATTGCAGTGAAGGATCTCTGCTTCACGAAGGGTGTCCGGACGATGGGCGGGGTGGAGGTGCTTGCGGAGCATGTGCCTGCGTTTGATGGTACAGTCATCACAAAACTCGCGTCTGCGGGTGCGATTCTGCTCGGTAAGCTCAATCTGACGGAAGGGGCAATGGGTGGCTACAATCCGAATTTTGCTATCCCTCAGAATCCGTGGAACCCCGATCGGTGGACGGGTTCGTCATCCAGCGGTTCCGGTGTTGCGACGGCGGCGGGGTTGTGTTTCGGTTCGCTTGGTAGTGATACAGGCGGTTCCATTCGCTTTCCGTCAGCGGCGTGTGGTGTTGTCGGACTGAAGCCGACGTGGGGGCGAGTGAGTCGTTACGGTGTGCTTGCACTCGCTGAATCGATGGATCACGTTGGTCCGATGACGCGAAGTGTGGCGGATGCGGGGATTATGCTGGAGGCGATTGCCGGTCCTGACCTGAACGATCCAACTTCTCTGCCTGCCCCGGTGCCGAATATGATTGAGGAGATAGGACGGGACCTCCGAGGTGTCCGTATCGGGTTTGACGCAAATTATGCGACGAACGGTATTGACGTTGAACTCGCCGAAGCGGTGCGCGCTGGAGTGGAAGTCTTAGCAGATCAAGGTGCTGAAATCCTTGAGGTGGAATTGCCTGACATGGATGAATACGCCGCCGCATGGCCCACGCTGTGTGCTACTGAGGCGGTTGTGGCACACGCAGCCTACTATCCCTTCCGACGGGATGCCTACGGTCCTTGGTTCCAAGGGTGGCTCGATATGGGTGCGAAGGTCTCTGGCGCGGTATACGCGAAAGCGAACAACCTGAGAGCCGCCTGCACCGGGCATCTCAGACGGGTATTTGCGGAGATTGATGTGTTGGTGTGTCCGTCGATGTCAGCACCTCCACACGTTGTCACGCCAGAGATATTATACGGACCGTATGACCCCCGGGATCCGAAGTTCCAACGGTTTACCGTACCGTTTGACTACAACGGCGCACCGACACTATCTGTGCCGTGCGGCATGAATAGCGAAGGGCTACCGTTGAGTATTCAGTTTGTCGGGAAACATTTGACAGAACCGTTGTTGTGTCAGGTTGGACACGCCTATGAAAGTGCAACGCCGTGGCACGACCTCCATCCTGATGTTTAACTCTACACAGATGCCGCAGAAATCCGCAGAAACACCCAAGCAAATACCCCAAGCAAATAACCCTCCGGGACTCAAGAGCGATTTTGGAGTAGTCAAGGTTTTTGCCTAAGATCCGGTGCGGTTAGGAGGGAAACACCCCAGCAAAAACACCGCACCTACCGGCCTGGGGGTTGTATAGAACACTACTTTTGTGGTAGGCGATACCCCTCTTTCATCGTTTGGATGCTGTAGAGGCAATGTTCTGCTGTGATGTAGAGCGTCTTGCTCGTTTTGCCGTGTCCGAAGGCGACATTGGTGGGTTTATCGGGTGTCTTGACGTACGCGAGTTCTTCACCGTCAGGTGTGTAAACGCGAACGCCGGGTCGGGTTTCATCACGCACCGCCACCCAGAGATTGCCCTCTGCATCGACGACCATCCCGTCTGGTCCGTCCTGTGGTGCGTAATCAACGAGTACTTTTCGGAAAATCGCTGTGCCTTCTGGCGAGAGATCATAAGCGAGGAGTGCCATCTGCCCTTTATAGGGTTCCATGTCATCGGGGAGGTTACTACCCATCGCGCCGTTGTCGTGACTGATGACGTAGAGGGTCTTTTGATCTGGGGAAACCGCTACCCCGTTCGGTTTGCCGCCATCCGTGACAACGAGATGAATAGAACCGTCAGGATCAATGCGATAGACCCCAAAAATGGGTTGTTCGACGGGTTCGTGTCCGGCGTATCGTGGATCCGTGAAATAGATGCGACCCTGCTCGTCAATTGCGAGATCGTTCGGTGAGTTGAAAGGTTTTCCGTTATAGAGACCGGCGATAATCTCAGTTTTACCGGTTTCCATGTCTGTTCGGGTAATCCTACGTCCCCCGAAATCCGCACCTTCTGCAACGACCAAGCGACCTTGGGCGTCAAACTCCATACCGTTGGACATCCCACTCGGAGAACGGAAAACGGTTGTTTCTCCGGTTTCGGGGTTGTATCTCATGATATGTCCGGCTTGCATATCTGTCTGATCTGTGAAGGTGATGTCGCTGAAATAGACTGTGCCGTCTGGTGCGACGGTGGGTCCTTCTGTGAAATGTGCGTCGCTAAAGAGTTCTGTGAGTTCCGCGCCCGGTGCAATAATGGGGTTGCTGTCTGCAGCATTTCCATTCAACGCAGGTGCTAACGCGAGACCTGCAGCAATAGTGCAAGCGAGGGTTTGTGAAACATTTAGATTCGGCATATTTGATCTCCTTTGTCGTTAACTGTAAACAACTATCCCAGCGCGTGTGTAAAAAAGTACGCAATAAGTAGTTATTGACTTGACAAAAAGTGCATAAAATGGTAAAATATACGTATATTCTAAGGATATAGGAGTATTTTATCAATGGATTTAATCAAAGTCATGGAACGTTTCCCAAGTCAAGAATCTTGTATTAAGTATCTTGAAAAAGTTCGTTGGGGTGCGAATCCTGTTCCCTGTCCACATTGTGAGAGTATCCACACGGGAAAACGCAACGAAAGTGGGAAAGTTGGACGCTGGAATTGCCACGACTGCCATGCATCCTTTAGAGTAACGCATGGTACAATCTTTCATGATACGAAAATACCGCTTCAAAAGTGGTTTCTCGCGATTTCACTGGTAGCAAATGCCAAGAAAAGTCTATCAAGCTATCAATTAGCACGTGATTTAGACCTAAATCAGAAAACTGCATGGTATATGCAGACACGTATCCGTGCGGAGATGGCAAAAAAGGGAAGTGCGTTACTACAGGGCATCATAGAAGCAGACGAAACCTATATCGGTGGCAAGCCTCGCAAGGAAAATAAACGCGAGGACGATAAACCGAATAAACGCGGTCGCGGTACAAAGAAAGATGCCATTATCGGAGCGGTAGAACGTGGTGGAAAAGTCGTAGCACGGCTGGCAACCGATCTGACCGGTCGCGGTATCCTGAATTTCATTCGGGAAGTTGTCAATACGAAAGAATCAGAACTGATTACTGATGAATACCGTGCTTATTGGGCAATAAGTCGAGAGATGAAGCATACCGTCATCAATCATCAAGAGCAGTTTGTAGATGGTGATATTCACACCAACACTATTGAAGGCTTTTGGAGTTTGCTAAAACGCGCATGGTACGGTTCACATCACCATTATCAGACGGGGTATACTCCTCTCTATGTAGCCGAGCAGTGCTATAAGTATAACTACCGCGAACAGAGTATCTTTTGGAAGTTTGTTAGGGAGAGCGTTCAAGTGGGGGGGGGGCAGCCGCGTGAACAAACTCTATTATGGCGACTGCCTCACCGTAATGCAGCAAGAGATGAAGGCAAACAGTGTAGATTTAATATATCTCGATCCACCTTTCAATTCCAATCGTGCTTATAACGCTATTTACAAAGATGAAACAGGGAGACCTTTACCAGATCAGATAGAAGCCTTTTGTGATTTATGGACACTTGATCCTGATCGAGAAAGAGCAATTCGTGAACTTCCCAAACAAATGTTAATGTCTGGAGTGGATGATGGCATCGTCAGATTTTGGCAGGCATGGATGAAGGCACTCACGAATACAAACCCAAAACTTCTGGCATATCTATCATATATGGCAGAGCGATTACTGCAAATGAAAATAGTTCTCAGACCAACTGGAAGCATTTTTTTGCATTGTGACCCAACATGTAGCCATTACTTGAAAATATTCATGGATGGCATTTTTGGAGAAAAAAATTTCAGAAATGAGATTGTTTGGGCATATACGAGGATGTCGGCAAAGGGACAACGCCAATTATCTCGCGCTCATGATACGATTTTCTGGTATTCAAATGGAAGTCAATGGTGTTTTAACGTTGATCCAATTCGGTTACCGTATGCTGAAGGCAGCAAAGCACGGGAAGGACAAACACTCAATCGTCTCGGAAGTGGTTATTCAAAAGAAGGTGTCACTAAACTTAATCCTTTAGGTAAGTTCCCAGAAGACTGGATTATACATATACCTTATTTACGTGGAAATGAGCGTCTTGGCTATCCGACTCAAAAACCTTTAAGACTGCTTGAACGTATTATTTTGGCATCAAGTAACGAAGATGACATTATTTTTGATCCTTTCTGTGGCTGTGGAACAACTCTTGAGGCTGCCCAACAACAAAATCGTAGATGGATTGGTATTGATATTGCCATTCATGCGATCAAACGCGTAAGTGCCGTTCGTTTACAGGAGCGTTGCAGATTAGTAGAAGATCAGGACTATCAAATCACAGGTATTCCTCGTAGCGTAGAAGGCGCGAAAGACCTTTGGCAACGTGATAAGTACCAGTTTCAGAAATGGGCTGTAGAAATGGTTGATGGCTTTGTAACAGCACGTAAAAGTCGGGACGGTGGTGTAGATGGAAGACTCTACTTCCCTTATGACGAAGACCTAAAAGCGATGAAGTTAGAAGTAAAGGGTGGTGCAAGGGTGGGTATACAAGATTTACGCGCACTTGCGGGGGTGATAGATGAAAATGATTATCCACTCGGTGGTTTCATCACGCGTAAGACCCTCGGACAGATACAAAGACAGAACTTTCAAGACTTCTGCCGAACTAAAGGCACAATCACCATTGATAGCAAAGAATATCCTCGCCTACAGGTTCTCTGTATAGAGGAAATCCTTGAAGGCAAACGCTTTGATACCCCACTGGTACGGGGCAAATCAACAACTGACCAAATGGAATTATTTGACAATTAACAAGTCAATAACTACTTATTGCGAAAAAGTATACGTTAGTTATGTCGCCTTGTCAACAGAAATAGTAAAAAAATTGCATTTTAATCTAAGTCTCAAGTATAATACAAATTACCGTAAGGTGTAGGGCGGTGCCTTTTCCCACCCGTGCCCTCGGCAACGCGAATAGTACGAATTAGGTCAATAGAATATTAGTCATGATATAGTGATACGAAAGGAGAGGTCAGGGATGAAATTTAACGCAGTTTTCAAAAAAGTCCCAGAGGGTTACATCGGATTTGTCGAAGAATTGCCTGGTGCGAATACACAAGGTAAAACGCTTGAAGAAACAAGGGCAAACCTCCGAGAAGCAATTGAACTGACACTTGCGGCGAATCGCGCCCTTGCTGAAGAAGACATTGCGGAGTTACAGGAGGTCATTCGTGAGCCTATTTCTGTGCATTTATGAAAAGACGCGAGTTCATTCGCCATTAGGATGGTTGACCACGGGTTGTGACGTAGTTGAATACCTCGAATTAAAGTCTATCAAATTCATCCGGGGTTAGTCCAGCATGTCTCAGGATAGATCGGAGTGTACCAATCTTTACTTCACGATGATTTGGGACCATTACCGTGCGGACTTCATCTTGGCTTTCACGGACAAACTTTACGTGACTTCCACGCTGATGAATTACCTCGAACCCTGCCTTTTCCAATTTACGTTTAATCTGACGATAGGAAAGCGGTTTCATCGGAGTTGATAGATATTTCAAATTTGCGGAGTTTCGGCATTACAGTTGGGCGCGGCGGTTCAAGGTAAAGTTCCAACGCCTCTTTAAGGTTGTTGATCGCATCATCTTCGCTTTTACCTTGACTGGCAACATCTATCTCTAAACATTGCGCGATAAACAACTCTCCTTCTTGCGAGATGCTTGCCGTGAAGGTTTGCGTTTTCATAATTTAACTCCTTTTGGACGTTGTAAGATAATACATTGTAAGACAATATGTTAGCATAGGTACCAAGACTTTTTCAACTGTTTTAATTCATCGTTGGATATACAATGGCAATAACGGGATCCCCGTTGTTTAAAGTGAGGATCCCGTGGCTGTTGTCAACCCATCGGATGTGGTCCGTGTGTTGCCGTGCCTTGTCGGGCATGTGCATAGACGGCATCTTGAATCTCAAGAATCTTTACCGCATCAGCCACCGTCGGCGCGAAGGTGTCGTCGTTGCGGATTGCGTCAAATGCTTTGCCCATTATCCCCTGTATCCGCGCCCCGTGTGAGATGTCCTCGCTGAACTGCACGCCCTCCGTTGTATGTACCTCAATCAAAGGTTCACCGTTGCGACCATATTGCTCAAATACCGACGCCTTCGTTCCGATGAATCGGAAGAAATGATCGCCGCCGCGTGTGCCGGACGGGTAGTTGTAACCGGATTCAATAATGCCGGTGATACCGCTCTCCGTGCGTAGCACACCGATCCCGCTATCCTCCACACCTCGACTGTACATAGCATTAGACATGACCGCGCCGACGACTGTAATGGGTTCATCGCCGACGAACTGGAGGAATGTATCAATACCGTGTGCTGCCTCAACTGCCCAGCATCCGCCACCGGATATGCTCGGATTGTTGTGCCAATAAGAGGGTGTCGGATCGTAACGGGATGGGGGACCGTTGTTGAGTCTGCTGTTATATAACGTCAGTTCTCCCAAGCTGCCATTGGCGATCATCTCTTTGACGACACTCACGATTCGACTTGCCCGGTTCGGTAGCACAAGCGCGCTGAATACGTCGTGTTTTTCGGACGCTTCCGCGGCAGGACGGAGCCTGTCGGCACAATCAGCGAACGGTTTGTCCAGAAGGTAGGGGATGCGCCGATCTACGCATGCTTGGACGTGATCCCCCATTTCAATGTGTTTACCAGCGACGAGGACAGCGTCGGGTTTGCTTGTGTCGAGGCACTCGGCTGCTGTCTCGAATCCGGGACATTGAAAATCGTCCATCAACTGTTGTCGCGGTTTGGCTTCGCTGTCCATAACCGCGATAATCTCGTGTCCGAGTTCCTTCGCGGTGCGTGCCATACTCCGTCCGTGATGGCTATAGGAAAGTACAACTAATTTCATGTTTATTTCCTTTTTTAGTAGTAACCAGTAACCAGTGGCCAGTTAAAGAGGCTTCTGGTAACTGGTAACTGGTAACTGGTAACTGGTAACTGGTTACTGATAACTATCTATAAAATGAATACATCTGCAAGCCTGTGAAGAGCCGAATGAGTACCCATATACCGCCTATCATGAATTCACCGAGGATTAGCCCCAGAAAGAGGGGATACGCTTTGCGATACAGCCGAATCCCGCCGACTTTTAGCAATATCGTTTTGATGCCCCAACTGAGAAATATCGAAAACCAGAGTCTACCGATCGTCGATTTTTCACCGGCGACGAGGTAGCCAGCAGGATGGAAGGGCCAGAACGGGAATACCGTGCGGAGCCACCAGAGAAAGCCCGTGAAGAGTGCGCCGATACCGATGAAAGTCACGGCGGCAGCGTCGGTTTCCGTCGGGTGTGAGATCCAATTTTGCAGGAGGTTGTACCCACCTGTGCCGAGATCACTCACGACACCGATATTGTATCCGACGAGGAGGTATGCCCAAAACGACGCGAGAATCCCTACCACTGCTGCGAACATCATCGCTACAATGAGTCTACCGGAACGCATGCCTGATTCCTCCGCGAGTTTGAAGCCTTCAAGTGTATGCGGCATTGGGTTTGCGCGGGAACCGCGATTGAAGGTGAGGTAGAGACGCATCATCGTCAAACTACCGTGCGAAAGGATTCGGGTACCGAAGATGTCGGTAAGGATACCGTGCGGTGTTGCGTAGGTGCGGATCGTCGGCGGACCGACTTCGGCACGGATACGGGTGAGACTCATGGATAAGAGGTAGTAGATAAGGAAATAGAGACCGATTGTCCAAATTGCCATCCCACCTCGGTGTGAAAAGACGAATAGAAATATCAACCCACCGACTAATCCGAATGCTGCCCAGCGGTAACGCATCGGTTCTCTGCTGTCGTCGATTTCACCCGGTGAGTGGTACCCCCGAAAGATGTGCTTCGCAACGCGAAGAAAGAAGCGTCGTCCGCCCCAGAGCGCGAAGCAGGAGAGTACGAGGTAACCCCCCATTATCTGTTGCCAGTCGTAAGGAAACCCCGGCATAATATCGAGTCCAAGCGCGCTGCCCAATATCCGTTCTGCTTTCCAAAACCAATAGAAAAACCAGACAGAAAATGACATCTCTAACGGCATGAGGTAGGCGAGTCCGACAGCAAAGGAACGGATATAGATAGGTGTCCAACCGATAGAGTTCCACGGTTTTTGGGTGAAGTATTGACCGATCTCGGCGTGCCGTACGGGGATTTCAGGGAGTTCGGGGAAGAGGACATGTATACCGTTGATGAGATTGATACCGCCTGCAATCGCGAATCCGAGCCACATCATTTTCGACTTGAAGAGTCGTCCATCAAGCCTCGTCATCTCCAGTGGCAGTTGCACAATCGGATAGGATAACCGTTCACTCTCAATCCACTGTTTTCGGAGGAAAACATCGATACAGATCATCACCCAGATAAGGACGGTCAGGAACACTGTCCACCAGAGGATAGGACGTAGCCATCCGAACAGATGCACCTTCCTATAAACCGTGCTTTCGCCATCGTAAAACAATTTCAGGCTTGCTTCGTCGTTAGAGGTCAGCCACGCGGGTAGGTGTCGCCAGAAGAGTTGTTTCCATTCGTTTTCGGGGGTTGCGAACCAGTATCCGTCCGAGATTGTCGGGATGACGGTTTGCATCATATCATGCCCAGCGATTGCTGAGGAGAGCGAGAGCATGGCGAAGACTGTCAGTAGTTCACCCTGTCTGAAAGCGAGCTTTGGCAGGAACCGTTTTAGCAATAGGTTGAACGGGATGAGTACCATCAACGTGATAACCACGTTGTAGATGAGCGACATCGTGGTCGGGAGGGTGCTCCAAAATTTGAGATGGTTTGCCATGATGAAGTAGGTATTCACCGGAATGAGTAGCAAACCGAGCATGATGGCACGAAAGGTTACGCCGGGATGAGGGTTTTGGTTTTTCAAGGTCGCGTATGATATGAAGTGTTGTTGATATTGCGTAAGACTTAATATTTATCCTTCACATGTGTGTTCCATTTTATGAAAAGGTGTTTGAGTGTTTATTTGAAAATAGCGACGCTAATAGAAATAATCACGGCACCAAGGGCACATGCAATGGTTATCCAGTTTCGTATTCCCGAAATTGCTTGTTGCTTACCCGTGAGTTCCGATATACCATTCTCAACGGTGCGGAATCGGGTATCCATTCCATCTAACCGAGTATCCACCCTATCTAAACGCTGATTGATTTCATTAAAACGCTGGTTAACTTGATCAAAGTTTACTCTGACCTGATCAAAGCCGTCTTTCATCACCTGATAGAGTTCTTCATTTGTCATTTCTTCTATTCTCCTTTGGCTTTTTGATAAAAATTATACCACATCTCCTATTTTGCGTCACCTTCTTTTTTAAATTTCCTTCTCGCTCGCCAGTAGGCGAACTGACGGAGGTAGTAGTTGAGGTTTTTATGGATTCTCTCGAACTCTGGCACGAATGGACACCTTCCGCCGAGGACGACGAGCTCCGCCCTCGCACGCGTCATCGCGACATAGAAGACACGCCGCTCCTCTGTGAGTTCACTATCAGGACGCGGGAAACGTCGTTCCAGTGTGTTATGGATGAGGATAACCTTTTCCCATTCCCGCCCTTTTGCTTTGTGAATTGTTGTTATTTCAGGGGCTGCTGGGTTGTTGCCAAGTATCGCTTGAATCTGATCGGTTTCGTAGTTGGTGCGTGCTAAAACGGCGGTTTCTGGTGATGATTCTAACTCGCGTCGTAAAGCAGCTGCGATGGTTTCAGGGGTTGTCTCTACGGTTTTTATGTGCAGTTGTATCGGATTGTGGGCGCGGAGGTCTTTTCGGATTCGGGGTGCGTTTCGCTCAATCAACGCTCTGGCGTGTTCAACAATGGTGGATGTGGAGCGATAGTTGCGCGTGATCTCATATTTTGTTACGTTTCGTCGGTCGGTGAATGCCAGCATAATCTCCGAGTTACCGCCGCGAAAACCGTATATCGCCTGATCGTCGTCACCGACAGCGAAGATGTTCTCAGAAAGACGTGAAATCAGTCGGAAGTCGGCGGGTGCAATATCTTGAAACTCGTCGACAAGGACGTAGGGGTATTTGTCGCGATAGGTTTGGTGGAGATCAGGACAGGTCTCAAGTAGGTTCGCGGCGTGGATAATCATGTCCTCGAAATCGACGGCGTTTGCTTCGGTTTTGAGGCATTCATATTTTATGGCAAATGCTCGCGCCACCGGGTTGTCAAGTGTGGTTGGGTCGAACAGTCCAGTGATGACTTGACGTTTCGCACGCATGACTGTCTCTTTTATGCCGTTGAAACGGTCGCGGAGATTCTCGAAATCGGGGTGTGTGTCAAAATTTTCTTCATAAGGGATACCGAAATGCTGGCAGAACATCTCAAGGATGAGTTGGTTGCTATACTGCACCCGCAGTGGGTCTGCCCGGTTGAACACGCTTGCTTGTTCTCTATAGTATGCAATCCAGTGTGCCTCGCGACGGTTCGCCTCCCGTCCTTTGACCCATTCTATGACTTTGAAACTGAATTGTGTTGCGCCTTCATGTCGAATCGCTTGTCGGAGTCTGTCGTTTGATGAATGGTTGAAGTGTTCTTTTTCACGCCGATCTGGGTTCGTGGTCTGCCCGATGTAACATTTGCCGGTCTCTTTGTTCTCAATTTTATAGATGGCGACCTCGGTTGTGGCGGCTTCGCGTTCAATCTGTTTCTGCTCGTCTGCAATGATTTGATCAATCTCTCCCGACCAGATTTCGGGGATATGGCTGAATCCGGCGCGTTTATAGTTTTCGGTGATGATGTCTTTGCCGAAGGCGTGGAGTGTACGGATGAGAGGTTTTTCGGAGGTTTCGGTTTCGGATGCCGTGAGTTCCCGCAAGATTCGGGTTTCCATCTCTTCAACGGCTTTTCTGTTAAAGGCGATGGCGAGGATCTGTGGCGGTGGGATGTTGTGTGTCTGGATGAGGTTCAGAATCCGTGCGGTTACGACTGTGGTTTTGCCGCTGCCGGGTCCTGCGATGACGATTGCGGGGCCTGTGACGTGGTTTACGGCTTTTTCTTGGTTTCTGTCAAGGTTCATGTTTTCTCACGATACCACATGTGTTTGTTTTAATGGTTACAATATTTGCAAAAGCACTCCAATTTTATCTAAGATTTCATATACAATATGATGGGGCAGAGAGCACCAAAACTCTGCATTTCTCTCCCGCCAATCAAGGTTCTTGACTTGATCTGCAAGAATAACGCCCTTTACAGCCAACCCTTCAGGGATAACGGCCTCAAAAGGGTTATCTCCTCCTTTCGTGGTAATTGGACAGAAGATCGCTAAATTCCGGGAACCTCTATTATATTCCCAAGGGGATAACACAACAGCTGGACGACGACCTACTTGCTCATGACCGGTTTGCGGGTTGAAATCAATCCAAACAACATCGCCAGGTACTGGAATGTACCCCGTGGATTCTACCATACTTCATTGCCTATTGGTGGCCCAGTATCTATCTCATTGTGTCCACCATCGTCTGGCATCTGGGTTAAAAGTTCCTTGAGGGTAAACTTGGGCTTCTGTCGGCGGCGGGGAGGTGGTGGCGTGCGATGTGGCTTGAGTCTCCCAGATTTGACAGCTTCACAGAATAAATCGTAATCGGGCATTTGAGAGAGTAGTTCTTCTAAGGTAAACTTGGGCTTCTGTCGGCGGCGGGGAGGTGGCGTGCGATGTGGTTTACTGGGAATATCTTTAGCAGCCCCCGATGGAACCACTAAGGCGTTTACTTGCTTGTCTCCTGCGCTGCGTAGCACCCTTGAAGTCCTAAGATATTTGACATACGCTATAAAAATTAAGCATTCTTTATAGGACATAATTCTCTCCTTAGTTTAAGGATACCACAATTTGATTAACACGTCAAATTTAAATTTAACTCATTTGGGGATGCGCCGGACCCATAGTAGTAATGCCACGTTCATCGCGCCGATGAAGCCGAAGACGTAGGATTGGATGCCTACCAATGTATCGAGTGAGCGGATGAGGAACGGACAGAAAATTGGTAAACCGAGTGCAGCACAAGTGTAAAAAGTTAAGAGTTTTGCGCCTTTTGCTTCCCAGAAGGTTATCTGCCGCTTTAAGACCTTTAAATACGATTGCTGCCACAGGCGGGAGTTCCACTTCCCCTGCATAAAACCCAAGGCGATCCCTAAACCGAAGCCAAAACTTGACCAACGGAGGTCAATCCGAACGTCTTGTGAAATGACGGCAACCCAGAGCAGCTGCCCCAGGACCGAAAGCACGATAAATGCCCAAAAGATGGGCAATTTCATATAGAATGGAAGGAGGCGCCGCGACAATTTATCCATTTTTTGATTTTTAATTATTGGGTTTCTGCTCCGTTTTTTCCGATGTCAAAAACGGGTTGCTGTTTATAGTAAAATCCGAAAATAAGTTTATATTTTTCGCTCGTAGGGGTTGGGTTCCCTCGAAGAAATCCGCAGAAATCCGCAGAAACACCCTATCAATACGCAGAAATACCCAAGCAAAAACACCCCAAGCAAAGACCCCAAAGCAAAAACACGGCTACTACGGTTTCTCCAGTGTGCAACTAATTACGGGTTCTACTATAATTCAGAGGTTATCTGGAGATTATAGGAGAAAAAGCGAATAAAGGTGAGGGAACGTGCCCAGTTCACTCCTACAGGAGATTCGCTTTGACGTAATTAACAGCGTTTTTGAAGATGGCAAGTCCGTCCGCTTCTTCAGAACCAGAGTCTTGTGCTTCAGCGATTCGCGTCCAGCGTGGGTGATTCCATTTTGTCAAGAACCGTTCCGGGTGGGGCATTAAACCGAAAATCCTGCCTGTTGCATCACAGATGCCAGCAATATCGGCGTCTGAACCGTTTGGATTGTTTGGGTATGCACTGTCGGCATACCGAAACACAACTTGATTGTGCGTTTCTAATTCAGCCAATACATCTGCTGGTGCAGTGAATCGTCCTTCAGCATGCGCGACGGGCAGATAGACGCGTGGTTTGATGTCTTTTGTAAAGACACACGGACTTTCTTGTGTCTCTAAATCTACCCACCGACACTCAAATTTTGCGGAGGTGTTCATTGCGAGTGTCGAGCGTTGCGTCATCTCTGCGGATGCATCTGTGCCCGGCAACAAGCCTGTCCGTACCAGCACTTGGAATCCATTGCATATACCGATGACGAGTTTACCGTCTGCGACGAACTGATTGAGCACATCTGTCAGTTTGTGTTTCATCTCGATCGCCAGTAGAATACCGGCTGCGATGTCGTCGCCGTAGGAGAAACCGCCTGGAATCGCGAGGATCTGATAGTCGGTTAGGTTGACTTTACCGGATATGAGGTTCTGGATGTGGACTAACGCGGTCTCAGCACCGGCGAGTTGAAACGCCGTGTCTGTTTCTGCATCGCAGTTAGTCCCTGCGGTTCGTAAGATGAGTACTTTAGGTTCCGTCATTTTTGTCCTTTATGTGTTTTAGGACTTACCCAAATTTTCGTCCTTTAAACCCCCTAAATCCCCCTTATCAGGGGGACTTTAAGATGGAATGCTAAACCCCCTAAATCCCCCTTATCAGGGGGACTTTAAGATGGAATGCTAAACCCCCTAAATCCCCCTTATCAGGGGGACTTTAAGATGGGATACGTAAGTCCTAATGAATTAAACACGCGTCTTGCTGAAAAGTTACGAATGCAATGGTGTTTGCCATGCAGATTTGAGAATATTAACCGAGGTTTCAACAATCGGGTGTCCTGTCCGTCCTTTGATGACGAATTCCTGTGCGTCTGTGACACTGCCGAGGCAGCCTATCGGTATGCCTGCCATGTGGGTTTCAAAAGCGTCTCGGTGCTGTGGTTCAATCTCTACAATGAAACGGCTGTTTGACTCCGAAAATAGGAGATAGTCGTCAGCGGTAATCTCGTCGCCTGTGGGAATGTCATCAAGGTTCAGGGACATCCCGTATCCGCCAGCAAATGCCATCTCTGCCGCTGCGACACCGATGCCGCCTTCGGAACAGTCGTGACAGGAACGCACCCATCCACTATTGATAGCCGTGCTGAGGCGTTCCATTGTTTGCTTGCCTTCATCAGGACGGATGGCAGGTGCGGTGTTTCCGATATGTCCGTGGATACCGAAGTAGTGTGAACCGCCCAACTCAGTGTAGGTGTTGCCGACGACATAGATAAAATTACCGGGAGCCTTCACATCCATTGTAACGGCGTTGCGGATGTCTGGGATGACACAGATCGCGGAAATAAGGAGTGTTGACGGAATGGCGCGTTGCTCGCCGGTTGTTGTGTCGCGATATTCGTTATAGAGACTGTCTTTGCCAGAGATGTAGGGTGTGCCGTAGGCGGTTGCGATGTCATAACACGCTTTCGCGGCGCGGACTAACTCGCCGAGACGGTCAGGTTTGTCCGGGTTCCCCCAGCAGAAGTTATCAAGTAATGCGGTCTTTTCAAGGCTACCGCCGACAGCGACTATGTTTCGTAAAGCCTCATCAATCGCTGCAGCGGCACTGAGATAGGGGTCCACGTCACTATATTTTGGGTTGATACCGTTGGCGACGATCACACCTTTCCGACTGCCCAAAACTGGAGTGACGACGCATGCATCGCTCGGTCCGTCGTTTGCGACACCGACGAGTGGATTGATAACGATACCGCCTTGGACCTCGTGATCGTATTGCCGAATGACGGATTCTTTACTGGCGATGTTCGGACTTGCGAGCAACGCCTTGAGGTCGTCCGTATAATCTTTGGTTGCTTCGTCTCGCGATGGCATCTCAGAATGTTTGGGTGGCTGCCAAACCGCCTGTTTCACGGGTTTCGGGAGTCCATGGTGCAGAAATTCCATCTCTAAATCGGCAACTATCGCGCCTTCATAGAAGACTTGTAGTCTATGCGTATCCGTGAAAGTTCCGAGGACTGTGGCTTCAACGACTTCAGCCTCGCATATCTCCATGAGTTCCGGTAGATTTTCAGGTGGCACAGCGATAACCATCCGCTCTTGTGCTTCGGAGAGCCAAATCTCCCACGGCGCGAGTCCTTCATATTTCAGGGAGACGCGTTCAAGGTGTACCTCGGCACCCACGGGTTCACCCATCTCACCGACAGCAGACGAGAACCCGCCTGCACCGCAATCGGTGATCGAACGATAGAGATTGCGATCCCGCGCTTGTAGCAACGCATCGACGATTTTCTTTTCCATGATGGGGTTGCCGATTTGCACGACACTGCCGAGACTTTCAGAGGTGTCGTCCAATTCAGCGGAAGAGAAAGTTGCGCCGTGAATGCCGTCGCGTCCGGTTTGCCCGCCGATAGCGACGACCAGATCACCGGGTTCAACGGATTTCTCGCACCTGTTTCTCGGTATTAACCCGACATTTCCACAGAAGACGAGTGGGTTCGCGGTATAGCGGGAATCAAAAAGGATGGCACCGTTAGCCGTGGGGATTCCCATCCGGTTGCCGTAATCTCGTACACCGGCGACAACGCCTTTAAAGACGCGTTTCGGGTGGAGCGTGCCTTTCGGTAACTCAGCGTAAGGCGTATCCGGCATTCCGAAGCAGAAGACATCTGTATTCAGAATCGGTTTTGCACCAAGCCCGGTGCCGAGAGAATCGCGGATGACGCCGCCGATGCCAGTCCCTGCCCCACCATAAGGCTCAATCGCTGACGGATGGTTATGTGTCTCAACCTTGAAGACGAGATTGAATGTCTCGTCAAATTCAATGATACCGGCGTTGTCTGAAAAGACAGAGACACACCACGGTTTGTCAATCTCTTCGGTTGCGCGTTGGATATAGGTTGGAAACAAGCCGTCAATCTGCTCTGGTGCTTTCCCGTCTTCGGAATAGCGGATGATGCTTTTGAACGTTTTGTGAACGCAGTGCTCCGACCAGGTTTGGGCGATGGTTTCTATCTCTACATCGGTCGGGTTGCGTCCCAACGCGCCGAAGTGGGTCTGGATCGTCTTCATCTCGTTGAGATTCAGCGATAAGGTCCCTTCTCGACTGATCCGCATCAGTTCAGCGTCGTCCGCATTTAGGATCTCTATTTCTTTAACCGTATTGGACATTAATTTCTCCACTATTTACTTGTCGTCTTTTTGAAGAGATTTTGCTGCAAATCATTTAAATTGTTATTATATCACAATGTTGGTTTAGACAGTGGCCCGAATTTCCGGTGGCGGTCCGCCTTTGAAACCTCTGAAAATATTATGGAGTTTTATCGCTATATCGCTAATTGTGCCTTCAGCACCAAGACTAAGCATGTCCATCTTTTCAGTTGCTGTATGGGCGGTTTTGTAGTAAATACAATACGTGAAACGATAAGAACGGAACCAACTGTCTACATCCTGCACTGGAATTTTCCCTTTGAATCCTAAAACTACCATTTTAACCATATTTTTGCCCAACGGAGGTTGTAAGTGGGTTAATAGCAATTCCTCGTAAAGAAGCCATTTAATTTCTACTAATGACCAGTCTATAGAAAAATCTTTTGCTTCTTCTTTTAGAATTTGTTCAAATTTTTTGTCAACAACCACATTTACAGTTTCCATTATAAACCTCCATCATTGTTTGGAGGGTTAATTCCGTCTAATTCTTCATACATTAAAAGCACCTTAATACACGGTATACTGATGTATATCTTTGAGGATATCTCAATTTGAAGGGGTCTTTATATCTCGCTGCGGTAGACCATCTGTTCTTTCAGATGCCACAATAGAGCACCTGCCCCTTCAACAGTGGTTTCGGCTTCCATAAGATTGGGTAGATTGTTTACTGTGCACTCTGGGTCATCCATTGGTGCTGTGATGTAGTGCATCACTTGAATGGGAGACCAATGTGAGAAATCACCGTAAATCTTGTATTCAATACTATCAGAGATCCCGTAGCTATTGCGCATATCTATCATCTCAGGAAGTCTGCTTTGTAAACCAAAGTCCATCAGCGAAAAAGGCATAATCTGGCTGCTTTGTGCCTTGCAATGATGTACGTAATACCGGCTGCACTCCAAAAGTGTGTCCAAGAATTTTCAGTACAGGACGGATAAATTGTTCTTCTGTTTGTGGTTCATTCAGGTTATCAGCAAATTCAGCGATGGAAGTATAGAGCTGTTTAATCTGTTCATAGGTCGATTCCCATGCATCTGATGTTTGCTCCTTTATTACTTTTTCGAGATGATAAGTAGAAAAAAGTCCCTGATTATTGTAAGTTGATTCTGCCATCTCCATTGTACCTTCGTTTTCAATTTACTATTTAGTAGGTTGGGCTTTGCTGCGTTCAACCCATAGGTGTCAATTTAGCGATCTTCGGTGGCGTTTTATAAACCATCTATATACACATGCCGCCCTTACAGGGCTAAATCGCTTTTTACAACCCTTTTCTATAAACATAGCGTCCTTACAGGACTGAAGAGGTTTTTGAAGGTTTCAAGGTTTCTGTGTAAAACTCGGTTCGGTTGCAAACCGAACCTACCGGGTCTGAGTTTAAGACGGTTATTGTTCCTAAAATTGACACTTATGGGCTTTGCTGCGTTCAACCCAACCTA
Source organism: Candidatus Poribacteria bacterium (assembly GCA_965200345.1). Classification (GTDB taxonomy): domain Bacteria; phylum Poribacteria; class WGA-4E; order WGA-4E; family WGA-3G; genus WGA-3G. The sequence continues at coordinate 4,121,106 of OZ241378.1, forward strand.
CAGACCGTAATTTGCGTGATCCGGCTTTCATTCTTTGAAAGAGGCTGTAACGCGCGGGATGCTCTCTTCGCAGGCGAACCGTTCGATACTGGATGCGCCGACGAAGCCGACGGTGTCCGTTTTTTCGTTGATAAACGCTGCCTCTGGTGCCTTTGAGATGGGACCGCCGTGGGCGAGACAGATAACGTCTGGGTTTACCGATTGCGCGGCATCGCAGATTTCTTGGACACGCACTGCTGCATCCTCAAGTGTGAAGGCTGTTTCTGCACCGATGGTGCCGCCTATTGTGGTGCCCATGTGCGCGATGATGACATCCGCACCGACCTTCGCCATGTGCTCGGATTCTTCAGGGTTGAAGACATAAACAATCGTGAATAGGTCCATCTCATGCGCGATGCCGATGGTCTCGACCTCTTTGTAGAAACCCATCCCTGTCTCTTCGAGTGTCACGCGAAACGTCCCATCAATCACGCCGACGGTGGGGAAGTTATTCACGCCATCAAAGCCGACATCGCGAACCTGTTTGAGGAAGTTGCTCATCCGACGCGTCGGGTCTGTGCCGTTGACTCCAGCAATAACGGGTGTCTCTTTGACGACAGGCAGCACTTCGCGTTCACCCATCTCCATGACGATGGCATTCGCATCGCCGTAAGCCAAAAGTCCGGCACAGGAGCCAAAGCCGGACATGCGGTAGCGTCCGGAGTTGTAAATTACGATCAGGTCCGCGCCGCCCTGCTCGGCGAATTTCGCGGTGATCCCTGTTCCGGCACCGACAGCGAGCAAGTGTTTGCCTCTATCGAGCTCTGCCTTTAATCGTCCTAACACTTCTTTTCTTCTATAATCTGGCATAATTTTAATTTTCCTTGCTTAATAGCAGTCAGCCATCAGCAGTCAGCAGTCAGAGAGCGTAACTTCATCAGGAACCTCTTTGCCGAAAGCCGAAAGCCATCTTGCTGAAAACCGAAAGCCGACTGCTGACAGCCATTCTGATGGCTATTCATCAAAATATTCGGACAGGATACCCCTTGCTTTAGCTGGCGGAGGCATGCCCGATCCTATAATTAAAGTTTAGTTTTCTTAGAACTTTGAAGTCCATTCGTTTGGCACTTGTTGTGAGGCGCTTTCCATCTAAACTGTAGAGAGCAAACAAACCTTTGGCGTTGATCCCCGCTAACCTTGTTAATCCGTATTTGATATGCTTAACAAGGGTGTTCTTTACTAAACCCTTACACAGCACAGTGCCCCCATATCTTGAACGAATGCCACCCTTCTTGTATTGTTCTCTATGCAGATTGCGTCTTGCTATAGGGATCGGTGATATACACATCACCGCTTTGTTGTCTACGCGGCTGTCGCCACCGACAGTATAATTTGCCAAGCACCAACTATCGACACAATGTGCATCAAAGCCTTCAGACAACTTCTTCGATGACTTCTTGAGTCCGAGTTTATCACGAATCTTTTGAGTTTGAAAGCCCTCAAGCAGCAGCAACTCCCACCGTTTTTCGATTTCGCTATAGAACCACTGTTTGCCAACTTCCAGTGGACTAAAAGAGGTATTCCACTTCTTGGCATGTGCTATCGTTCTTGCTTTGATGTCCTCAACACAGACATGCGTCACAGGGAACAGTTTTGAGAGCCAATCAAGGATGCGAAGTTTCCAGTCCCAGCGTGCGCGTGTGCCAGCAGGGATACGCACTTTGTTCGCCAGACGGTTGGTTCTCTGCTTGCGGTTCGGACACTTCCGTGAACGTTTACTTCTACGCAACTCTCGACGCTTTGCCACTTTCTTACCGACTTGATTATGTGCGTCTGCTTGCACATTCAAGTAGGTGTGTGCTTCCGATTTGACCGTAAAGCCTTCTTTCTTGCTACCGGGATCAACACCGACAGCAATCGCTTGTGTATCCCTATCAGAGGGTTCTTTGTTGAGACGGATACAATATATGCCGTTATTGAAGTAAGGTGTTGCTTCGCCAAGCTTGGCGAGTTTTCTGGCGCGTGCGGCGTGCAGAGGCATGAGTTGTTGTCCGTCTTTGGTTTTCACAGGCACAAACATAAGTTTGTCTTCTCCCTTACGGGGTATATGTTGCCCCATCCAGATCACAGTATCCAAGAAGAATCAGACTTGGGGAGCATCCGAAACGTCGTTTGAACTACCACGCTGAGATACTGCGATATGTTACTGTAGTCAACGGTTTAACTTGTGGAGTGGACGTTTGGTATCCGCTTCGCACAAGCTCCCGAATTTATTCGGGGGTTATTAACCTCTCGATTTTGCTTGTAAACGTGCGGCTGCGCCTGCATCCCCGATGTGCATCGTGTCGTAGGCCTGCTCGGATGTCTTGAATGGACCGACCCCTTTGTGACCGTGCCAATCGCCTTGGTTCATAATTGGATTTGGCAACCCTGTCTCCTGTTCTCGCTGGCGAATCCAACTTTTCATCCGTGTTTCAAGAACGTTGACGATGTCGGGATGTGTATCAGCGAGGTTGTTGTTCTCATCAGGATCTTGGATGAGATTGTAGAGTTCAACAGGCGGCTTGAAGTGGAAGTCGGGTTCAAGGGCGACGATGAGTTTCCATTCAGGTGTCCGCCACCCGTGTTTCCGCATCCAAGTGCATTCCGTGATATAGAACTCACTCTCGTAAGAGGTTATCTCACCACTGATTAAGGAAGTGAGGCTCTGTCCATCGAATGCTATATCGGTTTCAATGTCCGCCAATTCGAGGAGTGTCGGCACGAGGTCTTTGTGTTGGTTGTAGCCAGAGACGCGTTTTCCAGCAGGCACGCGACCCGGATAGCGGATAATCAGCGGTACATGCAACGTGACATCGTAGAGGCCGTGGTGGTCGAACCAGCATTCATGGTCGTAGAGCGTTTCACCGTGGTCTCCGTTGATAATAATAATCGTCTCGTCCATGACACCGCGCGTTTCAAGGGCATTGAAAAGCGTCTGGATACACGCGTCCATATAAGCGATTGCGCCGTCGTACTGCGCGATGACATAGTCTTTATCGGTGATTCCGGGTGGCATCCAAGTAGCGAAGTAGTCGCAAAACGGTTTAAACGCCATCACCGGTTCCATGGATTTATTGCTCGGATCGCATTCATCGCCGTGATAGAAGGCGCGTTCATAAGGCGCGGGCGGTAGGTACGGCGAGTGCGGGTCCATGTGGCGCAGGAACAGGAAGAACGGTTTTTCGTCGGTTTGATCAATCAACCGATTCAGTTCTGGGAGGGTCGTTTTATTAAGGTTTTCCGCTTTCGGGCTGCGTCCGCTTTCGTCGGGACCCCAGCCAGAGAAGTCAAGATAAGTATCAAACCCACGTGCGCTTGGTCCGCCGAACCCGACGCACGTCGTGTCGTAACCAGCATCTTTGAGGATTTCTGCTAACGTTTTGACTTCTTCGCGGAGCGGTCCTTGGTGGCGCAGCGCGACCACTTGCGTGCTGAACGTATCTAAACCTGTCAGCATTGAGGCGTAAGCACTCGTTGTTGGAATGTGTGCACTGTAGGTTTTTTCAAAGAGCGTACCACTCTCCGCAAACCGATCGATGTGCGGTGTCGTCAATCTGTGGTATCCGTAGCAACTCATGTGTGTTGCGAGGAGCGAGTCAACGCCCATCAGGACGATATTTGGTTGTTTCGCCATATCACAATTCTCCTTATTTAATGGTTATCAGTTAGAGTAGTTATCAGTCGTTAGTTAAGAGCGGTTGGGTTCACCAAACAGCGTTAGGTTACAAGGATACCCTCTTAACTGAAAACTGTTAACTGATAGCTGACGCCTATGTCTCCCAATCCTTATGCCAGACAAGTGTATTCTGGGTATTATTGTCAAGCACATCACCGATTTCGAGCGAGCTAAAATAGGGTTCCGGCAAGATGTTTTTCTTTCCGTTGAAGGTGCATCCATCAGGCATAAAACCACATGTCATTGCGCGCCGATGGGAGAATGTCATGTTCGCGCCAGCACCGTGTGCGCATAAGCCGTTGTGCCATACCATAGAACCGGCGGGGCATGGTGCTGATTGCGGTTCAAGTTTTTTCCATTCCGGGTAGACGTTAAAAAGGGCACCTATGTTTTCACCGATGCCAACATTATCAAAGCGTGCGGTTTTATGGGTGCCGGGTAGGTACCACATACACCCGTTCGCCAGCGTAGCATCGTCTAATGCGACCCAGAACGAAACGGCATCCCGTGAGTCAAATGACCAGTAGGGGACATCAAGGTGCCATGCTGTCGGGTTCCCTGACGGCGGTTTAATGAGTGCTTGGTCGTGCCATATCCGCATCCCGTCAACACCGGCGAGTTGTGTTGCCATCTTCCCGATTTTCGGGTCGTGTACGAGTTTCCGCATCCCTGGGTGCGAATCAGCCAAGCGGAGGCATTGCGTAAAGACCCGCGCATAAAAGTTAGACGGGTCCAACTGGTTCGTCATGTGTTCAACGGAGGTGCCGAGGCGTTCTTCAACAGATTCATCGGTGCATCGCCGCCATTCTTCGAGTTCGTCGGCATCAAGGAAATTCTCAATGACAAGAAACCCGTTTCCCTGATAAAAATTGATTTGTTCTGTGGTGAGTTCGTATCGCATTTTCCACCTGCTCCTTTAGTTCTTCTGACTGAGGGTTTGCACTTCCCTTTACAAAATTGTATCATAGAAATGATATATAGACAAAAGAAAAATGGCGGACCCGTTACCCGTTATCGGTTTTCAGTTTTCAGAGGGAATAGTTATCAGTTATCGGTTATCAGTTGTCAGTTAAGAGGGTTCTTGTGGCAATCCCGTTGTTCTATCCACCACAGCAACCCTCTTTAACTGTTCTCACTGCGAAGCATAACAACTGTTCTCACTGCGAAGCATGATGACTGGTAACTGACGACTCTCAGTGCGAGGCGAACTGATAACCATAAATTGTGTTGAATTGTGATATGCGAATGTGATATACTGTTTTTAAAGGTTTATAAAGAGTATAGAGTATTGTTTCAGGACTTACGCAAATTTAGTATGCAGCGCGATATTTTGGTATATTTAACCCCCTAAATCCCCCTTATCAGGGGGACTTTAAGAGAAAATGCGTAAGTTCTATGTTTGTTAGCCGATATTGAGTTCACCCCATATTATTGAGGAAATCCCGTGAATTGCGAAATGAGCGAAACCCGCATGCGAATCCTGCAGCTGCTGAAAATGCGTGCTGGCATGACTGTCGGTCAACTCACAGATGCCTTGCATATCAGTCAGATGGGAATCCGACAACACCTCGCTATACTTGAAGCGGAGGGATTGGTTGTACACTACCAAGAAAAGCAGGGCCGAGGTCGTCCGCCTCACGTGTATCAATTAACCGATGAAGCCAACAGCCTCTTTCCGACGGCTTATGCCAACTTTGCTGTTGGGTTGATGCATGAGGTAGCAAAATTTAACGGTCCCGGTTTCATCAACAAAGTCTTCCGTGGGCGTATGAAAGCGCAGTTGGAGGCGTACCAGTTACGATTGGCAGGCAAAACACTGTGTGAGCGCGTCAAGGAACTTGCCCGTATCCGTGATGAAGAGGGATACATGGCACGTTTCGATGAGAATGAGGACGACTATGTTTTAATCGAACATAACTGTCCTATCGTGGCAATTGCGCAAGAGTATCCACACGTGTGTGAGATCGAATTGGCACTTTTCCGGCAATCCTTAGGTGCGAAGGTTGTTCGAGAAGAATACCTGATGCAAGGAAGCCACAGATGTTGCTATCGGATCCCTAAACCCACTGAGTAGTCGCTGAGGTGTGAGGGCAACCCACAATTTTCAAGGATAACCCAAGGAAAAGGATAGAATGGCTCGTGAAACAGGGAGGCGCGGCTTTTTCAAGGAAGCCCTGAATCAACTCATGCAACCCGTCGCCGAATTTCTCGATGATGGGCTAAGTGAGCATGTGCCTGTTGAAGCACTGAGTAGGAATCTCTTGCGGCCTCCTGGGGCATTGCCCGAAGCGGAGTTCTTGGAGACATGCCATCGGTGTGGCAACTGCGTCAAAAACTGTCCGGCAAACGCTATTTTCCCATTAGAAGCGCGCGCACAGCCTGACCTTGCCAATACACCGTACATTGATCCTGATGAACAACCATGCGTTATCTGTGATTCGTTGGCATGCATGTACGTCTGCCCAAGTGGTGCCCTGCAGCCCGTTTATGCCGAAGACATTAAAATAGGATTGGCAGTTTTCAACGGTGAAACCTGCCTTCGTACGAAGGAGGTGGCTTGCACTTACTGCGTTGATACATGTCCTATTGGCGCGGATGCGATCCATCTCACGGTAGATGGTGTTGTAGAGGTGATCGAATCCGGATGCACAGGATGTGGGGTATGTCAGTATGCATGTCCGACCGCACCGAAGTCAATAGTGATTGAACCCTATATCGCGGGGGAGATACTTGTGGATTAGGGTTTGTCTGATTATATATCGCACCTTTTTTCAGGAAGTATGTCTGTACTTACACAAATTCTTATGCAGGGAGCAGTAGGCGGACAAAATTTGCGCGATATCAAACCACCGCTGGAGGTGCCGCAAGCCTTACTGCTCTATTTCATTGGTGCCGTGGCGATACTCGGGTTCATAACCGTTTCGGCGTGGTTCTATCTCCGAAAACGTCCGCAGACCTTATGGGTATCTGAAGATGAGGCGATAGACGTGCCGCTACCGCACGAGGTGGCTTATGAACAGTTAGCAGTCATTGAAGCCTCCGACTTGCTTAAGCGTGCGGACATGGAGGCGTATCATACCCAAGTTGCTTATGTGCTCCGCGAATACATCAGTGCCCGGTATCAAATTCCTGCGCTGGAATTAACAACGACCGCCCTGCTCCACGCGATGCTGAGTGTGGAGATAGGCACCCAGTGTGTTGAACGCGTCCAAGCGTTGCTCACCAGTTGTGATATGGTGAAATTTGCGACTTATCAGCCAGAACTATCAGAGGCATCTGCTCGGATCGCCGATGCTCGCTGGATTGTTGACGAAACGAGGGTTTCTGATTCCTAACAAGATATTTTGGTTAGAGGATGGGGATTACTGATGAATGACCGCTAATAGAAACCGATGGAAACCGATTGCTGACAACTGATACCATTTTTAAATAATTTTATCACATTACCAGTTTTCGTGAAATGCATAGTGCTGCGGAACAAACTAAAAGTTTATTCTACATAAAGAAAGATTTATTAACAGAAATGGTATGATAACTAACAACTGAAAAAATAAAGTGTTGACATAATTTAAAATAATATAGTAAGATGGTTTAACTTTATCTGAATTTTTCGCAGTCATTAGATCCACAGAAAGCATATATTTAGACGAATTTTGTAGGTTTCCTATATAATTACAAGCCATAGCAAGGAGGGAAAAATAGCGTGTCAGATGAACACAAAGTACTCCTCACTATACCCATGTATCCTGATATGGAACTTGCTGCAGCGAAAACTGGCTCTGCCCTTGCTGAATTGAAGGACTTCAATGAGGAAGCGGTTGAAGAGATTCAACTTGCAATCATCGAAACCTGTATTAACGCTTCTGAACATAGTCAAAGCGATGATAAGGAAGTGCATATTCAGTTCTTAGTTACGGACGATCAGTTGCAGGTCAAAATCTCTGACCGAGGTGTTGGGATAACTGCGGATACATTAGACGGTACGCGCTTACTGGGTACCCCGACTTTACACGCCGATTTGCGTAAGCGTGGGAGAGGTTTACAGATTATTAGAGCTCTAATGGATGAGGTGGTTATAGAAAGCAGTCCTAACGGTACAACTGTTAGCTTCACGAAAAAGAAGACCCCTTCATAGGTCTTTGTGTCGTTTTCGCTATACTGGCAATATAATTTTGAACCGGTAGCGGCTAATCCGCGAATCTGTGTTCAAATGGGCTGCTCAACGGCACCTTTTTAATAAATAATATGTAATCTTTCTTTTTTAGAGGTGGTCCGCAAGTCCATGTTAGGTATTTAAGGAGGTAAACGGTTTGTTGAACAAATTCGATATTCAAGTTCGCGAGTCAAAAGAACACGCGATAATTGAGACAGCTGGGTATTTGAATGATGCGCTCGGCGAAAAGCTCTCTGAGAAAGCACAAGAGCTCATTCAGAGTGGTTACACACTGCTGGTCATCAATCTTGAACAAACAACACTCATTAACAGCATCGGTATATCCATACTTATTGAAATCATAGAGGCACTTGACGAGCGTGAAGGCACCTTGAATTTCTGTGGATTGTCCGCTACGCAAGAACGAACTTTTCGCATGATGGCAATTGCTAAATACGCAGGCATCTTCCCGGATGAAGAGTCTGCTATTGCGAATCTATAGGCTTTTTCTGAGAAACATGTTTTGATCGAGTTGTAGATTAAAATCTGTTTGCTTAGATTTTGTAGGGTATTTTTGGTAAACCGTGTGTGCGTATCATCTGTATATTTTTTGATTAACAAATATAATAAAATTAGAAACCGATTGCTGGATTTAACACCATGAAAGACCCAAGTCAGCCTTTAGGAGACAGTTTGCAAACCCATAAGACCCAAAGCACGGCAGAACAGACGATGGAGCGGCTCATATTCAGTCTATCTGAGTTGGAAAATCTGGGGCAAACGGTAATCTCTGGGCACAGCAATTTCAATCATTCGAGCAAAACCTATCTCCGTATCACACTCGGGACTTTACAGATCCGACGTGGCGCGATACTGCGTTATCATTCAACGGGTCAAAATCTTGATGTTGTTGCGGCAACACCTGACGAGGTCTTCTCGCCAATTCTTGTTGAGCCAGACGAATTAGAGGTTTTGCTGAAACATCCTTTTATAGAGAACACCGCGCCGCCTGATGCTCTTAAACCATTTTTCGCTCGGAGTGCCAAGGTGTCCGAAACGATTGATATACGGCTTTGGATTCCGCTAAAAATTCAAGACGAGTTTTTGGGAATGATAGGTCTGGGCAAATTTTTGGCAAGAGATGCCTTAGAGACTTGGGAGAAGGAGTTACTGACAACCCTGGCACACCAAATTTCGATTGCTATTGCCTATTCGCAGATGGTGGAGGGCATCCAGAGCGAAAAGTTTCGGTTGTTCATGCTCGCTGAAAGTGCGCCGCAAATCTGTCAACTGCTACAACCTGAGGCGGCTGCGGAACAGGTGGTCCAGCAAGCTGTCTCGCTGCTTGACGCTAACGCTGGTGCACTTATGCTTACGGACATCGAGCAACAGGCACTTGAAATGCACTATGCCTTTCCAGAGAATTTGCTTGAAAATAGCACGGTGCAGGATAATACGAATGGACTCGTTATTTCTTATGGTGAGGACACACCGCTATCCGAAGAAGCGACATCCGTAGAAGTGTTGAAATCTGTCGTTAAAGAAGGAATACCGGGGCATTGTCTACCGAAATTCGACACCCTTTTTGGCGGCAAAAATTTGATGGCTGTCCCTATTCCTGGGCGTGATGGTGATATTTTGGGGGTCCTTGTTGTTGGTGACAAGGAGGAACGCGGTGGCAGAATTACCCCCTTTACTGATGAAGATGTAATCCTGCTTGATTCCTTTGCGAAACAAGCAGGTGTCGCGATTGAGAATGCGCAGCTCCATCAGGAGGCACTTGAGGCGCGTCAGTTACAGGCAGAAATGGAGGAGGCGCGCAAAATCCAGGTGAACCTCATTCCTGAGACGCTGCCAGACATTCCCGGATATGAGGTTGCGGGACATTATGAACCACGCGGTCCCGTCGGTGGTGACTATTATGATTGTATCGCCTTACCTACCGGGCATTGGGGGCTTGCAATTGCGGATGTCTCTGGAAAGGGGATGCAAGCTGCACTGCTCATGGCAACCCTCCGGGCAGGTCTGATCTCGGAATTGTCGCGCGCAGAAAGTGTTGAACAAGGGACGCTTAACCAGTCTGCCTTATATGCCGAAATCGCCACGATGGCGATGATACTGAACTCGCTCCTTTATGCCAGTGGGACAGAAGAGAAATATGCGACCTTCTTCTATAGCCATCTTAACCCGGAAACAGATATTCTTACGACGCTTAATGCGGGGCACAATCCACCGCTACTCATCAGAAAGGATGGCACCTACAAGTGGTTGGGTGAAGATGTTGGTGGTATTCCGCTCGGAATGTTTCCGAACGATATGGTTTCAAGCATTGCCGAATATGAAGCGGAGCATGTCCAGCTCGCCAGTGGTGATGTCATTGTGTATTATACAGACGGTGTCACAGAAACTGTCAACGTTGATGACGACTATTATGAAGAAGACCGGCTTGTAGAGGCATCAAAAGCATGCAAGGATGAAAATGCCGAGGGTATCCGCAAGTACCTTCACAACGCAGTCATGGAATTCCAGGGAGAAGCGGATCAGTTTGATGACCTGACGCTCCTTATTTTGAGAAAGGAATAGGGGAAGAAGTTGCCAGTAACCAGTGGCCAGTTACCGGAAAAGAGTCTTCTTGTAACTGGAAACTATAAACTGGAAACTGGAAACTGGAAATATAATGCAACAAAGTTCGACAGTCGGCCGCACATTCTTAGATCCAACAATCCTTGCCCGAGTTGGGAATCTTGAATTAATCGCGAAATTCGTTGTGGAAGGTTTTATCTCAGGGCTACACAAAAGCCCGTATCACGGGTTTAGTGTTGAATTCTCACAATACCGACAATATATGCCCGGAGACGATACCAAACATATAGATTGGAAAGCCTACGCCCGCACGGATAGGTACTATATTAAGCAGTTTGAGGAAGAGACGAATCTCAATTGCTACCTGCTTTTAGATACGAGCGAGTCGATGGCGCATCCGTCAGATGATGAGCAGACAAACGATGTAACCACAGACGGCAACGGTGCTGGGACACCAAGGCTAACGAAGTTGAGATATTCGAGTTTCCTTATCGCGTCACTTGCCTATTTTATGGCGAAGCAGCGCGATGCGGTCGGATTCGCCTATTTTGATGATGCGCTTCGCCAGTACCTCCCAGCACGAAGTAGCACATCACACTTACACTCAATTTTGCTCACATTGGAGACGTTACAGACAACAAAAAATACAAGGATGGGAACGCCACTCCATCAAATTGCTGAACGTCTTACCAAACGCGGATTGGTGCTCTTCATCTCAGATCTCTACGATGAAAATCATGAGGAGGTCATCGCTGGATTAGAACATCTCCGTTATGAAGGACACGAAGTTATCGTCTTCCATGTGCTTGCACAACAGGAGCTTGAGTTCGCTAATTTTGAGACCGGACGGAGTTCGGAAGCACTTATCCGATTTATTGATTCAGAAAACGACGCTGAGATTATCACAACCCCGCAAGCGATTCAGGAGAGTTATCTGAGCAATTTCAACGACTTTCTTGATACCTATAGGCTCGCGCTACGACAAGCGGATATTGATTACAACATAATAACAACAGCAACGCCGATTGATCTCGCGCTCGCTTCTTATCTCGCGAAGCGGCAAGGGGTCCTCTAAGGGAATAGTTGTCAGTACGATTTTTTTTCAAAAAATCTTTCAGTTATCAGTTGTCAGTTAAGAGAAAGGCTTGATGAACCAGATCCTGCTCTTAACTTTAACCATTGACTTAACTCCGTCAGGACTTACGCCCATTGGGTAAATATCGGACGTTTAGACGCAAAAAGCGGTAATTTTTGTTCTTTTAACCCCCTAAATCCCCCTTATCAGGGGACTTTGAGATGTTTTTAACCCCCTAAATCCCCCTTATCAGGGGACTTTGAGAGGAAATGCGTAAGTCCTATTAATAATAAAAAAATGTTTGGCTTGACTTTTTTAGCAACCTCTTTTGCGGTAGCCGGTGCGATAGGCGCATCCATCCCGCTCATCCTTCATCTGCTGAATCGGGAACGTGCGCGGCGACTGATTTTCAGTACCGTCCGTTTCATTCAGATGTCGCATCAGACGAATGTGCGGCGGCACAAGTTGAAACGATTGCTGCTTCTGCTAATGCGTATTCTGATGTTGGCCCTGCTCGGCTTAGCGTTTGCGCGCCCATTTTTCGCTGATGCACCAGAGTTTGCGCAGAAAACAGGTGGGAAACGGAACGCTGTTATCATTCTGGATACCTCTTATAGTATGCAGTATGAAGGAATCCTTGAGAATGCGAGAAAAGAGGCGGTCGAAATTCTGGACGGGCTTGATGCCTCCGATGCTGCCTGCCTCATTCTTTCGTCCGACAATGCCCGTGTCGTTGCGCCGCTGGGTTCAGAGTTTACGCATATTCGTACGGCTTTGAACAACGCAGAAACTACTAACGAGCATACGGATTACTTGGACGCGATGCAAACCGCGGATGAAATCCTCCAGTCTATTCCTATCGGTGAGAAACAGGTTTATCTTATCGGAGATATGCAAAAGCGGGGGTGGGAGAATTTTATTGAGACGGACAAACTCAGTCCGGATGTCCAAATGAACTTTGTTGATGTGGGTGCTGAAAAACCGCAGAATTATGCTATCACCGAGATCAGCGTGCCACCTGTCGTACTAAAGGAACAGAAAGCGTCGCAGCTTGTTGCGCGGGTACGTAATTTCGGCGATGAACCGGTTGAAAATCTGCAAGTGCGTCTCTTTATTGACGACAATGTGATTGATAGTGTCGAACTTGATATTGAACCAGATGATCTCGCGGACGCTGTTTTTAAAGTTGAGTTTCAAGACGAGGCGACGCATACAGGTTGGGTTGAGCTACCAGCGGATGCACTTGGTGTTGACAACAAGCGATATTTTACTTTGCAAAGTCTACGGTCGATTAAAGTCCATGCTGTCCGTGAAAGATCGCGAACGAGTGGTCGCTATCAAACTGTAGAGACTTTCTTCATGAAGAAGGCGTTGGTATCGGGGCGTGACGCTGTCCAAATTGATTTCGCCGAATCAGTTTCGGTCCCGAATGCCTCGACACTCGCAAGCGTGGATGTGCTGATCCTTGCGGATGTTGCAGAACTCTCTTCCGGTGAAGCGGAGCGTGTGAAAGCTTACGTCGCTGCTGGTGGCGGTCTGATTGTAACGGTCGGCAATAATATTGATGCCGATGCTTATAAACAACGTCTTGGCGGTGAGACGGGATTAATGCCGTGTGACTTCGTCCAAGCCGTCGGTGATGCACTGGATCGCGAACAATTCCGTGTGCTCGCTACGGTGAAATATGAACATCCGATTTTCGTGCCGTTCAAGGAACCGAATCACGGGGATTTTGGCAAGGCTCGGTTTTACAGAATTTTTCAGGCGGTACCTACAAAGGATGCAACCGTTATTGCTGCTTATGATGATGGGAGTCCCGCGCTCTTTGAGAAACCTTATGGAAACTTGGGTCGTGTCCTCTGTTTTACCTCGACAATAGACCGGGAATGGAACGATCTGCCGATTCGCGCTGTCTATCTGCCGTTTCTGCATGAGACTATTAAGTATCTCGCGCTTAAGGATGTGGACGCTGCACCGAATTATCGGGTTGGTGATAGCGTTGAACTGAGGAGCTCGGAAGATGAAAATGGCGATGCTGCGCGGAACACAGAAATCGCTGTGTTTAATCCAAACAACGTTGAGACTCGTTTGCAACTAAAGAAGTTACCAGTTACCAGTGGCCAGTTACCAGAAAAGAGTCCTCTTGTAACTGGAAACTTAAAAAGTGTTTTTTATGCTGACACCGCAATACCGGGCATCTACTCAGTCCATACATCTGGGACAGCACCATACTACTTTATTGTTAATGTTGACACAACTGAGTCCGACCTTGCGGCACGTGATGTAGAGGAACTAACAAGTATGCTGAAGGGTGCTGCAGACGAATTGGTTGAGGAGAAACCGACTGCAGAACTCATAGCGCAATATGAGGCGGATGTTGAGAAGAACCAAAATGTATGGGTCTATCTCATGTTAGCTGTTTTTGCGTTGGCAGTAACAGAAATGTTCTTTGCCAATCGCGTTTAGCAATTAGCCATGAGCGATCAGCCGTCAGCAAAGCAGTATTTTGTAACGCTTGCGTTTTTGCTGAAGGTTTCCGATGGCTGATAGCTATTCCCGATTTTGTGATTTTGCGTAAGTCCTAAAAAACGTTTGAAAACATTTTTCGTTTATAAAGTCACTTGTACCGTTGTTGCAAGTTTCGGAAAACGGACTGCTATCAAACACCGTTGAACCAAATCAGAAACCCGATTTTTTGCCCATCAACTCGACTCCGAACATAATATAGAAAGGCAAGAGTTGTTGGTCAAAACGGAAAAATGGGCGAGGAAACCCAATAATTAAAAATATGAACTTTGAAGCAAGTGCACCGATTGAGGTGCCGAAAATCGTATCTGATGAGCAGACCGAGTTTTTTATCCAGAACGGGTATCTTGTAGTGCCGGATCTGCTCTCCCTTGATGAAATAGAGGAGCTGCGGCGGGACACCGTCACGCTCGCGAAAGGCGGGCATCCGTGCGACACCCTAAAACCGCTCCCTGACGATGTTAGTGATGCTGAGGCGATCAGCCGTATCCTCTGCATTCATCAACCGCATTTTGTCAGTCCAATCATTGAGAGGTACGTCAAGCACCCGAAAATCTGCGGTATCTTGAGCCAGATAGCTGCTGCGCATCTCCCGTATTGGGATGGGAGTGTTAAGTGCATGCAGTCCATGCTTTTTGTGAAACCGCCCAATTTTCAGGGTCAGGCGTGGCATCAGGACGAGATCTACATTCCGACGCGTGATCGTTCCTTAATTGGTGCTTGGATCGCGATGGATGATGCTACAGTCGAAAACGGGTGTTTATGGGTGCTTCCCGGTTCACATCGTCAAGGCTATCTCTATCCGCAGCGGTCTCATGAAAATCCAGATGAGTTTGATTTTGCAGCGGAGAGTTACGGTTTTGATGACACAGGTGAGGTGCCGGTTGAAGTTACAACGGGGACATTAGTCTTCTTCAACGGGTATCTGCTTCATCGGTCGCGTAAGAACCGTGGCGATACGTTCCGTAGGGTTTTGGTGAGCCATTACTGTAACGCGTGGTCATTGTTACCGTGGTCGATTCGGGAAGGTGAGAGCCCAGCAAGTGCCGACCGGCGCTGCGTTGTTCCTGTCTCTGGCGTTGATCCTTATGCGTGGAAAGGCTATGATCCACCACCGAAAAGCGTCTCTTTACGGACATGCAAAGCCGTTCAGCAAATGGAGGCATCAGATGCAAGTTGACGGTTTCTTAGAGCTCAGGCAAGCGTTGGAGACAATGTTTTCACGCATTGAGGCGGGAGAGGATATACTGGAACAATTGGAGCGAATCAACGAGTTGCATCAGGAACTTGCGCCGACAGCCCCTAAAATGCTTGAGCACTATCTTGAACGGAAAAGTTACACAAAGGCGTTAGCACTACTTAAAACCTTATAGATGGGGAGAAAAATGGCGAGAGAGGATGGACGCCGGCCAGATGAGTTGCGGCCGGTTACGATTAAACGACATTATATCAAACATGCGGAGGGTTCAGTCCTCGTTGCGACAGGGGACACCCGTATTATATGTACCGCCTCCGTTATTGACCAGCAGCCCCGGTTCATGCGCGACCAGCGGATCAAGAAGAGAGGTTGGGTAACAGCCGAGTACTCCATGTTACCCCGTTCGACTTCTGAACGGATGCAACGCGAGATAACCCGCGGCAGTGCCAGTGGTAGAACACAAGAGATACAACGTCTCATTGGTCGTTCCTTGCGTGCTGCGATAGACTTGTACGCCTTAGAAGAGCGGACAGTCTGGGTGGATTGTGATGTCATCCAAGCCGATGGCGGCACACGCACCGCATCAATTACAGGGGCGTTTATCGCACTCTGGGATGCGTGTCAAGGGCTTGTCAAAAGTGGAAGAATCGAAACGTTTCCTATTACCGATAACATTGCCGCAACAAGTGTCGGGCTTGTCAACGGTGAAGCCTTGTTAGATCTGTGTTATACAGAAGATTCAACAGCCGATGTCGATATGAATATTGTTATGACCGGTAGTGGGCAATTTATAGAGATACAGGGCACAGCAGAGGAGAAACCCTTTTCGCGGGACGATTACAATCAGATGTTAGATCTTGCTGTTGGTGGTATACAGCAACTTATCCGATTACAAAATCGGATGATGTTGGAGGATTTAGATGAAGCTGGTATTGGCGACGCGTAACCAAGGCAAGGTACGGGAACTCGCGGAAATGCTAAAGAAGTTTCCAGTAACCAGTAACCAGTGTCCAGTAACTGGAAACTGTTCCCTTGAGGTGATCTCCTTGAACGCCTATCCGGATGCGCCAGAAGTGATTGAGGACGGAAAAACATATATGGAGAATGCCGCCAAAAAAGCGTCTGTCATTGCGCAATACACAGGTTATTCGACGCTCGCTGATGATGCTGGCTTAGAGGTAGATGCGCTCAAGGGTGCGCCCGGTATCAACTCTAAACGTTGGGCAGGTGAAGACGCTACGGATGCGATCCGGATTGCGAAACTTCTTCAAGCACTTGAAGGTGTTGCGGATCGACGTGCCCGTTTTGTTGCCGCGATTGCAGTCGTCCACCCTGATACTACACCCGAAGGCGTTCTCGGTATTTGTGAGGGAAACATCAGACACGCGCCGGTAGGAGAGAGCGGGTTTGGCTATGATCCAGTGTTTGTGCCGGACGGTTACGATCAGACTTTCGCAGAATTGGGAGAAAAAATAAAAAATCAGATTAGTCATAGAGCCAAGGCGTTAGAAAAAGCACTCGCTTTGCTTTAATAGCAGGACTTACGCAAATTTAGCACGCGATGGTAGATTTTTTAGTTTTTCCCCCTAAATCCCCCAACCCCCCATATCCCCCCTTATCAGGGGGGTAGGGGGACTTTAAGAGGCAATGCGTAAGTCCTAAATAGTTATTAGTTATCAGTTATCGGTTATCAGTTAAAAGAGGATCTGTTAAACGTGAACCTCTTAACTAAAGGTTGAAAACTGAAAAGTTTACGAGACAAGCCGACCTGAAAACTATTCTTCTGGAAACTGAAAGGTTTGCGCAGCAAACCGTACTGAAAACCTTGACCATCAACTCGCCTACAGATATTTTTGCTAAGGAAACCCGAGTTGATGATCAAACCATTAAAGGAGAAAATGGCAGCACTTAACGATTTACGCAACGGGTTGGTTATCCGACTCAACGACACTATTTACACGATAGTGAATTGCCAACATGTGAAACCTGGGAAGGGCAGTGCCTTTGCACGAACGAAGATTAAACGTATCACCGATGGTGCTGTTTTAGATCGCACATTCCGTTCCAATGAGACTATCGAGACCGTCAGGCTTATGGATCACAAGATGCAGTATATGTACCGGGATGGCGATGTGCTATGGTTTATGGACAACGAAACATTCGAGCAGCACACGCTACCGATAAGTCTTGTTGAAGATAGTTTGAAGTTTCTGAAAGAAGGAGAGACTGTCACCGTCAAAATGGATGGACAGGTACCGCTCGCGGTTGAACTTCCGAACTTCGTTGAACTTCAAATCGTTGAAACCGATCCCGGATTGCGGGGTGATACCGTCAGTGGTGGTTCCAAACGTGCTACGCTTGAGACAGGTGGCGTTGTTAACGTTCCACTTTTTGTGCAAAACGAAACGCGTATCAAAGTTGACACGCGGACCGGAAAATATGTAGAAAGGATATAATAGTTATCAGTTACCAGTGGCCAGTAACCCGTTCCCAGTTAAAGACTGGAAAGCTGAGACACTGTTAGCTGGTAGCTGTTAGCTGGTAACTGATATGCGTCAAAACAGACCCAAGGATAAATCTCAATCTGGGGAACAAGACTATAGTGATATCCTTGAACTCGTTGAACGGTTAGCAGAGGTGCTCGACCGCGTGGATCTCACGGAGGTCCGCGTTCGGGACAATGAATTTGAGGTGCAAGTCTCCAGGGACCGTGGAAACCCGGGCGGCTATGAGCGAATGCCTTCACCACAACCAACCGAGGCAGGTATGGCGGTGGGAACACCGCATCTGCCGGGGGAAAAGGTGGCAGTGGAGGTGGCTGGTGATGGACAGAGTGTCTACATCAGCGCGCCGATGCCTGCGCGTTTCTATCGCGCGCCTGCTCCTGATGAATCGCCGTTTGTGCAAGTTGGGGATACGGTTAGCACTGGTGAACCTGTTGGGATGCTCGAAGTTATGAAGACTTACAATCCTGTGGAAGCTCCGTTTAACTGCGAAATTTTAGAAATTCTTGCTGAAGATGGCGAAGCGGTTGAATATTCCCAACCTTTGTTCCGAGTGAAACAGTTGTAGGCGTGATCTCCCGATCGCGACATATAAAAATATGATAAAAAAGATACTAATAGCAAATCGCGGTGAGATCGCTGTTCGCGTTATCCGAGCCTGCAAAGACATGGGGATTAAGACGGTAGCGATCTTCTCGACCGCGGATGAAGACGCACTGCATGTTAAATATGCTGACGAGGCGTACTGCATCGGCCCTCCGCCTTCAACAGAGAGTTATCTCAAATATGCGAATATCATCGCAGTTGCGGATTTCGCAAATGTCAACGCCATTCATCCAGGGACGGGGTTTCTCGCTGAGGATGCGCAGTTTGCCGAGATTTGTGAGGCACACGAAATAAAATTTATTGGACCCTCCGTCACGAATATCACAACGATGGGGGATAAAGTGCAGGCACGCGAGACGGTAGCTAAAGCGGGTTTAAAACTTGTACCGGGCAGCCGAAGCGGCAAACGCAAAAACAGCAAAAAAGGGACAGTTGATACCGCTGACGAAGCTGCGCAGCTTGCAGAAAAGATCGGCTATCCTGTTGGGATCAAAGCCGTTGCTGGCGGTGGCGGACGCGGTATCCGCATCGCTGAGAACCGCCCCAGCCTGTTAACGCTTTTTCACACCGCAAAGGCAGAAGGCGAAGCCGCTTTTGGGAACGGGGATGTCTACATTGAAAAATGGATTGAAGAGGCGCGGCATATTGAGGTCCAGATTTTAGCGGATTTGCACGGCAACGTCGTCCACTTCGGTGAACGTGAATGCTCTATTCAACGTAAACAGCAAAAACTCCTTGAAGAAGCACCCGCTGCCTCTATTCCACCGAAACTCCGTTCAGAAATCTGTAAAGCTGCCGCTAAAGCTGCAAAAGCCATCGGCTATACAAACGCAGGAACTATTGAGTTTGTTGTTGATAAAGATGATAACTACTATTTCTTGGAGATGAATACGCGGATTCAGGTGGAACATACGATCTCCGAGAGCATAACCGGTACTGATTTGATCAAAGAACAGATCCGGCTTGCAATGGGGGAGCAGCTTGGGTACAATCAATCCGATATTCAGATCCAGGGGCATGCCATTGAGTGTAGAATTAACGCTGAGGACCCCTTGAACAACTTCATGCCTTCCCCAGGGCTTGTCACAAATTACCATCCACCGGGGGGTATCGGTATCCGGGTTGACGGATGTGTCTACACCGGATACACTGTGTCGCCGCACTACGATTCACTCATTGCGAAACTCATTGCGTCCGGTAGGGATCGGGAAGAAGCGATTGCCCGGTTGAAGCGAGCACTGTCCGAATTCGAGATTGAAGGCATAAAGACCACAATCCCACTCTTCCGAAATATTCTCAACGACGAACGTTTTCGCAGCGGAACCATTTTTACGAACTTCTTAGAATAGTCGTCAGTTCCAAAGTTGCCAGTGGCCAGTAACCAGTTAAAGGCTGGGAAACTGAAACACTGGTAACTGGTAACTGGTAACTGGTAACTTCAAAAACTGATATGCGTTTTTTCTTGCTTACGCTTGCGATAGTCGTTTTAACACCCGTGCCGCTGCAAGCGGAACCAACCTTCGTTGATGTCACAGACGCGGCGGGGATCCATTTCCAACATTCGAGCGGAACGCGTTCGAGTCTACTCCCTGAAGATATGGGGTCTGGTGCCGGTTTTGCTGATATAGACAACGATGGCGACATCGACCTCTACGTCGTCAATATGCCCCATCCACTTGTACAAGATGTCAGTCCCGATAGCAAAACAAATATTCTCTATCGCAACAACGGCGATGGCACGTTTACAGATATGACCGATACTGCCGGTGTTGGGCATAAAGGCTACGGTATGGGGTGTGTCTTCGCAGATTACGATGGTGATGGCAATATTGACCTGTATGTGACGAATTATGGCGCGAACGTCCTGTATCGCAACAACGGGGATGGCACTTTTCGGGATGTGACCACAACTGCCGATGTCGGTTGTGAATTGTGGAGCACGGGTGCCGCCTTCGCAGATGTGGATGGCGACAACGACCTTGATCTCTACGTTTGCAACTATGTTACCTACGATTTAGAGAAACTTGAGCAGATGCAGGCGGAGTCTTTACAATCTGGTAAACCGGTGCCGAGTGCGCTGAATCCACATGTCTTTGCGCCACAGGATAATGTTTTCTACCGTAATAATGGAGACGGGACCTTTACAGATGCAACTGCCGAATTAGGGATCGCGGCACCGGGTGGCAGAAGTATGCAGTGCCTCTTTAGCGACTTTGATAATGATAACGACCTGGACCTATACGTCGCAAATGACACCTCTGTGAACTATGTCTATCGCAATGCAGGGGATGGCACTTTCACGGATGTTAGTGATGATTCGTGGGCGGCGGATTTTCGGGGTTCTATGGGATTGACTGCTGGTGATTACGATAGCGATGGGGACGTTGACCTCTTTATGAGTCATTGGGTCGATGAAGAAAACGCGCTTTACAGAAATCTTTTGAAAGAAGACGCTGCAAGCGAGCATATCCGGTTCGTGGATGAATCCTATTCTGCGATGCTGGCTGAGGTGGGCATCAAACAGATCGGCTGGGGCACCGCCCTTTTCGACTACGATAACGATGGTGATTTGGACATCTTTGTTACGAATGGCAGTACCTTCCAAGAACTGAGGAATCCAGAAGTGCTTATTCCACAAGCAGATGCCCTGTACCGCAACAATGACGATGGCACTTTCACGGATGTTAGTGAAAGCACAGGTATTGCAGCACTGGCGACACGCGTTGGTCGTGGTGCGACGTTTGCGGATTACGACAACGATGGTGATGTTGATATTTTCATCGTCAATAATCACGCGCCCGCGACCTTATTGCGTAATGAAGGTGGAAATCGCAATAATTGGTTGCACGTTGAACTGGTTGGAGCAGACGGGAATCGAAATGCTATCGGCGCGAAGATTCAACTCAAAATGGCGGATCGGACACAGATACGAGAGATTTACGCCGGTGACAGTTACATGTCCTCTAACAGTTTCATCGCTGAATTTGGTTTAGGTGCTGCCACACAGATTGAGACTTTGCAGGTTACATGGGTGAACGGAGCTACCCAAGCACGTCATAACGTCCCGGCAAACCAACGCGTGCGTGTAACGCAAAAACAGGAACCGTAGACTGGAAAAATAAAAGGATAGAGAATCTCTGCGCTTTTCACCCTACCCTATGAGGATGTCACGATGAACACCCGTTTCTACCTATTCATTTCTATATTTTTAGTGCTGCTCGCGTGCGGTGAAGATGCCACAATTAAACGCGGCAAAGCACTTCTTGAAACGGGTGACACGACTGCTGCCATTCAGCAGTTTGAGGCGGCACTTAAGCAAAATCCTTCCAATGCGGAGGCTTACTATCAACTCGGTTTGGTGTATGAGGAATTAGGAGATACTACGGAATCAAGTAACGCCTTCAAAAGTGCCGCGAAGTTGGCACCAAAACGTGCAGAAGTCACACTTGCCCTCGGACGCGTCTATTGGCAGAATGGTGACCGTTCCCTTGCGCTTGCGCAGTTTCAAAATCTGCTCAGCGATTCTCCGAAAAAAGAGATTCTCCTTCAATTGGCGGGGCTTACTGGCGATGCCTATCACGTCCAACGCCTCCGTACCGAAGGCAGCGACGATTACGAGCAAACTTTTACCGAAAAAGGGAATATCATGACGTTTACTGCGAAGTACAACGACGACTATAGTCCGGCAATCTCGCCGGATGGAAAGTGGGTCGCTTTCGCGTCAAATCGTCTCCAAAACGCCGAATTGTATCTTATAGATCTCACAGATCGTTCACTTCGCCAACTCACCCACACCGACGAACTTGACGAATATATGCCCGTTTTTTCACCGGACGGGAAGTCAATCGCTTTCGTTACAGAACGCACTCGCGGGGGCATGATGCTCCCGCCTGTCCAGGCAAGCGGTTCTGATCCGAGTCGTGCTGCCATCTATCTCATGGATATTGACGGGAGAAACCAGCGTCCATTGGTTGATGCCGATGGTGCTGACCGCGCCCCCGTCTTTTCACCTGATGGGAAAAAAATTGCCTTTGAATCCAAAGCACCTGCACAGGCGGCCTCGAGCACGCCTGGGAGCAGAGAAAATAACGATACGTTAGAAATTTATGTCATTGATATCGATGGCAGCAATAAGACGCAGCTGACGCATAACGATGTAGATGATGGGCACCCTACGTGGTCGCCGAATGGGAAGCAGATCGCCTTCTCTTCAATGGTAGAGAACATCTATCAGATTTTTATTCTTAGTGCGGCAGGCGGTGCAGCGAAGCAGTTAACCTTTTCGGACGCAAGCCATTATCACCCGATCTTCAGTCCAGACGGTAAGCGGGTTATCTATGTCTCAAACGCACATAACCATTATACGCTTTGGATGATGAACATTGACGGAACGAACAAGACCCAACTGACAAACCACATCGGTGCGCATTTTGAACCGAGCCTCTCGCGAGGTGGCAAGCAGCTGGTATTTAGTTCTGACCGTTCGGATCACATGCGCATCTATCTCATGGATTTGGCGCAGCCTGTTCAGAAAGAAGCATTGAAAACAAGGTTGGCAGACTTTTAGGAGATCCCTCGCGTGCCAAGAGTTATAAACGGAGACGCAGATTTTTAAAATAATGAAAGGCTGTTTTGTATGGAAACCATGAATATTAAGTCAAAGACGATATTCACGGGTGATAATCTACCTATAATGCGTGGGATAAATAGTGAGTCCATTGATCTCATATATTTAGACCCTCCGTTTAATAGCAAGACTAACTACGCAGCACCTATAGGTTCAAAAGCTGCTGGTGCGGAATTCAAAGATACGTGGACGCTTTCTGACGTAGACAACGCATGGCTTGATCTAATTGAGACGAAATACCCTGCTCTGAACCGAGTTATCCATGCTGCAATGACAAACAGCGATAAATCTTATCTCATTTACATGGCTGCTCGGTTACTGGAAATGAAGCGTATTCTGAAAGATACTGGCAGTATCTACCTACATTGCGATACGACAATGAGTCATTATCTCAAGTTAGTTATGGATGCTATATTTGGGAAGGGAAACTTTCGGAATGAGGTTGTTTGGAAACGAACCGCAGCACATAATGATTCTGCAATTTATGGGAGTATTCACGACACTATACTCTACTATTCAAAAGGTGATACCCTCACCCTTAATGAGCAATATCAACCCTATTCTGACGAGTATCTCAAGAGGTATAAGCATACGGATGAAAATGGTAAAAGATTTTTGGACAGAGACCTAACCGCTGGCTCTTTAAGTGGCGGTGGGTATCAGTACGAATGGAACGGCATTACTAAAATTTGGCGGTGTCCGTTTACCACTATGCAGGAATATCATGAATCTGGTAAGTTATACTACACTCGCAATGGAACACCGAGATTAAAGCAATTTTTAGATGATATGCCGGGTGTTCCTGTTCAAGATGTTTGGATTGATATACCCCCTATAAACTCACAAGCCAAAGAAAGGGTTGGTTATCCAACCCAAAAGCCGCTTGCTCTCCTTGACCGCATTATCAAAGCCTCGTCTAACAAAGACGAAGTTGTTTTTGACCCGTTCTGCGGTTGTGCGACAACGCTCGTCGCAGCAGATAGACTTCAACGTGATTGGATAGGTATTGACATATCAGAGAAAGCTGCTGAATTAGTTGTTGAGCGTATCAAATCAGATCAAGGACTGTTTGAAAATGTTATCAATCGCGAGGATATTCCCAAACGCACAGATTTAGGTGATATTCTGCGATATAATCACCCTAAAAACAAGACCCAGTTATATGGGGAACAAAGCGGGTATTGTAACGGCTGTGGCACACATTTTGAGAAGCAACACCTTGAAGTTGATCATATTATCGCAGAAAATGTTGGAGGGACTGACCATATTGAGAACCTTCAACTGCTCTGTAGTCATTGTAACAGAGTTAAAGGTGAACGTGGGCAAGAATATCTGATCTCAAGACTGAATAAAGATTGAACTGTAAAAACTAACTTTAAGCAATTCAAAGGCCACTTATTGCAAATTATTTCAGGGGAAAAAAGAATGAATAAACAACAAAAAGGTCCAAGAAGGCATTGTAGTGCAAACGAGTTGCTGCTTCCACTGTGAGAGTTGATTCTCGTTGAGATTATGCCGCCGACACACTTCTGCTTGGGAAGTCGCACCGCTGAGGACTTCAAGAACAAGTTCGGCTTTAAACTCAGGGGTGAAGGTTCTTCGTTTCGCCATTGGATACTCCTTTCAATGAGATTGTTATTATATCACAATCTTCCTTTAGGGAGTGGTCTAAAAAACCGTGGGCAGTACAGAAATTGCGCGGTCTGGTATAGGCTTAAATGAAAAATGTTGTATTGAAATTATCCAAGCAAGTATAACATTAGAAAGTTCAGCAAGCTTCCTATTCAAAGTATTTACTTTATCTATACGTTCTTATTCATTCATAACTTTACCTTTATAGGTTAGAGGGGCTTCGTCCCCTCATAATAAATTTACTGCCACAGCATTTTCCGAAACAGTAGGAAATCCATGAAGGTTTTGAGAACAGACTTAATAGTTTCCACTTTAGTGCTCCCGGATAATCCTTTCGGAAAGTTCTCTAAGTGGTTGGAAATGTGAAGCATCAAGACTTATTATAAAAGATTTACATTGTTCTTCTAAAGTTTGTCTTGATGCATTGAAAAATCCGTATGTTTCAATCTTGCATGCGCTTGATCCTAAGTTTATCCATTCTCCAACGATTTTTGCTGCGTCAGGATGGATAAATGGGGATATTTCGTTAATCTTAAGTGGGTCTGTAACAATATACATTACAGTATAAAGATTCTTTGTTTTTGATGGAAGAATACGAATTAGATATAATTCGTTATCTTCAACAATTATCACATTTGGTATACGTCTAAGTGCTTGTAATAGGTATCCTTCAATCAAGTCATCTGTAAAATTGTCTGTGGGTTCGCCACCTTCATCAATTTGGATTTGAATTCTAATAAAATTGTCAGGGAACTGTCCAGTAAGAGATATAGGTATACTGAACATCAGTATCACTATAAGCGTAAACGCCTTTTTATATTTCATGATATTTACCTCAAAGTATTCAGGCAAGGAGTATTATCCCCTTTGTAGAGATATATTCACTTGTAAAAAGATTACTGGGTTTCCGTCATTTTCCCACACAACGTCATTCCCGATGTCATTCGGCTGGTAGGGACTGCCCCAAGCGGAGCAGATGACATTCTCTACCTAATGACGTTCTGATTATTATACAATTTCTGTGAAAAATGTCAAGTTTTGAAACCTGAAATAATGTGAAAACGAAATTAACTAATCCCGAATCTACTAACTGCGAAAAAAAATTGACAATTGGTGGTCGGAGTTAGGATTAGACAACCGAAGACCATTAACACTGATAACCATTATGCGAAAACCTTATTTTATTATTCTTATTCTTCTCATTATTGCCGGTTGCGATATGGATACACCACCAGATAAGATGGCTCCGCAATTGGCTGCACACTATCAGCGCGGTATTGATGCTTTAGACAGGCGCGATTTCGCCGAAGCGGAAGAAGCGTTTCAAACGTGCTTGCAGATGGATGCGAATGCACACGATGCACGTATGCAGTTAGCGCGGACCTACATTAGACAGCTGAAGTTTGCCGCCGCTGAGGTGGAATTACAGATGTTAATAGGACTTCTGAGGCAGGCATCAGGGGCACAGGATAAGTTATCAAGGGCATATCTGACGTTAGCACAGGTTTTTAGTTACCAACAACGGTTTTCTGATTCTACGGATGCCCTTACGAGTGCCTTGAAAGTCAACCCTGACGATACCGATGCCCGCATTAGGCTCGGTTATTTTTTGGGTGCACCGCAACAGATGCTCGTGCCGGATCTCTCGGCATCTAAACGCCAATTTGAGAAGGTCTTGGAACTTGAACCGAATAATCTGGAAGCGATGCTACAACTCGGTTTGGCTGAATTTCGGTTAGGTGAAGCGGATAAAGCCGCGGAACGGTTTGAAAACATTATCCAAAACTACCGTCGTCACTCCGGGGCATACTACTATCTCGGTGTCTACCATCTTCGGCACGGTGACCCTGTAAAAGCTGTAGCGAATTTCAAAGAATCACTCCGCCTCAAACCCCGAGACCCCGAAACTCTATGGAATCTGTGGACAGCGTATAGTCAACTCGGTGGCTACCCCGAAGAATTGCCAGAGGAATTTAAAATAGTTCGTAGGGGCGAGGTCACCTCGCCCCTACATAACCGAAAGCCGAAAGCCGAAAGCCAATTTATCAACGTCGCAGCGAATTTAAAGATGGACAAGGTTGACGGTGGGCGCGGGAGTGCTTGGGGAGATTACGACAACGATGGCGATGAGGATATCGTCGCAGTTGGCACTTATCAACCCCACGCGCTGTATCGCAATAACGGGGACGGCACCTTTACCGATGTGGCTGAGCAAGCAGGCATCGCTGATCCGAGAGGCGGTTGGGGTTCACTTTTCGCGGATTACAACAACGATGGCTATCTTGATCTCTATATCACCCGTGGGGGTTGGTCTGGTGCCGCGGAGAATACACTCTATCATAACAACGGTGATGGCACTTTTACCGATGTCACACACGCCGCCGGTGTCGCCGACTCGCAGAGTAGTTTCTGCGCCGCTTGGGCGGATTACGACAACGACGGTTACCTTGACCTCTACATCGCAGATGGGGTCATCGGTGATGGTGCTGCCAATGTCTTATACCATAATAACGGTGATGGCACGTTCACGAATAGGGCTGAAATAGCGGGTGTTGCGAATACGGGTAATTCCCTCGGAACCGCTTGGGGGGATTACGATAAGGACGGGTATATCGATCTGCATGTCGTCAACTTCGGGCAATCCAATGTCCTCTATCGCAATAACGGTGACGGCACTTTCACCGATGTCACCCCAACGACCGGTATGGATATCCCTGTTACGGATGCATTTGTCACCTTCTTTTTAGATGTTGACAACGACGCGGATTTGGACATATTCATCTCGAATTCAGGTTCGTTTCAAGCCTTTATCGCCGGACAAATCACTGGGACTGCACCACACGATGGCGATCGACAGGTGCTTTATCGCAACAACGGGGACGGCACTTTTACCGATGTTACCCGTGAATCGGGACTCTATCACGCTTTTGGCGCGATGGGGGCAAACTTCGGCGATATTGATAGCGACGGCTATCTGGATATCTATCTCGCTACTGGGGCACCGCAAATGGGTAGGCTTGAACGTGATGCACTCTTCCGCAACAACGGGGACGGCACTTTTACCGATGCCACGCTCGCTCTGGGGTTAGGCAATATCGGAAAAGGACACGGTGTAACTTTTGGTGATATTGATACCGACGGCGATGTTGACATCTATGTTCCTGTCGGTGGTGCGTTTATTGGGGATCAGTGGCACAACCTCTTTTATCAGAATACCGGTGCTGGAAACAATTGGCTTACCTTGAAACTGGTCGGGGTCAAGAGCAATCGGGACGGCATTGGGGCTAAGGTGACTTTGCGCGTTGGTGATAGCGTGATCTACAGAGAGGTTAGCGGTGGATGCGGTTTCGGTTCAACAAATAGCCTCTCCCTTGAAATCGGTCTCAAATCGCATACGAAGGTTGATGCCCTCGAGATCGTCTGGCCCTCCGGTCAAGTAGATACACATCGGAATGTATCTGTCAATCAGAAATTGGTCGTCACTGAAGGAAAAAGTCTATGAAAGTCATGCGGGAGGGGTTTGCAGCCCCGAGTTCTCCGAAGTCGGCTTTACTTTCAGTAGATGAGATGGCGCTCTTTGTTGATTATTATCAATTGACGATGGGGCAAGCGGATTTTGATGTGCAGCATAATTCTGTTATCACGGCGAACTACTACGTCCGCAAGATTCCACAAGGACAATATCTTATTGCTGCTGGGTTGGAGCAGGTCGTCCACTACATCTTAAATTTGCGTTTCACTGATGCGACGCTCGACTGGCTGTCAGAACGTGGGGATTTACACGCTGATTACCTTGCTTCGCTCAGAAATTTCCGTTTTGACGGCTCTGTTTTCGCGGTTCCCGAAGGCACACTTGTTTTTCCCAACGAACCTATTATCAACGTCACGGGTAAATCTCGGGATGTCCAACTATTTGAGACCTATCTGCTCTGCGTCATGAATTTCCAGACGTTGATTGCCACGAAAGCCTCACGGATCGTGGATGCTGCACGAGGAAAACCCGTTTTTGACTTTGGGGCGCGACGCGCGCACGGCAGGGATGCTGGTATCTTAGCTGCACGTGCTTCCTTTATCGGTGGTGCCAGCGGTACATCTCTGGTGCTTGCAGGGTGCTTATTCGATATTCCGTACGTCGGCACGATGGCACATAAATTCATCTCCGAACGTCCTACCGAGTTAGCGGCTTTCCGGGATTACGCCGCTGCTTTCCCAGATAACACGACACTCCTGATTGATACGTACAATACGCTTGAAGGTGCGAAAAGCGCATGTATCGTTGCCAAGGAAATGGAAGCACGTGGCACACGGTTACGCGCGGTCAGATTGGACAGTGGTGATCTCCTGACACTCAGTAAACAGGTGCGTCGTATCCTTGATGCTGAAGGACTTGGTTACGTTCAGATTATCGCCAGCCATGACCTTGATGAGTTCCAGATAGATAATCTGCTCAGAAACGGTGCGCCGCTTGACAGTTTCGGTGTCGGCACGCGGCTTGCTACTGGCGCTAACTTCAATTCATGGACAGGCGAAGGCGGCACCTCTGCACTCGGTGGTGTTTATAAGTTAGTCGAAAGCGATGGCAGACCAGTCGGGAAACAGTCGCTTGATGAGCCGTCGAAAGCGACGATACCCGGCAAAAAGCAGATCTATCGCCTAACCGATGCTGCTGGGAATTATACTAAAGATTGGGTAACACTATGGGATGAAGATGTCGCCGATGGACAATCGCTCCTAATTCCGATCATCCAAGACGGGGAATTGGTGTTCGATTTTCCAACGCTGCAGGATATTCAGGCACGATCAACCGCTGGACTTCAAAGATTGCCACTTTCACATAAAGGTTTAAGGGAAGCGATCCCCTATCGTGTTGAATTCGATTCGGTTTTGAGTGAAGGTATCTCTTGAATCACAGGAATGATATAACTCCGAAGTGGTGAGTTTATCGAGCGCGAGTCGGAAAAAGGTTGTTTTGCCAGTCTGGCGGGGTGCGAAAAGGACAATATATTTACCCTGTTTAACCCGTGCGATGAAATCGGCAGTCTCCTCTGTGCGCGGGACAACGTAGTTATCCTCAAGATACAAACGACCTTCGGTGCCAAAACGTCTCATGCCTTTCTCCGATAGATTGGGACTAAGTCTGAATCTATTATATCACATCCTTGTATGGAAGTCAATATCTGTACAATATACAAGGCCGGACTATAGTTCTATTGTAAAAGCAAAAAATTAGTCGGATTTTGTTGTTTCTGTTGAGAGGCGTTTTTGCTTTTCTGCGAGGTACCGCATAACTGCGCCTGGGTCGGTGGATTGGAGGGTGCCGAGTGCATTCGCCTCTTCGATGAGCATCATCATTTGGACCGGATTATCCTTGATTAAGGTCTCTGCCTTTTTGTAGAATTCGACAGCGTGCCTATTTTCGGCATGTTCTTCACTGATAGCGGCGAGGTAGATGTAAGCGGCAGCGAGGCGTGGAGACCGCGTGCGGCTCTGGATGAGTTCCTCAAAAACGAAGCGCGCTTCGTCGTAACGGTTGTCGTCGTAGTAGACGCGACCGATGCGGAATTGTGCCCTATCGGCGAAACTGTCCCTATATCCACCGGCGAGGTATCGGTCGCGTTCTGGATACCCAATGGTTGCCTCGTAGGCTTGCAGTGCTTCGTTGTAACGATGAAGTTTTCTATAGAGTTCACCGAGTTGGAAAGTTGCCATCATTGCTTGTAGGGTGTTCGGATGCGATGCGATAACATGCTTATAAGCTTCGATGGCTTCATTGGGTACAGAGAGATGCTCAGCGTAAACGATCCCACTGCGATAGAGTGCTTCAGCGGAGTAGGTTGAATCAGGATGATTTTTCAGGACCTCTTGATATGCTTCAATTACGTTTGGATAGTCCTGCAAGGGTTTCTGTTCGTAGATCGTGCCAATTTGCAACCGTGCGCGTGCCGCGTCTGTAGGTGCTAAGGTGTTATTTTGAAGTTGCTCACGTAGGTTTTCAATGGCTGTAAGGTGTTGAAGTGTAGTAAGTTGTTCCGCTGCCTGTTTTGCCTGAGGTGTATGTGGTGATGTGGCAATGAGGTTTCGGGCGATATTTAATGCCTCAGAGAAGTCTCTATTTGCGCGCGCTGTGTTCAATCGTTCTAATTCCGTTTCCGCCATCTGTTTGGTGAGTTCTCCAATTTTCTTCCCAATTTCCGCTTGGACTTCAGATATACTTTTATCGTGCATCGAAATTTGCCCTAAATACGCTGGGTCGAGTTGTGGTAGATAGGCATGATGAAACGTTTCAAAAGCCGCAATCGCTTTCGGATAGTTCAAGTTTTTCTCGTGACAGACCCCTGTCCAATAGAGGACGGCGTGCATATTCCAGAAGTTAGGATATTTCTGTTTCAGTCGCTCGAAGACAGGGATCGCTAATGAGTATTTTCCAGCAGTGCGGTGGATGTTTGCCATTTGGAAAAGTGCCTCAGCCGCGAAGTTGCTCGTCGGATAATCGTCAACAACTTTTCTATATGTTGCCATCGCTAAAGCGGATTGGTTGAGGATGGTATGCCTTAAATTTGCGATGCGCCATCTCGCTTCGGGGGCAACTGTCGCCTCAGGGTGTGTTTCTAAAAGTGCTTCATACTTCGAGATTGCTTTTTCGGGTTGGTTAAGTTGCGACGGATTTCTATAGAGTTCGGCGATCTGGAATTGGGCAATAGCGGCAAGCGGCGTGCCTTTATACTGAATCGCGATGCGTTGCTGTTCTCTGAGCTCAGCGAGTCCGGTATTGATGTCCCGAATCTTTTGTAATCCGGTTTTGTGCACGAAGTGAGAGGTGGGCGCGAGTTTAATGAGTTTATCGTAGGTTTGAATAGCGTCATGGTAATTGCCCATGCGGCTGTAGACATCCCCTTTTTTGATGATTGCAAGGTAGAGTTCCACGGGCGCAAGCCCTTTTTTTTCGAGTTTCAGGATTTTATCGTAAGCCGCGGCAGCTCTGGTGTACTGGTGGGTATAGTTATAATGAATTTCACCGATTTGATAGTAGCACCAGCTTTTCATGGTAATGTCTTTAGTGGACTCGGCAAGTGCCTCAAGTTTGTTACTGGCTTCTGTGTAGCGTCCTGCCTGAATTAAGGCATTCACTTCATCAGATTGCGCGTATGCAAGCGGGCTGAGAAGAATAATCAGCAGTGCGTGTAAGAGAAATGTAAGCCTGCTTGACATTTCCATGGCTAATATCCCTTAGTTGTGTTATTGCAAAGTTGAATTTCCAGATTGAAGGTTCTGGAGATGTTTGTCCGCAACTTTTGTCCAATTGGTGCCTTGTGCCTGCTCTTTCATTCGGTGGAGTTGACTTTCTGTCTCCCAGGCATCATTTCGGAGGTGTTGTGTAATCAGTGCCTCCTCTAAATTCCGTTGGATGCCTTGCTGGCGATATTGTTCGATACGTGCATCAGCGGACTGTGCTTCGGATAACTGCAAGGGCATTTCGGGTTGGAACGGTTTTCCGATGAGAAGAACAGTGGTAATCAAAACGATAGCAACACAACTTACGGCAGCGGTTTTGTACCAGCCAAAGGGGGATCCGACATTCGCGAAATAGGCGCGGATACGTGAGAACAGCGTCTGTTCTTGTGTGGCAGCAAGTCGTTTGTACACGTTCATCTCGATGTTCTGAAGCGCGAGTTCCGGCACAATAATTTCTTCTTGTGCCTTGTCTGTTAATTCAAGGACTGCTGTATAGGATGCAACGGCTTCGGTACAGTCCTCGCAATTCTTCAGATGTTCTTCAAAAGGGTCTTCTTCTGCTGGGGGCAGAAGTTTGGAAGCATAATCAATAGCTTGCCCTTCGGATTTCTTACATTTAGGCATAATCCCTTCTCCTTTCTGCGGTAGCACGTCATCACGATGCTCGTGATCGCGTGCCCACCCCATCAAATTTCATTGTTTTCCCACAACGGACGTAGGAGCGTTTGCAATCGTTTGACTGCCCGGTGGAGGTGAATTTTCACGGTGCCTTCCGCCATATCCAGTGTTTCAGCAACCTCTTTAAGTTGCAAGCCTTCATACCGGCTTAGCATAAAAACGGCTTTCTGTTTCGGGGAGAGTTGATCAACTGCCTCCCGGATAAGGATGCCCCGTTCTTTCTCTTCGAGTTGTTTCTCCGGATTGCTGTGGAGATCAGTGGCAACGAGATGCGTTTCGGGAATTTCTGTATCGTCCAACGCATAGACAGGGCGACGCGCTTTCGCACGGTGGTAATCGATAGCAAGATTGGACGCAATCTTGTAAAGCCATGTCGAAAATTTGGCTTTCGGTTGCCAACCTTCCAGGGCGCGGTACGCTTTGAAAAAGACTTCAATGGTGATGTCCTCGGCATCCTCGTAATTTCTGACTGAACGTAGGAGGTACGAGAAAATCTTTGATTTGTAACGTTTCATCAACTCATCAAAGGCATTTTGGCGACCGGCTTGAAACTGAGCGACTAACAATTCATCATCAATCAATTTGTCCATGAGTCCCGACTTCTTGAGTATCGGTTTGAAGTTTTGCCTCACCTAACTTAAGGCAGAGGTGGACGATTGCATGCTAACACTTTCTTAAACGGAAGCCATTAAAATAAGTTTACAGAATTTATGAGCGGTTGTCAAGATTTTTTGGTCAATAGTTTTCAGTTTTCAGTTTTCAGTTGTCGAATTGGTTGTTAGCATCAGCCGCCACCCGTCAAATTTCTGTATTCGATTCGCATCGCTGGCGAGGTTTGAACCCTCGCTATAAGGCAAAATAACATAGAAAACCGAACGGTTCTGAATATGTTTAGGACTTACGCAATTTTGACTGCAGCCCGTTGTGTTAACTGAGAATTTTCGGAAAACACAGCGGTCTCGTGCCACAAACTGGGAAGTTTTGCGGCGTACGCGAAGAAACACCCAAGCAAAAACCCCAGATGCGAAGTGCATCGTGCTACAAAAGAGCAGCCTGCGTAAGTCCTAATGTTGTTAAAATACTTGATTTTCGTATGCAGTTGGTTTATAGTATATCCCATAATTATTTGCACATGTCGGGAAACGTAGGGTTTGGGTAACCGAACCCCTACGAGCTGGATTCGTAGAGTGCGGCCGACGTGTCGCAGTTCTACGCTAAGGAGGAATTTTTGTGGCACACACACATAACGATGCCGAATTGAAGCCTTTGGTTATCCCCGCTT
This sequence comes from Candidatus Poribacteria bacterium, assembly GCA_965200345.1. Lineage (GTDB taxonomy): Bacteria > Poribacteria > WGA-4E > WGA-4E > WGA-3G > WGA-3G. The sequence continues at coordinate 4,154,900 of OZ241378.1, forward strand.
CAGCAACAGCCGAGCGGATGGCACAGGCAGCGGGTAACTTTTTGGATACGCTAACACCGGCTTTACGTGAGAAGACAGCCCTCCCATTTGATGGGAATGAGCGGTTCCGGTGGCACTACATCCCAATCGAAATGTGGGAACGCGAAGGTGTCTCTCTCAAGGAACTCAACACGAGACAGCAGGACGCAGCGTTCGCTCTTATGGAGAGCGGTTTGAGCGCGAAAGGCTATCAGAAAGCCCGGGCGATTATCAATTTGGAGACAACACTCGGTGAGATTGAAAAGGCTGCTGGAGAAGCCCGACTTGTCCGTGATCCGGGGTTCTACTTTTTCACCGTATTTGGCGATCCGACAGGCAATGGTGCGTGGGGCTGGCGTGCTGAGGGACATCATGTCTCGCTCAACTTTACTGTCGTCAATCGTGAACTCATTTCGCCGAACCCGTCATTCTTCGGTTCTAATCCGGCAGAGGTGCCGCAGGGGGATAAAAAAGGCTTAAGGGTTCTTGCTGCCGAAGAAGATATCGCGCGTAGGCTCCTTGTGAGTCTCAACGATGCGCAAAAGCGTGAGACAATCATCAATGCCGAGGCACCGTCGGATATTTTGACGCGCGATGTCCCTAAAGTCGAGTTTGAGAGCGTTGAGGGGTTAGCCGCGGAATCTATGGAGACACAGCAGCGCGAAATTTTAATGGAACTCGTTCATGAATATATTGACCGACTCCCTGACGAAATTGCCGAAATTGAACGCCGTAAACTACGCGAAGGGCGCGTCAACGATATCCACTTCGCATGGGCAGGTGGCGAGTCCCCGAAGACACCCCACTACTATAGGCTGCACGGTCCGTTTTTCTTTGTGGAGTATGATAACACCCAGAACGACGCGAACCATATCCATTCTGTCTGGCGACACATCGCAGACGATTTTGGTGTCGATCTGCTTCGGTTGCACTACAACAAATCGAACCATCATGATCACGGTCATTAGATAGATCAGATATAGGACTTACACAATTTTTTCGTGATATTCTAAGTATTGTGCATCGTCGAGCGAGGTTACATGAAGATTAATTTATTAATTCGGTAATGTCGGAACGTGCGATAATACACTTCGCATTTGGGCGTGTACGCCGCAGAATCGCACTACTACGAGCCCGTTTGTTTGTAGTAGGGCAATTTATTGCCCGTTTATTACCGAAATATTTTATTAGACATCATCAAACCTCGCCAGCAAAGGCGTGTGAAAGTCCTGATGAAATAAAAAAAGCCGCCAATACTCTTGGCGGCTTTTCTTGTAGGCTTGTCCTATTACTGGTGGGATTTTAGTTTACCCCATGTTGTGGCTAACTTATTGGCTGCTTCAACAGCGAGGACTTCATCGGTAAGGGTGACAAGCCCCGTTTTTTCAGAATTCTTTCCGTGGACGATAGAGTGGGTGTACCATCCGCTCCATCCCTTTTGACCCCCTGCCCAGCGGCTTTATCACCATCGTTGACACAGATACCGAGCCCGAACTGATCTCCGTCGCTGAATTTTTTGCCTTTTACTTGCAATTCTTCAGCTGTGAATCGGAGTTCGTAGTAGGTTTTCTTTTTACCTTCGTTGCGGACAACGGCGATGTCATCACCAGGGGCGATACCTGCCCCACCGGGAGCCTCATTCAAAGCGCCAGGGAGTATATCTTTCGCCTTGTCATCTAAACCGATATTGTAGAGAAACATCTGTATGCCAGCGGAGCGTTTGCCGCTCATTTCAAAGGCGAGTTGTGCGCCATCACCGTTCCATGCGGCAGCGGCAGCGTGTTCATGCTCGTCGTCGGTGACAATAAGCCCAATATAGACGGCGTTTGAATCCCATACGATCATGAAACAGGTTTCGTGGTCGTCGGCCCCCTTCCAGTTGCCACCGCCGTGTACCTGAAAGACGTTGCCTTCATATTCAACACCGCAGAAAGGTTTTCCGTCGGTGCCAGTGACAGCATCAAGAATTCCATCCCATTCGCCAAGATCACCATCGATTTTAACATCAATCCCGGTTAGTGCCTTATATTCGTCATGGGTTTTACTGCACCACTGTGCATCTGCTACGGTGTTTATGAGTAAAGCAGATAGGGCTATTGCAATCCAAACATAATTTTTCATTTTATTTCTCCAGATTAGCGGTCACCGATAATTTTGTCGTTATTATCGTTCCCCAGACAGAAGATGTAACGATCACTTGAACCTATGTAGATGCGCCCGTTGGCAACCGCAGGTGATGAATAGAGTACTATATTTCGGGTGACAGTTCTTGTGTTAAATTCCCATTTTACTTTTCCATTGTCAGTAGCAAGCGCGTAAATATAGCCGTTTTTCGTTGCGGCGTAGACCGTATCCGGTGTCACAGCAGGCGAGGATACGACTGGGGCACCGAGTCCTGTCTGCCAGTTACGTTTTCCGTCAGTCGCGCGGAGGCAGTAGACGGATCCATCACGGGAACCGAAAATAACGTTGCCGTTCAGAACAGCGATCGCTGTGAGGACAGCATCTTTTGCCTCGTGTTCCCATATTATGTCGCCGGTTTCCGTATCAAGAGCGACGATCTTACCGGCGGGTATCGGATCACTGTCGGAAAGATTACCCCGTCCGAGTCCAAAAAAGACGAGATTTTCATGCGCGCTCGGGCTGCCCCAGACAGGATACGGCATCTGTTTTGACCAAATTTCAGTGCCTGTCTGCGCATCAACGGCGTAAATCCGATAATCGCCGTAGCCTGTACCGAAGTATGATTTGCCATTATGCACAACGGGCGACATATCAGCGTGGACGTTTTTATAGTGCCAGATTTCCTGTCCTTCCAAAGCATCAATGCAGTAGATGCCATCAGCCCCGGCTGTAAAGTAGAGTTTTCCTTGGCTGATAAAAGGCGTTGACTCCACATGGCTCGCTGTTCCGAAAGACCAGATCTGTTCGCCTGTTTTCGCATCGAGGCACCGGAGATGGCAGTCGCTATGTTCATGGTAACCTTCGCCGATGTAGACTCGCCCTCCAGCGACCGCGGGGGACGAGAAAATCGGGGTAGGAGAAGCGTGTCGCCAGATGACCTCTCTGGACTCTATATCAATACAGTACGTTGCGCCCGCCGATGAAAAGATTGAACCGTAGGAAGAACCTATATACAACCGATTCCCAACAACCGCTGGCGATGAAGAGAAGTCAACCGCGAGCGCATCTTCTTCTTTGAAGACCCATGCAGGTGTTCCGTTTGTGGGGCCGGGGCGGGTGTCTAAGTGTCCGGTTCGGTTCTTGTTTCCGCGGAAAGTTGCCCATGTTCTGTTAGCTTTTACGTTCCCCGCGCCTACATTCTGAACGTTCGTTTCAAATGAGGAAGTCGGGGTTCGGATCAATTGATAAATTCCGAAGACGGATCCGAGGATGACAATCGCGCCGGCGCCAGAAACGATAATCTTGTGAGCAGTTACGAAGTCGCGGAACTTGTAGAACAGCATTTTGGTCGTATCACGCGCAAAAATCAGGGCTGTTATCAGCGCTACACCTACAAAGGCGAGAATCTGAGGGATGATACTCAGCAGCGCGGTGAGCGGCCCCAGAAGCTGGGGGATAACTGCATACGCCGGGCTTGCTGTAGAGAAGAAAACAACAGTGAAGCACAGCGTCAGCACGAGTTTGACAGGGAAACCGAGTTTCACTGACTTGTGCATATTGTCCATATTGGTCTGCTTTAAACTCGCTTTTTTCATCTGTGGTTTACCTCGCGTTTTATTTCGACCCTTTCATGAAGTCTACGGCGAAATGCACCAGGTTTTCAAGCATCCGACGATTTTTAGAGACTTCGTTTCTCCGACTGTTGCGGAGATTAGTGATAAGATACATACCTTTGCCATATCGCAGTTTAGCGACGACAATCTCTTTGCCACCGTTAGTGGTTGCCAGCACTTGATATTTTTGATTCCATCCGCTCCATGAGTCGTCAAGTGCGAGCTGCCCTGACCGAATACGGTGCGGTGCTTTAAAGAGTTCACCGGCATTAGGAGTCGGTTGAAAATCTTTTCGTTGTGCGCTTTCTACACCCTTGAGCGGCTCCGGCAGCCACCCAGTCTTGCATGGACGGTCCTCATCGCTATCCTGTCCGGAGACGATGACAACACCGCCGTTCTTCACAAATTCTTTAATCCGTTGTTCTTGTTTGTTGTTAAGACGGTATTTTCCATCTCGCGAGAGTGTGCGAAAGCCGATCCATAAGATGTCTGCCTCACTGAGCCCGGGTAGGTCCCGATTCGTTGTTCCGTCGTAGGCAATCCAGCGGTTTCCGATCGAATTGATGTTAGAGATAGCGGGGTACTCGTCCTTATAACTGTCTGTCCTGAGAAAATGGAGTTTGATGGCATCTGCCCCCAACATGGCATCGAGTTCTTTCTGAAAATCGGCAGTTGAATCTCGCCTTGAGACTTCGTCTCTATTGAGATATTTTTCGGTGTGTGTAAACCCCCACCACCCCCATTCATTTCCCTGTTTTGTGGTTTGGGTTTGAAACCATTTCCCGCTTATGTGTCCGAGGCTATCAATACGTCTGCCTTCTCTGAGGTAAAAGATGATAATCGGCGCGTCCTGCTTCATAAGACGCATGGCTTCTTCCCTGTGATCCTTCTCTCCTTTGTAGACATCAAGTCGGATCTTGATCTCATTAAACTCCGGCTTGCCTTTCAAATATTTTTCGACCTTAATCTTCACGGTCTGGCGTTTGGTATTGATCTCTGAAACTGTCCCGAAGAGGATATTGCTGCTTTCGTTGACGATTTGCGGCACACTATAACGTTTTGCGATATAGCCTTCTGAAACTTGTTGATTTAGTAGTGGAAGACCTACGATAAGTAAAATAAAAGGATAAAACGGTTTTTTAATATGCTGTAATTTGTGAGTCCTCATTGAATTTACCTCCTAATTTTATAGTAGATCCTGTAATTACTTATACACTTGCCTCGTTGTGTGAACTTATGAATGTGAGTCTCATGGAGGCACAGGCTAACGGTTTCCTATGCTACAAGGCAACTCAAACTAAAAGTTTAGGCTACAAGTGTAAACATATTTTCGGATTTTACTATAATGCTGTTTTTATGGTGGGATGTGCTTGCGGGCATCTACAAGTCGGAACATCCAGCACATTAGCCGCCACAAAGTAGTTCATTGCGGTTCCAGTTGCGGTCACTATCAGCAGTCCATTATTGCGCTTTTCCTCTCGCTGCGATATTCCACACAGATTCGACAATCCCGTTACGGATGCCGTAATACCTATCGTGGAGGTTCACTGTCGTACAGCAGTGCGTTGGTAAAATTTCAAGTTTATCCCCCGGTTTGAGAGAAACGCTTGCATCGGATACTTGCATCTTTCCGTGTTCTTCAGAGAGTCCAGTCATTTCGACTCCGTTTACACCAACGGGTTGCGGGATACCGAACTCTTTTGCCAGCACCTTTAAGCCTGTATCCACAATCACTCGATTTGGGTTTGGACGACTCACGACGGTTGCTAAAACCGACAATGCACAATCGAAATGGTCCCCGACCCCTTCTACATTGTAGTATGTGGAATCCATCAGGACATAAGAACCGGCTTGTACCTCTGTCATCTCTGGGATACTTCCGGTGATATTGAAGGTTCCGGTGCCGCCACCACTCATGATGGAAACCGCTACGTTATGCTTTTCAAGATGATGCTTGGCATCCACCAGTCGTTGCATCGCCTGACGTGCAGCGGTATCGCGTTCCGCGCGGTTCGGTTTCGCAACGGTATGTCCTTCATACCCCATTAACCCTTCAAAAATGAGATTTGGGCTTCGACGTATCTGTTCTGCTAATTCTAACGCGGGTTTGCCGGGTTCAACGCCACATCGGTCCATACCGATATTCACTTCTACTAACATTCTGACGGTTGCGCCTTTGGCTGCTGCTGCCTCGGAGATGGCTTGCACGTTCTCAGCATTATCCACTGCGACCATAATTTCCGAATGTTTCGCGAGGTTGATGAGCCGAGCGATCTTTTGGGCACCGACGACTTGATTGGCGATGAGTACATCTCGAATTCCGGCGTGGATAACGGCTTCTGCTTCACCGAGTTTCGCGCAGGTAACACCGATAGCCCCTGCTGCAATCTGTTTATGCGCAATGATTGGTGTTTTATGCGTCTTAACATGCGGTCTCAGATCGGCGTTTACTTTACTGAAATAGTTCGCCATCGCCGCTATGTTGGCTTCCATTTTGTCCAGATCAATCAGCAGTGCGGGTGTATCCAATTCCGTTTTGTGCATACCGATAAATGGTTCATTTGTATTCATTGGGCAGTGTCTCCTAAAGTTGCTTGACAGGGTTTGACAGCGTGCCGAACCCGTCGATATCTATCTGGACAACGTCCCCAGCAGCAAGTGGTAGATCGTTCGGGACGATGATGCCGGTGCCGGTTGAAACAACGGTGCCGAGCGGGATTGGGTTATCTCGCATCAAGAATTCGGTAAGTTGTTCAAACTTCCAATTGATTTGGGAAGTGTTCACTTCGCCTTGATAGATGATGTCTGCATCCCGAAGGACGGTGCATTGCATCTCCAAATTATATGGGTCATCTATTTCAGAGGGTGTGAGAAACATCGGGCCGAGGGCACAGCAGCCGTAAAAGACTTTGGATTGCGGCAAGTAGAGCGGGTTATCGCGTTCAATGTCCCATGCGGACACGTCGTTGCAGAGGGTGTATCCGACAATTTCGCCGTCGCCACCGAGAACGTAGGCGAGTTCTGGCTCTGTTGCTGTCAGTGCAGAATCACTTCGGATGCCGATAAAACCGTTAGGACCAACGCAGCGTGAAGGTGTCCCTTTGAAGAATATCTCAGGACGATCGGCGTGATAGACGCGGCTGTAGATGTCCTGTTCGGTATCATCGTCGCGCATCTCTGCGCTCCGTTTATAGGTTACACCGCAGCCCCAGACTTCAGGGGCATCAATCGGTGTTAAAAGGTGTGGTACATTTTCGTCGGGTGCAACATCCAATTTCTTTAAGGTAAGGCCTTCAGGTTCCGTTGCCGCGTTTTCTGCATCTACAAACGACGGGAGTTGGATCGGCGCGGGTGTTGCGACTTTCTCTTGAATATCGGCGAGGATGACCCCGAGGCTCATCTGTTCCTGATGCGCAAGTGCGAGCACTTCTAAGACACCGGGGGATTCCTCGCTTGTTACGTCAATCACTTCCTCGTCGCGGGTAACAATCCCGACCCGCTTGCCTAAATTCGGTAGGTGAAACTGAATTAATTTCATTCTTTTAACTTTCCTTGCGGTTCAGTCAAGTGTTTTTGGGACTTTGATATCCCGCGGCGTAGGTTCGCCCTCCATTTTGCGGCGTACTTGATACCCGCTTTCCACTTCGTTCCAAGCTCGGCGCGCTTGTGTTTAGGAAAATTCGAGTTGTGCCCACGCTTGAGCATCTTTTACAACCGCCTTTGGTGTCCTTTGTGAACGGAGTAGATGCCCTTGTGTTGTCCGAAGTGTCGGTTGTGTGGCATCTTGATAGCGGAAGTCTAAACTCCATCGAACATGTCCAGCGCGGTTCGGTAACCCACGGTGAAAAAGTAGATTACTAAAAATGGCAACATCCCCCGGCAGAATCTCAATAGATACGGCATCCGCCTCAACGGGTTTGATGTAGTCATCGTGAATGCGGAGGTAGTATTCGTCTTTTTCGTGTGGAACAACGCCCCACTTGTGGCTCCCCGGAATGAATTCCATGCACCCGTTTTCAACGTTAACCGGCACTAACGGTGCCCAAACATTCATCATCCGTAAGACATCCGCTTCTTTTGAAGTATAGCCTGCGTCTTGATGCCACAACACCTCCGTTCGTTTGTTCTCGGGTAGTTTCGGACGGACGGAATAGTTCGGGTACAATCGGATCTCTGGACCTAAAATAACATCGGCGAGGTCAAGTAGGACAGGGTGCGCGAACACGCCGAAAAACCCTTCACGATGCAATTCTGGTCGAAAGATTGTCGGGTTTTCATCTGGGTAATTTTCATAGAGACGAATCAGTCGGGTTTCAAAAGTGGCATCGGGATGTGGGTTCGCCAGTTTACCTTCAACTTGCCGTTGTAACGCGAGTTCATCAACTAACGCTTTACATTCGTGTTTAACGGCTTCGAGTGTCTCTGATCCCAAAATGCCGTGCAGAATAGAGAATCCGTTCTCATTGAAATCTGTGATAACTGATTCCATTTTCGTGCCCTATTTTTACTGTGGAAACCGTGCGTCCTTGCCTGCTAATTTTCTGCGGGGACGAGCCCTATTTTCACAAGGGTTTCGACAACTGCATGCGCGCATTCTTCAATAGAGAGTGCGGCGGTGTTCACTGTAAGTTCTGGGTCCAGGGGCGGTTCGTAAGGTGCACTGATGCCAGTAAATTCCTTGATCTCTCCAGCACGTGCTTTTTTGTATAAACCTTTCGTATCCCGTTCCTCGCAGACATCAAGTGGGCAGTCGACGAAAACTTCAACGAATCTATCCTCGGCGATGAGTGCGCGTGCCTGATCTCTGTCGGCGCGGTAAGGCGAGATGAAGGCTGTCATGACGATTGTGCCTGCATCCGAAAAGAGTTTCGCGACTTCGCCGATGCGACGGATGTTTTCCTCTCGGTCTTCTGGTGAGAAGCCTAAGTTCTTATTCAGTCCATGTCGTACATTATCGCCATCTAAGACATAAGTGTGGTGCCGTTGGTGATGCAATACCTGTTCGACTGCGTTTGCTAACGTCGATTTACCTGAGCCGGAGAGTCCGGTGAACCAAATCACACAGCCTTTCTGGTTCAATAATTTTTCTCTATCTTCTACCGTGACAATCGCTTCGTGCCACGTTATATTGGTCGCTTTTTGTTGAGCCAATTCGATTATTCCTCACGTGATAGACCCTGCTCTAAAGGGCGAGGCTTCCGCAAAGTTATGCGAAAGCATTTGTGGTTTTCAGAAGCGGACTGGTCGCTTCAATGGAGATGCCTACGATTTTGTTGAACAAAACGATAGGTCTTACAACTCCTAACTCAAAGGAAACTACCCCTTCCTTAAGAATGTTCATAGCAGCGTTATGGTCTCTATCCAAATGTGTATCACATCTCGGACACGTCCATTCTCTATCTGCTAACGTTAGATTTTCGTTCTTATGTCCACAAACACAACAAGACTTTGTGGTGGATGTCCAGCGTCCAATCTTCAGAACAGAACGTATCCGTTTTCTGGCTTGGTGCTTGAGTTTCCGCATGAACTCACCGAAGGCAAGATCAGAGACTTGTTTGCCCCAGAGGCGTTTCATGCCGTCAAGGTTCAGGTCTTCAAAGAACAGAATATCAAAATCACGACAGAGGTCTATAGCAAGTTTCCAATGGTGGTCTGTCCTTTGATTCGCAGTTTTCTTATGAATGCGAAACACTTGTTTGCGACAGCGTTCTTGGTTGTTAGAACCTTTCACCTTGCGAGAATGTGCCTGTTGTGCTGCTGCCAATTTATCGGCATTCTGTCTGTAGAACATCGGAGAAGAACGCCTTTCACCGTCACTGCCAGTCAGGAAATCTTTGATACCAAAGTCGAACCCTTCAGCTTTACCCGTCTTGGGTTCGTATCGGATTTCCGAGTAATCTTCAGTGAGAGTGATATACACATCTCCGAGAGCGTCTCTTGTAACTTGAACGCGCGTGATTTCGCCGTGTATCTCACGGTGCAATGCGAAACGATACCAACGCTCATTCAAGCAAATTTTGTAGGTAGGATGGTTTCTTTCGTGCTTCTGCTTGTCCAACAGTTTTTCAATCTTGACATGTTTGCCAGAGAACGTCATGCCTTTATGTTTCTTGCAGGACTTGAACTTTGGGTGGCCCCTACCGAGCGTTTTCATTTCTCTAAAGGATTGTGCCAGACGCTTCAGAACATTTTGTAAAGACCACGCATAAGGAATATGCCAATGCTTGTATTTCTCAAGTTTCTTGAGTTTCGTTAAAAGTGCAATGAAATGATTACGCACAACACCACAGATATTTAGATCGTCATGCAGACGATCTAAATATTTATCGTAAAAAAGTTTATGAGTCGTGTTTCTCATGGTATATCAAGTATCAAGTTTTATAGTAAAGCCCATAATTATTTAAACACATCAAATCGAAGCGATTCCGCTCTGATTCCCCCTGATAAGGGGGGGTTGCTGGAGTGTTTCTTCCAGGGGGTTATCTTCGGTCAAGTGTTCATTTATTTTCGGATTTTACTATAACCCCTTGCATAGTGGGTAGGCAGACACGTTACCAAGCAGTAACGCTGTGCATGTCTGCCAACTTGATGCATATATCATACCACAATCTCAGTCAAAAGCCAATTTTTTTTTCAAAATAGACCCTTGGTCTAATTCAATAGGGCGGTTCTGTATCCCCCCACTAAAGTAGGCGGTTTTAGAACCGAGAACTTTGATAATATTCTATTATACGCGCGGATATAGTGTAATGTCAACTAAAAATAGAGTTATCAACGATTGGTAGTCGGTTATCTGTTATCGCTTTCGGATACCGAGTTATGGTAAGCGGTTTAAAAAAAGAACTCCCTATAGCTGAGATTTAGATGACCTCATCGTGCTATAGAGAGTTCTCTTTGGCTCCCGTGCTGTATTATTTATATTATGATATTATGCGGACGTTTAGCGACTTTAATTTCTTGTTGAAGAAATTTCTGCCGCTTGGTTATCTGGTTCTTCCCAGTGTGCATATTTCTGAAGGGTCCGTATATCAATATTTAACGATTCAGCTGCCTTACGTAGCGATGTATGTTGCTGAATACGTCTTTGGGCAACCGCCCGTAGGATTTGATTCTGGTTCATATCTCCTATATTGAGAGACTCTATTTTTCTACTCATTCTCGGTAGATAGGCAACCTGAGAGCTATTCCACTGTCCAGTTACACGTGTTGAAAGGTCATACATAATCGCATGCCGCGTTTCTGGCTGAAGTGTTTCCCAAATTGCGTGTTGCGTCTCTGGCGGGAGTGTCTGCCAGACAGAGGCAAGCGTCTGGACGAACTCAGGGTAAATATCCGGAAAATCTTTGAGCTCAAGTCTATCTGTTGTTGCGAGCGCGATAGCCGTTTGGATAGTGCTCCGAAGCTGCCGGATATTGCCAGGCCATGCTGCCTGTTCAAGAAGTGTGAGTGCCTCTGTGGTAATCCCTGTAATACCTTTTCTATAAACAGTGCTGAACTCGGTAATAAAAGCAGTCACTAAGGGGGCAATGTCTTCTGTGCGTTCTCGGAGTGGGGGTAGATGAAGCATCATACCCTCAAGCCGGTAGTAGAGATCTTCCCGAAATTTTTTTTCGGCGACTGTTTTCACAATATCCCTGTTTGTTGCAGCGATAATGTGAACATCAACAGTCAATGCCTCATTTCCACCGAGCCGTGTGAATGTAGCAGTGTCCAAAACGCGCAAAAGCATTTTCTGTGCGTCCAAGGACATTTCGGGGACCTCATCTAAAAAGAGAACCCCGCCGTCTGCGATTTCAAATGCGCCTTGACGTTGCCGGATCGCGCTCGTAAATGCGCCCGCTTCATGTCCAAAGAGTTCACTCTGGAGGAGTTCAGCGGAGAATCTACCGCAATTGATGGCGATAAACGGTTTACACTTCCGTGGGCTACTTTCATGTATGTATCTTGCGATGCCTTCCTTACCGACACCAGTTTCGCCGGTAATGAGGATCGGGATGTTTGATTTTACAACTTGTTGAATTGTTTCGTAACTCGCCTGCATGGGTGCTGATGGCAGTTCGATGAATGCCGTCTGCTGGTTCATGATGTGCGCCTTAAGTATATTTTAATATGGATATGGACGAAGAATATATTTAAGATTGCGCAATTTTACCCTCTAAAAGCGGAGCGCAACATGATGCGTCATTACCACGTGTACCCTTTCTTTTGCTTGTAGAAAATATAATTGCGATGGCACGGAAACCAGTTTCCATAGCAAATTGTGTATGTTTTTTTGCATTAATTTGCATTAGCACTAACCATTAACGCTATATTTGGATTTTGGGTTGACTTAAAACGTGGCATACACACAAAAACCTGATGGAATTCTGCACTTTAGGTCAAAAGAGACAGTCTATGATAAAAATATTATGCCTGCTTTATGGTCAGTTTTTAAGACCATATTACTCTTCTGATTCCTCCCATTGTGCGTATTTTTGCAAGGTTCGGAGATCAATATCTAATGATTCAGCTGCTTCGCGTAAGGATGTATGTTGCTCAATACGCCTCTGGGAGACTGCTCGTAGAATTTGATTCAGGTTCATGTTTTCGATATTGAGAAATCCGATTTCTGCGCTCGTTTTCGGAATGTAGGAAGCTGGCAAGGTGCGCCACGGCTCTGGTGCACGCGTTGAGACTTCATGCGTAATTGCATGTTGCATTTCTAATGGAAGTGTTTCCCAGATTGCATGCTGGGTTTCCGAAGGGAGCGTCTGCCAGATAGAGATAAGCATCTGAACGAACTCAGGATATATATCTGGAAAATCTTTGAGTTCGAGTTCATCTATTGTTGTGAGTGCTACAGCCGTTTGGACAGTGCTCCGAAGCTGCCGGATATTGCCAGGCCATGCTGCCTGTTCAAGACGCTTGAGTGCCTCTGAGGCAATGCCGGTGACGTTTTTCCCATATTCGGTGCTGAACTCGGTAATAAAAGCGGTCACTAAGGGGGCAATGTCTTCTGTGCGTTCTCGGAGTGGGGGTAGATGAAGCATCATACCCTTAAGCCGGTAGTAGAGATCTTCCCGAAATTCTTTTTTAGCGACTGCTTTCGCAATATCTCTGTTTGTTGCAGCGATAATGTGGACATCGACAGTCAAGACTTCATTTCCACCGAGCCGTGTGAATGTAGCAGTGTCCAAAACGCGCAAAAGCATTTTCTGTGCGTCCAAGGACATTTCGGGGACCTCATCTAAAAAGAGGATCCCACCGTCTGCGGCTTCAAATGCGCCTTGACGTTGCCGGATCGCGCTCGTAAATGCGCCCGCTTCATGTCCAAAGAGTTCACTCTGGAGGAGTTCAGCGGAGAATCGACCGCAGTTGATGGCGATAAACGGTTTATCTCTTCGTAAACTACTTTCATGAATATATCTTGCGATGCCTTCCTTACCAACACCGGTTTCACCAGTAATGAAAAAGGGGATTTTTGACTTTACGACTTGCTGGATTATGTTATAAATTGCCTGCATAGGTGCTGATGGCAATTCAATAAATGTCGTCTGTTGGTTCATAATTGCTCCTTTAGAACTGAATCACGTTACTTAAGCAAATTTCGTGCCAATGCTTGGCACAACATGTAGTGTATTTCCACCAAACCACCGTTGCAATTTTAAAGAGATTTTTTACACTGATATCCTTGTAAACATAGGTATCCACTGGGATTTGTCAAATGGAGCATCAGCGTTCACCTTTTTTTGGAGCGCCGCACTATTGAAGAAATGAAGGGTGTTTGTAACGTTTTGCCGATTATCAGCACGCAAAAATTGCAGTGTATAGTGCAAAAAATGTTCTATTATCCAGAGACAAAGAATGTGAGAAATGGAAAACGTGTGGCTTGATACGCTGTTTCGTTTTACCAACGCGTCGTCTCTGTTTTCCTGAGAGAGTTCTTATCAATTATCGTCAAAGAGATGGTGCGTCTATGGAAAATAGAAGAGAGTTTTCGGTAACATTTATTTTTCTCAGAGATGAACGATAGATAAATTATAGAATGAGGACTGATACTGAGTCTGCCTAAATAGCATCTTTTGCGGATAATTTGACAATTTTTGCAAAACGGTAGCAATTATTGCATTATATACAACGATTATTTCGTATGAATAATGGATAAAAGGTCGCTAATGGACGATGTACCCGTCTTGCCGATTTTAGTAACAGTGGGCATTTCTACACAGATTTATCGATCTTCCCGCCAAGACCCCATGCTTTAGCTTGCGGGATGTAGGCGGGCATTGGGTTTGTCGTTGAAAAAACATTTTGACAATCGCCTAAAAATGCGGTATAATTAAGAATATCAAGTTGGCAGACATGACAAGCACAGTCGCTTGACTGTGTGTCTGCCTACCCACTTGTCAGGGGTTAAAGACTTGATGCTTGATATACCATGAAAACGTATAAGTATAAGTTTGGCGACCAATCGAATTGTATCCGTATCGGCAATCTGCTTGACGATATGTGGCAGGTGCATGACTATTTCCATAGATGGCAGGACCAAAGGTATAGAGATGGACTGCCGTATGCGGACTACCCTGCGATGTCCGCACACTTGACGGATTTGAAACGCACTACACACCCGCATTGGAACACCTTGCCAAGCCAAGCGATTCAAGAGGAACTCAAACGGATTGACAAGGCGTATGTCCGATTTTTCAAGAAACTTGGCGGGAAACCAAAAAGAAAACCCAGACACAAGTTCAAGTCTATCACCTACCCTGGAAGTGCGGGTTGGTCTCTGAAAAATAATCGTATCACATTGACTTTCCGTAAGTGGAATCCGAGAACGCGTAAGTGGCAGTTTGATAAAGTGCCGTATACGTTTCATAAGCACCGCCAGTGGCACGGGACTATAAGTCGTATTACAATCAAACGTGATAGTTGCGGAGACTATTGGCTTCATATCATAACAACCTACACAGATTTTAGACCCCTGCCAGCAACAGGTAAGAGCGTTGGGGCGGACTTCGGTATGAAAGACGCTTATTTGACACTTAGCACGGGTGAAAAGATACAACACCCCCAACCCTTGAAATCTAACTTGAAGAAACTTCGGTCTCTCAACAAAAGTCTTTCGCGTAAAGTCAAAGGTTCTCAGGGTTGGTGGTGGTGTGTCAGACAACTCGCACGCCTCTATCGGAAGATCAGCAATCAGCGCAAAGATTTTCAGTGGCAACTCGCCAGCAAACTCTGTAAGAAGTTTGATACGATTGTCCTTGAAACTCTGAACCTTGATGGTATGAAACGTCTTTGGGGACGCAAAGTCTCCGATCTCGCCTTCTACGAGTTCGTTGAGATATTGAAGTATAAGTGTCAAAAGCATAAGCGTCAACTGATTCAAATCGGTCAGTGGACTGCGACAACAAAACCGTGTAGCGATTGTGGCTACCACAACAAAAATCTTTCTCTCTCTGATAGGCAGTGGACATGTCCGGAATGTGGCTCACACCATGATCGAGACATCAACGCTGCGGTAAACATATTGCGGGCAGGGATAGCCGTTACCTAACGATATGCCTTGTCTCTGACAAGGGAAACGCCCGCGGGTGGAGCGAAAATAAGACGGTGGACTCTTTGAGAAAACCGCAGTCGCTACGAAGCCGAAGCCCCTACCTTTAGGTAGTGGGTGCTATCACCTGTGTATGACTAAAGGAAAGCACATTGCGAGTGAGGGAATCCGGTTATCTTTACTACGACAAAGAGCCTGCCGGAGACTTGTTTCGGATTAACAACAACAATGGAATATCCAATCTAATTTTTTGCTGGGTTTTCGATGATACGGATAACTTGATTCACCGGATTCTCTGTTTTTGAGAAACTGACTGTCTGGTTATGTCCGCTTTGCCACTTTACTTTGATAGATTGAATCGTTTCTTGTGTACTGATACCGAAGTGAAGGGTAGGCTCGCTCCTGGAGGCGTAGCTTCCACCACAGATTGTTTCTTTGAACAGTGTTTTCTTGTTTGTTTGTACCCAGACTTTTGCCCCGATACCGTCGCGATTGCTTTCAGTGCCAACAAGCCGGATTTTCACCCAATTGTTTCTTCGGTGGGCTGTTTGAGAATCATTTCGCAAGAGTGCTGGGGTTTCACCGCAGCATGTGACAAGAATATCCATCGCGCCATCGTTGTTATAGTCGCCGATGGCTACACCGCGCGCGACGACTCGACGTTTGAAAAATGGTCCGGCTGTCTCAGATAGATCGCTGTATTGTCCGGTTTCAATGTTACCAAAGATCTGGCACTGTTGTTTGTAGGAAAGTGATGGGGTGATTTTTGATACATTATCCCACACATGTCCGTTTGCGACGAAAAGTTCAAGTGTCCCATCATTGTCAGCGTCGAGAAACTGAGTCCCGAAACCGAGTTGTGAGAAACTCGGATCAGCGAGGCCGGTTTTGAAGGTGGCCATCGTATAGAAACCGTCGCTGTCATTGTGAAAGAGACTGTTAATTTCCAAAGCGAAGTTTGTGACAAAGAGGTCTGGCAACCCGTCATTGTCGTAATCACCAGCGGCGATCCCCATACTGGCGGTTGCGCGTCCTTCTGAGTTATAAGCGACCCCTGCTGTGATGGCGACATCTGTGAAAGTGCCATCACCGTTGTTGTGGTGGAGAAAATCGGGAACAGCGTCGTTGGCGACAAAAATATCAGGGTAACCGTCGCTGTTGTAGTCTGTGAAGAGCGTCCCTAACCCCTTTCCGGTTTGGTGTAGCCCCGCGCGGGTTGTAACATCTGTGAAAGTGCCATCGCCGTTGTTTCGGTAGAGCGTATCACGGGCACCCGGGTATTCGTGTGGACCACAGTAGATATGAACACCTTCCAAAAAGCAGGCGTGGGCTGTTTCGAGGTGATAGTCCAGATAATTCGCTACATAGAGGTCCAAATATCCGTCAAGGTCGAAGTCGCCGAAGGACGCACTGACACTCCAGCTGCCATCGCCTACACCGGCGCGGGACGTAACGTCTGTGAAGGTGCCGTCCCCATTGTTCCGATACAGTTGGTTTTTGCCGAAGTTGGTGAGATAGAGGTCAGTGTCTCCATCGTTGTCGTAGTCTGCAGCAAGGCATCCCATACCGTATCCGTGGTTTTGTTTCAATCCTGCTGCTTCGGTTACATCGACAAATGTGCCATCACCGTTGTTACGATAAAGCGCGTCCGAGTGATTCGGATGTCTGACGGATTGAACATCTTGGCTGAGGGAGCCGCTATTGACAAGGTAGATATCGAGATGTCCGTCGTTGTTGTAATCAAAAAAGAGGCCGCCAGCCCCCATCGTCTCAGGTAGGTATTTCTGTTTAGATGCCCCGTTGGTATGTTTAAAATGAATACCAGCTGCCTGCGTTTGATCTGTGAAACGGAGTGTCGTTTCAGCTGCGTTTAGCGTAGCAGCGTAGTTAGCAAGTATCAGGCAGATGTGTAGGAGGGTTTTTGTTTTCGCACCGAGCGAGAGATAACAGTGAGTTCTCAATTTTCCGTATATCCCGCGTTGCTGGTAATAATTTAAAAAGTAAAGGCATCCAGCGAGTGGATGCCTTTAAGTGTTTATTTGCATTAGAATCCGCTTTTGAGCGCGCCCCAAGTTGTCGTCAACTTGTTTTTCGGTTCAACAGCCGTCTGCGGGTTGGTCTCATTCGGATCGAATTCGATATCCGTTGTCGCGAAGATTTGGTCAATGTATGTGCCATCTTCGCGATGTGCGAGGTGGAATGTGTGCTCACCGGCGGAAAGTTCGACAGGAACCGGATCGTCGCCGTACTGGGTAAGTTCCAATCCTTCAAAAGGGCCGTTGCGTGAGTTCAATCGGAACCAGACCCAGTCTGTCGTATAGTTTTCTCGGAGTTCCCCTGCTTCATAGAAATCCCAGATATTCATGGGGCCGTCATTGGTAGAGGTAACATCGCCGTCGGCTGTATCGAGTGCCCAGTAACAGGAGTTATCAGCAACTGACGGCGCAATCACACGTCCCCAGAAATGCCAATCATCGCCCTCGACTGAGAACTCGTATTTCACCCAGTCCCCGCCATCGTTTCCAATACCGTTTGCTGAACCGATGAAAGCACCGCCTGATGCTTCGGCGACGGTGTAATCGTCTATGCCTTCAGCCGCGTTGCCCGGCTGGTCGGATGGGGTTTCAAAGGTTTGGAATTTTTCGCCATTGATAGCGTCATAGTTTTCCGCTTCCCAACTAATGTATTTTTGCGCGAATGCGGGTGAAACGATCAGGCTTAGCACTGTTAGTAAAATGAGAGTTCGCATTAACAACCTCCTTAGAGTAGTAGATTAAAACCATTATAGCACAACCCGAAAAAAGATGTGCATTTTTTGTGTGTCCTCAATTTCCTAATTAAGTCTTAGCACCGACATCATCTTTCCCGGTCTACAGCAATGCGTCTTCAACCTCTTCGGGAAGTTCCACTGTGCTTGGGTCAACATCAATCGGATATTCAGTGCCGTACGCTTCGACGAGATCATCAAAGGTGACGTTGTCTACACGTTCCAGATCATCGCCGGGGTGGACGAGCCACACGCCGTAGCAGCTATCACAACTGACGAGGTCTACGTCGTCTTGTTCGATCGGAAACTGCGTCAGTGGATTATTACAATCAGGACAAGGTAACATATAGATTTCTCCTAATCAGCGGCGGGAGCGAAGGTTTCCGGATTTTCCGCCGCTGCGTCGTAATCATCAATCAGTTCTGTAATAACAGGGTTATCACCGCAGAGTGGGCAGTTCTCGTCTCTATTAATTTTCATTTCCCGATAGGTCATGCTGAGTGCTTCGTAAAGGATTAGTCTACCGATAAGGGGTTCACCGATACCGATAATGTATTTAATCGCCTCAGTTGCCATCATGACACCGATTACGCCTGGGAGCACGCCCAGGACACCTGCCTCACTTCAGCTGGGCACCATGCCGGGAGGTGGCGGTGTCGGAAATAGGCATCGGTAGCAAGGGCCTTCGTGCGGTTTGAAGAGCGAGACTTGTCCCTCGAATTGGAAGATACTGCCGTGGACGATGGGCTTATTCATCAGCACAGCTGCGTCGTTGACGAGGAAGCGGGTTGCGAAGTTGTCGCAGCCATCCACAATCAGGTCATATTCCGAGAAAATTTCTTCGACGTTATCGGCAGTCAGGCGGAGGTTATACGGTGTGATATTGATGTCCGGATTCAACGATTTAATGGTTGTGGTAGCGGATTGAACCTTCGGTGTGCCGACGGATTCTGTACGGTGGAGTATCTGACGCTGTAGATTGCTTAATTCGACGACATCGGAATCGATAATACCGAGATGTCCGACCCCTGCGGCACCGAGATACACGCCCGCGGGCGAACCTAATCCGCCTGCCCCGACCATCAAGACTTTAGCATTCAGCAGTTTCGCTTGTCCCTGCTCACCGACCTCAGTGAGCATAAAGTGTCGGCTGTAACGATCGAGTTGCTCATGGCTCATTGGTTTATCTTGGACTGTCGGCAGACCTGCAGCTGCCCAATCACGATAGCCGCCTGCGAGGGAAACCGTGTCGGTGTACCCCATTTCACGGAGCGACTTCGCGGCGAGAAGGGAACGGAGTCCTGCCGCACAATAGACGATGACTTTTTGGTCTCGGTCTGGAATGTAGTTTTCAACGGAAAATTCGAGCATACCGCGTGTGACATGGACAGCGTCCGGAATATAACCGGCGCGATATTCGTCTTCATCGCGCACGTCCAGTAACACGAAATCGCTTTCTTTATCCTGTTCGGTTTTCACCTCAGCAACCGTCACTTCTGGTATTTCTGTTTTGGCTTCCTCAACGATTTGCCTGTAGGATTTCATAAGGTTTTCTCCTGCGAAAAAAGAATATAGAGATAGCGGATTTTCATATTCTTACTCCATAAATTTCAGTGTCTTGCGCTTGCACAATTATATCATAGGGTGCGTGATATTGTCAATGTTTTATTTTTTGGTATTCATAAAGAGGTCTTATTAGGAGCGATCTCTCCCCAACAAAACGGAATATTCCTTTGATTTTTCACTTGACTTTTGTGCCCAACAAGAGGTAAGCTTAATAAGTATCTACTTCTGACATAATACGCAATGCAGCCACCTTCAAGCGAAGGCACACAACGCTCGCCGAACCTAACAATCGAATTAGAGACACTTGTGCGTGCATTACGGGATGCCGAAATTCTTGCACACGGAATTATTCCGGCAACCTGTGTAAAAAACAGTTTTGATGTTTATCCAGAGCCATCGCTTTCGGAATGAAGAGGAGATACTCTCGTGAAACATATTGTTGACAACAGTAATAAAATGAACCTTAGGATTAAGACGCTTGACTTGGCTGGACGGGTGCCAGGCCCTGATTCCATTGAATTGTTGCGAGTGGAACTCTATTATGATGGGGAGTATGGACCGCTCTCCGGAGCACGGGTTCGGTACGCCCGCGACGGTGTTGAATAAGAAAACGGTTTCCCCATTGATTTACACAAAGGGCATTCGTCGCCACTGTTCCTATCCAAGAGGCCGGGTGGGAAGAAGAACTCCAGAAGATTGGTCCCGAAATCGCCCGGATTGTATATGAAGATTTGGCGGAGAGCCGACGCACGCTGGGGATGCCATCGTTTGCCGATCAAGGGTAATTAAGTGGAAAGAAATCTGTGTTGAATATCGCAGTAAAATCCTGACAGAGAATAGCAAATACCGCGTCATCGGGGTCCCGTCGTTCTATCATGAGAGATATGAAAATCAATTCAAAGATGAACTCAATGCGGCGTTGACAGAAACCGCTCAAACGTCAGAACAAGGTGAATTAATGCATTCGCCCTAAAGACTGAAGTATATCATCAGAGAATAAGGAGTCATCGATGTTCAATGCAAATCCTTTTCGCCAACTCGGACAATGGTACCGAGGGAATACACATAGTCATAGCACAGAATCCGACGGTCAACTTTCCATGTCGGATCGATTCGCAGCCTATCGTGAGGTAGGCTACGATTTCCTTGTGCTGACAGATCATCGTAAAGTTAACGACGTGAGTGCTTACAGCACGTCAGACTTTCTGGCAATATCAGGAAGCGAGGTGCATCCTGAAAACCCATACGGGGGTGCGATACATCATTTTGTAGCGATTAATATTCATGAGACGATCAATTGCGCAAAGATGCATCCGAACGCAGTGCTTGATGAGATTAAGGCGCAGGGCGGCGAAGCCGTTTTGTGTCATCCCTATTGGTCTGGGCACACAATTATAGATTATCTGCCATTGCGCGGTTACTTCGCAATTGAGGTCTACAACGATGGTTGTATGGACATAGGCAAAGCGTTTTCAGAACAAGCTTGGGACGATTTGCTGGATAGAGGGGGCCCTGTTCTCGGCATCGCTTCCGATGATTCACACGGTACCGATCACGATTGTTTCCACGGATGGATTATGGTCAAGGCCCAGGAGTTGACGATTGAGAGTATCATGGCAGCACTCAGGACAGGCGCGTTCTATTCTACAATGGGGCCTGAAATCACGGATATGGCGTTAGATGATAATGAAGTAACGGTTAAGTGTTCGCCAGCGCAATCGATTGTTTTTAAAGCAGAGTGCAGTCGCGGTAGGCGGATTCTTCCGTCGAATGGTGAACTCTTGACTGAGGCGACATATAGCGTTCCGAACAGTGCTAAATACGTTCGCGTTGAAATAACAGACGAAACCGGCAAAAAAGCTTGGTCGAACCCTTTCTTTTTTTAAGGTAAGCGTCTTGAAGTATCTGGTTATCTTTTTAGAGGGCATTGTGATGCGCCCCTCTTGGTGTGTCAAACAGATGGTGGATTGGCAATGTATAGTTTCAGCAATTATTGACAAGCGGATTATGGATATGCTAAAATAGATGTGCATAGGTAGAATATGTCTAATTGATTCATCAAGCATCACCCCCTAATAACTTGAATACATTATTATGGAACAAGGAGCCACCAATGTTCAACGCAAATCCTTTTCAGCAACCGGGACAATGGTATCGCGGGAATACACATAGTCATAGTACGGAATCCGATGGGCAGCTGCCCATGGCGGATCGTTTCGCAGCCTACCGTGAAGCGGGTTACGATTTCTTAGTCTTAACGGATCACCGTACGGTTAACGATGTGAGTGCTTACAGTACACCAGACTTTTTGGCAATATCAGGGAGTGAAGTGCATCCGTCAAACCCATACGGGGGTGCGACGTATCACTTCGTGGCGATTAATATCCACGAAACAATTAATTGCGCAAAGATGCATCCGAACGCAGTGCTTGATGAAATCAAAGCGCAGGGGGGTGAAGCCGTTTTGTGTCACCCTTATTGGTCTGGACACACGGTTACAGATTATCTGCCGACTTCGCCATTGAGGTCTATAACGACACGTGTATGGGCATCGGCAAAGGTTTCTCGGAACAGGCATGGGATGACTTGCTGGATAGAGGGGGCCCTGTTCTCGGCATCGCTTCCGATGATGCACACGGAACCGAACACGACTGCTTTCACGGGTGGATTATGGTGAAAGCGGAAGAGTTGACGATTGAGGGTATCATGAAAGCGTTCCGAACAGGTGCGTTCTATTCTACGCTCGGCCCCGAAATTGAGGATTTGACGTTAGAGGATGGCGAGGTAACAGTCAAATGTTCACCGGCGCAATCAATCGTTTTTAAAGCGGAGTGCAGCCGGGGTAGGCGGATCCTTCCATCCGATGGCAAACTCTTGACTGAGGCGACATATAACGTTCCGAACGGTGCTAAATACGTTCGCGTTGAAATAACAGACGAAACCGGTAAGAAGGCCTGGTCAAATCCGTTCTTTTTCTAAGATAGACATCTTGTTATCTTTCACGGGTGCGACGATGCAAAATATTTTGGTGTGTCAAACAGGCGGCTGGATCGGCGATATGGTGTTATTAACACCAGCATTGCGTGCTTTGAAACATGCCTATCCCGAATCCAATTTGGCACTCCTGTTACGACCGCGTGTTGCGGATTTGATGGAAACGCACCCGTATGTTGGTACTTGTATTATAGATGCCAAAAACCGTGGCCGTTATCGTTCCTTAATGAGATTAGTCCGTCAGATACGCGGTGCTGCGTTTGATGTTGCTATTGTGTTGCATCCCACCTCGTTCCGAAACGCATTGCTACCATTCCTTGCGCGGGTACCGATACGTGTCGGGACAAACGTCAGCGGGCGCGGAATGTTGCTAACCGCATCGTGTAAGGATACTACAAATGTCCATGAGGTGCATCGGTATTTACGGGTCCTGCGGCTTCTCGATATCAACACCGATACAGATGTTCTGGAGTTTTGGCATACGGATGCTGACCGAGAAATGATTCAAGACCTCTTGCAGGCTGAAGGGGTTTCTGAAACCGATCGGCTTGTCGCTCTCAATGTAGGCACAACGTGGCGTACAAAACGATGGGATATGGCGAATTTCGCTGAGGTTATTCACCAAATTGAACACCTTATCCCAGATGCGAGAATTATATTAACCGGTTCATTTGCAGAGCAGACACTTGCAGATGGCTTGCCTGCTTCACTACCGGCGATTGATCTCATCGGAAAAACGTCAATTTTACAACTCGGCGCGCTTTTAGAAAGATGTGAAGTGTGTTTAACCTGTGATAGCGGACCTATGCACGTCGCTGCTGCAGTCGGTACACCAACAGTTGCGCTCTTCGGGCCAACGGACCCGCTTCGCCATAAGCCTTATGGTGCCGGACATATAATTATAGAGCAACCTGTCGAATGTCGTCCGTGCTATAAGCGGACGTGCCATCGGCAGGATGCACCGCACCTATGCATGACGAAAATTGACACCGCTGAAGTCGTAAAAGCGTTAGAGACTCAATTACATCAGAGGGCACGTGTTGCCTAAACATGAAAATTAGAAAAGGAACACTGAATGAAAGACATCCGCGCATTAATATTTGATTTCGGCGGAACTTTAGATGGAAACGGGATCCATTGGTTGGAACGGGCGTATCATTTTATCCACGAGCGGCACCCAGAGATTACGCGCGAGGCGTTTGACAAGGCAGATAAGGAGACAATAACGGAATTCGCACTCGGAGATACCTCGCATGAGTGGGCTTATCAAGACGGTTCAATGCTGCCAGTTGGGGCAGTCGCCTCTGAATATGCGGCGCGTTGTAACTTGCGGGAGACTACCGATGCGATTGCAGTGGGAATCTATAAGCGGTTGGGATTGAGTGATCAGATGAAAGATGAATATGTCGATTGGTTCTGCGCGGGTGCTGCCGAGAATCTCGAAAACAATCGGCGATGGCTCGAAACGCTTCATGGTAGGTATCAACTTGCTGTGATTAGCAATAACTTTGGGAATACCCGCGGTTGGTGTGATGACTATGGACTCACCCCGCTGCTTGAGGCGATCATAGATTCGACAGTTTTGGGGATAGCAAAGCCGGACGCTCGTATTTTTGAGGCGGCTTTATCGGAATTGGAGGTTACCCCTGCACATGCGATCTACGTTGGTGATAGTTATGCCGCGGATATGGTCGGCGGCAAAAGTGCAGGACTGTGGACAGCGTGGCTTGTTGGTAACGAGGAGAAGGCGTGTCCAGATTTATCTATGGTGGATGTCCAACTTTCCCACCTACACGAACTGACTGATTTTTTGGAGTCGGCGTAGAATTTTGAGGGGAATGGGCAGATACTTCGTTCTGCCCATCAAATTGAGGTCAGTGGAGTAAAAGACTTTACTATATTTCACGGTGAAGCCCAATGACTTTGCCGAGTATCATCACATCATTAACATTAAAGATAGTCGGTTCAATCGTTGGGTTTTCAGGTTGTAACCGGACCCGTTCTCCATCAATGTAGAAACGTTTCACGGTTGCTTCGTCTTCAACGAGTGCGACAACAATATCACCGGGGTCAGCGTTTGCTTGCCTTCTAACGATGACGAAGTCGCCTTCAAGGATGCCAGCGCCGACCATGCTGGAGCCGATGATACGCAATGCAAAACACTCATGGTTGTTTACCATGCGTGTCGGAATTGGAAGTGTACCTTCGATATTCTGCGATGCGAGTAAAGGTGTACCTGCCGCCACGCGTCCGAAAATCGGGATTTCTACAATATCGCGTGGTACTTCCGCTAAGGCAGGGTTTGCGTTCTGGCCTTCCAGCCATTTGCTGGTTTGGAGTTTGGGGTCTGCTTCCTTCAGAATGGAAATGGCACGAGGTTTGCCCTCTTCCCGCCCGATATACTTTTTCTTTTCGAGCGCGTTGAGATGGTCATGTGCCGCCTTTTCTGAGAAGCCGAATTTACTCCCAATTTCACGGATTGTTGGTGGGTAACCCTCTTTGATACGCCGTTGAATATAGGTAAAGATCTCGCGTTGTCTGGCAGTCAAGAACTTTGCCATGGGTAATCTCCTACGGTAAATATTAGTTTATATGTTTATATTATATTATATGCAGGTTAAGAATGCAAGTAAAAAATGAAAATTTTATTTTAGGGCGTACCCTTGTCAAAAAATTGAAACCCAATAGTGCTACTAACGTCTTAATTAAGGGAAAAAACCAGAAAATGCAGCGTCTAAATCTCTTTACATATTTCTTTACGAAAGATCGTTTTATTGTTGAGAGGATGCCGTGTACCTCAACTGTTTTTCAGTGGGTGTGCGTGGTAATAGTTTTGTCTATCGGGAGCATAGGGACGGGATTTGCCAAAGAAGAACCAGAAAAGGTAAAACTTGACACTGTCGTCAAAGATTTTACCCTTAAGGATGCTGAAGGCACGGACTTCACCCTCTACAAATTGAGTGAGGAAAAACCCGTTACAGTGGTCCTATTCCTTGCCACGCAGTGCCCTATAGCGACTGATTACACAGAGCGGATTGTTAACTTGGTCAAAGCGTATGATGAAAAGGATGTGCAATTTATCGGAATCAATTCAAACAAGCAGGAAAAAGTTGAGGAGATTTTAGCATACAGTAAGAAACACGGTTTTGAATTTCCACTGCTAAAGGACCCAGAGAACAAAATCGCTGATTATTTCGGCGCGAGACGGACACCAGAAGTCTTTCTTCTCGATGCAGAACGTGTCCTCCGCTATGCTGGGGCGATTGATAACAGTCCGAAGGAACCGACGAAACACTATCTCAAGGACGCTTTGGATTTAGTGATTGCCGGGAAAGACATTCCAAAGGCAGCGAAGAAGACAAGAGCGATCGGTTGTACGATTAAGCGGGTGCGGAAAAGCGGTGTAAACGATAGAACGCCGTGAATCCTACCGTATTGAATGTTAGGCAGGAGGCAAAACAAAATGCTTCGATTCTTATACCACTGTTCTCAAGTTTTGCTAACCCTATTTTGGGTTGTGTGTATCCTGATATTTATAGCAGCTTTTGCCGGGATCGGGTTTGCCGGTGGCATGCTTATTGGATGTTGGGAGGATGTGCGGGACATCAAATTTGATGATCTTGAATATAATGCTGTTGAAACATGGCAGCAACATCTGGAGGTCTACTCCTCGGCCTGCGAAGTGCAGAAGGCAGATAAAATAGCGTTCTTACTTGATAAATTGGAGCGATTGGAATATAAGAAGGTCGCGGAAATCATTCCAAGATTGAGCCAACCCGGGGAGTACGCTCAAGCACTCGACGCTGGTAAGAAAAATGGCACTGTTCGTATCCATCTACGGGATTTTGAGTATCCGAACCTTGATGTGGAGGCGGGACACGTTCAGATTTCTGTGAAAGACGGAAAGATTGCCTCTATTCGGAACGAGGGCAATGCTGTACGCCAAAACTTTTACCTTGAACCCGAGAAAATAGCCGACATCGCTGATAAGGATAAGGGAACTACGCGGCGTTTGATTCCGCTACTCCAAATGCCTCAAAGATTACAAGGCGCGTTTATTGC
The DNA here is from genome assembly GCA_965200345.1 of Candidatus Poribacteria bacterium. Classification (GTDB taxonomy): domain Bacteria; phylum Poribacteria; class WGA-4E; order WGA-4E; family WGA-3G; genus WGA-3G. The sequence continues at coordinate 4,181,580 of OZ241378.1, forward strand.
TATTGAAGACCGTCGATTTTATGAGCACTGGGGCGTTGATGTTATACGTCTCGCGGGTGCGTTTAAAGGTAGATTAGTGGATGGCAAACGCTTGGCTGGGACGAGTACTTTGACACAACAATTAGCGCGGAATATTTATCTTTTTGAACAGCGCTCGAAAAGAGATTATGTCCGAAAAGCCAGAGAAATACTCCTTGCCGTGAGAATTGAGAAGGTTTTTTCTAAGGATGAGATTTTAGAACGTTATCTGAATCATGTGGACTTGGGTAGGTCAAGGTTTGGTGGCAAAACGCTGCACGGTGTTCAACAGGCAGCAAGTGGCTATTTTGGTAAAGAGGTATCCGAACTGGAGAACCATGAGTGTGCCTTGCTCGCTGCGCTTCCGAAGGGTCCCGCCGCTTTTTCGCCTTTTTATAATCCCCAAGATGCCAAAAGTCGACGTGATATAGTACTGAGTAAAATGTTAGAGGAAGGCTATATCGCTGGTGAGTCTGAATGGCTTAGAGGTATAAACGCACCACTCCCGCAGAGTCTGCCCGGAAGCGGCATAGAAGCAACAGAAGCAGGGCATTTTATTCAATACGTCCACGCTGAATTGCTCCGCCTTCCAGAACTTAACAAGAAGTTATATAGTGGTGGGTTGAAGGTTTACACAACGATAGACATGTCTATGCAATCTGTTGCTGAAAAAGCGGTCGCGGATCATTTGCGTTATATGGATGGAAAATATGGGGGCAGCCGCCTCCCCAATTACGATGTCAATAAACGTAACCCCAATGGGATTGACCCGATTGATGGTTATTTGCAAGCTGCGCTGATCGCTTTTGAACCGAAGACTGGACGCGTTAGAGCGATGGTAGGTGGTAGAGATTATTATATCGGGGACGGACAGTTTAATTTTTATAATCGTGCTGTTGGAAGTGCAAGACGGCAACCCGGTTCTGCCTTTAAACCTATTGTTTTTGCCGCTTTGTTAGAGGAGCCATCGATTGTAACACCCGCAACGGTTGTTATTGATGAAGCGTGGGGAATGGTGCCTTTCCCTGGACAGTGGTGGGCACCAAGCAATTATAGTGAGATGTTTAAGGGACCGGTCATCATGCGAGATATTCTCACATCTTCTATTAACGTACCAACGGCGCGAGCGATGTTGGATACACCGATAGGGGCAAACGGTATATGGGGTGGGATAAACCGCACTGTAGATTTAGCCAAGCGGATGGGCATTAAAAGTCCGATGGATCCAAAACCAGCGCTCTCTTTAGGCGCATCTGGTATGACAGTCCTTGAATTAACCTCTGCGTATGGCATCTTTGCAAACGGTGGGGTTCAGACGAAGCCGAGGCACATCCAGTATATTTTGGACACAACGGGGGAAGTTATTTATCCGCCTGACAATTATCAGGTGGAGCGCACTTCTGTTTTAGATGAAAAGGTGGCGTATCAGATTACCTCGTGTTTGGAAAATGTGATTAAACATGGAACCGGTAGACGCGCAATAGGGATGGGACTTACCCGCCCAGCTGCAGGTAAGACAGGCACGACTAATGACGATGTAGATGCTTGGTTCGTCGGTTATACTACAGATATGGTCGTCGGTGTTTGGGTCGGATTTGACAGGAAAGATCCCAGGCGCCGGAACTACAATCAACAAGGTGCCTGGGCAGCACTGCCTATTTGGGCAAGATTTATGATTGATGCTGTTCGAGGGCCTGAGAAAGAATTTCCTGTCCCTGATGGAATCGTTTTTCGAGAGATAGATAAAAAAAGTGGGCTTATCAAACGCGCAGATGCCTGTCCGGAAGAAAATATTAGCACAGAACCTTTTATTGAAGGACAGGAACCGGAAAAACTTTGTAATCTCCATAGATAGCGATAGGAGCATTCAGTTTTAATAGTTGTCAGTTTTCAGTACGGATTTTTTTTCAAAAAATCCTTTCAGTCTTCAGTTAAGAAAAAGACTTGATAAATCAGATCGCCCTCTTAACTCTCACTGTGAGGCAAACTGATAACTGAGATTGACAACTAAATACCATACAAATTTTTTGTGGTCTTGATGTCCATTCTGCTTGTGAACCGATAGCGTAAAGACATCAAAAACCTAACACGGAGCAAGAAGCCGAAATGCGAGAGAATTGGGAATTGCTAACGAAAATTGATGCCACAGAAGATGATGACCCCGAAGTGAGTCAACTGGAATTTGAACTCATCTCTGATTTCTCACCGGAAGGCGACCAGCCACAAGCGATTGACAAACTTACAGAGGGGCTCCAACGTGGCAACAAAGCACAGACGCTGCTCGGTGTGACCGGGTCCGGTAAAACCTACACGATGGCGAATGTGATTCAGAACGTTCAGTTACCGACACTCGTTATTTCGCCGAATAAGACCCTCGCCGCTCAACTCTATAACGAGTTCCGAACGTTTTTCCCGAATAACGCCGTTCACTACTTCGTCAGCGATTACGAATACTATCAACCCGAAGCATACATCCCGTCTACGGATACTTTCATTGAAAAAGATGTCCGTATTAACGAGGAGATCACACGAATGCGGCTCGCCTCGACAGCGTCTTTAATATCGCGTCGCGATGTTATCGTTGTCGCAAGTGTCTCCTGCCTCTATGGTCTCGGGTCACCAGAGGAATTTGAGAACCAGAGGGTTCAGATAGAAGTTGGTGCGGTTGTTCGTCGCGATGCACTCCTACGCGCCTTGGTTGATATTCAATATGTCCGTAATGACGTGGAGTTCTGGCAGGGTGTGTTCCGCGCACGTGGTGATGTCGTTGAAGTGTTTCCTGCTTATAGTGAAAACGCCTATCGTATTGAACTTTTCGGTGATGAGATTGATCGCATTAGCGAGATTGATACCACGACTGGCGAGATCATAGCACAACGGAACTTCCTTGAAATCTATCCGGCGAAGCACTTCATGACTGACGGTGAAATCTTTGATCAAGCATTAATTAATATTGAACTTGAACTTCAAGACCGGATCCTAACTTTTGAGAAAGAGAATCAGCTGCTGGAAGCACAACGTATTGAACAACGCACCCGCTTTGATCTGGAGATGTTGCGGGAGGTCGGTTACTGCTCCGGTATTGAAAACTACTCGCGGCACCTTTCTGGGTTACAACCCGGAGATCCCCCCTACTGCCTCATGCACTACTTCCCTGACGATTTTCTGCTCTTTATTGATGAGTCCCACGTCACAATTCCGCAGCTGCGCGGCATGTATCGTGGCGACCGTTCTCGAAAGGAGACGCTCGTTAAGTACGGGTTCCGTCTGCCTTCTGCGCTGGACAACCGGCCTCTCCGTTTCGACGAGGTTGAAGCGCGCGTTAACCAGGTTATTTTTGTCTCCGCAACACCGGGACAGTATGAAATGGAAAACGGCGCGCAGATCGTTGAGCAGATCATCCGCCCAACAGGGCTAATTGACCCCGAAATTACGATCCATCCGGTAAAAGGACAGATAGACCATCTCATTGGCAGGATCAAGGAGCGGGTCAAGCGGAAACAACGGGTTCTCGTCACAACACTTACTAAGCGGATGTCGGAAGACTTAACCGAGTATTTGACTGAAGCGGGTATCCGTGCCGACTATATGCATTCTGAGATTGACGTGTTTGACCGCGCTCGCATTCTACGTCAACTCCGGGAAGGGGTCTTTGATGTGTTAGTCGGTATCAATCTGCTTCGAGAGGGGCTTGATCTACCAGAGGTCTCTCTTGTTGCGATTCTGGACGCTGACCGCCCCGGTTTTCTCCGGTCTGTGAGATCGCTTGTGCAGACAGCTGGACGCGCTGCGCGGAATGTTGATGGCGAAGTCATCTTGTACGGGGATAATGTTACAGAAGCAATGGAAGAAGCAATGAAGGAGACGCTCCGCCGTCGCGAGATTCAACTACAATATAACGTAGATAACGATATTACACCGGCTACCATTCAAAAGGCGATTCAGGAACTTATCGCTGAATCGGAAACCGAGTATGATACTAAGAAGTCGGAGCAGCCCCCTGCCGTTGTTGAAGATATGGAGCCACAAGATATTGAGGCAATCATTACCGACCTGACACGACAGATGCGAAAGGCTGCGCTGGACCTTGATTATGAGGAAGCCGCCGCTTTACGGGATCGCATTGCCGAACTGAAGGCGCAACCTACAAATTAATTAAGTGTTGAACAATTTCAGGGACCGTTAGCTCTTAAATTTAATGAGGATTTCATTATTCGTGGCGTCTTTGTACCGTAAGCTGTTAGTTTGCGGGAAATCACCGGACCAAAACGAATAGAACATACAACGCAAAGGGCACAATCTAACAGATTATGCTAGAAAAAAAGGCACATCGTGCGATTTGTATGATTTGAGGTACTATTTACTATTGTCGCGGTTACAACGATTTAGGACACACCTTCAATTTAATCCTTGCACTTCATTACGTAATTTGCTAAAATGCAGGCATTGATTATAATTTTACAACCTATAACTTTGATTCCCCAAAGATTAATTTTTTTTAATTCGGTATTAAAATATTAATCTATTTGAGGAACAGAGAAAGGAATTTACAATGTTTGTTTGTATTGCTTGTGGTTATTTGTGGAAAGAAGCAGATAGCCCGCCAGAGGAGTGCCCAGCGTGCACAGCCCCCAAAGAAAAATATATTCCTTACGATGACCGAGCAGAGCGGTGGGTCAAACGCGCTGTTGCTGCACACGTCATGTATCCAGACGAAGAAGGCGCAGACCTCCGCGCGGAGAACTCTGCCCTCTCATCACACATCAGATTTGCCCTCGTCGGGTTACTCGGGGACATAGAAAAAGAATAAAGCGTCAGGAGCCTCGATCCTTCAATCGAGGCTTCTTTCTGCTGACTTACGACCTCATTTTTCCTTTGAAGTTTATAAGAGAGAAAATTCTATACCCCGTCTTATGACTGAGGGTTTTTTATATGGAAAGGAAGCGGCATTTTCTAAGTTAAAAACTGCCGCGATTATATAAAATGAAACGAATACGTTATTTGCTGATTCTATTCTTTATTGCCTTGACCGGAATAGCATCAGCACAGGATCTCGCTGACCGTGTGGTGGAGCACGTTTTTCCCAACGGTCTGAAGTTATTGATGATTAAACGTGATACCTCGCCGACTATTGCGCCTTATATCCTGTTTAAAGCGGGGTCCGTAGATGAATCAGACGATACACGTGGTATCGCGCACATGTTAGAACACATGCTGTTCAAAGGCACGAAAACAGTCGGCACAAAAGACTATGAAAAAGAGAAAGTCGTGCTTGCTGAAATTGATCGCGTAGGCGATGCGCTTGACATGGAGCGTGCGAAAGGCGCGAGAGCAGATGCGGATAAGATTGCCGAATTAGAAGCGGCACTCAAAGAGCAACAGGAACTCGCGAAGGAGTGGATCGTCACCGGTGAATATACTGAAATCTATACACAACACGGTAGCACAGGATTCAACGCCGGGACATCTGTTGATTACACTATTTATACGGTGGAGTTGCCATCTAACAGATTAGAATTATGGGCGATGCTTGAGTCTGATCGGCTTAAGAACGCTGTCCTCCGTGAATTTTATGTAGAACGAGAAGCTGTTAAAGAGGAACGCCGGATGCGTGTGGATACCAGTCCGGGTGGCAAACTCTACGAACAGTTTATCGCTGCTGCCTTTACTGCACATCCGTACGGCATGCCGATTATCGGGTGGCCCTCGGATATTGCGATGCTGAATCGGCACAAAGCGGAAGAATTTTTCAAGATCCACTATGCCCCCAATAATTCTGTCATGGTGATTGTCGGGAATATAGACATAGACAAAACCGTTGCGCTTATTGATAAATATTTTGGGGATATGCAGGCACAACCGCTTCCGAGTGAAGTAACAACTAAAGAACTTCCACAGGAGGGTGAGCGCCGGATTGAAGTTGAATATGACGCGGAACCACAGCTCATGATTGGATACCATAAACCGACAGTCCCACATTTTGACGATTATGTACTGGATTTTATCAGTGCAATCCTTTCTGATGGGCGCACCTCTCGGTTTTACAAAAACATTGTTGAGGAGGGCATAGCTGTCTCTGTTAATTCAATAAATGGGTATCCGGGCGCACGCTATGACAATCTTTTCGTCGTAAATAGTACACCACGGTCACCACACACGCCCCTTGATGTTGAGGAAGCAATCTACGCGGAACTCGAAAGGCTTAAAACCGAACCTGTCGCGGAAAAGGAATTTAAACGTATCCTTAAGCAGATTGATGCCGGTTTCATCCGGAACCTCAGTTCAAACGCCGGAATGGCACAGCAGTTGGCTTTCTATGAAGGGATCGCTGGCGACTGGCGCTATATCCTGGGTTGGCGCGAGAATATGTATAAAATCACACCTGAGGACATCATGAAAGTCGCAAGCACCTATTTCACGAAAAGTAATCGCACTGTCGGCACACTCGTTAAGAAAGCGGCAGAAGCCCCTGCCAGTGAAAACACGGAGGGTAATGAATAATGAAAAGACAAACCTATTCAGGACTTGTCATCGCGATACTGATAGTTTGCCTCGTGGTTTGCGGCATTCCGTCTACATTCGCGAAACCGCACAAAGAACTCACCTTTGAACCGATCGAGTTTAAACCGCCTGTGCCAGAGAAACGGATGCTCTCAAATGGGATGGTGCTTTACCTGCTTGAAGATCACGAGTTGCCGCTTTTCAATATCAACGGTTTGATTAAAACCGGGGACATCTACGATCCTGCGGATAAGGTTGGTTTATCATCAATATTCGCAACCGTTATGCGAACAGGTGGCACGGTATCGCGCGAACCGGACGCACTGAACGAGGAATTGGAATCAATGGCGGCTTCTGTTGAAGTCGGCATGTCCCGCGAGTACGGGACCATTAATCTCTCAACACTCGCAGAAGACATTGAGAAAGGCTTGGAAATCTTTTCGGATGTCCTCAGGAATCCTGCGTTTCGCGAAGACAAATTGGAACTCCGTAAGCAGCAGTCGATCGAACGTATCCGTCGCCGCAACGATAATCCTATTCAACTCGCGTGGCGCAATTTCTCTGCGCTGCTCTACGGAATCGACCATCCATTCGGACGGTATGCCGAAATTGAAGGCATAGAAAGTATCACTGTTAATGATCTGAAAGCCTTTCATGCGAAATATTACCATCCCGACAACATGATGCTCGCGATTACCGGCGATTTTGATACGGAGACCTTGATTGCGCAGCTTGAAAAGGTATTTGAGGGATGGGAATCCGCAGAAATTGCGTTTCCAGACGTTCCAACAGTAGATGCTACCCCGAAGGCGTCCGTTAATTATATTTTTAAAGATCTCCCTCAGTCAGTGATGCTCATCGGGCATTTCGGCATCAAGCGTACCCCTGACTTTCCAGACTATTTTGCACTCCGAGTCATGAACGATATACTCGGTGAAGGCGGTTTCACTTCTCGCCTGATGAAGGAAGTGCGTGAGAAGCACGGTCTTGCCTATATGGTGGGCAGCATCATGCAAACGTCATATTACACGAATCCGGGGGAATGGTTTGCCTATTCACAAACCCGTACCGATAAAACGGCGGAAGCGATCTCACTCATTATTGATGTCGTCAAAGGACTCCGAGATACGCCTGTGCCGGAAGCGGAGCTGCAGCGCACTAAAGACTCACTCATCAATTCGTTTGTCTTTGGTTTTGAGAGCAGCGCACAGATCGCCTTCCAGCAAATGATGCTCGCGTATCGTGGTTTTGCGCCAGACTTCCTTGAAACCTTTACCGATAATATCGCTAAGGTAACAGCGGAAGATGTGCGGGCAGTCGCGCAGAAATATCTCCATCCAGATGCATTGACGATTGTCACTGTCGGAAATAAAGAGAGTTTCGACCGACCGCTTGCTGAGTTCGGGGCGGTTAACGAAATTGAGATAGAGCAACCCGCCCCTCCACCGCCTGCGGAACCGATGCCTAAAGCGAGTGAAGGTGACATGGTGAAAGCCAAAGAAATCCTCGCTGCAGCGGTCGAGGCGCACGGCGGACTTGAGAAGTTGCAAGCAGTGAAGAACGCTGTTATGGAAATAGATATTTCAGCCAATTCACAGGCAGGTCCGATGCAGGTAGATGCCAAGTTATACTACCTCTTCCCGGACAAATTTAGGCAGGATTTAAAGCTGCCGCAAGGTGAAATGGCTTACGTCTATGACGGCTCCGCCGCGTATGCGATGACACCGATGGGCGTTCAACCTATTCCACCGCAAATGGCTGGTGCTTTCAAGGATAGTATTTTCCGAGAGACCGTGTGGCTCCTGGCGAATCTTTCGCAAAACGATATTCCAATCCAATATGCCGGGACGGAGGACGTGCAAGGCAAGCCTGCGTCTATTCTGCTGATTCCACAGCCATCGGGCGAAATGTTGAAGGTTTTTGTGAGTGATGAGACCCATTATGTCGTGAAATATGCCTATCGTGAGGCTTCCCAAGGGGGCGTTGCTAACCGAGAGAACCTCATGGACGATTACCGTGATGTTGATGGTGTTAAAATAGCGTACCATACGGTTCAGAATATAGACGGTCAGATCTTTTCTGAAGGTCGGGTGAAGCGTGTCACGTTGAATGCTGAGTTGGACGCGTCGCTATTTCAGGAGCCAGAATGAAAACCTTAGATTTGCGTGTCCGCTACTTTCAGGATAGCACGCCGGCAGATGTGCCGTGCCGTGAAACTGCGTTCATCCGTCGTGAGTTTGAGATGCCGTTGCCAGTTGATGAGTCGGCTTTGGTACTCGTGGATCTGTGGAACGTGCATTTCATCGAAAGTTGGATAGAACGCGCGGCACAGATAACGACTGAGTGCGTTGTGCCAGTGATAGATGCGGCGCGACAAGCAGGTTTGACGATTGTGCATGCGCCATCGCCACCGGTGGCGGAGCAGTACCCGCAACTCAAGCGGCACAAGCCGCCTGAACCGTCTACACCTTCGGCGTGGCCGCCCTCCGATTTCCGTAGTCGTGAGGGTGACTACGCCGTTTACCGTGGTCCTCGTAGTCAACCGCCGGGTATCGGTATCCATTGGGATAAACTTGCTTCACAACTCGCTGTCTCCCCCGCAATTGATGTACAAGATGATGACTTTGTTATTGCAACGGGACAGCAGTTGCATGCGTTGTTGGAGGAGCGGCGTATCTTGCATCTGATTTTCGCCGGTTTTGCAACGAATTGGTGTGTATTGGGCAGGGATTACGGTATCCGATCTATGTCGAGGTATGGTTATAACATGGTGCTACTCCGCGATGCCACGACCGGTGTGGAGTTCCCGGATACCTACGATAACCTGTTCACAACAGAGATTGCTATTCGGGAGGTGGAGCAGCAGTATGGATTCAGCGCATCAAATGCTGATTTCTTTGCGGCTGTTGATGGACTCTCAGCATAGCGTATATTTCTGGTAAACTCCGATGTTTATTGGTAGGCGGGGTCTCCGTGCCTCGCCTTCTTTCGTACACAAAATGGGAAACTGATTATGAATAAGTATAGTGGTGGTAACTTTGATGATTTTCTGAAAGAGGAGGGTATCTTTGAGGAAGTAGTGGAATCTACGCGAAAGCGGTTGCTTGCATCGCAAATTGAGGATCGCATTAACGCAGTGAACCGAAGAGGAACCACATTTGCAGAGAAAATAAACGCAGATTTTGTCCAATTAAATCATTATCTGTTTGATGTGGACAACACCGTTATTACATCAGAGTTGTTAGATGATCTTGTCCTTGAGGCAACAGAATTAACAATCGATCCTGTCCATTTAAATGGTTCTCTGTTTGATTTAGAAGAATTGTTAGATCGCTACTTTTCCGAAAAAGTAGCTGCCTAGCTGATGGATAGGTGCTATCACTTCAGAATTTCTAAATTACAATGCTCCCTGGACCAAGTGATTTTTGAGAGGAATCAAGATGACGACGGAAACAAAATTTTTTATTCCTAAAGCGAAAGATGATGCCCAAGCAGAGGAAGTCTGGGAATCCGTCAAGAAATTTGCGGAAGAGACACTGGACTGGGAGGTCTCAGATAGACGTATTTTCAGTATTGCCTATCAGAAACGAGGCGAAGACTATTATGTGGAGGTAGGGAAACCGGACCCGCGTAACAAAGAACTTGTGGTTGCGATACTTGAGTCGATGACCTATCTTATATGTACCCCAAACCGCGGTGTGTTGCGGGGTATGCCACTCTTGATAGCGGAATCAGAATTGACAGCTATTACGGATTTCTCACCGAGTTAGAGAATTTGATTTGATCGACAAGAATGAAATGATGAAACATACCGATATACTGGAAGGTATTAATGATATTCTTTGCCTGGAACTTCTCTCTAATTCTCATTCAATTGCTGTTTCGCCTGATGGCAGGCAGCTTGCTGTTGTTGTTCAGAATTATCGTAGACATCAAGCAAGAAGGATATCTGAACGTTTCCTACCATCAGGTTTGTACGTAGAGTTTGAAGGAAGTGAAATTTGGCTTGCTACTGTTAAGAACGGAGAATCACGAAATCTCACACCGAATTGGGGGACAAGTTATAGGCCTGCATGGTCACCGGATGGGGAGAAACTGGCTTTTTATTCGGATAAGCATGGGACGGCACAGTTATGGGTATGGGAACGGGGCGAAAATGAGCCGCGACTCGCGAGTGAGGTCACAATTCGACCGTTTTTGCTGAGCGGTCCACCGCCGCTCTGGACACCTGATGGAACGCGTATCGTTGTCAAGCTGCAACTGGAAACAGAGGTGATCGAAGAAACACTGCCAGACAGGGAAGCGGAGTCTGTTACAGTCTTTGCGAGTTGTGCTCCTGAGGAAACACCTATAAGCAAAGAAAACCGCGAAGATGAATCTGAACTATGGTGGCCCTCGTGGGGACATTGGTTTCGCTCAGATGTAGGCGTGATAACAGTCGCAACCGGTGAAGTCCAGACGTTAGCGAAAGGATTTCATCCATTTGGTCTTCGTCTTTCACCTGATGGTACAACTGTGGGGGTTGTGAACTTTCGGGGATTTGAGAAATTAGAAAACGCTCAAGGAATGTATGAGTTTTATCTTTTTCCGCTTGATGGCACTCCGCCAAAGTTGATTGCGGATTCACTGAAGTTCCATGGACTTTTGTTTAGTTGGTCTCCAGATGGTCGCTATATTGCTTATACAACAGAGGGGTATCCCCTTTCAACCGACGCATCAAAATCGGAACTTTTTCTCATTTCTACAGCCGACGGTAGCCAAGTAAACCTCACACAGAGTACCGATATTGAACTGGCAAACAGTTCACACCCGCCTTTATGGAGTACTGATAGCCAACACCTGTTCTGTGTTGCCCAAGGGCATCTTTGGCGCATTGAGGTCGCCAGTCGAACCATTGAAAAACTAACAGATGGATTTGACCGACGTGTTGTTCGGCTTGTTCGACAAGCTGAAGCAGATACCGTCTGGTCACCAGACAATACTGAGTCGGTCTCCGTTCAGACATTAAGAGGTACGGAACATGGGTTTCATCGCATCAACCTGAAAACTCGGAAAATCACAAGATTGGTTGGAGAGACGCGGGTGTATAATAGGGAGGGAAATATGGATGTTGCACCTCAGACTGGTGATATTTTCTATAGTGTTGAAGATATAAGCCATCCGTCCGAGATGTGGATAGCGGATGCCGACTTTCAAAACCCAAGACAACTTACCCGCCTAAATTCCGGCATTGAAAAGGCACCTCTCGGTACTTCTCAGAGTATTACTTGGCGGACTCCCGTGGGAAAACAGTTAAGGGGCGCGTTGTTGTTCCCTCCAGACTATGTTGAAGGACAGAGTTACCCGTTAATCACACAGGTTTATGGTGGTTATTTTCTATCACATAGGGGCAACGATTTCGGAACAGATGGTACGGGACATAATTTTCTGCTCACGAAGCAAGGTTACGTTGTTTTTCTCCCAGATATGCCTATGGAAACCAACGCACCGATTCAGGAATTAACCGAGTGTGTTCTCTCTGGTATAGATGCAGTCGTTGACATGGGAATTGCTGATGCCAAACGTTTAGGAGTGATGGGGCACAGTTACGGAGGGTACTGTGTCAATGCATTGATTATGCAAACGTCTCGGTTTGCGGCTGCTGTCAGTAGCGCATCGGCTAGCGATTTGATTAGTTCCTATGGATATTTAACAGAAGGCGGAGATAGCCCTTGGATCACTTGGGCGGAGACGAGTCAGGGCAAAATGGGGGGTTCCCTTTGGGAATTCCGAGAACGATATATTGAAAACTCCCCTATCTTTTTCCTTGACAAGGTGGAAACACCTTTATTATTGATTGTTGGCGCATTAGACGACCATGCTGTCCGGCAGGCAGGGGAAATGTTCTCCGGTTTACGTAGACTCGGGAAAAAGGCAGTTTTAGCACGATATGAGGATGAAGGGCATACACCGCAACAAGGACGTTATCCGAATGTGGTTGACTATTGGCAGCGCGTGCTTACTTGGTTTGACGAACATTTGTCGGAATCTCCGGAAGGCGATCCTGAGTTGCAAAGGGAGCAGCAATGAGAGTGCCATTTCTATATGAAAACCAAAAAGCTACAAGAATCCCAAAGATTACTAAACTCCGTAAGAGCACAATTCAACCTGTCTAATGAGTTGGATAGTCGTCGGGAGGAAGCGGAACAGGGATTAAGCCAGCACGAACAGGCGTTTGTTGAGAAATACCCTTCAGGTAGTTATCTGTTGGATATCGGTTGTGCGTCAGGTCGATTGTGCTTTGCACTCGCACAGCGCGGATACACAGCGACCGGCATTGATATTGCCGAAAAACAGATTGCACAAGCACAGCAGCTTGCTGAGAAAAAGGGGATTGACGCAACGTTCCTGCATTATGAACCGCCGACACTGCCGTTTCCTGATGCGTCGTTCGCGGCGGCTTTTTTGGAGAACGTCTACTGTTATATACCACATCGTGAGGCAAGAATCGCGTTTTTGGAAGAGATCGCGCGAGTGCTCTATTCGGACGGTCAACTTTTTATATCGCAACCCATCCTTGATGCCGTTTTTGACAATTACGAACCGATTTACGATGACAATTATCATCAATTTGCAACGGACTATGAGACTTTAGAGGAAGGCGATAATTTTTATTTGGAAGCGTCAACCTATGTGCATCACTTCTTTTTGAAGGACCTTAAGGCAGAGTTTGACGCATCACCGTTTCAGTTGCTCGATTCGTCTGTAAATGTAAAGGACGATGATAAGGTAAGGTGCGTTTTACGGAAGCATGTATCGGATTAAGAAGGCAAAACGAATGCGTTTTTGAACTTCTTGAACCAACTCGTAAAGAGTGCGATGGCTTCTGGGTCCTGACGTTTCGGTGAAAACTGATAAGTACCTTCACCTTCCTCTCCGTAAGACAGCGAATAAATCCCGTGTGCCTGCCGCCCGATTGCAATCACTCCAAAAGCCTTTCCGTTCATGTATACGCCTTTTTCAAAAGGTTTTTTGCTCCCTATAGCGATAGTGATGACTCCATAAGTGCGCGCATATCCAATTGCGATAATACCAACAGACGACATAACACCTATAGATATGATGCCGCAGGAGCAGAACATCCCGATTGAAATCACGCCAAAAGAGAAATTACCGACTGAGATAGGCCCAAAAGCGAAGTGACCCACTGAAATAATTCCAGAAGCAAATACTCCGAATACTATATGTGGAAATCCCACGTCTAACAGTAGAGATTCACCTGCATGCCACAGGTCTAAGAAACCTGTAGTATCAACTCTTGCCTCCCCTAAATACCATGCAATCGCGTATGCTATGAAAGGTGAGCAAATCAAGAGGACTGAAACGATAAAGATGGTGTTGAATCTTTGAACGTATCTGTTGAATGTCTTTCGGAAGATGTCTGTATCGAAAGGATAGTTGTGGAGATCTTCAGTTTTTGTTTGTTTCTCTGAAATCGCTGACATTTCTATGCCCTCTACTGAATGGCAAAACTAATGCCTTGAAATTGTGTGGATGGTAATTGGGTTTCTATCAACGTTTCATCTCACGCCAGAAGTGATGACGATGTTTATGTAATTTCTTGATCAATTTCAGTTAACGTTTCTTGGATAGATAAATTTAACTGATCTAACTCTTGTTGTAGATCGTATATCTGTTGACGCAGTGCCTTAACTTCATTATGCGTTTTTTGATCTGTGTGCTTACGACGACGGTGTTCAATCAGTTGTGGGCGATTCAAACGTAATCGCTGAATGTAAAATGTTCCTTCGGGGGTCTCGCCAATGAGTTCACTGTTCTGTTGTTCGCGAAGATGCAAGGTTAGGTCGTCTTCAAGTGGATGGAGTAAGCGAATATGTGGAATTTGGACTTCGTGCCAATATGCTCCTTTATGTTCATTGCATCGGGGACAACAATAAACGAGGTTCTCATCATCATTTGTACCTCCGTGGACTGTCGGGTGGTGATGATCTACTGTTAATGTAGCACCGACATCTGATTCGTGAACACCACAATATCCGCAACTGTAGGCATAATGCTGGCGGGTCCTCTCTCGCTGTGATACATCCATTTTGTCACTTCGTTTCAATTATGGTTGTGAGAGGTCTTGACCGGTGAGGCGGTAATACTTATCGGCAAGTAGGGCGCGTTTTGATTGAAGCTGCGTCAGATATGTGCGAGCATCGGTTAGCAGTTGCTTGTGCTCAGTGACAATATCTTGTAATTGTGAAGCGGTTTCTTCAAGTGTGGTTTTCTCTTCCTGCAACTGTTGACTCGCTTCTTTCGCTGGTTTCAACGCTTCTGCTTCCTCAGCATCTAACTCAGCGAAGATAGTTAAAAGCTCTTCATGCTCTTGTTTTGTCAAAATCCCTTTTGCTTCGCTGAGTCTCAGTTGTTCTAATCTGTGTTGCCTGTTTGTATGTTTCATTATTGCGTCCTCTGTTAGGTTTTAACATCTATGTCTGTGCGTACTAATCGGCAGCAACGCTTTCCAATGGCGGGAGTTCGGGGTAATTCCCGCGCGCATTTCGCCATGCGATGACACCTTCAGCAACCATCCATATTTGCAACGCCTCCACGACGATCCCGAATCCGAAGAGTAGATATTTACCGGTGAAGAGCCAGCCAGTCTGTGGGTCGAACATTTGATGCAGCATTGCCCAAGCGGGCATGATGAGCATAACGACCATCGGGAGGAACGCGAACCAGATCGGTTTGTTACGGCGCACGAGATAAAAGACGATCACCATGAACGCTAATCCTGCTAAGAGTTGATTCGTTGCCCCGAAGAGGGGCCAGAGGGTCAACCCGCCACTACCAGGTCCATTCGGTCCCTGGAGCAAGGCAACAGCCGCCGCAAGTACTAACGCAAACGCAGTAGCGACGTAACGGTTCATTAACGGTTTGATGTTAGCCGTCTGCGCGAGCTCAAAGATGACATATCGCTGGAGGCGTGTCGCGGTATCAAGCGTCGTGGCAGCGAAACTGGCGACAAGGACTGCCATAATTGCGATACCCATCTTAAGCGGAATACCGAGCGACGCAAGGAAGTTTCCACCGCCATCAACAAAAGCACTCACCTTTGCCTTGAGATTATGGCTTGCCCAACCGCCAACCACACGTGTTGTACCATCAGCGTTTGTCGCAGTTGTGGTCGTAGCATAACGGGTTCTCCACGCATCTTGATTGGTAACGGGGGCAGTACTTTCTGCTTTGACGATAGGTTCAAACCTATAGTTTGCGCCGGTCCCGGTACGATTGAAAATTCCCATCCCGATGCCAGCACAGCAGGCGAGAATAACGATCACGGCGAGTCCGCCTTCAAGCAGCATCGCGCCGTATCCTACGTATTGTGCGTCGTTCTCGGATTCAACCTGTTTGCTGGAAGTCCCGGAACTCACCATACAGTGGAAACCGCTCACAGCGCCACACGCAATTGTAATAAAGAGGAAGGGCCAGATCGGTGGCGCGTCGGGTGGGATGTCTGAAGCGACAGCAGGGGCGGAGGCTACAAGGTCTGCTTTGCCTGTTAAGCCTGCTACGGCGAGTCCGAGTAGCAATAGGAGCAGTGCTAATACGAGTTCGTGGCTATTGATGAAATCACGGGGTTGTAGGAGTGTCCACACGGGTAGTACTGAGGCGATAAAACAGTAGACAAAAAGCACCAACGTCCAAACTACCACAACGTTCAAGTAGGTTTGTCCCAGTAACGGGATACCGAATATTTGACTTAAATCGATCGGCAGGAGGTATGCCCCGACACCCATCCCGATGTACATGATACCGAGGGCGATAATGGATGGAATGAGGATGTTACCACCTCTGCGGTAAATCCAGATACCGATGGCGATAGCGAGCGGGATTTCCACCCAGACAGATAAAACAGACTCAGGATAATAGGAGAAGATCAGGGCGATGACTAAACCGAAGATGGCAAGGACAATCGTCAACCCCATGAAGAGAACGAAAAGGAAAAGGAATTTTGCGCGGGGCCCTATCATTCTCCCCGCGACTTCGCCGACACTTTGTCCCCGGTTGCGGAGTGAGACAACAAGCGCACCGAAATCGTGAACAGCACCGATAAAGACCGACCCCAGGATAACCCATAGCAACGCTGGCAGCCATCCCCAAAAAACGGCAATTGCGGGTCCTACGATCGGACCTGTGCCAGCAATGCTTGTGAAATGATGTCCGAAAATAATCTCCTTTTTGGTCGGAACGTAATCGACATCATCTTTCAGTTCTTGACTCGGAACCGTCGCTTGCGCATCTAATCCAAAAATCTTTCTCGCCAGCCATTTACCGTACGTATGATAGGCAACGATGAAACCGACGAAGCTCAAAACCGCAATAATAAGCGTATTCATTTTTTAATTTTACCTTGCGGAGGAACAACGGGCGTTAGATCTATCGGATGCGTTCCTTAAATCCGCTCTCCATTTCATTACGAGCTACAGGGTTTGAGGCTATCTTTAGTAGTAACAGGACTTACGCAAACTGAGCAAATATCGGACTTATGGACACAAAGAAGCGATGTTTTCCACATTTTTAACCCCCTAAATCCCCCTTATCAGGGGGACTTTAAAAGGAAATGCGTAAGTCCTAAGTAACCAATGTGAAACGAAACCTCTTTACCGACAACCGACTGCCAACGACTCCTTACGGTTCGGTAAAAGTTTAGCTTACCTGATTCCCGTCAAAACTTCAAACGTGAGTTGATCCAATTTCTCGTATCCGAGTCCTTTTTGTGCAAGGGTATCCGGTTCAAAGTCTATTTTTCTTAGCCTTCCGACGCTCTCGGCACTGTAGTTTGCCATGAGTGCTTCAAGTTCAGGGTTACGTGCTCGCACATCCGCAAGAATCCCTTGAATTTCCGCATCTTCGTTGAAACGGTGTGCTTTGTCCTTCAAAATGAGGTAGCTTCGCATACATCCGGCAGCGAAGTCCCATACACCTTGTTCATCTTCAGTGCGGTAAGCGTGAGCGTCAAAGTGGCGGTTGCCATCCCAGTTCACGTCCTCAAGGAATTTAACAAGGAAGAAAGCACTTTTGATGTTTTCGGAACCGAAACGTAAGTCTTGGTCGAAACGACTCATCTTCTGGTCATTAAGGTCAATGTGGAAGAGTTTACCGGCTTCATAGGCTTGTGCGACCCCGTGAATAAAGCTTAATCCTGCCATCGTTTCATGAGCGAATTCGGGGTTAACGCCGACCATTTCTGGGTGATCGAGTGTTTCGATAAAGTGAAGCATGTGTCCAGTCGTCGGTAGATAGATGTCCCCGCGCGGTTCGTTCGGCTTTGCTTCAAGCGCGAAGCGGAGGTCATATCCTTGGTCTTGGACGTAGTGGGTGAAGTAGTTCATCGCCTCACGATTCCACTTGACTGTATCGGGTCCGTTCTTGGCGGCATCCACTTCTGCACCTTCGCGTCCGCCCCAAAAAACATAAACCGTTGCGCCGAGTTCCACGCCGAGATCGATGGCATTTAATGTTTTCTGAATGGCGAATGCGCGTACCTTCGGGTCATTAGAAGTAAAGGCGCCATCTTTAAAGATCGGATGGAAAAATAGGTTTGTTGTCGCCATCGGGACTTTCATACCGTGATCTGAAAGTGCCTTCTTAAATTCGCTAACAATATTATCGCGTTCAGCGGCTGAAGCATCAAATGGGACGAGGTCATTATCGTGTAAATTGACACCATACGCGCCCAATTCACTTAGTTTTTCGACTGTGTAGGTAGGTTTCAGGGGAGGCCTGACAACATCACCAAATGGGTCACGTCCTGGGTTACCCACAGTCCACAATCCAAAGGTAAACTTATGCTCAGGCTTAGGCTGATACTGTTCTGACATTCATTCACTCCTATTGCTTATTAATTTTGATGAAGTTTATAAGTTGACACTTAGATTATACCATATTTTGTGGATTTGTTGCAAATCTTTATCGCTGTACGATTCAGTTTGCATCTCTATAGGTGGGGGTTATGCGTCGAGGTGTGTACCAATCTGTTTCAGGACACCTTCATAGTCTGCGTCCAATTCAATCGGGGCATTTAGGTAGCGAGGGGCAGGATCGCCGGGCGCGACGTTGTGATAGGCTACCTTGAAATCTGGGAATTTGAGACCAGTTGCTGTAGAGATGACAATGACCCTGTCATCAGGTTGAATCTGTTTGCGTTCGACCATTTTTATGAGCACTGCCAATGCGACGCCGGTGTGCGGGCAATTGAACAACCCTGTTCTGTCTGCTCTTGCGGCAGCGTTTGCGAGTTCTACTTCTGTCGCTTGGTCAACGATTCCATCAAATCGTTTCAAGGTCCGTATGGCGCGATGCACCGAAACCGGGTTCCCGATCTGAATCGCTGTCGCTTGTGTCGCTTGTGCCGTGATCGCGCTGAACTCTGTGAACCCTGTTTGATAACTTCGGTAAAGCGGATTCGCGCGTTCGGCTTGCGCACAAGCGATGCGCGGGAGTTTGTCAATGATCCCGAGTTCGTACATCATTAAAAAACCGAGTCCGAGTGCTGAAACATTGCCGAGGTTCCCCCCAGGAATGATAATCCAGTCAGGGACTTCCCAATCAAACTGCTGTACGATCTCCATGCTAATTGTTTTCTGTCCCTCAATGCGAAGCGAATTAATCGAGTTAGCGAGATAGAAATCTTTCCGGTCAGCAAGTTTTTGAACAATCTCCATACACCCATCGAAATCTGTCTCAAGCGAAAGCGTTAATGCGCCATTAGCAATAGGTTGAATGAGTTGTTCACGTGTGACTTTTGCTTTCGGTAAGAGAATAATTGCGGGGATACCTGCTGCAGATGCATAAGCCGCCAAAGAAGCAGAAGTATCACCGGTGGAGGCGCACATGACAGCGCGGATGTTTCCAGATGTCGCGATAATCTGTCTAACCATCGAAACAAGGACGGTCATCCCGAGGTCTTTAAAGGAACCGGTATGACTGTTACCACACTGCTTAATCCATAGATCGTGTAAGCCGAGTTGTTCACCGAAACGTTCTGCCCAGAACAGATTGGTACCCCCCTCATACATAGAAATAATCTTATTATCATCAATGTTGGGGCAGACGAGTTCCTTTTTGCCCCAGACCCCGCTACCGTATGGGTATTGCGTGTGCATGTAACGATGCTCAAAAAGGGTTTTCCAGTCCGCAGCACTGCGCTGTTTCAGTACGTCCATGTCATGTTGGACTTCTAACAACCCGTCGCAATTTCTGCACCGATAGATAATTTCAGTGAGCGGATAAGTCTCACCGCATCCTTCACTGCACTGGAACCATGCATCGTAGTTCATCGCTCAGCATCCTCCGCCATGATCTCTGGAAGTAGGCTTTCGGGGGATTCACTCCCGTTTGGTGTGGTAAGAAGTTCGTCGATTTCATCAAGTGAAGGCAGGTCAGAGGCATCCTTTAATCCGAATTGTTGTAGAAACTCGTCCGTCGTTGAAAAAAGCAGGGCGCGCCCCTCTTTTCTGCCGGTGATGCGAACGAGTCTTTTCTCTACGAGCGAGTTGAGGACGCTGTCGCTGTTTACGCCACGGATTGCTGCGACATCGGCACGTGTGATAGGCTGCTTGTATGCGACGATTGCAAGCGTCTCAAGTGCTGATGGAGACAGCGTAACGCGAACTTGTCGGGTATAAAACTTCTGTATCCATTCTGAATATTCTGGACGTGTGCTCATTTGGTAGCCGTTCGCTATTTCAACGAGATGAAAACTTCGGTTTATCTCTTGGTACTCGTCTTGGAGTGCGGTGAGTGCTTTCCGGATGGCACGTTTACCGACACCTGGCAGCGCGTCTTGAAATTGTTCCATCGAAATCGGTTCGCTCGCTGCAAACAGAATCGCTTCCAAGATTGACTTAAGTTTTTGTTCCGACATCAGATCGATTTCTTCTATCGGATTGACAGCAATAACATTTTCAGAATCCATAGATATATTCCTAATAGCCTCGTTCTCCTGAACGAGTGGTTTCTACGGGTGGCGGCGGTGCGATATCGCGATCCGGCTGGTGCTCCTGTTTAACGATATAGATACTCTCAAAATGATCCGTTTGAACGGTAACGATTTTTCCTATCCGAATGAGTTCTAAAATGGCAAGGAATGTGACAATCCGATCCGTCTTGCTTGAGGATAAGGGGAATAGTTCGTCGAATAGCAGTTGATCTGCAACATCCAACTGTCTTTCAATAAAGGTTATTTTGTCTTCAACGGTGATTGTTTCTTCTTCAACCGTTTCGTAGAACTCTTCGGCATCTACTTCCGCAGCCCGGTCATTTATAGCCTTGAAAGCGGTAAGGAGATCAAATAAGGTGGCTCTAATCTCGAATTCACGTGTACCGTCTAAATCCTCATGCAGTTTCGGACTTC
Source organism: Candidatus Poribacteria bacterium (assembly GCA_965200345.1). Classification (GTDB taxonomy): domain Bacteria; phylum Poribacteria; class WGA-4E; order WGA-4E; family WGA-3G; genus WGA-3G. The sequence continues at coordinate 4,202,503 of OZ241378.1, forward strand.
TACTATAAACCCATGTCTGTCGCTCAGCGTAAACGTCGAGTACCTTAGAAGCCTCTTTGAAGCGTTTGTATTCCAAGAGTTGTTTTACGAGTTGCTCTTGGTCCCGAATCGGGTGTTCCGCGTTTGCGGTGAGTTGTGGAAGAATACTCTGCGATTTAATGTGCAGAAGCGTCGCTGCCATCACCAAAAATTCGGATGCCACATCTAAATCCAACTCCTCCATTAAATTGACATATTCGAGGTACCGGTCAGTGATTTGCGCGATCTGAATATCGTAGATATCCATCTCCTCTTTCTGGATCAGATGAAGGAGTAAATCAAGGGGTCCCTCAAAGCCTTTTAACTTGACCGAGTAGAGCGAGGCTATATCAGTAGATGTGGTTTCTAAATCTTGATTTCTAAGAGTTTCAGTTGTTTCAGTTATCATATTTGATGCTTTCAGGATCGTAGGATGTAACTACAGATTTTCCATATTGAAAGTATTGGATAACGTTTAGCGGAATAATAACTCGTATAAGATCACTTTTGGTAAGCCAACGATCTCTGCTGTCAATTTGAGTGTGTCAAGGCTGATAAGACCCAAGAACCCGAATACATTAGGGAAAATAGGGAGGAAATACGGCAGAAAGATGAGACACATCAGAATTGGCATCCCATACGGTGACAATTTTTCAAATTGGCGTGCTGCGTTTTCCGGGAGCAAGCCTCTTACAACGCTGAATCCGTCTAATGGAAAGAGCGGAAGCATGTTAAACGCTGCAAGAAATACGCTGATCAGTGCCATACGAACGACTTGCTTGCCTATTTCATGGTGATAAGATGAAGATTCAAGCGGATTGAAGGGTGTAAATTCCAATGCTATTTTGAGTCCTACTAAGATTACAAAAGTGAGCACGATATTCGTGATGGGGCCCGCTGCTGCGATCAGCATCAGGTCTCGCCTCGGGTTCTTAAGGTTGTAAGGATTCACTGGCACCGGCTTTGCCCAACCAAAAAAACCACCTCCCAAAAGACTGCCGAACAAGGGGAGTATAATCGTGCCAATCATGTCGATATGTACACCCGGATTCAGGGACATCCGTCCGAGATCGCGCGCAGTTGGATCACCTAACATATCTGCTGATTTCGCGTGTGCCCATTCATGAAAGGTTAGCAGAATAATGAATTGTGCAACTAAAAGAATTGCTCCGTATATTTGTTCCGGACTGAACATATTTTATCTATCTTCCATTCTATTTTTTTAGTTTACAATGTTTTGCGGGGCGAGTGGTCTTTGAATCCCCGCAAGCGACAAAATGCTTCCGACTTTGTCGCAATTTTTCCATCTAATTGTGCAGCAAATGACTCCCAAAGCACTGTCTCAAAGGCTTTCCCCGGCTTTTCTCCTAACGCGATCAAATCGTCTCCTGTAATAAACGGTTGAACCTTGCGAAGCACGAGGAGATAGTCTCTTATTTCTTCACGTTTCCATTCCGGCACGATTGTATCTACATAACCGAGTACTAATGCTTCGATCGGATACGACTTTAGCAATTGGTAAACCTCGCTCGGTTTTACTGTTTCCTTTAATGGTGTGAGTATCTGTCCCAATTGCCTATAAGCAGTGAGCGGTGTTTGTACCTGATAGAGATTCCCGTCTCCACATACATAAGTGTTCATATTGTCCGTATCAACGATGCACCACATGCCGTTCTGGTGTTCGATAGACGTGTTTTTCGACAAGGGAAATCCCAATTTTTCAAAATTAGATGTTGTTACCTCTTCAAGTGAAACCCCGCGTTTCATCACTTGTGTGCGGCTTATCAGTCGCTGGAGTTGATGCGCTAATATCAGTCTGAAACTGATGGCTTCAATTTGGTATATCGGCATATCAGTGCCGAAGAGTGTCATCCAACGAACCCGTTCTGGCTGAAACGTTTCATCTCCGAGGTGCGTTGATGCCCAAGATACTGCTTGTTCTGCCTTCTTAGCATCGTATGTGAACGTAGCCGGTATTATATTCGAGTCAGTAGCGATAATTTCCCATACACCGAGTTGTGTAAGGTGTTCTACAATTTTGGCTGCGTGCTTCTCAAGAAGTACCCTGTCAATTTCGTTGCGTATCCGTTCACCGCTGAGTTGTGGTAATATCGGGAGTGCCTCCTGAATCAGAACTTCATCGGTTTCAGCGATACGGAAGTCGTACCGTCCAGCATACCGAGCCGCGCGGAAGATACGCGTCGGATCGTCTATGAAACTCCGATTGTGGCGTACCCGAATGATACCTGTCTCAAGGTCTTCCCGTCCACCTGTTTCATCAACGATGGTGCCAAAAGCGTTTGTGTCTAAACGCATTGCAAGCGCGTTGATGGAAAAATCGCGTCGGCGCAAATCGTCAGTGATCGTCCCGCGTTGCACTATAGGTAACGTGCCTGCGCCTTGATAAGTTTCACGCCGTGCGGTGACAAAGTCTACTTTGGGCAGGTCGATATTTTCAGGTGTGACGGTTGCAGTGCCGAATTGTGGATGCACTTCCAATGTCCCGTTCCACCGCTCAGAGATCGTTTCAGCGACTCGGATTGCGTCTCCTTCTACAACGATGTCAATGTCAAGACTCGGTCGTTTGAGCAAGAGGTCACGGACAAATCCGCCGACGAGGTAGGCGTTTTTTCCTGCAACTTCACCGATTTCATATAACAGGTTTAAGATCGGTTCGTGGATATTGGGTATCATTTTTCTCATGTCGAACGAGGTTGCAGAACCGCACACTATCTGAAGGAGAGGCACATTTTTAGGATACTTATACGAACGCGAACACACGCGTCGGTGCGCCGGAGCTCCGTGCTAATTTTAGGGGCGCGATGACCACATAGAAATGCGTCGGGAGTTGACTCAAATTGCACAGATCTTCAACGTGCGGGATACCGGCTCCGAGGAAAACGAGGTGTGCGGGCGGTAAACCGTCATGCAACGGTGGGTGCCCGGCTACCGAGTCAATACTACAAGCATCTGTTCCGATGACCTTTATACCTTTCTCAACGAGCAGTTCAGCGGCATCCTCACTGAAACCGATCCACTCTCGATTGAAGTTATCCTGATAGACGAATCTGTCCATCCCGGTTCGCATAAAGACGATGCTGTCTTCTGGGATTTCACCGTTTTCGGCGATCCAGGCCTTAATGTCTTCGGCGGTCACAGCGTCGTTCGGTTTCTTGATCGCTGAAAAGTCCATCAGGACGGCGTTTCCGGTCAGTTTCTCCTTTGGAATCTCGGCGATAGTTGCACCGCCGGGGTACATTAGACAAGGGGCATCCATGTGCGTAGAGTAGTGTCCAGACGTGTCAATACGGCTTTCAAAGTAGCCATCTTTTTCCAACGTCGCTTGGTCATAAATTTTGGCAGGATCAATTGGCAGCTCGCATGGACTCTTTTCATCGACCACATAAGACAGATCCAGCACGTTTTGAAAGTCAAGGTGCATTATGTGTTCTCACTCTCTTTTTGTAAATCCGTTTATTCGTATAGTATAGCACATACCCATACAGCAATTCAAGCAAGATTTTCTACTCGGTAGTTTTAATACAAGGGTCAGCAAAAATGAAAGCCGTAGGCGGTTCGTGAGAAAGTGCATCCGGTTCTGTGTATTAGGCAGATAAACTATTTCGTGAAGGAAGGTATACGTATGCGGCATAAGATCATTTACAGACATTGGCAGCCCAGCGATGATGACGCAATTTTGGTAGTAGATCGCGAAGTACTACCGATTCTGTGATTGCGTATCCTTAAAATAATTCAATAGAGTGTTATGCAAGATACCATTTGTCGCGACTAATGAAGCGGTATCTTTCGTGATGGGTTGTCCTTGTATATCTGTTACCTTCCCACCTGCTTCCCGCACGATAACGGTAATAGCGGCGATGTCCCAGACGCTAATCGCTGCTTCAACGACAGCATCCACTCTCGCAGAAGCCACAAGGTGGTACATGTAAAAATCGCCAAATCCTCTTGTGCGTGCAGCGTCATTGATGAGATTGTAGACACCAGGAAAAGTGCCTTTTTCTACAAACCACTTCAGTCCGCCGTGGCATACCATTGCGTCTTTGGGGTGTGCGACCTCGGACACTTGGATCGGTTTACCGTTCAGGAAAGCACCGCTTCCTGCCTCTGCATAGAGGAGTTCGCTCAAAAGTGGGGCATTGGAAACGCCAAGAACAAGTTCCTCGCCTTTCATCAGCGCAATCTGCGTGCCAAAGATCGGGATTTTACGGATGTAATTTTTTGTGGCATCAATCGGGTCAATAATCCAGACGTATGGTGAATCTCCTTCTTCGATTCCATATTCTTCCCCTAAAAACCCGTGGTCGGGAAATGCCTGTTTAATAGTTTCGCGGATGACTTTTTCCGCGCCTCTATCGGCGAGCGTGACCGGTGTTTCATCCTCTTTTAGTTCAACTTTCATGGCATCGCCGGTGTAGTAAGCAGTGATAATTTCTTCAGCATTTTTGGCTGCTTCCAATGCAACCTTTAAGAATTGACTCGGCATAAATTCTCCTATTGGGTTTGTGAAGTTAAAGGGCAGCGTAGAACGCGCCTGCTATTTTTTATCGGAGTGAAACTGCTGGGCAATAAAGTCCTTTCCGTTCTCGGTACCACCACGTCCCTTCCGAGCGTTTTGTGGCGATGTCGGTAAAATGATAATCGTAAAGTGTTGCGCGGACATATCGAGGCGGATTTTCTGGGAACGGATTTTCTGCCAGCAGCTGCAAGACTTCAGGTTTACCTTGTAGCAGTGCGCCTATGAAATGGGGGAACCAAGGCGTATTCCGATAACTCCCTCGAAGTGCTGCAAACCACATCTGCCAATCCAGTCTCGGTTGATGCGGTGCAACCCATTTCGGCGCAGTTGTGAGTTCACCCGGTTTCCATCGGAAACGGTAGGTTTCCCATGTTATGCGGTCATTGCTACCTTCAACAATAATTTCCGGGCGCGATTCGGTCATATCTGCGAAGAGTCCGTAGGTGTTCACACTCCGAAACGGTCTAATCCAAGCGACATCAGGAAACCGCACATCACTAAAGAGTTGCCCGCCGAATCGGATACCACTCAACACAAAGAGAAGCATTGCCACGGCTGCGATACAGACACGCCTGTATCGGTGAGGCGAGTTTTCGGCGGATTGGAAGTTCGGCATGAATCTTTTGGATAGTAGACCTTTCCACGTTACATCGTCAATGAGCAAGAGGCACAGTGCGATTGTCAGTAAATTAAAAAAGCAGTAGTTTCCTGTCAATAGGATCAGGATTTGTAGTCCAATCAATCCTATACAGCCAGTCGTCCGTAACCGTCGTGGTGCGAAAATCAGAAACGGGATGACGAGTTCGACTGCGAACATACCGATAACCGAGACTTTGTGCAGCCACTCCGGTAATTGATGTGCATACCACCCGAACCATGTCGGTAAGGGCTGCGTTTCGTAGTGGAAATTGAGCGCAGTGAGGTCTCGCCAGACTGCATCACTCGCAAGTTTGACGAACCCGGAGGCGAACATTAACCGGAATAAGAGCCAACGTAAAAGCCATAGGAACGCACCGGAAGTTTCAGACACACGTGTGAAGGCATCACGGATTCGCAGCGGTGCAAAAAAGATTGCTAAAAGCCCCGCCTCTAAAAGCAGCACATCCCATTGGAAGCTAAGAAAGGCTTGACCGACTGTCACAAGCGACAGATAGAACATCCATAAACCGATGAGCGTAGCAGTCGGCAAGAAACCTGCGATTAAGATTAAAGATAGCACAACACCGCCAGCACACAAGAAATGGAGGCAAGCATCTGACGGGTTCAACCAAAACAGTGTTGGCAGGAGATAGTAGCCTTCGGTTCCGATTTGTTGACGGACAGCGGCTAAGTACTGTTCTGCCGGTAAGATTCCGTTGCTCCCAATCAATCCGTGAATCTGTACCCATAAAGAGAGAAAGGCGATGAGATAGATACAGCCGAGTCCGCGTAGAAACAGCCAACGCGAGAGATAGAACGTTGTTCGCTCGGTATGTGTTCCGCAAAACCAGCGCGTCAACGTAGAGAAGAACGGGCGGTGCTGGGCAACGAAGCGGTAGACCCACTCCGATGCACTCTTAAACCCAAACAGATGGTAGTAGCACCAGAGGAGCAAACCGCTGTTCAAGGCACGGAAGACAGCCTCTGCCCCGCTCAAAACTGTGCCGTTCTGGAGGATTAGCTGCACCGAGTTTTCAAAATCTGAAATCGGTATTTCCGGGAATTCCGTAGCGATTTCTTGGGACGGCGCGTAGTCGATTCGGTCACCAGTGACGTGTTGCCATTGGGCAATCCAGTATCGGCAAAAATCGCAGTCATTATCGTAAACAAGGAGCGGTTTGCTGATTTGTGAGGGCATCGAAGATTTTCAGTGAGGTTGTCCACGCTTTCAAGATTTGATCAGAACTTACGCAAACTAAGCAATATCGGACATTTGGACACAAAAAAGCGGTATTTGCTATATTTTTAACCCCCTAAATCCCCCTTATCAGGGGGACTTTAAGAAGCAGTGCCTAAGTCCTCCCCTAAATCCCCCTTATCAGGGGGACTTTAAGAAGCAGTGCCTAAGTCCTCCCCTAAATCCCCCTTATCAGGGGGACTTTAAGAAGCAGTGCCTAAGTCCTCCCCTAAATCCCCCTTATCAGGGGGACTTTAAGAAGCAGTGCCTAAGTCCTATTGATGGTCAATTCCATGCCTTATGAATTTTGGCGATCGCTTCCACAATCTGGTCTATATCTGTTTCTGATCCGAGAAAGAGATTTTGGAAAAGCCACACACTCTGTTCACAAACTAAGGCAGCGTTTGGGCAAGGCAACGACCGGATGAGATGCGGATATTTCTGCGCGACGTGTGCCATTCCGGGTTCCTCCGAAAGTGGAGAACGGTAGCCGATGGAGCACGGAATACCTTCAGCAGAAAGTGCATTGACAAACTCCTGCCGGGATTTGCCACCGAAACCTTCAGGGTTATACTTCAGGCAGTAGAGGTGATAGCCGTGTTTCGTAACCCACGGTGCCAGTTGTGGTGGTGTAATACCGTTGATTGCGTCCAAAGCGTCTGAGAGGTAAGCAGCGTTCCGATTACGGCGGTCGGTTTGCGCCTCTAAGCGTTCCAACCGTACAAGCAGGATCGCCGCGAGGTATTCTGACGGACGATAGTTCCAGCCGAGTCGCGGGTATTCCCATCTCGCACCACCGGGGGCACGTCCTACGTTCATAAAGGCGCAGACTCGGTCGTGAATATCTTTGTCGTTTGTTGTGACCATGCCACCTTCACCGGAGGTCAAATTTTTCGATGCTTGGAAACTAAACGCGCCGACATCGCTGAGGGATCCGACCTTCTTCGTCTGGTATTCGGCACCGTGTGCCTGTGCGCAGTCCTCAATGATTGCAAGTTGATGGCGTTGGGCGATTTCTCGTAATGCCCCCATATCTGCTGGATGACCGCCGAGATGGACAGGCAAGATCGCACGGGTTTCGGGACCAATAGCCGCTTCAACGCCTGCTGGGTCAATTGTAAACGTTTCTGGTGAAATATCTGCAAACACTACGGTACATCGGCGTTCCAAGACAGCACTTGCAGTCGCTACAAACGTATAGTTCGGCACGATCACCTCACCACCATCGCTAAATCCGTCGAGATCCAGCGCACCGGCTAAGGCGGCACTGATTGAATCGGTGCCATGTGGCATGAAGAGGGCATAATTTGTTCCAGTATACTGTGCGTACTGCTCTCCGAAACGCTCAATCATCGTACCACCGGAGCCTTCATTCCCGCTCAAATACACTTCCTTGAGCAGCGGTTCGATTTTTGATTCCCACTCATCGGGTGTCGTGAGGGGCCATGAGGCCCACGGTTCGTTTTCTATGTTACGGACAGGCGTGCCGCCTGAAATTGCTAATTGGTTGGACATGCAAAATCTCCAATTTATCAGTTAGTTATTTATCTTGGTGGATATGGTTTCCCTTTTCATCCAAGTACACAATTTCCCAACCTATGGGTTCTACTCCGTTACTCAAGAGATCAGCCTTCTGTTTCTCGGAAAGTTCTGGCCCTTTAACGGAGAGGATCTCTCCACCCTCCACTTGTGTTGTAGAACGTGTCATCTGCCAGATGCGAGACCCTGATTCAGTTTTCAGAACATACATTCGTCCCGGAATAACAGGGAATTTGTTTTCACCTAATACTACCCAATCGTTCACCTCTGGATTGACTTGCTGATTTTGATACTTCTGGATTTCGGGGTCAGTATACTTTGCTTTAACAGTTTCCCAATCATCTGTAGTGTGGAATTCTTTAAAGATCAGATTCGCTCGTATATTGAGGTATTCATCATAAGCCTTGGAATTCTGTATTGTAATCCCTTTATTGAGAAGCATCTGAAGCCATTCTTCACGGGGATATTTGGCATCCATGTCTGCCAGTGTAAACTCCAAGTGGCGTTTTTCGCCATAAGGTGTTTCTATACTACTAGCCCACTTTGCCTTTGCTACGTCATAACTATATCTCACATCGAATGCTTTCATGAGGCCTTCAACGGTTTGGGGTCCAGTATATTTCTCTATAGGTATTTCAAGTACCCACTCTCTCCTTATTTTTAGATCCGGCAGCGCGTAACACCCAACAAAAGTAACTCCAAAAATGAGTAAAAGCAGCGTAGTTAGGACAACGTGTTTCATAATTTTTTTACCTTTTCCTTGGGCAGGGTCAAAACGGGGTTTATTTTCTATATTTCGGTAAATTCTTCTGTGAAACGCACTCTCATTCAATTACCTTCAGGACTTACGCAAATTGAATGGGGAAACGGTATATTTTACTGATTTAACCCCCTAAATCCCCTATAAGAAACACCCCAGCAAAAACACCCCCCATATCCCCCCTTATCAGGGGGGTAGGGGGACTTTAAGAGAAAATGCGTAAGTCCTAACCTTATTAAGTAGTGTACAATGTTTTCCAGAAAACAGTCAAGCAAAAAGCGGTGCTTCAGACAGGCTATTGTTCAGCTCTTTTACATTAAAACTGCCTGTGAAGACTAAATGATTATGGTTATAAGACCAAAGACGATGCCTGCTAAAACTGCACCGGCGAGTGCATCAATCGCATAGTGGAATCTACCGTAAACAGTGCCGAGTGTCAAGCCCACACACATTGGTAGTAGAATCAGGAACGCTGTACTATCATGACGGAATGCGCAGAGCAGTACAATCACTGATAATGAAACGTGTGAGCTCGGGAATGCCGTGCCTTTCGACGAACCTCTTGAGACAACCGAATGGGTCAGTCTAAAGAAAAAACCTTTGGACAATGGACCTTGAATCTTTTCAAAAAGGTAGCGGGGACCGGTGACAGGTAAAAACGGATAACAGAAGAGACTCAGATTAAATGTTAATGTCTCCGCGAAAACTGTCTCTTGAAACGGTCCTATTTTCCCTTTGAAATAGAGCCACGCCGCTAAAAACACGGCGATGATATAGTAACTAAAATAACAGAGGTGTAAAATTTCTGATAGGATTATGGAAGAAAACCGGTCGCTGAGTTCAAGGCTCGGCATCCCTTTGAAAACCTGTTTTTCCCAGCGGATTACCGTTTCATCGAAATAACGTTGAAACACCATCTGTGTCAATTTCCCTATCTCAAGGTAGAAAAGGGCAATGGTGGATAACGGGTACCAATCCCGCAAGAATCGCAAAGGAAATAGCGTAGATTCGTCAGTGGGTATCAGTAATACAATGCCTGTGATACAGAGCACACGTGCGAACAGATAGAGATACCAGCGCGCGACATTTTTGTGGAAAATTAGGATGAGTACACCGGTGAGTACTAAATACCCAATAGCAATCCAATCGTAAGGGAGAAGATTCATAATTCAGTTTTCGGTACAGTGTTTGTTTATTCCACAGAATTTATCCTATTGTGGAAAAAATAACAAGAAAAAATTGACGCGCTTGACAATCGCGGAATAAGTGATTATAATTAAAATGAACTAAATTTTATGGACTAAAAAGGAGTCAAAATTGAGAGATTTTTTGTTGATTTTACTTATAATAGGACTCGCAACAGTTAACATCATTGGCTGCGAGAGACCGATGACGGAATCGATGATGGATGCCGTCACACCGACTGAAATGCCGACCATGGATGATCCGGAGGCGTTTGCAGTTGCTCTTGTGCAAGGAGCGGTCGATCTCTACACAACAAAAGGTAGCGAGGCGATAGCCTATTACAATGACCCAATGAGTATCAACGGGCAGTGGTATGTGTTCATTGCTAATGAAAATAATATCTATGTCGCGCATCCGACGAAACCCGAATTCGTTGGTAGAGATATAACAAAGATTTCTGGGGTTGACGGGGCACTAACAGGCTTAGAGATTGCTATGGCGACAGAAGAGGGACGTTGGACTGAGTACTTGTGGCCGAATCCTGAAAACAACAAATTAGAACTGAAACGCACATGGTCGATTCGTCACGATGGCTACCTTTTTGCTTCCGGGTACTATGAACCGTGGAGTCCTGATCCCGCGACGGTTCTTATAGACTCAAAAGATGATCCAGAAGCATTTGCGCACTCCTTTGTCTTGGCAGCGGTCGCACGTTATGAATCTGAAGGGCTTGATGCTACGGCGGCCTACTACAACGCCCCGGCAAGTGTTGACGGACAGTGGTATGTGTTCATCACGGATGCAAATGATACCTTCGTTTCGCATGCCCCGATGCAGGAGTTGGTAGGAACGGATCTGAAGGATGTCATGGGACTTGATGGATGGGCTTTAGGGGCAGAGATCGCCAAGGCAACGGGGACAGGACACTGGATTGAGTACTTATGGCCGAATCCCGAAAGTGGCATGGATGAGATGAAGCGCACATGGGCAATCCGCCACGATGGCTACCTCTTCGCTTCAGGATATTATAAATCTATGGCGGAAGATTCCATGTCTCTAACAGAAGATGCTATGTCAGTCGTGGAAGATTCCATGCCAGCAGGAAATTAGTCGATCTCTGGCGGAGATTGAAGCCGCGCTATACGTTATAATAAAAAGGCGAGGTCCGCGGCCCTCGCCTTTTCTTGCAAAAATTCAACATACGCTAACGGTCGCGTAGCGAAGGCTTAGACCGTTCTAATCGCTCAATTAACGCTCGTGATTGCTTGAGTGCCTCTTCTGCGTCAACCTTGCCAAAATAAACCGCATTCTTTCTTTTGTCGTGGAGTTTCTCAAACATCTGCTTCAAGTAGGCGGCTTTATAGGTTTCCCAATCATCAGTCGGTGAAATACCGAAAAGGCTGGAAGACCAAACCTCTGGATGTTTCTCAAGCTCTACCAATTCATCCCGCTTTGATAGATACGTCCAGTACTCTTCAAAGTTGTCAATGGTAATGCCTTTATCAAGGAGCATCTGGAGCCATTCATCCCGCGGGTATTTTGCATCGACTTCGCTCATCGGAAGCGGGACACTATACTTAAAATTGATACCGTTGTCGAGTGTATAGCTGACACTCCCGGAAGTGATGGCATACCTTTCGTTGTACTTATTGTCGTAAGCATCTCGGAGTGCTTTGACAGTCTGTGGCACTACAAGAATGTGTTTTTTGTTAAACTCAACCCAGGGCATCTCTGTAGGAAAGCCTTGTAGAGAACGAAACACTTTTCCAGGGACATCATCTTTTCCTAAATGACGGTGGTGCTCTTTTACGATTTCGTCAATATTGAAAACCCGCGCCAGTTGTCCTTCTCTCAATCGCTTTTCAATCTGACCGAGTTCTCGCTCAATATAGGCGGCTTTGTAGGTTTCCCAATCCTCCGTTGCTGGGATCTCGAAAAGGCCGGATGTCCACACCTGTGGCTGTCTTTCAAGATGCACTAATGTATCCCGAAGAAACAGGTATTCCCAATACGCCTTTGCGTTTTTGATTGTGATACCTTTGTCGAGTAGCATCTGGAGCCATGCGTCGCGCGGATATTTCGCATCGACTTCGGCGAGAGGAACATTTTCATCATACGCAAAGATTTCAGCATCACCTACCGTGTAGGACACGCGGACGGTGGTATCCTTGTGTTTCTGGTTGTATCCTTCGTCATAAGTGTTCCGCAGTTCTTTAGTTGTCTGCAAGATGGTGTAGTCTTGGGTCTGTGGTGGCGACGTGATCTCATTTTTCAGTTCTGCGGCGAGTGCTGCAAATTTTTCCCGAATAGTAGCACGCATTTCAGCACGCCGCGCTGCATCCATTTCGCCAGCAGACTTTAGCACAGTGTCGGTCTGTGCGTTTACCCAAGCGTCCCAAGGGTCTTCAGTGGTTTGTGCTTCAGGGCGCGCCACGAAAAATGCGATGGTTCCTAATGCGAGCAAAAGTGTCAGTATATGGACAATATGTTTGGTTTTCATTGTGTGTCTCCTTCGGTGAAGTTGTGGTTGGTTTGTGGTAACTTTTAGATCGTACGGATTGAAACACCGAATGTGGAAAAAAGTTCCGCAATTCTTTTGGATTAGTTACTGTCCATTAAATTACGGATCGCATGCACTGCTTTCTCCGTATCTTGGAGCGGCGTGTTCGGCACACGCGAGGTGAGTCCGTCGGCGATATACTGCTTTAACTTATCAAGTCTGCATTGGTTCACAATGGCATGGTGTTCCATATACTGATAGACGTTATACCGCTTCGGTTTTCTCACAGTGTCTCTTGATAGTGTTAGCACGATAACTGGATGCCCACTACTCGCCGCTTCACATACCATTGTGAAACTATCTGCGGTGACAATTAGTAAGTCGCTTAAGGCGAGGATGGCTTGATACGGGTCTGCAAGTTCGGAGGACGTGTCTGGTTCAATGAAGAGCGGACACCACGCGCTGTGTTTAAGTGTTGATGCCAAATGTGCTGTCACTTCTGATGGCGTTCGACGGGAAGTCGTGACCAATATCTGTGCATTCATTTCTATTGCGACTGTCTTGCAAATCTCGCTGAGTTGTTCGGCATCTGCAGATGTAATAGTTTCGTGTCGGTCTGCGCCACCGATGAGGAATCCGATGCGTGGACAATCAGGGAGGTTGAGTTTTTGGATCAGTCGTTTTTGCTCGCTATTCAGCGTATCTGGTGAGATAGGGTTCGGCACACCGACTGTTTTGCAGATGTTATCTTTGTCTCTTTTACCATGCCATGAAAACATCGGGAGAATCGCGAGGTCGAAATTTCGGATCCCCAACGGCGAAGGTCTCCGACATGTGACCGTCTTGGCACCGAGAAGCCTACTAAGGAGCAGGTTGACCGCTGCGACAGATGACCCTGTCGACAGGATAATATCAGCGGAACGAAAGGCTGTCAACGCGTTGTAAGTCTCAGCAGTGAGACTCCAGCGAAGAAGTGTGTGGATAAGCGATGTCGGGAGTGGCGTGCCGCCGAAAATACACATAAAGACGCGCAGCAGATTATCACGCCACTTACGCCGGAATCCTACCGTAAGCCATTCAGTTTCGGATTCAGACAACTTTTCCACAATGCCTAAAGATTGCTTATAGTGTCCCGGCTTATTGTCGCTTAAGATAACAACTTTCATTTATAAAGTAGTAGGCATACTCATGAGGTTTAACAAATAAATTGGGTAATTGTGGTGATACGACGTGCGATGAATCGCACTACTACAAACTGATCTGTTTGTTGCCGCACGTCTCAGAATTACCCGATTAAATTCTTAATCTTCATCCGTATGCCGTAGCCTTTACTCTTTGATTGTTTCTGGGAAGGTATACGCGATTAATTCAGTTACGCCACTTTCACCCTCAATCTTGACAATGCCGACGTGTGGAGCAAACCATACCGTCTGAGGCTGCTGCGTTGTTTCTGCTTCTGAGAAGAGCGTCTGCGTGATTTCCATCTGATATTCGATCTGATACGTTTCCCCAAAACTTCCGGCAGGGGTCTCAAGTGAACCTATGGCAACAACCTCACCCTTAACACTCATGTGTACCTCGAAGGGGAACTGCAGCAGGACAAGGTTCTGCAAAATAATGCTTCCATTGACATTTGTATTGAAGGCATCCCACTGGAAATTGGGAGTCAACGGCAATTGGAAGAAAACAAATTCAGGGTGTGTAATCGGCTCTACAGTGATATCCAGTTCCAAGCCAGCGAATTCGTCTGCAACCGAAGCAGACAGTTCATTTTGAACGTACCGATCTATCTTTTCACCGATGACGAACAATACTTGGCTATCCGTAACGCGCAAAACATCGGGTTTCAGATAGTCAAACTCCGTTTCAGTGACCAGTGGTGTATAACTAAAAACCTGAGAGCCTTCTCCGTGAATGCTGTTTCCATCGGTAACCTCTCGCGACCACTCGGAGCCATCCGCGTTCCGATAGACCCATCTGCTGCCGACAGTATCGGGAAAGTAGTTCGGCATCTGCTGCGCTATCGGCGCGGGCGTTTCCTCAGAACCGCATCCGAATAGGATAAAGATACCACACAGCATCAAAGAAATCAGTCGCATTTTATTTCGATTTCCTGTTTTTTTCAAGGACTGACAGTATGAATTCGAGGAAATTAACCCTCACTGCCTCTGATACGAGGTGTTCTAACAGATGTCCGCTGGCTTGCTGAGAGATTAGGGTGCCATCTCTATCAATGAGCCACCCGGAAGGGATGTTACGGATGCCGTATTGTTGTGCGATAGGACTATCCCATCTTTTTCCGCTATAAACCTGTCGCCAAGGAATTTTATGCTGTTTGAGGTGCTCTCGCAGCATTTTTTCATCGTTGTCAAGGCTGATACCTATAATATCGAATCCTTTATCCTTATAGGCATCGTAAACCTTTTTCACATTTGGTGTGTCCTCAAGGTATCGACTCGACCATGTCGCCCGAAAATCGAGTAAGACGACTTTCCCACGATATTGTTCAAGCGAAATTGGTTTACCGTCAAGGTCTGTCGCGGAGAAATCTGGCACAGGCTTTCCGAGTAACGCTTGGACGGGTTCAGTCTTTAAGCGGTGTTCCTTTGCCAATTCGGTATTACCTAATTTCTGATGAATCTCAGCAAGTTTTCGATGCGCGGTCCGGTCATTTGGGTTCTGTTCCGCAAGTTCCTTAAAAACCTGAAGGAGTTCTGTGTCCCGATCCGTCATCTCAAGCAACCTTGCGAGCGTAAGATAGTATCGAGGATAGTCTGTGTTTACGCTTGATTTGAAGAGGTTAACAACACCCTCAACCCTGTCTTCGCGTCCAGTTTCAATATAGAGTCGCGCAAGCGCAGGATATACGTAATAGCACAAACGCTCATTGTAGGGTTGTTGCTGAAGTCCTATTTCCATAGCGGCGATCGCTTCTTCGGGACTATCATACAGCTGTTCGGGAACCGCTTCCCAGATACTCCAAGATCGAGAGATTTTATAGGAGTAGCTCAGGTTTAAGCAGTGAAAATTTGCGTTTGCGTGGTGCCGACACCGGACAAGTGGTACGCCCTCGCCATACATGGTTCGGTTTTCTTGGATGCGTTCCCGATACTGTGAGCGGAACTGATAACCGTAGCTCACGGGCATTTTCGGGTCTATATTCCGAGCAAAACCTGCTCTACCCCCCATTCTATCCGCAGGACAAATCAGCACATCTGGATCCGGTAAATATCTCGGATGGTAGAGATCTGAAAGCCATTCCGGATAATCCCCATTTACTTCCAAGTAGGCTTCGATGGACTTGCCGAGTTTGATCAAATTTTGGGTGCAGGTTTCAAGGTTTTTTTCTTGCTCTTCAGGCGTAGGAACGAAAGCCGCCTCCAGTCTTTCTGCCGGTATTTGTACCTGTGCTGTGGCAGCGGTAATCAGCAGACTCAACACAATTCCTATGGTCAAAATTACTTTCACTTGGTTGTCCTCTTGTTTTTCTTTAAGGTGTTGCTCAAATGATGTTGGAAGATATGCTACCTTTCGTCTATTGGTGTGTTGTCGAAACTTAAAGATAGTATAGCATATTACCCAAGAAATTCAACTGTTTTGCTTGACTGATTGTATCAGACGAAGTATGCTGGAGAAAACATCTTCTAATCACACGAGAGAAAACGTGCCATTTTAAGGGGCAAGCATGCTGGGTGCGGTTATAGGCGACATCGCCGGTTCTATCTACGAAGCAGATCCAATCAAAACCAAGGATTTCCCGTTCTTTGGAGATTATTGCCGCTTCACAGATGATTCGGTGTGTACTGTCGCAGTTGCTGATATTCTACTACACAACCTCCCACCAGCAGAGAGGATGCAAGCGTGGTGCCGCCGATACCCACATCGCGGCTACGGTGGGAACTTTGGTATGTGGATCTATATTGATCCGCCTGAACCGTATAATAGTTACGGCAACGGCGCGGCGATGCGCGTCTCCCCCGCAGCGTTCCTGAACCGCAACGATCTGGATGCTGCACTCTCCGCCTCCGACAGAGTGACTGAGATTACCCACAACCACCCTGAAGGCATGAAAGGCGCGCGGGCAACGACACACGCCATCTGGCTCGCGTTTCAAGGCGAAAACGCTGCAAACATTCGAGAAGTTATCACATCTGAATACGGCTACGACCTCACACAGACCGTAGACGAAATCCGTCCTTCGTACTATTTTGATATAACCTGCCAAGGTACTGTTCCACAGGCGATAACGTGCGCATTGGAATCCGTGAATTATGAGGACGCAGTGCGTAATGCTATCTCCCTCGGTGGCGATGCCGACACACTCGCCGCCATCGTCGGTCCCATCGCCGAAGCGTTACACGGCATTCCTGATGAACTCAAAGAACGGGCAGAAAGCGTCTACCTTTCCGACGCTCCGGACATGCTTGAAGTGTTGGAAGATATGTATCAGTTTCGGTAGGAGCAGTTTCCCAACCGCATTGGTTCTCTCCTATAGGAGCGATCTCCTGATCACGACTTGTCTCTTGACAAATAGGTTGAATGTGTTATGCTGTTAACACATTTCTAAAATTATTGTAGCATGAAAAAGCAGCAAAAGAAATTTTAATTGATATTCGGAGATAAAAATGCCTATACCCACTACTGACCAAATGACTCTACCTGTTCTTCAATATATCGCGGATGGTCAAGAATATCGTCGCGTGCTCATTATTGATATGCTCACCGAACATTTTTCGTTAACTAAGAGTGAAAGGGGGAAATTGAGTAAAAGTGGTAAGATGGAAGTATCTTTGACAAACAAGGAATTCATAGAACGATCCAAAGAAAAACATTATAGAATAACTGATCATGGTCTTGAATTTTTGAATCAAAATTCAGAAGGAATTTCTGCATTTGATGGAGGGACTGAAACTGGAATAGAATCGCCTGCTGCTAGCTTGGACGAAAGAATTGAGAAAAATAACCAGCATCCTGAAGAATCTATTGAAGAAAATTACAAGAAAATTACACAGGAATTGGCAACAGAACTTCTACAGCAGATTAAAAACAATACCCCTGCCTTTTTTGAGGAATTGGTTATTGATTTACTTGTTGTGATGGGATATGGTGGTTCACGCGAAGATGCCGAAGCCGTAGGACGCAGTGGAGATGGTGGAATTGATGGGGTCATTAACGAGGATCGACTCGGTCTTGATGTGATTTACGTTCAAGCAAAACGGTGGGAATCAAATGTTGGCGAGCCTCCACTTCGGGATTTCGTAGGAGCATTAGATGGGAAAGGGGTCCAAAAAGGGATTTTCATTACAACTTCGGATTTTAATCCAGCAGCTAAAAATTATGCGGAGAGAAGTTCTAAAAAGGTTATCCTTATCAATGGGGACCAACTTGCAGATTATATGATCGAACATAATGTTGGCGTTTCTATAGAGAAAACATACGAAATCAAGCGCGTAGACTCCGACTATTTTGCTGAAAACGTTGAATGATATAGATCGTAGGAACGCGAAAGGGAATATACATCATGCAAGGTCAAATTCCACGGACATTAGCAGAACGGATTGTTTGTGACGAAAATATTCTCACAGGAAAACCTGTTATTAAAGGCACACGATTAGCTGTTGAATTCATCATTGATTTGTTGGCACACGGTTGGACTGAGACAGAGATTCTTGAGAATTATCCTCACATAGTACAAGAGGATATTCGGGCGTGTCTTGCCTACGCGAGCGCAGTACTACACACGCAAAAAGACTATCAACACCCTATGAAATTGGCGGATGCGTCTATTAGCAGATGAAAACGTCCCTCGCTTAGTCGTGGAATTGATTTCTTCTCGTGGACACGACGCAATATGGGTAGGAAACGAAGCACCCGGCATCAGTGACAGTGAGGTGTTATCTCTTGCTACAGCCGAGAAGCGAACCCTCATCACATTTGATACTGACTTTGGTGAGTTAGTTTTCCGGTTAGGATTCGCTGCACCTTTTGGAGTAATACTCTTTCGGCTTCCCGCAGATTCACCGTCTGGTATTGCACAAACTGTGGTTGAGGTACTGGAAAGTCAAACAGACTGGATAGGCCACTTTTCGGTCATTGATGAAAATCGCATCCGCACCAGACTTTTACCGATTCGCGATCCTTTATGAATGTTAATCGCCTATCAAATCATTTCTTATTTTATTTCGGATGAACGCTGATAGACGATCTGATGCAACAAATCCGTGAAGACGTTAGCAACAGAGGAAGAAAATGAGAACATTCGGAACCCAAGGCCCTGTTAAACCTGAATTAAACTATGTTGTCGCTCGCACCGAGGAGATTGCGGATTTTGTTGACCGGGTGAAAAAAGGCAAATACATCGTCCTTTTCGCACCGCGACAGACTGGCAAGACGACTCTCTTCCGCGCCGCTATGGATGCACTCATAGCGGATGCGTATTTCCCAATTCAGCTGAATTTTGAGGCGTATGTTGACTTAACTCCTGCCGTTTTTTACGATTACCTCATCAAAGATATTCACCGGGAAATTGAACACGTTTTTGAGAAAAGAGATACCACTCCTTCTGAGACATTGAACCAATTTTTGACTGATACAGAGGTAACAGATCACCTTTCAATGAGAAATTTTTTCCAACAACTGCCTCGTTTTCTGACCCACCCTGATAACGGACAAAAGGCTGTTCTCATTATTGATGAGTTTGATGCTATTCCGCCAGACGCTGTTCGTGGTTTCCTTCATTCACTCCGCTACATTTACCTCGATCACTCAAGGATTCGCTGTCCTCATAGTGTTGGCATTGTTGGTGTCAAGAACATCACACAACTCAACTATGACCGATCAATCTCGCCATTCAATATCCAAGATGAATTCCATCTGCCTAATTTCACACAAGGGCAAGTCCAAGAACTTCTTGAACAGTATACCGATGAAGTCGGACAAGCTTTCGCGTCTGAAGTTATCACTGCTATTCACAAGCAGACGGCTGGACAACCGTTTCTCGTTAATCGGTGCGCGCAAATTCTCACCGAGGAGATGAATACTCCCCAAAACGAAACGATTACGATGGCGCACTTTTCAAAAGCGCACACCCAACTCCTTGAAGAAGGGAACACCAACATTAGGCATCTCCTCACCAATATCCGTAGGGATCGCCGATTTGAAAGAACGCTGATGAGAATCGCTTCTTATGAGAGAGGTTTGCGTTTCAACCCAGATGACGAGATTATGGACGAACTCTCCATGTATGGTGTAATCACGAAGGGCACTGACGGCATGTGTGAGATTGTCAACCCGATCTATCAACAGCGCATTCTGCAAGCGTTCAAGCCGACATTTAACGGACTGGAAGGGGAATATTTCTCCGAAGAAAACGGCGATGATTTTATTGATTATCTTACGCCTGATGGCGTGATTGAGATGGAACCACTCCTTGATAATTTTCAGGCGTTCATCGCACGCGTCGGCTTCCGTATTTTACAGGTACCAGATACACCGCAAGAATATGTTGGTCAACATCTCCTTTACGCGTATCTGGACCATTTCGTCCACATCGTCGGTGCCAATATGTTTCTTGAAGTTCAAACCGGGCGCGGAAGAATAGACCTTCTTATTGTCCACAACCAGCGTAAATACATTGTTGAGACCAAAATATGGGAAGGTGACAGATATTATCAGGCAGGCAAAAAGCAACTCGCTGCGTATCTCAAATTAGAGGGTGCACAGAAAGGCTATTATGTCGTATTTGACCATCGCAACAATCCTACACCACGCGTCGAGACAGAAACAATAGATGGTTTGACAATTCGGAGTTACGTCATTCCTGTCGTCCAAGAACAGCCTTCATCAGTTTAGGTGCCTATCAAACCACTTCCATCCAAACCCCCGGCACGAACCCCGGATATTCTCCTTCGCTGAACGCCGGGTAATAGACACCCTCGTTGTCAAAATCGTGAACCGTCTCGCCACCGCCTTCATTCGGGATATGCACCCTGCACGTATAATCCGTCTGATTGAACAGCTGCTGCGGTGTCGGCGTGGAGGGATCCACACGATATTCTGCCAACGCTGCTTCATCAATCATAACGCCTAATCCGGGTGCATCCGAAACTTGTATTGTCCCTTCAACAACAGGTAACCGTGTTTCGAGTAGATCCGATTCCCACAATTCATGGCACGTAATCGCTGGCAGTGCCGCTTGTGATAGCACCGCACCGAGATGTACTGAATATGCCGTTGTAATCCCCGTGCCGACCATCTGGAGCCAGAACGGTTGATCAAAGGAAGCACAGAGCGCGTTCGTCCGCTGCAGCGAGTTCACGCCACCACCGACAACGAACCCACCACAACACCGCGCATGCAGACAGGATTCGTTGAAATGCTCCACAATCCGTTTCTCAACAGCCGCTTGCAATCGCGCCGCACCCTCTACATCTGTGCCGAGATAGTACGGACTCTCATAGATAGCGACATTAGGGTGTTTATCTAACTGTTGTAAGACAGGGATGGCGTTATCCGCAGTCCGTAGGAATCCGTTGAAATCGATGTCGAGTTTATAGTCTGCGGGGACGGCATCGCCGACAGCGTTCACTTGCGCGAAGATGTCACGCCACGGACGCGCTTTGAGTTTCGCGGACGTATAACCGCGTTTCACCGATTCTTGGACTTCTGCTACCCAATCCTCCGGCGGCATATCAATATCCCACCACGAAATGGGGCATTTTTCGCGAACTTTAGGTCCAATGAGTTGGTAGACAGGCACATCCACCGATTTACCGATCGCGTCAAAAAGCGACATCTGGATACCGAACCCGACGCTGTCATCGTTCATACATGCAAACGCGTTTTGCCCAACCAGTTGTTCAATGTTCGCCGATTCATCTGATAAATTTTCGCCGTATCCGACAACGCCGTTGCTGAGTTCAACACGGTAAACGTGGACCCGTTCGCCGTGCGTCAAAGCGCGGTGCATGTGTCGGCTGACCCGCTCGTGATAGAAAGGTACGTTCAACGGAATCGCTTCAAGGTGTTTGATGCTAAGCATGAAATATCTCCTAAAATAGAGGGTCCGCTTTGATAGTGAGTCTATACATTTCTACATTTATTGGACACTGTTCCGAATTGTATCACACTTTCAAAATTACAGGGCAAGAATATTGCGACAAATCGCTTTTCTATGAACTCAGTTTTGAAGAAAACCGTCAATGTTTGCAACCAAAGAGAGAAAATAAACTATCGTAACGTGAGTTTGATAATTAAACGTGGGTTCGAAAATAAAATACAAATATAGACGTTAGGCACCTTTCCAGTAACGGGTGGGACCCTGGGTTGAGCGGTAAAACCACAGGCGCATTTTCGCTATACACAGTGTTCCATTCTGCAATGAAACGTTCTGGTAGATAGGTGTAGCGAAACCCAACATCCCAAACGGTATCGGTATCATAGTGCGTTGGGTTTCACTCGGTTTTTGGTGATTTCAAGCTTCTCTGTTCCCTTGAAAACGCTGTGCTGTGTACGATTTTTAGTAGGTCTCCGTTCAACCCAACCTACAGGACTGATAATTGATAACCGACAACAGTTGACACGCCACCCGTTTTGTTGCTATAATATCCTTAACGTCTACAACTGTTTTTGTCAGCAAGGAGCGTTTTATGGCAAGGATTGAACCCTTTAATGTTTCAAATGAACTTTTAGATGAACCCGATAAACTTCAAGAGCAGGCGCGGCAGGACGGTTACCTCTTTTTTCGTGGCTTGATTGATGCCGATGCTATCTATAACTTGCGTCAAGATTTCTTGGAAATTTGTCATCGACACGGATGGGCAGAAGGCGGGGATGCACTCATGGACGGTATCCGCACGGGTGGTCCGTACATGGAAGGCGATGACGGCTATTGGCCCGTCTTAGATGAATTCCAATCCTTGGAATCTTTCCATGCGTTCGCGCACCATCCAGCGATCTTGGACATGTTGGACAAACTCTTCGGCGAGAAAACACTCGTGCATCCGCGGAATATTGGAAGAATTATGTTCCCAGAAAACACTAAATACACAACGCCTGCACACCAAGATTTCATCCATATCCGGGGCACAGAGGAGACCTATACCGCATGGATACCGCTTGGCGCGTGTTCAAAAGCGTTGGGTGGATTAACAGTTCTCTCTGGATCGCATCAAGGTGGGATATATCCCGTGAAACCGGCACTCGGCGCGGGTGGACTCGGTATTGATACCGAACCCTTGGAAGCAGACGGACTCTATTGGGTAGCGGGAGACTACGAGATTGGCGACGCGCTTTTCTTCCATAGTCATGCCGTACATAAGGCACTGCCGAACCGTAGCCCGGATCTGATTCGACTTTCGGTTGATTACCGCTATCAAGGATGCTCGAGACCGGTCACAGAAGGGTCGCTTTTACCGCATTTCAATCGGATGGGTTGGGACGAAATTTATACCGGTTGGAAATCAACGCAGTACCAGTACTATTGGAACACCTTTGATTTGAATAGAGTTTAGTGATGAAAATTGTATTGGCTCTCCTGCTCACCGGTGTTTTGTATGTTACAGCGAGCCTGTCTTCACAAACCGTCAATATGGTGCTGATCCCAGCAGGCGAGTTCCGAATGGGAAGTAACAACGGCGAACGCGATGAGAAACCGGTGCATACTGTCTATCTTGATGCTTTTTATATCGACAAACATGAGGTGACGGTTGCAGAATACAAGGAATTTGTTGAAGCCACAGGGCACCGACCACTACCAGCTTCAGTGGCGCGGACCTCGCCGACGGATCAACACCCTGTGACTCAGGTCAGTTGGCACGATGCGATGGCGTATGCGAAATGGGCAGGTAAGCGGTTACCCACGGAAGCCGAATGGGAGAAAGCCGCACGAGGCGGATTAATCGCGCAGGACTATCCGTGGGGCAATGCAATTGATGCCAGCAGAGCAAATTACAACAAAAACACAAAATCTGGCGCGCATGATGAACGCGCGACACCTGTCGGAGCCTATCCTGCTAACGGCTACGGGTTGCACGATATGTCTGGGAACGTCGCCGAGTGGTGTCTTGACACATATCACCGAAAGTTTTACGCAGATGCCCCACGAGATAACCCGGTTGCGGGTGCTGAAAACGTCCAACAGGCTATTACAAATGCCGGTGTTAGGAAAGAAAAGTGTGTTGTACGTGGCGGGTCATGGAGCTTCAACGCAAAGAGCGTCCGCGTCGCGAATCGGTTCGCTGAGAAACCCTCACTTTTAAGCAGCGATGTCGGCTTCCGCTGTGTTAAAGTAGTAGGCACACGCCGTGTGCCGTCCACAAAATAGTACCGTTATAGAATAGTCGGTACATGTCGTGTGCCGTCTACAAAGCCGTAGTGCCATCATAATAGATCCAAGGAAAAGAGAAACCAATTGATCAATTTGCAACGACGAAAACTTAATACTACACATCGCATCTGTTTTGTCACAATACTCGTCGGATGTATTTGTATTGCTGTTTTACCGGTTGTCGCCGAAAACTATACGGGTGATTTCTTAACAAACGGTGTTGGCGGGCGCGCCCTCGGATTAGGTGGTGCGTATGTTAGCATTGCTGACGATGCAACAGCTACCTATTGGAACCCCGCCGGTATTGCGGCGGTTTCCGATAATTATCAGTTCTGTCTGATGCACGCCGCGCGGCGTTCTGGGTTAGGCACGTTCAACTATATTAGCGGTACAACGCAAATCCTGCCGAAACTCAATCTCGGACTGTCGTGGATTCGGGCAGGCGTAGACGACATCCCAATCTATCCACTCGTTCCAGCCTTTGATCCGAATATTAGTGCCGATGAACGGCGGAGCCTCGCCAAAAACCGACCGAGAGAATCAGACTTTACGCCAGCGGGTTATCTCAATGATAGTGAAAACGCCTATATTTTAACACTTGCCACGCGTTGGGTTGTCAGTCAATCGTGGTGGGATAACTTCGGTAGGGATTCGGTACCGCCGGAGTTTATGGTCGGTGCGAATGCCAAATGGATTTCGCAAAGCTTAAGCGGCGGCGATATTGACATCTACAATTACGGCAGTTGGGGATACGGTTTTGATGTTGGCGCGCTTGTCCGTTTGCCGGACTTTAACGCGCTTTTTGGTCTGGAGAACTTCGGTAGTCTGTCCTTCGGTGTCAATCTTCAGGACATTTCAAAGACGACTTTGACGTGGAACACGCTGTCTGCGCCGAAAGAATCTATTCCTGCGAATTGGAATATTGGGGTGGCGTATACTAACAGTCGTGTTTTCAATCGAGAACTGATCCTCTCCTACCAGTGGCAGCAACGCTATGGCGGTCAGACGCATCTCGGCATAGAGTATCAGATTAGCAAACCTTTAGCTTTACGCCTCGGCTACCGCGAGAGTCGTCTTACAAGCGGTATCGGTATCCAACTTCGCCAGTTTCGGCTCGATTACGCGCTCCTCTTCGGTGACCTAATTAGCACACATTTTTTGAGTCTGCTGTGGAATTTTTAGGACGTATGCATTCGATCTTAAAGTCCCCCTGATAAGGGGGATTTAGGGGGTTTAAAATGCCGACTTCACACGCTCGGTTTCGACAAGTCTGGTTGATCGCGTAACAGGATCAAGAGCGGTGCGAGGACCAACGGAAGCATCACCAAACCGTCTAACACAATCGGCAAACCGTATTGGTCTCCTAAAACACCAACAATTTTATTCAAAAGTCCGCCGACACCCCACGCAGCACCCATCATTAAACCGGAGGCGATGTTTTCGTGTCCGCGCAACATTATTTGCGCGAGAATAATGTTAACAGTTATCGAACTCGTGAGAATGACGTTGCCTAAAAAGAGGAGCGCGAGAAAACTGAACCCGTCCGTGTGTAACGACCAGTAAAAAAGCGGCGGGGCACCGAGCAGCGATACCAATAGCAAAACGTAAGTGTTGACGCGACTCATAAGCCATCCACTTGACAAAATACCCATTGACCCTGCGAAGATAAAGATCGCGATGACCAGAGAACGCGCTTGGTCTGAGTAGCCTTGATCGGCTAAATGGACAGAAAGAAAGGTTTCGATACCCGTGAGTGTAACGGTTCGCATCGCCGCAATAACGAATAGCACAATGATTGGGAGCAGGCGCGGTGAAGCAACGCTCCAAAACGGTTCTTGCAGGATTGGGTCATCGCTTGGTGTGCCTCTCGTACTGACAGTTAAATCAAGTGCCTTCTCAAATCTTAATACTTTTGGTAACAGCAACGCCACGAGTAAACCCGGTATCATTTCCCAAACAAGGTATTCCAAACCGAAACGGTAGGGAATGAACAAGAGTACCAGCGGACCGAGCGCACGTCCAACGTTTCCACCTGTCAGAAATATAGAGATACCCATCCCTCTCTGCTCTGAAGCGAGCGCACCCGCATAAGTCGTCGCCTGCGGGTGGAATGCAGCGACCCCAATCCCACCGATAGCTAACAACAGATACACAATATTAGCAGACGGTGCAAGCCACAAGAGACTTAAACCGAGCGCACTAAACGCCACACCTATCGTCAGAAAATGCACGGTTCGCACACGATCTGACAGCCATCCAAAGACTATCTGTCCGAATGAGCTAAATACGCTGTAAATTGAAACGAAGTTCCCCGCTAAGCTGTTCCGTGTCGCAGCTGTGGCTAACTTCGTCAGCAGGAGCGGTTGCAAATGTGAGAGAAGCGTCGCGTAGGAATCGAGAACGGTATGTGATAACGTCAGAAAATAGAACTGTTTCCGAGTGGAGGCTTTTGAAGAATCTTGGTCATTTTTCATGAGGTGAAATGGGTACCGCATTTCTATAAAAATCAGACACTTGTAAGGTACATATTATAGAATGCCACAAACTAAAAAGCAAGTCTTTAAAAGAAATCTTGACAATTAAACCTTCAACGGATACCATAATACGGATTCCATAAAACAGACAAATCAATCATAACCAATAGCGAGCGTGCCTTTGAACAGAGAACAATTCCAGCGGATTGCTAAGATCGGCTTACCAACGCTACTCGCAGCCATCATAACCTACTTCCTCTTAAAAGAGATTGACATTCAACAGATACCGCAAACCCTGCGTCGATTGTCAATAAAGGCACTCTTAATCGGATTCACATGCTACTGCTTGTTAGTTCTGGCGAAAACCTCACGGTTCCGAGCACTGCTGAATCTTGATAGCAGTCTACATCAGATCTTTCCAATTTTAGCGTTGCATACCTTTTGGGGCAATATCCTCCCGATGCGGACAGGGGATGTCTCTTATGTCTATCTGATGCAACGTCGGCAGAAAGTGGAAGCAACACAAGGGATTGCCTCGCTGCTGGTAGCAAGTCTGATTGATTTGATATTGTTAATGGGTTTGGTGATTGCAACCGGGTGGTTCCTGCGTGTTGAACTTCGCGATACATTCTCTGGCACTATCTTATATTTCCTGCCTATTCTAATAGGAAGTGGTTTAATTTCGGTCGTCGTTTTCGTCTCTGTCGCGCCAAACGTCTGTATGAAACTCGCTGACCGATGCGCGAGACCGCTATTACGCCTTGAAAAGCGAGTCGTTTCATGGGTTGTCGATAAGGGATTGCGGGTGCTGCAGGAACTCACAGCGTTCCGATCGAATCGACGGTTTTTGGAGGTGTGGGCATATTCTTTGATGTGCCTTGTAATCCGATTCGGATTTCAGTGCTACCTCGTTGTTGAAATGGGGGTTGATGTGCCGATAACACAGGTGTTGTTTGCGCTTGCCTTTACCAACGTCTTTAATCTTTTGCCTGTCCAAACGATTGGCAACTTCGGGACAACAGAGTTTCCGTTCGTCTGGCTGCTATCACATTTCGGGACCTCTATAGAAGTAGCGACTGTCACAGGGTTTAGCCTGCACATCCTGATTCTACTTTACTGTGTACCTTTAGGTCTGTACGGATATTTCAAAAAACCGAAGGAGTCATTAGAGATATGAGAATTATTGATCCGCATGTTCATGTTTGGAAAAACGATCCGCAGTTTCCGTGGGCACCGGAGACAACAAATCCGCCCACCGAGGACGCTACCGCAGAGATGCTTTTGGAACTCATGGCAGCAAACGATGTAGAAAAAACCGTCCTCGTTCAAGTCATCCACTACCGATGGGATAATAGTTACGCCGCGGACGTTATGAAAAGGTATCCCGATAAATTCATGGGCGTGTGTCGGATCAACCCCGAAGACCCGGAGGCACCGGAACATCTCAGTCGCTGGACAGAAGAGCACGGTTTCCATGGCGTGCGGCTGAGTCCTTCTGTCGGACCCGCCGGTGATTGGTTTACGGGACCGTTAATGCCGCCTATCTTCAGCCGTGCTGAAGCACTCGGTGTGCCGATGCTTATGCTCACTGGAGCCGAGCGATTGGTCGATCTTGTGCCGCTTTTGGAACAGCATCCGGATCTCGATGTCGTGGTAGACCACATGGCAAGCTGCTCGCCTGATACTCCTGAAAAGCTTGAATTACTGCTCAATCTTGCAAAATTTCCTCGCGTCTATGTCAAGATAAGCCATACGTGGTCAATCTCGAAAACAGGGTACCCATGGTCGGACACGTTTGAACAGGTTAAGGAAGTATATCGTGCCTTTGGCGGTTCGCGCCTCATGTGGGGTACTGATTGGCCCGTCTGTCTCAGCCGTGCCAGTTATGCTGAAACCTTAGCGGTTGTCCGAGATGAGATGGGTTTCTTTACACCCGAAGACCGGGAATGGGTGTTAGGCAAAACGGCACTACGTCTTTGGAAATTCTAATGTCTCAATCCGCAGCCCGGTAAGTCCGGTTTGGAACCGCACCATAGGTGTCAATTTAGTGATTTTTCGTTCGATTCTCGTGCTATTAAGTCTGAACTGTGATTTTTGTGATTTTTGTGATTTTTCTGATAAGATCTCTGGTGGTAAATCAGGTTCTGATTATGGAGTTGAAGGTGTCAATTTAGTCCCGTAGGTTGGGTTGAACGGATACTCAGAAAGCAGATGTATTTTCCAAAGACCTCTCAAATCCCGCGGTTTGTCGTCGGTAATCAAGAACGCAGTGAAACCCAACTTCACACCGTCAGGGGCCCGTAAACCGCTAATGCGTTGGGTTTCTCTCGTTTTTCTGTTTGGCGTGCGCTCTCTGGTGCGGGCTGAGTGTTGTGTTCCTTTTCTGGGTTTTGGGAATATCCGTTCAACCTTGGGGAAACACCCAAGCAAAAACACCTACGGGATTTGCGACCTGCATTCCAATCCAACCGGTCTGGGGATCGCGACGGTTATTTTTCTAAAATTGACACCTATGGTTCGGTTTGGAACCGCACCGGATTTACGAGGAAACCTTGAAGATTTCAAAAACCTCTTGGATATGTGCCTACTCGGACAGAAATTGCTGACGGCTGATGGCTAATTGCTG
Organism: Candidatus Poribacteria bacterium; assembly: GCA_965200345.1. GTDB lineage: Bacteria > Poribacteria > WGA-4E > WGA-4E > WGA-3G > WGA-3G. Next base: position 4,231,344 of record OZ241378.1, read on the forward strand.
ACTGCTTCTAATTTTAACATTTGACAAATTCTCGCACGTGTGTTAATATAATAATGTAAATATATGAACGAGAACCCGCTTAACGTAAAAGCACCGTGGTGTGGCGTAGTACAAAACCCTGTCCTCTTTTACTGGCGAGGTTTCCTGGGGGAAACACCCTATCAAAAACACCTCGTCTGTTCGCAAGGAGAAAACACCATGCCGTTTTGCCCACAATGCAACACTACATATAAAGAAGCAATCTCAACATGTCCGGATTGTCAAGTATACCTCGTGCCGCAAGCAGCACAAACCGAGATCCCGGAATACGGGGACTGGTACGCCCTTGAATCTGTACCGAACGAATTAGCAGGAAATATCCTTCAGAGTGTCTTAGAAGATGAGGGGATCCCTGTCTATTTGCGCTGCCATGATGTCCCGAATTACGGTGGCGTAAAAGGCAACGCTTCCCAGTCTGAATGGGGCGATGTCCTTGTGCCGGTTAATTTGGTCCCACGCGCCCGGGTATGTCTCAAAGCCTATTTCGATTCGTTGAAGGAAGAATGATAAGGCACCTAAGCAGATCGTTATGAAAGCCAAGCAACTCTACCTCATTAAGGAAGCAAAAGCGCATGTCCGCATGGCTGGGAAAGTCTATGTCCGAGGCCATCGTAGGCGGAACGGAAGTTATGTCAAAGAGCATTGGCGGCGGCGGCCTAACAAAAGGATCGGTATCCACAAACGGTTTGAATCAACAGCGGATCAACTCACTATCTTTGAAACCAACGAAACCTCAAATTGACACAAGTTGAAAGGTTCTGTGAGAAGAAATTGTGGCTGATGATTCTGAACATACCCAAATGACATCTTCTCAGAAAAACGCTATGGTCTACTTTTTCCGAAGTTTCCAAGTCTGTGTTATTTTCCTATTTTTTATTGCAACCTCTCCTCTTTTTAGCGATGTTTACCGTATCAAGAAAGGTGATACCCTTTTAATTGCTGTCATCGGACAGCCGGAGTATACGCATTCCGTGCAGGTCCGTGCGGACGGTAGAATCAACTACTTTGGCGACGAGTTTGATGTTGCTGGGGCTACAGTCACGAAGGTCAATCATCTGATTCGCGGGTTTCTCGTCCACGATAATCGCGTTAGAATTAACAACCCCGTTGTTATGGTGTCGCTCGTATCACAAGAAAACGGCGTCTTCGTCGGCGGCGCGGTAAAAACCCCCGGACGTTATGCCATTTCCCCGGAGACCGATATCGATTTATACCGTGCCATCGCGCTCGCGGGCGGTATGGCGGAGAATGCCGATCGCCAAAGTGTCCAATTAATCCGCATTGACACAACCCGAAAGGTTGAAACCTACGACCTCTCAGCAAATCGTCCTTACCGCGATATCCGCGTCGGTATCAACGATTTGGTATTCATTCTGCCGTTGGGTGTTGTTGAGGTGCAAGGGCAGGTCAAAAACCCCGGAAAGCTTTTTGTGCGTGGAGATATTGGTATTGAAGCGGCACTCGCACGCGCAGGCGGTCTCGATCCAGAAGCGGATCTGACCGCTATTGTGAAAGTCGAAAAAGGCGGGAAACTCTCAGAATTTAACCTCTCCGAACAGTTTTGGAAATCGCCGCCCAACGGTGAACCTTCTCCATCTCTATCAGACGGTGACGTTCTGTTTGTTCCCAATGTCTTCAAAGTTGACCCTATCTACGTGACGGGTTATGTCCGCAACCCAGGTGCCCAACGCGTTCGTGGCCCTTTGAACCTCTCGCAAGCGGTCGCACTCGCTGGTGGATTCGAGGTTTCTGCCAACCGTGAAGAGGTCCGCATCCACCGGCGTGATGGCACAACCATAGAAACATCTTTTACATTCAACCCAGCTGAAGGTGAGACACGGCAAATGCTACTCTACCCCGGTGACATTTTAGAGATTAAAAAGAAGTTTCAAGTCAACTGGGGTCTCATCAGCACCTTCGCCTACATTGTCATCAGCGGCGTGGGTATTATCATCCAGTTAACAAAGTAAATGCTAAGGATTTGGTGCCGTTAAGGGCGACGCGAGCAACTTCAAACGCCTTTTTTAAAAGGAGCGATAAAAGTGCAGTTAAAAAAAGTACATCCCTACATCATCTTCTTTTTCGCTTTACTCCCTATTACTGCTTATTCTCAGACCAGTTTATACAAACTCCCGAAAGGCAGAACGGGGCTTGGACTTGGGTTTAGTACAACCGAAAATATTAACACAATAACTGGTAGCCTTGATTACGGAATTGACAAAGATTTAAGAGTTTCTTTCTCAGGGGGAGTTGCCCTTATTGAGGATGATGCGTTCAATACGTCCTTAGAAATCCCGCCAGCACCCGTCGGTGGACTGTCAATAATGCGAATCAACTCGTTAGGGCAGACAGGCTTAGATTATTTTCTCAATGGGAGTTTTAGTGCTATGTTTTCTCGGACTGTGAATGCTGCAACAAGTGAAACATTCGTCAAGACTCGGACGTTGGGGCTTACCGGCGGCGGTGGTGTCTTAAAACGGTTGGGTACGAAATCAGGATGGGGTATAACCCCATTTTTTGGTGTATATTATTCAAATGCTTGGGCGGTTACAGAGCAGCAATGGAGAGGATTTGAAGAGGCTGTGAGCGATAGTAGTATTCTGGGAGAAGCCGGGGTAGAAATTCAGATGTCAAAGACGACGAGCATCATCGGATCTCTTCTATTTTCTTTTCAGAGTTCTGATACCGCTTTTAGTATCGGGATAAATCTGTATTAACGGTTTGTGCTAATTGTTTCAAGGACTTCATTATCCACACGGATTTCGTAGCGTAGGCTGTTAGCCTGCGTGCTGTGCTACAGAACCAACCCCATAACGCAGCTCTGAAGCACCCAAGGAAAATTAACTGGCACAAGTCGTAAAGTTAGTAAGTGAAGTATAAAAAAAGGAAGACGAATATGAGCCAAAACCCTTCATCAGAATTTGTCCCCGGTCAGATTGTTTTCTTAAAGTCAAATCCCGAAACTCGGGGGGCTGTGATGGCAGTTTTACCGGGAACCCCTGAAAGCCGTATCAATGTTTTTGTTGATGGGAACGTTCACACCTTTTATGCTTCTCAGTTGCAGATTGAGGTTCAAAGCGATGATTCACGCCCTTATTCATGCGATGAATTTCACGCGTATCTCACGGCACTGCAAATCCGTTATCCAGCTCTTTCTGCCCTGTATTCGCTCAACGCAGCGCGGGTTGATTTTATTCCATACCAATACCGACCCGTCCTCAAATTCATCAAAGCAGACCTGCCGAGATTGCTTATTGCCGATAGTGTGGGCGTTGGGAAAACGATTGAGGCAGGATTGATTCTACGCGAGTTACAGGCAAGGAGCGACATCAGATCCGTCCTCATTATATGTCCGCGTCCTTTGGTCGCTGAGCAAAAGTGGCAGCGCGAGATGAAACGATTTGACGAAAATTTTGAACATCTCGATGGCAAGACACTGCAGTATTGTATTAATGAGATGTATCTTGACGGCGAGTGGCCCGAGCAATACCAGAAGGTGATTCTCCCGTATTCGTTGTTGAATAACACACTCCTTTTTGGGCCCGGCGGGAATAAGAAAAAGAAGAGGAAAGGACTTTTATATCTGGATCCGCCACCGAACTTTGATCTCGTTATCGTAGATGAGGCACACCATATCCGAAATCAAGGGACTGCCAATCATGAGGCAGTCCGGTTCTTCTGTGAAAATGCGGAAGCAGCCATTTTTCTCACGGCGACCCCTATTCAACTTGGCAGTCACGACCTGTTTGTTCTCCTTAATGTGCTGCGTCCTGATCTGATCCTGGATGAGGAGAGTTTTAATCACATGGCGGAGCCAAACCCGTTCATTAATCAGGCAGTTGACGCTGCGCGTGCCCAAGAGCGACAATGGGCACGGACCGCAAAAGAATCTCTTGATCAGGCTGCGAATACCTCGTGGGGACAATCAATCCTTAATGCCAATCCGGAATATAAGCGGATTAAAAGTCAACTATCATATGGGCGTATCACCCCTGAAGAACGCGTCCAACTCATCACTGACATGGAAGCACTCCACACATTTTCTGGAATAATCAACAGAACCCGCCGCCGCGATATCGGTGAGTTTACCATTCGACGACCTCAGACAGTGGAAGTGACATTGACGACAGAACAATCTGATCTTCATGAAGCACTGCTTGAAACGCAAGCGGAGATATTCCGGAGCCTTCACGGTAACCAGAGCGTTAACTTCATGATGACAACGCTACGCCGACAATTAGCAAGCTGCTTGCATGGACTTGAACCCCTACTTGAGGATATCTTGAACCGCCGCCTTGATGAACTTGAGTGGACGGAAGCCGGTGTTGTTGATGAGATACCTTCAGCAGAACTTGTCACACAAATTCGTGAACAGATTGAAGGGATTCTTGAGAGAGCGAAAAATCTCGATGCAGACGACTTGAAACTCGAGGCTCTCCGAAAAATCGTCCGTGGTAGACAACGCCGCCGCAATAACAAGATTATGATCTTTAGCAGTTTTCGCCACACGCTTGCCTATCTTCACGAACACCTAATAGCCGACGGTTTTCGCGTCGGGCTTATTCATGGCGGTGTACCGGACGAAGAACGATTGGAACTCAGATCCCGATTTGAGAAGCCGAAAACCGAAGACGATAGCCTTGACCTGATGCTTTTCTCGGAGGTCGGTTGTGAAGGATTGGACTACCAATTCTGTGACTGCATCGTTAACTACGATCTGCCGTGGAACCCGATGAAGGTGGAGCAACGGATAGGACGTATTGACAGGAAAGGGCAGCAAAGTGAGAGTGTTACCATCGTCAATCTAATCACACCCGGAACGGTTGATGCCGACATCTATGAACGGTGTTTACTTCGCATCGGTGTATTTGAGAGTGCATTGGGTGGTAGTGAAGAAATCCTCGGAGAAATCACAACCGAGCTCCGGGGAATCGCCGAAAATCACGAACTAACGCAAGAAGAACGAAGAATCAAGTTGCAACAGTTGGCGGATAACAAAATCTTGTTAGTCCAGGAACAGGAGCAACTTGAAGCACAGCAATTGGACCTGTTTGGACTCCGTTTCCCTGAAGATAGAATGGAGAAAGAGGTTGAAGATGCCTCCAGTTTCTGGTTATCTCCGGCATCTATACAGCGGCTTGTCACGCGTTATCTGCTACAGAAAATCGGAACAGAGCAAGAATTTATCCTTGGTGAGAAACCCCTTAAAACCCTTCGACTTGCTGAAGGCGCACGAAACACTTTATTGACGGATTTACAGCCATTTTCTGGTAAAAAGTCGAGGGTCTATCGGGAGTGGGAAAACTATTTGAAGGGTTCAGATCCGCACTTGCCTATAACCTTTGAAGCGGATTGCGCGACGCAGCATCCTGACGCTGCGTTTATTATGCCGACGCACCCTTTAGTAAAACAGGCAGCAGTGGCATTAAACACTGAACAAGATGTCGTCACAAGACTAAAGGTCAGAACGAACAAGGTTCCCCTGGGGCGTTACGAATTTGCTATTTACCAATGGCGGTACTTGGGGATAAGGGAGCATTTGGTAATTAAACCCGTTGCATCATCGGCGGAGTTGACGGCACACCTTAACGATCTGCTTGAGAAAGCAGTGGATAGCGATACACTGGGAAGCGATGTACCTATTGCGCAAGAAGCGTTAGAAAAGATGCACCAGCACCTCTGGGCTGAGGCGCGTAATAAACATCGGGAACGGACGCAAGCGTTAGCAGACTACCGCAAAGAAAGCCTGTCAACCAGTCATCAGAAACGGGTCTCACTCCTTGAAGAAAGGATTGAGCAGGCAACTGATCCGAACATTCAACGGATGCGTCGAAGTGAGTTTGCCAACGCCGAAACAGATTACCGGCGACGTATCCGGGAGTTTAACGACGCAATCGAGAAAGCAGACATTACAGCAGAACCCGTAGCTTATGGGATTCTTGAAGTGGAATGAGACTCATGAAAATAAAAAAGCCTGACATTGATAATGAACGTGTGGTATAATTTACAAGACTTATAAGTGGAGTTGGAATGGCAATTTTTGATACAGTTACCAAAGAACAAGCACGAACACACCCAATGGATTTTGTCAACGGATGCTTAGAATTTAAACAGGACGAGGCTACCTTTGTTGAGATTATCACGCCTGAACAACCCACTGTTGAAATGCATCAAGCAGATATCGTTATCAAGGTGCGGCTTAACGGTAAAGAAGTCCTGATACATTTTGAGTTTCAGACCGCTGATAGTTACGATCCTGAAATGTCCATTCGGATGGCGGGTTATATCGTTCGCCTCATTGAAACCTACCGATTACCGGTGTATTCCAGTGTCATCTACCTTCGTCCCGAAGCGGGTAGGAGGGACATTGGGGTCTATGAGCAAAATATAGTCGGTCATCGAGTTTTTATTGAATACAAGGTTGTCCGTCTAATAGAGATGGATGGCCAAAAAATTATCAATGCGAAACCTACCGGGTTATTGCCTTTTACGCCACTCATGAAGCGTCCGGATAATGTGGATGCGGATGACTGGCTGCGTCGCTGTGTTCAAACGGCAGATGATGTTAATGTTCCTAACAAACTGGAGTATCTCGGAATTTTGGCTGTTTTGGGTAATCTCGTTTATGAAGCCGAAACGATTTCAAATATCATTCTGGAGGAAACCATGCACCAACCTTCTATTATCGAATACTGGACAGAAAAAGCTGCAGCCGAAGCACGCCAGCAAGGTGTAAAAGAAAATACCCGTGAAAAAATTCTTGAGGCATTAGAACTCCGCTTGCAGCCCGACGCTGCAAGCGTTTTCAAGCCAATATTAGAGCAGATTGATGACTTATCCCGTCTCAATGAACTATTCCGCGCCGCAATACAGGTAGACAGCCCGGAGGCCTTTCAACAGGTCTTGGAAGCGAATGGGAATAATAAAATATTTGGGTAATTCTATGTTCCTCCAAACCCAGTAGGTGCGGTTTGATAAAGTTTAATTATTAAAATCGGTAATTCCGATTTTCCCCAGGGCCGGTAGGTGCGGTTTCCTAACCGCACCATAAGTGTCAATTTAGGGATTTTTCACGGTATTTTGTAGCAGCGTCTTAATAGATGCCGCCCCTACGGGGCTAAAGAACTAGGGCAAACGCGATTCTACACAGATGCCGTCCCTACGGGACTAAAGAGGCATTTTGGCGTGTCCAAAGTTTATGGCTAAAACCCGGCGCAGTTAGAAACAGCACCTACCAGATCTGGGACGACAACGGTTATTTTCTCTAAAATTGACACTTATGGTGCGGTTTCCTAACCGCACCGGACTTCGTCAAGAAATTACCCGATTAAATTCTTAATCTTCATGAGGCGTTATATGTCTATAGAAATAGGTTGTAGAGATTCTTGCCCTCCAGCGGAGTGCAATGTCTGAAAATTGTCCAAATTTTAGTATTGTCTTAGATAACAGAAGTGCTTAAAAAACCGCGTCATCTGTGTAATCCGCGTAAATCCGCGATTCAGCCAATTGCCACGCAAAAGAGAAACGATAATCCTGTAAATCCTGATTCAGACCAACAAAGGTTATCACGTGAGATGCCTTCTCCCACCTGATGTATTGATGCCGCTAACTGATAATTCAATTGATATAACTCAACGATTTGTGCTAAACTAACAGGAGATGGATAGCAATTTCACAGGCTGTAAAAAAGGATAGGTGAAGACTACGAGGAACACAATGTCGATATTTTACCGAGACGCGGGGATTAACACTTATTGGTATCTTAACAATCCACATGAAAATAGATAAAATGAATCCTGCTGACAAACTTGAGCTTACCTATAAAGCAATTGATGTGAAAGGGCATCTACCTAACATTGACTCCATTGAATTTCTACGGGTAGAAGAGCCTTATCACAACGGACACCGATACGTACCCTTTGCCCGCGTTCGCTATGCCCTTGATGGTGTGGAGCAGGTAGATGGATTTCCTTTGGATATTAGCAAGGGAATCTTTCTTTCAATTTACGATGATGAATTACGAGAAAAACTTCACCCAATCGCACCCATGATTGTGAAGATTCTTCAGGAGCATGCCGCAAAGGAGCCTATTGAAAACCTCAAGAAGGCGAATCAACAAGGCGTTCACCAAGGGGCAAAAGAGAGCACTATTGAAGGTATCCTTGAGGCTTTAGAACTTCGATTCCGACCAAATCCGATGCCAGACCTAAAACCAATCCTATCAGGGATTGACGGTTTGCAGCGACTCAAGCAGCTCCGCCACACAGCAATGCAGGCACAAACCCTCGAAGAATTCATAAACACTTTGTCTGACGAAAGCCTGTAATTGAAAACCTATCCATCAATGGGCGCAATATGTCGCATCCGAACATCAAAGTTTCCCACAAACCCATCAAAAACTACTACGCCGAACTCCAAGAATACGACAGCATCGGCGCAGCACACGAAGGCGCAGTCCGTACCGCATTTCAGAACCTCCTCCAACACTACTGCCGACAAGCAGACCTCATCCTCGTCTGTGAGAAGACACATTACACATTAGAGAACAGACGGATAACACCTGACGGCGAAATCGTTGATCCCTTCGGTTTACCCTACGGCTACTGGGAAGCAAAAGACACACAGGACAACCTTTACGTCGAAACGGATAGGAAATTCGCTGCTGGCTACCCCTCCAAAAACATCGTCTTCCAATCGCCGACACACGCGCTGCTTTATCAGCACGGGCAGCTGCAACTCGACTTAGACATCACCGAGCCGAGAAACCTCGTCAACGTCCTCCAGACCTTCTTCGCGTATCAGGAAGAGAACATCTCGGCGTGGCATACCGCCGTCTCTGAGTTCAAGGAAACCGTCCCTGAACTCGGCGAAAAACTGACAGTGCTCATCGAAACCGAACGCCAAAACAACCCGCGATTCCAGAAAGCGTTTATCAGTTTCCATCAACAGTGCCAAACCTCAATCAATCCGAACCTCTCCATCGCCGCGGTAGAGGAGATGCTCATCCAACATCTGTTGACGGAACGCATCTTCCGCACCGTCTTCAACAACCGGGATTTCACACGCCGCAATATCATCGCCCGCGAAATCGAGAACGTTATTGACGCACTCACCTCACAGACATTCGACCGCAACCAGTTCCTCCAGAGTTTAGACCCGTTCTATGTCGCAATCGAGCAGACCGCCGCGACCATCACCGATTTCTCGCAAAAACAGGGGTTCCTCAACACCGTCTACGAGCAATTTTTTCAAGGCTTCTCCATCAAGGTAGCAGACACGCACGGCATCGTCTACACACCGCAACCGATCGTCGATTTCATGGTGAAAAGCGTTGAGCATATTCTCAATACGGAGTTTGACCGCTCCCTCGCCGATACCGGTGTGAATATCATCGACCCGTTCGTCGGTACCGGCAACTTCATTGTCCGCATCATGCAGGAACTCGATCCGATTTCGTTAGAGCGTAAATACAGTGCCGACCCACCGGAACTCCAGTGCAACGAGGTGATGCTCCTACCTTACTACATCGCCAGTCTCAACATTGAGCATACGTTTTACACAGCAACGGGCCGGTATGTTCCTTACAAAGGCTTGTGCTTGGTGGATACTTTTGAGATGGTAGAAGACCGCCAGATGCAGCTATTCACCGCCGACAATACAGAGCGGGTTGAGAAACAGAAAAAGTCGCCGATGTTTGTCGTTATCGGCAATCCACCCTACAATGTCGGACAGGTCAACGAGAACGATAACAACAAAAACCGGAAATATAAAACAATGGATAAACGGGTGCGGGAGACATACTCACATGATTCAAAAGCAACGAATAAAAATGCCCTCTCAGATCCGTACGTCAAAGCAATTCGATGGGCATTAGACAGAATAGAAAAAGAGGGTATTGTAGCCTTTGTGACAAACAACAGTTTCCTCGACGGTGTAGCGTTTGATGGCATGCGAAAGCACCTCGCGGAAGATTGCGCCGCGATTTATATTTTCGACTTGGGTGGGAATGCCCGAAAAGGGTTAAAAGTTTCCGATGCAAATGTATTCGGGATTCGTGTCGGTGTAAGTATCAACCTATTTGTCAAGAAAGATGGGAACTCATCAGAATCTCCGCGTATCTTCTACTACCGCACCGACGATTTGTGGAACAAAAAACAGAAATTCAGCTTTCTAAATGAGTCTCAACACGCGGGTGATATTCAGTGGCAAACGATTCAACCCGATGCACGCCAGACATGGCTCACTAAAGGTCTCCACACCGAATTCGATGCCTTTATCTCCATGGGAACCAAAGAGGCGAAAGCAACAAAAGGTGAAGCGGTAGGTGTGATTTTCAAAACCTACAGCCTCGGTGTCAAAACGAATCGTGATACATGGACTTGCAATTTCAATCTGAACACACTTAATGAACAAATGAATCAAATGATCGAAACTTACAATTCGGAAGTTAATCGCTGGAAACATCGGAGGAATCGGAATGCAAATGTTGATGACTTTGTGATTTCTGATGACAGGAAAATCAAGTGGAGTGAGGCACTTAAGCGAAATTTGCAGAGAGAACGAATAGTTGACTTTTCTCAGATAAATATAAGAGTATCACTTTATCGTCCGTTTACCAGATCCTATCTATACATTGACCGAATCATGAATGAAAGAGTTCGAGAGTTTCCGTCCATTTTTCCGGACCCAGAGACAGAAAAAGAGAATTTAGTGATCTGTGTTGCTGGTATTGGTGACAGGAAAGGCTTTGGTTGTCTTACAACAAGTATGATTCCAAGTGTAGATTTGGCATTTGAAAGCACGCAATGCTTCCCTTTCTATATCTACGACGAAGACGGCACAAACCGCCGCGAGAACATTACCGATTGGGCATTGATCGAATTCCGCTCCCACTACAAGGACGACACCATCACGAAGTGGGACATCTTCCACTATAACTATGGACTCCTACATCATCCAGCGTATCGCGAAAAATACGAGGCAAACCTCAAACGCGACCTACCACACATCCCCTTTGTCAAAGATTTTTGGGGATTTACAAAAGCAGGCGCACGGTTAGCAGACCTCCACGTTAACTATGAATCCCAACCCGAATACGATAAGTTAAAGTTTGTTCAAAACCCCGATGTATCTCTCGATTGGCGCGTCGAGAAGATGAAACTCTCCAAAGACAAAACGCAGATTGTGTACAACGATTTCTTGACACTTGAGGGTATCCCCGAAAAGGCGTTTGATTACCGACTCGGCACCCGCTCCGCGTTGGAGTGGATAATTAATCAATATTGTGTTAAAATAGATAAGCGGAGTGGTATTGTGAACGATCCAAACCGTGCAGACGATCCGCAATACATCGTCAAGTTGATTGGAAAGGTGATTAGTGTGAGCTTGGAGACGGTGAAAGTTGTTGAAGGGTTGCCCGATTTAGATTTAGGATAGAGAGGCATGGGTTCAAGGAGAAAATCATGGGAATCATAGAGTGGTTAAACACAAATAGTGGTGTGATAATAGCGATTGCCGCTATCGTGCTTGTGGGTGTCATTAGTTATTACGCCTATCTGACGTGGCGGTTCCTAAAAGCCAATAACACACCGGAAATTGCGATCTCCCTCCGCCCGCATGAGGCATATATCCATTGTGTTATGCTTTGCATAGAGAATATAGGAAGGGGAGCAGCTCGCAATATTCAGTTCCAAACAGATCTTTCTTTTAAGCCTGATGGTGAGAGGGCTCTTGAGGAGGTCGGCTTTCTCAAGAATGGAATTGATTATCTTGGACCAAAGGAGAAGATTGAGCACTTTTTGGTGAGTGTAATAGGCAAGTTAGATAAACTAAAAGAAACTCCCCTTGAAATTGGTGTTACTTATACGGATTCTGTAGATATGAAACGTAGACATAAGCGTGCCTTTCACCTTGATTTTGGTGAAGACGAGGGCCTCGCAATAGTCGGAAGATCACCGCTTTTTGAAATAGCCAAAGCTACTCAAGAGATCCAAGAGGATTTACGCCATATTACCACTGGCTTTCGTAAACCCATAATTCTCACAGAGCCATTGTCTAACCATCACTTAGGGAGGCATGTTAATGCTTTAGAGGTGCGGGTAGATCAACTTCCGCACGAAATTCAACAAGAGATTTTGCAAGAATTGGACGCTGTTGTCAGCAAAAGAGAGCAGGAAGTTCGAGAAAAAGAGCGGAATCAGAAAACAGAAAAGGTTTCCAATTTATCATAAAAATGAGGTAAAATCAATGGCAGCTACAGTTTATATTTATGCAAATGATCATTTGTCATTTGAGATTCCAGGTGATATAGAGGATCCATTAGTAGGCGACAATCCACGATTACCACATGAGGAATTTAAAGCAGCATTAGAGGAATGGGATGCCCTGGTGAAGAAATTAACCAAGCCTGATGCCGAGCCATTATCCGACTACGCGATGAGCCGCGAAAGCATATATGAAGGTCATCCAAAATTATGATTTATCTGGCCGATACCAATGTTTTATTGCGTTTCTCACGCCATGATGATCCACGTTATCAAATTGTACAGAATACAGTGCATAAATTAGAGGCAGAAGGGCATCAATTACGGACTACCTCACAAAATTTCGCGGAATTTTGGAATGTGGCAACCCGACCTGCTAATCAAAACGGCTTTGGGCACACGATATTTGAAACTGAGCAACTTTTGTTGGGTCTTGAAAAGTTTTTCAGGCTGCTGCCGGATTCGCCGGATGTCTATCCAGAGTGGAAGCGACTTGTCGTGAAGTATGATGTATCCGGTGTTCAGGTTCACGATGCCCGGCTGGCTGCGGCGATGATTGCGCATAATGTAAAGCATATTCTAACTTTGAACGTAACAGACTTTCAACGCTATACTGATGAAGGAATCGAGGTTGTTAATCCCACAGCCGTTTAGTCATCAATAGGAACAAAAAATGAACCGATTTTTTACATACATCTCATTTGTGGTTTTCATCTTGGCATGCATACCTGTCGCTGCAGATAACACGGACATCCACGAAAACGCTGGCACCCGCGCCATGACGTTCCTCAAAATCGGGGTCGGCGCGGAGGCTATTGGAATGGGAGAGTCGCAAGTCGCTGCGACCGATGACCTGTACGCCTCTTATTGGAATCCAGCGGGTCTGGCGAAACTCCAAGAACCACAACTTGCACTCATGCACAACGAGTGGTTCGCTGGCATCAATCATGAGTTTGTCGGGGTTGCACTGCCAATGGGGAATATCGGCACCCTCGGTGCCAGTGCAAGTTTCTTGTCTTTTGGCGAATTACAGGGGCGCGATAGGGAGGGAAACGAGACGACAGTTTTCCGTCCTTACGATCTCGCGATGATCTTTTCGTATGCGCGTAGTTTCAGTAGTGCCATCGCCTTCGGTGCGAACGCGAAATTCTTACGCGAGGAGATTGCTGACGAAACGGGGACCGGTATCGCCTTTGATTTCGGTGGGTTATACACTTTTTCTGATATACCGCTTTCGTTAGGGTTCAACGCGCAGCACCTCGGACCACGTGTGACGTTTATTGAAGAGGCGTTCGGTTTACCTGTTACCTTCAGGCTTGGTGCAGCATACAAATTCTGGGATGAGGCACTCGTCCTAACAACAGACGTTATCCGTCCCGCCGACAACGATATTTCTCTCGCGGTCGGGGCAGGCTACACGATAGGCAATATCTTACAACTCCGCTCCGGCTATAATTACAAGATCGGCGGCAACGATTTAGGCGCGATTTCTGGACTCAGAGGCGGTTTCGGGTTGAAGGTTCTGCGGTTTCAAGTCGATTACGCACTCGTCCCGTTCGGTGTTCTCGGATTGACCCACCGGTTCTCCTTAGTCGCCAATTTTTAAAGCACAGCTCCTTTTGTAGGAGCGAGCTGTGCTCGCTATTCTTATGATGCCGACGCAGCCGTGATAAACGCCTCGAAGAGTTTTGCCGCGTGTTTCCTAAGCTCCGAGGAACTTGGCTCTTTGAACATCCGTTCTGGATGATATTGCACGCCGAGCATAAATCGCTTCGATCTATCTTCTATTGCTTCAATGATTCCATCTTCTGATTGCGCGGTTACAGTAAAACCTTCGCCGATGACTTTTAAGGATTGGTGATGTCTTGAATTGACTTCGGTAATGGTGTTCCCTGTAATTTCGTTTAGCAAACTCCCCGGTTGAACCTTAATATCGTGCCAAGTATCACTCGTATTTACCGTTATCTTATGCGTCAAACGCTCTGTAAACTGTGACGGGATATCTTGATACAAGCTACTTCCCTTTGCGACGTTCATAATCTGGATACCGCGGCAAATTCCGAAAACTGGAAGATCTTTTTTCATTGCCCACTTGCACAGAGGCAATTCCAATTCGTCTCGATCTGTGTTAATGTCTGTCGTCTCATGCGGCTCCTCATCGTAGTGAATCGGGTCGATATCAGGACCACCTGTAAGTAAAAGTCCATCAATGTCAGCTAAAGCGTCTTCTGATATGCCCGGATATAATTTGAGAGGTGTTCCGCCGAACTCTTCAATAGCACGGATATAGTTTATAGTAGTACCGCGGATGGTATTAGACGAGAATGTGATTCCGATAATAGGTGTCATACATGAAAGTCTCCTTTTAAGGTATTTTCTCTGCTTAAATTATACTTTATTTTGACAGCGGATAGCAACTTTCTCTTGCGGTCAGGATTTGTAACCCGCCGTATTAGTTTCTGAATAACCGCTGCTCATTAACAAAAAACAGGTTTGTAGTAGGGCAATTCATTGCCCGTTTTTGACCGTGGAACGTGCGATGAATCGCACGACTACGAACTGGTTCTCAAAGCCAAAGTTGATGAAGCACTCGGTTTCACAGAGTTTCAAAGCCTATTGTATGCAATTTATTTTTCGATTTGGTATAACTATAAACTTGACACACCGATTTTATGTACTGACAACTGAAAGGTTTTCGCAGAAAACCGTACTGATAACTGATAACCCCTAAATCGCGTTTGCATTATAGTGAGATGCGTGGTATAATTTACGCATAGTACTTATGTTACACGAATTTAACGAAAAAGAGTTATCCATTACAGAAGACGGCGCGCCGATACTTACTTGCTACCATGGTGGCGGTGTAGCACGTCCGCCATATCTGCATCCGCTCTATGCACCCAACGGACAAGTGGTAACAGGTGACACAAGCATCGGACATCAGCATCTACCGGGAATCTGTTTCACTCGCGGGACCGTCAATGACGGGCAGCTGGGTCACGATGAAATTACGCGCGACACGGCGGCAGATTCAGCGAGATTTTCCATTGTCACAACATGGAAAGATTCGGCAGAACCGTATCTGATAGAAACTTGCACGACAGAAGTTCAGCCACGTCAGACCGAAGTGCAGGTCTTGGATATGGAGTGTTCATTACACGCACCGAATCACTCGCTTGAATTTACGGGAGATATAGGACTCGGTTGCCTCGCTGTTGAGATGGAGTACCGGAAAACCGCTAACGCAGACGGACGGATCGGCGAGTCAGAGGTAAATAGGAATATATCGGCGTGGGGTACGCTCTGCGGACTGACGGCTGCTGAGCAGGAAGCCGTCGGGGTCGCTATCTTTCCGCATCCGTCAAACGGCGACACAACATTTCTCGCGGCGGATGCTTCTTTCGGGTACCTTTTCGCACAGACAGCACCTTTTACAATAAACACAGGTACAACGCACACGTTAAAATATCGTGTGCTGGCATACACTGGCGATCTCTTCACTGTAGATTTATGGGGATACCACCAAGATTATACGAACATGTCATGATGAAAAACGAAACGCTTTTTCCACTATATAATAAAGACACTCCACATCCACCACCGCACAAATCGCAAGGCGGGACATCTACTGACGCCCCTCAGCAGGCACACGCGCGCCGGGTCTACATCGAAACTTATGGCTGTCAGATGAACGTCAGTGACAGCGAACTGATGGCAGGTATCTTAACGCGAAGTGGACACCGTACCGTGACGCATATCGACGATGCCGATGTCGTTCTCGTCAATACTTGTGCGATACGGGAAAACGCGGAAACGAAGGTTATCAATCGGCTCAAGCATCTCAACCACCGCAAACGTCGGCAGCCAGAGCTCATTATCGGGGTCTGCGGTTGTATGGCGCAACATCTCCGCGACCGACTCTTGGACGCTGCACCATACGTCGATCTCGTGATGGGACCGGATGCCTATCGGAATCTACCCATCGCACTGGATTCGTTGACAGGTGGTGTGGAGGCACACGTTTCCCTGAAAGACCGAGATCCGTTCCTCGGATTACGCTTGGACAAAAGCGAGGATTACGCCGACATCGCACCCATCCGAAAAGAAGGGATCCGGGCATGGCTCACGATTCAGCGAGGCTGCGATAAGATGTGCACCTTCTGCATCGTACCCTTCGTCCGTGGTAGGGAGCGGAGTCTGCCGTTGAAGCTTCTCGTTGAAGATGTCGAAAAATTGGTTGACCAAGGGTTCAAAGAGGTCGTCTTGCTCGGTCAGACCGTTAACTCCTATCGCGACAACGGCTCCGATTTTGGGGATCTGCTCTATGCTGTCGGCGAAGTCAACGGCTTAGAACGCGTGCGCTTTACCTCGCCACATCCCGCGGATGCGACGGAGCGTATGATTGACGCGATGGCGAGTTCTCCAACCGTTTGTAAACATTTACACCTCCCGCTGCAATCTGGATCTACGCCGGTACTTGAGCGGATGCGGCGTACCTACACGGCGGAAGAGTATCGCGCACTGGTCACGAAACTCCGAGAACGCATCCCTGATATTGCCCTCTCCACCGATGTTATCGTCGGTTTCTGTGGCGAAACCGACGCAGAATTTATGGAGACGTATCAGATGATGACGGACATCCGGTACGATTCGGCGTTCATGTTCAAGTATTCCGAACGAGAAGGAACACTTGCCCACAAAGCACTCCCCGATGATGTGCCGGAGACAGAAAAGGGAGAACGCCTCAAACAGATTATTGAACTTCAGGAGCAGATCTCTGCAGAAATCAACACGGCTGCAGTCGGTGATACTGTCGCTGTGCTTGTGGAAGGCGAATCGCGTCGGGAAACGGATAAATATTACGGAAAAACGGACGGTTTCAAAACGACAGTATTTCCCAAAGTAGATAGTAAAATCGGTGAGGTTGTCAACGTTCGCATTCACAGCACAACAGCGCATACCTTGATTGGACAGATCGTCTGATGGATAAACTTAGGATCAAAAACAAACTCGAAATTGAGAAGATGAAACGGAGCGGTAAAGCAGCTGCGACTGTACTTAAGCGCGTTGGAGAGGCAATTGCCCCCGGTGTATCCACCGCCGACTTGGAACACATTTCACGTGATACAATTGCCGAAGTCAATGCTACATCTTCCTTCTTAGGCTATCAGTTACCGGAACACAGCCCCTATCCTGCCACGATATGTACCTCGATTAACGATGTTGTCATCCATGGGATTCCAGCCGAAAGCCAAGTGTTGAAAGCAGGTGACATTATCGGGATTGATACCGCTGTCAGCATTGACGGCTATCACGGTGATAACGCCTACACTTTCCCCGTTGGAGACATCTCACTCTCAGCTGAACGGTTGCTTGACGCGACGCGAAGTTCGCTCTTCGATGCGATCGCCGAAGCAAAACCGGGGAACCGGATTGGGGACATCTCTTTCAAATTACAGAATGGGGCGGAATCGCATGGGTTCTCTGTACTCCAGAGTTTTGCTGGGCACGGTATCGGACGAAACCTACACGAAGCACCGGAGGTTCCGTGTGTGGGTGTTGCCGGGCGCGGGTTGCGTCTCAGGCCCGGAATGGTACTCGCTATTGAAACTATGGTAAATATCGGGTTACCCGATGTACAGATGTCGCCAGATGGATGGACCATTACAACCGTAGACGGTTCCTTGTCCGCTCTCTTTGAACACACGGTAGCGATCCTTTCCGATGGACCCGAAATTTTAACAGGGAGTGCCTTGTGGGAAATCTAAGTACAAAAATAATAGCCGCTATCACTGCCATCCTCATCTTCATCTCGCTCTATCTTATCTTCGGTTACGCGCGTACTGAAGGCACAATGCTTGAAGTCCAAAAGATCTTCTACTACCACGTCTCAGCGGCACTCACCGTTTTTGTGGCATTTGGTGTCAACTGTGTTTTTAGTATCAAGTACCTTATCCAACGGAGACCGAACGACGATCTGTTGGCTGTTGCGGCGGCGGAACTCGGTGTTATTTTTTGCACGGTCGCGCTGCTGTCGGGCCCCATCTGGGCGCGGTACGCATGGAACACATGGTGGAATTGGGAGGCTCGCCTCACGAGCACGCTTGTGCTCTGGCTTATGTACATCGGTTATTTTATCCTCCGTTCGGCTTTAGAAGGCGACAAACGCGGTGTCTATTCCGCAGTACTCGGAATTATCGCTTATCTGGATGTCCCGATTGTCTATTACGCTGTAGATATCTGGCAAGGCGGATTACATCCCGACCGCGGGACAAAATGGAGTCTTGAGGCGACAATGCGGTATACATGGATGGTAGCACTGCTTGCACTTATTATGCTCTTTACATTCTTGCTAATCATCCGATATCGAATGAAAAAGACAGAAGCCCGCTATGAGAGATTACAACAGAAATACCTTGAGGAGACATCTGGATGAAAATATTGATTTTAGCAAGTTTTCTGGTGGTACTTGTATTATTCATCTTTGCGACCGAGGTACCAGTCGATATAACACCTGACAAGGTTTCAGCGGCTGTTTTGGAGGCAATCTCACAGGCCGAGGTACCTGTGGATGAAGAGGTCGTGGAGCAGGCGGTGATAAGTTCTATTGAGATACTTGAAAAAGCGCAGAGGACCCGCCTCAAATATCTCGCTGCTGCCTATATTGTGATATGGTTAGTCTTCATGCTGTATGTATTGCGTTTGGGGCAGCAGCAACAGGTTTTAGACAAACGACTCGCGCAGCTTGAAGACACATCTGTAACAGTGGCCAGTAACCAGTAACCAGTGCCCAGTTGAAGAATGGATCGCGTGAGACAACAGTTTTGGGGTAACCCTAGAGGAAACACCCAAGCAAAAACACCCTCTTTTCTGGTAACTGGAAACTGGAAACTTCTTCTCTGGTAACTGGTAACTGGAAACTTTAAAAATGAAAACCTTCCTTTTTGAATCACAACGGACGCTTGAACGACCCATCACAGAAGTCTTTGAATTCTTTTCTAATGCGCATAACCTCGCCGAGATCACGCCACCGTCGATGCACTTGGAAATTCTAACCCCAGCACCGATTGATATGTTCGTCGGAACGTGCATTGATTATCAGTTCAAACTCCACGGCATACCGGTCCGTTGGCAAACTGAGATTACGGCATGGAATCCACCTTATGGGTTTGTTGATGAACAACGCCGCGGTCCCTACCGACTCTGGCGGCATACACATACCTTTGATGAGACAGAAAACGGGGTCGTCGTTGGCGATTCGGTTGAATATGCGGTTTTGGGAAATGGACTTATTAATAAATTTTTCGTGCGTCCAGATATAGAGAAGATTTTCGCCTACCGCTCAGAACAGTTAGATGAAATCTTCCGTCATAAGAAAAATAACACTTCTCCGTAAAAACAGATCCTACCATAATAATGCATCACGCGTTTTACGTAGTTTGATGTCTCATTAAATCCTTCAAAATACCCGTGGGGAGGCTCTTCGCTTCCCTACACCTGTTTATGTATAGATGCGTGTTGCGGTGTGAGTTGGCTGAGTGCTGTGCTCACTGGCTCCCACAGCAATAGGCTTGCCTTTTGTTCGTAACGGACAATTGCTTGTGCATCGCGAACGCGACCGAGACCGGCGTTATAACTTGCTAATACCAGTCGGTGTTGATGATCCGGTTGGCTTTCTGGAAACACATGATAGAGTGTATGTAGGTGCCGTGCGGCACCAGCGATGCTCTGCTCCGCATCTAACGGGTCTTCAACGCCGAGTTCTTTTGCTGTTTTAGGCATCAGTTGTGTTAATCCTTGTGCCCCCACAGCACTTTGCGCTTTTTCGTTGAACCCGGATTCTTGGACAATCAGCGCACAGATGAGCCGCGGGTCCAAGTTCTCTTTAACGGCATATTTCTGGATCAGTGGCTTGTATTTAAGAATCTTCGGTGTCAGCGCGAGCAGTCGCAGATCCATGTGAAGGTTAATGATGCCATTGAACACAAGGAACAAAGCGATTGCTGCGATAACAAAGATGAGTGTGCGTTTCCGAATCATTGATTAGCTCCGTAGGGAGGTGCGGATATAGGAGCAATGATACACAACCGATAACTATAGGTAATAACCCAACTGGAACATGAGTTTGTGTCTTTGACTTATTTCCCCTTTACGGTGTTCACTATTTTGTGTGTGGTGCCATGCGTACGAGAGAAATAGATTCCACGCATCTAATGGGCGATAGGAAAACCGCCCGCCGATCTCCGTTGTTCGTGCGACGACACCCGTAGGAAATGGAAGCGAATCGTAATCTTCACCATAAAACCGGTCGGCGATGCTGCCTTCGCCTTGACGGGTCAGTACTGCGCGAACCTCCGCCGCTGCGGAGACAGTAAATTGATAGGATGCCGAAAGTCGCAATGTATCCGAATCGTTACTGATGGGGTGTCCAATAGCATAGCCGAAATGCGTGAACTGGTTATCAGGATCGAGATGTGTGTACGCCCATCGATTGACCCGCGCGTATTCGCTATGGATTCCGAGTTGGCGATCGAGATGTTGTGGGTACCATGTCAAGCCCAAAATCCATGCGACTGCGTGTGGATCGTTGGAATCAGATTCATATTGGATATCGTCGATAATCCATTCCGCATAGAGGCGCGCGCCATCAACAGGACGGATCGCTGCATCGAAGGCAAACATAACATTATCGTCGGCTTTTGCGTTATATTGTAGGGCGTAATAGAAGGTGAACGGGTTTGCATACTTCCACTCCAGCGTCTGCGCATCGCCGCCGTAAAGTACCCACTCGGCAACGCCGATTTCCACACGGTCGTTGTATTGATAGTCGAGTCGGTGTCCACTCATATAGCGTTTCGCCAGATAGCGTTTTGTGCCATCGTCGTACCATGTTGAATCCAGTTGTGTCGTGAAAGCTGTCGCTTTGAGTCGTTTTCCAAATGTACCGGTAAGTCGAACTTGGTCAAACGGCGGTGAGTTATCCGAGATCCCTACCGTTTTATACCGACTCGCACCCCAGAAAATCCAATCCCTGCCGACAAGTAGGTTAAGGTGGGTACCGTTTACCTGCAAATAACTTCTTTTGAAGTCCATAGTGTACTCGCCACGCCACCGTTCAAGACGTTGTCCTGCTGTCTTTCCGTCAAGCGGAGGACTCTCAAAGTTATGCGCTTCAAATTCAGAATAAAGTGCTAAGCGCGGTGCTGATCTCGGTTTAAGCGTCCCTGCTGTCCAATGTAAAGCTGCCTCAAGTGCGGGTGCTATTTTTTTTTCTGTCGCACGGAGTTGTGGCAGAAAATCTATTAGCCTTCCATCGCTATCTGCGAGTTCTCTACGAAACGCTCGTTTCAACTTTTCAAGGAGTTTGCGATCTATCTCTGATGGAATGACGCGACCTGCGCGTATGCGCGATTCAGCCTGTCGTATAATGTGTGCGACCTCTGCTCTTGAGAGCGGTGCGGTCTGCCGGTGGAATCCGCCTGTGATACCGTCGGTTTCCAACTTCGCGAGCGCATCGGTAATCCATCCATCGAAGTTTGAGGGTACATCGGGCGCGCCATGCGCAGTGTTGAGAATGAACATGACGGTGAAGATAAAGATTGTGTTTTGTAAAATTGGATGCATCACGCCTGCGCCTCCAATTTTCTGACGCAGGTATCAATATGCCGGAATTGCCACGTCCAGCGCGTGTTATAGAGAAACTGCCGTAGGTCAAATCGGTTGTCGTCCGGCGAATAAGATTCGGCGTGGTAGGAGGGCGTTAGCGTCGTCATTTTATGGCGATTGATGGCGTAATATCTAAAGAAGCGTTTTACCTTTTCGGCGACCTCGCGCGGCGGCAGATGATCCCACTCCTGAACTAATTTTTCAAACATACTCACGGGACCACACTGCTCCATTTTCCGAAGCTGCCCAAATCGACTCAATTCGGCATAAGTCATTCCCATGTCGTCTTCGTCGGTTTGCGTATATGTATCAGTTATTGGTTCCAGTTCTGCTGTCGGTGGTGCCTCTACAATCTCAGCGAGCGCGGTATAACCGAGATGATGTTCCGCCCATTTTAGGAAACGACGCAGATCGTGTTTGCTTATTCCACCGATCGGATTGATGTCGCCGCTGCTGCAATCGTATTTTGTGAGGTAACCGCGCAGTGCTTCGTCAACGTTACCGGTGCCTAAAACGAGAAGTGTGCCTTCACGGTTCCTTACCCACGGCATCATCTGCGCGAATAGGTAACTAAGCACCATCCGTAGCCTCGCCTGTATGTTTTGTAGTGCCTGATTTTCTTGATAGGTACCCCCTTCAACCTTGAATCTCGGTTTTTTCTGCGTGATACGCGTAAAGAGTGATTGCAGCGCGTTAACAAGTCCATCCATATTGATGTCCAGATGATGTGCGCCAATCTGCGCCGCGAGTTGTTTCGCGCGTTTCCGGGTCTCGCGCGAACTATTCTCTGTACCAATATAGCATGTATACAACAGACGATTGGCGAGAGCACACGGGTCTGTGAAAACATCGGGTGTCTCACCGTCCGCAAGCCAACGGTTGATGTCGTTGATGACGGCTCTATCTTTTTCGCGTATCGCTTTTGCTACCAACTGGCACATTGAACCGACGAGTGTCGCAACGGCACCACTGTCTGCACCGCCAGAGAGTGGGATAAAATAACCCTCCGCACCAGATCTGCGTAGGTAATCCCAGAGCCAACAGGCGGGCCCCAAAGCGATCTCTTCTTCCGGTGCGTGCGTATGTGGCTCGATTGGAAGAGAAGATTGGAAGAGAAGATTGGAAGATTGGGCACCCTTCCGTCCTTCTATTCCCATATCAAAATCAATGTCTATCTGCGGAAGCCGCTCGGTTTTACTCGCTTGCACAGCACGACTCGCCTTCGCACCCCGATAGGTGCGGACATCGTGGAGATTTACCGTAGCCGTGACGACCTCAACATCCTTGAGTGAGAATTGAGAACCTTGCGCCAAGATTTCACCGTTTTGGGCAATCAGTGCGCAGCCGTCGAAGTAGAGTCTACCGCCGTCACATCCTTGTTGGTTCGCGTAGAGATAGACCCCCCCGTTTTTGGCACTCGCGTTCCGAATCAGCGCGATACGTGTATCCAGCTTGCGTAACTCGTGATGCGAGCCAGAGCCGTTGGCGATGATCTCCACACCGGCGTTGCCGAAATGGATATGTGGACTCATCGGCACAAAGAGCTCTTCGCAGGTTTCAGCTGCCAAGAGCGTATCCGCAGTCGCAATCGCTGCTATACCGATGGGTACCTGCCGTTGTCCTGTCAGTTCGGTAATCTCGCGTGGCAGTGTGTACGGTTCGGTCGTCCAACCCCGTTTCCATGCCACAAACCAGCGCTGCTCTCGGTAATTGCCATCGCTCGCCAGTACCATCTTTGGACGGATTAACAACAATCTTCCATCTAAGACAAAGACCCGACAGTTATAACGGACGTTTTTGTGCATGACAGGCATACCAATATCGCACAGAATGCCATTAGTGTACCCGCCTTTGAGGATATACGCAAGCGATTCCCAACTATGCCGCAGCGTGTCAAGTTCCAAAAAATGGTCTTCGCAAGAATAACCCGTGATTTCCAGTTCCGGGCCCAACCGATACCGCGCGCCACTCGCCTTCGCGATCTCAATGGATTCAATGATACGCGCCGTATTGCCTTCAAAATCGAGACTCCATTGGTTCAGGTTACACGTTGCAAGAACTGCTTTCATGGTATCAGTTTCCGGTTTCCAGTTTCCAGAGGAGAAGTTTCCAGTTTCCAGTTTCGAGTTACCAGTTAAGAGGGGTATGATACTTCCAGAGCCTCTTCTCTGGTCACTGGTTACTGGCAACTGTTACACTGGTTACTGTTAACTTCTTTTCACGTTTTCTGCGGTTTCTTACGAGCCGCTGGAAATAGGATGTTGTTCAAGATGAGCCTATATCCGGGTGAATGTTTATGTAAATCGAGGTTCGTCGGGATTGTCCCCTCGCCAACAAGGTGACGATAATCCTCTGGATCATGTCCACCGAGGAACGTAAAAGTGCCTTTCCCTAATTTGCCATGGATATATTTCGCATAGTTCGTGCCTTCTACCTGTCCGAGAATTGTGATAGACCCGCGAATCTTGTCCATGTTAAACGAGGTCGTCTGACCGAGGTAACCCGGCACAACGGCAACATGGTTTTGCGTGAGCATTGTCGGAATCGGATCGTGCTTTGCCGCGAATTCAAAAAGCTTGAAATCTTCGACCCCACTTTGGGCATCTCTATCAGGGTTCGGATTGTCTATGTCCGAAAATTCGTATCGGTCCGGATTCGTATGGAGACTGAAATTCTCAAATGCCAAGGTGCGCTGAAAGTCGAGTCGCGCTTCAGCATCCCCCGCAATCGGTGTTCCATCGAGTTCAGGTGCAACGATGTCAATTGAACCGCCACGTGTCGCCAGCGCAATGTCGAGTGTTTCCGGTGCAGAACACATCGCGAAGATGAATCCACCGTTAGCGATATAGTCTGCTATCATTTGGGCGGTTTGTCCCTTATGCTGTGCGACCCTTTGAAATCCGGCTTCCGCTGCCGCCTGCTCAAACATCAGCGTCCGCTGCTGATACCAGACTTGCGTCGAAAACGAGGCGTGAAACTTACCGTGCTGACCGGTGAAATCCTCGTGGTGTAAGTGGAGCCAGTCGTAGCCTTTTGTCTGTAGTACTCCGCTTTGTACCTCTTTATCCCATATTTCGTCATAAGGGATCTGAGCATAATCCAGCGCAATTTTGACCGCGTCGTCCCACGGATCTCGATACGGCGATGCCTCTGATGGCGCATATACGGCGATCTTCGGTGCTTTTTCTAAGAGAATCTCGTCCATATTGCTGCCTTCAAGAACAGATTGCTTAATGCTGGTATAGTCGGCATCGCTCATCGGTTCAAAACGGACACCCATGAGGACAGCACGGACTCGTACATCTTGTGAATCTGGGAGAACGAACGCACCACCGCGGTAGTTCAGCCACCAGTAGCATTGGTACTCACGTGGAACTTCTAATGCCCAATACGTCAAGCCGTACGCTTTCAGATGGTTGGTCTGCTTCCCCTGCTCCATCGGTATCAAAAGCCACTGTGCAGTGGCAGCGTTGACCGCAATAAGGGATATTATCAATATAGAAAATCGGACAATGTGTGTTAATTGGGTGTAAGATTTTTTCATCATTCCTCACGTTTAGTATCAATAGGACTTACGCAAAAAGCAGTAATTCCGGTGTATTTAACCCCCTAAATCCCCCTTATCAGGGGGACTTTAAGGGGAGATACGTAAGTCCTAATCAATTTGAACACTATCTCCTAAAATGGCGGGTTCATGTCCAAACACGATCTGACCGTTGTGCATCAGCGGTGCTTCGGTGGTTATTGGGTTTTCCGTGTTAATTCTCCAGAGTTGACCGTTGTTTTCATATAAAATCCAGCGTCCTTCAGGCGGAATCCAGACCGGATGAGAGCCGCCTTTCTGGGTTAACTGTCGTTCTGTCGGCACGCCGTCGCCTGAGTAAGTGATGAGCCAAATTTGCTGATGATTGCCTTCTGTGCGTGTGAATGCCAACCGATTTGGATCGGTAGGCGACCAAGCCGGTTGTGTATCATCTGCTGGGGACACTACAATCGGTTCTACACTCGTTTTCACTTGATCAAATGCATAGATATTTCGTCTCTGTTTCTCAGCGTTTGAAGCGATGTCATCCGGATTTTCGATTGTTCCCGCTGTGCCATACGCGAGCATGCTACCATCGCTATTCCAAGCAGGCGTGAAACTTTTCAACGCAGTTGATGGAACAACATATTCGGATCCACTCGGAATATGCCGCATAACAACCCGACTCCGATTGCCAACCCCTGGACGTGTATAAGCGACATATTGAGCGTCCGGTGAGATTACCACATCCTTTGCCATCTCGCGTCTATCAAGCAGCAAGTGCCCATTGGGTGTATCGGGGCCTCGGATGATAACGTTCCCGTCTGAGTCTTGGTAGGTAAGTGTCCCATCGTTTGCGACTGTCGGGCTGTGTCCAGTATCGAATGGGACACTCATACCATCGGGCGAAATGCCCCAGATGATATTGTCATAAGTCAAGTAGATAACGCCGGGAAATTGTTCAGTTTGTGGCGGATCCTGTTGTTCCGTAGTGGTGAGGTCTCCGGGTTCAGGTGCTACGCGCCTACTTTCTTTTATTTTTGCGGCAACGCCTGTCTTAGGCGTGAATTCTTCTATGTCTCCAAGTTCCCAACCGACACCGTTTGCTTCCCAGAGAAAACCGATGCCTTTTGTCCAATATTCCCACTCCTCATTCACACGTCCGTTGCGGGTAATGCTAAAGACATCTTCGGGTTCACCGAAGCGTCTTTTGATTTCCCAGCGTCCGCCATCCTCAATCTCCGCCATATTCCCGTCTTTATCAATGTAGCTTGCGAGGATTTCAATATTGATATGAGATGTTGTCTGTCCCGGCAAAACATTGACAGGGGCAGGCTCACCGCGCACTGGGTGGCGCGTGCCATATATCCCAACACCGTCGGTGATGCCTGTTTTGCCATCGTTATTCGCGTCCATTACTGCCATGATATAATAGGTGCCCGGTAGGGCACTAACTTGATAGTTACCATCTCCAGCGACTGTAATCGGCATCGCAATTGGTGCCCTGAAGTCAGGGGCATACGAAAGCGTTAAAATACCTTGTTGAATCGGATAGCCATCCCATGTAATGCGCCCTGCGATAATGCCCTGTTCAATATGCGTTTCGATGCCGGGGGGTGTCGCGTGGAGGTGTCCGTTTGCATCGTAGTGCGCGCTTATAAGGAGATCAATCTTCCGATTTTCACCAGCACTGAGTGTGATCGGTACCGGGGGCTGCGTTGTGATATCCACGGTTCCATAGCCGCCCAAACCGTCCCCTTCACTATATCTACCATCTTTATTGGCATCTAAGTTAACGATAACATAATATTCACCAGGCGGAAGGGCTATATGAAATGTGCCGTCAGTAGCGGTTTCGCCGCTCGCGATAGGGGTGACTAAGGTAGATTCAGCGTACACCTCTATGCGCGCAGATGTCCCTTGAGGGAGTGATACTTTACCTGTGAGTATGCTTGAATTTTCCTGTGATGTCTTTTTTTGTTGATAAGTCGCACTAATTGTTATGCCAATATCTGTGATGAGTTTGTTAAGTGAAATCAATACGGGTTTAGGGAACTCCCCGCGTTTTCGCATGTTTTCGACACCATAAAACCCGAAGTCATCTCCGGCGTCGAGTTTATTCGTCTTATTGTTATCGACAATCGCCATTAGATAGTATTTGCCCGGCAGCAAATTGAGTGCCCATGCCCCTGAATCCGACACAGTGGTGATCCCTGCCCGATATTTCCAAGATAAATCTGTATAAGCGAGAATTAAGGCTTTACGCCCTTCAAGCGCAAAAGGCTTTGGGTTTCCCTCATCAAGTGTGAGGCTAAGGGTCCCGCTACAACCAGAGGTTGCTGCACGTAAATCGGCTTGGAACTGTTGGAGTTCGGTCGGTCGATATCGGGATGCTGGGACGATCTCAAACTTTCCATCGGTCCGCGTCGCTCGCCCTGTTATTGGGATCTCTATCTCGCGAATCGTTTCTTTCTGATCGACTTCAACGATTTGATACTTTTGATCCTTGTTATCCCATTCAGTGATCCCGAAGATACCTAAGCCGTCCCCCGCATCGAAATTGCCTGACTTATCGACATCTACATAAGCAGCAAGAAAGTAGCGACCCGGTTCAACGCGAAGTGTGAATCGCCCATCACCGAGTTTCGGAATCCCACTGATGTACAACTCTCGTAGTTTCTCATCCCGATAGACAGATACATTTGCGTGTGACAGATCATGCCCGTCCCAAATAATCCGTCCTGTTATCGTGGCTGTCATCCGTCTCGTGTCCGCATTTTCTTGGGCGGAGGTGTGTTGGTAGAACATTCCACTTATAGTGCCAATACTGATGACGAGAAGTAGCAGCAGCAACCGTTTCATATTTTATTCCTTTAACCGTGTTCCTTTGCTATTTGGTTTTAAGTTACGTGCTATTAATAGTAACACATACAAAGATAATTTGCAAGCGGACAGTTATTTCAGAACAGCGTCATTCAATTCCCTATTTTTAAAAAATGCTTGACAAAAAGTGTGTTTTTTTTTATCATAGGTGTGACGTTGTATCTTCGCTGAGGTCTCCGACGCGGGAAAAAGCGTGGATCGCGTCAGGGCAGCACTCCCTTTTTCGGGATGCTGCGCAGGTGTCCAACCACCGGCGCAGCGTAGCACTGCCATATCGTGAGTATAGCAGCGCTGGTTTCTATTATAGCAGATGACGCGTTTATATGCTATAACAATAGAGACCAGCCCCTCTTGGGACGGATTGCCTGACCTTCCTTTTCTTTGTTGCGTTTCGGCAAAACTCCCATCAAGTAGAATTCAACCCAACCGACACCGATGCAGACGTGTATTGGTGATAAGGAGTGAAAACATGTTTTTACGAAAATACTGGATACCGTTATCGGTGTTCATCGTGGCGATCGTAGGCGTCGGGCTTTACCTGCTCGCGATGCAGCCACCGAAAGACCCGATCGTGATTTACAAACCCGTTGAGCCTTTACCCAAATCAGAGGTGAAAGCACCTGTTGGCGATACCTCAGAAGGTGGACACTTCCACGCCGACGGGACTTGGCATGGTGAGCCTCATGATCCGACCGCCGCGCCCGCTGTCTCGAAGCGTTCTACTTTTACGCCCATCGCATTCGCCGATGGTGTTCACCCGACCAGCACCTCCTCGAATCCGCTGTTTGCTGACGGCGTTCCTGAACACTTGCAATGCCCACCCGAGTTCATTGACGTTTATCGGAGAGAGGGTAAGGAGAACTTTAACCAAAGGGTTCCCCGGTCGATTTATGAGGAGATAAAGGAAAAATGGAATCCCAACCGCCCGATCAAAGAGGTGTGGCCCGTGTTTATAGAGCAAGAGAAATGGTATCGTGCGAATGCCGATCCAGAGAGAGCCGAATTCTTCGGTGCAGCCGGTCGGTTGGATTGGTTAGTCCAAGGGTGGCTGGATCATCCTGAAATAACGGTGCTTCTTGATGAAGATGCGCCGCGGGCATCTGACATGCTTCGGGTTGAGATCGGGCTGTTTGATCCAGACTGGAATGCGTTTACGCTGCCCGATGGTAGTGGTCGCACCTTCCGAACAGACGATGACAAGAAATATGTCTTTACGTGGTCGAGTTCGAGAGAAAATGAGGTTGGTGGCATCACGTCTCGCACACGGACGCTCACAGAGGGTCCCATGAACGGGGATCCGAATGCCGAAGTCATTGAGATTGACCTCGACACGATCAGCGATGCCGAGTTAGAGCAGCTTCAGGGCTGGAACTTCAACATCAACCCGTATACGACGGGTTTATACAAATGAGGAGAGAACCGATGAAAACACGACTGTCGTTTCTACTGATTTTCTTGTGTGTGCTGCTTTGGGTGCCCCCTGTGCTTTCTAAAACGTATCCGGACACCAAATCGACTGGCACGTTCAGTTTCGATGGCTCGACGACCTCAACGAGCCAGAAGTTAGCAGGCTACGGTTCGGAGTCATGGCATGTGACAGGGTATGCGAGCATCACCGGCACAGCGAGTGAACTCGGACAAGACAGCGTCTACAAATGTGAGTTGTGGCTGATGGCGACCGGCAATCTGGATTCAAGTCCGTTTCCAGGCAAGGGCAATATTGCTGCCGAGGCAGGAAGTGATGGAAGCGGCGCGAAGGAGAAGATCGTTACGAAGGGGGATGCCTCGATTTTATACAGAAGTCACCCTGTCGGAAGTCTTGCCCAGGGGGAGCGGAATACCTACGACAGCCAGATTCAAAGAACATTATCCCGTTCGTTGTCAGAGTCTTACGCGAACAGTGCCTCAAGTCCGACGGATTTATGTGCGTCGCCGGAGTTTCACGGGGATTTTTCCGGGACGCTGATGAATTTTTCGGGTAGCCAATCGGTTCTTCCGTTGTCATTTAAATCGAAGGCGAATAAAGCGTGTGCGGACAGCCCCGACGATGGCAAGCAAGTGATCGCAGGGGAGAAGTGTAAGCGCGGTTCGTTGTGTGGGAAACCGGGTACCGCGACGGCGTGGAATTCGCATCGTGTGGAGTGTCCCGAAGAGAGATGGGTGTGGGAAGGCGTCAAAGTCTTGGGGTGGACTTTTTTTTCAAAGAAACAGGATTGTGAAGTGGTGTGGTGGACGTGTGATGATCGTGCGGATGTCTGTGATAAAACGGCGAGCCATGTTCCGGCGAGTGAAAAGTCGTGGACAAATAAGTATGTCTCTCCATCGGGTTCGGTGTCTCAATATCCACCGAGTTCGGGGTGTGCGAACAACGATACCTATGACTATTGCGATGATCAAGGCTCGTGTTCCGAGGGTTCGACTTCAGGGGTTCCGGGTCCCATCTGTGGTCATAACTACTGCTGTTGTTCGCCGTCGAGTAGCAGTTCGACAGGTAGCACACCGCCCAGTAACAACGGTGGCAGTTCAGGTGGTAGCACGCCGCCATCGAGCAATACGGCGACCTGTTCAACGTGTAATGCGCCTTATAATTCAAATAACAGTTCGTTGGTGAATCGCCACCGCGTTCGGACGTGTATGCGTCCTGCCTGCGGTCAATCGTGGCAACTCTGTAGCGGTGGTAAGCCTGAGACGTGTGGTGCGTCGTCAAGTTGGCGGTGTCGGGAGTAGCCTTCAAAGCGATGTCTGAAACACAATCAACCCTTTTCAACCAACGCGTTGGTGGTCTTTGGATTGCTGGCGCGTTGCTTTTCGTATGGATTGTCGTTGTCGTGAGCTTTCGCCCGCCCTCAACACCTTCCGCTGTCAATGAGAGAACCGGCCCCGAACCGGACCGCGTCCGTCTCGCCCGCCCCGCCGTCTTTGATACCGAGTCGTTCTACCGCACGATTATAGACAATAACCTGTTCCGACCACTCGGTTGGCGACCGCCTGTGCCGATTGAACCCTATCGCTTGATTGGCACGAAACTTCCGACAGATGCCCACACACCGCCACAAGCCATCATAGAATCCACCGCAGGAGAGAAAACATATATCGTGACCACTGGTGAGACACTGGACGCGTCGACCGAAGTTGTCTCGATAGAAAGCAAACAGGTGACGTTTTCCACCAACGGGCAGCAAAGAACGCTGAGACTCAACACAGGCGTCTACCTCAACGCCTCGCCTGCCACCCGTTCTCCGAGACGGACAACCCACACACCGCACCGAGCGACACCGAGACCCGCACCGGTGAGAAGCAGAGCCACGCCAGCACCGACCGCTGTCTCCGCACCGCTGCCCGACCGCCGACCGCCGCTTTCCGACTGGGAGACCCGCGAAGGTCAAACGATACCGATTGGCGATGCACGGCTGAAAAACCCTGAAAAGTGGGGACTCCGCCGCCGATAGCGGTTTTTGATTCCAACGATTTCCCCTCGCAGTCGTCTAATCGTGAAACGCAGCGATGCGTTGTCGCTGCATGGTGAAAACTAATAGTCGGAAAATGGCAGCACGATCTATAAGGCGGACTGCCATTTTTTCATGTTCAGTGGTTGATTATGGTAGATTAGGGGGTTGATTTTTGGGGTGTGTCGTTTCCGAGTGGGTTGTTGTCCGTTTGGGTATCCGCCCTTTTGAGCTGATCGAAATACATATCGCCCGAAATTGTCAAAATAGGGTTAGACGTATATATTCGTTACTTCGATTCTCCGCTTGATGTCTTTTGGTTGTTGGAGTGACCTCTCGGTCGTGACGCTCACTGGACGTTGGTTGCTGATGGCTGGCAACTGAAAACTGAAAATTAAAGACCTCTAAAATCATTTGACTTTCACATAAAATATATGGTATAATATTCTTGACTTACCGAATGCGGGTAGCAGCACAATCTGTTTTCTGTCCTCAAGATAAACTGCCCGCGCTGAATCTAACCTGAACCAGACAGGAGCAATTCGCAATGAGAATAAAAGTCTATTATATTTGTGCTGTTTTGTTGGTGTTAAGTCTATCGACACCAGCAGTATTTGCACAAGGCGCACAAGCAGACAAACTGCTTGGATGGTGGCTATTTGATAGTGAAAAAGACGAAATTGGAAACTGGGATGATATAGACCTCCACGGTGCCGAACTTAAAGATGGTCAACTTGTTGTTGCGACCGGAAAATGGGCACACGCACTTGAGTATACTGGTCCCGATATCGAAGAAAAGACATTGATGACATGGGTTGCTTTGGACAGTCTCGCGGCAACGGCAGGCTCAGCACTCACATTGGACAAAGTGAGCGAAGACCAGTTCAATGCAATTGTCTACGCCGAACGCCAACCAAGTCAGTGGATGTCTGGAAGCAGCTGGTTCCACCGTACTGAAGATTTTCCCAAGGCCCACAACGAAAAGAAAGAAGGCGAATTGGTTTATTTAGCCTTCACTTACGAAGATAAGGGCGGAACTTACAAGATAACTGGCTACCGTAACGGTGTGAATCTTGGTAGTTATGAAAAGG
Organism: Candidatus Poribacteria bacterium; assembly: GCA_965200345.1. GTDB lineage: Bacteria > Poribacteria > WGA-4E > WGA-4E > WGA-3G > WGA-3G. Next base: position 4,264,255 of record OZ241378.1, read on the forward strand.
GCGACATTAAAACCTGGCCAACGGGTGATGCTGAAGCCATTTGGGGAAAACGTCATACAAACGGACTTGGTGGCCCCGGCGAGCTCAACGCCCACATTGAGGAATCCCGTATTTACTCCGTGGCATTGACCGAGGCCAAAGTTAAAGAGATGGAAATCGGAACGCTTTCTGTTGAACCCCAAGGTAAACTTGCTACACAGTGGGGTAAACTTAAAGCAAAATAAATGTTTTAAGGGTAGGGTGAGGTGGTGGCACTTCGCCCTACTGTCGGTTTAACCTAACTCGTCAACATGATGGGCATTATGAAAAGCGGATTTGCACTATTTATGGTGTGCATCAGTATCTGTCTCGTCTCTGTTGCCACTGCTGAAGAGCAAATATGGACGTTTGACAACGATGCTGCCGATTGGACCCCCGCGAACGGAAGTTGGGAAGTGGAAGAAGGGGTCTATAAGCAGACAATGCGCTGGGGTAAAGCACAGCATACGTTGGCTGATGGTGCAGATTGGGTAGATCACACTTTAGCGGCTAAGGTCCGCATTGAGGCAGGGCACTGGGCTGGCATCGTTTTCCGAGCACAAAGTGAATTTGAGTATTATGTGTATCTCATTTGTCCGAAAGAGAACAAGTCCGAATTGTGGCGACATCGCCGGAGTACTGCTTTTAAAGACGGGTTTGAAGGACGAGATGAGATTGAACATGATATTGAACCTATCGGACTAACGCTTGCTCGTCAGGAATGGTTTACACTCCAGGTCGAAGTTAAAGACAGCCAGATCACTGTCGCTATTAACGGCATAAAGCAAGGGGTCTTTATTGATGAGGCGTATCCCTTCGGAAGAGTCGGCGTCTGGACGTGGGATACCCAAGCGAGTTTCGACGATGTCAGTGTTAACGGCAATACCGCGGCTACGCTCACAGCAATTGAACCGCAAGGCAAACTTGCGACATCGTGGGCAGCCTTGAAAAGGAAATAATTTTTCCATAAACCGAAACGATATAAACGACGCGAAGCGCGCTTTCCAAGTGCATATAGGAGGATTTTAATGGCAGATGTAGGCAGTGCTGCACCGGATTTCACCTTGAACGGGGCAGTCAATCAAGCAGATACCGAAGTTTCACTGAGCGACTATTCAGGCAAAAATTTAGTAGTGCTTTTCTACCCGCTCGCTTTCTCACCCGTCTGTGCTGAGCAAGTGCCAGATTTCAACGAAAATCTTGATGCGATTCGAGCGAAAGGTGCGGATGTTATCGCTATCAACCGCGATTCGACCTTCGCACACAAGGCATGGAGCCAGGAACTCGGCGGTGTCGATTTCCCATTGCTTGCGGATATGAATCTTGAGGTTTCCAAGCAGTTCGGCATGGCACTTGAGGAGGTCGGTATTACCACGCGCGGCGTATTCATTGTTGATAAGGCAGGGAACATCGCCTTCAAGCACGTCGAAAATGCACCGCCGGATAATACGCTAAGTGCATCGCAGGTCTTGGGTGAATTAGATAAATTGCAGTAGATATTCCGGATGACCCCTATTGTAGGCGAAGTCCGCATGTCTTAGCGCGACGAAAAAGCGGGCATCAGGCGAAACTTGCAACCCATAATTGTTTATCCTGCCGATGCCTGCTTCTTATTTTAACTTTCCTTGACAATCCCAGAAGTGTATGATATAATAGAATTAATGCGGGTGTAGCTCAGCGGTAGAGCGTCAGCTTCCCAAGCTGAGGGTCACGGGTTCAATTCCCGTCACCCGCTTATATATGGACTTATAATTGTGTGAAACTGAGGAAAAACATGGCACGAAACAAACGGCTAACCAAAGAAGAAATCCAAGAAGATAAATTTATTGAAGGGCTCCTGACAGTCTACGCGTTTTTGAAGGCAAACCTTCAAACGATTATCGTCGCAGCAGTCGTCGTCCTTGTCGCTGTTGCGGGGTATGCAGCGTATTATCAGAATCAAGAGAACCGTCGCGCTGAAGCCACCCTTGCCCTCCGACAAGCCAACGAGGCATACCAGAAAGCAGAAGGGAGCCTTTTGGATGCTGAAAAATTGGCTGAAAGTGAGGCGCTGCTTCAAACAGCGCAGACCGAGCTTAAGGCGGTCTTTGAGAAATACGCAAATACCACTTTTGCTGATAAAGCGCGTTATCAGTACGCAAATACCCTCTATTATCAAGGAAACTATCCGGAAGCTCGCACACAATTCCAGCAGCTAATTGAAGGACATCAACCCGAAAATCAGATGGATAGTTTGTACGCCCAAAAGGCGATCGGCTATACCTATGAGCAGGAAGGTGACTATGACAAAGCGGTCGCTGCCTATCAAGCGAAGGCTTTTCCACCTACGCCACAACTCTCGCCAGAGATTCGCAAGTTCGTGCTGCTGGAAGCCAAATTTAACCAAGCACTTGCCTATGAAAAATTAGCGGATTTAGAGGCCGCGCGCAACACCTATAAAGAAATCGTAGATGAATTCCGAGGCGCCCTTGATGCTGGACTTGCACAGAAAAGTCGTGAACTACTCGAAGACGCAAAGATGGTTATCGCGTCTATTGAGGAACCCATTGATGTCTCAAATGCAAAGAAACTTGAAGACGAAAAACAGTACCTTGAGGCTTATGTCGCTTATGCCGATGCGATTCGCACCTATAAAGTGGACAAAGACATTCAAGGTGGACTCTCCTTGGAACTCCGAAAACAGATCAGTGGCTTTGAAAAAGGAGCAACGACAGTCATAAATAGCATTCAAAATGCTCGACGTGCTGAAAGTGAGGGACGAGAAAGTTCCGCACTGTATAGTTACGATTCGGTTGTTGAACTTGAAACATTGGGATTAAGTCGTCGTCTCTATGAGAACGCTCTTTTCCACTATAAAAGGCTTGGATCTGCTCAATAATTATCTATTTTTTTTTAGGAGCCTCAATTCAATGATATATAATAATAGTACGATAGTTCTTTATGCCGCTAAAGTCGGTAGGATAGTGCTTTTCTGTATGCTTATTTTACTCTCGCTTTCATTTACACAGATAGGCGAAGCTGCACCGACTGGTCAACTCGCTTACGCCGTCAATGGATTTGACGAGAATTTGGGGCGCTTCGATTGGAACCTCTATGCGACCGCAATTAAAGGCACTAACGATTTGAAAGCCATCTCTTTAAATCATAAAGGTATGTATCCAGCATGGGGACCAAACGGAGATTTACTTTATTTTATACAGTGGCATGGCGGGCAATCCGATGTCTATTCTATTAACCCTGACAACCCAAAAAATAAGAAGCGGATTACACAGATTTCGGGAACATATCGGTTCCTTGCGGCTTCTCCGAATGGTAAATACCTCGCTTTCAACGGTTGGACAATGGAACAACTTCCACAAGACAATCAGATTTGGCTGTTGGACCTCGAAAGCGGGGAGATGGAAGCCGTGACACAAGTCCCACATTTCGGGTGGCCCTACTCATTCTGGGGTATCTCTTGGGCACCGAATGGAAAGCGGCTCGTCTTTTCGCTCTCCAGGCCCGGGTGGTTGGAACACCTCTACATTTTAGACATTGAAACAAAGGAAATAGAGATATTAACTGAGCTGAACAAAGATTTCTATCCCGTCTGGGCACCCGATGGGCGACGTATCCTTTTTTTTAGATGGAATAGAGAATTTGATACCTTCTGCCTTATTGACATTGAGTCTAAGGTTATAGAACCGTTGTTTGACGTTGACAAAGCAACCGGATATTGGGCTGACTGGTCGCCTGAAGGAGACTACATGATCTATTCTCGATGGGGGACCGTCTACCTATATGATTTCGCGAGTGGAGAGACCGAGGAGCTCGTCGAAATTGATGGCAGCGTATTTGTCCTATCGTGGTTACGGGACATTCGGATACTACCTGTTGAACCGCAGAGAAAATTAGTCACAACCTGGGGCAATATTAAGCATAAATAGTTATTCGTTATAAGTTCTGTCCTCTGCTGCGGGGTCATCTCTTTGTAACTGTTGTTCCGCAATTGAAACAGGGATGGTTACGAAAAGATATTGGGCACTCGTAAACCTCTTAACTGATAACTGATAACTCTCACTGCAAGGCAAACTGACACCTAAAAAGAAAGAGGACGAACCTGTGTTAGCCAGTGTTGAAAAAGCGTTAGAATACGATAAGATCAAAATGCTTTTGAAAAAGTATACCGCTTCTCAACTTGGGACTGCGCGGGTTGATACCCTTACGCCGTCTTATGACCTTGACAAAGTCCGTTACCTGCAGACGTTATGTAGTGAGGCCAAATTCTTTCATCAACTCTATGGTGGGATTCCGTTAGCAGGTTTAAGAGACATCCGAGAATTATTGAACCATGCTGCCAAAGTCGGTTCAATTTTAAACGCTGAGGAACTCCTTGATGTCCGAAAAGTCGCGAAGATTCCAAGCGACATCCATCGTGTATTTGAAAAGCGCGAGCGCGAGGAGTTTCCTAACCTCTTTACTATTGTGGACGCGCTGCCAGCGTTTCCTGAGTTAGTTGAGGCGATCAACTATTGCATTAATCCAGAGGGTATCCTACTCGACCGAGCAAGTCCGAAATTACGATCAATCCGCCGAAAATTATTGCGTCTCCGTGAAAATATACATCAAAAGCTTGAAGCGACGCTTCGTTCTCCAGAATGCCAAAAGGCGATTCAAGAACCGGTCATTACCTCTCGGAACAATAGGTATGTCATCCCAATTAAACAAGAGGCACGCGCGTCTTTCCAAGGCGTAGTCCAAGCGCAATCCACAAGCGGTGCGACTTTTTTTGTCGAACCTTTGGGCATTGTGCAGATGAACAATGAATTACACGAAGCTGCTGAAGATGAACACCGTGAAATACAACGCATTCTCCTTACGCTGACCGATCACGTCCGAGATCACCTACCCGAATTGGAATCCTCCGTTGAGTTATTAGCAGAGTTCGATTTTTTGAACGCAAAAGCACGCTTTAGTTTAGCACTGAACGCCGTTGAACCTAAACTGAATACCCGCGGTAATGTCAAGCTCATAGAAGCGCGGCATCCGTTGTTGGAATTCCATCTTGAAAATGAACATTCAACTGATCCTGATGCTGAAGCGGATGTGAATCTACCGAAACAGGTCGTACCGACAAATGTTCATATCGGCAAAACGTTCAAGACGCTAATCATCACCGGTCCGAATACTGGCGGCAAAACGGTTGTCCTTAAAACGGTCGGGCTGTTGGTGCTGATGGCGCAGTCCGGTTTACATATTCCAGCCGAACACGGAAGTAAAATCGCTATCTTTGACCATGTGTTTGCCGACATCGGCGACGATCAAGGGATTGAACAGAGTCTGAGTACCTTTTCTTCTCATATCACTAAGATTGCCGAGATGCTTAAAACAGTCGAGGTTTCCAATCAATCACTTGTACTCTTAGATGAAATTGGTGCAGGGACAGACCCCAGCGAAGGGACGGCTCTCGGTATGGCACTTCTCGATTGGCTCGGTGAGAGGCGAGTCAATACAATCGTTACAACGCACTACGGGGCACTTAAGGCGTATGCACATACACAGCAAGCTATGGAAAATGCATCAATGGAGTTTGACTGGACAACACTACGCCCCACGTACCGACTACAGGTAGGTATACCGGGCAGTAGCAACGCCATAAAGATTGCCTCCCAATTAGGGATTCCACTCGAAATTCTTGATGAAGCACAAACCCATATAGGCAATAGTGCTGTCGCTGTTGAAGACCTACTCGTGGAGCTGCAAGAGAAACAAGATAAATTAGATACTGATCAAAACCGTCTAAAAAATAAAATTCGAGAGACTGAGGCTGCATACCAGAAACATACGAAACTCGCTGAAACCTTGGAAGCCGAGCGACAGACGCTAAAACAGCAAGCTGAAAATGAAGCACGCGAAATCGTTGCCGGGGCACGGCGCACCGTGGAAAACCTTGTCGCTGACATACGCAAAAAACAAGCCTCTAAAGCTAGTATTCAAAACGCTTTCTCAAAGATAGAAACTGCCAAAAAATCACTCCGACAGGAGCCACCCAAAAAGCAGCCTGACCCGCCGAAGGTGGAAGTCAACATTGGCGATAAGGTCCGAGTCAAGAAACTGAACCGATTCGGGGAGGTTATCGCTATTAAATCCAACGGGAAAACACCGCTCCAGGTGCTTGTAGGGAATATGCGAATGCAAGCCGACTATCACGACATTGACTCGGTCCATCCTAAACAGAAAAGTGCGAATCTCTCAGCTTCTGTTCTCGATATTCAGTATAGCAAAGCCAACGCAATTGCCGATGAAATCAACCTTCATGGGATGTTCGTAAAAGAGGCGTTGGATGTCACCGTCAAATACCTTGATGACGCAGTCCTCGCCGGGTTACCATCGGTGCGTATCCTCCACGGAAAAGGTACCGGAGCCTTGCGTAATGCGGTTCATGAGGAGTTGCGTGAAAATCCACTTGTATCCAAATATCAGTTTGCATCCTTTGATCAAGGCGGTGAAGGCGTAACCGTCGTTACATTCAAAGGGTGAACATGACCAAATGTTCTGTAGGAAACTTTGACACGAAGAGGCAGATTCATCGTGAACCGTCCTTCTACAAGAAACTACGTGCCACGCGAAACAATCGACGAAATTCGGAACCGAAGCGACATCGTTGAGGTTATTTCCGAATGCGGGATCGCGCTGCGTCCTGCTGGTCGAGATTTCAAAGCGCTGTGCCCGTTTCACACGGAGAAAACGCCTTCCTTTACTGTCTCAGTGCAAAAGCAGATCTTTTACTGTTTCGGGTGTCAAACCGGTGGGAATGTCATCTCTTTCGTGCAAAAGCATGAGGGCAAATCCTTCATTGAGACAATGGAGTGGTTAGCCGGACGGTTGAATATCGCACTCCCGAATCAGGATGCTCGCGAGAGCGCGGATCGCAAACGGGTCACGAACTTAGAGGATCTCAATCGCTTCGCAGTCGAATATTATCACCACCAACTCCTCGCTGAGGGTGCCAGCGCGCCTGCAAGGCAGTATCTTAAGCGCCGTGGGGTTCAACCCAAGACCCTTCGATCGTTCCAGCTCGGATACGCCAGATCTGGACGGCGGGACATCGTGAAAGTTGCGACAGACAAAGGTTTTACAATCCAGCAGCTCATTGATGTCGGATTAATTAAAGACGAAGACCGGGGACCTCAGGACCGGTTTTGGAACAGAATCCTTTTTCCAATCCAGAATGAACGTGGTGCACCTGTTGGTTTCGGTGGACGCGCACTCTCTGAAGAGCATCAACCCAAATACTTAAATTCTCCCGCAACGGTTCTATATGATAAAAGTAAAATTCTCTATAACCTCGACAAAGCGCGTCAAACTATCTACAAGCAACAGCATGTGCTCCTTGTTGAAGGTTACATGGATGTTTTAATGCTTTATCAGTTTGGTGTTGAGAACGTTGTTGCTTCCTCTGGTACTTCTTTGAGCGAGGACCATGCGCGTTTGCTAAAGCGGTTTGCCCCAGAAGTCGTCATTGTTTATGATGGAGATGCCTCTGGTTTCCAAGCGGCACAGCGTGGGTTACTCCGACTGCTCACCGAAGATTTACGCGTGCGTATTGCCCTGCTTCCGACGGGAGAAGATCCAGACTCATTTATACGGCAGCACGGTGTCGATGCATTCACGGAACTTACAGACAAGTCGATAAATCTCATCGAATTTCAGATTCAATCCGCTATTCAGAGTCAGGACATTCACCGGATAGATGTAAAAACGCAAGTCGTGAAAGAGGTTACCGAAACGCTCTTGAATCTCAAGAACCGCGTTGAACGCAGCGAATACATTAAATACGCCGCGCGGGAACTTCATGTTGATGAACGTGTACTTTGGGGTGAATTACGAGACGCGGGGCTTAAAGAGACTTCCGTTTCTCGCCCGATGTCGAAAAAGAAGGTCGTACAGCAGAAGTTATCGGCACGCGCCCAAGTCGAACATCAACTTATTGAAGCGTTAATCCAAAATCCAACGTTAATTCCGTATGTCAAATCCCAATTTGACTGTCAACATTTCACGGAACCGCGCTTCGCCAAAGTCGCACAATTGCTTTGGGAAGCCAGTACAAATGATGATAGTGAAGGGATAGATATCCAGGCACTGATCAGTGAGTGCCCTGATGAAAATCTGAGTGCCTTCATTTCAAGCGCGCTTTTACGGAAAGCCCCCGCGCCGAACCTACAAGCAAGAGTGGATGGGTGCCTCAAGAAATTGCGCAATTTCCACTTACAGGATCTTGAGCAGCGCGTCCGATCACACGCACTCGCCGAAGGCGCAGATGAGATGGAAACACTTGAGCAGTTGGTAAAACTTTCAAATGAGAGACGTGCCCTACGCAGTCGTGGCGTGCAGGACACTCACGATGAAAATTAAATGAAGAAGGAGTTGATAATGGATTTTAAAGACCATCCTACGCTTGATTATCTTGATGTTGACGGAACCGATGAACTCGGATATGAGGATGAGTTGGCTGAAATAGCCGCGGCCAGCAGCGGCTATACCGATGACTCAGTGAAGGTGTATATGCGCGAGATGGGGAAATTCCAGCTGCTTGATAAAGCGCAAGAGGTCGAACTCGCCAAACGGATTGAAGCAGGCCATCGAACCGCCCATGAAGCGACCTTCAGCACAGCGCTCGCAATTACCGAAATTCGGAAGCTGCTCTATAAAATCGTTACCGCTAAGAAACGAGCTTCCGATATTATTGATATGCACGTTTCCAGCACTTCAACGCAGAATAAGGAAAAGAAACTGCGTGAGCAGGTCAAGAAGGCATTGGGTGTACTCGAAAGCCTTGAGATGGAACGCCTCACGGCTAAGCCTACTGCGTCCTCTACAAACGGTAAGCGACCTACCAAGAAATCGAAGAACCGCTCGAACCTCATTAAGACCCTTGAACAACTGAAGGTTGATCGTGAAGAGATTAGTAAAATCTCCGACCTCGTTAAACAGGCGGAGTATCAGGTTAGCAGGTGGGAAAGCGAAATCCAGCAGATCCAACAGAAGTATGATATCCCTGATGAATGGCTCAACGGAAGTAACGGCGCTGAACCGCAGTTTGAAACCGATTCGATGAAAGCTGCCTATGTGACCATTATCCGTTTACAGCGCAATATCCGGCAGCACATGAACGAAATTGGCATCTCGCGCGAGCAACTCAGATCTCTCACCCAGCAAATCGACAAAGGTGAGTCCGAAGCACAGGATGCAAAGATGGCGATCGTTGAAGCCAATCTCCGACTTGTTGTTAGTATCGCGAAGAAGCACAAACACCGCGCATCGGGCCTCGAATTCCTTGACTTGATTCAGGAGGGCAATATCGGATTAATGCGAGCCGCTGACAAGTTCGATTATCAGCGTGGCTATAAGTTTAGCACCTACGCCACATGGTGGATTCGGCAAGGTATCACACGCGCGATCGCTGATCAAGGACGAACCATCCGTATCCCTGTACACATGCACGAGCGGATTAACAAAATTCGGCGGGTCCAACGCTCACTCTTGCAGGAATTGGGAAGTGAACCGACAGCTGAGCAGATTGCTGAGGACCTCAAGATTTCAACCAGCAAAGTCAATGAAGCACTTGCAGTCGCGCCAGAAACAGCCTCTTTAGATACCCCAATCGGTGAGGAAGACGATAATCCTCTCGGTGCTTTCATTATGGATATCGATTCTCCGTCCCCTGTCCAAGAGGCAGAATTGAATATCCTCAAAGAGCAGATACAAGATGTCCTCTCCGAATTGAATGAGCGTGAGAGGAAGGTCATCTCTCTCCGTTTCGGGATTGATGACGGCTATCCGAGAACACTCGAAGAGGTCGGTAATATCTTTGATGTAACCCGCGAACGTATCCGGCAAATTGAGGCGAAAGCCCTCCGTAAATTGCGACACCCAAGGCGAAGTCGAAAACTACGCGATTTCGTCCACTAATTTAAATCTAAGTTTCCACCTCTCAGTAGACGCAGTTTCATGAAGATTAGATACTTAAATCGGTAATTTCTGAACGTGCGATAATGCACTTCGCATGAATCAACGGTATGAAGGTTCCCTATGGGCATTCCCCGGGGTGAGTACACCGCGATGCACGTCGCATCTGGGCGAGTACGCCGCAAAAATCGCCCTACTACAAGCAGCCCTGTTCGTAGTAGGGCAATTCGTTGCCTGTCGATTACCGAATTGTTTTTAAAACTTCACGTAACCGCTCCGGATCGGTTTACGAGTGCGTTGTTTTTCCAACCCTTCGACCGAAACCCTCCTTCTGATAACCAATAAGGCATTAAAAATTTGATTTTAAATTCAGAATATAGTATAATTCTTATATTGAAAAAACGAGGGGCCCATAGCTCAGTGGTCAGAGCCACCGGCTCATAACCGGTTGGTCCTAGGTTCGAGTCCTAGTGGGCCCATACTTTTACGTGGGGCGTTAGCTCAGGGGTACGAGCGCTACCTTCACACGGTAGAAGTCACTGGTTCAAATCCAGTACGCCCCATCGTTTGCCGAACCGAGGAGACGGAGATGGAAACCTGGGAGACCCCACATTTCGTAGAGGCAGGGGTGAAAGCAATTGACTGCGACATCCATAACGAAGTCCCATCCTTGCAAACGCTCTATCCTTACATGTCTGATTTCTGGTGCGATTATTGTCAGAACTCTGGCTTTAGGGGTCCCGATGCAAGCGATTATCCACGCGGCGCACCGCTAACGACGCATCCGGATGCTGTTTCCCCATGGGACATTGACCTCTCACATATCCGTCAGCAGTTACTTGACGGTTGGAATCTTGAATACGGTATTCTTAATTGTGCCTACCGGGTGCAAAGCATTCATAACCCCGACCTCGCCGCGGCGATCGCACACGCAGTAAATGATTGGCAGATAGAACATTGGCTCGATCCAGAGCCTCGGCTTCGCGCTTCGCTTGTGATCCCAAGCCAGATTCCAGAACTCGCCGCAAAGGAAATCGAACGCGTCGGTGAGCATCCAGGGTTTGTTCAGGTGATACTACCTGTCCGTTCTCGGACACCCTATGGGAACCGGCTCTACCATCCGATTTATGAAGCGGCAGTCCGGCATAATCTCGCTATCGGTATTCAGTACGGCGGTGCACCCGGTACCCAACCTTCACCGACAGGCTGGCCATCAACATTTTTAGAAGAATACTCTGGAATGACGCAGGTCTTCCAAGCGCAAGTAATTAGCCTCGTTGCGGAAGGTGTTTTTAATCAGTTTCCAGAACTCCGGGTCGTCCTCATTGAGAGCGGTTTTACATGGCTACCGGCAATGATGTGGCGGATTGATAAAGAGTGGCGCGGACTCCGAAACAATACACCCTGGGTCAAACGTCCGCCGTCGGAATACATGCGAAAACATATCCGGTTTACCTTGCAACCTGTTGACGCGCCACCGACACCGGAGCAGCTGCTTCAGATCATCGGTCAATTGGAATCCGATGAAATGCTAATGTTTTCAACGGATTACCCACATTGGCAATTCAACACACCCGACGAGGCACTGCCCTCCGAATTGCCCGGATCGCTCGCCCGTAAGATTTTGCACGAGAACGCAAGTAATTTCTATCAACTGTTTTAACGGTTGTCAGTCGTCAGTACGATTTTTTTCTCCGAAAAAAATCTTTCAGTTATCAGGTAAAGAGGTTTGTTGTTGCTTGAACAGTAACCTCAACTGCCACAAGAACTCTCTTAACTGATAACTGGCCACTGGTAACTGGTAACTCTTAACCCATGGAGATAAACGCGATGGAAAACACAACAACGAAACGTTTGAAATATCCAGTGATTGATTGCGATATCCACAACTCTGTGCCGCCGGGCGGATTGTCTCCCTACCTGTCTCAGCGGTGGCAGGATCACCACAAAACCTTCGGTCTCCGCGGTCAAATTGGCGGATACTATCCGCGCGCACTGCTGAATGCTGCACGCCACGATGCATGGCCACCCTCTGGACTTTCACCGGGTGCAGATTTGGGGTTCATGCAGGAGCAATTGCTGGATGCATGGGATATTGAATACGGCGTGTTGAATCCGCTAATCCCTGTCGGTGAGCAGCTGAATCTTGCGTATGGTGACGCACTCGCAAGTGCGGTCAACGATTGGCAGGTTGCCGATTGGGTTGAACCTGAACCTCGTCTACGTGCTTCTATTGTTCTGCCTTATGAGAACGGGGATCTCGCCGCTGCAGAAGTTCATCGGTGTGGTCCAAATCCAGCGTTTGTTCAAATTTTGCTCCTCGCCCGGACGCGGGAACCGCTTGGCAACCAAAAATACTGGAAAATCTATGAGGCAGCCGTTGAATACGATCTACCTATCGGTATCCACTTCGGCGGCAATCAGGGTCCCATCACAGGTGCCGGGTGGCCCTCCTATTACATAGAGGATCACGGCGGTATGCCGCAAGCCTTTCACACGCAAGTTATCAGTTATGTCTGTGAAGGCGTGTTTGACCATTTCCCGACGCTCAAGGTTGTGCTAATTGAGGGCGGATTTGCATGGCTGCCACCGCTTATCTGGCGACTGGACGCAACATGGGAGAAACTCCGCGTTGAGATCCCGGATATCAAACGCAAGCCTTCGGAATACATCCGCGACCATTTCTGGCTCAGCACGCAACCCATGGAAGAACCGCCGAAGCGAGAATATTTCGAGCAGATGCTTGAACAGATGGGCATGAACGACAAACTCATGTTCGCCACGGATTATCCACACTGGGATTTCGATTCCCCTGACCGTGCGCTGCCCAGTTTCCTTGCACCGGAACTGCGTAAGAGAATCTTATCAGACAACGCCCGCAACCTTTACGCATTTGAAAAACTGTAAGATTGGTTTCTGTCCTGTAGGAGCGAGCTGTGCTCGCGATCTCTTATGGTAGGAGCGAGCTGCGCTCGCGACACTTACTGGCAACCGACAACTGAATACTGATTACTGAAAGATTTTTTTGCAGAAAAAATCGTATTCTCACTGCGAAGCAAACTGAGAACTAAAAACCATAAATGCCTAAATACGTAGTAGCAACACCAGACGAAATCCTGCCCGGTGAACGTAAAATCGTCGAAATCGGCGGACGTTCTATCGGTGTCTTTAACATTGATGGCGAATTCTTCGCGATCCGAAACAGCTGTCCGCACCAAGGCGGACCGTTGTGTAAAGGCATCGTCACCGGATTTTTAGAATCACCAACCCCAGGCACTTATAACTACACCCGCAAAGGTGAGATCCTCCGATGCCCGTGGCACAGTTGGGAATTCGACATCAAAACCGGGCAATCTTGGTGGAGTCCTGCCCAACGCCGCGTCAGGAAATACGAAGTCCAAGTCGAAAGCGGTGAGGATATTGACGCATCTAATTCTGACCGCGAAAAAGGTCCCTACGTTGCCGACACATTCCCGGTTTCCGTTGAACAACAGTACGTTGTCATCGAAGTTGACTAACTAATCATCTTCTTGCTCACTGATTATTTTTTCCTGATCCCCGGGAGAATAGAAATACGAACCCGGTTTCCAATCCCCGATGTCCCCAATCAATCTCTGCTGCCGCGGTGTACATCGCTCCATAAGTTCAGGCGATGCCTTTTCGTAATCAAAGGGGCGGAAGCACTGATGGCTATAGCAATAGATTAGGGTCTTGCGAGGCTGTTCTGATCGATTTGCAACAACGCCGTGCCATAAGGCATGAGGAAAAACAGCAGCATCCCCCGCTTTCACACACAACTGCACCGCTTCAGGGATATAGGGACCGTCCTTGACTCCCGTTTCTGGAAAAGTACGATTATGGCTTCCCGGCACAACGGTGAAGTTTCCACTCTCTGGGCGCTCAAGGTCCGTCAAGAAATAGTGGATTTTGACTTGCAGGGGAGAACTTGATCTGCTGACCCGAATCGTTCGCATCGCCTGCCCACCGTCCGTATGCAGATAACCTTGATCTTTCGGGTTCGGCGGACGCACAATCACCTCGGACATACTCAATTGGATAAAATCCCCTATTAACTCGCGCACAATCGGAAACGTCACCGGATGATCCATCAGTTCAACGAAAATGTCGTTATCTTCCATCACATTTCGTTTATCAAACACAGAATCGGCAGTAACATTCTCACCTTTCCGAAACTCAGCATCCATCTCATTGACCGTTGCTGTCAACGCTTCCACCTCTCCAGGAGAAAGGACACCTTTCAAAATGAGGTACCCCTCAGTCTTCCACTGTTTACGCTGATCCGTCGTTAAAATTCCCATCTTATATAACCTCTATAAATGTAACTATTTCGACCCTTTTGTAGAGGGTCTATACCCCTAATACCATCATTCTCTCCGTTTACTTCCAACCTAAATATCCACCTTGATATTTTTTAGAGGTCTATTCTAACGCCTCTCTCTTGGAGTGTAGGAATATGTGTGCGAATGGCAGCCTCGTCCAAAGGGTTGCCTTTCAACCAGAGGGTGTCACTGTCGCCCAAGCCTCTATTCGCCGCGAGGGGGGCGATGTCCGATATCTGGTTATTGGACAGCCACAGATTTATCAGATTTGTGAGATTTTCCAGTGGTGAAATATCGAATAACTGGTTCTCGTGCAGGTGCAATCCTCTTAGATTTGTGAGATTTTCCAGTGGTGAAATATCGAATAACTGGTTCAAGCCGAGGCCCAGTTGTCTTAGATTTGTGAGATTTTCCAGTGGTGAAATATTGGATAACTGGTTCAAGCCGAGGTGCAGTCCTCTTAGATTTATGAGATTCTCCAGTGGTGAAATATCGAATAACTGGTTCCCAGCGAGGCCCAGTCCTGTCAAGTTTGTGAGATTTTCCAGTGGTGAAATATTGGATAACTGGTTCAAGCCGAGGCCCAGTCCTGTCAAGTTTGTGAGATTTTCCAGTGGTGAAATATTGGATAACTGGTTCAAGCCGAGGCCCAGTCCTGTCAAGTTTGTGAGATTTTCCAGTGGTGAAATATCGAATAGTGGTGAAATATCGGATAACTGGTTCCCAGCGAGGTACAGTTCTGTCAGGTTTGTGAGATTTTCCAGTGGTGAAACATCAGATATCTGGTTCTCGGTCAGATGCAGTTTTGTCAGATTCACGGCGTATTCTAAACCCGTGAGATCTACAATCTGGTAGTCGTGAGCCCTAAGTGTTCCCAGGTTCTGCAACACCTCTGCCGTCAGTGGGGCATCTGTTGTTAAACCAAGTTCCTCGCGCACTGCAGCCGCTAAATTCGGATCGGGTATCAAGTCAACTGCTATGGGAGGTTTGACGACGTGCTGCCCCCTATCGCAACCGCAGATACACACACAACAGAATAAAATCACAAGCAAACGTATTTCACAATTTCTCATTGGCGTTCCTTTTTATTTTACGACTGTTCTAATCATAGCATTGTCGGTGCTTAGCGGTCAAGTTCTATGTTCTCGAAACCGCGCATGCTACGCATACTACAGAAATGATAACAGATTCGACCCAAATTGCCAACCTAAAAATCAAATTTGACCAAGTTTCGTGCCAAACCTCTAACAAATCCGCGTCTGTATCACACCCTGAGACCCTGCAAAGGTATTTTCAAGCGAAATTAGCGATTTTTACGGATTTAACTTGCTTTTTTCCTTAAAATATTGTATGGTGTCGAGTTACATACAGACTTAATTTTTTTTCCTTGACTAATTTTTTTGAAATTGACCTATAGTAACCCAAGTTGCCGTTCGTAAATCCATGGGATTTCCGATATAGTATTTTATACGTGAGTTTGATAAATACTCGCCTCGCCTAATTTTTTGTAAACTTATGAAAAACACTGCTACAATGCTGAACCTGTAAGGATAAAATACATTGAAAGAACTTGAACTTTTACACCTCGCCGCACTGCTGCACGACATCGGCAAATTTCGGGGGCGCGGCACTGACCGGAACAAATCACATCAAGAATATAGTTACGAATTCGTCAACGAAGATTTTGCAGATTTTTTCGCTCCGTGCGGGGATGGTTTCAAAAACGCTATTCTACATCACCACCCAGAAGATGATCCGACTGAATTCCAGCATCTCATACAAAAGCAGGTTATTTTAGCAGATCGCCTCTCCGCTACCGAAGGCAAAGACGAAGAGATAGAAACAGCTGCACTCGTTTCTATCCTCTCAAATATTGAAGGTGCGAAAGAGAAACGTCACTACACCCTCGCTGCACTCAGCTTTGGTAGAGACACAATCATTCCGAGCGAATCCGCTGATATAAATCAGGTAATTTATGCAGCATTGTGGAAGGAATTCACCAATGCGTTCCACAAGACAACGGCAGGTAGACAGTACACACCAGCATTTTATCAGACGCTTGTGGCACTGCTCCATAAATACACTTCACGAATACCATCAGAACGGGGCAAAGATAATCCAGGATCTGATATTTCACTCTATGACCACCTCCGCACAACCGCAGCGATTGCCGCCTGCATCGGGCATGAACTCACTGAAGATTCCGATATTAATCCACTCCTTACTGCCCCACGAGAGTCAAACCGAAAAATATGCGCGCTCATTAAAGGTGACATCTCTGGCATACAGAATTTTCTGTATCATATCCTCTCTGATGGGGCATCAAGACAACTGCGGGGGCGTTCTTTCTATCTCCAACTGCTCACTGAGGCAATCGCGCATTGGGTTTTAAAGCAGCTTGACCTACCCATCACGAACCTACTCCTTGCAAGCGGTGGGCACTTTTATATTCTTGCCCCCTATACGAATACCGAACAGAAATTTGACACGCTCCGTAAAGATATTTCCGATAAGTTATGGGCACTCCACAGAGGTGAACTTTATTGTATTTTGGATTATGTCTCCGTTACCGCTGGTGAATTTGAGGCAGAAAACTTTTCCAAAAAGTGGGGTGAGGTAGCAGAGAATGTGCATCAAAGTAAACAGAAAAAGTGGACTGAGTTAGGCAGCGATGCTATGTTTAATAACCTCTTTGAACCCCACGAGAACAAACAAATTGACGGACAAGAGGATACCGAACAAGAAGATGAAAAAAGAGACCTGTGGCAGTTTGGTGAACTCGGTGGAGATCTGAGAACTCCTGAATATCTCATCACCTTTGAAGTTCCAGAATCGGATATCCCAGAAAAACCGACTTGGCGCGATACTATTAAGGCGTTCGGTATAGATATTCGCTTAGACCCAGATACAGATAAGAAACTGGCAGCACCGGATCAATCCGAACATGCTGTTGTCTATCGGCTTGGAGATACTGATTTACTTGCGGGTATTAAAAAATATCAGTGGGAAGGTATTCCCGTGAGTTACGATTTCCGTTTGTTCCGTCCCTTAGTTGCGTCCAAATCAGATGGTACTATTGCTGATTACAGTAACATCGCCGATGCCTCCGAAGGCGTTAAATGGCTCGGTGCATTGCGGATGGACGTTGATGACCTCGGCACAGTCTTCACAGATAAACTTGAAAATGCAACTATCTCCCGTTTAGCTACCTTGAGCGAAGCACTACGTCTCTTTTTTGAAGGATACGTCCCTGAGCTCTGCCGAGTATACAACGAAAATCACCGTAAAAAGCACGGTAAAGAGATTCTTGAACTTATCTACGCTGGTGGTGATGACCTGTTTCTTGTCGGTGGCTGGAGTGCGTTGCCGAACATCGCGCAAAAAATCCGAACCGAATTTCGCAAGTTTGTCACGGGTAATCACATCACACTGTCAGGTGGTATCGCCATTGAACACCAGAAATTTCCGCTCTATCTGTTTGCGGATATAAGCGGGAGTGCCGAAAAAGACGCTAAAGGTCGTGACGGGAAAGACGCTATCACTTTCCTGCAAAAACCGATGTCGTGGGACGATTTCAAAGATGTTACTGACTGGCATCACCGGTTTTTAGATGCGTTAACAGGTGAAAACCAACTCCCGCGCGACATTCTCACCCGTTTAAGCCAAATCTACTCCAAAAAAGAGCTAGAAGGACACCGATGGGCGTGGCGATCTATCTACTATTTCCATCGGTTGCTGGGGAGAGAAAAATCGCATGAACAGTTTATCCGAAAATTACAAGGTGAACTTAATCATATTGACACGCCTAAATTAAGGGAGCTTATCCACGTTATTACAAGATGGACAGCATTACATATTAGAAATAAGGAGGATTAAAATGCAAAACCAATCTAACAGAAACCAACGTAGTTCGCAGAATCAACCGCGGCGGGGAGGTCATAATCAGCAGAAAAGTTATAACTTACCGTCTAACGTGATTGAGGAAGGCGGAAAGCCTCTTGTAGATGAAGCAGAAAAGTTGGGCAAACAAATCAGTGATAAGCGTTCTGGTGTCACAACTTCGCAAATTAGAAAAGTTTTCAGTGCGGTTAAGAAAATCCAAATGAAAGTCAAAATGGGCGAAGAGTTTCAACTCAACGAACTCATAATGTTGAAACCGAAGTTGGCTTATGTAGCAGCGCGCGCTCCAGATCAACGGAAGGCCAATACTGAAAAATTGAAAGATGTCTTAACTCAAGCCATTGGACTTGTTGACGATGACACAAAATTCCAAAATTTTGTGTCATTTTTTGAAGCAATACTTGCTTATCATAAAGCATTCGGAGGCGAATAAGGAGAAACACATGCCAAGCATTCAGTTACAAGGTAAAATTTTATTGGAAGGAACAATTAAAGCGTTAACGGGTTTACATATTGGAGGAAATTCTGAGACATTAGACATTGGTGGTATAGATAATCCTGTGATCAGAAACCCTCTCAACAGAGAACCGTACATTCCTGGATCCTCATTACGTGGGAAAATGCGCTCACTACTTGACCGGCATTTCAACAATCCTTTAACTAACCAAGGTCGAGTTCAAGTTCATCAATGTCGCGATCCAAAGGCTTATGCTGAATGTTCCGTGTGTCAGGTATTCGGTGTGACACCTCAGAGGCTCAAACAAGACACAATGCCAACTCGCCTAATTGTCCGAGATACAGCCTTGCACAAAGAATCGCGTGAAAACCTTGCTGATGCAGAAACTGATGGTGAGTTCACTGAAGCAAAATGGGAGGTTTCTATTGACCGGATCACCTCCGCTGCAAACCCGCGACAAAATGAACGAGTTCCAGCTGGAACAAACTTTGGTCCCTTACAACTAATCTATGCTCTCTATACGCGGGACACTTCCAGCACGTCTCAAGTTGAAAATGAACTCAATTTTTTTGATACTATTCTCTCAGGCATGGAACTTTTAGAGGATGATTATCTTGGGGGGGCAGGATCCCGTGGCTCTGGCCAGATAGCGTTTGAGAAATTGACGATGAAGTTCAAATCCCGAAAATGCTATGAAGACCCAACAAATGTTGCACCAATCACTATTGCTGAAGATACCGATATTACTACCTTACGTGCATTAGATTACGCTTCTAACATTATGTCGGTAATCTCTGGCGCATAGGAGTGGATATGGGAACTTATACTGCTTATCGCTTAACATTCAAAACGCAATTACATCTTGGGCGTGCCACTGGTCCAGCACAAACGGGGAGTCTCGGTTTACAAAAGACTGTGACTTATATCCCCGCAGATACTCTCTTTTCAGCGATCTGCCAAATGTGGGCGACTTTTTACGACACAGCAAGCCTCACTGCTTTTCTGGATAAATGCACAGCAGACGACACAACTCTGCCCTTCACGTTGACATCAGGCTTCCCGTATGCCCATAACGTCTACCTGTTTCCGAAGCCGTTGACATGGACAGACCGATCAAAGGAAAGCAAACGCGTCCAGTTCGTTTCGCATAACATTTTTCACGGCATCATCTCTGGCAACCCGCCTCCGTTCAGTAAAGCCAACCTAATCAACAGTGAAAATGTGTGGGGAAGTCCTAATGAGATAAGTCAACTGAAAAAGTCGATGGATGACGAACCAATCATCTGGAAAACTACCACCCGCCCGCGTGTTACCATCGGTAGCCAAAATGCTGGTTCCGAAATATGGCACGTTCAAACTGTCCAGTTCAATACAAACTGTGGACTCTGGTTTGCTGCCAATTTCGATTCT
Organism: Candidatus Poribacteria bacterium; assembly: GCA_965200345.1. Taxonomy (GTDB): domain Bacteria; phylum Poribacteria; class WGA-4E; order WGA-4E; family WGA-3G; genus WGA-3G. Next base: position 4,284,328 of record OZ241378.1, read on the forward strand.
GATGAAACGCAACAGAAAGTTGAGACCCTACTCCGAGTACTTGGTGACTGTGGTATCGGTGGCGAACGTAACGCTGGATATGGACAGTTTGATTTTGCTGAAGTTGATGATCTTGAGATACCAACTGCGGATGCAGGCAACCAATTCGTCACACTTTCACCGATATGTCCCAAATCGCCAGAGCAACTTGAACATCTCCTTAAAGGCGATATCGCCTACACGTTAACGCAATCAACCGGATGGCTGAGTGCTACTGGCAGCGCGCAACGCCGCAATCAAGTTAATATGTTCTCGGAAGGCTCTGTTCTAAACACAAGCGAGAGCCAGATAGGGCGGTTGGTCGATTTAAAACCAGGGACTTGGTCACATCCCGTTTATCGCTATGGATACGCGTGGCAGGTTAGACTCAAAGGAACGGAAAATGAAACAGAAATATAAACTTGAGACTATCACCCCCGTCCATATCGGATCAGGCGAAACGTTGAACCATATTGATGGCTACTACGCTAATGGTAGATGGTATCACATCGATTTGGACAAGGTTTTGGCGCATCCGAGTGCCGATATAAACGCATTAACCTCCGAGATGGCAAAGCGCGACTTCAGATGGCAACGCTATTCTTCCCAACGAAGCATGAATCCTACAGAACTTTCTGCTTATAGTTTACCTTGTTCGCAAAGTCCTGAAACAGGTGAAATTCGAGAAGCGATCAAAACCATTGGAAATTGTCCATATATGCCCGGTAGCACGATCAAAGGTGCGATCCGCACTGCGTTTTTATCCGAACTCATTGTCAAAGATAATGAACTTTTTGAAAATAATTTGGGATACCTACAAAATCTCATACGGCAACCCGCGCGTGGTAATCCGCGGAGAGAAACACCAGCAAAGAAAATTGAACAAGATGCTATCGGAAGGGACCCAAACCATGACATCCTTCGTGCTTTGCAAGTTAGTGATACCGATACGCTTGCAAGTGATGCCCTTGAAATCGGAGTCGCGTGGACAGTTACACTCGATCAAGACAACGAACTTGTAGAGAAAATAGACGATGGAAAAGAATACAAAAGCTATGTCCAACAAATTCAAGCCGGACAAAATCTAACGTTTACTCTCAAGATTGATGAACTCCTTCTCCGAGAACGGGAGAAAACCCGACTCCATTTTAGCGATTTACAAGAAGAGACGCTGCGAAATATTGTTAAAGTGTGTCGGTTAGAAGCAGACGCACTCATGCAAAGTGAACGAGAATTCTTTGAGTACTATGAATTTCCAAACATTCCTGAAGTCTATGATAAGTTAATTGCTGAAAATGCCGACCCTCCAGAAGGCGTGTTCTTTCTGCGAGTCGGGTGGGGCATAGGTTACCATGCCAACACTGTCACTGCTATATTTACGGATGACAAAGATGCACCTGAAGAATTACTGTTAGACCTGCGCAATCGTTTTCGGTTAGGTGAAAGTCGTTCCCGGTATGGACATTATGACGAGCGCGAATTCCCTAAAACACGCAGAATTTTATATCAAGGACAAAACCCGATCGCACCACTCGGTTGGGTTAAAATTTCGCCAGTTGAAGATTCATGATGTGTTACATGAAAGGAGACTCACAATGCGTTATATTATATCAACCATCGGGACGAGCATCCTGACAAATATGATTAATAGAACTGCTGAAGGAGCATGGTATGGAACTTTAAGCAAATCCGCGAATCTCAATCAGGAAGAATTAAATCAGGATTTAGAAGCACAAAAAGCAATTAACACTCTTGATGAACGAGCACGTGACAAACTTTCAAAAAATGATGATGAAACAAGCCGCCGGATTAGTGCTGAACTGAACGGTATTTACGGTATCTATGGAGGTCGATTGCCTCAAAACAGTCCCGATCTACACTATCTCATCTGTACCGACACCGTACAAGGTCAGATAACGGGTGAACTCATTAAGGAGTTTCTTGAATCTCGAGGCTTTCAGGTAGAAATCGTCACGCCTTCACAACTATCCACCAAGGATACCAAGTATTTTGCCGCAGGCACGAAGGAACTCATCAAGTGGTTAGAGGAAAATGTATCGTGGCAACAAGATAGTGTCGATCATCAGGTGATTTTCAACCTCGTAGGCGGGTTCAAAAGCCTACAAGGATACATGCAGACTTTCGGCACATTTTATGCCAATGAGTCTGTTTACATTTTTGAAGGTTCTTCTGAACTCATAAAAATTCCACGACTGCCAATTCAGATTGACACAACTGACATTGAAAACCATACACTGGAATTTGCAATGATGTCGGTTGGCGAAATGTATCCCCTTGAAAACTTTGAAGGTATACCAGAAACATTACTTGAACCTATAGAAGATAATGGCAAAACTGTTGCGGGATTGTCCGCGTGGGGAGAGTTGATTTGGAATCGAACAAAATCAGGTTTATTAACTAAAAAATTGCTACCATTTCCGCGATTAAAATATACAGATCAGTTTAATAGCGACATAGAATCGATCAACGACACAGAACGAATTGATCTTAACCAAACTTTTGCGAAGGTTGCGTTTGCTTTAGAAAAAAGTGGAGGTAACATAACACAACTTAATGACAACGTTTCGGGATTAGATTTTGAGAATTTTATAAAGCATGATAGAGGTATCTATAGGTTTCGTATCACCAGATCAATCCGGGCAAGTTGTAAATTTGAAAATGACGGTTTGACTATGATACATTACGGTCAGCATCAATATGTGGATGAGGTATCACATTCTTCACATTGCAATTGCCAGCACTGTTGACAGGGCGTGGAAAGCGAAATCGTCAGATGCGCGTATGGTCTTTGGCAGGATTTACAGATTTTCAGGATTAGACATCTTGTCTGATAGGCGTTCGTTCATAACGACAATGGCCAACGATTGTCAAACATCATACGGACTGATCCCAATCAAAAACATTTACCTATCAACAATCTTGAAAATCCGCTAATCTTGTAAATCCTAGTTCAGACATCTCAAATATACCATGCTCCAAAACTTCAGATTCGCACACTACCGCTCTACCTATACCGTCCAAAAGCCTCTGAAAATATCACAACACAAGCACAACATTTTCGGCGGCCGGCAAAAGTCTGTAGGAAAACGGAGGAAACTGCCCTCATGGGAACACTCCTCATGCTAACAGTTGGCACCAATCCACTACCTGTTTGGGTGGCACTTCATCATTTGAAAGATAACCTACCGTCCCCAATCCATGTACGACTTGTGCATACAAAAGAAACAAAACCTGAACGAGACCGACTGCTGAAATATAGTCGCGATGTATCCGCTATTGATACGGTCGAAACAGTATCGGGAAATCCAACTACTGTCCGAAACGACATAACTCAGAACCTCATACACAATTTACCAGACAATACCGCTTGCATTCACGTACATTATACCGGTGGTACAAAAGTGATGTGCGTTGAAACCGTCGCTGCCGCAGAAAATATTAAGGTTTCTCTTCCATCGCGAAATCTGGATGTAGAGACCTCCTATCTGGATCCACGTGCCGACGTAGGCGCGACCCTCATAGACCGGAACGGAAATATCTTAGTCTCAGATACTTGCAAGGGAGTCGAGCCTTGGCTGCAACGCATTGCTGAACTCAACGGCTTTGAACTCGGTCCATTTCTTTATGAATACTGGGATGAATGGGGTAACAATCAAACGAGAAATTGTCCTACTCCCAAAACTCTCAGCGAAGACCAATTGGCGAAAGGCCGTGCAGCATTCAATAGCAGTAGGCGTTTTACACCTGAGCTTCTTGAGTACGGGGCGTATGCTGCCTTTCAGGATACCTTGGCAGACATCTCTCAGCAGTGCTCGGATCGGAGCAACTATAGACTTCTCCACAAGGTGTATGTCCGGCGAGCCAATGTATCAGACGCAAGTGTGAAGCCTTTTGAACTTGACGTGGTTGCAGTACTGGGTTACCAAATCGTGGTCGTTTCGTGTACCCTTGCTTATGAACATGCCCGGGTGAAGCAAAAAGGGATGGAGGCTATTTTACGGATGCGGCAACTCGGTGGTGTTGAGGCACGTGCCATCGTGTTGTGTGGGGCTTCGCAAGAGGCACAGCAGCTTATCCAAGCCGAATTGAAAGAAGAAACTGGGCATTCAAGTCTGTCTTTAGAAATCTGGGGAAAGGATACGTGGTATCGCCTCCAGCAAACATTTCATCAATACATACGCACTGCCTTTGGTTGGTCGTAAACACACCATGCTCAAAAATTTCCAATTTGCACGCTACCGCTTCACCTATACCGCTCAAGAACCGCTGAAGATGCCACAACATAAAGGCAATGTCTTCCGGGGCAGATTCGGTTATATCCTACGACATATCGCCTGCATCGAGACGACGAGTGAATGTGAAGAACAGTGTCAATTCCCCGAACGATGCATTTATTCTAAATGCTTTGAAACCCCAGTGCCAGACGATAGCCCGATGCTCCGCGGACAACCGTTCGCACCGCATCCGTTTATCCTCCAACCGCCGCGCACCGGACAACTTGAGTATGCCCCGGATGATACTTTCACATGCGACCTGACACTCATTGGCGAAGCAATCAATCTCCTACCCTGGATGGTGTTTACTTTCGATCAGATAGGCAAACGGCGTATCGGTCTCCAAGGCAAACGCGGGCAGTGTCAACTCGATAAGGTCGAGAGTTTACCCGCGCATGGCATCCATCAACCTCAGACGATTTACACGGCAGAGACCGAGATGCTGACGGATGATGGACTGATTCTTGGATTGGCTGATGTAATGCCCGCTGCGCCGCATGCCACCGATGCGATTGAATTGGAATTTATCACACCTACCAGTATCAAAGTCGATGGCAAGTGGACAAGCAAGCTGACGTTTGAACACCTCATCCGAAATCTGCTCCGGCGTATCCGGTTCCTGAGTTATTTCCATTGTGGCGAGGATTTGGATGTAGATGCTCACGGCTTGATTGAGGCTTCCGCTGCTGTCGGTCATGATTCTCGCCTGAACTGGCTTAGGAAGGATCGGTACTCTTACCGAGCGGAAAAGTCTGTTCCGATGGGTGGATTTATCGGCAAAGTCCGTTTTGAAGGTGAGCTGGAGCCGTTTCTGCCTTTTATCTATCTTGGCGAGTATTTGCACATCGGGCATCACACGGCATTTGGGTTTGGGCAGTACCGCATCTGTGGATTGAGAGACAACCCGCCGCCGATAAACTGACTCCCAACGTCTATCCCGTTACTGTCTTCAGGAGATTCTCAAACCAATCGCGCATGTCCTCTTGTGTCATCACACCGAGGCCAATAAGGATTATGGCAATAACAGCGATCCAGATGAAGAGACGGATCGCGCCCTTCACAATAGCAATCACGAGAAAAATGGCGAGTATCGCTGCAATTATCAAAAATATTGGGGAACTGATAAATTCAGGCATAACCAATTTGACCCTTGTAAATATTCGCAATAAGTAGATATGGGATTGAAAAAAGTTGTTGGAAAACCCGATTAAACCCTTATATTTAGAGGGTTTTCGCTTGATTTAATTCCTTGAAAAATGGTATAATAATTGCAGTTAAAAGGGAGGCGGTAACCTCCCTTAAATCCAAAGCGGAGTTGCTTCGGAGTATCACTGCTGCTATTATACCTAAAATCGCAGTTTTTTAGCAACTCCTTTTGAAATACAGAGGAGTTTTTTCATGAACCTTATTGAGGTTATGGAGCGTTACCCTGACCAAGAGAGTTGTATTGACCACTTGGAGCGTATTAGGTGGCGAGGAACACCTGTTTGTCCACATTGTGGGTGTATAGAGGTGGTTCGCAAGAAAGAGGATGGCGTAGGGCGTGTGGGACGGTTTCACTGCTCTGCATGTAAAGCATCGTTCAAAGTTACCTGTGGCACAGTCTTTCATGGTACGAAAATAGAGTTACAGAAATGGTTTCTCGCGATTTCATTGATACTGAATGCGAAAAAAGGACTCTCAAGCCACCAGTTAGCGCGTGATTTAGACTTGAACCAAAAAACAGCGTGGTATATACTAACACGCATAAGGGCAGAAATGGCAGATAAAGTCAACTCTATCATGCTAAAAGGCATTATAGAGGCAGATGAGACCTATATCGGTGGGAAACCCCGCAAAGAGAACAAAAAGGAAGACCGCGAACCCGCACCGCGCGGACGTGGTACTTCTAAAACTGCTGTGATCGGAGCAGTTGCTCGTGGCGGTCAAGTCGTTGCAGAAGTCGCGAAAGGATTAACCGGTCGCGATATACTCGAATTCATTAGGCGTGTTGTGAATGTCAAAGAATCTGAACTTATGACGGACGAGTATCACGCCTATAACGCACTTAGCCGTGATATGAAGCACGAGGTTATCAATCACCAAGAGCAGTATGTAGACGGCGATAAGCACACGAATACGATTGAGGGCTTCTGGTCCCTGTTGAAAAAGGTGTATTATGGTTCTCACCACCATTATAGCACAGGATACACACCGCTTTATGTCGCTGAACGCTGCTATGTGTATAACAACCGCCACCGAGAAACTATCTTTTGGAAGTTTATAGAGGAGGCTGTATAGGAGTTGACTATGGAAAAGTTCATAGACCTTTTTGCTGGTATTGGTGGTTTCCGGGTTGCTCTCGAGGGTCATGGTTTAACATGTGCTTTTTCAGCAGAGATAAACAAAGAGGTATCACGAATTTACCAGAAAAACTTTAGCGATAAACCAAGTGGAGACATTACAAAAATTAGCGAAGCAGATATTCCATCACACGATATTCTTTGTGCAGGTTTCCCTTGCCAATCTTTTTCAATTAATGGCAATCATACTGGGTTCAAAGATAATCGTGGTAGGCTCTTTTATGATATAGTTAGAATCGCTAACTACCATAAACCACCACTACTGATTTTAGAAAATGTGCGGAATATCCTGAAGATCAATAATGGCAAGGTTGTTAAAACTATCAAAAATAAACTGAAAAAAATAGGTTACAAAGTATATCCCTCGCTCCTTAATTCGTCTTATTACGGAATACCACAAGCACGCTCACGTGTTTACTTCATTTGTTTAAGAAAGGACGCAGGACTGAAGTTCTCTGAACCTAAGCCAACTCATGAAAAAGTGTTTCTTCGGGATATTTTAGATGACGATGTAGAAAATGACCTTATCATTCACCGAGAAGATGCGGAAATTGATAAAGATATTCAGCCTGAACCTCAATTTTGCCCTATTCGGATAGGTCAAGTTAATAAAGGAAGACAAGGAGAAAGAATTTATCACCCCAATGGGCATGCGATTACCTTATCTGCATCCAGTGGCGGTTTAGGAGCAAAAACAGGTCTTTATTTCATTGATGGTAATATTCGCAAATTGTCTCTTTCTGAATGTAAAAAAGCGATGGGTTTTTCAGAATCTCATTATGTGAGTGAATCTGCACAAGGTTACAAACAATTAGGAAATGCTGTCATTCCAAAGATGATTAGTCTGATCTATAGCGGGGTAAGTTGTAGTGAATAACGAGGTTGGATATATTGGAAACAAGAACGCATCTATTGGTAGGAATGGAGAGATATTGTTTAAGGACAGTATCTCCGAATATCCTGAAGTTACTGAAGCATTAAAAGTCGCATATAGGATTGATGGTCACTTCTCAGAATCAATGCGAACAAGCACTGGTGGAAAGTGTGACGTGAAACTTGGTTTTACTTGCGGGCGTAATATAGACGCAAGCATTAAGGCATATACAGGAAATGGATTTAACCAAATAACACGTTGGAGTATTGATAATTTCGCTGAACATTTTAACCTATCAGAACCTCAAAAAGAAGATTTAAGGACACTTGTCGTAAGAAAGAGTCATGATCCGTACAAAATCCCGTTGTTCCCGCCACATGTTCGAGAAAGATTCAAGGGTATTATCCAACCATCGAGTTCTAAAATAATCAGATTAGCATTTTCTGAAACTCCCGGTCGTGAAATTTTCGTTCTTTTCAGCAGAGATGAAAGCATTATGCGTATATGGAAAATGACAGATGTTCTAAATGCTATCTCAAAGTCTATAGATTATAATTCAAACGGAAATATTATGATTGGGGGGTGTGTCCTGTTACACCGAAAAGGTGGAAATGGTGAACATGTACCATCTCATATTCCTAAAACATCTCCCCAACATCCGGGTAATAATATAGGGATAAGTTTGCGTGTTGATAAGTTTATCGCTCTACACCATTCCAAGATACTAACAGAATATCAAATCTATTGGGGCTAATACTGTTATTTGCAATTTAACCCATCCCATATCTACTTATTGCGTAAATATTTAGAGAATAGTTGTTTGTCAAAGATATTCCGGTTCGTAGTAGGGCAATTCATTGCCCGTTCTGTTTCTCTGAAAGGTGTCCTGGTTCGTAGTAGGGCAATTCATTGCCCGTTGGCACGTTCTAATAGAAAATACCATCAAACGTCCTAACACAACGTGCGATGAATCGCACTACTACAAACCAAACCCTTATACTAACACAACGTGCGATGAATCGCACTACTACGAACCAAACTTTTATACTAACACAACGTGCGATGAATCGCACTACTACGAACCAAACTTTTATACTAACACAACGTGCGATGAATCGCACTACTACGAACCAAACTTTTATACTAACACAACGTGCGATAAATCGCACTACTACAAACGATTTTCTATTACTCAAGTGCATCACTGACTTAACCAATCCCAACCTTTGCCGTAATCACGAATAGGATAAGTTCGCCAGAGATCTCGCAGCCATTCAATGCCAAAATGTTTTTCATACCAATGAAAACTTGAACAAGTCCAATCCGACGGTTTTAGGATGTAATCATGCTTTGTCGGATTGTAGTGGATGTAGTTCAGCGTCGTGTAGTAATGTCGCTCATTACGAATCTGTCGATCGCTAAAAAGATGCCAAATTTTTCGTCCTGTCAGCCCAGCACGTCGATTTAGTTCACGTGCTGTCCGCGCATGAACCTTACGTAAGGGACGACTGATAACCGAAAGCGGGTGACATTGAACTAATAGATGATAATGATTTGGTAACACAACCCAACTGCTTATGGGGATCTTAACGATTTGAAGTTCCTTTTGTAATTCTCCAAGGAGCCATGCTCGTTCTTCGTCGGTATGGAAATATCGTTTGTGTTAGTAAGTCGCCGCAGTAATTAGGAACCAACCTTTGGCGAGATGGAAATGTGGTGGTTCATGCAAGGGTAAACGCCTTGTCTGTCGCTGATTCAGGATTTCGGCTTTCTGTTCAGGTGTTTGTTTACGATAATTGTACATGTGTATTTCCAGAATCACACGATTGCTTTATCAACTTTGAAATTAAGAGTAAACTCCGTTTGTAATAGGGCAATTCATTGCCCGTTCCTAACCCGCGGACGTGCGATAAATCGAACTGTTTGTAGTAGGGCAATTCATTGCCCGTTGGCACGTTCTAATAAAAAATATCCTGGTATACTTAGCACAACGTGCGATGAATCGCACTACTACGAACCAGAATACGTGTGATGAATCGCACTACTATAAACCAGAATACGTGTGATGAATCGCACTACTATAAACCAGAATACGTGCGATGAATCGCACTACTACGAACCGCACTGTTATAATGGGCATAATACCACATCTGAAACCTATTTTCAAATGATTTTTTCTTGACACGCGAGCGACAGGGCTGGTATCCTAACGTGAGTTCGGCGTGTGTAAATTGTAGGTTGCGTTGAACAAAACGAAACCGAAAAAAGCAAGGGAGGTCCATTCGGTGTTCTATGTCATCTCTTACGATATCCCAGACAACCAGAGACGCAACCAGCTCGCGAAAGTACTCAAAGGGTTCGGGAGCCGCGTCCAATATAGTGTCTTTGAAGCGCATCTCACCCGCTCCCAATTCGAGCAGATGAAACAAGCCGTTAACCGCGTCATCAATACCGACGAAGATTCCGTTCGGTACTACGCCTTGTGTCGCGCCTGTGTCGGACGGATTGAAGTCCCCGCTGTTGGAGACGTAACGGTAGTTCCTGAAACGATTGTGGTTTAATATGCAATATCCTGGCCTTACCGAAGACCAGATTCAAGAGCGATGCACAAAGCAAGTCTTTTCGCGCGGTGAGGACTATTTCTACGAGGAAGCGATCGAAAATGCCATGTTTCACGACTGGACGCTCTCGGCAACCTGCCAAGGGTCAGAAGATACCCCCTATCGCGTCTCTGTGGAATTGACACCCACAGGGATCGCTGACGCGGAGTGTTCTTGTCCATACGATTGGGGTGGCGACTGTAAACACATCGTTGCACTGCTACTCACCTACGTTCACGAACCAGACGAGATCCATTCCATAGCACCCATACTGACGGCGATCGCTGAGAAACCGAGAGCAACCCTTTTACGCGTTATTTCCGAACTCCTCAAACGCGAACCCACGTTGGTTCCGATCGTGAAAACCTACGTAGACGGCGTAGCAGTGTCCCAATTCCGAGATACCCCGACAACATCCGCATCCACTGTAGGCGCATCTGCGACAAGCACAGCCTACCGAGAACAGATTGATCGTCTTTTCGGGGATGGATTTCTCGAACAGCATCAACTCCACAAGGTCATAGCGCAGCTGACAGAGCTCGTCCGACATGCTGAATCGCTGGCACAAGCCGGGGCAACGGAATTCGCGTTGTCTATCCTCTATGCCTTGATACACCAATCCGTTATCCGTTACGAAGACACACTTCAAAGCACTGAATTGCCCCGATTCGTCCGGACATGCACAACGCAGTTCGGGCAGATCGCCGACACATTACAGGAGCCGACACATTACAGGAACTGACGGCAATTCGTGAATACCGCCGACCGCTATTGGAACTGAGCTTTGAAGCAGAAGCTGCTTTCACACCACACCTCATCCACCTTCTCAAGCAACTCTGTACCACACAAGACACAACCGAACTCCAAACGGCAATTGAACAACGACTCGATGAAAGTCGTGATCGCCAGACACACGTTCGACTCTTACTGTACCTCTATCTTAACAACGAACAAATCGCAGCCGCCTTCCGACTCGCTCGACGCGAAGAAGCCGCCGCTGGTTTTATCAATTTTCTTCTGGAACGTCAGGATGAGGATACGATATGGGAGACACTCGAGGAATTCCCACTAACGATTGAGGAATACTATGATATCCTCAAAAATCCACTTGCGAACCGTATCCAGGATTTCGCTGAGCAGCTGCTCACCTTAGTGGAAGCACACCGCCCGGAAACCGCTATTATGCTCTATCAAGGACTGATCGAACAGGTGCTGACCTCACGGAACCGCACGGATTATAAAACAGTTCAGCACTACCTGACCGAAGCCCAGAAACTCTATCGGCACCTTGACCAGGAAAGTCAGTGGAAGGCTTATCTGGAAGTCCTTCGAGACCGACACCGCCGCAAACGGACGCTCCTCGAAATGCTCGAATCGCCACTTTTTAGGAACCGTTCGATGCGGTAGCACAAGTACTATTTCCCGCGACCTGTGCCCGCGCTTCGAGTACCTTGGCAACAACACTCTCTACATCCGTCTCATCGACAAACGGGGATAGGATATACGATTTCAGGGCGACGATCGGTTCGCCATAATTTGTCTGCCGGTAGCAGTCGGTTGTGGAAATGACCACACCTCTCCCCTCCATCGCCTCCGAATGCACGTATTGGAAAATTTCTTGGTTGTAGGCGTTATGTGCAAGTAAACTCTCACGATAGGCAGCATCCTCAAATTCCTGCTGCTTGATTGAGAAGGTATCCACGCCCTCTGGATAGGCCCGGAAAAGGGTGACGGTGCCAAAATTGTCTCGGTTCAGCACGGTGGTACCCGCATGCCCTTCCAGGTGTTCCCGCAAGAGTTGTGTCATCTCAACGATGTGCCCGAGGATAACCCGTAAGCCTTGTTCCCCGAACAACCGGAGATTCGCGAGGGCTGCAAGGGGACCCGTCCCCGCTCTGGAGGTTTCAAGCGTATACATGCCGGGCCGGTGTTCACCAAAGTGATAGAGATACGGCATCTGTTCCGGATGACGCTTCACCAAATTGAGGTCCTCTCGATCTTTGACAAGGACGAGACTGGAGATATAAGGCGTAAAACCCGTCTTATGAAAGTCGATCCCGATAGAATCTGCGAGGGATAGGTGCCGTATGCGTCTGCACGCGCCCGCCAAAGCGCGAACGGTGCGCGGGCGGAATCCTAAAGAATTTTCTTCAACGTCATAATTGTTAAATACCGACCAGGCCCATCCAATCACGGCATCGGCGTGAATGTGTGGACGGTAATCAAGTTGGAATTCATCAACGAGTGTATCTCGTAACGCCACAATGCTCTCTAAATCGTCCAACCCAAACGCATCCGTGGTGCCCAACGTCGCGATAATCGCAGCAATCTTTTTCCCGTTTGTGAGTGCTTCCCGAACCGCATGTTCCAATTGGGCGAGGTCGATTTCATTATCATGCGTTGTTGGGATTGTCACCAGATTATTTGTTCCCATGCCGAGCCAACCGACAATGTTCGTTGCGCAATAGTGTCCCGCGTCTGATACGAACACGACTGCCTCTTCAGGTGTCCCATTTTGCATCGTCCCCGGGCACGCCTTTTCTAAACCGAGTTTCACGCCGTAGAGCGTCGTGCCGGTACCGCCAAAGGTAAACACACCACTCGCCTTTTCTGTGTCGTAGCCAACCATGTTCGCGGTCATCCCGACAACCTCGACTTCAGCCAACGCCACCAGATGACTATATTCATCCCAAGCGATATTCGGATTATATAACGAAGCGATAAGCACACCAATCACGCTTGGGATTGTCGTCGGTGGGATCACGTTCTGCTGTGTCCGAGGATGCCCGAAGATCGTCATCCCTTGAAGATAACCGATGAGTTCAGCCGTGACATCCTCAACCGAGGACATAGCGTCTGGTAACGCTGTTTGTCGCGCTTTTTCAAAGTCCCCAGAGACAATACTCCCGAGCATCGGTAGATGCGTCTTGAGCGCGTCCACCTGGTCCAAGGCACGCATGATGGAATGCACGAAATAGGAATCATGGATCGGGTCAGATGTCGGCTGTGGGAAGGCAAGTCTAATGTTTTCTAAAATATCGCGATAGTTCACAGTTTTTCGATCTCCATTCTTAGCATTTAAGGGTTGCATCAGCACGATTGAATTATACGTTACTCCCGCTCAGAAATCAAGTTTATAAAATTTTTACTATCCTTTTCAATGGTTGCAGACTCTATAAATTCGTTTGCCCATGTTTCCTCGTTTTCCCAATTAACCCAATGCAATTCCCTACTCTTCAACAAAGTGTGCTATCACCACGTGCATCAATAAACGGAGGATTCTGAATGCTTGATTATACCCTGAACAATTCACTCGCGACACAACTCTACCAACCCGAAACATTAAACGCCGCATGGCGAAAAGTCCGTGCCAACAAAGGTGGGCCCGGCAGCGACGGCGTTACCATCCAACAGTTTGAGGCAAACCTCACGAAGCATCTCCGTCAACTCTCGCGTGAAATTGCGGAAGAACGTTATTACCCGCTTCCAGTTCAGCAATTCACAATAAAAAAAGCAAACGGTAGCACTCGCGAACTCTCTGTGTTGGCACTAAAAGATCGGATTGTTCAGCGCGCCGTTTGCGATCTCATCTCACCGATCTACGAAGCCAAATTTCTTGATTGCAGCTTCGGCTATCGTCCTAATCGCGGGGTCCCGCACGCTGTTGCACAGGTCGCTGCTATCCGAGCAGAAGGTTACGAATGGGTCGTCCATGCCGACATTGAGAACTTCTTTGACAGGATGGATACGCACCTCCTGATGCGTTTTCTACGGGCATCTCTGAAAGAACCGTTGATCCTTCGGCTCATTCAGATGTGGTTAGATATGGGCGGCATTCTACAACTGCCCAAACTCCCTACATGGAGCACCCATATCGAAAACACAGTACATCATCTTGGTGAAGGCGTTGAACAAGTAATCAACCAACTGCTACACCGCACACCAAACATTGAACACTATAGCGAATATCAAAACACAGTAATAGAAGACGAGTGGGCTGTTGACGAACCCGAAATTGCGACACACGCTGCGCCGTTAGCGCACACTGGAAAGGAGATGCTGACGAACTTAGGACGGGACGGACTTCTTCTGCTCCTTGCCAATGCCAAACGGTTGTGGAAGCCACTTGCCACTAAACAGCTACTCATCGTTGCGCCCCTTGTTGTAGCAGCACTCGCTGCACCGACTGTCGGAAGCATCGTCAAAGAGCGGATGAGTCGCCCGCGGAAAATCGGCATCATCCAAGGCTCACCGCTCTCACCGTTGTTGGCAAATATCTATCTGCACCCATTCGACAAGGCGATGAATCGAGCAGGGATACGAATGGTGCGATACGCAGACGATCTGCTCCTCCTCTGCCGAAGCGAAGGCAGAGCGCGTCATGCACTTCAACACGCACAAAAACAACTCACAACACTCAAATTAGAATTGAATCCGAAAAAAACGCACATCGCAGAATTCAACACGGGGGTTGAATTCCTTGGGCACATCTTTGACGCGGATGGGTGTTATCAACCCATCCCTGAATCCCGAGCAAAAAACTTACAAAATCAACTCCAGCGTACCCTGAAGCAAGGAGCAGTTCAAGTCAAACGCGCCGGACACCATGCAACCCAGAACGGCAGGAACATTGCCGTCCAACTCAGTGAACGCTTCAAAAAACGCGGCACACAGCAAAAGGCGAAGTGTAGCATAGGCTGTTAGCCTGTGGCAGTTTCCGTGCTCCCGTAGGTTGGGTTGAACGGATACTGCCAAAACGCTGAAAACTAACACAAGACTCGACCTACACCAGAGCGCATGCTGAACAGGAAACCCAGAGAAACCCAACGCCTTAGCGGTTTACGGGCACCTGAGGGTATAAAGTTGGGTTTCACTGCGTTTTTGGATGTATATGACAACAAGTTAGATTTGAGGGTATTGGCATACCAACATCTGATTTCTTAACACCGTTCAACCCAACCTACGGTACTCGTAGTAGGGCAATTCATTGCCCGTTTCTGGCCGATAGACGTTTCCGCTCGTAGTAGGGCATTTCCGTTCGTAGTAGGGCAATTCATTGCCCGTTCCGGTGGAGGTTCTGCTCGTAGACACTTAAATAAAAAATTGCACAATAGGAGACATAAAATGGCAATCCTTTACATTACCCAACAAGGCACAGCACTCCATAAATCTGGAAACCAAGTTATCGTGAAAAAAGGGCGAGAGGTCCTTCAGGAAATCCCGATTGTCCACCTCGACGAGGTCGTCATCTTCGGCAATGGACACCTCACAACACCAACAATAGGATACCTGCTTAACAAAAACATCCCCGTCTCTTTTCTCTCTTCGCACGGGAAATACAAAGGCAAACTCCAACCACCCTACGCTAAGGATACACTTATCCGAAAGCATCAATACGCAGTTGCTGCAGAGCCGGCACAGTGCCTTGAATTAGCGAAATGTTTTGTCCGAGGCAAAATAACGAATGCTATCCGGTTTTCTCAACGGCAACGCACCCAAAATGCAGAGGTGAAATCAGCAGCGCGTGCCGCGCGTCAAACTTTGGAAAAACTTGAACGTGCCGAGAATCTGGAATCGCTCCTCGGATACGAAGGCACCGGAGCAGCCGCACATTATCAGGCGTTCCGACAATTTCTGGCACACGATTGGGGCTTCACAACTCGGCAGTTCCGACCACCGCCGGACCCGATCAACGCCATGCTTTCACTTGGATACACACTCCTACACAACCATGTTTATGCATTTACAAATGTTGTTGGGTTAGACCCATACTGTGGATACTTCCACCAACCCAAACACGGACACGCCGCATTGGCATCAGACCTAATGGAGGAGTTCCGCCAGATTATTGTCGATGGCTATGTCCTTTCTATCATTAACAACAATCGCGTCCGACCCGAGGATTTCGAGCAAACGAACAAAGGTATCCGTTTTACCAAGGCAGCGTTAGATAAGTTCCTGACTGGATACTATGGTCGGATGCAACAAACCTTCCAACACCCGACACGCAACGAGAAAACCACTTACCTTCGTTGTATCGAATTACAAGTTAGGCATCTCGCCCGCGTGATTACCGGTGAGGACCCGATGTATAAACCGTTCCTCATCCGTGCTTAAGACACACTTCCGCCGTATGGATGGGCACCCCCACCCATCCATACAACCTTCCTTCCAACCAACCTTCCAACTTTCCAACCTGCCATCCTCCCTCTCTTCCATCCTTCCAATCTTCTAACCCTCCGAAAAAACAAAAAAATTGACATTTATTCTAATTTAGGGTATACTCATTAATGTATCAGCGCGAACGCAGCAAACACGATCCTTTAATCGGGTGCGGATGTTTCTTAAATTGCCCAAGAATGCACGTGGTGTCTGGATTTGAAGCCATTTTTGCTAAAAAATCGTGTTTGGGTCAATGCATACGTGGGTTTGTGGGGTTTTTGGGGAAAATTTTGAAGAAAAAAATCCCAGCGCAGTTCGTGTTTGGTTTTGGCGTTTTGGAGCCACGGCCCCACTGGGCTCAAAATAGGGGCTGTTCAGATATGCTTTCCCGTTTGAAGGGAATTGAAACACCGTTCGCAACCGTTCAACTAATGCCTCGTGGTCTTCGTTCAGATATGCTTTCCCGTTTGAAGGGAATTGAAACTCCATCGTCCTTGAGTTTGCGAAAACGTGTATCAAGTTCAGATATGCTTTCCCGTTTGAAGGGAATTGAAACTTGATAATACGTAATGTCTACAGACTCGATGCTTAGTTCAGATATGCTTTCCCGTTTGAAGGGAATTGAAACATGCCTTCTGCATCGCGTATTTGTCGAAGACTTCCTTTTGTTCAGATATGCTTTCCCGTTTGAAGGGAATTGAAACAAATCATCACCATTACTCATAGTTGTGCTTACGAGTCCGAGTTCAGATATGCTTTCCCGTTTGAAGGGAATTGAAACACTAACGTGACCGCTCGAAATCGACCATTAGTGGAGTTCAGATATGCTTTCCCGTTTGAAGGGAATTGAAACCCACAGAAAACGATATCGGGTTGAATATCCATAATCGCGTTCAGATATGCTTTCCCGTTTGAAGGGAATTGAAACATGTAGCAGTCGGCACCGTTGATTTTCACATAGGAAGTTCAGATATGCTTTCCCGTTTGAAGGGAATTGAAACATCGTTGTGTCCTCACTGCCGTCAGTTCCGAAACTGAATTTGGTTCAGATATGCTTTCCCGTTTGAAGGGAATTGAAACACAGCCCGACAGGCTTAGCGTGCCGACTACCAAGAGTTCAGATATGCTTTCCCGTTTGAAGGGAATTGGGGAAGGGCAGTCAGCCGTCAGCAGTCGGCTATCAGCGAAAGAGATGCTGTGTTGAATAACTTTAGCTGAAGGCTAATCCACTTGTGCCTCATCGTTTGAAGGGAATGTGATAGTTTTCGGTTGTCGTGAGAGTACCGCAGGCTAACAGCCTACGGTACATTATGTTGAAGGGGATGGAAACTTACTGGTTACTGGCAACTGATTACTGGTTACTGGCAACGTTCAGATACGCTTTCCGGTTTGAAGGGAACTGAAACAAACGACAGGAGGCTCCCAAAATCTGTGAAATCCGTGAAAATCCGCGATTCAGACAATGCCCCGCTTCCATTCTTCCACGTCGGGAATCCGAGTTCCCGCCTACAAAAGGGATGCTTCCACCCTTCCGATCCTGATCGCCGCCCGCCATCTCTAATCCTTGAATTCCATAAATCCCAAACCGATAATCAATAACCCAAATTAAAACAGATGACAAATTAATTGGTGTCCTGTAAAATAGGAACATCTCTATTTTACAGGACTTACGCAAATTGAATAGAAAAGGAACGTATTTTACGCAAAAATGCCTCACAGTGAGCGTATTTCGATGTTTTTAACCCCCTAAATCCCCCAACCCCCCATATCCCCCCTTATCAGGGGGTAGGGGGACTTTCAGAGGAAATGCGTAAGTCCTATTTTAGATAAGAGGAGATTTGATCATGCAAGCGAACCCGCAGTTAAGCGACAGCAACAAACTGACCGATGCGCAGATACGCGATTTTATTGTGAATGGACATCTCACCATAAAAACCGATCTGCCACGCAGTTTTCATGAGACTATCTATCGTAAAACGCAGGAATACACCGAAAAAGAAGGAAATTTAGGGAACAACATCTTGCCGCGTGTCCCTGAGCTGCAAGCGGTTTTTGAGGATCCCGTTGTCCGTGGCGCATTTACAAGTATTCTCGGTGGGAATTACGTCATGCATTCCCATCGGCATCCGCACCAAAACCGTCCACACAGTGATGGACAGGGATTCCATAAGGATAGTTACTGGGGGTATCAGAAGGTGCGTCACCACTGCCCGCGTTGGGCAATGGCGTTCTACTACCCGCAGGACTCGCCGCTCGAAATCGGTCCTTCAGCAGTCTTACCGGGAACGCAGTATTATAGCACCCGAATCACCGAAGCTAATGATGGTGAATTAGCACTCAGTGGCGAGGCTGGCACTCTAACGATTATCCACTTTGACCTCTGGCATCGCGCGATGGCGAACCAGACGGACAAAACGCGCTATATGATGAAGTTCCAGTTCATCCGGATGGACGCACCCCAAGCACCGGAGTGGAACGTGACGGATCCACATTGGAAGCCCGAAGACATCAACCCAGCGACCCCAGCGCATCAAGGCACATGGCGGCATATTTGGAACTGGATGGCAGGCGAGTCCAACGGAGATGCGGCACAGCCAACCCATGGAAACCTCACAGACCCTATCACAGCGTTAGGCGGTGATGATGCCGCTATCCGTTCCCGTGCCGCTGATGAACTCGGTGCGTTAGGTGAATCCGCTGCAGAGGCAGTGCCACACCTCATCCAAGCGTTACGTGATGATTATGAACCTGTCCGTTTGAACGCCGCGTATGCACTCGGCGCGATCGGCGAACCGTCTGTTCCGCAACTAATTGAGGTGTTGGGTGATGAGAACGGGCCCACGCGACGGATGGCAGCTTACGCGCTCGCTGCAGTCGGTGCCTCATCTGTCCCTGCCTTGAGTGAGGCATTACAGCACACCGAGGAAGCCGTGCGCATTGAAGCCGCCTATGCGTTGGCACAGATAGGTGATTCGGCTGAAGCCGCTATTTCAGCGTTGATGGAACGGACGAAAGACGAGTGCGCTGAAGTCCGCCGCTATCTCGCTGAAGCTTTCGGAAGTCTCGGGGCAACCGCCGCACCTGCAGTGCCATACCTCACCGATATGGTTGCGGACGATGACGACAAGCAAACACGCTTTGAAGCGGCACTGGCATTGGCACAGATTGGACCCGCCGCAAACGACGCAGTACCGGTACTGGCGAAAGCCCTTTGGGACGAAGATCGCTATGTTCGAGACAACACGATCCACGCCCTGAAGCGTATCGACACCGTAGAAGCGGAATCGGCACTGTTTGATTATCTACTGATGGCACGATGGTGTCCGATCACAAATCGCCAAAGCACACATTAACAGGACAGATTAATTAGGACTTATGCATCTCCTCTTAAAGTCCCCCTGATAAGGGGGATTTAGGGGGTTAAAAATACCGAAATTACTGGTTTTTGCGTAAGTTCTATTAATCTCAGGTAGGCGCGCTTTTATGAAGTTTAACCAATAAATAAATTGGATAATTGTATTGACGCGACGTGCGATGAATCGCACTACTACGAACCGATCTGTTTGTTATCACACATCTTAGCATTACCCGATTAAATTCTTAATCTTCATCAAAACACGCCTACTTTCTATATGGAGACTTCCTGCATGAACTATGAACTGGTCATAAAAAATGGAACTATCGTCGATCCGGCGCAGGGCATCCATGCACGCAAAGATGTGGCATTCGCGAACGGACGCGTCTCAGCAATCGGCGACGAGATACCGACATCCGAAGCGAGGGAGGTATTGGATGCAGCCGGATGTTTCGTCACACCTGGACTTATTGACTTGCACGTGCATGTCTTCTACGGTGTAAGCCACTTCGGGGTTGAACCCGATCCGACATGCTTGGCACGCGGCGCGACAACAGTCGTGGATGCCGGTTCAGCAGGCGCAGACACGTTTCCCGGGTTCCGTAAATACGTCATTGATGTCAGTGACACGCGCATCCTCGCGCAACTGAATATTTCATCGCAAGGTATGCTCACGCAGGAAATTGGGGAGTTAGAAAACCCCGATTACGCAGATGTTGGTAAGGCGTGCCGAATGATAGAACAACATCGCGACATCATTTTGGGAGTCAAGGTTCGCTTGACACGGGAGAGTATTGTCGGTGCGAGGGCACAGATGTTGCCGTTGCACAGGGCGCGTGAAGCCGCCGATGCTGCGGGACTCCCGATAATGGTGCATCCGCAAGATGCTTGGTGTGAGTCTATTGACAATATATTGTCACTCATGGGTGAACGCGATATTCTGACACACTGCTTTCACGATATGGCGTGCGGTATATTAGATGAAAACGGCGGAATTCGGGATTCTGTCCACGCAGCGATTGAACGTGGTGTTATCTTTGATGTCGGACACGGTGCTGGTTCTTTTAGTTGGGAGGTCGTTCAGAAGGCAATGGCACAAGGCGTTGAACCGACGACAATCTCTTCTGATCTGCACGTCTATAACGTCAACGGTCCCGTCTATGATCTCGTGAATGTCGTTAACAAATTCCTATATCTCGGCATGTCGATCGACGATGCGCTTGCCAAGGTGACGAGTATCCCTGCCGAAACAATATTGATGCCCGGAGAGGTCGGGACATTGGCTGTTGACGCATGGGGTGATGCGGTAATCTTTGAACTTCGCGAAGGTGAATTCCAGTTGGTAGACGCGCGCGGTGAAACCAAAATAGGCAGACAGAAATTGGAACCGGTTGTCGTCGTCAAAGGCGGACAAGTCTATCGACAATGGCATACACACGGCTAAAAAATTATAGATGAGATTTCTACACACCCGCTCGACGTGCGATGAATCGCACTACTACAAACAAAAATGCTCAACGTGCGATGAATCGCACTACTACAAACAAAAATGATCGACGTGCGATGAATCGCACTACTACAAACAAAATGCTCGTAGTAGGGCAATTCTGCGGCGTACTTGCCCAAATGCGACCTGCATTATTGCCCGTTCCATTACGGATGCTGTTCTCCCGTCTTCGGTTTCGCCTTTGGTGCGTTGGAATCCGGTCCGAAGCGGATATGGAGTGATGCCCCCGGAGCGTGTTCCTTTCCGAAAAGTAGGTGCTTCACACCCCAGAAAATGACTGTCGTTCCAACCAGTGCGACAATACCCCAGATCAATGTCTGCCAAACCCAGTCAGTGAACGAAAAGAGACTACCTGTCTGTTTCGGCACAGATAGTGGGCCCAATGCCATCAGCACAGTGCAGATAATCGCATTGAGCGTAATCACACCTTCTGTCACCAGACGGTGTGGACTGAAACCGACCAAGGCGCGTTCAAAGTTGAAAATAACGACCCACCATATAAATATGAAATAGAGGAGTTGTCCCTTCCCTAACCAACTCGTCGGAATGAAAGCGAGAGGCTCGCGGAAATGCACTGACAGAAGCCCGACACAGGCGATGCCGAGGCCTATATAGAAAAGTTCAAACCATCCGATCCATCCTCTTGAATGTCGGAACCACCCGACGACAGGCAGCCCGAAAAATCGTTCAGGTAAACTCTCAACCAAATCCACCCACGTTCCTGCTGCTTTCCGATAATTGACGTAGGTCAGTAAAATCAGCACACAGAACACAGCGAATATTTCTGTCCATTGTGGGAGATTCGAGGCGGTTTCTAACAGCGGGGCTCGGTTAAGAAGCAGTCCGAACGGTATCGCAATCCCAAGTCCGAATAAAAAGCCTTGTGTCTGCTCCATGACACTATGCCAGTTCGTTTGGAGTCCTGTCCGGATGTAAATGAGTTTCAGCAATTGTCCAAATGAAAATGCAATACCACCGCCAAAACCTGTCATCAGCGTAGCAAAAGCGATGCCGCTGAGTTCATAACGCCAGCAGTACCCCAATATCCCGATAACCATACCGACACAACCTGCCCAGTTGTCGCCACGCGGCGGTGTCATACGGAGGCGGCAAACATTGACGAGCAACAAAAATCCGCCGAACCAGCTGAGGCCCAGATATAGGACGAGGTTCGTGCCCATGTCCAAACCGCCACGAAAGAGGGCGACGATGAGTGCAGCAACGATCGCCACCAATGCCGCCACCCAATCGGTATCGTACCAGTAGAGCGCACTTTCGTGCCGTTGCATCCGTTTTGGTGTGAGAATACGGTCGATAATTACCGCTTGGAGCGACCAACCGATGAACACAGCAGCGATTGGTGTAAACAACAAAGACAGTTGCGTATGCGTCAGAAACGCAGGCAGCGCAGTTCCTGCGCCACCCAAAGCAGCCCACAAAAAACCGATGGCGAAGAGATTCGCAAACCCGTAAAACACAGTCAACGCGTGAGACGAATGGCTGTACCCGACAACCATCATATAGGACATGCTCCCACCGAACGACCAACCGATTGCCCCGAACAGCGCGAAGTAGTGGACATGTCGCCACCAATCCTCTCTTCCTGAGAGCAAGGCGATTGCCATTGCAGCGAGCGCACCCGCGAGTGCCGCACCATATTCATGTCCGAAGTTTCCGCGTATTCCCCACCCGACACAAAGAGACAAACCACACAGAAGTACCATTTCCCACGGGATAATTGCCATGTCCATATCTATAGCCTCCATCTTACCGCTGATTTTGTTGCTTTATTATGTAGGTTTTCGCGTTTATTGTCAAATTTTCCATAACACAAACTTTTACACCCACCTTCGATCCTTCCGTTTTTCCTGTACGCACGATCTCCTGATCGCTACGCTGACTGATGAAAACTAAAAATTGCATCTATTCCGTATACGTGATACGATAAACGCATAAGAAAGCGTTATCTATTGGAGGTTAAAAATTATGAGTCGTGTACGGATAGGTGTTATCGGGTGTGGCGCGATCGCGCAGGTACATCATCTCCCCAATCTTACCGCGCTCCATCGAGAATTTGAAGTGCCAATTGTCTGTGATCTTTCTCACGGTGCTGCCCAAGCAGTGGCAAAGCGTTTCCATGTCCCGCAATTCGTAACAGATTACAACGAATTGTTGGCAACAGATGTAGATGCCGTTCTACTCTGCCACGGTGACCCTAAGACGGAAGTCGCACTTGCGGCGTTTGAAGCCGGGAAGCATGTCTTTATTGAGAAACCGGTCTGTTTTTCACCGCAAGAGATGGATGCGATGCTGACTGCACAACAGAGAGCCGGTACGGTCGCGCAAGCCGGTTATATGAAGGTGCATGACCCCGCTTTCCAATTCGCCAAACGCGAAGTTGATACAATGGAAAGTTACCGCTTCGTCCAAATTAACCATCTCCATCCGAATAACAGTTTACACCTGAGCCAATTTGATGTTGAGCGATTCAACGATGTATCGCCGGATGCATTTAAGCCAGCAGGCGCAGCGCGTGAAAAAGCACAAGCAGAAGCCATCGGTGATATCCTATCACAAGTGAGCCTCGAAAGCGACGCTTACCACAAAGCAGCGCGGGTGTTCTACCTGCTTGCTGGTAGCATGATCCACGACATCTACAGTCTGCGGGTAATGCTCGGTTCGCCGAGTGAGGTGGTGAGCGCGGAGGTCTGGTCCGAAGGCCGCGGTGTGACGATTGTGTTCGGTTATCCGAATGGCGCGCGCTGTGTCGCGACTTGGGTAGACTTACCAGATCTGTGGGACTTTAAAGAGACATTGGAGATTTACGGCGATAACAAACGGGTTATCGTTTCCTATCCGACCGGCTTTTCGAGAGGTATCCTGTCAGAGGTGACGATACACGGGATAGATGCCGATGGCACGACCTATAGCAAAACCCCCGCTATTGAATGGGAGAGTGCGTTTGTTCGGGAATTGCGGCATTTCCATACATGCATAACGGAAGGTGAAACGTGCTATACTTCACTGGCATCTGCACGGGATGATATCGCCTTGATTATTAATATAGTGCGGTGTTACGCGCAACGGGAGTCGGTTGTATGTGAAAATGGGTAAAGACAGGTAACAGCGCGAAAGTGAAAAGTCTGGGCAAGCATAAAACCTGCTCAGACAATTGAAGTGAGACAGACACAGGGATCTGTCCTTACGGTTGGATTTGGAATTATTCCTCTTCTGCGGGTTCCGCGGGTTCCGCAGGTTCTACCGGTTCCACGGGGTCCCCAATTTCTTCTGGCATCATGCCATCAACCGGTACTTCTGGTAAAGGTGGCGTAAATAGAATGACTTCAGTTTTCAGACCGATCACAATAAAGTTGTCAATACTAATTTTGACTTCGATCGGTGGTGGCGGTCCGAAAAACGCTGGCGGTGGCGGTAACGGTGGTAGACCATCAAGTGGTAATAAATCTGGTGGCATTTCACCATCGTCAGGCATTTCACCATCGTCAGGCATCTCGCCATCGTCAGGCATCTCGCCATCGTCAGGCATCTCGCCATCGTCAGGCATTTCACCGTCGTCAGGCATCTCACCGTCTGGTGGTATACCTATATCTGGAGGTATACCTACATCTGGTGGTAGAGATGGTTCTGGTGGGAAGAACGCTTCCGGTGGTAACAATGTTTCAAGCGTTATTGTGATTGCGCCTGGATCTGTCTGTTCATCTTCCATCTTTTTGATGAGTTCATCCAGATTCTCAGGCAGCGGTTTCGGTTCTTCCTCTGGTCCAAAGAAAAAGAAATCGGGTCCAAAGAACGGATTGGGAGGGCCGAACGGGTTTTCAGAAGCGACGCTAAGAAGCGCAGGACCAACAGGAAAATCCTCAGGCACCTCAATCGTGACATCTCGCTGGATTGTCCGTTTGTCATCCGCTGCACTCCAGTGTGGAAGCAGCACAACCGAAACCGTTAGATCTTCGCCAGGGGTGACTCCCTCTTCAGGGATAATCACCTCATGCAGCTCCGCTAACATAATTTGGGGTTTGTCGTGGATAGAAATTGACACATCTGTCAATGTTGCTTCCCCTGCGCTGTTCGAGAGCGTATCTGTGAAAGCGTGGATAATCCGGTCAGTGTTTAGCAGCACATCAATAAACGTAGCCGGAGAGGCACTCCGAAACGATTCCGTATAGACAGTCTCGGTCTCTTTGAAGCGGAGCGTGACGGTCCCGTCCACTGTAGCAGAACT
The DNA here is from genome assembly GCA_965200345.1 of Candidatus Poribacteria bacterium. Lineage (GTDB taxonomy): Bacteria > Poribacteria > WGA-4E > WGA-4E > WGA-3G > WGA-3G. The sequence continues at coordinate 4,309,724 of OZ241378.1, forward strand.
TATCTCCTGACGGATGGAGTCCATCGTAATGGCTGCAACGATTGGCAGGAACGATTCCATACCGTACGCTACTTTGTGATTCTTCTCTACTACAGGGCCGTTGCCTGCTTGATAAGCGACCTTCACTGGAATCATTGGCGGGACTGTCCCCAGCTCACCCACAACAGCAGGTATGAGATCTTTGGTGATTGTCCCGATTGGATTCCCGTAGGCTGATGAAGATTTGTATGGTATCTGTAGGTTCCTAACGATACCGTTGGTGACGGCTCTATAGACCGGTAATGATGACTTACCGGTACCTATCATCGGATGTCCGAACGCTACGAATGTCCCGTCATCGTAGACTTGTGTGACCGTTCCGAAACCGATAGAATTGACGACATCACCTGTCGATACTGCGACACCGATCATATCGCCCGCAGCGAGTCTTGTTGTCACCGTTGGCGGCGCTGCCGGTGCATCATTAATATCGGCAAACAATTGGACAAAGTCAAAGTGAGAGTCTTCCAGATGTGATGAAAGTTGTTCAAGTCTGTGCGGTTGTATCCCAGAGATCGTGAGAGGCGTTTTCACAGGCGTATATGCCGCTTGGATACCACCGGGTGCCGCAGCAGCACGTTCCGCATCAAACATCTCACCAAATGTTTGGTGGGTAATTGCGTTTTCCATCGCATCAATGGATGTCACCCAGAAACGCCTCGGTGCTGTCGCAAAGGCATCGCCATAAGCAAGTGCGCCCATAATACGTCCAGGCGGACCCACCGGGCTGCCCGACATACCTTGGGCAATACCACCCATCGCCTCAGCCAATTCATCCGTGAGTTCAAATTCGTAGAGTGCAAATCCAAACCCGAAATCTCGAACGCCACGGAACTGCGCCTCAAGGGTAACTCTGTTTGTGCCTTCAAGCACTGTGACGATTTGAACGGGTGTTTTATCCGTTAGTTGTCGCGCTTCGTCCTCATACATATTTTCGAGGACAACATCGCCTAAGAGCGGCGCGCCACTAAATGCTGATGCTTCATCGATTACCACAGGGTTCTCAACTTGTGTCTGCTCTTCGTCAGAAGAACAACCCAGATGGCTGAGAAGCACTATGGCAATACCTGCCAGCACAAAAAATTGTTTCATTTTTTATCTACGTTTTCGGTTCTAAAACCCAATGCTTTAGCTTTGGGATACAGAACCGCCCTATTGAATTAGACCATGGGGCTATAGTTAAAAAAAGAGTTGACATTTCGTCAAAAATGTAGTATAATTAACATAGTCATTGATTGAGACGTGTAAGCAGTAGCTACCTTGCTACTGGTCTCAATCACCCTCTTACAAGGACAGAATGACTATGGCTAATATCCATTAAAAACGAACATCACAAAATCCGAATACGTTGAAAGATACGATATTCCTGAAACCTTGCGAGGTTCAGATTTTGTTGAGATTTCAAGTTCTGAAGCAAGAAATACTTGCCAGAAGTATCGGTCGGTCACGAAGGTTCAAGTGATTTTCCGTAGTGTGCCAGATGACCCGCACCGCGAGATTACACTCGTGTCGGTTCGGATTAAACCCGAACAAGCTCCCAAGGATAACGTCTGGACGATTGCGACGCTGAAGGGAGTCAGAGAAGCCAGTATCGCAGAACGTCAAATGGACGTCGTGGTATAACCTAAAAGAACCACTTGGGAGTTCCGTCAAAGGAATCCCAATCCTTTAGGTTTGGGAGGGGTCAATTCTCTCCTGAATAGAGTTTCCTCTATCTGTTTCTTTCTTATTCCATTTCTGAAAGTAAATATCGTATGCCCAACTTTTCTGAAGGGGACCGCGGTAGCACAAACTCTCACTGCGAGGCAAGTTTATGCTACATGCACAGTGAAAGGTATTTAATTAGAAATGGTATTCGTTTTTAAGATAGGATTTGCGCAGCGTTCATCGGTTTCCCTGTGAAGATAAGTTGAACTATACGTAAATCCTGCTAAAAGAAAGCATCGTACCTTAACGACGCTGTTTGTACAGTTACGTGCAGGCTTGAATCGCATTAATGTGAATTAGCCAGATGGCGTGAATTACCACGCAACCCAGCCACCATCAACTGCGATCGTTTGCCCTGTCACCCAGTTCGCGGCATCTGATGCTAAAAATAGCACCGCGCCGACAACCTCGTCCACCTCACCGACACGTCCCATCGGAATACGGCGGACAACATCTTCATAAAATTCCTTACGTTGCAGAAGAACATCCGCAAGCGGTGTCCGTGTAAATGCTGGTGCGACAGCGTTCACCGTGACATTATGCGGTGCCCATTCAACAGCGAGGCCTTTGGTTAACAACACAACGCCACCCTTGCTCCCTGAATAGGCAGTACGTAGCGGGCCGCCTACCAACCCCATCGTTGAAGAGATATTGATAATCTTCCCGTTTTCGCGTTCTATCATCGGTTTCACAAGCGTCTGCGTTAAGAAGAACAGACCTTTGAGGTTGAGATCGTAGATGGCATCCCAATCCTCTTCGGTTAACTCAAGCGCAGGTTTCGGACGGTTAGTCCCGGCGTTATTAACGAGCACATCCACTCTGCCCCAAACGTCAATTGCTGCTTGTGCACCTTGAGCGACCTGGGTCAGGTCACTAACATCAAACACGACCGGTTCCGCCTCACCACCGTTGTCGCGAATTTCGTTTGCGACTTCCTCAAGATCAGAGGCGGTGCGGCTATTCAAAACGACTTTCGCGCCCATCTGTGCAGCCGCAAGTGCTATACCTCTGCCGATCCCTTTACCGGAACCGGTGATTAACATTACCTTATCCTTCAACTCAAATCCTGGAAATGCCATATTTTAGTCTCCAATCGCTAATTTCAGCGTATTTTCTAACAACATCGCACGCGTCATAGGACCGACGCCCCCCGGAACCGGTGTGATAAACCCTGCTACCTCTTTAACTTCCTCAAATTGAACGTCACCGGTAGCCCGTCCGTTTACATGATTAACACCGACATCAATGATGATCGCCCCCGGTTTCACCATATCCGCAGTGATGAATTCAGGTCTGCCAATGGCAACGACGAGAATGTCCGCTTTTTGTGCCTCTGCTTTGAGATCTGCTGTTCGGGAGTGGCAATAGGTAACCGTTGCATTCCGATTTAACAGCATCAATCCTACCGGTTTGCCGACAAGCGGGCTTCTACCAATACAGACGGCATGTTTACCCTCAATCTTTTCACCCGTCAATTCAATAAGCCGAATGATACCGGTTGGTGTACACGGTGTCACCCCTTCGCGGTTAATAAGGAGATTCCCTAAATTGACCGGATTTAATCCGTCTGCATCTTTGTGCGGGATGATTGTATCAATAACTGCCGCTTTATCTATATGCTCTGGCAGCGGCATTTGCACTAACATCCCGTGGATATCCGGTCGCGCATTCAAGGTTTCAATATGCTCGATGAGGGTTTCTTGGGTAATGTCTGCTGGTAGGCGGTGGACTTCGGAATGAAAATGAACCTTCTCACAATCGCGTTGTTTGTGTTTGATGTAGAGCGTTGATGCCGGGTCATCGCCGACTTGCACAACTGCGAGGCCAGGGATAAATGTAAGTTTTTTGAGTTTTCGCCGGATCTGGCTCCGGACACGCTGCGCAAGGCGGCTGCCATTAAGAAGTTCGGCTGACAAATTCCATTTCCTCCAGATTACGTAGGCTTCTCTGAACTATGGTGGATGGTGTATCATTAATTGTTCAACCCATCGTAAATAAGTTCAATAATTTAGTATATCACATGCTCTGTTTTCATGCATCTTTTTTTGCTTTAAGGCTATTTTTTAAAGCTATTTTCGGTTTTTCCTCCAATTTTGCGGCGTACGCGAAGAAATCCGCAGAAATCCGTAGAAATCCGCAGAAGCGCCCAAGCAAAGACACCTATCAATACGCAGAAATACCCTATCAAAAACACCCCAAGCAAAAACACCCCAAGCAAAAATCCCATAAGCGACCTGCTTTAGACTCCAGGCCAGGTAGGGTCGGTTTGCAACCGTACCGGACTTAAAAAAGAAAATTTTAAAAATTAGGCAATCCGATAATTTATCTAAAACTAAATAGTCCTAAAGTTTTTAGACACAAAGGGTTGACGTTTTCGCGTAGGTGCTGTATGATAAAAGAAAAAGGTGGGTGAGAAAAAATGATTCATGTAGGTGTGGGACATTCACATGATCTCTCCACTGCGGAAGCAGCGGAACGCGCGACACGCATGGCAATGGGTAACGCTGGTATCGCTAAAGCCGACATTGCCATCGTATTTGCAACCATTAACTATCAAACGGAATATGAACAGTTATATCAAGCGGTTCTCACCAACGCCAGTTGTGAGGAACTCATCGGGTGTACGGGGATGAGCGTCTTAACTTCTGCCGGTGAATTTGAAGAAGAACCCACTATTGCCGTGATGGTGCTCCGAGGGGAACAACTTTCTGCAGTGTCTTTTACTGCCCAAGGCACAGCATCCGAAGTAGGCGAACAGATACAGGAAAGTATTCAAACAGAGCTACGCGATGGTTCGCTGCTGGTGATTTTCCCAGATATTCGCGCTGTGAATCCAGCGGAACTCGTAGCGCATATCGGTGGCGACGGTGCTACGCTCCCTGTTGTCGGTGCTGCGGTTTCAGGGGATGCGGCCGGCGCAGAGATGTATCACTGGCAGGGTACACAAGCAACGGAAGGCGGTGCTACGGGTCTCCTTTTAACCGGAAATTTTAGCACGGAGATTGGTGTCGCGCAAGGCTGTCAACCTGTTGGAAAACCGCGTGAGGTCACAAAAGCCGACGGACACGTCATCTTTGAGTTGGACGGTGAACCCGCATTGGAAAACTTTAAAGGGGCATTACAACTGCTAACGCAGGAAGACATTCGCCGATCAGGCGGCACGGTTTTCGTCGGGATTGCAATGGATGATACGAACAAAAATCCGACCCGTGGTGATTTTCTAATACGCAATTTGGTTGGTATTAATGAGGAACACGCCGCCATCGCTATATCCGAGGAGGTAAAAGCGGGGCAGTTGGTGCAGTTCCATCTGCGAAACCCGCTTGCAGCTGCTGAAGAGATTCAGGTAATCGTAGCGCAATTGGCGGAGAAAACCCGAGATCAGCCCCCTGCCTTTGGACTCTACTTTAACTGCTTGGGACGTGGCAAAGGGCTTTATGGCACGGCGAATCACGACATCAGTGTTATCCAAGAAAAGTTTCCCGGATTACCCGTTATCGGATTCTTTGGGAATTCGGAGTTTGCACCCATCGGCGGACGGAACTTCGCACATGCTTATACCGGTGTATTCGTGCTTTGCACAGTGAACTCAATTTAAGGAATTAAATAATGAACGAAGAACTTTTTGTCGCTCAAGAATTTACACCTGTCAACGGGTTTACATCCGGCATTGAGGGACCTGCCTGCGATGCAGCAGGCAACCTATATGCCGTCAACTATGAGAGACAGCACACGATCGGTAAGGTAGCACCTGATGGGAATGAAAGCGTTTTTGTTGAACTACCAACGGATAGTATCGGTAACGGCATCCGTTTCAACAGCGAAGGTTTCATGTTTATTGCTGATTATACTAACCACAATGTCCTCAAAGTGGATATGGATACGCGGGAAATCAGCGTCCACGCACACGAACCGACAATGAATCAACCCAACGATCTCGCTATCGGTGCGAACGATATTCTCTATGCGAGCGACCCAAATTGGGGTGCATCTACCGGACAAATCTGGCGCGTGGATACCGACGGAAAGGTGACCCTACTGGAAGCGGACATGGGTACCACAAACGGTATTGAAGTGAGTCCGGACGAAAAGATGCTCTATGTCAATGAATCTGTACAGCGCAACGTCTGGGCTTACGATCTCTCACCCGAAGGAGAAATTAGCAACAAACGGTTGCTGATTCAGTTCCCTGATTTCAATATGGACGGGATGCGGTGCGATATTGAAGGCAATCTCTATATCACTCGGCACGGCAAAGGGACAGTCGCAAAACTTTCACCCGCAGGCGAGGTGCTACTGGAAGTACAGTTAACAGGGAAGCTCTGCACGAATATCGCTTTCGGGGGTCCAGATGGACGCACTTGCTACGTCACAATGGCGGATCGCGGAAATGTAGAGGTCTTTTGCGCTGACTTACCCGGTAGAAGTTGGCAACTGTTTCAATAGACACACTTTTTGGCACCCAGGCCCGGTAGGGCGGTTTGGAACCAGGGTTCCCACCCGTTACTGGGAAGGGACACCGGATCCTGAACAAAAAGACGCGAAATCTGGTAATTCCTTAAAACTGAGTCTTCTGCCTATAATACCGAAATCTTGACAACTTGCCCGATTTGTGGTAATATTGTACGTAACTAATTCTGATCTCTATGGAGGCAACTTATGAAACAACTATTTCTAATCTTGTTCCTTGTGTCGGTATGCACCACTTTTGCGGCTGCCGATTTGCTCGAAGGGCTTGTCCTGTACATGCCACTTGACGAGGAGAACGGTAAAGCAACCGAAGATTTCTCTGAAAATGGCTTTGAAGGTGAACTCAACGGCGGTGCAAAATGGGTTGATGGCAAATTTGGGAAAGCACTCGAATTTAGCGCATCCAGCGATTTTGTCGCAATTGAAGATGATGGAGCTTTTCACATTGAAGATGAAATCACACAAGCCGCATGGGTTAATCTCAACCGACTGCCGAGCGCACACGCTATTGTTTTCGGCACCCGTATGGGTGGCGGTGGAAGACACATCGGATTCGGCTACGGGATGAACCCTGCAAACGGCATCAAGGTTTGGACAAACGGTGCCGGTGGTGGGTTCTTAGACATTAACGATAACAAAACCGGCTTGGATACCGGTAAATGGTATTACCTTTCCTATACACACACGTCGGACAACAAAGGTAAGGTAAAAATTTACGTGGATGGCGAAGTGACGCACGAGCAGGATTCTAATAATCCTGTAGCACCGGCAGGGGCTACGAGCCAAATTCAGATCGGTACATGGTCTGGTGAAGCCTGGCCCGGTATGGTTGACGAGGTTCGTCTCTGGAATCGTGCCCTCTCTGATGATGAAATGGCACAGAGCATGGAGATGGGGGCTGACGAGTTCTTGGCTGTTAATCCGAAGGACAAACTCGCCACGTCTTGGGGCAAAATTAAGAAACTTCGCTAACTGAACAACGCAAATGAGGCGGCAATTTTTGTCGCCTCTCTCCTTATCGTTAAGCCCTGAAACGCTATGAAGCAATACGAACCCGTTTTAAAACGGCTCGAAAGAACTGCAAGACAGTATACCAACATCGCGCCCGAGAACGGGCAATTTCTCTCTATTCTTATCCAATCAATTCAGGCACAAGACATCCTTGAAGTCGGAACAAGTAACGGTTATTCTGCAATCTGGCTCGCCGCAGCCCTGAAAGAGACAGGTGGTAGGCTCATCACGTTGGAGTTTGATCCGGCGCGGGCAGCTGAGGCACAAGCGCACCTTCGGGAAGTCGGATTGGACAGTATCGTTGAGATACGCGTCGGAAACGCCCTTGACGAAATCCCGAAATGCAACGCAACCTTTGACTTGGTGTTCCTTGACGCGGAGAAGGGTGAATACCGACGCTACCTGGAATTGGCGTTGCCGAACATCCGTCCGGGCGGTTTAATCGTCGCTGATGACACCGTAACGATGCGCGACGAAATGCTGGATTATGTCGAATTCGTTTTTAACACACCCACACTACATTCTGTTGATATTCCGTTAGACGACGGTATCATTTTGAGTTATAAAACCGGAGATTAACGTATTATTTATATCTTGACATAAAGAGGACATTGAAAATTTCTCTCCAATCTAAACTCTCAGACAAATCCACCCGTTTCAGTGAATCCGTCATCCGTGGTATGACGCAGCTTTGTCTGCGCTACAATGCCATTAACCTCTCCCAAGGCACGCCAGCGTACCAACCGCCGCCCGAAGTCAAAGCCGCGGCGATTGAGGCAATCCAAGAAGGATATAATCAATATAGCATTACATGGGGTGCCCCGTCGTTTCGAGAAGCAATCGCGCAGAAGATGACAACGTTTAACGACATCCCGACAGATCCGAATAAAAACGTTACTGTCACCTGCGGTTCGACTGAAGGCATGCTTTCTTCACTGCTTGCAATTATCAACAGCGGTGACGAGATTATCATTTTTGAACCTTTTTATGAAAACTACGGACCGGATACGATCATCTCTGGTGCAAAGCCTGTTTATGTCGCATTACAAGAGACATCGGCACCTGACGGGAGTATCCACTTTACTTATGATCCTGCCGAACTCCAAGATGCTTTCTCTGCTAACACAAAAGCGATTGTCATAAATACCCCGAACAACCCCCTCGGCAAAGTGTTTACGCTTGACGAACTGCAAGAGATTGCGGATCTTTGTTGCGCGTACGATGCTCTCGCGATTACGGATGAAATCTACGAACACATGATCTACGATGAAAAACCACATATCAGCATCGGTTCTCTGCCACAGATGCGGGATCGGACGATTACTGTGTCAGGCTTGAGCAAGGCGTACTCTATGACAGGATGGCGGTTGGGTTATGTCATCGCCCCAGAGGTTTTAACCAATGCGATCCGCAAAATGCATGACTTCCTCACCGTCGAGGCGCCGCATCCGCTGCAGCGTGCTGGGGTTGTCGCCCTCAATCTGCCACCAAGTTACCATAAAGATTTGGTAGCGAAATATGATAAGAATCGCAAACGTCTTGTGAATGACCTCACAGCAGCCGGATTCCTCTGCCATCAACCGGAGGGCGCGTATTACATTATGACAGCGGTTTTGGGTTCTCCGATGATACGACCTTTGCGCACTGGTTGGTGAAGGAAATTGGGGTCGGTGGTGTCCCCGGTTCCAGTTTCTACAGTCGTTCACATCTCGGCAGGACAAAGTTCAGATTTATGTTCAGCATGGCAGATGACATCCTCGCCGAAGCTGCCGAACGCTTGATGCAGATCAAATCCAAGATTTAAAGGTAGTAGGCACGCTCCGTGTCCCATTCACAATTTTTATCCTTATTGGAGACACCGATATGGACATCTCCCTTGAAAATGAAACGCTGAATATCTATAGAAAAGAAATTGAGACTCTCCTTCGGCGCGAGGAGAAGTATAGTACCTTAGGTCCCGCTGAACTTGAAGCGATTGTGAACGCGTTTGAATTCACGCTAAAAAACGGACGCGAAAAGGTTAGAGCCCAAATGCTGTACGATCTTATCCATGAGAAAAGGGACAACTAATATGTTGTTAGAGCGGATACGCCTTAAGGCTTTCGGCTGCTTCCAAGAGCAGGATTTTGATCTTCATGACGGTATCAACCTCATCTTTGGTCCCAATTTCAGTGGGAAAAGCACGCTCGTCAACGCTATTTTCTTTACACTGACTGGGAAACCGATTGTGCCGCGCGTCGATGCCTCAGCTATCAAGAACGCTAAAGCCTATAGCGGTACAGCAGGACTCCAATTCATCGCAAATAGTGAACGCTACCAACTCTACCGCGCAACGGGGAGACGTACGCTGCTGCGTTCTGAAAAGAATGGAGCATGGCACGTACTTTTTGATGATAAGCGTATCAGACCAACGGAAGCGATGTTACATGAGCGATTTGGGATCATGCACGAGCAACTCGCGCTCACGACATTCCTCAGGGAAGGTGAGATTTTTGAATTTCTTGCACGTCAATCTGCCACGCGACGCGATATTCTCCATACACTCCTCGGTATTGATAGGTTAATAGAGGTCCGGCAGCGGTTCATTGACACGCGGCGCATCGCTAAACGTGAGCAGGGCAGAATCCGCGCACATCAGAATAGCCTACGATTCAACGCACAGAATGTGAATGAGGCTGAGATCGCAAAGATTGAAGCAAAGTTGAAAGACTTGGAAACCGCTTATGGTGCCGAGACCGGCGATTCTGCACTCATCGCGGAATGGGTGCAGCATCAGATCCGTTTACAGAAACAGTTGACGACCCTCAAGCATCAGCAAGATGAAGCCTTGAGCGGTTTTAACGATATCGCACATCTCCGAGAGATGATGACTGCAATCGAAACTGCGATTCAAGAAGCCTCCGGATTAGAAGCGAAACGGGATGAACTGATGCAACAGACCGGTCGCCTTGAATCCGAAATCGCAGCGTTGGCGAACGTATGCAACACGCTCCGAACACTCATTGAGAGGGACGAACAGCACTGTCCGACCTGTTATCAGCAAGTTGAACAGGCAGTGGTGCAACGGATTATTGATGAAAAATCGGAAGAGAAATCGCAACGCACTGCTGAGTTGGAAACGCACAAACAAGCATTAGAGACAGAAACTGAGAATCTAAAGAGTCGACGCGAACTTGAACAACGCCTCCAGACTTTGCAAGCACTTTCAACGCAATTTCAACAACGCGCGGCGGACATTGATAAGATTCAGACTGAACTTGACGCGCTCACATTGCGGTTGAATGAGAGAGGTGTCCAACAGAGCGAACAGATACCTACGGATACCCTCGCAACGGTTGACAAATCACAATTGAAATCCGAAATTGATAACGAGCGTGAACGGCTCGGCAAACTCAAACAGGAGGAAGCTGTCCGTTTAGATAGACTCGGTGCCCTCCAACGCGTAAATAGAGACGCTGCGAAAGTTGAAAAGACACTCCTGAGTTTAGAACTCGCCTGCACCGGGATTGACAAGACCATTGAGGCACTCCAACGGCAAATCCTCAAACCTGCTGAAGACGAATTACATCACTGGCTCGACAAGATGCAACTCTTTTCGGGTGCTCGCGGGAGCGGGGGACAAACGCGCGTTGACTTGCAGCGCGAGCACCTCCTTCCTTCGCTCAATATAGATGGCATAGATCGGAGTTTGATGTTGCTCAGTGGTAGTGAGAAGATGTTCTTATATCTCTGCTTCAAAGTCGCCCTCGCCAAGGTTTTGGGCAACCCGGGTTTCTTCGTATTTGATGACCCAACCCTCCATTTGGATGGCGAACGGAAGGCGTTAATGGTAGATTTTATCTCTCAACTTGCCGAAGAACACCAAGTCGTTGTAACGAGTTATGATGAAGATGTGCGAATGGGACTTGAAGGCGCGCATCTCATTGAAATGAATAGAGAAGCATAACGGTTTCCTGAATCGATTTGACTTGAGTCAAGTTGTCATGGTATCTTTTAAAATAAAAGGGAAATCCGCAATGAAAACATTTGGAACCGAAGGCCCCGTGTCCGCAGAGAAAAACTACATTGTCAGTCGTACCACTGAACTCACCGACTTTATTGATCGCATTAAACAAGGAAAATACCTTGTTATCTTCGCCCCGCGCCAAACAGGCAAAACAACTTTTTTCCAATTTGCACTTGATATGCTTGTCGCCGAGGATCCAACTTATTTCCCTATCGAACTTAACTTTGAAGCGTACGTAGATATAGACCCAGTCGATTTTTATAGAAGCCTCGTTGAGGATATTCGTGAAGGGGTGGTGCACAATTTCCAAAAACGTGGAAGCACGCCAACTGAAGCCTTAGTGTCTTTCTTGGATACCGCAGAGATAACGGATCATCTGTCAATGCTAAGGTTTTTCCAGCATCTATCGAGCTTGCTTGGCAATCAAAAGTTTGTTGTTGTCATTGACGAGTTTGATGGCATTCCCAAAACTGCGGTGAGAGGTTTCCTTCATTCGCTACGCCGCATCTACCTCACTCGTAGTGCTTCGCAGTGTCCACACAGCGTCGGTATCGTCGGTGTCAAGAGCATCGCCCAACTTGACTATGACCGTTCTGTTTCTCCCTTCAATATTCATGATGAATTTGCCTTGTCCAATTTCACGCTTGAACAAGTGCGTGAACTGCTTGGGCAATATACAGACGAAGTCGGTCAAGTCTTCGCGCCTGAAGTCATCGAAAGTCTTCACAAACAGACCGCCGGCCAACCCTTTCTCGTCAACCGATTCGCCCAAATTCTCACAATAGAACTGGAAATTCAAAAGGCCGAGCCGATCACGATGGAACATTTCTCAAACGCGCACACGCGGCTCCTTCGTGAACAGAATCGCAATATTCAACACCTGCTAACCAATATCCGCAGAGACCCGCGCTTTGAAAGGATCCTGATGGAGATCACATCTTACGATAAAGGCGTGGATTTCAACTTGGACAATGAAGTTATCAGCCAACTCGTTACGTATGGTGTTATTGAGGAAGATACCAGTGGGATGTGTAAGATTATTAACCCCATATATCAGTTCCGCATCATGCGAGCATTCAAGGTGGCAGTTAACGGCTTGGAGCGGGAATACCTCCCAGAAGACACCCGCGCAGGCTTTCGCGATTACCTTACACCCGATGGACATATTCACATGCAAGCCCTCTTGGACAACTTCAAGGATTTCATCGCCCGGGCAGGTTTCAGGATACTGCAAATCCCAGACACACCCCACGAGTATGTCGGACAGTATCTCCTCTTCGCCTATCTCGACCAGTTTGTTCGCCTCGTCGGTGGGAACATGTACCTTGAAGTCCAAACGGGGCGCGGCAGGATGGATCTCCTCATTCTCCACAACACCCGCAAGTATGTTGTTGAAACAAAAATTTGGGAGGGCGATCTGCTCTATGAGGCAGGTAAAGCGCAACTCGCGAAGTATCTCAGCATAGAAACTGCGGACGAAGGCTATTACGTAGTCTTCGATCATCGCAAAAACCCCGAACCTCAGGTAGAAACGCAAACCTTACAGGATTTAACGATTCGGAGTTATGTCATTCCTGTACTACAAGAACCTCCTTCCTCTTCTGCTCTCCAAAATTAAACACAACCGAGATAGGGGAATTTTTTATGAAGACACATACTACCAAGCATAAATTTTTTGTTTTTGCTTTACTCATCATTTTGATGGTCTTAGACATGCATGGGATTAGTTACGGACGGAATTTGAACGTAGGTGAACCTCGCACAGTTCGGATGATATACTTTCTGCCCAATGACCGGCCATATCGTCCCGCAGTAGTTCAGGAGATGAAAGATATGGTCCGCACCGTTCAAACCTTCTTTGCCGAGCAGATGCAAGCACACGGCTACGGCAAGAAAACTTTTCGCTTTGAAACCAATGGCAAAGGTGAACCGAGGGTGCGTCGCGTAGATGGGAAACACCCTTTTAGACACTATGACAACACCCTTGGCACTGCTGTAATTAAGGAACTGGAGCAGGCATTTGATTTTGAGGCGAATATTTACTTTATTGTGCTTGGGGCAGATGCGCTTCGTCAAGGTAATGGGCAGCCTGCAGGTGGAGTCGCATTTAAACGAGGGAAAAATGGTGGACATGTAGTGGTTCCTAATCGATTTGGATGGACAACGGTGGCACATGAACTCGGACATACCTTCGGATTGGGACATGATTTCAGGGATAATTCGTACATCATGTCGTATGGGCATGGTCAAGATGCTTCTCTATCTGCTGCGGCAGCCGAATTTTTGTCTGTGTCCCCGTTTTTTAATCCTCGTATTCCCACGGCACCTATGTCACCACCAACCGTTGCGCTCATTTCCTCGTCTACATACGCCGCAGGATCAAAAAGTATACCGGTTCGGCTCAAAGTCAAGGATTCAAGTGGACTTCATCAAATCCAACTATTTGCTTGGGGTGGACTCCAAAAGTCTCGTGGATTGGCAGGGAAAACAGAATCTGTTGTTGAATTTGAATATGATGGTGGTATTGGTCTGTTGGATTTCGATGCTAACTCTATAGATTTTGTAAGTCTTTCCGATGCTGCGATACATGATATTAATGTTATGGTGATTGATACAGCCGGAAATAGCAGCTATACTCTTTTTCGACTTCATGAAAAGTCAGACTTCCTGCGCTCTACGCTTGAAGCATCTGCGTCTGAAATTAGTTCATTAGCATTTTCACCCGATGGACAGACTCTCGCCTCTGGCGGTCATGATGGAGAAATTAAGTTATGGGATGTGATAACAGAACGCAATATTGCTACAATAACACATGATAAAGGGTTTCCGAATCCTGTCTGGGTGTTCTTTTTACCTGGTGGACAGACTCTCGCCTCTGTTAGTCGCCATGTCGTTCAGTTTTGGGATGTGGTAACGGAACGCAATATTGCTAACTTAGACTTCTTCACAGGAAGTACCTCCCCGTATGCAATCAACTCTGTGTCCTTTTCATCTGATGGAAAAACTTTGGCATCCGCAAAAGACGGTGGAGAAATCCAGTTTTGGGATGTGATAACAGGACGCAATATTGCTACAATAGCACTTGAAGAAGAATTTTCAGGGCCTAGCTGGTCTGCGTCCTTTTCGCCTGATGGGAAAACCTTCGCAGCCACCAGTGCGAGTGTTCCGGAGGTTCAGTTATGGGATATTACAGGCTCCAAACTTGCTACCTTTCCTATTCCTGAACCAGGAGTAGGTAGTAACTGCTTATCTTTTTCGCCGGATGGGGCGATCCTCGCATTCGGCGACGTAATTGGCAAAATCCAGTTATGGGATTTGGCGACCAGACGCAGTATTGCTACCTTATTTAATGCGGCGGGAAACGACGGGGGCGTATTCGCTTTGTCTTTTTCTCCCGATGGGACAATCCTCGCATCAACTTATTGGCGGAATAAGATCAAGTTATGGGACGTTAACACAGGCTCCGAACTTGCTACCTTTCCAAGTCCCAATTTTGATAACTACGATTTATTTTTATCGTTTTCGCCTGATGGGAAAACTCTGGCATCCGCAGGATTGAATGGAGAAGTCAGGTTATGGGAAATTCCGTCAGTTGATGATAGAAAAAAAATCACTATAAGTGAAATTATGGTTGCTTCAAATGACGGCAGCCTTCCACAGTGGGTAGAGTTTCACAATCCGTCAAATACACATTCTGTAAACCTGAAGGGGTGGAGGTTAGAAATTCAAAACCGACGCTCAACAAACTTTAACGGACGCATCAATACCGCACTCACCTTTAAAGAGAAAGTTATTAATCCACAGGAAACACTCCTGTTAGTCTCAAAGCAAGGACGCTCTTCAAATAATTTTCAGAAGGAACAGATTTACGCCCTTAGCAATCTACATCCTAATCTTCAGGACATAGTACTAAATAAAGAAGGGTTCTATCTGAAATTGAGTAATGTAGCAGGGGAACCGATAGACGAGGTCGGAAATCTTGATGGTAAAAGAAACACTGACGATAAGCCAGCTTGGTCTCTACCAAGAAGCCTTACAGAGGAAGGCGCGCGGGCCTCAATGATTCGCATCCACGATGCTGGGGTGCCTCGACTCGGGACTGATGCATCTGGGTGGGTTTCTGCTGTAAACACGGAGCTGGCAACGGGTGCTACCACCTATTATGGGCACCGAGATGACATTGGTGCTCCGGGTATTGAAAGTGGTGGCGCGTTACCGGTTACGTTATCCCGTTTTCGGGCAGAACTAACCGATACAGGCGTTATGATCAAATGGACAACGGAATCAGAATTAGACAATGCAGGGTTCAATATCCTACGCAGTGAAACAAAAGATGGCGAATTCAAGATCGTCAACCCTCAACTCATTCAAGGCGCAGGTACAACAAGTGAGCGACACACCTACGCATGGACAGATACCACTGCTAAGCCGAATGTCGTCTATTACTACCGCATAGAGGACATCTCGCATGCAGGTGTCCGTGAACAGTTAGCAACCGTTCGTATGAGGGGATATGTGTCAGCAGTTGGTAAGCTCACAACGAGGTGGGGCGATTTGAAACTGCAAGAGTAATTACGCCAATAGGCGAGGCTCCTGTGCCTTGCCATTTTCTTTGAAGTGAAGGATAGGCAATTGCCTAAAACCGCTCAAGGTAAATGTCTCCGTTGTCTTCTTGCGTGTTGCTCCAAACGACCATCCATTTTCCATTTTCAACAGATACCACAAACGGAGGATAGTGTTCCCCTTGGCTCGTAGAGATAGCCACGCCGTCCTTATTCCACAACAGTTTACCTTCTAAATCAATGAGTTGTCCGTAGATAGCGTTGCTGCTCTCCTCACCAAAGTCTTCTCGATAATCCAACCACGCTGCGAAAAATTGCCCGTTCTCGGTTTTAACGATAGACGGCTTGTCCTGATGTCCACCAGCAGTGCAAAGCGGTATACCCTCTGGCTCCCAGATTGGGGTGCCATCCGCGCGGACGCGTTGCATATACAGATCAGAGTAGATATCGCGCTCATCTCTCCAGACGACGATGAACCCGCCGTTACCATCGCCGGTGACTGAGGCGTGCTTCTGGATACCTTCGGTCGTACAGATAGGCACTCCCATTTCTTGCCATAATTTATTGCCGTCAGGAGAAACCCGCTGTGCGTAGAGTTGGTCGTTGATAAAATTTTCGTACACCTGCCACAGAACAATAATGCCACCTTCACCATCGGGGATGACACGCGGTTCACCTTGCATGCCTTCCATCGGAGAAACAAGAATGGGAGCGTCCCACAACGGCTTTGCATCTAAAAGCAAGCGATACGCCATGATGTGCCACGCGTCATAACCGATAACGTCCCACCAAACCACATAGAATCCACCGATGCCATCAGCGACGAGAATAGGATCACTCTGTAGCGATTCCGATGGAAAAACGGGAATACCGTCAGGTTCCCACATCCGTTTACCTTCCGCGGTGATCCGTTGGATGTAGAGATCTTGGAATTCGGAACTTCGGCGTTCATCTTCCCAGACGCAGATAGCACCGCCTTCGCCATCGCTCATAATCGCTTGTGTGGATTGGTCAGCTGTGTTTGTACAGACAGGGATACCATCTGTTTGCCACAGAATCTCGCCATTGAGATTAATGGCTTGGGCATAGATATCCCAATTGCTCCTATCGCGTCTGTCGTTCCATACGACAATTGCGTGTCTATCGTGTCGAATCATCCGTAACCGACGTTGATTTCTATCTGCCTTGCATATCGCTACACCATTTTCTGCCCAACGCGTTTTTCCTGTGCTATCAATGTGCTGCGCGTAGACATCCCAATCCTTACCGGTTCGATAATCTTCCCACATAACTACAACCCCACCGTCCCCATCGTCTACAACCCATGGCAGGAATTGTCCATCTACAGCAGTCGAAACTGGGATCTCAGCCGATGCTGTTCTGAATAGGACGCAAGTCCCCGAAAGTGGGATAAATATCGATGCGATCAATAGCCTACTCAATCGGAAAAAAGTGTTTTGGGAGTCCATAAGTTGACCAATGTTCCTTTTGTATAGAGATCAAGTGTTTCCCAGTTTTGAATAGGAAGTTCAATGTGTGCAAGTGCCGCTGTCGGCATCCGTTTTATTTCTCCAGTCAGATGACTCACAAGTTGTTCCATTGTTGGGTTATGTCCGACGACCATGACGCGTTGATGTTTGTCCGACACTGCTTGTAGTGTTTCAAAGTAGACCCCGGGAACAGTATCATAAAACGCGTCCAATTTTTTCACTTTCCGCGTGTAACCGCACGATTTTGCCACTTTATTCGCTGTTTTTCGTGCCCGCTTTGCCGATGAGGTGAGAATCCGATCCGGAATCAATCCTTTTTCACGCAGGTATTTCCCCATGCGCGGTGCATCTCGTTTGCCGCGTCCATTGAGGGGTCGATCATAGTCAGAGAGTTCAGGGTAGTTCCAACTGGATTTCGCGTGTCGTAGAATGAGAAGGGTTTTCATCTATCGCTCCTTAGCTTTTTCTTACATCCTATCACAACCAGGTCTGGGTGTCAATTACAGATATTTCGTAGGTCAGGGCTATTTAGTTTTCGGATAAAAACAAGAAAGAGTCCCCTGATAAGGGAGATTTAGGGGGTTAAAAATGAAAAATCCTGGGTGCCGTACTAAATAAGCATAGAAAATGATCACAGACATAAACTAACGGAAAAACTGAATGACTCCGACTGATGACTGGTAACTGAAAACTGAAAACTATTTCGCTGACGGCTTCTAAAAAATTTTGTCTTGCATTCTCAAGCCTTTTGTGATAATATTTAATGTGAACCTGTCAACGTATTTGGGGATATATCCGTTACAGAGTTCAAACATAAACTCTGGAGGATATAGATACATGTTATCCAAAATCAACAAGATTCTTACGCTACTCTTAGTCGCGCTAATATTTGGTGGTATCAGCGGATGTTATATTGATGCTGGTGACGATACCGATGAAGAACCGCCTGCGGTGCCACGCGGCGTCAGGACTATCACAGGCGACGAACAGGTTATCATTGAGTGGTACCCTAACGGTGAATATGATTTAGCAGGCTATGAAGTGTGGCGCGGGCGAGACGGCACCAATTTTGATAGTCTGGCAGATGTATCAGAAAACACAACCCGCTATGTAGATAGAACTGTCCGAAACGGGGAAACCTACTATTACGCTGTTTCTGCTTATGACGTTGACGGAAACGAAAGCGAACTCAGCCCCGAAAACGCTTGGGATACGCCGCGCCCAGAAGGACGAAATGTCACGCTTGATGATTATAATATTTTGCCAGAAAGAAGTGGTTTCGATTTCTCGCGACCGGAAAAGGGGAGTGTGCATTGGGACACCGCGGCAACGGATGTCTATTTTGCGTTTGATGCTGAACGCAACGCTACTTATCTCTACTCTGACAATGAAACGTTCATGCAAGATTTGGGGTACCACGAAAACCTTGATGCCGTAGATATCGTACCGAAAGATGGATATGTAGAGTTATTTGTTGAACTCATTGAGGGACATGTCTATGCCATCAATACACCAGATAATAACTTCGCAAAGATTCACGTGCGTGAACTTTATGAGGATGCAGTCGTTTTCGATTGGGCATACCAGACCGATCCAGGAAACGTACAATTGGCACCCTCTCTCAAACGTCCGTGATAAGGAGTGAACTTCGTGAAAAAAGATGGAGAGGCGACCTTGCTGTTGCCTCTATCATACATATTTTTTATATTCGCACTCTTTCTGAGCATTGGCGGTGTCAGTGTAATTGCTGAAACCGCATCGGTTGAGACGGATGCCGCTGCGAATACGGAATCTGACACCGCCAGCCAGAAACCTCTACCGTTTGTGCCGGGTTATATGGACGAACCTGAAACGGAACCGGATTATTCACTGTTTCGGTCGCATCCGGAGCGATACTACCCTGAACTTGATCTTCAAAAAGCGCGACGGCTATCAACTTTTATGCCCGGATTGGGACAGGCTTATGCTGGTAATTACACAAAAGCGACACTGTTCCTAACCGTCGAGTTAGGCACTTTCGCGCTTGCTGGGTATAACATCGCTCGCGCCCTGCATTACAACAAACAAAGCGTATTTGAGACTGGATTCCAAGATGATCGGACTGACAGATTCTTAACGCATGAACAAGGGCAGGCTCGCATGAGAAATCATGCGTTTTTTAGCGGTATTTTCCTCGCAACAGGCATCGGGATCCACATCTGGAATATCCTTGATGCCCCTAAAACCGCTGAAGCGTATAATAATCGAAGATTTTCGCTGCAGGTGCAACAAACAGGGAGTGGTCTTCAATCTCTGGTTTTCACCCATAGATTCTAAAACTGTCGTAGAAGACATATTATTTCAACGCCAATTGCGAGGACAAAAGTGTGCGTTATGCAAAATATTTAATCTTTGCGCTGCTCTTCGTCGGGAACATTGCCTTAAGCGGTAATTCCGTGTTTCTTGTTGAGGAAGGGAACATCGTCCCGAATCCCCTACGGGTCGGTGAAAAATTAACCTATGATATTCGCTGGAAAAAATTACCCGCTGGCAAACGGACAGATTGGATTGTCGAAGAAGAGGTAGTGAATGGAAAGGATGTTTATCGTATCCAATCCGAAATGAAGACCCGTGCCCTTTTTAGGGTCTATAAGTTCCGAAGTCAGCAAGAAACGCATCTAAATCCGACGACACTTTCACCCATCCGCTTTCAGAATTATGTGCAGGACCGAAAACATCAAATAGCTGTCAAAATTAATTTTCATGAGGGCAAAGCAGAATATGAGAGGGTCTCGCGTCCAAACCCAAAAGCCCCGCAAAAACGCGAGGCAAAGGCACTGGAAATACCACCCGGTACACAAGATGAGCTCTCTATTATCTACTTCCTACGTTCTAAGCAATTCGTGCTCGGTGAAACCTACTTCTTCCCGCTGCTCGTTAAAGGAAAGGTACTGAAAGTGACACTCACCGTTGAACGCAGAGAGTTCGTTAAAAATAAAAAATTAGGCACTGTTAGAACAATTGTGTTACGAACATCAGAAGGCGGTCGTTTCTGGATTACAGATGATGAACGGCGGTTACCTGTCAAAATTGAGACAGAGAGCAGAATAGGCGCGATAAAAGCTACTTTAACCGACGTTGAGGTGGCGGATTAGGACTTAAAACAAACATTTAGTAGCCGCGATACTTCCGGTGGCTTGTCAAGGAAATAGTAGTGATAGAGCTTTTACGAGAAACAGAAAATTATCAAACGTTGGTGGCACGCCTCAAAGATGGTAAGAAACTTCCGTGGCTTAGAGGATTGGCAAACGCATCAACAGCATATCTCCTCGCATCGCTTATTGACGATTTCCCGAAGAAATCTTTTTTAATTGTTCTTCCTTCACAACGTGAAGCTGAACAGGTGATGGCGGAAATCTGTACATACCGGGCGTACCCGACTTTAGAAATGACATCGACCACTGCTCGAGAGTCCGGTATTAATTTTTTCCCCAGTTGGCACCGCAAAATTTTTGACGGCATCGCGCCGCCTAAAAACATCGTCACAGACCGGATGCGGTGTCTCGAACGCCTGCTGCAGAAAGAACGGAGCATCGTCGTAACCACAAGCCAAGCGATGCTTTACAAACTACCGCCTCGACAGCATTTTGCTGACGCTTGCCGTGTCCTGAATCTCTATGATGAGATAGATCCAGATGATGTCGCAGCAATGCTTATTCGCGGTGGATACCAGAGCGTTGAACTCGTGGAAGTCAAAGGAGAGTTTGCACGTAGAGGCGACATTTTTGATGTTTATCCGCTCACAACCGATACCCCGGTGCGAATTGAATTTTTCGGGGATGAAATTGATACGATCCGCACCTTCGACCCGATATCGCAACGCTCAACGGCATCGATTGAATCGGTTACCTTGACCCCGCTGCGAGAAGTGCTTTCCGATGATATATCTGTTGATCATTGGCGCGCCGAAACGGATTTGCTCATTCAGGCACAACCAACACCGCAACTCATAAATGCTGTCCGGGAAGTAACACAGCACTTGACAAAAGCAACATCTCAATATCCGCTTCAAGGTTGCCCTCTCAATGATGCAATAGAAGCGTTTTTACCGATGCTCGTCCCGGAAACCGAATTGCTGACAGACTATCTGTCCGACGATACAATTGTCTGCTTGATAGAACCACAGTGGCAACAGCGAGAAGCCTCACAAATGTACGAACGGACACAGGAATTGTATCAAAAGAAGATTGATGAATCCAGCCTCATGGTGCCACCTGATAATCTCTTAGCCTCCTTTGAAGTACTGCGCGCAGAATTAGAGCGATACCCCGTCATCTCATCATCTTTGGCACCACCGCGTGAAGTTACCGAGAGTCAATTGGCGCCGTTGCATTTTGAGATGAAACCGCTCGCGCTACCGTCCCGCAATTATCAGACGATTATCAATGAGATTAAAACGTGGGCAGCCGCGAGGAAACGGATCCATCTTTTTTGCGAAACGCCGCAGCAGTCGAAACGCGTAACCGAGATTTTAGCCGAACGTGACTTACTTCCACCGGATATTGACATCAGTGTCGGGGCAATCAGTGAAGGGTTTCTCAACGAAGCATTAGATCTCATCGTTATCTCCGAGGACGAGCTCTTCGGAAATCGCCAACACCGTCCAGTTCGACACCGTTCGCCTACAGATGGCACACCGATTCTTAGTCTGATTGACCTGAAAGTTGGTGACTATGTTGTCCACGTCTCCCATGGTATTGCTATCTATGACGGGATACGCCGGTTGGCAATTGATGGCAAATCACAAGATTTTCTAATTCTTAAATACAGTGATAGCAATATCCTCTATGTGCCTACCTACCAAGTGGACCTCGTTCAGAAATATATTGGGAGCAAAGACAACGCGCATAAACCTCGCGTGGATCGGCTCGGTGGAACAGCATGGCATCGACGAAAGGGACGAGTTAAAGAATCGATTGAACAGATGGCGGATGAATTGCTCAACTTATACGCCCTTCGACAAGCCCGAAAAGGGTACAGTTTTCCCGCTGAGGTGCCGTGGCAAACCGAATTTGAGGCACTCTTCCCGTATCAGGAAACCGATGACCAACTCCAAGCGATTGAGGACGTTAAAGCTGATATGGAAGATGAGCGACCCATGGATAGGCTTGTCTGTGGAGACGTTGGATATGGAAAGACAGAGGTCGCCTTACGCGCTGCTTTCAAAGCCGTTATGGCAGAAAAACAGGCAGCAATTCTCGTGCCAACAACAATTCTTGCCCTGCAACACTATGACACTTTTGAGAAACGATTTCAGTCTTTTCCTATCAATATTGAGATGCTAAACCGGTTTCGCACGCCGAAAGAGATGAAACAGATTAAGGAAAAATTGGCGGCAGGCACTGTTGATGTTGTTATTGGGACACATAGCCTACTCTCCAAGACAGTAACATTTCAAAATCTTGGACTTCTCATCGTTGATGAAGAGCATCGCTTTGGTGTTAAGCATAAGGAGAAAATCAAACAATTTAAAGAGACGATTGATGTGCTTACACTGACAGCGACACCGATTCCACGGACACTTCACATGTCGCTTGTCGGTATCCGGGATTTCAGCGTTATCAATACGCCGCCAGCAGATCGATTGCCTATTCAGACCTATGTGATGCCCTACGATAGGGAGGTCATTCGAGAAGCGATCACAACAGAATTAGCACGTGACGGTCAGATCTTTTTTGTCCACAACCGTGTTCAAGATATTCAGAATATTGCCATAACGCTTCAGGAACTCGTGCCGGATGCACGTATTGCAGTCGCACACGGGCAGATGCCGGAACGTGAATTAGAAACCGTTATGCTTGAGTTTGTGCGCCACAAACACGATATACTCGTTTGTACAATGATTATTGAGTCAGGACTGGATATCCCGAACGTTAACACGATCTTGATTAATCGGGCGGATGCGCTCGGTTTAGCGCAACTCTATCAGTTACGGGGTCGCGTCGGACGTGCCAGTGCTCAGGCTTATGGGTATCTATTCTATCCACGGGACCGATCCATTACTGAAGGTGCGCAAAAACGGCTTCGCGTTATTGAGGAATTCACTGACCTCGGCTCGGGGTTTAAAATTGCCCTCCGTGATTTAGAAATTCGCGGCACCGGGAATATACTCGGTGCCGAGCAACATGGACATATCGTCACTGTTGGTTATGAGCTTTATTGTAAACTCCTTGAAGAAGCGGTGATGGCTTTAAAAGGTGAAAAGGTTGAGGAGACACTGGAAACACGAATTAGTCTACCCATAGAAGCCTATCTGCCCGATGATTATGTCCCTGATAGCCGTCAAAAGGTCTCCATCTACAAAAAAATTGCAGGTTTGAAAGACGACACCGCCTTGAAAGAACTCCGCGAGGAACTTCAGGACCGCTATGGTGCAATCCCTGAACCCGCTGAGATGTTACTTGAGATCGCCAGTGTAAAGCAATTGAGCCAAAACCTCGGCATTACCGCGATCGTCGCGGGGAAAGAGCAGGTAAAAGTCACCTTTGACGAACAAAAACCGAGAATTAATGTGAAGAAATTCGTTGAAATAATCCACCAAAATAGCAACCTTCAGTTGCAACCACCGGCACAACTCAAGATTCAGATGCCGGGGATGACTGGAGTGAATATGTTAACCGAATTACAACGAACACTTAAGATGTTTGTTGATATGTAATAGTCTCTTTGTAGGAGGGGTTTGTAACCCCGATTTTGGAACATGATACCTCATGGAAAAAATTGCGTAAATCCTAAATTTGTCAGATTATGACGAAAGGAAATTTTAGCACATGAAAAGAACGATTACTATTTTTGTAGTTGTCGCCATGACCTGTCTATTGACTTGGAGGTTCGTCCAGTCGGATAGTCATGAGGAGCCTGCACCCGCTATGGACGAGAGCCAAGTGATTGTGGCAGCGTACAAGTGGAACGGCGACACACACGAAATTTCGTTGGCGGACCTGAACGCCGCTATCGCAGAGCTTCCTATTTACCGCCAACAGAACTATGAGAGTCGAGCAGACAAAGCCGAATATCTTGGAGAGTTGATAGAGGAACGGCTCAAAATTCTCCGGGCGGCTGACGAGGGGTTTGATAAACTCCCAGAACACCTCAAGAAACTTGACGACTACACGCACCAACTCATGGTTGAGAAATTAACCGAGATGGAAGTTGATGCCAAGGTGGTCTATACGACTGACGACCTCATGGCATATTATCAGGAAAATCTCGGTGAGTACGTTGAGGAAGCAAAAGTTCGCGCAACCTGCATCACACTCGATGACGAGGATCTCGCTCACGAAACGCTTGATGCTATTAAAGCAGGAAAAGACATCGTTGAGATGGCGAAGGAACTCTCCGAAGCAGGAAAACTCGCAAACGGACCCGGCAGCTCTGACCCAGAGAATCCGGGTAATACCTTCTTCTTCACAAAAGCCTCTTCAGCGCGCTGGACGGAGTTCATAGAAGCTGTTTTCGCGCAAGAAGTTGGCGAAATGACAGATGCCGTCTTTGAAATTGATGTCAACGAGGAAACCTTTTACCTTATCTTCCGTAAAGAGGAGCATCAACCCGAACGACAGCAGGAATTTGACGAGGTCAAAAGCGACATCGAAAGAACGGTTGAGCGTACAAAGAAGCGCGAGCGTATCAACGCATGGGTCAACGAGATTTCTGAAAAAGGCAAGTTGAAAACCTATCCTGAGAATATTCCAACGCCACCGCAACCCGAAGAAGCGGCGACTGAGGAGTCCGAACAGTAGCAATTAGCCGTCAGCCATGAGTGATCAGCCGTCAGTGAAGAAGTAAATCTGTAACAATAGACCCTATCTTGGCGTACGCCAAGACGCGGTAAATTGTTCCAAAGAACCCTTTTTGCTGATTGCTGATAGCCGATTGCTGATAGCGATAAGAAAAGGAGTTTAGAATTGAAAATGCTCACAAGAATTGCCCAGTTCATGGGTAGAATAGATTGCAAGCCTCGACTGCCGGTCGTCCCTTTGCTTTTACTCGGGATTCTTGCCACACATCCCGTCTTTTATAGTTGTGGCGACAAGGCTATCGGTGCCGACGGAACAGTTATTGCTGAATTTGAGTGGAACGGTAAACAGCGCATCACCCTTGAGGAAATGATGCAGGAGATTAGCGAACTGCCAGAATACAAACAGCGGCAGTATGAGGACAAGGAGGGGCTGGAGACTTACATGCTCCTTATGGCGGAGAGCCGCTTAATTCTCAATCTCGCTCGCGACCATAAACTCAACGAGGACCCGGAAATTCTCAAGAAGGTTCAAGACTATCTTCACGAGTTGATGGTTAAGAGAATTACCACCCAAGAAGTTGACGATAAGCTCACCTTGTCTGACGCTGATTATATGGCGTACTATGAAGCACACAAAGCGGAATATGTCCGTCCGGCGCAAGTCAGGCTTTTGTGTATCACCCTCATAAATAAGGAACGGGCTGATGAAGTTTCCGCAGAAATCAAAGGCGGTAAAGACATCGCCGAGGCCGCACAAGAGCTCTCTGACCGAGGCGAACTCGTCGGGCCTGGCGCGAATGCATCCTCTCCTGGTGATACCGACTACTTCAGTCGTGATTCTTATCCGTCGGGAACCGAACCTTTCTTAGATGCAGCGTTCTCTGCAGAGATCGGTCAAGTCCAGGGTGACGTTATTGCGGTTGAAGTCCAAGGCCAGAAATACTACATGATGTTCCGTAAGGACGAGGCTCGCGATGAATACCAAAAACCCTTTGAGGACGAGGATGTCCACAAGAGTGTGGTGCGCAAGGCTGATCGTGAAAAGCGCGAAGCCCTTATGACGGAATGGGTCAGCAAACTCCGCGAACGTGCCGAGGTCAAAACCTATATTGACCGGATCCCAGAGGCGGAACCCGAAGAACCGCCTGCAGAACCGGAATCAGAGGAATCACCCGCGGAGACGGAACCCGAAGAATAGTTTATACAACCTATCTCATAAATCGTAGGAGGGATTTGTAACCCCGATTTACCGCACTCCGATGCGTTTGGCTAAATTGTATTTGTGAGACACGTTACTATAAGTGTGGCGCGGTTAGCGATCGCGCCACACGCTTAAAGGAGCAGGCACATGCTGTACAAAAAAGGGGTCTATCTTACGTTGATCGTTCTTCTTATCAGCGGTGGTACCTCAAGCGTTTATGCTCGTACATTTGATAGAATCGTCGCTTATGTCAACGACGACGTTGTAACCAAACGCGAGCTTGATGTCTTAGTGAACCAACGCTCAATGGAACTCCAGCAAGTTTATCGCTTTAGTGAGCGCGAAGCACTCAATGAGGCTGAACGACAACGCTCCGAATTGTTGGACAGACTTATCCGACAAATGCTACTTTTAGAAGCAGCGTTGACGTTGAGGATTACTGTCGGTGATATAGAGGTGGAGCAGTACATCAAAGACTTTAAAGACAAATACCAAATCGAGACCGACGCGGAATTTGAGAGACAGTTGAACCGAGAGGGGATGACACTCGTCGCATTTCGTGAACAATCAGAGCGGAACCTCAAGACTGAGAAACTCGTTATGGGTAGGATTGTCCCCAGATTACAGATACGCGACAGCGAAATCCAAGAATTCTTTGAAGAGAATCGGGACCAATTATCAACCAAAACAGACAAAGTCCATTTAAGACACATTTTTATCGCCTTTAAACCCAACCAAGCCGATCGCGAAGCTGCTTATGAAAACGTCAAAAAAGCACTGAATGAAATCGAAACAGAAAAAGCGACGTTTGAGGAAGTAGCACAACGTTATGATACCTCTAAGCAGGCAGGAAGTCTCGTAGAAGCGTCCACCGAAGAACTCAGTAAATTTCCGAAGATATTTCAGGATTCACTCACAAACTTGGCGGTAGGGACGCTCAGTGAGCCTGTTGAAGGTGACAGAGGACTCTATGTATTTACCGTTGAAAAGGAAACTGACGCGATGATTGAATTTCGGTATTTCATTGTCCCCTTGGTTGCAAGCCCATCGGCTATACAAGAAACGCGCGCGCGCGCTGACGAAGTTTACGCAAAATTGGAAGCTGGTGAAGATTTTAGTAAACTCGCATTGGCACATTCTGATGATGGTGAAACGCGTGAAAACGGTGGAGATCTTGGGATAAGATCCTTATCGGAGCTCAATCCTAAAACGCGAGAAGTCGTTGAACCGATGGTGTCCGGTGCCTACAGCCAACCCTATGGAACTGAACTTGGACTCCACATCTTCAGAGTTGATGAACGAGATAGTCCCGGTCTGGCTGAAGCGGAGAAGGCACAGATTACCGTGATACTCCGTCAACAGCGATTTCAGGAAGAATGGGACGCATATACTGACAAACTGCTTGAAAACGCCTACGTCAAAATTAATCTGAAAGAGTAAGAAACCTGTGAGAAAGAGCGGTTCCGATTTGCCTATCCATCACCAGCATCAATATGCAAACGCAGTGCCCCCTTGTGAAACAAACCTTCCGCCGCGAATACGCACATTGCTTGTTTTCATGCTGAAGTGTGTGTGCATAGCGGCAGTCGTATTCGTCATTGCATGTCTCTTTTCCCCAATGCAATCGGTTATAGCGCAAGACGCGCAACCCCCTGAGCCACCTGCTGCTGAGACAGAGACCCCCGATTCCGAAGCGGAAGAGAATAGTTCAGAACAGTTGGATTCAGAGACTGATCCTCCCGAAGAAGGCGACGCGCAACCCCCTGAGCCACCTACCGCTGAGGCAGAGACCCCCGATTCCGAAGCGGAACAAGCACAAGAGGAAGAAGAAGGTGGTTCGGAACGGTTAAATCCGGAAACTGATGTCCCCGAAGAAGGCATGGTCATCGGTGATGGCGACGATATGTCTATCGTTGATAATTTCGTTCAAATCCACGGGAATGCTCTCATCAAATTTGAAGATGTCATTTTGCGGGCGGATAATGTCTGGGCGGATTTCGACGAGAATCTGTTGCGGGCATCAGGGAACGTTCATCTCAAGGTTGGCAATGAAGAGACCTACTCCGATGAACTCATCTTCAATCTTGAAAACAAAAAAGGGATTGCACGCAACGGCTTCACATATAGCGACCCGTGGTACTTCGGCGGGAGTGAAATCTTTAAAATAGAGGAGGATCGCTCCTATATCCGAGGCGCGACCTTGACCACCTGTTCACTGAAACACCCACACTACTATTTCAGCGTCACCGAGGTCATTGTCCGAATGAATCAGGAGTTGATCGCCAAAAACATCGTTTTGCGTATTGGTGGGTTTCCGCTCTTCTATTTCCCCGCGATTCGACGTGATCTCCGTAAAGGAAAGGTAGCCAAGATTATTGTCAAAATTGGGACGGATAGTTACCAAGGTCCTTACCTCAGTATTATCCAGCCTATTGCACGGAAACGGCGTTATGACGGGGCACTGCTTTATGATAGGAGTGCGCGACGCGGACAAGGTTACGGCTTTGAAGGAAAGTATCGATTCTCGGATACAAAGTTCCAGGAAATTTACATCCCGATTCCGCCGGATGTAACCCCTAATCAACGTACCAAGTTACAGGAAAAAGCCCAAGAATTACAGGACCGGCTTGATGGTGAATATGATCGGTATTGGTTGAAACAGATTTTTCTGGAATATAAAATTACGGATGCCGATGTTGCCCGTGCCAGAGAGCAGGCGGAAGAACTTCTCAAGCAGCTTCAAGAAGAAGACGCGGACTTTGCGGAACTCGCGCAGCGGAGTTCTGACCACTCGGATACCCGTTATGAGGGCGGCGACCTTGGTTTCCTTGCCCTCGGCGAAACCGACGAGGACGGTGAACCGATACTTGATCCCGCTTTGGAAGCAGCTGCCTTCGCATTACAAGAAGGCGAAATTAGTGCTATCATCCAAACCGAATCCGCATTTCACATCCTCAAAGCCGATCAGATTGTTGATGTCTATGGTGAACGTGAGGTTAAACTCCGCCGTATTGATATCGCTATTACCGCCAGCGATGATACAAAGGACGCGCTACGCGTATTAGCGGATGATGTACTCCAACGCGCACACGAAGGTGAACCCTTTGAACAGCTCGTGCAAATATCCTCGGACATGATGGAGAGTCTTTCCGATGAATTTGCTGATGTAGCGCAACCGGCACTCTCCGAAGTTAATGAAGGCAAAGGACTGCCACTAAATGAGATGGAGTCTTCTTGGCAATCCTCTGTCAGGCGTTTAGAGAAACCGGGGGATGTTATTGAACGCCGACCGATTACTATGCCTGAAGGCCTCTATATCTTCCAGTTAATCAGAAAAGAGGAGACGCCTACCTTTGAAGCGATCGCAGCGGAATTTGAGGCGGAATGGGAGACGTTTTACGAAGACGTAATGAATCCTGCACCTGAAGAGACTGAAGAGGGAACGGAAACGGATAAAACACCCCAAGATACTACTGAGGATATTCAGCCACAAGAAACTGATACTGCTCCCACTGAGGAGGCTCCTGTTCAAGAGACTGAGACCGCTGATAGGGATGACGGACAGAATGTTGAGCAGAACGAAACGGATGATGGTGATAGCGCACAGAGTACCGAGCAGAACGACGTGGAGGTGGACACGCAGGACGGTGCAGCTCCTAATCAAAACGGAACTAATCCTGAAGACTTAATCACCGAAGGAGACCCAGGAGAGGACGCAGAAAACTTAACTGCCGAAGGAGACACAGGAGAAGACACAGAAGAGGACGTAGAAGGTGAAGAAGTGCTTAAAATCTATCGAAAACACGGATTCCGTGGGCGATGGGAAGACCCGAGTCCGGTAGCCTCGGAAGCACAGAGTTTGTATGCTGGCGACTTGGGGAGACGGCCTATTCAAACCAAGAAATCTTTCCGGCTCATCAAAGTCGATAGAAAGCGGACCTATCGCGGCGACTTCTATATCTACGCTAAAGATGTTTATTCTGGACAGCGACAGAGTGCCGTCCGAACTGGTAACAACCTAATTGCGCGATGGGCGCATACACATTCCATCTATACGCCATGGGATAACCGTCAAGAAGGTAGAAGACCGATTAGTTTTACTGGCAGGACGGAACTTCGCTCCCAGAGTTATAAGGAAGAATACGAGCTCCCGGCCCAATCTACACTCAACTCTTTTGCAATTCTTACTTATGGAACGGGTTTATCAACCTTTGATCTCGAGGACCTTGATGCAAATGGAAATCTGAAGTTCTCACGAGAGACTATTGGCGATATCACAAGTAGACTGGAAATCCGGCACATCCACGATTTCACGGGTGAAGGTACAAGGTCGTTACAGAAGCTGCCTCGCTTAACCGTGAACTTTTCACGGATGCGCCTCAGCGCGTTTCCACTTTTTGAGACGCTCAACGACAGCATGTTAACGGTTGCTGAAAAATTTGAAACAGAGAAACCGTTCCTCTCAATGCTCTCGTTTCCAACGCTTGAAAGCACAAGTGTTGACCTTGATATTGAACTCGGCAACTTCTTTAGGGAGGTATTTCGGAATAAAGATGGTGAGGAAGAGAGAGATGTATTCCTGAAAACAATGGACCTCGGTTTTGATGTCCGCAAACAATCAACGCTTCTGATTACGCCTTTACGAGAACTGCAGCTGAGCCTCAACCTCAACTCAAATACGGTTTGGCACGACCGAGACCAGGATCAAAACAAGAACATTTTTCGGAGCGTTTTCAGTTTTAACGGATCGGCTACAAATACGCTCTTTCGCATCTACAACGTCGGTTTTGTTCCGGGACTACGAAAATTACGGCACGAGATTCAGTCCTCACTCCGCTACGATTATCAACCTGCTGTTGACAGAGATGATAACCTCTATCCATTCGGTCCCAGCACCTATTTCTATGAGCGAAAACGTCTTACCTATAGTTTTAACACAGGTGTTGAGATCAAAACCCGACGGAGCCAATCGCCACATCGGATCCTCTATTTTGATACACGTCTTACCGCGGATTTCACAGAATTTGATCCGTTAGATGAGCGTCAGTTTGAACCTATTGAGAGCGATTTTACAATCATCCCGCTTCCGAGTCGAAACCTTAACATGACATTCCGTTTCACACACGATCCGAACCCGCATCCAGATGACGGAAAACAGTTCAAGATGGTCGGATTCCGTTCCAACATCCGTTACACCCGACAGTCTTGGAATGTCAGTATCGGGAGTTCTTTTAGCAAGAGACATACCGCAAGACGTGCTTCGCGGTCTATCACGGCTACCGGGCGTTACCGTGTGAGCCGGAACCTCGAATTTAATGCCAGTCTCATCTATTATCCGATTGATGGACAATTTTACCAACAACGTTTAAGTATGACGCGTAACCTACACGATTGGAATCTCCGAATTTCTTGGAGTCGAATCGGTATTAAACGAGAGCCGCCTTACGACAATGTCCGTCAAGACTTCACGTTCCAGGTGAACCTCATCGAAGAACCTGCGGTCTCGATGGGTGTTGGTTATGACGCAACGACGGAAACGTGGGGCATCCGAACATTGCCAGCAGGGACACCTTACAACGCATTCGGTGCCGGCAATTCACTCGGTAGGTCTTATTTCTAATAGCTGAAAATGTTGCAAGGATTTTAGAGGATACAGTATAATGTTGATAGGATTGGAATTGTGAATGAAGTAATGAGAGATGTGAAATGGGTTGGGGATTCTCGTGAACGGGTGCGGCGTTTTCCCAAACCCGCACGAGATGCAGTAGGTGAGGCATTACGTATTGCTCAAATTGGAGGTAAACATCGGAATGCCAAACCTCTGATAGGAGTAGGTTCAGGCGTATTTGAGATCGTTGCTCGTTATGATCCGAACACCTACCGTGCGGTTTATACTGTTAAGATTGGTAAGAACATCTATGTACTTCATGTATTTCAGAAGAAATCCACGCGTGGTATCAGAACACCCAAAAGGGAAATTGACTTGATTAAACAACGCCTGAGAATGGCGCAAGAGATGGAGGCAAAAAGTGAGTGCAGAGATCAAAATTGAGGAGAGTTCAGGGAATGTATTTTTCGACATCGGTTTCTCTGAGGAAGAAGCGGAATATGAACAGTTAAGGGTAGATCTTGCCTTTGCAATCCACCATCTTCTTGAGGAGCAAAAACTAACACCAGTAAAAGCAGAGGAACGCTTTGGACTCGATCCGTCTGATGTATCCCGCCTGAAGGAAATGGATCTTAATTTCACCGTGGAGCGGTTGCTAATGATTTTAAAGCGGCTGAACCGCAAGGTTGAAATTCATATTAAGCCTTCGGACAAAACAGCCAACTACCAGCGAGTTTTTGTTAAGTAACGATGTCTGTTTGCTTTCGGGAGAAGGATGCTAATGCTACTCAAGGATCGTGTTTGCATTGTAACCGGTGGGAGTTCAGGCATCGGGCGCGGCATCGCACTTGAATGTGCCCGTGAAGGTGCGCGTATTGCTATTGTGGATAAGCAAGAAACACCGCTTCGCGGCAAATATCACGAAACCGATGTTACCACTCCAACTGTCGCAGAGATCGGAAAACTCGGCGCACAAGGGATATTCGTTCAGACTGATGTCGCCGACGCATCACAAGTCGCGCACGCAATCCAGCAGACCGTTGACCGCTTCGGTGGACTTGATATTCTCGTCAATAATGCCGGTATCCACATCCCCGGTGGCGCGCAGGATATCTCAATCGCCGATTGGGATCAAGTCGTCGGTGTTAACCTCCGTGGCGTTTTCGTCGCGACGAAACTCGCAATCCCGCATCTGAAACGGTCAAAATTTGGAAGAATCATTCAGATCGCCTCTGTTCACGCTTATGGTGGTGGTGCAGGTCCAGCGTATGCGCCAGCGAAAGCCGCTGTCGTCAACATGGTCAGAGATACAGCGTTAGAAATCGGGCAATTTGGCATAACTGTCAACGCCATCTGTCCGGGTTATATTGAAACAGCAATTCAGGACTACCTCACGCCAGAACAGATCAATGAAGCACTCGAAAAAACTGCATTACCGCGGTTCGGTCTGCCGAGAGACATTGGACGTGCCTGTGTCTTCCTCGCTTCCGACGACGGAGAATGGATCACGGGTGCCTCTCTTCTCGTTGACGGTGGATTTGCCGCAGGCGTATAAAAAAGCCCTATATCATCTGTAGGAGCGAGTTTTACTCGCGATTCTTGTCTGGTATCATCTGTAGGCGCGCGACTCCTGACAGCCGCTCGCTGGTTGCTGACAGCTTAACTAAAGGAACTACACATGCAAACAAATCCATGGGGAACAATCCGCTTTACAGATAAAGTCGCATTGATAACCGGTGGTGCCTCCGGTATCGGTAGGGCGACAGCGAACCGTCTCGCAGCCGAAGGTGCACACGTCATCATCGCCGACAACAACGCAGAAATGGCGCACAAGGCGGTCGCCGAAATCCAAGAAACAGGTGGGAAGGCACTTTTTGTTGAAGTTGATCTTGCTGATGATGAAAGCGTTATCGCCGCTGCACGTACTGTCGCCGAAAAGTTTTCCGCGCTTCATGTCCTCGTCAATAACGCTGCTATCGCGCGTTCTGGCACAATAGAAGACGGCGCATGGATTCCGAATTGGCAGCCCGAAACCGCAATCGGTCTCCGAGGCTGGGTACTAATCACACAGCATCTCTTACCGCTTTTGAAGCAGGAAGGTGCTGCCATCGTCAACCTCTCATCGGAGGGTGGTTTTCTCGGTAGACCCGGTGGGTGGGTCTACGATGCGATTAAATCTGCGTTGGTCTCTCTCACGAAAACAATGGCTTATGAATTCGTTGAATATGGCATCCGCGTCAACGCTATCGCCCCGGGGTGGATCGTTACGGAGATGCATTTCGGTAAAGCACCCGACCCTGCTGCTCGCAAGAAAGAATTAGAGGAAACGCCGATCAATTCTTGCATTATGAAACGCCGCGCCGGACCCGAAGAGATCGCATCCGCCATCGCTTTCCTCCTCAGCGACGATGCCTCTTACATTACCGGACAAACGTTACATGTCGATGGTGGACGATGGGGGATGTCCGTCGGTCGATGATTGCTGACGATTGGCTGCTTATCGCGGTAGATGCCGTTTTGCGGTGTACTCACCTGCCCCCCTGATAAGGGGGGACGAAGGGGGGTGTTTTTGCTGGGGTGTTTCTTGCGATCTGCATTCCTAACCGCACCGAATCTGAAAAAATACTTACGTTTCATAATATGCCTAATAAAACACACACCACAGCCGTTGTACTTATCCCACCAGAAACAGTGCAACCCCCCATCCAAGCCATCCGTCGGAATCACGATCGGAACTTCAGACGATGGATGCCCCACATAACGCTGCTCTATCCATTTGCAGAACGTCGCGATTTCACAGAAATCACGCCTGCACTCGCAAAAGCCGCGCAACAGATTTCACCCTTTTCCATTGAACTTACACGTTTTGACACTTTCAGACACCGAAAATCGTGTACGATGTTCCTTGTTCCTGAACCGGAAGACGAAATCGTGCGATTACACAGCGTTCTGTTGGGACATCTTCCCGATTACGATGACACAGCACGATTTGCTGGTGGATTCCACCCGCACCTCTCTGTCGGACAATTCCAGCACCGTTCCGTACAGACCGAACAGCAGCGTCTCCAAACCGAATGGCAACCGATACGATGTGAGGCGGATGCCATCAGTCTTATCTACCGATCGCCTGGAACAGATGACCGATTCGTCGTCGCAGAACAATTTCCCTTTCAGATAAGGAGTCAATAATGAAAACAAAAATTTTCTTAACCCTCATCGCATTTGTGGTTATATCCTTTACGGGATGCGAACGCGTGAAACAAGTGGTTGTCCCTGATGTTCCCGCCACTGATGCTGTCTCTATTGTTAAAATTGGTGTGATTCAACCCTCCGGATACTACACCGGTTTCGGGCAAGGGGCAGAACTCGCTCGCACCCAAATCAATGCGCGCGGTGGCGTTCTCGGCAAGCAAATTGAATTTATCATCAGAGATAATCAGGGAACGCGTTTCGTCCCGGACGCAGCGGAAAGTATCCGCATCGCAAAAACACTAATTGAACAAGACGGGGTTTCAGCGATTCTGGGGCCTATATTCTCAAACAATTCCATAGAGGTCGGACCTGTTGTTCAGCAACTTCAGCGTCTCATCATCCCTGGCTCCGCTGGCGATCATGTGACCGCTGCAGGGGATTTTGTCTTTCTCGTCGTCCCTACGACATCAGCCCATGGCGCGGTAATGGCACAATTCGCAATCGAGCCGTCCGAACTCAGCGCAACAACCGCCGCGACTATCCGTCAAACTGAGAGCGCTTACACAGAGAGCCTAACAGAAGCCTTTGAAGATAACTTTCGGGAACTCGGAGGGAAAATCGTTGCCAGTGAAGTTTATCAAGTTGGCGATAACACCTTTGATGAACAACTGACAAACATTAAAGCCGCAGCACCCGATGTGCTGTATATTGCAGGAATTATTCCAGATATTCACTTTGTAATAGCGCAAGCCAGAAAAATCGGTATTCAAGCAACTTTTCTTGGGCCCGGGAGTTGGGATGAAGTTCAGAAACTTTTCAGCACCTTAACTGATAATGCACCGTTAGAGGGAGCTTACTTTACCGCTGATTTTAGCCCAGAAGTACCGAGTGCCGCACACTTTGTCCAGGCTTATACAGCACTGTTTATGACCCCGCCAGATAGCGCGGCTGCTTCGGGTTATGATGCCATGTCCCTCTTAGCGACTGCCATAGAAGAAGCGCAAACACTCAATCCTGTTGCCGTTCGCGATGCGCTCTCAAATATCACCAACCACAAGGGCGCGACGTTTATTTCCCATTACAATGCCAATCGCCACCCGATTAAAAGCGTTGTCATTAACACAATTCGCAATGGAAAAATAGAGCTCTACAAGGTTGTGAGTCCCTGACCCGAGGAAAACAGATATTATGAATACCAATCTCACCGACATCGAAAATAGGCTCTGGAGTGCTGCCGATGAACTCAGAGCCAATTCACGTCTTAAGGCATCCGAATACTCAACACCTGTCCTCGGTCTTATCTTTTTACGATACGCCGATCACAAATTTACACAGGCTGAACAAGAAATCAGCAGCGAAGTCGATCCAAACAGCCGCAGGCAGCCCGACCTGAGAATGGAATGTCAAGCCCGTGGTGTCCTTTATCTGCCAGAGTCTTCACGTTTTCAACACCTACTGAATTTGCCAGAAGGTGAAAACATCGGACAAGCCATCACAGACGCTATGAAGGCAATAGAAACAGAAAATTCACAGGTCGATGGCGTCCTACCGAAGACGTACAATCGTCTGGAAAAGAGCACACTCCTTGAACTCCTCCGTATCATGGAACAGATCCCTATGGACATTGAAGGAGATGCTTTCGGGAAGGTTTATGAGTACTTCCTCGGCAATTTCGCCATGAGCGAGGGGCAACGCGGCGGTGAATTTTTCACGCCGACTTCGCTCGTCAAACTCATCGTTGAGATTATACAACCCTTTCACGGGCGCATCCTTGATCCCGCCTGTGGCTCCGGTGGCATGTTCGTCCAGAGTGCAGCGTTCATCAGCAACCACAAGAAAAATGGGAACCCCGGAGACATCAGCGTTTACGGCGTTGAACGCGTCGCCGAAACGATCAGGTTGTGTAAGATGAATCTCGCCGTTCATGCGCTTGAAGGCGATATCAAACAAGCAAATAGTTACTATGAGGATCCGCACAACTGCTTCGGTAGGTTTGATTTTGTGATGGCAAATCCACCCTTCAATGTCGATCGCGTAGATAGAGAACGCATCAAAGACGATCCCCGATTTCCGTTCGGTATGCCTCGCGTTGATAATGCCAACTACCTTTGGATACAACTGTTCTACACTTCGCTCTCTGAATCTGGACGCGCAGGTTTCGTCATGGCGAACTCCGCCGCCGATGCCCGCGCCTCTGAACTCGACATCCGCCGCCAAATTATTGAATCGGGCGCAGTCGATGTCATCGTCAGCATCGCCTCAAATTTCTTTTATACTGTTACTTTACCCTGTACCCTTTGGTTTTTTGATCAGTCCAAACGGAACAGCGATAGACACGATAAAGTCTTGTTCATTGACGCACGCCATCTCTATCACCAAGTGAGCCGCGCACATCGCGAATTCACACCCTTACAACTTGAATTCTTCGCAAATATCGTTAGACTTTATCGCGGAGAAGCACCAGAGAATCAACACGACAGCGCAGATTTCTTCGCCTCAAAATTCCCCGATACAGCATACATTGATGTTCCCGGGCTTTGCAAGGTCGCTACGATTGCCGAGATTGAATCACAAGGCTGGAGTCTGAACCCCGGACGCTATGTCGGGGTTGACGAACAGACAACTGATGATTTTGACTTTGTTGAACGATTCACGCAGCTCAACGAGGAATTAGCGGTACTAAATGCCGAAGCACATCAACTCGAAGAACGCATCGCTGAGAATGTTGCAAACATTCTGGAAGATACGGTATAATATCAAAAGAGAGTTAGGATTTTGGATCAAGCGATGAAAGATGTGAAATGGGTTGGGAACTCTCATGAGCAAATCCAGAGTTTCCCCAAACCTCCAAGACAAATAGTGGGTGATGCCCTGCTATTCGCCCAACTCGGAAAAAAACATCAGAAGGCAAAACCACTTCGAGGTTTCGGTTCAGGTGTATTTGAGATCACCGCTCGTTACAATACGAACACCTACCGTGCCGTTTATACTGTTAAGATTGGCGAGAATATCTATGTGCTGCACGTATTTCAGAAGAAATCCACTCGTGGCATTAGTACACCCAAAAAAGAAATTGACTTGATTAAACAACGCTTAAGAATGGCAAGAGAAATGGAGGCAGAAAATGAGTGAAGAAATCAAAATTAAAAAAAGTTCTGGGAATGTATTTTTAGATATGGGCTTTTCTGAAGAAGAGGCTGAAGGTGAACAGTTACGGTCGTACCTTGCCTATCATGTTTATAGTCTTTTTGAGGAACTAAAACTGACTCCTACGAAAGCGAAGACACATTTTGGAATTGACGCAGATGATGTATCTCGGATACAAGAGGGAGATTTTCATCTTTTTACCGTGCCACAGTTGCTTTTACTCTTAAAGCGGTTGAACCGTAATATTGAAATTCGTATTACACCTTCAGATGAGAAAGTTGGGCACCTGCAAGTTGTTTCAACTTAAGGAAGCGTTTTTATCTTTCGTTATCAGTGCCAGGGATATGAGCAGAAAGGGGCAAAGAACTTATGAAGAAAGAAGATAAAAAGCGAGATCCCCTGCCTCCTCCCGATGCAACGCCAGAGGAGATCGGCGAATTTTGGGACACACATGACCTCACCGATTATTGGGACGAAACCGAAGAAGTGGAAATTCAGGTGGACCTAAAATCAGATCTGGTGCATGTGATACAACCTCATACGAAAGACTGCTATTAGTCGTTCCATGTTGAGTTTATAGGTAATCCTGTTCGTAGTAGGGCAATTCATTGCCCGTTATTGACTTATGGACGTGCAATAAATCGCACAACTACGAACCTACCGTCACATTCAAAGTTGAAAGACTAATAGGGCAAGCCTCAAAGTTGTCAGATTTTGCAACTAATCTGAAAATTGGAACTATGATTCGGAATATAAAAATTAAGCAGCTACCAATAGAAATTATTGATGGGGACCGTTCTCGTAGGTATCCTAAAAGAAGTGAATTTCAGAAAACGGGTGTTCTCTTCCTCAATACCGCGAATATCGTGCAAAATAGATTGGATTTAACGCAAGCAAATTTTATTTCCTTGGAGAAATTTAATGAAATTAGAAAAGGACGGCTTCAACAATTTGATATTGTAATCACTACACGAGGAAGTATCGGCAAGGTAGCACTATTTAATCTCACTCCACTTACGGGTATAATCAACGCACAAATGCTTATCCTGCGAGCTGATAGTAAAGTAATTGATCCCAAATTTTTGTTCTATCAACTTTGCGACAATCGTTTTCAGACAAAATTGAAAAATTTTGCTTCTGGAGCGGCACAACCACAGATTCCAATGATGGATCTAAAAGAAATTGAAATTATGGTTCCGCCGCTTCCAACCCAACGCAAAATCGCTGCTGTCCTCTCTGCCTACGACAACCTCATCGAAAACAACACCCACCGCATCAAAATCCTTGAGGACATGGCACAAACCCTCTACCAAGAATGGTTCGTCCACTTCCGATTTCCCGGACATGAGAACGTCCCGATGGTAGAATCACCACTGGGATTAATACCGCGAGGGTGGAAAGTAGTTCCTGCAAGTGAAGCTATGTTTATAAACCCAAAGACTTCTGTTCCACGCGACACTATAAAGCCGTTTGTTCCGATGAAGTCAGCAACAGAGCGTTCGATGTTAATCACCGAAATAGAAGCAAGAAAAGGAAATAGTGGGGCAAAATTCAAAAATAGCGACACGCTATTTGCACGCATTACTCCATGTCTCGAAAATGGCAGGACAGGCTTTGTCCAATTTTTGCCCGACGATGATAAGGTCGCTTTTGGATCCACTGAATTTATCGTTCTCAGGTCTAAAACATTAAATCCATATTTTGTTTATCTTTTAGCACAAATCCGCGATTTCAGAGAGAATGCTATTAAGAGTATGACCGGATCAACAGGAAGGCAGCGTGTTGTCAATGAATGTTTTGATGATTATTTACTCCCAAATCCCAGTTCGGATATACTGGGTCAATTTGAGTCTATAGTTGCGTCTATGTTTAGGAAAGTCCAGAACCTTTCAGAGAAAAATACCAACCTCCAACAAATCCGCGACCTCCTCCTCCCAAAACTCATCTCCGGTGAGATTGACGTATCCGAGATTGATATTGACACTGTTCCTAAAAGCAATTGACAGATACAACACGACGGTGTATAATTACAACAAGGCAATTAGGAGGACAATTATGCTCACTATCAATCCCCAATATCTTGTTGATGACACCGGTGAAAAAACTGCTGCCCTTTTGTCAATCAAGGAATACCGACTTCTCATGCAACGCCTCAAAGATTTAGAACACATGATAGAGATGGATGCTACCGTTCAAACTGAGACAGAAGCCAGTCAAGCAGAACTTATGGACTATGCCGAGACACAACTTCGGGAACTGTGTGCCTCCCGCAAATTGGATTGGGACGCGATGACCGAGGCAGATCGCGAGAATTTTGTTAATGACCTTATCCATGAGGATCGTAAATGCATCCGGTAGTTGTTTATGATACAAATATTCTGTTTTCTGCTACCGGCTGGAGAGGTACCCCTTATCGCTGTCTTGAATTAGCACGACGGGACAAGGTTGAAGGGGTAACCTGCATAGAAATTTTGGATGAGTTAGCAGAAAAGCTCTCTACCAAGCTCAATTTCTCTTTAACTCAAAGAAGACAAAGAATTGACTACTTACGCGGTTTTCTGCGACTGGTTACGATTACTAACGCTCTCAAGGTGGTTAACGCGGATCCGGATGACGATAAAATAATAGAATGTGCTGTTATGGGCTCAGCAACCCACATTGTCACAGGCGATCACCAACACCTTTCACCAATTGGGAACTATCAGAACATCCAGATCGTAACGGCAGCAGAATTCTACACTCAGTTTTCGCGATAGAATATAAACGAGAAGCACTTGAGGGGTGGATTGCTGATTTCGGAATCGGCAGTGCCGTTTTCGATAGCGGACTGCTGCAAGACCTCATGGAGGAACCGATATGATAAGCATCCGAATCTGGAATTTAGAATCTGACCGAGATGCCAAAGCAGTCAAGTTTTTGGAAAACGAATTTTTGAGATTCAGGCAGCTTGGGGATATCGCTATCCGAACAGCCGGAAGAAGTGCCCTCCGTAAGTGTCACAAAAAAGGCGCCCCTATAACAGATAATTTCAAGAAAGCGATTCAGCATTACCTTAAGCAAGACGACTATATTATTTTCGTCATTGATACTGATCAAAAGCATCAGCAAGAATCAAATTCTCTTGTCAATCAACTCAGGCATGTCGTCAAGGATTGTGGTTTTTCTGACAAAGTCTTTTTCGCATCGGATATTCAAGAATGTGATGGTTTTATATCAACACAGTGGCAGAGCATCATTTCACGTTTCCGCACCGAAGTTGAAAGTGAGCGCAAACGGTTTCGGGAGGAGTGGGATAGGACCGTAGCACATTTCCACAATATTTTTGCCGATATTCCAGAGGAAGAAGTGATACGCGATTTTGAGGAAGCACTCGCAGAGGTGAGACGCGAGCGCGCTGAAACCGCGGATATTCACAAATAAATTCTGAATGGAGCAGATCATAATGATTCAAATTTCTGAGCCGATAACGCTTGAAAAACTACTGCCGTTGATACAAAAATTGCCCAAAGCAGAGCGCGAGCAGCTGCGTAAGTCCCTTGAAGAAGCATCAAAATTGGATGCTGCGATTTTGCTATATCAAGAGGGTGAAGTAACGCTTGGTAGAGCTGCTGAGTTGGCTGGCATCCACCGTTTTGAATTTGAAGAGGCTTTGGCAGCAAGGGGTATATGGAAAATCGTTGAAGTTGATTCAGCAGAAACGTTGAAAGAGGGAGTCTCTCTCATAAAAAGCCTTCACAAATCAAATGAACCCCTATAGCGAAGACCAACTCATCGAACAACCTGCCATCAACCTACTTAAAGAAATCGGATGGGAGACGCTAAACTGCTACAGCGAATTTGAACAAACGGAAGAGAGTCCACTCGGTAGACAAACCAAATCCGAAGTCGTCCTAACTGCCCGACTGGAAACAGCGTTAAAACGCTTCAATCCTACCGCAACCGATGCTGCTATTGCCAAAGCAGTCGAGGAACTCACTCAATCCCGCACAGTCATGAGTCCTATCGAAGCCAACCGAGAGATTTATACCCTCCTGAAAGACGGCGTGAAAGTTACCCTCAACGAACCAGACAATGAAGGCGAAACCGTTGAAGTGCTGCAGGTCATCGACTGGGACACCCCAGAGAATAACGAC
The DNA here is from genome assembly GCA_965200345.1 of Candidatus Poribacteria bacterium. Lineage (GTDB taxonomy): Bacteria > Poribacteria > WGA-4E > WGA-4E > WGA-3G > WGA-3G. The sequence continues at coordinate 4,352,070 of OZ241378.1, forward strand.
TTCTTTGCTGCATCCCAATTCTGGATTACCGGTGAGATGTACACAAAGCGTCCAGATATAGTATGCTTCGTCAACGGAATCCCGTTAGTACTGATGGAGTTCAAACGGATTGATGTCCACCTCAAAGCCGCTTATGACGATAACCTCCGAGACTACAAAGACACCATCCCACATCTCTTTTGGTATAACGCCTTTGTTTTGCTCTCCAACGGCACAGAGAGTAAAGTCGGGAGCCTCACTGCCGATTAGGAACACTTCGCCGAATGGAAACGCGTTCACAGTGAAGACGAACCCCCGCAAACCTCCTTAGAGACAATCCTGCACGCACTTTGCACACCGCAACGATTGCTTGATGTCGTCGAGAACTTTATTCTGTTCATGGAAGTACAAGGCGGATTAATCAAGATTCTCGCCAAGAACCATCAATACCTCGGTGTTAACAACACAATCAAATCTCTGAAACGGATTGAAGATAACCACGGCAAACTCGGTGTCTTTTGGCATACACAGGGCAGCGGGAAAAGCATCTCAATGCTCTTTTTTGCCCAGAAAGTGCTTAGAAAAGTGCAGGGAAAATGGACCTTTGTTGTCGTAACTGACCGCAAGGAATTAGATAACCAAACCTACAAGACCTTCGCCAGCACAAGTGGTGTCCTGACACAGCAAGAGGTTCATGCAGAAGATATAAAACATCTCCGTCAACTCCTCAGCGAGGAGGACCATCGCTATATTTTTACCCTTATCCACAAGTTCCAGACGCAAGGTGGCGAGAGGCATCCTGTCCTCTCGGATCGGTCAGATATTGTTGTCATCACAGATGAAGCGCATCGGAGTCAATACGACACACTCGCCTTGAATATGCGTACCGCGCTCCCCAACGCTGCATTCATCGCATTTACGGGTACACCGCTCATGGTTGGCGAAGAAAAGACAAAATCGGTGTTTGGCGATTACGTGAGTATCTACGACTTCAACCAATCCATTGTGGATCGCGCGACCGTGCCACTTTACTATGAAAACCGTGTGCCTTCGCTACAATTGATAAATGAGGACTTCAACGAAGACATCGAACAGGTCCTTGAGAATGCCGAACTGGATGAGGCACAAGAGGCGCAGCTTGAACACGAATTTGCCAGAGAATACCACCTTATCACAAGGGATGAGCGATTAGAAACCATCGCCAAGGATATCGTCTCCCACTTTATGGGCAGGGGTTACCAAGGCAAAGCCATGGTTATCTCAATTGACAAAGCGACTGCTGTCAAAATGTTCGACAAAGTACAGAAATATTGGAAGCATTTCATTGCGCAACTGAAATCCGAAGTAGCCACACGACGCGGTAGTGAAAAGGTCTACTTGCAAGAGCGGATCCGCTACATGGAAGAGACCGACATGGCCGTTGTGGTATCTCCGGGACAAAACGAAATTGACGAACTCAGGCAAAAAGGCGTAGACATCACACCGCACCGCACTCGTATGAACACAGAGGATTTAGACACCAAGTTCAAAGACCCCAATGACCCCTTCCGAATTGTCTTTGTGTGTGCGATGTGGATCACTGGTTTCGATGTGCCTTCCTGTTCCACGATCTACCTCGACAAACCGCAGCGAAACTATACCTTGATGCAGACGATTGCCAGAGCCAACCGTGTCTACGGTGATAAAAATAACGGTTTAATTGTTGACTACATTGGCGTTTTCCGTGATCTTGAAAAGGCGTTGGCGATTTATGCTACGGGTGCGGATCTGGAAGGAAACCAGAAACCGATTGCTGATAAGTCAGAACTGATTAAAAAACTCCGCGCGGCGATCGCCGAAATCACCGAATTCTGCCGAGGTCTCGGTGTTGACTTAGATAATGCCCAAACGGACGACGCATTCCAAAACATCGCCCAAATCAATGACGCGATGGAACGTATCCTGATTAACGATGAAACCAAAAAAGGATACCTACAACTCGCAACGAAGGTCACCAAACTATACAAAGCGATTCTACCGGATCCGGATGCACATGGATTTACCAGAATCTGTCAACTTATCCATATCATCGCGCAAAAAATCAGAAATTTGACACCACCGGCTGACATCTCCGGTATCATGACAGAAGTTGAAGAAGTGCTGGATCGCTCCATCGCACCTGAAGGCTACCGCATTGAGATACCAGCTGAGGGATACGATACGGAGCCGATAGACCTGAGTCAAATTGATTTTGAACAGTTAAGCGAGCGATTCAATACACGGCACAAACGTGTTGAGGCGGAGAAACTCAGAGGCGCGATCAACAGCAAACTTACTGCAATGATTCGCCTCAATAGAAGTCGTATGGATTATCAGGGGAAATTTGAGCAAATGATCGCAGAATACAACGCGGGTACGATCGGTGTCCAAGATTACTTTGAACAGCTTTTTGACTTCGTTGGTGAGCTCAATCAAGAAGGTAACCGCGCTAACACTGAAGACCTTTCTGAAGAAGAATTGACGGTGTTTGATCTTCTGACGCGAAGCGAACCGGATCTGACCCCGGCTGAGCGAGATGAGGTGAAGACCGCTGTGAGGAGATTGCTTGAAACGCTCAAACGGGAGAAATTTGCCTTAGATTGGCGAAAACGGGCGCAGTCGAGATCTCAGGTCAGGATTACTATTGAAGAAATACTTGGTGCTAATGATGGATTGCCCGGATATTATACGTTGAGCCTTTGCATGCAGAAATATGAAGTGGTTTATCAGCACATCTACGACTCTTACTACGGTGAGGGAAAGAGTGTTTATAGCGAAAATTAAGTAAGGCGCGGTTTGAAACCGCGCCTTTGATCTGTTCCAATGCTCTAGCTACTATCCAATCTCGTCAATCTCAATCAAACGATCATCCAAAGACCAATCTGGACGTGGCAAGTCACCGAAAAGTGGGCGGAAATATCCGACACCTGCCGGAGATATCTGATACCGTTCTGCATCGTAAAATCGTAGATCCAGGCTTCTTCGGATAACGTGTCCAGAGGCATCGCGCTGTAACACTTGTTGTAAGGGTTCCAAAGTCGGTTCAATACCTCTATCCGTTCGCGTAATAGTCGCTACACCATTGAACATCCCGTCTGAGAGTGCTTGCACCGCCATAGCACCTGCCTTCATAGCGATGTCTCTATCCAAGGGTATCGGACTACCGCACCTCTGGAGATAACCGAGTATCAATGCCCGAAACGCCGAACTCGAAATCTCAGGCAACCGTTTCTTCATCGCTTCAACGATAATTTCTGAGCACCCACCGGGTTTCGTATGTCCGAAAGCGTCGAGTTCTGCTTCGGAACCAATCATCAGTTCTCCAGCGTCATTCCGAATGCCTTCCGAAACAACAACGATAACGTTACCCTGTTCTGTGTGTTTCTCGCGAATCGCTTCCGCGAGTTTATCGGGTTGGTACGGCACCTCTGGCACCACGATAAGATCCGCTTGTCCGTAAGCGGCAGATAACGTCAGCCAACCTGCATCCCTTCCCATCGCTTCCACAATGATGACCCGATCGTGCGAATACGTTGTCGTCCGTAAGTCTCGAACATAGTTGATAACGCTATTTGCCGATGAAGGGAAACCCGGACAGAAATAGTTCACCATCTTGGAGTAATCAACTGCATCTCCTTCTGGTGGATTGACACCAACATCGTTATCAATCGTCTTTGTGACGAATGCAGTCGTGAATTGCTCCGACAGTGCAGTGCCAACCGTTAACGTATCATCACCGCCAATCGGAATGAGTCCACTAATATCCAGTTTTTTAAGATTGTCTACTGCCTCATCTAACTTATTATCTTTAATCAGGTTCGTGCGTGAACTTTTTAAGAGTGTTCCTCCTCGGTTTTCGTCAATCAGGTCCGGGGTCAATGTAAAGTACCGACCACCTTTCAGAACACCGCGCCACCCTTCCATGAATCCGATGAGTTCAAAACCGAGTTCCTCGGCTTTCAGCGCGATGCCTTTAAGGGTAGCGTTGAGCGCGCTCGTATCGCCACCCCCTGTTAAAACACCAATCTTTTTTTTCATACAAAACTCCTTTATGATAAAAGATAATACCTACTTAACAACTTCAAGGAGAACCGGCTTATCCAAGGCGAGTGCTTTTTCAAACATCGGTTTAAAATCGTTTGGATCTTCAACCCGTAACCCAACTGCGCCAAACGACTCAGCGAATTGCACAAAATCTGGATTCACCAACTCGACACCGATGCGTTTGCCGAACCGTCGCAGCTGACCTCGCTCAATTGAGGTGTATTGATTGTCATTCATCACGAGCGTCACAACGGGTAGGTTGTACATCACCGCGGTTGCAAGGTCTGGACACGTCATTAAGAACCCGCCATCACCGCTCAGCGCTACGACTTTCCGCTCTGGATAAGCCACCTGTGCACCGATAGCACCCGTCAATCCGATGCCCATTGCCACAGAGACACCGGAGAAAATGTAAGTTCCCGGATGATAACAAGGGAAATGTGCCAGCGCACCGTAACCCGTGATGTTAACGTCAACCGACAAGATAGCATCGTGAGGCATCACATCGCGCATCTCCTTGAGGATTCGAGGGCGTTCAATTGCCAAAAATTGGCGGCGTAATTCGCGTAAGCCTTCACCCCAACCGCCTGTCCGTTTCTCATCACTCAGTGCGGCGTTCAACTGGCGTAAAACCAATTTCGGATTCGCGCCGATACCAACAGTCGCGGGATATTCCTTGTGAATCTCGTCCGGGTCGGCTTCAATATGCAATAGCGGTTGCGGAATCTTGAGGCTCCAGTTGCCGGTATCCCGGTAGTTAAATCGGGTGCCAACGGCAACGATTAGGTCGGAGGCGTTCATCGCGGCTTGGGCAACGCCGTCTCGGAAGATACCAATAGAATGCGGCGAATCTTCCGGCACCGAACCTTTGCCAAAACCCGTCATCACGATGGGCGCGTCCAGCAGCTGCGCGAACGCAAGTATCTCCGCAGTTGCACGTGTATGGTTGATACCGCCGCCTGAGATAATCAGCGGACGCTCCGCTTTACTGAGGAGTGCTATGGCAGCATCAATATCTTGGGGAGCTGCGGTCGTCTGAATACCGTTGTTCCAGGGCGGAATAGGGAGATCAGCTTCTGCATCCAACGCATCTTTTGCGAGTTCAATCAGGACAGGTCCCGGTCTCCCTGAACGCAGTGCACTAAAACTTCTATTGACAGCACCCGGAATCTGATCGACGCGATGCACGATCTCCAGATGTTTCGTCATCGGCGTGAAAGCGGCTCTCTGATCCAAACCGTGAAAACTTTTCTTCGGATCCCGTGATGCCAAGTAAGATGGGTTCTGTCCGGTAATCCAAAGCACCGGTGACGAAGCAGTATTCGCTTCGCCAATGCCGACAGAGGCATTATTTGATCCAGGACCCGGCACAGTCATACAAACACCGACATCGCCGGTAGCACGCGCATAACCATCTGCCATAAACGCCGTACCGCCTTCATGTCGTGTAACATAGTGCTGGATATTGTCTTGGTTGTTGTATAATGCTTCGTAAACGGTGTCCAGGTGGTTCCCCGGTAAACCGAAAATATCTTTAACGCCTTGTGCTTTCAAGCATTCAACAAAAATATCGCCACCCGTCATAGTTAACTCCTTTTCTATAGTCTTTTACTTATGCAGTCTGTGCGGCTGAGTCGAGTGCCTTCGCCTTCTCAAAGTCAGCCTCCGCTGCTTCCTCTTGACCTAATTTCTCCTTCACATACCCGCGATTCCGATGCGCCTTGACATGCTTCGAATTTAACTGAATCGCTTTATCCAGATCTGCAATCGCCGCTTGATAGTATCTCTCCGCTTCTTGTGAATTGGCGCACTCAGCCTCCGCCTGACCTAACCGGTATTTCGCAAGCCCGCGATTGTTGTAAGCGGCAGTATACTTTGGATTCAGTCGGATAGCTTCGGTACAATCGACAATTGCCCCGCGCAAGTGATGTTTTGCTTTTTCTGGATTCTTCCCGCGCAACTCGCGTCGCCCCAGATCATTCTGCGAAATTGCCCGATTGCTGTAGACAGGCGCGTATTCTGGATTTAAGCGGATAGCCTTATCAAAACTATCCATCGCGGCTTCGTACGCGCGCCCGTCATTTTTTCCACGCCCCTCTTTGTAGTAATTCTCTGCCAAATCTCCGTTTATCTGCATTGCCTTCTCAAAGTCGGCTTTTGCGGCATCTTTTGCACCGAGTACTTCCTTTGCAAGCCCGCGATCCAGGTAGTTTATGGCTGTCTCCGGATTGAGTCGGATAGCAGCATCGAAATCTGCGATTGCCGTGTCGTAGTCACCAAGGGCAGCCTTTGCAGCTCCCCGCGTATGGTAAGCAGCACTGCTATCCTCATCTACTGAGGCTAACTCAATAGCGGCATCACTGTCAGCGACTGCGCTTTGATAGTAGCATTCGGCTTCTCCGCTGTGCTCTGGTTTAGTTACAATTTGCCCGAGGAGATATTTCGTCCAGCCGCGGGCATTATAGGCTGAGGCATGCTTTGGTTCCCACTCGATGAGGTGCGTCCAGTTGGCGATCGCCGCGTGATAGTGCTTCCAGGCTTCTACCATATCCCCGTGTGCTACTTTGGATTCGCCACTTCGCATCTTCGCGTTAGCACGGGCATAAATTGCCTTTGGGTTGTCTAACCATCGTGAGGGGATCAGAAATAATTGAGCTAACATTCGCTTCCTGAAAGCCCGAAAAGTTGACAGAGAATAATTCGTTGACATGAGTCGATAAGCCGTAACCCGGTCCATAAGGAGTGCTATACCGTCAAGCGAGTCAAACTGCTTATAGTTCCCCTTAGTATTCAGTCTTATCAATTTAACTTGCGTGTCACCACGGGCTCTATAGGCATCAGGTATATCTGGGTTAAGATTGATAGCCTCATTATAGGCGGCGAGGGCACCTTCAAAGTCTTCGCCTGCTTGATACGCCATACCTCTTTTATATTCGAGATAGGCGCGTATTCGTGGGCGGTGTTGCCATGCGGTCAAAGGCTGAACTTCTGTCCGTTCCGCCGCTGTGAACAATGCTTTAAGTGTATTTGAAGGTACAGCGTACCCCTTACCCTTACCGGGTTTGGGACTAGCCCGCGAAAGCACGGCTATTACCTCGCCTTCGTTGTTTAGGACTGGGCACCCGCTCCACCCCGGACCTGCGGCAGGTATGCGTAACCGAAGCCATTTATCCTTCTTCTCGATACGTCGTACAGTAGCTGCTGCGCTGTTTTCTTTGTCCCCGTCATAGCCGATGGCACAAATGCGCGCCTTTTTTTTCACAGTTTCACTGTTACCAAGGCGGAAAGGAACCCCTTCTTCCGAAATTTTTAGAACAGCGAGATCGTTCTTTTCATCAAACGCTGTAATGCCTTCAATTGTGTACGCGGCACCTGTGTCAACATGCTTCGTAGCAACGCTCATGGCTCCTTCTAAGACGTGAAAACTTGTCGCAATTTGATTGCGTTCTATAAAGAAACCACTACAAGTATTAACGTTAGCTTCGTATTCGTTGCTGCCAATATACTTCCGAAAAACCGTTGCCTCCAAAATAGCCATGGTACCTTGGATATTTTGGGCATGCTGCTGACGTGAATTCTTTTTTTCCTCTGTCATAAAGAACCTGTCTTTTTTAGTGTATGTGGTTTTAGCCGAGTGTTCCTTACCTCAAGAAACGACAAAAAGTCTTGCCTGCCTCGGTGCAAATGTACAGTTCAAATATGACTTGCCATCGGCGGACCAGAAATCTACGTGCTCTCTCATCTCCTTAAACAGATCCCATTCTACGATACGTCTTACCTCCTGGTGCAGTTCAATCAAGGTATCAATCGATTCACTGCTTGTGTTGAATAGATAGAAAAGTTCGGAGGTTTCCGCTTTCCTATGGAGTACGTGAATGTTATCTGTCGGATCGTTGTCCGGTTTTAGATACACTGAGACAATACGGGACACCCATTTTCGGAGCCGTTTTTCGAGTTTTACTAGCTTCTCGTCAGGTGGACCTCGAAGAATCGTTGTGCGTCGTCCGTAGATGAGTTGCTCAAGCGGGTACGGCTCCAGTCCAATCCGGCCGTTCAGCAGATACGGCATCGGTTCATCTATGACCAGTCTACCCTTCGCTTTCGTGAATGCCTTTAGACGTTTGACGGTTTCTTCTTGAAGCGATATGCAACTCGGAAGCAAAATAACGCTATAAATCTCTTTGGTGTCCGCTTTGGCGTCGGGGAAACAGAGACCACCGTTTTTATGACCGAGTTTTCTCGCAGCGGCAGCGTCTATAATCTCTGCGGCATCGAGTTCCTGCTCCGAGACAATCCTGAAGTCGTAACCCAGTTCCCATACACTTTGGCACAACCATCCCCACGCTTTTGTGACATCGCTCCACGATTTCTCATCGGGCTTTGTCCAGAGGCTCTGCGTCGGTGCTACCATTAGGATTGGTCGTTTCGGGTAACCCGTTGCTAATCCTTGCGGTACACTATCAGCAGGACTATTTCTGTTCATCCATAGGTTGAAACCGAAACTCGCATCTTCAAGGAGTCGCGATATTGGTGCGCGGGCATCCGTTTTGTTGCTTTTTTTTCGGGCAATACCGGCATGTTGTGTGTCGCTGCATGTCCATTTAGCGACAACGAACCGTTTCGGTGTATCTATTTCGGTGGCGTTCAGAATAGGGCAGTCCACTTCTGCGAGCATGGAACCTAACTCAAACTCCAACGTTTTTGCACTTGCCCGGAGGCTTAAAGCGAATCGAAGTCCTTCTTGATGACAGAAATCACGTAAACCGCCAAGGAAACAGGTCGCGAATCGCGTCGTCAACGCTTTCCAAAAAGTGTTTCTGACTGCCGCCGAGTTGTAAGTTTCATAGAACACTAACGGCAGATATGTTGCGAGTGTCGTTTCCGACGTTTCCAGTAACACAGGACTCCACGACACTGATGCTGTTCCGGCACCTAAGACACTCGCTAAAGACAGAAATTTCGGGGGCTCACAGGTAAAACCGATGAGGTGTTGCTTGCCGTAAGTTTTTAAGTAGCCTCTCAGCATCCGTTCTATGAACTGAGATACTCCATGATCACTTAGCAGATCGTCCGTCACCCCTTCTGTCTGATAGAGGTTAATTACCGTTCGTCCACGAAGCCGTTCTGCAATCGTGAGGTCACCTGCCACACATCGCTGAACATAGTCGCTGATGTTATAACACGGCGCATCGGCGTGTGGTTCCGCGATTAAGTAGTATTGATTAAAATCTGTTCCGTCCGATAGTTGAGAATCCCGAAACGAGGACTGGATCGTTGTTGCTGTTTCCGCATCGCCGAAGGATAGGTCTATCGCGTCCAATTGATAGCGCGTTTGCAGTAAAGCGGATGGCAACGCAACCCATGCCTGTTTGCTTCGTCGTAATTCCGCTTGATGTGCTGCTGCGTTTTGCGTCCTCTGCCACGATAGCACATTTCCCGTGCTAAAAGCATCCGTCTGCACAACTGCCAACTCCTATCCAAAAAATTTGCAACTGTTAAATATTTTGTGATATACTTTTAATGCTGAGGATATGTACAGGTTCGTAACTTTTCGATTTTTATACTAAAAGTTTAGCACACCTTGGGAATTCATGCAATCAAAAGTTTGCGATCCTCAGCGCCATTGCGTTTTCGGTTTTCGTCAATTTTATTGAGGTTCTGTCGCGATTCGGAGGATGTTTCTACAAGATAGTTGTCAGTTATCAGTTAGATATCACGATTCGGAGATCGCCCCTACACACGGTTTTGGAAGCTCCAAAAAAGGGAATAGGTATGAGACTTTTAGAAAATATTATATCAGCGTTTTCTGTCCTTCGGGCGAGCAAGTTACGTACCATTCTCACGCTCTTAGGGATTACAATTGGGATTGCTGGGATCATTGCGATGATGTCCTTTGGGGCGGGTGCTGAAAAACTTATCATGGCGGAATTTGAGAAGATAGGGGGTCCCAGCATGTTCGGTGTTTATCGACCCGGACATATCCGAAAGAACGGGAGATGGCAACGCAATACCAGTCCACACCACCTTGAGATGGAAGACCTGCGCGATGTCCTTGCCGAATGTCCCTCCGTTGAGGTTGCCACTGTTGAAGGCAGCTACTATATCAACCTCGGCATTGAGGGGAAATTTCAACGCACCTATCTCCGTGCAACAACAAACGAATACCAAGCCGTTCGCGAATGGCGTACGGAATATGGCAGATTCCTCGCTGATACCGATATGGACGCTTGGACGAAAGTGTGTGTCATCGGTTCAAAGATCTGGAAAGAGCAGTTTAAGGGAGAAGACCCAATCGGTAAAGAGGTCATCATCAATAACTTTGGGAACAACAAACGCTTTACGGTTATCGGGATTATGGAGAGCCGCGGTGACGGTTTAGAGCGCGGCAAAAGCGATGATAATATGCTTTTCATTCCGATTACAACCGCACAAAAACGGTTTTGGGGACACGATAACGTTGGCCATATCATGGTGCGTGCCAAAAGTCCGACTCACGTCGAGCAAGCGTTGAAAGAGGTAAAGACAATCATCACGCGCAATCATGGCGGTGATGACACCTTTTTCCGAACCTGGTCCGCTAAACAGGGCATCGCACAAGCGAAAAGGATGATCCTTATTATAGAGTCGGTGTTGGTTGTCATAGCGTCTGTCTCCTTAATTGTCGCGGGTATCGGGATTCTCAACATCATGCTCGTCTCCGTAACAGAACGGATACCGGAGATCGGACTACGAAAAGCGGTCGGTGCAAAGAGTTTTAACATCCGAATGCAGTTCCTCACAGAATCTGTGATTTTATGTCTGATTGGGAGTCTGCTCGGTATTGCGTTGGGTGCGATTGCTGGAAAAGGTTTCGCTTGGATAGTAGGTAAGTTTTTAGATGAGATCGCGTGGCCCTCAGTGATTACCCCAGAGGCAGTACTGATCTCCGTCGGTGCGGGTGCAGCCGTAGGCATCTTCTTCGGGTTCTACCCCGCCAGCCAAGCTGCCAAAATGGCTCCTATTGATGCTATCCGCCATACATAATAAGGAAATCAAGCATGCTGGTGCTGGAGAATCTAATCTCAGCGTTTTCTGTCCTTCGCGGAAGTAAACTCCGCACAGTCCTCACACTCTTAGGGATTACCATCGGTATTGCCGGTGTCATTGCGATGATGTCCTTTGGGGCGGGTGCCGAAAAACTCATGATGGCAGAATTCGAGAATATCGGTGGTCCCAGTATGTTCGGCGTTTATCGACCCGGGTATATTCGGAAAAATAACCGTTGGCAGCGCAACACCAGCCCGCATTATTTGGACATGCGAGATCTGTACGACATTCTGGCAGACTGTCCCTCTGTAGAAGTCGCCACTGTTGAAAGAAGTCATCCTATTGACTTTAAAGTTGAGGGGAAGCACCGACAAACCTACCTCCGCGCCACAACGAATGAATACCAAGCCGTCCGTAGATGGAAAACGGAATACGGCAGGTTCCTCGCTGATACTGACATGGATTTCTGGAATAAAGTTTGTGTGATCGGTGCAAAAGTCTGGAAGGAGCAGTTTAAAGGACAGGACCCGATTGGCAAGGAAGTCGGGATCAACAACAGACGTTTTACGGTTATCGGTATCATGGAGAGCCGTGGCGATGGATTGGAGCGCGGCAGAAGCGATGACAATATGATCTTTATCCCTATTACCACTGCCCAAACTCGTTTTGGCGGACGGAATCGCGTCGGTGCGATTATGGCGCGTGCGAAAAGCATTGATGTCGTTGATCAGGCACTTAAAGAGGTTAAAACCGTTATTTCACGCAATCACGGTGGCGATGACACCTTTTTCCGAACGTGGAACGCGAAGAAAGGGATTGAAAGCGGAAAGCGGATGATCTTTATTATAGAGTCGGTTTTGGTGGTCATAGCGTCTGTCTCCTTGATTGTTGCGGGTATCGGGATTCTCAATATCATGCTGGTTTCGGTAACAGAGCGGATACCGGAGATCGGATTGCGGAAAGCAGTCGGTGCAAAGAGCCTCGATATCCGTATCCAATTCCTGACGGAATCGGTGCTGTTATGTCTGATTGGAAGTCTGCTCGGTATTGCGTTGGGTGCTGTGGTTGGGAACGGTTTTGCGTGGATAGTCGGCAAGTTTTTAGACGAAATGTCGTGGCCCGCTGTGATTACGTTGAAAGCCGTGCTGATCTCCGTCGGTGCGGGTGCCGCGGTAGGTATCTTCTTCGGTTACTATCCCGCCAGCCAAGCCGCGAAGATGACCCCCATTGATGCCATCCGCCATACATAACTTGTCAGATGACTGTGGAAGCAATGCCTAATACCAAATTGAGAGGAGAAACTCATGCGTAACTCACAAACCAACCCTGAATCTATTCAAGAGATACCGGCACCTAATACGATGACATTGGAGGAATTTCTTGAAAACGACTTAGAGGGGTATGAATATGTAAAAGGCGAATTGGTCCCGATGTCTCCCACGTCAATGGAACACGGCGAGATAAGTAGCAACGTTATCCTCCATTTGAGTTTGCATGTCTTTGAACATCAGTTAGGACGTTTGTATACAGCAGGCACGACATTTCACTTAGGGGACCGGGTGGTGAAACCAGATGTTGCGTTTTTGTCAACGGAGCGATTACCAGAAAATAGAGAGAAGGGTTCACCCATACCGCCAGATTTGGCGGTTGAGGTTGTCTCACCGACAGACAAACACTATGATGTTACCGAAAAAGCATTAGCCTATTTGAAAGCAGGAACACGCCTTGTTTGGGTGATTGAGCCCGTCGCGAAAACGGTGATGGTTTACCGATCCGAGACCGATTCCACTGTGCTGAACTGTGAAGACACATTGACAGGTGAAGATGTCGTTGAAGGATTTGCATGTCCAGTCGCGCAACTTTTTGAATAGATTTTAAGGAAAACAATGCCTATTTTTAGATTAGAAGGTGATAGGCCCATCATCGCCGAAGAAACAGATCTTGAACTTGAAACCCATCTGGAGACTTGGCTGGAAAATAGTCCACAGGTTCTTGCTCAAGAATCCTTTCTCTGGATCGGACGACAACCCAGTGCAGCGGATGAGGAAGGTACTATCTTCCCTGACCTACTTGGTGTTGATACTGAAGGAAATCTCGTAATTGTTGAACTTAAGAGAGGTCAATCTCCTCGAGAAGTTATAGCACAATTACTTGAATACGCGGCATGGGCAGATGGACTTTTAGAATCGCAGATCCGCGAGATAGCTGGGATTTACTTCGAAAACCGCGACGAGTTGCAAGAAAAAACTTTCAACGAGGTCTTCAGAGAGGCGTTTGAAATACCTGAAACTGATGAACTTCCACCACTCAATCGGCGCTTACGTCTGTTCATAGCTGCGGAAGAAATTTCATCGCGGATAGCCCGTGTTTGCCGATTTCTCCGAATTTCGCAGGGCATGGATATTAGTTGTATAGCTGTTTCGACCTTTGAAACGGAAGCCGGAGAAAGACTTGTCAGTACGGAAGTAAAAGTTGGAGATGAAGATATTGCTACTTCTAAAACTCAAAGACAGCGTACCTCTGGGAATTCTCGATTGTTAGGTGATAAGCCATTAGATATGGTGATATGGGAAACGGTACAAGTATTAATGCAGGGAAATAAAGAATATTTTACACTTAAAGAAGTCCGTGGACTTATTTCAAAAAAATATTCTGACTTCGTTCCTAGTAGGGTAGACTACCAAGTTTATTCAGATTGTGTTAACTTTTCTAAACGCAGTGATTATCCCGGGGGCAGTGATAGATATTGGTGGATAGAAAGAGGTAAATACTGTTTGTACGATCCTGAAAAAGACAAATTACAGGAAGATGATGATTAGAGTAACTGATGAATAAACCGAAGATGACCTATTTTGAGAAAGAAGATATATTGCATCTTGTGATTTCTGATGAACCTGAGAGCGACAGTATTGAACTGAGTCCCAATATCACGGCTGAATTGAATGACAATGGTGAGCTCATCGGTATTGAGATTCTAAATGCAAATGCTTTCATCGGAGATATAGCATGTAGGTTGGGTTGAAACGGAGTTGAAACCCAACGCTATACTAAGTCCGTGAATACACAGAAACCCAAAATCCGCGAAATCTGTGAAATCCGCACCAATCCGCGATTTGCGGCGTACTCGCCCAAATGCGACCTGCATTCAGACGAGACCATCGACATAAACCCATGCAACAGACGCTTCCGCATTTCTGTACACCACCCACCGAAAGCATCAAATACATCGGTTCCAAACTAAAACTTATTCCACAAGTGCTGGAACTCGTCAAGAAAGTTAACGCTGAGACAATCCTCGACGGCTTTGCAGGCACCACTCGCGTCTCACAAGCACTCGCCAAACTCGGCTATACCGTTATCAGCAACGATGCTGCACCGTGGTCAGAAGTCTTCGGTACGTGCTATCTGCTCAACACAAAACCAAAGGAAGCATATCAACCGCTCATTGATCACCTCAACGCCGTTCCACCTATTGATGGCTGGTTCACAGAACATTACGGCGGACACGCCAATGGGGGCAACGCAATCCAAGCCGACGGACTCAAGAAACCGTGGCAGCATCACAATACCCGTAAACTGGATGCAATACGTCAGGAGATCGAGAACTTGAATCTTGATCCAGTTGATAAAGCAATTGCCCTTACGAGCCTAATTCTTGCCCTTGACCGAGTTGACAGTAGCCTCGGTCACTTTTCAGCATATCTCAAAGAGTGGGCACCGCGTGCCTATAAAAACTTAGTGCTTGAAGTGCCAGAAGTTTTCACGTCAGAAGGAGCGCATCAGGTCTACCAGAGCGACATCTTTGACCTTGTGCCGCGTGTTTCCGTAGACCTTGCCTACTTCGATCCGCCTTACGGCTCAAACAATGAGAAGATGCCTGCGTCTCGTGTCAGGTATGCCGCCTACTATCACCTCTGGAAAAGTGTTGTACTCTTCGATAAACCGACCCTTTTCGGCAAAGCAAAACGGCGAGAGGATACATCTGACCCCCTCGCCGCCTCTGTATTTGAAGAATTCCGAACGAACGACACCGGTCATTTTATTGCCGTTGAAGCCATTGCGAAGTTAATCCGTGAGACGCAAGCGCGTTGGATTCTGCTGTCCTACAGTTCCGGTGGTCGTGCGACTGCTCAGCAACTCGATGCAGTCATGCAGAACAACGGAAAACTCCTCATTGTCCTTGAGATTGACTACAAAAAGAACGTCATGGCGGGTATGAAATGGACAGACGAATGGGTAAACGACGCTGAAACGCCGAACCGAGAATTCCTTTTCCTACTTGAGAAAAACACGCCTCTCATTTGAGGTTGCCTAATCGCCTTTAGGTTTTGTATCGAGCCGCCAATGTCGGCTGCACACCAGCGGCCAATCAGTACAAATACCGTCCATTTTATTGGCGCGGGCTTTGTCCCAGATATCGGGTCGATTCTCGCCGATGTGCAAGGCGAGCCAGACCTGCTTACCGACTTTACGCGCCTGTTCCATCGCTTCTACATTCGGAATGAAGCGTACCCACAAGCAATCTGCCAGCGGATCATGCAAGGCTGTAGCGAACTGATCGGCTTCACTATCGTTTAGATACACCGTGGTTCGCAGCTTCGGGTTGGCTTGTTTGAAGCGACGACTCGAATCGCTGGACTGACCGAAGGCAAAAAGTTGATCGAACAGTTCGTACTTTTCGACGAGCTTCACGATGTTCTGCTCAATCCCCGGTGAGATGACTTTCATATTCAGTGCGATGGTTACCGGTGTTCGTTGACGCTCGCGAATGAGTTTGAAGACCTCTTCTAAGGTCGGTACCTTCGCGCCAGCGAAACGCGGATCGAACCAACTTCCGGCATCCAATTTACGGATTTCTGCCAACGTCATTTCGGTCACTTCACCGGTGCCGTTGGTTGTCCTGTCTACAGTCTTGTCGTGAATGACGACAAGGTGTTCGTCGCGTGTTTGGTAGACATCCAACTCAATGGATAGACCCAACTCGATAGCGGCGGCAAAACTGGGCAAAGTGTTTTCGGGCGCGTGCTGTACCAAACCGCGGTGAGCAAGTAAAATCGGATCCTCAGGTAACTCGTTCATCTCTGGTTCCGGGACGGCGATCACACACATAAGCATCAGCATGTTGAACGACATAATCTATCTCCTCATGACAAATGAAGCCTGCGAGACACCGATTTTTCGAGGTGTCGAATCCAGATTTGTTGTCTCTGTTAACCTTGTTATCCCGCGTTCTTACAAAAATACCTATAAGAACTAAAGTCACAGTTTAAGGGGTTGTGAAGTATCTTTACAAAATGCCTTAACCCTCGGATGCTCCAACACCTCTGGATTCAGCATATATGCCGGGGCACGTCCCTGAATCGCATCTGTAACCTGCTCAATTGTCCGAAGATCCAATCGAATACCAGATTCAACAGTCATGCCCGCGTTATGATTCGTAGAGATGATACGCGGATGATCCTTGTGAATCGCCCGCGGTCCGTTAACTGGGTCGTCCACGACATAATACCAGAGTCGGTTTTCACTGACAGCGCGGTTCGCGGCTGCATCGTCAACAAGGTTTCCACGTGACGGATTAATGAGCGAGGCATGCGGTTTCATGGCGCAGAATTCTTCGTAGCCGACAACAGTATCTGCGCCGGATAGGTGCAAAGATACGGTATCACTCTCTTTGAAGAGGGTCAGGGGGGTATCAACAGCCTCCGCCCCGAATTCCGCTGCGAGTTCAGCGATATCCGGACGGACATCATAAACCAAGAGTCTCCCTTCCTCACCGAGCAGCGGTCGCGCACGGCGGGCAACCTCTTGCCCAATCCGACCGAAGCCGTACAAACCGAGCGTAGAACCCATCACCTCATGGGTTTTGATAAGTCCAAAATCTCCGCCATGGGAGGCTCTATTGAGCGTATAGACCCGTTTCATAGTTGCAAACCACTGCGCAATCGCGTATTCGGCGACGGTTACCATGTGTTCAGGCGCAATTGTGACAATGACACCGAACTCCGTCGCCAAATCAACGTTAACGGTTTCATAGCCGACACCCCACCGCGCAATGATTCGGAGCGATGTCGCGGTTTGATAGAAACTTTCATGAAAAGGCACGCCGCTTGCGATCACGCCAACAACACCATCGGCGTGTTCCGCTGTCAGTTCCGGTGGGTGGATACTCAACTCACCAAGTTTTTGCAAATCTGCCAACGCTGCTCGGCGTTCCGCAGTATCAAACTCACTGTTCTCAAAAATAGGAGATAGTAAAATTTTGGTTTCCATAGTTTTATGTGTTTAGCGGCTAATGCGAACACCGCCCGCTTGCATCGCCTTCTCTGCTTCTTCTGCCGTTGCCCAATTGAAATCTCCGGGGAAGGTGTGTGCTAAGGCGGAATACCCGCCAGCGAAATCGACTGCCTCCTGCGGTGATTTGCCGTTCAAGAGACTATAGATTAACCCTGATGAGAAGCTATCGCCGCCACCGACACGGTCAACGAGTTCTAAGTTCTCATAGATACGTGACAAATAGAAGTCTTCACCATCAAACAGGAGCGTCCGCCAATCGTTGAGCCAACCGGTTTTGGCATCGCGTAACGTCGTACCGATCATCTCAATATTCGGAAAAGCGTCTTTGACACGTTCTGCAACCGCCTTGTAGCTCTCAGGTTCAAGTTTACTATAGGATTCGGTTGCCCCCTCCGCTGCGAAACCGAGCGACTTCTCAAAATCTTCCTCATTACCGATGAGAACGGAGACATACTCCATCATGGGTCGGTTTGCTGCCTGTGCTTCCTCTGCGCTCCATAATTTGGAACGGAAGTTCAGATCATAACTGGTTTTGACACCTGCCGCACGCGCCGCTTGGAGTGCCTCTGCCGAGACCGCAGCCGCGGATTCCGACAACGCCGGTGTAATCCCACTCAGATGGAACCACCGTGCATTTCTAAAAATAGATGCCCAATCGATCTCACCGGGTTGCACTTTGGAGATTGCCGAGTATCCGCGGTCATAAGTAACACTACTCGCACGCGGTCCCGCACCCATTTCAAGGTGATAGAACCCGTTCCGTTCAAAGCCGACACCGTCGAAGTCCACCCAGACGATGTTGGACATGTCCACCCCGAGTTCGCGTCCTTTGTTGCGGATGTAGCGACCCGACCAGTTATCCACGAGTCGTGATACCCATGCGGTCTGCAGTCCGAGCTGGGCAGCGTTGACAGCGACGTTCATCTCCGCACCGCCAGCCGTGATTGACAGCGATGTCGCGTTCTCAAGACGCATAAACTCTGGCGAGGTGAGACGAATCATCGCTTCTCCAAACGTGACTAAATCATACATATATCATTCTCCTGTTTTGATGTCTGTTGTATTCTGATATTCGTGATAAAGGTTTTCAATACACTGCCCACAGAAACAGTAGACCCTGCCATATCCGCCGACCTCTTTTTCAAGCAGTTGGTTCATCGGGAACTCTTCTTGGCAAACCGCACAAAGTTCTATGGATTCTTTGGGTTCATCTGTCTCATCTCCTTTTTTCTGCCGGGACGTGAAATGCAGAATCAACCAAACAGCGATGGGTGTGAAAATTACAAAAATAACAAATAGCATTGCGTGTTCCTTATAACAATCTACGGCAACTATAATGCCTATTACTATAGTCGATAACTACGAAGATGTCAACGGAAATTGTCTAATAGCAGTCAGCAATCAGTTGTCAGCCGTCAGTTAAGAGGTTTCCATCAGCGGTCAGAAAGTTTGCAAGTGTATCTAAAGTTGCGAAGTATTCTGAAGTTGTTAACCGCTTTACTCTCACTGGGAGGCATTTAGCACACTTTACTCTCACTGCGAGGCATTTAAAACTTTCCGATAACCGATAACTGACAACTGTCTACCTTTGGGAAATTGTTTTGATTAATCTCGATCGCTGTGCTAAAATACGTAGGAAACCTCCTACTTGAAAATAGTAACCGGACTGTATTGGCAAAAAACAAAACCGTAAGCCCGTAATGAAACGGAGGGGTGTTTTTGCTTGGGTATTTCTGCGTATTGCTTGGGTGTTTCTTCGACTCCATACAAAAACACATTAAGCACTCTAAAACCGTCACTTAACCGCAAGGAAACTTAAAAGTACATGCGTAAAATAGCACACGTAGACGTTTATCCGACTGCTGTCGGGATGAAAGATGTTTTTAATATCGGGACCGGCTTTGTCGGAGACACCGGCTCCGCAGGCGACCATGTCTTCGTCAAAATCACAACAGACGACGGCTACGTCGGTTGGGGCGAACAACGCGCCCTCCCCTCGTGGAGTTACGAAACGACCGAATCCATCACAACCACTATCCGACACCACATCACCCCGCTGCTGCTCGGACAAGACCCACTGAATCTCAACGCCATCCATTTTGCTATTTATAACGCATTGAAACCTGCTGTCAGCAACGGACACCCCTTCGCAAAGGCAGCAGTGGATATTGCTTTGCAGGATCTGCGCGGACGCATCCTTGATGTTCCGCTACACACCCTCTTCGGCGGTAAACGCCACGACACACTTCCGCTCTGTTATGCCTTGAGTATTGATACGCCAGAAATCATGGGATTGAAGGCAAAAGCCTTGGCACCCTGTTCTTGTTTCAAAGTGAAAGTTGGGGGGATCCCTGCAGCAGATGAAGAACGCTTACGCGCAGTCCATGAAGCGATGCCGGATGCGAGGCTTTGGATTGATGCGAATCAGTCCTATACACCGTCTAACGCGCTGGAATTGCTAAAGCGCGTCGGAGACATCCGAGAAATTTACTGCATGGAACAACCCGTGGCGAGCCAAGACTGGTTCGGGATGAAACGGGTTCGGGAGGACGCACCAGTTCCGATCGCTATTGACGAAGGCTGCTTTACTTACTTTGACTTGGCGAAAATAGCGCGCTTGGAATGCGCAGATGCCGTCGTTTTGAAGGTGTGTAAATCTGGCGGTTTAGCGGAATGTCTCAGAAGCACTCATGTCGCCGAAGCCAATGCGTTGGAACTTCTCGGTAGCGGTCTGACAGAAGCCGGTATCGGTTTCATCGCGAGTGTTCACCTCTTTGCGACTTTGGATCTTGTGCTTCCTGCTGAACTCAATGCCCCCGCTTTTTTAGAAACGATGGCAGTGAGTGGTGTCGAAATACACGACCATGTTGTGACAGTGCCAGATGGACCTGGACTCGGCGTTACGCCTGATGAGGACTATATCGGGGCGAATCTCCTGAAGATCGATTATTCTTAGAAATAATAAAGACTTCAACAATAATAGCGATAAGGATTGCCACTGCACAGAGCAGATACGGACTCTGTGTCCCGAATCGCGAATCCGCCAGAATGCCCCCTAAGAGTGGCCCCAACAGAATCCCTAACCCCAATATCCCTTCATGCCATCCGCTCTTATTTCCTTTGTCCGCATGCCGATCCAAACCGTAGTAGAGGCTACTGAAATAGGTGAAAGCGGCAGAAACGCCGATAACCCCGAACGCGAATACCCAGAGGGTCGTGTGTTGGATTTTCCATATTCCGAGAAAGCTGACAGCTGCCAACATCTGAACGATCAATATGGGAGCGAAACGATAGTGCCATCGGGTCGAGTAGCCGCTCCCAAGCACGAGAAAGGCTAACGTCTGCATACCGCCAAGTGTCAACATTAGGTTGCCGAATGTTGTCGGCGGTATCCCCATTTCCTTCATGAGTTTTGGCGCAAGGCGACGCAACACGCCAAGCAGGAACCACGAAGTGAAATTCGCACACCGCGCCAGGTTAAGATAAGTCGTTCGCACAGGTTGAGGTGGATAAAGCGTTTCAGGAGGTTCCGAAGCGATTTCAGAGGCAGCATCGGTTTCTGGCACATCTGATGTTTGGAGACTGTTCGCGACAATTGTCCCTAAGGTGAGTAAACTGAAGACCGCTGCGAGATAGAACGATCTAAACGGGTTCGTATCGCCATAGAGGTAACTTGAAAGTGCTGGACCTAAAGTGACACCAACGCTCCAGAAAAGGTTAAAGAGCATAACCCGTTGGATCAGTTGACCTTCACCTTCGCGTTCAGCAAGCCACGCCTCATAGGCTGGCCAGAAAAGTGCCATACTGATGCCGATGCCCGGAAAAATAAGCATCAGGTGCAGGCTGTTTCGGCATAGCGGTAGCGCGATACTAACAGCACCGAGCACCAGACACGCCGCGTAAAGCACATATCGCCGCTCTATTCGATCCGATAACCGTCCGAACGGGATCGCAAGTACCACGAAGAAGGCAGTCATGACTGCTTTCAGCACGCCTAAAAAGGTTGAGGAGAGTCCGAGGTAACTGGTATAAAAGGAGGTGTTGGTGATGATGCCGCTAAAAGCGAGATCGATGAGCAGGACAGGGAGATAAACTGTAAACAGTTGGCACATTTTGGCGACGATCGCCAGCCAAAACTTGCCCGACCAAAGTTGGCGCATATTATGTCGTTCCGCACCGAAGGTTAGGGTTCTACAATCTTCGCATCGATCATGTGATAGGCAATGGTACCAACCGGCTCCGCTTCAATACCGATTTCGTCTTGTGTAAGACCGTTATTAGCCGTGGCTCTGGCATAGATTTCGACAGGATCCTCTTGTGCGGGGACGTGCCAATCCCATTTCCAGAGCACCCATGCGAGTGATGTATCCTGTGCCCAAATTTTTGCTTCTTCCCATGTCTGCCCGTAATCAACGCTGACTTCTACCTTCTTGATACCGCCATGGTTGCCCGCGTCGAATGCCGCGCCGCTGACTGTATAAACCTTGCCACCAGTAATTTCTTCACCATCACTGGGTGTGCCAATCATTGTAGCAAGTTTCACATTCGCGATAGGATCCCAACCCCGTTTCTCCCAATAACTTTCGTGTGCTGCTGCGAGTTGGATATTCACTATCCATTTTGGGTTCTTCGTCCCGTAGTGTCCTGGGTTAAGCAGTCGGATGGGGAAGCCATGTTCCTTAGGGAGTGGTACACCATTCATCTCATAAGCGAGGAGCGTCTCTTCACGCATCGCATCTTCCAATGGAATTGCTGTGTGGTAACCATCCGCACAACGGAAAACAACGACTTTCGCTTCGGGTTTGGGTACGACTTTCTCAAGTAGGTCGCGAAGCCGAACGCCTTTCCAATTGGCGTTGCTCATCTGCTCCGTGCCAATCGGGTCACCGATGCATTTCAAGGTTCGCATTGCCTCAACGGATTCCATCGCTGTAATATCCGCAAGTCGTAAGGGGGGCGGCTGTTTCTTGATTAAGCCGGTGATTGCCATCCGCCAAGTCGTCGCGTCAAGTACGGCAGGGTCGCCGATCTGCAGGATATAGAAGTCGGCGTTGGGTGTTACAAAAGTACTCGGCTTAAGCAGCGGTTCGGCATCTGCTTGTCCGTCCAACTTTATGAGAGGACCGGAACACCCCACTTGAACGGGCAAAACCAGTCCCGCAGCACTAATCGCGCTCAGTTTTATGAACCTGCGTCTTTTCATTTTTTCCTCTATTCATTCGCATCCGCATCGTGATTTTTACGACACCTCTCACCATGATCGCTGTGCCGAGACATAGCGTTAAAGGCAACCCCCAATGCCAGTGAAAGAAAAAGTAGGCGATAAAACTGGCACACATCACAACAATGAAGGTGTTCAGGAGTTTTTTGTTTTCATACCATTTTTGCATCTGTTTATATTTTTTTAAAGCGTATTTCTAAAATTATTGGATGGTAGGGGCAACTACTGTTGCCCTACCATGGCACTGCCACCGGAATTGCCAGTAGCAGATTAAAGTATACCACATAAATTCATTAATGTCTACATATTTTAATCCGCACAATAATTTTTTGTTGATTTTCTTTTCAAAATCTCGTATAAAGCCAGAACTGAGATATTCGGTTATCGGTAATAGCGACATTAACTGCGTGTTGATTGCTGACGGCTGATGGCTAACTTGAAAGATGGGTTGCATTCTACACGAAAAAGTGCTATGCTATCCGTATATTTCAGACACAAACCAGAACGCATCTTCTCTGAAAGGACAGGAACACCTCATGGCAAAACAACCGAATATTCTTCTTCTCATGACGGATCAGCAGCGTTTTGACACAGTCGGTGCCCTTGGGAATCCGATTATTCAGACTCCCGGGTTAGATCGAATTGTACAAGACGGTACAAGCTTCACTTCAGCCTATTGTCCGTCGCCTGTATGTGTCGCATCGCGCTGTAGTTTCCTACTCGGACAATGGCCGCATCAGACGGGTTGCACAAGCAATTCCGCAATGCCCCAAGATCGTGTCTCAGTGATGGAGCTGCTCAACGATGCGGGCTATCAGACACACGGGATCGGCAAGATGCACTTCACGCCGCAAGGACGTAAAATGTGGGGATTTGAGACGCGAGACTATTCCGAAGAGGGTCCCGGTCCTGACGATTTCACGGCTTCTCTGGTTGAAAACGGTTATGACCATGTTGTAGCACCGCACGGTGAGCGAAGCGAATACTATTATATCCCGCAGCCCTCACAACTCCCCGCGCGTCTACACCATACGCAGTGGGTAGGCGATAGAACGCTTGAATTCTTCTCACAGCGCGATACCGCCCGCCCGTTTTTGTGTTGGAGCAGTTTTATTAAGCCGCATCCGCCGTTTGAATCACCAGTGCCGTGGAACAGGCTCTACCGAACCGTGGAGATGCCGTTGCCGTTTCTGCCACCAGATTACGAGCACCTGCATACCTATTGGAACCGACATCAAAATCGTTACAAATACCGCGACCAAGGCCGAGATATGAATCTCCTTCGGACAATGCGTGCCGCTTACTACGCGGCCATCTCTTTCATCGATTATCAGGTCGGGCGCATCCTCGACTACCTTGAATCGGAAGGTGAATTGGACAACACGTTAATCCTTTACACTTCCGACCACGGTGAATTGCTCGGCGATTATGACTGCTACGGCAAACGCGCCTTCCTTGATGCAGCTGCTCGGATTCCGTTGCTTGTCCGTTATCCTGAACGTTTCGAGGCAGACGCGCAGTGTGGTACACCAACGAGTCTTGTTGATGTGCTACCGACCTGTCTCGGTGCAGCGGGTTTGCCATCACAGACGGATCGAAACGGAACGGATCTCGCGGATCTTGCTACCGGAAATGCGCAACGGGATGCGATTATCGGTCAACTCGGCCAGGAAAATACAGGACTCTATATGCTCCTGACCAACGACTACAAATACATCTACTCTGCTGCTGATCGGCAGGAATGGCTTTTCAAGCGTATGCAAGGTAGGCTTGACGAGCGGAACCTCGCAGGTAATCCTGGGTATGGCAGGACGTTGAACGCTTATCGAAAACGTTTGATTGAATGGCTCCGCGACGACGGTTACGAAGTCCCACTTGACGGTAATAGATGGCGAGACTTCCCGCCACCCGTTGAACCTGAAAATCCGGACGCTGGGCAACTCTTCCAAGATGGACGTTCTGTGAGCGATCAGTTTCCACCTGGGTATTCACCGAATGTGGACACACTTAGAAATTGAGTGCGATGCAATGATTGAAGTCTGTTCACCCAGAAGCGTACTAATTACACAGGTTAAAAATTTTCGATCTATAGGAAATACGGAGATTAAAATTGACGAATAGTGCAATTTTTGCATTATATATCACAATTCTTGCGTGTCACTCACAATTCTTACATACTCGTGATAGAACGGGAATTGTGAATAGCGTCCGGGTTTTTAGCAGCAGTAATCCTAGTTGCTTCCTATGTTTTAGGCGGATGACGATGAAATATTCTCAACGTTTTAGATGTTACAATACAAATATGTCTTTTTTAGAAATGTTGGCATGAAATTTGCTGAGTGCTTAGGTAATTGTCGTGTTAAATCATATTAAAATTAATAATTGCGTATTATTTGAAACGATTTTTATGATTTTTCGTTTTTCTTAAAAAACAAACTCGGACATGCTACCTGTACATACAATCTTAAATTATGCCTATTCATCGCGCTATTAAAACGTTAATTTCAAAGGCAGGATGGCACGCCTATAACATTTATCGTAAAGGTGTGCACTACCATTCACAACTGTCGCAAACCGCTGCGTTATTAGATGCGCCGCGCGAAACTATTGAAACATTTCAGGCAGAGCGTTTGAAAAGACTCCTCCAGCACGCCTACCAGACAACACCTTATTACCGTGAATTGCTCAAGACGGAAACGCCTGATATATGGCAAATTCCGCCACTTGAGAAGCAGGATATCCGGGAACAATTGGAGAGACTCTGTTCTACAGCCTTCACAGCGGAGCAACGGATTGAGAACGCTACGGGCGGCTCAACAGGGACACCACTTAAGTTTTATCAGGATAGGAACTATTGGAATCAACGAAACTTGAGTGTCTACTATTTCGATCGATGGGCGGGATGGAATTTCGGGCAACCGCAATTGATTATCTGGGGTGCTCCGGTAGATTTGGAAGACGATGGACATTGGAAGCATCGGGTCAGCAACTTCTGGCGGAATCAGTATTGGCTCAACGGGTTTCACCTTACAGACAAAGCGATGCTGGCAGTGTTTGAACAGATGAATCAATACTCACCACAAACTATCCTCTCTTATTCTTCATCACTTTACCAATTTGCTGCGTTCCTTTCAGATAACGGCTTGATCCCGCGATGGAATTTGAAGGGCATTATATCTTCCGCTGAGATGTTACATCCACATTACCGCGCCTTAGCCGAGATTGTTTTCAAAGCGAAAGTCTATAACCGCTATGGTGGACGGGAAGTCGGGTTAATCGGAATGGAATGCGCAGAAGGCAGGATGCATATCAACTGTCGCGATATTTACCTTGAAATAGACAGTCCCGACCCATACACTGAACCCGGAGAGATCCTCGTCACGCAGCTCAATAATTATGCTATGCCGTTTATTCGGTATCGGATTGGAGATGTCGGTATGCTTTCAGCCGAGCCGTGCCCCTGCGGTAGTGAGTTACCTGTTTTGGCTGAACTGCTTGGACGCACCACTGCGACTTTCCGTACGAGAATTGGGACATTGATACACGGTGGCTATTTTACACGACAGTTCTACGGGGTCAAAGGCGTGAATCAGTTCCAGATCATCCAAGAGACCCTTAAGCATTGTGTTTTAAAAGTGGTTGTTAATGGACAATGGACAGAGTCCACACGCCGTTACCTCGTTCAGTGTATCCAGAAGGCACTCGGTGGAGATGTCATTGTCACGGTGAAATTTGTAGACGATATTCCGGTTTCTCCATCAGGAAAGCGGACATACACGATTTCAAAAGTCGGTGCGGATGTGCGCATTTAAGGGTCACTACGAGAGCAGAGTTCGTTCAGCGGTGCGACGCGTCTCGTTCCACCCGGAAGATAACCCAAGATCATGCCGTCAATCGGCAAATTCCGATCCGCCACAACACCGGTACTCCGTTCTGCTGTTAAACCCTTGGAAAGTAGAAGATAGAAGGTATCCTTTCCCCATCCGGGTGTAGTGTAGAAATTCCCCTGTCCTTTTGAAATAACCAGATCTGCTGCTGACAGCGCGTTGATGAATTCTGGGGTCGCCTGATAGAGATTGCTCCCGATCGTTATCGCACCTGACGACAGCAGTTGGAACGTACCGTCGCGAATGGCTGCCTGAAGTGCCTGAAATTGTGGATAGTTGATGATTGTATGCAGGTCTGCCACCGTTGCGTCGTTACTGGCGTTGTCTGCTTTCCCAACAACAGAGATCTGGTGTCCACACACAACGAGATCCTGAATGAAAGCGATGTCAAATATTACTTCTCCGTCGTTATCAGCGAGCCAGAGAATGTGCTGCGGTGTCCCTTCAAGCACTTTTTCGCGGAACGCTTCGTAACAGTCGATAGTGAAAGGGGTTTCGACCGCTGCGCGTAGGGCTTCAGAAAAGTAATCAGGATTCGCTTTTAATCTTTTAACAACTCGTTCACTGCTGTAGTCAATGATATTTCCAGCGACAACCAATTTCAGACGTGTCAGCCAATTATTATCCCAAAACTCCGGCAGTAGGTCGAGCGCAGTCTGTCGCGCTTTGAGTTTATCATGGTGATATGGATTCGGATTGCCGGTATGGAGTGCTACCAGCTCGAAGATACTTCCCCAGAGTTCTTCTGGTGTGAGCGATTCAATGAGGTAATCAGAGTTTGCGCGTCGCAGATTCAAGAGGGTCTTTACCGCGGCGCAAGTTATCTGTTGTAGCTGTGCATCGCGCGTCGCACGCGGGATAAGTTCCGCAGCACTGTGCGATTGCACATGTCGCCGAAGGTTCTCCCAATCCGGTAATTCCTTCTTTTCTCCGAAAGTGAAGACCCCTGGAATGTAATCCGACGGCACAATCTGATCGAATAGTGGCTTCGGTACAGCAGGCGGGACTTGTGCGGGTGGAACACCGAGTGTCCGATCATTTAAAATGATACCGGGCGGAATCACGGTTCCGCGCGCCACAATTCCTGAAAGTTGAACATTCCCGCCGACGCACACTGCATCGAATGTAGAGTTTTTGATCGTGCTGCCTGTTGCGAGTCCACGTACGGGTGCCGCCAGTGTTTCTGGGAGTGGGTTTGGTTCAAAGGTTGTATCGTTCGCGGAGACATCCTGCAATCCGACAGCGTTTCCTACCGTTGTTGCCCCCAGCAACGTAACGTTTTCAAGCCTGCAATAGTCGCCAACCTGAACCTGTTCACCGAGGTGCACGCTACCGATAAGATAGCACGCCGTCCCGATCTCGATGTCATCACCCCCCAATGTTATCTGTGCATTCGGATCGACGCGAACGCCTTTTCGCGCGAGGGATTCCCGAACCTGTGCATACAGTGCTGCTTCGCCCGATAAAACATTTGACCAGCGGTTAACCCCTGATAACACTTCGCCGCGATAGATAAAGGCGTTCGTTTTCAGCCCGTCTTCGTAACAGTGGCGAATGAGATCGACGTGGTGGAGTTCGTCGTTCCGATTTGCGTGGGGTTCCAACCGATGTATCCGATCTAACAACACACTTTTCCGAATGAGTGTGATCCCTGTGTTGGTATATGCTTCACCGTTGTGCCATCGCTCCCACATCTCCTGTTTTTCAGATTCTGTCATATCGTACCACTCTTTGGTCCGTGTGAGTTTTCCTTCAGCATCAAAGAAAAGTCCACCCTTGTCCTCAACAGTTTCAGGGATTTTGCCGCAGAGCGTAACATCCGCGCCAGACAAATAGTGGGAGAGCAGCGTCTGTGCGAAAATGGCGCGTTCTAAAAACGGTTCGTCACCAAACGCTACACCGATCCACTCAGCGTCGGAGTCTCGAAGTGCAGGGAGTGCTGCTTGCAGCGCGCCACCCGTGCCGTTCATCTCTGCTTGGATACACGAAATCGCATCGGGACCGAGCAGCTGGGCCGCAGCTCCGCTTTTCTCGATGCGTGATGCCATCTGTGGATTGATCACAACAATGTCGGGACGGTTGCCGGGCAGGTAACGCCGCGAGTGTTGGAGCGTGTTCTGTTCGCCGAAGGTGATGTCCAACGTTTTGCTCAAGCGTCCGGTAGGATCAATCCGTGTGCCTTTTCCCGCAGCGAGGACTACCCATTGCGGTGTGAGTTGGTGTTCAAGTGTGTCTGCGGGAAGTGTGGAAAGGAGATTTTCAAGTGCAGCAGTATCTGCTGAAATCGCAGCAAGTGTATCTTCTATATTACAACCGAGGAGGTTTTCAAGAATTGATATTATATTTTTCGGTAGGCGCGCTTTTGAAGTAGGCACGTCGCTATTCATCTAATTATTTTCCCTTAATTCTATATAAATATTCCGAAGTTATTCCAATTTATTGGAAACAACAGATAGTGGAGTTATTCAACGTAATTCCTATAACTGACTCTGTCATCTTAGAGTTAAGCTGTCTACTATTTGCATACTGCTATTTTAACATAAGTCCGCATCAAATGCAATGCTGACTCTTCGATCTTGACGAAAGAGGTATTTCAGTTGAAAGGTAAGGACAATTGCTTTGCCGGAGAAGTATTTTTCCTTGTCGTAGCCTTTTTTCGCTTCGATTGCTGAGGTCCTTTTTCCTCTTGCATTTTTTCCAATAGGACGTTTGCCGGTTCGTCGTTCGGGTCTTGCGGAACAAATTTACCAGAAAACGCCTGCTTGAGGATAGACTGCTGTAAACGTTCAGATGCTGAGTTCACCAGTTGATTTGAGGTTAAATTCCTTAGAATATAACTTGGCAATTGGGATCAGATTCATCGGCACGAACGGGACTTCGTCATACTCAGAATATCTTAAGCCTTTCGGTTTCTTGGTAAATGTAGTGACCTCCTCAAATCTGACAATCCGCCAATTCAGGGCAAATCCATTGGATTCATTTTACTCATCTGTTCCCTTTTATTCGATTTTAGCGAGACGTTCGCCGATAGAACGCAGTGCTTTCTTTACGCTGCCTTGTTCAGAAGATGTTGCAAGTGTGTTATCCCGTGTTTCTTTAGTACGTGTGTATGCGTGGGGTTCCAGTCTCTCTTCAAAACGATTATAGAGTGTCACAGAAGTTTTCATAAAAGTCGTTTCATAATGTGGTGCTGGCAGCCCTACTTTTTCCATTTCTTGAAGCATTCTTCTCGTGCCTTCTCTCAAGGCGCGTACCAAAGGCTGTCCGCGTTCATCTTTCAAAAGACGCATCCACTCGACAATTCTCTGATTGCGCAGAACAGAATCAAGGACTGTATCCGAAAGGCTGAACTGCTGTGGGACCGGTTGAGGAATGCCGCCTGGATTTTCCACGACCAGACCATTCCGGTACGCGATACTGTGAATCGCTGTGGTAGCCCCATAGTCTCTATGAATAACAGCGTTTATAAGGGCTTCATCAACTGCCAAGAGTGGATACTCAGGGTCCTCAATGAATCCTCCATGAGAACTTCGTCTTATCATCGTCCGAAAAAGAGCCGAATCTTTGAAAAAGGTTTGAAGTTTACGGATAATGTTTGGAAGTGCTCCATCGAAATCTTTATCAAAAGTTGTCGCGCCTCGATCTCGAGACTCCTCGACATCCACTTCAAAACGTAGTACTCTTACATACGCACTTGCAAAAAACCTCTGGGGGTTTGAAGAAAAAAACAGAAAACCTGCGTTGGTAAATGCATATTCCTTTTTCTCTTTTATCAGTGCACCGGCTCGGTGCAAAATCTCTTCTGTTGTATAATCGTATTCTGCGCCTGCTGCTTCGAGGTAAGCCTTCTTAAACTCTTCGACCACTTTTATATCAAGTTCATCGGGATCATAGGGGCAGCAGTAGGATGTTTCAAAATCAACTATTCTTTTTTCTCGTTTAAGATGCTCCCTATCTGGTTCAGTCAATGCAAGGTTTTGTGCCCCAGCCCTTTTCCATGCTTTTGGAAAATCGCCAACCGTTCCACAAATTGCATTCGGTGTCCACGGGGTATAAAGAATATGTAATTGTCTTCCGTTTGAATTTGGTAATTCCACGTCTTGCACCTGTGTCGCGTGGTTATTTAAATCCCGGATAACTTGCAAGATACTATTCATTGTCGATTCATCAACATGCTGTGTGCCTTTGATATTCCCTTCATCTGTGATCCCAAGTACTAAGATTCCACCTGCTCTGTTTCGATTAGCGAAGGCGGAAATACACTGTTTGATTTTGTCCTTCAGTGTATTGATTTGATTGTTGGTATCAATGCGAACTTCTTTACGTTCAAAATACTGCCCTTCAAAATCAGCAGACTTAAGGAAATCAAGATACTGCAGAGGATTATCAAAGACTTCTTTTGGTGTTGGCATTTATGGATACCTATTTGGCGTGTTTTCCAGCTTGGAACGCAGTCATTATCGTACCGTTGGTGGAACCTTATTAAAAAGTTTAACACAAATTTGATTTGGATGCCAATAGTTGCTTATGGTGCCCAGAGGAAAGTCCTATAGCGAAGTATAGAAAGATTAAGAAACCAGCCAGCGTAATTTTGGATGTGCCATCCAGCTGCTTCAAGCATTTTATCTATGTTGTGTCTGGCTCTGTTTTCAGGGGTCATAGTGATATGAATTGTTTTCTACTCAGTTAGGGATAGAGCGACAAAAAAGGTGTTACTGGAAAAGACTGCTTAATCTTATGAGACAATCTTGTAGGCAGGTGGTGTCTTTCAATGTGAAAGATACCTCGTATGGACGTTCATCATCGCGAGTGGCGTTATAGATGACGAGTCCATTGCCGTATATTTCTAACGTCGCTATACCCTCTTCAGGGTGCCATGTAAGATTCAGACTATCGTCTTCTGACCAGCTGATGTCTGGTGTTGGGATACCAGAATGATGAAGCATCTCCAGAAGAAAGAGCGCATCATTGTAGACTAATTCCGGGACAGGGTAAAATTCACTGTCTTCTACGGGAGGGTTCTTAACTTCTTTATGGAGATTCACGAGTTCTTGTTTCACAGAGTGCCGGAACGATGGCTTGTCTGTGAAAGGGTTTTCATAGAATGCTTGCATAATGTTTTCCAATTTGTGTGGTTGGTAGGCATGTTTGGATAACACGCCCACCCATATTATCTAAGAGATAGATGCTAATCGGTGCACTTATGCTTGAGATGTGCCCAAGTGGTTGCTAACTTGCCGTCCGCTTCGACAGCGAGGACACCGCTGGCGAGTTCTTCAATCTCTGCTTCGCTCAGTGCTCTGTCATAGATGCGCACGTCGTCTATGAGCCCGGGCCACGATGTACCATTATTATCCTTTGCCCCTTTACCAATGAATAATTTGGTGGCACCAGAGATTTTTCCCGCTTTACCATCGTCATTGTGTGTAGGATCATCATCAAGCTCGCCATCAATATAGAGGGCGAGTTGTTCACCACTTTTCCAAGTAAAAACGAGGTGTTGCCAGTCAGTCGTTTGCACATCGCTTTTACCCTCATACGCTTGACCACCGCCCGTTGTGCTAATTCCGCCTTTGATAAGATTCGTACCCCCTGGCGTTGCCCAACTTGCGGCATCGTAGCGTAACCCGAAGGTGTGGTCTCCACCATCCGGATCTGTACCAAAGATAATACCTCTGTCGTGTCCAACTGAATCAGATTTTACCCAAACAGAAATACTAAAAGCGTCAAGTCCGTTGATATAATCTCCACCTTTCGCGTCTTCAACGGCGGCACCCGCGCCATCAAGTTCTACAGCACCGCTGATCTTACCGCCATTCGGTTTCCATTTGGCACCCTCAATGAGTTTAGCGGCGTTGCCGTTGCCACTCTCATCAGAAGCATCTTGTCCTGAACGGTCATCAAAAGGCAAATAGATGAGTAGACCGTCATTCAGACCAGCACTTGCGACCGATGTCAGGTAAACAGTCACTATGAGTGTTGTGAGTATGAGCCAATTTAGGGTTCTCATTTAGAGTTCCTCCTATATGTGGTGTTCGGTTAAGCATTCGGTGCGGGAAAAAAAGGGACAGGTATAGAGAGACCTGTCCCTATAACACTGTGGACTTTAATTAGACGTTACATACGTCATACGCGTGTTGCATCGCGTCAAAGGCATCACCTTTGGGTCCGAATTCGTGCCCTACATAGAGTTCGTATCCGGTGTTTACAATGGCACGCATCACGGCAGGATAGTAGATTTCCTGCTCGTCATCGAGGTCGTGTCTGCCCGGATTACCGGCAGTATGGTAATGCCCGATGTAATCGCTGTAGTCCGTGATGTTACGGATGAGGTCGCCTTCCATAATCTGCATGTGGTAGATGTCGTAGAGGAGCTGCGCCCGTGGTGAACCGACACCCTTGCAGACTTCAACACCCCACGCCGTCGTGTCGCATTGATAATCCGGATGGTTGACTTTGCTGTTGAGGAGTTCAACACAGAGATTGATCCCTTTTTCTTCAGCATATTTGGTGACGCGGGACAACCCTGCGATTGTGTTATCGCGTCCCTCTTCTTCGGATCTACCTTCTCTGTTACCGGAGAAACAGATGAGTCCGGGGATGTTGTTTTCCGCTGCGATGTCGATGTTCTTGAGGATTTCATCCTCGATCCGATCGTGGTTGCTTGGATCGTTCAAGCCGGACGGCAGGGACGCGTGCCCTACGATAATCGCAACCCGCATCCCGTGGTCTTGCACGACGGACCAGTATTCTGGGGGAAGCATCTCAACAGATTTATAACCGATGTCGGCGGCTTTCTTGATAACCTCTACGGGGTCCCTACCCCGACTAAAACCGCCAAAACAGATGGATTGATTAATTGGCATAATTCTCTCTTTCTTTTTTTAGAGTCAGGACTTACGCAGATTGAGCGAATATCGGACATTTAGACGCAAAAAAGGGTAATTTTCGCCCTTTAAACCCCCTAAATCCCCCTTATCAGGGGGACTTTAAGAGAAAATGCGTAAGTTGTAAAAATAAAGTCGTAGGCACGCTCCGCCGTGCCGTAACATTTCCTACAGGTCAACAGCCTTACCGGTGCTGAAGGAGGTGCTTGCTGCGAGCATGATGCGGAGCGTCTCTAACGCGTCGCTATAAGGCGATAGGATCTTAGAGGTGTCCCCCGTTTTTACAGCATCAATAAAGACACGGTCTCTGTCTGCCCCACCGTCGCCCGAAAGCGGTTCTGTCTCGCCACCTCGGTTGACGTTATTCGGACCGCCAACGGTGACAACGAGCCCACGCGTGAACACTTCAAGATGGACACGACCGAACCCTTCCATGGCGCAACTTGAGACGATATTCGCGACTGCGCCGTTCTTAAATTCGATGTTCACCATGCTGATGTCGTCTACATCGTAGTTTTCGATGTGCGTCATGCTACCACTTGCGGCGACACCGTGTACGGTTTTACCGTCGCTACCGACGAGGAACCGTGCGAGATCAAAGATATGCGTTGTCTGTTCGACGTGCTGTCCGCCGGATTGTGCGCGAACCCGCCACCAGGGTGTACCGGGCATACCGCCGATCCAGTAGCCGAGTGCACCGAGAATTTGGGGCTGCTCTTCAAGCATGGCCTTCGCATTCTGCGCGTTGCCACCATAACGCCAGTGGTAACCAACACTCGTGATGACACCACTCCGCTCAACGTCTTCGTTGATGATAATTGCGGGTTCTAATTCGGAGTGGATCGGTTTCTCAATAAACATTGCGATGCCCTGTTCACAAGCGATGCGTTCTTGTTCGCCGTGTGCAAAGGGCGGTGTGCAGATATAAACCGCGTCCAAGTCCTCTTTATCGTACATGACACGGTAGTCGGTATAAGCGTTTCCGCCATACTCTTCGGCGCGCGCCTTTGCGCGGTCTTCCGAAATATCGCACATCGCACAAAATTCGACATCCTCAAAGTTATCTTTGAGGTTGCGCATGTGGGCACCTGCCATACCGCCGGTCCCGATAAACCCGAGTTTCACTTTATCCATATTTTCTCCTTAAAAATGGGTATTTCAAAATCCCTAAGTTTTGTTGCTATAGTTTAACAAAACCCGCTGTTATATAGCAAGCAATTTATTCTATTAGCCATCAGCCATCAGCTATCAGCGGTCAGCAGCGGGGCGTAAAGGTTTCGATGTGTTAATCCTATAGCCTTTCTAATCTTGTAAATTCTTGACTTCTGAAAATCTTGATTTTGACAACCGATAACTGAAAACTGATAACTATTCCCTCTGAAAACTGAAAACTGCAATTTATTTCCAATTGTGTTATAATATTTAGATGGCTGTCGGGGATCAGTAAGTAATCAGCCATCAGTGAGGCGTTATGCCCTTGCTAATAACTGATAGCCATTAAGTCACAGAATTCTCTTGCTGACGGCTGATAGCCGCCAGCCGATAGCCAAAATAGGAGGAACACTATGGGTTTCAAATTTGGATATAGCACGTTACGCTGGCAACAACCTGATTTTGAAGAGCTGTTGACCCAACTCAAGGACGCGGGTTGGGACGGTTGGGAGATGCGTCAATCCTTGGATTGGGTCGGAACACCGCAGCGTATCCGACAGGTCTGTGATAATGTGGACCTGCCTATCGCTGCGATTACAGCACGTGGGCTGCCGATCGACAAAAACCCGGAACAGATGGAACTCAATAAACGCAGGATTGATTTCGCTGCAGAAGTCGAAGCCGACTGTTTCATGTTCATGGGGGCAGGCAAACCGAAGGATCGACCTGTCGATAGTTCTGACCTCGCAGCACTCGCCGATGTCTCCGAAGATTGGGCGGAATACGCCTCACAGTACGGATTGGATGTCTGCTACCATATCCACACAAATACCACCGTCGATTCTGTTGACGATTGGGCAAAATATATGAGCCTACTCCGAAAGTGTAGATTGTGCATAGACGTGTCGCATTCCGCACTCTGGGGCTATGATCCGATTGAGTCCATTCGGCGTTATAGCGATGTCCTCGTCTATGTCCACCTTCAAGATTATTCCGGCTACACTGGCGGAGATGAAAACGCATACGATGTGGCCTGGGTTGATGTCGGTGCTGGAAATGTGATGGATTTTCCGGGTATCATGTCCACTTTAGAAGAGCTCAACTATGATAGATGGATTACGGCATGTCCAGGTATGGTTGAAGACCGTACGGATCTCGAACGCATGACTGTTAATCGGGAGTACTTACGGCAATTAGGTTATTAGAAAGATCGGGGTTACAAACCCCTCCTACAAGAAGTTAGGACGATCGGGGTTACAAATCCGTCCTACAAGAAGGGAAGAGACAACGCGTATGAACAAATCAGCGGGGGAGATCCGCTCTATTCTTGCCACGGATTGTGGCAGCACAACTACCAAGGCGATTCTGATTGAAAAACGCGGCGACGAGTATCAACTCACTGTCCGTGGCGAAGCACCTACTACTGTTGAGGCACCCGTCGAAGATGTAACCGCAGGCGTTATTAACGCCATCACCGAAGTTGAGGAACTTGCTGGACGTAAACTCCTTGATAACGGTGTTATCATAAAACCACAAAACGGGGATGCCGGTGTTGATGTCTATATTTCGACGAGTAGTGCTGGCGGTGGGTTACAGATGATGGTAGCCGGTGTTGTCCGTAACCTGACAGGCGAAAGTGCGGAACGTGCTGCGCTCGGTGCTGGTGCGATCGTCATGGATGTCATTGCTTCTAACGACAAACGTCTCCCACATGAAAAAATCGAGCGCATCCGACATCTCCGACCTGATATGTTACTCCTCTCTGGGGGGGTTGACGGTGGGACAACTTCACACGTTGTTGAATTGGCTGAGATTATCGCTGCTGCACGTCCGAGACCGCGGTTGGGTATTGCCTATGAACTTCCGCTTATCTATGCTGGGAATATAAACGCCCGGGAATCGATTCAGGAACGCTTGCAAGATGTCATGGCACTCCAGACAGTAGACAACCTGCGTCCTGTTTTAGAGCGTGAAAACTTGATGCCGACACGCCACAAAATTCAGGAACAGTTCCTTGAGCATGTCATGGCACACGCCCCCGGTTACAAACGACTCATCGACTGGACGGATGCCCCGATTATGCCGACCCCCGGTGCAGTGGGTGAAATCATCCAGACTGTCTCTAATCAGCAGGATATTGAAGTCGTCGGTGTAGACATCGGCGGTGCAACGACGGATGTCTTTTCTGTCTTTAAAAATAAGGAGGCAGAACCGATCTTTAACCGGACCGTGAGTGCGAACCTCGGTATGAGTTACAGTGTCTCAAATGTCCTCGCTGAAGCCGGTTTGGAAAACGTTCTCCGATGGGTACCGTTTGATATTGAAGTGGGGGATCTGCGTAATCGTGTCAAGAACAAGATGATTCGTCCGACAACGATTCCGCAAACCTTGCAAGAGTTAATCTTGGAACAAGCGATTGCGCGTGAGGCGCTCCGACTTGCCTTTGAACAGCACAAACAACTCGCAGTTGAGTTGAGGGGTGTGCAGCAACAGCGTACTATCTCTGAAGCCTTTGATCAGGCGGAAAGTGGTCAGACGCTTGTGAATATGCTTGCTTTGGATATGCTCATCGGAAGCGGTGGCGTTTTATCGCACGCGCCGCGTCGGCAGCAAGCGATGCTCATGATGATAGATGCGTTTCAACCCGAAGGTATAACGCATCTCGCCGTTGACAGTATCTTCATGATGCCGCAACTCGGTGTGCTTGCGCAAGTCAACCCTGAAGCTGCTACACATGTCTTTGAACGCGACTGTCTTATCCACTTAGGCACCTCTATCGCTCCGATCGGTAAAGGGCATACTGGGGATGAATGTCTGACGATCGAAATCAGTGGTGAAGATATACCGCCAACCCGTGAAGACATTCAGTTCGGTGAACTCCGTCGCTATCCGCTGCCGTTGGGCGAGAAAGCGACCTTGAAGCTCCAACCTGCCCGTCGGTTTGATCTCGGTGCGGGGAACGGGAACGCCATTGAAACCGAGGCGATAGGTGGTGTTGTTGGCTTGGTTGTTGATACGCGCGGCAGACCGCTTGAAATGACCACGGACCCCGAACAACGCGTCGCGCAACTCACGAAGTGGCAAACCGCTTTAGATGCTTATCCAACCTAATAAAAAATAATAGGTGCGGTTTGTAGGAGCTGCGAATTATTACTTGACAAATTATCGTTTAGAATGTATACTATATACATAGCGATAAATCTTATTATGAATCCCAATTACACGCGGATTCAAAATCTGCTCACAAAATAGTAGGTTCCTAAAGCCTGCTATTTTTATGAATTGTCTATAAGGAGGCAAATTTTAATGAAAAGTGTCTACGGACTGACATTCGCAATCGCGATTGTCTTTGCACTGGTTATTGGAACTTCGCACACTGTATTCGCGCAAGCGAACGATATTGAGGGGGGTCCCCTGAAGGACAACGAACTCCTGAAAGATCCAGACCCGAACGGCGACGGCCTGAGAGAAAGTCATGCTAACAACAAAAACTGGATTACGAAGTGGTATGGTCCCGATGGCAACTATGAAAACAACGGTGGTTTTCAGGCTTCTTCTCTGAGAGATCTTATTGATGAAGGCACCAACGGTAAACTCACAGAAACCAAACTTTCGACATCCGCAGGCTTGAACCTTACAAAGACCATTGATATGGAATGGAAAGCTGGGAACGGCGGCACGCGAAAATGGACAGTCTTTGAACTCGATCCGGCAGACGGGAACAACATGAACCGCTTTGGCCCCGTGGATAACATTGATACCTATGGAATGATCGTTATTCACTCGCCTATAGCGAGAAAAGCCATCATGTCCCCGGCACATGACGATCACGCCCAAATTTGGATTAACGGCGAGAAATGGTACAATAACTCCAGATGGACGGGTGCCGCACAAACGATTCTTCACAATGTTGAAGTCGATTTGAAAAAAGGTGGCAATGTAGTGCTCTATCGGGTTGGTGAATCCGGGGGCTCCGCGTATATCAACCTCCATTTTGATGATGAGACCCACGACAAAGCCAAAATTTACCCGAATAAATCGAAGGACCAGAAGGGTTTCTTTGGCGAAGTCGCTGGTATCCTTGATGTCGAACCCGCTGGGAAGTTGACAACGACTTGGGCAGATATTAAGCAGAACCGTTAGTTAACTCGAAGTCCTTCCTCGCGTTCATTATAGTTCTATTGACAAATTTTCGTTGAGATATTATAATAATTTGTAATGTTGAACGCTGTTTCAACGTTATTAATCTACAGAGAAGTCTAAGTTACGTTATCGTTTAACTTAGGACTCTTAACTATTAGTCTACAAAAAAGGATATAGAATGAAAAAATTTAGCATTCTCACACTTACGATTGCAATTGTTTTCACACTCGTTATCAGCGGCTCGCAGCATCTATTTGCGGCTGACCTGATCCAAGGGGGTCCACTGGCTGAAGACGCACACTTAGAAGACCCAGACCCGAACGGGGATGACCTGAGAGAAGATCACGCTGACAATGAAAACTGGATTACGAAGTGGTATGGGCCCGAGGGCAACTATGAAAACAACGGTGGTTTTCAAGCTTCCGCACTCGTTGACGTTATAGCAGAAGGTACCGGCGGGAAAATTACCGATGCCTCGCTTTCAACGATGGCAGGCTTGCTCATGACACAGGACGTTGATGTGGAATGGGGAGACGACCACGGTGGTACACGTGCCTGGACGGTCTTTGAAATTGATCCTGCAGATGGGAACAACATGAACAGAGACGGTCCTGCTGATAACATCGAAACCTATGCGGTTATCGTTATTGACGCTCCGAGTGCTATGACCTCCATCATGTCCCCCGCACACGATGACCATGCCCACATCTGGATTAACGGCGAGAAATGGCACAACAATTCCAGATGGACAGGTGCCGCGCGAACGATTCTTCACAACGTTGAAGTTGAGTTGCAAAAAGGTGCTAACGTACTGCTTTATCGCTGTGGTGAATCTGGCGGTTCTGCATATTTCAACCTGCACTTTGATGATGCAACCCATGACGCAGTCACTATTTACCCGAAAGATGCAACGGATAAGCAAAGTTTCTTCGATGAAATCGCACCCCTGACACCCGTTGAACCTACTGGGAAATTGACTACAACTTGGGCAGACATCAAACGGAAATAAGCAATCATTGTTATTTTCTTTAGGCGCGCTTCTCAGAGCGCGCCTTATTTTTTTAAGAGTTGTCAGTTGTCAGTCTGGTAACTGATAACCGATAACTATTAAACTTGACAAATCCGGATTGGCACGTTAAAATATTTTCACGTGACCTACCGAAACAGAGACGCTGAGGTTATAGCATGCGAAATAGGTGCCTTATCTGTTTTTTTATCTTCTGCTCCACTACATTTGTTGGCTGGATCGGCGGTTGGACGCGCACGATGAACACCGGGCACGAGGCGTATCTGCAAGGGGACTACAACGCGGCACAGGTAGTCTTTCAAGAGGCGACGTTTCAGAAGCCTGATAATCCGGTCGCTTACTATAATCTCGGCACCGTGCTCTATAGAAGCGGTAGGTTTGGCGAAGCAGGACAGGCGTTTCGGGAAGCGTTAGCAAGACACAATGGAAAAATCGAGAGGACGCTAAATCTGGCACATATCTATTACAATTTGGGAAATGCCGAATTTAAAACCGGTGATCTCGGGCGCGCTATTGATGCTTACAGGCACTCGCTCCGTTTGAATCCACAGGATACTGATGCCCAACACAACCTTGCATTGGCTCTTCGACTCGCGCAACAACAAAAGGATTTAGCACAACAGCAGCGTGCCAATAAAAACGCGGAACCACAAACTAAACCGGACGATATTGGCGAAGCGGAGGCACTTCAGCTCCTCAAACGTTTTAGTAAGAATGAAAATAGGCTACGGCAAAAATTACTGCAGCAACAGCGCAAAAGCGGACCTCGACGTGAGAAGGATTGGTAGACTTCAGAAGGGTCGAAAGATGGAAGGATGGAAGGATAGAAGGATAAGGTTCCCAATCTTCCAGTCTTCCAATCTTCCAGTCTTTTTCGTCAGCATTGTTTTCATCTTTCTTGCAACAGAGGCACTAAGTCAAGAGATTAATGTCGCTGCTGTGGTAAATCCACGTCAGATTCAGCTTGACGAGAAGGCACGGTTGGATCTCACGCTTTCAGGGGATACCGCTATCACGCACATTGAGGCACCGAAGTTCAATTTCCTGCCTGCGTTTCTCGCGGTCCCGCTTCATTCCGAAACGACGCCCCGATTGGCATCCAATAAGATTGCCGTTTCTATGGCGTGGGCTTATGAACTGATTCCACAGGCAATCGGTGACTTTTCGCTCTCCGATGTACGTTTTGGCTACCAAGGTACGACCTATTTTGCGAATCCCGGATCCATCCGCGTCAGTGGTGCCAACACTTATACGGATGTTTCGACGCAGAGCGTTCATCAAGTTGAAGCCGAAGTGAGTACCGCCGAACCGTATCTCAATGCCCCGCTGACATATATCTTTCGCTATCTCTATACGGCGGTGCTGCCAACGCAAGCGTCGCCAACCCCACAGCTCCCGACGTTCCCCGATTTTTTAGTTGAGGAACTGCCACCGCTGTCCCCACAAACGCAGCGGATTCGTGGGAAAACATTTTGGGTGCAGGAACAGGTACGCCGGTTATATCCACAGCGGACGGGACAGCTTGTCATCGACCCTGCAACATTAATACTCCCGATTCCTCGTGGACGTAAGACGTTGAAAACGAACCGCTTGAAATTGACTGTCCAACCTCTGCCCGAAACCGAAAAGCCTTCGCAGTTCAGCGGTGCCGTCGGCGAATACCAAATTTCCGCTTATGTGGATCGGAGTGCTATAGAAGCGGGACGTGCGCTGACGTTGTCCGTGCAAATCTCTGGACGGGGCAGCATGCAAACGGTCACGGCACCTCAACTGCCAGCGATACCGGGTGTTGTTGTGAACGGCCCTAACCTCGTTGAAGGCTCCGCACCGACAACTCGAACTTACGCTTATGCTTTAATCCCTGCTCGATCAGGAACGCTGCGTATCCCTGCTATTGCGTATATCTACTTTGATCCAAGCCGGGCGGTTTATGCGACGGCACAGACGTCCCCTATTCCTGTCTCCGTGCGTCCAAATCCGAATGATGCCGCTGGCGTTGTTGATACCGAGTCTTCACCGTGGTGGATCTGGATAATATTGTTGGTGGTGCTGATCTTCGGTGTGTTGATTGCAGGCTTTCTCTGGTACCGTGCCAGATTTCAGGGAGCTACGGATACCGGAGTAAGTGCTACGACCGGAACGGTGCCGGTTAACAACAACGAACCGAAAGGACGAAAAGGAAGACAGACGGAAACAGAAACCGCACCGTCTATTGCGCAAGCACGTGATGCGCTTACGGCACTCGCCCGCAACGATGCTACAGATGCGGCGACGGCGTTTGCGAATACACTCGCACAGACCTTGTATCAATATCTTGAGGACACACTTGGGTTGGCACAACGTAATATCGACACGGCGCGCGAGGTTTGCGTGCAAGCCAGTGTTTCCGAGGCTACGCTTGAAGAACTCGTTGATCTCCTTACGAAATGTGATTACCATCGTTTCGCACCCGTGCCGCTCACGGCGAACGAGCGTCGCACGTTAATCGGGCGCGCCGAAGCAGTTATCAGCAAAATAGCCGTCAGCCATCAGCCACCAGCCGTCAGTTAAGAAGTTTCCATCAGCGGTCAGAAAGTTTGCAAGTGTCCCTAAAGTTGCGAGGTATCCTAAAGTTGTTAATCACTTTACTCTCACTGTGAGGCATTTAAAACTTTCCGATAATTGATAATCAATAACCGATAACTCTATAAGGAATTGCTAATATGGATACTATGGATATATTCTCTGTCTTCGTTCTCTGGATACACGTTATCGCGGCTGTTGTATGGGTCGGGGGTAACCTCATTTTAGCGATGGTGATCGTCCCACACTTCAGGCAGAATCTGCCACCTGTTCAACGTATCAAACTCTTGACGCAGATCGGCAAACGGTTTGAGCCTGTTGTCTGGGGGTGTATCGGTGTGTTATTTTTTACAGGCATCGTCAACATCTTTTTCTCCGTTGACATCACTTCCGCAAGTCCGATCTCTGATGCGTTTATGCGAACCCTCTTAATCAAAATCGTGCTTTTCTTCGTGTTGATTATCCTCACGGTCTTGCACAGTATGATTTTCGCGCCCCGATTGGCGGCAGCGATAGAGGATTTAGATCTGACACTTGAAGAGCTCCCGCCTGAAATCAAGCCACTCCGTACGCAGATGTCGGTTATATCAAGTCTGATGGGTGTCGTTTCGCTGTTAATCCTGCTCGCCGCGGTTGCCCTTCGGATGGGGATTTGATATGGCGGTCAGCCATCAGCGGTCAGCCGTCAGTTAATCTGCTTTTGCTGCTTCGGCTGCTAAGGCTTAGTCAATGCGTTTCTCCGGCCTCTTGCAATGCGTCATTTATAAGTGATGCTTGCAGGCGGACTCCGTTTTCGATCAGGATGTCTAAAAGCGGCTTGATGGCATTGACGAAGCCGCTTCTCTTTGCTTCCATCAAAATACCGACTGTTCCTGTAACTGGTAATCCAATTCGTTTGGCATATCCCCGTGCATCCTTATCGTCAAGAATAAGGAGTTGTGTGCCATGTTCTTTTGCGAGATCAAAAACTGCGGCTTCACCGCGATGAATGCCTTTGGGGTAAACTGAGGTGTCCAACGGAGTCGTTAGCGTAACAGTCGTAATCCAAGGTGCGTTTTTGAGTGCCTGCTGACGAACCATCCACTCGACCGCAAGAAACTCATTTTTGACTTCTTCTGGAATTAACACTTCTGTGTAGAGATCACGCAGCAGGGAAAGCAGATCCAGCCTCCAAAG
Organism: Candidatus Poribacteria bacterium; assembly: GCA_965200345.1. Classification (GTDB taxonomy): domain Bacteria; phylum Poribacteria; class WGA-4E; order WGA-4E; family WGA-3G; genus WGA-3G. Next base: position 4,395,486 of record OZ241378.1, read on the forward strand.
GGCAACGAGCGGGCTATTATTACAAATTACGGGCTTTTCTGGCACTCTCAGCATCCTCCCTGAGTTCCTCAGCCGTGAGTCTAATTGGAGAGAGGCCATGTTCTCCCATCGCGTATATAAACGCCTCGCGGGACATCCCCGCTAAGCGCGCGGAGAGCCCTGTGCTGAGTTCTTCGCGGTCGTACGCTTTTAATGCCAACTTTAGACGCGCACCCTCCTCAAATTCGGGCATAGGTTTGTCCGGGCAGAGCATATCCGAAACATCTGCAGGTAACTGAATGCCGGTTTTCTGCGCGAACGCTGCGATACTTCCATAGCGCGTATAAAATAGCGGGCGGATATCCACACGCAAGATCGCCGCAACTGTCCAATCCGCTTTGGCCTTTTGCCAATGCTGATAATGTAGATACGCGACACCGGCGTGTCCATACGCTAACCCCGCAGTTGGATCAAGTTTTATGGCGATGTGAAAATCGTCCAACGCTTGTTGAAAATCTAATCTGTTAAGGTGGAGACTGCCTCGATTGGTATACGCCGCGGTCAGGGCCTGATTCAAACCTATCGCCATCGTATAATCTTGGAGCGCATAAAGCGTTTCGCCTTTTAGTTGATACGCGATGCCACGGTTGTTATACGCCTCGGCGTAGTTACGCTTACATTGGATTGCTCCGTAGTACGCGCTCCATGCTTTGTCAACCTCACCTTTTTTCATGTAAGCGAGTCCGAGATTGTAATGGGCGTTGACATAATCCGGTTTGAGGTCTATCGCTTTACAGAAAGCCTCAATCGCTTTGTCCTGCTCAACTTTTTGGCTATAGGCAATACCGCGGGTGTTGTGTGCTTCCGCCTCGGCAAAATTCGGGTGCTCTATCGGTTTTGGAAATTCGCCGACAGTGATGCTATACCCACACTGATATTCGTGTGCAAAGCCGCAATGAGAATAGAGATCAAGGTCTCTGTTATTCTTCATGAGATAACTCCTCACCATCCTCGTCGAAAAACACGTTAACCATGAAACCATCAAAATCGTCGGGGTTATTTTTTTTCTTACTATAATTTTAACCGTTTACCTAAGAAAAAATCAACCAAAATAGCATTGGAGAGCAGTGCTATTTAGTTAATTGTCTGAATGCAGGTCGCATTTGGGCGAGCACGCCGCAAATCACGGATTTTCGCGGATAACACGGATGACGCGGATTTTTGGGGTGATGGCCTGAACTGTGATTTATGGGATTTATGGATTTGCTATGATTTCATACCGGATCGTTATCGCAAACCTATCATAGTTACCGATTTCCTTACCGCGACTGGGAGGTCGCTCCTACAGGAAAAGGGAACGTGTCAGCGTTGTGAGTTATCTACTTCACAGGTGCATCCAAGACAGGTTCTAACGCGTTGATGGCAGCCTGTTCGTCCTGCTCGATTGCGATTTCGACGGCGTATTTGGCGTGTTCCAAAAGCTCTTTGGCGCGCTTGCGTAAGCTAAAGGATTCATTGACTTTCTGTTCAATTTCAGCCTGTTTCTCTTTCGGTAGGATGGGAATAGGAAAACCCAGAATGTCATCGTCCCCTAAGGTTGGATACGACGTTCCGGTGTTCGGTTTCCATGACCACGTTAGGAAAAGTTTAGAGCGTAGGCAAGCCAATAGAGTTTCTTTGTTGATTTGCCCCTTTTCCCTCAATACACAGAAGGCACCGCTCCCAACGTATCCATCCTCCTGAACGATAGTGATAGCTCCTCTGTAAGTCCTAACCTTGGAGACTATAATATCACCCTTTTTCAAAACGCGCTTTGCATTCGCAGGTAAATCTTTACCTAACACTTTTTCTGCTACTATTTCTCCAGTGGAAACATTAACGTTTCCTATTTCTACGTAGCGGTACAATTTTTCGGGGTTTACTTCAAAAGTGCTTTTGTTCTCTTTGAATTGGTCTCTAACCTTGATAGACTTATTATTGCAGTAGTCCTCTATTCCATTTTCTATTTCGTCATATTTCGGCTGGAAATAGTCTGCGTCAATGCGTTCGGCTCGCTCGGTTTCTGAAAAGTTTTTGACGAAGGTTAGTTGATGTTCCGGTTGCCAATTTGCAAGACCGAGTTCAGCAAGGAGGAGGATTTGTGCTTCAATATATCGCGTTTTTGATAGTTCCGTTAATTCTTTCGACTGGAGATAGGTTTTTTCGATTACGGACGGCAGGGTATCCCAAACAGGCATAGGGATTTGGGATAAAAAATAAGGGGCAACTTCAGGTTGGACACTGCCGTATTTTCCTTTCTCTATTAATGCTTTACCATGCTTGGTATTGAGAAAAATAGCGAGAAAGAAAGGGTTTAATTTACCACTTTTGACAATAAAGGTGTGGGATGATGAGATCACATCATTATTTTCAAGATAAATAGCACACTGACCTGCATTTGCCCCTGATCGCGTTATCAGAATGTCTTTGTGATATATCGTGTTTTCTTGCAAACGTTCTGCGTCTTCTTCCGAGATATAAACAGGGTTAGATGTTAAATCAATAGATAGCGGACGAACATTTTGTGCTCTTAAAAAGAGAACGCCATCGTCCACATAATTTCGCTTTATCTCTTTCGGATGCCGTATCTTGACCTGAAAATCGATTAGCTTGCGCGAACTAATTGCCTCAAGTTGATGTTGAATCTTCAGATAGTCGGGGTGGAAAAACTCCGCATCAAGCCGCATGGAATGAGAAGAATCTACCACAGATTGATGATTTACGATTGAATATTGTACATTGGCGTGTCCATCCAGGGCAGCGTCTCTTTTAGCATTCATTCAGAAGCCTCTTCCCAAAACGATAAGTTTTCACTTTTTGCCCATTCAATAAAGGCTTCAGCGATCCCATCAGGGAGTTCGCCGTTGTGGTTATGTAGGTCGTGATTGACAATCAGATGGCCGTTTTCATCTAACTTGTGTTGCCCATTGCTATTTTCGAGAAAAACGTAGTCGCCGGAGTTATCCTTACCACCTTTTTCGCTTACTGCAAAAAAAGTTGGGTAGTCGTCAACTTTCGGACAGAGGGGCCCTTTGGAAGAGTCATCATTCCACTTTTGCACAAATAGAACACTTGTGTTGGTGCCGGTGTGGGGTTTGAAAGTATTACCGTGCAAGCCAACTACTGCCAAGATGCGCGCGCTTCGCGATAAACTCGCGAATGTATTTATCGGATGTGTTGTTGAATCTGCCCTGTGGGAGGACAATTGCCATGCGTCCACCCGGTTTGAGGAAGTCTAAATTACGCTCAATAAAGAGGATATCGCGTCCGACCTTGCTTTGTGCGCTACCATTCCCTTTAAAGCCGAGGTTGTATTGGTGGAGGATGCGGCGTTCCTTGATGTCGCCAGCGAAGGGTGGGTTTGCCATCAAGATGTCAAAGTTAAAAAGTCTGTTTTCATTGATTTCGGTTCTGAGTGCCTTGAGCCGATCAAAGCCGTCTCCGTAGGTGCGTACCCACCGGCTGTTTCTTTCTGTGTTGTCGTTCCACCGCTCGTAATCGAGCGTATTGAGGTGTAAAACGTTGGTTTCACCATCGCCAGCAATTAGGTTGAGGGTTCGTGCTACTCTGACTGTCTTTTCGTCAAAGTCGATACCGAAGACTTTGAGGACGTGTTCCTTGTCGTCGGGCGGGATTTCTGCATTGCTGAAAAGGGTGCCGGTGAGTTTGAAAATCGTGTGCACTGGGAATCCACAACTTCCAGCAGCGGTGTCAATCATATACTCGCCGCGTTTCGGGTTAAGCATCTTCACGCACATATCAATCACGTGCCGCGGCGTGAAGTATTGCCCTTTTTCGCCTTTGGCAGATTTACTGACGAGATACTCAAATGCCTCGTCAACAATCTGTAAGTTGGAGTTAAAGAGTTTGACATCCTGCAAACTTGAAACGCAGACGGAGAGGTGGCTATCTGAAAGCTCAAACGTTGTTGAATATTCTGGGAAAACGCCTTTCCATTGGTCTTTTGCATCGTCAAAAAGTCTCTGAATCTTGGTCTTCAGTTCGCTATCGGTTTGCCCTGTGTTCCTAAACTCCATAGAGCGAAAATCATCGTCAGGGATGGCTTCAACGGCTTTCTTGAGCATCTCGTAATCTGGGTGCTCGCTTTCATAAGCTTGATCTGTTTCTTGTATAGCCGTGTTGATGCCTTGCCGTAAGAGACGGTTGATAAACATCTTGTCGTCTTGACTCTTGAATTCGTCATAGAGTTTGGTAAAGATGAGCTTGAAGACCTCCTCAAAAACATCGACACCCGCATTGGCGAGGACTTCATCCTCTAATTCCAAGATAATATCCTTTAAGGATTTCCGCTCCGCTGCGAGTTTATCCTTGAGGATGAGGTTTTTGAGCGTAAAACGCTCGTTGAGAATATCGGCGAGGGTTTGATCTGCGTTGGGGATATCCGTAATCTCTTGAAAATAATTTGGGTCTTTTCGGTGGTAGTGTGAAATCTGCTGTCCGTTTGTCCATACAGCGATGGGCGCGCCAGTTGCGTTGCAGTAGGAACGGAGTTGGTCTTTACCGTCTTGGAGTTTCGGTTTCTTTACCTCAATGATGATATACGGGGTATCGGGTCTGTCCTTGTCGAGGATGACAATATCGGCGCGTTTTCTTTCTCTGCCGAAATTCACGAGGTGTTCAAACCGGACCCGTTCTCGGGGATAACGGTATTGCTTCAGGAGTCGTGCGGCGTAAAGTTGGCGGATGAGTTCTTCAGGTTTCAGCTGAACTGGTTTTCTGCGAATGGGACAGTAAATGAAGGGTTTCTCGTTGCCTTCTATCTTTTGACGTAAGTCTTGAATTTCGGATGCGTTGAATAGATCAAGGTGATAATTGCTGTCTTTCAGGATAGTCTGGATGCTGTCGGGTTGGGTCATAAATTTTCCTTTTTTTAACGTGTGTTCGGTAAAAGAATTGATTTAGACCACATTATAGGATGAGCGATAATAAAATATCAAGTAAAAAGTGAAATTATCAGTGCCATTCAGCTTTCGGTTTTTCGTTGTTTTTTCGGAGGAGTCGCGATTCGGAGATTGTTCCTGCCGTGATGTAGCGGGATTCGGAAATCCTTCCTATAGGAGAATTAGATGGCTCTGATCAAAAGTAGAAATTTAGTTGATATATTCTATGAGGATTGTGTAATATATTTGACGGTTTTATGGAGCGTTTTTAATCGAACCAGTATGGAATAGACACATGATCTGCAGGCGTATAGACTTTCCTAAATGCTACACTTTTAATCGAACCAGTATGGAATAGAAACCCCATCGTCGGCGTTGCTGAAAACTCGATCTGTACCCTTTTAATCGAACCAGTATGGAATAGAAACCTGTTCGAGGAGTTGGTTGCGTTGGTCGGGGGTGGCACGCTTTTATAGTAGATTCTGTAATTACTTATACACTTAGCATCGGTGCGGTTAGGAAACCGCACCATAGGTGTCAATTTAGGGAGTTTTCACGGTATTTTAACAAGTGTGGATATAAACATGCCGCCCCTACGGGGCTTGGGTTCTTGTTTGATACTGCTGCTATAAACATGCCGTCGCTACGCGACTGAAGAGGTTTTTGAAGACTTCAGGGTTTCCGTGTAAAATCCGGTTCGGTTGGGGGATTTAGTCTGGGAATAGACTAAATCCATTCCTTGTATTACATTCCGAACCTACCGGATCTGGGATGGCAACGGTTATTTTTTCTAAAATTGACACTTATGGTTCGGTTAGGAAACCGCACCATAGGTGTCAATTTAGGGAGTTTTCACGGTATTTTAACAAGCTGCTATAAACATAACGTCGCTACGCGACTGAAGAGGTTTTTGAAGTCATCAAGGTTTCCGTGTAAGAGCCGGTTCGGTTGGGAAACCGCACCTACCGGACCTGGGACTACAAGGGTTATTTTTTCTAAAATTGACACTTATGGTGTAGTTTTGCGGTGTACTATTAGGTGTCAATTTAGGGATTTTTCGTGCCATTCTCGTCCTATTAAGTCTGAACTGTGATTTTTGTGATTTTTGTGACAAGATCTCTGAGGAAAAATAAGCTTTCGGGAGGCAATGCAGAGACGAAGACGACATCTGGGTTCAACGCTTTTATCCGATCCAATTGGGCATCGAACTCGGTATCGCCCCGCTGAAAGGTTTCAGAGATTAGCAATTCTATACCGTTCTCAACGAATGCTTCTCTCAATGCTGCCTCCCGATCACTGGAAAAGAGATCAGTTTCATCATATATTGTAGCGACCCGTTGGTAGTTAAGTTTTTCGTGTGTCGCCTTGATGCCTCTGGGAATCACAACATCAGTAGTGAGCGGTATGCGAAAGACAAAATTGCCAATTTCGCCGAGTCCGCGTGCTCCTGATGTTGGGCTGATTGCCACAATCTGATTTGCCTGTGCCACTGGGAAAGCCTGTTGTGTCGCGCTTGAGGTTCTCGGACCGAGAATAACAGTCACACCTTCTTCGTGAATCAGTCTATTGAAGGCTTCAACAGTGCCCGCGGGGGTGCCAGTATCGTCTTCAAGAATAAATTCAAACCTGACCGACCCGGCATTATTAATTTCGTTGAGTGCTAAATCAAAACCTTGCTTTATGAACGTTGTTGTAGGCGCCAGCTGCCCGTCAAAGGCAAAACGACGCCAACGCGGATCTCCAGCCCCTTGGCTTTGACAGGCTGGAGCGTTTGCGGTAGCCGTTCACACGCAGAAAACCCAACTATCAAAACCAAAATCACTACAATCGATGATAATACTTTAACATTGCCACGCTTAAAGTCGTGGGCGTCTTGCTGCTTCATTCAATATTCCTTGTGGAAGCCTTTAGTTGTGTTCACCTTTACCTTCTTGGGCATGCTCACCACGTTCTTCTCCACGACCATGTTCACCCTCGCTTTCCCGGCCATGCTCACCATTTTCTTCTCCATGGCTATGTTCGCCCTCGCCGACTTCCGGATGTGCAGTCCATCCGTCGAAGTTCGTACTTGTCGCAGTGAGTAATATCTCTCTCTTTTCACCGGGAGTGAGGTCGCCCGGGACTGTTGGTCCCAACTCTTTTCCATTTGATAAGTGGACTTCAACTCGAACCTGCTTCAAGGTCTCGTCCGTGGTATTTTCGACCGTGCCTTTGAAGGCATTACTTTGTGCATCGTACGTTAAAATGAGCCGGGCACCGTTACGAACCTTATCGTATTGATCGTCCAATGCGAATTCAACGTTAGATTCTTCACCACCACTGTCAATGGACAGCTCTTTCTTTTTTGAACACCCACTTATACTAACCATCAATATGATAGTACTTGCCGCAAGAACGCCATAAATCGGATTCATGAATGTACCTCTTTGTGTAAAGATAGGAATTGCAAACGTTATTTTTTTAACAGCACATTAGGGGTTGGTAGATGCGTCTACGAAAAAGGGAGCAATGGGTGTATTGCTCCCTTGACAGCGTCTCCTCTGAAGTTGTATCAGCACTGAAGTGGTTGGCTTAATTACCGCCGCCTTCAGCACCGCCTTCGGCACCACCTTCGCCGCCAGCACTTCTGGGACCGACTTCGGGGTGTGCTACCCACTCGGTAAAGGATTGACCCATGACTGGTAGTGTGATGGCGTGCGATTCATCGGGCATAAGGTCAACATCCGGTGTTGGCCCGAGTTCATCAACGGTGACCATACCGTCATATAAATGAACTTCAACGCGAACTTGCGTTAAAATCGCACCGGTCGTATTTGTAACAGTGCCTGTAAAGGCATCGGTCACTGCATCATAGGATATAATCAGATGCGCACCGTTTCGGACATTGTCATAAGTATCGGTAATAGAGAGTCGGACTGCCGACTCTTCGTCATCTGCTACTGGCATCATTGGGATCGTCTGCTGAGTTGTCCGTTCACAACCGATAAGCGTCGCTGCCATCAGTATGGCGACCAGTAGGGTGAGGGTTCCCAAATTGCGTTTCATGAGTAGGTTCCTTTCTAAAAGCATGAATTGTATAAATTGGTATGAGTCGATGAAAGATGAAATGTAACTTACTATCGTTTGCCCTATAGCCAGCTCGCCTGGAGGCAGCCGCTAACAGCGTCCGCTGAAGTGGTTGAATTAACCACCGTCAGCCCCTTCGCCACCTGGGCCATGTTCATGGCCGCCGCCTTCAGCCCCTTCACCACCGCTTCCAGTGCTGGGGCCGACTTCGGGGTGTGCTACCCACTCGGTAAAGAATTGGCCCGCGACCGGAAGTGTAACGGCGTGCGATTCACCGGGCGCAAGGTCAACGTTCGGTGTTGGACCGAGTTCATCAACGGTGACCGTACCGTCATATAAATGAACTTCAACGCGAACTTGTGTTAAAATGGCATGGGTCGTATTTGTAACAGTGCCTGTAAAGGTATCGGTCGCCGCATTATAGGATATAACCAAACGGGCACCGTTTCGGACATTGTCGTATGTATCGGTAAGACCGTATCGGACTGACGACTCTTCGTCACTTGCGCCAGCAGCGACTGGATTTTCTGTAGCGGGAGTTTCTTCATCATTTGAACATCCGGTAATACCGGCTATCAATATCAGCGTAAAAGCGATTGCTGTGAGAATTCTCAAATGGCTATTCATGGTATGCTTCCTTTTTTCTACCTTACGCACATCCTTCGTATGTGTGGACGAAGTTTGAAATTTTACATCGGTTTGATATGCGTTTCAATTACGTGTGAAAATAATGGGATAGGTGTGAAAATAATGGGACTGCAATCTTCATGTAATTGCTTTTGTCCGTTCAACGATGACTTACAGAATTTTGTTTACAAGACCTTTATAAATTATCTTCTGTGTCAGTCGTTTCCCATCTACATTCTGCAGGCGAAAGTATGGGATTTGACAGCATTATGCTAACGGCTTCTGATACTAACCTCTTGGAACGCTTCCGCTGGCAAATAGTTGCCGAGTACGCTCTCAAGGTCGGTTTCGGTGAGTCGCTGCGGAGTGATTAGAACGACTTTTTTCCAGGAATTTTTGTCCCAAGCTGCCTCAAACACCTTGTAGGTTAGCCGACGCTTATGGTTCTCTGAGTATTTATGTCAACGACTGAAATCGCCTACTCTAAAAATACAGACTGTGTAAGTTCTAATCGGTTATGTCAGGTCAATTTTCAATATTATTTTAGTTAAAAAATAATAAAGTCTATACCTAACCTTAAATTAGACGATATTTTTAAAAGAAAGACAAATTATTTCCATAGAACTTACGCAATAATATTGGACATAGACTTCCAAAAACACTCATATGGTGTTTGAGACGATTTTGGAAACGAAAACAAACTCTTGAAAAAAATCATCAAATGTGGAATAATATAAAGTGGAACTAAAACATTTTATTTTCAAAAGGAGAAAACACGCAAGATGCCACTGGATAGGAAAATACGTTATGGCATGGTAGGTGGGGGACCGGATGCGTTCATCGGTGCCGTTCATCGTAAAGCTGCGGCACTTGACGGAGAAATTGATCTCGTCGCTGGTGCGTTCTCATCATCACCCGAAAAGTCGCGTCAACAAGGGAGCGAACTCTTTCTCAACGCAAACCGAGTCTACGGCTCTTACAAAGAAATGGCGGAAAAGGAGCGTCAACTGCCCGAAGGTGAACGCATTGATTTCGTCTCAATCGTGACACCGAATCACGTCCATTTTGATGTTGCCAAGACCTTCATTGAAGCCGGGTTCCACGTCGTCTGCGATAAACCGATGACGACAACGGTCGCCGATGCCGAGACACTCTGTAGCCTCGTCAAACAGCACGATGTTGTCTTCGCACTCACACACAACTACACGGGATACCCGATGGTGAAGCAGGCACGCGAACTCGTGAAAGCGGGGAAACTCGGAACGCTCCGTAAAATCGTTGTAGAATACCCACAAGGTTGGCTCGCCACATTTTTGGAAGACGAAGGCGCGAAACAAGCCATCTGGCGCACTGATCCTAAGCAGGCGGGCGCGTCCTCGTGTATCGGGGACATTGGTTCACACGCCGAGAACTTAGCACACTATATCACGGGACTGGAAATCGAAGAAATCTGTGCGGACATGACGACTTTTGTAGAGGGACGGCTCTTAGAAGATGACGGGAATTTATTAGTCCATTATCAAAATGGTGTCCGCGGTGTCCTGTATGCATCACAGATTTCAGTCGGTGAAGAGAACAACTTACGCATCCGCGTTTACGGCACCGATGCCTCACTGGAATGGCACCAAGAGAACCCGAATTATCTCTCCGTCCGTTTTCCAGACGGTCCCGAGCAAGTTTACAAACGCGGTAACGACTATTTGGCAGAGGTTGTCCAGCACAATTCACGGATACCTTTCGGACATCCAGAGGCTTTTATTGAGGCATTCGCAAATATCTATGTGAACGCCGCACGCACCATCGCTGCAAAAATCGCAGGCGAAACCCCTGCTGAGTTTGACACAGATTTCCCGACTGTCCAAGATGGTGCCCGCGGTGTGTATTTCATTAACGCGGCTGTAGACAGTGGAAAGCAGCGCGCATGGATTGATGCAAGGTATACGCCACCGGCATAATCTTTTCGTAAGATGAGATAGAACACAATGGCTGATGGTTCGTATGTCCCAATTTCGGCAGCTTAGCAATGAAAACGCTGCTCTCCATCTTTCTGGATCACCAGCGCAGCACTGGGCAAAGCATTCCCGTAAGACGGGGCAATCATGAAGGAGCAACACTATGGCAAGACCTGTAACACTCTTTACAGGCCAATGGGCAGATTTAACACTGGAAGAATTAGCAGAAAAAGCAAGCAGTTGGGGCTACGATGGCTTGGAACTCGCCTGTTGGGGCGACCATTTTGAAGTCGATAAAGCACTTGCAGACGATAGTTATTGTCAAGGCAGACACGACCTACTTGCGAAATATGGACTAAAAGTTTGGTCAATTAGCAACCATCTCGTCGGACAGGCAGTTTGTGATAATATTGACAGCCGTCACCAAGGGATTTTGTCTGAAGACATCTGGGGCGATGGCGATCCGTCAGGCGTTCAAGAACGCGCCGCTGAAGAGATGAAAAACACTGCACGCGCCGCCGCGAAACTCGGCGTGAGCGTCGTCAACGGTTTCACGGGCAGTTCGATATGGCATCTCCTCTACTCTTTTCCGCCGACCGCGCCAGAACAGATTGATGCCGGTTTTGAAGATTTTGCCAATCGCTGGAACCCAATTTTCGATGTCTTTGACGAAGTTGGCGTTAAGTTCGGACTTGAAGTCCATCCTACTGAAATTGCCTTTGACATCGTCACTGCCGAGCGCGCAATTGAAGCAGTTAATGGCAGAGAAGCGTTTGGATTCAACTACGATCCGAGCCATCTCGGTTATCAAGGCGTTGACTACGTCGCGTTCCTTGAACGGTTGAGCGACCGGATTTATCACGTCCACATGAAGGATGTTTGGTGGGCAGATACACCGCGGTTAGCGGGTGTATTCGGTGGACACCTGAACTTCGGCGATGCGCGAAGAAACTGGGATTTCCGATCCATCGGTCGCGGTAATATTAACTTTGAAGAGATTATCCGAGCACTGAATAACATGGGGTATGACGGTCCACTTTCCATTGAATGGGAAGACAGCGGCATGGATCGAGAACATGGTGCCAGTGAATCTTGTGGTGCTGTCAAGGGCTACGACTTTGAACCCTCCGCTGTGGCGTTTGATGCTGCCTTTGAAGAATAGGACGTTTACACACTGTTTCGGCGGGCATTTATGTCCGCCGACTTTATAGGATATACGCATGGCGAAAGGGACTATTCACCCTTCGGAATCTCGAATTTTTTATGACCGATGCACAGGGACACGTATCAGGCAAGTCACGACCGCGTCCGTGCATCATCATCACCCGTTCTTTATCATACCGGCGTATGATGACGCGATGCAGCGGTTGATTTTTGTCTCTAACCGAACCGGTGCACCGCAAATATTCGCAGAAGAACGGGCTACCGGTGAACTTCGCCAATTGACAGACAGACCTGACCTCGCAGAATCAGAATGGTCTGTACATCCAGCACATAATGGAAAGGCAGTCTTTTTCACCGCTGGTACAAGTGGGTGGCGACTTGACCTGGAGACGCTTGAGGAACGGGAACTTGTGAACTTCGCTGCAACAGCAATGAAAGACGAAGGCATGGTCGCCTCCGCCATGGGAACAACTGCCCTGAGTCATGACGATAAATGGTGGGCAATCCGATTTAAAGTCGGTAAAGAATCCACACTCGCTATTGTAGATACCGATACCGGTAAGCACGACATCATCCTACAGCGCGATAGTATTGCGCACCTTCAATTCTGCCCTGATGATGCTAATTTGCTCTATTACGCGGGGCCTCTCACCGACCGTGTGTGGGTAATTCATCGTGATGGCAGTGGGAATCGTCGTCTCTACGCACGGAATATCGAAAAGAATGAGTGGATTACACACGAAACATGGATTCCGGGAACGCGGGAACTCGCGTTTGTCGATTGGCCCCGGGGTGTCAGGTGTATCAATGTTGACACGGGAGCAGAACGACCAGTGACGACCTTCAACGCTTGGCACGCTATTAGCAATCCCGCTGGCACACGTATGGTCGCGGATACGAACTTCCCTGACATCGGTATCCAGATTTTCGATGTGCTTGATGGTCTCGGTGAACCGCAGCCCTTATGTTACCCGGGGGCTTCGTCTCTCGGTGAACATTGGAACGGACCCTTCCCTTATGCAAACGGTCCTGTTCAGGTGTATGCCCCGCAACATACACATCCGCATCCATCTTTCAGTCCAGACGGACAACATGTCGTATTCACATCGGATCGAAGCGGGTTTGCCCAAATTTATGAGGCAACCCTCAATAACACATAAACAGGACTTTGGGAACCTTGATAGCAAAGAAACATTATGAAAATGAAAACTCTCTTTTACTGAAAACTGAAAACCGATAACTGATAACTCACAAAAAAGGAGAAAAAAATGCCAGTCGTCGTACCGCGCCTCATTGTTGAAATATTCCAACATACAAATTTCCGAGGTAGAATGGGTTATGTTGTGGAACCTGTTCCATTTACGGCACACATCGGATTTCAAGACAATATCTCTTCGCTTCGTGTCTATAAGGGTCCAAATTTCTCATCAAATCCGAACTATAAGGTAATCCTTCACCAACATCGTGACTTCCGCGGTAAAAGGTTGGCACTCGGTCCCGGGTTTTATCCGAACCTGCATGATACCGCTTTCAACTTTGCGGACAGAATCTCATCAATCAATTTCGGGTCATCGTTAGATGTCGCTGGACCTGAGTGGGGTACGATCCCACTGATTGTTGACTGTTATGAGCACGTCGAATTCCGCGGCAAAAAAATCACTATCCTCCGTGACATCGCTAATCTGCGGGATCCGCAAGGTGGAACATGGTTTGAAGACAGAATTTCATCGATCCGCATCTTTAAAGGCCCCGATTTCCCACGGGACGGTGCGGAGGTTGTCTTTTACGAACACCCGGAGTTTGAGGGTGCCAGCATACCGATCCGTATGGAACCGAGTGAATATAAAAAAGAGTTGCCGAACCTCCATCTACTCCCTCAAAACTTTGGAGACTCTATCTCGGCTATAAAAATTGAAGGCTGGGCATCCTCTGGTGAATTCACCGAGTTGGTGTTTGAAGATGAGTTCATCGGCAACCGCATGCGTCCAGAGTGGCGATGGGAAGACCCACAGGGCGGAGGGGCTTGGGCAGAACGGCAAGGTTACTTGGAAATGCGAACTGAACCCGGACAAGACCTTTGGCACGGCAACGGGAGTGGTGGCGACATGAGCGCACCACGTCTTCTAATGAGAGTCCCCGGCGATTTCGCTATCGAAACCCGCATGCGAATTACGCCGCAGCTCAGAGAACACGGTGGTTTATTGATCTGGAAAAACGCCAACCGATTCCTACGGCTTGAGAAAACCTCAGGACCACACGCGTTTAGGGGCGATGTCCGATTTGAACGGCACGTCGGACGCTCCTTTAACCTACGCGGGCGGGGTGCTGGACTTAGAAACGTCAGGGAATTATTCCTACGTCTGGAACGTCGAGGGAATCAATTTTCCTCTTTCGCCAGTTCGGATGGCATCCAGTGGAAAAGCTGCGGGCAAACCAACGTCGGTATGGGAGAAGCAACGGATGTTGGCTTACATGCGCTCTGCCCAGGGAATATCCCACCGACCCTAACCCGTTTCGACTACTTCCGAGTCTTCAAGCGGAGAAGCGAAGTCGCCGAATATCGTCCCGTTATTGCCGAACAGACCGGTCAAATGTCGGATGAGGAACGTGAACGTCGAGACGCTGACAGACGTGAACGTGCCATGCGCGACATGTTTTAAGATCTGACCACGCTTCTTTTGCTGTAGTGTGATGTGCTTGTGTGTTGTATCATTGTGAATTGAAGTTGTAGTAGGAAATTGGCGGCTTCCATCCTCGGTTTCCTTACACCATGTTATCAGATACAAGGGGGACATTATGTACGTGAAAAAGAGCGTCCATTCCGAGCAAAGATATTTTGTGAAAAACCCTCAATTCCTCACAATAATCCTTATCCTGCTTGTGATGCAAGTGTGGAGTGCACAACCTGTTAACGCACTCGTTGGGGCAGTTGAAAACGGTTTAGTTGCTTACTGGTCCTTCAACAAAGACACAGTAAAGATTAAAACAGAGGCAGCAGATGTCTTGTCAGGACTCGTTGCTGCTGTTCACGGTGATCCAGAACTCGCCCCCGCCTCCGATTGCAAGGTTGGCGAGTGTATCCTTTTTGATGGCAGTGTTGATCGCTTCCTTGTCGAAGATTCAAAACCGCCGAAAATCGACCGAGATTGGGATGAGATTACTTTGGAATGCTGGGTCTATATCACTGCCTTGGATGATAGTTGGAACCGGATTATCTCGCTCGATGATATGCCGACAAACACCGCAGTCGTTAGTCTCTATTACGATGATGATGACAACCAACACGGCTTTTTCGTCAGAGCAGGCGGTCAATCAACGCAAGCGGCAAAGGACAATGTATTAGAAGATATTCCGCTTGAACAGTGGCTCCATCTCGTCGGCACCTACGACGGCGCAACGGTTCACTATTATGTGAACGGAAAACAGGAGAAAAAGTACGCCATGAAGGGTGGTAAAATCACGAAAGGTGGACTCCTCCTCGGTATTGGTGACCGTTCAGATGAATGCGATTGCGATACAATTCAGGGGTATATTGACGAATTCCGAATTTACGACCGAGTCCTTAGCGCAGCAGAAGTTCAGAACAACATGGATGCCACAGGACTTGATGTTAATCCCTCTGCAGACCATCTCAGTGTTACATGGGGACACATCAAAGCACGGCGGAGATAGACAACCCAAACATGTAAACCCAAGCATCGCGTTGGGCTGAATATATGTTTCGGAACGTTTTTATCAACCCCGTCTAAACGAACCGCAAGGAAAATTAAAAATATGGAAACGATTGGGATTGGCGTTATCGGATGCGGCGGTATGGGCAGAAGTCTCGCTACGAGTGCACACGCCGTCGAAGGGATAGAAGTCATCTGCGTCAGTGATCTGCAAGAAGCATTGGCAGAAAAATTGGCTGCAGATCTCAACGCGGCTTACACGTTAGATTACCATGAGCTACTTGCTGATGATCGGATTCGTGCGGTACTGATCGCATCACCGCCATTTATGCACGCACAGATGGCGGTTGATGCCGCGAATGCCGGTAAACACGTCTTCTCTGAAAAGCCGATGGCACCAACGCTGTCCGATTGTGACGCGATGATTGCCGCCGCTGAAGAAAACGGTGTCAAACTCACCATCGGCTTGGTCTGCCGTTATCACGCGACACATTCCGCGGTTCGCGAGATTGTGCAGAATGGTGAACTCGGCGCACCCGCGTGTATGATGGTACATCGGATCGGCGGACCTTGGCGCAGTGGCGGGAGTTATGTCCCGTGGCGGTTAGAACGCGCAAAGTCCGGTGGAAGTCTCATGGAAATTAACGCACACGAAATCGACTTCATGCGCTGGACTTGCGGCGATGTCGTCTCTGTCTATGCTGCTGGTGGTCAGTACGTACAAAAAGAGAGCGACTATCCAGATGTTGTGCTGGCTTCATTGCAGTTTGCGAACGGCGCAATTGGCTTGCTCCATTCCAGCCATATCTCTGCTGTTGGTGGGTATGGTGGACGCGTCGATTGTGAAGGCGGTTCCATCTATTTCCCACAGACCTGGGGTGGCGATGCAACGATCCGGATTAAACCTTTTGAAGGCGAAGGACGACAGATCAAAATTTCAGACATTGAAGTGCCACCGCCGGTGCAACAAGAGATCCGCGTCTTCGTAGATGCAATCCGCAACGATACACCGCCTCCAATTACAGGGTTAGACGGTCGCGCTGCGGTCGAAATCGCGCTTGCCGCATATCAATCCGTTGAGAGCGGGCAGCCCGTTCCGTTACCATTATAGAGGAAAAAAAATGCAGATTTCAGTCTGGGATGGTGGACTTTCAGAGAGTTATCTTAAACAGGTTACGCAACTCGGTGCGGACTGCATCGACTTTGGGAATGGTGGGTCTTTCCCTGGTGTTAACGAACAGGGTTATCCCGATTTGGACGAACTACTGAAAATCAAAAAACGGATCCGTTCTTGGGGACTCGACATCAACCGTGTGACGCTCCCGAACATCACAGAAAAATTTATGACGAGACAACCCGACGGCGAAAAGGAACTTGAGAACACGTGCAACGCACTCCGTGTCTTCGCTGAAGCCGGTGTGCCTATCGCACGCCAACGGTTCTGGGGAGATACGTTTGACTATCTCATGACGCGCTATTCTTCTGTTCACAGAGGTGGGTATACCTCACGTGGTGAAAGCCGTGCCGCAACGAAGAATCCGCCAGACACACCGACTGTGGAAGCACTTGACGAGTGGTGGAAACGTTTTACCGAGGTCTACGGTGCACTCGTCCCTATTGCCGATGAACACGCTATTAAACTCGCTATCCATCCGTCAGATGTCCCGAATCCAGACACCCCGCTCGGCAGCCTCGGCTTCCACCGTGTTATTGACGCGTTCCCAAGCAAGAACGTCGGTTACCTTTACTGCTGCGGCACCCGTGCTGAAGCCGGTGGCAGCACCATCGTCCTTGATGAAATTAATAACTACGGGCGGAAAGGACGTATCTTCATGGTTCACTTACGGAACGTCCGCGGAAGCCTCGCGACAGCTGGGGCATTTGAAGAGGTCCTCCTTGACGACGGTGATATGAACGCCTTCAAAATCGTCCGAGAATTACAGAAGGTTGGATTTGACGGATGCATCAACGCCGATCACATTCCGAGATTAGAAGGCAATGTAGGGTTAGCCTATTCCGTCGGTTACATCAAGGCGTTGTTCGCGGCGTTGGTCGTATAGCCTTCAAGCTGCGTATGTATACGGTAGAACCCCTTACTCCCCAAAATCAGGACAAGTGGGACGTTATCATTCAGCAATGCCCAAACACGACTGCCTTCCAAAGTCTCGCGTGGCGAGATGCCTTGGCGAGTGCCTTCAAACAACTCACGCCGGTCTATATGCTCATTAAGCAACAAGATGCGGTGATCGGCGGACTGCCCGCTTTCATTTTTCAACCGATACCGGGTATCCGTTTGTGGCACTCAATGCCGTGGAATCTTTTCGGCGGTATACATCTTACAGATACCTTGCACGTAAATCGCGAAGCATTGATAACATCCATTGAAACTGCTGCAGGAGAAAAAGGGTGGTGTGAAATCCGTTGGACCTTGCCTCCAGAGCATACCACAACCTACGGCGATGTCTTCATTGAAACTGGATACGAACGGACGGATCATTTCACACATCTTTTGAAAACGAACGAAGATGTTGATGCCCTCTGGCACGCCTACAACAAAAGGGTGCGTGGTGCCGTTCGGAAGGCGGAAAAATCCGGGGTAGAGATTACGGATACAGATAGTGAAGCGGCGTTATCTACATTTTACGATATGTATCTCATGACTGTCAAACGGTTAGGCGGCACGCCGAAACCAAGAGTACTCATGCAAACGCTCCTCCAGCGGAGAATAGCCAAGCTTGCCATCGCGACATATCGGGACACAATCATCGCCGGACTCCTCTACCTACGTTTCAATCGGACCGTGACGTTGTGGTGTGAGGCATCTGTGCCAGCATTCCTGAAATACCGTCCCAACAATGCGATTTTCCACCATATCATCAGACAAGCGTGTCATGAAGCATACGAATGGGTCGATTTCGGTGCATCACCGCCAGAGAATGCAGGGTTAATCGCGCACAAAGAGCAGTACCGAGCAACTCAAACAGATTTCGCCAGTTACACAAAGGTTGTTTCACCTCTGAAAAGGAACTTGTGGACCCGAAGTGAAGGCACACTCCGCCAAATTTATACGTGGATGCAGTAAGACAGGATAAATCATCTTATCATACAAAGGAACAACAATGGACCCCACCCGTAAACCCAATCTAATTTTTGTCTTTGGTGACCAACACCGTCAATGTGATGTCGGGTGTGCAGGCAACCCACAAGTGCAAACGCCCGCAATGGATCAACTCGCACAGGAGGGGATTTTTTTTCCGAACACCTTCACGAACGTCCCGATATGTGTGCCTGCGCGTGGATGCCTCATGACAGGCAAGTATCCTTTGAACCATAAGGCAGTTTCCAACGATCTGCCGCTTCCGTTGTCGGAAACAGGTGTAGCGGAGGTTTTTAAGGATGCTGGCTACGCAACCGGTTACATCGGTAAATGGCATCTCGGTGGTATGCCGAGAGATAAGTTTATCACACCTGAGATGCGCTTCGGCTTTGATCATTGGGTCGGCTGGAATTGCCACCATAACTATTTCAATGCGCCTTATCACGACTCTGATGGCAATCAGATGCAGATTGAAGGATATGAACCGGATTTCCAGACGGATCAAGCGATTCAATACTGCCGCGAACACGTTGATGAACCTTTCTGCCTCTATATGAGTTGGGGGCCGCCACATAATCCTTATGAACACGTCCCTGAACGCTACAAGGAGATGTACCCGCCGGAGGAGATTCAGTTACGTCCGAATGCTGTAGACACACCCGCAACACGGAAAGACCTCTCTGGATACTACGCCCATATCACAGCGTTAGATGAAAACCTTGGACGGTTGATGACTGCACTCGATGAACTCGGTATCGCCGACGATACAATCCTTGTCTATACATCTGACCATGGGGATATGCTCGGGAGCCACGGGCATGTCCGAAAAGAACGTCCATGGGAGGAATCGAGCTGTATTCCTTTCATGATCCGCTGGCCTCAGAGAATACCCGCTGGCGTTACCCGCGATACTTTGCTCAGTCTCGTTGACTTCATGCCGTCAATGCTATCCTTATGTGATCTACCTATACCTGATGGTGTTGAAGGTATTGACCTCTCAGAAGCGATGTTCGGTAAAACGATTGATGAACCACAGTCTGTGTGCCTTGGGGTGCCTTTACATGGGAGCGAAGGCTTCAACTTCGGTATCCGCGAGTGGCGTGGTGTCCGAACACATCGCCACACTTATGCCCGCCATTATGATGGCACAGGTTGGATGCTTTACGATAACGACAACGATCCGTACCAACTGAACAATCTTATTGATGACGAAGACTCACAGAATCTCCGAGCGGAATTAGAAGCAGACCTCCAGCAGTGGCTAACCCGAATCAACGATCCATTCCTACCGGGATTGGAACATATCCGACAACTCGGTCTCTCTGAACTCTGGAACATCAGCGAGCAGCGATTCGGCGGAAGAAACCCACGTTGGGCATAATTTCGATTATATGGAACTAACGCGGACCCCAAATTGTTGTTTTTTGTAGGAGCGAGTGTTTTTACTTGGGGTTTTTGATAGGGTGTTTCTGCGGATTTCTTGTCGCTCGCGATATTTATGTCATAAACGTTTACCGAAATATCTACGTATCTTATGCGCCACCATATAACTAACAATATGAGGTATAACCTATGACTGATGAAGAAAAATTTCGATTTGACTTAAGTGGATTCCTCGTGCGTCCGGCGATCCTTGAGCGCGACGAAGTGGATGCAATCGTTGAGCAGCTTGACCGGATACATCATGATAAAGAATCCTTACCACCGGAGCACCGTGCTGTGCCGGGTGGTCCCGCGAGCGTGCTGATTGATCACCCCAAAGTCCTTGATGTCCTACACGAAATCATCGGACCCGAGGTCCGGTTAGAGAGCACCTTCTCCGTCTGGCGCGAAAAAGGGCGGAGACACGGTGAACTCCACGGTGGTGGACCGAGGCAGGCAGATCCGATCTTCGGGTATCGCGTCAACAACGGGCAGATCCATGCTGGAATGGTGCGCGTCGTCTTTGAACTGACAGATATTTCCAAAAACGATGGGGCGACGCACTTTATCGCTGGTAGTCACAAATCCAACTTCCCGATGCATCCTGACCACATGTCGTTAGAGGACGGGAAGCGTAGCCCGTTCCTGATGACCTACGAATGTCCCGCTGGCAGCGCAATCTTCTTCACGGAAAACCTGTGTCACGCCGGTCCCGTATGGCAACGAGAGACACCGCGTGTGGCAGTGCTAAACGCTTATGCACATCTCGCAACGCATTGGCACCGGCTGCGGATTCCGCCTGCAGTGCTGTCGGCTTTACCGCGTGAAAAGCAGGCGTACTTCCGTGAACCGTGGGTTGCGGATTTCCGTACGCGCCCGGCAACGCGAAACACAATTGAGCGGTTCCTTGACAACGACGAACCGCCTGTTAATACCGATCACAAGCCGTAATTTAAGATGAAGATATGAAAAAGCGAGTCCTCATTATCGGTTGGGACTGTGCCGCACCGGAACTCGTCTTTGACGCATTCAAAGACGATATGCCCAATACACATCGCTTAATGGCAGAAGGCATCTACGGTGAATTGGAAAGCACAATCCCACCTATCACCGTGCCAGCGTGGATGTGCATGATGACCAGCCGAGATCCCGGCGAACTCGGCATCTACGGCTTTCGCAACCGCAAGGATTACTCCTACGATGCCTTGACGATTGCGAACGCACACGCCGTGAAAGTGCCAACCCTCTGGGACTTGTTAGGGCAAGTTGAAAAAAAATCCGTCGTTCTCGGAGTGCCGCTCACCTATCCCGCGAAACCGTTTCCGGGTTGGATGGTCACCAGTTTCCTGACGCCTGACCGCAATCCGCAGTGGACGTTCCCAAGACGATTGTCGCGGGAAATTGATCAGGTTGCAAGCGATTACATGATTGATATCCCCAACTTCCGAACAGATCGGCGTGCCGAACTGGAACAACAACTCCTTAAGATGACATCCGAACGCTTCAAACTCGCACGCCATCTGATTAAGACAAAAGATTGGGATTTTTTCACGATGGTTGAAATGGGGTCCGACCGACTCCATCACGCGTTCTGGCGGTTTTGGGATACAACGCATCGGGAATATGAACCGAATTCGCCGTTCTCGGAGACGATGCGAAATTACTATCGCGTTCTCGATGCTGAACTCGGAGAGACATTAGCATGTGTAGACGAGGATACCACCGTCATGGTCGTCTCCGACCACGGCGCAAAACGGATGGATGGTGGTATCTGCGTCAACGAATGGCTCCAAAAGTACGGTTACCTGACACTCAAAACCGAACCCCAAAGAATTACGCGATGGACACCGGATATGGTAGATTGGGAAAAAACAAAAGCATGGGGAGAGGGCGGATATTACGGACGGATTTTTATTAACGTTGAAGGCAGAGAGCCTCATGGAATTGTGAGCGCAGAAGACTATGAAAACGTCCGCGATGAATTAAAGGCACAACTTGAAGCCATCGTAGACGAAGATAACAACAATATCAACACGCGGGTTTTCAAACCCGAAGACGTTTACCGAGAATGCCGAAACATCGCACCCGACCTCATCGTCTATTTTGGAAACCTGTTTTGGCGTTCGGTGGGTAGTGTCGGATACAATAGCATCTATACTTATGAAAACGATACGGGGCCCGATGATTGTAACCACGCAGAGAACGGTATTTTTATTCTCAAATCCGCTTCAAGTTCTCTTGTAGGAGCGACCTCCGGATCGCGACAAATCGGAAGTGTATCTGCTAAAAGCATATACGACATCACACCAACAGTGTTAAAGGAATTCGGTATAGATATTTCAGAAGTGATGCAAGGGAAACCCATTTAGGCGGTTACTGCATTAACAATTGCCGCCGCGACCACCTCTGCTGCTAAGATTCCAACAGTATTTACACTGCTGCCAGTGTGTGCCCCTGTAGCAAGCGAAAAAAGCGTATCCCCATCAAACATCGTATGAGACGGTCGAATCGCACGCGCCATGCCGTCGTGTGCTATCTCTGAGACTCGGTTCACCTCTGCTGGAGTAAGTACAGCATTGGTTGCCACAACACCAATCGTCGTATTTGTCCCCTGTACTAATTTCGCATCCAAAAGCCGCTCAGTGATGTCCACGAAACCGTCGTTTTCCTTCCCACCCGCAACAATTTCACCGGTATCTGGATGCACAACGTTCCCAAGCGCGTTCACAACCACAATCGCAGCAACAATCAAGCCAGAATCAAGACATTTACATGCCGAACCGATACCACCGAGAGAAGGCGTAACGCCGGGGGCTTTGCCAACCGTGGCACCTGTGCCTGCACCGATGGCACCTATCACAACAGATTCATCTGTCGCATTCAGACACGCCTGATACCCCATTTGTCGATCAGGGCGAACCTTTGCATCGCCAACCCCCAGATCGAAAATCACAGCGGCGGGAACAATCGGCACACGAACGGAACCCGCAGGAAAACCGACGTTCTGTTCTTCAAGATACTGGACAACACCACCAGCAGCATCCAAACCGAAGGCACTCCCGCCTGTCAGTAGCACGGCGTGTGCTTTCTGGACTAAGCGTCCCGGACGAAGTGCTTCCGTCTCACGTGTGCCCGGCGCAGCACCCCGCACATCAACACCTGCCGTTGCTCCCGCTGAACAGAGGATAACGGTGCATCCCGTCCGGGCAGTTGCGTCGGTAGCATGCCCAACCTTGATTCCATCTATCGCAGTAAGTGTTTGATTCATTGATGCCATGATTATATTGTAATACGCTCAAAACCCAGTGGACGGTGACTTCCGTAGCAATGTTTTTTTGACCTCTGCTATTATCCCAATTTCAATTATACTTCATTGTGAGAAACACTTCTGTCCGTGAAGGGCATTTGGGCGTTCGCAGATTCAAGCAGTTCTTTTAATCTGCGATGAAGCCAGTCCCTGTATGTTGTCCAGCTAACATTATCACCGGCAGCTTTATCAGAGAGTGCCTGCTTTAACGCGAAAGTAATATTCCAATATCTGTTGGACTCCGAAAAAAAAGTGACCTCATTAAAGAATTCATTGAGGGTCACACTTTTGCCTGAAAATTGATTATACATTGCCAAGTAGTAAGTTCCCATTTTGGTGTAAGACACAACATTATCTGAGAACTCGTCCATCATGAGATTACAGATATCGAGAAACCGTGGACCAACCTGATATTCGATCAAATCAAAGGCAACAATCTCTTTTCCAGTTGTGGTAATTCGCCATCCAAAGTCACCAACAGTCAAATCGCCGTTGATGAGCCCTTGGTGTTGAAAATTATTCCTTTGCCGAGTCAAATACCAAGCATAATCTGTAAGGATTTCAAAGCCATTGGGATTTTCATGACATAGCAATTGAATCTCTACGCCAAGTTCGCCAGCTGGTGCTTTTTCCCAGATTTCTGTTAGTGTATGAATCCATTGTGGATTGGGATCAGGTCGTTTATTCGGTTTTGGCTCTGGTATCGAAAAGTGGCAGAACGGAAGTGGGAGGGCATTGATTTGCGCGACGAGTCTAACGCATTGAAGCACTTCAAACTCACTTTTCGCGTTGATACCGGTTTCCGGGAGCAATTCCAAGAAGAGAATCTCTTCCCCGTTTGGAGCTAAGCGATGACCGTAGAAGTTTGGGGTCGGTATGCCGACTTTGCCAAATGCCTGATAAGTATGAACTTCACTGCTATCTGTATGTAAAAAGTGTTTGACAAAGAGAGTTATCATTCCCATCGTCTTCGCTTCCGTTTGATAGTAAAAGGTTGCAATGGTGTTCTTTGATTCCGTACCTTTTCCCTGAGTCTCATGTTCGATTTTTATCTCCAGATCAACAATCGGACCTGATTGGCTTGCGTTCTCAACAATTGGAATCAGATCAGACTTGGAAATGTCAAAAACAGTCTCTACGATTTTTGGAGCAATTCGTTTTGCTGATTGTTGAGCCATACTGTTTACCCCGCTACAGGATTTTCTAAAGAGACTAATCTATGATATAGACAACAATTATGAACCATCCTCAGTTATCATAGCAACTTAAGGCTAAATTCATCAAGAAGAAACTCTCTTATCGAGTTGACGTAAAAGAAAGAACCTGCTAAAATCAGAACCAGTCGTATACCAAAGCACATAACAAGGGGGACACGGACATGACAAAGTTGGCAATAAATGGTGGTGAACCTGTCGTCAAAAGGAGTTTAGGGAAAAGTTGGCCCATTTTTGATGAAACCGAAGAAAACGCACTTTTAGGAACCTGAATCCAACTCACATCAACCAAATAGGAAACTAACTTTATGAAACGCTTTTGCCTTCTTTTCTTGATTCTTACCGTTCTCCTCAGTTGTTCATTTGTAAAACCGAAAGTCATACCTGATAAGAACTTAGCCGCTGCCGTGCGGGAAAAACTCGATTTAGCCCCTAACGCGCCTATTTTAGAAAAAGACCTGAGAGAGTTAGGATCCCTGATAGTTATAGGTAGAGGGATAAAAAATCTGAATGGCTTGGAAAAAGCAGCAAATCTAAGGACTTTATGGCTTGAACAGAATGAAATTAGAGACATCTCGCCCCTCGCTGATCTGACTGAACTTGATAGATTAATCCTTCCCAACAACAAAATCGAGGACATTACACCCCTCGCAGGATTAAAACAGCTCACACATCTGGAACTTGAGAAAAACCAGATCAAGGACATTACACCTCTCACAGGCTTAAAACGACTTGCGCACCTTGAACTTCAACAGAATCAAATCAGCAATACGACGCAGCTTTTCGAGGTGCTTAAGAAATTGACGTCCCTTTCACACCTAAAACTTGAGCTAAACCAAATCACGGATGTTACGCCACTCACGGGATTAAGGCAACTTACAGCACTATGGCTCTACAACTGTCAAAATGCCGACATCACACCGCTCACTGAAATGACGCAACTCACTCAGTTATCACTTTATAACTGTCAAATTACGGATACCACATTGTTTGCTGAAATGACCCAACTCACAGATTTAGTGCTTGACAGCAATAAAATTAGTGACATTACCCCTATCGCCGAATTAACGCAGCTTAAAACATTAAGCCTTGGTGGTAATGAGATTATTGACATTACGCCGCTCACAGGATTGACAGACTTGACTTTCTTAGCACTCGGGTATAATCATATCAGCGACCTAAAACCTCTCAGTGAACTAAAGCAGTTGACCTACCTAACACTTGGGTATAATCATATCCAGGATATAAAGCCCCTTGGCGAGCTAAAGCAGATGGAACACCTATCCCTTGAGAACAATCAAATCAGTGATATCGCGCCGCTTGCCGGAATGACAAAACTCCGGGCCTTATTACTTATGAATAATCAAATCCGCGATATTTCGCCACTTACCGGGATGACAACACTTGAGGGTGTATTACTTATGAATAATCAAATCCGCGATATTTCATCACTTGCCGGAATGACAACACTTGAAATGTTATCACTTAAAGATAATCAAATCAGCGACGTAGAATCTCTCGCAAATTTGACACAACTGACGTACTTAATACTCGCGGATAATCAAATTAGCAACATCGCGCCACTTAATAAATTGACGAAACTTAAAGTGTTATGGCTTCAACATAACCAAATTAGCAATATCAACATTGTTGAAAACTTTAAAAATCTCACACATTTACATATCAAGGAGAACCCTATTCGGGATATGACCCCGATTCGCAAACTCCGTAAACAGATTCCGCATTTGGAACTGAACACAGAAAATATCTACTTGACTGAGCATTGAGAAACACGGCGGATATGAATATGGCAAAATTAGCACTTAATGAGGACGAATCCATTGTCAAAAACGGCCTATGGAAGAGTGGGCCCATTTTCGACGAAACCGAAGAAAACGCACTTTTAGAAACCTTAATCCAGTTCACATCAACCAAATAGGCAGCTCACGTTATGAAGCGTTTTTATTTATTTTTCCTGATTCTCACCGTTTTTTTCAGTTGCTCACTTGTAAAACCGAAAGTGATACTCGATAAAAACTTAGCCGCTGCCGTGCGAGAACAACTCCGTTTAGCCCCTAACGAACCTATCTCAGAAAAAAACCTGAGAGAATTAGAAATCTTGTTGATCGCACATAGAGGTATAAAGAATCTGACCGGCTTGGAAAAAGCAGCAAATTTAAGGGTTTTATGGCTTGAGCAGAACGAAATTAGGGACATCTCGCCCCTCGCTGATCTGACTGAACTTGATAGGTTAATGCTTTCTAAGAACAAAATAGAGGACATTACTCCCATTGCAAACTTGACGCAACTTACAGACTTAGATCTTAGCAGCAATGAAATCAGCGACATCACACCCATCGCAAACTTGACGCAACTTAGATCCTTAGGACTTGACAGCAACGAAATCAGCGACATCACACCCATCACAGGATTAAAACAGCTCACAGCTTTGTTCCTCCAAAACTGCCAAATTACAGACCTCACGCCGCTTTCTGAAATGACACAACTCACGGTTTTGGCACTCGTGAAAAATCAAATTACGGACATTACTCCCATCGCTGAATTAACGCAGCTTAAAACTTTATTGCTTACGGGTAGTGATATTCGTGACATGACCCCAATTGCAAGACTAACACACTTAGAATCCTTATTTATCGAGCGTCATCAAATCAAAGATATAAAATTTTGCAGCGAATTAAAGGGCCTGAGAGGCCTATTACTCACCGGCGGTCAAATCAGCGACATAACGCCTCTCAGTGGACTAAAGCATCTGAGTCAGTTGAATCTCATGAGTAATCAAATCAGCGATATTTCACCACTTACTGGAATGACAGAACTTAAAGTACTTATGCTTGAGAATAATCAAATCAGCGACATCAGCGTCCTTGGAAATCTTAAGAATCTCACCCATTTATATCTCCAAAAGGAGCAGATTCAAAATATGAAATCAATCCCCGAACTCCGCAAACAGATGCCAAATTTGCAAATTATAGAATCTAACCGCTAATCAAGGCATCAAAAAAGGGTTAGTATTATGAAACATATTTGCTTGTTTTTTATACTTTTCACCGTTTTTATAAGTTGTTCGCCGCCAGAACCGGTGGAGATCCCCGATGCCAACTTAGCCGCAGCCGTGCGGGAAGCGTTAAACTTAGACCTAAACGCGCCTATCATGGAAAGAGATTTGAAAAAATTAGAGATCCTGACTGCTGAATCGAGAGGAATCAAAAAGTTAGCGGGTTTAGAGAAAGCAAAAAGCCTAAAGACATTAGTACTTCAGTATAATCAAATTGCAGACATAACACCACTCACAGAATTAGAGCAGCTCAATTTACTACGACTTAATAGTAATCAGGTCAGGGATATTACACCACTTTCTGGATTAAAGCAATTGAGAGGACTATTCCTCAATTATAACCAAATTACCGACGTTACACCACTCTCAGGCTTGATACAACTTACCGAGTTAGAACTTAGTGGAAACGAAATTAGAGATATCGTGCCACTCTCAGGCTTGATACAACTTACCGAGTTAGCACTTAGCGGAAACGAAATTAGAGACATCACTCCCCTCGCGAAGTTAAACAACCTTAAAATCCTATCGCTTAACAATAACCTAATTATAGACATCACACCTTTATCAGGCTTGACACGACTTACCGAGTTAGAACTTAGCGGAAACGAAATTAGAGATATCGTGCCACTCTCTGGATTGACACAACTTGTAAAGCTGAAACTGTACGGAAACAAAATTCGTTATATCGCACCGTTATCGAAGTTAAACAGACTAAAAACTATATCACTTGGTAATAATCAGATTACAGACATCATATCACTGAATATAGCAATACCCGATCCGAATTTGGATGCAGCAGTTCGAGAAATACTCCAGTTAGCTCGAAGTGATATGATCCTTCAAGCAAATTTAAAAGAATTAAAATCTCTGTCCGCTATAGGTAAAGGTATCAAAGACTTAACAGGTATAGAAAAAATAACCGGCTTAACGACTTTAAGACTTGATCAGAATCAAATTACGGACATTACACCGATCACAGAATTAACGCATCTTGAGAACTTACATCTCAGGGATAACCAAATCCGTGACATCACACCCCTTGCTGGACTTAAACAGTTGAGTGGCCTATCGCTTGACGATAACCAAATCCGCGACATCACACCCCTTGCTGGGCTTAAACAGTTGAGTGGCCTATCGCTTGACGATAACCAAATCCGCGACATCACACCCCTTGCTGGGCTTAAACAGTTGAGTGGCCTATCGCTTGACGATAACCAAATCCGCGACATTACGCCACTCGCTGAATTAGAACACTTGAAAACACTATCGCTGAGTCATAATCAGATTAGCGACATCACACCACTCGCTGAGTTAACGCAGCTGACATGGTTACATCTCACCGATTTTCACGGTTTTCGCAGCAGTCATGATAATCAACTCAACGATATTACACCCCTCGCTGGACTAACGCAGATGACAGAATTAGTCCTTGGAGGGCCCCAAATTCAAGATATCAAGCCTCTCGCGAGATTGACACACCTTAAGAAATTAAAAATTAGGAATAGCCAACTCAGCGATATTACGCCGCTTGCTGGGCTAACACAATTAACCTCGCTATCACTTGACCGCAATGAAATTAGCGATATTACACCGATTGCAGCGTTAACGCATCTCAATCAATTACTCCTCCGAGAAAATAAAATTACAGACATCACTCCTCTCACTGGCTTAAAGCAACTTGATACCTTATGGCTTCATGGTAATGAAATTCGCAACATCACACCTCTTGCAGAACTGACAAAATTGACAAATTTAATGCTTAGCAAGAATCAAATCCGTGATTTCACGCCACTCTCAAATTTGAATAGACTGACATCGTTAACTCTTGGAGGCAGTCAAATCAGCGACATTACCCCTCTTGTGCGAATACTCACGAAAATGAAACGACTCACAGACCTGTCCTCGTCCAATATGGGGATTCAAGACATCACACCGATTTCGGAATTGAAACAACTTAGAGTTTTACGGCTTAACAATAATCAAATCAGTGACATCACACCGCTTCGGGCATTGACGAGACTGACACACTTACATCTGCAAGAAAATGAAATCCGGGACCTCAGCGTTATTGAACACTTTAAGAACCTACACCTTCTATGTATCAAGGGGAATCCGATCCAAGATATGACACCGATTGATAGATATCGTAAACAGGTTCCGATTTTTCACCTTGGTACGGAAATTGATCCGTAACCCCAATACTGTAAAAGAAGGAGAACATAGACATGGCAAAATTAGCAATTAATGGTGGTGAACTTGTCGTCAAAGGCGGTTTAGGGAAAGGTTGGCCCATCTTTGATGAAACCGAAGAGAACGCGCTTTTAGAAACCTTACGGAGCGGCGCGTGGAACCGACGCGAAAAGGTCGATGAAGCAGGCGAAAAATTCGCAGCGTTTCAGGACGCAAAATACGGGATTCCGCTCGCAAACGGCACTGTAGCGTTACAGTGCGCACTGAAAGCGGCTGGCATCACCGCAGGCGATGAAGTTATCGTTCCCGCGCTCACATTTGTTGCGACGGGCACATCGGTTGTCTGCGTCAACGCCGTACCGGTGATTGTTGATGTTGATCCGCTTACCTACAACATCGCACCCGATGCGATTGAAGAAGCCATTACGCCGAGAACACGCGCGATTATCCCCGTACACAACGGCGGCTACCCCGCAGATATGGACGCGATTATGGAGATCGCTGAGAGACACAATCTCAAAGTGATTGAAGACTGCGCACATGCGCACGGTTCACAATGGTGCGGAAAAGGGATGGGTTCCATTGGACACCTCGGCGCATTCAG
Source organism: Candidatus Poribacteria bacterium (assembly GCA_965200345.1). Lineage (GTDB taxonomy): Bacteria > Poribacteria > WGA-4E > WGA-4E > WGA-3G > WGA-3G. The sequence goes on from OZ241378.1 coordinate 4,425,795, forward strand.
TTTTCAGATGGGAAAAACGCTCACCTGCGGCGAAGGTGGAATGGTGATAACAAACGACGAGGAACTCGCAGGGAAGGCAGGCAGCTTCGCACAGCTGAATATGCGGATGACAAACTTCCAAGCGACGCTCCTATTGTGCCAACTCGATCGGTTTGAAGAACAGGTCGAGACGCGTGAGCGAAACATCGCATATCTTTCTAAAGGCATGGAAGCGATTGAAGGGCTGCATCCGATTCCACGCGACGAGCGCGTCACACGCTGGTGTTTTTACTATTGGGATTTCCGGTTCGTCTCCGAAGAATTCGGCGGCATTTCACGCGGAAGGTTTATGGAAGCACTCCATGCAGAGGGCATCTCATGTGGTGTCGGCGCGCACGGTGAACCTATCTATAACGAGGGACCCTTCGGTAACCCAGAGTTATTTGACCAACTCGGTTTGCCTCGCAAATACCTCGGGGACCAAGCAATTGACTACAGCACGCTCAATTGCCCGGAGGCGGAACGGGTCTATCGCGATGAGGTTTGCAGTTTCGGACATGCTATGTTTTTAGGCGATACAGACGATATGCAACTGATTTTAGATGCTTTTCAGAAAATTCGGATGCATGTGAATGAACTGTAACTTGCGGTAGGCACCAAAAATCATAGTTGAAAATACTTACCTCAGGCGCGTAGAAAATAGGAAGAAACCCCTAAGTCTATTTTTTCAGGGATTTATCCTTATCTCACGCGCCTGCCCTAAACCGCGGACTCAGTTTGTGGTAGAAATTTTCCAGATACCTAAGAGCGCGAGGAGCGATAGATTTGGAAAGAGAAGTGGCGCGAACAGAGGCGCGCCATAGAGAAATTTATCTATCTGCGTAACACCTGGGGCTTGCAGATCTACCGTCAAATGGAAAAAGAACCCCGCGATACCAACGATGAAGTTGATGCCTAAAACAATGACACAGAACCTAAGGAAAGTGGGTCGGTGAGGAACAAAAAATAGCGTTGCCAAACATCCGACAGCGATAGCACTCGTAAACACGGGCAACCATTCAGACGGATTGAAAAACCCGTTTTGCGCGTGGTCGAAAACGGAGAGAATAAAATTACCGCACCACCCAAAACCCGCCATAAACACGACCCAGTGTGCCCATTCTAAATCCATATCCTGGATCATACCGTTCATGATTAAAAGCAGCCCTACCCCTGTAAAAGCCAGCGGTGCTACAAATGGAGCTGTGTAGACAAGGTTCTTAAGGGTCAAATCAGAAAAGAATTCGCTACCGAGATGAAAAAACAGGCCAGAGATGCCGATACAGATGGCACCCCATCCAACACCAAACCGGCACCACGCTCTCCACCGCCCTTTTTTTCTAAAAAGTATGAGCGCGAGCAGGACGGACGCACCTAATGAGAAATAGAAGGGAATCCATTCCGCGGGATGTGCAAATGCGTTGACGGAATGCGCTAAAAACACATCAAGTGCCAAAAACGCAAGGTTCGCAATGATAAAAAAGTCGAGCAGTCTGGCAGCCAATCCGTTACGGTTTTGCAGCATCTTCTCTGAGTTCTTGGGCAATTTTTTTCAACTCCGTCATCTTCAATAAAAGCTCATAATTTCCGTGCCACTGGACAAAATCCGCACCCCCCATGAACGCGCCATGTTTTGCCGTCCGACCGTAATAGTGCCACAGATCGAAGTAAAGAAATTCAATGGGTTCATCAAAAGGTGTTTCCGTCAGTAACCCATCTTCACGAAGCGATTTCATCAGTGCCACTGCTTCCGAAATTTTACGGTTGGTATCAGACACAACACCTTCAGCCTCCTGATAGTAAACCTCTACCTGCGAACTCGCATGGCATTTTAGGCACGTCTCTTTCATTGCGTCTTGACCTTGTTGGTAGGTCGGACGCTTCTCAGAGACCGCCGCAAACAGCCAATACGAGAGTCGTTCGGTTGTGTCATGCGTCACATTCAAGCCGTCCAAGCCGCTCAAATGGCACGTTACACATGTCGGCACTGTCATATCTGCTGTCGTGAGTGTTTTCGGCGGTGCTTTGAGATTCATCTCCGATTTTTGCGCGTTATAAAGCACACCGTGCTTGGATTCATGGTAAATTTCAATCTGTGAATGGTCGGGTCCCATGTGGCACTGCCCACAGGTTTCCGGCTCCCGCGCCAGCGCGACCGAGCTTGAATGCCGCGCATGGCAGGCTGTGCACGTCCCGATAGAGCCATCTGGATTCGGCTTACCTATATCGTGGCACCCCAAACATCCGACATCAATAGCACTCTCACCCTCTGCCATCGCTAAAGGATTCACAGGACGTTCCACCGCACCTTTGTGATATTTTTCAGCGAAGGCGATCTGTTCTGCTGTAAAGTCCTTCGCACCCCATACCGCTGCCCAAGCCGGTGCCGCATGTCGGCTTCGGAGAAACTGTGTATACTCGGTTGTATGGCACTGGCTACAATTTTTTGCCGTGAGATGCTTCGCGATTGTAAAACTTCGGTGTGCCTGTGTTTCCTGATTTTCCACAGCTTTATGGCAGTCCAAGCAACTTACGCCGTGCTTGGCATGCTCGCTCCGTTCATATTGATGGACAACCGCAGACGTTTCCCGGCGATGGCACTCGGCGCACTTCCCCGTTGCGCGCACAAAATCCGCACTCGGTTGATCTACTTCCATTGCCGGACGTCTCGCATTCAGGATTAGCACAACAGTAATCAGGGCTGCTCCAAGAAATACTGAAATGAAGATAGATTTAAATGATGTCATATCAGCGTATTGACTCCAATGATGCTTCGACGTTCTAATGAGATGCTTTACCCCCAATCACAATTAGGAATGCACTATCTTCGCTGGCATAGACGGAGTGAAGGACATCGCCTGTGAAGGTAACCCCTTCACCCTGTTCAAGTGTTATCTTGTCAGCCCTTGATGTGAATATGATCTTTCCATCAAGCGTAAAGACGACGGCAGCAGCGGGTGCTGGATGTTCATCCAATGTCGTTCCCGCTTTCATAACGACCAGAACGAGCGTCAGTTCATCTCCTCGGGCTAATGTCAACGAAGCTCGACCTGACGCAGCAAATTCGGCTTCTTCCATAAGGTTTTCAGCCATAGACATAAACGGAAACGCTTTGGTTAATGTCGTATTCAGATCTACGGGTCTATAGGGTCTTTCATAGGATGTATTCATTGTGTTCTCCAGGATTTGAGCGTAGAAGCAAGTATGAGGGACATTTTATTTTATTTTTATGGTATCTATAATAGTTAGGTGAGGCGAGGCTGAAATGCAGATCGCAAGAAACACCCCAGCAAAAACACCTCCCTTGATCCCCCCTTATCAAGGGGGCAGGCAAGTACGCCGCAAAACCTCGCCAATGGGAGAGAGGACGTTGCACATGCGATTTTATCAATAGCCACGCTTTACTTTTGCCCAAGTCGTTGAGAGTTTATCTGCTGGATCAACAGCAAATGTGCCGCCAATGTTTTGGTTGATTTCTGCTTCGCTGAGTGCTTTATCATAAGCTCGGACGATTGCAAAGGATCCGTTAAAAGTTCGACGGCGTTCATCGTAAGAATTCGCACCGATTGAGATGTCGTTTATCGGTAACTTCTTGTCGAATTCAAAACCGGCTTGTTCGCTGACCTTTTTACCGTCTTGATACGCGATAATCGACTTGCCGCTCGTTCCGACAACCGATATCCAGGTCCATACACCTTCCTCAAGTTTGAGGTTAAGCGTTTGAACGCCTTGCTTCCCACCCTTGGCATGGATAGACATATCGAGATTCTGACCCCCAACGATCCAAAGCCGAATTCCCTGCTTGCCTTCCCTTGGACTGTTCTGGAAACCGGCGAAATGATGCTCCTCAACAAAGAAGTCACCATTGCGTCTGCAAAGGAACTCCAACGTCCAATCCTCAAAAAACAGCGGTGTATTTTTCGCTGGCGGACCGCCAAAAGTTTGAAGGGATTCTTTGGTTGTATAATACTTTACATTCTGTTCGTTGATACCGAGTGCGGGAATTTTAATTGTCCCTTCTTCGAGTTCCGGTGCTGTATCCGCCTCAAGTAATTCACCACCTTCAGTGCCCAGGTTTTTCCACGCTTTTGGATGGGCAGGGTTGTCAGCGGCATTAAGATACAGGACGGGATCAGCAACAACATTCGCAAATGCAATCATGCTCGCAATTGCGAAGAAAAATATCGTAGTGTAGATTGACATAACAGTTTTCATCTAACGGACCTCCTAAAGTAATTTGATAGCAATTCTAATCAATTATTGAATACGTTTCATGTATTCGTCGTGTTTCCCGATCCACACCCAGACGAAAACGCCTGCATCTTCAAGTGCTAAAGCACGATATTGCTGGCTGATTCGTGCAGACCAATATCTACCGACCTTCTTGAAATTCAAGGATGGATGTGTGGGATCCTGCTTCAACATCTCAAATTTCTCGTCAGCGAGTTGTTGAATTTCGGATGGAAGATTTTGATAATATGCCCAAAAATCGCGGCGTGTTTTATAAATCTGTGCACCTACCTGCCCGCAAATCCTCAAGTGCTTCCTCAGCAAGCTGATCTAATTTTCCGGCTTTCACGTCTTTTTCGAGCTGTCTATCCCATGCCTCCCAATCAGCTTCTAAAGTTTCATAAAGTCTATTTTCGAGAGTTTTCAACAATGCCGCTTTCGTATGTTCTTCACATTTCACCTTGGGATACTCTTGTATCCAACCGATCCACCCGTTGCCGTTTTTTTGGAATTGGGCGGTGTAGATGTCTCCATAGTCGGGATTCTGGAATTTAACAGTCTGAATTTGTGCCATTTGTGCCTCCTTGCGTTAGGTTTGTGTAAACTTATTATACCCGATAGAAATAGTCTTTTGACATACTCCCACAGCTAAAGCAGTGGGATTCTTCTAAAGAGAATCCGTTGCTTTTCTGTGCGGATCGTGGGGTATAGACTTCGGATGAAGTCGGCGAGGGTTGCTTACGATCGCAAGTCTGACACCTTCTAACCCAAAGGTTGATGCCCCAACCTTAAGAATGTTTATCGCAGCGTTTACGTCGCGATGGTGATCGGTCTTACAACCATTACAACGCCATTGACGCACCGACAAGTCCATGAGCAATTGAGGCTGTCCGCAGTGGCTACACGTTCTCGAAGTTGGTTCAAACTTATCAATATAGCAAAGGGTTTTCCCATGCTTTCTGGCTTGGTGTCGCAACTTCAGATGGAACGTATAAGGTGCTATATCAGAGACCTTACGTCCCCAGAGGCGTTTCATGCCTTCAAAGGTAAGCGTTTCAAAACACAGCACATCGTATTGATGAACCAACTGCTTGGCAAGTTTCCAATGATGGTTCTCGCGGAGACGTCTGATTTTACGGTGAACGCGCACCGTGTTGAGACGTTCACGTTCAGAGGTGTTGCTCCCTTTCTGCTTACTTGAGAGTTTTCGTTGGACCCGTTGCAAATCTGAATGTGCTGTCTGGTAAAACTGAGGCGACTCGTGTTGTGTGCCATCCGAACAGGTGAACATCGTTTGGATACCGAAGTCATACCCTGCAGCTTGACCCGTCTTGGGTGTGACTTCGGTTGCGATGTAGTCCGTTGTGACGGACATATAGAAATCTCCAACTGCATCCGCTTTCACAGTGACAGTTTTGATATTTCCAAGTATCGGACGACTGAGGTTAAAGCGATAGTGTTTTCCCATGATACGCACCTTATCGCCATAGATACCAAAACCAGAGTCACCTTCTTCGGGATCAGCAAACCTGAATCCCGATTGGCACATCGTAAACGAGTAAGGTTTTCGCCAGGACCGAAACTTTGGAGGACGTTTGGCAAGACCTTTAAAGAAACGCACATAACCTTCATTAAGGCGTTTGAGAATCTCACGCGCTGACCACGTGTTGAGTTCTCGCCAGTGGGCAAATATTTCCGGATGTGAGTTCTTTAGCACCGTAAACTCACGCGACATCTCCTTAAAAGACATATACGGGAGTCCAAGAGCATAGCGCGTGCGTTGCCAACCGAGGAAATAATTCCATATTGTATGGGCGATCCACGTCTTTCGCTTCAGATTACGATTGCGGGGTGCACGGAAAAGTTTGTAAAGTGTGGTATACATCGTCTGTCCTTCATATCGTGATACCGACTTCAAACGGTGCGGTGGCACTCCCAAGCAGGAGGTGAAGTCCACCGCCACCCTGTCGTACAGTTATACCACAATTTTACCTAAAAAGCAAATATTTTTTGACTCCAGCAAGGGATTGACGGGGTTGGACCCAAGCATAAATGCTTGGGCTTGTTAAGATTTATCCGTCAAATATTCTGGGTCCGCTTGCGAAGGGCAAAATCGCGCTCTATGTATCAACTACCGGGGGAATTTTAACGAAATGTCCAACGTTTCTGGGAATAGACACTCGGTGTCATTACACGGTTGATAGGTGAGTTTGAGTGTGATTGGGACGTTTTTCTTGTGTGTCACATTCAGTTTCTGTTTTAAACGTAGCGGGATCGTCAGGCTTTTTTCATAAATATTCAAAGGCTGGTCGCTAAACTCAAAACGCGTGGATCTACCTTTCGGGTAGACGATATCGACAATCTCTACCGGGGCATCCACGTCTACAGCTACTGTTGTCGGAATCAAATAATCTTGTCCTGTAGGATTGGCGTTAATATGCCAACCCGCAGCAATTTTGAGTTGAAGTTCTACATTGAAGGCTTTATCGCTTTTTCTTTTAACTTTGGCTGTAGCGGTTACCACTGCGGCGGATGGTAGTTCAGGATCTTCCTCCGGGGTAAGGTAGTTGTTAAGGGCAAAGTGCATATACATGAAAGATGATGGACTTTGTCCCATGGACTCTGCAAAAATGCGCAACGTTTTCTCAGCATAATCCCGATAGTCTGCCCCAAGTGCTAACAGATTTTTAACAGCGACAGCGTTACCAGACGGAATGGCGGAGTCATAAGGTTTCTTGGTACGTACAATAAGATGTTTGGCATCCGCTTTCGTGTAATAGAAACCACCGTTTTTATCGTCCCAGAAAAGTTGGATCATTTTATCGGTGAGTGTTCGTGCCGAATCTAACCACTGATTCTCCTCTGTTGCCTCATACAATCCGAGCAGGCCACGGACAAAGAAAGCGTAGTCATCAAGATACACATCCTGCTTGACAACACCAGCGGTATAGGTATGCCGTAACTCACCATCGGGTTTTCTCAAGGAGTCAAGAATAAACCGAGCCGCTTTCGATGCTGCGGCGAGATAACGTTCCTCACCGAGTACTTGATAGCCGTAGGCGAGCGCGTCGATCATCAAACCGTTCCAGTTGACAATGATTTTTGTGTCCAACAAGGGATATTCGCGTTCAGAGCGTGCTGTCAAAAGTTTTTCGCGTGCTGTTGACAATTTTTTCACAGAATTCTCTACTTCTGACCCTTCAGGGACATAAAGAACGCTTTTACCTTCAAAATTGGGTCCCTTATTCACGCCATAAACTTCGTTGAAGTGGGACGTGTCTTTTGGGTTTCCGAGAATCTTCTGGATTTCATCAGCAGTCCAGACGTAGTATTTCCCTTCTTCGGCATCCGTTTCAGCATCCAATGCCGAATAGAAGCCGCCTTCGGGTGCCGTCATCTCCCGGAAAGTGAAACTGAAGATTTCTTCGGCAACGCGTCGGTAACGCGGCTCTTGCGTCAACTGATAGGCACGAAGATATACTTTCGCCAATTGAGCGTTATCGTAAAGCATCTTCTCAAAGTGCGGGATGAGCCACTTCGCGTCAACGGAATATCGATGGAACCCGCCGCCGACTTGGTCATACATACCGCCGTAAGCCATCATATCCAGCGTCCGTGTCACCATTTTCAATAACGATTCATCTTTTTCGGGAGGGGTTTGTAACCCCGATTCTCTCTGATATTCACTCAGGAGGAATTCGAGATTAGCCGGACTCGGAAATTTCGGTGCTGTGCCAAATCCACCATAGGCGTGGCTATAGTTCGTCCGAAGGTAATCCAAGGCACCCGTAATGAGCGTTCTATCCAGTGCTCTTGCGTTAAGGGCGGTGAACCCACGGCTTGTTGCCATCTCAATGGTATTTGAGATTTGGTTTGCGGATTCGATGACCTCTGTTTCTCGCGTTACCCAGGCTTCGTGAACGGCATCAAGGATCGTTGGGAACCCGGGTCTGCCCGGCATATCTGTCGGTGGAAAATAGGTGCCAGCGTAAAAGGGTTTTAGGTCAGGCGTGAGGAAAACGGAATTGGGCCAGCCGCCACGTTGCACCAGCAGCTGCGTCGCGGTCATATAGATTTCGTCAAGGTCTGGTCGTTCTTCCCTATCAATCTTGATATTAATAAAGTTCTCATTCATCATTTTAGCAATTTCAGGATTAGAGAATACCTCCCGCTCCATCACATGGCACCAGTAACATGTAGAATAACCTACAGAAAGAAAAATGATCTTATTTTCTTTCTTTGCGAGTGCTAAGGCTTCATCGTTCCACGGGTACCAGTCTACTGGGTTATGGGCGTGGAGGAGCAGATATGGACTGGTTTCATGAATAAGCCGATTCGTCCATTTCCATGAACCGTCTGGATTTTTAAGTGCTGCTTCATCGGCACTTACTATCCACGTAAGATTAAGTAGGATTAGAACAACAAGAATTTTCTGTATAGTGTTTTTCATAGTAGCAACCTCTGCTATTGAACATAACGTGTGAAGATGCCATATAGCACGGTTATTGCACAAGTGCCTGCTGTGCGATCGTACGTCCGTGTTCTGTTAAAGCCAACTGTGTCTCTTTTCGCGAGACATATTGGTTGTTCAGTGCGTGTTTTACGACTTGGTTTGTAAAAGTGGGATCCCAACTGAGGTGTTCATGCAGGTGTGCGATGGCTGACTCCGCTTCTGCTTCAGGAAGTCCTTCGTGATTAAAGAGGTGGATAGCCAACATCGTCTGGGCAAACTCCCATTTCTGGCGCGCCTGCCGACGCGCAATAGCGATAATCCCGCGATTCGGAATCAACACAAAAACCAACCCGAAAATGAGGAGCGTCGTCGTCGCAATCGCGCCGGCAATAGAGACATCAAACAGAGAGGCAAGCCAATAGCCACTGACAGCATTCACGCTACCAATAATCGCGCTTAGGATAAGCATACGCGAGAGCCTATCTGTCATGAGGTAAGCCGTAGCAGGGGGGCCGGCGATGAGAGCAACGACTAAAATCGAACCGACCGCGTCAAACGCACCGACTGTGGTTATTGATACCAACGTCATCAGTCCGTAGTGAATAAGGGCCGGGGCAAACCCCAGTGTAGCGGCTAAACTTGCGTCAAACGTGGCCAACTTCAATTCTTTGTAAAATAGGAGGATAAAGACAAGATTCAGCACAAGAATCGCGCCCATCACATATAGAGAAACAGGGCCGAGATCGTATCCGAAAGCCTTCAGTTCGTTGAGCGGTGCATACGCGAGTTCACCGAGCAGAACGGCATCCATATCCAAGTGAACATTCCCTGCGAACCGGGAGATCAAGATCACACCGACGCTGAAAAGAGCCGGGAATGTCAACCCGATCGCGGCATCCTCTTTCACCAGTTTTGTCCGTTGTAGCAGTTCAACGAGAAAGACGGTGAGGACCCCCATTCCCGCAGCAGCGAGAATCAGAAGCGGTGACGATAGACTCTCCGTGAGAAAAAAGGCGAGTACGATACCCGGAAGGATTGCGTGGCTAATCGCGTCGCTCATCAAGGTCATCCGCCGTAGCACCAAGAACGCGCCGGGCAAGGCGCACGCTACCGCCGTGACAATCGCAATGAGTTGGATATCAAAATGACCTTGGAACATGCGCTGTATACGCTCCCCTATTGCAGTTATTTCAATAACCTATCCGCTGCCGTTTTCAGACCGCGCCTGTTGCGTTGATGCCGTATCCGGTCCCATACAAGCCCACGATTTGGGGCAAAAGCGATTGAAAAACCTACCACAACCGTTGCACATAGCACAATCGTCGGCCCTGTGGGGATGCGAGATGCTGTACTACTGATGATAGTCCCACTTACACCTGCGAGTGCCCCAAAGCATCCAGCAAGAAACACCATCAGCCGGAGTCGGTTTGTCCACTGTCTCGCGGCAACTGCCGGGGCCACAAGCATCGCGCTCATTAACACCGCGCCAACCGCCTGTAACCCAAGAACAATCGCTATGACGAGAAGGCTCGTCAGCAAAATATCAAGTGTACGGGTCGGAAGTCCGATAGATGCAGCGAAACCTTCATCGAAAACGAGAAGTTTCAACTCTTTCCAAAAAACTAACATAATTATGAGCGCGACGCCACCGAGTATAGCGATTGTTAGGACATCGCGCTCCAGAATTGTCGCTGCTTGTCCAAAGAGGAACGTATCTAATCCCGCCTGATTCGCATTGCCGGTGCGCTGGATAAGCGTGTGTAGCACCAACCCGAAACCGAAAAACGTAGAGAGCACGAGACCGAGCGCGCTATCGTATTTGATACGTGTGAGTCGCACAATACTCAAAATGAGGAGTGTGCCTAACCATCCGGCGATCGCTGCGCCGAGTACCAGAGTCAGCGGCGCCTTGCTACCTGTGAGTAAAAAAGCGATTGCGATGCCGGGCAACGCCGCATGCGAAATCGCATCACCGAGGAGGCTTTGTCTACGTAAAACAGCATAAGTACCAAGCGCACCACTTACAGTACCGAGTAACGCCGCGCCGATGGAAACAACCATGAGGGTATAATCGAGATGGGTTAGAATGCTTAAATTTTCCATTTTTTATTACTTATCAGTTATCAGTCATCAGTTATCGGTTCAGAGGCGTATTGTGGTCTTTACAGATAAAGTCCCTACCACAAAATGTTAATCGAAGCCTGAAAACTGAGACTGACGGCTGATGACTGCTATTTCATGAATGCAATGCGTCCACCGTAAGTCTCGCGTAAATTGTCTGATGTGAACGTTTCCTCAACGGGACCACTGGCAATACGACGAATGTTTAATAGCATCACCCAGTCGAAATAATCGGTTACTGTCTGTAGATCGTGATGCACCACGACGACTGTTTTACCATTCGCTCGGAGTTCCTGCAGGAGTGTCACAATTGCCCGCTCCGTGGTGGCATCTACACCTTGGAAGGGTTCATCCATCAAATAGACGGTAGCATCTTGAACGAGTGCGCGTGCAAGAAAAACGCGTTGCTGTTGTCCACCGGAGAGTTGGCTGATTTGTCGGGTGGTGTACGCCTCCATACCGACCTTCTCAAGTGCTTGTATCGCCAGTTCGCGTTCGTTCTTTCCGGGTCGCCGGACCCATCCGAGTGCCCCGGAACGTCCCATCATAACAACATCCAAAACGTTTGTCGGAAAATCCCAATCCACGCTGCCCCGTTGCGGGACATAACCGACGATCCGCCGTTGTGCCTCATAAGGTTTGTCGTAAATCAAGACATTGCCTGCTGCAGGACGTACCAACCCTAAAATTGCCTTGATCAACGTCGTTTTACCGGCACCGTTCGGACCGACGATTGACAAAAGCACCCCAGGTGGCACATCAAGGTCGATATCCCACAAGACAGGTTTATCCTGATAGGCGACCGTCAGATCGGTTACCTCAATGGCTTTCGGTTCGGACGCTTGCATGCCTAATTCTCCGCTGTAGAAGAGGTTTGGGTCCCCGATTCTCGGGTCAGCGCGCTCACAATTGTATCAATATTATGGCGAACCATACCGATATAGGTACCTTCAGGTGTTCCGTCGTTACCCATCGCATCAGAAAAAAGTTCTCCACCGATTTCGACATCAAACCCTTTTGATTTCACAGCGGCTCTCACTGCTTCAAGACTCCTTGAAGAGACAGAGGATTCCACAAAAATTGCCGGAATACGCCGTTCTGCGATAAAAGTAGCCAGTTCTTGCACATCGGCGATGCCAGCCTCCGTCGCGGTGCTAATCCCTTGTAATCCGCGAACCTCAAACCCATAAGCCTTTCCGAAGTAGTTAAACGCGTCGTGTGCTGTCACAAGCACCCGCTGCTGAGGTGGTACACGTTCCGTTTGAGATTTTACGTACTTGTGCAGTTCCGCGAGTTTTGCGAGATAGCGTTCAGCATTGCTCCGGTACATGACTGTACCATCGGGATCAAATTCACTCAGAGCATCGCGAACCTTTCCCACGGCTTTCATCCAAAGTGTTACATCGAACCACAAATGCGGGTCATATTGTCCCTCAAATTCCGGTGGTGTTAATAGTAGACTTTGGTCAACAGCCCCTGTTACAGCAACGGTCTGGGTATCTCCTGACATCTTGGCGAGAATATCACTCATTTTCGATTCAAGGTGCAGCCCGTTGTAAAAAATGAGGTTTGCTGAATTGAGTTTCTGAACATCACCGGCACTTGCCTTATAAAGGTGCGGATCTACACCAGGTCCCATCAAGCCTACGACTTCAACCCGATCTCCACCAACGTTCTTGGTAATATCGGTAATCATCCCTATTGTCGTGACGATGCGAAACTTTGTCCCTACGGAAGCATCAGGCGGTGCTTTTGGATCACATCCAGTACTCGCAAGTATAACTATTAGACATAATGATAGGTATATTCTGTACATAATTTTAATTCCCGAAAAAAAAGTGTTCTAATAATTCGCCGACGAGGTATCCAACGCCCGCGACACCAAGCCCTACAATAAACATATCGATGCCACTCCGAAACAGCCCGCGTCCAGTGAAGAAACTCCGTGCGCCGCCGACAGCAAAGTGTGACATCATGGCAAGTGTGAACGATATCCAAATAGCGAGCATACCCTCAGTAAATAGGAACGGCGCGACAGGAATGAAAGCCCCGATAGCCGTCGCGAGCCCTGTAATCCATCCCTCTTTGATCGGTGTTGCATAGACTTCCCCGATTTTAAGTTCAGTTTGGATTTTCTCCGCCAGTGCTCTCTCTGGATCCTCCATTACCTCCTGTGCGAGTTCGCGCGCCTGTTCTTTTGGAAGACCGCGCGCCTCGTAGATGAGGGCGAGTTCATCTTCCTCAATGTCGGGCATGAGGCGAATTTCCTCTCTTTCAACCTCGATTTCGTGTTCATAGACCTCTTGTTCACTCTTCGCCGCAAGGTACCCTGAAGCACCCATAGAGAGCGAATCCGCGACCGTTCCGACGATCCCTGTCACAAGGATTGTGGAGATATCCGATGTCGCAGCAATAACGCCAGCGACTAACCCGAAATTCGCCGTTAATCCGTCGTTAAATCCATAAACAATGTTGCCGACCATGCCTCCAGATTCGGTTTTGTGCCAGGGTTCACCAATGGTTCCGGTAAGTTCCTGCAAACTCTCTGTATGTTGTGCGGACTCCTTGGCTAAAACGAGCGCAGTCTCCTTCGCGTCTTCAAGTGTACTGTTTCTATGAAGTGTTAGATAGTCTTTGACTTCACTTGCCTCTTCCCCTAACATCTGTGAGAGTGGAAACGCACTGTTAAACTTGCGAGCATACCATGCCATCAATCGTGCTTTAAAAGTCGGTTTCTGGCTTTTGAACTTTACGTCGTATGCCGTGAGCATCTCCTGCCAACGGACTACGTGCTGATTTTCTACCTCGGCAAGATTGCTTAATATCTCTTTTCGCCTATCATCTGATTCAAGGCTTGCGAAAACGCCATAAAGGAAACTGGCATCGATTTCATCTTGCAAATGATGTTTCCACACCTTAATCGTTTTAGCATCAGGCCGAGTCCGTTCTTGTTGTTCCATTTTTCGATTCCTTTCATCGATAATATACGCGCTTTCAAAGCGCGCCTATACATTATCTGGATCTTGCACCTGATCAACGAAAATATGTTTCGCAACTTCACGTCCAATAACCACTTGTTGTCCGGCAATATCAATAGTAAATGGGCCTTCAAACGGGGCGACCTCAATCACCCGAAACGCAGTGCCGGGGTAAAGGTTAAAACTTCCGAGATGTCGGAGCAACGCCGAATCGTTGTCACTCACTTCAGCAACGACACAGCTTTGTCCGTTCTGCAGGTCTGTCATCGGAATGGATGCAGTCTGTGTCACAACACCGTTTTTATCCGGTATCGGTGCGCCATGCGGGTCGGCAGTTGGGTAACCGAGAAACTCGTCCATCCGTGCCTCTACATCTTCCGAAATGACATGCTCCAATTTTTCGGCTTCCTCGTGAACGCCATCCCACGGAACGCCGAGTGCTTTGAATAGGTAAAGTTCCAATAAGCGATGGTGCCGGATGATTTCAAGCGCAATTGCTTTTCCGGCAGCCGTTAGCGTCACACCTCGATAGCGTTCATAACGCACCAGTTTCATCGTCTTCAATTTTTTGATCATCCCGGTAGCGGAAGCGGGTTTCACTTCAAGATATTCCGCTAAAATGCCAGTCGAAACCTTACCGCCTTTCTCTTGTAACTTGTAAATCGACTTGAGATAATCCTCTGCTGCATGTGTAAGCATGGGTCTTTCCAATCCGCACCTGACCTACGCAAAGCATATCGTCATCACGATGCGGTTATATGTAGGTGTCCTACCTACTTAGTTTTAGGTACTATGTGCCATAATTATTAGAAATGCCAAGAAACTAATTTAGGCATGCCTAAATTATATATTATGCAAAGAAAATTGTCAATAAAAAATTTACCAGGTCCGGTCGGCGCGGTTGAAAGCCGCGCCAGTTCGGTTATTCTCAAAATTCGTTGAATACTTTTACAGGTTGCCCTGATTCAATAGATTCCCACGCCGCTACACCAACAGCGATAGACTTTGCACCATCAATGACGTTCGGAGACGGTTCTAAATCCTCTTCAAGACACTGCTGAAAATGTCGCATGTATCGGATAACCGTTTGTCCGTGTCCGTAAACGCTTGTATCTATTTCAGGAGGACAGATCACTTCAAAGGGTTCTCTGGTGGCCATTTTATCGAGCATCAGCTTGACGTGTCCCTCTTTGTTGTCCGTAAAGTCCCCAATTACCGTCCCTTTACTTCCGAAAACGGAGATCTGCTGCATCGGCATCGGAGGATGGACGATATCGTAAAGCCCCATCGCTCTCGCAATCTGCCCGCTCTTAAACTTCAGGTTGAGAAAGAAATTATTCTTTATAGGGTATTCTGGTGTGAGTAAGCCTTTCGTCCCATAGGCGTGCACCTCATCTACATCACCGAGGAGACAGCGCAATAGGTCAACAGGATGCACAATACCGCCGAACATCAAATCTTGGGGTTCATGGAGCCGCCAGGGCGTGAAATCGTAGACCTCGCGCATGTCGTGGACATAATAGGCATCTGCTAACATAATCTCGCCTAAATCGCCATCGTCAAGGAACTGTTTCATAGTCAAAAACTGGAGGTCAAACCGCATGGACTGTCCTACAAGGAATTTGACTTTGTGTTCGCGCACCAAGTCTACCAGCTGTTGCGCGTCGGCTAATGTCGTCACCATCGGTTTTGTGCAGATGACGTGTTTACCTGCCTCAATTGCCGCGACACAATGTTCGGCATGCAAGTGGTCCGGGGAATAAATCGCGACAACAGAAATATCGTCACGCTGTACCAATTCTCGGTAATCCGTTGTCCAGAAATCCACGCCAATTTGGTTGGCGTAGTTCTCAAGCACATCTGCCCGCTTCGCACAGATCCCGCGGAGTTCATATTTCAAGTCCGGCACATCTTTTAACAGGATCGCAGTTGAACCCATGTTGGTGGGATTCATCCCAATAACGCCCAATCCTATTGCCATTTCATGTCTCCTCTCTGAATCAGTTGACGTGCTGTTATTCTACCACAACCACTTTTTCTTGGCAAGCGGGTGATTTATTTCGCTTCATCTTGGTCGAGTTGCGCTGCCTTTTCAAAATCCGCTCTCGCTGCATCCTTTTGTCCAAGCATCTTTTTCGCAACGGCACGATTGTAGTAAGCTTCGGCAAAATCAGGTTTGAGACTGATAGCCTTACTGAAATCATCAATCGCTGCAGTGTAATCATCAAGTTTTGCCTTCGCAACACCTTGCGTGTGATAGGCGTAAGGATTTTCCGTGTCTAACTGGCTGGCTGACTCCGTATCCGTATCTGTTATTGCCGATTCGTATAGGCTTTGGGCATCTTCCATATTGCCTTTATCGGCTTCAAAATCCGCCAAGCAAATTTTCGTATATCCTCGAATAATGTAAGCATAACTATCATACCGAATGTGTTTCACAAGTGTGTCCTTTCCGAACGTTAAAATTTTAGTTGCAAATTTAGAGGTTGCCAATTGTTTTCTAATGTCGTATTAGTTGCAAATCGGCTGGGTTTTCTTGAGAAAATGCGAAATGGACCATTTAGAAAGTTCATTTATCTGAAAACGTTTGCTTTCTTAGCCAATTTTGATGTAATATTGTTAACAGAAAACACGTAGTGGAGGAACAATGACACAAATTGAAACGAAAGGCACCGCCAGTTTTGAAACGCTGCAGCGACCTGAATTAAGAAAAATATACAAATGGATTTTTGAACTTGGCGCAGCCGGTCTCGTTCTTTTTTATATTTATAGTGCCGGTTTCGGCAGTGCCAGTGAGCAGTATCATCTCGGTCTTTACCTCCTTCTGACCTTCGCGCTAATCGGTACCCTCTACCGATTTCGGAAAAGTTCCATAGTATCCCGACCATCCATACTCGATTTCCTACTCATCGCAGGTAGCATTTTTACAATCGGCTATTGGATTGTGGAGTATCCGAACCTCGCCAACCGTGCGGGTAATTATAACCAACTCGATATTTTTGTCGGGGCGGTTGCAATTATCATCAGTTTCGATGTGAGTCGTCGGACAGTCGGTTGGGCTTTACCGATCATTGCTATTGTCGGTATCTTATATGCACTTTTTGGTAGAGTTATGCCGGATGCCATCGCCCACAAAGGTTTTCCACTCCGCCGGATCATCGAATACTGCTTTTTCAGTCAAGCCGGTGTCTTCGGTATCATGGCAAACGTGATGGCGACCTACGTGATTCTGTTTATTTTCTTTGGGGCATTTCTGGAGAAATCTGGGGTCGGACAATTCTTTATCAATCTACCGATGGCTATAGCAGGTCGTTCGACAGGCGGTGCCGCGAAAGTCTCGGTGATGACATCTGGTTTTTTCGGTTCCGTAGCAGGCAGTGCCATCGCAAACACTGTCGCCACTGGCACATTCACCATACCGTTGATGAAACGGACAGGGTTCCGTCCGCACGTTGCAGGGGCAGTTGAAGCATCCGCTTCCGTGGGTGGACAATTCTTACCACCTGTGATGGGTGCCGGTGCCTTCCTAATGGCAGAACGGACAGGCTTGCCTTATAGCAAAATTGCACTTTTATCCATTGTACCAGCAATTCTTTATTTTTTATCCGTCTGGGTGATGGTGCATTTTGAAGCGAAGAAGCAGGGACTTGAACGGCTATCAGAGGCAGAAACCCCGAAATTCATGCCGCTCCTTAAAAGCGGGTGGTACTATCTACTCCCGTTAGTGACCCTCGTTGGCATCTTGATCGCTGGTTACACCGCCTATAAAGCAGCGTTTTTCTCTATTCTCGTCACGATTGCAGTGAGTTATTTCCGTCCAGAGACACGGCTAACACCGAAACGTATCTGGGAAGCGATGGTAAGTGGTGCAAAGAACTCACTCGCTATTGGGGGAGCTGTCGGGACCATCGGCATCATTGTCGCTGTTATTGATTTGACGGGGTTAGGACGGATATTTCCGGATTTAGTCCTGTCGGTTGCTGGTGATAACAGGGCTATCGCAATACTGCTTCTCGCTGCTGCCTCTTTAGTCCTCGGAATGGGAATTCCAGTCACCGCCGCCTACCTGATTACCTCCGAACTCGCCGTGCCGATTTTGACAACACCTGAGATGGGTATCCCGATCATCGCTGCGCATCTGATTATCTTCTGGCTCAGTCAAGATTCCAATATCACACCGCCAGTTGCATTAGGTGCTTATGCAGGGGCTGCGATTGCGCGGGCGGATCCGTGGAAGACGGGTTGGGCGTGCTTCAAGTTCGCGAAACTCCTCTATATTATGCCGCTGTTGTTTGCGTACACGCACATCCTATTTACAGAAGGCACCCCCGAGCAATACGTACTATCTGTGGTATCGGCAGTCGTCGGCACCATCATTTTCTCAATTGTGACGATGGGCTACTTTGTCCGAAAGACACACTGGTATGAGTGGATACTGCTCGCGCTTGCTGCATTCCTTGCCTACATCTACAATATCTGGACGTTCATCGTTGCAATAGTTTTGGTCATCATCGTCTACATCATCCAGAAACGATCAGAAACATAGTGAGGTGTTTTTCATGGGGTATTGACAATCTCTTGGAGGCGTTGGAGGAGTGCCTCAGCGGCTCGTTGAGACTGACGTAAGTTGAACTGTGCTACTGCTGCTTCCGCGCGGAATGTATTCCCGCGGTAGTAGCGTAAGAAAACGGCACCTACCCACAATGCAGCGTCTGTATAGTGTCCATCTAACACTGCATCAACAGCGAGAAAGCCGAATGCCCCGTTTAGAAAGAGCGCATTTAACCCATCGCGCCAATCGCCTGTGTAAGCGTGCCCCGCACCGGGAAGAATTTTAGACAATACACTCGCAACTTTGACAGATTTCTGTGGTACATTGATCGCCGCGTCAAAGAGTGCGTCAAGTTTTTCATCTACGGTATAATCCTTTAGAACGCTACGTGCCTCTTCCGATCGAAATTGGTAGATATAGGCAACCGCCTGCAAGAAAAGTGTGCGTCTGTGGAGTTGAGGGGGTGGATTTCTCAGCGTCACTTTAATCAATTCTAACTGCGCGAGATCGTAGTTCTTTGTGGCAATTAGCGTCACAGCGAGTTCTAATTGATATTCCGATTTTGTCTCGCTATCTGCAGCGAGATGCGTTGCGATCCGTAGGGCAGTAACTGCTTCCGTCCATAAGCCTTGCGTCCTATAGGTGAGGCCGATGTTGTAATAGACCTCATCGACACGCGGATCATCTGGATGGAAAAAGAGAAAACGTTTATACTCCGTGATGGCAGCATCGTAGTTACCCTGCGCGGCGAGATGTCTACCGAGGGATAAGGGGAGTTCTTCTGCGACTGCAGCGAAACCCCCGAAAGGCAAAGAAACACCGATTAACAAGAACAGGATAGTGGTGTTTAAAACCTTGGTCACTCAGAACAGACCTCCAAAAAGATGAGATTCACAAGTTATACCAGCAGAAATGGCGTTTTTCAAAGAGGGATTTCGGTAAATTCCAGAACAAACGGGGCATAAATCGGATTGCCGTTGGCATCAAAAGAGGATGCGTTGAAAAGTTCTGAGGTCCGACGCGGGGCCTGCGAACAAAAGCACCCCTCAAAAATCAAATCCACCACCGTCGCCACCGTCAAATCCACCACCGTCGCCACCGTCAAATCCATCAGACCCGTTATCGTCAGATGAATCGGCATCGTTGTATATATCGCTGAGCATCAAGCCGGTGAAGAGCAGTGTTTCAGAGTCCTGGTCAGCAGGATCAACAGCATCCGTATCATTCGCCGGATCGTTTCTCTTTTTATCTCCATCCTTTTTGGAACGTCGGTATAGGTACCAGATAAGTCCCCCAGCCAGGAAATATATGCCTAAAAACACCCACAGTCCTAAACTCATCTATTTTCTCCTTTTCCCTGCCGTTGAGAATTCCTCCATATTTTCCTTCTTTATCTTGACGCTCAAAATCTGCCGCCCGGCTTTTGTCTCAAATCCCCGCGAAGGGTACAACGAGGGTGTTTTCCAGAGGTAAAGCGTGCCATCGGAACTTTCACTCACAAACGTCTTTCCATCGGGAGAAAAGCGAAGCGTTGTGACCGTAACGGGGTGTTCCTTGTGTTGGGTAATGCGTTGTGCTGTCTCTGCGTCCCAAGTCTCTGTGTCATAGAGGTACACATTGCCGCCCGTCCCGCCCGTGGCAAGCATGCGCCCATCGGGGGAATACGCAAGCCCCCAGATGCGCTGGTGCGCTGCACTGATTTTTGTTGTCTCCCGGGTGATCCGCACGCCGCCGATTTTGGTGATGGGTTTTGCGGTCTTTGCGTCGTAGAGATGAACCGAGCCGTCAGAACTTCCACAGGCAATCGTCTTACCATCGAGAGAATACGCAAGAATTCCGGGGGGGGGTTGAGGGTCCGTTCGCGGAGCTGTGCGATTTCTTGACCGTTTTGGGTATCATAGACCGCAATACTGCCGTTCGTCCTTCCACAGACAAGCGTCTTGCCATCGGGAGAATACACAAAACGCCAGACCGGTCGGAGTCGTTCGGACAGCTGCGCAATAAAGGGGTTCGCGGTATCGGCTGGTTCTTCGGTGGAATTTTGCGCTAAACAGATCATCAGGATTGAGAACATCAAGAGTGTGGCGAATATTTTATAGAACATGGGGGTATCTCCTTCAGGAAAGTCAATAAATTACCCTCCTAATTTAACAGAACAAAAACAACCGTTAAGTTCTCTCCTCATGTCTGAGACTTCCTGTTTTTACCAATGACTCTAACCTGTTAAGCTTTTGATTTATCTCATCAAGTATGGCGTTGTTGAGATTTTGTTCGGGTTTTTCGGTTTCTCCGGTAATAGTCTTTCGTAGGTCCCGGAGTTCATCTAAAATCATTTGTTCTATGCTGGAGAGTTGATTAATGTCAACCACTTTTCACCTCATCAAAAACCTTAGTTAATAGAAAATAAAATCCTTAGCAATTTCACTCGTAAAAGGTTCCCTTCATATTTATAGTTATTGCTCATAATTAACCGTTGAAAACACAAACGGTTTTTCATTCAATCCCTTTTTTGTCAGGTGCCAGTTGTGTGAGAAGCCATTTCGCGCACCACGCATAACCGTCTACCGGATCGTCGTTTGTGGTATTATCGGGTCTTATGCCAGCGGCTTTTTTTTCAAAATGATCATCGTCTGTGGGATCGCGGAAGTATTTATCCGGTCTTGCGCCAGTGGCTTTTTCTTCGAGTGCGGCGCGTTCTGCGTCTGTGAGTTTGACAACCTCCGCTACGGGTGCCTGTGCGATGCCCTGTATCGCCCAAATATAGATACAATGGTATGGATACTGGTTATCCCACATCCACGGATCCTCGGTGCTGTAGTCGGGCCCCTCCCAACCGTAGGTGCTTCTCAGGGTCAGCAACTTCTTACGCAACACCGGGATCGCCGTCTCAAGGCGTAAATACACCGACATTTGAATCGCAAGCGTCGAGCCCCCTCGTATTTCCGCGTTGATAGCATCCGAGAGCTGGTGTCGGTGCACCTGGAGCCATGCGAGTTGGTCAAGATTGAACACGTCGTGTAGCGGTGTCAAAATAAAATCTGCTGTGACATCAGCCATCTGCTCGGCGAGGTCTGACCGAAACGGTACCTGTGGCGGCGGCTCTTGCCGCGGCTGACACCCCATAAAACAAACGACACTGAAAAACAAAACAAGCCACTTCATTTTCTGCTGCCCCCTATTCTTTGCCAAACATTGACAGCAGGGTTGCCTCGGTGGCTGCGTTATATTATCTCCCGCTACTGCTTCTCGGACGTAAACATCATCAGAGCTCATAACGTTTACCTTGTTAAGATGTAATGTTGTCTATAGTATATACCTTCGCGATTGATTTGTCAAATGCATATCCACGAACCTTTTTTAGACTTACATGTCTAAAATGTATAACAAACCCAGATGTTGCATGTCGCCTCTGAGTGAATATGCATCCGCCATAAAAGAAAGAGAATTCTGACCATGAAAACACACACCCCTGACCAACCGGAAACCTTTGTTAACACACGCATGAAATCACTCTTCGTCGCACAAAACAAGAGACCTGCAACTTTAAGAGAAATCAATCTTGCACGCCTCACACCATTCCAACGAGGGTTACTGGTTATGGACGGGACGGTTACGCGATTTATTGAAGCGTATACGTTCGCACCGGTGAAGATTGTGCTGCTACAGCAAAAGAAACAGATACTCTCCAGTGAACATCCTTGGCTTCAACTATCTGCTGGTGAAGAAGTTATCTCACGACAGGTAACACTCCAAACCCCCGTACAAGAGAAATCAGCTCCGATAATTCATACCTATGCAGACTCGCTAATTGTACCACAACGGCTGCCAAAGTCCATTTTGGATGGCTTAAAATCCGATAAACAAGGATTAGGTAGACTTTTGCGGTGCAGTGGGTTAGAGGTTCGACGTGAGTTACTCTGGTGTGGCATTGAGACTTTAATCGATCTGCCATCTGCTGTTGCACACCTTGAAGGCGAAAATTTTATCAATCGTGCCTACTTGGTGTTCGCGAACCAAGAACCGCTCATGTTGATTAATGAGAAGTTCCCATTATAGTTTCAGGGAACTATGGGTTTCAGGCAGAGGGACGCGACTGAGGCAATTCTGAGCGTTCCTTTAATCCAATACGTTTATCATATCCCATATAGTCGAGACTGTATAACAAAAATTCAAAGGGTTTTCATGTTACGTAAAATTTTACTCACATCCATCGTGATGTCAGCGGCGTGTATCATAGGACTCACACTCAACATTCTCGATGCACAGACCGTTGAAACAGAAAAAACAGAAGGAATCGCCGAGATCTCCGCCAAACCGTCAATTGTCGCTTTGGCGACTGTCATGAAGAATTTTCGTGCATCTTTGAGCAGCGAACTCCTTGCTGATGCTTCTTTCCCACTCGGACATAAAGAATCCTATTCTTGGACCAATTTACCGCCAGGTATGGATGAAGATCGAGGCGGTATCCGTTTTGGTGAGTTGTCCATAAATCAATTGACACGCTTTTATGAGGTCCTGAATGCGTTTCTGAGTGATAACGGTTATACCAAAGTTTCTCTCATTACAAAAGACGCTGAAAAACATCTCAGCGACATCAGCCCCAATTTCTGGGCATCAAACCCTTACCATATCGCTCTATTTGGAAATCCAGAGACAGATGGATCGTGGGGATTCCAGTTGGACGGTCATCACTTGGCTCTCAATTTCTTGGTACACGGTGATGAAGTCTCCGTCGTCCCTGCCCTTATCGGAACTGCACCCGCAATCATTGACGGTACTGTTGTGCTTGAAGATGAAAGAGGCAAAGCCTTTGCTCTACTTGATAGCCTTGATGAGAACCAGAAAAAGAAAGCAATTCAGAAAGACCGTCGCGGACTCCGAGTCGGGGCAGGCAGGACAACTGATCCGTTCCTGAATCACGATTATTCCGAATTTGTAGGCATCGGCTTGAAGGCATCAGAGATGAACGATATGCAAAAAGAGCACCTTCGGAATCTGATTAAGACGTACGTCTATAACCTTGAGACTGAGTTCGCCGATGTATGGATGGTTGATATCAATGCTGGACTTGACGCTACCTATTTCGTCTGGATTGGTGGTACGATGCCTAACGATCCGATTTACTATCGTGTTTTCAATCCTGCCATCTGGATCGAATTTAACAATGAGAGTGGTTTAAACCACATCCATACCATTACCCGCTCACCTAATGGAAAAGATTACGGCATTTTCGCCTTGAATCGTGGTCCCAAAACACTCTTGGAGTACTACGCTTCCGCCGAGCATCACAAAACGATGCTTCAGTTGTTCGATTATCACATTGATAGTTTACAAGATACGAGTCATAGGGAGACACCATAATGTTTGATAAAGTTTTAGAAGAAGTCGAAGAACAGTGTCGAGAAGAACGCGTTCCGATGCTGGGACCGGACAAAGCGAAATTGCTCGCCAGTTGCGTTGAAAAAGCAAAACCGTCTTTGATTGTGGAATGTGGGACTGCCATCGGTTATTCGGGGTTATGGATTTTACGCGTGCTGAAAACTTTAGGCACCGGACGTTTGATAACAGTGGAAATAGAGGATGCCAACGCACAGCGAGCACGCGCAAATTTTGAAAGCGCGGGTGTAGCAGACCTTGTTGATTCACGTATCGGCGATGCTTCAGAAGTTCTCAAAACCATCCAAGAACCCGTTGACTTTCTGTTTCTTGATAACAACAAAGACGGTTATCATGCCTGCTTCCAGGCCATCGAATCTCGGCTAACCAATCCAGCAACGCTCGTCGCCGACAACGTCGGTAGAGCAGAGCAGATGGCGGATTACTTGGAACACGTCCGCTCACATTACGACTCCGAAACGCACTGGTTTGAAAGTCGGCGGCGACCGGGTAGACGCGATGGAATGGAAGTTAGCATCTATCGTCGCTGATGTCCAAGGACGGAATTGATGGCGGCGTTTATAGCCCCGCCTCACAGAAGCTGGTAAAAAAGGAGGCACTTGTCTATGATGTCACACTTTACCATTGATTTTGAATTTCAACAATGTTGGCGAAAGAAGGTGCGAATTTTAACGCTACTGTGGGTGAGCATGCTGTCCATTCCCATCAGAGTGGATGCACAGACAGAACGAGAGTTGCCACGTATGTCTGCACACCGGACTTCTGAAGAAATCAAAGTCGATGGGGTGCTTGACGAACCTGTTTGGCAAAGTGTAGAGCCGATCCGTCAATTATACCAAATCCAACCCGATCAAGGTGATCCAGCAACAGAACAATCCGAGATACGCATTCTTTATGATGACAAAAAGTTGTACTTCGGGTTTATCTTTTTCGATTCAGAGATGGATAAGATTGTCGCTAATGACATGCGTCGAGATTCTTCAGGTTTGCGTTCCAACGATTACGGGTTTCTGCTGTTAGATACCTACAACGACCGCCGCAACGCCGTTTTTTTCCGATTTACTCCGGTGGGTGGAATGGAAGACACAGCGGTATCGAACAGCGGCGGTAGCCTCAACACAAGTTGGGATATTGTTTGGGAGTGTCGTTGTAGAATTAATAACGACAATTGGACAGTGGAAATCGCAATTCCGTTCAGTCAGCTCCGTTTTGAGCGCAGCGACGTAATGAATTGGGGATTAAATTTCGGGCGTGAAATTGCACGAAAACGAGAAATTGCGGCATGGAATGAAGCACCCAAGACCTACGGCGGACTGGCAAAGTATCGCACTGCCTACTTCGGGACGCTTGAGGGAATAGAGGGAATTTCTCCGTCAAGGCATCTGGAGTTGCTACCGTATCTACTGCCCGGAGCAAGTTATACATCGGGAATTGAGGGAAGCGAAGGTAGTTTGGACCTGGATGTTAAGTACGGCGAAGTTCAGGTACATCGTGGCAAAGCGTTCGCGTTTCTTAAGGGGGGATTGGATCTTAAATACGGTGTAACCCCGAACCTGACTGCCGATCTAACCTTTAACACCGATTTCGCCCAAGTAGAAGCAGATCAAGAACAGGTGAATCTCACGCGGTTCAGTCTCTTTTTCCCGGAACAGCGTCCGTTTTTTTTGGAAGGTGCGAGTATTTTCGATGTTGGTATCCCACGTCCGAGTTTCCGTAGACCACCACCTTTACTGCTCTTTTATAGCCGTCGTATAGGATTGGCAAAAGGGCATGCAATCCCGATTCTTGGCGGCGGCAAAATGACTGGAAAAATTGGTGCCTACGGTATAGGAATTTTAAATGTATTGACGAACGCGTTTAAAGACGACGAATTTCAGATAGGTCAACCTCCGATTGATGAGCCTCGTACGAACTACTCGGTGGTACGGGTGAACCGAGACATCTTAAAAGGATCGACCATCGGCGGAATCTTTGTCAATAAGGAAGATGCTGATACATACAATCGTACAGCTGGACTCGACTTTTCTTATCGTCCGACGCGCGAGATTAATATTAATGGGTTATGGTCGCGCACCTTTGAAGCAGATATTCTTGGAAATAGCAATGCCTTCTTTATTGGAGGTGATTGGCGGACAAATCTGTTTCGATTGAACAGTTCATACACAGACATCGGTGAGGATTTCAATCCGGAAGTCGGTTATATTCAACGTAGAGATGTCCGTCGCTTTCGCGGTGGTGGAAGTTATACACCTTGGCCCGGTAAACTTGGCATTCGTGAGATTCAGATTGGACCGGAGATTGATCTCGTGCTGACGCAAGAGAATGAGTTGGAAACCCAAGAAATAACCTTTGAGACGCAATTTGAATTTGAAACGGGTGATGACATTGGGTTTGAAGTCAAAAATACGACTGAGCACTTAGACATGGGATTTACGCTTCAAGAAGGAGAAATCCCAGAAGGTGACTACACTTTTACATCGTTTCAGGCATCTATCCGAACCAGCAGTAGTCGGATGATTGGGGCACGACTGCAGGTAGAATTCGGCGAATTTTACAGCGGGACGAGACGCGGTTTCTCAATAGAGGCAACTGCCAGACCCAATGCAAAACTGAGTATAGAACCGTTTATTGAGTTTAATCAAATTACGCTACCTGATGAAGAATTTGATGCCAATGCTTTCGGCGGACGTGTCAGTTATTCTTTTTCGACAACACTGTTCACGAAGTTGTTCACGCAATGGAGCACCGATAGGGATGTGCTTTCCACCAACTTTTTGGTGAATTACATCTATCGTCCGGGCAGCGATTTCTACCTCGTCTTTGACCAAAATTACGACACCCGTGATGGCGGCATCAAACTTCTCGGTTGGACGGTTGTTGGGAAAATGACATACTGGTGGAATCCGTAAGGGCTATCCTTAGACTTTCACATTTATAATATATGAACTATACTAAAGGAATTCCGTTGAGGAATTCGTAATTTTTGAGGATTTTAATGAAAAAAGAATTTACGACGAAATCAAACAAACCTTTATTTTTTTATGCCGGTTGGCTATTCACCTTCATCTTAATCTCCGGTGCCAGTGCCGAAGACTGGGTACAAAAAGCAGACATGCCGATTCCGAGGCTCTTTTTTGCTACAACTACCGTTGATGGTCAGCTTTACACTATCGGTGGAATGCTTGCTGAACCCGTTGATTTTGTTGACGCTTACGACCCGGATAAAGACGAGTGGACCCAAAAAGCGAGCCTACCAGAAGCACGTGCGGGGGTTGTAACATGTGTCGTCGGTGGAAAAATTTACGCCATCGGTGGATGGAACGGACAATCCCCGGCACTCGGAACGGTTGAAGAATATAACCCCGCAACTGACACATGGACGCAGAAAGCAGATATGCCGACCCCGCGCTCGTTTTTTGCGGCGGCGGTTGTATCTGATAAAATATACGCGATTGGGGGTGTCGCCCAGAATGTCGGTCCTGTGTTGGAGGCTGTTGAAGAATATGATCCGGCAACTGACACATGGACCCAAAAAGCAGATATGCCAGCACCCCGTTCAGGAGCCGCAGCTACAAGCGTTAACGGAAAAATATACCTCATCGGCGGAACACCTACCGTGCAAGGGCCTGTTCTTGAAACAGTTGAAGAATACGATCCGAGTTCAGATGCATGGACGCGGAAAACAGATATGCCGACCCCTCGAACCGCTTTGGCTGTCGGTGTTGTAGATTCACGAATTTACGCCATCGGCGGTACATCTGTTGTGCAAGGGCCCGGGTTAGCAACTGTCGAAGTATATGAACCCGCCACCGACACATGGGTGGAAAGTCCAGAAATGCCAACGGTGAGAGTTTTCTTGGGCGTTGGTACTGTGGACGATAAAGTCTATGCTGTTGGTGGGGTTGCTGAAGGCTTGGGGCCCGCGATTTTGCCAACCGTTGAGGAATTCGCACCGAGTGGTTTGAGCGTAGCCGCACTCGGTAAATCTCTCACATTCTGGGGAGAAATAAAAATAGAGAATTAGAGATTTATGTAGGCAAAACGCTCGGTTTAGAGTAAATCTACCAGGACTTACGTAATTTGTCATGGTTAAGCAGGTAGGGGCAGTTTGTACACTTACCTATCCGTAGGATTGCGTAAGTCCTGTGGAGAATGAAAAGGAAATAGAATGAAATTGAAAAGCGCAGCTCTCGGACATTGACTATGGGGAAGGTGGAAGATTAATCATCTCTTTTTACGTTGTGAATTGCGTGAATAGGTGGTACAATATTGGTTTAATGTTAAGACTCTTAGAAGCTTGGTGTCCATAAGCAGATTTCTCGGTTGATGCTATACCGGTAGCCGGGCACGAGGTGTAGTCAGGTTTTCAAAATTGATAAGATTAGGAGCCTAAAAATGCGAACTTTGATTTATGTACTTGCGATATTAGCGATTCTTGTCGGTAATACATACGCAGAATTGCCTAAAGACATCGTGTTCTTAGCAACATTTGACGAAGGAAAAGGTGATACCGTCGGAGACCTATCCGGTAATGGAAATGATGGTGCTGTTGATGGTAAGCAAACTTGGATTGATGGTCCATTTGAGAAAGCCTTTGAATTTGATGGCGGCACATTTATCACAATCGAAAATGCTGCCCCGTTGAAGGAACTCACTGACCCGATGAGTGTAGGTGCCTGGGTAAATCCCGATGGCATTACCGGTTGGCAGAATATTGTAGAGATGGACGGCGGGGCTGGATGGAAATTTGGCTTCCACGGTTCAAAAGTGCTAGTCTGGACAACATATCATGTGAAAGATTTTCTCGGCCAGACCGTGATCGCTGAAGGAGAATGGACCCATGTCGCAGCAACGTGGAACGGTAAAGAAGCTATAATCTATGTCAACGGCGAGGAGGACGACGCTGGTCCAATCGCCGGGGGCGGTGTTATTGACGTGTCAGGCGAACCGAGCCTTGATATTGGATATCGACGGACTTCTGGCTCATCTCATTTTGCTGGCGGTATGGATGAACTCTGGATTTCCAATGAGGTGAAGTCTCAAAAGGAAATTCAGGAGTTTATGAATTCTGGCTTTAACACAATTCTTGCTGTTGACCCGGTAGATAAACTTACAGTGACGTGGGGCAAGCTCAAAATTGACCGGTAAGCGATTCAGATTTGTTGATCCCCCGCCAACCAGATAAGGTCAACTACCTTACCTTAAAGGATGAGGTAGTTGACCTTAAACTTACTGCGCCCAGGGTCTCGCCTGTTTGATTGAAACTTTACCATCGCTTTTAATCTTGAATTCAATCTCCATAGCGAAATCTTTCGTTCGTCCGACGGGACCGTAGAGTTGACTGAACTTGTTGTGTATCATACCGAGATACCTGTTGAGCTCACGCAAATAGGCATCCGTCAGGATCCGTTCGCCATCCGTTGTACGATTGGAAGTCGTCACCACTCTGTAGTTGTTAGTATCCCACCAATCCAACAAGATTTCTTCTGGAATAGATTGCTCTTCAGGATTTGTCACGAGATCTTCACCGACCTGCGTGTTAAGATAATAATTCCCGATCGTTTGATAGACGACATCATCGGTGACGGCAACGCCATTCGCCAATTCATCCGCGAAATTAGGGTGGACAAGCACCCCCATAGCAGTGGCGAAGTGATCAATACGATAAAAATCGCGTGCTTCAAACGCCCGGAAATTCCAGAGACTTGCAAACACCTGTTTAATCGATTCAGAGAGGTGCCCTTCGTCCGGATGATGTGTGAAAGAATCGTATAAACCTGCGCCGCTGAAACCGGGTAAATCTTCGCTGTTCGTACTGGAACGGCACCGTAGGGATGTACCTTCAGGAAAGGTGCTGTGTAGTTTGGAGAGCACGTCTATCATCCAGTTTTGCATTTCACCTTTCTTAATTTCATCCCTAAACTTTTTCAGTTCATCTACCCTTGTGTCATAATCGCTCTGAAACGCTTGGTTATTGAGTAATGCCTCGATTTTCTCATAGAAACGGTTATGCTTCATGAATTCGTCATAAAAGTAAAAAGGGATGCCAAACCCGTTTGGTACCGTGCCTTCAGGAAATCCGAATATGCGGAGTGTTGCCATATTTGCTGTTTTGACACCGAAACGTGCCGAGTCCGTGAACTTGATATCGTCAAGGGGTAGGATCTTCGTGACAGAGAGATCGCGTTCAGGTTTCTGGGTTTTCGGTGGACGTAAATCGTCAAAATGACGCTCCACTTCCTTGAGCGTCGCCTCCCGAATTTTGAAACCGTCAGCGTTCACCTTATAGTAGACATACTTACCGATGAGCGGCGCGATTTTCTCGCTTTTCCATGCCTCAGCGATGAAGGCGTTAGGAACTTTGTCTTGAATAGCCCGAAGATTGACGTGTGAAAGCGGCGTTTGCCGAACACCCGTGATAACTCCTGCGACTCTCGGCATTTCGTTCGGTAAGGTTTTGCAGATAACGATATCCCGAGGTGTAGGACGCTCATCCAGTTCCAACACACGTAACCGACCAAACGATGCCGCCTGATTCAGCGGAAGGTAACCGATATTCGCGTACAGATCATCTTCAAAATAGACAGGGAATTCCGCTGCCTCATACAACGCTTTTTCACGATTATAAATACCGATGGCTCCCCACAAGGGACAATAGCCGAGCCTGTTTTTCAGTATCGGCATCTTTGCCACAAGCAAGTCATGTGCAAGTTTAATTTCCTCAAATGGAAAGGCATCATTCGGGTTAAACTCGAAAGTATAGACCCCCGGTTCACCATTCGGTGCCATGAAGAGCGGACGATAACTCAGCACACCGCGCATCTGCCCTTGCCCGCGTCCCAAACCCGCAGCACTCATGAAGCTACCATGAGAACGATGGGTCTCCGTATTCATGAAATAGAGTTGTGGGTTTTGCGTATGTGTATTCTCGATCTGAAATTTTACAAATTCAATTCCAATCAACTGGGTGTCGATACGGACTTCTGTGCCTTGATATGATAGTTTTTCAAAGGTCTCTCGGTCGGGAACTGTGGCGGCACCATCCTTAAATTTAACCTGCTCAGGATCCAAGCGTGGTCCTGAAGGCTCCCTGGAACCGCGTCCCCTGCCGCCCCCACCTCTTCTACGAGATCTATCTTGTTCTCCACTTTGCATCTGACGAATCTCGCTCTCGCTGAATTTGTTTCCCCTTGCAGCTTCAAGTCTCATCGCTCTAAACATGAGTTGCTTTTCAGCGTCACTGAGTTCATCATTCTTGTCGAGGTCAAACCGTTTTTCATCTTGGGACAATTTATCTTGTGTCCAAGTATTTAGTACGACTATCGCTGAAAACATTAGCACACAAACGAAAAGTGCTACGATAAAATATTGCCGTTTCATGGATTTCCTCACCAACGGTTAGAAGTTTTGATATATTTTGTTCTAATTTCGCTCTATTAGATTAGGCAAATAAGGGCTGAATTTGTTCAAAAAAAAATAGAGCCCTTTCGCGACGCAAATTTTCTTCTATAGGGGATATCATAAAACTTCAAAATCTATTTAACGTGAGTTTGATATATAAGAATCTGGTTTTTGTAGGTTGGGTTGAACGGGGAAGACGAGGCACATCCGTATCAAAAAACCGGTATTTTTGGGAGGCTGTCATGTAAGGGGTTTGTAGGGAAACCCAACACTTTCACCAACGGGGTGCGATGAGGCATTGGGTTTCATTTGGGTAGTTGATTCACTATATACCGAAGTTAATACCCTTAGCGAATTACCGTTCTGTTTTTAATTTCGCCCAAGTCGTGGTCAATTTTGCTTGAGCAGAAACCGCTGCAAAACCGAGGGCAATAGATAACCCACTGTTTGCAATCGCTTTCACATCATTTTCTGAGAGTGCAACATTGAAAAATGCGATTTCATCAATAAGCCCCGTGAAAGCCTCCTGCTTGTCATCTCTGGAGCCGATATACTTAGCTCCCGTTTTAAATGGACCCGCGGCAGCATTAGATGCTTCTAATTCACCATCAACATAGACATTCACTTTTTTACCGTCGTAAGTACCCGCAATCTGATGCCATTTATCATCGTTCAACAAGGTTTTAGACCACGTATTATGCGGGATCGGTTGTGCACATTGTCCAGCGAAATTTAATTTGTGATCCCTTAAGGTCAAGATAACATCGCCGCAGGGCCCCACGATGATGTCAGACCATGCAGGGGCTGCAGGCGTTTTAATTAAAGCGACGATCGACACTTTATCCTCATAGTCAGAAAAATCGCCGACAGCAACATGACCACCCCCCTCAAACTTTAGGGCTTTGCCGAACTCACCATCAACCCATTGGGCATCAACGATCTCGCCGTCATTGCCATTTTTGGAAGAATCTTTTGCTGTCCCACCTTTACCTTCATCAAAGAACCATATTCCCAAAGCTGCGTCCGAATCGATCTTGGCAGAACTTGGACCTGAGATCATGAAACAGAGGCAGATCAGTATTCCGTATACCCAAGTTGTTTTTTTGAATCCGATCGCTCTCATCTTTTACCTCCAGTTGAAAAGTTAGAGCGGACTTATGTTTCAGCCTCAATAATGAGATAACTAACACGCTTTGCTTCCAGTTTAATTGGAATCTCGATGTTGTAATTCCGGTCGATTTTATACTGTTTCGGTTCTCCTTCTTCTTCACGAACCTTGGCGATTTCAGACAATCCAGTATAATAGAGCGGTAGTTTCAAAGTCATCTGCTGCACCGTCTGCGTAGGATTATAGAGCATCGCGAGTCCACAGGGGTTGATTTGCGCGTTCGCGTGTAGGACACAATCAATGGAGCGTCCATCTGGACGACGTACGTGGATCAGGTCAGACTCCAATATCGGGCGATATTTTTTATAGAAGTCAACCCATTTCTTGACGACAGTTTTCGTCTGTTGAGTATCAAAAAGCCGGGGACCGCGATAGCACGCAATCACACCACTGCCGAAGTTCTGTGATAGATGTGCTTCGTAGTCATCAAGATGTTCGCACAATGGTTCAAATGTCGCGGCTTGTCCCCCACCGTGATATTCTACCAACGGAACGAACATCCAGCCCATACTCGGTGTCTTTTCATAAGTTCCATCATAGATATTCTGTCGGGCAATTAGAATTTGACGCTCGCGGGGCAAGCTGAAATTCGTTTCGCGATAGCCCATACCGCATTTGTTTGAACCATTGAGGTAATAATTATCTGGTGAATTGATATAGATACCACGTTTTCGGCATTCGTGATAAAAATGAACGCACGCTTCCCACTGGCGTAACTGCGAATCCTCCAAGCCGTTATGGTGTTCGTGCGTCGTTGCAGCACAGACATCACCATGATAAGGGCCATCCGTCTCTATGATATCCATTCCAGTTGCATCCATGAAATTCAGCACACGCTTGATATAGCCATCTGCCCAGCTGCTCGCAAGACAGGCACTCTGTCCGAACTTACTTCCGGGTTTTCCGGTGTCTGGGTCAATACAGTTGAAGTCTTCACCCACACCCCGCGAAGCACACATCAGCGTATAACCACCGATTTGAATACCTTTGCTATGTGCATAATCTGCTAATTTCTTCATTATGGCTATGTATTCTGGGTCTTCACTCTCGACATTGAATCCGCTCCCAAAGGTCATAATCACCATTTCAAACCCGACTTCGGCGCACTGATCAATCGCCAACCGGACTGCGTCCGGTTCGGCACTCCGAACGTGCATAAGTATAGGATTCTCCGTGACCTGTGGCGCGACCGTGCGATACATCTTGCGACGTGCGAGTCCCTTTCGCTCACGGTCATCGTTATCATGCAAAATCTCGAAGGTGCGAAAACTCATGAAAGTCTCTCCCGGTTGAAGCGGCACACCCGGACCGAGTGGGTAGTGGCTTGTCATCAACAGTGGCATCTGATAGCGGTAATCGACTTGTGTCTTGTAATCCGCATCGGGTCCCCATTGCGTTGTTTCCATTCCACTAAAGGCATAATCGCTCTCCACATGTAGCCGATGCTGCTCCTGCTCGTTGACCGCCAGGATTTCACAGCTTAAGGTGTCCAATTGAATCGGTTGTTGACTCTCATTGTGAATCGTGACCCACTTGGACAGGACTGGAATGCCTTGGTATAGTTCATAATGCACACAAACCTTCAGGGAGTCAACGGCTGGTGGTGGTGAGAACTCAACCGTCAATGTCACGCCCTCTGGCGGATATGCTGATGGTGTCGTTGAACGTCTTTTTACCCATGGATAGAGAGTTTTGGGTTCACCGACTCTATATTCGCGAAATTGAAATGCGTTTGGGTCATTGGTCAAGTCTGCAATCCAATCCGAATCAAGATAGGCGTAGTCGGGCTGTCCTTTCAAGCCACCTACCTCGAATTGGTGCCCCTCAATCGTAAGTATCGCCTCTGGTTTGATGCCGCGAAGAAGACTATTACCGGTAATTTGATTGGTATAATCAACTGTTGCGAAATTAGGTAAGGTAACGAATGTTCGCTGAATGAGGCCATTATCGAGAATCAGTTGATTGTCGGTTTCTTTTACGGAAACAGATTGGCAAAAAGGCTGAACCAACCAATCATTTTGCTGGGATGTGTACTGCATGTCAAGTCTCAATTCTGTTGAGTTTCAAAGTATAGTTTCAGTATAACACTGGAAA
Organism: Candidatus Poribacteria bacterium; assembly: GCA_965200345.1. GTDB lineage: Bacteria > Poribacteria > WGA-4E > WGA-4E > WGA-3G > WGA-3G. The sequence goes on from OZ241378.1 coordinate 4,460,207, forward strand.
AAAATAACGCAAGCACAATTGTGTTAATTCAGCGTTGGGATTTTTTAAATTGCGCATTGGGTGCTTCTGTGATAAAAGGTCAGACTAACGATAACACACGCGAAAGGAGAAGATTTTGTCATGTCCAGTATTATAAATGTTACGCGTTCGCTAATGATGATTCTCCTGTTAATATTTGGGGGAAGTTTATCCGGTTTTGCGCAAGATGAACACACCGTCCTCCTCTACACTTTTGAGTCAGGTGCCGGGAAAACCGTCAAGGACCTCTCAGGCAACAAGAACGGTGGTGAACTCATGGGACCGAAATGGGGTGAAGGTAACCCCGGTGGCGGACTCACCTTTGGAGGAAATGCTCCCAGGGATTTTGTGGAAATTCCTGATAGTGAAAGTTTAGACCTTGTTGAAGGACTTACGGTGGAAATGTGGCTCTATCTTGAGGCGTGGTCAACCGCTGGTGGCACCGGTGCTACTAAGGAAACGACCTACAAAGTGGGACCTCGGAGCGATAAGAAGGTGCTCATCCGGATGACTACCGATAAGCATGCTTGGGGGGCTGCAGTTGCCGCCGGTAAAACGGATATGCCACTGAAGAAATGGACGCATATCGCTGGAACTTACGATGCCAAGTCCGGCGATGCCAAGATTTACATCGACGGTGTCTTAGACGGCGAGGGCAAGATCGGCGGTAATATCACCCCGAATGACGATGTATTGTGGCTCGGACGCGGTGCTGGTCCATTTCTACAAGGACGGATGGACGAAGTGCGAATCTCCAATATCGCGCGTTCCGAGCAGGAAATCCAAGAACTAATGAACAAAGGCATTGAAGGTGTATTAGCAGTACAACCCCAAGATAAGTTAGCAACAACGTGGGGAAAACTGAAGGTAGACTTTGATAAATAGAAAGAAATGCCACAATGCTAAAAACAATTACAATTCAATCTCTGATGCTCCTCTTCGTTTTCGGCGTTATAAAGGCAAATGCAGCCGATGCGCGGAGGAGTTACCCTTCCATTTTTCAAGCATGGAGCGGCATCGAAAATAGACCCGACATAGACGAACTTCATCGACTTGCCCAACACGATCTCGCTTTTGCCCACCCTTACGCTCTGTTAAGGGTTGCTTGGGATATATCAGAGGAACAGCCTTATTCAGGGTTGGCAACAGCACTAAGTCCCAGCCAATTAGATACCGCACGGGAAAGAAAACAACAGCTGCTATCCTTAAATCCGAATCTCTTGCTGCTTGTGGAAATCCGATGCAGAGACGCAAGATATGTGTCTCGTCAGAATGAATCAGATGTAGAAAACTGGTGGGAGGTCGGTTATTTTCCGCCGGATTCTCCGTATTGGCTTGAAGATAGCAACGGCAAACCCGTTGTCGGTTGGGGAGAAGATACGAACGGCAATGGAGAAATTGATGAAAACGATAAAGTTCTCAGCTACCTCATAGACTTCACGAATCCAGAGATGCAGAATCTGATGGTCAATCAAGCTGTGGCATTGGACAAGTCTGGTCTTTTTGATGGGATCATGTTGGATTGGTGGAACGAAGATTATGCGACCAGTTCAGTTGGTGTTGATGACTGGTCAGCGACAATTCTCACACGGGAGGCTGAATTAGAGGCGAGATTGGCTATCTTGCGCAAGACACGGGAGCAAGTGGATGACGATTTCCTAATCCTTGTTAACGCGAATATGCGTCAGATTCCAAAATCCGCGCCGTACGTCAACGGTATCTTCATGGAGTGTTATAAGCCGGAACATAACAAAGGGTATAACCTCGATCAGGTTCTACAGATAGAAAAGACATTGCTATGGGCTGAACAGCACTTGAGAGAGCCGCGAATCAACTGCTTAGAAGGGTGGCGCGTCGTAACGGAGTATATGGGAGATTTAAATACACGCGTTGCGGAGCGGAACAGTTCAGAAAATCAACAGTGGATGCGCATGATTACCACGTTGAGCCTAACACACTCAGACGGTTATGTACTGTTCGGTGACGACAATGCTATACCCGTCCCCGACCATCTACACAATTGGTATGATTTTTGGGATGCTGACCTCGGTCAACCGCTCCAGGCGCAAGCAGTCCTATACCGAGATGTCCCTGGACTCTTTATCCGCGAGTTTGAAAATGGGTGGGCAGTATACAACCGTAGCGGTTCTGAACAAACTGTCGTTTTCGATGACCGTGTTGTCGGAGTCAATGGTGGTAAAACCCAGTCGCTTCATAAGATCCCAGACTTTGATGGCGAGATTTTTCTGAAAACTGATAAAAATTGAAAAAGTAGGAAAGCGTTGAGTTAAAATATGTGCTTTCAACTAATATGGCAATTCTACCAACAATGTTGCCAAGAACTCGTCCGTCACGTGGCGATTGTAAACGCGGGCTGAAATTACAGATCCGTAGATATTACCCACATAGAAGATACCGCAGAGTGTGCCAAGTGTCCATCCTTTTGCCGATGAAAGTCCGTCTCTACGAAAGCCATCATAAGCCTGCCAACCTGTTAAACCAACTGTGAAAAGGGTGTTTAGCGCGTCTCCAAAGCGACCGGTATAGAGTCGTCCGGCTCCGGGTACAATTGTAGAGAGAGTTCCTGCTAAAAATGGGCTGCGGGTCGGTAAGGCTGCTCCCTTCTCCGCGTAAATGTGATACACTTCTGCTTTTTCTCTGATCTGCATTACATCTGATTTCTGCAACGCCTTAAAAAACTTACCTGCTTCAGACCACCGTTTTTGCCTCAGATAAGAGAGTCCAATCAGCTGCGCTGCTTCGGCGTGTTGGCGGGCATCCGTTATGCGTGGTAGTGCTTCATGGAGAAATTGTGCGGACTGTTCATACCGATCCATCAGGAAATAGGTGGCACCGATTTGATAGTAGGCACGGCTTGCAAATTGACCTTCGGGGTCGGTTCGCAAAAGTGCCTCAAAACCTTGAATCGCTTGTTCGGTTTTACCACCGAAGCGATAACAGACTGCAATTTTATAATGGATTTGCGCGCTTTCTTGGGGCTGATAGAAAAGGTAACGCTGGTACTCACCTGCAGCACGGAGGTAATCGCCTTGGGCATACAGAGAATCGGCGAATTTAAGGATATTTTCGGGACTGTAATATGCAAACGGTTCCTCGGAGTCCGCAAAGGATAACAACGCTGTATTGAGGAGTATTATCACTAACAATCCCCATATCTGTTTACTTGGCATAATCTGAAATTGGATCTATGTACTTTCCTGTTCTTGGGTCTTTATAGTAGTGTCTTGATTGCGAACCGTTGCATCGGATAAGTCTATCAGCGGCGAGTAGCACACCGCGCAGGACACCGTATTCCTGTATACAAGCCATACCGAAGCGTGAACAACTCGGAGAGAAGCTGCAAGTTGGACTGTCTTGACTTGAGATGAATTTTTGATACAACCGTATCAACCCCGTAGCGACAAGTTTTAACTCCGAGGTTTCCATCGGATTAAAACGGACAACTTCCTGCGGTTCCGGCGTTGTGATCGGGTTGATTTCACGGATAAACGCCAGGTCAGCTGCTTCACCGGCAAACGTAGGTAAAGCAATAATAACGAACGAACAAAACACACAAAAAGTGACAAATATACGACGAGCAGAATAATTTACCATTTAATCTCTTTAACCTCAACAGATTCAGGAATCGTAAAATTTAAAATTGGATTTGGTATTTCTACATTTACCTGTGGGCTGCTATAAGCAATTTTTTCATGTTGAAGGACTTCAGATTTCGCATCGTACGTACTGGATGTAACCTCCATAGGAATATAGTTAATACCGATTTTGCTGTGGTGCTGATAGCGCGATCTACCGATAATATAGCCTTCCGGATTTTTGACTTCTGCTGAGATGAGCCGATCATCGCGCATGCCGAGGATAACGACACCGAGTGAATCTTTCGCCTTTTCAGGGGGTTGCCAATACGTGTAGAGGACTTTCTCAACGACATCATGTTTATCTAAAGTATATCCGATTGCAGTCAACCCGTATTCCGCTTGTGTGGTTTGGATAATAGATTCGACAAACGGGAGCGGAACACGTCCTTCGGAGATAAAGCGGAACGCTTGTTTCTCTACCGGATAATAGATTTCCAAGACTTTCCCTTTCACAACCATTATCTGTTTGACCGGTTTGGCAACCTCAACAACAACCCGCGCAGCCTTTACGTCGTAATGGAGTGTGCCAGCGATGTGCTCGGTTTTGTCCTTTTCGGTTAATTCGCGCGTAAAGTCTAAAGAGAGCGTTTTTAACGGTGCTGCATCAAGTGCTTGCGTGAAAAAAAGTATGAGTAAAAGTATAACAAGAAATTGGAGGTTTTTGGACATTTATTTTTTATGTTTTTTTACGAGTGACATAGGGGGTGACAATTATACTGGTCCCTATGCCAATTTCAGAAGAAATGTAGTTCGCGAGGTTATCGTCTTAAATCAAGCAACAACACTCAGCTGAATGTCTTCGGTTAGGTTACCACGTTTCAGTTTTCGTTTTTCTCATAGTTCCAGATATAGACTACACAACGTTAACCGTGTGGCTTAAAAGTCAAAATCTGAACCCCCTTCCAAAATTATAATTCCGCCTGTTACAAGTCCAGCACTAATATATCCGACTATTCCCCATAGTGCCTGAATTTTTCTTGTTTCTGATTTATAGGCAGCTGTGTAAGCGGTAATATATTCTGGTGATTTTCCAAGGAGACGCGAAGGCGATGGTGGAGGCGAGTAAACAAAAGTACCAGCGAGGGCAACTCCGTGGAGAAGGCAGGCGGCTCCGCACATTTCAGATGTAGGTTCATTGATAATTCTGAAAGCAAGTAACGTGCCGCCTGAGATAAGACTACCCGCTCCGAACCACATGATTTTGTTAACATGGCTTTCGGCATCTTGTTCAGCCATGGCTCTGGCTTCAAGGATCACCGAATTCTGTTGGGAAAAACTAACAAAAGGCATACAGAAGGTCAGGACTACCATCGGAAAAACCGATACGTAAAATGTTGAATTTATTTTCAAGGTATTTCTCCTTGATGGATTACAAGTTTGAATTATAACCTGCTTGCTATGTGAGAGGTCAATTTTTTCTTTTTACGTTGATTTTCAAGTTCACTCTTGTGCAGCCAGCACTCCGAGTCTAATCCCAGCAGCCAAACTTCCAGCTACAACGCAACCACTGAGGCAACCTGCTGATGTCCATTGCGCCTGAATATTCCCTCTTTTTAATTCATAGGCTGATGTGTAAGCAGCTATATATTCAGGCGATTTTCCAATCAACCGAGAAGGTGGTGGTGAGGGTCGATAGGAATATGATCCAATTATGCCAGTTGGCGGAAAAAAATAACCATACGGAGTCGGTAAAAAAAAGAGAGCAGAAAGCACACAACCGGTACTGAAGCATAATAACTTGCTGACATCTTTATTAGCATCCGCTTCAGCAGCGGTCGCAGCTTCGGCTTGCACAAAAGTCTGTTGGGCGATGCTAACAAAAGGTGTGCTGAAAGTCAGTCCTGTCATCACAAGAACTAAAACATGAAACGTTGAATATATTTTCGCCTTATTTTTTCTTTCTGAATGGTTCTGGCAGCATGAAGCAGTCATTTTTAGGTCAATCAGCAGGCATCGCGAGTTTTAGCTGCGTACGAACGGCCCGACGCACTTTATCGCAGATATGCATTGCATGCTGTGTATTGTCAGATGTTGCTGAATCTCCCGGATAACGAGGATCTACCGCATATGCAGTTATTATCTTAAAATCAGGTTGCCAATCGGACCAAGCAGGTAGTGTAGGTGTAATCAACACGAGCAATTCTTCAAGGTTATGTGTCCGTTGAACAGGAATGTTTGCCGCTTGCAGCCAAGCTTTGAGATACTTTTCAATACACTGTTGTGCGTGAAAACAGATAATATCATGCAGCGGATTTGGTGCTTGCAGAAGTTGCTGGACAGCGGCATAATCGTTCTCAGCCTTCTGTATCCATTCCAGCGTCAACGGATTCATGCAGTCGTCCTCCTTTTTGAGAACATTCACCTTGTAATGCGTGCCTTGTAGATTTTTGATATTGCAGTAAGCATTGATGCCGTGAAGCACTTCGCCTTTTTCAGTAATCTCGCGAAGAAACCAATCGTTATAGGAAACCCGATACGCGATCTCTTCCGGAGAACGCACCAACAGGTCCAGACCGAATCGGTATGAAATGCGTTGCCGAATCTCTATAGCCTTGTTGAGAAACTCCGACTTCGGAATATCCATCACAACGAGCAGATCTACATCCGAATCCTCTGTCGGCGTGCCATAAGCATGGGAACCAAAGAGGATAACTTGTAGTGGCGCAAATTCGCGCACGATGTCATCACATGTAGCTTGGATTTCCTGTCGGGTAACCATATACGAGCCTTCCTTTTACTTGAAGTATAACATATTTCGCGATGGCTATCAAGTTTAGCTCTCGAATGACTGTAGGAACTCTCGCTTAACTCTTGACATCATCTTCAATGAAAGTTCAACCCGATGCTAAAACTCCTATCAAAATCTTCAAAAGAGACGCCGAGGGCCCCTCTCACGCTTATGGCTGGTGACAATTCAATCTCTAATCCTTCATTCTCCTTTTAGCAATCGAATTATCACTGTGAACTCACAGCCTTGTGAAAATATAACACGGTTGTGAGAACACCAATAGGTTAGCACTCAGTTCAAGGAAAGTAATTTATTACAACGTTTCTCCAAAAGATTATGTTTACATTACATGACAATAAACTAAACCCATCAAATTGAATAATAGAAGAATAAAGTTAACACAGATTGCAAACTTATTAGCGAGTCGGAAGGAAATAATCATAGCGATGCTTGCTGTAGAAGGTCTTGATCCGCAAAGGCTGTAGCAGGTTCGCCATCGTAAATCACTGCGCCATCACGTAATAGAAGAATACGGTTGGCATATTTTAAGGTGAGGTCGGTGTCGTGCGTAGCAAAAATGAGAGTCTTGTTTTCTTGTTGGATCTCATCACAGAGTTCATCCATTAACTGATAGAGGTGCTGCGCGTCTTGACCAGTGGTGGGTTCATCAAGTAGGAAAAGATCGGGGTGTAGTGAAAAGGTCGCTGCAACAGCCGTTCGCTGGCGTTGCCCCCGAGATAGCGCATACGGTGCTTCTGAGCCGAGATTTTGTAAGTCAAATCGCGTGAGTGTCTTGTTAACCCGTTCTTCAAGGGTTTTTCTAAAAAATTTAAGATTCTTCGGACCGAACGCCACCTCATCGCGAACGGTCTCCGCCTGTAACAATAGATCTGGGTCCTGAAAAACGATGCCTACTTTACCTGCTAACTGATGGAGTTTCACGCGACCGTATGATTTTCTGTCAATAACTACCTCACCAGATGACGGACGTAGCAAACCCGCGATGAGGTGTATCAGTGTAGTTTTGCCTGACCCGTTTGCGCCCATGATAGCGAGTACTTCGCCACGCGGTACCTTGCAAGAGATGTCACAAACAGCATCTTTATCGGTGTTTGGGTAACGAAAATGGAGATGTTGGATGTTGAGAAGTGGATCTTGTCGTGTTGCATTGGAAGGACGCTTAAGAGGCGAGGTAGTGGACTTTCCCACAATGTTTTCTGCCTGGGGCACTTGTACCCCTAAACGTTGATAGGGGGTTGCATCTTGAAATGCATCTATCTTCGGCAAATCCAGACAGAGTCGTCCATCTTCCATCAGCCAGACATGATTGCACAACGGTGCAACTTCTCTGGTCCGGTGGGTCGCTAAAACAACTGTTATGCCCATCTCGTTATTTAGGGAGTTGACGATATTGAGAATTTCCCGTGTTCCCTTAGGATCAAGATGACTGGTGGGTTCGTCAAGGAGTAGAACTTGCGGTTGCATGGCGCAAACAGCGGCAAGAGCAACGCGCTGTCTTTCACCGCCTGAAAGTGATGAAATCTGTCGAGATTCAAATCTGGACAACCCTACCTGTTCCAAGGCGAAAGTGATCCGTTCCTGAATCTCTTCGGGCGGGAAACCGAGATTCTCAAGCCCGAAGGCAATTTCATCTTCAACCAGTGTGCAAAAGAGTTGATCGTCTGGGTTTTGGAAAAGGAGTGAGACCTGTTGGCATGTGGTAGCGAGCGGTTGGGTGGCAATGTCTTGCCCGTCGAGAGACACCGTCCCTGTGAGCGTACCTGCTGATGCATGCGGAATTAAGCCGTTCAACGTGCGCAGCAGAGTAGATTTACCACACCCCGTTGGGCCCGTCAATAAAACAAATGCGCCACGAGGGACGCGAGTCGTAATGCCGTGAAGTGTTGGAATCTCTCGACTCGGATAAGTAAAGCGGAGATTTTCTATTTCAATACACGCCATGGTCCCGCTAGCTCAGTCCTTCAATTTGGACAGGGACAGAACCGAAGAGTTGCTCTAAATGTCGCGTGACGGATTCATGGAAAGCATCAAAGGTTTCTTGGGCATTCTGCTTGAAATCGTCGGTGTGGTGCTTGAAAACCTTGTGGAGTTGTGCCTGCTGGGCATGGACACGGGCAAAGAGGCTATGGACGTATGCTTGAAGTTCACCGAGCCGTTCAGTCTGTGCTTTTGCGAAAGTACCGACTGCGTCTTTGAAAGCAGCGAATTCCGCCTCTAAGTACGTCTTGAACATGGACTGCTGAAAACCGGTAAGCGCGCCGTGTGCGGCGTATTGAAAATCCTTATGGATTGCATTGTACTTTGTCTTAATGCGTGCAAAAAGTTGCCGCGAATAGTTCTGGATCTCACTCGTCCGGCCGCCTTGAGCATCCACAAACTGTGGGACCTTCTCTTTAAACGTATCCATCTCCTGATCCAAGAAGTTCCTGAAATCCTCAACAGCGAGAGTATAACGCGTTGTTTTCTCAAGGTGGTATCCCATAACAGCCAACCGGACAGCTTCAGGAAACATCTGGCGATAGTTTTTGATGACTTTCGCCAAATAGCGTGCGTATTCCAACCCTTGTCTGGAAAAAATTTGCCGCTGAATGGAGCGGGCAAATGCTATTATTTCCTCTATGCGAATCGACCGAACGTTATTGTGGGTCTTAGGCATGTGCTCAAGCAACGTCAAACACCGAGCGAAATAGTTTTTCAAGGTTGGATCATAGAGCGTTGAAATAACCCGCCGATACTCTGAGATAAGCTCTGCGCGCGGCATTTCGGGGACGAAATTGAGGCTCATGTCGGTATTATTTCCGCTCGATTCTACAAGCAACCGGTCTTCTTGTTTCAATCGATGCCAGAGATCCGTCTCTTTCAGGGCAGTGAGCAGCCCTGCCATCGCCATCGGGATACCGGCTTCCTGAATAAAATTAATGTGTGAATCAAATTCCGTATCACCATCCAACCCGATGATAAATCCGCCAGTGACTTCTATCCCCCTGCTCTGTATTTTTCTGATAGCACGCATGAGGTAACTACCTGCTTCTTCTTCTTTGCTCGTGTTTTGTCCTTTGGAGGTACCGAGCAGTGCCTCATCATTAGGGCTTTCAATACCGAGGAATACCATGTTAAACCCTGCCTCAGTCATTGCGTCAAGCATTTCAGGGATTTCAACGAGGTTTACGCTGGCTTCAGTGAAAAGCGAGAAGGGGAATTGCCGTTTTTCCTGCCATTCCTTGACAGCCGGGAGTAAGCGCATCGCGTCGCGTTTGTTCCCGATGAAATTGTCATCAACGACAAACATCGCGCCGTCCCAACCGAGTTTATAAAGCATCTCAAACTCGGCAAGCATCTGTTCATTGCTTTTGGTGCGTGGCACGCGTCCGAACAGTTTCGTAATGTCGCAAAATTCGCAATTAAAGGGACACCCACGCGAAAACTGAAGTGCCATTGAACCGTAAGAGTTAATATCAATAAGGTCGTAACGAGGCGGTGGTGTTTTCGTAATATCCGGTTTTCGCTTTTCCCGATAGACCTCCGTTGCACACCCACTCTCGAAATCGGTTAAGAAATCTTCAAAAATCTCTTCAACCTCGCCAAATAGAAAATGGTTAATCGTAGCATCGGTTTCTGCTTTGATATTATCGTAATAGGAGGTAGGGTGGGGACCGCCAGCGATAATCGGTACACCCGCTCGATTACACCGTTCAGCGACTTCATAGAGCGACGCTTTTTGAACAATCATCGTTGAAGTGAAAACAACATCTGCCCATTGGAGATGCGCATCCGTGAGCGGTTCTATATTTATATCAACGACTTTCATGGCGTAATTGTCGGGGAACATTCCAGCGATCGTCAAGAGTCCAAGCGGGGGCATTGATGATTTTTTGCCAAGGAATTCTAAGGCGTACTTAAAGCCCCAATAAGATGGCGGAAACTTCGGATAAACAAATAGTGCATTTGGCATAATATCTCCCTAACTCCTTAAAATGCGTGAATGCGTGAATTTCAAACCGTACTGCCAAAATTTTTTAAATAAATTATGAATGTTAAAACTTCAACTAATATTATACCATATTTATACATTTTTATCAAATTTTTTCTTATTCATAGGTATGTTTGCGGCTAACACAGAAAACATGGTAAAATGTTGAAATGAGATGATAACAAGTTTTAGATGTTGTAAATGAGAATAATAGATGGCCAGATACCGACTTTCACATATCCTCTTTTTTAGTGGTTTACTCCTCAGTTTCACGGTTATTCCTGAAACGATATATGCTGCTGGCTCGAAGGAGCACGTCTCGCCTCCAGAACGGTCAACTCCTGACAAGGAAACAGCGGATAAAACGCAACCACGCTACCGTATCCATCAACTCCGTTTTAGCGGAAATCATCACTTAAATAAGGATAGACTGATAAAACTATTCGGATGGGAAAAAGAAAAAGTATATACGCGTGCCGAAATAATAGAAGGATTTGAAGGTATCGTCGCTGCCTATCGGGAAGCGGGTTTCGTGTTTGCTGAGATGTCGCCCAATATCGCACGGGTGTCAGAGGATACAGAGACCAGCAACGCAGCAAATATGGCTATTACCGTAATGATTGTTGAAGGGAAGCGGGTTCGTATAGGTGAGCTTACACTCGCGGGTAATGAACGCTTTTCAGAAACCGAAATCTGGGATCAACTCGGTTTACGACGAGGTAAACTTTTTACACCGGTCGCTTTGGAGCAAGGGGTAGAGCGCATCCAGACCCTTTACAGCGAATACGGGTATCCAATGGTCGAAATCGCACCGAAGGACTTCCAATTTTCGGCAGAAACAGGCACTGTCGATTTTCAGTTAAATATCCAAGAAGGGGCACAGGTACAGATTGGTGAAGTCAAGATAAGTGGACTGAAGAAGACAAAAACAGGGGTAGTCCTTCGGGAAATCCCTGTGAAACCGAACCAACGCTTCGATCAGCGGGACATTGACGCAAGTTATCGCCGCTTACGAAATTTAGGTTATTTCTATCAGATCAATCCGAATGTATTAGAAGTTGGAGTAACAGAAGACAAGATTAACTTCCACGCACAGGTAACCGAAGCAAAAACAGGACGATTAAGCGGAGTTATCGGATATGCCCCACCCGATTCCGAGGCAGACACAGCACCACAACTCACAGGTGTGCTTGAAGCCCGTGAAACCAATTTGTTAGGAACAGGTAGGCAGGTCAACTTCTATTGGAAATCTGGACTACTCAAGATCTTCCGGCTCGGTTATGCCGAACCGTGGATATTCGGCAAACCGGTAACCATCGGTGTAGCGTATGGACAATTCAAACAGCAGAATCCAAATAGGGCGCAATTGTCAGGTAGTTCATATGACGAAACCGAAACTGTCTCCGAAGAACAGTCGGGCAACGTAAGTGCTACGACTCACTTTGGTCGCGTCTTTGAAGGGAGCATGACATTGGGCTACAAGCGGATTAACGTGCCAAACACAGGGTTCCCTTCAACGCCAACGCCTTCACTTGATCCCCAAACCCGAATCTTTTCTAATCTAAATGCTATTACGTCAACACAACTAATGCCGTATAGTGGAACGAAGTACAGTGTCGCGTTTCGATTGACACGGGACACCCGCGACTATTTCCTGAACCCGACGCGCGGACGGCGTGATAGCATCGCTATTGAGGTATCACGGAGCGACTTTCAGTTGCGAAAAGTATGGCTCTCCTTACAGCAGTACTTTCCTACTTGGCGAAAACAAACAGTCGCTGTTGAATTTCACGGTGCTGCTGCCTGGGGTGTTAATATCCCGCCGACTGAACTGTTTTATCTCGGCGGGGCAACCACTTTACGCGGATATGATGAAGATTGGTTTTCAGGACCGCGCAGGGTATATCTCAACCTCGAATACCGTTTTCTTGTTGGACCCGACTCGCAGATTTTTGGCTTTACCGATTTAGGCGCGGTAACTTTGATTGAAACACCGTCTGTTTTTGATAGACTCCGAATGGGTTACGGCGTTGGTGCGCGACTTGAATCTAAGGGCGGCATTTTGCGTATTAACTATGGACTGGCTGCAGGGGATTCTCCATTGCGTGGCAAAATCCATGTCAATTTAGGTGCCTCGTTTTAACACCACGTATTTGTTCATACTGACGGGCATTCAGCCAGAAAACGGATAATACACCTCAATCCCAACTTTTGAGAAAATATTTACATCTTCCATTTAATTTGCCAAGCGTGAAAATTTGTTATAAAATATATACGAGAAATAATATGCATTTTTGAGGAAGAGTATTCAGCAACAGGAGATTTAAATGACCAAGAACAAGAAGTTACAGAATTGGGTCGAAGAAGCAGCTGCGCTTTGCCAACCTGATTCTATATATTGGTGTGACGGTTCCCAAGAAGAAAACGACCGGTTGTGTGAAGAATTAGTCCAGAACGGAACTTTCTTCCGATTAGACCCGGAGAAGCGTCCTGGGAGTTACGTCGCGCGCTCCGATCCCGCCGATGTCGCGCGCGTTGAAGACAGAACGTTTATCTGTTCAAAAACACCCGTTGAAGCAGGACCGACGAACAATTGGCACGACCCCGACGACATGAAGAAGACCCTCAAAGGGCTCTTCAAAGGTTGTATGAAAGGTAGAACGATGTACGTTGTGCCGTTCAGCATGGGGCCCCTCGGTTCACCCATCTCACATATCGGTGTTGAAATCAGCGACTCCCCCTACGTTGTTGTTAATATGCGGATTATGACCCGCATGGGTAGTGATGTGTTGGACATCCTGGGTGAAGATGGCGATTTCGTGCCGTGTCTACACTCTGTCGGTATGCCGCTTGAACCCGGACAGGAAGATGTTTCCTGGCCCTGTAATCCGGATAATAAATACATCGTACACTTCCCTGAAGAACGTTCTATCTGGTCTTATGGTAGCGGTTATGGTGGGAACGCCTTGCTCGGTAAAAAATGCTATGCCCTTCGTATTGCCTCTATCATGGCGAAAAACGACGGATGGATGGCAGAACACATGCTCATTTTGGGCTTGACAAGTCCTGAAGGTGAGAAAACCTATATCGCCGCAGCGTTTCCGAGTGCATGTGGCAAAACGAACCTCGCCATGCTCACACCAACGATACCTGGTTGGAAAGCAGAGACCATCGGCGACGACATCGCATGGATGAAATTCGGTGAAGACGGACGGCTCTACGCGATTAACCCTGAAGCAGGTTTCTTCGGTGTCGCACCCGGCACGTCAATGGACACCAACCCGAACGCTATGCACACGCTTGCATCTAATTCGATCTTCACAAACGCCGGACTCACAGAAGATGATGATGTTTGGTGGGAAGAGATGAGCGAAGATGTTCCTGAAACTGTGACAAGTTGGCTCGGTGAAGAGTGGCACCCGGGGGACGAAAAGACAGCTGCACACCCAAATTCACGCTACACAACGCCTGCCTCCCAATGTCCGATCATCGACCCGAACTGGGAAAATCCAAACGGTGTCCCAATCTCGGCGATCCTCTTCGGTGGCAGACGTGCCACGACAGTCCCGCTCGCGTTTGAAGCCTTCAATTGGCAACACGGTACCTTCATCGGCTCTATTGCTTCTTCGGAACGCACTGCAGCTGCTGCTGGTACAGTCGGAGAACTCCGACGCGACCCGATGGCGATGCTCCCATTCTGCGGTTACAACATGGGTGACTACTTCGCACATTGGTTGGAAATGGGCAAAAGTGCCGATGCCAGCAAGCTCCCGAAAATCTTCTACGTCAATTGGTTCCGTAAAGATGCCGACGGCGGATGGCTTTGGCCCGGCTTTGGCGACAACAGCCGCGTACTCAAGTGGATCGTAGATCGCGTCTCTGGCACGGGAGAAGCAGTTGAAACGCCCATCGGTTACCTACCCGCATCCGGTGCGATTGATACCAGCGGATTGGATGTAACGGACGCGCAGATGGAAGAACTCCTGTATGTTGATACTGAGGAGTGGCTCAACGAGATCGCATTGATTCGTGAGCATTACGAACGTTTCGGTGAGAAACTTCCGAAGGCACTATCTGATGAATTAGATGCTTTAGAAGCGCGTTTGCGTCAAAAGTAGTAGAACTGAATTGACGAACATTATAGGGCGAGGCTTCCAGCTTCGCCCTATATTTTAATCTGAAGGCGGTTCATAAATATCTGAGTCTATGCCCGTGGGCAGCGGGATTTCATAGTTGACGTTTCTTGTGGTTTTGGATATACTGTCTACATGCCTGATTTGTAAAGGAGACAAAACATGGATTTGCGAGACTATTTTGACTTTATAGATGACGAAAACATCCGTATTCACGGACACCGTGTTTATGTAGACAACGTGTTGAGCAATTATCTCTGGGGTGAAGGACCGGATGAACTCCAGCAGCGCTATCCACAGATGTCAATGGAGAAAATCTACGCCACTATCCTCTACTACTTGGCGAATAAGGCAGAAGTGGATGCATACATGGCTCGTGTGGAAAAAGGCAGAGAAGAAAGATATCAGGAATGGCTGCAAACCGGAGCATCAAACCCAGAATATATTGAACGGCGCGAACGCCTTCTAAAGGTACGTGAAAAATGGATTACCGAAGGAAAAGCATCGCCTTCGGGGGCGAGGGGACCAGATGCGGCCACGGTTTCTTCTTGATGAAGACATGGACCCTGAAGTTCGGGTACAACTCCAGAAAAAGCAGCCAGAAATAGAGGTGATGGTAATCGGCGATCCGGGAGTACCCCCGAAGTCAACGCCGGATCCTGTTATCTTAGAATGGATTGCGCGCAATAACTACATTCTCGTCACAAACAATCGCAGAACAATGCCTGGACACTTTAGAAATCACTTGAAAACTAGAGGACATGTACCCGGAATCCTCATCTTTCGGAAAAAGTACGCGATTCGTCCAATCCTGGAAATGTTAGAAATGATTTGGGCGGCTTCGGATGCCGAAGAATATCGCAATAAAATAGAGTATATTCCGCTGTAGAATCGGCAATCTGCCAGCAGTCCCGTTTTAACGTTCCTATATAAAGGCACATCTGGAAAGCATTGACCGAACCAAAGAGGCAAAACATGGATTTGCAAGACTATTTCGATTTTATTGATGGCACCAGCATCCGCATTAAGGGGCACCGCGTTTATATTGATGAGGTATTGGAAGAGCATCTAAAGGGCAAAGCACCTGAAGAGATCTTGTACTGCTTCAAAAATTTACCCTTAGAGAAAATCTATGCAACGCTCCTTTACTATGAGATAAACAAAGCGGAAATAGACGCTTACCTACAACGCGTGAGACAATACCACGAAAAATCACGCCAAGAGTGGCAGACAACACAAGGACCAACATTAGCAATTGTTGAGGAACGAAACCGTTTGAGAAGAGAGCGGGAACGATTGATTGCTGAAGGGGAATTCGACCCTATTTTAGATAGACCCGCATCTTGAGACTTAAATCTTTCAACGCTTCGTTTAAAAATTTGCTAAACCTAAACCTGTTCGCGGAAATGCTGAATATGCATTTTACGCTGGTCGTAAAGATGTGAACGCGGATGACCTAATGAAGATACTCTCCTTCACTCTATTTTCAGTTATTCTTTTCTACAGTATTGTTTTTCAAGGTAATGCCTTTAACTACCATTGGGAGATAGATGAAACACCAGAAGGCAGCGAAAGTGCTACTGTCGTTGAACCTATAGAAGTAACCTTGCTCGACGAACAGATACAAGTCCCATCGCATAGTGCATCTTTAGCGTTACTGCGGAAGTATTCTGTGCACCTCGGACCCGAATGGGATCCGGGATACGCCTATCGGCTGCTTCAAACTTTTGAATCCATACCTCAAGAAACAAATAACCTTTACGCACAAATACCTGGAGTTGCTCCTTCTATCTGGAGATTAAGTGACCGTCATATCCAAGGTGACATTTCGGTGGAATACCGAGCCGCGCAGCGAATTGTTACAGTTGCTGAAGCGGCATTTGTGAATGCAACGCCACTGTTAGCGGAAATCGAAGGTGTCCAGGGTAAGTATTTCTCCAAACGCCTCCATCATGCAGTCGTCCGGTTTGTAACCGATAATGGTGTGGACAGATACGCACTTGAACGAATATTGCAAGAACGCTACGCTGTCAGCATAAATATCCCAGATTATACCGAACTCACGCGACACACAACCGGTGAACACGCTGGCCGCTTTTCTGAATTCAAAAACGAAGAACTCATCGCGCTTGTCTCTATGCTTGAAGAGTTTCCGTCTGGAATGCTTAAAACGCCAGAACTCAAATATTTGGTTCGGCGATTAGATGGCACCCCGCATCCCCTCTATCCGACCGCGCCTGCTGTCGCATGGCCACAGTCAGGCTACATCGAGTTCATGGAGTCTGCGTTTAAGGGACAAGGATTTGACTATATTCACCGTTTGATTCTTCATGAAAAGGCACATTTTTTGTGGGAACATCTGTTCGATGAGCAACTCAGACAAGATTGGATTGAACTCGGTGGTTGGTATGAAAATCCCGATGACAAAGACGGTTGGTCAACGACCAAGCAAACCGAATTTGTCTCTGCTTACGCCCACGGCGTAAATCCGAATGAAGATATGGCAGAGAGCATCAGTTACTACATCGTGAACCCTGACAAGTTGCGTTCACGGTCACCTGACAAGTATGAGTTCATTCAAAATCGAGTTATGCACGGCACCCGCTATATCTCAAAAATTCGTGAAGACTTAACCTTCCAGGTTTACAATCTCTACCCTGACTATGTGTATCCGGGACGGATCACACGCATTGATATACAAGTTGAGGGGGAGCCTGAGGAAGATAAACTCATAACAGTAGAGATTGAAATCCATGGTGAGAATCGCTTGGATGCAGCCCAATCAGCGTATATCAGAGTTTTTAGTGAAAAAGGCACTTTTTTTGATCTGGCGTGGATGTTTCCGGTTGATGCCAATGGAAAGCGCGTTGACTCTGGACACATCTTGCGTGGATACGCAAAACTCTCACGCTATGCAGCGAACGGTTATTGGCAACCTGACGCTATCCGAATCTGGGATGCACACGGTAATGAACGGCACGAATCCCAAACTGATTATGGATGGAAACTCTATATTGATAATCCACTTGCAGATTGCGAACCACCGGAATATGTTCCAAACTCAATGTCACTTTCATTGTCGAAAGCTGCCACATCTGATGGTAAACCTTATCAAATTGTTACTGCAAGTTGGCAAGTGATAGAAAAATCAGGTATAAAACATGTTTCTGCGGCTTTAAATGACGATTTGAGGGAGACGCATTCAATATATAGACAATTTGAATATGGTAGTTATGATAGTGAATCAGATAGAGTGGTTGTAAACTTTAAGTTACCTGAATATATGCCAAGTGGTATTTATAGCCTCAACCGTATTTCAATGTTAGATGTCGCATTGAATAGTTCAAGTGTTTATTTCACAGATGATAGTACGGACGAGTTCCCCAGAATTATCGAAGTCAAAACAGAGGCTCCAGATATTGAGCCTCCGGTTTTGGATGTTAATAATATCACTATTAAAGCCGAACCCACGATCCTAGAAGCACCAAATGGCGAAACGATAGTTGACATCACCTTTCGGATTAAAGATAATATCAGCGGATATGAAATAAGCAGTATGCGTTTAAGAGATCCTCAAGGTGTTACTCACCATTTTTATCACTATCCAAAGGGATATGGAGGAATGTATTTTACCGGCGACCCCACAGTTTTTAAGGAATACCAACAGACAATAGTTTTACCTGTAGGCAGCGCACCAGGCACTTGGGGTTTAGCTGAGATGACTGTATTTGATAAAGCAGGTAACACACTTCGAACAGATTTCACCGAAACCGTTCGTTTTGAGGTAAATGATGTGCCTATCTATGCCAAATCGGATGTCAATCAAGATGGGACAGTTAACATTCAGGATTTAGTGATCGTTGCGAATGCAATCGGACATCCGGGTGCCGCGGATGCAGAACTAAACGTCGACATCAACGCCGATGGTGTTGTTGACATTTTAGATTTGGTCCAAGTCGCTAATGATATAGGAGCCGGATCGGCAGCTGCACCTACGCTTCACAGTCCAACTGCTGAACAGATCCAAAGT
The DNA here is from genome assembly GCA_965200345.1 of Candidatus Poribacteria bacterium. Taxonomy (GTDB): domain Bacteria; phylum Poribacteria; class WGA-4E; order WGA-4E; family WGA-3G; genus WGA-3G. The sequence continues at coordinate 4,478,766 of OZ241378.1, forward strand.
TGGCTGGCACAGATAAGACAAATTGACGATGGTCGTCGAGACTTTCGCCGCGCTATCGGTGTGTTAGAAGCACTTTTACGTGCGGTTCGTCTAAAAACAACAGTCTTGTTGCCGAACTACCCAAATCCTTTCAACCCGGAGACATGGATACCCTACCAGTTGGCGAACGCCAGCGATGTACAGATTACCATTTACGATGCGAAAGGCACTGTAGTCCGCACGTTTGCACTTGGACATCAGACAGCCGGTTATTACACCAATAGAAACCGTGCTGCCTATTGGGATGGTCGCAACGGTTCAGGGGAAAATGTCGCGAATGGTGTCTATTTCTATCAATTGCAAACGGGTGATACTTCACTCACACGTAAAATGGTTATTCTGAAATAGGAATCGGAATTAGGCTTCCTAATTTGTGAATCCTGTTGCCTCAAACTCAAAGCACCTTTTGGGTTTGGGGCATTTTATTAACCCTTGTAAAGAAAATAGGGTGCTTGACTCTCTCGGTAAAATGTAGTATACTTAATACTATTCTAATACCCTATCAACCACCGTGGCGCGCGTCTTGATGTTTCCTTTCCTTGACGCGCCCTTGGAATAACATGATTAGATGAACCTAACCGTTATGCATAGCAAGGAGGATATAATTGTCAACAGAATCATGGCCTAAAAGTCCAGCCGATGAGGCGGACATTATCCACCCTCGTGTTCTACCGTTTATAACCGTTCACCTCGCATGTCTCGCAATTCTCTGGGTAGATGTTCAACCTATCGACTGGATTATCTGTGGCGCATTGTACGTTATCCGTATGTTCGGAATTACGGCGGGGTTCCATCGTTACTTTTCGCACCGATCATTCAAGACCAGCCGTGTATTTCAATTTATTTTAGCGTTCCTCGGTCAGAGTTCAGCACAACGCGGTGTACTCTGGTGGGCAGCAACACATCGTTACCACCATAAGCACTCTGACACAGAACGAGATGTACACTCGCCAGTTCAACACGGATTCTGGTATGCTCATGTGCTTTGGATTTTCTCCAAACGAGGACGGTCAGTAGATTACAGTTTAATTAAGGATTTCCAGAAATACCCGGAACTCGTTTGGTTAGAGAAATGGGAAAGACTGCCGCCATTCTTATTAGGGTTCCTTGTATGGCTAATTGCAGGCTGGTCGGGACTTGTCGTAGGTTTTTTCGTGAGTACGGTATTTCTTTTTCACGGCACATTTACGATTAATTCGCTTTCACACGTGATCGGAAAACAGCCGTACGCCACCGGTGATAGTTCTCGCAACAACCTGTTTCTGGCGATCATTACGTTAGGGGAAGGGTGGCATAACAATCACCATCACTTTCCAAGTGCTACACCGCAAGGCTTTCGTTGGTGGCAAATTGATGTCACATATTATATCTTGAAAGTTTTGTCGCTTGTTAGAATCATCTGGGACCTTCGCTTACCGCCAGCGCATGTGGTTGAAGGGAAACGTAAGTTGCCGTTGGTTGCCGTCGAAAAAGCCGCCCAGCAACTTGCTGCGAGTTTTTCGATTGAACATATCGGCGAAACGGTTTTGCAAGCGTGGAGACATACACCGAAATTAGAAGAACTCCGCAACCGCGCTCGCATCGGTCAAACAGAGGTTGAAACCTTTCTCAAAGAGATGAAAGTCCTTGAACTTCCATCAATTGCAAACCTAAAAGATCAAGCACAAAAAATGTTTACTCATATCCCATCGCTTAACCCGATTGTTGAACGTGCCAACCATATTATCGTACAAGCGGTTTCGGTATGGCTATTTCAGAGTGATATGTGTGATGCATCGATGGGTGTGTAACTGCTTAACCATCAATGTGAGTTTGACATAAGCATCTACCGGAAATCTGCAAAATAACCGTAACTTTTTAGCATATACCACTATTAGCAAGAGACCGGTTTTAACAGACCCCTCTAATGGCACGTACGATTGCCCAATTGCACCATTTCGTGCTATTAGATACGGCATTTGCCCTATTTTGTGCAGTTATCTTTGAACATTTCACGAAGAATAAGGCAGCGTGGTATTATCCAGACTGGCACGTAATTTGCTTATATTACTAACGTCAAACGAAAGGAGCCGTCCAATGGAAACGAAAGAAAAATATCGTGTTGCTCCGCCTGGATTTACATCGGAACAGTGGAAAACCTTTAACGAAGACGGCATCATCTTCATTGAGGATGCAATCTCCGATGAAGATATCCAGACCTATATTGACGCGATAGACCGTGTCGCCGCTAATAATCCGAAATATACCCCAGGTGGTTATCTCGGCATGCAGAACATTGTTGAACGAGATCCTGTGTTCGCGGGGCTTATTGATCATGAACGGCATGTCGGCTATGCGTACGACCTGTTCGGGGAGCTTCTCAAACTCCACATAAGCCAGTTTTTCCTGAGACCTCCAGGTGGCAAACAATATAACCAATGGCACCCGGACGGTGCGCGGGCACTCCCTTATGGTGTCTTTTCACCCAAATTACCGTTGCAAATCAAAATTGGGTACTGGCTGACTGATCTGCCGAGAGAAAAGATGGGTAACCTCGTTGTCCTACCTGGGAGCCACCGTCAGCAATACATGGACGGCTACGACACCCACGAGAGTATTCCTGGAGAAATGGTTGTCTGCCCGCGTAAAGGCACAATGACGGTGATGCATTCGAGCATTTGGCATCGCGTTGAACCCAACGAGAGCGATGTGGTGCGTTACAATATCTTCGCTGCCTATTGTCCGTCATGGCTTACGCCTGCTGATCGCTTCCACTCCTCTCCTGAATGGTTAGAGACACTCAATCGCGAACAGCGTATTATCATGCGGAGTTATAGCAACGCGTATCACAATGCCAAACCGCCCGCATCTGATTTTCCGCTCTTTCTTGAACGCGAGACAGGGGTTGAGGTGGATGAGGATGCGTATCTGGAACACGTTAAATTACATCGCCGCAAACGGCAGACAATGCCTGAAAGGCTTGCCGCGTTGTAAAAACGGCATTTTTTATCCCTAATTAGCAGCAAGCAATGTACAGGCGTATCAAAACCGTTTTTTGACAACGGAAAAAAACGAGCAAAAACCCAATAGTTAAAAGATTATGAAGACCTTATTCCTGAAAGACATGCGTTATCGTCAAGCAAGAGTAGTGCTAACGGCACTCGGCATTACCGTGCTGATTTCGCTGATTTTACTGTTAGGCGGTATCATGAACGGTATGCGTATCCAAGCGCGACAGTATGTCGAATCCACCGGTGCGGATGTCTGGATCTCCGCTGAAGGCTCTGGCGGTGCATTTATTGGATTCTCTATGGTCGTTGAGGAATACATGGCATTTCTGAATTCGGCACAAGGTTTAACCCCGGATTCAGCATCTCCCTTGGTTTTTGCGCAAGCACGTCCAACGGTCCGTGGAAAATCCACTAAGGCTATTGTCGTCGGCTATAAATTAGGGCAACTTGGCGGCCCCAAGAGTGTTGTTGACGGAAAAATGTTTACCCCAAGCAATTTTGAGGACTACAGACCCGAAGACCCAGTCCCATATGAGGTGGTTGTTGACGAAAAGATGGGATTGGAAATCGGAGAGCAGATTACCCTTGGCAACGAAAAGGTACGGGTCGTCGGGAAAGCGAGAAGCCTGATGTTTGTTTTAGATACGCCGTTGCTCTTTATGGATGTCCGCATTGCGCAGAAGATTCTACTCGGCAACACGCCACATGTCAATATGATGATTGCCAAAACCAGTGAAAATGAGCAACCTGTGCAGGCTGCTGCCGGTTTAGACGCTTTAGAAACTATTGAGGCGCGCACCTTAAAACAGACACTCGGGGACATTATTGCCTACTATGTTGACGAGCCGATGAAGGCGGTGCAATTCCTACGAGTGATGTTGTGGTTAGCGGCGGGTATTCTCGTCGGGATGATTACTTATGTGACAATGCTTGAAAAGACGCAGGAAATTGGGGTCTTAAAGGCTATCGGTGCCGCGAACAGTTATGTGATGGGACTATTGCTGAAACAGGTCGTTTTGATCTCTGGTGTTGGTGTGGTACTTGGGCTTATTTTGGCTTACATCTTTGCGGCGGCGGCACCTATCTTCGTAGCGATCCATCTCGTTGAATCGGTTATCGTTGCGTGCATCAGTTTCGTTGTCTGTTGTGGTAGCGGTTATTTGGCGGCGCGCAAAGCAATAACAGTAGATCCGATGATAGCGTTCCGAGGAGAAATATAGATGGCAGCCATAGTAGAAGGTACCGGCTTAACCAAACGCTTTGGCACAGGCGACGCAACTGTTCTCGCTGTTGACGCAGTCGATGTCCGAATTGAAGAGAGCGAATTGGTAATGATTATGGGGGACAGCGGATGCGGGAAGACGACACTCATCAGTCTCCTCGGTTGCATCTTAACGCCAGACGATGGGGAACTCCGAATTGATGGCGAACCGATTGATCCGGTGTCCGAAGACCTGAGCGTCATCCGCCGCGAGAAGATCGGATTTGTCTTCCAACTGTTTCATCTATTACCGTACCTCACCGCCCTTGAAAACGTAATGGTCGCTATGGACATCGCCAGTACAAAAACGGATGAAGCCGAAAGCCGTGCGACGGAACTCCTCACACAAGTCGGTTTAGTCGATAGACTTGACCATCGTCCTGCCCAACTATCCGGTGGCGAAAAACAGCGCGTCTCATTTGCCCGTGCGCTCGCCAACCGCCCAAAAATCATCTTTGCGGATGAACCTACTGCCAACTTAGACAGTCGCCAAAGCGACAATTTGATGAGCTTGATTCAAGAACTACGCCGGGAATACCAAACCACTATCGCGATTGTGACACACCATGAAGGCTTAAAAGAAAGTGCCGATCGCGTTATCCAGATGAAAGATGGAAGGATTGTTACTACATGAACAGAGATCCGGTTCTTACACACTATAGAAGGGTAGCCCTGGCTTCAACAATTGCGATATTATTTTTACGCCTCACTTTACCAACGCCTACACTTGCCGAAGAAAATCCTGGCTTAACCGCTTTGCAGCAACCCGACTTCCTGACAAGTGGGTTATACGGGGGCGGCCTGACCTTCATTGGTACAAGCCCGTATATTCAGCTTCAAGCACAACCGGATATTCCACTCGGAAAAATCAGTATCGGATTAGACTTAGTTGTACTCTATAACCCTTACGCAACAGACACCGGTACGCAATTCCTCGCCGAAGACGGTGAGTCATGGGATAGTCCAAGCACATGGTTAAGACTCGTCCGTTACGTCAGTTATGCAGAACCTTATGACCCGTTTTACTTCCGTCTTGGGGAATTGGATTATCTAACAATTGGACACGGTTCAATTATGTCCGGCTATTCTAATTACGACCGGCGTGGATTACGCGTAAATCTCAGGAAATCCGATAACCGATACGGCGTTGAAACGATGATGAATGATCTTGGAAATCCCATGATCTTCGGAGGTCGCCTATTTTATCGACCGTTTCTACGTCCGGAACCGGAAAATAATAACTTTTTCACACGGTTTGAACTCGGTGGCACCTATCTCACCGATATCAATCCAAATCCGCAAGAGATTGGGGAAGACCCGTTGACTGCCTTGGGCGTGGATGTAGGATTTCCGATTATTGAGAGAAGCACGTTTCGGTTTGATCTCTATAATGATTTTGCCGTGCTCAACACTTTATCCAAAGAACCGGAGGATATATCCGAAGAACCTGAAGAAGAACGGTTAGAAACTGAATCGACTGAGCAGGAACCCACAAGACGATTAGAAAGTGCCCCGATAGGTGGAGAAGCAGCCTCAGCAACAACAGAATTCACGTGGGGCAACGCCGTTGGTGTTGGACTTACTTTTACTAAAGCCATCTTCAAACTTGAGTACCGCGTCCTTGGCGAAGGATATATCCCTTCTGTCTTTGATTATACGTATGAGTCGGCAAAATCGCTTGCACCTGAACCGGATATGCCCGATTTTCTGGAATTTGAACCCAGCCAGGAACAGATACGCGGTTTCTTTTCACAATTTATCTGGAAGCCAGGACCACACTTCCACTTCTTTGGGACATTTGAAGACTATAACAATAGCTCACCCAAACTTTATATGGTGGTGTCAGAATCCGGGTTAGTGCCCCGGCTTAGGGTGCGGGCACTCTACACAAAACGTGACATCGGCGACGGAGATGAGACGAATTTCTTCGCAGATCTGTTTGATCTGAATGAAAAGTCGGCATTCCGTTTAGAGATTGGCTATGCAATTTATCCGCCGGTTGAAACTATTATTACCCGTGAGTACCGGTTCCGCCGTGTCGAAACAGCCGACGGAATCTCGCAGTTTGAACCGATTCATAAAACTTCGTTCATGGTAGGCATCCGTACGGATTTTTAGTGCTGTCCGAAGAAATAGGAGGCACATCAATAGACACGAGTTCGCTTCACGATTTCACCTCAATTTTGATCTCCTCGTCCTCAATAATCAACGGATAAGTCCTGATGCGGAGGCGGGGATCGGTTTGGCATTCTCCAGTTTCTGTATTATAGGCATAGCCGTGGACAGGACATACAGCAATACCGTTCCGAATCCTACCTCTACCGAGTGAACCCATGGCGTGTGGACAGGTGTTGTCTACAGCACAGAATGTGCCGTTCTCATTGAAAATAGCGATCCGTTTTCCGTTAACAGTAAATGCTTTTCCGCGACCTTCCCGTATTGCCGACGTTTTCGTAACCGTTGTGTAATCAGACATTTTTTACCAATCCTCCCGCCAAAGCCCCATGCTTTAGCTTGTGGGATGTAGGCGGACGTTGCGTTTGAAAGTCAAAAAACATTTGACTTTCATAAGAAAATGTTATATAATATACTTAACACTTTGGACACCATTCTCACCCTCTACAACCTGTAGAGGAGGTGTCCGCTACCGTGAGAAGTAGTCAAAAAGTGTAAGTGTGACATCACTAAAAACATGTTTGGCAGTTAACGCGTAATTGCGCGAGAGTGTGAATCGTAGCGAAGGTGAAATCTCGCACGTTGTATTGCTGCCCTCTTTCAACTTTCTCTCTGTATTTCAGAGAGAGGCAAGCGGGGATAGCCAAGAACATTCAGACTTGATATGCCCGTAGGGATATTTTCACCCGACGGAAAATCGCTTGCTGGTGGAGCAGACGTAAGACGCTTCTTCGGAAACGCAAACTGCTATGAAGCCGAAGCCCCAACCTTTAGGTTGTGGGTGCTATCACTCCTTGACACTTCCTAAAGTAATTCCTTGTACAAACTCACGCTGCATCGCGAGAAAAAGAATAACAATCGGCATTAACGATAGCAGTGTACCCGCCATCAGCATACCGTAATCTTGACGATAGATGCCGACGAGATTCGCTAAACCGATCGGCAGTGTATATTTCGCCTCATCGCGTAAAATGATGAGGGGCCAGAGGTAGCCGTTCCATGAACCTAAAAACGAATAGATGGTTAGCGCGCCGAGTGCCGGTTTGATGATAGGGAGTACAATCCGATAGTAGATACCGAACTCCGAGCAACCATCAATACGCGCCGCATCAAGCAGTTCCGACGGAATCGTGACGATAAATTGACGCATCAAAAATACGCCGAACGCGCCAACCGAAAATGGGATGATAATCGCTTTATAACTGTTGAGCCATCCGATGTCGTACATCAGTCCAAATAGAGGCACAAGCAATACCTGAAAAGGTACCATCATGGAAGCGAGGAGAATGCCGAACAGAATTTTCTGACCACGGAATTGATACTTCGCAAACGCATAACCGCCGAGGGAGCAGAAAAACAGCGTAAGAAGCGTTGACGCGGTGGCGATGAAAATACTGTTGATAAAGTAGCGGTTATAGGGGACTGTCTTCCACAGATTCCGATAGTTTGAAGTTAACTTATCCGAGACGATTGACAGGTAAGACGGTTGATGAATTGTTAATTGGAGAGACAATTGCGGTTCTGTTCCCATCCCTACCGGAGGCTGGGCTGCGTCATCCGTTTTCACTTGCTGCATCGTAATGTGCGATGATTCCAATTCACCAGGGATGCCGTGCAGTCGCCAGACCGCGTCTTTCCACAACGCACTCTCGAAAACAAAAGGTCGTGTTGATTGATATGTAATTCTATTGGTATTGTTTGTAGCCTCTCCAGATTGCAGAACAGACACGGTTAAGGAGAGTCGGTGGTACGAGGCATCTCCGCGGACAGGCAATGTGAGTCGCCGAATCCGCTCAATTGGGACAGGGGAAGGAACAGCGGCCGTTATATGAAGGGTATCGCTGTCTTGAAAATTGTAGGATAGACTCGCAACAGTCTGCGTATCTTCGGATGGACGGATGTGTGTACTTGTCTCTGATGCTGTTTCCCATCTTACGGTTTCAATCGGCGTGCGATTAAAGTCAATATCTTCTATCTGGAGTGTTCCAATCCCAACTTCACGGTACACAGACCCCCAGATCGTGTCAACGATTTCAGGAATAACTGCGTCCTGCACCGCAGTAGCGACGGATTCTGTTGTTTCATGCCATATCTCGTCTGGCAAAGTCGTTACTAACTGTTGCCATAAGCCTTCTATCATTTCCGTCTGTAATTGCTCGGATGGGACGTAATTGGAAAATTGAGTGTTTGCTGCGATGTGCGCTCGTGCCTTCGTCCAGATTGCTTGTGTAAGTTCAGGCTGTAATTCATCCCATTTTGTTTTCTCTACCGTCATCGGTTTCTCAATCTTTGGATATGCGTCTTGAATAATATAAGGCGATGATGCAACACGTGGGGGGAAGCTGGGAAACCACTGTATAGGAACGGCAAAAATCTCGTTTGCGGTTTTAAAAGAGGAAGTCAACAGCCATAGCAGAGGTATCATCGTGCAGAAAGCTGCAGCCACTAAAAGGAGGTAACCGGTACCTCTGAAGATTTTTGTTTCAACACGTTGACCTTTCCTACTCTGGTTCATCCTGTAATCCTAACTCAGAGAGTTCTACGGCGCGCGCCCGTTGGATATCATCTTGATATTTGAAAACACACCCAAGCGTCTCAGCAACGACATCCGCATCCAGTTGCCCTTTACCGAGTGCGATGAGTGCGAGTGCCCAATCCAGTGTTTCAGCGACTCCCGGCTTTTTATAGTAGTCTCCCTGCCGCCAGAGTTGCATGATCTGGCATAACTGCTGTGCGAGGTGTTCATCAATCTGTGGTAGTTTCGTTTGCACAATCGCTAATTCCTTTTCAATGGTAGGGTAGTCAATCCACTGATAGAGACAACGCCGTTTGAGTGCCTCATGAACCTCTCGCGTTCGATTGGAAGTAAGCACCACGTATGGAATATGTTTTGCTTGGATCGTGCCGATTTCGGGGATGGTAATCTGGAAATCGGATAGAATTTCGAGCAGAAACGCCTCGAATTCGCTATCGCTCCGGTCAACTTCGTCAATGAGAAGGACGGGTGGGACATCGCCATCGCTTTGGATAGCCTCCAGCAACGGGCGTTTCAATAGAAACGTCTCGCTAAAGAGGTCTGTGCCGATATCTTCTTTGTCGCGACCGCGTGCCTCGTCAATACGGAGTTGCAAAATCTGTCGCGTATAGTTCCATTCGTACAATGCGCTGTTCGCGTCTAATCCCTCATAGCACTGCAATCGGATGAGTTTCGCACCTGTAGAATCCGCAAGTACTTTAGCGACTTCTGTTTTGCCGACACCGGGTTCGCCTTCGAGAAAGATGGGCTTTTTGAGGTGATGTGCAAGATAAAGGGTTGTTGCTAAACCTTTATCAGCGATATAGGCATGTTTTTCACATGCATTTTGAACGTTTTCGATGGATGTAAACATTGTGTAAAATGTAAGATAGACTCCGTTTGATATTGACAAATTTTGGATGTATTATACCGAACTTACTTTATTCAAACAGTTGTCCCACGGGACAGGTAAACCCTGGCACGACCTCCTCGCCTGTCAATGTGGCTTCGCGCGTAAGTGTCTCAATGTCGTTTTCGGAACGATATACTGTCACCGTTTTGGCAACAGGATCAAGTACCCAGACGAGGCGGGTTCCTGCTTCCAGATAGTCGAACGCTTTGCGGACAATACGGTAGTGGACATCTGTCGGAGAGATCACTTCAATTGCCAGATCGGGAGGGATCGGAAACGTTTTATCTTCGTCAACATCCAGGTGATCGGTTGAAACGAACGCAACGTCCGGCTTCATCATGCGGTCGCCAACCTGAAATATCGTTTCTGCGGTATACAATTCCCCCAACCCATTTTCGTAAACAGCTGAGGACAGATGCCATATAACCTTTGCACTGATCTTACCGTGTCTTCTCGTTGCTGGTGACATCGGTATTAATTCTCCTTTCGCGTATTCATAGCCTGGGACATCGTTCTCAAGGAATTCTTCCGGTGTCATCGTCGTCGGAATCGGTAGGTGCCTTTCTGGGGGTGTCTTCAGGACTAATTTGCCGTCAATGTATTCATAGCCTGGGACATCGTTCTCAAGAAATTCTTCCGACATCACGGTGGTCGGTATTGATTCGGGAATTTCTGATGCGTCTTTGCGAGATTCTTTCATTTTTCTGCCTCCGTCGTGTGTTTACATAGCAACCTTTCAATTTTCCTGCAGGGCGCGCTCATAATCTTCGCGGTAATCAATATCCCGCAGCACACTATCTGTATCTACGGAAATATAATGAATATCATCATCATACTTTTTAAAAAGCGTTCGCACGCCGCCGCTTTCTGAAGTGAGTGCCAGAATATCGCGTGCATATTTCTGGTTAAAGATGACCGGATGACCGCGCTTATAATTATAACTCGGTAAGGCGATTCCCTTCTCTGTTTGCCGATATGCATCAATAACCTGATCAATCAGGGCAGATGTGATAAAGGGTTGGTCTACGAGCATCAGGGCAAATGCATCGCTTGATTCAAGTGCCCGTACGCCTATTTGTGCGGAGGTTAACATACCCTCGCGATAATCAGGGTTAAAAACGGTATTGATCGGACGTGTCCCTAATTGTTCTTGAACCTCTGATGCGCGATGCCCCACCACAACGATCACTTCATTGAGTTTGGCACCGAGCATATTGTCCACTACGGTTTCAACAATAGTGCTTTCCCCAAAAGGGAGCAGCTGCTTCGGTTCCCCCATCCGCGTGGAGAGTCCTGCTGCAAGGAGAATTCCAGATATGAACGGGAACGACGTACGCCTCATGGTTTAATACCGAATGCCGAAAGTCTTATATTCCCCAGTGAAAGGACGCTCGTCAACGTCGAGAGAATCAACTCTCGCAAAGCGCGGTCCCTTCTTTAACAAAGCGACTAACGCATCCAACTGCGACTTATCACCCTCTGCGATGACTTCAACCTTACCGTTTGGTAAATTCTTAGCATAGCCGTTGATACCGAGTTGCTTAGCATTCATCTGTGTGAAATTGCGGAATCCGACACCTTGTACCTTCCCACTGATTAGCACAAACAGTTGCATGTTCCGGTTAACCTCAATTGTGAGTGTGACAGGTGTCCCAAGTTTTGGCAGCAAGGCATCGTTCTTTTTATAGATATTCTCCTCTTCCGATTCGAGAAGCGGATTTTGGAAGAGCGCGCTGGCATCAAACCGCTTTAAGGCGACAAGGTCATTACTCATAAATGCTTGCGGTATCATCGCATCCTCGTCATCACTATCCAAGTCTGCGACTACGCGCGAGCCGGAATAGATCCAAGCGACCTGTTGCATCGGCTTTTGGGTTTTCACATTGAAAATTAAATCTTCGGCACGGACTTTTTTCGCGTTGTCACCGATCTTCCATTCAGCATAGATAAGAAACTCGGTCCCTTTTGCTGGTGTCGGTTCATCTTTTTCTTCATCATAGCCGGGAGGCGTACCTACCGCAACGCCGAGTTTTTCAAGCGCATCGTAAATTTCTTTCGCTGTTGCATCAACGACGATAATGCTCTCATATTCCTTGCCGTTGCGTCCACAAACAAGGTATTCAACAGCTCCTTTCAAATGTGAATCGTATTCACCGAGGGCTTCAGAAATCTTACCCTTTAGAACGAGTTTTTTTTCTTCTTCCTTGACCTGAAGATGCCCATCTGCCCACGCAATATTCGACAACGCGATAAGATATACGCCGATGTAGACTATTATTTTTACCTGCCAAGTGTAGGTTTTCACTTCTTTCATGAGACCACTCCTTTTTTGCTGACAAATTGTTGTGCCCACTGCTGAGGCTTTATTCTCCACAAACTGTTATAACTGACTGCCGACTGCTGACGGCTGATGGCTCTTAAAAAGTATACCGCAATCCCTTAAAAATTTCCACATCATGTTTACGGATGCCGGTTGGTGGTTCATTATCGTATCGGAAATTTATCCGAAGCGGGAGCGCTAATTTCGTTGTCAGACGGAATGTTAGGCTTCCCTCGAAAAGAACGCGATAATCTCGGAAACGCCGCGTATGGACCTGGTAGTACCCCGTCGCGCTTGTTGTAATCCGTTCATCCAACTGTCCAATCCAATTGATATAGTTGGTTGACCGAATGATATGGGTTGTAATTTCGCCAATATCTGTGTCGTTGATGCGTTCGTGTTCCCACATCGCACCGATACCGAGATAGAGATTAAATTTGGAACTTGGTGGATGCAAGACGAATCGAACTCCACTGCCTGCTAAATTTCGATCACTTAAGCGGATAGATTCGTTGAATTGTTTCTGAATAAAGGATTCAAAAAGGACGTGCTGCCTTAGACTTCGGATAATACGCGCATGTGCCATGCCCTTATTGATGAAAAATGCTCCCGCTTTTCTTCCTTGCTGGAGGCTCCCAAAAATAAAGCCGTGATACGTCTTTGACAGATAATCCGAACGAAATCGGGTGCGTGCAGTAAGTAGGTCTGTATTGCCAGTACGATAAGTCAAATCCAAGTTAATACTGTTATACCAACCCGGTTCCAATCGCATCTGTCGCATCGTTTCGCCTGTGAAGATATTCACCTGTGCCGCGAGCGGGGCAGAAAAAATAGTGAGTAAAAGGAGACAAGTGCCGACGACCTGTTTATGTTTGCCCTGGCTTGGAAAATGGGTTGGACAAAATCGTTTTGTAGTGCTAAAATCGCTAAAGGAAATATAAAACACAAGAACCCATCCTATAGAAAGGCAGAAAATGCAACGAATCCTTATAGACACAGATCCGGGGGTAGACGACGCTTTCGCGATCCTTCTTGCAATGCGCTCACCTGAATTACAGGTAGAGGCGATAACAACCGTCTGCGGGAATACACCTGTCGCGCAAGCGACAGAAAACCTACTCACAATCCTTGGTGTGCTTGATCTTGATGTGTTTCCCCTTATTGCCCAAGGCGAAGCAGAACCGCTCGTCAAATCGCTCGTGACAGCAGCACACGTCCACGGTGAAGACGGTTTAGGTAATACCAGCCAACTGCGCAATGCCGATGGAAACCTATTGTATCCTCCTGTCAACACAGAGGTCTCATCAATGTCCGCGGTTGATCTCATTCTTGAGATGGCATCCGACTATCCAGATGAATTGGTTATTGTAACGTTGGGTCCACTGACGAACATCGCGAAGGCAATCCGTAAAGACGCGTCCAAGATGCAACGGCTTCAGAAGATTATTGTGATGGGTGGCGTGTTTGAAGAATACGGTAACGTCACAACAACGGCAGAATTCAACATCTTCGTCGATCCACATGCAGCCGATGAAGTTTTCCATTTCGGTGTGCCTGTCCATATCGCACCGCTTGATGCAACGCATCAAGTTATCTTAACAGGTGAACGATTGCACGCCGAAGTCGATAAACGAGAGAGTAAGATTTCCAATTTCCTCAAAGACTCCACACACGCCTGTATGGAATTTTATCGTCAACACGTCGGGTTCTGGGGGTTTCATATCCACGATGCGCTCCCAATTGGCATGCTCACACATCCAGGATACTTTGAGAGCGTTGATGCCTATGTACAGGTTGAAACCGCTGGCACTTTGACAAACGGCATGACAATTGCCGATCTACGACGAGAACGCCAACCTTCCAATCCGAACGCGCAAGTCTGTGTTAAGGTCGCTGCTGAAGCGTTTTTGAACCACTTTTTTTATAGGCTTCAGTGAAATAGGAGGGTCTCATATCGCCAATGGGAAATTTCGGAAACCTACAATCTGCATCAAAGGTGTTGCCTTTAAACATTGCACCCTGATTTGTCTCACCACGGACGAACACTGCCTTTCCATCCGTTTGGAAACAGTTGTTATAGAAACGGATGTTACGAATCCCTTCGCTCATACAGTCAACCGCAGCGGGGTTACCATCAGCAGATTGTGCCGTGTAGATGCTATTCGCATAAAAAGTTGTGTCCGTGATACCACCGTTCGCACCCGTAGACCAGAGATGGATACCTCCATAACGATTCCGTCTCCCGTCGTTTACACTCAGGTTATAGCGGAGGACGTTACCGTAAAACGGACGCGCACCCTCAAACTGTGCCAGTAGATACCCGGCACCATCGTTGTTGTGGGAATAGTTGTACTGAACGACTGAATTCGTCACGCCGCCATCGAGATCAAATCCCGCACCATCTTTACTGCTGCCCGTTCGGTTGTGATGAGATTCGTTGAATTGAATCACAACGCGGTTGGCATCCCAAGCCCATATACCGACGGGGCCACCGCCTTCGTAATCGTTTAAATTTCCGTTTTCGTAGGCGCGACAGTGCTCAATAATTGCGCCGTCCACTTGTGCGAGAACGATACCGCTTCCCGAATGGCTGCCCTTGCCCGGGATACCCGCATTCCTATAGGCACTACAGCTGCCGATATAAAAATCAGTGTGTGCGTAGCCCTTTTGCTCTGGATGCCAAGCACCGATACAACTGATACCCGCGTCGCCGTTGCTATGGCTGATGGTGTTCGTAATTTTCACATCACGGAACCCACTCCAGCTCATATCGGTCGGTTGCGCGACAAGGCTAATTCCGGCGTACTTGAATCCGCTGACATCTACCTGATGCATCCGAATATTTTCAAGTTTCGTGTTTCCGGGTAGCGTATTGATGAACAAGATGCCAGAAGTGGTATTCTTCGATGCCCCAGCACCGACAAAATTGAGATTGGCGAGGTGCACACCGCCTCTGTTTTTCGCTATGAAACCCGCACCGAAACCTGCATCAATTGTTGCACTGCCCGACCCGTAAGAACCTATTGTCACGGCAGATGGTGTGTGCCTGCTATTTTGCCTAACACTCGTAAGATAGAGGGTCCCGACGAAGGTCTGGTCGGCTCGAAACCAGACTGAATCACCTGCCAACAATTGCGCAGCGTTCACTCGGTCAATACTTCGCCATGGTCGTGTTTCGGATGAACCGGTGTTTGAATCGTCCCCGAGTAAACTGACATAATAATCCATTGGAACTGCTTAAAAGATATTCGCGCCGCCAAGTGGATGGTTCGGGATATAACGGAGTTCGCTATAAGGATCGCGCTGAAGCATCAGCGGGACTTCCAATTTGGGGAGTTTCATATCCGCTAATTTAACACGTTGATCGGGTGTAAGTTCTGCTGCAACTTCCTCAATGATTTCTTTAATTTCGTTGAGGTAGATGTCACGCTGTCTTATAAATTTTCGTGCCTCCTCCCGAAATTCATATAGATCCCGCCGCGTCCGTGTGTCCGTGAATCTGTCTTCATATCGACCGTATTGTCGTTGCGTTATACCGGCACGAAACACCTGATAATCTGCCTCTAACTGTTTCTTCTCAAAATCGTAATCCTCGACAATATCACGGATAAGTTTCAGTTTCGGGTGAACTGTCTCCTGCTGTGCTGTTGTGAGTTGCAATGCAGCAGAACTTTTGGAAACATCAATCAGCTTAAGCCCTCCACATGCTTGCAAAAGACTACAGAGTAGTAAAATGAGGAGCAACCGTCCGTTTCCCATGATCAATTCTCCATTTAGAAGACAGTCTGTTTACGAAGCACTCCCGCCGGGCCACGTTTCCATCATCTCCACCCATTGCTCTGGACCACAATCGTCCAAATCGTATAACTCGCCATATTTTGAGCGCAGATACGCCATATAGGGTTTAATAGAAAGTGGGCTTCCAGTTGCGCGTTCAACGATTTCTGGGGCTGTATACTTCGATCCATGTTGATAAAGATTCTTTTTCAACCAATTGTGCAACGTACTAAACTTGCCTTGCCTCTTAATTTCAGTAGGAATTTCAGGATGCGCCTTGAAAGCAGACGCGTAAAATTGCGCGCCTAAGATGTTGCCGAGTGTATAGCCTTGAAATGAACCGCCAATCAACCCAAAATACCAGTGAACATCTTGTAAAACGCCGTCTTTGTCATCCGGTGGTACGATGCCGAAATCCGCTTCAAACCGTTCACGCCATACGTTCGGTAGATCACGAATCTCCAGGTTCCCTTCTAACATAGCCAACTCAAGATCGAAACGCAACATGACGTGCAGGTTGTATGTTACCTCATCTGCGTTTGTACGGATGAGAGAGCGTTCCACCTTATTAATTGCACGGTTGAATGTATCCTTGGGCACAGAACCGAGCTGCTCAGGAAAGACGCTTTGGAGTTTCGGATAGTAGTGATACCAGAACCCTCGGCTGCGTCCGACTAAATTTTCCCAAAGCCGCGACTGACTTTCGTGGACCCCAGAGGAAGTTCCGCGAGCGAGGGGTGTCCCTTCATAATCCATACGGATGCCTTGTTCATACAGGGCGTGTCCGGTCTCGTGCAACGTGCTGAACAGCGCGTCACCGAGGAAATTCTCTTTCGTCCGGGTTGTAATCCTCACGTCGCCGAGTGAGAACTTCGTCATGAACGGGTGGTGTGTCTTATCCTGTCGCCCCCGATTCATGTCGTAGCCGAACTGCTGAGCGATTTCCAAACCGAACGCGAGTTGTTGCTCTTCAGGAAAATGTTGGTGCAAACACGAATCGTCAGCAGGGTCCTGGGACGTGATAGCGGAAACAATCGGCACAAGTTCTTGGCGCAATTCGGCAAAGACGCGACTCACATCCGCCGCTTTCATTCCATAATCACTGGACTCAATAAGCGGATCCGCGATGTGATCATAACCCGGGAAGAAGTTAGCAGCCTGCCTACTATATTCCAATGTTTTTTCCAAATACGGTCGCACCCGCTCAAAGTCGTTTGCCGGACGTGCCTCAGTCCACACTTGGTAGGATTCAGAGGTGTGATTCGCTACCTCTGCTGTGAATGCAGCCGGTATTTTGATAGCGCGTTCATATTTTCGTCGTGCAACACGGAGAAGACTTGCTTCGTCAGAGTCGTAAGCGAGGCTTTTTTCGTAAGGTTCAAGCGCGTCAAGCAATTTTCCGATGGCTGGGTCCGTAAATTTCTCGTGCGCCAATCGTCCGAGTGTCGCAGTTTGGCGTGCCCGTGCCGCAGCACCCCCCGGTGGCATGTAAGTGGACTGATCCCAATAGAGCAATCCGGCAGCGGACGATATATCATTCACCTCAAGCAGACGGGTTTTGAGTTCTTGAAACTTGGTTTCCACAATATTATTCCTTTTTTTCATTAAGTATTCACTAACGCGGTTGACCGGTATTTTGTATTACCATTGAAAGGAAGATTTACCCATGCGTGTTACCACTTCTACACAATTTACTACAACCAGGATTAAAAATCAAATCTATTTTGCACTCGTCCTAATTTACACAAGAGGCGACCTCTTTTAGCATTACGCCCATTTGATTACAAATTACAAAAAATCCGAATTTTGTCTTATTTTCGTAACAATTGCGTGTTATAATTTACGGTAAGATCAAGCAAGCGAGGGAGATAGATGCAAAAATATGGTCGGGCAGGTTACACGATTATAGGCATTTTGGCGGTTGTGGCATGCAGCTGCATTATCACCGGTTGCTCACCTAAAGGTGGTGAGAGTGCTGTCAGTAAAGAAGTAGCACAAGTCATCATAAAAAATAAAGGTTCAGATACGATGGTGAACTTGGCGCAGGCGTGGGCAGAGATGTATGTCGATGTCACCGACACAGCATCCGTAGAGGTGTCAGGCGGTGGTTCTGGTACTGGGGTCGCCGCACTTATTAATGGCACAGTGAATATTGCGAACTGCAGTCTCCAAATCAAACCCAAAGAGTTAGAACAAGCGACGCAAAATACCGGTAAAGTTCCACAAGAATTTATTGTCGGGTACGATGCGCTCGCGGTCTATGTCCACCACGATACACCCCTTGATAAAATTACGATTCCGCAACTCGCGGAGATATATGGTGAAGATGGTAAAATAACCCAATGGAGCGATCTCGGCATCACGCATAAAAATTGTCCGAGCGACAAAATTATCCGTATCAGTCGGCAATCTAATTCCGGTACCTACTTCTATTTTCGGGAAGCATTGCTCGGTAAAACGCGTGACTTTGAACTTGGATCTTTGGATTTGCACGGCTCTAAAGACGTGGTAGAAGTCATTGGGCGAACGCCTTGTGCTATCGGCTATAGTGGTATGGGATACGCAACTTCACATGTAAAAATGTTGGGAGTCGCTACAACAGATGGCGCACCTTATTATGCCCCAAATCTTGAAAATGTCCTCGCCAAAACCTATCCTATCGATCGTCCACTATATATGTATTCCCTCGGTGAACCCACGGGTGAGGTAAAGAAATATCTTGATTGGATTTTGTCAGCAGAAGGTCAGAAAATCGTGGAAAAACTCGGTTTCGTCCCGTTAACGAGCAACTAAAAAATATGAATATCCTGCGAAAAAAAAGCACAGCAAATCTGCCGTTTTCCGAAACCGCAATAGAACTATTCATCCGCTTATGTGGGATTAGTTCTATTATTTTTGTCTTTGGTATATTCTTCTTTGTGTTTCGAGAGGGGGCAGGTTTCCTTTTCAACGGGTTAGACTTGGGGCAGTTCCTGACAAGCCCTGAATGGTACCCGACCTCGCTGGGTAACAAGAGGTATGGCACCCTCGCCTTGATTTTGGGGACGTTCAGTGTAACCACATTAGCGATGTGTATTGCTGTGCCTTTTGGACTCGGGGCAGCGATCTTTGTATCGGAGTTCTGCAGCCCAAAACTGAGAGAGTCCTTTAAGGTTATCATCGAATTGCTCGCCGCGATCCCTTCTGTTGTATGGGGATTTATCGGATTGACGCTGATGAACCAGTTAATTATCGCTGTGTTCAAAGCCCCGATCGGATTAACGATGTTGAACGGCAGCATCATGTTGGCGTTGATGAGTGTTCCTATCATCGTCTCTATAGCAGAGGATGCGCTCAAAGCTGTTCCAGACTCCTATCGTGAAGCGGCGGAAGCACTCGGAGCAACTCGATGGCAAGTGGTCTACCGCGTCCTACTACCCGCGGCAAAGAATGGGTTATTGGCAGCTGTGCTGCTCGGTGCGGCACGCTCTATTGGTGAGACAATGGCAGTCCTCATGGCGACAGGACACTCCGTTAACATTCCATCTGGCCCCCTCTCATGGATTCGTACACTCACAGCAACAATCGCCGCGGAACTTGGCGAAGTCGCAAGAGGCGACGAACACTATCAGGTCCTTTTCATCATCGGCATTCTGCTTTTTACCATCACGTTTGTCGTAAACCTCATCGCTGATTTAGTCATCAAAGGTATTCGTCAGGAGTAATATACTATAACGCAAGTTGCCACCTTTTTATCCACATAGCACTCCGCTGGAGTGCAAGAGTTTACATAAGCGATTTTCTATAGATATATCACCCCTACGGGGTGGGGAAGTGCCGGGGAACTTTGTTAAAATACGCAGAAACACCCAAGCAAAGACACCTATCAAACACGCCAAGCAAAAACACCAAAATCTGTTAATAGCAACTTAGGTTATTATTAAAGTTTCAAGGATTATACGGAAAATGAACACCGATATACAGGTATCGCCAGAAGCGATGTTTACAGAGACAGCAATCGGCAGACAAAAACGACGGATAGAAAATGTAATGCGGATTTTCTTCCTCGTGATGACGAGTCTGATGATTATTCCGCTGCTGCTGATTATTGGTTACCTCCTCTACAAGGCACTCCCCGTGCTCTCGCTTGAATTCCTATTTACGAACCCGAAGGATAACATGCGTGCCGGAGGGCTTTGGGCACCTTTCCTCGGAACAATCTATTTAGTCGTTGTCTCTCTATTAGTAGCCGCCCCTATTGGCGTGTTCGCAGCGGTCTATCTCAACGAGTATGCCCGTGAGAGTTGGTTTACGCGTATCACGAACTTGGCTGTCGTCAACCTTGCCGGTGTGCCGAGCATCGTCCATGCCTTGTTCGGTGTCGGTGCATTTGTGCTCTTTGCGAGGCTGGGTGAATCAATTTTGGCAGCGTCGCTCACATTGGCGATCATGACGCTCCCTGTCATCATTGCGAGTACCACGGAGGCTTTAAAGGCTGTGCCGATGTCCTTCCGGGAGGCGTGTTGGAACCTCGGGGCGACGCGATGGCAAACCATCCGTCGTATTGTCATCCCAAACTCAATCAGCGGTATTTTGACAGGAGTGATTCTACAGGTGTCACGTGCAGCAGGCGAAACAGCACCCATTATGTTTACCGGAGCTGTCTTTTATAAAGCTATTGCAGAAGGAAACCTTTTCGCCTATAATATAACGGAGCAGTGCATGGCACTATCACTCCATCTCTTCACGATTTCAACACAGGTTCCGGACGTTACGGAAGGCATCCCTTATGGAACTGCTGTCGTGCTTGTAGGCAGTGTGTTACTCATCAACGCAGCGGCAATTGTGCTAAGGGTTTATCTCCGAACCCGGAAGAAGTGGTAGGTCCAAAGGTCTATGAGCCCAACTCCCGATAATAGAGTTGGGCTTACCTACCGCCGATGAGTGGTAGGGCGGTTCACTGACTACGACGCTTATCGGAAGGAAAGTTCATGGACAGAAAAGAAAGATTACGCGCAATTGTTGCCGGAAGTGTATTTACCGGGATCATCCAATTCCTAATTCTCGCTTCTGCTGTTGTCTTTGTGATTGAATCCGATAGGCAGCAATTGGAGGCGGATCCTTATGCAACCCATTTCATTGTCCTGGACGTGGCTTTTCTGGTACTGTTTTCGATAGAATATGTCCTGCGCGTCTATATTGAACCAAAGAAACGGGATTTCGTTTTTAGTTTCTATGGTCTAATTGACCTGATCGCCATTTTACCATCTCTATTTCTCGTGCCGGGGTTTCGCGTATTACGGATACTTCGGTTCTTGCGAATTTTCAGAATATTTAAGGCGACGCGGTTTATTTTAGCGGTAGATCGGCTCGGAGCGGCACTCCGTGAAATTCAACAGGAGCTTTTAGCACTGGTAATCTTATCGTTGATGTTTGTATACCTCGCTGCCTGCGGCATCCACTTTTTTGAAAGAAACGCACAACCTGAGGCATTCGGCTCCATCCTCGATTCAATGTGGTGGTCAGTCGTGACATTAACCACAATCGGTTATGGGGATGTCTATCCGACAACCTCTGGCGGGAGACTTTTCACCGCTCTCGTCGCGCTTGTCGGGGTAGGCTTAATAGCAATTCCGTCCGGCTTGTTAGCTTCGGCCTTAACAGAAGCGCGAGTGGAACGCGAGCAGTTAGAAAAAGATGAGGCGGAAAATGAAGAACAAGAAAATTAGGCAAACGAGGAGAACGTGGAAAATAAAATAGAGATTTCCGACCTACAGGTCGATTACGGAGATACGTCTGCACTGAATGGAGTTTCCTTTGATGTTCATCCAAATGAGATTCTCGGTATCATCGGACCGGCGCAGTCTGGTAAAACGACGCTCCTAAAAGTCATCAACAGAACCTTGGAATTCACACCGGAGGCAACGGTGCAAGGTACTGTTAAATTAGATGGCGTGGATATCGACACAATTGGCGATGTGTATGAATTGCGTCGGCGCATCGGTATGGTCCTGCCTTTGCCAGTGGGGTTACCACTTTCTATCTATGACAATGTCGCTTTTGCCCCACGGACAGCCGGACTTCGCACAAAGTCTGAATTGGATGAAATCGTTGAACGCTGTCTACAGCAAGCGGCACTCTGGGACGAAGTGAAAGACCGGTTAAACACCCTCGGCACCAAATTGTCAGGTGGACAACAACAACGCCTGACAATCGCTCGTGCCCTTTCACATCAACCGGAAATTCTGTGCCTCGACGAATTTTCTATCGCTATTGATCCTGTCACAACGATGCGTATTGAAGAAGTACTCAAGACTTTACAGACAGAAATGACAATTTTGCTCGTTACGAATTTGGTGCAACAGGCAAAACGGTTAGCGAACCGCACCGCCTTTTTTCTTAATGGTGATCTTATTGAGATCGACACAACAGATGTAATCTTTTCCGATAATCCGACAAATCCAGCGACTTATGACTACGTCAATGGCACCTTTGGATAAATCATTTAGAAAACCGTGCAGGCGCGCTGCCAGAGAACATTCTGGCAACTATAGTAGGTTTTACAATTAACGAGCCCCACCAATAGGTGCCCTCGCAAAGCGCGCCTACTAATAAATGTTTACTTATTTTTAGATTTCACTATAATAGCAATATGGATTCGCAAACTACGCCCATGAATCATAGCATTGAAACCGAAAATCTCAGGCTTTGGTATGACGATTTTCAGGCACTCATTGATGTCAACGTGAAAATACCAGACAGTCAGATAACGTCCCTTATCGGTCCTTCTGGATGTGGAAAAACAACGCTATTGCGCTGTTTTAATCGCGTCAATGAACGCTACGGCAACGTTACCACAGAGGGAAAGATTGAGATTTTGGGGAAAAACATCTATGATCCAGATGTCTCTTTGCCTGAACTCAGAAAAGCGGTTGGTATGGTATTCCAAAGACCAAACCCATTGCCGATCTCGGTTTATGAGAATATTTTGTTCGGGTTACGTATCCACTCCCCGATGCGTAGCATCACGCGGACAGAATCAGAGGAGATTGTAGAAGAAGCACTCACCTCCGTTTTTCTTTGGGAGGATCTAAAAGACAAATTAAAGACACGGGCGACATCGCTCCAGTTGGAACAGCAACAAAAACTCTGTATCGCACGCCTGTTGCCACTTAAACCCAAAATTATTCTGATGGATGAACCTTGCTCTGCATTGGACGCAAAGGGCACGCGGGCGGTTGAAGAATTGATGGAAATCCTCGCGGGGACATATACATTTCTAATTGTGACGCATAACATGGCACAGGCTCGGCGCTTTAGTAAAGAATGTATTTTTATGTTCCTCGGTGAACTTATTGAGCACAGAGAGACGCAAGCACTGTTTGAAGACCCAGTACACGAAAAAACTGCTGATTATGTGCAGATGCGGTACGGTTAAGGAAATCTATAAACCGTCTGAGTGGAGGTATCACGCGCGCTGCAGTCTCAGCGAAATTAGGAAATATTGTTCACCGTGTTAGATTAGCGGAATGAATCATTACGAGAAGCTTTCACACTATGAATTCCATGTCTATTCTGCTTAACGATCTCTATATTCTTCTTTCAGTTAGTCTTTTGGCGGTTTTGTTTGGGATAGTATGCGCATTCTACTTAGAGGAGTGGCTCCCAAAAACCAATTGGATTCGGCGTTCGGTTGAAAGTTTAGTCACTATTTTGACGGGTATTCCTTCGCTTTTATACGGAATTCTGGCAATCGGTTTTTTCTTTGCTTACGCTGGTGCTCTCAAGGTGACCGGGATTTTCCCGTTACCTCAGAATGCTGAGGCAATACCTGTTCAGCGCGGTACCACACTCTTTTACGCTGGATTGTTAACCTTTATATTCATGGTAATGCCGGTGACAATTAAAACAACACAAAGTGCGCTCCGCTCGGTCGTACCACCTATCCGTGAAGCGGCTTACGCGCTTGGAGCGAGTCAGTGGCAAGTCCTAACAAGACAAGTTGTACCGCTCGCCTTCACCCAAATGCTGGCCGGCGGCTGCCGCGCGATGTCCCGCGCCTTTGCTACCGCAGCACTATTGATTGGTATCTACGCATGGCACTATACAACCGAGCCCGGAGAAGTGTCCAGTAGGTTTATGTTATTTTTAAGTATAACATTGTTCTTGAGTATTTTCTCCAGCACCCTTGAAATGTACAATCCCTACTCAGCGCAACATAGTTAACTACGGAGGCGCGAATTCCTAATCCGCTCGCGATACCAAGATGCTGAGTGAAAAAGAGCAATCTATTTTGAGTATCCGTAATCTAAATATCTGGTACGGCAACAAGCAGATTCTGAGTACGCTCTCTTTTGATGTCCAGCAGAAACAGGTAACTGCGTTTATTGGCCCTGCGAACTGTGGTAAAAGCACGCTCATCCGATGTCTCAATCGATTAAATGACTTTACGCCGAATTTCAGGGCCTCTGGCGAGATATTTTTTAAAGTTAATCTCTTGGACGCTTCAACGGATACCACCGCACTTCGGAAACAGATCGGAATGGTATTCCGAAAACCGACACTGTTCCAGTGTTCTATTTATGAAAATGTAGCCTACGGTGCTCGGATTTCGGGCGTAAACCAGTCAGAACACCTTGATACCATTGTTGAGGAAAATCTACGAAAAACAGGACTTTGGGGCGAAGTTGAAGACGACTTGAATGAAACGCCAGAACACCTCTCTACGGGACAGCAGCAACTTCTCTGTATTTCACGTGCCTTGGCGGTTGCCCCCGAAGTCTTGATATTTGATGAACCGTGTGGAGAACTGGATCCGATAGAGACCGTTAAGGTTGAAACACTCGTGCGCGATCTTAAAAACGATTGCACGCTGATCTTCGCTACCAACAAACGGAGACAAGCTGCACGTGTTTCTGACGTTGCAGGGTTTCTCTACGGTGGTGAGTTAATCGAATTCGGACCAACGGAAAAAATTTTCACAAATCCGCAGGACAATAGAACTGAACAGTACGTAACAGGCAGACTCGGGTAGTTGACACTTCAAGTTGCCTCGGAAGCAGATATGTTACAAGCAGAAATCAGGACCCTTCAGCACAAACTCTTGGAAATGGCAGGGCTTGCCGAACAGATGTTACGGCAAGCGGTTGAATCTGTCTTAACGCGAGATGAGGCGTTAGCTCGGATCGTTGTCGCAACGGATGATACGATCGACCAGTTTGAAAACGAGATCGAATCGTCGTGCATCCAACTGATCGCACTTCACCAACCCGTAGCCTCGGAACTTCGATTTCTGACCATGGTAATGAAAATCAGCCACAATATTGAAAGGCTTGCCGATAAAAGCGTTGCTGTCGCCAAACGGAGCATCGAACTCTTAGAATACCCGCCTGTCAAACCGTTCGTGGATCTACCGTACGTCGCACAAGTGATTCAGACGATGGTCAAGGATGTAATGGATGCGTTTGTTAATCGGAACGCTGAACTTGCCTTAGAGATTCGAGAACGTGATGATGAGGTTGATGAAATCTATGAAAGGATGCTCCACGAACTTCTCACTATTTTAAGTGAGCACCCGAAACTCATCGAACCGGGTATTAGTCTTTTACTCCTCTTCCGGCATTTAGAGCGCGTCGGGGACCTCACTGCAAATATCAGTGAAGAGGTCTATTACCTCGTCAAAGGTGATGTCATCCGACATTCAGACACCCCTTAAGTGTTTATATGTCCAATATCAACACCCCTCCACACCAACCTCCAATCCAGATGCTGCGTTATGAGTCGCTTTCCTTCGGGTAAAAATGGACATCCCGTTGTGGGAAAGGGATTTTTATGTTGTATTCTTTAAATTTTTCCCAGATCATAAAATGGAGATCACTGGCGACATCAAAACGCTGAAAGCAGTCCGGAATCCACACCAATAGCTCAAAATTTAAGGATGATTCCGCGAAATCAGTAAAACGGATGAAAGGAGCCGTAACATTGGGCATCTCAGGATTCGGTTCTTTAATCACTTCAGGGTGATCGTGTGCTGTTTCAAGGAGTGCTTTTTTGACGACTTCTACGTCCGAACTATAGGAGACACTTACCTGAATACGAAGCCGGAACAGACTATTCGCGTGTGTGAGATTATGAACGGTTTCCGTAATCAACTGAGAATTCGGGACAATAATCTCCTTCTCATCAAGGGCAATAATGACTGTTGAGCGAAGGTTAATACTACTCACTCTACCGAATATGTTAACATCCATGATCTCCACGAGATCTCCAATTTTGATAGGGCGCTCAAAAATTAGAATAAACCCCGAAACCAGGTTTGACGCGATATTCTGTAAACCGATCCCGATCCCGATACTCAATCCACCAAAAATTATTGCTAAACTTGTGAAACTTACGCCGATGGTGCTGAGACTGATAAGGATCCCAATAATGATAAGACTGAAGTGAAAGAAACGGAGTAAAATAAATTGCGTGTGCTCTGCAATTTGAAAGGCTTGCAGTACCTGTTGCCGTAGTACCCATTGGGCGTATTTAGACAGGATAAACATACCCAAAATAATAACGAATGCATAAAAAAGCCCTGCTAACGTTAATCTGTTTTCAGTTGTGCCGTCTTCTTGGGGGGGGTGAAATAAGTTTGTCAGGGGATACTGGAAGATTTTATCCAGCAGCGTGATGTTAATTCTTGCAAAATCAAAAGCCAAGTTGATTCCTAAAATTATAACGACCAGAAATAAAAGGGCAAGTAACCGGTTTTGGACGTTTTCAGACATCTTCAACCGATTGAAAAAACGGCTGGACCACCGGCGTGCAAACTCCGCAACCACCAGAGAAACTACCAAGATGCTGCTAAAAATGGCAATTTGGAGAATATTTATCGGTTCGTTGCCTATAGTAATAACAGTGGTGTTGAGGAAGTCCATGCGTTGTTGAATCCATTCAGGCATTTTATGTTATCCTACCCGTTGTTGGTTGCTCACGAAAAATGCCCAGCTTGCCAATATGGTGGCGGTGGTAATTGTTCACCCTTCGGCATTAGCAGGGATACCCTTTTCATGTAAGTGAACTGAATTCTGTCTTCGTATGCGAACTGCGTAAAAATCCGCGCCGCAATCAGGGTTGATATTCTTTGCCGGTCTACCGCTCGGGCTCGGTCCTTTCTATGAACTCCAGAAACATTTTATCGATTCCTTCCATAGCATTTGTCTGGCAAAGCCGTCCAGCCCCTTTCGTTAGTCAATCGATATCTGCTCAATTGAATGGACAAACAAAACATCATTCGCGCCTTTGTAAGATCGCAATATTTGTGCCAAGTTCTCAGAAACGAGATTTTCAGCTGTTACGCCCACTAAAGTCAAGTCAGCCTGTTCCGATCGGTGTGAGACCTCTTCCTCTAAAGCCTCCTTGCTGTCGTATGACACAGAAGTGACATTTTGCATTGAGATCGGGAGTCTACCTTCCTGCATTAATGTCGAAAGTTTATTTGCCTCGCGTTCCGCGTCCCTGGAATCGGAGCAGACGAAGAGCCGGATTTCGGCACGTTTCCAATCTGGATGCCCGACAATTATATACGCCAGCAAAAGCATCATCGGCGCATTCGTCAAGCTGTCCTCTGTTACCCAAACATGGATAGAAGATTTGTAGCCGAAACGGTATCCTGTTGACCGTAGGATTAGGACGTTGAAGAGTGAGTTCGCGGCAAGTTGAGACCCTTGCACCACCTCGTCAATCTCATCAGAATTCTCTCGGTCAAACTCAAGCAAAATACAGTTATTCGGCAAGCCAGAAATGCCTGGCATCTGCAGTATTTGTGCCAGTGCGAGTTGGAATGTCGGCGAAATTAGAGAATCAACAAAAACACCTGCTCTGCTGACCTCAGTCCGTTTAATTAATCCATCAACTTTGAGACGTGCTTGGATTTCACCAGAAAACGAGTAGTCGCCGTGAAAGAGTCGGATAAAATGACCGAACCCGTGTCTATGGCAGATCCAGCGGAGCAGATCGAAATGCCCGAGCCGCCGCTCCCCAAACCGAGTCACTGCGACAATGGACGGCCGCCAGCCGCCTTCAGATGAAATGACCCGACTTTTTTGCAAGGTCGTCTGTAGCCACCGGGTTAGTTGAAACATCGCTCCTTGGAAGATGGCTGCTAAGTCGCGTTGCCCGCGGTGCCCGCGTCGGAGACCGAGATAGACTATCGCCATAAGCATAATTGAGATGAACGCGTATAGCGCGCTTATCTGGATCATCAACACACCACACATCACTGTTCCTACAAGCGACAGGTACCAGCGAGAATGGAATGTGGGACGGTAGGAGGGATTGCTTGCAAAATGTTCTAAGAATGAAACTGCACAGAGTGCGCCATAAGTTACCATGAAGAACATTGTCAAAATCTGTGCAATAAAGTCCAACTCACCGATGGCTACAAACACTATCGCTATTATACCGGACACGAGTGTAGCGTATATCGGCTCTTGTGTTTCTCCCCTACCTTTTCCCATAAGAAGGTTCAGCTTAGGGATAGGTAGGACATTGTCACGACCGAGCATCTGTAGCGTCCGTGGTGCCACCATGATTGAACCGAGCGCGGAGGACAAGGCGGCTGCGCCTAAACCGATGTAAATGGCGGGGCCCCATAGCGCAATCTTTGACATGATGAACTGGTCCTCGGCAAGTGCTTCAGGGGAGGCACTCTGGGCGAGCTTGATAGCGACAATCACATATACAACCATGCCAGCGAGTGTCGCACTGATTGTACCAAGCGGTATGCTCCGCCGTGGGTTCTGCAAGTCTCCCGATAGCCCCAACCCCGCGATCATGCCGGTGAAAGCGGGAAAGCATATTGCGAAAACTGTGCCGAAACTGGCTGGGTTCTGAATGGTTGCTGTAAGATTAATCCCTATAGTCCGAACTTCTTCTTGTTGTTGTCCTTCCGCTAACAGGAACGGGGTATCGCCCAACAGGAACGCGGCAATTGATGTAACGAGAAGTATGCATACCGCCCATAAAACTCGGACACCTACGCCAGCCCCTTTCGTCAACATGAGTATAATCATTAGTATAGTGGCAGGGAGGCTTATTACACGCAGGTCCAGCTGCCACTCATACATAGTCGCAAGGAATTCATAAACAGGTTTAAATGCCTCGGCGAATGCGACGATATAGAAAGCAACTGAAATCGCTTGGGAAATATACAGGGCAACGCCTATCGTGCCTCCGATACTCTCACCGAAGGAACGGCTGACAATGTAATACGCACCGCCACCTGCTACACGACGGTTCGTCGCAATTTCGGATACCGCCAAGACTGTCGGAATCGTCACTAAATGCCCAAGCATGATTACCATTAGGCTGCCCCAGAGTCCAACGTTGGCGACAGCGTAACCGAACCGCAAGAAAAGAATCGCCCCGAGGATAGTGCTAATTGAGGCAAGGAACACAGGGGCAGTGCCGAAGCCATGCCCTTGTTGGGGAGGGGAGGTATTGATACCGCGTTCAGATCCGGTTTGTTGTCCAGGGTTTGAAGACATCGCCAGTTTTCCTTTCGTTTAGTAAAATTGGCACAGATAGCTACACAAGGGCACTGACACCTTAAAAGCGGATGATATGCGCTATTAGATGGCTTGCCATGCTGGTTATCACGCAGCAAGGTACGCGCTTATGCAGCTACAATGTAATTCGCAGTATAGATAAATACTTGTAATGCCAATTTTCTGTTAGTGGTTCACTATTATAAGTCACGGACCCACTTAAACGCAAGCCTAACTGAGTGGAGAGGCTAAACGTGATAGCGGGTTCTGCTGAAAACTGAAAGTTTTTAAAACCAATTTGTGGCGTAAATTTTAACACTGTATTGAGTTTTCGCCACCCTACGGACGAAAATGCTAACCATCGAAATGTGGTTGGATCAAACTTTCTTAAAACAAGATCCTGGTACGGTTGGATGTTTTCAATGAACGCCCCAATACCACCGGATATGCGGAGTGTGCGTTTCTCATAAATCGCAGGACGGATATAACTGCCAATCTGCGATGTAAGAGCACTTCCCTTGGCAATGTTACGCTCTAAATCCGTAAATGCTTCGATACCAAATGTGCCTATACGAAAACCGCCTTGGGCATGTGCTTTGGCGATTTCAGATAGGACTTCACTTTCACTGGAGGCGCGCGAGCCAAAGATACCTACCCAGCCATTAATCCTACGGAAAGGCACGACAGTCGTTAAGCTGAATGTCTGTGAAGCACCGTCACCATTCACACCAATATCTACAGTTTTTGCATCGCGTGGTAAATCTGCAAACTGGCAGTACGCAGGTATTGGATAAAAAATTGAAAAAAGCACTCCGATTAGAAGCATACGCAATTTTCGGATTCGCGTATGATCGCTATGCAATAGCAGCATCTTTGCTAAGATTTTCATTTTCTCTGTAAGTGAGTAGAATTAGTTCTTTTACTGTTTGCTTCTCTACCACGTTGTTTAGTTTCTGTAGAAAAGAATGAGTAGATATGTCCCTATAGATCCCCCAACAAGACAGCCTCCGAACGCCCAATTAAATTGAAGTTTTTTCGTTTTGACCTTATAAGCATCATAGTAAAAAGCAACATACTGTGGGGACTTACCGAGCACTCGCGCGGTAGGCATAAAAGGTTGATACCGCTGCGAAAAAATAGGACCTATCAAAGGAAAAAAACATCCTGCACTAAACCACAAAGTTCTATTGAGATATGCCGTTGCGTCTTTTTCAGCATCCTTTACAGCTTGCTCTGCCACAAGCTTCAAAGCATCCGGGGTAATCGCTGAGTCCTCAACCTCAACAATCTCGTACCGTTTTGTTTCAATAACGTCGTACTGTTTAGGACTGCCATTGACTTCCACAGTGATCCGATCATTTACTTCGCAAAAACCTGACATATATGATCCAAAGATGAAAGCAATGATCAAAAACCCCAATAGATTAGAACGTAAATTTATTTTCACTATCTGATCCCCTTTAGATATGCGCGCTATCAATAAACTTTATTACCTTCAGCGCGCAAAAAACGCATAAGTGTTAATTCAACTTCTGGTAGACATGTCCGGTAGCGGTAACCGGCCAAAAAAGGACTAATAATTCACCGTCCGATGTATAGTTACTTACAATCGGTTCGGGACTTCCATCAGAGAACCAATAGATCGTCCCTTTTTTTTCGTCAAATGGCTCAATTAACTTATACGCTCCAAAGAGAAATTCATCACTGTTCTGAAATTCTCTGGTAAATGTTGTTGTCGTCAGTCTCATTGATCCAGTATCTTCAACGGACTTGCCAGCAACTTGAGTACGGACAAGTTCATATACACCACTGAGGGCATCAGCGACTCTATAGGACTTTGAAAAGATGATAATTGATGTCGATTTAGAGGCATCCTCCTCACCGTTATCTCGGACAGATAGATAAACTGTAACATTTTGATCTGGAGCGATTTTGGCATCGGGCAGCTCAGGAGCTTTCCATTGAACTTCCGGTCCCATTTCTCCAATCAAGGTGCCATCTGACACATCCCATAAATAGGTCAGAGTATCGTTTTCAGGATCAGAAACACCTGCTCTAAATACAACGGCCTCCCCGTAGGGGACCTCTTTTGGTATATTGAGAGTGTTGATTTCAGGTGGACCATTCCGCCATCTTTCCAATTCTGCACAACTACTAAATATCAGCAGCTGAGAGGTTAGTAAAAGAAACACGCCGAGCCGCGTTGCGTAAAGCATAGGATTTGAAATTTTCACAACGTCCCTCCTTTTTAACGTTCATACGACTTACGCAATACAGATAAAATAGAAGGATTTTGAGTTGCTGTCGTATGTAATTGTGGATTGCCAAGCAAAGCTTTCAAGTGATTATGCCTTTTTAAGTAATCCAAGTTGCCCCCTAAAATCTTGTTAGTAGCAACTTAGGTTTAAGTAGTAACCTCGGTTATTGGAACTACAACGTAGGTGAATTCCCTATGAAGTGTTCCTATTTTGCTACGGCTTATTTAGTCAAAACCATACGAAAAAAGTTCACTTTTTCGTATAGATTTTATCGATCTGTCGTATACTATTTAAAAATTCAGAGCCATTTTTTAAGTTTGAAAAAGATAAACATACCGATGCTCATGCTTAACATGACTAATAGAACAATCGGGTACCCCCATTTTGTTTCAAGTTCAGGCATGAACTTGAAATTCATGCCATAAATACCGGCGATGAAGGTTAAAGGAATAAAGAACGTAGCAACGATAGTCAATACCTTCATCACCTCATTCATCCTATGGCTAACTGCTGAGGTATAGACATCAAACAGCCCTGAAACAGCGGATCGAATCATCTCTAACATCTGAATCACCTGAATGAGATGATCGTAAACATCGCAGAAGTATGGATGTGTATTTTCGCCAAGTAATGGTATTTCATCCTCCAAAATTTCAATGAGAACGTCCCGTAGCGGGAAAATCGGTCTACGTAGCAGCTGCTGTTCTGATCTCAAAACATTGACTTTTGCCAGAACTTCTGGTGAAGGGTCCGTCATGATCTCTTCTTCCAATACTTGAATTTGTTCATTCATTTCATCGAGTACCATGAAATAGTGATCAACAATAATATCTATTAGTGCATAAGCAAGGTAACCCGATTGCATCCGCCGAATTCTGCCCTGTCCATTTCGGAGTCTATTTCGGATAGGTGTGAAAAATTCGCTGTAGTTTTCTTGGAGGGATATAACAAAATTCGCACCAATAATAAGACTAATTTGCTCTTTGGAGACCTGTGAGGCTACAGCGTTATAGTCGAGATTTTTGAGGATGATGAAAACATAGTTTTCACGCACCTCTATCTTAGGAAGTTGGGTTGGACTTAGCATGTCCTCAAGTAAAAGCGGATCGACACCAAAGCACTCCCCAATCTCTTCAATGATAGGTATTTCATGAATTCCTTCAATCTGAATCCATGTTACGGTCTCAGTATCTATAAAAGGTACGCACGCTTCAACTGTTTGCGCGTCATCTTCCTGAAAGCGTGTTTCGTCATAATCAATGATCGTAATCCGAACAGGTTCCGTTGGCTCTTCGCCCGTATAAACAAGCGTTCCGGGGGGCTGCCCCACCTTTTGAGCATATCTTTTAAATGGGTTTAACAATGGAATTTTCAACGCAACACCACCCAATAAGTTATGTTGACATAATGATCCAAGAAACGAAATAATCCAAGTAAAGCAACGGGTATATTTTATACGGCAAAAATCATCTTGTCAAGTTAAATCAGAGGTACTGCAATACGCTTGCTAACCGTTAGCAGCACATAGAAAATCGGGGAAATCTCTTCTATTAGCCTACGACTGAGTTCGTAAAAACATGCCTTAATTTGCGAAAAAAATGCATCTGTGGTATTGTAACACATCAGATTGACACTCTTACCAAAAAGGGAAATCATGGCGGTTCAGATTGCAATTATCGGATGCGGTGGGATGGCGAATGGTCATCTCAACGCCTATCTTACAATACATCAAACAGAGCCAGG
The DNA here is from genome assembly GCA_965200345.1 of Candidatus Poribacteria bacterium. GTDB lineage: Bacteria > Poribacteria > WGA-4E > WGA-4E > WGA-3G > WGA-3G. Next base: position 4,512,268 of record OZ241378.1, read on the forward strand.
GAAAGTCGAACTCGTCGCGATGTGCGATGAAGTCAAAGATCGGGCGGATCAATTCGCCGAGCGCGTCAAAGCGGTAACCGGTAAAAAACCAGCAGTATTTGATGATACCGATACGATGCTCGCAACTGTGGATTTAGACGGCGCAGACATCTGCACTTCGCATGCACACCATCACATCAATGCAATAAAATGCCTCAACAACGGTGTCAACGTCATGGTAGAAAAACCGATGGGCGTTACCGTCAAGGCGACTCATGCGATTATTAACGCCGCAAAAGCCAATAACAAAATCGCTGCAACCGCTGAGAATATTCGCCGGATGCCGAGTCGCCGGACAGCGGAATGGTTGATGAACGAAAAACAGATGCTCGGTGATTTATGGACGTTTTCGGCACAGCATGCCAGTTATCGGGCACCGAATCCGGAAAGCGATTGGCACTGGCGACTTGACCTAACGCTCGGTGGCGGTGGTATGGTTATGGACTCCGGGGCACACTATTGTGATACGCTGCGCTACCTCTTCGGTGATCCGAGTACTGTGTATGCGCGTGTTTGTCAGTTCGAGGACTTGCGAGTTACCAAGGCTGGAGAAATCGTTAAGAATGAACAAGAAGACACATGGGTAGCGACCATCAACTTCAAAAGCGGTGTCATCGGACTTTGGACGTGTACATGGGCGGCCATTGGACACAATTTCAATCACGTCGTCTACTATGGGAGTGAAGGGTGTTTGCTTGACGATGGAGACATCTTCCACGGTCCATTTGATGGTGCGGAAGTCGTGCTCAAGGATGGGACCCGCCATAGCATGGAGAGCCTTATCGCTGATTACATGGCAAGCCTGTCAGATGAAGAAAAATTGAGGCTTTTCCCGCACAATTTCACCGACGGCGTAGTACTGGAATGCTACGATTTTGCAGATGCGATTGCGAACAAGCGTCCACCTGAACTTGATGCCGAAGTCGGACTCCGCGCCAAATCGATATGTGAAGCAATTTACGAATCCAACGCATGCGGTCAAGCAGTGGACTATGAGGCGGTAGTAGCAGGAAACATTGAAGTCTACCAGAAGCCGATCAATGAGAGATGGGGTCTGTAATTGTCTAAGCAGGAACGCGCGCCAATAAAGTCTGCCATAGATCGCCAGCGAGAAACCAATGAACCGACCGATTATGCTGGAAAATCGGTCGGCTATTTTGAACTCCTTCGACAGAACCCGAATTTCCGTTGGCTCTGGGGCGGACAGGTTGTTAGCCTCTTAGGGGATTGGTTTAACCTTATCGCTTCTGCAATATTAATTACTGAGTTGACGGGTTCGGGACTTGCTTTAGGTGTTCTGTTTACAATTCGGATGTTGGCACCATTTGTTATAGCTCCGATAGCAGGAATATGTGCCGACCGTTATAATCGGAAGCATCTGTTAATTATCACCGATCTCGCGCGGGCAGTTATCGTTCTTGGGTTCCTTTTTGTCCGGGATGCAGGCGATATCTGGTTGCTTTATGCCCTCACGGTACTTCTGTTCGGCGTAAGCGGTTTCTTCAGTCCTGCACGGAGTGCAATCTTACCAGACCTCACCTCCGCACAGGAACTTGGTACTGCTAATACACTTGGTGCTGCGACCTGGTCGGTGATGCTTGCTGTCGGTGCTGCCATCGGTGGCTTAACAACAGGACTTTTCGGTAGTCAGACAGCCTTCGTTATTGACGGGTGCACCTTTGCGCTTTCAGCGGGGCTCTTGCTTAAGATCAAACTACCGAGGGCCTCATCCGCAACGGCAGACACTCCGGGGCGCGCGAAATCATCGGTGTTGCGATACATGTTTCAGCATCCCGACATCCTCTTCATAGCAATGCACAAGGCGGCGATATCCCTTCTAATGTCTACCGGTGTTCAGGTCATATTGGTTGAAATCGCTAAAAATTATTTCGTTATCGGGGTCGGTGGCGCGCTCAGTTTAGGAATCATGTACTGTATGAATGGCGTTGGCAGCGGCATTGGACCGATTCTTGCGCGGCGTTGGACTGGTGATCGAGACAAACCGCTCCGGGTAAGTATTAGCTTCGGTTATGTAATTGCAGCGATTGGATTAGCGATCATGGCACCTGTCTCCACTTTCGGAACTGTGATCTTTGGTGGGCTTGTCCGAAGCGTTGGCGGCGGAATCACATGGGTGTTTTCAACGCAATTGCTGCTGCAGCGCGCCCCGAATGAGATTCGCGGACGCATCTTTGGCACTGAATTCGCACTGTTTACACTCATGGGTGGAGCCAGTTCACTCATTACTGGCGCGCTAATAGATCGGTTTCAACTGCAGGTTATTTTGTGGGGGATGGGTGCACTCACGCTTATTCCAGCACTACTCTGGTGGTTCTGGCAAAGACATCACAGCCGAGTAGGATAAAAATAGATACTTACATCTAAAAAGCAACACTATTGTTGAATAGGTGCCTCATCAGCAAGTGGTGTATCCATGAAAAGAAAATAAATAAGAAGACCAAGCCGGCAACAACGGCGCAGGCGACTCTTGAGAAAGACCCATCAAGGTTCTAATCTACGTTATTCGTCCGCAAGGTAAGTTAAAAAACTATTCTTTCCATCGCTGAATCAGTTTTGTATCTATGCCGAACTGATCAAGGATTTTGGTCACAACAAAGTTGAGCAGATCATCCACATCTTTTGGAAAGTGGTAGAACCCCGGCATCGCAGGTAGGACACAGACCCCCATACGCGACAACTTGAGCATGTTTTCGAGATGGATAGGACTCAGCGGTGTCTCGCGCGGCACAAGCACAAGTTTACGTCGCTCCTTGATACACACATCCGCCGCGCGTTGGATAAGGTTACGCGACATCCCCGCTGCAATAGAGGCAACGCTCCCCATACTACACGGTACGACAATCATCCCCTCAGTCCGAAAAGAGCCACTGGCAATTGAGGCAGCGATATCTGATTCATGATGGTAAACAACCCGCGGCGAGGAGATCCCGATAAGCGATTCCAATTCAAAGTTATTGAGGTCTATTTCGATCTGAAGTTCTTCCGACAAAGCCCGTGCCCCGGATGCGGAAATCGTCAAATGTACCTCTATGTCCTCATGTTCCGTGAGTACCTCAAGCAGGCGGATACCGTAGATCCCGGCACTCGCGCCTGTTATCCCAACAATCAACCGTTTCAATGATTACGTGCTCCTTTGCGGAAATTCCGCACAATCGCTCAACAGTAAATGTGCTCCTAAGCATCTCTATTATATCTGGTTACGAGAAAAGATCAAGGAAAAACCGCTGTGGTGCTGGGTCATTCAATTTTAAGAAATTATTGGATCGGACGTCTTTTTTTCAGAATTCGCTGCGACAGGCTGCGACAGGCTGCGAAAATTTCTGCGAATTGTTATAAAACATAACATATATGAAGTATTAAGACCTGCGAAAAGGACAACACCAAAAACGGACAATTGAATGACCCTGCCGTTGTGGCACGATCCTCACTTACCCCCATTTTTTTCTGAGGTATAAGATTAGGGTTTGTGAGAGGGTATAGGTACGAGAAACCCACGCTAATAAATGTCAAAAAGCGTATCCCCTCTACATCGAGGATCCGTGAAAAATGATAGGAGATACCCCGGATGCCAAACGTCAGAAATCACGCGCTTGATGACATTTATGACCGAATATCGTTTTTGGCGACCATTGAAGGTTTTCGCCCACCGTGTCGCCGCCTTCTCATAACTGAGAAATAACAAGCCGTAAGCCACGCACGCCAGCAGCCATAGAACGGCGACACGGGGGTGTGTAGGTTTCTTCAAAACGAGTTTGCCGAAACCAAAACACGACTTGATGTCTCGAAACCCATGTTCAATCTGCATCCTGCGTTTGTAGCAGTGATAGAGTTGATGTCCCGAGACGTGGTTTGAAATCAGATACATCGGGTCTTTGAATCCATTATTTCTGCGGACGTAGAGTTGAAGAGGTATCTGATGCGTCGCGTGGTAAAGCACGTCTCCATAAAACTTATTTTTCAGGTCATCAAGTTTCTTAACACTGCCTTGATAACGGATCCCGACGTTGCGGCAAACCCGCATGATAAACGGGATCTCTCGGTCTTTGAGAAACTTGATGACATATTTCCCACGGGCGAAACCGCGGTCAAAGACGAGGATCGGTGGCTTTCTATGAGTCGCTTGAGAAGTGATAGAAAGTCGATAAAGTTTCAGGCAGAAGCGTTGAATAATCTCGTTATGACTTTTATACTTTCTTGATTGTATCTCCTCATCTTTATAGATAAACCAAAACACAGGGATCGCTCGGTGGCGAAAGGGCATCGCCGCAACGATAGCCTTCCAACCGTCAATGAGGTCGGTCTCATCAACAAGCAAGAGGAAATACCGACCTGCTTTGATGCGCAAAAGACGCCCGACAATGAAACTAAACCATGCGTTCTGAAGACGTGGCATAGGCAACGGTGTATCAAGGAAACGCAGCAGCCGTTTCTGTTTCGACTTTTCTGTTTTCACAGCAATCGGTAAACGCGTCGCGATTTCATTGATACGAAAGGTTTTCGCTGTGCAGACCGCCATGACAGCTAACAACAGATTTCGGAAACTCGGTTTTTTCAGACCAATGGACTTGAAAAGTTCTCGAAAATGCGTTATCATAGTTTTCGGATTTGCCCGGTTCGGGGCATATCTGTTTTTCATAAAATACCTCCTTACACTTTTATCAGTCGCTGATAAGTAGTGGGTCGTAAGGAGGTATTTTACTATAATCTCACTGCCTTTCCCATACATTTTCAATCAAATACCTGATAACACAATGCTTCTCTAAAAAATGGGGGTAGGTGAGTTTTTATGAGGAATGGCAGATCCATTCAATTGAGATGTCTTGACATTCAGGCAGGTTTCCGTTATAATTCATTAGAGAAACTCGTTTAAATGGGAAATGAGGGCATTTAACCGAAACGGATATTCGCGTATGTTTTCCGCATGTCACGAATATCACAACGATTGGAGAAGACCGTGAATTCAGAAAAGTTGGGAAACGCTTTAGCAAAATCTAAAGACATCGCCATCAACCTTTTGGGAAGCATACTCTACCGGACACGGGTAGAACCCATTCGTGATGAAGACGGTATAAAGGGTCTAAAAGCGCGTTGGATAGGCGACCCAGGGGAAAACGCGATTGAGATTAACACGCCGTCAGGAAGTGCTGATATTACAATAGATGCTGATGCAGCACCGACTATTGAGTATGTTCAAGATGGCGAGAGACGGACAGTGGCTGTCAAACATATTAAGAACCTGTCATGCGAACTCAGTCAAGAGACAGTGGATCGGATAGCGACCCCGAGGGGTGCGGCAATCGCGATGTGCATCGGTGCGGGAGCCGGTTTGTTTGGATGGTTTCTTATCTCAACGGCGCGGGCCCTATCGGTTCAACGCGTTGAACAAATAGACGCTACAATCGCCCCGATTGTTTCCAGAGGAGATAACGCGCAATCGGAAGAGGATACACCCGAAGCCAATGAAGATCACGGCAGTTGATCCGTTCTATCTACGGATGCCTAACATCACGACAGCAGCGGACGGAACGCAGGATACACTCTTGGTGCGAATCCGTACAGATACAGGGATTGAAGGTTGGGGTGAATGCGATGCCTCACCGTTGGTTAGTCTCGCTGTCTATTGCTGCCCAATGTCGCACGGTAATATTATTAATATTCGTATGTCTCTCATCGGCGAGACGCTTGATAGTCCGGATGATGTCGTTCGCCTCAGTGAAAAGGTGTTGCGGAATGGATTGGACATTCAACAGATACAACACGCTTATAGCGGGGCAGAAATTGCTCTGTGGGATGTTGTTGGGCAGCAGTTAGATAAACCTGTTTATCGTCTTCTCGCGGAGATGTCTGACACTTCTGACACCGCACACCCTAAACTACCGTACGCGTCTGTTCTTTTTGGGGATACACCGGAGGACACCTATCATATTGCAGCGGGATTACGCGAACGGGGATATCGGGCTGCGAAGTTCGGTTGGGGCCCGATGGGCAAATTCAACGAGGCAAACGACATTGCACTCGTGCGAGCTGCGCGCGAAGGGATGGGAGCAGGGGCACAGATTATGATTGATGCTGGCGTTATCTGGCGGACTGACCATGAAACCGCCTATCAACGCGCCGAGGCGTTTGCGCAATTTTCGCCGACATGGTTGGAGGAACCGCTTGCTCCTGATGCGATTGATGCTTATGGTTCGCTAACTGAGAAGCATCCATCTGTTCCTATCGCGGCAGGCGAAGGTTCAAGTATCTATCGTATGGCAGAAGACCTTATCGTGAATGGCGGTATACAGTTTGTGCAGATTGACGCAGGACGTATTGGCGGAATTATGCCTTCCTTTCAGGTGCGTCAACTCGCTGAGCGGTGCGGGATACAGTATGTCAATCATACGTTTAAGAGTCACCTGAGCCTTGCATCTTCGCTTCACGTCTTTGCAACGAACCCCGATTTCGATTTATTGGAATATCCGGCAGCGGGTTCGGAATTGTCGCAGTGTTTGGTAACGGAGCCATTCCCTGTTGAATCTGATGGCATGGTTCGGGTGAGAGAACTTCCCGGGCTCGGCGTGAAAGTGGATACGGAAGCCATCCGCCCCTATGTGGCTCCAGTACGGATTGAGGTGGGGGCAAATACGGTTTTTGAGCAACCACCACTTGCGTAAAATATCCTTCCTTATCTTCGATATGATTTTTCTTTTAGTGCTTCCGCCACTAATTTTTTTAACGCCGCGCCTCTGGCTTGATACGAAATTACTTTCCCTTCCTTATCCATAAGCCACGGTGATGGCACACCGCGAACACGATACAGTTTTTTTAGCGGACTATCCTGTCCACCGAAGATCTGCCGCCAAGGAAGGTCGCACGCCTTTAGAAATTCACGTAGGTCTGATTCATCAGTGTCAAGGTTAACCGCGATCACATCAAATCCCACACCTTTATAGGCATCGTAGACCTTTTTCATGTTAGGCATTTCCCCGATACACGGACCGCATGTGGTTGTCCAAAAATCGAGTAAAACGACTTTTCCATGATAGTCCTTAAGGGAAATCGGATTGCCGCCAATATCAGTTGCTGAAAAGTTAGGTGCTGGCTTCCCAATCATTCCTAATCTTGCGTCAGCCTTGAGAAAATAGGTATTCGCGAGCTCAATGTTGCCTTTTTCTTCGTGAATCACTGCGATTTCCCGGAAGATACTTGTTCTAAAAGGATTCTCCTGCTCGGTCTTTTCAAGGTGTTGTAGCAGCTGGAGTGCTTCCGCATGCCTTCCGATTACCTTAAGCATGTCAACAAAGGTCCAATAGTCTCGAAATCGCATAATGTTTTCATCGTGCGGTTTCATGACGGATTTGAAGCTATCAATGAGACTTTCAGCATCATGACCTCGTTTTGCCTCCACATAGAGACGGATCAGCTCAGAATAGAGATTGAAGAAATTTGGATCCTCAGGGACACGTTGAAGTGCGCTTTCATATCCAGCGATTGCTGCGTCAATTCCGCCGTACATTCTTATCGGATGTTTTTTCCAATCTGCTTCCGATAAGTAGATAGTATTGGAAAAGCTTAGGTTTAAATACAAATTTGACAATAATGTAGAATCTGAGTCAGGGTTTGCGTGGTGTGGACATCGGACAATGGGGTTAGCATCGCTGTATACATTGCGTTCAATTTTTAGCCATTGTTGATAGTATTCCGGATCACAATCATAGTTGTAACTCACAGGTAGATTTGGGTCTGTGTCATAGGGCAAAATTGGCACACCTTGATCTTCATCTGCCGGACAGATCAAGGCATCCGGGTTTGTCAAATACTTTGGATGAAGTTCAGAAAGCCATTCTGGGAAATTGGCATGTTCCTTTTTATAAGTTTGTAGCGCTTTTCCGATTGCTATTAGATTTTGCGCGCAGGTTTTCAGGTTTTGGGATTCCTGTTCGGTTAATAGCGATTCATCATCGAGCCCCACACGGATTTTGGCTTTATCCGATTCGTTTACCTTCACGGCAGCTATCGCAGAAGTAAATAACAAACTCAAAGACATTCATTCCTCCATTGTAGATGTTTAGGTTGGGGGAGCACTCATCTTCGTCGTTACACATTAATGGATGCAGTTTTAGGGGTGGAGGAATTGAGGATTTTTTTGGAGGGTATGAGAAGATAGGTGGATAGTGCGTCCACGTTAGATGCACTATCCCACCATCACTTTTGTGCCTTCATAAGTTTACTTATGGATTCTTGGTTGGAAGGGCGTTATTTTTCGCCCTTCCATTAGATGCTACTTCCGTATCAACATTTTCCGCGTGGCAGTGAAATCACCTGCTGTGAGTGTATAGAAATAGATGCCACTCGCGACAGATTCGCCGAGATCGTTCCTGCCATTCCAATATGCGGCACGGCTGCGGTTTTGATACATCCCTGCAGGTTGATGTCCGAGTGTTAAAGTTCGGACGACTGCGCCGTTGGCTGCATAGATCGTTAATGACACCTCGGCAGGAGCCGCTAACTGATACGGTATCCATGTCTCAGGATTGAACGGATTCGGGTAGTTGGCAAGGAGAGCTGTCGTTTGTGGTGTCAGCGATGCCAAAATCTGTTCTAACACCTGAATGCCGCGTTGATATGAAACCAGATCTGATGCTGAGGTTTGGATACTTTGTACCCCTTCTCGTTTCGCGAGACTTAGCCACTGCTCGACTTGCACCGCTGACAGCGATTGGACAGAAGGCGCGCCTGCAGCATTTCCGAGGGCATTCGCAGCCATGACGAGATCCTGAATGTTGACCTCACCGTCTCCGTTCAGGTCAGCACCATTCTCACCAGCTTCCCCGAAACTCGCTGCAATCAGCACTATATCTTGGATATTAACCATCCCATCGCCGTTAAGGTCGCCCACGATTCCGGTGGCAACCATTACGTCGGGAAATGCCCATAAGAGGACTGTGCCATCAAAACTTCCACTTGCGATTGTACTGCCATCAGGGCTGACTGCGACACCTGTGATGGAATACGTATGTCCGTCAAGTGTTCTCAGCTGTTCGCCCGTGGCAATGCTCCACAAACGGATGGTTCTGTCGTAACTTCCACTGACAAGAACTTTAGCATCAGGACTAAAAACAATACTTGTAGCATTTGCGGGAAGGTCTGTAGGCACGTCGCCTGTCAATTCTTCTGATGCATCTACGGGTACTACGCGATCAATAGGTCTCCGAAATGTTTGTAGAAATTCTGCCGTGGCAACATCCCATAAAGAGACCGTGTCGCCGCCGCCACTGGCAAGCATTTTGCCATCAGGACTGAATGCGACTGCCCAGACATCATCTTCGTGTTCGCTGATGGTGTGTATGACATCGCGTGTTTCGAGATCCCACAAGATAATCTTATCGTCACGACTCCCACTGGCGATCATGGTCCCATCGGGACTAAATGCGAGTGTTTCAACACCTGCCTCATGCTCCCACAATCCTCCCATGTATTGACCTGTGGAAACATTCCATAACCGGATGCTATCGTCCTCACTACCGCTCGCCAAGATGCTGCCATCGGGACTGAAGGCAAGACTTATCAGATAGGAATAGTGTCCTCTGAGTGTCTTTATGTGTTCGCCCGTAATAGCATCCCATAAACGGACGGTATTGTCTTGACTTCCACTTGCGAGCGTTCTGCCATCAGGGGCGAAGACAACAACGTCGACATCATCTTGGTGTCCAATGAGGGTATGCCGAAGTTTGCCGGTGTCAGCGTCCCAAAGGCGGATGGTTTTGTCCCAACTCCGAGTAGCAAGGATACTGCCATCAGCATTAAATGTAACACTCAGGACAGCATCCGTGTGTCCGGTGATGGTTTTTAGGTGTCTGCCTGTGACAGGTTCCCAGAAACGGATAGACGCATCCCAGGCACCCGTAGCGAGGGTATTTCCATCAGGTGTGAGCGACACTATAGACATCAGCGGTGTGTGCAGTGATTGTGTGTAGGAGATCGCCTGTGTCAGCGTCCCACAATCGGACGGTATCGTCTTCACCGGCACTCGCGAGTAGACTGCCATCAGGACTATACTTCATATCGTAGATATGCGATGTATGTCGAGTGAGCGTCTGCTTAACCGTCCATGTGGCGGTATCCCATAAATAGATAACAGCATTCAAATCACCGCTGGCGAGGGTAGCCCCATCAGGGCTGAGTACAACACTCGCGACATTATCACGATGTTCTTCAAGCGTTTGCTGTAGTGTTCCCGTAGCAACATCCCATATACCGATGGTATCGTCTCGACTCGCGCTGATGAGCGTGCTGCCATCACCACTGAAAACGAGACTACTGACCCCTCCCGTATGGCCCTCAAGCGTTTTCAGGAGTTCGCCGGTTTCGGGATTCCATAGGCGGATCGTATTATCTCTGCTGCCACTGGCGAACATGGATCCATCAGGGTTGAAAACAAGACTGCGGACACTCCTTCTATGTTCAGCAAGGGTGTGCAAGACTTCGCCGGTTTCAGAATTCCACAAGTGGATAGAGCCATTCGCACTTCCACCGGCGACTATATTTCCATCAGGGGAATACGCCAGTGCTGAAATGCCATATCCGTGTCCGGGAAAGAGGGTAATTTCTTCATCAGTTGCAGTGTCATAAATCCAAACGCCGAGGGTACCTGCAGCGGCGAGCCGCGTACCATCAGGGGAATACTGAAGTTCATATAACCAGCCTTTACCGAGGCGCGCGGTGGCACCTTCAGGTAGATGCCATTGCGGTGAATCTTGGGCAAAACTATTGTAAGAAAAAAATAGAGCCGTTAAACAGAAAACGGTTAATATGGAAAAGAATGTAGTTTTCATGTATTTCCTTTCTATTCGGTTGCCAACTTTAAGCAATCTGGATTTAGAACGTATCTCATAAATATTTAACAATGATTTTCTATATATCATCTACATATCACTGGTCAGTTCCATCAAAGTTTCCTTTTCTGGATATCTCACAGTTCATCAGAGACGTTCTCTTTATTACAGACTATTGTTAATCCTATTTAACACTTAGAGGGGTTATGATATATAGTATCAAAAATCTTCTTTTTAGTCAAGTCTTTAAGGGGCGAAAACTGCTTGCAGCAAAGATCTACAAGGTTAGTCACATCAGTATACTTTTGTTTGAAATTGCCAAATATATCTGATTGATTTGATACGATTTCTTGAAGATTTACCTACAAGCCATCTTACAAATAGAGGCTGAAATACGGACCTCGTCCCACAAAATCGCATCTATGAGAAAGGTTATAAATGCCTTAGAAATCAAGTTTTTGGTAGTTGCGATCAGAGGTTATTCGTATAGGAAGGGGCTGCGAACGACCAACGTCTGTTTATACACATACATGGATGCGCTTTTCGGCACTGGACTATTGCGAAAAATTAGACGCTCTTTTTTGTCAATGGTAAAAAGATTGGACAGGCACGAGGCCTGTCCTAACAAAAATCAAGAAACGGATGCCCATAAGATCATCCGTACAATGGAAAGGAACAATTACTTTCGTATCAGCATTTTCCGTGTAGCGGTGAAATCGCCTGCTGTGAGCGTATAGAAATAGACGCCACTTGCGACAGACTCACCGAGTTCGTTTCTGCCATCCCAATACGCTGCACGGCTACGAGATTCATAGATACCCATAGGTTGATGCCCTAATGTGAGCGTCCGAACCAAATGCCCATCAATGGAATAGATAGAAATGCTGACGGCTGTGGGTTCCGCTAACCGATACGGGATCCATGTCTCTGGGTTAAACGGATTTGGGTAGTTGGGTAAGAGTGTTGTTTCTTGTGGTGTCAATGCAGCAAGAAGTTGTTCCAACACGAAGATACCGCGCTGAAAAGTCGGATCTGTGAGATCCATCTGCCGTGCTTCACGGAGCCAGTGTTGCACCTCTACGCGTGTCAGCAATGGAGTCAGATCGTTATACGATATAGAAGGTGCAGCTGCACCTTTACCTAATGCGCTAGCAACTAAAACAAGGTCTTGGATGTTCACGCCACCGTCCTCATTGACATCCGCAATGTTTTTACCGGTTTGTCCGAAGTTAGAGCCAATTATCACCAAATCTTGGATGTTAACGACATCATCCCCGTTCACGTCTTCGACGTGTTCCGGTAGAGCGGTGGTGTCGATTGGAAATCTTCGCTCTATAAAATTTCCATTCATATCTATAACCCGAAGCACTACAGTATCATTGTCCGATGTAAATTCCGTTGTGATAAATTCGGCAGTCGTGTTGCTGTCATTTAAGGATTTACACTCAAGTATGTATTCATCTAAGTGGTCATGGTTCTCAAAGTAGTCTCGATCTGCAAAGTAGTCTTCTTTTAAATTTGTAGCAAGTAGTCGGGCTTGATGAAGACCATCGGGATCCGTTATTGTAAACCGGAGACGGATGCCCTCTGGGTCAGCTGCACGAGGGGGCCACATTTCAATCGTTGTCGGTGCGTTGTAGAAGTCCGTCCCGCTGTTGAAGTAGCGATGCGCATCTAACCACTTAGCAGTACAGGCAGAGGAAACCATTAGATCAGAGGAAGCCTGCCTAAATTCTTCTCCACCTAAATCTATCGCGAGGTCTGAATGGTCGCGGTAATCGTGTTGCAATCCAAAAGCGTGTCCAAATTCATGGACTGCCAGCCAATGTCCGTAATCGCCGTCCAAACATTCTTCAGAGGCGATGAGATTTACGACCCCGCCATGATCCCAATTACCACCCGTACCACAGTGAAGACCATCAAGAATTTCGCTGAAATCCATAAAAGCGGCATAGATATGTTTTGTCGGGTCGAATCCTGCGTCTTTAATTTCGTCCCAAACTTTCCACTTGTCGTTGTTATTGTAATACGTGTCCGTGAACTCACCTGTTATATGATGGACCACTGCCTTACCGTTTTCATCAATTTCATACGTAAAGGTTTTTCTACCGTACCCGCGTACTTCCATCATGTCAGCATAAAATTTCTGGACACCTTTGATCCACATCTCTATTTTGGAATCTATATCCGACTGAGGTGTCCGGTCGCTCGGTAAAAAATAGATGAGGCGTACTATATCTCTTTGACGTTCTGATTCCAAATAGGTCTCAATGTTCTGTGCGCGGAGTCTTCCATCATCACGCCCACCACTTACAACAATAGTCCCGTCAGGTGAGAAGGCAGCTTCCTCGACCCAGCCGATGTGTCCTGTTAAAGCGGTAATTTTTTCACCATTTACAACCGACCAAAGATTTACGCTGTCCGCCGCACTCGCGAGTATTTTCCCATCCGGAGAAAAGGCAAGATCAGAAACCGAACTACCAACACTGATTTTGCCGAGAACGATCCAATCGGACACAGACCACAGCGTGATTTGACCCGCCGCCCCGCCTCTGGCAAAAGTGCCGCTGTCAGGTGAAAAGGCTATAGCACTAACCCACTCTGTATCCGCTTCCAGTGTGGTAGTAACCTCCTTAGTTTCAACATCCCAAATTTTTATTTTTTTTCCATCCACGGCAGCGAGGAGTTTTCCATTGGAAGCAAACACTATTGCGGAAACCCAGTCTTCATGTTGAAGTGTTGTGGTCTCGGTTTGGTCATCAACATTCCATAATTTGAGGGTCTTATATCCTGCGGTCACAAGTGAATTTCCATCCGGAGAAAAGGCTACCGCAGTGACTATTGATGCTGCTCCACGATTGACGGGAATATGTGTAAGCGTTGCGATAAGTTTCTCTGTCGCAATATTCCACAATTTGAAGGTCTTATCATTACTCCCACTGACAAGAGTTTGCCCATCCGGAGAAAACGCCACACTATTGACTTTGTCCGTATGTCCACTGAACGTTACCACAGTATTGTCCGCTAAATTCCATAGTTTAGCGGTGTTGTCATCACTGCCACTGGCAACAAGAGAATTATCCACTGGTGAAAATTCTACCGATCGGATAGGACCAAGATGCTGAAGAACAGCGACATTTTCTGCAAAAGTGAACGGGACAAAAGGCAATAAGGCGATTATTGTAACAAGTAAGCGTGTGAATCGCATTTTTAAATTCCTCCTTTGATGAGTTTCAATTTGTGACTCAAAGTGTTATGTTATAATCAACCTTTATCTGGAATTGAGGAAGCCTTCTGAAAATTGAATAGCTATGGGAAGTTTGCTTTTGAAGTGGAGAGTAAGGCTTAATGCCAAGACACAACGGATCTTCGCTGTGTCTTGGCATCTATTTTGTTGATTTCAGGATTACTTCAGAATCAGCATGCGGCGGGTTGCTGAAAACTCACCTGCTTGGAGTTGATAGAAATAGATACCAGAAGCGACGCGTTCATTGAGATTATTTCTGCCATCCCAATATGCAGCCTCGGAACGGCTACGATAGTAGCCTGCTGCCTGATGCCCCAAGTCGAGGGAACGCACAACACTACCCATTACATCGTAGAGAGTGATACGAACAACAGCAGCTTCGCTAAGTTGGTAAGGAATCCACGTTTCCGGATTGAAGGGATTCGGGTAGTTCGACAATAGCATTGTCTGTGTTGGGGTCGATACGGCGAGGAGTTGTTCGAGTACCAGAATCCCGCGCTGGAAAGTGGGATCTGTCAAGTTAATCTGCCGTGCCTCACGGAGCCAGTGTTGCAAGTTCGCTTTTGTCAGTGGTTCCTCTAATTCACTGTACCACACGGAGGGGGCACCAGCACTTTCTCCCAAGTTCCCTGCAACAAATACGAGATCCGTAATATTGACAATACCATCACCGGTGACATCGGCAGCGATATTCTCTCCAAACTGCCCGAAACTTGTCGTAACCGCCACCAAATCCTGAATGTTGACGACTCCATCACCATTGACATCCCCTTCTAACCTTGTTATCTCCGCCCCCTCTACACGTGGGCACAAGCTTATACTTAACTCATTGGTCAACAGCGTATCCAACAAGTGCACCATGGAAGGTTTGACCTCCACCACTTCAAACGTCAATGTGGCGAGCGTGCCATCTCCACCGCTCCCATCTGTGAGAGACGTTGCGGCCAAGGTCACAGTATCATCTATAACAATCGCTGGCACACTTAAAGCACCTACCGGTAGATAATCGGCGTTTTCACTTGAAGCATACTTGAGTGCAGTGGGATCAAACTTCACAGTTACCTGATAGCCTGCCACGTTTTCACCACCTATGATGTTGAGAGACAGCACTAATTGTTCGCCGACAGCAGGAGATTTTACTGAAGCAGGTGAGATACTTACAATTGAACTGGCAGTCCCGGATTGCATCTGTGAAATGATTTCAGGTTCACTGAGGACACGATTCCAGACTCGAATCTCGTCAATTAGCCCAAGGAAATGCCGGTCAGGATTTTCAGGGGGTTCCGTATCATGTGTGTTTCCTATTAGGACTGACGCTTGGTCCACTTTACCGGGGAGCAGGACATCAAATGGAATGCTGCCAGCATCTTTACCATTTATCCAATAGCGTTTTACGCCATCACCGACTTGTGCAACCACATGTTGCCACTCGTTGAGTGAGAATTGTTTTTCACTATTTTCACTGATTTGCGGGCCAGTAGTACTTAACTGTATGCCTCCACCCACCTCGGTGTAGAGACTATAAGATCTATTCGTGTTGCCCTTTGCAATGATGCCCTGCCAGTCTGCACCATCCGGCCCGTTATATCGCGGCGTATAAATCCACGCCATCACAGTGACACCCGTTCTCACGTTAAGACTGTCATGGTGAGGCACCTCAACCCAAGTATCTTCGCCGTTAAATTCTAATGCTTTACCGAATTGACCATCAACCAACGCAGGTGAACCAGCTATTGTGCCATGATTTCCATATTGCGAAGTGTCCATCACTGTGCCGTCATCTGCTACTTCATCAAAGGAAAGGGAAAGGATAAGCGATGGATCTCCATACGCAAATGTGCCAATAGCCCAAAAACTGATAGCAACGACAGATATTATAATGCTTTGAAATCTGTGTTTCATTTTCTACTCCTTACACCAAAAGTGAATGGTGCAATTTATTTTTCACATGTTATTTTCAGTTTATAGTAAAGTTTAAAATTAATAGGACACGCCACACCGGTTCGGTTAGGAAACCGAACCTACTGGGGGAGGAAAGTGTCTCTTTATTTTTAGGTTTCACTATAAATTTGATAGCTTCCCCGTCTTCTACTGCCTTTTTAGGACAAGAACGGCCTCGAATAACAAGAAGAAACTACATCCTACTTAAAAACATACAGTATCTAATGCTAAAAAGCCATTTTAAACTATTATTTATTTTATTATAATATATTTTTATTAATGCGCTAATATGATTAATTATACATTATTTTCCATTTATAGTCAATTTGAAAAATAAATATAGTATCGTGAGTTCGACATAGGCATTTAGGTTAGCAACCCAATATATTTTCACACGTGTAACGTTTGCGTTTTGGGTTTCGCTATGTCTATTTTCATGAATGTTGGTTGAAAAGCCGGATTTTCCTGATAAACTCAGAGGTTTTTGAGGGCTCACTGCTCAACCTGGGGAAATCCGCAGAAATACCGGATTTAGTCTGGGGATAGACTAAATCCATTCCTTAGTACTACATTACAAAGACCACAAGCAAAAACACCTACCGGACCTTGGACTTACCGATTTAAATACTTAGACTTCATCTAACCTCGCCTGCTGGTCATGGTTAGAATTCGCCAGAAACAGAGATGCGTTGTGAACCGCCGAGGGTATGGGTGTTGAAAGCGTAGTTAATCAAAAAGGACATGGTATTTACCTTCACACGGAATCCGGCTCCTGCAGAAAGTCCATCTCCATTCCGCCCGGCACGGAGGGCAACGGTATCAAAGAGCCAGTACTCCGCGCCAGCACGTAGGATAAGCCCACCACCATTGCTCCCTTCTTCCAGATCAGTCTGACCGGTTTCAATATCCACACTGAAAGCACCTTTACCAAGGCGTGGAACAGTGAAATGATAAGCAGTGCCGAATCGAAGTCGCCGCGTTCGGGTGAACGTCGGTTTGTCTGGCGTGTTCCATCGGATTTGTGTCCCTGTTGCGTCTAACAACATTGCTCCGACGCGCAAACCTTTGTAAGGTTCCACAATGAGACCGATGTCAATGCCGAAGCCGTTTCCGCTATTATTAAAGATGGATTGGTTGAGGAGTTTGAGATTACCACCAACTGATATTATAGAATGGACTTGACGGGCATAAGAGATAAGCAGTGCATTATCGGTATTGCTGAAATACTCTGCGACTTCGGGTTTATCAATAAAGAGTTCGCCTTCATCTTTGACCCCATTGTTGTTAATGTCGTGGAAATCACCGAGTACGCCGTTATTATTGATGTCAATGAAGGTGGTTCGTGGTATATCGTCAATGCCGAGCCGGATCCAACTGAGACCGAGGCTGCCGATGTCCTCAATCTGATAGACGTAATTGAGGAAATTGTAGGCAACTAAGCCTCTACTCAGCCAACTGCCATCTCCCGTGCTAAAGGTATCGGAATACATTGCTGAGAAACTATGTTTCTTGACTTTGGTAAGTCCTGCGGGATTCCAATAGGTAGCGGTTGCGTCGTCAGCGATGGCGACAAACGCGCTTCCCATTCCGAGTGCTCGCGCCCCTACGCCGTGGCTGAGGAATTCAGCGGCGTGGGCACCTTCGTCCGCAGCGAGGGATGTTGTAATAGGTATGAGACTTGCTATTAGAATAGTAAAGTAAAAGAATCGAATTTTCATCATAGGTAGAACTATACAGCGTTGGGTTTCAACTACTTTGTGGAGGTATCAAACACATATCTTCAAAATTATTTTTTTCTGCCAGATTTTCCGTTTCGCGAGGGCACTTCGATTCCCGATAGAAACAAAAACTTAGCCCGTAATGAAGCAGCTCGCTTATGGGGTTTTTGCTTGGGTGTTTCTGCGGGTTTTTTCAAGTACGCCGCAAAATGGAGGGCGACTCTTAATAGATAACCGTCAAATTTCAAACCCTCGTCGTTTAACTGCAAGTAAAATTAAAAAACTAACCGGGTGCAAAGTCGTAGATAGGTTCACGGATAATGACACTCAAGACGCTCCAGAACGCGCCCACGCAGTATTCACCAAGAATGACCCCGAAGAAGAAGAAAACCATTGTTCGATAAGTGCTCGGTCCTCCGAATCGGAGTGCCAGCCACTTGAGGAAGCTGCTAATAACGAGACAACTCCAAAAATAGCCGACACCACCGGTCATGGAGATAGGATAACCAGCTGGATGGAGGGGCCACCAGATAAAACGCATTCGCATAACCATAAGGAAAAAGGTGAATCCCATCCCTCCTGCGATGAAAGACATTGCGGTGATGTCAGGGTCGCGCGGGAAAGCGAACAGACCGGCAAGCCAGCCGAATTGACCGATATGCCCGACTGAGGGGCCGATGCCGCCGCCTGCGCCTGTAATGGCACCACCGAGACGATAGAGTTCACTGAGCGTTGCCCAAAACGAAGCAAGGGATCCCAAAATAACAGCAATAACCATCGCAAGCACCAAGCGTTTCGTGTTCATATTCGCCCGTTCCGCCATCTTGAAGGCTTCAAGTTGATGTGGCATGATGTGTTCACGATATCCACGCCCACTGAAGAACCAAAAGTAAGGGAAAACTGTCAGGTTATTTGGTCCGATGCGGCGTGTTCCCAAGATATTAATTAAGAACTGTTGCGCGTTACACATGCCTGCCATTTCATGCGCGGGAGGCCCGAGTTCCGCGCGGACGCGTGTAATCGCAATCGAAATGGCAGAAAAGAAGGCAAAGAAGGGGAGAATAATTGGAAGGGTCATTCCTGCCTTCAGACAAAACCAGATGATAAAAAGACTTGAGAGAACAATGAGAAGCAGTGCTGTTCGATAGCGGATAGGCTCCTGTGAATCATCAATACCACCGGGTCTGCCCAAGATTGTGCGCACAACGTTTGTAATGTGCTTACGTGTTACAAGGATAGCGATCACAAAGATCGCCATCCATCCACCAATTGACTGTTCACTACCATACGGGAACGGTGCTGGAATGGCAAGGGCACTACCGACAACACGCTGAATCTTCTCAAACAGATAGAAAAACCACATAGAAAATGAGAGATCCAGCGGTAAAAGGAACCCTAAGCCGATTACAAAGGGGTAGAGCGGTACAGGGATACCCCCGACAGCGTTCCACGGTTTTTCGGTGAAAAACCTCCCCCAATTCCGCGCATTATGACGGACGCTAAAATCCGGCAGCACCGGAAAAAAGTGCGCCAAGCCGTGCCAAACATTCAATAGCGCAGCCGCGATGAACCCATACCATAAGACGCGATTCTGGAAAAGCTTTGCAGCACCGCCTCCCTCCGTAATCGCCATCGGAAGTTGGATGATCGGATACGCTAATTTCTCGTGTTCTGTCCACTGTTTGCGAATAAGCACATTTACACAAATCATGATAGTGCCGAGGGCAAGAACAAGCGATGTCCACCACAAAGTCGGCATTATCCATGCGCCGCCAATTTTAGCGTTATAAAAGGGCGTGTTGCCTTCATAAAATCCGCGGATAAGCTCTCTATCCGCGACAACGAGATGTTGCGGAATATAACTGTGGAACATGTCCGCCCAATCGTTCTCAATTGTTGCAAACCAGAATGCGTGGGGGAGAGCTGGGATTGTCAAGGCTAATGTATCGTGCCCCGCCAAGCCTGATGCGATAGAGAGCATGGCGTAAATAGTAATCATCTCGCCCTGTGTCAACGCAGCCCGTGGCACAGCCCGCTTCAGGGAAAGATTTATCAAGATTAGGAAAAAGATATTGAGAACGACATTCCAGAAGAGGGAGATGGTCGTTGGATGTCCAGAGTGCCAGACACATTCAACTTCAATGACCCAAAAGACATTCAGAGGGATTAAGAAGATAGCAATGAGTATGGCACGCCATGTGACACCGGACTCACGGTGGCGGTCTTTCCCGTCCATGTTTTGCACAGTTTATTTTCGCTTTCTTTTTAGCAGTCGGCTATCAGCGGTCAGTAATCGGTGGGTTTCCGGTTATTGAATATACTCCTTATAGAAATAACCTATTTACACCCCAGAGTTGTACCGAAGGCCGCAAGGTTGCATAGCTACCGTCCCGAGCACCGACAGCCATTCGTTAGAAATGTGTTGGCGGTTCGCTCTCCTTTAATTCCCACAAAATGTGCCCGAATTCGGACGCTCCTACTGCGTTCCCTCTGATGAGTTCACCGTCAATCCCCCAAGCAAGTTTGTAGGCAGCGAGGACTTGTGTTAGTGAGTTCTCTACATTTCCGTGACAGAGCATAGCAACCGTGCCACCGCCACCACCGCCTGTAATTTTTGCGCCGTAGATACCACCTTGCTCCCCAATTTTCTGGGCGATATTGACAAGTCCATCGACTTCAGGCGAACCGAGCCCTGCGAGATCACGATAACTCGCGTTGGATTCATACATAAGGTTCCCCGCTTCCCTGAGATAGTCTTGGATGCGCTCTGGGCCTTTCCCTGCATTTTTTATAGCGGTAATAAATTGTTGAGTCCGCGCGTTTTCATAAATCATATGTTCTACCCGGCTTTTGACAGGGTATATTTTTTCTGGTTCTACCTGCGTCGCGGTATCAACAATTTCACCGTATCTTTCAAGGAATTCTTCGCCATGCATCTGTTCAGGTAACAGGGGTTCACATCGCTCGTGAAATTCCTGGACAGAAACATTGCAGAGATAGTTCTCAGCCAATGCATCCGAGATTTTTTGGGCATAGCTGCCTTCTTCAGAATCGGTTTCTGAGGCAAAAGCGGCTTTAAGAATAGTCAATCCGATAAAAGCACCGATACGTGTATCAATGTAAGCGGTGCTCGCCGTGCTCCTCTGTACTTTCGTATAGACTCCGACAAAACTGACGTTCAAGGGCGCTGAAACGAATTCGAGGATTTTGTCCGGTTGACAAAGGATCGAGAGAATTTTTGTTGAGGTGCCTGCGACAGCAGTCACCTGATCCATGATACCACAAGGTGCTCCCGCAACTCGATTCTCAACGATTTGTGCGAAGTGCGCTATTTCCATTGCGTCCAATTCTAAATTATAGAGTTGATTCAGTGCCATCAACGTAGCGACTTCAACAGCAGCAGATGAAGCAACACCACCGCCTATCGGAATATCGCTCTTGATAACTATTGTAGCTCCGTGTGGAAACTGGTCAATTTTTCCTTCTTTGAGGAGCACATAAAACGCCCCGAGTATGTAACTTGCCCAGGCAGTACTCGGTTCTTGGTTGAAATATTCGTGAACCTCTGGATAGGTTTTGAGGGAACCGCCAGCATAGAAACTATCAAGCGAGAAATGAAAGTTGGGCTTGAATTGACTCCCGGCTCGGAGTGTGACTGCACAGAGGTTTCTGTCTTCTCTGGCTTGGCACGCGGCAATTGCGGTCCGATTAAGTGTCATCTCAAAAACATTGGCCCCGCAATAATCAGCGACACCGCCCATAATATCAAGTCTTGCTGGCGCGTGCGTAACAATTACCTGCCCGGCTTTTTTCAAGCCGAACGAAAAGAAGAGCTCCGGCGAATCCTCTTGTAAAAGGTACTCCAATTCAAGGACCTGAAAGGATTTTACTTTAGGACCGTAGAGTTGTTCAACTTTCATTTGTCTTCCAACTAAGACTTCTTTGTAGTGATGTTGCCGGTAACCCCTTTCTCAAACTCAGACGTATCTGGCAAACAGGCCCCGCCTCCAATTCTTACAATGTCGCTCGAAACTTTGGACGCGTGCGTATCGTTAGCATTTACTACACAATGTTATACCAATTCAGTTAATTTATCAAGCCTTTTTTAGTGTGAGGCCAAGGGCATTTAGTTTTAAATAAATTAGGACTTACGCAAATTGGTTCCAAAAGCAATATATTCCACCAAAAAATGTCTCGTAGTAAGAGTATTTCAGTTATTTAACCCCCTAACCCCCCTTATCAGGGGGACTTTAAGGTCATTTTCCCCTAAATCCGTCTTATCAGGGATTTTAAGAAAAGAAGGAGTGCGTAAGTCCTATAAATTCTGGAATAGAAACGTTTATGGGTTAACAACCCTAACGCTCTCTCCATCTTTCAGAGAATGTTGCCCGGCAGTAACAACAGCGTCTCCTTCTATAATGCCACTGAGAACTTCAGCCTCACCGCCACGCAAAAGCCCTATCTCCACGGGTTGGCGGCGAGTCACACCATCTTGAACAATAAAGACGTTTTGTGTCTTTGTGTCAACATCGCCAATGAGCGAGATCCGTGAAATGAGAATTGCATCCGTATGTATCTTAACAGGTACGGTGACTTTCGCGAACATCCCCGGTTTGATCGTCCGCTGAGGGTTGTCAATACGGACCTCAGCGGTGGCTGTCCGCCGCATGGCTTCTAACGTTGGACTAATGAAAGTGACACTGCCGGAGAGTGGGGTATCTATCCCGTCAATTTCTATCAGTGCCTGCTGGTTGAGTGCTAATTGGCTCAACTGGACTTCAATTACGTCAACGGAGGCTTTGACAGTATCAATGTTGACGATTTCAAAAAGCGGTGCTGCCGGAAGAGCCATGCCGCCTAAATCCAAGTAGCGTTTGGAGATAATACCAGAAATTGGTGCATAGACGGTAGCATCCTTCAGGCGTTTCTGTGCGAGTTTGAGCGCAACGTCTGCCTGTGTGCGTGCCGTTTTCGCTGAGGTAATCTCTGCCTCCCAACTCTTCGCAGTCTTCAAAGCTTCGGCGGCGGTAAGCGCTGCCTGTGCGGTCTCGACCTGAGAACGGGCGAGTTCAATATCCTTCTGCCACGTCTCAGTAGCCGCTTGTATCTCTGCCAAGCGCAAGGCAGCTTCCGCCTGTTGAACTTGTGCCTCCATTGCTTGGATATCCTCGGCACGTGCACCATTATCAATAAGTTGAAGCTGTTCAGCAGCAATTTTTTGCTGCGCGATAGCAATATCCAACTGAGTCTTCGCACCTTCAAGGGATTGCTGGCTAACAGCCCCGTTTTGGAAGAGTTGGCGCATCCGTGTATGATTACTTTTGGCATTGGCGAGGTTCGCATCAGCTTGATTCAAGCCAGCTTGTGCCTGCCGTCGGTCCTCAACGCGGGCACCACTTTTAATTTTCTCAAGATTTGCGACGAGTGATTTCAGTGCGGCTTGTGCCTGCTCTATCTGCGTGACCGTCCGAATTTCAGAGAGATCAATAACTTGTTGTAGTCCGATCTCAGCTGCTCGAAGTTGTGCCCTTGCCTGTGCAATCTGCGACTGCACTCGTACTTTCGCGAGCTGTTTTGTTTGAGAGTAAGCGGTTTCAGTGGCTTCCAATGTCGCTTCTGCTTGTTGAACAGCGAGTTCTAATTCTTCATGCTCGACAGTGGCAAGGGGTGTTCCTTTTTTTATAGTATCGCCTTCATCTACATTTAACACAATGAGACGACCGGCTATTTTAGGGAAGACACTGACCTGTGATGCTGCCTGAATTGTCCCAGACAATTCGAGTTCCGAACGAATTTCGCCCCGTTTTGCTTTTTTAACTTCGACCGGTTTAAGCACCGCTGCGGCTTCAGCTTGCTCAGCCGCGGGTTTCTCCGATTTCAGAAACCGTGGCACGGCAAGAATCGCCGTTACTATTAGCAATATAAGAATAACAATCAGTACTTTCTTCAATTTATTTCTCCTTTTAGGCACAGATTGACCTAAGAACAGATTGAAATTTATGTTATTTTAGATCCACTCGCCTGTATTTTTAGTTCTTTTGGCACGACAAGTGCTCTTCGTTTATTGTAGCGTCTGTCCTATTGCTTTTTCCAATCTCGCCAAACCGACGACGTAATCGTGGTATGACTGAAGCCGATTGACTTCCGCTTGTGCTAATGCGAGTTGGGTGTCGGTTAACGCGACGGTCGTAATGATTCCGTTTTGAAACTGGAGATTTGCGATACGTACACTCTCTTGTGCTTGGACGACTGCCTCACGCTGTACATCAATGAGCGTTTGTGCCCCGAGGAGGTTAAGATAGGCATTTCGCACTTCAAACTCAACACCGACTTTGACTTGGGTTCCACCCAACTGGACCTGCTTTAAAGTAGATTCGGATTGCTGAACGGCTGCGCGCGTTGCAAACCCATCAAAAATAGGGATATTGATTTGAAGACCGACGCTCCAAATCCTATTCATTTGTGTTAATCTTTCATTCTGTGATATTTGATAATTTGTGAAGAGTCCGAGGTCAGGAAGTCTCCGCGTTTTAGCAATGTCAACCTGTTTGTGGGCAGCATGCTCACTCAATTGCGTTCGGAGCACCTCAGGACGATTTTTAAGTGCCTGCTGTATCAGCGCGTTAAGGTCTAATGCTGGTATCTGATGTTTTTCTGGGATTTCGAGTGTGCCTTCAACCGACACGTCCTCGGCAAGTGGTATGTTTAGAACTGTTTTATAGGCATTTTTGGCGGTAACGATGGCGTTCTCGGCGCGAACAAGTTGGGAGCTGGCATTTGCGAGTTGGACTTTTGCCCGAAGGACATCAAAGTCAGTTGCGGCACCAGCCCTAAGCGAAGCCTCTGCGATCCCGAGCTGCTTTTCGACAAGGGTGACGCTTTGCTGTGCTACCCTTACAAACTCCTGGGCGATTAAGACGCCATAGAACACTTCAGATACATCTAAACGGAGTTGGTCATAGGCGGTCTCAACATCGCGTTGTACGGCTTGATAGTTGAGTTGTGCGGTTTGATAACCGTAATAGTAACGTCCCCATGCAAAGACAGGCTGTGTTAGACTGACAGTCGCTTGAACGTTGTGATGTGCTCCAAATTCCAGTTCAATCAGATCGGACTCATTATCCGCGCTCGGTGGCGACATATCATCCATTTCTTCGCCCGGCATCGGGAACCCAAACCCACCGTCGGCTTGGATGACTGACTTTTGTACATCTTTAAAATAAGTATAATTACCGTTGGCTGTGATCCTTGGCAAGAGTCCTGCGCGTGCAGAACGAACTTGTGCCTCAGCAGTTTTCAGGCTCTGCTCAGCAGTTTGAACAGTAAGATTACTCTCTTTGGCGATTTCAATACTATTCTCTAAGGTCAAAACCCGTGGTTCTTGTGCTACAGACGTGAGATTTATTAGAAGTAGTAAAAAGGTTCCGACACATACGAAATGGCAGAACCGTAATGGATTCATCGCGGTCGTGTCCTCCCGTGTTCAGTAAAGACGGACTTTCAGGAAGGCGCATCTCTACGAGCGAAGTCATGGATATGGGTAGGTAAGCGGTACCCACCCATACCCTATCTAAATAGGTGCTAATGACGAATAATAGTTGTAGCATCGCCAATTGCCCAGAGTTGACCACTTGGCGTTTGAACGAGGTCGCGAAGATGGTTTCTTGTTGGCGATTGCTGCAGTAGCCAAGTGACACCACCATCGGTTGTGTAGAGGATTGTGCCGTTGTCTCCGACCGCCCACCCTTCTTCGGCATCACGGAACAGAATAGCATTGAGGTTTTCTCGCGTTGGAACAGTTTGATCAATCCATGTCGTACCACCGTCCGTGGTTACCATAATAGCCCCCTGTTCACCAGCGACCCATGCGTTTTGTTCGTCTATAGCATGGATATCGTTCCAGCGTGGGCCTTGCAACATTGCTGTCCAGCTGAGTCCGCTATCGGCTGTTTTGGCGATGGTTCCGGCATCTCCGACGACCCAACCAACTTTGTCATTTATGAAGTGCACGCCGTAGAGATTGTTAAAGCCAGCCCCTGTCATCATCGGGTCACAGTCTTGGCCGATCCATGTTTCTCCAGCGTCACCGGTATGCATAATTCTACCGGTTTCTCCGACTGCCCATGCGTGTGTTGAGGTGCCGAAGCTCATGGCATAGGAACCCATGGCACTCTTCCAACTTGTCATCGGGTCATTGAATTGAATCCGTTTGACTGTACCGTGGCCTTCATCGCGTGCGTCACTAACACCTGTCCAAGTTATGCCGCCATCTTTTGTTTCAGCGAGTGCTGCGTTGCTACCGACGATATAACCTCTGTTTTCATCAACAAACCCGATGCCAAAGAGTTCAAAGACATTCCCACTATTTTGAGGTCTCCAGGTTTCACCGCCATCGTTGGTGTGCAAAACGCTTCCTGCTAAACCGACCGCCCACCCGCGCATATCGTCGTGGAAATGGACAGCGCGAAGTTCACTTGTACTTGAGATAACATCCCATGTCTCACCACCATCTGTAGTGTGCAAGATTGTTGCTTTATCTCCGACGATCCATGCCTCGGTTGCGCTGAGCATGTGAATGCCTTGGAGTCGTGCGGCAACCGGTCGCGTTTCAAGGGGTGCCCAGGTTGTGCCACCATCTTTTGTGCGAAGGATCACACCGAATTCGGCGGCGGCAATCCCTATATTTTCATCGGCGAAATGGACATCCCAAATCGGTTCAGGCATTCCGTTGGAGTTCGGAACATTGCTCGTTTGGACATCCCACTTGTTCCCGTTAACCGTTCCGACAACTGCCCCACCTGCCCCGACTGCCCATCCTGCTTTATCGTTTAGCATGAAAAGGGCATCAAGTGTATTGACGGTTGCACTCGTCTGAAACTGCCAATTCTGCCCACCATCACTGGTGTGTAGAAGGGTTCCGCCACCGCCAGCTGCCCAACCGACTTCAGGACTCACAAAATCAATACCTTCAATGGTATTGTTGGTATCAATGGTCTGTTTTTGCCATGTTGTGCCGCCGTTTATGGTGTTGATGATGAGTCCACCGTCTCCACTTGCCCAACCGTGTTTCTCATCCGCAAACGAAACCGCTAAGAGTGCGGTCCCGGTGCCAGTATTTTTTTTCATCCACGTCTGTCCGCCATCTGTGGTTTTCAGGACTGTGCCGTTATCACCGACTGCCCAACCGACTTGTGGGTCGATAAAACGGACCTTTTTTAGCTCAACCTCAAGGGGTATCGGTTGCTGGTTCCATGTTGCGCCGCCATCATTGGTATGCAGAATTGTCGCACTGCTACCGACAATCCATCCATGTTGTGCATCAACAAAAAAGACATCGGAAAAGGAAGCTTGCCACTTGGATTCGCTCACTGTCACCCACGCTTTTTGTGCGAGTGCGAAAGGCGCGATAGAAAGCAGCAGCAAGACTCCGAAAATAGATAGTATTCGCTTTCTCTGTTTCATCAAACTTCACAGCGTCAAGACCTACCCTTCAGGTATGGAATGAACGCCAACCTCCTTACTTCTTGAGACGGGCTTGCGAGTAACGCCCTTCGTTTTAGGTATGCATTGTATTTTTCTATAACCGTGAACTGAAGTCTACGTGCTTCATTCTGTTGTATATGATACCACGTCTGAACAATTTATGTCAACGGAAAAAGGACACTCCAGTTCTCTTTTCAAGCGATTCACTACGGGGTAATCCGTGCACACACCGTCCGTAACTGTCCCAAAGAATGATGAATTCAATCGCATCCTAAAAAATTGATTGACACAAACGGAACCTTTTGGCATAATAATCGTACCTATAGGTTTAAAAAATCTCACAAACGCATCGAATTTGGTTTTTTTAGACACAAATACCTACATACATTAGGAGGTTTTCATGAAATCTATGAGACAATTAACCTTCATAGGACTCGGTCTACTGCTGAGTGTTTGTCTGTTTGCTGTTCCATCTGCGTTCGCACAACTTGAGCTGAGCACGTTAACGGGTCTCTGGCTCTTTGACGAAGGCAGTGGCAATCTTGCGGCGGATTCATCTGACAGTGCGCTTGATGCCACAATAGAAGGAAATCCGTCGTGGGTTAATGGCGTGTTTGGCTCAGGGTTGGAACTCGATGGCGTAGATGCTTATGTCGAAGTCCCTGCGCACGTAAACCCCACAGATGCCATTACTGTTTCGCTTTGGGTTAAAAGCATGACAGAGACATGGAATCAGCACGGTTGGATGGTTGAAAAGCGGAATGCCTATATCATCCATCCGAATGCGGATACGAAAAACGTTTCTTGGCCGATTTGTAACAATGGCTGCTGGAATAAGCCCGGTGGTTGGCGCGATGGCGAAGTCGGACCGAACGACATCACCGACTGGCATCTCTACACCACCACGTTTGACAGTGCAACCGGTGAGTGGAATATCTATATTGATGGCATTTCGGAAAGCTCAATGACAATTAATCAAGATCCTATTGATGCTGACAACGGTCCGCTATTCATCGGTAGAGATACCTGTTGCGATGGCAGATTCGGCAATGCGATTATTGATGAAGTTGCCATTTTCAACGTCGCACTCAGTGCTGATGAGATTCAGATGATGATGGATAAAGGACTTTCGGCGTTGCTTTTGACACCCGTCGAACCGGAAGACAAACTTTCTACGACTTGGGCGGATGTTAAACAGCAATACTAATAATCTACTGGTAGGCGGGTGATGCTCGTCCTTGCCCGCCTCCCTTCGTCAAATAGAAATAAATATGAGGAGATAAACAAGATCACATGCTAAAAAAAACATCAATATCAATACTGTGTATTGCCTGCCTCTTTGTCGCGATTCCTTTAACGGAGGCGCAACTTCCGTTAGACGGTGTAGTGAGTTACTGGTCCTTTGATGATGGAACTATCGCGGGTGGCAAAGTCGAGGATGTCTTAGGTGCCAACGATGGCGAACTTAAGGATAATCCAAAATCTGTCGCAGGCAAAGTGGGGAAAGCCCTCGAATTCAATGGCACGAATTCCGTTCATATTCCCGGCACGGCTTCATTAGAATTTGCTGGTGAGGAGGAGATGAGCGTCGCTGCGTGGGTGAATGCGGATAGCGATAGCCCTGTGAAAGGTGTCGTCGCTGGCTGCTGCGGCACGATAGTCGCGCAGCGTGATGTCAACGGCTGGGCATTGCGGTTTGATGGCAGAAATGCCGGTCAAGAGATGGAATTCATTGTTCAACCGGGTTGGCAAGGGGACGGTGGTTTCGGTGCGCCTCAGTTTGATAAAGGGAAGTGGCATCATCTTGTCGGCGTTGTCGCTGGCAAAGAGATGTTTCTTTATGTTGATGGGAAGCTGGAGAAAGAACAAAACTACAATGGTCCGATGTCAACAGGTGGCTCAGAAATGGAGATTGGGCATGCAGGCGATGGCGGTTTCGTGGGCATCATTGACGAGGTTCTGATTTACAACAAAGCCCTATCCGCAAATGAAGTTAAACAAGTTTTTGAAGCGAACGGTCTGCCTGTCCAACCGCAAGGCAAACTCGCAACCCGTTGGGGACAAATCAAAACTTCGTTCTAAAGCAACCTTCTCCGTGTCATAGGGCGGATTATATATCCGCTCATGTTTTTCGTCGCGCGCTCCCAACTTCTTACAAGCGCATCCGCACATTACAATTTCCTTGACTTCAATTCACCACTATGCCATACTAAGTGAGCAAGTTTGGGATCAA
This sequence comes from Candidatus Poribacteria bacterium, assembly GCA_965200345.1. Classification (GTDB taxonomy): domain Bacteria; phylum Poribacteria; class WGA-4E; order WGA-4E; family WGA-3G; genus WGA-3G. The sequence continues at coordinate 4,541,767 of OZ241378.1, forward strand.
TGTCCAATAGTCGGCAGCGATCCAATGTTTATTCCTACCCCTTAAACTTCATCTTGAGAAAGGACCCTTTAATTATATTATGGAACCCGTAAAAGTAGGTGTAATCGGATGTGGCGTCATCGGGAGCAGACATCTCGGTATCGCATCAGAGGCATCACACATTGAATTAGTTGCTGCGGCGGATATGATTGAAGCAAACAGAACCCGTGCTGTGGAACGCTTTAATCCACCGAAAATGTATAGCAACGACATCGATCTGCTCAACGACGATGAAGTCGAAGCGGTAGTACTCGCCTTTCCGACGCAATACCGGACAGAAGTTGCCTTGCGCGCCTTTGAGAAAGGTAAGCATGTTCTGATTGAAAAACCGATTGCGATGAACGCTGCTGAGGTCGAACAGCTTATTGCTGCGCGTGGCGACTTAATCTCAGGATGTTGTTCCTCGCGGAACCGTTTCAGTGCAGCTGCCCGACTTGCGACGCAACTCATCACGACTGGTGGTTTGGGCGAACTCCGTAGTGTCCACTGCCGCGCGATTAGAGGTGCGGGGAAAGAACCGGACACACCGCGCCCAGCTTGGCGGCTGACGAAGGCTCTCAACGGTGGCGGTATTCTTGTTAACTGGGGCTGTTACGATCTCGACTATCTGCTCGGAATTACGGGGTGGCAGCTCAAGCCACAGACCGTATTTGCCCAGACATGGACGGTGCCAGAGGTGTTCCGATCGCATATTACCCCTGGCTCCGATGCTGAAACGCATTATACTGCGCTCATTCGATGTGAGGATGGGATTGTGCTCAGCGTGGAACGCGGTGAGTTTATGACGATGCACACGCATCAAGATTGGGAAATTATCGGTACGGAGGGTTCTCTTAAGCTGACTATGGGTGATGGAAAACCGGAAAGTGTTACTTATAATCGTACAACGACAGAAGACGGCGTAGCGTCAACATCGCTCTCAGAATTAGGAGCGGCACCGGCATCACCACACAGCAACCCGTTGTCTGATTTTGCAGCCGGTATACGCGAAAACAGGCAACCTTTGACGAGTTTGGAAAATGCGCTTGTTGTTCAAAAAATAACCGATGCTATTTACGCCTCCGCAGAAACAGGAGCTGCTGTGGAGATCGGAGGAGGATAGAGGGATGAAATTCCGTGGATTCGCAATATTGTGCGGTATCTGTATAAGTCTTATCGGGGTCCCACTTAGCACTGCTGAAATTAATCTTGACGATTTTGCCGGGGTGTGGCTCTTTGATGAGGGTAAAGGAAAAGTTGTTGGTGACTTTACTGAGAATGGAAACGATGGGGAATTTGACGGCCCCAAATGGACAGATGGCAAATTCGGCAAAGCATTGGAATTCGATGGAAGTCCGAAGTTTGTCACGATTGAGCATAACGACCTCTTCAACTTTGAGGATGACGATTTTACTGTTGGATGCTGGATGAACTCGGAAAACAAGGACGCGTATGTGGTCATCAAACGGAACGGGGGTGCCGGTTTTTGGGCGATGAGTTCAAGCATTGATAGAGCTCACTTACCCCCATTTTTTTCTGAGGTATAAGATTAGGGTTTGTGAGAGGGTATAGGTACGAGAAACCCACGCTAATAAATGTCAAAAAGCGTATCCCCTCTACATCGAGGATCCGTGAAAAATGATAGGAGATACCCCGGATGCCAAACGTCAGAAATCACGCGCTTGATGACATTTATGACCGAATATCGTTTTTGGCGACCATTGAAGGTTTTCGCCCACCGTGTCGCCGCCTTCTCATAACTGAGAAATAACAAGCCGTAAGCCACGCACGCCAGCAGCCATAGAACGGCGACACGGGGGTGTGTAGGTTTCTTCAAAACGAGTTTGCCGAAACCAAAACACGACTTGATGTCTCGAAACCCATGTTCAATCTGCATCCTGCGTTTGTAGCAGTGATAGAGTTGATGTCCCGAGACGTGGTTTGAAATCAGATACATCGGGTCTTTGAATCCATTATTTCTGCGGACGTAGAGTTGAAGAGGTATCTGATGCGTCGCGTGGTAAAGCACGTCTCCATAAAACTTATTTTTCAGGTCATCAAGTTTCTTAACACTGCCTTGATAACGGATCCCGACGTTGCGGCAAACCCGCATGATAAACGGGATCTCTCGGTCTTTGAGAAACTTGATGACATATTTCCCACGGGCGAAACCGCGGTCAAAGACGAGGATCGGTGGCTTTCTATGAGTCGCTTGAGAAGTGATAGAAAGTCGATAAAGTTTCAGGCAGAAGCGTTGAATAATCTCGTTATGACTTTTATACTTCCTTGATTGTATCTCCTCATCTTTATAGATAAACCAAAACACAGGGATCGCTCGGTGGCGAAAGGGCATCGCCGCAACGATAGCCTTCCAACCGTCAATGAGGTCGGTCTCATCAACAAGCAAGAGGAAATACCGACCTGCTTTGATGCGCAAAAGACGCCCGACAATGAAACTAAACCATGCGTTCTGAAGACGTGGCATAGGCAACGGTGTATCAAGGAAACGCAGCAGCCGTTTCTGTTTCGACTTTTCTGTTTTCACAGCAATCGGTAAACGCGTCGCGATTTCATTGATACGAAAGGTTTTCGCTGTGCAGACCGCCATGACAGCTAACAACAGATTTCGGAAACTCGGTTTTTTCAGACCAATGGACTTGAAAAGTTCTCGAAAATGCGTTATCATAGTTTTCGGATTTGCCCGGTTCGGGGCATATCTGTTTTTCATAAAATACCTCCTTACACTTTTATCAGTCGCTGATAAGTAGTGGGTCGTAAGGAGGTATTTTACTATAATCTCACTGCCTTTCCCATACATTTTCAATCAAATACCTGATAACACAATGCTTCTCTAAAAAATGGGGGTAGGTGAGTTGATAGAGACACCGGCTTCTTCATCTTCGAGGGTGGTGGAAACCACATTGACGACGGTAAAACCGATATTGTTGGAAAGGGATGGCATCACACCGTCGCTGTCCGCGAGAAAGGGGTTATCTCGCTATACGTTAACGGGAAAAAGGAGACAGAGAGAAACGTCGGTGCGACGATGGATAATCCTGCTGCCCTAAAATTTGGTGGATGGGGCAGTGAGAACCTCATCGGTGGGTTAGACGAGGTTTTTATCACGAAAAAAGGTGTAGCATTAGCGGAGGAAGACATTCAACTCCTCATGGAAAACGGTTGGGAAGCTGCGTTGGATGTCTCGGCAAAGGGGAAATTAGCGACTACTTGGGCGAAATTAAAAGCCAGATAATCTGTATGGGCAGGTCTTGTGCCTATCCATAGCCGTTAATTTAAGAAAAAACTGTATCATGACAGCGTAGGTTGGGTTGAACGGATTCCAGCAAAACCGTAAAAATCATAGAAAAATGAATTTTTCCTCTGACACACCACATCAACCAGAGACCGAGTGAAACCCAACGCTTTTGTTGTGAAGTGCCACAACTCTGACAGTATGAAGTTGGGTTTCACTATGTTCTTGAGTATAGAGGGCAGTTTCTTGGATTTGGGGTGTGTTTGGAACACTGACATCCGCCCTTTCAATGCCGTTCAACCCAACCTACGAAACCTAAACTGACCCCTATGGTGTATAAAAAGGTCACAACTTACGTTATTTACACGAAAAATTCTTCGGCGACTACACTTGTGAAATTCTTACCCATGACTCGGTAGCCTTCCGCATCAGGATGTAGGTCATCTGGAAGCAAATGGACATAGTCAGGACCAAAGACACTTAACCCGTCAACGTAATAGACCTGTTTGTCGCCGTGTGCTTGAAGTGCTTCCGCGGCGGCTTGTACCTCCTCACGCATGCCTTTGAGATGAAATCCTACAGTGTTCGGATTTTCCTCCCTCGGTGGGCAACAAATAGGCGACATCAGCACGATGGGTATATCTGGATGCTTCTCTCGGACAATCTGGACAGCACCAATAATTGCCGGACGGAACGCCCTCGGTCCTAAACTGGATGCGCCTTGGATGTTGATACCGAGACACATTGAGATATAATCAGCCGGTAAATCACGAATCATCCGCGCCACCATTGTATCGAGATGGCATTGCCCGCCGTAACCGAGGCAGGTTAAATTCAGTCCGTGTTCACGCGCGACAATCCCTGGCCATGTTTGTGTTGGCGATGCCGCTGTCCGACACTGCGTGATAGAACTCCCGTAGGTAATCCAGCGCGGGCGGGTATCCGTGAACGGATCCAGTGTCGCACTATCATCTATGGCTAAGCTGCGGAGTTGAAACCTTCCAAACTGGGGCAGCCACAATTCAATTAATTTCTCTTCATGAGATAAGTTTTCAAAGGCGAAACTGTCCTTTTGTTTTAGGTCAATTGAATCTATTAATTCTCCATCGCAACAGAGATCAAGCATCCCGCTTTCGTTCTGTGGTACGATATTGCCCGCAACCTGTGTTGTATTGCTCCGAAAACTGATGCGAATACCAGCGGGCATCGCTGAACGTTCAAGCAACGGTTCCGGGAATAGGACATGCGCTGGATGCGGTGTGCGCCACGGCATCACCCAGTCTTCAGTTTTCTGCAGGGAAACAACCCCCTGCCACGTCAATTGTGGAGCATCTGGTTTCAGTTGCATAGTATCTCCTTCACCTGTAGCGGTTACATAGCCCCAATGACAGCACAGAGTTGCCGGATACCGTCTAACATATCCTCTGGTTGTCCCCAATGTTCAATGCTCGCTGCGCCGGTAAACCCATCAGCAACAAGCGTTTCGAGTATCTGGGCATAGCGCAATTCTGTGTCGCCGATAGGATCAAGCTTCTTCTCAGGATTCGGTTTGATATGCAGATGTCGGACGAGTCCCTTAATATGAGCGTACCCGTCTGGGAACGGATTCTCGCCACAGTGTAATCCGTTATTGACATCCCAACAAGAGGTGAGCGCGGGACTATTTCCGAGTGCGTCAATGACGGCACGTGTCTCTTCACAACTACCCGCGAGACATGCGCTTTCGTTTTCAAAGCAGAGCGTAACGTTCCCACTCTCTGCGACTGGAACAACCAGCGAAAGTTTCTCGACAATACGTTCCATATAGTCGTTAATATCTGGCCGCGGTGCGCCTTTCGTCCGACGATTCGGATTCCAAAACGTAAACCCACGAATTACTTGGGTATCAAAAGCGTGTGCGAGTGTCACCATCCGGTCGAAGTGTTTTCGGTGTTGATCATACTCCTGCGGATCATCAATTGCGCATTTGCCAAACGGCGACCCGATACTGGCGACACGGACATTATAGGCACTCAGTACATCTTGAACGCGTTGAACATCGTCATCATCAATTTCGGTTACGTGTTTGCCCCAAACACCGCCACGTATCTCAACGGTGTTGGCACCGGCTTCAACACCGAGTTTAATGGCTTCCTCAAAATCAGTTTTAGATACTTCGTCAGCAAAAAAACAGACATCAATCATTTTTAACCCCCTAAATCCCCCTTATCAGGGGACTTTTGAAACCGTTGTGTAGGTTCTACAATTTCTTTAATTCAGTCAGAATCTGATCGGAACTGACGCGAGTGTCAAATTTGGCATCAAGGAACTTCCATGCAATCCGCCCGTCTTGGTCAATAATATAGGTTGCTGGACGCGCGATACGCGTGTTACCCGTGTCAATAACATTATAGGCATCAATCGCTTCTCTATTCTCATCGGAGAGTAAGAGATAAGTTATATTGAGATTCTGCTTTGTTAAACCTGTAAGCGCCTGTGAATCGGCACTAATCGCGATTATTTCGGCATCTTGTGCTTTAATGTCCTCATAACCTGTTTGCAACTCACCGAGTTGCCCTTGACAGAAACCTCACGTCCCCATCCGATAGAAGATGACGACTAACTTTTGTCCATTATAATTTGAGAGATTATGTATACTTCCATCTGCATCTGGCAACGAGAACTCGGGTGCCGTTGCACCAATAGCGAGTCCTTCACCCAAGGGAAGTTGCTCGACTGTCTCCCCCATAGAAACTATCTCTTGTAAAGTCTGTTCGGCATTGTCACACGCCGGTCCCAAGAAGATGACAGCAACTAATAGGATTGAAAGGTTCACTAAACTAAAAGTGCCCGAAAACGGGGTTTGCTGTTTCAGGTTTATGAGATAATTTATTATCAATTTGGATTGCATGTTTCAGGTCTCCCATCGTCGTTTTGTGATTGCATCCAGTGGCGGACATCGGCGCGCATCTTTTCAAGGATCGGACGCGTCTCCGCACTGAACGCTAAATTGTTGAACTCATACGGATCCGTCGCTACATCATATAATTCTTCCACCGGATGATGTTGTGTAAGATAGACGAGCTGCGCGGTTTGCGGATCTGTCTCTGCTTTTTTCACCCAACTTTTCCATACCTCAGCGTGGCTTTCTGGGATGCCTTCAACCTCAGTGAAATGGGTTGTCCATCTGTTCTCAGGCATCAGATTCAAGATATACTTGTAGCGGGTATCTCGGACACAACGTTGCGGAAAGACGTTCATGTTTCCGTCGCGGGTGTGCGTGCCGTAGATTTTATCGCGAAAAGTCGCCTGCTGCCCGAACAAGACGCTCTTAAAACTCTCACCATCTAAATCGTCCAACGGTTCACCGCCTGCGATGTCTATGAGCGTAGGAAAGAAATCGACGTGTGAAATCATTGCATCGGAGACAGTATTCGCAGGAATCTCACCACGCCACCTGGCGATGAACGGTAGACGCGTGCCGGTATCATATAATGTCCATTTACAGTGTGGCCACTCAGCACCGTGGTCGGTTGTGTAGATGAACAGTGTATTGTCGGCGTATCCATGTGTTTCCAACATCTTGTCAACTTCGCCGATACGGGTATCCATTGTGGTGATGTCTTGATAGTAGTTAGCAAGTGCCTTGCGAGCAATTGGCGTATCGGCGATATAGGGTGGCAGCGGCAAGGCATCCGGGTCATAAATTTTATTCGGTTCCCATGTGACGTGCGGATTGCTATCGCCGAGGATAAGACAGACAGGTTGATCCGGATTTTCTTGTCGATGGCTTGAAAGAAAACGCTCAACCGGCCCCGGATCAAGTCCTTCGGCGCGGTATTTTCGTCTATGTTCAGCACGCTTAGGTAGGAAACCCCCGATATACTCAAAATCGAAAAGTGTTTCCGGTTTTACATGTGTCTTGCCAGCGATTGCGACACGATAACCGAGTTTGCGGAGTGTCCCTGGTAACGCTTTGAGATGCGCGTGGCACCCCGTATGATTCCCCATTGCGCCGTGTCGTGCCGGATAGAGACCGGTATAGAGGGTAGAACGTGAGGGTGCACACGTCGGTGTGGGTGTAAAAGCGTGTGTGAAACGGATTCCGTCTTCAGCGATGCTATCTAAGTGTGGCGTTTGGATATGTCCGTTCCCGTAGCAACCGAGGTATTCCGAGCCGTGGTCATCGGAAAGGTAAACAACGATATTTGGCTTCTTCAATGCCATTGATTAGTAGTCCTTAGCAGGTGGAAACGGCTTCGGTTTCTGAGGATCTTCGATTTTCATCTCGACGGTTTCTGGGGGGAATTGTGTGCGGACCGTACCGTCCTTCATCACCCAACGGAAGTTGTGCCAAAAGCGTTTGCTTGTCTTGACGATTTCTGGATTTGTATAGACCCCTGCGACGGCAATACGGCTCTGCTCAGTTTTGTTTGGTGGGCTATAGTGCCAAAGGCTGCTGTGCCAGATGACGACATCACCGGTACCTAACTCAATATGATGTACACCGCGCTTTCCGATCATCTCCTGAACGGCTTCGCGTGGCAGTTCGCCGTGTATACTATCGGGGTACAAGACGTGTTCAATGATCTCAGTTCTGTGGCTACCGGGGATAAACTGCATGCATCCATTTTCCCGGGTTGCGGGTTCAAGGGGTGTCCAGAAGTTGAAAGGCTCCGTTTCACCGTCGCGCCAGAGTCCGTTGTCTTGGTGCCAGGGGGTTGCGCTGCCAGTGAGGGGCGGCTTGAGGAAGCAGCTATTGAACTTCATAATGATGTCGTCACCGAGGAAATAGCGTGCGATGTTAAGTATTTCGGGGGCGGCATGTATGTTATGCCATATCAGTGGTGCTTGGACACAGAAGTTGCTGAGTTTACGGTAGCGTGCGATACGTCCTTGCGGTGAATCGTTCATCGGGTCCATCGGATCCATATCAACGACTTGTCCGGGATCCGGTTGCATGATGTGGTTGCGGATTACGCCGCGGAGTTCCGCAGCCAACTCTTTGGGTATAATATTGCGAAGGATAAAGTAGCCTTCGGTTTCATAGTGTGCCTTCTGTTCAGCGTTTGGTTGCCATCGCGTCATTGTAATGTTCTTTCTCCTGTTGTAAGTGCTGGGTGTGTCCGGGATGCCTCCCTATCAGTTAGGCAAAGATGTCTTGAACCTGACATTGGAATCCTTCGACAACATCAGCACCCTCAAGCGTATCGGTTCCACGTAAAACGATAAAATCTTCATTGGAGCGATAAACCTCCACTGTTTCCCGCCGTGGATTGATAACCCACACCATTGTGCAACCTGCAGCTAACCACTCTTCTACTTTCTCAGCAACCTCAGCATAGGTATCACCAGGGGAGATGACTTCAATAGCCAGATCGGGAGCCCCTTCCCAATAACCTTTGACGATACCCTGACGTTCAATTGATGCCTGTCGAACAAAGGCGGCATCTGGTGCCCGAACTGTATCAGGATTTTGGGCAATCTTAAAACCTGTTTCAGCACCGCAAACATAACCTAATTGGTGTGTTCTAACATGCACGTTAAGTCTGCTGCCAATTTCAGCTGCACAGATACCGTGTTCAAATCCAGCAGGCGGCATTTTGTGGAGTACTCCTTCTACGAGCTCATACCGAGAATCATCAGGCTGTCTCGCCAAGTCATCAGCCGTTAAAAGGCGTTGCTGTGAGGCTCGCGGTGTAAGTGTTGGTTGATCCAGTTGTGTGTCTGCCATGATGTCCTCCGCAAAAGAATATTTAACAATTTCCGATTTCTTATATGATAACACTTGCAAGCAGGTATGTCAATTGCCTCAACGATTCTTGAGCTGTCCCCACGTTGTTGTGAGTAACCCGTTTGGGGAAACCGGTAGGACCGCTTCCACACCTTTCATGAGTTCTGTGATCTCTGCCTCTGTGATGCCGCGGTCAAAGAAAATAACTTCGTCCAGTCTACCGATGAATTTTTCACCGCCGAAGGTTCCAAAAAGCAGCTCGCCTGCGTGATCTACATCACCGTCCTGTTTGACAGCAGCTTCAAGCGTACCATCTACATAAAGTTGCATCTCATTTCCGTTGTAAAGCCCAACGATGTGATACCATTTTTCAGGTTCAATGACGGAAGTTCCCCACACGCCGCCGGTAAACCCACCGCCTGACCAGATACCGAACACATATCCACCTGGTACTCTTTCGCCTGCCGATTGAACCTCCAAAAGATAAGAACCGTTCCGTCGAATGGCAGTATCGGAAACGCCCTTATTCATGTAGACCCAAGTTGCAATGCTCATCTGATCTTTGAAATTGAGGCTATCAGCGGGTTCAACGGTCACAACATGTGGGGGTTCAAATTCTAATGCGCCCCCGAATTTGCCTTCCGCCCACTTCGCGCCGCTGATCGCGCCGTCGTTCCCATTGCCTGACGTATCTGCAGCGATGCCGCCTTTGCCTTCATCAAAAAGCCAAATGCCAACAGCATCATCCAATAGATCAGCAGAAAGCGGAAACGTTGCCATACACAAGCTGCCAATGATAGTGATCCAAAATATAGGTTTCATCTGCTTTCCTCCCTTGATGATATACGAGTTTAACAGAAAAGGAGAAATGTGTCAAGCGTGTGGATGTGTCTTTTTTCTTGAATCGTTTAGAAAAATATGATAAATTAAAAAATAAGTCCTACTCTATGAATTGACCTATGCTGACCCAAGAAATGATAGCCGACGTGCCATCGGATCCGGGTGTCTACTTTTTTCGTGGTGCGACGGGGACGATCCTCTATATCGGCAAGGCGAAATGTTTACGGAAACGGGTGCGCTCTTATCTCCATAAAACGAAGAACCGCCCAAGCAAAATCAAACGGCTTATCCGATGGACGACAGATGTCCGGTATCAAATTTGCCGTTCAGAACAGGAAGCCCTCTTCCTTGAATCGCGACTGATCCAAGAATATCAACCCTCCTATAACACCGCTCTGAAATATGGAAGGACCTCTTGGTACATTCGGATAGACGTTGGAGAGGCTTTTCCGCGCCTTGATCGTGTGTCCGAAACCCAACCAGAAGATGGTGCGAGATATTTTGGACCGTTGTCGAGTCGGCGCTGGACAGATGAGGCGATTGACGTTTTACAGCGGATATTTCCGGTTCGCACGTGCGAAGGTGAGATTACACCAATCCCGGGATTTCGCGCCTGTTTTCAGTATGACTTAAAACGGTGCGATGCGCCCTGTGCAGCACTCATTACGCGCGAAAACTATGGAGAGATGATTACAGATATCGTCGATTTGTTGGATGGAGAATATGAAAAAGTCCAGGTGCGTCTGGTTTCCAAACGGGATAGTGCGTCGGAGGCACTACAATTTGAGCGCGCTGCGGCGTTGCAGAAGCAGCTCCAACGGATCCAAAAAGTCTTTACGTTCTTAGATGTGCATCGGCGGTAAACTAACGGCAGCAGAAGAGGTTATGTCCGATTTTATGCAGAATGGGCATTCATACGTACTATCGGAACGACTGGAGTATCAGCAGCAGTCTTACCTATTAGTTAGTTATTCCCTTCATCAATTCAAACTGCGAAATATCCTATACTTTAGCATAAAATGCATGTGACGGGCAGCATCTCTTATAGCATTCAGTTTTGACTCGCCAGCACGAGGATGATAAGTAATAGGAATCTCTCTGATTTTCAAGTCCATCTCCGCTGCTTTCACTACCATTTCAGATGCGAACTCCATACCTATTGTCTGTAACGCCATCCGCTTGTAGGCATCGGAGGTGAAAGACCGCATTCCACAATGTGAGTCTGAAATTGGGGTACGGAAGAGAAGTCGCAGGATACCTGATAGGATGGGATTTCCGATGTAGCGATGTGCCCAAGGCATCGCCCCCGGTAAGATATGTCCTTTGAATCGATTTCCGATGACGAAGTCGTAACCATCGCGGAGTGGGACAATAAACCGCTCAAGGTCAGTAAAATCATAGGTGTCATCAGAATCCCCGATAATAATATATTTTCCTTGTGCAGCGGAAATTCCAGCAAGATATGCGGCACCGTAACCACGCATCGGTTGATGAACCACCCTCGCATTTAAACTTCTGGCAATCGCTACAGAATCATCACTTGAGCCATTATCTGCGACAACAACTTCGCCGCAAATTCTGAGTGCTTCCAAGGTTCTTTGTGCTTTTGTAATGCAGGAAGCAATTGTTTCTTGTTCATTAAGACATGGCATTACAACAGAGATTTCAATGTTTCCATCCATCATCGTAATGATTCTCCCGCTTCTGTTTCCAAGAATTTCGGATCCGTTTTGATGTCTGGTGGATAGTCGATTTTCCACACTTTTACTTTGGCAAAGGTTTTTTCGCGAGTGGGGTAAACGCGTTCAAAGACACGGCTATGATCGCCGCGCATGAACAATTTGACAGCAAGACTGTTCCAACCAAGTGGCGGAATATAATAGCCGATATAAGGCTTACCTTCAAAATCAAAGTATAGGATTACACCATCATTCCCAAGATTTATTTCTGAGGGTTTGTTCGCATTCCACACCACCTCCTTAGAAACAGTATCTTGTGATTTGAACTGGACAGTCACGAGACGCTTTTGAGGGGAGAGCACGGTAATCTCAACAGATTCCAAGGGCGTACCGCGTTGCAGGATCATCCAGTAATGTGTTTCAGTTGAGTTTTTTCTATCTCGGTGCAATTTAGAGAGTCTAAATAACCGATCCGAGTTTACATCGCTGCCGATGAAGGAATGGTTCCGAGAAAGCGTGATAACTTCTTTCTGCATTATCATGAGATGTGTTGCCCCATGGGTTTTTAGAAATGAAAGTGCCTCTTGCTCCGACTGTGCACAGAAAACATGCCGGTAATAGAGGTGTACCCAGTGAGGAATGTAATGATCTTGATCTATGATGGTCTTGACCCCACCGAGAACGTTTAGCTGACTTCCATAATCCCAATTCGCTGCCACGACGGCACTATTGTGTAGTGTAGTTTTCAGCCACCTAAACGTATCAGCTATCTCTCCTCGCCCAGGCATAGGAGCACGTATTTGAGAGGCATTTTGAACTGCTCGAGTGACATGCCCACCTACAGGTTCCCAAAACAGCACTGATACAAACATAACAATTGTGATACAAGTTGTTAGCCAGCGAGCCCTAAAATACGATGGAAGTCTTTTTACAAGCTTGAGTGTCTGTGCAAGAAGGGTAGGTAACAAACAGAAAAGCGATGCAGTACCAAATGCTAATGGCACGCCGATAAAGAAGTCATACCGTTTCCCGTGGCGCGCAAGAGCTACCCATAAAAGAAACCACACGATAATCAGAAGAACTATAGGCTCATTGTCAGATTTTTCTTTTCGTAGACTTGCTATACCCAATCCGATCGGGACTAAAACCAAAGCTGCATAAAAAAGAAGATCGCAAATATCAGATCCAACCCATTCACTGATAGGCCATCGAAAGAAGGTAGTACCTACAAATAGAGAGAGAAATACCCCTAAAGGGATCCCTTTCCATTTCCATAATCGGAAGCTTTCTATAACTAATCCAAGGCTGCCTAAGACAAAGGCACTCCCATAACGTTCCCCCCAATGACTAAATCTCGGGTCCGCGAGTTCAGTAATAGTCCTCATCAGTCGGTTTTCACGGAATGGATAGGCAGTAAATGCAAAAGTATCAAGATTGATGGTGATATAGCAGACACCTATAGCGAGACTGCTTAACGTTAAGAACCATGCCAGGTGTCGGGCATAAGATCTGAGCAGCTCGGATACATTAAGACACAAAGTTCTAACGCCGCGGAACGTGAAAATAACAAGTGGAGGAAAAAGCATGAGGGGGGCTACGTGTGTAGAGAACCCATAACCACTGCGATAGGCAGGGGATATAAGGTAGAGCATCGGTACGAACATTAGGCACCACAAGGCGTACGTTTTCAGATGCAGTTCCTCCTTTGTCGTGCAGAACTTCCAGAGTTCTACAGCGAGTATCATTGCAAGAAAAAAACCAAATCCTTCCCAAGATAACCCACCAAGAAAGACAATAAAGCCACTGGTAAGTGTCCACAAAATGCGTAGGCGCGCGGATTGTGCCTGTAGCGATGCAAGATAAGTTGTTATCGCAAGGATGCCAAGCATGAGGCACCAACTATCGCGGTCCCCGAATCCTGCACTACTGCGGTTAATAGTGCCAAGAAAGGTTGCGAGAAGTAATCCGACGATGCAAGAAAAGAGAAGACCGTAGGTGCGGTAAAGGAAGAAGCATAGGCTGCTTAATGCGATGAGAAAACAGATAGTGGGCGCGTAAACAGCAATAAGATAGAGTGAAATGTTAGGAAAACAGAGTGCAAGGACTTTGTAGGCATAAGCGAGCGAATAACTGTAGAGATTTAGGGTTTGCCCTAAATCTCTACCGAGGGGCAGCCAGCGGTGCATATCACGTTCAGGGAGCTGCCCGTGTTCTGAGACGATTTGTGCCTGCCAGTAATAAAGATAGGGATCAGAACCAGTAAACTGACCAGCAGGGACCTGATTTACGCCTTGGATACGCAGCCAGAAGGCAAACAGCAGAACGCTGCCTAACACGAAGATGAGAACATTTAGATGCCAGTGTTTGTGCAAGGGACTTTTGGACATTGGTTACTGCTACTCTCAACAGAAAAGCTTCCTTATACGGCAAGTGGAATCTGCATGTTGGACACCTTCCATCATTTTATCTTTCCCGAACGACTTGTGTTAGATGACTATTTGTTTTTTAATTTCACACACGTTGAGTTTTCGTTATAAGTTTGACCGTAATTTCATCATGCTTTTGCTGCCATATACAGAATTCTCACCTAAAATGAGAGGAAAGTGGCAGGAAGAAAATGTGAAATTATAACCGCCAAAGGTTAATGATGTGAAATTTAAATCTACAGAAAGTTAACTAACCAACACAATGCGTTTCGATAAAAAGCTCAGTCTCCTGGAATTTCAGGAATGTTTAAGTCAACTTCCGGCACAGTTGCCCCTTTAGGCGCGATAAAGTCTTTCGGTGGAGAGGTGGTGTCATCCCCAGGCGACGTGGGTCCCCACTGGTGCATGGTGACTTTCAAACCGGTCTGTGATTGTATAAACGCTTCACCCTCTTCGGTTGAAAGTTCTCCTGCATCAATAGATGCTTGAACCATAGGACGTATATCCTGGAGGAGTTTGACATTTTCTATCTCTTTTGCCTTTTCTTGTATAACGCCATTAAGCTGGTCAATTAGTGCGTCTGGATATCCATACACCTCAATTTGAAGTTCAAGACTCTCCGTAGCAACAGCAATCGGTTCATAACTGAGATACTTATCCACGGCTGCTGAGTCACTATAATCGAGCGTTAGTGCCATGTCATCGAAGGCATGTAGGATTTTAGAATTAGCGATAATCTTGGGGATATTAGGGTGGGGTCCCCATTCATCAATGAGCACTGCTTCTAATAAGGCATACTTCTCATCTAAATTTGGCACATTAGTTTGCACAAGTTCTTCCCGCAATTCATCAAGCTGTTCCGGTGTCAGTCCACCATAAAGTTTAGGTTCTTTACCTTCTACGCCTCCCGCGGTTCCAGCACTGTGCTCATGTTCATGATTGTGATCATCACTGCTACTGTGGCAGAGACTGCTGGTGCCAGCACTCACCTCGGCTTCGTCCTGCTGTTCCACTTCTTCGCTTTCAATATCTCCTGTCTGCACGGAGTCTTCAGGTTTAGAGATAACTTCCTCAGGTTCAGAAGTAACCTCGGGAGTAAATGGAACAGTAGACATTCCAGAGGAAGAGGTGTCTACTGCTGGAGGAACTGGTAAACTCGCTTCAAAATCCCGTAGGTCTCGTAGCATGTATAGATGAAGCCCAATCATAAGTAGCAACATCAAACCTGCGGCAATTACGACAGTCCGAGTAGATATTCTTTTAGGTAATTTCATTCTGTAACAACTCCTTATGTGTTATGTCTATTCTACCTTTTCACTACCTTCAAAAAGGCGACAGAGACGGTACAATAAAGATAAGATAAAGTTATTGAAAGATAAGATAAAGTTATTGGCATCCACAGCCACCACAACTGACAGATTCCTGCGAAGAAGGAGTGTCCACCAGCCGCTTACTTTTAGCATTCGTTGTTTGCGCGGACTTTGCTACCACAACTTCCCCAGTTTGGGTGGAAATCCCCTCGGTGTTTTGAGATACCGATGTGTTTCGCGCATGTACTACTGAGGAGGCTTGTACACGTGATTTAAAAGCCGACAGGTCATGCAGCATGTAAAAATGAAATCCAATTGTGAGGATTAATATCAAACTTCCGACAATTATTGCAGTTTGGGTGGATATTCCTTTATGCGATTCCATCCAGTAAAGGCTCCTTAATTATGTAGGGGACGCGAACTTGACTTAAGAATTTAGAAGAATCCCGAGATACAACACCTATCACAAATTTGATGCCAAAGGCATAACTGCCCCTGGAGCAAGGCAGACGTTTTAGAATTTGTGTTGAGTCTTCCGTTTGTTCAATTGAACCTATGTGATGAACTATTCCTTATATCAAATTCACGTCAACGAATATGTCCCGCAGATTTACCTGCTTCAAAATATCGGACAGGCAAAATCTGCGAGGAGGGACTTAACAATTACAACTACTACTACATGTACATGAGTGACTACCCTCAGCATTAGCACAGTTTGCAGTGACCGCTGGGTGGTAGATCACAGTACCAAACTTGTAATCTACCCATTTAGGGTAACGAGGATGAGTGTGAGTCGTGGTTTATCGGGTTGCTTCTGCTACGGAGTTTGTATACGCCACATAGAAAGCGAAAACAAATATCGCGACAAGGAAGATTGAGACAATATTTGCGATCTTCTGATTTCTCAAAATAGTCATTAATTTCCTTCTTTTTTGGTCCTATAAAAGGACTTGGAATAGGTCAAAATACAAAAAATATGCATCTTTTGTCAACCTGAACTTAAAAATAAATCTGTAGGTGTTTGCTTGGGTGTTTCTGCGGATTTCCCCAGCCCCAGGTAGAGCGGTAAAAACACATCAAAAATCTCGTAATGTGGACAGATATGCCGTTTTTCGAGGCACCCTCTGCGTCAATATCCTTAGCGAAACCCCACATGTCACTTTTACCAAGCTCACATTTAAGTAAGCAAGAACTGTGCCAATCGGAGAAAACGCGCTTATCGTTGTCCGGTATAATTTTGTCCGTCAAGGCAGCACGGGGGATCCAGGCTGTTCGCGATGTGATAGGGGTGCTTAAAGTTATTTTTCGGCGAGTGTCGCAAAATGCGACAAGTTTGGAAGCAATATGGCTTTCGGAGCCTTTGATAAAGCAGGTTCCGGCGTGTTGTGTCGCAAAATGCGACATTGTCGCATTTTGCGACAGCATTTTTACTTTAGCAAGTTATATTTTTTCGATTTCCGATAAAGGGGGGTTCTATCAATGCCCAACGCCCGTGCCGTAGAGGCACTCGAAAGTCATCGGGTCTATGCGACTTTTAGTAGCTCGCCGTTCAACCCAACCTACGCGCTGGAATCAAACTCACTTTTTGTCAAGAAAAAGGTGATTTTTTGATTCAATATAAGGATTATAGAGGCATTCAATTTTAATAAATTATTGGGCTTCACATCCGAAAATACACAACCATCAACTTGCACATGAGTTGCTTGAATTTATACCAGATGAGGCGTGGACGAGCGATGCTCGCCCACTGTAATGTAAATTCTAATGAGCGACTTGCGCCTTAAAACTACCGCCTTCAATCGCTGCAATCGCCTTGATTAACGCCTCTGTTGTCACTTTCCCTTGTGTGATTTTCACAACAGCGGTGTTTGTGTCGGTAGAAACGCTTACTACTTCAGAGACACCAGCAACCTTACTGAGTGCATCCTGTACCTTGCTCGGACACGCATCACACACCATGCCAGTGACACTGAGCGTCACTTCTTCAATGACTACAGCGGCAAAATTACGCCCTTCAACGGATTCGACAGCCTTGACTAACACCTCTGATGCGACCTTTCCTCTTGGCACTTTCACAACAGCGGTGTTCGTATCCATAGAAACGCTTACCACTTCAGAGATACCGGCAACTTTACTGAGTGCATCCTGCACTGCGCTGACACAGCCACCTCACGTCATACCGGTAATACTAAGTGCTACTTCCTCAATCGGAGCAGCCGAAAAGTTGCGCCCTTCAACGGACTCAACAGCCTTGACTAACACCTCTGATGCTACTTTTCCTCTTGGCACTTTCACAACAGCGGTGTTCGTATCCATAGAAACGCTTACCACTTCAGAGACACCGGCGACTTTACTGAGTGCATCCTGCACCTGTTTGACACAGCCACCTCACGTCATACCGGTAATACTAAGTGCTACTTCCTCAATCGGAGCAGCCGAAAAGTTGCGCCCTTCAACGGACTCAACAGCCTTGACTAACGCCTCCGTCGCTACTTTCCCCTTCGCAACTTTCACAACAGCGGTGTTCGTATCCATAGAAACGCTCACCACTTCAGAAACACCGGCAACTTTACTGAGTGCATCCTGCACCGCACTGGCACAGCCACCTCATGTCATGCCGGTTACACTGAGCGTCACTTCCTCAGTGGCTGGTTTCTCTGCGTCGGCAGGCTGCGTTTCATCGGTAGCATAGGCGTTAACGATGAAAAACGCTCCCACAACGAGCAGTGCCACAAGGAAGACAAGATGAATTCTGTGTTTCATTTTTTCAAAGCTCCTTTTTGCACGAATTTGCACAAAGAATTCTCCGTGCAGTTTTCGTTCATTTGCAAGTTTCAAAACCTTTTACGGCTACAGAAGCATTTTGAGAACTTGCGTTGGATCCAATTGTTTGATAATCTACATTAATCTTACGGTACAAAAAACAAAAAGTCAAGTTAAATCCAATCTTAAAAAATGTTGTAAAAAAAATTAATATATGTTAAAATAACAAACAAGTAATTCAAGGAGGTTACCCGGATGTATATCGCCAAATTATCGCTGGTTTGTCTGATTGCTTTCGCGTTTATACTCGGTTGTGGATTGCTGGGCGATCAGATTGAAGAAGTAACGCTCGATGTGACCGGAATGACCTGAGACAATTGTACCAGTGCGGTGCAGGGTGCACTCACGAAGGTCACCGGTGTCTCTAAGGTTATCAGCGTTTCTATGGATAACAACACAGCTGTGGTGAAAGTTAAAAAGGGGAAAGTTACAACTGATGCCTTGATTAAGGCTGTTGAAGCGGATCCGCGCTTTAAGGCAACAGTTGCCAATTAGTGGCATAGAGCGAAGGGCGGATTTGTCCGCCCTTTCTATATGAGTTGAAGAGCGAATCATATTTCCTTTGCGTCCTCAACAGGATATAGTTTAATTCATTAGAGATAAAATTAAAGGGCGCGATCGGAAGTTCGCTTTTTACAAATAAGGGGAATAAACTTATGCGTCATTTAAACGTGAGCATGCTATTTGTCTGCTTTGCGGCACTTTTATTTGTTTTCGCTTGCGCAGACTCGTCAAAGAAACCAGCAGAAACACCAAGCCAAACGGCAGAAGAAGCGACAGAAACGCCAACCCAAACAGCAGCAGTAAGCATTGAAGAAGTGACGCTTACTGTAACCGGTATGACGTGAGGCGGGTGTACCAGTGCGGTGCAGGATGCACTTACAAAGGTTACCGGTGTCTCTGAAGTTGTCAGTGTTTCTATGGATGAGAACAAGGCTGTGGTAAAGATTGAGAAGGGTAAAGTTACAACAGATGCTTTAGTTAAGGCTGTTGAAGCGGACCCACGCTTTAAGGCAACAGTTGCTAACTAAAAATTTTAGGTTGTGTAGATTGAAATGCGCCGGTTAAATCGATTATTTTTCTGTTTTTTCGTTGTGCCATTTGTTTTTGCACTCGGATGCACTTCGGAAAAAATGGGTAACACAGGTTTTGATGTCACGCTGTCAGTGACTGGAATGCCCCGGTTCACTTCTACCTTCAGTGTCATGAAGTCGCTGGAAAAGATGGATCCCGTGGTCATTGATGATGCCATCTACAAGGTAACGACAGCCTGGTTTCCACTTAGCAAAATCAGTAGTGAAACAAGCAAATCTGTTTTAGAGAATGAAATCGGATGGCATTTCAAGCCTGATGAGCCAAAGTATTTTAAGGTTACGGTTCGGGCACTCATAGGAGCGGATCCTGTGCATGGTGTTAACGATGCAATGTTTGTACGCGTAAAAGCAGCTTTAATTGAGGCGGTCAAAGACGCAGGCTTTGAGGCGAGTGTAGAAAGTATGAAAGCTCAGGAAGGGACGTACCACATTCGTAAACTCGGACTGAATAAGTAGTATATGATCACTATCTGCTACAAGATTTACACCTAACTAACCTTATATAATATATGGCGAGGTTTTGATACCTCGCCATTTTTCTTTATGTGAAGGGTATATAACGAGACTTGTTCTACAAACAACCCAACTATCTATGAAACCCGCTACTACTTGTTCGCGTAAAGTGGGTTTTCAAGTAAAGATTGAACTTCGTAGATAGAGCCTTTTAGTTCCGCGTACGGTTCCGGCATACGCACGGGTGCAGCTACCATACGGGGTTGATTTGTCGGTTCGCCACGAATAATGAAGTCGTTGAAAGTATCCCAATCTGGAATTCCCTTCAGGGGCCAGGCATCTACCGCGCAATACTGGAAGAGCAGTAAGCGTCGCGGTTTGTCAGAGGTGTTCGGGGCAGAACCGTGTAACGCCCGAACATGATGGATTGTAATCCCACCCGCCTTCAACTCAACAGGCACAGCACTTTCTGGCGTGAAATCAGGATCTGTCACTGCCCCGATAAAAGCACCATCTTGGTGATGATCTAAAGTCGGTCCCTTATGAGACCCTGGAATTATCATCAGCGCACCGTTCTCCACAGTCATATCGTCAATCACGATCCCAACTGCGAGGAGATTGTCATTGGTGTGCGGATAAAACGCCCAATCCTGATGCCATTCGACCGGGCTTCCGAATTCTGGATATTTCATATTCAATTTATGCCCGTTATACCGAACGCCGGATCCGATCAGTTGTTCCACAATATCCAGTATCTTGGGGTGCCGTAAGGTTTGGTCGTAGACGGTATGGTAAAGCGCGGGGCTTTTGATACGGCGCACGCGTGGGTTCGCGGCGGTATGCCCGGGCTCCAAATCAAAGATGTCAGTATGTTCGGTCACTTCTCTTGATTTCTCAACGAATTCATCGGTAACTCGTTGGAGATCAGCGACTTCTTCCGTCGTTAGCACTGCTTCAACACCGATATAGCCGTTTTCGTCGTAAAAATCACACTGTTCTTGCGTGAGCATTGTTCCACTCCTCCAAGCGAAATGATACTGTTATTATACACCAATCCGTTAAAAAATTCAACCCTTATTTAACAATTTCTCATAAATGTCCTGTACTTTTTGAACATGCATTTCAACGCTAAATGTTTCCTCAGCATATTTTCTCGCGGCTTGACCGATACGCACGCTTTGCGGCGAATCACCAGCAAGTTTAATAATCTGGTTTGCGATACCGTCTATCGGGTCTAAGGGTACAACGTATCCTGTTACCCCATGAACAATCATCTCAACAGTACTGCCGATCGGAGTACCAATAACGGGTTTACCAGCCGCCATCGCCTCGGCGATGACACTTCCCGCTGAAAGGGTTACGAGGAGGTCAAGCTTCTGCATTGCCTTGGGCATATCGGTACAATGCCCCGCGAAATGGACGACCTCTTGCAACTGATGTTTGACTACTAATTGACGGACTTCCTGTTCATAGACGCGATGCTCAGGTGTATCCAATGCAGCACCAATAATATGAAACCTGACCTTTTTGCACCGCGCAGCGACCTTGGCAGCTATTTCAACAAACATCTTTTGACGTTTAAAGGGTTCAATCCTACCCACGATACCGATGACATATTCCCCCGGGTGTGTGGGTCCAAAGGCAGGTTGAAAAGCCGATAAATCAACACAATTACACACGACATCAGTCTTTTGAACATCAATTCCTGCTTGAATTAGCGAAACTCTACTCTGCTCCGAGATAGCGATAATACTGTCCATCCGATTGAACTTATATTTTCGCACTTGTGTCGGCGTAAGGAGGTTTCGGACGTGTGAAACAGCAGGCATTTTTAACCGATTTTTGACATACCATAGATAGGGGTTAAACCACGAATCAGAGGTATGGATGAGCTGCGTGTTATGCGCTTTGGCAAGTGTGGCTAATTTTTTCGCGGCACTGCGTCTCGCTATCACAGATTTCGCTTTTCGCCACGGGGGCAGCTCAAGGATGACCGTTGAAATACCAGCACGCCTTAGATGTTCAGCAAAAACACCGTCATCAGGGCAGACGACAAGGGGGTGATAGCAGGTTCGATCAATATTTGTGACAAGATAAGCGAGTTGCTTTTCACCCCCACCGATGCTCGAACCGCAATGGCTGAGGTACAGTATCGGAATCATCTATTTTTACAGTAAACATAGGAAGCGCAATTTTTCAATAACGACCACTTTATTGAAGGACACCTGAGATCACACAGGGAAATCGAGATGCTGTTCCCTGAAAACTTGGCTAACCGAGCGGTGCTGATGGACTCGGAGTATGGCTTGTGAGAGGAGTGGCGCGATAGAAAGCACCTTAATTTTCCCATCTAACTGCTTCTCTGCTGGCACAGGGATCGTATTGGTGGTAACCACTTCACGAATTGATGGGTGATCAAGACGCTCCAACGCCGGACCGACCAATATAGGGTGTGCGATACTCACATAAGCGGGTTCTGCGCCAGCCTCCGCTAATGCCATTGCTTGTTGGCGAATAGTTCCGCCCGTTTGTATTTCATCATCGGTGATAATTGGGGTTTTACCTTTGACATCACCAACAAGTTCGACGAATTTAACGCTCTGTCCATCGATACCTGTGCGTCGCTTGTGCATGATCGCTAACGGCAGCCCAAGCATATCGGCGTATTTCTCTGCTAACTTGGCACGCCCTGCATCAGGGGCAACAATTACGCCATTTTCGACCTGTTTCTCGCGGAAGTAGTTTACCAAAGTCGTCACGGCAGTCAGGTGATCCATAGGAATATCGAAGAAGCCCTGTATCTGTGGTACG
Source organism: Candidatus Poribacteria bacterium (assembly GCA_965200345.1). Classification (GTDB taxonomy): domain Bacteria; phylum Poribacteria; class WGA-4E; order WGA-4E; family WGA-3G; genus WGA-3G. Next base: position 4,564,187 of record OZ241378.1, read on the forward strand.
TGGAGATCCAGGGCCATGACCCGACTCGCGCCTGCTGTCGTCAAGAGATTGGCTACAAGTTTCGCGCTAATCGGTTCGCGTCCTGTGGTTTTGTGATCTTGACGGGAATATCCAAAATACGGAACAATCGCGGTAATCTGACGGGCTGATGCCCGTTTCATGGCATCAATCGTGATGAGCAGTTCCATCAAATTTTCGTTGGCAGGCTGACTTGTTGGCTGCACGACATAGATATCCGTGCCTCGGATACTTTCCTCAATCTGAACGCGAGTCTCAAGGTTGGGAAACGGACCGATTGTAATTTTACCGAGTTCAACGCCTAAAATCGCAGCGATCTCCTTTGCTAATGCTGGGTTCGCACTTCCAGCGAATAGCCTGAAATCGTCGCCAACTGGGTAGTCAGTTAGTGTAGACATGCCAAAACCTCCTTACACGAAATTAATCTGATTCGTCATATACGCTTTCACTGGAGCGGAAAATCTCAGATTTCGATCATTTAGTTGCGTTAGGTGCATTTCAAGAAGTAATAACAGTAAATAGAATCGCGAGACCAAACACGATAAGTAATCCAATTCCAGATTGGTTTACTTGAATCCTTCGACTTTTTTCTTTGTAACTATCCGTATACGAAGCTACATATTCAGGTGATTTCCCAAGGAGCCGCGAGGCAGGTGGAGTCGGCTCATACACAGAAGCGATAAGGATTCCGAGTATATTTCCACAGAAACCGATGAAAAACCAATAAACCTTTCTGACATCGTATTCTGCGTCTTGTTCAGCAGCCGTATCAACATCTACTGGGGTCCGATGCTGTTGAGAGTCATTCATTTTAGAATTTTCTTTGCACGTTGTAATTGTTTAACACATGCTATTAATAAATGAGTGATTCGCCTGTCATTTCAGTCGGTTGATCTAAACCGAGGAGGCGGAGTGCTGTCGGTGCGATATCGGCAAGCCTGCCTCCGGTTCGGAGTTGTTGTCCGTTGCGTTGGTTATCAACAACGATGAGATCTACGTCATAAGTCGTATGTGCGGTGTGGATACCACCGGTTTCGGGATCGATCATCTGCTCACAGTTCCCGTGGTCAGCGGTGACAATGAGCGCGCCGTCCTTTCTAAGTACGGCATCAACAATTCTCCCAACGCCTACGTCAACGGTTTCAACAGCTTTGATAGAAGCTGAGAGAGAACCTGTATGCCCGACCATGTCACCGTTGGCATAGTTGAGTACGATCAGGTCATATTTGTCGGAGCCGATCCGACGCAGCATCTCTGCGGTAACGCCGGGTGCGGACATTTCGGGTTTCTGATCATAGGTCGTCACATCGCGTGGAGAGGCGATGATTTGCCGATCTTCACCTTGATAGGGTTCATCTCGATAGTCATTGAAGAAAAAAGTAACATGCGGGAATTTCTCAGTCTCTGCACATCGGAATTGTGTTAGTCCTGCTTCGCTGACATAAGCACCGAGCGTATTCTGCATTTTGGGCGGTTTCTTGACGGCTGCTTCAACAGGCATCCCTTGCTCGTACTCTGTCATTGTAACAAACTTAACGTCAGGTTTGCAATTCCGTTTAAAACCCATTTCTCGTGTTACACCATCTTTCCCTTCCGCTTGAAACGGAAAATCGTCCAAGCAAAAGGCTTTGGTGAGTTCACGGGGTCGGTCACCTCGGAAGTTATAGAAAACAACGGCATCTCCGTCAGTGATACGCGGCAGTGGATCACCGTCCCTTCCGACAACTACACTCGGCCGGACAAATTCGTCCCCTTTACGGTTAGTATCGTCGGGGTTGTCATAGTAGTCTCGATAGGCATCAGTGGCAGTAGCGACACAGTTCCCGACCCCTTCGGTTAAGAGACGATATGCAACCTCAACACGTTCCCACCGGTCATCCCGATCCATCGCATAGAAGCGTCCGATAACTGAGGCTATCTGCCCGATGCCGATCTCTTTCAATTTCGCTTCAATCTGTTCGCAGAATTGGATACCGAGGTCGGGTTGGCAGTCGCGTCCATCACTGAAATTGTGAATCAAAACTTGGTTAGCCTTCAGTCCGTTCGTTTTCGCGAGTGTGAGAAGCCCATAGAGGTGTCCAAGTGAACTGTGAACACCTGCGTCGCTTGCTAACCCCATGAGATGAAGATGTGTCCGGTGCTTTTTGACATGCGCAATCGCTTCCAAAAGCACTTTATTCTGATCAAATTCACCGGAACGGATCATGGTACTGATGCGGAGGAGTTCTTGGTTCACGATGCGTCCTGCGCCGATATTCTGATGCCCGACTTCGCTGTTGCCGATGACCCCTGCGGGTAGTCCGACATCTTCGCCGGAGGTATGGATTTGTACATGTGGGTAGTTTTGCCGCAACCAATCATCTACGGGTGTTTTTGCAAGATGAATGGCATTGGCGTTGTTAAATTCAGAATACGGGTTATTGCCCCAACCGTCTCGAATGATGAGGACGACGGGGCGTTTCTGTTGGGTTGTCATGCAAATTCCTTTTTATCGCATAATGTATATGGAACCCTGTCAGGACTTACGCAAAAAGTTGGAATTTCCGTCCTTTAAACCCCCTAAAGAATCAACGGTATGAATGCCTTATGGGCATTCACCGCCCCTTATCAGGGGGACTTTAAAGCGGAATGCGTAAGTCCTACCTGTTTTAAGCGTGGTATACGCTATTCCTATGATGCATTGAACACGACACGTCTGTAGATGGCGCGCAAGGGGACTTCACATCCAATTGAAGCGAGTGATAGCGTATCTTCAAGGTGCTGAAAGGTGTTGCGATTCCGTTGCGTTTCTTGGCGACAGTAGTGTTCAACACGCACGCCATCTTGTGAAATGAGGAGGTACTCTTGCAAGGATGCAAGCTGCTTATAGTGTTCAAATTTTTCACCACGATCGAACGCTGCGGTTGAGGGTGATAGCACTTCTATGACAACAAAGCGGACATTTTTTAAAGTCCTACCTTCAATTTTCCCCACGTTGTGGTGAGTTTTCCGCGTGCTTCTACATCTTGCGGTGTCTCCATAACTTTCTGGATGTCGGCTTCACTCAAAGTTTTCTCATAGAGTCGGACTTCATCAATTTTACCGGGGAAAAAATCTGTTGGTCGGCCGAAATCGTCACCACCGATCCAGAGTTCTAAGTTGGAGGGCGCGATTGGCACACCGTTGTCTGCTTCGCCTTCGAGTTTACCGTTCACGTAGACCTTCATTGTTTTTCCATCGAATGTTCCAGCGAAGTGATACCACTCACCGACTTTCCAATCGGTTGTTGTAGATTCAGCGAAGGTGTTGTTCGGTTTGACGAGAAAGTCGATACTGTCTTTATTGCCGAAGTCGAAAATAATGAAGATGGAGTTGTTTTTGACCATCAAGCGTCGGCTGGTGAGTACATCATTTGGGCTGAACCACGCCATGAGGGTAATATTTTCCTCAATTGCGAAGGCGGGATCGTCTGCGACAATGATATGATCATCCTCGCCATCAAATTCGAGTCCGGTCTCGAACTTTCCTTCAACCCACTTCGGATTATCATTGAATTTTCCATCATGTCCGTTGCCGGTGACATCTATGGCTTTTTTACCGTTCCCCTCATCAAAGGGCCAGTAGGCGACGAGTCCGTCTTCTGCGACGTTGGCGATACTGAGGCAGGGAATGATCAGGCATGCACATAGCGACAAAACAAAGGTAATTTTGGACATTATAGGTTCTCCTATGTAAGCGCGAAATTTCGGATCTGTATCTTGGGGATTTGTCAATATTATAACATATTTTTGGAAAGGAAGTGTATAAAAAAAGCAAGAAATTCAGTTTTCAGTTTTCGGTTATCAGTTGTCAGAAAATACCACAATATATTTGCTTACCAGACGAATGTTGGCATGTTGTATTATCACTATTCCTTGGGTATCAGGACGGGCGATGAATCGCCCTACTACAAACTTGGGCATCTCTATTGGGCTTTAGGACGCTAAACCGCACGCTCAATCGACCAATGCCGATCCGTGCTTTGGACGACAACGGCACCCGGCATGTCCATCTGTGTTAGCATCTCATTGACTTCGGCAATGGTGAACGCGGCGAGGAAGGAATCGTAGTATAATTTCTGTTGATATGGGGTGTCATCTGCAGCATACAGATCCACGAAGGCTTGTGCATCTGCGGGTGTTTTTGGACGGATGAGGTCGCGAATAAGGACTGTGCCTTTGGGACGTGCAACTCTGCCCATCTCTTGGAGTGCCTGCATCGCGTCGTGGATGTGATGCACGATGCTGTTGGAGATAAGTCCGTCAAAGGTGTTGTCGGGATAGGGTAAGGTTTTGGCATCAACGCGTTCGAGGGTTATCCGATCGGTGAGACCGGCACCTGCGACGTGGCGTTTGGCTATCTTTAGCATCTCTTCGGACAGGTCGATGGCAGTGATGTGGATATTGGGACAGCGTTGTGCGAGTAGAATAGGAATTTGGGCGGGCCCGGTGCCGACATCAAGGAAATGTCCAGTGCTGGCACCGAGTGCGACAACACGGTCTACGAAAGCCTGATCAACCTCACCGTGCCCCATCGCATCGTAGGCCTCGGCGGCTTCCGCTGTGTCCATCACTTCTGGTTCTACAATTCGGTTCATTCTGTTGTGCCTTTACCGTAGAAGTTGGGTTTCTCTCTACCTTCGGCACAGGCTAACAGCCTATGCTACATCAGACAATGAGTTCAGCAACAGTTACTGCGTTCTGATGGATCTGGTCGGGTTGAAATTGCGTGTACATTCCGACTGCCATTGCATCTATCGGTTTGATGTTTTCAAGCGCGAGTTGAAAGGCATCAGACGGTTCGTTTCTGCCAGCGGCTAGGACCTTTATAGCAATTATCGGCATCGGTATCGCTTGTATGGCAGTGAATGCTGCGGACCGATCATCTGGTAGATAGAGTTCTCTATGTCTTGTATGATTATACAACGCACAGACATAAAAGTCAACATTATATCCTTCAGTGTAGCAGTATTTGAGGACCTGCGGATCATGCGTACCGAGTCCGACAGCACAACCGAGATCGCGGATGTATTTGAGACCTTCGCGTAATGAACCGAGCCGTCCCTCTGCATACAATTTATCGGTCGTGCCACCGTGATGGTAGATAGCAATTGGTTTATAATGTGCGATAATCTGTAGGTACTCGTCGAGATCGGCGTATTCTGTATCTTTCGGTGTCTGGGCAATCCACTGGATTGTCCCACCTGTGTTCCAGTATTCGTTGAGAACACGCATGATATGCCTATCGGCACGCGCGAGGACAGTATTAATCCCGTTCTCCTCCGCTTGCTGAAGGTCTGCGATAATTTGGTGCGTCGTATAGTAATCTATCATTGCCTGCGATGCCGCGGCGGAACGGTGCGAGATGCCACTATACGGATTGCCACCGATAATGAGGCGCGTGACGCGATGGGATGCGATGGAGATCGTCGGTAGTTTCATCGTATTATTTTCTGCCCCCCGGCTTCTCTTGAGAAAAATGGGAACTCCGGGAACCAACACTGGGGTTCAAATCTCTTTTTGCCGAAATTTTGTTAATTACACCTTTTGGGTCTGTATAAAACATAAGTTGATACATTTTAATTGTTGTCTCGGGTGTCTGTGTTACCCGGCGTCCGAGGTTAACTGACCGTCTGCTGGAAATAATTTCGCGATGTGCTTGCTGTAGAAAAGTCAGCGAGGGTATCTGCCAGACGTAAATTTTTGAACCTGTTTCGGTGTGGCTGATTCCATGAGGTGTTCCCCATTTTTGAATCGCCGTTGCAATGCGCCTTCCGTGCCACACTTCCAGAATTCGCTGTACTTCTTTCCGCTGTATTTCTTTCTCCTCTGGTGAGGGTTCGGGAGCATTCATCAAATGCTTCGATGCCGTACACCCGGCAGCCAAGAAGCCTACGATAAACAAAAAATATAAAGCGAATGTGAATCTGTTCATTTCAAAACTCCTATCCTATTTTAAAGGAAATTCGCCGCTACCTCCACTTGAGTTCACTCGCGGGGTCATAATTTTTCTTGATGAGTGTTTTGGAAATTATACCGTCTGGGCGCGTATAAAATGTGAGTTCGTAGGTGTAATCTGTCTGTAAAATTGTTCCTGATACTCCGTTTAAGCCGTTGGGGTATCGCTTGGAAAGGATTCGGTGACGCTGTGGGGCAAGGAATGTCTGCACAGGCACTTGCCAAATGTAGATGTGCCAACCCGTCCCATCGCTGTTAATTTCGTTCGGTATCCCCCATTTCTGAATAGCCTTTGAGATGTGTGTGCTTTTCCATCTGCCTATAGTTTGCTGCATCTTCTCATCTTGCGTAGGTGCCGATTCTTGCACCAAATGTGCCGGTGCCGTACACCCTACGAGTAAAATGCTCGCTACAAAAGCGAAGTGTAAAGAGAACGTAAATTTGTTCATTTTCAAAAAAGGTTGCTGGAAAATTTGGGTCATCACAATGAACACCCGCGTGTTAATAACCTTGTCAAACAAATGGCAATTTCCATGCTAATAGGACTTACGCAATATTGATAGAATAGAAGGGTTTAGCATTTATTAGCATTATGTAATCATCCAAATTCAATCCCGATTTTTGATTTCACCCCATGTAGTTGTGAACAATTGTGGCTGCGGTGAAACAGGTAAAGCCAGCGGGTCAAACCAATCGCTTACATAATTGCTGCCATCATGCGTAAGTTGTGTGATTTCACGCGTCACCAGATTGATTTTGAAAATCTGAGATTTACCGTCAATTGGTTGGGAATAGACAAGTTCATCACCAGATGGCGACCAAGTGAGTGCTTTTATCCCTCTGGCAATAATCACGTCAACAATCTGTTGAAGTCCGCTACCATCACGGTTGACAATGAATATGGACTGTTGTGCAAGTGCGGGTCTGTGCCAGACAAAGGCGATTTTGTTGTGAACGGGTGACCACGCCGGTTGCATCATTCTTGGAACATCATCCGGCAGGAGTGTCTCTTGCTTACGGGTTTCTAAGTTGATAAATCGGATTTGGCGGCTCGCCCAACGAATCTCATCTACCACAACAAACGCGAGTTCTGTTCCATCCGGGGACCAAACAGGTACTTCACCCTCTGCTTTTTCCATTTCAACAACGCGGTTTACCGACGTTCCGTCTGACTTGGCAGTACAAACGATTCTTTGTTTAGTCTCACGGTCAAGTCGAACATAAGCAATTTTTTTCCCATCAGGGGACCAGGCGGGAGTATCTCTATATGCGGGTGCTGTGCGAAACACGGGTCGCTCCCCGCCTCCATCAGCACGCATAATATAGAGATCACGCTCCCCACCTCGATCAGAAACGAAGAGGATTTCTTCCCCTGTTGGTGAGCAGACCGGATTTAAATCGTCTGCTCGGTGATTAGTTAATCTTACTTGCTGACTTCCATCAGGATTCATCATGTAGATTTCAAAGTTGCCATTCCGATAGGACGAAAACACAATTTTCTCAGTCGTGAGCGGTTTCGCGGAAACAGAATACAGCAGTCCTAAACTCAAGCAACACAAACAGAAAGTATATAGTAGTTTCATGGAAAATTTTCCAATTATAGGTCGAGTATTGATGTAACCCTTTTCGAGTTCTCACGATAAACGCTGCCTTGTTAACCTGGTCAAGTAAACAGCAATTTTCATGCCAATTTAAAATAGTAGACAGAATGGGAGATATAGTGGATTTAGTAGACTTGGCGTATGTATTGATTGCACGAAATGGGGCAAATAGTGGGCTGACTGCACGGATTTGTGCAGATGTGGATAGGAAAGAGAAGCAGTATGGGACAGCAGAGCTGCTGTCCCATCATAAGCAACTATCGAATGGCGATTGGGTTGCCGGGGGACCCCGTCGCACCTTTGAGGCGCAGCGGTGCGAAACTGAAGGCGAATTCGTAGACTTTCGCTGCCGCTAACTCCTCCGTGATGATGTTCTCAAGATTGTAAATGCCGTGCTTAACAATAAACAGTTGATGCACCGGAAAGGCAAGGGTCTCATCAGGATTTGGGACAACCTCGATGCCCCAGTTATCGGAACAGAGCATCACAATTTTCTGGTCAACGAAGTATTGCCCTGCTTCCATGCCGATGCCGGGTTCTGTGGCGGCGTAACGATCATTATCCGTCATCCAGAATTTACCCCAGCCGGTGTGGATAATCACGACATCGCCGGGAGTAATCTGAACACCTTGTTTTTTCAGTGCACCCTCCAGATCAGCGCGCGTAATTTCATAACTATCGCTGAGGTGTTCAACGCCTTTATACCCAGCAACATCAATGAGTACGCCCCGTGTTACGATGGGTCCCACGTTTTCAACACCGAGTTCCGTGAGGCCTTCGGCTTTGGCGAAATCGTGCTGGTCTAATCCGTTGTAGTAGAGGTCGCCGATGCCGATGTGCCCGAGTCCATCAAACTGCGTGCCGATCTGTCCGATTTCGCCGCTGAAGATCTCCTCAAACCACGTTGTTTTGTTTTCACCGAGGGGTCCTGACATTGCTGGAATCCGTAGGCTATAGTGCCGTGTTCCGAATACGGGGATACCGCTTTCATAGACCCTACCGAGTTGAAAGACTTCACCCGTTTTAATCAGACTCGCGGCTTGCAATACTTTCTCTGGCGTTAGGCGGTTGACGGCACCGCGCCGATCATCGGCACCCCATTCGGAAGGGAACCACGATTCTTGTGTGAGGGTAACAGTTGCTGTAAGGGCAAGTACGCCACAGACAAGCCCAAATAGAATAAAAGGCTGGTATTTTTTCGACTTTTTGAACATAATTACCTCCTGAAATAGTCGTCAGCAACCAGGGCAGATTTTTTCAAAAATCCTTTCAGCAGTCAGTTTCAAGAGATTAAAACGAACTCCTCTTAACTGGTTACTGGTGGCTGACAGTTATTAACGAACAGATACAGACCCTGTATCTACAAATAACGAAAGGTCCCATGGCATTTACTTCAATTGCCTTAATTCTGCTGTCAGCATTTTGCCACGCTTTATGGAATTTCTATAGCAAATCCAGCAGAGACACACGCATCCTCTTTTTTTGGTGTGGATTTTACACCGTAGCGATAGCACTCGTTGCCTTTGGTATCAAGCAACCGGTAATTCCCAAATCCGTATGGGTCTATATTGCTGGCTCCGCACTGGTTCATCTATTCTACCGTCTGTTTTTGACGCACGCCTATACGGTAGGCGAGATCTCGTTTGTTTATCCGATTACGCGCGCTGCACCAGCATTCTTACCACTATTTGCCTTTCTTTTCTTAAACGAACGAATCTCGGCACAAGGTTTGGTCGGTATTTTGTGTGTGATGGCATCTATAGTGCTCTATCAACAACGCGAGGCACGTATCCAATTCAAAGCGTTTCTTCGCTACCTTCGCGAACCGGATTCCCTCTGGGCTTATGCGACGCTGGCGAGCGTCATCGGGTACTCACTGATAGACAAGCAAGGCATGTCTGAATTTCATCGCTATTCTACGGATGTTCCTTTGTGGCGAGCCGTGACCTACTATTTAATGGAGAACAGTATCTCGCAAGTCTTTTACGGGCTGTCCTGCCTCGCCCGGTTTCCACACCACCAGATTACCGAGATTGGACGAACGGAATGGAAGCGGGCACTCGGAGTTGTGGGACTTTCGTTGACATCCTATTCGCTCATCCTCTACGTCTTGATGACAGAAAAGGTTAGTTATGTGACCGCGGTTCGGCAGTGTTCAGTCATCTTCGTTGTCTTGCTCGGTGGGTACGCCTTGAAAGAGACCTATGCAAAACGTCGCTTGATCGCAGCTGTCGTGATGGTCCTTGGCATTTTTTTGATTGCATATCAGTAGCCCATCAACGGACAGGCTGCTTCTGTATATCTACCCAAAGGACACTCCCAATTTGACACTCCGTTCGGGGTGATTGTCCATCTCTATATATGCCTCGACGGAATCTTCAAACGGCACCACGGGGTCAACGACATCTTCGCAGTCAAATCGCCCTTTCTCAAGCCATTTCCAGCAGGTATCGACGATACGTCTGAAATCCCAACGTGGATGATCGCGGTTCGGGTCGCTGTTAGCACGCGCAAAGATGATATTTGGAATGTTGACATGCGCGACAGCACCGAGGTCGAGTCCGCCTGTGCATTCTTTTGCGCGTCCAGCGTAGACGATTGTTCCTTCAAAAGTGACGCTGCGCAGCGCGTCATCCAGTGCTGGATAGACTGCACTGGTTTCTACAGCCACATCAACGCCAAGGCCACCCGTCGCTTCTTTGAGCACTTCGCCGACATTGCAGGCAGTCGGATCAATGACGAGTTCCGCCCCCGTCTTTTCGGCGACTTTCCGCCGTCTTCCAAGTGGGTCTACAGCAGCGACGAAGTCAGCCCCTGCAATCCGTGCCATCTGGACTGTCATCAACCCAATGGCACCGAGTCCAAAAACAGCAACCCGCTCGCCAACGCGGACCTTTCCATCACGAATCGCAGACATGGCGAAGTGCAATGGATCATAGCAGACTGCCTCTTTCCAGGTCATGTGGTCTGGCATCTTGAGGACGCTACCTGCGCGCCAGGTATGCGTTTCTTTGAGGTGCCCGTGGCTGGTGATGCGTTCCCCAATCTCAAAACCTTCAACCTCTTCGCCGATTTCAATAACTTTTCCGACGCACATATTCCCAAGTCCCATCGGAAAATTTGCACTGTTATATCCGTAGTACGCCGTCAGTTCGGTGCCACGCTTGGGCGCGCCGAATTCGACTTGAACCCGAACACTATCCGCGGGGACAGGACCATCTTCATACTCTCTCAAGACGGGTTGCCGAGGGGCAACCGCTATTAATTCCTTTGGCATGTTGGTCTCCTATGTTTCAATCAGTACGGTTAAGAAAAAGTCATAAGCCAAGTCTACCAGGCTATCTATGATTAGGTTTCCTCTCTATTTTACAATCGCGTTTCTCGGAAGCACACTTCTTATCAGTGCCTTCATAGTCAGGGTTTAGTGCATCGAGCATATCGAGTGTATATTCGGGTTCGTCATCATCATAAGCACCTTCCAAACCACGCGCGGGGAGGTGTAATGTGGCGTTGCACTTCTCGGGAGAGCCTTTATAGTCAGGATTTACTGCGATGAGCATATCAAGTGTATATTCGGGTTCATCATCGCTATAAGCCCCTTCCAAACCACACGCAGCCGCGCGCTCTTCAAGGGGCTGTTTTGCTTCAACTTCCTCGTTCTTCAACTTTTTAGTGGAAGCACCCATATCAAATTCCCCGTATAGGTTAGGTCTCAATATCAGCCCTCGCGATCCGCGCCATCCGCCCCATCATCAACTAAAGAACAGCTGTTACATGGATTTTGATAAGGATACAAGTCTAGCCGCATCTGTCAATGAAAAATCAACTTGATTTTCATTGACAATTCCTGTCGTCCGTGTTACCATTAGCAATAGTTGAAATGTGATGCAGGACGATTCAAAGGGGATCCACTAATTCACGCATCATTATTTAACCTACACCCCGATATTTTATTTTCCTGAAAACCACTGAAAAAACTTGGAGATACACAATGAAAGTATTCCTATTTATCCTCTTAATGGTTATCGTTATTTTCATAGGACTCGACCAAGGATGGTGGACAAAGCCAGAAACACCCGGTCCGTTTGTTATTCCACCGGTCGATCCATCTCCGCCCGGAGTGTCCCAGAAAGAAAAAGATATATTAACCTATTTGAAGAATAGTGGCTGTACAGTTGAACTGTCATATGTTGTGGATCTGTATGAAAAACTGAATAAACCTTACGACAAACTATATAGTATATCTTGGCGCAAAGGAAGATATAGTCCGCGACCAGGTAGCGTTATTGATAAACCCATAGTCCATTTGTGGAACTCTAAAGGCGACACCTATAATGACTTGGTCAAGATAAAGAAAGAATTTGAAGATTTTCAAAAGAACAAAGTTGATTAAAACCCTCGAAAAACGGGAGTATTGGTTAAACAATGATGTTCATGTTTTCCATTCCGAAAATTTGCCAATTACTACAGTTAAAAACTAACGAGCGCGATTCAGAGGGGATTCTCGACTTTTCCATCATTATTTAACCAAAAACTCTCAAATTTTTAGGATACAGTTAATGCGGAATCCCTAATTGATGCATCCGACGGTGGATTGCCTCCCGTGCCTCTTGGAACGGACGAGAAAGGAATTCCAGATGGTCATCCTCGCCGTGATGGTGTGTCACAGTCCCGTGTTCATGATGGCGTGCTGTCTCCTGAATATAGGACAACCCGCCCTCAATCAAAGTTAACATATAGTTCGCTGTTTCTGGATCGAACATCCACCATTCGCCGCCAACAGCGATATAGACTGGGGAAGTGTGCGCAATGATACCGCGTCCCCATCCATCGTAGTGCGGGACAGCTTGTGCATAATTAGGTCCACCACATCGCGCCGCAATCCACGAGTGTTTGTCCACCTTCAGATTTGCTTTCAGGCGTAGATGCGCTTTGCCATCTTTGTCCTCAGTGGAAGCGACGACCTGCCCTGCCTGAATAATCTGCAACGTATGGATCGGGAAGATGGAATCCGCGGAGGCTTCAACCTCAACCGTGCCACCGTTCCCGGGTAGGTTAATCGTGCTACCGATGGGTTGCCCATCAACAGTAAGCCGTATCATGGGACCGCCGCTGAGGAACGTGTTTCCGGCACTCATGTATTTGCACCAGTTATCGTAATTGAATTCCTCGTTGTCAGGGATGTGGACGTAGGTGCGATAAACACCGACCGGCACATCGCTACTCATTTTATCCGTGCCACCGACGAGCGGCAATTTATAACCACAATTGAGGTAACGGTAGTACTCAAGGTGTCCATACATGGCGTTGGTGAGATACTCAACAGCGTCAACCCGTCCCGTGGCGATGAGCGTCGCTGGTTCGCAATTCGGATTTGGAATGTGCGGTAAGACGACGGTGCCACCCTGCGCGTGACATGCATCCGCCCAATGTGAGAGTGTGACCTCCATGTTCCCACCGAGCTCAGCTTCACCCGGTCCGTCGGAACACCACGGTGCGACTTGTTCTTTTAAACCGAGGAGCGTGAGATGACCCAGAAGGTGCTGACGATTCTCCTGCGTCGCGTAGACGATGCTGCGTCCATCAGCGGAGGTCGTGGGTCTCCCGATAAATTCCTCCGTATTCGTGAAGAGATGTCCCCACTGTGAGAGAAGGAGGTTAACAACGCCGAGGTCTTCGCCTTGTGCTTCGGTATGTGCGCCCTGCGTAGAGAGAAAATGGACGTGCGTATCGCCGCTGAAATAGCGTTCGGCGTTCATATTGCACCACCGCTTTAAGCGGAGCGTCAACTCACGTTGCCCCGGTTTTATGTTGACAGTCGTCCGTAAAGGGGTGTATTCAAAGCCTCGCGCGACATCAACGATAACATCTCCACGCGGTAGCCACCCCTGACACGTGCCGTCAATGTAGGCGTAGCTAATCTGTCCGAGTCGTACATCACCGCCGATATCCACGTGCCATGTGCCCATGTTTGAGTTGACATGTGCGTGGTGTCCATGTGGTGCGTAAGGCACGCCGTGTGGCGAACGGAAGTGGACACGACACGGCACGGGTTTGCCTGTATCTTCATCAATCACGGTAGTATGCACCCAGTTCCTGCCAGAGTCAATGACTTCTACCTTAACGCGTTCGTTCGGTTGAACGACACCTTTTTTTCTACTTCTCCCCAATTGACAGTGCCGAGCGTCTCACCTTGGTTTTTGACTTCAACACTGGCGGAGGGAGTCGCGGACACTTCAACATAGGCAGGGCTGCTTTTGTTGTTTTGGGATTCACCCCACCCTTTAAAATCGTCGTTGATAAAGGCATCAGGGGCGTTCTCTGGTAACGGATACGGGTAAGTCGCAACGCCACGGTCAACATTGACTTCCATATCAAACGGTTTGTCGGCATCATCAGACTGAGGAAGCGTGATCTTGACTTCGCGGCGAGGACGCCGCGGTATCGGGTCTTCATCAAGATAGCCGAGTGTGATTGCGGCAACAATAAACCGCCGTTCCTGCGGCTGAATCTCAATGGATACCATTTCAGCATCGTCTCTCAGGTTTTTCCATGTCCATAGATAGTAGTCGCGCGGTGTCCCTTGGCTTACCTCGGTCTGTCGGTTGCCCGCGGACCCCCAAGGTCCCTCGTGCCGAGATGCCAAACTTTCCTGCCGGTCAGGTATCGCAAGGAAGGTCTGTTGTCCCCACCCTTGTGGCACACTGCCGATCTCAAAACGTTCGCGAATCGGTACACTCTCGGTTTCACCATCGGTGTAATGGAAAACATAGTTGGCAATGAGTTTGCCGATCGGTTCCCCTTCAGGGATGCGTGACTCAAGCAGGCGATGCACAAAAATCACCCGCTTCGGACTTGCACTGACAGGAACTTGGATAGGATCGGTATTAACACCGTCACCGAAGCCTAAGAAGCAGTTTGCGCCTTCAGCGATGTCGAATGGAAGCCCGTGGAACGTCTGTGTCCCGACACCCGGTGTTGCGCTCGTGCCAATAACCTCAGCACCGACATTGCACAAAGCGGAAAGTGAAATAGGTTGATAGTCTTTCATCATACACCTCAATTTTGGCTATCGGCAGTCAGCAGTCAGGGGTCAGCAAGAAAACTCTTTGCTGATAGCCGATGGCTGACGACTGACGGCTATTTTAAAGCGGAAAATCAACAGACTGTCCCTGTTCAGAGGAGATGTAGAATGCCTGCATCAACTCTGTGAGGTTACGTCCATCTTGAATCGTAATCGTCATCGGTTCGTCGCGAAGGATCGCATTGATCCACTGTTGCATCGGTTCGGGTGGTGCTTCGGGAGCGTTGGCGATGTATTCCGCTTTTTCTTCATCAGAGAGTTTGCGGGTTTCAAAATGCATCTCGCCGTGCCCTGCAGCAAACGAGCCTTCTGTGCCGTAAATCTCAAGCATATTCGGACCGGAACGGTGTGTCCACGCGACATCAATCACACCAAGTGCTTTGTTGGCGAATTCGACAACCGAAACGCTGTTGTCGTCAATCGGAAAATTGCCTGTAAAGTTGTTAATTTTGGCGATAGCACTCTTAGGTTCACCCATTAACCATCGGATAACATCAACACGGTGACACCCTAAATCAAAGAGTGCACCACCACCTGCACGTACTGGATCTGCGAACCATGCGCTCGTGCCGCTGAACCAACTATCCAATGCAGCGGAATGTGCAATCCGTCCCCTACCGAATGTGATGTCTCCAAGGAGTCCGTCGTCAATTGCTTTCTTGGCAAACAGGATTTCAGAGTTAGCACGGGAAGGCAGCGAAATCATGAACTTTACACCGGCTTTCTCAACGGCATCAATAA
The DNA here is from genome assembly GCA_965200345.1 of Candidatus Poribacteria bacterium. Taxonomy (GTDB): domain Bacteria; phylum Poribacteria; class WGA-4E; order WGA-4E; family WGA-3G; genus WGA-3G. Next base: position 4,579,606 of record OZ241378.1, read on the forward strand.
TCGGATCGCATTCTGCGACGGTAATCGCGAGCGCTTTCTCAGTAAAGATATGTTTACCGGCTTCAGCAGCGGCGATCATGACACGCGGATGGTCGGATGTGATTGCGTCAACAGCGACCGCATCTACGTCATCACGACCAAGGATTTCATCAAGATCGGTGTAGAACGGGACTTCGTATTGTTCCGCGGCGCTTCTACCACCGTATTCTTCTTCGTCCCAGACAGCGACGAGTTCGGTTTCAGGGTTTTCGTGGATTCTTCGGGCGTAGCCACCAGCGTGGACATGCGCCATACTAATTTTTGCGACTCTAATCATAATTTTAATTTTCCTTGCGGTTCGGTCAGAGCGGGTTTGAACTTTGGAGTGCCATTTCCTAACCCGCCCTCCATTTCATTACGGGCTACGTTTCGTTCTTATAATAGGACTTACGCAACCCCGTGATTTTGCTTAACTATCAACCCGGGTTCCTTGCGGTTCGGTCAGAGCGGGTTTGGACTTTGGAGTGCCATTTCCTAATCTGAAGAAACACCCAATCAAAACCCCTCCATTTCATTACGGGCTACGTTTTGTTTTTCTAATAGGACTTACGCAACCCCGTGACTTTGCTTAACTATCAACGCGAGTTTCCTTAAAAAATATGGAAGACGCGTCAACGGTTAAAGCCCTAAAAACATTTAGACCTACCCAATAATCAAGTAGGCCAAAATGCCCTTGATTTATTTAATCCGTCCGACAGAAGACCGGGTTGCGAGATGGTTCCAGCCACGGAGTACCAATTGGACGTTGGTATGGCGGTTTTCGGATTCGATTTCATCGTCTCCGGCGTGCATCTGAACAAGGACACTCTTTCGCGTTTGGTTTGATCGGTTCGGCATTGATCCGTGCAGGGTGAAGTAACTGAAGAAAAGCACATCTCCCGGTTCTGCTTCCAAAACGGTTGCGTTCTCAATCGGGTATCGGTCCGTAACTTCAGCATTTTTTCCACTGCCCATCATACCGTCGGTACGTCCCAGCTGCTTATGTGAACCCGGATAGACGCGAACACACCCCATCTCATCAGTAGCCTCCGAGACGTAGATAATCGCGGCTATCATGCTGTCTTTGACAGAGGGAAAGTATTGCCAATCTTGGTGCATTGGGAACGGCGCGCCTGTTTCCGGTGGCTTACAGAAAAGCTTGGAGTGGTGAAGCATGATATCCGGTCCGAGGATGGCTTCGGTGGCATCAAGAAACTTCTCCTGCAAGAACGCCTGCATCCAGACCCCAGAGAAGCTCTGGATATTGTGGGTGTGGATGATAACAGATTCGCCACCATCGAGGGCATCCATCAATCTGCCACCCCAACGTGCGTTGACATTCTCATCGCTTTTGAGGAGCTGGTCCACGACCCGATCAAAGTCGCTTTCCATCGCCTGAATTTCTTCGGCGGAGTAGACCCCTTTGGCGAAATAGTATCCGTTTTCCTGAAAGAATTTTCCTATATCTGACATTACGGTTTTGTAACCTCCAAGTAGAATTCGTAAAACCAATTTGATGAGAGGGAATCCGCGATATCGGCTTCAGCATTCTCATTGCGCAATTCGTTAAATTTCTTGAACTCAGCAAATTGTCCATCTTTCAGTATTCCGACAAACGTCCCGTCTTGTGAACCAGTATCGCATAACCGATGGACATCTTCAAGACGATTGGTAGCAATTACGACGGTTTTGCCCATCGATCGGAGTTCACCAATCAATTCTAACATCTCGACCTGTCCGCCGGGATCAAGAGGGGCGAGCGGTTCGTCGAGCAGCCACAGTTGCGGTTCATGAAGAAAGGTTTTGGCAAATAAGAGGCGTTGCCGCTCCCCAGTTGACAGCACCTCAATTTTGATGTTGCGTAGATGTTGGATGTCCATTAATTCAAGCACAGCATCAATTGCTGAGGCATGTTCGCGTTTCTCTAATTTGTATGCAGCTGCGAAAAAATTGAGATAATCCACGACAAATAGCTCAGGGTATCCGTCAAATGTTACCGGTATATATCCGATTGACGGACGCACCTGTTTTAGGTTTCCAAAAGCATCAATTCCGGCAATAGAGACAGAGCCTGATGTCGGTTCGACTAAAGTCGCTAAGATATTGAGCAGGAGCGTTTTGCCTGCGCCGTTTCTACCGAGTAAAACAAGACACTCACCGGCGGCTACCTGAAATGTGAGTTCTGTAAGAAACGACTTTTTTCCAAAAGACTTGCACAGGTTTTGGACATCAAGCATTTTTAACTATTAGCCTTCGCTCGTTTTCGTCCGTTGTCCGAAAACGGGTTTCTGTTTGAAAACGGGTTTCTGTTTAAAGTGATGCTTTTCTGCCAACCAATTACACCCTCATTCTGTACAGGACTTACGCAAATTGAATGGGAAACGGTATATTTTGCTGATTTAACCCCCTAAATCCCCCTTATCAGGGGGACTTTAAGAGAAAATACGTAAGTCCTACTGTACTAAAGAGTGCATAAGGGCTCACACCTGCTTCATTTTAACTCAAGTCCACCTTGACGGGTTTACCGAGTTCGGCGGATTGCCATGCGGCTTCGGTTAATTGGATGACACGCAACCCGTTCTCAACACCGATTGGGTTCTCTGTCCGTTCACCACGGATCAGCTGAATAAAAGCGACATCTTTGTTCCCTGACGCTGGCATATCTGAATCATCAACAAGTTCTGGCGATCCTGACTGTTCCTGACGAAGGAGTTTGCCTTCACGGAGATAGAGCGCGCCTTCCTCCAACCAGATAGAAAACGCTTCTCGCACACCGCCGTAGGCATGCCCAACGATACTGATATTGCACAAGGCACCCGTATCAAACTTAATTGACATCGCCGTGAGCACATCTACTTCAATATCTAAGTTGTCTATCATGGCAAAGACGGTTTCAGGACTCGCTTCCAATACCCAGAGGAGAATGTCGATAAGATGGCTTCCTGAGTCGTTGAGTTGCCCACCACCACCGAGAAATGGATCTTGCCGCCACTTTCCCTGCTGATTGCGATACCAATTTTGGGATTGATGCGCCGAGACGAAATTAACGCGTCCGAGTTCACCACTCTGGACGACTTTGCGGCAGTATTGGTAGGTAGGACTTAGATGCCTTTGGTAGCCGATCATTAGGTGTAAACCCGTCTCTTCAACTTTCGCAATTACCTGCTTAGCATGATCCACCGTACAAACCATCGGTTTTTCGGTATGGACATGGCACCCAGCATCAAGTGCGTCCATGATATGCTGGAAATGGAGTCCGTGCGGTGAACTGATGACAACAGCGTCGGGTTTGGCAGCGGCTAACATCTCAACGTGGTCGGTGTAGGTAGGGACGGAATCGTCTAAACCGACAGTCTCTTTGAAGGCATCAAGCGAACCTTCACTCGGATCTGCGAGTGCAACAATCTCTACGTCTTCAACACTTGAGACACTGCGTCCGTGTCCACGTGCATTGCCACCACACCCGATGAATGCGAAGTTTAATTTCTGTTTTGACATACTTACTCCTGACTGTACTTTTGTTGACGTTTGTTTAAGAATCTTACAAAGAAAAAGCCCGATACACCACCGATGATTGCGGAGAGAAGCAACAGCCGAATCATTCTTCCATGTCTCTCGGAAAAACTTTTCTGTTCTTTCGATATACCGTGTTTAAGCGCAAAGACATTTCTATTCGCAACTGCCTCGTAAACAACGAACATGCCATCTTCAATTACGGTGATATTGCTTTGCCTACTCTCAGCAGTTACTTCAAGAAGACTAATTCTAATTGTGTTTTCATACCCTTCTTTATAGAGGAGAATGCTGTAGTGCCCTGGAAGTAAAACAAACTCATATTCGCCATCCGCATTGGATAAAGCGTCGAGAGGTAGTTCCAAATTTTTACTCCAAATTGTGACCTCAACACCGCTTAGCGGGGTTTGTTGAAAGTTGGTATCAAAAATTTTACCACGAATAACCCATTTCGTGTCTATTTCCTGTGAAGGTAAAATGTTAGTGTCCGCGGCCCCATTAGAGATAGGAAGTCTTACAGTGGCAGTCGTCACCCGATTTTCTCGAACAGTCATTGAAAAAGTAGTATGATAACTGTCCTTACTAACGGTAACGAAATAAAGTCCCAATGGTAAATTGTCGTGCCGATACAGTCCATCCGGGTAAGATGTTCCTATAATTTCTTTATTTGAGGTGCTGCCTCTGCCACCATCAATTAGCCGAATTTTAACTTCAGCGTTTTCAATTGGAACAGATTGCGGAGATAGCGTTGCAACCTGTAATTGAAGCGTGCCGCCTTGCGGCACCTTGGCTCTGAACAAATTCTGGAATTTGGTGAATATATCCTCCTGCTTGTTCATTGTAAGGAAAACAGAATGAACACCACCACTTGTGACCGCCAGAGGCTTGCCAATTCGACTTTGGTATCCAGGCTTGTGGATATTAATCAGATAATCACCAGCGGGGATATCTGTGTATACGAATACACCTGTTTCGGCAGAGGTTGTTTCAAAAATATGCCCTTTTCCGTTGTCAATCTGAACACGCACACCAACAATAGGAAGCTGCGCGGGAGTTGTATCTATAATATATCCACGGACAATGCCTTTTTCACCCAGTGTGTCTGATTCCTGCGCGGTGGCTCCAGCGAGATATAGAACTATACAGGGAATTAAAATGAGGGTTACCCTAAAATGCAGCATCTGTTTTCTCTTTTATAGTGGATCTTAGAATTAATGAGACACACTTTGAAAGACGGGCGAGGGGACCTCGCCCCTACGAACTATCTTTTGTTAAAGGAAAAGTGTCTACTTAATTGTAGGTTTTACTATAAACGCCCCAGTAAACCTATCCTCGGTAAGGACGTTTTGAACGCGTATCCACTCAGTGATGCTATTGTTTCCGCATTCCGTGTGTGAGTTTAAAGAGGCTTCCATCAGCAACCACGGCATAACTGACAAACATACCTTCTTCAGTAACCCCCAGAGCATGGTTTCCGTTGTTCGTAACAATCAGGGGTATCCCTTTTTTTTCAATATATCCGTCTTTATGGAGATTAATGAAATAGCGACCTGCTGACAAACCACGATACTCGTATTCGCCATCGGCGTTGGTTGTGTCACTAAACACAATCCGATTTGCGTCCTCAATCACAACCTTAACATCACTTAAGAGAGCATGAGAAGGATCCATCACAAGAACCCTGCCGTGGATAACATTTTTTGCATTTGCCCACTCCGATTCCTGTGCTTGTGGAACATTGGCATCTGTGTTTTTATCGGGAATTGGGAGGAATATGCGGGCATCGGTAATTCTGTCCGCCTGAACAGTCATTGGGCAGACAAGAGAATAATCATTTTTGATGAGCGTTACGATGTAGGCTCCCGGAGACAATTTGTCACTTTGAAATAGCCCGTGTGCGCCGGAAATACCGGTCACTACTGGTGGATCCACTCCAACAGTTCCGGTAATTATAATCTCAAGTCCCTCCATTGGACCTCCGGATTTAGTGCGCTTATAAGCCCAGAACCGGAGAACACCGCCCCCGTTGCTGTTATCGTCGGGATTCTTGGATATGTTCATCGTTAGTGGGACATAATGCCGTCCATCATCAATAACTGAAACGGGTTTTCCGAGACGATCTTGGTATCCCAGTTTATAGATGTTGACAACGTACTGACCCGCGGGTAAACCCGCACGTTCAAAATGTCCGTTTTTATCAGACTGCGTTTCAAATTCCGCACCGTCTGTGCTTACAAATACAACTCGAACCCCGCTAAGGTAATTTTCACGAAGTGTTGTGTCTTGAATATCCCCTATGATCGTGCCGCCCTTTGGCGTATCTTGATCTTCTGGTACAGCGATCCCACTGTACAGTATAGCGAATGCCATCAAAACGAAAGTCAACCTGAAATATGCCATCCGTTGAATACTCCTTTTGGATTTACGAAGTTATGTAGTGTAATCTATCACAACCGATAGCAAAATGCAAGCGTTAATTTTTCCATCAAGGGGCGGATATGCTGTATAAAATCATTGGCAAATACTGTTCAATAAATGAACACTACAGCACAAATTATGGCGGAAAAACGTCGAAATCTACCGATTTCATATTGAATTGGGAATGGCATACAATTTGCTAAAAAATGGAGCATAGGTTAAGATATTCCAAACTATCCATATCGCATACTACAGTAAAATGCAACGGAGCGTACCAACATGCAAAAATCGCTTTATTTTTTTCTCATTACAAACTTAGTCCTTTTGGTAATTTATATTCCACCTACGTTCGCTAAAAAACATAGTGATAAAAAAATTGAGAAAAAAAATGTGGAGGCGGAGGTTGTGGAGGTGCCGGAGGTGACGGTAACAGCCACACGTGCTGAGAAAGAGCCTTTCAAAACCCCTAACGCTATTACAGTTCTGGATTTAAAACAATTGGAACGGTCCAACGTAGAACACGCGTCGAACCTACTTCGTGATTCTGTCGGCGTCATCGCTCAGGAGACGACAGTTGGACAAGGCTCACCGATGCTCCGAAGCTTAACCGGTTACCAGACATTGATACAGGTTGACTGGGTCCGTCTCAATAATTCGACATTTCGCTCAGGGCCAAACCAATACACAGCAACTATCGCACCAGAGATGTTAGAACGCGCTGAAGTATTACTCGGTTCAAGTTCTATGCTATATGGCAGCGGTGCAATGGGGGGTGTTGTTAGTTTCTTTACGAAAGCGGTACCGATCAATCCATCGCAAGAAACTTTGGCTATACATCCACGAGTGCTTGCTCGCTACTCGACTGCCACACAAGAAAAACTCGGTCGGTTAGAGGTAACAGGGAACCAAGGCCGATTCGGATTCATCGTTGGTGGCGGTGTGCGAGACTACGGTGACGTAAATCCCGGAAGTGGATATGACCTCCACTACAAGAATCGGAAGTATGAAATAGTGGACGACATGCCGAGTGGCGTGAAGCTTTATGATTATGATGAGGTGCGTGAACTACCAAAGGATAATATTCCTGACAGATGGCTTATTGACACTGAAGGTCCGTTAGGTTGGAGTGCCTTTAACGCCGATGCAAAATTTGGGTATCAACTTACCGACACAAGCACTATCAACATTGCTTACCAGATGTGGCGGCAGCCGCAAACACCGCGGTATGATAAGATCGCACCGCAGGAGTTTGCCGAGTTCTTTTTTGAACCGCAAGACCGTGACCTCGTTTATGCCAATTATATAGTTAATCCAGTAGAAGCGAACATTGACACGTTCCGAGTGACAGCCTCTTATCATCGTCAAAAAGAGGGACGAAACGAGGTGGTACGCGGTACCACCGCTCGACGGCAGCGATACGATACTGTTAACACCATCGGCTTGAGTACGCAAGCGGTCAGTTCGATCTTTCCGCGTCAACGTTTGGTCGGTGGTGCTGAATTCTACTTGGATACGATACAGAGCCGTACCGTCAAAACTGATGCGGGCAAGGAAGATACTGACGAAGAAAAGGGACGCTTTATTAGCGGATCTCAGTTTTGGGATGCAAGTGTGTATCTTCAAGATGAAATTCAGGTTCATGAGCGGGTAGAACTCATACTGGGTGGACGTGCGACGTTTTATCAAACCAATGCAGACCTCTCCGTCCGAGATCCGGCTTTTGACGCGTTCAATGTATTCGACAGCAGCTTAACAGGAAGTGCCGGGGTGGTCGTCGGTTTGACGGAGTACTTGAATATCGTCGGCAATTTTGGCACAGCCTTCCGTGCGCCTTCGTTGAACGATACAACGGCGGTGGAAGTCACCAATGAGGGTGTCACGGCACCGAGTCCGGACCTGAGACCTGAGACTTCATGGACAGTTGAAGGCGGTCTCAAGGCACAACATTCCTACTTCCGTGGTGCCTTAACGCTGTTCTACAGTCGAGTTAGCGGTTTAGTTGCGCGCAAACCTGTTCAAGAAGCGTACGAAGGGAAAACGCTACCGCAACTCCACCAAGACCTAATCAAGGAATACGACGGTATTGACGTACTCGTGTTTGATAACGTCGATGAAGCACAATATCAGGGGGTTGAAGTCGCCGGACGCATCCCAATTCTGCCTGCTTGGTCGGTTTTTGGTAATGCAGCACTACTACGTGGCGAAGTCCTCAAGATTGGTGGCAAAGCACCCGATCCGGAGAAACCATGGGAAGCACGTACCCGAAGAGAACCGCCGTTGAACGGTATTGTCGGTATCCAGTGGGAACCGTTGAATACCCAGTTTTGGGGAACGTTCTATGTGCGTGCTGCAGCGGAACAGAGAAGGTTGAACCGGAGCGACATCCGCGACCCGCGGATACAAGGAAAGACACGCGATCCGGCGGAAGTTGACTTTGACGCTAATGGCAATGCTGTAGATGCCGGTACACCGGGATGGTGGACGCTCAATATTCGTGGCGGTGTTAAACTCTTTGAATCCACACGTTTGACACTATCACTTGAAAACCTGCTCAACCAGCGGTATCGTCCGCACGGTTCCGGCGTAAACGCGCCCGGCTTTAACGTGAGCGTGAGTTTGGACAATCGGTTTTAACAGTTGTCAGTTAAGAAGTTTCATGTGACCAATTTATGACCACTTTCTGGGGTGCTCCAAGTTTGGAGAAATGGTTCCAAAAGCGGAAATCTTTAACTGACAACCATTTATAGGACATCAAATTTCTTCTTGATAAATTCGACCACAATTGTTGGCACCATCTCCTGTAACTTCTCCTCGCTTAACTTTTGTTGTGCCATCTGGACGACCTCCATCACAAGTGTTGAACTAATGTGCGCATATTGTGTATTTGCCATCATAAAGACGGTATCAATGTCTGGTGCGATCTGCTGATTCATCCGTGCCATCTTGAATTCCCATTCAAAATCGGAGATTTCGCGGAGTCCTCGGATGATAGCACACGCGCCACGTGTTTGTGCATAATGTACCGTCAACCCGGTATAACCATCAATCGTGGCTTGCGGATACGGTTCAATGACGGTTTCAAGCATCTCAGTGCGCTCCTCAAGCGTGAAACGCGCTGGCTTTTCTGGGTTCACACCGATAGCAACGATGAGTTGGTCAAAGACATCGAGGTTGCAAATCCGATCAATGAGGTCAGCGTGTCCGTTGGTTACAGGGTCAAAACTTGCGGGGAAGATAGCGATTTTTTTCGGCATGTGATTTCCTTTCTGATAAAACTAAGGCTCTTCGGACGGTTGTGCCGAATCCTTGCTGAGGTCAAATTCTCTCCATACAATGTTTCCGTGCATATCCATCATCCAAAGTTCAATTTCCTTGACAGAAGTTTTTGGCAATTCAAATGTAACTGTAGCCTTTTCCGCTCCGTTTAGCGATTGACAACTGTGCAGCTTGAAACCTTGTTTCGTGACTGGATCGCGTTGGGTAGTTGGCACAATCAATTGGACTTGATGAAGTCCATCTTCATCAGCAACCTCAAATTGGAAGGTGGCGGCATCAGAAGCATTGGCGAGTGAGGGCATCTCTATTGTGGCGCGTTTATCAAAAAAAGGTTGATTCGGATTAAAGAAACGACTTTTATCCAACCATCCAGCAGCACATTTCGACAATTCATACCTTCCACTTGCGTAAGACATAATGCTGCGATTACGTCCACGAAAATCGTGTTGTAAACCAAAAGCGTGCCCGAGTTCATGGGCAATCGTATCCCACTCTAAATCGTCATGGGAAGCGGAGACGAAAACGCGTCCGCCATGGAGTGCCCTTCTTAATTTTTTACCGTATTTTAAGTGAGTAACGTTGCCCAATCCGACCGTCCTGCGTTTCCCTTCCATGCGAAACACACCCTTCTCTATATCCACAGCAACAAGTAAAACATTCTTTGAATAATTGAACCTCTCGGAGATTTCAGCCCTAATCTTTTGAGAAGTATCATCGTGATAATACTCATCAGGATGTGCCGCTATGACCAGAAATACCTTGGCTTTGCCACGGGCATCAGTCTGAAAAGTAAAGGTTTTTCTTTCAAACCCATGACTTTTCATCTGAATAGCGTAAAAACGTTGGGCTTGTCTTATCAATCTATCCAATTTGACAACAATGCCGCGCTGGGGTGGACGTTCCTTGGAAAGAAAGTAGATCAGTCGAACGACATCGTGTTGAGCCGTATCAGCCCTTGCTAATTGCTGTGCTGAAACATTCCACAAACGAAGTTTTTCATCTTTACCACCGGTGGCAAGCATATTGCCATTGGGTGAAAATGCAACCGACCATGTTCCACCTGTAGCTCCTCTAAGCGAAGTAATCCGTTCGCCACTCGTCGTAGAACGAAAGACTGCCCCGTCAATATCAGAGGTGACGTATGTTTTGCTATTAGGGGAAAAGGCAACATCTAAACCCACTGCCTCACCTATTATCTTTCCGTAGAGTTTCCATTCTGGTAACAGCCATAGCGTATGCCTATATAATCCAGTACTCGCGAGAAAGCGACTGTCATCAGAAAACCGTACAGACAAGATTTTATCGGAATCTGCTTTTAAAGATTGGATAAGTTTCTGGTGCTGTACATCCCAAACTTTGAGTCTGCCATTTTCATCTCCGCACGCGAGCCACTTCCCATCGGGTGAGAAGTCAACCGTCCAAAGTAGCACGGATTTATCGTGCGGGAACGTCTCAACCTCCACTATCTCCTTTGGATTACGAATGTCCCAGAGTTTCAAGTGCCTACCGGCAGTCGCCAAATAGTACCCATCCGACGAAATAGCGACTGCTATAGCGGGAGCCTCAAGAGAATTGATTTTGGTTGCCGAAAGCACATCCCACAATATAACCTGATTATCTAAACCCACACTCGCGAGCAATTCTCCCGTAGGTGAAAAAACAATTGATTTAACCACGCCAATGTGTTCTCTGAGAATTGCTTGGGGTGTTACAGTGTTGGCGAGGTTCCACAATTTTATTGTGTTATTATCGTCGGCACCCGCGACAAGAGCAGCATCCACAGGCGAAAATGCGACATCGTAAATTAGAGCTTCGTGGTTGAATTCGGCAATCGGCGTGAGTTTTTCTGGTGGTTGTGCAAATCTCTGATTCGATGGATCCATTTTCAAAAAAATATAAAAACCCAGCAAACCAGCAACAAAGAGCGCGATCAGCGCATACAGAGGTAACAGTTTTTGGGAACGCAATTCCACTCCTTTTTAGCATCGGAAACACTGAGAAAGTAGATTTTCTTAATATCACAAGACCGTTCATCAAGTGAACCATTTACCATAAACAAGAGAACAGTTTTTGAATTGCCCTTCAGCCTTACTCTTTTACCAAACTTGCCACATCTTCACTGAGGTCAAATATCCGAAAAGTGATGTTGCCGTGTACATCAATAACCCGAAGTTCAAGACGGTTCTTTCTCGATTGGTTAAATTCAACAGTAACCTCTTTCTGAGCATTCAGAGACCGGTAGTCATGTAGCACAAAGGCTTTTCCTCTCTGCTGCCTGTTCCAACTTCTCTTATTGACTTCTGGGTTTTTGTCCCACTGGTACCCTGGCGGTGGTGTATCCGCAGTCGGAAGGATTAGCAACATTGCTTGATGGAGACCATCAACATCTTTGAGATGAAATCGGAGGTTTTCCAACTTAGAAGAATTGACCGAGAAAGGGACTATCTCAATTGCCGCGGGTTGATTAAAAAATGGTCGACCGGGATTAAAGTAACGGCTTTTATCCAACCATTCAGCACTGCCTTCAGACAACTGCTTTGGGGCTTGACCGTAGGACATTAGGTAACTGGCATCCCGAAAATCGTGTTTTAACCCAAAGGCGTGTCCGAGTTCATGGGCAATAGTTTCCCAATTGAACCCATCATCGCCGGACGCTGGAACAATAGCACCGCCTGCTCGTGCGCCCCATAAGTCTTTTTTATAGTCGAGTCCAACGGGTGTGACACCACCTACGGCGATTACACCTTCACGCCGAAGGTTAATTCTTTCACTACTGATATCCACAGCAATAAGATGGACATCTTTTGACGCATCAAATTTCTCATTAATTTCTTTCCTGATTTTTCCAGAGGTTCCCTTAAGGTAGTATTTATCAGTGTACTGACCTTCCACAAGATACACCTTCGCGCTACCGTCCTCATTTTTCTGAAAAGTAAAGGTTTTTCTCCCGAATCCGTGGTGCGCCATCTGGTCGGCGTAAAACTGCTGGATATCTTTTATCAATTTGTCTAATTTCTCGGTGACATCCGGCTGAGCGGCGCGGTCACTTGGTAGAAAATAGATTAACCGTACGACATCTTGGGAAACTGATTCCTGTGGGTTCAGATACTGCGAAGTATTCCAGACGCGCAAGACTCCATCACTCCAACCACTTGCCAGTGCGGTTCCATCTGCTGAGAAGTCAACAGCCTTAGCCCAACAATCGGTGGGACCTTCTATAAAGGCGATGCGCTCACCACTCTCCAAATCCCAAAACTCTACATCTCCAATACCGCCACTGACAAGTATCTTTCCATCAGGTGTAAAGGCAAGATCCTTGACAGGTGCTGTCGTAATTGTGGCATGGAGGTGCCAGTCCGGCAAGGCGTATAGTTCAATGTTTCCGTTATTGTCTGCCACGGCAAGCAACAGATTCTCCATGTCTGGCGAAAACTTGAGAGCCCATGTCCACCTTGCATCTTGCTTTAGTGTTTTGATAACCTGTTTACTCTCAATATCCCAAATAGTCACATCGCCATCGATTCGTTTCGCGATGGCTAATAACTTGCCATCTGGTGAAAAGACGAGTTTCTCGGCAGAGCCTCCACGCGACAAAACAACGCCTGCTGTTACCGCTCTCGGCGTGCGAGCATCCCACAACTTCACCCCGATACTATCATTTGCAATCCATCGTCCATCTGGCGAAAAGGCGATTTCATAAGCACCTGAACCAAAGTTACTGATAGATTTCTTCGCATCTATATGCCACAACCGACTCGCCCTCACCCCGCTTGCAATAGCAAGGGATCCGCCATCTGGAGAAAAAGCGAAAGCATAGCCACCGAGTACTTCCACAGGTTCGCTCGTCCCGTTTAAATTCCACAACTTTATTGTCCGTGCTGCACGACCAACCACAGATGAACTGGCAACAAGTGAGGCATCTACAGGTGAAAATGCGACAGCGTCAATAGAACCACCGTGCTCTGCCATCGCGAGCATCTCAGGTTCGTGGGGTGGCTCTGAGAATTTCTGACGAATTGCGTTTGGGATTTTAACAGTACGCGGTGTCAGTCGTGGGTGATCGATGTTCCACCGGCGCAATGAAAGCAGAACAAATATGCCGATGAGTACGGCAACCACGATAACAGATCGAGATAAAACGCTTCTGCGTTCCATTTTAGTCTCCTTGGGGTATCAGAAATAGCGAAGCAGTAGATTCTTCTCAATTATATCACAAGCTGTTATGTGATGCAAATCAGAGAGACGGTCAGCAATCCGTGGTTAGTAAAGCGCGTTTGGTATGATCTGTTAATTATCCAGGACTTACGCACATTGGGTAAATATCGGACGTTTAGACGCAAAAAGCGGTAATTTTCGTTCTTTAAACCCCCTAAATCCCCTAACCCCCCATATCCCCCCTTATCAGGGGGGTAGGGGGACTTTAAGAGGGAATGCGTAAGTCCTATTATCAAAAAAAGTTTGCCTGCATTTTTGCACGTGTGCTATAATAGCATATCATTTAGCAAGGAGGCTAACTCATGGGAAAAATCAACACACTTGTTTTTGCGGGTGGTGCAATTCACGATTGGAAAGGTTGTAGCGACGCAATCGTGAATGTGCTTTCACAGCGAGATGAATTTGAGATCACGAGAGTCGAGGAAGACCTTGACGCGCTTGTTTCACCGAATTTGGATCCGTATGATCTCATCGTTTTCTATTACACGATAGGCGAGATTTCGGATGCACAGAAGAACGGTTTGCTCAATCATATTGCTTCGGGTAAGGGCTACGTCGGTATACATTCGGCGGCAGACTCGTTTCGCGGCTGTCCAGAATACCGTTCAATGGTAGGTGGCTATTTCGTTACACATCCACGCTACCGCGACTATCAGGTTAGCATCGTTGATAGTGAACACGAAATTACGGAAGGGCTCGACGAATTCGTCGTGACGGACGAGCAGTACATCCTCGATTATGATCCTCGGAATCATATACTGGCATCAGCCTTGTGGAAAGGTGCCGCAGCCCCCGTGGCATGGACAAAGAATTGGGGTGAAGGTAAAGTTTTCTACCTTGCACTCGGTCACGATGCCTCAGCATGTCAGCATGAGATGTTTGCGACGCTGTTAGCGCGCGGTGCCCTCTGGGCCGGCAGCAACGGCGGCGAATAGACGAATAGCCGTCAACAGTCGGCTTTCGGCAAAGAGGGAACCTGTGGCAGCAGCAGAGATGTTAACTGCCACAGTCTACCTGCTGAACGCCATATATGCATTCGGCGTTGACTCAGGTTTCTGACCGCTGATGGCTGATAGTCTCCGAAAGCCGAGAACCATTATGAAACAAAAAATCACTGATATTCAGGCATCCCCTGAATTGCCCTCACATCAACAACTCTTTCTCAACGGTGCTCCGTTTCTTGTGATTCATGCAGCCCTAATTGAAAAATTTGGGCTGCGTATCGGTTTAGAGATTGAACCCGAAGCCATCGAAAAGATAATTGCAGCGGATGAAGTGATGCGAGCGAAGAACCATGCGCTAAGGCTGCTCCGTGAAGCGAAAGATACTGCCGCAGCGGACGAACCGGAAACTCCGCGCCCCACACTTAAGCGGAAAATATATACCAAAAGTGAAATGGAACGGCACCTCGAACGAGAAGGTTTTTCGGCAACCGCGATTGAAACATCTATTGCGGAATTGATTCGTTCAGGGCATATTCGCGACCGGAAGTACGCAGAGAATTGGATAGCCCGCAGACAAAAATCAAATCCGCGAGGGAAAACGCTGCTCAAGCACGAATTGGTTGACAAAGGTATAGACAAGGAAACAGCGGAACAGGTCATAGCAACGGTAGAGGTTGAAGACGAGACAAAAATCGTACTTGAAATCGCCCAAAAACGAGCCAAACAGTATAAACGGCTGCCGCCCCATGTCGCTAAGCGACGGCTTCACGGATTCTTGGCGCGGCGCGGGTTCGGTTCTGACATTGTTCGGCAGGTACTTGAGGAGATCTTTTAACCTTTTAGCACATCATACACAAGCGACTCAATCGATTTTTGTATCTGTTTTATCTTGATTTATCTATAAGATATAGATTATAATGAGAATAGGAGTGATAGGAGAAAATTCACACATGACATCAGATGAAATCAGAGATAGTTTCTTAGAATACTTCCGCAAACACGGACACGCGATCGTTCCGAGTGCATCCTTGATACCAGCAGATGATCCGACGCTGTTGTTTACCAACGCCGGTATGAACCAGTTCAAAGATGTATTTCTCGGTATCGGGCAGCGGGAGTACACGCGTGCTGTGGATACGCAAAAATGTTTACGTGTCAGCGGTAAACATAACGATCTTGAAGAGGTCGGTTATTCGCCAAGCCATCATACCTTCTTTGAGATGTTAGGAAACTGGTCATTTGGCGATTATTACAAACAGGAAGCGATCGCCTTTGCCTGGGAACTGGTAACCGAACTCTGGCAGATTCCAAAGGAACGTCTCTGGGCAACAGTCTATTTTGAAGATGACGAAGCAGAGAAATTTTGGCTCCAAGAGACAGACATCCCGCTCTCGCGTATCCGTCGCTGCGATAAGGACAATTTCTGGGAAATGGGAGAGACGGGCCCTTGCGGACCCTGCAGCGAACTTTTTGTTGATATGGGTGTTGAAGCCTATCCTGAAACGGCGAATGACCCGAACACCGGTCCGAACATCAGCGATCGGTTCCGGGAAATCTGGAATCTGGTGTTTATTCAATACAATCGGAACGAAAGCGGTGCGCTTGAACCGCTGCCTGCGACACACGTAGATACAGGCATGGGCTTTGAGCGGATTACCTCCATATTGCAAGGTGTCGATTCAAACTACAAGACGGACCTCTTTACACCGCTCTTGTCAACTATTGCTGATATGACAGACACTGCCTATTTTGATGATGAACGTGGCTTACCGCATCGAGTTATCGCGGATCATATTCGGTGTCTGACGTTCGCAATCGGGGACGGTGTGATGCCCTCTAACGAGGGACGCGGTTACGTCATCCGCCGAATTTTACGACGTGCCGTGCTTTACGGCAAAAAATTAGAGATGGACGAAGCCTTTATCTACCGACTCGTTGATAACGTTATCGAATTGCTCGGCGATGTGTTTCCTGATGTTCTACCACGGCGTGAATTTATTACCCGAACGATTGAGGGTGAAGAAAATCGTTTTCATCAGACAATTGAACGCGGCTTAGAACTCCTTGATCAATCGTTTGATACACTCACAACGGAAAACGACACCGAACTTGATGGCAAGCGTGCCTTTGAGTTGCACGATACGTTCGGTTTCCCACTCGATTTGACCCAGATGCTCGCCCGTGAACGCGGGTTTACTGTAGACGATGCCGGCTTTGCCCATAGCATGGAGGAGCAACGCGCGCGTGGACGGGCAGTATGGGAGGCGAGAGGCGGTACTAAAGACGAAGAGATTTCTATCTATGCAGAAGTCCTTAAAGAGCATGGTGAAACGGAATTTGTCGGTTACACGCAAGACCACATTGACGCAGAGATTGTCGCTTTAATTGCCGATGCTGAATCGATAGGTAGTGCGCAAGAGGGCAGCGAGGTGTTCGTGCTGTTGAATCGCACGCCTTTCTACGGCGAGTCTGGTGGACAAGTCGGCGATGTCGGTACAATTGAGAGCCAAAACGCGAAATTGGCTGTGCAAGACACACTTAGACCTTCTGCTGATCTGGTTGTCCATAAATGTAAGGTGCTTTCAGGTGAAATTACACCTTATACCGCTGTACAGGCAAAAATTGATACCGAACACCGAAGTGCCGTTGCAGTGAGCCACACCGCAACACATCTCCTACACAGCGGATTACGGCAAATACTCGGAACACATGTCGGGCAGGCAGGTTCACTCGTTGAAGCCGGTAGACTCCGATTTGACTTTTCACACTACGAATCTGTTTCAGCGGAGCAGCTGCGCGACATCGAGGGATATGTGAACGCTAAAATCCGCGGGAATGATGCACTCTCTATTAATGAAATGCCACTGGATGACGCGAAAGCGAAAGGGGCGTTAGCCTTCTTCGGGGACAAGTATGGAGATATCGTCCGCGTCGTGCAAGCTGGAGACTATAGCGTTGAACTCTGCGGTGGCACGCATGTCGGTGCAACTGGTGAACTCGGTTTCATAAAACTTATGAGTGAAAGCAGCATCGCCGCCGGGGTCCGGCGCGTTGAGGCATTGACGGGCAGTGCAGCGGCGGTTAATATTCAAGAAGAGACTGCGCTGCTTTCTAACGCGGCGAGTCTGTTAAAAGCACCCAAAACGGATTTGCTTGAACGGATCGAACGGCTCTTGCAAGAACAACGCGAATTGGAACAACAGCTTCAGGAACTCAAGAGCCAACACGCGCTTGGGAACGTTGATGCTTTAGTCAAAGACGCGACACTTGTAGAAGATGTACGGGTTGTCGCTTCGTGTGTTGCGGACACAGATAGAGACGGGTTGCGGCGGCTCGTTGACGAGCTGAAAAACCGCTTAGAATCTGGCGTTGTTGCCCTTGCGGCTGTGGCTGGAAACGAGGTCGCCTTTGTGGTCGGCGTAACCCCAGACTTGGTAAAGCATCGTGGTTTGCAGGCAGGCAAAATTATCTCTGAATTAACCCAGTTAGCAGATGGTCGCGGTGGTGGCCGCCCTGAACTCGCGCAAGGTGGTGGTAAAAACCCGGACAAAGTGAACGCGGCAATTGATGCAGCGGGTGAAATCGTGAAAAAACAACTTCAAACTTAAGTCTGTAGGTTGTGGCTTTTTAGTGTAAACGCGCTCGAAGGGTTATTCACCACAAAACAGTTCTAAAGCGAATGTGTAAAGGAGGAATTATGGATTGGAACCTTATTGGTTCAATTTTCTGGAAATTTAGCCTCGGTGTTTCGTTACTTGCACTCACAGCACTTGCGGGGTATCTCTGCGCGGCAGTCGGTAGTCTCCGCAATTCGCTGAATAGCATCCGAAACACGTTGAACTCCGTAGAAAACATGGTCAACCAAGAAATCGGTGAATTGATCACTGATGTGGATAAAACTGTGAAAGAGGTAAACGAGGAGCTACCGCAGCTGCTACAAAACCTAAACGGGTTGACAGCGTCCTTACAAGGGATCAGCGAGTCGGAAATTCAACCGACTGTGCATAATATCCAAGAAATGAGTGGTGCCTTGAATCAAAGCATCCAACAACTCGAAGAATTGGTTCAGAAAGTGAGTGGTTTTTCTGGTCAGACGATTGAACAAGCGACGTTTTTTCGTAACCAGATAGCGGTCTCACTGGCTGATGTTGTAAGTTTGTGGCAAGGCATTAAAGCAGGCTGGGATAGTTTCGCCGCCGGACAGTCCCGTGATTCAGAAGAAGATACACCGACATCCGAGGTGTCTAACGAGTAAATGAATCAAACAAAGCCTGAGTGTTAACTTTATGAGGCATTAAAACGTTTAATCATGATAGAACCGCATTTTTAAATTACATCAAGAGATAAATGTGAGAATTGAAACTTTTAACGCTGGTTTTCGTAAACTTTAACACTAAGTTTGGCTTGCAAGTAGCACCATTTCTGTAATTCATAAGTTTTGGCTTGTAAGCGACATGAAAATAGATTTAACCGAGTAGAAAGGATAAAAAAATGAGCAATAATGGACAGAACAACGGGCTAACAATGGTTTTCGCTTTTTTCACAGGCTTTATGGCAGGGGCTGTCATCAGTCTGCTCTATGCCCCCAGTTCGGGCAAGGAGACTCGACAGAAAATTCGCGACACCTCAGTTGACGCGAAAAACCGGACGGTTGAATTAGCGCAACACGCTGCCAGTAGTGCACGAGAAGGTGCTCAGACCCTCGTGGAACAAGGCAAAGAGAGTGTTCACGACATCGTAGACACCGGAAAAGAACGTCTCCAGGAAGCAGGAGAACAGGTAAAAACGGCTGTGGATGCCGGTCGTAAAGTTTCTGCAGATGTCCGCGCTAAAATTGCTGAATCCATCCCGGGCGTTGGCGGTAATGGCGGAACTGAGGAAGAAGCTTCTGAGAAAGCCTAAGCGTCTCTTCTTAGAATACTAATTTTAATTGTGGTGGGATTCGTCCCGCCCTTACGAATGTAACGAGCAGTGGACGTACGTATTGTTAAATGAATGGACATTGAAAAGTTAAGAACCCTGCTTGAAGAGGTTAAAGGTGGAGAGATTGCAGTGGATGACGCGCTGCAATCTCTTCGCACACTTCCGTTTGAAGATTTAGGGTTCTCAAAAATTGATCACCATCGCCAACTTCGCACAGGGTTCCCGGAAGTCATTTTTTGTCAAGGGAAGACGGTTGAACAGGTCCAACAGATTAGTGAGCGTATTCTCTCCGCCGGGCATCCCCTTCTCGCAACTCGTGCCACCCCCGACATGTATGAAGCGGTGAAAACAATCCAGTCAGCGGCACGTTATAACGACCTCGGACGTACGATTACCGTCAGGCAGTCTGAAGATGAAGGCACGCCGGGGATTCTCGTTGTTTCCGCTGGTACGTCCGATCTACCGGTTGCAGAGGAAGCGGCTGAAACGGCACTGATGATGGGAAACACACCCGAACGCCTTTACGATGTCGGCGTAGCAGGGTTACACCGCCTCATCAGCAATCACGAGAAACTTTTAACAGCCCGCGTTATCATCGTTGTTGCCGGGATGGAAGGCGCGCTTCCGAGCGTTGTCGGTGGGTTAGTGAACTGTCCCGTCATTGCTGTACCTACGAGTATCGGCTACGGCGCAAGTTTCGGAGGACTCGCTGCCTTGTTAGGCATGCTCAATAGTTGTGCATCTGGTGTCACCGTTGTAAACATTGATAACGGTTTCGGCGCAGGCTACAGTGCTTCACTCATCAACCGACTCACGGCATAAGTTCAAACCCTACTCCTCTCTCTCGTTCAATCTTCTCAGGGCAACAGTCGCGCTTACACTTTTCGCTGCGCCTTGCGAACTCAAACCTATTTTAGAGGGCGTGTGTTCCGCCTTCAATTGAACGACCTCACTGTCAATGCTGAGAGTGACGACATCCGATCCAATCTTGTATCGTATCTGATACGGCACCGATTCAGGACGACTCTGTCCATAAGAAGGCGGTCGCCATGTCACACCAAATGTCTCAGCGTAGGTTGTGAAGCATGCTATGGCAGCATCGGCGATGTCTCCTTTCGTGTCAAGAGACTGTCGTGCAGCACTCACGGCGCTATTCGTGGCGTGTTCCAAATGTTCCTGAACCGTTTTTGCGTCAACTTCTTCCACATCACTATCATCTGTGCTTCTTCGCAAGGCAATGTAGACGACTGTCCCAAGAACACAGAGAAAAGCGGCCGTGCTGAGAAGAACAGTCGTTCGTAATTCGCGACGGCGTGCCATGTTCTCAAAATCCTCACGATGGTGTGGATAGAAAGCATCGTGTGCTGAAATTGGAGTCCCGTAGCATAGTAATGCCAGTAGAATAGAAAAAGATTTTCGGAGCATCGGTTTGTCCTACCTTGCATTCAGTATAACATCCGAAAATTGAAAAGTCAATCGTGTAGAGGCAATCGGCCATCAGCAGTCAGTTTTCAGTTGTCCGAACTAAATGACCCTAATACATGAAAAACTTGACTTGAAATTGTAAATTTGATACAATACCTTTATAGACAGATAAAAATAAGGAGATAGAGATTTGCAGCAAAGAACACCCATTGAAGAACAGATTGATCTGCCTTTCGTAGAATCGCTACGGATTAGTTTTCAGAGTTTGAAAATCCGTTTTGGTCGTTCAATAATCACGACAGCAGGTATTACATTGGGTATTGCGTTTCTGGTTTCGGTATGGACAAATAACGAAATCGGAGTCGCGCTACAGGAGAGCGGACGACAATCAACAATCAACACTTTTGAAGAGACAACGGAACAGGGCATTTCCACAAAAGATATATGGCTCATCGTTATGTCCTTGATTGTCTGTGTGGTAGGTATCGCCAACTCAATGTTGATGGCAGTAACAGAGCGTTTCCGTGAGATTGGCACAATGAAATGTCTCGGTGCGTTAGATGGATTCGTGGTTAGACTGTTCCTACTTGAATCAGGGTTTCAAGGGTTTTCTGGGGCACTTATCGGTGCGCTCATCGGAACACTCGGTGCAGTACTTTTAGGACTTAAAGACTATGGGTTAGACCTATTCTTCTATTTCCCGTTATTACCGGCGCAGCCTGAAAACGGACCGATGCAGCTCGGCGTGATTGTCGTTATTTTGCTTGGGTGTATACTCGGTATGATTTTGGCAGTGATTGGTTCATCGTTCCCAGCGTGGCGTGCTGCGAAACTCCCACCTGCTGAAGCGATGCGTACCGAGGTATAGGCACGGAGGAAATTATGGCTGATATCGTTGTGAAAACTGAAGATGTTGTCAAAGAATATCGTATGGGTTCAAATATTCTTCGTGCTTTGGACGGCATCAATATTGAGATTGAACGTGGAGAGTATATCTCGCTCATGGGTCCCTCCGGTTCCGGTAAATCCACGCTCTTTAACATGATAGGCGCGCTCGACCGACCGACAGAGGGGCAGGTCTACATCGATGGGCAAAATATGTCCCAACTTTCCCAAAGACAGATTGCAGCGTTTCGGTGCCACCGCGTGGGTTACATTTTTCAGAGTTACAACTTGCTGCACGTGCGGAGCGCGCACGGTAACGTAACGCTGCCTATGATTTTCGCAGGGATTTCTGAGAGAGAACGCAATGAAAAAGCGGAAAAGTTACTGGATATGGTCGGCTTAGGGGACAGGATGTATCACCTACCCGACGAGCTCTCAGGCGGTCAGCGTCAACGTGTCGCTATTGCCAGAGCACTCGCGAACGATCCAAGCATCGTCCTCGCCGATGAACCGACAGCGAACCTTGATACCATTACAGGACGTGAGATTATTGACCTCATCAAACGTTTGAACACAGAACAAGGCGTTACTGTAATTTCAGCAACCCACGACCTGAAGATGCTCGATGTCTCTGACAGGATTGTGGACATCCGCGACGGCCTCGTGGAACGTATCAGGAATCGCGATGAGATTGAAATCGAAGTCGGTGAAGTCGGTGGTGAGGGTGAGTAAAGCACCGCTAAATCTCCGACAAAAGGACAGGACGATTTTCGCGCAGCGATTTCAACGCCGCGATACCGATCACAACAGGTGCGCGACCATCCATCCCTGTAACGGGTGGCAGTGTATCCTCCCGAATGGATGTAAAGAAGGCTTGTAATTCCGAGAGAAATGCCGGTTTGTAGCGTTCCAGAAAGAAATATGGAGGCGATGCGGCACGGCTCCCCTCACTGCCGCTGAAGGTAACAGTATCCGTCGGTGGATTCGCCGCCGTAACCATCCCTTTTGAACCGAAAACCTCAACCCGCTGGTCGTAGCCGTAGACTGCCTCCCGACTGTTATCAATTGTCCCGATAACCCCATTCTGGAATCGTAAGGTGATAACCGCCGTATCAATGTCGCCTGCCTCGCCAATTTTCGGATCGACGCGCACGTCGCCCGCTGCATAGACCTCAATAACCTCGTCCGCAATGAGATAACGCGCCATATCGAAATCGTGGATCGTCATGTCAAGGAAAATGCCGCCTGAGACCTTGACGTATTCAATGGGCGGTGGTGCTGGGTCTCGGCTCGTAATACGCATGATGTGCGGTTCACCAATCTCGCCAGAGGCGACAGCCTCACGGATTCGCTTAAAACTCGTATCAAATCTACGATTGAAACCGACCTGAAACTTCACGCCAGCCTTTTCTACAACCGCCAAGGTTTCGTCAATCTGTTCCAAATCAAACGCGATCGGTTTCTCGCAAAAGATGTGTTTCCCTGCCTTCGCGGCGGCTTGACTGATTTCGACATGTGTATTCGTTGAGGAGGTGACAAGCACTGCATCAATCTGCGAATCTGACAAGACGGTGTTATAATCGGTTGTCACCATCCGGACATTATACTGTTCAGCAACGGATTCAGCAATGGGACGGTTCAAGCTGCAAATCGCGACGAGTTCGGCTTCTGGTATATTCTGGACGAGGTGTTCAATGTGAAGCTTGCCGATGCACCCTACCCCAATAACACCCACACGAATTTTTGAAGAACTGTTCATCAAAAGTCTCCTAACCCCCATGCTGTACGTTTATTGCCATAGAATCGAATTCAGATACCGCAAATTCCGCGCTGCGCTCTCGTAAGGACTACCCATCCCCGGTAAGACATCCTGCTCTACGACGATCCAACCGTCGTAATCCCGATTTCGCAATTCTGAAAGAAACGCCGGAAAATCGACATCTCCTTTGCCGAGTTCACAAAAAACACCGTTGCCGACAGAGATAAAGTAATCCCACTCATCTTTTCGAGAACGGGCAGCGATGTCCGGATGGCAATCCTTGAAATGGACGTGCCAGATCCGGTCCGCGTGCCGCGCAAATACTTCAAGCGGATCACCGCCACCCAATCGGTAATGCCCGGTATCGAAACACAACCCAACGAGATTCGGATCCGTACGTTCCATGAGTGTGTCAATCTCTGCTGCTGTCTCTATATATCCGGCGCAGTGCGGATGAAAAACGGTGCGCAGTCCAGTTTCGTCTTTCACCGACTGCGCGATACGGTGCACACCCTGTACAAACGTATCCCACTGTGCTGGTGTTAATCCGTGTTCAGGACGGACACGACCGGCATAGTGGGTCCGGAGTTCTGTCGTAGCGTTGTCGTCTGAAAGCACGATGAACGGCGTTTTTCCGCCGACATCTACTAACAAGCGTGCATGACGCAGTGCTGTTGCTTCACCTGCTGCGTGCGTTTCCGCATCTGCGAGTGCGACACTTACGAATGCACCTAACAGTGTTAATTGTCGCTTCGCAAGTTCGTCGCGGAGCTGCCCTGCATTCGTCGGCATAAAGCCCCAATCGCCTAATTCAGTACCAATGTAACCGATGGCGTGCATCTCGTCTAACACCTGTGTGTAACTGGGTGCTTCGCCATCCAATTCAAACTCAAGCACGCCCCACGAACATGGGGCATTTGCTATTTTCATTATATTATTGATTGTCTCCTATGACTTGTTTAAGATCCTCAATGAAATGTTCAAACAGTTTAACCTTATCGCTTTGCTGAAATTCTGATGCTGTTAGTACATAGATGCCATCAAGCTCTGCCTCTAAAATGGCTCGTCTTTTTTTCGGTAAGTCCGTAATCTTCAGAGTTTCATCTACATCAGTTGTGATAAGATAGAATTTGATAGCAGCTTTATCTTTCTCTTCTTGAAATTTGAGTTTCCAATAAACTGTGTCAAAGATTCGGGGTTTCAAATTAACTATGCATGAGATTACAGCAATAACGCGCGAATTTTCAGGGGTGTAAATGACAAGGTTAACATACGGGATATCAGAATTAAATTCCCCATAATCAATCGTCAAATGTCGTTTAACACTTTCCAATTCTTCGGATAAAGTATCATTTTTTACTAAATCATAGCGTAAAACCACCTTCAACCCTAACTTTTCGATTAATTTTGCGATCACGTCTCGGATACGTTCTTGAAAAGTGTTGTTTTCAGAGGATCTCCAGTTATTTCCGAGATATCCAGTCAAAGAAGCAGTTAAAACCTCAACGGCAACCGCATCTTCAAGACTATCATCCCATAAAATAGATTCTCCATAACGTTCTTCAAGTTGGTACTTGATATCGCTCGTGTAGTCAACGCTACTGAAATCAATTACATTTCTTTCTATCAGGATGTCTACTAACGTGCTATCATACCCCATCTCGTAAAGGGCATCCGTAAGAATGTTTCTTTCACCCTCAAGAGGGCGATCTTCATGTGCTGTTGGGGCTGCTATGATAGGTTTAGTTGTATTATCCACTGTTTAAATTTTCCTCACTATTAAGATTAATAAGATACTCACGCCCAGTATCAGAAATTTCCCAAATACCACGTGGAGAATTAGCTATCATTAGACCTCTATTTATTAATTCTCGGCGCATATCGTGAACTCGATTTTCCCAATACAAATGTCCAGCCGGACGCTGTGATAGATCTACGCAATAAGTAGATATGGGATTGAAAAAAGTTGTTGGAAAACCCGATTAAACCCTTATATTTAGAGGGTTTTCGCTTGATTTAATTCCTTGAAAAATGGTATAATAATTGCAGTTAAAAGGGAGGCGGTAACCTCCCTTAAATCCAAAGCGGAGTTGCTTCGGAGTATCACTGCTGCTATTATACCTAAAATCGCAGTTTTTTAGCAACTCCTTTTGAAATACAGAGGAGTTTTTTCATGAACCTTATTGAGGTTATGGAGCGTTACCCTGACCAAGAGAGTTGTATTGACCACTTGGAGCGTATTAGGTGGCGAGGAACACCTGTTTGTCCACATTGTGGGTGTATAGAGGTGGTTCGCAAGAAAGAGGATGGCGTAGGGCGTGTGGGACGGTTTCACTGCTCTGCATGTAAAGCATCGTTCAAAGTTACCTGTGGCACAGTCTTTCATGGTACGAAAATAGAGTTACAGAAATGGTTTCTCGCGATTTCATTGATACTGAATGCGAAAAAAGGACTCTCAAGCCACCAGTTAGCGCGTGATTTAGACTTGAACCAAAAAACAGCGTGGTATATACTAACACGCATAAGGGCAGAAATGGCAGATAAAGTCAACTCTATCATGCTAAAAGGCATTATAGAGGCAGATGAGACCTATATCGGTGGGAAACCCCGCAAAGAGAACAAAAAGGAAGACCGCGAACCCGCACCGCGCGGACGTGGTACTTCTAAAACTGCTGTGATCGGAGCAGTTGCTCGTGGCGGTCAAGTCGTTGCAGAAGTCGCGAAAGGATTAACCGGTCGCGATATACTCGAATTCATTAGGCGTGTTGTGAATGTCAAAGAATCTGAACTTATGACGGACGAGTATCACGCCTATAACGCACTTAGCCGTGATATGAAGCACGAGGTTATCAATCACCAAGAGCAGTATGTAGACGGCGATAAGCACACGAATACGATTGAGGGCTTCTGGTCCCTGTTGAAAAAGGCGTATTATGGTTCTCACCACCATTATAGCACAGGATACACACCGCTTTATGTCGCTGAACGCTGCTATGTGTATAACAACCGCCACCGAGAAACTATCTTTTGGAAGTTTATAGAGGAGGCTGTATAGGAGTTGACTATGGAAAAGTTCATAGACCTTTTTGCTGGTGAGGTATCACGAATTTACCAGAAAAACTTTAGCGATAAACCAAGTGGAGACATTACAAAAATTAGCGAAGCAGATATTCCATCACACGATATTCTTTGTGCAGGTTTCCCTTGCCAATCTTTTTCAATTAATGGCAATCATACTGGGTTCAAAGATAATCGTGGTAGGCTCTTTTATGATATAGTTAGAATCGCTAACTACCATAAACCACCACTACTGATTTTAGAAAATGTGCGGAATATCCTGAAGATCAATAATGGCAAGGTTGTTAAAACTATCAAAAATAAACTGAAAAAAATAGGTTACAAAGTATATCCCTCGCTCCTTAATTCGTCTTATTACGGAATACCACAAGCACGCTCACGTGTTTACTTCATTTGTTTAAGAAAGGACGCAGGACTGAAGTTCTCTGAACCTAAGCCAACTCATGAAAAAGTGTTTCTTCGGGATATTTTAGATGACGATGTAGAAAATGACCTTATCATTCACCGAGAAGATGCGGAAATTGATAAAGATATTCAGCCTGAACCTCAATTTTGCCCTATTCGGATAGGTCAAGTTAATAAAGGAAGACAAGGAGAAAGAATTTATCACCCCAATGGGCATGCGATTACCTTATCTGCATCCAGTGGCGGTTTAGGAGCAAAAACAGGTCTTTATTTCATTGATGGTAATATTCGCAAATTGTCTCTTTCTGAATGTAAAAAAGCGATGGGTTTTTCAGAATCTCATTATGTGAGTGAATCTGCACAAGGTTACAAACAATTAGGAAATGCTGTCATTCCAAAGATGATTAGTCTGATCTATAGCGGGGTAAGTTGTAGTGAATAACGAGGTTGGATATATTGGAAACAAGAACGCATCTATTGGTAGGAATGGAGAGATATTGTTTAAGGACAGTATCTCCGAATATCCTGAAGTTACTGAAGCATTAAAAGTCGCATATAGGATTGATGGTCACTTCTCAGAATCAATGCGAACAAGCACTGGTGGAAAGTGTGACGTGAAACTTGGTTTTACTTGCGGGCGTAATATAGACGCAAGCATTAAGGCATATACAGGAAATGGATTTAACCA
Source organism: Candidatus Poribacteria bacterium (assembly GCA_965200345.1). Classification (GTDB taxonomy): domain Bacteria; phylum Poribacteria; class WGA-4E; order WGA-4E; family WGA-3G; genus WGA-3G. Next base: position 4,607,153 of record OZ241378.1, read on the forward strand.
AATAACACGTTGGAGTATTGATAATTTCGCTGAACATTTTAACCTATCAGAACCTCAAAAAGAAGATTTAAGGACACTTGTCGTAAGAAAGAGTCATGATCCGTACAAAATCCCGTTGTTCCCGCCACATGTTCGAGAAAGATTCAAGGGTATTATCCAACCATCGAGTTCTAAAATAATCAGATTAGCATTTTCTGAAACTCCCGGTCGTGAAATTTTCGTTCTTTTCAGCAGAGATGAAAGCATTATGCGTATATGGAAAATGACAGATGTTCTAAATGCTATCTCAAAGTCTATAGATTATAATTCAAACGGAAATATTATGATTGGGGGGTGTGTCCTGTTACACCGAAAAGGTGGAAATGGTGAACATGTACCATCTCATATTCCTAAAACATCTCCCCAACATCCGGGTAATAATATAGGGATAAGTTTGCGTGTTGATAAGTTTATCGCTCTACACCATTCCAAGATACTAACAGAATATCAAATCTATTGGGGCTAATACTGTTATTTGCAATTTAACCCATCCCATATCTACTTATTGCGTTTTTCTATTATCTCTTGAATTTTTTCCAAAACCCTATTAAGTTCATTTTGAGAATCGGATTGAGTGTTCATTACGTGCTGTGTTCTCCTATTCACTGGCTATCAATTAAGGACGCAAGTATCCACTCGCAAACAGCGGGGCCCAATTCCGCAAGGACTTCTATCAACATGCCGAATTCATTCTGCGATGCAGCTTCATCCTCGGCAACGGCTTCATCTTCTGTCTGATTCTCGTAATAATCAATGACGCTCTGCACACGTTCCTCATCCATTTCAATTCACCTCTTGTAACCATGCCTTTGGATTTTCGACAAGGTTTTGACTTGAGAGCACTTTCCCATATCTGGGGTCTGCTCAACTTCATCTGCCACAACCTTGCTGGAGATCCAATACCAATCTCCACTGAGAAAGTAAGTGAAAATCTGCCTAACAGCTTCTGCTTCCTCAATAACTCTTCCCTGTGTTGATGGATCGAGAAGTCGACTTAGACAACATGTATCAAGATAAATTTTCCAGAATGGCAAATTAGTTTGCACATGTACATCCAAAACCTGTTTGGTAATATTTTATATATTGTTTGCTGGGTAATTACCTACACGCAATTATACCATAATACGCGTTCAAATCGCAAATTGTTTCTGATAGACACAGCACCATTCAGTTTTAAGAAATTATAGAGTTTCTCGTCCTTTTCAGGATCCGGTGCGGTTAGGAAACCGAACCATAGGTGTCAATTTAGCGATTTTCTCGTGGCATTCTCGTGCTATTAAGTCTGAACTGTGATTTTTGTGATTTTTGTGATTTTTCTGATAAGACAACCCATCACAAGCAACTGAATACCGAGTCAATTGAGTCCTGTAGGTTGGGTTGAACGGTGGTAAGAAAGCAGATGTAGGTGTGCCAATACCCTCAAATCCAACTTGGTGGCCTATACATTCAAAACGTAGTGAAACCCAACTTCACACCGTGATGTGCCCGTAAAGCGCAAAGGCGTTGGGTTTCACTCGGTTTTCTGTTTGCCGTGCGATCTCTGGTGCAGTCTGAGTGTTGTGTTCCTTTTCAGAGTTTTGGGAGTATGCGTTCAACCCAACCTACAGGACTGATAGACACAGAGCCATTCAGTTTTAAGAAATTATGGAGTTTCTCGTCCTTTTTCAGGATCCAGTGCGGTTAGGAAACCGCACCTACTGGGCCTGGGGGTCTAAAATTGAACGAAAAAACCAAAAACTAAATAGTCCTGCTGATAGACAAAACATAAATTTCACGAACAGATAAAAATATGATATACTACAACCAACTGCAACCTAAAGACTTCATACTTCTATTAGGAGCGAAGAGACGATGTTCCCCACGATTGAAGCACAGACACGACTCCAGACTCCACCAACATGGGCAGTCCTTGAACGTGAACTGATTAATAAAATCAATGACGCGGCTCCGCAGGTTTTCAAGAAATACACACGTCCAGATGGAACGTTGTATTGGCCAACACATCCAGATTTTCAGAGCATTGACGGACTTGATGATGCTTATGAGAGTTTCCATAACTGGCCCCTCTTTTATATGCTCGGTGGCGATGCACAATTTTTGATTGACGCAGACACGGAATTCGATGTCATCACAAACGATATGATGCGCTATGGTTCCGGTCACGGTTACCCGATGGTGGTGAAAGAATACCAACCCGGTTATGACTGGTTTCATCAAGGCGAAGGGAACTACCTCTTTTATATGCTCTGCATGGCAGACCCGTCAAACGCTAAGCACCTTGAACGAGCGAAACAGTTTGCTGGATTTTTCATGAACGAAGACCCGGACGCACAAAACTATGATGCAGAACATAAAATTATCAAGTGCGCTATGAATGGGAGTAAGGGACCAGCGTTTTGGGCTTTTGCAGGACACCCGTTTTGGCCCTGGGACGGTTACAACATGCCGTTTTATGATATACCGGGAGGCAGGAGCCATGAAGCCGTCAGGGAAAATGAGGAACTGCGTACGCGCATGGGGCAACGCATCCGTGAACGGCAAGGCGCAGGAGACACAATCGTCAACCTCGCTGCTACGACCCTTGCTACCAATGCATATTTATTGACTGGTGAAGAAAAATACAAAGCGTGGGTACAGGAATATGTTGATGCATGGATAGAACGTACAGCGGAAAACGGTGGTATCGTCCCAGACAATGTCGGACTCTCAGGTAAGATTGGTGAACATATAGACGGTAAATGGTATGGCTCTTACTACGGCTGGAGTTGGCCGCATGGATGGCATAGCGTTGGGCAAGCGGTAGGTATCGCTGCGCAGAATGCGATGTTGCTCTGGCGAGATTTAGTGTATCTCGATTTTCCGCGCTCACAGATTGATGTTTTAATTCAACGCGGTATTGAGAAGGATGATCTGCTTTACGTCCCACAGAAGTACGGGGATCCGGGTAAGGTTAACTACGTCCCGGGGGCGTGGTTACAATACCCGATTACAAACGAGGATGGAACGGCTCTACAAGTAGACGGTTGGTTTGAATTCATGCCGATGCACGCCTCAGATGTCGCGCATCTATGGGCAATGTCAATGGCTTCAGCGGATCAAGAACGCGCGGAGAAAATCTCGAAAAAGACGGGATCGAAATTCGACATCAACGCGTGGCATCATATCAAGGATAGCGGTGGACACGATGGAGCGTGGTTGGCGTATATGCGGGGTGAATATCCCGAATACCCGGCAGCAATCCTTAACCACAACCTCTCCCAAGTTCAGGCACGGCTCGACTTCATGGCAAACGATGATGAAGATCCAGCAAACTATGGGGATGCCTATTTCCAGCGGCGCAACCCCGTTACATGTGAAGGACTCGTTCAGCTCACGTGTGGCAGTCCGTTGCCGCATTACAACGGCGGTTTACTCGTGGCACGGCTGCGGCACTTTGACGCACAGCAGAAACGACCCGGACTCCCACCGGATGTCGGGGCATTGGTTACCAAGCTGACAGCGGATACAACGGAATTGCAGCTTGTCAATCTTAACAAAACAGAAGCAAGGGAGATTATTGTGCAAGCAGGTGCGATGGGTGAGCATAACTTCACTTCAGCACGCGTCAATACCGGTGAGACGGTGCAAACAGTTCCAGTCAATGGTATGTATCTCCGCGTCCAACTGCCGCCGAACACAGAGATTGATTTGGAATTGGGGGTGGAGCGTTTTGTGAATGCCCCGTCATATAGGCAGCCGTGGTGAACAGGAAAACCGCACCTACCGGGCTTGAAAAGAATAACGGCGCGCTTGATGAAGGTTAATTTGTTAATTCGGTGATTTTCTGGTGATACCCGGTGCGGTTAGGAGGGAAATCCGCAGAAATACCCCAGCAAATACCCCCAGCAAAAACACCGCACCTACCGGCTGGGGAGAACATAGAATTACCGAGATATTTTCTTAAACTTCATCAAAGCGCGCCTACCGAATTGGAAAATATTGCCATGAAAATTACGCCCAGCGTTCAACGACGACTTTCTTCTGCGTGAAGAAATCTACAGCATCCCAACTCTGACCGTGGAGGTCGCCAAAAAAACTATCTTTCCAGCCGCTGAACGGGAAAAACGCCATCGGCGCAGCGACCCCGATGTTAATGCCGATATTTCCGATCTCCGCTTCATAGCGGAACTTCCGGGCAGACGCGCCGCTACTCGTAAATAGACATGCCATATTGCCGTAGGCACCGCTATTGATAAGCGCGATCGCATCGTCAATCGTTTCAACATGGATAAGCCCTAAAACGGGTCCGAAGATTTCCGTCTTCGCAATCTCGCCTTCCGGGTTAAGCCCGTTGAGGATTGTCGGACGGATGAAATTACCGTTTTCACCACCAGAGATGCTCGGATACCTACCATCAACGAGAATCTGTGCGCCTTCATCTGCGCCTACCTGAATTAGCCCCTCAATTCGCTTTCGGCTTTCGGCAGTGATGACAGGCCCCATTTCAACCCGTTCCTCCAATCCGTTTCCGACAACTCGATCCGTAGCAGTGTCAGCGATGGCTTCTGTAAACCAATTACGCGCGCCGCCGACAGTCAGTGCGAGGGATGCAGCGAGACACCGCTGACCGGCACACCCAAACGCGCTCTCCGTTGTCGCGTTGACAGTGAACTGCGGATCAGCATCAGGCAGAATAATTAGCGGATTTTTCGCGCCGCCTTGACACTGGACGCGTTTCCCGTTAGCAGCGGCTTTCGCATAGATGGCTTTTGCAGTCTCAGTGGCACCGACAAAACTAATGCCGCGGATATCCGGATGTGTCAAGATGGCATCTACCGTCTCGCGACCCCCATTAACGAGGTTAACCACACCTTTAGGCAGCCCTGTCTGTTCAAGCAGTTGGAACACCTTTTGCATCGTGAGCGGTACTTTTTCGGAGGGCTTGACGATGTAAGTGTTCCCACAAGCGATTGCATACGGTAAAAACCAGAAGGTAATCATTCCAGGAAAGTTAAAAGGCGCGATGGCAGCACATACGCCGACAGGTTGACGAATCATAAATTCATCAATGCCGGTGGCAATATCCTCTAAGTTCGTGCCTTGCATGAGCGTCGGGATCCCGCACGCCACCTCAACGTTTTCAATGGCGCGTCGCATTTCACCCTTTGCCTCGTCAAGCGTCTTCCCACACTCCAACGTAATCGTTCTGGCAATGTCGTCAATATTTTCTTTCAAGAGATTTTTTAAGGCAAAGAGGTATTGAATGCGTTGGACGGGTGGGGTACGTCGCCATTCGTGGAGCGCAGCGGCGGCAGCAGTGGCGGCTTGATGCACTTCCTCAGCAGGTGAAAGTGGGACTTGGGCAAGGACTTCCCCAGTTGCTGGATTCGTAACATCAATCAGTTCATTCGTCGCCGATTTTTGCCACGTGCTATCAATATAGTTTGATAGCGGTGTTTGGACTTCAGGCATCAGCTTATCTCCATTAGTTTTGGCATTAGTTTAGGTTCCCGAAGAGCTCAAGTACCTTCAACTGATTCATAGCGGCAACGATCTGCGGATCGTGCATCAGCTCATCACGGGATGTTTCCGTGATCAAAGCAAGCACGTATTTAACACCGAGATCACTGAGAACAATCTGCTCTTCGGTAAGCGCATCGCTCAAGCGTTGGTAACTCCGTAGAAACTTCTCGGCTTTTAGATCATCACGAGCGGCATGTTCAGCAGCGGCGAGTTTCTCTAACACATCGTCGCCATTCTCTTCTATGAAGGTTTTAAGCTTCTCGTGATCTCTGAGTTTCGACTGCATCTGTATTTCAGATCGACTAAACGATGCCGACTCGACATCCGGGATGATACCAACGTTGTCAATATCAACGTCGTTCGGTGTATAGTAACGTGCAACGGTTAATTTCACGGCAGCTTTTGAATTACGCAACTGGAACACGCGTTGGACGGATGCCTTACCGAAGGTTTTATCGCCCATGACAAGCCCGCGCCCATGATCTTTTACGGCACCCGCAACGATTTCAGAAGCACTCGCGCTTCCACCATTAACGAGCACAATTAGTGGAAAGTTTTCTCTTTTTATCCCTTCCGCTCGGAAGTCCTCACGGGACTCCAGTCCTTTACTGTAAACAATGAGTTGACCGGGTGTCAGGAAATCACTCGCGATATTAACAGCCGAAGAGAGTAAACCACCTGGATTTGAGCGGAGGTCAAGAATAACCCCACGGGTGCTCTGCGCCTTGAACTCAGCAAGCGCATCATCAACATCATTTGCTGTTGTCTGAAGAAACTGATTAATTTTGATGTAGCCGATTTTATCTCCGATAATATCATGTTCAACACTCGGGATCCGGATGACATCACGGGTAATCGTAAGTTCAATCGGACGGCTTTCGTTCTCACGTACAATTGTAATAGAAACAGAGGTACCGGGTTCACCGCGGAGCTGATCTACAGCATCGCTCAAGGATAGTGGTACTGTAGATTCACCTTCGATGTGACTGATAATGTCCCCGTTTTGAACGCCAGCCAGCGCAGCCGGATGATTTTTAAAGGGCGTAACCACAGTTAACATATCTTCTCGAACACCGATGACCATACCGAGTCCGGCGTACTTGCCTTGGTTTTGGGTCTGAAATTCAAGGTAATCCGGGATAAATTGACTGTATGGGTCTAATTCGCGAAGCATTCCCTTGATTGCCCCTTCTATGATCTCTTTACTGTCGGGCGTATCAAGATGTAACTGTTGGACATAAGCCAAGACATCTGAAAAGAGAGCGATGCTCTCCAAGATTTTATCATCGACTGTTTTTCCGGTATCTTCCGAACTCCAACCGAATGGCAGTGACATACAGACCAGAAATACAGATAACAAGATGAGAAAAGAGATTTTGGCTGAAGTTTGCAAGCCAGAACGTATGCGTAGCAGTTTCATTTTTCCTCCCCTCTGCAGGCATGTTCCGATCCGCGCTGAAAAGGCACGATTGGAATTTGAGCTGCAGCGCCATAGAATCTATGTAAGTCCAAGTTAATAAAAAAGGTTCCGTAATCGTTGAATATTTGGAATGCGAAAAGCGACGAAGGCAGCGACTGCACCGTAAAATAGGTCAATGCGACTCATCCGTGTCTGCATCAATTCCCAAACAGACTGTCCCTTGAAAAGTGTTGTCGCAATAGGCATCGCTTGTTCCAATGATATATTATTTTCCTGACGGAGCTGTTCGGCGATTTGCGGGACCGCATTCCACTGGACATCCAGATACTTGCCAATAAAGATACCGAGTATAGCGAAAACCGCGGCCCCCATACCGACGACACGCCATGTTGTTTTCGCGTCTTGTGGCAGACCTCGGGTGCTTGTCAGAAGCATTCCGGCTCCTGTTAAGACACCAATCCCAATGGCAATGAAGACCGCAGTGTATCCTGTCCATTGGATATATTTTGCCCAAAGTACGCCACCAAGCATCGCGCCAAGGAGTCCGCCAAACGGGACTGTCACAGTGTTCATTTCAAATAGCTCCATTGATTTGGATTTGTGGTTTCTGCCGATGGTGTTCGGTGTTCTGTTCAAAAGTATAAGCGACACGCAGCACTTTATCTTCTGCAAAAGGGGCACCGAGCAGTTGCAATCCGACCGGCAGCCCACTTTTTACAAACCCACACGGCAGAGAGATACCCGGTAATCCAGCGTGACTCGCAGGCGTTGTCATCACATCGGAAAGATACATCTGCAACGGATCTGCGGTCCGCTCTCCTATTTTGAACGCCGGTGTAGGTGAGGTCGGTGTTGCGATAACGTCAACTTTCTCAAACGCGGCATCAAAATCAGATTTTATCAGTGTCCGCGCCTTCTGTGCTTTCTTATAATAGGCATCCTGATAACCTGCGCTCAGCGCGAAGGTGCCGAGCATAATCCGACGTTTCACTTCTTCACCGAACCCCTCACTTCGTGTTTTTTTGTACATCGTGATTAGGTCTTCCGGGTCAGCGTTCCGGTATCCATAGCGGACACCGTCGTATCTTGCGAGATTCGCGCTCGCTTCAGCGGGAGCAATGATGTAATACGTGGCAATGGCATACTCCGTATGTGGCAACGATATTTCTTCAACAGTCGCTCCGAGACCTTCAAGAACAGCAATAGCACTCTGGATGCTATCCGCAATTTCTGTGTCTAATGCCGGTGTGAAATACTCTTTCGGGACACCGATTTTTAAGCCACTCACGTCGTTGATGAGGCTCTGCGTAAAATCCGGCACAGGTACATCAACAGAGGTTGCATCCATCGCGTCGCTGCCACAGATGGCGTTGAGTAACAAGGCACAATCGGTGACATCTTTGGTAAAGGGGCCGATCTGATCAAGTGAAGAAGCGAAAGCGACGAGTCCATAGCGAGAGACACGTCCATACGTCGGTTTCATTCCGACGACCCCACAGAGTGCTGCGGGTTGGCGGATCGAACCGCCAGTGTCAGAACCGAGTGAACAGATAGCGGTATCCGCGGATACAACTGCGGCAGAACCACCACTCGAACCGCCAGGGATGGTGTCCAGATTCCACGGGTTATGCGTTATCTGATATGCCGAGTTTTCAGTAGAGGAGCCCATCGCGAACTCGTCCATGTTCGTTTTACCGACCATGACAACTCCGTGGGTGTGGAGTTTTGTCATGACAGTTGCATCGTAGGGAGGCACAAAGTTTTCAAGGATTTTAGAACCGCAGGTTGTCCGTACACCTTTGGTGCATATCACATCTTTAATCGCGATGGGGATACCGGCGAGCGGCGACATCTCGTCACCCTTTTGAAATCCGGCATCGGCATGGCTCGCCTGTTCCAAAGCCAAGTCCCTCGTTAGTGTCAAATAGCCTTTGACATGCGATTCCACTTCAGTAATACGCGCATAGACAGATTCCGCCAACGCTACAGCGGTGATTTCCCGATTTTTGAGTTTCTCGTGCAAGGCATGCGCCGTCAATTCACAAAGCAACATTCAGTTTTCCTTATTTTAGTGGCTGCGGTCAACTACTCTCGGAACGCCGAAGTATCCCTCTTCAGCCTCAGGTGCGTTAGTGAGGACTTCTTCGCGCGGATAGGAAGGCTTGACAACATCCGGTTTGGCGACATGCGCTGTCCCCTCTTGCGAGCCCATGATGAAAACTTGGTGCGGATGGATGTGCGATGTCGGCGGCACATCATCTGTTTCGAGTTCATTCAACTTCCCGATATACTCCAGAATCCGGGCGAGCTGCTCGGTAAAGTGCTCTGTCTCTTCATCGTTAAATTCGAGGCGCGCCAAGTTTGCAACATGGCGTACGCCTTCCGTAGTAATCGTTGCCATTTTTCGTAATGCGTCTCCTTATTAATCAGACATTGTCAGCGGAGCAAGCGAAGCGGCGAATCGCCGCGTCATGCCAGCACGACTAAACCGAACGGTGATATAAACATCCTGCCCTGCACCACTGACTTTCGTTATCTTACCCCTTCCGAATTGCGGGTGATGAACAATCTGGTCAACGGAGTAATCATCTGCATCCTCAGATACTTCTTCATACAAACCTACCGATTCGTGAAATGGAGAGCGGTAGCGATCAACATGCTTGATAAGATGTTCTGGAACTTCAGCGATGAAGCGAGATGGTGTGCGATATTCTGTTTCTCGAAAAGTTCTCCGCGATCTGGCGTGTGAGAGATACAGCTGCTCCATCGCTCGCGTGATGCCGACGTAGCAGAGTCGCCGTTCCTCTTCCACTTCGGATTCCGTACTGATGGAGCGTTGATGCGGTAAATACCCCTCTTCTACACCGACAATGAACACGAATGGAAATTCCAGACCTTTGGCACTATGCAAAGTCATCAACGTCACCAGATCGGTGCTGTCGGTATCCATCGTATCTATATCGGCGATGAGTGCCACATTCTCTAAATAATCCGAAAGGCTCGGTTCCGGTTCGTTCTGCTCATATTCGATAACGGCGTTAATGAGTTCCTCAATGTTTTCAACGCGATTCTGCGCTTCAATACTATTTTGGGACTTCAAATTTTGAAGATAACCGGTTACTTTCAATACATAATCGAGTGCATCGGCGGGAAGCACAGTAGCATCAAGTTCATCAAAAATTTTGACGAAACGTTTTACTTTTGTTTGGATGCCGCGGTTAATTGTGGTGATTTCATCAACGCGTTGAATTGCTTCAAAGAGCGTAATATCTTCTGCAGCAGCAAAACCAATGAGTCGTTCAAGGGTTGTAGCACCGATGCCGCGACTTGGCACATTGATAATACGTCGGAGACTCATGGAGTCGTTGGGATTGCACATCACACGGAGGTAAGCAAGTAGATCCTTGATCTCCATCCGATCATAGAAACCGACACCGCCGACAATCTGATACGGAATGTTTGCCGCTCGGAATGCCTCCTCAAAAATTCGGGATTGTGCATTGGTTCGATAAAAGATAGCAAAATCCTTGTAGTCTACGCCTTCCGCGTGCCAATCTTCAATTTGTGTGCCGACGTAACCCGCCTCGTCGCTTTCGTCCATCGCCTCGTAACAGGTAATCAGTTCGCCATCTTCCTGTTCAGTCCAGAGTTTTTTCAGTTTTCGTGCTTTATTGTTTTGTACAACATTCCACGCCGCGTCCAAGATGTTTTGCGTGGAACGGTAATTCTGCTCCAAACGAAGGACACGGGTGTTCGGGTAATCCTGCTCAAAATCGAGGATATTCCTGATGTCAGCACCGCGAAAGGCATAAATAGATTGGTCGTCGTCCCCAACGACACAGATATTGTTTCTCGTGCCAGTTAACAAGCGCACCAGTTCATATTGACAGCGATTGGTATCTTGATACTCATCAACGAGGATATACTCAAATTTATTCTGATAAAATTGGCAGACCTCGGGTTTTTTATCAAGGAGTTCTACTGTGAAAAGCAACAGGTCATCAAAATCGAGGGAGTTGTTTAGGCGCAGGGCATCTTGGTAAAGTGGGTAGACTTCCGCAACGACTCTCTCAAAATACCCGTCAGCGATGCTTTCAAATTTCCGAGGTGAAATGGTCTCGTTCTTGGCATGGCTAATTAGGCTGAGGATCGCGCGCGGGCTGTAATCCTTATCGCTATAGTTGAGCTGCTTGAGCACATCTTTGACAAGCGTGGCCTGTTCACCTGTATCGAAAATAGTAAAATCCCGCGTGTAGGCGCGCTTTTTGGATCGGGATACACTTTCAGACCCAGAACTCTCGCCTAACTTCTCAATATCCCGGCGCAGGATGCGCGCACAGGTTGCATGGAAAGTTGACACCCAGAGCTCTCGGCTTACACCGCCTTCTACGAGCGTATCTAACCGTTCCTTCATCTCGTTTGCGGCCTTGTTTGTAAAGGTTACAGCGAGGATACGGAAAGGGGAGATACCGTGATGTTTGATGAGGTGAGCGATGCGGTGTGTGATGACGCGCGTTTTGCCGCTGCCCGCACCAGACAAAATGAGAAGCGGTCCATCGGTATGCTGGACTGCTTCGCGCTGGACATCATTTAAAGATCTTAATAGATTATCGGTCAAAGTTTGCCCCTTGTCTCGTAGCATTTAAAGGAGTAGGGTCTTTAGAAAGCCACACACGACTTCCTCCCGCCGGTGTACCGTAACAGACTTGTGAGCAGCCAGTACAGTGCCCTAACTTCATGCTATAAAGTATACACAATTTGGAATTAATTTTGCAAGGGGAAATTTCAAAGGTCTCTTGTTTCCAGTTATGCACGGTGGTTTGCAAGTAACGCCTCAACCTGTGCACTATACGGAATTCTGAAAATGATTATATCTTACCTGCAAGGCAACATAACGAGGCGTTAACTCCTATCTTAGGCGAGTTTCTCTACTTTGATGCGGACTTGTTTATTTTTTTACTTAATCCTGAACAACAGAAACCATCGACTTCAACTTCTGGGCTACGAACGTATAGAGGCTCATCCCTGACTTTCCAGTTTAGGGAGTATTTTGTGGGAGCGTCTTAGCAGATGCCACCCTTACGGGGTTTAGTTCTGTGAGGTAGCGTTTTCTACAGAGATACTTAAAGAAACACCCAAGCAAATAAACCCTACGGGATTCAAGAAGGTTTTGAAGTCTTCAAGGTTTTTGTGTAAAATCCGGTTCGGTTAGGAAACCGAACCTACCGGGGAAGTGCGTAAGTCCTATTCACGAAAGTGTAAATTATTCGGTCTATTTCTCGCTTTTGACAATAACCTATCTTTTCGCCTCATAAAGATCAGACCAATTTCAGATAAGATATTCCTTCAAAAATTGTCCGGTGAAGGAGGCTTCAACTGCTGCAATATCTTCAGGCGTGCCGTGTGCCAATACTTCTCCACCTTTATGCCCACCTTCTGGTCCGAGGTCAATGACATAATCGGCGGTTTTGATGACATCCAGATGATGCTCAATCACAAGCACGGTATGTCCGCTATCGACGAGGCGGTTGAGGCTGTCTAAGAGTTTCTGCACATCTGCGATATGAAGCCCTGTAGTAGGTTCATCTAAGATATATAGGTTATGTTTGCCTCGCTTGAGTTTGCCGAGTTCACTCGCCAACTTTACCCGTTGTGCTTCACCTCCGGAGAGGATCGTCGCAGGGTGTCCGATCTGGAGGTACCCCATACCGAGTTGGTTGAGGACGTTGAGTTTATGGTTAATCAACCGCTGATCGGCGAAAAAATCAACGCCTTCCTCAATTGACATATTAAGGATCTCAGAGATATTCTTGCCGTTATAAGTAACGTCAAGCGTATCTTCATTATAGCGTGCCCCTTTACAAGTCGGACAGACGACCTCAACATCTGGCATAAAGTGAAGCTGCGTGGTGATCGTGCCTTCACCGTGGCACTCTTCACAGCGTCCGCCTTTGACATTGAAACTGAACCGTGAGGCAGTATAACCTCTTGAGAGCGAGAGTGGTGTGCTGGCAAAGAGTTTGCGGATATTATCGTAAAACTTGATGTATGTGGCAGGATTAGAACGCGCGGAACGCCCGATCGGTGATTGATCAATGTTAATCACATCACTGACGTGTTCGTGTCCTTCGAGTTCATCGTGTGCCCCGTAAAGCGTCCGACTGTCGTGATAGATAGAATGTAGCCTCTTGTAGAGAATCTCGTTTACGAGGGTACTCTTACCAGAACCCGAAGCCCCCGTAATGCAGATAAACACGCCGACCGGTATATCTACATCAATGCTTCTGAGATTATTTTCTTTGGCACCGATAATACTTAGGAATTTACCGTTTAAGCTACGGCGTTGCTTTGGCAGTGGGATCTCTCGCCTTCCGCTCAAATAGAGGCCCGTTAAAGATTCGGTGCAGTCAAGAATCGTTTCGAGTTCACCCTGAACAACGATCTTCCCCCCGTGGATCCCCGGTCCTGGTCCGAGTTCAATGATATGATCTGCGGCGCGAATTGTGCTTTCATCGTGTTCAACGACGATAACGGTGTTGCCGATGTCCCGTAATTTTCGTAGCGTTTCTATCATCTTAGCGTTATCTTTCGGATGGAGACCGATACTCGGTTCATCAAGGACATAGAGCATACCCATTAACCCTGAACCGATCTGCGTGGAGAGACGGATACGTTGGGATTCACCGCCGGAGAGCGTTGCGGAACGGCGATTCAGATTCAGATAATCGAGTCCGATGCCGAGGAGGAGGTTAATCCGAGTCACAAGTTCATTGATAACGCGATGCCCTGCTTCTCGCTGCTTTTCCGGTATACCTGTGATCGCTAACAAGAAGTCTCTCAATTCCTCGAAATGCAGTTCGCCAACTTTGTGGATGGTTTGACCGTCAATAGTGACAAGCAGCCGCTGTCGTTTCAATTTTGCACCGTTGCAATCGGGGCAGGTACGTTCTACCATCACTTTTCGGAGATATTCTTCCATGCCGGAGTGCGCTTCACCCTGTTTCCGATAACGGCGATAGTGTCTATCAATCCGGGTAATGATACCATCAAACCGGATTTTCCGACCGAGATGGCGTTTCTCAACAGGTCTTGCCCCTTCTGGCTGTCGGATCGGAAATTCTTCGCCGTGTGTGCCGTGATAGAGGACATCAACAACTTCTTCTGGTAGATCGGCAAAAGGCGTGTCCAAGTCAAAACCGTAGTGTGCAGCGAGACTGAACATTGTTCTGCCATCCCATCTATCAGGATCATAGTTGAAGGCTTGGTGGACGAATGCGCCGTCGGCGATACTCCGCGTCTTGTCAGGGACAAGCAAATTCGGATGTACCTGTAAGTAGGTGCCAAGCCCAGAGCAGGTTACACATGCCCCGGTCGGTTCGTTAAAGGTAAAGTGATGCGGTCCGAGTTCAGCCATGATTATGCCGTGCTTTGGACATCCGAAACCTTCTAACCGCTCTATTGCGTCCGCTTCGGCATCCTCTGGAAACTGCACATCAAATCGCATAAAGCCCTCTCCTACGAGCATCGCGTGTTCAAGAGAGGCAAGCACCTGTTTATCAATATCCTTTTTAACAAAGAATTTGTCAACAATCACTTGGAGGTCATATTCTTGGTCTGGATCAAGTTCAATTTCCTCGCTGATGTCGTGTTCAATGCCATCAATTTTGACGTGTCTACACCCTTTCGTCCGAATGTCGTCAAAGAGGTAGTCGTAATCTTCGCCGTAAATTTTGAAGACCGGGACATGAATTTCAACTTCAGTGTCTTCTGGCATTGAGAGCATCCGCTCCAAGATCTGATGGTGCGTACGGGTGGGAATCTCAATTTCACAATACGGACAATGCGAGACACCTATCGTTGCAAAGAGCATACGGAGATAGTCCTGCAAATCAGTCATCGTTCCGACAGTGGAGCGCGGGTTCATCGTGACTGTTTTCTGTTCAATAGAAACAACGGGGGACAAGCCGTCAATGAAATCAACATCTGGTTTTTTGAGTTGTGTAATAAAGCGTTTGGCGTACGTGGACATCGATTCCAGAAATCGGCGTTGCCCTTCAGCGTAAACAGTATCAAATGCCAATGAAGATTTACCCGAACCGCTGATGCCCGTAACGACGACGAGTTGGTCTCGTGGAATCTCAAGTTCAATGTTTTGTAGATTATTTTCTCGCGCGCCTTTAACGGCGACAGTTTGTCTCATGCCTACCTCCTACAGCAAATTTTAAGAATTGCAGTTGCGAATATTGAAGGCGGAAGATTGGAAGATAGGGAAGGATGGAAGGGGATGACGGTTCCAATTTTCCAATGTTGCTTCCACGCTTTTAGTTTTCCAATTCTGTCCGCAAACGATGCAGTTTTGCGTAAGTCCTATTCTTCTCAATCATAAATCTATGTGAAGTATTATATAAGAATCTACAGTAGATTGCAAGTAAAAATTAGGGTTTGTCCGATGGATACAATTTTTGTTGTTAAACCAACAACTCATGAACACGTGACCTCCCGACAGATCGGAGTTACAAACCCCTCCTACAAGCGAGAGGAAACGCTTAATGTCAAACACTTTACATATCCTTCACACATAACCGTTTGACAGAAAAGCGTTTTTATAGTATAATTTATCTAAAATCACGAAAACCTGCCTGTTACCGGCTTACAATGAACCTAAAACAATTGGACAGATAATTCAGGTAGCGTCTGAATTCATCAGTGAAATTGTTGTCATTAACGACGGTTCGTCAGATGGGACAACCGACACCTAAAATATGAATTCACTCCGACTTCTTGTTAACGGTTTTCTGATAGGTATTGCCAATATTATCCCCGGTATGAGCGGCGGGACCCTTGCACTTGTTTTGGGAATCTATGAACGACTCATCGGTGCCTTACGGTGTATCGGGCTTTCAACGGTTAAAAAGTTGATTGGGGTCCTAAGATTCAAAAGACTTGCCTTCACAGAAGCGGGAGCCGAACTTCGTCGTATTGACTTCGGTTTCCTTGTACTGTTGGGGATCGGTGCGATCGCCGCCTTATTGCTTACGTCGAAACTGATTGTCCATCTGTTGAACAATTACCATGATGCGACTTACGGTTTCTTTAGCGGATTGATTTTAATATCTATTCTCGTACCGTTGCGAATGCTAAAAGCGTTCGGCTGGAAGGAATTGCTGGTACTATTGATCGCCGTTGCCCTGATATTAAGCCTCTCCATGGGTACGGGTGAAAAGCAGTTAGAACGGGTTGCCTATAAAGCTGGGAACGAGGCAATGATAGTTGGCAGTGCTGAACACACAGATGGGTTTCCAACGTATTGGGAACTCGGACTCTTTTTTGGAAGTGGAGTACTCGCGATTTCAGCGATGATCCTGCCCGGCATCAGTGGTTCTTTTTTGATGCTCGCGCTCGGGGTCTATTTTCCACTCCTAACGGCGATCAATACCTTGATAGAAGGTGTTCCAGGGCTGATCAAGGGTACTTTAACGGAGGCGATGTTAGGAAGTGTTCTGATACTCGCTTTCGCTGCGCTCGGTTGTCTGTTTGGGCTTCTGGCATTTACACGATTGCTCAACTATCTGTTGGAGCGGTACCGCAACCTCACAATCGCCTTTCTCATCGGACTGATGGTGGGTTCACTTTACGGATTATGGCCCTTTCGCGAGTTCACAACGGTTGACGGGGAACGTATAGATACTGCTCACATATTACCGCAACTCGATATGAATCTGCTTATTACTGTGGGAGCTTTTCTCGTCGGCGGTGGCGTTATTCTTTTATTTATGCGCTTGGAGAATTAGAAGACGAGTTTTTTATTAATAGCCTATAAGCAACCCCTTCGCATGACGAGATGAAAAAAATAAAAAAGGTCGGTTTTTTTGTCAATACTACCAAAACGAACGCGGTAGGTGTCGTTGAAGGTGTGTCTACGTGGCTTAAAGAACGAGGTATTGTCCCGCTGCTTCCAGAGGAACAAGCCGTTGAATTGGGGTATCCGCAAACAGGCATCTCCAAAACGGAAGTAGTTGAACAGGCAGATATGCTGCTCGTTCTCGGTGGAGATGGCACACTATTGAGCGCAGCCCACACCCCACAGATTGAGAATGTACCAATTTTAGCGATTAATATTGGGACGCTTGGGTTTTTGACGGATGCCTCGCTTGATCAACTCTATCCGACCTTGAAGGCGACGTTGGCGGGGGACTATCGGATAGAACATCGAATGATGTTAGAAGTCGTTGTGGACGGGCAGCCCCGAGTCAACCAAAGCCCACAACCGTTCCGGGCTTTTGCGCTCAACGATGTTGTTATTCGTCACTATACGCGTCTCATTGAATTAGACGCACATATTGATGGCGAACTCTTTATACCGTACAATGCTGATGGCTTAATAATTGCAACACCGAGTGGTTCAACAGGATACTCACTCTCTTGTGCTGGTACTATTGTTGCCCCGCAGTTAGAAGCGATCCTTCTAACACCTATAGCACCGCACAGTTTGACCGTGCGTCCTTTTATCGCCGATGGTAATGCAGAGATAACCGTCAAGATGCGTGCTGCATATCAGAGCGTTGATGTTTTTGTAGATGGGCAGCGTGAGACACACAGCCTCACTGCGGACGCAGTCATAAAAGTGCAGAAGGCGGAACGGACAATTCGGCTTATTCGTTCGCAACATCATAGTTACTATAGAGCCTTACGTGAAAAACTAATGCTGGGAATAGTTGTCAGTTAAGAGGGGCTTAGGGTATCAAGGTTTCTGGTAAAATCTATAGGTTGACGCGATACCACAGCAGACCTCTTTAACTGAAAACCGATAACCGTTGATAACCAATAACCGATAACTGATAACTGGCAACTAAAATGATAGAAACACTCTCTATCCGCAACATTGCCCTCATAGATGAACTTGAATTGGAACTGGCATCCGGGTTGAATATCTTTACAGGTGAGACAGGTGCTGGTAAATCGGTCATCCTCAAGTCGATTGGATTGGTGTTAGGTGAGAGAGCCTCCGCCGATATTGTGCGCGAAGGTGCCGATTTCGCAAAGGTAGAGGCGAGTGTCGCCCCTGACGATACACATCCGATGTGGCACACCGATTTTGCCTTTAGCGATGTGTTGGACCCATCCGATGTGGTGATTCTTTCAAGGCAAATCAGCGCGAACGGTAGAAGCCGCTGCCATATCAACGGACGTTTAGTGAATTTAAAGCAATTGCAGGCACTCGGCACGCTGCTTGTTGACATCCACGGGCAACACGAACATCAATCGCTTTTTCGGACCGAAACACATCTCAAACTTTTGGATGATTTCGGTGGGAGCAGTGAGGCGAGGCAACAGGTTGGCAAGATATATACGCAACTACGCGCTTTGCAACAAGAGGCGGCATCCGTTGCGGACACTTTGGCTGCATCAGAACGCGAAAAAGATCTCCTTGAATTTGAAATTAAAGAACTGACTGCGGCGAATCTGGAGGCAGGCGAAGACGAAAAGTTGGCAGATGAGGCCCGTGTCCTAAAAAATGCGGAAAAATTGTCCCAGTCTGCAAACTATGTATGCGACCAACTTGATGGTAGCAACCGATCCGGTGGTTTTGGCGGTGGTGCTACGGGAACGGATTTGTCTACACTTGACCGTTTGAAAGATGCTGCGAACGCGCTTACAGATTTATTAGATCTTGATGGTAGCCTCTCGGAATTACAGGATCGTTTGGAATCATCGCTCTACGAATTGGAAGATATCGCTTTACAGATCCGTCAGTATGCTGACACCGTGGAATTCAATCAAGGACGATTGGACGAGATCGCCGACCGGCTCGCCCTGATTGCCAAACTGAAGCGGCGTTATGGCAACACGCTTTCCGAGATACTGGTATACCATGCTGAAGCGGAACAAAAGTTGGAGACCTTACACCTCGGTTCAGAGAAACAAGCGTCGCTTCAAGCGGAAATTGAAAAAACAATCCAAGAAGCACAACATCTGTGTACTGCGCTCTCCGCGAAACGGTTGCACGTCGCGAAACATCTGTCGGAACGGATTGAGAAGGAACTCCGTACACTTGGCATGGACAAAGCGGAGTTTCAGGCATCCGTTCAACACATTCCAGAGGAACGCGGCCCGTTTGAAGTAAATAGTAAACGTTATGCGTTTCGTTCCGACGGGATGGACGATGTTGAATTCTTGATTGCCCCGAACGTCGGTTCCGAAGCGCGCCCGATTGCGAGGATTGCATCAGGTGGCGAAATTTCTCGGATCATGCTTGCTTTAAAGACGGTGCTGGTCCAAGTTGACGAGATTCCGACACTGCTTTTTGATGAGATCGATAGCGGTATCGGCGGCAAGGTCGCCGATGTTATTGGCAAAAAATTGAAGGAGCTTTCGGCGTTTTCGCAGGTCATCTGTATTACGCATCTCCCCCAGATCGCCCGTTTTGCTGACAATCATTTTCGGGTAGAGAAAAAGGTTGTTGATAAACGTACCCTGATTACGGCGAAACCACTGACAGCGGAAGAGCAGGTTAATGAGATCGTCCGCATGCACGGTGGCGAAGAAACAGAAATAGGGCTTGCACATGCGCGAGAGTTATTGTCTGAAAAATAGTTTTTAAATATTAGGTTTCCGCTCCGATTTGTCCGATGTCCAAATCGGGTTTCTGATGAAAACCCAAAACGATAGTTCGGAATGAAATGAAGGACGAGTTACGAAAAGGCGATTGAAGCAACAAACCCGCTTGACCGAACCGAACCGTAAGGAAAGGTAAAAATATGGACGACAGGTTTACACAAGCCAGCGGAACGCATGTTTATACGGGGTGCGAGTTGTTAGTCAAAGGTGCCTTGGAGAGTGGGGTTAGTCTGCTCACAGGGTATCCGGGTTCCCCGATTGCCGAAGTATTTGATGTCCTCCAACGTAATGCGGAATTGTTGAAAAACAACGGCATCATCGCGCAGATAGCCAACAATGAAGCGTTAAGTATTGCGCGTCTCAATGGCTCACAGATGGCGGATGTCCGTGCGATTGCGTTCATGAAAAGCGTCGGATTACATGTCGCCTCCGATGCCTTGGCGATTAGCAACCTGGCAGGAACAACCGGCGGGGCCGTCGTTGTCGTTGGTGATGATACGTGGTCACACAGCACACAGGTACCGGCTGATTCAAGATTTTTGGCGCGACATGTCTATACGCCACTTATAGAACCGAGTACATTTCAGGAACTCAAAGATTGGATTAACTGTGCTTTCCAGATTTCGGCTGCAGCCGATCTCTATGTTTGTTATTTAACGACTGAAAATCAGGCGAGTGGCGGCGGAAATGTTGAACTTCAACCTAACATTTATCCTGACATTACCGAGTTGAAACGCGTTAGCCTTGATACCCAACTCATTGATGCCGACAAACGGGTTGTTTTACCCCCGCATACCGCCCAGATTGAGACGGAAACGTTTCAGGAACGGCTGCCCACGGCTCTTGAAACGGCAAGGGATCTCGGACTGAATACAATTCAGTTTGCCGGAGATCCTTTAAGCCAAAAGCGGTATCCACTCGGATTCGTCAGTGCCGGTTTAGCACACAGTTGCCTCCTCCACGCGCTCGGAGAATTAAACTTATACGGCGACATCCCAGTTCTCAAACTCGGTATGACCCATCCAATTGACGCGGATATCATCCGAGAGTTTGCTGAACAGGTTGATGAAATCTACGTCGTTGAAGAGAAACGCCCCCTCTTAGAAAACGAAATTAAAGCACTCCTTACGCAAATGTACCAAGACGGTGGCATCAAGCGGTACGTAAACGTTTGGGGAAAACAATTCCCCGACAGTTTAGCAGGTATTCCCGCAGCCTCCGGATTGGATGCGTCTATTCTCATCCAGAAACTCATCCCGCTTTTCAAACATCGCCTTAGCCCAAACAGTACGCCTGTCGATTTGGAACATCTCACGTGTGAAGAAACACTCCAAAAACAGGTATCTGAACAGCAAATTGACATCCCACAACGAACCCCTACTTTCTGTCCGGGCTGCCCACACCGCGATTCCTCAAGTGTCTTCCTTGAAATCACAAGACAATTTATGGATACGGACTACATGAAAAAGCATCACAATTCAGTACCGGTAGATCTCGTTTTTCACGGGGATATCGGTTGCTATTCGATGCTCAAATATGAACCGTTTCCGCGGTTGATGCACAACCTCTCCGCAATGGCGTTAGGTGGTGGGTCAGGTGCTGGTATTGACCCGTTTATTGAGAATAAACAGATCGTTTTCATGGGGGATTCAACCTTTTTCCACGGTGGGATGGCAGCGATTTCAGATTCAATCAAAAACAACCAAGATATTGCTTATATCATTTTAGATAACCAAACGACAGCAATGACTGGGCACCAGCCGACTCCAGCGGGTGAACTTGACATCCTCGGTAATCCGACGTTTGCACAGGACATTGAGCAGGTCACCCAAGGGCTCGCTGGCGATTCCGAAATAGATATTGTACGCACCAACCCAGAAGATCGGGTAAACTACAAAAAACATCTTGAAAAGACCATCCTTAAACCGGGAGTCAAAATTGTCATTGCCGATAAAGAGTGTGCGATTACTTACCACCGCCGCCTCCGTCGCGAACAACGTAAAACTATAGCCAAAGATGGTTTCCTGAAATACGAAAAGCATATCAATATCACACCTGAAGTTTGCGAATTTTGTCGGGAATGCACCACGGCTACAGGGTGTCCGGGTTTAAAAGTTGTTGATACCGATTATGGTGATAAGATTGCTATTGACCAATCAAACTGCGTCTCTGATGGCGCGTGTGCGCGGATTAAATATGCGTGTCCAGCCTTTGAAGAGGTCATCGTCACCCGTAAACGTCCACCACAAGCGCAGACGATGGCATCCGCTTACCGAGATCTCTTGAGTGATGATCCCTTACCACCACCGCCACCACTGACATTTGAGCGGAGTTGGAACACGTATGCGGCAGGGGTCGGTGGCATGGGCATTGGGACTATTTCCAAGGTCCTTGTCGTTGCGGGGTATTTCCAAGGCTACGATGTAACGTTTTGTGACAGGAAAGGATTGGCAATTCGCAACGGCGGGGTTTATACACATATTGCATACATGCAACCGAGTGTTCACGCTTCTCCGATGATCCCGTATGGCAAAGCGGATCTGCTGTTAGGACTTGACATCTTAGAGGCTGTCCGTGGTATCACCCCGCGGTCGCTTTTCCGTGTCGCATCACCGGATCGTACCGTTGCTGTAGTCAATACCGCGAAAACCGAGACAATAACGACTCTCATTGGCAAAGACGATTTTGATCCAGACGCACTTGAAGAGACACTTCAGACACATACCAAATCCGAGGCGTATTTCGGCATTGATCTGTTTACTGCCTCTGAGCAGTTGTTCGGCAACAAGTTGTATGCGAACATGATGCTCTTGGGTACCGCCTTCCAACGCCGATTGATACCTCTTGAACTGGAACCGCTCCAATTGGCACTCAAGCAGATGGTCCCGCATGCCGATTTGGAGACCAATATGAAAGCATTTAATGTCGGACGGCGGCTCGCGCTTGACTTCCAACAACTCGTAGATGAGGCACCCCGCGAGTCGAGTTATGCCGAAATGCTCTCTGAAAAACGACAGATTCTGGAGAGAAAACGCGGCGGAAAGCGTTTGGCACAAAGGTACGCGACACTCGTCGAAAGTGCCGTGGAGACAATGGGTGTTGGTTCGGACAATATTCATCGACTCCTGGCACTCTATACCTACGACCTCGTTCAGTTTGAAGGCCTTAACTATGCCCAGATGTATATTGAAAAGGTAAAACAGGTTTGTGCGAGTGATTCAGAATCATACAACTATCGTGCAACAAAAGCCGCTATCAGATATCTTCATAAGGTGATGCTGATTAAGGACGAAGTCTATGTTGCACATCTTCTGACAAGCGAAGAAAAATTGGAACGGGACAAGGAACTATACAAGGTTGACACCAAAAACGGCGACAGGATTAAATATGTCCATCTCAATCGTCCGCATTTCACTGTTATGGGATTTGACTTTGAGACAGATATTGACACGCATAATTGGCAGTTAAATCTGATGAAACGGATGAAGTTTCTAAGACGGTTATTACCGGAATGGCATGCGAAAGAGAAGGCGTTCCGAGAGTGGTATATTTCCCGTGTGATTGACACGTTCGCTCCAAGCGACACCGAGACTTACGATAAGCATCTCCGCGCGTTAGAATCTGTGGAGGAGGTCCGTGGCTATCGAGAGATTCGCTATCCGAAGATGGAGGCGGCGAAACAGACCGTTGAAGAACTGCTTAGAAGATAGCAATTGGCAGTCCTCGGAAGTCACGCGATCACGATGATCGTGATGGCGTGCTTCCGACGCAGTCAGCAATCGGCGGTCAGCGAGATAGCTACTCGATCCGGTAGACAACGTCAATTTCTTCTTGCACGCTGGTTTGGCGTTGACAACCGGACACCGACTACCGACAGGCAAAAGCCATTAAACAATGCAAAAGCAACACTTACTGACAGGACATACTCGTATCGTCGGCGTTATTGGTGACCCCGTTGAACACAGCCGGTCGCCTCAGATGCACAATGCCGCCTTTGCCAAAGCCGGACTTGATTACGTATACGTCCCTTTTCATGTCCGCCCGAATGATTTGTCAGACGCAATCGCGGGGTTTAAAGCGACCCATGTCGTTGGCATTAACGTGACGCTTCCGCATAAACAGGCAGTCATCTCACATCTTACATCGATTTCACCGGAAGCAGAACTCATTGGAGCAGTGAACACACTCACCTTTACTGATGACGGGATACACGGCGACAATACAGATGCCCCGGGTGTTTTGAGGGCTTTAGAGGAAAACGGAAACATGTCTGTGCCAGTCGGTGAAAATGTTGTCGTTTTAGGGGCAGGAGGTGCTGCCAGGGCAGTGGTCGTTGCGTTGGCACTCGCGGGTGTGGCTTTGATTACGATCGCTAACCGCACAGTGGAGAAAGCTATCTCCTTGGCTGAGGAGATGCGTCAAAAAACGGGTATTTCCATGCAGGGGTTGGGGTTTGCGGATCCTCAATTGCCTGTTGCTGTTCGTGAGAGCATGCTCCTCATCAACACTGCGACGGTTAGTATGGACGCGACACATCCACTGTTAATTTCTGCGGATTGGCTTCAACCGCACACTGTCGTTTACGATATTGTGTATACGCCTCCGGTGACACCACTTATGCGAGCTGCTGCTGTGCGCGGCTGTGAAACGCTCGGTGGCATCGGTATGTTAGTGCATCAGGGGGCTATCGCTTTTGAAACATGGACGGGTATTGCACCGTGTACAGAGATAATGCACCAAGCACTCGCTTTATGAATACAAGTATCGTCATACCATTTAATGAAGTGTTAGGTCAAGCACCCAAAGATAGAAACGACACCCCACAGCCGGTTAGATTATAAACTGCATTTACCGCGTGGGATCAATTCTAATAACTAATAACTGCTCTCACTGCGAGGCATGATAACCCTCAAAAAAATACGAAAGGGGTCAATAACGATATAATGGAACAGCAAGAACAAGATCTTAATAAACCGATTCGATTCGTTATACTCGGCACACCTTATACTATCAAACCGACCGAGGAATTAACCTCGGAAGCCATCGATGAACTCATTGACTATGTCAAAAGTTTAGTTGAATCCTATCTCAGGAGAGGCTTTGATGAAGCGAGGGTTCCGTTGCTCGTCGCGTTCCACATCGCTGATGAAAAACGTCGGCTTCAAGAAGAGTATGAATTGCCATTACATCGGATGGTAGAGCGACTCCAATTTGCGATTGAAGAGGATACAGAGGCAGGCGAGGTATCTTTTACTCCAGAAGAGGAAACTTCCGATTGAGGCGATTGTGGATTGTTGAACTCCAACTTCACCGGATCCAGTATCGGTTTTGCTGCTTAACGGAGCAACAGCAACGCGAGGATACCAAATATCGGAAGCAGGGCAATTAAGATTTTGACTTCAAGTAGATAGTTTTTATAACGTTGAATGGCGGAATTTTGTTCTGCCCACTGGTTGATAAAATCAATTCGCCGGTGGATAGATGGGTGTGTGTTGAACATTTCAAAGAACCGTCGAATTGATTTTGGCACCGAATTCAGCACAGCAAGTTTCATCAAAGCGTTTTTAAATGCTTCGGGTTTCTTCGTGAGCGCAGCCGCATATAGGTCGGCTTGATGTTCACAGCGTCTTGACAAATACCGGAAGATGAACACGAAATAGACGATTAGAAAAGTTAATGAACATAACGTTGGCAAGATTTGTGATTCCCCGAAATATGCCACCAACGGTTCTTCAACAAGCACAAAGAAAAACAGATAACTCAATAGATAAAAGATCGAAAACAGCATATACGTCGGAATGTGTCTGTAGCGGATATGCCCAAGTTCGTGGGCAACGACGGTTTCGATCTCTTCATCTGTAAAGTATTCAAGGAGTGCGTCTGTCAGGAAAATTCGGCGGTTCCACGGAAAGGTCCCCGCGACTGCTGCATTCGCTATTAAGAGTGAACCGGTCTGCCATACCACAATATCCCGATATTTTATGCCGCTCTGTTTCGTCAACACATCTAATTTTCCCTTCAATGCTGAACCGACCGCCAGGGGTTCCGTTTTCCATAGAAACTGCATGAATAGTGGTGCAAAAATATAAGCGGACGCAATCACGGGTAGAATCAACCCTATTAGTACATAAGGGTGCTCAAGGATGAACATCTGTACTGAATATGGGAGCCAGTATACAGCATCTATTGTGGCGAGATAAGCCAACATCGGCAGCAGTGGGAAGAGCAGAAACTTGAATTGAAGTGTGGCGACCTCTCGGTAGTGCCCTTGTTGGAGCCGATTCACTTGATAGAAGGCAAGCCGGATACAGATGAGACCAATCAGAAGCGGAAGCAACGCGAATATCTGGCGCAGGTGCCTCATGGGAAAGAAAGCAAGGTGTTTATCGATCAAGGTGGGCAAATTCAGCAAGTATATATTACACAGATACGCCGCTAAACTCATACACTCAAAAACGATCATGAAGCGTCGCAAGCGATAAAGTTTCGGTAGGTTCTCTTCTTTGTCCGCAGGAAAGGTTCGCGCCACGTACGATGTTACGAAACACGTAAGGAGCACAGGGAACCCTGTTAATACAATTGTCCAAAGCACCACCTGCATATCGCTGATGTTTATGTTAGTTTGCGGCGGTTCAAAGGAAAAAAGAAAGAGTAAACCTGCGATGAGGATAATGCTTATCTGTCCCATGCTGTCAGTAGTCCTTAGTTTGTAATCATGTTAACTTCGTGCCGCTTGCAAAGTACTTCTATCAGTATCGATTTCTGAACCTCGCGGCTCCTTAATTCTATCTTATATTACATCAAAAATCAAGGATGTTTTAACATCTAATCTTATTGTTCTGGCGAGCGTGAAAAAAACTTTTGACTTTTTTTGGATAAAAGTGCTATAATTTATAGCAAAAGCACCTGTGCGAATAAATTACTTGCAGGTTTTCCATATTTTGCAAGTTCGCGATGCAGTTTCGGGCATTGAAAACCGTTGTTTGTGCGCGGGACAGTAATTATTCCGTTTGCATACATACGCTCAAAACGGGGTTTGAGAAGAATTCCGAGGAAATAGAGTATATTATTTTGGGGTAACTTAAAAACAGACGCTTTAATGTCGGTTTGCAAGTAACGCTCAGAATTGTCGTTAAAAATTAGGAGGAATCCATGCTAAGTAGAACCACTTTCACAATTATCGCTCTTCTGGGAGTCGCGCTTGTAGTCAGTAGCTGCGGCAAGTTAAACCAAGAAGAGTTTGAAATGTGGAAGAATGAACATGTCTCACAGATAGAGCAGACCAACTCTGACATGTCAAACAAAATCACGATGTTAGACGGCAAAGTTGATCAGAACAATAAAGATACGACGGAGGCAATCTCCAAAGCGAAGGAGGAGGCGATTGCCGCATCCCAACAAGGTGACGCCGACACTATTGCTGCTGCAGATCAAAAAGCCAAAGAAGGGGACGCGCAGCTCCGCGCTGATCTAACGAAGGCGCTTGATATGCAAGGCAAAGCATCAATGGACGCTGCGAAAAGCGGAGATGCTGAATTGAAAATGCAGCTGGATGCTGTAGGACAGAACGCTACAGCCAACGGCGCAGCGATAAAACAGATTCAATCTGAACTGATGGCTGTGAAAGAACAGGTTGCTATGAACGCAAAAGAGGCAGCCAAGAAACCGATGGTGGTTACGACCGTCAATTTCGGCAGCGGACAGACCGGCCTATCCAGCAAAGACAAAGCGATGCTTGACGGTGTCGTCGATCAACTCATGGCATCGGATGCAAAGATTGTGGTTGTTGGACATGCTGATGGCACGCCTGTGCTGCGTGGAAGCCATAGAAGCAACTGGGATCTCTCACAAGCACGCGCCAACTCGGTATCAAAATACTTGAAATCCAAAGGAATTGATGCCGCCAGAATAGAGGCAGTTGGCATGGCACACACGAAACCTGTCGCCCCGCAAAATACTGCCACTGGCAGAGCTATGAATCGCAGGGCTGAAGTCATTCTGCTCCCCGCTGGCGCAATGATGTAGCCTAACTGTTTCATATCAACGTAGGGGCGGGTTCCTTGCCCGCCCATCGTTGCCATATCTGTGTCCTACAGCACTCGTTGGATAAGGACTTTATTTCTATGCGTCTGGTCTTTGTATGTTTCATGTTGCTACTTCTGATCCTCTGTCTAACACCCGCGGATGCTGTTGATAGCCCATCCTTGCGACCATCACCCGTCCGAGATTTCTTGGGCAAACATCTTGATGCTCCTTCATTTCAACTTTCCCTGTTTTCATATAAACCGGAGTTAGGTGGCTTGGCTGATATCCTCCAGAGTGTCGGCGTATCAAGTGTTCCGAGTGCCCTGCTGCCTACGCTCTCGGTTGTGTTTGAACACACACCGGAGTTAGATTCACGCTTTGAATTCGGCTATTGGCAGATGGAACTTGACATTCCACCACCTACCTCGGCGACCCTCTCTACTACACTCATTCCGATTTCATATCAGTTTATCTACCGACCCGTTTTGCTGTCCGAATTTCTGCCGATCTATTTGGGCGGCGGCATCGGTTTTTTAGGGACGAGTTTTAGTGGCAATGTAGTGGATCTGCTTGAGCAACAAGGCATCAGTTTCGATGACAGTTCCTCTGGTCCAACGGGATATGTCATCATCGGTGCAGAACTGTTTCAGTGGGAATATAACTTTGCGCTCAACCTTGAGTTGAAACGGATACTCAAAACAGTAGAGACAACAGGCACGACACCGCTCAACCTGATTTTAGATGGCACTGCGATCGGATTGGGTGTCAAAATGAAATTCTAACCTAATAGTTATTCCACGGATGTTCTTAAAGCATGCCAAACGAATTCTTCTTTTTCTCATCTGTCTCGTGTTCGGTGGCATTATCGGCAGCTATTCGGACACCCCGCTTCCACTCCTTAGTCTGCTGGTTGTAACCGGTGCCTTCATTTTCCTCGGCATGGAGATAGCGGTCTATCTGCTGTTAATTGCCCTGCCCTTTTCATTCCGCTACATCCTTCCGGGACGCTTTGAAATTCAAACACCGACAGAACCGCTATTAGGTATGCTCGTCGCCGTTTACTGCGCGCAAAAAATAGTTGATCGAGTGTTACAGAAAGAGAAACCAGAAAATACCTTTCCGTTCTTGGTACCACTTTGCGCCTATATCTTCGTTACCTTCCTTTCAGGAATTAATACACCTGATCTCTTTGGCACATTCAAAGGCGCGCTGCGTGCGACAGTGTACATGCTGTTTAGTGTTATCGTGTATACAGTTATCCAAAACATAACTTCCCTTAAACGACTGTTTATTGCTACCTTTCCTTCCGCCGCTGTTGCTGTTATCTGGACAGTGATTGTCCTAATTTATCACATTGACGCGTGGCAGTGGACAAGTGCCTATCGGAGTGCCCCGTTTACAAATTACTCTGTTTATGGTGCCTTCACCGCGATTTTCTTTTTGGTTTGCCTCAGTCGCCTCCTATTTGACAACAGCACTTATGATCGAGTGTTATGGACGGCGTGGTTCCTCTGTTTCAGTGTTGGACTTCTAATGTGTTTTTCGCGCGGTGTCTGGCTCTCCGTCATTGTCGCAGTCGGTTTTATGCTGCTGCAACTTGGGAGGGGTGTTACGCATAAAAAGATTCTGTTTATGGGTGCGGCATGTCTCATCTTACTGGTATGCCTGAATTTGCCGGGTGTCTATAACATTATTATCGAGCGGGTTTCGTCGGCAGTGGATATCAGTTATGCTTCAAACCGAGCGCGCCTGCTACGGTGGGGTCAAGCGGTTGTGATGTTCCTTGAGAATCCGATCTTGGGTAAAGGTTATGGTGCGTTTGCCATGCTTTATGAAGAAGATGTAGCCCTCGTTGGAAGTTACACGGCGCAGTATCAACTCGGTGCACATAGCGAATACCTTCAAGTAATGGCAGAATTGGGAATTGTTGGATTAGGCGTATGGATATGGCTGAATCTTGCATTCTTACGCTACGGTTTCCGAGCCCTCAAAACGATAGACGACGGGTTTTACCGTTCTGTTGTTATCGGATTGATGGCAGCGGAGATTTCGTTGATGGTGCATTTCACGGTGAACAATCTCTTGAACGGTGATGCGATTGGGATTCCATTTTGGGGAATTTACGGATTGTTACCGGCTGTTGTGCAGATGGCTGCCCGTGAAAAGTCTTCATCAGAAATCGAAGACGGTGTATAATATATAGGACTTACGCAAAAAGCAGTAATTTCGGTATTTTTAACCCCCTAAATCCCCCAACCCCCCATATCCCCCCTTATCAGGGGGGTAGGGGGACTTTAAGAGAGAATGCGTAAGTCCTAACATAAAAAAGAACGGAATAAGTCATTTGGTGCTTGTAGTTAATTTTTTGGACAGATTTTTAACAGTCGGATTTGGTATTAGTGTAGCATGTCGGGTGGTATTTTGACAATTAGATTTCATGGTAAATTTTTTACATAATCAGGTGAATGTAATTGCATTCCTATGTAATCTATAATTCTTTTTAAGAAAGAAGAAGGTTGCCCATAAGTATCTACCAAATCATTGTAAGTATCTACCAAATCATTGTCAGAGAGAGTATATGGTATAATCCCCGTTACCACATTGATTTTGCTTCCTTCTTGAAACTTATACTTTCCGTGGATAATTATATCAAGATTTTGTTTAAGGCATTCCTCAAGAGTTAGATATGGACAATTGAATATAGATTCCCACTGATCTTCAGTATGATTTCTTTGCCCTTCTTCTGAATTTGAAATTGCTTGAAGTTCATTGCGAAAGAATTGGACTTCCCTATTATATTCTTTCTCTATAAAATGACGAAAATTCTGGGAAAGACAAGGATATATCCTATCAATAGAATGTCCATATTGATCAATTTGAGTTTTCGCAAAGACCTCTGAATGAGATAATTCCCACATGCTCTTTATAGCGAGTTCAAAAACCACAGCAGATAAAAATGGATTAGCAAGCATGTGGCAACCGTCTATTTCTCCTACTTTTAGTGCTGGACTTACCTTTTCAATGATCATTCCACATTCCATATTATGAAAAATACCTCTCATAATAAGATGTTTTTGATTTACACTTCTCTGATATTCAATCATGTTAATCCCCTAACGAAAGCTTCAGATTTATTTGACAATTGGCTAAAATAATCGTATCATGATTAGAGAACGGTATAGGCTATTCATTTTAAATGTTATATTTGTTAGCGTCTCTTAGTTGTTTTACGTACGACCGCTACAATTCGTCTTTTCCCGACATATTTACCTTGTACAGTGCGTTTAATAACCTTACGGGTTGCGCCGTAAGATTTAGGGCTATGTTTCGGCATAACGGCTACCTCCTTTCATAAGGTTTTAAGGATGATAGCCTATACCGTTCCCTAATCAATGAGAATTCTATAATTACACATGAAAAATAGTCAAGAAAAAACTGCTATGCTATTAGTTACGTTTAATATTAGTTACGTTTAAATAGTAAAATGCGTATCACTTTAATAATGCAATACGCATTTAGCAGATTGGCAAAAATTTGATCTAATCTCACCAAACAAATCGCCAAGGGTCTTGTTCTTCAAGAATTTCTGTTTTCGGATACCATTTATTCATAAGTGCATAAAGCTGTGGGTCTAATTCTTCAAGCGAGTTTTGATTGATTGCAGGTATCTCTATTAAAACACCGTTTTTATAAACGGTTGTTGATGCCACGGGCATAAACCACTTTTCCGAATTGACTGCCCAATACTCCATAAAATTTACACTTGAATATCGCTCTGCTTTTACTGTCCATAATTCTTTAGCGACTGCGTTTTGGTACGCTTTCAGTAATTTAGAATCGAAAGTGCTATCTTTAGAAGCGATAGCTCTATGCATTGCGTGAGCAAATTCGTGAACTAAGGTTGTCCAGTCAAGATATTTCTCATAAGCAAAATTTCTACAGATAGTATCGGTATCATATCTCCACTTAGTCTGATCCAATTCAGAACAGGTGTTATCCCGAAATCTGATTTGAGGTTTTATTTTTTCACCAGCTAAATTAATTCCCCCGGAAGGAGTAATACACACGTTTCCGCAAATTCCAAGTGCGAAAACGGGTTTTTTCCCAAAATTAATTTGGCTGTATTCAGGAAGGTATGTTATATCCTCTTTGAATTGATTATACAAAAGGATATAGAATCCTGTGTTAAAACTAAGATATTCTCGAAGGTCTGGGTGTTTTGACGACATGGTTAATACAATATCACGTGCGATTTCAAGTTCAGTGGTTGTGACCCACCGAGTCCCAAGAATTGCGATACCACCGGCATTGACCCATTTGTTATGAATACGCTCTTTTTCTTGTATACTGACAATTTGATTAGCCAAATCCATTGCCACTTGATCTGTCCCGTCAACTCGTATTCCGTTTATGAAATAGTCTGCCCACGAGTCTTCTTCTAAAGCAATTAATTCCTCAAGTAAAGTTTCCTCATTTCCCCAAATCTTTTCTTTCAGCCAATCTGGTATTAGAGAGGGTTCTCCTGCTTCAATTTCAGCGTTAGGGTCTTCCTTGAGCAATAAATGCTCGGTAATACCCATATCACGATCACAAGCAGAAAAAACAATAACACAGACAAAAAGTATGGTAAGCAAACGATTTAATGACATTATTTGCCTCCCAACCATTTTTTTAAAAACGCCTTTCCACTTAGCAACCCTAATGGAGGCTCTGTAGGTTCTATAGGTTCACTCATTATTGTTTCAGCTACACGGTTACAATAAGTTAACGTTCTTGGATACTCGTTTACGACAAGTTGGGCAATATCCGAAAAGAGCCTGACAAGTTCTGCTTTGGCTTTTTCGACTTCTTTACTTATCTGCTCTGCCTCTGGCACGTTTCTTGCCCGTTCTGGCAAGTTTTTTGCTTCTCTCACCTCTGGCAAGTCTATTAACTTGTCAAATTCAGATAGGTCTATAGTAATTTCGACTAAAGGCTTATTGACTTCTCCTATTACGGGCGGTGGATCGGTCTTGACTTGGTGATCACGAAATAAGTTATAGCGTCTGACCCGAATGACTGCCGTTTTCTTACTCATGAAGAAACTCCTTAACGCTTCCGCGCTTTTCAACTCTATCTTCGCATTTGACACAAACATGAAGATATGGTATGATTAAAAAAAGGGTTGAAAGGGCGCGATAAAACGCCCATTCAACAAGGCAGCAAAAGACCACATACGCATGTTCTGAAACTGCCTACTCTTATGGAAGACGTAATTTCCACTTATGCCTTCCAGCTATTAGTGCCTTCAGGAGCTCGCAACTCCGTAAAGCACTAACGGCGAACCAATCCGGTAGGGCGGTTTATACCGCTCTACTTTTTTATCAATCTTTCCGTCAAGTATTGAAACACAGGACAGACCTTAATGCTCGGTGCATTAAGTAAAAATTGCTGTCCATGAAATTGTGTAAAATATGCAATTTACGGGTTTTTTGTAACAAAAACCCTACACAACATGATCACCAGAGACACCTCTTTAAATAGAAAGTGGGCATCCCTTGGCGACGAAACCAAATTATCCAATTTGCATCAGATATGGGGACACCCATAGTGCTATGGATAATTCAGTTTCGTCAGAAAGTATTTTACAGAATTTGCAAATAAATTGCAAATAAAAACAGCATTTTCACATTTTTACGCTGTCCTCAATAAATTTGGCAAACATATCTCTGCTTCGATAATTATACTTGTAGCACGCTTCTGCAAGATATAGAGGCGTGTATCCGGTTGAATAGTGGTGGTGTGTGCCATACCAAGCCCGTTTTACGAAAGACCAGAAGCCCTCAATCGTATTCGTATGGAGTTCACCTTTTTCCCATTTCTTTGAACGATTGAGCGTTTCGTGGTTCTTTACTTCCTCTCCGACTTGATTATAGCCACGAAACTGGTCTGTATAGAGTTCGGTATCCTCTATTTTGACGTGCTTCTTGATAAATTCAGCGATTGTTGAGCCTTTGATATTCTCTACCATTTCTGTGACGACTTCACCGCCTCGTGCTACAGCACCAAGCACAACGTCTTTCGCTGTGCCACGCCCGCGCTTGCGAGGTTCACCTTCTTCTTTATCATAGTCTTTGCGTCTCTTGCCACCAATATAGGTTTCGTCTGCTTCAACGATACCCTCAAGCACAGGGTTTCCTTTCGCCATTTCTGTGCGTATTGCCATCATTATACGCCAACATGTTTTTTGGCTTACACCTATGTCCCGTGAGAGCTGGAAACTCGATAGGCTTTTCTTGGCATTCGCCATAAGCGATATAGCAAGAAACCACTTTTGAAGCGGTGTCTTTGTGCCTTGAAAGATTGTGCCGTCTGTTGCCTTGAATGTAGCTCGGCAATCGTGGCAGTTCCAACGTCCAATACGCCCTCTTTGACTCTCATTGCGAGGTCTGACATGTTCGCTTTCACAGCGCGGACAGACCACCTTATCTCCCCACCTAATCTTTTCCAAGTGTTTCATACAACTTTCTTGGTCGGGGAAACGTTCCATAATCTCCACGACGTTCATTAAAAAACTCCCTTATATTTCAAAAGGAGTTGCTTTATTAATTCTCTTTTTGCTATAATAATAGCAGAACGATCGAAAAGCAACTCCGCTTTTCACCAATAGGGAGGTGGCAGCCTCCCTATTAACACTATTTATATTCTAACATTTTACGTAAAAAATGTCAAGTTAAAAAGTGCTAAAAACTCACTATTTACAAGGGTTTAAGGCGATTTTTAACAACTTTTTTCACCCTGAAAATCACTGCATTTTGTCCTATTTAGTACCGACATTGTGACGTATCCCATTCAATTTTGTTCGGGTGGTTAAAAAGAAAAAACGCCAGTCTTTAGCTGACGTTTTCAATATACCCAAAAGCCACCGGCTGATTACTTAATATGAAGATCGCTTATGCCAATTAAATCATTAGCAATCTCTCGTCTTCTTATCAGGGCTGATCGGTTTTTTTTGTCCCTTGGATTATGAGGGACGGGTAATTTGGGAACTGGAATAATACCGGCATGTCTACTATTTCCATTTTGCAGTCTAAGCTCTTGGTCATAAATATCAGAAACAATTAAATCAGCCCTCCCCGCAACATACATTCTAAGTTTCTGGCGACCAAGTTCCCATATTCTATTGTTATTATCTTGTAAATCTGATATAACAAAGACTGAAATTTCAGTATCCCTATTTCCGGGAATAAAAACAGAAGGGTCTATTTTCCCGTTCTCACAATCCTCTTTTTCCCTTATGAACCGAGTAACACAATCATTATCTAAAATATGCATATAAAATCCTTATTCATTCAATATACCATATAAAGTTTGGAAAAATCCGTTTAAAACTGGTTCGTCAGATAATTCACAAAAGCCATTCATCTGACGTTTCTCTTTATAGTAAAGAGTAAATATAACGCTATCATTACCATAAACACCCATTGTTATTACATTCTTTTTATGAAACCATGTAGCGTTTAGACTTCCGTCGTCAGCGGAGTTTAAATTAGGCATTGGAATACGTGGATTTACTGTGTTGATAATCTTCAGAAGTGATCTAATATCACTATACGCCTGCTCATGCACCATATCAACTTTATTGTCTATCTTGCAAAGTTCTTCCGTTTTCCGTCTAATCTCTAAAAGTCTCTGCTCAATCCCTTGCCTATTAAATACATGCCTATTAAATACTCGCCCAAGATTAAAAGTTCTTGGCATATAACTAATAGTAATTACATTGCCAAAAGTCTCCACATTCTGATTAGGACGGGCTATCTGTAAATTCCTATACGGAGAACGTCTTACATAAGCATAACCAGAAGCAGGTTTACCAATTTTATTCTCAAAGGGTTCACTGGCAGGAACTTCTATTGTAAAAGTACCATATCTGCGTTCTGATTTTTCAGGGCTTGGAAATTCTAACGCACCAGATTTTGGATCAAGAATTGTAATTTCAACACTCATATCTCTACTCCACTACTTTGGCATTATATGCAGTAGTCAAAAAAACTTCAATGAGTTCTTTGAGGTTATTCATAGGATTTTCTGATATTGCCTGCTTAATCTCATTCAAATTCTGGACATTAAAATTGAAATTGATTCTAAACTCAAACTGCTTTCCAGCCTTATCTATATTCAGTTCTATAATTGTATCTATATTCCGAATCTTCACTACAAATGAATACTTCTCAAGAGTAGTTTGAAGATCAGATTTGTTCAGATTGGCAACTTCCGATACAATGTCTAAATCTTCGTCTTCCTCACTACGAAAAACAAAATTTATTCCGGCTTTGGAAACTGAAGTAAAAGATAAGGAATCACAAAAATTCAGGACATACTTTTCAAGTACAGAGAAATCTTCCCCATTTTCTAAATGAAATGCGATGGTTGTATCCGTAAAAACTATCTTAAAATCCCCCAAAGCAACTGAAATAGGTGAATGCCTGAAAGAAAAAGCATTATCATTAAAAGTGAAACTAAAATCCGCTTTCCGTATCTCATAGCCTTTAGTATTCATAGGATTAACTATAAATTCTTCAAGCCACATTGGATTAAGCATGCTGGAATTCCAACCGCCTACCAAAACAATCGAACTCTCTTGATAATTTAATTTCATATCTGTTCCCCTAAAAAATGAATATGATCTGCGACAACTCTCGCCATTTTGACAAGACACACAGTTCTCCTTAACAGTTATATCTTAAGCGTCATGTATCAGTCAAGTTAAAACATACTTTAGTTTAAGGAAAATGTAAAAGCCATGAAACCTGTCAAGGTCTCACGGCTTTTATACGTATCAAGAATTAACTTTACAGGTGTACTGTTATACGTTAGAATCTCTCTAAAATAATACGGTAATGTGACCGGCTCTAATTAAACTTGGCTGGTTTTTTTCACAGTCGGTTACATTACTACCTATATAAGGAGATTCCAATGATAACAGAAAAAGGAAAAAAAATTGGACGATTTGTGTTGGTTTTCACAATTCAGGTACTAATCATTCTACAAATTGTTCCGGGTCTCTATGGACAGGTGCTAAATCTGATCCTTATGACTCATGAAATAGTCGCATATTGGCAGCATCACAAGCAACGTTGATTGTAAACCCAAATACATGCCAATCAACGTCAGCCTGACCCTAATTCAGTTAAATTATAACAAAATTAGAACACCACGTCAAGGAAAATCGTAGAATTCGGCATATATCACAAGTTTATTAAATCACACGTTTTACCTAAAATGTTTTCACTCTAAAAAGACAAACCAGCCTTAAAACAGCCCCCGTAAAAAGGGGCTTTCCCTCGACAAGTAATCCCAAAATATGCTACAATACACACAAACCCATTTGTTAATAAATCAACACGAAAAATTAACTGCAAGCACTATATGACTTATTCCGTTGTGATATTCAAGCGAGACTGCATGCTCACATACCGACGGATGATGGCTGATCGCTGACAGCCATTCTACACTTCACTTCTTTGGAAAACCAAATATATTCCCAAAAAGAGAATAACGTTCATCATTAGCAACAGGAGTAAATCGGGTAGTGCTCGCTTCGCATTTATATGTACACCACTTCTCTGAAAAGAAAACTGAGGAAAACCATCCCAATCCACCGCCCCTTTGTCAGCAGAAAACCATCGTCGATCTCCGAACGCGTTTTTATCGTAGAGATAGTCAATTACAGTCCTTCGGTACTTTCGCGTCGCCTCGTAAAAATCTCTGAGTCCGAATAGGTCTGTGCCTGCCCACGCTTGCGTCGCAGCGTCATACATCCCGACAGGCGAGAACCTCAAAAAAATACGATCAACTATCGCTGGCTGAACGAAAACAGATTCAAGCACCGGTTTTCGCACAAGCCACGCGCGTTCCGCAGTGTCAATGACCTTTGGCACGGTAAAGCGGTAATAGTTCTGCACGTGCGGCACTTGTGCTTCAAATTTATCATCAAGTTTCTCTATATTTGAACCAGCAACATAGGTGTATAGAAGTGTTGACTGTATTTTATGCCATATCTCATAGTTGAAACCTGAACCACCTATCATACCAAAATGCGGATCTTCCCCTACAATGCCAAAATGTGGATCTTCCCCTGGAATGGAATCATTAGCAAGGAACCCCTTACGTTCTCGGTCGAATGCCTCCCATATCTGTTCAATATGATTAAAAGCGGATTCCAGACGCTCTTGAGAAGGCTGCGCGGGGTTAATCGCAACAAGAATCACATTCGGATATACCAATACCCAAAACCCCCAGACAAACATCGCAAGCATTAGAGCAGTGCCGGTTCTGCGGGTTACTGCTGAAATCAACATGCCGATGAGGTAGAATACCGACAGATACGCAATCGAACTGAAAACAATGCCACCAATACGGAGAAAATCATCAACATTTAGTAAAACAGTGGTGGATGTCGTTAGCAAAATCACCACAAGGAGCAAACTCATCAAAAGTGGGACCAACAAACATATCATTGCACTGATGTATTTCGCCAATAAGATTTTAGCACGACTCACCGGATGCGTTAGGACAAGGCGCAATGTGCCGCGCTCACGTTCCCCGGCAAGTGCATCGTAGGCAAAAATAAGTGCCATCAGGCTCAGAACAACCTGAAAAATAAAGACAATATCACTCAAAGAAAAGAGATTCAGAAATGGATTCGTTGATCCATACTTCTGACCATCCCACAGGGCGGGCACATAACTGTAAAACACAAATACTTCGTTATTCAGCCGCTTATCCAATCCAACATTGAAGATACTCAACAGATTTGGTGGACGGATAACATCCCAACTTACGCCCGAATAGGTTTTTCTTTCCAGCATTTGCTCGTGATTCGATTTAACAGCAGTATTGTAACTTGCTAACCGCCGATCATAATCCGTAATCAGCACAGTGGTATTTGCAACAACAAGCAGCAGCATAATGAAAACCGCTGCTGCAAATCGGAACGTCATTAGATTGTCAAGGAG
Organism: Candidatus Poribacteria bacterium; assembly: GCA_965200345.1. Taxonomy (GTDB): domain Bacteria; phylum Poribacteria; class WGA-4E; order WGA-4E; family WGA-3G; genus WGA-3G. The sequence goes on from OZ241378.1 coordinate 4,645,754, forward strand.
TTCTCGGCGAATGAGTGTTGTTAGCATCATGTGTTCCTTTTAACAAATTACCAGCTCCCGCCTTTTATCTACATCCCAAAGTTTGGATAATATTGCAAAACTTATGCTGCCTTTGGATAACAAACAGGTTAAGAAGTCTACATCCGCTCACCATCCAAGTATTTAAGTGGACTTTCGATGATGTAATCACCTGAATCTTCAAGGAACTGCTGCACCAGATAGACATGCCCAGAACCGATAATGAGCAGAATCCGGTCATCGACAGATTCAGTAATACGCGTTAAGTTGACGTAGATCTTCAGATTTCGATCATACCAAGAGTGGGAGAGCCAATTGGCACCCGGGTATTCGTCGCCGAGCCCGATCCGCGCGATCCACCGTAGATATTCTTGCTGCTCGGCGCGTCTGCCTTCGGGGTCGTTGTCTCGTATGTACATGTCAATGATTGGGACGTATTTCTCAGGTTCAACCCACGTGGCGCCTTCTTCATCCTTCGTGGTTTTGCCTTCAGTGGGTTCAAAGGGCAAAAGGTGCTTCTGATCGTGAGTTTCTGCGAACTTAGGATAATCTATCAAATCCGAATCAAAATCATCGGGAAAAAATGGGTTTTGCTTCGGCCAATAATCAACACCGTACAACTTCGGATGTTCCATCTGTTTTGCCAGGCGAAAACCGATTTGGTTATCCTCGCCTCGTTTGAGTTCGTATGTGCCTTTAAGATACCCTTGATAATTTGCGTTAATCTCAGCGTCTTGTGAAGGATCTTGCTCAAGGGCTATTTTGGTGGGTTGATACGCTTTAAGTTGTGTGACGAATTGCTCAATCTCACGTTGGCGTTTGGGTGCCAGGACATCATCCATTTTAATATTAACTGCATTACTACCCGGGTTTGCCAAGTGTGTACTGCCAAGAATCATGATCGTCGGTTTCGTTTGGTGTTTCATCAATTGGTGTCCTCCGTTTTTAGGTATTTGAGTGGACTTTCGATAATGTAATCTCCCAATCCTCTCTGACTGACGGTTTCTCTTAAAAACGTCTACTATTTTTAGTTATGCCAAGTGCCTTGAAAAAAAGGTTTCGAGAATGCCCTACAAGCCCCTTGCAAAAGATGCCCCGCTATGGTAACCCTACCCCGAAAATCTACAGCCTTGTAACGGGTTTATAAGTAACAACTTCGGTTACTTCAACATACATACATCATACATGCAAAGAATAGAACAAAGCTCTGATCTACTCACGCTCGCTTTTCTTAACTTTGCGATTCTGGCGGGCGTACTTTAAAAATTCCATATTTCGTAGATGTGACTCAGCCTCTTCCAATTCAGAACGAATTTCCTGCAGATCCCCAACCATCTGTTTTAAATCCGAGTCAACTTGGCGATAGGTTTCTTGAGCGGTTTTCGGTGCGTATCCCGATTTTTTAAGGTAATACGATGTGGCCACCCAAACACACGCGAGTATAGTGACGGTTGTCGTCCCCATAACTACTGCCACAATGGCAGTAACCGCAGCAGTAAACTTAATAACAAAGAAGAACATCAACCCAATAAAAATCAGTAGTAGTAACGCCGACATATCTGTTCTCCTCCTTACTCATCGACACCTTTAGCGATTCTGATGAGCCGTTTCACCTCATTTTTTAGAACATCAATTTCTTGTTGAACGTCATCTACTTTCTGATGCAGTGCTTCTACCTCACGTTGCGATGCTCCCTTCTTCAAGCCCTTTTTCTTCGCGAAGTAGGAGGTACCCATCCAGACGCATCCGAGCGTCGTTATAGCGATACTCCCAAATATAATAGTGATAATCAGAACAACTTCTCCCATTTTTAATGCCTCCAACTTTTGAATAAAATATGGTCTTATTTTATTAGAGTCAGCAAGACACAAAAGGATAGTAAAAAATGGAAATCAACTTGCGCAGCGGTATGTATCTCGAAAATTATGGCAAAATATTAGAATGGCTTGGACATCAGAAAATTGGCGGGATTATATGAAGACTGAGGATTCAAATCTGGTCTGTACGGTCTGGCGAAGTTTTATAGTAAAACCTATAGTTAATTGGGGGCTCTCAAACAGTCTGAATACCTATAACAGGCATTCAGACTGGAAACCCAAACTAACAGTTTTGCGGCGTACGCGAAGAAACACCCAAGCAAAAACCCCAGATGCGACGTGCATCATGCTACAAAGCCTGCCCAATTAAATTCTTAATTTGCATACAACTGCAAATTACGGCATTGATTTTAAACTTCATCAACTGCATCAAAGAAGGGAAGCAGATTGCTTTTACTGATAAGGATCATTTTTGATTGACAGGTGCTTTTCCGCTTCTGTGGAGCGTTGAATGGGTTGTTCTGATCCATCTTTCTGAAGGAGTTGTGCGACATCATAACCCCTACGAAGCAGTTCGATGAAAAGCGCGTCATCTGAGGCATCATTTACCGAACTTAACGTTTTCGTACTTACGTTAAGTTCAGAATGAATTGACATCGCCTCCGACGCATCCCGGACGCTGGCGTAATTTACACCCAAATATCGCTGTGTTGTTACTACACTTTTATGCCCTAACATCTCCTGAACGGCATAAATGTCATTCGTCTGTTCATAAAGCCGTTGGGCATAAGACTTCCGTAGGGAATGCGTTCCGAGTTTTCCATTTAAACCCGCCGCCCCAAAGGCTTCCTTCAGCGCATTGTGCGCCGCTATTCTCGTCATAGGCTTTGAGCCTTGCCCATTCCGTGACGGAAACAACGGACGGATCGGATTGGCATCGCTATATATTTCTGTATGCCAAGCAATAAGATCTTCAATCGCCTGCCTGCCATCCATGTTCACAGGAACGGCTCTGGATACTTCATTGCCCTTCACGATACTTAGATCAAATAGCAAATCCTTGACAGGCTTGTTATTCTGCCAGACATCATCCACTTTCAGGGCGATCAACTCGCTAATCCGTCCCCCGACGGATACGCCTAACATAAACAAACACCGATTCCGAATGGTAAACGTACCGCTAAAAGCCTCCGATACTTTTCGGATTTCGTCATTATCTAATGGCCTTGTGCCTTTCATTTAATAAGAAACTCCTTGTTTTTATGAATACATGTACCTAACGTAAGTTGCCACCTATTTACTCACATAGCACTCCGCTGGAGTGCATGACACTGATATACCTCTTTCTATAGACATATCACCCCTCTGGGGTGGGGAAAGCATCTAAAAAACCGTGTTGGACGCTCAAAATCCTTTAGTAGCAACCTGGGTTATACCTAATAAAACGGAATAAAAACTGTATCGGTTTCTAAACACCATCCAGATGCGTGTTAAAACGAAGTGGTTCTTCTCTGTGATGGTGTCGTGCAAAGTTCACATACTAACTGTTCCAAAATGCACGTAGCATCTGAATTGCTCGTCTTCAATTGCGCATCCGCATCTAAACTTTTTTCAAGGGCAACGACTAACTCATCAACCGTGAAAGCGTTGAGTGTCTGAAAGATTTTGTAAGCAACATAAGGGTTCTGCTTCAGAATATTATGCGTAGCGGTTTTAGGTAAGGCACTTCCGGCCTCTTCGGCAAGCGGCTGGAATATATTTGCTGTAAAATCACGAAATGGCATCCGGCTGTGAACGTTTCGGAGTTCCTTTCTTTCAGCAATGAGCTTCGCTTGGAGCGCAAACCGGAATTGGCGGGCGATTGTTGAGTTGACTGGGATAGGTTCTTGGCCGCTTGCTAACACCTCATGAAGACTCTTCAACGCCTGTCCCATTGCGCGTTTCCCGATCGCATCAGTAAGATCAAAAATACTGTCATACGCATTCTGTGTCACCATGTTCCGGACATCCTGTTCGTCAATTTGGGTTTTGTCGCCAACAAAATTGACAATTTTGTTGATGGCTTCAGCAACAGTGTGCATATCGCCGCCGGTTCGAGTCCGTAGTAGAGAGAACGCTCGCGGTGTGATCTGCTTACCATATTCAGTAAATTTGTCGGAAACCTTTTTATAGAGCGGGTCTCGGTTCAACGACGGTCCAGCCTCGACTGGCTCGAAAGACCGATAACACCCGACAGTTTCAATGGCTTTAACAACTCTGTTCCGCTCATTCACGGGTCCTTGTACCGTAAATATCAGAACACTATTTTTCGGTAGATCGCCTTGAAGCCATTCAAGCAGTATGGCTATGTCATCGGTATCATCAACTTCTGTAGTGTATGTATCCAGTTGTTGGGCAATACCAGGCAAACGTTCCAGAAAACCGCGCTCTTCATCGGTGAGTTTCGTACCCAATTCATCAATGAGCGAATCAACGGCATTTGCGTAGTTAAAATTATTTTCGGCGATGTGTTGTGGACTCACATCTAAAAGTTTTGCCAATGTAGAGATAGATTTTTGTGGGTCTGTAATTTCAACTTTGAAGGCATTTCGGATGATTGTTATCGGTGTCGTACGTTGCTGAACTTTAAAGAAAGGCGCGTCTCGGACAACCACGACTCTCCAATCTGACATGACTGGATAGAGATCTGCTTGGCTCAAAATTTCTCGAATTGTTATATTAGTATCCTCTAAAAAAGTGAGATTAAAATCGCGCGTCTCAGGCGTAAGCAAATGATCAAGCATCTGTTTGAGGGTTCCCTCAATAAGAAAACTTTCCTCACCACAGAGCAGATACACGGGTGAAACTTTATTCGCTTGGATTTCTCGGAGGATATTTGGCGGTGGATTTGTAGGTTTTTGCTTCATCAAAATTTTCCTTTAGGTATAGTTTAGGAGGGAATTGGGTGTATATGCCAGTATGTGAGGTTCGATGTATTTTCGGATACCGACCTTTGATTTTCAATACCGTTCAACCCAACCTACGGCACCCCTAACAGGTATGGTTTAATAAACACCCCTACAGCACACAAACAGAGGTTTGTTACGGTTACTTCTCTACAGGTCAAATGGCTTAGGATAGGATTAGGGCAAACTGCCGCCAGATGGAATCGCTCAGGTAGCGTTATCACTGGCAGACTCTTTTTGAGTTCCAGCGGTAGCAAACGCGGAGAAGCGTTTCTTGGTGTCCTGCGCACCACAACTGGGGCATTTCGGAAGTTTATCGGTATTACCTACGCGCGCAAGCACTTCAAACTCAGTCTTGCAATCGTTGCAATGGTATTCAAAAATTGGCATCGTTTTCCTCTAAGCCGCTGCGGGCTTAATGATTATCTTTACCTTTGTCCCTTTAGGTGGAATTACATCGGTATTGACACGATACGTCCGGTCGTCGGTACCGGTAGGCAAGGGGTGATTGAAAAGAGAATCAGGATCGCGGTAGACGGCAATAATATTATGGAAAAGTTGAGATGTCAACTGATTATTTTTTATCCGTCCACCTGTAAAGACCCATGGTGTTTTTTGCATCGGTTGATCTGTGAAAGCGTTCCATACCAATTCGCGCGCGCGTCGTGAAATGACCTCATCGCCTTGGTCCCATTGTACCCAGATTTCAACAGGTGCCCCTACTGGAATGCGTGGATCACCTTCAACCTCGAGATTCCTGCCGGGTTCTAACTCCAAAGCAGCAAGTACTGTAAGTATATGGACAGGTTCTGCATCAACAATCAAGATGCTCTCATGCGTTTTTCCGAGCTTACCGCAGGCAAAAAATTCAATATTGGCATCCCCACCGACGATGTTAATTTCACCCGGCAGTGTTACCTCACGTTTACTGATGTCCAAAACAACATTGCCGAGTCGATGAACGTTTTCACCAATTTTCTCAGGTTTCATCGACAGAACATCGGTCGCTGCGGTAGATTGTGGATAGACAGTAAGTGTTTCCGAAGCGGTGTTATCACTTTCATCCGTATCTGTGAGGTCCATGCGTGCGACAAGTTCTATCTCACCTTCAGTTTCAGGTGCCCAGTCCGCCGAAACGACAGTCTCCCCTAATTTAGGTGTCCAAAGCACCTCGGTTGTGGTAACCTTTTCTTCATTTACATAAAAATCTACGTTAAGAATTCCATCAAGGGGTGCTCCTGTATTACGGAGGGTCGCGCTGAGTCGAACGGCTTCGCCGACGCGCGGAGAAGGCGGTGAAAACCGAAGGCTTCGCGGGACTATCCCGATATTCGGTTCCGTTGGACCCGCGAGCGCATGACTCAAGGACATCACGGCAAAACAGGTCGATAGAAAATCGCTCTCAGATCCACGCCATCTCCCATCAGGCTCTTGTTGTGCCACCAGCATCTGTGAAATCTCAGTGTACCAATCGTAACCAGCAAATGCGTCTACGGTAGGTGGGATGTCACAGAACCGTTGCAACGAGAGTAGATAATAATAAAGCCATGAGTTAGAGCCTGGGTTCCGGGTCAAAGTCCAATGCTTTTTCACCCATGCCATGCCTTTTTGGATCTGTGGATCCTCAACAGGAACACCACATGCCCGAAGTGCCCATAGTCCGGTTGCGGTCATACTGCCGTAGACACCGATCGCCCAAGGCGAACCGTCGTCAACTAAGTTATAGAGCCATCCGCCTGTCTCGGTTTGGTTTCGGCGAATCCACTGCTCGGCGCGTATCCATGTGTCTCGTGGAATATCAAGCCCCCACTGCTTCGCAGCATAGAGCGCGTAGATCACCATGTTCATGTGTGCACCATCGGCAGTAAAACCGTACCCCCAACCGCCATCATCCCTTGGATCAGCGAACTCACTACCACTGATCGGGAGTTGCTTTTTGATTAATTGGTTCACAGCAAATTGGGTACGTTCTCTGTGCGCTTCGTCTTGGATTGCTACCAAGACAGGCACAATGACTGCATATTGGTAAACGGCGAATTCATTCCAATCCCGCGCCAATAGAAACTCTAAACCTTTCTTAACGGACGGGTGCGAAGGAGTGTGTCCCGTTGAGAGCAAGGTTTGCAATGCCAGTGCCGTCTCCTGTGTTTGATCTTCACCGAAATTCCATACAGCCCCTGGAACGAAGTTTTCAGCCAACCCTTTCAGACTCGCCTGACAGGTAATGCAGATTAAGATGAGTTGGTTTTCAGTACCACATTGTAAACAGGTCCGGCTATGCTTTCCCTGCTGCGCGACTATCCAATCAACGCCTTTCGTTATGGCACTCTGGATTTGTTCGGACGTGACAGAAGGGAACGTCCGCGACTGGGCCACAATCGCTGCCTGCGCAACGTTATTTTCCGTATCCGTTTCCTCAATATATTTGGGACCTGAAGGGTTAACAACAGCGTAAATTTCCGTCTTGCCAGGGGCCGGTTGCCACTGCGCCTTCACCCTGCCGGTCTCTTTAGGTTTTAGTTCTATGATCACATCCTTACAGACGATTTGGAGCGGTTGCGTCGCCGGATCTCCTTCGTAAAGTTCAACAACGAGATCCTCGTTCATCGTCGGGGTGCCATCGCCAATGTTCTTCACCTCAACCGAAATGGTAATCTCTTCACCTTCAACAGGTGTAGGGTTGGAAAAGGTAATACTGTCAATATCAACACGGAAATCTGGTAGTTGGGCGAATCCACTCATGGCACACAATCCAACAACAAAAATTCCGATTGCAAATTTTAACAGGAGGTTCTGGCGACCTATAGGTTGTGTCAAAAGGCGATACTTAATCATAATACACCCCGAATTTATCTATCAGAAAAGTTGTAATCATACCCGCAAGTAGTTTCACAAGTAGACGCACGTAACGACGCAACCGGTAATGGTTATGGATTAGTTCCCTTCCCAAAACCCGACCGAAACGGAGGAAGGTTGGGGAATAGGATTCGCGAAGAGTTTCGTTCCGTTTGTAGAAAACTTACTGACTTCGCCGGTGAAAGTTGCACCGAGTATGTCTGCGACCCAAATACCGTCATCTGCAGGAGAGAGACTTATTCCGACAACAGCCATCCCTGCAGGAAATTCACTTCTTTTCGTCCCGTCTGCTGCTAAGTTTAGCAGCATTGACTGCTCTGAAACCACCCACACACTGCCATCCTTAGGATTGACGCGCGGCGAAACCGGACTGGTGATCGTAAGTTTTACGAGTTCTTGACCGGTTGGTGAAATCCGAATGAGTGTGTTAAACTGACTGTCAGCGACCCATGCGTTCCCCTCGTAGTCAACCGAGACACCACCTTTCGGTTCTCGCATTGTCGGACCGGTTGCAATTTGAGTGCCGTTTGCGTCGTAACGATTGATGGGACCGCGTGCGTCCGCTATCCAGACACTGCCATCCTTAGGGTTCACAGCAACATTGAACCTACCTGTCTCTACGTTGGGAGGCCCACCTTCTGGGACTACCTGCGCGAGAATTTGTCCTCCGTCACTTGATAACTTCGATACCCCGTGCAGCCATGCCACCCAGACGGTGCCGTCTGCTGGGTTAACTGAGATCATATTTGGGCGTTCAATGGGTGGTGCTTGTGTAAATTCGTTTGTCGCTTGATCAAATCTAAAGACAGCATTCGATGCGGAAATAGCGATCCAAGCGACACCGTTGGTAGGATTGACCTCCGCAGCACTCGCTTGCGTCAGATTCGGAATGACCGTCGGATCGGCGTTGCCATTTGCATGCAATTTGTAAACTGTATCGCCACCACTTACAACCCAACATTCACCGTTATATTGCCCATAACTGGTAGCAACACACATCACAAAGAGCATCGCTACCCAAAACATTCTTTTCATAAGGTGCATCTCCTATTTTACCCTATATTTTTGTTTAACTTAAAGCTTATGGAATAGCGTCCATTTTTTTAATATTAGCATATTTCTGTGTAATTTTCAAGGAATTTGTACATTCACACTCCCAGCACCCCTCGCCGTTCATTAACTCGACGCTCATATCTCTTCGTACCACAACCCTTCTCATTTAAACCCTGCTTCCATCCTGTCTATGTCCAACACCTTTTGATTGATTTTTCTGTTGCTTAGATGTAGCAAATTCCGTGCCAATTTGAACAATACCACACTGACGCGGTTCTCTACAAAATACAGAGAATGCACTGCACAAAATGGGGCATTCTTTAGACTCGGTTGCACGAAATGGGGCGCACTTAACATTGCTCGTTTTACCGGTATTGTACTACATTGTCGAATTAAGCTGGGTAGCGAGTTTCCAACGTAAAAGCGCAAAGTTGTAAATTATATGTTCCTTTGTAAACTTCTTTGTGATGCTGAGCGTTTAGGTTTTTAGATCGTCGAACTCGCGTTGTAAAACTTAATATTTTGACTTTTTCTAAAATTATGCACCCTTTTTACTGCGAGATCGCGTCATTAACAGTTAAATGGAAGTTATCGGATTGGACTCAGTGATTTTTTTTGAAACTTTTTTTATCAAATGGTGTCTAATATAGATGAGATGTAAAACTTATAGATTAAGGGTGAAAATCAGAAGGAGATCAGAATGAAACGTACACATTTCTATTGGCTTACTTTTCTGGTGGTACTTCTATTCGTTGGCATAAGTATAGTAAGCATGGCTGAAGATGCGGTTGTCTTGAAAATAGAGATTTCCGATGTTGTCAGTAATGCCGACGCGCGGCAGATTCGGCGATTGTTGGAACCGTGGGCAGATCCAAAGGACGTTACCTTCAGTACACCTGTTGATAAGCATGGCAGAAAGCGGCATTTCACGACCGTCGTGGAAATCAAAGCGAGACAAGGTGTCACCAAGTACAGCGAAACACATACATTTGATGTGTATAACATCATGCGGCAGCTTAACGATTCACGCTTCCGGGGCCGCCACGGACTCGGCGGTGCCCGTGTCCTTAAAACCCATGCGACTATCCGAGGCAACATGTTTGCACATCCCGGCTTCGCCCGGAGCTACATCCGAAACGTTCCATCATGGCGACGTTGGCGGCCAGAAACCTCTAATATCCATCATGCGATGGTCACAGAGAATCAAGGCCAGAACTTCGTTTTCGACGCGAACCCGGAGTTCGATCAACTCCGAACCGATGTTGGAACTACTGGTAAACCGGTTGAAGTACAGGGTATAGTCGCTGGATTTGACGGTCCCTATCCAATTATATCGGTGCAGAAGTACGATGTCGGCTATCACCTGAAAAACAAGGCATCTGAAGCGGGAGAGGAAGCCAAGGAAAAGCCGACTTACGACTATCTTGAAAATCGGTAACGATTCCCTTTATGCCTGATAGCCACCGGTATTGAATAAGACGACGCGTTCGGAAGGTTCAATCATTTCGTTAGCGACGAGTTGTTTGAGTGCAGCGACGGTCGCTGCACCTTCGGGGCATGTTAAGAGTCCTTCGGTGGTAGGAAGCAGTTGCATTGCGTCACGGATAGCATCGTCCGTGACGGCAATTGCGGCACCGTTACTTTTACGAATCGCCTCTAAAATGAGGAAATCACCAATCGCCTGTGGCACGCGCAAACCGCTTGCAACGGTCTGTGCGTCCTGCCACGGTGTCGCTTCAGTCGCTCCTTCTTCCCACGCTTTCACAATCGGTGCACAACCTGTGGATTGTACGGAGATAAAACGCGGTCTCTTTTTACCGATCCACCCGATCGCCTCTAATTCCGCAAAGCCTTTCCACATCCCAACAATACCCGTCCCGCCCCCAGTAGGGTAGATAATGACATCCGGGAGTTCCCACGCAAACTGCTCTGCGAGTTCAAACCCCATCGTCTTTTTGCCTTCCACGCGGTACGGTTCTTTGAGCGTTGACACGTCAAACCATCCTTCATCTGTTTTCCGTTCCGCGACAATCCTACCAGCATCGTTGATCAAGCCATCAATCAAGGTGACATTTGCGCCCGCGAGTTGACACGTCTCTTTGTTGAAAGCGGGTGTATCCTGTGGCATAAAGATATGTGCAGTCATACCTGCGGCGGCGGCATAAACCGCGAGGGCTGTAGCGGCATTGCCTGCAGACGGGATCGCCAGTTGCGTCAATCCGAGGGATTTCGCCTTCGATACTGCCATTGCTAAGCCGCGCGCCTTGAAACTCCCCGTGGGCAATCGCGACTCGTCTTTCACCCATACCTCCGTGAGACCAAACCCTGCCCCTAATCTTTTCGCGTGGATGAGCGGTGTCATTGTCTCCCCAAGCGTCACGATGTCCTTCGGGTCGGATATAGGCAGGAGTTCACTATAACGCCAGAGTGATGCGGGTCTCGATAACAGAGCATCGCGGGTCCAAGTTCCTGTTAGTTGTTCAAGTGCGTAACGAGCGAGTAGCGGTTTCCCACAAGCCGTACAGACGTTTTGTGGCACCGTGTGCGGATAAGTTTCACCACACTTGCTACATTCAAGGTCTTTTAACGTTTCGTTATGCGAAAGAGAGGGATGTTGGTCCAAGAAACTTTCCTTGTTAGAATAGCGGCTGAATTAGACGTGCGCAAGCAATTTGAGAAGGATCGCTTTCATGCTATGAAGCCGGTTTTCGGACTGCTCAAAGATAATTGCGCGTTCATCATTGACGACTTCACCTGCGATTTCGTATCCGTGATGTGCGGGAAGGCAGTGCATAATCTTGCCCGTGTATCCTTTCAGCAGCTCGGCGTTCAATTGATACGGCATCATCTTTTTTAACCGACGCTCCCGTTCTTCTGCAAAAGTAGGATCCGTGAAGAATTCCATGTCCACCCACGTATCCGTATAAACGATATCGCTTTCGGCGATGACGCTTGCCAGAGCACTACCGACATTGATACTTCGCGTATCCAGCACTTTATAAAGACCTTTCCGAGCCGCTGCATCCCACAATTCTTTATCAACAGCAGCGGGGTTCACCTCCGGTGCAACGACAGTCACCTCAATGCCCACCTTCATACCAGCGGCAATCAGCGAATTACAGACGTTGTTATGCACACCGATGAAGCACAATTTGACGCCTTCCAGTCTACCGAGGTGTTCCTGTATCGTCATAAGATCGCCCAATGCTTGCGTCGGATGATATTTGTCGCAACACCCGTTAATGACTGGTACTGTCGCAGCAGTGGCAGCTTCAACGAATTCAGTGTGTTTCAAGAAACGCGCTAAAATAATATCCACATAAGCAGAGAGGACACGCATTTCATCGCCGAGGTCGGCTAATGCGAAGTTTGTTGTGCGCCAGTCGAGGTAATGTGCGTGCCCGCCGAGCTGTGTAATACCAATCTCGCCTGCACAACGTGTGCGTGTAGAGGTTTTTTGGAAAAGTAGGCAGAGGCTCTTTCCACCTACAGCGTGTCTATATTTTTCGGGATATTTTTTTATATTCAAGCTGTCTGCGACCGTCTCAAGAATATCTATTTCTGACCAAGGATTTAGCGTAATTAGGTGCATAATTACCTCCACAGTGAGTCTTTGAATACTCACACGCGGTTTCTTTTTTGTTGCGAATCAGGCAATTGTGTCATACAGTAGTAAATAAGAAAGCATAATTATACCTAACTTTTAAAGGAATGTCAAATGTTTTCTGCGTGCCGCGAATGGGTTTCACTGCCTGTCCCACGGAATTTCAACATCTAATTCGTCGGCGAGTTGCTCAATCGTTTGCAAGGGTTCCTTGTGCAGTGGGATTCCATTTGCGAGGCGTTCTTGTGTTAATTCCGACTCAATTTCGCCGGGTAAGGTAACACGCGTAAAGCCGGCGTGTGGGGTCGCTTGGCGTGTCATCCGAATCTGTCGGTCAATTTCAGCCTTGAATTCTGCAACAGCGGTGAAACTGGCGATGTTAATTGCAAAGAAAAAGTGCGACGATACGCGCTTTTCCATCGGTGCGTCTCCGGGCTGAAACCGTTTGTTAATGCCCATCAATCCACCGCTCAACGGACCGCACAAAACATCCATAACGATTGCGAGCGCAGAACCTTTGGGACCTGCAGCGGGTAAGATAACGGCGACTTTCCCCGGATCCTCGGTTTCGTTACCGTCGGCGTCGAGTGCCCATCCGAACGGGATTTTCTCTTGGTTTGACCCCTCCCAAACCTAAAGGATTGGGATTCCTTTGACGGAACTCCCAAGTGGTTCTTTTAGGTTATACCACGACGTCCATTTGACGTTCTGCGATACTGGCTTCTCTGACTCCCTTCAGCGTCGCAATCGTCCAGACGTTATCCTTGGGAGCTTGTTCGGGTTTAATCCGAACCGACACGAGTGTAATCTCGCGGTGCGGGTCATCTGGCACACTACGGAAAATCACTTGAACCTTCGTGACCGACCGATACTTCTGGCAAGTATTTCTTGCTTCAGAACTTGAAATCTCAACAAAATCTGAACCTCGCAAGGTTTCAGGAATATCGTATCTTTCAACGTATTCGGATTTTGTGATGTTCGTTTTTAATGGATATTAGCCATAGTCATTCTGTCCTTGTAAGAGGGTGATTGAGACCAGTAGCAAGGTAGCTACTGCTTACACGTCTCAATCAATGACTATGTTAATTATACTACATTTTTGACGAAATGTCAACTCTTTTTTTAACTATAGCCCCATGGTCTAATTCAATAGGGCGGTTCTGTATCCCAAAGCTAAAGCATTGGGTTTTAGAACCGAAAACGTAGATAACCTTGCAGTCCCGATCCGCCCAGCGGCAGCAGCACCGCACGCCATATCTAACACAATCGGCGGTTCTTCACCAGCAGGGATAGCATAAGAAAACGCATTATTGCCGATCGAGACGCTCCTTGCCCCGAAGACAGCGGTATTCACACCGAGTCCGTTGGTCGTCGCGAACCCGATCATATCGTGTGGAAGGGCGCGCATCGCGTGGCTTGAGGCTGCGCCAAAGTGGTTGCTATTCCGAACAACAGCCACACCAATAGAGGCGGACTTCGCCTTTTCGATAGCGATGTTCATTGCCCGAATACTCACGAGATGTCCCAATCCGCGGTCGCCATCCAATAGAACAGAGGCAGGGTTATCCGCAAGCGTCTGGAGTTGTGGATTTGGGTTAATGTTCCCACTGATGATGCCCCGGACATAACCGGGCATGCCGCGTGTCGCGTGTGAATGAACGCCGCGCAAATCCATCAGGACTTGCATTTCCGCGACTGTATCCGCATCGGATTGTGCAACGCCGACTTTTTGGTAAAGCGCACTACAGACACTTTGCAACGCTGTTGCGTTCACAATTCGTTCTTGTTCATGTCGATTCATGGCTATAGCCCCCCTATCACGATTTTAGTGCTATCATCATAGCAAATCCGTTTTAAAAAAGCAAATTTCAGAGGCATTTACCACTCCCCCGTCAAAGCCCCATGCTTTAGCTTGTGGGATGTAGACGGCATAAGATTTGAAAGTGAAAATAAACTTGACATTCACCTATAAATGTGATATAATATTCCTAACACTTTGGACACCGCTTTGACCCTCCACAGTCCTTGTGGAGGAGGTGTCCGCTTCGGTCAAAGGAAGTCAAAAAAGTGTTAAGTGTCAATACCACTAAAAAAGTATTTCGGGCAGTTGACGCGTAATTGCACGAGAGTGTGGATCGGAGCGGAAGTGAAAAACCGCACGTTGTATTGCTGCCCCCTTTCAACTTGATATTTCTCTCCATTTTGGAGAGAGGTGAGCGGGGATAGCCAAGAACCTTCAGACTTGATATGCCCGCAGGGGGTTTTCACCCTATGGGGAATCGCTCACTGGTGGAGACGGATTAAGACGGTTACCTCTCTGAGAAAACCGCACTGTCTACGAAACCGAAGCCCCAACCTTTAGGTTGTGGGTGCTATCACAAAGCACCATAGAAATTGAGGGCGGGCAGGATTAATTTGAAGCTCTCGCTTTTGTCATCAATCTTCTGGGCATATTGCTGCACCGCAAAGATGGTATCAATAACCCAAGTTGCTACCTTTTGTTGTTTTGGATAATAACACCATAAAGGATATCCCATGGATTTACAAGTAGCAATTTGGGTTATCTAAAGTCTTGATTTTTCAAAACTCCATGCTTTAGCAACGCTTATATCTCCACGCTCAGGCGTCATGGGTTCATATCTCATTGGTTCCCCCTTCTCAACAAGATACGAACCTAAAGTTGAAGCCTCACCGCTCCGCAGATACCTGATCCGCAATAATAGCGACGCCCCCCGCTAAGGTCAGGCAACCGAAAACAGCGCCCGCAGCGACTGACTTCGTTTGATACGCTCGCATCCGCGTCCGATAGGCATCGGCGTAGAATTCGACATACGCCGGCGATTTTCCGATCAATCTCTCAGGTGGCGGGTTCGAGGGACGGATAGCGTATTGCAGCAGCAGGCTGAAAGCACCCGCAGCACTCGTTGCAGCGGGCAAATAGAAAGGCGCGTCCTGCCCATTTCCAAGGGTCACGTCGGCAACGAATCCTGTCATCAAACCGCACATCGCTGCGGCGAAAGTCATACCCATGCCGGTGCCAAAATAAGTCAGCACCTCCGCATGGCGTTTGGCATCCGACTCCGCAGCCGCTTTTGCCTGCAGGTGTATCGGGCGCTGCGCCGCAAATGGCACAAGCGCCTCAGGTTTAGCACCGCAGCCTGTCAGGGCAAGGCTCCACACAATCGACAAATACCCTAAACACTGTAAGTATCTCATAAGAACTCTCCTGCGTGCCGCGGAACGTTATCGGGCGATCAGCAGCGTCACCCGATGCGGTTCGGTGGCGGATGGATGATACATGAGCACGTCCTGCTTAGCGTCCCTGTTCAGAGCCGTCAGCCAGGTGTGCTGCTCGTCAAAAGGGGTGGCGACTGCTATCTTTTGCGGTTCCTTGGCGAATACATCGGGACCTGGCACGCCCATGAAGACGTGCAGCTCTTTAGGGGCGTGCTGCACCAATAGATCCGCGCGTTTGTCGCCGTTCACATCTCCGATCAGCACCGCCGATAAGGCGGACATTTCGCCTGTTTTCTCGCTGGGATATAATCTGACTTTGCGGATAGCGTTCGGGTCATCAGGGTAGCTGCCATCCGCCATGCGGTAGAACTCAATATCCAACAGCACGGAACCTGTCAGCACCCCGCGGACAAGCATGCGAGCCACCTCGAATGCACTCGGTTTAATAACGGCGGCGAACACCATCACGCTTTTGCCGCTGAGCCCAAAATCGTGCGGTGCCATCAGGTAGGGGATGCCGTCCAAGGGGAGCACCGTATCGGCATTCGGTGCGAAGGTCGTGCCGCCATGGGGTGTCGGTGTGCCAAAATACACCTCATAGCTGGCGTGCATGTGCCACAGACTCCCGCCTTTCAGTGAGAAAACCCCGAGATCGGCGACCCCGTCGCCATTCATATCTCTGAGTGCGTGTAGCACGCGCCCTGTCAGCACTCCGGCGGGTTGATGATCTCTACGCCGCCGTCGAATCCCGTAGGGCGCTGCAAGCGAGGTGAGATCGTCGGAGCCGAACGGCACATCGGTTGTGAAAGTTGTGGCGACGGGATCAAACAGTCCATGGGCGTTCTGGTGGTGGACAACAAAGTGATCGGTATCCCAAAACACCAAGTCGTTGTATCCGGATCGGTTGTAGTCCACCTCGTGGATACGGCTCTGTTCCCAGGGATTATAGCGATAGCCTTTTACGTCGTAGAGTTTGTCTCTATCGGTGGCGGTGCCGAGCTTCACGGGCTCGGCGAACGCCCCGTTTGTCGTCTGAATAAACACCCAGAAACCGTCGGCATCGGGTACGACCAAGTCGTCGCGAGCATCACCGTTCACATCGTGGGTGATGTCTACGTGCGGTACAGCCCGACTGGGCGGTGGGGTCAGGGAAGGCACCCTCACGAGCGTGTGTTCTGTTCCGGATTTGGGATCGAACCAGTTCAGGCGATCCACTTCGCACGTCAGCAATCGGTCGCGTCCGTTGATGTTGGCAACATCGACGCACAACACTTCGCGACGCAGCGGGGTGTCCAGTCTCCGCCGCCAGGTGCCGTTGTCAAATGCATAGATTCGCAAGTGACGGGTATCGCTCCCGTCAATACTCACCACGACGAGTTCGGCGAAATCGCCATCGAACAGAAAGCCTGTCAAAACGGTTTGGTGTTTCGCTGGACCTGTGACGATCTCGTGCTGCTCGAAAGTGAATTCGGCGGTAGCCGCCGACATCGAATCAATGTTGTCGCTAAGCATGCCTGCACATCCCGATAGAAAGACACTCGGTACCAGTAGCGAAAACAGGCTGGGGCGATAATATTTTCTTAACCTGGCGGTGGAAAAACAGAGATTTTGGAAGAGGTTTCGCTTTTTCATTTTAGGCTCCTCTAGGATTTTCGATATATTCAGTGGCTGACATCTGATACCCGCACAAACGTGTATCCCTCTCGTTTAAGAGCGGTGATGATCCGGTCTGTCGCCTCGACGGTTCCCAGACGTTTGGCGTTCCCATAGACACCTTTCCCGTCGTGTAGGACGATAATTGAACCCGGCTTCACCTTCTTCAACACTGTTTTCGTGATTCGGTCCGGATTCTGGGTTGTCCAATCCCAACTCCATACATTGCAGCTGACGTGTGCGCGCCTCTGTCTCGCAAGCACCCACGCCACTGGCAGAAACCTTGTTAGCACAGGTGCCCGAAACACAATCTCACCCTTCACACCGATCTGGCGAAGCAGGGCATCTGTCCGTTCAATTTCCCGCCGGACAGATGCGGCCGGCAGAAAACCTAAGACTGGATGGCTGTAGGAATGGTTACCGACCTGATGCCCTTCGGCGATCACGCGGCGGACGGTTTCAGGATACTGTTGCACCCGATTCCCGATCATAAAGAAGGTGGCTTTGACATTGTGTTTGGCGAGGACATCCAGTAACCGATCGGTATAAGGCGGACTCGGTCCATCATCAAACGTGAGCGCGACGACCCGTTGATTCGTGTTCAGGCGAACAATGTTCTCTCCGAAAGGGGGTCTGAAGAAATCCACAACAGTCCCAGTGTCGCGACGCCTGACACAGCAGCGATGATTATTTTCATTTTATTCTCCTTAACATAGGTAAATAAATAAACACTGTTAACGTATGGGCAAAACATAAACGACCTTCGCCAACGCTGGTGAATTGTCCAATTCCTGTTTACATCGTAATCTAACTTAACATCGTTAATATTATATCAGATGTTTTTCTGTTTGTCAAATTTTTTTGTTGGGGGTTGTTTTTTTAAAGGTATTCAGAGGGCCTGAAGTTCCACACGGGGATAGGCAAAGGTGCGTACGGTTCTTTACCGAGCGGAACATCCACCGCTGGGAAACAGTGCTGCGGAGATTCGGTGATACGGGTGAACGCAACTTCAGGGTTAGCGCGGAGAGGATGTCAAGACAATCTAATTCTTTGCGTTGTTTTCTATATTTTTCAAAATGACATTGCATTTTCTAAAATAATATGAAATAATATATTACTATGGAACACAGATTCGTAAAGATTGGTATGGTAAAATAGGTGCAGTTTATTCAAACGCACGTAACTTAACGCGAAACTCATGTAAAAGTGAGATTCATTTCTTTTCGAGGTTGAACAGCATGAAAATGATGATGGTATTAGCAGGATTTGTGTTGATGATAGCCTATTGTATTATCGGCACGAGCGACATGGCAGAGGCGGCGGAAGTCTTGGGAACAGGAACGGAATCACTGTTAGGAGGAGACCTAACCGACCCCGAAGACGATGGTGATCCTGAAGCAGATGAGGGTTACAACGCCATTTTCACAGCCAATGAGGAACCCGGATTCGCGGGCGGTGAATTTTCGTTTAACGTCTTCGATAACCTCCTTGGTCCCAGCAATGACAAATGGTGCTGCGGACGTGGGGGCGGCATTCCGGAGGAAGGTCTACACGTGACAGCTGAGTTTGAGGAGGCGTACGCATTAACACACTTCACGGTATCTTCAGCAAACGATGTTCCCGCAAGGGATCCTACAGTGTGGGAAGTTCAGGGGTCGAACGACGGCGAGGATTTCACGACCATCTTCTCTCACGACGGGGATAGCTTTTGGGATCAGCGCCTGCAAGTCGTTCTTTTTGAGGCAGGGGCAGATTTCGACGTTCAAGAAACCGGATATCGGTTTTTGCGGCACGTTACTTTTGACACCGCATCGAACCCGGCTGGGGCGTACTTCCAAATTGGCGAAATTGAGTACTTCGGTGATGCTAATTTGACCGCCGTAGACCCCAGAGCTAAACTCACAACTACATGGGGAAGCATCAAAAACGCCCGCTAAGCGCAAATATCGGACATTTTTTAAATCGGAAACCTGAATCGAGTCATAACCTTGTTTGGGTTTCCGTTTTTCATATCCGCACAAAGGTCCAAAACCCTTCCTTAATTTCGATTTTCTGCGGGTAGGTTCTTTATTTCGGTCGGAAGATCGCGAGCGACAAGAAATCCGCAGAAATCCGCAGAAATACCCAAGCAAAGACACCCCAAGTAAAAACACCTCGCTCTTACAAAGATATACTTCACCTTTTGCTTGACTTTACGTAAAAAGTTGTGGTATTATTACTCTATACAAGCACCAAGTTATAAACAGACGCAAGCAATTATCCATAAGTAAGCAAATAAACCCAATTCTGTACCTTACGGGAGTCTATCCATGATCTCGTTCAATCATATCCCACAGTACCTCTGCCTAACATTGATATTGATCCTCATTGCCTTCGCCGCCAAAACGGGTGAAGAGACACCTTCCGGTTTTGCGCAAGAGGGTCTCCCATTCTTAAAAAAATACTGCTTCAGTTGCCACGCTGGTGATGAACCTGCTGCCGAACTCGCACTCAACTCATTTTCAGATGATCTGTCGCTAATTGAGAACCGTGATGTCTGGGACCGGGTTTTAGACATGGTAACGACAGGCTACATGCCACCATCGGAGAGTGAGCATCACCCAACGATGGAAGAATCTGATGCCTTTGTTGCACATATTGAGGCGATTTTTGAACACGCAGACCGTACGGCGAAACCGGATCCGGGGCGAATAACGGTCCGCCGACTCAATAAAGTCGAATACAAAAATACCGTTAGAGACATGCTCGGCGTTGATTTCGATCCCACCGAAAATTTCCCAGCGGATGACGTAGGACATGGATTTGATAATATCGGTGATGTACTGACAATGTCACCGCTCCTGATGGAACGGTATCTTGAAGCGGCAGAAGCGATCGCGACGCGTGTCATTTTAGTGGAACCGCCACCACCATCGAAACGCTACCAAAGAGGATCGCGTCTCAACCCACGCCACGATGATGTCCCCGATATCCGCTTCCGCCTGCTCGACCCAACCGCTACAGAGGCGTGGAAATCCGGTCCCTTTACAACAGGTGCGACCTTTTTCAAGATGTTCCCCGATGAAGAAATCATCTACAAGGCAACACTCTATGCTGAGACCGCTAATGAAACCCCTGTTGAAGTCGCCTTATTTATTCAGGGTGAAGGATTAGCGGAAGTTTCTCCGCCAGAAGAACTCGCACGATTGGTCGGCGTGGATCCAGCAGCCGATAATAGCATTAAGATCCTAAAGACTTTTGAGATTACCTCCCGCGACCCGAAAAAAAATCAGACGATTGAGTTTCTTGTTACCGGGATTCCGAACATCGAAAACGCGGGAATTGCGATGGTTAAACCTACAGAAGGTGAACCGTCGGCGAAACTACAGATTCGGACACTCTGGGCAGAAGGTCCGTTGGACACTCGACCCGACACCCAACTCGAAATTTTGGCATGCACACCGGATATTCCGCAAATAGAGCAGACGCGTGAAGTGTTGACCCGTCTGCTTCGCCGAGGCTATCGTCGTCCACCGACTGAAACTGAAGTGGAGCAACTCGTACAATTCGTGGCATCAGTTCAAACCGATGGTGCAAAGTGGGAAGCGTCAATCCAGCAAGGAATCAAGGTTATCCTCTGTTCGCCTAAGTTCCTATTCCGATTAGAATTAGATGACCGTCCGCAAGGTCCAGAGCCATACGCGATTGACGAATTCCAACTTGCCTCACGACTCTCCTATTTCTTGTGGCGGAGTCTGCCGGATGATGAACTCTTTGGACTCGCATCGCAAAACCAGTTGACTGCGAATCTTGAAGTGCAAGTTAAACGGATGTTGGCGGACCCGAAAGCGACAGAAATGGCACGCGACTTTGGCACGCAGTGGCTACAAATTCAACGGTTGGCAACAGTTACCCCTGATCGTGAACGATTTCCGCACTTCCGTCGTAGGTGGCTAACCGCGATGCTAAAGGAGACAGAACTCTTTCTCGAATCCATCTTCCGTGAGGATCGGAGCGTCCTTGATTTACTTGACGCAGATTATACCTTCCTTAACCAAGAATTGGCAAACCACTACGGTATTGCTGACACCAAGGGGAACTGGAAGTATCAGGAGAAAACTGTACCGGGGGGTGAAGCGATTAAGGGCAGTGGGTTTCGGCGCGTTGCATTGCAAGGCACCTCACGCGGCGGTATACTTACCCATGCCAGTGTGCTGACGGTGACTTCCAACCCGACCCGCACCTCGCCTGTCAAACGCGGACGTTGGGTTTTGGAGCAGATACTCGGTACACCACCACCGCCACCGCCACCCGATGTCCCGGAATTGGAAGAAGATAAGGCAGAGACTTCGGCAACAACCTTGCGAGAACTGCTCGAACAGCACCGAGAAGACCCTGCTTGTGCCAACTGTCACGCGAAAATGGACCCTATCGGATTCGCGATCGAAAACTATAACGCTATCGGTGCATTTCGGAAAAAAGATGGCGGCTCGGAGATTGATACAACTGCCGTACTTCCAGATGGCACCACTTTTGACGGTATAGCAGACCTGAAGCAGATACTTAAAGACAGAAAACAGGAATTTGTGCGATGCCTGACGGAGAAGATGTTAACCTACGCTTTAGGTAGAGGCTTGGAATATTACGACCGACCCACTATTGACCAAATCGTAGCGCAACTTGAAGCCGAAGGTTACAGAAGTTCCGTACTGATTACTGAAATTGTTAAAAGTGAGCCCTTCCGTTTGCGACGTGGTACCAAGGATAATTGACGATGCGAATTATCAGTAATTTCGTTCTTCTTGCTATCATAATTCTACAACCGAGTTGTTATATATCTGGTTATCAAACAGTCAATAAAAATCCTACCTCACAACGGGAGAAAAAATACGCTTCTCACTTGGCGTTGGAGGAAAAATATTCCGTTTATTTAGATGCTACATGGACGACAAAAGATGCTGCTGCGCTTCTAAAGGTCTTTAAATCCATGCCGTTAGGTCTGAATCTACAGTTTTCCAGATGGCATATAAGTGACGAAGACTTAGAAAACGGTATTAAAATCGAATCGAAAGATAAGTTAAAACTCGTTACGATTAGTCGGAATATTTTTCCTGTTGAAGGATCTGAAGAGGTTTTGTCACCGGACAAGGACCTACATTACGCTGTCGTTCAATACATAACAGAGAATGGGACAAATAGAGCCGTAATAGAATTAATAATGCAAAACAGGTATGGTATAGATGTCCCCTTCCATGCTGCATTACCGCAGCGGACCAAAAATAACACGCCAAAAGGGTATTCGGATTTTGGCAATGACGATCTGATGCTGATTATGTCCGTCCTTGAAGCATTCCCGCAAGCATTACATAAAACACGGCAATTAAAGTATATAGTCCGTAGAATCGATACGGAAGAAAAAGGCATCAGTTCTGCAATGATAAGTCGCGGTTATATAACATTTGCGGAATCTATTTTTCTTCGCGATCCGTATCATCGTAATGATACGCGTAAAATAATTGCCCACGAAAAGGCACATTTTTTATGGTGGTATGTTTTTAATGACCAACTTAAATTGGATTGGGCGAAACTTGGGGGCTGGTTCCGAGATTCAAGTGAATCCGGTTGGTCAACGACTCAAGAACGATCAGCGTTTGTAACAGCGTACGCGTATACAGAAAATCCAGATGAGGATATGGCAGAAAGTATCGGATTCTATTTTGTTTATCCCGATAAACTCCGTTCCTGTTGCCCTGAGAAATATGAATTTATTCATAACCGGATTATGCTGATGTATAGCAAACTTCATACGCCGTCTAATCTTATGTAAATCAGGGAGAATTTATGAACACATCAAAACAACTTTCACGTCGAACATTCTTACGCGGTCTCAGTGTAAGTGTTGCTTTGCCGATGCTAAACCCCCTGACCGCTTTGGCAGATATTCCCTCAAAAGAGGGACCGATTACCCGTTACCCTGACCCAGCGGTTGAAGTTATTGACCCGCGTTTTGCGAAATATAAAATCGGGAACGCCGTTGTGGAACGACTTTGGACAGGCGCGCGTTGGTCCGAGGGACCCGTCTGGTTCGGTGATGGTGGGTATCTCCTCTGGAGCGATATACCGAACAACCGTATTCTGAAGTGGCAGGAAGCCACCGGTAAAGTGAGCGTCTACCGTAAGCCGTCTAACTATACCAACGGTCATACGCGCGATCGGCAAGGCAGGCTCATCAGCTGCGAACACGGCACACGCCGCGTCACTCGCACCGAATATGACGGGACGGTTACTGTCCTGATTGATAACTTTGAAGGTAAACGGTTCAACGCACCCAACGATGTGGTCGTCCATCCGGATGGGCATATCTGGTTTACGGATCCCGGATACGGTATCATGTTTAATTATGAAGGGCATAAAGCCCCCTTTGAATTGCCTACGTCTGTCTATCGCCTCAATCCGGACACAGGGCAAGCAGCCGTTGTGACAGACGCACTCGAAAAACCTAACGGCATCTGCTTTTCGCCTGATTACGAGAAGCTCTATATCGCTGATACCGGGCCACCGAAAAATATCGTTGCTTTTGATGTCGTAGATGGTGAACAACTCGCCAATAAGCAGGTATTCCATGAGATGGCACCCGGCGCTGCTGACGGCCTCCGATGTGATACCGATGGCAATGTTTGGGCAGGTACGGGTTGGGTCGGTGAAGGCTACGACGGTGTGCACATCTTCGCACCGGACGGAACACTTATCGGTAAGATTCACCTCCCGGAAATTTGCTCCAACATCTGCTTCGGCGGTGTGAAGCGGAACAGGCTCTTTATGACAGGTAGCCAATCTCTGTACTCGGTTTATGTTGAAGCACAAGGCGCACCGCTGTTTTAATGCGTCCCTCTCATACAGATAGATAACCCACCTTACGCAGTGAGCGATCAGCTCGCTGCGTCCCACCTATGTTGATGACAAGTAACGGCTGAACGTCTACGTTTAAATGGGTTCGGTCGTTATCCATCAACGGTCTTTATTCCTCGTTTAAAACGGTTCAGTTTGCTACAGCAGCACATTTTTTGTACCAAATTTCAAAAAAAAATGAAGTTTACCCTAAACTTTTTTAGTTTCATCTCTATAATTAATAGGATAGACGGACATAAACCAATAATCAGTGAATAGATTATTGATGCATCTAATATGTTTAACCTTGGAGGAGAGACAATTCAAGCAAAAGGGGGAAGCTCATGACAACTATAATGCACTTGAAAGGCGGCGTTCCGATTTTAAAACCATATGGGAAACTCATAGGCGTTGCAGCGTCTCAATTTCGAGAAAAACTTATTTCTCAGATGGATGCCTCTGATATGTCAGGCCTTCTCATCGACTTCAAACGGGTTAATAAGATTGACAGCGCGGGCCTCGGAACATTGGTAGAGGCGTATATTGTAGCGAGGCGGAAAAAAGGGCGTATTGGTGTTATCAATGTAGGTATGAACATCAAAAGCCTGATTATCCGGACCCGTCTTATTAATATCTTTGAGCATTTCGACAATGAGGATATTGCAGTCGCAATACTATCAAACCGTGTTAACCTGCATGCACAGGATGAATGACAGCTTACTACCACATTATACGAGAATGGAATCACTTAATGCTAAAAACTTTACACACCGATCGCTAAGATAAACTTGATTTTTTACTTTGGACGTCTTAAAATAAATATGTGTAGCCTGGAATTGCCTCTCATCAATTGAAAATGGAGGGTAAACAGATGGCTTTGAAATGTCAATCAGGTGATATAAAATGTCCAGCGTACAAACACCAGGGCATTTTCCAACCGGATAATAAAACGGTAAAATCGCTTTTGCCAGATTTGAAGTGCTGTGCGACGTGTATGTCGTCCGCGCCACCGAAACGTCCCGATCTTCGCGATGATATGTTACAAATTGCTTCTTTAACGCTTGTTGAAAAGGGGCCGAAGTTCAATCCATCGCATGAAAGTGGTGCGAGTTTCGGAACTTTCATCCGCCCTCGGATCTGTGGGGCTTTGATGGATGCAAAAGGTAAGGAGCTCAGCCATAGCAATCGTGAACTTCTCAATTGGAATCCGCACAACGGCATTGATGATGGGACGAATCAGTATGTCGCGCGGTTAGGTACGGCTCTAAACCTGCATGCTGACTTTGAGGATGAACTCGTCCGAGACATCAGTTTTGCATCCGCCTTGCCTACACTTTTAAAGGTGTTGACCCCCCGCGAACAGGCTGTTTTCGCTTGTCTTCGTGAGAATCAACGGAATTGTGAGATTGCCGCGATTTTGCAGCTATCTGAGTCGCGCGTGAGCCAATTGGTGAAACAAGTGACCGTCAAACTGACAAACGCGGCGCAAAAACTCGGCTTAGCAGACTAATTTCTTAGGAGGCGTTATCTTGAAAATAGAAATGCTTCAAGCGTAGAGGCGGTTGTTGATACCAGCAGCGATGTTGGATCACAATCGCCTTTTTATATTTTCTTTTTCCGGCTATAGATTCTGATATGTCTAATATAACGCAAGCCACTGGTTTATTCTCACTGCGAAGCAATAGCACCCCTACGGGGTGCGGTCGCTTGAATATACCGTTTTCTATAGACATACCACCCCTACGGGGTGAAGAAAGCGTCCGAAAAACTGTGTTACAATACGCAGAAATACCCCAGCAAAAACCTCAAAATCCGTTGGTAGCAACTTGGGTTACCATAGGTAAATTTTAGTGAATGAGAACCAGGCGTTTCCTTGAAATAAAGACTTGACATTGACCTAAAAATGTAATATAATTTATGCATACGTAAGATCGAGGTTCCCTGCCTTCAAGCAATAGGCAATATCACGAAGGAAAAGTTATGAACACATCAAAACAGCTTTCACGTCGAACATTTCTACAGGGTTTAGGCGTTACCATTGCTCTACCGTGGTTGGAAGTGATGGGACCTGTTACATCGTGGGCAGCCGCGTCCGCGGGTGCAACACAGACAGTACCAAATCGGATGGCATTCCTCTATGTGCCTAACGGAAAGATTATGGAGGATTGGACCCCGAAACAGGTAGGTGCTGACTACGCGCTTACTGATATTCTGAAACCGTTAGAGAATGTAAAGGACAAAACACTGGTACTCAGTGGTCTAACGGCTGATAAAGCACGCGCCAACGGCGATGGTGGCGGTGACCACGCCCGAGCGATGGCAGCCTTCCTGACAGGCGCGCAACCCCGTAAAACGGATGGCTCTGATATTCATGCAGGCATTTCTGTTGACCAAGCCGCAGCATCACACATCGGTACCCAGACCCGTCTTCCGTCCCTGGAGCTCGGAATTGATCCGGGTTACAGATCAGGAAACTGCGACTCCGGCTATAGCTGCGTCTACTCTGCAACGCTGTCGTGGCGTTCCGCAACGCAGCCGCTTCCGAAAGAGGTTAACCCGAAACTCGCCTTTGAACGCCTGTTCTCCACCATGCCAGATGCGGGACGGGTCCAGCGCGATCAACAGCGAAAAAGTATCCTCGACTTTGTTATGCAGGACTCAAAGGATTTGATCCGTCAAGTCAGCGGAAACGATGTGCGTAAACTTGATGAGTACTTCTCCGCTATTCGGGACATTGAGCTGCGAATTGACGCAGCCGAAAAGTTCCCGCCGATCGAAAACCCTGATTATACCGCGCCAGAGGAGATTCCCAAAGATTTCCAAGAACATGTCCGACTCATGACAGACCTGATTGTACTCGCCTTCCAGACAGATGTGACCCGGGTCGTGACTTTTACGTTAGCAAATGAAGGGAGTAATAAGTCGTATCCGGCTGTCAATGTCACTGATGGGCATCACTATCTGTCGCATCACCGTGGTGACGAGGAGAAGGTGGCGAAAATCCGTAAAATTGATATTTTCCACATGCAGCAGTTGGCATACTTCTTGGAAAAACTGGATGCAACTGCTGAAGCGGACGGTTCCCTGTTAGACCATTCAATGATTTTGTATGGCAGTGGAAACGCAGATGGCAACCGACACAGCCATCACGACCTCCCGATTCTGCTTGCAGGTAACGGGTGTGGCACGCTTAAAAGTGGTCGCCATATCCGCTATCCAAAAGAGACACCGCTCAATAATCTCTGGATGTCAATTTGGCACAAATAGGCGATAGCACTGGTAGTTTGCCCGACCTTTCCTAAAGCCACGATTCCCTTGTATTTGCTGGCGAGGTTGCCTGACCTCGCCTTTTTTATTTTCCCTTCGCTTCTGCCTCTCCCCTTTAGCAGCCGCCAATTGAAAAAAAATAATAGCCTTGCTCCCCAGACTCGGTAGGCACTGTTTCATGAAAATAAAAAAATAATTCGGTAATTTATTGACGAAGTCCGGTGCGGTTAGGATGCAGATCGCAAGAAATCCGCAGAAATACCCAAGCAATACGCAGAAATACCCTATCAAAAACACCCCCAGCAAAAACACCCCCCCTTTATCCTCCCAACCCCCCATATCCCCCCTTATCAGGGGGGCAGGGGCAGGCGTGTACGCCGCAAAACCGCACCATAGGTGTCAATTTAGGGATTTTTCGAGGTATTTTATAGGAACGTCCCTATACAAATGCCGCCCCTACGGGGCTTAGGTCTTTGGTCGATGCACATTTCTACACAAATGTCGTCCCTACGGGACTAAAGAGCGAAGGTTTTCCGACATTTTTTCCTGATACGTGAGGTGTTTTGATTTTAGAACTCTGTATCTGACAGAAAAAACACGTCTATTTTCCTAAAATTGACACTTATGGTACGCCGCAAAACCGCACTTACCGGCCTGGGATATTCGGTTTTCTATAACTCTTTTCTTAAATTGACCCTACCGTTCTTGAA
Source organism: Candidatus Poribacteria bacterium (assembly GCA_965200345.1). Taxonomy (GTDB): domain Bacteria; phylum Poribacteria; class WGA-4E; order WGA-4E; family WGA-3G; genus WGA-3G. Next base: position 4,673,781 of record OZ241378.1, read on the forward strand.
ACGCCACAACGAGATAGCAAACAACTGAACAATTTTATCATATTGTGAAATATAAATCACATTGAACGCCTACGAATTTTCACCCTATCCCCAACATTTTCCCGACAACCTATCTCAGATGACAAGCACCCAACCCTTCGGATGCGCTTTGAAGCATTATACCAACCCCTCAAAATTCAAGTGTCAGATTTTCGGAATATAAAGCGCACAAACCCATATATGGTGTAGGTTTATTGTCAAATATCATTACTTTGGAAAACCATTATTGATAATGGGTTTCATTATCAATAAGTGTAAATGGGTATCAATTTAGATGCGGTTAATTTTAGAGGGACCTTATAGGTGGCAAAGTGAATTACCAGTCTTTAAATGGAAATATCCGGGTCTCGGTTGCCATGCCGTAGAAACTCCATAAACTGCCCGCGACGAACTCGCCGAGGATTAAACCGAGGAAGAAAGGTGCTGCTTTTCGGTGTAATTGCAACCCGCCCTGCTTGATGATCAGCCATTTTGCGATTGTGCTAATCATCAGCGAGATCCAGAGCCAGTTCATACACCAATCCGCTGCCCCCGAGACAGCATAACCGACAGCATGGAAGGGCCACCAAAAGAACCGCATCCGTAGAAACATCAGAAGAAACGTGAACCCCATGCCGATACCCATAAAGGTCACTTCAGGTATGTTCGGGTTTGTCGGGAAATTGAGCTGCTGTTGGAGCCGGTTGAAAGGATGATGTGCGAAACTTCCGGATGACCCAAAGCGGTAGACATCATGTAGATATGCCCAGAATGAGCCAATAGAACCCACAATCACCGCCAAAAGCATCACCCACACCAGCGGTTTCGGGTTAAATTGCGCCCGTGAAGCGAGTTGGAAACCCTCCAATTGATGGGGCATCGGATGGCTGCGGTGTGCGCGATTGAAGAAAAACAGAAAAGAGAGTGCGGTCAGATTAGAACCCCCCATGCCACGCGAGCCTAAAATCGCAGGTAGGGCGTAATCGGGTCCCATAAAGTGTAAGTCATGCGCAGGCGCACCCGATTCCACCCGCATGCGCGTGATCCCCGTTGACAGCGCGAAATACATGACAAAAAAGGCGATACCGAGCGAAATGCTGATGCCTATCTTCACAGAGAACGCTATGAGATAGATGCACCCTAACACAATACCGATGATCGCGGCACGATACCGCATCGGTTCAACCGATTCGTCGAGACTGGAGCGTCCGGTGGCGACTTGCTTGAAGACCTCAGCGAGATATTTACGGCTTGCCCATACCGCGAAAATCGCAAGACCGAGATATGCCCCCAAGGATTGCTGCCGGTCATAAGGGAATCCCGGTAAACCTCGCACCCCGATGATTGCGCCACCGACGCGCTGCATCTTACGAAAGAGATAAAAGAACCAACAGGAAAAGGACAAATCCAACGGCATGAAGAATCCGAGTCCAATGACAAACGGATAGATAGAAAAGGGTGTCCACCCGATGGCGTTCCAGGGTTTATCAGTGAAAAAGTGGCTGATATTCCGAAACCGAACGCCGACGATTGGAATTGTCGGGAAGAGATAGCTGAGTCCGTTAATAAGGTTTAGGAGTGAAACAAGAATAAACGCTGTCCAAAAGACCCTACCGCGAAAGAAGTTTGCGCCACTGTCACGCGTCATTTCTAACGGCAGTTGGATAATCGGATAGGCGAGTTTCTCGCGTTCCGTCCACTGTTTGCGTAGTACAACGTTGATGCACAGCATAACAAAGACAAGCACGACAATAAAGCTGGTCCACCACAAGGTCGGACCTAACCATGCCCGTAGAATCTCTGTGTCATAAACCGTGGATTGTCCTTCGTAAAACCCCTCCAAAACTCGTTTATCTTGGACTGTTCCCCATGTCGGTATGTACCGGTGCAGCAATTCTCGCCACTCGTTTTCAGGTGTATCAAACCAGAAGACGTGTCCGATCATCGGGATAAGCACCTGTGCGTGATCGTGTGATGCGATCGCACTGGCCATACAAAGCATCACATAGATAACAAGCAGTTCGCCGTGTGTCAATGCCCACTGCCGTTTTACTCGCCGAAGCAGCAGGTTAAAGAGCGTAATAATAAAGAGAAAAAAGACTGCATTGAAAAAGAGCGACATCGTCGTCGGAAAGAGGCCCCACCAGACCATTTCCGTATACATAATCCAATAGCAGTTAATCGGGATCAGGATAAGTGCTAATGTAACTGATTTTAGGGTGACACCGCGGGTCAGAGCCATTAAGTTCTCCTACTGTTTTCTCAATCTTCACCGGTATTGTCTATTTCATTGCCGCTTTGAGCATCTCCACAATTTCGAGATATCCTTGTGATTCCGCAAGTGTCAACGCCGTGTCGTCCCGCCTATTTTTTAGGGTGGCATCGGCACGATTCTCAAGTAAAAGCCGAACGATCTTTGCATGTCCGCGCCACGCCGCATACATCAACGCCGTTTCACCGTTACCGTTTTGAGTGTTTACTGCCGCGCCCTTTTCAAGCAATCGTTCGGTGATCTCCAGATTTCCTGTCTTGTTGATAATAAAAATCAGCGGTGTATTACCGTTGGCATCCGTTACGTTCACATCTGCTCCATTTTCAATGAGAAACGACACTACATTGATGTTCCCTTTTTCGGCTGCAATGCGTAAAGGGGACCGCCCTACAGCATCTTTTAGGTTTACATCTATGCTTGTGCCGCGAAGGGCTGCAATATTTTTTGTCCATACTGCTTTGAAAAGCCTATCCTCGGGTGTATCGGAAAATTCGGAAATGACGTGTTCCTGATTAATGGGAAGATTTTCAAAGATTTGCACAACGCCGCTCTGCCACCGCAGCTCAAGTCTATCAACAGTTGTATTTGCCCCTAAGCCAAAATAGCACCGAGCGTCGTGGGTGGACATGTAACTCGATCCGGGATTTACCTCCCGCGTCTGTGTCTGTTCACCAGCCACCATAGTGATACGCGTGCCGATACCGTCTCGATTGCTAATCACCCCAACAGTTTTAACCGACACCCAATTGTTTTGCGTTTGCGCTTCATTTCGCAATAAAGTTACGGGACCACTATTTTGTGTAACGAGTATGTCAACATCGCCGTCGCTATCATAATCACCGAAGAGTGTGCCTCGGCTCACCGCAACGCGTTGAAAATAGCCGCCTGCGCTCTCTGAAATTTCTTGGAATGTGCCGTCTCCGTTATTACGGAACAGTTGATCCGGTTGGCGATACGTAAGGATATCGTGTGTGTCTTCAATGTTATCAATGATATGTCCATTGGCAATGAAAAGATCTAACCATCCATCACTATCCGCATCAAAGAGCCCCGTACCGAACCCGACATACAAATAACTCTCTTTTCCGAGCTGTGCCTCATAAATTACATCCGTGAAGGTGCCATCGCCGTTGTTCCGATAGAGGGCATTAGTCTCGTAGGAGAGGTTCGTGACAAAAATATCAAGCCAACTGTCCCTGTTATAGTCACCAATAGTAACTCCCATACCGGCCTGCGCTACACCGTTGAAACTGTAAGCACATCCGGCGAGGAGCGAGATTTCGCTGAATGTGCCATCGCCGTTATTATAAAAGAAATCGTTTCGGGTGTCGTCGTTTGCGACGTAAAGATCGGGCGCGCCGTCGTTGTTAAAGTCCGCTGAGACGACACCTAAGCCTTTCCCATGAAACATGCCACCGACCCCACCAACACCCGCCGCTTGACTAACATCCGTAAACGTGCCGTCACCGTTGTTATGATAGAGTCTATCAGGTGCGCCTTCAAATAACGACGGATGGCAATAGGTGTGTATTCCGTCTTCTCCACAAGGCAGGTAAGTCACATCAAGCGAATACACAAGGTAGTTGACAACAAACAGATCAAGATGTCCATCGGAGTTGTAGTCAAGAAAACAAGCACTACTGCTCCATCCTGGATCACCGACACCTGCAGAGACCGTCACATCCGTAAAGGTACCGTCGCCGTTGTTACGGTAGAGCACGTTCGCCCCGAAATTGGTTACATAAAGATCTACGTTGCCGTCGTTGTTATAATCTGCACATGTCGCTCCCTGTCCATAGTTGCCAAGATTTGCCACCCTTGCAGCCGTTGTGATGTCAGTAAAAGTGCCATCACGATCGTTGCGATAGAGTGCGCTCGTCGCCTGTTTTGCCGATGGCGATTTGTCCCAATAACCGCTGTTGACGAGATAGATGTCAAGAAATCCATCGTTATCTGCATCAAAGAACGCGCCCCCAGCACCGAGAGTTTCAGGCAAATGGTACGCGCCTTCAGCCCCGTTGACGTGTCGGAAATTGATGCCCGCTTTTTCGGTTACATCAACGAATTGAATCGCCTCAGCACCTAACAAGGGTGATGTACATACAAGGCATATCATCAAAAGGAGTGTGTTTTTACTTTTCATACGAGGGAGTTGCATCTTTCACGAGACGGAATCCGATGAAACTGGTACCGATCGGCGGATGCTGACCGAAGCGTACGGAACACCGCGCTATCATTTCTGGATTTAACCACGAACCGCCTTTCACAACACGCCGACTCCCAACCGCGGGTCCCTTCGGGTTTCGATCACGGCTGTGGTAGTAGAAGTTTTCTGAATACCAGTCAGCCACCCATTCCCAGACATTACCTGCCATATCGTGTGCCCCGTAAGGACTTACGCCTGTAGGATAAGTTCCAACGGGTTTTAGGTGTGCCCCGGACTGTTTCCAAACGTTTGCATGGACGGTCATGCCTTTAATCCGTTGCGTGAAGGTATTTCCCCAGGGCCACCGTCGAGCAGTCGTTCCGCGAGCGGCTTTTTCCCATTCTGCTTCAGTGGGCAATCGCATGCCTCGCCACGCTGCATAAGCAGTAGCAGCATCCCATGAGACACCGATGACAGGGTAATTCGGCTTTGTCTCGGCGATCTCGGGCCAAGTGCCGAACGCGCCTTCATAACTAATAGGCGTATGTTCACTACTGGCTCCACCGCTTTCAAGCCAAAACAGATAATATTCAGCGTTGGTTACCTCGGTTTTACCTATATAGTAGGCATCCAGATAGACTTTATGCGCTGGTGCTTCATTCGGAAGGTCGTCATCACTGCCCATTATGAAAGTACCAGCAGGGACGAGGCACAGATCGGATTCAGCCAAGACATAAGGTAAGAACCCCACAATTATGAAAAGTAGGATTAGGAATTTTGCCCAGCGATAGACAAGTGAATATGTCCTGGCGGTTGTTTTATTTCGACTTTGATGTAAGACGCTCATATTCTTTATAGGTTTTCTCGGCTTCTGCATGGGCACCAGCGAGTTCATACGCTTTAGAGAGGTTCAGATAGAAGCGTGGTTCGGAAGGTTTTAAGTGGATAGCAGTTTGGTATTGTTCTATCGCTTTAAGATACTGTTCTAACATCAGGTAAGCACCACCGAGACTGTTCCGGTAAGTCGCAACGTTCGGTTTCTGCTGAATGACTTTCTGATACATCACCGCCGCTTGCTTATAGTTCTGCCGTTGAAACTGAACATAACCGAGTGCTTCATAGCCGCGTGTCTCTTGTGGTGCGAGTGTGACATAACGTCCCAAAGATTGCGTTGCATCACGCCATAGCTGCCGCTTCAACTGGATTCTACCCAGTCGGTACCACGCTTCGGCATCGGTAGCGTTTTGCTGCACAAATCGCTTAAGATGCGTCAACTGCTCTTCCTCAATAGATAGAACCTCGAAACGTTGCAAACTCTTCTGTGCTACTTCTGTTTCCCCAATACGACGGTACGCGGTGCCCAAGCTAAAATATGCCTTCGCGTGGAACGGTTCAATTTCAATTAGTTTCTTGAAAGTATCAATAGCGGATTGCCACGCGCCTTGTTGAAGGAAGGCAGTACCGAGCGTGTAGCGCGCCGCTTGTGATGTAGGATCCAGTTTAATAGCGTGTTGAAGTTCGCGAATAGCAGCATCGGTTAGATTATCACGAAAATAGGCGATACCTAATAGGGTCCGCGTCCGCGCATGATCAACATCTATCGCGACTGCTTTCTGTAGGACTTGTGTCGCCTGCGTGGTGTCCGCTAAGTGAGTGAGTAGCACATCACCGAGCTCATAATATGCCTCAATATAGTTTTCATCTGCGATTGTCGCCCGTTGAAATGCTTCAGCCGCGGCATGGATTTCCTCGGCACCTTTATAAATCAATCCCAAGATGCAGTGTGCGTCCGCTATCGATCCATCAAGTTCGACCGCTTTCTCTAAAGCAGTTCGCGCTTTCTCCTGTTCTCCATGTGTGAGTGCGCGCACTCCGGCATCATACAACCGTGCCGCTTCGGGATGAAACCGTGGCGCGGCAATTGCAAGCAGCGCGTGGAGAAATATGAGAAGCGTGAAGGCGTATTTGAATAGTGGCATACGATTCAGGAACATAACTGACACGGAAAGTCAAATTTTTTCAGGTTCCGATTCCGTTTTCCGTTTTAATAGCCATTTTACGAAAAAGCAAACACACATAAAAGGCATCACGATAGCAAGGAAAAGCCAAAAACTATCAATAAAGCGCGCGAAGAAAAAGATAAGCACAGATAGGATTAAAAAGTCTTTACTCGGAAAATGAAAAGATTTATTCCTTCGCTTGAGTAACCACTCCACTAAAAATAACACAGACCCAAAAAAGATGCAGATAGCAAGCAGCGTCCAAAAATTATCAAAAAAACGCGCAAACAGAAGAGCAAGCCCAAACGGGATTGCAAAGTCTTTATCCAAAACCCATTTCATAATCCACCTTGTTTTCACCATCTCCACAATCTCCTTTGAAATGTGAGTGGACTGCTTAAACAGATCGTTGAGGTATCAATTTCCCCTATTTTACTTGAAGATACGCGCAATGTCAAGCGGAATCTATTTTTTTGTAGAGGCATTGAGTTCTTCGATAAAAGCGAACGTCAAATCGTAATATGTCCTTGTAGGAGCGAGTGTTTTTGCTGGGGTGTTTCTTGTCGCTCGCGATCTTTCGAGCAAAATGCGCCATAAATTCCCGTGTAAATTTGATTAGATTTATACATCGAAATCTGCTATAATTTCATAGTAACGTGAGTTTTATAATTATCGGTATCATAATGCGTTGGGTTTCACTCGATTTTTGGTGATTTCAGGTTTCTCCGTTCCCTTGAAAATTCTGTGCTGTGTGCGATTTTTAGTAAGTCTCCGTTCAACCCAACCTACGGGCCGCTTCAATTTTATTTTCAAACTCACATCAATAGGTAATTGCACGCGGCTCCATTTTGTCCCATTTCTAACGCTATAGTTGCGTTCTTTAAGGAGAAAACTATGGACAGCAAACACCTACCCTGGCACCTACCTTTGACAGATTGGTGTATCGGAGCAATGGTTTTATTCGCAACCACTGGCACTGTCATCCTATGCCGATTCTTGTTGCGGAAATGGCAATCATGGCGGATTCAACGGTTTCTGGACCAACGGACAGCCCTCGCATCTCCGGGCGAGCAGAAACTGACAACTTACGATAAACAGGTCCTAACGAAAAAGGTTCGGCAATCCGGAAACGAACGTTTAGAAAAAAGTTTCGCCTTCCAAGGGAATCTTGATCTTTACGTTGCCATCGGGCTTTTTGGTCTGGCGATGATTGCTTTGGTCGTGTTAGCCGTCGCCAACGGCTTCCATAAGCATGGCGGTCCCTTCTGGTAGCATCTAATCCGAGTGATATCGTTTATATGATTAAAAAGTGGAGATCTTCATGAAAGTCGTTGCAAAATTCGGTCCCGAAAGCGCGGGATTAATCGACAAACCAGACCCGGTTGCTAAGGGTGAGTTCGTCGTCGTCAAAATTCATTCAGCACCTATGTGTACGGAATACAAAGGTTTCAAAAACGAAGGTGAGAGCGACAGTTTCGGACACGAAGCCGCTGGTGAAGTGGTAGAAATCGCACAGGAGGGAACTGTCAAGGTAGGTGACCGTGTTGTCGTGATGCCACACTACCCTTGTGGAAAGTGTTATCTCTGCTTGGCAGGCGAATATGCCCACTGCCCAAACGACCATAGATCCCCGAACATTCCCGAACAGACTGGCGTGACAGCAACTTATGCACAGTACATCCTTAAAAAGGACTGGCAACTGGTGCCTATTCCAGAAGATCTCTCCTATCATCATGCCGGAATGGCATGTTGCGGGCTTGGATCGACATTTAATGCCATGCGGTTAATGAATGTCAACGCGCTTGATACCGTCCTCATCACAGGGATGGGACCTATTGGACTTGGCGGTGTGATTAATGCTGTGTACAGAGATGCGCGCGTCATCGCTGTTGAAAGCCACCCATATCGCGCGACCCTCGCGAAAAAACTCGGCGCAGCCGAAGTTGTTAATCCACAAGATGAAGATGTCGTCGATCAGATTCGGGATTTGACAGGTGGCAGAGGTATTGACAAAGGGATCGAATGTTCAGCCGCTGCTGCGGCAGTTCAATTATTGATTGACGCAACACGCCCAAAAGGACACATCTCATTGATTGGTGGAATTCGTGAAGTGGCAATTCAGGGTGGTGAGATTATCAATAAAGGCTTGACATTACACGGCACACGGCATTACAGACTCACAGATACACCTGCTATGATGCGGATGATTACACAAATCAAGGCACAGCTGGATACATTCATCACGCACACCTTCCCTATGAGCCAAATTCAGGAAGCATGGGCATTGCAGTGTACCCATAACTGCGGGAAAGTTGTCCTGGACGCATGGAAATAGGGATTCGGGTCTTACGCAAAATGTTGATATTTCAGTTTTCTAACCCCCTAAATCCCCCTTATCAGGGGGACTTTAAGGTGAATATCTTAGTTCTCTAACCCCCTAAATCCCCCTTATCAGGGGGACTTTAAGATGGATCGTTATGACAAACAATATATCTCCTTCAACACCGTTAGACATTCGTCTCGGTCTCACAAATGCAAGTGATGTCGCGTTCTCTTTACGGTGGGGTATTCTCGGTGCAGGTAGAATCTCAGGGATGTGGGTAGAGGCTTTACACGCCTGCAAAGGCGCAACTGTAACCGCTGTCGCAGCGCGCGAAATAGGCCGTGGAAAAGAATTTGCAAAACAATACGGGGTCACTACCGCCTACGGCGATTACCGCGAAATGGTAGCAGCCGATGATGTAGACATCGTATACATTGGCACGATCAACAGATTGCACAAGGAACACACGCTGCTTGCGATTGCAGCAGGTAAACATGTCCTATGTGAAAAACCGTTTGCCGAGAATATCTCTGAAGCGCGGGAAATGTACGCCGCCGCTGAAGAGAAAGGCGTGATGCTGCAGGATGGGGTCTGGACCCGCTTCTTCCCGGCGGTGGAACATGCGCGAACCGAGATTGAGAATGGTACTATCGGTGAAGTCGTCCTTGTCCAGTCAGATTTTTTCGATCCGATTTATGCGATTCAAGCTGTCCCACTCGGCTTCGGGGCGGATGCCGTACCGACATCATTTGTTGCGACAGGTAGATATGCGCGCGGTGCGATTGTGGAATTTGGTGAAGATAAGTGCGCGGTACTCACATTTCCACCCCGGAACTCAGAGTTGCCAGAGGTGACAGAACTCGTCGGCACAAAAGGACGTATCACCCTTGAACGTCCGGCACACTGTCCGACCCGTCTCTCTATCCGAATCCCGCCACCAAATGGCGTGCCTTCTCAGTACAGAACAGAAAATGCCCCTGCTCCACTCCATACCTTCGAGTATCCGTTACCGAGGACAGTGAGCATGCGAAACGCCTCCCCAAATCAGCACGGTTTCTTGTACCAAGCCGAAGCGATTCACCGCTGTCTCGCCGTTGGTCTGCATCAGTGTCCACAATACGGCAAAGAAGAATCGTTACACGCCATGCATCTGCTAACGGAGATTTACAAGGCAAATCCACCTATACCGCGGCGTTAGTGGCATTCTACCGGTAATAGATAGGCTTTCGTCGATTTCAATTGCGTATGCCCCGCGGGATTCGTCGCTGCCACCTTCTTCCAAATCAGCAGACTTGATTTCATATTTTTTTAATTCAAGGCTTTTGACTGTGGTTGAAGTCGTAATCTACGGTTTTTGATTCATCACCCATTAGCACTGCGCTCAAACCGAAGATGAGTAAAAGTGTAAAGACAGTACGAAATTTTTTTAACATAAATGTTCCTCCAAGGTATCCGTTTTAGGTGCGTTTGATTAAATAGACGTTGCTCAGGCGAAAAGGAAAGAAAAAGTTTAATTGGAAACTGAAAGAATTGCAAACAAGAGATTCAAAAAAATTGTTGACATTCCTAAAATTGTATTGTATACTCAATCTATTGATTGGATAATATCAGTTGTCTTTGTCCACCACATTCATCATTATTGTTTGACCCGCTTTGCACGCACTGAAGATGAGGTGAACCATGCTAAAGACTATTGAAACCCAAAGCGATGTGAAATCACGTGAACCGACTCAGTTACCAAAACCCAGATGGACGCTTGTGACAATTTTTCGCGAAGAACTCCACGTCCCTGAAATTGCTTTGCTAAGTGAAGTTGCGTTCGGTGAACACTGGCTTCGTCCCGAGGAAGATACGACACAGACATATCACCCATCAAAATAGTTTTCTAATACCCATTGGACTTTCAGATAGCTATCTCACGAGTATCTAACAAGAAAACCGTAACCAACAGAATTTATCAAACGCGGCGCGCTCTGAAAGCGCGCCTACTTTTATTAGGAATCACAATATGGACAAACCAAATATAATCTATATTCATTCACACGACACGGGACGGTATGTGCAACCTTATGGGCACGCGATTCCGACACCGAACATACAAAAACTTGCGGAAGAGGGTGTCGTGTTCCGAAACTCATTTTGTGCAAACCCGACCTGTTCGCCATCGCGAGCGGCACTCCTCACCGGACAGTGGGCACATAGCTGCGGTATGGGCGGCTTGGCAAACCGCGGTTGGAGTCTTCCGGTACCGGAACACCTCATAACTTATACACTGAACCAAGCTGGCTACACCACCGCCTTGGCAGGATTCCAGCACGTCGTGCGAGATTTAAAAGAGACAGGTTACCAACGACTTTTATCTCAAGGCACCGTGCGCGCAGGTGCAGAAGAACGGGCACGCGATTTCATCGCTGAGAAACATGATGCTCCCTTCTTCTTAGATGTCGGGTTCGGTGAGACACATCGCCGAGCGAAAGGGTTTGATCCGCCACCGGATGGCGAACCGAAAACAGACCCGCGCTACGTGAAACCTCCCGTAACCTTCCCCGATACACCTACTACCCGTCAGGATATGGCGGAATACATAGATGCAGCTCGGACGCTTGATAGGAAAATGAGTGTGGTTTTTGACGCACTTGAGGAAAACGGAATCGCTGAAAACACGCTCGTGATATGCACGACTGACCACGGACTCGCCTTCCCCCGAATGAAATGCCATCTCAGTGATCACGGTATCGGTGTGATGCTCATCGTCCGCGGTCCCGGCGGTTTTGACGGTGGGCAAGTGGTGGATGGACTGGTGAGCCAAATTGATCTGTTCCCCACTATTTGCGAACTGATAGGTATTGATGCGCCTGCATGGTTGCAAGGCACTTCCGTCTTACCGTTGGTCCGTGGCGAGGCGGACGATATTCGTGACGCTATTTTCGCTGAAGTCAACTACCATTGTTGCTACGAACCGCAGCGTGCTGTCCGGACGAAGCGGTGGAAATACATCCGACGCTATGACGACGCGGAGAAATGGGCATTGCCGAACTGCGACGATAGCATCAGCAAAACCTTTATGCTGGAGCACGGTTGGGACGATCAACCTGTCGAATCGGAGCGGTTATACGATGTCGTGTTTGATGCGTCAGAAGCGCATAACCTCGCCGGGGATCCTAATTATGCGGAGGTCTTGGCGGAGATGCGAGACCGTTTAGAACAGTGGCGCACAGAGACCGACGATCCGGTGAACGAGAACCAGATTATGGTGCCACCAGAGACGGCTGTGCTGAACGATCCGACGGACGTGTCACCCGGTGATAAGCACTATCCGGCGCGTGAGATGGTCCAGTAAGGCAGCCACATTTCTGTTGCGCAGGGCCTCCGGGTTCCCTGCGCTCCTTTGCAGTATACGGTTCACCTAAAGCCGATTGCCTGCCCATAGCGCGCCTCGGCGGATGACTGTCTGAAAGCTTGGATTCTCAAGGACTGCCATATCGTGCCCGAGCGCGAAGTAGAAGACCCTACCCTCGCCGTACGTATGATGGAACGCCATGACATGCGTTTCATCTTTCGTCTCATCGTACGCGTGCATCAGATGGTGCGATGCATCAGGGCTGTGCTTGAGGTAGTAGAGTTCATCTGTTGCCTGAAAATCAGATAAATCTTCGGTGATGGGATGATTCGGATCGCTGACATTAACGGTGAAGTCCATATACGGACTGTGCCCGTCGAAAAACCCGTTAAGCATACCGTGGTAGCCTTCGGATTCCCTGAACGAAGCGGCTGCGGTATGCAGCCCGAAGAACCCACCGCCTGTTCGGATATAGTTGAGCAGCCCACCCTCTTGTGCTTGCGTAAGTTCCCCGACATCGGTGTAGAAAAGCACAGTGTCATATCCTTCGAGTCCATCTGCAAGCACATTGTAGTCTTGTGAGAAATCGGCCTCAATAGCATCAGTGTCGTTGAGCATTGATGTGAGGAATTGTCCGTTCCCCGCGTGATCGTGATAAATACCTTCTGTCCCGACAAATATGAGTAATTTAAGTGTTTCCATTTCGTCTCCCTTATAGTAAAACCTATAATTAATAGGGCAGTCTCAAACAGTCTGAATACCTATAACAGGCATTCAGACTGGCACAAACTGGGAAGTTTATGCTACAAAGATGTCCATTTATTTTTGGGCTTCACTATAATCGTTGGGTATCACGAGCACTTTAACAGACCCGTGTTCATCGCGCCCTGCGGCGACAGCGAATGCCTCGTTAATATCGTCTAAGTCGAACCGGTGCGTGACGAGCGGGTTCGGATCAAGTTTGCCAGCGGCGAGTAGATCAATAGCGACTTGGAACTCGGTTTTCCCACCGCGCCTCCCGTAACAGAAGGACCAGATGACTGTCAGTTCTCGACTCCGTGCGAATCGTTCTGAAAAAGTGAGCGGTGTTCGGTGTCCACCGACCATACAGACACGCCCGCGTTTCGCTGCAATCTCTGTCGCTTGTTCCAATGTGTTCGCTGTGCCACCGACCGCCTCAAAAACGACATCCGCCCCGCGTCCGTCGCTCCAGTCCTTGATAGCCTCTACAGCGTCTGTTTTATCTACATTGATGGGTACAGCACCCACCGCATCGCGGGCAATCTGTATCGGTCCCTCCGGCTTTCCTAACATAGCGATAGAGGTTGCGCCTGCGACATCTGCTACTTGGGCAATCGTCAATCCCACGGGACCACTGCCGATAATAGCGACGCGATCGCCGGGTGATACCATTGCTCTGTTAACAGCATGGACCGCCACGGCGTAGACTTCTGCCAATGCGCCACCTTCAGGAGAGACGCTTTCCGGTAATGAATACACGTTTGCTGTCCGTGCGACCATAAACTCCGCGAAACCGCCGCCACCGTGCCGTAGATTCCCACAGATATTATAGTAGCCGTTATAGCATTCCGGGCAATTGTTACACGGGCTAATCGGTTCAACCGCCACACGCGCGCCCTTTTCATACCCCGTAACACCTTTGCCCGTATCCATAACGAGTCCCGCTAACTCGTGTCCGCCGATGCGCGGCGATTGGGGTTTCTCAGGTTGGTGATGATACCCGTGCAGATCACTACCACAGATCCCCGCCGCTTCCACTTGGACAAGGATTTGTTCTTCTTCAGGTTTAGGGTCTGGGACCGTTTCGACCCTTATATCTTTTCCGCCGTAAAATTGTGCAGCTTTCACCGAATCTTCGGGCAGGAAGCCCAAGCATTTATACTTGGGAGGAATGCCCGCCTCCTCTATTTTTTTTAACATTCTGCTCAAAATGTGGTATAATTATAGTATCAGGTTGGCAAGCATACTAAGCGTTGCCACTTGGCAGTGTGCTTGCCTCCGACTTAGTAGGGGATAAACGCCTGATGCCTGATATACCATGAAACTAACTTTTAGATACCCTGTGTATCCTACGAAAACACAGGAAACAACATTGTTTAAGTGGCTTGACCACCTTTACGACCTTCAGAACTCTGCGCGCCATGACCGCAAGGTTGCTTGGGAGACTGAAGGTGAACACGTTTCTCGCAATGACCAACAACGGAAGTTGAAAGTTGTGCGTCTTGGGGAACATTCTTCAAGTGGTGTGCGGACATAGCCGAAAGAGACGGTCTGCCTTTCCACCAAGTTGATCCGAAGAATACCTCGCAAACATGCTCGTGTTGCGGTCAGAAGTCGCCAAAGAAACTTTCGCTGGCGATACGCACCTTTGATTGTCGTTTTTGTGGCACGTCTTTAGACCGCGACCACAACGCTGCGATAAACATACTCTTTAGGGCAGCTGCTGCCCTTCGTGGAGAGCGGTGGGTTGCCACCCTCAATGAAGCGAAAAACAAGAACGAAGCACGAGATACGGGCTTTGAGACTGCTGAACAGCTGTTGTTCAATGAAACAACAGATGGTAAATATATGTCGCAGTTTCATGAGAACCCTCCCTATATTGCTACGTCGTGTTTACATTCTGACTCCGGATCCAGTTATAGTAAGACTTCTGAGGCTCTGCAAGAAACTATCCGATCTGGAGAAAATAACCTGATGTTCATTGATTCTCCAGCGATTCTGATGACAAAATGTAAACACTACCTAAAGCATTTTTGTGTTCTTAGTGGGGTTTACTGAAAACTGTATCTATCTATTGTTTTATGGATTCATTTTAAGTTGCGCCCATGTCATAACAAGTTTGTGGTGCGGTTCAACTGCAAGAATTTCATCCTGAAGGGTAGCAGCATAAAACAACAGGTTTTCAATAAACGGAAGATTCGTATCAACCCTCGCCTGATCGTCATTTTGCATTGCCGTGATGATATATGCGCCATCACCGTGATATAGGAGTGCAACAATGAGATGGTTACCGACTGTCGCGAGGGGAATATACGCGCGATCGGGGTTGTGCCATTTATCATCCGTCACAATCTCTTCTATCTTGTTTGGCTCGGTGAAAAGCGTCCCAACCTCTGGTGCTTTTGTCGGTT
Source organism: Candidatus Poribacteria bacterium (assembly GCA_965200345.1). Classification (GTDB taxonomy): domain Bacteria; phylum Poribacteria; class WGA-4E; order WGA-4E; family WGA-3G; genus WGA-3G. Next base: position 4,689,032 of record OZ241378.1, read on the forward strand.
CAAAATTCAGTGTCCTATCGGTTTCATCACCGTTTAGTGGTTTAGGGAGCCACGGTGTTGGACATCCTACAGCATCATCGTGATCCTGCTCAACGTTAATGCAAATCCCTCCCTCTTCAACAAACGCTAAAACGGCATCTGCGCCCTGATCAGTGAAACGCCATCCACCTTCGCAAATTTCACCTTGCCCCAGCCAGAGGATATCAAAATCATTGGCATCCGCTTTCGCGAGTTTCGGATCTTTCGTAATCTCGTAATCGAAGGTAAAATTCTGAATTTTTTTCACATTTTTACTAATCGTTGCTGTTTCAACTTGAGTAATGTTGTTTCCCAACATCAGGATCTTTTTTGTTTTCGCAGCTATTGATGTAACAGAGAACGTCACTACAGTAAGGAAAAAACACAAAAAACACACCGAAATGGTATGAAATTGACTCTTTATTGTAACCTTTTTCATTTCTTAAATGCCTCCTTTTGATGCGATGGAGAACTGTGTGTTCCAAGACATAAGAATTCACTGCCCTTTTTATTCTGGAACTTATATTACATTAGGCGATAAGTCGTTTTGGACTTGAAAAAATTACTGAAAAAGTCCAATAAACTCTTATATTTACAAGGTTTTCACTTAATTTAGGCCATCGAAAAATGCTATAATTATGAATAGTAAAATAGGGAAATGGGACCTCCCTAAGTCCAAAACGACTTATTCTGTTACGTTATATTGAATGCTGCCGACCCCATTTGTCAATATGTTAACATGTTTGTCAAAAAAAGCCAAGAAAAGTCAAATATATTTTTTATCGTGAGTTTAATAAATAAATGCGTAATTTTCTCCATTCGGTGATACACCTGCTTGATACCGAACAACTTGACGCGTCTCGTCTACTTACAATCCTGCAAATCCTGATTCTGACAATTCGTTGACAAAATATTTACGTATCTCACCGACAACCGAAAACTGACAACCGAAAACGACTACAATTTTCCCTTGACTTTCAAAACATAAATGATTAAAATCAGAGGCATACAAAACAGAATGAGGAGATATGAATGAGAACAGTTAAGTTAGGTTTGATTGGAGCGGGTGGTATTGCAAAGGCACACTGCGGCACACTTGCCGACATTAAAGGTGCTGAAATTATTGCCGCCGCCGACCTTGTCCCCGCGAACCTCGAACGTGCAAAAGAGAAGTGGGGCATCAAACGCACATTCAACGATTACAACGAAATGCTCAAAATGGATGAGATTGAGGCGGTCTACGTCTGCACCCCAACAGGTGTACACGCAGCGCCAACAGTCGCTGCGTTGAACGCAGGCAAACACGTTTTCTGTGAGAAGCCGATGGAGGCGACGTTGGACGCTGCCGCTTCAATGTGGCGTGCCGCAAAAGAAAACGATAAGATTTTGATGGTCGGTCTGAAACTCCGGTATTCACCACAAGTGGTTAAGGCGAAAGAGATCGTTGACGCTGGCACACTCGGCGATATCTATTATGTTGAGACCGTCGCGGATCGGCGGCGCGGGAACCCAGGCGGCAGCTTTATCCGAAAGGCGACAGCGGGTTTAGGCGCGTCTGCGGACATTGGCGTTTATGCGCTTGATACTGCCCTCTACCTGATGGGACACCCGAAACCTGTTGCCGTTTCCGGTATCACCTCTAACTACTTGAGTCTGCACAATACATGGAACCCTGCTCTTAAAGAGACTGAGGTCGAAGATTTCGGTGTCGGTTGGGTAGTCTTTGAAAACGGCGCACGTATGGTTTTCAAGACGTGCTGGTGCATGAACATGGATTCGCTCGGTGGAACGATCTTCCTCGGTAAAAAAGCGGGGCTGCGTCTCGGTATTGGCGAAGTCCGTGGCCCAGAGGAAGGCGTACGCGTCTATGGCGATAAAGACGGTGAGATTTTTGATCAAGAGTTCACGAAGTTTGAATCCGTAAGTGTATTCCACGAAGAAGATTCAGCGTTTATTGACGCTGTCCGTGAGGGGCAACCTTCGCCGATTGATCCGTACGGCGTTATGCTTACGAACGTTATCATCCAAGGCGTTATCGATTCTTCAAATGCAGGCGGACGCGAAGTTGCAGTGACAGTGCCAACACTGTAGCGAACACAATATCATGGTGCGAGGTCGTTGTGCCTTGCACCTTCCTCCGAACGCTATTTTACTATCCTTTTTCGCCTTTGCGGACTCTACTTATATGTATGTATAACAGAGGTTTTTCAGGATGAAGTTGATTGAGGTTGCGGGAAAAAAGTTCAAATTGGCATCCCGATGGACGCGGTTGTTCGCGTTTTTCATAGATGGAATGCTCTTAGCGAGTATTCTACTGGTTTTGCTCGTTCTTCTCCAAGCAGTGAGTACAGGTTTTTTCCAGATTGGATTGCTCAGTGCATTACTGTGGATATTAGGGCCCAAAACGAAACTACCAAGAAAGGCATTGGTTGTAGCGCAACTGCTTTTAGTTTTCCTTTTCGGACCGTGGGCGAATAATGATCTCCAGCCCTTAGTCCTCAGTGGTGCCGTGCTGTGGGCACTCGGTTTATTTTTCATGGATGGCTTCAAAAACGGGCAAGGCCTTGGCAAAAAACTGCTCTCACTACAAGTACTCCGACTCCAAGATGGTAAACCTTGTACTTTTAAAGACTCTTTTATTCGCCGACTCACAAGCGTCTTTCAACCCTTGGATTCCCTCTGGACACTTGGCGAAAAACAGCAGCGAATGGGGGATAAATTTGCAGAAACCGTTGTTGTGAAGTTTGAACCGGAAGGCGAGCAGGCTCAGGTTGAGGTTGAAGATCCAGAAAAGGTTTTAGAGAACGCTATCGCTAAGTTGACGCATCGGCTTTCAGAAGCGCGCGAGAAGGTTGAGGCCTCTGTCGGTGTTGAGAAACAATTTCAGGACACTTATGAAAGGGCTGTTGCCCAAGCAGAACGGTGGCAAGAACGCGCGATCGTCTCTCTCCAGGCAGAACGTGAAGACCTGGCACGCGAAGATTTAGAAAAACGAAACGAGTACCGACGATTGGCAGACCAACACAAAAAGCAGTGGGAAGAACAGAAAAAGATTGTTCAATCACTTAGCAACCTCCTTGAACATTTCCAGCAAAAAATAATGGAAGCGGAAGGGAAAAAAGCGGCTGTCATGGCACAACACAAAAACGTCAATGCCGAAGCACATCTGCGTGAGATGTTAAAAGAGATACAGGACAACAAAGCATTTGAGACCCTTGTAAAGATGGAGCAGGATGTGACTGAGGCAACCGCATTGGCGAAAGCCGCAGCTGAAGTAGATGTCGCATATCAGGATACGAAATTAGCGCGTGAGTTTGCAGGTTATGCTGAAGAAGCATCGCTTGACAAAGACCTCGCCGAATTAAAGACAAAATTACAGAAGTAAAAGTTCACCGGGGTTTGTCGTACAAATACAAAATAATTTCAAGGGTTTCAAGATGAAGTCTATTAAGATCGCAGGGAAAAAATTTAGATTAGCATCCCGATTTGCGCGGTTGTTCGCGTTTTTCATAGATGGAATGCTCGTAGCAGGTGTGCTATCAATTTTGGTTTTTCTGTTTGATGCAATGGGTTCTGGTATTGGCCCCAGTCTTATTCGGATTGGATTGCTCAGTGCATTGCTGTGGACATTAGGTCCTAAAGTTAAAATATTGGAAGATGAAGACAGGTTACCTCTCATTCAAATGTCTATAATTGGTCTTTTCGGACCGTGGCTGAACTATGGTTTAGACACTTTACTCTGGGGCGGTGTAGCAATAGGGGCAGCTCTTCTGTTTTTCATAGATGGCTTCAGCGATGGACAGGGCCCCGGCAAAAAATTGCTGTCCCTACAAGTACTTCGCTTGAAAAATGGTAAACCCTGCTCCTTTAAAGATTCTTTTGTTCGTCGTCTGACGAGTATTTTTCAACCCCTGGATTCACTCTGGACGTTTGGAAAACAACGGCAGCGGATGGGGGATAAATTAGCAGAGACGGTTGTGGTAAAGCTTGACGCAGAGCCAGAAGCGTTGGAACCTGAAACCGAAGATCCTGAGAAAATTTTAGAAAATGCCATCGTTGAGATGACCAACAGGCTTTCAGATGCACGCCAGAAAGTTGATGCTTCTGTAGGTGTCGAAAAACTGTTTAAGAATGCTTATGAAGGTGCTGTCGCCCAAGCGGAAAAATGGCAAGAGCGGGCTATTATTAACCTTAGGGCAGGACGAGAAGATTTGGCAAGGGAAGATCTCGGAAAACGTAACGAATACCAGCGATTGGCAGACCAGTACAAAAAGCAAGAGGAAGAACAGGAACAGATTGTCCAAGCCCTTAGCGACCTCCTTGAGCATCTCCAGCAGAAAACCATGGAAGCGGAAGGGAAAAAGGCGGCTGTCGTTGCACAACACAGAAATATTGATGCCGAAGTGCATCTTCGCGAGATGCTGAAAGAGATACAAAACAGCCAAGCGTTTGAGACACTTGCGAATATGGAGAAAGAAGCGACGGAGGCAGCCACTTTGGCAAAGGCGGCAGCTGAAACCGATGTCGCATATCAAAATGCGGCACTGGAACGTGAATTTTCGGGTTATGCCGAAGAAGCATCACTTGACAAAGACCTCACTGAATTGAAAGCCAAATTATAGCAACAAACGTTCATCCAGCAGGCACCGGACAAACATAAAAGATTTTTAGGATTCAAATATGAAGTCTATCAAAATTGCAGGAAAAAAATTCAAATTAGCATCCCGACTGACCCGGTTATATGCCCTCTTCATAGACATCGCTCTTATCGGTGCCGCGCAATCAGTTTTAGGGCTGCTTTTATCAATTGTAGCTCTTCTATTATTCGGTATAGGATCCTTCGGATCACCTCAGTCGTTGCTAAGCATCGGTGGACTCAGCATCTTTGCCTTTCTGTTCAGTATCGTTTTGTGGATATTTGGTCTGTTTTTTATGGATGGTTTCAGAAAGGGGCAAGGCATAGGAAAGAAGTTGTTGTCCCTACAGGTACTTCGTTTGAAAGATGGCAAACCGTGTACTTTCAAAGACGCTTTTCTACGCCGTTTCGCGGGTCTCCTCCAACCCTTTGACTTACTCTGGTTCCTTGGTAAAAAACAGCAACGCCTCGGAGATAAGTTCGCAGAGACGGTTGTTGTGGAATTTGAGCCGGACCCGGAACAGATTGAAGGTGAAACCGAAGACCCTGTGAAGGTTTTAGAGAATGCCATCGCTGAGATGAAAAATAGGCTCGCGGAGGCGCGCGAGAAGGTTGGTGCCTCTATTGGGGTTGAAAAACAGTTTCAAGATGCTTACGAAGACGCAGTTGTCCAAGCGGATCGGTGGCAAGACCGCGCCGTTATCTCTCTGAAAGCAGGACGTGAGGATTTGGCACGCGAAGATTTGGAAAAACGGAATGAATACCGGCACCTGGCAGACAAGTATAAAACACAATGGGAAGAACAGAAACAGATCGTCCAATCACTTAGCGATCTCTTGGAGCATCTCCAGCAGAAGATGACGGAAGCACAAGGGAAAAAAGCATCCGCGGTCGCGAAACATAGAAACGTTGATGCTGAAATCCATCTGCGCGAGATGTTGGAAGAGATTCAGGACAACAAGACATTTGAGACGCTGGCAAAGATGGAGCAAGACGCGACTGAGGCGGCTACTTTGGCGAAAGCAGCTGCTGAGGTAGATGTTACGTATCAAGATGCGAAATTAGCGCGTGAATTTGCGGGTTACGCTGAAGAAGCATCAATTGACAAGGACCTTGCCGAATTAAAGGCAAAAGTACAATAGATACAAAACCGTGTCATCGATTTCACAGAGCGGCAGCACAATATTTGTTCAGAGAGAATTTTTGAGAGTGATTTGGTTAGCCTACTATATCATACGGCATTATCTTTCTAACCCAGAACGCTCTGGTTCTGATACTGGGCCATTTGATTTTACTTATATCATAAAAAATTTAAAGGAGTTTCATAGTGTTTATTGAAATTATCAATCCGGATGAAAGGTATAAGAACTCTTACCGAGGGATGGTGAATATTGAGTATGTCCATCAGATTAAGATAATCAGAGGAAGACATCGTCAGTATGAATTACACATTAACCTGTCAAACTCGCCGAGTATAGAACTGATCGGGACAAAAGAAGAGTGTGAACAATTCTACGAGGCATTGAAAGAGGTATTGAAAACCCACAAACAACTGTCCGGCACCGATACGCTTATTTTCCCGCTGCGATTGCCATCAAAACCGTCAGCAGACGCGGACGCAGAAGAGGTCTGATCATAGCCTATTTTTTTCTTCTTCTGAAACCGACTTGTAGCACTCATTAACCATTTTTCTTAGCAAGTGCAGATTCCAATACAGAAGAAGGAGTTTCCGACGATGTCCATTATTAAGGTTGCAGAAAAAAAGTTCCGATTGGCATCCCGACGGGCGCGACTGGGTGCATTTTTATTAGACATAGGATTCTTGGGTCTCTGCCAAGCCATTCTGATTTTTAGTGGTTTTGTGCTATTTGAGATTTTTGATAGTCTTAGAAGTTTTCATGACGCATCAAACATGACATCGGTTAGTGTCGGGACTCTAAGTTTTATTCTGTGGGGATTCGGTCTGTTTTTCATGGATGGTGTCAAAAAAGGGGGTGGGTTTGGCAAGAGACTTTTATCTCTACAGACAATCCGTTTGGAGGATGGAGAACCCGCGAATTTTAAAGATGCCTTCGTTCGTCGTTTTGCAGGCATATTCCAACCCGTTGACTGGCTATTCGCCACCGGAAAAGAGAAACAGCGGATGGGCGATAAACTTGTGTTGTCAAATTAGACACAAAATCCGTTGAATTTGTAACTGAAGATGAAACCGAGTCTGCGGTTAAAGCCAAAGCCGCGACAACTGATCTGGAAAAGGTGTTAGGCGATGTCATCCATGAAATCACAGATCGGTTTTCGGAAGCAAAACAGAAGGTTGATGCCTCCATTGGCATTGAAAAACAGTTTCAAAACGCCCACGAGGGAGCGATTGCCCAGGCGGCACGATGTGAAGAGCGGGCAATCATCGCCATTGAAGCCAGACGTGAAGATCTTGCGCGCGAAGATTTAGCACAACGCAACGAGTACCGACAACTCGCCAGCAGCTACAAAGCCCAATGGAATGAACAGAAACGGGTTGTTGCACATCTTACAACGCTCTTTGAAACGCTGCAGCAAAAAACCGAGGAGACAGAAAGAAAAAGGGATCAGGTCATCGCACAGCATACAAATATAGATGCCCACGAACATCTCCGTCAAGCATTGACCGAACTCCAAGATAGCAAGGCTTTCGAGATTCTGAGGCAAGTAGAACAAAACGTCACCGAAGCTGCTGCCTTAGCACGCGCAGCTTCTGAGGTTGATGTAGAGTTCAAAGATGTGAAATTACACCGTGAATTCTCAAACTACGCAGAAGACGCATCAATTGATAAAGACCTCGCTAAATTAAAGGCGAAATTACAATAGGCGCGATGTCTTCTCGCCATACCCCACTCAGGAGCTATTATAATGGACACACACACCTCTCCAAACATTGTCTTTATCATGGCAGACGATATGGGTTACGGTGATGTCGGCTGCTATAACCCAGACTCGAAGATTCCGACGCCGAATATGGACAAACTCGCGCAGGAGGGCATCCGTTTTACGGATGCGCATTCTCCCTCCGCCGTCTGTACACCGACGCGATATGGCGTTTTAACAGGTCGATATTGCTGGCGAAGTCGTCTCAAACATGGTGTGCTTTACGGCTACGAACCACCGCTGATTGAACCCGAACGCTTGACAGTCGCTGGACTACTGAAAGATACGGGTTACAACACCGCCTGCGTCGGCAAGTGGCATCTCGGACTCGGATTTTCGACGGTGCAAGGATACGACTTCGATTTCAATGCGCCGTTGCCTTGGTCCAACGCAGGCCGCGAGTTGGAAGAGCATATTGATTTCACCGCACCACTCACGGGCGGTCCTGTGGATATTGGGTTTGACTATTTTTACGGGAATTCAGGGTGTCCGACCTGCCAACCGCCTTACGGTTTTATTGAGAACGACACATTTGTTGAAATTCCGAGCGTCTATCACGAAGTACCAGAGTTTACAAGCCGTCCCGGTATGATGACACCAGGGTGGGCGCATAAGGATGCGGATCCTATTATAGCACAGAAAGCCGTCGAATATATTGAAGGACAAGCCGATGCGGATGTCCCTTTCTTCCTCTATCTGACCCCTTCCGCACCGCATGAACCTTGTACAGAGGCTGTTGTACCAGAGTTCGCACGCGGACAGAGCAGTGCTGGTCCCCGTGGTGATATGGTATGGCTTGTGGATTGGATGGTGGGTGAAGTCATGGATGCGTTAGAACGCACCGGCAAAACCGATGAGACGCTCATCTTTGTCACGAGTGATAACGGGGCATTACCCGGCGACCGGATTCAGGGAGATAACAGTCCAATGCCGTATCACCTCTACGATCATAAATCGTGCGGCGACTGGCGTGGTTACAAGGCACATATCTGGGAGGGTGGACATCGTGAGCCGCTGATAGCACGATGGCCCGGTGTCATCGCACCTAATACTGAAACCGACACACTAACCTGCCTCACCGATCTAATGGCGACCTGTGCGGCGATTGTCGGGACGGAAGTGCCAGACGACGCAGGACAGGACAGTTGCAACATTCTGCCTGCACTACTTGGTGAAGAGATCGAAAGATCATTGCGGGAAGCTATTGTGCATCATTCCAGCACAGGCGTTTTCTCTATCCGGCACGGTGATTGGAAATTGATCTTGGGGACACAAGGTTCCGGTGGCTGGCCCCCACCTCGCGATGGCGGTCCCAAACCGGATACGCCGGGGCAACTGTATCATATCTACGATGATCCGGGTGAAACGAATAACGTATGGGAAACATATCCAGAAATTGTGGAACGCCTGACAGCGTTGCTGGAGAGATTTCAGCAGGAGGGGCACAGCCAGATGTGAGAAGGCTATACATTATTTGCCTTGAAGGGGAGAATACGTACGCGTGTTCGATCTTCGGTGACAGTAAGCAAAGCCCCACTTTTTAGGTCTGATTCATGTTCACGAAGAACCATCATCAACAAGTCTCCCAAGGCCTGAGGCATGATATCCTTTGCACGAACTTGAATCACACTCGGGGTATTCATAAAGGTAGTTGCTAACAGCATGCCAAAGTCAAGGTCTCTTGTAAACACAACATAATCGTTCTGACGCGCCCAAGCCATAATGGATTTATCTGATGCTCGCGGATCACCAACTTCCTGCCAGTGAACAGCGTGCCATCCGTGTTGTTCAAAAACGTTAACCCACTCAGGAGGGAGGTTCATGTCAATCAGAAACTTCATAGGCACTCAATGGCACCTCAATTTCTTGAACCCGCCATGCGGCATAGGTAAGAGCTTGGCGAATATCCTCTTCTTCTAAATAGGGATATGCCTTCAGAATATCAGCATTGGAATAGCCAGAAGCGACCAAGCCAACAACCGTGCTGACGGTGACTCGCATGCCGCGAATACATGCCTTTCCCCCCATCACTTCGGGGTCAAAAGTGATACGGTTTAGATTTTGCACCATTTTTCTCCTGTCAGTGGTATATTTAAACATGGAAAACCCGCGATCAAATATTAAAGTTCATCATATAATATCTTAGCGTCAGCAGCAATTATACTCTCAAATGAACCAAAAGTCAAACCAAACCCCAGATGGAGTTACAACTATGGAAACCACCACCACACTTGATTCACTTTTCCGATTATCAGGTCCGTCGCAAGCGGATATCGATTCTTTCCACAACGACGGCTACATCGCTTATCCGGATGTGCTAACGGACGATGGCAGAGAAGGGCTGATTGAAGAGATCACGCAGCATTTTGAACCGACACGTCAGTACATTGAGACGTTGAATAACGACGAAAAACCAGAGCGCCCGTATTTTATACGTCCGTGGAACGATCGCGGTAAATATAGTGATCGGCTTATTGACGACCCTTTTATCACGGCACTGATATGCGCGACCATTGGTGAGGCGTACCACTTTTGTCACTCCGCACTCAACATAGCACCCCGCGGGGTCGGTCCTCTCGGTTTTCACCAAGACCACCACCATTGGAGGCATGAGAATCCGATTAATCTCGCTGAACGCGATAACTACTATATACAAATTCTGTACTATCCAAATGGCTTCACACGTGGCGATCGAAACCTCAAAGTTATTCCGGGTAGCCATAAGGTCGCACCGACGAGAGAGGCGACGCCAGAACGGATGCTCGCAGGCGGCTATGACAAAGAAGCCGGACGTAAATTGGAAGAGAAACGGTTGGAATTACCACCAGGGAGTATGGTCTACATAGACGCACGTATCTTCCACGCCGTTGAGGCAAAGCCTGTGGATTCACCGCAGCTCTATCGTATCTTCAACATCGACATCTTCAAGGAAGCAGGGCCGCCGCATCGTTACACGCAGGAAATTCCTGAGGAATGGATGGCAACGGCGACACCGTTCCGTCGGAAACTCTTTGATCGTGAGGGATACACGGAAGGGTGTTGGAGCTAAAACATTAAATCACTGTCAAAAGGGAGTAATAATGAGCACACCAGACCGTCCGAACATTCTTTGGATCTCGTTAGAGGATACAACGCCGCGATTCGGTTGCTACGGGGACACGCTTGCGCGTACACCGAACGTTGACCGGCTCGCTGCAGGCGGATGTCGGTTTCCAAATGCCTTTTCAACAGCCGGCGTCTGCGCCCCGAGTCGTTCTGCAATCATTACCGGTATGTATCAGACTTCCATCGGAACACATCACCATCGGACAACGCATACAGACCCAAGTACACCTGACCTACCTACGCCGTATTCTGCTGTTCCGCCACCTTATGTGAAAACCTTCACCGAATATCTGAGAAGGGCAGGCTATTATTGCACCAACAATAGTAAAACAGACTATCAGTTTACACCCCCTATCACCGCGTGGGATGACAATAGCAATCAAGGACACTGGCGAAATCGTGCGGAAGGGCAACCCTTCTTTTCGGTTTTTAACCCAACCGTTACACACGAAAGCGGTATGTGGGAAAAGGAAGATCGTCCACTGATCACGAATCCGGATGACGTGGAATTACCACCTTATTTACCAGATACACCTAAAGCCCGTGCCGCATTGGCTCGCCAATATGATAACCTCGCCACTGCCGATACACGTGTCGGAGAGTTGTTAGATCAACTTGAAGAGGACGGCCTCGCTGAAAATACCATTGTCTTCATTTGGAGCGACCACGGTGAAGGACTCCCACGCGGAAAACGGTGGCCCTATGATGCGGGGATTCGGATTCCGTTGATTGTCCGGTGGCACGAAGCACTTAATCCAGGGAGTGAAAGTGATCAATTGGTGAGTTTGATTGACCTCGGCCCCACTGTGCTTTCGTTATGTGGTGTTCAAGCACCGCAGCACCTACACGGACAACCCTTCCTTGGACCAGAAAAAGTAGAACGTGAATATATTTTTGCGACGCGCGACCGCCTTGATTTATCGTATCACATGCTGCGTGCTGTGCGGGATAAAAAGTATAAATACATCCGAAATTATTATCCCGAAAAGCCGTATCTTCGCTGGGATCCTTACCGCAATAGCCATCCCGTGATGCAGGAGATGTGGCGACTTCATACCGAAGGCAAATTAGAGGGAGATCAATTGGTCATGTTTCAATCACCGTGCCCCACTGAGGAGCTCTACGATGTGGAAAATGACAAGTATGAACTCAACAACTTAGCAGAGGATACAGGGCATGCAAATGTGCTTAAACGGATGCAAGAAACGTTGACAGCATGGCAAACTGAATTCGGGGATATGGGGTATATATCCGAAGAACAGATGGTGGCGAAATGGTATCCTAACGGCACACAACCACAAACGGCATCACCACTTTTCATTCCGATTAACGCGTCTAACCCTGGTATGGAACCTGCTCATGAAGATGGAGAATGGGACACACCGCTGCTTCTGCAACTCCATTGTTCAACACAAGGTGCCTCAATTGCGTATACAACCGAACACGGTGAAGATGTCCGATGGCAGTTGTATACAGAACCTTTGCGTTTACCGAAGGGTGAAACTGTTATAAAAGCAAAAGCAATTCGGATCGGTTACAAAGAGAGCGATGAAAAATCTCTAAAATTCACAGTTTCAGATAACTAAATGCCCCTGAATGCTTAGCAGCGCCATTCAATTTTAAGAAATTATTGGATTTCACGTCTTTTTTCAAGGAGCCGGTGCGGTTAGGAAACCGCGCCTACCGGGCCTGGTAATGAGGATTTGATCGGAAAACGGAGAATTGAACGGCTCTGGAATGTTTAGACGATCCTATTGACTTAAACCGCTGTTTGGGGTACAATCTTGTCAAAAACAGGGAGTCGTAATGAACATATCAGACCGTCCGAACATTCTTTGGATCTCGTTAGAGGATACAACACCGCGATTCGGTTGCTACGGGGACACGCTTGCGCGTACACCGAATATTGACCGCCTCGCTGCAGGCGGATGTCGGTTTCCGAATGCGTTTTCAACTGCCGGGGTCTGCGCCCCGAGCCGTTCTGCAATCATTACCGGTATGTACCAGACCTCCATCGGGACGCACCACATGCGGACCCGGCATACGAACCCAAACACGCCTGACATGCCGACACCGTATTCTGCTGTACCACCGCCTTATGTCAAGACTTTCACCGAATATCTCCGAGGCGCGGGCTATTACTGCACGAACAATAGCAAAACCGATTACCAGTTCACACCACCAATCACAGCGTGGGATGAAAGCGATAACACCGCACACTGGCGAAACCGCGACGTAGGACAACCCTTCTTTTCGGTCTTCAACCCGACTGTCACGCACGAAAGCGGTATGTGGGAACGCGAGAATCGTCCGTTGACAACGACCACGAATCCCGATGACGTACAGTTACCGCCTTACCTGCCGGATACGCCGAAAGCACGGCAGGCATTGGCGCGCCAATACGATAACCTTGCGACTGCCGATGCCCGCGTTGGTAAGTTGTTAGATCAACTCGAAGAAGATGGGCTTGCGGAGAATACCATTGTCTTTCTTTGGAGCGACCACGGTGAAGGACTTCCGCGCGGAAAACGGTGGCCCTACGATGCCGGTATCCGTATCCCCTTGATCGTCCGCTGGCCCGGCACCCTGAGTCCCGGTAGTGCAAGCGAACAACTCGTGAGTTTGATTGACCTCGGTCCAACAGTCCTTTCACTCAGTGGCGCGCAGGCACCTGGGCACCTACAAGGGCAACCGTTTCTCGGACCGGAGAAGGTAGCACGCGAGTATATCTTCGCAACACGCGATCGGTACGATGAATCTTACGATATGGTGCGCGCTGTGCGAGATAAGCGGTATAAATACATCAAAAATTATTACCCTGAAAAGCCGTATCTGCTTTGGATTCCGTATCGCAATCGGCATCCAGTCATGCAGGAGATGTGGCGGTTGTACGCCGCGGGTGAATTAGAGGGGGATCAGGCGGTTATGTTCCGTTCGCCGCGTCCGGCTGAAGAACTCTACGATACCGAAAACGATAAGTATGAACTCAACAATTTAGCAGAAGACGCTGGACACCAAGATGTGCTGGAACGGATGCGCGGGACACTGGCAGAATGGCAATCCGAATTCGGCGATATGGGAAATATACCTGAAGAACAGATGGTTGCAACGTGGTATCCTGATGGTACGCAACCGCAAACGGCGGCTCCGATTTTTATTCCGATTAACGCCGAACATCCCGGCACAGAAGTAGCTCATAGAGTTGGTGAATGGGCGGCTCCGCTTGTTTTACAACTTCACTGCTCCACGCAAGGGGCATCCATTACCTATACGACGGAGCAAGGAGACGATGCCCGTTGGCGGTTGTATACCGATCCGCTACGTCTACCAAAGGGCGAAACAAGCGTCCGCGCGAAAGCGATTCGCATCGGCTATAGTGAAAGTGAAGAGAAAACGATTCATCTTAAAGTTTCATAAGGAGATTAATAATAATGGCACAACAGAACAGCCAAGACTATTTCGTTTACGTCGGCACCTATACGGATGGAAACAGCGAAGGGATTTATGTCTACCGCTTAGACGGCGCGACGGGTGCCTTGGAATATAGCAGCAAAATAACAGGCGTTGAGAATCCATCGTTTGTAGAGATACACCCGAGCGGACAATATCTCTATGCTGTCAACGAACTTAGCGAGTTTGAAGGCAAAGCCAGCGGTGCTGTCACAGCATTTTATATTCATAAAGAGACAGGAGAGATTAGCTACCTCAACCAACGCGCGACCGGCGGTGGTGCCCCGTGCCATCTAAGTGTGGATTCGACTGGTAAATGTCTGCTCGTAGCGAATTATGGTGGTGGCAGCGTCACTGCTTTCCCCATTGCGTCGGATGGCAGGCTCGGTGAAGCCTCCGATTTCGTGCAGCATCAGGGATCCAGTGTCAACCCACAACGGCAGATGGAACCGCACGCGCACGCGATCATGATTGATCCGGGTAATCGTTACGCTTTTTCACCCGACCTCGGGCTTGATAAAGTGCTCATCTACCAATTAGATGCGAAAAACGGGAAACTCACGCCTAATACGCAACCGTGGGCGCGTGTGCAGCCCGGTGCGGGCCCTCGGCATTTCGATTTCCATCCGAACGGTCAATATGCTTATGTAATTAACGAGATAGATTCTACATTTACTGCTTTTCGGTACGACGCGAAAGCCGGAACACTCACTGAATTCCAAACGATTTCCACGCTCCCCGATGATTTCGACGGCACCAGTCATTGCGCCGATATCCACGTCCACCCTTCCGGAAAGTTCTTGTATGGGTCGAACCGTGGACATGATAGCATTGCGATCTGCGCGATTGATGCGGAAACGGGAATGTTGAGTTCCATCGGCTATGAATCGACACAAGGACAGGCCCCTCGAAATTTTGGACTGAATCCAGAAGGTACGTTCCTCTTTGCGGCGAATCAGAACACCGATACAGTTGTTACGTTCGCTATTGACGCTGAAACGGGTGCGTTGAACGCGACCGGCGATGTAGCGGAGGTGCCGACACCTGTCTGTTTGAAGATGTTGGCGTGTGGTTAGTTCTTTACGTTGATGGGGCGGGCACTGAGACCCGCCCAAACAAATTAGCGTTCGTGGCGACGCTGTCTACGGCGTTCTTGGAGTTTATCCCACGGATAGATAAAACAGCGATCCGCCCAATCTCGATAAAGTCCAGTGAGTTCTTCAAGTTTCTGTGGATGCTTAGCGGCGAGACCGTTAATTTCCGTCCGTTCCGCTTCCAGATCGTAGAGTTCCCAATCACCGGGAAACTTACAGACGAGTTTCCAGTTATCTTGTCGGACTGCACAATTCCCCTCATGTTCCCAATAGAGTACGTCTTTACCGTTACTCTTTCCATCAAAAATCGGCATTAAGCTTGTTCCTTCTAACGGCAAAATCGGTTTTCCATCGTGTTCTTCGGGATAAGTCGCGCCTGAAACCTCAAGGCATGTTGCCATGATATCTGGCAGTTGTCCGGGTTGATGCCGTAATTCTCCGGCAGACTTTATGGCATCTGGCCAATGCGCTATTAACGGCGTAGCAATTCCACCTTCATGCACCCAATGTTTGTACAATCGGAAAGGGGTATTAGATAGGTTCGCCCACGGCACGCCGTAACTCTGATAAGTCGTCTCCGGCCCCGGCATGATGGTGGGGTCGTTGCCCCGATAGACGGGTTGACCATCAGAAGTCGTATCGGTACTGATGAGTGACCCCTTGTCCCGTATTGCCGGGGGCCCCCCGAGTTCTTCCGCGCAACCACCGTTATCGGCTAAAAACAGGATGAGCGTGTTATCGAGCTGCCCCGTCTCCTCCAGCGTGTCAATAATTTGTCCAATGCCTGCATCCATTCGGGTGATTTGTGCCGCGTAGACTTCCATGCGGCGTTGATTCCACTCTTTATATTCTGCTTCGGTCCAAGGGAGTTGAGAGGGATCACGTGCTGTGAGCTGCCAGGATTCATCTAAAATTTTCATCTCCCGCATTCGCGAAAGTCGTTCTTCTCGGAGTTCGTCCCATCCAGCGGCAAAACGTCCATTATAGCGTGCGATGTCTTCTTCGTGGGCGTGCAGGGGCCAATGTGGTGCCGTGTAAGCAACATAGGTAAAGAAGGGGCGTTCCGGTGTTTTTTCAGTATGATTTCGGATATACGTCGCCGCTTCATCGCTAACGGCATCCGTGAAGAAATAGCCTTCAGGGAGTTCATCGTGCTGGATACGCGTGTTATTTCGAGTGAGGGTATTCGGCTTCCAAAAGTTTGCGGCACCGGTGATAATACCGTAGTACTCGTCAAACCCGCGTTGGCAGGGCCAACTGTGTTTGGGACCATCGGGACCAGCGTGGCGAGAGATATGCCATTTGCCGCTCATATACGTGCCATACCCCTCTGACCGGACGGCATCGGCAATAGTGATACAGCGGTCATTGAGGTCCCCACGATAGCCTTCAAGTCCGTCGTCGCTCATCATGTGTCCGACACCTGTCTGATGCGGATGGAGCCCGGTAAGCATGGAGGCACGGGACGGACAGCAGCGTGCGGTATTGTAAAATTGCGTAAACCGCAGCCCGCCAGTGGCGAGCCGGTCAAGATTCGGGGTGTGGACTTCGCCACCGTAGCAGCCTAAGTCGGAAAACCCCATGTCGTCGTTGAGAATGAGGACAATATTAGGTTTACTATTTTCGTTCATAAAATAAGCACCTCTTCTGTTTTTATAATTTGGTGTTGTTTTTGGCAATCCAATATGCTATTATTTAAAGAATAGACCCGAAACCCGAATAGAATGACACACGGAAATCCAGATCCGCAAAGGAGTAAAACCATGATTGCGAATTTGATTACGCTCTTCCGCCTGATCCTCGCCTTTGTTGTGATTTCCCTCTTTGGATATCACATATACTTAGACATTTTGCTTGTTGTGCTAATCGGTTTAATCCTATTTCTTGACGCGGTTGATGGTTATGTTGCTCGTAAACTGAATCAGGCTTCCGACTTTGGCGCGTTGTTTGACATCATCGGCGACCGAATTGTCGAATGCATCTTCTGGGTTTACTTCGCTGTCGTTGGGTTGATCCCATTCTGGATTCCAGTGATCGTGATTGCGCGAGGGTTTTTCACAGACGGCTTGCGAAGTGCTGCCTTTGCGCAAGGTAAAACAGCCTTCGGTGAGAACACTATGATGTCTTCCAAATGGACCCGTGCCCTTACGAGTTCACGCATAAGCCGTAGTATCTACGGCATTGCGAAAGCTGTCGCTTTCATCTATCTTGGCGGTATTATTGCCTTCAAGAATTCTGGCATTCATCCGGAATTAATCGTCGGTCTGGAATTAGCAGGTGTAATACTCTCTGGTGTAACTGTCGCTATGTGCCTTATTCGCGGACTTCCTGTTCTGGTTGACGGCTGGAAGTATGTCAAAGAGTAACGCCATCAGCCGAGCATCCGTTATTTTAGCGACATCTGATTATCACCACCTGTATTTAGCAACACACGACTGCCATCTTCGCTCGCAAGTGCCGTAAAAAGTGATCTTGCTGCTGCATACGCATCCGCTGAAAGTACGCGGTTTTTAAGCGTAAACATGAGCTGATAAGTGATCACATTCCCAACCTGCCTGTACTGCCGAGTAAGCTCCGCATTTCCTGTAGCGTGGTGAATATCCTTTGGCAATGTAGCCGTCCATCCATCTGGAATTTGGATGCGAATTGCCTTTTCGATTTGCATCGGATAACCTAAATCCAATGAATAGGTGCGTTGTTCGTTAGCAAAGGTTCCAGCGTAGTCCGCGAACTCATCAATCGGTAAGGGTAATAGCATATCGTTTCCCACCCACGTTCCGTAATTCTCAACATGGAAACCGAGATTAATTGTCACCGGCACGTTTAAATCACGAAGGTTGGACATCTCGGACCACGCCACCTGGATGCCCGGAAATTGCTGGCTGAGTTCAGTCGTTAAGGTAGTTTTCAGGGCATCGGGATGTATCTGTTGGTATGCCCATCGGGTATTTAGGTTATACTGTCCGCCTGTTTGGATGTAGAGCGTGCCTTGCACACTACCGTCGTTGTCTAACGTCAATTCTGTTGTGCTTACAAGTCGGTTGGATTTTGATGGATAGATAGGTGTCTCCACAAACTTGCCGTGTGTATCGGAGATAAGAAACCCTGTGCGTCCTTGCACGTTATATGGGAGGTCACCATAGCTACAGGTTGCAGCTGTAGGATCCAACCATATATAAGTATTTGTGCTGGTAGGAATTGCAGCGATCATGTGGTTAAACTGGCTGAGCGAAGGTAGTATAGTATCAACTCGTTCGTGCGGTGCGACACTCACCAGGACGGGGTAGGCTTTGATACCCACCAAATCGAGCATTGAAATCAGGAGTGTCGTTTTATCTTTGCAATCCCCGTATTGCATTTGAAAAACTTCGGTGGCAGGCGAGGGTTGGTAAGCACTCCGTCCAAGTTCAATACCGACGTATCGAATGTTTGTGGTGACAAAATGATAAATCGCGCGTATTCTCGCCGCCTCCGTCGTCAGATCGCTGGTTAGCTGCCGGACTTTTGCTTCAATATCGGTATCGGGGGCATATCTCCCTTTTGCGAGGTCTTTATACCATGCATAGACACTGTCCCACTCTTCAATTGAGGAATAGCGTAAACGTGGTACGATGTCGTTAATGTGTGGCATGCCTTCTTCCAACGTCAGCGCGGGCATCTCGCCGTACTTCCATATATAGATGACAGTATCATTTTCTGTACGGGATATTGCAGGCACCTGTGAATTTGGCTCGTTAGCAACTCTCCATTGAAGGTGCCACGCTTTCGGCATCTGAAGCGCGAAGGTGGTTTCCAGTGTTGCCTCTGTTGCCTGAAAATTATATCCGCCAGTAATCCATGTTTCTCCTCCTGGCACTTTATCTTCGAGCGTCACCTGGTACTCGATGCAGACTCCCGGGGCGAGACCAACCATAGAGATTACCTTCCACATAGCGTCAGAATAGAGGTTTTGGGACAACAAACCGGGCGGCGTTACGTCATTAAACGCTTCATCCGGTGGTTGCAGGATCGTTCCATCCGTTGTGATTGTTCTTGCGATGTTTACCCCTATATTCTGCGCGGCGGGCTGGTAAGGGATGGCAATATCCCCGTACCTCTGAATGCCTCTTTCGGTGAGGATTTTAACAACTTGGTGTGTTGTGTAACGCGACTGTCCTGTCGGCAAAACGTCGTGGCTGAAATGGTTAAATAGCACCAGCGTGTCAGCGTCAGGATAATCGCTCGCGTCAGGGGCATTCGCGATAATATGCTCAACATCCGGAGTCAGGAGGGTGACAGGCGGCACATCGGTAACCTGCCTCGAACCGAGATTCAGTTGTGCGAGTGCTTGGAGTCGTGTCAAGGCGAGGAGGTTATTCGGATCAATTTCCAAAATTCGTTGGTATTGCAGTTGTGCCTCAAAGTAACGCTGTTGATCTTCATAGATTGCAGCGAGTTGTTCTCCTGCCCAAGTATCCTTCGGAAATAACCGAATGGACTCCCGTAATTCAGCGATTGCTTCACCAAGTTTACCTTGTCCGAGATAGATTAACGCCAAGTAATTGTGTAAATTTTCGCTTTCTGGACGTTCACACTTCGGATCAAGCGATAGTGCTTTGTGGAGGACCTCCACCGCCTCGTCATAGCGTTCGAGTTGTTTGTAGGCTAAACCGAGATGGTTTAATGCATAGAGGTTATCTCCTGAGACTCCGAGAACTCGCTCATAGTATTCAGCAGCAGCGGCGTAGTCCATTAATTTTTCAGAAAGGTACCCAGCGTATTTTAGAGCCGTGATATTCTTCGGCTTCAGTGCCAAAAAAGCAACAAATGCGTTCCTCGCGTTCTCGTATTCCTCAAGTTGATAGTATATTTCCGCTATTTTGCGTTGGATCTCGCTGGCATTCGGTCGGATCGTAATAGCCGTTTCGTAAGCAGCAAGTGCTGCACGCAGGTCACCCTGTTTTAGTTCATTATTGCCTGTCTCCATCAGTTTCTGCCATTGCCGGCCGCGCTCCACTACCGGGTCAACTATTGGTGGTGGAGATGAATTTTGCGAGAAAATTGTGCATCCGGTGATAACAAAAAGTAGACTTAACAGCCAAAATGTATGGTTTTTATGAAACATCATCACTCTCCAGGCAGGAGACCCATCCTTTAGGTTGTGGGCACTTTGTCCTCTAATAATTCTGGTAGCCAACCTCTTGCAGACGCGCTGCTTTCTCCGCGACACCATCACTCAACTTCGCTTTATATGCCAACAATTTTGCATCGAGTTCAGGGAATTGGAGTGCCAGAATTTGGACAGCAAATAGCCCCGCATTTCTCGCACCACCGGAGCCGATTGCCATTGTTCCGACAGGGATACCCGGCGGCATCTGGACTGTTGCATAGAGTGCATCTACGCCATCAAGGGGTCCGCCATCGATCGGCACACCGATGACCGGTAGCGTCGTGTGTGCTGCGATGACACCTGCAAGATGTGCGGCACGTCCAGCACCGGCGATAATTACCTGCCCACCTTCCGCTTTAATCCTCTCTGTCCACGCCGTCGTCCGTTCTGGTGAGCGGTGTGCGGAAGAGATCGTTATCTCAAATGGGATCTCAAATTCCTCTAAAACCTTTGCGGCTTCTGCCATTTTTTCCAAGTCGGAATCGCTTCCCATCACGATACCGACAAGGGGAGTCTTTTGTTCTTGAAGCGACATATTTGTATCTGTACCTCTTAGTTTTAATGGCTATCGGCTATCGGCTTTCAGCGGTCAGCAAAGAGATATTTGACTTAATCAAAAACCTTTTAACTAATGGCTGATAACTAACTGCTGACAGCTAACTATAAATAATATGCGAATTTCTCTCAATAATCAATGGTTCGGGGCCGCCTGACGGAAACTGTGCTGCCCACTCGTTTGGATCGTAATCGCGGGTGACGAAGCAGGCACGATGCACCGGAACAGCATGCTTCAGTCCGATCCGCGTCGCCATTTTGACGCACCCGTCGTAGAACGGAAATTCACCCTCGCTCGGATGGTTCGTCAGGAAACCGAGGTCCGGTTTATGTGCTGCCACTGCTGAAATTAGTGCGTCGTGTTCTGCGAAATTATTGATTGGATCGCCGCTGAAGTAAAGTGTTGCACCATTACTGACAATCACGTATCCCAAATGCGTCACATCAGGCGGTGCTATGTCAGCAGAAGCATCGCCGTCAGGCGGTTTGGCATAAACGGCATGTACGGTGAGACCGTTGAGTGTCGTAGATTCTCCGGCACGGATTTCCGAGATGTTCGCAGCGGCGACATCTGTTTCAGCGGGAATTTGACGCACACTCTCTTCGGGCCCCACAAACTGTATCGCATTGGAAGTTTCCCACATCCGACGTATAGATTCTGGACAGGTGTGATCTCCATGTGCGTGTGTTAAGAGAACAAAATCAGTTGGAAGCACCGATTCATCAAGTGGCGGTTCGGTGTGAATAAAACGGTCAGCGGGACGTTCCCGCGGAAAATAGGGGTCAATTTGGACAATCGTACCGATTGAATCTTTCAAGGCAAAACTGCTCTGTTCAAACCAGTGAACAGCAACGGATCCTTCCGGCACCTTCAATTCAACAAGTGGATGCATATTTTTAACTTTCCTTGCGGTTCGGTCAGGCGAGATTCTTATTTGACGTTCCAAGGCGTAATCCTGCTTCGCAGTGAGAACCATTACATTACGGACTACGGTTTTTTAGTACTAACTTTCGTTTTTTTATAATAGAGATAGACCGCCAGCACTCCGACGATTGATCCAAGCACATCTGCCACCCAATCTGCGAGGGTAGCGAGCCTACCCGGAACGAACGTCTGATGCCACTCATCGCTTGCGCCATAGAGAATTGAGAGCACCGCTGCCAGAACCCATATCAATTGTGATGGGACTACCGAAGGTTTCGCCTTCACAAATGCATGTGCTACCAATCCACCGAGTATGGCATATTCAATAAAATGGTAGAGTTTGTCAATCGTCAACCACTCAAATTTTGGCATCGGCAGCGGCGGTTGTTCTAAGGACGAGACAGCAAAAATGAGTGCCATATACAGAAGAGGCGGTACCCAATACTTCATTAGTAGTTATCAGTTTTCAGTAGATTTTTCTGCGAAAAATCTTTCAGTTATCAGAGGATTGGTTATAGGTTATGAGTGGTAGGTTAAAAGAAAAAACCGTTGGGAGTCCCTGAACCCTCTTAACTTATAACCATTCTCTGGATAACTTTAACCATCAACTCGACCCCGTTATACATATTATAGTAGATCTCGTAATTACTTATACACTCAGTATCGGTGCGGTTAGGAGGGAAATCCGCAGAAATACCCCAGCAAATACCCCCAGCAAAAACACCGCACCTACCCGGGGGCGAAAGTGTGTATTTATTTTTGGGATTTACTATAAAGCACGAGTTGATGGTTAAAACTATTTCAAAGCGTTGAGGATCGCGTCTACATCGTAGACACAGCCGCCCCATGTACCGCCACCGACAGATTGTAGTGCTGCCCAGAGTCGCGTATCATCTGGTAACGCCTCGTCCGGCGAGAGATCGGGTCGCGCTTGACGTTCCGCTAACACGCGTTCGCCCGCTGCTGCACCGAAGTGCTCATTGCCGTGTCCGACCAAATCAATGCTCCCTACGAGTTGCTGGGTATCAATCTCAATCTGAACTATGTCGCCATCAAGTACTTTACCGATGGGACCATCAGCGAGTGCCTCCGGTCCGACGTGTCCAATACATGCACCCGTTGAGACACCAGAGAACCGGGCATCCGTAATCAAGGCGATGTCTTTACCGAATGAAAGGTGTTTCAGTGCTGCTGTTATCTGATAAACTTCCTCCATGCCTGTCCCTTGCGGACCGCGACAACAGAGCACCATAATGTCTCCCGGTTGGATTTTAACTTCTCCCTGACCTTTAAGTGTCTGGATTGCATCAGATTCCCGGACAAAGACGCGTGCCGGTCCCGTCATCCGATAAACACCGTCAGCATCAACGACATTCGGATCAATAGCGGTGCTTTTAATGACGGATCCCTCTGGTGCGAGGTTACCACGCGGGAACGTGACAGTGCTCGTCAATCCTGCTGCTTTCGCTGCTTCCGGGTTTAGAATTACTGCGTCGGCGGGTACGTTATCCCGATCTTCCAGAATTTCACGGACGCGCGCCCGTCGTTCAGAGGTTGCCCACCAATCAAGGTTACTACCGAGAGTTTCGCCCGTTGCCGTGAGTACGTCTTCGTTGAGGCATCCTAATCCTCGCAGATGGAGCATTACTTCAGGCACGCCCCCTGCAAGGAAGACTCGGACTGTTGGATGCCCAACCGGTCCATTTGGTAGGACATCGACAAGCCGCGGGACGCTCTGATTCACCTCAGTCCAATCATCTATCGTCGGACGTTGGAGTCCTGCGGCATGTGCAATCGCCGGGATATGCAACAAGAGGTTCGTTGACCCGCCAAACGCGGCATGCACAACCATAGCGTTCCGAATCGCCGCCGGTGTAACGATATCGTTCATCGTCAACCCCTTTGCAGCCAGATTCACGACAGCGCGTGCAGATCGGAGCCCCATATCCGACCAGATATGCTGACCAGACGGTGCTAATGCCGTATGCGTCAGGCTCATTCCCAACGCTTCACCAACAACTTGTGAAGTCGCCGCAGTTCCCAAAAATTGACAGCCACCGCCGGGAGTTGCACAGGCACGGCATCCCATGTCCGCTGCGTCTTGCAAGCTTATTTCACCGTGTGCGAAACGGGCACCGATTGTCTGAATTTTCCCAGCATCTTCGCCTGTCGTAGGTGGTAATGTCACGCCCCCCGGAACGAGTACAGCCGGGAGCTCCCGCATTGAGGCGAGTGCCATCATCATCGCGGGTAACCCTTTATCACAGGTGGCAACACCGACAACGCCTTTCCGTGTGGGTAGGGAACGGATGAGTCGGCGGAAGATCTGTGCCGCATCGTTGCGATAGGCGAGACTGTCCATCATTCCGACGGTGCCTTGCGTGCGTCCATCGCACGGGTCGGAGCAGTAGCCTGCAAACGGAATCGCCGCGAGTTTTTTCAATTCGTGCGCGACCGCCTGCATGAGAAGCCCGACTTCCCAATGCCCAGTATGGTATCCAAGGGCAATAGGGCTGCCATCAGGGGCGCGGATACCGCCTTGTGTGCTGAGAATCAGGAATTCCTCGCGTCGCAGCTCGGTTGGCGCCCAGCCCATGGCGGCGTTGTGGGTCAAGCCAAATACGTCGCCACTCGGTCGATTGAGGAGCATCTCCGCTGTGAGCGGCAGACTGCCTTCGGGGCCGGCGGCATGCGTCTGAATATCATAAATCTCGCTATCGCCGGTTTCTAAGATGTCAGTGTAGTTAATCTGTTTTGCCATTTAGTACTCCGTTTTGCGGCATACACGCCCAAATGCGACGTGCATTCTTCTGTCTTTAATGTTTGGGAGGTTCCTCCATCTGCTTTTTCTATTCAAACAGTTGCGCGACCGGACACGCAAACCCTTCAATGACATCTTCACCGGTCAGTGTGTCTTCACAGTTCAAGAGCGTGAAATCTGTTTCAGA
The DNA here is from genome assembly GCA_965200345.1 of Candidatus Poribacteria bacterium. Classification (GTDB taxonomy): domain Bacteria; phylum Poribacteria; class WGA-4E; order WGA-4E; family WGA-3G; genus WGA-3G. The sequence continues at coordinate 4,713,813 of OZ241378.1, forward strand.
ACGATAGACCATTACTGTCTTAGCAACCGGTTCGATAACCCAGACGAGACGTGTTCCAGATTTCAGGTAGGCAAACGCTTTTTCAGTGACATCGTAGTGCATATCTGTCGGTGAGACGATCTCAACGGCGAGGTCAGGGGGCACTGGCGACCCCTTACGTCTGTTTTCCGGCAGTCGGTCAATTGAGACAAACGCAACATCCGGCTTCACCATCCGATCTTCCAATTGAAACGTTGTTTCAGCAGTATACAAGCGTCCCAACTGATGCGTATAGACATGTAAGTCTAAATAGCGAATAACATTGATACTTATTTCACCATGTTCCATTGACGGTGGTGGCATTAAGACTAATTCTCCTTTTACATATTCATAACCCTCGAAATCGTTTTCAAGAAACTCCTCCGGCGTTATCGGGATTCCGTGTGTTGTGTTGCCTTGAATAGTCTCAGGGTTGGTCTGCGAATTATGCATCTGTTCCACCTCCGTGTCGTGTCTATTTCCGACTGTGGCGCGAGATGAGTTTTATAACTTCAACTCTACCAGTTTTCACCTCTGCCTCATCCACCTCAATTTGCAACATGCCGAGTATAGCTGTGGTAAACGTCCAGTCCAACTTTGCTCCATCTATCGCTTTACTGCCCATGTTATCGCGGAGATTGGGATCCGCGCCCTTCTCAAGAAGGAATTTCGCTGTCTCAATACGTCCGAGGAAAGCCGCCGTGTGGAGTGCTGTTCCGCCATCCCGACTTCTCGCGTTGATGTCTGCCCCGTTTTCAAGGAGGAGTGCCACGATTTTCGTATGTCCCATCAATGAGGCAATAGCCAACAACGTGCTTCCCGATTGTGGATCTTGTGCCTTAGGGTCTGCTCCATCTGTGAGTGCTTGTTTAACCGCTGCGAGATCTCCAATAAATACTGCTCCCGATAGATTCTGCGCGGAGGATATGCCCTTGCTGTTAAATTCTTTGACCCCAAAGAGTTTCGCAATTTCGTTTCTACCGCTTTGCATGGTTGCGATATTTTCCTTCTCGACCGCAACACCTATCAGCCCGCCAATAAAACTGGTAGTGGTCCAATCAAGATGCAAGGCATCCGCTGGTGTTCCGCCATCGTCATTGCGTACCTGTAGGTTTGCGCCGTTCTCGACAAGAAGTTTAGCGACATCTGCTCTACCGAAAACTGCGGCTCCGTGCAAGGGTGTGCTGCCGTTATCGTCTTTTATATTAACGTCAGCACCATTTTCGATAAGGAGACGAGCTGCTTCAGTTTGTCCGTAGGACGCGCTCCATGCCAAAGGGGGTATGTTTAAATCATCGTCTGGTGCGTTGACATCGGCACCTTCTGCGATGTAGCGTTTCATCGCTCGGAGATCACCGGTGCGTGCGGCATGCCACACCCCTTCTTCGGGCAATCGAATGAATTTTTTCATATCAAAGCCTTCAGGTCCCATAACGAACGGCGGATCCGGTCGCCTGCTCCATACCGGCATCTCATTAGCGATTTCTGCTTGTATGTCACCTTTGCGGTTGCGGATGAAGTCTCGGACTTCTTCCAGTTCACTTTCAAAGGTCGGTCTCTTGGACTTGTTCCCCCATCCTCCACCTCCATCCCAATCTTCTTCAATGACGCGTTGCGCAGCCACTAAATGGGGTTCAACCATCACAGCGATTTTGTCTAAAGCGGTTAACAATTCTGGGACATTCCAATGATTGTCTAAAATCTCGGTGAGTGCTTCTGCATACCGTTCCCGACCAGACTCCAATTGATACAATTTGTATGCGATCAAACCCTGCGTCTTGACTGAGATCGGTGCCCGCCGGTCGTTCATGAACTCAAGTTTACTCATCTTTGTAAAGATAGAGTCCATTCCCCACGGAATGAAGTAAAATTTATCGTCTTCCGGGTTCAAATAGACGAAGAAGTTGTTTTTATTTCCGGAGTAACCGTCCCAGAATCCGACTAAACCTTCAGTTGCCCAGAATCTGTAAAACGACTCCAAATCGACCACTTCACCGATGTCCGCCTCTGTTGCTTTTGAGTCTGCCAGAAGGTCGATTAAGGCGTTGATCTGTGCCTTACCGCGCGCGTCGTCACCGCGTTTGTGTTCAAAACTGTTTTCCCAATTTTCATAAAAATCCACGACCGTTCCCTCATAGAGAGCACCTTTACTGTTACCGAAAGCGCGTTTCAACAACGGTTTACGGATAGTCTCTACGTGTGAATATATCCCAAGGTTTTCGCCGTTTACCGTCACTTTCGCATACGCGCAGCGTGGCGCGGGCGATCCAATTGCATTGAACAGCGCATACCCCATAAATTGGCTCACTAAACTTGTGTCTTGTTTATTGTTATTAAGTGTCAGGTTCGTCAGTCCTTCAATCTCCCCCTTTTTGTCGATATGATTTAGCTTGACTTTGAGAGAGGGACGCGTATGGCTTTGCGAACCGATGAACCCTTTTTTGCGAATTCCGACTTTCGGAAAGACCACACCGTCAATACTCACGCTCGCTTCGACGTAGGTATAGGGATGATCCAGCGGACCGAACTGCCGCTTCTCGTTCAGCGCACTCATAAAATTCCGCGACTGATACCGAAGCGTATTCCAATCCCGTTGCGAAACGGTGATCTGCACATCTATAACCCGGTCGGTTGGGAAAATATCGTCTAATGTAAGTTCTTTAGCACTGCTGTATGAAGCAACTCCTAAACAGAGGACGGTTGCTAAGCCTATTATCCATTTTGTCATTTTTTTCTCCCATTACCTGAATTTCAATTTGCAATGCAATTAGTATAGCACACTTTGGGTTTTTATACCTGCAAATCCGACAGAAAGCGAGTTTGAGTTAGTTAAATGATTTGTTATCGGTTGTCAATGGGTTGTTTGGTGTAATTTCTGTGCTTCATCCATTCTCAATTAAGTAGGTGCGGTCTTCCAACCGCACCATTTTGGAAATACTGTTGACGGCATACGGAGTATACCTACTACCTTGTCTTGAGTGCACCCCATGTTGTTGTCAGCTTGCCTGCAATGTCTACGGTCAGGATATCCCTTGCGTTCATGACTGTTTCTACCTCTTTTGCAGTTAAAGCACGATCATATACCGCCAATTCGTCGAGCAAGCCTTTGTAGAGGTTGGCACCGCCGTTTGTATCGGGTCGTCCGCCGATTTCGATGTTGTTGTCGTTCCAGACCATTACGGGCCCGTTCTTTGGTACGTCTTTCTCACCGGCAAGTTCCCCGTCAAGGTAAATCTGAATCTTCTCGCCATCAAAAGTGCCGACGACGTGATACCAGTTTTTGGGTTTTAAACCTAAGTTCGGCAGCGATAGCGTTATATCAACATCGGCCCCGTTGAAAGGTCCCATCTTCTTCTGTCCAGAATTGATGTACCAATACAATCCCTCACCACTACCGAGCCCAAATTCGACATTATCGTCGCTTGTGCCCGATTTGTCGTAAAAGATGTTTCCATAGACATGTCCATTGCCGAGCGCGACATCTGATATTTCAAAAGGGTGAATCCAGACTGCAACGGTCAGATGTTCCACATAGAGTTCGCTCTGGCCACCCGGATCCTTTATCAGTGCAGGTCCTCCCGAGAACTCTATTGCACCACCGACCTTGCCTTTGGCGACGAATTTCGCGCTGTCGTGGAGTTCAGCTTCAAACCCTTTCGGACCCACATCCTTGGCAATATCGCCTTTTCCTTCGTTGAACGGTAGGTAAAAGTGTAAGCCTTTCGTCACTTGCGCGGTTGCATCGAAGGTTACAACACAAAACGCAAGAACCGCGAGTATCCAGAAATATCTTCTCATCTGCTTGACTCCTTTTCTATTTCGCGTTACTGGTGTTAAAATCAGCAAAAGTGTCGTAATAGGTGTCTCCATTTTAATAGTCGTGCCAACCTTAAATCAAGAAAAATCGGCGTGTTCCAATTTCGTAAATAACTTCAATAAAATTGCCTTCATTTTTTTTATCAGTCAATGCGGATTATGTGGTAGAATCATGTTAGACTTTATCCATGTTTTTGGGAATCATAGGTTTCAAAAAGGAGAAAAGACGTGAAAATGAGGCTGGCACAATACGGTATTTCGCACGACCACGCTTCAGGGAAAGCCAACGTAATGAAGGAAAGTGACGAAATCGACTTCGCCGGTGTTTTTGAACCGTCAGCGGAAGTCCGGGAGACCCTCGGTCAAAGTTCTGTCTATGACGGCGTTCACTGGTTTACGTCCAAAGAAGAGATACTCGATGACGAAACAATCGTTGCGGTTGCAGCGCAGGGGCGGGTGTCGCAGAATCTCACCTTTGCACGGGAGATACTTGAACACGGCAAGCATGTTTGGTTCGATAAACCTGCCGGTGATAACCTTGATACGTTTCGAGAGGTTTTAGACATCGCCCGCGACAGAAAGCTGCTCGTTCAACTCGGTTATATGTTCCGATACAACGCTGGTTTTCAGTTTATCCTTGATTGGGTGAACTCCGGTAAACTTGGTGATATTTTTTCTGTGCGGGCGCGAATCTCATCAGGCCCTTCAAGCGAAGCGCATTGGCAACGCTGGGATTCACTCGGTGAACATTCGGGCGGTATTATGTTCATCCTCGCCTGTCATCTCACCGATATTATCGTGGCATTGCTGGGACGACCGACACGGGTGACACCCTTCTCGAGGCACGACGGACATGACGTGCCATGGTATCGGAACAATACAGCAGCTGTATTTGAATATCCGAGAGCGTTAGCGATTCTTGAGTCAACAGCATTGGAAGTCGATTCGGGTAAATCGAGACGGTTGGAAGTTTATGGGACACGCGGCAGTGCGATCCTTGAGCCGCTTGAACCACCAGCGTTGCGATTGTGCCTTGACGCGGATCGAGATGGGTATGCCAAAGGCTGGCAGACAGTGCCTGTGGAGCCGAGACCGCGCTACGTCGAAAGCCTTCGAGCGTTTGTCGCTGATATCCGGGGCGAGAAATCCCCGGATCGTTCACTCGACCACGAGTTCGCAGTTCAGGAAACGGTGCTGCGGGCGGCGGGATTAGAATAACGCGTCCTTGCTTGCGTGCCCCATCTCCTACTGCGACGCTGCGCGCTGCTGTTTCACAAGGGACTGCCACCGTTATTAATCTTCATCTTCAATAGCAATGACAGGAACAACTGTAACGGGAAATGCCGATGGTTTGTAGTTTCCATCTGGTGCTTTGGTGGTTGGGAATTTGTATTGCGGGTCTGTCAGGAGTTTATAGACTGCAGCATCCGCAGTTTTAACCCGTTCTCTGGTATTCAATTCCCATTCGACTTTGAGTGCCTCGTGTCGCCCTGGAAAGTCCTGTGTTCCCAATATCGATGTCAAAGCCCAGTAGACATACTCTGTAACCATACAACCGTAGTCACAGGTTTCATCGGTATAGTGATACCACGCTTCTGCCGGATAACCACTCTTGGGTCCACCTTTTGGCACTTGCTCGAAATACCCGCCACGGGCAGTATCCATGCACTTCGCTAAGGTGGACCCCCGTTTCTCCCCGAACACATCTGGGTAAGCGTTGGCATACCCGTGTTGTGTAATGGGATGTAGAATTTCCTCTAATGCGCCATCGTAGTAATGACCATCGGGAGCGTTGATTTTGCCATCAACAAGGAAATCCGGCTTGGTTTCTTCGCCATATAGGTCTTGACCAAAGCGGTAGCCCGCCTCTGCTAACAGCCCCATGTCCAACTGCTCCATCTCCGCCTCTGCTCCGGGCATGATGATGAAGACGTTTCGGCTCACGAGGTGACTGAGAACAAGCGTGTTGTCAGGAACACCGTCTTCGTCGTTATCGAGGTATTGTGCCAAAACGCCTGCGGCGTGAGAGAGTTTATTTTCAGGTGTCGTCCGACTTGCAAAGATGTGAACACCGAAAACGTTGACGTATTTGTCACAGCCCACTTGTCTGAAAGCAGAAAATTCGCTCGGTATCTTTACAATTTTGATTCTCGGGATTACTTCAATACTTTCAATTGCGTTGTCGCTCATAATTTGAGATGATGCCAGCCCCATTAAAGCCAGCATGATTCCAATGGTCATAGTTTCTTTTTCCTTCAGGGGTGTCGGGCATATAGACGCAAAAAGTGGGATTTCCGTCCTTTAAACCCCCTAAATCCCCCTTATCAGGGGAGTTTAACATAACCCCTAAATCCCCCTTATCAGGGGGACTTTGAGAGGGAATGCGTAGGTACTAATCAAGGTTATGCGAAGCGAACGCCTAATTTTACATTCTCACCTGGATGCGTTGCGATCTTTGGATACTCGTCCAATAGGTCGTCGAAATCAACAACAGGATAGATAACAGGCTCAGATTTCAGGCTGCCATCATAAAGGAGCCGCAAACTGATTTCAAAGAGCCTGCCTTCATTCCAATTCGGATATTCGGGGTTCGGTTCACTGCAAGCGCGTGAGAAGATAATCGTCGGTCGATTGAAATGCGCTTCGGCACCGAGATCTAATCCTGCTGGGTAGATACCGGGCCATGCGCCAGCGACAACCGTTCCTAAATACGTCACACCGCGGATCGCCGCTTGGAGTGCTGTATGATGCCCGCTGTATTCAATACAAACATCAGCACCACGTTTGTTGGTAGCTTTTTTAATCTCCAAACCGGCATCATCTGTTGAAGGATCAATAACGATATCAGCACCACATTCGAGGGCAACATTGCGGCGCAATTCGAGCGGATCGACACCAATGACAGGGTAAGCACCGGCTAACTTAGCGAGCTGCAGTGCCATCAGTCCAATGCCCCCCATTCCAAAGACTACCACGGCATCACCAAGGCGTACATGACCGTCGCGCACGGCACCGAGGGCAAAATCCGTCGGGTCCAAACAGACGGCTGCCTGCCACGGCACCCCCTCAGGCAGTTTACGGACACCTGCTGCGCCCCAAACATTTTCCTCTCGAAAGGAACTGTGCCGAAAAACGCGGTCTCCGACCTCAAATTCGGTAACGTCCGCGCCAATCTCGGTGACTTCACCGACACACATGTTCCCAAGTCCTGAAGGATAGTGCACCATTCCAGAGGTATTCGCTTGAAAGACCTTATATTCTCCATCGTAGCCACCGCGTGGGCTTGCATAGCCCTTATACGATGCCATCTCTGAACCGTGTTTGGCTGCACCAAACTGGCTCTTGACCCGAATTTCATTCGCTTGCAAGGGTTGGCTTTCATATTCTCGGAAAGCGACCTGTTCTTGTGCCGGTGCAATGAGTTCTCTTGGCATATTGATTAATTTCCCCTTTTTAATTTACCTTGCGGGGAAACGACGTGGAATTTAAGTCTAACACAATTTTCTCTGGAGTTGAAGAAACACCCAAGTAAAAACCCTTCCACTTCGTTTCAGGCTTGGTTTTCGATTTTAGTCGGCGATCGCTTGGTAGTAGAGGATGCGAATTCTCTCCGCGAGATCACTACCACCCGGATGCAATTGACACATAAAGAGACCGAGCATCTGTTCTTGAGGGTCAATGAAGAAACTGGTAAAGAAGAAACCGCCCCCGCCATACGCCCCAACTGACCCAATATCCCTGAGATTTGATTCGTCGCGGACAATACTAAAGCCGAGACCGAATCCGGAGCCGACACCCATATTAGCGAGCTGATCCATCGTCATGAATTCAACAGTCTTTCGGCTTAACAATCGGACACCGTCAAGTTCCCCGCCGTTAAGCATCATCTGTGTAAAACGGGCGTAATCAGAGGCAGTAGAGACTAACCCGGCACCGCCAGAGAAATAGGTTTGTGGACCGTTGTAGGGGTAGTCGGTTGAGTAAATCACGGAACCTTGTACTGTCGGTTCTTTGGATTTTCGCATTATGGGACCGTCTCCGGTTCGCTCGTACACTGTCGCGAGTCGCTGGCGTTTCGCTTCCGGGATAAAAAAGTGTGTGTCTGTCATACCGAGCGGCTTGAAGATACGCTCAGCAAAAAACTGATCAAGCGGCATCCCTGATACGACTTCAACGAGGTAACCGAGTACATCTATTGATAGATCGTACTCAACTTTATCACCCGGTTGATGCAACAACGGGATCGTCGCCAAGATTTTCATCTTCGCCGCAAGGGTGCTTTCATCCTGTAAAAGCCCGTGGGTGATACCTGCATCGTTGTATTGCGGGCCGAGTCGTTCATTCCAGTGATACGTTAGACCAGAGGTGTGGGTAAGCAGGTTCCAAATGGTAATCTGCCGTGTTGCGGGTACAGGTTGAGTCGAATCTTCAGCATCTTCCGGTGGCAGCACAAGCATCTCCTTGAACGCTGGAATGAACTTTGAAACCGGCTCATGCAACCGAAAATGCCCCTCTTCATAGAGCATCATCACGGCGACGCTCGTGAGCGGCTTCGTCATTGACGCAATACGGAAAATGGTATCGGGCATCATAGGTTTTTCTGCTTCGACATCCATCATACCGTAAGCACCTAAATGCGCGATTTTCCCGCGCCGAGCAAGCAATGTAACGCCGCCAGGGATTTGCCGCTGCGCGACATACTTTTCCATTACCTTATCAACTCTTGAGAGCCTTTCGGTAGAAAGCCCAACTGCTTCAGGCTCCACCATCGGAAGCTCATGACTGAAGGCAGACAGCGTTAGAACCAATAAGAACGAGATGTGTACTAAAATTCTGAACGTTCTTTTTATAAAAATCACTCTACGACTCCACCCTTGTTGACAGCACACGGCGTGTGCCTACTACTTTTAAGGTTGACGGCACGACGGAATGTGCCTACTACTTTTAAGGTTGACGGCACGACGGAATGTGCTTACTACTTTTAAGGTTGACGGCACGACGGAGCGTGCTTACTACCTTTAAGGTTGACGGCACGACGGAGCGTGTTTACTACTTTTAAGATTGACGGCACGACGGAGCGTGCTTACTACTTTTAAGGTTGACGGCACGACGGAGCGTGCTTACTACTTTTAAGGTTGACGGCACGACGGAGCGTGCTTACTACTTTTAAGGTTGACGGCACGACGGAGCGTGCCTACTACTTTTAAACCAAAATGTCGCGGACGACGTGTCCGTGGACATCGGTGAGACGGAAGTCTCGTCCTTGGAAGCGGTAGACCAGTTTTTCGTGGTTAATCCCGAAGAGGTGTAGCATCGTGGCGTGGAAGTCGTGGACATGCACGATATTTTCAACGGCACTGTATCCTAACTCATCGGTGTTCCCGTAACTGATACCGCCTTTGATGCCACCGCCTGCCATCCACATTGAGAACCCTTGGATATGATGGTCGCGTCCGGTGCCTTGAGCCATCGGTGTCCGACCGAACTCGCCGCCCCAGATGACTAAAGTTTCGTCTAACATGCCGCGCTGTTTCAGGTCATTGACGAGTGCCGCTGTTGCCTTATCGACATAGCCAGCGGTTGTCTTAATCGCGTTCTCAATACCGCCGTGATGATCCCAACCGCGATGGTAGAGTTGGATAAAGCGCACGCCGCGTTCTGCTAATCGTCGTGCGAGTAGGCAGTTTGAGGCATAGGAACCGTCTCCTGGTTTCGCGCCGTACATATCAAGGACATGCTGCGGTTCTTTGGAAATGTCGGTTAACTCTGGGACACTCGTCTGCATTCGGAACGCCATCTCATACTGACTAATGCGCGTCGAGATTGCTGGGTCGTCCACGGTCTCGTCAAGCATACTGTTCAACGATTGCACGGCATCTACCACATCGCGCTGCTGCTCTGTATTTACACCATCAGGGTTGGTGACATAGTGGACAGGATCGCCGGTTGAATGAAACTGGACCCCTTGAAATTGACCGGGGAGAAAGCCGCTATGCCACTGCCGTGTCGCAATCGGTTGGTCCTGCCCACCACCAGAAGAGGTGAGGACAACATAGCCCGGGAGGTTTTCGTTTTCACTCCCAAGCCCATAGAGCAGCCACGACCCCATACTCGGTCTACCAGCGATTGCGGTACCGGTGTTCATAAAAGTGTGTGCCGGGTCGTGATTAATCTGCTCGGTTTTCAGGGAGCGGACGATGCAAATATCGTCGGCGAGGCTTCCGATGTGCGGAAACGCCGTACTCATCTCTTGACCGGATTCACCCCATTTTTTGAATTCATGTGTGGGTCCCAAGCACTTAAGCGAATTCGCTTGTCCTTGGAGTTGTGCAATTGGTTGTCCTTCGGTGAAAGACTTTGGCATCGGTTGCCCGTGTAATTCTGCGAGTTTCGGTTTGTAATCCAAAGTCTCCAAATGTGAGGGACCGCCTGCCATACAGAGATGGATAATAGTTTTCGCCTTGGGTGGCACATGTGGTTCAGTAACAATTCCGTGCCACTTCTCAATCTCTGGCGCAGCATTGATAATTGATGGGGTCAGTAAGGATGCGAGCGCGAGCGATCCAACGCTCCGCACCGTTTTTCCCAGAAATGTTCGCCTCGTAAGGCGTAAGTTGGTTTCTTCGTGAATATCTATAGCCATATCCAAAACCCCCTATTCGTCTGATTATCGCAATAGAAAAGTTGAATAGTTCATATTCAATCTCTTCGACTTCGCTTTATAAAAAACACCTCACGCTGATCTATTATCGAGTAGGCAGCGCATTTGGATGCACCTCTACTTCTTCTATGTCTTCAAGTGCAACTTCACTCCATTCGTCCCAAAGTTTTGCTCGCTCCGTCTCAGGTAACTCAAGGTATTGCCCAAGGGTGAACCCACCCAAGAAAGGTTCATCCGAAGATAACGGTTCTCCTCCGAGTTCTGCCAAAAGGTCCTCTTTGAGTTGCTCAACAGTTTGATTCGCCTCGTCAATCAACTCTTTTTGTTTGATTGCATCAGTGGCCAACTCCGGCACCATTGCCAGCAGCTGTTGTCGGTCTTCTGGATGCATTCGTTTAATCAAGGCAGCAACCTGTTCAAGGCTGACCGGTAAAGTGAATACGTTTGTTTGCATGATTTTTTCCTACAACTTATTAAGGGAGTTTAGATTTTCGACGGAACAGACAACATGTCATTTGTTTTCAGAAGATCCTTATCCGCCATTCCCCACCGTGTGTAGGATTAGGAATTAATCCTTTTTTCATATCAACACAGAGGTCAAGAGCCTCCAATATCATGTCCCCAACGAGGACCGGCATACCCTCAGGAAGGTCTGTTACCCAGATAGAGTCGCTTCGTTCGAGAACGGTATATTCCACCTCTGAATAAATGACGCGTTCTACCATACCATTGGCGGTTTCTGCTTGACCCTTTCTGAGCGGCGTAAGTCCGAGTTGTTCGATGAGCGGTGCGGGTAAACAAAGTCCTGTGGCACCGGTATCAACGTGCGCGTCTTCGACGGTCAGCCGTCGAACATCTTCCGGGTTCCTAACCCCTGTTCTTACTAAAACCAGATCATCCTGATTTGCGAGTTCGATTCGTGTTGTCTGTTCCATTTGTGTGCGACGTGCATTATTGCCCGTTGATTACCGAAATATTTTCTTAAACTTCATAAAACCGCGCCTACTGGATCTAAACGATCGACGATTAGTACCGAGTAATCGTCTCATGCAAGTTCAGTATCACCCGTCCGACGGAAGTCCAGGCAGCCAGTTCGACAGGTTCAACACCTTCCGTTACAGGTGCCTCCCCCGCTGCGGTCAACGCGCTCGCAGCATCAAGATTGGTCGTGTACTCGGCTTGGTGCTTTTCATAGAGATTTGTTATGATCTCCAGTTCCTTTGGCTGCGGTATCCGAGACAGTGCCGATTGGTACGCCCAATTGATACGATCCGCAACGGATTCGCCCCCCTCACGAACAATCCGTGTCGCAAAGACCCGTGCCGCCTCAACGTAAGTCGGATCGTTGAGTAGGGTCAATGCCTGCATCGGTGTGTTTGAGGTTGCGCGCTCGGCGGTGCATTCCTGACGACTCGGTGCGTCAAACGCCATCATGCTTGGATGCAAGAAAGTGCGCTGCCAATGTGTATAGAGTCCACGGCGATACTGGCTTTCTCCCTTGTCGTGCACATAAGTGCGCTTTGGAAAGTTCAAGTTCGAGTAGTACCCTATTGGTTGGTAAGGTCGGACACTCGGGCCGCCAACTTTGGGAACAAGGAGTCCACTCAATAGAAGTGCATTGTCGCGGACGGTCTCTGCATTGAGCCGCCAGCTGGATTGGCGTGCGACTAAGCGATTGTAAGCGTCCTTTTCGCGCAATGTCTCTGTCGGTTTCGAGGCTTGGCGATAGGTGTTTGACGTGACGATCAACTTCACCATGTGTTTGACGTTCCAACCGCTCTCCATAAATTCGACGGCGAGCCAATCGAGTAGTTCTGGGTGTACAGGCGATTCACCTTGGGCGCCGAGGTCATCCAAAACTCGGGACAGTCCGGTTCCGAAATAGAGTGCCCAAAGCCGATTGACAAAGGCACGCGCCGTTAACGGATTATCCTTTGAGACGACCCATCGTGCGAGTTCTAATCGGGTCGGACGACGATTTTTGATGCCGAGATCACCCAAGAACGTCGGTATCATAGGTTCAACAATCTCACCGGAGTCGTCTAGCCAGTTGCCTCGCGGTAGCACGCGCGTTGTGCGGGGTAATATAGATTCAGTCGTGAGCGAATAGGGAATCTGCTTTTCAATCTCGGCTTTCTGCTTTCGCAAATCTGCCATCTGATTGCGGATACCGTCAAGTGCGGGTGTGATGCGGCGATATTCCGCTGCAATCTGTTCGCGCTGACTTGTCGTTCTGACGGAAGTATCTACCTGAATTGCTGCAATAACCTGTGGCGTATGTGTGTGTTTCACTGCGGATCCACGCGTTGTCGCAATACCGGCGACGTCCCAATAAGCAGTCCCCCCAAACTGTGCAAAAGCCATCCCGTTAAGCACACTTCCCGCCTTCAACCCGACATCCGTAGGATCCACTTCAAGCCGAATCCACTCGCCAGCCGCTGGTAGGGGTCCCATTGGTTTGTGAGCGGGCGTGTCGTTGCCAATCCCGCCGAAGTCAATTTTATCCTCACCCCAAAAGGCGCGGTGGTCCCAATTTCCATCGTTCCATTGGAGCATAACCGTTTTTGGCGGTGCTTCAGGGTCAATCCAGATATAGGCAAACAGTTGATCACCTTCAGCAAGTGTAAACTTCCGATTGGCACCTTGGAAAGCGTGCTGGATGGTTTTTTCATCTGTTGTTGTCTGGCGACGTGATAACAATTTACTGAAAACAGGTGCTTCATTTTTGCCGACAAACGTCCACGTCCCTTGATTCCTACCACCGTTTGCTTGTGCATCGTCCACCCAAGCAAAATCAGTAGGTTCCGTTGACTCGAGAAGCGAACGGATCTCGTTCTCCCACTTCGTCTGCTCTGCTTCCAATCCCGGCGATGATGCCTTGAATATCTGTTCCAATTTCGTTAATTCGTCGTCAATGTCCCGCAGTCCGGACTCCTGTGTAGGTGTGGGTAACATCACAACGGGTTCCCATTTGCTGCCGCCGCCGTATACGCCGGGTCCTTTAACATCAGCGAAAAACGCTGCGAAACTGTAAAAATCTTTTGCTGTGAAGGGATCAAACTTATGGTCGTGACACTGTGCACAGCCGAGGGTCGCGCCTAACCAGACGGATGCAGTCGTCCGTACGCGGTCTGCGGCATAGATTGCGAGATATTCCTTCGCTTGTGCGCCACCCTCTGAGGTCGTCTGATTCAGCCGGTTATACCCGGCGGCAACCTTTTGTGCAGGTGTAGCGTTCGGCAGGAGATCGCCTGCGAGGTTTTCGATTGTGAACTGATCAAACGGCATATTGTTATTAAACGCTTTTATGACATAGTCTCGATAGGGCCAGATACTCACGTTTTCGTCAGCATGGTAACCGCTCGTATCCGCATAGCGCACCAGATCAAGCCAATACATTGCCAACTGCTCACCGTACTGAGGTTTAGACAAAAGCCTGTTGACGAGTGATTCATAGGCATCCGGGGTATTATCTTTTAAGAAATGTTCTACTTCAACGGGCGCGGGCAGTAGTCCAGTCAGATCAAAGTTCAAACGCCGGATAAGCGTTCGTTTGTCCGCCTCCGCCGATGGCATAAGATCTTCCGCCTCTAATTTACCGAGTATAAAAGCGTCAATAGGGTTGCGGATCCACGCTGCGTTTTCGACGGCAGGTGGTTCAACCCGCTTGGGTAAATTGTAGACCCAGTGTTCTTCCCATTCGGCACCCTCAGCAATCCACTGGATGAGCGTATCAATCTGCTCCTGTGTCGGCTGCCGATTGGAAATCTGCGGCGGCATTCGCTCGTCAATATTCTCGTGTGTTATACGGAGGACAAGTTCGCTGTTTTCCGGTTCACCCGGAACGATGATAGGGTAACCGCTCGGTGCAGAGAACGCCCCGTCCTTGGTGTCCAGCCGTAGATTGGCTTGCCGGACCGCCGAATCGGGACCGTGGCACGCGAAACATTTATCTGACAAGATCGGCAGAATATCTCGGTCGAACCGAAGTTTCTCAGCATCAGCGGGTTGCGATGCAATTGTCAGTCCTAACAGAACACCTATAAGCCCGATGCAACCGATGCGAACCCATATTGAAGCGTCTAAACGTAATAACTGTGTCTGTGACATTATGGAATCTTCCTCCATTTCCTCTGTAAGGGCGATGTCCGAGTGCTCACCCGTTGGCAGCACCTATATCAACGTCCGCCCTACTATCTTCAAGACTGTTTACTATAATATATCATCTAAAACGAAATATGTGCAAGGGAAATCACGCAATATTTCAAGACAACCCCAAAATAGTAGGCATTTTTGTGAAACTTCTTGTGTTTCGTTTGACTCTACCAACAGTATACATCATATCTGTAGCGTCGATATGTTCATAGCAGTATTTTGCTGCCATTAATCCATTGAATTTTAATTATACTTTAGCGTATAATACTTTAGCGTATAATACTTTGAAGTCGTTTAAGGGGAAACCTATGTTCATCAATCGACACCAAGAACTATCAGCTTTAGAACGAATGTTTCAGTCAGAAATAGCACAGTTTTTCGTATTATACGGTAGGAGAAGGGTTGGGAAAACTGAACTCTTATTGCAGTTCTGCAAAGAGAAAAGAAGCATCTATTTTCTCGCGAGTCAGTTGAAAGAACGAGATCATCTCCGGCAGCTTACCGAAATTGCGCGGCATGCCATCAATGACCCCCTGCTGCAAAATCTTGTCTTTGATGATTGGGAATCTGCACTCATCTACTTTGCCCAACAGGCAGAAGAAAAACAACTCGTTTTGGTGCTTGATGAATTTCAATATCTTTGTGAGGATAACGCAGCGCTCCCGTCCCTGATCCAACGCTTCTGGGATCTCCACGGAAAAAACAGTAAACTTTTCCTGATTCTGTGCGGATCTCAGGTAAGCTTCATGGAGCGAGAAGTGCTGGCTGAAAGATCACCGTTATATGGACGACGCACCGGTCAACTCCGATTGATGCCGCTGTCTTATCGCGATACGGGGTATTTCTTTTCAGAATATTCTGCTAAGGAGAAACTAATTGCTTATGGCATCCTTGGGGGTATCCCAGCGTACCTCAATCAATTTATGTTGCACACTGCAAACGATTCGCAAGACCATGCCCAAAGAACGCTTGAACAGTGCATCAAAGACGAGCTGCTCACGCCTCAAGGATACTTGTTTGATGAGGTTAATTTTTTGTTACGCACAGAACTCAGAGAACCGAGAACTTATGCGAGTTTGTTGCATGCGATCGCTGGTGGTGCAACGCGATTGAATGAAATCTCCCAACGGGTGGGACTTGACCCGACAAATGCCAACAAATATCTGAGCGTGCTTCGAGAACTTGGTTTAGTCAAACGCGAAACACCGGTGACTGAACGTGCCCCTCAAAAGAGCAAAAAAGGGCTTTATAAAATTGAGGATAACTATGTTAAATTCTGGTTTCGGTTTGTGTTACCGAATCGAAGCCTCATCGAATCCGGGAATACAGATTTAGTATACCAGCAGATGATCGCGCCGAACCTGTCGCCGTATATGGGGGAAATCTTTGAAGATGTTTGCCGCCAATACATCAGACGCTATTGGGCGGAGAAACTAAAAATTGCCCCGAAACAGATTGGGAAACATTGGGGATCCGATCTTGAAATTGATGTATTGACAAAAAACGTTGACGGAAGCCATTGGTTTGGAGAGTGCAAATGGTGGAACGCTCCAGTCGGAGAGAATGTTTTAGAACATCTCATCACAAATGCTACAAAAATCTCTGACCAATGGAAGCGTAATTCACGATACATTCTATTTTCCGCCAGTGGTTTTACGGATGCCCTCAAACAGAGAGCAGAAAAAGACGGGGTCTTTCTCGTTGAGGCAGACGATCTGTTTTAGTTCACCTATTGAAGGAGCGCATGTTTTCAACAACAGATGGAGAGATGGAATGGCTAAAATTATTACGGGACATCGGGTTGGACGAAATGGTACAATTCGCGTTGGATGTTCGGCGGTCATTTTTGGTAAGGATCGGGAAAAAATTCTGTTAACGAGACGCGAAGATAATAACCAATGGTGTTTACCGAGTGGCGGGATGGAGCCGGGAGAAAGCGCAAGCGAAACGTGTATCAGAGAGGTTGAGGAAGAAACGGGTTTGGAAGTTAAAATAAAACGCTTAATCGGCGTTTACACAACCCCAGATGAGTTAATCGTGTATCGAGACGGAAACAAAATCCAGTTGGTGGCTTTATGCTTTGAAGCGGAAATTGTCGGTGGCGAACTCCGTCTGAGTTGCGAAACAACCGAATACGGATATTTTTCCTATCATGAGATACAAGAATTGGATTTGCTTTTGAACCACGCGCAACGGATCAAAGATGCCTATAGTGGGGAAATGACGACTTTTATCAGATAATAAATTTTTTGGATAGAGACATCCAAATTTCAGTATTACGAAACAGAGATAACTCTAAAACGTGATGGGACAATGTGGGTCAATAAAGCGGTTGTTCTCGTCTTTTCGGCGCGGCGCGGGCAGTGCATCGGCTTTTGCGCGCAGCTTTGAGAGGGCATCGGCATAGGCGGGTGTGTCGATCAGGTTGTTCCGTTCATCTGGGTCTTTGGAGAGATCAAAGAGTTGTTCGGGCCATCCTTTATCGTTGTCAAATCGGAAGTACTTCAAACTGCCCTCTTTAACCATCACAGAGGGACCGTTTTGGGCACGCCAGAGTTCGCTATACACAGTATCATGCCAATCAGTCGTATCTCCATCAATCAGCGGCATAAGTGATTGTCCATCAAGTTCATCAGGGGCTGGAATCTCTGCTAACTCGCATATAGTCGGAAACAGATCAACTAACGATACATTCTGCTCAACGATCTTCGGTTCTCGTCCAAATCGCTTCGGATGCCAGATAGAAAGTGGCACCCGTGCCGAAGCCTCAAAGTAACTCTGTTTCTCCCAGAGTCCTTTCGTGCCAAGCATCTCACCGTGGTCAGAGAGAAAAACGATGATAAAATCGTCTAAGACATTCAAATGTTCCAACTTCTCAATAACCCGACCGAATTGTGCATCCATCCATTCAATCATACCATAGTACGCCGCTGTTGCCCGGTGTGCTTGACGGTAGGTAACATCTTGCCCGACTCGGACTCTGAAAAAGTTGTCGTATCCAAACTGCTCGTTAGGCTCTTCAACAATCGGTTCCACGCGCTGCATGTAATAGTTAAACAGATCAAGTGGACACTGATACGGATAGTGGGGGGCTATGAGGCTTACTGCCATACAAAGTGGGTTGAACTTAGGACGGTCATAAGAAGCGTTGACGAAATATTCTTCAAGAAACAGTAGCGCACCATCTACATTGTATTGGTCATGGAGCATCCATTGCCCTAAGCCGGGTTGCGCATCTCGAACCTCCTGAATCACCTTGTTCTGCTTCATACCGGTCCCGGGTTCTCGTGTAATCTGTGCGTAGTGTTCATCCTTAACAGCGGAATATGGATAACCATTAGCACCGATGATGTCGCGTCCCACCCGTTCTTGCCAGCCGTGCATGACATCTGTCCCGACGAAATGCATTTTCCCCGCGCAGCAGGAATAGTACCCGTAATTTCCCAACTGCCCCGGAATCGTTCGGACTTCTGTCGGCATCGGATCGCCGAAGTTAAGGCTGCCGCAGTTGCGCGGATAGAGCCCGGAGAGAAAACTTTGGCGTGCGGGGACACAGATCGGTGAAGGCGTGTACGCGTTGCGGAAGTAGATACCTTCCTCCATAAACCGAGAGAGTGTTGGCGTGCGAATAGCCGTGTCCCCCTCGATTGGCAGGACATCGGGGCGGTGTTCGTCGTTGATGAGGAATAAAATATGTGGTTTATTTTGTGGCATAGGTTACGGCATACGGCGTATGCCTACAACTTTAATAAGGGGACATCAATCCTTCTGCCCCAGGGATAGGCTTTCGCTCAAATTCGGGTGTAATCCACCTTTCACCTGGGTCTTTACCGGGTTTATAATATCCATAAACGACTGTCCATCTGGTGTCACTCTCTTGTTTTCTCGGGGTTACGGTATGTGCTGCATGTGTCCACATCAGGACGACCGTTCTTGGCGGTACCGATAACGGTTCAATTTTTAACGGTTCAAGCGTCTCGGGATGAGTTTTTCCTGCTAACCAACCTTCTTGTAACGCTTCATCTGTTGTCGCCTGAATTTTGGGATCGCGGTATAGATGGCTTCCGGGAACAGCCTTCAAACCGCCATCATCTGCCGCAAATCCATTAACGTAGAAGAAGATACGGACAAAACCGTAGCGCGGATCGTCTTCAGCGTATGCGTGGCTATGCCAATGGGCACCACCATTGCCGCCTGGGCGATTAAGGCTCACGCAGTGGTCGTATCGGATTTCTTCACCAAGCACTTGACGCGCGAGTTTAAGCATTTGGGGGTGTCCGATCAGACTTTCGAGATAACTATCATATTCCGCAGCGAATCTGTTCGGTTCATACCCCTGTTTGCAACCCGGTATAAGCGATTCAACCCGCGCCAGCGATTCTGTCAGTCGTTCCTGAGCATCAGCCGTTAAGAGGTCGGGAAGCACAAAATGACCAACATGATCTAATTTTTTGCGCTCTTTATCACCGAAGGTGTAATCATGAAAAATTGGGTTTGGTGACATTAAAAACCCCTAAATTCACATTTTTATTTTAATAAAGAGACATTAACCCTTCTGCTCCGGGAATCGGTTTTCGTTCAAATTCAGGGTTAATCCAACGGGCACCGGACGGTCTGCCGGGATTCCGATAGGCGTAGACTACACACCACCGCGTATCACTGTTTGGTTTTCTGGCACTCACTGCATGTGCGGCATGCGTCCACATCAACGCGACTGTTCCGGGGGGCGCGGATAACGCCTCAATTTCGAGCGGTTCTCCTGTCTCTGGGTGCTTTCTTCCGACGAGCCAACCTTCGCGAAGTGCTTGGTCTGTTCGTCCATGGATTCTTGCATCCCGATAGAGATGGCTTCCGGGAACAGCCTTTAAACCGCCATTGTCCGGTTCAAAACCGTTGACATAGAAGAAGATACGGACAAAACCCAAATTCGGATCGTCATCGGAGTATCCGTGACTGTGCCAACCGATCCCGCCATTACCACCGGGTCTGTTCAGACTCACACAGTGATCGTATCGGATATTATCGCCCAACACCTTTCGTGCAAGTTCCAGCATCTGTGGGTGTGCAATCAGACTTTCGAGATAACTGTCGTACTCTGCGGAAAATCGGTTCGGTTCATGCCCTTCTGTTGACGTGCGTGAAAGTTCATGAATACGCGACAGCGAGCGTGTCAGGCTTTCTTGGGCATCGGGTGTAAGCACACCGGGCAAAACAAAATGTCCATCCCGGTCTAACTTTTCCCGTTCCTGTTCACCAAACGTGTAGGCATGAAACAGTGAATCTCGCTTGCCAAGACAGGCTTTCAGGGGGTTTTGCGACATAAACACGCCTCCCATTTAGCAATACTTTCAGCAAGACCGAGGATGCCCAGTATTGAACCGTACTCGGTCTTGCCACCCCATGCAATCTTTAGGGTTAATCGGCTTTAATGGCAGCCCAGATGGTTGTGAGCTTACCTGAAGGCTCAATATCAGCTGCTGTTTTTAATCCGTCATTCATGAGCGTTTCAATATCATCGTTTGCCAACGCCACACTGAAGATAGCAACGTCGTCAATTATTGCCCCGAGAAACTGCCCCCACTGACCGTGTTGTCCAGTGGCTAAATAGATACCTATTAACAGGGGTTTGTCGGTTAACGGGTTCCTTCCTAAATTTGGACCAGTTACACCAGCACCAATCTCATCAGCGTCGAGATATATTACGAACTCTTCACCATCCCAGATAGCGGCAACATGATGCCAATCTGTATCTGGGTTCCAAGGCGCATCTATATAATGAAGCGTGGCGGGCGGGTCATGCGTGTGATGTCGGATGATAGCCCCGTCCCACCAAAATCCAGGAGCCCAATCATCTTTGGTCACAACACCCATACCACCCGCGGGAGCCTTATCCAATTTAAACCAAAGTGCAATCGTGTGTTCGCCGCCAACGTTTAAAGAATCATCGTGCGCAATTTCGACGTAATCATCCGAACCGTCAAGGCTCAAACCCTTGCCAAATTTGCCATTCACCCATTTTGCACCACCTTCAATTGTGCCATCGTTGCCTGTCCCAGAGGAATCTTTGGCTTTGTTACCATTCCCCTCATCAAAGAGCCACATACCGACGCAATCTCCAAAGTCAATTTTAGCAGTGCTAATACCTACAAACATCAGGCTCATAACCATTAAACTGATACATAATAGTTTTAACCTTGTGACTGTCGTTCTCATCTTTTATTCACTCCTTCATTATTCTCAAAGCAAAAACCAGCGAATGATCCACTGGCTATTATTGAAAAACGAGTCTCACCTGAACCGAAAATTTTCTGCTATATTAGTAGTGTATCATGATGGATAATCTCTTTCAAATTAAATTTCGCTATACCGGGACGCAATTATCTCAGTTCAGGTCCCGGATTCCGATTCCATTTTAGCGGTTCAACGTCGCTTTCACAGATCGGTGCGAGTTCGGCAATTCGCGCCCAATCGGCATCCGACCAAGCGAGGCTCTGCCGGAGTCGTCCGATATGTGCTTGCATTTTCGCTGGCAATAACGCAAAAAATGGATGATACCAGAGTGTAATTACAGTCCGGCGTTCATCGGATTGATTGCCGTGTGAAGCGTGTAGCAACCGAGAATCACCGATAACCAAGTCTCCCGCTTTCACGGGTATGTCAATTTCACCCGAAAAGTGTTGATAGGCAGGATGGTTAGCATCATCGACGCGTTGGAGTGCTTCACCGTGTGCACTGGGCAATATATCATGGAGCGGATGTCGATTCAGATGTGAACCTTTAATCACACGGAGACACCCGTTGGACGGTGTTGTGTCAACCAGATAGTACATGAGGAATAATTGTTGCGGCAATGCCGTGTAGCTGCAGGGATCGTTCCAACCCCACCAGTCCTGATGCCAAAATAGCGGTGGACTCTGCGGTGGTTTGCTGATGACATACCCCGACGACCATTTTGGTCTCAAGAATCCTAAAGCATCAAGAGCCTGCAGGGCACGCGGGTAAACAACCAATTCCGCGAACAGCGGATGCATATACACGCTAATCATGCTACCAGAGGAACGATGGTCGGCACGTTCGCCTTCCGTTTGGGCATTGAGCAATTCGTCGGTCACCGTCCGAAGTTGGGCAAGCATCTCTTCCTTCAAAACATTCTCAACGACGCAATAACCGTCAGTGATTAATTGATCGTATTTCTCTTTCCGTTTTTCGACTTTCATGTTTGCTCCTGTTGCTATCACTTTTTAGCCACTACGGAAAACCCATTATCATTCTCTGGATGGAAGGTTTCCAAACTACGTTTCTTGTAGAAATGGAAATCCGTAAACCCCACTTCCACAAGACAGTTTTTAATTTCGTCCGGGGGGAGGTGCATGGTAGAAAAATCACACTTATAGTGTTGCTGCGTTTCTAAATCTATCTTAAGCCAAGAGCATCGTTCAACATCATTACTTTCATCGTACTCACTCCTCTGCAGGACAAACACGTTTTTCTTAATTTCACTCAAATTATCCATTGGAAATTGATTTTTTAGTATAGAGTGATTTGAATGCACAAAGTAGACCCTGCCATTAGGTGTAAGTGCTTTATGAATCCGGTTTAAGAGCGATACCACCCCCTGCTTGGAACGATAAAAAAATGAGCCTTCAAAGAAAATGACAGAAAACTTCTCTTCAAAACGCATTTCGTTATAGTCGCCCAAGATAAACTCAATCTCTAAATTTTCACGTTGTGTAATTTTTTCAGCCTCAGACAGAAAATTGGGTGATAGATCCATGCCAATAACATGATAGCCGCGCCGGGCAAATTCGCGTGAATAACTTCCAATTCCGCAACCTGCCTCTAATATTTTGTCGTCTTTAGAGAGTCGCAGCACCTTTTCATAGAATGGGAAATGCCTTTCCACAAATTCTGGTGCCTCAAAATTGTAGCTGCCTGCTCCAAGATACCATTCATCATAGACCTCGTGCCCGAAATCAGTCCTAAGAAACTCGTGAGGGAGATCGTTCATTTTTCCTCCTAAAGTAAAGATAACGCCAGTTTGAAAAAAAATATTAGAAGCCAAGACGGACGCAAATTGCGCAAAAAAGCAATATATTCCCAGAAAAAGAGACGATTTTTAGAAATACAACTTAACGCACCCCCTACGTTAAGTGACGCACTTTCAATATTCCCAGAAAAAGAGACGATTTTTAGAAATACAACCCCCTAAATCCCCCAACCCCCCATATCCCCCCTTATCAGGGGGGTAGGGGGACTTTAAGAGGAAATGCGTCTGCACTAAATATTTATCAAACTCACGTTAAAGATAGATTATTCCTTGCACAGGTTCATTCGTTACTTTATCCATCAAACCACATTTAGAAATAAATGTCAAATGAATTTCCAGGGCGTTCAGTTAGCATGTCCGAGGGGCATTGTGGCTGGAAATAAAATTTACCTGAACAGAATAGAAGAGTGGAAATATGGCGGTAACACATTTATAAAAACAGGAAGGCGCGGTTAGAAAAACCGCGCCTATAGGAAAAGGTTACTTGAGAATAACCATCTTGCGTAGTGGAGATACAGTGTCCGCTTGGAGTTGGTAAAAATAGATACCATTGGCAACACGTTCACCAAAATCGTTCTTGCCATCCCAATACGCTGCACGGTTTCTACTGATGTAATAGCCTGCTGATTGATGTCCCAACTCTAAATGCCGGACGACTGTACCGTGTGCATTATAGATAGGAATCTGTACATTCGCAGCCTTCGCCAAGCGATACGGTATCCATGTCTCAGGGTTAAATGGATTTGGATAGTTCGCGAGTAGCACGGTCTTGGCCGGAGGCGTTGATGCCAGAACGCTTTCAATCATAACAATTGCCCGCTGGTACTTCAGGGTTCCGTCGTTTTCAGCATACAACCTCTGCAGACGTGCTTGAAGTTCTTTTCTATCCAAGATCTTAAGCAACGCTGGTTCCAGCAGGGAGGTTGTTCTGTCAGCCTTAAGAGTCGGTGCAGATGCCAGTGTCTCTTCAGGTAAGACATTAATAGTGACAATAATACTATCTATTTGACTGCCGTCCGAGACTACGACTTTTACTTTATAATTTGGCTCGGTTCCATGATCCAATGCCGTCTTGGTTTTCAATTGCCCTGTGCGGCTATCAATTTCAAAAGCATCATCCTCATTGTCATTGAGGCTGTATTCCAAAGTCTCACCCATGTCTGCATCCGTCGCTGACACAGGATCCCCGACATTCGCACCTATTGCTGCTGTTTCTTCTATCTCGCGGGTCGTCTCGTCCCCTTCTGTAAACGTTGGTGCTTCATTGACATCGGTTACTGTAATGTTCACCGTGATTACGTCTGTAGCTGGACTTCCCCAATCTAATACCGTGACCCTTACTTCATAAGTGTTCTTTTTTTCGTAGTTCAATCGGGACTTAGTCTTCAACTGCAAACTACCCGGAGAAACACGGGAAACGTCAAATGCCCTCCAATTAGGACCACTAAAAGAGACACCGATGCATTCATCAGGCAAATTTGTGGAATATCTCAATGGTTCTCCAATGTTTGTATCTGCGGGTGTATTTTCAGCGATTTCGCGAGTGGTTGTGTCGCCTTCTACGAATTCTACTCTTCTGTGCGCATAACTCATTGTGGGTATACTATATATGAAGAATAATGCCGTGAAAATGAGCATGCTGAGTTTTTGCGTCAAAATTTGCTGTTTCATGATAAACTCCATTTTAGTTGTGTTTATTTTAATAGGTTTCTTGTTCAGGAAGCTGCAGTTTATTTATTGTGATAACACCTGAGTTTTTAGTGTATAAGCACAGCTCCTGAAAAACACAACAACTTACTCAGATTTATCAGCCCAACCCTAAAACGATGTTCATCCAAAATAGTTTACTTCAAAAAAATAACATAACTCTCACCGCAATAAATTCTCTCGCTATCTTGACTTTTTTTTTAGATATGCTATCATTACATCAACACAGTTACAATAAACAACGTCAGGCTATCAGCCGATAGGAGAAAAAATGCCGAACATTGTAAGCCGACAAATTCGTCTTAAAAACCGGATCGTTGGGATGCCCAAGGAGAGCGATTTTGAAGTTGTAGAGGTGCCTCTCCCTGAACCTGCGGATGGATGGGTATTCGTCCAAAATCTTTACACGTCAGTAGACCCATATATGCGCGGCGGCATGCGGTCCGCTGAACTCGGTAAACCGCTGGAAGGCAGATGTGCCGGTCGGATTGTCCAATCAAACAGCGATCAGTTTCAAGTTGGAGATTATGTGACGGGTATGCTTGGGTGGCGGGATCATTACATCGCGCCGGCAGAGAGTGTAACCGCCGTTGATACAACAATCGCGCCGCTGCAGTCGTTTTTAGGTGCGGTCGGTATGCCTGGACGCACTGCTTACTTCGGGTTTCTGGAGATCGGTCAACCCGAAGCAGGCGAAACCGTTTTCGTCTCTGCCGCCGCAGGCGCGGTCGGTTCAATTGTGTGTCAAATCGCGAAAATAAAAGGCTGCCGAGTGGTAGCGAGTGCCGGTTCAGATCAGAAAGTCGCATGGTTACTTGAGACAGCCGGTGTTGATGCAGCTTTTAACTATAAAAATGTAGATGACTTGGAAGCCGAACTCAGAAAACATTGTCCTGATGGACTTGACATCTACTTTGAAAATGTTGGTGGAAGACATCTGCAAGCAGCACTCGCGGTAATGAATATGCACGGACGTATCCCGCTGTGTGGCATGATTTCTCAATATAACGATATTGAACCTACACCCGGTCCGACAAACCTCAGTTCTGCTATCGGCAAACGGATTAAACTACAAGGGTTTATTGTTACCGATTTCATGGCGCGGAACCCTGAATTCTACAGCGACATGCGTCAGTGGATATCCGAAGGTAAAATACAGTGGGAAGAGACAATCGTAGAGGGATTAGAGAATGCACCAAAAGCGTTTATCTCGCTTTTCACAGGCGAAAAACTCGGAAAGGTCATCGTTAAAGTCGAGTCCGAATAATAAGGTATAGGGAGTCGCGACCAAAGTTCGCTCCTACAGTAGGAAAGGGGTTTTACAATGGCAACCAGAACCGCACGTGCCACTGTGATGAGTGGCAAAAGTTTTGAAGTCCGAGAGTATCCGATCGTTGATCCTGAACCCGGTACGGTCCTCGTACGTCAGGAGTTAGGCGGTATTTGCGGCACCGACCTCCACAACTGGGAATTTCAGCGTATCAACCACGATATTATTCTCGGACACGAGAACGTCGGTGTGATTGAGACTTTAGGTGAGGGAGTTGAAACAGACTACCTTGGGAATCCAGTCAAAGAAGGCGACAGGATCGCACTTTCTCCGAGCGGTGGTCTCGGTTTTTCGCCATCGGAAGAAGCACCGTATCTGCGCGGCGGCTTCAGTGAATACATCTATCTATCAAACCCGTCGACAAATATGTTTCTTAAAACCGATCTCCCCCCTGAAATTGCCGTTCTCGCGGAACCGGCTTCGTGTGCCGCGCACTGCGTATCACGTGGAAAAATCGAATTCGGGGATACAGTTGTGATTCAGGGAACCGGTCCGATCGGGCTGCTCGCGCTTAATTGGGCGAGAGTCTCTGGGGCGGGTAGGCTCATCGTCGTCGGTGGCCCCCCGGGAAGACTTGAGATGGCGGAAAGGTTGGGCGCAGACCTCACAATCGACATCGCCGAAGTACCGGATCCGGAAGAACGCAAGCGGATTGTCCGAGAAAATACGTCGCAAGGCGAGGGCGCGGATGTCGTCTATGAATGCACCGGTTTCCTTGCTGCTATCCCGGAAGGTTTAGACTACATCAGATACGGGGGAACTTATGTTGTATATGGGCATTTCGTGGATGTTGGCAGCTTTGACTGCAATCCGAACCAGATGCTAATGCGGAAAAACCTTCGTTTGGAAGCCGGTTGGGGCTTTGAGCGGAAGCACTTCCTTCGTGCTATCCCGATGCTTGAGAAACATGCCTCCCTCTTTGATGGGTTTGTGAGCCATATTCTCCCGTTGGAGGATGTGTCCAAAGGCTTTGACGCACTTCACGGGAGCTATCACTTAGATGGGAAAGATGCGATTAAGATCGCTGTCAAAGGCGGAGCTGCTTAAAAGGAGATGCCTTAACTTGAATTGTAGGCGCGCTTTCGGAGCGCGCCTATAAACCGCTTTAAGCAAACGCGTCCGCTTCGACATCTGCCAGGAATACGCGTGCATTATTCTGCAAGGCAGACCTGTGGACTGCTGCCTCAAACACCAATTCATTCCATGCCGCTTCACCGTCTGCGGGGAACGCTGTATCGGCATGCATCGCCTTGATGACCCCACCCGCCATCCGTTTGAAAGACTCCGGCATCTCAGGTTTGCCCTCTTCTGCTTCCCAGACTTCCTCTATTTCAGAGTTATTGGCTTTTCTGCGGACATAAGAGCCTTCCAACCCTTTTGCCTCGGCGTAAAATTCATCGCCAAGCACCTTGACGCGGAGCGGATGATCATCGTAACCCCATAGGTTTGTACCGCTGAGAGAACCGATAACGCCATTTTCCCAACCGATATGAATCAAACGTCCCCATCCGCCGGATTCGCTCGGATCACCGACAACACTCACCCATTCGGGTCTGCCGACCGTCCAGAGAATTTGGTCAATGATATGGGACCAACAGTTGAAATGTGCCCGCGCGTGTACCATCCGAATTTCACCCAACCGCCCCTCGGCGACATCATCGTGCAGTTTTCGGAAATGGTGCATAAACCGATAGTTGAAATCGATTCCGAATTTGAGGTCAGAATCACGCCATGTTCCGATAGCGGGTGCTGCAATGCCGAGGTCTTCTTCGCGAACCCGATCCTGTCCTTCTAATCCACAGAGCGGTTTCTCTGTGAATACATTCTGTCCGGCTTCAAGCAATTGACGCAGCGGTGGGATACGCCGGGTTTCGTTGACAATAAGAAGTACGAGATCCGGATCACAGTTTGCTAAGAGTTCCTCGATTGTTGGGTACCCCGGTACGCCGAAGTGTTCCTTTGCTTTTGCGAGGAGTTCAGGGTCCATATCGCAGACAGCCACTACCTCTGCATCCGGATGGGCGTGGAAATTCCCGCCGTGCATCATTCCCATACCTCTACCGCTGATAAGTGCACATTTTGTCATGCTAAATTCCTTTCTGTTTACCAATCATTCAATTTTTAGATGTCCCCACACAGTTGCGAGTTTTCTATCGGGTTGAACGGCAAGTCGTGTGGGATCAAAGTTGTCGGCGAATATCTCTGCTTCATGTTCCGGTGTAGCAACGATAACGTTATCGACACCATAAATACCGAATTTCCAGCAGTCAAAACTGATATTTCCTGATTTGTAAGTATTATCCTTGACTTCCCACTCAGCGATCTGTATAGGTTCTTTCTCAGTGGCATCCCATATATGAATGGTGACACGTTTTTCCTGCGTCATTAACGCCGCTTTCAGTATAAAATGGTCAGATACCGCTGGATAGTTACTGGACGCTTGTCCGCCCTTCACTGGAAAAGGTTGCCAAGCATTAACGGGTCCATCTTTATTCGTTGTCACTTTGACATTGCTGCGTCCCCACCAGCGCATCCAATAAGAACCGTTGGGTGTCTGCCGTAACGCACCGCCGCCATCACCTTGCCCGCTCCATTCTATAATGAACCATTCGTAATAGATAATAACATCATTGAAGTGTTGAACAGACCGAAGACTCACGTAGTCCCCACCGGATTTCCCTTGGTCCAAATAGAGGATACCCTCTTTCGGATAAACAAATTTAGGGTGACCCGTCTGCCATTTAGTGGTTAAGTCCAATTCGCCCTCAAAATCTTCCTGCAACAAGATTTCCCCAAATGTATCAGATACCCCAAAAACGAATATCGTTAGAATCAAAGCACATCTGAGTATATGTATCATCTTCTAAACCCTCCGGTAGAATGCATAGGGTTGGGAAAGAGTTCAGCAGAAACGGGGCAATTCACTCAACCGAGTGCCCCGAAACCAATTATGCGCAGTATAGCAAACGGGATAAAAAACCGCAAGGAAAACTTCACTACAGATGTATCAAAACAAGTTTGGAACGCTTCGATTTCGCTTGTCACTTCTCTTCCAACGTGTTATTATACTCTGATCTTGTATGTTATTTTCAAACAGCGAAGAATACGGGGAGAATTCACAGCCAATGGATCCAGCAACCACAATCGAAAACCTCCATGAACATATCGGAAGCGCACGCGAATTACGAGAGTATCTCTCAACGGACTTGCACCGTCCACGCTATCACTTGCTTCCACCCGAAGGGTTTTTCAATGACGCGAACTGTACCATCTTTTGGAATGGACGATACCACGTCTTCTATCTTGGACGGATGCCGAACCCAAACGCAGATGAATGGTTGCCAGTCCTCGATCACTCCTCCAGCTGCGATTTGGTGCATTGGATACACCATCCACCGGCAATAAAGCCTCTTACTGATGGATCAATGCCACGTGGCATATACAGCGGAGATGCCATTGAAAACGCGCCAGTTCCAACATTAATTTACCACGTGCCGGGTCAGGGGACCTGTATCGCAACCAGCGGCGATAACGATTTGATTCACTGGACACCTTCACCTGAAAATCCAGTTATTCCGATACCAGACGAACCGCGAGAATATCACGTCTTTGATCCGTGTGCATGGTACGAAAACGGCACCTATTATGCCCTCATAGGTAACAAAAACAGCCGAGCAGGATATGAAGGCGATGCGACCAGCCTTTTCCGTTCAGACGACTGTATTCACTGGGACTATCGCGGTCCGTTTTACAAATCTTCACGTCGCTGGACCGATGAGGTTGAGGACTGCGCCTGTCCTGACTTTTTTCCACTCGGCGATAAATACATGCTCCTGATGCACGGGCATCGTCCTTACGGTATGGCGCATTACTACTTGGGACATTATGAGGACGAGCAGTTCTATCCTGAAGCACACGGACGTATGAATTGGCAAGGTGGGCAGCTCTCTGGGCCCGAAACACTCCTTGACGATCAAGGACGCCGTATCTTCTTCGGTTGGATTCGCGAAGCACGCCCTTGGGAAAAATACGGTTGGGCTTCCGTGATGACGCTGCCGCGATTGCTATCG
The DNA here is from genome assembly GCA_965200345.1 of Candidatus Poribacteria bacterium. Taxonomy (GTDB): domain Bacteria; phylum Poribacteria; class WGA-4E; order WGA-4E; family WGA-3G; genus WGA-3G. The sequence continues at coordinate 4,743,617 of OZ241378.1, forward strand.
TTAAATGAAGACGGAGACCTCTGTATCGAACCCGTACGGGAACTCGAAAAACTCCGCATTAATCATTATCACCAAGAAGCAACTCAGATTAAGGCAGATACAGAATTCAATATTAGGGTAGTGAAAGGCGATTGTCTTGAACTGAAAGTAGAGATAAATCCACAAGCGGCAACAGAATTTGGTGTGAAGGTACGTAAATCGCCTGATGGAGAAGAGGAAACGACTATTGTTTGTTCATTGCCCACCGAGACGCTCACAATTGATCTCACGAAATCGACTTTAGACGATGGAGTAAAGTATCCGCGCCTCACACCACAAGACGAAGATGATGGAGAACGTTGGATGAGTTCGCAGGAAGCCCCGTTCAAACTGGTTGACGGGGAACCCCTGAAGCTTCACATCTTCTTAGATCGTTCGGTGCTGGAAGTTTTTGCTAACAGTCGATTATGCTTAACGCAGCGTATCTATCCGACGCGCGCGGATAGTTTGGGTGTCTCAATTTTCGCACACGGTGGCGAGGCACTCTTAAATAGTTTGGATGCATGGACAATGACACCAACTGTAGCGTGATTACGTCAGTATCTTCAGAAACTAACCATAACCCAAGTTGCCACCTATTTACTTACATAGCATTCCGCTGGAGTGCAGGACGTTGATGTACCTTTTTCTATAGACATACCACCCCTTTGGGGTGAGGAAAGTGTCTGAAAAACTGTGTTGAAATGCTCAAAATTCGTTAGTAGCAATTTGAGTTAACCATAGGAAAGTCATGACATCTCAAAAACTCCCTATAATCGGTTTTATTGGACTCGGCAATATGGGTGGTAGGATGGCGAAGAACCTTCATAACGCCGGATATCCGCTCATTGGATATGATATCGACGCTGCAAAATGTACAGGCCTCGCTACAACAGGCGCGACAGCCGGTCAGGATACTGCCCAAGTCGTCAAAAATAGCGATGTCATCATGACCAGTTTACGTTCCTCCGATGTTTTTTGCAGCGTTGCTGAACAACACCTTATCCCTAATGCTCGTGAGGGTCATGTTTTTATTGATCTTGGAACAACGGAAGTCGAGAAGACGCGGGAATTGGCGACAGCATTCGCGGAAAAAGGTGCTACACTGATAGACGCGCCTGTGAGCGGTGGCCCACACGGATCCGAAACAGGGACGCTCCGTATTTTTGTCGGCGGTGAGGCTGCAGTTGTCAAAGAATGCCGTCCGATCTTGGAGGTACTTGGGGAACCGAAATATGTGGTGTATTGTGGATCGAGCGGTTCCGGGCAGATTGTCAAGGGTGTGAACCAATTGGCGATGGGACTTGGTGCTGCAGCATATATGGAAGCGATGGCGTTTGGCGTTTGTGCGGGCGTGGATCCAAACGCAATTCGTGAAGCGGTGGGTATGGGTGATGGTTGGCGCGGACAGTTTGATGGAATCGCTAAACGCATTCTTGACGGAGACGGGAAGAAGCTCGTTGTGAAATACCCGGAATTACCCTATTTCCTCGCAGCAGCAGAAGCATCGGGATTTGAAATTCCACTAACAAAGGTACTTTACGAATTTTGTGAGAAGGAGAATTACGAGATGTTCGATAACATGAACCGACCATCACGTTCATTTTGGCGGACTTTGCTAAAGGATTCAGACGCGGAATAACGAAAAATTCGGGGTTAATGAAGATACAAAGATTAATACGGGTGGGATGGCTTCGGCTTTCGGTTCCAATGCAGGTCGCATTTGGGCGAGTACGCCGCAAAACCGCCCCTACCGGGCCTGGGGGAAAGCGGAATAGTGCGAATCCGGTCCGAACACCTTCGACATCTCGACTTGCAATAACGCTAAAAGTTCACTTTTCAGGCGAATGAGGGAAGTATCCGTGACGTTACGCGGACGCGGCAAAGGGATAGGAACCTCTGCTTTTAGTGTTGCGGGTCTGGCTGTCAGAACATAGATTTTATCAGCAAGCAAGAGTGCTTCCTCAATATCGTGGGTGATAAGCAACACGGTCTGTCGTGCTTCTGCCCAGATATCAAGTAGAATCGACTGCATGACGGTACGTGTCATTGCATCCAAGGCACCGAAAGGTTCATCTAAGAGCAAGAGTTCTTTCCGAAAAAGGAGTGTTCGGACGAGCGCGACGCGTTGCCGCATCCCCCCCGACAGTTGCACGGGATAACTGTTTTCAAAGCCGCTCAATCCGAGCTGCGTCAAACGCAGTTTTGCCTCTGTTTTCGCTGTGTCAAGCGGTTCTTCCTGAATCTCTGGGCCGATGAGTACGTTCCTGAGTACCGTCCGCCACGGTAAGAGGAGATCCTTCTGTTGCATATAGGCGAAATCTCCGGTGTTGCCGTTGATGCGTCTGCCATTGAGATGAACTTCCCCGGTATCTGGTGCGAGTAGCCCGGAGATAATATTAAAAAGCGTACTCTTGCCACAGCCGGAGGGGCCCAACAAGGCGACAAACTCTCCGTCATCAACAGAGAAGTTCAAGTTGTCCAGCACCGGCAATTCGGAATCTTTTTCAACAAAGGTTTGGGTTAAATTCTTTACCGCTAATCTACTCATAATCCTACAAAAACTCTAATTTCGGGCAGCACGTTGACGGAAAAATCGGATAAGAGGTTTCACATACGATTCATCTGTTCTGATGTCAATAGCATCAACCTGATTTGCTCGGAAAATCTGCCGACGTTCGGTATCGGCACGCTGATTCAGTTCTGTGTATAACTGCCGTGCTTCTTCGGAACGTGTGTCAACGATCATCGTCTCTCCAGTCTCAGTGTCTTCGAGTTCTATCAGTCCGACATCCGGTAATTCAATCTCGCGCCTGTCTTGCAAAGTAATAGCAATAAGTGAATGCCGCTTGCTACTTAAGCGTAACTGTTTTTCGTACCCCGTATCCTTAAAATCGGAAATGAGAAACACAACACTGTGCGGTTTAAGCACCTGATCAACGAACCCCAACGCCGTTTCAATATTTGTTCTGGGCTGCTGTGGTTGAAAATGGAGAATATCTCGGACGACGCGCAAGACGTGCCGTTTCCCTTTCCGCGGCGCAACGTAGTGTTCAACAGTGTCGGTAAAGCAGATAAGCCCAACTTTATCGTTGTTTTTGATGGCGGAAAAGGCGAGTAACGCTGCAATCTCGGCAGCAATTTCTGCTTTTGTCTTAGCAATACTTCCGAAACTGGTGGAGGCACTCATATCCACAACCAGCATCATCACGAGTTCGCGTTCTTCTACATACTTTTTGATGTAAGCCTGTCCCATGCGTGCGGTGACGTTCCAATCGATCGTACGTATTTCATCGCCGACTTGATACTCACGGACTTCATCAAAGGTAATCCCTTGCCCTTTGAAGACGCTTTCATACTCACCGGCAAAGACGGTATTAACCAAGCGATTGGTAAATATTTCGATGCGTTGGATTTTTTTGAGGATCTCTTTTTCGTTCATCTGTTATGTTCCTGCTGTCATCCTTTATAGCAAGTTGGAGCCTGAAAGTAGGCATGAAAAGACTTGCTTAACTATCGCAATGCCATTATACTATCACAAAAGAACAGAAGGATCAACGCCTTTTTAATGGCTGTCAGCCATCAGCAGTCAGCAAAGAAAACTCTCACTGCGAGGCAGTTATGTAACGCTTGCGTCTTTGCTGATAGCCGATAGCCAATTTCAGGATAACTATGGAAAATCTATTTTTGGACAACACCACAATCGAAATCCATCGTGAGATTCAAAGAGGGAACATCCGTCATGTTGTCTTTGATTTCGACGGGACAATCTCGCTCATCCGAGACGGTTGGCAGAACGTGATGGTACCGATGATGGTTGAATTTCTTCAGACCGAAACGGATACTACCGAAACACCAGAACAACTTGAGGCACTTGTCGTTGAATTTGTGGATAGACTGACTGGTAAGCAGACGATCTATCAGATGATGCAATTAGGCGAAGAGATTGAGAAACGCGGCGGAACACCGAAGGAACCGCTTGCCTACAAAGACGAATACAACCGACGATTGCTACCCGTCGTCGAGGAACGGATCGCGGGACTCGCTGCGGGGAAACTGTCTGCCGAACCGCTCAGAGTGCCGATGTCCCTTGAATTCCTCCAAAGCCTACGTGAGATGGGGATAAACTGCTATCTCGCCAGCGGGACAGACGTTGAATTCGTTAAAAACGAAGCGTCACTCCTCGGTGTTGCGGCGTACTTTGATGGCGGGATTTTCGGTGCATTGCGAGAATATAAGAAGTTCTCTAAAGCCATGGTTATTCAGAAAATTATTACAGACTTTGCGCTTAGTGGGAGTGAATTGCTTATCATTGGCGATGGATACGTGGAGATCGAAAATGCGAAAGCGGTGGGGGCAATCGCTGTCGGTGTTGCGTCTGTAGAGGATAATAGGTACAATATGAACGCCGACAAACGGGAACGCCTTATCCGCGCCGGTGCGGATATTATTATTCCTGATTTCCGAGAAGGCGTGCAGCTGCTGGATTATTTATTCAACCTATAGACTCTGTTTACGGCATAACAGAGTATACCTACTACTATTAGGTTCTGTTTACGGCATAACAGAGTATACCTACTACTATTAGGTTCTGTTTACGGCACGCGGAGCGTGCCTACTACTTTTAAGGAATTTACTATGACAAAATACGCCAAAGCGTCCGTTCATTCTTCAGAACTACGCGAATTTCAAGACGACCAAACGGGCGCGCGCATCTATCAACTTACAAATGATACTTCTATTAACCATAACCTCTATTTCCTGACATCCTCGTTCACGCCCGACCAAGCACACCTTATCTTTACCTCCTACCGTTCAGGAAAACCGAATTTTTTTAAGTTGGAGTTCCCCAACGGTGACATCGTGCAACTAACGAATGCCGACGACATTCACGGCTACTCCGGCGTGATTTCCAAAGACGGCACCGAACTCTTTTACACGCAAGCAGATACAATAAAGGCGATTCATCTTGATACTTTTGAGGAACGCGTGCTTGCAGAATTTCCCAGCGGCGGTCTCGGTGAGTGTAGCGTTAGTGCAGATGAACGGTTTATCGTAACAGCGATGAAGCGCGACGACAAATCGCATATCACCGTGACGGCTACAGATGGCAGCGGCGGCGAGGTTATCTATACATCGCCAAATCAGACGATTATCCATCCGCAGTTTCATCCGAAACACCCTGACCTTATCGCATATTCTGGCGATCCCGCCCCTCGGATGTGGACTATTAAACGGGACGGCACAGGAAATCGCTCACTCTATCAGCACGACAATAACGAGTTTCTTGTTCACGAAACTTTCCTCGGCGCGCTGGATGAGCTGATTGTGACGCATTGGCCCTACGCGCTTCGGCGGATGTCTCTGGAAACGCTACAGATGCAGACGATTGCCGATTTCAATGCGTGGCATATCGCCAGCAATCGTGATGGCACAAAGGTGTTGTGTGACACCGTTCACCCCGACATTGGTTTGCGGTTGGTAGACGTGGAAACGGGCGAACATACGCCTATTTGTTATCCGCAGAGTTCGTCGAGTGGGAGCCAGTGGGAAACTGACCGATATGCCCTTGCCGAAGATTGGGCAGCAGCGCAACAATCAGGCGATCGGGAAAAATCGCTGAGTTGGATGGAGATGAAGGTGGACACTGTCTATGGTCCGCAGTGGACGCATCCGCATCCGTCTTTTAGTCCTGATGAAACAGTTGTTGTGTATACGTCAGATGTTTCTGGGCATTCGCAAGTTTATGTTGCTGTGATTCCATAAGGTGAGGATTATGAGACAGATTTGTAGATACAGTTTATGTATTCTGATTGTGCTTGGTATTGTGTGTAGTGTTGCATCGGCACAAGAGGATTGGATGCCGGATCCGAATTTGCGGCAGGCAGTAAGAGAAACACTTGAGTTGCCAGATGATGTATTGCTTACGCAATTAGAGATAAAACGATTGACGAAATTGGATGCTCAAGATCGCCAAATAACAAATTTAACAGGGTTGGAACACGCAATCAATTTGACATGGCTCAATCTCGGAGTAAATGAAGTTCGAGATATTTCTCCGTTAGCAGGATTAATCCACTTAGAAGACTTATGGATTTACGTGAATCTACTGTCGGATATTTCTCCACTGGCAAATTTAGTGAATTTAAAAATACTCGACTTGGGAGTATGCCAGATTTCAGACATCTCTCCGTTAGCGGGGTTAATCCGTTTAGAAACTTTATGGGTTTCTGTGAATCCACTGTCGGATATTTTTCCTCTTGCGAACTTAGTAAACTTAAAAACACTTTACTTGGAAGCATGCCAGATTTCAGACATCTCTCCGTTGGCAAATTTGACAAAGTTGGAGCTTTTACAGATTCCTTACAATCAAATTCACGACATTACACCTCTGGCAAATTTAACAGAGCTTACTGAATTGAACCTAAGTGGCAATAGAATTGTTGATGTCAGTCCGTTGGTAAGTCTAACCAGGTTGGAAAAACTGTGGATTCAGAGCAACAACATTATAGACTACAGTCCTTTTGATGCACTATCTTTAACGATCTTTGAATATGATGAATTTTGTGTATTCCCAGGCCACCCATTTCAAGAACGGATCCAAAATCGAAGTTATCCTTCTGTTGTCCAGGCATGGGAGGACATATTAAACAGACCCTCCTTATCCTATGAAGCCCGATTAGCGCATCACGATTTGTTTTGGAGTCCAGAGTTTTATTTACGTTTCCAAAGAACAAATAACGGTATTCAATTGGTTGGTAATCTTAACGAAGCAAGAAGGCGACGCGACATATTGCTCGAAATGAACCCGAATATGATTTTCATACTTCAACTTCCCATGAGAGATGCGGATCCCGACTCACCTTTTTACAAAGCTGTGTATGACGACAGTTTTTCTTGGATCAGAGACGAGACAGGCAATCGCGTAGAGGCGTGGGTAGAGGCGTGGGGGAGATCGGACCTCCTTGACTTCACTCACCCGGGGCAGCAAGATTTGACCCCTCCCAAACCTAAAGGATTGGGATTCCTTTGACGGAACTCCCAAGTGGTTCTTTTAGGTTATACCACGACGTCCATTTGACGTTCTGCGATACTGGCTTCTCTGACTCCCTTCAGCGTCGCAATCGTCCAGACGTTATCCTTGGGAGCTTGTTCGGGTTTAATCCGAACCGACACGAGTGTAATCTCGCGGTGCGGGTCATCTGGCACACTACGGAAAATCACTTGAACCTTCGTGACCGACCGATACTTCTGGCAAGTATTTCTTGCTTCAGAACTTGAAATCTCAACAAAATCTGAACCTCGCAAGGTTTCAGGAATATCGTATCTTTCAACGTATTCGGATTTTGTGATGTTCGTTTTTAATGGATATTAGCCATAGTCATTCTGTCCTTGTAAGAGGGTGATTGAGACCAGTAGCAAGGTAGCTACTGCTTACACGTCTCAATCAATGACTATGTTAATTATACTACATTTTTGACGAAATGTCAACTCTTTTTTTAACTATAGCCCCATGGTCTAATTCAATAGGGCGGTTCTGTATCCCAAAGCTAAAGCATTGGGTTTTAGAACCGAAAACGTAGATAATTGTTCAACAAGCACTTGCAATTGCACAATGTGGATTATATGATGGCATTTTCTTAGATTGGTGGAATGAGGATAATCTGGTGCTTGGTACTAGTCAAAAGGTTGATGGCTATCGGGGAAATGAAACTGAACAGCGTGCAAGAGACACTATTCTTCAGCGTATCCGAGCAGGTGTTGGCGATGATTTTCTAATAATCGTCAACACGAATCGGCGCAAAATTCCGCGCACCGGCTGGGCAATCAACGGCACTTTTATGGAAACAGGTCGGGACCATGATGCAGGCTATACACACGATGGTCTCGCTGAGATTGAAAGCACGCTGCTTTGGGCAGAGGAAAATCTTCGAGAACCCCGTATAAATTGCGTGGAAGGTTGGGGTGTACCGACAGAATCCCCGGACAGCCCCAGAAACCTTCGGTGGATGCGTGTCTTTACGACAATGAGTCTCACCCACTCAGATGGCTATGTACTTTACAATGGTGGCATACAGCATGAACACTACTGGTACGATTTCTGGGATGCAGATCTTGGACAACCCGTCGGTGAAAAGGCACAACTTTATGAAAACCGAGATGGGCTGTTTATCAGGGAATTCATCAACGGCTGGACACTGTATAACCGTAGTGGAAAAACGCAAGAAATTAGTCTACCAGAACAGGCAACAGGTGTAGAAAGTGGATTGCAAAATACGATCCATGTTATTCCCGATTTAGACGGTGAGATCTATCTGAAAAGAATAGGCGATAGACATGATGTCAACGGCGATGGTGTTGTGAACATTTTAGATTTGGTTGCTGTTGCCAGTGGGTTCGGCACAGATTCACCAGACATCAATGGCGATGGCGATGTCAATATTTTGGATTTAGTTGCGGTTGCAAACGCTTTTGGGCAGTAAAGATTTAAAATCTGGGCGGATACGCGGATCCGTCCTCGTAGATTTCTCAGGACTTACGCAAACCGAGCAAATATCGGACCTTTGGACACAAAAGAGCGACATCTTCTATATTTTTAACCCCCTAAATCCCCCAACCCCCCATATCCCCCCTTATCAGGGGGGTAGGGGGACTTTAAGAGGAATGCGTAAGTCCTATTTCTAACTCCACAGTCTATCGTGTGAACGTTCGGAATCCCATTCTGTTGTGGGTGCGAAGTATGCTGTTTCATCCTGATGGAGATGCTCTCGGATGATCTCTTCGTTGAGATCAATGCCTAAGCCGGGTGCCTCTGGGACATTGATGTAGCCGTCTTGGATAATCGGGTTCGGCAAGCCTGTCACCATTTCATCCCACCACGGGTTATCGACGGAGTGGTTCTCCAATACCATGAAATTTGATGTCGCTGCGGCGCAATGGACGCTTGCCATTGCACAGATGGGTGTCCCTGCCATGTGGAGTGCCATTACAATGCCGTGTTCCTCTGCGAGATCCCCGATCTTCTTTGTCTCTAAAATCCCGCCCGATGTCGCGATATCTGGGTGTGCTATGGCGATACCTCGACTTTCAAATAGCGGCATGAAATCCTCTTTGCAGTAGATGTCCTCGCCTGTGCAGATGGGCGTAGCACACGAATTTGAGAGGCGTACATATTGGTCAGTGTACTGCCACGGCACCATATCTTCCAACCACGCGAGGTTATATTTCTCCAGTGCCCTCGCAAGACGGATGCAGTCCTCAATACCGATATGTCCAAAATGATCGACTGCAAGGGGTATTTCATAGCCGATAATGTCTCGAACCGTCTCTACATACTCACAGAGCGTAGCGATGCCTGCTTCGGTCACGCGGATGCCAGTAAACGGGTGCATCAAATTATGTGTGTCTAAATTTCCGTGAGGGGCAGAGAGAGTGCCGGGGACTCCGCGCAGCAACCCAACACCGATGTCCATCTTCAGGAAGGTAAATCCTCTGTCCATGCGCTCTTGGAGTATCTTGCCCATCTCTTCAGGATCTCTGAGTGAGGGGGTATCGCTATAACATCGGATTTTGTCTCGGAATTTGCCGCCAGCGAGTTGATAGCACGGCACACCATACGCCTTGCCAGCGAGGTCCATCAGTGCCATTTCAATCCCACAGACACCGCCACCTTGCCGCGCATGGTGCCCGAATTGTTTAATCTGCCGAAAGATTTTATCAACGTTACACGGATTTTCGCCGAGAATTCGGCTTTTGAGCATCAAGGCATACGTTGGACTCGCACCATCACGAACTTCACCGAGACCGTAAATACCTTGGTTTGTGTCGAGTTTCAAGATGGGACCGCCCGTTTGGGTCCGAACGATACGCATGTCGGTAATTTTCAGCTCAGAAGGTTGGGAAGCGGTATTGACATTTGATAGTACTTGTTGATCTTCCATTTACATGTCCTTTCCTGATATGATGTTCAGCGCGGTATCGAGTATCGTTAGGTGGAGTGCGACGCGTTGTTCAAGATGCCAGACTGTCGGCGTTTCAGAAATGATAACATGTTCACTATGAAAATGCAACAGGTAAGGTGTTAACCCTTGCGTTCCCCATGAGGTTGCAACTTTATAGATGCCTTCGGCAAGATCCGGTGCATCCTCGCCCGGGTCTTCTGGGTCTATGGGACCGATTGCTTTGGCAGCGGCGGCGAGTTTGGGTCCGATGTACTGCTCGTCACGCTTGCCCTCATAGAGGTAAAATCCGGTTGCATCGTAGTCTTCGTGAAAGTCAATCGCGAGCGCGAATTGGGTTTGACCGAGCGCCTTTTTAATGATAGCGACCTCAGCAATACCAGATGTTTCAAAAGCACGATTGATGTCTACGTCATCACGGGTTTCACGCGTATTGTGAACATAACCGTACGGATTGATACACGGAATCACCAGAAACGAGAACGTTTTCAGGAGTGCGGTGTTATCGCGTTCGAGGAACTGTAAGGCTGCCTCAACGCCTGCGGGTTCATCGCCATGCATACCGCCAGTGATGAGCACCCGTTGTGGTTTAGGTGCGGACGCTGCTAAACAAATCTGATGTATCGGATAGCTGTGAGCAGTACCGATACATTCTATTGGCACTTCCAAATTTTTTAGACGTTTCGTGATTTGAGTATAATCGCGCAAGTTTCGGTGCTCCTCAATAGGATTAGCAAAGGTTCTATGTATAGCATACCGTAACATAGTTTAGTGTGCAACCGATTTTCAGAATGATTTTGTGTTTGACATTTGCGACCTTTTCTGATAGAATTTTGCCAAATTCTTATCCCAAAGGACACAAAAGATGCCGACCGAAGCAGAACTTTACGATGCCGCGCTCAGCCATTTCGCCGAAAACGACCTTGAGGCGGCTGTCAACGCCTTCAAAAAAATAATTGACACTTACCCAGACTATATTGAAGGATACCTTGGGTTAGGGCATGCTTATGAACGTCTCAGTCTCTACGATGAAGCGATTGATGCTGTTCAGAAAGCAATTGTTATCAACCCGAAGGATCCGCTTGCATACACCAGTTTATCTATCTGTTACCAGCGAAAAGGGATGATCCAAGAAGCAGAAGATGCGATGGCGAAGTCGCAGCAGCTGCAGATGGAATCGTCCGGTTGATCTTAGTGATTGGCAAGGTTCAAACCTTGCCAGCAAATAATACTGAGGATTTCAGAATGCCAAATACTACCTTACTTGATCCGACCTCTCAAGGTGATGTCTCCGCGAAGTTTCTTGCCCCGCGGCTTAATAGCCTTGATGGAAAAGTGATGGGTTTATTGAACATCACGAAGAATGGCAGTGATATTTTTCTTGATCGGATTGCGGAATTGATGCAGGAACGGTTTGACCTTGCCGAAGTAATTCATGTCAAGAAACCGACTTTCTCGCGTCCCGCGCCGACCGAATTGCTCGTTGAATTGGCGGAGCAGGCTGATTTTGTCATTGAAGGGCTTGCCGACTGAGGGTCTTGTATATCGTGCAGTATGCACGATGGAAGTGCTTTAGAGGAACGCGGTGTGCCAAGCGTCGCAGTCTGTACGGAGGTTTTCTTCGCTGCGGGGAAAGTCCAGGCGCGTGTGCTGGGTCACAGCGATCTGGAACCGCTCACCGTTGCCCACCCGATTCAGAGTTTGACACCGGATCAGATTCGTGAACGTGCGGAGGGGGCAGTTGAGGCAATCGTCGATCGACTGACAAAGAATGGCGAATAAATCGTAATTTGCATAATACTAAGAAACGCCATAAGGTATAACTTGTTACGGCACAACGTTGTCAGATCGGGCCATGCGCCGCCCAGAGCAAACGCCATAAGGTATAACTTGTTACGGCACAACGTTGTCAAATCGGGCCATGTGCCGCCCAGAGCAAACGCCATAAGGTATAACTTGTTACGGCACAACGGAGTGTGCCTACTACTATATTTTACGGCGTTTTAGGTTTTAAACTGCAATGTCATTGACGCTCCGAGTTGTAAATCGTGCCATTGCTGTAACAGTGCGCGCAATTTCTGACGCATTATCTCAAGTTGTTCATCTGTGATGCTTACCGGAAGCGTCGCGCTGTGTTCTCGAAATAACCCATTGGGATTAGCATCTTGGAGATACGGCGTATTAGGCAAATCAGCCTGCAATAGTGCCACAATCGGTTCGGTATCCATTGCTTCTCTCGGAATTTCAAAAGGACGGCTCGCTTTAGGTTCACTGAAATCTGGGATGTCATACCCTTTCGCTACAAGTCCGAAGAAGGCATTTTCAAAGCCGAGCGTTGTTTCAACAACATAGTGTGCGAAGTCGTGATGCACAAACCCGCGATGGAGATATGTCCAAGTGATACTGCCATCCTCTCGAACACAAGTGAGCGTATCGGGTTTGTGTTTCCACTGATTCTTGCCTTTTTTGAAACGGATAACCATTTTTAATTATTCCTTGCGGATAAGCAGCATAGTTTTGAACTTTGAAGGTTATTGATATCGAGCCGCCCTCCACTTCATTTCGGGCTGGGTTTGCGCTGCTACCTCCCTGAAACCTATGTCATCTCTGATCCTGTTTCATTTCTTAATTATTCCTTGCGGATAAGCAGCATAGTTTTGAACTTTGAAGGTTATTGATATCGAGCCGCCCTCCACTCCATTTTTAGAGAGCCCCATGTAGTCGTGAGTTTACCATGCGCTTTGACATCTAACGTGTTCACCGCCAAGTTGTTAATCTCTTTCTCACTGAGAACGGCGTTGTAGATTCTTGCATCTTCCACCCGTGCAACGACCCAACCATAAGCGGTGCCACCGATGAGGGCACGTGGACCGAAAAGTGCTTCCACATCACCGGCTTTCCAAGATACGATGGGTCCCTGCGTATAATCGCCGATGACATCGCCATTGCGATATATCATGATCTTCGCGTTTCCGCCATCGTCTTCGTAGGAGATCGCCAACTGGATCAGTTTTCCAGTCTCTTTTTCCTCAAATCCGGGGTTGGCATCTTGAGTGCGCCTGAAGAAGCTGCTGCCAGCCATCCAACGTTTCGGTTGACGTTCCGCATAGACGATTGCGTCAAAAGTATCTCCACTGCTCTTATTGACCGCCAGTGTAGCACCCCTTGTGACGTTTAGATCGTCTAAATAGAGCCACGTCACTAAGGTCTTTTCAGGACCGATGTCAGGTCCTTTATACCCCGTAGTCATTGCCCATTCGTTATTTCCGATGTGCAATTTCCCGTCCTTGACATCGGCATCCAAGAGATCGATCTCGCTAAAATGCCCCGTTAAATCTTCCAATTCAACCCCATTCTCAAAGGTCCAGTGCCCAATTAAATCCTCTTTCTTTTCGCCTTGCGCCAATGCTGGCATCACGAAACCCAACACCAGCGACATAGAGAGACTGAAAATGAAATAGCGTTTCAAAAGTTTCATCGTTGTGTCCTCCACTGTTGAAGTTAATTTGTGGTTTTTTTAGGGGTTTCAACGGTTTGCGGGGTTGCAAGGGTTACAATCTCTGAAATAGGTGAGGCGAGGTCCGTGGACCTCGCCGTAGGGGTTATTCAAGGTTGGTTTATTGGATAAAAATAAACGCCCGTGAGGAGATGAGTGCCCACAAGAGATCTTCGCATCCTGCGCGGCGTTTCGGGCTCTCAGCGATGTAAGTTTCAGCGGTCTCAACTTCTTCATCAGAGGGAAACCGGTTTAACGTAGTGAGATACAACTCGGTAATGAGCTCGCGATTGTCAGATTTCTCCTTTATCAAACGGGTGAGTACGCCGCCGGAGCTCCTCAACTTCTTATGGATATAACTGGAATTGATCATGTGGAGTGCTTGTGTTAGCGTCGGTTCGAGTTTCGGGTCCAAATCACCGAGGAACTCTCTCCCAGAACGTCCATAGAGCGATAAGAAGCGTGAACTCACGGGCAGTGGCAGTGCCACAGAACGCGTCCCCATCGGATATCGTCCATATTTTTCGCCTGTCTCTGTAACGTCATTTAAGACATCGAGCAAGACCTGTGCCATCATCGGACGCGGATAGAAGCGTGAGAAAAAGCGGTCATCCAACTGGTTTGTGTCGTTGGGTTCTGCTGAAAGTTGGTATGTACGCGAATTGAGTATCCGTCTAATGACGTGTTTGGTATCAAATCCGCTTTGTACGAAGTCGGCTGCCAATGCTTCGAGAAGTCCCTCAACGCTTGGTGGCGTTGTGGCACGCATATCGTCAACAGGATTGACGATCCCTTTACCGAAGTAGTGGCTCCAGATGCGATTCACAGTTGCTTTAGCGAAGTATGGGTTCGTCGAGGAGGTCATCCAATCAGCAAGTACTTGCAAGACATCTCCCTGATAATTCGGAGCAAGCGATTCACCACCGAGGAACGTCGGAAGTGCGACTTCACCGCGATTGCCTTGTACAGATTGGTTAATAACACGTCCTCTTGGATTATAGGAGATGACCTGTTCGTTGTAGAGTTCACCGCCCTGGATTCTGACCTTTCCGGTGAAGGCAGCGAAATTCCAATAGTCGTCAGTCGTCCATTGGTCAAAAGGGTGCTTATGGCATCTTGCACAACTCAGACGGATCCCCAGGAATACCTGTGCGGTTGTTTCTGCTCTGCCTGCGGGTTGGCGTTCAATACGGTAGTAGTTTGTAGGGCCGTGTTGATAAGTGCTACCTCGCGCCGTGATGAGTTCTCGGACGAACATGTCGTAAGGTCTATTTTCCGCCACGGCATCCTGCACCCATTCGTGGAAAAGTGTTGCGCCGCGTTCTCCGAATGCACCATTTCCTAAACTACGCGGATGGATGCGGAGCATATCCGCTAATTTCAGCGTGCGCAGATCAACCCATTCTGGTGCGTCAAGAAGTGCATCAATGAGGGTCGAGCGTTTATCAGGACTGGCATCTGCCAAAAACGCTTTCACCTCGTCTGGCATCGGAAGTCGACCAACGGTGTCCAAATAGATCCTGCGGATGAACGCATCATCGGTTGTCAATGCAGAAGGTCGAATATTCAATTTTTTGAGTTTGGCAAGTACAAACTCATCAATGAAATTATTGGGGATAAATTCCGGGTCTTGTGTAGCAAGGTTTATGTCGGAAGCCCGCGGAATTGTTACAAACGATGCATCAACAACACCTAAGAAGCGTGCAATAATTGCAGTTCCGCCCCAACGAACACTCGTCACCTCACCGGTAGGTGATACCTCGGCGACAGGTGCATCTTTAGATTCATAGACGGCTTTTTCGGTTACATCTTCAACGGATCCGTCCGAAAAATGAGCGAGGACCTTCAGCTGTGAAGTTTGTCCGACATCGGACAGGACAAAACTACTCGGTTCAATTGCAAGTTTCCGCAGACGTGGTTCGTCATCGGAAAAAGGTGCGCCTGCTTTAATCCACCGTAAAATGGTTAATCCATCATCTGAATTGGGGTCAAAGCGCAAACCGCCTTCATGCGGGATCTGTCCGGTGGGTTTAAGATAAAAGAGACTCTGATCAGGCTCAAGCAGGTTGATGCGTCTACCACGATTGTGGTGGACAATTGGTTCATGATCTGATTCCGGGTTTAAGGTCAACAGCGAGAGATTTAATCCGCCCTGTCCACCAAATTTCCCGTGGCACATCCCCGCTGAACATCCTTGTTTGTCAAGGATAGGGGCAATGTCTTTCAGAAATTTAACAGATGATTTTGTAGCATTAGCGTCAGCATCTTCAAGAATCTCAGGCAATGTAGCTGCGGACACAGGGTTTGCGCTATCAGTCGTGTCTGCTTGTGCAGCAAATGAGACGGCTAACAGAAACACAATAGCGAGTGTAGCAAACCGAGGCATTATGTGCACGGTACGTGGCCCTTGCACGATGATTCTCAATAAGTGTCTCATGTGAATACCTCCGTGAAAACTTCGGTTACATGTTCTACAAACAGAAATTCAACACCTTTTTGAATGTCTTTCGGAACTTCAATGAAATGTTTTTTGTTGCCTTCTGGCAGGATGACTTTCTTAATGCCTGCCTGCTTCGCCGCCAGTATTTTTTCCTTCACGCCACCGATAGGTAAAACTCTGCCTCTGAGCGTGAGTTCACCAGTCATAGCGATCTCAGGACTAATCCGTTGCCGAGTGGCAATAGAGGCGAGGGCAGTCGCAATAGTGATACCTGCTGAGGGCCCATCCTTCGGAATTGCCCCTGCAGGCACATGTACATGAATATCGTCTTCTAATACGTCCGGGTTAAATTGAAGCGCGTCGGATTGAGATTTAACATAACTGAGCGCGGCTTGTACGGATTCCTGCATGACATCGCCGATCTGTCCAGTGATGCGTAGTTGGTTATGTGCATTTGTCTTTTTGGTGGTAGCTGCCTCAATAAAAAGGATTTCACCGCCAGCAGGTGTAACAGATAGTCCGGTTGCGACACCGACGTCAGCTTTACGTCCGGCGATCTCAGAATCAAATTTCGCAGATCCCAAATAGCGTTGTATATCCCTTGTTGCAATAATTGTCGATTCGGTCTTTCCTTCAGCAACACGGCGAGCGACTTTACGACAAAGCGTCCCGAGTTCGCGCTCCAAATTTCGGACACCCGCTTCGCGGGTATACGCACTAATCACTTTATCAATAGCAGTATCCCTAATGCGGATCAAATCGTCTTTCAGCCCATTTGCAGTCAACTGGCGCGGAATTAGGTACTGCTTGGCAATAATCCGTTTCTCGTTGGCGGTATAACCGAGCAGTTCTATTGTTTCCATCCGGTCGCGGAGGGGCGGTGGGATCGTATGCAGTTGATTCGCCGTTGTGACAAACATCACCTTCGAGAGATCAAACGGGACATCAAGGTAATTATCCGTGAATGAGTGATTCTGTTCTGGGTCAAGGACTTCCAAAAGTGCGGAAGCCGGGTCGCCCCGAAAATCGGATCCGAGTTTATCAATTTCATCAAGCATAAAGACAGGATTATTCGATTCGGCTTGGCGAATTCCTTTGATGATTCGCCCTGGCATCGATCCGATATAGGTGCGTCGGTGTCCACGGATTTCGGCTTCATCGTGCATGCCGCCCAATGAGATACGTACAAATTTTCTGTTCATTGCGCGTGCGATAGATTTACCCAGTGATGTTTTTCCGACTCCCGGCGGTCCAACGAAACAGAAGATGGGTCCCTTCATATCCGCTTTAAGCATCCGCACAGCGAGATACTCTAAAATCCGTTCTTTGATTTTTTCCAGATCGTAGTGATCTTCATCAAGTATCTCTTTTGCGACAGTAAGATCTAATGAATCCTCGGTACTCGTAGACCAAGGAACGTTGAGCAGCCAATCTAAGTAATTCCGAGAAACCGTTGATTCCGGCGAGAAAGACTGCATTTTGGAAAGCCGTTTGAGTTCTTTTTCGGCTGCCTGTTTCGCTTTTTCGGGCATCTCGGATTCGCCGAGTTGCTCTCGCATCTCATCAATTTCAAGTCCTAAGTCGTCGGCTTCACCGAGTTCGGTCTGAATAGCTTTAAGTTGTTCTCGGAGGTAGTATTCGCGCTGTCCTTTGTTAATAACGGCTTGGGCATTATTTTGAATTTTGCTTTCTAATTCGTGTAAGTCAAGTTCTCTTGCGAGAATAACTGCAAGCGTATTTAACCGTTCAGGGACAGATACCGCCTCTAAAATGCGCTGCTTATCGTGTGCCTTTAAATCCAATACAGCAGCGATGTAGTCGGCAAGGCGACCTGGCTCATCAAGCATAGTTTTGGTTATACTGCCGTATTCCTCTTGGTAGCGCGATGACATCTGAACGATACGCTGAAACATTTCATCGTTGCTGCGTACAAGTGCCTCAACCTCCAAGTCCGTCTCTGAGTCAGCGGCAACCGAATCTGTTTCATCGCTGCCAACGACGTTGACGCGTGCCTTGACGAAGGGTTCGGTGTGCAAGATTTTCTCAATTTGTACGCGTTCTCGTCCATGGGCGAGGAACAACACATCCTCATCATCAGTCTTGTAGCGCAGAATATGAATGAGACTCCCGACTGGACTGAGATCATCTGATTTAATTTTCTTGATATCTTCCTTGGAGAGTTCCTTTTTTGGCCGAAAGATGCAAAGCACCCTATCAGCCTCCATCGCATCTTCAATAGCCGTGGTCGCCATCTTTCCAGAGAGCGCGACGTGATGCGGTGGAAACGGCGGCACTGGCGGCATATACGGAAAAACAACGAGATCGTCCAGTGGCAGAATCGGAAGTTCTTGTGTAAGTTCTTCTTCTTCTTCCTGATCGATGGTATTTTCAGACTCGTTTTCTTTTTCTTTGGTTTTCATGTTTTTCTCCTATTTTATAGTTCTCGGCCGTCAGCAACTTTTATAGTAGATCCCGTAATTACTTATACACTTGCCACGTTATGTGAACTTATGCATGCGAGTCTCATGGCGCCACAGGCTAACAGCCCATGCTACATGTGTAAACATATTTTCAAATTTTACTATAATTAACGGTTATCAATTTTTAGAAAGCGGATATCCGTTCCTTCAGTAACTGACAACTACCGTTCTGACAACCTCTTTTTTTTCGATTAGGGCCAGAATTGGTACAGTGTAGTATTCGCGAGAATGCTGCTAATGCTCCACAAACTTCCGCATATATAGTCTCCGAGTGCAAGCCCCAAGAAGAACGGCACAGCGCGTCTGTAGGCTTTGAGTCCGCCGTGATGCAGGACGAGTGCTTTTATCACATAAGCGACAAAGATACAACTCCAGAGATTAGACATGCCCCAACTGTTTGCCATGGCATAGCCGAGCGGATGCAGGGGCCACCACAGAAAGCGGGTTCTCAAAAATATTAAGCCGAGTGAGAAGCCTACACCTCCCCCCATAAAGATGAGGGCAGGTATATCGGTTTCTTGTGGATAATTCAACCAATTTTCAAGTTGTCTATAAACCCCTCTACCGAATCCTAACGCCCAAGGTCCATAATAGCCAGTCTCGGCACCATGTCTGTAGTAGCCATCTAAGAGCAGCCAGAATACAACGATAGCACCGACTAAGGTCGCTATAAGAATCGCAGCAGCGGTGTGTTGCGGACGTATCTGTCGCCGTTCTGAAATTTTTAATGCCTCTAATTCCTGCGGCATTGGGTGCGCACGATACGCTCGGTTAAAGAACATGTACAACGAAAAAACCGCTTTTGTACTTGTTGTCAACCGCTGAGACCCAACCGCTGTCACGATTAACCCGTGTGGGTCAATTCTGTGCAAATCGTGAACTAAGAACCCTAACTCAGCCCGAAGTCGGGCAATCATTGTAGCGAGCAGAAAGTAAAGCCCGAAAAAGATCGGAATCACCCAAAGCGACATTCCCGCCTTATAGGAAAACATCGTCAAAAACAGCATTCCACCTATAATGCCGAGAAAAGCGATGTGATAAGGCATCGGCTCGCGCCGCATATCTATCCGAGAAGTGCCCCGCAATCCATCTACGACACCGGTAAAGATCCGTTTGACATGTGTTCTCCCGACCCAAGCAGCGGTGCCGAGGAGCACCATATACGCCCCGAAACTTTGCGCATCAGCGTAGGGATACCCGGGCAAATTCCGTACCCCAAGAACGCTCCCGGCCATTAACTCAAATTTGTAGACCCAATAGAACACCCAACACGAAAAAAGTAGATCCAACGGAATAAGGAAACTTATCCCAATCGCAAACGGATAAAACGAGAGCCGAACGCCACCCATCGCATTCCAAGGACGACCAGTAAAGTACTGATGGATATTTTGCCGTTTAACGGGCAGATACGGAACTGCTGGATAAATCGAGTTTAGTAAATTCAGGATACTAATGGCTGCGGCAATACCGAAACCAAACCACATCAACTTATTTTTGAAAAAACTCGTATTCGTTTCTGTCATTGCGAGCGGCAATTGGATAATCGGGTAGGTTAACCGTTCACGCTCTGCCCATTGGAGACGGAGGAGTGTGTTGATACATAGCATAACAAACATCAACACAAAAATAAAAAGCGTCCACCATGCAGCCGGTACCGCCCAAGCGGTCAGATGTTCCTTACGGTACAGGCTTGATTGCCCCTCATAATATCCCGACAAAACCCCAGTGTCCTGGACGGTTAGCCATGTCGGTAGTTCCCTCCAAAAAAGTTGTTGCCATTCATTTTCGGATGTGGCAAACCGAAACGGATGTCCAAGTATCGTGACCAAAATCTCCATCATATCGTGCGAACAGAGAGAAGAAACAATGCACAACATGACGTAGATGGTCAGCAATTCCGCTGGTGTCAGTCGCAGTGTCGATGATAATCTTCCCAACACTGCACTAAGTACCATCAGCCAAAAAATGATGAAAATGACGTTAGACAGCGGATGAACCAGTGTCGGATGTGTATAGCGGACTACCTCCAATTGAATGATCCAGAAAACGTTTAGAGGAATCAGCAGCATTGCTATGACAAATGCTTTAGGCGTTAGACCGCGTTCACCGTTGAATACTGGAGACGAACGCTCCGCACTATGGGTTTGCAAGCTGGGAGCCGTAACACCCTCATTGCCTGTCATATCTTTGCCTCTAATGTCTGCTATCTATCGAATCCATCCGCGTTCGTTCTCTATGAGCACCTCCGTTTTCAGCTCTGCGCAGCGCCGCTGGTAGTCCTGCAAAGTTTCTATTGCTGCCGTTCCTGTGAGGATGCTGGGAAACTGATTCTTAACTTCGGGTTTTTCTGAAGACTCCACAGGTTTGGCGGGACGTACTGATGTTTTAGGCGGATCCGTCAAAATTGGGATTAACTCAATAGATTTCAAAGCCCCAGCCTTAAACGTTGCTTTCGGGATGACGATACGCGAGTGCTGTTTATCATAAGTATCATAGATAAAATCTGAAAGACTGTAGATAATCGGTTTTCCCTGATATAACTCAATACCGCCAAAGGTATGTAACTGTTGGCATAGTACCACGTCTGCGCCTACGTCAATAAGGGCGTGTGCGAAAATTCGCTGTCGCCCGATAGCCTCGTCAGCTGAACGCCCTTGGCTGCCCCAATGTAGCCAAACAATCACGAGTGCGGCTTCCGTCTGTGCTTGCTTGACGGCTTCTGTCATCTCACTATAAACGGCGTAAGCGATCGGGTCCTCGGTGTATCGGGCGAACGCATTCACGCGATAATATGCCAGCAACGCGACCTGCCCCGGTTCAGCGTTCCGTACACTGATTGGCACCCATGCCGGACGTTTTGCTGTCTTAGCATCTGTGCCAGCACCGATCGGTTTGACATTATACCACTCCAGTTCAGTGATCGTATCTTCTAACGCTTCAAAGCCGAAATCCATTATATGCGGTGTAGCTAAGGAGACAGCGTCAAATCCTGCATTCGCGAGGGCTCTTCCGAGTCCCGGTGCTGAACGAAAAGGATTTTCAATACCGTGTCTCGGTTCTCCGCGCTCCGAAATACTCGCGTTCAACGAAGCCGTTGCAATATCCGCGGACTGAATCAAGGCGGCGGTTCCGTGAAAAAATACACCGGCACCATTCCTTTCAATCAACGGTGTCATACGGCTACTGATCGTAATATCACCGACAGCCAGAATAGAAATTTCATCATCAGAAACCGTTTCACTTGCTAAGGTATCTGTCAATGGCCCTTTGGCGTGTAGTATACCCAAAAAACTAATAATCAGAAGGCATATTTGAAATCTCTGGCATCGTAGGCTCTGTTTTGTATAGCAAGTTTTGGCTTGCGAGCTGCGGGAAAAGAAACTTTCAATGTATCTAAATATCATGATTCTTCTAAGTTGGTATCTAAATCTTCATCCAGATCAAGGTCCATGCCGAATTCATCAAACAGGTTATCCTCTTTCAATTTCATTCCGAGTGTAATGAGGGTCTCAGATAAGGTTAACCGATCAATTTTTGTCGCTTCAAGTGTTTCGGTTTCAGAGGTTAAGTCTGCTCGCAATGCTTCCTGGTTTCGGCGGGTCTGTTCTCGCAGCAGTTTCGTCTCGTTACTGAGTCGATCGATTTGTGCTTGGAATTCACGGGCAAACTCGTCTACGAGTGCTGACAATTTCTGGAGGTCCGCCTCGCCGCGTCCGGTAATTCCATCAAGTCTGGCATCGATCCGCGTATCAATGAGTGCTTCCACTTTATCTGCTGTTAGCAGCACATTGTCGCTTTCAAGCAGGTCGGAAAGTTTACGGACATCGGCTTTAACGCCCGCGATTTCGCCTATGAAACGTTGCTCCATGGCTGCAAGTTTATCATCAACGTGCTGGCGCGCTTTTTCTAAATCTTGGCTGAGGGTCCGCAACCGTTTGTTATAGTTCCTGATATATCTTCCAACTATACTGTCGCGGAGATACTCTTCAAGCTGCTGTGCTTTCTGGGCATCTGCCTCAGTTTCCGTATCGTCAATCTCCGATTCATGAATATCTTCTATAGGTGTTTGCATATTCTTTTGTCCCTTGCTCTTAGCAGCTTAAGGATAATTATAGACATTATCAGACTGGACCGAGGCATCGGCATCCTGAAAGCTATCATCCGATTTAGAAGATGCCTCGCGGTTGGCGTTGAATTCGCGCAAGATACAACTGACGATTTCTTCTGTGTACGCCTGAGCGTCAACACGTTGCTGATTTGCCTCCCACGCCATCCGTGCTGCGGCTTCAAAGTACTCGGCATGTTTGTAAGCATCAAGGATATCACTGCCGCGTGAAAAGGTTCCGTGTCCTACCCAGTAGAGAATGTGCCGCGCCGGGTTGCCACCATTCTGGAAGAGCCGTAAACTCTCATAAGAGAGTTCTGGGATTCCTGGTGCGCGTTCCTCGACGAACCCGATCCCGCCAGATGGATCATATATGATAGGGGTTTCCGGCTCGTATCCTCTGAGAAAATCGTAAAACTTATCGGGTGTGCCGTGTTCTGTGCGAGAAATTAGGTTCAAGAACTTCGGTTGTAGATGGACGAGCGCATTAAATCCGTGTTCCGCTAACTGCTCGAAAATAAGGAGATAATGGAACATCTCACTTGTCGGTGCTGGCGGTGTAATGCTGTTTTGCGCGCGATCCAAGGTCGCCTGATCTGGCGTACCGAACCGCATCCGATAATGCGTGCCATCTGCTTCGACCTCAATAAGCGTCAAATTAAGTGCTGGATGCTCAATGCCAATCATGTCCAAACGTGAACCCGATTTTGTGAGTAGGACGTGTTTTCCTGCTAATCCCTTCACAATAATCTGCGGGGGTAATTGGTAACGCGGTGATGCATCATAGGAGATGAGACACGCATCGTCAACGGGTTCGGTTAAAATTGCCCCCATATTACCCGCAGTCGCCCATAAATAGTCGTGCGCGTGTGCATGCGCACCTACCCACCCCATCTGTCCTATTAAAGTCCCACTTTCACTGTCAGGCGAAATAGGATATAAGTCGGGATGGTACCCCCGTTCTCGCCAACGTTCGTAACGATACGTCTGCGGGGGTGGTACTGTTAAGGCATTTATGAGATACGGATTGGCTAATGTTGAATCCACTCGCGATGCTACGCCTCCATGTTACAGTTCAGTTTTTCGTGCAAACTTTACCTCTATTTAACTATACCATGTCTAAGAAAAAATAGCAAATTATAATGGTTTTCCAGGGTCATTCAACTTTAACAGGGCTTACGCAAATTGAATGGGGAAACGGTATATTTTGCTGATTTAACCCCCTAAATCCCCCTTATCAGGGGGACTTTAAGAGAAAATGCGTAAGTCCGATTTAAGAAATTATTGGATTGGACATCTTTTTTTGCAGGATCCGGTGCGAAATCTAGCGAGATCTAGCGAAATCCAGCGAAAATTTCTGCGAATTTTTAAAAAACATAACATATATAAAGTATTAACGCCTACAAAAAGGACAACACCAAAAACGGACAATTGAATGATCTTGAATGGTTTTTAGTTGTCGGTACTCGGTTTTCAGTTAAGAGATACTTGGTGAATCAGATTTCTGTTTAAAGTCTGAACTCTGATTGCTGTAATTTTTCCGATTTTTGTGATAAGATCTCTGATGGAAAATAAGATGCTGAAAACTAAATAGCCCTGGCGGCACCCCCGAATTTAATTGAATTCGGAGGCGGAAATGTGCTAAATTTTTTAAGACATCTTAAGAACCACGTACGACTCTGGCAAAGCAATATCCGTATTCTTTTTTTAAGTAATAAGACGTTTTCTCATCTAAAATGTTGAATAGAGAATTCACAAGTTAACGAAAGGAAATCCACACACACTATGAGAACTGAAACAGATAGTATGGGGACGCTTCAGGTCCCCTCTGATCGATACTGGGGGGCACAGACACAACGGGCACTCCAGAATTTTAAGATCGGCGATGAACGCCTCCCACGCGCCGCGATATGGGCGCTCGGAACCATCAAACAGGCAATCGCAGAGGTTAATGCTGACCTCGGTTTGCTTGAAACCCGACTCGCAGAAGCGATCAGCACTGCAGCACAAGAAGTTATTGACGGCACGCTGGATGATCATTTTCCACTCCGTATCTGGCAGACAGGCAGTGGAACACAGACAAATATGAATGTGAATGAAGTCATCGCGAACCGGGCAATTGAGATGCTCGGTGGCGAGATGGGCAGCAAGCATCCCATCCATCCGAACGATCACGTTAACAAGTCCCAATCGACAAACGATGTCTTCCCGACATCTATTCACTTGGCAATGGTCCGGCAGATTCAGACACATCTGTTGCCGCGCTTGGTCGCACTGCGAAAAGCCTTTGCTGAAAAGGTAGCCGAGTTTGCAGAGATCGTCAAGATTGGAAGAACACACCTAATGGATGCGACCCCGCTTACACTTGGGCAGGAATTTAGTGCATACACGCAACAACTTACCGCCGCTGAACAACGTATTACGGTTTCGCTACCACACCTCTGCGAACTCCCGATCGGTGGCACAGCCGTCGGTACCGGGTTGAATACACACCCTGATTACACTGCCCGGGTCGTCGCGCGGCTTTCGGAGACAACGGGTTATGAATTTCAACGCGCGCCCAACGCGTTTGAGGCACTTGCCTGCCGGGATGCGGTTGTTAGCGCAAGCGGTGCCTTGAAAACTTTGGCGGTTGCGCTGTTCAAGATCGCGAACGACATCCGATGGCTCGCCTCGGGACCGCGGTGCGGACTCGGTGAACTGCAGCTCCCTGAAATGGAACCCGGTAGTTCTATTATGCCGGGGAAGGTGAATCCGACCCAATGTGAAGCTGTTACGATGGTGTGTGCGCAGGTGATGGGAAACGACACGACGTTGGCGTTTGCAGGTGCGAATGGTGCCTTGCAACTGAACGTATTTATGCCTGTGATGGCATATAACGCTTTACAGTCTATACAACTTCTTGGGGATGCGTGTGAATCTTTCCGCGTTAACTGCGTAGAAGGTATCGTGCCGAATAACGAAGCCATCGGACGACACCTATCGGAATCGCTCATGCTTGTGACAGCATTGACCCCGCACATCGGTTACGATAAGGCGGCGAAGGTGGCACAATACGCGCATGAACAGGGGTGTACGCTCCGCGAGGCTGCCATTGCGATGGAAGTTTTGACAGGAGAGGCTTTTGATGAACGGGTCGTACCGGGGGATATGACGCGACCGAATTTAGGGTAGGATATTGGCTATCAGCAGTCAGCGGTTAGCAGTCAGTAAAAGAGGCGTTCTGTTATAGTAAAATCCGAAAATCAATGAACACTTGGACGAAGATAACCCCCCTAACCCCCCTTATCAGGGGGGAATCAGATGGGATCTAAACTCTCTTACTGAAAGCCGATTGCTGATGGCTGATAGCCACTTTTAGACAACTGATAACTAATTAATCATCATCACTGGCTTCTGCAGCTTCTTCTGACTCAACAGCGGATATTTCAAGGTTCTGGAAACTGGAGAACCCGCTGCCTGCAGGGATGAGGCGCCCGAGGATGACATTCTCCTTTAGACCGAAGAGTTGGTCGGTTTGTCCACTGACAGCGGCATCCGTTAGTACCTTCGTTGTTTGCTGGAAGGAGGCGGCAGAGATGAAGCTATCCGTGCTTAAGGAGGCTTTGCTGATGCTCTGGAGGATCGGTTCACCCGTAGCAGGTGTGCCCCCTTCGGCCTCAATTTCACTGTTGATGCGCTCAAACCGTTTGCGCTGCACTTCATCATTCGGATAGAAGTCCGTATCACCGGGTTCAGTAATGCGAATCTTGGTGAGCATCTGTCGGACTATCGTCTCAACATGTTTATCGTTGATAGTGCCTTTGCCATAGACTTTCTGCACTTCATCAACGAGATATGCCCACACGGCTTCTTCGCCTTCAACGGGTACCCCCTCAATAGTGGTACGTCCGATACTCAAAATATCGTGTGGATTAAGGAAACCACTGGTAAGGGGTTCACCTGCATCCACCCAATCACCTTCGGCGACACGTCGTTTCTCATCAGGAATCTGGTAGGGACGACTCACATATCCTTCGTGCTCAATGCGATACTGGGGAATGCCACCCTTTGTGCCTGCGGATCGGACATATCCCTCAATTTCAGCGATTTGTGCGGCATCGCCGCGTTTTAAGCGTCGCGCTTCAAACAGATCGGTAACCCGCGGAATACCGGCAACGATATCAAGGTTCGCTGTTCTCTCGTGCAATTCAGCGAGGGTTTCTCCTTGTCGGATACTATCGCCTTCTGATAGAGAGAACGAGTAGTCCGCTGGGATGACATGCGGTACTCGTGTCCCATCAGTCATTTCGACCTCAATTCGCATCTGAAGGGATAATTCATCTACATCAAATCCGCGGTACTTCGCCTTCGCCTCCGTGTACTGTTCTGCTGGCAATTCATCGCCAATGGCATAGGTACAATTCGGATGATAGACGGCAGTGACAGTATGGGTAACCTTCTTATTTGCTTTCTCCAAGGCACGGTATTCCTTCGCCAGAAGCTCCGTACCTGGTTGAAGTGGTGTTTCCGTGTCCCGTTTGTCCTCAACAATTTTGTAGATGAGTTCAGTGTCAAACCCCTTGAACTTTCGATTATAGGTTCGGTAGTCTTCTTCAGCCAGTTCAGCCCCGACCTCCAGTTCGAGTTCAGGATGATGGACACTCACAACGTGGTAACGACTCACCACTTTTTCCGTGAGTTCGGCATCTGTCTTGCGCAGTGACCTATATTCAGTTTCGGTGAGGCGTTGCCCGACAGTTATCGCCGTGGTTCCGTCTTCAATGTTTGTCACTTCATAATGGCGTGCGACTTCCAAGCCTTTATATTGTCGACGCTTCGCGGTTGCCTCATGTTGTGTCAACAGTTCGCCTACTTCCAGTGGGCAGTCCGGGTGATTGACAGCAGTTATACGATATACACGTTCTGCTTCAAAGCCGCCTATGACAGCCTCACTTGTAGAAGTGGTGAAACCGAGATAAGTCTCATGCTGCTGCTTTGCTTCACTCTCACCGAGCAAATCTCCCGGTTTAAGTAGACAGTCCGGATGATGTACCTGTGTTACGCGGTGGCGTAATTTTTGTACATCAAAACCGGTAAATCTTCTATGCGCACGATTTAACGCCTCCGCAGTTAACTCTTCGCCAGGTTTAAGGGGACATTCTTCATGATACACCTTTGTTACGCGGTGGCGTTCAATCTCCTGCTTTTCGACCTTAAATGCCCATCCATTATCTCGATACGCAGTGCAGGCACGCTCATAATCAGTTGTACTCAACTCAGCCCCCGCTTTAAGCGGCGACGCATCCACACTCGTACCATCACTTGGCAAAACAGTCTGTTCAAGAAGGGAAGACCCACCGGCAATCTCCTTATTGACAATGTAAATTTGCTTTGAATCTATTTCAAATGGCGTCAACCACGGCGTAATTTCTTCCGCCGGTACTTCTTGTCCGACCTTAAATGGAAAGTTCTTTTGGACCTTCTCATCTATATCGGTTACACGATAAACGCGCTTGAAACCGGTATCGTCTTCTTCACTATCTGTGGCGGCATTCGTTTGTCCAAGAGAAGCATTACTGGCTTCCTTAAGATCTTGTTCCTTAACGAGTTCGCCTGTATCTGGATCTAAGTAATACAACTCTATATCAAACCCCTGTCGAATCTCATCCTTCAGCTGCTTTACGGCTTCTTCAGTGAGTAGATCGCCAGCCTTAGCCGAGACATCGGGGTGTTGTACTTGTGTCACGCGGTAGTGAGGCGTTACAAACCGTTGGAAACCGTATTCTGCGAGTGCTTTGAGGTACTCTGCCTGTGACAACTGCTGACCGATCTTCAAACGGCAATCGCTATCCAAAACAGCAGTAACTTCGTAGAGCCACGTCTTGGTATCAAAGCCTTTATAACGCTCTGTGTTTTCGCTATACTGTTTCTCGCTGAGTAGTTCGCCTTCACGTAGTTGGCAACCCGGGTGATTGACTTGTTGGACTTTGTAAGCAGGTCCATCAAGATTTGCCCGGTTTTCGGTAGCTACCCAGAGATCCCGTTCCTGTTTGACGGTTCGTCCCGGTTGGAAATCTCGGAAACGTATGTTCCCACTGACCTTGGATAGGATCTTATGCTGACGGGCTTCCGAAACATCCTCAACAGCGCCACCTGTATGGAATGTACGCATCGTCAACTGTGTTCCGGGTTCACCAATGGATTGCGCGGCGATAATCCCGATGGCTTCACCAACATTCACAAGGCTATTCGTTGTCAGATCGTTCCCGTAGCATTTGGCACAAACGCCTTCGTCGGTTTGGCAGGTAAGGACGGAGCGTACCCGCACCACCTTTACGCCAAGGGCATCAATCTGGTTCGCCATCTGTGAGGATATGATGGTGTTGGCAGGAACAAACACATCACCAGTCTCCGGATGGACAATGTCCTCGGCGGTGGTGCGTCCACTAATTTTAAAGGCGAGATCCCCGCCTTCTGTTGCGAACTTCTGGATGCTATTCAACGTATGACAATCTTCAGCAGTAACACGGACATCCTGTGCGACATCGACAAGTCTGCGGGTGAGGTAACCCGAATGCGCAGTTTTCAGTGCCGTGTCCACAAGCCCTTTACGCGATCCATAGGTAGAGTTGAAATAGTCGAGCACATCCAACCCTTCGCGATAAGAACAAAAATAGTTGGGTAGATCTGAGTCGCCTTCACGATAAGTAGATGTCCCTATCGGTGGAATGAGGATGTCGCCGTCCTGTTTTGCCTTCAGTCCGATAAAAGCACTGATTTGCATAAATGGATCTTTTCGGGCGCGCGCCCCACTATCTGCCATAATATGTACTGGGCTGAAACCCTCCACCGTTTTGTCGTCCACCTCTAATCCATTGGGATCGACTTTCGGGTGAACCTTACGGGGGTCTCCACGCTCAACAAGGGCGGTCTCTATTTGGGGTAAGGTTTCAAACATCTCAGCTTCTATCTTGTCCTTGGCGTTCAACCAGATGCGAATCTGCTCGTTTTCGGATTCCTCGCTTTCAGTTGCGGGGGCACCTTCAAGGAGGTTTTCAATTTCGGACTTTGCCGTGTTCACTAACTCGTTGCGGCTGTTAGGCGTAATATAATCCGTGATACCTGGCGAAATGCCGCTCAACGTTGCGTACTCAAAAGCGAGTTTTTGGACATTTTCAAGTACTTCGGTTGTGACTCGTGTGCCTAATTCGTTAAAGCATCGATGAATTAGGGCAGATAATTCCCTACCACCTGCCTCGGCATTGAAAAAATGAATATGCTGCTGCGAATGTTCGTCTTCCCATACTAATTCAGATGGCAGTACTTCGTTAAAGATAACCCTTCCTACTGTTGTGAGAATAGGTTCCGTAATTTTCACACCTTCATCAGATTCGCAAAAAAGTTGAACACTGTCGTGCAGTTTAAGTTGACCTGCAGCATGGGCGGTGATAACATCTTCTGGATGCGCGAAGCGCCGGTGGTACCACGGCTTGTCACGAAAAGCCTCAAAATCAGAAGCGTCACCAGCTGTGTATGCCTCGTGCAAAAGTGCGGCATCTTCAGCGTGTCCTGTTAACGTTTTGGTAAGGAAACTGGGTCCAAGGACCATGTCGAGTTCAGGCACAGCGATCGGACTGCCGTGTGAGGGTTTCAAGATGTTGTGGCTACTGAGCATAAGGAGTTTCGCCTCAGCCTGTGCCTCCACTGTCAGCGGCACGTGAACCGCCATCTGGTCGCCATCAAAATCGGCATTAAACGCCTTACAAACGAGGGGCGGAATTCTGATGGATTTACCTTCCACCAAAACAGGCAAAAACGCTTGAATGCCAAGTCGGTGCAAGGTCGGTGGTCGGTTGAGCAAGACGGGATGGTCGGCGATGACTTCCTCGACAACTTCCCATACAGGCGAATCGGAGTCAACGTGTTCAGCGATATGCTTTGCCCGCTTAATTGTCTGTGTATAGCCGTATGCTTGCAGTCGCTCAATGATAAACGGCTTGAACAATTCGACCGCCATCCGTTTAGGGATCCCACACTGGTGCAGCCCCAATTCAG
The DNA here is from genome assembly GCA_965200345.1 of Candidatus Poribacteria bacterium. Taxonomy (GTDB): domain Bacteria; phylum Poribacteria; class WGA-4E; order WGA-4E; family WGA-3G; genus WGA-3G. The sequence goes on from OZ241378.1 coordinate 4,774,152, forward strand.
GTCCAACAACGATAACACTCCGTCCAGAGTAGTCAACCCGTTTACCGAGTAGGTTCTGACGGAAGCGTCCAATTTTACCTTTGAGGACCTCAGCGAGGGATTTAAGGGGACGGTTCCCAGGACCGGTGACACGTCTGCCGTGCCGTCCATTGTCGAAGAAAGCATCAACAGCTTCTTGTAACATCCGTTTTTCATTGCGAAGGATCACTTCTGGGGAACGGAGTTGTATGAGTTTACGGAGTCGGTTGTTGCGATTGATAACACGGCGATATAGGTCGTTGAGATCACTGGTGGCGAAGCGTCCACCTTCAAGCGGAACAAGAGGTCGTAAATCCGGTGGAATCACTGGAATGACATCCAGTATCATCCATTCGGGTCGCTGTTCAGCTTCTGCAAAGTCTGCCATCTGTTTCAGCTGCTTGGCAACCTTAAGTTTTTTCTGATTGCTCGTCGTTTCCGCCAACTCTTGGGTTAGTGCTTCTATCTTCTCTTCAAGATCAATGTCGCTAAGAATTTCACGGATAACTTCCGCACCGGTGCCAGCGCGAAAGCCGCCCCAATGCTTATTACTATGTTCTACGTATTCGACTTCGGTTAACACCTGTCCGACTTCAAGTGGGCAATCTGGGTCGGTTACCTCAACGACAATAAAGCCTTCAAAATAGAGTACGCGTTCAACATCACGTGAAGAAAGGCCACAGAAAACGCCAATCCGTGATGGGAGTCCCTTGAAGTACCATATATGGGATACGGGTGCAGCGAGCTGGATATATCCGAGCCGGTCTCGCCGGACGCGCTGTTGTGTGATCTCAACGCCGCAGCGGTCACATATCATCCCTTTGTGCTTAATACGTTTATACTTCCCGCAGTTACACTCCCAATCCTTTTGTGGTCCGAAAATAGCCTCACAGAAAAGTCCTTCAGGTTCTGGACGGAAGGAACGATAGTTAATAGTCTCCGCCTTCTTGACCTCACCGCAGCTACATGTGCCTTTTTCCGGGCAGATAAAAGGACCATCTGTAGCCTCAGCAGGAGTTCGGCGTTTACAACTCGTTTGTTTCGCCGAATCCTTTATCTGATCAGGCGAGGCTATCTTTATGGAGATGCTGTCAAATGCCGTGTTCATCAGTTCTCCTTTTTTATGGCTGTCGGCTGTCGGCTATCAGCCGTCAGTAACAAGAGGTTTCTGATTAGTAGAAAAACCTCTTTGCTGACTGCTGACTGCTGACTGCTGACTGCTAATTGCTATTCCTCATCTTGGTCAAGGGATACGTGGAGTCCGAGGGTCTGGAGTTCACGGACTAATACCTTGAACGATTCGGGAGTTCCGGGTGGATCGGGGTTTAGCCCTTTCACAACCGATTCATAAATCTCTCTTCTACCAAGAACATCATCCGATTTAAGTGTGAGCATTTCTTGAAGTGTATGCGCAGCACCATAAGCTTCCAATGCCCAGACTTCCATCTCACCGAGCCGTTGACCGCCGTGTTGTGCCTTACCACCGAGCGGTTGTTGTGTAACGAGAGAGTAAGGACCTGTGGAGCGAGCGTGCATCTTATCGGCAACGAGATGGTTCAATTTGAGAAAATAGACGTATCCTACTGTCACTTCTTGTGCGAACGGTTCCCCCGTCCTACCATCAAAAAGGATACTCTTACCCGTGCGTTTGCTGCGCTCTGGGAGATCGGTTTTACCGAGCATTTCAAAAACTTCTTTCTCGGTCGCACCATCAAATACAGGAGATTCCACGCGGATACCGAGTTCATGGCAGGCCCATCCGAGGTGAATTTCCAAGATTTGACCGACGTTCATTCGAGAGGGCACCCCCAAAGGATTCAACACCAATTCAACAGGCGTCCCATCTGGCAGATAGGGCATATCCTCAGCTGGCAAAATTTTTGCAACAACGCCTTTGTTACCGTAGCGACCCGCCATCTTATCACCGATAGAAATAGGACGTTTGCTCGCAACATAGACTTTGACCCGCTTGATAACACCGGGCTTGAGTTCATCGCCCATTTCCAATTGCTGGAGTGCCTGCTCTTTTTCATCCGTGTAAGCGGTTATCCTGCCCTGAGCCATCTCCTCAACGCGCTGTATGTGCTCTTTCGCCTCGGTATCAGTCACGTTGATGTCCGAGAACGACAAACTACATGCCTTACGCGCTTTTTGGTAGTCGGCATCAGAAACAGATTCGCCAACCGATAGTGTGCACTTCGGATCGAAAACAGCGGTAATGTGCCAAACGCTTTCAGTTTTTAGGTCTCTGGCAGTTCTACTGAGGGCGTCCTGCTCTTCTGCAGTGAGTCGCTGACCGGCTTCTACCAGACGTGCCGGATAATCGTTACATACCTGCAGATACTCGGCATCGGAAAGATTCTGCCCCGTAGTCAAGGGACATTCCGAATCAAAGACTTCTTTAATTTCCCAAAATAGCTCTGCTTGTAAACCTGGATAGATTCCACTGAAATCCGTCCAACTCTCTTCGGTGAGTTCTTCACCATCCGCAACGGGACATCCGGCTTCTTCGAGTTGAGAGATAACGGATTGTTCAAATTCTGGGCGTTCCCGGGCTTCCAACGTTGTGTTGTCTACAAGTTCGTAGAAATCATAGTTATCCGGTTCAAGGTCTTCTTCAGTTAGCAATATCCCGAACCGAGCGTTCGCTGCAGTAAGCGTCTCCTTAAGCTGCTCAGTATCCGGTTCGCCTTCGGCGTTCTCATCGTCGGCGTAAGTGTTCTTAGGCAAGGCAATAGCGACTACGCTGCTATCGTAACCGAGAAGTGAAACATCAGCATGCGCTGCTTGCGCACTTAAAGGTTCCTCTTCCTGCTTAAGTAGTTCACTATCTCCCAAGAGTGGCTTGCAAACTTCACTCAAATATTCCTGCACTGTGCTGACGATTTCGGCGGATGAAGCTGAGGATATACCTAACTCTTCAAAGTTCTCGTCCTCGTCGCTGTCAGTAACCGCTGTCTCTTCGGCTAAGGCATCTGGCGAACGTGTCGCGATAGTAGGAATAGGTTCAGGAACACTTGTTATCCTATAACGTGGATCAGCAATGAAGGCTTCAGCGGTTGTATCCTCCGTTACCGTCCGATACTCATCCGCCGTGAAACCGGAGATGTAGGTATCTAAAACTTCGGCAGTCAGGCTATCACCAGCACTCGCAAAAGGTTCGGAATCACCGACAGCGTAAAGTGGTTCAACGAGTTCACATCCGATGAGCGCATTGCGAATCTCCTCAATTTTCCGACGGCGGATCGAAGCGGTCTGCTGCCGCCAAGTTTCCTCAACCTCCTTACGTTTCGATTCATAGCGTAACCCATCAGCCATTGACAACCCGGAGTCATCTTGCATCCAGTTCCCGCGTCGTTGCGCGCCATCGGGTTTACGTGAAAATACCTTTACATCAATGACGACACCTTCAACCCCAGGACGAACATAGGTAGAAGCATCTCGGACCTCTTTAACTTTTTCACCAAAGATCGCTCGTAGGAGTTTTTCTTCGGGTCCATATTCGCTTTCACCTTTCGGTGTAATCTTGCCAACAAGGATACTCCCGGCTTTAACAACGCTACCGACACGGATGATCCCTTCCTCGTCAAGTTGACTGAGTCGCTGTTCGCTAACATTCGGAATGTCCCGCGTAATTTCCTCCGGTCCTACCTTCGTTTCGCGCGCCTCTACTTCAAATTCCTCAATATGGATAGAGGTGAAGGTATCCTCTTTAATGAGTGTCTCACTTATAAGGATAGAGTCCTCATAGTTGTGACCACCCCAAGGCATGTAAGCACACAGGATATTTCGACCAAGTGCGAGTTCCCCATTTTCTGTAGAGGTACCATCAATAATGACCTGTCCGGCATCAACTGTATCCCCCACTGCAACGATCGGACGTTGATGAATACAGGTACCGCTGTTACTCCGCTTGAATGTTTGGAGTTTATAAACATCATACCCCATCTCACTGAACGTGTTTTCACCTTCATCATGGTGAAGGGCTTCACCGGTGTATATGAGGATTTCGTCGGCAGAGACACTTGTGACAGTTCCTGCCCGCTTAGCAGTGATCAGTGCGCCGGAATACCGTGCTGCGGGTTCTTCCATTCCTGTACCGACGAGCGGTGATTCTGGGCGGATAAGCGGGACTGCTTGGCGTTGGTGGTTCGCCCCCATCAAAGCACGGTTTGCATCCTCGTGTTCCAGGAATGGGACAAGTGCGGCAGAGATGCCAACGATCTGCTGCGGTGAGACCCCGATGTAATTCACCTTTTCCATCGGGAGCGACACGACCTCCTCACCACTGCGAATAGGCAGAAGTTGTCCTGAAGCCTCCGCGTCCCCATTTGTAGTTTGTGGGATATCGCGCGATGCGGTCTTCGCAGCAATGTGGACGGTATCTTCGCTATCTGCCGTGAGATATTCGATATCTTCTAAAACGGCACCATCCTCGACTTTGTGATACGGCGTTTCTATAAAACCGTAAGGGTTTATCCGCCCATAGCAAGCGAGAGACACAATCAGCCCGATTGAGGGCCCTTCTGGCGTTTCCAAAGGACAGACCCGCCCGTAATGTGTCCAATGTACATCCCGAACAGCGGCTGTTGCTCTGTCTCGATGCAGTCCACCCGGGCCGATCGCTGAGATACGACGCTTGTGTGTCAATTCATCCAGCGGATTAATCTGTTGCATAAATTGCGACAACTGGTTTGAACCGAAGAATTCACGAAGTGCCATCATAAGCGGTTTCGGATTTACAAGTGAAGACGGTACGACTTTGGCAACATCGTTATTGGTACTCAACCGTTCGCGCGTCGTCCTACGAATTTGGAATAATCCCATCCGGAACTGGTTTTCGAGGAGTTCCCCAATAACGCGTACACGTCGGTTGCCGAGATGGTCGAGATCGTCTTTCGGTGCTAACCCGTTATGCACTTTAAGAAGGTAATCTACGGTAGCGGCAATATCTGCCGGGCGGAGTGTGCGCAGCGTTTCTTCAGGCGGTTCTCCGTAAACCGGTATCCTCTGGAATTTTCGATTCAGTTTGTATCTCCCGACGACACCCAAATCATATCGGTGTGGATCAAAAAGCAACCATGTGAGGTGTTTACGCGCATTCTCTATATTGGTGGTATCCCCGGGTCTCAACGTACGAAAAATGGTAAGTAGCGCTGCGTCTTGTAAAGAGTATTGCGCCTCGTAGTCTGCCTGCCGATCGCGCTCGAGTGTATTCCGTAAAAATCGGATGCGTTGGCAATCCTCCATATCAAGGACAGTGAGAGCTTCAACACCAGATTCTTGGAGACGCTCTAATTCGGTTTCGGTGAGGAGTGTATTCGCGGTAAGGAGTACTTCACCGGTCTCTTGCTGGATAACGTCTTCAGCACAGACCCTATCTTGCGCATCTTCGGAGAGCGTCTGCTCAGCCGTGAAAGCCTCTTTTCCGTAGCGGGCAAGCGCGGCTTCGTATTCCGAATTCGTTAGTACTTGACCAAGTGTGAACTCACATCCGCTGTCGTGGGTATCAACAACACGGCGAAGCAGTTCGGTTTCAAAGCCCTTCCATTTTCTTCGGAAACTGGTACGCTCTTTCTCCGAAAGTGGTTGTCCGACTTCCAGTGGGCAGCCTTCATCCTCATCTGATACAAGCGTAACACGATAATACTTCTCAGTCTCAAGATCGGGATAATCCTTGCTCGCCTGCCGAAATTCTGCAGCGTCTAATAAATCACCTGCTTTAACCTGTATTGCGGGTCCCTCTACGTGGGTAACCTGCCATCCGTCAAGCACAAGCCGTTCCGTTTTGGCGTAGAGTTTCAAGATGTCCGCGTCTGATGACCAACCGAGTGCCCGCAGCAGCACTGTAGCGGGTAATTTTCTACGTTTGTCGATGCGGACATAAATCTGATCCTTCGTGTCTATTTCAAATTCAACCCACGCCCCTCGATAGGGGATAATTTGTGCAGTCGGTGTCCGTCTTCCGGTTGGCAACGATTTCTCAAGAAAGATGACACCCGGCGAACGATGCAGCTGACTCACGATCACACGTTCACTGCCATTGACAATGAAGCTGCCGTTTTCAGTCATTAATGGCACTTCACCGAGATAGACATCGGATTCTCGGATATCCACGACGTGCGGTTCATCGGCATCCGGATCGGCTTCACGCAGGACAAGCATGATACGCGCTGTGAGAGAGACTTGATACATCACACCGCGCGCAACGCATTCTTGTAGTGTATATTTGGGTGTACCGAGGGTGTAACTAACAAATTCAAGGCTATTGACCTCCGAAAAATCTCGGATGGGAAACATTTCCTTAAATACTGCTTGGAGGCCTGTATCTATACGTTCATTGGGTGAGACATTTCGCTGTAAAAAGGCATCATACGAACCCTTTTGGGTTTCTATAAGATTCGGGAGATCTGTCCGAATCTGCATTTTGGCAAAAGATTTTCTGGGCGTTTTGTTCACTGAAAGGAGTCCCCCTATTTGGCGGTGGTTGCACAGCTTACGAGTAAACTTTTGAAAAAGCCTGCTTCCGCATCTGCTTTTTCCGTCTTAATATGGTGACATAGCATAGCAGAATATTATACATTATAATTCGTGGCATGTCAAGAAAAAATGAAAAAAAAAGCACTTTTTTCGCATTTTAATGAAATTAAAGTTCAATATTGTCCTCATAAGCCTCAATTTTTGGCATGATAAATGAAACATTGACACTTGAAATGCGGTCTGCTATACTCAATGCATAAAATTTAGGGGGACAAGGCACAGGAACCTCGTCTCACGCTTTGACTATGGAGAACAACATGGGAATCGTTACAACACCGCAACCTGTTAAAGCCGTTATCGGTGTGCTGACCGCTGAACCGTGTCTTCTGTCAACCGTTTACCTGGAACTTACACAACGTCTCGGACCCATTGACTTCACAAGCGAGCTGCTACCTTTTGCAAGCACAAACTATTATGCAGCTGAGATGGGGCCGGACATCCACAGACAATTTATCAGTTTTGAAAGGCTCATTGACGCGGGTACATTGGCAGAGATAAAACTGTTTACAAATAAGGTGGAGCAAAATTTCAGAATAAAGAAGCCAGAAGGCGATGCGCGACGCGTCAATTTAGATGCAGGTTACCTCTGTTTGGCAAAGTTAGTGCTTGCGTCAACGAAAGATCACGCCCACCGTATCTATCTCTGTGATGGCATTTATGCCGAAATTACACCCCGCTTTTATCGTAAAACGTTTCAACCGTGGGAGTGGAGTTACCCCGACTACCGGTTACCAACATATATCGCTATCTTTAACAAAATCCGCGCAATTTATAGAGGTCAATTGGAAAATGCAGAAATTTCTTAAACGGATGCAAGGCATTGAACTCCCGTGCGACATGAAATTGTTGATTCTTGTCGTTTTTACGGGTATTTTTTTAGCATGTTCTATATACAGCGTAAACGTTGAATCTACAGATTCGGATACCCGCGCGCGGGCACGCGACATCGGTATCCAAATCGGGACGCTTCCAACAGGTACTCACAACGCCATCACGGATGTCGCTGGTGTGAAGGTCGGGCATGTCACCTTGAATGAAGGCGATTCGATTCGGACGGGTGTCACCGCTGTCATTCCAAGTGATGATATTTGGACGGCACGGCTGTTCGGCGCTGCCTATACCATCCACGGCAACGGTGAAGCAACAGGCATCGCGCGTATTAACCAAGCCGGATGGATTGAATCCCCTATTTTACTTACAAATACGCTGAGTGTCGGCGCAGTGCACGATGGCGTTGTTCGTTACATTGTGAAAAGGTATCCGGACAACAACATTGTGCTCCCGATTGTAGCAGAGTGTTATGATGGCGGTTTGAACGACATTAGTGGACTCCATGTCAGAGCAGAGCACGCGATTGAAGCCATTGAAAATGCCACCAATGGTCCCGTCATAGAAGGCTGCGTTGGCGGTGGCACCGGTATGCGCTGCTACGGGTTCAAAGCGGGTATCGGTACATCCTCTCGCGTTCTACCTGAAGAACGGGGCGGCTGGACAATAGGTGTCCTTGTGAACTCCAATGGAGGGCGGCGGCATCAATTGCGAATTGATGGTGTTCCAGTTGGAAAAGAAATTACTGGGTCCCCACCGAAACCGACCAGGGATGGATCATTTATTATTGTTATCGCGACAGATGCGCCGTTAACGCACCGTCAATTGAAGCAGTTGGCGATCCGTGCAACACATGGACTCGCCCGCACAGGCACACCCAGTACGGATGGTAGCGGTGAATTCGTCATCGCGTTTTCCACGGCGAATATCTTTCCGAGCAGGACGGAAACCGGGACCTTTCAAATCGAGATGCTCGCCAATGGACGCTTAAGTTCGCTGTTCCAAGCAGTTATTGAAGCAACAGAGGAGGCTATTGTCAACTCAATGACAATGGCTACAACGACCACCGGACGCAACGACAGGACGATGTACGCGATTCCCTTGACTGAATTAGAAAAAGTGATGCAAGCATACGGACATTAAGCTGCGTCTAAGCCGAGCCAACAGGCTTCGCACCGGGGGCAAGTGACTCAGGCACCACTTCGTAATGTGAAAATTCCAATGTAAACGCGCCACGTCCTTGTGTCATTGAGCGGAGTCGGGTCGTGTATTGAAAGGTCTCTGATAACGGGATAAAGGCGTTGATGATGTCTTGCGTCAATAGCGATGCACGTCCTGTCTCGGATTCGTCTTGTGCCAAACTTTCGCTAATGTGGGCGCGGCGTGCATTCAGGTCGCCGATGACCTTGCCGACGTGTTCATCAGGGACAGTGATGTGTATCTGCATAATTGGCTCTAAGAGTAAAGGTTTCGCCTTTCTCACCGCGTTTTCAAAAGCGAGGGCTGCTGCCGCTTCAAACGCCACCTCCGAGGAATCCGTTGGATGATAGGAACCGCCCGTGAGCGTTACCTTCACGTCTTGCATCGGGTATCCGATGCGGGGCCCTGTCCCCATTGCACCCTCTAATGCCTTCTCAATGAACGGGATATATTGCCGCGGGATCTGTGTTTCGTCGGTGTTGTCCTCAAACTGAAATCCTTCGTCGCGTTCTAAGGGTTCAACCGTAAGCAGCACATCACCATAAATGCCTTCCTCATCGGTTTTATGAATGTGTGTGCCACGCGCCTCTGCGACGGTACTTATCGTTTCGCGATATGCCACTTGGAGTTTGCTCACGCGAGCGTTAACCCCAAATTCACGGACCATCCTATCCGTCAAAATCTCCAAATGCAGTTCGCCCATCCCAGAGATAATTCGCTGCCCGGTTTCTTTATCAATCCCTACGGTGAATGTCGGATCTTCGTCCATGAGTTTTTCAAGTGTTTCCTCTAATGCGTCCGCATCACTCGCGCGCTCAGGCTCTATCGCAATAGAGATAACTGGGTCCGGGAAAGTGATGGATTCTAAGAGAATCGGTTCTTTTGCATCGGTCACGGTATCTCCGGTTTTGGTATCCTTAAGTCCGACAAGTGCGACAATATCACCGGCGTAAGCCGCATCAGACACTGCCTCTTTATTGGCGTGCATTTGCAAAATGCGATTGACTCGATCTCTTTTCTCGGAACGGACGTTGTAGATCGACTCCCCACGCCGAAGCGTGCCAGAATAGACGCGACAGTAAACGAGTTTGTCGACCGTTGGGTGACTCGCAACTTTAAAGGCTAAGGCTGAAAAGGGGGCAGTATCGTCTGCGGGACGCGTTATTTTATCTTCCTCGCCTCCCTCGGAAGTTGCATCTCTTTTACGTTTAGCACGCGCACTGGTAGAAGTAGGTTGTGGTGCAGTCCCTTCAATAGACGGCACATCAACAGGAGAGGGCAAAAAATCAATGACTGCATCAAGCAGTGGTTGAACACCTTGATTCTTCAAAGAACTTCCACACAGCACCGGTACTAATGCGCCGCTTAAAGTCGCTGTGCGAACAGTTGCCAATAATTCATCACGCGTAATTTCTTCGCCGTTCAAGTATTTCTCAAGCAACATCTCGTCTTCAACGGCAACACTTTCAAAAAGCGTCTCTCGTGCCTGATCAACATCCTCCTGAAATTCAGATGGAATTTCCATCTCTGAATAGGTTTGTCCTTGATCTGCTGCGTCCCAACGCATCGCCTTTTGTGTTACCAGATCAATAACACCAGCAAAGTCCGTGCCTTCACCGATCGGCAATTGGAGCGGAAGCGGATTCGCGCCCAATTGTGCTGTCATCATCTCCAGGACGCGAGCGTAATTCGCACCCACCCTGTCCATCTTATTGACAAAAACGATGCGCGGTACACCGTAGCGTTCCGCCTGATGCCAGACGGTTTCTGACTGGGGCTCTACGCCACCGACAGCACAGAAAAGTGCTATTGCTCCATCTAAGACCCGCAGGGAACGCTCCACCTCCACTGTGAAATCGACATGTCCGGGTGTATCAATGAGATGAATGGCGTGATCACGCCAGAAACAGGTTGTCGCGGCGGCGGTGATTGTCACACCGCGTTCTCGTTCCTGCACCATCCAATCCATCTCAGCGGTGCCATCATCTACCGCCCCGATCTTATGTTTTTTGCCGGTGTAGAAGAGGATACGTTCAGTTGTCGTCGTTTTACCGGCATCAATGTGCGCTGCAATGCCGATGTTGCGTACATTTCCAATAGGATATTCGCGTGCCATTCTTTAATTATTCCTTGCGGTTACATAACGTGGGTGTTTTTGCTTAAGTGTTTCCTCAGAACTTTAACATGCCTTTCTTGAATCCGCTCTCCATTTCATTACGAGCTGCGTTTTTGCTGCTGTGAAGAGCGGACTGATTTAGTCAGAAACCTCTTACTGACTGCCATTTTTAATTATTCCTTGCGGTTAAGATGTGTGGCTATTGTTCCACTGAAGAACAACACCGAGTAAGCCGGGATTCCATTCCATGAGGCGTTGATATGCATCCGGTGCCTCTTCTCCAAGGATACGGTGACTAATCAAGGGAGTAACATTGAACCGTTTCTGTGCGATGAGTGTCAACAGCAAAAGACTGTCATCTTCAAGCGTCCAGAAGTTGGGTGAGGATTCTTGGCGCGGGCGGATAGAGTTATGGGCACCGTAAAGGATAAGTCCTTTCTTATGGACATCCCGATAGAAGTTCACCTTCGGTGTTTCGCCACGTGTGCTTGCTAACAACACCACGCGAGCATCCCGTCCGGCTACATCTAAAGCGGTACTGATTGCGTCTGGATGCCCGGTTGCTTCAATAACGACAGCCGGCCCGTTACCTTCTGTAACATCGCCTAACTGTTCAGAAAAATTAGCATCTTCCGGATTGAGTGCGCAGTCTGCGCCCATACTTCTGGAAATTTCGAGACGGCTATCGGTGAGATCTGCGGCAATGAGTGGTGTTGCACCACTGAGTCTCGAGAGTTGGAGTGCCAGTAAACCGATGAGCCCTTGTCCTAAAATTAGTGCTGCCTCTCCCAATTCAATCCGTGCCTTTCGGACACCTTGTAATGCAATCGCACCGAGATTAAAGAAAACCGCCTCTTCGGCGGGAACATCAGTAGATGCCACCTTGAGTAAACGATTCGGCGAGGCAATAAAATGGCTGGTGTGTCCCTGTGTTGAGGCGACGCGTTCACCTACTTGATAACTTGTAACTGATTTCCCGATCTCTATCACCGTACCGATATTGCTGTAACCGGGACGGGATGGATACCTGCCTTGTGCATTTGGGAGTCCTAATAAGAACGCACGCTCCGTGCCGGGACTGATGAGCGTACACGCTGTAGCGACGAGGACTTCATCGTCTCCGATAGGGGGTAACTCAAATGTCTCAACGTCAACTTTGGCGCGACTCGGCCAAACAACCCGTTGTGCTTTCATCAAAAACCTGAGCCTCTTTAATAACAGAAGGATAGTTGTTTTCCGGCAGTCTACCAGAAAAACAACTATCCGTCAAGTGTTAATCCGCGAACCGTCCAATAGCGCGGATGTTCGCTGCGTTAGTTACCGGTCTGATGTGCGACGAGTGCCCAAGGTGACGTAGTCGCCACCGCGATTATCTGGCAATCTGACATAGAGGAGCACACGCCTCTTATTCTGCGCTTCCAGTTGCTTGGCGACGCGGGCATACGACTCAAGGTCATTAATCGGCATCCATTCCAATTCTTGGATGAGGTATCCGGGTTTGATACCTTCTTTCTCTGCACTACTGCCGCGTTCAACTTGTGTGACAATAACGCCTTTTTCGCCTGAAGTATAGCCGTAACGTTCAGCCATCTCAGGGGTTAACTCTTGGACCTGAAGCCCCGCAAGCGTTCCTTCCTCTTCATCTGCTTGCTCCACTATTGGTAGTTCTTCATTGGGTGAGAGTGAGGCAAGGGTTGCTTGTGTACGCTTACCCAATTTAACAGTCAACCGTTTTTCTTCGCCGTTCTCCCGGACGACTGTCACTTCAACAGATTTACCAACCTTTGTTGCTCCGACAATATGCCGCAAGTGATGCAAGTCTCGAACTTGCTGCCTATCAAAGGTAAGGATGACATCTCCGACCTGGATGCCTGCTTTTTGCGCAGGGCTTTTCGGACCAACAATTTTAACAAGCACACCGCGTGGCGTATCGAGGTTCATTTCCTCTGCTAACTCAGCACTCACTGGTTCCATACTGATGCCGAGCCAGCCGCGTTCCACCTTACCGTTTTCTATCAGTTGCGGTAAGATCTGTTGTGCGAGATTACTTGGGATAGAGAAACCGAGGCCGATATTTCCGTTAACAATGCTATTGGTGGCAATTAGCGTATTAATACCGACCAATTCGCCACGAATATTAACCAGCGCGCCGCCGCTGTTCCCTTGATTAATGGGTGCATCGGTTTGTATGAACTGTCCATAGTTTCCATAGGCCGCGAATCTTGTCCTGCCCTTCGCGCTAACGATGCCGCGCGTCACAGTTTGGGGATAGTTCAACGGCGTTCCGATAGCGATAACCCACTCACCGACTTCAAGTGCGTCCGAATCGCCGAACGGCAGGACGGGAAGTTCTTTAGCATCAATTTTAATAACGGCTAAATCACTACCACCGACCTCACTCTGGGCATCATCACGCCCGACTAACTCGGCATCATACTCTTTTCCATTTGATAGGGTTACCTTAATGGCATCGGTGCCTTCAATAACATGGTTGTTGGTGAGGATATAACCGTCGTCACTGACAATTACGCCGGAGCCAACACCTCTGGAAGGTCTTGGATTAGGGATAGGGATTTGTTCGGGTTCTTCAAAAAAGCGTCTGAATGGGAACTCATCGCCGAAAAAGCGTCGAAATTCCCTTTCTTGCTCAGGTGTCAGTTGATTTCTTTGGGATGTCACGATTCTATTTCGTCTTGTTTGTGTTGTAATTTGCACAACCGCAGGGCGCGTGCGTTTGACTAAATTAATAAACGCCCGATTTGCCCGTTCCAAGTGCTGAAAATCTTCCGATGTTTCAAGTGTGTCGTTCGTCTGTCCGACTGCAGTTTGTAGCGTGAACTCATCTGTATCCCAACTGATGACAATTCCTGCGACGACAACAAACGCCGCTAAAATCAACATTACCCTTATAGGGTTCCGAAGTGTGTTTCTGGATTTCATGGTATATACCTCACAGTATAATTTATTAGTGGAAACTCCGATTTTGGAGATGTCAGAATCAATTTTTGATTTTTTGTGTTTACGTTTTAAACACACACCTATTGGAAAAAAAAGTTGCAAAAAAGTTGAAAAAAATCACTCTTTCCGTGAAATTCGATCTACATGTTCACGGACAATATGTTCGGGACATAATTTAATAAAAAACCAAGCACCCGGAACCAGAATCAGAAAAGCACCAACGAGGATATCGTCAAATCGCCCAATAATCGGGAGAAAATCAAAATCCAGCGGATTCACCAAATAGGCGATAGCAAAGGCAACTGCCAATAATTCGGCAAGGATGAGGATCGCCTTTCGGTAGACGGGCACACGTTCATCGACAAACAGTCGCCACGCCAACTTGACGAAATTTGGGAGATGAAGAAGGAGACGGAAAAGTTTAAAGGAACCCTGCCTTTTACCGCCGAAGAAAAATGAATTCAGCATAATTTTAAAGTTTACCAAAACTGTTTTTTATATGCAAATCAATTTTTTTTAGAAGTTACCGGTTTTCAGTTTTCAGTCCTGTAGGTGTTTTCTAAAATTGACACCATAGGTGTCAATTTAGCGATTTTCATGGTGTTCGAGTGCTTATAAACATGCCGCCCTTACAGGGCTAATCGGTTTGTTTGAACCGCTGCTATAAACATAGCGTCCCTACGGGACTAAAGAGGTTTTGAAGTCTTCAAGGTTTTCGCGTAGTATCCGGTTCGGTTGGGAAACCGAACCTACCGGACCTGGAACCCCCTAAATTGACGCTTATGGTGTTTTCTAAAATTGACACCAGATGAAGATTAAGAATTTAATCGGGTAATTCCGAGACGTGTGATAACAAATAGACCGGTTCGTAGTAGTGCGATTTATCGCACGTCGCGTAACTACAATTACCCAACTTATTTGTTAAACCTCATTAGGTGTCAATTTAGTCCCGTAGGTTGGGTTGAACGGAACTCAGAAGGTAAATGTATTTTCCGAATACCTCTCAAATCCAGCGGGGTGTCGTCCGTAATCAAGAATGCAGTGAAACCCAACTTCACACCGTCAGGGGTCCGGAAACCGCAAAGGCGTTGGGTTTCTCTCGGTTTTCTGTTTGCCGTGCCATCTCTGGTGCAAGCTGAGTCTTGTGTTACTTTTCAGGGTTTTGGGAGTATCCGTTCAACCCAACCTACAGGACTGTAAGGGCGGAAACCTGTTTATAAAACTGTTCTAAAGAGTCGTGAAAAATCCCTAAATTGACACTTATGGTGCGGTTAGGAATGCAGATCGCATTCGGGGTTTTTGCAAACGCTAAAATCCAATACGAAGAAAGTGTTTCTTCGCGTACGCCGCAAAACCGCACCTACCGGGCCTGGGGGGTCCAAAATTGGACGAAAAAACCGAGAACTGAATGGCTCTGCTTGATTCTGAGATTAACTTGACCTGTACATTTTTTTCGGGTATACTATTCGCCGAAAATAGCATAAGCCAAAAATAAGGAGTCATTATGGCAACAGAAAACAATCTCTCTGCGAAGCAGATCGCAGCACAACTTTATACTGTTAGAGAATTTACCAAAACCGAGGCGGATATCGTGGAAACAATCAAAAAGGTTCGGCAACTCGGTTATGAAGCGGTGCAATGCTCTGCACTCGGTCCGATTGAACCCGAAGCACTGAAAAACATCGTTGACGGTGAAGGTATTAGCATTATCGCGACACATACCAGTTACGAAAGGATGCGTGATGAACCGCAATCCGTCATTGATGAACATCAACTGTGGGGATGCAAGCATGCTGCAATTGGTGGACTTCCGGGTGAATACCGTAGTGCTGAAGGGTACGCCACATTTGCGAAAGAGGCATCCGAAGTCGCCGCACGACTCGCGGAAGGCGGTTTGACCTTTTCCTATCATAATCATAGTTTCGAGTTGGAACGCTATAACGGACGTACTGGATTAGAGATTTTGTATGCCGAAAGCGATCCGAACTATTTTAAGAGTGAGCTTGATACGTACTGGATTCAGCACGGTGGTGGCGATCCAGCAGAATGGGTGCGTCAATTAAAAGGACGCGCCGACATTATCCATCTTAAGGACATGGCGATGGACGGTTCCTCACAACGTTTTGCAGAAATCGGCGAGGGGAACCTTAACTGGCCAGCCATTTTAGATGCTTGTGTCTATGCAGGGGTAGAGTGGTATATCATCGAACAAGATAGTTGCTACGAACGCGACCCGTTTGAAAGTTTAGGTATTAGCCTGAGAAATCTGAAAGAGATGGGTTTCGCATAGACCTACCAATCCGGTGTACAAGAGCAAGGGCGAGGCGCGAAACCTCGCCTTACAAGTCCCTCTGCACACCAAACAGGGAAGTCATCTGTTTGCTGTATACAGCCTGAAGATTTCCTGTGATCGCCAATTTTTTATTTGACTTTTGTCAGGAGTTATGATACAATTAAGTGGATTATTTTGTTAACTAACGGGGCGTGGCGCAGCCCGGAAGCGCGCTTGAATGGGGTTCAAGAGGTCGCTGGTTCGAATCCAGTCGCCCCGATCTCTGATATATAATTTGATTTGTCGGCGTTCCGATCACACGCCGCGCAGCAAACAGGAAAGAAAGGGGGAGTTGTAGTAGTGGACAACATTAATGTTGGCATCTTAGGCTGGGGTACCGTCGGCACCGGTGTTTCCAAGATCCTATTAAATCAGAATACTCTCATTGCCAAAAATAGCGGCATTGAATTACGGCTAAAAAAAATAGTCAAACGGACACTCCCCGCAACGCGAGCGGGCGTTGAGCTTCCTGCGGACTGCCTGACAACTAATCCAACAGAAGTCGTTGACAATCCAGATATTGATATCGTCGTCGAGTTGATTGGCGGTGTCCCGGAAGCGCACACGCTCATTAAACGCGCGATCCAAAACGGCAAACATGTCGTCACAGCCAATAAAGCCCTTCTTGCGGAACATGGCGGCGAATTGTTCCAACTCGCCTCAGAGCATCAAGTGAGTCTCAATTTTGAAGCAAGCACTGCTGGTGGTATCCCAATTATCAAAACGCTCCAAGAAAGCTTCGCGGGCAACCAAATCCATTCCCTCTACGGCATTGTAAATGGCACTTGTAACTATATCCTAACTGAGATGCATGAACGCAGTGTTGATTTCTCGGACATCCTTAAAGCTGCACAGGATAAAGGATATGCCGAAGCCGATCCAACATTTGACGTTGAAGGTATTGATGCTGCACAGAAACTCATTCTTCTGATTGCCCTTGCCTATCGGAGCAATATCTCGCTGTCGCAATTTCACGTCGAGGGCATTACCAACATTACGCAAAAAGAGATCCAATATGCGCGCGAACTCGGTTACGTTATTAAACTGCTCGCCATCGCGAAGTTAAGCGGTGGCAACCGTGTAGAGGCGCGCGTGCACCCGACCCTCGTGCCGGAACGGAGTCTGTTGGCGAACGTCGGCGGCGCATTCAATGCAGTCTGCGTCATTGGTGACGCAGTCGGTCCGACTCTTTTTTATGGACAGGGCGCGGGTGAGATGCCGACGGCGAGTGCCGTCGTTGCAGACATTATTGACGCGGGAAAATCCGTGCAACAAGGTATAAGCACCCCCATTTCGCGAGCGTGGCTTGCTGGGGCACAAGCAGAAGTTGATGTGTCTCCGATTGACGATATAGAGACGCGCTACTACCTCCGTTTCGTCGTTGCGGATCGCCCTGGGGTGCTCGCGAAAATCGGTACCATCTTGGGGAACTGGCAGATTAGCATTGCCTCTGTCATTCAAAAGGATCCACACGGTATGGATACTGTGTCGCTTGTTATGCTGACCCACAGCGCGCGGGAAAAGAATATGAAAACCGCACTTGCCGAGATTCATACGCTTGAAGATGTGAAAGGTGACACCCAACTTATTAGAATCGAAGAAGAAGTCGATTTTTAATTTTACTAACGACAGCCGGCGTGTTCGCCACCCTTGTATAACAAGGAAAACCTGAAGACTGCCCGATAGATGCTTGAGGTAAAATTCAACATGAAGGACGGCGTAAGAGACACGTTAGTGTTCGACATGAAAGACCTTCGACACGAGGACTCCAAGGCATACGAAGCACTTGTGCCGCCCGCTCCTCTCGGTTTGAATTATGAGGAAATAGAATTTCTTAACCACTTGTCCTGTGCAGTCCGTCTGTTTCGTCAAGGCGACGACAATGTTTATGTGACAGCGGATATTGAAACGAAAATTTTGGTAGAATGCGGACGCTGTATCACGCCGTTTGAGATGGACATAGCAACAGCGTTTGAGCTGCTATTCTCTATCGGTAGCGAATCGTCAGAAGAGAGTGAGGCAGATGAACGCTATTATGACGGGGAAACTTTAGATATTTCAGAAGATGTCCGGAAAGCACTTGTTCTTGAAATACCGGCATGGCCGCTCTGTTCCGAAACATGCGAAGGATTGTGCCTGCAATGTGGTGCGGAACTCAATATTAGCGCGTGTTCCTGCGAACCAACGGATGAGGCACCAGTATCTACCTCTAATCCGTTTGCAGTGCTATCAAAAATGCTCGAAAAGAGTTAAGTAGGACTTACGCAAAAAGCAGTAATTCCGGTATTTTTAACCCCCTAAATCCCCCAACCCCCCATATCCCCCCTTATCAGGGGGGTAGGGGGACTTTAAGAGGAAATGCGTAAGTCCTATTAAGGCCATAACAGATATTGAATTGTGGAGATAAACTCAGCTCACGACTATCATGACCACAAAGAATTGTAAGGAGATAACTGATGGCGCATCCAAAACGGAAAACGTCAAAATCAAAAAAAAGAATGCGGCGGAGCCATAACGCGCTCTACGATAAAGCAACAAGCGTCTGTTCATATTGCGGAGAAACGATCATTTCTCATCGTGTCTGCTCCGGGTGTGGACATTACAACGGACGACCTGTGCTAAAATCCACTGACGAGGCGTAGACAAAGGGTCGGTCAGAAAAACCGATGGGATTTCCACAGCAGCAAGTCTCGGCTTGCAAATAAGAACTTACAACGCCAAAAACGCCAAGAGAGACATAATGACGCAACTTCGACATGCAACCATCACAGGAACAGGTTCTTACCTTCCTGAACAGGTTGTTACCAACCTTGATATAGAAAAAATGGTGGATACGAGTGACGAATGGATTCGTCAACGCACAGGCATTACCGAACGACGTATCGCTGAAGATGATGTCGCTACATCAGATCTCTGTGTACATGCCGCTCGATGGGCAATTAAGAATGCGAATATCGACCCACTTGACATCGAGATGATTCTCGTTGCTACCGTGACACCTGATACGTTTTTTCCGTCAACAGCGTGCTATGTCCAGAAAGGCATCGGTGCGAAGAATGCCGCCGCGATGGATTTATCTGCTGCGTGTGCCGGTTTCCTTTATGGGCTGGATTTAGCTGATGGTATGATCAAATCTGGACGCTATAATACTATTCTTGTCATCGGTGGTGAAGTTTTTAACAACATCATCGACTGGGAGGATAGAAGCACATGTGTCCTCTTTGGAGATGGAGCGGGTGCTGCTATTGTCCAAGCCACGGATGCACCTAAAGGGATCCTTGCATCTTATATCGGGTCAGATGGGGATTATGCGGATATTGATCTCCTTGGCATCCCAGCAGGTGGATCCAGAATGCCGATTACCGCAGAAGTGCTCGCCCAAAAAAGAGACAAACTTCAGATGAATGGCCGAGAAGTCTTTAAACTCGGGGTGCGACTTATGCCCGAAGCTGCGCAACGCGTTCTACAAAAAGCAAATGTTAGCGTTGAGGATATTGATCTGTTAATCCCCCATCAAGCGAATTTACGCATCATTGAGGCAGTCGGCGACAGACTCGGCGTCCCGAGAGAGAAGGTCTATATTAACGTTGATAAATACGGTAATACCTCCGCAGCAACGGTGATTATCGCTTTGGATGAGGCAATTCGCGAAGGGCGTGCCAAGCCAGGTGATCTACTTCTGTTTGTGACTTTTGGCGCGGGTTTAACATGGGGAAGCACACTCTTACGGTTATAGCCGTCAGCGCGTTAGCCGTCAGCAATCAGCCTTCAGCAATTAGCAAAAAGGGTTTTCTGTTAATCAGAAACCTCTTATTACTGAAAGCCGATAGCCGATAGCCATTCATCAGAAGAAAATGACACAACTCGCCTTTATTTTTCCAGGACAAGGTTCACAACAGGTAGGCATGGGTGCGGCATTGGCGCGAGCCTATCCAATTGCCAACGCTATTTTTCAGGAAGCCGACGCAGCCCTTGGACGTGGTTTGAGTCAACTCTGTTTTGAGGGACCGGAAGATGCCTTAAAACAGACCGAAAATACACAACTGGCGATTTTGACGTGTAGTGTTGCGACGTTGCAAATCCTAAAGGAACTCGGTATCACACCGACCGCTGTGGCTGGGCATAGTTTAGGGGAGTATTCTGCCCTCGTAGCGGCAGGCGTTCTCGAATTCGCCGATGCCTTGCGCTTGGTACACGCACGCGCGAATCTCATGGCGGAAGCCGGGGAAACACAACAAGGCACCATGGCGGCAATCCTTGGAATGGAAAATGAGCAATTGCAACACCTCTGTGCCACCGCTGAAGGAACTGTGAATATTGCCAATTACAACTGTCCCGGTCAATTGGTAATTTCTGGCGAAGTAGATGCCATCAATCAGGTCATCTCGCTTGCCAAAATTGAGATTGGTGAGCGACGGTGTCGCCTTTTGCCAGTGAGTGGCGCGTTTCATTCGCCATTGATGGTACCGGCACAACAAAAATTCAAATCCGTGCTTGATACAATAACGTTGCATCCGCCACAGGTTGACATCGTAATGAACGTAACCGGTGAGTTTGCAACAGATGCGGAGAACATTAGACACCTTCTCTTTCAACAGATAACACAACCCGTACAGTGGGAAAAGACCCTACACACTATAAGAAATACAGGTATCACACGGTTTGTAGAGGTTGGTCCAGGGAAGGTATTGTCCGGCTTAGTGAAACGAACACTTTCGGACAGCAATGCCTTGAATGTTGAAGACATTAAGACGCTCTCCGTCGTAACAGATGAATATGGAAATAGTGGATAAGATGGATGTAACAACAGAACAGAATGTTTTTAGGGAAGATCTACTGAGTGGCAAAACGGCTATTGTTACAGGTGCGTCCCGTGGCATTGGTGCGGCAATTGCGGAGAGACTCTGCGAAGCCGGTGCGAACGTCGTTCTCTGTTCGCGTTCTGCCGAGTCAGTCGCACAGATCGCTGATACACTGCGGGGCAAAGGCTACACTACGCATTCAATGGCTGCTGACATCTCTGAAAAGGCTGATGTTGAAGCACTTATTGAAAAAACGATGGATCAGTTTTCGCGAATCGACATTCTTGTGAACAACGCAGGGATTACCCGCGACATGTTGCTCATGCGTCTCAAAGATGAGGACTGGGACGCTGTGTTACAGACAAATTTGACAGGTACGATGTACTGCACTCGTGCAGTCCTGCGTCCTATGATCCGTCAGAGAAACGGGCGAATCATCAACATTTCATCGGTTGTTGGACTTATCGGAAACCCGGGACAAGCGAATTATGCTGCCGCGAAAGCAGGCATTATCGGTTTCACAAAGGCTACAGCGAAAGAGGTCGGCACCCGTGGTATCACTGTGAACGCTATCGTTCCAGGTTTTATCACAACAGACATGACAGCAGAAATATCGGAAGAGCATCAGCAACAACTACTTGAACGCATCCCACTACGGGAGTTTGGACATCCAGAAGATGTGGCAGCCGCTGTCTGTTTTTTAGCATCGGATGCTGCGCGCTATATCACCGGCCAAACACTTCAGGTTGACGGTGGCATGGTGATGTAATTCAGAAACTTTAAAAAGGAGATCAGAGAAACGCTTATGGCAACAAACCAAGCACGCCTTATTGAAATTATCGCGAAACAACTCGGTGTTGATGAAGATAACGTCACCCCAGATGCCTCCTTCATGGAGGACTTGGGTGCCGACTCACTTGATACCGTTGAATTGGTCATGGCACTTGAAGAGGAATTCGATATCGAAATCCCCGACAGTGATGCGGAGAAGATTCAGACCGTTCAAGATGCTTTGAGTTACCTTGACGAACACGTGTAGGTCAAGACCTATTGAGGGCGCGTAGTGGTAAGCTATCAGTCCTTTTAGTGTGCGCTTAGACGCGTTACCAAGCGCGCCTGCAACGAAAATAGAAAATCAGAGAAATACTTATGGCAACAAATCAAGAACGCCTCATCGAAATTATCGCTGAACAACTTGACGTTGGCGAAGATAACGTCACCCCGGATGCCTCCTTCACGGATGACTTGGGGGCTGACTCACTCGATATTGTTGAATTGGTCATGGTACTTGAAGAGGAATTCGATATCGAAATTCCTGACAGTGATGCGGAAAAGATTCAGACCGTTCAAGATGCCGTGAGTTACCTTGACGAACATGTATAGATTTTAGTTATCATTTATCAGTTGTCAGTTAAGAGGTTCTCGTTTAATAACGCTCTCTTTTAACTGATAACCGATAACTGAGAGCCTGCGTAGCAGGCGAACCCATAACTATTCACTAAAAAAGGATCGGTCTCGTGGAGCGTGTAGTTATTACAGGAATCGGCGTTGTCAATGCGATTGGCAACACGAAAGAAGAATATTGGGATGCGCTTGCCAGCGGTAAAAACGGAATCGGACCTTTAACGTATTTTGATGCCTCTGAGCATCGCACCCAAATCGCCGGAGAGGTAAAGAATTTTCAGGCGGAACAGTATATGGATCGCCGAGCGGCATCCAGGCTGCCCCTTTTTATTCAATACGCGCTTGCGGCTTCAATCATGGCGCATAAAGATGCCGGTTTGGAACTCGATAAAGTTGATCCTTACCGTGCCGGGGTTCATATTGGCTCTGGGATCGGCGGCATCGGTGTCCTTGAAGATAACGCAAAAACGCTTGCTGAAAAGGGTGCCAAACGCGTAAGTCCATTTCTTGTGCCGTACATGATTCCTAATATGGCGGCGGGGCAAATTTCCATTCAATTTAACCTCAAAGGCCCCAATTCTACGTCCGTCACCGCCTGTGCGAGTGCGAACCACTCTATGGGAGATTCGTTTCGTATCATTCAGCGCGGTGAAGCGGATGTAATGTTCACCGGTGGCACGGAATCGGCGATTACACCGTTAGCGTTCGCTGGGTTCTGTTCAATGCGCGCGATGTCAGCAAGAAACGATGCGCCTGAACGCGCCTCGCGCCCCTTTACGAAAGACAGGGACGGTTTTGTCATGGGCGACGGCGGCGGTGTACTCATCTTTGAATCACTATCGCACGCCAAAAAGCGAGGTGCGCATATCTACGCGGAAATAATTGGTTATGGCGTAACCTCAGATGCTCACGATATGGTAAGCCCACCTGAAAACGGCGAAGGTGCAGCGAAAGCGATGGAATTCGCACTTCAGGATGCTGAATTACCGTTAGATGCTATCGATTATATCAATGCCCACGGCACCTCTACACCGATCGGCGATATCGCTGAAACGAGTGCAATTAAAACCGTGTTCGGCGAACAGGCGTATAAAATCCCTATTAGTTCTACCAAATCGATGGTCGGTCATCTGCTCGGTGCTGCCGGTGCTGTGGAACTCATCGCCTGTTTAGCTGCGATGGAGAAGGGTTATTTGCCACCGACGATCAACTACGATATGCCAGACGAAGACTGTGACCTGGATTACGTCCCGAATGAAAGTCGTGATGCGAAGATTGAGGTTGCACTCTCCAATGCGTTCGGGTTCGGTGGACACAACACGTCTATCGCCATCCGCAAATTTACAGGTTAGTTGGGTAAGGCACACCTTCCACATGGGTAAGTTCTATGCCTAGAAAAATACGACAGCTTATCGCAGATCTGAGAAAAGCCGGATTTATCAACATACGCCGAAAAGGAGGTCACAAAACTTACGAACATCCTAAAGGCCCAATGATTGTTATTTCAGGAAACCTCGGTGATGATGCTAAGCCTTACCAAGAGAAGCAGGTTAAATTAAAAATTGAGGAATCTCAAAGATGAGCGAAAGTGCAAAATACATTAAGATTGTCGAATGGTCAGATGAGGATGAATGTTTCATCGGATATTGTCCCGGAATTATCGGGCCGTGTTGCCACGGCGATAACGAAATAGAAGTTTTCGGACAATTATGTGAGATCGTTGACGAGTTGTTAGCACACGCCCAGGAAAGAAATAAACCTCTCCCACAGCCGACTGTCGGTAGGAATCTTGAGGAACTTTTATTGAGTGCCTAATCAGTTTGTGGCATTCATGAATCGCCGGGGTTCAGCCATGTTGCTACCAACTGCCAACGCTATGCCCTCAGTCTACATTGGCTTCGGAAGCAATATCGGCGATCGACTGGCGCATATCCAGAATGCTATTCATGCTTTATCAAAGACGGAGGAGATCAGTTTACAAAAGATTTCCTCCGTTTATAAAACCGACCCGGTAGGATATGAGGGACAAGCCCAATTTCTGAACGGTGTCGCTGCGATTCAAACTTCCCTCCCGCCGCTATCCTTACTACACACCTTAAAAAATATCGAAACAGCGATTGGTAGACAACACCGCATCCGCTGGGGACCAAGAGAGATTGATTTAGACATACTCATCTATGGAGATTTGTGTCTTCAGACAGAGAAACTCGTTATTCCGCACCCAGAGATGCATCGCCGCCGTTTCGTGTTGGTCCCGTTAGCGGAAATCGCCCCTGATCTTGTGCACCCTGTGTTTCAGGAAACCGTCCAAACTTTATTGGAGCGTCTTGAGGATGATAAGTCCGTTTTTAAAAAAGAAGATTGTGTTTTATAGACTTTGATGCCTCAATCTGATATAATCTCTACAACCCCTTAAAGGAGGAGAGAAAATGAGATGGTTTGAGACCCGCGGGCCCGTCTATCCTGAAGATAACTATGTCGTTGCCCGCAGAGATGAGCTTGCGGATTTTATCAAGCGAATAGAAAGAGGCAGATATATTGTTCTCTTTGCCCCGCGCCAGACAGGCAAGACCACGTTCTTCCAAAATGCCCTCGACTCACTTGAAGCCGAAGGCAGCACCTATTTCCCAATACAACTTAATTTTGAGGGGTACGTAGACAGTGATGCCGATGCTTTTTATAGGTCTCTCTGCAAAGAAATTTGTAAGGAAATTAAGCGTGTCTTCCAGAAACGCGGGCAGCGTCCATCTGATGCGCTCAACAGATTTTTGGCGAACGCGCAGATAACTGAACCTATTTCGATGCGGGAGTTTTTTGAAAATCTTGGAGGGCTGCTGGAAAACCAGCGGTTTGTCATGATTATTGACGAGTTTGATAGCATTCCACGGGATGCTATTAGAGGGTTTCTGCATTCGCTGCGTCAAATTTACCTTTCTGGACGGAATCGGTGTCCACACAGCCTCGGCATCATTGGTGTCAAGGACATTACACAACTCAACTACGATCGCTCTATCTCTCCGTTTAATATACAAGACGAGTTTAAATTGCCCAATTTCACGCTTGAACAGGTGCGAGAACTCTTTTCACAATACACCACTGAAGTCGGACAACCCTTCACACCTGAAACCATCGAAGCCATCCACAAACAGACTGCTGGACAACCTGTGCTTGTCAATCGATTCGCGCAAATTCTTACCGAAGAAATGGACATCCCGAAAAGCGAACCGATTACAAGGCAACACTTTTCAGAAGCACATATCCAACTTCTGCGCGAGGGACACACTAACATTGACCATCTGATAACCAATATCCATAAGGATCGGCGGTTTGAAACACTCCTCATGAAAATCGCCTCCTACGATGAAGGTGTAAGATTTAGCCTTTACAATGAACACATCAATGAACTTGCCACTTACGGTGTTATTGCTGAAGGTGCTGACGGTATGTGTGAAATTATCAACCCAATTTATCACTATTGCATCATGGACGCATTCAAACCGATAGTGAACGGACTGGAGCAGGAATATTTACCAGATGACACTCGCGCAGGATTTGAGGATTATCTTACACCGGACAGGCAGCTTCAGATGGCAGCACTCCTTGATAACTTCCGTGACTTTATCGCACGCGTAGGTTTCAGAATTCTACAAG